>NZ_CP110636.1:0-4800000 GCF_026153355.1 Streptomyces endophytica | reverse complement strand
GCCCGCCGGGCGGCGGCGGTCGCCGCGCTGAGCACCGTGGTCACCGCCGTCGTGCTGTTCGTCGTGATCACCGGCTCCCCGGGCTGGCCGCGCACCCGGGACACGTTCTTCAGCGCCGCGTACGCCCGCAAGGCGCTGCCCCAGGTGCTGGACGGGCTGCTGCTGAACCTGCGGCTGTTGGTGGTGTGCGGGGCGGCGGTGCTGGTGCTCGGGCTGCTGCTGGCGGTGGCCCGCACGCTGCGCGGCCCGGTGTTCTTCCCGCTGCGCGCGCTGGCCACCGCGTACACCGACTTCTTCCGCGGGCTGCCGCTGATCATCTGTCTGCTGATGGTGGTGTTCGGGGTGCCGGCGCTGCGGCTGCAGGGCGTCACCACCGATCCGGTGGTGCTCGGCGGGGCCGCGCTGGTGCTGACGTACTCGGCGTACGTGGCCGAGGTCTTCCGCGCCGGGATCGAATCGGTGCATCCCTCGCAGCGGGCCGCGGCCCGGTCGCTGGGGCTCTCCAGCGGGCAGGCGCTGCGGTTCGTGGTGCTGCCGCAGGCCGTGCGGCGGGTGGTGCCGCCGCTGCTCAACGACCTGGTCTCGCTGCAGAAGGACACCGGTCTGGTGTCCATCGCCGGCGCGGTGGACGCGGTGTACGCCGCGCAGATCATCGCCGGCAAGGACTTCAACTTCACGCCCTACGTCGTGGCCGGGCTGGTCTTCGTCGCGCTGACGATCCCGATGACCCGGTTCACGGACTGGGTCACGGCCCGGATGGACCGCCGGCGCGCCCAGGGAGGGCTGGTATGAGCACGACCGACCGCACACCGCGGCCCGCCGCCGAGAAGGCCGCGGCGGCTTCCGGGGACGGCCCCGTACTGCGGCTGGAATCGGTGCGCAAGACGTACGGGCGGGGCACGGTCGTGCTGCGGGACGTGGACCTGGAGGTGCCCCCGCACACCGTGACCGCGCTGATCGGGGCCTCCGGGTCGGGCAAGTCGACGCTGCTGCGCTGCGCCAACCTGCTGGAGGAGATCGACGACGGGGCGATCTTCCTGGACGGCGCGGAGATCACCGATCCGCGGACCGACGCGGACGCGGTGCGGCGCCGGATCGGGGTGGTCTTCCAGGCGTACAACCTCTTCCCGCACATGACCGTGCTGGACAACATCACGCTGGCGCCGCGCCGGGTGCACGGGGTATCGCGCGCCGAGGCGGAGGAGCGGGCCCGGGAGCTGCTGGACCGGCTGGGGCTCGGCGGACGGGCCGGGGAGTATCCCGACCGGCTCAGCGGCGGCCAGCAGCAGCGGGTCGCGATCGTCCGGGCACTGGCCGGGCGGCCCCGGCTGCTGCTGCTCGACGAGATCACCGCGGCGCTCGACCCGGAGCTGGTCGGCGAGGTCCTCGGCGTGGTCCGCGACCTCAAGGAGGAGGGCATGACCATGGTCATCGCCACCCATGAGATGGGCTTCGCGCGGGACGTCGCCGACCAGGTGTGCTTCCTGGACGGCGGGGTGGTACTGGAACGCGGCACACCCGGGCAGGTCTTCGGGGAGCCGCGGCACGACCGCACCCGGCAGTTCCTGCAGCGGATCATCCAGGCGGGGCGGCTGTAGCACGCCCCGCCGGGGACGGGTCAGCCCAGCGGCTTGACCAGCACCTCGAACTCCAGGTCGGCGCGCTGCGGGATCCCGAACCGCTCGTCGCCGTACGGGAACGGGCTGAACTCGCCGGTGCGGCGGTAGCCGCGGCGCTCGTACCAGGCGATCAGTTCGGTGCGCTGCCGGATGACGGTCATCCGCATCTCCCGGGCGTCCCAGGTCTCCCGGGCGGTCCGCTCGGCCTCGGCGAGCATGGTCCGGCCGAAGCCGCCGCCCTGGAGCGCGGGGCGCACCGCGAACATCCCGAAGTACGCGTGGTCGCCGCGGTGTTCGAGCTGGCAGCAGGCGGTCAGCGCGCCGTCCCGCTCGGCGACCAGCAGCAGCCCGGTCTCGTGCCGCACCACGGCGGCGACGCCCTCCGGGTCGGTGCGCTGGCCCTCCAGCAGATCGGCCTCCGTGGTCCAGCCGGCCCGGCTCGCGTCGCCGCGGTACGCCGACTCGATGAGGTCGACGAGGCCGGGGACGTCGGAGTCGACGGCGGTGCGGAAGGTCAGCTCGGTGGTGGGCATGGCGGGCGGGGTCCTCTCGGGCCGGGCGGGGCGGAGCCGGGCGGCTGGCGGATCCGAGGCTAACAAGAGGTGCGCGCGCCGTGTCGGGGCCGCTGCGCGGGCGGCGTAGGGTCGCCGGCATGGTGCATGTACTGAGCAGCAGGGTGCTGTTGCGGCCGTCCGATCCGGAACGGTCGCGGGCGTTCTACGGCGAGGCGCTGGGGCTGGAGATCTACCGGGAGTTCGGCACCGGTCCCGAGCGCGGCACGGTCTACTTCCTCGGCGGCGGCTACCTGGAGGTCTCCGGCCGCGCCACGGAGCCGGCCACGGACACCCTCCGGCTGTGGCTCCAGGTGGCGGACGCGCAGGCCGCGCACCGGAAGCTGGTGTCGCGCGGGGTGGAGGTGCTGCGGCCGCCGGTGCAGGAGCCCTGGGGGCTGATCGAGATGTGGATCGCCGATCCGGACGGGCACCGCATCGTGCTCACCGAGGTCCCGGCGGACCATCCGCTGCGCTACCGGCCTTAACACCTGGCCGGCCCTGACCCCTCGGACAGGCCCTGAGAGCGTCTCGGGCCCGCTTCCGCGCTCCCGGTTTGCGCCCGTGCGCTCCCGTGTGCGGCCTGTCCCGCGGGCATCCTGCAGCCGACGCGTACGGGTGGCGACGGCCGCAGGGAGGCGCTTCGTGCACGCACCACCGTTGGTCGGCTGGCTGCTGGTCCTGTTGTGCGCGGGCGCCGGGGCGTACTGCCTGGCCCGGGCCGGCGGCGTACCGGCCGCGCAGCGGGCGGCGGCCCGCGGGGAGGGTGTGATGGCGCTGGGGATGGCGGCGATGGCCGTGCCGGCGTCCGTGGTGGCGCCGCCGTGGTCGCCGTGGCTGTTCACCGCGGGCTTCGGGGCGGCGGCCGTGGTGGCGCTGGTGCGCCGGCATCTGCACCACGCGGTGGGCGCGCTGGCGATGGTGTACATGGCGCTGGCGATGGTGTGGCCGGGCGGCCCCGGGGGCCGGCCGGGCGCGGGACACGGCATGGCCGGGATGGATCACCTGGGCACGATGACGCACTCCGCGCCGGGCGGGGTGCCGTGGGTGACGGGTCTGCTGCTCGTCTACTACACGGTCTACGTGATCGGCGCGGGCGTCCGGCTGGTGCCGGCGGCGGACGGGCCGGCGGTGGCCGGGGTGCCCGCCGTGGCGGGCGGTGCCGGGACGGCGGACGTGCTGCGCGCCTGCCGGGTGGCGATGGGCATCGGCATGCTGGCGATGCTGCTCATGATGTGAGCCCGACGCGCCCACGGGCCGTACAGCCGCCTCCGTTCCACACCTTCGGCCGGGGTGGCGTACGTCACTTCCGATGTATGCCTGTACCAACGAGTAGTCGCGCGCTCATAGGCTGACGCCATGATGGTCCCTCTCGCGCTGATGATTCTCGGCGCGCTGGCCGCGTCGATGGCGCCGCGGCTGATGGCCCGTTCGGACTGGCCCGACCGCGAACCGGTGCTCGCCCTGTGGGTGTGGCAGTGCGTGGTGGCCGGTGTTCTGCTGTGCTGCATCCTCGCGATGTCGCTGAGCGCGGCCGCCGCCTGGGAATCCGTCCGCAGCCCGGTGTTCGGCCCGGCGCCCCGGGTGGTCGTCGAGGCGTACGCCCTGCAGGGCTACGGGCCTTGGGCCGGTGTGCTGGCCCTGCTGCTCGCCGGCGGCGGTGCCTGGACGGGCCTCGCGCTGACCCGGGAGGTGCGCGATGCGCGGGCCCGCCGACGCCGGAGCCGGGACGAGTTGCGGCGGCGGGTCCCGCTGCTGCCCGGCGAGGAGCCGGCCGGTGAACGGCTGGTCGTCCTGGAGGGCGACCGCCCGGAGGCGTGGTGGCTGCATCATTCCTCGCCCCAACTGGTCCTCACCACGGCGGCGTTGCGGCGGCTGAAGGGTCGTCAGCTCGATGCGCTGATCGCCCATGAGCAGGGCCATGTGCGGGCCCGGCACGATCTGCTGCTCTACTGCGCGTCGGCGCTGGCCGCCGGCTTCCCGCAGATCCCGGTGTTCGCGGCGTTCCGCGACCAGGTGCACCGGCTGGTCGAACTGGCCGCCGACGACGTGGCCTCGCGCCGCTTCGGCCGGCTGACGGTCGCCCTGGCCCTGGTCGAACTCAACGAGGACCGCGGGGTGTTCGGGCCCTGTCCGACGCAGCTTGCCGAGGTCCCGCAGCGGGTGGACCGGCTGCTCGCCCCCGCTCCACGCTTCACGCCGGGCCGCCGGCTGCGGATGACGGCCTGCGCGGTCCTGCTCCCGGCGGTACCGCTGCTGGTGACGTTCATTCCCGGGCTGTCCGCGCTGACCTGAGGGCGGGGCCGGGTGCCCGGGGGCCGGGGCACGATGGCCGGAAAGGCCCTGGCCCGGGCCGCATGCTCCGTGCCCGCCCGTCGCCCCGCGCGCCGTTCCGGGCCAGGATGGGGCCATGACCACGATCAAGGGTGTGCTCTTCGACTTCTCCGGGACGCTGTTGCGGATCGAGCCCGCGGAGTCCTGGCTGCGTGCCGCGCTGGCCGCGACCGGGGTCGCCATGGACGAGACGGAGCTGGCCCGCCGGGCGGCCGAGCTGGAGCGGGCGGGGGCGCTGCCCGGCGGCTCCTCCCCCGTCGCGCTGCCCGACGGACTGGCCGGGCTGTGGGAGGTCCGGGACCGGGACGCCGCCCGTCACCGTGCGCTGTACACCGGGCTGGCCCGTCAAGTCCCGTTGCCGGCCGAGGAGTTGTACGACGCGCTCTACGAACGTCACAGGACGGCGGCGGCCTGGCGGCCCTACCCGGACGCCGCCGAGGTGCTGGCGGAGCTGCGCCGGCGGGGCGTCCGGACCGGCGTGCTGAGCAACATCGGCTGGGACCTGCGGCCGGTGCTGCGCGCGCACGGCCTGGCCCGTTACCTGGACAGCTGTGTGCTCTCGTTCGAGCACGGCCTGCAGAAGCCGGATCCGCGGCTGTTCGCGGTGGCCTGCCAGGAGCTGGGCCTGGACCCGTCGGCCGTGCTGATGGTGGGCGACGACCGTACGGCGGACGGCGGGGCGACCGCGCTCGGCTGCGCCTACCTGCCGGTGGACCATCTGCCGGTGGAGCGCCGGCCGGACGGGCTGCGGCCGGTGCTGGACCTGGTCGGGTGAGCGGCGCCGGGCCCGGACCGGGTCAGCCGGCGGTGCGCGGGGCCAGCCACTGCTGGAGTTCGAGGAGGTTGCCCTCGGGGTCCCTGAGGTGGGCCACGCGCATCCGGTCGGTCATCGGGGCCGGGCCGTGGTCCAGGACCGCACCGCGCCCGGTGAGCTCGGCGCAGTAGCCGTCGAGGTCGTCGACGCGCAGGGCGATGAGGGCGCGGTGTCCGGCCGGGGGTGCCGCCAGGTCGGCGAGGACCTCGGCCAGCTGCGCGCGGTCCTGGAGGGCGATGCCCGCGGAGCCCCGGTCGCAGGTGAACTTGGCGTACGGGCCGTCCTCGGCCTCGAACTGCGGGGTGAGGCCCAGCACGTCCCGGTAGAAGCGGTAGCAGCCGCGGAAGTCCGTGACGAGCAGGCGGACCTGGGCGAGTTCCATCGGTGTGTCCCCCGTGAGAAGTGCTGACCGGGCCGCCGTGACCGGTGTGCGCGGTCATGGGCGGCGGTGACGACGGGGTGACGCTACCGCGCCGGGGGCCGCCGTGCGGTCGGGTCGCGTCCCCTGGCCACCGCCGGTTCCGGGCGCGTGGTCGGCGGCCCGTTTCCGGAGCGTGGCGACGTCGTCCGGGAGGAGCCCCTCGGCCGGATCGACGCGGTGCAGGGAGGGCGGGGCCCGGGTGGTGGCGGGCGATCCGGGTGAGGTCGGGTGATGATGCCGCGAACGGCGCCGGCCCCATCGGTTCCGGTACGGCGCCGCCCCGGCCGGGCGCGATGCCGGCCGGGGCGGAACGGGCCGTGGGGCCCGGAGCGGCTGGGTCAGCCGAGCGAGGCGATGGCCTGGTTGAAGGTCTGCGACGGGCGCATGACCGCCGCGGCCTTCGCCGGGTCGGGCTGGTAGTAGCCGCCGATGTCGGCCGGCGAGCCCTGCACCGCGATCAGCTCGTCGACGATGGTCTTCTCCTGCTCGGCGAGGGTCGCCGCCAGGCCCTGGAACGCCTGGGCGAGCTGGGCGTCCTCGGTCTGCTTGGCCAGCTCCTGGGCCCAGTAGAACGCCAGGTAGAAGTGGCTGCCGCGGTTGTCGATGCCGCCGAGCCGGCGGCTGGGCGACTTGTTCTCGTTGAGGAAGGAGCCGGTCGCCCGGTCGAGGGTGTCGGCGAGCACCTGGGCGCGCGCGTTGCCCGTCTTCTGGGCGAGGTGCTCGAAGCTGACCGCGAGCGCCAGGAACTCACCCAGGCTGTCCCAGCGCAGGTAGTTCTCCTTGACCAGCTGCTGGACGTGCTTGGGCGCGGAGCCGCCGGCGCCGGTCTCGAACAGGCCGCCGCCGTTCATCAGCGGGACGACCGAGAGCATCTTGGCGCTGGTGCCCAGCTCCAGGATCGGAAACAGGTCGGTCAGGTAGTCGCGCAGGACGTTGCCGGTGACCGAGATGGTGTCCTCGCCGCGGCGGATGCGGTCGAGGGAGAACTTGATCGCGTGGACCGGCGCCATGATCTCGATCTGCAGGCCCTCGGTGTCGTGCTCCGGGAGGTACTGCTTGATCTTCTGGATCAGCTGGGCGTCGTGGGCGCGCTCGGCGTCGAGCCAGAAGACGGCCGGGTCGCCGGTCGCGCGGGCACGGGTGACGGCGAGCTTGACCCAGTCGCGGATCGGGTCGTCCTTGGTCTGGCACATCCGGAAGATGTCGCCGGCGCTGACGACCTGCTCCAGGACGGCGTTGCCGGACGCGTCGAGGACCCGCACGGTGCCCGTGGTGGGGATCTCGAAGGTCTTGTCGTGGCTGCCGTACTCCTCGGCCTTCTGCGCCATCAGGCCGACGTTGGGCACCGAGCCCATGGTCGACGGGTCGAAGGCGCCGTGCGCGCGGCAGTCGTCGATGACGACCTGGTAGATGCCGGCGTAGCTGCTGTCCGGGAGGACCGCGAGGGTGTCGTGCTCCTGGCCGTCCGGGCCCCACATGTGGCCGGAGGTGCGGATCATGGCCGGCATGGAGGCGTCGACGATGACGTCGCTGGGGACGTGCAGGTTGGTGATGCCGCGGTCGGAGTCGACCATGGCGAGCTCGGGGCCCTCGGCGAGCTCCGCGTCGAAGGACGCCTTGATCTCGGCGCCCTCGGGCAGCGACTCCAGGCCCTTGTAGATGCCGCCGAGGCCGTCGTTCGGGGTCAGGCCGGCGGTGGCGAGGACCTCGCCGTACTTGGCGAAGGTCTTCGGGAAGAAGGCCCGGACCACGTGGCCGAAGACGATCGGGTCGGAGACCTTCATCATCGTGGCCTTGAGGTGCACGGAGAACAGCACGCCCTCGGCCTTGGCGCGGGCGACCTGGGCGGTGAGGAACTCGCGCAGGGCGGCGACCCGCATGACGGAGGCGTCGACGACCTCGCCGGCGAGGACCGGTACCGACTCGCGCAGGACGGTGGTGGAGCCGTCGTCGCCGGAGAGCTCGATGCGCAGCGCACCGGCCTCGCCGACCACCGCGGACTTCTCGGTGGAGCGGAAGTCGTCGTTGGTCATGTGGGCGACGTTGGTCTTCGAGCCCGCCGTCCACTCACCCATGCGGTGCGGGTGGGCCTTGGCGTAGTTCTTCACCGAGGCGGGGGCGCGGCGGTCGGAGTTGCCCTCGCGCAGGACCGGGTTGACGGCGCTGCCCTTGACCTTGTCGTAGCGGGCGCGGATGTCGCGCTCCTCGTCGGTCTTCGGGTCGTCCGGGTAGGCCGGAAGCGCGTAGCCCTGCTCCTGCAGCTCGGCGATCGCGGCCTTCAGCTGCGGGATCGAGGCCGAGATGTTGGGCAGCTTGATGATGTTGGCCTCGGGCGTCTTGGCCAGCCGGCCGAGCTCGGCGAGGGCGTCCTCGATGCGCTGCCCCTCCTGGAGACGCTCGGGGAAGCTCGCGATGATGCGACCGGCCAGGGAGATGTCACGGGTCTCCACGTTGACGCCGGCCTGCGACGCGTAGGCCTGGATCACAGGCAGGAAGGAATACGTCGCGAGGGCGGGGGCCTCGTCAGTGTGGGTGTAAATGATGGTCGAGTCAGTCACCGGGTGCTCCGCTCCACGTCTGCAACATTGCTCGACATCAAGATATCTCGTGATCCCCTCCCCCTCGACAGGGGGCGCTTTGCTGTGCCTCCCACGTACCCGTCTGCGGCGCCGCGGGGCGCTGCGCTTTGCGGCGCCCCCGCACGTACCTGTCTGTCCCGCCGCGGGGCGCTGCGCTTTGCGGCGCCCCCGCACGTAGCCGTCTGCGGCGCCGCGGGGCTCGCTCGCCGTTGCGCGCTTTGCGGCGCCTCGCACGTAGCCGTCTGCGGCGCCGCGGGGCTTCTCGCCGTTGCTCCCCCAGCTAACGCTGGGAGGTGCCCCCAGCGGCGGGCGTTGTTTGTCGGGTGCGGTGCCGGCCCTCCAGACTTCGTCCTCCGGTCCAGCCCCTCCCGTGAGGGGGAGTTTGTGAGCTGGTTGGGGGCGGACCTGGTCTGTTGCCTGCGGACGCGTGGGCGTTATGTGCCCCCCACCGTCCTTCACTTTCCCCCTCACGGGAGGGGACGCCCCGGAGGTCCGTCACCGCACCCAACAACCCCCTAGCTGTGCTGACCGGACAGGTTGGTGACGCGGCTGGCTGGGGTGTGGCCGCTGATGCCGGTGTGGGGTCGGTGGTAGTTGTACCAGTCCAGCCAGTCGGGGAACGCGGCCTGTCGTTCGGCGTCTGAGCTGTAGGGGCGGTGGTAGGCCCATTCGTCGAGCAGGGTGCGGTGGAAGCGTTCGACTTTGCCGTTGGTCTGGGGGCGCCAGGGTCGTGTCCAGCGCGGTTGGATGCCCAGGTCGCGGCAGGTCTGGCGCCAGGTGTTCTTGCTGTAGGACCAGGCGTTGTCGGTCAGGACACGTTCGACGGTGACCCCGCATTGCGCGAACCAGGCGGTGGCGCGGGTGAGGAAGTCCGCGCAGGTGGCGGCCTTCTCGTCGGGGAGGTTTTCGGTGTAGGTGAGTCGGGTGTGGTCGTCCAGAGCGGTGTGCAGGTAGGCATATCCGGTGCTGTTGCGGTTCTTGCGGCCGGCTGCCCGGCCGAGAGCTTTGTGGCCGCCGCCGTCGGGGATGCGGCCGAGTTTTTTGACGTCGATGTGGACCAATTCGCCGGGCCGGGCGCGTTCGTAGCGGCGGACGGGTTCGCCGGTGGCCCGGTCGGTGGCGGCCAGCGGTGGCAGGCCGTGGCGGGTGAGGATGCGGTGGGCGGTGGATGCTGCGAGATCCGCACGGGCGGCCAGCCGCAGCGGGCCGATCCGGTGCTCGCGTCGCATGCGGACGACCTCGTCCTCCACCGCGGCGGACGTGCGGTGAGGCTGGTGGTGAGGCCTGCTGGAGCGGTCTTCCATTCCCGCCTGCCCGTGCAGTTGGTAGCGGCCAGCCCAGCGTGCGGCTGTTGTGTGGCTGACCTGGAAACGTTCCGCGGCACGGCGCAGCGGCCAGCCGTCGTCGACGATGCACCGGGCCAGACGCAGCCTGCCGGTCGGCGTCAGCGGGGCGTTACGGTGGATCACGAGGGCCTCCTGCACTCGGCGGTAGATGTCGCAATCCACACCGAGCCAGAAGGCCCTCACTTCGTTCAAGCACCCTGAAAGGCATGTCGCCTGTCACCAACGTCCCGGGACAGCACACCTAGCCCGCCGCTGGGGGCACCTCCCAGCGTTAGCTGGGGGAGCAACGGCGAGACGCCCCGCGGCGGGACAGACAGGTACGTGGGGGGCCGGAGGACGGGGCGGCCACGGTGATCGTCCGGGTGCTGGCCGCGTACGGCCGCTGCCGCTCAGAAGTAGGACTGCAGGGTTCCGCGGCGGCGGACGTCCGCGGTGGCGCAGTGGAACGATCCGCCGAAGCTGTTGAAATTGCGGAAATTGCACGGAATCGGCGTGAAACCGAACTTCTTCATCGCCGAGATCATCGGCTCGTCCTGCCGCTCGACGATGACCCGCTGTTCGTCCAGCATGAGGATGTTCATGTTGATCCACTTGCTGGTCATGTAGAGCGGATGCCCGTCCGGAATGACCGGTTGGGGTGCGGCCATCACGTCCCAGCCCTTGAACAGTTCCGGCACCTCCGGCACCCGTTCGGGGTGGATGAGCAACTTGCCCGGCGCCATCGGAACGAGCGTGGCGTCGATGTGCATCGGGTGCGAGTCGTTGAACTCGAAGACGTGGATGCGGTATTCGTCGCCGAGGTGGCGGCGCAGCCACTCGATTCCGAAGTCATTGGTCACATTGCTCTTCTGCGCGATGATGTCGCGACCGCAGCGGGTGAAGTCGGCCGCGTCGAAGGTCGGCTCGAACTCCGTCACCACCAGTCGCTGCGGCCCGTCCTCGCCCGGATCGGTCCAGTCCTGGTCGAACTGGGCGTCGGTCAGCTCGGGCTTGGGTGCGGCGGTCCATTTCGCGCCGCCGTGGAAGTACTCCTTGAGCAGCGGACGGTAGGCGAGGTTCTCGTAGTAGCGGGAGCGCCAGGCCATCGGGCATTCGATGATGTCGTCACCGACGACGAGGATCGCGTCCCTGGGCATCGCCGCGTACATTCCGGTGCTGGTCCAGTCGAGCGTGGTGTAGGGCGTGCGCTGCGGAATGGGCTCCGGCCGGCGCACCGTGACCCCTTCGCCCTCCAATATTCGGACGAATTCCTCCAGTTCGGCGCGGGCCGCGGCGACCTGTTCGGGCGGGAACGGCTTCCCGGCGTTCCGCCGGAAGGTCTCGTGCTGATTTCCGGGGAGCACCGGAGGTAAGGCCATGTGCCAGGTCGGGAAACTGGCGTCGTCGACGATGCCGACGATCACTTCCTCCAGCGGGTCCCACTCCGTGTAGGAACACACCGGGCTCTTGGGCCGGTCCGCGGAAAGGGCGGACGGGTGCGGCCTCACGGACCGGTCGTTCTCGGACATCACGCAATCGCTCCTCGATCTCATGGCGCACGGCAGCCAGGTACCTGACTGCCGTGATCAAGATCGATTGAACGTGCCGACCGACGGCCGGGGCAAGGCTCGTTCACATCTTGGCCAAAACTCCTGCCTTGCCACCCCTTACGGGCTCTGGTATTCATCCGGGAGCCGAAGCGGAGCACGACCAACGCCCAGGAAACGGGAGTTGGCCGTGCTCTTGCGCTTTCGGGGCCTTTCCGTCGGACGACCCGTCGGACGCCTCCCCCGGGTCACCTCACCTGCGTTCTCTTCGGTTCCTATCCGTTCCCCTCGGAACGCGCCCTGGGGGTTACGAGCGTCAGGACCACCCGGTGATCGGGAAGGGCTCTGTCCCGCGCCGACGCCGTGGAGGGAATCCGACCGATCGCCTCACCCACCGCTGTCCGGCTCACGCCGGTTCGATCTCGCCCGGCCGCCAGCTTCGGTCGAACCAGCTTTCGAGGGGGCCGTAGAGCCGCAGGATGACGAACCATCCCTTGCCGGGGAGCGTCTGGATCCAGTTCGCCTCCCTGCCCTGCGGCGCGGTCGGGCCGAAGTGGATGACCGTGGCGCCGCTGTCCTCGGCCTGCACGGCGTCCGAAAGGCTGTGCACGCTCGGGTAGGGGTTGTCGGTGCGTAGCAGCGACCGGGTCTGGGGGTCGTAGACGTCGACGGCCCAGAAGTCCTTCGCCGGGATGTCCCTGGGAAGGGTGAGCGTGTAGCTCCGTGCACCGTCGAGCCAGGAGCCGGTGGAGTCCTCTGCCGTGTAGGCGTACTGCGAACCGGCCCCGACCGCCGCCGTCGCCATCGCCGGCGTGATCACGATCGCCCCGTGATGGAACACAGCGCGCGCGTCCAGCAGACGCGCGCCCTGCGGCGAGAGGAACTCGTGGCTTCCGGAGGGGAACATGTTCTTCCACGAGCTGCCCGGGTAGTAGTAGGAACCCGGATCGCGCGGTTTGAAGGTCAGCGTCCGCACCAGGCCCGACCCGACCCGCGCGGCGGTGTCGAGGATCGAGCGCATACGGTCGTCCGGCCGGAAGGGCTCGCCCGGCACGATGCCGATCGAGGCCAGCTGGCCCGCGCGCTCGGGGTCGAGCGCCTCGGGCGGCTCCTCCTGAACGATCTCGTCGACCTCCCCGAAGAACGAGAAGTCGTTCGCGGGGATCATGTGGAAGTCCGTGTCGGCGAAGTTGACGAAACGCTGGTCCGGCGGGTCGGCCGCGGCCGAGAGCGGGTACACCCGCGTCCTGAGCAGGCTCTCGACGCCCCCCAGCACGCGGAGCGCCGCCCAGCAGGAGAAGGTCGGCGACCGCGAGACGAAGTAGCCGTCCGGGACGTCGCCGCCGTAGCCGGGCGGCAGGAAGAGGTACTTGCCTCCCTTGCCCCCGTCGGGCCCGGCGATCCCCATGTCGGTGATGTAGCGCTGCCAGAGGTCGTCGACGACGCTCAGCGACCCCTCGGGCACCTCCATCACGGTCGGGCCGTCCCGATCGAGCGCCAGGAAGGTCATTCCGTACGTCGTTTCCGTGTTCGCCGTGAGCACCTTCGGTGCCGAGCTGCACCGCGGGGCCGTGTAGCCGATCGTGTGGGAGTCGACACCGATGCTCCGCAGCCCGCGCCGCATCGCCACCATCGTGGCGCCGGGCAGACAATTGAGGAAGACCTCGATCCCCCGTAGCAGATCGAGCGCGTCATATCCGCGGGTGACCGTGTCGGGCAGCGGCATGCCGTCGAAGAAGTCCATCGGGCCGAAGGCCGTCTCCAGCCGGTCCGGGACGCTGATCGACGCGAGGGTCTCGGCTGATGTGCCCGGGCTGGGCGCATCGCTCACGTGAGGCACCGCGTTCCTCCTCATGGGGTCGTTCCTTCCGTACTGCATGCCGGTCGTTCTTCATGCTGACCGTTGTCGAACACCGCGCCCCGGTGCCTCGGCGGAACGAAGCCCGGCGTCCCCTCCACCGCCGCGGAGGTGACGAAGTCGACGATCGCCCGCTTCGCGGCACCGTCGTTCCAACTCCTCAGCGGGCCCGTGCTCATGGCCACCTCACGTCCGGACCTCGTGCCCGCGGCTCATCGCCGCGCGACGTCAGTCCACCGCCTCGATCTCGCCCGGTCGCCAGGTCTTGTCGAAGAACGGCCGCAGGGGGCTGTAGAGCCGCAGGACCACGAACCACCCCCGGGCCGGCGTGGTGCGGATCCAGTTGCCCTCCGGCACGCCGTCGGGCCGGCCGGGCCCGAAATGCACCGTGGTCGTGCCGTCCGCGTCGGCGACCGCGGCCGGGCCCGGGTAGGCCTGGCTGCCGGCCCGTGGGAACCGTTGCGGGGTGTCGATCATCGACCGCGTCTGGTTGTCGTAGACGGTGACCGACCAGAACCGGGCGGCGGGAACGTCCGGCGGGAGCGACAGACGGTAGTGCCTGCCGCCGTCGAGGGGCCGTCCGTCCTGGTCCGCGAACGAGAACACGTACTGCGAGCCGACTCCGATCAGCCGCGTGGCGAACGTCGGACTGATGCCCACGGCCAGGTACCACCACCAGGACCGCAAGTTCAGCTTCCGGGCACCGCTGCTCGGACGAGGTTCGAGGCCGCTGTCGGTGACGTCCGCGGGCGGGGTCATGAAGTCGTAGCCGGACGCGAGCAGGCCGTTGACCCACTGGGAGGACGTGCCGTAGAAGTGCGCCCCCTCGGCCGGGCGCGGACGGCATGCGAGGGTGCGTGCCGTGGCGTTCCCGACCGCGGCCGCCTCGGTGAGGATCTTCCGCATCCGCGCATCCGGCTGGAAGGGCCGGTCCTTGACGATCCCGACCGCGGCCAGCGGACCGGCGATCTCGGGATCGAGCGCCTCGGCCGGCTGATCCTGGACCAGCTCGTTCGCGAAGTCGAAGTACGTCTCGTCCGCGGGCGGCACGGTGTTCACGGGCAGCCCGGAGCCCTCAACGAAGCGCGGCGGGTCCGCCCTTCGGAGTGCGGCGGTCCAGGTCTCCGCGGTCCACGGCAGCGGCGGGGCCGTACCCCCGGTGACGATCTCCGCGACACTCGTTCCGTACAGGCCGGGGACGTAGCGGTGGATGCGCAGCCGCTCCTTGACGCGCTCGACCGCCGGCTTCGGGTCGTCGCCCTCCAGGAACGCCCGCCCGCCCAGGATGAGCCGCGTGGTGCGCACTCGGTACGTGAAGAACCCGCCTTCGGGAAGCGGGCCTCGATATCCGGGCGGTACGAAGAGGTAGGCGCCGCCGGTCCCGCGATCGGGTCCGGGCATGCCCGGGTCGGTGACCCAGCGGAACCACATGTCATTGACGAAGCTGAGGGCGAGGGGCGGCATCTCCACCACCACGGGCCCCTCCGTCAGGTCGAGGAACGCCGCGAAGTAGACGGTGTCCGCGTTCCCGGTCAGCAGCAGCGTCTTGGCGTCCATGAACTCCGGGAATAGCAGGACGTCGTGGTCCCTGACCCCCGCCGCCAGGAAGCCCTTGCGGGCCGCCCACGCACTGACACCGGCGTACGCGTCGAGGAACCCCCGGACGCCGTGCAGACGGTCCAGGTGGTCGTAGAGGCGGTCGGCGGTCTCGTCGGTGGGCACGCCCAGGGGGAATTCCAGCGTGCCCAAGTACGTCTCGACCTGCTCGGGCGTCGAGAGCGACTCCATGACCTGTGGTGAGATCGGTGCGGCTCTCTGCAAGGACTCGCTCCGTTCTGGGGAGAGGGCGTCCTTACGACCATGGGCCTCACCCACCGCGGACCACCACCGCACCTAGTCCGTCGGAGGGCCTTCCAAGTCGAGCGGTGGCCGGTTCGGCTCGCGGCGGAGGGCACGGCGAAACGACACGGCATCCTCCAGGACCGGCGCCCGGAGGGATGCGGACCGGGGGCGGGCGTCCGCCCGTCGCCATACGGTCGACGTATGCGGTCGATCCAGCGCACGTTCGCCGAACGCCACGTAGCCGGCCAGGGGGCGCCGGGGCCGTCGCCCTCGTGACCACGGGCCCCGATCGTGCTCCCGGCGTACCCAGCGGCGTCAGGGCTCCGGGCCCCGAGGAGAGGGGGAATTACGCTGGCACGGAAGCACTGCGCGGTCGCCGGAGAGCAGTGGCGGTCTCCGGCTCTCCGCCCGCTCCGCGGGGAGCCGCGTGGTCTGTTGTCGCAGGGAGCTCCGCTTCGGGCATGCCGTGCAGGTGGCAGGGCGTGCTCGCGGCGGGCGAGAGGGGGAATGGGTTCATGCTCGACGAGATGGAGTTCCGGAGTGACGACGTGGCTCCGGCGGACCGGTTCGACTTCTGGCGTGAGCAGGTCGCCGGGAGTTTCATGCCCATGGAAGTTCTCACTGACCATCTGACCGACTTCGCTGTCTCACAGCGCATTCTGGAGCTCGGCGCCGTGCGCTTGCGTACGACTGAGCACACGCCGATGACGGTGCGGCGCACCGCGCAGCTGGTCCGGCGGTCCGACCCGGAGTACTACCACCTGTCCCTCGCTACCAGCGGGATCACGAAGGTCATCCATCCCGGCGGCGACGCATCGTACGGCGTGGGTGACCTCATCCTCATGGACACCTCACGCCCCCATCACGTGGAGATGGGCAGCGGTGAGAGCCAGGATCAGGTACGGGGGACGGGAGTCTTCGTCCCCCGGGGGCTACTGCCCCTGCCGGCGAAGGGCGTCGAGAAGCTCGTCAACCGGCGGATGTCGGGGCGGGAGGGCGTCGGTGCCCTGCTGGCCCAGTTTCTCACTCAGGTGTGCAGGGACAGCGGCTCCTACCAGCCCTCCGACGGGCTCCGGCTGGGGACGGTGGCCCTCGACCTGGTCTCCGCGCTGCTCGCCCACGCCCTCGACGCCGAGGACGCACTCGCGCCGGAAACCCGTCGGCGTGCCCTGCTCCTGCGCGTCCAGGGGTTCATCCAACAGCGCTTGTCCGAACCCGACCTGACACCCAGTACGGTCGCAGCTGCCCACCACATATCCCTCAGCTACCTGTACCGCGTCTTCGAGGACGAAGAGGTCACCGTCGCCGCCTGGATCCGCCGCCAGCGCCTCGAACGCGCCCGCCACGACCTCGCCGACACCGCCCTCCGTCACACCCCCATCCACACGATCGCTGCGCGCTGGGGTTTCCCCCGGGCGGCCGACTTCACCCGCGCCTTCCGCACCGCCTACGGCATGCCGCCCACCAACTACCGGAGTGAGACTTGCCAGGCGGATGAGTAGACGGGATCCCGGACGTCCGCCGGATAGGAGCGGCGGCTCGGGAGTTCGCTTGCTCACCGGCCGCGGCAGTGTCAGTCTTCCGCCGGCTGCCCTCGCCGAGCTGCGCGGATGGCACTCCGTCCGCCCTGGACGCCGAGCGTCGCGGCCATCAGGGCGCCGCCGCACAGTGCGGCGGCGAGTACCCACCAGGAGTACGTCCCGTCCCCCAGCACGGCGGCCAGGAACCCGCGTGCCAGGCGGTGACGGCGACCGCGATCACCGTCGATACCAGCAGCGGGACGGCCAGGTGCCAACCGGCCGCCGCCCGGAGGGCGGTGGGACTGCCGGTCAGGGCGGCGAGCGGCGCAAGGGTGTGCCGGACCCGCGCGAACTCCGCGGCTGCGCTGAAGCCGCCGGCCAGCAGCAGGAAAGCGAGCCCCGGCGATCCGAACAGTAGGACCCAGTTGTTCAGCCGGGTCTTGGTGCCGGCGCCGACCAGCCAGGTCTCTCCCAGGGCCTCGACGTTCACCGCCGGAATCAGCGCGTACGCCGCTCGCTCCACCTCGGCACGTGGGGCCGGACCGTCGCTGATCACCAGCAGTGAGCCGCGCAGCCGGTCGAGACGCAGCTCGGCGGGCGCGGCCTGGACGCGCAGCCCCGGCCCGTACCAGTCGCGGATTTCCGTCACGCGCGGGTCGCGGCCGGTGGCCGCCTTCGGCGTGGCGGGGCACCCGAGGCCGAGCAACCGCAACGTACGGCAGGAACCTTGGAGAAGCGCCCCCTGCTCGTCGAGGTCCATGGTCAGGCCGAGCACGTGGGACCCCGCCGGCAGGGAGCGGGACAGGGTCTCGATCAGCGGTGGGCGGAGGTCACGGCTCTGGACGTTGAGCACGCCCTCTCCGGTCCGGGCCTCGGTAGCGCGTGCCGCGGCCGCTTGCTCGCCGACATCACTGTTCGCTATTTGGAGTTGGCAGACGAGACCGAGCCCGATGATCAGGGCGACGAACGGCCGGACCGCGACGCCGGGGTGCGCGACCGTCCACCGCCCTCCGATCATTCGACCGGGGCGGCCGGTGCGGTGCCCGTATGCGGCGAGCTTCGCCCCGAGCGCGCGGCTCGCCACTGTGGCCACGGAGGGCAGCAGTGCCCACATGACGACCGTGCCGCCGATGAAGGCGCAGAGGCCGGGCGCCCGGACGAGGTACTGACTGAACGCGACGGCGGCGAGGCCCAGACCGCACCCGGCCACCCGCCACCGAGGAACCGTGCCGGCCGGTGACCGGCGTCCGTTTACGGCGCCCCGGCGTTCGGGGCGGGGGACAACGGCCACTGCGACCAGGGTGACGGTGAAGGACAGGGCCGGTGTGGCGAGCATCCAGGGCCATGCCGACCGCAGATCGCCGCCGTTCAACAGATAGCCGGTGCCGGGAAGCCGGAGGTCGGTGGCCATCGCGGCGAGCATCAGGGGCACCGCCAGGGCCGTTCCGACGGCGGTGGGCCGCACGGCCTCGCCGATGCGGACCGCCACACGGTGCGGCCGGGCCCCTCCCGGCACCGGCGACGGGCCGCCGCGGCGGCCGGGGACCGGGGAGCCGGCCCGCGCGGCGACGACCAGCAGCGCCAGTGTCGGCACGCCGGTCAGCGCCCCCAGGGCGAGCAGCGCATGGGCGAGCGGGCGGGTGTAGAGAGAATCGCCCATCGGGTAGCTCTGCCCGAACCCTCGCACGTACGACCAGGATTCCCGTTCGTGGGGGTCCGGTGCGTGGGACGGCCCGACGTACGCGAGGCGCTCCGAGGGGGACACGAGACCGGACCTGCCGATCAGACCCGCGTAGTGGCCGTACCGGCTGGTGATCCCCTCGTGCCGGCCCGCCCGGACCAGCTCCGGCGAGAGCATCACCTCACCGGGAGCCGGCCAGCGGGTCAGGCCCGGTGGGGGCTGGGCCCCGTGCTTCAGCGGGCGGAGGTAGACCACGCTGTGCGGGACCTTGTCGACGGTGTCGAAGCCCTCCCGCCACAGCCCGACTGCGTCCCGCTGCCGTTCGGTGATCACGGGGCCGCGCGCCTGGTTCCGTGCCGCCCGCCCGTCGTAGGTGGCGATCGTGGCGACAGCCGCCAGGGCGACGACGGCGACCGCCGCCGAGGCGACGCACAGTGCCCAGAAGCGCAGCCACCCACCGCTGCCACCGCGCCCGACGGCGCAACCGGTACGGACCCACTGCCGGCACAGCCGTACGCCGCGCCGCTCCGGCGTGGCGGCGTCCGCGCGGGATGCCCGGCCGGCGACCGTGCTCATATGCGCACCCCGTTCGGCCCGTTCATCGGGTCCGCCCGCTCGGTGTCCGCCGCCGGTGAGCCCGGACCGACGTCCAGGTCGACTCCCTCCCACAGCGCCCGCCCCGCCGCCGGCGGAGACCGGCCGCCTCAAGGACGGCCGGTTCTCCCGCTCTCACCATGGTTGGCTCCCTCATCGTCACCCGGGTTCGTAAAAACAATCGCCGGGCCGGCCGTCGCGCGGCCGGCCCGGCACAGGAGAACCAGGTCAGTTCTCAGGGGGCCTTCCATCCGGAGCAGTCGTCAGGGGCCCAGTCGTTCTCGTCGCACGCCTGGAACTTGATGATGCGGGACCCGCTCCCGGAATACGCGGTCGTGTTGGGACCGTTCTTGTTCCACAGGGTCCGCTTGGTGCTGGGGCTGGCCTTGCGTTCGTACTCCGCCTTCACCGGGTCGCCGTCATGACTGGAGTCCTTGACGGCGATCCGCCCCGCGTCGCCCGCCGCCGGGGTCCACGCGGTGGCACCGCCCCCCTTGGCGGAGGTCGCGACCGCGCTGGTGGTGGGTACCACGAGCGTGGCGGCGAGCAGCGCTCCGGCGACAAACTGGAGTTTCTTCATTCCTCTTCCCCCTTCTTCATGAAAAGGCTCGGGAAAGCCTCGACTTGGTCGCAGGCGATTCCCTTTCTGAGCGGGCAACCTGCAAGGCAGCGCCGCATTCTTCGACAACCGACCCGTTACGTCGCCGACCCCCGTTTACCCGGAGGAGCAGTGCACCTCGGACGCGGCAACGGATCCGTCCGGCCGTCTCCATCAGAGTGCCGGGAAGCCAACCAGGTGTCGTTAGCGCTGGTTCCACAGCCCGTTGGCACTGCTTCCACTGCATCAGGGGCGGTCCAGCCTCGCTCGGACCACCGTCGCAGCCTTCGTCATCCGCAGAGCCGAGTCCTACGGCCGCGGGCCCCGTCCTTGCGCTCCTTCTCGGAGTTCGGCGCCTGCGGGTTGACCCAGGGCAGTGTCATTTCACGCGGGGGAACTCTGCGAGGTGCCTGCGCCACCGGCTTGCCAGCGGCGGCCGAAGTCATCGCGTGAGGCACACTCCGCCTCGGTGCACCTGAACGCTGGGGAGAGTGTCGTGGCAGTCCCGAACTGGCTGGGTCACGCCGATCCCGACGCGTTCTCCCGGATTCTCCCCAGGTTGTCGAAGCGGCCTAAGGACAGGACCCGGACCGCGCGTGCAGTCCGGGCCCTGCCACCTCTTTCAGCGCACTCCCACAGAGGCAAGTGCACGCCTCTGAACTGCGGAAACACGGGCCGGGAAGTAGAGGTAACAGACCCCTCCCGAACCGCTCTTGACCTTGCCGTTTGCGTCGTACCGCTTCGTCCGCAGCCAGATGTTCTCGAACTGCCGGCGGCGGTAGATGTGGCGGACGGCCTGGTCGTCGGGGGAGGCCGGGTCGTTGGCGATGACGTCGCCGTCCTTGGTGAAGCCGATGACGGTCATCAGATGGCCGGCGGTGCCGTAGCCCGCGCCGTCGAGTTCGGTCTTCAGGAAGGACTGGGAGGTGATGACCGGGATGCCGGCGTGCACCAGGCGTTCGGCGTCGTTGAGGGAGGAGAGGCGGGTGACGACGGCCTGGAGGTCGTGGTACGTGGCGGCGTAGGCGGCGTTGAAGGGCCAGTTGCCGCAGCCGTCGTACTGGTAGTCGAAGGTGTAGCGGGCGGCGTGGCAGACCTGGGGGTCGGCGTAGTCGGGGTTGACCCAGGAGAGCTGCTGCTGGGTGGGCCGGCGGCCCCAGTACTCGATGATCATCTGGGACGAGGTGGGGCTGCACCAGGCCTCGCCGCCGTTGTCGTACTGCGGGTACTGACCCTTGTGGATCTCCTGCGAGTAGCGCGGGACGACCAGCTCGCGGCCGGCCTGGGTGGGCGTGGACGCCGGCACCTCGAAGCGGTCGGGGAGGTCCGAGCCCATCGCGCCGAGCCGCCAGACCGTGGGGGTGAGCGGGGTTCCGGGCTTGCGGTGGAGGGTGAGGCGGAGGCGGTACGAGGCGAGGCGGAGGCCGCCGGCGGGGTCGTCGACGGCGAAGGTGTCGGTGGAGATGCTGCTTCTGCCGTCCTTCTGGCCGTCGACGGAGGTCCGCCGGATGTCCGCGTCGCCGTCCCCGGCCGTCCAGTGGCCCATGACGTACCAGGGCGTCGCGGTGCCGTCGCTGTAGGCGCCCCGCAGTTCGACGGTGATCCAGGTGCCCGGCGGGGTGTGCGCGTTCCAGGAGGCGACGACCTCGGTGGCCGGGACGTCGAGAGCGTGCACCGGGGAGGTCCAGGTGGCGTACTCCCAGGCGGCGGTCCGGCCGGTGTGGGGGTCCTTGTAGTCGGCGGTGCCGGCCGGGCGGGCGATGCGGACGCCGGGGCGGGGGCCGTGCGCGACGGCGGTGCCGTCGGCGTGGCCCCGGCTCCAGTCGGCGGCGGTGGTCCAGGCGTGATAGTCCACGAGGCTCTTCGATCGGCGCGCGGTGGTGTCGGCGGTGGCGTCCCGGGCCGCCGTCCCGGCGGTGCCCGCACGGCTGCGGGGTTCGTCGGCGGCGTGCGCCAGGGCCAAGGGGGTGGCGGCGCCGGCCGCCGCGGCGAGCGCGGCGGCCAGGACGGTGCGCCGGGGCGCGGAGCTGGTCATATGGAGGTCCCCCAGTCGGATGCGTGCGATCGGGTGGGCGGGCCGGGCCGGGGCGGCGGGCGGGCCCCGACGGACGGCAGTGGCTCAACTATTGCTGTTCCGGACCCGCTTCGGAAGGCGCTGCGGCGCGCGTCGCCCGGGGAATATTGGTCCACACCAGTGGCATGCGGGAGGGCGCCGGACCGGGGCGTACGCTGGCGCGATGGTTCACGATCTGGCCCCGCTCGCCGCCCGGCTGCGTACGTTGCCGCCCGCCTGCGGACCGGTGCGGCTGATCGCGGTGGACGGCCACGCCGGCTCGGGGAAGACGACCTTCGCCGAGCGGCTCGCCGGGGCGCTGGGAGATGCCCCGGTGGTGCACACCGATGACCTCGCCACCCATGAGGAGCTGTTCGCGTGGGACGAGCGGTTCCGGAGCCAGGTGGTGGAGCCGCTGTCCCGGGGCGGGACGGCGCGGTACGGGGTCTACGACTGGGTGCGCGGGGAGTTCACCGAGGAGCGTGCGCTGGCGCCCGCGCCGGTCGTCCTGGTCGAGGGCGTCGGCACCGGACGGCGGACGCTGCGGCCGTATCTGAGCTGCCTGTTGTGGATGGAACTGACGCGCGAACATTCCTGGGAAAGGGGGCAACTCCGGGACGGGCCGGGCCTATCGGCGTTCTGGAGTGGCTGGATTCCGGCGGAGCGCGCGCACTTCGCAGCTGATCCTTCGCGCCCCTATGCCGATTTTCTGGTGCACCAGGGGAAGTTGGGGTACGAGGTACGGATGGGGCCCACATCGGCACCTTGATCGGCCCCGTGTTTCACTCTGCGTAGCAGACCGCGGCCGGCAGGGGGCGCACCGACGACGGGGTCTTGCCGAGTGCCCCAACTCGGCTTGACCTGGGGGGCGTACAGGACTTACGTTCTCAATGTGCGGTTCAACGGACCGCCCGCAGATGCGAAGCCCCCGGTTGTTCCCCCGTGATCGGGGGCTTCGTTCTGCGTAAAACCACCTCGCGCCACCGGCGTGCGCCGCCTTCCCGGTTACCCTGGGTCATCGCATTCTTCGCGCCGCCGCGCCGTACCGTCGTCCGCTCTTGCCCCGTACCGCCCTCTACGGCCCATGCCGTTCCCGCAGGTACCATGCGGGTCTGTGCCACCGCAGGCCACGCACCGGAAGCCGCCGCGGCGAGGGTCAACTCCCGTACGCCGCACGCCGGTTCGGACGGGCTCCCGCGGCGGGCACCGGCCCGGCGGCACACACGGGGGACGCTTTGTGGGGGACGGATGGATTTCGGAACTCAGGGTTCGCCCGCCCCGGCCGAGCTCGCCTGGCTGCGCGCGGTCGACGCCTACACCGTGGGCGCTTATCCGCAGGCGGAGGAGGAGTTCCGGGCGGCGGTACGGCTCGATCCGTCGATGGCCGATGCCTGGCTGGGACTGCACGCGCTGCGCGCCGACACCTCCATCGCCCTGCTGCGGATGCACCGCCACCGCGACCGCTTCGGCGAGATGCGCAGCCGGCACCGACGCACCCTCAACTCCTGGTACTGGCTGGGCTGGTGGGTGCAGCCGGTGCTGGAGACCGGCCGCGACCTGCTGCTGGCGCACGCCTCCCACTGGCTCGACGGCCGGCACGTCGCCGAGCTCGACCAGGCGCTGGCCGGCTGCCCACCGGTCGACACCGACCCGCAGGTGCGTTTCCTGCACGCCTGCCGGTCCTATCTCGTCAAGGACTGGGACCAGCTCGTCCGGCACACCGACCCGCTGCTGGGCGATCCGGTACTGGGCATCGAGGCCGGGCTGTTCGGCGGGATGGCGCGGGTGCGGCTGGAGATGTACGGGCAGGCCGAGCCGCTGCTGTCGGCCGCGCTGATGCGGTGCCGCAGCGAGCAGCCGCAGCGCAAGGAGCTGCGCTACTGGCTCGCCCGCGCCCACGAAGGCACCGGCCGCAGTGCCGCGGCGCTCCCCCTCTACCGTGCGGTGCACCGGGTGGACCCGGCGTTCATGGACACCGCGGCCCGGCTCGCCGCGATCGCCGAGGTGGACGGGCTGGACGAGGGCTCCGACCTGGCGGCGGTCTCCGCGTCCGGGTTCGGCCAGGAGGCCGGCGGCGACCTGGACCCGCTGGCACCGCTCGATCCCGTCGACGGCCGGGAGCTGCTGGCGACCGGCGAGGCGGACGGGCCGGACGGTGATCCGCTCGGAGATCCGCTGGGCGCCGCCCCGGCCGGTGGCGAACCGGCCGCGGCCCGGGCCAAGGCCGCGGTGCCGGGACCGCGCGGCACCGAGCGGCTGCCCGCCGGGCCGGCCGATCCGGTGCTGCTGGAGAAGGCGCTGGCGGAGCTGGAGCGGATGGTCGGCATGGAGCCGGTCAAGCGGCAGGTGCGGGCGCTGTCGGCCCAGCTGCGGATGGCGCGGCTGCGGGCGGGCCAGGGCCTGCCGGTGCAGCCGCCGAAGCGGCACTTCGTCTTCTCCGGGCCCTCGGGCACCGGCAAGACCACCGTCGCCCGGATACTCGGGCGGGTCTTCTACGCGCTGGGGCTGCTCGGCGGCGACCATCTCGTCGAGGCCCAACGCGCCGATCTGGTGGGCGAGTTCCTCGGACAGACCGCCGTCAAGGCCAATGAACTGATCGACTCCGCGCTGGGCGGTGTGCTCTTCGTCGACGAGGCGTACAGCCTGTCCAACTCCGGTTACAGCAAGGGCGACGCCTACGGCGACGAGGCGCTGCAGGTGCTGCTCAAGCGGGCCGAGGACAACCGGGACCGGCTGGTGGTCATCCTCGCCGGCTACCCGGAGGGCATGGACCGGCTGCTGGCCGCCAACCCGGGGCTGTCCTCGCGGTTCACCACCCGGGTCGACTTCCCCAGTTACCGGCCGCTGGAGCTGACCGCCATCGGTGAGGTCCTGGCCGCGGAGAACGGCGACCACTGGGATGCGGAGGCCCGCGACGAGCTGTGCAGCATCAGCGGCCATGTCGTCGACCAGGGCTGGATCGACGAGCTCGGCAACGGCCGCTTCCTGCGCACCCTCTACGAGAAGAGCTGCGCCTACCGCGACCTGCGGCTGTCCACCTGGCAGGGCACCCCCACCCGCGACGACCTCGCGACCCTGCGGCTGCCGGACCTGATGCAGGCGTACGGCGAGGTGCTGTCGGGGCGGGGGCCGGAGTCACCGGGCTTCTGACGCGGGCGGGGGTGTCCTTCGCTAGCGCGCCATGGCCCGGTCCTCCGTGGGCCGGGACGTCTCGTCGCGGGGTTCCGCGAGCCGGTCGTGCGGGGTGCGGGAGGCCGGGGTCCGGCGGTGGGCCGGGTCGCGGACCTCGCCGACCAGCATTTCCAGCACGTCCTCCAGGGCGACCAGGCCGAGCACCCGGCCGCTGGGGTCGGCGACCGCCGCCAGGTGGGAGGCGGCCCGCCGCATCGCCGTCAGGGCGTCGTCCAGGGGCAGCTCGGCGCGCAGCGTGGTCATCGCGTGCCAGATCCGCTGCGGCACCGCACGGTCCCGTTCCTCCAGGTCGAGGACGTCCTTGACGTGCAGATAGCCCATGTAGGCGCCGCCGGGGGCGCACACCGGGAAGCGGGAGTAGCCGGTGCGTACGGTCAGCTCCTCGACCTGGCGGGGCGTCACCGTCGGCTCGACGGTGATCAGCGCCGCCCGGTCCAGCAGGACGTCCGTGACGGGGCGGCTGCCCAGCTCCAGGGCGTCGGAGAGGCGCTCCTGCTCGGCCGGTTCCAGCAGGCCGGCCTGGCCGGAGTCCTCGACCAGATGGGTCAGCTGCTCGCTGGTGAAGACCGCCTCGACCTCGTCCTTCGGCTCGACCCGGAAGAGCCGCAGCACCCCGTGGGCGCAGGCGCCGAGCAGGGCGGTCACCGGACGGCACAGCCGGGCGAAGGCCACCAGGCCGGGGCTGAACCACAGGGCGGTCTTCTCGGGCGCCGCCATGGCCAGGTTCTTCGGGACCATCTCGCCGATGACGAGGTGCAGGAAGACCACCAGCGCCAGGGCGATGACGTAGCCGAGCGGATGGATCAGGGCGGCGGGCATCCGGACCGCCTCGAACAGGGGTTCCAGGAGCCGGGCGACGGTCGGTTCGGCGACCGCGCCGAGCGTCAGGGAGCAGACGGTGATGCCGAACTGCGCGGCGGCCATCATCTGCGGGAGGTTCTCCAGACCGTGCAGCACCCGGCGGGCCTGCTTGGAGCCCTCGTTGGCCAGCGGTTCGATCTGGGAGCGCCGCACCGAGACCAGGGCGAACTCGGCGCCGACGAAGAAGCCGTTGGCGAGCACGAGCAGCACCGCGAACAGCAGCTGGGCCAGGGTCATCGGGCCACCTCCGCACCGGCCGCGACGGGCTCACGGGTGACCGGCGCCGCGGGCGCGGTCCGGACGATCCTTATCCGCTCGGCGCGGTGGTGCGCGACCAGCCGCACCCGGAGCCGCCAGCCCTCCAGTTCGGCGGTGTCGCCGGGGGCCGGGATCCGCCCGAGTATGTGTGCCACCAGTCCCGCCACCGTTTCGTACGGCCCGTCGGGGGCGTCCAGGCCGATCCGCCGCAGGGTGTCCACCCGGCATCCGCCGTCGGCGTCCCAGGCGGGGCGGCCCTCCTCGGCCGGCGCCTGCCCGAGTTCGGGCAGGTCCACCCGGTCGTGCTCGTCGCGGACCTCACCGACCAGTTCCTCGATGATGTCCTCGAGGGTGACCACGCCGGCGGTGCCGCCGTACTCGTCCACGACGACGGCTATCGGCTGTTCGCTGCGCAGCCGCTCCAGCAGCGGCTGCACCGGCAGCGTCTCGGGCACCAGCAGCGGCGGCACCGCGATCCGGACCGCCGGGGTGCGCAGCCGCTCGTCGGCCGGGACGGCCAGCGCGTCCTTGAGGTGCACCATGCCGACGACCTCGTCGAGCCGGGTGCGGTAGACGGGGAAGCGGGACAGGCCGGTGGCGCGGGTGAGGTTCACCACGTCCTCGGCGGTCGCGGACGCCTGCAGGGCGCTGACCCTCACCCGCGGGGTCATCACGTTCTCCGCGGTCAGGTCGGCCAGCGAGAGGGTGCGGACGAAGAGGTCAGCGGTGTCCTGCTCGATGGCGCCGGCCCGGGCGGAGTGCCGGGCCAGCGAGACCAGTTCGCCGGGGGTGCGGGCGGAGGCCAGTTCGTCGGTCGGCTCCACGCCCAGGGCGCGGACGAGCCGGTTGGCGACGGTGTTCAGCAGGGTGATCACCGGCCGGAAGAACCGGGAGAAGCGCCGCTGCGGACCGGCCACGAAGCGGGCCACCGGCAGCGGCTTGGAGACCGCCCAGTTCTTGGGGACGAGCTCGCCGACGACCATCTGGACGGCGGAGGCCAGCAGCATGCCGAGGACGACGGCGATGCCGGGGACCGCGCCCTTGGGCAGCCCGGTCGCGAGCAGCGGGCCGGACAGGACGTCGGCCAGCGCGGGCTCGGCGAGCATACCGACCACCAAGGAGGTGATGGTGATGCCCAGTTGGGTGCCGGAGAGCTGGAAGGAGAGTTCGCGCAGTGCGGAGACGACGGTGCCGGCGCGGCGGTCGCCGTCGGCCGCGGCCCGTTCGGCGTCCGCCTTCTCGACGGTGACGAGGCCGAACTCGGCGGCGACGAAGAATCCGTTGGCGAGGATCAGGACGAGGGCCGCGGCGAGCAGCAGCAGGGGGCCGGTCATGCCGCCGCCCCCGTGGTATGCGGAGGGGCGGCGCAGGTACTACAGGACGATCCGTCCATTGCCGGAGGGAGTCACTCCTCGGGTCGGGTTGAGCCCACGAAGGGGCGGGACGCGGGGTGCGTCCCGGAGAACAGAGTAAACAGCGGGGCCCGTGTTAGGGCAGGCTCACCCGGCCGTGTGGTCGAGCGCACCGTGCTTCTCGGTGAGGTCACGCAGCGCACGGGCGTCACGAATTGCCTGATTTCGGGCGATACCGGGCTGGATGCCCATGGCGGGCAGGCTGGTGCCGTCGGCCAGGTCGAGATGGACCCAGGGATCACCCTGCCGGAGGTTGACCCGGACGATCTGGGCCCAGGCCAGTTCGCGGCGGGTGGTGAGGTTGACGACCGTGACGCCCTCCTGCCGCGCGACCACCTTGGGGCGGCCGAGCAGCAGGAGGACGGCACCCACCAGCAGTCCGGTGACGACGAAGCTGATCCGCTCGCCGCCGGTCAGCTTCGGCAGCGCCAGCGCGATCGCCGTGAGAGCGGCGAGCTGGGCGGTGCCGACCGCGTACAGCACGACCCGGGTGCGGGTCGGGCGGAACGTCACCGGGAGGCTGGGCAGGGGCGCGGACACGTCGTCGGTCTTTTCGTCGGTGGGGTGGGGCGATACGGGGCCGGTCAGAGCCGGCAGGCGTGGATGCCGGTGGTCAGGATCGCCCGGGCGCCGAGGTCGTAGAGCTCGTCCATGATGCGCTGGGCGTCCTTGGACGGGACCATGGAGCGGACCGCGACCCAGCCCTCGTGGTGCAGCGGGGAGACGGTCGGCGACTCCAGGCCGGGGGTCAGGGCGACGGCCTTCTCGACGTGCTCGACCCGGATGTCGTAGTCCATCATCACGTACCGGCGGGCCACCAGGACGCCCTGCATGCGGCGGAGGAACTGGCGCACCTTCGGGTCGTCGTCCGGGGCTCCGGTGCCGCGGATGACCACGGCCTCGGACTTCAGGATCGGCTCGCCGATGATCTCCAGGCCGGCGTTGCGCAGGGTGGTGCCGGTCTCCACCACGTCCGCGATGATCTCCGCCACACCGAGCTGGATGGCGGTCTCCACCGCGCCGTCGAGACGGACGACCGAGGCGTCCACGTTGTTCTCGGCGAGGTGCTGCTGGACCAGGCCCGCGAAGGAGGTCGCGACCGTCATGCCGCCGAACTCGCTGACGTCCTTGGCGGTGCCGGGGCGGGTGGCGTAGCGGAAGGTCGAGCCGGCGAAGCCGAGCTGGAGAATCTCCTCGGCCGGCGAGCCGGAGTCCAGCAGCAGGTCGCGGCCGGTGATGCCGATGTCGAGCTTGCCGGAGCCGACGTACACCGCGATGTCGCGGGGACGCAGGAAGAAGAACTCGACCTCGTTCTCGGCGTCGACCAGGACCAGTTCCCTGCGGTCCTTGCGCTGGCGGTAGCCGGCCTCATGCAGCATCGCCGACGCAGGCTCGGACAGTGAACCCTTGTTGGGGACAGCGATGCGCAGCATGAGAGCGATTTCCTTTGCAGCTGAGGGAGTTGGGGTGGGTACCTGGGGTGGTTCAGAGGTGGGCGTAGACGTCGTCGAGGGAGATGCCCTTGGCGACCATCATGACCTGGAGGTGGTAGAGGAGCTGGGAGATCTCCTCGGCGGCGGCCTCGTGGGATTCGTACTCGGCGGCCATCCAGACCTCGGCGGCCTCCTCGACGACCTTCTTGCCGATCGTGTGGACACCGGCCTGCACCAGCTCGGCGGTACGGGAGGTGGCGGGGTCGCCGGTGGCGGCCTTCTGCTGGAGCTCTGCGAACAGCTCCTCGAACGTCTTCTTGGACATGATGGTGACTACCCTACGCGGTGATGTCACAGCGGCGCGCAGCGCCTCGGCCGAAGGGTGGTGGCGGGAGACGGGCGGGCCCCTCAGCGCCAGGGCTCCGACACGGTGCGCAGGGTGGCGGCGGTGGCGACCGCGGCGGTGACCGCTTCGTGCCCCTTGTCCTCGGCGGAGCCCTCCAGGCCCGCGCGGTCCAGCGCCTGCTCCTCGGTGTCGCAGGTCAGCACGCCGAAGCCGACCGGCACACCGGTGTCCACCGAGACCTGGGTCAGGCCCTGGGTGACGCCCTGGCAGACGTAGTCGAAGTGCGGGGTGCCGCCCCGGATGACCACGCCGAGCGCGACCACCGCGTCGTAGCCGCGGCCGGCCAGGACCTTGGCGACGACCGGCAGCTCGAAGGTGCCGGGGACCCGCAGCAGGGTGGGCTCGTCGATGCCGAGTTCGGTCAGCGCCCGCAGCGCGCCGTCGACCAGGCCGTCCATCACCTTTTCGTGCCACTGCGCGGCGATGACGGCCACCCGCAGGTCGCCACAGTTCTTCACGGTCAGTTCGGGTGCGCCCTTGCCGCTCATGGTTCTCCTCGTACGGGTGGTGGTGCCGGTTGGTGGTGACGTAACAGGTGGGGGAATTACTGGTTGTGGCAGGTGCCGGCGTCGGCAGGGGGCGCGGCGTCAGCCGCTCCGGTGGAGCCGGTGCTTGCACCAGGGAGCCAGGGCAGGTCGTGGCCCATGCGGTCGCGCTTGGTGCGCAGATAGCGCAGGTTGTGCTCGCCGGCCTGGACGGGCATCGGCTCCCGGCCGGTGACCTCCAGGCCGTGCCGCACCAGGGCGGCGGTCTTGTCGGGGTTGTTGGTCATCAGGCGCAGCGAGCGCACGCCCAGGTCCTTGAGCATCTGCGCGCCGGCCGCGTAGTCGCGGGAGTCGGCGGGCAGGCCCAGTTCGAGGTTGGCGTCGAGGGTGTCCCGGCCGCGCTCCTGGAGTTCGTAGGCGCGCAGCTTGGACATCAGCCCGATGCCGCGTCCCTCGTGGCCGCGGAGGTAGATCACCACGCCGCGGCCGGCGTCGCTGACCCGCTGCAGCGAGGCCTCCAGCTGGGGGCCGCAGTCGCAGCGCAGGGAGTGGAAGATGTCGCCGGTCAGGCACTCGGAGTGGACCCGGACCAGGACGTCCTCGCCGTCCCCGAGGTCGCCGGCGACCAGCGCGACGTGCTCGACGCCGTCGACGGTGGAGCGGTAGCCGTACGCGGTGAACTCGCCGTGCGCGGTGGGCAGCCGGGTGGCGGCCTCGCGGCGGACGGTCGGCTCGGACGAGCGGCGGTAGGCGATCAGGTCCTCGATGGAGATGATCGCCAGGCCGTGCTTGCGGGCGAACGGGACGAGCTCGGGCAGCCGCAGCATCGCGCCGTCCTCACCGGCGATCTCGACGATCGCGGCGGCCGGGCGCAGTCCGGCCAGCCGGGCGAGGTCGACGCCGGCCTCGGTGTGGCCGTTGCGGACGAGGACGCCGCCGGGCCGGGCGCGCAGCGGGAAGACGTGGCCGGGCCGGACGAAGTCGCCGGGGGTGGAGTCGCCGGAGGCCAGCAGGCGCAGGGTGGTGGCGCGGTCCGCGGCGGAGATCCCGGTGGAGACGCCGTGCGCGGCGGTGGCGTCGACGGAGACGGTGAAGGCGGTCCGCATCGACTCGGTGTTGTGGTCGACCATCTGCGGGAGTTCCAGCCGGTCCAGCTCCGGGCCCTCCATGGGCGCGCAGATCAGTCCGCGGCATTCGCTCATCATGAAGGCGACGACCTCGGGGGTGGCCTTCTCGGCGGCGATGACGAGGTCGCCCTCGTTCTCGCGGTCCTCGTCGTCCACGACGACGACCGGGCGGCCGGCGGCGATGTCGGCGATGGCCCGCTCGACGGGATCCAGGACGAGGGCGTCGTCCGCGTCGTACCAGCTCTTGAGGGCGGTCATGCTCGTGCTCCCTTGTTCGCTTCTCCGCCTGCGCGGCGCAGAGGTGCCGCCTTCGTTGTTGTCTGCGACCCGGCGGCCGCGCACACGTCGCTCACGAAAGTGCTCCTTCCAGGACGGGGCGATCTGCGGTAGCGCGCGAGCGCAGCCACCAGTCGCGCATGCCCCACACGACGAGGGCGAGGTAGACGACGTAGACGAGGCCGGAGAAGGCGAGGCCGCTGCTGAAGGCGAGCGGGACGCCGACCACGTCGACCAGCAGCCAGGCGAACCAGAACTCGACCAGGCCGCGGGCCTGGGCGACCATCGCGGCGAGCGTGCCGACGAAGATGTAGGCGTCCGGCCAGGGGTTCCAGGACAGTTGCGGGAGGAGGGTGAACAGGCCGCCGACGGCGGCGGTGCCCAGGGCGGTGCCGGCGAGCAGCAGTCCGCGCTCGCGCCAGCCGGCGAAGCGTACGGCGATGGAGCCGTCCTGCGCCTGCCGGCGGCCGCGCTGCCACTGCCGCCAGCCCCACAACGCCACGCCGATGACGAGGAGTTGCTTGCCGACGCCGCCGCTGAGGTGGGCCGAGGCGTAGGCGGCGACGAGGATGAGGCCGGAGAGGAACTGGGCCGGCCAGGTCCATATGGAGCGCCGCCAGCCCAGCGCCAGGGCGACCAGGCCGATGGTGTTGCCGATCATGTCCGACCAGATGACGTGCTGGCCGAAGGCCGTGAACGCCACACCGTTCAGCGGGTCGAGGACGCTCACCGGTCCATCTCCTTGATCTCTTCGATGTCGTGGAGGTCCGCGGCGTCCGCGGAGCCCCGGCCGAGCAGCCGCTCGACGTACTTGGCGAGGACGTCGACCTCGAGGTTCACCGGGTCGCCGGCCTGCTTGATGCCCAGGGTGGTCAGCGCGAGGGTGGTCGGGATGAGGCTGATGGTGAAGTAGTCGTCGGCGGCCTCGACGACGGTGAGGCTGACGCCGTCGACGGTGATGGAGCCCTTCTCGACGACATAGCGGGACAGCGCGGCCGGCAGCGCGATCTTGACGATCTCCCAGTGTTCGGCGGGGGTGCGCCCGACGATGGTGCCGGTGCCGTCGACGTGGCCCTGGACGAGGTGTCCGCCGAGCCGTCCGCCGAGCGCCATGGGGCGCTCCAGGTTGACCCGGGAGCCGGGGGCCAGCGCGCCGAGGCTGGAGCGGTTCAGGGTCTCGGCCATCACGTCGGCGGTGAACGCACCGTCGGCGGTGTCCACGACCGTCAGACAGACGCCGTTGACCGCGATCGAGTCGCCGTGCTTGGCGTCTTCGGTGACGACGGGGCCGCGCAGTCGAAAGCGGGACGCGTCGCCGAGGTCCTCGATGGCGACGACCTCTCCCAGTTCTTCGACGATTCCGGTGAACACTTCAGTTCTCCTCGGGGAGGGCGGGGCGGAGGGGCGTGGCGGTGATGCGCAGATCGGGGCCGAGCCGTCGGGTGTCGGTCACGTCGAGCCGCAACGCCTGGGCGAGGGTGGTGATTCCGGCGTCGCCGACGGCGGCCGGGCCGGCGCCGAGCAGCACCGGTGCGAGGTAGCCGACGACCTTGTCGACGGCCCGGGCGGCGAGGAAGGCCCCGGCGAGCGTGGGCCCGCCTTCGAGAAGGACGGAGCGGACGTCCCGCTCGTACAGGGCTTTCAGCAGGGCGGGGATGGACAGGCCGGGCCCGCCGGCGGCGCGCGGCAGCCGGACGAGCGGGGCGAGTCCTTCGAGGTGGGTGGCGTCGGCGTCCTCGGCGACCGCGATCAGGGTGGGTGCGGTGCCGTCCAGGACGCGGGCGCCGGGCCTGACGGCGGTGGCGCCGGAGTCGACGACGACCCGCAGCGGCTGACTGATCTCGTCGTCGGTGAGACCGCTGATCCGGGCGCCGAGCTGCGGGTCGTCGGCGCGGGCGGTGCCGGAGCCGACGATCACCGCGTCCGCGGCGGCCCGCAGCCGGTGCACGTCGGCGCGCGATTCGGGCGAGGAGATCCAGCGGCTGGTGCCGTCGGCGGCGGCGATCCGGCCGTCGAGGGTGGCGGCGTACTTCCAGAGCACGAAGGGGCGGCCGCGCAGGACGGCGGTCAGCCACGCCTCGTTGCCGGCCGCGGCCTCGTCGGCGAGCAGTCCGCCCTCGACGTCGATGCCGGCCTCGGCCAGGGTGACGGCGCCGCCGGTGGCGGTCGGGGTGGGGTCGGAGACCGCGTAGACGACCCGGGCGATCCCGGCGTCGATCAGTGCCTGGGCGCAGGGGCCGGTGCGGCCGGTGTGGTTGCAGGGTTCGAGGGTGACCAGGGCGGTGCCGCCGCGGGCCCGTTCGCCCGCGGCGCGCAGTGCGTGGATCTCGGCGTGCGCGCCCCCGGCGCGCTGGTGCCAGCCCTCGCCGACGGTGCGGCCGTGGGAGTCCAGGACGACACAGCCGACCACGGGGTTGGGGCTGGTGTGCCCGAGGCCGCGGGCGGCGAGCTCGATGGCTCGGCGCATCGCCGCGGTCTCGACGGGGGCTGCGGTGGCCACCGGGTCCTCCTGCCTCTTCGGGCACGGACTCCGGGGCTGTCTGGAACGACAGGAAGCGGAACGACGCAACGGGGACACCGCGCCGGAAAAGGAAGCGCCCGTCCGGATACGACCGGACGCGCCGCCGACGGCGGTGTACCGAAGCTCGCCCGCCGCGCACTGCCTCCCATCCGGACTTTCACCGTCGGTGCAGGAATTTCACCTGCTCAACCGGCCGCTGGATGCGGACGGGTCGCGGACTGTTACCGCCGGTTCGGAATTACACCGACCCCGGAGTGCGCTGCTGCTCTTATGTCAGTACGGATTCAGTCTGCCACGGCCGATCCTCGCCCATGCGGGCGAACCGCTGTGGGCTGTCTCACAGCGTCCGGCGCGCCGCGGTGTCACGAACGCAGGCGGCTGCTCCGTCATGAGGGGACGGTACGCACCCGGGGACGCGGTTGTCCCCCCGCACGCAAGGACTGAACGACGATGGCGAGAATTCTGGTGACCGGCGGCACCGGCACGCTCGGCCGGCCGCTGGTCGAGCGGCTGCTCGGCGACGGGCACGAGGTCCGCTCGGTGAGCCGGCGGCCGCACACCGGCACCGAACGGCCGCGGCTGCGGTCCTACGCGGTCGATCTGCGCGAGGGCACCGGCCTGGACGTGGCGCTCGCGGACGTGGACGCCGTGGTGCACTGCGCCTCGACGCCGTCCGGCGGTGACCTGGAGGCGGCCCGGCCGCTGCTCGACGCGGTGGCGGCGGCGGGGGTGCCGCATCTGGTCTACATCTCGATCGTCGGGGTGGACCGGGTGCCGCTCGGCTACTACCGGACCAAGCACGCGGTGGAGCGGCTGATCGAGGACTCCGGCGTGGGCTGGACGGTGCTGCGGACGACGCAGTTCCACGATCTGGTGCTCCAGATGGTCAAGGCGGGTGCCCGGTCGCCGGTGGTGCCGGTGCCGACCGGGATCCGGATGCAGCCGGTGGAGGTCCGCGAAGTGGCCGCGCGGCTGGCCGGGTTGGCGGCCCGGGAGCCCGCCGGGCGGGTCGCGGACATGGGCGGGCCCGAGGTGCTGGAGGCGCGGGAGCTGGTGCGGGCGACGCTCGACGCGGGTGGGCGGCGCCGGCTGCTGGTGCCGGTGCGGGTGCCGGGCAAGGTGGGCGCGGCACTGCGCCGGGGCGAGAACCTCACTCCGGAGCACGCCGTCGGGGTGCGGACCTACGCGGAGTTCCTGGCGGAACGGGCGGGCGGCGGGACGTCGCACTGAGCGCGGGGCCGGGCCGGGCCGTCCGGCGCCCGGGTGCGGCCCCTGTCCGTCCGGAGCGGGTTCAGCCCGCCGGGGCGAACAGCTCGTCCTGCGCCGCGTCCCGTGCGGCGAGGACCGCGCCGCGCAGTACCGCCCGGCCGCCGACCGCGCCGGCCCGTACGTCGGTGCGCAGCGGGGAGAGCCGGGCCAGCCGGCCGGCGACCCGGTCGGCGAGCGCGGCGCCGCCGGCCAGGCCGATCTCGCCGCCGAGGACCACGCAGCCGGGGTCGAGGACCGCGCAGACGGCCGCCGCGCCCAGGGCGACCCGGTCGGCCAGGGCGTCGAGGAAGGCGGCGCCCGCCGGGTCCGCGCCGCGTTCCTCGGCGGTGACCGCGGCGCGGACCAGGGCCTCGGCGGGCGGGGCGTCGGTGGGGCCGGGCCGGCCGGCCCCGTCGCCGGGCGGGGCGGCGAGGCCGTGCTCGGCCGCGAGGGCGCAGAGCGCCGTGGAGCCGGCGAGGGAGTGGAAGCCGCCGTCGCAGCCGGTGGCGGAGGGCAGTGCGCCGGTGCCGGGGACGGGGAGGAAGCCGATCTCGCCGGTGCCGCCCGAGGCGCCGCGCCGCAGCGCGCCGTCCAGGACGACGGCGGCGCCGGTGCCGTGGCCGAGCCAGAGCAGGACGAAGGTGTCGTGGTCGCGGGCCGCGCCCTCGCGCTGTTCGGCGAGGGCGGCGAGGTTGACCTCGTTCTCCAGCAGAACCGGGGCGGCCGTCCGGGTGCGCAGTTCGCCGACCAGGGTGGCGTGCCAGGTGGGGATCCGGTCGGTGCCGCCGAGCCGGCCGGTGGCGGGGTCGACCAGGCCGGGCGCGCCGACCGCGAGGGTGTGCGGCCGGTCGGCGCCGGCTGCGGCGAGCGCCTTGTCGACCACGGCGAGGGCGGTGGCGACGGCCGTGTCGGGGGTGTCGTCCGCGCCGACGGGGGCGGTGCGTTCGGCGCGCACCCGCCCCAGGAGGTCGGCGACCGCGACCGTGACGCTGCGGGTGCGCAGGTCGAGGCCGACGAGGTGGGCCCGGTCGGCGACGATGCCGTAGAGGCGGGCGTTGGGTCCGCGCCGCTGGGCGCCGCTCTCCCCCACGACGGCGATCAGCCCGGCCTGCTGGAGGCGTTCGACGAGGTCGGCCACGGTCGGCCGGGACAGCCCGGTCAGCGTCTTGAGCTGACCGGCCGTCAACGGCCCCTCGGACTGCAGGAGTTGCAGGGCCAGCCGGTCGTTGATCAGCCGGGCGGTGGCCGGGGAGGCGGTGCGGCCGGCGGCTGCCGCGCGCGGTGGATGCATGGCGGGATTCTTCCCTCCGGTCGGACCAACGCCCTTATTATCAGGCAGGGTTCCTGATAATTTACCGCTCATGGCTGGCACCGGCACCCCCGACGGCTCCCTCCCCCTCGTCCCCCCGCTCCCCCGGGGCCGGCTGCGCCGTGCCCGTTGGGCCGTCGCGCTGGTCTTCCTCATCCACGGCTCGGTCACCGGCAACTTCGCCACCCGCATCCCCTGGATCCAGGACCACACCGGCATCTCCCCCGGCCAACTCGGCCTGGCCCTCGCCTTCCCGGCGATCGGCGCGTCGCTGGCCATGCCGCTGGCCGGCCGGATCAGCCACCGCTTCGGCGCCCGGACGGCACTACGCGGCCTGCTCGCGCTGTGGACCCTCTCGCTGGTCCTGCCCGCCCTCTCCCCCGGCCTGTACGCGCTCTGCCCGGCGCTGCTGGTGTACGGCGCGGCCTCCGGCACGGCGGACGTCGCGATGAACGCCCTCGGCGTGGAGACCGAGGACCGGCTCGGGCGGCCCATCATGTCGGGGCTGCACGGGATGTGGAGCGCGGGCGCCCTGCTCGGCTCGGCGGCCGGCACCCTCGCCGCGCACGCCGGATGGGACGCCCGGCTCCATCTCGCCGGTGCCGCGCTGGTGTTGACCCTGCTGGGCGTGGCCGCCTGCCAGGGCGTGCTGGACCTGCGCAGTGCCCCCGAGGAGCATCCGCCGCCGCGCTTCGCGCTGCCGCCGAAGTCGGCCGTGATCATCGGGGCCATCGGATTCTGCGCGGTGTTCGCGGAGGGCGCCGGACTGGACTGGTCGGCGGTCTACCTCCGCGACCGGCTGGGCACGGACGCCGGCCTGGCGGCCGCCTCGACCACCGCCTTCTCCTGCACCATGGCGGCCGCGCGACTGGCCGGCGACAAGGTGGTGGCCCGCTTCGGCGCGGTGCGCACGGTACGGGCCGGGGGCGTGCTGGCGGCGGCCGGCGGGCTGCTGATCGTCGCGGCCCGCCACCCGGTGACGGCGATGGCCGGGTTCGGGCTGATCGGCCTGGGCATCGCGGTGGTGGTCCCGCTGGCCTTCGCGGCCGCCGGGCGCAGCGGTCCGGCGCCGAGCCAGGCGATCGCCGGGGTCGCCACGATCACCTACACGTCCGGGCTGATCGCCCCGTCCGCGATCGGCGGGATCGCCCAGGCCAGTTCGCTGACCGTGTCGTTCGCGCTGGTCACGGCGCTGGCCTGCGGTCTGGTCGTGGGCGCCCGGGTACTGGCCGTCCCGGCCCGCAGGGCCTCGGGCGGCGCGCCCGCGGTGGCGGGCGACCTGGAACGTTCCTGAGCCGGAGCGGTCCCGGTCGCGGCCCGTTCCCGGTCCGGCGGATCAGGCCGCGTCCGCCGCCGTCTCCCGCTCGTCCGTCTCCGGCCGGATCAGTTCGCCGGCGACCGCGCGGGCCCGGTCCGACCACGGCGTGGGCCGCAGTGTGGCGGAGTCGATCCGGACCAGGACGCGGTGGCCGTGCGCGTAGGTCTCGGTGCCGTCGGCCGAGCAGAGCCGGAAGCCGTAGGTGAGGCCGGTGCGGCCGAGGCGTTCGATCCAGAGGTGGGCGGCGTAGTGGCCGGGGCGGGTGACCGGGCGCTCGTAGGAGACCCGCATCTCCTTGATGACGTTGCACATGTCGCCGGCCGCGGCCCAGTCGCCGTCGAAGCCGAAGCCCTGGCCGTGCCAGTACTCCGCCCAGGCGCGTTCGACCAGCAGCGGGTAGCGGGAGTTGTGGAGCATGCCCAGGGCGTCGAGGTCGTCGAAGTGGACGGTGACGGGGACGAGCCGGCCGTACGGGAGGGCGGCGGGCGGAAGGGCTTCGACGGTCACGGACGGGGCTCCTGGTGCTGTTGCGGACATGCCGATCCATCGTAAGCGACTGCTCAGTATGGTTCGCCCGCCGGGTGCCCCTGGGCCCGGCGGTGGCCGCACCGCACGACGTGGCTCACTCCCGCGACCGGAAGCTGGTCAGGGCGGCCGTCACGGCCCCGGCGAGCAGCAGCGCGAGCCAGCAGCCGGCGACCAGGAAGGGGTGCTGGCCGGGAAAGCCCGAGCCGGGCTGGACCGGGTTGCCCCACAGGTGGCGGATGGCGTCGGCCACCGCGGTGACCGGGTTCCACTCCACCACCGGGCGGAGCCAGGCGGGCATGGCGGACGCCGAGAAGACCGCGTCCGAGAGGAAGGTGCAGACGACCAGGCCGAGGGCCGCGATCGAGTCGACGGACTCGATGTTGCTCACGGTCATCCCCAGCGCGATGCCCACCCACACGGTGGCGAGGATGAACAGGGCGGCGACGCCGAACCCGGCGAGGACCGACAGCGGGTCACCGTGGACCCGCCATCCGATGCCCAGGCCGACGAGGCTGATCACCACCAGGACCCCGAGCCCGACCAGCAGGTCGCCCAGCGCGTGCGCGGTCAGCACCGCCGCCCGGGAGATGGGCAGCGACCGGAAGCGGTCCATGAGACCGGCCCGCCGGTCCAGGGCGACGCTGACCGCCGTGGGTCCCACCCCGGCCAGCCCTACTTGCGCGGTGATGCCGGCCATCAGGTACTCCTGGTAGGCACCGCCGTGCGGGGAGACGATGGCGTTCTTGAACAGGTAGCCCACGGCGAGCAGCATCACCAGCGGGTTCATCACGAGCCCCACCGTGCGTCCGGGGCCCGGCGGAGGTGGCGCAGGCGCCGCCCGGCCAGGGCGAAGGTCTCCCGGACGACGCCGGCTGCGGCGGACGGTCCGGACGGGGTGTCGACGGTGAGGGTGCTCATGCCTGCCTTCCGGGGCGCCGCGCCGCGAGGCGGCGCAGGTCGTCGTCGAGGATCTTCCCGATGGCCGCTTGCGGTCCGGGGTGCATCAGGTACTCGTGCTCGTGCGGTACGTCGTGCCGGTGCACCGCGCCGGTCACGTGCTGCCGCCAGCGCCGGACGGAGTGCGCGGTGGCCTCCGCGGAGCGCTCGGCGGCGGCGACCACCAGGGTCATTTCGCCCTCGTGACGGCCGGGCCGGAACCGGGTCGCCAGATCGGCGTGGTGCCGCATGGTGGCCATCAGCCGCTCGACGTCCTCGGTGGCGAGCCGGGCGAACGTCCCCCCGTGCCGGCGGAGCGTGCGCGCGACGGACTCGGCGCCGCCGTCGGCCGCCCCGGCCGCGTCCTCGTGCCCGAGGTACGCGAGGAACCGCACCAGGAGTTCCCGCTCGCCCGCCAGCGGCCCGTCGTGGGCGGGGTCGTGCGGATAGGCGTCGAGGTTGGCCAGGTACGCCACGCGGTCCCCGGCGTCCCGGAGCCGGACGGCCAGTTGGTGGGCGAGCAGTCCGCCGTAGGACCAGCCCATCAGGTGGTAGGGGCCCGCGGGCTGGATCCGCCGGATCAGCCGGAGGCAGGCGTCGGCCTGCGCCTCCAGGGTGGCCGGCGGTGCGCCGCCGCTCGCCTGCGGCGCCTGGAGGCCGTACAGGGGGCGGGCCGGGTCGATGTGGGCGGCCAGGCCGAGGTACGGGAGGCTGAGGCCCAGTCCGCCGTGGAGGCACCACAAGGGCGGCAGTTCACCCGTGGGCCGGATGGGCAGCAGGGGGGCGAACGGGTCGAGCGTGCCCGCGTCGAGCCCGCCGGCCGTCCACTGCTCCTCCAGGTGCCGGACCGTGGCGTCACCCGGGGCCGTCGGGCCGCGGCGGGCCAGCGCGGCCAGGGCGGCGACCGTGCGGGCGGTGAAGACCTCCGCGACGGCGATCCGCAGGCCGTCCTTGGCCAGCCGGGAGACCAGTTGGACGCTGCCGATGCTGTTGCCGCCGAGGTCGAAGAAGTCGTCCTCGGCGCCGACCCGGTCGACCCCGAGCACCTCGGCGAAGGCGTCGGCGACCAGCCGTTCGGTCCCGTGCGCGGGCGGCCGGGACGGCGTGCCGCGCCACTCGGGCGCCGGCAGCGCGGCGACGTCCAGCTTGCCGTGCGCGGTCAGCGGCAGCTCCGGCAGGGCCAGGAGGGCCGCGGGCACCAGGTGGCCGGGCAGTTTGCGGGCGAGCGCGGCACGCAGCGCCGCGAGCTCGGGCTCGGTCCCGGTCTCGGGCACCAGGTAGCCGACGAGCCGCAGGTCCCCGGGGCGGTCCTCGCGCGCGACGACGGCCGCCTGGGCCACCCCGGGCTCATCGGTCAACGCGCTCTCGATCTCGCCGGGTTCGACCCGGAAGCCGCGGATCTTGACCTGCTGGTCGGCCCGGCCCACGTAGTCCAGCGTGCCGTCGGGGAGCCACCGCACCAGGTCTCCGGTGCGGTACATACGGGAGCCTGGGGCGCCGAAGGGGTCGGCGACGAAGCGTTCCGCGGTGAGCTCCGGGCGGTTGAGGTAGCCCACCGCGAGGCCCGTGCCGCCCACGTAGAGCTCTCCGGTGACGCCGGCCGGAACCGGGGACAGCGCATCGTCGAGGACGTAGGTGCGGTGCCCGGCGACGGGACGGCCGATGGGTGGGCGGCCTCCTTCGAGCCGGTCGCTGACGGTGCAGCAGACGGTGGTCTCGGTCGGGCCGAAGGCGTTGACCATCCGGGTGGCCCCGGCCCAGCGGTCGACGAGCTCCGGCGGGCAGGCCGAGCCCGCTACCGCCAGCAGCATGTCCTTGGGCAGCCGGGCGTCCGGCGGGAGGGAGGCGACCACGACCGGCGGCAGGACCGCGAGGTTGACCGCGTGCCGGCCGATCGTGTCGGCCAGCGGCTCCCCGGCCCGCCGGTCGTCGTCGGCCTGGACCAGGGTGCCGCCGCTGAACAGCGACACGCACAGTTCCCACACGGCCGCGTCGAAGCCGAAGGACGCGAACTGCAGGGCCCTGGTGTGCGGGCCGAGCCCGAGGCGGGCCCGGTGGTCGCGGGCGAGATCGGCGGCCGTGGCGTGGCTGACCGCGACGCCCTTGGGCCGCCCGGTGGACCCGGAGGTGTAGATCACGTACGCGAGGTCCGCGGGGGTGAGGGGCCGGGTCCGCTCGTCGTCGGTCAGCGGCCGGGAGGGGCGGGCGGCGACGGACTCCGCGGTCGCGACGTCGTCGAGCAGCACGGTCCGGTCCTCCGCCACCACGTCGCCGGGCAGCGCGCCCGACGCCCGCACCGCGGTGCGGGTGACCAGGAGCGCGGGCCGGGCGTCGGTCAGCATCTGCGTGATCCGCGCGGTGGGGTAGGCCGGGTCGACCGGGAGGTAGGCCGCGCCGGTCTTGAGCACCGCGAGCAGCGCGACCACCAGGTCGGCCGAGCGGGGCAGCGCCAGGGCGACCAGGGTGCCCGGGCCGGCGCCGAGGTCCCGCAGGTGGCGGGCGAACCGGCCGGCCCGCTCGTCCAGTTCGCGGTAGGTCAGCCGGTCCCGGTCGGAGACGAACGCGGGGTGGCCGGGCTGCTGCCGCGCCCACTGCTCGAACAGGTCCGGCAGGGTGACGGGTGGGGGCGCGGTCCACTCCCGGTCGGCGCTCCACCGCTCCAGGATCTGCCGGCGCTCCCCGGGCGCCAGGACCGGAAGGGAGCTCAGCCGTTCCGTGGGCCTGCTGACCGCGGCGGTCAGCAGGCGGACGAAGCGCTCCGCGAGCCGCTCGGCGGTGGGGCGGGTGTACAGATCGGTGGCGAACTCCAGCCGGCCGGTGAGGCCCGCCGGTCCGTCGGCGTCGTGCTCCTCGGCGATCTCGAAGGCGAGGTCGAACTTGACGCCCAGGCCCACCTCCACCGGGGCGCACTCCAGCCCGTCCAGGGAGAACGTGGAGCGCTCGGTGTTCTGGAGGATGAGCATGACCTGGAACAGGGACTGGCGCGCCAGGGAGCGGGTGGGGCCCAGCGCCTCCACCAGGCGCTCGAACGGCAGGTCCTGGTGCGCGTAGGCACCGAGGTCGGCCTCCCTGACCCGGTGCAGCAGTTCGCCGAAGGTCGGGTCGCCGCCGGTGTCGGTGCGCAGGACGAGGGTGTTGACGAAGAAGCCGACCAGGTCGTGCAGGGCGGCGTCGGTGCGGCCCGCCACCGGGGTGCCGAGGGGGATGTCGGTGCCGGCGCCCAGCTTGGTGAGCGTGACGGCGAGGGCGGCCTGGAGCACCATGAAGGGGCTGACGCCGGCGGAGACCGCCAGCGCGGCCAGCCGGCGGTGGATCTCGGCGGGCACGGTGAAACCGACCGCGTCACCGGCGTACCCGGCCATCTGCGGCCGCCGGTGGTCGGTGGGCAGCTCCAGCTCCTCGGGCATGCCGCGCAGAGTGGTGGTCCAGTAGTCGAGTTGCCGGTTCTGGAGGCTCTCGGGGTCGTCCTCGGTGCCGAGCAGGCGCCGCTGCCACAGCGTGAAGTCGGCGTAGTTCACCGGTAGTTGGGGCAGCTCGGGGGCGCGGCCGGCGGTCCGCGCCCGGTACGCCGCGGAGAGTTCGCCGGCCAGGACCTCCAGCGACCAGCCGTCGACGGCGATGTGGTGCATCACCAGCAGCAGCACGTGCTCCGCGGGCCCGAGCCGGAACAGCCGGGCGCGCAGCGGGAGTTCCGTGGTCAGGTCGAAGTCGGCGGCGCACTCGGCCGCCAGGCGGGCGGTCAGCTCCCGCTCGCCCCCGGTCACCTCGTACCGCGGCAGGTCCGGCCGGGCCTCGGCGGCGTCCACCACCACCTGGCCGGGGACGCCGGCCAGTTCGGGGTAGACGGTGCGGAGCACCTCGTGGCGGTCGGTGAGGTCGCCCAGCGCGGCGCGCAGTGCCCCGGTGTCCGGCGCGCCGGTGAGGCGGACCGCCGAGGCCACGTGGTAGGCGCCGCCGCCGGGGGCGAGGCGGTTGAGGAACCACAGCCGCTGCTGCATGTGCGACAGCGGCACGAAGGACGGCCGTTCCTGCGGGCGCAGCGGTTCCCGGGCGGCCGGTGCGGCGGTGAGGTGGCCGGCGAGGGCGGCCGGCGTGCGGTGGTCGAAGAGGGCGCGGACCGACAGTTCGGCCCCGAGCGCGGCCCGGACCCGGCTGACCAGCCGGGTCGCCAGGAGGGAGTGGCCGCCCAGGACGAAGAAGTCGTCGTCCGGGCCGACGTCGGCGCAGCCCAGGGCATCGGCGAACAGGCCGCGCAGGATGTCCAGCGCGGGGGTGCCGGAGGGCGGGAGGGGCCGGGCCGGGGTGACGGCCGGCGGCTCCGGGAGCCGGGCGCGGTCGACCTTGCCGCTGGTCCCGAGCGGCAGCGCGTCCAGGCGGACGAAGGCCGCCGGGACCATGTAGGAGGGCAGCGCGGCGGCCACCCCTTCGCGGATCCGCGCGGTGTCCGGGTCCGGGTCGGGGGTGACGAGGTAGGCGACCAGCCGTACGTCGTCCGCCGCGTACGTGCGGGGCACCACCACGGCCTGGGTCACCCCGGGCTGGGCGACGAGGGCCGCCTCGATCTCGCCGGGTTCGATGCGGTGGCCGCGCACCTTGATCTGGTGGTCGGTCCGGCCGAGGTACTCCAGCCGTCCGTCGGTGTCCCAGCGGGCCAGGTCGCCGGTGCGGTACATGCGGGTGCCCCGAGCGCCGTGCGGGTCGGCGACGAAGCGTTCGGCGGTCAGCGCGGGGCGGCCGAGGTAGCCGTCGGCCAGTTGCGCCCCGGCCAGGTAGAGCTCGCCCACGACGCCGGGCGGCACCGGTCGCAGCGCCGCGTCCAGGACGTATCCGCGGGTGTTGGCCAGCGGGGTGCCGATGGGCGGGGTGCGGTCGACCGGCGCCCGTACCTCGTGCGCGGTGACGTAGACGGTGGCCTCGGTGGGCCCGTAGAAGTTGACGAGGGAACCGGCGTGCCGGAGCAGCCCCTCGGCGAGCGCCGCGCTCAGCGCCTCTCCCCCGGACAGCAGGCGCAGGCCGGTCAGGCAGCCGGGCTGCGCGGTCAGCAGCGCCTGCAACTGGCTGGGGGTGGCCTGCAGGACGGTCGCGCCGTGGGCCCGTATCGCCGCCGCGAGGGCCGCCGGGTCGCGAGTGGTGGACCGGTCGGCGAGGACCAGCCCGGTGCCGGTCAGCAGCGGCAGGAAGAGCTCCAGCAGGGCGATGTCGAACCCGAAGGTGGTGGTGGCCAGGATGCGGTCGTCCCTGGCCAGCGGCACTCTGCGCGGCAGATCGTGGAGGAAGTTGGCGAGCGCGCCGTGCGGGACCACGACGCCCTTCGGCCGGCCGGTCGAGCCCGAGGTGTACAGGATGTAGGCGGGCAGGGCGGGGTGGAGCGGACCGCCCCGCTCTGCGTCGGTGAGGTCGCCGTCGGTGAGGGTGTCCAGCAGTTCTCCGACGGCGGGCCGGTCCACCAGGACGGTGCGGCCCGGCCAGCCGATGGCGGCGGCCTCGGCGGTGGCGCTCAGCAGCACGGCGGGGCGGGCGTCGTCCAGCATGTACCGGATGCGGGTGCGCGGGTGGTCGGGGTCGACCGCGAGGAAGGCGCCGCCGGTCTTGAGGACGGCGAGCACGGCGACCAGCAGGTCGCAGGTGCGGGGCAGCGCCACGGCGACGACGGACCCCGGCCCGGCGCCCTGGTCGAGCAGGTGCCGGGCGAGCCGGTTGGCGCGGCTCTCCAGCGCGCCCGCGGTCAGCGTCCGGTGGTCGCTCTCCACGGCGACCCGGTCCGGGTCCTCGGCGGCCCGCCGGGCGAGGGCGTCCGGCAGGAGCCGGCCGGGGGCGGGCCGGACGGTGTCGTTGTACCCGGCCAGTACGCGTTCCCGTTCCTCGGGTACGAGGAGGTCGAGGCGGCCGGCCGGTTCGCCGGCGACGTCGGGGAGGCGTTCCAGCAGCCGGGTGGCCCGGTCCAGCAGCCGGCGGGCGGCCTGCTCGGTGAAGAGTCCTGGGTGGTGCTGCAGGCGCAGTTCGAGGCCGTCGCCGGGCAGGACGACCAGGCTGAGCGGGAACTCGGTGTCGTTGCGGATGTCGGAGGCGAGCAGGCGCAGGCCGGTCAGTTCGGTGAAGGCGTCCTCGCCGGTCCGCGGGTAGTTCTGGAACAGGACAGCGGTGTCCAGGAGGGTCGCGCCGCCGACGAGTTGCTGGATGTCGACGAGGCCGAGGTGCCGGTGCGGGAGCAGGTCCGCCTGCCGGTCCATGAAGGCGGTGAACACCTCGGTCAGGGGGCGGGCCGGGTCGATCCGCAGCCGGGCGGGCAGGGTGTTGGCGAACATCCCGACCAGCGAGTCGACGCCGGGCAGTTCGGCCGGGCGGCCGGAGTCCACCACCCCGAAGGTGACGTCGGAGCGGCCGGTGAGCTGGCCGACGAGGAGTCCCCAACCGCCCTGGACCACCGTGCCGGTAGTCAGCTGGTGGCCGCGCGCCCAGCCGGCCAGCCGTCCGGCGGCCGGTGGGGACAGATGGCCGCGGACGGTGTGCGGGACGACGGCGGTGCGGCCCGGGTCGTCCGGCGCGACCAGGGACGGTTCGGACAGCCCCGACAGCGCCTCGCGCCACGCCCGGCGTGCCGCCCGGCCGTCCTGGCGGGCCAGCCAGGCCAGGTGGTCCCGGTAGCCGGTCCCCGGGCGTACGGCGGGGGCGGCGGTGCCGGACGCGGCGGCGTAGTCCTCGAAGAGGCCGGAGAGCAGCAGCGGCATGGACCAGCCGTCCACCACGATGTGGTGCACGGTGAGCAGGAAGCGGTACCGGCCGTCGGCGCGGCGGACGAGGGTGCACCGCAGCAGCGGCGGGCGGGTCAGGTCGAAGCGTTCGGTCCGGTCGGCCTCGGTGATCCGTTCCAGTTCGGCGGCCTGCCCGTCGGGGGGCAGGTGGCCGAGGTCGAGCGAGGTCCAGCGCAGCGGCACGGCGGCGGGCAGCACCTGCACCGGTTCGCCCGACCGGCGAGTGCGGAAGCAGGCCCGCAGGTTGGGGTGGCGGACGAACTGGGTGCGCACCGCGGCGCGCAGCCGGTCCTCGTCGAGGGGGCCGGCGAGGTCGGCCGTGAACTGCAGGACGTGGATGTCGGGGCCGTCCTGCACCAGGTCGGCGTGGAAGAGGAAGCCGCGCTGCAGCGGCGACAGCGGCAGGAACTCACTGCCCGGCCGGGTCGTGGGAGGGGTCGCCATCATGACTCCAGCTCGGTGTCGAGGTCCGCCAACTCGCCTTCGAGGGCGGCGAGTTCGTCGCCGTCCAGGCCGAGGAGGTCCGCCGGGTCCGCCGGGTCCGCGGTGGTGCCCGCCTCGTCCGGGGCGGATTCCTCGGCGGGTGGCCGTGCGGCGGCGAGGGCGGCGGGGGTGCGCAGCCGGAAGACCTGCCCGGCGGTCAGGGGCAGCCCCTTCGCGCGGGCCCGGCCGACGACCTGGATCGCGCTGATCGAGTCCCCGCCCAGCAGGAAGAAGTTGTCCTGCGGGCCGACCTGTTCGCGCCCCAGGACCTCCGCGAACAGTCCGCACAGCAGCGCCACCTCGGCGGCCGCCGCGTCCGGGGCCGGCCCGGTGTCGGACCGGTCCGTCCCGCCGGCGGGCGCCGGGACACCGCAGCGAAGCGGCACGTCCTCGTCGGGGACCGGGGCCCCCGGTCCGGCGACGGGCCGGCCGGGGTGCTCCACCAGCCCCAGGAGCAGCCGCCGGAAGGCCGTGGCGAGCGCCTCGACGGTGGCCCGGTCCAGGACGTCGGGCGCGTGGTCGAAGCGGATCTCCATGCGGGTGCCGGTCCGCACCACGAGGCTGAGGGGGTGGTGGCGGGCGTCGCGGGCGCCCGCGTCGGCCACCCGCAGGCCGGCTCCGGCGGGCAGGTCGTCGGTGGTCACGGTCGGGAAGTTCTCGAAGACCAGGACCGTGTCGAAGGGTTCACCGGCCGCGGCGAGCGCGGGGTTGCCCCCGAGCATCTCGGCGAGTCCCAGGTGGTCGGCGTCGCGCAGCGCGGACTGCTCCTTCTGCAACCGGTGCAGGAAGTCGGTCGCCGGCTCGTCCGGACGCAGCGCGGCACGCACCGGGAGGGTGTTGAGGAACGGTCCGACGATGGACTCCACGCCGGGCAGCGCGCCGGGACGGGTGGAGACGATCGAGCCGAACAGCACGTCGTCGCGTCCGGTCGTCCGGCTCAGCAGGGCCGCCCAGGCGCCCAGCAGGAGGGTGTTGACGGTGAGCCCCTGCGCCGCCGCGAAGCCGGTGAGCGCGGCCGTTTCGGCCCCGGTCAGCAGCAGCGGCACCGAGGCGGGCTCGACCGGTTCCCGGCCCGGTTCGGCCGCGCAGAGGTACACCGGTCCGGTGACGCCCTCCAGCGCCGACCGCCAGACGACCCGGGCCGCTTCCCGGTCCTGCGCGGCGAGCCAGGACAGGTAGGCGCGGAACGGCACCGGGGCGGGCAGGTCCCGGGCGTCGCCGCCGTCCGCGTAGCAGGTCAGCAGTTCCCGGACGAGGACCGGCATGGACCAGCCGTCGACCAGGATGTGGTGCAGGGTCCAGATCAGCCGGTGCCGCCGGTCGTCGAGACGGACCAGCGTCCAGCGCATCAGGGGCGGGTGGGCGAGGTCGAAGTGACGCTCCCGGTCGGCCGCGGCGAGGCGGGAGAGTTCCGCCGCGCGCTCCTCGGCGGACAGGGTGCGGCAGTCGGCGCGGGTGAGCGGCACGGTGACGCCCTCGCGCAGTACGGCGACCGGGTCGCCGGCGGCGCGGTAGCGGAAGCCCGCCGCGAGCTGGGGGTGGCGGTGCAGCAGGGCGGCCATCGACCGTTCCAGTGCCGTGGTGTCGAGCGGGCCGGCCAGGTCGGCGGAGATCTGGAGGGTGTAGAGGTCGGGTCCGTCGCCGCGCAGTTGGGCCTGGAACAGCAGGCCGCGCTGGAACGCGGTGAGCGGCAGCACGTCCGTCAGGGCTCCGGTGCTCTCCCGCGCCAGTGCGTCGGTCTCCTCCTGGGTCAGGGTGACCAGCGGGAAGTCCGACGGGGAGGGTCCGCCGGCGTCCGGCAGCGCGAGGTGGCGCACCACGGCCCGCAGCGCCTCGAACCAGCCCGGGCGATCTCCTCGACGTCCGCGGCGGTCAGCACGCCGTCGGCCCACAGCCAGTCCGCGGCCAGCCGCGGTCCGGTCCCGAGGTCCTCGGTGACGGCGGTGACCGCCAGCGGGTGGCGCAGCGGCATGGCGGGGTGGACGCCGGTGCCGACGACCGCGTGCGTGCCGTCCATGGTCCACGGGCCGGCCGCACCGTCCGCGGTGAACCGCCCGAGGTAGTTGAAGCCGATCTCCGGGGTTCCGCCGGCCGCCAGCAGCCGGGCGGTCTGCGGGTTGAGGTGGCGCAGCAGGCCGTGGCCGAGGCCGCGGTCGGGCACCGCGCGCAGCTGCTCCTTGGTCCGCTTGACGACGGTGGCCAGGGCCGGCCCGGCGTCCCACGCCTCGGCGGCGTCGAACTCCCCGGGGTCGAGCAGGACGGGGAAGACGGAGGTGAACCAGCCGACCGTGCGGGACAGGTCGGCCGTGGCGTCGAGCTCCTCGCGTCCGTGGCCTTCGAGTTCGACCAGGACCCGCGGGCCTGCGTCCGGGTCGTGCCGGGACCGCCAGCGGCCGACGGCCAGGGCGAGCGCGGCCAGCAGGAGGTCGTTGATCTCGCCGTGGAAGGCGGTGACGGCGGAGGTGAGCAGGGCTGCGGTGGTGTCCTCGGGCAGGTGCAGCCGCAGCCGGCCGGCCCGGCCGTAGGTGTCGCGGGCCGGGTCGAGGGGGCGCCGGCCGAGACCGGCGCCGGTGGCCGGGCCGCCGGTCTGCCGCCGCCAGTGGTCGAGTTCGGCGATCCGCCGGCCGGAGCGGGACTCGCGGGCCAGCAGGGACGCCCAGCGCCGGTAGGAGGTGGGGACCCGCGCCGGCTCCGGGGGCTCCCCGGCCTCGACCGCCTCGCAGGCGGAGCGCAGGTCGGCGAGGAGGATGCGCCAGGAGACGCCGTCGACGACCGTGTGGTGCGCCAGCAGCAGCAGACGGCCGGTGCCGTCCGGTCCGCGGCCGAGCAGCACCGCCTGGAGCATCACGCCGCCGCGCGGGTCGAGCCGGGCGCGGGCCGCCTCGACCTGCGCGGCCACGGTCCGTTCGAGGGCGGCCGGGTCGTTCGGGGTGCCGTCCGCGGTGTGGACCAGGGTGCCGGCGTCGACCGTGCCGGGCTCCCCGGTGCGCAGCGTCCAGACCCCGGGCGCCGGTTCGTGCAGCCGCAGCCGGAGCACGTCGTGGCGGTCGAGGAGGGACTGCAGCGCGGGGACGAGGCGTTCGGCGGTCAGTTCGGGGGGTGTGCGGAGGACCAGGTACTGGCTGTACTGCGCGGCCGGCCCGTCGAGCGTGGTCAGGTCCTCGCAGAGCTGGGCGATGATCGGGGTGGGTTCGACGTCCCCCACGCCGTCATCGGCCGCCGCGGTGCGGGGTGTTGTTCCCGCGGGGGTGTCCTGGTCCCCTCGCACGGGGTGGTGCACGGCGAGGGCGGCGGGGTGCGGTGGTCGAAGATCGCCCGGGGGTGAGCGTCACCCCGCGGGTCCGCGCCCGGCTCACCACCTGGATCGCGGTGATGGAGTCGCCGCCGAGGGCGAAGAAGCTGTCGTCGGCCTGGACCTCGGGCAGGTGCAGCACCTCGGCGAAGGTCTCGCAGAGCACCGTCTCGGCCCCGGCCGCGGTCCGCGGCGCCGCCGGGCGACCGGGGCGGGGGCGCCGGCGGGGTCGGGCAGCGCCCGGCGGTCCACCTTGCCGTGCGCGGTCAGCGGCATCCGCTCCAGCGCGACCCAGCCCGACGGCACCATGTACTCCGGCAGCGCCGCGGCGACCGCGTCGCGCACCGCGTCCGTGGGCAGGTCCGGCGCGACGACGTAGGCGATCAGGCGGGTGGCGCCGGACGGGCCGGAGACCGCCCGCACCGCCGCGTCGGCCACCCCGCGACCTCGCGCAGCGCGGCCTCCACCTCGCCCAGTTCGATCCGGTGTCCGCGCACCTTGACCTGGTGGTCCAGGCGCTCGACGAACTCCAGCTGGCCGTCGGGGCGGCGCACCACGCGGTCGCCGGTGCGGTACATCCGGGCCCGCCCCCGGCGAAGGGGTCGGCGACGAACGAGGCGGCGGTCTTGACCGGGTCGGAGAGGTACCCGCGGCCCACCCCGGCGCCGCCCACGAAGAGTTCGCCCACCTGGCCCACCGGGACCGGGCGCAGATCGCCGCCGAGCACGTGCAGGACGGTGTTGCGCACCGGGCGGCCGATGGGGACTCGGGCGCCCAGCTCCTGCCCCGGCCGCAGCACGGCGTGGGTCACGTCGTCCGAACACTCCGTGGGTCCATAGGCGTTCACCATCGGCACCCCGGCGATCCGCCACCAGCGTGCGCACAGGTCCGCCGGCAGCGCCTCGCCGGTGACCATCAGCCAGCGGAGGGAGCCGGTGTCGGGGCCGGTGTCCGAGACCTGCCAGAGGTCCAGCGCGGCGCGCAGCAGCGACGGGACGACCTCCAGCACCGTCACCGCGTGGTCCGCGACGGTGCCGAACAGCGCCTCGGGGTCGGCCGCGACGTCGTGCGGGACGATCTGCACGGCGCCGCCGGCCAGCAGCGGGCCGAGCATCTGCCACACCGACACGTCGAAGGTCACCGGCGCGTTCCACACCACCGTGTCGCCGGGCCCGAGTCCGAGGTCCTCGATCTTGGCGAGGAGGTGGTTGAGCATCCCGCGGCGTTCGACGATCGCGCCCTTCGGCCGGCCGGTCGACCCCGAGGTGAAGATCACGTAGGCGGGGTCCCGCTCCGCGCCCGCCGGGGCGGACAGCGTGGTGGGCGCGGCCGCCGCGGCGAAGTCCCGGTCCGCGGCCAGCCGCCGGACCGGGTGGCCGGTCAGCGCGGTCACCTCGTCGGCGGACGCGGCGCATCCGGGGCCGACGACCAGGTGGCCGACGCGGGCGTCGGTGAGCAGCCCGGCGGCCCGGGCGGCCGGGGCCCGTACGTCCAGCGGGACCCAGGCGCCGCCGGCCTGGAGGACGGCCAGCACCGTGCCGAGGAAGACCGCGCCGGGTTCGGCCAGCACGCCCACCAGTGCGCCGGGTCCCACGCCGGCCTCGGTCAGCCGCCGCGCCATCGCATCGGCCCAGGTCACCAACTGACCGTAGGAGACGGTCAGTTCGCCCTCCGCCAGGGCGGTGGCCGCCGGGTCCTGCTCGGCGCGCTCCCGTATCCGCTCCACCACGGCGCCGTGCACCGGGCCGGTGGCTCCGGTGCCGGCGGCGAGCAGCTCGGCGCGTTCGTCCTCGGTGACCGTCTCCAGCCGGCCGAGCGGGGTGGGGGCCGGGGCCGACGCCAGCCGGCGCAGGAACACCTCGAACCGGCTCAGGTGGCCGCGGATCTCCTCGGGCCGGTAGAGCGCGGGGTTGCCGTTCATATGGAGTTCCAGGCCGCCGCCGGCGGAGTCCAGGACGGTGATCATCAGGTCGTCGACGATGCCGGTGGAGAGGTTGTGCAGCACCGCCCGGCAGGGGCCGAGGCGGATCTCCGGGTTCTGCGGCAGGACGTTGACGAACGGTCCGAACGGCCGCCGGTCGCCCGCCGTCAGACCCATCGCCCGGCGCAGCCGCTCGGCCGGGTAGCGCTGGTGCCGCAGCGACCGGGCGAGGGTCCGGGAGGTCGCGGTGAGCAGCTCCGCCACCGTCGTGGAGGCGGGGAGCCGGGCCGGGAACGGCAGGTAGTTGGCGACCATCCCGGGCACGGTGCGGGCGAGCGCGGACTGCCGCGCGGTCACCGGGAGGGTCAGCAGCACCTCGGGGTTGCCGGTGGCCTTGGCGACGTAGGCGGCCGTCGCGGCGATGGCGAAGGTCGGCCAGGTCACCCCGGCGTCCGCCGCGGCGGCGCGCAGGGTGGCCGCGGCGGCGGCGTCGACGGTGCGGGTGACCCGCAGGAACGCGGTGCCGGGTACGGGGTCCCCGGTGGCCAGGCCGGTCGGTTCGGCGTCCCGCGGGAGGTGGCGCTCCCAGAAGAGCCGGTCGCGCTCGACGGCGGGCGAGGCCAGGTACGCCGTCTCGGCGTCCAGCAGCACCCGCAGCGGGGGCAGCGGGGTTCCGGGCGGTCCGCTCCCGTCGGCGGCCGGGCCGCCGTAGACCTCACTGAGCCTGCGGTAGACCGCGAGCCGGCTGTATCCGTCGGCGAGCAGGTGGTGCATGGCCAGGTGGAGCAGGTGGCGGTCGGCGGCGATCCGCACCAGGGTCAACCGGAACAGCAGGCTCCCGGTGAGCCGGAAGGGCCGGTGCAGGTCCTCGTCGAAGAGCCGGAGGGCCTCGGCGACCGGATCGGCGGCGCCGCTGAGGTCCAGCTGCCGCAGCGGCAGTTCCCCGAGCGGCCGGACGTGCTGGACGGGGACGCCGTCCGTCTCGGAGAACCGCGCCCTGGTGCACTCGGCCTCGTCCAGCACCGTCTCCAGGGCCCGGCGCAGCAGGTCCGCGTCGAGCGGGCCGGAGATGTCGAGGTAGTCGGCCATGTTGTAGGCCAGTCGCCCCTGCGAGAGCCGCTCGTCGAACCAGATGCCCGACTGGGCGCCCGTCAACGGCAGGGCGGTGTCGGCGGGTGGGGTCATGGTGTCTCCTGGACGCGTCACGGTGGAAGGGCGGGGCCGCTGCTACGGGGGTGGGAGCGGGGCGGCGGGAGCCGGGACTGCGGGCGGCTCAGCCGACCCGGGCGGGCACGTCGTCGTCCAGGGCTCGCGGGCCGTAGAGGTCGACGACCCACTGCTCCTGGTACACGGTGTCCAGGTAGCGCTCGCCGAGGTCGGGGGCGATGGCGACGGCCCGGCCGCCGGGCGGCAGCGGATGCCGTGCGAGCCACGCGAGGGCGCCGCTGACGACGGTGCCGGTGGACCCGCCGAAGAGGAAGCCGCGGCGGGCCAGCCGGCGGCAGCTGCGGATGGTGTCGGGCTCGGCGACCAGCACCACGTCGTCGACGAGCGACTCGTCCAGCAGGGGCGGCCGGACGCCGGTGCCCAGCCCCGGGATCATGCGGGTCCGGGCGGGGCCGCCGAAGGTGACCGACCCCTCCGCGTCCACCGCGACCACCCGGACCGACGGCTTGTGGTCGCGCAGGTAGCGGGCGCAGCCCATCAGGGTGCCGGTGGTCCCGGCCCCGACGAAGAGGACCGACAGGTCGGGGAAGGCCTTGAGGATCTCCGGGCCGGTGGTGTCGTAGTGGGCCTGCCCGTTGTCCGGGTTGGCGTACTGGTTGAGCCAGAGGAAGTCCTCGTTGCCGGCGCACAGTTCGCGGACGTGCGCGAGGCGCGCGCCGAGCAGCCCGTCCACCGGGTCCGGGGTGGTGATGACGTGCACCTCGCTGCCCAGCGCCTGCATCAGCTGGCGGGCGCCGAGGGTGCAGCGGGAGTCGGTCACGCAGAGGAAGCGGTAGCCCCGGGAGGCGGCCAGCAGGCTCAGTGCCACACCGAGGTTCCCCGAGGAGCTCTCCACCAGGGTGGAGCCGGGACGCAGGCGCCCCCGGCGTTCGGCGGCGTCCACCATCGCGCGCGCGGCCTTGAGCTTGATGGAACCGGCGAAATTGAATCCCTCGCATTTCAGCATCAACGGTTCACCGACGAGGGGTTCCAGATCGACGAAGAGGTCGTCGGCATTGAATTCGTGGGGAGCGGTGATGATGTGAATGGGACACCTGCCGCCTTGATGGGAATGGGCTTCTTCAGATGCGTGCGCGATCCTGCCAAATCGCACTGACTACCGGTTGACCGCCCGCTGACCGGAATTTGCCAACTTGCCGCTCTTACAAGGCCGTTGCTAGGTTCTGGGCGGCCCGGCCCGATGTCGTGGTCCGGGTGGTGGCCGAATGGGGGGAAGGCAGCCATGCGCATCGTGCTCGCCGAGGACCAGTTCTTGTTGCGCGAGGGTCTGATCCGGCTGCTGGAACCGCACGGTTTCGAGGTCGTCTCGGTCGTCGGCAGCGGCCCGGAGCTGGTCCGGGCGCTGGACGTGGAACGCCCCGACCTGGTCCTCGCGGACATCCGGATGCCGCCGACCCACACCGACGAGGGGCTGCGCGCGGTGCTGGAGGCCCGCCGCCGCCACATCGGCCAGCCGTCACTGCTGCTGTCGCAGTACGTCGACCAGCTCTACGCGCGGGAGTTGCTCGCGGACGGCGAGGGCGGCGTGGGCTATCTGCTGAAGGACCGGGTCTTCGACGCCACGCAGTTCGTCTCGGCGCTGCGCCAGGTGGCCGGCGGGGGCACGGTGATGGACCCGGACGTGGTCACCGCGATGATGTCCGGCAGCGGGCGGGACGAGAAGGTCACCCGCCTGACCGACCGGGAGCGCGACGTCCTGCACGGCATGGCCGAGGGCCGGTCCAATGCCGCGATCGCCGCCCTGCTCGTCATCACGGAGAAGGCGGTCACCAAACACATCGGCAACATCATGCAGAAACTGGATCTGCCGCCGTCCAAGGACGACAACCGCCGGGTGCTGGCGGTCCTGACGTATCTCAACCATTCCTGACCGCGGCGGTCACCCCGCGGCCCGCCCGGCGCGCAGCCCCGGGAAGAGGTTGAGGTGCTGGATGTTGCGGGTGCCTTCCATGAACTCGACGCCCCGTGCGTCCCGCGCCAGTTTGTCCAGCAGCGGGTGGCTCGCCCGGGCGGCCGGCGCCAGCAGCTCGCAGCCGGCCAGCGTGACCTCCTCGGCCAGGGCGCAGGCCCGCGCCTTGGCGGCCGAGGCGAGGTGTCCGTCGCCGGTGGCGTCCACCTCCGCGGCGGCCCGGAGCACCAGGGACCGGGTGGCCGCGATCCGGTGGCCCAGCTCCTCGATGCGGTCCCGGGCGGCGCCCCGGGCGGCCGGCCGCTGTTCGACGACGTAGGCATGGGCCGCGCCGGCGATGCCGAGGGCCAGTGCCGCCACCCCGGGGCGCAGCCGGTTGAAGACCTGGACGCAGGCCCACATGCCGCGGCGGACCGGCGACAGGTGCCGGCCGAGCACCCGCTCGGGTTCGACGGGGAGGTCGTCGAGGGTGACCGCGCCCAGTTGCGCGCCGCGCAGTCCGAGCGTGTCCAGCGGCTCGGCCCGGTAGCCGGCGCACCCGGTGTCCACCAGGACGGCGGTCACGCCGAGCGGTCCGCTGCCGGTGCGGGCGAAGACCACGGCGACCTGGGCGCGGGCGGCGTTGCCCACGTAGCGTTTGCGGCCGCTCAGGACGAACCGGCCGTCGGCGCCGGGGCGCAGCGTGGTCTCCATCGCCGAGGCGTCGGAGCCGTGGCCGGGCTCGGTCAACGCGAAGCAGGTCCAGATGGGTTCGCTCACGATCCGGGTGTAGTACTCCGCGCGCTGCGCCGGGTCGGCCAGTTTGTCCACCAGCACGCCCGACATCGACGGACCGGGCGCGGCGAGGGTCAGCCCCGCGTCGCCGCGCGCCAGTTCCTCCAGCAGCACGACGTGTTCCACGGCGCCGGTGCCCTCGAAGGCGTACGGGCCCACCCGCAGCGGCCGGCCGCCGTACTCGCGCGGTGTGCCGTAGGTGCTGAGGTGGCGGACCCCGGGCAGGTCCAGGTAGCGGTGGACGGCGTCCGGGTCCCGGTCGAGCTCCGGTGCGGCGGCGCGGAACTGGTCGCCCCACTCGCGGGCCAGGTCGCGCAGCGCGGCCAGCCGTGCGTCACCGTTCACCGTTCCTCCTCCGCGGGAAGGTAGACATCGGCCAGCAGTTCCGAGACCTCGGCGACGCCGCCGGGGCCGGTGCGCAGGAATCCGTGGGCGCCCAGCAGCCGCAGCCATGCCCGGTCGGTGCGGGTGACCTGGGAGTGCAGGTGCCGCAGCCGTGCCGTCGTCGCGTCGGCCGGGGCGAGCGAGGCGGCGTGCGCCGTCAGCTCCAGCTCGCCGGCGTACGCCTCCGCGGCCTGGGCCTTGACCAGTTGGTGCATCAGGATCGTGCCGTCCCCACTGGCGCGTTCGCCCAGCCGGGCGAGAGTGGCGGTGCGGAGTCCGGCGGTGAGTCCGAGCCGGATCCAGAGCAGGGACGGTGCATCGGGCGGGGCGGGCCGCGCGGCGTCCCGTACCCGCCGTACCAGGACCACGGGTCCGGCGGGCGGCGGGTAGTGGCGCAGCACCCGGCCGTCCACCGGGCCCGCGGGCTCCGGCAGGACGGCGTGGCCGGCGGCGCCGCCGTCCAGGGCGTGCGGGCCGTGCCGGGTCAGCAGGGCGCGCAGGGCCGCCGCGGGTCCCTCGTCCCGGGCCGCGGCGTACAGGCGCTGGTGGCCGGGCGGGGCGCTCACGCCGGTCGCGGCGCTCATGCGGCCACCGGGCCGACCCGGCAGACCGACAGGTCACCGAGGGAGCGGTCGTACTCGGCGAGCAGCACCGGGGCGTCGTCCGGGGCCGGGCGCAGTCGGGCCAGCGCGCCGAACAGCGCGGTGCACGGCCATCCCTGCGGGGTGTGCCGGAGCGCGGAGTGCGGGATCCGCGGCTGCCACCGCTCCCCCACCCCGGCGCCGACCAGGATCGTGGAGGCGCCGTCGGCCGCGAGTTCGGCCGCGAGGGCGTCGAGGGTGCGCGGCACCTCCTCGGCGGGGACGCCCGACCGCTGGCGCACCCGGAGCGCGTCCGGGGCGCCGTCCGGCGCCGGCTCGACGACCAGCGCCACCGCGGCGTCGCCCGCGACCCGCCGGTCCGGTGGCAGCGGAGGGTCGTGCGGCAGGTCCGACCGGTCGAAGGCGAACGCCAGCACCCGCCGGAGGCGGTGGCGGAGCACGCTGGAGCGGGCCAGCGCCAGCATGGTGAAGGGCGCCGAGACGCCGGTGTCGGTGATCCCGAAGAGCCGGGGCCGGCCGGGCAGTCGGGCGGCCAGCGTGGGCCCGGTGAGCGTCAGGGGCGTGAGGTCGGGCGTCGCGTAGGCCAGCAACAGCAGGTCGACCGGGTGGTCCTGGGCGCCGAGCGGGTCCAGCAGGGCGACCGCCATCTCCTCGAAGGTGGATCCGGTGACGGTCGGCCGGGTGGCGTCCCGCAGGGGCACGCCGGCCGCGGCGGCGACCTTGGCGTGGTACCGGTCGTCGTCGGCGGCGCCGGGGCGGGTGGCCCCGGCCGGGAAGCGGCGGTGCGCCATCGCGGAGACCGTCAGGGCGAGCGTCACCGCTGCGCTCTCAGCTCGCCCGTGAGGTGGTCGGTCAGCGAGCCGACGGTGGCGAAGTGGCTCATCTCCAGGTTCTCCGTGTCGAACTCGCAGTCCAGCAGCTCCTCCAGGGCGAGCAGCAGGTCGAGCACGCCGGTGGAGTCGAGGCCGAGTTCGTCGAAGAGCCTGGTGCCGGGCTCCAGGCCGGTCAGCTCGCGCTGGAGGACGTCGCCGAGGGCTTCGGTGACGGCGGCGGTGACCCGGTCCTGCTCGGTCGCGGGCTGCTGGATGGTCGCTTCGGTCATGTCCGTGTCCTTCGGTAGGGGCCGGCCCGGGTGCCGGGCCTAGGCGGTGGGGAGCGAGTCGAGCGGGGAGCGCACGGCGGACGAGGCGGGGTCGTAGAGGTGCTGGCGGGCCAGCAGGTCCCTGGGGTGTCGGCGTCCCGGACGAGGTGCGCCCGCCCGCGGTGGACCAGCACCTCGGCGGGGTGGCCGTGGGAGAGGAAGAACACCGGTGAGGCGCTCGGGCCGTACGCGCCGGACCGGCGCACGCCGAGGAGGTCACCGGTCCGCAGCGGCGGCAGCGGCACCTTCTTGCCGAGGGTGTCGTTGGGCGTGCACAGCGGTCCGGTGATGTTCCACGGTTCGGTGGCGCCGGTGCCGGGCCGGTTGAGCAGTTCGATGGGGAAGTTCCGCTTGACGAACGACCCGATGCCCACGGCGGCCATGTGGTGGTTGGTGCCGCCGTCGGCGACCGCGAAGTTCTCCCCGGCCGAGGTCTTGGTGTAGCCGACCCGGACCACGTACGTCCCGCTCTCGGCCACCAGGTAGCGCCCGAGTTCCATGATCAGCCGGGTGTCGGGGTGGGCTTCGGCGAAGGCGTCCAGGACCGGGTTGACGCCGGCGGCCAGGCGCGCCAGGTCCAGGTCGCGCTCGCCGTCGAAGTAGGCGACGCCGAGGCCGCCGCCGACGTCGACCGTCTCCAGGGGGAAGCCGTGGTGCGCCGCGACGCGTTCGGCGAGGTCGAGGATGCGCTCGGTGTTGAGCACGACGGCCTCCTCGCTGAGGATGCGGGTGCCCATGTACACCTGCACGCCCATCAGCCGCACGTGTGCCAGTCCCTTGCCCAGCGGCTCCGATCCCAGCAGCTGGTCCTCGTCGATGCCGAACTGGCGGGGTTTGCCGCCCATGGTGAGCCCCGAACCCTTCACGGTGAAGCTCGGGTTGACGCGCAGCGCGACCGGAGCGGTCAGGCCGAGTTCGTCGGCCAGCTCCTCGATCGCCGCCAGTTCCTGGAAGGACTCGCAGATGACCGCGTACACGCCGTGGCGGAGGCAGGCACCGAGTTCCTCGCGGCTCTTGCCGGGGCCGAGGAAGACGATGTCGCGGGCGGCCACCCCGGCCGCCCGTGCGGTGAGCAGCTCGGTCAGCGAGGAGACCTCGGCCCGGGCGCCGTGCGCGTGCAGCAGGGCGCAGACGGAGACGTTCGGGTTGGCCTTGAGCGAGTAGAAGATCTCCAGCCGGGGGTGGAGCAGCTCGCGGAGGGCGTCCATGCGGCCGGTCAGGCGGTCGCCGTCGTAGAGGTACAGCGGGGTGCCGAACCGCTCGGCGAGGGTGGTGATCCCCAGGTTCTGCACGGTGAACTCAGCGGACATCGGCGGGCTCCTCGGTCAGGGTGGCCAGTTGCTTCGAGACGGCCTCGTCCAGCGCGGGGAGCCGTTCGGGGGCGCCGACCAGCAGTCCGTACAGCCGCCCCTGGTAGGGCCCGGAGCCGGCGCCGGCGTTGACGGTGGCGAAGTTGTTGACGACCAGCCCCTCCTCGCCCGGTGCCGGCAGCAGCAGGCCGTCCAGCAGCCGGCGCACGGCGGCGAACGGCAGCTCCCGGCGCAGCCGGAGGGGGTAGTGGCGGGCGAGTGCCGACTGTCCCGGGGCGAGCACCCGTTCCTGGAGCCGGACCTGGTAGGTCGACATGTTGTTGCGGGCGTTGATCTCGATCACCGGGAAGACGCCGCCGTCGGTGTCCACGATCGCGTCGATGCCGGCCACGCCGAAGAAGCCGTCGGACGCCAGCTGTTTGCCGAGCAGCCGGGCGGCGTGCCGGATCTCGTCGAGTTGACGTGTCGTCAGGTCGGGCGGGAAGCGGTGGCCCTTGTGCACGCCGCCTTCGGTGAGGGCCTCCTTGACGAAGTCCAGCCGCACGCTGCCGTCCCGGCCCACGGTGATCTGGTAGTTGAGGTCCCGGTCCTTGGCCACCCGCTCCTCGATCACGAAGGCGGCGCGGTCCGAGCCGGCGGCGCGGGCGGACCGGGTGATCATGGTGTGCAGCCGGTCGAGCCGACGCCGGCTGTCGACGACCGCGATGCCCTTGCCGGAGACGCCGAACGCCTCCTTGACCATCAAGGTGACGCCCTGTTCGCACAGTTCGGCGGCGTGCGCCAGCGCGGCGTCGAGCGCGTCGAGCGTCTCGCAGGCCCAGCCGCGCGGCTGCCGCAGCCCGGCCGCGTCCGCGGCGCGCCGGCTGTAGACCTTGCTGTTGACCGCCTTGCACAGCGGTGCCGGCGGGGCGGCCAGCGGGAGCCGGGCCCGGGCGGCGAGTTCCTCCTCCAGGGCGGAGACGCCGTGCGGGGCCAGCAGCGCGCCCCGGTCGGCCAGTTCGCCGAGGCCGGCGATCAGCGCGTCGTCCGCCAGGGCGTCCCGGGTGACCAGGTGGTCGGGCCGCTGGCCGGCCACCACGTGCACGGTGGGCAGGGACAGCCCCAGTCGGCGCAGGTGGTCGAGGTAGTCCTCGTCGGGCCGGGCCTTGAGGACGACGTGGTCGTCGGCGTCGCCCAGCAGCAGCGCGAACTCCTCCATGCGGTTGACCACGGCACTGTTCCCCGCCGACGAGAGCCGGGGCAGTCCGGTCTCGCCGCGCGCCCACTCCTCCTCGACCTCGAAGTTGCCCAGGAACACCAGGGACGCGCCCGGGTCACCGGCCACCGCGGTCTTCAGCCGCCGGCTGAAGTTCTCCTCCACCGCTTCTCCGTCCTCCCCGTACACCCGGGGTGCTCAGTGCTCCACGACCATCGCGGCGAAGCACGCCCCGAGCCCGACGGCCACCATCAGGTAGTGGTCACCGGGGCGGAGTCTGCCCAGCTCGCAGGCCGTGACGTAGTTGACGAACGGGTCGGCCCCGAAGCAGTGCCCGGTGCGCGGGACGTTGTCCAGGAGCACCCGTTCGGTGCGGGTGCCCAGCCGGTCCGCGAGCTTCGTCCACGCGACCCGGTTCACGTTGTGCGGCAGCACCAGGGCGATCTCGTCCATGGTCAGCCCGGCGGCGTCGACGGCCTCGCCGATGACCTCGGTGAGGACGTCGGCGTACATCCCGCGGAAGGCCCGGGCGGCCTCCGGCGTCATCACCATCTTCGGGTGGCCGGTGGACACGGTCCGGGTGGCGAAGCCGCGTACCCGGTCCCTGGTCCCGGACGCCGCCACCAGTACCGCGGCGGTCGCCTCGCCGGTGGCGCCCACCCCGGGCACGAACTGGGTCTCCCGGGTCAGCGCCTTCTCCCCGGTCAGGATCAGCGCGAGCGCCTCGGGGTCGCCCTCCTCCGCCAGCAGCATGCCCGCGACCTCCACCGCCAGCAGGCCGGAGGCGCAGGCGTGCTCGGTCAGCGCGAAGGTGCGGGCGTGCCGCAGACCGGCCTCGCGCCGGATCTCCTGGAGCGCGCTGTGCGGATACGGCGACGGCGCGCGCAAGGTCCTGGCGCGTATCAGGAAACGCACCCGTTCTTCCGCGCCGCGCAGCGACGGCAGTTTCTCCAGGGCGGAGAGGAGCAACTCCTTCTCCGTGACCTCCTCGTCCCAGCAGATCCGGGAAAGTCCGAACCCCCGGATGTAGCGGCGCAGTTCCGCGTCCGTCAGTCCCAGGTCGTGCTGGCGCTCCGCGAGGGAAACCGGTGACGGCCAGTGCGTGGATACCTCGGCTATTGAGGTCACAGCCCGCCGACTCCTTTCGAGCCCGACTGTCCCCGAATTGGGTGCGGGGAACGGCGCCCAAAGTAATCGCGCCGATTGACGAGGCACTGACTGAGCACTGACCACGCCGATCGACGGCCGGTGGTATTCCCGGGCGATCGTCCGGCACCCCGGCCGTCCCCGGACCCATTTCGAGCCACCACGCGCCTTTTCTCTCCGGGGGACGGGGAAAGGCCGCGGCCAAGGAGAATCCATCCTTCCGCAACCTCGCCGCCGCGCGGGGCGCCGGCGCTCCCGCCCGGGTCCGCCGACCCCCGCCTTCCCCGGCCCCGGACGGACCGGTCCGTCCCGTCACCCGTGGCGGCGGCCGTCCCGGGATTTTCCGTAAGGGGAAGGCAAAAGCACCTCTCGCGCGATATCACTGACCAGTACGGCGTGTGTTAGCTTGGCGTGGCCGAAAAGCATGGACCCACGCTCAGCACGTAGTACGCGCACGGTGATGGTCAGCAGCTCAGGCTCAGGGGGGACCAGCTCATGCAGCAACGCCGGACCGTTGTCCAGTGGGGAATCTCCCGGAGGCTCGCTCGTTCGCGAGCCTGACCTCATCGCCCCTCGCACGGAATTCTCCCGTCCGTTTTTCCGGGGGAAGTAGTGGTTCTTGGTCGCATGCCCGCGCATGCGCCGTTCTGCACCCGCAACGACCAGGCGACATCACACGATTGCGCCCGTCCGGCGACGCCGAAGTGAGTACAGGGGGAAGACGCCGCATGCCGAGTACAGGGAGTAGGCGCCGAACGCTGACCACCGGGAGAAGAAGAATGGAAAACAGATGGCTCCGCACATCCTGAACGGGGACAACATGGACACGGGCGAGGTGTCGGTCGGATTACTGGGCCCCTTACAGGTCGCCCATCGGGGGAGGTCCTACGGCGTCGGGCCGAACCGTGCCCGGGCCCTGCTCGCCGTGCTCGCCCTCTCCGCCGGAGAGGTCGTCTCCATCGACTTCCTCATTGACGAACTCCTCACCGACCGGCCCTGGAAGAACCCGAAGAACGCGCTGCAGGCCGGGGTCCACCGCCTGCGCGACGCCCTGGAACGGATCACCGGGACGCCGGGCACCCTGATGGTGCGCACCTCGGCCAACGGCTACCTGCTGGACGTCCCGCCGGCCCGGGTCGACACCCACCGCTTCGACACGCTCGCCGCCCAGGGGGCGGCCCTGCTCCCCCACGCGCCCGACGAGGCCGTCGCCGCGCTGGAGGAGGCGCTCGCCCTGTGGCGCGGGGACGCGCTGCTCGACGTACTGGGCGGCCTGCGCTGTCAGAACCAGATGAGCCGGCTGGCCAGTCAGCGCCTGAGCACTCTTGAGGACCTCTACGAGGCCAAGCTGCTCAGCGGCGGCTACCGCGTGGTGAACGGGCTGGAGCAACTCGCCCTGGAGCACCCCGAACGCGAGCGCCTGACGGAGCTGCTGATGGTCGCGCTCTACCGTTCCGGCCGGCAGCAGGAGGCCCTCGCCACCTTCCAGCGGGTCCGCTCCTGGCTGCAGGACGAGCTCGGCGTGGAACCGGGCCGGAAGCTGCGGAGCCTGCAGCGGGCGATCCTCACCCAGGACGCGGCCATCGACGCGCGCCTGCCCCAGACGACAGTGACCTGACGTTCCGTCAAAATGCCTGTTCCGCAAAGGACTTGACCGGTAGCTGACGCGGCGTCGTCAGGAGGCGGCCGGCGTCGCCGGACCGCCTCTCAGCCGTCGTCGAGCGGGTGCTCCAGGAACCGCTCCTCGACCCGCGCCGAGCGGCCGCACACCGCCAGCGCCCCGGCGTACCCGGGGCCCGGCTCCAGGTCGAACAGGGCGAACGGCCCGGCCGCGTACGGTCCCCGCCACTCCACGAGCGCCGCCGAGCGGCCCGGGCCGGACACCGTGATGTCGCGCTTGGGCACGACGATGCCCAGGCCGACCGCCTTCAGCAGCGCCTCCTTCCGCGTCCAGTACACCGCGTAGGCCCGGTCCCGCCGGTGCTCGGGGAGCGCCTGGAAGACGCGGTACTCGTCCTCGGCCAGCACCCGCGGGGCCAGCCGCCGCACGGACCGGCCGGGGACCCGCTCCACGTCCACCCCGGGCTCCGGGCCCTCGGTGACGGCGAGTACCACCCGGCCACCGGTGTGGGCGAGCGAGAAGCGCACCCCGGCACCGGGCACGAACGGCTTGCCGTGCGGGCCGCCGCAGTGCCGGCACCGGCGGTGCAGCGGCACCCGCCGCGGCGGTGTCCCGGTGATCCGGCCGATCACCGTCCTGATCAGCGCCCGTCCGGTCGTCAGGCGGGCCCGGTCCGCCGCCTGGTGCAGCCGTTCGCGGCGGGCGCGCTCGTCCGCGTCGAGCAGGGCCCGGGCCGCCGGGTCGTCGACCACCGGGGACCACCACACCCGGCACACGGGGGCTTCCGCCACGGCCCGGTTCACCCCGGCCCGCCGTCGGCCTGCCGGCCGGTCAGGCCGAGGAACACGTCGTCCAGCGACGGGCGCCGCCGCGCGAAGTCGACCACCTCGATCCCGGCCTCGTGGAGCGCCGACGCGGCGGCGGCGATGCCGGCGAGCCCGTCGTCGAGCTGCCACCCGAGCACGCCGCGCTGGGCGTCCTGTGTCAGTTCGCCGGTCACCACCGTGCGCAGGGTCCGGCGGGCCGTGGCCAGGCCCGCCGCGTCGGCGAGGGTGATCTCCAGCCGCTCCTGACCGACCTTGCGCTTGAGCGCGTCGGCGGTGCCCTCGGCCACCACCACGCCGTCCGCGATCACCGAGATGTGGTCGGCCAGTTGGTCGGCCTCCTCCAGGTACTGCGTGGTCAGCAGGACGGTGACGCCCTGCGCCACGAGTTCCCTGACCACCTCCCACAGGGCGATCCGGCTGGCCGGGTCGAGGCCGGTGCTGGGTTCGTCGAGGAAGATGACCTCCGGGTGGCCCACCAGGGTGCTGGCCAGGTCCAGGCGCCGGCGCATCCCGCCGGAGTAGGTGCCGAGCGGCCGTCCGGCCGCGGCGCCGAGGCCGAAGCGTTCCAGCAGTTCCCCGGCCCGGGCCCGGGCGTCCCGGCGGCTCATCCCGAGCAGCCGCCCGAGCAGCGTCAGGTTCTCCCAGCCGGTCAACTGCTCGTCCACCGCGGCGTATTGGCCGGACAGCCCGATCCGGCGCCGCACCTGCCGGGCCTCGCCCGCCACGTCGTACCCGGCGACCCGGACGGTGCCGGCGTCGTGCCGCACGAGGGTGCTGAGCACGCGCACGGTGGTGGTCTTCCCCGCGCCGTTGGGACCGAGGAGCCCCAGTACGCTGCCGGCCGGCACCCGCAGGTCCACCCCGCGCAGCACCTCGACGTCCTTGTAGCTCTTGCGCAGTCCCTCGACCTCGATGGCCGCCGTCGTGTCCGGCACGTCGTCAGGCTCCCCGGGAACCGAGGCGGGCGGGGTCCAGGTCCGTCCAGTGCTCCTCCACGTAACCGGCGGCCTCCTGCCGGGTCACCGAGGAGAGCACCGGCCGCCAGCCCTCCGGGACCTCGGCGAACGCCGGCCAGAAGCTGTGCTGGTTCTCGTCGTTGACCAGCACGTGGAAGGTGCCTTCCGCATCGTCGAACGGGTTACTCATGGGCCGCCCCTCGTCCTCTCGCCTGCCGGCGTGGTCCTCCTCACTATGCTCAAGCGCGCTGACGCGGGACTGACGAACGGCTGAGCACGGCCGTCGGTCCGCTCACCGGGTACGCGGGCCGGGTCCGCCCGGAGAACAGCCGGTCGGTGCGCGTCGCGGTGGGCCGGCCGGTGATCCGTCCGAGGAAGCCCGCCGGGCCACCGCCCGAATCCCCGCAATCGCCGTACTCCCCGCGCCAGGCGCACCAGGCGGGCAGGGCGACCAGGCCGACGAGCAGTTCGACGGCGACGGCGGAGACCACGGCCACCACGGCCGCCGACCGCATCGGGGCCATCGGCCCGGCACCCGGGAGGCACCCGGCCGCCACCAGGACGGCGGCCACCGCGGCGAGGGGGAACCCGGCGCGGCAGCAGCCGTCCTGGGCGGCGGCGCCGGCCGGCATGCCCAGGCGCCGGTTCTCCCGGATCCGTCCCGCCGCCCGGACGTGCCGGGGCAGGGCGAGCGCCGACAGCACCAGCCAGCCGGCCACCGGTGCCCACCGGCCCGCCGGCGCGCCCTGCCCGGCCGGTGCGACCAGCGCGGGCGCCAGCTCGCCGAGCACCGCCCCGGTCACGGAGAGCAGCAGGGCCTGGGAGAGGACGAGCAGCGGACCGAGGACCCAGGACCGCAGGGCGAGCGCGGCGCCGGCCGCGGTGAGGGCCAGCAGGACCACTCCCCGGCCGACCAGGGCCACGGCGCCCCGGAGGCGGCGCGGGGCAACGCCCCGGCGAGGACGGCGAGCACCCCGGCGGTGAGGACGAGGGCGGCCGGCGCGCGGTCCGTCACCCGGCCGATCACCGCGCGGCGCAGCCGGGACACCCGGAGGCCCCGGGCCGGCGGGACGGGCGGCGCGGAGCGGCGCGGCGGCACTGTTCGCCGAGCACGAGGACGGCGGGCACCGCGACGGTCGCCGTCACCGTCGCCACCACGGCCACCACCGCCGTCCCGACCGCGACGCCGGGCAGCACCGGCGCCCCGGTCGCCGCGAGCCCGGCCGCGGTCAGCAGCACCAGCCCGGCGCAGCGCACCACGGCCCGCCCGGAGGTGCCGGCCGCGATGGTGAGCGCCGCGGTGGGACGGTACCCGCGGGCGCTCTCCTCCCGGTACCGGCGTACGTGGGCGGGGACCAGGTCCAGGCCCAGCACCAGGCCGACCAGGGCCACCACCGCGGCGGCCGGGGCGCCGCCCGGCGTCACCAGACAGCCGAGCGCCGCCAGTCCCCCGCCCCAGCCGAGCGTCGCCAGGTGCCGCGGGCGCGGCCCGGCGGCCGTGGCGAGGGCACCGGTGACCAGGGCCAGCAGCGCCAACAGGGGCCCGAACCGGCCGGCCACGCCGAACGGCCGGACCAGGGCGCCGAACGAGACCGCGAGACCGACGACGACCAGCCAGCCGCGGACCGCCCGTGCCGGATCGCCCGCGGCCCACCGCGCCGCACGGACGGATCCGCACCGAGGTAACGCCATGTGCATGCCACCCTTCCCTCGGGCCGGCGGGGAGCACCCCCCTCGGTACGCAGGGGCCGCTCCCCGGGGCGCGACCGTCACATCGTCGCCGCTCGGTCGTCGGTCGGGTCGGCGATGTCGCAGGGGATCTCGAAGGCCACCGTGGTGGGTCCGCCGTCGGGGCTGGTGATGGCGAGGGGGCCGTCGAAGACCGCCAGCCGGCGTTCGACCCCCTTCAGACCGTTGCCCTTCCGCAGGTCGGCCCCTCCCCCGCCGTTGTCGTGCACCGCGACGCGCAGCGCACCGTCGGCGTGCCGGATGTCGACGTGCGCCTCACGGGCCCCCGCGTGCTTGGTGACGTTGGCGAGGAGTTCGGCGATGGAGAAGTACGCGGCGGACTCGACCGGCTCCGGCAGCCGTCCCGGCAGGGAACCGGCGACCTGGATCTTCAGCGGGATGCCGAGGGCGAGGGTGCGGACCGCGTCGACCAGCCCGCGGTCGGCGAGCACCGGCGGGTGGACGCCGTTGACCAGGTCCCTGATCTCGTTGAGCGTCTTGGTGGAATCCTGCTTGGCCGCCAGGAGCAGGGCGCGCGCCGCCTGCGGGTTCTCCTCCAGCAGGGACTCGGCCGCCGAGAGCGTCATGCCGAGGGCGACCAGCCGCACCTGCGCCCCGTCGTGCAGGTCGCGTTCGATGCGGCGGATCTCCCCGGCCTGCATGCGCATCGCGTCCGACCGTGAGTGCGTCAGGTGGTCGACGCGGGCCGATAACACGGTCCGGGAGGTGCCCAGTACGGCGCGCACCCAGCGGCCGTGCAGCGGCAGCATCAGCCGGGGCAGGTACCGCAGCGAGACCACGATCTCCACCACGCCCAGGGCGGCCGCCCCGATCGCCGCGGGCAGGCTCGCGACCGGCAGGAAGAGGAACCAGGTGTTGTCCCAACTCTCCACCACCGGCTGCCAGATGAACGGCAGGATCAGCCCGAACAGCCCGTGCGCCAGGGCCACCGCCGGCAGCAGCGCCAGCACCGGTCCGATGCAGGGGTTGATCAGCAGCCAGAGCAGATCACGCCAGGTGGCCGGATCGCCGATCATCCGGTGCACCCGGCGCAGGCCCGACAGCCGGGCCTGAACCGGCGGTTCGGGCGCGTACGGCTCGGGCACCCGCACCCCCGTCCACCCCAGCGCGAGCCTGCGCTGGAGCCGCGCGTCGGCGCGCACGGTGTCCAACGCCTTCGGAAGCAGCGGGATCCCGACGCCGACACAGGCCAGACACACCACAAGGGTGACCCAGACCAGGAGCAGGGCCTCGGTCAGCGCCAGTCCGGTCAGCACCACGCCTCGCCCTAACAGGGCGGCGGACCCACCCCATCCGGGCCGCAGGCCCGCCTCGGCAGCAAGCTCGTTCATCGTCGCCTCGTTTCCTGTCAGCGGTAGGTGGATCAAGCATCCCTGAGGCACACCGCGGACGCAGGGGAGCTAACTCCCCTCTTTCGGCGCCTCTTTCGGCACCTCTTCCGGCACCTCTCCCGCTACCGGATCTCCGTTCGACACCGGACGGCACCGGACGGCAGGCACCGGACGGTCAGGGCGCCTGTCCGTCGTTCCGGTCGGCGGACCCGTCGCTCCGGCCGGCGGACCCGTCATTACGGTCGGCGGACCCGTCGTAGTCGCTGGTCCCCGCGTCGAGGAGCGGCATGCGCCCCTGCCCGGCGGCCCGGGAGAGCCAGCGCAGGGAGTGGTAGCCGGTCAGCACGATGAGCGTCCCGAGGGCGATGCCGCCGAGTTCGAAGTGCGCGGTGAACTTCAGCGAGACGCCGCCGATGGCGATGATGATGCCGGCCGCCGCGGGGATGAGGTTCAGCGGCACGGTGAAGTCCACCCCGTTCCGGATCCAGATCTGGGCGCCCAGCAGGCCGATCATGCCGTAGAGGATGACCGTGATGCCGCCCAGCACCCCGCCGGGGATCGCGACCACCACCGCGCCGAACTTCGGGCACAGGCCGAACAGCACGGCGAAGGCCGCGGCCGCGGAATAGGCGGCGGTGGAATAGACCCGGGTGGCCGCCATCACGCCGATGTTCTCGGCGTACGTCGTGGTGGCGGGACCGCCGACCGCCGTGGAGAGAACGGTGGCCGTGCCGTCGGCGACGATGGCCATGCCCATCTTGTCGTCGAGGGGGTCGCCGGTCATTTCCCCGACCGCCTTGACGTGTCCGGCATTCTCCGCGACCAGTGCCACCAGCACGGGCAGCGCCACGATAATTGCGGAGGCCGAGAAATTCGGGGCGTGGAAGGTCGGGAGGCCGATCCAGTCGGCCTTCTGCACACCGGAGAAATCAATGCGCCAGTGATCCGTCACCTTCCCCGCACCATTCGCGGAATGAATCATTCCCGCGGTGCGGTCGAGAACCCAGGACAGGACGTACCCGAAAACCAGGCCCAGGAAAATGGCAATGCGCGACCAGAACCCCCGCAGGACGACGAGGGCGAGACCAGTGAACAGCATGGTCGCCAGAGCCGTCCATTGATCCTGCGGCCAATACGTGGACGCCGTCACCGGGGCGAGATTGAAGCCGATGAGCATCACGACCGCGCCGGTCACCACGGGCGGCAGCACCGCGTGGATCACCCGGGCGCCGAGGACGTGAATGACGATTCCGCAGCCCGCCAGGCAGGCACCCACCACGAGCATCGCGCCCGTCAGCGTGCCGGCGTCTCCGCCCTGACCGGCGATCACGGCGGACACCCCGACGAAGGAGAGCGACGAACCCAGGTAGCTGGGAATGCGTCCGCGGGTCATCACCAGGAAGAGCACCGTGGCCACGCCCGATGCCATGAGGGCGAGGCCGGGGTCCAGCCCCATGAGCACGGGGGCGACGAAACACGCGCCGATCATCGAGACGACGTGCTGGGCGCCGAGCGCGATGGTGCGGCCCCAGGTCAGGCGCTCGCCGGGCCGGACCACCTCCCCCGGCCTCAGGTGCCGCCCGTCCCCGTGAAGCTTCCACCCGAAGCCGGCCATGATCACTCTCCACTTCCGTGACGCCCTGCACGTCACAGAGCCGAGGTGATTCATAGTCGAACGGCTGCGTCAGGACAAACCGCGTCTGCCGACCGGGGCGCCGCCGCCGGACGAGGGGACCTCGCCGTACGACCAGGACCGGGGGAACGCCCCCGGGAGCCGTGCTCCGCCGTACCACGAGGTCCCCGGGCACCCGGGCCTCAGCGGCCGTACTTCTTCACCGCCTGGTAGTAGGTCCAGGCCAGCGCCTTGCAGGAGGCCTTGCGGGCGCCCGAGTAGCCCCCGCAGACCCGCTTCAGGTCCTCGTAGAGCGCCTTGTCCAGTCGCGCCTTGTTCGCCTTGAAGGTGCCCATCCGCTTGTAGTTGCGATAGCCGAAGTCATGGCGCGCGCAGCGGAGGTGGAAGGGAAAGCCGAGGGGGTTGTCGGGCGACTTGGAGCAGTAATCGGTGTTCCAGTTGAAGCGGTAGGCGGACCATTTCGACCGGTGGTCCCGGGCGGCGGACCACTGCGTGTAACTGGCCGCGCTGGTCTGGGTCCAGTTCGCCAGCACCCGGGACTTGTCGGCGGGCACGGCCGGAGCGGCCGGAGCGGGGGCGGCTGCGGTCAGCAGCGCCGCTATCGCCAGGAGCGGGGCGGTGAGTACCGCGGAACGTCTTCGGGACATGCGCCAACCTCCGGAATTCTGCACCACGTTCACCGCGGCGCTTCCTGGATCGCGAAAAGATATGGGTTTCTCAAAGGCCGTTGCCGCTCTTGTGGCTCTCCGGAGAGCCACAAGAGGGCGCGCCGATTATTACCCCGATCCGGTCAACGCCGCCCGGGAAACGCGGATATCCGCAAGGCAGCTGCCACGCTGGGCAGATGACGACGATTCAGGAATCCGGCGAACCGGGTCGGATCGGCTCCGCGGCGCCCCGCCAGGCGCCGCCCGGGGACGTGGCCGGGGTGCTGGCGCGGATGCGGGCACTGGACGCGGCACTGCCCGACGGGGACGGGGTGGCCGTCTTCAACGGCGTGTACCTGACCGTCACCGAGGCGGTGGCGCGGCGCCTCGGTGACGGCGGTTTCCGGGACCCGGCGGCCGCCGGGGAGCTCGACGTCCGGTTCGCCCGGCGCTATTTCGCCGCGGTGGACGCCGCGGCCGCCGGGCTGCGGCCACCGGCCTGCTGGCGTCCGCTGTTCCAGCTGCGCCGCCACCCCGACGTCCACCCGCTGCAGTTCGCCCTGGCCGGGATCAATGCGCACATCGGCCACGACCTGGCACTCGCCGTACTGGACACCTGCCGGGCGCTGGCCTGCGAACCGGCGGCGCTGGAGGGCGACTTCGACCGGGTGGGCGGGGTGCTGACGAGCCTGGAGGAACGGATCCGCGAGCAGCTGATGCCCGGCCCCGACCTGCTCGACATCGCCGACCCGCTGACCCATCTGATCGGTTCCTGGAGCCTGGACAAGGCCCGGGACGGCGCCTGGGTGGCGGCCCGGGCCCTGTGGAGCGTGCGCCGGCTGCCGGAGGTGGCGGAGGAGTTCACCGAGCGGCTGGACGCCGGCGTCGGCCTGGTGGGCCGGATGCTGCTGACCCCGCTGCCCGGCTGACCCCGTCCGCGGTGCCCCTGGTCAGCACCTGTGAACTCCCGTGTGCGGAAGGTAGGTTGACGGTTCAGAGGGACAGCGGAACGCAACGACGCGACATCTGACACCCCACGAAGGAGTGCGCTGCATGGCCATCCGACTCGGTCTGAGCCTTCCGCAGATGCGGCAGTACGACATCGGGCGGGACGTTCCCGACGTGGCCCGGGCCGCGGAGGAGACCGGCTACGAGAGCCTGTGGGTCTTCGAGCGGATCCTGTTCCCGGAGCCCGCCACCCAGGGCCTGTACAACATCCCGGGGCTGCCCTGGCCCGAGCAGTACCGCTCGGTCGCCGACCCGCTGGTGACGCTGGCCCTGGCCGCGGGCGCCACCCGGCGGGCCCGGCTGGGCACGAGCGTGCTGGTCGCCCCGCTGCACGTGCCGTTCCAGCTGGCCCGCGGGCTGGCCTCGCTGGACGCGGCGAGCGGCGGTCGGGTGGTCGCGGGCCTGGGCACCGGCTGGTCGCTGGACGAGTACGCGGCCGCCGCGGTCGCCCCGTTCGAGAAGCGCGGCAAGGTCCTCGACGAGCTGATCGACGTCTGCCGCGCGGTGTGGGGCCCGGACCCGGTGGCGTACGACGGCGAGCTGACCACCATCGCCCCGTCCGAGGTCGGACCCAAGCCGAAGGGGCCGCTACCGATCCTGCTGCCCGCCAACAGCCCGCGGGCGCTGCGCCGGCTGGTGGACCGGGCGGACGGCTGGATGCCCGTCGGCATGGGAGCGGAGCAGCTCGCCAAGCAGTGGAAGCGACTGCAGGAGGTGGCCGCCGAACGGGGCCGCAAGGAGCCGGTGCAGAGCGTGCTGCGGGTGAACACCACGCACACCGGCGCTCCCTACGAGGGCCCGGACCGCAAGCCGTTCCAGGGCAGCGTGGCGCAGATCGTCGAGGATCTGGCCGCGCACGCCGCGGTGGGCGTGGAGGAGATCCTGATCGACCTGCAGGGCCACGCCCGGGACGCCGAGGAGCTCAAGGACCTCGCGGCGGAGGTCCACACGGCGGCGCGGGCGGCCGGGGTGTGACCGGCCGCCCGCGCGGGCTCGTGGCGGGGGAAGCCCCCGGGGGAGGAACCGGGGGTCAGTCCTCCGGCAGTTCGACCGGGGCGATCTCGTCGTAGACGTCGCCCGGGCCCGGGTTGGTGGCGTCGGTCGTGCCGCCGAGGTGGTGCATCACGCCCCACACCGCGTTCAGCGCGGTCTGGATCGCGCCCTCGGCCCAGCCGGCGGTCCAGGAGATGTCGTCGCCGGCGAGGAAGATGCCGCGCTTGTCCTCGGGGAGGCGGTCCTGCATGAAGTGGGTGAACAGCCGCCGCTGGTAGCGGTAGTGGCCGGGCAGGTTGGCCTTGAACGCGCCCATGAAGTAGGGCTCGTTCTCCCAGGAGACGGTGACCGGGTTGCCGATGATGTGCTTGCGGATGTCGACCTTCGGGTAGATCTCGCCGAGCGACTTCAGCATGACCTCCATCCGCTCGTTGGCGTCCAGCGGCAGCCACTTGAGGCTGTCGTCGCACCAGGTGTACGAGAGGCAGATGACGGCCGGCTGGTCCGGGCCGTTGTCCAGCAGGTAGGTCCCGCGGGTCATCCGGTCGGTCAGCGTCATGGACATCACGTCGCGGCCGGTGTCCTCGTCCTTGTCCAGCCAGAACGGCCGGTCGACGGGGACGAAGAGCTTGGACGACTCCATGTAGTGGGTGCGCTCGATCGCCGTCCAGTGGTCGATCGGGAACAGCTCGTCGTCACAGGCGATCTTGGACAGCAGCATCCACGACTGGGCGGTGAAGACGACCGCCTTGTAGGAGCGGATGTCGCCGGAGGCGTCGGTGACGGTGACGCGGTTGCCGGCGGTGCGGTGCAGCCGGGTCACGGCCGGGCGCGGCGTCCCGTCGTGCAGGGTGGACAGCGAGGTGCCCGGCGCCCAGTGCACGATCTTGGCCGGCTCGCGCTCCCAGAGGCGCAGCGGCAGCTGCTGGGAGCCGCCGACGATGCCGCGGTGGTGGTCGTCGGCCTCGGTGTAGACGACGCGCAGGATCTCCAGGATGGAGTTCGGGAAGTCGGTGTCCCAGCCGCCGGTGCCGAAGCCGACCTGGCCGAAGATCTCGCGGTGGCGGAAGGACTTGAAGGCGTCGGAGTCGCAGAGGAAGCCGTAGAAGGTCTGGTTGTCGAGCTTCTCGACGAGCTTCGCCCAGATCTCGCGGATGCGCGGCACGTCGCGCTCGCGCATGGCCTGGTTCATGTCGGAGAAGTCGGCGCCCTCGTCCAGGCAGGCGTTCCACGCCTCGGCGACCTGGCGGTAGACCGGGGGCAGGTCGTCCAGGGTCTCGGCGTAGTGCGACTCGCCCTTGAGGTCGACGACGGTCGACGGGGTGGACTCGGCCAGCGGGTTGGGGAACGGCTTGGTGGTCAGGCCCACCAGGTCGATGTAGTGCTGCAGCGCCGTCGAGGACGGCGGGAACCGCATCGCGCCCAGCTCGCAGTTCAGGCTCTCGTCGCAGCCGTCGAAGCCGACGGTCCGTAGCCGGCCGCCGATCTGGTCCGCCTCGTAGACGACGGGCTTGAGGCCCATCTTCATCAGCTCGTAGGCGGTGACGATGCCGGAGAGGCCGCCGCCGATGATCGCGACCTCGGTGCCGTGCTCGGTCGCCGGTATCTGGCCGAGGCCCGCCGGGTGGGCGAGGAAGTCGTCGTACGCGTACGGGAAGTCCGGGCCGAACATGGTGATCGGCGGCTGCGCTTCGGTGTGCGGGACGGCGGGGGGCACCGTGGACGTCATGGGGTACGGACTCCTTGCAGGGAAAGCTGAAGGCGGGGCGGAGGCAGGGCGGTGGGGGAGGGTCAGACGAGGGACGCGTACAGCTCCGGGCGGCGGTCGCGCAGGTAGGGGTTGGTCTCGCGGGAGGCGGCGAGGAACTCCGGATCGACGGCGGCGGAGACCAGCTCCTCGCCGCGGCCGGCACGGGCCCGGGCGACGCCGTCCGGACCGGCCAGCGTGGAGAGCCCGACGAACTCGAACTCCCCTTCCGGACCGGTGCGGTTGACGTACGCGATGTACATCTGGTTCTCGAAGGCGCGGACCGGGACCAGCGATTCCGCGACGAACTGGAACGGGTGCATCTGCGCGGTGGGCACCAGCAGGAGGTCGGTGCCGGCCAGCGCGTGCGCCCGGACGTTCTCCGGGAACTCCACGTCGTAGCAGATCATCAGGCCGACCCGGAGGCCGCCGAGCTCTGCCTGGACGACCGGCCGGTCGCCCGGCGTGAACCACTCGCGCTCGAAGCAGCCGAAGAGGTGGGTCTTGCGGTACGTGGCGAGGCGCTCGCCCCCGGCGTCGATCAGCTGGACCGCGTTGTAGACCGTGTCGCCGTCCCGCTCGGGGAAGCCGTAGGCGATCGCCAGGCCGTGGTCGGCGGCGATCCGGGCGACGGCGGCCGCGGAGGGGCCGTCGGCGGGCTCGGCGAGCTTGGGCACGTCGGCGCCGATGGCGTAGCCGGTGAGGAACATCTCGGGCGCGGCGAGCAGCCCGGCGCCCTGCGCGGCGGCCGCGCGGGCCGCGTCCTGGAGCACCTGCAGATTGTGGGCGACATCGCCGGGCCGGCCCGAACTCTGGAGCAGGGCGGTGTGCAGCGATGTCATGGGACCCCTCGGCGGACGGTTCGGGCGGGACGCATTGACGGTACGGGGCGGTGACGATTCCGGACAAGGCGCCACCGTTGCGTGCGGCCGGACGATTCATTGCGCGTTCAAGCGCCTCCGCGGCGATTCATTGCGCCGGAGGTCACCGGGCCTCCGGCGGGGGCCCGGCGGCGATGGTTTCCCCGACCACCCGGCGGACGAGTCCGCGCAGCCAGACGTGGCCGGCGTCCGCCTCCTGGCGGGGGTGCCACGCCATTTCCATGGTCATGTCGGGGAGTTCCAGCGGGATGGGGAGGGTGCGCAGGCCCAGGGCGCGGACCGTCGAGGCGGCGATCACCTCGTTGGCGAAGCCGACCGCGTCGGTGTCCCGGACCATCATCAGCGAGGCGGCGAAGGTGGGGACGGTGGCGATCACCTTGCGGCGCAGTCCGAGGCGGCCAGTGCGGTGTCGATGGGGCCGGTGAGCCGGCCGCGGCGGGTGAAGTTGAGGTGCGGGGCGTCGGCGTAGCGGCGGGCGGTGAGCCGGCCCTCGGTGAGCGGGTGGCCGTCGCGGACCACCGCCATCCCGCGGTCGGTGAACAGCTCCTCGGTACGGATCTCCGGTTCGGTGCTGTCGATCACCCCGAGTTCCAGGTCCGCGGCACCGTCCCGGAGCAGCGGCAGGTCCACGTGGCTCTCCCCCAGGAAGCGCAGCACGACCTGCGGCGCCTCCTCGGCGACCCGGGCGACGAGGCGCGGGCCGACGGCGGTGACGAAGAGGTCGTTCGCGCTGATGGTGAAGGCCCGGGCCAGCTGCGCCGGGTCGGCGGGGGTGGCCGGGGTGAGCACGCCGTGGGCGCCCTCCACCAGCCGGCGCACCTCGGCCCTGATCTCCAGGGCGCGCGGGGTGGGGACCATGTGGCGGCCGGCGCGGACCAGGACCGGGTCGCCGAGGGTGCGGCGGATCCGTCCGAGGGCGCGGCTCATGGCCGGTCCGGAGAGCCCGAGGCGGTCGGCGGCCGCGGTCACGCTCTCTTCTTCGAGCAGCGCGTCGAGGGCCGTCAGCAGGTTGAGGTCGATGTTTGCGTTTCGCGCAATCATGGAGTGCACACCTTGCAGTTGAGGTTAATCCACGGGGACTCTAGCGTCCCGCCCATGACCTCGACGCTGTCTCCGTCTCCACCGTCCGATTCCCTTCGCACGCCACCCGGCAGGCCCTCCCGGCGGCGGTCGGTGACGGCCGCGATGTGCGTCTGCGTGCTGGTCGCGCAGTCCCTGGTGGCCGCGATGAACCTCGCGATCCCCCGGATAGCGGCGAGCGGACTGCATCCGTCCGCCGCCCAGCTGCTGTGGATCGTCGACACCTACGTGCTGGTCTTCGCGGGGCTGCTGATCCCCGCCGGGGCGCTGGGCGACTGCTACGGCCGCAAGGGCGTGCTGCTCACCGGGCTCGCCGTCTTCGCGACGGGCGCCCTGCTCAGCGCGCTGGCGGGCTCCCTGCCGGCGCTGCTGGCCGGCCGGGCCGTCTCGGGTGCGGGCGCCGCGCTGCTGGTCCCGGCGACCATGTCCGTCCTGCTGCACGCGACACCGCCGGACCGCCGGGCCGGGGCGGTCGCCGCCTGGAGCGCGGCGCTCGGCATCGGCGGCATGGCGGGCAACGCGGGCGGCGCGCTGATCCTTCAGTACCTGCCCTGGCAGGGGCTGTTCTGGGCGTACGTGCCGCTCGGGCTGGGCCTGCTGGTCTGGGTCGCCGCGACCGCGCCGCGGGTCCCGAGGCAGACCGCCGCGCTGGACCTGCCGGGCTCGGCGCTGCTGGTCCTCGGGGCGGCCGCGCTGCTCTTCGGCATCATCGAGGGGCCGGGGCTGGGCTGGGGTTCGGCCGCGGTGACGGGGGCCTTCGCCCTGGCGCTGGTGGTGTTCGCGGTGTTCGTCCGGCACGGTCTGCGGGCCGCGCATCCGGTGCTGGACCCCCGGCTGTTCCGGCTGCCCCGGCTGCGGGCCGGCACCCTGGGCATCGCCGTGACGTTCTTCGGGATGTTCGCGCTGTTCTACGTCAACGCCCAGTTCCTGCAGTACGTGAAGGGCTACTCGCCGCTGCAGACCGGCTTCGCGATCGTGCCGCTGGCCTTCGGGATGATGGCGGTGACGCGGTACGGCATGCGCTGGGCGCAGCGGGCCGGTGAGGCCGCAGCGGTGGGTACCGGGCTGGGCCTGATCGTGGTGGGCCTGCTGCTGATGTCCACCGCTGACGCCGGCACCCCGTATCCGCTGTACCTGGTGTTCCTGCTGGTGATGTCGGTGGGTGCGGGGCTGGCGATGCCGACGCTGTCGCATGCGATCGTGGCGTCGGTGCCGGCCCACCGGTCGGGGATGGGCTCCGGACTCCAGGGCGCGGCACGGGAGTTGGGGGCGGCGCTGGGGATCGCCGTGGTCGGGACCGTGCTGTCGGTGCGGTTCGCCGCGGGCACCGGGCAGGGCGCGGCGGTGACCACCGCGTTCACCGAGGCCACCGCGCTGGGGTACCGGATCGCGGCGGGCGTGGTGCTGGTGGCGGGGATCGCCGCGGTGGCCGGCCTGCGGACCCGGGCGCGCTCCGGTGGCTCCGGCGCTTGACCTCAAGTCCGCTGGAGGTAGCAGGCTCGGCGGCACGACCACCGAAGCGAGGACCCGCGGCGCCCCGCCGCGGGTGCCGGCGGAGCCGGGCGCAGAGGTCCGGGAGGGCCGGGGCCTTTCCGACCCCGGCCCAGGGGACAGCACACCTAGCGGGGCGCGCCCGAGCCGTACCGGCGGAGCAGCGGGGAGAGCACCAGGACGGACTTGGTCCGTTCCACGAACGGCTCGCCGGCGATCCGCTCCAGCACCCGCTCGAAGTGGCGCATGTCGGAGGCGAAGACCTGGACGACGGCGTCCGCCTCACCGGTGACGGTGGAGGCGGACGCCACTTCCGGGTAGCGCGACAGACCGCGGTGGATCGCCTCGGGCGAGGTGTTCCGGCGGCAGTAGATCTCGATGAACCCCTCGGTCTCCCAGCCGAGCGCGGCCGGGTCCACCCGTACGGTGAAGCCGGTGATCGCGCCGTCGGCCCGCAGCCGGTCCACCCGGCGCTTGACGGCCGGGGCGGACAGCCCGACCTCCTGGCCGATGTCGGCATAGCTGCGGCGGGCGTCCTCGGCGAGGGCGTGGACGATGCGTTCGTCGAGATCGTTCAGTCGCACTGCGGGTGGATCACTTCTCTGACGTGGCCAATCGGGAGCGGCGCAAGCCGTAACCGAAGTAGACCACAAGGCCCACGACCATCCAGACACCGAAGACCACCCAGGTCACGGCCTCCAGGTTGTACATCATCCAGAGGCAGAGCAGGAAGCCGATCGCCGGGAACAGCGGGGAGAGCGGCGTACGGAAGGTGCGCGTCATCTCCGGGCGGGTCCGGCGCAGCACGATCACCGCCACGTTCACCAGCGCGAAGGCGAACAGCGTGCCGATGCTGGTGGCGTCGGCCAGCTGGCCCAGCGGCACCGCGGCGGCGAGCACGCCGCAGAACAGCGAGACGATCACGGTGTTGACCCGCGGCACCCCGCTCTTGGCGTGCACCTTGGCGAACGCCTTCGGCACCAGGCCGTCGCGGGACATCGCGAACAGGATGCGGGTCTGGCCGTAGAGCACGGTCAGCACGACGCTGGCGATGGCGATGACCGCGCCGAACGCGAGCAGCACGGCCCACCAGCTCTGCCCGGTGACCGCCGTCAAGATCCCGGCCAGCGCGGCCTCGGAGCCCTTGAACTTCTGCCACGGCATGGCGCCCACGGCGATCGCCGCGACCAGGCAGTACAGCGCGGTGACGATCAGCAGCGAGAGCATGATCGCGCGGGGCAGGTCACGCTGCGGGTTCTTGGCCTCCTCGCCGGCCGTGGAGGCGGCGTCGAAGCCGATGTACGAGAAGAACAGGGTGGCGCCCGCGGCGCTCACACCGGCCATGCCCATCGGCATGAAGTTGGCGTAGTTGCCGGACTTGATGCCCTGGAACGCGACGCCGCAGAACAGCAGCAGCGCGGCTATCTTGACCAGCACCATGATGGTGTTGGCCCGGGCGCTCTCCTTGGCACCGCCCAGCAGGAACGCCATGGCCAGCAGGACCACCAGCAGCGCCGGCAGGTTGAAGTAGCCGCCGTCGCCGGGCGGCTGGGACAGCGCGTCGGGGAGGGTGAAGCCGATCGTGCCGGCGAGCAGCTCGTTGAGGTACTGCCCCCAGCCCACCGCGACGGCCGCGACCGAGACGCCGTACTCCAGGAGCAGGCACCAGCCGCAGACCCAGGCGACCAGCTCGCCGAGGGTGGCGTAGGCGTAGGAGTACGAGGAGCCGGAGACCGGGATGGTGCCGGCCAGCTCCGCGTAGGACAGCGCCGAGAACAGCGCGGTGATGCCGGCGATCACGAAGGAGATCACGACCGCGGGGCCGGCGTCCGGGACCGCGTTGCCGAGCACCACGAAGATGCCGGTGCCGAGGGTGGCACCGATGCTGATCATGGTCAGCTGCCAGACGCCCATCGAGCGGCGGAGCTCACCGCCCTGCCCCTTGCCGCCCTCGGCGACCAGCCGCTCGACCGGCTTGCGCCGCATCAGCCGGGTGCCGAGGCCGCCGGGGCCGCCGGGAGAGGGCGGCCGGGTGTCGCTGGCCCCTGCGGGCGGGGCTGCGCCGTGCTCCAACACTGGGGAGGCTCCTTCTTCGCTGCCTGTCAGGTGACGGCGACCGACGGCGGTCAGGAAACGGGCATGCCGAAGCACCCCGTGCGGGAGACCGCCGAGCAGGCGGTCTCCGCCACTCCACGTACTGACGCAGACCTTACGGGGCGCCGCTGAGCTGCCGTAATGCAGGTTCCTTGCGCAACCACGGCTGATCGTTGCGCACCGGCGACCCGTACGGTGGATCGTTGCGCCGTTGCGCCAGGAAACCCCGCGAGACCCGGAAACGCAAACCGGCCCCGCACCGGGTCGGTGCGGGGCCGGTCAGGCGCTCCCCAGGGCCGTGAACGGCCCCTGGCGGGTCAGCTCCAGCTGTCGTGCAGCGGCTTGCCCTCGGCGTAGCCGGCGGCGCTCTGCACGCCGACCACGGCCTTCTCGGCGAACTCCTCCAGCGTGGCCGCGCCCGCGTACGTGCAGGAGCTGCGGACGCCCGCGATGATCGAGTCGATCAGGTCCTCGACGCCCGGCCGGGCCTGGTCGATGAACATCCGGGAGTGCGAGATGCCCTCCTCGAAGAGCGCCTTGCGGGCCCGGTCGTAGGACGACTCCTCGCTCGTCCGGCGCTGCACCGCACGGGCGGAGGCCATGCCGAAGCTCTCCTTGTACGGACGGCCGTCGGCGGTGTGCTGGAGGTCGCCGGGCGACTCCAGCGTGCCGGCGAACCAGGAGCCGACCATGACGTTGGACGCGCCGGCGGCCAGCGCCATGGCGACGTCGCGGGGGTGCCGCACACCGCCGTCGGCCCAGACGTGCTTGCCGTACTTCTTCGCCTCGGCGGCGCACTCCAGCACCGCGGAGAACTGCGGCCGGCCGACACCGGTCATCATCCGGGTGGTGCACATCGCGCCGGGGCCGACCCCGACCTTGATGATGTCCGCGCCGGCCTCGATCAGGTCGCGCACGCCCTCGGCGGCGACGATGTTGCCCGCCACGATCGGGACCTGCGGGTCCAGCGCCCGGACGGCCTTGATCGCGCTGATCATGCTCTCCTGGTGGCCGTGCGCGGTGTCCACGACGAGCGTGTCCACACCGGCCTCCAGCAGCGCCTTGGCCTTGCCGGCCACGTCGCCGTTGATGCCGACCGCGGCCGCGATCCGCAGCTTGCCGTCGGCGTCGGTGGCGGGGGTGTACAGCGTGGCGCGCAGCGCGCCCTTGCGGGTCAGCACGCCGACCAGCATGCCGTCGGCGTCGACCGCGGGCGCGAGCTTGCGGTTGGCGGCGTCGAGGCGGTTGAAGGCCTCCCGCGGGTCGATGTCCGCGTCGAAGACCAGCAGGTCCTTGGTCATGACCTCGGCGACCTGGGTGAAGCGGTCCACCCCGGCCAGGTCGTGCTCGGTGACGATGCCGACCGGGCGGCCGCCCTCGACGACGACGCCCGCGCCGTGCGCCCGCTTGGGCAGCAGCGCCAGGGCGTCCGCGACGGTCGCCACCGGAGACAGCACGATCGGCGTGTCCAGTACCAGATGACGGCGCTTGACCCAGGTCACGACGTCGGTGACGACGTCGATCGGGATGTCCTGCGGGATGACGACCAGGCCACCACGGCGGGCGACGGTCTCGGCCATGCGGCGGCCGGCGATCGCCGTCATGTTGGCGACCACCAGCGGGATGGTGGTTCCCGTCCCGTCGGGCGTGGCCAGGTCGACGCCCTGGCGGGAGCCCACGGCGGAGCGGCCGGGCACCATGAACACATCGTCGTAGGTCAGGTCGTAAGGCACCGAAGAACTCTCTTCGAGCGCGCCGTTCTTCGGATTCAGGAATCGCATATAGCCCAGGATACGGGCCCTGACCAGGGCTCATACGATTGTCCTAGCCCCTGCTGGGCCATGTGTGCGATCCGCCAAGAGGGCTGCGGAGGGACCGCCCGGGTCCGGCGTCAGGGCGCCTGCCGACGGTCCCGGCCCTGGCCAGGACCACCGCCAGCCCGGTGCCGGTGTCGCGCCAGAAGCCCACCGCGTCCGCCAGGACGGACTCCACCACGGCCCAGTCCTCGGGCACGGCGGCGGCATAGCCCTGCCAGCCGGTGAGGGCCAGCAGCCGGCCGCGGTCGGCCGGGCACCAGGACAGGTCGGTCAGGCAGTCGGCGAGCGCGTCCCAGTTGCGGCCGAACCAGGTGGGCAGCCGCAGCGCGCCGGCGCACCGGTCCATGAAGGCGGCCTTGTCCGCGACGCCCTCCAGGTCCAGCACGGCACCGGTCCAGCCGGCCTCCCGTGCGGCGGCCAGCGCCTCGGCCACCGGCCGGTCGGCGGGCCAGGGCAGCACCCCGGCCGGCGTCCGCCCGTCGAGCACCGCCGCGAGCGGCCGCGGCACGGCCGCCGGCTCCGGCCCGGTCATCGCAGCACCGCCTCGAAGGTCCGGTAGTGGTCGCCCGTGTAGTACGTCTCGTGGTCCCGGCCGGTGATCAGCCGGCGGGCGCCGCGGTCCGGCGAGCCCGGGGTGCGGACCGTGTACTCGTGGTAGTAGCCGCGCGGGTGCGGCGGCAGCCGCCGTTCGCGGTTGCCGAAGACGGTCCCGTCCTGCGGGTACGGGAACGGCCCGCCGGCGTCGATGAGCCGCAGCGTGTCACGCGCCTGGGCGGGGAGCGCGGCGCCCGTGACGTCCGGCATGCCGGACGCCCAGGCCGGTACGCGGGAAGGCGCGGCCCCGCGGGAGGTAGCGGCGGCGGTGGAGTGCGGCGGGCCGGCCGAACTCCCCTGCTCGGCCCGGCCGGTGGTACATCCGGTGAGCGCGAGCAGCAGCCCGGCGAGCAGCGCGCCGAGGACGGCGGCGGCACGGCGCGGGACGGGGCGGATCACCATGGGCCGATGCTGTCACAGGCCCGCCCGGGCCGCCCGCCGATGACCGCCGGGTGGTACGGCCGCCCGGCGGCGGCCGGGCTCAGGTCCCGTCGGGGTCCGCCCGGTCCAGCGCGGGGCGCGGCCCGGGGCCGGTCTCCAGCAGCAGGTGGTCGGCCGCCGCGGTGTCCGTGACCAGGCTCGTCACGAGCCCGGAGCGCAGCACCGCGCCGATCGCCGCGGCCTTGCGCCGGCCGCCCGCGATGGCCACGACCTCCGGGATGCGGCGCAGCCGGTCCGCCTCGACGGTGATGCACCGCTCGCCCAGGTCCCGGCCGATCCGCCGGCCCTCGGCGTCGAAGAGGTGCGCGGACATCTCGGCGGCCGCGCCCAGCGAGGCGTAGTGCTCGCGCTCCTCCTCGGACAGCATGTCGTAGACCGTGGAGACGCCCGGCTCCCAGGAGCCGATGGAGACGCAGGCCACGGTGACCTTGTCGAAGTAGTCGAAGGCGCGGGCGATGCCGGTCTGCCGGCGCAGCGCCTCGGCGGTCGCCGAGTCGGGCAGCAGCATCGGCGCGTAGATCGGGTGCGCCTCGCCGCCGGCGACGTCGGCCGCGCGGCGCACCGCCTCGACCGAGCCGCGGTCGGCGGTGCCCGCGTCGTAGACGCCGGTCAGCTGGACGACCGTGCAGGGCGGCAGCCGGTGCAGTGCGGCCGCCATGTGGATGGTCGAACGGCCCCAGGCGAGTCCGAGCACATCGCCCTCGGTGACCAGCTCGCCGAGCAGGTCGGCGGCGACCTCACCGAGGTTCTCCGGGTCCGCGGCGTCCTCGGGCGCGGTCTGGCCGCCGAAGGCGGGGGAGCGTCCGCGGGTGACTCGACGACCACGGCGTGCCGCAGGCCGTAGCGGGCCCGCAGCGCGTCGGAGCGCTCGGCGTCCAGCTCGGAGGGCACCCGGATCTCGATCCGTACGAGATCACGCTCCAGTGCGGTCTCCAGCACCCGGGCGACCTTGAACCGGCTGACGCCGAACTCCTCCGCGATCTGGATCTTCGACTTGCCCTCGAGATAGAAACGGCGGGCCATGGCCGCGGCCTGCACCAGCTCGGCAGGGCCCATTCCGGACTGTGGGCGGCTGGCTACCACGAAATTCTCCCCTTTTGCGCATCTGATCGAGTCTTTGCTCATCCTTTCAGAAACCCGGCGGCAACGGGGACCTTGACCGCCGCGACCCTCGTGAACGCTCGGTGGCGCCACGGACAATTGGCGGCTCGGCCACCCCACGGGACCCTTCCCGTGGCCGGCAACGGCCTTGCCGCCCGCCCCCGTTGGCCGGAATTCAGTGGGCGCAGGCCCAGCCGGCCCCCGCGGCCGCCGCCTCGGCCTTCTCGCGCAGATCCCGCACCGCCTTGGCGGGGTCGTCCGCGCCGTAGACCGCGGAACCGGCCACGAAGACGTCGGCGCCGGCCTCCGCGCACCGCTCGATGGTGGCGTCGGAGACCCCGCCGTCCACCTGGAGCCACAGTTCGAGGCCGTGCCGGGAGATCAGCTCACGGGTGCGGCGGATCTTGGGCAGCATGATGTCCAGGAACGCCTGGCCGCCGAAGCCGGGCTCCACGGTCATGATCAGCAGCATGTCGAGCTCGGGGAGCAGGTCCTCGTACGGCTCGATCGGGGTGGCCGGCTTGAGCGCCATCGACGCCCGCGCCCCCTTGGCCCGGATCTCCCGCGCCAGCCGCACCGGCGCGGCGGCCGCCTCGGCGTGGAAGGTCACCGACCCGGCCCCGGCCTCGACGTACTGCGGCGCCCAGCGGTCCGGGTCCTCGATCATCAGGTGCAGGTCGAGCGGGGTGTCCGTCGCCTTGCGCAGCGACTCGACGACCGGCACACCGAGCGTGAGGTTCGGCACGAAGTGGTTGTCCATCACGTCGACGTGCAGCCAGTCGGCGCCCTCGACGGCCTTCGCCTCCTCGGCGAGCCGGGCGAAGTCTGCGGACAGGATGCTGGGGTTGATCAAGGCCATGCCCCCAGTATGGCGCCCCGCCCCGGAGCGGGCGGAGGCGGGACGGACCGGGGGCCGGCACCCCCGTCGCGGTGGCCGTACCGACGAGCAGGACGGGACGGCCGACCCGCGGGCCGATGACGCCCACGCTCCGGGGCAGCGAGTGCGCCGAGGTGCACTCGGACCCCTCCGCTCCGTACCGCCGGCGCGCCGCCACGAGTCAGCGGACGGGGTCTCCCAACGCACCCTGCCCGCAAGGGAGTTCCGAAGTTCCTCGGCCCGTTCGCGTCATCCGGCGCCCCTCGCCCCCGTCGTCACCGCGCCTCACCTTTCCTCCGGCGTTGCGTGGTGGGACGCCACAGCGGGCGCGACCGGGTCAGCCGGTGCGGCGCAGCAGGGCCAGGTACATCGCGTCGGTGCCGTGCAGGTGGGGCCAGAGCTGGACGTCCGGGCCGTCGCCGAGGGCGGGGACGCCGGGCATCAGCGGGCGGGCGTCGACCCATTCGACCGCCACGGCCGGGCCGCCGCGGCCCTTGATGACGTCGTCCACCACGGCCCGGGTCTCGGCCGGGTGCGGCGAGCAGGTCGCATAGCCGACCACGCCGCCGACGCGCACCGCGGCGAGCGCCTGGCGCAGCAGCTCGCGCTGGAGCGGGGCGAAGCCGTCGAGGTCCTCGGGGCTACGGCGCCAGCGGGCCTCCGGGCGCCGGCGGAGCGCGCCCAGGCCGGTGCACGGGACGTCCATCAGGACCCGGTCGAAGCTGCCGGGGCGCCAGGCGGGGCGGGTGCCGTCGGCGGTGACGACCGCGTACGGGCCGGGGTTGCCGGCCAGGGCCCGGGCGACCAGGCGGGCGCGGTGCGGCTGCTTCTCGGACGCCAGCAGGGCGGCGCCGCGCTCGGCGGCCAGCGCGGCCAGCAGCGCGGCCTTGCCGCCGGGGCCGGCGCAGCCGTCCAGCCAGGCCCGGTCGGGGCCCTCGACGGGCGCGTTCGCCAGTGCCAGGGCGACCAGCTGGCTGCCCTCGTCCTGCACACCGGCGCGGCCCTCGCGCACCGCGTCCAGCGCGCCGGGCTCACCACCCTCGGCGAGCCGGACCGCGTACGGCGACCAGCGGCCCGGCAGCGCGCCCCGCTCGCCGGCCGCGGCCAGCAGCTCCTCGGCGGTGGCCCGGCCGGGCCGCGCCACCAGCGTCACCTCGGGGCGCTCGTTGTCCGCCTCCAGCAGGTCCTCGATGCCCGCGCGGCCGCCGCCGAGGGCGTCCCACAGCGCCGAGACGATCCAGCGGGGGTGCGCGTGCACCAGGCCGAGGTGGTCCTCGGGGTCCTCGTCGTAGTCCGGGGCGATCCGCGCCAGCCAGCCGTCCAGGTCGTCGGCCGCGACCTTGCGCAACACCGCGTTGACGAACTTGGCCCGCCCGTCACCCAGCACCACCCGCGCCAGCTCGACGCTCGCGCTGACCGCGGCGTGCGTGGGGATGCGGGTGCCGAGCAGCTGGTGGGCGCCGAGCGTGAGCACGTCCAGGACCGGCGGGTCGACCTCGCGCAACGGCCGGTCCACGCATTGGGCGATGATCGCGTCGTATGTGCCCTGCCGCCGCAGCGAGCCGTAGACCAGCTCGGTCGCCAGCGCCGCGTCCCGGGCGTCGAAGTCCCCGCCCTCGCGCGCCTTGCGCAGCAGCGGCGGCAGGACGAGGTTCGCGTAGGCGTCCCGCTCGTCGACGGCCCGCAGTGCCTCGAACGCGAGGATCCTGACCGGGTCCTTCTTCGGACGGCGATGCGGTGTGCCGGGACGGCGGCGGGGCTGGGGCTGGCTCACAGAAAAGGTGCTCCGGATGCGACATGCGGTCTGGGGGTCCCGGATGAGGGATCCGTCCCAGCCTACGCGGGGCCGGGGCTGCCGCAGAACGCCTCCCCGCTCGGGCCCGGGGCCGCGCGGAACGCCTCCCTGCGCGGCTCCGGGACCCCGGCCGTGCGCTCTCCCTACGCGGCCCGCTTCTCGTAGCCCACGAGCCGGACGCAGACGGCGAGACCCTCGATCGCCTGCTCCAGCTCCGCGAGGCCGGGGTAGCTGGGCGCGATCCGGATGACCGCGTCGCGCGGGTCGTCGCCGTACGGGTGGGTGGCGCCGGCCGGGGTGAGCACGATGCCCGCCTCGGCGGCCTTGCGGACGACCTCCTTGGCGCAGCCGTCCGGCACCTCCAGGGTCACGAAGTACCCGCCCCGGGGCGTGGTCCAGGTCGCGAGCCCGGTGCCGCCGAGCTCCTTCTGCAGGATCCGGCCCACCGCCTCGAACTTGGGCCGGAGCAGGGCGCGCTGGCGCTCCATGTGGGCGCGCACGCCGTCGGCGTCGCGCAGGAACATCACGTGCCGCAGCTGGTTGACCTTGTCGGGGCCTATCGACCGCTTGGCGTTGTGGCCGAGCAGCCAGGTCACGTTCGCGGGCGAGGAGCCGAAGAAGGCGACACCGGCGCCGGCCGCGGTGATCTTCGAGGTGGAGCCGAAGACGAACGCCCGGTCCGGGTGGCCGGCCCCGGCGCAGGCGGCGAGCAGGTCGGCGATCTCGACCGGCTCGTCGGTGAGGTGGTGGGCGGCGTACGCGTTGTCCCAGAAGATCCGGAAGTCGGGGGCGGCGGTGGGCATGGCGGCGAGCCGCGCCACGGTCGCGTCGCTGTAGCTGACGCCGGTCGGGTTGCTGTACTTCGGTACGCACCAGATGCCCTTGATCGCGGAGTCCTCGGCGACCAGCCGCTCCACGGTCTCCATGTCCGGGCCCTCGTCGGTCATCGGCACCGGGATCATCTCGATCCCGAACCGCTCGCAGAGCGCGAAGTGCCGGTCGTAGCCGGGCACCGGGCACAGGAACGCGATCCGCTCCTGGTCCGCCCAGCGCGACGCGGCGCCCGGCAGCACGCCCAGCAGGGCGTGCACCAGACAGTCGTGCATCAGCTCCAGGCTGGAGTTGCCGGCCGCGAGCAGCTGTCCGGCCGGGACCTGGAGCAGCCCGGCGAATATCTCCCGGAGCTCGGGCAGGCCCTGCAGCCCGCCGTAGTTGCGCACGTCCGTGCCGTCGGCGGAGGTGTGCCGTCCGCCGGGCAGGCTCAGCAGGTCCGTGGCGAGGTCGAGCTGTTCCGGGGCCGGCTTGCCGCGGGTGAGGTTGAGCGAGAGCCCCCGTCCGGCGAGTTCCTGGTAGTCCTTGCGGGCCCGCTCGACGAGACCGGCCGGCGCGTCGGGGCTCAGCTCGGTGGTCATGGTGCTTCCTTTCCCAGGGGCCGCGCCGCGGGGGCGGCGCGTCGTTCAGGTGGCGCCGCCGAGGATACAAACCGCCCCGAACGACGGGCCCGGGAATTCCACCCACTGGGATCCACGGGGCCGCGCCGGGGCCCCGTGCGCGTCAGCCGCCGAGTCGTTCGCCCGCCTCGATGCGTACGCCGCGCGCCCAGTCCGCGGCCTGCATCGGCTTCTTGCCCTGCGGCTGGACCCAGACCAGTTCGACCGGGTGACTGCCGGTGCCGACGTACACCGCCTTCTTGGTGACGGCGAGCGCGCCGGGTGCGAGGGAGAGTTCGGCGTGGCCCGCGGCGGAGGTGGCGGACATCAGCTTCAGGCGCTCGCCGCGGAAGACCGTCCAGGCGCCGGGCGCCGGCGCACAGCCGCGGATCACCCGGTCGACCCGCAGGGCCGGCGCCGCCCAGTCCACCTTGGCGTCCTCGACCTCGATCTTCGGTGCGAGGGAGATGCCCTCGGCGGGCTGCGGCACCGGCGTCAGGCTGCCGTCCTCGATGCCGTCCATGGTCGCGACGAGCAGTCCGGAGCCGGCGAACGCGAGCCGGGTGAGCAGGTCACCGCTGGTGTCGGTCGGCCGGACCTCCTCGGTCAACACCCCGTAGACCGGGCCGGAGTCGAGCCCCTCCTCGATCTGGAAGGTCGAGGCGCCGGTGACCTCGTCGCCGGCCAGCACCGCATGCTGCACCGGTGCCGCGCCGCGCCAGGCCGGCAGCAGCGAGAAGTGCAGATTCACCCACCCCCTGGCGGGAACGTCGAGCGCCACCTTGGGCAGCAGGGCACCGTAGGCGACCACCGGGCAGCAGTCCGGGGCGATCTCCCGCAGCCGGGCCAGGAAGTCCTCGTCCCGCGGGCGGGCGGGCTTGAGCACCTCGATGCCGGCCTCCTCCGCACGCTCCGCGACGGGGCTGGCGACCAGCTTCCGGCCGCGTCCCGCGGGCGCGTCCGGCCTGGTTACGACGGCCACGACCTCGTGCCGGTCGGAGGCGATCAGGGCATCGAGGGAGGGGACGGCGACCTCGGGGGTGCCGGCGAAGACAAGCCTCATGGGTGGCGGACTACCTCTCACACGCAGCGGAACGACACACCAGTCTAGGGTCCTTGCCCCGGCCGGGGAGCGCCGCTTCAGGGGGCGTACGACATTTCCCGCGCCTCGCACGGAAGCTCGTACGCCCCCATACCGTGACCAGAGCCGCTCCTGTCGCGTTGGTCAAACAGCATTGACCCGAAGCGGGCCGCCGAGGCGGCCCGATCGTTTTCCATTTCTTCATTCCACGCCGGTTCGAGAGGCTTGCTCATGGCCGACCACGCAACCCACGACGCCCAGGCACGCGCCAGCCTGCATCTCCTGGTGCGGGACATCGAGCGGGTCCGCCGGCAGGTGGACGCACTGCGCACGCTGACCGCTCAGCTGGGCAACGTCTACCGGCCGCGGCGCACGGGTCCGTCCGCGGGCTTCGTCGTTTACGGACGCGCGCCCGCGCCGACCGTGCGCCTTGCCCAGGAACTGCGGGACAGCGTCGAGACGCTCGTCACGGCCGCGGTCGACTTCGACCGTTCGCTGGGGTTCTCGTGGGACGCGGTGGGCTCCGCGCTCGGCGTCACCAAGCAGGCGGTGCACCGCCGTTACGGCGCCCGCCGGGCCACCGCCCAGCCCGCCGTGGACGGTGCGGCCGAGCCCGTGGTGCGTACGCCGGAGTCCTCCGCGACCCGCGCGGTGAGCGTGACCACCGGGCTGTCCGGCGCGGCGTCCGTGCCCGCCGCCCGCTCCATGCCCGGACAGTCCTCCGCGGCCGCCCGCGAAGAGCCGACCCGTCCGGGCGCCTTCCCCGGCCCGCGCAACGGCTGAAACCCTCCCCCACGCCGGCCGCCCGGCACCCTCGCCAGCGCCCCGGGACCGCCCGCCGACCTCGGTTCCGGGGCGGCGTCATGCCCGCCTCCGTACCGCGGGCCCGGCACCCCGCAGCGCAGGCACGAGCCCCCGACTACGGTGCCCCGCGCGCGATCACCCCAGGTCCGGCGGATCGATCCGGACCCGCACCGCCGCCCCCTCCCGCTTGACCAGCCTGGCCGCCCGCGCCGCCTTGAGCGCCGCGGCGAGCGCCGCGCCCTGGCCCGGCCGGACCCGGACCAGCGCCCGCTCCCACTGCTCGCCGGGCTGCGGATCGCCCGGCCGGCGCGGCCGCCCGGGATCCGGCACCGGCAGCGGAACCGGTCCCAACACCTCGACGCCCGAAGGGAGTTCGGCGGCCCTCAGCAGCTCGGCGACGTCCTCGGGCCGGCCGGTCACCGATGCCATCCGGGACACCGGCGGGAACCCCAGCTCGGCCCGCTCGGCCAGCTCGCGCAGCGCGTGCCCGGCCGGGTCCCAGCGCACCAGCGCCTGCACCGGCCGCAGCGTCGGCTCCGCGATCACCGCGACCGTGCCGCCCTCCGCCTGGCCGCGCACCAGCGCCGCGGCACCCAGCCAGCGGCGCAGCGCCTCCTCCCCGGCCCGCAGGTCCGCCCGCCCGAGCAGCGCCCAGCCGTCGAGCAGCAACGCCGCCGCGTACCCGGCGCCCTCGGCGACCGGCTCGGCACCGGGAGTGGAGACGACGAGGGCGGGGCGGTCCGGGACCGAGTCCAGGACGTGGTCCCGGCCGGAGGTGCGCACCGGCACCTCCGGGAAGGCCCGGCCCAGCTCCTCGGCCGTACGGCGGGCGCCGACGATCTGCGCCCGCAGCCGGGTGCCCCCGCACTCGGCGCAGTGCCAGTCCGGGGTCTCCCGGCCGCACCAACCGCAGCACAGCGCCGTGTCGTTGCTCCGCGCCTCCAGCGGGCCGGCGCAGTGCCGGCAGCGGGCCGGCTCCCGGCAGCGCTCGCAGGCCAGCCGCGGGACGTAACCCCTCCGGGGCACCTGCACCAGCACCGGGCCGCGGGCCAGCCCGGCCCGGGCCGTCTGCCAGGCGAGCGTCGGCAGCCGCGCCACCCGCGCCGCTTCGTCGCGCGCGGCCTGCACGTCGTCGACGGTACGGATCAACGGGGCGGCCGTGCGGAGCTGTTCGCGGCCGGCCTCCAGCGGCCGGGCCCAGCCGTTCTCGACGAGCTGGGTGGCCTCGACCGTGCGGCCCAGGTCGCCGACCAGGCAGGCGGCCTTCTCGTGCACCGCGCGGAGCAGGAGGACGTCCCGGGCGTGCGGATGCGGGGCGTTGGTGTCGCTGTGGCTGGAGTTGCCGTCGTCCCAGATGGCGACGAGGCCGAGGTCGGCGACCGGGGCGTACATCGCGGCGCGGGTGCCGATGACGGCCCGGACCGCGCCGCGGCGTATGGCCAGCCAGCGGCGGTACCGCTCCTCGGGGCCGGAATCGGCCACCAGGAGCGTGTGCAGCCCCTGCCCCACGAGCTCGGTCAGCGCCGCGTCCACCCGCGCCGCCGACCGTCCGTCCGGCATCACGACCAGGGCGCCGCGGCCGGACGCCAGGGTCGCCGCCACCACCGCGGCCAGCTCCCCGGGCCACCGCGGCCCCGGGAGCGCGCTCCACACGGCCCGCGGCGCGCCGCCGCGGGCGAGGGCGTCCAGGAACGCCGGGCCGTCCGGATAGCGGGCCCAGCTGCCCGGGGCGGGCGGCGCGGGCGGGGGCGGCGGCTCGGGGAAGCGCTCCGCCTCCGCCTTGGCGTGACGCGGCGGAACGGCCAGCTGGAGGACGTCGGCGAGCGAACCGGCGTACCGGTCGGCCACCGCCCGGCAGAGCGCCAGCAGCTCCGGGCTGAGCACCGGCTCGGGCGAGACGATCTGGGCGAGCGCGGCCAGCGGGCCGCGGTAGTCGGACTCCGCGATCCGCTCGACGAGATAGCCGTCGAGCAGTCCGCCGCCCTCGCGCCGGCCCTCGCGCACCCGGCCGGTCCCCGCGCCGAACCGCACCCGGACCCGGACGCCGGGCCGGGCGTCGGCGTCCATGGCGGCGGGGACGGCGTAGTCCCACAGCTTGTCGAGATGGACCGGGCCCTTGTCGACCAGGACCCGGGCCACCGGCAGGGCATCGGCGAGCTGCGCGCCCCGCCACGTCCGCGGCTTGGCGCGCTCCGCCCTGGTCTCCCGGACGGTCTCCCTGATGAGGGCCAGCTGCTCGCCCCGCTCCCCCGGATCCCGCCCGTTCTCACTGCTCACAGCACCAGTCTTAGCAGACCGCACCGACAACGGCCGCGGGCCCGGGCGCAGCCGCCGGCGGGCCCGGAACGCCGCCGGCCCCGTACCGCGGGGCGGTACGGGGCCGGGGCCGGGACGGTGCGCTGCTTACAGGCCCACGGCCTTCTTCAGCGCCTCGACGCGGTCGGTCCGCTCCCAGGTGAAGTCCTCCAGCTCACGGCCGAAGTGGCCGTAGGCGGCGGTCTGCGAGTAGATCGGGCGGAGCAGGTCGAGGTCGCGGATGATCGCGGCCGGGCGGAGGTCGAAGACCTCGGTGATGGCCTGCTCGATCTTGTCCGTGTCGACGGTGGCGGTGCCGAAGGTCTCGACGAAGAGACCGACCGGCTCGGCCTTGCCGATCGCGTAGGCGACCTGGACCTCGCAGCGGGCGGCGAGGCCGGCCGCGACCACGTTCTTGGCGACCCAGCGCATGGCGTAGGCGGCCGAGCGGTCGACCTTGGACGGGTCCTTGCCGGAGAAGGCACCGCCGCCGTGGCGGGCCATACCGCCGTAGGTGTCGATGATGATCTTGCGGCCGGTCAGGCCGGCGTCGCCCATGGGGCCGCCGATCTCGAAGCGGCCGGTGGGGTTGACCAGCAGGCGGTAGCCGTCGGTGTCCAGCTTGATGCCGTCCTCGACGAGCTGGTTGAGGACGTGCTCGACGACGAACTCGCGGATGTCGGGAGCGAGCAGCGAGTCGAGGTCGATGTCGCTGGCGTGCTGCGAGGAGACCACGACGGTGTCGAGGCGGACGGCCTTGTGGCCGTCGTACTCGATGGTGACCTGGGTCTTGCCATCGGGGCGGAGGTAGGGGATGGTGCCGTTCTTCCGGACCTCGGACAGCCGGCGCGAGAGGCGGTGCGCGAGGTAGATCGGGAGCGGCATCAGCTCCGGGGTCTCGTCGCAGGCGTAGCCGAACATCAGGCCCTGGTCGCCCGCGCCCTGCCGGTCCAGCTCGTCGTCGTCGCCCTCGACGCGGTTCTCGTACGCGGTGTCGACGCCCTGCGCGATGTCCGGGGACTGCGCGCCGATGGAGACCGAGACGCCGCAGGACGCGCCGTCGAAGCCCTTCTTGGACGAGTCGTAACCGATCTCGAGGATCTTGTTGCGGACGAGGTTGGGGATGTCGGCGTACGCCTTGGTCGTCACCTCGCCGGCCACGTGGACCAAGCCGGTGGTGATCAGCGTCTCGACGGCGACCCGGGAGGTCGGGTCCTCCTTCAGGAGCGCGTCGAGGATCGTGTCGCTGATCTGGTCAGCGATCTTGTCGGGGTGGCCCTCGGTCACGGACTCCGAGGTGAACAGGCGGCGGGACACATCGCTCCCTGGGGTTGCAGCGGCTGCTGGCTGATCATGGGCGGAAGGGCCGAGAGCTGCGCTCGGCCCGATCCACTCGCCAGTTTATCGGTCGTATGTGGCGTTCGGGCACGCGGTCTCGATTTCTGGACCCCTCGTGACCTGGGACACCACACCTCACGGTAGGACGATCACCGCGCGGGGGCGACATGGTCAAGGGAACACGCCCGATTTTGTGGGGCCGGTGGGGTGAAAGGGGAGAGGGTATGCGGATTCAGCGGCGATTCTCGGCCAGCCGGGGGGCGACCAGGTCCCACACCGTGTCCGCGAGGGCTTCCTTCGGGCCGTACGGGACCGGGGTCTCGGTGCCGTCGGCCGCCAGGATCACCGCCTCGTTCTCGGCCGAGCCGAACGTCTTGTGCTCGCCGACCTCGTTGACGACGAGCAGGTCACAGCCCTTGCGGGCGAGCTTGGCGCGTCCGTTGGCGAGCACGTCGTCGGTCTCCGCGGCGAATCCCACCACCACCTGGCCGGGCCGGACGCGGTCGGCGGACAGCTCGGCGAGGATGTCCGGATTCCGGACCAGCGTGATCGGCTCGGGCTCCCGGCTGTCCACCTTCTTGATCTTGACGGTGGTGTAGACGGCGGGCCGGAAGTCGGCGACCGCGGCCGCCATGACCACGGCGTCGGCGTCCGCGGCGGCCTTCAGCACGGCCTCCCGCATCTGCCGGGCGGTGCCCACCGGGACCACGTCCACGCCCACGGGGTCGGGCAGCTCGGCGTTGCCGGCGACGAGGGTGACCCGGGCGCCGCGGGCCGCCGCCGTGGCCGCGAGCGCGTAGCCCTGCTTCCCCGAGGAACGGTTGCCCAGATAGCGGACGGGGTCCAGGGGCTCGCGGGTGCCGCCGGCGCTGACCACGACGTGGCGTCCGGTGAGGTCCGTCACGGCGGCCCCCTGGGCCCCGCGGGCCAGTACCCGCCGGCAGAGGGCGAAGATCTCCACCGGGTCGGGGAAGCGGCCCTTGCCGGTGTCGACGCCGGTCAGCCGGCCGACCGCCGGCTCGACGACGATCGCGCCGCGGCGGCGCAGCGTGGCGACGTTCTCCTGGGTGGCCGGGTTCTCCCACATCTCGGTGTGCATCGCGGGGGCGAAGACCACCGGACAGCGGGCGGTCAGCAGCGTGTTGGTCAGCAGGTCGTCGGCGAGGCCGTGGGCGGCCTTGGCCAGCATGTCGGCGGTGGCCGGGGCGACCACGACGAGGTCAGCGGCCTGGCCGATGCGGACGTGCGGGACCTCGTGGACGGACTCCCAGACCTCGGTGGTGGCCGGGTGGCCGGACAGCGCGGACCAGGTGGCCTCGCCGACGAAGTGCAGCGCCGAGGCGGTCGGCACCACCCGGACGTCGTGCCCGGACTCGGTCAGCCGGCGCAGCAGCTCGCACGCCTTGTACGCGGCGATCCCGCCGCTGACCCCCAGGACGACCCTGGGCCGCTCCCGCTCCCGCTTGTCCATCGCTTCGCCGCTCCCCGAGCTCCCGGTCCGCGCTACGTCCGTAGCGTCTGTATGCCCCTATGACACACCAAAGGCCCGGCGGACGTGCCGCCGGGCCCTGGATGAACTGACGCTGCTTACTGGGCCGGGCCCTCGATGGACTCGGAGGTCAGCAGACCCGCGTTGATCTCGCGCAGCGCGATCGACAGGGGCTTCTCGTGGACGTGGGTGTCCACGAGCGGGCCGACGTACTCCAGCAGGCCCTCGCCGAGCTGGGAGTAGTACGCGTTGATCTGGCGCGCGCGCTTGGCGGCGTAGATCACGAGGCTGTACTTCGAGTCGGTGGCCTCGAGAAGCTCATCAATGGGCGGGTTGATGATGCCCTCGGGAGCGGTGATGGAAGAGGACACTCTCTACCTTCCGAAAGGGGATGAAGCCTGGGTGGCATGCACCCGGCCGTCGTACGGGCCGGCGCAAAGTCTGTGCGTCCGGAGCCGGAGCGGCTCCGCGGGGTCAGCCGCTGGTGCTCTTGTCCCCGGATCGATGCAGCATCAAGGCTAGCAGCTCACGGCTCACGTCCTCGACGGAGGTGTTGACGCACGTCACGTCGAACTCCTTCTCCGCGGCCAGCTCGACCCGGGCCGCCTCCAGGCGGCGCTCGATGACCTCGGGCGCCTCCGTGCCCCGGCCGGTGAGCCGGCGGACCAGCTCCTCCCAGCTCGGCGGGGCGAGGAAGACCAGCTGGGCCTCGGGCATGGACTCCCGGACCTGGCGGGCGCCCTGCAGGTCGATCTCCAGCAGGACCGGCTCGCCGGCCTCCAGGCGGTCCAGGACCGCCTTGCGCGGAGTGCCGTAGCGGTTGCCGGCGAACTCCGCCCATTCGAGCAGCTCACCGTTGGCGATCAGCTTGTCGAACTCCTCGTCGTCGACGAAGAAGTACTGGACGCCGTGCTGCTCCCCGGGTCGCGGGGTGCGGGTGGTGGCCGAGACCGAGAGCCAGACCTCTGGGTGGACCTTGCGCATATGCGCGACGACCGTGCTCTTGCCGACCCCCGAGGGGCCGGAGAGCACGGTCAGTCGCGGTTGTCTGGCCGGGGGGCCGGCGGGGGTCGTCCCCCGGGAGACTGCAGAACTCATGCAGCGATTATTCCAGCTTCCCGGCGATGCCGGAAAATTCAGCCGGAAGCGCTGCCGCCGAATTCGCGCTCCAGTGCCGCGATCTGGTTGGAGCCAAGGCCCCGGACGCGGCGGCTCTCGGAGATCCCGAGCCGCTCCATGAGCTGCTTGGCGCGGACCTTGCCGACGCCGGGCAGGGACTCCAGGAGAGCGGAGACCTTCATCTTGCCGATGACGTCGTTCTTCTGGCCCTGCTGGATGACCTCGTGGAGGGAAGCACCGGAGTGCTTGAGCCGATTCTTGACCTCGGCGCGCTCCCGGCGAGCCGCGGCGGCCTTCTCGAGCGCGGCTGCGCGCTGTTCAGGGGTAAGGGGCGGAAGAGCCACGCCTACGTCACCTCGGATGTCGAACTGTCGGATACGGACCGGTGTGGAACCTAGTCGCCCCGCATCTGCGGAGCAACGAGCAACGCGCTTACGTGCACTGCTCTCGACGGAGACTAGCGGCCGAGCGCGCCGGAGTCAGCGAGAACAGACGAAAAGTCCTGGTCAGACTCTGCTGACCAGGACAATTCGGGACCAAACTCCCCGTCTTACGGTGCTTGATCGAGCGCGGTGCGCACTTCCTCGGTGAATCGGTCCGCCGCCGCGCGCAGTCCGGCGGCGTCCGGACCGTGCTTCAGCACCCCCCGGCTGACGCTCGGGAGGACGTTTTCGGCCGCGGGGCCGAAAACAGTTGGCAGGTCGGCCGGGGTGGCGCCCTGCGCGCCGATGCCGGGGGCCAGCAGCGGGCCGTTGATCGCCAGGTCGAACGTGGAGAGATCGCCGAGGGTGGCGCCGACCACCGCGCCGAAGGAGCCCAGCGGCTCGGCGCCGGCGTTCTCGGCGGCGAGGTGGCCGAGCATGGTCGCCGCGAGGGTGCGGCCGTCCTCGCGGACCGCGCGCTGGACCTCGGCGCCCTCCGGGTTGGAGGTCAGCGCCAGCACGAACAGGCCCGCGCCGCTCTCCCGGGCCAGGTCGGCGGCCGGCTTCAGCGAGCCGTAGCCCAGGTACGGCGAGACCGTCAGGGCGTCCGAGAACAGCGGCGAGTCCGGGCGCAGATAGGTCTCGGCGTAGGCGGCCATGGTGGAGCCGATGTCGCCGCGCTTGGCGTCCATGACCACCAGCGCGCCGCGCTCGCGGGCCTCGACGACGGCGGTCTCCAGCACGGCCAGGCCGCGCGAGCCGAACCGCTCGAAGAACGCGGACTGCGGCTTGAAGACGGCGACGTGCTCGCCGAGCGCCTCGACGACGGTGCGGGTGAACCGGGCCAGGCCCGCGACGTCGTCGTTCAGGCCCCAGTCGGCCAGCAGCGAGGCGTGCGGGTCGATGCCGACGCAGAGCGGGCCGCGCTCGTCCATGGCGCGGCGCAGCCGCGCGCCGAAGGGGTCCAGCGGCCGGGAGGGAAGGTCGGGCGAGGGGCCGGCCGTCATGCGGTCACCTTCTTGTGCTCGGCACCGACGGCGTCGGCGAGGGTGGCGTAGGGGCTGGTGCGCAGGCGCGCGGCCAGACCCTTGTGGATCGAGCGGCACCAGAACGGGCCCTGGTAGATGAACGCGCTGTAGCCCTGGACGAGGGTGGCGCCGGCGAGGATGCGCTGCCAGGCGTCCTCGGCGGTCTCGATGCCGCCGACGCCGATCAGGGTGATCTTGTCGCCGACGCGGGCGTAGAGGCGGCGCAGCACCTCCAGGGAGCGCTGCTTGACGGGCGCGCCGGAGAGGCCGCCGGTCTCCTTGACCACGGCCGGGTCGGACGTGAGGCCCAGGCCCTCGCGGGCGATGGTGGTGTTGGTGGCGATGATGCCGTCCAGGCCGAGTTCGACGGCGAGGTCGGCGACCGCGTCGACGTCCTCGTCGGCCAGGTCGGGAGCGATCTTGACCAGGAGGGGGACCCGGCGGTCGGTGACCGTGCGGTCGGCGGCCTCGCGGACCGCGGTCAGCAGCGGCCGCAGGTGGTCCGTGGCCTGGAGGTTGCGCAGCCCGGGGGTGTTCGGCGACGAGACGTTGACGACCAGGTAGTCGGCGTGGCGGGCCAGCCGCTCGGTGGAGGTGACGTAGTCGCCGATCGCCTCGGACTCCGGGACGATCTTGGTCTTGCCGATGTTGACGCCGAGGGTGGTCGGGAAGACCGGGTTGCGGGCCGCCAGGCGGGCCGCGACGGACGCGGAACCGTCGTTGTTGAAGCCCATGCGGTTGATCAGCGCGCGGTCCGGTACGAGCCGGAACAGGCGCTTCTTGGGGTTGCCGGGCTGCGGCTGGGCGGTGACCGTGCCGATCTCGACGTGGTCGAAGCCGAGCATGGTCATGCCGTCGATGGCGACCGCGTTCTTGTCGAAGCCGGCGGCCAGGCCGAACGGGCCGTGCATCCGGCGGCCGAAGGCCTCGACGCGCAGTTCCTTGTAGCGCGGGGCGAGGGCGGCGGCGAGGAAGGTGCGCAGCACGGGGATCTGCGCGGCCCGCCGGATCCAGCCGAAGGCCAGGTGGTGGGCCCGCTCGGGATCCATGCGCGTGAAGAAGAGCCGGAAGAAGAGCTGGTACATGGTGTGTGTCCTCATGAAGAGGGGGACACAGCGGCGGTTCGCTGTGTCCCCCTCAAGGGCTGCTAGTCGCGGGCCGCGGTCAGGTGTTCCGCGTGTTCCTGGAGTGACCTGACGCCCACGTCGCCGCGGTTCATCGCCTCGATGCCCTGGACGGCGGCCGCGAGGGCCTGGACCGTGGTGAGGCAGGGCACGGAGCGGGCCACCGCCGCCGTACGGATGTCGTAGCCGTCGAGGCGGCCGCCGGTGCCGTACGGGGTGTTGACGATCAGGTCGACCTCGCCGGCGTGGATCAGCTGGACGATGGTCTTCTCGCCGTTCGGGCCCTCGCCCTCGGACTGCTTGCGCACGACGGTGGCGTTGATGCCGTTGCGGCGCAGCACCTCGGCCGTGCCGGAGGTGGCGAGCAGCTCGAAGCCGTGCGCGACCAGTTCCCGCGCCGGGAAGATCATCGAGCGCTTGTCACGGTTGGCGACGGAGACGAACGCCCGGCCCTTGGTGGGCAGCGCGCCGTACGCCCCGGCCTGCGACTTGGCGTAGGCGGTGCCGAAGACCGAGTCGATGCCCATGACCTCGCCGGTGGAGCGCATCTCCGGGCCGAGGATGGTGTCCACGCCGCGGCCGTGCACGTCGCGGAACCGGCTCCACGGCATCACGGCCTCCTTGACGGAGATCGGCGCGTCCAGCGGCAGGGTGCCGCCGTCGCCGGTCTTCGGCAGCAGGCCCTCTGCGCGCAGTTCGGCGATGGTGGCGCCGAGCGAGATCCGGGCGGCGGCCTTGGCCAGCGGCACCGCGGTCGCCTTCGAGGTGAAGGGGACGGTGCGGGACGCGCGGGGGTTGGCCTCCAGGACGTAGAGGATGTCGCCGGCCATCGCGAACTGGATGTTGATCAGTCCGCGGACGCCCACGCCCTTGGCGATGGCCTCGGTGGAGGCGCGCAGCCGCTTGATGTCGAAGCCGCCGAGGGTGATCGGGGGCAGCGCGCAGGCGGAGTCGCCGGAGTGGATGCCGGCCTCCTCGATGTGCTCCATGACGCCGCCGAGGTAGAGCTCGTGGCCGTCGTAGAGCGCGTCGACGTCGATCTCTATGGCGTCGTCGAGGAAGCGGTCGATGAGGACCGGGTGGCGGTCGATCAGGCCGGCGTGGCGGGTGAGGTACTCGCCGAGCGACGGCTCGTCGTAGACGATCTCCATGCCGCGGCCGCCGAGGACGTAGGACGGCCGGACCATGACCGGGTAGCCGATCTCGGTGGCGATCCGCTTGGCCTCGTCGAAGGAGAAGGCGGTGCCGTACTTGGGAGCGGGCAGGCCGGCCTCGGTGAGGACCCGGCCGAAGGCGCCGCGCTCCTCGGCGAGGTCGATGGCCTCGGGCGAGGTGCCGACGATCGGCACGCCGTTGTCCTTGAGCGCCTGCGCCAGGCCCAGCGGGGTCTGCCCGCCGAGCTGGACGATGACGCCGGCGACCGGCCCGGCCTGGGTCTCGGCGTGCACGATCTCCAGCACGTCTTCCAGCGTCAGCGGCTCGAAGTACAGGCGGTCGGAGGTGTCGTAGTCCGTCGAGACGGTCTCCGGGTTGCAGTTGACCATGACGGTCTCGTAGCCGGCCTCGGACAGCGCGAACGAGGCGTGCACGCAGGAGTAGTCGAACTCGATGCCCTGGCCGATGCGGTTGGGGCCGGAGCCGAGGATGATCACGGCCGGCTTCTCGCGCGGGGCGACCTCGGTCTCCTCGTCGTAGGACGAGTAGAAGTACGGGGTCTTCGCGGCGAATTCGGCGGCGCAGGTGTCGACGGTCTTGTAGACCGGGCGGACGCCGAGGGCGTGCCGGACCTCGCGCACGACGTCCTCGCGCAGGCCTCGGACCGCGGCGATCTGGGCGTCCGAGAAGCCGTAGCGCTTTGCATCCGCGAGGATTTCCGGGCCGAGCTTCTCGGCGCCGGCGATCTCGTCGGCGATCTCCTTGACCAGGAAGAGCTGGTCGACGAACCAGGGGTCGATCTTCGTGGCGTCGAAGACCTCCTCGGGCGTGGCACCGGCGCGGATCGCCTGCATGACGGTGTTGATCCGGCCGTCTGTGGGGACCTGGGCCTTCTCCAGGAGGGCGGCCTTGTCACCGGGCTCGCCGGCGAAGTCGAACTGGCTGCCCTTCTTCTCCAGGGAGCGCAGCGCCTTCTGCAGCGCCTCGGGGAAGTTGCGGCCGATGGCCATGGCCTCGCCGACCGACTTCATGGTGGTGGTCAGCGTGGCGTCGGCGGCCGGGAACTTCTCGAAGGCGAACCGCGGCACCTTGACGACGACGTAGTCGAGGGTCGGCTCGAAGGAGGCCGGGGTCTGCTCGGTGATGTCGTTCGGGATCTCGTCGAGGGTGTAGCCGACGGCGAGGCGGGCGGCGATCTTCGCGATCGGGAAGCCGGTGGCCTTGGAGGCGAGCGCCGAGGAGCGGGAGACCCGCGGGTTCATCTCGATGACGATCACGCGACCGTCCTCGGGGTTCACCGCGAACTGGATGTTGCAGCCGCCGGTGTCCACGCCGACCTCGCGGATGACCGCGATGCCGATGTCCCGCAGGATCTGGTACTCGCGGTCGGTGAGCGTCATGGACGGCGCGACGGTGATCGAGTCGCCGGTGTGGACGCCCATCGGGTCGAAGTTCTCGATGGAGCAGACGACCACGACGTTGTCGTTCTTGTCGCGCATCAGCTCCAGCTCGTACTCCTTCCAGCCGAGGATGGACTCCTCCAGGAGCACCTCGGTGGTCGGGGAGAGCGTGAGGCCCTGGCCGGCGATCCGGCGCAGCTCGTCCTCGTCGTGCGCGAAGCCGGAGCCGGCGCCGCCCATGGTGAAGGACGGGCGGACGACGACGGGGTAGCCGCCGAGCTCCTCGACGCCCGCCAGGACGTCGTCCATGGAGTGGCAGATGACCGAGCGGGCGGACTCGCCGTGCCCGATCTTCCGGCGGACGGCCTCGACGACCTCCTTGAAGAGGTCGCGGTCCTCGCCCTTGTTGATGGCCTCGACGTTCGCGCCGATCAGCTCGACGCCGTACTTCTCGAGGGTGCCCGCCTCGTGCAGCGAGATGGCGGTGTTGAGCGCGGTCTGGCCGCCCAGGGTGGGCAGCAGGGCGTCCGGGCGCTCCTTGGCGATGATCTTCTCGACGAATTCCGGGGTGATCGGCTCGACGTAGGTCGCGTCGGCGATCTCCGGGTCGGTCATGATCGTCGCCGGGTTGGAGTTCACCAGGATGACGCGCAGGCCCTCGGACTTGAGGACCCGGCAGGCCTGGGTGCCGGAGTAGTCGAACTCGGCGGCCTGGCCGATGACGATCGGGCCGGAGCCGATGACCAGGACGGACTGGATATCGGTGCGCTTAGGCACGCTGGCCCTCCATCTGGGAAACGCTGTGCTGATTGTTGTCTCGCATGAGCTCGACAAACCGGTCGAAGAGGTACGCGGCGTCGTGCGGGCCGGCGGCCGCCTCGGGGTGGTACTGGACGCTGAAGGCCGGCTGGTCGAGGAGGTGCAGGCCCTCCACCACGTTGTCATTGAGGCAGACGTGGGAGACCTCGGCACGGCCGAAGGGGGTGTCGGAAACCTTGTCGAGCGGGGCGTCGACGGCGAATCCGTGGTTGTGCGCGGTGACCTCGACCTTGCCGGTCGTGCGGTCCTGGACCGGCTGGTTGATCCCGCGGTGGCCGTACTTGAGCTTGTAGGTGCCGAAGCCCAGCGCGCGGCCGAGGATCTGGTTGCCGAAGCAGATGCCGAAGAGCGGGGTCTTGCGGGCGAGGACGGCCTGCATGACGGAGACCGGGTGGTCGGCGGTGGCCGGGTCGCCGGGGCCGTTGGAGAAGAACACGCCGTCCGGCTCGACCGCGTAGACGTCCTCGACGGTGGCGGTGGCGGGCAGCACGTGCACCTCGATGCCGCGCTCGGCCATGCGGTGCGGGGTCATGCCCTTGATGCCGAGGTCGACGGCGGCGACGGTGAACTTCTTCTCGCCGATCGCCGGGACGACGTAGGCCTCCTTGGTGGCGACCTGGGCGGAGAGGTCGGAGCCCTTCATCTCGGGGGCCTGGCGCACCTTGGCGAGCATGGTGCCCGCGTCGGGCAGCGCGTCGCCGGAGAAGATCCCGACCCGCATCGCACCGCGCTCGCGCAGGTGGCGGGTGAGCGCGCGGGTGTCGACGCCGCTGATGCCGACCACGCCCTGGGCGGTCAGTTCCTCGTCCAGGGAGCGCACCGAGCGCCAGTTGGACGGGATCCGGGCGGGGTCGCGGACGACGTAGCCGGCGACCCAGATCCGCTGCGACTCGGGGTCCTCGTCGTTGACCCCGGTGTTGCCGATGTGCGGGGCGGTCATGACGACGACCTGGCGGTGGTACGAGGGGTCGGTCAGCGTCTCCTGGTAGCCGGTCATGCCGGTGGAGAACACCGCTTCGCCGAAGGTCTCCCCCACGGCCCCGTAGGCACGACCGCTGAAGGTGCGGCCGTCCTCCAGGACAAGTACGGCGGGAAGCGCCTGGTTCCTCTGAGAGGAGCTTCCCCTGGTGGAGGTCGTCATCGTGCGCCTTCCGTTTCGCTCTGCTCGGTGGTGTTTCGGGTGCTGCTGGGGGTGGTGCTCAGTGCGGTGAGGGCCTCGACCCAGGCGGGGTGCTCCTCCGCCCGGTCGGAGCGGAAACCGGAGTCGATCTCCTGGTCCCCGTGCTGCCAGGTGACGACGAGCAGGCCGCCCTCGGTGAGGACCTTGCCGGCGATGCCCTTGTCGAGGCGGGCGCCGCGCAGCGCGGCGGCCGGTACGAAGAAGTCCGTCGCGCCCGGCCGTACGACGTCCAGACCCGCGTCGGTGAGGGTCAGCTCGACGCGGCTGCGCGTGCCGAGGCCGTGCGCCACGATCCGGTCGAGCCACTGCCCGGCCGTGGTGGAGCCGTGGTAGCGCCCGCTGAGCGTCAGCTTCGGCTCGCCCGGGTCCTCGGGAGTGGAGGGCAGCTCGGGCAGATCGCCCTGAAGCGTGCCGCGCCACTTCCAGCCCTGGCGCATCAGCCAGTAGACGAAGGCGACGAGGACGAGCAGGCCGGCGACCCAGCCGAGCCGTGCTGCCCAGTCGGTGACCGGCGCGGACTTCTGCGCCTCGGCCAGTTGGATGAGTGGAGGAGTCACGCCAGCTTCCCGTCGACGACCGTTGCCCGGCCCCGCAGGAAGGTGTGGGTGACGCGTCCCGGCAGCTCACGGCCCTCGTAGGGGGTGTTGCGGCTGCGGGAGGCGAAGCCCGCGGGGTCCACCTCTCCACGGTAAGCGGAATCGACCAGGGTGAGGTTGGCGGGCTCACCAGCCGAGATGGGCCGGCCGTGGCCCTCCAGGCCGCCGATCCGCGCGGGCCGGAAGGACATCCGCTCGGCGACACCGGCCCAGTCCAGCAGCCCGGTGTCGACCATCGTGTGCTGGACCACGGAGAGCGCCGTCTCCAGGCCGACCATGCCCATGGCCGCGGCGCCCCACTCGCAGTCCTTGTCCTCGTGCGGGTGCGGGGCGTGGTCGGTGGCGACGATGTCGATGGTGCCGTCGGCCAGCGCCTCGCGCAGGGCCAGCACGTCGCGCTCGGTGCGCAGCGGCGGGTTGACCTTGTAGACCGGGTTGTAGGTGCGCACCATCTCGTCGGTGAGGAGCAGGTGGTGCGGGGTGACCTCGGCGGTGACGTCGATGCCGCGGGACTTGGCCCAGCGGACGATCTCGACGCTGCCGGCGGTGGACAGGTGGCAGATGTGGACCCGGGAGCCGACGTGCTCGGCGAGCAGCACGTCCCGGGCGATGACCGACTCCTCGGCGACCGCGGGCCAGCCGCCCAGGCCCAGCTCGGCGGAGACGATGCCCTCGTTCATCTGGGCGCCCTCGGTCAGCCGCGGCTCCTGGGCGTGCTGGGCGACGACGCCGCCGAATGCCTTCACGTACTCCAGGGCCCGGCGCATGATCACCGCGTCGTCGACGCACTTGCCGTCGTCGGAGAAGACGGTGACGCCGGCGGCCGACTCGTGCATGGCGCCGAGTTCGGCGAGCTTCTTGCCCTCCAGGCCGACGGTGACCGCGCCGATCGGCTGCACGTCGCAGAAGCCGTGCTCCTGGCCGAGCCGGTAGACCTGCTCGACGACGCCGGCGGTGTCGGCGACCGGGAAGGTGTTGGCCATGGCGAAGACGGCGGTGTAGCCGCCGGAGGCGGCCGCGCGGGTGCCGGTGAGGACGGTCTCGGAGTCCTCCCGGCCGGGCTCGCGCAGATGGGTGTGCAGGTCGACGAGCCCGGGGAGGAGGACCTTGCCGCCGGCCTCGACGATCTGCGCGCCGTCCGCGTCCAGGCCGCTGCCCACGGCCTCGATGAACTCGCCGTCGATCAGGACGTCCTGCGGCTCGCCGCCGAGCACCTTCGCACCACGGATCAGGATCTTGCTCATGGTCTTACTTCTCCTCGGTACGGGGGTTGGTCACGGCGGGCTCGTTGCCGCCCAGGAGCAGGTAGAGGACGGCCATCCGGATGCTGACGCCGTTGGTGACCTGCTCGACGGCCGTGCAGCGGCCGGAGTCGGCGACCTCGGCGGTGATCTCCATGCCGCGGACCATGGGCCCGGGGTGCATCACCAGGGCGTGCCCGGGCATCCGCGCCATGCGGTCGCCGTCCAGGCCGTAGCGGCGCGAGTACTCGCGCTCGGTGGGGAAGAACGCGGCGTTCATCCGCTCGCGCTGGACCCGCAGCATCATCACGGCGTCGGACTTCGGCAGCACGCCGTCGAGGTCGTACGACACCTCGCAGGGCCAGGTCTCGACGCCGACCGGCACCAGGGTGGGCGGCGCGACCAGGGTGACCTCGGCGCCGAGGGTGTGCAGCAGGTCGACGTTGGACCGGGCGACCCGGCTGTGCAGCACGTCGCCGACGATCGTGATGCGCTTGCCGGACAGGTCCTGGCCGATCCCGGCGTCCGGGCCGATCAGCCGGCGGCGCATCGTGAAGGCGTCGAGCAGGGCCTGGGTGGGGTGCTGGTGGGTGCCGTCACCGGCGTTGATGACGGGGGCGTCGATCCAGCCGGAGTTGGCGAGCCGGTAGGGGGCTCCGGAGGCACCGTGCCGGATGACGACGGCGTCCACGCCCATCGCCTCCAGGGTCTGCGCGGTGTCCTTGAGGGACTCGCCCTTGGAGACGCTCGATCCCTTGGCCGCGAAGTTGATGACGTCCGCGGAGAGCCGCTTCTCGGCGGCCTCGAAGGAGATCCGGGTGCGGGTGGAGTCCTCGAAGAAGAGGTTGCAGATCGTGCGTCCGCGCAGGGTGGGGAGCTTCTTGATCGGCCGGTCGGCGACCCGGGCCATCTCCTCGGCGGTGTCGAGGATCAGCACGGCGTCGTCGCGGGTGAGGTCGGCGGCCGAGATGAGGTGGCGCTTCATCCGGTTTTCTCCGTGTGTGAGGGAGGTGTACGGGAATGTCCGTCAGGCAGGCATGCCTGCGGGCCCGGGGTCACCGGGTCCGTCAGCGGTGCGCTAGCGCTCGCCGGCCGGGGTGGTCTGCTTCAGGCCGAGCAGCACGGCGTCGCGGCCGTCCTCCTCGGTCAGCTGGACCTTGACCGCCTCCCGCAGCGACGTGGGGAGGTTCTTGCCGACGTAGTCGGCGCGGATCGGCAGTTCGCGGTGGCCCCGGTCGACGAGGACCGCCAGCTGGACGGCGCGCGGCCGGCCGATGTCGCCCAGGGCGTCCAGGGCGGCGCGGATCGTGCGTCCGGAGAACAGGACGTCGTCGACGAGCAGGACGACCCGGCCCTCGATGCCCTCGGCGGGGATGTCGGTGCGGGCGAGCGTCCGGGCCGGGCCCAGGCGCAGGTCGTCGCGGTACATCGTGATGTCGAGCGAGCCCACCGGGACCGTGCGGCCGGTGATGTCCTGGAGCTTGGCGGCCAGCCGCCGGGCGAGGAAGACGCCACGGGTGGGGATTCCCAGCAGCACCACGTCGTCCGCGCCCTTGGCGCGCTCGACGATCTCGTGGGCGATGCGGGTGAGCATGCGCGCGATGTCGGGGCCCTCAAGCACCGGCCGCGCGGGGAGCTGAGCTCCCGCTTCGGAGCTGTTTGCGTCCATACGAAACGGACCTCCTTCTCCGCCTCACGGGACGGACCTTAAAGGACGTCGGAATTACGCAGTCAGGTTACCAGGACCGCTCGCCTGGCCCGTCTACACCCCTGACGGGTGATGGTCTGGCCCATTCCGCTTGACGAACCGAGATTACGCTGCGTAACCTCACAGTGAGTTACCAGCCACGCGGCGGAGCCGCATGTCGATACAGCTGTCTGGGGAGCTATATGTCCAGCGAATACGCCAAACAGCTCGGGGCCAAGCTCCGCGCCATCCGTACCCAGCAGGGCCTCTCCCTTCACGGCGTCGAGGAGAAGTCCCAGGGGCGTTGGAAGGCCGTGGTGGTCGGTTCGTACGAGCGCGGCGACCGTGCCGTGACCGTGCAGCGCCTTGCCGAGCTGGCGGACTTCTACGGCGTTCCGGTGCAGGAACTGCTGCCGGGCACGACACCGGGCGGCGCGGCCGAGCCGCCGCCGAAGCTGGTGCTCGACCTGGAGCGACTGGCCCACGTCCCGCAGGAGAAGGCCGGCCCGCTGCAGCGTTACGCCGCCACGATCCAGAGCCAGCGCGGTGACTACAACGGCAAGGTCCTCTCGATCCGCCAGGACGACCTGCGGACCCTCGCCGTGATCTACGACCAGTCGCCCTCGGTGTTGACCGAGCAGCTGATCAGCTGGGGCGTGCTCGACGCGGACGCCCGTCGCGCCGTGTCCCACGAGGAGATCTGAGCCCCTCGGGTCATCTGCAGAAACGTACCGCCGCCCCGGAGCCCGGGGCGGCGGTTCTGTTTGCCGCCGTCCTCGCCGGCGCCGGTGCGGGCATGCGAACGGGCCCGGAGCGTTCACCCAACGCTCCGGGCCCGTCCCATGCTCTGCCGCTCGTCGGCGGCGCCGGCTACTGCGCCTCGCGCCGCAGACCCGGCTTCAGCTCCTTCAGCCGGCCGAGGAGGCCGTTGACGAAGGCCGGGGAGTCGTCCGTGGAGAACTCCTTGGCGAGCTGCACGGCTTCGTCGATCGCCACCGCGTCCGGCGTGTCGTCCACCCAGAGCAGCTCGTAGGCACCGAGCCGCAGGATCGAGCGGTCGGCGGCCGGCATCCGGTCCAGGTCCCAGTCGACCGCGTAGGTGGAGATCAGCTCGTCGATGCGGACGATGTGGTCCGCGTACCCCTCGACGAGCTGCAGGGTGTACTCGTTCACCGGCGGCTGCCGGGGGTCGGTCCGGGCGTGCCGCATCCAGTCCGCGAGCACGGACTGCACGTCGGCGCCGCGCTGATCGGCCTCGAAGAGGATCTGGAACGCGCGCTTACGGGCCTTGCTGCGGGCAGCCACGGTTAGCTGTTCACCCGGCCGAGGTAGTCGCTCGTGCGGGTGTCGACCTTGATCTTCTCACCGGTGGTGATGAAGAGCGGGACCTGGATCTGGTGGCCGGTCTCCAGCACGGCGGGCTTGGTGCCGCCGGTGGAGCGGTCACCCTGGACGCCCGGCTCGGTCTCCTGGACGGTGAGCTCGACGGCGGCCGGCAGCTCGACGTAGAGCACCTCGCCCTCGTGCTGCGCGACGACGGCCTCGAAGCCCTCGATGAGGAAGTTGGCGGCGTCGCCGACGGACTTGCGGTCGACGTGCAGCTGGTCGTAGGTGTCCATGTCCATGAAGACGAAGTAGTCGCCGTCCATGTACGAGAACTGCATGCCGCGCTTGTCGACGGTGGCCGTCTCGACCTTCACGCCGGCGTTGAAGGTCTTGTCCACCACCTTGCCGGAGAGCACGTTCTTGAGCTTGGTGCGGACGAAGGCCGGGCCCTTGCCGGGCTTGACGTGCTGGAACTCGACGACGGACCAGAGCTGGCCGCCTTCGAGCTTGAGCACCATGCCGTTCTTGAGGTCGTTCGTGGATGCCACGGTTGCGGAATCTCCTGGACTGCAGGTGGTGGGACCCGGAGCGACGCCCACCGAGCCGCTGCGGCTCAGAGTGCGAGCAGCTCCTTGGTCGTGATCGTGAGTAGCTCGGGCCCGCCGTCCGCCTCGGGGCGGACGACGAGTGTGTCGTCGATCCGGACACCCCCACGGCCCGGGATGTGAACCCCCGGCTCGACGGTGACCGGCACGCAAGCGTCCAGTTTACCCATGGCGGCCGGGGACAATTGAGGGTCCTCATCGATTTCGAGCCCCACGCCGTGCCCGGTCCACGGTCCGAGCCGCTCGCCGTACCCCGCGGCGTCGAGCACATGGCGGGTGATCCGGTCCACCTCGCGGCACTCCACGCCCGGCGCGAGCGCCTCCCGGCCGGCCCGCTGGGCTGCAAAAACGAGATCGTACAGCTCGATCTGCCAGTCCGACGGGGTGGTGCCGATGACGAAGGTACGGCCGATCTCGCAGCGGTAGCCGCGGTAGTTCGCCCCGAGGCAGACGCTGAGGAAGTCGCCCTCCTCGACCCGCCGGTCGGTGGGCAGATGCCCCGGGCGGCCGGCGTTCGGGCCGGTCGCCACGGAGGTCGGGAAGGCCGGGCCGTCCGCGCCGTGGTCCACCAGCCGGCGCTCCAGCTCCAGCGCGAGATGCCGCTCGGTGCGGCCCACCAGGATCGATTCGAGCAGTTCGCCGAGCGCCTGGTCGGCGATCTCCGCGGCGATCCGCAGACAGGCGATCTCGTCGTCGTCCTTGACCAGCCGCTGCGCCTCGACCGCACAGGCCAGGTCGGCCAGCCGGAGCTGCGGTGCGACCTGGGAGAGCGCCCGGTGCCGGGTGACGGTCAGGTGGTGCTCCTCCACGGCCAGGGTGTCCGCGCCGGCCTTCGCGGCCAGGTCGGCGCCGGCCACGACCGGGTCATCGCCGCGGCCGGGCAGCACCGAAACCCGTACGTCGTCCACCGGCCGGCCCTCGGACGGATCGCCGCTCAGCGGTCTGCCGCACAGCAGCACATCGTCGGACGGGCCCAGCAGCAGAGCGGCGCCCGGCGGGGCGCAGGCGGTGAGGTAGCGGACGTTCGCGGGGCGCGAGATCAGGGCGGCGGCGCTTCCGGTTGCGGCACAGCGGTCGCGCAGCCGCGTGCGTCGGGCCGCGTACAACTCGGACATATCGCAAGGGTACGGCGGCTCCCCCGCGGCGGCCGGTCGAGGGGGCCGCCCGGGGGACGACCGGCGGGGGCGCGCCCGAGGCGGCTACCAGCTGGGCGGGCTGGCCAGCGAGCGGGCGACCACCTCGTCCAGCACCCGCACCGTCGTGGCGACGTCGTGCTGGGAGTTGTCGATGATCGGCAGGCCCGAGCCGTACCAGCCGGCCATCCGGCCGTGGATCCTGGCCACCTCTTCGTCCGACAGCCGGCGGTTGCCGGTGCGCCGGGCGTTGCGCTCCAGCACGATCTCCAGGCCGGGCAGCAGCACGATCGGCAGCAGTCCGGGACCCACGTGGCGCTTCCAGCCGCCCAGGCCGACGACCGGACGGTCCGGGAAGACCGCGTCGTCGAGGATGCAGGAGATGCCGTTGGCGAGGAAGTTACGGGCGGCGAAACCGCAGGTCCGGCGGGCCAGGCGGTACTGCGCCTCGGAATGGTCGTTCCACCCGGACTGCGGGTCGGCGAAGCCGGCCCGGACCCACTCACGGACATCGTCCAGGCTGATGTGCGCGGTCGGCACCCGCCGGGTGTCGGCCCAGTGGCGGGCCACGCTGGTCTTGCCCGCGCCGGCCGGGCCGATCAGCAGGACCGCGACGGCGGCGTGCGCGGCGTCCGGCGCGGCCGGGTCGGTGGGCGGGCTCGGCAGCGGCACCGGCGCGCCCGGCGGCAGCTGGATGTGGCCGGTGATGTCGGTGCTCTGCCCGCTGGGCGGCGGGGCCTGCTGCGGCGCGGGGCCGTGCCAGCCCGGCTGCGGGGCGGGCTGCTGCACGGGCGGCGGCGGGGCGGGCTGGTGCACGGGCGGCGGCGGGCCCGCGGGAGCGGGCGGGGCGGCCGGCGGGGAGGTGGGCTGGGTGGGCCGTCCCGGGTTGGGCGTCCAGTGCATGGCGGCCCCGGGTCCTGATGCCTGCCCGTGGGGCGGCGGCAGCGGAGCCCCCACTGCGTACTGCATCCGGTGGCTCTCCGTCTCGTGCGGTCGACGTGGTGCGGGGCACGGCGCCGGGCCGGACTGCCCGGTGCGCCGTGCGGTAACCCAACGGCCCCCAGGGGCCGTTGGGCCCGCGGCCGCCGGCGTGGGGTGGTACTGCTTGCGAACGGTACCCTCCCGGCGGCGCGCCGGGGGACCTCCTACCCCCGGCACGCAGCGGGTGAACGGCCGGGGGCGGGCCCGGAGCGCCCGTGGGGACGGGTCAGTCGTTCAGTTCCTCGGCCAGCGCACGCAGCGCGAGCCGGTACGAGCCGATGCCGAATCCGGCCACCGTGCCGCTGGCCACGGCCGCGATGACCGAGGTGTGGCGGAACTGCTCGCGGGCGTACGGATTGGAGATGTGCACCTCGATGAGCGGGGCGGTGCGCTGGGCGGCCGCATCCCGCATTCCGTACGAATAGTGCGTGAACGCACCGGGGTTGATGACGACCGGGACGGCTCCGTCGGCGGCCTCGTGCAGCCAGCGGATCATCTCGCCCTCGTCGTTGGTCTCCCGGACCTCGGCCTCCAGGCCCAGCTCCTTGCCGAGCCGGGCGCACTCCTCGACCAGTCCGGCGTAGGAGGTGGCACCGTAGACATCGGGCTCGCGGGACCCCAGCCGGCCGAGGTTGGGACCGTTCAGGACGAGTACCCGCCGCAGCGCGCCGCTCATGCGGCGATCTCCGCGTGCGCGGCGAGCAGCATGGCCGGGTCCGGGCCCTCCAGGACGGTCGGCTTGGCCAGGCCGTCCAGGACGATGAAGCGCAGCCGGTCGCCGCGGGACTTCTTGTCGACCTTCATCGTCTCCAGCAGCTTGGGCCACTGGTCGCCGCGGTAGGTCAGCGGCAGCCCGACGGAGGCCAGCACCGCGCGGTGCCGGTCGGCGGTGGCGTCGTCCAGACGGCCGGCGATCCGGCCGAGTTCGGCGGCGAAGACCATGCCTACGGAGACCGCGGCGCCGTGCCGCCAGTTGTAGCGCTCGTTCTTCTCGATGGCGTGCGCGAGGGTGTGGCCGTAGTTGAGGATCTCCCGCAGACCGGACTCCTTGAGGTCCGCGGAGACCACCTCGGCCTTGACCCGGATCGCCCGCTCGATCAGTTCGGCGGTGTGCGCGCCGTCGGGGCGCTTGGCGGCCTCGGGGTCCGCCTCGATCAGGTCGAGGATCACCGGGTCGGCGATGAAACCGGCCTTGATGACCTCGGCCAGGCCGGAGACGTAGTCGTGCACCGGCAGGGTGTCCAGCGCGGCCAGGTCGCACAGCACGCCGGCCGGCGGGTGGAAGGCGCCGACGAGGTTCTTGCCCTCGGCGGTGTTGATGCCGGTCTTGCCGCCGACCGCGGCGTCGACCATGCCCAGGACGGTGGTCGGGATCGCGATCCAGCGCACGCCGCGCAGCCAGGTGGCGGCGACGAAGCCGGCCAGGTCGGTGGTGGCCCCGCCGCCGACGCCCACGATCACGTCGCTGCGGGTGAAGCCGGACTGTCCCAGCGCCTTCCAGCAGTACGCCGCGACCTCGGCCGTCTTGGACTCCTCGGCGTTCGGCAGCTGGATGGCGATCGCCTCGTAGCCCTGGGAGGCGAGGTCCTCGCGCAGTGCCTCACCGGTGGCGGCCAGCGCCTCCGGGTGCAGCACCGCGACCCGCTTCACGCCGTCGCCGATCAGGCCCGGGAGTTCACCGAGCAGCTGCCGCCCGACGAGCACCTCGTACGGGTCGGTGCCCGCGGTGCCGCCGACCTGGATCCGGGTGGCCTGCTCCGTCATGCGTTCTCCTCCGTGTGGGCCGCCCGCGGGGCACCGCCCGCGGCCGGCCGTAGCTCCAATGCGTCCAGGATCGCCTCGGCGACCTGACCGGGGGTGCGCTCCGCCGTGGGGATCACGGCGCGCGCGACCTCGGTGTAGAGCGGACGACGCCGTTCCATCAGTTCGCGCCACTGCTTGCGCGGGTTGACGGCGAGCAGCGGACGGGGGGCGTCGAGGCCCACCCGCTTGACGGCGTCGGCGAGTTCGACGTCGAGGAAGATCACCGGCAGCCCGGTCAGCAGCGTGCGGGTGCCCTCGTCGAGGACCGCGCCGCCGCCCAGCGCGAGCACGCCCGGGTGCTCGCCGAGCGCGCTCCGGACCGCCTCCCGCTCCAGCTCGCGGAAGTGCGCCTCGCCCTGGTCGATGAAGATCTCGGCAATCGGCCGGCCGGCGGTGGCGACGACGTCCGCGTCGGTGTCCCGGTAGCCGACGCCCAGCCGCTCGGCCAGCAGCGCGCCCACCGTCGACTTACCGGCACCGGGCGGGCCGATCAACACGACGACGGGGGACGTCATTTGATCGCCAGGTTGTCGAGGAAGCCCTGCACGTTGCGGCGGGTCTCGGCCACGCTGTCGCCGCCGAACTTCTCCACGACGGCGTCGGCGAGGACCAGGGCCACCATGGCCTCGGCGACGATCCCGGCGGCCGGCACGGCGGAGACGTCGGAGCGCTGGTGGTGGGCCTGGGCCGGCTCGCCGGTGGTGACGTCCACGGTCTTCAGGGCGCGCGGCACCGTCGCGATCGGCTTCATCGCCGCCCGCACCCGCAGCAGTTCGCCGGTGGTCAGGCCGCCCTCGGTGCCGCCGGCGCGGCCGGAGACGCGCCGGATGCCCTCGGGCGTGTTGACGATCTCGTCGTGCGCCTTGGAGCCGGGCACCCGGGCCAGCTCGAAGCCGTCGCCGATCTCGACGCCCTTGATCGCCTGGATGCCCATCAGGGCACCGGCGAGCCGGGCGTCCAGCTTGCGGTCCCAGTGCACGTGCGAGCCGAGGCCGACGGGCACGCCGTACGCCAGCACCTCGACCACACCACCGAGCGTGTCGCCGTCCTTGTGGGCCTGGTCGACCTCCGCGACCATCGCCTTCGACGCGTCCGCGTCCAGGCAGCGCAGCGGGTCGGCGTCCAGCTTCTCGACGTCGGCCGGCGTGGGGTACACGCCCTGCGGAGCCTTCACGGAGCACAGCTCGACGACGTGCGAGACGATCTCGATGCCGGCGGTCTCCTTGAGGAAGGAACGGGCCACCGCGCCCAGCGCCACCCGGGCCGCGGTCTCCCGGGCCGAGGCGCGCTCCAGGATCGGGCGGGCTTCGTCGAAGCCGTACTTCTGCATACCGGCCAGGTCCGCATGACCGGGGCGCGGGCGGGTCAGCGGGGCGTTGCGGGCCAGCGCGGCCAGCTCCTCCGGATCCACCGGGTCGGCCGCCATCACCTGCTCCCACTTGGGCCACTCGGTGTTGCCGACCATGATCGCCACCGGCGAGCCCAGCGAGCGGCCGTGTCGCACGCCGCCCAGGAACGTGACCTCGTCCTGCTCGAACTTCATCCGGGCACCGCGGCCGTAGCCCAGCCGGCGGCGCGCCAGGGCGTCCGCCACCAGCTCCGTGGTGATCGGGACGCCGGCCGGAAGGCCCTCCAGCGTCGCCACCAGTGCGGGGCCGTGCGACTCCCCCGCCGTCAGCCAGCGCAACCTGCTCAACGGTGCTCCTCAGTACTGCTCATCCGCGTACGGTCTCCCCCTGATCCTCCCACGTCACGCGGGAGCGGCGGCGCCGAGTCCAGGAAGCGGACCCCGGCGTCCGCGCGGGGAACCGTCCGATGGCTCAGCGGGCCGCGAGGGCGGCCTCGCCGGCCGCGCGCATCGCGGCCAGCGGTGCGGGCGAGCGGCCGGTCATCTGTTCCACCTGCAGTACGGCCTGGTGCACCAGGAGGTCCAGGCCGCCGACCACCGCGCCGCCGCGGTCGGCCCAGGCTCCGGCGAGCGCGGTCGGCCAGGGCTCGTAGAGGACGTCGAAGAGCGTGCCGGGCCGGTCCGGGACCGCGGCGGCCAGCGCGTCGGTGGCGCCGGCGGGGGTGGTGGCGATGGTCAGCGGGGCGGCGAAGGCCTCGGCGGCCCGCTCCCACGGGGCGGTGCGGACGGCGACGCCGAGCCGTTCGCCCCAGCCGCGCATCTCGTCGGCGCGGGCCTCGCTGCGGACGTACGCGGTGACCTCGCCGGTGCAGATGCGGGAGAGCGCGGCGAGGGCCGAGGAGGCGGTGGCGCCGGCGCCCAGGATCGAGGCCCGCTCTACCTGCTGTACGCCGCGCTCACGCAGGGCGGCGAGCAGGCCCGGGATGTCGGTGTTGTCGCCCAGGCGGCGTCCGTCGGGCGTGAGGACGACGGTGTTCACCGCCTCGACCGAGGCCGCGGTGGGGGTGATCTCGTCGAGCAGCGGGATCACCGCGCGCTTGAGCGGCATGGTCAGCGAGAGCCCGGCCCACTCCGGCCCGAGCTCTGCCAGGAATCCGGGCAGCGCGGCCTCGCCGACCTCGTGCCGGCCGTATTCCCAGCCGGTCAGGCCGAGGGCGTCATAGGCGGCGCGGTGCAGCACCGGCGAAAGGGAGTGCGCGATGGGCGACCCGAGGACCGCGGCCCGGCGTGTGGGGCTCATTGCTTCGCCTTCTTGTGTTCCTGTTCGTAAATGCGGCGGTTCCGCTCGTGCTCTTCGTTCGTCTCGGCGAACAACGTCTTCTCCGGGCTGATCGAGACGAAGTAGTACCAGTTGCCCTTGGCCGGGTTGATGGCGGAATTGATCGCCACCTCGCCGGGATTGCCGATCGGCCCGGGCGGAAGTCCCTTGAACTTGTAGGTGTTGTAGGGATCGTTGAAGTGCCGCAGATCGTCGACGGAGCCGGTGTCCAGGGTGCTCTGGGACCGGGCGTAGTTCACCGTCGAGTCGAAGTCGAGCAGGCCGTAGGTCTCCGTGTTGTTCGGCTTGAGGCGGTTGTAGACGACCCGCGCGACCTTGACGAAGTCGTGTTTGTACTTGCCCTCGGCCTGGGTGAGGCTGGCGACGGTGAGCAGCTGTAGCGGCGAGGAGAGGTGGAACTCGCGCGCCTTGCCCTCCAGGTCGTACTTCGCGTACACCTGCTTGGCCCGCGACACCATCTGCTTGAGGACCGCGGCCGGCTTCGCCTTGTCACCCACGCTGTACGTGGACGGGTAGAGGAAGCCCTCCAGCGGGTCCTTTATCTTGCCGTTGTCGTCGGCCCAGGAGGGCAGACCGAGGCTCTTGGCGTCGGCCTTGGCGACGTCCTTGGTCGTGCCCGCCTTGAGGTGGAGCTTCTTGTCGATGAGCGCGTAGACCTCCTTCGCCCGCAGCCCCTCGCGGATCGTGAGGCCGTTGCGGCTCTTGGGGTCCAGCATCAGCTCGATGGCCGCGGCCGCGGACATCTGCTTGCGGAGCGAATACGTACCGGGCTGGAGCGACGTGGCCTTCTTGTTGTCGCCGGCCGCCTCGGTGAAGGCCCCGGCGCTCTTGATGACGCCCTTCTTCGCGAGGATCTGGCCCATTTCCAGGCCGGTCGAACCGTCCGGAATGTCGACCTGTACCGCGCCGGAGCCCTCGCCCTCGTAGTCGGGCGCCGATCCGAAGTGGGCCATGAAGAAGTCGTAGCCGAAATAGCCGACGGTGCCGACCGCGCCGGCGAACACCAGCGTCATGACCAGACAGGCGGTGCCGCTGCGGCGTTTGTTCTTCTTGCCGTTCCGTTTGCCGCGGCGCTCGCGGCCGTCGCCCGGTTCGTCGTCGGGGTACTCGTCCGCGTCGTCACCGGCGAAGAACGAGTGGTCCGGCTCCGGTTCCCGCGGCCGCTCGGGGTCGGCCCGCCAGTCGTCGCCCGGGGCGTCCTCGTAGGCGGCGGCGTTCTCGTACGCGGTGTCGTCGTACGGCGCCCCGGCGGGCTGCTGCTCGTACTGCTCCGGCGGGTACGGCTGCTGGTGCGGCACCTGCTGGTGCTGGTGCGGGGCCTGCTGGTGGTGCGGGGCCTGCTGGTGCCCGTGCTGCGGCTGCTGCTGGTACGGGTCCTGGTGGCCGTAGTAGTCCTGGCCCGCTCCGGCGTACGGATCGGCCGGGGGTTGCTGCGCGGCGTAGGGGTCGTACGGGTCGTACGTCGGCAGCTGCCCCGTCGAGGAGCCGTCCCAGCCCTGGCCGTAGTGCTGCTGAGGATGCTGCTGGAGATGCTGTTGGGGATCCGTGTAGTGCTGCGGGGCGGACTGCTGCCCGCCCCACTGCGGCTGCTGCTCCTGGCCTCCGTAGGGCCCCTGGTCTCCGTAGAGCGGGTCCTCGGGGTGCCACGGTTCGGAGCCGTAGCCCCGGCCATACTCGGTCATCGATCCCCTAGAGCCGAGAGGCGGTGCGCTCCGTACGGGCAGCGCGCTTGCTGTACCGATCCGCCTCTACTTGCACGTGCGGCTGTTCGAACCACCGCCGCATCGCGCGGCACGTTACCGTATCGCGATCAGATGACCACTTCGACGCTCTCGCCCGGAGGTTCCCCGGACACGCGTTCGGTTTCCAGTGCGCTCTGCAGGATGACCACCGCGGCCGCCTGGTCGACGACCGAGCGGCCCTTCTTGCTGCGTACGCCGGAGGCGCGCAGGCCCTGGGTCGCGGTGACCGTCGACATCCGCTCGTCGACGAGCCGGACGCCTACGGGTGCGATGTTCTTTGCCAATTCCTGGGCGAACGCCCGGACCTTGGCCGCGGCCGGCCCCTCTCCCCCACTGAGGGAGCGGGGCAGGCCGACCACGACCTCAAGGGGTTCGTACTCCTCGACGATCGCCTTGAGCCGGCGGTGCGCTGCCGGGACGTCACGTCCCGGCACGGTCTCGACGGGGGTGGCGAGGACCCCGTCGGGGTCGCACGAGGCGACCCCGATGCGGGCGTCCCCGACATCGACCGCGAGGCGCCGGCCGCGTCGCATCTCACTCACGCGCGTCAGGCCGCCTCGGAGACCAGGCGCTCGACGGCCTCGATGGCCTCGGGCACCGCGGCCGGGTTCTGGCCGCCGCCCTGGGCGACGTCCGGCTTGCCGCCGCCGCCGCCACCGAGCGTCTTGGCGGCCGTACGGACCAGGTCACCGGCCTTGATGCCGCGCTCGCGGGCGGCGTCGTTGGTGGCGATGACCGTCACCGGACGGCCGTTGGCGACCGCGAAGAGCGCCACCACGGCGGCCCGGCCGCCCTGGATGCGGCCCCGTACGTCGAGGACCAGCTTGCGCAGGTCGTCGGCGGCCGTGCCGTCCGGGACCTGGCCGGTGACGACCGCGACGCCACGGACGTCCTTGGCGCTCTCGGCGAGCCCGGCGGCGGCCTGGAGCACCTTCTCGGCGCGGAACTTCTCGATCTCCTTCTCGGCGTCCTTGAGCTTGCCGAGCATCGCCGAGATCTTCTCCGGCAGCTCCTCGGAACGGCCCTTGACCAGCTCCTGGAGCTGGGCGACGACCGTGTGCTCCTTGGCCAGGAAGTTGTACGCGTCAACGCCGACCAGGGCCTCGATGCGGCGCACGCCGGAGCCGATGGACGATTCGCCGAGCAGCTTCACCAGGCCCAGCTGGGCGGTGTTGTGCACGTGCGTGCCGCCGCAGAGCTCCTTGGAGAAGTCGCCGATGGTGACGACGCGCACCCGGTCGCCGTACTTCTCGCCGAACTCGGCGATGGCTCCCTGCTTCTTGGCGTCGTCGATCGACATGATCTCGGCCTGCACGTCGAGCTCGCGGGCCAGGACCTCGTTGATCTTCTGCTCGACGTCCGTCATCACGGCCGTGGGCACGGCGGACGGCGAACCGAAGTCGAAGCGGAAGCGGCCCGGCTGGTTCTCCGAACCGGCCTGGGCGGCCGTCGGGCCGAGGGCGTCGCGCAGCGCCTGGTGCGTGAGGTGGGTGGCGGAGTGCGCGCGGGCGATGGCGCGGCGGCGGGTCACGTCGATGGTGGCGTGGGCCGTGGCGCCGACCGTGACCTCGCCGACCTGCACGACGCCCTTGTGGACGTACACGCCCGGGACCGGCTTCTGGCAGTCGCGGACCTCGATGACGGCGCCGTTGTCCAGCTTGATGCGGCCGGTGTCGCCGATCTGGCCGCCGCCCTCGGCGTAGAACGGGGTGCGGTCCAGGACGACCTCGACCTCGTCGCCCTCGGTGGCGGCCGGCGAGGAGGCGCCGTTGACCAGCAGGCCGACGACGGTGGACTCGCCGTCGGTGGAGGCGTAGCCGATGAAGTCGGTGGCGCCGGCGCGGTCGGCGATCTCGCGGTAGGCGCCGAGGTCGGCGTGGCCGTGCTTCTTGGCCTGGGCGTCGGCCTTGGCGCGCTCCCGCTGCTCCTTCATCAGGCGGCGGAAGCCGTCCTCGTCCACCGACAGGCCCTGCTCGGCGGCCATTTCGAGGGTGAGGTCGATCGGGAAGCCCCAGGTGTCGTGGAGCAGGAAGGCCTTGTCGCCGGGAAGGACGGCGCCACCGGCGGCCTTGGTCTCCGTGACGGCGGTGTCGAGGATGTTGGTGCCGGCCTTCAGCGTCTTGAGGAAGGCGGCCTCCTCGGCGAGGGCGACCGTCTCGATGCGACGGCGGTCCTCCAGCAGCTCGGGGTACTGCTGGCCCATGGTCCTGATGACCACGTCCAGCAGCTCGCCGACGACCGGGCCGGTGGCGCCCAGCAGGCGCATGTTGCGGATGGCGCGGCGCATGATGCGGCGCAGGACGTAGCCGCGGCCCTCGTTGCCCGGGGTGACGCCGTCGCCGATGAGCATCGTGGACGTGCGGAGGTGGTCGGCGACCACGCGCAGCGAGACGTCGGTGCCGTCGGAGGTGCCGTAGCGGACGCCGGTGAGCTCGGTGGCCTTGTCGATGACGACGCGCAGGGTGTCGGTCTCGTACATGTTGGGGACGCCCTGGAGGATCATCGCCAGGCGTTCCAGGCCGAGGCCGGTGTCGATGTTCTTGCTGGGCAGCTCGCCGAGGATCTCGAAGTCCTCCTTGCCGGTGCCCGCGCCGCGCTCGTACTGCATGAAGACCAGGTTCCAGATCTCCACGTACCGCTCGTCGTTGACGGCCGGGCCGCCCTCGACGCCGAATTCGGGGCCGCGGTCGTAGTTGATCTCGGAGCACGGGCCGCACGGGCCCGGGACGCCCATGGACCAGTAGTTCTCCTTCTTGCCCAGGCGCTGGATGCGCTCCTTGGGCACGCCGACGACCTCGTGCCAGATGCGCTCGGCCTCGTCGTCGTCGAGGTAGACGGTGATCCACAGGCGCTCGGGGTCGAGGCCGTAGCCGCCGTCGGCCTGCGAGCTGGTCAGCAGCTCCCAGGCGTGCTTGATGGCGCCTTCCTTGAAGTAGTCGCCGAAGGAGAAGTTGCCGCACATCTGGAAGAACGTGCCGTGCCGGGTGGTCTTGCCGACCTCTTCGATGTCCGGCGTGCGGACGCACTTCTGGACGCTGGTCGCCGTCTTGTAGGGCGGCGTGACCTCGCCGAGGAAGTACGGCTTGAAGGGGACCATGCCCGCGTTGACCAGCAGCAGCGTCGGGTCGTCCGCGATGAGCGACGCCGACGGCACGACGGTGTGCCCGCGCTCCTCGAAGAAGCGCAGCCAGCGCCTGCGGATTTCAGCCGACTCCATCAGTGGTCCTCTTTTCCAGTCGGTCCGGTCAGACCGGTCGGTCCGGTTGTTCTCGTGGTTCGGTGGTGCCCTTCGAGCACCGCTCGGCGCGGTGCGGGCAGCTCACGCGCCTCGGCCGGCCTGCTCAGGCCGAGGGCCTCGTGCAACTGCTCTTCACGGTCCGCCATTCCGCTGCGTACGTCCAATGCAAATTGGCGCAGCCGGTGTCCGGTCTCGACGGCCTTGTCCGCGGCCTGCGCGGCGAGGCTGTCGGGCTGCAGCTTGCGCAGCTTTTGATGGACCTTGTTGGTGGCCCACACCCCGGCGGCGGCGCCGGTGGTGAACCAGAATGCGCGGCGGAACATCGCGGTGATCAGTCCTTGGAGCGGCGGTTGCGGCGCCCGCCGCGGCGGGCGCCGGGCAGGGTACGGCCGACGACGACGGTGCGCTTCGCGCCGCCGGCAGGGGCTTCTGCGCCCTTCTTGCCGATCGCGCGACGCACGCCGTAGCCGAACGCGGCCACCTTGACCAGCGGTCCGCCGAAGGCGGAGGAGACGGTCGAGGAGAGCGCGGAGGCGTTCGCGGTGACCTCCTGGACGTCGGCGGCGATCGCGTCGACGCGCGCCAGCTGGGTGTGCGCGGAGCGGACGGTCGCGGAGGCGTCGGCGAGCAACGGCACGGCCTGCTCGGACACCTCGGCCACCATCTTCGTCGTCGCCTTCAGCGTCTGTGCGAGCCTCACCAGCACGAGGGCGAGGAACGACACGAGGATCGCCCAGAAGACGGCCACGAGGATCCCGGCCACCTCTCCACCGGACACGTTGGCACCACTCTCCGACTGGTCTGGTCTCGTCCTGCTCGAACGGCAACCTTGACCTTATCGCGCCGTGACTGTCCGTCCGTACCCAGTTCTCCGCGCCGGGACGGGGGCGTCCGGGGAATCCGCAGAGGTGATTGTACGGTCCGCATCCCGCCGAGTACGCTCCGTGTGCCATGCGACGCTTCACGGGCTCCGGGCCCGCTTCCGGCCCCTCTCCCGACCGTCCGGAGGGGCCGGGGAGGCAGCCCCGGGGGACGGGCGGGCCGCCGGGTGGGCCGGGCAATCTCCCCGCGGAGCTGAACCGGTTCATCGGCCGCGACGACGAGCTGGCCGAGCTGGTCCGGCAGGTGGGGTCGGCCCGGCTGGTGACCGTCACGGGGCTCGGCGGGGTCGGCAAGTCACGGCTGGTCCACCATGGCGCGGCGATCTTGCAGGATCGCTTCTGCGACGGGGTGTGGCTGGTCGAGCTGGCCTCCTTGAGCGAGCCGCACCTCCTGGACCACGCGGTCGCCGAGGCGCTGGCGCTGGCCGACCACAGCGGCCGCCCGGTGCGTGCCGCGCTCTGCGACCACCTCGCCGGCCGTGAGCTGCTGCTCGTCCTGGACGGCTACGAGCACCTGGTGGACGTCTGCGCCGGGTTGACGGCCGAACTGCTGCGCCGCGCGCCGGGGCTGCGGGTGGTGGCGGCCGGCCGCCGGCCGCTGGGGATCCCGGGCGAGCAACTGCTGCCGCTGGCGCCGATGCCCGGGGGCGAGGCGGCGGCGCTGTTCGCCGACCGGGCCGCGGCCGTCGTTCCGGGTTTCGCCGTCGGGCCGGCGAACGAGGCCGCGGTCGGCGAGCTCTGCGACCGCCTGGACGGCATCCCGCTCGCGCTGGAACTGGCCGCCGGGCGGCTGCGGGCGCTGTCGGTGGACCAGGTGCTGCTCCGGCTCGACGACCGGTTCCGGCTGCTGACCGGGCGGACCCGGGGCGCACTGCCCCGCCACCAGACGCTGCGCTGCGCGATCGGCTGGAGCCATGAGCTGTGCACGCCCGGGGAGCGGCTACTGTGGGCGCGGCTGTCGGTGTTCGCCGGGCAGTTCGACCTGGAGGCGGCGGAGTACGTCTGCTCGGGCCCGGAGCTGCCGGCCGACGAACTCCTGGACACACTGGAGGAGTTGGTCTCCCAGTCGGTGCTGGTCCGGGAGGAGACCGCGGCCGGGGTGCGCTACCGGATGCTGGACACCGTACGGGCCTACGGTGCGGGCTGGCTGAAGGCGACGCGGGACGCCGAGCGGCTGCGGCGGCGGCACCGGGACTGGTACCTGGGGCTGGCGACGTGGTGCGAGCTGGACTGGTTCAGCTCGCGCCAGGCGGAGATCGCGGCCCGGATCGAGGCCGAGCTGCCCAATCTGCGGGTGGCGCTGGAGCAGAGCCTGCAGAGCACCACCGAGACGCACCTGGGGCAGTACCTGGCGGGCACGCTGTGGTTCTACTGGGTCGGCTGCGGGCGGCTGTCGGAGGGCCGGCACTGGCTGGACCGGGCGCTGGAGCTGGACGGCGGCCATGACGACGCCCGGCTGAAGGCACTGTGGGTGGCCGGATACGTGGCGGTGCTCCAGGGGGACACCGTGGGCGCGCTGGGGGCGCTGCAGGAGTGCAGCGAGGAGGCCGAGCGGACCGGGAACGCCACCGCGGCCGCCTACGCGCTGCACCGCACCGGCTGTCTGGCGCTGGTCTGCGACGACATGCCGCGCGCCGAGGAGCTGCTGCGCGGGGCGCTGGCGCGCTACCGGGAGATCGGCGAGCTCAACAGCAATGTGCTGATGGGGCAGGTCGAGCTGGCGATGGCGGTGGCCTTCCAGGGCGAGCTGGCGGACGCGGTGCGGCTGTGCGAGGACGTCCGGGAGGTGTGCGAGGACCACGGGGAGCGCTGGACGCTGGCGTACGCGCTGTTCGTACTGGCCTTCGCGGCGTGGTCGCGCGGTGAGGCGGGGCGGGCCCGGGCGCTGCTGGAGGAGTGCCTGGCCATCGACCACACCTTCCACGACCTGCTGGGCGCGGTGCTGGCGATCGAGCTGCTGGCGCTGGTGACGGTGGGCGAGGGCGACGCGGCGGAGGCGGCGGTGCTGCAGGGCGCGGCAGGGCGGATCTGGCCGTCGGTGGGGCTGCCGCTGTTCGGCTCGCGCTACTTCAGCCGGCCGCACGCGCTGTGCGAGGACCGGGCCCGGCGGGAGCTGGGGGACGGGAACTACGAGCGCTGCCTACGGGAGGGCGGCCGGCTCGATCTGGACGCGGCGGTGGCCCGGGTCCTGCGGCCGGCCGGCCCGCTGCCGGCCCCGCGCCGGGCGGTGCGGATCGTGCCGCCGGCCACGCACGAGCCCGCCGCCTCCCCCTCCGCGAGCGGCGGGGAGACGGCGGGCTGAGGTGGTGCTGCGCCGCGCGGTGTGGCTCTAGCGGGCGTAGTACTCGACGACGAGCTGCTCGTCGCAGATCACCGGGATCTCCTTGCGGTTGGGGTCCCGGTCCAGGCGGAACGCCAGCGCCGGGAGGTTGACCTCCAGGTAGCGCGGGGTCTCGCCGTCGGGGGCGTAGCCACCCTCGCGCGCGACCTGGAAGGGGTGCTTCTCGCGGCTGCGCTCGCGGACCATCACGACGTCGCCGGGGCGGACGCGGAAGGACGGCTTGTCGACCTTGCGGTCGTTGACCGCGATGTGGCCGTGCACGACCATCTGGCGGGCCTGGTAGATGGTGCGGGCGATGCCCGAACGCAGAACGAGCGCGTCCAGACGGCGCTCCAGCTCGACCACCAGGGCCTCGCCCGTCTTGCCCTCGGCCTTGCGGGCGCGGTCGTAGGCGCGCGCCATCTGGCGCTCGCTGATGTCGTACTGCGCGCGCAGACGCTGCTTCTCCAGCAGACGGACCTTGTAGTCACTGCTCTGCTTGCGGCCGCGGCCGTGCTCGCCGGGCGGTAAGGGCGGGCCTCGAAGTACTTGACGGCCTTCGGAGTCAGCGCGATGCCGAGCGCGCGCGACTTCTTGACCTTGGGACGCGACTGGTTCACGTGGAACGTTCCTCCATGTAAGTTAGGTGAGGCTTACCTTAGCGCGAGGAGAACGCATGTTTCGACCTGGGATCCCCCTGCCCGGTGCTGGTCAGAGCACCGGGACGGGGCAGCCGCGTCCCGTGGAAGACGCCCGGCAACCGACCGCTGCCGAGCGCGTACGCACTCTCGTCGAATCCCATGGTATGGCGTCGCTGAGCGTCCCCGGAGTCGAGGATCCGGACGAGACCGGGCTGACGGCTCCCCTCTGCCGGACCGTGACGCCCGACGGGGACGTGCTGTTGCTGGTTCCGGGGGACTGTGCGGCGGCCCGGGCGGCCGCCCACGCCCAGGACGACGACCTGACCGCCGTGATGGAGATCACGGATGTGGCACCGGTCTCGGTGCCCCACCGCATCCGCGGCCGGGCCTGGCTGGCCGGCTGGCTGACCCCCGTGCGCAACGGCCAGCGCGCCGAGGCCGCGCTGCTGCTCGCCGAGCGGCACCCGGTCGGCGAAACTGCTCGGACTCGGCGAGGCACTGCACCCGGATCCGGCACCGGGGCTGTACGGGCGGACCGCCTGGATGATGCTGCGCCTGGAGGTCGGCGAGGGGGCGGTGGACGACCTCTGGGGCGCCGGGCCGGTCGAGCCGGACGACTTCGCGGCGGCCGCGCCCGATCCGCTGGTCGCCCACGAGGCCGAGCTGCTGCAGCACCTGGCCGCGGCGCACGGCGAGCAGGTCCGCGGGCTGTGCTCGCTGCTGGGCGAGCGCGGCCGGATCTGCGGGGCGCGCGAGAAGGCCGTACCGGTGGCCCTGGACCGCTTCGGACTGCGGGTCCGCTTCACCGACCGCGGGCAGCGCTCCTTCGACGCCCGCTTCGACTTCCCCGAGCCGGTGCGGGACGTGGCCGAGCTGCGGCGGGCGATGCACACGCTCTTCGAGGCCGCGGCCCCGTAGGCCGCGCCCGAGGGCCTGCTGGGCCGATGCCGGCGGTGCCTACTCGGTGGAGGTCTCCCCCGAGGCGCCGCGCAGCCGGGCCCGGACCCGGTCGGCCACGTCGGCGTAGCGGGCCTCGGCGCCGTGGCGGGTGGGCTCGTAATAGCGGCTGCCGTGCACCTCGTCCGGGGCGTACTGCTGGGCCGCGATACCGCCGGGCAGGTCGTGCGGGTACTGGTAGCCGTGGCCGTGGCCGAGCTTCTGGGCGCCCTTGTAGTGGCTGTCGCGCAGATGGAGCGGCACCGCGCCGGCCTTGCCGGCCCGGACGTCCGCCAGCGCGGCGTCGATGGCCAGATAGGCGGCGTTCGACTTCGGCGCCAGGGCGAGGGCGATGGTCGCCTGGCTCAGCGTGATCCGGGCCTCCGGGAAACCGATCAGCGCCACGGCCTGGGCGGCGGCGACCGCGGTCTGCAGCGCCGTCGGATCGGCCAGGCCGATGTCCTCGCTCGCCGAGATCATCAGCCGCCGGGCGATGAACCGCGGGTCCTCCCCCGCCTCGATCATCCGCGCGAGGTAGTGCAGCGCGGCATCGACGTCCGAGCCGCGGATCGACTTGATCAGGGCGCTGGCGACGTCGTAGTGCTGATCGCCGGACCGGTCGTACTTCACCGCGGCGCGGTCGACGGACTCCTCCAGGGTCCGGAGGGTGATCTCCTTCTCCCCCTTGGCCAGCGCGGATCCGGCGCCCGCCTCCAGCGCGGTCAGCGCGCGCCGGGCGTCGCCGCCCGCGATGCGCAGCAGATGCGCCTCGGTGTCCTCGGGGAGCGTGACGGCCCCGGCCAGCCCGCGGGCGTCGGTCAGCGCCCGCCGCAGCAGCGCGCGCAGGTCGTCGTCCGTGAGCGGTTCGAGGGTCAGCAGCAGCGAACGGGAGAGCAGCGGGGAGATCACCGAGAAGTACGGGTTCTCGGTCGTCGCGGCGATCAGGGTGACCCAGCGGTTCTCCACCGCGGGCAGCAGGGAGTCCTGCTGGGCCTTGCTGAAGCGGTGGATCTCGTCGAGGAAGAGCACCGTCTCCTTGCCGTACCCCCCGGAGGCACGGCGGGCGCCGTCGATGACCGCGCGGACCTCCTTGACGCCGGCGGTGATCGCGGAGAGCTCCACGAAGCGCTTGTTCGTCGCCTGGCTGACGACGTACGCCAGGGTCGTCTTGCCGATGCCGGGCGGGCCCCACAGGAACACCGAGGACGGCCCGGCCGGTCCCCCGCTGCCCTCTCCCACCAGGCGGCGCAACGGCGAGCCGGGCTTGAGCAGATGCTGCTGACCCACGACCTCGTCGAGGGTGCGCGGACGCATCCGCACGGCGAGCGGAGACCCCGCGGGGTCCTTCTCCTGGCGGTCTTCGGCGGCGGCGGTGAACAGGTCGGGCTCCACGCACACGAGCCTATGCCACCCCACTGACAACGCCCCGGCGACCGTCGGGGACGGACCGGGGCGCGGGCGGCCTCCCGGCGGAACGGGAGGGCGGTTCCCTACAGCAGGCTGCTCCAGTACGACCACCAGCGGGTCAGGATCAGCAGCGCGATCACGCCGTACCAGAGGACCGGCACGACCCAGTGGAACTCCACGACCGCGTTCCGCAGGCCCGCGGGGGCCGGGATGACGCCGTGCTTGATGTTGTGCGCGGTGGTGTACCAGAACATCAGGATCGTCACGCACCAGGTCAGCGTGCACCACAGGCACAGCGCGTTGATGCTGTACAGCGACTGGCTCATCAGCCACATGCAGAAGACCGCGGCGAGCCCGGTGCCGATGTTCAGGCCGATCCAGTACCAGCGGCGGAAGCGGGCACCGGCCAGGACGGCCATGCCGATCGCCACGACCACGCCGAAGCCGACGAGCCCGGCCATCGGTTCGGGAACCCGAAGACCTCGGCCTGCTTGCTCTGCATGACGCTGCCGCAGGAGATGATCGGGTTGAGGCTGCAGGCCGGCTTGAAGTTCGGGTCCTTCAGCAGCTCGAACTTGTCCAGGGTGATGACCCAGGCGGCCAGGATGCCCAGCGCGCCGGTGATCACCAGCAGCAGCCCGAGGCCGCGGCCCGCGCCGAGGGTGCGCGCGCCGCCCGCGTGATCGTCGTCGATGGACACGTCGTCAACCGCTGTCGTCGTCATATCGCCGTTCCGTCGATGCCTGGGGAATGGGGCTGGGGCTGCGGCAGGCGGGCCCGCGGCCGCGCCCCTCATTGTGCCCCAACCCCACCACAACGGGCCGTTCGCTGTGCATAAAGCCGGTGAACCCCGGGGGCGGGCGTTGACGCGAGGGGCCCGGACGGTCACCGCCGTCCGGGCCCCTCGTTCCGTCGTGTCCGGCCGGGCCTCAGCCCAGGCGGCGCCGGACCTCCTCGGTCACGGCGTCCACCGCGACCGCCGTCTGCTCGCCGCTCTCCAGGTCCTTCAGCTGGACGACGCCCTCGGCCAGATCGCGCTCGCCGGCGACCAGCGCCAGCCGCGCACCTGAGCGGTTGGCGGACTTCATGGCGTTCTTCAGGCCCTTGCCGCCGTACGCGAAGTCGGTGGCGACGCCGGCCCGGCGCAGCTCGGTGACCGCGCCGAACAGCACCCGGCGGGCCTCGTCACCGAGCGGGACGGCGTAGACGGCGGTGGCGGCCGGGATGTCGAGCGTGATGCCCTCCGCCTCCAGGGCCAGCACGGTGCGGTCCACGCCCAGCGCCCAGCCGACGGACGGCAGCGCCGGGCCGCCGATCATCTCCGACAGGCCGTCGTAACGGCCGCCGCCGCCCACCGCGGACTGCGAGCCGAGGCCGTCGTGGACGAACTCGAAGGTGGTGCGGGTGTAGTAGTCCAGGCCGCGCACCAGCTTCTCGTCGTCCTCGAAGGCCACGCCCGCCGCGGTCAGCAGCTCGCGCACCTGCTCGTGGTACGCCTTGCAGGCCTCGCAGAGGTAGTCGCGCAGCATCGGCGCCCCGGTCAGCTGCTTCTGGACCGCGTCCCGCTTGTCGTCCAGGACCCGCAGCGGGTTGATGTCGACCCGGCGCCGGGTGTCCTCGTCCAGGTCCAGGCCGCGCAGGAAGTCCTGCAGCGCGGCGCGGTAGACGGGCGGCACTCCTTGTCGCCCAGCGAGTTGAGCAGGATGCGGAAGTTGCGCAGGCCCAGCGAGCGGTACGCCTGGTCGGCCAGGATGATCAGCTCGGCGTCCAGCGCCGGGTCCTCGGCACCGATCGCCTCGGCACCGACCTGGGAGAAGTGGCGGTAACGGCCCTTCTGCGGACGCTCGTAGCGGTAGTACGAGCCGGAGTACCACAGCTTGACGGGGAGGTTGCCGGCCTTGTGGAGGTTGGCCTCCAGTGCGGCGCGCAGCACGGACGCGGTGCCCTCGGGGCGCAGCGCGAGCTGGTCGCCGCCCTTGGTCTCGAAGGCGTACATCTCCTTGGTCACGATGTCGGTGGACTCACCGACGCCGCGCGCGAACAGCTCGACGTTCTCGAAACCGGGCGTCTCGATGTAGCCGTAGCCGGAGTTCTTCAGCGGCCCGGAGATCGCCTCGCGGACCGCCAGATAGGTGGCGGAATTCGGCGGCAGCAGGTCGTAGGTGCCCTTGGGGCCTGAAAGGTGCTCACGGAAGCTCTCGTCACATTCCTCGTCGTGGAGCGGGGCTGAAGCCGTCTCCGAGGCCGGCGGCCACTTCCCGCAGGAAGGGGTTGGTGGCGCGCTCGCGGCCGATGGTGGTCTGGGGGCCGTGGCCGGACAGGACGACGGTGGAGTCCTCCAGCGGCAGGCACACACGGGCCAGCGACTCAAGGATCTCGGCGTGGTCGCCGCCCGGCAGATCGGTGCGTCCGATGGAGCCGGCGAACAGCAGGTCGCCCGAGAAGAAGACCGAGGGGATGTCGGCCTGCTCGGGCATCCTGAACGTCACCGACCCCTTGGTATGGCCCGGTGCGTGCGCGACCGAGAACTCCATTCCGGCGAGTTCAAGGACGGCACCGTTGCTCAGCTCCTTGACGTCGTCGGGCTCCCCCACGGTGAGGTCGCCCATGAGCTGCTGGCCGACGGAGAGGCCCAGGGCCTTCTCCGGGTCGGTCATCATGTAGCGGTCCTCGGGGTGGATCCAGGCCGGGACGTCGTGCGCGCCGCACACGGGGACGACCGACGCGACGTGGTCGATGTGGCCGTGGGTGAGGACGACCGCGACGGGCTTGAGCCGATGCTTCCTGACCGCGTCCTCGACTCCCTGGGCGGCCTGGTGGCCCGGGTCGATGATGACGCACTCCTCGCCTGCGGCGGGGGCGACCAAGTAGCAGTTGGTGCCCCAGGCCCCGGCGGGGAACCCGGCAATCAGCACGTTCGTCCTTAAGGATCGGTGTGGCGGGCGGCCGCGGGGCCGCTCCCGGACATCTCGGCAGCTCCAGAGCCTACCGGCGGGACTCCCGGCAGGGCGAACCCGTATACGGTACGGCGACGGCGCACCTCAGCGATCGGTGATCGGACAAGGAGACGAGTCGGTGGTCAGCAAGGATCAGCGGCGGCGGCAGCTCGCCCGGGAGAAGTACGCGCGCCAGCAGCAGCGGCGGACCGTCGCCCAGCGCAAGGCCAGGCGCCGCAACACCGTCATCGCCGGCGCGGTGGCCGTCGCCCTGGCGGCCGGCGGGGCCGTCTACGCCTCCACCGCGCTGATCGGCGGCGACGACCGGACCTCCGACCAGGCCGCGGGCAGCCACCGCCCGGACGACCCCTGCCGCACGCCCGCGAAGGGCGCGCCGTCGCAGCGGACCTGGAAGAAGGAGCCGAAGATGTCGATCGACACCTCGGCCTCCTACGCCGTGAAGCTGGCGACGACCTGCGGCACGATCGGCCTGAAGCTGGACGCCGGCAAGGCGCCGCACACCGTCAACTCCTTCGCGTTCCTGGCCCAGCAGGGCTTCTTCGACCACAGCAGGTGCCACCGCCTGGTGGACCAGGGCATCCACGTCCTGCAGTGCGGCGACCCGACGGCCACCGGCAGCGGCTCCCCCGGCTACACGATCCCGGACGAGGACCTCAAGGACCCGCGGCTCAAGGGCGGCGTCTATCCGGCGGGCACGGTCGCGATGGCCAACAGCTACGACGGCAGGGACCCCAAGACCCGCAACTCCGGCGGCAGCCAGTTCTTCCTCGTCTTCGAGGACAGCAAGCTGCCCGCCAACTACACCCCGTTCGGCACCATCACCGGCGGTATGGACGTACTGCGCAAGATCGCCGCCGCCGGGGCGACGGACCCCGACCCGCAGACCCGCAACACCGCGCCGCACGCCACCGTCGTCATCGACCGGGCGACCGTCACGAAGTCCTGACCGGCGGCCGGGCGGAATTTCGGTCGTGCTGGATGCGGACAGCCGACCGCCGGTCGCCTAGATTGGCGTGTGGGTAGGGTGCCTGGTCCGACGGCTTCCACCCTCACCCGCAAAACCACCCGTCGGACGGCCAGGGCGCGGCCCTGCCGGACAGAAACTGTGGACGATGCCGGGGGGCCGTACGCCCCCGTCGGCATCATGTGGAGGAGGCGCTGTGAGCAGCGACCCGTGGGGCCGCGTCGATGAGACGGGGACCGTGTACGTGCGTACCGCCGACGGCGAGCAGGTCGTCGGATCGTGGCAGGCGGGCAGCCCCGAGGAGGCCCTTGCCTACTTCGAGCGCAAGTATGACGGCCTGGTCGTCGAGATCGACCTCCTCGAACGCCGGGTTCGGACCACCGACCTGTCGGCCAAGGACGCGATGACCGCGATCGACCATCTGCGCCAGCAGGTCGACGAGCACCACGCGGTGGGCGATCTGGACGCGCTCCGGAAGCGGCTGGACAAGCTGGTGGAGGTCGTCGAGTCCCGCCGTGAGGAGCGCAAGGCCCAGAAGGCGCGGCAGAGCGACGAGGCCCGGCAGTCCAAGGAGAAGCTGGTCACCGAGGCGGAGGAGCTGGCGGCCAGCGAGCAGTGGCGGGCGGCCGGCGAGCGGCTGCGGGCGCTGGTCGACATCTGGAAGGGCCTGCCGCGGCTGGACCGCAAGGCGGACGACGAGCTGTGGCACCGCTTCTCGCACGCCCGCTCGGCGTTCTCCAAGCGGCGCAAGGCGCACTTCGCGTCGCTGGACGCGCAGCGCGAGGAGTCCCGCAAGGCCAAGGAGAAGCTGGTCGCCGAGGCGGAGTCGCTGTCCAACTCGACGGACTGGGGGGCGACGGCCGCCCGCTACCGCGAGCTGATGCAGGACTGGAAGGCCGCCGGCCGGGCCCAGCGCGAGCACGAGGACGACCTGTGGAACCGCTTCCGCGGCGCCCAGGACGTCTTCTTCCAGGCCCGCGGTGAGGTCTTCGCGGAGCGCGACGCCGAGCAGCGGGAGAACCTGACCCGCAAGGAGGAGCTGGCCGTCGAGGCCGAGAAGCTGCTCCCGGTCTCGGACCTGAAGGCCGCACGGGCCGCGTTCCGGTCGATCAACGAGCGGTGGGAGGCCATCGGCCACGTCCCGCGGGACGCCCGCCCCAAGATCGAGGGCCGGATGCACGCCGTCGAGCGCGCCATCCAGGAGGCCGAGGAGGCCGAGTGGCGGCGGACGAACCCTGAGGCGCGGGCCCGCGCCGCGGGGCTGACCGGTCAGCTCCAGGACGCCGTCGACAAGCTGCAGAAGCAGATCGACGCGGCCCGGGCGGCCGGCAACGACGCCAAGGCCGACAAGCTCGGCCGCGAGCTGGAGGGCCGCAAGGCGTTGCTGGACCAGGCGCTCAAGGGCCTGGAGGAGTTCGGCGGCTGAGCGGAGTCCCGCGCACGAGGAGGGCCCCGGTACCCAGGTACCGGGGCCCTCCTCGTGTCCGTGGCGTTACGGCCTGCGCGCCGAGGTCACGCGGTAGACGTCGTACACGCCCTCCACACCCCGTACGGCCTTCAGGACGTGGCCGAGGTGCTTGGGGTCGCCCATCTCGAAGGTGAAGCGGGAGGTGGCGACGCGGTCGCGGGAGGTCTGGACGGCCGCCGAGAGGATGTTGACGTGCTGGTCGGACAGGACCCGGGTGACGTCCGACAGCAGCCGGGAGCGGTCCAGCGCCTCGACCTGGATGGCGACCAGGAAGACCGAGGACTGGGTGGGCGCCCACTCGACGTCCAGGATCCGTTCCGGCTGCCGGGACAGCGAGTCGACGTTGAGGCAGTCGGCGCGGTGCACCGAGACGCCGCTGCCGCGGGTGACGAAGCCGATGATGGGGTCGCCCGGCACCGGTGTGCAGCAGCGGGCCAGCTTGACCCACACGTCGTCGACGCCCTTGACGACGACGCCCGGGTCGGCGCTGGAGCGGCGCTTGGAGCGCGGCCGGATCGGGGTGGACTCGGCGATGTCCTCGGTGGCCTCGTCCTGCCCGCCGAGCGCCTGCACCAGCTTCTGGACGACGCCCGCCGCGGCGACGTGGCCCTCGCCGATCGCGGCGTAGAGCGAGGAGATGTCCGGGTAGCGCATCTCGTGCGCGAGCGTCACCAGGGAGTCGCCGGTCAGGATCCGCTGGATCGGCAGGTTCTGCTTGCGCATGGCGCGCGCGATGGCGTCCTTGCCCTGCTCGATGGCCTCGTCGCGGCGCTCCTTGGAGAACCAGCCGCGGATCTTGTTGCGGGCGCGGGGGACTTGACGAAGCCGAGCCAGTCGCGGGAGGGCCCGGCGCCCGTTGCCTTGGAGGTGAAGACCTCCACCAGGTCGCCGTTGTCCAGGGTCGATTCGAGCGGGACCAGCCGGCCGTTGACCCGGGCGCCTATCGTGCGGTGGCCGACCTCGGTGTGCACCGCGTAGGCGAAGTCGACGGGCGTGGCGCCGGCCGGCAGCGCTATCACGTCGCCCTTGGGGGTGAAGACGAAGACCTCGTTGCGGGACAGGTCGAAGCGCAGCGACTCCAGGAACTCGCCGGGGTCCTCAGTCTCCTTCTGCCAGTCGAGCAGCTGCCGCAGCCAGGCCATGTCGTTGACGGTTTCCTGGCCCTTGCCGGCGTTCTTCGGCACGTCCGTGCGGACCTTGGAGGCGCCGGCCACCGCCTCCTGCTTGTACTTCCAGTGGGCGGCGATGCCGTACTCGGCGCGGCGGTGCATGTCGAACGTGCGGATCTGGAGCTCGACGGGCTTGCCGCTGGGGCCGATCACGGTCGTGTGCAGCGACTGGTACATGTTGAACTTCGGCATCGCGATGTAGTCCTTGAACCGGCCGGGGACCGGGTTCCACCGCGCGTGGATGGTGCCGAGGGCGGCGTAGCAGTCGCGGACGGTGTCGACGAGGACGCGGATGCCCACCAGGTCGTAGATCTCGGCGAAGTCGCGGCCGCGCACGATCATCTTCTGGTAGACGCTGTAGTAGTGCTTCGGGCGGCCGGTGACGGTGGCCTTGATGCGGGCGGCGCGCAGATCGGCCTGGACCTCGTCGGTCACTATCGCGAGGTACTCGTCCCGCTTGGGCGCCCGCTCGGCGACCAGCCGCACGATCTCGTCGTACATCTTGGGGTAGAGGATCGCGAAGGCGAGGTCCTCCAGCTCCCACTTGATGGTGTTCATGCCCAGGCGGTGGGCGAGCGGAGCGTAGATCTCCAGCGTCTCGCGGGCCTTCTTCTCCTGCTTCTCCCGCTTGAGGTAGCGCATGGTGCGCATGTTGTGCAGCCGGTCGGCGAGCTTGATGACCAGGACGCGCGGGTCCTTGGCCATGGCGACGACCATCTTGCGGACCGTCTCGGCCTGCGCGGCCTCGCCGAACTTGACCCGGTCGAGCTTGGTGACGCCGTCGACCAGCAGCGCGACCTGGTCGCCGAAGTCGCCCCGCAGCTGCTCCAGGCCGTACTCGGTGTCCTCGACGGTGTCGTGCAGCAGGCCGGCCATCAGCGTCGCCGGGTCCATACCGAGCTCGGCGAGGATCGTCGTCACCGCGAGCGGGTGGGTGATGTACGGGTCGCCGCTCTTGCGCTTCTGGCCGCGGTGCCAGCGCTCGGCGACCTGATAGGCGCGCTCGATCTGGCGCAGCGTGCCCGTCTCGATCTTGGGGTCGTTGCCGCGGACGGCCCGCAGCAGCGGTTCGAGGACCGGGTTGTACGGGCTGGAGCGCTGCACGCCGAGGCGCGCGAGGCGGGCCCGTACGCGGTTCGGGGAGCCGGAGCGGCCGGCCGGTGCGGCCGGCAGCGGCTTGGCGGCGGCGGGGTGGTCGGCCTTGTCCGGGGGCTTGGGGGCGCGGGCCGGTGCGGACGCGGGGCGGGGCGAGGCGGCGGCGGGTCCCGGCTTCGGCGCGGGCGGGGCCGGTCGGCGGGGGCCGCGGTCCCGGACCGGCCGGTGCCCTCGGGGGTCGCGCCGTGCCGCTCGGGCCGGGGCGCGTCCGGGGAAGCCCCGGTCGCGGGCTTCGGCTCGTCCGGGCGCGCGGCATGGGATCCCGCCGGACGCAGTCCGGGGGAGAGCGGCTGGGCCTCGTCTGGCAAGAGCACTCCTCAAGCGGTTCCGGACCCCAGCCCGTCGAACAGGCCGGGATGCCATGGTATCGAGCCCGCGGCGGCCACCGCCGCGCGGCCATGGGTACGTACATGACACAGCAGCAGGGGCACCCGGATTGTTCCGGATGCCCCTGCTTGTCCAGCGTGTGCGGTGGCCTGGTCAGACCGTGATCAGCGCCTCCAGCGGAGCGCCCTTCAGGCCCGGCTCCAGGCGCTGCCGGCCGGCGAGGAAACCGAGCTCCATCAGCACCGCGACGCCCGCGACCTCGGCGCCGGCCCGGCGGATCAGCTGGAGCGAGGCGTCGGCGGTGCCGCCGGTGGCCAGCACGTCGTCGATCACCAGCACCCGCTCCCCCGGCGCCAGCGCATCGGCGTGCATCTCGATCTCGGCGGTGCCGTACTCCAGCTCGTAGGACTGCCCGAGCGTCGTGCCGGGCAGCTTGCCGGCCTTGCGGACGGGTACGAAGCCGAGGCCGGCCCGGACCGCGACCGGGGCGGCGAGTATGAACCCGCGCGCCTCCAGGCCCACGACCTTGTCGGCACCGTGCCGCTCGCACAGCCCGGCGAGGGCGTCGGTCAGCGCGCCGAACGCCGCCGGATCGGCCAGCAGCGGGGTGATGTCCTTGAACATCACGCCCGGCTTGGGATAGTCCGGCACGTCCGCGATCTTGCTCAGCAGCAGCTCCCGCAGGGCTGCGGCGGCGCTCATCGGCGCTTGCCCGACGGGCGGCCGCGTCCGCGGTTGCGGGCGGTGGGCTGGTGGCGGGGGCCGACGACCGCGGGGCCGTCCGCACCCTCGTCTGCGTCCTCGGGCGCCTCCTGGGCGTCCTCCTGGCTCGCGGCCTTGGCGGCGGCCGCGGCACGCTTGGCCTTGACCCGCTTGGCCAGCGCCTTCATCTCCGGCTCGCGGTTCTTGAGGTCGGTGACCAGCGGGGTCGCGATGAAGATCGAGGAGTACGCACCGGCGGCGAGACCGACGAACAGGGCCAGCGAGATGTCGTTGAGCATGCCCGCGCCCAGCAGACCGCCGCCGACGAACAGCAGACCGGCGACCGGGAGCAGCGCCACGACGGTGGTGTTGATGGACCGCACCAGCGTGCCGTTGATCGAGCGGTTGGCGATCTCGCTGTACGTGAAGCGGGTCTGCTTGGTGATGTCCTTGGAGGCTTCCTTCAGGCTGTCGAAGACGACGACCGTGTCGTACAGCGAGTAGCCGAGGATCGTCAGCAGACCGATGACCGTGCCCGGGGTGACCTCGAAGCCGACCAGGGCGTAGACGCCGACCGTGATCGTGAGGTCGTGGATCAGCGCGATCAGCGCGGCCAGCGCCATCCGCCACTCGAAGGCGATGGCCAGGTAGAGCACCACCAGGACCATGAAGATGCCCAGGCCCAGCCAGGCCTTGTTGGCGATCTCCTCGCCCCAACTCGGGCCGACCAGCTGGGTGTTGACGTCCTTGACCGGGATCTTCAGGTCCTTGGCGAGCTGCTCCTGGACCGGCACCGCCTGCTGGGTGTCCAGACCGCCGATCTGGATCCGCAGCGCGCCGTCGCCGAGCTTCTGCACCACGGCCTGGTGACCGCCGGACGCGGACTGGGCCTGGGCCTGGGCCTCCGCGGTCGACACCGAGGTCGCCGGGGTCGAGAAGACCGCACCACCGGAGAACTCGATGCCCATGTTCAGACCGCGCACCGCCAGGCCGACGATGGCCGTGATGGTGATGAGGATCGAGACGCCGTACCAGATCTTCCGCTTGCCGATGAAGTCGTAGCCGACCTCACCGCGGTAGAGCCGGGCGCCGATGCTTCCGAGCTTGGACATCTCACGCCTCCTTCGTCTGGGTGGGGGCGGTGCGACGACGGCGCAGCGGCGGCTTGGCGCCCAGGCGCTTGGGGTCGAGGCCGGACCAGGAGTGTCCGTCGGCGAAGAACTTCCGGCGGGCCAGCAGCGTCATCAGCGGCTTGGTGAAGCAGAAGACCACGACGACGTCGAGCAGGGTGGTCAGGCCGAGCGTGAACGCGAAGCCCTGGACCTTGCCGACGGTGACGATGAACAGCACCGCGGCGGCCAGGAACGACACGAAGTCGGAGACCAGGATCGTCCGGCGGGCCCGCGGCCAGCCGCGCTCGACGGCCGGACGCAGGGTGCGGCCCTCGCGGATCTCGTCCCGGATGCGTTCGAAGTAGACGATGAACGAGTCGGCGGTGATACCGATGGCGACGATGGCGCCGCAGACCGCCGGGAGGTTCAGCGCGAACTGGATGGCCGGCCCGAGCAGCGTCATGAGCGCGTACGTCAGGATCGCCGAGACGCAGAGGCTCGCCAGCGCGACCAGCGCCAGGCCCCGGTAGTAGGCGATGAGGTAGATGACGACCAGGCCCAGACCGATCGCGCCGGCGATCAGACCGGCGTGCAGCTGCTCACCGCCGAGCGCCGCGGTGACCGTGGTCTCGTCGACGATCTTGAAGGAGAGCGGCAGCGCACCGTAGGAGAGCATGTTGCCCAGGTCCTGCGCGGACTGCTGGGTGAAACCACCGGAGATGGTCGCGTTGCCGCCGTTGAGCCGCTCGCTGACCCGCGGGTCGGAGACCACCGCGCCGTCCAGGACGATCGCGAACTGGTTCTGCGGCGGGGCCTTGGTCGCGAGCTTGCCGGTGATGTCCGCGAACTTCTTGCCACCGTCGGAGGTGAAGTCCATCTGGACGATCCAGCCCTGGCCCTGCTGGCTGTCGAAGACGGCCTTGGCGCCCTTGACGTCCGTGCCCTCGACGCCCACCGGGCCGAGCACGTACTTCTGCGTGCCCTCGGTGTTGCACGCCACGACGGGGTCGGAGGGCTTTGTCGCGGCGGCCTGCTCACCGGCGGCGGCACGGCCCTGCTTGGTCGAGCAGTCCAGTGCGTTCAGCTGCTTCTGGAGGGCCGGCGGGATCTGGTCGCCACCGGGGGCCGGAGGCGTGGACGGCTTGGCCGAGCCCGAGGGGGTGGGCTTGGGGGACGGCGCCTTCTTCAGGGAGTCCGTGACGGCGCGGCCCTGCGTCGTGGGCTTCGCCCCGGGGGTCGCCGAGGACGAGGCGTGCTGCTGGCTGCCGGCCTGCTGGCCGCTCTTGCCCTTGGCGTTCTTGCCGCTCTGCGAGGGGCTGGGCTTCGGCTCGGGGGTCTTCGTGCCCGCGGTGGTGGTCAGCACCGGCCGGAAGCCGAGCTGAGCGGTGGTACCGACCTGCTGGCGGGCCTGCTTCGCGTTCGTCCCCCGCGGGATGTTCACGATGATGTGGTTGGTGCCCTGCGTCTGGACCTCGGTCTCGGAGACGCCCAGACCGTTGACCCGCCGGTCCATGATGTCGGCGGCGGTCTTCATGTTGGTCTCGTTGATCGCGTTGGGCTTGCCCGGCATGTTCTCGGCCTGGAGCGTGAAGCTGGTGCCGCCGGCCAGGTCGATGCCCAGCCGGGGCGTCAGCGTGCCGGAGTAGAACATGCCTCCGATCAGCCCCGCCATCGCGAGCAGGACCAGGATCAGCGTGCGGCCCGGATGCCCCTGGCCCGCGGGCGCCCTGCGGCCCTTTTTCGGTGCTGCCACCTTCTCGATTCTCCCTGTCCAACCCCTCGGCCTGGGGTATCGGCCGAGCGGCCACGAAGTGTTGTGGGGACCTGCCCCCCGCCGGAGCCTAGACCGTCCCGGAACCGCGGTGCACGCCTCGACGCGTGCTCCGCGGTTCCGTGGGAGGGACTACTTCGCGTCGTCGCCGCCGGTCTTCTTGTCCTTCTCGGCGGCGTCCGCGTCGGCCTTGGCGCCGTCCCCGGCGTCCTTGGTTTCCTTGTCGCCCCCGGCCTCGTCGGCCGCGGGCTTCTCGGCGGCGGGCTCGGCGTCAGCCGGCGTCGCGGCCTTGCCGAGGTCGATCTTGTCGGCCTTGTCACCCGTTTCGGTGGCTTCGCCGGCGGTGTCGCCGGTCAGCGACGAGGCGTCGTCCGGGACGACGGTCTCCTCGGCGTGGATCGGGTCGGCACCGTCCAGGATGCGGTTGTACTCCTCGTCCGCGAGCACTGCGCCGATGGCGTTCTTGGCGTAGATGGCGTGCACGCCGGGGGCGACCTCCAGGAGGACGGTGTCCTCGTGGACCTCCTTGACGGTGGCGTACATGCCGCCGATCGTGCGCACGCCGGCGCCCGGCTGCATCTGATTGCGCATCTGCGCGGCCGCCTGCTGCTTCTTCTTGGCGGACCGCGTCATCAGGAACATGGCCCCGATGAGGACGATGAAGGGGAGGAGAGAGACGATGTTGGGCACGGGACGGAGATCCTTCGCACGACCGCGCATCCGCGGCCTCATATAGCGGGGGTGGTATGCCGGCCCCTACGGACGGCATCGGCGGAGTCTAAGCGAGTCCCCACCAGTGGAACAACGCCCAGCATCGCACCGCAGTTCCTGCCCGGGCGAGTCCCCGCGCCGTCACGCCCCGAACAGGCCCTGCTGACCGATTCCGCCCGCTTGGTGCTGCGGCGGGACCATGTCCAGATGCGCCCAGGCCGCCGGGGTGGCGATCCGTCCGCGCGGGGTCCGGGCGAGCAGGCCCTCCCGTACGAGGAACGGCTCGGCGACCTCCTCGACGGTCTCGCGCTCCTCCCCCACCGCCACCGCCAGGGTGGACAGGCCCACCGGGCCGCCGCCGAACAGCTTGAGCAGGGCGGTGAGCACCGCGCGGTCGAGGCGGTCCAGGCCGCGCGCGTCGACCTCGTAGACCCCCAGGGCCTGCGAGGCGATCTCGCGGGTGATCACGCCATCGGCCTTGACCTGGGCGTAGTCGCGGACCCGGCGCAGCAGGCGGTTGGCGATCCGGGGCGTGCCGCGGGAGCGGCCGGCGATCTCGGCGGCGCCGTCCGGCTCTATCTCGACGTCGAGCAGGCCGGCCGAGCGGTGGATGACCCGCTGGAGCTCCTCGGGCGCGTAGAACTCCATGTGGGCGGTGAAGCCGAAGCGGTCGCGCAGCGGGGGCGGCAGCAGACCGGCCCGGGTCGTCGCCCCGACCAGGGTGAACGGCGGAAGTTCGAGCGGGATGGCGGTGGCACCCGGCCCCTTGCCGACGATGACGTCGACGCGGAAGTCCTCCATCGCCATGTAGAGCATCTCCTCGGCGGGCCGGGACATCCGGTGGATCTCGTCGAGGAAGAGCACCTCGCCCTCCTGGAGGGAGGAGAGGATCGCGGCGAGGTCGCCGGCGTGCTGGATGGCGGGGCCGGAGGTGATCCGGATCGGGGCGCCCATCTCGGCGGCGATGATCATCGAGAGGGTCGTCTTGCCGAGGCCGGGCGCGCCGGAGAGCAGGACGTGGTCGGCGGTGGCGCCGCGGGCGCGGGCGGCGCGCAGGACCAGGTCGAGCTGTTCGCGCACCCGTTCCTGGCCGACGAACTCCTGGAGGTCCTTGGGCCGCAGCGCGGCCTCGACGGCGGTGTCCTCGCCGTCCGCGTCGGCGCCGACCAGCCGGTCGGGGCCGGCCGGTACGGCGTCGTCGGTGGACGGTGCGGTGTCGTCCCAGTTCACTGCGGAATGCCTCGCGGGGTCGGGGCGGCCGGGCCGCCGGTCGGGTCGTACGGTCGCGGGCCGGGGCGCCGGTCACGGCGCGCGGCGGGGCCCGCGGCGACGGTCATCGGGCGCGGTTGAGGGTCTGCAGGGCGGCCTTGAGCAGCTGCGGCACCTGCGGGGCGCCGCCCTCGGCGACGGCGGCCTCGGCCTGCGGGGCGACCGCGGCGACCGCCTCGTCCGCCTCCCTGCTGGCGTAGCCGAGGCCGATCAGGGCGGCCTGCAGCTGGTCGCGCCAGCCGGCCGGGCCCGCGGCGGCCGCCGCCGGACGACGGCTGCCGACCGGCTCGCCGAGCCGGTCCTTCAGCTCCAGCAGCAGCTTCTGCGCGCCCTTCTTGCCGATGCCGGGCACGGCGGTGAGGGCCCTCTCGTCGCCGGTGGCGACCGCGAGCCGCAGCGCGTCCGGGGAGTGCACCGCGAGCATGGCCTGGGCCAGCCGGGGACCGACGCCGCTGGCGGTCTGCAGCAGTTCGAAGGTCTGCCGCTCGTCGTCGTCGGCGAAGCCGTAGAGGGTGAGCGAGTCCTCACGGACGACGAGGGAGGTGGCGAGCCGGGCCGGCTCGCCGATCCGCAGGCCGGAGAGGGTGTTCGGCGTGCACTGGACGGCCATGCCGATCCCGCCGACCTCGACGACGGCGGCATCGGGGGCGAGGGCCGCGACCGGGCCGGAGACAAAGGCGATCATCGGGTGCCCTTCGGCGTACGTACGGGAGCGGGGGTGCGGCGGGCGGCGGCCTGCGCCGCCTGGAGGCGGTTGACCGCGGGGGCGCGCCAAATGTGGCAGATGGCGAGGGCGAGGGCGTCCGCGGCGTCGGCCGGTTTGGGCGGGGCGGCGAGCCGCAGCAGCCGGGTCACCATCGCACCGACCTGGGCCTTGTCGGCCCGCCCCGAGCCGGTGACGGCGGCCTTGACCTCGCTGGGGGTGTGCAGCGCGACCGGCAGCCCGCGGCGTGCGGCACAGAGCATGGCGACCGCGCTGGCCTGAGCGGTGCCCATGACCGTACGGACGTTGTGCTGGCTGAACACCCGCTCCACCGCGACGTATTCGGGCCGATAGCGGTCCAGCCACTCCTCCAGGCCGCGCTCGATGAGGACGAGACGGTGGGCGACGTCCGCGTCGGCCGGGGTACGGACGACACCGACCCCCGCCATCGTCAACGGGCGCCCGGCCACGCCTTCCACCACGCCGACCCCGCACCGGGTCAGCCCCGGGTCCACCCCGAGCACCTTCACGACGCCCCTCCCCTCTTCACGCGCGGCACCGCGCAGCCGCACGCGCTGCCGACCCGGCACTCTGCCGGCCCGGCAACTTGCCGAACCTTGCGACCTTGCGACCTTGCGACCTTGCGACCTGCCGATCTGACGGACCGTTTCGTCCCGCACCTCCCCCATGGGGGGTGCGGAGATCCCCTGCTCAGCACAGTATCGGGTGCCACTGACAACGCCCCGCACCGACCACGCCACGGCGCGACGACGCACCGGGTCGACGGGCCGACGGGCCGACCGGCCGACAGCGCAACGGCCCGGCGAGCGGACCGGCAATCGGGCCGGCAACGCGGGGACCGACCACGCCACCGCCCACCACCCGCCGCCCGTCACCCATCGCCCATCGCCCATCGCCCGACAACGCGACGGGCCGACGGGGTGTGCTCCCCGTCGGCCCGTCGGTGCGCGGCTGTGGTGCCCGTGCGAGGTCCGGCCCGGTCCGGCCTAGGCGTCGACCTTGGCCATGACGTCGTCCGAGACGTCGAAGTTGGCGAAGACGTTCTGCACGTCGTCGCTGTCCTCCAGCGCGTCGATCAGCTTGAAGATCTTGCGCGCGCCCTCTTCCTCCAGCTCGACCTGCATGGTCGGGACGAAGTTGGCGTCCGCCGAGTCGTAGTCGATCCCGGCTTCCTGCAGGGCGGTGCGGACCGCGACCAGGTCGGTGGCCTCGCTGAGCACCTCGAAGGACTCACCGAGGTCGTTGACCTCCTCGGCACCCGCGTCGAGCACCGCGGTCAGGACGTCGTCCTCGCTCAGCTCGCCCTTGGGGACGATCACCACGCCCTTGCGGTTGAAGAGGTACGAGACGGAGCCCGGGTCGGCCATCGAGCCGCCGTTGCGGGTCATGGCGACGCGGACGTCCGAGGCGGCACGGTTGCGGTTGTCGGTGAGGCACTCGATGAGCACCGCGACACCGTTGGGGCCGTAACCCTCGTACATGATCGTCTCGTAGTCGGCGCCGCCGGCCTCCAGGCCCGCGCCGCGCTTGACCGCGGAGTCGATGTTCTTGTTGGGCACCGAGCTCTTCTTGGCCTTCTGGATGGCGTCGAAGAGGGTCGGGTTACCGTCCGGGTCGGCGCCGCCGGTACGGGCCGCGACCTCGATGTTCTTGATCAGCTTCGCGAAGAGCTTGCCGCGCTTGGCATCGATCACGGCCTTCTTGTGCTTCGTCGTAGCCCATTTAGAGTGGCCGGACATCCGCCTGTCTCCTTCGCGTAACCAATTCTGAAACGAACGCCGTCGATCCTACCGGGGTCGCGTCACACGGTGTCACTCACCTGATCACCGCAGCCTCAGCCGGCCGCGGCCCGCACCATCTCCACGAACAGGGCGTGGACGCGGTGGTCCCCGGTGAGTTCCGGGTGGAAGGACGTGGCAAGGACGTTACCCTGCCGCACGGCCACGGTGTGCCCGTCGTACGTGGCCAGGACCTCAACGTCCCCGCCGACCGACTCGACCCAGGGCGCCCGGATGAAGACGCCCTCGACGGGCCCGCCGGGGATGCCGGCCACGTCGATGGCCGCCTCGAACGACTCGTTCTGCCGCCCGAACGCGTTACGGCGCACGATCATGTCGACGCCGCCGAACGTCTCCTGGTCCTCGCGGGCGTCCAGCAGCTTGTCCGCGACCATGATCATGCCGGCGCAGGTGCCGTAGACCGGCTTGCCCGCGCGGACGAACGCGCGCAGCGGCTCCAGCATGCCGAAGACGACCGCCAGCTTGGACATCGTGGTGGACTCGCCGCCCGGGATGACCAGGCCGTCGACCTCGTCCAGTTCCTCGGGACGGCGTACCGGCCGGGCCAGGGCATCCGCCTCGGCGAGCGCGGTGAGGTGCTCGCGGACGTCGCCCTGGAGGGCCAGCACACCGATGGTGGGGGTGCTCATCTGCTGTCGTACGTCCTTACCAGCCGCGGTTGGCGTAGCGCTCGGCCTCGGGGAGGGTGTCGCAGTTGATGCCGACCATGGCCTCGCCCAGGTTGCGGGAGACGTCCGCGATGACCTTCGGGTCGTCGTAGAAGGTGGTGGCCTTCACGATCGCGGCGGCGCGCTTGGCCGGGTCGCCGGACTTGAAGATGCCGGAGCCGACGAAGACGCCCTCGGCGCCGAGCTGGCGCATCAGCGCGGCGTCGGCGGGGGTGGCGACACCACCGGCGGAGAACAGCACGACCGGCAGCTTGCCGAGCTCGGCGACCTCCTTGACCAGCTCGAACGGGGCGCGCAGCTCCTTGGCGGCGGCGTACAGCTCGTTGTTGTCACAGCCGCGCAGCTTGGCGATCTCGCCCTTGATCTGGCGCAGGTGACGGACCGCCTCGACGACGTTGCCGGTGCCGGCCTCGCCCTTGGAGCGGATCATCGCGGCGCCCTCGGCGATCCGGCGCAGGGCCTCGCCCAGGTTGGTGGCACCGCACACGAAGGGGGTGGTGAAGGCCCACTTGTCGGAGTGGTTGACCTCGTCGGCCGGGGTGAGGACCTCGGACTCGTCGATGTAGTCGACGCCGAGCGACTGCAGGACCTGCGCCTCGACGAAGTGGCCGATGCGGGACTTGGCCATGACCGGGATCGAGACGGCGTCGATGATGCCGTCGATCATGTCGGGGTCGGACATCCGGGCCACGCCGCCGTCCTTGCGGATGTCGGCGGGGACCCGCTCCAGGGCCATGACGGCGACGGCGCCGGCGTCCTCGGCGATCTTGGCCTCTTCCGGCGTGACGACGTCCATGATCACGCCGCCCTTGAGCTGCTCGGCCATTCCGCGCTTGACGCGCGCGGTTCCGGTCTCGGGGTTCTGGGACGTGGTGGGCGTGCTGGACACGGTTTGACCTCACTCAGTGCGGGTGGTTGTGCGTGCCGACCACACAACCGTTTGTGAGCGGCCGAAGAAAAGGGCCAATTCAAGGCCGGTGGCTCGTTGGGCCCGCACACCCCGCGGCCCGGTGCCCGCTCCCCCGGGCGGCCCCGGGTCCGCCCTGCGTGCTTCCCGGGGCTCTCCTGCCCGCGCTCAGTTGCCCGCCGAGCGGTCGTCGAGGACGGCCGGCGGCTCGTCGTCCATCTCGAAGGCCAGCGGGAACGGCGCGTGACCGGCGAGCCGGAAGTATCGCACCACCCGGTGGCGGCGGACCGCGCGGGCGGCCCGTACGGCGTCGTTGTGGAAGCGCCGGGCCATCGGGACGCGGCGGACCGCGGCGGTGAGCTCGGCGATCGTCTGCTCGCCACCCGGAGCCTCGCGTACGGCCTCCAGCTGCGCCTCCTCGGCGAAGATGGCCCGCAGCGCCTGGCTCAGCTCGCTCTCGGCGACCTCGCGGTGGTCCTCCTCGGCCTGCCGGGCCTCGTGGGCGGCCTGGTAGAGGACGATCGAGGCGGCCGGGTCCAGGACGCCCGACGTCCCGACCTCCTGCGCGACGGAGGCACGCCGCAGGAGCTGGGCATCGAGCGCCGCCCGGGCGGCGTCGATGCGGGCGTGCAGGCGGTCGAGGCGCCCGGCCGTCCAGCTGAGGTAGATGCCGATGAGGATGATCGCGGCGGCGATCCAGATGAACGTGCTCACGAGGTGGCACGTTACTCCCACGTACTCGGCTGCAGCGCCGTGCCGGTACCTCGCCGTTGCGCTTTGCGGCGCCTCCCACGTACCCGTCTGTTCCGCCGCGGGTCGTCTCGCCGTTGCGCGCTTGGCGGCGCCCCCACGTACCTCGCCGTCCCGCCGCGGGGCTCGCTCGCCGTTGCGCCTGGCGGCGGGCGTGGTGTTTTCGGGTGCGGTGCCGGCCCTCCAGACTTCGTCCTCCGGTCCAGCCCCTCCCGTGAGTGGGAGTTCTTAGCTGGTTGGGGGCGGGCCCTATCCGTTGCCTGCGGGCGTGTGGGCATTACGTGCACCCCCACCGGCCTTAACTTTCCCCCTCCCGGGAGGGGACGGGCCGGAGGACGAAGTCTGGAGGACCGGCACCGCACCCGACACCCACCCAGCCCGCCGCAGGCGCAACGGCGAGAACACCCGCGGCGGGACGGCCAGGTACGTGCGGGGCGCCGCAAAGCGCAACGGCGAACAACACCCGCGGCGGGAGAGACGGGTACGTGGGGCGGGCGCCTACGGCGCGGTCGCGACCGAAGCCGCCCCCGCCGTCACCGTTTCGTAGACGGCGAGGATGTCCGCGCCGACCGTGGACCAGTCGAAGCGGCGGACGTGGCGGGTGCCGCGGGTGCGGAGTTCGGCGAGGCGGGCCGGGTCGCCGAGGAGCCGGACCGCCGCGGTGGCGAGCGCGTCCGCGTCCTCGTTGGTGAAGAGTTCGCCGGCCTCGCCCTGGTCGAGGACCTGGGCGAACGCGTCGAGGTCGCTGGCCAGTACGGGGGCGCCGGCGGACATGGCCTCCACGAGGATGATGCCGAAGGACTCGCCGCCCGTGTTGGGGGCGACGTAGAGGTCGACGCTGCGGAGCAGGCGGGCCTTGTCCTCGTCGCTGACCATGCCGAGGAATTCGACCCGGGGGCGCAGTTCTGCGGGGAGGGAGGCCACGGCCTCTTCCTCGTCGCCGCGGCCGGCGACGAGGAGGCGGGCGTCGGGGACCTCGGCGAGGATCTTGGGCAGGGCCTTCATGAGTACCGGCAGGCCCTTGCGGGGTTCGTCGATGCGGCCGATGAAGCCGATCGTCTTGCCCTGCCAGGCGGCCTTGGGTTCGGCGCGGGCGAAGAAGTCGACGTCGACGCCATTGGGGATGACGACCGCGTCGCCGCCGAGGTGTTCGACCAGGGTGCGGCGGGCGTATTCGCTGACCGCGACGCGGGCGCTGATCTTCTCCAGGGCGGGCTGGAGGATCGGGTAGGCGGCGATCATCGCGCGGGAGCGCGGGTTGGAGGTGTGGAAGGTGGCCACGATCGGGCCCTGGGCGGCCCAGCAGGCGAGCAGGCCCAGGGACGGGGAGGCCGGTTCGTGGATGTGGATGACGTCGAAGGCGCCGTTCTGCAGCCAGCGACGGACCCGGGCCGCGGAGAGGAAGCCGAAGTTGAGGCGGGCGACCGAGCCGTTGTAGGGCACGGGTACGGCGCGGCCGGCGGAGACGACGTACGGCGGGAGCGGGGTGTCGTCGTCGGCGGGTGCCAGGACGGAGACCTCGTGGCCGAGCCGGATGAGGTGGTCGGCCAGGTCGCGGATGTGGAACTGCACGCCGCCGGGAACGTCCCAGGCGTACGGGCAGACGATGCCGATCTTCACGCCGTCTCCGTTCCGGGCTCGCGGGGCTCCAGGTCGGCGAGCCACAGGCGCTGGAGCATGTGCCAGTCCTCGGGGTGGTCGGCGATGCCGGAGGCGAAGGCGTCGGCGAGCGCCTGGGTCATCTGGGCTGCTTTCTCGACGCGGGTGCCGGTCTCGGGGACCTCGATCTCGGGGTGGACCCGGCCGCGCATGATGGGGGTGTCGTCGTACCAGAGGGTGACGGGCAGCAGCATGGCGCCGGTCTGGAGGGCGAGCATCGCCGGGCCGGCGGGCATCTTGGTCTCCTCGCCGAAGAACTTGACCGGTATGCCGGAGCTGGAGAGGTCGCGGTCGGCGACCAGGCAGACCAGGCCGCCGGCCCGCAGGCGGCGGGCGAGGGTGCCGAAGGCGGCGCCGCCGGTGTGCGGCAGGACCTCCATGCCCAGGCCCTCGCGGTAGGCGACGAAGCGGTCGTAGAGGGATTCCGGCTTGAGGCGCTCGGCGACGGTGGTGAAGGGGGTGTTGAGCTTCGTGGTGACCCAGACGCCCGCGAGGTCGTAGTTGCCCATATGAGGCAGGGCGAGGATGACGCCGCGGTCGCTTGCGAGGCCGTCGGTGAGGTGGTGGACGTCCTCGGGGACGAAGCCGTTCCTTATGCGGTCCTTGCTCCAGGCGGGGAGGCGGAAGGACTCCATCCAGTAGCGCATGTACGAGCGCATCCCGGCGCGGGAGAGCTCGGCCAGGCGTTGCGGGGTGGCGTCCGGGACGACCCGGGCGAGGTTGGCCTCCAGGCGGCGTACGCCCTTGCCGCGGCGCTTCCAGGCGGTGTCGGCGATCTTCCGGCCGAGGCGTACCGCGACGGTTTCGGGCAGCCGCTTGACGGTGCTCCAGCCCAGTCCGTAGAGCGCGTCGGTGAGGGTGCCGGTGTCGATCCGCGGCATCCGTGGGCTCATGCGCTGTTCCCCCTCGTGCGATGGCGTCGGCCTCGGCCGATTCGCGGCGTACCGTCACCACGCGCTGGCCGAGGGTGACGGCGCTGCCGATGGCGACGATCCACAGGGCGATCGGCAGCAGCACTTCGACACCGGGTACCCCGAACTTGTGCAGACCCGAGAGACCGCAGGCGACGAGGGTGATGACGAGCCGTTCGGCGCGTTCGACCAGGCCGTTGACGGCCACCGGCAGTCCGATGGCCTCGCCGCGGGCCTTGGTGTACGAGACGACCTGCCCGCTGGCCAGGCAGAAGATCGCCATCGCGCAGAGGGTGAGGGAGTCGCCGTGGCCGGCGTACCAGAGGGCGAGGCCGCCGAAGATCGCCGAGTCGGCGACCCGGTCGAGGGTGGAGTCGAGGAAGGCGCCCCAGCGGCTGGAGCGGCCCAGTTGCCGTGCCATGTTTCCGTCGACGAGGTCGGAGAAGACGAACAGCGTGATGACGACCGTTCCCCAGAAGAACTCGCCCCGCGGGTAGAAGATCAGCGCGCCGGCCACCACGCCGCCGGTGCCGATGAGGGTGACCGCGTCCGGGCTGACGCCGAGGCGGATGAGCAGGGCGGCGAACGGCGTGAGAACACGCGTGAAGAAAGCACGCGCGTACTTGTTCAGCATGGCCTTCCCGGAGGTCGATACGGGCCGCGCGGTCAAGGGGCCACCGGCTGGCCCATCGTAGCCACGAGCTCTGCGGCCACCACGAAGGCATCGCGGCGCAGGGTGCATCCCGCGGCTCGGGCCCGGCGGCGTGCGCCTCCGGGCGCGCGTGCGGGCCCCTTCGAGCCCTTGGGAGCGCGGGGGCGCTGTGCCATCTATGGACGGTTGATGACCACGGTGGAAAGCTCGAATCACCGCAAAGTGTCGACCTGGAGGCGAGACACATGAGCGAGAAGACGAGTACACACCCGGGAGCCGCCGGAAGGGCGGTAACGGCCGGCCGGCCCACGGCCCTGCGGAACGTGGTGCTGGTCGGCCACAGCGGATCGGGAAAGACCACCCTGGTCGAGGCGCTCGCGCTGGCGTCCGGTGCGGTCAACCGGGCCGGGCGGGTCGAGGACGGCGGGTGTCTGTCGGACTACGACGAGATCGAACACCGCCAGCAACGCTCCGTACAGCTCTCCCTGGTCCCGGTGGACTGGGGCGGTATCAAGATCAATATCCTGGACACCCCCGGATACGCCGATTTCGTCGGGGAACTCAGGGCCGGTCTGCGCGCCGCGGACGCGGCCCTTTTCGTTGTCTCGGCGGCCGACGGCGTGGCCGGCGCGACCCGCATGGTGTGGGACGAGTGCGCGGCCGTCGGGATGCCGCGGGCGCTGGTCGTCACGCACCTGGAGGCGTCCCGGGCGGACTTCGACGAGATGACCGAGCTGTGCCGGGCCACCTTCGGCGGCGAGGATCCGGACGCCGTGGTCCCGCTGTACCTGCCGCTGTACGGAACGCCGGGTGCCGACGGCCACGCCCCCGTGCACGGTCTGATCGGCCTGCTCTCCCAGCGGGTCTTCGACTACTCCTCCGGGGAGCGCACCGAGCGGGAGCCGACCGCCGAGGAGCTGCCGCTGATCGAGGAGGCCCGTGGCCGGCTCATCGAGGCGATCATCGCCGAGAGCGAGGACGAGTCCCTGATGGACCGCTACCTCGGTGGCGAGGACATCGACATCAAGACGCTCGTCGGGGACCTGGAGACGGCGGTGGCCCGCGGCACCTTCCACCCCGTGCTGGCCGCGGCCCCGGCCGCGGAGGGTTCGAAGCAGGGGCTGGGGACCGTCGAGCTGCTGGAGCTGATCACCGGCGGTTTCCCGACGCCCGCGGAGCGCGAGGCGCCGGCGGTGACCACCCCGGAGGGCAAGCCGCGCCCGGTGCTCGCGTGCGATCCGGACGGTCCGCTGGCCGCGGAGGTGGTCAAGACCTCCTCCGACCCGTACGTCGGCCGGATCTCGCTGGTCCGGGTCTTCTCCGGAACCCTGCGCCCGGACGAGACGGTGCACGTCTCGGGCCACGGCCTCGCGGACCGGGGGCACGAGGACCACGACGTCGACGAGCGGGTCGGCGCGCTGTCCGCTCCGTTCGGCAAGCAGCAGCGCCCGCTGCCGCAGGCGATCGCCGGTGATCTGGCGTGCGTGGCGAAGCTGACCCGGGCCGAGACCGGCGACACCCTGTCCGCCAAGGACGAGCCGCTGCTGATGGAGCCCTGGTCGATGCCGGACCCGCTGCTGCCGGTCGCCATCCAGGCGCACAGCAAGGCCGACGAGGACAAGCTGTCCCAGGGCCTGGCCCGGCTGGTCGCGGAGGATCCGACGATGCGGCTGGAGCACAACCAGGACACCCACCAGGTGGTGCTGTGGTGCCTGGGCGAGGCCCATGTGGACGTGGCGCTGGAGCGGCTGCGGACCCGGTACGGCGTCCAGGTCGACACCGTGCCGCACAAGGTGCCGCTGCGGGAGACCTTCGGCGAGTCCGCGGCGGGCCGCGGCCGGCACGTCAAACAGTCCGGCGGGCACGGCCAGTTCGCGATCTGCGAGATCGAGATCGAGCCGCTGCCGGGCGGTTCGGGCATCGAGTTCGTGGACAAGGTCGTGGGCGGTGCGGTGCCTCGGCAGTTCATCCCGTCCGTCGAGAAGGGGGTGCGCGCCCAGGCCGGGCGCGGGGTCGCCGCCGGGCATCCGCTGGTCGACATCCGCGTCACGCTGCTCGACGGCAAGGCACACTCGGTCGACTCCTCGGACGCCGCGTTCCAGACGGCCGGTGCGCTGGCGCTGCGGGAGGCCGCCGCGGACGCCCGGATCGATCTGCTGGAGCCGTTCTGCGAGGTCAGTGTGATGGTTCCGGACGAGTACGTGGGGCCGGTGATGAGCGATCTGTCGGGGCGGCGCGGCCGGGTGGTGGGCACCGAGCAGTCCGGGGCCGGCCGCACCGTCGTCCGTGCCGAGGTGCCCGAGATCGAGATCGGCCGGTACGCCGTCGACCTGCGGTCGCTCTCGCACGGCACCGGCCGGTTCTCCCGGGTCCACCTCCGGCACGAACCGATGCCGCCGCAGATCGCCGCGAAGCTGCGGGAAACGGCCGAGGACGGCGGGTAGTTGACGCGGGATCAGCCCAAGACCGCGTTGAATGCGCCCTGAATCCGTCCTGAAGCGGTCCTGAATCAGCCGTCGTCCGGCTCAACTCCCTTGGGGTGGACGGCGGCTGTACGCTGAGGTCCTGCCGTTGACCAGGGTGTCACGGACACCTGTTCGGCGGTGGCGACGCGGGGTCACAGGTGTGCCGTCGGCGGAAGTCGGGAAGAGCCGCATCATCGGATGCGAGCGGTGTGGGGGGCGGTAGTGGCAGACGGCTTTGACTTCAGTCCTGGGGCGCAGGTGCCGCTCTCAGGGAGCGCCGGTCAGACGGCGGCGACCCAGGCCCTGGCCTCGGCCGCCTACCGTGATGATCCGCTGGTCGCCATCGCAAAGGCCGACTCCGACACCGCCAAGTCCGAGATCAAGAAGCCGAAGCTGTCCCTGTTCGAGCCGAATCTGGGCGAGGCGTTCGCGCGTGCCGTGCAGGTGCGGATGCTCGGCGGCGGCCGCAAGCCGCTGATCCAGTCGTTCGGCATCGAGCCGCAGACCGTCGTCGAGCACTGCCTGTCGGCGACCCGCATCCGCAAGCAGCGGGACAGCAAGCTGACGCTGCTGATGGTGCTGTTCGGCGTGCTGTTCCTGCCCGGTGTGCTGCTGTGGCTGGGCGTCTTCCAGCTGCGCAAGATGCTCTCCAAGGACGGCGAGGGCAACGGCGTCTCGCTGCTCGGCGCGACGCTGCTGACCGTGCTGGCCGGTCTCGGGCTGTTCTTCATGATCAAGCTGCCGCTGAGCGGCTTCTGGCCGATGTACGCGCGGGCCATGGTGGTCGTGCCGATGGTCGGCTGGTGGTGGGCCAAGCAGATCTGCGAGAAGACCGCGGTGGCCATGCGGGAGTCCTGGAAGGGGCTGCTGGAGGGCGGCGGGGTGGCCGCGAAGATCCCCGAGGCGGTGCCGCAGGACCCGAACCAGACCGCCGCCGAGACCCTCCGCCAGAACCTGGCGATGGTCACCGCCGAGCAGAACAGCAACGTGGTCTTCTACGCCGGCCCCAAGGGCATACTCGGCATGGGCACCCGCTGGGGCAGCTGGCAGCTCGCCGAGGAGCTCAAGCCGGTCCAGGAGGGCGCGGACATCCACCCGTTCCGCAGCTGGGACGTGATCCGGGCGATCCACGACAAGCTGCGGCTGCTGGAGCGCAGCCCGCTGCACACCGGCGGTTTCCCCACCCCGTCCGTACGCCACTGGATCGTCTCCCCGGTCGGGGAGAAGGCCGCCGCCGTCGCCCGGCCCGAGGGCACGCACGTGGAGGCGTACCAGATCCGCGGGCACGAGATAGAGCGGATCTGCAACGAGCAGCAGTTCGGCAGCGGCAACCGCCACTACCTCGGGGTGCAGTTCGTGCTGTGGGACGGCCAGCTGGTGATCACGCTGATGATCACCGTCACGGTGCTGCACGAGACGCTGCGCATCGAGGTGACCGGCCACGCCCTCGGGCCGGTGAACGGCCTGTTCACGACGAAGCCGGAGCCGAAGACCAAGGACGTCGCCAAGGTCGTCAAGTTCTGGGAGACCAAGACCCAGCACCTCCCGCTCATCGAGCCCAAGGAGGTGGTCCGGCTGGCCGCCCGGGCGCCGCTGACGTGGTTCCCGCCGGTGCTGGACTTCCTCGGCGGGAAGCTGACCCTGCCCGAGCCGTTCGGCCTGCGGCACGTCTGGGCGGACAAGCCCTGGCGGCACCGCTTCATGGCCGATGACGCGCTGCGCGCCGCGACCCCGGTCCTGCGCACGGTCCACGCCGCCGCCATGGGCGTCCTCAAGGAGCACGGCGTGGACACCGAGCGCTTCACCAACCGTGCGCTGGTGCTCAGCGGCATGATCCAGGGCGTGGACCCGCAGAAGGCCGACGAGTACAACGCCTAGCCGCGTGCCCGGCCGTGGGCCGGGCGGCCCCCGGGGTCACCGGAAGATGCCGGTGTGCCCCAGGGAGTACCGCCCGGGCTGCGGGTAGACGGCCAGGCCGTGCGGGCCCTGGCCGACCGGGATCTTGGCGAGGGTCTTGCCGGTCTTCGTGTCCAGTGCGTAGACCTCGGAGTTGTAGCGGCCGGACAGCCACAGCACCTTGCCGTCGGTGGACAGTCCGCCCATGTCGGGGCTGCCGCCGCCGCGGATGTGCCACTTGTCGACGAGTTCCCCGGTCTTGAAGTCGAGCAGGGAGATCGAGCCCTCGCCGCGGTTGGAGATGTACATGTACCGGGAGTCGCGGCTGACGTAGAGGCCGTGGGCGCCCTTGCCGGTCGGCATGAGCCTGGGCCGGTCGAAGGTGTCGCCGTTCATGACCCAGATGCCGTCGGCCATCATGTCGGCGATGTACCAGGTCCTGCCGTCCGGGGAGATCTTCACGTCCTGCGGCATCGCCCCGTCGAACGGCAGCTTCTCCTGGCCGATGACTTTCATCTTCTCGGTGTCGACCTTGAGCAGTTCGCCGGAGAACTCGCAGGAGACGATGAAGTACCGGCCGTCCGGCGAGAAGTCGGCGTGGTTGACGCCGGCGCAGCTGACCGGGAGGGTCTTTCGGATCTCCATGGTGTGCGGGTCGCGGAAGACCAGCTGCCGGTCCATCGAGGCCATCACGACGGCGTACTTGCCGTTGGGCGTGAAGTAGAGGTTGTACGGGTCGTGCACCTTGACCGGTTCGCCGGCCTTGCCGGTGGCCGGGTCGATCGGGGTCAGGTCGTGCCCGCGGTTGTTGTTGACCCAGAGCGTCTTCAGGTCCCAGGACGGCACGACGTGCTGCGGCTGGACGCCCACCGGGATGGTCTCGATGACCTTGTACGTCTTGGGGTCGATGACGCTGACCGTGTCGGAGCCGGTGTTGGGCACGTAGATCCGCGAGGGGAAGTCCTTGACCTGCGGCACCAGTTTGCCCGGCCGGTCGGCCGCGTACAGGTCGTGCTCGTCGATCAGCGGCGGCATGCCCGGCAGCCCCGGCTTGGCGGCCTTGACCGGTGCGCGTTCGACCGGCCGGTGAATCTGCCCGGCCGGCTTGCCCTCCCCGCTGCAGGCCGCCGCCACCAGCGCGCAGGCCACGGCGAGCAGCGCGGACGCCCGGCGGCGGACGCGGGGCTCTTACGGTCGTGGGTACGGTTCCGGTCAGCCATCAGGTCACTAGCTCCGTTGTCGTCACCGCGCGCAGTCCGCGCCGGCGGAGGCCGTCGAGGATCGGGGGCAGCGCGGCCACCGTGCCGGCGTGCCCGAGGTGGAGGCTCACGACCGAGCCCGGCCGGACCGCTTCCAGGACCGTGCGCCGGACGGCCGGGGCACCGGGGTCGTTCGCGTCGAGGGAGTCCACGTCGTAGGAGAGGACGTGCGGATAGCCGGCCTTGCGGGCCAGTTGTGTCACCAGGTCGGTGGCCCGCCGGGTCTGCGAGGGGCGGAACCAGCTGCCGATGGTCCCGGTGAGCCGGCGCAGCCGGTCGGCGCAGCCGGTGATCTCGGCGTAGGCGTCGGCGGCCGGCAGGGCGCAGATGTCGCGGTGGTGCAGGGTGTGGTTGCCCAGTTCGTGGCCGCCGTCGAGGATGCGGCGGGCCATCTGCGGCTGGGCGTCGAGCCAGTCGCCGACGACGAGCACGGTGACCCGGGCGCCGGCCCGCTCGGCCTCACCCAGCAGGGCGGTCGCGAGCTTCGGGTCGCCCCGGCCGTGGAAGGTCAGCGCGACCGCGTGGGCCTCGCGCGGGCCGTTCTCGATCTGTACGGGCAGGCCGGGCACCCGGGTGGGCGGGCGGGCGGCGTGGGCCGGCCGGTGCGGTTCCCGGCCCACCGGGGACGGGCTCGGGCCGGTGGCCCGTGCGGGGCCGCGGTCCTCGTCCCGGTGGGGGTCGCAGCCCGACAGCAGCGCGCCCGCGGCCGCGGCCGAGGCGGCCGCGCGCAGCACCGAGCGGCGGTCTGGGGAAGTCACCACCCCATTAGAGAGGCAACTAATCCGAATTAGGGCGATCTATCCGATTCGCCCTCGTACGTGTCGCCTCCGGACCGGCCCCGGAGGGCCTCCCGGACGGCGGGCGAGCACCCTACGCGGGCCAGGCGTCGGCCAGCATCGCCCGGGTGTCGGCGAGGAGTTGCGGCAGCACCTTGGTGTGCCCGATCACCGGCATGAAGTTCGTGTCGCCGCCCCAGCGCGGGACGACGTGCTGGTGCAGATGGGCCGCGATCCCCGCACCGGCCACCGTGCCCTGGTTCATCCCGATGTTGAACCCGTGCGCCCCCGACGCGGTCCGCAGCGCGGTCATCGCCCGCTTGGTGAACTCCGCCAGCTCCGCGGTCTCCGCCTCGTCCAGCTCGGTGTAGTCGGCCACGTGCCGGAACGGGACGACCATGAGGTGACCGCCGTTGTACGGATACAGGTTCAGCACCGCGTAGACGCGCTCACCGCGGGCGATCACCAGTCCGTCCTCGTCGGACTTCTCCGGGATCGTGCAGAACGGGCAGCCGTCGTCGGCCCCGGGGCCGCTCGGCTTGTTCTCGCCCTGGATGTAGGCCATCCGGTGGGGCGTCCACAGGCGCTGGAAGGCGTCCTGGGTCCCGACTCCGATCTGCTGCTCCGGCTCGCTTGTCATACGGGCCAGCATATGGCGTCGCCCATTGGCAGCGTGTCGTTGGGGCGCATCGCAGCGGCCGCTGGACGATGCTGGGCCGGTGGACAGGGAACAGCGGCGACGGGACTGGGAGCGCGCCTCCGAGCCGTACCTGCTCGCCGCCTCACTGCTCTTCCTGGCCTCCTACGCGGTCCAGGTGCTGGTCCCCGGCCTCTCCCCCGGCTGGCACGCCTTCTGGTCCCTGGTCAGCTTCGTCACCTGGGGCCTCTTCGTCGCCGAGTACCTGGCCCGGCTGGTGTTCAGCGACGACCGGAAGCGGTTCGTCCGCACCCGCTGGCTGGACCTCCTCGTGATCGTACTGCCGCTGCTCCGGCCGTTGCGGCTGATCGAGACGCACGACCGGATGCAGCGCCGCCGGGCCCACCCCCGGCTCGCCCTGGAAGCCCGCGTGATGGCCTACACCGGCCTGGCCGCCCTGCTGCTCGGCTTCGCCGCCAGCCTCGCCGTCTACCACGACGAGCGGTACGCGCCGGGCAGCACCGTCCGCACCTTCGGCGACGCGGTGTGGTGGGCGTGCTCGACCCTGACCACGACCGGTTACGGCGACGTCACCCCGATCACCCCCCGCGGCCGGGTCACCGGCGCCGTCCTGATGGTGCTCGGCGTCGCCCTGGTCGGCGCGGTCGTCGGCTCCTTCTCCTCCTGGCTGCTGCGCCGCTTCCGCCAGGAGGGCGAGACGTGAGAGGGCCCCGGGGAGCGGCTGCTCTTCCGGGGCCCTTCGGTCACGCAACGGGCGTCACACCTGGACGCGGCGCTCCACCACGTCCAGCAGCTTGGCGATCGCCTGGTCGCGCGGAATGCCGTTCTCCTGCGACCCGTCGCGGTAGCGGAACGAGACCGCACCGTGCTCCATGTCCTCGTCGCCCGCGAGGATCATGAACGGCACCTTGGCCTTCTGCGCGTTCCTGATCTTCTTCTGCATCCGGTCCGAGGACGAGTCCACCTCGACCCGCAGCCCCTTGGCCTTCGCCTGCGCGGCGAACTCCTCCAGATACGGCACGTGCGCGTCACCGATCGGGATGCAGGTCGCCTGCACCGGGGCCAGCCACGCCGGGAAGGCACCCGCGTAGTGCTCCAGCAGGACCGCGAAGAAACGCTCGATCGAGCCGAAGAGGGCACGGTGGATCATGACGGGCTGCTGCTTCGAGCCGTCCGCCGCGGTGTACTCCAGGCCGAAGCGGGCGGGCTGCTGGAAGTCGACCTGGATGGTCGACATCTGCCAGGACCTGCCGATGGCGTCCTTCGCCTGCACCGAGATCTTCGGGCCGTAGAAGGCGGCGCCGCCCGGGTCCGGCACCAGCGGGAGACCCTGCTTCTCGGCCGCCTCGCGCAGCGCCTCGGTGGCCTCCTCCCACTCCGCGTCCTCGCCGATGAACTTGTCGGACTCCGGGTCGCGGGTGGAGAGCTCCAGCTCGAAGTCGGTCAGGCCGTAGTCACGCAGCAGGTCGAGGACGAAGGTGAGCAGGCTGTCCAGCTCGTCCGCCATCTGCTCCTTGGTGCAGTAGATGTGCGAGTCGTCCTGGGTGAAGCCGCGCGCCCGGGTCAGGCCGTGCACGACGCCGGACTTCTCGTAGCGGTAGACCGTGCCGAACTCGAAGAGCCGCAGCGGCAGTTCGCGGTACGACCGGCCGCGGGCCTTGAAGATCAGGTTGTGCATGGGGCAGTTCATCGCCTTGAGGCGGTAGTTCTGCCCGTCGAACTCCAGGGGCGGGAACATCGCCTCGCCGTAGTTCGGCAGGTGCCCCGAGGTCTCGAAGAGGGCTTCCTTGGTGATGTGCGGGGTGTTCACGAACTCGTAGTCCGACAGCTCGTGCCGCTTGCGGGAGTAGTCCTCCATCACCCGGCGCACCACGCCGCCCTTGGGGTGGAAGACGGCGAGGCCGGAGCCCAGCTCCTCCGGGATGGAGAACAGGTCCAGCTCGGCGCCGAGCTTGCGGTGGTCGCGCTTCTCGGCCTCGGCGAGGAACTCCAGGTACGCCTTGAGCTCGTCCTTGGTCGGCCAGGCGGTGCCGTAGATCCGCTGGAGCTGCGGGTTCTTCTCGCTGCCGCGCCAGTACGCGGCGGCCGAGCGCATCAGCTTGAACGCCGGGATGGCGCGGGTGCTGGGCAGGTGCGGACCGCGGCAGAGGTCCTTCCAGCACAGCTCGCCGGTCTTCCCGTCGAGGTTGTCGTAGATGGTCAGCTGGCCGGCGCCGACCTCGGCGGAGGCACCCTCGGCGGCGTCCGCGGCGGAGCCCTTCAGGCCGATCAGTTCGAGCTTGTACGGCTCGTCGGCCAGCTCCTCGCGGGCGGCCTCGTCGCTGACCGCGCGGCGCGCGAACTTCTGCCCGCGCTTCTGGATCTCCTGCATCTTCTTCTCGATGCGCTTGAGATCGTCCGGGTGGAACGGGGTCTCGACGTCGAAGTCGTAGTAGAAGCCGTCCTTGATCGGCGGGCCGATGCCGAGCTTCGCCTCCGGGAACAGCTCCTGCACGGCCTGCGCCATCACGTGCGCGGTGGAGTGCCGCAGGATGTTCAGACCGTCCTCGGAGGTGATCTCGACCGGCTCGACCTCGTCGCCGTCGGCGACCTCGTACGCCAGGTCCTTCAGCTCCCCGGCGACCCGTGCGGCGACGACGCTGCGCTCACCCTGGAAGAGGTCGGCGGCCGTAGTGCCCGTGGTCACCACGCGTTCTTCCCGCTCGGAATCGCGTTGGACGGTCACACGGACGTCTGACACCGGTCTCTCCTGACTCATGTCTCTTTCGCGTCAGCGATTGCTGCGCAGCCGAATCGTACCGAGCCGCCCCACCCGACCGCGAAACGGATTCCGGTGGCCGGGCCCCGGGCGGTCAGTCGTCGGCGCCGCACGCCTCCTCGAAGAAGTCGAGATTCTCCTGGAGCGACTTCAGCAGCCGGTCCCGCTCCGCCTCGTCGACCTGGACCGGCGTGACGTCCCGGCCCCCGGTGATCCGGCGGAAGCCGCCCCGGCTCTCCAGTCTGCCGCTGACCCGGATCGGCAGCCCCACGAGGTGGGCGTGGCCCGCGATCCGGTAGTCCTCCTCCCCCAGCGCGACCCGTACCTGGACGACGTCGGCCCCGGTCAGCACCCGCAGCCGGACCGTGCCGGGGCCGCCGGGCCGCTCCCGGCGCAGCCGTACGACCGCGCCGGTCACCCGTACCGGCAGGGAGGGCTCGTCGCGGACGTAGCGCCGGGCGGCCTGTTCCAGCGCCGGGAGATCGCCGGGCGAGAACTCGACCGGTTCGGGGCGGGCCGGGCAGCCGGCCGGCGGACCGGCCGCCGGTGACCACTCGACCGCGATCCGCACCCCCTCCGCGTCCCGGACGAGGGCGATCAGCGCCTGGACCAGCTCATGGCAGACGCCCAGCTCGACGGCCGCGTCGTAGGCCTCCATGCCGCCGGTGGCGCGCTGGTAGTCGGTGGCGTCCCGGGCGGCGTGCAGGGACCGCTGCAGCCCGGCGACCGCCGCGCGCCCGCCGCCGGCCGGGACGAAGGCGGTCAGGTGCCGGCCGGCGGTCGCGGGCCCGACCAGGACCTCGCCCAGGAACCCCTCGGCCTGCCGCTTGTGCCGGGCGCCGTAGTAGCCGGCCCGGCCGTACGTCCCCAGCGCCCCGGCGACCAGCATCGCGCGGGCCGCGCCGCGCAGCTGCTCCTGGGCGACCCAGCGCGCGGCGCCCGAGCCGCCGTCGGGGATCTCGCGCTGCCAGCTGACCTCGTCGCTGGGCACCGCCAGTCCGGTCAGCACCTCGCGGGCGGAGGGCGCGGCGGACCGCGAGAGCGCCGCCAGGGCCTCGGCGAGCAGCTCCGCGCTGTCGGGGAAGCGGCGGTCGTGCGGGACCAGCAGGCTGGTGCCGCCGAGGCCGCCGGGCGGGGTCCAGCGGGCGTAGTGGCCGGCGGCCCCGCCCCGGCGGCGCCAGCCGTGCCGGGCCAGCAGCGCGCTGAGGACGGCGGGGTCGAGCCGCGCGGGATCCAGCGGCCGCGCATCGGGTTCGTCGATCGGCCGGTACATCAGGGTCTCCCTCCCGCCCCGACCCGGGTCATGATTTCGCAGAGCGCGCGGTCGTCGAAGATCCGCGTGGTCGGGATCCGCACAGTGGTCCTGCGCCGGCCGGTCACCGGATGACCGGCCAGGTTGATCCAGTAGCAGCAGTGGCGCAGTTCGAGCCGGTCGTGGGAGGCCCGCAGCCACTCCTCCTGGGTCCGCGGGACGAGCATCACGACGAGGATCTTGTGCACCGACACGGGCGTGCGGGCCAGCTTCACCAGGTGGTCGTTGTCGAGGGTGAAGGCGAAGGTCGGGCCGGGCGGGCGCGGGGCGGTCTGGTAGGTGCATTTGAGCTGCACCTTGATGGTGACCTCGTCGTCGACGGTGTGGCCGGGGGCGCCGTGGCTGACGTGCCAGTCGATGCCGTTGTCCGGGAAGGGCTGGGCCAGCGAGCAGCCGGCGGCGGCCGCGACCGCGTGCAGATAGCCCACCTGGAGCGTCTCCATGCAGGCGGTCGTCGCGAGTCCGCCGCGCTGCGGTGTCGTGGCGGGCGGGGGGTACCTCCCGCTTGCGGGGGACAGCCCGCCCGGTTCGGGCTGCGCGATGGTCATCGCGGCGTGCCTTCCGGGCTCGGTGGGTGCGCGGAGATGAATGCGTCGGAATGACGGGGAACCGGCGGATCGCGCGGCCCGTCCCTGTGGTTGTCTCCGCGTCAAGTGGTCCGCAAACAAGGACGGTTCGACCACCCGTGCGCTCGGGTATCACCTGCTCGGGTGGCATTGCGCCACCATCCCCTCTACGAGCGCGAGGAGTTGGGATGATGCCGTGCTGGTATGACGGCCCGCTTGCCGCCTTCGACACCGAGACGACGGGGATCGACGTGGAGCGGGACCGCATCGTCTCCGCCGCGCTGGTGGTCCAGGAGACCCCGCGTTCGGCACCCCGTATCACCCGCTGGCTGGTCAACCCCGGCGTCGAGATACCGGAAGCCGCCATCGCGGTGCACGGTCTCACCGCCGACCACCTCGCCCTGCACGGTCGCTGGCCGGCCCCGGTGGTGGAGGAGGTGGCGCGGGCCCTGGCCGCCCAGTCGGTGGCCGGCCGCCCGCTGGTGGTGATGAACGCCCCGTTCGATCTCACCCTGCTGGACCGCGAGTTGAAGCGGCACCGCGCCAGCTCGCTGGACGCGTATCTGGGCGGCCATCCGCTGCGCGTGCTGGATCCGCGGGTGCTGGACAAGCACCTTGACCGCTATCGCAAGGGCCGCCGCACACTCACCGACCTGTGCGCGCAGTACGAGGTCGAGCTGACCGAGGCACACGACGCGGCCGCGGACGCCCTGGCCGCGCTGCGCGTGGTCCGCGCACTGGGGCACCGGTTCACGGACCGCCTGGGGACCCTGCACCCGGCGGAACTGCACACCCGGCAGGCGATCTGGTACGCGGCCCAGGCCCGTGGACTGCAGGCGTGGTTCGCACGCAGCGGCAGTACGGAATCGGTGGATCCGCACTGGCCGCTGCGTCCGGAACTCCCCGCCGCGGCCTGATTCGGCATCAGGAATTCCGCACGCCGCCCGGCCGGCAACCCGCCGGCCGCCGGAGAAAGAAACAGGCGGAATTCCGTTTCCGGTTCGCTTCTCGCGACGTCGGAACACCCCGGCAACGGAACTCCGCCCGCACGGAACTCCCCACTACCGAACTCCGCCTCCGCACCACTCAACAAAAAGAACCGGACCACCTTTTGGTGGCCCGGTTCTTGATCCGGGTGGGCGATACTGGGTTCGAACCAGTGACCTCTTCGGTGTGAACGAAGCGCTCTCCCACTGAGCTAATCGCCCGGGTGTCCGGCGCGGTTTCCCTCGCGAACGACCTGAACAATACAGGCCGCGCGGGCGTTCCATCAAATTTCCTCAGGCCCGGGCCAGCCAGCGGGCCAGCCCGCGCCGCCCGGCCCGCATCATCAGGGCGTGATTGGCGCGGAACAGCGGCCGCGCCAGCAGCCCGGCCCGCCGCATCAGCGGTTTGCAGACCTCGACGTCCTGCTCGAAGACGACGCGGGTGCCCCCGGCGCCGGGCACCACGGTCCAGCGCGCCCAGCCGGCCAGATCGCCGCGCATCGAGATCTCCAGGACCCCGGAGCCCGGGTCCCGCACCCGCTCGGCGGCCACCACCCTGAGGTCGTACGGGAGCAGGGAGCGGAAGCGGGCGGTCCCGCTCCGGTCGTCGATCCGGGTCACCTCGCGCACCTGCGGCCACCACTGCGGGTAGCTCTCGGCGCGCTCCAGGACGGCGTAGACGACGGTCGGCGGAGCCTCGAGCTGCCAGACGCTGCGGAAGCGGTAGCGGTGCAGCCGGCGGTACCAGTCGGGCATGATCCCAGTGTGCGCCCCATGGGACGGCGGGCGCCCAACAACGGCGACGGCCCGGGGACTTGGGGCTCCGCCGGGCCGCCCCGCACCCGGCAAACGCAAAAGGGGCGGCGCGACCCGCACTTTCTGCGAGTCCCGCCGCCCCCTGTGACGTGGGCGATACTGGGTTCGAACCAGTGACCTCTTCGGTGTGAACGAAGCGCTCTCCCACTGAGCTAATCGCCCGGGCGCAGGCCCAACATTACCCCACGTCGGCGGGCACTTGTGACCACGTTCCGGTCACTCGGCGACGTTCCAGGGCAGCACGAGGCCGACCTTCCACGCGTAGACCGCGACACCGGCCGCGATGATCGTCACGCCGACGGCGGTCAGGATGATGTTGCGGCGCCGCACCTTGGGATCGAGCGCCTTCTGGGCCGCTTCGGTGACCTTGCGCTTGGTCCAGCGCAGGACGAGCTGGGCCCAGACGAATTCGGTCGCCCAGATCGCCATGCCGGCGAAGATCACCAGCCAGCCGGGGCCCGGCAGCGGGAGCATGATCACTCCGCCGGCGACCACCGCGAGGCCGACCGCGAAGACGCCGACCTGCCAGCTCAGGTGCAGCGGCCGGGAGCGCTTGATGAAATGCGGCGCTCGCGAGCCGAGCGGCTGCTCGGGCGACACGGTCTCCTCCTCGACTACCCCCGACCCCCCGTTACTCAGCGTATTCATACCGTCAAACTTACCGGACGGGAGGGGTCCGCGGAATTACCGACGGGGACGATCTCGCAATCCGCCGTAAGAGGTACCTGAAGCCACCCAAAACCGTCAGAGGGGTTTACAACGGCACCGTAGGTGGCATGTCGATTTCGCCGACGTGCGAATCCCCGAGCGCACACTGAGCGAAAGGCCCTGGCGCTTATGAACACCACGGTCAGCTGCGAGCTGCACCTGCGCCTCGTTGTGTCGAGCGAGTCCTCACTGCCTGTACCCGCGGGCCTGCGGTATGACACGGCCGATCCCTACGCCGTACATGCCACCTTCCACACCGGAGCCGAGGAGACCGTCGAGTGGGTGTTCGCCCGCGACCTCCTCGCCGAGGGCCTGCACCGGCCCACAGGCACCGGAGACGTCCGCGTATGGCCGTCCCGGAGCCACGGGCAGGGCGTGGTCTGCATCGCCCTGAGCTCCCCGGAAGGCGAGGCCCTGCTCGAAGCCCCCGCGCGGGCTCTCGAGTCGTTCCTCAAAAGGACGGATGCCGCCGTGCCGCCCGGTACGGAGCACCGGCATTTCGATCTCGACACGGAGTTGTCCCACATCCTCGCGGAGAGCTGAGACGCAGCACAGTTACCGAAAGCACCCATCCGCTCACGCTTGCGCCCGTCCGACTCGGGGAGACGGCGCAGGACCGACAAGTTCATACGGCAGAGTTCGGCGTCGTCGCCGCGGAGCCACCGCGGGAGACGGCGCCGCAGCTTGTCCCAGGCGCTAGAGTCGGCGACCATTCGGCCACGACACCCGGGGGCGGTACCCGTCCGGCCCCACCCTGCCAGGGAGCGGAACCGTGATGATCACCCATGACACCCGGTGCGCGCTGGACGCGGTCGTCGATCTGCTCAACACCGCGCCGGAGGGCGAGGCGCCCGGCGCGCCGGACACCCTGACCGCCGTGACGGCCGTCGAGGACTTCGCCCGCCGCAACAACTTCAGCGACGTGAGCCCGCTCGGGCCCGACGATCTGGCGGCGGTACGCAGGGTGCGCGGGCGGTTCGCCGAGGTCTTCGCCGCCGAGGACGACCGCACCGCGGCCGCGCGGCTCAACGCGCTGGTCGCCTCGGCGGGCACCACCCCGCAGCTGACCGACCACGACGGCTACGACTGGCACGTGCACTACTTCGCGCCGGGCGCCTCCGTGGCCGACCGGATGGCCGCGGACGGCGGAATGGCGCTCGCCTTCCTCGTGGTGGCCGGTGAGCGCGAGCGGCTGCGGCGCTGCGAGGCACCGGACTGCCGGCACGCCTTCGTCGACCTCTCCCGCAACCGTTCGCGGCGCTACTGCGACAGCCGCACCTGCGGCAACCGGCTGCACGTCGCCGCCTACCGCGCGCGGCGCCGGGAGGCCGCGGGCTGACGGCCGGCGCGGACCGGCCGACGGCACCTGCGGCCGGCGCGGGCGGGCCGTACGCCGGCCTCACAGGATGAAGAGGTCGTGTACGGCGCCGAGGAGGAGCAGGCAGCCGATGACGGCGAGGAAGAGCATCAGCGGCGGCTGGGACAGCGCGAACAGGCAGCCGCGGGGTTCGGGGGACGGGGCGTCGTCTTGGGCGAGGGCGCACTCATCGTTCATCTCGCGCGCATCATGGCGCACATGATCTTCCGAGTGCGCCCAAATGGCGCCTCAGCAGCGGGAGTTCATCAGATCCCGTGCTTTTTCAGGATCGCTTCGATGTCCGAGAAGTCATCCTTGGGAGCGCTGGTGGCCTGCGGGGCCTTCCCCTTGCCGGCCGGCCGGTCCGCCGTACGCCCCGCGCCGAGGGACGGTATGGACGCGCTCGGAGCCACCGCGTCGGGCGTGGCACCCCCGGCCGCCTTGCGGTCCTTGCGGGCGCCGATCCCGCCCCGGCGGCGCTCCACGGTCCGGCTGATCATGAAGAGCAGGAACGAGAGCGCGAGCAGGCCGAAGCCCGCCCAGACCGTGGGCTTGAAGACGATGTTGGTGACCCAGTCGATGACGCCGGTCATCACCAGGCCGATCGGGATCAGGGAAAAGGCGGCGATGCGGGTCGCGGCGAGGAATCGCTTGCGGTACGCCGTCAGCGCGGCGATGCCCAGGCCCGCTGCCGACACCGCGGCACAGACGGTCGAGGTGAGCATCCGGTCCTCCTGCCGGTGAAAGGGCGAGCAGTGCCTCTGCTCCCCTCCATCCTGCCCTGTCCGGGCCTGCCCGGGCCATGTTCCGGCACCGGCTTCAGGGTCTTCTCCGGGTCACCCTCATCCCCAGGTCCGGGTTCGGCCACCAGGGGGCGGGCTGGGAGACTGGACCCATGAACGACGCCACCACCCCCGCTCCTGCCCTCCCCCAAGCTCTCGGCTTCGCTCAAGCAGGGGGTACCCCATCGTCCTCGACGTGTGGTGTGAGCTGCAGTGCCCGGACTGCCACGCCGCGCTGGCGGACCTGCGGGCGCTGCGCGAGCGCTACGGCGACCGGCTGGACATCCGGCTGCGCCACTTCCCGCTGGCGAAGCACAAGCACGCCTACGCCGCGGCCCAGGCCGCCGAGGAGGCGCTGGCGCAGGGGCAGGGCTGGCCGTACGTCGAGGCGGTGCTGGCGCGCACCGAGGAGCTCGCGGCGCGCGGCGAGAAGCTGCTGCTGGAGGTCGCCGGTGAGCTGGGGCTGGACACCGAGGAGCTGGACACCGCGCTGATCGACGGGCGGCACCTGCTGATCGTCGACGCCGACGAGGCCGAGGGGAAGGCGATCGGCGTGACCGGCACCCCGACGTATGTGATCGCCGGGGAGCGGCTGGACGGCGGCAAGAGCCAGGAGGGGCTGCGCGCCCGGATCGAGGAGATCGCCGACCGGCTGCTGGCCGACCAGGGTTGAGCCGGCCAGGATTGAGCCGGCCGGGGCCGCGCCGCCCCGGGGTGCCGTGGGGCGGTCGGCCGCCCTACAGGATGGGCTTCCACAGCAGGTACCCGGTGGGCCGGTATCCCAGCGACTCGTAGAGCCCGAGGGCCGGCGCGTTGCCCGCGTAGACGTTGAGGCCGAGGGTGGTGCGGCCGGCCGCGAGGCTCTCGCGCTCGGCGATCAGCATCAGCGTGCGGCCGTGGCCCCGCCCGCGGTGGGCGGGGTCCACCTGCACGTCGACGACGTAGCCGCCCGGCTGCTCCGGCATCCGCAGGGCGAGCCAGAGGTGCCCGACGTCGGCGCCGTCGTGGGACAGGACCCGCAGGACCTGGTCGGGGGTCTGCGCCCCGTCCGGCAGCAGGGCGCGGTGGCCCTTGACCGCGAGGTCCTCGGCGCGGGCCCGGGACATCCCCTGGCCGGTCTGGGTACGGATGTGCTCGGTGAGCGCGGCGTCCCGCCAGGCCGGGTACTCCGCCTCGCCCAGCGGCCGGTCGGTGACGTCCGCGGGCAGCCGCGGCGGCGCGTCGAGGGGTTTGCCCAGGGTGCGGCTGCGCTCGGTGTAGCCCAGGGCCGCCGCGAGCCGCAGCGCGGCCTCCGCCTCGGCCGGGACGGTCACCTCGATCTGGCGGCAGCCCCAGCCGCGCAGCACCTCCTCGGCGGCGAGCGCGGCGACCGTGGCCCGGCCGCGGTGCCGGTCCGGCGGGTCGATGGCCAGGTAGGTGATCCGGCCGGCGGTCGGCCCGAAACGGGCGTCGGTCGACAGCCGGACCGTACCGACCCGCCGGCTGTTGACGCAGACGTCGTACGGGCGGGCCCGGGTGCCGTCGTCGTGGTGTTCCTCGGGTCCCGCGGGGCGCAGCGTAGTGGTCACGGGGACTTTCTACTCGCCCCTGAGCGGGCCCGTCATCACCCCGTACGGGGTCCGGTCCTCACCGCGGGTCGATGTCGGCGGCGGACTGCTCGTCGAAGATCCGCATGGCCGCGGCGGTCACCGGGCCCGGCCCGTCGGACAGTTGGCGGCCGTCGATCCGGGTCACGGCCTGCACGTCGCGGAGGGTGGACGTCAGGAAGATCTCCTCGGCCCGCTCCAGGACGTCCAGCGGCAGATCGGTCTCCTTGGCGCCGGCCCAGGAGACGGTCAGGGCGCGGGTGATGCCCGCCAGGCAGCCGGAGGCGAGCGGCGGGGTGTGGAGTTCGCCGTCCAGGACCACGAAGACGTTGGAGCCGGTGCCTTCGCAGAGCGCGCCGACGGTGTTGGCGAACAGCGCCTCGGTGGCGTCCTGTTCGCGGGCCCGGGCCAGGGCGACGACGTTCTCGCCGTACGAGGTGGTCTTCAGGCCGGCCAGCGCACCGCGTTCGTTACGGGTCCAGGGGACGGTGACGGCGGCGGTGGTGTCGGGGCGGCGGGTGGTCGCGGAGAGCGCGACGACCAGCGTGGGGCCGGCGTCGCCACGGTCCGAGCCGAGCGGGGACTCGCCGCCGGTGTAGGTGATCCGCAGCCGGCCCAGCGGCATCGGGTTGGCGTCGAGCACCGCCTCGCAGCCGCGCCGCACCTCGTCGAGGTCGGGGGCGGGCAGGCCGAGTCCGCGGGCGGAGGTGGCGAGGCGCTCCAGATGGCGGGTGAGGGCGAAGGCGCGTCCGTGGTCCGCCTTGACGGTCTCGAAGACGCCGTCGCCGACCGTCAGCCCGTGGTCGAAGACCGAGACGCGGGCGTCCTCGGCGTTCCGCAGTGACCCGTCCAGCCAGATCCTCATCGCTCTCCTCCGCTCGGCTCGTTGCGTCCCGACGCTACCGCGAGCAGTCGGCTCGCCTTCAGTTCGGTCTCCGCCCATTCCCGCTCGGGGTCGGAGTCCCAGATGATCCCGGCCCCGGCGCCGAAACGGAGGACCGGTCCGTCGGCGGGGGTGCGGTCGATCCAGAAGGTCCGGATGCCGACCGCGAGCTCGCCGGTGCGGCGGTCGGCGTCGACCCAGCCGATGCCGCCGCAGTACGGGCCGCGGGGAGCGGTCTCCAGTTCGTCGATGATCCGCAGGGCGCTGGACTTGGGGGCGCCGGTGACCGAGCCGGGCGGGAAGGTGGCGTCCAGCAGGTCGGCCCAGGCGCTCTTCTCGTTGGCGACGTCCAGTTCACCGCGCACCGTGGAGACGAGGTGCACCAGGCCGGGGTGCTCCTCGACCGCGCAGAGTGCCGGGACGGTGACGGTTCCGGTGGCGCAGACCCGGCCGAGGTCGTTGCGGACCAGGTCCACGATCATCACGTTCTCCGCCCGGTCCTTGTCCGAGAGGTCCGCGGCGGTCCGGCCGGTGCCCTTGATCGGACCGGACCACACGGCGCGGTCGTCCCGCCGCAGATAGAGCTCCGGGGAGGCGCTGGCGATCTCCACGCCGTGGCCAGGCAGCCGGATCGTGCCGGCGTACGGGGCGGGGTTGCCGCGGGCCAGCACCGCGGACAGCGCGTCGACGTCGGCCCGGTCCGGGTCGGGCAGCGGCGCGCTCAGCACGCGGCAGAGGTTGACCTGGTAGACGTCGCCGGCCGCGATGTGTTCCCGGACCCGCCGTACGCCGCGGACGTAGGCGTCGCGGTCCAGGGAGCTGACCCAGGCGTCGCGCGCGGGGCCGTGCCAGGTGCCGGGGGCGGGGGTGTCGGCCGGGTTTGCGGGGCGTACGTCGGCGAAGCGGGCGCAGACCACCTGGCCCTCGAAGTCGGCGGCCACCGCCCACCAGCCCGTCGAGTCGAGGGCCGCGGGATCGCTGGTCACGTCCCGTAGATCGGTGGCTATCAGGCCGCCGAAGCGGGCCATCGGAGCGAAGTCGTGCACGTCAGCGAGTCTATGGCGGGGGCCCGGGCGCGCCTGTGCCGGGCGAGCAGCGCAGCACGCTGCACAAACGCGTTTTTGTACTGGCCCCGGAATCCGCTAGAGTTCAACACGTCGCCGGGACGCGGAAGCGCCCCGGAGGCCCGGTAGCTTCCCGGACGTAGTCTGGGAGAGACACCTGCGGACGTAGCTCAGTTGGTAGAGCACCACCTTGCCAAGGTGGATGTCGCGAGTTCGAGTCTCGTCGTCCGCTCGATGTGGGGGATCTTCCCGAACCCCCTCACTCCTGGTGGAGTGGCCGAGAGGCGAGGCAACGGCCTGCAAAGCCGTCTACACGGGTTCAAATCCCGTCTCCACCTCCAAGGACGATTAGCTCAGCGGGAGAGCGCTTCCCTGACACGGAAGAGGTCACTGGTTCAATCCCAGTATCGTCCACTGGTCCGGCTCCGGCCGGACCCCCGCGCGATTAGCTCAGCGGGAGAGCGCTTCCCTGACACGGAAGAGGTCACTGGTTCAATCCCAGTATCGCGCACGCAATCATGGGTCTACGTGATCCATGGTCCCGAGGACGATTAGCTCAGCGGGAGAGCGCTTCCCTGACACGGAAGAGGTCACTGGTTCAATCCCAGTATCGTCCACACCCAGCCCGAGGGCCGGAGCGATTCGCTCCGGCCCTCGGCTTTTGTGCTGTGCCATGCCGGTCACGGGCTCCGGCCCGGCCGGCCGGCTGTGGCCGTGCCGGCCGGGCCGGGTGCGACGGTTCAGGACGAGAACAGCATGTGGCCGAGGCCCGGTGATGACCGTGGTGCCCATGGTGACCGTGGTGGCCGTGATGCGGGGCGCCCCAGGCGGGAGCCGCGGGGTACGCCTGCGGGGCGGGCGGCGGCGGGGCCTGCTGGACCCACTGCGACTCCAGGCGGGTCAGCGCCTCCAGCTCCCCGAAGTCGAGGAAGATCCCCCGGCAGCCGGCGCACTGCTCGATCTGGACACCGTTGCGGTTGTACGTATGCATCGGTGCATGGCACTTGGGGCACTGCATCGTCGGCTCAACTCCTGTCGTTCGCTGCCGCTCAGCGCGGCGCCACCGGAACGGCCTTCCGGTGGCGTGGGGTTCAGCGTACGACGGGCCCGTCGGGTGCCAACTGCTGCGGCAGGGACGCCATCCGGGCGCAGGCGTCGATGACCGCGGTCGCAGCCTCGTCCAGCGCCCGCTCCCCGGTGACGGCCTTGGCGACGGCGAGCGCGGCGGTCTGCACGGTCAGGGCGCGGGCGGGGACCTCCAGCTCGGGCCAGGGGTCGCCGTCGGGGCGCAGCGCCGGCCCGCCGGCCGCGCGGTAGGCGGTCAGGAAGCGCGTCCAGACGTCGGGAGCGAGCAGACCGGTGGCGAACCAGGCGGCGGGACGGGCCAGGTCCCAGGTTCCGTCGCCGAGGCCGAGGTCGTCGACGTCGATCAGGAGCCAGCGGCCGTCGGTCGCCGGGTGGCGGACCAGCTGGCCGAGGTGGAGGTCGCCGTGGCAGAGGGACGCCGCACGCGGGGGCGGGGCCTCGCCCGGGCCCAGGGCGGCAGCCCGCACCAGGCCCGTTCGACGGCCGCGGCGGCCGCGCGCAGGGATCCGGGGACGGCATCCTTCGGCCCGTCGGCCACTGCCGCGCGCAGCCGGGTCAGGGCACGGGCGGCCTTCGCGGGGCCGCGCATCGGCGGGACCGGGCCGGGGAGTTGGCGCGGATCGACGGAGTGCAGGCGGGCCAGCAGGCGGGCGGCGTCCTCCCAGGGCACCGCGGCGGGGTCGTCGGGCGCGACCGGGGTGCCGTACGGCCAGCGGGTGAGCGCCCGGCCCTCGTCGGTGAGGACGAGGAAGCCGCCGGGGCGGTGAGCGGGAGCGGGGGCAGCAGGATCCCGTGCAGGAGGGGGTGCGCGGCGATCCGGAGGCGGGCGGCGAGGTCGTGCGGGTCGGCGTCGGGGGCGTGCGCCTTGGCGACCGTACGACCGCTGCGGACGACCGTGCCGTCGGGGCGGTCGGCGAGGACCTGGGGGTGGTCGGCGGGTGGGTGGGGGTGACCTGGGGACGCGGACGCGTGGGGGTGATCGGCAGGCGGCTCGGGGTGGGTGGTGAGCGGCTCGGGGGCCGGCGGGGCGGGTGGGGGGCCGTCGGGGCCGGGGGATGCGGCGAAGGCGGCCAGGCGGACGGCCAGCGGCGTGGGCATGGCTCTCCTCCCCTCCCCCTGGCCTGCGTCGGTGTGGGGCCTTGCCTGGGCGGGCCCGAAGGGGATCGTACGCGGCGGGGGCGGGCGGGGAGTCGGGCCGGCGGGCGTCTGCGGGAAGGGGCGCGGGCGGGGGCATCAGGCGGGTATGCGCGGGGGCATCAGGCGGTCATGCGTACGCGGCGAGGGGGCGAGGCGGCGGGGGCGCGCGTACGCGGTGGGGCGCTCGGGGGAGCCGCGGTTCGGTGGGTGGGCGTGGAAGCTCGACGGCCGGGCATCTCCCCAGATGCCCGGCCGCTCGTGCCGTCCGCCGCACCCCCGTCCCCACGGGGTATTTCAGCCGGAGGTCCCCGTCCCGGGCCGCTCTCCCGGGCCTGGGGTGCCGCTCAGCGCCCCAGCATTCCGGCCACGGACGACGCCTGTGTCATGACGGCTTCCCAGCCGCCGAAGACCACGGCGAGCAGGATCGCCAACGGCAGCACCATGGCCACCGCGACGAGGGGATGGCGGGTGCCCGAGGACTGGTGGCCGCCGAGCGCCGCGGCGGCCTTGCGCCCCTGCGCCCGAAGGGCCGTCCGTCCTGAGGTCCGATCCATCGTCCGCTCCCGTCGTCTCTGGAGCGGCGGGCGTCTGACCTCGGGGGACGAGTGCTGCGCCCGCCGCTTGATGACAACACTAGGCACGCGACGCAGGCCAGGCGTCATGCCGTCGTACCTATTGGGCGGCCTCCAGGAGGATGACGGGGCCGGGCGTCACGTACTCCCCTGGGTGGAGAAGACCCCTGAGGGCCCCGGGACATCCCCCAGGGGTGGCCACCGCGCCGCAGGTCGGAGCGGCCCGCAGGCGTGACCTCGGTCACGTCGGCGGCTCTCCCGCGCCCCGCCGTCCGGCAGCCGCCGGCCGCCGCGTACGCCGGCGCCGTCCGCCGCCGGGAGCAACATCCGGCATCCCCGGCATTCTCCCTCGATCACCTTTCATCGCGTCAATCCCCTTATGTGACGCATCATTGAGTACGCGGGCGGAAAACCCCGGCCGCCGCACGCCCCCTTGCCCCTTCCGCACTCCGAGGATCGCACCCGCCACCGACAATCCGGTTGCCGACGCATGCGCGGCCTCTCAGCACAGCGAGCCGTCAATCCGTAAGCTGTGCCACGTCAGACGGTTGGCAGCGGAGGGGCCTCCCACCGCAGGTAGGGGACGGACATGGCGATGATGCGGCTCCGACGCGAGGACCCGCGTGTCGTCGGGACGTTCCGGTTGCACCGCCGGCTCGGCGCGGGCGGGATGGGCGTGGTCTACCTCGGCTCGGACAAGCGCGGTCAGCGGGTGGCGCTGAAGGTGATCCGGCCGGACCTGGCGGAGGATCAGGAGTTCCGCTCGCGGTTCGCCCGCGAGGTCTCCGCCGCCCGCCGGATCCGCGGCGGCTGTACGGCGCGGCTGGTCGCGGCCGATCTGGACGCGGACCGCCCGTGGTTCGCCACCCAGTACGTCCCCGGCCCGTCGCTGCACGACAAGGTCAACGAGGAGGGGCCGCTCTCCCCCGCGCAGGTCGCGTCCGTCGGTGCGGCGCTGTCCGAGGGGCTGCTGGCCGTCCACGACGCGGGTGTCGTGCACCGCGACCTGAAGCCGTCCAACATCCTGCTGTCGCCCAAGGGCCCGCGCATCATCGACTTCGGCATCGCCTGGGCGACCGGCGCCAGCACGCTCACCCATGTCGGTACGGCCGTCGGGTCGCCGGGCTTCCTGGCGCCGGAACAGGTCCGCGGGGCCGCGGTGACCCCGGCCACCGACATCTTCGCGCTGGGCGCCACGCTGGCGTACGCCTGCACCGCGGACTCCCCGTTCGGGCAAGGCAGTTCGGAGGTCATGCTCTACCGGGTGGTACACGAGGAGGCGCAGCTCGCCGGGGTGCCGGACGCGCTGGCGCCGCTGCTCGCGTCGTGCCTGGCCAAGGATCCGGCGGACCGGCCCAGCACGTTGTCGCTGTCGTTGCGGCTCAAGGAGATCGCGGCCCGTGAGGCGCACGGTCTGTCGGGCGGGTTGTCCGGGGGGCCGTCGGGAGGGCTTCTGCACAACGGGTCCGGCAGCGGGGCCGGATGGGGCCGGGCGGAGCGCCGTCCGTCGGACCGGCCGACCGGGCAGCGGGCCGAGGAGTACGCGCGCCAGCGCACCGAGCGGCGGACGGCGGGCGGCTCCGCGCCGCGCCCGCACACGTCGCGTCCGCCGGCACCGCGGGACGGGGCCGGTGGACGGCCGGGCGGGCCGGCTTCCGGTGCGGGCACGGGTGCAGGTACCGGTGCGGGCACCGGCGCGAGGAAGAATCCGCGTACTGCGGGGCGGAATGCCCGACGTGGTCCGGCGGCGCGGCCGACGGGGCGAAACGGTTCGCGCACCCCGGTCCGTACGAACTCGGGCGGACGCCGGCCCGGACCGGACCGCCGGCTGCTGCGCCAGCGGGTCATCGTGTTCGTCGTGGTGACGCTGCTGGTCGCGCTGGGGATCGCGGCGGCGCAGGGCTGCCAGGGGCCGACCCGGGGGATGGGAGCCGACGCCATGGAACGACTGGCTCCGCTTGCTCCGGCCGGCAGTCCGGCCGCTACGCGTGAAGGTCCGGCGGACCGGGGCGGGGACACGTACGCGCGGTAGGCGGGCGCGTGGGAGGGGGCGGGCCTTAGGGGGTAGGGGAACGGATCCCCTAAGGGGCGCGAGCGCCCCTCGGGGCCGACAACGTGGCGGGGCTGGGCGGTATTCCGGGGAGGGGAAGCGAGTAGTTGCGGGGAGGGGAACGACGTGATTCCCGGGAGGGGAACCGAGTAGTTGCGGGGATGGGAACCACGTGACCACGTACCCCGGTGAGGGCGACCGACTGGCCCCAGCCCACGGCGGCCCCTCGCGCCGGACGCCCCCTAAGCCTCCGTACCCCTAAGCCTGACGCCCCGACGTCACCGCGTAGAACGCCACCGCCGCGGCTGCGCCGACGTTGAGGGAGTCGACGCCGTGGGCCATCGGGATGCGGACCCATTCGTCGGCGGCGCGCAGGGCGCCGGTGGTGAGGCCGCCGCCCTCCGCGCCCAGCATCAGGGCGACGCGGTCCAGCGTGTGCGGGGCCGCCTCGTCGATGGTGGTGGCCTTCTCGGCAGGGGTGAGGGCGAGCAGTTTGAAGCCCGCCTCCCGTACGACGGACAGGTCCCGGGGCCAGCTCTCCAGGCGGGCGTACGGGACGGAGAAGACCGCGCCCATGGAGACCTTCACCGAGCGGCGGTAGAGGGGGTCGGCGCAGTCCGGCGAGAGCAGCACCGCGTCCATGCCGAGGGCCGCCGCACTGCGGAAGATCGCGCCGATGTTGGTGTGGTCGTTGACGGCCTCCATGACCACGATGCGGCGCGCGCCGACGAGGAGTTCGGCGGCCGTGGGCAGCGGGGTGCGCTGCATGGAGGCGAGCGCGCCGCGGTGGACGTGATAGCCCGTCACCTGTTCGGCGAGGGCCGGGCTGACGGCGTAGACCGGGGCCGGGACCTCGTCGATCACGTCGCGCATGACGTCGACCCACTTCGAGGAGAGCAGCATCGAGCGCATCTCGTAGCCGGCGTGCCGGGCGCGCCGGATGACCTTCTCGCCCTCGGCGATGAAGAGTCCCTCCGCGGGCTCGCGCCGACGCCGCAGTTCGACGTCGGTCAGGCCGGTGTAGTCGGCCAGCCGCGGGTCGTCCGGGTCGTCGACGGTGATGATTTCTGCCACGGGGAGATAGTGCCTTGTCGGTGTCGGGGTTCCAATGCCGGGGCAGCCGATCGGCCGGCCGGCAGTAGTGGTCGCGGCTAGCCGGCCGGGGTCGTCGCGCCGACGGTGACGACGTCGCCGATGACGATGACCGCCGGCGGCCGGACGCCCTCGGAGCGGACCGTCTCGCCGAGGGTGGCGAGGGTGGCGTCGACCCGGCGCTGGGTAGCGGTGGTGCCCTCCTGGATGACCGCGGCCGGGGTGTCGGCGGGGCGGCCGTGTTCGACGAGCTTGGCGGCGATGGCGCCGCTGTTCTCCACTCCCATGAGGACGACCAGGGTGCCGCGCAGCTTGGCGAGGGCGGCCCAGTCGACCAGGGAGCGCTCGTCGTCGGGGGCGACGTGGCCGCTGACCACGGTGAATTCGTGGGCGACGCCGCGGTGGGTGACGGGGATGCCGGCGGCTCCGGGGACGGAGATGGTGCTGGAGATGCCGGGGACGACGGTGCAGGGGATGCCGGCCTCGGCGAGTGCCTGGGCCTCCTCCATGCCGCGGCCGAAGACGAACGGGTCGCCGCCCTTGAGGCGGACCACGGCCTTGCCGGCCTTGGCGTGCTCGATCAGCGCGTTGTTGATCGCTTCCTGGGCCATGAAACGGCCGTAGGGGATCTTCGCGGCATCGATGACCTCGACGTGCGGGGGCAGCTCGGCCAGCAGGTCGCGGGGGCCGAGGCGGTCGGCGATCACCACGTCGGCCTCGGCGAGGAGGCGGCGGCCGCGGACCGTGATCAGGTCGGGGTCGCCGGGACCGCCGCCGACCAGCGCCACGCCGGGGGTGTGCGGGCGGCGGTGGTGCGGGGCGGCGATGCTGCCGTCGCGCAGGCCCTCGACGATGGCGTCGCGCACGGCGGCGGAGCGGCGCGGGTCGCGGCCGGTGAGGACCGCGACGGTGACGCCCTCGCTGCGCCCGGTGGCCGGGGTCCAGGCGGTGGCCGCCTCGGCGTCGTCGGCGCGTACGCACCACACCCGCCGTTCCTCGGCCTCCTGGGAGGCGGCGGCGTTGGCCTCGGGGTCGTCGGTGGAGATCAGCGCGTACCAGGCCTCGGCGAGGTCACCGGCGCGGTAGCGGCGGCGCTCCCAGCGGATCTCGCCGGCGTCGGCCATCGCCTCGACGGACGGGGTGGCGGACGGGGAGACGAGCACGACGTCCGCGCCCGCGGCGACGAGTGAGGGCAGGCGGCGCTGGGCGACCTGTCCGGCTCCCAGGACGACCACCCGGCGGCCGGACAGCCGCAGTCCGACGGGGTAGGCAGCGTGTTCGGCGACGTGCTCGGCCATGGCGGGGCGGCTCCTTGTACGGATGGTGCGGGTTCGAGACCGGCTCAGTCGCTGCGGCTCTGGAGCGGCTGATCAGGGATGATACGACCCTCGGGGGCGTACGGCCCCGGCCCACAGCCTAGGGGGCTGCGGGCCGGGGGTCATGCGGTGCGGCCGGGTTCCGGCCGCACCGCATCAGCTCTTCTCCGTCACTCCGGCGGAGTCGAAGGTGGCGACCTCGTGCATGGCGCGGGCCGCGCTCTGCACGACGGGGAGGGCCAGCAGGGCGCCGGTGCCCTCGCCGAGGCGCAGGTCGAGGTCGACGAGCGGGCGCAGGCCGAGCTTGTTGAGGGCCGCGACGTGGCCGGGCTCGGCGCTGCGGTGGCCGGCGATGCAGGCGGCCAGCGCCTCGGGGGCGATGGCGCGGGCCACCAGGGCGGCGGCGCCGGCGCTGACGCCGTCGAGGATCACCGGTGTGCGCAGCGAGGCGCCGCCGAGGATCAGGCCGACCAGGGCCGCGTGCTCCAGGCCGCCGACCGCGGCGAGCACACCGACCGGATCGGCCGGATCGGGCTGGTGGAGTTCCAGGGCACGGCGGACCACGTCGACCTTGCGGGCGTGCGTCTCGTCGTTGATGCCGGTGCCGCGGCCGGTGACCTCGGCGGGGTCGACGCCGGTGTAGACGGCGATCAGCGCGGCGGAGGTGGTGGTGTTGGCGATGCCCATCTCGCCCGTGAGCAGCGCCTTGTTGCCGGCCGCAACGAGGTCGCGGGCGGTCTCGATGCCCACCTCGATGGCCTTGAGGACCTCGTCCTGGGTGAGCGCGGGGCCCTGGGTGAAGTCGGCGGTGCCGGCCCGGACCTTGCGGGGCAGCAGGCCGGGGGTGGCGGGCAGTTCGACGGCCACGCCGACGTCCACGACGCACACCTCGGCGCCGACCTGGTTGGCGAAGGCGTTGCAGACCGCGCCGCCGCCCAGGAAGTTGGCGACCATCTGGCCGGTGACCTCCTGGGGCCAGGGGGTGACGCCCTGGGCGTGCACGCCGTGGTCGCCGGCGAAGATCGCCACGGCGGCCGGCTCCGGGATCGGCGGCGGGCACTTGCGGGACAGGCCGCACAGCTGCGCGGAGATGATCTCCAGCATGCCGAGCGCGCCGGCGGGCTTGGTCATCCGCTTCTGGCGCTCCCATGCCTCGCCGAGCGCCTTGGCGTCCAGCGGGCGGATGCCCTGGAGGGTCTCCTGGAGGAGGTCGTGCGGGTTCTCGCCGGGCAGCGCGCGGCGGCCGTAGGTCTCCTCGTGGACGACCCAGGACAGCGGGCGGCGCTTGGACCAGCCGGCCTGCAGCAGCTCGGGCTCCTCGGGGAACTCGTCGACGTAGCCGACGCACAGGTAGGCGACGACTTCGAGGTGGTCGGGCAGGCCGAGTTCGCGGACCATCTCGCGCTCGTCGAAGAAGCTGACCCAGCCGACGCCGAGGCCCTCGGCGCGGGCGGCGAGCCAGAGGTTCTCCACGGCGAGCGCGGAGGAGTACGGGGCCATCTGCGGCTGGGTGTGCCGGCCGAGGGTGTGCCGGCCGCCGCGGGTGGGGTCCGCGGTGACGACGATGTTGACCGGCGTTTCGAGGATGGCCTCGATCTTCAGCTCGCGGAACTGCTTGGCGCGCGCCTTCGGCAGCGACTTCGCGTACGCGTCGCGCTGCTGCATGGCGAGCTGGTGCATCTTCTCGCGGGTCTCGGCGGACCGGATGACGACGAAGTCCCAGGGCTGGGAGTGGCCGACGCTGGGGGCGGTGTGGGCCGCCTCCAGGACGCGCAGCAGGACCTCGTTGGGGATCGGGTCGCTGCGGAAGCCGTTGCGGATGTCGCGGCGCTCGCGCATCACGCGGTGGACGGCGGCGCGCTCGGAGTCGTCGTAGCCGGCGGCCGGGGGCCCGGCCGGGAGCTCTTCCGCTTCGGGGGCGCCGTCGGCGGGGGCGGTCTCCGCGGCGGCGGGCTGTTCCTCGGCGGACTGCTCGTCGGCGGCCTGCGGCTGGTCGGCCGCCGGGGCCGGGTCGGGCTCCTGCGGCTGGTCCTCGTCGGCGCCCTCACCGCGCTGGAGGAGCGCCTCGGCGTCCTGCTGGTGGGGGGCCTCGGCCGCGGGGGCCTCGGCGGGCTCCGCTGCGGCGGCCGGGGTGCCGGCGGGGTCCTGGTCCTGCGGAACGGTGTCGTCCGCGGCGGCCTGCGGCTGCTGCTCGGCGGCCTGCGGCTGTGCGCCGGCCGGCTGCTCGGCGACCTGCTGGGCCGGGATGTGGACAGTGCCGGGCTGAGCCGCGGGGGTGGCTTCAGCGGCGGGGGCCTCGGCCGGGGTGGCGGGCTGCTCGTCGGCGGTCTGCGGCTGCTCGGGGGCCGGGGCCGGGTCGGCCGCCGGGGCGGCGTCCGCGACCGGTGTCGGCTCCGCTGCCTCCTCCGTCGCTGCGGGCGCTGCTTCGGTCGCGGCCGGTTCCGCGGCCTCTGCCGTGGCTGCCTGCTCTTCCGCGGCGGGGGTTGGCGTGTCGACCGGGGTTGCCGCGTCGACCGGGGCGGCCTCGGGAGTCGCTGCGGACTCAGGGGTCGCTGCGGCCTCGGGGGTCACGGCGGCCTCGGGGGTCACGGCGGCCTCGGGGGACGCGTCGGCGGGAGTGTCCGGTGTGGTGTCCGCGGCGGGTGCCCCGGGTTCGTCGGCCGGGTCGCCTCGCCCTCGGGGGCGTCCGTGGCGGCAGGGGCGGCCGAGGTGTCGGGGGTGACCGCCTCGGGCCGCTCTATGACGGCCTGCTCCTGCTCGACGGGGGTGACCGCCTGCTCGGCGGGGGCGCCGTCCTCGGCACCGGGCAGGGCGACGGGGCCCTGCGGCGCCGCGACGGCCTCGGGGGCGACGGCCTCCGGTGCCACGGCCTCCGGTGCCACGGCCTCGGGCTGCGGCTGGGCGGCGGCGTCGGCCGCGTCGTGTCCCTCCGCGGCCTCGGGCGCGCCCTGTTCAGGAACGTCCGCTGCGGGCACTTCCCGGGCGGGCGCGTCCTGGGCCGGAGCCTCCTGGACCGGGGCGTCCGGGGTCTGGGCATCCGGAGTCTGGGCATCCGGGGTCTGGGCGTCCGGTGCCGGGGCGGCGGGCTGCTCCGCGGCCGGGGCTTCGACGGGCTCGCCCGGTACGGTCCCGTCCGCGGCGCCCTCCGCGGGCTGCGCCACCGGCTGGGGCTGTGCCTGCGGCTGCGCCACGGGCTGCTGTTCGGCGGGCTGCTGCTGTTCGGCGGGCTGCTCGGGGGCCTGGGCGACGGGCTGCGCGACCGGCGGCGCGGTCTCGGCCGCCGGTGCGGCGGGGGCCTCCACGGGCGCGGCCGCTTCCGCCGTCGGTGCCGCGTCGGCAACCGGGGCCGCTTCCACGGCCGTTGCGGTCTGCTCGACCGGCGGCATCTGATCGGCCACCGGCACCTCGTCGGCCACCGGTGCGGGCGCGGCCAGCACGGCCGGTTCGGGAGCCGGTACCGGCTCGGGGGCGGCCGTGGCGTCGTTCCAGGCCGGCATCTGGGCCGGGATCTCGCCGAGCTGCGGGCCCGGCAACGGGCCCTGGCCGGCGGCCCCGTAGGTCTGCTCGGGCGACAACTGCCCACCGTAGGCCTGGCCGCCGTAGGACTGCTCGGCGTACGGCACCGCCTCGGCCGGCGGCTGCGGGGCGGCGTACGCCTGGGGTGCGCCGGGGACCTGCTGGGCGGCCGCGGCGGCCTCCGGGGCCACGGGGGCCGGGGCGGCGGCGTCGAAGTATTCGGGGGCGCCGGCGGGCGGGGCGGCGTGCCGGGCGGGGGCGTCCGCGGGACCGCGGTCGGCGAGCGAACGGACCACACCGCCGGTCGCGTCGGGTACCGGCGGGCCCATGTGCAGCGGGCGGCGGCTGGGCGCGGCCGCGCGGGCCCGGTCCGGCTGCTGGGGCGCCGCGGGCTGCGGGATGCGGACCGCGCTCAGGTCGACGGAACCGGAGTCCCGGCCGCCGGTCTCGTGGTCGCCGGCCTGGGCGGGCATCTGCTCGTAACCGGTGGCTGCCTGGGCGGCGTCGAACGGCACGCCGTGCTGCGGCTGCTGGGCCGGTCCCTGGTGGGTCTCGTGCGGGAGCGGCTGGGCGGCGGGCTGCTCGCTCCAGGCGCCCTGGGCGCCCGGCATGAGCAGCAGGTCGTCGTCCTCGACGCCGGGATCGGCCTGGTCGAGGTAGGGGTAGTCGCCCTGAGGGGTCACCATGCCCGGCAGCTCCGTGGATCCGGCGTCGGCAGGGGAGGGAGCGGCCGCCGGCTGCGGCTGCCCGGGATGTCCGCCTGCGTTCTCCGGCTGTCCCTCGCCCGGGACCTGGCCGGTGTCGGTCATGCGTACCCCTCGCCCATTGGTAGTGCTCCTTCCAACCGCTCGTGCGACACGCTCGACCGGGGCGCCCCGACGCCCCGATAGCTAGAACGAGCGAGCACGCCTCGCGGCACGACCACGCTCACAGCTTCATATTCGTCCAAAACCGCGGCATTTTCCGGATATTTGACGTACGAAGCCGAACGTGGAACGGCGGCGCAACGATCCGCCAGCCTACCTCGCGCGGGTTGCCTTCCTGGTCACGGGTGAGGAACGCGATACCCGCTGAGCAAAAACACCACGGACCGCTCGCGTTCGACCCAGACGGAGGTGTCCAGGTCCACGGACTGCAGCAGGGCGCACTCGACGTCGTACCCGCCGTCCGCCAGCGCCCGGCCGAGCAGCTCGGCCTCGTCGCGGGTGGCGGCGTGGGTGACGATCCGTTCGGGACGGCGGGCCGCGCAGGCGGTGACGACCTCCACTCCCCCGCCGCCGATCCGTACGACGTCGGGCTCGGGCAGGTCCTCCAGGATCTGCGGCGCCCGCCCGTGCACGACCTGGAGTTGGACGCCGTGCCGGCGGGCGACGGCGGCGGCGCGGCCGCAGGCGTCCGGGTCGGCGTCGACCGCGATGACCGCGGCGCCGAACCGCGCGGCCTCCACGGCGGCGGCTCCGCTGCCGGTGCCGATGTCCCAGACCAGGTCGCCCACCCGGGGCCCGAGGCGGGCGAGTTGGGCGGTGCGCAGCTGGACGGTCTCACCCTCGGCGAGGGCGCCGCCGTAGGCGCGGTTGGGCAGTCCCCAGCCGCGCGGTCCGGTCGGGTGGCCGACCTCGTGGCCGGCGATCCAGCCGGTGCCCTGGGCCGCGGCGCCGCCGGGTGAACCGCCGACGACGATGACGACGTTGGGGTCGCGCCAGACGTGGTCGGCGGCCTTGTCGGATGTGAGGACCGTCACCTGCTCGCGTTCGGTGCCCAGTTCCTCGCAGATGACGAAGGTGCGGTGGACACCGCCGAGCAGCAGGGCGAGTTCGGCGGGGCCGGCGCCGGGCGAGGTGAGCACCGCGACCTTGGTGTGGGCGCGGCAGACGTTGACCGCGCGGCGCAGGTCGCGGCTGTGGGCCACCACGATCTGGGCGTCGTCCCAGGGCATGCCGGCGCGGGCGAAGGCGGCCGCGACGGAGGAGACGGCCGGGACGACCTCGACCTCCAGGCCGTGCTCGGGGGCCCGCAGGGTGCGGACGACGCCGAAGAAGCCCGGGTCGCCGTCGGCGAGGACGACGGCGGTGCCGCGGTGCTGGGCGATCCGGCGGGCGGCCAGGGTGACGCTGCCGAGCCGGATCCGCTCGGCGTGCGGCGGGACTTCGGGCAGTGCGAGGTGGTGGGCGGCGCCGGCCACGAGTGTGGCGGCGCCCAGGGCGGAGCGGGCGGCGGCGGTCAGCGGAGAGCCGTCCCATCCGATCACCGTGACCCGGTCGGCCATGCTCGTCAGTCTCCTGGGGCTGCTGTGGGTACGCGGGCGGGGGCGGCCGCGGGGTGGCCGCGGGCCGGTGGCGCGCCGCTGTGGTGCGCCGGACGCAGGTCCGCGCTGGTCGCGCGGGTGCGCGGCAGGCCGAGGGTACCCCGAGAGGTACGGACCTGGGCGCGGGCGTGGGTCAGTTCCACTCGGGGTAGGTGAATCCGTTCGCGTCGGCCATCCGGCCGGGGACCCCGTCGAGGTCCTCGGGCAGCAGGCTCCAGACGATCTGATCCGTGCGGATGTCGGCCCAGCCGCCGTCCTCCGTACGGCTGCGGGCTATGCAGGCGTTGCGCAGCACGCCCTCGCTGATGCAGCCGATCTTCTGGGCGACCTGCTGGGAGGCGGTGTTGCCGGCGGCGGTGCGGAGTTCCAGGCGTTCGAACTTCTGGTCGTGGAAGACCCACTGGGCGGTGGCGAGCGCCGCCTCGGAGGCGTAGCCCTCACCGCGGGCCCAGGAGGCGGTGATGTACGAGATCTCGGTGGCCCGCAGCCGCCAGTTGGTGTTGCCCAGCTGTACGACGCCGACCAGCCGCTGGGTGAGGAATTCGGTGACGGCGAAGTCGATGCCGCGGCCGGCGGTGCGTTCGGCGGGCGCGTACTCGCTGACCCAGGTACGGGCGGCGGCCTCGGTGTAGGGCTGCGGCACGGCGGTCCAGGCGGCGACCAGTTCGTCGTTCATCATCGCGGCGAGGGCGGGGACGTCGGCCTCCTCGAAGGGGCGCAGCACCAGCCGGTCCGTGCTGAGGGAGATGTCCGGAAAGGTGGATGTCATGCCGCTGCTCCAACGCCGTTGACCGTGGGTGCTCCGGGACGTCGCGGGATGGTTCACCGCGAGGTCACGGGCCGTCTGACCGTCTTGAATGCACCAGCATGCAGCATGGGCCGGTGGGTGTGCCACGCGCCCGGGCCCCGGCCGCGCGGGTGCGCGGCCGGGGCCCGGTGGTGGCTGGTGGCATCAGGCCTTGGCGGGACCGAAGGCGGGGATGACCGAGCCGTCCTTGTACTTGTCCTCGATGAACTTCTTGACCTCGGGGGAGTTCAGGAGCTTGGCCAGCTTCTTGATCCGCGGGTCGTTCTCGTTGCCCTTCTTGACGGCGAGGAAGTTGGCGTAGGGGTTGTCCTTGGCCTTCTCCAGCGCGAGGGCGTCCTTGGAGGGCTTGAGGTGGGCGCCGATGGCGAAGTTGCCGTTGATGACGGCGGCGTCGACGTCGTCGATGCGCGGCGCGGTCTGCGCGGCCTCCAGCTCGGTGATCTTGATGCCCTTGTCGTCCTTGACGTCGGTGAGCTTGGCGTCGGCGCCGACCCCGGGCTTGAGGGTGATCACGCCGTTGTCGGCGAGCAGCTTGAGCGCGCGGCCCTCGTTGGACGGGTCGTTGGGGACCGAGACGGTCGAGCCGGACTTGAGGTCGGAGAGCTTGTGGATCTTCTTGGAGTACAGGCCGAGGGGCTCGATGAGCACGTTCTGGACCGGCACGATGTGGGTGCCGTTCTCCTTGTTGAAGGTGTCCAGGAAGGGCTTGTGCTGGAAGAAGTTGGCGTCGACCTGGCCGTCGTCGGTGACCTTGTTGGGGATCTTGTAGTCGTTGAACGGCTTGACGACGAGCTTGAGGCCCTCCTTGGCCGCCAGCTTGTCCTTGACGAAGTCGAGGATGGTGGCGTGCGGGGTGGGGCTCGCGGCGACGACGAGGGGGGCGTTCTTGTCGCTCTTGTCGGTGCTGGCGGTGGCGTCGGAGGGCGCGGAGCAGGCGCTCGCGCCCAGGGCGACGGCGGAGGCGGCGGCGACGGCCACGGTGATCTTGACGGTGTTGCGCACGAAGAGTGCCTCTTTCTTGTTCCCACACGGGGGGTCCGTGTGTTGTCCGCCCGGCAAAGGGTCCGGGCTCTCGGGTGGTGCGGGTGACGCGGGTGGCGGAAGGGGGTCAGGCGGCCTCGGTGACGACCGCCGGCTCCTCGGTGCGGGCGCGGCGCAGGCCGACGCGTACGGGCGAGGAGGGACGGGTGCCGCGGCCGGCGAGCCGGCGGACGACCAGGTCACCGAGCAGCTGGACGCCGGTGACGATGACGATCAGCTCGACGACGGTGATGACCATCAGCTTGGTCTCGTACTGCTGGTAGCCGTAGTTGTAGGCGAGGGAGCCCAGGCCGCCGCCGCCGACCGCACCGGCGATCGCGGAGTAGCCGATCAGCGTGATGACGGTGGTGGTGACGGCCGCGACCAGCGCGGGCAGGGCCTGCGGCAGCAGCACCTTGAAGATGATGGTCCAGGTGCCGCCGCCCATGGCCTGGGCGGCCTCCACCAGGCCGTGGTCGACCTCGCGCAGCGCGGCCTCGACCAGGCGGGCGAAGAACGGGATGGCGGCGATGGCGAGCGGGACCACCGCGCCGGTGGGGCCGATGGAGGTGCCGACGACGAGCCGGGTGAAGGGCAGCAGCACGACGATGAGGATCAGGAACGGGAAGGACCGTCCGATGTTCGCGATCGCGCCGAGGACCTTGTTCACCACGGCGTTCTGCAGCAGGGCGCCGCGGTCGGTCAGGTGCAGCAGGATGCCGACGGGGATGCCGAAGAGGACCGCGTAGAACGTCGACCACCACACCATGAAGAGGGTGTCGAGGGTGGCGTCGTAGAGCAGCGGCTGCATCTCGGTCCAGCTCACTTGGCACCTTCCTTCTGGAGCGGGGCGGCGGCGGGCGCCGGGACGGCCGCGGCGGTGTCGGGGGCGAGGTCGGCCACGTCGGCCACGTCGACCTGGAGGCCCTGCTCGCGCAGGAAGCCGATGGGGACGACGTTCTCCTCGAAGCGGCCGGGCAGCTCGATCCGCATCCGGCCGATCTGCTTGCCGCCGACGGTGTCCATGGCGGCGCCGAGGATCGAGATGTCGACGTTGTAGGTGCGCGCCAGCTCGGAGATCACCGGGCGGGTGGCGGCCGAGCCGTGGAAGGTGATGTCGACGACGGTGCGGTCGTCGGCGGAGGGCTCGCCGCCGACCGGGAAGAGCTCGCGGGCGAGTTCGGAGCCGGGGGTGGCGAGCAGTTCGGCGACGGTGCCCTGCTCGACGACGCGGCCGTTCTTCATCAGCGCGGCCGAGTCGCAGATGGTCTTGACGACGTCCATCTCGTGCGTGATGAGGACGATGGTCAGGCCGAGCTGGCGGTTGAGGTCGCGCAGCAGGGTGAGGATGGAGCGGGTGGTCTCCGGGTCGAGGGCGCTGGTGGCCTCGTCGGAGAGCAGCACCTTGGGGTCGCCGGCCAGGGCGCGGGCGATGCCGACGCGCTGCTTCTGGCCGCCGGAGAGCTGGGCGGGGTACGCCGTGGCCTTGTCGGCGAGGCCGACCAGGTCCAGCAGTTCCAGGGCCTTGCGGGAGCGTTCGCGGCGGTCGACCTTGAGGATCTCCAGCGGCAGTTCGACGTTGTCCTGGACGGTGCGCGAGGACAGCAGGTTGAAGTGCTGGAAGACCATGCCGATGTGGCTGCGGGCGGCGCGGAGCTGGGCGCCGGCGCGCTTGCCGCGCCCGGCGATGGAGGTCAGCTCCTGGCCGGCGACGGTGACCGTGCCGGAGGTGGGGCGCTCCAGGAGGTTGAGGCAGCGGATGAGGGTGGACTTGCCGGCGCCGCTCTGGCCGATGACGCCGTACACCTCGCCCTCGCGGACGTGCAGGTCGACGCCGTCCAGGGCGGTGACGTCGCGGTCTCCTGAACGGTAGACCTTGGTCAGGCCCGTTGTGGTGATCACAGGGAATTCCGTCACTGTCGAGTGCTCGGCGGCTCGCCGCCGGGCGCGGGGCATTCTTGCGAGTGCGGCAGGGGGAACGGGAGCGGTGGCGGGCGCGGGGCCCGGCTCCTGGTTCCGGTGACGCGGGGCGGCCGTCGCGGTCGGGGACCGGTGCACGGCATGGGGTCTCGCTTCGGGGCGCGAGGCTCAGGCGGGGGCCCTCAGCGGTCACACATTCGACACATGCAACGAGCACCGGGCGTCAGGTTCGCCTCGGTCGCAGGGGTGCGGTTGCTCGTCGTGGTCATGGCGGCAAGTAAACCAGACGGCTGTGCGGGCCGATCAACCGTGTCCGCATAGCGGACTTCGCTGACCGACCCGTGGACAGCGCCTCATCCGGCCAGGGTGATCTCCACCGTCCCGCCCGTGGCCTGCGCGGATACCGCCGACAGGTCGGGGACGACGACGTCGGCGAAGAGCTCGGCGGCCGGGTGGGTTGTGGTCAACGCCACGGTCGTCATGCCGGCCGCGCGGCCCGCCGCCAGCCCGGCCGGGGCGTCCTCGAAGACCACACAGCGGGCCGGGTCCACCCCGAGCCGGCGGGCGGCCAGCAGGAACGGCTCCGGGTCGGGCTTGCCGCGGGTGATGTCGTCGGCGGCTATCAGCTTCTTCGGCCGGATGCCGGCCTCGCCGAGGCGGGCCTCGGCCAGCCGCCGGGTGGCGGAGGTGACCACCGCCCACCGCTCGGGCGGCAGGCTCTCCAGGAGGGCGCGGGTGCCGGGCAGCAGCGTCACTCCCCCGGCGACGTCCTCGACCTCCAGCTGCTCGATCCGCGCCAGCGCGCCGGGCACCTCCCCGGCCGGGAGCAGATCGGCGGCGATCTCGGCGGCCGGACGGCCGTGCAGCTCGACCCGGGCGAAGTCCTCGGGGGCGATGCCGTACTCCCGCGCCCACCGGGTCCAGCAGCGGTGGACGGAGTCGAGGGAGGAGATCAGGGTGCCGTCGTTGTCGAAGAGGAGTGCGTCCGCGTGGATCTTCATGGGGACCGAGCGTATGTGCGGGCCGGGGGCGGGCGCATCGGGTCTTTTGGCCCGTAATAGGGTCTCGGCATGCTTGATGCCCTGACGATCGCGATCGGTGCGGCCGCGCTCGCGCTCGCCGCCTGGTGCGGTTTCGCCGCCTACCGGGACCAGCGGACCATGGACTGGCACTTCATCGGCATGGCCGTGGTGACGCTGCTCGTTGTGGTGCAGCTGGTCGTCGGCATCGTCCAGCTGGCGCGCGGCGAGAAGCCCGCACAGGGCACGACGATCTTCGTGGCGTATCTGCTCGGCGCGTTCGCCTGTGTGCCCGCCGCGGGCTTCATGTCCCTTACGGAGCGCACCCGTTGGGGCTCGCTGACGGTCTCCGCCGGCGGCGTGGTGCTGGCCGTGCTCGAAGTGCGGCTGTTCGACATCTGGGGAGGCTGACGTGACCGCGACCGACCACACCGCCGAGGAGGGCGCGCCGCGCACCCGGCAGAAGCTGATCAGCGGCCCCGGGATCCTGCTGGTCTGGCTGTACGGCGTGATGGTCGTCGGCGCGCTGTCGCGCTCGGCCTTCCAGATCGCCACGGACTTCGACCGGGCCCCGCTGGCGTACACGCTCTCCGCGCTCGCCGGCCTGGTCTACGGCTTCATCACCTATTCGCTGGTCCGCGGCGGCGACCGGGCCCGCCGGGCGGCGCTGGTGTGCTGTGCGGCGGAGCTGGTGGGCGTGCTGACCGTGGGCACCTGGACGCTGGTGGAGCCGTCGGCGTTCCCCGACGCCACGGTCTGGTCCGACTACGGCATGGGCTACCTCTTCATCCCGGTCCTGCTGCCGGTCACCGGGATGCTGTGGCTGCGCCGGGCGCGCACCGCCTGACGGCCGGTCCTCCGGCGCGTACGGGACGACGGCCGCTGTGCGGTGGACGGGCCCGCCGCCACGCGGGCCCGTTCCCCTTCCGCGACGTGTGACGCGACGCGCGAGCCGCTACGCCTGGGCCACGAACTCCTCGGCCGCGGCCTCCTTCTCCAGCGTGACCAGGCTCAGCCGCCGGCTGCGCTCCTCGGTGCCCACGGGCGCGTAGCCGTGGCTGCGGTACAGCCGCAGATTGCCCTCGCTGCGGTGCCCGGTGAAGAGGCGGAACCGGGTGGCCGAGCGCTCCTCGGCCAGCCGCTGCTCGACCGCGGCCAGCAACCGGCCGCCGAGGCCGTGGCGCTGCAGCCGGGGGTGCACGATGAGCTTGGCTATCGCCGCGGTGCCCGACGCGTCGACGGTGCCGCGCACGGATCCGACCACCTCGTCGCCGAGCCGGGCCACCAGTACGCAGCCCCCGCTCAGTTCGGCGCGCAGCGCGGCCAGCGTCTGGGTGAGCGGCTCGATGCCGTAGTCGTCGTACAGCGCGGCCTCCGACTGGTAACAGAGGTACTGCAGTTTGAGGATCTGCTCGGCGTCCTCGTCGGTCGCCGCAGAGATGGTCACGCTGGTGCCCATGCGCGTATGCCTCCCCTTATTCGGTTGGCCCGGGCGCGCGAGGGTGAGAGGGGTGTGCGCCCGGACGTGGTGCCCTGACTTCCGGACTCCCCGGAATGTGGCGGCGGCAATCGCCGCCGGGAGCATTCTGCGCAGGCAATTGGGGCAAGCGGAACGGACCGGCACCGAGCTCCTCTGTGACATTCCCAACTCAGATGAGAGCGCGGGGAGGTCGGGGCCCGGTGCCGGTCGGTGGCCGGGTGGCCGGTCAGCGCGAGCGGAACTCCGCGGCGGCCAGCAGCGCGGTGTCCGGGTTGTCGGAGAACAGCCCGTCGATGCCGGTGCCGAGGTACGCCTTGAAGACGCCGAGGGAGTCGCCGTAGGCGTTGGGGTCGGTGCCGCGGCGGTGGTCGGTCGGCAGGAACGTGTTCTCGTTACGGACCGTGTACGGGTGCAGGACCAGCCCGGCGGCGTGCGCGTCCTCGACGACGGAGGTGGGCGTGCCGAGCTTGCCGTCCGTGTCCCGCGGGATGATCACGGTCAGGTCCGGGCCGATGCCCTCGGCGAACCCGGCGATCCACTTCAGGCCCTCGGGCGTGACCAGGTCGGCGACGGTGCGCGGGTCGCCCGCCTCGGTGAAGTCCCAGGGGCGGTCCTTGAGCGTGCCCAGCAGGACGACCTTGGGGCAGTCGACGAGCTCGCCGAGGCGGCGGATGCTGCTGGGCTCGAAGGACTGCAGGAAGTTCGGGGAGTTGTGGCGGTGCCGGCCGTGTGCGCGCAGCGCCTTGGCCACCCGTTCCTCCAGGCCGAGGCCGAGCTTGCGGAAGTAGGTGGGGTGCTTGGTCTCGATGTGCAGCCAGACCCGGCGGCCCCGCTTGCGGCCCTCCCGCTCGGCCCAGTCGAGGACCTCCTCGAAGGTGGGCACCTGCCACTGGCCGTCGTAGAGGGTGTTGTGCTGCCGGGTGCCCGGTATGCGCTCCTTGGCGCGCAGGGTCTTGAGTTCGGCGAGCGTGAAGTCCTCGGTGAACCAGCCGGTCAGCTGCTGTCCGTCGACGGTCTTGGTGGTCTTGCGGCCGGCGAACTCCGGGTGTGCGGAGACGTCGGTGGTGGCGGTGATGTCGTTCTCGTGCCGGCAGACCAGATGGCCGTCCTTGGTGGGGACGAGGTCCTGCTCGATGACGTCCGCGCCCATGTCGAGGGCGAGTTGGTAGGAGCCGAAGGTGTGCTCGGGGCGGTAGCCGCTGGCGCCGCGGTGGCCGACGATCAGCGGGACGGGCAGTTCCCGGCCCGCCGTGCCGCGCCCGGCGGCGCTCGCCTGCCCGGCTCCGCCGAACACCGCCGCTCCCGCGCCGAGGGCCGCCGCCCCCAGCACCGTCCGCCGTCCCGGCTGCTGCCGCTTCTGCATGCCCACGCTCCTTGTTGTGCGTCGTTCGGTGCGTTCCGGGTGCGCCCGGGCGCTTCCGAGTGCTTCGAGTGCTTCGAGTGCTTCGAGTGCTTCCGGGTGTTTTCCGGCCCGCGTCGAGGCGTGTTGCCCGGGCGCCCGGGGAACCCGGCTGATCGTAGGCACGGACGGGTCATGCCGGGAGACGCACGACGACTCCGGAGGGAACATGGTGGTAACACACGTCAACCGTGAGTCAACTGTGCGTATCGACCTCATGAACCCGATGTGCGCGCGGGAGTAACCCGCGAGTATGGTCCTGGGCTGCAGAGTTCTGCGCCCGCTTGACGCTCACCAGCCAGCCACGACCCGGAGGGCCCGTTGTCCCGCATTGTGCTCAAGGCGATTCTCGGATTCGTCATGCGTGTCCTTTACCGCCCGAAGGTCGAGGGTATGGAGCGCATTCCGGCGACCGGACCGGTGATCCTGGCCGGCAACCACGTCACCTTCATCGACTCGCTCTTCCTCAGCCTGGTGGTCAAGCGCCCGGTGTACTTCATCGGCAAGGACGAGTACGTCACCGGCACCGGCATCAAGGGCCGGCTGATGGCCTGGTTCTTCACCAGCGCCGGCATGATCCCGGTGGACCGGGACGGCGGCCACGGCGGGGTGGCGGCCCTGATGACCGGCCGCCGGGTCCTGGAGCAGGGCAAGGCGTTCGGCATCTACCCCGAGGGCACCCGCTCCCCCGACGGCCGCCTCTACCGCGGCCGTACCGGCATCGCCCGGCTCGCCCTGATGACCGGTGCGCCCGTCGTCCCGTTCGCGATGATCGGCACGGACAAGGTGCAGCCCGGCGGCAAGGGCCTGCCGCGGATCGCCCCGGTCACGATCCGCTTCGGTGAGGCGCTGGACTTCTCCCGGTACGACGGGATGGACCGCGACCGCTATGTGCTGCGGGCGGTGACCGACGAGGTGATGAGCGAGGTCATGGAGCTGTCCGGCCAGGAGTACGTCGACATCTACGCCACCAAGGCCAGGGCCGCCGCCTGATCCGGCGGTCCGACCGGCGTCACGAGGGGCCCCGTCCGCAGCCGCGGACGGGGCCCCTCGTGTGTCAGCAGGGCACCCGGAAGCCGCCGGGGGCGCGCTGGCCCTCGGCGCCGCCGGTCCGCGCGGTGCGCAGCGCCGCCTCGGGACGCGGCACCACGCTGCCGTCCTGGAGCAGTTGCTGGCGCGGGGTGACGATGCCGGTGCGGGCGCCGCGCACGGCGGCGTTCTTGACCGCGACGCGGTTGAGCGGGGCGGGCACCAGCCGCTTCCGGGTCCGTACGAAGGCGATGAAGCTCTCGAAGTCGCGGGTGTGCCGGACGGGGGCGGTGAAGCCGGTGAAGGCGCTGAAGCCGTCCTGGTTGATCAGGGTGTAGGAGGGCGCGGCGAGGCGGTAGCTGCGCCTGAGGTCGAGGGCGGTGCCGTCGATGAGGACCTCGGCGGGGTCCACCCGGCGGCCGACCCTGCCGGCGGCGTCGAAGGTGTAGCGGACGTTGGCGGAGACGGCGAGGGGGGAGAAGCCGAGGCCGCCGCCGGCGAGCGGCGCCCACTGTTCCTCCAGGGCGTCGTGGATCTGCCGGCCGGTGACGGTGACGGTGACGATCGGGTCCCCGAAGCCGACCGCGTTCCAGGCCTGGGCGAAGGTGACGGTGCCCTCCGACTCCTCGTCGCGGATCAGGTCCCCGGCGATGACCGCCTGGCCGACGCGCGGCGCGACCGCGATGACGGCGAGGTCGGCGGGGGTGTCGGGGTGCTCGGCGGGGTCGGCCGTCGGGCCCGGCGGCTGCCGGCCCGCCCACAGGGCCCAGTCGGCGACGAGGTTGCCCATGGTGGACTCTCCCCAGCGCGTTGCGGCGCCGGGTGAAGGAGGCGGTCTGGGTGCCGATCTTGGTGCGGGCCCGCCGGCTGCCGTAGCCGGCCCAGTAGGAGGCGATCGACCGCAGCTCCGGATCGGGGGCCACATCGCGGGTGTTGGGGTGGTTGACGGAGGTGGTCAGCTCCCGGACGACCGCCCCGGTGTCCGGGTCGAGGCGCAGATTGATCTCGTTGATGAGCTGGCCGTAGCAGCCGGCCTCGACGAAGGGGCGGGGCGCGCCGTCGGGGTCGGGCAGCATCATGGTGAAGGCGCAGTGCCAGTGGCCGGTGACGATGGCGTCGATGTCCGGCGAGGCCCGCAGCGCCAGTTCGTAGGCGGGTCCGGAGGGGTTCTTGCCGCTGGAGAAGTCGCTGCCGGCCACCGCGCCGTCGTGCATGCTCAGCACGATCGCGTTGACGCCGCGTTTCTTCAGCTCGGCGGCGCAGCGGTTGGCGGTCTCCAGCTCGTCCAGGGTGCGCAGGCCGGGCTGGTAGGAGCCGGGGAAGGACTCGGTGCCGATGGCGGTGAGGTGGATGAAGCCGACCGGCAGCCGGCGGCCGCCGCCGGCGTCCACGTGCACGATGTTGTACGGCGGCAGGACGCGTTTGCCGGTGGCGTTCCACACCATGTTGGCGCTGTAGTACGGGAAGTCCGCACCGCGGAAGCGGCGTCCGGTGGAGTCCTTGAAGTCGTTATCGCGGCCGACGACCGGGTAGGCGTCGCCGTCCTCCATGTGCGAGGTCAGGAAGCGCGCGGACTTGTCGAACTCGTGGTTCCCGGCGGAGGCGAAGTCCAGGTCCATGGCGTTGAGCGCCTCGATGGTGGGCTCGTCGGCGAAGGCGGCCGCGTCGAACTCCCAGCCGGAGAAGAGGTCGCCGGGGGCGAAGAAGAGGGAGTTGGCACGGCCGTCGCGGAGCCGCTCCAGGTGGGCGGCCATGTAGGCGACGCCGCCCACGGTGTAGGTCTTCCCGCCGGCGCCGGTGATGACGGAGTGGGCGCCCGGGGCGCCCTGGAGATAGCCGTGCAGGTCGGTGATGTTGAGGAGCTGGACGTCGACGTATTCGTCGGCGGTGGCCGCGTCGCGGGCGTGGCCGGTGGCGTAGGCATTGCTTCCGATGGCGCTCGCGGTGGCCAGGGCCCCCGCGGCGGTGAAGAAGGACCGTCGTCCGATGTCGCGCACTGCGTCACTCTCCTGAGCGGGCCGTCCGTAGGGGGACGACCGGAGAGTCAAACGAGCCGCACCTGACGGCCGGTCACCTGCGCGCGTACCGGGCGTGAACGGGCGGGGGACAGTCGCCCCCAGGGCGTGTCCCGTGGATCATCGCGGGTGCGGGGCGGAGTGATCCACAGGACACGCCCTGGGGCGGGGGTGCGACCGCCGTCCGGCGGAGTGGCGGGCCGGGTGGCGGGGTTACCGGCTGTCGGCGAGTTCCTGGCCGCGGAGCAGGAACCAGGCGGCGACCGCGGCGGCGAGCAGCACGCCGGAGCCGACCGCGGCCGCCGTGTCCACGCCGTCCACGAAGGAGTGCTGAGCCGCCCTCATCAGGACCGCGCCCTGGTGGGAGGGGAGCTGGACGGCGGTCTCGACGGCGCCGCCGAGGGATTCGCGGGCCGCGCCGACGGCGTGCTCGGGGATGCCCGCCGGGGCGGGGAAGCCGCGGTAGATGCTGGTGACGATGGAGCCGAGCAGGGCGATGCCGAGTGCGGCGCCCAGTTCGTAGGCGGTCTCGGAGACCGCGGAGGCGGCGCCGGCCTCCTCCTTGGGCACGCTGGAGAGGATCACGTCGGCGGTGACGGTGAAGGAGAAGCCGGCGCCGACGCCGACGACGAAGAGGATGACGCACATCGCGGCGGTGCCGGTGTCGCCGTGCAGGGTGGTGCAGCCGGCCAGCGCGATCCCGACCATGGCCAGGCCGCCGGCCACCACGATGCGTACGGACAGCTTGCGGGCGACCCAGCCGGCGGCGAGGCCGGCACCCACCGCGCCGACCGCGGCCGGAAGTTCGACCAGTCCAGCGTTGAGCGGCGAGCGCTGCTGCACCATCTGGAGGAACTGGGAGAGGAAGAAGACCAGTCCGGACAGGCCGAGGATGGTCAGCAGGTCGGCGAGGACGGCCCCGGAGAAGCCCCGGTGGTGGAAGAGCTTCATGTTGAGCAGCGGGGATTCCAGGGTGAGCTGCCGGCGGACGAACACGACCAGGGCGAGGACGCCGACGACGGCGGTCACCGCGACGTCCCAGCGGTAGCCGTCCACCGCGGCTTCCTTGACGGCGTAGACCACGCCGACGATGCCCACGAGGGTCAGCAGCACGCTGGGGATGTCCCAGGGGCCGGGGTCGGGGTTGCGGGACTCGGGGATCACCTTGGCGCCGACCACGACCAGCAGCAGCATCACCGGCAGGTTGATGAGGAAGACCGAGCCCCACCAGAAGTGGCCCAGCAGGAAGCCGCCGAGGACCGGGCCGACGGCCATGCCGGCCGAGGCCATCGCGCCCCAGATACCGATGGCCAGGCTGCGTTCCCTGGGGTCGTGGAAGAGGTTGCGGATCAGGGCGAGGGTGGCCGGCATCAGCGTGGCGCCGGCGACGCCCTGCAGCGCCCGGGCGGCGATCATCATCTCCGGGCTGGTGGCGTAGGCGGCGAGCACCGACATCGCGCCGAACGCGACCGAGCCCATGAGCAGCAGCTTCTTGCGGCCGATGCGGTCGCCGAGGCTGCCCATGGAGACCAGCAGTCCGGCGATGACGAAGGAGTAGATGTCACCGATCCACAGCAGTTGGGTGCCGGACGGTCGGAGGTCCTCGCTGAGGAAGGGGGTGGCGAGGCCGAGGACCGTGGCGTCGACGCCGACCAGCAGGACGGCCAGCACCAGGACGGCCAGCGCGAGCCAGCGTCCCGGGCGGGGCTGGTCGTCCACATGGGCCGAACCGGCCCGGCCTGACGCTATGGTCTCGGTCATTTCTCCATGCTCCGTCGGATGCCACCGAGCAGCAGCTCGGCGATCGAGTGGGTGAGGTCGTTGCGGGCGACCCGTCCTTCGTGGACGGCCCAGGCGCCGGCGCCGATCAGGCCGTAGAACGCCTCGGTGAACCAGGCGGCGCTCAGGTCGAGGCGGAAGTCGCCGTCCTCCTGGCCGCGGCGGAAGAGGGCGGTGATGCGGGCGTCGAGTTCCGCCCAGCCGGCGTTGATCTCGCCGTCCTCGAAGAGCTGGTTCTCGGTGAAGAGGAAGGCGAGGACGGCGGCGACCGGTTCGGCCTCCCGGATCAGCCGGCGCAGCGCGGCGGGGGCGTCGCCCTCGTCGAGCCGGGCGGTGTCCATCGCCTGCGTGAACCGGGCGATCCCGTGTTCTTCGAGGGCCCTGATCAGGGCGTCCCGTCCGGCGAAGTGCCGGTGCAGGGTGGCGCGGCTGATGCCGGCGGCCCGGGCGATCTCGTCCATCGACGTCGACGCCCGGCGCGTCAGCAGCGCGGCGGCTTCCTTGAGCACCCGTTCACGATCCACGGCCATGAGACACAGGATAGCCGAATGAGACATTGATGTCTCACACGAGACACTTGCCGCGTACGCCGACGGCCCGCACCCGGGGTCTTCTCCGGGTACGGGCCGTCAGTACGGGCCGCCACTACAGGTCCGCCGGCGCCTACCGCGGCTGCTTGGCCGCCGCCCACTCCTGCTGCCGCACCAGGTCGGCGCGCAGCTCGGCGAGCTGGACCGCCACCGCCGAGGGCGCGGTGCCGCCGCGGCCGCTGCGCGCGGCGAGCGCGCCGGGGACGTTGAGCACCTCGCGGACCTCGGGGGTCAGGTGCGGCGAGATCTTGGCGAACTGCTCGTCGCTGAGCTGGTCCAGCTCGATGCCGTGCGCCTCGCACTCCTTGACGCATTCGCCGGCGACCTCGTGCGCCACCCGGAACGGCACGCCCTGCTTGACCAGCCACTCGGCGATGTCGGTGGCCAGCGAGAAGCCGGCCGGGGCCAGCTCTTCCATCCGCTCGCGGTGGACGGTCAGGGTGGCCATCATGCCGGTGAACGCCGGGAGCAGCACCTCCAGTTGGTCGCAGGAGTCGAAGACCGGCTCCTTGTCCTCCTGGAGGTCGCGGTTGTACGCGAGCGGCAGCGCCTTGAGCGTCGCCATCAGGCCGGTCAGGTTGCCGATGAGGCGGCCCGACTTGCCGCGCGCCAGCTCCGCGATGTCCGGGTTCTTCTTCTGCGGCATGATCGACGAGCCGGTGGAGAAGGCGTCGTGGAGGGTGACGAAGGAGAACTCCTTCGTGTTCCAGATGATGATCTCCTCCGCGATCCGCGAGAGGTTCACCCCGATCATCGCGGTGATGAAGGCGAATTCGGCGACGAAGTCGCGGGCGGCGGTGCCGTCGATGGAGTTGCCGGCGCTGCCGTGCTCGAAGCCGAGGTCCTGGGCCACCGCCTCCGGGTCGAGCCCGAGGGACGAACCGGCCAGCGCGCCCGAGCCGTACGGCGAGACGGCGGTCCGCTCGTCCCACTGCCGCAGCCGCTCGGCGTCCCGGGACAGCGGCTGCACATGCGCCAGCACGTGGTGCGCGAACAGCACCGGCTGGGCGTGCTGCAGATGCGTACGGCCCGGCATCGCCACGTCCGGGTGGGCCTCGGCCAGGCCGATCAGCGCCTCCTGGAGGTCGGCGATCAGCCCGCCGATGATCCGGGCGTGGTCGCGCAGGTACATCCGGAAGAGGGTGGCGACCTGGTCGTTGCGGGACCGGCCGGCCCGCAGCTTGCCGCCGAGGTCCGGGCCGAGCCGCTCCAGCAGCCCGCGCTCCAGGGCGGTGTGCACGTCCTCGTCGGCGATGGTGCCGGTGAACGAGCCGTCGGCGACGTCCGCCTCCAGCCGGTCGAGCCCGTCGATCATCCGGGCCAGCTCGTCCTCGGTGAGCAGCCCGGCCTTGTGCAGGACCCGGGCGTGCGCACGGGACCCGGCGATGTCGTAGGGCGCGAGGCGCCAGTCGAAGTGGACGGACGCCGACAGCTGGGCCAGGGCCTCGGCGGGACCGTCGGCGAACCGGCCGCCCCAGAGCCGGACGTCACCGCTGTTGCTGCTCACTGCTGCTCCTCGCAAGGGATGGGATGGTGCGGCCGCCTTCCACCGCTGGGCGGGGAGGCGGCCGTCGTACGAAGCGTCGTCAGGCCAACGAGCCGGGCTCGGGCCGGGTCGCGCCGGGCTACGCCCGCAGTTGACGCCGTGCCGCGAGCTTGCTCGACATGCCGAAGATCTCGATGAAGCCCTTCGAGAGCGACTGGTCGAAGGTGTCGCCGGTGTCGTACGTCGCCAGGTTGAAGTCGTACAGCGACTGGCCGGACTTCCGGCCGGTGACCACGGCGCGGCCGCCGTGCAGCGTCATCCGGATCTCACCGGACACGAACTGGTTGGCCTCGTCGATGAAGCCGTCCAGCGCCCGCTTCAGCGGCGAGAACCACAGGCCGTCGTAGACCAGCTCGCCCCAGCGCTGCTCGACCTGCCGCTTGTAGCGGGCGAGTTCGCGCTCGACGGTGACGTTCTCCAGCTCCTGGTGGGCGGTGATCAGCGCGATCGCGCCGGGCGCCTCGTACACCTCGCGGGACTTGATGCCGACGAGGCGGTCCTCGACCATGTCGATCCGGCCGATGCCCTGGGCGCCGGCCCGCAGGTTGAGCTCCTGGATGGCCTGCAGGACGGTGACCGGCCTGCCGTCGAGGGCGACCGGCACGCCCTCGTGGAAGGTGATGACGACCTCGTCTGCCTCGCGCGGGGTGGCCGGGTTCTGGGTGTACTCGTAGACGTCCTCGATGGGCGCGTTCCAGATGTCCTCCAGGAAGCCGGTCTCCACGGCCCGCCCGAAGACGTTCTGGTCGATGGAGTACGGCGACTTCTTGGTGGTGGCGATCGGGAGGTCCTTCTCCTCGCAGAAGGCGATCGCCTTGTCCCGGGTCATGGCGTAGTCCCGGACCGGGGCGATGCACTTCAGGTCGGGGGCGAGGGAGGATATGCCGGTCTCGAAGCGGACCTGGTCGTTGCCCTTGCCGGTGCAGCCGTGGGCGACGGTGGTGGCGCCGTGCTTCTTGGCGGCGGCCACCAGGTGGCGGACGATCGCCGGCCGGGAGAGCGCCGAGACCAGCGGGTACCGGTCCATGTACAGCGCGTTGGCCTTGATCGCCGGGAGGCAGTACTCGTCGGCGAACTCCTCCCTGGCGTCCGCGATCTCGGCCTCGACCGCGCCGCAGGAGAGCGCCCGCTTGCGGATGACGTCCAGGTCCTCGCCGCCCTGACCGACGTCCACGGCGACGGCGATGACCTCGGCGCCCGTCTCCTCGGCGATCCAGCCGATGCAGACGGAGGTGTCCAGGCCGCCCGAGTAGGCGAGTACGACGCGCTCGGTCACGGGTCTCTCCTTACGTGCATTCCTCGATAGGCATAAGTATGCACTCCACCGTATGTTTCGTCAATGAACTGGGAAATGCCCAGGTCAGCGACGTCGGATCAGCGACGGGCCGAATGGATCGACACACCTCGCACCCCTCAGAGCCCCTTCTCCAGCACCTCGGCCAGCACGGCGACATGGCTGAGCGGCACCTCTTTCGTCGCCGTCAGCAGCGTCAGCGGGCCCTGGCCGGCGAGCTCCCGCAGCCGCTCCAACGCCTCCCCGGCCGCCTCCTCCTGCGCCAGCTCCGCGCGGTACCGCTCGGCGAACCGCTCGAACCGCCCCTCCTCGTGTCCGTACCAGCGCCGCAGCTCCGAGGAGGGCGCCACCTGCTTGCACCACTCCGTCAGCCGCGCGTCCTCCTTGGACAGCCCGCGCGGCCACAGCCGGTCCACCAGCACCCGCGCCCCGTCCGCCTTCTCGACCGGCTCGTACACCCGCCGCATCCGGATCCCCGCACCGTCGGACATTTCACCCATAACCCCATCGAAGCACGGAAGCCACCGCCCCGCCGTGAGACCGGGAAGCACCCCTTGGGGACCCCGCTTTGGATTCACGGCGCGGGACAGGGTATTTTTCTTCTGCACGCCCCGGCCGGGACTCCACGGTCGGCAGCAGCACCGGGACGTGGCGCAGCTTGGTAGCGCACTTGACTGGGGGTCAAGGGGTCGCAGGTTCAAATCCTGTCGTCCCGACGGTGCACAGGGCCCGAAGGCCCGGATGAAGGACCTGCCGCACTCCGGTGCGGCAGGTCCTTCTGCGTTCCCGCGGGCCGGGCCCGGCACCCTCCGGTGGCGTAGCGCGGCGCGCCGGAGCGGTGGGGGCGGGACGAGCACGGCGTCATGGCGTTCGGAAACAGCCCGGGACCGGCTCGTTCTCGTACAGCCCGGCGCCCCACGGCCTCACCTGCCGGAGGGTGGCGGACCCCGCGCCGCTGCTGGTCGTACGCGTTCCACGGCTTCCGCGACGGCGTGCCGGGGACCGCCACGCTGTCGGGCGGGCGGGCCAGGGGCTGCTAGGTGCTCTCGCCGGTGTGAGGCCGGCGGATCAGCCGGCCTTCTGGGCCAGGCGGAGCAGGTGGTCGGCGAGGGCCTGGCCGCCGAGGGGGTCGCGGCTGATGAGCATCAGGGTGTCGTCGCCGGCGATGGTGCCGAGGATGTCGTGCAGCTCGGCCTGGTCGATGGCGGAGGCCAGGAACTGGGCGGCGCCGGGCGGGGTGCGCAGGACAACGAGGTTGGCGGACGCCTCGGCGGAGATGAGGAGTTCGCCGGAGAGGCGGCGCATCCGCTCCTCCTTGGCGGACTCGCCCAGCGGGGCGCGCGGCTTGCGGTCGCCGCCCTCGCTGGGCACCGCGTAGATCAGCTCACCACCCGTGTTGCGGATCTTCACCGCGCCCAGTTCGTCCAGGTCGCGGGAGAGCGTCGCCTGGGTGACGGACAGGCCGTCGTCGGCGAGCAGCTTCGCGAGCTGGCTCTGGGAGCGGACCGGCAGCCGGTTGAGGATGTCCACGATCCGGCGGTGGCGGGCGGTGCGGGTCTGCGGCACGGCCTGGCCGCCGTTGTACACCTCGTTGTCCTGCGGCTCGCTCATCGGTCTCGTCAGTCTCCGGATCGTTGTTCCCCGTCGGCCCCTTGGCGGACCGTGTTGAGGACGGCGGGGAGCCTCCGCAGGAACGTGTCCGCCTCGTCGTCGGAGACGATCAGCGGCGGGGCGAGCCGGATGACGTCCGGCGCGACCGCGTTCACCAGGAGACCCGCGTCCTGAGCCGCCTGCTGCACGCGCGGTGCGAGCGGCTCCGCCAAGACGATACCGAGGAGCAGGCCCGCGCCGCGGACCTGGATGACCATTGGGTCGCCCAGCGCCTCGATCCCGTCCCGCAGCCGCTCGCCGACGCGCTTGACGTTCGCGAGCACGCCGTCCGCCTCGATGGTGTCGAGGACGGCGAGGGCGCCGGCGCAGACGACCGGGTTGCCGCTGAACGTCGAGCCGTGCGAACCGGGGGTGAGCAGGGCGGCGGCGGGGCCGAAGGCAAGGGTGGCACCGATCGGCAGGCCGCCGCCGAGGCCCTTGGCGAGGGTGATGACGTCCGCCTCGACGCCCTGCGCCTGGGACTCCAGCCAGTGGCCGGTCCGGCCGATGCCGGTCTGGATCTCGTCCAGGACGAGCAGGGTGCCGGTGGCGGCGGTGATCTCGCGGGCGGCGCGGAGGTAGCCGGGCGGCGGCACGACCACGCCGTTCTCCCCCTGGATCGGCTCCAGGACGACCAGGGCGGTGTCGGTGGTGACGGCGGCCCGGAGCGCCTCCACGTCCCCGTACGGGACGTAGCTGACGTCGCCGGGGAGCGGGGCGAACGGGGCCTGCTTGGCGGGCTGGCCGGTGAGCGCGAGGGCGCCCATGGTGCGGCCGTGGAAGCCGCCTTCGGTGGCGACCATGTGGGTGCGCCCGGTCAGCCGGCCGATCTTGAAGGCGGCTTCGTTGGCCTCGGCGCCGGAGTTGGAGAAGTAGACCCGGCCGGGGCGCCCTCCGGCCAGCGCGAGCAGCCGCTCGGCGAGCGCCACGGTGGGCTCGGCGACGAAGAAGTTCGAGACGTGGCCGAGGGTGGCGACCTGGTCGGAGACCGCGCGGACCACGGCGGGGTGGGCGTGCCCGAGGGCGTTGACCGCGATGCCGCCGAGGAAGTCGAGGTACTCCTTGCCGTCGGCGTCCCACACCTTGGCGCCCTCACCGCGGACGAGGGGGACGCGCGGGGTGCCGAAGTTGTCCATCATGGCGCCCTGCCAGCGCCGGGTGAGGCCCTCGTTGGTCACCGGCCCCTGATCGTGTGCCTCCTGGCTCATGACTCCCCCTCGGTTTCCGCGTCCGGCACGACCATCGTGCCGATTCCTTCGTCGGTGAAGATCTCCAGCAGGATGGAGTGCTGGACCCGCCCGTCGATGACCCGGGCGGTGTGCACGCCGTTGCGCACGGCGTACAGGCAGCCCTGCATCTTGGGGACCATGCCGCTGGCCAGGTCGGGCAGCAGCTTCTCCAGCTGGGTGGCGGTCAGCCGCGAGATCACCTCGTCGCTGTGCGGCCAGTCCTCGTACAGGCCCTCGACGTCGGTGAGGACCATCAGCGTCTCGGCGCCGAGGGCGGCGGCCAGGGCGGCCGCTGCGGTGTCGGCGTTGACGTTGAAGATGCCGGATGCGTCGCCGTCATCGCTGCTGCGGGCGATGGAGGAGATGACCGGGATCCGGCCGTCGTCCAGCAGCGCCTGCACCGCGCCGGGGTCGATGTCGGTGATCTCGCCGACCCGGCCGATGTCCACCCGCTCGCCCTCGATGTCGGCGTAGTGCTTGGTGGCGGTCATCAGATGGGCGTCCTCGCCGGTCATGCCGACGGCGAGCGGGCCGTGCTCGTTGAGCAGTCCGACCAGCTCGCGCTGGACCTGGCCGGCCAGCACCATCCGGACCACGTTCATGGCCTCGGGCGTGGTGACCCGCAGGCCGCCCTTGAACTCCGACGGCAGGCCCAGCAGGTCCAGATGGGCGCTGATCTGCGGGCCGCCGCCGTGTACGACGACCGGGCGCAGGCCGGCGTGCCGGAGGAAGACCACGTCCTGTGCGAAGGCGCGCTTGAGCTCCTCGTCGACCATGGCGTTGCCGCCGAACTTGATGACGACGGTCTTGCCGTGGTGGCGGGTCAGCCAGGGCAGCGCCTCGATGAGCGTGCGGGCCTTGGGCAGCGCGGTGTGCTTGCGGGTGGTGGTCATGACGAGTACGCGCTGTTCTCGTGGACGTAGTCGGCGGTGAGGTCGTTGGTCCAGATGACCGCGGACTCGGTGCCGGCGGCGAGGTCGGCGGTGATCCGCACCTCCCGGTAGCGCATGTCGACCTGGTCGCGGTCCTCCCCCACCGAACCGTTCTTGCAGACCCAGACGCCGTTGATGGCGACGTTCAGCTGGTCCGGCTCGAAGGCCGCGGAGGTGGTGCCGATGGCGGAAAGCACCCGGCCCCAGTTCGGGTCCTCGCCGTGGATGGCGCACTTGAGGAGGTTGTTGCGGGCGATGGAGCGGCCGACCTCGACGGCGTCCGCCTCGCTCGCCGCGTTGACCACCTCGACCTTGATGTCCTTGCTGGCGCCCTCGGCGTCCCGGATGAGCTGCTGGCCCAGGTCGTCGCAGACGGTCCGTACGGCCTGCGCGAACTCCGGGTATTCCGGCGCGACCCGGGAGGCGCCGGAGGCGAGCAGCAGCACGGTGTCGTTGGTGGACATGCAGCCGTCGGAGTCGACCCGGTCGAAGGTGACCTCGGTGGCGTTCCGCAGGGCCCGGTCCAGGACGTCGGCGTCGAGGTCGGCGTCCGTGGTGAGCACGACGAGCATGGTGGCGAGGCCGGGCGCGAGCATGCCGGCGCCCTTGGCCATGCCGCCGACGGTCCAGCCGTCGCCCTCGTACACGGCGGTCTTGTGCACGGTGTCGGTGGTCTTGATGGCGATGGCGGCCTTCTCGCCGCCGTGCTCGGAGAGCTGCGCGGCGGCGGTCCCGATGCCCGGGAGCAGCTTGTCCATGGGGAGCAGGACGCCGATCAGCCCGGTGGACGCGACGGCCACCTCGCCCGCGTTCAGGCCGAGGACCTCGGCGACCTGCTCGGCGGTGGCGTGGGTGTCCTGGAAGCCCTTCGGGCCGGTACAGGCGTTGGCCCCGCCGGAGTTGAGGACGACGGCGGAGACCGTACCGCCCTTGAGGACCTGCTCGGACCAGAGGACGGGGGCGGCCTTGACGCGGTTGGAGGTGAAGACGCCCGCGGCGGCCTGGCGGGGCCCGTTGTTGACCACGAGGGCCAGGTCCGGGTTCCCGCTGTCCTTGATCCCGGCGGCGATACCCGCCGCCTGGAATCCCTTGGCTGCCGTCACACTCACGGCGCGACTCCGATCGTCGAAAGCCCCGTGATCTCGTCGAGACCGAGGGCGATGTTCATGGACTGGACGGCACCGCCGGCGGTGCCCTTGGTGAGGTTGTCGAGGGCGCTGATCACGATGATGCGGCCGGCGGCCTCGTCGTGCGCGACCTGGATCTGCACGGCGTTGGAACCGTGGACGGCGCCGGTCGACGGCCACTGGCCCTCGGGCAGCAGGTGGACGAACGGCTCGTCGGCGAGCGCCTTCTCGTACGCGGCCCGTACGGTCTCGGCGGTGACCCCGTCACGGGCCTTCGCGCTGCACGTGGCGAGGATGCCGCGCGGCATGGGCGCGAGGGTGGGCGTGAAGGAGACCGAGACCCGCTCCCCGGCGACCGCGCTGAGGTTCTGGATCATCTCGGGGGTGTGCCGGTGGCCGCCGCCGACGCCGTACGGGGACATGGAGCCCATGACCTCCGAGCCGAGCAGGTGCGGCTTGGGGGCCTTGCCGGCGCCGGAGGTGCCGGAGGCGGCGACGATCACGGCCTCGTTCTCGGCGAGCCCCGCGGCGTATGCCGGGAAGAGGGCCAGCGAGACGGCCGTCGGGTAGCAACCGGGCACCGCGATGCGCTTGGACCCCGTGAGCGCGGCGCGGGCACCCGGCAGCTCGGGGAGGCCGTAGGGCCAGGTCCCGGCGTGCTCGCTGCCGTAGAACTTCTGCCAGTCGCCGGCGTCCGCGAGCCGGAAGTCGGCGCCCATGTCGACGACGAGGACGTCCGGGCCGAGCTGCTCGGCGACGGCCGCGGACTGGCCGTGCGGCAGCGCCAGGAAGACGACGTCGTGGCCGGCGAGGACCTCAGGGGTGGTCGTGGCGAGGACGCGGTCGGCCAGCGGGAACAGGTGGGGCTGGAGAGCGCCCAGGCGCTGCCCGGCGTTCGAGTTGGCCGTCAGCGCGCCGATCTCCACCTCGGGGTGGGCGAGCAGCAGACGCAGGACTTCACCGCCCGCGTATCCGCTCGCACCGGCCACTGCCGCTCGTACCGTCATGGACCCTCCTCGTCGATGGCATGACTATACGGACTGCAACAGTTTTATGCAATGCCGTTCCGCGTCCGCGCTGGTGCCGGGCCCCTTCGCCCCGCCGCACGTGCGGCCGCCGCCCCGTCCTGCGGGGCGGCGGCAGGTCTCGGCTTTCCCCGGCGGCCGGGTGGTGCCGCGGCTCAGGCGGGCTGCGGCATCTCGTTCTTCAGGGAGGCCCGGATCTGCTCCCGCAGCTCGGGGCTGTCGGTGTGGCCGTGGACGGACATCGCGTGCTCGGTGGCCGCGCGCACCACTTCCTCCTCCTCGCCGGAGATCACGAGGGAGCAGTTCATCTCGCTCGGGTAGTCGCGGCAGTCGATCTTCTTGCGCATGGCGCACCTCCTCCCCTCCAGTGTCGGCGGGCGCCCGGGGCCCGCCGTATACGGCGAATCCCGTATGGCGCGCGCGGGGGCGGGGCTGGTGGAGTGGAAGACGACCTGGTGGCCGCATGGAGGCGACGGGAGGTGCGGGACGTGGCGACTTCGACCTCCGCCGGCGCCCCCTCCGGCGCCGTGGACCAGGAACGGGTGCAGCGGTTCCTGGAGAAGGTGATCGCCGACGGCGGGGCCGCGATGGCCGGGCTGTGCACCTCGCTCGGCGACCGGCTGGGCCTCTACGCGGCCATGGCCGGCGCCGGTCCGCTCACCTCCGCCCGGCTCGCCGCGCGCACCGGCCTGGTCGAGCGCTACGTCCGCGAGTGGCTCGACGCCCAGGTGGCCGGCGAGTACGTCACCTACACCCCGGAGACCGACACCTACCAGCTGCCCGACGAGCACGCCGCCGTCCTGGCGGACCCGGACCGGAGCACGTACGCCGCCGGGTTCTTCACCGTGCTGCAGGCCGTGTACGCCACCGAGGACAGCCTGCGGGAGGCCTTCCGCACCGGCGAGGGCGTCGGCTGGGAGGAGCACAGCCCGGCGCTGTTCGCCGGCACCGCGAAGTTCTTCCGCCCCGGTTACACGGCCGCGCTGGTGCCGGAGTGGCTGACCGCGCTGGACGGCGTGGTGGAGAAGCTGGAGCGCGGTGCGCGGGTCGCCGACGTCGGATGCGGCTACGGCTATTCCACGACGCTGATGGCCCGGGCCTTCCCGCGGTCGTACTTCCGGGGCTTCGACTTCCACCGGCCCTCCGTCGAGGCCGCCCGCGGTATCGCGGCCGAGCGGGGACTGGCCGACCGGGTCAGCTTCGACGTCGCCACCGCACAGGACTTCCCGGGCGAGGGCTTCGACCTGATCACGTTCTTCGACTGCCTGCACGACATCGGCGACCCGGGCGGCGCGCTGCTGCACGCCGAGCACGCGCTGGCCGACGGCGGCACCTGCATGATCGTCGAACCGAACGCCTCGGCCAACGCCCAGGAGAACACCAACCCCGTCGGCCGGGCGCTGACCGCCGCCTCGGTCGCCGTCTGCCTGCCGTCCGCACTGGCCCAGCACGGACCGCAGGCACTGGGGAACCACGCGGGTGAGGAGGCGATACGGCAGATCGCCGACGACGCCGGGCTCCACCACTGGCGGCTCGCCGCCGAGAGCCCGGTCAACCGCGTCTATGCCGTCGGGCGTTAACCGCGCCTGACGCGCCCGGCCGGTCTTCCCCCGGCCGGCCGGGTGGCACCCCGGGGGCCGGGCGGACCTGCCTTGACGGGCCCCGGCCCCCTCGGCACGCTGGAAACATGACCCCGGCCGCGGAGGTCGGCCTGCGACGGATCCTCGCCGTCGTGGACCTCCTGATGGATGCCGTCATCGATGCCGTCGACGAGGAAACCCTCGTTCCGGTGCTGCTGCCGCTGCTGCTCGGGGCGGTCCCCGGCGACAGCATCGTCTGGTCGCCGCACGCCGGGAGCGCGGAGCGTCCGCTCACCGTCCCCGCCGGGCTGCTGAGCCAGGACATCCGCGACGCCTTCGACCGCGTGGCGGCCACCGACTCCCTGGTGCTGCACACCACCGTCGGCCCCGGCACGCCGATGCGCCGCTCGACCCTGCAGACCCCCCGCGACTTCCACGCGCTGGCCGCCTATCCGGACGTGTACCGGCCGCTCGGCGCCGAACAGCAGCTCGCGATGTCGTTCCCGGCCGGCCGCGCCGACGAGCCGCCGCGCAAGGTGTGCGTGGTGATCAGCCGGGACGGCAGCGACTTCTCCGACGACGACGTGGCCACCGCCGCGCTGCTGCGCAGCCGGCTCACCCGGGTCCTCACCCGGCTCGCCCCGGCGGTGCCCGCCCCGCCGCCGGTCACCCGCCGGGAGTCCGCCGTACTCACCCTGCTGGCCCGCGGCCTGACGAACCAGCAGATCGCGAACCGGCTGGCGATCAGTCCGCGCACGGTCGACAAGCACCTGGAGCACGTCTACGCGAAGCTGCGGGTCGGCAGTCGCGTCGAGGCGGCGAACGCCTGGCTGACCCGGGACGCGGCGGCGGTACGGCCGGTCCGGTAGCCACCCCGTCCGCCCCCGTCGTCGTCAGTCGTCCAGCCGGTCCGGGTCGGCGGCCACCGACTCCCAGAACTCCGCGTGGGCCCGCTCGTGCAGCACCCCGAGGCGCAGCAGCCGGGCCCGGGAGCGCTGCCGGGAGTCCTCGGCCGGATCGAGGGCCGCGCGCAGCGAGGCGTAGTGGGCGAGCCAGCCGCGGTGCCGTTCGGCCTGCCGGGTGGCCAGCGCGACGATGTCCGCGGCGGCCCCGAGATCGGCGAAGAACAGCTTCAGCTGGGCCGGGTCGCGGGTCTCCGCCTCGGGGGTGTCGGGGTCGGCCAGCCAGTGTTCCAGGGCGGCGCGGCCCTCCGGCGTGAGATGGAAGATCCGCCGGCGGCGGCCCGCCGTCTCGGTCTCCTCGCGCAGCAGACCGGCCCCCGCCAGCTCCGCCGGGATGCGGTACAGCTGCGCATGCAGGATCGGCCAGAAGGGCTGGATGTCGTCCTCGACGCGGGACTTGAGCTCGTACGGCGTCATCGCGCCGTGCCGGGCGATCAGACCGAGCACGACGTACCTCGCCGGGCTGTACTCCGCCATCCTCCGCCGCCTCCCACTCACCTTGACACCATCTCATTGAGACCATACCTTCCTTCTCATCGAGACCATCTCAATGAGATGGTTGGACCTCACGCGTCCACGCCAAGTCGCACAGGAACGGGGAACCCATGCCCAGCCGCAGCACCACGACCGCCGTCCGTCCGCATCCCGAACTGGCCGCAACCCTCGACCGGTTGGCGCCACGACCCGCCGACCCGTACGCCGACATCGAGGCGACCCGCAGCGGCTTCCGGCAGCTCATGGCACCGCTGATGCCGGCCCACGACCCACGGGTGACCGTGCGGGAGCTGACCATCCCGGGGCCGGACGGCAACTCCCTCGACGTACAGGTGCTGCGCCCCGCCGGGGCCGAGGGGATACTGCCCGGCGTCCTCTACCTGCATGGCGGCGGCTTCGCGTACGGGGAGCTGGACGGACCCAGCCCGATGGCGCGCAACGCCTGTGTCGCGGCGGGGGCGGTGGTGGTCAACGTCCACTACCGGCTGGCCCCCGAGCACCGCTACCCGGCCGGGGTCGAGGACTGCTACGCCACGCTGGAGTGGATGGCCGCGGCCGCCGGCGAACTCGGCATCGACCGCGAGCGGATCGCCGTCACCGGCGCCTCCGCGGGCGGCAATCTGAGTGCCGCCGTCTGCCTGATGGCCCGCGACCGGCAGGGGCCGCGGATCGCCTTCCAGTGCCTGCTGACCCCCTGCCTGGACGACCGCGACCGGACCGCCTCCCGGCGGCGGATCGGCGACCCGCGCATCATCAACGGCGTGGGCATCGCCCGCACCTGGGACACCTACCTCGGCCCCGGCCGCGGCCCCGACACCCCCGCCTACGCCGCCCCCGCCCGGGCCGCCGACCTCGCCGGACTGCCGCCCGCGTACGTCCTGACCTGCGGCCTCGACCCGCTCCGCGACGAGGGCCTGGAGTACGCCCGGCGCCTGATGGAGGCGGACGTACCGGTCGAGGTCAAGGACGTCCCCGGCGCCTGGCACTTCTTCGAGGCGTACGCCCCGGAATCCGACCTGGCCCGCCGCACCACGGACCACTGGCTGACCGCGCTGCGCGCCGCCCTCACCTGACGGGTCGGGCGAGCCGACGCGCGCGCCGGGCCGGTCGCCGCCGGTCCGTCGGGGCTCAGTGCGGAACGGGGCGCCGGCGGTAGGTCACCTTGTTGTCCTGGACCCGGGTGACCTCGACGGTCAGCTGGCGGTCCCGGCCGATCGGGAAGTGCGCCGTACAGCGCACCGCGGCGGACCGCACCGGCCGCAGGTCGCCCGAGCAGCGCACTGCGTCCGGGCCGCTGCGGAACGGCAGGGTGAGCTGCCCGCTGAGGGTGCGGGCGATCTCGGAGCGCGGGACGGTGTGGGTGCCGTCGTCGACCTCGCTGGTCGCGTCCCGGCCGTACAGCTGCGGCACGACGAGCACGAGGAGGGCGGCGCCGGCCGCGAGGAGGGCGGTGAGCAGGCCGAGGAGCAGCCCGCGGCGGGGCGGCGGTGGACCGGTCACCGCCGTCAGCCCCGGGCCCGGTGGGCGCGCCGGCGGTGGGCGCCGGCTCCCCAGCCGGCCGCGCCGAGCAGCACCAGGCCGCCGAGCACCGCCGCCGTCCGGTCGCCGTCGCGGCCGGCCGCGCCGCCGAGACCGGTGTGCGAACCGCCCTGCGGGAGGTATTGGCCGGAGTCGTCGGAGAGCCCTGAGTCGTCGGGCCCGGATTGCTCGGAGAGCGCGTCGTCCGCCTGGGCGCCGTCCTCGGGGGCCGCGCCGCCGGAGAAGGTGCCGTCGGAGACCGGGGTGGCCAGGAGCGCGCCGTCCGTGACGGTCAGGGTGCCGGTGGCGGTCCTCGCCGCCTTCCGCCCGCCGCCGTCCTCCTCCCGGACGCCGGCCGCCCCGTACACCGCGGGTGCTGCCGGGTGCCCGTTCCCCCGCCGCAGACGACGGTGACCCGGTACGTGCCCGGGGCGACGCCCCGCGGCAGGACCGTGGTAGCGCCCGCCTGACCCGCCATGGCGGACAGCCGCAGGACCGGGATGTGGGGGTTGTCGAAGCGGGCCTCGGCGGACCCGTCCGCGCAGATGCCGCCGTCGTACACCGAGAAGGCCCCGCCGGGCGCCACCCGCCCGGGCTGGACGGTCACCGCACCGGAGGCGTCCGGCGCGGGCCCGGAGGCCGCCTTGGACGCGGCGCCGCTCACCGCCTCGCCCACCGCGTCGGTGGCGGCGTCCGCACCGTCCCCGTCACCGAAGAGCAGGACGGACACCGCCAGACCACCGGCCGCCAGCGCATAGAGAGGAATGTGGCTTATGTGCATAACCCACAGAGAAGCGCCCCGCCCGGCGGCCCGCACCTCGATGAACACCGCGGCCGCCGCCCAGGACCGGGGCCGACGCCGCAACTGTCACCGTTCGCGCAGGTCACACCGGGTGCGCGTGCCCCGGACAGCGGAACCCGCGGGCTGGGCTTTCCGGGTGGTGACGGTCCGTGACGGGGAGTGAGGGTGGAGTCGGGTGCCGCCGCCTCTCATGCCTCCAGCCGGAGGTCCCATTTGCCGGAGCGGCCGGCGAGGGTGACCACCGAGAGCGGCTGGACGTCGATCCGCCAGTACGCGTGCGGCGGCGCCTGGAGGGCGTAGACCAGGGCGGCCCGGACCACGCCGGGTTCGGCGACCGCGAGCAGCCCGGCGGCGTCCTCGACCGGGCGGGTGTCCAGCCAGCCTCCGACCCGGGTGATGAAGGCCAGCAGCGACTCCCCGCCGTGCGGGGCCGAGCGGGGTCGGCCAGCCAGGTCTCGACCGCGGCGGGCTCGGCGGCCGCGACCTCCCCCAGCGTGCGGCCGCGCCAGCGCCCCATGTCGCAGTCGCGCAGCGCCGGTTGGGGCAGCGGGCGCAGGCCCAGCCCCTCACCGGTCTCCCGGCAGCGCGCGGACGGCGAGCAGTAGCGCAGCTCGGCGGCGGCGAGCCGGCACAGCACGGGCGCGGCCCGCTCGACCTCCTGCCAGCCCACCGCGTCGAGCGGGCGGTCGTCGTCGAACTGCGTCGCGAGCAGCGCGGAGCTGCGGGCCGCGGCCAGCAGCGAGAGTCGAACGCTCATTCGCCGATGGTAAGAGGAGGACCGGCCGGCGGGACCTCGCTTGCGCAGATCCCGAGCGGCCGGCCTCAGATTCCGAGCGGTCCCGGGTCGATCAGCCCGAGGGTCATCCACTGCTCGGGCGCCACCAGCGGCCGGAAGCCGACCTTCTGGTAGACGCCGTGGGCGTCCTTGGTGGCGAGCGTGAGCCGGTTCAGCCCGCTGGGCGCCAGGTGGTCGGCGACGGCCTCGACCAGGGCCGTGCCCAGCCCCTTGCCGCGGTCGTCCCGGCAGACGTAGACGTCGCAGAGCCAGGCGAAGGTGGCGTGATCGGTCACGACCCGGGCGTACGCCACCTGGCGGCCGGAACCGGACGCGTACAGCCCGAAGTTGAGCGAGCCCGCGACGGCGCGGTCGTGCAGGGCCCGCGGCCGGTCCAGCGCCCAGTAGGCATCGGTGGCGAGCCAGGTGTGGACCAGGTCGGCGTCCAGGCGGGCCGGGTCGGTGGAGATCTCGTAGCCGTCGAGGGCGTGCGCGTTCATGCCGGGAGATTCCCAGAAGGGCGGCGGCGGCGTCGAACCGGTGTGCCCCCGGACGCCGTCACCCGACGGTCACCCCCAGTTCGTCACAGGCCGTGCGCAGCCGGCGGACGCCCTCGGTGATCTCGGCCGGGCCGGCCGCGGCCGCGAAGCTCAGCCGGAGGTGCCCGGCCGGCGGCTCGGCGGCGAAGTACGGGCGGCCGCCCGCGACCGCCACCCCGGCGCGCAGCGCCGCGTCCGTCAGCGCGGCCTCGTCGGCGCCGTCCGGCAGCCGCAACCACAGCTGGTAGCCGCCGCACGGCACGTACGGGCCGCCGTCCCGGCCGGGGATGCCGCCGTACGTGGCACCGGGCCCGGCGAGGGCCGGCAGCCGGTCCCGCAGCGCCGCGGTCAGCGCGTTCCGGCGGGCGGTCAACTCCCCCGCGATGAAGCGGAGATGGCGGCCCCAGGCGGGCGATCCGACCAGTTCCAGAGCTGTCTCCTGGAGCGGCTGGGGTACGAAGAAGTTGTCGACGACCTGGATGGCGCGCAGCCGGTCGCGGACCGGGCCGCGGGCGGCCAGCGCGGCCACCCGCAGGTTGGGCGAGGTGGCCTTGGTCAGGGAGCGGATGTGCACGACGGTGCCGTCCCGGTCGTCCGCCATCAGGGTCGGCGGCAGCCCGGCCGCGTCGTCGTGGACCAGCAGCCGGGCGAAGTCGTCCTCGATCACGAAGGCGCCGGCCGCCCGGGCCACCCGGAGCACCTCGCGCCGCCGCTCGGCGGAGAGCACCGCCCCGGTCGGGTTCTGGAACAGCGGCTGGCAGACGAAGAGCCGGGCGCCGCTGGCCCGGAAGGCGTCGGCCAGCAGGTCCGTCCGTACGCCGTCCGCGTCCACCGGGACCGGCACCGGGCGCAGCCCGGAGGCGCGGGCGACGGCGAGCATGCCGGGTAGGTGGGCGATTCGACGAGTACGGGTGCGCCGGGTGCGGCGAGCGCGCGCAGTGCGGCGGTCAGCGCGTTCTGGCCGCCCGCGGTGATCTGCACATCGCTCGGGGCGAGCGCGCCGCCGGGGCCGCCGATCTCCCGGGCGAACCAGGCGCGCAGCTCCGGTACGCCGTCGACCGGGGCCGTGTCCAGGCGCCCGGCCGGCGGCCGGCCCGGGCCAGGGCGGCGGCGAGGGCGCGTTCGGGCTGCAGATCGGGGTGCAGGTAGCCGCCGTTGAGCTCGATGACACCGGGGGCCGGGCGGGCGAGGGTGGCCACCACGCCCGACGCGTCGACGCTGCGCGGCACCTGGTCGCCGCCCGGTTCGGCGCTGAGCGCGATCTCCTGCCAGGAGGTGTCGACCGGCCGGGGGGCCGCCACGGCGGGCTCGGCCCGGAAGGCGCCGGCGCCGGGGCGGGTGGTGACGAGTCCCTCGGCGACGAGTTCGGCGAGGGCGCGGGAGACGGTCACGGGGCTCACCCGATGCCGCTCCACGAGGGCCCGGCTCGACGGCAGCTTCTCTCCTGGAGAGTAGCGCTTCAGTTCGTTCCTCAGGCTCGCGGCCAGCTCAGCCACACTGCTACGCTCTTGCATGAGAAGCAACGATAGCGCTACTACCGCCACAGCGATAGCGGTGAACGCCCCCGCCCCGTCCTCCGCAACCGCCGTCACCGGCCTCGCCACCGCCGCTTCGGAGACCACCGCGCCGGCCGGTCGCACCCCGGCCGGCCGCGGGGTGCTGCTCGCCGGCCTGGGCGTAGCGTCCTTCTCCCTCACCTTCCCCGGGACCGCCTGGGCGCTGGAGGGCATGGGGCCCTGGACCGTGGTGATGCTGCGCAGCGTGCTGGCCGCCGTCCTCGCCGGCAGCGCGCTGGCCGTCCTCCGGGTGCGCCTGCCGGAGCGCCGCCACTGGGCCGGGATCGCGGTCGTGGCCGGCGGCGTGGTGCTCGGCTTCCCGCTGCTGACGACCCTGGCGCTGCAGACCTCCACCACCTCCCACGCGGCCGTCGTGGTCGGCCTGCTGCCGCTGACCACCGCCGCCTGCTCGGCCCTGCGCACCGGTGCCCGCCCGTCCCGCACCTTCTGGGTGGCGTCCCTGGTCGGCGCCGCCGTCGTCCTCGGCTTCGCGGTGCAGCAGAGCGGCGGGGCCCCGAGCCGGAGTGATCTGCTGCTGTTCGCGGCGCTGCTGGTGTGCGCGGCGGGCTACACCGAGGGCGGCCGGCTGGCCCGCCACATGCCGGGCTGGCAGGTGATCGGCTGGGCGCTGGTGCTGTGCCTGCCGGTGACGGTGGCGGGTGCGGCGGTCGCGCTGTCCACCGAGCCGCTGCGGCTGACCGCGCACGCGGTCACCGGGCTGCTGTGGCTGGCGGCCGGTTCGCAGTTCCTGGGGCTGGTGGTCTGGTACCGCGGAATGGCCGTGATCGGCGTCTCCAAGGCGAGCCAGCTCCAGCTCGCCCAGCCGCTGCTGACCCTGGTGTGGTCGGTGCTGCTGCTCGGCGAACGGCTGCCGCCGGCCGCGCCCCTGACGGCACTGGCGGTGCTGGCCTGCATCGTGGTGACCCAGCGGGCCCGCGGGTGACCGGCCCCGGCGCGGCACCCCCGGCCCGGCCGCCGGTTCCGTGGGAACCGGCGGCCCGCTCCCCGGGTGCGCCGCGCCCCCGCGGACGTAAACTTGCCGCGATGGCAGATAGCGCGCCGTCCGGGCCTCGCCAGGCCCGCAACCCCTGAAACCGTTGGCCGTTCAACCGCTCGGCCGTCCCTCGTCGGCCGTTCGGGTCGCATGGCCGCCCGAAGCGGGGAGGACCCTGATGCACGCGACCAAGGGCGACCGGCTGGTGGTGCACGGCAGGACCGTCGGGCACCACGACCGGGTCGTGGAAATCGTCGAGGTACTGGGCACGAACGGCGATCCGCCCTACCGCGTCCGCGCGGAGGACGGACACGAGGCGATCGTGTCGCCCGGGCCCGACTCGGTCGTCCGGCACGCCAAGACCTCCGACGTCGAAACCGGCCGCTGACACCCCCTCGACCGACCGGCCGAGGACCCACCGGGGCCCCACGGCCCCGCCCCCGACCCGCGCCGCACGGACCGGCCCGGGGCACCGCCCCTAGGACCGTGCCGCGCTGCCGTAGTGGTCACGCACGACCCGGGCCAGTGCGCCCACCCGGTCCTTGGCCACCTCCTTCGCCGAGAAGTAGACGTGCCCGCCGACCTGGGGGTAGCGGCGGGCGAAGGTGAGGTGACGGGACAGCTCGGCCGGGTTCTTCCAGCCCGCCGGCTGGCTGTCGCCCGCCTTGTAGAGCGCCTCGCCGATGTAGAGGTCGATGCCGGTGCCGTCGACGGTCCGCGACCACCACGGCACCAGTTCGGCGTAGTCGGCGGCCTTGTTGCCGATCGGCCAGTAGACCTGCGGCACGATGTAGTCGAGCCAGCCCTCGCGCACCCACCGGCGGGTGTCGGCGTAGAGGTCGTCGTAGGTCTCGATCCCGGCCTGGGTCCGGGAGCCGTTCTTGTCCGTGGCCTGGTTGCGCCAGACCGCGAACGGGCTGACGCCGAACCGCACCTTGCGGCCCTCCTGTTGGCCGCCCTCGCCGAGCCGCTGCGCCATCTCGTACACCAGCCGGTCGATGTTGTCCCGCCGCCAGTCGGCCCGGTTGTCGAAGTCCTCGCCGTAGGTGTCGTAGGCCTCGTCGTCGTCGAAGCTCTTGCCGGCGACCGGATACGGATAGAAGTAGTCGTCGAAGTGCACCCCGTCGACGGAGTAGTGCTCCACCGCGTCGAGCATCGCGTCCTGGACGAACGAGCGGACCTCGGGCAGACCGGGGTTGTAGTACAGCTTGCCGCCGTAGGGCACGATCCACTCGGGGTGCCGGCGGGCCGGGTGGTCGGCGGTCAGCCGGCCCGGGTCGGCGTGGTTGGCGACCCGGTACGGGTTGCACCAGGCGTGCAGTTCCAGGCCGCGCCGGTGCGCCTCGCGGACCGCGAAGTCCAGCGGGTCCCAGCCCGGATCGCCGCCCTGCCGCCCGGTCAGCGACTCGGCCCAGGGCTCGTAGGGGGACGGCCAGAGCGCGTCCGCGGCGGCCCGCACCTGGAAGAACACCGTGTTGAGCTTGTGCGCGACCGCCGCGTCGAAGTGGGCGCGCAGTTCGCGCTGCTGCGCGGCGGCGGACAGCTTCGTGCGCGAGGGCCAGTCGAGGTTGCCGACGGTGGCCAGCCACACCCCGCGCATCTCGCGCCGTGCCGCTCCCCCCGCCGGTCCGGCCGCCGCCGCCCCGAGCAGTGAGCCCGCCATGCCGATCGCCGCCCTGCCGAACACCCTGCGTGTGATCCGTCTCATCAAAAGTCCCCAGCTTGTCCGGTTCGTCCCGTCCTGCGGGCTCAGAATGCCCGCCCCGGAAGCCATGACCCAGCACCGCGCGGAGTAACGTCGGGGCCGAGGCGGCCGCCGGACCCTTACGGCGTACCGCCGCTCCCGAAGATCAGCGAAAGGCACGAGGTGACGGACATCGAACGCGTCGGAGTGGTCGGTTGCGGCCAGATGGGCGCAGGCATCGCCGAGGTGTGCGCCCGCGCCGGGCTGGACGTCATGGTCGCCGAGACCACCGGCGAGGCCCTGGAGCTGGGGCGTACCCGCCTGACCAACTCCCTCGGCAAGGCCGCCGAACGCGGCAAGATGACCACCGAGGAACGCGACGCGACGCTCGACCGGCTCAGCTTCACCACCGACCTCGGGGAGTTCGCCGACCGCGACCTCGTCATCGAGGCCGTGGTGGAGAACGAGCAGGTCAAGACCGAGATCTTCCAGGTTCTCGACCAGGTCGTCAGCCGCCCGGACGCGATCCTGGCGTCCAACACCTCCTCGATCCCGCTGGTGAAGCTGGCGGTGGCCACCTCCCGCCCGGACCAGGTCATCGGCATCCACTTCTTCAACCCGGCGCCGGTACAGAAGCTGGTGGAGCTCATCCCGGCGCTGACCACCGGCGAGGAGACCATCAAGCGCTCCGAGGCGCTGGTCCAGAACGTGCTGGGCAAGCACGCCATCCGCGCCCAGGACCGCTCCGGCTTCGTGGTCAACGCGCTGCTCATCCCGTACCTGCTCTCCGCGATCCGGATGTTCGAGTCGGGCATCGCCAGCCGCGAGGACATCGACAACGGCATGGAGCTGGGCTGCGCCCACCCGATGGGCCCGCTCAAGCTGTCCGACCTGATCGGCCTGGACACCGTCGCCTCGGTCGCCGCGTCCATGTACGAGGAGTACAAGGAGCCGCTGTACGCGGCTCCCCCGCTGCTCCAGCGGATGGTGGACGCGGGGCGGCTGGGCCGGAAGTCCGGTTCGGGCTTCTACCCGTACTGAGTCCGGACCCCGCAGATCCCAGGGCCGGCGGACACCGTCCGCCGGCCCTTCGCCGTGCACCGGGCGGCAGGCACCCGGGCGTCGGCGTCGCCATCTTCCTCATCCCCTGCGCCCGTTGAGGGTGGTGAACCCCGCTCCCCACGGGGCGTGCACTCCCGCGGCGGGGATCGGTAGGGCCGGATCGTGGTCCGTGCCGTCCGCGCAGAGCAGCACGAACGCGACGTCGTCCGGCAGCCGACCGCCCGCATGCCGCAGCAGCGCCTCCCGTACGTCGTCCACCACCCCGGCCGGTGAGGGCCCGGGCGCCCCGCCGGCCGTCACCACGCTGCGGTGCAGCCGCTGCGTCAGCGGGAAGAACTCCCCGGACCGGTCCCGGGCCTCCACCGCACCGTCGGTGTGCAGGAACAGGCCCTCCCCGGGCCGCAGCCGCCCGCAGCACACCGGTGCCTCGTCCGCAGGGAGAGGAAACAGCCCGAGCGGCGGCATCGGCTCGCCCGGGGCGAGCGGCGTCACCGGGTCCACCGCCCGCCACACGATGCGGTACGGCCAGGGATGCCCGCAGTTGAGCGCCGTCACCGCGCCGTCCGGGGCGATCTGCACCAGCAGCAGCGTCACGAACTCCTCCCCGGCCGGGCCCGCGGCACCGCCGCCGTCCGCCGGGTCCGCCCGGCGCGCCCGCTCCCCCAGATGCCGCTGGTGCGCCCGCTCCAACCGCCCCAGCACACCGGCGAGTTCGGGCTCGTCGTGCGCGGCCTCGCGGAAGCTGCCGAGCATCGCCCCGACCGTGCCTATGGCTTCGAGGCCGTGCCCGCGGACGTCGCCGATCACCGCCCGGACGCCGTACCGGGTCCCGACGACCTCGTAGAGGTCCCCGCCGACCACGGCGCCCTCGCTCGCGGAAAGGTGGTCGGCCGCCAGGACCAGCCCGCCGATCCGCGGCGGCAGCGGCCGCAGCAGGACCCGCTGGGCGGCCGTGGCGACCTCGCGGGTGCGCTCCAGCTCGCGCAGCAGCCGCTTCCTGCGGCCGGCCGTCAGATAGCTGGCGCCGACCACGGCGAGGACCGCCGCGCAGGTCATCACGCGGGTGCCCGGGCCGGGGCCGGCGTCGTTCGCGCCGAACGGGACCAGGGCGGCCAGCGCGCACACCCCGCCGAGCAGGACGCACTGCCGGCGGCCGGTGCCCGCACAGGCGATGGCCGGCGCCGCGGCGAGGAGTTGCAGCAGCCGGCCGCCGCTCGGCTCGCAGAGCTCCCAGGTGACCACGCCCAGCACCCAGAGTCCGGGCAGCACGAGGACGAAGCCGCGCCGGGCACGGCTCGCCCCGTCGCGTGCGCCTGCCCTCGCCCAGGCTCGGATCATGCCGATGGTCCCCCCAGCCGGTGGTTCTGGTTCGACCGGATCGATTCTCGCGACGTTCCGTATCCGTTCCGCGACGAAACGTACATCACCACCCGATTGGGTGATGGTGTATGGATCGGATCGTCGACAAAGCGACGCGGCACGCGAAGAGGGCGTGGACGGCCGGTGCCGTCCACGCCCTCCACCGGGCTCGTACGCGGGTCAGCCGCGCAGCGCCGCCCCGGTCCGCTCCACGGCCGACGCCACCGCCGCGTCCCGGGCTGCCGACGCCTCCTCCGCGGTCAGCGTGCGGTCCGCGGCGCGGAAGCGCAGCGCGTACGCCAGCGACTTCTTGCCGGCCCCGAGCTGCTCACCGGTGAAGATGTCGAACAGCCGCAGCGACTCCAGGAGTTCACCGGCGCCGTCGCGCAGCGCGGCCTCGACGTCCGCCGCCGGGACGGCGTCGTCGACGACGAGCGCCACGTCCTGGGTGGCGACCGGGAACGAGGAGATCGTGGGCGCCTTCAGCGGGCCGGTGCCGGCCCGCTCCAGACGGTCCAGGTCGATCTCCATCGCGCAGGTGCGCTCCGGCAGGGACAGCGCCTTGATGACCCGCGGGTGCAGCTCACCGGCGTTGCCGACGAGGACCTCCTCGCCGTCGACGACGGCGAGCAGCGCCGCGCAGCGGCCCGGGTGGAACGGCGCGTGCTGGTCCTGACGGACGATCAGCTCGACGCCCGCCTCACGGGCGACCGTACGGCCGGCCTCGATGGCGTCCGCCCAGTTGGACGGGCGGCCGGCGCCCCACCAGCCGGGCTGCTCGCGGTGGCCGGCGAGGACCACCGCGGCACGCCGCGGCTGCTGCGGCAGCGAGGCGTCCAGCGAGGCGATCTCGTCGTCGGTCGGCCGGCGGTCGACGACCAGCCGGCTGGCCGGCTTCTCGTCACCGCTCGCCCGGAAGACCGGACCGGTCTCGAAGAGCGCGAGGTCGTGCGTGCCCCGGCCGTAGTTGCGGCGCAGCGCGCCCAGCAGACCGGGGATCAGCGTCGTGCGGAGGTCGGGCTCCTCGTCGGAGAGCGGGTTGACGAGGGTGACCGCCGAGCGGCGCGGGTCGTCCGGCTCGATGCCGAGCTGGTCGAGGACGTGCGAGCCGGTGAACGGGTAGTTCAGCGCCTCGACGTAGCCCGCACCGGCCAGTACCCGGCCGACCCTGCGGTGCAGCCGCTGACGCTCCGTCAGACCGCGGCCGGCCGGCGGCTTCGGCAGGGTGGAGGGCAGGTTCTCGTAGCCCTCCAGCCGGATGACCTCTTCGGCCAGGTCGTTGGGCTCGGAGAGGTCCGGCCGCCACGACGGCACGCTGACGACCAGCTCGTCCTGGCCATAGACGTCGCAGCCGACCTGCTGGAGGCGGCGGACGACGGTCTCCCGGCCGTAGGTGACGCCGGCGACCTTGTCCGGGTGGTCGGCCGGGATGGTGATCGTGCGCGGTCCGCGGGGCGAGACGACCTCGGTGACGCCTTCCCCGGCGGTGCCGCCGGCGAGCAGCACCAGCAGGTCGACGGTGCGCTGGGCCGCCGCCGACGCCGCCTCCGGGTCCACCCCGCGCTCGAAGCGCTTGGCCGCCTCGGAGGACAGCTTGTGCCGGCGCGCCGTACGGGCGATGGCGATCGCGTCGAAGTGCGCGGCCTCGATCACGACGTCGGTGGTGCCGCGCAGCTGACCGGTCTCCGGGTCGATGACCGGCGCGGCGATCTCGGTGTTGGCGCCGCCCATGACACCGGCGAGCCCGATGGGGCCGCGGTTGTCGGTGATGACCAGGTCCCCGGCGTCCAGCGCGCGCTTGGTGCCGTCCAGGGTGGTCAGCTTCTCGCCGGGGGTGGCGCGGCGGACGCCGATCGGGCCCTCGACCGTGGTGCGGTCGTAGGCGTGCAGCGGCTGGCCGAGCTCCAGCATCACGTAGTTGGTGATGTCGACGGCGAGCGAGATCGGGCGCATGCCGGCCTTCTGCAGCCGGCGCTGCATCCACAGCGGGGTGCGGGCGCCGGGCTCCAGGCCGGTGACCGTCCGCGCGGTGAAGCGGTCGCAGCCGATCGGGTCGGCGACCTGGACCGGGTAGCCGGCGGCGTTCGGCGGCGGGACGTCCAGCAGCGCCGGGTCGCGCAGCGGCAACCCGTAGGCGGTGGCGGTCTCGCGGGCCACGCCGCGCATCGACAGGCAGTAGCCGCGGTCCGGGGTGACGGCGATGTCCAGCACCTCGTCGACGAGCTCCAGCAGCTCGATGGCGTCGGTGCCGACCTCGGTCTCCGGCGGCAGCACGATGATGCCGTGCGAGCCGTCGTCGCCCATGCCCAGCTCGTCGCCGGAGCAGATCATGCCGTGCGACTTCTTGCCGTACGTCTTGCGTGCGGCGATCTTGAAGCCGCCGGGCAGCTCGGCACCGGGGAGGACGACCACGACCTTGTCGCCGACGGCGAAGTTACGGGCGCCGCAGACGATTTCCTGGGGCTCGCCGGTCCCGTTGGCCCGGCCGACGTCCACCGTGCAGAAGCGGATCGGCTTCTTGAAGCCCTCCAGCTCCTCGATGGTCAGCACCTGGCCGACGACGAGCGGGCCCTTGAGGTCCGCGCCGAGGCGCTCGACGGTCTCGACCTCCAGGCCGACCGCGATGAGCTTTTCCTGTACGTCCCGGCCGGTCTCCGTCGCCGGCAGGTCGACGTACTCCCGCAGCCAAGAAAGCGGGACCCGCATCAGATCTCCATCCCGAACGGCCGGGTGAACCGGACGTCGCCCTCGAACATGTCGCGCATGTCTTCCACGTTGTGCCGGAACATCAGCATCCGGTCGATTCCGAACCCGAAGGCGAAGCCGCTGTACTTCTCCGGGTCGACGCCGCAGGCGATGAGCACCTTGGGGTTGACCATCCCGCAGCCGCCCAGCTCGATCCAGCCCTCGCTGGAGCACGTGCGGCACGGACGGTCGGGGTTGCCCACGGACTCGCCACGGCAGACGTAGCAGACCATGTCCATCTCGGCGGACGGCTCGGTGAACGGGAAGTAGTTCGGCCGCAGCCGGGTCTTCATGTCGGGGCCGAACAGCGCCCGGACCATGTGGTCGAGGGTGCCCTTGAGGTCGGCCATGGTCAGGCCCTCGTCGACGGCGAGCAGCTCGATCTGGTGGAAGACCGGGGAGTGCGTGGCGTCGAGCTCGTCGGTGCGGTAGACCCGCCCCGGGCAGACGACGTAGACCGGCGGCTCGCGGTCGACCAGGGTGCGGGCCTGGACCGGCGAGGTGTGGGTGCGCAAGACGACGCCGGACTCATCGTCCTGGGCGCCTCCCCCAGACTCCGTCCGGGAGGTGCCCCCAGCCTTGACGAAGAAGGTGTCCTGCATCTGGCGCGCCGGGTGGTCCGGCACGAAGTTCAGGGCGTCGAAGTTGAACCACTCCGCCTCGACCTCGGGGCCCTCGGCGATCTCGTAGCCCATCGCGACGAAGACGTCGGCGACCCGCTCCATGAACGTGGTGAGCGGGTGCCGGGCGCCGGCCGGGACGCGGTCGTAGGGCAGCGTGACGTCCACCGCCTCCTCGACCAGCACCCGCGCGTCGCGCTCCGCCTCCAGCTCTTCCTGGCGGGCCTTGAGCGCCTGGTTGAGGCGACCGCGGGCCTGGCCGACGCGCTTGCCGGCGTCCGCCTTGGCGTGCGGCGGCAGGGCGCCGATCTCCCGGTTGGCGAGGGCGAGCGGCGAGCGGTCGCCGGCGTGCGCGACCTTCACCTCGCGCAGCTCCTCCAGATCGGCCGCGGCGGCGATGGCGGCCAGCGCCTCGTCCAGCCGGGCGGCGATCTCTTCCGGTTTCAGGGCTTCGACCTCGACAGGGTCGTACGACTTATTGGGTGCGGACATCTCTTCCCGTGCTTCCGGTGGACTGGCTTGGCTTGGCTCGCTTCGCCTCGGCTCTTCGATCACAAGGGTCGTATGCGCCGAGCCCGCGCTGCGCGTGCGATGCCTGTGCGCCAAAGGTGCCAAAGGTCAAGTCTAAGGGGGACGGGCAGCGCGGCCGGCCCGAGCCCCCGCGGGGCGCCCTCCCACCCGTCGCCCACCACCGCCCTTCGTACGACGCTTCGCGGCCTCCCCCTCTTTCAGGCCAGGAAGGCCGGCGTCGCGACGGGCAGGCTAAATCGGAACTGGGCGCCGCCGGCGGGCGCCCGGCCGACCGTGATCGTGCCGCCGTGGGCCTCGACGATGCCCTTGACGATGTAGAGGCCCAGGCCGGTGCCACCGCGCTTGCTGCCCCGCCAGAAGCGGGTGAACACGCGGCTCATCGACTCCTCCGGGATGCCGGGGCCCTCGTCGCTCACGGTGACGCTCGTCCCCTCCGTGCTGGTCGCGTCCGTTGTCGGTCCTACCTCGATGGTGACCGTTCCCTCGCCGTGGCGCACCGCATTTTCCAGGAGGTTGCCCAGCACCTGGTCCACCTTGTCCGGGTCCGCCCACAGATCGGGCAGGGGTTCCCGCATGCGGATCAGGAAGCGGTCCGGCCGCTGGCCCGCGGTGGTCTGGGCCTGGACGTGCCGGCGGACCGCGGCGATCATGTCGACCCGCTGCCGGCGCACCTCCAGCCGCCCGGAGTCGATCCGGGAGATGTCCAGCAGCTCGGCGATCAGGCGGGTGACGCGGTTGGCGTCGGCGTCCACCGTCTCCAGCATCAGCCGCTTCTGGTCGTCGGTGAAGCGTTCCCACTTCTGGAGGAGGGTGGCGGTGAAGCCCTTGACGGAGGTCAGCGGCGAGCGGAGCTCATGGGCGACGGTGGCGATCAGCTCGGCGTGGCTGAGCTCGGTGCGGCGCCGGGCCTCGGTGCCGCGCAGCGCGATCACCAGCCGCTCGACCGGCCCGCCCGGCCGCCCGCGGACATAGCGGGCGGAGACCAGCACCTCGCGGCCGCCGAGCAGCAGATTCCGCTCGGGCTGGCCGCGGCGGATGGCCAGGCCGCCGTACGGGTCGGTCAGCCGCCACCAGCGGCGGCCCTCGATGTCCTGGAGCGGCAGGGCCTCCTCCAGGGGGCGGCCGAGCGCGTCCTCGGGGGCGAGGCCGGTGATCCTGGCGGCCGCGGCGTTGAAGCAGCTGACCCGGCCGGTCGCGTCGGCGACCACCAGGCCGTCCGGAAGGTCGTCGGGGTCGAGCCCGAGCCCGGTCTCCGGGGCGGTGGACGCCACCGAGCGGGCCGGCGGCCGGCCGCCGGCCGGCCGGTCGGACGGGCTGCCGTCAGCGCGTGCTGTGATGCCGGAAGTCCTCACACTCATCCCCGTTACCCCCTTCCGGGCCCCCGGGCACGCAAGACTACTAGCTCGCCTCGGATGTGCCGGGCGTTCCCGTGGACGCCCCTCAGGCGGGTGACGCGGAGCGGCAGCCGCCGGGGCCGCGCTGGGCGCGGGCCGAGGCATAGAGGCAGACCGCGGCGGCGGTGGCGAGGTTGAGGCTCTCGGCCCTGCCGTGGATGGGGACGCGGACGACGGCGTCGGCGAGTGCCCGGGTCTCCTCGGGCAGGCCCCAGGCCTCGTTGCCGAAGACCCAGGCGGTGGGCCCGCCCATGGAGCCGGCGTCCAGTTCGGCGTCCAGGTCCTGGTCGCCGGCGCCGTCCGCGGCGAGGATCCGTGCGCCGGCGCCCTTGAGTCCGGCCACCACCTGCTCGACCGGTACCCCGACCGCGACCGGGAGGTGGAAGAGGGAACCGACCGACGCCCGTACGGACTTGGGGTTGTAGAGGTCGACGGAGGCGTCGGTGAGCACCACGGCGTCCGCGCCGGCGGCGTCCGCGCAGCGCAGCACCGTACCGGCGTTGCCGGGGTCGCGGACGTGGGCGAGCACCGCGACCAGCTTCGGGCGGGCGGCGAGGATCTCCTCGAAGGGCGAGTCGAGGAAGCGGCAGACGCCGAGCAGGCCCTGCGGGGTGACCGTCTGGGAGATGTCGCCGATGGTCCGGTCGTCGGCGAGGTGCACCCGGACCCCGGCCGCGCGGGCCGCTCCGACGATCTCGTGGTGCCGCTCGGCGGCCTCGACGGTGGCGAACAGCTCGATGAGCGTGGCGGCGCCGTCCGTGCGGTGCGCGATGGCTTCCCGTACGGCCTGCGGGCCCTCGGCGATGAACCGGCGCTCCTTGCCGCGGAAGGCGCGGCGGGCCAGCCGCCGGGCGGCGGTGACGCGCGGGGAACGCGGGGAGATCAGCTCGGGGGTGCCCATGGGCGGCGGCTCGCTTCTGTGGTTCGGTGCGGGGGCCGGGGCCTGGCGGCCCGGGCCGGAAAAGCGGCGGACCCGCAGGCCGGGGCCTGCGGGTCCGATCACGACGGCGCCACGACCGCGTCGGTCGTCACGGCCACGTCGTCAGGCTGGTGTTCAGGCAGCCTTCGGGGCGTTGACGTCGCTCGGCAGGGCCTTCTGGGCCACCTCGACGAGCGCGGCGAACGCGTTGCTGTCGTTGACCGCGAGGTCGGCCAGGATCTTGCGGTCCACCTCGATGTTGGCGGCCTTCAGACCCTGGATGAAGCGGTTGTAGGTCATGCCGTTGGCGCGGGCAGCGGCGTTGATGCGCTGGATCCACAGCTGACGGAAGTCGCCCTTGCGCTTCTTGCGGTCGTTGTAGTTGTAGACGAGGGAGTGGGTGACCTGCTCCTTCGCCTTGCGGTACAGGCGGGAGCGCTGGCCGCGGTAGCCGCTGGCCTGCTCGAGGATCGCCCGACGCTTCTTGTGGGCGTTGACTGCCCGCTTGACGCGTGCCACTTGTTAACTCCTTGTAGCGGGGCCGTGGTTGTCGTCACACAGCCCGAATCGATTGGGTCCCGGTCCGAGTCGCGCACCCCGCCCGGTCAGCGGGGCGCGGCGACTCACTTGCCGAGAAGCTTCTTGATCTTCGCGGCGTCGCCCGGGGCCATCTCGGCGTTGCCGGTGAGGCGACGCGTCACGCGGGACGACTTGTGCTCGAGCAGGTGGCGCTTGCCGGCGCGCTCGCGCAGCACCTTGCCGGAGCCGGTGACCTTGAAGCGCTTGCTGGCACCGCTGTGCGTCTTGTTCTTCGGCATGCGCCGTTCTCTCCTCGTCAGTGGCGCTCCCACCGGCACGGGCCGGCTGGCGGGAGCGTCAGATGTATCGGTTGGTGTCCGGGGCGGGTTGCCCCGGCATGAATCCGGGGCTCTCGCCCATGGATCACGCCTCGGCGGGCTCCCCGGCGGGCTCCTCCGCGGGAGCACCACCCTGGCGCTCCGCCTTGCGGGCGGCCTGCGCCTCACGGGCCTCGGCCATCGCCTCGGTCTTCTTCTTGTGCGGACCGAGGACCATGATCATGTTGCGGCCGTCCTGCTTCGGGTTCGACTCAATGAAGCCGAGCTCCTGGACGTCCTCCGCGAGCCGCTGCAGCAGTCGGAAGCCCAGCTCGGGGCGGGACTGCTCGCGACCACGGAACATGATCGTGATCTTGACCTTGTCACCCTGCTTGAGGAACCGGACGACGTGACCCTTCTTGGTGTCGTAGTCGTGCGGGTCGATCTTCGGCCGGAGCTTCATCTCCTTGATGACCGTGTGCGCCTGGTTCTTGCGCGCCTCACGGGCCTTCATGGCCGACTCGTACTTGAACTTTCCGTAGTCCATGAGCTTGCAGACCGGCGGACGGGCGTTCGCCGCCACCTCGACCAGGTCGAGGTCGTACTCCTGCGCAAGCTCCAGGGCCTTCGCAAGCGGCACAATGCCGACCTGCTCGCCACTGGGACCGACGAGTCGCACCTCGGGGACGCGAATCCGGTCGTTGATGCGGGGCTCGGCGCTGATGGATCCTCCTCGGTAGCACCACGCGACGGCCTGGCGGACTGCCGCGTAACGTCTTTTCGGTGTGACCAACCGCGCCGGTACATGAAAAACGCCCCGGACGGGACACAGGCGGGGCTCCACATAGATCTGGAGCACCGCCGCGAAGTCTCCGCGGGGCGCAGCCGGACCGTTGACCCGCCAACCTGAGGTCGGCCGGGTGGGAGATCGGAGCCTCCACTTGTGGGCCGGTCACATGCGTGTCCGGCCGGTCGGAACACCAGGATACACGAGTCAAGCCCCGGGCCCCACTCGTACGCCACCTGACGGGCGCCGTCCGTCAAGGGGGACACTCCCGGGCGCCGGGCCCGCGGAAGGGGGCCATAGGCTGGAGCCGACCCCTCCTCAGGAAGAAGCCCTTAAGACATGAGCGACCAGACCCCGCAGCCGTCCGACGCCCCCGAGCCGTCCGGCGCCCCGCACGCGGCGAGCCCCGACTTCGATGCCATGACCCGGGACATCGCGGACGTCCCGGCGGTCGAGGTGATCACCACCGTCGCGGTGCATCTGATGAGCTCGGCGGCGGTCAATCTGGGGCTCGCCGAGGGCGGCGAGACGCACAAGGACCTCGACGAGGCGCGCAAGCTCATCCAGGCGCTGGCCGGCCTGGTCACCGCCAGCGCCACCGAGATCGGCTCGTACCACGCGGCACCGCTGCGGGACGGCCTGAAGTCGCTGCAGCTGGCCTTCCGCGAGGCCTCGGTCGTCCCGGACGAGCCGGGTCAGGGCCCCGGCGAGAAGTTCACCGGGCCGGTCTACGGCTAGCCGCACCCCTTCGCGCGACACGACGAGCCCCGGCCGGTGCGGCCGGGGCTCGTCGTGTCGGTGGGCCGGTTCGCCGGGCTCCGTGAGGTCAGACGCGTTCGCCGGGGCCCGCGGTGGGCTCGCGGGGTGAGACCTGGTCGGCGACGAGCACCGGCTCCTGCGGCGGGTGGGTGACCTGGTGGACCACCGCGGCGATCGCACCGCCGATCAGGGGCGCGACGATGAAGAGCCACAGCTGGGTGATGGCGGCGCCGCCCGCGAACAGCGCCGGGCCGATGGAGCGGGCCGGGTTCACGGAAGTGCCGTCCAGCGGGATGCCGATGAGGTGGACGGTGGCCAGTGCCAGACCGATCGGCAGGCCGTCGAAGCCGATCACGGCGACCCGGTGGGTGACCGCCAGGAACACGAAGACGAACAGGAAGGTCATCACCATCTCGACGACGAAGGCACCGCCGAGGTTGAGGTGCACCGCCGAACGGTCGCCCCAGCCGTTCGTGCCGAAGGCCGCATGGGTCTGCAGGCCCGGGACCTGCTTGGCGACCAGGAAGAGCAGCGCGGCCCCCACGATGGCGCCGAGGATCTGGGCGATCCAGTACTCGACGGCCGTACGGAGGGTGATGCGGCGGGACAGCAGCATGCCCAGGGTCACCGCGGGGTTGAGGTGGCTGCCCGAGATCGGACCGAGTGCGTAGGCCAGCGCCAGCATGGTGAAGCCGAAGGCCAGCGCGATGCCGAAGGTGCCGATGTACTCGCCGGCCAGCACCGCCGAGCCGACGGCGAAGAACACCAGGAGCAGCGTGCCGAGGAATTCGGCTACGACCGTGCGGGTCACGACCGAAGGGGTCTCCGTCTTCTCCATGTGGGCCCTCCTCGCGTGGATCTTGAGCTCTCCTCGCATTGTGCGGCCCGGGAGGCGAACCCGCCCGTCGGCGATCACCCGGGCCCGCCGTGGCGCGGCCCGGGACGGAGCACGTCAGCGCTGGTAGAGCGGTTCCCCGGTGGTCGCCGCACCGGGCGGCAGGAGCGCCAGGTCCAGGCCCCGTACGAGCCGGGCGCGCAGGACCTCGTCGGAGGCCAGCGCCTGCGCCAGCCGCTGGGCGACCTCGGCGGTGGGGGCGTCGGCGGCCAGGCCCAGGGCGAGGGTCCCGTCGGTCTCCCGGGACGGCGCGAGGCGGGCGGCGAGGACGGCCGGCTCGGCGGCGAGGAGGGCGCGCAGGGTCTCGGTGACGGCCGGATCGGCGAGCGGGTCGGCGGTTGTCCGGCCCTCGGCGAGGGCGCGCAGCGCGGGCCCGGTGAGCTGGTAGGTGACCGGCCCGGCCAGGTCGATGACGACGGTGTCGGCCTTCTCGTGGGAGGCGGCCAGCAGCGCCTGCTGGAGCGGTACGGCCACCGGCCGGGCGTCCGGGCGCCAGGCGTGCAGGGTCTCCATGCTGGTGAAGGCGGGGAGGGCACGGCGGCCGTCCGGAGCCTGGAGGGTGGGCACGGCCATGTCGCTGGTCTTCTCGTGCCGCAGCCCGTCGGGTCCCGTCTCGACCTCACCGAGTATCGCGACGACCGGCACGAGGAGGCGGGCGCCGGCCAGGGCGGTCAGCAGCGCGGGCTCGGCGGACCGGTCGGCGCCGTAGGCCGCCAGGGCCGCGGTGAGGGCGGGATCGGCGGACCCGTCGTCGTCGGAAAAGGGCGAGTCGGGAATGTTCTTCTGCACGTGCCCGAGCGTATCGGGGGTGCGGCGGACGTTTTCGGCTGGGCCGTTCCGCTGCGCATTGCGGCGACCCGCACGTACTTGGCCGTCCCGCCGCGGGTCGTCTCTCCGTTGCGCGCTTGCGGCGCCCCGTACGTACCTGGCTTTCCCGCCGCGGGTCGTCTCCCCGTTGCGCGCTTGCGGCGCCCCGTACGTACCTGGCTTTCCCGCCGCGGGTCGTCTCCCCGTTGCGCGCTTGCGGCGCCCCGTACGTACCTGGCTTTCCCGCCGCGGGTCGTCTCCCCGTTGCGCGCTTGCGGCGCCCCGTACGTACCTGGCTTTCCCGCCGCGGGTCGTCTCCCCGTTGCGCGCTTGCGGCGCCCCGTACGTACCTGTCTGCGGCGCCGCGGGTCGTCTCGCCGTTGCGCCTGCGGCGGGCTGGGTTGTGGTGGGTGCGGTGACGGGCCTCCGGGGCCGGTTGTGTGGACTGCTGACGCTTTACGTCCACACAACCGGCCCCTCCGGCCCGTCCCCTCCCGTGAGGGGAGAAGTTGAGGCCGGTGGGGGCTGGGGTGGTTCAGTGGCGGGTGCGCCAGAGGAGGAAGGCGGCTGCCATCAACGCCGCTCCGACGGCGCCGGCGGTCCAGGGGAGCCAGTTGGTCGGGGTCTCCTCGGGGGCCGGGGTGGTGGGGCCGGGGCCGAAGTACCGGTGGCCGTAGGCGGCGGGGGACGGCTTCTGGGGGGTGGCCCGGAGGCCGTCCGCGGCGCGGACGGCGGCGGCGGGGTCGATCAGGCCAGCGCCGTAGTCGTCGTCGCGGCCGCCCTGGGGCGTGTCCTGCGCGGTCGACGTGAGCAGGCGGCGGATCTGGGCGGGGCTCAGGCCGGGATGCGCGGAGCGGATCAGGGCGATGGCACCGGAGGTGAAGGCCGCGGCGGGGCTGGTGCCCCAGCCGGAGAGGTAGCCGTCGTTGTTGCCGGCCATGAGGATGTCGTCGCCGGGGGCGCTGACCGTGGCGTACCAGTGGCGGGTGGAGAAGTGGGCGCGGTCGCCCTGGCGGGTGACGGCCGTGGTGGCGATGACGCCCGGGTACGCGGCGGGGTAGGAGACGTGGTTGCCCTTGTCGCCCCCGTTGCCCGCGGAGGCGACGACGGAGATGCCCTTGCCGAGGGCGTACTGGATGGCGGCGTCCTCGCGTGGCTCGGGGTGGGCGGACTCGCTGTCGTCGCCCAGGGACATGCTGATGACGTCGGCGCCGTGGTCGGCGGCCCAGCGGATGCCGTCGGCGAGCGCGCCGGCCTTCTCCGTGCGGGCGCGTTCGCGCTGCGGGTCGTTGTCCTCCAGGATCACCCGCACGGGGAGGATCTTGGCGGCCGGGGCGATGCCGAGCACGCCGTCCTGGCGGCCGGCGCCGTGGCCGTGGCCCGCGATGACGCTGGCCATGCCGGTGCCGTGCCGGGCCCAGGCCGCGTCGCCCGGGCCGGCGCCGAAGCCGACCAGGTCCTTCTCGGGCAGGACCTGGCCCTTGAGGTCGGGGTGGTTGGCGTCGACGCCGGTGTCCAGGACGGCGACCGTGACGCCCTCGCCCTTGGTGGTGTCCCAGGCCTGCTGGGCGTGGACGGCCTGCAGGCCCCACTCCTGGGCGCGGATGGCGTCGGCCCGGGCGGGTACGGCGGGCAGGACGGTGAGCGCGGCGGAGGCCAGGGTGAGGGCGGCCGCGCGCAGCGGGGTCTGCGTCATGGCGCGTCCTCCCTGTGCTGGGTGGGGGTGCCGGCTGCCGTGCGGAAGTCGTTCTCGATGCGGTCGGCGAGGTCCTTGGCGTCGTGGCCGAGCCCGGATTCGGCGGGGGCGGTGGTGGTGCCGGGGCGGACCGCGGCCTCGGCGGGCTGCGGCTCGGTGACGGCGCGGCCGTCGGCGAAGCCGGAGACCGCGTAGACGATCACCGGGACGTCGGTGAGCACCCGGAGGGTCCAGCTGGCCCGCTGGGCACGCCCGAAGCCCTCGGCGGGGGTGCCCTTGGGGGCGTACGGCACCGGCATCAGGTCGGTGCGGTCGGCCAGGCTCTTGGTGCTGAAGCCGGTGTTGAGGGCGAGCATGCCGGCCGGGTCGGTCCGGGTGGTCTGGGCGCCGACGGTGATGACGCTGGAGCGGGTGGCGTCGAGGTAGGTGGCGCGCAGCAGGCGGGCGCAGCCGGCCCGGGCGAGGGCCTGGGCGAGCTTGGGGTCGTAGGCGCCGGTGCAGTCGCTGTCGGGGGCGACCGCGATCCGGGTCCAGGTCCGGTCGGCGCCGCCGGGGCCGACGCCCAGGCCCTCGACGGTGCGCGGGAAGAGGGTGTCGACCGGGGTGTTGCGCCAGGCGTCGCGGCCCTTGGCGAAGGTGGCCTGGGCGGTGGGCGGGGCGTCCTCGGGGTCGTCGGTGAGCCAGCTGCCGGCCGCGGCACCGCCGAGCAGGCCGATGCCCAGGACGAGGCAGGCCGCGGCGGCGAGCACCCGGCCGGCGGGGCGGCGGCCGGCGGGGAACCGGCGGGCGGATGCCGGGCCGGGGACAACTCCCGGTGACGGGCGGCGAGTTGTGGGCCAGGGCTGCTGCGGGGCCGCGGCCGGGCCGCCCGGCGGCGGGGTGGGCGCCGGGCGGGCGGCGGGTTCCTGGGGGCCGTTCCACAGGTTCTGGCTGTTGGCCAGGTGGAAGGCGGCGGTGTCCCGGAACGTGGCCGGATGCCCGGGCGGGCGCGGCGGCGCGGCGGGGGCGGACGGCGTCGGGGGGTGGGGCGGCCGGGGCGCGCCGGCGGCCGGTGGCTGCGCGGGGGCTGGAGGCGGCGGGGTGGCGGGGCGCGGTGGTACGCCCGGGGGCGCCTGCGGGGGGACGGGTGGGTCGGCCGGGGACTGGCGGCGCAGGACGGTCGTGCGCGGGTCGTCGTCCGGCTCCGGTGTCGCGGCCGTCGCGGGCTGCCGGGGCGGCCGCGGGGGTATGGGCGGGACGTGCCGCGGATCGACGAAATCTGCGTCGGTGCTCACCCGCGCTCCCCCTCGCGCCGTGGCCCCCGTCCCCCGATCCGCAATCGGGGCAGGGGGGTTGGTATCCGGACAACACGCCGCTGACCTGCTGGTGGCGGTGTCGGGCCACTCTACGGGCTGGCGCGGCCGGTGCTCCAACCCTCCCCCAAGCTCCGAAGGAGCAGGGGCACCCCCAGTCGCCGCCATGTCCGCTCTGTGTCGGGATCTCACCCCCTGCCCGGTGATGGGGTACCTCCCACGCCCTTTTGGTGGTGGGGAGTGTCTGGCAGGCTGCGGCCATGTCCCAGCTGACAGCCGATGCGTATGGCGACAAAGCCTCTTATGACCGGGCAACTGCCCATCTCGACGCGCCGCTGGCCGTGGTCGACCTGCGGGCGTTCGACGCCAACGCGGCCGATCTGGTGCGCCGCGCGAAGGGGAAGCCGATCCGGGTGGCGAGCAAGTCGGTGCGCTGCCGGGCCCTGCTGGAGCGGGTGCTGGCGCGGGACGGCTTCGCCGGGATCATGAGCTTCACGCTGGCCGAGTCGCTGTGGCTGGCGCGGTCGGGCTTCGAGGACGTCCTGCTCGCGTACCCGTCGGCGGACCGGGCGGGGTTCGCCGAGCTGACCGCGGATCCGAAGCTCGCGGCCGCGGTGACGGTGATGGTCGACGATCCGGCGCAGCTGGCGCTGATCGACGCGGCCCGGCCCGCGGGGCGGGGCGGCGAGGAGGTCCGGGTGTGCCTGGAGCTGGACACCTCGTACCGGCTGCTGGGCGGGAAGGTGCGCTTCGGTGCCCGGCGGTCGCCGCTGCGGGAGCCGTCCCAACTGGCCGCGCTGGCCCGGACGGTGGCGCGCCGCCCCGGTTTCCGGCTGGTGGGGCTGATGGCGTACGAGGGGCATGTGGCGGGGGTGGGCGACGAGGTCGACGGCAAGCCGGTGTTTTCGCGCACGGTCCGGCTGATGCAGGCGGCGGCGCGCAAGGAGCTGGCGCAGCGGCGCTGGGAGGCCGTACGGGCGGTGCGGGCGGTGGCGCCGCGGCTGGAGTTCGTCAACGGCGGCGGGACCGGCAGCGTGCAGCACACGGCCGCGGAGGCGGCGGTCACCGAGGTCGCGGCGGGTTCGGGGCTGTACGTGCCGCGGCTGTTCGACAACTTCCGTTCGTTCAGCGGGCGTCCGGCGGCGCTGTTCGCCCAGCCGGTGGTGCGCCGGCCGGGGCCCGGTGTGGTGACGGTGCTGGGCGGCGGCTATCCGGCGTCGGGGGTGGCGGGCGCGGACCGGCTGCCTGTGCCGTATCTGCCGGCCGGGTTGCGCTACGACCCCCAGGAGGGGCCGGGCGAGGTGCAGACGCCGCTGCTGGGGGCGGCCGCGGACGGGCTGGCGATCGGCGACAAGGTATGGTTCCGGCACGCCAAGGCCGGGGAGATGTGCGAGCGGTTCGACGCGCTGCAACTGGTCGACGGTGACCGGGTGGTGGACACCGTCCCGACGTACCGCGGGGAGGGCCGCACCTTCCTCTGAGCGGTGCGGCCCTCCCGTTGCGGTGACGTTCACCGGGTCAGTACACGGTGTCCTTCTGGTCCGGGATCACCGAGCCGTCGGCGCGGTGGATCGGGCCGAGGGTGCCGTCCGGCCGGGTGTAGCCGGCGGTCGCGCAGGGGTACGGGTCGGCCTTGCGCGGCTTGGGCTCGATGAACATCGGGTTGACGATCCAGCGGTGGTCCGCGTTGTCGTACGCCCGGCACATCAGCTCGGTCTTGTTGCGGTTGATGGCCAGGTGGCCGGCGGTGGCGTCGCCGACGAAGGTCACGTCGGTCTCGGCGTCACCGGCCGCGAAGGCGGCGCGGTGCGCCCGGTCCTGCTGCTGCCAGGCCTTGGCGCCCTTGACGTGGAAGATCTCCTGGTTGATCCAGCAGCGCTTGCCGTCCATGTACGTCAGGACCTCGCCGTTGGTGTCCTTGACGTCGCCGCAGCCCTGCACACCGGTGGTGAGCTTGCCGTCGCGGACGAGGTTGCGGATGCCGATGACGTGCTCGCGGTCGATACCGACGCCCGGCGCCCAGGCGCGGACCAGCGGCTCGGCGGAGGCGGAGACGATGTAGACGTCGAAGCCGGCCTTCTGGAGGGTGCCGATGAGGTCGCGCTGCTGCTCGTAGTAGCGGACGTAGCCGGCCCACTTGTGCGTGCCGACCGTCTGCTCCGTACCGATCGGCGCGGCGAGGTTCTCCTTGCGCGCCTCGGCGGCGTACGAGGTCAGGGCCCGCGGAGTGTGCCCGGCGAACAGCTGGGTGATCCAGACGTACGAGGGGACCGTGCGCCGGTGGTTCCACTCCCCCTCGAACGCCTCCTTGCCGCCGGAGGTCTTCTCGTCGCTGTAGACGTCGAGTATCTCGTCGGTGCAGCCGGTGTCGGTCGACGTCGGCAGCGGGTGGCCGGCGGGCACGGAGGTGCCGCAGGCCTGGGTGAGCGCGTCGGCGGCGGCGTCGGTCAGCCACTTGTTCGTGGCCTTCCAGCTGGCCGGGCGCAGCACCTTGTCGTGGCGGAGCATCCAGGCCAGCGTGGCGTCGGAGATGTCGTTCTTGACGACGGTGTTGTCCCAGTCGAAGGTCGCGACCGGTCGCGCTCCGCCGGCTCCGGAGCAGCTGCCGCGCTCGTCGATCATCTTCTGCAACTTGGCGCGGTTGTCGCCGTACCAGCCCTTGGAGACCTGGAGGGTGGGACAACGGTGCGGGGTCGGCGCTGCCGTGGCCGTCTGCGCGACCGCGACGCCGCCTCCGACGACCGCGAGGGCAGCACCGGCTGCCAGCCAGCGACGCTTGGTGAGCATGGACGTAACTCCCGTCGAACGAAGGATCGAAGGCGGACGCTAGCGTACGGCGGCCGGATGTCGCACGACATCCGGCCGCCGCGGCGCTTACGCGGAGGTGAACAACGAACGTTTACACCGGCGTGACGTAGGCCCCCGCGATCCCTCCGTCGACCAGGAATTCGGCCGCGTTGACGAATGACGAGTCGTCACTGGCCAGGAAGGCGACCGCGGACGCGATCTCCTCGGGCTCGGCGAACCGGCCGACCGGGACGTGCACCAGGCGGCGCGCGGCGCGCTCCGGGTCCTTGGCGAACAGCTCCTTGAGCAGCGGGGTGTTGACCGGCCCGGGGCACAGGGCGTTGACCCGGATGCCCTCGCGGGCGAACTGCACGCCCAGTTCGCGGGACATGGACAGCACGCCGCCCTTGGAGGCGGTGTAGCTGATCTGGGAGGTGGCCGCGCCCATGACGGCCACGAAGGAGGCGGTGTTGATGATGGAACCCTTGCCCTGCCGCTGCATGTAGGGCAGGGCGTGCTTGCAGCAGAGGTAGACCGAGGTGAGGTTGACCTCCTGGACGCGCTTCCAGGCGTCCAGGCCGGTGGTGAGGATGGAGTCGTCGTCGGGCGGCGAGATGCCGGCGTTGTTGAAGGCGATGTCGACCGAGCCGTAGGTGTCGAAGGCGGTCTTGTAGAGCGCCTCGACCTGCTCGGAGTCGGTCACGTCGACCTGGACGAAGATGCCGCCTACCTCTTCGGCGGCGGCCTTGCCGGCCGCCTCGTCGATGTCGGCGCAGACGACGTGGGCGCCTTCGGAGGCCAGTCGGCGGGCGGTGGCCAGCCCGATGCCGCTGCCGGCTCCGGTGATCACGGCGGTACGGCCGACGAGGCGGCGGCACACTGCGGTCTGGTCGGTCACTTGCTCTCCTCGGTGCTGATGAAGATGTTCTTGGTCTCGGTGAAGGCGGTGAGCGCGTCCGGGCCGAGCTCGCGGCCGAGGCCGGACTGCTTGAACCCGCCGAACGGGGTCCAATAGCGCACGCTGCTGTGGGAGTTGACGGAGAGGTTGCCGGCCGCGACGGCCCGCGAGACGCGCAGCGCCCGGCCGACGTCGCGGGTCCACAGGGAGCCGGAGAGGCCGTAGTCGGTGGCGTTGGCGATCCGGACCGCGTCGGCCTCGTCCTCGAAGGGGATCACGACCGCGACCGGGCCGAAGATCTCCTCGACGGCGGTACGGTCCTCGGGGCGGCCCTCCAGGACGGTGGCGGGGTACCAGAAGCCCTTGCCCGCGGGGGCCTCGCCGCGGATGGCGGCCGGGGCGTCCTCGGGGACGTAGGACCGTACGCGCTCGCGCTGGGCGGCGGAGATCAGCGGGCCCATCTTGGTGGCCGGGTCGGCCGGGTCGCCGACGGTGAACGCCTTGACCGCGGGCTCCAGGAGTTCCAGGAAGCGGTCGTAGACGCTCCGCTGGACGAGGATGCGGCTGCGGGCGCAGCAGTCCTGACCGGTGTTGTCGAGGAAGGAGCCGGGGGCGGCGGCCGCGGCGGCCTCCAGGTCGGCGTCGGCGAAGACGATGTTGGGGCTCTTGCCGCCGAGTTCGAGGGTGAGCCGCTTGGTCTGCGCGGCACAGCGGGCGGCGATCTGCCGGCCGGTGGCGGTGGAGCCGGTGAAGACGACCTTGGCGACGCCGGGGTGGTCGACGAGCGCGGTGCCGGTGACCGGGCCCTCGCCGGGCAGGACCTGGAAGAGGTTCTCGGGGAGGCCGGCCTCCAGGGCGAGTGCGGCGAGCCTGAGCGCGGTGAGCGGGGTGGTCTCGGCGGGCTTCAGCAGCACCGCGTTGCCGGCCGCGAGGGCCGGGGCGGTGCCCCAGGCGGCGATCGGCATCGGGAAGTTCCAGGGGGCGATCACGGCGACCACGCCGAGGGGTTCCTGGACGGTGATGTTGAGGCCGCCGGCGACCGGGATCTGGGTGCCGGTGAGCCGTTCCACTCCCCCGGCGGCGTAGTGCAGCAGGTCGCGGACGTTGCCCGCCTCCCACTGCGCGTTGCCCAGGGGGTGGCCGGCCTCCGTCAGCTCCAGTTCCGCGAGCTCGGGAAGGTGGGCGTCGACGACGTCGGCGAAGCGGCGCAGGAGGCGGGCGCGGTCGCCGGGGGCCACCGCGGCCCAGGCCTCCTGGGCTCCGGCTGCCCGGCGGACCGCGGCGTCGACCTCTTCCGGGGAGGTGGTGGGGACGGTGGCCACCACTTCCTCGGTGGCCGGGTTGAGGATCTTCAGCTCGTGCGAACCATTGGACACAGCGTGGTTCCTTACATGCGCTCGAAGGAGCGGAAGCGCTCCCAGTCCGTGACGGCGGCGTCGTAGGCGTCCTGTTCGACGCGGGCCATGTGGCGGTAGTGCGCGACGACCTCCTCGCCGAAGGCCTCCCGGGCGATCGGGCTGTGCTCCCACAGCTCGGCGGCCTCGCGCAGGGTGGTGGGGACGTGCGCGGCGTCGCCGGTGTAGGCGTTGCCGGTGGTGGCGTCGGGGAGCTCCAGCTCGTGCTCGATGCCGTAGAGGCCGGCCGCGACCATGCCGGCGACCGCGAGGTAGGGGTTGACGTCGCCGCCGGGGAGGCGGTTCTCCAGGCGGTGGGCGCGGCCGTGGCCGACGACGCGCAGCGCGCAGGTGCGGTTGTCGGGGCCCCAGGCGACGGCGGTGGGCGCGAAGGAGCCGGGGCGGAAGCGCTTGTAGGAGTTGATGTTGGGGGCGTAGAGGAGGGTGAAGTCGCGCATCGCGGCGAGCTGGCCGGCGAGGAAGTGGCGCATGATCTGCGACATGCCGTAGGGGCCGCTGTCATCGGCGAGGACCGGCTGTCCCTGCTCGTCCTGGAGCGAGAGGTGGATGTGACAGGAGTTGCCCTCGCGCTCGTCGTACTTGGCCATGAAGGTGAGCGCCATGCCCTCCTGGGCGGCGATCTCCTTGGCACCGGTCTTGTAGATCGAGTGCTGGTCGCAGGTGGTGAGCGCCTCGTCGTAGACGAACACGATCTCGTGCTGGCCGAGGTTGCACTCGCCCTTGGCGGACTCCACGGTCATCCCGGCGGCGCCCATCTCGTTGCGGATGCGCCGCAGCACGGGCTCGACCCGGCCGGTGCCGAGGACGGAGTAGTCGCCGTTCCACTGGTTGGCGGGGTTCATGTCGCGGTAGCCGCGCGACCAGGCGTCCTCGTAGGAGTCCTTGAAGAGCATGAACTCCAGCTCGGTCCCGGCGAAGGCGCGCCAGCCGCGATCGGCGAGCCGGTCCAGCTGGCGACGGAGGATCTGCCGGGGTGAGGCGGCGACCGGGGAGCCGTCGTGCCAGGCCAGGTCGGCGGTGATCAGGGCGGTGCCGGGGTTCCAGGGGGTGCGGCGCAGGGTGCCGGTGTCGCCGTGCATGGCGAAGTCGCCGTAGCCGCGTTCCCAGGAGGACATCGCGTAGCCGTCGACGGTGTTGAGGTCGACGTCGACGGCGAGGAGGTAGTTGCAGCCCTCCGTGCCGTGTTCGAGGACGGTGTCGAGGAAGTATCGGGCCGCGAACCGCTTGCCCTGGAGCCTGCCTTGCATATCGGTGAAGGCGAGGACGACAGTGTCGATCTCCCCGGCGTCGACGAGGACCCTGAGCTCCTCGGCGGAGAGCGGGGGCGTGCGGTCTGCCACGGTATTGCCTCCTGTCACTGCATCCGGAGGTCATAAGGTAGGCACACGAACCATTGATTGGGAAGAGGTGGCGATGGACGGGACGGACGACCGGCTGGCGCCGGTGCTGCGGCCGGTGCGCGCCGGCAACGGCTTCGAGGAGGCGCTGGAGCAGATACTCCAGATCGTCCGGCTCGGCCTGGTCCCGCAGGGCGAACGGCTGCCCGCGGAACGGGAGTTGGCCGAGCGGCTGCAGATCAGCCGGGTCACCCTGCGCGAGGTGCTCAAGGTGCTCCAGGACGAGGGTTTGGTGGAGAGCCGGCGCGGCCGGTACGGCGGCACGTTCGTCCGGGTGCGCACCGAGAACCACGGCGAGGCCGAGCTGCGCCGCCGGATCGAGAAGATCGACGTCGAGGACACCCTGCGGTTCCGGGAGGTGCTGGAGGTGGGCGCGGCCGGGCTGTGCGCGGCCCACGGGCTGGCCGAGGAGCAGGCCGGACGGCTGCGCGAGGCGCTGGCCGCGACGCAGGACGCGCCGCTCGCCGACTACCGCCGGCGCGACACCCTCTTCCACCTCACCCTCGCCGAGCTGTCCGGCTCGCCGTCGCTGGCCGCGCAGTACGCCGCCGTCCGGGCGACCGTCAACGACCTGCTGGACTGCATCCCGCTGCTGGTGCGCAATCTGGAGCATTCGCAGACCCAGCACGCGGCGCTGGTGGAGGCCGTGCTGGAGGGGGACGCGGACGGGGCGCGCGAGGTGATGCGGGAGCACTGCTGCGGGACCGCGGCGCTGCTGCGCGGCTTCCTCGCGGGGGGTTTGCGCCACTCGTGAGGTTCTCGAAACCCGCCCGTTACGAGATTTTCCCGCCGGGGTCTTGCGCTCAGCCGACCTGAAGACAAAGGTATCGCCCCATACCTTTATTGCGGGGCTGGTAGCGGTTCGCCGACGGCCGTACCCGCCGCGGATCATCGAGGCCCTCGGAGGCGTGGTGTCCATCAACGAGCACGCGACGAACGCAGACCAGGAACAGCAACCCCCTCAGCGCTCCAGCGACGAACAGCGCCTCCACGAGCTCGGTTACGCCCAGGAGCTGGCCCGCTCGATGTCGGCGTTCTCGAACTTCGCCGTCTCTTTCACGATCATCTCGGTCCTCTCCGGCTGTCTGACGCTGTACGGCTTCGGCATGAACACGGGCGGGCCCGCCCTGATCACCTGGGGCTGGCCGCTGGTCGGCCTCATGACGCTGTTCGTGGGCCTGGCGATGGCCGAGGTCTGTTCCAGCTACCCGACGGCGGGCGGCCTGTACTACTGGGCGGCGAAGCTGGCCCCCTCGCACGGCCCGGCGTGGTCCTGGTTCACCGGCTGGTTCAACTTCCTCGGCCAGGTCGCGGTGACCGCGGGCGTCGACTTCGGTGCCGCGTCCTTCACGAACGCACTGCTGGACCTGCAATTCGGATTCGCCGCCACCCCGGCGCACACGATCATGCTGTTCGGCATCGTGCTGCTGGTCCACGGCCTGCTCAACACCTTCGGCGTGAAGCTGGCGTCCTTCCTCAGCAACGTCAGCGTGTGGTGGCACATCCTCGGCGTACTGGTCATCGTGGGCGCCCTGGTCGTGGTGCCCTCGAAGCACCAGTCCGCCTCCTTCGTCTTCACCCACTTCACCAACAACACCGGCTGGCACTCCAGCCTCTACGTCGGACTGCTGGGGCTGCTGCTCGCGCAGTACACCTTCACCGGGTACGACGCCTCGGCGCACATGACCGAGGAGACGCACGACGCGGCCAAGGCCGGCCCCCGCGGCATCGTGATGTCGATCCTGGTCTCCCTGGTCGCCGGCTGGGTGCTGCTGGTCGGCATCACCTTCGCCATCCAGGACTACGACGGTGCGCTGGCCAGCAAGACCGGTGTGCCCCCGGCGCAGATCTTCATCGACGCGCTGGGCGCCACCGGCGGCAAGCTGCTCCTCCTGATCGCCATCGGCGCCCAGTTCTTCTGCGGCATGTCGTCGGTCACCGCCAACTCGCGCATGATCTACGCCTTCTCGCGGGACGGCGCGCTGCCCGGCTCGCGGCTGTGGCACCGCATCAACAAGCGGACGAAGACCCCGACCAACGCGGTGTGGCTGGCCGCCGGCGGCGCCTTCGTGCTGGGGCTGCCGTACCTGTGGAACGCCACGGCGTACGCGGCCGTCACCTCGATCGCCGTGATCGGCCTCTACATCGCCTACGTCCTGCCGGTCATCCTCCGCCTGCTGCAGGGCGACCGCTTCCAGCGCGGGCCCTGGCACCTGGGCCGCTGGAGCAAGCCCGTCGGCGTCATCGCCGTCGGCTGGACGGTGGTCATCTCCGTCCTCTTCATGCTCCCGACCACCAGCCCGGTGACGGCGGAGAACTTCAACTACACCCCGCTGGCCGTCCTCCTGGTGCTCGGCTTCGCCGGTACCTGGTGGCTGGTGTCGGCCCGCAAGTGGTTCACCGGCCCGAAGGTCCAGGGCACGGCGGAGGAACTGGCCGCCATCGAGCACGAACTGGAATTCTGACGAACGAGCCGGCCCGCACCAGCACCCATCGGAGGATTCGTGTCCCAGCCCCTCATCGGCATCAGCACCTACCAGCAGGAGGCCAGCTGGGGGGTGTGGACGCTGCCGGCCGCACTGGTGCCCACCGGGTACCCGCGGCTGGTGCAGCGCTCGGGCGGGCTGGCCGCGCTGCTGCCGCCGGGCGATCCGGCGACCGCGGCCGCGGCGGTGGCCCGGCTGGACGGACTGGTGATCGCCGGCGGTGCGGACGTGCAGCCGGCGCGGTACGGCGCGGAGCCCGACCCGCGCACCGGGCCGCCCTCGCTCGACCGGGACGCCTGGGAACTGGCCCTGATCGAGGCGGCGTTGGCGGCCGGGAAGCCGCTGCTGGGGATCTGCCGCGGGCTGCAGCTGCTGAACGTGGCGCTGGGCGGCACGCTCGTCCAGCACCTCGACGGGCACGCCGGGCCGCCCGGGGTCTTCGACAAGCACGAGATCACGCCGGTCCCCGGCACGCTGCTGGCCCGGGCACTGCCCGAGCCGGTCTCCGTGCCGACCTACCACCACCAGGCCGTGGACCGGCTCGGGCGCGGGCTGCTGGTCTCGGCGCACGCGGCGGACGGCACCGTGGAGGCGCTGGAGCTGCCGGACGGGCCGGGCTTCGCGCTGGCGGTGCAGTGGCACCCCGAGGCGGGGGACGACCCGCGTGTCATGGACGCCTTGGTGGCGGCGGCACGCGGGACGTCCCCCCGGGAGTGACCGGCCGCGTCAGACCTCCCTGGTCCCGCAAGCGGCGGGGATCCAGCCGGTGTTGCCCCGGAACGTGATCTTGAGCCAGTCGTTGCCCGAGCGGCCGCAGAGGCTGTAGCTCTGACCCGTGCCCCGGCCGGTGATGCAGGTGGTCGCGCCCTTGGTGAAGAGCCCCACGGCGGTGCTGTTCAGCTTCCGCTCCTTGCGGATCTTCACGTTCTCCTGGCCCTGCGCGTTGACGCACGCGACCCGTGCGGTGGCGGCGGGCGCCTCCCCGGGCGTGGCGGCGGTGGCGATACCGCTGGTCAGTGCGGTGCCGAGCGCGGCCATGGCGATGACGGCGGGAGCCGTCAGCTTCAGCCTCATGTGTCCCCCTCAAGATCGATGAAGCGTTCGCACAGATTATCGATGCGGAAAGTCGTCCGCCACCCCGACCAGGAGGACCCGGGTGCCGGAAGTCAGCGCGCGCCAGCGGTGGGTGACCCCGCCGGAGCAGTAGAGGGTGTCACCGGGGCCGAGTTCATAGGCCTCGCCGGCCGCCTCGGCCTCCACCGCACCCTCGACGACGTACATCAACTCGTCGTGCGGGTGCCGGAATTCGCGCTGCCAGTCGTGCCGGCCGGTGAACTCCAGGGCGTGCAGCTGCTGCCGGCCGCGGACCAGCGGGCGCACCCGGCCCGGACCGCCGGCCCCGCGCTCGCCGCCGCCCGCTTCGACGCCGCCCCCCTCGTCGCCGCCCCCCTCGTCGCCGGCCTCGGGCACCGCCGCGGAGCCGGCCCGGACCACGTCGACGGTGCGCGGGCCGTCGGCGGCGGCCAGCAGCCGCACCGCGGTGGTGTCCAGCGCGTCGGCGATCAGCTGCAGCGAGCGCATGCTGGGGCGGGCCCGGTCGTTCTCGACCTGGCTGAGGAAGGGCGCCGACAGCCCCGTCCGGCGGGCGAGTTCGGCCAGCGTCAGCTCGCGGGCCCGGCGCCGCCGCCGTACCCCCGCCCCGACCCGCGGCGCCTCCGTACCGCCCTGCCCGCCGTCCGTCGGCCCGCCCATCCGCCACTCCTTATTGCCGCGTTCACAGCCCTGCAACAGGCCGCCCCTAGCGTCTACGCTGTTTGATCCCATCAAACAAAGTTTGACAAGGGGAATTTCTTCATGACCACGGTCGATCAAAACACACGCCGCCGCCGCGGCACCGGCCTGATCGCGCTCGACGCCCGTGCCGCCCACGACGGCTACACCCTCTACGCCCCGCTGACCGGCGGCGGGGAGGTGCTGCTCATCGATCTGCACGGCACCGTGGTGCACCGCTGGCGGCTGCCGCACCGCCCGGGACGGCACGCCCGCCTCCTGCCGAACGGCAACCTCGCCTACAACGCCACCCTGCCGGACCAGGACGCGCTGTTCCCGATGTGGCACAAGTACCGCGGCGGGCTGATGCAGGAGATCGCCCCGGACGGCACCGTGCTGCGGGAGTTCACCGACCCGCTGCAGCACCACGACGCCCACCACCACGGCGACGGACGGATCCTGTACACCGCGCTCGAACCGCTCACCGGCGACCGGGCCGCGGCGGTGCGCGGCGGCGTCCCCGGCTCCGGACCGGGCGGCACGGTGTGGGCCGACACCATCCGGGAGGTCGACGCCGAGGGCCGGCTGCTGTGGTCCTGGCGGGTCGCCGACCACCTCGACCGGGACGCGTACGCACTGCACCCGGACTACTCGCGCGAACACTGGCCGCTGATCAACTCGGTGTACCCGCTCGCCGACGGGAACGTCCTCGCCAGCCTGCGCAGCGTCTCCGCGGTCGTGGTGATCAGCCGCGCGACGGGCGAGATCCTCTGGCGCACCGCACCCGGTCTGGTCTCCCAGCAGCACCACCCCACCGAGCTGCCGAACGGCAACTTCCTGATCTTCGACAACGGCGTCTTCCGCCCCGGGTGGGACGTCCCGTTCTCCCGGGTCATCGAGGTGGAACGGGCGACCGGGAAGATCGTGTGGGAGTACCACGACCCGGCCCGGGAGGCGTTCTTCGCGCCGTTCATGGGCAGCGCCCAGCGGCTGCCGAACGGCAACACCCTGATCACCGACTCGCCCGCCGGCCGGCTCTTCGAGGTGACCGCCGAGGGCCTGCTGTGCTGGAGTACGTGGTCCCGGAGTTCGGCAGCTACCGCGAGCCGGAGGTCGGCGCGCTCTTCCCGTCACAGAACAACGCGGTCTTCCGCGCCTACCGCTACGACGCCGGCCAACTGCCCTGGCTGAAGCGGCGGGTGTGAACGATGGCCGCCTCCGCACCGCCCGCCGTCGACGAACGGCTGCCGCTGGTCCGGCTGCTGCCGCTGGCCGCCCAGCACGTCCTGGCGATGATCGCGGCCCCGGTCTCCACGGTCTTCCTGCTCGCGACCGGTCTGCGGCTGCCCGCCGACCGCACCGCCGCGCTGCTCAGCGCCACCCTGCTGCTGTGCGGGGCCGGCGCGCTGCTGCAGTCCTTCGGCGTGCTGCGGACCGGGGCCCGGCTGCCGTTCGTGATGCTGCCGGGCGGCGCGGCGGCCGCCCTCTTCCTCCGGACCGCGCAGGAGCACGGCGCGGCCACCGCGTCCGGCTCGGTCCTCCTGGCGGCCGCGCTGCTGCTGGCCGTACTGCCGCTGTACGGGCGGATCGTACGGTTCTTCCCGCCGCTGGTGATGGGCGCGACGGTGCTGGTCATCGGCGTCAACATGATCGACGTGGCGGCGCCGATGGCGGCCGGCGGCACCGGGCTCGCGGTGGTCACGATCGCCGCCACCGCCCTCGGCTTCCTGCTGCTGCGCGGGGTGTGGCGCCAGCTCTCGGTGCTGCTCGGAATGGCCGTGGGGACCCTGACCGCCGTCCTGACCGGGGCGCCGTTCCACCACGTGCCAGGCGGCGGCGTACTGGCCCTGCCCCGCCTCTTCCCGTACGGCGCCCCGCACTTCGACCTGCTCGCCGCCCTGCCGCTGATGGTCTTCGCGCTCGCCTCGCTGGCCGAGGCGACCGGGCAGACCGTCCTCAACAGCGAGGCGGTGGGCCGTACGCCCGACCCGGCGCGGGACGTCCCGCGCACCGCCCGCGCGGACGCGGTGACCTCCCTGGGGGCCGGGCTGCTCGGCGGGACCGTGATGGTGACCAGCGCCGAGAACATCGGGATCGTCCAACTCACCGGCGTCCGCAGCCGGTTCGTGACGGCCGGGGCGGGCGGGCTGCTGGTCCTGTGCGGGCTGTGCGCGCCGGTGGCCCGGCTGCTGGCGGCGCTGCCCACGCCCGTGGTCGGCGGCGCGTCCCTGGTGATCTACGCGGTCATCGCGGCCATGGGCATCGGCCTGCTGCGCCGCACCGACCTCACCGACCGGGGCGCCACCACCGTCGTCGCGCTGACCCTGCTGGCCGGGCTGCTGCCCGTGCTGGCCCCGGAGTGGTACCGGCCGCTGCCCGGCTGGGTCCGGACGCTCTTCGGCAGCGGGGTGCCGGCCGCCGCCCTGACCGCGGTCGTGCTGTCCGCGCTGTTCGCCCGGTGGGGACCGGACCGGCGGCGCCCGGCTCAGGACGCGCCGCGGGTCAGCCCCAGCAGCTGACGGGCCGGGCCGGCGGGCCGCTGCCCGGTCGGCCACACCGCCCGCAGATCACGGCCGAGCCGCAGGTCGCGCACCGGGACCGCCACCAGCCGGCGGGCGGTGAGCTCCTCGCCGACCGCCAGCTCGCTGACCACCGACGGCGCCGCCTCGCTGACCACGGCGGCCTTCAGGGCGGTGGTCGAGGCGAGTTCGAGCAGCGGCTCGGCCAGCCCGCCGTGCCCGGCAAGCGCGGCGTCCAGCACCTGGCGAGTGCCCGAGCCGCGCTCCCGGAGGATCAGCGGGGTCGCGGCCAGCTCGGCGGCGGTCAGTCCGCCGCGCCGCCGGGTCCACGGATGGGACGGCGCGGCGACGACCACCAGCCGGTCGTGCCCGATGACCGCGCCGTCCAGCCCGGCCGGGATGTCCAGTCCCTCGACGAACCCCAGGTCCGCCTCGCCCGCCAGCAGCCGCTCGGCCACCACCGTGGAGTTGCCCGTCAGCAGCGACACCGCGGTGCCGGGCAACTCGGCGCGCAGCGCGATCAGCCAGCCCGGCAGCAGGTACTCGGCGATCGTCATGCTCGCCGCGACCCGCAGCCGGGAGTCGCGCCGGCCGCGCAGCGCCTGGGCCCCCGCGTCGAACGCCTCGGCCGCCTCGACGACCCGGCGCGCCCAGTCCGTCACCAGCACCCCGGCCTCGGTCAGCCGCGAGCCGCGCGGCGACCGCTCGACCAGCGCCACGCCCAACTGCCGCTCCATCGACCGGATCCGGCTGCTCGCCGCGGGCTGGCTGATGCCACGGGCCCGGGCGGCCCGCCCGAGGCTCCCCAGCCGGGCGACCGCGAGCAGCAGCTCCAGCGCGCCGAGGTCCGGCACCCGGTGCGCCAGCGAGACGGCCGGGACGTCACCCGTCCCGGCCCCGGAACCGGCCGCCATGTCACTCATCGCTCCCCCTGCTCATAACCCCAGCTTATGCCCTCATAGACACGACGTCCCTGGTGGCGGCCGCGGCGGCCCCCGACGCTTCTTCCATGGCAACCCTCGCGCACGCACCTTCCCGCCCCGCCGCCCCACCCCGCCCCTCGGAGCCGGTCCGACGCTCGGGCCCGTTCCGTCATCTCGGCCCGAACTGGTACGCCACGGTGATGGGCACGGCGATCGTCGCCAACGCCGGCGTGGCCCTGCCGCTCGCCGGAACGGGGCTGCGCGTCGCCTGCCGGTTCGTCTGGGCGCTGTCGGCCCTGCTGCTGGTCACCCTGCTGGCCGCCGCGCGGTCCACTGGCTCCGCCACACCGACCAGGCCCGCCGGCATCTCCTCGACCCGGCCGTGGCGCCGTTCTACGGGTGCCTGTCGATGGCCCTGCTGGCGGTGGGCGGCGGCACGCTGACGGTGGGCCGGGACGTCCTCGGCGGGCCGGCCGCGCTCGCCGCCGACGCCGTGCTGTGGAGCCTGGGCACCCTCGTCGGGGTGGCCGGGGCCGCCGCGATCCCGTACCTGATGGTGACCCGCCACCGCATCGAGCCGGGCAGTGCCACCCCGGTCTGGCTGCTGCCGCTGGTGGCGCCGATGGTCTCGGCGGCCCTCGGCCCGGGGCTGCTGCCCCATCTGCCGGCCGGCCAGTGGCAGCGGGCGATGCTGGTGGCCTGCTACGCGCTGTTCGGGATGTCGCTGCTGGCGACGCTGCTGGTGCTGCCGCTCGTGGTGTCCCGGCTGATCCACCACGGACCGCTGCCGCTCGCCCTCACCCCCACGCTGTTCCTCGTGCTCGGCCCGCTCGGCCAGTCCACCACCGCCACCGGCAACCTGGCCGACGTGGCGCCGGGCGTCGTCGACGCGCCGACCGCCCATGCGATGGGCGCCTTCGCGGTCCTGTACGGGATCCCGGTGACGGGCTTCGCCCTGCTGTGGCTGGCGCTGGCGAGCGCGCTGGTGGTCCGCGCGGTGCGCAACGGCATGCCGTTCGCGATGACCTGGTGGGGCTTCACCTTCCCGCTCGGCACCTGCGTCACCGGGGCGGCGGGCCTGGCCCGGCACACCGGGCTGACCGCCTTCAGCTGGCTGGCCGTGGCGCTCTACGTCGTCCTGGTGGCCGCGGTCGCGGTGGCCGCCGTCCGCACCGCGAGCGGCCTGGCCCGCGGCCGGCTGCTCACGCCCCCGCCGCCGGCCCGGTAGCCCGCGCCGCCGGACGGCTCAGTGCGCCCCGGCCAGCGCGGTCGCCAGGGCCGCCGGGGCGGTCACCAACGACGGGCCGTACCAGGTGAGATCCCGCCCGCTGACCAGCGCGGCGGGCAGCCCGGGGAACGCCTCGGGCCCGTCGTCGGCGGTGAAGCGGTACGGCTCGTCGGGCAGCACGACGAGGTCGGCGGCGGCGGCGTTGAGCGCGTCGAGGGCGATCCGCGGATAGCGGTCGGGGTGGCCGGCGTAGCGGTTCCGTACGCCGAGGCGGGCCAGGAGGTCGCCGGCGAAGGTGTCCCGGCCCAGCACCATCCAGGGCCGTCGCCAGATGGGCACCACGGCGATCCGCTCCCCCACCGGGCGGGCCGGGTCCCGCCAGGCGGCCTCGGCGGCGTCCAGCCACCCGGGCCGGGCCAGTCCGCAGCCGGTGACCAGCACCCGGTGCAGCTCCCGGAAACCCTGCTCCAGCGTCCGTACCTCGGTGACCAGGACGTCCAGCCCGGCGGCGCGCAGGGCGGCCAGATCGGCCGGGCGGTTCTCCTCCTCGTTGGCGAGCACCAGGTCGGGCGCCAGCGCGGCGATCCGGGCGGTGTCGGGGTTCTTGGTGCCGCCGATCCGCACCACGTCGAGGTCCGCCGGACGGCTGCACCAGTCGGTCGCCCCGAGCAGCCCGGGCGCGCTGACGGCCACGGCTTCGGTGAGGGACGGCACCAGGGACACCACACGACGGGTCATGCGCCCAGGCTAGGGGGCGGCGGGGTGCGCGCCGCGGGTGGACCGGCTAACGGCGGACGCTGCGCCGCAGCAGGTACGCCGCGCCCCCGGCGAGCAGCAGCAGGGCCAGGCCGCCCGCCGCCTGGGTCGCCGTCAGCCCCTCGACCCGCCCGGCCCGTACGGTCACCAGCTCGGTGAACCGCTCGCCGCCCGGCGTGCATTCGATGGTCACCCGGTAGCGCCCCGGGGCCGCGCCGTCGGCGACCCTGGCGTGACCGGTCAGCCCGTCCGCGCCCGGCCGCAGCGCCACCGGCCCGAACAGCTTCGAGGCGGCCCGGGCGCCGTGCACCGCGCCGCACTCCTGCTCGTCGCTGATCCGCACCCGCTGCCCGGCCACCATCGGGTCCGGGTCGACCTCGGCCGCGGCGGCCGGCGCGGCGACGCCCAGGCCGGCGGCGCCGATCAGTGCGGCGGCGGCGATGTGCGCAGGGTTCACGTCCCCAGCGAACCATCCGGCACCGGGGTCCGCGACGCATCCGCCGCCGGTCAGGTGAACCGGACACGTCGCGGGCCCCGCCGCCCGGCGACTGCCGGGGGACGGGGCCCGCTGCGGAGTGGGGAGAAGACCCGCCTACTTCACCGGCGCCATCTTGTCCACGATTCCCGGGTGGTCGTCGATCCACTTCTCGACGCCCTTGTTCTCATTTCCCTTGCCGGCGTCCTGGATGTCCTTCTCCAGGCTGCCGAGTTCCTCGGGGCTCATCTTCCAGTTCTTCAGCCAGCCGGCGAACTCCGGGAATTTCTTCGGGAAGCTCTTGTTGCCCAGCGTCTTGATCTGGTTGTTCGCTCCCCAGGTGCCCTTCGGGTCGGCGAGCTTGGTCAGGTGGTACTTGCTGTACGCCCAGTGCGGCGACCACAGCACCACCGCGATCGGCTCGTGCTTGTGGTAGGCGCGGTCCAGCTCGGCGAGCATGGCGCTGGTACCGGCCGAGGTGACGTCGAAGTCCTGCAGCCCGTACGCCGGTGCCACGGTGTCCTTGAGCCGCTTCATCTCACCCGTGCCGGGCTCGATCCCGATGATCTTGCCCTTGAATTCGTCCTTGTGCGCGCGCAGGTCGTCGAGGGTTTTCACGCCCTTGACGTACGACGGCACGGCGATTTCCAGGGACGTCTTGTCGTACCAGGGGCCGACGTCGACGAGATCCTTCTTGTACTTGTCCCAGTACTGCTTCTGCGCCACCGGCAGCCAGCCGTCCGTCTCCACATCGATCTGCCCCGTGGACAGTCCGGTCCACATCGGCCCGATGTCGAGGTTGCGGATGTTCGGGTGGTAGCCGCGCTTCTCCAGGATGTTCTTCCAGAGGAACGTGGTGGCGATGCCCTCGTCCCACGCCGGGTAACCGATGTTGGGCGCCTTGCCCGCGTCCTTGCCCTTGGCGTAGGTGGCGTGGGCGGACGGCGCGATCTTCTCGACCAGGCCCGGGTTCTTCTTCAGCCAGCTGCGCACGCCGTCCTGCTCATGGCCCTCGCCGGCGTTCTTGACGTCGTTCTCCAGGCTGGTGAGCTGCTTCTCGTCCAGGTGGAAGTTCTTCATCCACTTGGCGACCTCGGGCTCGTCCTTGGCGAAGCCCTTGCGGCCCAGCAGGTGCAGGCTGTCACCGGAGCCGAACGATCCCTTGGGGTCCTTCAGCTTGGTGAGCGGGTATTTGTTGTACGCCCAGTGCGGCGACCAGAGCGTGACCGCGATCGGCTTCTTCTGGTGGATGGAGCGGTCCAGCTCGCTGAGCATCGACGCGGTGCTGGACTCCTGGACCTTGTACTCACCGCTCAGGCCGTAGTCCTTGAGGACCTTGTCCTTGAGGATCTTCATCTCGCCGGCGCCGGGCTCGATGCCGGTGATCTTGCCGCCGAACTCGCCGGCCTTGCCCTTGAGGTCGTCCAGGGTCTTGACGCCCTTGACGTACGAGGGCACCGCGATCTCCAGCGACGTCTTGTCGTACCAGGCGCCGAGGTCCTCCAGCTGGTCCTTGTACTTCTTCCAGTACGAGGCGTGGGTGGTCGGCAGCCAGGCGTTGGTCTGCACGTCGATGTCCCCGCGGGCCTGCCCGGCGAACAGCGGACCGGCCTCCAGGGCCTGGACCTTGGGCTTGTAGCCGCGCTCCTCCAGGATCTCCTTCCAGAGGTACGTGGTGGCCTTGCCCTCGTCCCAGTTGACGTAACCGAGGCTGATCGGGCGGCCGTTGCCGCCGCCCTGGCCGGCGTTCTTGCCGAACATGCCCATCCCGCCGGCGATCAGCGCGAGCACGACCACGCCGACCACGGCCACGGACGTGGCGGGCCGCCACTGGAGGAACTTCAGGCTGCCCAGCGACGCCTGGGCCTTGGCCAGCGCCCGCCGGCCGAGCGGGGAGACCCGCTGGTTGAGGGCGCCGGTCATCCGGTCCAGGTACATGGCGAGGATGACCACCGCGAGGCCGGCCTCGGCGCCCAGCGCCACGTTGACCGAGCTGATCGCGTTGTAGACGGACGCACCGAGACCGCCGCCGCCGACCATGCCGGCGATGACCACCATGGACAGCGCCAGCATGATGACCTGGTTGATGCCGGCCATGATGGTGGGCAGCGCGAGCGGCAGCTGGACGCGGAAGAGGGTGCGCCGCGGGTGGGTGCCGAACGCCTCGGCGGCCTCGACCAGTTCCTCGTCGACCTGCCGGATGCCCAGCTCGGTCATGCGGACCGCGGGCGGCATGGAGAAGACGATGGTGGCGACGATGCCGGGGACGACACCGAGGCCGAAGAAGAGGATGCCGGGGATCAGGTAGACCATCGCCGGCATGGTCCTGCATCAGGTCCAGGACCGGGCGCAGCGCCCCGCCGACCACCCGGCTGCGGGCCGCCAGATGCCGAGCGGCACCGCGACCACGACGGTGATCAGGCAGGCCACCAGGACCAGCGAGAGCGATTCGACGGTCGGGCCCCACTGTTCGACCGAGTCGATCAGGGCGAACCCGAGGAAGGTGAGCACGGCGGCCGGCAGTCCGCGCAGCCACCAGGCGAGCACCGCGAAGATGCGGCCAGCAGCAGCGGTTCGGGCCCGGCGAGGACCGTGTGGATCGCGTCGTAGAGGCCGTTCAGCACCTTCGTGATGAGGGTGAAGAGCCAGTCGAGGTGGTCGCGCAGCCAGTTGACGGCGTCATTGGCCCAGCTGCCTATCTGGATCCTAGGCACCGGCGATCACCTTGCCCTCGGCGTCGCCGTCACCGGGTTCGTCGTCACCCGTCTCCGCGGCGGTCTTCGTCGTCTCCACAGTGGTCCTGGTCGATTCCGCGGTGGGCTCCGCCGTCTTCGCGAGGGTCTTCACCGCGGGCTGGGCGGGGACGCCGGGAGCCGCCGCCGGCTCCTGCTCCGCGCCCTGTTCGGCGGGCTCGCCGAGCACCGCGAGCAGCCGCTCGGCCGGTACGGCACCGACCACGGCGCCCTTGGCGTCGGTCACGCCACGGGCACACTGCTGGCCGAGCACGGGGTGAACAGCTCCACCAGCGGGGTGTCGACGTCCACGGTGGCGGGCGCCGCGGCACGGAACTCCGCGGCCGTACCGAGCGTGCCGCCCTCCGGCGTGCTGCCGCCGAGCACCGTGCCGACCTCGGCCATCACCGCGCCGGCGGTCAGCACCCGGCTGCGGTCCACGTCCTGGATGAAGGACGCGACGTAGTCGTTGGCGGGGCGCACGAGGATGTCCTCGGCGCTGCCGGTCTGCACGATCCGGCCGTCCCGCATCACCGCGATCCGGTCGCCGAGGCGCATCGCCTCGTTGAGGTCGTGGGTGATGAAGACGATGGTCTTCTTCAGGGTCTTCTGCAGTTCCAGCAGCTGGTCCTGCATGTCGCGGCGGATCAGCGGGTCCAGCGCGCTGAACGACTCGTCCATCAGCAGCAGATCGGCGTCGGTGGCCAGCGCCCGGGCCAGGCCCACGCGCTGCTGCATACCGCCGGACAGCTCGTCGGGCCAGGACTTCTCCCAGCCCTTGAGGCCGGTGAGTTCCAGTGCCTCGGTGGCCCGCCGCTCGCGCTCGGCGCGCGGCACGCCCTGGACCTCCAGCCCGTAGGCGGCGTTCTCCAGGACGCTGCGGTGCGGGAAGAGCGCGAAGTGCTGGAAGACCATGGAGATCTTCCGGGAGCGGACCGCGCGCAGCTCCTTGTCGCTGAGGGAGGTGAGGTCCTGGCCGTCGATCCGCACGCTTCCGGCGGTCGGCTCCAGCAGGCCGTTGAGCATGCGCAGCAGCGTGGACTTGCCGGACCCGGACAGACCCATGACGACGAAGATCTGCCCCTCGTCCACCTCGATCGACGCGTCGATCACGGCGGCGGTGGTGCCTTCGGCCCGCAATTCGTCCCGGCTCGCGCCGGCTTCGAGTCGGCGTACCGCGTCCTCGGGTCGTCTGCCGAACACCTTGTACAGGTGCTCGGCTTGCAGCCTGGACACATATACCTCTCTTGTCGCACGAGAAACGACCTGCCACCCCGCCGGCAGGTCGTGGTGCGGGACGGGTTCGGCCCGTCGTTAACCGATGGAAATGTTGAATCTCCACCGGGTCCGCTCCGGCTGCGCGTCTGCCCGTCTTTATGCGGCGCAAACACATCGGTGTGCCAGATCACATCGCGGCGACGATTGAGGCATACGGCATCATGCGGGGTGTGACTCGACGCCTGATGCTCCTCGACACCGCCTCGCTGTACTTCCGCGCCTATTTCGGGGTACCGGAATCGGTCAGGGCCCCGGACGGCACGCCGGTGAACGCGGTGCGCGGTCTGCTGGACTTCATCGCCCGGCTCGTCCAGGACCACCACCCCGACGACCTGGCCGCCTGCATGGACTTCGACTGGCGTCCGCAGTGGCGGGTCGACCTGATCCCCTCCTACAAGGCGCACCGGGTCGCCGAGGAGGCCCCGGCCGGCTCCGCCGAGCCCGACGAGGAGCAGGTCCCCGACACCCTCTCCCCCCAGGTCCCCATCATCGAGGACGTGCTGGACGCGCTCGGCATCGCCCGGATCGGCGCGGCCGGCTACGAGGCCGACGACATCATCGGCACGCTGGCGGCGCGGGCGGCGGGCCCGGTGGACATCGTCACCGGCGACCGGGACCTCTACCAGCTCGTCGACGACCGGCGCGGCATCCGCGTCCTGTACCCCTCAAGGGCGTCGGCACCCTCCAGGTCACCGACGAGGCGTGGCTGCGCGAGAAGTACGGCGTGGACGGCCCGGGGTACGCCGATCTGGCGCTGCTGCGCGGCGACCCCAGCGACGGCCTGCCCGGCGTCCCGGGGATCGGCGAGAAGACCGCGGCGAAGCTGCTGGCCACCTACGGCGACCTCGCCGGGATCATGGCCGCCGCGGAGGACCCCGCCTCGAAGGTGACCCCGGCACAGCGCGCCCGCCTGCTGGAGGCCCGCCCGTACGTCGCGGTCGCCCCGAAGGTGATCAAGGTGGCCGCCGACGTGCCCGTCCCGGACACGGACCTCGCGCTGCCGGCGGAGCCGGCCGATCCCGAGCGCCTGGAGGCGCTGGCCGCGCAGTGGGGCCTGGGCGGCGCCCTGCACCGGCTGCTCGTCACCCTCCGACGGTGAACTACTGTTAGGTTAGGTATACCTAACAAGGCGGGTCCGTTCCTCCGGGCCCGCCGTCCACCACCGCGTCAGGGGAGATTGCCGTGGCAGAGACACGTCCGTCCCGCAAGAAGCCCGCACTGCACCGCGCCCGGGTGCGGCGCACCGAGCAGCTCACCCCGCACATGGTCCGGGTGGTGCTGGACGGCGCGGGACTGGCGGAGTTCGCCGCCGGCGAGTACTCCGACCACTACGTCAAGCTGGTCTTCCCGCTCCCCGGCGTGGACTACCCGGAGCCGTTCGACATGGCGCAGATCCGCGCCGAGTTCCCGCGCGACCGCTGGCCCCGGACCCGTACGTACACCGTGCGCGCCTGGGATGCGGAGAGCCGCGAACTGACCGTGGACTTCGTGGTGCACGGCGACGAGGGCCTGGCGGGCCCCTGGGCGGCCGCCGCGCGGCCGGGCGACGAGATCTTCCTGCTCGGGCCCGGCGGCGCCTACGCCCCGGACCCGGCCGCCGACTGGCACCTCCTGGCCGGCGACGAGAGCGCGCTGCCGGCCATCGCGGCGTCCCTGGCGCGGATCCCGGACGGCACCCCGGTGCATGCGTTCATCGAGGTCGCCGGGCCCGAGGAGCGCCAGGAGCTGACCGTTCCGGCCGGTGCGCGGATCACCTGGCTGCACCGCGGCGACGCCCCGGTCGGCCGCCAACTGGTCGCCGCGGTACGGGACCTGGCGTTCCCGGCCGGCCGGGTCCAGGCGTTCGTGCACGGCGAGGCGGGCTTCGTGAAGGAGCTGCGCCGGCTGCTCCGCGTCGAACGCCAGGTCCCGCGCGAGGACCTGTCCATCTCCGGCTACTGGCGCAGCGGCCACGACGAGGACGGCTGGCAGGCGTCCAAGCGCGACTGGAACCAGCAGGTCGAGGCGGAGCAGGAGACCGCGCCCGCGGCCGCCTCCTGACGCCGCGTCAGCCTTCCGGGAAAGCCCCCCCCCCGCCCCACCGGCGGGCCCGCGACCGGGCGTCCGCCACCGGACCCCTCCGCCCCGGGCCCGCCGGCCGCCCCTCAGACCGCCTCCCCGCCCTCGTACCTGCGGGCCGAGGCGTCCACATGCGCCAGCCGGCGCAGCGCGCTCAGGACCGCGTCCCCGACCACGGTCCCCACCACCACGCTCTCCACCAGGCGGTCGACCTCCGCATTGCGCCCCACCCACTCCAGATCGGCGTCGGCCACCCGCTCGCAGGCGTCGGCGTAGCCTTCGAGGAGCTCCGCGAAGTCACCGTGCCCGAGGCCCTGGAGGGTGGCCAGCGCGACCGCCAGCGCCTCGACGGACGGGTTCTGCGGGGCGACCCGCCAGCCGCGCCGGCGGATCAGCTCCTCGACCGTGCGCCGCGCCTCCTCGATGCCGTCCGGTGCGGCGGCCTGCGGCGGGGCGATCGCCTCCTGTGCCGCGCCGAGGACCTTGTGCACCGGCTCCTCGGGTGAGTCGACGGCGGCCAGCACCTCCCGCACGGCCGCGACGGACAGCCCGCCGACGTCCATCAGCCCCCGGATCAGCCGCAGTCTGCGGACGTGACCGTCGTCGTAACGGGCCTGATTGGGGCTGGTCAGCCGGCCCGCGGGCAGCAGTCCCTCGCGGACGTAGTACTTGATCGTCGGCACCGCGACCCCGGTCGCCCGACTCAGCTCCCCGATACGCATCCGCACCCGCCGCCTTTCCCGCGCCGGAGCCCCGCCCCGCCGCCCTGTGCCCGGGCCCCCGCACGCCCGGCCTTGCCAATTCCGCCCCCATCATAGATAGTCCAGCTATCAGATAGCGGAAAGCGCCACTATCCATTCTGTGGTTGCCGCAAGGACCACGCCCGGGCACCCGAGCGCCTGGGCACCCGTGCGCCCGCGCACCGTTGCCATCCCTGGGGGACCCATGTCCAGATACCGTTCACTGCTCGCCTTCTCCTGGGCGATGGCCGCGCTCGCGGTCGTCACCGCGGTCGGCCTGATCGTCGACGACCGGGTCGTGCTCGGGGCGCCGGTCTGGTTCAAGCCGTTCAAGTTCGCGGTGTCGTTCGCCGCGTACGGGCTGACGCTGGCCTGGATGCTCTCCCGGCGCCCCGCGCCCGGCCGGCTGGGCGACCGGGCGGCCCATGTGGTCGTGGTGTCCGGGCTGATCGAGATGGCCGTCATCACCGGCCAGGCCCTGCGCGGCCGGCGCAGCCACTTCAACGTCGAAACCCCGCTGGACCGGGGCCTGTTCATCGTGATGGGGCTGACCATCGTGGCCCTGTGGACCGCCACCCTCGTCATCGCGGTCCTGCTCTTCCGGGCCCGGCTCGGCGACCGGGCCGCCACCTGGGCGATCCGCCTCGGCCTGCTGATCGCGCTGGCCGGACTCGCGCTCGGCGGGCTGATGCTGATGCCCACCCCGGAGCAGCAGGCCGACGGGCTGCGCACCGCCGTCGGCGCACACAGCGTCGGCGTCCCCGACGGCGGTCCGGCCATGCCGGTGACCGGCTGGAACAGCACCGGCGGCGATCTGCGTATCCCGCACTTCATCGGCATGCACGCCCTCCAGGCGCTGCCGCTCTTCCTCTACGGGATCGAGGCGCTGGCCGGACGGTTCGCCCGGCTGCGGGACGCTCGGGTGCGGCTGCGGCTGGTCCTGGTCGCGGCCGGCTTCCTCACCGGGCTGCTGGCCCTGGTCACCTGGCAGGCCCTGCGCGGCCAGGCCCTCGTCCACCCGGACGCCGCGACACTCACCGCGCTCACCTCCCTCGCGGCGGCCACCGCCCTCGCGACGTACGCGGCACTCCGCCGCCGCACCCCAACCCCGGCCCCCGCCCTCACCGCCCCTCCCCCACTACCGCCCCCACCCTCACCACGGAGTCCCCCGCATGACCCCAGCACCCTCTTCGATCTGGCCTTCCTCCTCGCCGCGCCGTTCTGGGCACTGCTGATCCTGGCTCCCGGCCGGCGCTGGACCGACCGGATCGCCGCCTCGCCACTCCCCATGGTCCCGGTCCTGGTGGTCTACCTCGCCCTGGCCGTCCCGGTGTTCCCGCACCTCTGGGCCGCCGTCAGCCACCCCGACCTCACCGGCTTCCAGGACCTGCTGCGCCTCGGCGGCGGGGCCGGGGCGATCTGGGCCCAGGTGATCGCCTGGGACCTGTTCCTCGGCCAATGGATGTACCGCGAGGCCCGCACCCTGCGCCTCCACCCCCTCCTGATGGGCCCCCTGCTCCTCCTGACCGTCCTCCTCTCCCCGATCGGCGTGCTGCTCTTCCTCGCGATACGGGCGACGGTGCGGCGGAGGAAGGCCGACGGTGGCGTGGCGGTCCGGGCCGCCGCACCGCACAGCTGATGCCCCCAGGGCCGGGCCGACGGCACCCCGCACGGAAGAATGCCGCCATGGACCGGACCGACCGCGCGACAGCCACCGTCCTCGGGTCAGCCGTGGGGGACGCCCTGGGCGCCCCCTTCGAGTTCGGGGAGCCGGGCGCGTACACCGCCCGGTTTCCCGACGGGCGCGGCGAGATGCACGCGGGCGGCGGCTGGGAGCGGGGGGAGGCCACCGGGCGCGGCATCTCGACACGGAGGGGTACGACGGCTTCGACTGGATCTACGTCGCCCGGCCGGCGGACTGAACACCGCCCCCACAGCGGGCCCAACCCCCCTTGCCCGCGCGGCATTTGGTTGACGGTGCAGATATCCGTCTGTTCCACTGACCCCATGCGTCCTCTCACGCGGCTGGTCACCCGCGACCACATCGACTTCGGTCGGGTGTGGTCCGCCTCCTGTTGCCGCTGACTTCTCCGTGGCGCGGACCTTCCCTCCGCGATTCCCGGCGCCCCGGCGCGCCCGCCCTACGAGAAGACGAGGCCCTACCCATGCCTGTCGAGTTCCTCGGCATTGCCGCGACCAACGACGGTTCCGAAGTCACCCCCCGCTCCGGTGCGTCCTTCGACAAGGACTACACCCTCAAGCTCGCCCGCGCCCACGAGGAGTACGGCTGGGACCGGGTGCTGTTCGCCTACGGTTCCGGCTCCCCCGACCCCTCCCCGGCCGCCGCCTACGTCGCCGCCCGTACCGACACCCTGCAGATCCTGGTGGCGCACCGCCCCAACGTCTCGTACCCGACCTTCGCCGCGAAGACGTTCGCCACGCTCGACCGGATCAGCGACGGCCGGCTCGCGGTGCACTTCATCACCGGCGGTAACGACCACGAGCAGCGGCGCGAGGGCGACACGCTGACCAAGGACGAGCGCTACGACCGCACCCGGGAGTACATCCGCATCGTCAAGAAGATCTGGACCAGCCACGAACCCTTCGACCACGCGGGCACCCACTACCGCTTCCACGACTTCGTCTCCGACACCTTCCCCCTCCAACAGCCGCACCCACAGGTGTCGTTCGGGGGCTCCTCACCGGCGGCGTACGCGGCGGGCGGCGCCGAGGCGGACATCTACTGCCTGTGGGGCGAGCCGCTGGCGCAGACCGCCGAGCAGATCGCCTCGGTGCAGGCGGCGGCCCGGGCGGCCGGCCGCAGTGACGTCCCCAGGATCCAGGTCGCCTTCCGGCCGATCATCGCGCCCACCGAGGAACTGGCCTGGGAGAAGGCGCACCGCACCCTGGACCGGATCAAGGCGCGCAAGGCGGGCGGCGCGCTCAGCCGCCGCCACCCGCTGACCGGCCCGCAGAACGCCGGCTCCCAGCGGCTGCTGGCGGTGGCCGCGGAGGGCGAGCGGCACGACCGGGCGCTGTGGACGCCGACCGCGGCCGAGACCGGCGGCGCGGGGAACTCCACCGCCCTGGTCGGTACGCCGGAGACCGTCGCCCAGGCGCTGCTCGACTACTACGACCTGGGGGTGGACATCCTCTCCGCACGCGGCTACGACCTGCTCGACGACGCCATCGACTTCGGCCGGTACGTCATCCCGCTGGTGCGCGAGGAGGTCGCCAAGCGCGACGCCGAGCGGGCGGCGACGGGCGCACGGCAGGCCTCGTAACCCCGGCGGACCGGCGCACGACGACGGCGCCGCGCCCCCCAGCGAAGGGGGCGCGGCGCCGTTGTCCGTACGGGCCGTCAGCCGACCGAGGAGTACGCGACCACGCCGCGCAGCACACCGTCCATGGCCCGGCGGGCGTTCTTCGCCACCGAGCTGCCGGCCGGGGCGGCGGCCGCGATCTGGCCGAGGATGTCGACCAGTTGCTTGCACCAGCGGACGAAGTCACCGGCGGGCATCTCCGCCTCCCGGAGCACCTCGTCCAGGCCGAAACCGGCCGCCCAGCGATAGGCGGCCCAGGCGAAGCCGAGGTCCGGTTCGCGCTGGCCGACGCCCTCCGCCTGGTTGATCCGGTGGTCCTCCTCCAGGGCGTCCAGCCGGCCCCAGATGCGGACCATCTCGCCCAGCGCGTCCCGTGCCTTGCCGGCCGGCAGCTTGGGCGCCACCGCGTCGTCCGCCTGCCGGGCCTCGTACACCAACGCGGAGGCACAGGCGGCGAGTTCGGCCGGGCCGAGGTCCTCCCAGACGCCGTCCCGCAGGCACTCGCTGGCCAGCAGGTCCAGCTCGCCGTAGAGCCGGGCGAGCCGGCGGCCCTCGTCGGTGACCTCGTCGCCTTCGAGGTAGCCCAGCTCGGTCAGCAGCGCACAGATCCGGTCGAAGGTGCGGGCGATGGTGTTCGTCCGGCCCTCGATGCGGAGCTCCAGCTGGCGGGTGTCCCGCTTGAGGCGGTGGTAGCGCTCCGCCCAGCGCGCGTGGTCCTCGCGCTCGTCACAGCCGTGGCAGGGATGCGCACGGATGTCGCTGCGCAGCCGGGAGATCTCACGGTCGTCGACCGCCGCGGACCGCGGCTTGCGGTGGCGCGACGGCACGATGTGCCCGGCCTTCGTGCGCAGCGCGGACGCCAGATCGCGGCGGGACTGCGGGCTGCGGGCGTTGAACGACTTGGGGATCCGCATCCGGTCCAGCGCCGTCACCGGCACCGGGAAGTCGATCGAGCCGAGCCGCTTGACCTGCCGCTCGGCGGTCAGCACCAGCGGCCGCGGGCCGTCCTGCGAGTCGAAGCCGCGGTGGCCGTTGGTCCGGCCCGACGGCATACCCGGGTCGAGGACCAGCGCCAGGCCGGCGTACTTGCCGGTCGGCACATGGATCACATCGCCCGGCTTCAGCTTCTCCAGGGCCGCCGCGGCCGCCACCCGGCGCTGCGCGGCACCCTGCTTGGCCAGCTCCGTCTCACGGTCCTTCAACTCCCGCCGCAGCCGTGAGTACTCCTCGAAGTCGCCGAGGTGGCAGGTCATCGAGGCGCGGTAGCCGTCCAGGCCCTCCTCGTTGCGCTGCACCTGCCGGGAGATGCCGACCACCGACTTGTCGGCCTGGAACTGCGCGAACGACATCTCCAGCAGCTCGCGCGAACGGTGCCGGCCGAACTGCGAGACGAGGTTGACCGCCATGTTGTACGACGGCTTGAACGACGACCGCAGCGGGTACGTCCGGGTGCCGGCGAGCCCGGCCAGCGCGGCCGGGTTCATCCCGCGCTGCCACAGCACCACCGCATGGCCCTCGATGTCGATGCCGCGGCGCCCGGCCCGTCCGGTCAACTGGGTGTACTCGCCGGGGGTGATGTCGGCGTGCTGCTCGCCGTTCCACTTCACGAGCTTCTCCAACACCACCGAACGGGCCGGCATGTTGATGCCCAGTGCCAGGGTCTCGGTGGCGAAGACGGCCTTCACCAGGCCCTTGACGAAGAGTTCCTCGACGACCTCCTTGAAGGTCGGCAGCATGCCGGCGTGGTGCGCCGCGATGCCCCGCTCCAGGCCCTCCAGCCACTCGTAATAGCCCAGCACATGGAGGTCGTCGTCCGGGATCCCGGCCGTCCGGGCCTCCACTATGCGGCGGACCTGCTCCCGGCCCTCCGCGTCGTTGAGCCGCAGCCCCGAATACAGGCACTGCTGGACGGCGGCCTCGCAGCCGGCCCGGCTGAAGATGAACGTGATCGCGGGCAGCAGGCCCTCGTTGTCGAGGCGGTCGATGACCTCGGGCCGGCTCGGCGTCCAGATCCGCGCCCGCTGCCGCCGCTCGCGCTCGCGGTCCGCCTCCCGCATCGTGCGGGCCCGGCGCTTGTCCCGGCCGAAGGTCGGCCGGCTGTTCTCCATCCGTGCGAGTCGTTCGAGGTCGGGATTGACCTCCCGGCGGCCGCCGTTGCCGCCGTCCCGCTCCTCGAAGAGGTCGTATATCCGGCGGCCGGCGAGGACGTGCTGCCACAGCGGGACCGGGCGGTGCTCGGAGACGATCACGGCGGTGTCGCCACGCACCGTGTCGAGCCAGTCACCGAACTCCTCGGCGTTGGAGACCGTCGCGGACAGCGAGACCAGCGTCACCGATTCGGGCAGGTGGATGATCACCTCTTCCCAGACGGCGCCGCGGAAGCGGTCGGAGAGGTAGTGCACCTCGTCCATGACCACGTAGGCGAGGCCGATCAGCGACTGGGAGCCGGCGTAGAGCATGTTCCGCAGGACCTCGGTGGTCATCACGATCACCGGCGCCTCGGAGTTGACGCTGTTGTCGCCGGTCAGCAGGCCGACCTTCGCCGCGCCGTACCGCTTGACCAGGTCCTGGTACTTCTGGTTGGACAGTGCCTTGATCGGCGTGGTGTAGAAGCATTTGCGGCCCTGCTCCAGGGCCAGGTGGACGGCGAATTCGCCGACGATCGTCTTGCCGGATCCGGTGGGGGCGGCGACCAGCACGCCCTGACCGGCCTCCAGGGCCTGGCAGGCGTCGACCTGGAACGGGTCCAGCTCGAAGTCGTAGAGCTCCCGGAAACCGGTGAGTGCGGTGGCCTGCTCGGCCGCCCGGAGCTTGGCGGCGGCATAGCGCTCAGCAGGGGACATGTCCTCGGTCATCGTGCTTACGAGCCTACCGGCCACCTCTGACAACGACCCGATCTTTATGTGCGGCCTTTACCGAGCGGGGGCCCGGCCGGGCACGTTCCCGGCATGCGAAACGGCCCCGGCTCGCACGAGCCCGGGGCCGTCACGGCAGGTGAGGGGCCGTCACCTCACGTCACGTCGTCGTAACCACCGCGCCGCGGCCCGGAGCCGTCGTCCGGTTCACCGCTCGCCTGCTCCGGCAGCATCCGCCCCGAGGGCACCGACTCGATCTCCCCGACGTCCGACGGCGTCAGGTCCAGCCGGGACGCCTCGTCGTCGCTCAGCCCCGCGTCCGGGTTGCCCAGCCGGCGGCGGCGGTCGTTGAAGAGGCAGATGCCGGCGGCGCCGAAGTACAGCACCACGATCGGGGCGGCCAGCAGGCTCATGGTCAGCGGGTCACCGGTCGGGGTGGCGATGGCCGCGAAGATCGTGATGCCGAGGACCATGAACCGCCACCAGCTCATGATCCGTCGCCCGGTGACCACCCCGCCGAAGTTGAGCAGCACCAGCAGCAGCGGAAGCTCGAAGGCGAGGCCGAAGACCACGATCATGCGCGTGACGATGTCGAAGAACTCGTCGGCCGGGAAGAGGTTGGCCCAGTCGTCCGGCGTCAGCCCGACCAGGGCACCCGCCGTGGTCGGCAGCACCGCGTAGGCGAGGTAGGCACCGGCCAGGAAGAGCGGTACGCCGGCGCCGACGAAGCTCAGCGCGTACTTCTTCTCGTGCCGGTGCAGGCCCGGCGCGAGGAAGGCCCAGAGCTGGTAGAGCCAGATCGGGCTGGCGCCGACGACGCCCACCGTGAGGGACAGCTTGAGCAGGATGGTGAACGGCGCCAGCAGACCGTTGGCGGTGACCTCGGCACACGGATGCGTCCGCGGAGCGGTCACGCTGCCGCGCCCGCAGCCGACCGCGTCGATGACCGGCCCCGTGATGAAGTGGGCGATGGCGTCGTACTGCCACATCGCGACGACGGTGACCACACCGATCGCCAGCACCGATTTCAGCAGCCGGTTGCGCAGCTCACGCAGATGCGCCGCGAGGGGCATCCGTCCCTCGGGGTCCTTCTCCTGCTTGCGGGCAGACTTGAGCAACCCACTTCCTCGTCTCGTGCATCAGCCGTTGCCGACCGGTTCGGTACGACTGGATCGTCCGTCGGGGGGCGGTGCGGGTCAGCCCTGCTTGGTCGTGTGGTTCGGCTCGGCGACCGGCCGCGAGCTGCTCACATCGCCGGGGGCGGCCTGGATCGTACGGGGCGCCTGCTGGGCGGCGTCGGTGGACGCCTCGGACGAGGTGGCCGCGGCACCGTCCGCCTCGCCGTCCTTCTTCATCGCCTTGGCCTCACTCTTGAGGATCCGCGCGGACTTGCCGAGCGAGCGCGCCATGTCCGGGAGCTTCTTCGCGCCGAACAGCAGCACGATAACGACGAGGATCAGAATGATCTCGGGGGCCCTCAGGTTGCTGAGCATGTGCGACTACCTTCTCGCCGGGGCGGCGTCTGCTGTGGTGCCTGCCGATGGGGTCGGACTGGCGTCCTGGTGCTCGATCGATCGTAACGTTCGGTGGTGAACGTCCGGCAATCCCCGTGCAACCTCCGGATTGCCACGACCGCCGCGCTCTTCGAACCGCGGGGGAAGCCTACCTCTCCGCCCTGCCGTGCAGGAGGGCGCCGGCGTCCCGGGCGACGTCCGGGCGCCGGGCCCGCGGCCCCGCTGTCAGTCCCGGACCCGGTCCCGGCCGGTCTCGTGCATCCGGGAGGCCAGCGGCACCGCCGCCCGTTCCAGGTCCTGGGCGGCCCGCTGGATCCGCTCCGACGCCGTGCCGACCTGGCGGGCCAGCCGGCGCACCTCGATGAAGACACGGACGGCGAGCACGCCCAGTACGGCGATCCCGAGGAAGCCGAGGGCGATGGCGATCATGGGCCAGAGCATGGGGCGAGCCTATCGGTCAGCCCGAGTGCAGCCGCAGCGTGCGCACCCCGCCGCCGGTCAGCAGCTCGACGATCCGCTCGCCGGCCGGCCGGCGCACCGCACGCCGGCAGTCCGGGCAGGTGAAGGAGTAGAAGGTGGTGCGGCGGCTGCCGCCGATGGCCAGCCGGAACGCGTCCGAGGCCAGCTCGAAGCGGCCCCGGCAGTCCGGGCAGGCCGCCTTGAACAGCACCGGAGCGGTCACGTCCGCCGGGACGGCGGTCGCCGTCCCGGTCGCCATGGTGGTCGTCATCCCTCGCTGCCTCCTCCTACTGGCCACGGCCCTCTCCCTACGGCGTCCCGCGCGGTGGCCGGGCCGCCGCTCACTCGCCGTACGCCGCGAGCGCCTGCTCGGCGGCGCGCCGGGCACTGTCCGCCAGCGCCTGCGGCGCCACGATCCGGCCGTCCCGGCCCAGCCGCAGCGCCAGCCGCCGCAGCGAGGCCGGGTCGGGGGTGCGCAGGGTGATGCGCAGCCCGCCGTCGGGCAGTTCCTCGGCGCTGTCGTGCGGGTAGTACTCGGCGACCCAGCGGCCGCCCGGCCCGACCTCGATGGACACCTCGGGGTCCTCGGCGGCCGGCTGCACCAGGCCCTCGGACAGGTCGCGCAGCTCGACCGGGGGCGGGTCGGCGGGTGCGTCCAGCAGCTTGATCTCGGCGACCCGGTCGAGCCGGAAGGTGCGCCGGGCCTCCGAGAGCCGGCACCAGGCCTCCATGTAGGTGTGGCCGACGGCGAACAGCCGGATCGGGTCCACCTCGCGCTCGGTCAGCTCGTCGCGGGCCGGGGAGTAGTAGCGCAGCCACAGCCGGCGCCGTTCGGCGATCGCCCGGTCGACGTCGGCGAACACCCCGCCCTCGGACTCGAAGGTCACCGAGAGCCGGGAGCTGGCGCCGGCCGCCTCACCGGCCGCCGCCTCCAGCTTGGCGGTGGCCCGCAGCAGCGCCTGCCGGTCGCCCTCCCGCAGCCCCGGGAGGGTGGCGACCGCGCGGGCCGCGACCAGCAGGGCGGTGGCCTCGTCGGCGGCCAGCCGCAGCGGTTCGGCGACGTCGTCGGGGTTGTGCCACCAGATCCGGTCGCCGTCGGTGTCGATGTCCAGCAGGTCGCCGCCGCGGAAGCTCGTGCCGCACATGGGCAGCACGTCGAGGTCGGCGATCAGCTCGTCCTCGGTGATGCCGAAGGCGCGCGCGACGTCGCCGACGCGGGCGCCGGGGCGCTCGCGCAGGTACGTCACCAGCGACAGCATCCGGCGGGTCTGGTCGATCGCGTTCGTGGCCATGAGTGCAGCTCCCCGTCCCTCTCAGCCCTTGGCCACGGCGCGCAGCCGGTCGATGACGTCGGCGCGCAGTTCCGCGGGTTCCAGTACGACCACGTCAGGCCCGAACTCCACCAGCCAGGCGTCGAGTCCGTGGCCGTTGGGGATCTCCAGCTCGTCCCAGCCGTCGCCCAGGTCCCGGACGCTCAGCGCACGGGCCCGCAGCGGATAGCCGTGCTCGGCGCGGAGCTTGATCCGGGCGGTGCCGGTGGCGGTCTCGCCGGCCCAGCTCTCGACGGTCTCGCGGACGGTGACGTGGTCGGGCACCGGCGCGGTGAACTTCCCTTGCCGGGAACGGACCTTGCCGGTGATCCGGGAGAGCCGGAAGACCCGCTCGGCCTTGCGCTCGCGGTCCCAGCCGGCGACGTACCAGTGGCCGCGCCAGCACTCCAGGATCCACGGCTCGACCTGGCGCTGCTCGGGGCGGGCGGCGTTGGACTTGCGGTAGTCGAAGACGACCGGGCGGCGGTCGCGGCAGGCCAGCATCAGCGGTTCGAAGGCGGCCTCGTGGGTGGGGATGCGGGGTTCGAGCGCGCTGTGCGGCTGCCCGGCGTCGTAGTCCTCGCCGTCCCCGGCCAGCGGCATCCCGGCCGCCCGCAGCTTCTGCAGCGCACCGCTGGCGGCGCCGGCCAGCCGGGCCTGCTGCCAGACCTTGGCGGCCAGCCCGAGGGCGGCGGCCTCCTCGGCGTCCAGGGTGATCGGGGGCAGCCGGTTGCTGTCGCGGCGGGCGAGGTAGCCGACCTCGCCGTCGATGCCCTCGACGGTCTCGATGACCAGGCCCAGCTCGCGCAGGTCGTCCTTGTCCCGCTCGAACATCCGGTTGAAGGCCTCGTCGCCGCTCGGGGTGCCGATACCGGCCCCGAAGGCCTCGCGGTAGGCCTCGATGGACGAGCGGAGCTCGCGCTTGGTCAGCGGGCGTCGCGTCCCCAACAGGCACAGCGCCAGATTCATCAGCCGCTCGGCCTTGGCAATCGCCATCGACGCCCTTTCTCGTTGAACTCCCGATCGTTGACCGTACCGCTCGGGGTGGTCAAGGTAAAAGCCGAGGGCCCACGGCCGAGGGCCCGTGCCATCAGGTGGCACGGGCCCTCGGGTACGTCGGCGGCCGTCCCGTCCGGGAGCGGCGGCGGTGTCAGACCGAGACCAGGTCGCAGACGAAGATCAGGGTCTCGTTGGGGGCGATCCGGCCGCCCCCGGCGCCGCGCTCGCCGTACGCGAGATGCGGCGGGATGGTCAGCCGGCGGCGGCCGCCGACCTTCATGCCCTGGACGCCCTGGTCCCAGCCGGCGATGACCTGGCCGGCGCCGAGCTGGAACTGCAGCGGCTTGCCGCGGTTCCAGCTGGCGTCGAACTCCTCGCCGGTGCTGAAGGACACGCCGACGTAGTGGACGGAGACGGTGTCCCCGGCCTTGGCGACCGGCCCGTCGCCCTCCGTCAGGTCCACGATCTCGAGCTCGGTGGGAGCCGGGCCCTCAGGAAAGTCGATCTCGGGCTTGTCGATGCTCACTGATGTGCTCCTACTTGCGAATCTTTACGATTACCGGGCCAGTCTGGCAGATCTTGGCGTCGCCGCTGGTCAGACGGTGCCGACGATGTCCACCGAGAAGACCAGGGTGTTCTTGGCCAGCTCGTGCTGCGGGCTCGCGCCGTAGCCCAGCTTCGGCGGGATGACGATCTCCACCCGGTCACCGACGTGCTTGCCGACCAGCGCCTTGTCCCAGCCCTGGACGACCTGCCCGGTGCCGATCTGGAACGCGGTCGCACCACCGTGGTCCCAGGAGGAGTCGAACTTCTTGCCGTCCTCCCACTTCACACCGGTGTACTGCGCGATCAGCCCGTCGCCGGCCTTCACCTCGGGACCCTTGCCCTTGATCAGCACCTGCTGCTCCAGGCCCTTGGGCGCCTTCTCCCCCTTGGGGATGGTGATCTTCGCGGCCTTCTCGTCCGCCGCGGTCACCTCCGGCATCCCGCTCTCGGGGTCGGCCTGCTTGCCCTCGGCCTTCGCCTTCTTGTCGACCTTCTTCGCGCCGACCACGTCGACGACCCACACCAGGCCGTCCCCCGGCTTGATCCCGGACTGCGGGTTCAGGCCCGCGCCGATCAGCGCCTTGGCGGTGCCCTCGACCTCGAACCGGCTGCCGACCTTCTGCCCGGCGACCGCCGACATCACCTTCGGCGGCAGCATCTGCTGCGTCATCTGGTCGGTGACCTCGCTGACGACCTGGGTGCGCGGCGCGCCCGGCTTGGCGCCGGGCTGCGGCGTCCAGCTGCTGCCGAGGTTCTGGCCCTTCATGGTCTGCGCCGCGAAGTCCAGGCGGACCAGGTCACCCTTCTTGACGGTCGCGCCCTTCCCCTGGACAAGGGTCTTGGTGACGGCCGTGTCGGACGGCTTGGCGCCCTTCGGCACCGTGATCTTGGGCTGCGCCCCCGGCTTGCCCGTGACCTTCACGACGGCTTCGCCCGACGAGCCCTTGCCGTCGTCGGACCCGCAGGCGGCGGTGATCAGCAGGAGGGGCACGGTCAGCGCGGCGATGGCGGCGCGACGGGTGTGCTTCGGGAACGAGCGGGGGTGCGGGGTCCGTGCCCCGGAGAGATTCAGCATCATTCCAACTCGGGCTCGTGGGGTGGTGGGCAATGCCCGCCACTCTACGACCTGATCCCGTGGACCTTTCCCGGCACAACACAGCAATGTGCCGGGAGCGCTCGGCTCCCGGCACATCTCCGCATTCCCCGCGGGTCACATCCCGGCGATCAGCTTCTCCACCCGGTCGTCCACCGAACGGAACGGGTCCTTGCACAGGACCGTACGCTGCGCCTGGTCATTGAGCTTGAGGTGCACCCAGTCGACGGTGAAATCCCGGCGCTGTTCCTGGGCCCGGCGGATGAAGTCACCGCGCAGCCGGGCCCGAGTCGTCTGCGGGGGCACCGACTTGCCCTCGAAGATCTTCAAGTCATTGCAGATCCGCGCGGCTTGCCCCTTCCGCTCCAGGAGGTAGTAAAGCCCCCGGCGGCGGTGAATGTCGTGATACGCGAGGTCTATCTGCGCCACTCGTGGGTGGGACATCGTGATGTTGTTCTTCGTGCGGTACCGCTCGATCAGCTGATGCTTCATCACCCAGTCGATCTCGGTGGAGATGCGGTCCAGTTCCTGGTCGCGGATCGCTTCCAGGGTGCGGCCCCACAGTTCCAGTACGCGCTCCACGAGACCGGTGCGGATTCCGCGGCGGTCGCAGAAATCCACCGCCTTTTCGTAGTACTCCTGCTGGACTTCGAGCGCCGAGGCCTCCCGCCCGCTGGCCAGCCGCACCTTGCGCTGTCCGGTGGTGTCGTGGCTGACCTCGCGGATCGCGCGGATCGGATTCTCCAGCGTCAGATCGCGCATGACCGTGCCCGCCTCGATCATCCGCAGGACGAGGTCCGTGGCGCCCACCTTGAGCATCATCGTCGTCTCGGACATGTTCGAGTCGCCGACGATGACGTGCAGCCGGCGGTAGCGCTCGGCGTCGGCATGCGGTTCGTCACGGGTGTTGATGATCGGGCGGGAGCGGGTGGTCGCCGAGGAGACGCCCTCCCAGATGTGCTCCGCGCGCTGGCTGACGCAGTAGACGGCACCCCGCGGCGTCTGCAGGACCTTGCCCGCGCCGCACAGCAGCTGGCGGGTGACCAGGAACGGAATGAGGATGTCCGCGAGCCGGGAGAACTCGCCGTGGCGGGCGACGAGGTAATTCTCGTGGCAGCCGTAGGAGTTTCCCGCCGAATCGGTGTTGTTCTTGAACAGATAGACGTCGCCCGCGATTCCCTCCTCATGCAGGCGGCGCTCGGCGTCGACGAGCAGGCCTTCGAGAATGCGCTCACCGGCCTTGTCGTGAGTGACCAGCTCGGTCACGTTGTCGCACTCGGGAGTTGCGTATTCCGGGTGCGAGCCCACGTCCAAGTACAGGCGGGCGCCGTTCCGCAGGAAGACATTGCTGCTGCGGCCCCATGACACGACACGGCGGAAGAGGTACCGCGCCACTTCGTCAGGCGACAGTCGGCGCTGTCCCCTGAACGTGCACGTGACGCCGTACTCGTTCTCCAGCCCGAAAATGCGGCGGTCCATGACTGAACATTACGCCTGATGGCCTGCTCTGAAACCGGGTTCGGCGGCCCCGTTTCGATCATTTTCCGCCGGGGCCGCACCCGCCGTACGCCGCTCGGGCTCCCCGAGAAATCGCTTCGTCGACAAAAGGACGAGCAGCGCGGCGAGTCCGCCCGCCCCGGCCACCGCGAAGCCGGCCCGCGCGCCACCGCCCTCCACGGCCGGGCCCGCCACCGACGCGCCCACCGCCGAACCCACCCCGAACGTCGTCACCAGCCACGAAAACGCCTCCGTGACCGTGCCCTTGGGCGCATGCCGGTCCACCACCACGAACGCACAGGCCAGCGCCGGCGCCAGGAACACCCCGGCGACACCGGTCAGTGCGGTCATCCCGGCCACGCCGGGGACCAGGACCAGCGGCAGATACCCCAGCGCCAGCAGGCCGATCAGCAGCCGCAGCCGGTTCTCCGGGTGCCCCGGCCAGTCCCGCGCCCCGTAGACCAGCCCGCCGGCCAGCGCCCCGGCGCCCAGCGCGGAGAGCAGATAGCTGGAGACCATCCCGCCGCCGTGCTCGTCCGCGTACGCCACCGCCGCGACCGCGATCGACCCCAGCGCCAGGCCCACGAAGAAGAACGCCCCGATCAGCACCAGCATCCCGGCCGATCGCAGGGCGCCCAGCCAGTGCGCCTCGCGGGGCCCGCTGCGCCACTGCCGGGACGGCGCCGAGACGACGACCGAGAGCGCGCCGAGCACCCCCATCGCATTGATGACCAGCAGTGCGGCCCCCGCCGACCACGCCGCCACGCACAGCGTCACCAGCAACGGACCCACCGCGAACATGACTTCCTGCGCCACCGCGTCCAGCGCGTAGGCGGCGTGCACCCGGTCCGCGCGCTGGAGGACGCCCGGCCACAGCGCCCGCAGGCCGCCCTCCAGAGGGGGCGTGAAGAAACCGGCGATCACCATGGCCGCGTAGGCGAGCCACAGCACGTCCAGGCCGACGGCCGCCAGCAGCGCCATGCCGAGGGCGGAGAGCACCGACGCGGGCAGCATCACCCGCGGCTGCCCGTAGACGTCCACGGCCCGGCCGAGCAGCGGCTGGCCGATCGCGTTGCACACGCCGTAGACCGCCGAGAGCGCGCCGGCCAGGGCGTAGCTGCCGCCCTCGGCCCGTGCGAACAGCACCACCGCCAGCGCGGCGGTGGCGTTCGGCAGCCGGCCGATCAGCGTCCCGGCCAGCAGCCGGGCCGCATGCCGGGTCCTCAGCAGCTCCGCATACCCCGCGGCCATTCCCGCCCCTTCCTGTCCGGTCCGGCCCGGACAGCCGTGTTACGTATAACTTCCACCGTCATACGTACCATGGCGGCAACCCGCGGTCCACCCCGCAGCGGCCCGAGTGAGGAGCGAAGCACCCCGTGACCAGCCAGAAGGCCACGACCCCCGGCCGGCGCCCGGCCGCCGCCCGCACCACCAGCCGCGATGTGGCCCGGGCCGCCGGCGTCTCCCAGGCCGCCGTCTCGCTCGTCCTCGGTGACAAATGGCGCGGCCGGGTCTCCCCGGGAAGGCCGAGGCGGTCCGCGCGGCCGCCCGCGAACTGGGCTACCGCCCCAACCTCGCCGCCCGCAGCCTCCGCATGGGCCGCACCCGCACCGTGCTCCTCGTCGTCCCCGCCCTCACCACCGAATTCTTCGCCCGGGTCTACACCGGGGCCGCCCGGATCGCCGCCGACCACGGCTTCGGCGTCGTCCTCTACCCCTCCCCCGAGGGCATCGGCCCCGCCCGCGACCCCTTCGACTCCGCGGCCGCCACCCTCGACGGAGTGATCGCCTCCTCCATGGCCGCCGAGGCCCTCACCGCCCTGCGCGCCGCCGACCTCCCCCTGGTGATGCTCGACAGCGACCCCGACGACGCGCGCGCGACCGCCACCGTCAACCTCGACATCGCCGCCGGCGCACGGCAGTTGACCGGCCATCTGACCGCACTCGGGCACCGCCGCATCACCCACCTCGCCGCCGACGTCCGCTCCTGGACCTTCGAGGTACGCGCCCGGGCCGTCACCGAGGCCCTCGACGCGGTCCCCGGCACACTGCTGCGCCGACAGCCCGCCGCCCTCGGCGTCGACGCCGGCCTGCGGGCCGCACACGCCGCGCTGACCGGCCCCGGCCCCCGCCCCACCGCCCTGCTCTGCGACGACGACATCATCGCCGCCGGCGCCTGCAAGGCCGTCCGCCGCCTCGGCCTGCGCGTCCCCGAGGACGTCTCGGTGACCGGCTTCGACGACCTCGCCCTCGCGGTCGCCGTGGAACCCGAGCTGACCACCGTACGACTGCCCGCCGAGGAGTTCGGCGAGGCCGGGATGCGCGCCCTGATGGCCGTGCTCGACGGCCGCCCCACGCAGGAACCCACGCTGCCGGTCGAACTGGTCCCCCGCGGCTCCACCGCCCCGCCGCCGGCCGACGCCGGAAACGCGGCGCGCCCCGGCGGGGAGTGACCCAACCGGGGCGCGCACACCGGGCAGCCGCCCGGAAACCGTCCTTACAGCAGCGGTTCGCCGTCCGGACCGTCCTTGCCCTTGACGTTCTTGACGTCCTTGACGTCCTTGTCCGTGGCGCCGCCGCCCTTGGTGCCCTTGCCGCCGGCGCCCTCCGCGGTGGCCCCGGACTCCCCGGCACCGGCGTCCGCCTCCGCCGCCGGCTCCTCGGCACCCTCCGGCCCGCCCTCCTCCAGGAGGCGGGACAACTGGCGGCCCAGGATCCGCTTGAACTTGCGCTGCTGCGGCCGCGTACGGTCCAGCGTCGCCACCTCCAGCTGCTCCGCGGTCAGCCGGCGCTCGCCGCCGTTGTTGTCCCGCGACAGGGACTCCACGGCCAGCTTCAGCGCCTCCGACAGCGTCATGCCGTCGCGGTGCCGCTGGTCCAGATAGCTGCTGATCTGGTCCGCGTTGCCGCCGACCGCCACCGAGCCGTGCTCGTCGACGATCGAGCCGTCGTGCGGCAGCCGGTAGATCTGGTCCTCCTCGGGGGCACTGCCCACCTCGGCGACGATCAGCTCGACCTCGTACGGCTTCTCGGCGGCGCTGGAGAAAATCGTGCCGAGCGTCTGGGCATAGACATTGGCGAGGCCGCGCGCGGTCACGTCCTCGCGGTCGTAGGTGTAACCCCGCAGATCGGCATAGCGCACGCCGCCGATCCGCAGATTCTCGAACTCGTTGTATTTCCCGACCGCCGCAAAGGCGATCCGGTCATAGATCTCGCTGACCTTGTGCAGGGCCCGGGAGGGATTCTCGGCGACGAAAACCACGCCGTCGGTGTACTGCAGCACCACGACGCTGCGGCCGCGCGCAATGCCCTTGCGGGCGTATTCGGCGCGGTCGGCCATGGCCTGCTGGGGTGAGACATAGAACGGCGTCGACACCGGCTATCCGTCCCTTCCTGTCAAAAGCTCTCTCAGTGGCGGCATTGCGGAACGTCCGTCCCGTCAGAGCAGCGCGGCCCGCGGGCCGTCGGGCTGGTCGAGGCGGCGCTCGTGAATGGCACGGGCGATGTCCGCGACCTCCCCGTCGGCCAGCTTCCGGAAGCCCTCGTCGGTGATCACCGTGACGATCGGGTAGATCCGTCGCGCCATGTCGGGCCCACCGGTCGCCGAGTCGTCGTCCGCCGCGTCGTACAGGGCCTGGACGACCGCGGTGGCGGCCTGACTCTCCGTGAAGTCCTCCTGGAAGAGCTTCTTGAGCGCGCTGCGCGCGAAGACCGAGCCGGAGCCGGTCGCGGCGAAGCCCTGCTCCTCGGAGCGACCGCCGGTGACGTCGTACGAGAAGATCCGGCCCTTCTCGCGGTCGAGGTCGTAACCGGCGAAGAGCGGCACCACGGCCAGCCCCTGCATCGCCATGCCGAGATTGCTGCGGATCATCGTCGAGAGGCGGTTCGCCTTGCCCTCCAGGGAGAGTTGGGCGCCTTCGACCTTTTCGAAGTGCTCCAGCTCCAGCTGGAACAGCTTGACCATTTCGACGGCGAGACCGGCGGTGCCGGCGATACCGACCGCGCTGTATTCGTCGGCCGGGAATACCTTCTCGATATCACGCTGCGCAATGACATTGCCCATCGTCGCCCGCCGGTCGCCGGCCAGCACCACTCCCCCGGGGAACGTCGCCGCCACGATCGTCGTGCCGTGCGGCGCCTCGATGGCCCCCTGCACCGGCGGCAACGGGCGGTTGCCCGGCAGCAGATCGGGTGCGTGCGCACCGAGAAAGTCCATGAACGACGAGGATCCAGGCGTCAGGAAGGCAGCTGGTAGACGCCCGGTGCTTCGAGTATTGGCTTCCACACGTTTCCTTCCGGATATGCGATGGCCCTGCGGAGTGCGCCCGGGTCATCCCTCAACTTGCCGAGTGCCGAGTTGCAGTTGATGCACGGTACGTCCCGGACCTTACCCGCCTGGTGGGCGTGATCCACATGCTGATCGTTCTGCCGCGGTCCGGGACCGGGGCGAAGCGTGCGCGCGGTACGGCCGTGCCGCACCGCGCGCAGCGCTTCGCACGCTGTTCATCCGTCGCTCACCCACCCCACCACCTTCGATGCGAAGGCTAAGGTGGTCTACTCTCCGCCCTTTTGCACGAAGGAACGCACGAAGTCCTCAGCATTCTCTTCAAGGACGTCGTCGATCTCGTCCAGGACGGAGTCCACGTCGTCGCTCAGCTTCTCCTGCCGTTCCTTGAGGTCCTCGGAGACCTGCGCGTCCTGCGCCTGCTCCTCGACCTCCTCGGTGGAACGGGTGGCCTTGGCCTGTCCGCCGCCGCTGTCCTTGGTCGCCATATCCCTCACCCCGCTCGGTTTGCCCCGCTCGATGTGACCTTCAAGATCCGACCCTACAAGCAGGGTCCGACATCGGCCCTGCTGTTGCTGCAACGCCCGGTGGTCACCTCGATGATTCCCGTACCGCGACGATTTCAGCCGTGAATCGGCCGGCGATCGCCGCGGATTCTGTCGTGCACCTGCCGTTCCTCAGCGGCCGGACAGCGTCCTCACCAGCTCCTCCGCGGTCCGGCAGCGGTCGAGCAGCTCCTTGACGTGCTTACGGGTGCCACGCAGCGGCTCCAGGGTGGGGACCCGTTGCAGGGAGTCGCGGCCGGGGAGGTCGAAGATGACCGAATCCCACGAGGCGGCCGCGACGTCGTCGGCGTACTGGTCCAGGCAGCGGCCCCGGAAGTAGGCCCTGGTGTCCTCCGGCGGCTTCTGCTGGGCCCGCTGGACCTCGGGCTCGTCCAGGAGGCGCTTCATCTTGCCGCGGGCCGCCAGACGGTTGTACAGGCCCTTCTCGGGCCGCACGTCGGCGTACTGCAGGTCGATGAGGTGCAGCCGGGCGGCGTCCCAGTCCAGGCCGTCGCGGCGGCGGTAGCCCTCCATGAGCTCCCGCTTGGCCACCCAGTCCAGCTCGCCCGAGAGGCTCATGGGGTCGTTCTCCAGCCGGCCCAGCACGTCCTCCCACCTGGTCAGGACGTCCTTGGTCTGCTCGTCCGCGTCCGCTCCGTAACGGTCCTCCACGTATTTGCGGGCCAGCTCGAAGTACTCCATCTGGAGCTGGACGGCGGTGAGCGTGCGGCCGCTGCGGAGGGTGATCAGGCGCTGCAGTGTGGGGTCGTGCGAGACCTGGTGGAGGGTGCGGACGGGCTGCTCGACGGCCAGGTCGACGGCGATGAAGCCGTCCTCGATCATGGACAGGACGAGCGAGGTGGTGCCCAGCTTGAGGTACGTCGAGATCTCGGAGAGGTTCGCGTCGCCGATGATCACGTGCAGCCGGCGGTACTTCTCGGCGTCGGCGTGCGGCTCGTCGCGGGTGTTGATGATGGGTCGCTTGAGGGTCGTCTCCAGGCCGACCTCCACCTCGAAGTAGTCGGCGCGCTGGCTGAGCTGGAAGCCGTGCTCGTGGCCGTCCTGGCCGATACCGACCCGTCCGGCGCCGGTGACGACCTGGCGGGAGACGAAGAACGGGGTCAGGTGGCGCACGATGTCCGAGAACGGGGTCTCCCGTTTCATCAGGTAGTTCTCGTGCGTGCCGTAGGAGGCGCCCTTGTTGTCGGTGTTGTTCTTGTAGAGGTGGATGGGCTGGGCGCCGGGTACCTGGGCGGCCCGCTCGGCGGCCTCGGCCATGATCCGTTCGCCGGCCTTGTCCCACAGGACGGCGTCGCGGGGGTTGGTGACCTCGGGGGCACTGTATTCGGGGTGCGCGTGGTCGACGTAGAGCCTGGCACCGTTCGTGAGGATCACATTGGCCAGGCCGATGTCCTCGTCCGTGAGCTGGCTGGCGTCGGCGTTCTCACGTGCGAGGTCGAAGCCGCGGGCGTCCCGCAGCGGGTTCTCCTCCTCGAAATCCCAGCGGGCACGGCGTGCCCGGTGCATCGCGGCCGCGTAGGCGTTGACGACCTGGGATGAGGTGAGCATGGCATTGGCGTTCGGGTGGCCGGGGACGGAGATCCCGTACTCCGTCTCGATTCCCATTACTCGCCGTACGGTCATGCGGCCCTCCTTGCCCGGCGGCGCCCCCGGATGGGGTCGGCGCTCAAGTACCGCTGCGCTTCCGTTCCGCGTGCGTGCCCCACGCCCGCACAGCGTGACGCAGCGGTACCGAAGAGCCTAGAACGCCTTTGCGGCGCTGGGGAGATCATTACAGTCATTGCTCCAGTCCGGTTTTCCCTGGTCCATCGCTCTGAAATGGGGCGGCTGCGGCGTCCCCGGAAATGCGTCCGGCTGCGGACGCCCCGTGCAGGACATCCGCAGCCGGCGAGCGGTGTTACAGGTATTGGCCGGTATTCGCCACCGTGTCGATCGAGCGACCGGTGTCGGCGCCTTGTTTTCCGGTGACCAGAGTGCGGATGTATACGATCCGCTCGCCCTTCTTTCCGGAGATCCGGGCCCAGTCGTCCGGGTTCGTGGTGTTGGGCAGGTCCTCGTTCTCCTTGAACTCGTCCACGCAAGCCTGGAGGAGGTGGGAGACCCGCAGACCCTTCTGATTGTGTTCGAGGAAGGCCTTGATGGCCATCTTCTTTGCTCGTCCTACGATGTTTTCGATCATCGCACCGGAGTTGAAGTCCTTGAAGTAGAGGACTTCCTTGTCACCATTGGCATAGGTGACCTCCAGGAAGCGGTTTTCCTCGGATTCCGCGTACATCTGCTCGACGACCGACTGGATCATCCCGCTGACCGCGGCCTTGCGCGAGTCGCCGTGCTCGGCGAGGTCGTCGGAGTGCAGCGGGAGGTTTTCCGTGAGGTACTTCGAGAAGATGTCCTTGGCGGCTTCCGCGTCCGGGCGCTCGATCTTGATTTTCACGTCGAGACGGCCGGGCCGCAGAATCGCCGGGTCGATCATGTCCTCCCGGTTGGAGGCACCGATCACGATCACGTTCTCCAGGCCCTCGACACCGTCGATCTCCGAGAGCAGCTGGGGGACGATGGTGTTCTCCACGTCCGAGCTGACGCCGGAGCCGCGGGTGCGGAAGAGCGAGTCCATCTCGTCGAAGAAGACGATGACGGGCGTGCCCTCGCTCGCCTTCTCCCGGGCCCGCTGGAAGACCAGCCGGATGTGCCGCTCGGTCTCACCGACGTACTTGTTGAGCAGCTCGGGGCCCTTGATGTTGAGGAAGAAGCTCTTCCCCGCGGGCTGCCCGGTCACCTCGGCGACCTTCTTGGCAAGGGAGTTGGCGACCGCCTTGGCGATGAGCGTCTTGCCGCAGCCGGGCGGGCCGTAGAGCAAAACGCCCTTGGGCGGGCGGAGTTCGTGCTCCTTGAAGAGGTCGGGGTAGAGGTACGGAAGCTCGACCGCGTCCCGGATCAGCTCGATCTGGCCGCCCAGACCGCCGATCTTGGTGTAGTCGATGTCCGGGACCTCTTCGAGGACGAGTTCCTCGACCTCGCTCTTCGGGATGACTTCGTAGACGTAGCCGGAGCGCGGTTCGAGAAGCAGGGCGTCGCCGGGGCGGATGGTGGTGTCCAGCAGCGGCTCGGCGAGCCTCACCACCCGCTCCTCGTCGGTGTGCCCGATGACCAGGGCGCGCACGCCGTCCTCAAGGATCTCCTTGAGGGTGACGATGTCGCCGGCGCTCTCGAACTCCATGGCCTCGACCACATTGAGCGCTTCGTTGAGCATGACCTCTTGGCCGCGCCGGAGGTCCTCGGTCTCCACACTCGGGCTGACATTGACCCGGAGTTTTCTGCCTCCGGTGAAAATGTCGACCGTGCCGTCGTCGTTCGCCTGCAGGAAGACACCGAAACCGGCCGGCGGCTGTGCGAGCCGGTCGACCTCTTCCTTGAGGGCGACGATCTGGTCGCGGGCCTCGCGGAGCGTATTGGCGAGACGCTCGTTCTGCGCCGAGACGCCGGCCAGGTTGGTCTGCAGCTCGACGATCCGCTCTTCGAGAATCCTCGTGTGACGCGGAGAGTCGGCGAGCTTGCGTCGCAGGACGGCGATCTCCTGCTCGAGATAGGCAACCTGGCCGGCGGGATCTTCAGACCCCCGCCCCGGCCGGATGCCGCGGTTGATGTCGTCGTCGTGGGCTGCCACGGTCCTCACCTCCTCCAAGGAGCTGGACGCTTCCTGACCCTACCTGGGCCGGTGCAGGTTGAAACCCCTAGATCGAAAAGACTGTCGGGGTGTGTCCGATCTTCACCCTTGCGCACGTCCTCCCGCCAAGGGAATACCCACCCATCAACATCGGAAAGCGAGCGGTTGTATCGTCGAGTCGGTCAACACCCGTCAGGGCTGGCGCCACTTAGACAAAAACGGTTCACGTACGCAGGAACGGCAGGCGAGATGACCGCGCAGGACGAAGCCCCAGAGCTGGAAGTCTGGATCGATCAGGATCTCTGCACCGGGGACGGCATCTGTGCGCAGTACGCGCCGGAGGTCTTCGAGCTGGACATCGACGGCCTGGCCTATGTGAAGAGCGCCGATGACGAGCTCCTCCAGGAGGAGGGCGCCACAACGCCCGTCCCGCTGAAGCTGCTCGCCGACGTCCGGGACTCGGCGAAGGAGTGCCCCGGGGACTGCATCCACGTGCGCCGGGTCAGCGACCGCGTCGAGGTCTACGGCCCGGACGCCGAGTGAACCGACGCTGAGTGAACCGGAGGAAGCGGAAAGCTCCCTCCGCATACCTGCCGTAGCGGCTCAGGCACCCTTGGTGCCCGCCGCGGCGGGCAGTTCGCTCTGGATGAACTTCCCGTCCCGCCATTGCCATTTGACGCTCTTGTGCACGTCGGGGCAGCAGCGCGGGACGTTCAGGTCGGAGTAGCCCAGCAGCGCCGCCGCGATCACGCCGTGCTTCACCGCCAGGGACTGGACGCTGAGCTGCTGGGCGGGGGCGACGAGGGCCGCCACGATGCGCGGGGCGGCCTGCGGATCGGTGGGGTGGGCGAGGACGTAGACGCCGCTGGGCGGGGTGCCGGTGTCGCTGTGGCAGCGGACCACGGCGACCGTCTCGGTCGTGCCGTCGCCGTCGAGGTCGCCGGACGCCTTCTTGACCACTTCGGAGCGGTTGGGGCCGCAGGTGACGGGGAACGTGACCTTGCCGGGATCGGGGGCGGAGGAGTGCCGGCCGGCCTGGACGTTGCGGGAGGTGGTGGCCGTGGCGTCGGGGGGCTGGACGAAGGACGCGGCCGCGACGACCGCCGAGAGCGCGGTGGCGGTGGCGAGCCAGTGCATGGGGCGCGGCTGGGTGTGCAAGAGGTCCTGGCCTGCCATGGGCTGCACGCGGGGTAACTCCTGTGAAGTGCTGTGCCGGTGGGAGTGCCCAGCATCGTTCCACAGGAGAGGGCGGCAAGGAACCAGCGGGACCGGAGTTTTCCGGGTTTCCCGTAGGGGTTCGGTAGGGGATCCGTAACGGTTGCCGTAGGGGGGTCCCTTAGGGGGCGCGCGAGCCCCTGGCCGGTGAACGGAGGGGGGACGGTGGGGGTTCCCGCGGGTGGGGGCGCGGGGAGTCGGGCTGGGGCGCGGAGAGTGGCGGCTGGGGCCTGGGGAGTCGGGCTGGGGAGTCGGGGCTGGGGCCCGAGGAGTCGTGACTGGGGCCCGAGGAGTCGTGACTGGGGCCTGGGGAGTCAGGGCTGGGGCGGGGGGAGTCGGGACTGGGGTCCGGGGGGCGGAGCTGGGGCCCGCGGAGTCGGGGCTGGGCGCGTGGGCGGTTTCCGTGAAGGGCGTAGGCGGTGGGCCGCAGGCCGTTCCCGTGTGCGGCGGTGGTGGAGGGCTCGGGGGGTGCCGTGGCCGGGGGCGGGAGGCGGGGGTGACAGCGGTTCCCCGGGGGCGGGGCGGTCGTTCCTGGGGTGGGGAACGGGAGGCGCCGCCGGCGGGTTCCGGTGCGGAACTCGGCGGCGGCGCCCAGGGGTTCGGTGGCCGGTTGCGGGCGGCCGGTGACGGTGTGTGGAGGGTGTCGGCGGGGCCGGCGGCGGGTCAGGCGCCGTCGGTGGGCTCGTCCGTGGTGGCCATGCCCTTGTCCTTGCCGGCTGCCTTCTCGCGGCCGCCCGGGCCGGTGTAATCCTCGCCGTACGCACCCTTGGCCGGGCGACGGCGGCGGAGCGGGGGCTCCACGCCGTCGGCGAGGCGTCGGGCGGTGAGCAGGAAGCCGGTGTGGCCGATCATGCGGTGGTCGGGACGGACCGCGAGGCCCTCGACGTGCCAGGTGCGGACCATGGTTTCCCAGGCCGACGGCTCGTTGAAGGTGCCGTGCTCGCGGATCGCCTCCACGGTGCGGGCCAGCTGGGTGGTGGTCGCGACGTAGGCGCAGAGAATGCCGCCGGGCACCAGGGCCTTGGAGACGGCCTCCAGGCACTCCCAGGGGGCGAGCATGTCCAGGATGACACGGTCGACGTCGGTGTCGGAGAGGTTGTCCTGGAGGTCACCGACGGTGAGCGTCCACGCCGGGTGCGGGCCGCCGAAGTAGCGCTCGACGTTCTGCGTGGCGATCTCGGCGAAGTCGGCGCGGCGCTCGTAGGAGTGCAGCATGCCGTCGTCACCGATGGCGCGCAGCAGGAAGCTGCTGAGCGAGCCGGAACCCACCCCCGCCTCGACGACGCGGGCGCCGGGGAAGATGTCGGCCATCGCCAGGATCTGCCCCGCGTCCTTGGGGTAGACCACGGCGGCGCCGCGGGGCATGGACAGGACGTAGTCGGGGAGCAGCGGGCGCAGCGCGAGGTAGGCGACGTTCCCGGTGGTACGGACAACGCTGCCCTCGGGAGCACCGATCAGCTCGTCGTGGGGGAAGGCTCCCTTGTGGGTGTGGAAGCTCTTGCCCTCTTCGAGCGTGAAGGTGTAGTGGCGTCCCTTGGGGTCGGTGAGCTGGACCTGGTCCCGACCTTGAAGGGCCCGCGACGGCGGGCGGCACCGGTCGGTTCGGACATGTGACCAGCCTACCGGGCCGTGGGGCCGCCACTGACCACGGGCGAGTGGGGCACCGGCGGCGGCCCGGCGGCGAGCGGAGCCCTAGTTGGGGCGCGCCATCGCCGAGACGAAGGCGCGCTCGACGTCGGCGGTGGAGAGGACGCCGTAGATCTCGCCGGTCCGCTCGACGACGAGGTATTCGGTGGCGGGGGTGGCGCGGAGGTATTCCAGCAGGTCCTCGCCGGCGAGCTCGGCGGAGACCCGCATGCCGTCCTTGAGGTCCTGGGCGAGGGTGCCGACGGGGACCCAGGGGCGGCGGTGGTCGGGGACGCCGACGATGGCGGCCTCGCGGACGAGGGCGGTGGGCATGCCCTGGGGGTCGACGACCACCAGGGCGCGGGCGCCCGCGTCGTTGGCGCGGCGCAGGGCCTCGGAGAGCGGGGTGGCGGTCTCGACGGGCACCGCGCGCCGGGTGAGGGTGCGGGCGGTGAGCTCGGGGAGGCGTTCGCGGAGCCGGGCCATGCGCAGGCTGTTGCCGGCGCCGGTCCAGATGATGGCGGCGAGGATCGCGGCGAGCAGGGCGTCGGTGAGGGAGTCGGCGTCGCCGATCTCGGGGCGGGCGTTGCCGAGGGCGCCGGTGTGGGTGAGCAGCGGCAGGCCGATGAGGACGGTGACGGCGAGGGCGCGGCCGACCCAGGCGGCGGCGATGGTGCCGCTCATCGGTCTGCCGGTGATCTTCCAGACGACGGCGCGGAGCATCCGGCCGCCGTCCAGGGGCAGGCCGGGCAGCAGGTTGAAGAGCGCGACGATGAGGTTGGAGATCATCAGGCCGGCGAGCAGGACGCCGGGGACCGTGCCCGGTTCGACCAGCTGCATCCCGGCGTAGAAGACGGCGGCGAGGACGAGGGAGAGCAACGGGCCGACGAAGGCGAGGACGAATTCCCGGCCGGGGCTCTCGCTCTCCTTCTCGATCTCCGAGACGCCGCCGAAGAACTGGAGCTGGATGCGGCGGACGGGGAGCTTGAAGCGGAGCGCGGCGACCGTGTGGGCCAGCTCGTGGACGAGGACCGAGGCGTAGAAGGCGACGGCGAAGAAGAGCGAGACGAGGTAGCGGGCGGCGCCGAGCTCGGGCAGCACGCGCTCCAGTTGCCCGCCGAAGACCCAGGTGATCAGGGCGGCGACCAGGAACCAGCTGGGGGCCACGTAGACGGGCACGCCGAAGGGACGGCCCATCAGGATGCCGCCGCCGCGCTTCCCGGACGGCGGGGGCGCCTTGGGGCCCTCGGTGCCCTTGGGCGGCTCGGGCAGCTGGGGCCGCACGGACTCCTCGGGGTCCTGCGGCTTCCCGCTCTCGTCCACGGTGTCCCCTCATCGAATACGGCTTTCGCCCCTGCTCGGCCTGATATCCCGATCATGCAGGGCGCAGGGTTCCGGCGTCGATGGTATGCGGAGTGGCGTGCGCCGGTCCGTCGCGGGGCGCCTGGGGGTGCAGGTCCGTCCGCGCCTGTCGGTGGCGGGCCGTAGGGTTTTGTGCCATGGGATGGAGCACGGAGCAGGACGGGGCGGGCACGCAGGGTGTGCAGGACGCCCAGGAGGGGTCCGGCGCGGGGGCCGCCGGGGAGCGGGGCGGGCAGCCGGCGCGGCCGCCGGCGGCGCTGTCGCCGTCGCGGGCGAGCGATTTCATGCAGTGCCCGTTGCTCTACCGCTTCCGGGTGATCGACCGGCTGCCGGAGAAGCCGAGCCCGGCGGCGACCCGGGGCACGGTGGTCCACGCGGTGCTGGAGCGGCTCTTCGACGCGCCGGCGGCGGAGCGTACGGCTCCGGGGGCGCGCGCCATGGTGCCGGGCGAGTGGGAGCGGCTGCTGGCCAAGCGGCCGGAGCTGGCCGAGCTGTTCGCGGACGATCCGGAGGGCGAGCGGCTGGCGGCGTGGCTGGCGGAGGCCGAAGCGCTGGTGGAGCGGTGGTTCTCGCTGGAGGATCCGCAGCGGCTGGAGCCGGCCGACCGTGAGCTGTACGTCGAGACGGAGCTCGCGTCGGGGCTGCGGCTGCGGGGCTTCATCGACCGGGTGGACGTCGCGCCGACGGGCGAGGTGCGGATCGTCGACTACAAGACGGGGAAGGCGCCGCGGCCGGAGTTCGCCGAGGGCGCGCTGTTCCAGATGAAGTTCTACGCGCTGGTGGTGTGGCGGCTGCGGGGTGTGGTGCCGCGGCGGCTGCAGCTGGTCTATCTGGGCAGCGGCGAGGTGCGGACGTACGACCCGGGTGAGGCCGATCTGCTCGCGGTGGAGCGGAAGTTGCTGGCGCTGTGGGAGGCGATCCGGCTGGCGACGGAGACCGGCGACTGGCGGCCGCGCCCGACGAAGCTGTGCGGCTGGTGCGACCACCGGGCCCACTGCCCGGAATTCGGCGGCACTCCCCCGGTGTATCCGTTGCCGGTGCGGGCGGCGGGCGGGTCTTCGGCCGGGGGTGCGGGGGTTGTCCCCGGGTAAGCACAGCCGTCGCCGGTGAGGACGGGCGGCGGGGCTTCGGCCGGGAGTTCGGGGGTCGGCCCCCGGGACGCACGGGCGCTGGCCGTGTGCCCGGCGGACGGCGGCGGGGTGCCGCAGGGCAGAATGGAGCCGATCTAACGAAGGAGAGCTCGTGGCCATCCGCGTCCTGCTGGTCGACGACCAGCCCCTGCTGCGTACGGGATTCCGGATGATTCTGGAGGCGGAGCAGGACCTGGCCGTCGTCGGTGAGGCCGGTGACGGCCTGCAGGCGCTGGAGCAGGTGCGCGCGCTGCAGCCCGATGTGGTGCTGATGGACATCCGGATGCCCCGGATGGACGGGGTCGAGGCGACCCGGCAGATCACCGGTCCGGCGAAGGACGGGCCGGCGAAGGTGCTGGTGCTGACGACCTTCGACCTGGACGAGTACGTCGTCGAGGCGCTGCGGGCGGGGGCCAGCGGCTTCCTGCTGAAGGACGCGCCGGCGAACGAGCTGGTGCAGGCGATCCGGGTGGTGGCGGCGGGCGAGGCGATGCTGGCGCCGAGCATCACCCGCCGGCTGCTGGACAAGTACGCCGGTCATCTCCCGTCGGGTGAGGAGCCGGTGCCGGACACCCTGCACACCCTCACCGAGCGGGAGGTGGAGGTGCTGAAGCTGGTCGCGCGAGGGTTGTCGAACGCGGAGATCGCGGCGGACCTGTTCGTCAGCGAGACGACGGTCAAGACGCATGTGGGCCACGTGCTGACGAAGCTGGGGCTGCGCGACCGGGTGCAGGCGGCGGTGTACGCGTACGAGAGCGGCCTGGTGCGCCCGGGAGCGCAGTAGCCGGGCCCGTGGGACCCAGGAGTCGCGCGGCGGCGGCTCGTACGGCACAGCGGGCGTGCACGGCGCCCGTGGGGCCGGGTACGGCGGCGGGGCCGGTCCGGGAGGAGATCCTCCTGGGCCGGCCCCGCTGTCGTGCGGTGTGTCCGTCCTGTCCGTCAGGACGTGGGTCAGGCGTCGGACGCCTTGCTGATCTCCCAGAACCGGAAGACGGTCGAGGCGTCCAGGGTCCACTCCAGTCCGCTGACGCCGTTCCGGGCCACCGCGTACTGCTTGCCCTGCCAGATCGGGATGATCGGCACGTCGCGGGCGACGATGTCCTGCAGCTCGCGGAACGTCGGCTTGGTGGCGGCGCGGTTCTGCTCGTCGGCCGTCTTGGGCAGCAGCCGGCCGGTGATGGCGGGCGAGTTGTAGTGGTTGGACAGCACGCTGTCCTTGCCGAAGAACGGCTGGGTGAAGTTGTCCGGGTCCGGGTAGTCGGGGATCCAGCCCTTGACGTAGACGCCGAACCGGCCGTCGGCCACGCCCTTTTCGTACTCGTCGGTGGGCACGGAGCGCACCTTGGCGTCGAACAGGCCGCTGGCGTTGAGCTGTTGGGCTATCTCCTGGAAGGCCGGGACGGTGCCGGGGCCGAACCGGTCGGGGGTGGCCCACAGGGTCAGCGGCACCTTGCCGGACAGACCGGAGGCGCGCAGCGCGGCCTTGGCCTTGTCGGGCTGCGGGCGGTCGCCGTAGGTGTTGAAGAACGAGGTGCTGTGGCCGGTGATGCCTGCGGGGACGACCGAGTAGAGCGGTTCGGCGGTGCGCTGGTAGACGTCCCGGACGAGCGTGGAGCGGTCCAGGAGGTAGGCGATCGCCTTGCGGACGCCGGCCTGCTTGGCGACCGGGTCCTTCATGTTGAAGACCATGTACATGGCCTCGGCGCTGCCGCCCTCTATGACCTGGGTGCCGTGCTGCTGGTTCAGGGAGGCGTTGTCCAGGTGGGCGATGTCCTTCATGGCCAGGCCGCGGTAGGCGAGGTCCACGTCGCCGCTCTCGACGGCCTTCTTGAGCTTGCCCGGCTCGTCGAAGAACTTCACGGTCATCCCGGAGTTCTTGACCTTGGCGGGGCCCTTGTAGGAGCCGTTGACCGCGAAGACGGCCCGGTCCTTGCCGTACGACTTGAGGGTGTAGACGCCGGAGCCGGTGGCCTTGCCGTCGGTGCGCAGCCGGTCGGCCGGGTAGGCGGTGTGGTCGACGATGGAGCCGGCGCCCGAGGCGATCTTCATGGGGAAGGTGGCGTCGGGCGTCTTGAGATGGAAGACCACGGTCTTGGCGTCCGGCGTCTCGACCTTGTCGAGGGCCGCGAACATCACGGCGGGGCCGTTCTTGTCCTTGATCCGCTGGGTGCGGTCGAAGGAGAACTTGACGTCCTTCGAGGTCAGCGCGTCACCGTTGCTGAAGTGGAGGCCGTCCTTCAGGGTGCAGCGGTAGACCTTGCTGTCCGCGTCGGTGAAGCCGCAGCGCTGGGCGGCCTCCGGCTCGGGGGTGGTGCCGCCCTTGGGGAAGCTCATCAGGGACTGGAAGACGTTGTTGAACAGCAGCCAGGACCCCGGGTCGTAGCCGGCTGCCGGGTCGGTGGCCACGACCTTGTCCGTCATTCCCATGACGACCGGCTCGCCGTGGCCGGCCGCCGCCGAGTCGTCGGTGCCGCACCCGGCGAGCGCGAGCAGGGCTGTCGCGAGCCCCGCTCCGATCGGGGCGGCCAGCCGCGGGTCACGCTTCCTCACTAAAGGTCCTCACGTTCTGGGTGGTGCCTGTCGGGCCGCGGCGGGGACACCGCGGCGGTGTGCCGCATCCGGGCGGATGCGGCAGGGGTCAGTCGGCGACGCCTCGGCCGAGCTCCCAGATCTGGAGGCCCGAGGCGGAGTTGAGGGCCCAGCCGATGCCGGTGATGTCGTCGCGGGCGGCGACGTACTGCTTGCCCTGCCACAGCGGGAGCAGCGGGACGTCGTCGGCGATGATGTCCTGGGCCTGCTTGAAGTCGGCGCCCGCGGCGTTGCGGTCGGTCTCCTGGCGGCTGGCCGGGATCAGCTGCGACTCGATCTTGGTGTTGCGGTAGGGGATGCCGAGGAAGTTCCGCTTGCCGATGAACGGCGCGATGTAGTTGTCGGCGTCCGGAATGTCGGCGAACCAACCCATGTGGTAGACGGTGTACTTACCGCCCAGGGCGTTGGTGCGGTACTGCTGCCAGCTGTCGACTCCCTTGACGCTGACGTCGAACAGCTTGGAGTCGTTGAGCTGCTTCTGCAGCAACCGGACTTCCTTGCCACTGCTGGGGCCGTAGTGGTTCGTGGTGTAGGTGAGGGTGAACTTCACCGGGGTGGTGATGTTCGCCTGCTGCAGGGTCTTCCGGGCGGCGGCGACGCCGGGGTTCCCGTACTTGGTGAAGAACGAGTTGATGTGACCGGTCAGGCCGGTCGGCACCATCGAGTAGAGCGGGTCGCTGGTGTAGGAGTAGACGTTGCGCACCAGCTCGGAGCGGTTGACGAGCTGTGCCATCGCCTGGCGCACGGCCTTGTTGGAGACGGCCGGGGCCTTGGTGTTGAAGGCCAGGTAGCGGATCTCCTGGCCCGGCATCTCCTGGAAGGCGATGTGCTGGGCGCGGGCGTTCTCCAGACCGCGGACCTGGTCGGACCCGAGCCCGCGGTTCATCAGGTCGACGTCGCCCTTGCGCAGCGCCTGCTCCGTGGACGCCGAATCGGCGAAGAACCGCATCTCCACCTTGTCGTTCTTCACGCCCATCCCGCCCTTGTAGCCGGGGTTCTTGGTGAAGACGGCCTTGGTGATGCGGTTGCCGCTGCGCTCGATCTTGAGGGTGTACGGGCCGGAGCCGACCACGTCGAAGCCGTTGTACAGGCGGTTCTTGGGGTACACCTGGCTGTCGACGATGGCCGCGGCCGGAGTGGCGAGCTTCTGCGAGAAGGTGGCGTCCGGCTTGGTGAGGTGGAAGACCACCGTCTTGGCGTCCGGCGTCTCGACGGTGTCGATGTCGTCGAGCAGCGCCACCGGGCCGTTGCTGTTGTTGATGGTCCGCATGCGGTCGATGGAGAACTTGACGTCCTCGGCCGTCAGGGCATGACCGTTCGAAAACTTCAGGCCACTGCGCAGGGTGCAGCGGTACTGCTCGTTCTGGGTGTCGCGGAACCCGCAGGACTCGGCCGCGTCGGGCACCGGCGTGGTGCCGGAGCGGGGCAGCCGCATCAGCGTCTGCAGGGTGCTGCGCAGCACGTTCCACGCGTCGACGTCGTAGGCCTGCGCCGGGTCGAGCGGGGCCGGCGCGGCCTTCGTCGCCTCGATCTGGGCGGCGACGCCCACCACGATCGGATCGCCGCCATCGCCCGCACCGTCCGTGCTGCCACAGGCTGCGAGTACGGGGGCAAGGAGACCGGCCAGCGCCGGCAGCACCAGGGTCTTGCGATTCATCGTCGGCAGGTTCCTTATCAGCGCAGAGGTGTTGCTCGCGTCGACATTAGTAGGAACGGCCAGCCGCGCCGGGACACAAAGGAGTTGAAGGGATAAGGCTCCCGGATAACGTCGGCGGGGTGATCGATATCCGGACGGCGGAACGATCCGCGCGTTGCTCCACCAATCCGGACACTTACCCCCGTAGAAACCTCCGAACAGGGCCCGTGGAACACCTGTCGGGCCCACTGTCGATGCCCCGGCACGTGAGAAACGTCACGCATTCACGGCTCTGCGGCGATGTATCAATTCAGTCAGGACGGCCCCGGCCCTTTCGTCACGGAAAATGAGCGGACCGCTCCCCTGAGTTCTTCCGGACATTTGGCGGGACACGCTCAGTGCACGGCGCCGCGGCTTTCCGTGATGAGCGAGCGGAGAAATGCGAGATCCACTTCTTCCAGCGAGCGGACGACGCTGCGGCCCGGGGCGGCCGGGATCGGGGTCACCGAGGGGACCGCGACGACCGGGCAGCCGGCCGCCTCCCCCGCCCGCACCCCGGTCAGGGTGTCCTCCACGACCACGCAGCGTGCCGGGTCCACCCCGAGCCGTGCGGCGGCCGTGACGTACGGGTCCGGGTGCGGCTTGGTGCGGGGCAGGTCGTCGCCCGCCAGCGTCAGGCGGAAGTGTTCCGTCCCGAGGGACGCGAGCATCCGGTCGACGATGGTGCGGTGCGAGGCGGAGACCAGCGCGGCGGGTACCTCGTGGGCGGCCAGCTCGGCCAGCAGCCGGTGCGCGCCCGGCATCAGCGGGACGCCGCGGGCGATCCGGTCCAGGAAGGCGGCGTTCAGCAGCACGCTCAGCTCGGTCAGGCCGATGTCGGCGCCGGTGGCCTGAATCAGATACCCGGCGCTGCGGGTCATCGGCCCGCCGACCACCACCTCGCGGTGGACGTCGTCGAGGACGTGGCCGAGCTCGGCGAACACCTGCGCCTCCGCCTCCCACCAGAATCCCTCCGTGTCGACGAGCGTGCCGTCGAGGTCGAGGAAGACGGCCTGGAGGGTCGCGGCGCCGTCCGTCCGGGTGCCGACTGCGGGGATGCTGCTGGTCATCCATCCACCTCCGTTACGCGTCCCACGAGGGACGAAGAGGCCGGTCGCCATCCCCGGCTGGGGGAAACGACCGGCCACTACCGGATCGATAAGTGTACGACGGTGTGCGCCGGAATGCGTGGTGACGGCGGTACGGCAGCGGCCGGGGCCGCCCGGTGGAACTCCGGACGGCCCCGGCCGCGCGCGCCGCGTCACGCCGGGGCGGGGCCCGGCGGTACGGACGTCACCTGGCGTTGAAGTACTTCGCCTCCGGGTGGTGGATCACGATGGCGTCCGTGGACTGCTCCGGGTGCAGCTGGAACTCCTCGGACAGCTGGACCCCGATCCGCTCGGGCTCCAGCAGGTCGGCGATCTTGGCGCGGTCCTCCAGGTCGGGGCAGGCGCCGTAGCCCAGCGAGAAGCGGGCGCCGCGGTACTTGAGCGCGAACATGTCCTCGATGTCGTTCGGGTCCTCGCCGCCGAAGCCCAGCTCGGCACGGACCCGGGCGTGCCAGTACTCGGCCAGCGCCTCGGCCAACTGGACGGACAGGCCGTGCAGTTCGAGGTAGTCGCGGTAGGAGTTGGCCTCGAAGAGCTCGGCGGTGGCGGCGCCGATCCGGGAGCCGACGGTGACGACCTGGAGGCCGACGACGTCGGTCTCGCCGGACTCCTCCGGGCGGAAGTAGTCCGCCAGGCACAGCCGGCGGCCGCGGCGCTGGCGCGGGAAGGTGAAGCGGGTCCGCTCGGTGCCATCCTCGTGCAGCAGGATCAGGTCCTCGCCCTTGGAGACGCAGGGGAAGTAGCCGTGGACGACCGCGGCCTCCAGGAGGTTCTCGGTCTGCAGCTTGTCGAGCCAGCCGCGCAGCCGCGGGCGGCCCTCGGTCTCCACCAGCTCCTCGTACGTCGGACCCTCGCCGGTGCGGGCCTGCTTGAGGCCCCACTGGCCCTTGAAGAGGGCGCCCTCGTCCAGCCAGGAGGCGTAGTCGGCGAGCTGGATGCCCTTGACGACCCGGGTGCCCCAGAACGGCGGGGCGGGGACCGGGTTGTCGGTGGCGACGTCGGAGCGCACCGCGCCCTCGGGCTCCTCGACCTCCAGGACGGCCGTGTCGCGCTTGGGGACCCGGCGCTGCTTGAGCTCGGGGAGGGCCGCGCCGGGCACCCCGCGCTTGACGGCGATCAGGGCGTCCATCAGCCGCAGGCCCTCGAACGCGTCGCGGGCGTAGCGGACCTCGCCCTCGTAGATCTCGTGCAGGTCCTGCTCGACGTAGGCGCGGGTGAGGGCAGCGCCGCCGAGGATGACGGGGTAGTCGGCCGCCATCTTGCGCTGGTTGAGCTCCTCCAGGTTCTCCTTCATGATCACCGTGGACTTGACCAGGAGCCCGGACATGCCGATGACGTCGGCCCGGTGTTCCTCGGCGGCCTCCAGGATCGCCGAGACCGGCTGCTTGATGCCGAGGTTGACGACGTTGTAGCCGTTGTTGGACAGGATGATGTCGACGAGGTTCTTGCCGATGTCGTGGACGTCGCCGCGGACGGTGGCCAGGACGATGGTGCCCTTGCCCTCGTCGTCGGACTTCTCCATGTGCGGCTCCAGGTAGGCCACCGCGGTCTTCATGACCTCGGCGGACTGCAGCACGAACGGCAGCTGCATCTGGCCGGAGCCGAAGAGCTCGCCGACGACCTTCATGCCGTCCAGGAGGGTGTCGTTGACGATGTCGAGGGCGGGGCGGTCCTGCAGGGCCGTGTCGAGGTCGGCCTCCAGGCCGTTCTTCTCGCCGTCGATGATGCGCCGCTTCAGGCGCTCCTCCAGCGGCAGCGCGGCCAGTTCCTCGGCCTTGCCGGCCTTCAGCGACTTGGCGGTGGCGCCCTCGAAGAGCTCCATCAGCTTCTGCAGCGGGTCGTAGCCCTCGCTGCGCCGGTCGTGGATCAGGTCGAGGGCGGCCTTGACCTGCTCCTCCTCCAGCCGGGCGATCGGCAGGATCTTGGAGGCGTGCACGATGGCCGAGTCCAGGCCGGCCTTGACGCACTCGTCGAGGAAGACGGAGTTCAGCACGATCCGGGCGGCCGGGTTGAGGCCGAAGGAGATGTTGGACAGGCCCAGGGTGGTCTGCACCTCGGGGTGGCGCCTCTTGAGCTCGCGGATGGCCTCGATCGTGGCGATGCCGTCCTTGCGGGACTCCTCCTGACCGGTGCAGATCGTGAAGGTCAGACAGTCGATGAGGATGTCGCTCTCGTGGATGCCCCAGTTGCCGGTCAGGTCGTCGATCAGCCGCTCGGCGATCTCCACCTTCTTCTCGGCGGTGCGGGCCTGGCCCTCCTCGTCGATGGTCAGCGCGATCAGCGCCGCGCCGTGCTCGGCGGCGAGCGCGGTGACCTTGGCGAAGCGCGACTCGGGGCCGTCACCGTCCTCGTAGTTGACGGAGTTGATCACCGCGCGGCCGCCCAGCTTCTCCAGGCCGGCCTGGATGACCGGTACCTCGGTGGAGTCCAGGACGATGGGCAGGGTGGAGGCGGTGGCGAAGCGGCCGGCCAGCTCCTCCATGTCGGCGACGCCGTCCCGGCCCACGTAGTCGACGCACAGGTCGAGCATGTGGGCGCCCTCGCGGATCTGGTCGCGGGCCATCTCCACGCAGTCGTCCCAGCGGCCGTCCAGCATCGCCTCGCGGAACTTCTTCGAGCCGTTGGCGTTGGTCCGCTCGCCGATCGCCAGGTAGGAGGTGTCCTGGCGGAACGGCACGGTCTGGTACAGCGACGCGGCGCCCGGCTCGGGGCGCGGCCGGCGCTCGGGCGGGGTGAGGTCGCGGACCCGCTCCACGACCTGGCGCAGGTGCTCGGGCGTCGTTCCGCAGCAGCCGCCGACCAGCGACAGGCCGTACTCGGCGACGAAGGTCTCCTGGGCGTCGGCCAGCTCCTGGGGCGTGAGCGGGTAGTGGGCGCCGTCCTTGCCGAGCACCGGCAGGCCCGCGTTGGGCATGCAGGACAGCGGGATGCGGGAGTGCCGGGCGAGGTAGCGCAGGTGCTCGCTCATCTCGGCCGGGCCGGTGGCGCAGTTCAGGCCGATCATGTCGATGCCGAGCGGTTCCAGCGCGGTCAGCGCCGCGCCGATCTCGGAGCCCAGCAGCATGGTGCCGGTGGTCTCGACGGTGACCGAGCAGATCACCGGGAGGTCGGTGCCGGTGGCCTTCAGGGCGCGGCGGGCGCCCAGGATGGCGGCCTTGGTCTGCAGCAGGTCCTGGGTGGTCTCGACGAGCAGGGCGTCCGCGCCGCCGGCGATCATGCCCTCGGCGTTCTGCTGGTAGGCGTCACGGAGGGTGACGTAGGGGGCGTGGCCGAGGGTGGGCAGCTTGGTGCCGGGGCCCATGGAGCCCAGGACGTAGCGCTGCTGGCCGGTGGAGGCGGTGAACTCGTCGGCGACCTCGCGGGCGATCCGGGCGCCGGACTCGGACAGCTCGTAGACCCGCTCGGGGATGTCGTACTCGGCGAGGGCGGCGTGGTTTGCGCCGAACGTGTTGGTCTCGACGCAGTCGACGCCGACCGCGAAGTACTCCTCGTGCACCGAGCGGACGATGTCGGGCCGGGTGAGGTTGAGGATCTCGTTGCAGCCCTCCAGCTGCTGGAAGTCCTCCATGGTCGGGTCCTGGGCCTGCAGCATGGTGCCCATCGCCCCGTCGGCGACCACCACCCGCGAGGCCAGGGCCTCACGCAGCGATTCGATGCGGGCGGTGTGGGTGGACGATGGCGTGTTCGAGGCCATGGAGATGCTCCCGTGGTTGCGACGGCTGTCGGCTTTGCACCCCCCTTCAGGGGGCGCACCCGGCCAGCGTAGCTGCCGGGTGCGGTACACGTGTTCCCCGTTCCACGGCGTGGACAGCACCGCTCCACCCCCGCGGGTGGGCCGTTCGTGATCGTTGGCAGACTCCGGTGCACCCACCCAGTAGTCACGGTTCTCTGCCCTCAGTCGGCATGGGCCGATATCGTTCAGCATTGTCGAACTGCTCATTCTCGGAGGTTGCCCGATGGCACGCACCATCCAGTCGCTGGAGCGCGCAGCCGCGATGTTGCGGCTGCTCGCGGGAGGTGAGCGGCGACTGGGCCTCTCCGACATCTCCTCGTCCCTCGGGCTGGCCAAGGGCACCGCGCACGGCATCCTGCGCACCCTGCAGCAGGAGGGTTTCGTCGAGCAGGAAGCGGTCTCCGGCCGCTATCAGCTGGGCGCGGAGCTGCTGCGGCTGGGCAACAGCTACCTGGACGTGCACGAGCTGCGCGCCCGCGCCCTGGTGTGGACCGACGACCTGGCCCGCTCCAGTGGCGAGGCGGTCTATCTGGGTGTCCTGCACCAGCAGGGGGTGCTGGTGGTGCACCACGTCTTCCGGCCGGACGACAGCCGGCAGGTGCTGGAGGTGGGGGCGATGCAGCCGCTGCACAGCACGGCGCTGGGCAAGGTGCTCTGCGCGTACGACCCGGTGGCGCACAGCGAGGTCGTCGAGGCGGACCGGGAGGCGTTCACGCCGCGCACGGTGACCGGCCTGGGGGACTTCGAGGGGCTGCTGGACCTGATCCGGGCCCGGGGCTGGGCCGCGGACGTGGAGGAGACCTGGGACGGCGTGGCGTCGGTGGCGACGCCGATCCACGACCGGCGGCGGATGCCGGTGGGCGCGGTGGGGATCACGGGGGCGGTGGAGCGGGTCTGCCGGGACGGCGAACTGCGGCCGGAAATCGTCGCTGCTGTGCGCGATTGTGCACGCGCGGTGTCCCGTGATCTTGGTGCAGGGCGATTCTGACCGTTTCACCCGTTAAGTTCACCTAAGTTTTTGGCCAAGTACCCCTTGACGGGGTCCGGACGCTGAACAAAACTGCCGTGCATCGGTCGGCATTGTCGAACACCACACGGCAATATTCGCTATGGTGTGCAGTGCCGGGCCGACCACCGCCCTCACGGAGGGCGCGAACCACCGGAGGGACCCGGGGTTCGCCTTCCCCTGGACGAAGGACAAAGGAGTCGCCGGTGTCCAGCTCCGACATCTTCCTCAGCGAGACCATCGGTACCGCTGTACTGCTTCTGATGGGTGGCGGCGTCTGCGCCGCCGTCACGTTCAAGCGCTCCAAGGCGCACAACGCCGGATGGGTGGCCATCACCTTCGGGTGGGGCTTCGCCGTCCTCACGGGTGCGTACATCGCCGCGAAGTCCGGCGCGCACCTCAACCCGGCGGTCACGATCGGGCTCGCCATCAAGGGCGCCGTCGCCTGGAGCCAGGTGCCGGTGTACCTGGCCGGCGAGATGCTCGGCGCCATGATCGGCGCCGTACTGGTCTGGGTCGTGTACTACGGACAGTTCCGTGCGCATCTGACCGATCCCGAGGTGCTCGCGGACCACACGAGCGAGGAGGGCATGGTCGACCAGGCCGCCGCTCCGAAGGCCGGCCCGGTCCTGGGCATCTTCTCCACCGGCCCCGAGATCCGCAATGCCGTGCAGAACCTCGCCACCGAGATCATCGCCACCACCGTGCTCGTGCTGTCGATCCTCACGCTCGGTCTGAGCGACAACGGCAAGGGCGTCGGCGTCATCGGCACCCTGCTGGTGGCACTGGTCGTCGTCGGCATCGGTCTGTCGCTCGGCGGTCCGACGGGCTACGCCATCAACCCGGTCCGCGACCTCGGTCCGCGCATCGTGCACGCGCTGCTGCCGCTGCCGAACAAGGGCGGTTCAGACTGGGGTTACGCCTGGATCCCGGTCGTCGGCCCGCTGATCGGCGGCGCCCTCGCCGGGGGCATCTACCAGGTGGCGTTCGCCTGATCCGCCCGACCGCCCCGCCGCCCGCACAGACTTCCTTGGAGCACACCATGAGCGAGACCCACAGCACCTCCTCCCACGGCCACGGCCCTTTCATCGCCGCGATCGACCAGGGAACGACCTCCAGCCGCTGCATCGTCTTCGACAAGGACGGCCGGATCGTCTCGGTCGACCAGAAGGAGCACGAGCAGATCTTCCCGAAGCCGGGCTGGGTCGAGCACGACGCCGCCGAGATCTGGACCAACGTCCAGCAGGTCGTCGACGGCGCCGTGCAGAAGGCCGGCATCACCGCCGACGACGTCCGCGCCATCGGCATCACCAACCAGCGCGAGACCACCGTCCTCTGGGACAAGAACACCGGTGAGCCGGTCCACAACGCCATCGTCTGGCAGGACACCCGCACCGACGCGCTCTGCAAGGAGCTCGGCCGCAACGTCGGCCAGGACCGCTTCCGCCGGGAGACCGGCCTGCCGCTGGCCTCCTACTTCGCCGGCCCGAAGATCCGCTGGCTGCTCGACAACGTCGAGGGCCTGCGCGAGCGCGCCGAGCGCGGCGAGATCCTCTTCGGCACCATGGACTCCTGGGTCATCTGGAACCTCACCGGCGGCGTCAACGGCGGCCACCACGTCACCGACGTCACCAACGCGTCCCGCACCATGCTGATGAACCTCCACAACCTGGAGTGGGACGACAAGATCCTCGCGTCGATGGACATCCCGGCGGCCGTGCTGCCGGAGATCAAGTCGTCCGCCGAGGTCTACGGCCACACCGCCGGCGGTGTACTGGCCGGCGTCCCGGTCGCCTCGGCGCTCGGCGACCAGCAGGCCGCGCTCTTCGGCCAGACCTGCTTCGCCCAGGGTGAGGCCAAGTCCACGTACGGCACCGGCACCTTCATGCTGATGAACACCGGCCACGAGCCGGTCAACTCGTACAACGGGCTGCTGACCACGGTCGGCTACCGGATCGGCGACCAGCAGACGGTCTACGCCCTGGAGGGCTCGATCGCCGTCACCGGTTCGCTGGTCCAGTGGATGCGCGACCAGATGGGCCTGATCAACAGCGCGGCCGAGATCGAGACCCTCGCCAGCACGGTCGATGACAACGGCGGCGCGTACTTCGTGCCGGCCTTCTCCGGCCTGTTCGCCCCCTACTGGCGCTCCGACGCGCGCGGTGTCATCGCGGGCCTGACCCGTTACGTCACCAAGGCGCACATCGCCCGCGCCGTTCTCGAGGCCACCGCCTGGCAGACCCGTGAGATCACCGACGCCATGACCAAGGACTCCGGCGTCGAGCTGACCGCACTCAAGGTCGACGGCGGTATGACCTCCAACAACCTGCTGATGCAGACCATCTCGGACTTCCTGGACGCCCCCGTGGTGCGCCCGATGGTCGCCGAGACCACCTGCCTCGGCGCTGCCTATGCGGCCGGACTGGCCGTCGGCTTCTGGTCCAGCACCGACGAACTGCGCGCCAACTGGCGCCGGGCCGCCGAATGGACCCCCCGCATGGACGCGGACACCCGTGACCGCGAGTACAAGAACTGGCTCAAGGCCGTGGAGCGGACCATGGGCTGGCTCGACGACGAGAGCTGACGAGGAGCACAACATGAGCACCCTGCAGAGCGTCCCGGCCCTCGGGACGCACCCGGCCAACGGTTCGAACCCGAGCCGCGCCGAGACTCGGGAGCAGCTTTCCAAGGCGACCTATGACCTCCTGGTGATCGGTGGCGGCATCCTGGGCATCTCCACCGCCTGGCACGCCGCACAGGCCGGACTGCGGGTGGCCCTGGTGGACGCCGGCGACTTCGCCGGCGCCACCTCCTCCGCCTCCTCCAAGCTGCTGCACGGCGGTCTGCGCTACCTGCAGACCGGTGCGGTCAAGCTGGTGGCGGAGAACCACTTCGAGCGGCGTGCGGTGTCCCGCGAGGTCGCACCGCACCTCTCCAACCCCCTCACCTTCTACCTGCCGGTCTACAAGGGCGGCCCGCACGGCGCGGCCAAGCTCGGTGCGGGCGTCTTCGCCTACTCCGCGCTGTCCGCGTTCGGCGACGGCGTCGGCCACGTGATATCCGCGGCCAAGGCACAGCGGGACGTGCCGGAGCTGCGCACGGAGAACCTCAAGGCCGTGGCCGTGTACGGCGACGACCAGATGAACGACTCCCGGATGGCCCTGATGACCGTCCGCGCGGCGGTCGCGGCCGGCGCCACGGTCCTCAACCACGCCGAGGTCACCGGTCTGCGCTTCACCCAGGGCCGGGTCACCGGCGCCGAGCTCAAGGACCGTACGGACGGCCAGGAGTTCGGGGTCAACGCGCGCCTGGTGCTCAACGCCACCGGGCCGTGGGTGGACCACCTGCGCAAGATGGAGGACCCGAACGCGGCCCCGTCCATCCGGCTGTCGAAGGGCGCCCACCTGGTCCTCAAGCGCACCTCCCCCTGGAAGGCGGCGCTGGCCACCCCGATCGACAAGTACCGCATCACCTTCGCCCTCCCCTGGGAGGACATGCTGCTGCTGGGCACCACGGACGAGGAGTTCGAGGGGGACCCGGCGGACGTCGCGGTCAACGAGAAGGACGTCACCCAGATCCTGGACGAGGCCGCCTTCTCCATCCGCGACCAGCAGCTGTCCCGCGACCTGATCACGTACTCCTTCGCGGGTCTGCGGGTGCTGCCGGGCGGCCCCGGTGACACCTCCAAGGCCAAGCGCGAGACGGTCGTCACCGAGGGCAGCGGCGGCATGCTGTCGGTGGCCGGCGGCAAGTGGACGACCTTCCGGCACATCGGCCGGACGGTGATGAACAAGCTCGCCGCGCTGCCCGGCCAGCCGCTGGCCGACGACATGGAGCCGATCGCGCAGCTGCCGAAGAAGCTCCCGCTGCCCGGTATCGCGAACCCGAACGCGGTCGCCCACCGGCTGCTCGTCGACGGCGGCACCCCCGGTCCCCGGATGGCCCCGGAGACCGCGCGCCACCTCGCCACCCACTACGGTTCGCTGTCCTTCGACATCGTCCGGCTGGCGAACGAGAACCCGGCGCTGGCCGAGCGGATCCACCCGGACGCCCCGGAGATCTGGGCGCAGGTCGCCTACGCCCGGGACAACGAGTGGGCCGAGACCGTCGACGACGTGCTGCGCCGCCGTACCACGCTGACCATCCGCGGGCTGGACACCGAGGACGTCCGGACCAAGGTCAAGGACATGCTGGAGGGCTGACGCCACGTCAGAACGTCAGCACCCGCTGAAGCGCGAAGGGGCGGCCCCGGGGGCCGCCCCTTCGTCGTACCCGGCCACCGGGGCGGTCGCGGGCGGCCCGCCGGGCCATAATGACCCAGACATCGGATGTCTGGGAGGTCGGCATGGCGGTCACCGACGAGGCCATCGAGAAGATCAAGGGCATGATCGTCTCCGGCGCGCTGCGGCCGGGTGACCGGCTGCCGAAGGAGAGCGAGCTGGCGGCCGAGCTCGGGCTGTCCCGCAACTCGCTGCGCGAGGCCGTGCGGGCGCTGTCCCTCATCCGGATCCTGGACGTCCGCCAGGGCGACGGCACCTACGTCACCAGTCTCGATCCGCAGGTGCTGCTGGAGGCGATGAGCTTCGTGGTGGACTTCCACCGCGACGACACGGTGCTGGAGTTCCTCGCCGTCCGCCGGATCCTGGAGCCGGCCGCCACGGCGATGGCGGCCGGCCGGATCGGCCACGGCGAACTCGATGCCCTGGAAGCCCGGTTGGACGCCCTGGGCCCGAGCCCGTCCGTGGAGGACCTGGTCGCCTCCGACCTGGAGTTCCACCGCGGGATCGTCGCGGCGTCCGGCAACTCCGTGCTCTGCTCGCTGCTGGACGGATTGTCCGGGCCGACCACCCGGGCCAGGATCTGGCGCGGGCTGACCCAGAAGGACGCGGTGGCCCGCACCCTCACCGAGCACCGGGCGATCCTCGGCGCGCTGCGCGACCGGGACGCGGAGGCGGCGCGGGCCTGGGCGACGGTGCACATCGCCAGCGTGGAGCAGTGGTTGCGCACCTCGCTGTGAACGCTCCGCCGTCCGCGGCCGGAACGTCCCGCCGAAGCCCGTCGCCCACGACCCGACGCCACGACCCGACGCCGCGGGCCGCGGGCCGCGGGCCGCGGGCCGCGGGCGGGCTTCCCCCGGTTCAGACCGCGAAGCCGCCGTCCACCGCGATCGAGGCGCCCGTGATGTAGCGCCCGCCGTCGCCCGCCAGATGGGCCACGGTCTCCGCGACGTCCGTGCCCTGGCCGAAGGCACCGAGGGAGGTCAGCCCGGCCTGGAACTCCGCGCTCTCGCCGTCGGCGGGGTTCATGTCGGTGTCGATCGGGCCCGGGTGGACGAGGTTGGCGGTGATCCCGCGCGGCCCCAGCTCCCTGGCCAGGGTCTTGGTGAGGCCGGTCAGCGCGGCCTTGCTGGTGGCGTAGAGGGTGCCGCCGGGGAAGGCGACCCGCTCGGCCATGCAGCTGCCGATCGAGATGATCCGCCCGCCCTCGGTCAGATGCGCGGCCGCGGCCTGCGCCGCGAGGAAGGGCCCGCGGACGTTGGTGCGCAGCACCCGGTCCACGTCGTCCAGGGAAATGCCCTCGAACGGCCCGAGGACGCCGATCCCGGCGTTGTTCACCAGGATGTCCAGCCGCCCGAAGCGCTCCACGGCGCCGGCCACCGCGGCCCACACCTGCTCGGCGTCGGCCACGTCGGCCCGGACCGCCCAGCCCTGCCCGCCGGCCTGCTCGATCTCCTTGACCACCTGGTCGGCCAGGTCCTGCCGGCTGTGGTAGGTCAGGGCCACCGCCGCGCCCCCGGCGGCCAGCCGGCGCGCGATCGCCGCCCCGATCCCGCGGCTGCCGCCGGTCACCAGGGCCACCTTGCCCGCCAGCGGCCGGTCGCCGCCGTCCCCCGCCGCGGTCGCCGTCATGGGGGTCGTGGGAGCCATCACCGTCGCGGTCATCGTCGTCACCGTCGCCTTCGTGCGTGTTCGTTCGTCCCTGCCGGACGAGCACCGCGTCGCTCCGCGGTACGCCTCGATCCTCGGCCGCGGACGGCCGCGAGGCTGGCGGAAACCGGACGCCGACGCGGCGGCCCGGCGCGGGGTCCGGCCCCCGCGCCGCGCTCCGTCCGGCTACCACGCCCCGAGCCCGTAGACCCGCGCCGCCGTCCCGCCGAAGACCGCCGTGCGCTCGGCCGTGGTGAGTCCGGTGGTGGCGGCCTCCGCGAGCGCGAGGACGTCGTCGTAGCCGGCGGCGAGGGTGCAGACCGGCCAGTCGGAGCCGAACATCACCCGGTCCGGGCCGAAGGTGTCCAGCACGTGCCGGGCGTAGGGGAGGATCTGCGGCGGCCGCCAGGCGTCCCGGTCGGCCTCGGTGACCAGCCCGGACAGCTTGCAGCTGACGTTCGGCAGCCCGGCGAGCGCGTCGACGGCGCCGGCCCAGGGCTGCCACTGCCCGGTCGCCACCGCGGGTTTGGCGGCGTGGTCCAGGACGAACGACAGCTGGGGCAGGGCCCGGGCCGCGGTGTGTGCGGCGGGCAGTTCGCGCGGGGTGACCAGCAGGTCGTAGACGAGGCCGGCGGCGGCCAGGGCGGCCAGTCCGCCGAGGACCGCGGGGCGGGTGAGCCAGTCGGGGTCGGGTTCGTCCTGGACCTGGTGGCGGAGGCCGACCAGTTCGGCCGGCTGCGCCGCCAGGTGGCCGGGGAGCGCCGGGTCGGTGAGGTCGGCCCAGCCGACGACGCCGGCGACCGGGCCCTCCCCCACCGCGAGCGCCAGCAGTTCGGCGGTCTCGTCGTACGAGGACGACGACTGGACCAGCACCGTGCGGTCGATGCCGTGGGCGGTCAGGTGCGGGACGAGGTCGGCGAGCGCGTAGCTGCGGCGGATCGGGTCGGCCCAGGGCCCGTCCATCCACGGCTGGTCGCGCCGGGTGAGGTCCCACAGGTGGTGGTGGGCGTCGATGCGCATCAGGGGCCTGCTCCGGGGTCGTGGGGGCCGTGGGCGAGGGGCAGCGGCAGGTCGGGGTCGAGCAGCCCGCGGGCGACGAGCGTGTGCCACAGGGCGTCGGGGATCTCCTGGGTGAAGAGCCGGGCGTTCTCCGCCATTTCGCCGGGGGTGGCGGCGCCCACGACGGCGGCGGCCACGGCCGGGTGGCCGAACGGGAAGCGCAGCGCCGCGGCCTTCAGCGGCACCCCGAACTCCGCGCACACCGCGGCCAGTCGGCGGGCGCGGTGCAGCAGGGCGGGCGGGGCCGGGGCGTAGTCGTAGCGGGCGCCGGGTGACGGGTCGGCGAGCAGCCCGGAGTTGTAGACCCCGCCGACGACGACGGAGGTGCCGCGGCGGGCGCAGACCGGCAGCAGGTCGTCGAGGGCGGTGCGCTCCAGCAGCGTCCAGCGGCCGGCGCAGAGCACCACGTCCACGTCGAGGTCGTCGACGAGCCGGGCCAGGACGTCGCTGTGGTTCATCCCGAAGCCGATGGCGCGCACGGCTCCTTGGGCGCGCAGTTCGGCGAGGGCCGGGAAGCCGGTGTCGTAGACCTCGCGCAGGTGGTGCTCGACGTCGTGCAGGTAGACGATGTCGACGCGGTCGACGCCGAGCCGCTCCAGGGACGCCTGGAGGGTGGCGTGGATGCCGTCGCGGGAGAGATCGCGGACGCGGGCCCGGGCGGGGGTGTCGACGAAGCCCTCACCGGCCGCCTCCTCCCCCGGTGCGAGCGGGCGGAGCCGGCGGCCGACTTTGGTGGAGAGGGTGTAGCCGTCCCGGTCCCGGCCGCGCAGCGCCCGGCCGAGCCGCTCCTCGGAGAGGCCGAGGCCGTAGTGCGGTGCGGTGTCGAAGTGGCCGGCACCGGCCGCGAGGGCGGTGTGGACGACGGCCCGGGCCTGCTCTTCGGGGACGGCGCGGTAGAGGTTGCCGAGCGGGGCGCAGCCCAGGCCCAGGGGCGGGACGGTGACCCCGCTGCGGCCCAACTCGCGTTGTGCACTGGAGGGTTGGCGCATCTGCGGCGGCCCTCAGTCCTGCTTCTCGCCGCTGGTGAAGCGGGAGATGACCAGGGCGATGATGATGATCGCGCCGTTGAGGAACTGGGTCCACAGCGGCGGCACCCCGCCCAGCGTCATGACGTTGATGACCAGTTGGAGGGTCAGGACGCCGGTGAGCGCGCCGAAGAGGGTGCCGCGGCCGCCCTTGAGGCTGATGCCGCCGATCACCGCGGCGGCGAAGACCTGGAAGATCCAGCCGTTTCCCTGGCTCGCGGAGACCGCGCCGTAGTGGCCGGTGTAGAGGATGCCGGCGAAGGCGGCGAGCACCCCGGCGAGGGTGAGGACGGTCCAGGTGAGCCGGTCCACGCGGATGCCGGCGGCGCGGGCCGCCTCCGGGTTGCCGCCGATCGCGTACAGCGCCCGTCCGTGCCGGAGGTAGCCCAGGGCCGCGCCGCCGAGTGCGAACAGTGCCAGGCAGATCCAGACGGCGGCCGGGACGCCCAGCCAGTCGGCCTTGCCCAGATAGGCGAAGGACTCCGGGACGTTGCCGATGGACTGCCCCTCGGAGAGGCCCACCTGGAGGCCGCGCAGCATGGTGAGCATGCCGAGGGTGGCGATGAAGCCGTTGACCCTGAGCCCCAGGATCAGCAAGCCGTTGACCGCGCCGACCGCCGCGCCCACCGCCAGGCAGAGCGGGATCGCGGTCCAGGCGGGGAAGAGCCCGAGGCCGGCGAACCGGCCGCCGTGCGCGGGCATCACCAGCCACAGCGCCACCACCGGCGCCAGCCCGATGGTCGATTCCAGTGACAGGTCCATCCGGCCGCTGATCAGGACGAGCGCCTCGCCGAGCACCAGCAGCCCGAGTTCGGTGGACTGCTGGACGACCCCGATGAGGTTGTCCTGGGTGAGGAAGGCGGGCGAGACGATGAAGCCGATGACGCCCAGGACGAGGATCACCGGCACCAGGGAGAGGTCCCGCCAGCGGGCCGGGTCGATCCGGGGCCGGCGGCGGACGGGCGGGGTGGCGCCCAGGTCGGTGGCCGGCGGGGAGGCGGTCTCGGTCATGGCGCGGTCCCTTCCGTTCCGTGCGGGTCGTCGCCGCGGTCGCCCGCCGGCCGCTCGTCGGGGCGGTCGCCCGCCAGGCCCTCCATGGCGGCGACCAGGTCGTGGTCGCGCCAGCCGCGGGGGAAGTGGGCGGTCACCCGGCCGTGGAAGACGGCCAGCACCCGGTCGCAGACCCGGAGGTCGTCGAGTTCGTCGGAGACGATCAGCGCGCCGCTGCCGCCGTCCGCGACCTGGCGCACGACGCCGAGCAGGGCCTCCTTGGACCGGACGTCCACGCCGTTGGTGGGCCGGACGGCGACCAGGACCGCGGGCCGGCGGGCCAGCGCGCGGGCGATCACGACCTTCTGCTGGTTGCCGCCGGAGAGCCCGGAGACCGGCTGGCCGGGCCCGGTGGTCCGGATGTCCAGGTCGCTGATCATCCGCCGGGCGAACGCGCGGGTCCGGGCGGGCAGTACGGTCCCCAGCGGCCCCAGCTGGTCGGCGACGGTGAGGGTGGCGTTCTCGGCGACGCTGCGGCCGGGGACGAGGCCCTCGCGGTGCCGGTCCTCGGGGATGTAGCCGATGCCGGCGGCGAGGGCGTGCGGCACGCTGCCGGTGCGGACCGGGCGGCCGCGTACCGAGATCCGGCCGGCGTCCGGGGCCCGCAGCCCGGCCAGCGTCTCGCCGATCGCGGTGGTCCCGCTGGCCGTGGCGCCCGCGAGGCCCACCACCTCACCGGCCCGTACGGTCAGGTCCAGCGGGCCGAACCGGCCGTGCAGCGCCAGCCCTTCGGCGCGCAGCACCGGTGCGCCCGTGGTGCGGCCGGCCGGCCGGGGGCGCCGCGCGGCAGTCGCCGCCTCCCCCGTCATGGCCGCGACCAGCTCGTCCCTGGGGAGGTCCGGGACGGGCGCGGTCAGTACGGGGCGGGCGTCGCGGAGGACGGTGACGGTGTCGCACAGCTCGTAGACCTCCTGAAGGTGGTGCGAGATGAACACGAAGGCCACGCCCTGGGCGCGCAGCGCCCGCAGTTTGCCGAAGAGCCGGTCGATGCCGGCCGCGTCGAGGCGGGCGGTGGGCTCGTCCAGGATGATCAGCCGGGCGCCGTGCGAGAGGGCGCGCGCGATCTCCACGAACTGCCGCTGCTCCACGTCGAGTTCGCGGATCCGGGCGGTCGGGTCGACCGCCACGCCGTAGCCGGCGAGCAGTTCGCCGGCCCGGGCGCGCAGGGCGCCCCAGCGGAGCGTGCGGCCGCCCGGGAGACGGCCCAGGAAGAGGTTCTCGGCGACGGTCAGTTCGGGCACCGTCATCGACTTCTGGTGGACGCAGGCGACCGTGCGCTGCCAGCCGGCCGGGTCGCCGAAGCGGGGTGCGGGCCGCCCGGCGAAGGTGACCCGGCCGGCGTCCGGGCGGGTCAGGCCGGTCAGCACGGAGACCAGGGTGGACTTGCCGGCGCCGTTGCGGCCGACGAGGGCGTGGGCCTCGGCGGGCCGTACGGTCAGCCGGGCCCCGTCGAGGGCCAGGGTGGGGCCGTAGCGTTTGACGATTCCCTCGGCGTGCACCGCCGCCGGTTCGTGGGCCGTCATCGCCGCTGCTTCTTCCCGGGCCGGTCGAGCTGGTTGGCCCAGAGCGTGGCGTCGTCGACGTTGGCCTTGGTGACCAGGGGCGCCGGGAGCTGGTCCTCCAGACCGTTCTTGATCTTCACGATGGTGGAGTGGTGGTCGGTGGGGCCGGGCCGGAAGGTCTTGCCGTCCAGCGCGGCCCGCGCGTAGAAGAGCGCGTACTTCGCGTAGAGGTCGGCCGGCTGGGAGAGGGTGGCGTCGATCGTGCCGGCGCGGATCGCGGCCAGTTCGTCCGGTATGCCGTCGTTGGAGATGATGGTGAGGTGCCCGGCGGAGCCGGCCGGTACGAGCCGTTTCCGCTGCTCCAGCAGGGCGAGCGTGGGCTGCAGGAAGGCGCCGCCGGCCTGCATGTAGATGCCGTCGAGGTCGGGGTGCTGGGCGAGCAGGCTCTGCAGCTTGGCGGAGGCGACCTCGCCCTTCCAGTCGGTGGCCAGCTCGTGCACGGTGATCTTCGGGTACTTCCGCTTCATGCAGGCCGCGAACGCCTCGGAGCGGTCCCGCCCGTTGACCGAGCTGAGGTCGCCCTGGAGTTCGGCGACCCGGCCCCGGCCGCCGAGCTTGCGGCCGAGGTAGTCGCAGGACTTCTCGCCGTAGGCGCGGTTGTCGGCGCGGACGACCATGTAGACGGTGCCGTCGTCGGGCCGGGTGTCCACGCTGATGACCGGGATCTTCTTCGCCGCGAGCCGCTGCAGTTCGGCGCTGATGGCCCCGGTGTCCTGAGGGGCCATCACGATCGCCTTGGCGCCCTGGCCGGTGAGCGCCTGCACGTCGGCGACGACCTTGGCGATGTCGTTCTGGGAGTTGGCCAGCGGGAGGGCCGCCGGGCCGCCGTGGTCCAGGTCCTTGCGGAGGTACTGCTCGTAGGAGTTCCAGAAGTCGGTGTCCGTGCGGGGCAGGTCGATGCCGATCCGGCCGGCGGCGTCGCTGCCGCGGTTGCAGCCGGTGAGCACGGCGAGGGCGGCGAGGACGGACACCGCGGCACCCGCCGCCGCGCCGGTCGTACGCAGTCTCATGGGAGTCCCTTGGTCGGTCGGGTGGGCTTTTCCGTCCGCGGCCGGGTCAGGTCGCGGGGCGCAGGCGCAGGCCCTGCATGCCGCCGTCGACGGCGAGCGCGGCGCCGGTGATGCCGGCGGCGGCCGGGGAGGCCAACGAGACGATGGCGGCGGCGACTTCGCCGGCGGTGACCATCCGGCCCATCGGCTGGCGGGCGTCGAGGGCGGCGCGTTCGGCCGCCGGGTCGTCGGCGCGGGCCAGCAGCCGGCCGATCCACGGGGTGTCGGCGGTGCCCGGGTTGACGCAGTTGACCCGGATGCCCTCGCGGACGTGGTCGGCGGCCATGGCGAGCGTCAGCGACAGCACCGCGCCCTTGCTGGCACCGTACAGGGCCCGTTGCGGCAGTCCGGCGGTGGCGGCGATGGAGCAGGTGTGGGTGATCGACACGGCTCCGGGGCGGTCGCGGGCCGCCCGGCGCAGGTGGGGCAGGGCGGCGCGGGCGGTGCGGACCAGGCCGAGGAGGTTGACGTCCAGGACGTGCCGCCACTCCTCGTCGTCGTTGTCCTCGACGGTGCCGATCGCGCCGATGCCGGCGTTGCCGACGAGGGTGTGCAGGGCGCCGAGTTCGGCCGCCGCCTCGTCAACGGCGGCGCGCACGGCGGCGGCGGAGGTGACGTCGGCGGTGAGCGCGAGGGTGCCGGGCGGGGCGCCGGCCGGGTCGCGGTCCACTACGGCCACCCGGGCGCCGCGCTCGTGCAGCAGGGCGGCGGTGGCGGCGCCGATGCCGGAGGCACCGCCGGTGACGAGGGCGGCCAGGCCGTCGAAGTCCGTCATATGAGGGCCTCCTCGGTGGTCCGGCGGGCCCGCCACACGGGCCCGTCGGGGTAGCGGTGGGCGGCGAGGGACGCCGGGCGCATCTCGGCGGAGAAGCCGGGGGCGGCCGGGGCCCGGTAGCGGCCGTGCTCGATCACGACCGGGTGGACGAAGTGCTCGTGCAGGTGGTCGACGTACTCGATGACGCGGTCGTCCCGGCTGCCCGAGACGGCCACGTAGTCGAACATCGCCAGGTGCTGCACCAGCTCGCACAGGCCGACGCCGCCGGCGTGCGGGCACACCGGGACGCCGTACTTGGCGGCGAGCAGCAGGATGGCCAGGTTCTCGTTGACCCCGGCCACCCGGGCCGCGTCGATCTGGACGAAGTCCACCGCGCCGGCCTGCAGCAGCTGTTTGAACACCACCCGGTTGGCGACGTGTTCACCGGTGGCGACCTTCACCGGCTGCCCGGAGCGCACCGCGGCGTGCCCCAGCACGTCGTCCGGGCTGGTCGGTTCCTCGATCCAGTACGGGGTGTACGGCGCCAGCGCGGTCATCCAGCGGACCGCCTCGGCCACGTCCCAGCGCTGGTTGGCGTCGACCGCGATCCGTACGCCGGGGCCGACCGCGGCGCGGGCCAGCCGCAGCCGCCGCTTGTCGTCGTCGAGGTCGGCGCCCACCTTCAGTTTGATCTGCCCGAAGCCGTCGGCCACCGCCTCCTTGGCGAGCCGGACCAGCTTGCCGTCGTCGTAGCCGAGCCAGCCGGGCGAGGTGGTGTAGGCGGGGTAGCCCTCGGCCTTCAGGCGGGCGGCGCGGGCGGGCCGGCCGGGCTCGGCGGCGCGCAGCAGGGCCAGTGCCTCGCCGGGCGTGAGGGCGTCGGAGAGGTAGCGGAAGTCGACGAGCGAGACGAGGTCCTCGGGGGTCATCGCGGCGAGGAACTCCCACACCGGCAGGCCGGCCCGGCGGGCGGCCAGGTCCCAGGCGGCGTTGACCACCGCGCCGGCCGCCATCTGCATCACGCCCTTCTCGGGCCCGAGCCAGCGCAGCTGGGAGTCGTGGGTGAGGTCGCGGTGCAGGGCGGCGAGGTCGGCGGCGGTGGCGGGCACCGGGCGGCCGACGAGGTACGGCGCGAGGGACCGGATCGCGGCGGCCATCACGTCGTTGCCGCGGCCGAGGGTGAAGCACAGGCCGTGGCCGCGCGGGCCGTCGGCGGTGTGCAGGACGAGGTAGGCGGCGGAGTAGTCGGGGTCGGGATGCATGGCGTCCGAGCCGTCGAGCTGCTCCGACGTGGGGAAGCGGACGTCGTGGATCTCGAACGCGGTGACGGTGTCGGTCGCGGCCATGCGCACGCCCCTGAGGAGTAGCGGAGGAACATCGTTCCTGGCGGCGGAGCTAACATCGGACCTTTCCGGGTCATCCGATGTATAGACCCGTCCCCGAGTCGCCGTCCAGACCCCGTACCGAATGTCGGGCGGAAGTTGAGGAAGCGATGACGCACGACCTCGGCCACAGATCGGATGACTCGGGACGTGTTCGTGCACAGGGGCTGCGGACCGGGCCCACACAAGCCGTAGGCTTGGTGACGCACGTAATGGAACTGCTGCCGGCCGCCGTCCCCGACGGCCGGGCCGGTCGGAAGGAGGCGCTGGGTGATCGAGCTGGAGGGGGTGCCCGAGCTGATCGACCCGGTCATGGTGGCCGCGTTCGAAGGCTGGAACGACGCCGGCGACGCCGCCTCCGCCGCGGTCGCCCATCTGGACCGGGAGTGGAAGGGCGAGGTCTTCGCCGCGCTGGACGCCGAGGACTACTACGACTTCCAGGTGAACCGTCCCACCGTCTTCCTCGACGGCGGCGTACGCAAGATCACCTGGCCGACCACCCGGCTCTCCGTGGTCCGGGTCAGCGATGCGAACGGCAAGGGCCGGGCGCGCGACCTGGTCCTGGTCCGCGGCATCGAGCCGAGCATGCGCTGGCGCTCGTTCTGCAACGAAATCCTCGGTTTCGCCCATGAGTTGGGCGTGGAGATGCTGGTGGTGCTGGGCTCGCTGCTCGGGGACACCCCGCACACCCGACCGGTCCCGGTCAGCGGGGTCACCTCGGACGCCGACCTGGCCCGCCGGCTGGACCTGGAGGAGTCGCGCTACGAGGGCCCGACCGGCATCGTCGGGATCCTCCAGGAGGCGTGCACCCACGCGGGCGTGCCGGCGGTGAGCCTGTGGGCGGCGGTGCCGCACTACGTCTCCCAGCCGCCCAACCCGAAGGCCAGCCTCGCGCTGCTCAACCGCCTGGAGGACCTCCTCGACATCAGCATCCCGCTGGGCGAGCTGAGCGAGGACGCGCGGGCCTGGCAGCTGGGCGTGGACCAGCTGGCGGCGGAGGACAGCGAGGTCGCCGAGTACGTGCAGTCGCTGGAGGAGGCGCGGGACACCGCGGACCTGCCGGAGGCGTCCGGCGAGGCGATCGCCCGCGAGTTCGAGCGCTATCTGCGCCGCCGCGACCCGCAGTCCGGCCCCGGCGTGGCCACCGAGGGCGGGCTCGCGGAGGGCCGGGACAGCTCCTACCTCCGTGACACGACCAGCGGCCGCACCCGGCCGCCCCGCCCGGCCTCCAAGGAACCGCGCGAGCCCGGCGGCCCGAAGGACACCGGCCCGTCCGACTCCTCCCGTCGGCCCGACGAGGACGGCCCGGAGGAGAGCGGCGACTGACCCGGGCGCACCCGGGCGGCTGACACGCACCGGGGCGCCGGACCGGCCGGCGGGCCGGTCCGGCGCCCCGCCGTCATCTCCGGCGGCGTCCGGGGGCGGTCATCCGGAGCAGTGGAAGCGCGCCCCCGCCCAGTCGCCGTGGTCACCGGACTTCTTGCCGTCGGTGTCGGTCACCTTCAGCCGTACGTGCCGGGCGCCGCGCAGCGGTACGTCCACCGCCACCGGCGCCGACTTCCCGGTCAGCTTCGGCGAGGTCCACAGCACCTTGCCGTCCGCCTCCACGGAGAAGGCGACCTCCCCGTAGTCGGCGATCTCGTCGTCGATCCCGGTGTCCGCGGTGAACGAGGTGCAGCGGCCCCCGGTGAAGAACTCCAGGTCCGCGTTGGCGTGCGCGCCGATGCCCTTGGTGTATGTCTTCCCGGCGAGGGTGAGCGGATGGCCGTCCGCCGGGCCCGACTCGCCGTTGCTGCGGTCCCGTTCGGCCGGGCCGTAGCCATTGGTTGCGGTCAGCCACTCCATGTCGCTCGCCCAGGTGTCGGCGGACGGCGCGGCCGGTACCGGCCGTACCTCGAAGCGGTGCACGGTGGTGCGCGGGGCCCCGGCCGCCCGGTAGCGGACGGTGGCGGTGACGGTCACCGGGTCGGCGCTGCTCGCGTCCTTCGGCGCGGTCACGGTCAGCGTGTCGCGGGCGGTGCCGCCGGCCGCGAGCCGGCCGTGGTGTGCCGGGGCGGAGACCCGCCAGCCCTCGGGCGCGGACAGCGACACCGAGACGTCCGTGGCGTCCCGGGTCCCGGCCGTCACCGCGGTCCGTACGGTCGTCGGCACGCCCTTGGTGACCTCCTGGCCGCCGGGGTGGTGACCGTGACGCCCGCGCCCGGGGTCCGGCCGCCGACCGCGCTGGCGCCCTTGAGCGTCAGGCCGAAGGCCCGGTCGGTGGGGCGGGAGGCGGTCGTGACGTGGACGACTCCGCCGCGGTCGGCCGGGTCGTAGTACCAGCCCTGCCCGGCCGCTTCGAGGGCGCGGGCGGACGGCAGCCGCTTCAGCGGCCGGCCGGCCAGCTCCACCCCGCGCGGCGTGTCCCCGGTGTGCACGGTGAACTCGTACGGCCGGCTGGTCTGCTTGCCCTGGAAGGAGCCCTTCGAGGCCCCGACGTCGAGGCGTACGTCGCCGGCGCCGGAGCGGGGGGCCGTGACGTCGACCCGCTGGGTGGCGCCGGCGCCCGTCCGGTGGGCGCGGGTCACCCCGTCGTCCTCGTAGAGGGTGAACGACGAGCGGCCCTGCGGGTAGACGTCCCAGGCGAGCGGTGAACCAGCGGTCCGGTCCTGGTAGGACCTGATGCCGGGCCACATCGGCACGGCGGCGCCGGCCTTGACGAACAGCGGCAGGGTGTCCAGCGGCGCGCTGTAGCCGTCGAGGGTCACCGGTCCCCGGTAGGTGCGTCCGGACCAGTAGTCGATCCAGGTGCCCTTGGGCAGGTAGATGCCGTCGCGGGTGTCGGTGTCCCGGTAGACGGGGGCGACCAGGAAGTCCTGGCCGGAGAGGAATTCGTACTTCGCGGCGTCCGCGGCGGCCTTCGGGTCGTCGGGGTATTCCAGCGACAGCGGACGCACCGGCCCGACCCCGGTCCGGGTCGCCTCGGCCGCGTAGGAGTACACGTAGGGCAGCAGCGATTCCTTCAGCTTCAGGTATTTCCGGTTGATGGCCGTGTACGGGTCGCCGTAGCGGTAGGGCTGCTTGTCGCTGGCGGCCCAGCCGTCCATCGTCATGACCGCCGGGAGGAAGGCCTTCCACTGCAGATCGCGGACGTACGTCTTGGGACTGCCGCCGAAAATGCCGTCCACGTCACCGGTCGTGTAGGCGAGCCCGGACATCGTCGCGCCGGCGTAGGTCGGTATCTGCCAGCGGATGTATTCCCAGCTGCCGCTCTGGTCTCCGGACCACTGGACGCCGCACCGCTGCGCGCCCGCCCAGCTTTCCGGGGCCCAGGTGAATCCCCGTGCGTCGCTGTTGTCCTCGATCCCCTGGTAGGCGTCCTTGCAGCCGTCCAGGGCGAATTTGTAGCCGTCGCCGACCCAGGCCACGTCGAGTTTGGCGATCCGCTGGCCGGCCTTGACCTGGTCGGCGAGTTTGGCGATGCCGTCCTCGGTCCACAGCCCGAGTTTCATCTTCCGGTCACCGAGCCCCTGGGAGGTTTGCGCCAGGTTTTCATAGCCACAGCCGTAGCCGTCGTTCACCAGCATCCAGCCGTTGGGCATGTCGTGCTGCACATATCCGTCGGCGACCTTCAGGGAATCCAGGGTGTGCCGTTCCCCGCGGTTGGCATTGTGCAGATAGCAGTCCGAATCGCCGATCTCCAGGCCGTACACCGGCGGCAGGAAGGGCTTTCCGGTCAGTGCGGTGTACTGGCCGATGACGTCCTTCGTGCGCGGCCCGGCGAAGTAATAGGCGTCGAAACGCCGTTCCTTCGCGGTGGTCGTCACCGGGTCGTCGAAGGCGTAGGTGTTGGGGGCGTAGGTGTTGCGGAAGACGCCGTATCCGGCGGTGGAGAGGTAGAAGGGGACGGAGTTGGGGTGGCCGCCGTCGTCCCAGTTGTAGTCCACGCCCACCTCGACGGTGTGGCCGCGGTGCGAGGTGTTGCCGCGGCCGTTCTGCATGCCGGCGCCGTAGAACTGCTCGGTGGCGCCGCGCGCGAGGGTCTGCGTGGTGGTCTTGTCGTCCCAGCTCAGCCCCTTGGCCTCGGACCAGACCAGCGAGCCGTCGGCCCGGCGCAGCTCGAAGCGCAGCGGTGACTTGTATGCCCTCAACGTGACCTGGGACGTGCTGAGTTCGTAGGCGTCGCCGGCGTCGCGCCAGTGGGTGGCCGGCGGGGCGCCCTGCGGCAGCACGATGTCCTTGCCGGTGGGGTCGGAGAAGGTGCCGTCCGGGGCGAGTTCGAGGCGGAAGGTACGGTCCGTCACGAAGCTGACGCGGGCCTCGGCCCGGCCCGCGTGCAGGTGGTAGACGGGCCCGTCGGCCTCGAAGCCGGTGACGTCCCCGACGGTGTGGGCGGGCGCGGGGCCGGCGGCCGGTGCGCTGCCGGCCGGGCCGGCGACCGCCACCACGAGCCCGAGCAGCGCGGCAACGACCGCCGCCCGCAGTCCTGTTGGTTTCCTCATGCCGGACAGCTCTAGCCCGCCGACGGGGCGGCCCACCATGGATTCTTGCGCCGGATTCCTGGATTTCCGGTCGCCCGGCCCGGGTGCGGGCGCGCGGGCGGGCACGGAAAAGGGGCGCCCGCACCGGCCGGTACGGGCGCCCCTCGCGGGACGGGGGTCAGGCGGTGGCCGTCAGAGGGCCACGCCCAGGAGCGCGTCGACGGCGCGGGAGACGAGGCCGGGGGCGCCCTCGTCGGTGCCGCCGTCGGCCTGCTGGGCGGCGGCCCAGCGGTCCACGGCCGCCAGCGCGGCCGGGGAGTCGAGGTCGTCGGCGAGCGCGGTGCGGATCTCCTCCAGGAGGGCCTCGGCGGGCGGGCCGTCGGGGCGGGAGACCGCGGCGCGCCAGCGCGCCAGCCGCTCGACGGCCTCGTCGAGCACCGCGTCGGTCCACTCCCAGTCGGCGCGGTAGTGGTGCCCGAGCAGCGCCAGGCGGATCGCCGCCGGGTCGGTGCCGTCGCGCCGCACCTTCGAGACGAAGACGAGGTTGCCCTTGGACTTGGACATCTTCTCGCCGTTCAGCGCCACCATCCCGGCGTGCACGTACGCCTTGGCGAACGGGTGCTCGCCGGTGAGCGCCTGGGCGTGCGAGGCGCCCATCTCGTGGTGCGGGAAGGCGAGGTCGGAGCCGCCGCCCTGGACGTCGAAGCCCATGCCGAGGTGGTCCAGGGCGATCGCGACGCACTCGATGTGCCAGCCGGGCCGGCCGGGGCCCAGCGAGCCGCCGTCCCAACTCGGCTCGCCGTCGCGGGCGGCCATCCACAGCATCGGGTCGAGCGGGTTCTTCTTGCCCTCGCGCTCGGGGTCGCCGCCGCGCTCGGCGGACAGCAGCCGCATCGCCTCGGCGTCGAGTCCGGAGACCTCGCCGAAGTGCGGGTCGGAGGCGACGGAGAAGTAGATGTCACCGTCCAGCTCGTAGGCGGCGCCGGCGTCGCGCAGCCGCTCCACCAGCGGGACGATGCCGGGTATCGACTCGACGGCGCCTATGTAGTGCTGCGGCGGCAGCATCCGCAGCGCCGTCATGTCCTCGCGGAACAGGGCGGTCTCGCGCTCGGCGAGCGCGGTCCAGTCGTCGCCGGTCTTCTGCGCCCGCTCCAGCAGCGGATCGTCGACGTCGGTGACGTTCTGCACGTAGTGCACCTGGCGCTTCGTGTCGAGCCACACGCGCTGAACCAGGTCGAACGCGTTGTAGGTCGCCGCGTGCCCCATGTGGGTGGCGTCGTACGGCGTGATGCCGCAGACGTAGATACGGGCGACGGGACCGGGGGCGAGGGTCACCCGTCCGCCGGTCGCGGTGTCGTGGATCCTCAGGTCGCGGCCCTGACCGGGCAGGGCGGGGACCTCAGAAGCGGGCCATGCATGCATGCCTTGAGCGTAACCGGATGCATGTTCCGCATACGAACCGGACCAGGGGTCTTGGCCGGAAAGGCGGTCTTGCGGTTCGCGACCGGACGTGCATATGCGCCTCGGCGGTCCGGAAGGGGGCCCGGGCGGGCTCAGACCGGCGGCCAGGGAATGGCGGGCCACTCCCCGCTCGGCTCGGGGTGCCGGCCGCCCGCCAGCAGCCGGCCACCCGCGCCCGCAGCGCGTCGATCTCGGCGGCCGTGAGCAGTTCGGCCAGTCGGGCGGCGAGCGGCGCGGAGTCCGTCAGGGCGTCCGCGAGCCCCCGCAGCACCTCCAGCGCCTCCTCGGTCAGCGGCTCGCCCGCCCAGCCCCACAGCAGCGTGCGCAGCTTGTCCTCGGTGTGGAAGCTCACGCCGTGGTCGATGGCGAAGAACTCGCCGTCGGCGCCGGGCAGCAGATGGCCGCCCTTGCGGTCCCCGTTGTTGATCACCGCGTCGAGGACCGCGAGCCGCCGCAGCCGCGGGTGGTCGGCGTGCACCAGCAGCGCGGTGCGGCCCTCGCCGAGCTCGGCGAAGCCGACGGCCTTCCAGCCGGGCCCGGGCTCCTCGTCCTCCACCAGCGCCAGCAGGTCGGGCACCTCGTCGCTGCTCTCCGGCGGGTCGATCCACTCCTGGACCATGCCGGTGCCGTAGGGGCCGTCGCGCAGCACGGTCGGCGGGATCAGGTCCCAGCCGCAGGCGCGGGAGATCTCGTACGCGGCGACCTCGCGCTCGGCGAGCGTGCCGTCGGGGAAGTCCCACAGCGGGCGCTCGCCGGCGACGGGCTTGTAGACGCAGGAGGCGGTGCGGCCGTCGTGGGTGACCGTGCAGTAGAGCACGGCATTGGAGGCCTCTCGGATACGGCCGCGCACGGTCAGCTCGCCTTCGGCGAGGAAGGAGTCCGTCAGCCCGCCGGCCGGCTCCGCCGCGGCCGGCGGCGGGTCCTGCGGTCCGGTGGGGCCGGGCAGCTGCCCGGCCGGTTCGACGGCGGGCTCCATGGCGCTCAGGCGCCCCGCCGGTATCCGTTCTGGCGCGGACATACGTGTCCCTCCGGGTCGAGCGGCAGGCTGCACAGCGGGCACGGCGGGCGGCCGGCGTTCACGACCTCCAGGGCCCGCTTGGCGAACGCCCTGGCCATCGTCCCGGTCAGGCGCACCCGCAGCATCGGCGGGCCGTTCTCGTCGTCCTGGAGCAGCCGTTCCTCGGCGTCCGCGAGGTCCTCCTCGCTGTCCGCCTCCAACTCCACCAGCGCCTGGGCCTCGACGATCATCCGCTCGTCCTCGCCGTCCCAGGCCAGCGCCATCGTGCCGACCCGGAACTCCTCCTCGACGGGCATCTCCAGCGGGGCGGTGTCGGCGAGCTCGGTGGGCGAGACGGCAGGGACCGGGGCGTTGCCGCCGCTGCGCCGGACGACCTCGTCCAGCAGCTCGTCGATCCGCTCGGCGAGCGCCGCGACCTGGGTCTTCTCCAGGGCGACGCTGGTGGTCCGGCCGGCCGCGGTGGCCTGGAGGTAGAAGCTACGGCGGCCAGGCAGCCCGACCGTACCGGCGACGAAGCGGTCCGGTACGTCGTAGAAGAACACCTGACGGGACAACGTCCTGCTCCGATTGCTCGACTGCGGGGTCACTGCGGTCGCTGCGGGTCCTGCGGACCGCAGGGGCGGCGGGCAGCGCCGTCGCACCACCCTACTGCGCCGACTGATCACCCTGCGCCCGCACCACCGCCGATGGCCGCGTCCCGCTCCGCCGCCGGGTTGCCGCCGTCGTCCCGGGGCACCAGCGAGGCGAAGTCGCCGGTGTCCCCGAGGCGTACGAGGTAGGGGCGCAGCCGGGTGTAGCGGATCACGGTGAGGGAGCAGGGCTCGACCGAGATCCGCTGGAAGAGGTCGAGGTGCATGCCGAGCGCGTCGGCGACCAGGGACTTGATGATGTCGCCGTGCGAGCACATGGCGTAGGTGGCCTCGGCGCCGAGGGTCTGCTCGACGCGGGTGTTCCAGTCGCGGACCGCGTCGACCGCGCGGGCCTGCATGGCCCGCATCGACTCGCCCCCGGGGAAGGCGACCGAGGAGGGGTGCTGCTGGACGGCCTCCATCAGCGGCTCGTCGGTCAGCTCGGCCAGCTTGCGGCCCGACCAGTCGCCGTAGTCGCACTCGCTGATCCGGTCCTCGATGTGCAGGGTGAGCCCGGGCGGGCCGCCAGCAGGGGCGCCATGGTCTCCCGGCAGCGCTGCAGGGGGCTGGAGACGAGGGCGGCGAGCGGTACCCGCGCCAGCCGCGCGGGGAGCGCGGCGGACTGGGCCGCGCCGTGCTCGTCGAGGGCGACGCCGGGCGCCCGCCCGGCGAGCACTCCGGCGGTGTTGGCGGTGGAGCGGCCGTGCCGCACCAGGATCAGCGTGGGCATGCCCGCCACCCTACGTTCCGGGTACCGCTTCCTGGCAGGGGTCCCGGGGACGCGCGAGAATGCCTGGTGTGATCGTGGACTGCGCCATCTACCGGGAGGGCCGCCGCACGGACTGCGCGGCCGACTTCTCCGGCGCGCTGAAGGCGGCGCGGGCGGAGGGGCACTCTTTCCTCTGGCTGGGGATGCACGAGCCGACGCCGGACGAGTTCGACCGCGTGACCAGCGAGTTCGCGCTGCACCCGCTGGCCGTCGAGGACGCGCTCAAGGCGCACCAGCGGCCCAAGCTGGAGGTCTACGACGACTCGCTGTTCATGGTGCTGAAGCCGGTCACGTACGACACCCACGCCGACACGGTGACGGCGTCGGAGCTGATGGTCTTCGTGGGGGACTCGTTCGTGGTGACCGTCCGGCACGGCGAGGCCAGCCCGCTGGCGGCGGTGCGGCGCCGACTGGAGGAGCATCCGGAGATCCTGCGGCACGGGCCGGGCGCGGTGCTCTACGCGGTCAGCGACGCGGTGGTCGACCACTACATCGAGGTGGCCTCCGAACTCGCCCTGGACATGGAGGAGTTGGAGGCCGAGGTGTTCGCCCCGGTCCGTGGCCGGGACACCCGGAACACCGCCGCGGAGATCTACGCGTTCAAGCGCGAGGTGATGGAGTTCCGGCGGGCGACCGGCCCGCTGGCGGAGCCGATGGCCCGGTTGCAGAACCCGGGAGTGCCGTTCGTGCACGATCACGCCCGGCCGTTCTTCCGCGACGTCGACGACCACCTCACCCGGGCGAATGAGTCGGTGGACAGCCTGGACCGGTTGCTTTCGGACATTCTCGCCGCCCATCTGGCACAGATGGGCGTCCGGCAGAACGACGACATGCGCAAGATCTCGGCCTGGGCGGCGCTGGCGGCCGTCCCCACCCTGATCGCCGGGGTCTACGGCATGAACTTCGAGAACATGCCGGAGCTGAGGTGGCACTGGGGCTACCCGGGGGTGCTCGTGGTGATGATCCTCATCGAGGTGTCGCTCTACCGGCTCTTCAAGCGCCGCGGCTGGCTCTGAGGGCCCGACGCGGAAGCCCCCCGTCGGCGTCCTCGCGCGAACCCCGGCTCACGCGAACTCCGGGGCGGAGGTGGCCGGGCCGCCCAGCGCGTCCCGCCGCTCGGGCATCGTGAGACTGACCATCCGCCGCCAGCCGCCCAGCCGCTCGTATCCGTACACCGCCGCGATGCCGGCGGTGAGCGCCGCGGACTTGGCCCTCGGCCACTTCAGGATGCGGCCCATGCGGTCCATCACGGCCAGGCTGACGTCCCGGTAGACGGCGATCTCGGCGTGCGCGCACTCGTGGAGGGCCCGCTGGATGGTCCGCCCGTGGCCGGCCCGGGCGAGGCGGAGCAGTTCCTCGTGGCAGTAGGCGAGGTGGTTGCTCTCGTCGTCCGAGATCATCCGGATCGCCTTGCCCACCTCGGGGTGGTCGCCGAAATGCCTGGTGAGCAGGGCCATCTGGTCGGCGGCGCGCTGTTCGGTGACCCGGCTGTGGGCGAGGTAGGTGATGATGTCGAGCTCGCCGAGCGGCTCGTCACGGCGCAGCTTGTCGTGCGCCAGACCGATGCCCCGCCGTTCCAGGAGCATGGTGTAGTCGGTGGCCGCGGGGACGTCGGTGGGGGTCAGCCCGCGCTTGCGCAGCAGGGCCCGGAAGATCCGGCCGTGCTTGTCCTCGTCGGCGCCGTGCCGGGCGACCTTGGGTGCCAGATCGCGCAGCGACTCCGGCAGCAGTGCGGCGATCCGACCGTTCTCCCAGCCGCCCTGGGCCTCACCGCTCGCCGCTATGGAGCAGAACAGGCGGTAGGCCTCGTCGTCGTCGACGATCTCCTGGAAAAGGCTCCGGGCCGAGAGCATCTGCGTCACCTCCGAACGGACACACCCGCGAACAGTCAAAGCGGGTGTTCCGGGCGCGGCAACCGGACGGGGCGCCCGTTCGCCCGTTCGGACGAGGCGCGGCCGGGTGGCGGGGCGTAACCCGGCCGCCCGTACCGGCGTTGTGCAGCGCGACGGCCGTGGCGGGGAAGATCCCCCGAGCCCCCACCACGGCCGCAGGCTCCCGGAAAGGCCCGAGGTCCGGCTGCCCCGGCGCCGGGCCCTTCGCCGGTCGCTACCGGGCGTTTCACCGGGCGCCTCTCGCTGAGCGCCGCCGGTCCGTTCGCCCGGCGGCGCTCATGCCAGCCCGGCGCGCTCCAGGGCCTCCGTTCCGGCCCGCAGCGAGGCCAGCCGGTCCTCCAGTCCGAAGCCCGCCGGGGACAGCGTCAGCGTGGTCACCCCGGCGTCCGCGTAGGCCCGCATCCGGTCGGCGATCCGCTCGACCGAACCGAGCAGCGTGGTCTGGTCGATCAGCTTCTCCGGGATCGCCGCGGCGGCGCCCTCCTTGTCGCCGGACAGGTACTTGTCCTGGATCTCGGCGGCTTCCTTCTCGTAGCCCATCCGCCGGGCCGCCTGGTTGTAGAAGTTCTGCTTGCGGCTGCCCATGCCGCCGACGTAGAGCGCGGTGTACGGGCGGAACATGTCGGCCAGCGCGCTGACGTCCTTGTCGGCGCCGACTGCCAGCGGCAGCGTCGGGCAGATGTCGAAGCCGTCCAGGGTCTTGCCGGCCTTCTCCCGGCCGGCCCGGAGGTGGGCGACCGCGGTCTCCTCCAGGTTCTCGGCGGCGGGGAAGATCAGCAGCGCGCCGTCGGCGATCTCGCCGGTCTGCTGGAGGTTCTTGGGGCCGATCGCGGCGATGTAGAGCGGGATGTGCGGGCGCTGCGGGTGGACGGTGAGCTTCAGCGGCTTGCCCGGGCCGCCGGGCAGCGGCAGCGTCCAGTGCTCGCCTTCGTAGGACAGCCGCTCGCGGCTCATCGCCTTGCGGACGATCTCGACGTACTCGCGGGTGCGGGCCAGCGGCTTGTCGAACTTGACGCCGTACCAGCCCTCGGAGACCTGCGGGCCGGAGACGCCGAGGCCGAGGCGGAACCGGCCGCCGGAGAGCGAGTCCAGGGTGGCGGCCGTCATCGCGGTCATGGCGGGCGTCCGCGCCGGGATCTGGAAGATGGCGGAGCCGATGTCGATGCGCTCGGTCTGGGCGGCGACCCAGGAGAGCACGGTGGCGGCGTCGGACCCGTACGCCTCGGCGGCCCAGCAGACGGAGTAGCCGAGGCGGTCGGCCTCCTGCGCCACCACGAGATTGTCGGAGTCCATCCCGGCGCCCCAGTAGCCGAGGTTGATGCCAAGCCTCATGCCGCTCCCCTTACCGATCAGTAACGTCGCTGTTCCGGGGACTGTAGCGCGCACCCCCGCCGGGCGTCACCGACGGGTTGTCCACAGGTCCCCTGTTCCCGGCGCCCGGCGCGTACTCTCAGGGCCCATGGAGCAAAGGCACCTCGGCCGAACGGGCCTTCGCGTGTCCCGGCTCGGGCTCGGCACCCTGAACTGGGCCCGCGACACGGGCGAGCAGGAAGCCGCCGATCAGCTCAAGACGTTCTGGGAGGCCGGCGGCACGCTCGTCGACACCGCCGACATCTATGCCGACGGCGGTGCCGAGTACCTCCTCGGCCGGCTGATGGAGGGGCTGGTTCCGCGCGAGGACCTGGTGATCGCGACGAAGGCCGGCAGCGTGCTGGAGGCCGACCGCCGGGTGGACTGCTCACGGCGCCATCTCCTCGCCGCCCTCGACGCCTCCCTGGAACGGCTGGGCACCGAGTACGTCGACCTGTGGCAGCTCCACGCCTTCGACCCGCACACCCCGCTGGAGGAGACCCTCCAGGCGCTCGACCTCGCGGTCACCACCGGCCGGGCGCGCTATGTGGGCCTGTCGAACTTCTCCGGCTGGCAGCTGGCCAAGGCCGCCGCCTGGCAGCTCGCGGCGCCCGGGGTGCGCAACCGCCTGGCGAGCACCCAGATGGAGTACTCCCTCCTGCAGCGCGGCATCGAGCGCGAGGTGCTGCCCGCGGCGCTCGACCTCGGGATGGGCGTCCTACCGTCCTCACCGCTGGGCCGGGGCGTGCTGACCGGGAAGTACCGCCATGCGACCCCGGCCGACTCGCGCGGTGCCTCGGAGCACCTGGCGGCGTTCGTCGCGCCGTATCTCGACGAGACGGCGGGCCGGGTCGTCGAGGCCGTCACCACCGCCGCCGACGGACTGGCCGTCACCCCGCTCCAGGTCGCCCTCTCGTGGCTCCGGGACCGTCCGGGGGTGACCGCGCCGGTCCTGGGCGCCCGCACGGCACAGCAGCTCAGAGCGGCGTTGTCAGTGGAGGCCCTTAGTCTTCCTGACGAGATCCGCCGGGCGCTGGACGATGTGTCGGCTCCGGTGCACCACTACCCCGATCACGACTGGAGCACGCTGTGAGCACCGACCGCCCCGCCGGCGACACACCGTCCGGGCAGGAGGCCGCACCCGGGACCGCGGAGGCCCCACGCCCGAGGGGGCGCCGGCGGCGGACCCGGGCGCGACGGTGAGCGAGGCGCCGGCCGCGGCGCCCCCGGCCGGCAAGGCCACCGCGGCGGCACTGGCGGCCGCCGTCCGGGCCGTGGAGAGCGGCGAGCGCTCGGCCGCGTCGTTCTTCGCCGACGCCCCGCGCCCGGCCAGGCCGGCCGCACCCGCCAAGGCGGCCCCGGCGCCCGCCGCCCCCGCACCCGGGGGCGGACCGGCGGGCCCGCCCCCGGAGCCGGCCCCCGCGCACCGCGCCCCCGCACCGGCCGGACCGCCCGCCCCGCCCGTGGGCGGCCCGGCCGCCGCCCCGGCCGCGTCTCTCCCGGCCCCCGCCCCCGGCCTGGACGGCGTACGGCAGGTCCTGCGGGCGGGCGGTGCGCCCGAGACCCTCGCGGAGCCGACCGCCGAGGTGCTCGGGGAGCGGGCCGCGGAGGCCCTGCGCGAGGACCCCTGGCAGCTGCTCGGGGTGCCGGGCGTGCGGCCCGAGCAGGCCGACGGCTTCGCGCGGGCGCTGCTCGGCGGCGCCGCCGGCCCGGGCGACGAGCGCCGCGGCCAGGCGCTGGTCGGCTGGCTGCTGGAGCAGGCCGCGGTCGCGGGGCATTCCGCGCTGGAGGCCGGCGCGCTGCGCGCCGCCCTCGCGCAGCGCCAGGTGCCCGACCCCGACGAGGCCCTGCAGAGCGCCATCGCCGAGGGCGCCGTGCTGGTCTTCCAGGACGCGATCGAGGAACCGGGCCGGGCCCGGCCCGCGGCGGACGAGGACGAGGAGGAGCGGCCGGTCCGGATCCTGCTGGGCCTGGACCGCTGGGCCATGGCCGAGGAGAGCGTCGCCGACGGCCTGGCCCGGCTGCTCAACACCTTCGAGCCGGTCCCGGACTCCGGTGCCGCGGACGCCGCATCCGAGGCGCCGGACGCCGCATCCGGTGCCGCGGACGCCGACGGGCGGGCGGACGGCGGCGCACCGGAGGACGGTGACACCCCGGCGGCACCGGTCCGTCCCTCCGCCGCCGACTGGGAGGCCGCGGCCGCCGCCGCGCCGTCGCCGTCGGCGGCGGAGCTGATCCGGGCCGCCGCGCACAGCGGCCTGGTGGCGCACACGGGCGCCGAGGCGGCCCGCGCCGAGCCCGCCGCGCTGATCGCCGCGGCCCGTGCGCTGGGCCTGCGGGCCTTCGGTGCCACCCACAGCGACAGCGGCCGCGGCCGGCTGGCCACCGACCTCGCCGCGCTCGCCCCCGAGGCGGGCCCGGAGGCCGGTTCCGCGGGGTCGGGCGCGGCGGCGGTGACGGTCGCCGGGCTGCTGTCCGGGCAGGAGGGCCCCGGCCGGGACGCGGACGGCGCCCTCGCGCTGGATCTGCTGGTGGTGCTGGACGCCCCGCAGCTGGATCTGGAGACCGCGGCCCTGCTCGTCGAGTCGCTGACCGACGGGACCCGGCTGGTGCTCAGCGGCGATCCCGGCGTCCTGTGGTCCGCCGGCCCCGGCCGTCTCTTCGCCGATGTCCTCGCGGCCCGCTTCTGCCCCCAGGTCGCCTCCCGCACCCCGGACTTCGGCCCGATCGGCGAGCTGGTGTCCGGCATCGGCATCGGTGAGCTGAGCCAGGTCGAGGCGCCCGGCAAGGAGGTGGTGATCGTCCCGGTGCGGGACGCCGGCGAGGCGGTGCACCGCGCCGTCCAGCTGGTCGCCGACTCCGTGCCCCGGGCGCTGGGCGTCCCGCCGGAGGACACCCAGGTCATCACGGTCGGACACGGCGGCGCGGCCGGCACCCGGGCGCTGAACGCCGCGCTCAAGGAGCGGCTCAACCCCGGCCCCGGCCGGTTCGGCGGCTTCGACCCCGGCGACCGCGTGGCCTACGCCCCGGCCCCCGGCCGTACGCTGCCCGGCACGGTCACCGGCGCCGACGCCGCGGGGCTGCATCTGGACTGCGCGGGGACCGCGGTCGTGGTGCCGCGCGAGCGGGTCGGCGGCGCGGTCCGGCACGGCTGGGCGCTCACCGCCCATCAGGCGGCCGGGATGCGCTGGCCGGCCGCGGTGGTCGTGGTGCCCGGGGACGCCACGGGCGGGCTGACCCGCGCCTGGGTCTACACGGCCTTCGGCCGCGGTGAGCGGCATCTGTCGGTGGTGCAGGGCGCCGATCAGGCGCTGGCCCGGGCGGTCGCCGAGCTGCCCGTCAAGGAGCGGACGACCCGGCTGCGGACGCTGCTCGGGCAGCAGAGCGTGCCGTTCGCGGAGGACGCCACGGAGTGAGGCGGGGTGCGCAGGCGGCCGCCCGGAGCGGAGCGGCCGCCTGTGCCCTCACCTCTCGCGGTCGAGCGGCTCCAGCAGGTCGTCGTCGCCCAGTTCCTCGTCGAAGACGGCGCTGACGTCGAAGCGGCACACCACCCGCTGCGGGTCCGCCTGGTCGAACGGCGCGGAGAGCCACTCCCCCGGCTCGGCGGGTTCGTCGGCGGCCGCCACCCACAGCGTGGAGTCGCCCTCCTCCAGGCCGAACTCCTTGTGCCGGGAGGCGATCTCGTCCGGTTCGAACTCCCCGAAGAGCACTCCCAGCGCCGCGTGGACGCTGCTGCCGACGACCGCGGCGGCGTCCGCGGAGGGTCCCGCCGCCTCGTCGGCGGCGTCCGGATCGAGGTCCGCGATGCGCTGCGCCTGGTGCAGCAGCCGCTGCGGTTCGGCGACGGTGTAGTCGCGCCGGATCAGCACGCTGAGCGCACTGGGCTCCTCCGGGCCCGCGTAGGCGGGCAGCGCGTCGCTGCCGGGGATCTCGAAGGGGGTGACCTCGTCGTAGGTGTCGTAGAGCAGCTCGTCGTACACCTCGGCCGCGGCGGCGAGCTCGTCGAACGCGGCGTAGACAGCCGGATCGTCCTGCCCCGAGCGGCGTTCGACCGCGTCGAGGTGACGGTCCAGCGCGGCTTTGACCGCCTCGGCGGCGGCACGTACCTCGGCAGCGGAAGGCTGCGCAGCATCAGACATAGTGCAGACGCTATCCGTACCGGGGCCGGTCCCGCACAATAGATGCGATGCCGGAATACGAATTCTGCGATGTGTACGTGCCACGGGGCGTTTCCCGGAAGGCCACCACACGCCTGCTGACCGACCATGCCGAGTACGGACACTGGGAGTTGGACCGTCTGCGGCTGAATCCGGACGGCAGCCGCAAGGTGCGGCTGCGCCGCCGGATCATCCGACAGCTCCGCGCCACGTGGTGACCGCCACCGGCGTGTGAACAGCAGAGCGGGCCCCGCCTCGGCAGGGCCCGCTCAGTGGTGCGCTCGTGCGCGCTCAGCTACCGCTCGTCACGGAGCGCTGACCGGCGCATGATCGCCGCGTGTGCGCCGCCGTTCACCGGCGGACGGCACGCGCCTTGCGGTACAGCACCGCGCCCCCGAGCAGCATCCCGGCCGCGGCCGGAATCGCGTAACCGGCAGCGCCGGCGCCGGTCTCCGCAAGCTGCTGGCGGGGAGCCGGCACGACCTGGCTGTGCGGCGCGGTCTGCGGCTGCACTGCCGGGGTGTGCCCGCCGCCCTGCTGCGGGGTCGCCGGCTGGTGCGGCTTCCCCGGGTGCTCGGGCTTCCCCGGGTGGTGCGGCTTGCCCGGGTGCTGCTGCTCCGGGTGGTGCGGCTTGCCCGGGTGGTGCGGGTGGTGCCCCGTGTGGTCACCGGTGCCCGGGTGGTGCGGCTTACCCGGGTGGTGTGGCTTCCCGGGGTGATGCGGCTTCCCCGGGTGGTGCGGATGCCCCGGATGCTGCGGGTTGCCGGGGTGGTGGGGCTGGTGCGGACGGCCCGGCGCCGGCGCGTCGTTGGCGCAGTCGTTGCCGAAGACCGGGTTCAGCAGACCGACCACGGAAACGCTGTTGCCGCAGGCGTTGACCGGGACGTCGACCGGCGCCTGGACATTGTTGCCGGAGCCCACACCGGGTGAGTTCGCGGTGCCGCCCGCGGCGCTGGCGCCACCGTGGTGGCCACCCCCGCTCTGGTGCCCGCCCGGATGCCCGCCCTGGTGGGGGCCGCCCGGGTGTCCGGTGTGGTGGCCGCCGACGTCGTTGGCGCAGTGGTTGCCGAACGCGGGGTTCAGCAGCCCGACGACGTTGACGGTGTTGCCACAGGCGTTCACCGGGACGTGCAGCGGTACTTGGACATTGTTGCCGGATCCCACGCCGGGCGAGTTCACCGCGCCGCCGGCGGCCCCCGCATCCGCGTGTGCGTAGCCGGCGACCGCGGCGAGTACCCCGCCGGCCGCCGCCATGGTGATCAGGCCCTTTCTTGCGACCTGTCTCATAGATTCGTTCCCCTGCCTAGTGCCTTACAGGAATTGCGTGCGCGCGGCGATCCCCCGGGGAGACCGGGGGATCATCCGCCCGCCCACCGAAATACCCAGAGGCCCCGGAATGCGTGCCACGCAATCCAGAGCCGAACCGGATCTGACCCTTACGGGTGCAGGTACAACGTCAAACGGCGTCAGAAAGTCACTTGTTGACGCAGTAGTTGCCGAAGGCCGGGTTCAGCACACCGACCACGGAGATCGTGTTACCGCAGGCGTTCACCGGAACGTGCACCGGAACCTGGACGACATTGCCGGACACGACACCCGGAGAGTTCACGGCAGCGCCCTGCGCACCAGCGTCGGCGGCGGCCAGGCCGGCACCGGCGAGCACCAGACCACCGGTGGCCGCCGCAGCAGCGACGATCTTCTTCAGCATTGTTCCTCCTCGTAGGCAATGCGGCCCCAGCCGCGGACCGCACACCCTGCAACGAGGAAAAGGACGTTGAAGCTACGAACACATCAAAGCGTTCACTCTTTTCGGCGACAGCGGCGCGAACGGCAGGAAATCCGCGCCGATTTCGGCTTCGGCGGCCGCTCTTCCCGCGGGCTTCAGCTCTGTTCGATGAACCGGTCGAGCACCCGCACCCCGAACTTCAGTCCGTCCACCGGAACCCGCTCGTCCACGCCGTGGAACATTCCGGCGAAGTCCAGCTCCGGCGGCAACTTCAGCGGCGCGAAGCCGAATCCCCGGATTCCCAGATCGTCGAACGACTTGGCGTCCGTACCGGCGGACAACATGTACGGCACCGCGCGCGCGATCGGGTCCTCGGCCTGCAGCGCCGACTGCATCGCCTCGACCAGCGCCCCGTCGAACGTGGTCTCCAGCGCCTTGTCCGCGTGCACGTCCTCGCGCTTGACCCGCGGGCCGAGGATCCGGTCCAGGTCGGCCAGGAACTCCTCCTCGTAGCCGGGCAGGAAGCGCCCGTCGACGTGCGCGGTGGCCTGGCCCGGGATCACGTTGACCTTGTACCCGGCGCCCAGCTGCGTGGGGTTGGCGGTGTTCCGGAGCGAGGCGCCGATCAGCTTGGCGATGCCGCCGAGCTTCGCCAGCGTGCCGTCCATGTCCTCCGGGTCGAGCTCGGTGCCCAGCGCGTCGCCGAGCTCGTCCAGGAAGACCCGCAGCGTCTTGGTCACCCGCACCGGGAACTCGTACCGCCCCAACCGTCCGACCGCCTCGGACAGTTCGGTGATCGCGTTGTCCTTGTGGATCATCGAGCCGTGGCCGGCCGAGCCGTCCACGGTCAGCTTCATCCAGTGCATGCCCTTCTGGGCCGTCTCGATCAGGTACAGCCGCAGCTGCTCGTTGACCGTGAAGGAGAAGCCGCCGACCTCGCTGATCGCCTCGGTCACCCCCTCGAAGAGCTCCGGGTGGTGGTCGACGAGGTATCGCGCGCCGTAGGTGCCGCCGGCCTCCTCGTCCGCGAGGAACGCCAGCACGATGTCCCGCGGCGGCTTGCGGCCGGTGCGCAGCCGGTCCCGGACGACGGCCAGCGTCATCGCGTCCATGTCCTTCATGTCGACCGCGCCGCGTCCCCAGACGCATCCGTCCGCGATCTCCCCGGAGAACGGGTCGTGGGTCCAGTCGGCGGCGTTGGCCGGCACGACGTCGGTGTGCCCGTGGATGAGCAGCGCGGGCCGGGAGCGGTCCTCGCCCTCGATGCGGGCGACGGTCGACGCGCGCCCCTTGTGCGACTCGAAGATCCGCGGCTCCAGGCCGACCTCGGCGAGCTTCTCCGCGACGTACTCGGCGGCGGCCCGCTCACCCGGGCCCGAGTGGTCGCCGTAGTTGCTGGTGTCGATCCTGATCAGGTCCCGGCACAGGTCGACGACCTCGTCCTCGCCGGTCACCGTACGGGCCGGCTGTGACTCGCTCACGCTGCCTCCTCTTGGTTCACGGCCGCGTCGCGCGCCCCGAGGCGCCCGGTCCGCGGCGGGGGTCCACCGCCATCCTCCACCCCGGCCGCGCTGCGCCCAAGGCCGCAATACTCCCGACATCCGCTGGTCACAGGCCCGCACCCGGTCGCATGTACGGGTGATCGACCACCCCCGAACGTTTGCTATTGTTTTCCACGTCGGAACGGCGCAGGCCGCACCGGCAGACACCTGGTCCGGGTGGCGGAATGGCAGACGCGCTAGCTTGAGGTGCTAGTGCCCTTTATCGGGCGTGGGGGTTCAAGTCCCCCCTCGGACACACATCACTATCGAAGCCCGCTTGGCACCGGCCGAGCGGGCCTCGGTGTTTTCCGACGTTCATCGCTGCGACGTCATACCTTCGGTGTGCATCGCCTCGACGTTTTCGCCCGCCCGGAGATCCCGTGAGACGCCGCTCCCCCGTGCCGCCCGCCCCGTTGCCGCAGCGTGACGGGATCGATCCGGTGCGGATACGGCTGCCGGCCGATCCGGACGCGGCGTGGGGCACGGTCGGGGAGCATCTCGTGGCGCGGTTCGGCGGGGCGATCGGCGCCGGGCGGGTGGCACAGATGCTGCGCACGGGCCGGTTCGTGGGCGTCGAGGGGGCGCTGAGCGGCGGCGAGCCGTACCGGGCAGGGCGGTACGTGTGGTTCCACCGGGACTTCGCGCCGGAGGTGCGGGTGCCGTTCGAGGTGCGGATCGTGCACCGGGACGAACGGATCGTGATCGCCGACAAACCGCACTTCCTGGCCACCACGCCGCGGGGGCAGCACATCACCGAGACCGCGCTGGCCCGGCTGCGGCGCGAGCTCGGACTGCCGGCGCTGCAGCCCGCGCACCGGCTGGACCGGCTGACCGCGGGGCTGGTGCTGTGCGTCGTACGGCCCGAGGACCGGGGGGCCTACCAGGGGCTGTTCGGCGGGCGCCGGGTGCGCAAGGAGTACGAGGCGGTGGCGCGGTACGACGAGGGCGTGGCGCTGCCGGTGACCGTGCGCGGCCGGATCGTCAAGGAGCGCGGGGTGCAGGCGGCGCGGGAGGTGCCGGGGGCGGTGAACGCGGAGAGCCGGATCGAGCTGGTCGAGCGGCGGGGCGGGCTCGGGCGCTACCGGCTGCTGCCGGCGACCGGGCGGACGCATCAGCTGCGGGTGCACATGAACGGCCTGGGGCTGCCGATCCTCCATGATCCGCTGTATCCGGGTGGGCGCGATGCGGCGGGTGCGGAGGAGGCCGGTGGTGCGGCCGCCGAGGACTTCGGGGCGCCGTTGCAGCTGCTGGCGAGGTCGCTCGCGTTCCGGGACCCGGTGGACGGGCGGGAGCGGCGGTTCGAGAGCGGGCTGCGGCTGGCGGCGTGGCCGGAGGCCGCGGACTGCTGAGGTCCGCCGGCGATATTTGCGGTGCGGGCCGGGGCCCGGCGTCCGTAGGGTGCGGGGGTTGGTGAACTGGGGCGAAGGGCTGGCCGGATGCTGATCTTTGACGCGGACGACACGTTGTGGGAGAACAACGTGATCTTCGAGCGGGTCATCGACGAGTTCCTGGAGTGGATGGTGCGGCCGGGGCTCGACCGGGCGGCGGTGCGGACGGTGCTCGACGGTATCGAGGCCGCGAACGCGCCGACGCTGGGGTACGGCAGCAAGGTCTTCCTGCACAGCCTGGGCGAGTGCGTGGCGCGGCTGCGCGGGCGGGCCGCGACGGCCGAGGAGACGGCGCGGATCGCCGGGTGGGCGGCCGCCTTCGCCGGAGACCGGGTGGAGCTGATGCCCGGGGTGGCCGAGACCCTGGCGGAGCTGGCGCGGCGGCACGAGTTGCTGCTGCTGACCAAGGGCGACACCGAGGAGCAGGAGCGCAAGGTGACCGTCTCGGGGCTGACCCGGCACTTCCGCGGGGTGCACATCGTGGCGGAGAAGGACGTCGCCACGTACGAGCGGCTGAAGCGCGCCTACGACCTGGTGCCGGACGAGACCTGGATGATCGGCAACTCCCCCAAGTCGGACATCCTGCCGGCGCGTTCGGCCGGGCTGAACGCGGTGTTCATCCCGCACCAGCACACCTGGGTGCTGGAGCACGACGAGCTCGACCCGGACGACAAGAAGGTGCTGCGGCTGTCGGCCTTCCACGAACTGCTGCGGCACTTCTGAGGGCGGGCACCGACGGGACGTGCGGAGGGGCGACGTGGGAGAAGGAGCCGGTGCGGTGCGGCGGCCGGGGGTGTCGTGCGTGTTCGTGTGCCATGACGGTGCCGGGCGGGTGCTGCTGGCGCGGCGGAGCGCCGGGGCCCGGGACGAGCCGGGGACCTGGGACTGCGGCGCCGGGGCGCTGGAGTTCGGCGAGACCTTCGAGGCCGCGGTGGCGCGGGAGGTGTACGAGGAGTACGGCACCCGGCCGCTGGGCATCGAGCAGCTCGGCGTGCGCAATGTGCTGCGCGGCGATCCGGTGGACTCGCACTGGGTCGCGGTGGTCTTCGCGGTGCGGGTGGCGCCGGACGAGGTGACGATCGGCGAGCCGCACAAGTTCGACGCGCTGAGGTGGTGCCCGCCGGACACCCTCCCCGCACCGCTGCACTCGCAGTGCGGGGAGAGCCTGGCGTGGTTCGTGCGGTCCGCCTCGTCCCCGGGGGCGGGCTAGGGCCCGTCTCCTCCGGTGAGGGCCGCCACGGTGCGCTCGGCGGCTTCCAGGAGCTGTTCGTCGGCGCGCAGGTCGGCGTCCTCGGAGCCGGCGTGGAGCGGGAGCCGGGTGCGCCGGTCGATCAGCGCGCGCAGGTGCGGGAGCGCGGGCCGGGCGTGCGGTCCCATGGCGGCCAGGGTGGTCATCGCGACGGGCCCGTAGAGGTCGTCGCCGAGGTAGTCCGGGAGTACGGCGAGGAGTTCGGCGGCCACCGGCGGGCCCTCGTTGCGCCACAGCACGAGGGAGCCGCGGACCTGCATGGCGCCGCCGCGCCCGAGGACGGCGCCGCGCAGCCGCGCGGACTGCTCGGGGTCGAGGCCGCCGTGGTCGAGCAGCCACTGGAAGAGGGCGGAGTGGTCCGCTGTGGGGCGGCGGCCCTCCGGTGGGTGGGTCCGCAGATAGGTCTCCAGGGGCGCCCGGTCGCCGGTGATCCGGGCCAGGGCCAGCGCGACGTGGCCGGGGTGCCGTCGGGAGTCGCGGGTGAGGGTGGTGAGCAGCGGCACCGCGGCGGCCGCGGGCGGGCCGATCCGGCCGAGCGTGCCGACGAGTGAGAGCTCGGGCCAGGTGGCCAGTGCGGCGCCGCGGGCCTCGGCGGCCTCGCACGCGTTGCGCAGTGCCGTGAGGAGGTCGGGGACGCACGGGGCGGCGGCCGCCGGATCGAGGGCGTCGAGGACGCCGAGGGCGAGGAAGCGGCCGTCTTCGGTGTCGGACCGGAGCACCGTGCGTGCGTAGCCGGCCAGTTGGCCGGTGTCGGCGGCTCCGGCGCGGAGCAGGCCGCGGAGTGCGGCGAGCATGCCGGGCGGGCGGGCGCCGGCGGTCAGCAGGGCGTGGACGTGCGGGGCGGCGCGGGGGTCGCCGGTCGTCGCGAGGGCGTAGGTGACGTCCCAGGCGAGGGCGTCGGAGGGGCCGGCGTCCGGGCCGGCGGGGTCCGCGGCCGGGACCGTGGCGGGGTCCGGCAGCAGGGCGGCCAGGGCGTCGGCGGACCGGCGGGTGGCGGTGCGGGAGGCACACAGGGCGTGCACGACGAGGGCGCGGAGGCCGGGCGGTGCGGTGGGCAGCAGCCGGACGAGGTGCGGGGCGAGGGTGTCGGGGGCGGCCCGCCACTCCTGGAAGGCCCGATGGGCCAGCTGCACCCCGACCCGTCGCCCGTAGGCGCCGGCGTCGCCCGCCAGCAGCCGGGGGACGGTGGCGTAGCAGTCCGCTTCGCGTTCCTGGCGGTACAGGGCGCGGCCCCAGCGGGAGCCGATGGAGTAGCCGCGGTCGACGTCGTGGGTGGTGAGCGCGGTGATCTCCGCCAGGGTCTGGGCGTCCAGTTCCGGCCACTGTTCGCGCGGTGCGGTGGCCAGCTCCTCCAGGCAGCCGAGCAGCCGGATCTCGGGGAGCGGGTCGGTGCGCAGCGGGCCGGTCGGGCAGGAGACGCCCGGGGTGCCGAGCAGCGCGTCGGCCAGGGCGATCCGGGTGACGGGGTCGGTGAGTTCGCCGAGGGCGGTACGGGCGCGGTCGGCGGCGCCGGTGCGTACGAGGAGTCTGGCAGCGGCCCGGCGGACGTCGGGGTCCGGGTCGTGGAGCCGGGCCCCGGCCGCCTCGACCGGGGCCGGCCAAGGCGTCCGGCCGTGCGTCAGCTCGCCGAGCAGGGTGAGCACGGTACGGCGGACGGCGGGGCTCAGATGCCGTGCGAGCGCCAGCAGTTCGCGGGTGACCGGACCGTCGCGGTCGGCGCCGACCGCCTCGAAGACGGCGGTTCTGGCCGGGGTGCCCGGGCAGAGGACGGATCCGTCGAGGACCGCGGCGGTGAGCTCCGACGGGCGGTCGGGGCCGGAGGCGGTCGACGGAAGGGGATCGGTCGACGAGCCGGAGGCGGTCGACGGGGTGGGACCGGTCGACGGGCCGGAGGCGGTCGACGGGGTGGAGGCCGGGTCCTGGCCCGGCGTCCGCGTGGTCATCGGGTGGGGCGGTGGCCGCCCTTCCTGTAGGTCATGGGGAGGATCATGGGCCACGGGAAGGGCGGCGGCAACGCATTTACCGAGCGGGCCCGCCGCCGCCTTCCACCGCGGCCCTACAGCGGGGCGATATCGGTCAGTTCGCCGTCCTCCAGGGCGAGCCAGCGGGTGATGCCCAGTTCCCGGAGGAACGTCAGGTCGTGGCTGACGACCACGAGCGCGCCCTCGTAGGACTCCAGGGCGGTGACCAGCCGGCGGACCGAGGCCATGTCGAGGTTGTTGGTCGGCTCGTCGAGCAGCAGCAGCTGCGGGGCGGGCTCGGCCAGCATCAGCGCGGCGAGCGAGGCGCGGAAGCGTTCACCGCCGGAGAGCGTGCCGGCCTGCTGGTCGGCCCGGGCGCCCTTGAAGAGGAAGCGCGCGAGCCGGGCCCGGATGCGGTTGTTGGTGGCGTCCGGGGCGAAGCGGGCGACGTTCTCGACGATGGTCAGGTCGTGGTCGAGGACCTCCAGTCGTTGGGGCAGGAAGCGGTGCGGGACGTGGGTCTGTGCGGTGCCGGACTCCGGTGGGATCTCCCCGGCGAGGGTGCGCAGGAGGGTGGTCTTGCCGGAGCCGTTGCGGCCGGTGAGGGCGATCCGCTCGGGGCCGTGCACGTCCAGGTCGGCCCGGGCGCCGTAGCGGGTGCGCAGGTCGCGCAGGGTGAGCACGCCGCGGCCCGGCGGGACGGCGGTGTGCGGCAGGTCGATGCGGATCTCGTCGTCGTCCCGGACCGCTTCGACGGCCTCGTCGAGGCGGTCCCTGGCTTCCTTGAGGCGTTCGGTGTGCAGGATGCGGTGTTTGCCGGCGGAGACCTGGGCCTCCCTCTTCCGTTCGTTCATGACGATCTTGGGTTCGCGCTTGTTGGCGCTCATCTTGTTGCCGTAGCGGACCCGGCGGGCCAACTTGAGGTGGGCGTCGGACAGTTCGCGCTTCTGGCGCTGGACGTCGGCCTCGGCGACCCGCACCATCCGTTCGGCCGCCTCCTGTTCGGCGGCCAGGGCACGTTCGTAGTCGTCGAAGTTGCCGCCGTACCAGTGGACCTCGCCGCCGCGGAGGTCGGCGATCCGGTCGACCAGGCCGAGGAGTTCCCGGTCGTGGCTGACCACGACGAGCACGCCGGACCAGCCGTTGACGGCGGTGTACAGGCGCTCGCGGGCGGCCCGGTCGAGGTTGTTGGTGGGCTCGTCGAGCAGCAGGACGTCCGGCCGGCGCAGCAGCAGCGCGGCCAGCCGGAGCAGGACGGATTCCCCGCCGGAGATCTCGCCGATGGTGCGGTCGAGGTCGATGCCGGTCAGTCCGAGCTGGTCGAGGGTGGCGCGGGCCCGCTCCTCGACGTCCCAGTCGTCGCCGATGGCGGTGAAGTGCTCCTCGCTCGGGTCGCCGTTCTCGATGGCGTGCAGGGCCGCGCGGGGCGCGGCGATGCCGAGTGCCTGGTCGACGCGGAGCGCGGTGTCGAGGGGGGCGTGCTGCGGGAGGTAGCCGATCTCGCCGGTGGTCCGCACGCTGCCCGCGGACGGGGTCAGTTCGCCCGCGAGGAGCTTCAACAGGGTGGACTTTCCGGAGCCGTTGAGGCCGATCAGGCCGGTGCGGCCGGGGCCCACGGTGAGCTGGAAGTCCTCGAAGACGGGGCTGCCGTCGGGCCAGCCGAAGCCGAGGCCGGAGCAGACGAGGGACGCGGCGGAGGCGGCGCGGGATGCGGGGGTCTGGGACATACGGGTCTCCTGGGTGCGCGGAAGATGTGCGGGAGCTGCGCGGGAGACACCGCGGGGGACGCCGAAGGGCCGGGTGCGCCGGGGTACGCCGGTCGGCATGCCGAGGTCACGGACAGCGCCACGCGGTACGTCAGGGCGTACGCGTGCGCGCGGTGTCTCCAGGACCTCAGACGAGCAACGGCCTTCTCCAATCGGCGGCAATGGGGCCGAGGAAGACGGTACGGGGGACGCCGCGAAAAGGCAAACGCATTTTTCGTTGCGTTTACCGGGACGGGGTGGCGCGCCGGCGTCCCCGGATTCCGGCCCTACTCCCCCGCCCCGACGCGCGGGCGCAGCCGCACCCGGGCGGGTCCGGTCGGCTGGAGGGTGATGCCGGCGGCGACCGGCACCTCCTCGTCCACGGCGTGGAGTTCGTACCCGCGCAGGAGGGTCGCCAGCGCGAGCACCGACTCCAGCATGGAGAAGTGCTGCCCGATGCAGGCGCGCGGACCGCCGCCGAAGGGGAACCAGGCGTACCGGTGCCGGTCCGCCTCCCGCTCGGGTGCGAACCGGCCCGGATCGAAGCGTTCCGGGTCCGGCCACAGCGCCGGGTCGCGGTGCGTCACCCACGGCGCGACCACCACGTCCGCACCGGCCGGTATGCGGAACCCGCAGACCTCGGTGGCCGCCACGGCCCGCCGGCTGACGACCGGTGCCGCCGGGTAGAGCCGCATGGATTCCTTGAGCGCCTGCGTCAGGTACGGCAGCCGGTCCAGGTCGGCGGCGGTGGGCACCCGGTCCGCCAGCACCCGGTCGATCTCCGCCCGGACCCGGGCCTGTTCCTCGGGGTGGCGGGCGAGGAGGTGCAGGGTGAAGGCCAGCGAGGTCGCGGTGGTCTCGTGGCCGGCCAGCAGGAAGATCAGCACCTGTTCGCGGATCTCGGTGGCGTCCAGCGAACCGTCCTCGGCGTTGCCGGCCGCGGCCAGCAGCGAGAGCAGGTCCTCGCCCGCCGCGCCGTCCGGGCCGTCCGCCGCTCCGCCAGCCGCGCGGCGGCCGGCGATGATCCGGTCGCACAGCGCGTTCAGTTCGTCCATGGCGGCCCGCGCCCGCAGATTGCCGGGGGTCGGCCAGTGCCGCGGGATCTTCACCGGCACGTAGGCGCGCTGCACGACGTAGGCGTTGATGACCGGGGCGCAGCGGTGGATGGCGGTCACCGCCTCCTCGGCGTCCAGGCCGAAGAGGATCCGGGCGACGGTGCGCAGCGCGAGCCGGTTCATCTCGGGGACCAGGTCGACGGTGGCGTCGTCGGCGGTCCGCCAGCGGTCGACGACGGTGGCGGCCTCGCCCGTCACGGCCGCGGCGTAGCCGTCCACCCGGCGCTTGGTGAACAGCGGCTGCACCAGCCGCCGTTGCCGGAGGTAGTCGGCGTCCTGGCTGGTGAGCAGGCCGTTGCCGAACGCCTGCCGGACCTCCTCGTACAGCGGGTGGTCCTTGCGGAAGTTGGCGGCCTGGGAGGCGAGGATCTGCTGGACGCCCTCGGGCGCGAAGACGGCGTGGAACACGCTGCGCAGGCCGGGCGGCCCGGCCTCCAGGCGGACCACGTCGCCGTGTTCGCGCCGGGCCCTGGCGAACGTGCTGAGGGAGTCGCGCCGCAGGTCGAGCATCGAGCCGAGGAGGGGGAGGCCGGCCGGGCCGGGGATGTCGTCGGTGGGGGCCGGGACGGGCCGGGAGCCGGACGGGGAGTCGGGCTGGGAGTCGGTTATGGGCATGGTCGGATGTCTATCCCGGCGACGGGCGTTCCTACCCCCGACCGGGGCCCGGGCGGAATGTGGCGGGAAGGCGCAGGGGCCCGGGGCGGTGCCGGGCGGGGCCGCGTAGCATGGGCCGGATGATCAACAAGCGTGCCGGCCGCCCGGCCCCCGCGGCATCCTGCCGGGTCACGGTCTGCCGCGGCTGCTGCTGCGGCGATGCGGCCAAGATCCCGGGCGTGGACCACACCGGTCAGATACCCCGGCTGCGGGCGGCCCTGGACGGGGCGGCACCGGTGCGCGCCTCGGACTGTCTGGACGTCTGCGACCAGGCGAACGTCGTGGTGGTACAGCCCTCCCCGGCCGGCCGGGCGGCGGGTGGCCGCCCGGTGTGGCTGGGCCTGGTCAACGACGACGACGCGCTGGCGGACATCGCCGCCTGGATCCGGGCCGGCGGTCCCGGTCTCGCCGAACCGCCGGGCGTCCTGGACCTGTACACGATCACGGTGTCGCGGCGGGTGCGGGAGGGACTGGCGGACTGAGGCCACGCGCCTCCCCGGCGTCCGGCTCCTGCCGCCGGTCGCCCGCCCGCCGTCGCTCCTCCCGCCGTCCCCCTCGCGCCGGTTACCGGAGTCTTACGGACCCGGGCCGGGCCGCGCGCCGCGGCGCCCGGTGGTGTTGGCTTGGGGCCATGAGGTCTCTCCCGGGAAGGGCCCGCTGACCCGTGCGCCACGAACCGCCACCCACCGCTCCCCCGCCCGCCCCCGCGCCCGGGCCGCCCCGGCGCGTCCTGGTCGTCGAGGACGATCCGACCGTCGCCGAGGTCGTCACCGGCTATCTCTCCCGCGCCGGATATGCCACCGAGCACGCCGCCGACGGGTTCGCCGCGCTGGACCGGGCCGCGGCCTTCCGGCCGCATCTCGTCGTCCTGGACCTGATGCTGCCCGGCCTGGACGGCCTGGAGGTGTGCCGCCGGCTGCGCCGCGCCGACGACGGGCCCGCGGTCCCGGTGGTGATGCTGACCGCCCGTGGTGAGGAGGCGGACCGCATCCTCGGGCTGGAGCTGGGTGCGGACGACTACGTGACCAAGCCGTTCAGCCCGCGGGAACTGGTGCTGCGGATCGGCTCGGTGCTGCGCCGCGCGGAGTCCCCGCCGCCGGCCGCGGCGCCCGCGCCCGTCCTGCGGGCCGGGGACCTGACCGCCGACCCCGAGGGCCGCCGGGCCGACCGTGCCGGACGCGCCCTCGCCCTCACCGCCCGCGAGTTCGACCTGCTGGTCTTCCTGATGCGCCACCCGGGGCGGGTCTTCTCCCGGGAGGAGCTGCTGCACCGGGTCTGGGGCTGGGAGTTCGGCGATCTGTCGACGGTGACCGTCCATGTGCGGCGGCTGCGCGAGAAGATCGAGTCGGATCCGGCGGCGCCCCGGCTGGTGACGACGGTCTGGGGCGCGGGCTACCGCTTCGATCCGGCGCCGGACTCCCCCGCGCCCGAAGAGCCGGACGAGGGGTGTCTGCCATGACGGACTTCCTGGTCATCGTGGCGCTGGCGGCGCTCGGCGCGGCGCTGGTGGGGCTGCTCGCCGCGCCCGCGGTACGGGCGCTGCGGCGCCGTTCGGTGGCGCTGTCGCTGTTCGCGGTGGCGGCGCTGGCGGTGGCCGCGATGGCCGCGGGCACGGTGGCGGTCGCCCAGGCGATGTTCCTGTCGGGGCACGACCTGGGCGTGGTGATGGCCGTGGTGGCGGTGTCCGGGGTGGTGTCGCTGGCGGCCGCGCTGCTCTTCGGCCGGCGGATCGCGGCGGGCAGCCGGGAGCTGGCGCGGTCGGCGCGTACGGTCGGCAGCGAGGGCGGATTCGTCGCACCGGACGAGCCCCCGACGGCCGAACTGGCCGCGCTGTCAAGGGCGTTGGAGGAGACCAGCGCCCGGCTGGCGGAGGCCCGGGAGCGCGAGCGGGCGCTGGACGGCTCCCGGCGCGAGCTGATCGCCGGGATCTCGCACGATCTGCGGACCCCGCTCGCCGGGCTGCGGGCGATGGCCGAGGCGCTGGAGGACGGGGTCGCCGAGGACCCGGCGCGCTACCACGCGCGGATCCGGATCGAGGTGGAGCGGCTGTCCGCCATGGTCGACGACCTCTTCGAGCTGTCCCGGATCCAGGCCGGGGCGCTGGCCCTGACCCTGTCGCGGGTGTCGGTGTACGACCTGGTGGACGACGCACTGACCGGGGCCCGGCCGCTGGCGCGGGCGGGCGGGGTGCGGCTGGTGGACGGCGGGGTGGCGCCGCTGCCGGTGCGGGTGGACGCCCAGCAGATCACCCGCGTGCTGGGCAATCTGCTGGTCAACGCGATCCGGGCGACCCCGGCCGAGGGGACCGTCGCGGTCAGCGCCCGGCAGGACGCGGACCGGGTGGTGCTGGCCGTCGAGGACGGCTGCGGCGGCATCCCGCCGGAGGACCTGGCCCGGGTCTTCGACACCGGCTGGCGCGGCGGCAGCGCCCGCACCCCGCGCGCGGACGGCCAGGCCGGTGCGGGCCTCGGCCTGGCGATCGTCCGCGGCATCGTGGAGGCCCACGGCGGCCGGGCGACGGTACGGAACGCCGGCGCGGGCTGCCGGTTCGAGGTGGCGCTGCCGGGGCCCGGGGCGTGACGGGCCCCGGGCGCGGGCCGGCCGGCTCAGCTGCGGGCCGCCGCCCCGTCCCGTTCCCCCGGTGCGGGACCGTCGGCGTGGTGCGCGTCGTCCGCCCGGTGCTCCGGGAGGTCCCGCACGGTACGGACCGGTGAGAGGACCAGGGTCAGGGCGGCGAGCGGCACACCGGCGGTGGTGATCCACAGGGCGGTGCGGACGCCGAGGGCGGAGCCGAGCGCCCCGCCGAGCAGGGCACCCAGCGGCAGCGTCCCGTAGTTGAGGAACGCACTGCTGGCGACCAGCCGGCCGAGCAGGGACGGCGGGCAGTACCGCTGCTGGAAGCCCGCCTTGAGGATGTTGCCGCCCACCACGCCCGCACTGACCCCGAAGCTGCCCGCCACGTAGAGCAGGGTGCCGGCGCCCTGGGTGGTCAGCGGGATGAGCAACGCGGCACTGGGCAGGCCGAGTTCGTACAGCAGCATGGCGCGGGCGGTGCCGAGCCGGGCGGCGGCGCGGCGCACCAGGAACGCGCCCGCGATCCCGCCCGTACTGGCCAGCGCGAGCAGTCCGCCGACGGCGCCGGACGGCAGGCCGACCTCGCGCACCAGGAAGACGGCGACCAGCGACTGATAGCCCATCAGCGCGAGGTTGGAGAGGGCGCCGAAGAGCGTCAGCGTACGGAACCACACATCGCCGGCGACCAGCCGCACCCCCTCGGCGATCCCGGCGGACAGCGAGCGCGGTGCGTGGCCGCCGTTCCGTTCCGCCGGGCGGGGTTCGCGGTGCCGGATGCCGAGCAGGCACAGCAGCGCGACGAGGAACGTGGCGGCGTTGGCCAACAAGCCGTTGACCACGCCTATCAGTTGGGCAAGGAGGCCGGCGGTGCCCTGCCCGGCGATCTGTGCGGCGGAGGCGCTGCCGTGCAGCTTGGCGTTGCCCTCGGCCTGGTCGGCGGGGTCGAGCAGAGTGGGGAGGTAGGCGCTGTACGCGGTCTGGAAGACCACCGCGGCGCCGCCGGTCAGCAGGGCCACCGCGAGCAGCGCTCCCAGGCCGAGCCCGCCGTACCGGGCGAGGACGGGGACGGCGGCGAACAGCGCCAGGGACAGCGCGGCGGCGGCGAGCATCAGGGGGCGGCGGCGGACCCGGTCCACCCATACGCCGACCGGGAGCCCGATCAGCAGCCAGGGCAGCCAGCCGGCGGCGGCGAGCAGCCCGACCGCGAAGGTGGAGGCGTGCAGCGTGGACACCGCGACGAGCGGCATGGCCACGTTGGTGACCGCGGCCCCGAACTTCCCGGCCGTCTCGCCGCACCACAGCAACCGGAAGTCGCGGTGCCGGCGGAGCAGTCCGCTCATCGCGCGCCGCCGTCCCCGCCGTCCCTCTCCTTGCGCGGGAAGGACTGCAACTGGACGAGGACGGGGCGGCGCCCGGGCGCGCCGGCCACCGCGTTCCCCGCCCCTCCCCGCTCCCCCGCCTCTTCCCGTTCCCCTTCCCCGTCCGCGTTCGCCTTCGTGTCCAGGGCCGCCGCCCGGTGTCGTTCGACGACTTCCGCCAACTCGGCGTTGAGCGCCGCCAGTTGGTCGGACGTCAGACGCAGGTCCGGCCAGCGGGAGAGCGTGCCGGCGTTGCGCCACTCCGGCTCCCAGTCCTCGGCGAGGTACGTGACGACCTGGTGGAAGTCCCGCTGGACGATCTCGTGGAGGTAGACCGACAGGGCCCCGCGGGTGTCCGGATCGTCGCGGAACTCGACGGTGTCCAGGTGGCGGGAGACCCGGACCGCCCGCCACCAGCGTTCGCGTTTGGTGCCCCGGCCGGTCTCCTCCTCGATGAAGCCGTGGTCGGCGAGATGGCGCAGATGCCAGCTGACGGTGCCGGTGTTCTCGCCGAGGCGCCGGGCCAATCCGGTCGCGGTGTCCGGGCCGTCGAGGGTCAGCAGGTCCAGGATGCGCATCCGCAGCGGGTGCGCCAGACCGCGCAGGCTCCGGGCGTCCAGCCGGCGCACAGGGAGGGCGGTGGACGGCGAGGTGGACGGCGAAGTGGGCGGTATTGAGGCATCGTCAGACATGACGCGAGCATAGGATTGCAGAGAACTCTCTGCACAGCGTTCTCTGCACAGAATTCTCTGCACAGCGTTCTCTGCACAGGGTTCTCTGCACACTCCTTGCCGCAACGGACCCGCTACGGGTTCCCGGGCTTCCCGTCCGCCCCTTCCATCCCGCGCTTCCCGTCCGCCCCCTCCTCCGGCCGCCACAACGGGTGTTCGCGCCGGGCCCATGCCGCCTCGACCGATCCGGTGCGCAGCCCCGCCCTCGACTCCGGGTCCCGGTACGCCATCCAGACGTGGCCGCCGATCACGATGAGGAGGCTGAGGGCGAGCCAGTCGTGGACGAAGGTGGCGCCGGTGCGCCAGACCAGGGGCGCCAGGTGCGTGAACCACATCAGTAGGCCGGTCCCGGTCATCACCAGGACCGCGCCGGCGAGCCAGGCCGCGTACAGCTTCTGGCCGGCGTTGAACTTCCCGGCCGGGCGGGCTCCCCGGCGGCGCAGCACGGCCCGCAGCCAGGTCCGGTCGTGCGGGCCGAAGCGGTTGAGGCGGGTGAGGTCGGCGCGCAGCGCACGGGAGACCAGGCCGAGCAGCAGCGGGGCCGGCAGCAGGATGCCGGACCACTCGTGGAGGGTGACCATCAGGGCGCGCCGGCCGACGAGTTCGGCGAGGAAGGGGAGGTAGAGGCAGGCCGCGGTGGCCACGCAGACGGCCATGAGGGCGGCGGTGGCCCGGTGCACCCGGTGTTCGGCGCGGGTGAAGCGCGGGACGCGGTGGTGGTCCGCGGCCGGAGCGGCGGACTCAGGTCGTGGGGACATCGTCCCGTCCGTTCGACCGGCCGACCCAGGCATCGACGTCATATCCGAGCTGCTCCCAGTATCCGGGCTGGACGTGGTCGGTGACGGTGATCCCGGAGAGCCACTTCGCCGACTTGTAGAAGTACATGGGCGCCACGTAGAGGCGCACCGGGCCGCCGTGGTCGTGGCCGAGCGGCCGGTCCTGCATCCGCAGGGCGATCAGCACGTCGTGGCGGCGGGCCTGTTCGAGGGTGAGGGACTCGCTGTAGGCACCGTCGAAGCAGGTGAAGCGGACGGCCTTGGCCTCGGGGCGGACACCGGCGGCGTCGAGGAGGGTGGCCAGGCGCACCCCCTCGAACGGGGTGTGGGGCACCCGCCAGCCGGTCACGCACTGGACGTCGCGGACCAGCCGGGTCTGCGGCAGGGCGCGCAGATCGGCGAGCCGGTAGCTGGCGCGGTGGCGCACCAGGCCGTCGACGGTGAGGCGGTAGCTGTGCTCGTCCTTGTCCGGGACGGAACCGGTCACCGAGTAGTAGCGGAAGCCGCCGCCGGCGGGCAGCAGACCGGACAGGCCGGTGGGGTCGTTCTGCGCGGCCGCGCCGAGGGTTTCGTCGTAGGCGCGCTGGAGGTAGGGGGCCGCGGCGACGCCGGCGGCACCGGCCGCGAGCATCCCGAGCACCACGCGGCGGCCGACGGGCGTGCCGCGCCGGTCCCCGTCGTGGTCGGCCGGGCGGGCCGGATTCGCGTCCTTGGTCACCCCTCGATTCGAACACCACTCGGGCGCCGGGGCCAGTGTCCGGGCCCCGGCGTCAGACTTTCGTCATGTCCCGGTGCGCCCGAACCCCCGGGCCCGGCGGAGTGCGGTGGCCCGGGCGGCCCGGAAGGCGCGGTCGGGATCGCGGCCCGGGTACGACCAGGGGGCGCGGGTCCGGTGGCGGCCGATGCGGGCGAAGAGCGTGGCGGCCTCGGCCATCCGTCCCTCGTGGAAGGTGGCGTGGGCCAGGAAGTTGAGGTCGACCTTGCCGCGGGGGTGGTCCTCGCCCTCCCATTCCAGCCACCAGTCGAAGGCGGCCTGCCGGAGCCGGTGCGCGTGCCGGGTGCTCCAGTGGCCGGAGTCCGCCGGGTCGGGCGGCTCCAGACCGGCGGCGGCCCGTACGCGGTAGCGCTCGGTGTGGGCGACGACCGGGAGCAGGGCGAGCGGGAGTCCGCGGGGGCGCGGGCCGCGGCCCGGGCGGCGAACTCGTGCGCCGGGTGGCGCGGGTCGTCGGCGGCGTGCGGCTGCCGTTCGGCCAGGCAGGCGGCCATCAGGTGGTGGGCGTGGTGGTGGTCGGGGTGCCGGGCCCGGATCTGCCGGAAGGCGTGGGCGCGGGCGTCCTCGGTGCCGGTGCGGCGGGCCAGGATCAGCGCGCCGAGCCAGGGCGTGGGGTCGTCGGGCAGCAGCCGGGCGGCGGCCGCGCAGGCCGCGGCGGCGGCGCCGGTGCTGGTCTCGCCGCGCAGCGCCCGCCGGACGGTGGCGACGGCGAGGAGGGTGGCCGCGTCCCCGCTGTCCGGTTCGGCGAGCTGCCAGTCACCGGCCCAGGCGGCACTGCCCTGGCAGCCGGCCAGGACCGTTAATCGGTGGCCCCGGCGGTCCCAGTCGGTGCCGGTCTCGGCGAGCAGGGTGCGCACCCGGGCCCACTGGCCGAGCGCCAGCGCGTCGGCGGCGACGGCCAGTTCGGCGTCGTCCAGCGCGGGGCCGGGGGCCGGGCCGGCCGCGCGGCCGGTGGGGCCGGGGGCCGGGGTGCGAGGGGGGCGAGGGGGAAATCGACATCACGGGTCAGCGGGCTCCATGGCGCGCCGCGCCGGTCGTGCGCCGCACCTGTCGTCCTTGGTGGGCGGGGCCGGGTCTGCGCGCGCCTGTGCAGAGGGTGACGGTCTGGTCCGCACCAGTCATCACGGACAGCAAAGCGCTACGCAGAGCTCCCCGTCAAGGCGGAAAGAGGAATGGCTGGATCCGCCAACCTCTCCGCGGTCCCCCACCGTCAGGCCACCGCCCGGGCCGCCGCCCGGCCCGCCGTACGGCCGGAGAACAGGCAACCGCCGAGGAAGGTGCCCTCCAGCGAACGGTAGCCGTGCACCCCGCCGCCCCAAAACCGGCCGCCTCGCCCGCCGCGTAGACACCCGGCAGGGGCGCGCCGCCGTCGGTCAGCACCCGCGAGGAGAGGTCGGTCTCCAGCCCGCCGAGCGTCTTGCGGGTGAGGATGCTCAGCCGGACGGCGATCAGCGGGCCGGCCTTGGGGTCGAGCAGCCGGTGCGGGGCCGCGGTGCGGATCAGCCGGTCACCGAGATACTTGCGGGCCCCGCGCATCGCCGTCACCTGGAGGTCCTTGGTGAAGGAGTTCGCGATCTCCCGGTCCCGGGCCACGATCTCGCCGCGCAGCGCGGCCTCGTCGATCAGCGGCTCCTTGGTGAGCGCGTTCATCCGCCGTACGAGGTCGGGCAGCGCGCGCTCGACGATGAAGTCCGCGCCCCGGTCCAGGAACGCCTGCACCGGACCGGGCGCCCCGCCCCTGGCCCGGCCCAGCACGTCCCGGATGCTCTTGCCGGTCAGGTCGGGGTTCTGCTCGGAGCCGGAGAGCGTGAACTCCTTCTCGATGATCTTCCGGGTGAGCACGAACCAGGTGTGGTCGTGGCCGGTGCGCATGATGTGTTCGAGGGTGCCGAGGGTGTCGAAGCCGGGGAACAGCGGCACCGGCAACCGCCGGCCGCGGGCGTCCAGCCACAGCGGGGAGGGGCGGAGAGGATCCGGATGCCGTGCAGCGGCCAGATCGGGTCCCAGTTGTCGATGCCCTCGGTGTAGTGCCACATCCGGTCGCGGTTGATGATCCGCCCGCCGGCCGCCTCGGTGATGCCGAGCATCCTGCCGTCGACGTGCGCAGGCACCCCGGACAGCATCCGCTCCGGCGGGGTGCCCAGGCGCTCGGGCCAGTTGGCGCGCACCAGCTCGTGGTTGCCGCCGATCCCGCCGGAGGTGACGATCACCGCCTGCGCCCGCAGCTCGAAGGCGCCGGTCACCTCACGGCTGCTGGGCTTGCCGCGCGGGACGTCCGAAGGCTCCAGGACCTCACCGCTGACCGTGTCCACGCCGCCGGCGCTGCGGCTGAGGGCGGTGACCCGGTGCCGGAAGCGGAGGTCCACCAGGCCGCGCGCGGCCCCGGCCCGCACCCGGCGCTCGAACGGGGCGACCAGCCCGGGGCCGGTGCCCCAGGTGATGTGGAAGCGCGGGACGGAGTTGCCGTGCCCGGTCGCGGCGTATCCGCCGCGCTCGGCCCAGCCCACGACGGGGAAGAGCCGTACGCCCTGCCGGTGCAGCCAGGACCGCTTCTCGCCGGCCGCGAAGTCGACGTACGCCTCGGCCCATTTACGCGGCCAGTGGTCCTCCGGACGGTCGAACCCGGCCGTGCCGAGCCAGTCCTGCCACGCCAGGGCGTGGCTGTCGCGGATCCGCAGCCGGCGCTGTTCGGGTGAGTCGACGAGGAACAGGCCGCCGAAGGACCAGTGCGCCTGCCCGCCGAGGGACTGCTCGGGCTCCTGGTCGAGCAGGATCACCTTGCGGCCGGCGTCCACCAGTTCCGCGGTGGCCGCCAGCCCCGCCAGCCCCGCTCCGATCACGATCACATCAGCGTCGTACGCCATCAGCAGCCTCTCCTCACCGGGGCCCGCCGGGCGTCCCGGCCGCCCCGGACCACCCGGGTGGAATCGATCCTCAGTGCACCCGACTGCCGCGTCAACCGTCCGTTACCGCGCAGTAGAGGAGGGCGCGCGGGAGAATGGAGGGTGACCAGGGCCACCCCCTCACCCGCCGCCGGATGGCTATCCTCAGGCGCATCCCCGCCCCGCGCGATAGAGGTGCGACGTGACGGTGATACTGCTCGCCCTTGGAGCGGCCTGCTGTCTGGGACTCGGCTTCGTACTCCAGCAGGCCGCCGCACAGCACGCCCCCATGAAGGACTACCTCTCCCTCCGCCTGCTGCTCGACCTCGTGCGGATGCCCCTGTGGGTCGCCGGCATCGGCCTGATGGTGGTGGGCATGGCGCTCGGCGCGGTGGCGCTGGGCATGGGCGACATCACTCTGGTGGAGCCCTTGCTGGCGACCAATCTGCTCTTCGCGATGGCACTGTCGCGGCGGCTGACCAAACAGCGTCTGGGCCGCACCGGCTGGGCCGGACTGTGGCTGCTGGCCGGCGGCGTCACCGCGTTCATCGTGGCCGGCCGGCCACGGGGCGGTCAGCGCAGCACCGATCACCTGTGGCAATGGGTGATCATGGGCCTCGTGCTGGGCATCGCCCTGACACTGGCGGCGGTCGCCAAACGGGAGCGGGTGCACGTCAGCCTGGAGGCCGCGCTGCTGGGCGTGGCGGCCGGCTTGATATACGGCCTGCAGGACGCGCTGACCCGGATCAGCGGCGAGCACTTCGGCCAGGGCGGCTGGTCGGCCCTGCTCACCAGCTGGCAGCCGTACGCGATCGTGGTCCTCGGTGTGCTGGCGCTGGTGATGGTGCAGAGCGCCTTCGAGTCCGCGCCGCTGCGGCTCTCCCTGCCCGCGCTGACCGCCGCCCAGCCGCTGGCCGGGATCCTGTGCGGAGTCGGTTTCCTCGGCGACCAGCTACGGGTCACCGCCGGCGCCCTGGCCTGGGAGGTCGCCGGAATCGCGGCCGTGGTCGCGGGCATCGTCCTGATCGGCACCCACCCGGCGATGCCACCGGGCGCGGGGCGCCCGGAGGACGTCCGCGAAATGCTGCCGCATTGACTGCCCACGTACCCGTCTGTTCCGCCGCGGGGCTTCTCGCCGTTGCGCTTTGCGGCGCCCCGTACGTACCTCGCCGTCCCGCCGCGGTTGTTGTTCGCCGTTGCGCGCTTTGCGGCGCCCCGCACGTTGTCGGCCGTCCCGCCGCAGGTGTTGTTCGCCGTTGCGCCTGCGGCGGGCTGGGTTGTGGTGGGTGCGGTGACGGGCCTCCGGGGCCGGTTGTGTGGACTGCTGACGCTTTACGTCCACACAACCGGCCCCTCCGGCCCGTCCCCTCCCGTGAGGGGGAAAGTGAAGGACGGTGGGGGTGCACGTAATGCCCACGTACGCGCGGGCAACGGATTACGCCCGCCCCCGACCAGCTGAGAAACTCCCCACCACGGGAGGGGCTGGACCGGAGGACGAAGTCTGGAGGGCCGGCACCGCACCCGACAACACCACGCCCGCCGCCAGGCGCAACGGCGAACAAGCCCGACGGCGGGAGAGACGGGTACGTGGGAGGCGCCGCCAAGCGCGCAACGGCGAGCAACCCCGACGGCGGGACAGCCAGGTACGTGGGGAGAATGCCCCCATGGCTGAGGAACCGCTCAACGTCAATGAAGTCCTCGATGTCGTCGACGAGAACGATCAGGTCGTGGGGCAGGCCCCGCGCGGCGAGAGCTATGCGCGCCGGATGCGGACCCGCTGCTCCTTCGTGCTGGTGCGGGACGCCGAGGAACGGATCTTCGTGCACCGCCGTACGCCGAACAAGCTGGTCTTCCCCGCGCACTACGACATGTTCGTGGGCGGGGTGGTCGGCGCCGGTGAGAGCTACGACCGGGCGGCGCTGCGCGAGGCGGAGGAGGAGCTGGGCGTGCGGGGGCTGCCGCAGCCGGAGCCGCTGTTCAAGTTCCTCTACGAGACGGCCGAGCACACCTGGTGGTCGGCGGTGTACCAGGTGCGCTGCACGCTGCCGGTGGTCCCGCAGGAGGCGGAGATCGACTGGTACGCGTTCCTGACCGAGGAGGAGCTGATCGCGCGGCTGGACGAGTGGCCGTGGACGCCGGACGGGGTGGCCGCGTACCGGCAGCTGCTCGCCCGGCGGGAGCGGGGGGAATGCTGATGCGGGCGGGCCGGGCGGGCGGGTTCCGGCGATGAGCCGCGGCGGTGGGCTGCGGGCGGCCGGCGAGGCGGTGCGGCTCTGGTTCGCGCCCGCGCGCCTCCGTGAGGAGGGCACGACCCCCGACTACCGGTTCTCGCTGGCCAATGAGCGGACGTTTCTGGCCTGGTTGCGGACCGGGCTGGCGCTGATCGGCGGCGGGTTCGCGGTGGACCAGTTCCTGCCCCGGCTGCACGGCACGCTGCGGGTGAGCTTCACCGTCGTGCTGCTGGTGGGCGGCGGACTGTGCGCGTTGCGGGCGGTCAACCACTGGGTGCGCTGCGAGCGGGCCATGCGGCGCGGCGAGGACCTGCCGATTTCCCGCTTCCCCAGTGCGCTGGCGCTGGCCGTCGGGCTGTTCGCGGCGGCGGTGGTCGTACTGGTGCTGCTGGGCCGGACGAACTAGGCGATGGGGAGGGAGCGCCCGGTGCCGGGCGGTGCGGGGCCCCGGCCGGCGTCGGACCGGGATCCGGGGCTGCAGCCGGAGCGGACCCGGCTGGCCTGGCGGCGCACCACGCTGTCCGCCACCGTGGTGGCGCTGCTGGCCGGCCGGCAGCTGTTGCGGAACGCCGAGCACGGGGCGGCGGTCGCGGCCGAGGCGGTGCTGACCGGCCTGGTGTGGCTCGGCTTCGTCGTCCTCGCGCACCGCAGGATGCGGGCCATGGCGAGCGGCCGCGCGCCGGGGCTGCCGCCGCGGACCGCGCTGCTGCTGATCGGCTGCACCCTCGCGCTGGCGCTGTGCGGTGCGGTGATCCTGCTCCAGGGGTGAGTCTGTCCTGAAGCCTGGGGTGATCCAGGGGGCGGGCGGCGGTTTCCCGTCCGGAGCGGTGGCGGGGGTACCGTGGCCCGGTCCCGCGGCGGCGGAGCGCGGCCGAACTTCCCGTAGGCGGGTGGACACTGACGGGGCATCGGAGCAGGAGGCTCACCCATGACGGAAGCGGCGGAGCGGACCAGGACCGGGCGGCACGTGCCGGCGGAGCCGTATCTGACCGAACTCGCGGGCGGGGTGCATGCCTTCATCCAGCCCGACGGGGGCTGGTGCCTGAACAACGCCGGGTTCCTCACCGACGGCGGGACCACCCTCCTCGTGGACACCGCCGCCACCGAGCGCCGGGCCCGGCTGCTGGGCCGGCGGATCGCGGAGAGCGGCGCCCCGGCGCCCCGATTCGTGGTCAACACCCACCACCACGGCGACCACACCTACGGCAACGGCGTCTTCACGCCCGGGGCGACCGTCATCGGGCACACCGCCTGCCGCCGGGAGCTGCTGGCCGCCGGGCACCAACTGCACGCCGTCTGGCCGGAGGTGGAGTACGGCGACATCCGGCTCACCCCGCCGACCGTGACCTACACCGACGAGCTCACCCTCCGCCTCGGCGACACCGAGGTGCGGCTGATCCATCCGGGGGTGGCGCACACGCCCGGGGACACCGTGGTCTGGCTGCCCCGGCAGCGCATCGTCTTCACCGGGGACCTGGTCTTCCACGGCGGCACCCCGTTCCTCTTCATGGGCTCGCTCACCGGCTCGCTCAAGGCGGTCGAGCTGTTGCGCTCGCTGGACGCGGTCACCGTCGTCCCCGGGCACGGCCCGGTCGCCGGCCCCGAGGTGTACGACGAAATCGAGCGCTATCTGCGGTTCGTCGGCGAGCTCGCGGAGGAGGGACGGGCGGCCGGCCGTACGCCGCTGCAGGTGGCGCAGCGGGCGGAGCTCGGCCGGTTCGCGGAGCTGGCGGAGTCGGAGCGGCTGGTGGCCAATCTGCACCGGGCGTACGACGAGCTGGCGGGCGGGGCGCCGGGTGCCCCGCTCGATCCGCTGGTCGGGTTCGGCGACATGACGGTGATGAACGGCGGGGTGCCGGTGGCCTGTCACGCCTGAGGCTGCGGCTGCGGGTGACCGGAATCCTCCCGTGCGGCGGTGCGTGACGGACGCCCCACGTACCGCCACTGGACGCCATACCGACTAGTCGGCATGATCGGGGCACGACCGATCGAGCGTCGGACCGTCCACTCCCCACGGAGGAGCACGATGAGCAAGGGCACCCCTCCCCCCACGGCCCCGGACCGGGAGGATCCCCCGGGCCTCGACCTGGCGCGGTTGCGCGCGCATCTGGACCGGGAGCGGCCCGGGCTGGCCGGCGGCCCGCTGCGGGCGGAGCTGATCGAGGGCGGGCGGTCCAACCTCACCTACCGGGTCACCGACGGCGCCGCCCGGTGGGTCGTCCGCCGGCCGCCGCTCGGCCACGTCCTGGCCACCGCGCACGACATGCGGCGCGAGCACCGGGTGATCAGCGCACTGCACCCGACGCCGGTGCCGGTGCCCGAGACGCTGCTGCTGTGCGAGGACGAGGCGGTGATCGGCGCCCCGTTCTACGTGATGGAGCTGGTCGAGGGCACGCCGTACCGCACCGCCGCCCAGCTGGCGCCGCTCGGCCCGGAGCGCACCCGCGCCGTGGTGCTGTCCCTCGTGGACACGCTGGTGGAGCTGCACGCCGTGGACCCGGAGGCGGTGGGGCTGGGCGACTTCGGCCGTCCGGACGGCTTCCTGGAGCGCCAGCTGCGGCGCTGGGGCAAGCAGCTGGCCGCCTCGAAGAACCGTGAACTGGCCGGGATCGACGAGCTGCACGAGGCGCTCGGCCGGGCGCTGCCCGCGTCCCCCGCGCCGGCCGTCGTGCACGGCGACTACCGGCTGGACAACGTCCTGGTCGGCGCCGACGACACCATCAAGGCCGTGCTGGACTGGGAGATGTCCACGCTCGGCGACCCGCTGACCGACCTCGGCCTTCTGGCGATGTACAGCTCGGACCTGGGCCTGCCCGAGTCCCCGGTGAGCACGACCAGCGGCGCCCGGGCCACCCCTCCCCCGCCGAGCTGATCGAGCGTTACGCGGCCCGCTCCGGCCGGGACACCTCGGCCATCGCCTGGTACACCGCGTTCGCCTGGTTCAAGCTCGCGGTGATCCTCGAAGGCATCCACTACCGCTTCACGCTCGGCCAGACCGTCGGCGCCGGTTTCGACCGGATCGGCGAGCTCGTGCCCGTCTTCATCGACCGCGGACTGACCACCCTCAAGGAAGGCTGAGCCCCATGGACTTCGCATTCGACGCCCGGACCGAGGAGCTGCGCGCGCGGCTGCTGGCCTTCATGGACGAGCACGTCCTCCCTGCCGAGCGGACCGCCCACGAGCAGCGGGCCGGCCTCGCCTCGCCGTGGGACACCCCGGCGGTCGTGGAGGAGCTGAAGGCGGAGGCCCGCCGGCAGGGGCTGTGGAACCTGTTCCTCCCCGACGAGGAGTACGGCGCCGGGCTGACCAACCTCCAGTACGCGCCGCTGGCCGAGATCACCGGCCGCAGCCCGCAACTGGCGCCGACGGCGCTGAACTGCGCGGCGCCGGACACCGGCAACATGGAGGTGCTGGCGCAGTTCGGCAACGAGGCGCAGAAGAAGCAGTGGCTGGAGCCGCTGCTGGCCGGCGAGATCCGGTCGGCGTTCGCGATGACCGAGCCGGACGTGGCCTCGTCGGACGCCACGAACATCACCACGCACATCGAGCGGGACGGTGACGACTACGTCATCAACGGCCGCAAGTGGTACATCTCCGGCGCGATGAACCCGCTGTGCCAGATCTTCATCGTGATGGGCAAGACCGACCCGGACGGCGCGGACCTGCGCCGCCAGCAGTCGATGGTGCTGGTGCCGCGCGACACCCCCGGGCTGGAGGTGAAGCGCGCCATGCAGGTCTACGGGTACGAGGACCACTACCACGGCGGGCACGCCGAGGTGGTGTTCCACGACGTACGGGTGCCGGCGGGCAATCTGATCGGCGAGGAGGGCGGCGGCTTCGGCATCGCCCAGGCCCGGCTCGGCCCCGGCCGGATCCACCACTGCATGCGGCTGATCGGCATGGCCGAGCGGGCCATCGAGCTGATGTGCCAACGGGCGGTGAGCCGTACCGCGTTCGGCAAGCCGCTGGCCCAGCAGGGCGTGGTCCAGGGGTGGATCGCCGACGCCCGGGTGGCGGTGGAGCAGCTGCGGCTGCTGGTGCTGAAGACCGCGTGGCTGATGGACACCGTCGGCAACAAGGGTGCCCACACCGAGATCCAGGCCATCAAGATCGCCACGCCGCGCACGGTCGTCGACATCCTCGACCAGGCCGTCCAGCTGCACGGCGCGGGCGGCGTGAGCCAGGACTTCCCGCTCGCCGAACTGTGGGCCGCGGCCCGCACCCTGCGCCTGGCCGACGGCCCGGACGAGGTCCACCAACGGTCCCTGGCCCGGCGCGAGTTGAAGCGGTACCTGTAGACGCGAGCCGACACCCGAGGACCTGAGGACACGAGGACACGAGCCGGGGCCGCACCGGTGGGGGGCGGCCCCGGCTCGGTGGGTGCCTGGCCTGGTGGAGGCCGGGCTGGTGGAGGCCCGGGCTCGTGGAGGCGGTCCCAGTAAGGGGGCGTCGAACGCATCCCGTAGGGGATGGCAGCGCCCCCTGCGGGGCCACAACGGGAGGGTGGGGAGGGGTATTCCCCGGCCCCGTCCCGTCCTACGGCCGCAGCGCCCGCAGCAGGAGGTCGGCCAAGTGGTCGGCGACCTGTTGCGGGGTGAGGGGGCCGTTCTCGCGGTACCAGGTGCCGAGGTGGTGGACGGAGCCGAAGTGGTAGTCGACGACGAGGTCGGCGGGGATGTCGGCGGCGAACACGCCGGAGCGCTGGCCCTCCTCGATCAGGGCGCGGAACCGTTCGTGGTAGCGCCGGCGTTCGGCGCGCACCTGCTTGTCCTTCTCCGGGCTGAGGTGGTGCATCGACCGGAAGAAGATCTTGGTGTCGTCGAGGTTGTCGATGGTGGTGACGACGACGTCGGCGGCGGCGTCCCGCAGCCGCTGCTCGACCGGGGCGTCGGCGCCGGCGAAGTGGTCCAGCCGCTCCTGCTGGAGCCGGAGCACCCGGCCGTAGACCTCGTGCAGCAGGTCGTCCTTGGAGCCGAAGTAGTGGTAGAGGGCGCCCTTGGTGACGCCCGCCGCGTCCACGATCTCCTGGACGGAGGTGCGGTCGTAGCCCTGTTCCGCGAAGAGCCTGGTGGCGGTGGCCAGCAGCCGCCGCGCCACCGGCTTCGTGCTGCCGTTGCCGTTGCCGGTGCCGTCCTTCGTGCCGGCCATCGCCCTCACCTGTCCTTCGTCGTACGTCATGCGCGGTGGCGCAGCTCCCGTCGGAGGATCTTGCCACTCGTGGTCTTGGGGAGCTCGGTCAGGATCTCCACCTCACGGGGATATTTGTACGCCGCGAGCCGTTCCTTGCAGTACGCGGCCAGCTCGGCGGGCGACACGTCGGACCCCGGACGCAGGCTCACGTAGGCCTTGACCGACTCGCCGCGGTAGGCGTCGGGTACCCCGACCACCGCCGCCTCGCGCACCGCCGGGTGGCCGTAGAGGACGTCCTCGACCTCGCGCGGCCACACCTTGAAGCCGGAGGCGTTGATCATGTCCTTCTTGCGGTCGACGACGTAGAGCCAGCCGTCGGTGTCCATGAAGCCGATGTCGCCGGTGCGCAGCTCGCCGTCCGGAAGGGCCTCGGCGGTGGCGTCCGGGCGGCGCCAGTAGCCGGGGACGACCTGGGGCCCGCGGACCGCGATCTCGCCCGGTTCGCCGAACGGCAGGTCCGCGCCGTGGTCGTCGATGATCCGCACCACGGTGTCCGGGCCGGGCACGCCGACCGCGAGCGTCCCGGAGGCCTTGTCCACCGGCGCCTCCCGGCCAGGCGGCACGCTGGCGCACGGCGCGGTGCACTCGGTCAGGCCGTAGCCGTTGTGGAGGTACGGGCCGAAGGCGGTGCGGAACTGCTCGACCAGGGCGGGCGGCAGCGGCGCGCCGCCGGACGACATGATCGCGAAGGACGCGAAGTGGTCGCGGGTGACGTCCGGGTGGGCCATCAGCGCCATGTAGGCGGTGGAGGGGCCGACCGTGTAGGCGGGGCGGTGTTCCAGGAAGGCGTCCAGGACGACCCCGGCCTCGAAGCGGTAGGCGAGCACGAGGGTGCCGGCGTTGGCGAAGCAGGTGGCGAGTTCGCAGACCATGCCGGTGATGTGGAACAGCGGGGCGAGCGCGAAGTACGTGGTGCCTTCGGGCAGTCCGTGGCCGGTGCGCTGGCGTTCGGCGTTGTAGGTGAGGTTGCCGTGGGTGTTGGTGGCGCCCTTGGGCGTGCCGCTGGTGCCGGAGGTGTAGCTGATCAGCGCGAGGTCGTCGGCGGCCGGCCCGGGACCGGCCGGCGGTGCGGCGGCCCGCCCGGTGCCGGCGCGGGCGACGGTCAGCAGGTCGTCGGCGCCCTCCTGCGGCCCGAGCGGCTCCCCGCGCAGCACCCGGGCGTCGTCGCGGGTCTGCAGTTCCCGCTCGGAGGTGGTCAGCGCCAGGCGTACGGAGGGCGCGGCGGCGGCGGTGGTGCGCAGGAAGCCGTCCCAGGTGCGGTCGGCGCAGATCACGGCGGTGACCTCGGCGTCGTCCAGGACGTGCCGCAGCTCGGCGGACTTGTACATGGGGTTGACCGGCACCACGACCCCGCCGGCCTTCCAGACCCCCAGCAGGGCGAGGACGAACTGCGGGGTGTTCTGCAGCATGATCGCGGCCCGGTCGCCGGGCCGGAAGCCGTGGTCGGCGAGGTGGGTGGCGATGCCGTCGGAGAGCGCGTCGGTCTCGGCGTAGGACAGCCGGCCGTCGAAGTAGGCGAGCGCGGTGCGGTCGGGGGCCTTCTGCGCGGCGGCGCGGAAGGCGTGCAGGACGGAGGGCGGCGGCTGGATCGGGGCGCGCTGGGCGTCGGTGAGCAGGGCCAGCCAGGGCTTGGCGTGGTACGAGGTCACCGGGTGCCCCCTTCGCGCTGCTCCAGCTTCTGCTGGAGGTGGTTCATCGCGGTCAGCCAGCGGTCGGGGTCGGTGGCCCGGGCGGTGTAGTAGTCGGCGACCTCCGGGTGCGGCAGGACCAGGAACCGGCCCTGCTCGATGGCGTCGAACAGCGCGTCGGCGACGGCGTCGGGCTCGACGGCGGTGGGCGTGAGCACCAGGTCCCCGGCCGCTCCGGTGGCGGCCAGCATGTCGGTGCGGACGCCCTGCGGACAGATGGCGTGCACGTCGATCCCGCGGTGCCGGTAGGTGAGCGAGAGCCATTCGGCGAAGGCGTACGCGCCGTGCTTGGTGACGCTGTACGGGGCGGCGGCGACCATGGTGAGCAGGCCGGCGGCGGAGACGGTGGAGACGAAGCGGCCGCTGCCGCGCGCCAGCCACTCCGGTACCAGCTCGCGGGCCGCCCGGACGTGCGCCATGACGTTGACGTCCCAGGCCAGCGCCCAGTCGTCCTCGGGCGCGTCCGGGCCGCCGCCGGTGCCGACGCCGGCGTTGGCGCAGAAGACGTCGATGGTGCCGCCGAGCGCCTCGCGGGCGGCCGGGACGATGCCGGACGCGTCCCCGGCGACCGCGACCGCCCCGATCTCCGCGGCGGTCTGCTTGGCCTTGGCCTCGTCCAGGTCGTTGACCACGACCCGGGCGCCCTCGGCGGCGAACCGGCGGGCCAGGGCCGCGCCGATCCCCCGCCCGCCCCGGTCACGACGACGGCCTTGTCCCGTACGGCTTCCACTGCGGTGTCTCCCTCGGTCGCGCGGATCGACTGACAGGCAGACTAACCAGTCGGTATGTGGGAGCGGAAGAGTCGGTTTCCGGTCGGCCCGTCCCGTTCCCGGACGGCGCCCGGCGCGTTAGCGTGCGCACCGCACGTACCGGTTGGCTTTCCCGATCACGGAGGTGTGCGGATGGCTCTGTCGAGGCGCGTTCTGCTGGGACATCTGGCGGCGACCGGCGCGGCCGGTACGGCCCTGACCGCGGCCGCGGCGCCGGCGCGGGCGGCGGCGTCCGGCCCGGGCCGGGGCGGACGGCGGGTGCGGACCGGTTTCGCGCGGCTGGCCGCGGAAGGCTACCGCCTCCTGGCGGGCGAGAAGGTCGGCGTCATCACCAACCCCACCGGTGTCACGACCGAGCTGCGGCACATCGTGGACGTGCTGCACGCCGACCCACGAGTGCGGCTGACCGCGGTCTTCGGGCCCGAGCACGGCTTCCGGGGCACCGCGCAGGCCGGCGGGTCCGAGGGCCGCTACGACGATCCGGCCACCGGGCTGCCGGTCTACGACACGTACGGCAAGAGCGGCCGGGAACTCGCGGACATCTTCACCGCCTCCGGTGTCGACACCGTCGTCTTCGACATCCAGGACGTCGGCGCCCGCTTCTACACCTACATCTGGACGCTCTACGATTGCATGGTGGCGGCCGTCCTCGCGGGCAAGCGCTTCGTGGTGCTGGACCGGCCCAACCCGGTCACCGGCCGCTTCGCCTCCGGCCCGGTGCTGGACAAGGCGTACGCCTCGTTCGTCGGCCGCGAGCCGATCGCGCAGGCGCACGGCCTGACGGCGGCCGAACTGGCCCTGCTCTTCAACGGCGAGTTCGTCCCGGAGGTGGCCGGCCGGCCGGTGGAGCTGGCGACCGTGCGGATGAGCGGCTGGCACCGCGGCGACTTCTACGACGCGACGGGCCTGCCCTGGGTCCCCCGAGCCCCAACATGCCCACCCCGGACACCGCGCTGGTCTACGCGGGCACCTGCCTCTTCGAGGGCACCAACCTCTCCGAGGGGCGCGGCACCACCCGCCCCTTCGAACTCCTCGGCGCCGACGGCATCGACCGGCGCTGGGCGGCGGCCGCCACCGAACTCGGCCTGCCCGGCGTGCACTTCAGGGAGGCGTACTTCGCGCCCACCTTCTCGAAGTTCCAGGGCAAGACCATCGGCGGGGTGCAGCTGCACGTGCACGACCGGGCCGCCTTCGACCCGGTGCGCACCGGCATCGGCCTGCTGGTCACCGCGAAACGGGTCTGGGGCGGCTTCGCCTGGCGGCCGGACCACGGCATCGACCGGCTGACCGGTTCGGCGGCCGTGCGCACGATGATCGACGCGGGCGCGGGCCCGGACGAGATCGTCGCCGCCTGGCAGGCCGGCCTGGCGAAGTTCCGTGCGGTGCGTGCCCGTTACCTCCGCTATCCGCCGGCGTAGTCGCCGACGAGTTCCGCGCCGGCGGTGCGGTCGCCGCGCGCGACGATCTCGCCGCCGACCCAGGCGTCCAGCCCGCGGTCGGCGAGCGTGGCGAGGGTCGTGGTGACGGACTCCGGCGGGACGACGGCGATCATGCCGACGCCCATGTTCAGGGTCCGCTCCAGTTCCCGGCGCTCGACCGCGCCGGCCGTGCCGACCAGGCCGAAGACCGGGCCCGGTGTCCAGGTCGCGCGGTCGACGGTGGCGTGCAGCCCGTCCGGGATGACCCGGGCGAGGTTGCCCGCCAGTCCACCGCCGGTGATGTGCGCGAAGGCGTGTACCTCGGTCGCGCGGGTCAGGGCCAGGCAGGCGGCGGCGTAGATCCTGGTGGGCTCCAGCAGTTCCTCGCCCAGGGTGCGGCCCAGTTCGGCGAGGTGCTGGTCCAGGCGCATTCCGGCCCGGTCGAGGAGGACGTGGCGCACCAGGGAGTACCCGTTGGCGTGCAGGCCCGACGAGGCCATCGCGATCACCGCGTCGCCGGCGCGGATGCGCTCCGCGCCCAGCAGCCGGTCCGCCTCGACGACGCCCGTGCCGGCGCCGGCGAGGTCGAACTCGTCCGCGCCGAGCAGGCCCGGGTGTTCGGCGGTCTCGCCGCCGATCAGCGCGCAGCCGGCCAGCACGCAGCCCTCGGCGATGCCCTTGACGATCGCGGCGACCCGCTCGGGGTGGACCTTGCCGACGCAGAGGTAGTCGGTCATGAAGAGCGGTTCGGCGCCGCAGACGACGATGTCGTCCATGACCATCGCGACGAGGTCGTGGCCGATGGTGTGGTGGACGCCCAGGGCGCGGGCGATGTCGACCTTGGTGCCGACGCCGTCGGTGGCCGAGGCCAGCAGCGGGCGGGCGTAACCCTTCAGCGCCGAGGCGTCGAAGAGGCCGGCGAACCCGCCGAGGCCGCCGACGACCTCGGGGCGGGCGGTCTTCCTCACCCACTCCTTCATCAGCTCGACGGCGCGGTCGCCGGCGTCGATGTCGACGCCCGCGGACGCATAGCTGGCTCCGGTGCGGGGGCTCACGGGCGGCCGCCTTTCGGGGGGTTGGGGCAGATGGTGGGGCGCGGCGTCACCATGACGCCGCACCGTGGAAGGAGGTCGGTCCGGGGCGGAAGCCGAGGCCGCGGCGGGCGGCGCCGAGCGCCAGGGTGCGTTCCACGGCGAGGTGGCTGAGCGCATAGCGGGTGAGCCGCGGCGGCCGGGGCCGTTCCGCCAGCCGCCAGGCCGTCTCGGCGGCCGCCGCGGCCGCGGACGCCACGGCGGCCGGTACGGTGCGCAGCCGTACCGTCAGGCCGCGGGCGGCGAGCAGGGCCCGCAGCGCCTCGCCGATGGGGACCGGGGCCGCGTCGGCGATGTTGTAGGTGCCGGGCCGGGTGGCCGGGTCGCAGGCCAGCAGCGCGGCCGCGGTCAGCTGGTCGATGTGGGTGAGCGACTGCAGGGCGGTGCCGTCGCCCGGCAGCCACAGGGCGCCGCCGCGGACCGCGCCGAGCACCCGGGGCAGCAGCGTCCGGTCGCCCGGCCCGTAGACGGCGTGCGGGCGCAGCACGACGGTGTCCGGGCGGCCGCGCAGGGCCAGTTCGGCGGCGGCCTTGGAGGCGGCGTACGGGTGAGGTAGCGGCGGACCGGGGCCTCGGTCTCGTGGCCGAGGACGGTCGGCCGGAACGGGTCGTACACGCTGGCCGTCGAGATGTGCACCAGCCGGGCGCCGGGAAAGGACGCGGCCACGTTCCGGGTGCCGGTGAGGTTGGCGTGCCAGACGGGCCCGGGCGCGCCCCAGTCGCGGACGGCGGCGGCCGCGTGCACCACCGCGTCGACCTCGGGGGCGTCCGCCCAGGTCCCGGTGCACAGGTCCCAGTCGGCGCGGGTGAGGGCGTGCACGGTCCAGCCCGCGGCGGTCGCCGCCCGGCAGACCGCGCCGCCCACGAAGCCGCGGGCGCCGGTCACCGCGATCCTCATCGCGCCGCCCCCGCCGTCCGGTCGCCCAGCAGGTCGCGCAGCGCGGCGCGGTCCGGCTTGCGGGTGCGGCCGGTGACCGGGACGCGGTCCAGGACCACCACCTCGTCCGGCAGCGCGGCCGCGTCGATGAGGGCGGGCAGCCGGGAGCGCACGGCGTCGGCGAGCGACTCCCGGTCGGCAGCCGGCCGTTCGGGCACGACGGCCAGGACGACGCGCTCGTCGCCGTAGGCGTCCGGGACGCCGACGATGACCGCGTCGGCGACGCCGGGCAGGGCCGCGACGGCCGGTTCGTAGAGCCCGGGGTAGATGTTGGTGCGGCCGCGGATGAGCATGTCCTTCTTCCGGCCGAGCAGGATCAGTGCGCCGTTCTCCAGCCGGGCGAGGTCACCGGTGGCGTGTTCGGTCATCGGCGGCTCGCCGAGGTAGCCGCGGCACAGGTTGGGCCCGGACACCAGCAGTTCGCCGTCCGGGGCGGTACGCACCCGGACCCCCGGCAGGGGGGTGCCGAGCAGGTCGCCGGGGCCGTGGTGGGCGAGTTTCGCGCGGCCGGTGGCGACCGCGACCGGCACGATCTCGGTCATGCCGTACACGGCGAGGAAGCGGACCCGCGGCAGGACCTGGGTGGCCCGGCGCAGCAGGCCGGGCAGGACCGGCGCGCCGCCGAGGACGAGGTGCCGCAGCGAGGCGGGCAGTGCCGCCTCGCCCCGTTCGACGGCGTCGAGCACCGCGGGCAGGTCGGCGGGTACGCAGAACGCGTGGGTGGCGCCGGCCAGTCCGCGGGTGAACCGGCCGGGGTCGGCGGCGGGCGCGAAGCCGTACGGCGGCATGGTCCAGTGCGCCCCGGCGACCAGGGCCGGGATGCCCATCATCAACTGGTCGGTGTGCAGTACGTCGCCGTCGCCCATGCACAGGGCGGAGCCGCAGCCGACCAGCCCGGCGCCGAGCGAGCCGCGGGTGTGGACCACGGCCCGGGGTGCCTGCGTGGTGCCGGAGGTGAAGACGACCAGCGCCTCCTGTCCGGGCGCCGGTCCGGGGCGGTCGGCCGGGGCGGGGCCGGCGGCGAGCCGGCGGGCGGACAGCGCCCCGGCGGGGACGCCGGGCAGCCGTCGGCCGGTGTGGACGTGCCGCAGGCCGAGCCGGTGGTAGTGCGGCAGCAGCAGGCCGCGGCGCCGGGCCAGTGGGCGGCCGTAGCGGGCCACCGCGTACAGCAGGGACTCGGCGGCGGCCCAGCGCGGCCGGGCGAGTTCGCGGCGGGCGGTGAACAGTTCGGGCCCGGCGCCGGGGTCGGCGAAGACGACGGTGCCGCCCGCGGCGATCACGCCCAGGGCGAGCACCACGCCGTCCGGTCCCGGCCGTACGGAGAACAGCATCCGCTCCCCCGCCGCCATCCCGGCCGCGCGCAGCCCGTTCGCCGTGGTCAGGACGGCGCGGGCCAGGTCGCGGTAGCCGAGGGTGCGGCCGTCCGGGCCGGTGAGGGCGGGCGCGTCGGCGCGCCGCTCGGCGGTGTCGAAGAAGGCGGTGAGCAGATCGATCGGGTCGTCCGCCGCGGGCCGGGTGCCGGTCAACTGGCGCTCCTGAGTTCGAGGTTCAGCCGGGCGTAGCCCGGTATCAGGACGTGCCGGGCCGGGCGGCGGGCGGTGACGGCGACCGGCCCGGCGGCGAGCGCGGCGGCCAGCACCGCGCGGATCTGCGCCATGGCCAGCGGCATGCCGAGGCAGAAGTGCGGGCCGGCGCCGAACCACAGCCGGCGCAGTTCCGGCGGGTGCGGCCGCTCGGGGTCGAACGGCCCGTGGGCCTGCGCGCACAGCAGCGTGGCCACCACGACCCGGTCGCCGGGCGCCACCGGGACGCCGCCGATCCGTGCGGCGCGGGCGACGCTGCGCAGCATCACGGGGGACGGCACGGTGATCCGCAGGGCCTCCTCGATCACCGGGTCGGGGTCGGCGGCGGGGTCCGCGAGCCGGTCGAGGCGGCCGGTGTCGTGGCAGAGCGCGATCAGCCGCGGGATGAACGAGACCAGGGTCTCGGTGCCGGTGAGCAGGAAAGCGCCGACGGCCCCGCGGGCCTCCTGCTCCGTCAGGCCCAGTTCCCGCAGCCGACCCGGCAGGGTCTCGTCGCCGCCCTGCCGGTAGGCCGTCACCGCGGAGGCGGTCAGCCGGCCCAGCACCTCGCGGGCCCGCGCCACCTGGCGGCCCGTCATACCGGACCGCCACAGCCGTACCGACTTCGTCACCTCGGACGCCTCGGCGTGCGCCCCGCCGAACCGGCCGGGCTCCGCGGGCATCCCGACGATGGCGCAGATCGCGGCGCCCGCGCAGATCTGCGCGACCCGGACCAGATCGACCTGTTCGCCGGCGCGCAGCCGGCGGGTCAGCGCGTCGAGCGGCTGCGCCAGCACCCGGGTGCACAGGGCCGTGACGTAGCCGGGGGTGAAGAGCCCGGACAGCCGGCGGCGGAGCGCCGCGTGGTCGGGGCCCTCCATGTTGAGCAGCACCGACGGGCCGAGCACCGGCGTCCACAGGTCGGACGGTGAGCCGGGCCCGGTCTTGGTGAAGTGGCCGGTGTCGCAGAGGACTTCGCGGGCCAGCGCGGCGTCGCTGACCACGACGCCGACCCGCGGCACCCGGACCACCGGGCCGCGGGCGGCAATCGCGCGCAGCAGCCGGTAGGCGACGGGGTGGGCGGCGGTCTGCACCCGGTGTTCCCAGTGCTCCCAGGTGGCGGGCGCCGCCGTGGTGGTGGTCGTCGTCACCGGATGTCCACCACCTCGGGCCGGTAACGGTGGTCCGCGTACCAGCCGAGGGTGCGGCGCAGGCCCCAGGCCCGCACCCGGCGGGCCGAGCCGGCCACCTTCACGTCGCGCCGCGTGCCGTACGCGGTGGTCAGCCGGCGGACCGCGTTGACCAGGGCGCGGTCCTCGTGGACCTCCTCGATGGCGGTGCGCGGGAACCCGCCGGCGCGTTCGTACAGCTCCGCGGTGATCGCCATGTTGCAGCCGGGCGCCATCACGTACGGGCCGAGGTACTCCGGGCCGCGGTTGCCGGGCCGGAACCGGCCGAAGAGCGCGGCCACCTCGGTCGCGGAGACCAGGGCGGCGCGCCGCAGCGGGGGCAGCGGTGCCTCGTCGGTGCGGGGCCGCAGCCGGCCGGCGATGAGTTCCAGTCCGGCGTCGAAGCCGGCCCGGACGCGGGCGGTCCAGTCGGGGGCGGGCAGGCAGTCGGCGTCGGTGCGGGCCAGGTGCGTGGCGCCGTGCGCGATGGCGTGGCGCATCCCGGTGTCGGCGGCCGCGCCGGTGCCCTTGCGGGTCTCGTGCACCAGGTGCAGGTCGCCGGGGAAGCCGAAGCACCGTACGACGTCCGGGGTGCCGTCCGTGGAGTCGTTGTCGACGATCACGAGGGAGAAGTCCCGGTCGGTCTGGGCCGCGAGCGCCCGCAGCGTCGCGGTGATGCCGGAGGCCTCGTTGTAGGCCGGTACCACCACCCAGAGCCTCACAGCCGGATCACGCTCACTCCCATGCTGATGCCGCCGGCGAGCCCGATCAGCGCCACCAGGTCGCCGACGCCGGCCCGGCCGCTCTCCCGGGCGCGGACGAGCTGCAGCGGCAGGCTGGCCGACGCCGCGTTGCCGTGTTCGGTGACGGTGAGCGGGATCTTGTCGGGGGGCAGCCCGAACCGTTCGGCGAGCTGGTCCAGATAGGGCTTGGAGACCTGGTGGACGCAGATGGCCGCCATGTCCTGCCAGCGGACGCCGAGCCGGTCCAGGGTGTCGTCGAGGATCTGCGGGCCGAGCCGTTCGAAGGCGCGGCGCAGTCCCACGCCGTCGAGCCGGAAGTAGGTGTGCTCGTCGCCGCGGGGGTGGGCCGAGCCGCCCGAGGCGAGCGTGCCGACGTTCCAGGAGGCGGAGTCGGCGGTGAAGCCGCAGCCGAGGATGCCGGGTTCCGCGGACGCCTCGACGAGCAGTGCGGCGCCGGCGTCGGAGAGGGTGTAGCCGGGGATCGCCGCGAGGTAGCTGCGCAGGTCCGGCACCGCCCAGCGGACGGCGCGGGACGGTGATTCGCCGCAGGCGATCAGGATCCGGCGGTAGGAGCCCTGGGCGATCAGCGCATGGGCGGTCTCCAGCGCGTTGAGCACGCTGTTGCAGGCATTTTTGACGTCGAAGACGGGGCAGCGCAGGCCGAGGCGGTCGGCGACCATGTGCGAGGTGGCCGGCTCGATCATGTCCTGGCTGGCGGCGGCGAAGAGCAGCAGGTCGATGGTGCCGGCGTCGGTGCCGGTGTCGGCGAGGAGCTTGCGGGCCGCGGCGGCCGCCAGGTCGGACGCCTGCCAGTCGTCGGGCATGACGTGCAGCCGCTCGACGCCGGTCAGCCGGTGCACGAGGCCGGGCGGCGGGCGGAATCCGGTGCCGGCGGCGGCCACCCGCTGCTCGGTGTCCGTCGTGGTGCGCAGGGTCTCGGGCAGGTGGACGGCCACACCGGCCAGCCGCGCGTGGATCTGGGGCATGGTGCTGGTCTCCCGTCAGACGAGGGTCACGGTCAGCCGGTCGTACGAGGGGATGACCACGCGGCGGCTGTAGCGGCGCTCGGTGATCCGCCAGGGCCGTCCCACCGCGGTCAGGGTCTCCAGGGTCCGGCCGATCTCGGCCTGGGCGATGGCGGAGCCGAGGCAGTGGTGGCGGCCGGCGCCGAACCACAGCTGGCGGTTGGCGGGTTCGGCGGGCCGGCCGAGCCGGAAGCCGCCGGTGAGGCTGTTGGCGGTGTAGTTGAGCAGCGTGATCCGGTCGCCGGCCCGCAGGGTGCGCCCGGCCAGCCGCACCTGGCTGCGCACGGTCCGGCCGATGACCGGCGCCGGCGCGGTCACCCGCAGTCCCTCGCGGACCGCCTCCGGGACCCGCTGCGGGGACGCCAGCAGGGCGTGCTGCTCGCCGGTGTCGTGCAGCAGCGCGACGGTCCGGGTGATGGCGCTGGCGGCGGTCTCGGTGGCGGCCACGCCCACCAGCGCGGCCATGCCGGCGGTCTGCCGGGCGTTCAGGCCGACCTCGCGGCAGCGGCCGATGAGGTGGTCGGCGGGCTCGGTGGCCCACAGGCCCTCGACGTGCCCGGTGAGCCGCGCCACGATGCCGCGGCCGCGGGCCACGGTCGCCTCGGTCAACTCGCCGCCGCCGGCCGCTTCCACGGACAGCGCGGCCAGTTCGCGGGCGGTGGCGAAGACCCGTTCGTAGGCGGCGTCGTCGGTGCCGGTGACCGGGACCCGGAGCAGCTCGGTCACGATCCGGCCGACGACGGCCCGGCCGAGGGCCGCGACGTCCAGGGGCCGGCCCGCGGCGAGCTGGACGCGGGCCTCGACGAGCCGGGCCCCGATGGTGCGGTCGACCAGCTCGCGGGCCGCGGTCTCGCCGAACAGCTCGCGGGTGCCGGCGCGCAGCGCCCGGTGGCCCTCGCCGTCGAAGAGGTCCTCGACCCACCCGCCCAGGAGCTGGGCCCACAGCCGGCCGATGCCGCCGCGGTCGAGGACGGTGAAGTGCTTCTGGTCGACGAGCACGGACCGGGCGGTCGCCGCGTCGGCGGTCAGCCAGCCCAGCTTCGGCACGTAGGTCAGGGGCCGGGCCAGCCGGCCGGCGTGCAGCAGCAGCGGGAGGGCGGGGCGGCTGGCGGCCAGGACGCGCAGCTCGTGGAGTCCGGCGCGGTTCATGGTGGTCCCTCTCGTGGTGTCGGGGGAACGGCCGGGGCCCGCCGGGCTCCCTCCCGTACGGGGGAGGGAGGGGGCCCGGCGGGGCGCAGGCTGCGGGATCAGCCTGCCTGGGGAGGAAAGAGCGCTGCCATGCCGTCGATCGACTCGGGGCCGTAGCCGACCGAGCCGACCGGGACACGGGACTTGGTGGCCTCGATGACCCGGGCCGTCCACACGGGGCCGAAGCCGCCGCACAGTTCGATGAGCTGGATGCCCTCGTCGACGAGCCGGGCGGCGACCTCGGGTGCCCGGGCCGGGTCCGCCATGCCGACGAGGACGGCGCGGAAGCCGTCCCGTTCGATGACGGAGCGGTCGCGGTCGGGGTCCAGCCCGCGTCCGGTGAACAGGAACCCGAAGGCGTCCAGGGCCATGCTCAGCGCTCCTTCCGCGGCTGTCGCAGCTCCGCCACGACCAGGTCGGCCGTTTCGGTCAGGCTCAGTCCGCCCAGCGACGCCTCCGCACGCAGCTCGGCGCCGCACCACTTCTCCAGGTCGCCGAGGAGCACGGAACTCGTCATGGAGTCGATGCCGAAGGCGCTGAGCGGGACGTCCGCTTCGAGGTCGGCGGGCGCCATCTCCAGCATCTCGGCCAGTACGTGGCGCAGCCGCTCGACGACCAGCTCCGGGGTGATCTCCTGGGTGACGCTCATGCCGCACCGTCCTTCCGTACGCTGGACCACTCGGCCAGCGGCGGCAGCTGGCCCGACCTCATCTGCTCGGCGCAGGCGCGCCGGCGGATCTTCCCGCTGGTGGTGCGGGGCACCTTGTTGCGCGGTACGGCGTAGACGCTGACCGCGGTCGGCAGCACCTTGGCCACCGCGATACCGGCCGCGCGGACGGCGGTGGCGAGCACCTCCGGGTCGCGCACGGTGGTCTCCACGACCACGGCCACGCCCCGGTCGTCCTCGTGCAGCGGCCAGGCGGCGGCCCGCTGCTGGGCGAAGGCGGGGTGGGCGGCGACCGCGACGGCCTCGGCGTCCTGCGGGAAGTAGTTCTCCCCGCCGATGATCAGCACGTCCTTGATGCGGCCGGTGATGAACAGCTGGCCGTCGTCGACGAATCCGAGGTCCCCGGTCCGTACGTAGGAGGGCCGGTGCCGTCCTCGGTGCCGGCCAGGCGGGCCGCGAAGACGTCCGCGGACTCCTGCTCGCGGCCCCAGTAGCCCCCGCAGTTGCCGGGCGAGTCGACCCAGATCTCGCCGACCACGCGGTCGGCGAGCGCCTGGCGGGTCGCGGGGTCGACCACGGCGACGTGGATGCCGCCCGCCACCGGTCCGCAGCCGACGAGTTCGACGCCCGCGGCGGTGTCGGCGGTCGGCTCGGCCTTGCCCTCGGCCAGCGCGTCCCGGTCGTAGTACGCCGCGACCACCGGTTCCAGCGACGGGCTCACGCTCACCAGGAGGGTGCACTCGGCGAGCCCGAAGCCGGGCGAGAAGACCTCCTCGCGGAAGAGGCTGAGCCGGAACGCCTCGGCGAACCGCCGCTGGGTGGCGGCCCGTACGGGCTCGGAGCCGTTGACCGCGACCCGCCAGGTGGACAGGTCGATGGCGGCGCGTTCCTCCGCGGGCACCCGGTTGACGCACATGTCGTACGCGAAGTCGGGCGCGGCGGTGAAGACGTCGTCCTCGGCGGCGATGGCGCGCAGCCACACCCGCGGGTCGCGGACGAAGGTGGCCGGTTCCATGGTGACGGTGGACGCGCCGGACACCAGGGGCAGCACCACCGCGGTGCACAGGCCCATGTCGTGGAAGAACGGCAGCCAGCTGACGATGGTGGTGGTGGGTTCCACCTCGCAGGCGTCGCGCATCGCGATCTGGTTCGCGACGAGGTTGCCGTGCCGGACGACGACGCCGCGCGGGTCGCCGGTGGAGCCGGAGGTGTACTGGAGCAGCGCCGTGGCCGCCGGGTCGAGCGCGAGCGGGTCGGGCAGCGCGGCGCCGTCGGGCTGCGGGCGGTCCGGCCGGCGGACGGCGATCCACCGCACGCCGGGCAGCAGTTCGGCGTCGGCCTCGTCGGCGTCCTCCTGGGTGGAGACGAGGACGGCGCACGGGTCGCAGTCGCCGCAGATCGCCGACAGCCGCTCGGCGCGGGTGGTGGTGCCGCCCCGGGCGGCGGTGCGGAACGCGGGCACCGGCACGGCGATCATGCCGGCGTACAGGCAGCCCAGGAAGCCGATGTGGAAGTCGAGTCCGGGCAGCGCGGGCACGATGACGCGGTCCCCGGCGGTGCCGATCTCGCGCAGCGCGGCCGCCAGCTGACGAGCACACAGGTCGAGTTCGACCGGGTTCAGGGTCTCAAGGGTGTCCCCGGACGCGTCGAGGGCGGTGACCACCGGCCGGTCCGCGTCGGGGCCCGCGGCGCGGGCGAGCAGCGCCTCGACGAGGGTGCGGGGCTCCCGGCCGGGGCCCGGCGCCGTGGTCGTGGTCGCCTCGGTTGGGGTGTTCACTGCTGTGCTCCTCATTCGACGGTGCCTCGGGACGCGAGGGCGGTGCCGGATCGGGTTCCCGGCTGCGGCCGGGTGGCCGGGGCGCCGAGCGCACCGGCGGGAATCGCGGTGGGGTAGCGGCCGGTCAGGCACGCGGTGCAGTAGCCGGAGGGGTCCCCGCCGGCGGCCTCCAGGAGCCGGTCCAGCGAGAGGAACGCCACGCTGTCGCAGCCCAGTTGCTCGGCCAGCTCGGTGATCGGCAGTTGGGCGGCGAGCAGTTCCTCCGGCCGTCCGGTGTCGATGCCGTAGAAGCACGGCCACCGGTACGGCGGGGAGGCGACCCGAAGGTGCACCTCCACGGCCCCGGCCTTGCGCAGCAGCCCGGTCACGGTGCGCATGGTGGTGCCCCGGACGAGCGAGTCGTCCACCAGCACCACCCGCTGCCCGGCGACCGCGGCGGCGACCGGGGCGAGCTTGCGCCGCACGGTGGTCTCCCGGGCCGTCGGGTCGCCCGCGATGAAGCTGCGGCCGACCGCCCCGGGACGCAACAGGCCCTGGACGACGCGGAGTCCGGACCGCTCGGCGTAGCCGTCGGCCGCGACCCGTGCCGTCTCGGGGGTGGCGACGACCACCGGGCGCGGCGATCCGGTCACCGGCGCGTAGTCGGCGAGGGCCTGGCCCGCCCGGTAGCGCGCCTGGTAGACGCTGCGCCCGGAGAGGGCCGAGTCGGCCCGGGCGAAGTAGACGTACTCGAAGAGGCAGGCCGCGGTCTTGGCGTCCGGCACCGGCACCCGGCTGCTCGCGGTGCCGTGCGGGCCGATGGTCAGCACCTCGCCGGGCTCCAGCTCGCGGACCACCTCGCCGCCGACGGCGGTGATCGCCGCGGTCTCGGAGGCCAGCAGCCAGGCGTCGCCGCGCCGGCCGAGGGCCAGCGGCCGGAAGCCGTGCGGGTCGCGCACGCCGTACAGCTGCGCGCCGTCGGACAGGACCAGCGCGTAGGCGCCGGTCAGTCCGGGCAGCACCGCGTGCAGGGCGGCCGAGGTGTCGACGCCCGCCGCGGCGCGCCGGGCGAGCAGCAGGTGGGCCATCAGCTCGCTGTCGGTGGCCCACCGGGCGGGGTCGATCGCCTCGGCGCCGGGCGCGGTGTGCGGGTCGACCAGGGTGCCGTTGTGGGCCAGGGCCAGCGGCGGCCGGTCCAGGACGACCGGCTGGGCGCCGGCCAGCCCGTCCCGGGCGCCGTGGGTGGCGTAGCGGACGTGGCCGACCGCGACCGGGCCGTGCGGCAGTCCGTCGAGGTCGGGCATCCCCTGGGCGACGGTGCCGGCGCCGTGCCGGGCGACCAGGGCGGCGCCGGTGCCGACGGCGATGCCGACGCTCTCCTGGCCGCGGTGCTGCAGTGCGACGAGCATCTCCCGTACCAGTGCGGCGTGGTGGCCGGCCGGCCCCCAGACGCCCGCGACGCCACAGGCCTCGCGGGGCTTGTCCGCGTCGTACAGGTGCCCGTTCATAAGGCGTCACCGCCCGCGTCGAGCCAGTCGGTGAAGGCGTCCAGGTCCGGCAGGATCACGGTCGAGCAGGACAGCACCGCGAGGTTCTGGCGCATGTCCGTGATGGCGACGACGGTGCGGCCGGCACGGTGCGCGGAGAGCATCTCCGCGGCGGTGCCCATGCTCGGCTCGTGCCCGGGCAGCCAGGCCACGCAGACGTCGCTGTCCGCCGCCAGCCGGGTGAGCCGGTGGAACAGGTCGGTCAACTCGCGGAGTTCCTTGGCGAGTTCGTCGTGGTGCAGGACCTTCCGCTCGGCCAGCGCGGCGTGTGCGGCGCGGACGTCCGCGGGGTGCGAGGCGAGCCATTCGGCCATCACCACACCCGGGTCGTGGATCACCGCGTCGGGGCGGCGCGCGCGCAGCGCCTCGGTCAGCCGCTGCCGGTAGGACTGATCGGTGAGGTCGGCGCCGGTGCGCGCGCCCTGCATGGTGCCGGCCAGGAAGTAGGAGCGGGCGGGCCGGTCGTCCCGCGCGTCTGGGGCCGTCACTCGTCCTCCAGGGAGTACGGGGCCAGGACCAGCCCGGCCGGTGCCGCGGCGCGGTGGATCGCGGCCGCTTCGAGCAGGAAGGCGACCACGTCGTCCTGTGGTGCGCCGACCGCGTCCGCCACGACCTCCAGGTCGCGCCGGAAGCGGGTGTCGCCGTGGGTCGCGACGGCACCCTGGTTGTCCTTGGTGAGCATCAGCAGGCTGTCCTCGGCGACCCCGGCGGGCCGCCCGGCGAGCGGCAGCACCAGCTCCGCCATCTGCCGGGTGACCGGGTGCAGCACCCGTACGGACACGCTGTGCTGCTCGGGGTGGACCAGCAGCGGACGCACCCAGTCCGCGGCCGGCGGCACGGTCTCCAGTTGCGACTCGGGGCGCAGCACGAAGGACCGCGAGGCGATGTTGTGCCCGCGCCGCGGGCTGTACCGCAGGTAGTCCAGGCGGACCGCGTCGTCGTCGAGCGTCCAGGTGGCCCGCACCCGGCTCGGCGCCGGGCTGCCGTCCTTCTTGACCCGGAACGGGTAGGCGTCGACGGTCAGCTGCACGACGCCGTCGGTCGCGGCGGCCCGGTCGAGCCGCAGCGGCTCGGCGTGCAGCAGGTACGGGTCGAGGATGTCGAGGCCCTCCGCCCGCCGGTAGACGGCCGCCACGTGCCGCCCGTCGATGGGGTATTCGGCGGTGATCCCGGACCGTTCGGCGACCAGCCGGCCGGCCGTGAACGACTGCCAGGCGCAGGACTGTCCGAACCGCGGCGGGGCGGCCCGGGTGCCGAAGTACTCGTGGAACTGGGAGGCGCTGTTGTACGGCACCCCGACGAGCACCTCGTCGAGGACCTCCTTCTGCACCTCGCTCAGCACCGCCGCACCGACGGCGTTCACTTGCGGCCTCCCGAGAAGAGCGCGGCCGCCTGCTCCAGCAGGGAGGGCCGTTGGGCGTAGGTGGTGTCGCGGCCGCCGAGCAGCGACAGGTGGTCGCGCAGCACCCGCAGGTAGGTGAGGAGCTCGAACTGGGTGAGATTGCGCGGGGAGTCGAGGAACTTGATCCCGCCGGTGATGTCCACGTCCCGCCTCCGCTTGCGCTCGTCGAACCGGCGGGCCGCCTCCGGGTCCCGTTCCCGGGCCGCCAGATAGCTCGCGATCACCCGGGACTGCAGCTCGACGGTGGGGAAATGGCCGCCCGTTCCGTCGGTCATGCCGGCGATGAAGAGATCGTCGTAGCGCGGCGAGAAAGCCAGCAGATAGAAGTCCGGCCGGCCCTTGTTCCAGTCGAGGTGCTCCTCGCCGACGAACGGAATGTGGATCCGGAAACCGGTCGCCATGATGATGGTGTCGAATTCCTCCGACGTACCGTCCGAGAACTCGACGAACTTCCCGTCGAAACGCACCGGTGCCTTGCGCACCTTCACCCGGCCGTGCGCGCAGTAGTACGGCAGCAGGGAGTTCACGATCGGCGGGGATTCCAGCGGCTCGTGATCGGGCTTCGGCAGTCCGAACTGATCGGGGGTGCCGATGCTCAGCTTCAGCATGGTCCGGTACGCCGCACGCGCCACCGGGGCCGGCAGCCGCAGGTTCTGGCTCGATTCGGAGACCTGGTCCGCGGGGTTTCCGAAGATGAATTTCGGGAAGAAGTAGTAACCGCGGCGCATGCTGATCGCGACGTGGTCGGTGACCCCGGCGGCCTCCACCGCGATGTCACAGCCGGAATTCCCGGCACCGACGACCAGGACCCGCTTGCCGGCGAGAGCGGCCGCGCTGGTGTAGTCCCGGCTGTGCAGGATCTCCCCGTCGAACTTCCCCGAGAACGCCGGCATATGGGGGTGCCAGTTGTGGCCGTTCGCAATGATCAGCGCACGGTGCTCGGCCGAGTGCCCGTCCGCGGTCGTGACCCGCCAGCCGTCCGTGAGCCGCTCGACCTGCGTGACGTCGGAGCCGAACCGGATCAGCGGCAGCAGGTTGAACCGCTCCGCGTACTGCTGCAGATACCCGTGCACCTGATCGTGCCGGGGATAGGCGGGCAACCCGCGGTCCATGGGAAGATCCGCATAACCCGTCACCTCGCGGGAGGTGATGGTGTGGGTGTTCTGGTAGACGGAACTCCGCGGATTACGGATGTCCCAGATACCGCCCACGCCGGAGTGGGACTCGTACGCCACACACGGAATGTTGAGATCACTGAGGTTCTTGAGAGAGGCCAGCCCGGAAGGGCCCGCTCCGATGACGGCGACCGGCCGTGGATCCACTTGTGGTTCTGGCATGGAACTGATTTCCCCCATCGATGGTGCGGCGTAGCCAGCCCCCTCCGAAGCCTGTGAGGGTGCTGCTGTACGACCAAGACTTCATCAAGTCGGGGGGTCGGCTCCAGCCACTTTCAAGGACTTTCAAACGACCAGCTGGATTCCTGCCGAACCTTGACTTCGCCGCCCCGACTTCCCCCTAATGGAGCCGACCGGACGGGGGCCCGGACCGAGCGGATCGAACCGACTTCGCGCCGGAGTGCACAGCGTCACTCCGGCGCGAATCCGCCGACTCCAAAGTGAAACAGGTCACTTTTTCCTTCCGGTGGAACCCAGCAACTCCCTTTTGCGTCAACACCCTTACCGGAAGGAGTGCCAGTGGCACGCGTCGTGGTCGACGTCATGCTCAAGCCGGAGATCCTCGACCCGCAGGGGCAGGCGGTGCAGCGCGCACTGCCCCGCCTCGGTTTCGACGGCATCGCGATCGCCGAAGTCCGCCAGGGCAAGCGTTTCGAACTGGAGGTGGACGGGCCCGTCGATGAGGCCGCCCTCACCCGTATCCAGGAGCTGGCCGACACCTTTCTCGCCAACACCGTCATCGAAGACTTCACCGTGCGGGTCGAGTCATGACCTCGCGTATCGGTGTGATCACTTTCCCCGGCACGCTCGATGACCGCGACACCCAGCGCGCGGTCGGTCTGGCGGGCGCCGAGGCGGTGCCGTTGTGGCACCGTGACAAGGACCTCAAGCAGGTCGACGCCGTGGTCCTGCCCGGCGGGTTTTCCTACGGCGATTACCTGCGTGCCGGGGCGATCTCGCGCTTTTCGCCGGTCATGGAGACCGTCATCGAGCAGGCGAAGGCCGGGCTTCCGGTCCTGGGTATCTGCAACGGGTTCCAGGTGCTGACCGAGACGCATCTGCTGCCGGGCGCGATGCTGCGCAACAACCATCTGCACTTCATCTGCCGCGATCAGAAGCTGCGGGTGGAGAACGCCACCACGGCCTGGACCGCGGACTACGAGGCGGGGCAGGAGATCTCCATCCCGCTGAAGAACATCGACGGTCGGTACACCGCCGACGAGCGCACGCTGGATGAGCTGGAGGCGGAGGGCCGGGTGGTCTTCCGTTATCTGGACGGCAACCCCAATGGTTCGCTGCGTGACATTGCCGGCATCACGAATGCGGCGGGCAATGTGGTGGGCCTGATGCCGCACCCCGAGCACGCGGTGGAGCCGCTGATCGGGACGGGCCGGACCGACGGCCTGGGATTCTTCACCTCGATCCTGAAGAAGCTGGTGGGCGCCTGATGACTCTGGACACTGTCAAGCACGCCACCGAGACCCCCGAATCGGCCCAGCCCTGGGCGGAGTTGGGTCTGAAGGAGGATGAGTACGCGCGGATCCGCGAGATCCTGGGCCGCCGCCCCACCGGGGCGGAGCTGGCGATGTACTCGGTGATGTGGTCCGAGCACTGCTCGTACAAGTCCAGCAAGGTGCATCTGAAGCAGTTCGGGGAGAAGGCGCCCGAGAACGATGCGCTGCTGGTCGGTATCGGGGAGAACGCCGGCGTGGTCGATGTCGGTCAGGGGTATGCGGTGACCTTCAAGGTCGAGTCGCACAACCACCCCTCCTACATCGAGCCCTACCAGGGCGCGGCCACGGGTGTGGGCGGCATCGTCCGCGACATCCTGGCGATGGGGGCTCGTCCGGTGGCGGTGGTCGATCCGCTGCGGTTCGGTGCGGCCGATCATCCCGACACCAAGCGTGTGCTGCCGGGTGTGGTGGCCGGGATCGGTGGTTACGGCAACTGCCTGGGGCTTCCCAACATCGGTGGTGAGGTCGTCTTCGATGCCTGCTACCAGGGCAATCCGCTGGTCAATGCCGGTTGTATCGGTGTGATGAAGCACGAGGACATCCACCTGGCCAAGGCCTCCGGCGCGGGCAACAAGGTCATCCTCTACGGTGCCCGCACCGGCGGCGACGGCATCGGCGGCGTCTCCGTCCTCGCCTCGGAGACCTTCGATGACAGCAAGCCGACCAAGCGGCCCGCGGTGCAGGTCGGTGACCCGTTCCAGGAGAAGCTGCTCATCGAGTGCACCCTGGAGATCTTTAAGGAGAAGCTGGTCGCCGGCATCCAGGACCTGGGCGGCGCCGGACTGTCCTGCGCCACCAGCGAGCTGGCGTCGGCCGGCTCGGGCGGTATGCGGGTCGAGCTGGACTCCGTTCCGCTGCGCGATGCGACGCTCTCTCCTGAGGAGATCCTCATGAGTGAGTCGCAGGAGCGGATGTGCGCGATCGTCGAGCCGCAGCACGTCGAGCGGTTCATGGAGATCTGCGAGAAGTGGGACGTGATCGCCACCGTCATCGGTGAGGTCACCGACGGCGAACGCCTGGAGATCTTCTGGCACGGCGAGCAGATCGTCGACGTCCCCCCGCGCACCGTCGCCCACGAGGGCCCGGTCTACCACCGGCCGTACGAGCGTCCGTCCTGGCAGGACGCGCTGCAGGCCGACGACGCGGGCAAACTCGCCCGGCCCACCACCTCGGCGGAGCTGAAGGACCAGGTCCTGAAGCTCGTGGCGTCCCCCAACCAGGCGTCCAAGGCGTGGATCACCGACCAGTACGACCGTTTCGTCCAGGGCAACACCGTCCTCGCGCAGCCCGAGGACTCCGGCGTGATTCGCATCGACGAGGAGACCAACCTCGGCGTCGCCATCGCCACGGACGGCAACGGCCGGTACGCCAAGCTCGACCCGTACGCGGGCGCGCAGCTCGCCCTCGCGGAGGCGTACCGGAACGTCGCGACCACCGGTGCCAAGCCGCTGGCCGTCTCGGACTGCCTGAACTTCGGTTCGCCCGAGGACCCGGCCGTCATGTGGCAGTTCGCCGAGGCCACCCGTGGTCTGGCGGATGCCTGCCAGACCCTGGGCACCCCGGTGACCGGCGGCAACGTCTCCCTCTACAACCAGACCGGGGAGACGGCGATCCACCCCACGCCGGTCGTCGCCGTTCTCGGCGTCATCGACGACGTCACGCGCCGCACGTCCCAGGCGTTCACCCAGGAAGGCCAGTTGCTCTACCTGCTCGGCGAGACCCGTGAGGAGTTCGGTGGTTCGGCCTGGTCGCAGGTCATCCATGAGCACCTCGGCGGTCTGCCCCCGCAGGTGGATCTGGAGCGGGAGCGGCTGCTGGCCGAGATCCTGATCTCCGCCTCCCGCGACGGCATGATCGACGCAGCCCACGACCTGTCCGACGGCGGACTGATCCAGGCGCTCGTCGAGTCGTGCCTGCGCGGCGGGACCGGTGCCCGGCTCGTCGTGCCCGACGGGCTGGACGCGTTCACCTTCCTGTTCAGCGAGTCGGCGGGCCGTGCGGTCGTCGCCGTGCCGCGGAGCGAGGAAGTCCGCTTCACCGACATGTGCACCGTCCGCGGCCTGCCGGCCACCCGCATCGGTGTCGTCGACGGCGAAGAGATCGACGTCCAGGGCGAGTTCAGCATCCCGCTCAGCGAACTGCGCACCGCCCATGAGGGCACCATCCCGGGGCTCATTGCCTGACGACATGACGGTGGCCGTGGACTCGTTGCCCGACCGGCAACGAGTCCACGGCCATCGCCGCGCTCAAGAAGGCCCCCTCAGGGAATCAGCACTCTTCGTCCGACCACCCGGTAGCCGTCCCGGGCGATCCGTCGTACGACGTCGACCAGCAGTGCGCGCTCGACCTCCTTGATGCGTTCGTGCAGCGTGGTCTCGTCGTCCTCATCCCGTACCTGCACCACGCCCTGCGCGATGATCGGGCCGGTGTCCACGCCGTCGTCGACGAGGTGCACCGTGCAGCCGGTCACCCGTACACCGTGGGCCAGGGCGTCGCGTACGCCGTGGGCGCCCGGGAAGCTGGGCAGCAGGGCGGGGTGCGTGTTGAGGACGCGGCCGCCGAACCGGGCGAGGAACGCCTTGCCGACGATCTTCATGAAGCCGGCCGAGACCACCAGGTCCGGACGGTGCGCCGCGGTCGCCTCGGCCAGGGCCTCGTCCCACTCCTCGCGGGTGGTGTGGTCCTTCACCCGGCACACGAACGTCGGCAGGCCGGCGCGCTCGGCACGTTCCAGCCCGGTGATGCCCGGCCGGTCGGCGCCGACCGCGACGATCTCCGCCCCGAAGCCCGCGGGGTCGGCGGCGATCGCGTCGAGGAGCGCCTGGAGGTTCGTGCCGGAGCCCGAGACCAGGACGACGAGACGGAGGTTCGGTGCTCGTCGCTCGATCATGTCCGCCGCGTCGCTCACGTTCGTCATGTGGGGCATGTCCGTCCTGTTCGTCGGGTGCGTCATGACAGGGCATCCACCAGTGCGTCGCCCCGCAGGGTGCGCAGTATCCGGACCTCCCGGCCGCGCCGCTCGCGGGAGAGCAGGCCCGCCTGTTCCAGTTGCCGGCAGTGGTACGTCACCGTGCCCGCGGTGCAGTGCAGCAGGTCGGCCAGCTTCCCCATGGTGACGGGCTGGTTGCCCGTCCGGAGGATGTCGGCCCGGAGATCGCCGAGCATCATGGCGAGGGCATCGGCGGCCGTCTCCGCCCGTGCGGCCTCATTCTGCAGGAGCGGGGCGAGGCCGGCGATGGGATAGCCGAGGTACATGTGGCCGTGGTGGTCGACGTGGTAGGCGCAGGCGCGGGTGCCGGAGACCAGCGGCATGAGCGTCAATTTGCGTACCGTGACGCCCTTTTCGATCGGTGCGTGGTCGGGCAGCAGAATGTTTCCGTCGACGAAGGCGATCCGCGGGCTGAGATTCGCGAGGAACGCGCTCATCGTTCCGGTGACCGAGGCCACGCCCGCGCGCTCGATTTCCCGTTCCAGTAAGGGCTTTCCCTGCTGCCATACGGGCGCCACCGCGTCCCATACCTTTCGCACCAGCCCGGCGTAGGCATTCAGGAAGTCGGCGGGATTGTCCGTGGCCTTTCGCCAGGCCGGCAGCACTTCTCCACCGAATGTACGTTCCAGGTCGGCGAGGAAGGCGGCCGGCGGCATCTCGGCAATGCGCCGGACCTCGTCGCGCATACTGCTTTCCTTGAGTTCCCCCGCATCAGGAGCGACTCGGGAATGCGCAGGGATCCGCCCGCCGTGATCGGGCCCATCACATCCGCCAGATACTCGGGACAGGCCTTCCGCAGCAGCCTGCGCCGACTCACCGGTACGCCCTGCGCGACACCGAGGACATCGGCCAGCAACGAGATGACCGACACTCCCGGAAGAAACGCTATCGATACGGGAATGTCGACGTTTGTGCCTAGATGAAGTCCGACCACTTCGGTCACTTCTTTTCCCCCGTTCAGAAGAACCACTGGTGAACCACGTTCACGCCTGCGCGCCGGGGTTGGTCCGCCCCGGCGTACAGCAATGCTTCAGCCCTCGTCACGGCACCCCGTTGGTGGTTGTGGCACCGGAACTGGCCTGAAAAAGATCGCGTATGGAATTACCTCTCCGCAGTGACGCACGGCGAGTCGGCGCGGATCAGGCCGAGAGTGTGTGCCTCTGCTCCCCCCGCAGCAGGATTGGCCCGCACCGCACTCAGTGTGAAGAGTGAAATATCGGTTCGGGCCGGCCGCGTGATGTCCACTTCATTTGATGTGGTGACATCAGACGAAGTGTCACCAAACCTTTGAATGACCCCCACTTGGAGCATAGTTCACGCCACGCGCCCCCGGCAACCAGCCAAAGGTAAACTACGGTTGAGTAGTTGAAGCAGATATCTTTCTTATGCTGCACTACATCGGCGCACTACAGCGGATTGCCGGGACGAATCCGCAGGCCGTGGGAAGTCAAACGGAATCCTTCAATCCCGGCACCGGTCAGCGCCTCACACCCCCATTGTTTCGGCCACCGGCCGCCGTTCGTCGCCCCGTGCAGAGCCGTTCGTCGCCCGAATCCATTTCTGAGGACTCGCGGAAGGGGTATCTGGTTGCGCCGAGAAATGGCCATTCTCCGCAGGGCATCGGAACGCCACTCACACCCCACGGCCATCTCATGCACCGAGATCACGTATCCCACGTATTGACTGGCTCGGCCGACCACGTGAGAGTGCGGCAGGTGCAGAGTGAAACCACTTCGGAACAGGCCACCACAGCGCCCGCGGAGAGCAAGGAGAGCCTGCGGCGGGTCGCCGTGGCCTCGTTCATCGGGACGGCCATCGAGTTCTACGACTTCTACATCTACGGGACGGCCGCCGCGCTCGTCCTCAACGACGCGTTCTTCCCGACCCTCGACCCGGTGAACGCCACCCTCGCATCCTTCTCCACCTATGCGGTGGCGTTCGCCGCCCGGCCCCTCGGGTCGGTGATATTCGGCCACTTCGGCGATCGGGTGGGCCGCAAGTCCGTGCTGGTCGCCTCGCTGCTGCTGATGGGGCTGTCCACCGCGTTCGTCGGACTGCTGCCGGGCTACGGCGCCTGGGGCATCTGGGCCCCGCTGCTGCTGATCGCCCTCCGCTTCCTGCAGGGCATCGGGCTGGGCGGCGAGTGGGGCGGTGCCGCGCTGCTGGCCGTCGAGCACGCTCCGCGCGGACGCCGGGGCCTGTACGCCGCCTTCCCCCAACTCGGCCCCTCGGTCGGCTTCTTCGCGGCGACCGGGGTCTTCTGGCTGCTGTCGTCGGAGCTCGACGACGCGGCGTTCCGCTCGTGGGGCTGGCGGGTGCCGTTCCTGCTGTCCTTCCTCCTGGTCGGCGTCGGGCTGTTCGTCCGGCTGAAGATCAGCGAAACCCCGGTGTTCGCCCGGGCGCTGGACGCCCAGGAGGCCGGCAAGGTCCCCGCGGCCGACGTACTGCGCCGTCATCCGCGCGAACTGCTGCTGGGTGCCGGCGGCATGATCATCGCGTACGGCCTCTTCTACACCGCGACCACCTACTGCCTCTCCTACGCCACCGGCACCCTGGGCATCTCCCGCAACACCATGCTGGGGCTCTCCCTCGTCGCCTGCCTGTTCCTCGCCGCCGGCACCTGGGTCGCCGCCACCCGCTCGGACGGGGCCGGCCGCCGCAAGCTGGTCCTGCTCGGCAGCGGGTGCGCCGTCGTCTGGGGCCTGGTGCTCTTCCCGCTGCTGGACACCCGGCAGCCGGTGCTGGTCGCGCTCGGCATCGGCGGGGCACTGTTCTGCATGGGCGTGATCTACGGCCCGATGGGCGCGTTCCTGCCGGAGCTGTTCGGCACGACGGTGCGCTACTCGGGCGCCTCGCTCGCGTACAACCTCGGGGGCGTGCTGGGCGGCGCGGTGGCCCCGCTGGTCGCCACCCGGCTCCAGTCCTCGTTCGGTTCCGCCTCGGTGGGCTGGTACGTCAGCGCCATGGCGGTGGTCTCGCTGGCGTGCGTGCTGGCACTGCCGGAGACCCGGGAGCGCGACCTGGGCTGAGCACCGCGGCGGAGAACCGGTCGTCGAGGGGACAACACCCCACGGCTGCACAGGAGTTGACGGTCCCGGCCGTTCACGACTGGAGCCACCAGCGCGCGTTCTCCGCCGACAGTGCCGTCCACAGCAGGTTGAGCGGATGGCCGGGCGGGTACGAGGCCCGCTCCCCGCGCCGGGTGAAGACGCCGACCAGGACCTCGGTCCGCGGGCCCACGTCCCCGACGATCTCCAGGGTGCGCAGGCCCCCGGCCTCCGGGAGCCGGCCGTCCGCGGCGGCCTCGCCGATGCCCCTGGTGACCAGCATCGCGCCGCTCACCAGGCCCGAGCGCAGCAGTTCGAAGCCGTAGTGGGCGGCCTCTATCTCGGCCGCTATGGAGAGCTTCTGGCGGTAGTCGGTGCCGTACCAGGCGGTCAGGAAGCGGCCGATGAGTCCGCGCGCGGAGATCACCAGGGGCAGCCGGTCCAGCTCGTGGGCCTGGAGGGAGGTGCCGGGGAGCCGGTCCGGCGGCAGGTTGGTCAGCAGCGAGAGGCCGCTGCGCCGCCACTCCATGACCTCGTACGGGGCGAGCAGTTCCGTTTCTTCGCCCTCGGTGACCACCACGCTGCCGCAGACCAGGTCGAGTTCGGTGCTGCGCAGCTTGGTGAAGAGATCGCCGGTGCGGACGTGCGTGACCTTGAGGTCGACGTTCTCGCGCTCGTAGTCCTCGCTGACCCGCTCCACGGCGTCGAGCAGGAAGCCGAGCGTGTAGCGGGTGGTGCCGACCGACAGGGTCCGGCCGAGCCGGCGCCGGGCGTCGTGCACGCCCTCGGCCCACTCCCCCAGCGTGCGGCGGGCCAGCCCCACCAGTGCCTCGCCGGTCGCGGTGAACAGGGCATCCCGGCCGCGCCCTTGTTTGCGGACCAGCTCCTCGCCGCACAGCGCGGCGAAGGTGCGGTTCAGGGTGTCCAACTGCTTCTGCACGCTGGACTGTTCGCGGCCCAGCCGGCGGGCGGCGCCCAGTGCGGTGCCCGCCTCGTGGACGACGATCAGCGTGCGCAGCTGGTCCATGGTGGTGTCAAGCAGTTCCGTCGGGTACTGCTGCGGTCCGGACAAGGCCATGCGCCCCTACTCGTACTCGCTTCCCGTCCCGGGATTTCAGGACTGTGCAGCATAGCCGGGCACTCCATCACCGCCGGTGCAGGGGTGGTTACGCACGAAGGCCCCGGGCGCGCCGCCGAGCGGGCTCCGGGGCCGTCGTGATTCTGCCGTCCGCCTCCTACCGGTGGGTGGGGAACTCCACGACCTGCTGGTAGGTCGGGCGGTTCTGCCAGCTGATGGTGTCGTGGGTCAGTCCGCCGACCGCGCGGTGGACGATCGCGTCCGCGCACCACTGGTCGCCGGCCTTGCAGCTGGCGTCGCCCGGGTAGACCTGCTCGGCCGTCTTGGCGGTGGCCTGCCGGAGGGTCGTCAGCAGGGTGTCGCGGCAGGCGGACAGGTCACCGCCGCCGCAGTACCGCTGGGCGAGCGGGCCCTTGACCTGGTCGCCCAGTACGGAGCGCAGGTCCTTGTCCGCGTACGACCACCAGCCGTACTGGAACGCGGAGCCGGCGTGCGCCCCCGTGGGGCCGTGGCCGGCCGACGGCGACTCGTCGATGGCGAGGTCGGAGGTGAGGGCGCCGTACAGGTCGTCGCCGAGGCCGGGCTTGAAGACGCCCTCGGTCATCAGCGGCCACCAGGCGTCCATCAGGCGGACCGCGTCGGGGTGGGTGTAGGTGTGGGAGCCATGGCTGGTCTCCCGGCGCTGGGCGCCGTCCTTGCGCCAGGCCGACAGTTGCTGGACGGCGGTCTTCAGCGCGGGGTCGGTGACCGGCTTGCTGTTCAGCACCCGCAGGAGTTCGGGCAGTACGTCCTCACCGCGCAGGTCGGTGACGGCGGCCTCGGACATGGCGCGGGTGAGGGACGCCCGGGTGACCCCGCCCTCCTGGGTCAGCGCGCGCACCCGGTCGTCCAGCAGGTTGCCGCGGTGCACCGAGCCGTTCCCGAAGCCGGCCGAGTCGTAGTCCTTGGCCTGCTTGTTGTTCCAGGAGATGTAGTAGTCCTGGTCGACGGACTGCGGGTGCTGTGCGGGCGGGGTGTAGTCGCTGGTGTTGGTGGCGGGGTCGTGGCCGCGCCACTCGTAGGCGTCGTCCGCCCGGACCGGCAGGGACGGGTCGACGTCGGGGGCGCGGACGGGGTTGAGGCCGCTGTTGTAGAAGGCGATGTCGCGGGAGTCGGCGTAGAACCAGTTGAAGGCGTAGCCGATGTGCGCCGCGGCCTGCTGGAAGGACGCCGCGTCGTGCACGGCCGAGGGGTCGTTGAGCATCTGGAAGCCGATGATCGAGTCGGCCTCGTGGCGGTAGGTGGAGCGCTGTGCGGTGTAGGCGACGGGCTTGCCGCCGATGGTGGCGCGGTGGGTGACCGTGCCGTACTTCGTCCGGAAGACCTGCATCCGGTACGAGCCGGCCGCGGTCGGGTCGGCGACGGTGGGCTTCCAGGAGTTGGTGCGCTCCAGCTTCTCCATGGGGACGCACGCGCCGCGGTAGCGGTAGGAGGTGGAGTCCTTGGTGGCCGGCGAGCCGTCCTGGTTGCACAGGTCGACGGCGTAGGTGTCGGTGATGTCCTGGCCGGCGGAGGTGGCGCTCCAGGCGTAGTCCTGGCCGCGGCCGAGCTGGATGTACATGCCGACGCCGGCGAAGGAGGCGCCGCGGGCGCTGATGCCGGGGCCCTGGATCTCCTGGAGCATCAGCAGCTGCGGCGCGAAGTACCCGGTCTGCGGGCCGAAGACGGCGACGGGATGGCCGCTGGCGGTGTGCTTGCCGGACACCAGCAGGGCGTTGGACATGCCGCGGTGCTGGGTGGGGTTGAAGCTGCCCTTGGGGAGCACCCCGTCCTTGAAGAGGCCCTCCAGCTTCCGGTACTTCTTCGGTGCCTTGACCGGGTCCTGGGGCGCGGTCCCGCCCTTGGCGGTCGCGGCGCCGGTCCGGTCGAAGACCAGGGGCTCGGGGGTGACCGAGCCACGGTCGGGCAGTGCCGTGCCCTTGGCCTTGGCCGGTTTGACGGCGTAGGGGAAGCTCTGGCCGTCGTGCAGGGTCTTGGCGGCCTCGGGGTCGTTGCGCTCCCGGAAGGACTCCCAGACCTCGGTGCCCTTCTGGACGCCGTACTTCTGCTGGGCGGCGAGCAGGGACAGGGCGTTGGTGACCTCGCCGCCCCCGCCGTTGCCGAAGAGGCCGCCGACGACGGAGGCCAGGGCTATCAGGTCGGTGAGCTTGAAGGGCTGGATCTCCCCGGCGTTGGTGATCGCGTCGATGTGGCCGGTGAGAACGTATTCGCCGGGGAAGTAGCGGCCGTTCTTGGACTGTTCGCGGTAGGCGTTGATGCCGTCGACGTACGCCTGGGCGTCCGCCATGGCCTGCTTGCCGCGCTCCCCGTTGTGGTCCCTGATGTAGTCGACCTGCTCCTGGAGGTCCTGCTCGGTGTACGGCGCCTGCGGCCAGAACTCCTGCTCCAGGCCCTGGTTGGCGGGCGCGCCACCGGCGAAGGAGGTCAGCTCGCCGCGGCCGATGTGGCGGAAGAGGTCCATCAGCCAGAGCCGGTCCTGGCCCGCCGCGTAACCGGCGCCGAACTCGGTGCCGTAGCGGGTGGTGCCCTTGATGTGCGGCACACCGGTCTTCTTGTCGCGGGTGATGGTCACGTCGTCGCGGGGCGTGGTGACCTTGCCGACCTGTTCCGCCGGGACGCCGAAGGACGCGTCGTTGAAGAAGTTCGTCAGGGTGGCGTCGGTGAGCGACTGGTAGCCGCCGGCCAGGGCGGCGTACGGGCCGAGCTGGTCGGTGGAGTGCTCGGGGTGGGTGCCGAACAGCTTGTTGCCGAGGATCTCCACCAGGGTGGCGTTGCCGGTGGCGCCGGGCGGCAGGATGTCGGCGCACTGGCCCTGGCAGTAGTCGTGGGTCTCGTCGGCCGTGGTGGCGGTCGCGGTGGGGGGTGGCGCCATGAGCGTGGCACCCAAGGCGCACAGGGCTGCCACCGCGGCAGTCCTGAGCCGTCCGGTACGTCGTCGCATTCCTGCTCCTCGATGGGGGTCTCCCCCTCCTCGCAGGCGCGGGGGAGAGAGGGTGGGCGGGACGTTACCGGCGGTTATCCCCGGCCGGAAGATGAACAACCGTCATCTTTTCTTCTTCCCCACAGACACCGGCCGTTGACTGCCCGACACGTCGGAACATGGTTCGCGAAACCGCAAAAAAATTCGAGGGATCCGGGTGATGATCGGCTACGTCCCATCCCCGTCCAGTCGGGTCCTCCCCGGAGGTGGGATGAAATGGCCGGTTTCAGAGCCCTCGCAGAACAGGTCCGCAATCCACGACTCGTCGCGGCCCAGCGCCGCACCGCCCTGCGCAAGTGCCTTGAGCGGTTCGCCCCTTACGGGCACCGCGCCACCTGGCACCATCTGTGCACCCGGGCCGGTATCGCGACCCAGGACCGCGATCCGGACCCGGAGCGGCTGGTCGCCGCGCTCACCGAGCTGGAGGAGGCCCGTAGCCTCTGGCTCGCGTACGAGGAGGAGTTCGCCGCCCGGCGCCGCAAGGAGAAGCACGACGGTATCCGGCAGGTCGGCGCCCTCGACGACTGGCACCGCCGCACCTGGGGCGGCTGTGACATCGTGCCGTGCGAATCACCGCACCGGCATCCGGCGGCCCGGCTCGCGGTGGTGCTGCACCGCATGATCACGGCCATGGAGGCCGGCCGGCCGCGCCCGGACTGCCCCGTCTGCGGCTCCACCCGCTTCGCCTGGCTCCCGGAGACCGCGGACGCCCTGGCGCCCGGCCCGGCCTGCCGCCAGTGCGGGGTGCTGGCCCCGGTGTCCGTACTGGCCCCCGAAACGCTGCGGGCCGCCCACCGGGCGCACCACATGGGGGTGTTCGCGGCGGCCTGAGCGGCGTCGTTCGCGGCCCGCACCGCGGCCGGAGCCCGTGGCCGGATCCCGTTGTCCGGCCCGGCGTCGGACTGCGTCGCCGGCCCCGTTGTCGGACCCCGGTGTCATCCTGGGAGACATGCTGCAGGTATGTCTCAACGGGCCCCGGACCGCGGCCGATTCCGGGGCGGTGCCGATGTCGCCGGCCGCGCTCGCGGAGGCGGCGCGGCGGGCGGTGGCGGCTGGTGCCCAGGATGTCCATGTCCATCCCAAGACCCCGTGTGGCAGGGATTCGCTCTCACCGCGCGTGGTGGGCCCGGCCCTGGAGGCCATCAAGGCGGTGGTGGACGTGCCGGTGGGCGTGACGACCGGCGCCTGGGCCGAGCTGGATCCGCCCGACCCGTCCGACCCGTCCGACGGGCCCGGGACGGCCCCGGACCGCCGTGTGGAGCGGGTCCGGTCGTGGACGGTGCTGCCTGATCACGCCTCGGTGAACTGGCACGAGGAGGGCGCCGAGGCGCTGGCCGGCGCCCTGCTGGAGCGCGGCATAGGCGTCGAGGCCGGCCTCTGGTCGGGCACACCGGGCCCGGGGCGGTTCCTCCGCTCGCCGCTCGCGCCCCGGGTCCTGCGGGTGCTGGCCGAAATCACCGACACCGACGCCGGGTCGGCGCCGGCCACCGCCCGCGCGCTGCTCACCGAGGTGGCCGGCGGAGCGCACGGCCGTCCGGTGCTGCTGCACGGCTGGGACGGCGGCGCCTGGCCGGTGCTGCGGCTCGCCGTCGAGCTGGGCCTGGACACGCGGATCGGCATCGAGGACACCCTGCTGCTGCCGGACGGCCGCCCGGCCGCCGACAACGCCCAACTGATCGCCGCCGCGCTGGCTCCGGAGGGCTGAGGCAGTTCCTCAAAGGCCGGTGCCGCAGCTCCTCACGGGCCGGTGCCGCGCGCGCCGTGGCGCCGGCTCAGCAGCGCTGGTCGTCGGGCACGCACCCCTGCTCGCCGCCCGTGCCGCGCCGTGCGCCCTCCGCGGGTGCCCGGCCGGCGTTCTCGCGCGGCCGGTCCCCGTCCGCGCGGTGCCGGTCGTCCTCCGGGCCCCTGGTGGTGCGGTCGACCCGCAACCGCCGTGCGCCCGGCCCCTGTTCGCCCAGGTTGTCGTACGGATTGGACAGCGCGCAGCGCTCCAGCGACAGACAGCCGCAGCCGATGCAGTCGGTCAACCGGTCGCGGAGCTCGACGAGTTGGCTGATCCGTTCGTCCAGTTCGGTCCGCCAGACCTGGGAGAGCCTGGCCCAGTCGTCGCGGTTGGGGGTGCGCTCGTCCGGCAGCTCCGCCAGCGCGTCCCGGATCACCGCGAGCGGAATCCCGACCCGCTGGGCCGCCCGGACGAAGGCGACCCGGCGCAGCGCGTCACGGGTGTAGCGCCGCTGGTTGCCGGCCGTGCGAGTGCTGCTGATCAGTCCCTTGGACTCGTAGAAGTGCAGCGCGGAGACCGCGGCGCCGCTGCGCGCGGAAAGCTGGCCGACGGTGAGCTCGTGAACCTTGTAGGGAAGCTGGGGCACCTTTCCACCCTACGGGGTGCCTCCCGCCGGCTTTTCGATGATCGCCGCCCGGGCGTTGACAGCCGGCGGTCGCACTCCGCATCCTGAGCAAGCGCTTAGTAAGCGCCGGCCGGTGACGACGGCGGCGAACGGATCCCGAGGAGGCAGACGGAGATGGCAGAGCCCCGAGTGTTTGGATCGCTCGACGAACTGCGGGCCGCGGTCGGCGAGGAGCTCGGCCCCAGTGACTGGCTGGAGATCGACCAGAAGCGGATCGATCTGTTCGCGGACGCCACCGGCGACCACCAGTGGATCCACGTGGACCAGGAGAAGGCCGCCGCCGGCCCGTTCGGCACCACCATCGCGCACGGCTATCTGACGCTGTCGCTGCTGCCCGCCCTCGTCCCGCAGCTGATGCGGGTGGACAACGTGAAGATGGGGATCAACTACGGCACCAACAAGGTCCGCTTCCCCGCCACCGTCCCGGTCGGCTCCCGGCTCCGCGCCACCGCGAAGCTCGCGGAGGTGACCGAGGTGACCGGCGGCGTCCAGCTCACCACGCTCGTGACGATCGAGCGCGAGGGCGGCGACAAGCCGGTGTGCGTCGCGGAGTCGGTCAGCCGGTTCTACCTCTAGGCGCCCGCCCCCGGTGGTGTCTCCTCTCAGGTGCCGATCTCCGGGAGGCCGCGCACGACCTGTGCGATCAGGTCGTGGACCAGGAGCTCGCCGGGCGCGCGGTTCTCGGTGAGGCGGTGCAGGTCGGCGGGGCCGAACCAGCCGTAGGCGGAGTGCTTGGACCACTCCAGGGCCGGCCGGTCCAGGTCCCCGTCGACCTCGACGAGGTAATCGGCCTCGTGCCGGAGCCCGCCGCCGTCGTCCCCGGTCCAGGCACTGACGCCCAGCAGCGTGCGCACCCGGCACAGGCGCCAGCCGGTCTCCTCCGCCACCTCGCGCGCCAGCGCCGCCAGGAGGGTTTCGCCGGGCTCCACATGGCCGCCCACGAGGTCCCAGGTGTCGGGGAAGAGGCGGCGGTCGGCACTGCGCTTCTGTGCGAAGGCCTCGCCTCGTTCGTTCAGGATGACCGCGCCGACCGTCCAGAGCTCGCCCTGGGCGGGCACCGGCACGTCGACGCCCGGGTCCACGATGACGGATGACATGGGCGCCAGCGTACGGGCGGGAAGCCCGCGCCGGCCCCCCGTTTTCTCGTTCCTCCTCCCGGCCCTTCCGGTCAGGCTCATGCACCCGCTGACCACGATGCGCATGGGTGCCCTCGCCTTCTTCGCCGCTCGCGCCGCTGGGGGGACCGGGTCTTACTGGGCGCCCACCATGCGCAGCACGAGATCCGCGTAGAGGGCGCCGACCTCGTCGGGGGTGCGGGGGCCGTCCGCGGAGAACCAGCGGGCGACGTCGACGCAGAGGGACAGCACCGCGAGGGTCGTGCCCGGCACATCGTCGGCACGGAACTCCCCGCTGTCCGCGCCGTCCTGGATGATCTGCCGGAGCAGCCGGTCGGTGCTGCGGCGCAGCCCGGCGATCTCGGTGTAGTGCTCGGGGCTCAGCGCCTGCAGCTCGTACTGGATGACCCGGGCGGTGGTGTGGTGCTCGGCGTGCCAGCGGGCGAAGGTGCGCACCGCGTCGCGGAGCCGCTCGGTGGCGCTGCCCTCGGCCTCGGCGGCGGCGCCCATGATGCGCAGCGCCTTCTCGTGGCCGATGCCGCTGATGCGGTAGAGCAGCTCTTCCTTGGTCTTGTAGTGGATGTAGAGGGCGGCCGGGCTCATGCCGGCCCGGCCGGCGATGTCGCGGGTGGTGGTGGCGTGGTAGCCGCGCTCGCCGAACGCCTCGACGGCAGCGCTGACCAGCCGTCGCGCGGCGTCCGGGGTCACCCCGGCCCACTCCTCGCTCTCCTCAGCAGCCCGCTGTGCCGCCGCACCCATCGCGCACCCCGCTCCTCGATCCGCCAGGGACCTTCCTCTGACGGATCGAACACCATACCTGGCTGGTGAGCAAGCGCTTAGGGGCGGCCGGGGGTTCCGCCCCGGGTGCGGCGGCGTGCGGAACGGGCGTTCAGAAGGCCGAGACGCCGGTCAGCGCGCGGCCGATGACCAGCTTCTGTATCTGGCTGGTGCCTTCGTAGAGGGTCATCACCCGGGCGTCCCGGAGCAGTTTCCCGACCGGGTACTCGTCGATGTAGCCGTAGCCGCCGAAGACCTGGAGGGCGTTGTTGGCGGCGCGCACGGCGGCCTCGGAGGCGAACAGCTTGGCCTGGGAGGCGGCGGTGGTGAACGGCTCGCCGCGGTCGATCAGATCGGCGACCCGCCAGGTCAGCAGGCGGGCGGCGTCGACGTCCACGGCGATGTCGCTGATCAGCTCCTGGACGAGTTGGTGCCCGGCGATCGGCTTGCCGAACTGCTCGCGCCGGCCCGCGTAACCGAGCGCGGCGTCCAGGGCGGCCTGGGCGATGCCGACGCAGCCCGCGGCGACCGACATCCGGCCCTTGGCCAGCGCGGACATCGCGACCGAGAAGCCCTTTCCCTCGGGGCCGAGCATCGCGCCGGCCGGCACCCGGACGCCGTCCAGGACCAGTTCGGCGGTGGCCTGGCCGCGCAGCCCGAGCTTGCCGTGGATCTCGCGCCGTTCCAGACCGGGGGTGTCGGCGGGGACGAGGAAGGCGCTGATGCCCCGGTGGCCGGGGGCGTCGCCGGTGCGGGCGAAGAGCAGCACCACGTCGGCCCAGGTGCCGTTGGTGATGAACGTCTTGGCGCCGTTGATGACGTAGGTGTCGCCCTCGCGGACCGCCCGGGTGGCGAGGTGGGCGGCGTCCGAGCCGGTGCCGGGTTCGGTGAGGCCGAAGCAGCCGACCGCCTCGCCGGAGGTGAGCCGGGGCAGCCAGTCCTGCTTGTGGTGTTCGTCGCCCCAGGCGGCGACCGTCTTGGCCACCAGGCCGAGGGAGACCGAGACGATGCCGCGCACGGAGGAGTCGCCGCGGCCCAGTTCCTCGGTGACCAGGACGTAGGAGAGGTGGTCGCCGCCGGAGCCGCCGTACTCCTCGGGGACGGTGAGGCCGAGGAAGCCGAGGTCGCCGAGGGTCTTCACGATGCCGCGGTCGACCTGCTCGGCGCGGTCCCAGGCGGCGGCGTGCGGTGCGACCTCGCGGTCGACGAAGTCCCTGGCGAGCCGCCGGACCGCGGTCTGCTCCGCGCTGAGCTCCAGATTCATCTCGGACCCCTTGTGGACGAGGAGGAGGGCATTAAATTAGCACTGCTAGTTTTTGCGGAACAGCCTCTACTATGTGGCCCATGGCCCGACCCCGCAAGCCCCTGCTGAGCCGGGAGCGCATCGTCTCCACGGCGCTCGCGCTGATCGACTCCGAGGGGCTTTCGGCGCTTTCCACCCGGCGGCTCGCCGCCGAGCTGGGGGTCAGCGGCCCGTCCCTCTACAACCACTTCACGACCAAGGACGAGATCCTCGACGCGGTGGCCGACACGGTCATCGCCCAGGTCGACGTCTCGGCCTTCGCGGCGGCGGGCGGTGACTGGCGCACCGGGCTGCTCGGCTGGGCCCGCTCCTACCGCGCCGCGCTCGCCGCGCATCCGCACATCGTGCCGTTCCTCGCCCAGGGCCCCGGCCGCCGCCCGGCCGGGCTGAAGATGGCCGACGCGGCGTTCGGCGGGATGGTCGAGGCGGGCTGGCCGCCCGCGCAGGCCACCCGGATCTGCGCGATGGTCCGCTACTTCGTCGCGGGTTCGGCGCTGGGCTCGTTCGCCCGCGGCTTCGTCGACGACCCAGGCGCCTACGACCCGGCCGACTATCCGCACCTGGGCCAGGCGCACCTCCTGGTGGAGCATCAGCGCCAGGTCGACGAGGGCGCCTTCGAGACCGGACTGCTGGCGCTGGTGGACGGGCTGGCCCTGCAGCACCCCGAACGCGTACCGCCGGGTAGCGGACAACAGCTGTAAAGTGCGCACGCCTCTGGCGGGCAGGGGCAGGTGGGACATTTCCCAGGAGGCGGTGTGCACGAGTCGGGCACGGCCATCAGCGGCCCCTTCCGGGCCCCTTACGGCCGGTTCGTCGTCGAGGTGCTGCGCGGTCAGGCGCAGGTCGACTTCCTGCCGAACGCGCTGACCGGTGTGGTCTTCACGGTCGCGCTGTTCGCGGCGGGGTGGGAGTACGGGCTCTACGGACTGATAGGCACCGCGATCGGCACCGCCACCGCGCGCGGCCTCGGCGTGGACCGGAGCCGGATCACCGCGGGCCTCGAGGGCTTCAACGCCTGCCTGGTGGCGGTCGCCTGCGCGGTCTTCCTCGGCCCGGGCCACCTCTCCACCGCGCTGCTCGCGCTGGCCGGCAGCGCGCTGGTCACCGTCCTCACCGGCGCCGCCGGGCGGATCCTGGCGGTCTGGGAACTGCCGGCCTTCACCCTGCCGTTCTGCCTGACGGCCAGTGCGCTGACGCTGGCCGCACCCGGTTTCCGGCGGGTGTGGCACCAGGACGCGGGCCCGGCGGCGCTGCCCAGCCCGGCATCCGGCCCGGTGTCCCTCACCCTCACCGACCTCTGGCACGCCTTCTTCGCCAACGTCGGGCAGATCTTCTTCATGCCGCAGTGGTACGTCGGCCTGATCTTCCTCGCCGGCATCTTCGCCGCGTCCCGCCGGGCCGGGGCGCTGGCCTGCGTCGGCAGCGTGGTCGGGACCGGCACCGCGTGGGCCCTCGGTGCCCCGGCCGAACAGGTCGCCGAGGGCACCATGGGCTACAACGCGGTGCTGGTCGCGATGGCGCTGTGCGGGGTGTTCCTGGCCGCGGACGGCTGGAGCCTGGCCTACGCGGTGGCCGGTGCGGCCACCGCCACCGCCGTCACCCCGGCGCTGGCGGCCCTCCTCGCCCCGTCCGGCGGCCACACCTTCACCTGGCCGTTCGTGCTGGTCTCGCTGGTCTTCCTGGCGGCGGCACCGGCGTTCTCCCGGCTGCGCCGGACCCCGGCCTGACGCGGACCGCCGCGGGGTTTCAGAAGACCACCAGGGACCGGCCGCCCTTCCCCGCGAGCATCGCGTCGAAGGCGGCCGGGATGCCGTCGAGGCCGATGCGGTCGGTGACCAGCTGCGACAGGTCGAGCGCGCCGGAACGCACGTGCCCGGCGATGACCGGCAGATCGCGGGCCGGGTCGCTGTTGCCGTAGACGCAGCCGGACAGCGTCCGCCCGAAGTAGAAGAGCTCCAGGGCCGAGAAGGTCACCTGCTGCTCCTGGCCGCCGATGCCGACGACCGTGGTCCGGCCGCCGCGCCGGGTGGCCGACCAGGCCGTACGGATGGTGTCGGCGCGGCCCACGCACTCCACCGCGACGTCGGTGCCCACCCCGCCGGTGAGCTTGCGGATCTGCCGGGCGGTGTCCTCGCCGGCGGTCACGAAGTCGGTGGCGCCCGCGGCCCGGGCCAGTTCCTCCTTCGCCGGGGAGACATCGACCGCGACGATCGCCGCGGCGCCCGCGATCCGGGCCGCCTGGATCGTGGCCAGCCCCACCCCGCCCACGCCGAAGACCGCCACCGACTCCCCCGCCCGCACCCGGGCGCTGTGGTGGACGGCGCCCCAGCCGGTCAGCACCGCGCAGCCGAGCAGCGCGGCGTCCGCGAGCGGCACCCCGTCCGGCAGCGGCAGCGCGGCCCGCGCGGGCACCACGGTCTCCTCGGCGAAGGCGGCGGTGCCCAGCCCCGGGTAGAGCTCGGTGCCGTCGGCGGTGGTGGCGTACGGGGCGTTCGCGGCGAGGCCGGAGTTCACGCACAGCCAGGGCTCGGCGAGCCCGCAGAAGTGGCAGTCGCCGCAGGACGGCGCCCAGTTGAGGACGACCCGGTCGCCCGGCGCCACCGAGGTGACGCCGGGGCCCACCGCGGTGACCGTGCCCGCGCCCTCGTGCCCGAGGACGGCCGGCGCGGGCTGGCGCAGGGTCCCGTTGGACAGCGAGAGGTCGGAGTGGCAGACCCCGGCCGCGGCGAGCCGGATGCGGACCTGGCCGGGGCCGGGCTCGGGCAGGTCGATCTCGGTGATCGTGAGCGGGGCGTTGACGGCGGGAAGGACGGCGGCGCGGACCACGGGATCTCCTCGGGGCCAGGACGGGGGCGGGACAGCCGGAACGGAGCAGCCGGAACGGTGCGGACGCTCAGAACTGCAGGGACTTGGTCTGAAGGTATTCGGCGAGGCCGTGCCGGCCCAGCTCCCGGCCGACGCCGGACTGCTTGTACCCGCCGAACGGGGCGAGCGGGTTGAAGCGGCCGCCGTTGATGTCGACCTGACCGGTCTCCAGCCGGCGCGCGAAGGCGACCGCCTCGGCCTCGTCGCCGGCCCAGACCGCACCGGCCAGCCCGTAGACGGTGCCGTTGGCGATCCGGGCGGCGTCGTCCTCGTCCTCGTAGCGGAGGACGGACAGCACCGGCCCGAAGATCTCCTCCTGGGCGATGGTCATCTCCGGTGTGACGTCCGCGAAGACGGTCGGGCGGACGTAGTAACCCGCCTCCAGGGGCGCCTCGGGGCCGCCGGCGACGAGCCGTGCGCCCTCGGCCACGCCCCGCTCGATGTAGCCGCGCACCCGGGCCTGCTGGCCGGCGTTGACCAGCGGGCCGATCTTCTCGCCGGGGACGTACTTGGCGGCCGCGGCGGCCGCCAGCTCGACGGCCTCGTCGTACCGGTCCCGGTGCACCAGCATCCGGGTCCAGGCGCTGCAGGTCTGGCCCGAGTTGGCCATGACGTTGGCGACGCCGACGCCGACCGCCTTGGCGAGGTCGGCGCTGGGGAGGATGACGTTGGCGGACTTGCCGCCGAGCTCCAGCGCCACCCGCTTGACCGCGGCACCGGCCAGCGCGCCGATCTTCCGGCCGACGGCCGTGGAGCCGGTGAAGGAGACCAGGTCGATCCCGTCGTGTTCGGCGAGCGCCTGGCCGGCGACCGGGCCGAGGCCGGTGACGAGGTTGAACACCCCGGCGGGTATCCCGGCGGCGTCGACGCACTCGGCGAACAGCTGGGCCACCAGCGGGGTGTCCTCGGCCGGCTTCAGCACGATCGTGCAGCCCGCCGCGAGCGCCGGCGCGACCTTGGCGACGACCTGGTGCAGCGGGTAGTTCCAGGGCGTGATCGCCCCGACCACGCCGACCGGTTCGTGCAGCACCGTGGAGTTGCCGATCTTCTCCTCGAAGGCGTACGTACCGGCGAGTTCGGCGTACGAGCCGCAGACCGCGATCGGCGCCCCGGCGTGCACCGCCTTGCTGAAGGCGAGCGGGGCGCCGAGCTCGGCGGTGACGGTGGCGGCGATCTCGTCGGCGCGCGCCACCAGTTGGTCGCGCAGCGCGGCCAGCCGGGCAGCACGCTCCCGCGGCGGGGTGGCGGCCCAGCCGGGGAGCGCGGCGCGGGCGGCGCGCACCGCGGCGTCCACGTCCGCGGCGGACCCGGCCGGGACGGTCGCGATGACCTGTCCGTCGGCCGGGTTGACGACCTCGATCGTTCCGCCGCCCTCGGCGGGCCGCCAGCTTCCGTCGATGTACATCGCGTCGTGCTGCTTCACGTCGTGGTCCTCCCGCGCCGCCGGTGGTCGTCGCCCCCAAACTAGCGCCGGTAGTTTTCCGCCGCCAGGGAGCCCCGCCGCCTCCCCCGGTGACGGTCACCACGAGCCCAGGAGCACCGACGGGTGTCACGCGCTTGTCGAGGACTTCCGCATTTCCTCGATGACGCTGATGAATCCGGCGTTGCCGTGGCCGGCCGCGATGGTGCGGTCCGCGAGCCCCTTGACCGCGTCGAGCACCTCGGTGTTGAGCCCGCGGTGCCGGGCCGCCTCCAGCACGTGCGCGATGCCCGTCGCCTCCATGACGATGTTGTCCTGGTCGCCGGAGTAGGCCCCGCGCTCCAGGTCCTCGGCCATCCCCGCGGCGATGGGCGGCAGGATGCCGGCGATCGTCCCGGTGAACGGCGCGAAGTCCTTCGCCGCCACGCCCTCCGCCTCCGCCAGCGCGAAGCCGTGCACCAGCCCGGCCATCGCCGAGAAGAAGAAGCCGAGCAGCGAGAGGTCGTAGACCGCCGCCGTGCCGTGGTCCTCACCGAGGAACGGCGCCCGGCCGCCCAGCGCCTTCAGCGTCGTCCCGTACGTCTCGAACGCCTCGCGGGCGCCACTGTAGAGGACGGTCGCCTCGGGCTTCCCGATGACCGGGGTCGGCACCATGATCGAGCCGTCGAGGTAGTCGATGCCGTGCCCGGCCGCCCAGGTGGCGGCGGCCCGGGCCCGCTGCGGGTGTCGGAGGTGAGGTTGACCAGCACCCGGCCGGACAGCCGGGCACCGATCGGCTCCAGGATGGCGTGGGCCGCGTCGTAGTCGAGCACGCAGACGATCACCAGCGGGGCGGCGGCCACCGCCTCGGCCGCGGTGTCCGCCGGCGTCGCGCCCTGGGCGAGGAGTTCACCGGCCCGGCCCGGGGTGCGGTTCCAGACGGTCGTGGGATGCCCGGCCCGCAGGAAGGCGGCGGCCAGCGCCCGGCCCATGGCACCGAGGCCGAGGACGGTGACGGGGGTGCGGGCGTCGTTCTGGGTGTCGTTCGGGGCGTTCACAACTGCTCCTCGTATGCCGCTGCCGGTCCGGCCCGGTGCCGGTCCCGCGCTGCACACCACCCTGCCGACCTGCGCTTACGGTTCCCTTCGGGTCCGCTTACGGTCCCTTCGGGCAGCCTTGCGACCACCACCCGCCACCCGCCCGCCGCGCCCCTGTCCGGTACGCGGCGACCGCCCCGGAAACCAGGAGCCGGCGCACCGACCGTGGTCGGAACGCCGGCCGAGCGGCACCGCGACCGGCGGCAGTGCGGAGCCGCCGCCGGTCACGCCGAAGGCGCGCCCTTCTCTAGAGGATGCCGAAGAGCAGAGAGGCCCCCAGGACGACCAGGGACGTCAGAGCCGCCCACTTGACGGTGAACCTGGTGTGGTCGCCGAACTCGACCTTCGCCATGCCGACGAGGACGTAGACGGCGGGGACCAGCGGGCTGGACATGTGCAGCGCCTGCCCGACGAGGGACGCCCGGGCGATCTCCACCGGCGCGACACCGTGTGCGGCACCGGCCTCGGCGAGGATCGGCACGATGCCGAAGTAGAAGCCGTCGTTGGACATGAAGTACGTCAGCGGGATGCTGAGGACGCCGGTGACCAGGCCCATGTGCGGGCCGAGCGCGTCCGGGATGCCCGACACCAGCCAGCGGGCCATGTGCTCGACCATGCCGGTACCGGTGAGCACGCCGGTGAAGACGGCGGCGGCGAAGACCATGCCGGAGACGTTGAGCACGTTCTCGGCGTGCGCCGCGACCCGAGCCTTCTGGTCCTTCATGTGCGGGAAGTTGACGGTCAGCGCGAGCGCGGCACCGAGCAGGAACAGCACCGGGATCGGCAGCGTCTGCAGGATGAGCAGGGTGAGCAGCGCGACGGTGAGCGCGGCGTTGAACCAGTAGAGCTTGGGCCGCAGGGTCGCCCGGTGCGGGTCCAGTCCCTGGAGGCCGTCGCTGCCACCGTCGCCGGCGTCCGCTCCGGCGTCCGCTCCCGTGCCCCCGGAACCGCCGGCGCCACGCGGCACGCCCGCCCCCGCACCCGTCCCGCCGACGCCCGCGCCGACCAGGACCTGCTCGGTCTCCTTCTCCTCGACGGTCTCCTCGACCACCCGGGTCTCCCCGAGCGTCAGCACACCGAGCCGCTTGCGCTCGCGCCGGCCGAGGACGTACGCGAGGGCGAAGACCGCGACCAGCCCGACGGCCAGCGCCGGGATCATCGGCACGAAGATGTCACCGGCGTCCAGCTTGAGCGCGGTGGCGGCACGGGCGGTCGGCCCGCCCCACGGGAGGGTGTTCATCACGCCGTTGGCGGTGGCCGCGACGCCGGTCATGACGACCAGGCTCATCTTCAGCCGCTTGTAGAGCGGGTAGAGCGCCGAAACGGTGATCATGAAGGTGGTGGAGCCGTCACCGTCGAGCGAGACGATCGCGGCGAGCAGCGCGGTACCGACCACGACCCGGACCGGGTCCGCCTTGCAGAACCGGAGGATGCCGCGGACGACCGGGTCGAAGAGCCCGACGTCGATCATCACTCCGAAGTAGATGATCGCGAACATCAGCATCGCGGCCGTGGGGGCCAGGTCTCCGATGCCCTTGAGGACGTAGTCGCCAGGTGCGCGCCCTGTCCGACCAGGACGCAGAACAGCGCGGGAATCAGCACCAGCGCTGCCATCGGGGACATCTTCTTCATCATGATCAGCAACAGGAATGCGCCGATCATGACGAATCCGAGGATCGTCATCATTTGGGGTACCTCACGTTCGCCCTTGAACATCTGCCGGGGGTGGCGGTCCAGGCACGTTAGGACCCGCAAACTTTTGTTAACAAGACCTTGACACGCGAGCAATAAGCGCAAAACTGCAGGTCACTCGCACGTACCCGCTGCGCTTTGCGGCGCCTCCCACGTACCTGGCCGTCCCGCCGCGGGTCTTGCTCGCCGTTGCGCCTGGCGGCGGGCGTTTGTGTTTTGGGTGCGGTGCCGGCCCTCCAGACTTCGTCCTCCGGTCCAGCCCCTCCCGTGAGTGGGAGTTTCTGAGCTGGTCGGGGGCGAGCCTGGTCTGTTGCCTGCGCGCATGTGGACGGTTACGTGCACCCCCACCGGCCCCAACTTTCCCTCTCACGGGAGGGGACGGGCCGGAGGGGCCGGTTGTGTGGACGTAAAGCGTCAGCAGTCCACACAACCGGCCCCGGAGGCCCGTCACCGCACCCAACAACCCCCAGCCCGCCGCAGGCGCAACGGCGAGACGACCCGCGGCGGGACAGACAGGTACGTGCGGGGCGCCGCAAAGCGCAACGGCGAGCAAGACCCGCGGCGCCGCAGACAGGTACGTGGGAAGACATCAATCCAGGTGCTGGGACAGATACGCCCGCAGCAGCGACTTCGCCTCCGCGACGATGGCCGGGTCACCGGCCGAGTCGACGCGGAACGCCAGCTGCAGCAACGCGTCCGCCGTTTCGACGCCGACCAGGAAGGCCGTGCGGAGCCGTGCGTCGGCCGGGTCCAGGCCGAGGCGTCCCGCGAGGAGGGCCAGGAGGCGGTCCGCGACCTCGTAGTTCGCCTGGCGGGACTCGCGCGGGGCGGGGACCGTGAACTCGACCAGCGCGAACCCCGGCACCGTCCGCTTCATCGCGAGGTACTCGTCGACCACGACGTCCATCGCCCGGCGCCACTCCAGCCGCTGCCCCTCCGGTGCGGTCAGCCGGGCGGTGATCCGGTCCGCGTAGGCGTCGAGGTTGCGGTGGGCGAGCGCCTCCGCCATGGCCCGCTTGTTGGGGAAGAAGCGGTAGACCGAGCCGATCGGGACGCCGGCCCGGCCGGCCACGGCCCGGGTGCTCAGTTCCTCGTAGCCGGTCTCGTCGAGGAGTTCGGCGCAGGCGTCGAGGATGCGGGCCAGGCGCTGGGCGCTGCGCCGCTGCACGGGGGCGCGGCGCAGGGAGCGGGGCGGCCCGTCGGGGCGCGGGGTCGGCTGCTGCACCCGTCCATCCTGCCCGGCCTTCCGGCCGGGAGTGTCCGTTGACGGCCCTCCCGCGCAATCCTAAGGTCTTCCATAGGATTCCTTGAGCGGCGGGAGCGCGCGATGACAGGCACGGCCAACGAGCAGGCGAGGAAGACGGCCGAAGGGCTGGTGTACGCCACCGGGTTCGGCAACGAGCACAGCTCGGAGGCCGTCCCGGGCGCGCTTCCGGTGGGCCGCAACGCGCCCCAGCGGGCCCCGCTCGGGCTGTACGCCGAGCAGCTCAGCGGCTCGGCGTTCACCGAACCGCGGGCGACCAACCACCGCTCCTGGCTGTATCGCATCCGCCCGTCGGCCGCGCACCCGCCGTTCGTCCGCGCCGAGCCCCGCGCGGTGCGCTCGGCGCCGTTCACCGAGTGCGTCCCCGACCCCAACCGGCTGCGCTGGAACCCGCTGCCCGCTCCCGAGGGCCCGACGGACTTCCTGGACGGCCTGTGGACGCTGGGCGGCAACGGTGACGCGACGCAGCGCAGCGGGATGGCCGTGCACCTCTACCACGCCAACTCCGCCATGGACCGGCGGGTGTTCAGCGACGCGGACGGCGAGCTGCTGATCGTCCCCGAGCGGGGCGGGCTGCTGCTGCGCACCGAGCTCGGGCTGCTGCGCGCCGTACCGGGCGAGGTGGCGCTGATCCCGCGCGGGGTGCGGTTCCGCGTCGAGCTGCTGGACGCCACCGCTCGGGGCTACGTCTGCGAGAACTACGGGCAGCCCTTCCGGCTCCCCGACCTCGGCCCGATCGGCGCCAACGGCCTGGCCAACGCCCGGGACTTCCGGGCCCCGGTCGCCGCCTACGAGGACGTCGAGGGCCCGGTCGAGGTCGTCAACAAGTTCTGCGGCAACCTCTGGACCGCCACCTACGACCACTCGCCGCTGGACGTCGTCGCCTGGCACGGCGACCACGTCCCGTACGTCTACGACCTGCGGTGCTTCAACGTCATCGGGTCGATCAGCTACGACCACCCGGACCCGTCGATCTTCACGGTGCTGACCTCGCCGTCCGACACCCCGGGGCTGGCCGGTGTGGACTTCGTGGTCTTCGCACCGCGGTGGCTGGTCGGCGAGGACACCTTCCGGCCGCCCTATTTCCACCGCAATGTGATGACCGAGTACATGGGCCTGATCGAGGGCGCCTACGACGCCAAGGCGGAGGGCTTCGTGCCCGGCGGTGGATCACTGCACAACATGATGTCGGCGCACGGGCCCGACCGGGAGACCTTCGACAGGGCGAGCGCCGCCGAGCTGGTGCCGCAGAAGATCGACGACGGGCTGGCGTTCATGTTCGAGACCCGGTGGCCGCTGACGCTCACCGCCCAGGCCCGGGACGCCGGCCACCTGCAGCGCGGCTACGACGACGTATGGCAGGGTCTCCAGCGCCACTTCCGCCCGTGACACCCGGGGACCGCTCGTGACCACCTTCGCTCCCGACTCGCTCGCCCTGAACCGCAAGCTGCCGCTGTGGTACCAGGTCTCGCAGTCGTTGCGCGCCTCCATACTGGGCCGCTCCCCCGACGCCCCGCTGCGGCTGCCCACCGAGGACGCGCTCGCGGCGCACTACGGCGTGAGCGTGCTGACCATGCGGCAGGCGCTCAAGGAGCTGGAGGCGGAGGGGCTGATCAGCCGGCACCGGCGCCGCGGCACCTTCATCGAGCCGGGTGCGCGGCGCGGTGCGCCGGTGCGGCTGCTCGGCTCGGTGGACGCGATCGTGGCCCAGCAGTCCGGGATGACCACCGAGCTGCTGGACCACGGTCCGGTCGCGGTCCCCGCCGAACTGGCCGAGTACTTCCCGGAGTTGACAGAGGTGGCCGGGTTCCGCCGGCTGCGCAGCGACGAGAAGACGGGCGAGCCGACCAACCACGCGCGCAACTACGTACGCCCCGACGTCGCGGACCGGATCGACCCGGCGGACCTGCTGCGCTGGCCGATGACGAAGGTGCTGCGGGACGCGGTGGGCGTCCGGATCAGCCGGATCACCGACACGGTCGAGGCCCGCCTCGCCGACCCGGAGACCGCCCGCCTCCTGGAGGTCCCCCTGCTCAGCCCGATCCTCGACTACACGGGCGTCACCTACGACGCCGACGGACGGCCGGTCGACGTCGCCCGGATCCATTACCGGGGGGACCGCTTCTCCTTCACGGTGACGCTGGACGCGCACTGACGCCGTCGGCCCGCTCTCCGGGCCAGAGCTCCGCGCATCCGTCGAGGACGCGGGACACCGCCGGATGTGGATGCTCGGCCCGCCAGACGGCGTCCAGGCGGAGCACCGGCGCGGGCTCCGCGAGCGGCACGAGGGTGATGCCGCGCGGGAGTTGGCGGGCGAGCGAGCCCACCACGAGGTTGACGCCGCGCCCGGCGGCGATGCCGGCCCAGGCGTTGGACCCGGAGGCGGTCTCGTCGAGCACCGGCTCGAACCCGGCGGCCCGGCAGGCGCCGGCCACCGCGTCGTAGTAGCCGGGCGCCATGTCGCGCGGCCACAGCTGGAACGTCTCGTCGCGCAGCCCGGCGAGCTCCACGGCCGGGGCGCCGGCGGACGGATGGCCGTCACCGACCGCCGCCATCAGCGGCTCCCGCCGCACGGTCCGCCGGGCGATCCCCTTCGGGTAGCCGGCCCTGGGCGCGAGCGCGAGGTCGCAGCGCTCGTCCCGCAGCATCCGGCAGACGTCGGAGGCGAAGATCTCCCGGGTCTCCACCTTCAGCCGGGGCGCCCGGGCCGCGAGGTGGGCGGTGAGCGCCGGCAGGGTCTCGTACACCGCGGTGACCGTGTAGGCGATGCGCAGCTTCCCGGCCTCGCCGTCCGCCACCGCCCGGGCGTGCTGGGCCGCGCGGCCGGCGGCGGAGAGCAGCCGCTTGCAGTCGGCCAGGTAGGCGGCGCCGGCCGGCGTGAGCTCGACCCGGCGGGAGGTGCGGTCGAGCAGCCGTACGCCGAGGGTGTCCTCCAGCGCCTTGATCTGCTGGCTGAGCGCCTGCTGGGCGACGTACACGTCCTCGGCGGCGCGGGTGAAGCTGCGGCGCTCGGCCACCGCCACGAAGTACCGCATCTGGCGCAGCTCGGGTTCCATGCGACGGCATCGTACGGCCGCCCGGCACCCCCGTCGACAAGCCCGCCTTGTCGACCGACAACAAGCTGCGCTTGTTGACCGGCGGTGCCGCCCATAGCGTGGGCCGGGCTGAACGACCAAGCAGAGCAAGCCCGTTGACCCTGGGGGATGCATGATTCTGGTGACAGGCGCGACCGGCACCGTCGGCCGGCCGCTGGTGCGCGCGCTGCGCGCCCGCGGCGCCGCGGTCCGTGCGCTGGTACGCAACGCGGGTGAGGCGCCCGCCGAGTGGGACGACGGCGTCGAGCCGGTGGTCGCGGACCTGAACGACCCCGGCTCGCTGGCCGCGGCCGCGGCCGGGATCGAGGCGGTCCACCTGCTGACTCCGGTCGGCCCGGACGCCGCCCGGCAGGCCCGGAACGTGATCGACGCGGTCGCCGGGGCCGGCCGTCCCAAGGTCGTCCTCCAGGCGGCGATCGGCGTGCGGCGCCGGACCGTCCCGGTGCGGTTCTTCGACGCGCACACCGCGGCGCTCGACCACCTTGAGAGCAGCGGCCTGCCGTGGACGGTGCTCGCGCCGAACGGGTTCCTGCAGAACTTCCTCGCGCTGCTGCCGGACCTGCGGCGCACCGGCACGCTGGCGCTGCCCGCCGGCGACGCCGCGGTGTCGTACGTGGACGCCCGCGACATCGCCGAGGTCGCCGCCACGGTGCTCACCACGGGCGGCCACGAGGGCGCGGTCCTCGATGTGACCGGCCCGCGGGCGATGGACCACGACGAGGTCGCCGAGCGGCTCGGCGCGGCCCTCGGCCGGCAGCTGACCTGCCGTGCCCTCACGCCGGAGCAGGCCCGTACCGCCCTGCTCGGCACGGGCATGTCCACGTGGCAGGCCGACGGGCTGGTCGAGCTCTACGGCCGCTACGCGTCCGGTGCGGCCCGGACGGTCTCCGACACCGTGCCCCGGTTGCTCGGCCGCCCGGCCCTCCCGATCGAAACCTTCCTCGCCGACCACGCGACCGCCCTGCGGGCCGGTTCCGCCCCCTCTCAGGAGAACCGCTGATGACCACCGAGTACATCCGTTACACGATCACCGACCCCGCGCGACGGGCCGCCTTCGAGCAGGCGTACGCGGCGGCCTCCGAGCAGCTCGACGCGGCGCCCGAGTGCCTCGGGTACGACCTGGCACACGGGGTGGAGGAGCCCGAGCACTACATCCTGCGCATCGAGTGGACCTCGGTGGAGGACCACCTCAAGGGCTTCCGCGGCGGCCCGCACTTCCCCGCCTTCCTCGCCCACGTCAGGCCGTACATCGGTGACATCGAGGAGATGAAGCACTACGAGAGCACGCCGGTGACGTCCGCCGGCGGATGAACGGCAGCGGTGCGGGGCGCGGCCCGGTCAGATCCGTTCCAGGCTGCGTCCCGTGCTGCGTGGTCCCAGCGCCGCCACATTCGCGCACAGCAGCAGCATCAGCGCGGCGGACCCGGTGAAGACCGCGGCGGGGCCGAGATCCGTGAGGACGGGGAGGGCCACGAACGGCAGGACGACCGAGGTGAGCCGGGAGAGCGAGTAGGCGATGCCGATCGCGCTGCTGCGCAGGCCGGTCGGGAAGATCTCCGTCTGGTAGACGTGGAAGGCGTTGGAGAAGACGTTGCTGGCCACCGTCAGCAGGAAGCCGAAGGCGACGATCGCCCAGGTGGCGTCGGCGAAGCCGAAGGCCAGCCCGCAGCCGGCGATGGCCAGGGCGGAGGCGATGATCAGGGTGCGGCGCTCGATCCGGTCGATGAGCGGGACGGACAGCGCGGAGCCGAGCGGGTAGCCGCAGAAGCTCAGGGCGGCGTAGAGCAGCGACTCGGTGACGGTGTGGCCCTTCGCGGTGAGGACCACCGGCGCCAGCGCCCCGAAGCCGTAGTAGCCGACGGTCTGCAGGACCTGGAAGATCCACCACATGACGGTCCGGCGGCGGAGGTCGCCGCGGAACATCGCGGCCAGCGGCACCCGCCGCTCGGGGACGGTCTCGGTCTCCGGTACGGAGGGCAGGCTGCCGCCGGTCTCCCGGGCCACCCGTTCCTCCAGCCCGGCAACGATCCGCTCGGCTTCCTCGTGCCGCCCGTGCACGGTCAACCACCGTGGCGATTCGGGGAGTTGGCGGCGCATGAGCTGGATGAAGGCGGCGCCGAGCGCACCGGCCACCAGCAGCCAGCGCCAGCCGTCGACGCCCAGCAGCCGGTGGGCGGCCACCAGCCGGGCGCCGAGCAGTGCGGCGACCGGGACGCCGACGAAGCCGAGGGTGTAGGCGTGGGCGAGGTACCGGCCGCGGACCGCCCGGGGCAGGAACTCGGCGAGGTAGGTGTCCACCAGCACGAGTTCGGCCCCAGCCCGAGGCCCGCCAGGAAGCGCAGCGCCAGCAGCCACGGCAGGTCCGGGGCGAAGGCGGAGGCCAGCGAGAACACCGAGTAGGCGCCGAGGTTGACCAGGAACATCCGGCGCCGCCCCAGGCGGTCGGCGAGCACCGAGAGCAGGTTCGCGCCGACGAACATGCCGAGGAAACCGGCGGCGATCACCCAGGACTTCGCGGTGTGGCCGAGGTGCCACTGCTCGGCGAGGACGGCGGCGAGCACACCGCCGAGGAAGATCTCGTAGAGGTCGAAGAAGGCGCCGATGCCGACGACGAGGGTGATCCGGCGGTGCCACCGGGACGGTGGCAGCCGGTCCAGCCGTGCGGCGGCCCGGTTGCCGATGGGGGTACCCCCGCGCCGTTCAGGCGTGGAGGAGGTGGTGTCCGTCATGGCGGTCGGTCCTCCCCTGAGCAGGTCCCGGCGCGATGGGGGTCCCCCGCGCCGTTCGGGCACGGGGGAGGACGACGTCCGCACCGCGGCGTCGGGCGTACGGCGAGGACCGTACTCCGCCAAGATCAGTAAGCGGAAGACCGCGTCGGGATCGCCCCGGAGGGTGGATCAGGCCCGGCCGGCCGGGCGGACCGGCGGGAGCCGTCGCTACCATGCCGGGGTCAACCGAACGGTCCGGGAGGGGCTCCGCGTGACGGCGAAGCAGGACGCGCCACGGCTGTCCGATCTCATGCCGTGGTCCGTGGCGCCGCTGCGGCTCGGCCGTTCCTGGGTCCGGTCGCCGGATCCGGCGGCCCTGCGGGCCCGTTGGCGGGCGCTGGTGGCCGCCGAGGACACCGCGGCCCGCGAGCGGCTGTTCCGGCCGTCCCGGGCCCGGACCCTGTACTCCGCGGTCGGCCAGCTGCCGGGCCAGCGGACCGCCACCGGGCGGCTGTACCGCGCGGACGGCCCGTGCCCCGAGCCGGTGCGGATCCAGCACGGCCCGTTCGACCAGCAGTGGCTGCTGCCCGACCACCGGCTGATCGACGCGGCCCGGCCGGAGCTGTGGCGGGTGGCGGACGCCCGGCAGCTGTACGCGGTCGAGCCGGGCCGGCTGCCGCAGCCGTCCGGGCCCGCGGTGGTGTGCGCGGCGCTGCTGCCCGACGGGCGGTCACCGGCCGGGCGTCCCGGCCGGATCCACCCGCTCTACCGGCGGCCCGGCGGCCGTGAGCCGAACCTCGCCCCCGGGCTGCTCGCCCTGCTCGCCCGCCGGCTGGACCGCCCGGTGGACCCGGCCGAACTGCTCGCCTGGGTGGCCGCGAGCGCCCGCCACTCCCCCGACGGCGCCGTGGTGCCGCTGACCGCCGATGCCGGGGTGTGGACGCGGGGCGTGGCGCTGGGCGAGCGGCTGCTGTGGCTGTCCACCCGGGGCGCGTACGTGCCCGGGGACGGCCCGCCCGAGGGCTGCGCGGGACCCGGCGGGCGGCCCCGGATGCCGGGCGGCCGCCGCCCGTACGTCCGCGCCGCGCTCCCGTCCCGCGGGCTGCCGCGGACCCTGGCGTACGAGCCGGCGGACGAGGCGCTGCTGCTCGGCGACGGCGGGCGGATCTCCCCGGTGCCGCAGGGCGCCTGGGACTTCTCGGCGGGCGGGGTGCGGGTGCTGGCGGACTGGTTCGCCGGCCGCACCGGCGGGGCGGAGGACGGTACGGCGACACCGCCGGAGGCCGGTTCGCTGGCCGCACTGGGCCCCGCGGACTGGCCGCGGGAGTGGACCTCGGAGCTGCTGGAGCTGATCACCGTCCTGGCCCTGATGGCCGAACTGGTGCCGGAACAAGCTGAGTTGGCGGCGGCCGCCGCGGACGCGCCGCAGCTGCCGGCCGTCGAGCTGCGTGCCGCGGGCGTGCTGCCCCCGCCGTCCTCGGCCCGGCGCCCGGCGTCCGTGCTGGACCACCACGAGGAGGGCCCGGACGGGCAGTTCGCCCTGGTGTGACCGCCGTGCGCCGGTGGCCCTTGGGTGGTGCCCGTTCGCCGGTGCCCGTTCGCCGCCGTGGGCACCCGGCCCGCGGCTACCCGGCCGCCGGGCCCGCGTAGGCGTCGAGGACCCGGCCGATGAGCCGGGCGAAGACCTCGTCCGGGTCGCCGACCGGTCCGCTGCCGGCCAGCACCCGGGCGACGAGCGGGTACTGCCCGGTGGCCACCGCCGACTTCAGGTAGCCGGCCTGGGCCGCCTGTCGCTGTTCCGGGCTGTGGCCGGATTCCTTGGCGCGCTCGGCGGCCGCCTGCTCGGCGGAGGCCATGGCGATGACGGTGCCGTTGAGCATCGAGATCAGTTCGAGCTTGAGCGCGTCATCGAGCCCGGAGTCCTCCAGTACGGCGAGGCAGTGCTCCATGTAGCGCAGCGCGTTGGGCCCGAGGGAGGTGTGGGACAGCACGGCGCCCGGCAGCCAGGGGTGCCGGCGCATCATCGCGCGTGCCTGGCGGGCGAGGTGGAGCAGGTCGGCGCGCCAGTCGCCGGACGGGCGGTCGGGCAGCCGGTATTCGCCGACGGCCAGGTCGACCATGAGGTCGATCAGATCGTCCTTGCCGGGGACGTAGTTGTAGAGCGACATGGTGCCGCAGCCGACCGCGGTCGCCACCCGCCGCATGGAGACCGCCGCGAGCCCGGACTCGTCGGCGATCCGCACCGCGGCCGCGGCGATCTCGTCACGGGTGAAGGCGGGCCGGGGGCCGCGGCCGGCCCGCTCGGGGCGCGCCCAGATCACCTCGGGTACGGCCGCGCGGCCGCTTGCTGCCATGGATCGATCACCTCGTCACCATCCTAGTGACGTGCGCGGTACGCGGGGCGGGGCGGTGCCGGCGGGAGGTCCCGGTGCGCTGCGGCGGGCGGGCGGGCACGAAAAAACCACCCGTCACGTCGTGACGGGTGGTCGGGAGCGGACCGGCCGGGCGGGGACGGGCCGGCCGCCCGAGGTGCCGTGTGACGAACGGCTCAGCCGTGTCCGCCGAAGAGCGAGCGCCGCAGCCTGCGCAGCGGTGCGAACAGCGACACCCTGGCGCCGCGGCCGTTCCTCGTCCGCAGGTGGTCGCGCGCCGTGAGCTCCTGCATCAGCGAGGTCGCGCCTTCCGCCTCCCGCTGCGGGATGGCGGGGCCACCCAGCACCGCGAGGTGGCGGTCGAGGCGCGCACTGGACGCACCGCTCCCGCAATTGATCGCAGGGACTCTGGCCCTGCTACGCACTGTTATCTGTTCCATGACTCTCCCCACCCTTACGAGGGCACCCGGCCCGGGCAGGGTAACCCTATCTCTCTTGGAGGACACGCGTGCAGACCGGTCAACGGATTCACCTGCCTCGCCATGACGTTGACGCACACCATACGGAATGTCACCTACAGGCCGTGTCCCAGGGGGAGTTGACGGAGCGGAAGTTTCCGGAGGGAGGGCTTCCGGACAGCTGACGGGCCGCCGGATCCGCCGGGGAGAGACCGGGATCTCACGGACACTCCCCGGCGCCCGGGACGCGCCCCCGGGTGCGGTTCCTCAGGCGGCGGAGCCGAACACCGGCAGATAGCCGCCGGAATGGCCGGCCGAGGTCGGGTGGTAGGACTCGTCGACGGGATAGGTCACGCTGTGCAGCCAGGCGCTGCCGGAGCACAGCTCGTGGCCGGCGAAGGTGGTGTTGACGTCGGCGAAGGCGAAGCCGTGGTCGGCGGCCCGCTTGGCGATGACGCCGTTGATGTCGTCGGCCGCGGCGTCGATGGCGGTGCGGGACTTCTCGGAGAGGCCCGCGATGCAGCTTCCGCCGATCTTGTAGAAGCGCGGATAGCCCAGGACCACCACGTGCGCGGCCGGGGCCTTCTGGGAGATGGCGCTGTACACGGTGTCGAGCTTGCCGGGGAGGGTGTTGTCGATGTACGTCCTGGCCTGCGCGACCCGGGCCAGGCAGGCGCTCTCACCCTGGAGCGCACAGGTCGTCATGGTGTCGGCGAATCCGGCGTCGTTGCCGCCGATGGTGATGCTGACCAGGCCCGTGGAGCTGTTGAGCGGTCCGAGCTGTCCGCTGACAACATCACCCGTTCGGGCGCCGGAACAGGCGGTGAACTGGAAGGAGGAGGGGGAGTGCGCGGCGGCCCACAGGGCCGGGTACGCCTTGCTGCTGCGCTTGCAGGAGCCGCTGGCGCTGTCGTAGCTGCCGGCCCCGACGCCGGAGGAGTAGGAGTCGCCGAGTGCCACATAGCCGGTTGCGGTGGGGAGTTGGGCGGACGCAGCGGCGCTCGCGCCGGTGAGCGCGAGCGCCGTGGTGACGAAGAAGGCGGACGTCAAGGCCGCGAATCGGGACAGTCTCATGGAACCTCCCTTAGCAGGATCTCTGCCACATCCGTCGTAGCAAGACTCGCGGGTAACCGGAAGTGTCCATGCCAAAAGTCGTTTCATGTTCACGGTAAATGTGCCGATCCGGGCGGATGTTCACCGCCATGTCGTTGCTTCTGCCCCTGGCGGGGCGTCAGCCCCCGGCGTGGTGCTCGCACCTGACCAGTGCGGGCACCACCGCCGCGGTGCCCGCCAGGAACACCGCCACCAGCAGGATCACCAGCGCCGGCCGGGTGCCCAGGCCGAGCAGCTCGGCCCCGAGCAGACCGCCCGCGAACAGCGCGCCCACCGACAGCAGGCGCCGGACGACCGTGTGCCCGCCGTATCCCAGCCGCTTGTCGTGCCCCAGCACCGAGCCGCTGACCAGCGCCGTCATCGTGCGGGTCGCCACCGTGGTGGTGAGGTCGGGCGAGGCGGACCGCATGGCGGTGACGTTGCGCATGCCCATCGCCAGCGCCATCAGCCCGATGACCGCGTAGCGCCGGCCCGGCGGCAGTCCGGGGACCGGATCCATCCCCCAGGCGACCGCCCCCGCGACGGCCAGCAGGGCCGCCTCCGTGAACAGGCCGGCGGGGAACCACGACTGCTCCCGCGCGGCCAGTCCGGACTCCCACCGGGCCCCGAGGGCCGCGCCCAGGACGAAGGCACCGAGCGAGACGGCCGTCGCCAGCACGGGCAGTCCGCCCTGGCCCGCCACACCGAAGCCGAGGAAGAGGAGGTTGCCGGTCTGCATGGCGGAGAAGACCTGACCGAGCGTCAGGAAGGTGACCGCGTCCACGACGCCGGTGATCACGGTCAGGCACACCATGATCGCCGTCAGGGCGATTCCGCTCGGCGGCTCCACGGGCCCGGCTCCTTCCCGCGGGCACACCCGCGCGGTCTCGCCCCAGTCTCCGCGGGCCCCGCCCCGGCCACGGTCATTGCGCCGTCTGTGGGCGGCCCGTCGGGCCCCTCCCACCGCCCGGGTTGCGGCTGTTTCCGGCCTTCTTCGCGCCTTGACGGTGCTCCGGGCGTTACGCGACATTGAGCCCGGCATCCGGCCGGGGGAGGGCAGAGCCGCTCATGCAGACGGACACCATCCGCGGGGACGGCCCGTACGAGCCGTCCCCGACCGTGCCGCAGGCGCCGCCGGGCGGCGTGGCCCGCTCGCTGGCCCTGGGCGCCGCGGTCGCGGCCGGCGCGATGGGGGCGGTGCTGGCGCTCACCGGTCTCGATTCGCCGTTGCGCGCGCCGTTCACGCTGTTCTTCCTCCTGATGGCACCGGCCGGCGCGCTCGCGGTGGCGCTCGGCCGGATGGATCCGCTCGGCCGGGCGGTGGTGGCCGGCGCGGGGGCGCTCGCCGTCGACCTGCTGGTGTCCCAGGTGATGCTGGCGCTGCATCTGTGGTCGGTGCGCGGCGGGGTGCTCGCCGTGGCGGCGTTCAGCGGGGCGCTGCTGCTGGGCTGCGCGGTACGGCGCCGGACCGGCCGGGCACGCCCACGCCGTACGGGCTGACCGTACGGACGCACCGGAGAACAGGGGGAGCGCACGGACATGGAGATCACGGTGCACCGGCCCGGCGAGCTGACCGGGGCCGAACGCGACGCCTGGGCCGCCCTGCAGACCGGAGCGCGGGCGGCCGGGGCGCCGCAGCTGGCGAACCCGTTCCTTTCCCCCGCCTTCGCGCTGGCCGTCGGCCGCTGCCGGAGCGGCGTGCGGATCGCGGTGCTGCGGGAGGACGGCCGCCCGGCCGGGTTCCTCCCCTTTCAGCGGTCCGCGCTCGGGGTGGGCCGGGCGATCGGGCTGGGCCTGTCGGACGCGCAGGGGCTGGTGCACCGCCCGGGACTGCGGTGGGACGCCCGGGAACTGCTCCGGGCCTGCGGGCTGTCGGTGCTGGAGTTCGACCACCTGGTGGCGGGCCAGGACGCCTTCGAAACCCGCTCGTTCGGACGGTTCGCCTCGCCGGTCATCGACGTGGACCAGGGCTTCGAGGCGTATCTGGCCGGGCTGCGGGCACGGTCGCCGAAGTTCGCCCGGACCACCCTGGCCAAGGAGCGCCGGCTCGGCCGGGACCTGGGGCCGGTGCGCCACGTCCACGACGAGCGCGACCCGGCGGCGCTCGTGACACTGCTGCGGTGGAAGTCCGCGCAGTACCGCAGGACCGGCCGCAGCGACCGCTTCGCGCACCCCCGGATCGTGCGGCTGGTGCAGCAGCTGTTCCACACGCGTACCGAGTCGTGCACCGGGCTGCTGTCGGTGCTGTACGCCGGGGAGCGGCCGGTCGCGGCGCATTTCGGGCTGCGTTCGGATTCCGTCCTCGCCTGTTGGTTCCCGGCGTACGACCCGCAGTTCGCGAAATATTCGCCAGGGCTCGTCCTGCATCTGGGCATGGTGCGGGCGGCGGCCGCGGAGTCGCTCGGATATCTCGATCTGGGGCGCGGCGCGAAGGATTACAAGGATTCTCTCAAAACCCGTGAACTCGTGGTGTCCGAGGGGTGGGTGAGGCGCCGGCATCCGGCCGCAGCGGTGCATTGGGCGCGGCGCGCGCCGGTGCGTGCGCTGCGCAATGCGGTGCTCGCCCGCCCCGAGTGGTTCGATCCCGCGGACCGCCTGCTCAAGCGGGTCGGGCGGCTCCGGACCGGGCGCTGATTCCGGCACCCGTAAGGGCCTTTCGGCCCGGTATTCCGCGGCCTTTTCCCAAGACTCGGAAGGGCGTACGCCGGTGCATGAATACAGGCGTACATCAGTACGTGGTGGCCAATTGCCCTAAAGGGTATTTGACATGCAACGTCTTGCCTTAGAGTCCTCCTCGTCCATTCCGTCGCACTTCATTTCCGACGCACTTCCAGCCGCATCGAACGATCACCGCCGTGCTGTTCCGGGGGAGGAGCAGGGGGCGGCGGCGTCCGGTGCGGTGCGCGGTGGGGGGTCTGGTGCACCTGGTCCTCGCCGGCCGACCGCGGTCTGCCGGGGCCCGGTCACGAGCCGCGCTTTCGTGGTCACGCATATCGGCTCGCCCTGTCCGCACGGTGCGCCGCGCCGTGCCGGACGGGGTGCGAACCCCCTGTCGGACCCGGATCTCAGCACGGACCGCCCGGGGGCGGGCGGTCCACCGGACGAGAGGGAAAACAACCCATGAGTGCGTTCCTTCGCCCGGCCGATGCGGACGAACCGCCGCTGACGCTGCTGCCGGAGCAGGCCGTCTACCGTCCCGTCTCCTCACACCTGGCCATCGCTCCGCCCGTCAGCGTCGTCATCCCGGCGATGAACGAGGCGGCGAACCTCCCGCACGTCTTCAAGACCCTCCCGGACTGGATCCACGAAGTGGTCCTGGTCGACGGGAACTCCACCGACGACACCGTACGGGTCGCCCGCGAACTGTGGCCGGGCGTCACCGTCGTACCGCAGCGCGGCAAGGGCAAGGGGGACGCGCTGATCAGCGGGTTCGCGGCGTGCACCGGCGAGATCATCGTGATGGTCGACGCGGACGGCTCGGCCGACGGCGGCGAGATCGTCAGCTATGTCTCGGCACTGGTGTCCGGCGCCGACTTCGCCAAGGGCTCGCGGTTCGCCAACGGCGGCGGCACGGACGACATGACGTGGATCCGCCGGCTCGGCAACCGGATGCTGACCGCCCTCGTCAACGCCAAGTTCGGGTCCCGCTACACCGACCTGTGCTACGGCTACAACGCCTTCTGGCGCCGCTGCCTGGACCCACTCGCCCTGGACTGCGCGGGGTTCGAGGTCGAGACGCTGATGAACATCCGGGTGGCCCAGGCCGGCCTGCGGGTGCAGGAGATCCCAGTCACGAGTACCCCCGCATCCACGGCGACAGCAATCTGCGGGCGGTCCGCGACGGGTTGCGGGTGCTGAAGGTCATCGCCCGCGAACGGGGGGCCGGGCGGAAACGGGTGCCCCGGCCGGCGCTGCTCACCGGGGAGGCCCGATGACCCCGGCAGACCGGTGGCCGGACCGGCGGTGGGACCGGCGCTGCGGTTCTCCGTCGTCATCTGCGTGCACACGGAGGACCGCTGGGACGACATCCTGGCCGCGGTGGCCTCGGTCCACGGCCAGTCCCACCCCGCCCATGAGGTGCTGCTGGTGGTCGACCACCACGCGAAGCTGCTCGACCGGCTCCGGGAGCACTTCGGGGGCGCCCGCACGGGCGCGCCCGCTCCCGGTGCGCCACCGGTCCCCGTGCTGATCATGGCCAATTCCGGCCCCCGCGGGCTGTCCGCGGGCCGGAACACCGGGATCGCCTCGGCGGACGGCGAGATCATCGCGTTCCTCGACGACGACGCGGTGGCCGAGCGGGACTGGCTGCGCCACTTCGCCGCGGCCTACGCGGACCCGGCGGTGCTGGCGGTCGGCGGGCGCACCGAGCCGGTGTGGGCGGCCGGCCGCCGTCCGGTGTGGTTCCCCGAGGAGTTCGACTGGGTGGTGGGCTGCACGTACCGCGGTCTGCCGCCGGGGAAGGTGCGGGTGCGCAACGTACTCGGCGGCAACGCCTCGTTCCGCAGGATCGCCTTCGACCTCGTCGGCGGGTTCCCGATAGGGATCGGGCGGGACGGTGACCGGCGGCCGCTGGGCTGCGAGGAGACCGAACTGTGCATCCGGATCAGCCGGACCCTCCCGGACGCGGTGCTGCTGATCGACGACCGGGCGGTGATCCACCACCGGGTGCCGGCCGAGCGGCAGCGGTTCGGCTACTTCCGCCGCCGGGCGTACGCGGAGGGCCTGTCCAAGGCGCTGGTGACACGGAGCGTCGGCGCCCGGGACGGGCTGGCGGCCGAGCGGCGCCACACGGCCCGGGTGCTGCCGGTGGGCGTGCTGCGCGGGCTGCGCGACGCGCTGCTCGGGCGGCCGGGCGGGGCCGCCCGGGCGGGCGCGATCCTGGCCGGCACGGCGGCCGCCGCGGCCGGCTACGCGCGGGGCACCCTCCGCACCCGAAACGCATCAAGTACCCGGCAGAACAAGGGAGTTGATACCTTCGCCGACGACGGCACGACAGCCGTGACCGCCGCGCACGAGGAGGCGGCGGTATGAGCGACGACCGCCCTCCGAGAGTGCCGATCCTCATGTACCACGCGGTGGCCTTCGCCCCGACCCCGGCGGTACGGGCGCTCTCCGTCACCCCCGACGCGTTCGCCGAGCAGCTCGCCGCGCTCGCCGACGGCGGTTTCACCCCGCTGACGGCCGCCGCCCTCGCCACGGCCTGGCGGCGCGGCGGCCCGCTCCCGGACCGGCCGGTGCTGATCACCTTCGACGACGGCTACGAGGGCGTCCACCGCCACGCCCTGCCCGCCCTCGCCCGGTACGGCTTCCCGGCCACCCTCTTCCTCTCCACCGGCTGGCTGCGCGGCCCGTACGACACCGGGGACGCGCCGGACACCATGCTCGACTGGCGGCAGGTGCGCGAACTGGCCGCGGCCGGTGTGGAGATCGGCGGGCACAGCCACGGCCATCCCCCGCTGGACGGCCTCGACGACCGGCGGCTGCGGCACGAGGTGCTGCGCTGCCGGGAGCTGATCGCCGAAGAGGTGGGCACCGCGCCGGAATCCTTCGCGTACCCCTACGGCCACTCCGACCGGCGGGTGCGGCGCACGGTGCGCGGGCTCGGCTTCCGGCAGGCGCTCGCGGTCGGCAACGCGCTCGCGGCCCGTGCGCAGGGCCCGTACGCGCTGGCCCGGCTGACCGTGCGGCGGCGTACCGGCACTGAGGAGTTCGCCCGGCTCGTCGAGGGCCGCGGGCTGGTCCGTGCCTACGCCGCGGACCGGGTGCTCACCAAGGGCTACGCGGTGGTCCGCCGGGCCCGTCAGGCGGTGCGGCCGTGTCCGCCGGGGTCCTGACGCCGAGCCCGTCGTGGCCCCGCCGCGGCGGAAGAAGGAGCAGCCACGCCGGTGTCTGACACGACCACCCGGGCCGCGGAGCGCCCGGCCCCGGAACCGAGGCGCGGGGGTCCGCCGGCCGCGCGCCGGGCAGTCCGCTGTTCCGCAACGCCTATGCGCTGATGCTGAACACCGGGGTCTCCGGTCTGCTCGGCCTGGGGTTCTGGCTGGTCGCGGCCCGTTACTACACCGAGTCCGCGGTCGGTCAGGGGTCGGCGGCGATCGCCGCGATGAAGCTGCTGGCCGGGCTGACGGCGGTCACTCTGACCGGTGCGCTGGCCCGCTTCCTGCCGGTCGCCGGCCGCACCACCGGCCGGCTCGTGCGGCACACCTACACCGGCAGTGCGGTGGTGGTGGCCCTCGCCGCCATCGGCTTCCTCCTCACCCTCGGCCTCTGGGGCCCCTCGTATCACTTCCTGCACGGCCCGCTGGCCGGCCTCGGCTTCGTCGTGGCGGTGGTGGCCTGGTCGGTGCTCACCCTCCAGGACGGCGTGCTGACCGGGCTGCGCCGCGCCTCCTGGGTGCCGGCCGGCAATCTGGCCTTCTCCACCGTGAAGCTGGGGCTGCTGGTCGTCCTCGCCGCCGCGTTCCCGACCGCCGGGGTCTTCGTGTCCTGGGTCGCGGCGATCGCGGTGTCGGTGCTGCCGCTGGGCTGGCTGGTCTTCCGGCGGCTGATCCCGCGTCACGTACGGGCCACCCACCGGACCGCCCGGCCGCCGTCGCCCGGCGAACTGGCCCGCTTCCTGGCCGGCGACTCCACCGGCTCGCTCTTCTCCCTCGCCGTGGTCTACCTCGTCCCGGTGCTGGTCGCCTCGCAGGTCGACGCGGCGGACAACGCGTACTTCTACGTCACCACCACCATCGGCGGCACGGTCAATCTGCTGGCCCTCAACATGGGCGCCTCACTGACCGTGGAAGGGGCGCACGATCCGGCGGAGCTGGCCCGGCACACCCGGGCCGCACTGCGCCGGATGGCCCGCATCATGCTCCCGGTCTGCCTCGGCCTGTTCCTCTTCGCGCCGTGGATCCTGGGCGTGTTCGGCCCCGGGTACGCACGGGCGGCGACGCCGCTGCTGCGCTGGTACGCGGTCGGTGCCGCGCTGCGGGTCGTGATGGAGGTGCACTTCGCGGTGTTGCGCGCCCGCAGCCGCACGTCCGGACTGGCCGCGCTCCAGGGCCTGTTGTGCGTCCTGGTGCTCGGGCTGACCCTGGTGCTGCTGCCGCACCGGGGTCTGACCGGTGCCGGGATCGCCGAGGTCGGCAGTCTGACGGTGATCGTCGCGCTGGCCGCGCCGCGGCTCCGGCGGGTGCTGCGCGGCGGCACCGCCCCGGCGCCGCCGTGCCGGGTCCCCCGGACGGCCGCGCCCCGGACGGCGATCTGGCGGACCTGGCGGCCTACGGGGACCTGGGCGACGGGGCGTACGGCATACCGCGGGAGGCGGCCGTACGCCCGAGTCCCGCTCAGCGGACCGGGCCCGCGCGCCGCGGCCGGGCCCGCACCCGGCGCCGCACGGGCCGGGTGGTCACCGCCCTCGTCTGGGTGCTCCTGGCCGCCGCCGTGGCCCTCTTCTGGCTGCCGTTGCGCGGCACGGACGACACCGCCCTGGACCGGATGAACGGCCTCGGCCTGATCTCCGTCCTGCCCGGGGCGACCCTGGCCGGGGCGGCCCTGCTGGTGGCCGCGTTCGCCGCGGCGCTCCGGCTCCCCCGGCAGCACCGGGCACTGCTCACGTCCGTCCTCCTGCTGACGGTGGTCGCGCTGCACGCCCTGCCCGCCGTGCTGGAGGCCGAACCGCGCTTCCCGACCGCCTGGCAGCACCTGGGATTCCTGGACCACCTCGCCCGGACCGGGGCGGCCGTACCGGACCTGGACGCGCGCTGGAGCTGGCCCGGTTTCTTCGCCGGGGCGCAGTTCCTCGCCGGCGCGTGCGGCGTCACCGACCTCACCGCGCTCCTCCGCTGGTGGCCGCTCGTCCTCCAACTCCTGTACCTGGCACCGCTGTTCCTCCTACTGAAGGCGGTACGGGCCGGGTGGCGGGCGAAGTGGTGCGCGGCCTGGCTGTTCGTGCTGTGCGGCTGGGTCGGCCAGGACTACTTCTCCCCCCAGGGGTTCACCTACCTCCTCCACCTCTGCTTCGTCGCGATCCTGCTGGTGTGGTTCCGGGCGCCGCACGGGGAGCCCGGCCGCCGCCGCCCGGGCGAGGCCGCCGTCCTGCCGGCCGGCCCCGGCCACCGGGTGATCCTGCTGGCCGTCCTGCTGGCCCTCTTCACCGCGTCCGTGGCGGGCCATCAGCTCACCCCTTCGTCATGCTCGGGGTGCTCACCGCCCTGGTGATCGCCCGCCGCTGCACCCTGTCCGGGCTGCCGCTGCTGCTCGGGGTGCTGGTCGCGGGGTGGGTGGGGTTCCTGGCCGAGCCCTACTGGTCGGGCCATTTCGACGAGTTGTTCGGCGGTCTGGGCGGCGTCGGCGCCAACGTCACCTCGTCCGTCACGGACCGGATCGCCGGCGGCGACCCCACCCATCAGCTCGTCCTCTACACCCGGGTGGCGCTGGCGGGCGGGGTACTGGCGCTGGCCTGCTGGGGCGTCCTGCGCCGGCGCGCGGCCGGCTTCACCGAACGCCCCCTGCTGGCCCTGGCCTTCGTCCCGTTCCTGGCCTTCGGCCTGCAGTCGTACGGCGGCGAAATGGCCCTGCGGGTCTTCCTGTTCGCCCTGCCCGGCGCCTGCACGCTGGCCGCCCTCGCCTTCTTCCCGCACGGTACGGCCGTCCGGCCCGGCATCCTCGGCCCGCTCGCCGCGCTGCTGACCGGTCTGCTCCTGTCCGGCGGCTTCCTCGTCGCCCGGTGGGGCAACGAGCCCTTCGAGCGCGTCCGGCCGGGCGAGGTGGCCGCCATGGACTACGTCTACGCGCACGACCGCCCGACGGTGCGGCTGCTGTGGCTGAGCGACGACCCGGTCAACAGCGTCACCCCGGCGATGCCCTGGGGCGCCAAGGACATGGAGCGGGTGGCGTACGTACCGACCCCGGCGCCCCGCGACCCGGCCGGGGTGGCGCCGCTCGTCACCGCCCTCCGGAAGGCCGGTCCGCAGTCGTATCTGATCGTCAACCACGGCCAGGCGGAGTCGCTGCGGCTGGACTCGGCGTACCCGCGGGGCTGGGAGCAGCGGCTGCGCACCGCCCTCGACCGGCGCCCCGACCTCCGCCGGGTGCTCGGCAACGCGCACGCCGCGCTCTACACACTGCGGCAGCGCCCGCCGGGCACGGCCCCCGCCCCCACCCGGGCCCCGCCGGCCCCCGGGTGACCTGGACCCGCTGGTCGGTGCTGGGCGCGCTGGCACTGCTCGCCCTGCTGGCGGTGCTCACCACCCGCGAACTGCTGCGCGCCTCCGCCCCTCCCCCACGCTCCGGCAACGCCGGCGGCTCCAGGCGCTCTTCTGGTTCGCGGTACCGCTGCTGCTGACGTTCCTGGCGTCGCTGGTCCAGCGTTTTGTCACGATGTCGTAGCCGGCACTCACTCCGCGAGGGAAACCCACACCACCCCGTAGCCGTCCACCACGCGCTCCTTTCCGCCCACCCGCACCGCCCCCGGCCGGTCCGCGGTGTTCACCAGCAGCGCCGTCCGCCCGTCGCTCAGCCCCAGGACGTGGTTGCTGCCGGTGGCCATTTCCCGCGGATGCGCGTCCGGCGGAAAGGCCCGGGAGAACCGCGCCAGCAGGGTCCACATGGGCAATTCCCGCCCGCCGTCCGCGGATTCGGTACTGCTCCACAGGCACCCCGGGCAGGCCTTGCCGCCCTGCCCCTTCCCGTCCCTCTCCGGATTCCAGTAGAAGCCGCCGGACGCCCCGCCCTCCGCCATCTCGATCAGCGCGGTGGCCTGGGCGGCGACCCGCTCGCGCTCGCTCCAGCCGCGCCGGCCGCCCTGCTCGTCCGCGACTTCGACGTACCACTCCGCCCACCACAGCGGCAGTCCGCTCGTCCTCCGCAGCCACTGCCCCACCTCGGCGAACTTCCGGGCGGCGGTGAAGACGCCGGGGGCGTAGCGGTCGTCCTTGCTGTAGCTCGACCCGTCGACGACCAGGAAATCCGCCCCGGCCTTGTGCCGGTTCCAGTAGGCGAACGCGTCCAGTGTCCGCTGGTCGACATGTCCCCATGTCCCCTTGAGCGCCGACGGATACCGGTCGTCGCCCGGCACATAGCTGTCCATCACCAGGTAGGGGCCGCCCACCTGGTTGTGCGGGTTGACCTTCTTCAGTTCCTGGTACACGAGGTTGTACAGCCGGGTGTAGTCCTCGGCGTCCCACCGGCCCTTGCCGTCGTCGAAGAACCCCTTGAATTCGTTCCAGACGACGAAGTGCCGGATCTCCGGGTAGCGCCGGGCGACCTTTCCGGCGAGCGCCGCGAAGTCCGGGTAGTGGTCCGGTTCCGGGGCCTTCTCCAGCCGGCTCCAGTCCGTCCGGCCGGGCGTCCCGCCCTTCATCCAGTCCGGCGCACAGCACAGCGTCAGTACGGGCGTGCCGCCGGTGCGCCGGATCAGCGCCATCCGCCGGTCCAGATCGTCGAAGTCGTACCGCCCGGGGCTCGGTTCCGGATTCCCCGCGCCCCAGCCCATGAGGTGCTGGTTCTGCGCCATCGGCTGGCCGGCGAGCACACGGGCCGCCCGTTCCACCGCCGCGTCCGCGCCCCGGTCCGCACTGAACTGGGTGTGCGTGAACCCCCACCCGACCGCCGGCCCGGCCGCCCGTTCCCGCGCCGGCCCCTTGGCGTCCCGCTGCCCGCCTCCCGGAGCGCTCCACAGGACGAACAGCAGCCCCACGCCCAGCACCACCGCCCCGGCCACGATCATCCAGGCCGTACCCTGACGTTCCCCACCACGACGTAGCACACGGGCAGATTAACGAACCAACTGCCCAGTACATGCCGTTTCCGGGCAACGGGCGGCGGCTTCCCGGGCCGCGCCGGGGTTCCACTTCCTCCCTGGGACGGCTGGGACGGCATCGACGGGTGACCGGCCGGAAACGCTGAGCGACGCAGGGCACGTTCCGGTGCCGCTGCCAGTCGTTCGAGGAGGTTCCGATGAACCGACGCCAGTTCCGCAGCGGTGTGGTCGCCCTGGTGGCCGCTCTCGCGATGGTCCCCGCGGTGGCGGTGGCCGACTCCGGCCCGTACCGCCATTCCGGGCGGCATGCGCACGCGGTCCACCACGGCAGGGGTGTGCCGGTGGTGGCGGGCCGTCATGACGGGGACGCGCGCGGGGAGGTGGTGACGCCGCCCGGGGTGCCGCTGAACGTCCGCTCGGGGCCGGGCGTCACGTACCGGGTGATCGACCAGCTGCGTTCGGGGAGCGTGCACGGGCTGCGGTGCACGACGACCGGCAGCCGCGTCCACGGCAACCCGTACTGGTACCGGCTCGCGCACCGGCCGGGCTATGTCTCCGCCCATTACATCCATGCGTTCCGCACCGTTCCGTGGTGCTGAACCCCGTGGTGCCGACGTCCGTGGCGCTGATACCGCCACGACGGGCGCCGCGCGGCTAGCGGCGTCCGGATGACCTCCGGCCGCCCGCCGGTCCACGACGGTGGGCGGGCGAGCGGCCGGACCGATTGCCTGGAGGCTTGATGAGCACGGACTTCTCCGCGGCGGGGCCGGGACGCCGGGCGGTTCTCGGGTGGCTCGGCGGTGCCGCGGTCGCGGGCGCGGTCGTCCCGGGGCAGCGGGCCCGCGCGGCGGCCGGTCCCCCGCGCACCGCGCAGGGGCGGGCGGTGGCGCCGCCGGACCGGGCGCTGCCCGCACTGGCCGCGGCCGGGCGGCAGTTCCTCGCCGGGCGGCTGCGGCACACCACCGTGCTGCAGTCGTTCGTCTTCGACGAGCGCCGGGGGCACGTCTATGCGCTGCAGGTGGTGGCGGGCGGCGTCCGGCTGCCGGGCGAGGGCGCGGCCGTTTCGCACGCGATGCGGGTCCGGCGGGGCGATCTGTGCCTGAACCGGCTGGCGCTGGACGGGTCGCCGGCCGGGCACATGTATCTGAAGGGGTTCGGGCACGGCGGTTCGATCGGCCTGGAGGAGTCCTGGGACGGCGTCAGGCTGTGGACCGAGTGGGACGCCAACCCGGCGTCCGGGTACGGGCGCGGGCTGTGCCGTTTCGGGTTCGCGGACGGCCGGGTGCTGTCACGGGCCGCTTACGGCCCGCGGACCTACCGGCCGCTGACCGGCTCCACCAGCAACTCCCCCGCCGTCGACCCGGTGTACCGGCGCCTGCTGCTGCGGTACAAGAGGAGGGGAGTACCGCACTTCGCGCTGCACGATCTCGACCGGTTCCGGGCCGGGGTGTTCCGGCCGCTGATCACCTTCGCCCAGCCCGGGGCCCACCTGGGTCTGCCCTTCCAGGGCATGGCCCTGTACGGCACCTCCGCGTACCAGCTGCTCGGCAGTGCGTACGGCGCGGGCAATCCGCCGTCCTCGGGCGGCAACGCCCGCCTCTACCGCATCGATCTGCGCACCGGCCGGGCGGTGTGGCAGCAGATCGACCGGACGGCGCCGGAGTTGTCCCCGCGCGAGCCGGAGGGGCTGGCCGTGTGGCGGGGCGGCGACGGCGGTCCGCCGCGGCTGTGTCTGGGCTTCACCGAGGGCCCGGCGGGCGCCCGCACCTTCCGCCTGTACGAAAAAGCGCTCAACTGACCTTTCACTCCCTTTCCGCACGGTGTGTCATCAACCCCTGGTCATGGGTACACATTCCGCCATCCAGGAGGAATCAGACGCCCCGGGCAACCGGTTGGGGCCTCTGCGGGGGAACCACTGCCGCAACACAGGCAGGGCGGTAAGGGAGGCGCACATGGTGTCCCGCTGGCGGCCGCTGCCCGACACACTCGATCCGGCCGGGCGGCTCCTGGCCCAGGAGCTGCGCGTACTCAAGGAGCGGACCGGGCTGAGCCTGGACGGACTGGCCCGGAAGACGCCGTACAGCAAGTCCGCCTGGCACCGCTACCTCAACGGCGAGAAGCTGCCGCCGCGCGCCGCGGTCGAGGCGCTGGGCCGGGTGGCCGGGGCGGACCAGCTCCGGCTGCTCGGGCTGTACGACGCGGCGCACCGGGCCCGCACGGCACCGGCGCCCGCCGGGAACCCACCGGCCGCGACGGAGAGCGGGCAGCCGGCGCCGCCGACCGGCCCCGCCCGGCGGAAACTCCGCGGCGCCGCCGCACTCATCGCCCTGACGGCCGTGGTGGCCACCATGGGGGCGGCGGCCTCGATCGCGAGCATCCCGGCGCACGCGGTACGGGCCGAGTGGACGGCGCCCGACACCTGCCACGGCCACCGGTGCCAGGGCCGCTTCCCGAGACGGTTCGGCTGCCACCGCGACGCCCGGGCGGAGAGCACGATCACGGACGACACCTACACCGTGCGGCTGCTGTTCAGCCCGGCCTGCGGCACGGTCTGGTCGGAGGTGCAGCCGCGTTCCGGCGGCGCACAGAAGGTGTCGATCTGGGTCGGCCGGGACGCCCGGCTCACCTCGCACCCGGGCGGCCGCACGGGACGTGCCGTCAGCCCGATGCTGGCCACGGAGGACCTGCACAGCGCGGTGGCCTGCGCCCGGGTGGCCGACCGGGTCGCCTGCACCGGCGCGCTCGAACTCAGGACCCCGGCCCGCCCCGACCCCGACCACGACCTCCCGGACCCCACCTTCCTGCTCCACGCGGCCCGCTGAGGCCGCCCCGAGCGGGGACGGGCGCTCAACCCACCGCCCCCGGCACCGAGGTGGGGGCGGGCGCTCAGCCGATGATCCCCAGCACCAGGAACACGATCCCCGCGACGGCGGTGATCCCCGCCCCAGCCCGAAGATCCACACCTTGTTGTTCTCGCCGCGGAGCAGTTCCTCCTCGGACTTCACCGACATGACGAAGACCCCGCCCTCGGCCGGCGCACCGACCGCCAGCCGGCCGTCCCCGTCGGCGGCCTCACCGTGCACGTAGAACCGGCTGCCGGAGCGGACGACCCACTCCTCGCGCCGGTACCCGATCGTCCCGTCGCCGCCCCCGAGATCGAGGCTCAGCGGCCCGATCTGCAGGCGCCTCCCGCCTCCCTGGGCATGCGGATCGAACCGGTCGAGGACCTTCTCCGCCCCGACGACCTCGGCGTCCCCGGGACGGACCACCATCCGTCCGGTCGCGTCCTCCACGAAGAACGCGGTGGAGCTGGAGTGTTCGGACAGCACGTCGGTGCACGTCCGGCGTCTCCGGTTGCCGCTGCCGTCGCGGTAGACCTCCTCGTACTTGCGCGTGATCTTGTGCTTGTGCCACACGCAGTCCACGCCCTCCAGCTCGGAGCGCAGCACCCCGTCCTTGTGGGGGCGGGCCTGTCCCACGACCTCGCAGCGGTACCGGAAGTGCCCGGCCCCGGCGGCCTCCGCCGCCGCCTCGTGCAACGCCCGCAGATCCGCCACCGGCAGGGTCTCGGTGCTCTCCATGGCCCGCGCCCGCGCATGCGACACCCGCACCACATACGCGCAGACCACCGCGACGACCAGCCCGCCCAAACCTATCCAGATCACACCGAACCCTCGCTTCGCCCGCCCCCCTTCCGACCGCGCGACCCTATCCGGGGCGTCCTGGGGCGGGGCAAGCGGTCGGCAGCGGCGGCGTAGGGGGCTCGCCTCCGGGCGGACCGGTCGTGCGTCCGGTCAGCGCTCCCGTCCCCGTGGCTTCAGCACCACCGGGGGGAGGTCGGGGGCCGGGAGGCGGGGGCCGGCGTAGCCGTGGACGGTGCCGAAGCGGGTGGTGTCCATCCAGTCGGAGCGGGCCTCGGCGATCTCGTCGTGGGTGCGGCCGACGAAGTTCCACCACATCACGATCTGCTCCTCGAACGGCACGCCGCCCAGCAGCATCAGGCTGCTGTCGGAGTGGGCGCGGAGCGGGAGGTCGGTGCGGCCGCAGCCGAGGTAGAGCAGGGCGCCGGGGGCCAGGCGGACGCCGTCGACCTCGGTTTCGCCGGAGATGGTCAGGGCGGCGTACTCGAAGTCGGGGTCGAGGGGGAGGCGGGTGTCCGTGGTGGCGGTGAGGGCGAGGTCGGCGCCGACGAGGGGCGAGTAGGTGGTGCCCGGGGACACCGCGCCGTCCAGTGCGCCGAGGATGACCGTGGCGGTGAGGCCGCCGTTGCCGCCGGTGACCCGCGGCAGGTCGGCGTGGTGCTCGAAGTGCGCCGCGGTGTGGCGGTGTTCGGCGGGGAGGGCGACCCACAGCTGGGCGCCGTGCAGCAACGGGCCGTGACCGCTCGGGGATTCCTCGGAGTGGGCGATGGCCCCTCCGGACGTCATCAGGCCGAGTTCGCGCGGGCGGACGGTCTGCAGGCTGCCCAGGCTGTCGCGGTGCAGCACCTCGCCCGCGTGCAGCCAGCTGACGGTCTGCAGGCCCATGTGCGGGTGCGGCGGCACCTGCATGCCGGGCTGGTCGACGATGTCGTCGGGTCCGTAGTGGTCGACGAAGCACCAGGCGCCGACCATCCGCCGGCCGAGGTTGGGCAGCAGCCGGCGGACCACGGTGCTCTCACCGAGCGGCACCTGCTTGCCGGGCTGGAGGTCGCGGACCGGGCCGGTGCGGCCGGTGCCCCCGCACAGACTCGGCGCGGGTCTGGTATCGAGGTTGCTCATGGCGTCACGATAGGCCGGGTGCGGGGGCGGACGGCGGCAGGCGCGAGGGGCCCGGGTGCGGCGCCGGGGACCCGCCCGGCGCACCGCACGGCTCAGTCGTAGAGTCCGCGCAGCCGTACCGAGAGGCAGGTGACGCAGCCCTCCAGCTTTTCGAACTCGGAGATGTCCACGGGGACGGGCCGGTAGCCGAGGTCGGTGAAGAGGGCGGCGGACCCGGGGGCGCCGGCGGACATCAGGAGGGCGTCGCCACCCAGGTGGACGACGTGCGCGCCGGCCTCCTCGGGGACCGGCAGGAAGCGCGGGAAGGCGGCCGGGTCGTCGACCAGCGGCGGGTGGCCGATGACGGTGCCGTCGGGGAGCGCGGTCACCGCGGACTTGAGGTGCAGCACCCGGCTGACCGGTACGGCGATCACGCGGGCGCCCAACGGCTCGAAGGCGGCGCGGAGTTGGCGCACCCCCTCGGCGTTGGTGCGGCCGCCGCGGCCCACGTAGACGGTGTCGCCGATCTTCAGGACGTCGCCGCCGTCCAGGGTGCCGGGCGACCGGATCGCGTTGACGGAGCAGCCGAGCGCCTCGACGGCCTCCCGGGCTGCCGGTATCTCGGGCCTGCGGGGGTCGGCACCGGGGCGGGCGAGCAGTGCGACGTTGCGGAACATCACCATGGTGTCCTCGACGAACACCGCGTCGGGGCAGTCGTCGGCGGGTGCCACCTCGGTGGTCCGCCAGCCGTGGTCCCGCAGTGCCTGGACGTAGCCCTCCCATTGGCGCAGGGCGAGCCCGGGGTCGACCGGGCGCCGGGCGATATGGGTGACCAGGCCCTCGGCGAGGCGCGGGCCGGGGCGGCGGACGAGGGCCTGTTTGCTGGGCATGGGGGTGGGCGGTCCTTTCGGGAGGCGGGGTGCGGATTGCCGTAGGGGCCGGGCGTTCCGGGCCCCCGTGGTCGTGCCCGTCAGTCCTCGGCTCCATACGTGGCGCGCAGGGCGTTCTCGACGGCGGTGCGGGCGGCGCGCCGGTCCAGGCCGAGGCGTTGGACGCGCCGGGCGTAGCTCTCGGCGGCCGCGGCGGCCTCCTTGTCCGCGGCGTCGCCGGCCGCCGCGATGAAGCTGCCGTTGCGGCCGCGGGTCTCGATGACGCCGTCGGTCTCCAGGGCGCGGTACGCCTTGGCGACGGTGTTGGCGGCCAGGCCGAGGTCGTCGGCGAGGCCGCGGACGGTGGGGAGCTTGTAGCCGACCGGCAGGGCGCCGTCCCGGGCCTGGTCCGCGATCTGGGTGCGTACCTGCTCGAAGGGCGCGACGGCCGAGGCCTGGTCGATGGTGATGCTCACGGTCTGGGGGGACACGGGGCGCTCCTGGTGGTGCCGTGATGTGTTTGTGGCACCCATTGTGCGCCAGGAGCGCCCGGCCTGCCGGGAAGCAGGGGAGGAGGCGCGCGCGGCGGGAGCCCGTGGGAGGCGGGCCGGCAGGGCTGGTTACACGTCCAGTGTCGTGCCCGTGGTCCGCAGCCAGGCGTTCATGCCGAGGGCCAGTTCGGCGCCGGGGCGGATGTCCTGGGTCGCGCCGTCGGCGGTGACCTCGGCGAGCCTGCCGGGGTCCAGCAGCGGCCGGACGGGGGCGTTCCGGTCGGCGGCCAGTTCCCTCAGTTCGGCGCGCAGTGCCTCGCCGTAGCGGGGGTCCTGGGTGCTGGGGTAGGGGCTCTTGACACGGTCGGCGACCACGTCGGGCAGGACGTCGCGGGTGGCGGCGCGCAGCAGCGACTTCTCCCGGCCGTCGAAGGTCTTCAGCGACCAGGGGGTGTTGAAGACGTAGTCGACGAGGCGGTGGTCGCAGAACGGAACCCGGACCTCCAGGCCGACGGCCATACTGGCGCGGTCCTTGCGGTCGAGCAGGATCTGCACGAAGCGGGTGAGGTGGAGGTAGCTGATCTCGCGCATCCTCCGCTGGTGGCCGGTGTCGCCGTCGAGGTACGGCACTTCGGCGAGCGCCTCGCGGTAGCGGCGGGCCTCGTAGCCGGGCAGGTCGAGCTTGGCGAGCAGGCCGGTGTCGAGCAGCGCCTCACGGACCGCCTTGCCGCCGGCGAAGCGGCCGGAGAGGCCGGCGGCGATCCAGGGGAAGGTGTCGGCGTGCACGGCCTCGGGGTCGTGGAACCAGCGGTAGCCGCCGAAGACCTCGTCAGCGGACTCGCCGGACAGGGCGACGGTGGACTGTTCGCGGACGGCCTTGAACAGCAGGTAGAGCGAGGTGTCGCCGTCGCCGAAGCCGTTCGGCAGGTCGCGCGCGGCGAGCACCGCGGCGCGGTGGCCGGGGTCCATCAGGGCGGCGGTGTCCAGGACGATGTCGCGGTGGTCGGACCGGACGTGTGCGGCGAGGGCGTGGGCGTACGGCCCGTCCGGGGTGCCGCGCAGGTCGTCGGGGCGGAAGTTCTCGGTGTAGCCGGTGAAGTCGACGGCGAACGAGCGCACCGGGCCGCGGCCGGCCTCGGCCAGCGCCTTGGCGGCGAGCGCGGTGATGGCGGAGGAGTCCAGTCCGCCGGAGAGCAGGGTGCACAGCGGCACGTCGGCGATCAGCTGGCGGGCGACGATGTCGTCGAGCAGTGCACGGATGTGCGCGACGGTGGTGGCCCGGTCGTCGGTGTGCTCGCGGGCTTCGAGGGCCCAGTAGCGGCGGACGGTCAGGCCGCTCCGGCGGGCCCGGACGAGGTGGCCGGGGCGGACCTCGTGCATGCCCTGGTAGACGGCGTGGCCGGGGGTCTTGGTGAAGGTGATCAGCTCGGCGAGGCCCTCGGCGTCGACGGTGGGGTGGACGTCGGGGTGCGCCAGGATCGCCTTGGGCTCGGAGCCGAACAGCACGCCGTCGGGGGTGGGGTGGTAGTAGAGCGGTTTGATGCCCATCCGGTCGCGGACCAGGAGGAGTTCCTCGGTGCGGGGGTCCCAGAGCGCGAAGGCGTACATGCCGTTGAGACGGTCGGCGAACGCCTCGCCCCATTCGAGGTAGGCGTGCAGCACCACTTCGGTGTCGCTGCTGGTGCGGAAGGTGTGACCCGACCGCTCCAGTTCGGCGCGCAGCTCGCGGTAGTTGTAGACCTCGCCGCTGTACGTCGTGACGAGCACGGTGCGGCCGTCATGGTCGACGGGCATGGGCTGCTTGCCGCCGTCGATGTCGATGACGGCGAGCCGGCGGTGGCCCAGGGCGGCGTGGCTGCCGAGCCAGACGCCGGCGGCGTCCGGGCCGCGGCAGGCCATGGTCCGCGTCATCGCTTCGATGGTGGGGCGCTGGGTGGTGAGGTCGTTGTCGTAGGCGATCCATCCGGTGATTCCGCACATGAGGCGGCTCCTCCTTCGTGGGCGGCCGGGCGCCGCATCCCGGCGGCGGCCGACACGATGACCGTACGCCCGGATAGATGTATCGACCACTGAACCCGTCGGCGGGCCGTCCGGAATGAGCCAACGGCGTGCTGCCGTGCGGAACGTGACGGTCCGGGTGAGCGGCCGCCTGCGTCGGCGGGGAGCGGCCAGCGACCACCGAAAAAGGAGCGGCACGGCACCGTGACGGCGCGTACCGTGCGCCGTCATGACCGTTACCGTGCGCGATTTCCGCCCCGCCGACGCCAAGGCCGTCGCCGATCTGCGGCGGCTGGCCCTGCCCCATCTCCTCGCCACCCCGCAGAGCGTCGCCTGGGAGGTCTCCGCCGCCGCGGCGGCACAGTGCCTGCGGCTGTTCGTCGCCGAACGGGACGGCGGGGTCGTCGGCTCGGTCCGAGCGCAGCTGCTGCACGAGAGCAGCCGGCCGGGGCAGGCCACGGCCACCCCGCACGTCCATCCGGACCACCGGGGCCGGGGCGTCGGCCACGCCCTGCTGACCTCGGCCGAGAACCACCTCGCCGCGGCCGGCGCCACCCGTCTCCTCGCCTGGGCGGTCGACGAACCCGGTGCGGTGGCCTTCGCCGAACGCCACGGCTACCGGCGCACCCGCGCGGCCGACTTCCTCCGGCTGGACCTCCCGACGGCAGACCTGCCGCCGCTGCCCGCCGCACTGCCGCCCGGCGTCCGGCTGCACTCCGGCACGGAGTGGGAGGCCGATCCGCGTCCGCTCTTCGCGGCGTACGCCGAGGTCAGCGCGGACGAGCCCGGTGACGTCCGGACGGACACGATGGGCTACGACGACTGGCTGCGGCACACCTGGGAACACCCCCTCATCGATCCGGACCTCACCTCGGTGGTGACCGTCGACGGCGGGATCGCCGCCCTCAGCCTGGCCGCGACGGACGGCCTGGGCCGCTACGGCTCGGCGATGACCGGCAGCCTCCGCGCCCACCGCGGCCGGGGCCTGGCACGGCTGGCCAAGACCGCGTCCCTGCACCGCGCCCGGGAGGCCGGCTGCCGGGTGGCCCTCACCGGCAACGACTCCTCCAACGCCCCGATGCTCGCGATCAACCGGGCCCTGGGCTACCGGTCGTTCACCAGGGAGTGGACCTACGCCGGGGAGCTGGGACCCGGGCGGCGCGGCGGCACGGAGGGCCGGGCGGCTCATGGCGAGGCGTCCAGGGGCACCGCGCGGCCCGGCGACGCGGGGTCGTAGGCGATCGGGTCGCCGGGCCGGTGCCAGTGGAGCAGGAAGCGGTGGCCGGCGCGCAGGCCCTCCAGACCGGCCCGGCAGTAGGCGACCATGTCGTCCGGCAGGGCGTCCAGGCGGTGCCACGCCAGGCCGGCGCACTTGTCCGGCTCGCGGTTCCACGGCTCGCCGCCGGTGCCGTACGCCACCTCGAAGAACCAGCCGATCCGGGGCCGGGCCGGGGGCGGTGCGCGGTGCTGCATGACCAGGGCGGCCCGGACGTCCTCGGGCGCCAGCCGCAGCCCGAGCTCCTCCGCGGCCTCCCGGACCACCGCCTCGCGGACGTCCTCACCGTCCTCGGCATGGCCCGAGGGGCAGTTGAGGAGGCCGTCCGCATAGCCGGTCCCGGCCCGCCGGGCCAGCAGCACCTCGGCACCGCGCCGCACCACCAGATGGACGTCGACGACTTCGGTGTGCCGGCGCGGCAGGTCGGCGAGCAGGACATACCGCTCGTCACGGACCTCCTTGCCCCACAGCACCGCCTCGCGCGTGAGGTCCTGCACGGCCGTGCGCTCCGCCAACGGGCCGACGAGGCGGGTCAGTTCGTCGGCCGGGATGCCGATCGGGTCCGCTTCGCCCCAGCGGCCCTCCACCAGGACCAGCCGCCCGCCGGGCACCAGCAGACCTGCCCACCGGCGCAGCGCGGCCGCCGGATCGGGCAGCGCCCACAGCAGATGGCGCACCAGCACGACGTCGAACCGCCGCTCCCCCACGGGTGGTTCGGCGGCGTCACCGACCAGGAAGGCGGCGTCCCGCCCGGCGAGCTTGGCGCGGGCCCGCTCGATCATGCGCGGGGACCGGTCGACGCCCAGGACGCGGTGCCCCTGCTCCGCGGCGAGCAGGGCCAGACTCCCCGTGCCGCAGCCCAGATCGAGCACCTCGGCGGGCCCGGCCGGCAGCCACGTCCGCAACCGGGCGGCCCAGGCCGCGCGCACGGCCGGGTCGCGCAGCCCATGGTCCGGCTCGTCGTCAAAGGTCTCGGCGGCGGCCTCCCAGTAGGCCGCGTCGGCCACCGGAAGGCCGGCCGGTCCCTGCCCGGCCGGTCCCGGCCCGGCGGGACGGCCGGGATCGTCGGGGGTCAGGTCGCGGGGCTGCGGGGACGGGTCGGCGGGCGTCTGCGTGCTCATGCCCCGATGCTGCCATCGACCACTGACAACGGCCCGGGACGACCGCCCCGGCCCGCCACGCCCGTTTCCTCCCGGCCTGCCTGTGGCCCCGCTTAGCGGTCCCTTAAGTGCGCCATAAAGATCCTCACCAACCGGCTTCCGGGGGCGAATTGGCTGTTCAGCGGGGCTAGCGTGCTTCTCGCAAGGCGGCATTGCGGGCCGCCGGCGCCGGTCACCGGGGGGCGGCGCCGGTGTCTGCGTCCGACCCCCCACCCTCGGCTGCCTCCTGCGACAGCTGCTTTCCCCCGCTGTTGCCCCCCACTGCTCGACGCACCTGATGAAGGAGACCCCCACCATGACCGCTCGTCGCAAGGCCACCGGGATCGCACTGGCCGGTATCGCCCCGCTGGCGCTCACCGTGCTCGCCGCGACTCCGGCTGCCGCGCACGGCTCGATGTCGGACCCGGTCAGCCGGGTGATGGCCTGTTACGCGGAGGGGCCGGAGAGCCCAAGTCCGCGGCGTGCAAGGCGGCCGTGCAGGCCGGCGGGGCGCAGGCGTTCTACGACTGGAACGGGGTGCGGGACGGCAACGCCGGCGGCCGGTCCAAGGAGAAGATCCCGAACGGCAAGCTGTGCAGCGCCGGCAATGCCGAGTTCAAGGGCCTCGACCTGCCGCGCGCCGACTGGCCCGCGTCGAAGATGCAGGCCGGCAAGCACACCTTCCGCTACAAGGCCACCGCTCCGCACAAGGGTTCCTTCGAGCTCTACCTCACCAAGCCGGGCTACGACCCGAGCAAGCCGCTGAAGTGGTCGGACCTGGAGTCGAAGCCGTTCGCGAAGGTCACCGACCCGAGGCTGACGAACGGTGAGTACGTCTTCGACGGCACCGTCCCGCAGCGGTCCGGGCGGCACCTGATCTACAGCATCTGGCAGCGTTCGGACAGCCCCGAGGCGTTCTACACCTGCTCGGACGTGGTGTTCGGAAAGGGCAGCGGCGGTACCCGGACCGCCACGGCGCCCGCGCCGGCCGCCTCCGCGCCGACCGACGGCCAGCTCGCGGCGGGCGCGGACAAGTCCTCGATGGACATGAGCGCCCACGGCCGGCACGGTGACGGCAACGACGCGATGACGATGTCGGACCAGGCGGACGGGGCCGGTGCGACGGCCTCCGGCCATGGTGCGGCCGCCCCGAAGAGCGACGGCAACGCCGCGCGGACGAACGGGGACGCCAAGCCGGTCAACGGGCAGCAGTTGGCCGAGACCGGTGGTGACTCCTCCACCGCCCCGCTGGCCATCGGTGGTGCGGCCGTGCTGGCCACCGGTGCCGGGGTGCTGTTCGCCACCAGCCGTCGCAAGGCCGCCCGCCACCACGGCTGAGCCCCCACAAGCCCCCCACAGGCCCGGCTGACGCCGGGAGTGCCGCCGCCCCCTCCGCGTGTGGGGGCGGCGGTGTGCTGTGTGGGCGGTGCCCCGCACTACGCGCCGTTCGGGGGCAGCGGTTCGATGACGTCGCTGGCGACGTGCTGGTAGATGAACGAGCTGCGGCAGTCCACCACTTCGCGGCGTTTGAAGACCTGGTCCATCAGGAGTGCGTGCAGCCGGTCGACGTCCGGGACGGCGACGTGGACGAGGAAGTCGTCGCCGCCCGCGACGACGTAGACGCTGAGCACCTCGGGCAGCGAGGTCAGGAACTTCTTGAAGCGCTCGATGACCTCGCGGCCCAACGGGCGGATGCGGATGGCCAAGAGCGCCTGTACGGGGCGGTTGAGGGTGCGCAGGTCCACGGTGGCGCGGTAGCCGGTGATCACACCTCGGGCACGCAGGGCACGGACCCGCTCCAGACAGGTGGAGGGCGCGATGTTGAGCCTGCGGGCCAGTTCGCGGTTGGTCTGCCGTGCATCGCGCTGCAGTTCGCGGACAATCGCCGAATCAATGTCGTCCATGAGGACCATGGTGGCGCAGCCGCCGAATTTCGTTCGGTGTGAGCCCTTCTTGATCACGTGGACGATTACCTTCGGCGACTGTGACCGCACAACAGACTTCTCTTCCTGCTTCGATACGCTCGGATGTTCGGCGGCTCGGCGTCGGCGGCGGTACCGCGTTGTGCGCCGGTGCGGTGCTCGGCCCCGGCGTGCTGACCCTGCCGTCGCTGGCCGCCGCGGCGGCCGGCCCGGCCTCGCTCCTGGCCTGGGTGGTGCTGCTGGCCCTGTGCGTACCGGTGGCCGCGTCGTTCGCGGCGCTCGGCGCGCGGTTCCCGGACGGCGGGGGTGTCGCGACGTACGTCCACCGGGCGTTCGGTCCGCGGGCCGCGGCCGTGGTGGGCTGGTGGTTCTACGGGGCGGTGCCGATCGGCGTGGTCGCGGCGGCGTGGATCGGCGGGAAGTACGTGGCCGGCGCGGTGGGTTGGGGCGAGGCGGGTGCGGCCGGCGTCGCCGGGGTGGTGCTGGCCGGTTCGCTGGCCTCCAACGCGGTGGGGCTGCGGATGTCGGGCCGGGTGCAGCTGCTGCTCGGCGGTCTGCTGGCGGCGGTGCTGTTGTGCGCCGTGGTGGCGGCCGCCCCTGAGGTGTCGGCCGGGAATTTCACCCCGTTCCTGCCGGGAGGCTGGACGTCCGTCGGGTCCGCGGCCTCGGTGCTGTTCTTCGCGTTCGCCGGGTGGGAGGCCGCCAGCCATCTGGCGGGCGAGTTCGCCGATCCGGTACGGGATCTGCCGCGGGTGACGCGCCGGACGCTGGCCGTGATCACGGTGCTGTATCTGGGGCTCGCGGTGACCACGATCGGGGCGCTGGGGCCGGACGCGGCCCGGACCGACACCCCGCTGACCGAGCTGCTGGCCCGCAGTGTGGGCTCCGCGGCCCGTCCGGTGGCCGCCGCGGCGGCGGTCTTCCTGACCTTCGGGGCGGTCAACTCGTATCTGGCCGGGGCCTCCCGGCTCGGGGCCGCGCTCGGCCGGGACGGGGCGGCGCCGCGCTGGCTGGCCAAGGGGGGCGCGCCGGGGCAGGTGCCGCGGCGTTCGCTGGCGGTACTGGGGGCGGCGGCCGTCGGCCTCGGTGTGCCGGCCGGCGCCGGGAACGCCGATCTGGACGTGCTGATGCGGGCCACCGCCACCTGCCTGGCGGCGGTGACCCTCGCCGGCCTGGCCGCCGCACTGGTGCTGCTGCCGCGTCGCACTCCCCTGTGGTGCGGCGTGGGCGCGAGCGCCGTGCTGACGGCCGCGGTCCTCGTCTTCTCCGGCCGGCTGCTGGTGATCCCGGTGGTCCTCGCCGGTGCGGCGCTCGGCTTCCTGACGCTGCGCCGGGCGCGGGTCCGCGGGCGGTGAGGCCGCTCAGCGGACGAGGCGGCGCAGCAGGCGGACGGAGCGGCTCCAGCGGGCGGGCCGGGCGACGCGGCCGGTACAGGCGCGTTCGGCGCGGTCCAGGCTGTCCTCCAGGGCCGCGTCGTGGAGCCGGCGGAAGGCCAGCGGCCAGCTGAGCCGGGCCGGGCCGCGGGCGCGCATGGCGAGGGTGTGGCGCAGCAGGGTGCGGTCGGGTCCGAGCGGGTGGACGGTGTACTCGTGGAAACCGTCGAAGCCCCGCGGACCGGTGAAGGCGAAGCGGACCCAGCGGCCCGGGACGTAGGCGGCGACGGTGTACCGGACCGGGCCGTGGCCGCCGGCGGCGCCCGCCGCGAGCGGGCCGTCGAGCACCATCGGGGCCCAGTCGCGGCCCGGCCAGAGCCGGTCGCCGGTGCCGGAGAGGCCGTCGATCAGCAGGCCGGCCTCGGCGTCGGGGACGGGCAGCACCCGCTCGTGCACGTTGTAGACACCCATCGGACGGCCTTTCCGTGAGGCGTGGGGCGGACGCCGGCCCACGGGGCGACGTGGGCGCAGCGCAGGGTGAACAGGTTTTGGAGGGATGCCTCCAATTGTTATGGAGAGTACCCTCTAGAACATGGCCAGGCCACCCCGTTTCGAGATTTCGCAGCTCCTCGACGCCGCCGTCCGGCTGGCCGCCGAGCACGGCCCCTCGGGCGTCACGATGTCCGCGGTCGCCCAGGCCGTCGGCGCCCCCAGCGGCTCGCTGTACCACCGTTTCGCCGGCCGCCCGGCACTCCTCGCCGAGGTGTGGCTGCGTACCGTCGAGGGCTTCCAGGAGGGCTATTTCGCGGCCCTGCGCTCGGGGGACGGGCCGCGCGCCGGGGGCCGGGCGGCCTCCCGGCACGTGGTCGCGTGGAGCCGTACGCACCCCCAGGAGGCCGCGCTGCTCCTCTACGGGGCGCACGAGTTCGGCCGGGACGACTGGCCGGAGGAGCAGCTGCGCCGCGCGGACGAGGGGAACATGCGGGTCCGGGCGGCGGTGGCGGCGCTCGCGGGCGCGCTGGGGCTGCACGGCGAGCTGGGCCTGGAGCGGGTGTCGCTCGCCGTCGTCGACCTGCCGCTGTCCCTGGTGCGCCGCCATCTGCGCGGCGGGGAGCCGCTGCCCGCGCATGCCGAGGAGCTGGCCGAGCAGTGCACCGACGCCCTGCTGACCGCGGACTGAGACCGCGCCCCGGGGAATGCGTACGGCCCGGCCCCCGCGCGGGAGCGGGGGCCGGGCCGGCCGTCGTCAGCCGTTGAGGCAGGTGGTCGGGGTGGCGTGGGCCGGGTCGAGGGCGTTGGCCGTCTCGTGGAAGGCCACCGGGTCGGCGATCCCGATGGCGACGTGCTCGGAGAGGTCGACCGCGCACAGGTCCTGGAGCAGGACGTTGTGCACGTCGGGCCCGTCCAGGTAGCCGCTCCGGTAGGGCGTGACAACCTCGTCGTACTTGGTGGCGATCACGGTGTAGTGCACCCCGGGAACGGTGTCGCCGCCCGCGTTGAGGCGGTTGAGCACGTCCGAGCCGACGATCTGGTCGGTCAGCCCCGGGGTCAGCTTGCTCAGGTACTGCTTGGCACCGGGGAAGTGGGCCAGCAGGCGGGTCAGGCCGTCGAGATCGGTGCCGTGGTTGTCGGGGGCCAGCCCGACCAGCGTGTTCACCTTGCCGGCGCCACCGTGGAACTTCAGGTAGACCCGCGCCATCATGCCGCCCTGCGAGTGGCCGACGAGGTCCACCTTGTCCGTCCCGGTGGCGGCGAGCACCCGGTCCACATAGGTGGCGAGCTGCCCGGCGGAGGCGTCGACCGGACCCAGGCCGTGGAAGAGCGGTACGCCGGGGAGTTGGCCGTAGTCCAGGGAGAAGACGCAGTAACCGCGGGCCACCAAGTAGGGCGCGAGACCGAGCCAGTTGTCCACGGAGTTGCCGAGCGTGCCGTGCACCAGGACCACCGGCCGGGGGTGGGCGGCGGAGGGCTTGCACGAGAAGTCGTTCCAGCCGCTGCGGACGGTGGGGGCGTCGGCGGAAGCGGGAGCGGAGGCGAAACCAAGGGCGAGGGCGAGGGCGGGCAGCAGGGTGAGCGTTCGGGACCAGCGCAGCTTCATACGAGGCTCCTTGCGGGGGGTGTGAGGGGGTGAGGGACTCCGAGGTGCTCGGTGAGCCGTTCACCTGCGATCCGGATCGCAAGGGCCAACGCAGTTGACTGGCAAGTAAGTTACGGCCGGGTAAGCAAGAAGGACCAGTCGTGTGACGGTGAAGGAAAACGCACACAACCCTCACGAGACGCACGGGGGTCGAACCTCCCGTTCCGTGCTGCCTCGCCCGCCGTGTCGGATACCTCACTCATGCGCCCGGTCCGGGCCGGTTGTCGGACCCGTCGCGTACCGTCGATACCGCGTTGACCAGGCAGGTGACGGAGGGGAGACACCCATGGAGACGACGGCGGACGGCGCGGGGGCGGCGGGCCACCCGGGAACGGCGGACCTCGCGGGCATCGCGGAGATCTCGTCGGAGGCGGAGCTGCGGGAGCTGATGGGCCACCCGAATTCCCATGCCGCCAACAAGACCCGCCACCGGCTGCACGACCTCGACCGCCAGTGGCTGGCCCGCTCACCGTTCTGCGTGATAGCCACCTCGGACGCCGAGGGCCGGTGCGACGTCTCGCCCAAGGGCGACCCGGCGGGTTTCACCCTCGTCCTGGACGACACCACCCTCGTCATCCCCGACCGCCCCGGCAACAAGCGCATGGACGGCTTCGTGAACGTCCTCGCCAATCCGCACGTCGGGCTGAACTACGTCCTTCCGGGGCGCGGCGACACCCTGCGGATCAACGGCCGCGCCCGGCTGCTGCGGGATGCACCGTTCTTCGACCGGCTCCTCGTCAAGGGCAACCGCCCGCGGCTGGCGCTGCTGGTGGAGGTCGAGGAGGTCTTCTACCACTGCTCCAAGGCGTTCCTGCGCTCGGAGTTGTGGCGGCCGGAGACCTGGGAGCCGGATGCGGTGCCCTCGCGGGCGCGGATCGTCAGGGGCGTCGAGGCCCAGGACAAGACGCTGGCGGAGCTGGAGGAGCACTACGGCCCGCGGTACGCCGAGCGGCTCTACGGCTAGGACGGGCCCTTCGGACCGTCCCGGGCCCGTGCGGCTCAGTGCCGGCCGGCGCCCGGGCCGGGGGGCTTGGTGCCGTGCCGGGGCGGGGGTGTGCGGCGGGCGGCTCCGCCGAGGGTCGCCGCGGGGCGTACGGCGCCGGCGCCGAAGCGGGCCCGGGCCCGGTCGGCGGCCGCCTCGATGCGGTGGGCCTTGTCGTCGGACGGGTCGAAGCTCAGCTGCCGCGCGGCGAGTTCGGCGCGGCACAGGTCCTCGGCCCGCAGCGCCACGGACCGCACCCGGGCCCGCTGCAGTCCGAGCGCGGCGTGCAGCGCGTAGGCCGCCTCGGTCAGCGCGGGGCCGTGTGCGGTCGGTTCGGCGAGCCGGCGGGTGCGGGTCGTCGTGGAGCGGTCGGCGTAGCGGACGGTGAGGGTGAGCGCGCGGGCCACCTGCCCGGTCGTGCGCAGCCGGGCGCCCAGGTCGTCGGCGAGCGAGAGCAGCGCCCGGCGGCGCCGGTCCGGGTCCAACTCGTCGTGCTGGAAGCGGTGTTCGGCGCCCATCGAGCGGGCGGCGGCATTGGGCACCACCGGCGTGGGATCGATACCGCGGGCCCGTTCGTGGACGAGCCGGCCGGTCCGGGCACCGAGGATCCGCTGCAGGGTCCCGGGCGGTGCGGCGGCGATCCGGCCGACGCTGTCGAGTCCGTACGCGGAGAGCGCGCGGGCGGTCGCCGGGCCGACGCCGTGCAGCGCGGAGGCGGGCCGGCGGTCGAGGAAGGCGGTGACGGCCTCGGCCCGGTCGGGGACGGTCCGGATCTCGCCGGGCGCCGCGGCCTGCGCCGCCATCCGGGCGAGCAGCGGGTTGGCGCCGATCCCGATCGTGCACCGCACGCCGTGCCAGGCCAGCGCGCGCAGCCGGACCAGTTCGGCGATGCCCGCCGCGTCGCGGTCGAAGTAGCGCAGCGCACCGCGGACGTCCGCCAGCGCGGCGTCCGGCGGCAGCGCCTCGACCATCGGCGTGAACTGCGCGAGCAGGCCGAGGAGTTGCTCGAACTGCCCGGCGCTCACGGGGGTGTCGTGGGCGTTGCGGAAGCGGACGTGGAGCATGCCGGGCGGCCGCGTGGCGCCCGGCGGCCGCGGCGGCGTGGTGCTGCTGCCGAAGGTCATCCCGCGCTCCCGGGACTCGCGTGCCACAACTTCCGCCCGGTGGCGGCGCGGTCGCCCGGGGGCTGGAGGTCGGCCCACGGGTGCATCTCGTAGCCGGTCTCCATCCGGATGGTGCGGCCCGGTCCGGCACCGGCCGGTTCGGGCTCCGCCCCTCGGCGGGGCTCTCTCCGGGCTCTTCGCCGGGGCCCGCGCCGGCCGCCGCGTCCGGTCCGGCCGTGGGCCGGTCCGGCTCCGCGGCGAGCCGGGCGGCGACCGCCTCCAGGCCGCCCTCGCGGCGGAGTTCGGCCAGTTCGGCGAGGTTCCAGGCGGCGCTGCCGACCACACTGAGGCTGCGCGGGCCGCGCCGCTGGACCGTGCCGCGGACCAGCAGCAGCCAGGAGTGGAAGACCGTGTGGGCACAGGCCTCGTGACTGTCGTCGAAGAAGGCGCAGTCGACCAGACCGGTGCTGTCGTCGAGCGTGGTGAAGATGACCCGGCGGCCGGAGCGGATCGGCGGGGTCTGGGTGGCCGCCTTGGCCCCGGCGACCAGCACCGTCTCGCCGTGCCTGGCGTTGCGCAGCAGCCGGGCCGGCAGCGCACCCAGTTCGGTCAGGAACTCCCGGTGGTCGGCCATCAGATGGCGGGAGGCGTCCATGCCGAGCACGCCCAGCTCGGCGCTGAGCCGTTCGACGTCGCTGAGGTCGGGCAGTCCCGCGGGCTCGACGGGGTCGGCCCGCCGCTCCTCCAGGTCCGTGTGCAGCGACAGCTGGCCGCCGGTGGCCTGCCGTCCGTGGTGGTGCAGCTCGGAGACGTACAGCAGCAGGTCCCGGCGGTTCGCGCCGAAGGCGTCCAACGCGCCCACCCGGGCGAGGCGTTCGGCGACCGGACGGGACGGCCGGGCGCGCTGCCACAGGTCCTGGAGGGAGTGGTAGGGCTGCCCGTCCGCGATCCGCCGCGCCTCGGCCTCGCTCATGCCGTGGACGTCACCGAGCGCGAGCCGCAGTCCCCAGGCGTCCGCGGAACCCTCCCGACCGGACACCAGTTCGATCCGGTGGGTGACCGCCGAGCGGTTCACGTCCAGCGGCAGCACCGGCACCCCGCGCCGCCGGGCGTCCGCGAGCAGCAGCCGCTTGGGGTACATCCCCGGCTCGTGGGTGAGCAGCCCGGCGTAGAAGGCCGCGGGGTGGTGCGCCTTGAGCCAGGCGGACTGGTAGGTGGGCACCGCGAAGGCCACCGCGTGCGCCTTGCAGAAGCCGTACGAGCCGAAGGCCTCGACGATCTCCCAGGTCCGGGCGATCACCTCGGGTGCGTAGCCGCGCCGTTCGGCGCGCTGGGCGAACCAGGCGCGCACCCGGCCCTGCAGCTCCGGCTCGGACAGGGCGCGCCGCATCTCGTCCGCCTCGTCCCGGGCGCAGCCGGTCATGATCCGCAGCACCTCGATGACCTGCTCGTGGAAGACCACCACGCCGTAGGTCTCGCGCAGCGGCTCGGTCAGGTCCGGGTGCGGATAGCGGACGGGTTTGCGGCCGTGCCGGGCGTCGATGAAGGGCCGGACCATGTCGGCGGCGACCGGGCCCGGGCGGAACAGCGAGATGTCGACGACCAGGTCGTGGAAGGTGTCGGGCTGCAGCCGGCCGATCAGGTCGCGCTGGCCCGGCGACTCGATCTGGAAGCAGCCGAGCGTCTCGGTCGAGCGGATCAGGTCGTAGGTCGCCGGGTCGCCGGGCGGCACCTGTGCGGGGTCGTCGAGGTCGAGCCGGCGGCCGGTGGCCCGGCCGATCTCGGCGACCGCGTGCGCCATCGCGGACTGCATGCGGACGCCCAGCACGTCGAGTTTGAGCAGCCCCATCTCCTCCACGTCGTCCTTGTCGAACTGGGACATCGCGAAACCCTCGCCGCTGGTCGGCACGACGGGCGTGCGGTCCAGCAGCGTGGCGTCGGAGAGCAGCACCCCGCACGGGTGCATGGCGATGCCGCGGGGCAGTGCGTCCAGCGCCTCGACCAGTTCCCACAGCCGTTCGCCGCCGGCCTCCCGGACCCCGCGCAGCTCCGGCAGCTCGGTCAGTGCGGCCCGGGCGTCGCGGGCGCGGATGTGCGGGAACGCCTTGGCGAGCCGGTCGACCCGCGCCGGGTCCATGCCCAGCGCGGCGCCCACGTCCCGTACGGCATGCCGGACGCGGTAGGTCTCGGGCATGGAGACCGTGGCGACCCGCTCGGCGCCGAAGCGGTCGAAGATCGCGCGGTAGACCTCCAGCCGGCGGGCGGACTCCACGTCGATGTCGATGTCCGGCAGCGCGGCCCGCCGCTCGGACAGGAAGCGCTCCATCAGCAGCCCGTGCTCGACCGGGTCGGCGTGCGCGATGCCGAGGAGGTGGTTGACCAGGGACCCGGCGCCGGATCCGCGGGCCGCGACGCGGATGCCGCGCTGCCGGATGTCGTCGACGACCTGGGCGACGGTCAGGAAGTACGAGGGGTAGCCGAGCCGTTCGATCGTGCGCAGCTCGTCGTCCAGCCGGGCCCAGCGCACCCGGTCGCGGTCGTGGCCGCGCAGGACCATGCCGGCGGCGCAGCGGGAGCGCAGCACCCGGGCGGCGGTGCGGCGTTCCGCGCCGACCAGCCGGGGTTCGGGGAAGTGGATCCGGCCGAGCCCGATGTCGTCCTGGGGGTCGACGAGGCACTCCCCCGCGGTCCGCTCGGTCATGGCGAGCAGTTGGTGGGCCAGACCGCGCCGGAAGCCGGCCGCCTCAGCGGTCCGCTCGGCGGTGCGGGCCATCGCGGCGGCGTCCTTGAGCCAGCGCTCGCCGCCGTCCCAGGACTCGGGGCGGTGCGGGTCCACCGGCACCAGGCGGCGGGCGGAGTCCAGGACGTCGGCGACCGGGCCCTGGCCGGGGTCGGCGTAGCGGACCGCGTTGGTCAGGACGGCGCGGATGCCCTGGTCGACGGCGAAGCCGAGGGTGCGGGCGGCCAGCCGGGTGGAGCCGGGGCCGCTGCCGGGCCGGCCGTGGTCGACGACCTCCAGCCGCAGCGCCTCGCCGTACCGCTCGCGCCAGGGGGCGGCGAGCCGGGCGGCGCGGTCCGGGCGGCCGGCGGCCAGCGCCCGGCCGATGTCGGAGTCCGGGCCGAGCAGCACGGTGAGTCCGTCCGCGGCGGATTCCAGGTCGCCCCAGGAGAGGACGGGCCGGTCGCCGCCGCCCGCGTGGGCGGCCGAGACCAGCCGGCACAGGGCGGCCCAGCCGGCCGCTCCGTCGCGGGCCAGGAAGACGGCGCGGGCGGCGGACTCGTCGATGAAGGCGCCGCCGCGCACCGGGGTGCGCCGGCGGGTGGTCGCCGAGGGCTCCGGGGTGTGCTCCGCGACGGCCAGTTCCGCGCCGAAGAGCGGGCGGACGCCGGCCTCCGCGGCGGCCCGGGCGAACCGTACGGCCCCGGAGAGGCCGTCCCGGTCGGTCAGGGCGAGGGCGTCCATCCCGCGTTCGGCGGCGCGCTCGGCCAGCCGCTCCGGGTGGGAGGCGCCGTAGCGCAGGGAGAACCCCGAAGCGGTGTGCAGATGCGTGAACCCGGGCATCCGCACCTCCTGCACCTCACCGCCCCCGGCTGACCTTGTGTCCCTCGTTCCTCACCTCCACCATAACCCGCCCGTCGAACATTCGTACGAACAACACGCCGGGGCACCCAGAAGATCGTCTTCGCACCCTCCGCCGTTCAGCCCAGCCGTTCTGCACCGACCTGCGGCGGATCGCAGGATATGGGGGCAAAAGCCGTCTTCCGGTGGGCCTGCCGCCGGTGGGCGGACCTGCGGCGAGGAGTGACGGATGGCCACCACCACGGACGACGGCAGCCGCACCACCTTTCTCCGCGAGGTGCGGAGCGCGGTGACGCCGCACGCCTCGCTGCTGGTGCTCGGCGTCCTGGGCCTGATGATCGCGTTCATCACCTCGTACACCGGCGCCTTCCACCACCCGCGGCCGACGGACGTACCGCTCGGCGTGGTGGCTCCCCCGCCCGCCGCCCGAAAAGTGGTGACGCAGCTGGACCGGCTGCCCGGCTCCCCGCTGGCCCCGCGCGCGCTGCGCTCCGAGCGCGTGGCCCGGCAGCAGCTCGCCGACCGGGCGATCGACGGGGCGCTGCTCGTCGACCCGCGCGGCACCACCGACCGGCTGCTGGTCGCGAGCGGCGGCGGCGCCTCCCTGTCGCAGGCGGTCGAACTGGTCGTCCGCGCGGCCGAGAAGGCCCAGGGGCGCACCGTCCGGACGGTCGACGTCTCCCCCGCCGCGGCGGGCGACAGCCGCAGCCTGTCGTCCTTCTACCTGGTCGTCGGCTGGTGCGTCGGCGGCTATCTGTGCGCCGCGATCCTCGCGATCAGCGCCGGGGCGCGGCCGTCCAACGGGCACCGGGCCGTCATCCGGCTGGCCGCCCTCGCGCTGTATGCGATCGCCGCCGGACTGGCCGGTGCGATCGTCGTCGGCCCGGTCCTGGACGCGCTGCCCGGCACCTTCGCCGGGCTGTGGGGACTGGGCGCCCTGGTGGTCTTCGCGGTGGGCGCGACGACCCTGGCCTGCCAGGCCCTGCTGGGCATCATCGGCATCGGCCTGGCGATCCTGCTGATCGTCATCCTGGGCAATCCGAGCGCGGGCGGCGCCTACCCGTATCCGCTGCTGCCCCCGTTCTGGCGCGCCATCGGCCCGGCCCTGCCCCCGGGCGCGGGCACCTGGGCGGCGCGCTCGCTCGCGTACTTCGACGGCGCCGCGCTGACCGGCCCGCTACTGGTGCTCGCCGCCTGGGCGGTGGGCGGCACGCTGCTCACGCTCCTGCTGTCGGTCTTCCTGAAGAAGGACCGCCCGGCGGACCGGCCCCCCGAGGACGAACGACCACCGGCCTGAGCCACCGGGCGCCGGCCCGGACACACCGCTCACCCCCACCGCACGAAGGAGCAGCACCATGACCCTCCCCGCCGACCGGCTGACCCACCCCGCGGTGCGCGCACTGGTCACCGCCCTCAACGCCCACGACGAGCAGGCGTTCTTCGCCGCGCTCACCCCCGACGCGACGATGTCCGACGACGGGTCCGACCGCGACCTCCGGCAGTGGACCGGCCAGGAGGTCTTCGGCTCGCGCGGGCACCTGGCGGTGCGGTCGCAGTCGGACGACGGGTTGTCCCTCGTGGCGGACTACCGCAACGACACCTGGGGGGAGATGCGGACCCGCTGGGAGTTCACGGTGACGGACGGGAAGGTGAGCCGGTTCGAGACCGGGCATGCCTGACGTAACGTCATTCCTCTTTGGAACAAGGCCAGTTGGCCTCGGTCACATATGTGTGCCGCCGTCGATCCGGATCTCCGTGCCGGTGATGAACGCGCCGTCCTCCGAGGCGAGCATCGCGATCACGCCGGCGACCGTCTCCGGGCCCGCGAAGCCCTCGCCGAGGGCCGGAGCGAGCTTGGCGAACAGCGACATGTCGGCGTCCTCGGGCAGGCCCGGCCCGCGGCCGCTGGTCATCCCGCTGGCGATGGAGCCCGGCGCCACGCACACCGCGCGCAGCCCCTGCTTGCCGTATTCGGCGGCGATCGCGTGCGTCATGGACTGGATGCCGCCCTTGCTCGCCGCGTACGCCGCCATGTAGGGGTGCGCGAACGAGGCCGAGGTGGAGCTGAAGTTGACCACGACCGGGGACGCGCCCTCCAGGAGGGCGGGCAGGGCCTCGCGGATCATCAGGAACGTGCCGGTCAGGTTGGTCGCGATGATCGCGTTGAAGAGCTCCAGGCCGGTCTCGTGGGTGTGCGCGGAGCGCAGGATGCCGGCCGCGTTGACCAGCACGTCCAGGCCGCCGAGACCGTCCACCGCGGCGGCGACGCCGGAGCGGACCGCCGCCTCGTCGGCTATGTCCAGCACCGCGGTCCGCAGCCGGCCCGCGGCCCCGTCCGCGGCGGCCCGGGCCGCGGTGGCCTCCAGGCCCGCGGCGTCGACGTCCGCCGCGACCACCCGGCCGCCCTCGGCGAGGATCCGGTGGACGGTGGCCTGCCCGATGCCGGAGCCGGCCCCGGTGATCAGGACCCGGCGTCCCTCGAAGCGGTTCATGGTGGTGCTCCCTTCGCGATGGTGACGATCGGCGCTGCGACGATCGCCCTGCACGGTACGCCGCAGTGGCACGATGTGCCAAACACGCGCGACGTGCCGACCTGGCGCCGCGCTCCGTAAGCTGAGCCCATGTCCGCCGAATCCGTGCCCGCCGAACCCCGCTCCGCGGCGCCCGCCGCCCGCCCCTCGCTCACCGAGCGACGCAAGGCCGCCACCCAGCTGGAGATCGCCCGCTGTGCGGCGGCGCTGTTCGCCGAGCGCGGCGCCGCGGTCACCGCCGAGGAGATCGCCCGCACCTCCGGCGTCGCGCTGCGCACCTTCTACCGCTACTTCCGCACCAAGGAGGACGCGGTGGCGCCGCTGCTCTCCGTCGGGGTCAGGCAGTGGATCGACGACCTGGCCGCACCGCCGGCCGGGCCGGCGGCACCCACGGTCCGCGAGGCCCTGGAGCTGGCCGCCCGCCGGGCGCTGACGCCCGCCGACGAGCCGGCCGCGGAGGCGCTGCGCCGGACCCGCGGGCTGCTGCGGGCGATGCCCGGCGATCCGGCGCTGCGCGCGGTCTGGCACCGCGTCCACCACGACGCCGAGGAGGCGCTACGGCCGGTCCTGGCGCGGATGACGGGCGCGGACGCGCTGCAGGTACGGCTGGCCGCGGCCGCGGCGAACACCGCGATGCGGGTCGCGGTGGAGGAGTGGGCGGCACAGGACGGGCCGGTGGACGGGGCGCGGGGGCCCGCCGCGCTGGTGACCCGCGGCATGCGGGCGCTGACGTCCGGACTGCCGGAGCTGGACGGGCCGCCGAACGGGCGGCCCGCGCCCGGGAATTGAGGGAGCCCGCGCCCCGGGGTCGAGAGCGCCCGCACCCCGATTGCGTACGAAAACGCGGCGGGTAAGGCGGCCCGCCGCCGACCGCCTGTTACCTCGAACGGCGGCCGAGGCCGTACGGAGGCAGCCTCCGGCCCTCCTCTTCGGCCATTCGGCGGAGATCGAAACCCTCCCGAACGACCGGTCGGCGGCCGGATTGCTTCCCTCCCGGTCATCGGGGCCCTTGCCCGCCGCACGATGCACGGGGCATCCCGGCTGGCCGCACCCCGCTTCCCGCACGCAAGCCCGAACCCCTCCCGTCAGGTTCGCGCCATTACTCTCAGCTTTCACTCAACGACTCAAAGCGATCGGCGGAGGACCGCTCAAGGTGCTTTCGGGATGTGTTTCGACCAAACTCCCGTCCGGTATCTGCACCTTCGAGCAAAGGAGTGTTCGTCATGCGGTACACCACTGGGGCGATCGCGCTCGGTACGGCGCTGGTCCTCGGCACGCTGGCCACCAGCGCACAAGCCGTCGCCGCCCCAGCACAGCCCGCGCGCAGCGGCGGTCTCTACGCGCCGTCGGAACTGGTGCTGACGGTCGGCCAGGGCGACAGCCGGGCGACCGCCACGGTCCAGCGCGCGGTGTCGCTCAGCTGTATGCCGGTGGCCTCCGGCAGCCACCCGGCGCCGAAGGCCGCCTGCGCCGAACTCCGGGCCGCGGCCGGTGACTTCAACACCGTCACCAGCCCCAAGTCGGACCGGCTGTGCACCAAGGAGTGGGCCCCGATCGTCGTCACCGCCGACGGCGTGTGGCAGGGCAAGCGGGTGTCGTACACCTACACCTACGCCAACTCCTGTGTGATGCGCGCCGGCCTGAGCTCGGTCTTCGAGTTCTGAGCACCGCACCCAGGTCCCCGGGCACCGGTGGGTGGTGCCCGGGGACCGCCACGCGCGGGGACCGCCGGTGCATAGGCTCGACCCATGACCGACATCAACATCCCTTCCCCGCAGGTCTCTTCGGGCCGGGCCGGGGTCGCCGTGCTCTCCGACATCCACGGTGTGCTGCCGGCCCTGGAGGCGGTGCTCGCCGAGCCGGACGTCCGCGCAGCCGGGCGGATCGTGCTGACCGGCGATCTGCTCGCCGGGCCGCAGCCCCGCGAGACCCTCGCCGCGCTGCGTTCCCTCGGGGAGCGCGCGGTGTGGGTCCGCGGCAACGCCGACCGGGAGCTGACCGCGGATCCGGCGGGCGGGGAAGAGGGCCCGCCGGACCCGGTGAGCGCCTGGGCGGCCGGCCAACTCGGCCCGGAGGAACGGGATTTCCTCCGGTCGTTGCCCACCTCCGTCACGCTGGAGGTGGCCGGGCTCGGCCCGGTCCTGTTCTGCCACGCCACGCCCCGGGACGACGAGGAGATGGTGCTCGTCGACTCGCGGCCGGAGCGCTGGGCCGAGGTGCTGGCGGAGCTGCCCGACGCGGTACGGACCGTGGTCTGCGGGCACACCCACATGCCGTACGTCCGGCTCACCCACGGGCGGCTGGTGGTCAATCCCGGCAGCGTCGGCATGCCGTACGGGAGGGCCGGTGCGCACTGGGCGCTGCTGGGGCCCGGCGGCGGCGCGGTCACCCTGCGGCACACTCCCTTCGACTACGACGCGGCCTGCGCCCGGATCGCCCGGGAATCGGGCTTCCCGTCGGCGGCCGACTGGGCGGATACGTACGTACGGGCCCGGGTCTCGGCCGAGGAGGCACTGGCCGCGTTCGGGCCGGGCGACGGGCGGGCGGCGGGCTGACCCCGCGGCGCACCGGCCCCGGAACGCGTCCGGCGGCCGGTGCCCCGGGAACTGCCCGGGCGGTCCTGGAACCGCTGCCGCCGTCAGCCGATCTGTGCGCCGTAGGCCTTCAGGGCCTCCGGGACCGGCTGGAAGAAGGTCTCGCCGCCGCCGGAGCAGTCGCCGCTGCCGCCGGAGGTGAGGCCGATCGCGGACTCGCCGTCGAAGAGGGCGCCGCCGCTGTCACCGGGCTCGGCGCAGACATCGGTCTGGATCAGCCCGTCGACCGTGCCCTCCTGGTAGTTGACGCTGGCGTTCAGCGCCTTGACGGTGCCGTCGTGGACCTGGGTGGTGCTGCCGCTGCGCTGGACCTTCTCGCCGACGGTCGCCTCGGCGGCCTTGGTGATCTTCTGGGTGCTGCCGTTGTAGAGGTCGACCTCGCTCGGGTGCTCGGTGTTCCCGGTGTACTTGGCGATGGAGTAGTCGTCGCCGGGGAACTTGGAGTCCTCGGTGGTCGCGATCTCCGAGCCGCCCTGCTTGTCCGACCAGCTCTTGACGGCGTTGCCGCAGTGGCCGGCCGTGAGGAAGTAGGGCTGGCCGTCCTTGACGACGTTGAAGCCGAGCGAGCAGCGGGCGCCGCTGCCCCAGATCGCGTCACCGCCACCGATGAAGGGCTTGAACTGCCCCTTGCTGTGCCGGAGTTCGACCTTGTCGCCGAGGTTCCGGGTGACCTCGGTGAGCCGGTCCAGCTTGCTGCCGGTGACCGTGCGGTCGGCGGTCACCACGACCTTGTTGCTGCGCGGGTCGACGCCCCAGGCCGTGCCGGGGATGGTGGCCTTGGCCTTCAGCGTCTGCCGGGCCCCGTCGAGCTGGGCCAGGGTGTGCTTGACGAGTCTGGCCTCGGCGCCCTTGGCCCGGACGGCCTTGGCCGCCGTCTCGCTGACGACGTTGACCACCAGCTTCTTCGCCTGCGCGTCGTAGTACGCGCCGGCCGTGCCGGTCTTGAGCTGGGACGCCAGGGTGGTGGCCGCGGTGGAGGTCAGCCGGGCCACCGAGGGGGCGGTGGGGGCCGGGGACGCCTGGGCGTTGGCGAGGGTGACGGTGGCGGTGGCGGCGAGGGCGAGCGCTCCGGCACCTGCCAGAACGGCGCGCCTGTTGGGTATGCGTCGGTGCTTCAACTCAGAGCCTCCCGTGGGGGGAAGGGCCCGGACTGTGGGGAGTCGCACGGGCCCGGAGAGTGAGGTCCGGCACGAACGGGGGCCGCCCCGCGGCGCAGCACCTCAGGGGAGTCGCGTTCATGCCAACGTGCGGAGCCGAGTATTCCCACCCGTCTCAGTCGTGCACAAGACCGAGTTCCGGTCTCACGTACGGCCGTTCACGCTTTCGTCACATCACGGTCACACCGATATCCGCGGACCACGCTCCTGAGTGCGGACATCAGGAGGGGTGCGCGGGGTCCCGGGCGGATCCGTATGTGAGGGTCCGCTCCGGCCGAAAAACGCCCCCGCCGGGGAACGGCGGGGGCAGGGGCGGGCGGACCGGCTCAGCGGAGGTCTTCCGGGAGGTCCACCGGCACGTCGGCGGACCGGTCCGCGGACACCTCGGTCGGCAGGTCGACGGGCAGGTCGACGGGCAGGTCGGCCGGGTGCTCGGCGTTCGGGAGCACTTCCAGCCGCTCTTCGCCCGGCAGCGGCTCCTCCACGGCGGTCGCGCCGTCCGGGCGCCGCGGCCGCTCCCGCCCGTCCGCGGTCTCCGGCGGGCCGGCCGGGACCTGGCCCTGCTGCCCGGAGCGCTCCAGGAACCGCAGCAGCTCGACGGGGAACGGCAGGACGAGGGTGGAGTTCTTCTCGGCGGCGACCGCCACCACGGTCTGCAGCAGCCGCAGTTGCAGCGCGGCGGGCTGGTCGGACATCGCGGCCGCGGCCTCGGCCAGCTTCTTCGACGCCTGCAGCTCGGCATCGGCGTTGATCACCCGGGCCCGCCGGTCGCGGGTGGCCTCCGCCTGGCGGGCCATCGACCGCTTCATCGTCTCCGGTAGCGAGACGTCCTTGATCTCCACCCGGTCGACGGTCACGCCCCAGCCGATGGCCGGGCTGTCCATCATCAGCTCCAGGCCCTGGTTGAGCTTCTCGCGGTTCGACAGCAGATCGTCCAGTTCGCTCTTGCCGATGATCGACCGGAGGGAGGTCTGGGCCATCTGGGAGACCGCGAAGCGGTAGTCCTCGACTCGGATGACCGCGTCGGCGGCGTCCACGACCTTGAAGTAGACCACCGCGTCGACCCGGACCGTGACGTTGTCGCGGGTGATGCCTTCCTGGGCGGGCACCGGCATCGTGACGATCTGCATGTTGACCTTACGCATCCGGTCGATGCCCGGGATGATCATGGTGAAGCCCGGTTGCCGGACCGCGGAGGTCAGCTTGCCCAGCCGGAGCACCACACCGCGTTCGTACTGCCTGACCACCCGTGCCGCCGCCATGAAATACACCGCGCCGGCGCACGCCAGTCCCACTCCGGCCGTCACCAGTTCTTCGACCATCACGGCCCCCTGAGGTGTGCCGTATACCGTCCGTGTTCGGGCTGCTTTTCCATGGTATGCCCGGCCCGGAAGCCGGTCGAGGCGCGTGCGCGGCGGTGCCGGCCGGGTCCCCGTCCGCCGGCTGACGGGGGCCCGGCCGGTGTCAGCCGGTCAGTAGACGCTCACGCCGTACGCGCTGAGCGCCTCGGTGACGGGCTGGAAGAACGTGGTGCCACCGGACGTGCAGTCGCCGCTGCCGCCGGAGGTCAGGCCCAGGGCCGTGGTCCCGGAGTAGAGCGGGCCGCCGCTGTCGCCGGGTTCGGCGCAGACGGTGGTCTGGATGAGTCCGGAGACGATGTCGCCGCCGCCGTAGTTGACGGTGGCGTTCAGGGCGGTGACCTTGCCGCTGTGGATGCCGGTGGTGGAGCCGCGGCGGGTGACAGACTGGCCGACGCTCGGGGTGCCGGCGCTGGTGATGTCCTGGCTACCGACGGTGCCCGGGTGCGACAGGGACGTGTTGGTGTACTTCACGATGCCGTAGTCGTTGCCGGGGAAGCTGGTGCCGGTCGTCGGGCCGATGCTGGTGGTGTCCGAGGAGTTGGTGTACCACGGCGGCTTGCCCTCGGTGCAGTGACCGGCCGTCAGGAAGTAGTAGGTGCTGCCACTGCGGACGTTGAAGCCCAGCGAGCAGCGCCAGCTCGGTGCGTAGATGGCGTCGCCGCCGGCGATGAACTTGCGGAAGGTCCCGGCGGTCCGGTCGATGCGGAGCGCTCCGGCGTTGGCGCCGGCGGCCCGCTGGATCTTCGCGATCTCCGCCTGGGAGACGGTGCGGTCGGCGGTGACGACCAGGGTGTGGGTCGCGGGGTCGACCCGCCAGGCGGTGCCGGCGACGTCCGCCGCGCGGACCGCGTCACCGGCCGCGGCGAGCCGGGCCACGCTGAACGTCTGGGCGGGGGCGGGGTTCTGGGCGCTGGCGGTCGGGACGGCGATGGCTCCGACGGCCACCAGTCCGGACGCCACGGCGATCAGCCGGGTGCGTCTCGCTACGCCGCTGCGGGGGGTGGTGCGCTCGTTCCTCACTGATTCCTCCGAGGGGATCGGGGGGCCGCCGGTGGGCAGCCCGGTGAGGCGCAGCCGAAGGGCACGCGGAATCCGCACGTTCGTTTTTGCGTGCCCCTGACAAGCGCTGAGCGGGAGTCTCCGGCGCGCCACCCCTCAAGCGCAAGAGGGCTTCACGCATGTCTCCGGCCGGAAACCCGGCCGACACGCGTCAACACCGCGCCCCGGCAGCGGAGTTGACGGCTGCCGGGGCGCGGGGTGCCCCTCGGTCGATGCGGGGACGGGGTCAGCGGACGGTGGGGTTCCGCTCCCCCGCGCGCAGCGCGATCGGCAGGGTGTTGCCGGGCGGCGGGAAGGGGCACAGGAAGTGGTCGGCGAGCGCGCACGGCGGCAGCACGATCCGGTTGAGGTCGACCGTGACGGTGCCGTCCTCGGCCGGCGCGGGCGGGCGCAGGAAGCGGAAGCGGTAGCTGTCGGTGCCGCTGGTGGCGTCGGCGAGCACCGCCCACAGCGAGCCGTCGCCCTCGACCGCGACCTGCAGGGTGTGCTCGTCCCCGTCGAGGCCGAAGGCGAGCTCCCCGGCCAGTCCCAGGCCCCGCCGCTGCCCGTCGGCGTTGCGCACCTGGATCGTGCGGCCCTGCGCGTACGGCCGGAAGAGGCCCGGCCGCACCCAGCGCTCGTCGTACTCGTACACGTCGATCCCGGCGAACGACCGGCGGGCCTCGGACCGCGGGTCGAAGTCGCGCACCGCCCACCGGCCGTCCCGGCGCAGCACCAGCAGGTGCCGCTCGCCGCACGTCACCCGCGTCGCCCCGGGGTCCGCGTCCGGGCCGAGCCGGGTCTCGCCGGCGGCCGGCTCACCGTCGACGGCGAGGCCGTCGTCCGGCCCGGCCCGCAGCACGAGCGCGTCGTCCTGCGCGGTCCAGTGGCCCGGCAGGCCCTCGATCCGGCCGTCGGGGTGGTCCGCCGGCCAGTGGGTGCCGGCCAGGGCGAGCGGGCCGTACGGCCCGGTGAGCGCGGCGCGGCGCCGCTCACGCCAGGCCTGCCACTCCTCGTGTGCGTCGGTGCTCATGCGGTGGGTCCCCTTCCTGCGGCGCGGCCGGGCTGCGACGGCAGCCCCAGGTGGGAGCGCAGCGTCGTGCCGGCGTATTCCGTGCGGAAGACCCCGCGCTCCTGAAGGAGGGTACCACCCGGTCGACGAACGGGTCGAGACCGCCCGGCGTCAGATGCGGCACCAGGATGAACCCGTCGGCCGCGTCGGTCTGCACGAAGGCGTCCATCTGCGCCGCGACGTCCTCCGGAGTGCCGATGAAGGACTGCCGGCCGGTGGTCTCGATCACCGTCTCGCGCAGGGACAGCCCCTTGGCGCGGGACAGCGCCCGCCACTTGTCGGCGATCGCCTTCGGGTCGGCGATCCTGACCCGGCCCTGGGCCAGCTCGCTGCCGGGGTCCGGATCGACGTCCGGCAGCGGGCCGTCGGGGTCGTACCCGGAGAGGTCCACGCCCCAGATCTGTTCCGCCGCGAGCAGCGCGTTCTGCGGGGAGACCTGCTGCCGGCGGATCTCGGCGGCGCGCTCCTGGGCCTCGGCGGCGGTGTCGCCGAGGACGAAGGTGACCCCCGGCATGATCGCGAGGTGGTCCGGCTGCCGGCCGTACGCCGCGAGCCGGCGTTTGACGTCGGCGTAGAAGGCCCGGCCGGCTTCGAGGCCGCTGTGCCGGGTGAAGACGACGTCCGCGGTGGCGGCGGCGAACTCCCGGCCCTCGGCGGAGTCCCCGGCCTGGATGATGACGGGATGGCCCTGCGGGCTGCGCGGCACGGTGAACTCGCCGCGGACGGTGAAGTGTTCCCCGCGGTGGTCGACCGGCCGGGGCGCTTCCCCGTCCGGCCAGGAATCCCACAACTCCCGTGCCACGGCGACGAATTCGGCCGCCCGGGTGTACCTGTCGGCGCGGTCGAGGTAGCCGCCGCGGCGGAAGTTCTCCCCGGTGAAGGCGTCGGAGGTGGTGACCACGTTCCAGGCCGCCCGGCCGCCGCTGAGGTGGTCGAGGGAGGCGAGCCGGCGGGCGAGTTCGTACGGCTCGTTGAAGGTGGCGCTGACGGTGGCGGCGAGTCCCAGGTGCTCGGTGACCGCCGCGAGGGCGCTCAGCACGGTGAGCGACTCGGGCCGGCCGACCACGTCGAGATCGTGGATCCGCCCCTTGTGCTCGCGGACCCGCAGCCCCTCGGCCAGGAAGAAGAAGTCGAACAGCCCGCGCTCGGCGGTGCGGGCGAGGTGTTCGAAGGAGGCGAAGTCGATCTGGCTGCCGGATCCCGGGACGGTCCAGACGGTGGTGTTGTTGACGCCGGGGAAGTGGGCGGCGAGACGGATCTGCTTGCGCGGGGTCGGTGCCGTCGGGGTCATGCGGTCTCCCTGGCGGGGGCGTAGCGGCTGGCCGGGCGGGGCAGGCCGAGGTGTTCGCGCAGCGTGGTGCCCGGGCGGCCGGGGCGCCGCAGCAGACCGCGCGCCCGGAGGACGGGGACGGTGGCCTCGACGAGCAGCGCGAGGTCCCGGCCGGGGTCGGCGGGGCGCAGGTGGAAGCCGTCGGCGGCGCCGGCCGCCCGCCAGTCCGCGATCAGGTCGGCGAGCCCGGCCCCGTCGGCCGGGTCGGCGAGTTCGACCGGCAGCGAGGCGAAGACCAGCAGCCGGCCGGGGTCGCGGTCGTGCGTGCGGGCGCGGTCGCGCAGCTCCTCGCGGACGGCCCGGGCGGTGGCCGGGTCCTCGACGCGGACCAGGGCGAGGTCGGCGTGGGCCGCGGCCACCGCGCGCGCCGGCTCCTCGGTGGCATCCACCGCGATGACCGGGCGGCCCTGCGGGGGCCGGGGCACGATCGAGGGGCCGCGGACGGAGAAGGTACGGCCGGTGAAGTCGACGTGGTGGAGCTTGTCCCGGTCGATGAACCGGCCGGTGGCGCGGTCGCGGATCTCCGCGTCGTCCTCCCAGCTGTCCCACAGCCGGCCGGCGACGTCGGCGACCTCGCCGGCCTCGGCCCAGACCTCCGCGGGCGGGGCGGCCGGCCGGCGGCCGAAGAGCGCGGCGTCGGCCTCGGTGGTGGAGACCTCGACGGCCCAGCCGGCCCGGCCGCGGCTGACCCAGTCCAGGGTGGCGACCGTGGTGGAGACGTGGAACGGCTCGGTGTGGGTGGTGGTGACGGTGGGGATCAGCCCGATCTGTTCGGTGGCCGGGGCGACCCGGGCGAGCACGGCCGCGGCGTCGAGGCCGGGGCGGCCGAAGCCGTCGCCGAGGGTCACGAAGGTGAGGCCGCCGCGCTCGGCGAGCCGGGTGAGCGCGACGACGTGCGCGGCGTCGTGGGCGGCGCGGCCGGACGGCTGCGGGGCGTCCAGCGCGACGGCCAGGTGCAGGGGGTGGGACATGGGGTTCCTTTCCGGTCCGGCGCCGGTCAGTTCGCGGTCCTGGGCAGGCCGGGCGGGTTGATCCGGGAGGATTTCAGTGCCTCGCCGGTGAGCCCCCAGCGCGCCAGCACCTTGCCGTAGCGGCCGTCGTCGATGACCTTCTGCAGCGCCGCCGCATAGGCCTTGACCAGTCCGCTGCCCTTCTTCGTGGTGGCGGCGATCTTGCCCTGGACGCTGCCGCCGCCGGAGAAGGTGCCGACGATCTCCGTCCGGCCGGCGGTGTTGACGTGGTACGCGGCGGTCGGGTTCGGCCCGAAGTAGCCGTCGATCCGGCCCGATTGGAGCGCGAGATAGGTGTCGGACGGCTTCTGGAAGTACTTGATGTCGACCGGCTCGCGGCCGGCCTTCTCGTTCTCCTTGCTCCAGTCGACCAGGATCTTCTCCTGGTTGGTGCCGCTGCCGACCGCGATGGTCCGGCCCGCGACGTCCTTGGGGCCGCGGACCTTCCAGCCGCTGCCCTTCTTCGCCTCCATGGCGAGCTGGTCGAGCCGGTAGGTGGCGAAGTCGTACTTGTCCTTGCGCTCCTCGGTGACGGTGACGTTGGCGAAGACCGCGTCGAGCTTGCCGCTGTCCAGGCCGACGAAGAGGTTCTCCCACGACAGCGGCTCGAAGCGGGGCTTGAGGCCGAGGGTGTCGGCGACGAGGGTGGCGAGGTCCTCCTCGACGCCGATGAGGGTCTTGTCGTCGGTGGCGTAGAAGCTCAGCGGCGGGCTGGACTCGGCGCCCACACCGATCCGCAGACCACCGGTCCGGCGCACCCGGGCGGGCACCAGCGCGGCGCTCTTCGGGTCCTTGACGCCGTGGACGCGGTGCTGGTCCGGGCCGATGTTGAGGGTGCTGCCGTGGGCGCCGGTGACGGTGTTCCCGGCGTCGCCGCCGCTGCCCGCGGCCGCGCCGCCGCAGGCGGTGAGCAGCACGGAGCCGGCGGCGAGGGTGAGGGCGGCGGTCAGGGTGCGGCGGTGCAACGGATGTCTCCTCATGTTCACAGGACCTTGGAAAGGAAGGACGTGGTGCGCGCATGGCGCGGGTGGTCGAGGACCTGGCCGGGCGGGCCCTGTTCGACGATCCGTCCGCCGTCCATGAAGACGACGGTGTCGGCGACCTCGCGGGCGAAGCCGATCTCATGGGTGACGACGATCATGGTGGTGCCCTGGCGCGCCAGGTCCTTGATGACGTCGAGGACCTCGCCGACCAGCTCCGGGTCGAGTGCGGAGGTCGGCTCGTCGAAGAGCAGCAGCTTCGGTTCGAGGGCGAGCGCCCGGGCGATGGCCACCCGCTGCTGCTGGCCGCCGGAGAGCTGCTTGGGGTAGGCGTCCGCCTTGTCGGCGAGCCCGACCCGGTCGAGCAGTGCCCGGGCGGCCGCCTCGGCGTCCTTCTTCGGGCGGCGCAGCGCGGAGACCGGGGCCTCGGTGATGTTGGCCAGCACGGTCAGGTGCGGGAAGAGGTGGAAGTTCTGGAAGACGAAGCCGATCCCGGTGCGCTGCTTGAGGATCTCGCGTTCCCGCAGCTCGTGGAGTTTGTTGCCGGAGCGCCGGTACCCGACCAGCGACCCGTCCACGCTCACCGAGCCGCTGTCGACCTTCTCCAGGTGGTTGATGGTGCGCAGCAGGGTGGACTTGCCGGAGCCGGACGGGCCGAGGACGACGGTGACCTCGCCGGCCCGGACGGTCAGGTCCACGCCCTTGAGGACCTGGAGCGGGCCGTAGCTCTTGTGGACCGAGCGGACGTCGACCATCGCGGTCTGCGTGCTCATCGGGTGGCTCCCTTGGCGAAGTGGCGTTCCACGTAGTGCTGGAGGACGGAGAGCACGGTGGTGAGGAGGACGTACCAGGCGGTGGCGACCATCAGCAGGGGCACGACCCGGCCGTTCCGTCCGTAGATGACCTGGACCTGGTAGAAGAGCTCGCCGATCGCCATGACGGAGACGATCGAGGTGCCCTTGAAGAGGGAGATGACCTCGTTGGTGGCGTTGGGCAGGATCGAGCGCGCCGCCTGCGGCAGCACGATGCGGCGCAGCTGCCGCAGCCGGGGGATGCCGAGCGCGGCAGCCGCCTCCAGCTGTCCGCCGTCCACCGCGAGCACCCCGCCGCGCACGATCTCGGCGGCGTACGCGGCCTGGTGCAGCGCCAGCCCCAGCACCGCCGCGCCCATCGCCCCGACCAGGCCCATGGTGTCGAAGTGGAAGAAGCCGGGCCCGAAGGGGATGCCGAAGTCCAGCCGCTTGTAGAGGTAGGCGAGGTTGAACCAGAACAGCAGCTGGACGATGAGCGGGATGGAGCGGAAGGCCCAGATGTAGCCGAAGGCGACCCAGCGCAGGAAGGGGCTGGCGGACAGCCGCATGAAGGCCAGCACGATGCCCAGGGCGAAGCCGAGGGCGGTGCCGTAGACGGTCAGCTGGAGGGTGATCCAGACCGCCTTGAGGACCGTCTCCGCGGTGAAGAACTGGGCGAACACCGGCCATTCCCATGCCGGGTTGGTGACCAGTCCGTGCGCGAACTGCGCGAGCAGCACGGCGGTCACCGCGATCGCGGCCCAGCGCCAGGGGTGACGTACGGGGACGACCTCCAGGGCGGCCGGATCGTCGGCGGCCGGTGGTCCGGCCCGCTCGGTGGCGGTCCGCCGGGCGGCGGGTGGGTCAGTGGTCAAGGGCATGGGTGTCCTCGGGGGTGGGTGCGGTGCCGGAGGCGGGGACGGGGGTGGGGACGGGGGCGGGCCGGTCGGCCCGGTCGCGGAGGAAGGCGAGCAGCACCCGAGCGGTGGCGTCGTTCTGCCGGAAGGCGGGGGCGTTGGTCCGGGGCCGGGAGAACGCGCCGCCGGCCCGGGCGTCGGTGTGCGGGCCGAGGGCGAACAGCCGCGGGTGGTGGGGGCCGCTCCCTGTGCGTGGGGGTCCCCCGGTCGAGCGCAGCCGAGAGTGGGGGAGGAGCCGAGAACCAGGGGGAGGCCGGCCCGGTCCAGGATCCGGCCGTCGGCGGGGTCGACCGCCAGCAGCCCGGCCGGGGTCGCGGCCGCGCCCTCGGCGTACAGGGAACGCAGCAGGGTGTCGCGGGTGTGCGCCACGGTCGGCTCCGGCAGCCGGGCCTCAACCAGCGCCCGGGCCGTGACCGACTCCCCCGGCACGCTGGGGCTCTCGGCGCGGAACACCCCGCGCCGCTCGTCGGCGGTGACGGTGGTGTCCGCGCCGAGGAAGCGCACCACACCGGCCCGGGAGAGCGCGAGCAGCTGGCGCAGCCGCGGCCCCGGCGGGCCGGAGGCGAGGTAGCTGAAGAAGCCGTGCCACCAGGGCCCGCGGTCGCCGAGCCGCACCAGCTGGCCGTAGACCGACAGCAGCGCGAGGAAGACCGCGAGGTCGGGGCTGTGCGCGGGGTCGTGGCGGCGGGCGAGGTCGGCCTCGATGTAGCCGCGCAGTCCTTCCTGCAGCGCCTCGGCGTCGGGGTAGCGCAGACCGGCCAGCGGATGGTCCAGCGCCCGCAGGTCGAGCCGGTCGGCGGGGTCCGGGACGGCCGCGCCGACCAGGGCCTGGAGGGCGGCGCTGCCCGGGTCGGCGGCGGCGTACTTCTCCTCGAAGTCGGGCCAGGCCATCCGGGTGCGGTCGGCGTGCGCGGTGAACAGCCGGTGGTAGTGGGCGAAGCCCAGCTCCTTGTCGATCAGCGGCCAGACGTCGCGCCGGAAGTCGATGCCGTCCTTCCCGGCCCGGGCGAGCAGCTCGTCCACCTGCGGGGGCCCGAAGAACCGCGGCAGCGGCGGCCGTTCACCGCTCGGCGGGTAGCCGATCTTGGAGTGGTACGGGACGCCGCGCCGCGAGCCGACGTACAGGACGGGCTCGCGCCCCGAGGGCCGGTAGGTCAGCCGCCCGTCGGCGCCGGTGGTGTACGTACCGCCGCGGCCCTCGGTCAGCAGCACCATCAGGTCGATGAAGGCCAGCCCGAAGCCGCGCACCAGCACCGGTTCACCGGGCCCGAGGACGCTCAGATCGCTGTCGGCCGTGAAGGCGGGCGGCAGGTGCGTCAGTCCGTGCCGGGCCGCGAATTCGGCCAACTCGGCCTGTTCGGACGGGAGTTCGGCGTCGAGGTGGCCGAGGGCGAGGACGACGAGGTCGGCCGGCAGCGGGGCCGGGCGGCCGGCCAGCCACACCTGTTGCCGGCCGTCGCGCGAGCCGGAGACCCGTACGGCGGTGCCCCGGTGCTCGTGGACGGTGACGGTGGGCGGCAGCGCGGCCACCGACCGCTCGTACACCCAGCGCAGATACGCGCCCTGCTGCTGCCGGCTCAGGAACGCCTGCCCGCCGGCCCCGGTCCACTCGGCGAGGGTGGGCCCGGGCCGGACCGGGCCCGCCTGCTCCACCGTCTCGTCGGTGAACATGGTGACGTCCTCGGCCATCGAGTTCATCCACAGCAGCGGCGACTGGTCGTGGCGCCAGATGCGGCCGCCGCCGGGCGGGTGCGGATCGACGAGGTGGATGTCCAGGGGCCGGTCGCCGTACAGCTCGGGGAGGTTGGCGGCCAGCCGCTCCAGGACGCCGGTTCCGCGCGGGCCGGCCCCGACGATGACGAGCGAGGCGTTCACCGGGCACCTGCCGTACCGCGGGCGTAGTGCCGCTCGACGAAGAACTGGCCGGCGCCGAGCACGGAGGTGACCACGATGTACCAGAGGGTGGCGACCAGCAGCAGCGGGATGACCTGGTAGGTGCGGTGGTAGACCAGCTGCACGGAGTACAGCAGGTCCTGGACGGCGATGACGCTGACGATGGAGGTGCCTTTGAGGGTGCCGATCAGCATGTTGCCGGCCGGTGGCACGATCGCCCGCATGGCCTGCGGCAGCACGATCCGGCGCAGCCGCCGCCAGGCCCCCAGCCCCAGCGACTGGGCCGCCTCCAGCTGCCCCTTGTCGACCGACAGGATGCCGCCGCGGACCACTTCGGCGGCGTAGGCGGCCTCGTGCAGGGTCAGCCCGATGACCGCGATGGCGACCGGGCCGAGCAGGTCGACGGTCTTGATGCCGAGGATCGTCGGGTAGAGCGCCCCGATGTTGAACCAGAACAGCAGCTGCACCAGGATCGGCATCGACCGGAAGAGCCAGACGTAGCCCCAACTGACGCCGCGCAGCACGGGGTTGTCCGACAGCCGCATGGCCGCGAGCAGCGTGCCCAGCGCGAAGCCGAGCACCATGACGGCCACGGTCAGCCAGAGCGTCAGCCCCAGGCCGCGCAGGACGGCGGTGGTGAGGAAGTAGTCGGCGACCACGTCCCATTGGAAGGCGTCGTTGCGGACGACGGAGACGAGGGCCAGCGCCAGCAGGGCGAGGACGACGGCGGCCGCGGCCCGCCGGCCGGTGCGCCGGCGCGGCACGATCCGCGGCGCGGCGGGGTCCGGGGCGTCGGGTGGCGCCGCGACGGGTGGGGCCGGGGCGTCGAGGGTGTCGGAAACGGGGTCGACCAAAGGCATGGCGAAGGCTCCGTGGATGCCGAGAGCGAGCACGGGCTCCGGCGCCTTCACACGAACGAGCGGGTCGCGCCCCTCAGCACGACCGGCTCTTGAGGCTATGGCGTCAACACGCCTGGTTGTCAAGGCCGTCCGCACTGTGAGCCGTGGATCACTCGGCGGTTGACGCGGAAACGGATGCCTGTTCCACTTGTTGGCATGTACGCATGGCAGCGGCTGGTCACCCGCGACCACATCGACTTCGGTCGTGTGTGGTCGTCGTCCTGTTGAGCTGACCCCCTGCCCCGCGGCCCGTCGCCGATAAGGCCGGGCCCCTTCCGCGGTTCTCCTTCCTCTCCCGCCGCGCGCCTTCACACTTCACGCCGCTCCTTCGGCGACCCCTCCCCTCGCTCCGCCTTCTTCGCCGTTCCTCCCTCCCCTCCCCGGAGCCTCCCTTCTCCCTTCTCTCTTCTCGCTTTCCTTCCTCTCCTCCCCCTCCCCTCCGTCCCGCTCGCAGAAGGGCGCGGTATGCGCTTCGGCGTCATGACTCTGATCGACAACGTCCCGGACGCACTGTCCGGACACCTCCTCACCCCACACGACCGGCTCCGCGAGGTCGTCGAACTCGCCGTACTGACAGAGGAGTTGGGATTCGACGCCTTCGGTGTCGGGGAGCGGCACGGGGCGCCGTTCCTGTCCAGCTCGCCGCCCGCGGTACTGGGCGCGATCGCCGCCCGGACCCACCGGATCCGGCTGTTCACCACCGTCACCGTGCTGTCCACCCTCGACCCGGTACGCGTCGCGGAGGACTACGCCACCGTCGACCAGCTCTCCGGCGGCCGGCTGGAGCTGACCATCGGCAAGGGCAACGCGCCCGAGCCCTGGCACCTCTTCCACCGCGATCCGGGCGACCAGTACGCGCTCCAGGAGGAGAACTACGAACTGCTGCGCCGGCTGTGGAGCGAGGATCGGGTCACCTGGTCGGGCCGGTTCCGGCCGCCGCTGAAGAACGCCACGGTGCTGCCCCGCCCGTTCCGGCGGCCGCCCACCATCTGGCACGGCAGCGCCACCAGCGAGCGTTCGGTGGAGCTGGCGGCCCTGTGGGGCGATCCGGTCTTCGCGGCCAACGTCATCCAGCCGGTGGCCGCCTACGCCAAGCTGATCGACCACTACCGGGCACGCTGGGCGGACTACGGGCACGATCCGGCGGCCGCGCTGGTCGCCTCGGGCGGCACGCTCTACGCGGCGGCCGACGACCGCACCGCCCGCCGGGAGTTCGCGCCGTACTACGAGGCGGCGGTCGCCGCGCGCGACGTACCCGGCAACAACACCCCGTTCCGCACCCTGGACGACGCCGCCGACCACGGTCCGGCACTGGTCGGTTCGCCCGCGCGGATCGCCGGCAAGATCCTCTCGCAGCACGTGGCCTACGGCCATGCGCTGCAGTTCTTCTCCGTGGACAGCGCCGGGCTGCCGTTCGCCCGCAAGGCCGAGGTGCTGCGGCTGACCGCCGCCGAGGTACTCCCCCAGCTGCGCCACGAGCTGCCCGACCCGCTGCCCTGGCCGTCGCCCGCACCGGCCGCGCCGCCGGAGCCGGCCGTGGAGGCGGCCCGATGGCCACCACGCCCCGGCCGCGGCCGGCAGCCCGACTGACGGTCCGTCACACCACCGTCGGCGACCCTCCCCCAGCCTCCGGCCGGGGGCACCCCCAGCCCGCCCGCTGCTGGACGAGCTGACCCACGAATACAGCACGCGCTACCAGAAGCCGGTCGACCTCGGCCTGGAGTACCCGGCGGAGGAGTTCGTCCCGCCCGGCGGCACGTTCCTGCTGCTCCTCGCGGACGGCGAGCCGGTGGCCGGCGGCGCCTACCGCCGCCTCGACGCCCGGACCGCCGAATTCAAAAGGATCTGGACGCACTCCGCGCACCGCCGGCGCGGACTGGCTGGGGGCGCCCCCGGACGAAGTCCGGGGGAGGGTCCTCGACCTCCTGGAGGAGAACGCCGCGGCCCGCGGCTACACCCGTGTCCACCTGACGACCGGCCCCCGCCAGCCCGAGGCCAAGGGCCTCTACCTCGCCGCGGGCTACCGGCCACTGTTCGACCTGTCCGCCGACCCGGAGTCGATCGGCCCGCTGCCGTTCGAGAAGCACCTGGAGACCCCGCGCCCATGACCACCACCACGCCCCGCACCCCCGCACTGCGCGCCACGGCGCTGCTGGCCACCGCGGTCCTGGCGCTCACCGCCTGCGGCTCGGGCGACCCGTCGGACGGCACCGGCGCCACCGGACCGGCCGCCGCGCAGGCCAAGATCCCCACCACCGACGTGGTCTCCGGCGTCACGAAGGACCCGGCCGCGGCGAAACTGCTGCCCGCCGACGTCCGCGAGCGCGGCACCCTCGCGCTCGCCGCCAGTGTCGGCACCCCGCCCGGCGCCACCTACCTGCCCGACGGCACGACTCTCGCCGGCGAGGACATCGACTTCGCGGACGCGGTCGGCAAGGCCCTCGGGCTGCGGATCCACCGCGAGGTGGCGAGCTTCGAGGCGATCCTGCCGGCCCTCGGCAGCGGCAAGTACGACGTGGGCACCGGCAACTTCGGCGTCACCGACGAGCGCCGCAGGACCATCGACTTCGTCACGTACATCAACGACGGCCAGGGCTTCGCGGCCCGCAAGGACAGCCCGCTGAAGAAGGTCACCTCGCTGAAGCAGCTGTGCGGACTGACCGTCGCCACCGGCGCGGGCACCACCTTCGAGGCGACGCTGGAGCAGAACCGGCACCTGTGCACCGAGGCCGGCCGGAAGCCGTACGACGTCAAGACCTTCGCCGAGCAGGGGGCGCTGTGGATCTCGCTCCAGCAGGGCCGCAGCGACGTGGTGATGAGCACGATCAACGGGCTGCGGTACGCCGTCAAGCAGCAGCCCGGCCTGACGTTCCTCAACGAGTTCAAACGGCTCGACGTCGGCTTCGCGTTCAAGAAGGGCACCCCGCTGGCGCCCGCCTTCCGGGCCGCGGTCAACCATCTGAAGAAGGACGGCACCTACGACCGGATCCTGCAGAAGTGGGGCACCGGGCCCTCGGCGATCAAAACGTCGCAGATCAGCCCGCCGGAAATCAAGTAGTCCGGGTGGATCAGGCCCCGGCACGGGCCGGCCACTTGCCGCCACGACACGATCGGGTACCGACCGTTACGCTCTTCATACAGTCAGTTTCCTTATAGGGCGCGGAAGCTGATGGCGCGCCACCCTCTTTGCACCAGATGTGTCACGAACCCCCCGTGCGGCCGCTATCCACTTGGCACTCCCTCGGCCTGATGGACGACGATAGGGGCAGGAACACACACAGACCACGGGTGAGAGGAGGCGTCAATGGGATCGGTGCGCAAGGCGAGTGCTTGGCTTGGCCTCGTCGACGACGGTGATGACGAGCGCTACTACGACGACGACTACGCCGAGGGACCCGATGCCGCCGGCCCGGGTGGCAACCCCTGGGTGACCGACCCCCGGGTCCGGGTGGCCGACGAGGCCGCCCAGGACCAGGGCACCCGCATCGCCACGGTCACCCCGGAGAGCTTCCGGGACGCCCGTGGCATCGGCGAGCTGTTCCGGGAGGGCGTCCCGGTGATCGTCAACCTGACGTCCATGGAGTCCGCCGACGCCAAGCGGGTCGTCGACTTCGCGGCCGGCCTCACCTTCGGCCTGCGCGGTTCCATCGAGCGGGTCGCCACCCGGGTCTTCCTGCTCACCCCCGCCGACTACCGGGTGCTCAGCGGCGAGACCCACGACCACCGCAACGGCGGTTTCTTCAACCAGAGTTAGGGGCGGGGCCGCTCACCGGGGGCGCCGTGCGCCGCCGGCCTCCGCTCACCGGAAGGCGTCCAGCCCGGTGAGCGCCTTGCCCAGCACCAGCTGGTGCATCTCGACGGTGCCCTCGTAGGTGAGCACCGATTCGAGGTTGGTCGCATGCCGCATGACGGGGTACTCCAGCGAGATCCCGTTGGCGCCGAGGATCGTCCGGGACGTGCGGCAGATCTCGATCGCCTCCCGGACGTTGTTCAGCTTGCCGAAGCTGATCTGCTCGGGGCGCAGCCGCCCCGCGTCCATCCGCAGCCCCAGGTGGTGGGCGAGCAGGATCCCCTTGTGCAGTTCGACGGCCATGTCGGCGAGCTTGGCCTGGGTCAGCTGGAAGCCGCCGATCGGCTTGCCGAACTGCTCCCGGGTCCGGGCGTACTCCAGCGCCGCCTCGAAGCTGGCGCGGGCGGCGCCCATCGAGCCCCAGACGATGCCGTAGCGGGCGTGGCTCAGACAGCCGAGCGGGCCGCGCAGACCGGTGACGCCGGGGAGCACCGCGTCGGCCGGCAGCCGCACCTCGTCCATGACGAGTTCGCTGGTCACCGAGGCGCGCAGGGACCACTTGTGCTTGATCTCGGGGGCCGAGAAGCCCGGGGCGTCGGTGGGCACGACGAAGCCGCGGATGCCGTCGTCGGTCCGGGCCCACACCACCGCGACGCCGGCCACCGAGCCGTTGGTGATCCACATCTTGCGGCCGGTCAGCACCCAGTCGTCGCCGTCCCGCTTGGCGTACGTGCGCATCGCGGCCGGGTCGGAGCCGTGGTCCGGCTCGGTCAGGCCGAAGCAGCCGATGGTCTCGCCGGCCGCCATCCCGGGCAGCCACTGCTGCTTCTGCTCCTCGGAGCCGAAGCGCCAGATCGCGTACATGGCGAGCGAGCCCTGGACGGAGACCAGCGAGCGGATGCCGGAGTCGGCGGCCTCCAGTTCCAGGCAGGCCAGGCCGTACTGGACGGCGGAGGCGCCGGCGCAGCCGTAGCCGGTGAGGGACATGCCGAGGGCGCCGATCGCGCCGAGTTCCCTGGCCAGTTCGCGGATACCGGGGAGTTCGCCCGCCTCGTACCACTCCGCGATGTGCGGCAGGACGCGGTCAGCAGCCCATTGGCGGACGGTCCCGCGGACCGCGCGGTCCTCGTCGGTGAGCAGGTCGTCGATGCCCAGCGGGTCGCCCGGGTCGAACGGCGGAACTGTCGAAGAAGCTGAGGAAGCTGGCTTGGCTGACATGGCGGGCCTCCGGCGGGTTCAGCGCGCGACTAAAACTAGCAGTGGTAGTTATGCAGCGCGTCCGACGGTACGGCCCGCGGTGCCGCGCGGCAAGGGCCGGCGCCGCGCGGCGGTACGGAAAGCGGGAGGTCCGGGGAGCTCAGCGGCCGGAGCCGGCCGGAGCGGGCTTGCCGGTGCCGCGCCCGGCGCCCGCCGGGGCACCCTCCGCGGTGCCGGTGTCGCCCTCGGCCCGCTCGGTGGTCTCCGCGGCCCGGCGCGGCAGCCGCAGCGCGATGCCGGCACCGACCAGCAGCAGCACGGCGCTGGCGACGAGGGTGATGTGCAGCCCACGGACGAAGGAGTCGCGGGCGGCGATCCGCAGCGCCTCCTTGGCGCTCTCGCCCAGGCCCGCGGCGACCTTGTACGCCTCGCCCAGGGAGTGCGCGGCGGACCCGGACGTCTTCGCGGAGACCCCGTCGACATGTGTCAGACCGGGGGCGTAGGCGGCGTTCATGACGCTGCCCAGCAGCGCGACGCCGATCCCGGCACCGAGCTGGTAGGAGGTCTCGCCGATGGCCGCGGCGCCGCCCGACTGCTCGGCCGGGGCCTCGCTGAGCATCGATTCGTAGGCGCCGAACAGCGTGGACTGGAAGCCGAAGCCGAGCAGCACGAAGCCGCCGGACAGCAGCCACGGGCGGTCCTGGCTGCTCATCGCGGTCAGGCAGAGCACCGCGACGGCGGTGAGCACGAAGCCGAGCGAGACCATCGCCCGCGGACCGAGGGCCTGCAGCAGCTTCGAGCCGGTGAGGCCGGCGGCCATCGCGGCGAACACCAGGGGCAGCATCCGCAGCCCGGTCTCCAGGGGGCTGAGCCCCAGGACCAGTTGGAGGTACTGGACGGCGATCAGCTGGAGGCCGACCAGCGCGAGCATGGCCAGCACGATGCAGCCGACGGAGGTGCCGAACGCCGGCCGGGCGAACAGCCGCATGTCGATCAGCGGGTGCGCGAGCCGGCGCTGGCGCCGTACGAAGAGCAGCAGCAGGGCGATGCCGAGCACGATGGGCAGGAGCGTGGTCGGTCCCACGATCGCCGCGCCGCTGCCGATCCGCTTGACGCCGAGCACGATGCCCAGCACGCCGAGCGCCGCGACGACCGCGCCGATCACGTCCCAGGGACCGTTGCGCTCACCGCGCGACTCCGGCAGCAGCCACCGTCCTATCAGGAACATCGCCGCCATCATCGGGATGTTGATCAGGAAGACCGAGCCCCACCAGAAGTTCTCGACGAGGAAGCCGCCGAGGACCGGGCCGACCGCGGCGCCGACCGCGGCCACCGCGCTCCACACGCCGATGGCGACCGCACGCTCCCGCCGGTCGGGGAAGACCTGCCGGAGGATCGAGAGCGTCGCGGGCATGATCATCGCGCCGCCGATGCCGAGCAGGGCGCGCGCCGTCATCAGGATCTGCGGGTTGGGGGCGAGCGCGGCGACGGCCGAGGCCAGACCGAAGAGGCCGTAACCGAGCAGGAGGATGCGGCGGCGGCCGACGCGGTCGCCGAGCGTACCGAAGAGGATCAGCAACGAGGCCGCGATCAGCGGGTAGATGTCGACGATCCAGAGCAGCTCGACCGGTCCCGGCCGCAGGTCCTCGGTGACCGAGGGCACGGCCACGTAGAGGATCGTGGTGTCCAGCGCGACGAAGAGCAGGCTGACGCAGAGCACGATCAGCACGGTCCAGCGGTTCACACCGCCGCCTGGAAGCCGGGGAACACCAGCCGTCCGTCCCTTGCCGGACGCGGTCGTCCCGGACATGCAGCACCTCCAGTCAAGCTCTCGCGGCCACGGATCAGGGCGCGAAAAACGCCCCGGGGGAACCGGCGGCACGGGCGAGTAGAGACGTCAGACTACGCGAGTCCTCAAGGGTGCCGCGTGGCTCACCTCACGATGAGACGCTCATCGCAGCACCGGACGTTCCCCCTCCGCCCGTCGCCCGGCATTTCCGGAGACCTGGATAATCGTCCAGATGAACGATCTTGCCTCGGCCGCGGTTCCCGGCCGGACCGCTCGGGACGGCGCCGCCGTGGTCGCCGCGCTGCGCCGGGCCGCGCCCGCGCTGGCGGCGTACGCCGCGGTCCGGCTGCTCGGGCTGCTGGTGCTCGGCGTCTGGTCGGCCGCGAACGGCAAGGACTGGCACACCCTGCTCACCGCCCGCTGGGACTCGCTCTGGTACACCCGCGTCGCCGAGCAGGGCTACGGCTACAGCGTCCAACTGGCCAACGGCGACGTGCACTCCAACCTGGCGTTCTTCCCGCTGCTGCCGTGGCTGGAGCGCGGCCTGTCGGCGCTCACGCCGCTGTCGGCCGCGGACGCCGGGATGGCGGTGGCCTGGTCGGCGTCACTGGCCGCGGCCTGGGCGCTGTACGCGACCGGCGAGCGGCTGCACGGGCCGCGGGCCGGGATCGCGCTGGCGGCGCTGTGGGCCGCGCTGCCGGTCGGGATCGTGCAGTCGATGGCGTACTCGGAGTCGCTGTTCACCGCGCTCGCGGCCTGGGGCGTGTATGCGGTCCTGACCGGGCGCTGGGTGACCGCGGGGGTGCTGGCGTCGCTGGCCGGGCTGACCCGGCCGGTGGGTGCGGCGGTGGTCGCCGCGGTGTGGGTCACCGCGGCGGTGCCCCTGTGGCACGAGCGGGCTGCGGGCGTACGGCTGCGCGCGGCGCTCCGCTCCCACCCCGGCATGGCGGCCGGCGTGCTGCTCGCGCCGCTCGGCTGGTGCGGCTACTTCGTATGGGTGGGAATCCGCGAGGGCTCGGTCACCGGCTATCTGGACGTCCAGGGCGGCTGGGGCAACGGCTTCGACGGCGGCGTCGCGTTCGCCGGGTTCATCGGGCAGCAGCCCTTCGCGGCCGGTCTCGGACTGCTGGCCGGCGTCGGACTGGTGATCTGGCTGTACGTCCACGGGGTGCGGCGCGGCCAGCCGCTGCCGCTGGCGGTCTACGGCGGGCTGGTGCTGCTGCTGGCCCTGACCGCCAAGGGCTACTTCGGATCCAAGCCGCGGCTGATGATGCCGGCCTACCCGCTGCTGCTGCCCCCGGCGGCGGTGCTCGCCCGGTGGCGGCCGGCCTGGTCCTGGCTGGTCATCGGGGTGGTGGCGGCGGGGGCCGCGGTCTACGGGGCGTTCTGGCTGAACGGATCGGGCCCGCCGTGACCCGGCCGCGGCCACAAAGATCAACTTCTTCCGGCCGGCGGCCGGATGATCCTCTTCCGTGATCGCGGCCGCGAGGAAACATCATCCAACGCCCCAGTAAATAGCCGATAAACTCCCTTCGGGGAAAAGCAGATAAGGCGCTCGACGGACCGACACGCGGACGCCCGGAAGCGATTGGGAATCCATCGGAATTCCCTTCCAAATCCCGCCGCCGAAGCCCCGATTGAGACCCATTCCACATCACATCGTCATTACAAAGCGCACAGTTTGACCAAGCGCCTACATCACAGGCGGTAACGTCGATTGAGTGCGTACCGATGAGAAGAAGCTCGACCAGATGGAGGAGCGCCCGACCGATCGCGCCCGACCACCCCAGATGACCCGGACCCGCCTGTGGCTGTTCGGCGGCACGCTGGCGGTGTACGCGGCGATCGTGGTCGGAGTGCTGACCACCTCCTGGCTGGTCACCTTCGACTGGCAGGTCATGTTCTTCAGGCCGTACAAGCAATGGCCTGCGATCCACGCCTTCCTCGACTACTTCGTGGTGCTCGGCCAGCGCGGCCCGACCGCGGTGGCGGTGGCGGCCTGGCTGGGCTGGCGCTGCTGGCGCCAGCGCAACCTCCACCCGCTGCTGGTGCTCGGCGCCTCACTGCTGCTGCTGAACATCACGGTGGGCGCCGCGAAGCTGGGCATGGGGCGGCTCGGTCCGCACTACGCGACGACGGTCGGCGCCAACGAGATGTGGCTGGGCGGCGACATATTCCCCTCGGGTCACACCGCGAACGCCGTGGTCACCTGGGGCGTGCTGGCCTATCTGGCGACCACCCCGCTGCGCCGCCGCACGCTGTCGGTGATCGCCGCGCTGGGCGCGCTGGGCGTCGGCATGACGACCGTCTACCTCGGCACCCACTGGGTCAGTGACGTGCTGCTCGGCTGGGCCGCCGGCGTGCTGGTGCTGCTGACGATGCCCTGGCTGGAACCCGGCATCACCTGGGTCGAGGACCGCATCATGGGCATCCTGCTGCGGCTGTGGCTGCGGCTGCGCCCCGATTCGCTGCGCGGCCCGCTGCCGGCCGGCTCGCTGGCTCCCGGTCTCTCCCGGCAGCGCCTCGCCCCGGACGGCGAGGTGCTGGTCCGCGAGACCATCGGCGCCACCACGGGCGGCCGCCCGGCCACCCGCGCCCCGGACGGCGGCTGGCCGCACCACGCGTCGCGCCCGTACACCATCCGGTCGGAGCGCACCCCGGCGAATCCCGCGGGCAGCCGGCGACCGCCGCACGCGGACCGCGTCCCGCGCACGACCCCGCTCGGCCCGACGTCCGTGCGCGGCCGCAACACCGGCGGCTGACCGCCCCACCAGCGGCGGGGCCGGTACGCACACACCCCCGCCCCGCATCGAAGGCCCCGGCCGCTCCTCCGAGCGGCCGGGGCCTTCGTCGTCGTCCCGTCGTTTCGTTGTCGTTCCGCCCGACGTGCCGGGGCGTCGTGCCGCCGGCGCTCAGCCCGGCCAGCAGCGGTGCACCACGTCGTCCTTGACCTCGAAGTTCAGCCGGCCGGCGACGTACTCCATGGTGATCACCGTGCCGGGCGGCAGCGCGCGGACGGTGCTCCAGCCGCGCCCCCGGGCCCGCTCCTCGGCGTCCTGCTGCGCCAGACCGACATAGGTCCGGACGTCGTCCTCGGGATTGGTCGGAAAGTCGGGTACGTCACTCATGACAGCCACCGTAGGCGCCCGTCCCGGGCCCGCGGAAGGGCCGTCCGTCGCACACCCCGGTGACTTTCCGGTCCGGCATTGGTCACACTTGTGTCACAGCCGGCGTTCCGGCGTTTGCCGGATCTTCCGTCACCCGTACGCGCCGGGTGACGGCGCAACCGGGTGGAAAAATAAAACCGGCTGAATTCCGCCGTGATCGGATACGAAACGGACACGGCCGCTCCGGGCACCGGGCAACACCGGCCGGAAATTAATCCACGGTCCGCACCGGATTCCCGCTTATCGGACGCCCATTCCCGGCCGCCGGGAAATTGGCGGACGCACCACACTCCACACACATTTCCCGCACATCGCACCGCGACGGCGCGGCCGGCCGGGCAGCGGGGACGGCGGGCCGGCCGGGACGGCGCGGGCGGGCCTGGGCGGGTATGGCCGGGTATGCGGAAGCCCGGCCGGCGTCCCCGCCGACCGGGCCGGCGCGCCTCGGGCTCCCTCCGCCCGCGTCCGGCTCAGTCCGCGTCCGGACCGGCGACCCGTACGGCCAGGTCGTTGTCGAGCGTGTAATACGGGCCGATGCGGAGCTGCGCCGCGGCCGAGGCCACCGGCAGCGCCGGGTAGCTGAAGACCTGCTTCTTGTCGGCGACGTCATCGAGGAGCCGGGCGATCCGGACCGGCCGGGCGCCCTCGGCGGGGCGCAGCCACAGGTCCCAGGGCTCGGTGCCGTGCGCCCAGCGGGTGGCCAGCTCCTCGTAGGGCAGCGTGAAGCAGAACTCCGCACCGTTGACGGTCAGCGGGACGGTGACGGGCGCCGGGGCCGTCTCCGGGGAGCCGGCGGCGCGCCGGGCGCGGGCCTCGGCCAGGGCGCCGGCGGCCGGGGCGGCGCCGTAGAGCCGCCCGGAGACCGTCATACCGTCCGGCGTGACGAGGATGTCCCCGGCCTCGGCGTGCGGCCCGCGCAGCCAGCTGCGCAGCGCGAGGTTGCCGAGCTTGGTCGCGTACGGGATGCGGACCCCGAGCCGGCCGATGCCGGCCAGCGGACGGCGGTCCACCAGCGACCGCAGGTCGTTGACGCCGGGCTGCAGGCGCCGCGGCGCGCCGCCGTCGCCGAGGTCGGCGTAGGCGTTCCAGCGGCCCTCGGCGAGCGCGACGGTGCTGGGCAGCACGGCCCGCAGCCGGCCGGCGCCGTTCGGGCCGAGCGGCAGCCGGACCTCGTCGTCCGCGCCGTCGCCGCCGCGCCGCCGCAGCACCAGCGCCGCGCTCCAGGAGGGCGCGGCGTCCTGCGGGGCGGTCAGGTCGAAGGTGAGGCCGCCGGCGGAGTCCGCGATGCAGTCGGCCCGCAGCTCGGCGGGCGCGGCCGTGCCGTCCGCCCGCTTCCGCCGCCCGGCCCGCCGTTCGCGTCCGTCGGGTGCCGCGCCGCTCACGGCAGTGGCTTCCTGATCGATGGCGGCCGACTCCTTCGTCTCGTCTCCGGTCCAGGTCAACTGGCGCGACGCGGTCATGCCGTGCGCACCCCTCCCAGCGCGGCGCGGGCCGCGTCCTTGGTGGCGTAGGCACCGCTGAGCAGCGCTCCCCGGGCGCGGTGCAGACCGCCGTGCAGCCGACTGGCGCGCCGGCGCGCCAGCAGTTCGCCGAAGAGCGCCTCGTGGCGTGCGGCGATCCGGGCGGGGTCGAAGCGGGCGGACGCGGCGAGGGCGGCGGTGCCCATCCGGCGGCGGGCGGCGTCGTCGCCGATCAGCGTCAGCAGCGCGCCGGCCATCGCCTCCGGGTCGCCGACCGGCACCAGCCGGCCGTCCACCCCGTCGGCGATGATCTCGCCGGGGCCGTGCGGGCAGTCCGTGGCGACGACCGGCAGTCCGCACCGCATCGCCTCGACGATCGTCATGCCGAACGCCTCCATGCTGGAGGAGACCGCGGCGATCGAGCCCTTGGCCCACTCGGCCTCCAGGGGATGGGCCGGGCCCATCAGGAAGACGTGGTTGTACAGCCCGAGTTCGTCGATCAGCGACCGCAGCGCGGCCTTCTCGGCCCCGCCGCCGTAGATCCGCAGCCGCCAGTCCGGGCGCTCGGCGGCGACCCGGGCGAAGGCCCGGATCAGGACGTCGTAGCGCTTGACGGGGGCGAGCCGGCCGGCCGCGACGACGACCTTTCCGGTGCCGTCGGCGGGCGGCAGCGCGGGCGCGGGCACGCCGTTGGGCACCGCCTCGACGCGTACGCCCGGCAGCCGCAGCCTGCGGCGGTAGGCGCGGGCGTCGGCCTCCGTGACGGTGGTGACCGCGTCCAGCCGTGGATAGGCCCCGCGCAGCGCCAGTTTGAGCGCCCGGCTGTGGGTGTCGAGGGTCAGATGTTCCTGGCCGATACGCACCGGGCCGCGCCGCGTCTGCCGGGCGAGGTGCACGTTCAGCCCGGGCCGGGTGCCGACCACCACATCGGCCTCGATCCGGCGCAGATGCTGGGCTATTCGCCGGTCGGTGAGCTCGCTGTACTGGTCGTAGCGGCGCTCCGCGGCCGGGAAGACCTTCGCGGGCCGGGCGTGCGCCGGGTCGTCGCCGTCGAAGCCGGGCCCGGATTCCCTGAGATCGACGAGGTGCCGCAGCGCGACCCGCGGTCCGGGGTCGAAGACGGGGGCGTCACGGTGGCGCAGGACGGACACGATCTCGACGTCGTGCTGCTCGGCGAGCGTACGCGCCAGCGTGCACGTCGTACGGATCGTCCCCCCGATGCCGTAGGCGTTGTGTATCAGGAATGAGATGTGCATCGTCCCTGTGTCCCCATGGTCTTCCGGTCGTCCCGCTCTCCTCGCGGTCGCCGCGCGCACCCCTCCCCCGCGCAAGGCATCCCTTCTCTGAACGCGAAGACCGCACAAGCTGGTTCCGGGTTGGGGACTTTGGCCAAGATGTGCCGAAAAAGTTAGGCCATCGGTAGCGGTGGGACGGAACCCCGCCGCCGGAAATCCCGTCGGGCCCGGCCGGGTTGGCGCACTACGGCGTGGCGGCGGCGGACCGCCGGACTCCGCCGCCCGCGTGTCGGTCATTCTCCGCCGCGGCGGCCCCCGGATTCTGTCCGGATCCGGCCCGGGCTCCACCTTGCCGGAGTGCCGGCCCAACCGGAAGCCTGTACGGGGCCGTTGCGGCGCCCGGCGTCCGACGCCGGGGCACGGTGGGGCACTTCGTCTGCTCGAACGGGGGAGCAGCCGAACCGCGACGGTCCGGCCCGCACCGGGGGAGGTGCCCGGGCCGCCGAGGAGGTACCGGTGAGGATCAGACGATGGGGCACGGCGGTGGCGGCCGCGTTACTGGCGGTCGGCGGCCTCGTGGTGGCAGGCCCGGCGAGCGCCGCCGACCAGGACGGCGGCGCATCCGCACCCCGGCCCCCCTCGGGCCACTGGGCCCGGTACGACACCTTCTCCCGCTCCCTCGCCGGCCGGACCGAGTGCCGCGCCGCCGGCGAGGCCGGCCGCCGCCAGGGCCGTTGGCCCGCCTACTCCTGCGACTCCGGCGTCTTCACGACCTACTTGGCGGTCTGGGTGCCCTGAGACGGCGGGCCGGCGGTCTGCGGCCCTTGAGACGCGGAACCGGCCGGCGCGGCCCCCGGTGGCGCCACACCGCCGGGCCGGTCCCCTTGAGGCGGCGGACCGCCCGTCGGAACCGCAGGTGGCACCGTGCCGCCCGCCACGGCCCCCTGAGGCGGCGCAGAACCATCCGTGGCGACCGCTTGAGGCGGCGTGGAACCGACCGGCTCGGTCTGCGGAGGCAACGGGCCGACCGGCTTGGTCGCCGTTGGCACCACCTCGACCGTCTTGGCCACCGGAGGCACGCTGTCGACCGTCTCGGCCACCGGTGGCACCACACCGTTGTCGTTCCCGCTCGGTGTCACCGGAGCGGGGCCGGTGGGCTGCCGGACCGGAACGGTTACCGCGGTTCCCGGGATCCGCAGCGTGAGGCCGGCCTTCAGCCGGCGCGGATCGGCGCCCAGGGCCGTGCGGTTGGCCTTGTAGAGCGCCCGCCAGCCGCCCTTGACGTGCAGGCTGCGGGCGATCTTGCCCAGCGTGTCACCGCGCCGGACGACATAGGTCCGGTCTTCGCTGATCAGCCCGTAGCGCCTGGCGCAGACCGGCCAGGCGCCCCAGCCCTGCGCGGCCTGCACCTTCTTCGCGACATGGATCTGCTCCTTGCGGCTCGCGAGGTCGGCCCGCCGCGCGAAGGCCAGCCCGCCGAACGCCTCCCACGTGGGCTGCCAGAACTGCAGCCCGCCGTAGAAGGTGTTGCCGGTGTTGATGTGCCAGTCGCCGCTGCTCTCGCACTCGGCGAGGCATGCCCAGGGCCAGTCGTTGCCGGCACAGGCGTGCCGGGCCCGCACCGAGGCGGGCGCGCCGCCGTCGTCGTAGGGGACCTCGGCGGCGGCACCGGGCGGGCACAGGCCGAGGACGAGGGCGGCGGCCGCCGCGGTGAGCCTCCCGACGGTTCCCACGACACGCCGTGCGGCCGAAGAGTTGTCCGACATAGCCGGTGACGGTAAGCAGGCACCCCCGGCCGGCTCGCGCGCCGCGCCCGCGAAGCCCCGCTCCCACCCGCTCCGGTGTACGGAACGCCGCCGACTGCGCCATGCGTTGCGCAGAGCATGTCCGTACGTGATCGCCCAACGGGTGACTTTCCGCAGTTCTCCTGTGTGCGGTGAATGGTTCGATTCTGTTCCCGTCGTCGCGTGACCCCTGCCGCAGGTCGCCCGTTGTCCTTGTACGAGCCGGGAGACCGCCCGGCAGACGCACAGAGATCGAGGAGCCACCCGTGCCGCGCATGCTCGACGTCAGCGACGACGTTCGCGCCGAGATCGGCGACGAAGAAGCCGACCGCCTGCTGGCCGGTGGCGACGCCCCCGGCAGCTACGACTGCACCTCCTGCCGGACCCCCGGGGACAGCGAGCAGGAGCGCACCAGCACCGTCCTGTTCGTGGGCGAGGAGACCGCGGTGCTCGCGTTCGCCCACGCCACCTGCATCCCCTCGCAGGTCGTCCCGGTGTCGGAGGAGCAGCTCCAGGGAGCCGTGCGCTCCATCACCGGGGCGGACGCCGCCTCCGGTTCCGGAGGGGAGGCCGCGGCGTCCGCTCCGATCCCCGCGAGTGAACGCCAGGCCACCCTCGGGATCACCTGCGGTCTGGTGCTCGTCGAGGACGATCTGCGCCCGGCCCTGGTCGTCGAACCGGACGGCCCGATCGCCCGTCCCGGCTCGGTCAGCCTGAACGACGACTTCCTGCCGCTGCTCCTGGAGCAGGGCTTCCAGCCGGTCTCGGACATGAACAGGCTCCCCGCCGTGATCCCGGGCTGGTCGGCCCTGCTGGCGATGGGCAAGCTGCACGCCGTGCTGCAGCCGGGCAGCGGCGGCAGCCAGGCCGCCTGGTGGCAGGCCCACCAGCCGCTGGCCGTGTCGGACGGCTGGCGCACCGCGGCCAACAAGGCCCAGACCGTGCTGATGTACGCCGCGCCCGCCGGCACCATCGGCCACCAGCCGCGCGAGGACCTCATGCGGCAGGCGCTGGAGCAGGCCGCCGCGCAGGGCAAACTGGTCGCCGCGGCCATGCCGCTGGCCGGCACCTGACCTACCCGGCACCCGATCGCGGGGGCAGGACCGTCGATTCGGCCGGTCCTGCCGCCGCGATCAGCCATTTCCGCGCGCAGGCCGCATCCCGCGGCCATCGGGGTCGTTGGCACATACGTGCACGCATACGACCCCTCCTCCCGCGCCCCGTACACCCACCCGATCCCCGGCATGCGCCCGTCGCACGAACACGGGACGACGCACCCGACCGACCGTGGTTCCGCCACGCCGATCTACGACGCGTTGTACGCCGAGTACCGCCGCTCCTTCCGGGCCCTGCCCGGGGACCGCACGGACGAGCCGGAGACCTCGGAAGTGCTGCGCACCGGGAATTGGGGCCGTACGACGGCGTCCTCGGGCCACTGGGAGGTCGTCGGCCGCCAGCCGTACCACCCCCACAGCCACCTTCCGGCCCTCCCCCCGAGCCCCCGGGACGCCCACCCCCGCCACCCCTGAGGCCCGGGGCACCCGCAGCAGCCGCTACTTCTTCTTGCCGCGCTTCTCCCGCACCCGCACCGAAATGTGGATCGGCGTGCCCTCGAAACCGAACTCCTCGCGCAGGCGGCGCTCGATACTGCACCACTCCGGGGGATAACCCCCGAACCCCCAGCCGCCCCCACGCAGCCGGAGCCACACCTCCCCACGGGGCACCCGCAGCAGCCGCTACTTCTTCTTGCCGCGCTTCTCCCGCACCCGCACCGAAATGTGGATCGGCGTGCCCTCGAAACCGAACTCCTCGCGCAGGCGGCGCTCGATGAAGCGGCGGTAGCCGGCCTCGAGGAAGCCGGAGGCGAAGAGGACGAAGCGGGGCGGCTTGGTGCCGGCCTGGGTGCCGAAGAGGATGCGGGGCTGCTTGCCACCGCGGATCGGGTGCGGGTGGGAGGCGACGATCTCACCGAGGAAGGCGTTCAGCCGGCCGGTGGGGATGCGGGTCTCCCAGCCGGCGAGCGCGGTCTCGATGGCCGGGACGAGCTTCTCCATGTGGCGGCCGGTGCGCGCGGAGACGTTCACCCGCATCGCCCACGGGACCTGGACGAGGTCCCGCTCGATCTCCCGCTCCAGGTAGAAGCGGCGCTCCTCGTCGAGGTTGTCCCACTTGTTGTAGGCGATGACCAGGGCCCGGCCGGCCTCCACCGCCATCGTGATGATCCGCTGGTCCTGGACGCTGATGGACTCCCCCGCGTCGATCAGGACGACCGCGACCTCGGCCTTCTCCACGGCCGCCGCGGTGCGCAGCGAGGCGTAGTAGTCCGCGCCCTCCTGGAGGTGCACCCGGCGGCGGATACCGGCGGTGTCCACGAACTTCCAGGTCTTGCCGCCGAGTTGGATCAGCTCGTCGACCGGGTCGCGGGTGGTGCCGGCCAGTTCGTTGACGACCACCCGCTCCTCGCCGGCGACCTTGTTCAGCAGCGAGGACTTGCCGACGTTCGGACGGCCGATCAGCGCGACCCGGCGCGGCCCGCCGACGGCCTGGCCGAAGGTCTGCGCGGGCGCCTCGGGCAGCGCCTCCAGCGCCGCGTCGAGCATGTCGCCGGTGCCCCGGCCGTGCAGCGCGGAGACCGGGTGCGGCTCGCCGAGGCCCAGCGACCACAGCATGGCCGCGTCGGCCTCGCCGGACGGGCCGTCGACCTTGTTGGCGACCAGCACGACCGGCTTGCCGGCCCGGCGCAGCAGCTTGACGACGGCCTCGTCGGTGTCGGTCGCGCCCACCTTGGCGTCGACGACGAAGACCACCGCGTCGGCGGCCTCGATGGCGAACTCGGCCTGCATCGCCACGGACGCGTCGATGCCGAGAACGTCCTGCTCCCAGCCGCCGGTGTCGACGACCTTGAAGCGGCGGCCGTTCCAGTCCGCCTCGTAGGTGACCCGGTCGCGGGTGACACCCGGCTTGTCCTCGACGACCGCCTCGCGACGGCCGATGATGCGGTTCACCAGTGTCGACTTACCGACGTTGGGTCGGCCGATGACGGCGAGGACGGGCAGCGGGCCGTGGCCGGCCGCGGCGATGTCGCCCTCGACCTCCTCGAGGTCGAAGCCCTCCTGCGCGGCGAGCTCCATGAACTCCGCGTACTCGGCGTCGCCAAGCGCACCGTGCTCGTCGCCGGTGGGGATCTGGTCGTTCATGAAGTCCGTTCCTCGTTCATCATCGTGATCGGTGGGCCGCTCGTCCGCGGCCCACTACTCAAGTTTCGGTCAGCGCCCGGTCAGGCGCCTGGCCGCTGCCAGGTGGGCGGTCAGCCGCTCCTGGATCCGTACGGTCGCCTCGTCGAGCGCCTTACGGGTGCGCCGGCCACTGCCGTCGCCCGCCTCGAAGGCGTCGCCGAAGACGACGTCGACGCGGCTGCGCAGCGGCGGCACGGCCGGGGTGAGCCGGCTGCGGCGGTCCCCGCCGCCGAGGACCGCCACCGGCACGACGGGGGCGCCGGAGCGCACCGCGAAGTACGCCAGGCCCGCCCGCAGGGACGCGAAGTCGCCCGCGCCGCGGGTGCCCTCCGGGAAGATCCCCAGCACCCCGCCGTGCGCCAGCACCGCGAGCGCGTCGGTGATCGCCTTGCGGTCGGCGGCGCTGCGGTCCACCTTCAGCTGCCCGATGCCCCGCAGGAACGGGTCCAGCGGGCCGACGAAGGCTTCCTTCTTGATCAGGAAGTGCACCGGCCGCGGCGCGGTGCCCATCAGCATCGGGCCGTCGATGCCGTGCGAGTGGTTGACGGCGAGGATCACCGGGCCGGTGGACGGCACCCGCCAGGCACCCAGCACCCGCGGCCGCCACAGGCCGTACATCAGGCCGATGCCGATCCGCCGGCCGACCGCGGCACCGGAGGCGCTCGGGGCTCCGGACGCCTGCCCGGCCCCGGCCCCGGCGCCGGTGACGCTCGGTGCCCCCGTGTCGGTCACCGGGCGAGTCCCGCCTTTTCGGCGCTGGCACCCTCGATGAGGGTGACCACGCACTCGATGACCTGGTCGAGGGTGAGCTCGGTGGTGTCCACCTCGACCGCGTCGTCCGCCTTGGCCAGCGGCGAGGTCTTGCGGGAGGAGTCGGCGGTGTCCCGCTTGATCAGCGCCTCGCGGGTGGCCGCCAGGTCCGCGGCCTCCTTGCCCTTGAGCTCGCCGCTGCGGCGGGCCGCCCGCGCCTCGGGCGAGGCGGTGAGGAAGACCTTGAGGTCGGCGTCGGGCAGGACCGTGCTGCCGATGTCCCGGCCCTCGACGACGATGCCGTTCGGGGCCTCGGCGGCGATGGAGCGCTGCAGGTCGGTGATCAGGGACCGCACCTCGGGGACCGCGCTGACGGCGCTGACCGCGGCGGTGACCTCCTGGGTGCGGATCGGGCCCGCGGCGTCCAGGCCGTCGACCGTGATGGTCGGGGCGGACGGGTCCGTGCCGGAGACGATCACGGGCTTGGCGGCGGCGTCGGCCACCGCCGTGGCGTCATTCACATCGATGCCGTTGTTCAGCATCCACCACGTGATCGCGCGGTACTGGGCGCCGGTGTCGAGGTAGCCGAGGCCCAGCTTGGCGGCGACGGACTTGGACGTGCTGGACTTGCCCGTGCCTGCGGGGCCGTCGATGGCGACAATCACTGCAGCCGGGGCGGTCCGGGCGGCGGTTTCCACGGTGACGAACACCTTTCTGGTACACGGGGCGGGGTCCAAGGGCCATGAGGGCCTCGCCCAAGGTTACTGGCTCACCCGGACGGCGCCGTCCACCGCGTCCCGGCCGGGCGGGACCGGGACGTCACTGCCGGATGGACCAGCCCCGCTCCCGCAGCTCCGCGGTCAGCACCGGGACCGCCTTCGGCTCGACCATCAGCTGGATGAAACCGGCCTGCTGTCCGGTGGCGTGCTCGATGCGAACGTCCTCGATGTTGACCCCGACGCGGCCGGCGTCGGCGAAGATCCGGGCCAGCTCGCCGGGCTGGTCGCCGATGTACACGGCGACGATCTCGTACGCGGCAGGGGCGGCGCCGTGCTTGCCGGGGACCCGCTCGCGGCCGGCGTTGCCGCGCCGCAGGACGTCCTCGATGCCGGTGGCGCCGCCGCCGCGCTTCTCCTCGTCGGCGGACTCCAGGGCGCGCAGGGACCGGACGGTCTCGTCCAGGTCGGTGGCGATCTCGGCGAGCACGTCCGCGACCGGACCGGGGTTGGCGGAGAGGATGTCGATCCACATCGCCGGGTCGGAGGCCGCGATCCGGGTCACGTCCCGGATGCCCTGGCCGCAGAGCCGGACGGCGGTCTCGTCGGCGCCCTTGAGGCGGGCGGCGACCAGGCTGGAGAGCAGCTGGGGGGTGTGCGAGACCAGGGCGACGGCGCGGTCGTGGGCGTCCGCGTCCATCACGACCGGGACGGCCCGGCAGAGCGCGACCAGCTCCAGGGCGAGGTTGAGCACCTCGGTGTCGCCGCCGGGGGCCGGGGTGAGCACCCAGGGGCGGCCCTCGAAGAGGTCGGCGGTGGCGGCCAGCGGACCGGAGCGCTCCTTGCCGGCCATCGGGTGCGTGCCCAGGTAGGCGCTCAGATCGCAGCCCATCGCCTCCAGCTCACGGCGCGGGCCGCCCTTGACGCTGGCCACGTCGATGTACCCGCGGGCCACCCCGCGCCGGATGGCATCGGCGAGCGCCGCCGCGACATGGGCCGGCGGCACGGCCACCACGGCCAGATCGACCGGCCCCGTGGGCTGCTCGGCGGTGCCCGCGCCGAGCGCGGCGGCGGTCAGGGCCTGGGCCTGGTCGTGGTCCTCCAGATAGACCTGCACGCCGCGCGCGCCGAGGGCGAGCGCGGCCGAGGTGCCGATCAGGCCGGTTCCGATGACGAGTGCGGTCCTCACTGCGCGATGTCCTTTCGCAGCGCCCCGGCGGCGCCCAGGTAGACATGGGCGATCCCGGTCTTCGACAGCTCGGTCTCCACATGGGCGAGCACCCGCACCACGCGCTCCATGGCGCCGTCGACGTCCAGTTCCTGGGCGCAGATCAGCGGGACGTCCGTGATGCCGAGGGCGCGGGCGGCGGCGGCCGGGAAGTCGCTGTGCAGATCCGGGGTGGCCGTGAACCACACGCTGATCAGGTCGTCGGCGAGCAGTCCGTTGCGCTCCAGGATGGCGGTGAGCAGCTCACCGACCTGCTCCTGCATGTGCTCCGCGTCGTCCCGCTCCAGCTGGACGGCCCCCCGGACCGCTCGTACCGCCACGTCACTGCTCCCCTGCGTCCTCGAGCCGCGCCACACATCCGTGCGCTTCACTGCTCAGCGTAACCAGCCGCACCGACATTCCGTACGCGACGGCCGCCCGCCCGGCCGGCTCCGCCCCGGCCCCGGCCGGAACGCACCGGACCGGTCCCGGCCGTCCGCCGCAAACCTGATGACATTACCCCTCCCACCAGCGACAATCGCCGCCATGTCCGCAGCCGCCGCAGACCACGCTCTGGTCACCGAGCACACCGTCTACGCCTGTGTGATGGGCTCGCGGGCCTTCGGGCTGGCGACGGAGAGCAGTGACACCGACCGGCGCGGGGTGTACCTCGCGCCCACCCGCCTCTTCTGGGGCTTCGAGAAGCCGCCGACCCATGTGGAGGGGCCGCGCGAGGAGGAGTTCTCCTGGGAGCTGGAACGCTTCTGCCAGCTTGCGCTGCGGGCCAACCCCACCGCCCTGGAGTGTCTGCACTCCCCCTTCGTGGAGCGCATCGACGCCACCGGCCGCGAGCTGCTGTCGCTGCGCGCGGCGTTCCTCTCCCGCCAGGTCCACCGCACGTTCACGGGCTACGCCACCGGGCAGCTCAAACAGCTGCGGGCCGATCTCCGACGGCACGGGGCGCCCCGCTGGAAGCACGCCATGCATCTGCTGCGCCTGCTGGCGAGCGCCCGCGATCTGCTGCGTACGGGCGCGCTGACGCTGGACGTCGGCGACGACCGCGCCGAACTGCTGGCGGTCCGGCGGGGCGAGGTGACCTGGGAGGCGGTCGAACGGCGGATGGCCCGCCTGGCCGGGGAGGCCGATGCGGCGGTGTCCGGTTCCCCCTTGCCCCCCGAACCGGACCGGGCCCGGGTGGCTGATTTCTTGTTCCGGGCTCGGCGTTCCTCTGCGATTGGTTGAGCCTTCCCACGTACTTGGCTGTCCCGCCGCGGGTGTTGTTCGCCGTTGCGTGCTTTGCGGCGCCCCGCACGTGCCTGTCTGCGGCGCCGCGGGTGTTGTTCGCCGTTGCGTGCTTTGCGGCGCCCCGCACGTGCCTGTCTGCGGCGCCGCGGGTGTTGTTCGCCGTTGCGCCTGCGGCGGGCTAGGTGTTGTTGGGTGCGGTGACGGACCTCCGGGACCGGTTGTGTGGACTGCTGACGCTTTACGTCCACACAACCGGCCCCTCCGGCCCGTCCCCTCCCGTGAGGGGGAAAGTTGGGGCCGGTGGGGGTGCACGTGACGTCCACGTGCCCGCAGGCAACAGACCAGGCTCGCCCCCAACCAGCTAAGAACTCCCACCTACGGGAGGGGCTGGACCGGAGGACGAAGTCTGGAGGGCCGGCACCGCACCCAAAACACAAACGCCCGCCGCCAGGCGCAACGGCGAGACGACCCGCGGCGGGACGGCGAGGTACATGCGGGGCGCCGCAAAGCGCAACGGCGAACAAGCCCCGCGGCGGGACAGACGGGTACGTGCGGGGCACCGCAAAGCGCACAACGGCGAGGTACCGCCACGGCGCTGCAGCCGAGTACGTGGGCTAGAAATCCCACCCCTCGCCGAGGGTCAGGAGCTCGCTGCGGTATTCGATGCGGGTGGTCCACTCCGCGGGCCAGGCGTCGGCGCCCAGGTGGGCGCCGGCGAACGCGCCGGTGAGGCAGGCGATCGAGTCGGAGTCGCCGGAGGTGCAGGCGGCCCGGCGCAGGGCGGTGAGCGGTTCGGTGGGGAAGAGCAGGAAGCAGAGCAGGCCGGTGGCCAGCGCCTCCTCGGCGATCCAGCCGGCGCCGGTGGCCAGGCAGGGGTCGGTCTCCCGGTCCGGGGCGGCGAGCGCCGCGTCCAGTCGGTCCAGGACGCCGAGGCAGTCGTCCCAGCCACGGGAGATGAACGCGGCCGCGGAGGCGTCCTGGCCGCGCTGCCACAGGTCCCCGAGCCAGTCCTCCCGGTAGACGGTCCGCTGGTCGTGCGCGTACGTACGGAGCAGGGCGGGCAGGTCGGCGGGGGCCGCGCCGTCGGCGAGGACGCGCACGGCGTACGCGGTGAGGTCGCTCGCGGCGAGTGCGGTCGGATGGCCGTGGGTCAGCGCGGACTGGAGCTGGGCGGCGCCGGAACGCTGCTGCGGGCTCAGCCCCGGAGCGAGCCCGATGGGCGCGACCCGCATGGCCGCGCCGCACCCCTTGGAACCGATCTGACTCGCCTCGGCCCAGTGGCGGTCCTCGTCGCTGAGCAGCTGACAGGCGCGCAGACAGGTGTTGCCGGGGGCACGGTTGTTGTCGGGCGAGCGCCACCAGGCGACGTACTCCGTACGCACCGGGCCGACGAGCCGCGCCGGCGTCAGCTCACCGGCGTCCATGGCCGCCCGTAGGCCGCGCGCCAGCGCCAGCGTCATCTGGGTGTCGTCGGTGACGAAGGCGGGGTCGGGCAGTGCCATCTGCCGCCAGGGGCCGCACTTGGCCTCGATCGCCGGTACGTCGTTGAACTCGGTCGGAAAGCCCAGCGCATCGCCGAGCGCGAGGCCGACCAGCGCGCCGGTCGCCGCACTCGTGCCCGTGCCCGTGCGCGACGTCGCGTCCGTGGAGTTCGTGTTCCCCATGAAAAACCACCCCTTAATCGTCACGGTGACGTTAAGGGGTGATGGGTCGGCACCGCAAGCGAGTTGGGGGCCCGGGCGTGCCTGGTGGGACCGCTTCCGCGTGTGGCGGGGTCGCTTCCGCGCGGGGCAGGGCCGCTTCCGCGCGGGGTGGGGCCGCTTCGGTGCCGGTGGGGTCGCTTCCGCGCGTATGGGGTCGCTTCGGTGCTCGCTGCCTCTTTTTCCCCGCCGCCCACCCCCCTTCGGGGGGTGGGCGGGTCAGGTGGTGAGGTTCCGGCGCACGTGCGGGACGGGCCCGGGAATCCGGGCGCCCGCCGGGAAGTCGCCCGGGCACTGGCCCCGGGACCTGCCTCAAGGGCCGGCCCGGGCAGGCCGTCGGGGGCCTAGAGCTCGACCTCGCGCATCAGCATGCCGACCTCCGTGTTGGTCATGCGGCGCAGCCAGCCCGACTTCTGGTCGCCCAGGGAGATCGGGCCGAAGGCCGTACGCACCAGCTTGTCGACCGGGAAGCCGGCCTCGGCCAGCATGCGGCGGACGATGTGCTTGCGGCCCTCGTGGAGGGTCACCTCGACGAGGTAGTTCTTGCCGGTCTGCTGGACGACCCGGAAGTGGTCGGCGCGGGCGTAGCCGTCCTCCAGCTGGATGCCGTCCTTGAGCTGCTTGCCGAGGTCACGCGGAAGCGGGCCCTGGATGGCGGCCAGGTAGGTCTTCTTGACGCCGTAGCGCGGGTGCGTCAGGCGGTGCGCCAGCTCACCGTGGTTGGTGAGCAGGATGATGCCCTCGGTCTCGGTGTCCAGCCGGCCGACGTGGAACAGCCGCGTCTCGCGGTTGGTGACGTAGTCGCCCAGGCACTGGCGGCCGTCCGGGTCCTCCATCGTGGAGACGACACCGGCCGGCTTGTTGAGCGCGAAGAAGAGGTACGACTGGGTCGCGACCGTCAGGCCGTCGACCTTGATCTCGTCCTTCTCCGGGTCGACCCGGACGCCCTGCTCCATGACGATCTTGCCGTTGACCTCGACCCGCGCCTGGTCGATCAGCTCCTCGCAGGCCCGTCGCGAGCCCATGCCGGCCCGGGCCAGCACCTTCTGGAGCCGCTCGCCCTCCTGATCGCCGAACGTCTTGGGGGTCTTGATCTGCGGCTTGTCGTGCCGGGCGCGGTTGCGCTCCTCGACCTGGGCGTCGTACTCCCGCGGCCGCGCGGGTGCCTGGCCGCGGCCGCGCTGGGGCCGCCCTTGCCGCCGGGGCGTCCCGCCTTGGAGGCCGCGCCGGTGCGCGGGCCGCCCTTGGCGCCGCCCCGGGCCGCCGCACCCCGGCTGCCGCCCGCCTTGGGGCCGCCGCGTTCGTCCTTGGCGCCGCCCGCGCTCCCGGATCCGCCCACGTCGTAGCGGCGCTCCTCGGGACGGGGGCGGCCGGCGCGCTGCTGCTTCTCGTCCTTCTTGTTGCCCGCGCCGCGGTAGTTGCCGCGTCCGCTGTCCCTGTTGTTCCTGCCGCTGCTTCGCATCAATGATCCGTCTGAGAGTCGCCGCTGTCGTCTACGTCGAACGACGGATACCTTCCGCGGAGTCGCCCTCGACCGCGTCCGCCTCCGGAAGGAACGGTGCGAGCTCAGGGAGCTCGTCCAGGCCGCGCAGGCCCATCCGCTCCAAAAAGTAGTTCGTCGTCCTGTACAGGATCGCACCTGTTTCAGGTTCCGTCCCCGCCTCCTCCACCAGGCCGCGCTGGAGGAGCGTGCGCATCACGCCGTCACAGTTCACACCGCGCACGGCCGAGACGCGGGAACGGCTGACCGGCTGACGGTACGCGACTACGGCCAGAGTCTCCAATGCGGCCTGGGTGAGCCGGGCCTGCTGGCCGTCCAGGACGAAGCTCTCCACGGCGTCGGCGTACTCGGCCCGGGAGTAGAACCGCCAGCCGCCGGCGACCAGCCGGAGGTCGAATCCGCGGCCCTCGCGGGCGTAGTCGTCGGACAGCTCGCGCAGCGCCAGCGCGACCGCGCGGCGGGGCCGCTGCAGGACCCTGGCCAGGTGTTCCTCGGTCGCCGGCTCGTCGACGACCATGAGGACGGCCTCCAGTGCCGGCTTGAGCTCCAGCTCGGCGACGCCCAGCGCCCCGGCCGGCGGTCCCGGACGCTCCGCCGGCCGCCCGTCGTCCGCCCCGGCCTCCGTGACGTCGTACGTCTCGACGTCATACGTCTCGACGTCATACGCCTCGACGTCGTACGCGCCGTCGTCGGCCGCGCCGCTCATGCCTGCTCCTCTTCCGCTCGCCCGGCCCGCCCCGGTTCCTCTTGTTCCTCTTGCCGGCCCGGTTCCTGCCGGCCCGGTTCCTGCCGGCCGGTGCTTGCCGGCCGGGTTCCTGGTCGAACTCGTCGGTGACGACCGGTACGGCCCCCTCTGCGCCCGTCCAGCGCACCGTGAGCGCCCCGAGCGCCTCCTCCTGGTCCAATGCCACCCCGCTCGCGGTAGAGCTCCAGAAGGGCCAGGAAGCGCGCGACGACCGTGAGGGTGTCCGGGGCGTCCGCGACCAGCTGCTGGAAGCTGGTCTCGCCGCCTCCCGCAGTCGCCCCAGCAGCACCTCGGCCTGCTCCCGCACGCTCACCAGGGGCGCGTGGATGTGGTCGACGTAGACCTGTGGCCTGGCCTTGGGCTGCATCGCCTTCACCGCGAGCTTGGCGAAGCCCTCGGCGCCGATGCTGATCACGACCTCGGGGAGCAGCTCCGCGTGCTGCGGTTCCAGCCCGACCGTGCGCGGGTAGCGCCGCGCCTCGACGGCCAGCCGGTCGCTGAAGATGTCGGCGATCCGTTTGTACGCGCGGTACTGCAGCAGCCGGGCGAAGAGCAGATCGCGGGCCTCCAGGAGCGCGAGGTCCGCCTCGTCCTCCACCTCGGCGGCGGGCAGCAGCCGGGCCGCCTTCAGATCGAGCAGGGTGGCCGCGACGACCAGGAACTCGGTGGTCTGGTCGAGGTCCCAGTCCGGCCCCATGGCCCGGATGTGCGCCATGAATTCATCGGTCACCTTGGACAGCGCGACCTCGGTGACGTCCAGCTTGTGCTTGGAGATCAGCTGGAGCAGGAGGTCGAAGGGCCCCTCGAAGTTGTCGAGCCGGAGCGTGAACTTCCCGTCACCGCCGGTCTCACTGCCGGGCCCGCCACCCGCCTCCCCACCGGCCTCGTGATCGGCCCGGTCCCCGCCCCGGGCTCGACGCCGAACTCGGCCTCGGCATCCAGGGAGGTCGGTCCGGGGGTCTCCTCAGCCGCCTCTTCGGGCGCCTCCGCGGTCTTCTCGGCCGCCTCCACGGGAGTCCCGCCGCCGGGGGACCCCACCGGCGCCGCGGGCGCCGGCTCCGCGCCCGGCCGCGCCCGAGTCGTCGGCGGGCGCGGGGGGCGGGGGTTTCGTCATGGTTCGGCATCGCGGTGGCAGGCTATCCCGCGGCGTGCGATGTGACGTTTCAGCACCGCGGCGGACGCGCCGCGCGGCGGAGCCGGTGGTCCTCAGCGGCCGCGCAGCCGCCGTACCAGGATGCTGGCGTCGCCGCGCGACTCCAGGTCGGCGAGGACCACGGCGACCGCCTCGCGGACGATCCGGCCGCGGTCCACGGCGAGGCCGTGCTCGCCGCGCAGCACCAGCCGCGCGTGTTCGAGGTCCATGAGCTCCTCGGCGGAGACATAGACGGTGATCTTCTCGTCGTGCCGTTCCCGGCCGCTGGGGCGGCGGTTGGCGCCCCGTGTGCCCGGCGCCGGCCGCCGGCCGGTGCGGTGGCGGCCGCGCCGGCCTCGGGAGCGCCCTGCCGGGAGGCGCGGGTGCGGTGGGACGCGGCGCCGTCCGCCTCGCGCCCGCTGTGCTCGGCCGCGGGGACGACCGGGGGCACCGGGGGCGGGGTGGCCGGGCCGCCGTCACTGGCCGTGGCCGGTGCGTCGGTACCGTCGTTCTCCGTGCGCCGCCGGCGTGCGGAGGCCGCCTCCGGGCCCTCCGCGGCCGGGTCGGGCTCGCCGGCCGGCGCGGGCACCCGAGGTGCCTCGCCGTTGGCCGCGGCCGCCGAACCGCCCGGCGTACGGCGGGGGGTGGAGGGCTGGAGCGCCACTCCCCCGGTGGTGCGGAACAGTTCGTCGGCTCCCGGCAGACTCACTCGGCGTGACACCGGGCGAGCACCTCCCTGGCGAGCTGGCGATAGGCGGCGGCACCGACGGAGTTGGAGGCGTACGTGGTGATCGGCTCGCCCGCGACGGTGGTCTCGGGGAAGCGGACCGTACGGCCGATGACGGTGTGGTAGACGTGGTCGTCGAAGGCCTCGACGACGCGCGCGAGGACCTCGCGGCTGTGCACGGTGCGGGAGTCGTACATCGTCGCCAGGATGCCGTCGAGCTCCAGCTCCGGGTTGAGCCGCTCCTGGACCTTCTCGATGGTCTCGGTGAGCAGCGCGACACCGCGCAGCGCGAAGAACTCGCACTCCAGCGGCACGATGACCTTGTGAGCCGCCGTCAGGGCGTTGACGGTGAGCAGGCCGAGCGAGGGCTGGCAGTCGATGACGATGTAGTCGTAGTCGGCCAGCAGCGGCTTCAGGGCGCGCTGCAGGGTCGACTCACGGGCGACCTCGCTGACCAACTGCACTTCTGCCGCTGACAAATCGATATTGCTGGGGAGCAGGTCCATGTTGGGGACCGCGGTCTTCAGCAGCACCTCGTCGGCCGACATGCCCCGCTCCATGAGCAGGTTGTAGACCGTCAGGTCGAGTTCCATCGGGTTGACGCCGAGGCCGACCGACAGGGCGCCCTGGGGGTCGAAGTCGACGAGCAGCACCCGTCGTCCGTATTCGGCGAGTGCGGCGCCCAGGTTGATGGTCGAGGTGGTCTTGCCGACCCCGCCCTTCTGGTTGCACATCGCGATGATCTTGGCCGGGCCGTGGTCCGACAGCGGTCCCGGGATGGGGAAGTAAGGGAGCGGGCGTCCGGTCGGGCCGACGCGTTCGCGGCGCTGGCGCGCGGCGTCCGGCGCGAGCGTCGCGGCGTATTCGGGGTCCGGCTCGTACTCCGCGTCCGGATCGTAGAAGTGCCCCTCGGGCAGGTCGTCGTAGTCGGCGAAACGGGCGGGTTCTCCACTGCCCCGGTCGCCGGCCATGGCGTTCACGTGATGGCCGTCCATGCTCTGGTGGGCTGTCGTGGAAATGCTCTGATGGGCTGCGAAGGTGTGGACCGCAACGGAGCCGACAGCCTCGAACCCCGAGGGACCCTGGCCCCGTGCAACCGCTCCTGGTTGACCACCTCCGGGAGTAAATGTCGACTCATTCACAAGTCGTCTTACCTCCTTGGACGTGACCAGGAAACTTTATCGATAGGTCAGCGTGGCACCATGCCGACGGTTGGCGACTCTATGGCGTGTCGGGCGTCCGCAGCAACACAATCCACCGGACCCGGCACGATGTGTCGGTAACCGGACCCCTCGATGTCAAGGGCGCAAGCGGGATCGGACCGATGTTTCGGGGGTGCGCGAATCGGTTAAAGGGTTACGTTCACGGCGAGTTGAGAGACGACGTTCCGGAACGGCGCGCACCGTGCGTCACACACGCCACCGGCCGGGCCCTGTCGACAAGGCCCGGCCGGATGCTCAGCGTTGACGCGCTTCGTTGACGTCTCAGCCGAGGAGGGTGCGCAGTTCGGTGCACTCGAGACCGTGGGCCTCGGCGACCGGGCCGTAAACGACCTTGCCGTCGTGGGTGTTCAGGCCCTTGGCCAGCGCCGGGTCACGGCGCAGCGCCTCGACCCAGCCGCGGTTCGCCAGCTCCACGATGTAGGGCAGCGTGGCGTTGGTGAGCGCGTGGGTGGAGGTGTTCGGCACCGCGCCGGGCATGTTGGCGACGCAGTAGAAGACCGAGTTGTGCACCTCGAAGGTCGGCTCGGCGTGCGTGGTCGGACGGGAGTCCTCGAAGCAGCCGCCCTGGTCGATCGCGATGTCGACAAGGACACTGCCCGGCTTCATCTTGGCGACCAGCTCGTTGGTGACGAGCTTGGGGGCCTTGGCGCCCGGGATCAGGACAGCACCGACGACCAGGTCGGCCTCGACGACGGCCTTCTCCAGCTCGTAGGCGTTGGAGACGATCGTCTGCACCTTGGTGCCGAAGATCTTGTCGGCCTCGCGGAGCTTGTTGATGTCCTTGTCGAGCAGGGTGACGTGGAAACCGAGGCCCACGGCGATCTGCACCGCGTTCCAGCCGGAGACGCCACCGCCGATGACGACGGCCTTGCCCGCGTGGACACCGGGGACACCACCGGGCAGCACACCGCGGCCGCCGGCCTGGCGCATCAGGTGGTAGGCGCCGACCTGCGGGGCGATCCGGCCCGCGACCTCGGACATCGGGGCGAGCAGCGGCAGCTGGCGGCCGGCCGTCTCGACGGTCTCGTAGGCGATGGCGGTGGTGCCGGACTCCAGGAGGGCGTCCGTGCACTCACGGGAAGCGGCCAGGTGCAGGTAGGTGAAGAGGGTCTGGTCCTTGCGGAGGCGGTGGTACTCCTCCGCGATCGGCTCCTTGACCTTCAGCAGCAGGTCAGCGGTGCCCCAGACCTCGTCGGCGGTGCCCAGGATGGTGGCGCCGGCGGAGACGTACTCCTCATTGGTGATGGACGAGCCGAGGCCGGCGTCCTTCTCAATGAAGACCTGGTGGCCGTGGCGGACGAGTTCGTTTACTCCGGCGGGCGTGATGGCCACGCGGAACTCGTTGTTCTTGACCTCGCGGGGGATGCCGACCTTCACGTCGATCACGGTCCTTGAAAGAGAGGGTGCAGGAGGAATTATCCCCTCATGCGATGCATGACGGAACTGACCGCGCCGTACGCGGCCCAGCCAGTCTATTGAAGGAGCTCTTCTTGTCTAGCCTTGCAAAGCATTAAATCTTGGGAGAGGCACTACCGATTTCGTAGGTCACTCCGGGTGATCTTCCAGGAGTCGCTCTCCCGCGGCGCGGTGGAGCCCTGCCGCGCTTGGGTCCCCGAGCCGTTCGAGGGTGTCCGCGATCCGCAGCTGGAGGGCCGCCTGGAGCCGTCCGTCGTCCGTTTTCCGGACCAGTTCCAGGGCCTCCAGACAGGTCCGCAGCGCCTCCTCGGGGCGTCCGGCGTACTCCTGGACCCGCGCCGCCTCCCCCGTCGCCCGGGCCTGGCCGGCCAGGTCACCCAGCCTGCGGTACGTCCGGGCGGCCGCCCGCCACTGCTTGAGCGCCTCGCCCCACCGGCCGACCGCCATCAGGGCCCCGCCGATCCGCCCGTGCACCCGTGCCGCGTCCGCCGCCTCGCCGCGCGCCAGCCGCAGCTCCAGTGCCCGCCCGTACCAGTCGGCGGCCCGCACGCCGTCGCCCAGCTCGGCGTACGTACCGCCCAGGGACTCCATCGCCCGGACGGTGGCCACCGGGTCCGCCGCCGACCGGGCGGCCTCCAGCGCACCCCGGTACCGGCCGAGCGCCTGGGCCGTCCGTCCCGCGCCGCTGTCCAGGTCCGCGAGGTTCAGCAGCGCGGCGGCCCGCTCGCGCGCCAGCCCGCGCCGCTCGGCGGCCCGCAGCACGAGCCCGTGCACGGTATAGAGGTCCGGCGCGGCCGCCTCGGGGCCCTGGTGCGCGAGCAGGGTGCGGGTCAGTGCGGCCATCAACCGCCGGTCCAGGGTGTCGAGTTGGCCGTCCGCGGCGGCCGCCCCGGCGGCGGCGAGCAGCGCCGGGCGGCGGCTGCGCAGCCAGTGCGCCGCGGTGGCCCGGGAGCTGAAGCGCAGCGACCGGGGCAGTCCGGCGGCCTTCTGCCGGGCGGTGGATCCGGCCGGTTCGGTCATCGCCCGGCACGACTGCAGCAGCCGTACGGTCCGCTCCAGCACGCGGGCGCGGGCCAGCTGGAGCTCGGCCGGCCGCTCGTGCTCCGCGAGCAGCTCGCGCAGCAGCGCATCGAGGCAGCCGGGGACGCGGTACTGCGGGTGCAGCGCGGCGTCCGCGGTCCCGGGGCCGGCGAGCGGGGCGCAGGGCTCCGCCGCGACCGGACGCAGCAGGCCGAGCGCGGCGAAGTCCGTGAGTGCGGCGGCGGCCGTCGGCATCGAGCAGCCGGCCAGCGCGGAGGCGGTGTGCGCGTCCACGAGGCCGGCCGGGGCGAGGGTGAGCAGCCGCAGTATCCGGGCGGCGGTCGCCGGGAGCGCCTCGTAGGAGAGCCGGAAGGCCCGGAAGAGGGGGCGGGCGCCGCTGGGCAGGTCCGGCGGCACCGGGACCGCCCGCAGCGCCTGGTACAGATCGGCCACCGAGAACTTGGGGCGGGCGGCGAGCCAGGCGCCGGCCAGGATCAGCGCGGCGGGCTGGCCGCCGCACTCCTCGGCGACGCTGTCGGCGGTCCGCGGGTCGACGGTGATCCGGGTCGGCCCGGCGTACCGCTCCAGGAGGTCCACGCAGGCCGCGCCGTCCAGGCCGCCCAGGGTGCACGGGCGAACGTCCGGGATGCCGGTCAGCGGCCCCTGGGAGACGACCACGACCAGGCAGTCCGGCGCGTCCGGGAGCAGCGGTTCGACGGCGTCGGCGCCCGGTGCGTCGTCGAGGAAGAGCAGTGCGCGGCGGCCGGCGAGCGCCCCACGCAGCCGCTCGGTCAGCTCGTCCGCGTCGGCGCCCGGCGGGGCGTCCGCACCGAGGGTGCTCAGCAGCTCACGTGCGGTGCGGCCAGTGTCGGCCGGCTCCCCGCCCGGTCCGGTCAGCGTGGCGCGCAGCACCCCGTCGGGGTGGCCGCCGGCCAGTTCGGCGAGCAGTTGCTCGGCGAGTGCGGTACGTCCCGAGCCGGGGCGGCCGGCGATCAGCAGGACCCGGCTGCGGGCGCCCTTGCGGCCGGAGAGGGTGTCCAGGCCGGCCCGGGCGATGTCGGCGTGCAGTGCCTTGAGCTCGCGGCGGCGGCCGGTGAAGCCGGCCGTCTCCGGCGCGAGCCGCCCTGTGCCCACCGCCTGGTCCGTCACCGGTCACGCTCCCGTCCACCTGCGCGTACGCACCCGCCGCAGGCGCGGACGGGAACCCTTACGAGCGTAGTTCACGGGGCGTCACGTCCCCTGCGGAGCAGGGCGGTTGGGTCACCCGACCGGATCGGGGCCGGTCGGGCGCGGGACCACGGCAGGGGTGCGGTCAGGCCTCGAACGGGCGGGCCGGCCAGGGCGCGTCCGCCGGGCGCAGCGCGTCCAGGCCCGCGCCGCGCTGCGCGGCGGTGAGCGCCAGCACGCCCACGACCAGGCAGTTGTTGTGCAGCTCACCGGCGAGCACGCCGCGCACCAGCTCGTCCTGCGGTACCCGTGCCAGCTCCATGTCGGCCTCCTCCTCGGCGACCTCGAAGCGCTCGCCCTCGGCTTCGGACAGGTTCCGGGCGAGGAAGATCCGCACGGCCTCGTCGCAGCCGCCGGGGGTGGTGTAGACGTCGGTCAGCACCCGCCAGTCCTCGGCCTTGACGTGCGCCTCCTCGTACAGCTCGCGCTGGGCGGCGTGCAGCGGGTTCTCCCCGGGGACGTCGAGCAGCCCGGCGGGGATCTCCCACAGCTTCATGCGCACGGGGTGGCGGTACTGCTTCAGCACCAGCACCCGGCCCTCGTCGTCGAGGGCGAGGACGGCCACCGAGCCGGGGTGGACCTGGTAGTCCCGGGTGACCCTGGCGCCGTCCGGCATCACGACCTCGTCGGTGCGGACGCTGGTCTTGTTCCCGGTGAACGGCGTGGTGGAGGCGGTGACCGTCCACTCCTCCGGGGTGTCCTTGATCGCCATGGCGCGTCCTCCTGTATGAGCCTTTACCAACGCGGAAACCGGGGCACGACCTCGGGAAGAGGCCGTACCCCGGCAACCGTAACCGGCAGGTGGGTGCTACTTCGCGGCGCCCGTCTTGCGCGCGACCGCGGCCTTCACCAGCCCGGCGAAGAGCGGGTGCGGGCGGGTCGGGCGGGAGCGGAGCTCCGGGTGCGCCTGGGTGGCGACGAGGTAGGGGTGGGTCTCGCGCGGGTACTCGACGTACTCGACGAGCTTGTTGTCCGGGGAGGTGCCGGAGAACTGCAGCCCGGCCTTCTTCTCCAGCTCACCGCGGTAGGCGTTGTTGACCTCGTAGCGGTGGCGGTGGCGCTCCTCGACGTACCCCTGGTCGCCGTAGACCTCGCGGACGATGGAGCCCTCGGCGAGCTTGGCGGGGTACATGCCCAGCCGCATCGTGCCGCCCATGTCGCCCTCACCTGCGACGATGTCCAGCTGCTCGGCCATCGTGGAGATGACCGGGTGGGCGGTCGCCGGGTCGAACTCGGTGGAGTTGGCGCCCTCGATGCCGGCCAGGTTGCGGGCCGCCTCGATGACCACGCACTGCAGGCCCAGGCACAGGCCGAGCAGCGGCAGCTTGTTCTCGCGGGCGTAGGTGATCGCGCCGACCTTGCCGTCCACACCGCGGTCGCCGAAGCCGCCCGGGATGCAGATCGCGTCGCAGTCGGAGAGCTGCTCGGCGGCGCCCGCGGGCGTCTTGCAGTCGTCCGAGGTGACCCACTTGATCTTGACCCGGGCCTTGTTGGCGAAGCCGCCGGCCCGCAGCGCCTCGGTGACCGAGAGGTAGGCGTCCGGCAGGTCGATGTACTTGCCGACCAGCGCGACCTTGACCTCGTGGTCGGGGTTGTGGACGCGCTCCAGCAGATCGGCCCACTGGGTCCAGTCCACGTCGCGGAACGGCAGGTCGAGCTTGCGCACGACGTAGGCGTCCAGGCCCTCGGCGTGCAGGACCTTGGGGATGTCGTAGATCGACGGGGCGTCGATCGCGGCGACGACCGCGGCCTCGTCGACGTCGCACATCAGCGAGATCTTCCGCTTGATGGCGGTGGGCACCTCGCGGTCGGCGCGCAGCACGATCGCGTCGGGCTGGATACCGATGTTGCGCAGCGCCGCGACCGAGTGCTGGGTCGGCTTGGTCTTGAGCTCGCCGGACGGGCCGATGTACGGCAGCAGCGAGATGTGCACGACGAAGACGTTGTCCCGGCCGACCTCGTGGCGGACCTGGCGGACCGTCTCCAGGAACGGCAGCGACTCGATGTCGCCGACGGTGCCGCCGACCTCGGTGATCACGACGTCGACGTCCTCGGTCGCCATCCGCCGGATGCGGTGCTTGATCTCGTTGGTGATGTGCGGGATGACCTGCACGGTGTCGCCGAGGTACTCACCGCGGCGCTCCTTGGCGATCACGGTGTTGTAGACCTGGCCGGTGGTCACGTTCGCCGAGCCGTCGAGGTCGACGTCGAGGAACCGCTCGTAGTGGCCGATGTCCAGGTCGGTCTCGGCGCCGTCGTTGGTGACGAACACCTCGCCGTGCTGGAACGGGTTCATCGTTCCGGGGTCGACGTTGAGGTACGGGTCGAGCTTCTGCATCGTGACCCGCAGGCCCCGCGCCTTGAGGAGAGCACCCAGGCTGGAGGCCGTGAGCCCCTTGCCGAGCGAGGAGGCGACGCCCCCGGTGACGAAGAGGTGCTTGGTCGTCGTGGATTTGGCTGGCATGGCCAAGAGGGAGCTCCCGTGGTCGCGAGGTGGAGAGGTGCGAAGCGGCGCCGTCCCGCGTCTGTGAGGGGTGCCGTCGCTGCGGTCGGGGTGCCGTGACATGTTGCCGGGGCCCACCGGTCCACGGGGTACCAGGCTATCAGCGCCCGGGCATGGTCGCGCCCGGCCACGCACCGGAACCTCGTGCGACCCCTCCCCGTCACGATGCGTGACGAACAGGGTTGACGCTGTCACGTGACGGAGGCCACCCGTTCGGAGCACTTCACTCGTCGCGAGCGTCGCGCGGATCACCCGCGTGCGTCGTATCCTGCTCGGACACTCGCAACGAGCCATCCGGTAAGGCACCACCCCAGCCCGATTTCCGGTCCCGCTGCTCGGCGACGTTTCATGGGCAGGACGGACAGATCACAACGTCCCATGGGGGGCGTGACTCCAGTTCGACGGGAGATGCACGTGGCCGGGCGCATCGAGGACTACGCACTTATCGGCGATATGCAGACCGCCGCTCTAGTGTGCAGGGACGGGACGGTCGATTGGCTGTGCCTGCCCCGCTTCGACTCGCCGGCGGTCTTCGCAGGGCTGCTGGGCACAGAGGAGAACGGCTACTGGCGGATGGGGCCGGTGACCGGTTCCGAGGACGGGCCGCAGCCCGCCGACCGCCGCCGCTACCGGGGCGATTCACTCGTGCTGGAATCCGAGTGGGACACCCCGCGCGGTACCGTCCGGGTGATCGACTTCATGCCGCCGCGGGACGGCGCACCGCAGGTGATCCGCATCGTGGAGGGCGTCAGCGGCCGTGTGCCGATGCGTTCGGAGCTGCGGATGCGCTTCGCGTACGGCTGGGTGGTGCCCTGGGTGCACAAGATCGACGAGCGGACCGTCGCGGTCGCCGGCCCGGACTCCGTATGGCTGGACACCGAGGTCGAGACGTACGGGAAGGACCTGACGACCTTCTCCGACTTCACCGTCTCGCCGGGCGAGCGGATCGCGTTCACGATCAGCTGGCAGCCCTCGCACCACCAGCCGCCGGCCGTGGCGGACCCGGAGGGGTCGCTGGAGGCCACCGAGGAGTTCTGGCGCGAGTGGGTCGAGCACTGCACGTACCACGGCCCCTACCGCGACGCCGTGGTGCGCTCGCTGATCACGCTGAAGGCGCTGACGTACGCGCCGACCGGCGGGATCGTCGCCGCGCCGACCACCTCGCTGCCCGAGTGCATCGGCGGCGTCCGCAACTGGGACTACCGCTTCACCTGGCTCCGGGACGCCGCGATCACCCTCTCCTCGCTGCTGCGTACCGGCTACCGCGAAGAGGCCCGGGCGTGGCGGGAGTGGCTGCTGCGGGCGGTGGCCGGCGACCCGGACAACCTGCAGATCATGTACGGCATCGCCGGTGAGCGCGAGCTCGGCGAGAACGAGCTCAACTGGCTTCCCGGGTACGAGAATTCGCGTCCGGTGCGGGTCGGCAACGGCGCCGCGGGCCAGCTCCAGCTCGACGTCTACGGCGAGGTCACCGAGGCCCTGCACCTGGCGCACATGACCGGCCTGGCCCGCAACGACTACGCCTCGCTGCTCCAGCTCAAGCTGATCCAGTGGGTGGAGAAGCACTGGGACGAGCCGGACGAGGGCATCTGGGAGGTCCGCGGTCCGCGCCGGCACTTCGTCCACTCCAAGGTGATGACCTGGGTCGCGGTGGACCGCACGGTCAAGCTGATCGAGTCCGGGACGTCGACGGCCCGTTGGAGCGCTGGAAGGACCTGCGCGAGACGATCCACCGGGACGTCTGCGAGAAGGGTTACGACAAGGAGCGCAACACCTTCACCCAGTCCTACGGCTCGCAGGAGCTGGACGCCTCGCTGCTGCTGATCCCGCAGGTCGGGTTCCTGCCGCCGGACGACAAGCGCGTCATCGGCACGATCGAGGCGATCCAGCGCGAGCTGACCACCGAGGACGGCTTCGTGCTGCGGTACCCGACGGCCGGCCAGGGCGAACTCGGCGTGGACGGCCTGGAGGGCGAGGAAGGTGCCTTCCTGGCCTGCTCGTTCTGGCTCGCGGACGACCTCGCGATGATCGGCCGGGTCGACGAGGCCCGCAAGCTCTTCGAGAAGCTGCTCTCGCTCCGCAACGACCTCGGGCTGCTGGCGGAGGAGTGGGACCCCAAGGCCAAGCGCCAGGTGGGCAACTTCCCGCAGGCGTTCAGCCACGTTCCGCTGATCGACACCGCGCTGCGGCTGACGGCGAGCGGGGCGTACGGCGGCTGAGTCCGCCGGTGGTGTACGCCGCGGCCGCCCCCGGGAGTGTTCCGGGGGCGGCCGCGGCGTGTGGGCCGGGAGACCGGGACGGCCGGGTGCGTCAGAAGGGGGTCAGGGTGAGCGTGATCTCCTTCGGGGCGCTGTCCTCGATGTACGAGGCGAAGCCGGCGACGTCGTCGAAGGCGAAGCCGTAGGCCCGGCCGTCCTGGGTGGCGGCGTGCATGGCCTTGGCGTAGTGGTTGGTCAGCCGCTGCCGGTAGAAGGCGGCGGGGTCGGTCGTGGGCTGGTGCGCCTGGGAGATCAGGGTGGAGCGGTTGAGGGCCGCGCCCAGGACGGCGGCCACCGGTCCGAGGGTGCCGTCGTTGGGGGCGGCCAGGGTGCCGTCGCAGAAGAGGACGTCGCGGGTGGACGGCTTGTCGAAGGACACGGTGCCGGGGCCTTGGAAGGTGAGTTTGCCGCCGCTGACCCGGCCGGTGAAGGTTCCGGCGTTGGTGGTGACGGTCAGGTCCTTGGCCGCGTAGGCGGACCAGGCCTCGTCGATGGCGGGGGCGAGGTAGTCCTTGGCGAACAGGCCGCTGTCGAGTCCGTGCCCGGGGGCGATCACCCGCTTGTCGCCGATGACCAGCCGGCCGAAGCCCTCGGCGGCCTTGACGTCGGCGAAGACGCGGGCGCGGGCGCCGTCCTTGAGGGTGCCGGTGGTCTGCTCCTTGGCGCCGGAGAGCTTGATGGCGAGCGGCACGCTGAACATGTCGACCATGGTGGTGTTGCAGTACAGCCCGCCGGAGTTGTGGGTGAACTCGGCGCAGTCGTGGAGGACGTCGTAGTTGGGGTCACCGGAGACCCAGCCCGCCGGGTAGGCGAGCGCGGGCTTGCCGTTGCCGTCCTTGACGGCCTTGAACTTGAGCTTGCTGCCCAGCGCGACGTAGATCCGGCCGGACATCTGCGGCAGGGGGACGGTCGTGGTCCCGCTCGCGGCGAGCGGGATGGCGTAATCGGTGTACCCGTCCGGCCCGTTGTCGCCGAGCGCCACCGGCCTCCGTCCCCCGTCCGGCCCGACCCACACCTGCTGCGCCCCGTCATTCCCCACGATGTACACCCACACCGAGGAATTCCCGTACGCCCCCGAATTGTTGAGGATGCGCAGGGGGACCGCCCCCGCCGCCGTTTTTGCCCCGAGGTCGTCCGTGCCTCCAGAGGGGACCCGAGGGCGCGGCCGGCCAGGGTGAGGCCGGAGGCGGTGGCGGCGCCGGCGGCGAGTCCGCCGAGCAGGGTACGTCGAGTGATCACGGGGTGGCTCCTTGCGGGGCGGCGGGGTGCCGGTCGGCGGCGGCGGGGGCGGGCTCACGGTCCGTACGGGTGGCCGCTGTTGCGGGCTGCTGGACGGAGACCGCGATGTGGTCGACGAGGAGCGAGCCGCCGGGGCGGGTGGCCTCGGTGGGTGTCGCCCGGCCCGCGACGCCGTCCGGGAACGCCCCGCCCATCGCGAGGTTGAGCAGCAGGAAGTGGCCGTGGTGGGTGGCCTTCGCCCAGGTGCCGGCGTCCATCTCGGCCGACGTCACGGTGTGGAACTTCTGCCCGTCGACATACCAGTTCAGCGACTCCGCGGCGCCGTTGGCGCGGTCCAGCTCCAGCGCGTACGTGTGGAAGCCGGCCTGGCAGGCGCTGCCGGGGCACTCGCGGGAGCTGCCCTTGCCCTGGGTCTCGTTGCACGGCCCGCCGGGGTTGACGCCGCAGTGCAGCGTGCCCCAGACCTTGTTGATGCCGTTGACGTTCTCCATGAGGTCGAACTCGCCGATGCCCGGCCAGTTCTGGTAGTTGCCGCGGTAGTCGGCACCCAGTGTCCAGAAGGCGGGCCAGTAGCCGAGCGCGGCGTCACCGGTGACGTCGGGCATCCGGATGCTCGCCTCGATGCGGAGCTTGCCGCCGGCCGGGGCGGCGAAGTCGGTGCGCCGGGTCTCGACGCGGGCCGAGGTCCAGGTGGCGCCGTCCTTCAGTGCGGTGATCTTGAGGTGGCCGGCGCCGTCGAGCTGGAGGTTCTCGGGGCGGTCGGTGTACGTCTCGCGTTCGCCGGTGCCCCAGTTGGCGGGGCCGCCGGGGTAGCCGGTACCGGTGTCGGTGATCCAGTCGTCGCTGGAGGGGCGTGATCCGGCAGCGCCGTCGAAGTCCGTACGCCACACTTCCTGGAAGGCGGTCGTCGCGGCGTTCGCGGTGCGGTCGCTGCTCGTCGTGCGTGCGGTGCTCGCCGTGCGTGCGGTGCTCGTCGTGCGGTCCGTGCTCGGCGGGTGGGCGGTGCCGGTCGCCGGAGCCGCTTCCCCGCGGAGGCGGTGGGGAGGGCGAGGGCGAGCGAGCAGGTGCTGACGAGTGCGGCGCTCATGGCGAAGAGCACCGCCCTCTTCTTCATGCTCATGACATTCTCTCCTCGGGAACAGTGGGGGGTAGTGAGGAGTTCGGGGGGGGTAATCGTGGGGACACCGCGCTTGAGAGCGCTCTCATGGCGTCCTCCGTGCACCCTGCCGACTCGACGGCACACCGTCAAGTCACCGAGTCGAAAAAGGAGTTGGAACGTGCCTGAGCCGAACGGTGGGCGACCCACGCTGGAGGCGGTCGCGGCGCGCGCCGGCGTCTCCCGCGCCACGGTGTCCCGCGTGGTCAACGGCGGTGCGGGCGTACGGGAGGCGGTCCAGGAACGGGTCCGCCAGGCGGTTCACGAGCTGGGATACGTACCGAACAGCGCGGCCCGCACCCTGGTCACCCGCCGCACCGGAGCGGTCGCCGTGGTCATCGCGGAACCGGAGGCCCGGGTCTTCACCGACCCCTTCTTCGGCCGCCAACTACGGGGCATCAGCCGGGAACTGGCCGCCGCCGACACCCAGCTCCTGCTGATGTTCGTCGAGCACCGCGCCGACTACGACCGCATCGGCCGCTATCTGGCGGGGGGCCATGTCGACGGCGCGCTGATGTTCTCGCTGCACCGCGACGACCCGCTGCCCGCCATGGCCGAGCGCGCCGGACTGCCCACGGTGTACGGCGGCCGGCCCGGCTGGACGGGCGCCGACCGCGCGCCGCGGCCGCTGTACGTCGACACGGACAACCGCGACGGTGCCCGGCAGGCCGTACGCCACCTCCTCGACCGCGGCCGCCGGCGGATCGCGGTGATCACCGGCCCGCTCGACCAGACGTCGGCGGTGGACCGGCTCGACGGCTATCTGGAGGCACTGGGCGCGAGCGAGCCCGATCCGCGGCTGATCGCGGACGGCTGTTTCACGGCGGAGGGCGGCGAGCGCGCCATGGCCACCCTGCTGGACGCGGCGCCGGACCTGGACGCCGTCTTCGTGTCCTCCGACCTGATGGCGAACGGCGCCCTGCGGACCCTGCGGGCGCGGGGGCGGCGGGTCCCGGACGATGTCGCGGTGGTCGGTTACGACGACCTGGAACCGGCGGCCTGGGCGGACCCGCCGCTGACCACGGTGCGGCAGGACGTGGAGGAGATGGGCCGGCTGATGGCCCGGCTGCTGCTGCGACTGCTGGATACGCGGCGGGCGGGGGGTACGCGGGGTCCGGGGGCCGGGGACGACGACGGCGCGGAGCTCGCGGAGGGCGCGGGTCGCGGGAGCGGGGCGGACCTTGGAGGTGGCGCGGCTCTTGGGAGCAGTGCGGATCGTGGGACCGGGGCGGGTGGCGCGGCGGCGGCGCCGGAGCTGGCGCCGGTGATCACGGAGGCACGGTTGGTGGTGCGGGAGTCGACGTGAGGGGGCCGTCCCGGGGCGGGGCGCCGCCCGGACGTCGCCCTCGTCCCGCAGCCCCCGACCTCGGACGGAGAGGCTCCGGATAGCGGACTGCGGGTACCGTTCGTCGGCATGGGGCCGGAAGCAAAAATCGAAGCCGAGATCACGGTACGCAGGGCGCTGGAGCTGCCCGCGCTGCGGCGCGGGCTGCCGGAGGTGCTGGCCGGCGGGGACCGGCTGGACCGCGCGGTGCGCTGGGTGCACGCGGGCGAGGTGCCGCACATCGCCTCGCTGCTCAAGGGCGGCGAGCTGCTGCTCACCACCGGTCTCGGACTGGGCGCCCGGCCGTCCGAGCAGCGAGCCTTCATCCGCAAGCTCGCGGACCGCGAGATCGCCGCTCTCGTCGTGGAGCTGGGCTCTCGTTTCGAATCGCTGCCCCGGCGCTGGTGGACGCCGCACGGGACTGTGGTCTGCCGCTGATCCAGCTGCACCGCGAGGTCCCGTACGTCACGGTCACCGAGGCCATCCACACAGAGATCATCAACAGCCACTACGCGCTGCTGCGCCGCGCCGACCAGATCCTGCGCCGGTGTACCGACGTCCTGCTGCGCGGCGGAGGCGCGCCCGAGGTGCTGCGGCTGCTGGCCGTCTTCACCGGCAACCCGCTCTGCCTGGAGGCCCCGGACGGCAGTCCGCTGTACGCCGCGGGCCCGGACGGCGGCGACGAGGAGGGGACCGCCGACGCGGACCCGCTGCTGGCCTGGGAGGGCCTGCGCGATTCCGGTGTCCGGATCGACGTTCCCGGTGGCGGGCACGGCCCCGACGCGGTCCGCGCGCGCCTGGTGCTGCTGCCCGTCAACGCCCCCGTGGCGCCGGTGCACCGGATCGCCGCGGAACGTGCCGCCGATCTGCTCGCCGTCGTGATGCTCCAGTCCCGCCAGGAGGAAGTGCTGGCCGCCCGCGGCCGCGGCGACTTCCTCGCCGACCTGGCGGAGGGCCGGATCTCCGCGGCCGAGGCGCCGGCGCAGGCCCGGCTGCTCGGCTTCCGCCCCGGCCCGGAACCGGTCCTTCCGGTGGTCATGCGGCTACCGGCCGGCCTCCCCACCCCCAACAGCTGGGCGCTGCTCGCCCAGACCCTGCGCGAGGAACTCGCCGCCCTCGGGGCGCCGGTGCTCCTCGGCGTACGCCCCGTGGAGGGCCGGGTGCCGATGCTCGTGGCGCTGCGCGCCGGCCAGCAGCGCGAGGAGCTCGCCGACCGCGTCGCCGAGGCACTGCGCGCCGGGGTGGTCCGCGCGGGGCTGGACCGTCCGACGGCCCACCGGCCGGTGGTCGTCGTCGGCGCCGCGGGTGACTGGGCGGCGGCCGGCCCCGGTCTGCGGCACGCCGCGGAGGCCGCGGCGGCCGCCCAGGGCCTGCCGGAACAGCCCTGGTACGACGCGCGCCGGCTGGACATCGAGCTGCTGCTGTGGCGGATGCGCGAACAGGGCGAACAGGGTGTGCTCAGCGATTTCGTGGACCGTGCCATCGGCCCGCTGCTCGCCCACGACCGCGGCGCCCGGCAGCCGTTGCTGCCGACGCTGGAGGCCTATCTGGCCAGTGCGGGGCGCAAGGCCGAGACGGCCCGCGATCTGAACGTCAACCGGCAGACCCTCTACGACCGGCTGGCCCGCATCGCCCAGCTGCTCGGCACCGACCTGGACGATCCGCAGACCGTGCTGGGCCTGCGCCTGGCCCTGCGCGCCAGGCGCCACACCGACCGGTCGTAGCCCACGGCCGCGTGGGCCAGGGCGAGGGCCAGGACTAGGACTAGGGCTAGGGCTAGGACTGGGGCTGCGTCAACTCGTCGTAGACGCTGAGGACTTGGGTCACGGTGTCGTTCTCGGTCGGCCAGCCGGCCGCCTGGATGCGGCCGGCCTCGGCGAGCGCGTCCCGGCGGTCGGGGTCCGCGAGCAGGGCGAGCACGCTGCGGGCCAGGGCGGCGGCGTCTCCGTAGGGGACCAGTTCCGCGGCGCGGCCGACCAGTTCGCGGGTGCCGCCGGTGTCGGTCGCGACCAGCGGCACCCCGGCGCGCAGCGCCTCCTGCGCGATCAGCGAGCGCGCCTCCCACCTGCTGGGCAGCACCACGAGGTCGGCGGCGGCGAGGAGTTCGGGTACGTCGTCGCGGCGGCCGAGCAACTGGACGGGCAGCTCCTCCAGGTCGATCCGGCGCTGCAGCGCGGCCCGTTGGACGCCCTCCCCCGCGATGACGAGCAGCGGCTGGGGGTCGAGCGCACACCAGGCGTGGGCGGCGTCCAGCAGCAGGTCGTGGCCCTGGCCGGGGCCGAGGCGGCCGACCGCGAGCAGCAACGGGCGGCCGGTCGCGCCCAGTTCGGCCCGCTCCTTGTGGCGCAGGTGGTCGCGTTCCTCGGGCTCGGCCGGCGCTCCTCCGGAGCGGGGCCGCGGGATGGCGACCGGAGCGAGCCGGGCATCGCGCGCACCCCGCTCGCGGGCCCGGTCGACGAGGTCGGAGCAGGCACCCAGGACCACGGCGGCGGCCCGGGCCACCCGACGCTCCATCAGGTGCACCACGCCGGCCCGCGCGCCCTCGGTGTGCGGACTCGTGTGCCAGGTGATGACCAACGGGACCCGCCGCCCTCCCCTGGGGCCGCGCAGTCCGCGCAGCGCCATCGAGGCGCGCAGCCCGGCCCGCAGGCCGTGCGCGTGGACCAGGTCGGCGTCCCAGCAGGCGCTGCGCAGCGTCGCCACGCTCACCGGGTCCATCCGCGGCGGAACGTGGACGAACCGCGCGCCCGCGCCGGTGAAGTCGTACGCCTCCTCGGATTCCGGGGTGGCACAGACGGTGACCCGGACGCCGCGCGCCACCAGCCCCTCGGCCAGCGAGCGGACATGGGCCGCGCTGCCGGCGCCGCCGTACCCCAGCACCTGGACCGTGCGCAGCGGTGACAGACCGTGCGTCGAGGTCGGGGTACTCACGTGTGCGGGACTCCTGGGTCGAGGCGGAACGGGCCGTACCGGTGAGGTCGGTCCGCTGGGTGCGGGCGCTGCGCGGCGCGCCACCGGGCGGGCCGGCCCACCGGAAGACGGCAGGACGCAGCGAGCGCGCCCGGAACCGCGCACCGGGCCCAGGATGCCAGTCCGGCGGCGTCAATTCGGCATCGTCCGCCCGCCGTTCCGGTGGGAAGTCTCACCCCAGCGCCCTTGAGATCACCCACATGGATGACAATCCGCCCGCGCGGGTCGACGGTACGTACGGGTGAGCCGCCCACCGGAGCGCGCCATCTGCCTCACCGGGAGGCGCGCACGACGCGTTTTGTTCCGCCGCGCAGCCCCTACGCGCCGCCCCGGCTGAGGCGCTCCCCGGCGATCGTGGCGGCGACGAGGGCCGCGGCGTGGGCCGTCAGGGCGGGGCGGGTGGTGCCGGTGGCGAGGGCGAGGCCGAGGGCGGCGCCGAGGGAGTGGGCACCGGCGTCGCCGAGCATGGTGCGTTCCTCCAGGTCGTCGCGGGCGACCGCGGCCACGGCTCCCATGGGGGCGGCGGACAGCGGTCCCGCCGGGCCGTTCCGGAGAAGGCCGGGCACGCCGAGGGCCACCACGGCGCCGGCCGCGCGGCCGGGGCGGACGTCCAGGAGGTTCACCAGGTGCGCCGAGCCCGCGATGACCACGCCCGCCAGGAGCTTGTCGGCCGGGCGTTCCTTCACCAGGGCGCCCGCCGCGAGACCGGCGGCACCGATGCCGAACAGCTTCACCGCCCCGCTGGTGACCTCACGGTTCCGCAGCGCCGAGAGGTGGGCCCGGAATCCGCGACGGGGATCACCGGCGCCGAAGACGTCGTCGTACGCCCCGCAGGCCCCGGCCGCCAGTACGGCCAGCGCGGCTGCCGCCCGGGTGCGGGCGGTGAGCCCCGGGGCGGTGGCCGCGGCGAGGGCCGTGCCGGTGGCCGTGGCGAGTCCGGCGTGCAGGTGGACGGTGCGGCCGGCGTGGTTCTTGCGCTCCCACAGGACGGCGCCGCCCGGTGGCCGGCTCCTGAGCGCCCCGTAGGCGGCCCGGGTCGCCCCTGCCGCCGCCAGCAGCGCCGAGATCCGTGTGAGCGCCTTGCCGCCTGCCACCGCCACCATGTCACTCCCTCGCCCGGCACCCTGCCGGCTCGAACTCCCGTCACCCTAGGGCGCGGGAGCGGACCGGCCGGCCCGGGGAGCGCAGCCGGGCGGGAGGACGCGCCTAGCGGCCGGTGCGGGCCGTTTCCAGGAGTTCCTCGGCGTGGGCGCGGGCCGTTTCGGAGTCCTCCTGTCCGGCGAGCATGCGGGAGAGTTCGCGGACCCGCTCCTCGCCCTCCAGGATCGTGACGCCGCTCCTGGTGACCGAGCCGTCGTTGGTCTTCGCCACCAGGAGCTGCCGGTCGGCGAAGGCGGCGACCTGCGGGAGGTGGGTGACGACCACGACCTGGGCCGACTTGGCGAGCCGGGCCAGCCGCCGGCCGACCTCGACGGCCGCCTTGCCGCCGACGCCCGCGTCGACCTCGTCGAAGAGGTAGGTCGGCACGGGGTCGGAGCCGGCGAAGACCACCTCGACGGCGAGCATCACCCGGGAGAGTTCACCGCCGGACGCCCCCTTGGCGATCGGCCGGGGCGGGGCGCCCGGGTGCGGGGCCAGGAGGAGTTCTACCTCGTCGGCGCCGGCCGGCCCGTAGGCGACGGTGCGGCCGCCGACCACGATGCCGTCGGCGTCCTCGGGCACCTCGGTCTGCCGGATCTCGACGGTCACCCGGGCGTGCGGCATGGCCAGCTCGGCGAGTTCGGCGGTGACGGCGTCCGCGAAGCGCTGGGCGGACGCGGTGCGGGCATCGGTCAACGTCTGGGCGAGTTCGCCCAGTTCGGCCCGGAGTGCGTCGCGCTCGGCGGTGAGTTCGCCGATCCGGTCGTCGTCGCCGTCCAGTTCGGCGAGCCGGGCGGCGCTCTGCTCCGACCATGCCAGTACCGCGGCGATGTCCTCGCCGTATTTGCGGGTCAGGTGGTTCAGGGCGGCGCGGCGCTCCTCGACCGCGGCGAGCCGCAGCGGGTCGGCGTCGAGGTTGTCGGCGTAACCGGCGAGCTCGCCGGCCACGTCGGCCATCAGGATGCCGATCTCCCCGAGGCGGTCGGCGAGGCCGGCGAGCTCCGGGTCGTGGCCGCGTACGGCTTCCAGGGCGCGGTGCGCGCCGGCGACGAGCGTGGTGGCCTCGACGCCTTCGGGGTCCTCGGGGTTGCCGGCCAGTGCGGCGTGGGCGGCGGTCGCGGCGGAGGCGAGTGCCTCGGCGTGGCCGAGCCGCTCGGCCTCGGCGGCGAGTTCGGTGTCCTCGCCGGGCTGCGGTTCGACCGCGGCGATCTCGTCGAGGCCGAAGCGCAGCAGATCGGCTTCCTGGGCGCGTTCCCGGGCCCGGGTGGTCAGCTCGTCCAGTTCGGTCGTGACGGCGCGCAGCCGGCGGTGCGCGGCGGTGTATTTGGCGAGCGGGACGTCGACCGCGTCGCCGGCGTAGCGGTCCAGGGCCTGGCGCTGCCGGGCGGGGCGGAGCAGGCCCTGCTGGTCGGTCTGGCCGTGCACGGCGACCAGGTCGTCGGCCAACTCGCCCAGCAGGCCGACGGGTACGGAGCGGCCGCCGACGTGGGCCCGCGAGCGGCCCTCGGCGGAGAGGGTGCGGCTGATCAGCAGGGCGCCGTCGTCGAGCTCGGCGCCGGCCTCCTCGGCACGTACCGCGGCCGGGGTCTCGGGGCCGACGCTGATCCTGCCCTCGACGACGGCCGACTTGGCGCCGATCCGCACCAGGGCGGGGTCGGCGCGCCCGCCGAGCAGCAGGCCGAGGCTGGTGACGACCATGGTCTTGCCGGCGCCCGTCTCGCCGGTCACCGCCGTGAAGCCCGGGGACAGCTCGACTACGGCGTCGTCAATGACGCCCAGGGACCGGATCCGCATCTCCTCCAACACGGATACGACCTTACGAGGTCCCGGGGGCGCCCCGCGACGGCCTCCCCTCCCCCGTCCGCCCGGTACTGCGGAAAACCCCACCCGAAAACGGAGGGTTTCCGCATGGTGCCCGGTACCGCCGGGCCGCGACCCTGATCACGGTTCCGGGACGGTCGCCCCGCGGCCTTCCGGGACGACCCCGCAGGTCAGGTCCGGGACGGCCGCTTCGGTCAAGGTCCGGTCCGACCGCCCTGATCACGGTTACGAAACGAAAGGTGCGTTCATGCCCAGCGGATTGGCGCGCGCGGCGTTGCGCGGTCACCGGCCGGCGTTCGCGGGGACGGCGGTGGCGGCGCTGTTCGCCGCCGCGGTCGTCGGGGCGTCGGTGACGATGCTCGCGGCGACCGGCGCGGACGGCGTCCCGGTCGCCGCGCGGCGGACCATGGCGGCCCACGGTGTCGGGGACATGGCGCTGGTGCTGCTCCTCGGCTCGGTCTACCTGTCGGTCTTCGTGGTCGCCTCGACGATGGGTACGGCCGTCGCCCAGCAGCACCGCGAGTTCGCGATGCTGCGGGCGGTCGGTGCGCGTCCGTGGCAGATCCGGCGGGCGGTGGCCGCGCAAGCGGTGATGGCGGCCGTGCCGGCGGCGCTCGCGGGGTGTGCGCTGGGCGCGGTGCTGGCGCGCTGGTGGTTCGACGGCATGGTCGCCCGCGGCCTGATCCCCGGCACGGTGGCCTTCCGGTTCAGCTGGGTGGCGCTGCCGGTGTGCCTGGCGGTCGCGGTGGTGACGTCGGCGGTGGCCGGGCTGCTCGCGGCCGCCCGGTTCGCGGGGCTGCGGCCCGCGCGGGCGCTCGCGGAGGCGGCGGCCGGGCGCCGGGGGCTGGGGCCGCTGCGGCTGCCGCTGGGGCTCCTGGCGACGGCGGGCGGGGTGCTGCTCTCCCGGCTGCTGGCCGACCAGCCCGCCGAGAAGGCCGGCCAGGGCGCGTTCCTGGTGCTGCTGCTGTTCTGTGCGGGGGTGGCGCTGCTGGGGCCGCGGCTGGTGGGCCCGGCGGCGTGGCTGCTGTCCCGGCTGGTCGGCCGGGGCGGCGCGGCCGGGCTGGCGATGCGGAACGTGACGACGCAGTCCCGCCGGTTCTCCGCTGCGGTGGTGCCGCTGGTGCTGGTGGTGGCGTTCGGCACCACGAAGATCGCGCTGCACACCACCGCGGAGCACCGGACCGGTTCCGCCGGCCCGCCCGACCAGGTGTGGCTGGACTACGTCGGTACCGGGCTGTACGCGGGGTTCGCCGCCATCGCCGCCGCCAACACCCTCGCCGTGATCACCGCCGAGCGCCGCCGCGAGCTGGCGCTGCTGCGGCTGATCGGCTCGTACCGCCGCCAGGTGCGGGCGATGGCGGCCTGGGAGGCGGCCGTCGTCGCGGGCACCGCCCTGCTTCTCGGCACGGCCATCGCGCTGCTCACGCTCGCCCCGGTGCTCCGGCGGACGTTCGGTGCCGCGCTGCCGTACGTGCCCTGGACGACGGCCGCCGCGATCGCCGGCGGCACCCTGCTGCTCGCCCTGCTCGCGACCGGTGTGCCGGTCCATCTGACCCTGCGCCGCCGCGCCACGGGCACCCTGGCCGCGGCCTGACCACCCTGATGAGGTATCTGATGAACGACCGCCGCGGCCCCGGCCGCTCCCCTCGCCCCCGCGGCACGCGCGCGCTGTTCGCCGCCGTGACGGCGGTGACCGCGCTGACCGCCGCCACCGCCTGCGCCGGCGGCCCGGCCGCCGCGCCGGGCGCCACCGCTTCCCGCCCGGCGTCCGCCAGCCGCACCCTGGAGGGCGTCTGGCGGATGGACGGCTACGGGACCCTCGTCACCATCAAGGGCCGCAGCCTGCGGACGTACGAGACCACCGCCGTCAGCTGTCTGCCGGGGGCCGTCACGGGCACCCGGGCGGGCGGGCCCGACGCGCGGGGCCGGAGCCGGTTCACGGTGCCGGACTCGGCGCCGCTGACGGTGGCCCGGACGGCACCAGCGGTGCCCGGCTGACGAGTGCGGACAACGCGGGGCGGCGGGCCCTGCACCGGATCGCCGCGCTGCCCGCCCGGTGCGCCGAACGCCCGTCGCGCGATCCCCGGGCGGTCTTCGACGTGTTCTGGCGGACGTATGCCGAGAACTACCCGTTCTTCCGGGCGAAGAAGGTCGACTGGGCGGCGGTCCGCGACCGCTACCGCCCCCGGATCACGGCCCGGACGACCGACGCCGAACTGTTCGCGGTGCTGCGCGCGATGATCGAGCCGCTGCACGATGCGCACACCCGCGTCGTCGCCGGTCCCGACCGGTGGTTCGCGGGGAAACGTCCCGGTACGGTCCTGCCCACCCCGGCATTCACCACCCGTGTCGACAAAGCGATAGCGGCCGGTCTCGGTCCCGGCGTCCACCGGCGCTCGTGGGCGCAGGGCAAGCTGTCCTATGCCGATCTGCCCGGCCGTATCGGCTACTTCCGCGTCACCCAGTTCGCCGGGTACACGAAGAAGGGCGACTACGCGGGGGACGCCGCCGAGCTCGACCTCGCCCTGGACGCCGTGTTCACGAAGGGCCGTACGCGGGGCCCGGGGGCGCTGCGCGGCCTGATCGTCGACGTCCGGCTGAACGGCGGCGGCGCCGATCCGCTGGGCCTGCGCATCGCCTCCCGGCTGACCGACCGCGGCTATTCCGCCTACCGCAAGCGGGCACGCAACGACCCGCGGGATCCGGCGCGGTTCACCACGCCCGTGCCGGTGCGGGTCGGGCCGCACCACGGGCCGGTCTACACCGGCCCGGTGGCACTCCTCACCGGCCGCCTCACCATCAGTGCGGGCGAGACCTTCACCCAGGCCCTGATGGGCCGCTCCCCCGCGCCCACCCGGATCGGGGAGCACACCCAGGGCGTGTTCTCCGACGTCCTGGACCGCGGCCTGCCGAACGGCTGGCGCTTCGGGCTGCCCAACGAGGAGTTCCTGACCGCCGGCGGCCGCACCTTCGACGGCGCCGGCATCCCCCCGGCGGTACCGGTCCCGGTCTTCGCCGACGCGGACCTCGCCGCCCACCGGGACCCGGCCCTGGCCCGCGCCAGGGCACTCCTCGCGGGGTCGTCGTGAGCGCCCGCTAGTGGGGCGCCCCCCGCCAGCCGGCCACCGGGAGGGCGAACTTGGCGACCAGGCGGTCGGTGAAGGAGGCGTGGTGCAGCCGGGCCAGGCGGACCGGCACGGCGCCGCGGCGGACCTCGACGCGGGCGCCGGCGGGGAGTTCGACGCTGCGGCGGCCGTCGCACCACAGCACGCCGTGCGGCGTCTTGGGCTGGACCTCGACGGCCAGGACCGAGCGCGGCGAGGTGACCAGCGGCTTGGCGAAGAGGGCGTGGGCGCTGATGGGGACCATCAGCAGCGCCTCGACCTCGGGCCAGACCACCGGGCCGCCGGCCGAGAAGGCGTAGGCGGTCGAGCCGGTGGGGGTCGCGCAGACCACGCCGTCGCCGCCGAAGCGGGAGACCGGCCGGCCGTCGACCTCGGTCACGACCTCCAGCATCCGCTCGCGCGCGGCCTTCTCCACCGAGGCCTCGTTGAGCGCCCAGTCGGTGTGCACGACGTTGCCGTTGTTGCGGACGAGGACGTCGAGGGTCATCCGCTCCTCGACCTCGTAGGCGCGGGTGACGACCCGGTCGACGACCTTGTCGAGGTCGTCGCGCTCGGCCTCGGCGAGGAAGCCGACCCGGCCGAGGTTGACGCCGAGCATCGGGACGCCGGACGTCCGGGCGAAGTCCGCGCCGCGCAGCAGGGTCCCGTCACCGCCCAGGACCACCAGCAGTTCGCAGCCCTCGGCCGCGCACTGCTCCAGTTCGACGCGTTCGACCGAGGACGGCAGCGGCAGGTCCGCGGCCTCCTCGGCCAGCACCCGCACCCCGATGCCGCTGCGCAGCAGCCCCTGGACGACGAGTTCGGCACTGCGGACGGCCGCCGGGCGGCCGGTGTGTGCGAGCAGGAACACCGTCCGCCGGTCTCCGGTGTTCTCGTGTGCTGCGCTGCCTTCAACTGCCTGGGTTGTGGTCAACGAGGCCCCTCCGCCACTGCACGGTCGACATCCGCCGGGTCGAGTGCAGGCGCCCCGGCGCGCAGCCACAGAAAGTACTCGACATTCCCGGAAGGTCCAGGCAGCGGGCTCGCAACTACTCCAAGTACGCCAAGTCCGAGTTCCGCCGCCCGGCCCGCGACGGCCGTGACCGCCTCGGCCCGCAGCGCGGCGCTGCGCACGACGCCGCCGCTGCCCAGCCGTTCCTTGCCGACCTCGAACTGCGGCTTGACCATGAGCACCAGGTCGGCGTCCGGCGCCGCGCAGCCGGCCAGCGCGGGCAGCACCAGCCCCAGCGGGATGAACGAGAGGTCGCCCACGACGAGGTCGACGGGCCGGTCGTCGATCTGGTCGAGCGTCAGCTCGCGCACGTTGGTGCGGTCCTTCACGGTGACCCGCTCGTCGCTCTGCAGCGACCAGGCGAGCTGGCCGTATCCGACGTCGACGGCGACGACATGACCGGCGCCGGCCCGCAGCAGGACGTCGGTGAAGCCGCCGGTGGAGGCGCCGGCGTCGAGAGCCCGGCGCCCCTCGATCTTCAGGCCGTGCGGGACGAAGGCGGCGAACGCCCCGGCGAGCTTGTGGCCGCCGCGCGAGACGTAGTCGGGGTCGCTGTCGTCGGCGCGGACGACCACGGCCGCGCTGGTCTCCACCTGGGTGGCCGGTTTGCTCGCGGTGGTGCCGCCGACGGTCACCCGGCCGGCGGCGATCAGCTGGCTGGCGTGCTCGCGCGAGCGGGCCAGCTTGCGGCGCACCAGCTCCGCGTCGAGTCGGCGTCGTGCCACTCCTGCCACCTGTGGTTCAGCTCCTGTTGTCGTGCGTCGTGGAGGACGGTGCGGGCGGCCCGGGGTGCTGGTCGAGACCGGCCAGTACGTCGCGGAGCCCGCGGTGCACATCCTCGTACACCTTCAGGTGTCCGCCCACCGGCAGGTGGTCGGCATCGGCGAGACGCCGCAGTCCGGCGTCGACCGCGGGCTGTCCGGTGGGGGTGACGGGGACGCCGAGCGGCCGGGGTCCGGCCGCCTCGGTGGCCGCCGCCTCCTCGTCGCTGCCGGCCGGCCGCGCGGGCCCGGCCTGCTCCGGGCCGCCGGCTGCCTCCGGCTCCGGCTCCGGGCCGGGCGTGGACTGTTCCATGCCTTTGACGCTACCTCGGCGGGCGGGTGTCCGGGGCCGACCGGCCGCCCGGCGACCTGGCGTATCGTCGATCGCGATGGCAACCCTCGACCAGTGCCGTGCCGCGCTCGACCGGCTGGCCCAGAACCTGTCCTCGGCTGACGGCAAGGTCCGCAGCGCCGCAGCGCTGGACCGTTCGCTCAGCTGCCGCATCACCGACCTGGACGTGACGTTCCTCGGCCGGCTGGCCCAGGGCAGCATCCAGGACGTGACCTGCGTGCCCGGCCCGCCCCCGGACAAGGCCGAGATCCGGTTGGCCATGACGGGCGACGACCTGGTCGCGCTGGTGGACGGCCGGCTGAACTTCGCCCGGGCCTGGGGCAGCGGCCGGGTCAAGCTGGAGGCCGGGCTGCGCGATCTGCTGCGTCTCAGGACGCTGCTGTAGCGGCCCTGCCGACCGTCTCGCCGGCTGCCTGCCGCGCCGCCCGGCCCCCGCGGGGCTGCCGGGCCGCGGGCACGACCAGCGGCGTGCCGGTCTCCGGGTCGTCGATGACCTGGCAGCCGATCCCGAAGACCCGGGCGACCAGGTCGGCGGTGACGATGTCGGCGGGCGGGCCCTGGGCGATGATCTCGCCGTCCTTCATGGCGATGAGGTGGGTCGCGTAGCGGGCGGCGTGGTTGAGGTCGTGCAGCACGGCGACCAGCGTCCGCCCCTGCTCCTCGTGCAGCTCGGCACACAGGTCCAGCACCTCGATCTGGTGCTGGATGTCCAGGTAGGTGGTGGGCTCGTCGAGGAGGAAGAGCGGGGTCTGCTGGGCGAGCGCCATGGCGATCCAGACCCGCTGGCGCTGGCCGCCGGACAGTTCGTCGACGTAGCGGTCGGCGAGCCCGTCGACGCCGGTGGCCGCCATGGACTCCGTCACGATCCGCTCGTCCTCGCCGGACCACTGCCGCAGCAGCCCCTGGTGCGGGTAGCGGCCGCGCGCCACGAGGTCGGCGACGGTGATGCCGTCCGGGGCGACCGAGGACTGGGGCAGCAGCCCGAGCGTCCTGGCGACCTTCTTGGCCGGGAGGGACGAGATCGCCGCGCCGTCCAGCAGCACCGATCCGGCGCTCGGCCGGAGCATCCGGGACAGGGCGCGCAGCAGCGTGGACTTGCCGCAGGCGTTCGGGCCGACGATGACCGTGAAGGAGTGGTCGGGAATGGCGACCGAGAGGTTCTCGGCGATGACCCGCTGGTCGTAGGCGAGGGTGACGTTCTCGGCCGTGAGACGGCTCACTTCGAAGCTCCTGGGGTGGTGGTGAGGACGTGGTCGCGCCGCGGTCGGTGCCCGGGCCCGGGTCGCCGGGGCCTCATACCCGCCCGGCCTTGCGCTCGGTGGCCAGCAGCCAGAGCAGATAGCCGCCGCCGAGGACACCGGTCAGCACGCCCACCGGCAGCTGGTCGGCGCCGAAGAGCTGCTGGGAGGCCCAGTCGGCGGCGACCAGCAGCAGGGCGCCCATGAGGGCGGCGGGCAGCAGGTTGGGGCCGGGCGAGCGGGTCAGCCGGCGGGCGAGCTGGGGCGCGGTGAGCGCCACGAAGGAGATCGGCCCGGCCGCCGCGGTGGCCGCCGCGACCAGCACGACCGCGGCCAGCAGCACGACGATGCGCACCCGGTCGACGCGTACGCCCAGTGCGTACGCCGCGTCGTCGCCCATCTCCAGCATCCGCAGCGGCCGCGCGTACAGCAGGACCAGCGGGATCAGGACGGCGCAGACGGCGGCGAGCGGCCCCACCTGGTCCCAGTCGCGGCCGTTGAGGGAGCCGGTCATCCAGGTGGTGGCCCGGGTCGCCTCGACGATGTTGGCCTTGGTCATGAGGTAGAGGACCATCGCGTAGAGCATGGCGCTGGCCCCGATGCCGACGAGCACGAAGCGGTAGCCGTGGATGCCGCGCTTCCAGGCGAGCAGGAAGATGGCGAGTCCGGTGGCCACGCCGCCGGCGACCGCTCCGGCGGCGACCGCGAAGGTGCCGGCCTGGAAGTAGACGATGGCGATCAGCGCGCCGACCGACGAGCCCTGGGCGAAGCCGAGGACGTCCGGGCTGCCGAGCGGATTGCGGGAGACGGTCTGGAAGACCGCTCCGGCGATCCCGAACGCGGCGCCGACCAGCAGTCCCACCAGCACCCGGGGCAGCCGCAGGTCCTGCACGATGAACTGGGCGCCGGGGTCGCCGCCGCCGGTCAGCGTGGCGACCACCTCGCCCGGCGTCATCGGGTAGTCGCCGGAGCCGATCAGCGCGATGCCGGCGGCCAGCGCGAGGACCAGCAGCACCAGTCCGACGACCGCGGCGCGGACGTCCAGGCGCAGCGAGAGCCCGCCCCTGGTGCGCAGCGCCGCCGCGCGCTTCGTGCCCTGCGCGGGCTTCACAGTGGCACTCACAGCTGGGCCATCCTCCGCCGTCGTACGAGATAGATGAAGACCGGTCCGCCGATGACGGCGGTGACGATGCCGACCTGGAGTTCGCCGGGGCGGGCCGCCACCCGGCCGAGGACGTCAGCGCCGAGCAGCAGGACCGGCGAGAGCACCGCGGAGTACGGCAGGATCCAGCGCAGGTCGGGGCCGGTGATGGCCCGTACGACGTGCGGAACCATCAGGCCGACGTAGACGATCGGGCCGCAGGCGGCGGTCGCGCCGCCGCACAGCAGGGTGACCGCGACCATCGCCAGGACCCGGGTGCGGGTCAGCCGGGCGCCCAGGGCCCGCGCCTGGTCGTCGCCGAGCGCGATGGCGTTGAGCGGGCGGGCGAGCAGGAGCGCGAGGACGCCGCCGACGGCCAGGAAGGGTGCGACGTGGGTGACGGTCGGCATGGTGGCGGCGGCCAGTGAACCCACCGTCCAGAAGCGCATCTTGTCGAGCGCCGCGGTGTCCATGAGGTTGACGGCGTTGATGTAGCCGACGAGGACGGCGGTCAGTGCGGTGCCGGCGAGCGCGAGCCGTACCGGGGTGGCGTTGCGGGTGCCACCGAGGACGTAGACGGCGACCGAGACCACCGCGGCGCCGGCGAACGCGAACCACACATAGCCGGTGAGGGAGGTGATGCCGAAGAGGCTGATGGCGGAGACGACGGCGGCCGAGGCGCCGGCGTTGATACCGAGAACTCCCGGGTCCGCCAGGGGATTTCGGGTCAGGGCCTGCATGACGGTGCCGGCCAGGCCGAGGGCGGCGCCGGCGATCAGGCCGAGCAGGGTGCGGGGGATGCGCACGTCGTGCACGACCACGTCGGTGTCGGTGCCGGAGTAGTGGAACACCCCGTGCCACACCTGGTCGAGCGGGATCTGTTTGGCGCCGACGGCGATGCCGAGGACGACGACGACGGCGAGGACGGCCACGGAGCCGAGCAGTCCCGCGGAGCGCAGGGCGTGCCGCTTCCGGGGTGCCGTGGGGGCCGGGGCCGTTGATGCTTCGGGGGGACTGTCGACCAACACGGTAGTTAGGTTAGCCTACCCTCACATTCGACTTGCAGGCCCTCCCAGAGAGAAGTGCAGCCACCATGAGCACCTCCCGAAGCGTAACTCCGTCCCGTCGCGGCGTCCTGGCCGCGGGCGGCGCCGTCGGCATCGGCGCCCTGCTGGCCGCGTGCGGTGGTGGCAAAAGCTCGGCGGGCGCCAACGGCAGTGCCAAGGGCGGCCCGTGGAGCTTCACCGACGACCGCAAGCAGAAGGTCTCCCTCAAGGGCACCCCGCAGCGGATCGTCGCCTTCACCGGCACCGCGGCCGCCCTGCACGACTTCGGGATCGACGACCAGATCGTCGGCGTCTTCGGCCCCACCAAGCTCAAGAACGGCAAGCCCGACCCGCAGGCCGGCGACCTCGACGTCGACAAGGTCACCATCATCGGCAACGCCTACAACCAGTTCAACGTCGAGAAGTACGCGGGCCTGCGGCCGGATCTGCTGGTCACCAACATGTACGAGCCGGGCGCGCTGTGGTTCGTCCCGGACGACAGCAAGGACAAGATCACCAAGCTGGCCGAGTCCGTGGCCATCACCTCGTCCCGGGTCCCGCTCGTCAAGATCATCGAGCGCTACGCCGAACTGGCCGCATCGCTCGGCGCCGACCTCAAGGCCAAGAAGGTCACCGACGCCAAGTCCCGCTTCGAGCAGGCCGCCGAGAAGCTGCGCAAGGCCGCCAAGTCGAACCGGGTCAAGGTGCTCGCCTGCTCCGGCAGCCCGGACCTCTTCTACGCCTCCAACCCCGGCATCAACGCCGACCTGATGTACTACAAGTCCCTCGGCGTCGACCTGATCGTCCCCGACCACCTGGACAAGGGCGGCTACTTCGAGAGCCTGAGCTGGGAGAACGCCGACAAGTACCAGGCGGACGTGCTCCTGCTGGACAACCGGACCGCCACCCTCCAGCCCAAGGACCTGGCCGCGAAGCCCTCCTGGGCGAAGCTGCCCGCCGTCAAGGCCGGCCAGATCACCCCGTGGTCGAGCGAACCGCGCTTCTCCTACGCGGGCGCCGCACCGCTCATCGAGACGCTGGCCAAGGCCATCGAGAGCGCCAAGAAGGTCAGCTGACGCAGCGACGTACCGCGCGGGCCGCCCCCCGGGCCGTCCGCACGGCACGTCCGCCGGCCGCGGTGCACCGCCCGCCGCACCCGCGCGCCCCGCGGCCCCACCCACCCCCACCACCGTCCGGGAGGTTCCCGCATGACCACGACCGCCGCCCCCGCCACCGCCCCCTTCCGCTTCTTCGACGTGCACGTCGTCCGCTCCCGACGGCTCGGCCCCGCCATGCTGCGGGTCACCTTCGGCGGCGAGCGGCTGGACGAACTGGCCTCCGGCGGCCGTGACCAGCGCTTCAAGCTCTTCCTCCCGCAACCCCACCAGGACCGCCCGGTCTTCGACGACACGGGCGACGGCTGGTACACCGCCTGGCGCGCCCAGGACCCGGCCGAGCGCGCGGTGATGCGCTCGTACACCATCCGCGAACAGCGCCCGGACGCCGGGGAGTTCGACGTCGACTTCGCGCTGCACGGCGCGGAACCCGGGCCGCGGTGACGCGGGGCGGACCGGCCTCCCGCTGGGCCGCCGCCGCCCGGCCCGGCGACCGCCTGACCGTCCTCGCCCCGGCCGTCCCGGACAACGGCGGCGTCGACTTCCGCCCGCCGGCCGGCACCGACTGGATCCTGATCACCGGCGACGAGACGGCACTGCCCGCGATCGCCGGCATCCTCTCCTGGCTCTCGCCCGGCACCCAGGCCAAGGTCTTCCTCGAAGTGGGCCACGAGGACGACCGGCAGCCGCTGCCGACCTTCGCGGACGCCGACATCAGCTGGCTCGTCCGGGACCCGGCCACCGCGGCGCACCACGAGCCGGTGCTCGACGCGCTGCGCACCGCCGCACTGCCCGCCGGCACGCCGTACGCCTGGTCGCCGGGGAGTCCGGCACCGTCAAGGCGGTGCGCCGCCATCTGGTCCGCGAGCGCGGCTTCGACCGCCGGACGGTCAAGTTCACCGGCTACTGGCGGCGCGGCGCCACCGAGGAGGACCTGCTCGCCGAGCTGACGGCGGGTACCGCGACGGCCGAGCGGGACTGAAGCCATCGGCCGCCGTGCGCCGGGCCCCGCCCGACGCCGGGCCCCGTGGCGCCGTCCTCACCACCCGATGCGGGCCAGCGCCTTCCCCGCGTCCGCCCGGCAACTGCCGTCCCCCGCCTGCGTCCAGGCCGCCGCGCACAGCGCCCGCAGCCCGTCCAGCGGCTCCCCCTCGCCCGCCACGGAGAGCACGTCGCCGCCGGCCTCGGCCCGCCAGCCGCCGCACCGGAAGCCGCCGCCGTCCGCGGTCACCTCCGGCTGCGGCGCGAGCAGCCCGCGCAGGTCCTCGTCCACGTAGGAGGGGCGGTGCTCCGGCGGGGCGGCCAGCAGTTCGGCGGGGGTGGTCACGCCGGTGAGCACCAGCAGGGAGTCCACCCCGCCGTTGTGGGCGCCCTCGATGTCGGTGTCCAGCCGGTCGCCGATCACCAGCGGCCGCCGGGCGCCGGTCCGCAGCACCGTCTCGCGGTGCATCGGCGGCTGCGGCTTGCCCGCCACCTGGGGCGTGCCGCCCGCCGCGATCCGGACGACCTCCACCAACGCGCCGTTGCCGGGCGCGATCCCGCGCTCCTTGGGGATCGTCAGGTCGGTGTTGGACGCGAACCACGGCACCCCGCGCTGCACGGCGTACGCGGCCTCCGCCAGCCGTCCCCAGTCCAGGGTCGGGTCGTAGCCCTGCACCACGGCCGCCGGCCGGTCGTCCGCGGAGAACACCGGCTCAAGGCCGCGCTCGCGCAGCGCCACCAGCAGCCCCTCGCCGCCGATCGCCAGCACCCGGGCGCCCGCCGGCACCTGCTCGGCGATCAGCCGGGCCACCGCCTGCGCCGAGGTGATCACGTCCTCGGCGCCGGTGGGCAGTCCGAATCCGGACAGCTGGTCGGCGACGGCCTGCGGGGTGCGGGCCGCGTTGTTGGTCACGTACGCGAGGTGCATCCCGGCGTCCCGGGCCGCGGTCAGCGACGCGACGGCGTGGGCGATGGCCCGGCCACCGGCGTAGACGACCCCGTCCAGATCCAGCAGCGCCGTGTCGTAGACCTCGTGGAGCGCGCGCCGGCTCCCGTCGGGCTGCCTGCGAACCTGCTCGTTCATGCCGTCCCGCTCCTCGCACCTACCGGTATTTCCAGCCACATCCGGACTGTCCCCCGATCTTCCCTCATCGCCCCCGCGGCATAGCATTCTTCAATGACCGATACCGACGGCCTCCGCCTCCTCCCGTTCCGCGGACTGCGCTACGCCCCGGACCGGATCAGCAGCCTCACCGCCGTGACCTCGCCGCCGTACGACGTGGTGGTCCGGCCGGAGGGGGTGCGCCATCTGGAGACCGCCGATCCGTACAACATCGTCCGGCTGATCCTGCCGCACGCCGCGGACCCCGCCGCCCGGCACCGCCAGGCCGCCGACACCCTGCGCCGCTGGCGCGCCGAGGGCGTGCTGGCACAGGACCCCGACCCCGCACTGTACGTGTACGAGCAGCGCTCCGGCGAGGTGCTCCAGCGCGGGCTGATCGGCGCGCTGTGCCTGGACGGCCCGGTGCTGCCGCACGAGGACGTGATCCCCGAGGTCGTCGAGGACCGGGCCGCGCTGATGCGCGCCGCGGCCGCCAATTTCGAGCCGTTGCTGCTGTCGTACCGTGGCGGGAATCCGGCGAACGGCGCCACCGCGGTGATCGAGCGCGTGGTGGAGGGCACCCCGCTGCTGTCCACCACCACGGAGGACGGTTTCACCCACCGTCTGTGGGCGGTCACCGCCCCCGCCGATCTCGCCACCATCGACGCGGACCTCGCCCGCCGCCAGGCCCTGATCGCCGACGGCCACCACCGCTGGGCGACCTACCAGCGGCTGTACGAGCAGCAGCCGGACGCCACCGCCGCCTCGCCGTGGGCGTCCGGTCTGGTCCTGCTCGTCGACACCGCCCGCTATCCGCTCCAGGTCCGCGCGATCCACCGCGTGCTGCCGCATCTGCCGCCCGCCAAGGCGCTGGCGGAGCTGGCCGGCGCCTTCCGCACCCGTCCGCTCGCGGGTGGGCTGGCGGACGCGCTGCGGACCCTGGAGGAGACGTCCGGTACCGCCTTCGTCCTCAGTGGCGGGCCGGACACCTTCCACCTCCTGGACCGCCCGGATCCCGGGCTGCTGGACCGTACGATCCGCCGGGACCGGCCCGAGGCGTGGCGGCGGCTGGACGCCACCGTGCTGCACTCCGTCCTGCTGGACGAGGTCTGGCACATCCCCGACCACCCGTCGGACATCGGCTATCTGCACCACGCCGACGCCGCCGTCGAACATGCCGCCCGGCACGGCGGTTCGGCCGTGCTGATGCGCGCCACGTCCGAGGAGACCGTCCGTCAACTCGCCGAGTGCGGTGTGACGATGCCCCGCAAGTCCACCTCGTTCGGGCCCAAGCCCGCCACGGGACTGGTCCTGCGGACGCTGGAGGACGACAACTGAGGCCGCGGACAGGCCCGGTCCGGGCCCTGTCTCCCCACCCGGGACGTAGTTAGGTTAGGCTTACCTCACTACGTCACCGGGCGGGTCTCCCTGCCCCTGCGCACACCCCGTCCTGCGCAGGACGTGGTCAAGTCCGCACCAGGGAGGACACCTTCATGAGTCTCCTCGCGCACTCCGCCGAGGACCCGGCCGACAGCCGGACGTATCTGCTCAACAACGGTACGGCCCACCGCTACCACAGCGCGGTCACCGAGAGCGTCACACGGATCAGCGCCAAAATCGCCGGTACCGCCCGCCCGTTCACCGGCATCTCCGTCGACCGCCTCGCCCCCGCGATCACCGGTGTCGACCTCGACGCACCGCTGCACGACGCGGCCGCCGCGCTCGACGAACTCGAAGAGGTCTACCTCCGCGACGCGGTCTACTTCCACCACCCGCGCTACCTCGCGCACCTCAACTGCCCCGTGGTGATCCCCGCACTCGTCGGCGAGGCCGTGCTCTCCGCCGTCAACTCCTCCCTGGACACCTGGGACCAGAGCGCCGGCGGCACGCTCATCGAACGCCGGCTGATCGACTGGACGGCCGCCCGGATCGGCCTCGGCGAGCTGGCCGACGGCATCTTCACCAGCGGCGGCAGCCAGTCCAACCTCCAGGCCATGCTGCTCGCCCGCGACGAGGCCTGCCGCCGCGAACTGGCCCGGGACGAGGCACCTCACCACGCCCGGCTCACCGACGTCCTCCCCCGGCTGCGCATCCTGACCTCCGAATGCAGCCACTTCAGCATCCGCAAGTCCGCCACCCTGCTGGGCCTGGGCGCCGAGGCCGTCATCTCCGTACCGGCCGACGCCGAGAAGCGGATGCGCACCGACGCGCTCGCCGACGCGCTGGCCCGCTGCCACCGCGACGGCCTGATACCCATGGCGGTCGTCGCCACCGCCGGCACCACCGACTTCGGCTCCATCGACCCGCTCCCGGAGACCGCCGACCTGTGCGCCCGTCACGGCGCCTGGATGCACGTCGACGCCGCCTACGGATGCGGACTGCTGGTCTCCCGCCGCCGCGAACTCCTCGACGGTATCGAGCGCGCCGACTCCGTCACCGTCGACTACCACAAGTCCTTCTTCCAGCCGGTCAGTTCGAGCGCCGTCCTGGTCCGCGACCGCTCCACCCTGCGGCACGTCACCTACCACGCGGACTACCTCAACCCGCGCCGGATGGCCGAGGCCCGGATCCCCAACCAGGTCGACAAGTCGATCCAGACCACCCGCCGCTTCGACGCCCTCAAACTCTGGCTCACCCTGCGCATCATGGGCGCGGCGGCCGTCGGCGAACTCTTCGACGAGGTCATCGACCGCGCCGCCGACGCGTGGAAACTCCTGCACGACGACCCCCGCTTCGAGGTGGTCACCGAGCCCCGGCTGAGCACCCTGGTCTTCCGCTACGTCCCCAGCGCCGACCCGGACCCCGAGCTCGCCGACCGGGTCAACCTGCACGCCCGCGAAGCCCTGTTCGCCTCCGGCGACGCCATCGTCGCCGGCACCAAGGTCGACGGCCGCCACTACCTCAAGTTCACCCTGCTCAACCCGGAGACCACCCTCGAAGACATCGCCACCGTCCTCGACCTGATCGCCGAGCACGCCGGTGCCTTCCTCGCCGAGCAGCCGCGGCCGGCGCTCACCGCGCGCTGACCCGCCCCGAGCCGAACCCCCCATCGGAGACCCCGTGTCCGCCCCTTACGACTTCCTCGCCATCGGCCTCGGGCCCTTCAACCTGGGCCTGGCCTGCCTGACCGAGCCGATCGACGGACTCAACGGCCTGTTCCTGGACGACAAACCGTCCTTCGACTGGCACCCCGGCATGATGCTGGAGAGCAGCCACCTCCAGGTCCCGTTCATGGCCGACCTGGTCACCCTCGCCGATCCGACCTCCCCGTTCTCCTTCCTCAACTACCTGAAGGAATCCGGGCGGATCTACCCGTTCTACATCCGCGAGAGCTTCTATCCGCTGCGCGCCGAGTTCAACGACTACTGCCGCTGGGCGGCCGGCAAACTCGACACCCTCCGCTTCGGACACCGCGTCACCACCGTCACGTACGACGCCGGCGAGGAGCTGTACACCGTCCACGCCGAGCACCTCCCCACCGGCGAACGGCTCACCTTCCGCGCCCGCAAGCTCGTCCTCGGCACCGGCACCCCGCCGCACCTCCCCGAGGCCTGCCAGGGCCTCGGCGGCGACCTGCTGCACAACGCCGGCTACCTGGACGCCAAGCCCGCCCTCCAGGCCAAGGACTCGATCACCCTGATCGGCAGCGGCCAGAGCGCCGCGGAGATCTTCCACGACCTCCTGACGGACATCGACGCCCACGGCTACCACCTGACCTGGGCCACCCGCTCACCGCGCTTCTTCCCCCTCGAATACACCAAGCTCACGCTGGAGATGACCTCACCGGAGTACGTGGACTACTTCCACGCCCTCCCCGGGGCCACCCGCGACCGGCTCAACGCCACCCAGAAGCACCTCTACAAGGGCATCGACTCCGAGCTGATCAACGAGATCTTCGACCTGCTCTACCAGAAGAGCCTGGCCGGCCCGGTCCGCACCCGCCTGCTCACCAACACCGCCCTCCACACCGCCTCCTACGACGAGACCTCCGGCACCTACACCCTGGGCCTGCGCCAGGAGGAGCAGGGCACCGACTTCAGCCTCGACACCCAGGGCCTGGTCCTCGCCACCGGCTACCGCTACCGCGTACCGGACTTCCTCGAACCGGTCCGCGACCGGATCGCCTGGGACGACGCCGGCCGCTACGCCGTCGCCCGCAACTACAGCATCGACACCACCGGCCAGGGCATCTACGTGCAGAACGCCGAGCTGCACACCCACGGCTTCGTCACACCCGACCTCGGCATGGCGGCCTACCGCAACTCGTGCCTCGTCCGCGAGCTGCTCGGCCGCGAGTACTACCCGGTCGAAAAGGCCATCGCCTTCCAGGAGTTCGCCGCCCCGGCCGGCCCGCACCACCCCACGGAGATACCCGCATGAACACCCCCGTCTTCACCCGCACCGATCCCGCTCTGGGGGAGTTCTCCCTGCGGCCCGTCGACCCCGCCGCCGACGCCGCCGTCCTGCACTCCTGGGTCACCCACCCCAAGGCCGTCTTCTGGCTGATGCAGGACTGCGACCTCGCCGCCGTCGAGAAGGAGTTCGCGCGGATCGACGCCGACCCCCACCACGACGCCTTCCTCGGCCTGCACAACGGCACCCCGGCCTTCCTCATGGAACGCTACGACCCCGCCCACCGCGAACTGGTCGGCATCCACGTCGCCGAACCGGGCGACATCGGCATGCACTTCCTCTGCGCCCCCACCGACACCCCGGTCCACGGCTTCACCCACGCCGTGCTCACCACCGTCATGGAGATGCTCTTCGCCGACCCGGCCACCCACCGCGTCGTCGTCGAACCCGACACCCGCAACACCGGCGTGCACGCCCTCAACAAGGCCGTCGGCTTCGAGATCCGGCGCACGGTCTCGCTGCCCTCCAAGGACGCCTACCTGAGCACCTGCACCCGCGACCAGTTCCTGGCCGCCCGAGGAGACCACTGATGCCCACCGCCCAGGACGCCGTCGCCCACCTCACCCCCGCCCTGTGGGACCGCGCCAACCGCCTGCTGATCCGCAAGGGCCTGGCCGAATTCGCCCACGAGCGCCTGCTCACCCCCAAGCGCCTGCCGCAGGACGGCCACTACGCCGTACGCAGCGACGACGGCGGTACCGAATACCGCTTCGCCGCCCGCAGAGCCGCCCTCGACCACTGGCAGGTCGACGCCGACAGCATCACCCGCCACCACGGTTCGGACGAACTCCCCCTGGACGCCCTGGAGTTCTTCATCGAACTCCGCGCCTCCCTGGGCCTCGGCCAGGAGATCCTGCCGGTCTACCTGGAGGAGATCAGCTCCACCCTCTCCGGCACCGCCTACAAACTCGGCCTCGACCAGCCCTCGGCCGCCGAACTCGCCAAGTCCGGCTTCCAGGCCATCGAGACCGGCATGACCGAGGGCCACCCCTGCTTCGTCGCCAACAACGGCCGCCTCGGCTTCGGCATCCACGAGTACCACGCCTACGCCCCCGAGGCCGCCAGCCCGCTGACGCTGATCTGGCTCGCCGCCCGCCGCGACCACGCCACCTTCACCGCCGGCGCCGGCCTCGACTACGACACCCTGATCCGCGCCGAACTCCCCGAGGAGACCCGCACCCGCTTCACCACCACCCTCACCGGCCTCGGCCTCGACCCCGACGACTACTACCTCTTCCCCGCCCACCCCTGGCAGTGGTGGAACAAGCTGTCGGTCACCTTCGCCGCCGAGGTCGCCCGGCAGCACCTGGTCTGCCTGGGCCCCGGCGACGACGAGTACCTCGCCCAGCAGTCCATCCGCACCTTCTTCAACACCACCGACCCGGCCAGGCACTACGTCAAAACGGCCCTCTCGGTCCTCAACATGGGCTTCATGCGCGGCCTGTCCGCCTCGTACATGGAGGCCACCCCGGCCATCAACGACTGGCTCGCCCGGCTCGTCGACGCCGACGACACCTTCCGCGCCGCCCGCTTCTCGATCATCCGCGAGCGCGCCGCCATCGGCTACCACCACCGCCAGTACGAGGCCGCCACCGAGAAGGGCTCCCCGTACCTGAAGATGCTGGCCGCCCTCTGGCGGGAGAGCCCGGTCCCCACCCTGGAACCGGGCCAGCGGCTGGCCACCATGGCCTCGCTCCTGCACACCGACCGCGACGGCGGCTCCCTCGCCGGCGCCCTCATCGAGGAATCCGGCCTGGAACCGGCCGTCTGGCTCCGCCGCTACCTCGACGGCTACCTCGTCCCGGTCCTGCACGCGTTCTACGCCTACGACCTGGTCTTCATGCCGCACGGCGAGAACGCCATCCTGGTCATCGAGGACGGCACCGTGGCCCGCGTGATCTTCAAGGACATCGCGGAGGAGATCGCCGTCATGGACCCCGACGCGGTCCTGCCGCCCGCCGTCGAACGCATCCGCGCCGACGTCCCCGAGGACAAGAAGCTCCTCTCCGTCTTCACCGACGTCTTCGACTGCTTCTTCCGCTTCCTCGGCTCCACCCTCGACGACCGCGGCATCCTCGACGAGGACACCTTCTGGCGCACGGTCGCCGAGTGCGTCACCGACTACCAGGCGGCCCACCCCCACCTGGCCGACCGGTTCGCGCAGTACGACATGTTCACCGACGAGTTCGCGCTCTCCTGCCTCAACCGCCTCCAGCTGCGCAACAACCAGCAGATGGTCGACCTCCAGGACCCCGCCGGCGCCCTCCAGCTCGTCGGCACCCTCCGCAACCCGATCGCCCCCCACGCACCGGGCCGCTGACCCCCCCCCACAACGCCGAAGGGCGGGATCCCACCGGGATCCCGCCCTTCGTCACCTCCGTCCGCGACGGTCAGCCCTGCTCGGGCCGCTCCCCGCCGTCCGCGTCGCCGTTATCCTCCGTCTCGCCGGACTCCTCCAGCACGTCGGTGAACTCCACACCGTCCAGCTCCGCCAGCCGGTCCGAGGCGTCCGTGGTACCGCCCTGGTCGGCCTCCAGCGCCTTGGCGAACCAGTCACGGGCCTCGCCCTCACGCCCGACCTCCAGCAGCGCATCGGCGTACGCGTACCGCAGTCGCGCCGTCCACGGGTGCACGGCCGTCGAGGCCAGCTCCGGGCTCTGCAGCGTCACCACCGCCGCGTCCGCCTGCCCCATGTCCCGACGGGCACCCGCCGCGACCAGCCGCATCTCGACCTGCCCGGCCCGGTCCAGCTTCTGTACCTCGGGCTCACCGGCCATCGCCAGCGCCTTCTCCGGCCGGCCCAGCCCGCGCTCGCAGTCCGCCATCACCGGCCACAGCTCCACGCTGCCGGTCATCCGCCGCGCCGCCCGGAACTCCGCCAGCGCCTCGCTGTACTTGCCGACCGCGTACGCCGCGAAGCCCGCGGCCTCCCGCACCGCCGCGACCCGCGACGCCAGCCGCAGCGCCACCCGCGAGTACCCGTACGCCTGCTCCGGGTCCTCGTCCAGCAGCCGCGCGACCATCACCAGGTTCCTGGCGACGTCCCCGGCCAGCGTCTTCGGCAGGCTCATCAGCTCCTGCCGGACGTCCTTGTCGATCTCCTCACCGGTGACGTCGTCCGGAATCGGCAGCCGCTTGATCGGCTCCCGGTCCCGGTCCCGCCGCTCGTCCCGACGGTCGTCCCGGCCGCGCCCGCCGCCGTACGGCCGGCGCCCACCGCGCTCATCGTCCCGCCGGAACCCACCACGGTCGTCCCGCCGCGGCCCCCGGTCATCCCGCCGGAATCCACCACGCCCGCCACGCTCGTCATCCCGCCGGAACCCACCACGGTCATCGCGCCGCTCGTCCCGACGGTCGTCACGCCGCTCGTCCCGACGGAACCCGCCACGGTCGCCGCCGTGCCCCCGCTCGTCCCGCCGGAACCCACCACGGTCGCCACCGGACGGACGGTCGTCGCGCCGGAAGCCCCCACGGTCGCCACCCGACGGACGGTCATCCCGAGGGAACCCACCACGGTCGCCACCCGACGGACGGTCATCCCGACGGAACCCACCACGGTCGCCACCCGACGGACGGTCATCCCGACGGAACCCACCACGGTCGCCACCCGACGGACGGTCGTCCCGACGGAAGCCCCCACGGTCGCCACCGGACGGACGGTCGTCACGCCGGAACCCACCACGGTCGCCACCCGACGGACGGTCATCCCGACGGAAGCCACCGCGGTCGCGGTCGCCACCCCGGTCGCCCCGGGAGAATCGCTCGTCCCGGTCCCGCGAGAACCGGTCGTCCCGACGGTCGTCCCGCCGCTCGTCACGGCGGAAGCCCCCACGGTCGTCCCGGCGGAACCCACCGCGCTCGCCGCCGCCCGACCGCTCATCGCGCCGGAACCCGCCACGGTCGCCGCCGTGCCCACGCTCGTCCCGACGGAACCCGCCACGGTCATCCCGCCGCTGGTCATCCCGTCGCTCGTCCCGACGGAAGCCCCCACGGTCGCCACCCGACGGACGGTCGTCCCGACGGGAGCCCCCACGGTCGCCACCGGACGGACGGTCATCGCGCCGGAACCCGCCACGGTCGTCCCGCCGCGGCCCCCGCTCGTCACGCCGGAAGCCACCGCGCTCGCCGCGGTCACCACCCCGGCTGTCCCGGCTGTCCCGGCTGTCCCGGGCGTCGCGGCTGTCACGCCGCGGCCCCCGGTCGTCACGCCGGAAACCACCGCGGTCACCGTCGTCACGCCGCTGCGGCCGGCGCTCCGAACGATCGTCGGAAGAGTTGGTGGACATCGACGTGACTCCTGTCTTCGGTACTGCATTCATTCTCACGCACCGACCACTTCGGCGCGCTTCGGAAAAAACAAAAGGACCCTTGGTCCCAGCATGCACGCTGGGACCAAGGGTCCTTGAAAGATTGTTCGGCGGCGTCCTACTCTCCCACAGGGTCCCCCCTGCAGTACCATCGGCGCTGAAAGGCTTAGCTTCCGGGTTCGGAATGTAACCGGGCGTTTCCCTAACGCTATGACCACCGAAACCCTATCGGGTTCGAGCGAACAAGCACACTCTTCAGTTAATTAAAGTGAAACTTGGTTCAACCGGTGCGACTGTTCGCAACCCGGGAACCACACAGTGGACGCGAGCAACTGAGGACAAGCCCTCGGCCTATTAGTACCAGTCAACTCCACCGGTTACCCGGCTTCCATATCTGGCCTATCAACCCAGTCGTCTACTGGGAGCCTTACCCTCTCAAGGAGGTGGGAGCCCTCATCTCGAAGCAGGCTTCCCGCTTAGATGCTTTCAGCGGTTATCCTTTCCGAACGTAGCCAACCAGCCATGCCCTTGGCAGGACAACTGGCACACCAGAGGTTCGTCCGTCCCGGTCCTCTCGTACTAGGGACAGCCCTTCTCAAGACTCCTACGCGCACAGCGGATAGGGACCGAACTGTCTCACGACGTTCTAAACCCAGCTCGCGTACCGCTTTAATGGGCGAACAGCCCAACCCTTGGGACCGACTCCAGCCCCAGGATGCGACGAGCCGACATCGAGGTGCCAAACCATCCCGTCGATATGGACTCTTGGGGAAGATCAGCCTGTTATCCCCGGGGTACCTTTTATCCGTTGAGCGACGGCGCTTCCACAAGCCACCGCCGGATCACTAGTCCCTACTTTCGTACCTGCTCGACCCGTCAGTCTCACAGTCAAGCTCCCTTGTGCACTTACACTCAACACCTGATTGCCAACCAGGCTGAGGGAACCTTTGGGCGCCTCCGTTACCCTTTAGGAGGCAACCGCCCCAGTTAAACTACCCACCAGACACTGTCCCTGATCCGGATCACGGACCCAGGTTAGACATCCAGCACGACCAGAGTGGTATTTCAACAATGACTCCACACCAACTGGCGTTGATGCTTCAAAGTCTCCCACCTATCCTACACAAGCCGAACCGAACACCAATATCAAGCTATAGTAAAGGTCCCGGGGTCTTTCCGTCCTGCTGCGCGAAACGAGCATCTTTACTCGTAATGCAATTTCACCGGGCCTATGGTTGAGACAGTCGAGAAGTCGTTACGCCATTCGTGCAGGTCGGAACTTACCCGACAAGGAATTTCGCTACCTTAGGATGGTTATAGTTACCACCGCCGTTTACTGGCGCTTAAGTTCTCAGCTTCGCCATGACGAATCATGACTAACCGGTCCCCTTAACGTTCCAGCACCGGGCAGGCGTCAGTCCGTATACATCGCCTTACGGCTTCGCACGGACCTGTGTTTTTAGTAAACAGTCGCTTCTCGCTGGTCTCTGCGGCCACCACCAGCTCAGGAAGAAAATTCCATCACCAGCAATGGCCCCCCTTCTCCCGAAGTTACGGGGGCATTTTGCCGAGTTCCTTAACCATAGTTCACCCGAACGCCTCGGTATTCTCTACCTGACCACCTGAGTCGGTTTAGGGTACGGGCCGCCATGAAACTCGCTAGAGGCTTTTCTCGACAGCATAGGATCATCCACTTCACCACAATCGGCTCGGCATCAGGTCTCAGCCTTAACGTGTGACGGATTTGCCTACCACACGGCCTACACCCTTACCCCGGGACAACCACCGCCCGGGCTGGACTACCTTCCTGCGTCACCCCATCACTCACCTACTACAAGTCTGGTTCGTCGGCTCCACCACTCCCCTACGCTCCGAAGAGCTCAGGGCGGCTTCACGGACTTAGCATCGCCTGATTCAATGTTTGGCGCTTCAAAGCGGGTACCGGAATATCAACCGGTTGTCCATCGACTACGCCTGTCGGCCTCGCCTTAGGTCCCGACTTACCCTGGGCAGATCAGCTTGACCCAGGAACCCTTAGTCAATCGGCGCACACGTTTCCCACGTGTGTATCGCTACTCATGCCTGCATTCTCACTCGTGAACCGTCCACAACTCGTTTCCACGGCTGCTTCACCCGGCACACGACGCTCCCCTACCCATCACGATCCCCGTTAGGAGTAATATCGCAATGACATGACTTCGGCGGTGTGCTTGAGCCCCGCTACATTGTCGGCGCGGAATCACTTGACCAGTGAGCTATTACGCACTCTTTCAAGGGTGGCTGCTTCTAAGCCAACCTCCTGGTTGTCTCTGCGACTCCACATCCTTTCCCACTTAGCACACGCTTAGGGGCCTTAGTCGATGCTCTGGGCTGTTTCCCTCTCGACCATGGAGCTTATCCCCCACAGTCTCACTGCCGCGCTCTCACTTACCGGCATTCGGAGTTTGGCTAAGGTCAGTAACCCGGTAGGGCCCATCGCCTATCCAGTGCTCTACCTCCGGCAAGAAACACACGACGCTGCACCTAAATGCATTTCGGGGAGAACCAGCTATCACGGAGTTTGATTGGCCTTTCACCCCTAACCACAGGTCATCCCCCAGGTTTTCAACCCTGGTGGGTTCGGTCCTCCACGAAGTCTTACCTCCGCTTCAACCTGCCCATGGCTAGATCACTCCGCTTCGGGTCTTGGGCACGCTACTCAACGCCCTATTCGGACTCGCTTTCGCTACGGCTTCCCCACACGGGTTAACCTCGCAACATACCGCAAACTCGCAGGCTCATTCTTCAAAAGGCACGCAGTCACGAGAACAAGGCAAGCCTTGTTCCGACGCTCCCACGGCTTGTAGGCACACGGTTTCAGGTACTATTTCACTCCGCTCCCGCGGTACTTTTCACCATTCCCTCACGGTACTATCCGCTATCGGTCACCAGGGAATATTTAGGCTTAACGGGTGGTCCCGCCAGATTCACACGGGATTTCTCGGGCCCCGTGCTACTTGGGTGTCTCTTAAACGAGCCGTTGACGTTTCAGCTACGGGGGTCTTACCCTCTACGCCGGACCTTTCGCATGTCCTTCGCCTACATCAACGGTTTCTGACTCGTCCCACAGCCGGCAGACTGCAGAAAAGAGATCCCACAACCCCAACCACGCAACCCCTGCCGGGTATCACACGTGACTGGTTTGGCCTCATCCAGTTTCGCTCGCCACTACTCCCGGAATCACGGTTGTTTTCTCTTCCTGCGGGTACTGAGATGTTTCACTTCCCCGCGTTCCCTCCACACTGCCTATGTGTTCAGCAGCGGGTGACAGCCCATGACGACTGCCGGGTTTCCCCATTCGGACACCCCCGGATCAAAGCTCGGTTGACAGCTCCCCGGGGCCTATCGCGGCCTCCCACGTCCTTCATCGGTTCCTGGTGCCAAGGCATCCACCGTGCGCCCTTAAAAACTTGGCCACAGATGCTCGCGTCCACTGTGCAGTTCTCAAGCAACGACCAGCCACCCACCACCCCAACCCGAAGGCTGAGTTCACTGGGGCCGGCATCGCGAAGGTCCAGACTCACAGTCCGTACCCTCAGATACCCAACAGCGTGCCCGACACCCTTGACCAACGAACCGCGTTCCACGCCGAAGCAGTACTAACGCTCGTCTCTCAAGTGTGCCGAGTAGTCAACGTTCCACCCATGAGCTAACCACCGCAGGACATTCGCCTGCGTTATGGCTCTGGACAACCTTGCGGCTGCCTAGATGCTCCTTAGAAAGGAGGTGATCCAGCCGCACCTTCCGGTACGGCTACCTTGTTACGACTTCGTCCCAATCGCCAGTCCCACCTTCGACGATTCCCTCCCACAAGGGGTTGGGCCACCGGCTTCGGGTGTTACCGACTTTCGTGACGTGACGGGCGGTGTGTACAAGGCCCGGGAACGTATTCACCGCAGCAATGCTGATCTGCGATTACTAGCAACTCCGACTTCATGGGGTCGAGTTGCAGACCCCAATCCGAACTGAGACCGGCTTTTTGAGATTCGCTCCACCTCGCGGTATCGCAGCTCATTGTACCGGCCATTGTAGCACGTGTGCAGCCCAAGACATAAGGGGCATGATGACTTGACGTCGTCCCCACCTTCCTCCGAGTTGACCCCGGCAGTCTCCTGTGAGTCCCCATCACCCCGAAAGGCATGCTGGCAACACAGAACAAGGGTTGCGCTCGTTGCGGGACTTAACCCAACATCTCACGACACGAGCTGACGACAGCCATGCACCACCTGTACACCGACCACAAGGGGGACCCTGTCTCCAGGGTTTTCCGGTGTATGTCAAGCCTTGGTAAGGTTCTTCGCGTTGCGTCGAATTAAGCCACATGCTCCGCTGCTTGTGCGGGCCCCCGTCAATTCCTTTGAGTTTTAGCCTTGCGGCCGTACTCCCCAGGCGGGGAACTTAATGCGTTAGCTGCGGCACGGACGACGTGGAATGTCGCCCACACCTAGTTCCCAACGTTTACGGCGTGGACTACCAGGGTATCTAATCCTGTTCGCTCCCCACGCTTTCGCTCCTCAGCGTCAGTATCGGCCCAGAGATCCGCCTTCGCCACCGGTGTTCCTCCTGATATCTGCGCATTTCACCGCTACACCAGGAATTCCGATCTCCCCTACCGAACTCTAGCCTGCCCGTATCGAATGCAGACCCGGGGTTAAGCCCCGGGCTTTCACATCCGACGCGACAAGCCGCCTACGAGCTCTTTACGCCCAATAATTCCGGACAACGCTTGCGCCCTACGTATTACCGCGGCTGCTGGCACGTAGTTAGCCGGCGCTTCTTCTGCAGGTACCGTCACTTTCGCTTCTTCCCTGCTGAAAGAGGTTTACAACCCGAAGGCCGTCATCCCTCACGCGGCGTCGCTGCATCAGGCTTTCGCCCATTGTGCAATATTCCCCACTGCTGCCTCCCGTAGGAGTCTGGGCCGTGTCTCAGTCCCAGTGTGGCCGGTCGCCCTCTCAGGCCGGCTACCCGTCGTCGCCTTGGTAGGCCATCACCCCACCAACAAGCTGATAGGCCGCGGGCTCATCCTTCACCGCCGGAGCTTTCCACACGGAGGTCATGCGACCCCGTGTCGTATCCGGTATTAGACCCCGTTTCCAGGGCTTGTCCCAGAGTGAAGGGCAGATTGCCCACGTGTTACTCACCCGTTCGCCACTAATCCCCTCCCGAAGGAGGTTCATCGTTCGACTTGCATGTGTTAAGCACGCCGCCAGCGTTCGTCCTGAGCCAGGATCAAACTCTCCGTGAATGCTTCCGGGTACTCCCGGTGAACACTCGCGTTGAGCGGAACCAGAGGGAGGAATAATCCCTCGGTTCACAGCGTCCTCGCTGTGTTTTTCTTCAAAGGAACCTCGTCACCAGACCATCCGGTCCGGTAGACGGGGTATCAACATATCTGGCGTTGACTTTTGGCACGCTGTTGAGTTCTCAAGGAACGGACGCTTCCTTTGTGCCTGTTTCACCAGGCTCTCCGGGCGCTTCCCTTCGGTCTTGCGTTTCCGACTCTATCAGATCCTCGCGGTCCTGATTTTCGCCGGTGCGTTTCGGCCTTTCGGCTTCTTCGCGGTTCCGACTTTATCAGATCCGGTTTCTTTCGATTCCAGCTTCCGATTTCGTCGGAGTGCTTCGGGGTGCCTTTGCGGCGGCCCCTCGGCGTGTCACCACTTTAGCGAATTTCCTTGGCGACTCATAATCGAGTCGCCCGGATCGATTTTCGGCAACGCGAAAGTCGATCCCGTCAGGGAATCGTGCGGAAGTAGTTGGTTTGTGCCACCTGGCGGAGGGCGCAGAAAGCGCTGTCCGTCTCCAGCGGCTCGGGCTACGTTAGGCGGTGAGGCAAGCAGAGTCAAGTAGCCGAGGTGGCGCGGCGGCGGGGCACGTGACGGCGGTAGGGACTGACCGTCGGGTCGCCGTCGATCCAGTAGCGCCAGGGGTGGTGGGCGCCGTCTCCGCCCACACCGGTGCGCGGGCCGTTGCACACCCGGTCGGGGGCGGGCGGGGTGCCGTGGAGCAGGGACAAGGGGGCGTCGCCGCCGCGGCAGAGGTCGGTGCCGTCGAGGGTGCGGTCGATGTCGAGGGCGGTGGCCAGGCGGGCCGGGCCCTTGGCCAGTTCGTGCGCGCTGCGGGCCTTGGGGCGGCGGGCGGCCGCCAGGTGCGCGCCGCTGAGGATCTCGCCGGCGCGCAGCAGGACACCGCTCGCCCGGCCCTCGGGGCCGCAGACCGCGTTGAGGCTGAACCACATGCCGTAGATGAAGTAGACGTACGCATGGCCGGGCGGGCCGAACATCGCGGCGTTGCGTTCGGTGCGGCCGCGGTAGGCGTGGGAGCCCGGGTCGCCCTCGCCGTCGTACGCCTCCACCTCGGTCAGCCGGAGCTCGATCGGGCCGTCGGGGGTGTGGCGCAGGAGGGTGCGGCCCAGCAGGTCGGGGGCCACCTCCACGACGGGGCGGTCGAAGAAGTCGCGGTTGAGCGGCATTCGTTCCGGTACGTCGGTCATGCGGATCGAGGGTAGTGGAACCGGCAGGGGTGCCGGCTGGCCAGGTGGGCGGCGGGGTTGGGAAGGTGTGGGCCGTGGAACCGGCCCGTGCCGGTTCGCGTTCGTAGGTAGCGACCCGCGGGTCGTAATGGAGCACAGGCGCTGTGCCTGGGGAGGACGAGCATGGGATTCAAGAAGCTGCTGGCGAGCCTGGGGGCCGGGGGTGCGTCGGTGGAGACGGTGCTCTTCGAGGAGAACGTCGTCCCGGGCGGTGTGGTGCAGGGCGAGGTGCGGATCCAGGGCGGGTCGGTGGCCCAGGAGATCCAGGGGCTGTCGGTCGGTCTGCAGGCGCGGGTCGAGGTCGAGAGCGGCGACGAGGAGTACAAGAGGAACATCCAGTTCACGAAGGTGCAGCTGGGCGGGGCCTTCGAGGTGCAGGCGGGGGCGGCGCACACCGTGCCGTTCGGGCTGGAGATCCCGTGGGAGACGCCGATCACCACGTTCCTGGGCACGCATCTGCGCGGGATGAGCGTCGGGGTGACGACGGAGCTGGCGATCGCGCGGGCGGTGGACTCCGGTGATCTGGACCCGGTCAACGTGCATCCGGTGCCGGCTCAGCAGGCGATCCTGGACGCGTTCGGGCGGCTGGGGTTCCGTTTCAAGGCGGCGGATCTTGAGCAGGGGCACATCCGGGGCACGCGGCAGCAGTTGCCCTTTTACCAGGAGATCGAGTTCTACGCGCCGCAGCAGTACCGGGGGCTGAACCAGGTCGAGCTGTCCTTCGTGGCGGACGACCGGGAGATGGACGTCGTGCTGGAGATGGACAAGAAGCCGGGGCTGTTCTCCGAGGGGTCGGACACCTACCGGTCGTTCACGGTGGGGCTGCACGACTTCGAGGGGACCGACTGGGCGGCTTATCTCCACCAGTGGCTGGCGGAGGTCGGCGGTAAGCGGAACTGGCTCTAACCTGGCCCGACAGAGTGTCAGCGAGCGACCAGGAGGTTCATGTGTCCGAGCTGAAGCGGCGGCCGCTTCCGCACGATTTCCATCCGCCGGTACCGGAGTTCACCGTGGTGAGCGACGAGGTGGAGCCGGGCGGGACGCTGCGGCCGGAGCAGGTCCACTCGGGCGGGAACCGCTCGCCGCACCTGCGGTGGGAAGGGGCCCCCTCGGGGACCAAGAGCTACGCCGTCACCTGCTACGACCCGGACGCGCCGACGGGCAGCGGTTTCTGGCACTGGGTGCTGTTCGACATCCCGGCGTCGGTGACGGAGCTGCCGTCCGGTGCCGGCTCGGGGGACATGAAGGGGCTGCCCGAGGGCGTCGTGCACGCGCGTAACGACTACGGGACGCGGGACTTCGGCGGGGCTGCCCCGCCGCCCGGGGACGGCCCGCACCGCTACGTGTTCACGGTCTACGCGGTGGACCAGGAGAAGCTCGGGCCCGATGCGGACGCCTCGCCCGCGGTGGTGGGTTTCAACCTGCGGTTCCACGCGATCGGGCGGGCCCAGCTGATCGGCGAGTACGAGGTGCCGGCGCAGGGCTGAGCGCCGTAATTCCGTTGCGCCCCGGCGCTTCCGGCACGCAGAGTGGTACCTGTGCCGCCGCCCCTCATCAGGGCGTCGGGCAGTCGGTACCGCAGTGGCGGGAGCGGCGGGGCGCAGGTGTGTCGCCAGCCTCCCCCAAGCTCTTAAGGAGCAGGGGGACCCCCATCCGGAGCCCGGCCTCGTGCCGGGCGTCCGCGCCGGCTGCCGTTCGCTCCGGGTCCCGCGTGTTTCACGGGGGCGGGACCCGGAGCGCACTCTTTTCGGCCGGTCGCGGCCCGTGCGGTCCTCAGGTGTGCGCCATCGCCGGAGCACCCGGTCTTCATCTCGTGCTCGTCCGCCATTTCCCTTGTGGCATGCGGAAATTGCGTTGTTCGGGGAATACCTGCCGCTGCACAGTGGAGCAACTTCGCCGCGGGGGCGGAGCGGGTCCGGGAGGTGGACGGGATGCGCGAGACGCTGGTGCTGAATGCGAGCTTCGAGCCGCTGGCGACGGTGTCGCTGCGGCGTGCGGTGGTGCTGGTCATGCAGGACAAGGCGGTCGTCGAGCACGCCCACCCCGGGATGCGCGTGCGGGCCGCCTCGGTGGACGTACCGGTGCCGCAGGTGATCAGGCTGAGCAGATACGTACGGGTGCCGTTCCGAAGACGGGCGCCGTGGTCGCGGCGCGGGGTGCTGGTGCGTGACCAGCACCGGTGCGCGTACTGCGGGCGGCGGGCGACGACCGTGGACCACGTCGTGCCGCGGTCGCACGGTGGCGGGGACACCTGGCTGAATACCGTCGCCTCGTGCGCGGAGGACAATCACCGCAAAGCGGACCGTACGCCCGAGCAGGCCGGAATGCAGCTGCTGCGGCGGCCGTTCGAGCCGACGCCGGCGGATGCGCTGCTGTCGACGCTGGGGGTGTCGGTGCGGGACGGTCTGCCGGAGTGGCTGGCGCTGCCGGCGTAGTTCCGTTCGACCCGTCGGCCGTCGCCCAACTCCCGCTACCTGAGCAGGAGATGGGCGATGGCCGCCAGGCCGACCAGGACGATGACGGCGCGCAGGACGGTCGGCGGCAGCCGGCGGCCGATCTTGGCGCCGAGCAGGCCGCCGAGGGCGGAGCCGACGGCGATCAGGGCGACCGCGGTCCAGTCGAAGTGGGCGACGAAGAGGAAGAAGACCGCCGCGACGCCATTGACGCCGCCGACGAGGACGTTCTTGAGGGCGTTGAGGCGCTGGAGGTCCTCGTCGAGCAGCAGGCCCATGAGGGAGACGTAGAGCACGCCCTGGGCCGCGCCGAAGTAGCCGCCGTAGACGCTGGCGAGCAGCAGTCCGAGGAGCAGGACCGGGCCGCCGTCGGGGTGGGCGGCGGTGCCGTTGCGCGCCCGGCGGGCGCGGAGGCGGGCCGAGAGCCAGGGCTGGGCGACGACGAGGACGAGCGCGACCGCGATCAGCGCGGGAACGACCATGGCGAACGCCTCGGGCGGCAGCGCCAGCAACAGGATCGCGCCGCCGAGGCCGCCGAGGAGGGCGGCCAGTCCGAAGCGGAGCAGGCGGCGGCGCTGGCCGGCGAGTTCGCGGCGGTAGCCGAAGGCACCGCTGAGCGAGCCGGGCACCAGTCCCAGGGTGTTGGAGACGTTGGCCGTGACGGGCGGCAGTCCGAGGGCGAGCAGCACCGGGAAGGTGATCAGGGTCCCGGACCCGACGATGGCGTTGATCGTGCCGGCGCCGACTCCGGCGGCGAGGACGGCGGCGGCTTCCCAGAAGGTCATGCTGGCTCCCCCCGTGCATGCTCGGTGTGGTCCTGCCCGATCATGCACCAGGGGTGCGGGCGGCGGCGGAGCCGGGCTCAGTCGTCGAGCGGGGGCGTCTCGTGCTTCCGGGTGCTGGGCTTGGGGATGGAGCCACCGCCGGTCGGCGGGGTGAAGTTACCGATGGCGCCGCCGAGGCCCTTGAGGGCGTCGCCGATCTCGCTGGGCACGATCCAGAGCTTGTTGGCGTCGCCCTCGGCGATCTTCGGGAGCATCTGGAGGTACTGGTACGACAGCAGCTTCTGGTCCGGGTCGCCGGCGTGGATGGACTCGAAGACCACCCGGATGGCCTGGGCTTCGCCCTCGGCGCGGAGCGCGGCGGCCTTGGCCTCACCTTCGGCGCGCAGGATCGAGGACTGCTTCTCACCTTCGGCGGTGAGGATCTGGGACTGCCGGACACCCTCGGCCTGGAGGATCGCGGCGCGCTTGTCACGGTCGGCGCGCATCTGCTTCTCCATCGAGTCCTGGATGGAGGTCGGCGGCTCGATGGCCTTCAGCTCGACGCGGTTGACGCGGATGCCCCACTTGCCGGTGGCCTCGTCGAGGACGCCGCGCAGGGCCGCGTTGATCTCCTCGCGGGAGGTCAGGGTCCGTTCCAGGTCCATGCCGCCGATGATGTTGCGCAGGGTGGTGACGGTGAGCTGCTCGATGGCCTGGATGTAGCTGGCGACCTCGTAGGTGGCCGCGCGGGCGTCCGTCACCTGGTAGTAGATGACGGTGTCGATGTTCACGACGAGGTTGTCCTGGGTGATCACCGGCTGCGGCGGGAACGGCACGACCTGCTCGCGGAGGTCGATGCGGTTGCGGATCGAGTCGATGAACGGGACGACGATGTTCAGGCCGGCGTTGAGGGTGCGGGTGTAGCGGCCGAAGCGTTCGACGATGGCGGCGCTGGCCTGGGGGATGACCTGGATCGTTTTGATGAGTGCGATGAACACGAGCACCACCAGGATGATCAGGACGATGATGACGGCACTCACAGCGGCTCCCGTGCCCCTTCGTTGCTGGTCCGTGCCGGCCGGCGACCGGCTTGCCGTTGATCAGTCTTTCAGAGACGTGGTTCGTCGCGCAGCGTGTTCGGGTCAGATGACGACGGCGGTGGCGCCGTCGATCTCGACGACGTCGACCTGCTGGCCCGGCTCGTACACCCGGTCGCCGTCGAGGGCGCGGGCGGACCAGATCTCGCCGGCGAGCTTGATGCGGCCGCCGACGCCCCCGTCGACCCGCTCCAGGACCGTGGCGCTCTTCCCCCTGAGGGCGTCGATCCCGGACAGGTGCTGGGGACCCTGGACGCGGCTGCGGTTGGCGAGGGGGCGTACGACGGCGATCAGCGCGACGGAGACCGCGGCGAACACGAGGAATTGCGCGACCGTGCCGCCACCGAGCGCTGCGGTGACGGCACCGGCGGCGGCACCGACCGCGAGCATCCCGAATTCGGGCATCGCGGTCACGACGAGCGGAATACCCAGTCCTACGGCGGCGATCAGCCACCACACCCATGGATCCACGGGCTCATGGTAGATCCGTACGGCGGCCCGGGGACAGGGCGCGATCGGTCAGCGGCGGCCGGGCGGACGGGCGTTCAGGCCAGCGGCAGGCCCTGGGCGGTGAAGCGGTCGCCGACCCGCTCGACGACCAGGGGCACGCCGAAGCAGTGGGAGAGGTTCCGGGAGGTGAGCTCCAGCTCCAGCGGGCCGGCGGCCAGCACCTTGCCCTGGCGGATCATCAGGACGTGGGTGAAGCCGGGGGCGATCTCCTCGACGTGATGGGTGACCATCAGCATCGACGGCGCGTACGGGTCGCGGGCGAGGCGGCCGAGGCGGCGGACCAGGTCCTCGCGGCCGCCGAGGTCGAGGCCGGCGGCCGGCTCGTCGAGCAGCAGCAGCTCGGGGTCGGTCATCATCGCGCGGGCGATCAGGGTGCGCTTGCGCTCGCCCTCGGAGAGGGTGCCGAACTTCCGGTCGAGGTAGTCGTTCATCCCGAGGCGGTCGAGGAACGCACGGGCGCGCTGCTCGTCGACGTCCTCGTAGTCCTCCTGCCAGTGGGCGGTCATGCCGTACGCCGCGGTCAGCACGGTCTGCAGCACGGTCTGGCTGCGCGGCAGCTTGTCGGCGAGCGCGATGCCGGCGATGCCGATGCGCGGGCGGAGGTCGAAGACGTCGACCTTGCCGAGCTGCTCGCCGAGGATGGAGGCGGTGCCCTGGGTCGGGAAGAGGTAGCTGGAGGCGACGTTCAGCAGGGTGGTCTTGCCGGCGCCGTTGGGGCCGAGGATCACCCAGCGCTCCCCCTCCTTGACCGACCAGGAGACCTGGTCCACCAGAGCCCGTCCTTCGCGGACCACGGATACGTCCACCAGCTCCAGCACATCGCTCATGAGCGCGTTGTCTCCCATTGCATCTCGGTCGTCGCGTGCACCTGTAGGCGCAGCCCCCCTGCAAACCTACGCCACTCGTTGTCAGTGCCGTTCCCTAGGCTGGGGGCCATGCTCAAGGAACCTCGTTCAGGACGGCTGGCGGCATGGGGAAATGCCCTTTTGGCCGGGCTTGTCTCACCTGATGAAGCGGTGCACCGTATCGCGGAGGACGACGCGGTGCACCGCGTGGCCGGTCTGCCCGGGGAGGAGACGCCGGTCGGGCTGACGCTCGCGCTGGGGCGGCTGCGGGCGCTCGGCGCGGTCGGGCTGCGGGTGGCGCTGCCGGTGCCCGGCCATCCGCTGGGGCTGTGCGGGCCGCCGGAATTCAACGCCCGCGCGCTGGAGGCCGAGGAGGCGGTGATCGTCACCGGCGCCGGGCTGGGCCTGGTCCCGGAGACGTACGAGGCCGGGCCGGAGGGCGGAGCGGCGCCCGATGTGCACGTCGAGGTGGTCTGGCGGTGCCTGCCGGTGCGGGAGGCACCGCCGGCGGACGTGCCGTCGCTGGGCGAGGCGGAGCGGGAGCTGGCGGAGGCGCTGCGGGACGCGACCGAGGTGCTCTCGAAGCTGGACGTGGCCGGGGCGGGTCCGGTGGCGCAGGCGGCGCTGGCGGCGTACCGGGCGCGGGCGGAGGCGGGCCGTCAGGTGCTCGCCCCGGGGTATCCGCCGCGGGCGGTGCGCGTGTTGGAGCTGGCGCAGCGGGTCGGGGCGCTGATCGACATCGCGCGCGAGGCCGGCGGGGACGGCGCGGAGCACGGCGCGGCGGTGAGCGCGTCGGAGATGGCGGCGCGCGCGGAGGCGCTGCGTCCGGTGGAGCGTACGGCCCGCCGGGCGCAGGTCGCGGCGTACAACTCCGCCGTGGAGGAGCGGGAGCGGCGCGGCGGCTGAGGAGGGGTGGAAAGGGGCGGGCCCCGCCGGACCATTGTGTGGTCGACGACGGGGCCGTTGCCGAGATGGGCCGAACAGCCCTGGGCAGGGTGAGCTGTTCACCCCAGATCGGACAACCTCAGCTGTTCGAGCTCTCGTTGTCGAACGTGGGGTTGAGCACGCCGACGACGTTGGCGCTGTTGCCGGTGGCGTTCACCGGGACGTGCACGGGCACCTGGACGAGGTTGCCCGAGCCGATGCCCGGGGAGTTCGTCGCCTTGCCGTCGGCCTGGGCGCCGCTGGTGGCGAAGGCGGAGCCGGCCGCGGCGGTCAGGGCGAAGCCGGTGGCCGCGAGGACGAGCGCGGCCTTCTTGGCGGTGTTCATGGTGAGGTGAGTTCCTTGCGTGGTGGCGCGGGACCGCAATGACGGTTGCGGCTTCGGGCGGCTCAGAAGTTGGTGCTGTGGTTGCCGAAGGCGGGGTTGAGCACACCGACGACGTTGACGCTGTTGCCGGTGACGTTCACCGGCACGGTCACGGGCGCCTGGACGAGGTTGCCGGAGAGGACGCCGGGCGAGGTCGTGGTGGCGCCGGCGGCCTGCGGGCAGTCGGTGGCGAAGGCGGAACCGGCGGCCGCACCCAGGCCGAGGGCGGTACCGGCGACGACGAGGGCGGCCTTCTTGGCGGTGTTCATGAAATCTGGTCCTTGCGTGGTGGGAAGCGATCGGAAGAAGAAAGAAAAAGCGGGGTGGTGACGGCTTCCGCGCGGCCGACGGGGGCCGGCGCGGCGGCGGTCAGACGTTCTCGCAGACGTTCCCGAAGGTCGGGTTGAGGATGCCGACGACGGAGACGCTGTTGCCGCAGGCGTTCACGGGGATGTGCACCGGGGCCTGGACGAGGTTGCCGGAGACGACGCCCGGGGAGTTCTTGGCCCCGCCGTTGGCGTCCGCGCCGCCCTGCGCGAACGCGGAACCGGCGGCCGCACCCAGGCCGAGGGCGGTGGTGGCGAGGACGAGGGCGGCCTTCTTGGCGGTGTTCATGCGGGGGATTCCTCCGGTGAGGGGGGCACAGAGCCGGTGAACAGCACTGATGGGGATGACGGGGTGGGGAGGGGGACCGGCCGCGCGCTCACGGCGGTGAGGGGGCCGGTCCGGTGCGGGCCCGCGCGGACGGGATCGTCACACGGGCCGCGCGCAAGGGCCTTGCTGCCCTCAGAAGTTGACGCAGGGGTTGCCGAAGTTGGGGTTGAGCAGACCGACGACCGAGATGGTGTTGCCGCAGACGTTCACCGGGACCTTCACCGGGGCCTGCACGAGGTTGCCCGAGCCGATGCCCGGGGACTGCACCGCGGCGCCCTGCGCCTGCGGGGTGTGGGCGGAGGCGATGCCGGCGCCCGCGAGGGCGAGACCGCTCGCCATCATCGTGACGGCCGCTACCCGCTTGATGTTCTTCACTTCTCTGCTCCTCATTGCCAGTGCCGTGACCAGCCGTCACGGCTGCTCTGGACAACGGCCCGGCACGAGGAGGGATACGCCGAACGGGCTACGGCTACACGACAGTATGAATCTCGGACCGGCGGGCGACGTTCGGGTTGACGCATTGTCGTACCGAAGGGCCGTCCGACCCCGGGCCGGCGCCGCCGCCGGCCCGGTCGTGGCGGCTTACGCGCCTGGTCAGGCCCCGATTCCGTGCCGTACGGCCCACAGCGCCGCCTGGGTCCGGTCGGCGAGGTCGAGCTTCATGAGGATGTTGGAGACATGGGTCTTGACGGTCTTCTCGGAGAGCACCAGGGCGCGGGCGATCTCGCGGTTGGAGCGGCCGTCCGCGATCAGGGCGAGGACCTCGCTCTCGCGGTCGGTGAGCGAGGTCCCGCGTCCCTGGCCGCCGTTGCCGTCCTCCTGGGAGAGCAGCGCGCCGGCGACCTCGGGCTGCAGCAGGACGTGGCCGGCGTGCACGGAGCGGATGGCGGCAGCCAGCGCCTCGGGGTCGATGTCCTTGTAGACGTAGCCGGTCGCTCCGGCGCGCAGGGCCGGGACGACGGTGCGCTGTTCGGTGAAGCTGGTGACGACCAGCACCCGGGCGGGGTTGTCCAGTTCGCGGAGCTTGCGGAGGGCCTCGATGCCGTCCATGCCGGGCATCTTGACGTCCATCAGGACGACGTCCGGGCGGAGTTGTTCGGCGGCGGCGATGCCCTCGGCCCCGTCGGCGGCCTCCCCCACCACCTCGATGTCGTCCTGGACCTCCAGGAACGTGCGCAGACCGCGGCGGACGACCTGGTGGTCGTCGACGAGCAGGACGTGGATCGGTCGGGTGTCAGCCACCGGGCACCTCCATCTCGACAGCGGTGCCCTTGCCGGGCTCCGACTGCACGGTGAGCGTTCCGCCGACGCCGCCGGCGCGGTCGTGCATCGAGACCAGGCCGAGGTGACGGCCGGCCCGGCGGACCGTGCCGGGGTCGAAGCCGCAGCCGTCGTCGGCGATCCGCAGCAGTGCGCCCTGGCCGGCGCGGGAGAGGGTGACCTCGACGTGCTCGGCGCCGGAGTGCCGCAGGGCGTTGTGGAGTGCCTCCTGGGCGACCCGGAGCATGGCCTCCTCCTGGGCGGCGGGCAGCGCGCGGACGCCGTGGGCGGCGAAGGTGACGTGGGCGGAGTGGGCGCGGTCGAGGACCTGGGCCTGTGAGCGCAGGGTGGCGACCAGGCCGTCCTCGTCCAGGGCGGCGGGCCGCAACTCCACGACGGCGGCGCGGAGTTCGTCGGCGGCCTCGGCAGCGAGCGCGGCGACCTGGTGGAGTTCGTCCTTGGCGCGGACCGGGTCGCGGTCGACGAGGGCGGTGGCGGCCTGGGCGGTGAGCCGGAGCGAGAACAGCTTCTGGGACACCGCGTCGTGCAGTTCGTGGGCGAGCCGGGCCCGCTCCCCCACGATGGTCAGCTCGCGGCTGCGTTCGTAGAGGCGGGCGTTGGTCAGGGCGATGGCGGCGTGCTGGCCGAGTATGCCGAGGAGGTGCTCGTCGTCCTCGGTGAAGCCGCATCCATCCCGGCGGGAAAGAGGGGGCTTGGGGCAGCGCTTGTTGGCCAGGAAGAGGGCGCCGAGGATCTCGTCCCCGTCGGCGACCGGCAGACCGAGGAAGTCCCGCATGTCCGGGTGGGCCGAGGGCCAGCCGCCGAAGCGGGGGTCCTGGCGGACGTCGGCGAGCCGTTCGGGGGTGGCGTTGTGCAGCATCGCGGCGAGGATGCCGTGCTGGCGGGGCAGCGGGCCGATGGCCTTCCACTGCTCGGCGCTGACGCCGTCGACGACGAACTGGGCGAAGCCGCCGTGATCGTCGGGCACCCCCAGGGCCGCGTACTCGGCGTCCAGCAGTTCGCGGGCCGAGGCCACGATCGTCTTGAGGACGTCGCGCACCTCAAGATGCCTGCTCATGGCCAGGATCGCGGTGCTCACCGCGGGGATCCCGGCTCCCGGTCCGTTGGTCATGGCTTCACCGTACCGGCGGGTCGGGCGGGCCGTATCGGTCCTGCGGCGTCCGGCGGCCGGGACCACGGTCCTAGGCCGAACGCCCTGGCCGGGGCCGGTCCGCCGGCCGACGCCCGGCGGGTGGCGGCGTTCCTACGGTGAGGGCGCGGGCCGGGGTGACCGGTCCGGGCGGAAGGGGAGGTGATCATGCCGGTGGCGATCATCACGGGGGCGTCGAAGGGGCTGGGCCGGGCGCTCGCCGGAGCGCTGGCCGTACGGGGCTGGGATCTGGTGGTGGACGCGCGGTCCGCCGGCCCGCTCAAGGAGGCGGCGCGGGCGCTGGCCGGGGCGGGGACCCGGGTGGTGGCGCTGCCGGGGGACGTGGCGGACGCCGGGCACCGGGCGGCGCTGGTGGCCGCGGCCGGGGAGCTGGGCGGACTGGATCTGCTGGTGAACAACGCGAGCGCACTGGGGGCGGAGCCGCTGGTGCGGCTGGCGGACCTGCCGCTGGAGGGGCTGCGGCGGGCGCTGGAGGTGAACGTGGTGGCGCCGCTGGGGATTGTTCAGGAGGCTTTGCCGCTTTTGCGACAGTCCTCCTATTGGGAATCGTATGGGTCTGATTCCCCTTATGAGATGGGTGCCCCTTATATAGGGGAAGCGGAAGGTAGAGATATGTCCGATTCGCCCTATTATGGCGCCTCGGATGTGCGGGCGGAAAGGCGGCCGGGCGGGGCGGTCCTCGGCATCAGCTCGGACGCGGCCGTCGAGGCGTACCCGACGTGGGGCGGCTACGGAGCGGCCAAGGCGGCGCTGGACCAGCAGTCGGCGGTGCTCGCGGTGGAGGAGCCGGGGCTGCGGGTGTGGTGGGTCGATCCGGGCGACATGGGGACCGATCTGTACGCGGCCGCGGTCCCGGACGACGACGCGGACCGGCCGCTGCCGGAGACGGTCGTACCGGCGCTGCTGCGGCTGCTGGACGACGCGGCCCCCAGCGGCCGGTACACGGCGGCGGAGCTGCTGGCCGCGACCGGCAGTACGCCCGGCGGGGCGGGCTCCCGGTGACCGCCCAGGCGCTGCGGGTCCCGGAGGAGCTGGCGGCGCGGGTGCCGGCCGAGCAGCGCGGCCCGGGCCTCGGCCGGGACGACGTACGGCTGCTGGTGAGCCGGGGGACGCGGGAGCCCGCCCATCATGTCTTCCGGGAGCTGCCGGAGCTGCTCGGGGCCGGGGACGTGCTGGTGGTGAACACCTCACGGACGCTGCCGGCGGCGGTGGACGGCCGGACCGGGGACGGCCGGGGGCGCGGCGAGCCGGTGGTGGTGCACTTCTCGACCCGGGCCGACCGGTGGCATCCGGCGGGCCGGGCGGTGGCCGGCTGCTGGGCGGTGGAGCTGCGGAGCCCGGACGGCCGGGGCAGCACCGTGCCGCGGGCCGGTGGTCCGGCCGGCGCGGTGGTGCGACTGCCCGGCGGCGCCCGGCTGACCCTGAAGGCGCCGGTGGACCCGGGAGGCGTACGGCTGTGGTGGGCGCGGCCGTCCGGGCTGTCGGTGCCGGAGCTGCTGCGGCGGTACGGGCGGCCGATCCGGTACGGCTACACCGACCGGGACCAGCCGCCGGCCGCGTACCGGACGGTGTTCGCGGTGGACTCCCCCGGCGCCGGAAGTGCGGAGATGCCGAGCGCGGCCCGGCCGTTCACCGCGGAGCTGGTGGCGCGGCTGGTGAGCCGGGGGGTGCAGTTCGCGCCGATCTCGCTGCACACGGGGGTGGCGTCGGCGGAGGCGTTCGAGCCGCCGTACCCGGAGCGCTTCGTGGTGCCGGCGACGACGGCGTGGCTGGTGAACGCGGCCCGGGCCCGCCGCAGGGCCGCGCCGAGGGCCGCCGGGGGCCGGATCGTCGCGGTGGGCACGACGGCCGTACGGGCGCTGGAGTCGGCGGCCGGTCCGGACGGGCGGGTGCGGGCCGCGGCCGGGTGGACGGACCTGGTGGTGACGCCGGAGCGCGGGGTGCGGGCGGTGGACGGGCTGCTCACCGGGCTGCACGAGCCGACCGCCTCCCATCTGCTGATGCTTCGGGCGGTGGCGTCGGCGACCGCGGACCGGGCCGCGCTGGAGCGCGCGTACGAGGCGGCGGTGGAGCGGCGCTACCTGTGGCACGAATTCGGCGATCTGCATCTGCTGCTGCCGGGCTGAGTCCGAGACTCGGTGCATGACACAGGTAACGAGGAACTGGACGCCGGCCCACGGTGAGCCCTACCGGCCGGTGCCGTACCGGCCCGCGCGGATGCCCTCGGCCGAGTCGCTGGCCCGGGCCGCCGCGCTGCGGGAGCGGATGGGCCGGCGGCGTACGGTCCGGCAGTTCGCCGCGGACCCGGTGCCGGAGCAGGTGGTGAAGGACGCGATCGCCTGTGCGGCGACCGCGCCGTCCGGGGCCCATCAGCAGCCCTGGACGTTCGTCCTGGTCAAGGACCCCGGGGTGCGGCGCCGGATCAGGGCGGCGGCGGAGGCCGAGGAGCGCCGGTCCTACCAGGGGCGGCTGGGCGAGGAGTGGCTGGCGGCGCTGCGGCCGCTGGGCACGGACGAGGTCAAGCCGCATCTGACCGATGCCCCGCACCTGATCGTCGTCTTCCGGCAGCGCCACTGGCTGGGTGCGGACGGCAGCAGGCGCAAGCACTACTACGTCGACGAGTCGGTGGGGATCGCGGTCGGCATGCTGCTGTCCGCGCTGCATCTGTCGGGGCTGGCGGCGCTGGTGCACACGCCCAGCCCGATGGGGTTCCTGCAGGAGGTGCTGAAGCGGCCGGCGAACGAGAAGGCGTTCGCGGTGATCCCGGTGGGCTATCCGGCACCGGAGTGCGAAGTGCCCGATTTGGTACGGAAGAGCCTGGATCAGGTACTGGTCGAGAGGTAGCGCATACGGGCTGTGCGTTTGCAATTACTCCTGGCGAGACCTTCCCCTTCGGGCTGTGACGCCGCCAATAGGGCGTAAATCACTTACGACCCGGGTTAGTGGCCGGTGAAATCTCACCTGACCAGGGATTTTTGTATTCGGGACGCAATATTCCGCGTACTGGTTCCACTAACCCGCTTCGTACGTCACACCTTTGCCGGGGCAATTTTCGGCCGCTAAGAATGGCTCCCGTCGCTCGGCGCCGTGGTCAGAACTCGGCGTTGGCCGCCGCTCAAGGCCCGTGCGACGTCCCCCTTCGGAAGGTCTGTCCCGCCATGCCCAAGCACGCTCTTTCCCGCTTCAACCGGACGCACAAGCTCGGTGTCGCCGGTGTCGCCGCTGCCGGTGCCGCAGCTCTGATCTTCGCCGCCGTTCCGGGTGCGGACGCCGACCAGGGCAAGACCCAGGCCACCGCCGTCGAGAACGTCCAGCCGGTCGCCTTCAGCGCCGTCGGTACGGCCGCCAAGGCCCAGCAGGTCACCATCGCCAAGCAGGCCGACGCCTCCGCCGCCAAGGGCAAGGCCGAGGCCGCCGCCGCGGCGAAGAAGGCCGCCGCCGAGAAGGCCGCCAAGGCCAAGGCCGCCGCCGCGGCGAAGGCGAAGGCCAAGGCCAAGGCCGAGAAGGAGCGCAAGGCGAAGCAGGCCGCGAGCCGCTCCGCGGTCCGCACCGCGATCCCGGCCGCCGCGCCGAAGCCGGCCGTGAAGACCTACCCGAACAACCTCGACGGCTGGATCCGCGAGTCGCTGGACGTCATGGCCAAGAAGGGCATCCCCGGCTCGTACAACGGCATCCACCGGAACATCATCCGGGAGTCCTCCGGCAACCCGATGGCGATCAACCTCTGGGACATCAACGCCCAGAACGGCATCCCGTCCAAGGGCCTGCTGCAGGTGATCGACCCGACCTTCAAGGCGTACCACGTCGCGGGCACCTCCTGGAACATCTACGACCCGGTCGCCAACATCACCGCCGCCTGCAACTACGCGGCCGCCAAGTACGGCTCGATGGACAACGTCAACTCGGCCTACTGAGCGGCTGGTTGAGCCGTCGGTCCGCAGGGGGACGCGCACAGACCGCCGAGGGGCGGCACCCGTGGTCGGGTGCCGCCCCTCGGCGTTTGCGGTACGGGCCGGGCGCTACTTGCGCATGACCTCCGGCTCGTGGCGGCGCAGCAGCCGCGCGACGACGAAGGCCAGCCCGACGCCGAGGCTGATCAGGATGATCATGTCCATCACGTAGACGCCGGTCTGGTGCTTCCACAGCGGGTCGGGGTTGCCCAGCTCCCACGGCAGCAGGGTGTTCATATCGGCCGTCGCGCCCATCGCGGCGACCGCCCAGCGGGACGGCATCAGCCAGGCGATCTGGGCGACGCCGACGGTGTCGAAGAGCTGGAAGAGCACGCCGGTGAAGACCACCTGGACGATGGCGAACATGACCAGCAGCGGCATGGTCTTCTCGGCGGTCTTGACCAGCGAGGAGATGATCAGGCCGAACATCATCGAGGTGAAGCCCAGCGCGATGATCGCCAGCGCCATCTCGACCGCCGGGGCCTTGGCGAGGATCAGGCCCTCGGTGGGCATGTTCCGGGTCGAGAAGCCGATCGCCGCGATGATCACGCCCTGCACGGCGGTCACCACGCCCAGCACGATCACCTTGGACATCAGGTACGCCGACCGCGACAGGCCGGTGGCCCGTTCGCGCTCGTAGATGACCCGCTCCTTGATCAGCTCACGGACCGAGTTGGCGGCGCCGGAGAAGCACATACCGACCGCGAGGATCAGCATGATCGTGCTGGCGTCGCGGTTGGTGCGGTGCCGGTTCAGCGGTCCGTAACCGAGGCCGTAGTCGCTGGGGATCAGCATCGAGACCACGCCGAGCACCGCCGGCAGGATCAGCATCAGGCCCAGGAAGCCGCGGTCGGAGGCGAGCACCGAGACGTACCGCCGCATCAGCGTCCACAGCTGCGAGCCCCAGCTCTGGGACTTCTGCATGCGGGCCGGCGGCGGCTGGACGGACACCGACTGCGCGGTGGTGGCGTCGATGTCCGCGGCGTACATCTGGAAGTGCGGCGAGCCGCGCCAGCGGCCCATCCAGTCGTAGTCGCGGTAGTTCTCGAAGGCCGAGAAGACGTCCGCCCAGCTGTCGTACTGGAAGAAGTTCAGCGCCTCCTCGGGCGGGCCGAAGTAGGCCACGCCGCCGCCCGGCGCCATCACCAGCAGCTTGTCGCAGAGGCCGAGTTCGGCCACGGAGTGGGTGACGACCAGGACCGTGCGGCCGTCGTCGGCGAGGCCGCGCAGCAGCTGCATCACATCGCGGTCCATGCCCGGGTCGAGGCCCGAGGTGGGCTCGTCCAGGAAGATCAGCGACGGCTTGGTCAGCAGCTCCAGGGCCACCGAGACGCGCTTGCGCTGGCCACCGGAGAGCGAGGTGACCTTCTTGTCCTTGTGCACATGGAGCTTGAGCTCGTGCAGCACCTCGTCGATCCGGGCCTCGCGCTCGGACTCCGCGGTGTCGCCGGGGAAGCGGAGCTTGGCGGCGTAGCGCAGCGCCTTCTGGACCGTCAGTTCCTTGTGCAGGATGTCGTCCTGCGGGACCAGGCCGATGCGCTGCCGGAGCGCCGCGAACTCCTTGTAGAGGTTGCGGTTGTCGTAGAGGACGTCGCCCTCGTTGGCGGGGCGGTAGCCGGTGAGCGCCTTGAGCAGCGTCGACTTGCCGGAGCCGGACGGGCCGATGACCGCGACCAGCGACTTCTCCGGGACGCCGAAGGAGACGTCCTTGAGGATCTGCTTGCCGCCGTCGACGGTGACCGTGAGGTGGCGGGCCGAGAAGGAGACCTCGCCGGTGTCGACGAACTCCTCCAGGCGGTCGCCGACCAGCCGGAACGTGGAGTGGCCGACGCCGATGATGTCGTTCGGACCGACGGGGGCCTTGCCGGACTTGGGGACCGGCTGGCCGTTGACGTAGGTGCCGTTGTGGCTGCCGAGGTCGCGGATCTCGAAGCGGCCGTCGGGGGTGGCGTGGAATTCGGCGTGGTGGCGGGAGACCTGGAGGTCGGAGACGACCAGCTCGTTCTCCAGCGCACGACCGATCCGCATCACCCGGCCCATGTCGAGGCGGTGGAAGGTGGTCGGGCTGCGGTCGCCGGCCGGTGCGCCGCCGGCCTGGGGCGCCGGGCGCTCCTGGGGCCGGCGGGCCTGCTGCGGGGGGACGCCCTGCGGGGTCTGCTGGGGTACGGCCTGCTGGGGCGGGACGTACGGCGGCTGCTGGCCCTGCGGCGGCGCCTGCCAGCCCTGCTGGGCGGGCGGCTGCTGGCCCGGCGCCGGGTGCGCGGGGGGCGCCTGCCACCCCTGGGCGGCCGGCTGCTGCTGCGGCGTCATCGCGGGCTGCGCGCTGAAGGCGTCGGCGGCCGGCGCGGCGGCGGACAGGGTCAGCCGGGGGCCGTCGGTGGCGTTGCCCAGATGCACGGCGGAACCGGGGCCGATCTCCGTCTGGTGGATCCGCTGGCCCTGGACGTAGGTGCCGTTGGTACTGCCGTGGTCTTCGATGATCCAGCTGCGGCCGCCCCATCGCACGGTGGCGTGGCGCCAGGAGACCCTGGCGTCGTCGAGCACCATGTCGCCCTGCGGATCACGGCCCACGTTGTAGGACCGGGAGGCGTCGAGCGTCCAGGTCCTTCCGTTCAATTCGAGTACGAGTTCAGGCACTCCATGCCCCATTACATAGTCCCCCGAGTGACGCCCTGTGCGGGAAGTCTAGGGATGGCGAACATCGTGAGGAACTATTTCAGGCTCGGCCCGTGGACCGGAAACCGGGACGGGGCCGGGGTGCAGACGGTTTCCGCGGGGCCCGCCAAACACTCCCGGAGCGCGGGAAGAGCCCATGGATCCGCAGGGATCACCGGATTACGGGTGTACCGGACGGGCGGAGGTCCGGACGGGAGTGGCGGCCCTCGGCAGGGAGGCCCTACGAGCCGGTCCGGGAGGCCGTGCGGACCGGCCCCGGAAGCCGCATCATAGGAGGAAGCGGACATCATCCGGATCATAGCCGCGGTCCGCGCGCGGTGCGCCGGCCCTCCGTGCGCGGGCTGCCGCGAGCGCGGTCCGGATGCGCTCCGCCCTCGGCACGCGCCGGCCGCGGCGGGCCGAACCCCGCGACGGGCCAAGGAGGTTGGGTTTTCCGCCGGGGTTGTCCCGACCTGCGGATCCACGCGGGCCGGACACGACTCCATAACGATCGACGGGGCCGCCGGGGCCGCGGCCGGCGGGCCCACCGCGAGGGGCGCGGGCCGGTGGCGGACCGTGCCGCCGCGGTCCGAACCCCGGACAGCCGTACGGACGCGACGGCCCGGCGGTTACCGTAAGGGCACCATGAGCGCATCGCAGATCCCGCCTGCCACCGCCGTACCGGGCGATGACGTACCGACCCTTCTCGTGAAGATCTTCGGGAAGGACCGGCCCGGCATCACCGCAGGTCTCTTCGACACCCTCGCCGCCTACTCCGTCGATGTCGTGGACATCGAGCAGGTCGTGACCCGGGGGCGCATCACACTGTGCGCACTGGTCACCACCCCCTCGCCCGAGCAGGGCACCACCGGTTCCTCCGAGGGGGACCTGCGGGCCACCGTGCACAGCTGGGCCGAATCCCTGAACCTCCAGGCGGAGATCATCTCCGGCCGGGGTGACAACCGTCCGCGCGGCACCGGGCGTTCGCACGTCACCGTGCTCGGCCACCCGCTCACCGCGGAGTCCACCGCCGCCATCGCCGCCGCCATAACGGGCACCGGCGGCAACATCGACCGTATTTTCCGGCTCGCCAAGTATCCGGTGACCGCCGTGGAATTCGCCGTCTCCGGTGCGGCCACCGAGGCGCTGCGTACGGCGCTGGCCCTGGAGGCCGCGCAGCTGGGCGTGGACGTCGCCGTGGTGGCGGCCGGGCTGCAGCGCCGGGCCCAGCGGCTGGTCGTGATGGACGTCGACTCGACGCTGATCCAGGACGAGGTCATCGAGCTGTTCGCGGCGCACGCGGGCTGCGAGGCCGAGGTCGCCGAGGTGACCGCCGCCGCGATGCGCGGGGAGCTGGACTTCGAGCAGTCGCTGCACGCCCGGGTCGCGCTGCTCGCGGGGCTCGACGAGTCGGTGGTGGAGGCCGTGCGCAAGGAGGTGCGGCTCACCCCGGGCGCCCGCACCCTGGTACGGACGCTCAAGCGGCTCGGCTATCAAGTCGGCGTCGTCTCGGGCGGTTTCACCCAGGTCACCGACGCGCTGCAGGAGGAGCTGGGGCTGGACTTCGCCAACGCCAACACCCTGGAGATCGTCGATGGCAAGCTCACCGGCCGGGTCACCGGGCCCATCGTGGACCGGGCGGGCAAGGCGCGGCTGCTGCGGGACTTCGCGCAGCAGGCCGGGGTGCCGCTGGACCAGACCGTGGCGATCGGTGACGGCGCCAACGATCTCGACATGCTCAACGCGGCCGGCCTCGGGGTCGCCTTCAACGCCAAGCCGGTGGTGCGGGAGGCGGCGCACACGGCCGTGAACGTGCCGTTCCTGGACACCGTGCTGTACCTGCTGGGCATCACCCGCGAAGAGGTCGAGGCGGCGGACACGCACGCGGGGTGAGCGGGGGCGACATGTACGCGGAGTGAGCGAGGGCGACACGTACGCGCAGTGAGCGGGGGGCGACACGTACGCGGAGTGAGCAGGGGGCGACACGTCCCAGAGCGAGCGGGGGGCGACACGCTCACGGGGTGAGCGGGGCGCAGGCGGCTCGGTCCGGGGAGTCCCGGCACCGGGAGGCGGGCCTGCGGGACGCGCCGGTACATGAGCCCCGCGGACGGGCCGACGTACGAGCGGGGCCCCGGCGGTGTGCCGGGGCCCCGCTCGCTGTCTCGCTCGGGCGTCTCGGGCGTCTCGCGCGGTGGGACGGCGACGGCTGCCGGACCGGGGACCTCGGCCTGGCGGTGCCGACGGGCGCGGGCTCGGCCCTGCGGCGCCCGGGCGCGGTGGGCGCTCAGCCCTGCGGCGTCCAGTACGCGATCAGCCGGCCGACGCCGTGCTCCACCGACTTCCACGAGCCGTTGAAGGCGACCACGGCGATCGCGGCCGTCGGGAAGCCGCTGCGGTTCATCCGCGGCAGGAGATCGCCGTCGGACTCCCCCGACAGCGCGTCCGCGAGGGCGTGCACGCCCGGGTTGTGCCCGACCAGCATCAGGTCGGTGACATCGTCCGAGGTCTCGTTGAGCAGGGCGATGAGCTCGCCGAGGGAGGCCTCGTAAATCCGCTCGTCGTAGACGGTCTTGGGGCGCTGGGGGAGTTCATGGACGGCGAGCTTCCACGTCTCGCGGGTGCGCGTCGACGTCGAGCACAGCGTCAGGTCGGGGGTGACGCCCGAGCCGGCCAGCCAGCGGCCGGCGACGGGGGCGTCCTTGCGGCCACGCTCGGCGAGCGGACGCTCATGATCGCTGGTCTCCGACCATTCGGCCTTGGCATGGCGGAGGAGGACAATCCGGCGGGGTGTATCGACGCTCATGCGTCCCAGCTTCGCATGAAAGGCGGCGCGGGGCGCGGGGTGTTGAAGCGCTCCCCCCTGCTGGGTGACTGCGGGCAACCGGGGCGCTCAGGCACCTATCCGGAGGATTCCCACCAGGTACTCGAGCAGCACCGCAAACCCCTGCGGGGCGCTCGCCGCACTCGCCCGGGCGGGGCTCGCCACGAGCACCAGCAGCGCCATGAAGGAGACCACCGGCAGCGCCAGCGCCCACCACGGCAGCCGCGCCCGCAGACCGCGTGCCCGCAGCCGGGGCATCCGTAGGCCGGATATCCGCAGCGGCCCGGATATCCGCAGCCCGCGCGTCCGGGAGCCGGGCGTCCGCGGGCCACCGGTCCTCCGCGGGCGGGCGGCCCGGACTGCGGGTGACCGGCTGAACGCGGCGGACATGGGGATCGCCTCCGTGACGCATCGAAGGGGTGCCGGGCCACGGGCCGCGGCTCGGCCACCGCGCTGTGCGGTGTACTCCGAAGCTACGGATCACCGGCGGCCGTTCCTATCCGGGATGCCCCCGACTTACCCCTGATACCGGCCCCCTAGGGGACGGGGGGTTATCCCCACCGCCGTCGCCCCGGCCGGGCCGGCAGCACCGCAGTGCCGCCAGTACCGCCGGTACCGGCGGTATCCCAGCGGCCCGCCGTATGCCCCACGCACGCCGCACGCTGCGGCGGACGTCACCGTGGCGCGGCGATGCTCGCGATGATCGCGACGACGACGGTCACACCGAGCATGAGGCCCAGCACGAGGAGCAGCTTCTTCTGGCTGCCCTGCGGATTCGGTTCGAGCACTGGCATGGGCCCAGTGTCGCACCCGCGGATCCGGCCGTGAGCCCGGGGCGGGCCACACGGCCGGCGCTCACGCCTCGTCCTCGATCCGGCGGTCCCGGCCGGCCAGCACGCCGACCGCGATCTGCGGCACCATCATCCCCGCCATCAGGGCGATCGGCAGGCTCCAGCCGCCGCTGTGCTGGTAGAGCGTGCCGACCAGCAGCGGGCCGGGGATGGAGATCAGATAGCCGACGCTCTGGGCGAAGGCGGACAGCTTGACGACACCCGCGGAGCTGGTCGAGCGCATGCCGATCATGGTCAGGGCGAGTGGGAACGAGCAGTTGGAGATGCCCATCAGCAGCGCCCAGGCCCACGCCCCACCGGCCGGCGCCAGCCACAGCCCCGCATAGCCGGCCAGACCGCAGACCCCCAGGAACACCGCGAGCGGACCCTGATGCCGCATCCGGGACGCCAGCCTGGGCAGCACGAAGGAGAGCGGGACGCCCATCGCCATGGTGACCGCGAGCAGCACCCCCGCGGTCTGCGCCGAGACCCCGGCGTCGCGGAAGATCTGCGGCATCCAGCCCATGGTGATGTACGCGGCGGTGGCCTGGAGGCCGAAGAAGACGGCGAGCGCCCAGGCGGTCGGCGACGAGGTGATCCGCAGCGGGGCCTCCCCCGTACGCGCGCCGCCTCCCGCGGCCGGTCCCAAGGCGGTGGCGCGCTGCCGTACGACCGCGAGCCACGGCAGCACGGCGACCGCCGCGAGCGCCGCCCACACGGCCAGCCCGGTGCGCCAACTGCCGCCCAGCGCCTGGGTCATGGGCACGGTGACCGCCGCGGCGAGCGAGGTGCCCAGGGCCAGTGCCATCGAGTACTGCCCGGTCAGCGGGCCGACCCGGTCCGGGAACCAGCTCTTGATCACGACCGGCATCAGCACGTTGCTGACCGCGATGCCGGCCAGGGCGAGCGCACTGGCCGCGAGGAACCCGCCGGTGCCGCCGGCGTACGGGCGCACCGCGACGCCCACGGCGATCGCGGCCATGCCCGCGCAGACGATCGCGCCGGGCCCCAGCGCCGGGCCAGCCGGGGCGCGGCGAACCCGAAGAGCGCGAAGCACAGCGGCGGCACGGAGGTGAGCAGCCCGGCGAGGGTGCCGCTCATGCCGAGGCCGTCGCGGACCTCCTCCAGGAGCGCGCCGAGGCTGGTGATGGCCGGGCGGAGGTTGAGCGCCGCCAGGACGAGACCGGCGATCACGATCCGCGGCAGCCAGCGTCCGGCGGCCGGGGCGCTCCCCTGGGTGCCCGACGGGGCATCCGGTTGCGCCCGGAGCCGTCGGGCGCCGGGGCGGTGGTGGTCGTAGGGCCTCGGTTTCGGTGCCGAGGGTCGCGAGGTCTTCGTCTGCCATGGGCCTCATCATAGAATCATGGGATGAATACCTGTCCAGCCGATGTCGATAGCCTCTGCTGTCGCGGCCGGCACCGGGGACCGGGAGGACCCGCCGGGCGCCGCGCCACCGCCGTCCGTCCGCCCCCGCACACCGGAGCGCTGCCATGCCGCCTCTGACCTCGCCCCGCCGCTCCGCGCTGGCCGACCAGGTGATCGCGCAGCTGCGCGCCCAGATCACCTCCGGCGAGTGGCCGGTGGGCTCGCGCATCCCGACCGAGCCGGAACTCGTCGAACAGCTCGGGGTGGCCCGCAACACCGTCCGCGAGGCCGTGCGCGCGCTGGCCCACAACGGGCTGCTGGACATCCGGCAGGGCTCGGGCACGTACGTGGTGGCCACCAGCGAACTGGCCGGGGTGATGAACCGCCGGTTCGCGGCCGCCGAGCCGGGGCACGTCGCCGAGCTGCGCAGCGCCCTGGAGGCGGCCGCCGCCCGGCTCGCCGCGCGCCGCCGCACCGAGCAGGACCTGCGGCAGATCGACGCCCTGCTGGAGCGGCGCGAGCGGGCCTGGGAGTCCGGTGCCGCGGAGGCATTCGTGGAGGCGGACGCGACCCTGCACATGGCGATCGTGTCGGCCTCGCACAACGAGGTGCTGGCCGAGATCTACGCCGACCTCGGCGGCGTACTGCGCGACTTCCTCCGGGCCGACGTCGGCGAGGAGCTGCGTCCGGAGGCGCACATGGACCACTCCCGCCTGGTGGAGGCGATCCGCGCGGGCGACGGCGACCGCGCGGCGGCCGAGGCGAGCACCCATCCGTTCGGGTGCCGGGCGGGGGTGCTGGAGGCTCGGTGGAGGGGTAGGCGGCGGGCCGGGCCGGGGCTGGCGCCCAGGGGGCCGGGCTGGGGGCTGGTGCGCCGGGGGCCGGGGACGGCGCCCTTAGTAGGGGCGGGTCGAACGGTTCCCGTAGGGGACGCGAACGCCCCCTGCGGGGCCACAACCGGGCGGGAGCGGGAGGGTATTCCCGCGGGAACTCACGCCCCGGGCCGCCCCTGAGGCCACAACGCGCACTGCCCGCCCCTGAGGCCACAACGGGCACTGCCCGCCCCCGAGGCCACCACGCGCACTGCCCGCCCCGGTGACCGGGACGGGCAGTGCGGAGTACGGCGTGCGTACGGCGTACGGAGGCGGGGGCCGTCAGGCACCCATCATGTGGACGCCGCCGTCGACGTGCACGATCTCGCCGGTCGTGCGGGGGAAGAAGTCGGACAGCAGGCCGACCACGCCGCGGCCGGCCGGCTCCGGGTCGGCCAGGTCCCAGCCGATCGGGGCGCGGTGGTTCCACACGTCCGCCAGCTCCTCGAAGCCGGGGATGGACTTGGCGGCCATCGACTTGATCGGGCCGGCCGAGACCAGGTTGCAGCGGATGCCCTTCGGGCCGAGGTCGCGCGCCAGGTAGCGGTTGGTGCTCTCCAGCGCCGCCTTGGCCACGCCCATCCAGTCGTACTTCGGCCAGGCGATCTGCGCGTCGAAGGTGAGGCCGACGACCGCGCCGCCGTGCTCCATGAGCGGCAGGCACGCCATGGTCAGCGACTTGTAGGAGTACGCCGAGACCTGGACCGCGGTGCTGACGTCCTCCCAGCCGGCCTCCAGGAAGTTGAAGGCGCCCTGGGGGCCGAAGGCGATGGAGTGCACGATGCCGTCGAGGCGGGCGCCGTCGCCCTGGTGCTCGCGGATCTTGTCGGCCAGGCCGTCCAGGTGCTCCTGGTTGGTGACGTCCAGCTCGATGACCGGGGCCTCCTTGGGGAGGCGCTTGGCGATCCGCTCCACCAGGGAGAGCCGGCCGAAGCCGGTGAGGATGACCTCGGCGCCCTCGTTCTGGGCGACCTTGGCCGCCTGGAACGCGATCGACGACTCGGTCAGAACGCCCGTCACGAGGATGCGCTTGCCTGCGAGGATTCCACTCATGCTGATCAGTGACCCATGCCCAATCCGCCGTCGACGGGAATGACGGCTCCGGTGATGTAAGCGGCCTCGTCGGAGGCCAGGAAGCGGACCGAGGAGGCGACCTCCTCGGGCTGCGCGTAGCGCGCGAGCGGTACCTGCTTGACGATGTTCTCCCGCTGCTCGTCGGTGAGCACCCGGGTCATGTCGGTGTCGACGAAGCCCGGCGCGACGACGTTGACGGTGATGTTGCGGCTGCCCAGCTCGCGCGCGAGCGAGCGGGCGAAACCGACCAGACCGGCCTTGGAGGCGGCGTAGTTCGCCTGGCCCGCGCCGCCCATCAGACCCACCACGGACGAGATCAGCACGATCCGTCCCTTGCGGGCCCGCAGCATCGCGCGGTTGGCGCGCTTGACCACCCGGAACGTGCCGGTGAGGTTGGTCTCCAGGACCGAGGTGAAGTCCTCCTCGGACATCCGCATCAGCAGCTGGTCACGGGTGACGCCGGCGTTCGCCACCAGCACCTCGACCGGACCGTGCTTCTCCTCGATCTCCTTGTATGCCTGCTCGACCTGCTCGCTGTCCGTGATGTCGCACTTCACGGCCAAAAATCCCGCGGGCGGCTCGCCCGAGCGGTAGGTGATGGCGACCTTGTCGCCTGCCTCGGCGAAGGACCGGGCAATGGCGAGACCGATGCCGCGGTTACCTCCGGTGACCAGAACCGAGCGGCTCAAGAGATCACCCTTTCCGTTTCCTGTCCGTCCTGCGTTCGATACGAAACTATCGGTCACGGGGCCCTTCCGGGGAATCGAGCACGGACAGGCGCGCGCGCCGCGCTCTGTCGGGTCCCCACAGAACCACCACCGAACCACCACCCACGGTGGCCGACGCGCCGTGCCACACCCCCGGGTCCTCTGGGCCGCGCGCCCGCCACAAGGCATGATGCAGGCGCCGACTACGGGAGGACGCCTTGGCCGCTGCACCCCATGCCCTCGACGCATCGTTCCTGGCGCTGCCGCTGCGCGCGCTGGCCGACGCCGCGCTGGCCCGGGCCCGCGCCCTGGGCGCCACACACGCGGACTTCCGCCTGGAACGGATCCGCGAGGCGTCCTGGCGACTCCGGGACGCCCGGACGGCCGGGACCTCCGACACCACCGACCTGGGGTACGCGGTCCGGGTGGTGCACGACGGGGCCTGGGGGTTCGCCTCCGGGGTGGACCTGACCATGGACGCCGCGGCGCGGGTGGCCGCGCAGGCGGTGGCGATGGCGAAGCTCTCGGCGAAGGTCATCAAGGCGGCGGGACCGGAAGGGGCAGCGCGAGGCGCTTCCGGCGACGGGCAGTGGTGGGAGACGGGCGGCCGTGTGGAGCTGGCGGAGGAGCCCGCGTATCCGGACCGTACGTGGGTGTCCTCGTACGAGATCAACCCGTTCGACGTGCCGGACGCCGACAAGACGGAGCTGCTGGCGGAGTGGAGCTCCCGGCTGCTGGCCGCCGACGGCGTGGCCCACGCGGACGCCTCGCTGATGACCGTCCAGGAGAACAAGTTCTACGCGGACACCGCGGGCACCAGCACCACCCAGCAGCGGGTCCGGCTGCACCCGCAGCTGACCGCGGTCGCGGTGGACCCCGACAGCGGTGACTTCGACTCGATGCGCACCCTGGCCCCGCCGGTGGGCCGCGGCTGGGAGTACCTGACCGGCGGCCACTGGGACTGGGACGAGGAGCTCGCCCGGATGCCGGAGCACCTCGCCCAGAAGATGTGCGCGCCCAGCGTCGAGCCCGGCCGCTACGACCTGGTGGTGGATCCGTCCAACCTGTGGCTGACGATCCACGAGTCGGTCGGGCACGCGACCGAGCTGGACCGGGCGCTGGGCTACGAGGCGGCGTACGCCGGCACCTCGTTCGCCACCTTCGACCAGCTCGGGAAGCTGGCGTACGGCTCGCCGCTGATGAACGTGACCGGTGACCGCACCGCCGAGCACGGCCTCGCCACGATCGGCTACGACGACGAGGGGGTGGCCGCGCAGTCCTGGGACCTGGTCCGGGACGGCACCCTGGTCGGCTACCAACTCGACCGCAGGATCGCCAAGTTGACCGGTTTCGCGCGTTCCAACGGGTGCGCCTACGCGGACTCGCCGGGCCACGTCCCGGTGCAGCGGATGGCGAACGTGTCCCTGCAGCCGGCACCCGGCGGACCGTCCACCGAGGAGCTGATCGCCGGCGTGGAGCGTGGCATCTACGTGGTGGGCGACCGCTCGTGGTCGATCGACATGCAGCGGTACAACTTCCAATTCACCCAGCAGAGGGCATACGCGATCCGGGACGGGCGCCTTTGCGGGCAGCTCCGGGACGTCGCCTACCAGGGAATCACCCCGGAGTTCTGGGGGTCCATGGCGGCGATCGGAGGGCCTCAGACGTACGTCCTGGGAGGGGCCTTCAATTGCGGAAAGGCCCAGCCGGGACAGGTCGCGGCGGTGTCGCACGGGTGCCCGTCCGCGCTGTTCCGGAACGTGAACATCCTGAACACGTCGAGCGAGGCGGGCCGCGCCTGACGGGTGCCGTCAGTCAGGTGAATTCGTGCCCGGCGCCAGGGCGTCCGCGCCACCGGTGGTAGATGAGCCACGTGAACTCCCCACCACCGACCGGCCCGCCCGCGGGACCTCCGAGCGGCCCGCTGCCCGGGCACACCCCGGCGCCCGGCACCCCGCCCCCTCGACGCCCCTGGTGGCGCACTCCGCCCGTGCTCATCGGCACCGCCATCGCCGTCGTCGCGATCGGGGTCGCGATCGCCTTCGCTTCCACCGCCGGCAACGGGGGTGGAAATCCTTCGGGCAGTACTCCCGCTCCCGGCGCGAATTCCGGAGAACCCTCCAGCATTCCGAGCGTCGATTCACCCGCTGCCGCCGGCGCCGTCGTCAAACGCGTGACGCTGAAGCCCGCGGACTGGGGCAGCGGGTATGTGGCGGATTCCCCCTATGAGAACAGCGATCTGACCCAAAATGTCGTCGACCAGAACTGCAACTGGTCGATCCAGCCGATCAAGGACGCGTTCGCCACCCTGACGCGCTGGTCCAAAACGTCGGGCAAGACGGTCAGCGCCGTCTCGTGGACCACCGTCTACAAGGCCCCGGAGCCGGCCCAGTACAGCGCTTCCGAGCAGCGCGAGGCCCTGCAGCGATGCCCCACGCAAAGCTCGGGGAAATCACGGATCGAGGGTATCCACGAGATCAAGATTCCAGGCCTGAACGGCTTTGATGAAGTGGTGGCCGAGGAAGGCCACCAGGTCTCGGATGAAAATGGGAACAAGATCGACGATTATTACACGTACCTCACCGGCCGTAAGGGCAAATTCGTCCTGCACACCGAGGTGGACCGAGGGGAATCGGGGACACAGGAGCAGAACCGCACCGACGCGAGCAGCGCCCTTTCGCTCATGCTGAGCCGTCTTGAGAGTGGCGCGTCGTACTGAGCGGGGTGCCTCCCCCACGCTGAAGTCCGTGACGCGACTCCCCCGGTCACTGCCCCCTGGCAGCGCGCGGACCGGTCGATAAGCTCGGGTGTGCGTCGGCCCTCTTCGAGGGCGTCAGCGTCGTGACCACCATTCAGGAGGCCGGTCGATGAGCCGTCGTACCACTGCGCCGCACGAGATCGTCGAGCAGGCCCTGGAGTTGTCCCGCGCCGACGGGTGCGTGGTCATCGCCGACGAGCACTCGGACGCCAATCTGCGCTGGGCGCGCAACGCGCTCACCACCAACGGCGTCGCCCGGGGGCGGACCCTGACGGTGGTGGCCACCGTGAACGGCGCGGAGGGCACCGCCTCCGGGGTCGTCTCGCGCTCGGCGGTGACCGCGGACGAGCTGGAGCCGCTGGTGCGGGCGGCGGAGGCGGCGGCGCGGGACGCCGGTCCGGCCGAGGACGCCCAGCCGCTGGTCGGCGGCGAGAAGGCGTCGGCGGACTTCACCGACGCGCCGGCCGAGACCTCCTCGGAGGTGTTCGCGGCGTTCGCCCCGGCGCTGGGTGAGGCCTTCCAGCAGGCCCGGGCGGCCGGGCGCGAACTGTACGGCTTCGCGCAGCACGGCGTGGTCTCGTCGTACCTGGGCACCTCGGCCGGGCTGCGGCTGCGGCACGACCAGCCGACCGGGACGCTGGAGCTGAACGCCAAGGCGGCGGACCCCGGTGCGGCGGCCTCCCCCCGTTCGGCCTGGGCCGGGCGGGCGACCCGCGACTTCACCGACGTCGACCCGCGGGAGCTGGACGCCGAGCTGGGCCGGCGGCTGGCCTGGGCGGAGCGGCGGGTGGAGCTGCCCGCCGGGCGGTACGAGACGCTGCTGCCGCCGACCGCCGTGGCCGACCTGCTGATCTACCAGATGTGGTCCGCCGGGGCCCGGGACGCCGCGGAGGGCCGTACGGTCTTCTCCCGGCCGGCCGAGGGCGAGGGCGGGCCGGCGGACCGGCCGGCGGACCGCACCCGGATCGGTGAGCGGCTGAGCGAGCTGCCGCTGACCCTGCGCAGCGACCCGCGGGCGCCCGGCCTGGAGTGCGCGCCGTTCGTGCTGGCGCACTCCTCGGGGGACGACGCGTCGGTCTTCGACAACGGGCTGCCGCTCGCGGCGACCGAGTGGGTGCGGGAGGGCGTGCTGAACCGGCTGGTCAGCACCCGGCACAGCGCCGGGCTGACCGGCCTTCCGGTGGCGCCCGGTGTCGACAACCTCCTTCTGGAGGGCGGTGGTTCGCGCTCGCTGGAGGAGATGGTGGCGTCCGCCGGGCACGACGGGCCGGCGCTGCTGCTGACCTGCCTGTGGTACATCCGCGAGGTGGACCCGGCGACGCTGCTGCTGACCGGGCTGACCCGGGACGGCGTCTATCTGGTCGAGAACGGCGAGGTGACCGGGGAGGTCAACAACTTCCGGTTCAACGAGTCGCCGGTGGACCTGCTGTCCCGGGCGGTGGAGGCGGGCCGTACGGAGCGGACCCTGCCGCGGGAGTGGAGCGACTACTTCACCCGGGCGGCGATGCCGGCGCTGCGCGTCCCCGACTTCAACATGAGCTCGGTGAGCCGGGGGGTGTGAGGCGGGCCGGAAGGTCTGCCGCGAGCGGGGGTGTGGGCGGGCGACCGGGCGGGCGCGCGGGCGCAGCAGCGGGAGTGTCACAGGGGGCGAATAGACTGTGCCCCTGTCCTCCCGTTTCGGGAACCACGATCGATCAGGGACGCCATGACACGCCTCGGCGAATCCGTCGCCCGCGCCAGCACGCTGCTCTCCACCGACCTCTCCTCGGACGCCACGGTCCGGGAGCTGCTCCAGGAGACGGGCGCGCGGCGCTATCTCGACCTGACGGACCTGCCCGCCAAGGAGCAGGCCGAGCTGATTGCGGCCCGTACGGTCGAGGTGCTGCCGGGTGTGGAGCAGCTGGCCGAGCGGATCGAGGAGCGCCGGGCGGCCGGCGAGGGGCTGCACATCAAGCTGGGCATCGACCCGACGGCGACCGATGTGCACCTGGGGCATGCGGTGCCGCTGATCGTGCTGAGCCGGTTCCAGCGGCTGGGCCATGACGTCACGCTGATCATCGGTGACTTCACCGCCAAGATCGGTGACCCGTCGGGCCGTACGGCCGAGCGGCCGCCGCTGACCGACGAGGACATCGCGCACAACCTCGCGACGTACCGCGAACAGGTCCGCCCGTTCTTCGACTTCGAGAAGGTCAGCTTCCGGCAGAACAGCGAGTGGCTGGCGCCGTACACCTTCCCCGAGCTGCTGTCGCTGCTCGCGCAGGTGCCGGCCTCGCAGCTGCTGCAGCGCGAGGACTTCCGCAACCGGCTCGCGGCCGGCTCGGGTCTGACCATGACCGAGCTGCTGTACCCGATCGCGCAGGGCCTGGACTCGGTGGCGCTGGAGTGCGACGTGGAGCTGGGCGGTTCGGACCAGCTGCTCAATCTGCAGATGGGCCGGAAGCTGATGGAGCTGCGCGGGCAGCGGCCGCAGCTGGTGGTGACCATGCCGCTGATCGAGGGCACGGACGGCACGGGCGCCAAGATGTCCAAGTCCAAGGGCAATTACGTCGGGCTGAGCGCGCCCGCCGACGACGTCTTCGGCAAGATCATGTCGGTGCCGGACCGGCTGATGGAGCCGTACCTGAAGGCCTGGACGGAGTGGACGGACGAGGAGATCGCGCTCGCCCTGGGCCGGGTCTCGGACCGCTCGCTGCACCCGATGGACCTGAAGAAGATCCTCGCGGGTGAGGTCGTGACGGCGCTGTACGGCCTGGACGCGGCGATGGCGGCGCGGGCCGGGTTCGTCGCGCAGTTCTCCAAGAAGTCGTTCTCCGACGTGGAGTCGCTGCCGGTCGTCGAGGTCGGCGAGCACGGCGCGGAGACGGTGGCGACGGTGCTGAGCAAGGTGCTGGAGTTCACGCCGAGCGCCTCGGCGGCCCGGCGGCTGGCCAAGCAGAACGCGCTGCGGCTGGTCGTGGAGGGCGAGGACGGTCAGCAGACGGTGGTGCTGGCGGAGGCCGACGCGATCCGTCCGCTGGGCGAGGTGCTGGCCGAGAAGCTCGCGGACGCGACCGGGGACGCGTACCTCAAGGCGGGGCGGAAGCTGGCCCACCTCCAGGGCCGCTGAGGAAGCCGTACGACGGGGCGGCCGGTGCGCATGGTGCGCGCCGGCCGCCCCGGTGTTTCCGTCGTTCCTCTCGGGTTCTTCTCAGGTCGCGTGTCTGCGATGGCCGCGCAGGGAGACCCACAGCCGGTCACCGATGGCGACGATGATGACCGCGCCCGCCAGTTGCAGCAGGTGGCGGACCCAGTCGATGCCCTTGGTCTCGTTGACCCCGAGACCGGTGGCCGCCCAGTTCCCGAGGACGCTGCCCAGCATGCCGAAGATGATGGTCAGCCACAGCGGGATCTGCTGCTTGCCCGGGATGATGGCCTTGGCGATGAGGCCCAGGACCAAGCCCACGATGATGGCCCACAACCACGTCATGTCGCCTCCTCTGACGGCGCGGTGCACATGGGGTCGCACGTGCGGGTCGCCCCGCCAGTGTCGCTCCGCCCCGGCCGCCGCGCACGCCGGAGCCGGGCCGCGCGGGCGGGACCCGGTCTCGAATGCGGCGCAGCCTGGGCGTACCGTGGAATCCGACCGGAAACCGGGGTGAATTCCGGCGGAACCGAGCAGGTGGTGGAAACGTGGTGCGGAAGCAGAGCAGCGGCCAGACCTTCCGGATCACCGGGGCCCGGCAGGGGCTGACCGAGGACGTGCGCGGCCGGCAGCGCCGGTACGTGATCTCGATGGGCGTGCGGACCGTGGCGGTGCTGCTGACCGTCGTGCTGTGGAACGTCGAGCGGCCGGTCGCCATCGCGACGCTGGTGCTGGGCATGGCGCTGCCGTACATCGCGGTGGTGATCGCCAACGCGGGCCGGGAGAACGTCCCTTCGCTGCCGAAGACGTTCGTGGCGGGGCCGAGCCGGCCGATGCTGACGCCGGGGCCGACCGACGGTACGTCGGATTCCGTTCCGGAACGGCCCGCGGCGGGCACGTCGGCATCCGACTCCGACCTCGGCTGATCACTTACCGGTCTGCAAAGCTCAAGAAAAGCTCAGATCAATCATGGAGTTCCGGTGCACTGCGCACCATTCCCCGTGACATACTGCGTACGCGCTCCGCATCCCCCGTCGGAGCGACGGACCGACGCCGGGCGGCTCCCCCCGTGGCTGCCCGGCGTCGTCATGTCCGCGGCCGGGTCCGGGGCCGCCGCGGGCGGACGTAGGGTTGAGGCGTGAACTCCCCGAACTCCGCCGAGAATGTCACCATCTGTTCGGCCAAGGGCTGCCGGGCCGACGCCGTGTGGGTGCTGGCGTGGAACAACCCGAAGCTGCACACTCCGGACCGTCGCAAGACCTGGCTGGCGTGCGAGGAGCACCGGGAGCATCTGTCGCAGTTCCTCGGCGTGCGCGGGTTCCTCAAAGACGTGGTGGCGCTGGAGGAGTGGGAGGCCTCGGCGGGCGGGCGCTGACGGCCCGGGCGCCGCTTCCGGATCAGCCGCCGCGGATCAGCCGCCGATCGCGGACATCGGGCGGTCGGGCTGGAGGAAGGACGGGTCGTCCAGGCCGGAGCCCGCCTTCTTGCCCCACATCGCGAGCTTCCATATCCGGGCTATCTCGTCGTCCGGCGCCCCGGAGCGCAGCGCGCCGCGCAGGTCGGTCTCCTCGGTGGCGAACAGGCAGGTCCGGATCTGGCCGTCGGCGGTGAGCCGGGTGCGGTCGCAGGCGCGGCAGAACGGGCGGGTGACGGAGGCGATGACGCCGACGCGGTGCGGTCCGCCGTCGACGAGCCAGCGCTCGGCGGGTGCGGCGCCGCGGGCCTCCTGGCCCTCGGCGGTGAGCTCGAAGCGGGTGCGCAGCGAGGCGAGGATGTCACCGGCGGTGATCATTCCGTCACGCTTCCAGCCGTGCTGGGCGTCGAGCGGCATCTGCTCGATGAAGCGGAGTTCGTAGTCCTGGGCGATGGCCCAGGCGAGCAGGTCGGGGGCCTCGTCGTCGTTGAGCCCGGGCATCAGGACGGTGTTGACCTTCACCGGGGTGAGCCCGGCTTCGCGGGCCGCGGCCAGGCCGTCCAGCACGTCGTCGTGCCGCTTGCGGCGGGTGAGGGCCTGGAAGACGTCCGGGCGGAGGGTGTCCAGGGAGACGTTGACGCGGTCCAGGCCGGCGTCGCGCAGGGCCCGGGCGGTGCGCTGCAGGCCGATGCCGTTGGTGGTCAGCGACATCTGGGGGCGCGGGGTGAGGGCGGCGACCCGCTCGACGATGCCGACCAGGCCGGGGCGGAGCAGGGGTTCGCCGCCGGTGAAGCGGACCTCTTCGATGCCCAGGTCGCGGACCGCGATCGTGATCAGCCGGACGATTTCGTCGTCGGTGAGCAGGTCCGGCTTGGCGAGCCACTGCAGCCCCTCTTCCGGCATGCAGTACGTACATCGCAGATTGCACCGGTCGGTGAGCGAAACCCGCAGATCGGTGGCCACACGGCCGTAAGTGTCGATGAGCACAGGGCCCCCTCCCCGAGAGCGACGGACCGGTACGTCGTCCGCTGGTGGATCAGTACGTCTTCGAGCCTACGCGATGGGTCCGACAGTGAGCAGAGATGAGAAGCACGAGGTGGGCGGGGCGGCATCGTAGATCCCTACGACGCCGCCCCGCCCGGGTCCTGTACGGATGGCTCAGGGGCGCTCAGTGCGCTCCGGTGCCGGTCAGGGAGCGGACCTCCAGTTCGGCGTACTTCTCGGCGTCCGGTTCCTCCTTGGAGAGCAGGGAGCCGAGCCAGCCGAGCAGGAAGCCCAGCGGGATGGAGATCAAGCCGGGGTTCTCCAGCGGGAAGACGGCGAAGTGGGCGCCGGGGAACATCGAGGTCTCCTTGCCGGAGACGACGGGCGAGAAGAGCACCAGCAGAACGGAGGAGGCCAGGCCGCCGTAGATGGACCACAGCGCGCCCTGGGTGGTGAAGCGCTTCCAGAACAGGCTGTAGAGGAGCGTGGGGAGGTTGGCGGAGGCGGCGACCGCGAAGGCCAGCGCGACCAGGCCGGCGACGTTCAGTCCGCGGGCGAAGACGCCCAGCACGATGGCGACCGCGCCGATCCCGACGGTCGCCCAGCGGGCCGCGCCGACCTCCTCCTTCTCGGTGGCCTCGCCCTTGCGCAGGACGTTGACGTAGATGTCGTGGGCGAAGGACGAGGAGGAGGCGAGGGTGAGGCCGGCGACGACGGCGAGGATGGTGGCGAAGGCGACCGCGGAGATGAGGGCGAGCAGGACGGCGCCGCCGGTGGAGCCGGCGCCGCCGCCGATGACCTCGGCGAGCTGCGGGGCGGCGGTGTTGCCCGGCTTCTCGATGTCCGCGGGCTTGATCAGGGCCGCGGCGCCGAAGCCGAGCGCGATGGTCATCAGGTAGAAGACGCCGATGATGCCGATCGCCCAGTTCACGGATTTCCGGGCGGCCTTGGCGGTGGGGACCGTGTAGAAGCGGATGAGGATGTGCGGCAGTCCGGCGGTGCCCAGGACGAGCGCCAGGCCCAGCGAGATGAAGTCGATCTTCGAGGTGGCGGTGGCGCCGTATTTGAGGCCGGGTTCCAGGAAGGCGGCGCCCTTGCCGCTGTTCTCCGCCGCGGCGCCGAGCAGCGACGAGATGTTGAAGTGGAACTTCAGCGCCACCAGGAACGTGATCAGCAGGGTGCCGGCGATCAGCAGCACCGCCTTGATCATCTGGACCCAGGTGGTGCCCTTCATCCCGCCGATGGTGACGTAGAGGATCATCACGATGCCGACGAGGACGACGACCAGGACCTTGCCGGCCTCGCTGGTGATCCCCAGCAGCAGGGTGACCAGCGCCCCGGCGCCCGCCATCTGGGCGAGCAGGTAGAAGATCGAGACGACGATGGTCGAGGTGCCCGCGGCGGTGCGGACCGGGCGCTGGCGCATCCGGTAGGCGAGGACGTCGCCCATGGTGAACCGGCCGGAGTTGCGCAGCGGTTCGGCCACCAGGAGCAGCGCGACGAGCCAGGCGACGAGGAAGCCGATGGAGTACAGGAAGCCGTCGTAGCCGAAGAGGGCGATGGCGCCGGCGATGCCGAGGAAGGACGCGGCGGACATGTAGTCGCCGGAGATGGCCAGGCCGTTCTGGAAGCCGCTGAACTGGCGGCCGCCGGCGTAGAAGTCCTCCGTGCCCTTGGTCTGCCGGCCGGCCCAGACGGTGAGGCCGAGGGTGGCGGCGACGAAGACGGCGAAGAGGGTGATGATCAGGGGGCGGTGCTCGCCCGCGCCGCCGGCCGCGAGCGGGACGGCGGACAGCTGCTGATGGAGGATCATGCGCCGGCCTCCAGGCGGGACTTGATGGCCTCGGCCCTGGGGTCGAGCTTGCGGGCGGCGTGCCGGGAGTACCACCAGGCGATGAGGAAGGTGGTGACGAACTGGGCCAGGCCGAGGACGAAGGCGACGTTGAGGTGGCCGGCGACCCTGGTGGCCATGAAGCCGCCGGCGTAGCTCGACAGCACGACGTACACCAGGTACCAGAGGACGAAGGCGACGGTGAGCGGGAAGGCGAACGAGCGGTGGGCGCGCCGGAGTTCGTCGAATTCCGCGCTCGACTGCACCTGTTGGTAGTCGGGCGGCTCGTGCGTCCCCGGGTCGATGGTCGGTGCGGCGCTCACGGAATCTCCTGACGCGAGGGGGCGGGTGTTCCGGGCCGGTCCGGTGGCTGTGCGGGGGCCAGCCCAGGCCGACGATAAAGCTCACGTAAGTGACGTGGATCACGCATGGTAGAGCCGTGGCACCCGATCCGACAGAGGGCCGTTGGTTGAAACCCCGAGGAAAAATCCGGCGGATGGCCGCACCGGCCGCCACCGCGCGCGGGGCGCTTCGTTGAGCCCGGTGTGAACCCGCCGCCCCAGCAGGCCCCGCAGCCCTCCGCTCCCCGTCGGCGCCCTTACGGCAGCGTCCGGCTGCCGGCGCCGCTCGTCGCCGTCCCGTCGGAGCCGCGGCCGGGTGCGGCCCCCGCCGTGCGCCGCTGGTACGGCCGGCGGATCCCGCTGCCCCTGCTGAGCATCGCCACCCTGCGCCGCACCGACTGACCGCCCGGCGCGGGTGACGGTACGTCAAACCCCCGTCCACGCAAGGACGTACCGCTTTTGCCGTCGTACGGTTTTCGCCCGGTTTTTTCGCCGGATTCCATTGCTGCACCCGAGTGATCGCCGATAGCTTCACGTCTCACTGCACCCGCCCGTGCGCAAACCCGCGCGCGGGCGGTCTCACGGATGATGTGGAGTACCCATGGCTCATCCCCGATCCAGACGCATGCGGGCGCTGGCCGTACCGCTCGGGCTGGCTCTGACGGCGTCCCTCGGCTTCCTCTCCCCCGCGGCCACCGCCGCGCCGCAGGACGCCACGGCCGCCGCGGCTTCGGCCGACGGCCCGCTGCTGTCGTACGTCGTCAACACCACGCCCGACCATGCGACGGTCGGCAAGGTCGAGAAGGCGATAGCCCGGGCCGGCGGGAAGGTGATCGTCGCCCACGAGAACATCGGCGTGATCGTCGTCCACTCGGCCAATCCGCAGTTCGCCGCCTCCCTGCGCGCCGTGCCGGGCGTGGCGTCGGCGGGTGCGACCCGTACCGCGCCGCTGAAGGCGTCGGGCACCACCGACGTCGGCAAGCCGCAGAAGGTGCACCTCTCCGCGTCGCAGCTCGCGGCGGCCGGCCGGACCGCGAAGGCGAAGGGCGAAGAGCCGCTCGAACCGCTGCAGTGGGACCTCCCCGCCATCAAGGCCGACCGGGCCGCGAAGGTGAACCCGGGCAGCCGGAAGGTCACCGTCGCCGTCATCGACACCGGTGTGGACGACACCCACCCGGACCTGAAGCCCAACTTCTCCGCCAAGCAGTCCGCCAACTGCGTGGGCGGCGTGGCCGATACGTCCAAGGGCGCCTGGCGGCCCTGGGACCCGGCCAGCGACTACCACGGCACGCACGTCGCGGGCACGATCGCCGCGGCCCGCAACGGCGTCGGGGTGGCCGGCGTCGCCCCGGGCGTGAAGGTCTCCGCCATCAAGGTCAGCGAGCCGGAGACCAGCCTGTTCTACGCCGAGAGCGTGGTGTGCGCCTTCGTCTTCGCGGCCGACCACGGCGTCCAGGTCACCAACAACAGCTACTACGTCGACCCGTGGATGTTCAACTGCAAGGATGACGCCGACCAGGCCGCCATCGTTGACGCGGTCGGCCGGGCGGCGAGCTACGCGCAGCGCAAGGGCGTGCTCAACGTCGCCGCGGCAGGCAACTCCGACCTCGACCTGGCGGCGCCGAAGCTGCCCGACGCGTCCAGCCCGAACGACTCCACCCCCGTCGAGCGCACCATCAACCCGAAGACGTGCTGGGACGTGCCCACCCAGCTGCCGGGCACGGTGACGGTCGCGGCGACCGGAGTGCAGAAGCTCAAGTCGGGCTACTCCAACTACGGCCTGGGCCAGATCGACGTGGCCGCGCCGGGCGGCGACTCCCGGCAGGTGCCCGACCTGCCGGCCAAGAACGGCAACATCCTCTCCACGATGCCGGGCGGCGACTGGGCCTATCTGGCGGGTACGTCCATGGCCACCCCGCACGTGGCGGGCGTCGCGGCGCTCCTGAAGAGCGCCCACCCCAAGTCCAGCCCGCAGGAGATCCAGTGGCTCCTCAAGGAGCAGGCGGACAACCCCGGCTGCCCCACGGGTGACACCACCTGCACCGGCACGCAGCACATCAACAGCCACTTCGGTTACGGGATCGTCGACGCGCTCGACGCGGTGAAGAAGTAACCGGGACGGCGTCGCCGAAGCGCCCCCGGAGGACATGGCCGGGAGGCGGCTTCAGGCGGTGACCGGCTGTGGGGGCCGGGTGCTTCGGCGCCCGGCCCCTCGCCGTTCCGCGGCCGCCCGGAACACGCCCTCGGCCAGGGCGAACTGCGCCACCGTATAAGTGAGCATGATCCAGAACTGCGGGGCCGGCAGCTGCGGCCAGTGGGCGATGCCGGAGGCGATCAGGGTGTCGGAGAGCAGGAAGAGCAGCCCGCCGGCCGCCGCCCACGGGCCCGCCCGCAGCGCCCCGAAGGCCATCGCGCTGAGCAGCAGGCTGTATCCGGCCACCGGGATCCGCAGGTCGGCCGGGAGGTCGGTCCACAGCAGGGCGACGGTGGCGATCAGTGCGAGGGCGTAGCCGCCGGCGAACGCGCCCGTACGGGCCCGGCCGCCCGGCGGGGAGCCGTGGCGCCCGCACAGCAGCAGGTAGCAGACGTGCCCGGCGGCGAACGAGCCCATCCCCACCAGGAAGACCACTCCCCCGCCGTGCCCGCCGAGCTGGAGGAAGGTGTCGCCGCCGCAGCCGAACAGCAGCGCCCCGGCGAGCAGTACGGGACCGCCGCGGGCGAGGACGTACGCGGCGAGCACCGGCATCAGGGCGGGCTTGGTGAGGTGGTCGACGAGGCTCGCGCCCGCGAGCAGCGCGCCGAGGTGGACGACCGCGAGCACGGCGAACACGGCCAGCAGGGGCCGGACCGCCCCCGGCCACCGGGGCGTCACGCGACGGTCTCCTCGACGGAGGGGGCGGCGGAGGTCGCGGTGGGGGCCGGGGAGGGGGACGGGGCGGGGGCGGCGTCCGTCCCGGACCGCCCGGCGGCCGGCGACCAGCCCGGGCCGCGGAAGATCCGCCCGGCACGCTCGGCCCAGCTGTCCGCGGCCCGCACGTCGCGTGCGATGGCGGCGTACTCATGGGTGGCCACCCGCAGCGGGTTGTAGGTCCCGATGTTCTTGGTCAGGCCGTAGACGGGCCGCTCGGTCTCGGGGACGAACGAGCCGAACATCCGGTCCCAGATAATCAGGATCCCGCCGAAGTTGCGGTCCAGGTAGCCGCCTTGGGAGGCGTGGTGGACCCGGTGGTGGGAGGGGGTGTTGAGGACGAACTCGAAGGGGCGGGGCAGTTTGCCGACGCGTTCGGTGTGCACCCAGAACTGGTAGACGAGGTTGGCGCCGGAGGTGAAGGCGACCACGGCCGGATGCACGCCGAGCGCGACCATCGGGACGTAGAACGGCCAGACGGTCCAGGTCGTCCAGGGCTGGCGCAGGGCGGTGGTGAGGTTGAACTTCTCGCTGGAGTGGTGCACCACGTGGCAGGCCCACAGGACCCGGATGACGTGGTGGCCGCGGTGCGACCAGTAGTAGAAGAAGTCCTGGACGAGCAGCATCAGCGGCAGCGTCCACCACAGCACGGGGATGCGCAGCGGGGTGAGTTCGTAGATCGCGGCGTAGATCGCCACGATGGGTATCTTCCACAGCGCGTCGAAGACCAGGCTCCCCAGCCCCATGCCGACGCTGGTGGCCGCGTCCTTGGCCTCATAGCCCGCCGCGTCCTCGTCGGGATGCAGGCGGTAGCTCACCATCTCCACGACGGTGAGCAGGACGAAGGCCGGTACGGACCACAACACGACATCGGGCAGGTGCGGCATGTCCCGCACCATAAAGGCGTGGACGGGGGTGCCGCTAGGGGTTGTTACTCAGAAGTATGTGAGACGTGATGTCAGCTGACCACGATCGCTGTGAGGCCCCATGACGACCGCACCCACCCTCGCCGTCCTCGGCGGCGGTTTCTCCGACGACCCCGACACCCTGCTCGACGACTTCGTCCTGGCCGCCACCGGGCGGCCGCGGCCGAAGGTCTGCTTCCTGCCCACCGCCAGCGGTGACGCCCCCGGCTACGTCGAGAAGTTCCACACGGCGTTCGCCGCCCGGGACTGCGAGACCAGCCACCTGGAGCTGTTCCGCCGCACCGTGGCCGATCTGCGGGCGTTCGTCCTCGCGCAGGACGTCGTCTACGTCGGCGGCGGCAACACCGCCAACATGCTCGCCGTCTGGCGGCTGCACGGCCTGGACGCGGTGCTGCGCGAGGCGTACGCGGCCGGCGTCCTGCTGTGCGGCATCAGCGCGGGCGCCTGCTGCTGGTTCGAGAGCGCCTTCTCCGACTCGTTCGGCCCGCCGGCCCCGCTCACCGACGGCCTGGGCCTGCTGCCGGGCAGCCTGTGCCCGCACTACGACACCGAGCGGCAACGCCGTCCCGGCTACCTGGCGGCCGTCAAGGACCGCTCCCTGCCCGCGGGTTGGGCCGTCGACGACGGCGCGGCGGGCCTCTTCTCCGCCGGCCGCCTGGTGGACGTCGTGACCCGCACCCCGGGCGCCACCCTGCACCGGGTGACCCCCGGCCCGGACGGCACGGCACACGAGACGGCGGAGGAGGCGCGGCTGCTGGGCGGGTGACGGCGGGGCGACGGCCGGATACCGAACGGCGGGACCTCAGGGCCCGATCATGTGTGTCGGCTGGCCGCTCACCGCGGCGATGACCTCGAAGTCCCGGTCGCAGTGCACCAGGGTCAGCCCGAGGAGCTCCGCGGTGGCGGCGACCACGAGGTCCACCGGGCCGGCACTGCGATGCTGTCCGCTGCGGGTGAGCTCGTGCTGGACCTCACGGGCCCTGCGATGTGCGCCGTCCGGGACGGCACACCAGGCGTAGTAGCCGGACAGCGCCCCCAGCAGGGCCTCGCGATCCGCGCTCGACCTGGCACTGAAGCCGATCTCCAGCTCCGTCAGATCGCACAGCCCGACAACGCCGGACTGGAGCAGCTCGGTCCACCCGTAGCGGTCCGCTCCCCTGGTCAGAAAACGGGCGACGGCCGAGGTATCGGCGAGGTACTTGGCTGCGATCACTGCCCCGGCCTGGGACGGTAGTGACGCTTGTCCATGAGCAGATCGAGATCGATCGCACCGTCCTGCGCGAGCCGGCGCGACTCGGCGAGGGCCTGGGCGCGCCGTATGCGAGCGACTCCCTCGGTCAGCGCGGTATTGACGGTGTCCTTCTTCGTGTGGGTACCGAAGGCCTCCTGGGCGGCAGCCAGGGCCTCCTCGTCGATGTCGATGAGCATCTTGGTCATGACTGCCTCCTCAGGTTGTATATACGAAAGGCTAGCAGGTATATACGTCGGGCGGAGGCTGATCCTTTCCCAGAGCCACCGCCCCGCCCCTCACCACACCCGTACCGACCCGCCCGGGGCGAAGGCCGGGCTGGTGGCGGTCGGGGGGATCTTGTCCAGGGGGTGGGAGAGTTCGGAGATCGTGGGGCCCACGCGGGCGGCTATGGGGGCCAGGTGGGCGAGGTCGAAGCCGTAGACGTGGGCGGCGTTGGTGGCGAGCAGGGCGGCGGTCTCGTCGGGGGGCAGGTCCGCGTAGGCGAGGCGGAGGGCCTCGCGGGTGTAGGGGTGGGTGCCCTCGTCGTGCGGGTAGTCGCTGCCCCACATGATCTTGTCGAGGCCGATGCGGTGGCGCAGCGGGACCTCGTGCGGGCGCATGAAGCTGGCGCCGACGTAGCAGTGGTCGCGCCAGACGGCGGCCGGGGTGTCGTCCATGGTGGCGGCGAGGCCCGCGCCGAACCGGGACTCCGCCGTGGTGCCGGTCCGGGACGCCGCGGCGACCAGGCGGCCGTGGTAGTAGTCCAGCATGTCCAGGACGCCGGGGATCCAGCCGGAGCCCTGTTCCGTCAGGACGAGCCGGAGGCCGGGGTGGCGGCGGAAGGCGCCGCCGAAGATCAGGTGCCACAGGGCGCGGTGCGAGAACCAGGTCGTCTCGACCATGAAGACCGCGCGGGCGGCCGGTTCGTCGCCGAGCGGCGGGGAGGCCGAGCCGCCGTGGTGGTTGACCGGGACCTGGAGCTCGTCGCAGACCGCCCAGAGGGGGTCGTACGCCGCGGAGTGGAGTTCGGGGAGGCCGGAGCCGGGCGGGGTGCCGGGGAGCATGATGCCGCCGGTGAGCCCCGCCTCCTTGGTGCGGCGGACCTCCCGTACGGCCAGCTCGACGTCGTTGAGGAGGATCTGGGCGACGCCGGCCCGGCGGCCCGGGGCCTCGGCGCAGAAGTCGGCCAGCCAGCGGTTGTGGGCCCGCAGGCCGGCCCAGCGCAGCTCGAACTCGGTCCCGGTGGGCGGCGGCGCCATCAGGGAGGCGCTGGGGAAGAACGGCGGGATGGTGTTGGGGAAGACGACCTCGGCGACGATGCCGTCGGCCTCCAGTTCGGCGAGCCGGCGGGCGGAGTTCCAGTTGCGGTCGGCGGTGTCGGCGAGCAGGTCCTCGTGCGGATTGACGTAGGTCGCCGCCCAGGCGTCGAAGGCGTCGTGGTGGCGGGACTCCAGGTACGGCTTGTAGTCGAGCAGGTCGGCGCCGGCGTGGCAGTCGGCGGAGATGACGGTGTAGCGCTCCTCGGTCGTCGCCTCGGTCGTCGCCTCGGCCCGCGTGCCGGTGGTCGTCGTGGTGGGCGTGGTGTTCGTCGTCATGGTTGTCACTCCGTTCCCAGGAGCGGGAAGTCGTGGCCGGTGAGCCAGTGGCGGCCCACGTCGCGGGAGCGGGCCCAGGCCGCCTCGACCGCCGACTGGTCGTCGGACTGGCCGAGTTCGGCGGGCGTCGGGCCGATGCGGCGGGCCAGCGGGGCGAGCGCGTCCGGGTCGAAGCCGAAGACCTCGGCCGCGGCCAGGCCGAGCATCCGGCGGGTCTCCGCGACCGGGATGTCGTGGAAGGTGTCGCGCAGCCAGCGCCGGGTGTCCGGCCAGGTGCCCTCGGGGTGCGGGAAGTCGCTGCCCCAGAGGATGTTGTCGACGCCGATCTCGTAGCGCTGGGCGAGTTCGCGGCGCTTGGTGTTGGTGGCGCAGACGAACACCTGGCGGTCGAGGTATTCGTGGGGCGCCCGCCGCAACTCGGCAAAGGGGGACAGTTTTTTGCCGCCGTGTGCGCCCAGGTAGAGGCGGTCCATGAACCACAGCAGGTTCGGCAGCCACCAGCAGCCGGACTCGGCGACGCCGAACTTCAGGCCGGGATGGCGTTCGAAGACGCCGGACCAGAGGAGGAACCACAGCGGCCGGGCCGGCCACCAGGTCACCTCGGAGACGTAGATGCCCAGGTGGTCGCCGTATTCGTGGCGGGGCGCGGACCCGGAGTGGGTCACCACCGGCATCGCGCACTCGGCGGCGGCCGCCCACACGGGGTCGTAACGCCGGTCGTGGTAGGGCGCCTTGTCCGCCCACATGGCGGGGATCATCAGCGCGCCGAGCCCGGCCTCCTTGGCGCGGTGGACCTCCGCGACGACCTCGCCGGGGTCCGCCGTCACCGGCAACAGGGCGACGCCGCAGTGCCGTTCGGGGTGCGCGGAGACGAACTCGGCGAGCCAGCGGTTGTGGGCCCGGGCCCCCGCCATGCCCAGTTCGGGGTCCTGGTCGCCGGAGAGCCCGAGTCCCACGCCGAAGGGCGCGGCGGTCCGGCTGTCCACCGCGTCCGCGTCCGGGAAGACGACCTCCGCCGCGACGCCGTCGCCGTCGAGCTCCTTGAGGCGCTGTGCGGGGTCCCAGCCGCCGCGCAGGCCCTCCTCGTTGTCGGCGAACCACCGGTCGGCGAACGCCTCGTTGCGGATGCCGAGGCGGGTGGCCTCCGCCCGGCGTGCGCCGCGCTCCCCGAGGAACTCCTCGAAGGCCCGGTGGAACCGGCGCTCCAGATAGGGCCGGTACTCCTCGGTGGGCAGCCCGGCGTGGCAGTCGGAGGAGATGATCAGGTACGGGTCCTGGTCGGTCATCACACACCCCTCAGTCCAGGATGAAGCGTTCGAGGTACGACGGGGCGGACCGGTCCAGCATCGACCGCGCCCGGGCCCTGATCTGCCGGTCGGTGTGCTCGGCGGGCGGCAGCATCCAGAACCGGTCCGCCCGGATCCCGTCCACCACGGCGTCGGCGACCTCCTCGACCGGGGTGAACGCGATCTCCTGCCCGGCCTCCTGCATCGCGGCCTCCCACTGGCCGAGACTGCGGTAGGGCGTCCGGCGGGGCTTCTCCTTGGCGTACCGCGCGGGCCGGTTGCGGTGCGACTCCCACAGGCCGGTGCGCAGCATGTGCGGGCCGGGGAAGAGCACCGACGCCCCGACGGGCGCGCCCTCCGCCGTCAGATGGGCGTGCAGCGATTCCGTCATGGTCACCACGGCGGCCTTGGTGACGGCGTAGACGGACGCGGTGGGCAGCGGGGCGATGCCGCCGTCGGTGGAGGAGGTGTTGACGACGCGGCCCGGTGCGCCGCCCGCGAGCATGCGGGGCACGAACGCCTGGATGCCGTGGAAGACGCCCCACACGTTGACCGCGAAGGCCCACTTCCAGTCGTTGACCTCGTGTTCCCACATGCGGCCCTCGGCGCCGGAGCCGACGCCCGCGTTGTTGCAGAGCACGTGGACCGCGCCGAAGGCGTCGTACGCCGCGTCGGCGAGGCCCCGCACCTCGTCGCGCACGCCCACGTCGACGGTGCGCGCGAGGACCTCCGCGCCGCCGGCCGTCAGCGCGTCCGCGGCGGCCCGCAGCGGCGCCTCCTCGACGTCCGCGAGGACGACCTTGAGCCCCTCGGCGGCGAAGCGCCGCGCCAGGGCGAGGCCGATGCCGCTCGCGGCGCCGGTGACGACCGCGACCTGTCCCGCCCGCAGGTCCATCAGACGCTCCCCTCGGGCGGCCCGTCGAGGATCTGCTGCGGGTCGTCGTAGCGCTGGTGGACGTAGGGCAGCAGGGCCTCGGGGTCCACCCGCGCGACGACCCGGCCGCGCTGGTCGCTGGTCTTCTCGCCGAGGGTGATCCCGACGAGGGTGCGGACGGGGAGGTCGGCGACCGGGTCGTACATCGACTCCCGGAGGACGACGTCGCCGGTGACCCGCTCCAGGGTGCGGTGTTTCTCCCGCCGCACGCAGTGCACCAGCACCGGGTCCCCGTCGAAGCCCGAACCGTCCACCGCGGGAAGGAACTTGAAGTAGAAGTCCGTCTTCTCGGCCGGTTCCGGGACCGGCAGGCCGCCGCTCACCGCGCCGCGCACCTCCACGAAGGCGATGCCGTGCCGGGCCAGCGCGGCGCGTACGGTCAGGCCGTCGCGCTCGACGGTCACCTCGCCGAGCTTCTTCGGCTCCCCGAAGACCTCCCGCCCGCCGGTCAGGGCCCGCTCGTGGGTCATCGGCATGACGAGCGGATACCAGCCCGGTACGCCGTCGTGCTCGGCGGCGACCGCGACCGAGCCGGCGCCGAGCGGATAGCCGGGCAGCGAGACGGTGCTGACGGTGGCCCGGACCAGCGGGCGTCCGGAGGGTTTCAGCGGCGGTGGGAGCACGGCCGCGACCGCGTCCGGATCGCTCTCCCAGAGCGCCACCACACCGGTGGACCAGATGTCGGGGAGCCGGGAGCCGGTGGCGCGCGCCGCGGCGATCTCCGCCTCGGTGCGGGCTCCGTAGCGTGTGCGTGCCATGTCGTACCGCCCTTCGCAGGTCGTGACCTTCCGGGGGTTCCATCGGCGCCTGTAACACTGTTACACCGAGCGGGACGAAGGGTAAAGAGCCTTGCGTGCACGGGAGTTGACGGGATAGGTGGGAGCCATGACACGTACCGCGCTGACCGGCGAAGAGGTGCTGGCGGCCGCCGCCCGCCTGGTGCGGGAGCACGGCCCGGCCGCCCTGACCATGCGCCGGCTCGCCACGGAACTGGGCACCGCCGTCACCTCCATCTACTGGCACGTCGGCAACCGCGAGTCCCTGCTGGACGCGCTGGTCGAGCGCACCGTCCGGGAGATGGGCGAGATCCGGCCCGCCGGGCGCACCCCGCACGCCCGGGTCGTCTCGGTCGCCCGGGCGCTGTACGCGGCGCTGCGCGAACGGCCGCAGCTGATCGCGATGGTGCACGAACGCGGCCTGACGGAGCGGATGTTCCTGCCCGCCCAGCAGGCGCTGGTCCACGAGCTGCACGCCGCCGGGCTGCGCGGCCGGCCGGCCGCCGAGGCGGTGCGCGCGGTGCAGTTCCAGGTCGTCGGCTTCGTGCTGGTCGAGCGGGCCCGCGAGCGGTCGCCGGCGCAGCACCCGAGCGAGGGCGAGCTGTGGGACTCCCCCACCGCGGAGCACGATCCGGCGCTGGCCCGCGCCCTGGCCGCGCCGGCCGACCCCGAGCGGCTGTTCACGGTCGCGCTGGAGGCGCTGGTGGCGTCCCTGCTGCCGGCCTGAGGGGGGATCGGGCGGCGGGGGCGTCAAACCCACGGCGGTGGGCCGGATTTGCCGGTTTGCGGACCGTCCGGGCGGGTTGCGGCGGCGGTCCGGGTTCGGCCGGTGTCGGTGGGGGCCCGTATCCTCAGGGACCATGCTCGAAGACCGCATGGCAGCAGCCGACCCGATCGCGCCGAAGATCGGGCAGCAGCCGGGACCGTCCACGCCGCCGACGCCGCCGGCCCCCTGGCCGTCCGGGTACCCCGAGGGGTATGCGGTGGTCGACGTGGAGACGACGGGCCTGGCGCGGGACGACCGGATCATCTCCGCGGCCGTGTACCAACTCGACGCCCGCGGCGAGGTCCAGGACCACTGGTACACCCTGGTCAACCCGCAGCGGGACCCGGGCCCGGTGTGGATCCACGGCCTCACCAGCGCGGTGCTGGCCGATGCCCCGCTCTTCCCGGACGTCGTCCCGGAGCTGTCCCGGCGGCTCGACGGCCGGGTGCTGGTGGCGCACAACGCCATGTTCGACTGGTCGATGATCGCCCGTGAGTACGCCCGCGCCGCGGCGGTCGCCCCGGTGAGCCAGCGGCTGTGCACGATCGCGCTGTCGAAGGAGCTCGGGCTGCCGCTGCCCAACCACAAACTGGAGTCGCTGGCCGCCCATTACGGCGTCGTCCAGGAGCGCGCCCACCACGCGCTGGACGACGCCCGCGTGTTGGCCGAGGCATTTCGTCCCAGTTTGCGGCGGGCCGCCCGGGAGAACCTTCGGCTGCCGCTGCTGAGCTGCCAGCCGCTCACGGAGTGGTCGGACAGCCCCGCGCCCCGCCGGACCGACGCCGCACCGTCCTACCGCCCGTCCACCTGGCGGCCGTCCCGCAAGCGGCCGGCCTGCCCGTACCCCAATCCGGGGCGCTACGAGGAGGGCGGCCGGCTCGTCCAGGGGATGCGGGTCGCCTTCTCCGGTGACACCTCGGTGGACCGCGAGCTGCTGGAGGACCGGGCGACCGAGGCCGGACTGCACGTCGCCACGAGCCTTTCCCGGGTGACCAGCCTGCTGGTCACCAACGACCCGGACGCCCGCACCTCCAAGACCGTCAAGGCCGCCGCGTACGGCACGGTCGTGATCGACGAGGCGGCCTTCATGCAGCTGCTCCAGGACGTCGCGCCGGCCGGGTCCGCGCCTGCGTCCGGGTGAAGCCCGGCCAACACGCCCTCCGGCGCCTCGCCCCGCACCGGCCCCGCCCGCACGCTGTGGCGCATGGCACGTTGTGAGGTCTGCGGAAACGACTACGGGATGACGTTCGAGGTGCACGCGCAGGGCGCGGTGCACGTCTTCGACTGCTTCTCCTGCGCCATCCACCGCATGGCGCCGATCTGTGAGCACTGCCGGGTCCAGATCATCGGCCAGGGCGTCGAGGCCGACGGCAAGTGGTACTGCGGGGCGCACTGCGCCCGGTCGGACGGGCGGGTGGGCATCGTCGACCGGGTGTGAGGGCGGGGCGGCGGCCGGCGCTCCCGGACCCGGCGCCGGGCGGCCGGACCGCCCCAGGTACCGTCGAAGCCGTGTACCGCTTCCTGTTGTCCCGGCAGTGGGTGATCCTCACCCTCGTGGGTCTCGTGCTGATCCCCGTCATGATCAAGCTGGGCTTCTGGCAGCTGCACCGCCATGAGCACAAGGTGGCGCAGAACCAGCTCATCGCGTCCAGCCTCGCCGCGAAGCCGGTCCCGGTCACCGACCTGGCCGCCCCCGGACGGGACCTGCCGCACCGCGACATGTGGCGCCCGGTGACCGCCACCGGCCGCTACGACACCGCCCACGAGGTCGTGGTCCGGCAGCGCACCGCCGCCGACGAACAGTCCATCGGCTACTACGTCCTCACCCCGCTGATCCTCGGCGACGGCGACGACGTGCTGGTCAACCGCGGCTGGATCTCGGCGGGCGACGACCTCACCAAGTTCCCGGACGTCCCGCCCGCCCCCAAGGGCACGGTCACCGTCACCGGCCGGATGATGGCCGACGAGACCACCGCGGTCAGCGGCATCAAGGACACCAAGGGCCTGCCGCCCCGCCAGGTCATGCTGATCAACAGCACGGAGCAGGCGAAGCGGACCGGCCGGCCGATGCTCGGCGGCTACATCGAGCAGAGCGCGCCCGAGCCGCCGGGCGGCACGCCGGAGCTGGTCCCCGAGCCGGACCACGACTCCATCGGCCCGCACATGGCGTACGCCATCCAGTGGTGGCTGTTCGCCGCGGCGGTACCGTTCGGCTGGGTGGTGCTGGTGCGCCGGGAGCGCCGCGACCGGGCGAAGGCGGCCGAGGAGGCCGCGGCGGGCGCGGACGGTACGGCCGACGCGGACGGAGCGGACGACGCGGCCGGAGGCGCCGAAGTGGCCGGAACGGGGCGGGAGAACGGCGGCTCCGCCGAGGTAGCCCGGTCGGCGGTCAGCACCGAGTAGGGCGCCCGCACCGCGGGAAGGCGAGCTGCGTGCACCCACATATCGAGGACTACGCGCTCATCGGGGACCTGCAGAGCGCCGCGCTCGTCAGCCGCAACGGCTCGATCGACTGGCTGTGCCTGCCCCGCTTCGACTCGCCCGCCTGCTTCGCGGCCCTCCTCGGCAGCCAGGACAACGGCCACTGGCGACTGGCGCCGCAGTCACCGAAGGCCCGCGCCCACCGCTCGTACCGCGGCGAGTCACTGATCCTCGACACCGTCTGGGAGACCCCGACCGGCCGCGTGAAGGTCACCGACTTCATGCCGCAGCGCGACGTCCAGCCCGATGTCGTACGGGTCGTGGAGGGCCTTGAGGGCCGGGTCGAGATGCACGGGGTGCTGCGGCTGCGGTTCGACTACGGACGGGTGGTGCCCTGGGTGCGGGCCGCCGAGGGCTCCCGGGTCGCGATCGCCGGCCCGGACTCCGTATGGCTGCGGACCCCGGATCAGGGCCGCACCTACGGCAAGGACCTCAGCACCCGCTCGGACTTCACCGTCGCCGAGGGCGAGCGCACCGCGTTCGTCCTGACCTGGCACCCCTCGCACGAGCCGCGGCCGGACCAGATCGAGCCGTTCCAGGCGCTGGAGGACACGCTGGAGGACTGGCAGGCCTGGTCGGCGCGGTGCCGCTACGACGGGCCGTACCGCGAGGCGGTGGTCCGCTCGCTGATCACCCTCAAGGCCCTCACCTACGCGCCCACCGGCGGCATCGTCGCCGCGCCCACCACCTCGCTGCCCGAGGAGCTCGGCGGGGTGCGCAACTGGGACTACCGCTACTGCTGGCTGCGCGACGCCAGCCTCACCCTGAACTCCCTGCTGTCCGCCGGGTATCTGGACGAGGCCGGCGCCTGGCGGGACTGGCTGCTGCGGGCGGTGGCCGGCGCCCCGGACGACCTGCAGATCATGTACGGGCTGGCCGGCGAGCGGCGACTGCCGGAGTACGAGGTGCCGTGGCTGACCGGCTACTGCGACTCCGCGCCGGTGCGGATCGGCAACGGCGCCGTCGACCAGCGCCAGCTGGACGTCTACGGCGAGGTACTGGACTCCTTCCACCTCGCCCGCACCGCGGGCCTGCCGGCCGAACCGCACGCCTGGAGCATCCAGCGGTCGCTGATGGAGTACCTGGAGTCCAACTGGCGCGACCCCGACGAGGGGCTGTGGGAGATCCGCGGGCCGCGCCGGCACTTCGTGCACTCCAAGGTCATGGCGTGGGTGGCGGCCGACCGGGCGGTGCGGGCCCTGGAGGCGAACCCGAAGCTGGGCGGCGGCATCGACCGCTGGCGGGCGATGCGGGACGAGGTCCACCGCGAGGTGTGCGAGCGGGGGTATGACGACGAGCGCGGCACCTTCACCCAGTCCTACGAGACCCGGGACCTGGACGCGGCGACCCTGCTGATCCCCCGGGTGGGCTTCCTGCCCGGTGACGACCCGCGGGTGCGCGGCACCATCGAGGCGGTGCGCCGGGATCTGACCCACGAGGGCCTGGTGCGCCGGTACACCACCGAGGGGGGCTCGGTCGACGGGCTTCCGGGCGGTGAGGGCACCTTCCTGGTCTGCTCGTTCTGGCTCGCCGACGCGCTGCGGATGAGCGGCCGGCGGGACGAGGCGGCGCAGCTCTTCGAGCGGCTGCTGTCGCTGCGCAACGACGTGGGGCTGCTCGCGGAGGAGTACGACCCGGCGGCCGGCCGCCAGCTGGGGAACTGTCCGCAGGCGTTCAGCCACATCGGGCTGGTGGGGACCGCCTTCGGGCTGCTGGACGGGTCGGAGGCAGACTAGGGCCATGGATCTTGGACTCACCGACCGGACGTACCTCGTCACCGGGGCGACCCGTGGCCTGGGTTTCGCCACCGCCCGTGCACTCGTCGCCGACGGCGCGAACGTCGTGATCACCGGCCGCACCGAGGAGAGCGCCGCCCGGGCCGCCGCCTCGCTGGGCGAACGCGCCCTGGGCGTGGCGGCCGACAACGCCGCCGCGGACACCCCGGCCCGCCTGGTGGCGGCCGCCCGCGAGCGCTTCGGCCGGCTGGACGGCGTGCTGATCAGCGTGGGCGGCCCGCCGCCGGGGACGGCGGCCGACAACACCGACGAGCAGTGGCAGGCGGCCTTCGAGTCGGTCTTCCTCGGCGCGGTACGGCTGGCCCGGACGGCCGCCGCCGAGCTGGACGAGGGCGGCGTGATCGGGTTCGTGCTGTCCGGTTCGGTGTACGAGCCGATCGCCGGCCTGACCGTCTCCAACGGGCTGCGGCCCGGTCTGGCCGGTTTCGCGAAGTCGCTCGCCAATGAGGTGGGGCCGCGCGGCATCCGGGTCCTGGGGGTGCTGCCGGGCCGGATCGGCACCGACCGGATGACCCAGCTCGACGCGCTCTCCGGCGACCCGGAGGGCAGCCGGGCCCGTAACTCCGCGGCGATCCCGCTGGGCCGGTACGGCACGCCCGCGGAGTTCGGCCGGGTCGCGGCGTTCCTGCTGTCGCCGGCCGCGTCGTACGTGACCGGGGTGATGGTGCCGGTCGACGGCGGCGCCCGGCACGGCTTCTGAGGGGGCCGCGGGGCGGGCGGCGGCCCGCCCCGTCCGTCAAGTGACGCGTTCGGGGCGGTGCTTGACCTCGCGGAGCCGGATCTCGGCCGGCAGCCGGTCGAGCCCCGCCGAGCGCCGGGCGTGCGTCATCGACTCGCCGGACAGCCGGCCGAGGACGTTGCCGGGGTCGGCGTGCGGGGCCAGCGCGAGGACCGCCCGGACGCGGGGTTCGGTGCGGCGGCCGGTGAGCCGTACGGCAGCCCGGTCGACGCCGTCCAGCGCCTCCGTCTCGGCGGTGAGCACCGCCTCCAGCGCCCGCCCGCGCAGTTCCGCGCCCTCGCCGTCGCCGCTGTCGACGAGGATCTCGCCGAGCCGGTGGCGCCGGAACTGCGCCAGCAGCCACCAGAGCAGGAGCAGCACGAGGACGGCCAGGGCGGCGATGACCACCGGCCACCACCAGCCCTGGCCGGTCCAGCGGGTGCGCTGGTACGCGGAGAGCAGGACGTCGCCGGGGCGGGACCAGGGCCAGCCGGCCGGCAGCCCGAGGTGCCAGGCCGCGGGCAGGTCCAGCCCGCCCAGCAGCACCAGTCCGCCGGTGCCGAACAGCACCACGCCGATCAGGCCGAGCAGCACCCGGTTGGCCGTTCTGCGGGTCCGGCGCATCGCATTCACCCCTTCTTCGGACGCCGGACGTGCACGGTCAGCCGCAGCCGGCGGGCCAGGCCCAGCTGGTCGAGGCCGGCGCCGAGCGCGGCGTCGAGGTCGGCTCGCACCTCGTCGAGCTCGCGGAAGTGGGAGACCGCCCGCGCCTTGGCCCGGTGCCGGCCGACGGTCATCCGTACGGACTGCACACCGGCGACCTCCATGGCACGGTCGCGCAGGATCAGCGCGGCGGCCGGGCGGTCGAGGCCCGCCCGGACGTCCGGGGCGACCGGCCGCATCGGCAGCACCCGGCGCAGGCCGGGGGTGACGGCGAGCACGATCAGCCAGAGGCCCACCGCCGCGGCCAGCGCCGCGCCGGCCAGCACCCAGGTGTCGTCGAGGTGACGGGTGGCCAGTTCGCCGGCCAGCCACCGGCGCCAGGCCATCGCGGGGCGGTGCGCGCGCACCGCGGCCACGTCGTAGAGCAGCAGTCCCGCGGCGGCCAGCAGCACCAGCGCGACCAGGCCGGCCGGGACCCGGCGGGACGACCAGAAGCGGCCGCGGCCGTGGTCCGCGGCGCCGCTGGCGGTGGCACCGGTGGCGGAACGGGGCGATCCGCCGGGCGGTTTCTCCAGGGTGGGCAGCCGCCGGGTCTCTTCCGGCTCCGCGTCGTCGTCGCTCATCGCACCCTCTCCCGGCCCCTGCCCTCCAGCAGCGGGGAGTGCAGCCGCTCGACCTCCACCGTGACCTCGGGAACCGTCATGTTCGCCAACTCCCCCACGCGCTCGGTCACTCGCCGCCGCACCGCTCCGCACTGCGCGCCGATGTCCGAGGGGTAGCCCAGTTCCACCGCGATCCGTACCCGCGCCTCGCCGAAGTGGGCCAGGTCCTCACGCCGGTGGACGCTCACCGTGGCGTGCGCGTCCGTGCGGTCCTGCGGGGACTGCGCGCGCAGTGACTCGCGGGCGGCCCGGGCGGCGATCTTCGCGACCACCCGGTCCGCGACCCGGGTCGCGCCCCGCTCGCCCGCCGGCACGTCAGCGGCAGCGGTGGGCGGGGACGCCGTCGCCACCCCGGCTCACCGCCGCCGTTCGTCGCGGTCCCCGGTGCGGGCGCGGAAGAACTCGCGGGCCTCCACGTCCCCGTCGAGGATCCGGCCCGCGACGAACCCGACCGCGCCCAGCGCCGCCACCAGTACGAACGCGCCGAATCCGCCGAAGTATCCGGCGAAGCCCAGCGCCATTCCGGCCAGAAGACCGGCCATGGCCATGCTCATCGTGCGCTCCTTCGCTGCCACTCCGGACGGGCCCCGCTCACTGGAGCCGCGGCTCCGCTTCCTCTTCTTCGTCCGCTTCGTCGGGGAGCTTGACGTCGCTGACCGCGATGTTGACCTCGACGACCTCCAGGCCCGTCATCCGCTCCACCGCCGCGATGACGTTCTCCCGCACGCTGCGCGCGACGTCGGCGATGGCGACGCCGTAGTCGACCACGATCTCCAGGTCCAGCGCGGTCTGCACCTCGCCGACCTCGGCCTTCACCCCGCGGCTCGCGGTCGCCGCCCGGCCGCCGCCGGGCACCCGCTCGCGTACCGCGCCGAGCGTGCGGGCCAGGCCACTGCCCATGGCGTGCACGCCGACGACGTCCCGGGCCGCGAGACCGGCGATCTTCTCCACGACGCCGTCGGCGATGGTGGTCCGCCCACGGGTCGCGGGGTCACCGCCGCCGCGCTTGACCGGCGTCCTGGGCCCGTCCTCTTGCTGGCTCTCGGTCATCACCGTACGTCCCTTTCCGGGAAGAAGGGGATTTCTTCAGCTCTGTCGCTCTCATCCCGTTTCGTGGTGTTTTCGCTCCCACAGTAGGTGGGGTCGTCCCCGCGCGCTTACGGGATGCGGCAGCAGAGTGCTCCCGCTGGCGCCGTTCGCCTCACCGCCCTGCCGTACGGGCCGGTCTGCGGCAGGCTGGGGGCGGGGGTCCGAAAGGGGTGACGCGGTGGCCGCTGAACAGGTGGCGCAGACGGTACGGCAGCAGCTCGGCATCGGTCGGGTGCTGCCGCTGGGCGGGCCCGCGAACGGGTCCTGGATCACCGAGCAGGCCGCCGCCGGGGCGCTGTCGGCGGCGCTCGGCGCGCGGGCCGGGGTGCGGCTCGGCACCCTGCGGCTGTCCGTCGTCGACCCGGCGCACGCCCCTCACCCGGCGGTGCCGGCGCCGCCGAGCGCCCTGCCGCCGGGCCCGCTGCGGATCACCGCGGAGTTCGCCGCGGTCGGCGACCGGCCGCTGCCCGCCGTCGCCGACGAGGTGCGGGCGGCGCTGCTGGAGGCGTCGGTGCAGGGGCTGGGGCTGGTGGTGGCCGCGGTGGACCTGCGGGTGACGGACCTGCTGGAGGAGCCCGGGGCGGGCCGCGCCGGGCCGGCGCTCACCACCGTCCGCCCGGAGAAGCCGCCCGTGACGGCCGAGCCGGCCGGTGCGGCCTCGGAGGGCCCGGAGGGGATCGCCGCCGCGGCGCTGGCGGTGTCCGGGGTGGCCCGGCTGGCGCCGGTGCTCGGGGGGCGGACCCGGGCGGTGCGGCGCACCGACGGGCATGCGCTGGTCCAGCTGGCCGTGGCGGCCGGCTACCGCCCGCTGGACGTCGCCGTCGCGGTACGGCAGGCGGTGGCGGCCCGGCCGGACGCGCCGGAGACGGTCGCGGTGCTGGTCACGGCGGTGGAGCGGGACTGACACGGGACGGAAGCGGAGACGGACGTGGTCTGGCCGGGTGCCGTACGGCCCCCGGCCAGACCACGTCAGGAAGAGCGCGTCGGCTTCGGCGCGGCTAGTCGCCGACGCCGGCGAGGTCGCGCAGCCGGCGGGCCTGGGCGGCACGCTCGGCGCGGCGCTGCTCCTCGTAGGTGCGGCCCGCGGCGCCGGCCAGCAGGGCCTTGGTCTCGATGACGGCGTCGCGCGGCGGGGCGACCAGCGCGGCCGCCAGGTCGGACACGGCGGCGTCGAGTTCGTCGCCGGGCACGACGAGGTTGGCCAGGCCGATCCGGGCGGCCTCGTCGGCGTGCACGAACCGACCGGTGGCGCAGATCTCCAACGCCCGGGCATAGCCGACCAGTCCGACCAGGGGGTGGGTGCCGGTCAGGTCCGGGACCAGCCCGAGGCTGGTCTCCCGCATGGCGAACTGGGCGTCCTGGGCGACGACTCGCAGATCGCAGGCGAGCGCCAGCTGGAAGCCGGCGCCGATGGCGTGCCCCTGGACGGCGGCGATGGACACCAGGTCGTTCCGGCGCCACCAGGTGAACGCTTCCTGGTACTCGGCGATCGTGCCGTCCAGGGCGTCGTCCGAACCGCGCGCCAGATCGATGAACGACGGCTCGCCGTCGAAGCCTTCGGGCGTGAACGCCTGCCGGTCGAGGCCCGCGGAGAAGGACTTGCCCGCACCGCGCAGCACCGCGATCCGGACGTTCCCCGGCAGCAGCGAGCCCGCCTCGGCCAGCGCCCGCCACATGGCCGGCGACTGCGCATTGCGCTTGGCCGCGTTGGCGAGGGTCACCGTGGCGATGTCGCCGTCCACGGTGAGCTGCACACCGTCCTTGTCGAGCAGAGTCATGAGCGCCTCCGAGTCAGCCAGCCGCACGTACGTGCGTAAGTGACTGAACGGTAACCTCCCGGCCGACTGATCGGCCGACCGGGGGGAGACCGCTGCTCCGGAGACGCGGCCGTCAGACCGTGGCGGCCTTCTTGCCCCTTGTGGCTCCGCCGCGACCGCGCAGCACCACGCCGGATTCGGTGAGCATCCGGTGCACGAATCCGTAGGAGCGACCGGTTTCCTCGGCCAGCGCCCGGATGCTCGCACCGGAGTCGTACTTCTTCTTCAGGTCTGCCGCGAGCTTCTCGCGCGCGGCGCCGGTCACCCGGCTGCCCTTCTTCAGAGTCTCGGCCACCCGTGCCTCCTCGTGGGAAGTGCGCTCTGGACTCTCATGATCACCCCTCCCCGGCTTCCTGGCCACCCATTCCGCAAGGTCTCTCCGACATCCTTTGCCGCCACGGGCCCGTTCCGAGCGGTCGGAATGCGTCATTCCGCTCGTCCCGTGGGCCGAGCGGCCGCCGATCGGGACGAGAAGTGGCAGGTCAGGTGGCGTACGGCCGAAAAGGTGCGCTCCGGGCCGGAGCGGACGGGACGCCGCGCGCAGGCACGCCGGTGTACGAGCCGTTCTCACTCAGATGATGGATCACACGTCGGCCGAATGATCCATACGGCATGATCCCCGCGCCCGTGAGGGCACCGCGGGACGCCGCCGCGCACCGGCCCGGGGCCCCGGGCCGGGCGCCCGGCTCAGGCCAGCGCGACCAGATCCGCGTAGTCCTGGCCCCACAGGTCCTCGACGCCGTCGGGCAGCAGGATGATCCGCTCCGGCTGGAGCGCGTCCACCGCGCCCTCGTCGTGCGTCACCAGGACCACCGCGCCCGCGTAGGTGTGCAGCGCGCCGAGGATCTCCTCGCGGCTGGCCGGGTCGAGGTTGTTGGTGGGCTCGTCGAGCAGCAGCACGTTGGCGGACGAGACCACCAGCGTGGCCAGCGCCAGCCGGGTCTTCTCACCGCCGGAGAGCACCCCGGCGGGCTTGTCGACGTCGTCGCCGGAGAAGAGGAAGGAGCCCAGCGTCTTGCGGATGGCGACCAGGTCCATGTCCGGGGCGGCCGAGCGCATGTTCTCCAGGACCGTGCGGTCCGGGTCCAGGGTCTCGTGCTCCTGGGCGTAGTAGCCGAGCTTGAGGCCGTGGCCCGGGCGGACCTCGCCGGTGTCCGGCCGCTCGACGCCCGCCAGCAGCCGCAGCAGGGTGGTCTTGCCCGCGCCGTTGAGGCCCAGGATGACGACCCGGGAACCCTTGTCGATGGCGAGGTCGACGTCGGTGAAGATCTCCAGGGAGCCGTAGGACTTCGACAGGCCCTCGGCGGTGAGCGGGGTCTTGCCGCACGGCGCCGGGTCCGGGAAGCGCAGCTTGGCGACCTTGTCGGAGACCCGCACCTCGTCCAGGCCCGAGAGCAGCTTCTCGGCGCGCCGGGCCATGTTCTGCGCGGCGACCGTCTTGGTGGCCTTGGCCCGCATCTTGTCGGCCTGGGAGTTGAGCGCGGCGGCCTTCTTCTCGGCGTTCGCCCGCTCGCGCTTGCGGCGCTTCTCGTCGGCCTCGCGCTGCTGCTGGTAGAGCTTCCAGCCCATGTTGTAGATGTCGATCTCGGACCGGTTGGCGTCCAGGTAGAACACCTTGTTCACCACGGTCTCGACCAGGTCGACGTCGTGCGAGATGACGATGAAGCCGCCGCGGTAGGTCTTGAGGTAGTCGCGCAGCCAGACGATCGAGTCGGCGTCGAGGTGGTTGGTCGGCTCGTCGAGGAGCAGGGTGTCGGAGTCGGAGAAGAGGATCCGGGCCAGCTCGACGCGGCGCCGCTGGCCGCCGGAGAGAGTGTGCAGCGGCTGGGCGAGGATGCGGTCGGGCAGGCCCAGGCTGGCCGCGATGGTCGCGGCCTCCGCCTCGGCGGCGTACCCGCCCTTGGTCAGGAACTCGGTCTCCAGGCGCTCGTACTTCTTCATCGCCTTGTCGCGGGTGGCGCCCTTGCCGTTGGCCATCCGGTCCTCGTTCTCGCGCATCTTGCGCAGCACGGTGTCCAGATCGCGGGCGGACAGGATGCGGTCGCGGGCGAGGACGTCCAGGTCGCCGGTGCGCGGGTCCTGCGGCAGATAGCCCACCTGTCCCGAGCGGGTGACCGTGCCGGCGGCGGGGATGCCCTCCCCCGCCAGCACCTTGGTGAGGGTGGTCTTGCCGGCGCCGTTGCGGCCGACCAGGCCGATCCGGTCGCCCTTGGCGACGCGGAAGGAGGCGGAATCGATGAGGACGCGGGCGCCGGCGCGCAGCTCGATGCCGGAAGCGGTGATCACGGGAAAACTCCAGGGCAGGAAGACGGCGGATTGGACGGACGGTCCGAGAGCGGGCTGCGCCGTCTAATGAACCCAGAGGAGAACTGCCATGGGAGGCAGTCTAACGGGCCGGTGCAAGTAGTTTTTCCGGTCGCCGGGCGGGGGCGTACGGGCCGTCCGCCGGTCCGGGGCGCGGGCGACGCCGTGTGCTGCGACACCGCGCGCGGAGCGCGAGCGGGCGTTGTCGGCCCCCGGTGCAAGACTGTGATCCGGGACACATGAAGCCGCCACGGAAAGGACCGTGATCACGATGCCAGGGACGCCGACGATGTACCCGACGGTGCTCTATCAGGACGCCCAGGCCGCCATCGCCCAGCTGACGGAGGCGTTCGGCTTCACCGTCGGCGCGAAGTACGAGACCGAGGACGGCCTGGTGCTGCACGCCGAACTCTCCTACGGCAACGGCACGGTGATGCTGGGTTCGAAGGGGCGCGGCGGGGTCTTCGCCGAGGCGATGGAGGAGGCCGGGCCGGTCGGCGTCTACGTCCGCGTGGAGGACACCGACGCCCACCACCGGCGGGCCGAGCGGGCGGGCGTGGAGATCCTGCTGCCGCCCACCGACATGGAGTACGGCTCGCGGGAGTACCTCGCGCGGGACGCCGAGGGAAACGTCTGGAGCTTCGGCACCTACACCCCGGCCGTGGCCGCCGGCGGTGCCGGGCCCTGACCACCTGGTCCGGGCCCGGCACCGGCCGAAGGCGGTCAGGCCCCGCCGGTGTGCACCTGGAACGCCGCCCGGCGCACGGCCTTGGCGAGGGCCGGGTCGGGGTGGGCCGCGGCCAGCGCGACGAGCACCTGGACGGTGCGGGGGTGGCCGACGGCGCGTACCTCCTCGAGGAGGCGGGGCACCGAGCCCTGGACCGCCGAGTCGAGATGGCGCACCAGCAGCTGGGTCTCCCCGTGGTCGGCGACCGCCGCCGCGGTGTCCACCCACAGCCAGGTCGACTCCTCGCGGGTGAGCACGTCCGGCGCGGTCTCCGGGTCGCCGCCCTCGTGCTCGACGAGCCACAGCAGGGCGTACGGACGCAGCACGGGCTCCTCTGCGGCGGTGCGTACGGCCTGCTCCGCGGGGGCGCCGACGGCCCGCAGCGCCTCGAAGGCCAGGCCGCGCAGCAGCGCGTCCTCACCGCGGGCCACGGTCAGCAGTTCCTCGACGGCCGCGCCGACGGAGCGGGCGGCGAGCCAGGCGCGGTACTCGGCGCGGGCCGGCCCCGGGGTCAGCCGGGCGCAGCCGCGCAGCATCGCCTCCGCGGACTGCTCGATGTTGCCGGCCGGGCTCTGCGCGGCCACGCAGATCTGCTCCAGCTTGACCCACACCGACCAGTTGCCCAACGGGGTGAGTTGTGCCTCGGCCGCGTCGTCCGCACTGTGGCAGGCCCCGTCCCGGGCGCCGTGCGGAGGGACCAGCGCGCCGACGGTCAGCAGGGCCTCCAGCGCCCAGCCCAGGAGTTCGGCCAGCGACGCCCCCGCGGAGTCGTCGGCCGGGTCGGGCGCCGGGTGCGGGGCGCCGGGCGCGGGCGCGGCGTCCGGGGTGTCCGGGGCGTCCTGTCCGTAGGGGACCTCGCAGCGTTCCGTGCGGAGTTCGGTGACCCGCTGTTCGAGCATGTCCAGCAGGACCGGCAGGCGTACCGGCCCGGCGGACAGGTGCAGCAGGGAGAGCAGCTGCGGCAGCGCCTCGACGACCTCGGCGACGATCGCGGGGCGGCGCCGGCCGGGGCGGGGCGGGCCAGCGACCAGGCGTCGAAGAGGGCGACCCAGCCGCGCAGCACGGCGGTGTCGTCGCGGTCCCAGGCGCGCAGCCGCCAGCCGGGGCGGACCAGGCCGTCGTGCAGCTCGATGAGTCCGGCGAGCCGGGCCAGGTCCCAGTCGGTGCGCACCTGCCGCGGCGTCAGGGCCAGCGCGTCCGCGGCGCGTTCCACCGCCGCGGCCGGCAGCGCGCCGTCCGGGCCGGCCCGCAGACCGCCGCCGGTGCCCCCGGCCGCGCCGGAGCCGTCGGCCCAGCGGGCGAGCCGGGCCGCGCCGGCCAGCACGGCGCGGGCCTGGCGGGCCAGTTCCGCGGGCGGCGGGGTGCCCTCGGGCGGGCGGGGCGCCGGCCGCTTGGCCCGGGTTGTCACCGCCCGGCGGGCGGCCGCAACCGGTTGACGGGGGACGAGTCGGAGCCGGGAGTCGCGCGGAGTACGGGACGTCACAGGAGCAGTCTTGCCGCTGACGGCCCGAAAGCCCAATCGGAACCCGGCTTGCGATCTGGTGGGGCGCCGTCATCGCGCCGACCCATCCCGGATGGGGGGAGTTGTCCTTGGGTATGCCGGGACGTCACCGCGCCGGCCGGGCCGGGGCCGGGGGCCGGGGCGCGCCCGGCGGCACACGACCCGATACCCGGGCCGCCGCGCGGGGCGTCACATGAGGGGGGTGAGGAAGCGGCGCAGCGCCTCCTCGTAGCCGGCCGGGTCGGCGTTCCACATCGCGGCGTGCGGGGCGTGCGGGACGGCGTGCAGGGTGACCATGTCGGGGCGGCGGGCGGCGAAGGCGCGGGAGGCCGCCCAGGGGGCGATCCGGTCGTCGGGGCCGTGGAAGATCAGCGTGGGCGCGTTGAGGGCGGCCGGGTCCGCGGCGTCGGCGGGGCGGTGGACGGGCATCCCGGTGACGCCCTCGGCGGCCCGGACGACGAGCGGCAGCAGGGCGCGCGGGACCCCCGGGCGGCGGCCAGCGCGCGGACTGTGGTGTGCCGGTCCAGGACCGGCGAGTCCAGGATCAGTCCGCTGATCCGGTCGCGCAGCGCGGAGTGGGTGGCGGCGCGCAGCGCCATGGTGGCGCCGACGCCCCAGCCGTGGAGGACGACGTCGCGGGCGCCGTAGCGGACGGCGTAGCGGATCGCCGCGTCCAGGTCGCGCCATTCGCTGTCGCCGAGGTGGTTGATGCCGTCGGTGGTGCGCGGGGCGCCCGGGTCGTTGCGGTAGGCCAGGTCGAGGACGGGCAGCCGGTGGCGGTGCAGGAACGGCATGACCACCATGGGGTGTTCGCGGGTGGTGCCCAGGCCGTGCGCGGTGATCACCCAGGTGTCGCGTACGCCGGGGACGAACCAGGCCGGCAGCGGCCCGAGTTCGCCGGGGACGTCGACGTCGGCGCAGTCGAGGCCGAGGGCGTCACGGGGGTTGCCGCTGTGCACCTGGGGGGTGAGCCGCATCCGCATGCCGGGCCGCAGGGTGCCATGGGTGACCCGCTCCAGGCGGCGGACGACGGCGTCGGCGGGGTGCGGGGCGCCGTGCACGACGGAGCCGACCTCCGCGTGGCAGCCGGCGCCGGTCAGGCCGTAGGTGCCGGGCCGCAGGGACGCCAGGCTGCGGGTGAGGGCGATCCGCTGCCCGCCGGCGGAGTGCACGGTGAGCCGGGAGTCCCCCGGAAGAGGGTGGTCGGGCGATGGTTTCAGGGCAATGTCGCCGGCGTACCGGCCGACCGCCACGGCAGCCGCCCCGGCACCGGCCACGGTGAGGACGGCCACAGCCGCCGCGGTAACCGGACGCACCCCCTCAGTGTGGGCGGCGGCGCCGGGTGCGGCCACTTGGCGCAGTCGTCGGGGTGACCGCGGGCCGGCGGCCGCCCGGCTGGGCGGGCCGCCGTCCCGGGTGCGTCCGGGCTCCGGCCGCGGTCAGCCGCGGGCGCCGTTGGGCTGGCCGTAGCCGCCCAGGCGGGTGCCGGCCGCGTCGAGCTGGGCGGGGGACAGCACGGCCGGCGTGCGGCCGGGCACGGAGTGGGCGAGCAGCCAGACCCGGGACATCCACTCCAGCTGGGCGGTGCGGTCCAGGGCCTGGTCGAGGCTGTCGCCGTAGGTGAGGGTGCCGTGGTTCTGCAGCAGGCAGCCGGTGCGGTCGCGGAGCGCCTCCAGCATGTGGCCGGCGAGCTCGTCGCTGCCGTAGAGCGCGTAGGGGGCGACGCGGACGGGGCCGCCGAGTGCCGCGGCCATGTAGTGGACCGGGGGGAGTTCGGTGACGAGGGTGGAGACGGCGGTGGCGTGCGGGGCGTGGGTGTGGACGACCGCGCCGGCGGGGGTGCTGCGGTAGACCGCCAGGTGCATCGGGAGCTCGCTGGTCGGCCGGAGGTGGCCGATGATCTGGCGCCCTTCGAGGTCGACGGCGGTGGTGTCGTGGGGGCCGAGCCGGTCGTAGGGGACGCCGCTGGGGGTGACCAGGATCAGGTCCTTCAGGCGGCACGAGACGTTCCCCGAGGTGCCGACGACCAGGCCGTCGGCGACGGTTCTGCGGGCGGTTTCGACCAGGTCGCTCCAGGCGGCGGCGAGCTGGTCGGGACGGTCCTTCATGGGGTCCTCCGGCGCGGTGCGGCGAGTGCGGATGCAGTGCGCGCCACCGTACGAGCAGGCCGGGGAAGGGTACGCCGGGGGCCCGCCGGACCGGTATCCGCCATATGGGGACAAATGCGGGGCTGGGGCGGATTGGCCGGGAATCGACCACCTTGGGCGACTGGCCCGTTACCTTCACATTGTCATGCACGTCACGACCGGCTACGGACCGGCGTAGCCCAGCGAGTTCACCGACGGGTGAGACGAAAGTGACAGCGGAGGCGCCTCCGCGTGAACACTGCGGGGGCGTCATCATCGCGCCCGGCCCAGTTCACCTTCCGTTCACCCGCCCTCCGTACGTTCCGAGCGACACTGACCTTCGAACTGATTGCCTGGGTGAATGGAACACATCACGCTTCTCATCGGGATCGTGATCGTCACGGCCTTGGTGTTCGACTTTACGAACGGCTTCCACGACACGGCCAACGCAATGGCCACCACCATCTCCACCGGGGCATTGCGACCCAAGACCGCGGTGGCGATGTCGGCAGTCCTCAATCTTGTCGGCGCGTTCCTCTCCGTCGAGGTGGCCAAGACCATCTCCGGCGGCATCATCGACGAAGCCTCCGGCATCAGACCGGAGGTGATCTTCGCCGGCCTGGTCGGCGCGATCGTCTGGAACCTGGTCACCTGGCTCGCGGGCCTGCCCTCCAGTTCCTCCCACGCACTCTTCGGCGGCCTGATCGGCGCCACCCTGGTGTCCGTCGGCACCCACGGCGTGCACGGCGAGGCCGTGGTGATGAAGGTCCTGATCCCGGCGGTGGCCGCCCCGTTCGTCGCGGGCCTGGCCTCGATGGCGGCGACCCGGCTCACCTACCGCCTGACCCGCGGCCGCGACGAGGCCGACACCGCCAAGGGCTACCGCGCCGGGCAGATCGCCTCGGCCGCCCTGGTCTCCCTCGCCCACGGCACGAACGACGCCCAGAAGACGATGGGCGTGATCACCCTCGCGCTGATCACCGGCGGGGTCGTCGCCCCGCACGCCGACCCGCCGCTGTGGGTCATCGCCTCGGCCGGCCTGGCCATCGCGCTCGGCACGTACCTGGGCGGCTGGCGGATCATCCGCACGATGGGCAAGGGCATCACCGACATCCAGCCGCCGCAGGGCTTCGCCGCCCAGACCGGCGCCGCGGCCACCATCCTGGCCTCCTCCCACCTCGGCTTCGCGCTCTCCACCACCCAGGTCTGCTCCGGCTCCGTGATGGGCTCGGGCCTCGGCCGCAAGGGCGGCGTGGTGCGCTGGTCCACGGCCGGCCGGATGGTCGGCGCCTGGGCCCTGACGCTGCCGGCCGCCGGTGCGGTCGCCGCGGGCGCCGCGTTCCTGGCCGGTCAGGGCACCTGGGGCGTGGCCGCGGTGGCGGTCCTCGCGCTGGGCGTCTGCGGTGCGATCTGGGCCGCTTCCCGGCGCAAGCCGATCGACCACACCAACGTCAACGAGGGTCCGGCCGCCGAACCGGTGGGCGTGGTGACCGCCGCGCTACGCGCCGTCTCCCCTCCCCCGGCCGGCCACCCGGCCCCGGCCGTCGACACCCCGGCCGACGCCACGGTGCCGGCCCAGGCCGCCGCCACCGACACCCCGACCACCACCGCCCCGCGCGCCCAGGCCGCGACGGTCACCCGCTAGCGGCTCTCACCTAAGGAACCCCATGACCATCGACTGGGCGGCCCTCGGCCAGGTCTTCGGCGTCACCCTCGTGGTGACGGTCGGGCTGGTGGGCCTCTTCACCGTCGGCATCGTCGGCACCTCCCGCAAGCCGGTCCGGGAGGGCGAGGCGGCTGCCGCGACCGCGCCCGGGGCGGGCGCGCGGGCCGGTGCGCTGGCCGCCTTCGCCCTGTGCGCGGCGGCCGTGGCCTACGGCATCTACCTGATCGTCGCCGCCTGACCCCGCCGACGGCGGACAGCGGCACCCGACGACGGGACCGACGGCGCGAGGCGCCCGGCGGAACACGGCATCAGCCGTCCTCCGCCGGGCGCCTCGCCCGTTGTGCGCCCCGGCCGCTGAGCGCCTCGTCGGCCTCGCGGGCCAGCTCGTCGGCGATGGCCGTACCGCCGCGGCTGCCCAGGTACTCCGAGACCAGGATCTGCACGACCTTGCTGAACGTCTGGTAGTGGGCGCTGCGCGGGCGCGGTTCGGCCGCCAGCAGCGCCGCGTACAACGTCCTGGTGTACGGCGGCTCCTGGCCGGGCCAGGGCTGCCCGGTGGCGCCGTGCTCGCTCCGCTCGGGCGGCAGCGGGCAGACCGGCGCCTTGCCCGCCGCCCGGTACGCCGAGTCGCGGGTGGCCGCGAACCCCCGTTCCAGCAGACAGCGTTCACTGGCAGGGCTGGTGAGCGCCTCGATCAGTGCGCGGGCCCCCGCCGGCCGCTTGCTGCCGGCGGAGACCGCCAGGTTCTGCCCGCCCAGGACGGAGATCCGCTTGCCGTCGGCGGCCCGGGCCGGCAGCTCGGCGACGTCGAACTGCGTGCCGGGGGTGAGCTTCTCGGCGACCGAGGCGTACTCCACCGGCCAGTTCCGCATGAACAGCGCCCGGCCGTCGGCGAACCAGCGGCGGCTCTCCGTCTCGTCCATCGTCATGGCCGCGTGCGGCATGATCGTGTCCAGCCGGTCCTTGAGGTCCGCGACGCCCATCTGGAGGGCGCCGACCTGCTCGCCCTTGGTGAAGCTGGTGGCGTCCGGGTCGCCGCCGGTGGCCCAGGCGGATTCCAGGGTGTTGACGGTCAGGCCCTCGTAGGGCCGCAGCTGGGCGACCATGCCGTACATCCGCCGGTTTTCGGGGACCTTGCCGTCCTCGGCCTTGCGGGCGAGTGCGCGGTTGTACGCGCCGGTGACCGTGAGGGCCAGGTCCTTCAGCTTCCCCCAGTTGTCGGGCGGTGGGGAGCCGTGGCCGTATTTGGCGAGGATGTCCTTGCGGTAGTAGAGCAGGCCGGCGTCGGTGTTGAAGGGGACGGCCCAGATCTTGTCGTCGTAGTCGACGGTCTTGACCACGCTGTCGAGGAAGTCGCCGTCCAGGCTCGTGCCCCAGGGGCGGATGACGCCCGCCTCGGCGAACTCCGCGGTCCAGGCCACGTCGAGGTTGAGCACGTCGTAGGCGCCGCTGCCGGACTGGCCGGCGGCGAGCAGCTGGCTGCGCTGGCCGTCGGCGGTGTCCGGCAGCTCGACGATCCGCACCGAACGGCCGGTGCGCTTCTCGAAGGCCCGGATGAGGGCCTGGCGGACGCCGGTGCTGCTGAGGTCGCTGCCGGTGGCCAGGACGATCGAGCCCTTCTCGGGGCCGGGCCCGGGGCCGGAGGTGCAGCCGGAGACCGCCGCGGTCAGCGTCAGGGCCAGCGCGGCGGCCTGCCAGGTGGCGCGGGGGTTCCTCACCGGTCCTCCTTGCCCGCGGTGCCGATGGACGCGATCAGGCCGGCCAGCAGATCGGGCGCCTGGGGGCCGCCGGGTACGCACTGCCCCCGGGACGCGCCGGCCAGCCCCTGGAGGGCGAAGGTGTCACAGCCGGCCTTGTCCAGCACCAGCGTCAGCACCGGCACCGCGGGCTTCTCCTTCAGCAGCGCGGTCAGCCGCTGCTCGACGCCCGCCGCGCGCCGCAGCCTGCCGTCGTCCTCGTCCATGATCAGCACGATGGCCTGGTTGCTGCCGGAGGACTTCTTCATCTCCCGTACGGCGGCGGTCAGCGCCTCCTCCATCGCGGCGCCGTGGTCGACGAGGTCGCCCTTGGCGATCCCGTCCAGGGCGGCCTTGCCGCGCGCCGGGTCGACCGTGCCCAGGGGGACGGCCCGGCGCACCGCGTCCGGATCGCCGGGGTGGGCGCGGTCGGGGAAGGTCCACAGGCCGTAGGTGTGGCGGTTGCCGACCATCTCCAGGGCGCGGGACGCGGCGCCGAGGGCGACCGGGAGCTTGCCGCCGTCGGCCATCGAGGTGGAGGTGTCCATGAGGAGCAGCAGCCGGCTGGGCTTCTGCGCCTTGTCGTAGCCGTCGAGCACCCGGGCGACCTGGTCGGTGCCGGCCGTGAACGGGATGACCGGGGCGTCGAGGTCGGCGTTGGCGCGGCTGCTGCGCAGCGGGGAGCCGGGCGCGGGCGCGGGGTCCGTGCCGTCCTTGCCGGGGACCGGGCGGTAGCCCTGCGCGGTGAGCACCGGCCGGCCGCCGTCCGGGGCCCGCAGCCAGTCGGCGAAGTGGTCGACCGCGGCCTGCCGTGCGGTGGCGTCCGTGGTGCCGCGCCAGTCGACGCGGATCAGCGGGTGGTCGAGCGCCGGGACGTTCCTGGGGTAGTACGCGACGTAGCGGTCGCGCGGGGCGAGCGGGCCGTTCAGGGCGGGGCAACTGCCGATCGCCCGGCCGAGGTTGAAGTCGGCCAGGGACTTCTCGGAGACCAGTGGCGCCGAGCGGTCGCCCCGGGCGGCGCCGGCGGGGGCCCGGCCGGTGGCGGCGGCGTCGGTGTCGGCGCCGGTGGCCGGGCGCAGTGAGCACAGCAGCTCGGTGCTGTCCGCGTACTGGCTGCCCGGGGCGGAGAGCCGCTGCTCGGCGCCCTCGGCGAGGGCCGGGTCCGGGGCGCCGGAGGAGCCGATGTGCGAGCCGTCGTTGGCGAGGTAGAGGCCGATGGTGTGCAGCAGGCCGGTGCCGGACAGCACCGGGCTGGGGCGCAGCAGTTTGAGGTCCTGGTGGCCGCTGTCGGTGCCGGTGAGCAGGTCCTGCCAGGAGGCGCCCACCGTCTCGACGTCGTCCAGCCGCTTGCCGGCGGGGATGCCGACGACCAGCGGGCTGTAGGCGACCGGTCCGGTGTCGTGCAGGGTGGCCGGGGAGCCCGTGGCGGGCATGCCGCGGCGGGCCTCCTCGTAGTCGGCGGTGGACTCGGGGATCCACAGGTCGGGTTGCGGGCCGGGCCGGTAGAGCGGATCGGTGCCCTTGCCGTCCTGCTGCCCCTGGCCGGTGCCCCGGGCCTCGCCCTGCCAGCGGGCGGCGGCGGCGAAGCCCTGGTCGATCTGGTCCTTGGCGGCCGAGTACACGGTGATCTGGGCGCGCCGGCAGCCCGCCGGGAGGTCGCCCTCGCCCTGCAGCGGGCGGGTGTTGGCCTCGGACATCTCGTAGTCGAACGCGGCCTGGCGCAGGGTCGGTTCGGCCTCCGGCGCGGTGAGCAGCCGCAGTTCGAGGGCGGGCGGGCAGTCCGGCAGCGGCTGCATCAACTGCCGTACGACGAGCCCGGCGGCGATCAGCACCAGGGCGGTGACGAGCGCGAGCAACAGCTTCAGGCGGGGCCGGACGTGCTGGTTGAACCAGCGGCGTAAGCGGACCCGCGGCGGGGTCGGCAGCCGCGCCTCGGGGGTGGCGAAGGACAGCACGACGTCGTCGACGGTGTTCTGCTTCGCCGACCGGGGCTCCCACACGTCGTCCATCGGCGTCCGCTCCCCGGCGAGCCGGACCCGCAGTTCCCGTACGAGGTCCTCGAAGGTGACGAACCGTCGGCCGGGGATGCCGCTTCGGAGGATCTGCACCAGGGCGCGGGTGAAGACGGTGCCGCCGGCCGGTTCCTCGCCGCTGAAGATCCGGCGGTTGGGCTGGGCGGCCATCAGCAGCGACATGGGCTTGCGGTGGGAGTGGAAGGCGCCGCCGGCGTTGCCCGCGTAGCAGCACTCCAGGACGATCACGATGCGTTCGGCGCGGGCGCTGTCGAGGCAGGAGAGCACCACGTCGTGCCAGGAGACGGTGGTGTGGCTCTGCCGGGGCACCGAGGCGCCGACCATCAGCTGCAGGTCGCCGCCGTCGCTGCCGACCCAGCCGTGCCCGGAGAAGTACACCAGCAGCAGTCCGCGGGCCTCGTCGGCGGCGGTCTTGAGCGCCTGGCTCAGCTCCCACGGCTCGGCCGGCCGGCAGAGGGTGACCTCGTCGGCGGTGAACAGGTCGGTGGCGGTCAGGGCGCGGGACAGCTCGGCGGGGTTGTCCTCCACCGCGGGCAGGCCGCTCAGCGTGGCGTAGTCGTGGACACCGATCAGCAGCGCCCGGTTGATCTTCCCCCGCGCGTCGTATTCGGACATCCGGCTCAGTCCTCGCCGGTGCTGCCGCTCTCGTGCGCCGGGTTGCCGGGATCCGGGCGTCCGGGGCCGCCGTCGCCGATGACCTCGACGGCGGGTCGCTCGCCGGCGGCGCGCTCCTCCTTGCGGCGGCGCAGCCATTCCCGCACGGCGATGCTCATCCCCTTGGTGACCTCGGTGACGATCGCGCCGACGATGACCAGGATCAGGTCGTCCACGCCCACGGCCATGTCGGCGGGGCCCGGTTCGTCCCCGTCGTCCGCGTTGGCCGCGTTGTCCGCGGTGGGGGTGGGCTGTGGCCGGAGTTCCCAGGTGTGGTCCCGGCGGCTCAGCCAGGGTTCGCGCTCCAGCCAGGCCCGGAGGTCGTCGAGGTCCTGCTGCGGATTGTCCGTCCCGGTGACCCTGAGGCGGATCTCCTGACGGTCCTCATGATGGTCGGCGTGCTCCGGCATCCCCCAGCCCCCTTCCGGCGGCCCCTTCGCCGCCGTGCACCAGATAGTGACGTGGGATCAGGGACCAGGGCAACCGTCCGTGACGCCACCAGCACCCTGTGGCGTGCGCCACAGGGCCTGCCACGGGGCAGCGTCGCAGGTCAAGGGCGAGTTGACGGGCCTTCGCGGACCGTGGTGGACTGCCGGGGCCAATCGGCGACAGATGAGGAAGTCCGGTGAGAATCCGGCGCGGTCCCGCCACTGTCACCGGGGAGCGTTCCTCCGACGAGGGCCACGGTCCGTACGGACGTACGGGCGGGAAGGCCGGGGGTCACGCCGATCCGGGAGCCAGGAGACTCTGGTCGCCGTCACGTCGAGCCAGGGCGAGGACCCTGAGTGAGGACATACCGCCATGCCCGGCCGCCCGCCCCGATCCCCACTGCCCGCTGCCGCAGGGCCCCTTCGAGGACTGACGGCGGCCTGATCCGATGCGCGGCGAACACGCGGGATATGCGTGCGGCGCGGCCCTCGGCTTCCTCGGCGACCTGATCGCGGCGGACCCGCGGCGTGGTCATCCGGTGGCCGCGTTCGGCCGGGCCGCCACCGCCGTCGAGCGCCGGCTGTGGCGCGACCACCGGGGTCACGGCGCGGCCCACGCCCTGCTGTGCGCGGGCGGTGCGGCGGCCGGCGCGGCGCTGCTGGAGCGGGCCGTACGGCACCGCCGCGGCGCCCGGGTGGCGCTGACCGCGGCCGCCGTCTGGGCGGTGCTGGGGGGCACTTCGCTGGGCCGGGAGGCGCGGGCCGTCGGCGGCGCGCTGGAGGCGGGCGATCTGGACGTGGCGCGGGAGCGGCTGCCGCATCTGTGCGGCCGCGATCCCCAGGCGCTGGACGGGCCGCAGATGGCCCGCGCGGTGGTGGAGTCGGTGGCCGAGAACACCTCGGACGCGGTGGTGGGCGCACTGGTGTGGGGCGCGTTCGGCGGGGTGCCCGGTCTGGTGGCGTTCCGGGCGGTGAACACCCTGGACGCGATGGTGGGTCACAAGTCCCCGCGCTACCGGCGGTTCGGCTGGGCCGCGGCCCGGCTCGACGACGTCGCCGGCTGGCCCGGCTCCCGGCTGACCGCCGCGCTGACCGTGCTCGCGGGCCCCGACCGGCGCGGTGCGCTCGCGGCCTGGCGGGCGGACGGCGGGGCGCACCCGAGCCCCAACGCGGTCCGGTGGAGGCGTCGTTCGCGGGCGCGCTGGGCGTGCGGCTGGGCGGCACGCTGGCGTACGGCGGGCGGGTGGAGCACCGTCCGGTGCTGAACGGCACGGGGCGGCCGCCCGCGGTGGCGGACATCGAGCGGGCGGTGCGGCTGTCGCGGCGGGTGAGCGCGCTGGCGCTGGTCGCGACGGTGGCGGGACGGCTGGCGGTGGGCGCGGTGCGGCACGGGGTCGCGGGCGGCAGGGGCACGAGCGGGAGGAAACGCCGGTGAACGGGCAATACGGGGCGGCCGGGGGGCTCGGCGGCGGGCTGCTGGTGGCCGGTACGACGTCCGACGCGGGCAAGAGCGTGGTGACGGCGGGGATCTGCCGCTGGCTGGTCCGGCAGGGCGTGAAGGTGGCGCCCTTCAAGGCGCAGAACATGTCGCTCAATTCGTTCGTCACCCGCGAGGGCGCGGAGATCGGCCGGGCGCAGGCGATGCAGGCCGCCGCCGCCCGGGTCGAACCGACCGCGCTGATGAACCCCGTCCTGCTCAAGCCGGGCGGCGACCGCACCAGCCAGGTGGTGCTGCTGGGCAAGCCGGTGGGTGAGCTGAGCGCGCGCGGCTACCACGCGGGCAGGCAGGAGCAGTTGCTGGGGACGGTCACCGACTGCCTCACGGAGCTGCGGCGCACGCACGACGCCGTCATCTGTGAGGGCGCGGGCAGCCCCGCCGAGATCAATCTGCGCCGCACCGACATCGTGAACATGGGCATCGCCCGGGCCGCCCGGATACCGGTCGTGGTGGTCGGCGACATCGACCGCGGCGGCGTCTTCGCGTCGTTCTTCGGCACCACGGCGCTGCTGTCGAAGGAGGACCAGGCGCTGGTCGCCGGGTACCTCGTCAACAAGTTCCGGGGCGATGTGACGCTGCTGGAGCCCGGCCTGGACATGCTGGAGCGGCTGACCGGGCGGCCGACGCTGGGCGTGCTGCCGTACGCGCACGGCCTCGGCATCGACGAGGAGGACGGCCTCCGGGTGTCGATGCGCGGCGCGGTGCGGGAGAGCGTGGTGGCCCCGCCGCACGGCGCGGACGTGCTGCGGGTGGCGGTCTGCGCCGTCCCGCTGATGTCGAACTTCACCGACGTGGACGCGCTGGCGGCCGAACCGGGCGTGGTGGTGCGGTTCGTGGACCGGCCGGAGGAACTGGCCGACGCGGACCTGGTCGTGCTGCCGGGCACCCGCGGCACGGTCCGCGCCCTCGGGTGGCTGCGCGAGCGCGGGCTGGCGGACGCGGTCGCCCGGCGGGCCGCCGAGGGCCGTCCGGTGCTGGGCATCTGCGGCGGCTTCCAGATGCTCGGCGAGCACATCGACGACGAGGTCGAGTCGAGGGCGGGCGCGGTCGAGGGCCTCGGACTGCTGCCCGTACGGGTCCGCTTCGCGGCGGAGAAGACGCTCGCCCGGCCGGTGGGCCGGGCGCTCGGCGAGCCGGTGGAGGGCTACGAGATCCACCACGGTGTGGCCGAAGTGACGGGGGGGAGGAAGAGTTCCTGGACGGGTGCCGGGTGGGTTCCGTATGGGGCACGCACTGGCACGGCTCGCTGGAGAGCGACGCCTTCCGCCGGGCCTTCCTGCGGCGGGTGGCCGCGGACGCCGGGCGGGCGTTCGTCCCGGCCCCGGACACCCGCTTCGGCGCGCTGCGCGAGGAGCAGCTGGACCGGCTGGGCGATCTGATCGAGGAGCACGCGGACACCCGGGCGCTGCTGCGGCTGATCGAGAAGGGGGTGCCGGAGGGGCTGCCGTTCGTGCCTCCGGGGGCGCCATGACGGGTACGCAAGGGACGGGATCCGGGCCGGCCGGCGACGTGGAGGACGACACCGCATGACGAACGCGCACAACACCACCCCGCAGTACCCCTTCACCGCGGTCGTCGGGATGGACGACCTGCGGCTGGCGCTGCTGCTGAACGCGGTGAGCCCGGCGGTCGGCGGGGTGCTGGTCCGCGGCGAGAAGGGCACCGCGAAGTCCACCGCGGTACGCGCCCTGTCGGCGCTGATGCCGTCCGTCGACGTGGTGGCCGGCTGCCGCTTCGGCTGCGACCCCGCCGCGCCCGACCCGGGCTGCCCGGACGGGCCGCACGGGTCCGGTGCCGCCGAGAGCCGTCCGACGCGGATGGTGGAGCTCCCGGTCGGCGCCTCCGAGGACCGCCTGGTGGGCGCCCTGGACATCGAACGGGCCCTGTCGGAGGGCGTGAAGGCCTTCGAGCCGGGTCTGCTGGCGGACGCGCACCGCGGCATCCTGTACGTGGACGAGGTGAACCTGCTCCACGACCACCTGGTCGACCTCCTGCTGGACGCCGCCGCGATGGGCGCCTCCTACGTGGAGCGTGAGGGCGTCTCCGTCCGGCACGCCTCCCGTTTCCTGCTCGTCGGGACCATGAACCCCGAAGAGGGCGAGCTGCGGCCGCAGTTGCTGGACCGGTTCGGGCTGACGGTCCAGGTCGCGGCCTCCCGGGAGCCGGAGCAGCGGGTGGCGGTGGTCCGGCGGCGGCTCGCGTACGACGCCGATCCGGCCGGGTTCGCGGCGCGCTGGGCGGCCGAGGAGGCGGCGCTGCGGGAACGGATCGCCGCGGCACGGGAGTTGCTGCCGGAGGTGGTGCTGGGCGACGCGGCGCTGCGGCAGATCGCGGCGACCTGTGCCGCGTTCGAGGTGGACGGGATGCGCGCGGACATCGTGATGGCGCGGACCGCCACCGCGCTGGCCGCGTGGGCGGGGCGGACGGAGGTCCGGGAGGAGGACGTGCGGCAGGCGGCGCTGCTGGCCCTGCCGCACCGCCGGCGCCGCAACCCGTTCGACGCCCCGGGCCTCGACGAGGACAAGCTCGACCGGACGCTGGAGGAGTTCGCCGGACAGGACGACCCGGCGGACGGCGGGGACGATCCGGAGCCGGACGGTCCGGACGGGGGTCCCGACGGGGGCGGCCCGGGCGGCGGGCTGCCGCCGCAGGCGGACGGCCCGCAGGAGGGCGGTTCCCAGCAGGACGGTTCCCAGGAGTCGCCGGGGTCCGAACTGCCGCACCAGCGTGAGCAGGAGACCCCGCAGGCGCCCGAGCCCGCGCCGTCCGGGGACGAGGCCGGGGCCCGGCCGCAGGCGCCGGGCGGTGCGGCCGCGGAGAAGCCGGCGGTGGCGGCCGACGAGCCGTTCAAGGCCCGGCGGCTGGACGTGCCGGGGCTGGGCGAGGGCGCCGACGGGCGCCGCTCCCGGGCCCGTACCGCACACGGCCGGACGACCGGTGCCCGCCGCCCCCAGGGCACTCTGGGCAAGCTGCATCTGGCGGCCACCGTGCAGGCCGCGGCGCCCCATCAGAAGGCGCGCGGGCGGCACGGCACCGGTCTGCTGCTGCGCCGGGACGATCTGCGCGAGGCGGTGCGCGAGGGGCGGGAGGGCAATCTGGTCCTGTTCGTCGTGGACGCCTCCGGCTCGATGGCGGCGCGCAAGCGGATGAGCGCGGTCAAGGGCGCGGTGCTCTCGCTGCTGCTCGACGCCTACCAGCGGCGCGACAAGATCGGCATGATCACGTTCCGGGGCGCCGGCGCGGAGGTCGCGCTGCCCCCGACGTCGTCGGTCGAGGCCGGTGCGGCGCGGCTCGCGTCGCTGCCCACCGGCGGCCGCACCCCGCTGTCCGAGGGGCTGCTCGCGGCGCACGGCGTGCTGCGGGTGGAGCGGATGCGGGACCCCGCGCGCCGCCCGCTGCTGGTCGTCGTCACCGACGGGCGGGCCACCGGCGGCCCCGAGCCGCGGGTGCGGGCCTCCCGGGCGGCGCGGCTGCTGGCCGCCGACGGCACCGCCTCGGTCGTCGTGGACTGCGAGGCCGGGCCGGTACGGCTGGGCCTGGCCGGCGAGCTGGCCCGGGACCTCGGGGGCCCCGCCGTCACCCTCGACGCACTGCGCGCGGACAGCGTCTCCGCGCTGGTACGGACCGTTCAGGGCACAAGGACCGTTCACGGCAACAGGAAGGCCGCGTAATGCCGCAGGGACAACCGTCCGTCGTACCGAACGACGGGCTCACCACCCGCCAGCGCCGCAACCGACCGCTGGTGCTGGTCCACACGGGTCTGGGCAAGGGCAAGTCGACCGCCGCCTTCGGGCTGGCGATGCGGGCCTGGAACCAGGGCTGGCCGGTCGGGGTGTTCCAGTTCGTGAAGTCGGCGAAGTGGAAGGTCGGCGAGGAGCGGGCGCTGCGGGTGCTCGGTGACTCCGGTGAGGGCGGCACGGTCGCCTGGCACAAGATGGGCGAGGGCTGGTCGTGGGTGCAGCGCGACTCGCAGTTCAGCAACGAGGAGGCGGCCCGCGAGGGCTGGGAGCAGGTCAAGCGGGACCTCGCCGCGGAGACCTACCGGCTGTACGTCCTCGACGAGTTCGCCTACCCGCTGCACTGGGGCTGGGTGGACACCGACGAGGTGGTCTCGGTGCTGCGCGACCGGCCCGGCACCCAGCACGTGGTGATCACCGGCCGGAACGCCCCGCAGGCGCTGTGCGACGTGGCCGACCTGGTCACCGACATGACGAAGGTGAAGCACCCGATGGACGCGGGCCAGAAGGGCCAGCGGGGCATCGAGTGGTGAGCGGGGTGGGCGCAGCATGAGCGGCGGGGGCAGGATTCCCCGGCTGGTGATCGCCGCACCGTCGTCCGGCGCGGGGAAGACCACCGTGGCCACGGGCCTGATGGCGGCGTTCGCCGAGGCGGGGCTCGCGGTCTCGCCGCACAAGGTGGGTCCGGACTACATCGATCCGGGCTACCACTGTCTGGCGACCGGCCGCCCGGGCCGCAACCTGGACGCGTACCTGTGCGGTCCGGACCGGATCGCGCCGCTGTTCCTGCACGGTGCGGCGGGCGCGGACCTGGCGGTCGTCGAGGGCGTGATGGGGCTGTTCGACGGGGCGTCCGGCATGGGCGAGCTGTCGTCGACGGCTCAGGTGGCGAAGCTGCTGCGGGCGCCGGTGGTGCTGGTGGTGGACGCCTCCTCGCAGTCCCGGTCGGTGGCCGCGCTGGTGCACGGCTTCGCGTCGTGGGACCCGGAGGTGCGGCTGGCCGGGGTGATCCTCAACAAGGTCGGTTCGGACCGGCACGAGGCGCTGCTGCGGGAGGCGATGGAGTCCTCCGGCGTGCCGGTGCTGGGCGCGCTGCGGCGGGACCGCCGGGCCGGTACGCCGTCCCGGCACCTGGGGCTGGTGCCGGTCGCCGAACGCCGGGCCGAGGCCCTGGAATCGGTGCGGGAGCTGGCCGCGCGGGTCCGCGAGGGCTGCGACCTGACGGCGCTGCTGGCGCTGGCGCGGACGGTCCCGGAGCTGCCGGACGCGCCCTGGGACCCGTCGGCGGAGGTGCGGGCGGACGCGTCCGGGGACCGGCCGGTGATCGCCGTCGCGGGCGGCGCCGCGTTCACGTTCGCGTACGCCGAGCACGCCGAGCTGCTGACCGCGGCGGGCGCCGAGGTGGTGCCGTTCGATCCGCTGCGGGACGAGCAACTGCCGGCCGGTACGCGGGGTTTGGTGATCGGCGGCGGCTTCCCGGAGGTGTACGCGCCGGACCTGTCGGCGAACGCGCCGCTGCGCGCCGCGGTGGCCCGCCTGGCCGCCTCCGGGGCGCCGGTGTCGGCCGAGTGCGCCGGGCTGCTGTACCTGTCCCGGGCGATCGACGGGAAGCCGATGTGCGGGGTGCTGCCCGCCGAGGCCCGGATGACCGAACGGCTCACGCTGGGCTACCGGGAGGCGGTGGCGCTGGCGGACAACGCGCTCGCCGCGGCCGGGACCCGGGTGCGCGGCCACGAGTTCCACCGCACGGTCCTGGAGCCGGGCGCGGGCGACCGGCCGGCCTGGGGGCTGACGCATCCGGAGCGGCGGGTGGAAGGCTTCGTGACCGGCGGGGTGCACGCCTCGTACCTGCATGTGCACTGGGCGGCCGAACCGTCGCTGGCGGCGCGGCTGGTGGCGGGTGCGGCGCGGCAGGTGCCGGCGGCCGCACCATGACCGCCGGGTCCGGCGCGGACGGGCCGCCGGCAGTCCTCGACCACCTCGTCTTCGCCACCCCCGATCTGTCGGCGACCGTCGCCGAGGTGGCCGCGCTGACCGGCGTACGGCCGGTGCCGGGCGGCAGCCATCCGGGCCGCGGGACCCGCAACCACCTGCTGGGGCTGGGCGGCGGGGCGTACCTGGAGATCATCGGGCCCGATCCGGAGCAGCCCGCGCCGGACCGGCCGCGGTGGTTCGGCATCGACGCGCTGACCGGGCCGCGGCTGGTCACCTGGGCGGTCCGGGTCACCGGGATCGCGGACCGGGTGGCCGCGGCGCGGGCGCGCGGCCACGACCCGGGCGCGGCGGTGGCGATGTCCCGGCGGACGCCGGACGGCGGCCGGCTCGCCTGGCAGCTGACCCCGCCCGGGACGGGCGACGGGTCGGCGCCGTTCCTGCTGGACTGGGGCGCCACCCCGCATCCGTCCGCCGGGCTGCCGGTGCTGCCGCTGGTGGCGCTGCGGGCGGTGCATCCCGACCCGGCGGCGGCCCGGGCCGCGTGGGCGGCGCTCGGCGTCCGGTGGCCGGGGGAACTCACCACCGGTCCGGACGTGCGGCTGACCGCGGTCGTGGAAGGGCGGTACGGCCGGGTGGCGTTCGGGCGGGGAGCCGTCCCGGTATGAGGCGCCGGACGGCCGGTGTACGGGGCGGGCCGGCGGCCCTGGTGGTGGGCGTGGGGGCGCGCCGCGGGGTACCGGCGTCCGAGGTCCTGGAGCTGATCGCGGCGGCGCGCACGGCGGCGGGCTGTGCCGGGCGCCCGGTGCTGGCGCTGGCGACGGTGGCGGCGAAGGCGGACGAGCCCGGACTGGCGGAGGCGGCGCGGCGGCTGGGGGTGCCGTTGTGGTCGTTCCCGGCGGCGGCGCTGGCGGCCGTGCCGGTGCCGGATCCCTCCGCGGTGGTGGCGGCGGCCGCCGGGACGCCGGGCGTCGCCGAGGCGGCCGCGCTGCTGGCCGCCGGGCCGGGTGCCGAACTGGTCGCCGGCAAGCGGAAGTCGCCGGCGGGCCGGGCGACCTGTGCGCTCGCCCTGGCGGCAGTAACACCCCACGGTGCGCTTACCGCTGGTAGGGAGGGAGCGGCCGCCGCCCCCGCGCCCGGTGCCGATATCGTCATGACCTCCCCCGACCCACCCCACCGTGGCACCGAGCGGCGGCGGCCGGTCATCGACGACAAGGCGCCCGACGGCGAAGACACCGGTAGCAAGGAGACCCCGTGACCACCCCTCCCGCACTGCTCATCGCCGGTCACGGCGCCCGTGACGACGACGCGGCCGAGGCCCTGCGCGCGCTGGTGCGCGCGGTCGGCGAGCGGCACCCCGAGGTCCCGGTCGCCGGCGGGTTCTTCGGCGCCCCGGGTTCGCCGATGCCGCTGGCCGGCGCCGTGGACGGGCTGGCCGGGCAGGGGGTGACCGAACTCGTCGCGGTGCCGCTGCTGTTGGCGCCGACCGGTGCGGGCACCGAGACCCTGCCCGCGGCGCTGGCGCGCGCGGCCGCCGGGCACCCGGACCTGCGCCAGGTCTGCGCCGCCGCACCCGGCCCGGACCCGCGGCTGCTGGACGTGCTGGAGCGGCGGCTGGAGGAGGCGCTGGGCGCCGGCTCCCGTACGCCGCAGGACCGGGCCCGGACCACCGTGCTGCTGGTGGGCCGCGGGGCGAGCGATCCGCACGCCAATGCCGAGGTGGCACGGGCCGCGCGGCTGCTGTGGGAGGGGCGCGGATTCGCGGGCGTGGAGACCGCGTTCGTCGGGCAGACCGCGCCGGACGTGCCGGCCGGGCTGGACCGCTGCCGGGCGCTGGCCGGGCCGGTCCCGGGCGCGGCCGGCCCGGCCAGGGTCGTGGTCCTGCCCTACGCCTTCTTCGCCGACGGGCAGGTGGAGCGGCTGTGGATGCAGACCGAGGGCTGGGCCGCGGCGCATCCGGACATCGAGGTGTTCGGCGCCCAGGTGCTCGGCACCGGGCCCGAGGTGGCCGAGGTGGTCGTGGACCGGTACCGCGCGGCGGTGGCCGGCGACCGGGCGGCGGACGACGGGGACCCGTACGGCCCGGCGCGGGTGGCGGCGGGCGCCGGGGAGCGGTGAACGTGCCGGCGCCCACCGATGCGGTCCGGCTGCGCGGCTCCGGCCCGCCGCGCCCGCCGCCGTCCCGGCCGGTCCCTCCCCCGCCCCGGCGGACGAGCCCGATCTGCGGCACCACGGCGATGCCGAAGTGCGGGGCGACGGCGACGGGTTGACGGATCTGGCGGTCAACGTACGGGCCGGCACTCCCCCGGCCTGGCTCAAGGCGCACCTCGCCGCCTCACTGGACTCGCTGGCCGCCTATCCGGACGGGCGGGCGGCGCGCCGGGCGGTGGCCGTGCGGCACGGACTGCCCGTGGAGCGGGTGTTGCTGACGTCCGGGGCCGCGGAGGCGTTCGTGCTGCTGGCGCGGACCGTGCGGGCCCGCCGCCCGGTGGTGGTGCACCCGCAGTTCACCGAACCGGAGGCGGCGCTGCGGGACGCCGGGCACGACGTGGAGCGGGTGATCCTCGCCGAACGGGACGGGTTCCGGCTGGATCCGGACGCGGTGCCCGAGGACGCCGATCTGGTCGTGGTCGGCAACCCCACCAATCCCACGTCGGTGCTGCACCCGGCGACCGCGCTGGCCCAACTGGCGCGGCCGGGCGGACGCTGGTGGTGGACGAGGCGTTCATGGACGCGGTGCCCGGTGAGCGGGAGTCGCTGGCGGGGCGCACGGATCTGCCGGGGCTGGTGGTGCTGCGCTCGCTGACCAAGACCTGGGGGCTGGCGGGGCTGCGGGTCGGCTACGTCCTGGCCGGTCCCGGGACCGTGGCGGACCTGGAGCGGGCCCAGCCGCTGTGGCCGGTGTCGAGTCCGGCGCTGGCCGCCGCGGAGGCGTGCAGTGCGCCGGCGGCGCTGGCGGAGGCGGCCGCGGCGGCCGAGGAGATCGCCCGGGACCGGGCCCATCTGCTGGCCCGGCTGGGCGAGTTCGGGGAGATCCGGGTGGCCGGGCCGGCGGCGGGCCCGTTCGTCCTGCTGCGGCTGCCGGGGGCGGCCGGGGTGCGGGAGGGCCTGCGGGCGCGCGGTTTCGCGGTGCGCCGCGGGGACACCTTCCCGGGCCTGGGGCCGGACTGGCTGCGGCTGGCAGTACGGGACCGGGCCACCACCGACCGGTTCGTGACGGCGCTGGCCGGGGTCCTGCGCTGACCGGATGGTGCGGGCCCGCCGGGTCCCGTCGGACCACGCTTCCGTTCCGACGGGCCCCGGCGGGGGTGGGGGTGTGCCGTACGGGCCGCCTCCGGTCCGTACGGCACACCCCGCGGGCCGTACCCCGCGGCCGACGCCCCCACAGCACCGGCACGGGGTACGGGGCCGTCAGCCGCCCTGCGGGGCGGCGGCGCGACGCCGGCGGGTGAGGACCAGGGCCCCGGCGCCGGCCGCGACCAGCAGTGCGGCACCGCCGGCGAGGTACGGGGTGGCCGAACTGCCGCCGGTCTCGGCGAGGTCGGGGCCGGTCTTCGCGGCACCGGCCTGACTGACCTGGGTGCCACCGCCGGCCGGCTGGTGGCCTCCGCCACCGCTGGTGCTGCCGCCGCCCGTGCTGCCGCCGTTGGTGCCGCCGTTGGTGCCGCCGCCGCTCGTGCCGCCGGAACCGCCGTGTCCGGGCGGGGTGGTGGCGTCCGGGGCGGTGCAGCCGGCGCGGACGAGGGTGACCCGGCCGTGCACCTCGGCGACGTTGAGCTTCAGCGGGTTGACCGAGACGTTCAGCTGGAGCGCGGTGCCCGCGGCGGTCTTCCCGGTGACGCTCTTCCGCGAGAGGTCCAGCCGTACGTCGCCCACGCCCGGCACCTTGACGTCCGTCGTGCCGCCCGCGGTGAGCGTGACCTGCTTGCCCAGGACGCGGAGGGGACCGAGGACGTTGGCCTCGGCCCGGGGCCGGTGGCCCGCCTCGCACACCGCCTTGGCGGTGACCTGCTGGACCTCGATCAGGGACAGCAGCGGCAGACCGGGCAGATGCACCTTGGCGTGCAGCAGGTTGGCGTAGCCCTCGGCCTTCCGGCGGTCGGTGGTGGCGCGGGCGGTGGCGGCGTCGGCGCGCAGCACGGTGAACGGGCGGCCCCGGTCGATGCCGTCGAGCCGCACGGTGAGCGCGGTCTTGCCGGCCGAGGCGGGCGCGTGCACCTCGTTCAGCACGGCGTTCAGCGGGACGTCGACCGTCTTGTTGAGCAGGCCGACGTTCAGGCCGGTGCGCAGGACGACCGCGTCGGCCTTGCCCCGGGCCGGGCCGTGCCCTCCGGTGGCGTGCGCCGGCGCGGCGCCGAGCAGCACGGCGGGACCGGCCGTGAGCGCGGTGGCGACGACGGCCGCGGCCAGGCGCCGGGGCATACCGGAGGAGTGGGCGGGACTGGTGGACACGTGTGTGGAACCCCCACGAGAGAAATGGAGCCGCCGGCCGCGCCAATGGGGGACATCACGCGGGCCGGCGACATCGACCCGCACATCGTGTCCGCACCGAGGGTGAACGGGCAGCCACGTGAGGTCAGTTCATCCCAAAGGGTGGTTTCCGCCCATGGGTTCGATTCCCGCGGCACCCGCGCCTCCCCGCCCCAGTCACCCCACCTCGCGGGTGATCCCGGTTGACCGGCCCGCGCCCGCGCGTGCCCGGATCGTGGCCGCGTCCAGGATCCGGAACTCGTTGTCCTGTACACGAAGAGCCCGGATAGGGTGCCGCCGTGTCGATCGAGCAGAACAGCCAGCACCCGGACGCACAGCGGGAGCAGCGGGCCGCGGCCCCTCCGGGCGAGCTGCCCGCCTCCGACCGGGCCGCCCGCCGGGCGGTCACCGTCTTCCCGCTGCTGGTGGTCGCCGCGGGGGCGGTCGGACTGCTGTGGCCGGCGCACTTCACCGGCTGGGCGCCCGCGGTGCCGTGGCTGCTCGGCGTGGTGATGTTCACGATGGGGCTGACGCTGACCCCGCCGGACTTCACGGCGGTGGCCCGGCGGCCCTGGGCGGTGGGGCTGGGCCTGGTCGCCCACTACGTGATCATGCCGGGGCTCGGCTGGCTGATCGCGACCGTGCTGGACCTGCCGCCGCAGCTCGCGGCCGGGGTGATCCTCGTCGGCTGCGCGCCCAGCGGGACCGCGTCCAACGTCGTGACGTTCCTGGCCCGCGGCGACGTCGCGCTGTCCGTGTCGGTGGCGACGGTCTCGACGGTGCTCGCGCCGCTGATCACGCCGGCGCTGACGCTGCTGCTCGCCGGGCAGTTCCTGGCCGTGGACGCCGGGGGCATGGTGACCGACATCCTGAAGACGGTCCTGCTGCCCGTCGTGGCCGGCCTGCTGGTCCGGCTGCTCGCGGGCCGGTTCGTGGACCGTGCGCTGCGGGCACTGCCCTGGCTGTCCGCGGCGACCATCGCGGTGATCGTCCTGGTCGTGGTCTCCGGCAGCGCGCCGGCGATCAAGGAGGCGGCGGTGCCGGTGCTGCTGGCCGTGGTGCTGCACAACGGCCTCGGGCTGGCGCTGGGGCACGCCGCGGGCCGCCTGGCCCGGCTCGGCGGGCCGGCGAGCCGGGCGATGGCCTTCGAGGTCGGCATGCAGAACTCAGGGCTGGCCGCCTCGCTGGCCACCGCCCACTTCAGCCCGGCCGCGGCACTGCCCGCGGCGGTCTTCTCGGTGTGGCACAACGTCTCGGGCGCGGTGGTGGCGGCCTGGATGGCCCGCCGGAGGTAGCTCCGGGCCCGAGGAGGTGTCTCAGCCCACGATCTGCCCGCGCAGCACCACCCGGCGCGGCGCGGCCAGCACCCGGACGTCCTCGCGCGGATCGCTCTCGTAGACGACCAGGTCCGCCGGGGCGCCCTCGGTGAGGCCCGGGCGGCCGAGCCAGTCGCGGGCGCCCCAGGTGGTGGCCGAGAGCGCGGCGCGGGCCGGCAGCCCGGCCCGGGTCAGTTCGAGGACCTCGTCCGCGACCAGGCCGTGCGCCAGCGAGCCGCCCGCGTCGGTGCCGGCGAAGACGGGCACCCCGGCGTCGTAGGCGGCCCGGACGGTGTCGTAGCGGCGGTCGTGCAGCCGGCGCATGTGGTCCGCCCAGCGCGGGAACTTCCCGGCGCCGGCGTCCGCCAGGCGCGGGAAGGTGGCGATGTTGACGAGGGTGGGGACGATGGCGACCCCGCGCTGGGCGAACAGCGGGATGGTCTCTTCGGTGAGCCCGGTGGCGTGCTCGATGCAGTCGATACCGGCCTCGACGAGCGGGGCGAGGGTCTCCTCGGCGAAGCAGTGCGCGGTGACCCGGGCGCCCAGGCGGTGCGCCTCCGCGATGGCCGCCTCGACCGCGCCCTTGGGCCAGCAGGCCCCCAGGTCGCCGGTGGAGCGGTCGATCCAGTCGCCGACGAGCTTGACCCAGCCGTCGCCGCGGCGGGCCTCCTGGGCGACGTAGGCGACCAGGTCCTCGGGCTCGATCTCATGGGCGTAGTTGCGGATGTACCGCTTGGTGCGGGCGATGTGCCGGCCGGCCCGGATGATCTTCGGCAGGTCCGCGCGGTCGTCGACCCAGCGGGTGTCGGAGGGTGACCCGGCGTCCCGGATCAGCAGGGTGCCGGCGTCACGGTCGGTGAGCGCCTGCTTCTCGCTGGTGGGGGCGTCCACCGGGCCGTGCGCGTCCAGCCCCACGTGGCAGTGCGCGTCGACCAGGCCGGGCAGCGCCCAGCCCTGCACGCTGATGGCATCGCGTGCCAGGGCCGGCCGGTCGTAGGTCACCCGCCCGCCGACCACCCACAGCTCGTCGCGCACGTCGTCCGGTCCGACGAGGACCCTCCCCTTGAGGTGCAGCACCGCACCTTCACTCATGGACGTCATACCGGCACTCTAGGCGGCGCCGGCGCCTCCGCCGGAGCCGGCGGTCACCGCGCCGGCCGGGCGGCCGGGGACGCGGCCGACGGGCGGGAGCGGCGGTGCGGACGGCCCGCCCGGGACGGTCGCCCGCACGTCCCCGACGCCGGGTAGGCGCCTATTGCCGCAGTGTTTCCCAAAAAGCCCCGCGCCCGTTTCTTGGCGCATGTTCTTGCGATGCTTCTCATGGATGTGCCGCACAGCTTTTCCGGGGCCTTGCGCCAGGGTCTCCGGTGGCGAATTCCCAATTTCTTCGGGTGTAGCTTCCCGTCTTCTTCTGCCCGCTTTTCCGCAGCTCAAACGCCAAGATTCCGCTAGCGCCCAAGCCCGTAATTCGGACCGATCTCGCGGGCGTTACGGACCTGTGACCGACTCCACAGCACGTCCGTTTCGCCCCGTACTTCCCGGTCAAATGGGGGCAACCCGCCTCGACGTCGCGCGCCCGGGCGCCCCCGCGCGATAACACATCAGGCGGCCCGACGTAACCCCTGCCCGCGATGCAATTTCCTTTTTCCCTGGGTAAATTTAATTTCCATGACCGCCGCACAAGCAGACCATGCAGGTGCCCGTAGCGATATCGGAGAATTTCCGGAGGGCTTCAAGCTCGACACCCCCCGCGTGGAGGACGGAGCCGCGATCTGGCGCATCGCCCGCGACTCCAAGGCGCTGGACCTGAACTCCTCGTACAGCTACCTCCTGTGGTGTCGGGACTTCGCCGCCACCTCCGTCGTCGCGCGCGACGCGGAGGGCGAGCCGGCCGCCTTCCTGACCGGCTACATCCGTCCCGAACGCCCCGAGACCCTCGTCGTCTGGCAGGTCGCCGTCGACGCGGCGCACCGGGCCGGGGGCTGGCGGCCGCCCTCCTGGACGGGGTGACCAACCGTGCCCGGGAAGAGCTGGGCATCCGTTTCGTCGAAACCACCATCACCCCCGACAACGCCGCCTCCAACCGGCTGTTCGCGTCCTTCGGCGAGCGGCACTCCGTGCCGGTCGAGCGCGAGGTGCTCTTCGACGCCGGGCTGTTCCCCGAGCAGGGCCACGAGCCGGAGGTGCTGCACCTCATCGGCCCGTTCGAGCCCCCGGCCCGGCCCGTGCCCTAGTCCCCAGGGCCGCGCGGCAGCGCCGCCGCGACGGCCGTGCGGCATCGGTACCCCCTCGAACCGCCGGCGCCGCCCAGCCCCCAACAGACTTCTTCCGCCTCTCGCACTCATCTCCCAGGAGCATGCTGTGACCATCACCCAGCCCGATCTGAGCGTCTTCGAGACCGTGGAGTCGGAGGTGCGCAGCTACTGCCGTGGCTGGCCCACCGTCTTCGACCGCGCGCAGGGCAGCCGCATCACCGACGAGGACGGCCACACCTACCTCGACTTCTTCGCCGGCGCCGGGTCGCTCAACTACGGGCACAACAACCCGGTCCTCAAACGCGCCCTGATCGACTACATCGAGCGGGACGGCATCACCCACGGCCTGGACATGTCCACCACGGCCAAGCGGGCGTTCCTGGAGTCGTTCCAGAACATCATCCTGCGGCCGCGCGACCTGCCCTACAAGGTCATGTTCCCGGGCCCGACGGGCGCCAACTCGGTCGAGGCCGCGCTGAAACTGGCCCGTAAGGTCAAGGGCCGCGAGTCGATCGTGTCCTTCACCAACGCCTTCCACGGCATGTCGCTGGGCGCCCTCGCGGTCACCGGCAACTCCATGAAGCGGGCCGGCGCCGGCATCCCGCTGGTGCACGGCACCCCGATGCCGTTCGACAACTACCTCGACGGCCAGACCCCGGACTTCCTGTGGTTCGAGCGGCTGCTGGAGGACCAGGGCTCCGGTCTGAACAAGCCCGCCGCGGTGATCGTGGAGACCGTGCAGGGCGAGGGCGGCATCAACGTCGCCCGCGCCGAGTGGCTGCGCGCCCTGGCCGCCCTGTGCGAGCGCCAGGACATGCTGCTGATCGTCGACGACATCCAGATGGGCTGCGGCCGTACGGGTGCCTTCTTCTCCTTCGAGGAGGCGGGCATCGTGCCGGACATCGTCACCGTCTCGAAGTCCATCAGCGGCTACGGCCTGCCGCTCGCGCTCACCCTGTTCAAGCCGGAGCTGGACATCTGGGAGCCGGGCGAGCACAACGGCACCTTCCGCGGCAACAACCCGGCGTTCGTCACGGCCGCCGCGGCGCTCGACACCTACTGGGCCGACGGTCAGATGGAGAAGCAGACCCTGGCCCGCGGTGAGATCGTCGAAGCGCACCTGAAGGCGATCGTCGAGGAGAACCCCGGCGCCTTCGCCGAGTACCGGGGCCGCGGTCTGGTGTGGGGCCTGGAGTGCAACGACAAGGACCTCGCGGGGAAGATCGCCGCGCGCGCCTTCGAACTGGGCCTGCTGATCGAGACCTCCGGTCCGCAGAGCGAGGTCGTCAAGCTGCTGCCGGCCCTGACCACCACCCCCGAGGAACTGGACGAGGGTCTGCGCATCCTCGGCCGCGCGGTCCGCGACTGCGCCTGACCGGCGTTCCGCACCGCACCACAGTCACGACAGAAAGGCAGCCCGCACCGTGATCGTCCGCTCCTTCAAGGACATCGAAGGCACCGACCGCCACGTCAAGTCCAAGTCCGGCACCTGGGAGAGCAAGCGCATCGTGCTCGCCAAGGAGCGGGTCGGCTTCTCGCTGCACGAGACCGTCCTGTACGCCGGCACCGAGACGTCGATGTGGTACGCCAACCACATCGAGGCCGTCGTCTGCGTCGAGGGCGAGGCCGAGCTGACCAACGACGAGACCGGCGAGAAGCACCTCATCACGCCCGGCGTGATGTACCTGCTCGACGGGCATGAGAAGCACACCATGCGGATCAAGCAGGACTTCCGCTGCCTGTGCGTCTTCAACCCGCCGGTCACCGGCCGCGAGGACCACGACGAGAACGGGGTCTACCCGCTTCTCACCGAACCGGACCCCGAGCCCGAGACGGTCTGAGGCGACCTGACGCCTGCCCCGTCCGGCAGAGCCAGGAAGGTACGCAACGCGCGCCCGTATGCCAGATTCCGTACGAGAGGAGAGGAAGGCAACACCATGACCACCGCACCCGAGCGCACCGCCGACCTGTACCCGACCCGCGGCACCTCTGAGGTGATCACTCCGCGGAAGGACCCGGTGGTGTGGTCGCAGCCCGGAGCGGCCGGCCCGTTCGCGCCGTCCGAGCTGAGCGACTTCGAACGCGACGGCTTCTTCGCCATCGGGGAACTGCTCACCGCGGAGGAAGTCGCGGTGTACCGCGCCGAACTGGACCGGCTGGTGCTCGACCCGACGATGCGCGCCGACCCGCGTTCCATCGTCGAGCCGAAGTCGCAGAGCGTCCGGTCGGTGTTCGAGGTGCACAAGATCAGCGAGGTGTTCGCCAAGCTGGTCGCCGACCCGCGTGTGGTCGGCCGTGCCCGCCAGATCCTCGGCTCGGACGTCTACGTCCACCAGTCGCGGATCAACGTGAAGCCCGGCTTCGGTGCCTCCGGCTTCTACTGGCACTCGGATTTCGAGACCTGGCACGCCGAGGACGGGCTGCCGAACATGCGCACCGTGTCGGTCTCGATCGCGCTGACGGAGAACTACGACACCAACGGCGGCCTGATGATCATGCCCGGTTCGCACCAGCACTTCGTGGGGTGCGAGGGCGAGACGCCGAAGGACAACTACAAGCGGTCGCTGCAGATGCAGGACGCGGGCATCCCGTCGGACGAGGTGCTGACGAAGATGGCGGACAAGCACGGCATCCGCCTCTTCACCGGCAAGGCCGGCTCGGCGACGTGGTTCGACTGCAACGCCATGCACGGCTCCGGCGACAACATCACGCCGTACCCGCGCAGCAACGTCTTCGTCGTCTTCAACAGCGTGGACAACATGGCCGTGGAGCCCTTCGCGGCCCCGGTCAGGCGCCCGGACTACATCGGCGCGCGGGACTTCACCCCGGTGAGGTAGCCGTACGAGGTGGACCGGCGGACGTACCGGTGGCGCGGCCGCCGCACAGCAGGGTCTGTGCGGCGGCCGCGCTGTGTCCGGTCCGCCCTCAGTCCTCCAGCGCCGGGTAGTCGAGGTAGCCGGTGTCGTCGCCGCCGTAGAAGCTCGCCCGGTCGGGGGTGTTGAACGGGCCGCCGAGGGCGAGCCGGCGGGGCAGGTCGGGGTTGGCGAGGAACAGCGCGCCGTAGGCGAGCAGATCGGCCTCGCCCTCCTCGATGAGCCCGAGCTCCTCGGGGCCGGTGGGCCGGCCGTCGGTGGCGGGGTTGAGCAGGAACGTGCCGCCGAAGCGCTTGCGCAGCCGGGCCAGCAGGTCAAGGTCGCGGACGTCGCAGGTGTGCAGGTAGGCCAGGCCCAGCGGGGCGATCGCCTCGATCAGCGTGGTGTAGGTGGTCTCGGGGGCGGGCTCGGCGATGTCGTTGAAGGGGTTGCCGGGCGAGAGCCGCAGGCCGGTCCGGTGCGCGCCCACGGCGCCTGCGACGGCCCGGACGACCTCGATGGCGAAGCGGGCCCGGGCCTCGTCGGAGCCGCCCCACTCGTCGGTGCGGAGGTTGGCGTTGGGCGCCAGGAACTGGTGGATCAGATAGCCGTTGGCACCGTGGATCTCCACGCCGTCGAACCCGGCCTCGACGGCGTTGCGGGCCGCCGCGGCGAATCCGGCGATCGTCGCGGCTATCTCCTCGCCGGTCAGCTCGCGCGGGGTGACGAAGTCCGTCGGGCCGTCCTGGGTGAAGCCCTGGCCGGCCGCGGCGACCGCGGAGGGCCCGACCGGCACCAGGCCGTCCGGCAGCAGCACCGGGTGGCCGATGCGGCCGCCGTGCCACAGCTGGGCGAAGATCCTGCCGCCCGCGGCGTGCACGGAGTCGGTCACCGCGCGCCAGCCGGCGAGCTGCTCGGGGGTGTGCAGGCCGGGGTCAACGGGTAGCCGCGGCCGACCGGTTCGGTCTGCGCGGCCTCGGTGATGATGAGGCCGGCCGAGGCCCGCTGGGTGTAGTAGCGGACCATCGACGGGGTGGGGACGCCCTCCTCGGTGGCGCGGTTCCTCGTCATGGGCGCCATCACGATGCGGTTGGCGAGCGGAATGCCGGCGAGCTCGAAGGGCTCGAATGCGGTGGTCACTGAGGGCCTCTCAACTGTGGTGCGAAAGCAGGGGCATTGCCCATGACGGTTCGTCACCTTCCAACGCCCCGCGCCCGCCCGGCATTCCCGTCACCGGCCGGCTATTTCAGCAGCTCCAGCAGCCGTTCCACGTCGGCCGTCCCGTTGTAGAGGTGGAAGGCCGCGCGCAGCAGGCCGCCGCGCACCGAGATCCGCACGCCGGCCTCGGCCAGCCGCTCCTGGGCGTCGGCCGGTCCGGGGGCGGAGACGATCGCCGAGCCGGGCGCGCCGCGCGGGGTCAGGCCGCGTTCGGCCAGGCCGGCGCGGTACTGGTCGGCGAGCGCGGTGTTGTGCGCGTGGACGGCGGCCACGCCCAGCTCCTCGATGAGGCCGAGGGACGCCGCGGCGCCGACGTACGCGAAGTGGGCGTGCGGTTCGTCGTAGCGGCGGGCGGTGCCGGCCGGCCGGATCAGGCCGTAGTTGGACTCGCCGATGTCCTCGCCGGCCACCCAGCCGGCGTGCGGTGCGACCGGCCAGGCGGGGCCGGTGCCGTCCGGGCCGCGGTCGCCGCCGAAGGCCATGAAGGTCGTGCCGCGCGGGCAGAGCAGCCATTTGAACGCGCCGCAGACCAGGAAGTCGTAGTCGGTGGCGGCGAGCGGCAGCCAGCCGGCGGCCTGGGTGGCGTCGAGGTAGGTGAGCGCCCCGTGGGCCGCCGCGGCCTCGCGCACCGCCGCGAGGTCGGCGATCCGGCCGTCGAGCGACTGCACGGCACTGAAGGCGACCAGGGCCGTGCCGGGGCGCACCTCGTCGGCCAGTGCCTCCAGCGGCACGGTGCGCAGGGTGAGGTCGGGGTGGGTGCCGAGCGGGTTGACCAGGGAGCTGAAGTCGCCCTCGGGGGCGAGGACTTCGCTGCCGGGCGGGAGCGAGGCGGCGACGGCCGCGGACTGCACCGCGACCGAGCTGCCGATGGCGACGCGCTCGGCGGGGATGTCCAGCAGCCGGGCGAAGGCGGCCCGGGCGGCGGCCGGCGCGGCGAAGTAGTCGCGGCCCATCGTGCCGTAGGAGGTCGCTTCCTCGACGGCCGCGCGCAGGGCGTCGGCGCTGCGCCGGGGAAGCAGTCCGCTGGAGGCGGAGTTCAGATACGTCGTCTCGGGCGCGAATTCGGCCCCGCCGAGTGGCTCATGTCGCAACATGCCCCCCACTGTGCTCGGCGGGGCACGCTCCGTCCACGGTGTTCCGGTCCGTGGTCGCGCCCGGTCGGCCGCCGGCCGGCGGTCAGTGTCCGGGCACCGCGCAGCCGTCCGGCCCGCAGACCTCCGCGTCACCGGCCGGCACGATCTCCACCACGCCGTCGGCGTGCGCCCGCTCCAGGGCCTGCCGGAAGACCTCGGCGGGCTGGCCGCCCGATATGCCGTAGCGGCGGTCGATGACGAAGAACGGGACGCCGGTGGCGCCGAGCTCGGCCGCCGCCCGCTCGTCGGCGCGCACCTCCTGGGCGTACGCGTCGGGGTCGGCGAGCACGCGGGCGACCTCGTCGGCGGGCAGTCCGGCGCCGGTGGCGAGCTCGGCGAGGACGGCGGGGTCGCCGAGCGGCCGGGCCTCGGCGAAGTTGGCGCGGTAGAAGGCGTCGAGCAACGCCTCCTGGCGGCCGTGCGCCGCACCGAGGTGCAGCAGGCGGTGCAGGTCGAAGGTGTTGCCGTGGATCCGGTCGGAGCGGTAGTCCAGACCCTCCTGGGCGGCCGCGGCGGCGACCCGGGCCTCCATCTGCTCGGCCTGGGCGCGGCTGACGCCGTACTTGGCGGCGAGCATGTCGAGCACCGGGACGTCCGAGGCGGGCGGCGCCTTCGGGTCCAGCTCGAAGGAGCGGTGCACCACCTCGACCTCGTCGCGGTGCGCGAACGCGGCGAGCCCGGCCTCGAAGCGGGCCTTGCCGATGTAGCACCAGGGGCAGGCGATGTCGGACCAGATTTCGACGCGCATGTGCTGACTTTCCTCGTCGGGACGTGTGCTGCCTGCAACCGCGCGGGGCGCCGGGCTATTCCGCGGGTACCGTCCGGACATGACCTCGCCACAGGGATTCCTCGGGTTCTGGGAGACGACCGGCTCCGCGAAGACCTTCACCCACCCGCTCGATCCGGCCCTGCTGGACGCCTACGTGCCGCGTCGGGCGCGGGTGCTGGACTACGGCTGCGGTTACGGACGGCTGACCGCCGAGCTGGCGGGGCTGGGGTACCGGGGGGTGTGCGGGGTGGACGTCTCGGCGGCGCTGATCGCGCGGGGGCGGCGGGAGCACCCGGAGCTGGACCTGCGGCGGCACGCCGGGCTGCCGCTGCCGTTCGAGGCCGGGTCCTTCGACGCGGCGCTGCTGTTCGCGGTGCTCACCTGCGTGCCCGGCGACGCGGACCAGGAGGCGATCGCCGGGGAGCTGGGGCGGCTGGTGCGGCCGGGCGGGGTGCTGTACGTGAGCGACGTGCCGCTGCAGGAGGACGCGTTCAACCAGGAGCGGTACCGGCGGTTCGCGGCCCGGTACGGCACGTTCGGGGTGTTCGAGACGCCCGACGGCGGGGTCTTCCGGCACCACACCCCACAGCGGCTGCGGGGGCTGGTGCGGGCGGCGGGCTTCTCGGTGGTGGCGGAGCGGTCCGGGTCGGTGGGGACGCTGGACGGGCGGCGGGCCGAGCGGCTGCAGCTCATCGCCCGCAGGACGGCGGACCCGGCGGACCCGGCGGCGGACCGTCCGGAGCCGGACCGGTCAGGTCCAGCGCCAGAGTGAGGTGGGTGGCGTCGGGCGCGGGGCGGCGGTCCGGGTCGGGGCGCCAGCCGAGCCGGTCGTAGAAGGCGCGGGCGCGGTGGTTGTGCCAGAGGACGTCGAGGACGGCGCGGGAGAATCCGGCCGTGCGCCAGGCGCGTAAACAGGCGGTGTGCAGGGCGCGGCCGACGCCGGTGCCCCAGTGGGCGGGGGCGACGTGCAGCTGGTGGAGCGTGACGGTGGGGCGGGCGGTGCCGGTGCGTGGGGCGTCTCCCCGTACCGTGGCGGCGTCGGGGAGGTAGGAGGCGGCGCCGACGACCGTGCCGTGCTGTTCGGCGCAGAGCGCGGGGGTGTCGGCGCGGTCCAGGACCCCGGCCCAGGCGTCGTGCCAGCGGGCCTGTTCGGCCGGGGTGTCGAAGGGCGTGCCGGGGTGGCGGGCGTGGTGGTACGCGGCGCGGGCGCCGGCGTGCAGGGTGGCGATCGCCGTCAGGTCCGCGTGGGTCGCGCCGCGGACCCGGAGGGCGGTCGTCTCGGGGGCCGGGCACACGCCGGGCCTCACCCGCCCTCGGGGCGGCCGTCGACCCGGCGCGGCAGCCCGAGCGGGTTGCCGTCGCGGAGTTCGGGCGGCAGCAGGGCGGGCGGGGTGTCCTGGTGGACGACCGGCCGCAGCCAGCGTTCCACGGCGGTGCCGCCGACGGAGGTGGCGGTCGAGGTGGTGGCCGGGTAGGGACCGCCGTGGTGCTGGGCGGGGGCGACCGCGACGCCGGTCGGCCAGCCGTTGACGACGATCCGGCCGGCGAGCGGGGTGACCCGGGCGAGCAGCCGGGCGCCGAGGCCGCCGTCGGTGCCGTCCCCGTCGGTGCCGGCGACCTCCGCGTCGCCGAGGTGGAGGGTGGCGGAGAGGTTCCCGGGCAGGCGGGCGAGGACGGCGCCGATCTCGGCCTCGTCGGTGTAGCGGGCGACGACGGTGACCGGGCCGAAGCACTCCTCCAGCAGCAGGTCGTGCGGGCCGTCGGCGGTGAGGCGGGCGGCCGGCACGGTGAGGAAGCCGGCGCTGACGGTGTGTTCCCCGCCGGCGCCCGGGGTCACCGGGGCCTCGACGTCGGGCAGTTCGGCGCGGCCGCGGACGCCACCGAGGAACGCCTCGCGCATCCGCTGGTCGAGCAGCACCCCGGCCTCGGTGTCGCTGACCGCGTCGGTCAGCGCGGTCAGCAGCCGGTCCCCGGCCGGCCCGGCGGGCGCCAGCACCAGGCCGGGCTTGACGCAGAACTGGCCGGTGCCCAGGGTCATCGAGCCGGCCAGCCCGGCGCCGATCTGCTCGGCGCGTTCGGCGGCGGCGGCCTCGGTGACCACGACCGGGTTGAGGCTGCCCAGCTCGCCGTGGAAGGGGATCGGGTGCGGGCGGGCCGCGGCCGCGTCGTACAGGGCGCGGCCGCCGCGCACCGAGCCGGTGAAGCCGGCCGCGGCCACCAGCGGGTGGCGGACCAGGTCGAGCCCGGCCTGGAAGCCGTGGACGAGCTGCAGCACACCGGCCGGCAGCCCGGTCTCGTCGGCGGCGCGGCGCAGCAGCGCGGCGCACAGTTCGGAGGTGGCCGGGTGGTCCGGGTGGGCCTTGACGACGACCGGGCAGCCGGCCGCGAGGGCGCTGGCGGTGTCGCCGCCGGGGACGGAGAAGGCCAGCGGGAAGTTGCTGGCGGAGTAGACCGCGACCACGCCGAGCGGGATCTTGTGGCGGCGCAGGTCGGGCCGGGGCGGGGTGAGGGCGGGGTCGGCGTGGTCGATCCGTACGTCGAGGAACGCGCCCTCCTCGACGAGGTCCGCGAAGGACCGCAACTGGTAGGTGGTGCGGGCGAGTTCGCCGGTGAGCCGGCCGGGGCCGAGCGCGGTCTCGGCGTCGGCGGCCTCGATGACCGCCTCGCCCGCCTCGTCGAGCAGGCCGGCGGCGCGGCGCAGCAGCGCGGCGCGCACCCCGCGGTCGGCCAGCGCGTCCCGGGCGGCGTGCGCGGCGCGGACCGCGCTGTCCACCTCGGCCGCTGTGGCCTCCACCGCAACCTGCTCCCGCCGCTTCCCGGTTCGGGGGTCGACACTCCAGACTGGTGCTGCCGCTGCCGCTGCCACCGTGCATTCCTCCCGGGTGATGCCGTGCCGAGCTCGTACTGCGTCGTGCCGCGTGGTCCTGCGTCGTGCGGGCCCGTCGCCGCGAGGGGTCCGGAACGTCCGTTCCCGGGCGGGGTGCCCGGTTTCCGGAGGCGCCCGGACCTTGCAGCGGACCGGACACCGTTCGATATGCTGAACGCCGTCCCAGATCTTGAACAATCGGGACTCTATGGCTGTCCGAACAGAGGGGTCAAGGGCGATGTCAGCTGCCGATTCCGGAGGATCGCAGGTCAAGTCCGCCGTGCGGACGGTGGAGCTGCTGGAGTACTTCGCGGGCAGCCCCGGTATGCACTCCCTCGCCTCCGTCCAGGAAGCCGTCGGCTACCCCAAGTCCAGCCTCTACATGCTGCTGCGCACCCTCGTCGACCTCGGCTGGGTGGAGACCGACGCGACCGGCACCCGCTACGGCATCGGCGTCCGCGCGCTGCTGGTCGGCACGTCGTACATCGACGGCGACGAGGTGGTGGCGGTGGCCCGGCCGACGCTGGACCGGCTCTCCGACGACACCACCGAGACCATCCACCTCGCCCGCCTCGACGGCACCAACGTGGTCTACCTCGCCACCCGGCAGTCGCAGCACTACCTGCGCCCGTTCACCCGGGTCGGCCGGCGGCTGCCCGCGCACTCCACCTCGCTGGGCAAGGCGCTGCTCGCCACGTACACCGACGACCAGGTGCGGGCGATGCTGCCGCCGGCCCTCGCGCAGCTGACCGAGCACACGATCACCGACCGCGAGCAGCTCATCGAGGAGCTGCACGCGGTGCGCGAGCAGGGGTACGCGGTCGACCGCGAGGAGAACACCCTGGGCCTGCGCTGCTTCGGCACGGCAATCCCCTACCGCACCCCGGCCCGGGACGCGATCAGCTGCTCGGTGCCGGTGGCCCGGCTGACCCCGGCCCATGAGCAGATGATCAAGGACACCCTGTTCGACGCCCGCGACCGGCTGACCCTGGCGACCCGGCGACTGTGAGACGCCCTTCCCACCCTGACCGCCACGGTCACCGCCCCGGACGGGCCGGGCTCCGCCTGAGGGGCCGCCGCTGGGTGCACCTGATACTGGGCGGCGCGCTCCTGATGCCGTTCTACCTGGTGGCCTCGGTCGTCCTCCCACTGTTCTGGCCCGACGCCGACCCGCTGCGCCAAGTGCCCGTGCAGTTCACCGTGTTCGGCTGCGCGCTGCCGCTCGCCGCGGTGGCCGGGCTGCTCTTCCCGCTGCTGCGCCCGCTGGAGGTGGCCGCCGTACGGTCCCTGTGCGGGGTGCCCGGGGAGCGGCTGGCGGACGGACCGGCGCTGACCTGGGCGGCCCGGCGGCGCAGCGCGCTGTGGTTCGTGGCGCATCTGACGGCCGGCGGCATCGTCAGCGGCATGACCCTGACCGCCCCGCCCGCCGCGGTGGTGCTGCTGGTACTGCCGTTCTCCGCGCCCCTCCGGGACTCCGTACCGGCCTGGACGCGGGACCTGCCCGGCGTCCTCGGCCCGCTCGCCGGGCTGGGACTGCTGGGCCTCGTCCTCGGCACCGCCTGGGCGGCCGGCGCCCTGCTGGCCCGCTGCGCGCCGCCGTTGCTGGGGCCCACCCCCGCCGACCGGCTGGCCGCGGCCGAACGCCGCGCCGCCGACCTGGCGGCCCGCAACCGGCTGGCCCGCGAACTGCACGACGCCGTGGGCCACGCGCTCAGCGCCGTCACCCTCCAGGCGAGCGCGGCCCGCCGGGTCCTGGACGCGGACCCCGAGTTCGCCCGCCGGGCACTGGCCGCCATCGAGGACACCACCCGCGCCGCGGTCGCCGAACTGGACACCGTGCTGGGCCTGTTGCGCGAGGAGGACGGCTCCGACCCGACGCTGCCCGCGCCCACCCTGGACGCCCTGGAGGCGCTGCTGGACCGGACCCGGGCGGCGGGCGTGCCGGTCGAGGCGACCGTGCGCGGCCGCTGCGCCGGGCTGCCGCCGGTGGTCTCCCGGGAGGCGTACCGCATCGTGCAGGAGGGCCTCGGCAACGTCCTGCGGCACGCCGGGCCGGTGCCGGTCCGGCTGCAACTCGACGCGGACGACGGAGCGTTGGCGCTTCGGCTGGAGAACCCGCTGGCCGCGGCGGCACCGGAGGCGGCGCCCCGGGTGGGCGGCGGACGCGGCCTGCGGGGCATCGCGGAGCGCGCCCGGCTGCTCGGCGGGGAGGCGACCGCCGGGCCGCGGGACGGATCCTGGCTGCTGGCCGCCCGGCTGCCACTGGCGGAGTCGACGCAGGACGCGACGGACGACACGACGCACGACATGACGGACGACACGGGGAACGGGGCGCCGGGCCGGAGGCGGGCCGGGCCGGAGGGGGACGCACCATGACACAGGAACCGGCCACGGAGCCGTCGGCGAAGCGGGACGGGTTGCCCATCCCAGAGCGGGACGGGTTGCCGCACACCCCGCCGCCGCTGCGCATCGTCCTCGCCGACGACGAGCGGATGGTGCGCACCGCGCTGCGCGCGATCCTGGGCGCCGAGCCCGACCTGGAGGTCGTCGGCGAGGCGTCCACCGGAGCCGAGGCGGTGCCGCTGATCCGGTCGCTGCGCCCGGACGTGGTGCTGATGGACGTGCGGATGCCGGAGATCGACGGGATCCGGGCGACCGAGCAGGTGCTCGCCGGGATGCCCGAGCCCCCGCGGATCATCGTGGTGACGACCTTCGAGAACGACGCCTACGTCTACGACGCGCTGCGCGCCGGTGCCAGTGGTTTCCTGCTCAAACGGTCCGGCGCGGACGAACTGGTACAGGCGGTACGGCTGGTGGCGCGCAGCGACTCGCTGCTGTTCCCGGCCGCGGTGCGCCGGCTGGCCGCCCACCACGCCGGGCAGCGGGCCGCGGAGGACACCGCCCGGCGGCTCCGGTCCCGGCTGTCGGACCGGGAGGGGGCGGTGCTGCGGCTGATGACCGCGGGCCTGACCAACGCCGAGATCGCCGACCGCCTGGGCGTGGGCCCCGCCACGGTGAAGACCCATGTCGCGGGGGTGCTGGCCAAACTCGGCGTGCGGGACCGCACCCAGGCCGTCATCACGGCGTACGAGTGCGGGTTCGTCCGCCCTACGGCCCCTCCCCCGGCCGGTCCCTGAGCGCGGCCAGCGCCTCCCGTACGGCGGTCAGGTCGTCGTTGCCGGCCAGGCCCGCGTGGTACAGGCGCAGCTCGTCGGCGCCCAGACGGGCGGCGTGGGCGGCGTCGGCGGCGAGGGTGCGGGGGCTGCCGCCCATGCCGGAGACGATGGTGAGGTTGGCGGCGACCGTCGCGGCGGCGGGGCGCGGGCCGGCGAACGGGCCGAGTACCGCGGCCCGGACCGCGGCGCCGCCGGTGCAGGGCAGGACCACACCGTCCGCGTCGGCCAGGGCCTGCGCCGGGTCCACCCCGGGGTGCGCGCCGCAGCGGTGGGCGGCGGGATCGGCGTGCAGCAGCACCCGGAAGCCGTCCGGCGCGGCCGCCCGTACGGCGCCCACCACCGCGCGCCGCAACCTCCGGGCGGCGCGGTCCCGCCAGGTGCGCAGCACACCCGCCGGCTCCGCGCCGAGCAGGGCCTCGACGGCGGCCCACTCCCCCTCCCGGTCGGTCGGCGCGGCCGCCGGGGAGGCCGCGCCCGCCGACCAGAGCGGCTCCAGGGCGCGCACCACCGCCGCCCGCAACTCCTCGGCGGACCCGCCCAGTCGGCGGTACCCCTCGGCGCAGACCGGGCAGAAGCAGACCGACATCAGGTACTGGGCGGCGCCGGAGAGCGGCACTCCGGCGATCTTGTCGTGGGCGTGCAGATGGGCCAGCCCGTACCAGCCGCAGGACTCCAGTTCCGTACCGCGGGCGCCCGGGCGGACCGCGGCCTCGGCGGCGAGGTCGACGAGGTAGCCGCGCACCTCGGGCCGGGCGATGCACGGCGCCCACGGGTAGGCGTCGCCGTAGGCGTTGCGGACCACGACGGACGGATGCTCGGCGCCCAGACGGGAGTTGTGCGCCAGGACGACCCAGCTGTGCACCTCCAGGCCCGCGTCGGCCAGCGCCCGGGCGGCCGCGCCGAAGGGGTCCGGGCCGGCCACCCAGTCCGGGGTGTAGGGGCGGAGCTCCCGGCCGGCCCAGCGGGCGGGGTCCGGCGGGTAGAGGACGGCGGAGTGCCGGGCGGTGACGATGCGGTGGCGCGGGTGGCGCGGGGTGAGGGCGCGGGTGGAGTGGTAGGCGGCGGCCAGGGCGACCTGGTCGATGCCGAGACCGGCGAGGCGTGCGGGGGCGTCCGGGTCGCCGATGACGTCCCAGGGGTAGAGGAAGGCGGCGGCGCGCATCAGGCGCCGGTCCCGGGTGCCGCCGCGGCCAGCGCCAGGCCGCGGTCGAGCAGTTCGGCCAGCTGCTCCAGGTGTGCGGGGGCCGGTGCGCACAGCGGGGGCCGGACCTCGCCGACGTCCGGGCCGCGCAGCCGGACGCCCGCCTTGACCAGCGAGACGGCGTAGCCGCGGCCCTGGTTGCGGAGTTCGACCAGCGGCCGGTAGAAGCCGTCCAGCAGCCGCCGCACGGTCTCCTGGTCGCCGGTGGTGAGCGCCCGGTGGAAGGCGAGGGCGATCTCGGGGGCGAAGGCGAAGACGGCGGAGGAGTAGCGGCGCACCCCCAGGCCCAGGTAGGCGGGGCCGGTGAGTTCGGCGGTGGGCAGGCCGTTGAAGTAGAGGAAGTCCTCGCCGGGGGCCTCGGTGCGGACCGCGCTGATGATGCGCTGCAGCAGATCGAGGTCGCCCAGGCCGTCCTTGAGGCCGATGATGCCCGGGGTGCGGGCCAGGGCGACGACGGTGGACGGGGCGAAGACGGCGTTGTCGCGCTGGTAGACGATGACCGGCAGCGGGGTGGTGGCGGCGAGTGCGGTGTAGTGCCGCAACAGGCCGTCCTGCCCGGCGACGACGAGGTAGGGCGGCATGGCGAGCAGTCCGTCGGCACCCGCCCGGTGGGCGAGGCGGGCGAAGTGGGCGGCGAGCGCGGTGCCGTAGCCGGTGCCGGCGATCACCGGGACCCGGCCGGCGGCCTCCTCGACCGCGGCCGCGACGCAGTCGGCGAACTCCTCGGGGCCAAGCGCGTGGAACTCGCCGGTGCCGCAGCAGGCGAAGACCGCGCCCGCGCCCGCGTCGATGCCGCTCCGCACGTGGGCGCGGAAGGCCGTCAGCTCCAGGGCGCCGTCGGGGCCGTACGCGGTCACCGGGAAGAACAGCGGTCCGTCGAGGCGGTCGGCGAGCCGGGGGCCGGCCGCGGTGGGAGGAGGGTGTGCGGTCACGGGGCTCTCCCTGCCATGCCTGCACGCTTCCGTACGTGCACGTTTCTGATCGACGTCCATATTCCTGAACGACGACGTCACGCTAGAGCAGCCGCCCCACACCGGTCAAGGATGCCCAACTTCCCTGACCTCAAAGGGATTACAAGCGGATTTACCCGATCCGTCACATGTCTTGACCGGCCATGATGGCCTCCCTAGCGTGTGGCGTCCACGGACATGAACGCGGTTCCCGTCCGTGCCGTACCGGCGCCGTCCGGCCCACCCCACCGCCCGAGGAGCCCACCGCCCATGACCGCACCCCGCACCGTCCTGCTCACCGGCGCCGCCGGCGGCCTCGGCACCCTGATGCGCGAACTGCTGCCGCCCTACGGGTACCGGCTGCGCCTGTTCGACCAGCGCCCCATCGAGAGCGCGGCGGGCGAAGCGGAGGCCATCACGGCCGAGTTGGCCGAGAAGGAGGCACTGCGCGAGGCGGTGCGCGGGGTCGACGCGATCGTCCACCTCGCCGGGATCTCGCTGGAGGCCCCGTTCGAGAAGATCCTGCGCGCCAACATCGAGGGCACCTACCACCTCTACGAGGCGGCCCGCGAGGCGGGCGTCCGCCGGATCGTCTTCGCCTCCTCCAACCACGCGGTCGGCTTCACCCCGCGCCCGGCCGACGGCTCCGGCGCCATCCCGGTGGACACCCCGCGCCGCCCGGACACCTACTACGGGCTCTCCAAGGGGTTCGGCGAGGACCTCGCCTCGCTCTACTGGGACCTGCACGGCATCGAGACCGTGTCCGTCCGGATCGGCTCCTGCTACCCGGAACCGACCACGGTGCGGATGCTGTCGATCTGGCTGAGCCCGGCCGACGCGGCCCGGCTGCTGCACGCCGCGCTCACCGCGCCGGACGTCGGCCACACCGTCGTCTACGGCTCCTCCGCCAACACCCGCCTGTGGTGGGACCTGTCGTCCGCGCGGGCCCTCGGGTACGAGCCGCAGGACGACTCCGAGCCGTACGCCGCGGAACTCCTCGCCGCCCAGGGCGCACTGGCCCCCGGCAATCCGGAACACGCCCACCTCGGCGGCGCGTTCTGCACCGATCCGCCCCGATGGCCGTACTGACCGCCGGCCGCCGTTCCGGGTGGTGCGCGCGGGGTACGGACCCGCCACGGAACCCGCGCCGTCCACGTGGCGTCCTGGTCTGTGTACCGGCACACCGCTGGGCACGCACACACGCGCAGGAACGAGGAACGCATCATGGGCATCGTCAGCTGGCTCGTACTGGGGCTGATCGCGGGCATCATCGCCAAGGTCCTGCTGCCGGGGCGGGACCCGGGCGGGATCGTCGGCACGACCCTGATCGGCATCGTGGGGTCCTTCATCGGCGGCTGGCTGTCCCTCAAGTTCCTGCACCGCCCGATACCGAAGGACTTCGGCGAACCGTCCATGTGGATCGCCTCGGTCGCCGGTGCGCTGGTCCTGCTGATCGCCTACCGGCTGCTGTTCGGCAACTCCCGCGACCGACGGTGAGGCAGGGGACGGTGCGGCGGACGGCGGTCAGGCGGCCTGGCGGCCGTCCGGCCGCGGGTAATGGAACCGCAAAGGCGAACCGATCGTTGGTCCCGGCATGACCGCTATGACTCCTGGCTCGAACCTCCCGCTCACCGCCGTGCGGGTCGCGGTGGACGTCACCGCCCCCGTACGGCTGGACGTGTCTGGCCTGCTGCTCGGCGCCGACGGCAAGGTGCGCTCCGACGACGACTTCGTGTTCTACAACCAGCCCACGGGCCCCGGCGTGACGTACTCCGCGGCGGCCGGCGGCGACACCATCACGGTGGACACCGCCGCGGTGCCCGACGCCATCGAGAAGATCGTGGTCACCGCGAGCCCGGACGCCTCCGGCGCCACCTTCGCGGGCACCGAGCCGACCGGCACGGTCCGCAACGCCGACGACGGCAGCCTGATCGCCACCTTCACCCCGCCGCGGCTGGGCACGGAGACCGCGCTGGTGGTCGTCGAGATCTACCGCCGGGCCGGGGCCTGGAAGGTCCGCGCGGTCGGCCAGGGCTACGCCGACGGCCTGGCGGGGATCGCCACCGACTTCGGCGTGAGCGTGGAGGAACCGGCCGCTCCGGCCGCCGCCCCCGCCGCACCATCGGCCCCGCCCGCGCCTCCCGCCCCGCCGGCACCGGCCGCGCCCGCCGCGCCGGCACCCGGCTCCGGGAAGGTCAACCTCGACAAGGGCCGGGTCAGCCTGCAGAAGAACCAGACCGTCTCGCTGGTCAAGGGCGGCCGCCCGCTGCTCGGCTCGGTCCGGATGGGCCTCGGCTGGGAGCCCGCCTTCCGCGGCAAGAACATCGACCTGGACGCCTCCGTCATCGCCTACGGCCCGGACCGCAAGAAGATCGACAACTGCTTCTTCGGCAAGCTGATGATCCTCGGCGGCGCGGTCCAGCACTCCGGCGACAACCTCACCGGCGAGGGCGCCGGCGACGACGAGGCGATCACCGTCCACCTCGGCGGGGTGCCCCCGGAGGTGACCGGCCTGGTCTTCGTCGTGAACTCCTTCTCCGGCCAGAAGTTCTCCGACGTCGCCAAGGCCTACTGCCGCCTGCTGGACGCCCAGACCGGCGAGGAACTGGTCCGCTTCGACCTCACCCACGGCGAACCGCGCACGGGCGTGATGATGGCGAAGCTGATCCGCCAGTTCTCCGGCGAGTGGGAGATGACCGCCATGGGCGAGTTCGTCGACGCCCGCACGGTCCGGGGGATGGTCAAACCCGCGGGTCAGGCACTGTGAGCCCGGCGACCCGCGCCAGCCGCTCGTACGACTCGGTCAGCGCCGCGCGGTCGTAGGTGCTGGTGGTGACCAGCACCTCGTCCGCGCCGCTGCGGTCGATCAGCGTGCCGAGGGCGTCGGCGACCTGCTCCTCCGTGCCGTGGACGTGCCCGCGCAGGGCGTCCTCGTAGAACCCGCGCTCACGGTCGGACATGCCGGCCGTGGCCGCCGGGCCGTCCTCGGCGGGCCGCAGCGGCGGGAAGACGCCGTGCGTGCGGGAGTGCGCCAGCGAGCGGGCCTCCGGCAGCAGCAGCCGGCGCGCCGCCGCCTCGCTGTCCGCCACCGCCACCGTCCCGGAGACGACCACGTACGGCCGCTCCCACAGCGGCGAGGGCCGGAAGTCCTCGCGGTAGCCGTCGACGGCGTCCAGCATCCGCTGCCGGCCGCGGACGTCGCCGATGACCAGCGCCAGCCCGGCCGCCGCGGCGATCCGCGCGCCGGCCCCGGTCGCCAGGACGAACGCCGGGATCCTCAGCCCCTCCGCGGGCCGCGCGTGGACCTGCGGATGGGCGGTCTGCTCACCGGTGAAGTAGCCGATCAGCTCGGCCAGTTGAGCACCGAAGTCCTCGGTGGCGTCCTTGTCCGTGCCCAGGGCGCGGCGGATCCCGCCGGTGAAGCCGACCGACCGGCCGAGCCCCATGTCGATCCGGCCGGGGAAGAGCGACTCCAGCACCCCGAACTGCTCGGCGACCACCAGCGGCCGGTGGTTGGGCAGCATCACCCCGCCGGTGCCGACCCGGATCCGGGACGTCGCGGCGGCCACCGCGGCGGCGAGCACGGTCGGCGCGGAGCCGGCCACGCCCGGCACGCTGTGGTGCTCGGAGACCCAGAAGCGGTGGTAGCCGAGCTCCTCGACGCGGCGGGCCAGCGCCACCGTGTCCCGCAGGGCGGCCGCCTCCGGGTGCCCTTCCCTGGTGCGGGAGCGGTCCAGGACCGAAAATTGTGTCGTCCGTGTCGTCGAGTTCACCACCCCTGCTTCAACGTCCCGCCGCCCCCAGGATTCCCCGTCCCGCCCGCCGGCCGCGGAAGGAGCCTTCGCGATGGCGCAGCAGCAGCCGCAGACCGGCCCGGCCGGAGGCGCCGGCCACCCGGACGGCCCAGCGCCCGCGCCGGACCTGCCGCCCCGGGTCGCGAAGGTCTACGGCGAGTGGGACCTGGCCACCGTGCCCGCCTTCGCCGGCGGGTTCATCAACTTCGGCTACTGGGCGGAGCTGGGGACCTGACGGGCCGGCGGCTGACCGAGGCGGACCGGGTGCGCAGCGAGCAGGACCTCTACCGCCTGGTGCTCGGCACGTTCGGCGAGGCGCGGGGCCGCGGCGCCCTGGAGGCCGGCTGCGGGCGCGGGCTGGGCTGTGCGCTGGCGCTGCGGGAGTTCGGGCTGACCCCGGTCATCGGTCTGGACGCGCACCCCGACCAGATCGCCCGGGCCCGGGCGGCGCACACCGAGCTGCTCGCCGGGGACACCGGCGGCACCGGGCGGCTGACGTTCGTGCTGGGGTCCGCCCAGCGGATGCCGCTGCCCGCGGACACCGTCGACTGCCTGTACTCCGTCGAGGCGGTCCAGCACTTCCGCTCCCCGGCCGCCTTCGCCCGGGAGGCGGTGCGGGTGCTGCGGCCGGGCGGCCGGCTGGCGCTGACCACGTTCTTCGCCCGCACCGCGGCGGCCGCCCAAGAGCTGCCCGGGCTGCTGCCGCCGTACGCCGACGGGCTGGACGTGCCGCATGTGATCGACGAGTTCGCCGGGACGCTGGCCGCGGCCGGGCTGCGGGACCTCACGGTCCGGCCGATCGGCGACGCGGTGTGGGAGCCGTACGACCGGTACATGGCCCAGCAGCCCGAGCTCTCCGACGACGAGTGGCCGCGCCGCTATCTGACGGCGTACGAGACCGGGCTGCTGGACTACTACCTGCTCACGGCGGTTGCTCCCCGCCGCGCCGGACGCTAGCGCCGGCGGGGCTGCCGCTTCCAGGGGCCGGTGATGGCCAGCATGATGCCGGGCTCCTGGATGTTGGCGAAGAGGGTGCGGCCGTCCGGGGAGAAGACCGGGCCGGTGAACTCGCTGTACTCGGGCTTCCCGGCGGTGCCGATGTTGAGGTCGTTGCGGGCCAGGGGGTAGGTGCGGCCGTCCTCGGTGGCGCCGAAGAGGTGCTGGACGCCCTCGCCGTCCTCGGCGATGATCAGGCCGCCGTAGGGCGAGACGGTGATGTTGTCCGGGCCGTCGAACGCGCCGTCCTCGCCGGGGTCGGGGTTGATGCCGAGCAGCACCTTCAGGGTCAGGGTCCGCCGCCGCGGGTCGTAGAACCAGACCTGCCCGTCGTGCCGGACCGGGCTCTCCTCGCGGGCGTAGGAGGACACCACATAGGCGCCGCCGTCCGCCCACCACAGGCCCTCCAGCTTGCGGGCGCGGGTGATCTCGCCGTCCTTGAACTGCTTGCGGACGGAGGTGGTCCGGGCGTCGCGGTCGGGCACGTCGATCCAGTCGACGCCGTAGACGGTGCCGGGCCGGGTGGCGCGGGAGAGGTCGTCGACGAACCGGCCGCCGGAGTCGAAGCACTTGAACGCCTGGAGCACACCGGCGTCGTCGGCGAGGGTGCGGAGCCGGCCGCGGCCGTGGTGGAAGCCCTGCGGCGGGGTCCAGCGGTAGAAGAGGCCGTTGGGGCCGGCGGCGTCCTCGGTCAGGTAGAGGTGGCCGCGCCGGGGGTCGACGACGACGGCCTCGTGGGCGTAACGGCCCAGCGCCTTCACGGGCTCGGGGTCGCGGCCGGCCTTGCAGTCGTGGGGGTCGACCTCGAAGACGTAGCCGTGGTCCCTGGTCATGCCGTGCTCGCCGGCCTTGTCCTCGGTCTCCTCGCAGGTGAGCCAGGTGCCCCAAGGGGTGGTGCCGCCCGCGCAGTTGGTGGACGTGCCGGCTATGCCGACCCATTCACCGACCGGGGTGCCGTCCTCGGCGACCTCGACGACGGTGCAGCCGCCGGCCGCGGCCGGGTCGTAGACCAGTCCCTCGGCGAGCGGCACCGGGTGCGGCCAGTTGGCGCGCGGGCCCTTCAGCTCGTGGTTGTTGACGAGGAGGGTGGTGCCGCGGTGCCCGGGAAGGTGCCGGTGCCGTCGTGGTTGGAGGGGGTGGACTCACCGCTGTCCAGCCTGGTGACGCCGGAGTGGGTGACGATCTTGTACGAGAACCCGGCGGGCAGCGCGAGGATGCCGTCCGGGTCCGGCAGGAGCGGGCCGTAGCCGGCCGGGTGGCCGGGGCCGTCGGCCTCGCCGTCCGCGGCCCGTGCCGCGTCCGCGGCGAGCGCACCGGGCGCGGTGGCCAGTACGCCGGCGCTGCCGGCCAGCGCGACCCCCGCGCCGGCGAGGGCGGAACGCTTGGCGAAGTCTCTCCGGGTGAGCGGCATTGTCATCTCCTGGACGGCCGGTTCTACTCCCCTGTGCCTGCGCCGCACACGGTGTCGTGCGCGATCGAACTCCAGTTGAACGCGGCGCGACATCCAGGAAGCAGTTGGGGCCGGCCCGGGGCGGGGGTTCCCGCCCGCGGACCGGCCCCGCGGAGATCACTCAGTGCGACTGCCGGGAGCGCGCCTTGAACGCGGCCTTGCGGGCCTCCTTGGCGGCCTTCTTGTCCGGGTGCAGCCGGCCCATGGCCTCCAGGACGTCGGCGGTGGCCGGGTGGTCCACCCGCCAGACTGCGTCGAAGAAGCCGCTGTGCTGCTCGGTCAGGCCCTGGACCAGGTCCCGCAGCTCGGCCTCGGCGCCCTCGTCCGCGCCGGCCAGCTGGGCGGCGATGGTGTCGACCGTCAGCCAGAAGATCATGTCCTGGGACGGCTCGGGGATGCCGGGCAGCCCGCGCTCGGCCAGCCACACCCGGGCCAGGCCGCCCAGCTGCCGGTCGTCGAGCACCTCGCGCAGTGCGGCCTCGGCGTCCGGGGCGACCAGCGAGAGGGTCTGCTGGGCGGCGAGCCGGCGGCGCGGGGCGCCCTCGTCGTCGCCGCGGGCGGCGTCGAGCAGCTCGCGGGCGGCGTCCAGCGGGCCGCGGGCGGCGAGCCACTGCTCGGACTCGGCCTGGGCGTGCGCCTCGGGGTAGTCGGGCAGCGCGTCGAGGAGGACGTCGGCGCCCTTGCCGGTGAGGTCGCCGACCGCCGGGGCGTCGGCGCCCGCGTCCAGCAGCCGGGCGCGGACCGCGTAGACGCCGAGCGGGGTGAGGCGGACCAGGCCGTAGCGGGAGACGTCCTCGTCGGTGAGCGGTTCGGCGGCCCGGACCGTCTCGCCGTCCTCGTCCAGCTCCTCGATGAGCGCCTCGTCGACCGGCCGGTACGCGACCAGGCCGATCGGCTCCAGCACCCGGAACTGGTCGTCCAGGCGCATCATCGCCTCGGAGACCTCTTCGAGGACGTCGTCGGTGGGCTCGTCCATGTCGTCCGGGACGATCATGGAGGCGGCCAGCGCGGGCAGCGGGACGCTCCGGTCAGGACCCTCGGCCAGGGGGTGAGGAGGTAGAGGTTGCCGAGGATGCCGTCGAGCAGCTCGGCCTCCTCCTCCGGGTTCCAGTCCAGGGCGTCCAGGTCCAGCTCACCGCCCTCGGCGAGCTGGTCGGCGAGATCGGCGAGGTCGGGGGCGGCCGCGTCGGCGAGCACCGTCTCCATGCCGGACAGCCAGATGTCGAGGACGTCCTGCGGGCTGCCGGAGGTGAGCAGGGCGAGCTCCTCGCCGGGGGTGGCGGTGCCGACCGCGGCGTCGTCGGCCTCCCCGTCCCCGTCCCCGGCCGTCCCGTCGATCTCCTCGATCTCGACCAGGCCGGTGTCCACCGCGAGCTGCCACGCCTCGGCGGTGTCGGCGGGGCCGTCCTCGTCGGCACTCAGGCCGAGGTGCTCGGTGGCGGCGGCCAGCGCGTCGTCGAGGATCTCCCCGCCCGCCCCGACCGGGACGCCCCGCTCGGCCCAGCGGGCGAGCCGGACGGCCCGGGCCATCAGGGGGGCGCTGAGCGCGTCCCGGGCCAGTTCCGCTTCGGAGAGCAGCCGCACCGGCGGCAGGGTGGGGCGGTCTGCGGACATCGGGTGCTCAGCTCCTCGGAACGGACTACGGCTGGGGTACCTCCCAGCGCTGGCTGGGGAAGTGCGCCGCCCAGCGTAGACGGAATTCTCCGTATCTCGGGCGGTTCACCCCCGCGCCGACCACCGGACACCGGAAGAACCTTGACAACTCCCTTGCCCGCACAAGAGATTGACGCGCGTAGCGTGACGCCGATCCGGCTCCGCACACACTCTTCCACCCCCTCACCCTCGGAGGCATGCATGCCGTCCCGTCGTCCGCTCCGCAGACCAGCCGCCCTCGGCGCGGTGGCCGCGGCCGCCCTCGCCGGCGGACTGCTGACCGCCACCCAGTCCGCCTCGGCGGCCGGCACCCGGATCCACGACATCCAGGGCAGCACCCGAATATCCCCGCTGGCCGGGAAGCAGGTCAGCGACGTGCCCGGTACGGTCACCGCCGTCCGGGCGTTCGGCTCCTCGCGCGGCTTCTGGGTGCAGGACCCGCACCCGGACGACGACCCGGCCACCAGCGAGGCGGTCTTCGTCTACACCGGCAAGGAGACCCCCCAGGTCTCGGTCGGTGACGCGATCACGTTCTCCGGCACGGTCAGCGAGTACTACCCGGGCGGCAAGGACGCCGGCCTGCAGTCCGTCACCGAGATCACCAAGGCGACCTGGAAGACCGGGTCCTCGGGCAACCCGCTGCCGGCCGCCTTCACGCTCAACGCCGGCTCCGTGCCGAATCGTTACGCCCCCAACGCGGGCGGCCAGAGCATCGAGTCGCTGAAGCTGCGCCCCGGCAGTTACGCGCTGGACCGCTACGAGTCGCTGGAGGGCATGCGGGTCGCGGTCGGCGGCGCCCGGGTCGTCGGCCCGACGAACAAGTACCACGAGCTGTGGGTGACCGCCGAGCCGGGCCACAACCGCACCCCGCGCGGCGGCACCCTCTACCGCTCGTACGCGGACCCCAACGGCGGCCGGGTGAAGGTGGCGTCGCTGATCCCCTTCTCGCAGACGCCGTTCCCGGTGGCCGACGTCGGCGACACACTGGCGGGCACCACGGCCGGGCCGCTGGACTACGACAACTTCGGCGGCTACACCCTCCAGGCCACCGAGCTGGGCAAGCTCACCGGCCACGGCCCGCGCCGGAGACCACCCGCAAGCAGAAGTCCGGCGAGCTGGCGGTGGCCACGTACAACGTCGAGAACCTCGCGCCGGACAACCCGCAGGCGAAGTTCGACCGGCTGGCCAAGGCGCTGGTGCACAACCTGGCGTCCCCGGACGTCGTGGCCCTGGAGGAGGTCCAGGACGACAGCGGCGCCAAGGACGACGGCACGGTCACCGCCGGCAGCACCCTCAAGAAGCTCACCGACGCGATCAAGGCGGCCGGCGGCCCGGCGTACGCGTGGCGGCAGATCGACCCGGTCAACGACCAGGACGGCGGCCAGCCGGGCGGCAACATCCGGACGGCGTTCCTGTTCAACCCGGCGCGGGTGTCGTTCACGGACGTCAAGGGCGGCGACGCCACCACCCCGGTCACGGTGGTCGGTGACCACGGCCGGGCCGCGCTGTCCGCCTCCCCGGGCCGGATCGCGCCGGCCGACCCGGCGTGGAAGACCAGCCGCAAGCCGCTGGCCGGGCAGTTCTCGCTCAAGAGCCGTCCGGGCAGCCGGATCTTCGTGATCGCCAACCACTTCAACTCCAAGGGCGGCGACCAGGGCCTGGACAGCCGTTTCCAGCCGCCGGTCCGCTCCTCGGAGACCCAGCGCACCGCCCAGGCGAAGCTGGTCAACGCCTTCGTCAAGGACCTGCTGGCCAAGGACCCCGAGGCGGACGTGGTGGTGGCCGGTGACCTCAACGACTACCAGTTCTCGCCGGCCCTGAAGAACCTCACCGCCGGTGGCGTCCTGACGGACCTGGTGAGCGGGCTGCCCGCCGCGGAGCGCTACGGCTACGTCTACAGCGGCAACTCGCAGGTGCTCGACCACATGCTCACCAGCCGCCACCTGACCAGGCCGGACTACGACATCGTGCACATCAACGCCGAGTACGCCGACCAGGCCAGCGACCACGATCCGCAGGTGCTGCGGGTCAAGCCGTGAGGCCCGGACTCCCAGCCTCTCGTCACCCCGCGTGACCCGTCCGTCACTCCACTGGCCCACGTCCGGGAGCCGATCGCGGCCAGGGGTGCGGTACTGGCTACGTAAGAAACATTCGGCGAGACATAGGGAGTCATCATGCCGAAGGCGCAGAACCGTAAGTCGGGCAACAAGGACCGTGCCGCGGAGCGGCGCTCCGACCAGCGGAAGCCGAAGTCGTCGGAGGAGTCCGCGTCCGAGCGGACCCAGGACCTGAAGCGTTCGCGGAATGGCCTGACTGACGCGTGATGGGCCTCAGCAGCCCGGCGGCCGTCGCACCGAGAGGTGCGGCGGCCGCCCCGCGTTTCGCGGGTGCGGAGCCACCGGTGGACGCGGCGCGCGAGCCGTCGGGCGGCAATCCATCAAGCCATCAACTACATGGCATCACTTAAGAATCGCAAAAGAACAACTAAGTGGACGTGAAAGATGATGGGCCTTCACACTTCCGGCATGGAGCACCCCACCCCCTTCGGCCGCACCGCGGTCGCCATGATCACCCCGTTCACCGCTGACGGGGAACTGGATCCGGACGGCGCCCAGCGGCTCGCCACCCGGCTCGTCGACGAGGGCGGCTGTGACGCCCTGGTCCTCAGCGGCACCACCGGCGAGTCCCCCACCACCTCGGACGCCGAGAAGGAGACCCTGCTGCGGGCCGTCGCCGAGGCGGTCGGCGACCGGGCGTGGATCACCGCCGGGGTCGGCACCAGCGACACCCGGCACACCGTCGAACTGGCCCGCGCCGCCGAACGGGCGGGCGCGCACGGCCTGTTGGTGGTCACCCCGTACTACTCGCGGCCCACCCAGGAGGCCGTCGCGCACCATCTGCGCACGGTCGCGGACGCCACCGGACTGCCGGTGATGCTCTACGACATCCCCGGCCGCACCGGCACCGCGCTGGCCGCGGACACCCTGCTGCGGCTGGCCGGCCACCCGCGGATCGCGGCGGTCAAGGACTGCGGCAACGACCTGCTGAAGTCGGCGAAGGTACTGGCCGCGACGGACCTCGCGTACTACGCCGGCTCCGACGAGCAGATCCTGCCGCTGCGCGCGCTGGGCGGCGCCGGCTGCGTCAGCACGGCCGGCAATGTGGCGCCGCGCGCGGTGCGGGCGGTGCTCGACGCCTACGACGCGGGCGACACCGTGGGCGCGGCCCGCCGGCAGCTCGCCCTGATCCCGCTCATCGAGGCGGTGACCGGGTCCGGGACGCCCGGCACGGTCGCCGTGAAGGCGCTGCTGGCGCACCTCGGGCTGCCGGCCGGGCCGGTCCGCGGTCCCCTGCTGGACGCGGACGCCGCGCTCACCAGCCGGCTGGTGGACGCCCTGCGGACGGCCCTGGACCGGACTGCGGACGCGGAGGCTCGGGAAAGTGCGGTGCCGGCGGGGGTACCGGGCTAGCCGGGTACGGGCCGACGCCGGCCGGGGCCGCACCCTCGCCCCGGCCCGCGGCCTCGTCCGCGCCCCGGTCCGTGTTCCCGTCCCGGTCCCCCGGCCCGTTCTCGTCCGGCAGCAGGTCCCGCACCAGCAGGGTCGCGCCGGCCACCGCGCCCGGCATGAGCACGACCGCGAGGAACGGGATCAGGAAGAGCAGCACGAGCGGGGTGCCGAAGCCGACCGCGAGCGCCTTCCGCCCGCGCAAGTGCCGCAGTCGGGCGCGCACCGGGACGTCCCGGCGCTGCATCGCCACCGCGGTCAGCTCGACGGTGAGGAAGAACCCGGAGACGCAGAAGCCGATCGCGGGCACCACGGTCTGGCCGAGGAAGGGCACGAAGCCGAGCACGAACAGCAGGACCCCGAAGCCGGCCGCGCGCAGCAGCACATGGACGCTGTCGCGCAGGGCGAGCGCGATCTCCCGCCACAGCGGCCGGTCCGGGCCGGGCGGGCAGTACCCCTCGCTCTCCTCGACCTGCTCCGAGAGCGACTCGTAGAACGGGTCGCCGATCAGCAGGGTGACCGCCGTGAAGGTCAGCACCGACAGCGTCAGCCCGCCGGCCAGCAGCAGCGCCACGAACACCCCGCGCAGCAGCCCCTGCCAGGGCGAGCCCCAGTCGTCGGCGAACGGCGTCGCCCAGGCGGCGAGGTCGCCGGACCAGATGGCCAGCGCGGTGAGCACCCCGGCGTAGAGCACCAGCGCGATCAGCGCCGGGATCAGCCCGAACCCCCACCACCGGCCGTGCCGGGCAACCCAGCGCTGGCCCTCGCCCAGATACCGCATCCCCGCTACAAGATCACGCATGGCGCAAGCCTAGAGGGTGCCCGGCGGGGCGGGGACGGGGCGGGTACGAACGGGAGGGCGGCCCGGCGGAAAGGTGTCCGCCGGGCCGCCCTCCGCTCACCGAGGTGCGCCACCGCCCCGTGGGGTCCGGGCCGCCGGTCGGCGTCCGGCCGTCAGTTGTGGCTGTGCAGGATCTCGTTCAGGCCGCCCCAGGTCGCCTTGTTCGGGCGGGCCTCGACGGCGCCGGTGGTGGAGTTGCGGCGGAAGAGGATGTTGTCCGCGCCGGAGAGCTCCAGGGCCTTGACGATCTGGCCGTCGGGCAGGGTGACCCGGGTGCCCGCGGTGACGTACAGACCGGCCTCGACGACGCACTCGTCGCCCAGGGCGATGCCGATGCCGGACTCGGCGCCGAGCAGGCAGCGTTCGCCGATCGAGATGATCTGCTTGCCGCCGCCCGAGAGGGTGCCCATCGTGGAGGCGCCGCCGCCGACGTCGGAGCCGTCACCGATGACGACGCCGGCGCTGATCCGGCCCTCGATCATGGAGGTGCCGAGCGTCCCGGCGTTGAAGTTGACGAAGCCCTCGTGCATGACGGTGGTGCCGGCGGCGAGGTGGGCGCCGAGGCGGACCCGGTCGGCGTCCGCGATCCGCACCCCGGCGGGCGCGACGTAGTCGGTCATCCGCGGGAACTTGTCGACGCTGGTGACCGCGAGGTGGAGACCCTCGGCGCGGGCGTTCAGCCGCACCGTCTCCAGCCGGTCCACCTGCACCGGGCCCAGCGAGGTCCAGGCGACGTTCGCCAGCGCGCCGAAGATGCCTTCGAGGTTCTGCCCGTGCGGCTTGACCAGGCGGTGGCTGAGCAGGTGCAGACGCAGGTAGGCGTCGTGCGCGTCCAGCGGCTTGTCGTCGAGCGAGGCGATGACCGTGCGGACGGCCACGACCTCGACCTCGCGGACCGGGTCGGGACCGATCGCCTTGAGGACGGCCGGGCCCAGGAGGTCGGTGGCGCGCTCGTCGTCCAGGCGCTCGGTGCCGGCCGGGCCGGGGCCCTCGGCGGTCACGGCCACCAGCTCGGGGGCCGGGAACCAGGTGTCGAGAACGGTGCCGTCGGAGGTGACGGTGGCGAGCCCGGCGGCGACGGCGCCGGTCGTGCGGGAGGAGGTAGCAGCATCGGTCATGCTGGAAACCTAACCGGAGGTCGCCCGGCGAGGCGAACCGGTCTCATGTCTCGGGCCCGGCCCGTACGGTCGCACAACCCGCTTCGTAGGGCCGCACGAGTCCGCCGCCCGCCGCGGTGCCGCTTTCGTCAGTGCGCCCCGTCCAGATTCAGCACCACGACACCGGCGATCACCAGCAGCACCCCGAGGACCTTCAGCGCACTGGTGCTCTCCCCCAGGAACACCATGCCGATGGCCGCGATCAGCGCGGTCCCGACGCCGGCCCAGATGGCGTACGCGGTGCCCATGCTCATCGACTTGAGGGTCTGCGCGAGCAGCGCGAAGGCGATCACGTACCCGAGCGCGGTGCCCAGCGACGGCCACAGCCGGCTGAAGCCGTCGCTGTACTTCATCGAGGTGGTCGCGAGGATCTCGGACAGGATCGCGCCGGCGAGCATCACATAGGCCATGCGGACGACCGTACCGAGTGCCGGGTCCCAGGTCAGCGGGCCGTCCGCACGCAGCACGGCCGTGCCCGCCGGTGGTGACCGGCGGGCACGGCCGTGGTGTTCGCGCGGACCCGTGACGTGCGGGTCCGGTCACCGGACCCGCGATGTGCGGGTCCGGTCAGGTCCCGATCAGACGTTGAAGCCGAGCGCGCGGAGCTGCTCGCGGCCGTCGTCGGTGATCTTGTCCGGGCCCCACGGGGGCATCCAGACCCAGTTGATCTTCAGCTCGCTGACGATCCCGTCCGTGGCGGACTTCGCCTGGTCCTCGATGACGTCGGTCAGCGGGCAGGCCGCGGAGGTCAGCGTCATGTCGATGGTGGCGATGTTGGCGTCGTCGATGTGGATGCCGTAGATCAGGCCGAGGTTGACGACGTCGATGCCCAGCTCGGGGTCGACGACGTCGTACAGCGCCTCGCGGACCTCTTCCTCGGAAGCCGGCTTCGTGGTGGTCGGGGTGTCGGTCATGCGGTCTTCGCCTCCTCGGAGAGGGCCTTGGCCGTGGCGTCCTTCCAGGCCATCCAGCTCAGCAGGGCGCACTTCACGCGCGCCGGGTACTTGGAGACGCCGGCGAACGCCACCGCGTCCTCCAGCACCTCCTCCATGGCGTCATCGGGCTCCACCTGGCCCTTGGACTGCATCAGCTCCAGGAACATCTCCTGGATCTTCTGCGCCTCACCGAGCTCCTTGCCGACCAGGAGGTCATTGAGCACCGACGCACTGGCCTGGCTGATCGAGCAGCCCTGCCCCTCGTAGGACACATCCTCAATCGTCGCGCCGTCGAGCCGGACCCGCAGCGTGATCTCGTCGCCACAGGTCGGGTTGACGTGGTGCACCTCGGCGTCGCCGTCCCGAAGACCGCGCCCATGGGGTGCTTGTAGTGGTCCAGGATGACGTCCTGGTACATGGAATCCAGCTTCACGGCTCAGTCAGTCCTCGTCCTCATCCGCTGTGCGTGGTCATCCGAAAAAGTTCCGCACGTGCTCCAGGCCGTCGACCAGGGCGTCGACCTCGGCCGGGGTGGAGTACAGATAGAAAGACGCTCGCGTGGTCGCGGGAATTCCGTAGCGCAGGCACACCGGACGGGCGCAGTGGTGGCCCACCCGGACCGCGATCCCCTGCTCGTCCAGGACCTGCCCGACGTCGTGCGGATGGATGTCGCCGAGCGTGAAGGAGATCGTCGCACCGCGGTCCTCGGCCGAGCTCGGGCCGATGATCCGCAGGTCGGGGACCTCCAGCAGCCGCTTGACGGCGTACTCCGTGATCACGTGCTCATGGGCGGCGATCTTGTCCATGCCGATCGAGGAGAGGTAGTCCACGGCCGCGCCGAGGCCGACGGCCTGGGCGATCGGGGGCGTACCGGCCTCGAACTTGTGCGGCGCCGGCGCGTAGGTCGAGGAGTGCATGGACACCGTCTCGATCATCTCGCCGCCACCCAGGAACGGAGGCAGGTCCTCCAGCAGCTCCTGACGGCCCCACAGCACGCCGATGCCGGTCGGGCCGCACATCTTGTGGCCGGTGAAGGCCACGAAGTCGGCCTGCAGCGCCTGCACGTCCAGCACCATGTGCGGGGCGGCCTGCGAGGCGTCGATGCAGACCAGCGCGCCGACCTCCTGGGCCCGGCGGATGATCGTCTCGACCGGGTTGAAGGTGCCGAGGAGGTTGGAGACCAGCGTGAACGAAACGATCTTCGTCCGCTCGGTGATGACCTCTTCGATGTTCGTCAGGTCCAGGCGGCCGTCGTCGGTCAGGCCGAACCACTTCAGCTGCGCACCCGTGCGCTGCGAGAGCAGCTGCCACGGAACGATGTTGGAGTGGTGCTCCATCTCCGTGATGACGATCTCGGTCTCGCGGTCCACGCGGTAGGGCTCGTCGGCCCAACCGAGCATGTTCGCCACGAGGTTGAGCGACTCCGAGGCGTTCTTGGTGAAGATCACCTCGTCGCGGCTCGGCGCGTTGATGAAGGCCGCGACCTTGTCGCGGGCGCCTTCGTACAGCGCCGTGGCCTCCTCGGCGAGCACATGCACGCCGCGGTGGACGTTGGCGTTGTGACGTTCGTAGTAGGCGTTCAGGGCGTCGAGGACCTGACGCGGCTTCTGCGAGGTCGCCGCGTTGTCCAGGTACACGATCTTCCGGCCGTCGTGGACCTGGCGGTCCAGGAGGGGGAAGTCCTTACGGATCGCCTCTGTGTCGAGGAGGCCCGGCAGCTGTGTCACGCGGTCGTACCACCCTTCACGTATGCCTCGTAGCCCTCGGCCTCCAGCTTGTCCGCCAGCTCCGGGCCGCCGGACTCGGCGATCCGCCCGTTGGCGAAGACGTGGACGTGGTCGGGCTTGATGTAGCGCAGGATGCGCGTGTAGTGGGTGATCAGCAGGGTGCCGACCTGGCCGGTCTCGCGGATGCGGTTGACACCCTCGGAGACGATGCGCAGTGCGTCGACGTCCAGACCGGAGTCGGTCTCGTCGAGGATCGCGATGGCCGGCTTGAGCAGCTCCAGCTGGAGGATCTCGTGGCGCTTCTTCTCACCGCCGGAGAAGCCCTCGTTCACGTTCCGCTCGGCGAAGGAGGGGTCCATCTGGAGGCGCTCCATGGCCTCCTTGACCTCCTTGACCCACAGCCGCAGCTTGGGGGCCTCACCGCGGATCGCGGTGGCGGAGGTGCGCAGGAAGTTGGAGACGGAGACACCGGGGACCTCGACCGGGTACTGCATGGCGAGGAAGACGCCGGCCCGGGCGCGCTCGTCGACGGACATCTCAAGGACGTCCTCGCCGTCGAGGGTGACGGTGCCGCCGGTGATCGTGTACTTGGGGTGACCCGCGAGCGAGTAGGCGAGCGTCGACTTGCCGGAGCCGTTGGGGCCCATGATGGCGTGCGTCTCGCCCTGCTTCACGGTCAGGTCGACGCCCTTCAGGATCTCGCGCTGGCCGTTCTCGGCCTCGACGGAGACGTGCAGGTCGTGGATCTCAAGCGTTGCCATGGGTGACTCAGGACTCCTGGGTGACGGAGACGAGCACGTCGTCCCCTTCGATCTTTACGGGGTATACGGGGACGGGGCGCGTCGCGGGGAGGCCGGACGGCTTGCCGGTGCGCAGGTCGAAGCTCGAACCGTGCAGCCAGCACTCGATCGAGCAGTCCTCGACCTCGCCCTCGGAGAGGGAGACGTTCGCGTGCGAGCAGATGTCGTTGATCGCGAACACCTCGCCCTCGGTGCGGACCAGCGAGATGGGCGTGCCGTCGATCTCCACCCGCTTGGGGGTGTCCTCCTCCAGCTCGCTCAGCGCCGCTGCGCGTACGTAGCTCATACCGCGGACGCTTCCAGCTCGGCCTCGATCTTGCTCATCAGGCGCTCCTCGACGTCCGGCAGGCCGATCTGCTGGACCAGCTCGGCGAAGAAGCCGCGCACGACGAGGCGGCGGGCCTCCTCGGCGGGGATGCCGCGGGCCATCAGGTAGAAGAGCTGCTCGTCGTCGAAGCGGCCGGTCGCCGAGGCGTGGCCGGCGCCGACGATCTCACCGGTCTCGATCTCCAGGTTGGGCACCGAGTCGACCCGCGCGCCGTCGGTGAGGACGAGGTTGCGGTTGAGCTCGTAGGTGTCCGTGCCGGTGGCCGAGGCGCGGATGAGGACGTCGCCGATCCAGACGGCGTGCGCGTCCTCGCCCTGCAGCGCGCCCTTGTAGGTCACGTGCGAGCGGCAGTTGGACGCCTCGTGGTCGACGAACAGGCGGTGCTCGTGGTGCTGGCCCTGCTCGGTGAAGTACAGGCCGTAGAACTCGGCCTCGCCGCCGGGGCCGGCGTACGTGACGCGCGGGTGCAGGCGGACGAGGTCGCCGCCGAAGGTGACGACCACGGACTTGAAGGTGGCGTCCCGGCCGACCAGGGCGTTGTGCTGGCCGGTGTGGACGGCCGACTCCTCCCAGTCCTGGACGGACACGACGGTCAGCTTCGCGCCGTCGCCGAGGAGGTAGTCGACGTTGGCGGCGAGCACCGCGTCACCGGTGTGGTCGATGACCACGACCGCCTCGGCGAACGCACCGAGCTCGATGACCTGGTGACCGAAGGCCGTACCGCCCTCGCCGTGCACGGCGATCCGGATCGGCTCGCTGAGCACGGTCTCCTTGGGGACCGTGACCACCGAGGCCTTCTCGAACGAGCTGTACGCCTGGGCGGCGACCCGGTCGACGGGCTTGCCGGCCTTGCCGACCCGCGGGTCGGCGCGGTCGACCAGCTCGTGGGTGACGCCCTCGGGCGCGGTGATGTCGATCTTCAGGTCCGGACCGCCGGCCTCCGCGGAGCCGTCGTGCAGGCCCTTCAGGCGCGCGAGGGGGGTGAACCGCCACTCCTCCTCGCGGCCGTGCGGCACCGGGAAGTCCGCCACGTCGTAGGACGGCGGGGCGCTCATCCTCGTGGCGACGGTGGACTCCGCGGCCACCGCGATGGAGCCGGTGGTCGTGGAACCCGCCGGGATGTTCTGAGCCTCAGCCATGGCTGTCGTCTAGCTCGCTTTCTGCGTTCTTTGGGAGTCGGTCGCTGCGGGGGGCCGGGGTCAGCCGACCGCACCCTCCATCTGCAGCTCGATCAGCCGGTTGAGCTCCAGGGCGTACTCCATCGGCAGCTCACGGGCGATCGGCTCGACGAAGCCGCGCACGATCATCGCCATGGCCTCGTCCTCCGACAGACCGCGGGCCATCAGGTAGAACAGCTGGTCCTCGCTGACCTTGGAGACGGTCGCCTCGTGGCCCATGGAGACGTCGTCCTCGCGGACGTCGACGTAGGGGTAGGTGTCGGACCGGGAGATGGTGTCCACCAGCAGGGCGTCACACAGCACGTTGGACTTGGAGCCCGCGGCGCCCTCGCCGATCTCGACCAGACCACGGTAGGAGGTCCGGCCGCCACCGCGCGCCACCGACTTGGAGACGATGTTGGACGAGGTGTTCGGCGCCATGTGGACCATCTTGGAACCGGCGTCCTGGTGCTGGCCCTCGCCGGCGAAGGCGATGGACAGGGTCTCGCCCTTGGCGTGCTCGCCCATGAGGTAGACCGCCGGGTACTTCATCGTCACCTTGGAGCCGAGGTTGCCGTCGACCCACTCCATGGTCGCGCCCTCGTAGGCGACGGCGCGCTTGGTGACCAGGTTGTAGACGTTGTTCGACCAGTTCTGGATGGTCGTGTAGCGGCAGCGGCCGCCCTTCTTGACGATGATCTCGACCACCGCGGAGTGCAGCGAGTCCGACTTGTAGATCGGCGCGGTGCAGCCCTCGACGTAGTGGACGTAGGCGTCCTCGTCGACGATGATCAGCGTCCGCTCGAACTGGCCCATGTTCTCGGTGTTGATCCGGAAGTAGGCCTGCAGCGGGATGTCGACGTGGACACCCTTGGGGACGTAGATGAACGAGCCGCCGGACCACACCGCGGTGTTCAGCGACGCGAACTTGTTGTCACCGACCGGGATGACCGTGCCGAAGTACTCCTGGAAGAGCTCCGGGTGCTCCTTCAGCGCGGTGTCGGTGTCCAGGAAGATGACGCCCTGCGCCTCCAGGTCCTCGCGGATCTGGTGGTAGACGACCTCGGACTCGTACTGCGCGGCGACACCGGCGACCAGGCGCTGCTTCTCCGCCTCGGGGATGCCGAGCTTGTCGTAGGTGTTCTTGATGTCCTCGGGCAGGTCCTCCCAGGAGGCGGCCTGCTGCTCCGTGGAGCGGACGAAGTACTTGATGTTGTCGAAGTCGATGCCCGACAGGTCGGAGCCCCAGTTCGGCATGGGCTTCTTGTCGAACAGCCGCAGGCCCTTGAGGCGCAGCTTGAGCATCCACTCCGGCTCGTTCTTCTTCGCCGAGATGTCACGGACGACGTCCTCGGAGAGACCGCGCTTCGCCGAAGCGCCGGCCACGTCGGAGTCGGCCCAGCCGTATTCGTAGTTGCCCAGACCCTCGAGTTCGGGGTGAGCAGTCTCCGTGGGGAGCGTCATGCGGGGTTCCTCCCGGCCGTGCTTGCAGATGGTGTCGTGGTCTTGTGGGGGCGCTCACCGGCGCGGTGAGCTGCCTTGCCGGCTCCGGCCTTCGGGACGAAGGTCGTGCACACCCCGTCGCCGTGGGCGATGGTGGCAAGGCGCTGTACGTGGGTCCCGAGCAATCGGGAGAAGACCTCGGTCTCCGCCTCGCACAGCTGCGGGTACCGCTCGGCGACGTGGGCGACCGGGCAGTGGTGCTGGCAGAGCTGTTCACCGAGCTGGGGGTTGGGGGCGCTGCGCGCCGTAGCAGCGTACCCGTCCGCGGTCAACGCCTTCGCCAGGGCCTGGGTGCGGGCCTCCGGGTCGGCGCTCTCGACCGCCTCGCGGTAGCCCTCGGCCTGGGCGGCCAGCCGGGCGCGGGCGAACGCGGCGACCGCCGCCTCGCCCTTCTCGCCGCCGCCCGCGCTCTGCGCGATCCAGCGCAGCGCATCGGCGGCGAGCTGGTCGTAGGCCTGGTCGAAGGCGTCCCGCCCGCAGTCGGTGAGGGCGAAGGCCTTCGCCGGGCGGCCGCGGCCGCGGCTGCCGTAGACCCGCTGCTCGCGGGGCTCGACGACGCCCTCGGCGACCAGCGCGTCCAGGTGCCGGCGGACGGCGGCCTGGGTCAGCTCCAGCCGGAGGGCGAGCTCGGCGGCGGTGGACGGACCGTGGTCGAGGATGGAGCGGGCGACCCGGTTGCGGGTGCCCTGCTGTTCGTCGTGTGACGCGGGGGCGGCCTGCGGGGCCGGCGTCGCCGGGGCGTCCCGTTCGGGCGCGGAGGCGGCCGGCCCGGCGGTCTCGCCGACCCCGGGCTCTCGCTGATCCTCGCTCGCGTATTTCACAACGCCATTGTTGCGTAATTCGTCAAACCGATTCAAGCGTGGTCCGGATGGCGGGATGGTGGCCTCTATCACTTAGGTTCACCTCATTTCAACCCTGCCCGATGGCCCCCGATCAGGCCCGCGACCTGCCGGGAAGGGCCGCAATTCGGGGCGAGCCCCCACTGACGGCGGCGCGGTCGCTCTTCGTAGACTGCGCGGCATGCGCAGCACCTCCCCGGGGAGCACTCCCCGGACCCCCGGACGGGCGCCGGCCGTCGAGGTCACCGGCCTGGTCAAGCGGTACGGGACGAAGACCGCGGTGGACGGCCTCGACCTGACCGTCGCGCACGGCACCGTCACCGCCGTGCTCGGCCCCAACGGCGCCGGCAAGACCACCACCGTAGAAACCTGCGAGGGATACCGCCGTCCGGACGACGGCACGGTCCGCGTCCTGGGCCTGGACCCGGTGGCCGACGCCGCCGCGCTGCGCCCCCGGATCGGCGTGATGCTGCAGTCCGGCGGCGTCTACGCGGGCGCCCGCGCCGAGGAGATGCTGCGGCACACCGCCACCCTGCACGCCCACCCCCTCGACGTCGGCATGCTGATCGACCGGCTGGGCCTGGGCTCCTGCGGCCGGACGACCTACCGGCGGCTCTCCGGCGGCCAGCAGCAGCGGCTGGCGCTGGCCATGGCCGTGGTCGGCCGCCCGGAGCTGGTCTTCCTCGACGAGCCGACGGCCGGCCTCGACCCGCAGGCCCGCCACGCCACCTGGGACCTCGTACGGGAACTCCGCGCCGACGGCGTGAGCTGCGTGCTCACCACCCACTTCATGGACGAGGCCGAACAGCTCGCCGACGACGTCGCGATCATCGACGGCGGCCGGGTGATCGCCCAGGGCAGCCCCGACGAGCTGTGCCGCGGCGGCGCCGAGAACAGCCTGCGCTTCACCGGCCGGCCCGGCCTCGACCTCGCCTCCCTCCTCAAGGCGCTGCCCGCGGACAGCTCCGCCTCGGAGCCCGCCACCGGCGTCTACCGCGTCCACGGCAAGATCGACCCGCAGCTGCTGGCCACGGTCGCCTCGTGGTGCGCGCAGAACGGCGTGATGCCGGACGCGATAGCCGTCGAACGGCACACCCTGGAGGACGTATTTCTTGAGCTGACCGGTAGGGAGCTGCGCGCATGAGGGAGACCCACTCGTCTTTCGGCCGGGGGTCCGGGGTTGTCCCCCGGGAAGGCACAGCCTTGAGCTGACCGGTAGGGAGCTGCGCGCATGACCGCCACCGAGGCCGGTACCGCCACCACCACGGGCACGTTCGCCCCGCGGCCCGGCGCCGCGCCGCTGCCCCGGATGATCCGGGCCCAGGCGGCCCTGGAGACCCGGATGCTGCTGCGCAACGGCGAACAGCTGCTGCTCACGGTGATCATCCCGACGCTGCTGCTGGTGCTGTTCTCCGCCGTCGACATCGTCGACACCGGGGCGGGCAGGGCCGTGGACTTCCTGGCGCCGGGCATCCTCGCGCTGGCCGTGATGTCCACCGCCTTCACCGGCCAGGCCATCGCCACCGGCTTCGAGCGCCGCTACGGCGTCCTCAAGCGGCTCGCGGTCTCGCCGCTGCCGCGCTGGGGGCTGATGACCGCGAAGACCTGCGCGGTGCTGGTCACCGAGGTCCTGCAGATCGTGCTGCTGACGGCGGCGGCCCTCGCACTGGGCTGGTCCCCGCACGGCAACCCGCTCACCGTGCTGCTGCTCCTCCTGCTCGGCACGGCCGCGTTCTCGGGGCTGGGACTGCTGATGGCCGGGACGCTGAAGGCCGAGGCGACGCTGGCCGCGGCCAACCTGGTCTTCCTGCTGCTCCTGGTCGGCGGCGGGGTGATCGTCCCGCTCGCCAAGTTCCCGGAGGCCGCCCAGGCCGTGCTGCACCTGCTGCCGATCTCGGCCCTCTCGGACGGGCTGCGCGAGGTGCTCCGGCACGGCGCGGCGGTGCCGTGGTCCGACCTGGGCATCCTCGCCGGGTGGGCCGTCCTGGGGCTGGGCGCGGCGGCGAAGTTCTTCCGCTGGGAGTAGGTCACGGGGTGGACCGTTCAGGTCCCGCATCGCCTCGCACCCCCGCGCTGCCCACCCCCTCGTGAAAACTTGCACAAGCCGCCGCCTACCATGGCTCCGTGCCGAACTCGCTGAATCCCCTTGAGCTGATCGCCCGCCGCTGGCAGCCGTCCGCGGCCTTCGTGCGGCGGGCCGCGCTGGCGACCGTCGTGATGGCCGTGATCATCGTCGTGACCGGCGGCGCGGTCCGGCTCACGCAGTCCGGACTGGGCTGCTCGACCTGGCCGAAGTGCACGCCGGAGAGCCTCACGCCGACCCACGCCATGGGCATCAACGGCCTCATCGAGTTCGGCAACCGCATGCTGACGTACGTGCTGTGCGCGTTCGTCGGGCTGTTCATCATCGCCGCCCGCGCCCGGCACCCGCGGCGCCGCTCGCTCACCCGACTCGGCTGGGCGCAGTTCTGGATCGTGATGGGCAACGCGGTCTGGGGCGGCATCGTCGTCCTGACCGGCCTGAACCCGTACCTCGTCGCGGCGCACTTCCTGCTGTCCACGACGCTGCTCACGGTCGCCGTGCTGAGCTGGCAGCGGGCCGGCGAGGGCGACGACGCACCGCGTGACGTGGCCACCCGCCCGGTCGGGCAGCTGGCCTGGCTGCTGGTGGCGGCGACCGGCGCGCTGACCGTCATCGGCACGGTCGTCACCGGCACCGGCCCGCACGCCGGCGACGCCCACAAGGTCCACCGCATCCCGCTGAACTGGCAGGAGATCACCCAGCTCCACGTCGACTTCGTCTACATCGTCGTCGGCCTGACCGTCGCCCTGTGGTTCGCCCTGCGCGCCGTCAAGGCACCGGCCACCGCCCGCCGGAGGGTGCTGGAACTGCTCGCCTGCATCGCGCTGCAGGGCGTCATCGGCTACGTCCAGTACTTCCTGGGCCTGCCCGAGATCGTCATCGGGCTGCACATGCTGGGCTCGACGCTGGTGTGGATCGCCGTGCTGCGGGTGGCGCTCTCCCTGCGCGACCGCGGACCGCTCCCGGAGGACGGGCCCGCGGACGGCGACGCGCCGGCCGCCGCCGCGGACGGCGAGCCCGCGGAGCCTCAGGTGGCGTCCGCGTCGAGCCGGTAGACCCGGCGGGCCGTCCCGGACGCGATCATCTCGGTGATCCGCCGCCCGTCGTCCGGCCCGCACAGCCCCTCGGCGGTCCACTCCCGTACGAGGCGGTCCATGGCGCGCAGGAAGGACCGGGCGCCGGTCACGTAGAGCTCGGGCAGCCCGCGGGCGCCGGAGGAGAACAGCAGCTTGCCGAACGGCGCGTGCGGCAGGGTCTCCTCGGGGCAGGGCCCGGTGTCGGCGTACACATGGGCGTGCGCGGCGGCGAGCTGGGCGGCCCGGCGGTGGTGCGGGGCCGCGGGCAGCAGGACCAGGTCCGCGCCGATCCCGGTGGTGGCCCGCAGGAACCCGGCCAGCGGCCGCGGGTCGGGGCAGTGCAGCTGTACGGGCAGTCCGGTGGCGACCGCGCTCCACAGCAGGTGCCGTACGAGGGCCGGTTCGGCGAGCCGGTCGCCGGGCCGGCGGGCGCGCAGCCAGCGGTCCGCGGCGCGCCGCACCTCGCCGGCCTCGGGGGCGTGTCCGTCGCAGTAGGTGGCGCCGGAGGCGAAGGCGATGGCGTGCTGGGCCGCCGCGTAGAGCGCCTCGGCGGTGTAGCCGATGAAGGATTCGACGCTGCCGGAGGTGTCGGCGACCTGCTCGGCGAGCGGTTCGAGCCGTACGACCTCGTGGGCGCGGGCCTCGGCGGCGGTGGCGATCTCGGCGGCCGAGGTCAGTTCGCTGGGGGTGCCGGCCTCCAGCAGGAAGGTGCCGATGCCGGAGCCGCGGAGCAGCATCCGGCCCGCCGTATAGGCGCCCACCTCGCGTCTGCGGGCCAGATAGCGGGCCGGCGGGCAGTGCGGCTCCAGGCCGAGCAGCGGGGGGCACCAGCGGCGTATCGCGAGGCCGGTGAAGCTGTCGAAGTAGCTCGTGCCGGCGGGGGCCGGGCCGTGCGCGCCGACCGCGGCGGCCAGATGGGTCTCGAACGAGCCGAGGCCGAGTTCGCCGTGCACGGCGCCGTGGCTGTACTGATCGATGAGCGGTGGCTGATCCGTCGGGAAGGGAATGCCGTCCATCCGCTCCTCCTCGCCGAGAGCCCGCCGGGCGTGGCACGAGCGCCGCGCCCGGTGGGCCTAACGGACGAGGGGGTGGTGAGGTAGCGGGCTCCGCTTCCTCTCGCGCGCCCCGGCGCGCCGCCGCACCGCCTCAAGCGTTGGCCGGGCCGCCCAGCTGGATGCCCGCCATGCGGGACCACTCGTAGCGGCCGGTGCGGACCTTGGCGGCGAGGTCGCCGTCGAAGTCGTCATGGAGGGTGAGGCCGGCCCGGGCCGCGGCGTCCTTGGCCTCGTCGTACGTGCCGGCGACGAGGTTGCCCCACTCGCCGTTGGCCCCGACGAGGGCGATCCGGACGCTGCCGCGGGCGATGTGCGCGAGCTGGCCCTCGGCGCTGCCGCCGTGGGAGTCGGCGAAGGCGCGGATCTGCCGGGCGAGCCGCGCGGCGCGCTTGCCGGCCCGCTTCTCGTCCTTGGTGGCGGCCGCCGCGCCGACCGCCGTCTCGTCCGCCTGCTGGGTGTCTGCCATGGACAGCATGCTACCCACGAGTAATCACCGAAGGAAGGGATCCACGGCGACGGCGACGAACAGCAGGGACACATAGGTGATGGACCAGTGGAACAGCCGCATCTCCTTGAGCTTGGGCCCGGTGATGCCGGCCTTGGCGCGGGACTGCAGGGCGTGCGCCTCCTTCAGCCAGAAGGCGCCGCAGGCGACCGCGACCGCGGTGTAGAACCAGCCGGTGTAGCCCAGCGGCTGCAGCAGCAGCGAGACCAGGACCATCACCCAGCTGTAGGCGACGATCTGCCGGGCCACGGCCTTGTTGCCCGCGATCACCGGCAGCATCGGCACGCCGACCCGCTCGTAGTCGTCCTTGGCCTTCATCGACAGCGGCCAGTAGTGCGGCGGCGTCCAGAAGAAGATGACGAGGAAGAGGACCAGCGCGGCCCAGGAGACCGAATTCGTCACCGCGGACCAGCCGATGAAGACCGGCATGCAGCCCGCGATGCCGCCCCAGACGATGTTCTGCGAGGTGCGGCGCTTGAGGATCATCGTGTAGACGACCACGTAGAAAAGCAGCGCCCCGAGCGACAGCATCGCCGACAGCGGGTTGACGAAGACCCAGAACCAGGCGGTGGAACCCACCGCGAGGGCGGTCGCGAAGACCAGGCACTCGCGCGGCGAGACCATGCCGGTGACCAGGGGCCGCTGGGACGTGCGGTCCATCAGGGCGTCGATGTCCCGGTCGATGTACATGTTGTAGGCGGCCGCGCCGCCGGCGGAGAGGTAACCGCCGACGCAGGTCGCGAACACCAGCCACAGGTCGGGGACGCCGCCCGCCGCCAGGAACATCACGGGGATCGTCGTCATCAGCAGGAGCTCGATGACACGCGGCTTGGTCAGCGCCACGAAGGCCTTCACACGGGCCCCGAACGGACGGTGCCCCGGACCCCCCGGGCTCTCGGAGAGCACCCCCGCAGGACGGGATTCGACGGCCGTCACGCACACCCCTGGAAGTAACATCAGCGGCTCCCGCCGCGGATGGAAATAAGGCTCGCAAGCCTTACGACCCCGTGAACCGGGTAAAAGCTTGCGCGTACCACGCCACTTTAGACGTTGGCCATACGGCGATCTTCGCGGGGGTGGGGTCGTGTTGGGGCCCGCGCGGCCCGGTGGCGGTGGCAGCTTTCCCCGGGCGTTCGCCCGTTGTTCAGGAGGCGGGCGGGACCGTCGCCCGGCAGTCTGGTCGTATGGCCGTGGCCGCCGGGCCGGGAATGTCCGATCCGGCGATTCGGTTGCCCGAAGCGACGAACCTCCGCGACGGCCACGCAGCGACTGAGCACCGAAAACGCCGAATGAGCGTCGAAAAGACGCCCGCAGTTGCGGGGGTAGGCTCGACACCGCCTGGCGGACATACCCGTCCGTGGCATTCGACATGTGGAGAGGAGCCCTGACTCAGGGTGAGCACCAAGCCGACCACCACAGAATTCGAGTGGACCGAACAGGACCAGCGGGCGGTGGACACCGTCCGGGTCCTGGCCATGGACTCCGTGCAGAAGGTCGGTAACGGCCATCCGGGTACGGCCATGAGCCTGGCTCCCGCCGCCTATGTTCTGTTCCAGAAGCTCATGCGGCACGACCCCGCGGACGCCGACTGGACCGGCCGTGACCGGTTCGTCCTCTCCGCCGGCCACTCCAGCCTGACGCTCTACATCCAGCTCTTCCTGGCCGGCTACGGCCTGGAGCTGGACGACCTCAAGGCCTTCCGCACCTGGGGTTCCAAGACCCCCGGCCACCCGGAGTACGGCCACACCACCGGCGTGGAGACCACCACCGGCCCGCTGGGCCAGGGCGTCGCCAACGCGGTCGGCATGGCCATGGCGGCCCGCTACGAGCGCGGCCTGTTCGACCCGGACGCACCCCAGGGCTCCTCGCCGTTCGACCACTTCATCTACGCGATCGCCGGCGACGGCTGCCTCCAGGAAGGCATCTCCGCCGAGGCGTCCTCGATGGCCGGCCACCAGAAGCTCGGCAACCTCATCATGCTGTGGGACGACAACCACATCTCGATCGAGGGCGACACCGAGACCGCCATCTCCGAAGACACCGTGAAGCGGTACGAGGCCTACGGCTGGCACGTGCAGCGCGTGGAGCCCAAGGAGAACGGCGACCTCGACCCCGAGGGGCTGTTCCGCGCCATCGAGGCCGCGAAGGCGGTGACCGACAAGCCGTCGTTCATCGCGATGCGCTCGATCATCGCCTGGCCGGCCCCCACGCCCAGAACACCGAGGCCGCGCACGGCTCGGCGCTGGGCGAGGAGGAGGTCGCGGCCACCAAGCGCGTGCTGGGCTTCGACCCGGAGAAGCACTTCGAGGTCACCGACGAGGTGCTCGCGCACACCCGCGGCGCCCTCGACCGCGGCCGGGACGCCAAGAAGGAGTGGGAGAAGTCCTTCGCCGCCTGGCGCACCGCCAGCCCGGAGCGCGCCGCGGAGTTCGACCGGATCGCCGCCACGGAGCTGCCCGCGGGCTGGGAGGACCACCTCCCCGTCTTCGAGACCGGCAAGCCCGTCGCCACCCGCGCCGCGTCCGGCAAGGTGCTGCACGCGCTCGGCCCGGTCATCCCCGAGCTGTGGGGCGGCTCCGCGGACCTCGCGGGCTCCAACAACACCACGATCGACAAGACGTCGTCGTTCCTGCCCAAGGGCAACCCGCTGCCGGAGGCCGACCCCTACGGCCGCACGATCCACTTCGGCATCCGCGAGCACTCCATGGCCGCGGAGATGAACGGCATCGCCCTGCACGGCAACACCCGCATCTACGGCGGCACCTTCCTGGTGTTCTCCGACTACATGCGCAACGCCGTCCGGCTGTCGGCCCTGATGCACCTGCCGGTGACGTACGTGTGGACGCACGACTCCATCGGCCTGGGCGAGGACGGCCCGACCCACCAGCCGGTCGAGCACCTGGCCTCGCTGCGCGCCATCCCGGGCCTGAACGTCGTGCGCCCGGCCGACGCCAACGAGACCGCCCTCGCCTGGCGCGAGATCCTCAAGCGCTACACCAAGAAGTTCGGCGTGGGCGCCCCGCACGGCCTCGCGCTGACCCGCCAGGGCGTCCCGACGTACCCGTCCAACGAGGACACCGCCAAGGGCGGTTACGTGCTCTTCGAGGCAGCGGGCCCGCAGGGAGAGGCCGCCGAACCGCAGGTCGTGCTGATCGGCACGGGCTCCGAGGTGCAGCTCGCCGTCGAGGCGCGCGAGCAGCTGCAGGCCGCGGGCGTCCCGACCCGCGTGGTCTCGATGCCGTGCGTCGAGTGGTTCGAGGAGCAGGACCAGCAGTACCGCGACAGCGTGCTGCCGCCGTCGGTCAAGGCGCGGGTCGCCGTCGAGGCGGGCATCGGCCTGACCTGGCACCGCTTCGTGGGCGACGCCGGACGCATCGTGTCGCTGGAGCACTTCGGCGCCTCGGCCGACGGCAAGGTCCTCTTCCGCGAGTTCGGCTTCACCGCCGACGCGGTCGCCGCCGCCGCCCGGGAATCGCTCGAAGCCGCCGCGCGCTGACGCACGTATACGACGAGTAGGAGATGCAGAACCCATGACAGACGCACTCAAGCGCCTCTCCGATGAAGGCGTCGCGATCTGGCTGGACGACCTGTCGCGCAAGCGCATCACGTCCGGCAACCTCGCCGAGCTGATCGACCAGCAGCACGTCGTCGGCGTCACGACCAACCCGTCGATCTTCCAGAAGGCGATCTCCTCGGGCGACGGCTACCAGCAGCAGGTCGCCGACCTCGCCGCCCGTAAGGTCACCGTCGAGGAAGCCATCCGCATGATCACGACGGCGGACGTCCGGGACGCCGCCGACGTCCTGCGGCCGGTCTTCGACGCCACCGGCGGGCAGGACGGCCGGGTCTCCATCGAGGTCGACCCGCGCCTGGCCCACCACACCGCGGCGACCATCGCCGAGGCCAAGCAGCTGGCGTGGCTGGTGGACCGCCCGAACACCCTGATCAAGATCCCCGCCACCAAGGCGGGCCTGCCGGCGATCACCGAGGTCATCGGCCTGGGCATCAGCGTCAACGTCACGCTGATCTTCTCGCTGGAGCGCTACCGCGAGGTCATGGACGCCTACCTCGCGGGCCTGGAGAAGGCCAAGGCCGCGGGCCTGGACCTGTCCCTGATCCGTTCGGTCGCCTCGTTCTTCGTGTCCCGCGTGGACACCGAGATCGACAAGCGCCTGGACAAGAACGGCACCGACGAGGCCAAGGCCCTCAAGGGCAAGGCCGCGCTGGCCAACGCCCGGCTGGCCTACCAGGCGTACGAGGAGGTCTTCTCCTCCGACCGCTGGGCCGCCCTGGACAAGGCCGGCGCCAACAAGCAGCGTCCGCTGTGGGCCTCGACCGGCGTGAAGGACCCGGCCTACAAGGACACGCTGTACGTGGACGAGCTGGTCGCCCCGGGCACGGTCAACACCATGCCGGAGGCCACCCTGGAGGCCACCGCGGCGCGCGGCGAGATCACCGGCGACACCATCTCCGGCACCTACGCGGCGGCCCAGGCCGACCTCGACGCGATCGGCGCGCTCGGCATCTCGTACGACGATGTCGTGCAGCTCCTGGAGGACGAGGGCGTGGAGAAGTTCGAGGCCTCCTGGAACGACCTGCTCAAGTCGACCGAGGCGGAGCTCAAGCGCCTCGCTCCTTCGGAGGGCTGATCCCCTTGACCGCTGTTCATGGAGCGAACCCGCTTCGTGACGCCGCGGACCGACGGCTCCCGCGCATCGCGGGGCCGTCGGGCCTGGTCATTTTCGGCGTCACGGGCGATTTGTCCCGTAAAAAGCTGATGCCCGCCGTCTACGACCTGGCGAACCGCGGCCTGCTTCCGCCCGGTTTCTCCCTCGTCGGGTTCGCCCGCAGGGAGTGGGAGAACGAGGACTTCGCGCAGGAGGTGTACCAGGCGGTCAAGGAGCACGCCCGTACGCCGTTCCGCGAGGAGGTCTGGCAGCAGCTGGTCCAGGGCTGCCGCTTCGTCCAGGGCAACTTCGACGACGACGAGGCGTTCGAGACCCTCAAGGACACCATCAACGAGCTCGACAAGGCCCAGGGCACCGGCGGCAACTTCGCCTTCTACCTGTCCGTGCCGCCGAAGTTCTTCCCCAAGGTCGTCCAGCAGCTCAAGAAGCACGGACTGGCCGACCAGAAGGAGGACTCCTGGCGCCGCGCGGTCATCGAGAAGCCGTTCGGGCACAACCTCGAAAGCGCCCAGGAGCTCAACCGGATCGTCCACGAGGTCTTCCCGCCCAACGAGGTCTTCCGGATCGACCACTACCTGGGCAAGGAGACCGTCCAGAACATCCTGGCGCTGCGCTTCGCCAACACGATGTTCGAGCCGCTGTGGAACCGCAGCTACGTCGACCATGTCCAGATCACGATGGCCGAGGACATCGGCATCGGCGGCCGGGCCGGCTACTACGACGGCATCGGCGCGGCCCGTGACGTCATCCAGAACCACCTCCTCCAACTGCTCGCGCTGACCGCCATGGAGGAGCCCGCCTCCTTCGAGGCCGACGCCCTGGTCGCGGAGAAGACCAAGGTGCTCGGCGCGGTCCGGCTGCCCAAGGACCTGGGCAAGGAGACCGTGCGCGCGCAGTACGCGGCCGGCTGGCAGGGCGGCGAGAAGGCCGTCGGCTACCTCCAGGAAGACGGCATCGACCCCAAGTCGAAGACCGACACCTACGCCGCGATAAAGCTGTCGATCGACAACCGCCGCTGGGCGGGCGTCCCCTTCTACCTGCGCACCGGCAAGCGGCTGGGCCGCCGGGTCACCGAGATCGCGGTCGTCTTCCAGCGCGCCCCGCACTCCCCCTTCGACCACACCGCCACCGAGGAACTCGGCCAGAACGCCCTGGTCATCCGCGTCCAGCCGGACGAGGGCGTGACCGTGCGGTTCGGCTCCAAGGTGCCCGGCACGTCGATGGAGGTCCGGGACGTCTCGATGGACTTCGCCTACGGCGAGTCCTTCACCGAGTCCAGCCCCGAGGCGTACGAGCGCCTGATCCTCGACGTCCTCCTGGGCGACGCCAACCTCTTCCCGCGACTGGAGGAGGTCGAGCAGTCCTGGCGCATCCTCGACCCGATCGAGGAGTACTGGGACAAGCACGGCAAGCCCGCGCAGTACCCGGCGGGCACCTGGGGCCCGGCCGAGGCGGACGAAATGCTCGCACGAGACGGACGGAGCTGGCGTCGGCCATGAAGATCGACCTGACGGAAACCACGGCCAGCAAGATCAACAAGGCGCTGGTGGAGGGCCGTCGCGCCGTCGGCACCCCCGCCATCGGCATGGTGCTCACGCTCGTCATCGTCACCGACGAGGAGAACGCCTACGACGCCCTCAAGGCCGCCAACGAGGCGTCCCGCGAGCACCCGTCGCGCACCCTCGTCGTCATCAAGCGGGTCAGCCGGTCGCCGCGCGACCGCGCCAAGGCCCGCCTGGACGCCGAGGTGCGGGTCGGCACCGAGGCCGGCACCGGCGAGACGGTCGTGCTGCGGCTCTACGGCGAGGCGATCGACCACGCCCAGTCCGTGGTGCTCCCGCTGCTGCTGCCGGACGCCCCAGTGGTCGTCTGGTGGGCGGTCAACGCCCCGCTGGACCCGGCCAAGGACCCGCTGGGCGCGCTCGCCCAGCGCCGGGTGACCGACGCCTACGCCTGCGAGCGCCCGGTGCAGGAGCTCTCCGCGCGCGCGGAAACGTACACCCCGGGCGACACCGACCTGGCCTGGACCCGGATCACGCCCTGGCGCTCCATGCTGGCGGCGGCGCTCGACCAGGGCCCGTGCACGGTCACCTCGGCCGAGGTCGAGGGCGAGGAGTTCAACCCCAGCTGCGAGCTGCTCGCCATGTGGCTCGCCGACCGGCTGAACGTCCCGGTCTCCCGCAAGGTCTCGGGCGGCCCCGGCCTCACGGCCGTCCGCCTGCAGTCCAGCGGCGGCCCTATCGTGCTCGACCGCCCCGAAGCCTCGCTGGCCACGCTCTCCATGCCCGGCCAGCCGGACCGCTCGGTGGCGCTCAAGCGCCGGGAGACCGCGGAACTCCTCGCCGAGGAGCTCCGCCGGCTCGACCCGGACGACATCTACGCCGCCGCCCTGAAGTTCGGCGTGGACCGCCTCAGCGACGGTGACGGGGACGGTCCGGCCGGCGGCGGAAGCGGCGACCCGGCGGGCACGGCCAAGGGCGAACCGGCGGCGTCCGCCGACGGCACCCCGGCCAAGTCCGCGTCCTCGGGCAAGAAGGCACCCGCCAAGAAGGCGGCCGGCAAGTGAGTGCTCCCGAAGTCGTCGTCCACCGCGACAAGGAGCTGATGGCGAAGGCCGCGGCGGCCCGGCTGATCACGAAGATCGTGGACGCCCAGGCCGCCCGCGGCTCCGCCGCCATCGTGCTGACCGGCGGGCGCAACGGCAACGGGCTGCTCGCGGCCCTCGCCGAGGCGCCCGCCCGGGACGCCGTGGACTGGTCCCGGCTCGACCTGTGGTGGGGCGACGAGCGCTTCCTGCCCGAGGGCGACCCGGAGCGCAACGACACCCAGGCCCGCGCGGCGCTGCTCGACAGCGTTCCGCTCGACCCGGCCCGGGTGCACCCGATGCCCGCCGCGGACGGCCCGTACGGCAACGACCCGGACGCCGCCGCCGAGGCGTACGCCGCCGAACTCGCCGCCGCAGCAGGCCCGGAGGACCACGGCCCGGTCCCGTCCTTCGACGTCCTGCTGCTCGGCGTCGGCCCGGACACCCACGTCGCGTCGCTCTTCCCCGAGCTCCCCGCCGTACGGGAGACCGAGCGCACGGTGGTCGGGGTGCACGGCGCCCCCAAGCCGCCGCCCACCCGGATCTCCCTGACCCTGCCCGCGATCCGCGCGGCGCGGCAGGTCTGGCTGCTGGCGGCAGGCGAGGACAAGGCCAACGCGGCCGCCATCGCGCTCTCCGGCGCGGGCGAGGTCCAGGCCCCGGCGGCCGGCGCCCGCGGCCGCAGCCGCACGCTGTGGCTCCTCGACGAGCCGGCCGCGGCCCAACTGCCGCGCAGCCTCTACCCACCGGCGTCGGCCTGAGCCGACGGCCTTCGCGGCCGCGCTTGCCTTGCTTGCACCTTGCGGGCCCCGTCCTCTTCGAGGACGGGGCCCGTGGCTTGGGTGCGGCTTGGGTGCGGCTTGGTTGCGGGTGGGGTCAGCGGGCGCGGAGGGCGCGGTACTTGGCGACCAGGGCCGTGGTGGAGGGGTCGAGACCCGGTACGTCGGCGCCTTCGGTGAGGGCCGGTTCGACGCGCTTGGCGAGGACCTTGCCGAGTTCGACGCCCCACTGGTCGAAGGAGTCGATGTTCCAGATCGCGCCCTGGACGAAGACCTTGTGCTCGTACAGGGCGATCAACTGGCCGAGTACGGACGGGCTGAGTTCCTTGGCGAGGATCGTGGTGGTGGGGCGGTTGCCCTGGAAGGTCTTGTGCGGGACGAGTTCCTCGGCCACGCCCTCGGCGCGCACCTCGTCGGGCGTCTTGCCGAAGGCCAGTGCCTGGCCCTGGGCGAAGAGATTGGCCATCAGCAGGTCGTGCTGGGCGACCAGTCCGGGCTGCAGGTCGGCGACCGGTTCGGCGAAGCCGATGAGGTCGGCCGGGATCATCTTCGTGCCCTGGTGGAGCAGCTGGTAGTAGGCGTGCTGGCCGTTGGTGCCGGGCGTGCCCCAGACGACCGGGCCGGTCTGCCAGTTGACCCGGTGGCCCTCGCGGTCCACGGACTTGCCGTTGGACTCCATGTCCAGCTGCTGGAGGTAGGCGGTGAACTTGGAGAGGTAGTGGCTGTAGGGCAGTACGGCGTGCGACTGGGCGTCCCAGAAGTTGCCGTACCAGACGCCGAGGAGGCCCAGCAGGAACGCGGCGTTCTCCTGCGGCGGGGTGCAGTGGAAGTGCTCGTCGACGAGGTGGAAGCCGGCGAGCATCTCGCGGAAGTGTTCCTTGCCGATGGCGATCATCAGCGAGAGACCGATCGCGGAGTCGAAGGAGTAGCGGCCGCCGACCCAGTCCCAGAACTCGAACATGTTGTCCGGGTTGATGCCGAACTCGGTCACCTTCTCGGTGTTCGTGGAGAGGGCGACGAAGTGCTTGGCGACGGCTTCCTCGCCGGCCTGGAGGCCGGTCAGCAGCCAGTTGCGGGCCGAGGTGGCGTTGGTGATCGTCTCGATGGTGGTGAAGGTCTTCGAGGCGATGATGAAGAGCGTCTCGGCCGGGTCGAGATCGCGGACGGCTTCGTGCAGGTCCGCGCCGTCCACGTTGGAGACGAAGCGGAACTGCATGTCCCGGTGGGTGTAGGCGCGCAGCGCCTCGTACGCCATGGCGGGGCCGAGGTCCGAGCCGCCGATGCCGATGTTGACGACGGTCTTGATGCGCTTGCCGGTGTGGCCCTTCCAGTCGCCGGAGCGGACCCGGTCGGAGAAGGTGCCCATCTTCGTCAGGACGTGCTGGACGCCGGGGACGACGTCGGTGCCGTCGGTCTTGATGACCGCGGAGCCGGGCGCGCGCAGCGCGGTGTGGAGCACGGACCGCTGCTCGGTGACGTTGATCTTGTCGCCGCGGAACATCGCGTCGCGCAGCTCGGCCACGCCGGTCGCCGCGGCCAGGTCGCCGAGCAGCCGCAGGGTTTCGTCGGTGACCAGGTGCTTGGAGTAGTCCAGGTACAGGTCGCCGACCTGGAGGGTGTAGCGCTCGGCGCGCGCGGGATCGCGCTCGAACAGTTCGCGGAGGTGCACCTCCCCCAGCTGTTCGCGGTGCTTGCTCAGCGCGGTCCACTCAGGCATCTGGTCGAGCCTGCTGCGGCCTTGTGGGTTCATCTCGGACATCAGCCTTCTTCATCTCGTACCGGCCCCGCCATCTCCCAACCTAATTGATCAGGGCGCGGTATGAGGTATCTGTCCGCTGCCGGTCGGTGCGCTGTCGGGCTTCTGACGAACCGGTGGACGGGCGGGGAGCAGCGCCGGGGTCGCGAGGTGTTCGGGTAGCTGCCCATCCGCTGTTTCAGGTGCGGGGAAGGCCGAGGGTGCGGCGGTGCGCGCGAACGCGGCCGGCCCGGCCGGAAGGGGGTTCCCTCCGGCCGGGCCGGCCGTGTGTCGGTTCCGTCAGATCTCGCCGCGGAGCTTGGCGAGCGCCTCCGCGAGGATGGCCTCACCGTCGGCGTCGCTGCGGCGCTCGCGGACGTAGGCGAGGTGGGTCTTGTAGGGCTCGGTGCGCGGCGGGTCCGGCGGGCTGTCCCGGTCCTTGCCGGCCGGGAAACCACAGCGCGGGCAGTCCCAGGTGTCCGGAACCTGCGCATCGCCGGCGAAGCTGGGCTGCGTCTCGTGCCCGTTGGAGCACCAGAAGGAGATGCGGATGCGCGGCGCGGACTCGCCGCGCTCGGCCTCCCCATCGGCCCCGCCCCGACCCGACTTCCTCGGATCGCGTTGCCACTTGCCACGGTCGTTACTCCCTGCGTAATGGTGCTGCAAAGCCTTCACATCAGCTGCGCTGCGGAACGCCACAGTCTACGTAAGGCCCAACGCGCGTCCAGTGACCGGAGTTACCGTCCCGGGACGCCGCCCTCATGATAGGCCGCGCCCCCGACGGTATGTCAGCTGCCGAGCTTCATCAGGACGCCGAGGACGACAATGCAGGCGAACCAGAGCAGACCGATCACGATGGTGATGCGGTCCAGGTTGCGCTCGGCGACCGAGGAGCCACCGACCGAGGACTGCATGCCGCCGCCGAACATGTCGGACAGACCGCCGCCCTTCCCCTTGTGCATGAGCACCAGCATCATCAGCAGCAGGCTGAAGACGATGAGGGCGATCGAGAATCCGATGACCACGGCTGGACCAACTCTCTAGGACTGACGGACGGACGTATGGATCACGATACGTGGAACATATGGTGCGGGGCCGGGCCGGCGCTGCTGCACCGGTCCCGGCCCCGACAGGGTACGACGAGGGCTCGTCCTCGTCATAGCTGCTGGTGTTGCGCGGCTGCTACTGGTCGCGGAAGCGGACGATCTTGACGAATTCGTCGGCGTCCAGCGCCGCGCCGCCGACGAGGGCGCCGTCGACGTCCGGCTGGGCCATGATCGCCGCGACGTTGCCGGACTTGACCGAGCCGCCGTACTGGATGCGGACCTTGTCGGCCAGCTCCTGGCTGTAGAGCTCGGCCAGGCGGCCGCGGATGGCCGCGCAGACCTCCTGGGCGTCCTCGGGGGTGGCGACCTCGCCGGTGCCGATGGCCCACACCGGTTCGTAGGCGATCACGATGGTCTCGGCCTGTTCGGCCGGGATGTCCGCGAGGCCGCCGTCGACCTGGGCGAGGGTGTGCGCGACCTGGTTGCCGGCCTTGCGGACGTCCAGGCCCTCGCCGACGCAGAGGATCGGGGTCAGGCCGTGCCGGAAGGCGGCCTTGACCTTGGCGTTGCAGATCTCTTCGTTCTCGCCGTGGTACTGGCGGCGCTCGCTGTGGCCGACGGCGACGTAGGCGCACTTGAGCTTGGCGAGCATCGCGCCGGAGATCTCACCGGTGTACGCGCCGGAGTCGTGCGCGGAGAGGTCCTGCGCGCCGTACTTGATCTTGAGCTTGTCGCCGTCGACCAGGGTCTGCACCGAGCGGAGGTCGGTGAAGGGCGGCAGGACGGCGACCTCTACGGCGTCGAAGTCCTTGTCGGCGAGGGCGAAGGCGAGCTTCTGGACGTGGGCGATGGCCTCGAGGTGGTTGAGGTTCATCTTCCAGTTGCCCGCCATCAGCGGGGTGCGGTCACTCACGGTTGTTCAGTCCTCCAGAGCGGCGAGGCCGGGGAGCGTCTTGCCTTCGAGGTATTCGAGGCTGGCGCCGCCACCGGTCGAGATGTGGCCGAATGCGTTCTCGTCGAAGCCCAGCAGGCGGACCGCGGCGGCGCTGTCGCCACCGCCGACCACGGTGAAGGCATCGCTGTCGACGAGCGCCTGGGCGATGGCACGGGTGCCACCGGCGTAGTCCGGGTGCTCGAAGACACCGAGCGGACCGTTCCAGAAGACGGTCGCGGCGTCGGCCAGCTTGGAAGCGTACAGCTCGCGGGTCTTCGGGCCGATGTCCAGGCCCTCCTTGTCGGAGGGGATCTTGTCGGCGTCGAGGGTGTCGAAGTCCGCGGGGGCCTTGGTCTTCAGGTCCGGGAAGTCGGTGGAGGCGAGGACGTCGACCGGCAGGACCAGCTCGACGCCGTTCTTCTCGGCGCGCTCCATGTATTCCGTGACGGCCGGGATCTGGTCCTCCTGGAGGAGGGAGATGCCGACCTCGTAGCCCTTGGCCTTGAGGAAGGTGTAGGCCATGCCGCCGCCGATCAGGAGGCGGTCGGCCTTGCCGAGGAGTTCGTCGATGACGGCGAGCTTGTCGGAGACCTTGGCGCCGCCGAGCACGACGACGTAGGGGCGCTTGACGTCCTCGGTGAGCTTCTTCAGGACGCCGACCTCGGTGGCGATGAGGTCGCCGGCGGCGTGCGGCAGGCGCTTGGGGAGGTCGTAGACGGAGGCGTGCTTGCGGTGCACGGCACCGAAGCCGTCGCCGACGTAGAGGTCGGCGAGGGCGGCGAGCTGGTCGGCGAAGGCGCCGCGCTCGGCGTCGTCCTTGCTGGTCTCGCCGGGGTTGAAGCGGAGGTTCTCCAGCACGGCCACCTGGCCGTCGGCGAGGCCCGCGGTGACGGCGGCGGCGGATGCGCCGACGGTGTCGGTCGCGAACGCCACGTCCTGGCCGAGGATTTCACCGAGCCGCTGAGCGGCGGGGGCCAGGGAGAAGGCCGGGTCCGGGGCGCCCTTGGGACGGCCCAGGTGGGAGGCGACGATCACCTTGGCGCCGCGCTCGGCGAGCTTGGCGATCGTCGGGGCGACGGCGCGGATCCGGCCGTCGTCGGTGATGGTGGTGCCGTCCAGCGGTACGTTCAGGTCGGCGCGGACAAAGACCCGCTGTCCTGCTACCTGAAGGTCGTCGATCGTCTTCATGGGAAGTGCTCCGTCGCTTGATTCGGTCGCAGGACGGGGCTCGTACGACGCTTCGTCGCGCCGTACGAGCCCCGTCCTTCACACCTCGGTGCCTGGGGTATCAGGCAGAGATATCAGAGCTGGCCGCCGACGAAGGTGGTCAGGTCCACCAGGCGGTTGGAGTAGCCCCACTCGTTGTCGTACCAGCCGACGACCTTGACCTGCTTGCCCTGCGCCATCGTGAGGGAGGAGTCGAAGGTGCAGGAGGCCGGGAAGTTGACGATGTCCGAGGAGACGATCGGGTCCTCGGTGTACTCCAGGATGCCCTTGAGCTGGCCCTCGGCGGCCTTCTGGAACGCGGAGTTGATCTCGTCCTTGCTGACCTCGCGGTCGAGCTCCAGGACGAGGTCGGTGACCGAGCCGGTGGGGACCGGGACGCGCATGGCGATGCCGTCCAGCTTGCCCTTGAGCTGCGGGAGGACCAGCGCGGTGGCCTTGGCGGCACCCGTGGAGGTCGGGATGATGTTCTCCGCGGCGGCACGGGCGCGGCGCAGGTCCTTGTGCGGGAAGTCCAGGATGCGCTGGTCGTTGGTGTACGCGTGGACCGTGGTCATCAGGCCCTTGACGATGCCGAAGTTCTCGTCGAGGACCTTCGCCATCGGCGCCACACAGTTGGTGGTGCAGGAGGCGTTGGAGATGACGTGGTGCTTGGCGGCGTCGTACTTGTCGTTGTTGACGCCCATCACGATCGTGATGTCCTCGTCCTTGGCGGGCGCGGAGATCAGGACCTTCTTGGCACCGGCGGCGAGGTGCTTCGCGGCGTCCTCGCGCTTGGTGAAGATGCCGGTCGACTCGACGACGATGTCGGCGCCGAGCTCGCCCCAGGGGAGGTTCGCCGGGTCGCGCTCCGCCATCGTCTTGAAGGTCTGGTTGCCGACCGTGATGGTGTCGTCGGTGTGGCTGACGTCCTGCTTGAGGCGACCCAGGATGGTGTCGTACTTGAGCAGGTGGACCAGGGTGGCGTTGTCGGTCAGGTCGTTGACACCGACGATCTCGATGTCCGCGCCCTGCTCCAGGAGCGCGCGGAAGTAGTTGCGACCAATGCGGCCGAATCCGTTGATGCCTACGCGGATCGTCACGAACCGATCTCCTCGTTGGTACGCCGGTAAGACACCGGCGAGCTGTATGGGCTGTCCCCGACCGCCTCCGACCCTACCCCCTATACGAGACGTACGTGACATTGACAAAACGCGCTCGATGCTTCTCAGATGAGCACTTTCGGCCGGATCCGCGGGCACACGAGGACGCCCCCGGTGCGGTTTGTGGCACCGGGGGCGGAATGGGCGGATGAGGAGGTCGGGTCAGCCGACCATGCCCTCGGCGAGTTCCTCGGTGAGGTTGGATTCGGTGCCGGGGATGCCGAGGTCCTGGGCGCGCTTGTCGGCCATCGCCAGGAGGCGGCGGATCCGGCCGGCGACCGCGTCCTTGGTGAGCGGCGGGTCGGCGAGGGCGCCGAGCTCCTCCAGGGAGGCCTGCTTGTGTTCCATGCGCAGCCGGCCGGCCGCGGCGAGGTGCTCGGGAACCTCCTCGCCGAGGATCTCCAGTGCGCGCTGTACGCGGGCGCCCGCGGCGACCGCGGCGCGCGCCGAGCGGCGGAGGTTGGCGTCGTCGAAGTTGGCGAGGCGGTTGGCGGTGGCGCGGACCTCGCGGCGCATCCGCCGCTCCTCCCAGGCGAGCACCGACTCGTGGGCGCCGAGCCGGGTCAGCAGGGCGCCGATCGCGTCACCGTCACGGACGACGACGCGGTCCACGCCGCGGACCTCGCGGGCCTTGGCGCCGATGCCGAGGCGGCGGGCCGCGCCGACCAGGGCGAGGGCCGCCTCGGGGCCGGGGCAGGTGACCTCCAGGGAGGAGGAGCGGCCCGGTTCGGTGAGCGAGCCGTGGGCGAGGAAGGCGCCGCGCCAGGCGGCCTCGGCGTCGCAGGTGGCGCCGGAGACGACCTGTGGGGGCAGTCCGCGGATGGGGCGGCCGCGGCCGTCGACCAGGCCGGTCTGGCGGGCCAGCTGGTCGCCGCCGGCGACCACCCGTACGACGTAGCGGCTGCCGCGCCGCAGTCCGCCGGGGGCCATCACCACCAGGTCGGAGCTGTGCCCGAAGATCTCCAGGATGTCCTTGCGGAGCCGGCGGGCAGCGATGCCCGTGTCCAGCTCGGCCTCGATCACAATGCGTCCGCTGACCAGGTGCAGACCTCCCGCGAACCGCAGGATCGACGAGACCTCCGACTTCCGGCAGCAGGTCCGGGTGACGGGGAGCCGGGAGATCTCATCCTTCACCGCAGCCGTCATCGCCATGGGCCGATCCTTCCATGCATCCGAAAAATACGGTCGTACGCGGCGGCCAGCAGCTCCGGGTCGTGCCGGTCGGGGGCTCCCCCGGCGGTCGACCGGGCGTCGTCTCCTTGCGCCGCGACCGCCGCCAGCTCGACCTCGCTGCCGACGAGCTGCTTGGCGGCAACCGTCAGGCCATCGATGTCGGGCACGGCGGCCTTGTCGGCCAGCACCACGTCGAAGGCGAGTTTAGGGGCGTGTCGGGCCAAAACCTCCAAATGACGCTGCGGGGAGAAGCCTTCGGTTTCGCCCGGCTGCGGTGCGAGGTTGAGGGAGAGGACCTTGCGGGCCTTGGTCTCCTCCAGGGCCTCGCGCAGCTGTGGCACCAGCAGATGGGGGATCACGGAGGAGAACCAGGATCCGGGGCCGAGAACCACCCAGTCGGCGTCACGGACCGCGGCGACCGCCTCGGGGACGGCCGGCGGGTCCTCGGGGACGACGTGGACGGACTGCACCTCGCCGCGGGTCAGGGCGACGGTGGCCTGGCCGCGGACCGTGGAGACGTCGTCGGGGTGGTCCGGGTCGTGGCCCCTGACCTGCGCCTGGAGCTCCAGGGGGACGGCCGACATGGGCAGTACCCGGCCCTGTGCGCCGAGCAGCTTGCCGACCAGGTCGAGCGCCTGGACGTGGTCGCCGAGCTGCTCCCACAGGGCGACGATGAGCAGGTTGCCGACGGCGTGGTCGTGCAGGTCGCCCTCGCTCTGGAAGCGGTGCTGGATGACCCGGGCCCAGGTCTGGCCCCAGTCGTCGTCGCCGCACAGGGCGGCCAGTGCCTTGCGCAGGTCGCCGGGCGGCAGCACGCCGAGCTCATCGCGGAGCCGGCCGCTGGAGCCGCCGTCGTCGGCGACCGTGACGACGGCCGTGAGGTCGCCGGTGATGCGGCGGAGCGCGGCGAGGGAGGCGGACAGGCCCATGCCTCCGCCGAGCGCCACCACCTTGGGGGTGGCGCCCTTCGTCGTACGGCCGCTGGGGACGAATCGGCGGACCCGGCGCAGCCGTGGTGTGCGGCCGCTCACTCGCGCCCCATGTCACGGTGGACGACGACGGTTTCCACCCCTTCGGAAACCAGCCGGTGGGCGAGCTTCTCGGACATCGCGACGCTGCGGTGCTTGCCGCCGGTGCAGCCCACGGCGATGGTGACGTAACGCTTGCCCTCGCGGCGGTAGCCCTCGGCGACGATCCGCAGCAGCTCGGCGTAGCCGTCGAGGAACTCCTTGGAGCCGGGCTGGCTGAAGACGTAGTGGGAGACCTCGTCGTTGAGGCCGGTGAAGGGGCGGAGCTCGGGGACCCAGTGCGGGTTGGGGATGAAGCGGCAGTCGATGACCATGTCGGCGTCGACGGGCAGGCCGTACTTGAAGCCGAAGGACATGACGGTGGCGCGGAGCTCGGGGACCTCTTCGCCGGCGAACTGGGCGTCCATCTTGGCGCGGAGTTCGTGGACGTTGAGGCTGGAGGTGTCGATGACCAGGTCGGCGTCGCCGCGCAGCTCGCGCAGCAGGTCGCGTTCGGCGGCGATGCCGTCGACGATGCGGCCGTCGCCCTGGAGGGGGTGCGGGCGGCGGACGGACTCGAAGCGGCGCACCAGGGCCTCGTCGGAGGATTCCAGGAAGACGATGCGGCGCTTGACGTTCTGCGCGTCGAGGGTGGCCAGGGACTCCTTGAGGTTGGCGAAGAAGCGGCGGCCGCGGACGTCGACGACCACGGCGATCCGGGCGACGTTGCCCTGGGAACGGGCGCCGAGCTCGACCATCGGGGGATCAGCTCGGGCGGGATGTTGTCGACGACGAACCAGCCGAGGTCCTCCAGGCACTTGGCGGCCGTGCTGCGGCCGGCGCCGGACATCCCGGAGATGATCACCAGCTCGGGGATCGCGGCGCTCTCGCCCTGGTCGGACTCGCGCATCGTGCCCGTACTCACCTCTGCACCGTCTCTCTCGGTTTCCTGCGTCTCGTGCTCTGTGCTCATGGTTCCTGCCCCCGTTCTGCCGACAACGCGGCCGGTGGGGCCCCGTCATCCTCAATGATCTCTCCTGTGGCGGTGTTCACCGCGGGAGCGGTCGGTGCCGCTCCGGCCAGTGCGGCGGCGACCGTTTCTGCGGTCTTGCGGCCGACCCCCGGGACGGCGCAGATCTCGTCGATCGTCGCGGCCCGCAGCTTCTTCAGCGAGCCGAAGTGCTTGAGCAGTGCCTGGCGGCGGGTGTCGCCGAGGCCGGGCACGGCGTCGAGGGGCGAGGCCTTCAGCCGCTTGGTGCGCTTGCTGCGCTGGTAGGTGATCGCGAAGCGGTGTGCCTCGTCGCGGACGCGCTGGAGGAGGTAGAGGCCCTCGCTGCTGCGGGGCAGGACGACCGGGTCGTCCTCGCCGGGCAGCCAGACCTCCTCCAGGCGCTTGGCCAGGCCGCAGACGGCGACGTCGTCGATGCCGAGCTCGTCCATGGCCCGGCGGGCGGCCGCGACCTGGGGGGCGCCGCCGTCGACGACGACGAGCTGGGGAGGGTAGGCGAACCGCTTGGGGCGGCCGTCGTCGTCGAGCGGGCCGTCGGGGGCGGGGGCGGTGTCCTCGGGGTTCTCGGGGTTCTCGGGGTCCTCGCCGTCGGGCTGTCCGGGCTCCTCGGTCCACTCCCCGGACTTCTGCTTCTCCTGGAGGTAGCGCCGGAAGCGGCGGCCGATGACTTCGTGCATGGACCGGACGTCGTCCTGTCCGGCGAATCCCTTGATCTGGAAGCGGCGGTATTCGCTCTTCCGGGCCAGGCCGTCCTCGAAGACCACCATGGAGGCGACCACGTCCTCGCCCTGGAGGTGGGAGATGTCGAAGCACTCGATGCGCAGCGGGACCGAGTCCAGGCCGAGGGCCTCGGCGATCTCCTCCAGGGCGCGGGAGCGGGTGGTCAGGTCGGAGGCGCGCTTGGTCTTGTGCAGGGCGAGGGCCTGCTGGGCGTTGCGGCCGACCGTGGCCATCAGGTCCTTCTTGTCGCCGCGCTGCGGGATGCGCAGGGAGACCTGTGAGCCGCGGCGCTGGGTGAGCCACTGGGCGACCGGTTCGACGGGGTCGGGGAGGGCGGGGACCAGTACTTCCTTGGGTACGGCGTCGCCCTGTTCCTCGCCGTAGAGCTGCTGGAGGGCGTGTTCGACGAGGTCGCCGGTGGTGACCGCCTCGACCTTGTCGGTGACCCAGCCGCGCTGGCCGCGGACCCGGCCGCCGCGGACGTGGAAGATCTGGACGGCGGCTTCGAGTTCGTCCTCGGCGACCGCGATCAGGTCGGCGTCGGTGGCGTCGGCGAGGACGACGGCGCTCTTCTCCATGGCCCGCTTGAGGGCGCCTATGTCGTCGCGGAGCCGGGCGGCGCGTTCGTACTCCATCTCCTCGGCGGCGTCCTGCATGCTGCGCTCCAGGCGGCGGATGTAGGCGCCGGTGCGGCCGGCCATGAAGTCGCAGAATTCCTCGGCGAGTTCGCGGTGGTCGGCTTCGGAGATCCGGCCGACGCAGGGGGCGGAGCACTTGCCGATGTAGCCGAGCAGGCAGGGGCGGCCGATCTGGGCGGAGCGCTTGAAGACGCCGGCGGAGCAGGTGCGGACGGGGAAGACCCGCAGCATGAGGTCGACGGTCTCACGGATGGCCCAGGCGTGGGCGTACGGGCCGAAGTAGCGCACGCCCTTCTTCTTGGCGCCGCGCATGACCTGGGCGCGGGGGAAGTCCTCGTTGAGGGTGACGGCGAGGTACGGATAGCTCTTGTCGTCGCGGTATTTGACGTTGAAGCGGGGGTCGAACTCCTTGATCCAGCTGTATTCGAGCTGGAGGGCCTCGACCTCGGTGGAGACGACGGTCCATTCCACCGAGGCGGCGGTGGTGACCATCGTGCGGGTGCGCGGGTGGAGGCCCGCCAGGTCCTGGAAGTAGTTGGCCAGGCGCTGGCGCAGGCTCTTGGCCTTGCCGACGTAGATGACCCGGCCGTGCTCGTCGCGGAATTTGTAGACCCCCGGCGAGTCGGGGATCTGTCCCGGCTTGGGTCGGTAGCTGCTGGGGTCTGCCATGAACCCCACCCTACTGACCGCCACCGACAATCACGGTGTCCGGACCGCGGCCGGGGTGCCTGCCCGCCGTGGGGGTGGCGGGCAGGCGGCCGGGGGCCCTGGTCAGCGGTGGCGGCGCCGGCGCAGGGCGGTCGCGGTGGACAGGCCCAGGGCGAGCAGTGCGGCGGCGCCGGCCGCGGTGGTGGCGGCGGTCACGGGCAGGCCGCCGTCCGGTACCGCGGAGGCCTGTGCGGGCTGCCGGGCGGCCGGCTCCGCGGCGGGCGCGGCCCGCTCCGCGGTCTCCGGGCCGTAGCCGCCGGCCTCGCCGCGCTTGTCGTACGCGGAGCCGGGGAGCTTGTCGCCGTAGGCCTTCGCCACCCGCTTGCGGTAGGCGGCCACGGTGGTGCCGTGGGCGCCGACGGCCTTCCGGGCGTCCGCGTCCAGGGGCTCGATGCGGTCGCCGCGCTGGAGGTACCAGGCGTCGATCTGCGGCTCGTGGAAGACCGTGCCGGCCGCGTCCCGGGCGGCGCCGGCCGCGGTGTAGCGGGTCTCGTCGTCGCCGCTGGCGATGTTGACGACCTTCCAGGTGCGGCCCTGGCGCACGGTCCACACCGAGGCGGTGCGGCCGTCGGCGGCGACGGCCTTGCTGGCGAGGAACTCCAGGCGGGCGACGGGGGCGTGGGCGGTGCCGCGGACGAAGTCCGGGGAGAGGGCGTAGACGGGGACGGCGGTGCCCTCGATGTGCGGCCGTACGGCGCCGGGCGCCACGGCCGCCGCGCCGGAGTGTTTCGCGGCGGCGGCGAAGAAGCGGGCCAGGGTGTTGAGGGTCGCGGGGTCGGCGGCCGCGTCGTGGGCCGCGGTGAGGCTCGCCCGGGCCGGTGCCTGCGGCGCGGGGACCGGGGCGGCGACCGCGGCGTACGGCGCGAGGCCGATCAGGGCGGTGGCGAGCGCTCCGGTGGCGACGGCGCGGACGACGGTGGGGGCGGCGGTGCGCTGCGTCATGCCTCAGGCTCCTATCCGGTAGAGGGAGTGCGTCCAGGAGAAGGAGCTGCCGTTGACGTAGTTGTCGAAATCGCCCCAGTTGTAACGGTAGTTGGAGGGCCAGGGGTCGCCCCAGTAGATCCAGTTGTTGTCGGTGTCGTAGCCGTAGACGACGTGCATGTGGCCACCGCCGGAGGACCACTGGATCCGGGTCTCGACGGGCCGGTTGGCGTTGATCTCGCTCTGGACGGTGCTGAAGCGGAGCCATCCGGTCACGTAGGAGCCGGAGTTGATGCCCATCCAGTCGAAGGCGTTCTGCACGTTGCCGAGGGTGGCCTGGTTGTTGGGGCAGGTAGTGCCCTGCTGGCGGTTGAACGCGGCGTTGCAGAACTGGTTCTGGCTGTAGTTCCTGCCGTACCAGGAGGCGATGGTGTTGCCGGAGCCGGCCCAGCACCAGTTGGTCTTCTCCTGGGCCTGCATGGAGATGTCGAGTTGGTTGGCGGTCAGGGGGCGCGCGGGGGCGGCCGCGGTGGCTGCCGTGGCGGCGGGGTGCGACGGACGGGCGGGCGGGGTGGCCGCCGCGGCGGTCGCGGTGGAGGAGGCGGTCAGTACGGCGGTGGTGAGCGCCGCGGCCGACAGCCATCTCCGGCGGGACAGGGGTGCACGTGGCATGGCGTTCCTCCCGATGGGGGGTGAGGGGGAGAGGAGCGCATCCGGATGCTTGCGAAGGAGCATCGGGTGTTGTCGCAGGCAGGTCAACACGCTTCAATGCGGGATGACATGGGGGTGTGGACGGACGGGCCCGGATGTGAACGACCGGTGCCCGGCGTACTGCAGTGAACAGGCATGGAGAGCACGCGGCGCGCAATCCGGTTGTGAACGTTCACCCGCGCGCCGGAGGAAGAGGACATGGCACAGAACACTCCCCAGTCGACCGAGCTGGCCCAGCTCCTGCGGACCGGTCCGTTCCATCTCGCCCTGCGCTCCGCGCTCACCGCCCGGGGGCTGGCCCTCACCCGTGTCCAGCACAAGCTCGCCCAGCGCGGCATCACCATCGGGGTGACCAGCCTGAGCTACTGGCAGCAGGGCGCCCGGCGGCCGCAGCGGCCCGAATCGCTGCGGGCGGTCCGCGCGCTGGAGGAGGTCCTGGAGCTGCCCGCGCAGTCCCTGCACCGGCTGCTGGTGCCGCAGGGCGGTGCCCGCCCGGAGGCCGAGCGGCCGGTCGCCCGCACGTACCGCTCGCTGGTGGCGCCCGCCGACGCGCTGCAGCGGCTGTTCGCCGAGCTGGAGGCGCCCGCGGACGGCGGGCTGCACACCGTCGGCCACCACGAACGGGTCCGCATCGGGCCGCAGCGCCAGCTCGTCGAGCGGGAGTCCCACCAGGTGGTCCGGGCCCACCGGGACGGCGTGGACCGCTATGTCGCCATCCACCGCGGCGAGGCGGGCTGCGAGCCCGGCCGGGTGCGGGTGCACGCCGGGGAGAACTGCCGGCTGGGCCGGGTGCGCGGGCACGCCGAGGCCGGTGTGGTGGTCGCCGAGCTGCTCTTCGACACCCGGCTGCGGGCGGGCGACACCCATGTCTTCGGCTACGTCTTCGAGGACGGCAGCGGCGGTCCCAGCAGCGAGTACCTGCGCGGTTTCAGCTTCGCCGGCTGCCAGTACGTGCTGCAGGTGCGGTTCGACGAGGCGGCGCTGCCGGTGCGCTGCCGCCGCTTCGCCCAGGCCTCGGCGGGCGCCCCGCGCAGCGCCCAGCAGGAGCTGACGCTCAGCGGCCGGTACCACGCCGTCCACCTCGTCGAGCAGGGCGTACGGCCCGGAATACTGGGGATCGGGTGGGATTGGGGATAAGGGCAGCATCGGGTGGGACTGGGAGCCAGGGCAGCATCGGGTGGGATGGGGGCTGCCCGGGAGGGCGGGCCCGGCCGCTCAGCCCGCCCGGTCCGGCCCCGCGATCCGCTCGCCCGGTCCGGCCCCGCGATCAGCTCGCCGTGCTCGGGCCCGCGATCAGCTTGCCGTGCTCGGGCCCGCGATCAGCTTGCCGTGCTCGGCCCTGACGGGGACCTCGGGCAGTGGCTCGGACGCCGGGCCCTGGACGACCTTGCCGGTGGTGACGTCGAAGCGGCTGCCGTGGCAGGGGCAGCTGCCCTCCTTCTTCTCGACGTCGGAGAGGATGCAGCCGGCGTGGGTGCACTTGGCGCTGAAGCACTTGTACGTGCCCTTGGCGGGCTGCGAGACGACGAGCCGGTCCTCGCGGTAGAGCTTGGCGCCGCCGACCGGGACGTCGGCGGCGGGCCCCAGCTCCACGGGCTTGTCGGGGATCGCCGAGTCGTCCGTGCTGTCGTCCGTGCCGTCGGGCGTACAGGCCGTCAGCCCGAAGCCGGCGGCCCCGGCGAGCGCGGCGCCCCGCAGCACGGTCCGGCGGGCGGGGGGCTGACTCATGACGGCTCCAGGGATCACACGGTTCAGAGGCGGACGGATCCCGACGATACCGGCACGGCTTCCTCCGCTTCCGGCCGGGCCGGGCGGCCCCGCAGCAGGTCCCGCTCGCTCTCCTCCGGACTGCGGCCCTTGGTCCCGGGCAGCAGCCGCCGTACGGAGAGGAGGGCCGGCAGCGAAGGCCGGCAGCGTCGTCGCGGAAGGCCGGCAGCGTCGTCGCGGCGGAGAAGAGGAGGTTCACGCCCGCGCCCCAGGGGTTGTTCAGGCGCGCGGGCCCGCGCTCAGCCCTTCTGCGGGGCGAGGTGGATCTTGCGGCCGGTGCCGGCCCGGAAGCGGGCGACCGCCTCGCCGAACCCGTCCAGCCCGTAGACATCGCTGACCAGCGGGTCGAGGGCGAGTCCGCCGGCGAGCAGGTCGATGGCCGGCTGGAAGCTGTGGTGCACGGCCATCGAGCCGATGATGTCGATTTCGTGGTGGTAGACGCGGTACGGCGAGAAGGACGCCGACCGGGCCGGGTCGGCGACGCCGAACTGGAGGAACGTACCGCCGCGGCGCACCCGCCCGAGGCCGTCCTCGATGGCGGCGACGACACCGGTCGCGTCCACCACGACCTCGAAGCCGGGCGTCCGGCCGAGCTTGCCGGCGTCGGTCACCGCCGCGTCCACCCCGAAGGACTCGGCGAACGCCAGCCGCTCCTCGTTGAGGTCCACCACGGAGACCGAGGCGGCGCCCGCGGTCCGGACGAGCGCGGCCATCATCAGGCCCATGGTCCCCGCGCCGTAGATCAGGTAGTGCTCGCCGGGGCGGCGCGGCAGCCGGTTGAGGCCGTGCACCGCGCAGGACAGCGGCTCGACGAGGCCCGCCGCGGCCTCCGACAGGCCCTCGGGCAGGACGTAGCAGCAGCGCTCGGGGACGGCGACCAGCTCGGCGAAGCCGCCGGCCCGGGTGACGCCGATCGCGGTGTAGTCCGCACAGAGGTTGCCGCGGCCGATCCGGCAGTAGTGGCAGGCGCCGCACGGCATGTTGGGGTCGACCGCGACCCGCTCGCCGGGGCGGCGGGCGGTGACCGCCTCGCCGACCGCGACGATCTCGCCGGTCAGCTCGTGTCCGGGGACCAACGGGTAGCGCGCGGCCGGGAGTTCACCGCCCAGCAGGTGCATGTCGGTACCGCACAGCCCGCAGGACGTGACGCGCACGACGACCTCGTCGGGCGCGGGCGGGGGTCGGGCAGTTCGGTGACGGCGAAGCCGCCGGGACCGCCCGGGGCGGTGACCAAGAGCGCGCGCATCGGCGCCTCCTCACGACGTCGTGCGAGTGCGATGCCGGGGACCCTACAGAAAATTCCACCGAGACGTAAACGCTTACGCAAGCGTTTACGCCTGGGGGCGATCGTCGTAATGTGGTGGACTCGCGGGGACGAGGCCGTACGGGCGCGGCCGTGGGCGCCGCCCTGGCGCCGCACCCGCGGGAGGAAGAGCCGGATGACGACGATGATGGATGTGGCACGGCGGGCGGGGGTCTCCGTCGCCACGGTCTCGCACGTGCTGAACGCGACCCGGCCGGTGCGCCCGGATACCCGGGCGGCGGTGCTCGGCGCCATCGAGGAGCTCGGCTACACCCCCAACACCCTGGCCCGCTCGCTGGTGACCGCCCGCACCCGGTCGATCGGCCTGGCGGTGTCGGCGATCAGCAACCCGTACTTCACCGAGATCCTCCAGGGCGTCGAGGCCGGTGCGCTCCAGGCCGGCTACAGCCTGCTGATCGCCGATCCGCACGACGACCCGCAGCACGAACGCAAGGTCGTCCAGCTGCTGCACGAACGCCGGTGGACGGCATGATCGTCGCGCCGTCCGCGGAGCCCGCCGAGATGGCCGCCTATCTGGCCCGGCGCGAGGTGCCCACCGTCTTCCTGGACCGGCTGGTCGGCGCGGAACACGACCAGGTGTGCGCGGAGAACACCGGCCCGGTGCGGCAGCTCGTCGAGCACCTCGCCGACGCCGGGCACACCCGGATCGGCCTGGTCGCGGGGCTGCCGGGGCTGAGCACGACCACCGAACGCGTCCAGGGCTACCGCGAGGGGCTGCGCTCGCGCGGCCTCCCCTTCGCGCCCGAACTCCTCGCCGGCGGCAACTCCGAGGCGGAGGGCGCCGAGGACGCCACCCGCCAGCTGCTCGCCGCGCCCGAACCGCCCACCGCGCTGATCACCGCCAACAACGCGATGACCATCGGCGCCCTCCGTGCGCTGCGCGACCTGGGCCTCGACGTCCCCCGCGACATCGCGCTGGCCTGCTTCGACGACTTCTCCTGGGCCGACCTCTTCAGCCCCCGGCTGACCGCGATCGCCCAGCCCAGCAAGGAGATCGGGGCCGCCGCGGTGCGGCTGCTGCTGGAGCGACTGGAGGAGCCCGGCCGGCCGCCGCGCACCCTCCGTCTGCCCTGCACCTTCGTGCACCGCACGTCGTGCGGCTGCCCCGGAACCGGACCGGCGAACGGACCCGCCCCGGCCGCTTCCCCGGCCGGCCGGCCCGCTCCCCCGGCCGCACCGGCCGCTCACCAGGCCGCACCGGCCGCCCGCCCCGCCGTTCCGGCCGCCGCCCAGGCCGCCCAGGAAAGGAACCCCACCCCGTGATCGTCGTCGCCGGCGAGGCGCTCATCGACCTCGTACCCAGCTCCCAAGGCCCTTCCCTGGACGGCCAGTTGCCCGCGCTGCTGCCTCGGCGCGGCGGCGGCCCGTACAACACCGCGGTCGCACTGGGGCGGCTCGGCTCGCCCACCGCGTTCTGCTCCCGGGTCTCGACCGACAGCTTCGGCGAGGCGCTGCTGAACGGGCTGCGCGGCGGCGGGGTGGACACCTCGCTGGTGCAGCGCGGCGCCGAGCCGACCACGCTGGCGGTGGCGGACATCAGCCCGGACGGTTCGGCGGGCTACGGCTTCTACGCCGACGGCACCGCCGACCGGCTCTTCAGCCTGCCGCCGGAGCTGCCCGCCGCGGCCCGCGCGCTCTCGCTGGGCACCTGCTCGCTGGTGCTGGAACCGGGCGCGAGCGCCTACGAGTCCCTGCTGCGGCGGGAGGCCGCGCGCGGCGTCTTCACCGCCCTCGACCCCAATGTCCGTCCGGGCCTGATCCCCGATCCGGAGGCCTACCGCGCCCGCTTCCGCTCCTGGCTACCGCATGTCGCCCTGCTGAAGCTGTCGGAGGAGGACGCACTGTGGCTGGCGGACGGGACGCCGCGGCGGACGGCGGGCCGGACTCCGGTACGGGCGGGGTGCGGCGGGTGCCTCTACGGCGGGGATCCGGGTGCCGGCGGGGGTCCGGGTGCCGGCGAGGGCGGCGGCCGGTCGGCGGTCCTCGCGGCGGCCCGGGAGTGGCTGGCCGCGGGGCCCGCGGCGATCGTGCTCACCCATGGCGGCGCGGGGCTGACAGTGCTGACGCGGGACGGCCGCGAACTGACCGTCCCCGGTGAGCGCGTCACCGTCGTCGACACCATCGGAGCGGGCGACACCGTCAACGCGGCGCTGCTGCACCGCCTCGACGCCCATGACGCGCTCTCGTACGCGGCGCTCGCCGCCCTCGGCGACAAGGACTGGGAGGACATCCTCCGCTTCGCCGCCCGCGCGGCCGCCATCACCTGCTCCCGAGCGGGCGCGGAACCGCCGTACGCCACGGAACTGGCGGCGTAGCCGTCGCGACCGGCGGCCAGCCGTCGCAGCCCGCGCCGGTCGGCCGGGACCCTCAGGTCCCGGCCGGCCGGTGGTGCGTCAGGACGCGGACCGGCGGGTGCGCGCCGCGGTCTTCTTGGCGGCGGTCTTCTTGGCGGCGGTCTTCTTCGCCGTCGTCGTGGCCGCGGTCTTCTTCGCCGCGGCCTTCTTGGCGGCCGGCTTCCTGGCGGCGGGGGTCTTCGCCGCGCCGGGGCCGGACGAGCGGCCGCCGTTGCCGGCCGCGACCGTCACGGCGTCGCTGACCCGGTCGCCGAGGATCTCCCGCAGGAACTTGCCGGTGTGGCTGGCCGGGACCGAGGCGATCTCCTCGGGCGTGCCCTCGGCGATGACCAGGCCGCCGCCGTTGCCGCCCTCGGGGCCCATGTCGACGACCCAGTCCGCCGTCTTGATCACATCGAGGTTGTGCTCGATGACGATCACGGTGTTGCCCTTGTCGACCAGCCCGGACAGCACGTTGATCAGCTTGCTGATGTCGTCGAAGTGCAGACCGGTGGTCGGCTCGTCGAGGACGTAGACCGTGCTGCCCGTCGAGCGCTTCTGCAGCTCGCTGGCCAGCTTGACGCGCTGCGCCTCACCGCCCGAGAGCGTCGGCGCGGACTGCCCGAGGCGGACGTATCCGAGGCCGACCTCGTGGAGCGTCTTGAGGTGCCGGGCGATGGTGGGGACCGCCTCGAAGAAGCTCAGCGCCTCCTCGATGGGCATGTCCAGCACCTCGGCGATGGACTTGCCCTTGTAGTGGACCTCCAGCGTCTCGCGGTTGTAGCGCGCACCGTGGCAGACCTCGCACGGCACGTACACGTCCGGCAGGAAGTTCATCTCGATCTTGATCGTGCCGTCGCCGGAGCAGTTCTCGCAGCGGCCGCCCTTGACGTTGAACGAGAAGCGTCCCGGCAGATAGCCCCGGACCTTGGCCTCCATCGTCTCCGCGAAGAGCTTGCGGACGTGGTCGAAGACACCGGTGTAGGTGGCCGGGTTGGAGCGCGGGGTGCGGCCGATCGGGGACTGGTCGACATGGACGACCTTGTCGACCAGGTCGTCACCGGCGACCCGGGTGTGCCGGCCCGGTACCGACTTGGCGCCGTTCAGCTCGCGCGCGAGGTGGGTGTAAAGGATGTCGTTGACCAGCGTCGACTTGCCGGAGCCGGAGACGCCGGTGACGGCGGTGAACACCCCGAGCGGGAAGGAGACGTCGATGTCGCGGAGGTTGTTCTCCTTCGCGCCGTGGACGGTCAGCCGGCGGGCGGGGTCGGCGGGCCGGCGGATGTCCGGGGTCGCGATGGCCTTCTTGCCGGACAGGTACTGACCGGTGATCGACTCCTTGTTGGTCAGCAGCTGCTTCATGGGGCCGCTGTGCACGACCCGGCCGCCGTGCTCGCCGGCGCCGGGGCCGATGTCCACGACCCAGTCCGCGACCTTGATGGTGTCCTCGTCGTGCTCCACCACGATCAGGGTGTTGCCCATGTCGCGCAGCCGCACCAGGGTTTCGATCAGCCGGTGGTTGTCGCGCTGGTGCAGGCCGATGGAGGGTTCGTCGAGGACGTAGAGCACGCCGACCAGGCCGGAGCCGATCTGGGTGGCGAGCCGGATGCGCTGGGCCTCACCGCCGGAGAGGGTGCCGGCCGCGCGGTTCAGCGAGAGGTAGTCCAGGCCGACGTCGACCAGGAACTTCAGCCGTTCGTTGACCTCCTTGAGCACCCGCTCGGCGATCTTCTTCTCACGGGCGTTGAGCGTCATCCCCCGCAGGAAGTCGGCGCAGTCGCTGATCGACATGGCCGCGACCTCGGCGATCGACTTCTCCTGGACCGTGACGGCGAGCACGATCGGCTTCAGCCGGGTGCCCTCACAGGTCGGGCAGGGCACCTCGCGCATATAGCCCTCGAAGCGCTCGCGGCTGCTGTCGCTCTCCGCCTCGGAGTGCCGGCGCTTGACGAACGGCACCGCGCCCTCGAAGGGGGTGGTGTAGGCCCGCTGGCGGCCGTAGCGGTTGCGGTAGCGGACCTCGATCTGGGTCTTGTGGCCGTACAGCAGCGCCTTCTTGGCGCGGGCCGGCAGCCCGGCCCAGGGGATGTCCGTACGGAATCCGAGGGCGTCGGCGAGCGCGCCGACCAGGCGGCCGAAGTACTCCTTGGTGTGTCCGCCGGACCAGGGGTGGAGGGCGCCCTCGTCGAGGGAGCGGTCCTCGTCGGGGACGATCAGGTCGGGGTCGACCTCCATGCGCGTCCCGATGCCGGTGCACTCGGGGCAGGCACCGAAGGGCGAGTTGAAGGAGAAGGAGCGGGGTTCGAGCTCCTCGAAGGAGAGGTCGTCGTAGGCGCAGTACAGATGCTCGGAGTACATCCGCTCGCGCTGGGGGTCCTCCGGGTCGAGGTCGACGAAGTCGAGGATGACCATGCCGCCGGAGAGGCCGAGGGCGGTCTCGACGGAGTCGGTCAGCCGGCGCTTGGCGCTCTCCTTGACCGTGAGGCGGTCGACGACCACCTCGATGGTGTGCTTCTCCTGCTTCTTGAGCTTCGGGGGCTCGGCGAGCTGGATGGTCTCGCCGTCGACCCGGGCGCGGCTGTAGCCCTTGGTCTGCAGGTCGGCGAAGAGGTCGACGAACTCGCCCTTGCGCTCGCGCACCAGGGGGGAGAGCACCTGGAAGCGGCTGCCCTCGGGCAGCTCCAGCACCTTGTCGACGATGGCCTGCGGCGACTGCCGGGCGATCGGCCGGCCGCACTCGGGGCAGTGCGGCTTGCCGATGCGGGCGAAGAGGAGGCGGAGGTAGTCGTAGACCTCGGTGATCGTGCCGACCGTCGAGCGCGGGTTGCGCGAGGTCGACTTCTGGTCGATCGACACCGCGGGCGAGAGGCCCTCGATGAAGTCCACGTCGGGCTTGTCCATCTGCCCGAGGAACTGCCGGGCGTACGAGGACAGCGACTCGACGTATCGCCGCTGCCCCTCGGCGAAGATCGTGTCGAAGGCGAGCGAGGACTTGCCCGAACCGGAGAGGCCCGTGAAGACGATGAGGGAGTCGCGGGGGAGGTCGAGCGAGACGTTGCGGAGGTTGTGCTCGCGAGCGCCACGGACGATGAGACGGTCGGCCACGCCGGTCGGCACCTTTCTTGGAGAGGGGCGGGAGCCGCGGGCTCTGCGTCCGCCGCTCGGTGAGCGAGCAGAGGCGGCGGAACGGAGCGGGGCCCACGCCCCAGGGTATGGGGCCCGCAGCGGCACTGTCTTTGGGATGCCACACACGAGCCTATAGCACGCGCATTCGATTTACGGGGCTCGCAAGCCCTCTTCACCCAAACGTGTGGCGGCCGCACATCCTTCCCGGTCCGCCGCACGCCCGTACGCTGCGGAAACGCCCGCGGCACGGACCGTCCGGCCCGTCAAGCCGGCAGCGCCCGTTCCAGCGCCTCGAATGTGCGCCGCAGCACTTCCGCCTGCCCGGCGGCCACCTCGTCGACCGGCTCACCCGCGAGCTGGCGGCCCACGGCCTCGGCGTACGCGGCACGGATCCCGGCGACGATCAGCGCCGCTGCCAGCCGGGCGGGGTGGTCCGGCCGCCCGGCGGCGCCGCCCGCGGCCTCGGCGAGCAGTCCGGCGAGGCCGGCCTCCAGCTCCTCGACCGCCTCGCGGGCCCGGGCCCGCAGCGCCGGGGAGTCCAGCACCGTACGCCAGAAGTGCTCGAACCCCTCCCCCACCCCGCACAGCGGATGCCGCTCGGCCAGCAGGTCGAGGACGAGCCGGCGCAGCGCGGCCAGCGGCGTCTCGTCCGGGCCGCGCTCCCGTACGGCGCGGCCGATCAGCTCCTGTCCCTCGGGGATGCGGTCGAGGAAGAGGTCCTCCTTGCGCGGGAAGTAGTTGAAGACGGTCATCGTGGAGACCTCGGCGGCGCGGGCCACCTCGGCGACGGTGACGTTGTCGAAGCCGCGCTCGATGAAGAGCAGGGTGGCTTCGCCGGAGATCCGCTGGCGGGTGCGGAGCTTCTTGCGCTCGCGCAGCGTCAGCCGCCCGTCCTCCGCCTCGAAGCCGGTCTCCGCCTGCCGGCCGCGGACCGCTCGGCCCCGCCCGCCGGCCGCGCCGGCCCGCCCGCCTTCTCCCGCCGCACCCCTCGCGCCCTCACCGGTCCGCGCGTCCGCACGCCGCTGCACATCCACCATGCCCGGAATCCTAGGCGTCCCCACCGACAATTTTTAGTCGCAAAAAGTTTTTAGTGGCTACACTTCGGCTCATGACCTATGACGCAGACGTAGTCGTGGCAGGGGGCGGCCCGGTGGGGCTGATGCTCGCCTGCGAACTGGCACTGGCCGATGTCCCGGTCGTCGTCCTGGAGCGGCTGACCGAGGTGGACACGACGATCAAGGCGGGGGCGATCAACACCCCCAGCGCGGAGGCCTTCTACCGGCGCGGGCTGCTCCCGGAGCTGGCCGAGGTGCAGCGCACCGTCCTCGGGAGGTTCAGCTCGTTCCTGAGCCAGCGGCAGGCCGCCGGTGCCTCCGTGGTGCAGCAACCGCCCAAGTTCGCCGGGCACTTCGCGGGCATCATGCTGCGCGGCGACCTGCTGGACGAAGCCGATCCGGACTTCGACGCCGCCGGCCCGGCCGGCGACGTCGGTCTGGTCCCCCAGGAGCCCCTGGAACGGCTGCTCGCCGCGCGCGCCGCCGAACTGGGCGTCGAGGTGCGCCGCGGGGTGACGCTGACCGGCTTCGACGCCGGGGAGGACGGGGTGCGGGTGCACACCTCACAGGGCACGCTGCACACCGGCTGGCTGGTGGGGTGCGACGGCGGCCGCAGCACGGTCCGCCGGCTCGCCGGATTCCCGTTCCCCGGTACCGCCCCGGGGATCACCGGCCGCCAGGCCCTCGTGGAGATGACCGGCACCGAGGCACTGGGGACCGGCTGGAACTGGACGGAGCGCGGGACGTACGCGCACGGTCCGGTGCCCGGGCGGATCCTCACCGTCGAATTCGACGGGCCGCCCGCGGACCGTGAAGCTCCGGTCACCGCACAGGAGTTGGAGGCGTCGCTGCGTCGCGTCTCCGGGGTGGACGAGGTCCGGGTCCACAAGGTGATCTCGGCGACCCGGTTCACGGACAACGCCCGCCAGGTGCCCGACTACCGGGCGGGGCGGGTGCTGCTCGCCGGTGACGCGGCGCACGTCCACTCGCCGTTCGGCGGGCAGGGGCTGAACCTGGGCATCGGCGACGCGATGAACCTCGGCTGGAAGCTGGCCGCGACGGTGCGTGGCCGGGCGCCCGAGGGGCTGCTCGACACCTACACGGCCGAGCGGCACCCGATAGGCGCCTGGGTGCTGGACTGGACCCGTGCCCAGGTGGCGCTGATGCGGCCCGAGTCGCATGCGGGGGCGCTGCGCCGGATCGTCGCCGAACTGACGGGCACGGTCGCCGCCACCACCTTCTTCGCCAAGAAGATCTCCGGCGTCTGGCAGCGCTACGACCTGCCCGGCGACCATCCGCTGACCGGCCGCAGCGCACCCGACCTGGAGCTCTCCGACGGCAGCCGGCTCGGGGACCATCTACGGGACGGGCAGGCGCTGTTGCTCGACCTCGCCGATGACGCGGAGCTGCGCAAGTGCGCCGCCGGTTATGGCGGCCGGGTGCGGCTGCTGACCACCGGCTGCCCGCGGCAACCCGAGCTGGCCGGCCTCCTGGTGCGCCCGGACGGCTGCACCGCCTGGGCCGCGGACGTCCCCGCCCCGGCACCTACGGCCGATGCGGGCGGCACGGTGGGCGCGCCGAACGGGCTGGACGGGTTGGCGGCCGCGCTCCGGCAGTGGTTCGGCTCGCCCGCCGACCTGACGGGCTGACTCCGCCGGCCCCGGGAGGGGCGGCGCCCAGTGGCCCGTCCGGCCGCCGCGCGCCGCCCGTCCCGCCCCGCGTACGCCCCGATCGGTGCCCGCCGCCTCCCGAACTCGCCCGGTCGGCGCTAGCTTCGGAACATGACCGTCACCCCGCCCCATTTCGCGCACGATGTGGCCGCCGTTCGTGAGGCCACCGACCGGCTCCTGATCTCGCTGGGCAAGCTCGACGACGCGGCGATCGGCGAACCCTCGCTGCTGCCCGGATGGACCCGCGGCCACGTCCTCGCCCATCTGGCACGCAACGCGGACGCCCTGGTCAACCTCCTCACCTGGGCGCGGACGGACGTCCGTACGCCGATGTACGCGAGCGCCGAGGCCCGGGACGCCGACATCGAGCGGGACGCCGACCGTTCCCTGGAGGCGCATCTGACGGACCTCAAGGAGAGCGCCGCGCGGTTCGACGCCGCGGTGGACGCACTGCCGGAGGCGCGCCGCGCCTTCGAGGTGGAGATGCGCAACGGGGTCGTGGAGCGCGCCGACCGGCTGCCGCTGCGCCGCCTGGCCGAGGTGGAGCTGCACCACCTGGACCTCGGCGTCGGCCACACCCTGGACCAGCTGTCGCCCGCGTTCATCGACGACGAGCTGGCGTTCCTGACCACCGTCAAGTTCGCCGGGCACCCGGACCTGCCCGCCCTGGAGATCCGCACCGACGACGGCCGCCACTGGCACACCGGCCGCGCGGCCACCGGCTCGGGGGACGCACCCGCGCCCGTGGTGGTGACCGGCTCCGCAGCAGCTCTGGTCGGGTGGCTCACCGGGCGCGGCGACGGCACGGAACTCGACGGTCACGGCTCCGCGCTGCCTGTCGTACCCCCGCTCTAGAGTGGGGTTCATGGCCTACAGCGGAGCAGTGAAGGTCGGCGGACCGGCCGACGTGCACGAGCTGACCGACCTGATGATCTCGAAGGTCGCGGTCGGTCCGATGGACAACAACGCCTATGTGCTGCGGTGCCGGGCGACCGACGAGCAGTTGCTGATCGACGCGGCGGCGGACCCGCACACCCTCCTCGCGCTGATCGGCGACAGCGGCCTGACGTCCGTCGTGACCACGCACCGCCACGGCGACCACTGGGGCGCGCTGCGCGAGGTGGTCGGCGCGACGGGCGCGCGGACGTACGCGGGCCGGTACGACGCCGAGGGCATCCCCGTCCCCACGGACGTCCTGGTCGACGACGGCGACACGATCACCGTCGGCCGGGTCCGGCTGACGGCGCGCCATCTGGTCGGCCACACCCCCGGCAGCATCGCGCTGGTCTACGACGACCCGCACGGCCCCCGCATCTGTTCACCGGCGACTGCCTGTTCCCCGGTGGCGTCGGCAACACCTGGGGCGACGCCGAGAAGTTCAGCAGTCTGATCGACGGCGTGGAAGGCAAGCTCTTCGGCGAACTCCCCGACGAGACCTGGGTCTATCCGGGCCACGGCAACGACACCACCCTGGGCGCGGAACGCCCGCATCTGGCGGAGTGGCGCGAGCGGGGCTGGTAGCGGGGCTGCGGCCACCGGCCGTCGGGACGTGCGGAGACGGGCCGCGTGACGGCCCGTCTCCGGCTGTTCAGGCCTCGACGCGCTGCTTCGCGTCCGCGTCCGCCGCCTCGGCCGCCGCCTGCTTCTTCGAGGCGCGCAGGCTGGTGAGCGTGGTGACGACCAGCACGGCGCAGATGACGCCCAGGGAGACCGGAATGCTGATCTCCGGTACGGCCACACCGGACTCGTGCAGCGCGTGCAGTACGAGCTTCACGCCGATGAAGCCGAGGATGACCGACAGGCCGTAGGAGAGGTGGACCAGCTTCTTGAGCAGGCCGCCGATCAGGAAGTACAGCTGTCGCAGGCCCATCAGGGCGAAGGCGTTGGCAGTGAAGACGATGTACGGGTCCTGGGTGAGGCCGAAGATCGCCGGGATGGAGTCCAGGGCGAAGAGGACGTCGGTGGTGCCGATCGCCAGCATGACGATCAGCATCGGGGTCATCAGCCGCTTGCCGTTCTCGACCACGAACAGCTTGGTGCCGTGGTAGCGGTCGGTCGACGGGAAGCGCCGCTCGACCAGCTTCAGGAAGCGGTTCTCCTCGTACTCCTCGTCCTCCTGGTCCGCCCGCGCCTCCTGGATGAGCTTCCAGGCCGTCCAGATGAGGAACGCGCCGAAGAGGTAGAAGATCCAGGAGAAGTTGGCGATGATCGCGGCGCCCGCGCCGATGAAGCCGGCCCGCAGCACCAGCGCGATCAGCACGCCCACCATCAGCACCCGCTGCTGGTAGACCGCCGGGACCGCGAACTTCGCCATGATCAGGACGAAGACGAAGAGGTTGTCGACGCTCAGGGATTTCTCGGTGATGAAGCCGGCGAAGAACTCACCGGCCGGTGCGGTCCCGCCGAAGACCAGCAGCCCGAGGCCGAACAGCGCGGCGAGCGCGATCCAGACGGCGGTCCAGGTGCCGGCCTCCTTGAGGGAGACCTCGTGTGGTTTGCGGCCGCCGATGAAGAAGTCGGCGGCGATCAGGGCGCAAAGACCAAGGATGGTCAGCGCCCACAGGGTCAGGGAAACGTCCACTGCTCCTCCGGCAGAGTCGTACGGCACTCACAGCGTCGTCGCTGCCGGAGGTCTCTTCCGCCCCGCGCCGCCCGAAGGGCACGGGGCCGGCGTCCCGGGATCTCGTCACCTGCACGAGCCGTGATGACGGGTACGCCGCATCGGGAGTACTCCCCTCCGCACCAAGAAGAGTAAAGGATGGCCAAGGTTTAGTAAAGGGATAGACAAAAGGCCTGGTCAGTGGGTTGGTGGGAGGGGTGGGCCGGCGGGTTCGGTGCGGGCGGCGGCGCGGCGGGCCTCCGCGAGCCGGGTCAGCACCTGGCGCACCACCTGGCTGCCCTTCGGGGCGAGCGCCGGCTCGTACGTCCAGGCGTGGCCGACCCAGGGATCGGCGAGGTGGGCGTCCGGCACCGGGGTGATGCGCAGCAGGGAGCGCCACAGCGGGTCCAGCACCGGGCCGAACTCCTGGGCCTGGGCGCGGTCGGCGACCATCATCAGATGGACCCCGGCCGCCGGGCCCTCGTCGGCCAGATAGCGGAGCATGGTCACCGCGCGGTCGTCGAAGCCGTGCGGGAAGTCATGGACGATCAGCAGCTGCTCGGCGGTGTCCAGATCCGGCGGGAGCGCGTCCGCGGCCCGGCTGCGCATCGCCATCTGCACCAGGTCGACCCGCCTGATCAGCCCCTCCAGGACCGGGGCCACCCCCTTGGCGCCGGGCACCGGGGGCCCCGGCAGGAAACCGGTCTCCACGAGCGGCGCGAGTGCCTGCGCCGCCGTACCGCCGGGGTCGATGACCTGCACGGCGAACTCCCCGGCGGGGTGGACGGCGAGCAGCCGGGCGGCGATCGCGACGGCGGCCTCCAGGGCGAGCCGTCGTATCTCCGCCGCGTCCGGCGGCCCGTCCGTCAGCGCGCTGCCCAGCTCGCGCCGGCCGAACTCGCGCTCCGGTCCGGGCTCCGCGCCACGGACGACGGAGTCGGGTCCGCTGTCGATCCACAGCCCGCGCTCCAGCGGGAGCCGGACGAGCATGGGGATGCGCAGGTCCAGCACCTCGGGGAGGTGCAGATCGCCCAGCCGCAGCGCCATCGGGCGCTCCAGGGGGACGTGGGGGCCCTGCCAGACGGGGTTGTCCCAGCGGGCGAAGGCGGGCGGCAGGGCGGGCTCGACGACCTCCGACTCGGCGGTCAGCTGCGCCAGGTCGCGGTCGAGGGCGGCGCGGGCCTGGGTCAGGAGGGTGGCGTGCCGGTCGCGGGCGGTGGCCCGGGCGACGTCGGCGGCGGTGCCGAGGCGGTTGCGCGGGTCGGCGAGGACCTCGTCGAGCTCCTGCTCCAGACGGGACGCGGCGAAGTCCGATGCGCTGCGGTAGGCCGCGACCGAGCGGGCCAGGTCCTCGAACATGCCCCAGATCTGGTTGTAGAGCCGCTCCTCCATGCTCCATCCGGCGGCGTCCCCGGCCACCGGCGGCGGAGGGCCGTCCGCCGCGGGGGCGCCGGACGGGGCCGGTGCGGGCGGCGTGGGGCCGGGTGCGGGGGTGCTGCGGCGCTTGGGGTGGCGGTAGTCGACGGGGCCGGCGGCGGCCGGGGCGCCGGCCGCGGACGTGCCGACGGGGGCGGACGTGCCGACGGGGGCGGGGGCCGGGATCTCTTGCGCCGGGTCCGGTGCGGCCGCCGCCTCGACCTCGGCGGCTACTTCGGCCGCCCGGGCCAGCCCCTGGTCGTGCAGCAGCGCCGCCAGGCCGCCGGAGTACCCCTGGCCCACCGCCCGTACCTTCCAGGCGCCCTGCCGGCGGTACAGCTCGACGGCGACGACGGCCGTCTCGGCGGTCAGTCCGGTGACGGTGTAGCCGGCCAGGCCCGTGCCGTCGACGGCGGTGAGCCGTACGGACGGGGCGGGGGCCGCGCCGAAGGTGGCCGGCGCGCCGCTCCGGGCGGCGAGCGCCAGCAGCACGCTGACCCGGTGGACGGCCGCGGGCAGCGCGTCGAGGTCCACCGTGAGGCGGTGCTCGGCGGCGGCCCGGTCGGGCACCTCGACGCCGGGCCGGCGGGGCGCACCCGGGTGGACCACGGCTTCGGCGCCCGGCAGCCCGCCCCGCTCGTCGCCGAGCGTCATCCCGGCCACGACGGGGACGCCCGCCGCGATCCGGAGCTCCACCCGGCTCCGGTCCAGTGGATGGTTCTGGCCCCGGACCAGCTCGGCCGTCATCGTTCTTCCCCCTGGTTGTCACTCGTCCCGGGCCCGCCCCGGGCGGCTGCCCGGGGCGCACGGCGGCGCGGCCCGGGTGCGCGCTGCCGTGGTGCTGCGGCTGCTTACAGGTGCGGGACGATCGCCGGGACCAGGTCCTGGAAGGTGCGGCCGACGGAGGGCTCGCCGATGGCGGTCATCTGCCAGCCGTTGCCGACGCGGTGCACCTTGGCCATGACCTGCGCGGTGTAATTGCCGCCGCCCGTGAGGGTGTAGCGGGCCAGCTCCTGGCCGGTGGTCTCGTCGACCAGCCGGCAGAAGGCGTCCTCCACCTCGGTGAAGGTCTGCCCGGTGAAGGAGTTGACGGTGAAGACGATCTGGTCGATGTGGACCGGCAGCCGCGCCAGGTCGACCAGGATCGCCTCGTCGTCACCGCCCTGGCCGGCGCCGCCGACCAGGTTGTCACCGGTGTGCCGGACCGCACCGTCGTCGCTGACCAGGTGCTGGAAGAAGACGACGTCGATCGGCTGCGTGCCGGCGAACAGCACCGCCGAGGCGTCGAGGTCGATCTCCTTGGTCCGCCGGCCGAACAGTCCGCGGCGCGGCGCCGAGCGCCAACCGAGCCCCATCCGGACCGCGGTCAGCGTCCCCCCGTCGGACTTCTGCAGGCTGATGCCCTGCCCCTTGGACAAATTGACCGACACGCGCCGTCCCCTCTCTGTACCGTCCCGCCCACGTTTCCGGCGGCAGCTTCGACCCTACGCACGACGGCGGGCCCGGGGCGTCACGGGCCCGCGTTTGTGGCGTTTCTGCAACACCAGGGCGGGCGCGCCACCCGTCCTGGTGAGTGCGCCACCCGCCCGGCCCCCCACTACTTCACGCCGGCCTCCCTCATCTGCCGCAGCTCCTTCTTGAGCTCGCCGACCTCGTCGCGCAGCCGGGCGGCGATCTCGAACTGCAACTCGGCCGCGGCGGCCCGCATCCGCTCCGTCATCTCCTCGATGAGCTCGGCGAGTTCGGCCGCGGGACGATCCGTCAGCGGTGCGCCCTCCTTGGCGCCCTTGCCCTTCGCCGGCTTGCCGCCCAGCGCCGGGACCGGCGCCTTGCCCTTGGTGTCCTTGGCGTCGCCCGGCTTGCGGTAGCCGCTGCCCAGCAGCTCCCGGGTGTCGATCTCCTCCCGGGCGATGGTGGCGACGATGTCGCCGATCTTCTTGCGCAGCGGCTGCGGGTCGATGCCGTGCTCCTTGTTGTACGCCAGCTGCTTCTCCCGGCGGCGGTTGGTCTCGTCGATGGCCTTCTCCATCGCCGGGGTGACCTTGTCGGCGTACATGTGCACCTGGCCGGAGACGTTGCGCGCGGCGCGGCCGATGGTCTGGATCAGCGAGGTCCCGGAGCGCAGGAAGCCCTCCTTGTCGGCGTCCAGGATGGCCACCAGGGACACCTCGGGCAGGTCGAGGCCCTCACGCAGCAGGTTGATGCCGACCAGGACGTCGAACTCGCCGGAGCGCAGCTCGCGCAGCAGCTCCACGCGCCGCAGGGTGTCGACATCGCTGTGCAGATAGCGGACCTGGATGCCGAGTTCCAGGAAGTAGTCGGTGAGGTCCTCGGCCATCTTCTTGGTGAGCGTGGTGACCAGGACGCGTTCGTCCTTCTCGGTGCGGGTGCGGATCTCGTGCACCAGGTCGTCGATCTGCCCGTCGGTGGGCTTGACCACGACCTCCGGGTCGACCAGGCCGGTCGGGCGGATGATCTGCTCCACGAAGCCGTCGCCCCGGGCCAGCTCGTACGGCCCGGGGGTCGCGGACAGGTAGACGGTCTGCCCGATGCGGTCCAGGAACTCCTCCCACTTCAGCGGCCGGTTGTCCAGGGCGGACGGCAGCCGGAAGCCGTGGTCGACGAGGGTGCGCTTGCGGGAGGCGTCGCCCTCGTACATGGCACCGATCTGCGGGACGGTGACGTGCGACTCGTCGATGACCAGGAGGAAGTCCTCCGGGAAGTAGTCGATGAGGGTGTTGGGCGCCGAGCCGGGCTCGCGGCCGTCCATGTGCATGGAGTAGTTCTCGATGCCGGAGCAGGAGCCGATCTGGCGCATCATCTCGATGTCGTACGTCGTGCGCATCCGCAGCCGCTGGGCCTCCAGCAGCTTGCCCTGCTTCTCCAGGGTGGTGAGGCGGTCCGCCAGCTCGGCCTCGATGCCGGCGATGGCGCGCTCCATGCGCTCGGGGCCGGCGATGTAGTGGCTGGCGGGGAAGATGTACAGCTGCTGGTCGTCGCTGATCACCTCGCCGGTGAGCGGGTGGAGGGTGGAGAGCGCCTCGATCTCGTCGCCGAACATCTCGATCCGGACGGCCAGCTCCTCGTAGACCGGGAAGATCTCGATGGTGTCGCCGCGCACCCGGAACGTGCCGCGGGTGAAGGCCAGGTCGTTGCGGCTGTACTGGATGTCGACGAAGCGCCGCAGCAGCTGGTCGCGGTCGATCTCGTCGCCGACCTTGAGCGGCACCATCCGGTCGACGTACTCCTGCGGCGTGCCCAGGCCGTAGATGCAGGACACCGAGGCGACCACGACGACGTCACGCCGGGTGAGCAGGGAGTTCGTCGCGGAGTGGCGCAGCCGTTCGACCTCCTCGTTGATGGAGGAGTCCTTCTCGATGTACGTATCGGACTGCGGGACGTACGCCTCGGGCTGGTAGTAGTCGTAGTAGGAGACGAAGTACTCGACGGCGTTGTTCGGCAGCAGCTCGCGGAACTCGTTGGCGAGCTGGGCCGCGAGGGTCTTGTTGGGCGCCATGACGAGGGTCGGGCGCTGCAGCTTCTCGATCATCCACGCGGTGGTCGCCGACTTGCCGGTACCGGTCGCGCCCAGCAGGACGACGTCCTTCTCACCCCCGCGGATGCGCTGCTCCAGCTCGGCGATGGCCGCCGGCTGGTCACCACTGGGCTGGTACGGGCTGACGACCTCGAAAGGTGCCACCGTGCGTTCGATCTTTGATACGGGCCGCATGGAATCCACCGTACGACCCGCCACTGACAATCGACGTGGCAATTGCTCCGACCTGCGATGTCGGGGCCGCCTCAGCGACGGGGCGGCACTGTCCGGCGGGCGCGGGACGCGGCGCGGCGGCGTCGGCCGGATGCCGCGGGGCCGCCATCGCGGGGCGCCCCGCCGATCACCGTCCGCCGGTGCCCCGCGACGCCGGCTTCATGATCGACCGGGCCCCCGAGCCAGGCGGTCCCCGAGTCCAGCTTTTCTGCCCGCCTGACCAAAACCGGTCAGAAGCGCGACGGGTGACACATCATCGGCCAAGATGCGCGGACGCTCCGGCTCCGGCAAGTTGGACGGCGGCGGAAGCGTACGTCTGTTGCATGACAGATCCGGGCATCCTGCAATTGCGCGACGCTCCACACGGCACACCGGCCATGTCTCGTTCAGCGCCCGGCCACCCCACGACCGCCTCCCGTCACGGCCCGGCTGCGAGCCTCTTCCGTCCCTCCGGTTCCTGTCCGTTCTCGTCAGCTCACCTCACGACGTCACGAGGAGTCCGTATGCGTATTCGCCCCGTTGCCACCGTCGTCGCCGGTGCGCTCATGGGTCTGTCCGCGCTCGTCCTCTCCCCGGCCGCCGCCCAGGCCGCACCGCACCGGAACACCCCGGTGACGGTCGCCCACCGCGGCGCCTCGTCGTACGCCCCCGAGAACACCCTCGCCTCCATCGACGAAGCCGCCCGGCTCGGCTTCGAATGGGTCGAGAACGACGTCCAGCGCACCAAGGACGGTGAGCTGGTCATCCTCCACGACAACTCGCTCGCACGGACCACCAACGTCAAGCAGGTCTTCCCCGACCGCTCCCCCTGGAACGTCTCGGACTTCACCCTCAAGGAGATCGAGAAGCTGGACGCGGGCAGCTGGTTCGCACCGAAGTTCGAGGGCGAGCGGGTGCCGACCCTCGTGGACTACATGGACGAGGTGGAGGAGAACGACCAGAGCCTGCTGATGGAGCTGAAGTCGCCGGAGCTCTACCCGGGCATCGAGCTGCAGACCCTCAGGGAACTGCGCCGGGCCGGCTGGCTGGACAGGGAGCACCTCCGGCACCGGCTGATCATCCAGAGCTTCAACGCCGACGCCATCAAGACCGTGCACACCGCCCGCGCGGACATCAGAACCGGCTTCCTCGGGAACCCCTCGGTGGCCGACCTGCCGAAGTACGCGCAGTACTGCGACCAGATCAATCCGGTCCACACGGTGGTCACCCCGGAATACGTCGCCGCCGTACACGGGCTGCGGGGGCCGCACCGGCGGCCGCTGGACCTGTACACCTGGACCGTCGACGACGCGGCCACCGCGGTGAAGGTCGCCGGGCTGGGCGTCGACGGCATCATCACGAACAAGCCGGACGTGGTGCGGGACGCCTTGGAGGGCCGCGACCACTCCGGCTGAGCGCCGGTGACCTGCGGGGAGCGGGCCGCGGCGGCCGTCCGCGGGGCCGTTCCCCGCCGCGTTGTCAGTGGCGCGTCCTACCCTGATCAGGTGACGAATTCCGAGCAGGTTCCGGGGCCGGCGGCCCGGGCGGACGCGCCGCCGAAGGCCGGGTCCGCCGCCCGGCGCGACTGGGCGTGGACCCGCCTTGTGACCCCCATCGGCCCGCTGCTGCTCGCCGCGACGCGGGACGGTCTGGTGCAGGTCGTCTTCCACGCGGACGAGCGGAGGGGCCGCCGCGCGCTGACCCGGCTGGAGCAGTTCTTCGGCGGGCCGCCGCTTCCGGAGACACCCCCGCTGGCGACGGCCGCGGCCGAGCTCACCGCCTATTTCGCCGGGGACCTGCGGACCTTCACCGTCCCCTTGGACTGGTCACTGTCGTCCGGTTTCCATGCCCGGGTGCTGCAGACCCTGGCCTCCGGTGTCCGCTACGGCGACGTGGTCGGCTATCAGGACCTCGCCGACCGGGTCGGGGAGCCGGGTGCCGCCCGCGCGGTGGGTGCCGCGATGGGGTCCAATCCGCTGCCGGTCGTCGTGCCCTGTCATCGCGTGGTCGCCAGTGACGGCGGGATCGGCGGCTTCGGCGGCGGCCTGGAGACCAAGCGGCAACTGCTCGCGCTCGAAGGCGTGCTGCCCGCGCCGCTCTTCTGATCCCGTCCCTCCGGTTCCGGCTCCCGGTACCGGCCGTCGTCCGTCCTCGTCGAGGCCGGCTCCCCGAAGGGCAGTGCCATGTCCCGTCAGATCGCCCTGCTCCGCGGCATCAACGTCGGAGGCCACAACTCCTTCCCCAAGGCCCGGCAGCGGGAGCTGGCGGAGGCGCTGGGGCTGAAGGACGTCACCGTGCTGCTGCAGACCGGCAATCTCGTCTTCGCCGATCCGGGCACCCCGCCCGGCGAGACGGCCCGGCGGATCGAGGACCGGATCGCCGCCGAGCTCGGCCTCAATGTGCCGGTGGTCGTGCGGACCCGTGACGAGCTGGCCGCCGCGGTCGCCGCGAACCCGTTTCCGCAGGCCGTGGCGGAGCCCAGGAGCCTGCACCTGACGTTCCTGTCGGAGGTGCCGGCCGACACCTCGCGGCTGAACGCGATCGACCAGGCGGCGTTCGCGCCCGACCGGTTCCGGCTGGCCGGACGCGAACTGTACCTGTGGTGCCCGGACGGCATCGGCCGCTCCAAGCTCGCGGCGCTGGTGAGCCGCACCCCGCTCGGGGTGACGGCCACCGCCCGCAACTGGAACACCGTCACCAAGCTCCTGGCGCTGGCGGACGCCTGACGCCGCCCTGGCCCCGGCCGTTCAGCGCCAGCCGTGGAACTCCCGCAGCCGGTTGGCGACGAGGTTGAAGCGGCCCCGGTCCAGGGCACACGCCTCGCGCCGCATGCCCTCCGGGTGCACCCGAAGGACCCGGTCGAGCGCCACCCAGGAGTCGCGGCCGGCGCGGTCCCAGGGGCCCGCGCCTATGGCCACCCACTCCCGGTCGTTGCTGTGCCGCTTGCTGGACAGCTGGACCGCCAGCAGCGTGCCGCCGGTCTCCCGGGCGACGACCAGCACCGGCCGGTCCTTGCCCCGGCCGTCGTTCTCCTCGTAGGGCACCCAGGTCCAGACGATCTCGCCCGGGTCCGGGTCGCCGTCCGGGTCGGGCGCGTAGGTCATCCTGACGGTGCCGACGGAGCCCGGCCGGGCTTCCACGGTTGCGGTGGGCCCCTGGCTGCCGGGCAGCGCGTCGGCCGCGCCGGAGGGGTCTGATGCGGTGAAGGAAGAGGTCACGCCCCCACGCTAACCGCCGCCCTGAGCAGGGCGTTCAGCGGCCCCGGGCCGCGCTCCACGGCCCGTTGTCAGTGGTCGGCCGTACGGTTTTTCACAGCGGGGGACGGCCGTCGGGGCCGCCCGGGAGGGGAGCATCATGTCCGAGACCACGACGTACCTGGAACTGTCCCAAGAGGGCGGCGGCGCCCACAAGTTCTACGAGGTGACGGTGCGGGACACGGTCGTCTCGGTGCGCTACGGCCGGATCGGCGCGGCCGGCCAGCGGCAGACCTCGACCTTCCCGACGCGGGAGAAGGCCCAGGCCGCGGCGGCGAAGAAGATCGGCGAGAAGGTCCGCAAGGGCTACGCCCCGGCCGTCCAGGGGCAGCGCACCGCCCGCCCGGTGACGCGCCGCCAGGTGTCCTCGGCGCCGTCGACGGCCCGCGCGGTCGCGCCGGTGCTGTGGCGGTTCCGCACCGGAGCCGCGGCGTTCGGCATCCACATCGACGAGGACCGCGCCTGGGTCGGCAACCAGAACGGCGATGTGCACGCGCTCGGCCACGACGGCGAGGTGCTGGCGCACTACCGGCTGCCCGACGGCGTCAAGTGCCTGGTGGCGGACGACTTCTGGATCTACGCCGGCTGTGACGACGGCACGGTCTACGACCTCTCCTCGAAACTCCCCTTCGCCGCCTACGGCATCGCCCCCGACGTCGACATCTTCTGGCTGGACATCCGCGAGGGCATCCTCAACGTCGCGGACCGCAGCGGCGGTCTGACGGTCATCGACCACGAGGACGAGTACCAGTGGTCGCGGCGCAGCACCGGTGACCACGCCTGGATGGTGCGGCGGGACGAGCGCGCCGTCTACCACGGCCACCGGCGTGGCGTGACGGCCTACCTGGCCGACGGCAGCGGCGAGTTGTGGCACACGCCGACCCAGGGCGCGGTGCTGTTCGGCTGGCAGGAGGACGACTCGGTGTACGCCGGTACCGACCGGCGGGTGGTCCAGCGGCTGGCGAAGGACTCCGGTGCGCTGGAGGCGACGTACGCCTGCGACACGGTCGTCTACTCCTGCGCGACGGCACCGGGCGGCCGTTACGTCTTCGCCGGCGACTCGGCCTCCTCGGTGTACTGCTTCGCCGCCGACGGCACCCGCCTGTGGAAGCTGGGCACGGGCGGGGGTTCGGCGCTGTCGATGCAGTATCTGGACGAGAAGTTGTACATGGTCACCACCGACGGGTCGCTGGTGTGCGTGGACGCGAGCGAGGCGGCGGTCGCCGCCGCCCGGGCGGGCACGGTGCCGGTGGCCCGGGACGTGAAGTCGGCCGCCGCGCTGCCGACGTACACGCCCTCGGCCACGGTGCGGACGGTGGCGTCCGCGGCCGCCTCGGGGGTCGTGGTGGAGTGTGTGCAGGAGGGCGGCCGGCTGCGGGTCCATGTGGTCTCCGAGGGCTATGAGCCGTCCTGGAACGTCCAGTTCCCGCGGCACATACGCCGGCCCGGGGTGCGGTATGTCGTCGACGACCTGTCGGCGGCCGCGGGCGGGTTCTACCGCGTCCGCGGCGAGATCCGACAGCTGGTCTGAGGCCGCCGGACCGTTCCGCGGCCGCCGGATCAGGCGGGCCCGCTCCAGGCCGGCCGGCGCGGGTCGTCGGCCCGTACGACGATGTCCGCGGCCTCCTCGGGCCGGGTCTCGGCCTCGTAGCGCGCGAAGGCGGGCAGCGTCCAGTGCTCGTGCGGCGGGGTGCGGCGGGCGAGCGCGGCCGGTGACAGCGTGAGGTGGACGGTGAGATCGAAGGGGAACCAGTGACCGAGCAGGAGGGGACCGTGCAGCAGCAGGACGCCACCGGGCGGCAGCGTCACGTACGCGCTGCGGGTGGCCCGGTCGGCCACCGGGTCCCAGAGGTCCGGGAGGACGCGACCGGTGCCGCCCGGGTCGAGCGGCTGGAAGACCTCGCGCCACAGCGCCTGCCGGTCGAACCACTCGTCGTGGTAGGCGTCGGGGTCCTCCCGGCCGTATTCGAGCCGCAGCGAGGCGGGGCGCAGGAAGCCGAAGGCGCCGGCCGTGTGCACCGCCCGCCCGCGGAGCCGCAGCGCCTCGGCGAGCCGTTCGGCGAGGTCGCCGGGTGCGGCGGCGGGCGCTCCGTCGAGGGCCACTCTCCGCCAGGGGCTGCCGTCCTCGGCCTCCGTGGTGAGGATCCGCTCGGCGAGCGCGTCGGTGAGCCGTTCCCAGGTGATCGCTTCGAGCCGCACCCCGCCATTGTGCCGGGCGGCGGGGCGCGGTGCGCGCGGGGTCAGCCGGGGAGCGGCCCGGCGGGCGGGAGGGGGAGTTGCGGACCTCGGAGACGAAGCCGGCCTGGACGACGGTGCCGTTGACCCCGCCGCTGATGTTGTTGTGCACGTGCCACACGGTTCCGCGGTCCGGTGCCGGCGCGACCTCGTCGAGCAGGGCGCGGAGTTCGGCCGCGGCGGCCGGGTCCTCGCTCAGCAGCCGTCGCAGCCGCAGCCGCCAGGCCGCGGTCACGCCCGCCACCCCGTCCCGGTCGCCCTCCTCCTGCGCGGCGACGAGATCGGCGCGCGAGTCGTCCAGCTCGCCCTCCAGCGCGGCCGCGTCCCCAGCGCCCCGGCGGCGGGCGAGGAAGGCCGCCATGCGGCGCCGCACGGTGCCCCAGCCCTCCGTCGCCATCTGCTGTACGAGCGTGGTCGCCCCTGCCGTGGCGAGTGCCACCAACTCCGCTTCCATCGGTCCCCCTCGGGTGTCGGGTGTGGTTCCGTCGCGCCGCGGTTCAGGCCTGGCCCGCGTCCGGGCCGGCGGCGCCGTAGCGGCTGAGTTCGGCCGCCGCCTCCTTCGTCGCCTCGATGACGTCCTCGGGGGCCACCGGCATCACGGACTTGAGCTTGAGCAGGAGCACCGCGCCCATGATGGAGCCGTCCCAGATGATCGGCGCGGCGCAGGAGTTCCATCCGGCCATGCACTCCTCGTAGCCGAGCGCGTAGCCGAGGTCGCGGACCTCCGCGAGGGAGGCCGCCAGCGCGTCGTTGTCCCGGTAGACGCCCGGTCCGGCCTGGTCCGGTACGGGCTCGGCCAGGACCCGCTGCTGGAGCACCTCCGGCAGGTAGGCCAGGATCGTCCGCCCGGAGGCGCCGGTGCGCAGGGAGCGCGTCACGGACAGCACATCGCGCGGCGTCATGCCGAGTTCGGCCAGGTCGGAGTCGCCGACGGCCATGTCGACGCACTGCCGTTGGGCGCCGGAGAAGGGCGCCACCATGTAGAGGAACGCCAGCCCGCCGTCGGTGGCGGTCCGCAGTTCCTGCAGCACGGTCTGGGTGACCGTGCCGTCGAGGCGGTGGTCGAGCGCGGTGAAGGCGAGCTGGGCGGCGGAGGTGCGCAGCCGGTACAGGCCGCGGTCGACCCGTTCGAAGATGCGCTGGTAGATGCCGGACTGCAGGATGCGGTAGACGACGGAGTCGTCCAGGCCGGTGAACTCGGCTATCTCGCCGGGGCCGTGGGCCGATCCGCCGAGTTCGGCGAAGGCGGTCTGGACGAGGAAGACCCGCTCGGCATGGCTGGATCCCGACGCCCGGGTGCCCGCCGAGGACCCGTTCTTCGCCGTCTGGCGTCCGTTCTTGCGCCCCGAGGGGCCCGGCGTCGTGACGGCGGTGCCCGAAGCGGAGGCCGACGCGCCGGCCGCGGCCGGCGAACCCGGTGCTGTGGTGCTGTTGCCCATCGTGTGCTCTCTCCCCTGGCAGTGTTCCGCGCCCGTAGGCGCCCGGCGTGTCCGGTGGAAGCCGACGCCCCCGTCACCCGCGGCCGCACCCTCCGGCAGTCGGCGCCCGGGAGTGCTCCCGGGGCCGTTCTGCCCGCCCGTGGCCCCGGGTTACCCGCATTATCGGGCGACGTCGAGGGCGAGCTTCCCGGTCGGTGTGCGGGCGGCGAGGTCGTGGTGCGCCCGGGCGGCCTCGCCGAGCGGGTAGGCGGCGCCGGTGAGCGGCTGGAGGGTGCCGTCGGCGACGGCGTCGAACAGCGCCCGCATGGACGTCGGCAGTGCCGTACGGTCCGCGTAGAGCTGCGGCAGCCAGAAGCCGGAAACGCTCAGGGAGCGCTCCATCAGGTCCCGGGTCGGCACGTTCGCCAGGTCGCCGCCGGCGAAGCCGTAGACGGCGAGCCGGCCGCGCGGTGCGACGGCGGCGAGGGTGCGGGTGAAGGTGGCGCCGCCGGTCATCTCCAGAGCGGCGTCGACGGGGCCGCCGGCGGCGTCCAGGATGCGCTCCGTCAGGTCGTCGGCGTGCGAGTCGACGACGGCGTCGGCGCCCAGTTTCGCGGCCAGTTCGCGCTTCTCGGGCGAGCCGGCGAGGCCGATGACCCTGGCCCCGGCGTGCGCGGCGAGCTGGACGGCCAGCGAGCCGACGCCGCCGGCCGCGGCCGGCACGACGAGGGTCTCGCCCTTGGTGATCCGCAGTACGGTGAAGAGCAGGTGCCAGGCACTGTTGCCCTGGAGGGCCAGCGCGACGGCCTGTTCGTCGCTGATGGCGTCGGGCACGTCCCAGGTGACGCGGCGGTGCAGCAGGGCCTGTTCCGCGTAGCCCCCGCCGCGGCACAGTCCGACGACCCGGCGGCCGCCGTCCACGGTCCCCACGACCTCGTTGCCGGGTGTGTAGGGCAGCTCCACGGGGGCGAGGTAGGAGTCCCCCCGGACGTGCACGTCCGCGTAGTTGACACCGGCCAGGGTCACCTGGACCAGCGAGTGGCCGCCGCGGGGTGCGGGCTCGGGCACGTCCTCCAGCCGCAGCACGTCCGGACCGCCGAATTCTCGCATCACAATCGCGCGCACGACTCTCCCTCAGGTTCACAAGTGCGGTGCCCGCACAGGGTAGGCGGGGCGGTCGTTGTCGGGCGGATACCCGATCATTTCGCGCCAACCATGAGAGGTTCGGCCTGCCGTTGCCCTTCTCCTGACGAGATTTTCCCGCCTGCTTTCTCGCGACGCGAGAAACGGCCGGAGCATTTTCTACCGATTGCGCCGTTTTGCAGCAGATCTACCCAGCGGTATGGCCGAGATGGCTGCCTCGCATCCCTCGCTCAAAGTCGGCTACCGGAAGTGATCGCCGCCGCCTACGATCCCGAATTGTGTCCGCCGTTGACCACTTGTGACGGCCGCGTCCCCTGGGGCCGAGCGCGCTCCGCGAGGCAGTGCCGCTCGCCCACCGCACCCGGTGATACGGGCGGGTGGCGGAGGGCATGGCCGCGTGCAGGGCAGCGCGGGCACGGCCTGAGGGGGAATCATGATGGGGAAATCGGGGGGCGGCAGGCCGGCGTACGCGCCGGCCTGCCGGGACCCACAACGCGCACTGCCACTTCCACCGGCACCTCTCCGCCTGCTGCGGACCGCATCCGCGTCCTTGCCGCCCTCGCTGACGGCCACCGTCGCGGCTGCCACGGATGCCGTCATCGCCGCCGCACGCCGCCACTCCCGGCCATACGCGGCACCGCTCTATCTGGACGTGTCCCGCCCCCGCCGGGGGACCGTGCGCCGCCGACGAGAACGGGACTGCCCATGAACGCCTCGAGCAGTACGCCCGGCAGCGGGCTGCAGTTCACCCACCCCTACCTCGCCGTGGTGCTCGGCGGCGGCTTCACGGGCATGCTCGCCGCGGCCGCGCTGTCCGAGTACGCCGAGGTCATCGTCGTCGAGCGGGAGCGGCTGCCGCGGACCCCGGCGCTGCCGACCGACCTGCCGCACGCCCGGCACGCCCATCTGCTCGCCGCGCACGGCGCCCGGATGGTCGAGGCCCTGGTACCCGGCAGTGTCGAGCGCTGGCTGGCGGAGGGCGCCCGCCGGGTCCCGGTGCCGGCGGAACTGGCCGGTCGCGCTTCCCTGGGCCGGCCGGACCGGCACGGTCCGCCGCATCTGATCGCCTGTTCCCGCGATCTGCTCGACCGGGTCATCCGGCAGCAGGTGCCGGCCCGCCCCGGGGTCGCCGTCGTCGACGGCACCGAAGCGGAGGAGCTGACCGGCACCGCGGAGCACGTCACCGGGGTGCGGGTCCGCGACACCACGACCGGTGAAACGTATCGGCTCGACGCCGACCTGGTCGTCGACGCCACCGGCCGCCACTCCACCAGCCGGGCGCGGCTCGCCGCCCTGGGACTGCCGCGGGTGGGCGAGGACCGCGCGGACTCCGCGATCGTCTCGGCGACCCGGATCTTCCGCGCTCCCGAGGGCGCCGAGAACCTCCCGGTGCTCACCTCCCGTTCGGGCCTCACCGTGCCGCCGCCCGGCCCTTCCGGCGCCGCCCGCGCCGCGGCCGGACGTACCCTCCCGGTACGGGCCGTCCCGGAGCGGACCGCGACGCTGGTGCCGATCGAGGGCGGCCGCTGGCTGGTCACCCTCACCGGCACCGGCGAGGACCGGCCGACCCAGCACGCCGGCCGGTTCGTGCCGTTCGCCCGGCGCGCGGGAGATCCCCGCATCGGTGACCTCATCGCCGACGCCGAGCCGCTGAGCGAGGTGCGGCTGTCCCGCGACACCGTCAACCGGCGGTGGCGCTACGAACAACTGCCGTCCTGGCCCTCGGGATTCCTCCGCGCTCGGCGGTGCGGTGGCCGCGCTCAGCCCCGATTTCGGCCAGGGCCTGTCGCTCGCCGCCCACGGCGCCACCGCACTGCGCGAGGCACTGGCCCGGTACGGCATGGACGATCCGGCGCTCGCCCGGAGGGTCCAGCGCACCATCGGACGCCTCGTCGACGAGCTCTGGTCCGTGGCCATCGGTGTGCCCGGCCACTCCCCCGCCGCCGCCGGACCACCGTCTGCCGCGCCTATGTCGACGCCGTCACCGGGCCCGCGTCCGGCACCGTTCCTGCGCGGCCCGGCCGCCCTCGCGATGCTGCGGGACACGGCCCGGACCCGTCCGGTCACCGGCACCGCGGACTGGGAGGCGCCCCCGCTGCCCGTCCGCCCACGGCGCAGCCCACCGCCTCCGGCGCCCGCCTGAGATCTCGCCGCCGCGGCCGCCGCACCGTCCGCCGTCTCGGCCGTCCCCACCGCCCGGCGCCCGCTCGGTTTCCGGCCGACGGCACTGCGCCGCACCGGCAGGGCGGGGCGCCGTAAACCGGCCGAGGGCTGATCCCGCGGCCGCCGGCCCGGACGTACCGGCCCATGGGGGAAATTCGGTCGCCCGGCGTCCTCGGGGTCGCTCAGAGTGGGACGGGGCGGCGCAACCGGGCGCCGCCCGAGGCAGTGCCAGGAACGGGGGGCGGGATGTCGACGCTGCGCGTCACCGCCGAGGAACTGACCATCCACGCGCATCCGAACGCCGATGCGCTGGAGCTCGCCAGGTGGGCCTGTATCGCGCGGTGGTCGCCAAGGGCGCCTACCGCACGGGCGATCTGGCGGTCTACATACCGGAACAGGCCGTGCTGCCCGGGGAGTTGGTGGCCGAGCTCGGGCTGACGGGGAAGCTGGCCGGCTCCGCGGCCAACCGGGTCAAGGCGATCCGGCTGCGGGGCGAGCTGTCGCAGGGCATCGTCTGCCGCCCGACGGCACTGGCCGGGGTGGATCTGGCGAAGGCGCGGGCGGACGGCTCCGACTTCGCGGCGGAGCTGGGGATCGTGAAGTGGGTCCCGCCGGTGCCGGTTTCGATGAGCGGGGACGTCGAGGCGGCGCCCGAACTGCTGCCGTGGATCGACATCGAGAACCTCAAGCGCTGTCCGGCGGCGTTCATGGACGGCGAGCCGGTGGCCGGTCACGGAGAAGGTGCACGCACGGTGCTGTGTGTGACGTACCACGCCGAGAGCGGGCGACTCCAGGTGACCTCCAAGGGGCTGGGCGCGCAGCGGCTCGCCCTGATGGAGACCCGAAGAACCTGTACTGGCGGGCGGTGCGCGGCCACGACGTCGCGCGGGTGGCGGCGGAGCTCGCCGGTGAGCTGGGGGCGTCGCGGCTCGGGGTGTAACGGCGAGGTCTACGGCGCCGGTGTCCCCAGGACCTCGGCTACGGCGCGGACAGCCGGCGTGGGAGCCGGGTTACGCGGTGTTCGACGTCGCCGTGGAGGCCGGCGGGCAGCTGCGGTGGCTGGACCCCGAGGAGCTGACCGGGATGCTGGACGGCCGGCTCCCGTTGGTGCCGACGCTGTACCGCGGCCCCTACGAGGCGGCGCGGTGATGGAACTGGCCGAGGGCCGCGAGACGCTGTCCGGGCGTGCGGCGCACATCCGGGAGGGTGGTGGTCGTCCGCCCGCTCCGGGACCGCTACAGCGCGGAGCTGGGCGGCCGGGCGGTGGCCAAGGTGGTCGGCGCCGCCTATCTGACGCGCAAGGGCGCCGCACGGAGTACGAGTAGCCGCCGCCCGGCCGCCGCGGGCGCCGTCCGCCGCCGGTCAGGACCGCTTGCTCCGCCGGTCAGTTCGCCGGTCACGGGTGCCTCCTGGGGCTGTTTCCCGTCCCAGGAGGCGCCGGGCGAGGTGAAGCGGGGCGTGCGGGTCGCGGGCCGGGGCGGGGGCCTGCGAGCGGTGTGAGGGGGAGGCGTTCGACGGTGGTCGTGCCGGTGTCGGACTCCAGGGCCGGCGCATAGCCCGCGGCGCGCAGCGCGTCCAGGGTGGCGGTCGGCGGGCGGCCGCTGACCAGGACGGTCGGGGCGATGACGCGCAGGGCGAGGTCGCGCAGTCCGCGGTGGCCGGCGAGTTTCCCGGACGAGGGTTTCGTCGTCGGAGCGGATGCAGCAGGCGGCGGGCAGCACCGCATCCGCCCGTGGGCGGCGGGCGGCGTCCCGTACGAGGTAGTGGAGCGGCTGCGGCAAGGCGCCGGTCGCCGAAACGCCGGTGAGCTCGGTCAGGAGGGTATCGGCCGAGTGTCCGGTGTCCAGCGCGCGGCGGACCGATGCGGGGGTGAACCTCCAGGTCACGGCGTGTTCCTCGGACTCCCGGTCGGCGGCGGAGGCGAGCAGTCCGGCGAGTGCGGCGGACGGCCGGCCGGGGACGACGGCGGTCAGGTCGGCCTGGAAGTGGGCCTGTTCGAGCGGTGCCGGCAGCAGATCGCCGAGCGGATCGGCGAGGGCGTCCGGGCCGTTGAGCAGGGCCCGCCCGAGGGGGGTGAGGCTGCCGTGCGCGACGAGGCCCAGGTAGGCCGCTTCGTGGAGGGTGTGGGCGGCGCGTCCCTCGGCCATCGGCCGGCGGGTGACGGCGAGCGGGCGGTACCAGTCCGCGGCCCGGAGGAGGTCCGCCAACGGGGCCGTCGCCAGGCCTCGCGTTGCTCCGGTGCGTCCGTGGCCGGCAGGGGCGGGAGGGGCGCTCCGGCACCGGACGGGACGGTGTCCAGGGCGGTGAGGAGGGCGTGCCGGAGGGCGGGGGCGTGCCGGTCGCGCCCGCGGACGAGTGCGGTCGGGGTCTCCCCGAACGGCGTGTGGGTGGGGGGCCCACAGGGCGGACCAGGCGGCGAGGACGGGGGCGAGGCGGGCGCCGGGCGGGCGGTCCAGCAGCCGTCCGTCGTAGGCGCCGGTGGGGAGCGCGGTGATCCCCGACGGGGTGCGGGTGAGGGCGATCAGCTCGGCGGCCAGGGCGAGGTCGAGGAGCAGGCGGACGTGCGGTTCGGTGGCGCCGGCGGCCTTGGCCAGCCGTTTGATCTCCCGTACGGCCAGCCCGCGGACTTGCGGAGGGCGGCGGGCTGAGTGGCCAGGGAGGCCAGCAGGCGCTCCAGGGTGGCGGCGAAGGCAGCCGCGGCGGCCCGGGACTCGTCGTACGGCGAGGTCGCCGGGACCGGTGCGGCGGGCCATGCCGGGGTCGCGCTCGGGTCCGGGGTGAGCCGTGGGGCGTCGGGGCGGAACGGGCCGAGGTCGTCGCGCGAGGAGTTGGGGAGGCGCGGCGGGGACGACGACGGCGCGCGTCTTCGGTGGGGGCGGCCGAGACCGTCGTCGTAGAGGGCACGCAGGGCCGCCCTCGGCGGCGGAGCGTGCCGGTCCGGCCGGTCGGCGCCGAGCGCGGCGAACACGTCCTGGGGCGGGACCGGTTCGCCGGCCAGGTGGGCGAAGGAGAGCCGGTGCGCCATCAGGGACTGGTAGTCGGCGCCGGGCGCGGGGGCGGTCCGCCCGGTGCGTTCCTGGCTGAGCCGGGCTGGTGGTGGCGAGTATCCGGAGCCGGGGGTGGTCGAGGTGCAGCACCAGGTGGTGGAGGGTTTCGTAGGACCACAAGGCGGTTTGCCAGGGCCGCGGAGTTCGGTGGGGGCGGGGCGGCGGGCGAGCGGCTCGGCGTGGCGGGTGAGGAGCGCGGCGAGCTGCTCGGGGGTGCGGCGGGCGAGGAGGCGGGTGAGTGTGTCGAGACCTTCCACGGCGTTGAGGTTAGTCATCGTGCGAGCAGGGTGGTGAGGGCGCCTACCGGGTCGGGGTCGGCGGGGCCGGCGGGCCACCAGTCCTCGGCGCCCGGTTCGGATTCGTACGGGTACCAGCGGTGGTCGTGTCCGAAGCGGAGCTGGAGGCCGCGCGCCGGGTCGGTGAGGTGGTTGTGGCGGGGTCGGAGGCCGGCAGGTCCGCGGCGCGGAGGGCGCTGCGGGCCCGGTCGAAGTCGCGGCCGGGGGTTCCAGGTGGTGTGGAGGAGGGCGAGCCCTTCGGGTCCGCCCTGGCGCCAGGCGGCGACGGAGCGGGCCACGTCCGTCGGCGTCCGGCCGGTCGCCGCGGCGAGATCGCGGTAGAGGGTGCGGGTGGCGGAGGTCAGCCCCGGTGGGGGTGGGCCGTGGCGGCGAGGCGCACGGGCGTCCTCCCAGGCGGGAGTTCCGGGAACGGGCCGCTGGGGGCCGGCCGTCCGCCGGGGTCCGCAGCGGTGGTGAGCAGGCGTGGGCGCGGGCCGCGGCGTCGGCGGCAAGCAGTTCGAGGGTGGCGGGTCGAAGGGCAGGCCGTCGCCCTCGGGGAGGGCGTGTGGCCGGCCGGGCTGCGGCGGGGCGGGCAGGGGCGGCGGGAGGGCCGCCGGTGGCGGTCGGCGAGGGCGGCGCGGGCGAGGACGGGGCGCGGCGCGGGCGACCCCGGCGCGGGGTGCGTCCGGAGCTTCGGGAGCGGCTCCGGAGGCCCGGACGGCGCCGATCCGCCGGGCCTCACTCCCTCCTGGCGGGTGGAGCCGTACCGTCCGGTGTCCGGGTGTGCGCCTCCCCGGCGTGAGGCGGTGTTACGGCGGGCGAGCGCGTCGAGGAGTTCGCGCTCGCCGCGGCGCGCAATCAGCAGCAGCACGAACGGGTCGGCGTCCAGCAGCCTGGCCACCTGGAAGCAGAGGGCGGCGGCGGGTGTTTGCAGGGCCTGCCGTGGTCGGGCACGAGCAGCGGGGGACGAGGTCGCCCGGCCCGGGAAGGAGACGCACTTCGCCCTCGGCCAGGGTCCGCGGGAGCTTTTTGGCCAGCAGGGCGGCGAGTTGGTCCGGTTCCGCGGCGACGGCGTCCAGGAGGCCGTCCATCGTGGTCGCTGAGGGTGCGCAGGCGGATCTCGGCGCTGTAGGGGCGGGGCCTGCTGCCCCGTACGGTGGCGGAGGATGCGGCCCGGGGTGACGTTGATGGGGTCGACGTGGCCGTCGCGGGCGTAGGTCCGCGCGGGGCGAGCCGGGCGCTGTCGAGCGCGGTGGTCTCCAGGGCGTCCAGCCAGGCGCTGCCCCACCAGGACTCGGCGAACAGGCCCCGGGCGCCGGGCCGGGGCGGCAGGGGCGGGAAGGAGCGCGTACGGTCGGCGCGGGCCAGCCGGTCCGCGGCGGCGGCGCGCCCCGAGGGGCGGCGGGGGATCATGCGGCCCTCCTCAGGGAGACGAGATCGGCCAGCTCGGCATCGGAGAGTTCGGTGAGCGCGGTTTCCCCTCCCGAGAGCACGGCGTCGGCGAGCGCCCTTTTGCGGCGAGGAGTTGGGCGATGTTGTCCTCGACGGTGCCTTCGGTGATCAGGCGGTGGACCTGCACCGGCTGGGTCTGGCCGATGCGGTAGGCGCGGTCGGTGGCCTGCTCCTCCACCGCCGGATTCCACCAGCGGTCGTAGGATCACATGCCCGGCGCGGGTCAGATTGAGCCCGGTGCCCGCCGCCTTCAAGGACAGCAGGAAAACCGGGGCGTGCCCCGACTGGAACCGGTCGACCATCTTCTCCCGTTCGGCGACGGGCGTTCCGCCGTGCAGCAGCTGGGCGGGGATGCCGCGGGCGGCCAGATGGCGTTCGAGGAGCCGGGCCATGCTCACGTACTGGGTGAAGACCAGGGTGGAGCCGCCCTCGGCGAGGATCGTCTCCAGGAGCTCATCGAGGAGTTCGAGCTTCCCGGAGCGGGCGGCCAGGCCCGGGGCGGTCTCCTTGAGGTACTGCGCGGGGTGGTTGCAGATCTGCTTGAGGGCCGTGAGCAGCTTCATGACCAGGCCGCGGCGGGCGATGCCCTCGGCGGTCTCGATCCGGGCGAGGGTCTCGCGGACCACGGCCTGATACAGGGCGGCCTGTTCGCGTCCGAGGGCGACGGGTGGTCCGTCTCCGTCTTGGGCGGGAGCTCGGGGGCGATCCCCGGGTCGGACTTCTTGCGGCGCAGGACGAACGGCCGCACCAGCCTGGCCAGTCGCTCGGCGGCCTCCGGGTCCTGGCCGCCCTCGACCTCGCGGGCGTGCAGGGCCCGGAACGTCTTCAGCCGTCCGAGCAGGCCGGGCGTGGTCCAGTCGAGGAGCGCCCACAGCTCGGAGAGGTTGTTCTCGACCGGGGTGCCCGTGAGGGCGATCCGGGCCGGCGCCTTGATGTCGCGCAGCGCCTTGGCCGTGGACGAGCGGGGGTTCTTCACGTGCTGCGCCTCGTCGGCGACGACCCAGGCCCAGCGCCGGGCGGCCAGTTCGGCGGCGCTGCTGCGCATCGTGCCGTACGTCGTCAGCACGAAGCCGCCCGTCAGGCCGTCCAGGCTGCGGCCGGTGCCGTGGAAGCGCCGTACGGGCGTGCCGGGGGCGAAGCGCTCGATCTCGCGCTGCCAGTTGCCGAGGAGGGAGGCCGGGCAAACCACCAGGACCGGGTCGGTGGGGCGCCGGTGCAGATGGAGGGCGATGACGGTGATGGTCTTGCCCAGGCCCATGTCGTCGGCCAGGCAGCCGCCGAGGCCGAGGGTGGTCATGGTGTCGAGCCAGGTCATGCCCCGTAGTTGGTAGTCGCGGAGCGTCGCGCGCAGTCCGGACGGCTGGGGCAGGGGGGCGCTTCGGAGGTGAGGCGGTCGCGCAGCGCGGCGAGCGCCCCCAGAGGCACCACCTCGACCTGCTCCCCGTCCACCTCGGCGGTGCCGTTGAGCGTCGCGGCGAGGGCGTCGGCCGGCTCCAGATAGCCCAGTTCCCGCTTGCGGGCCTTGCGCACGAGCCGGGGTCCACCAGGACCCACTGGTCGCGCAGCCGGACGACGGGGCGGTGCGCCTCGGCGAGTTCGTCCATTTCGGCCTCGGTCAGCGGGAGTCCGTCCATCGCCAGCTGCCAGCGGAATTGCAGCAGTTGGCCGGTCTCGAAGAACCCGAAGCCGTCCGCGGCGGAGCCGGGCGCAGAGCGCAGCACCGCGGCCGCGGTCAGCCCGCGGGCCAGTTCCCGGGGCCAGTGGACGGCGATGCCCGCGGCACCGAGCCGGGGCGCGGCATCCCCCAGCAGCTCGTAGAGCTCGTCCCCCAGGGGGAGGACGTCGGGGACCGGCCGCTCCAGGAGGCGGGTCAGCGGGGCCCAGACCGGGCGGCACGGCGCAGCGCGAGCAGGGTGTCGACGCGGGAGCGCGGACCGAAGTGGTCGGGCCCCTCACCGTCCCACAACTGCCGGGCGTCGGCGATCAGCGTCGGGTCCGTGAGGCTCTGCACCTGCAGCACCACCGCCGCGCTCCCCTCGCCGTCCGCTTCGCCCTCACCCGTGACGTCGAAGAGCCGGTCCGGCGCGAGATCGAGGCGCAGGGACAGTCGTACCCCCGCATCGACGCCGGCCGCGACCTCGGCGGCCCAGTCGCGCGCACCGGGGAGGCGCTGCGGTGCGTACGCGGCGAAGGGAGCGCCGGCCACCAGCTCGGCGGCCGGGGTACGGGGCAGCGCGTCCACCACGGCGTCCACATAGCGCCGCACCAGGTCTGCGGGTCGTGCAGTTGCAGCGGCCGGCTGCCGGGGAGGGGGACGGCGTAGGCCTCGGCGGGCATGGCGGCGGCGATCGCCCGGAGGTGCGCGATGTCGTCCGGGTCGAGCGGGCCGGCCCGCCAGGCGTCGGTGTCCTCGGGCGTCAGCCCGGGCAGCAGCCGCCCGCGCGCGGCGAGATGCAGCGCGTGCAGGGTGGCGGCCCCCCAACAGGCGGCGGCGGGATCAGCGGCCGGATCGTGCCGGGCGCGGACGAGCAGGGGGACTGCCTCGGCCAGCGGCAGCAGCACGGCCGGAACCGTGCGCGCCCGGGCGCCGCTGCCATGACGGCGGGCCACGGTCAGCCGCGTCGCCTCCGCGCCCGTCTGCTGCGCGCCGTCGTCGCGCGCACCGGTGCCGGGCTCGGGGAGCGGCCCGCCGTCGGGTCGCCAGAGCGCGATCCGTCCGGCGCGGGGCGGCTGCGCGGGCAGAAAGACCGCGGCACAGCAGGCCGCGGCGGCATACCTGCCGTCATCCCACCGCTCGCTCATGCCGTCTCCTGACGTCCGAATCCTCCGGCTCCTGCCGACTCCCGATGAAAGCAGACGGCACTGACAACGCCGTCGGCCGGCGGGGCGGCGGGCGCCGGGCGGCTGAGTTATCCACAGGCAGAAAAAGATTCGTCGCGGATCCGCCGCGATCGGCTACAGTCAGTTACGTCGTCACTCTCAGTGATCGATTGATGTCGATCGGCGGGCGGGGGCCTCCCGCCTCCGCCGCCACCCCACACCGAAAGGCAGCCCGATGCACACCCCGACTCCCGAACAGCGCGCCGCCGCCGAGCTCTTTCCGACCGGCACCCACCTCGTGATCCAGGCCGGTGCCGGCACCGGCAAGACGACGACGCTGGCGATGCTCGCGCACTCCGCGCGACAGCAGGGCCGGCTCGGCCGCTATATCGCCTTCAACAGAGCCGTCGCCCGGCACGCCGCCCGGACCTTCCCGACCGAGGTCGCCTGCGGGACCGCCCACGCCCTCGCCTACACCGCCGTGGGCAAGCGGTATCAGTCCCGGATGAACGCCCCACGGCAAGCGGGCTGGCGCACCGGCGCAGCCCTGGGCATCGAGGACGGTATGTCCTTACGCATCGGTGCGCGCACGGTCACGCACAAGGCACTCTCCTATACGGCCCTGCGCACCGTCACCCGCTTCTGCCACTCGGCGGACCGCGAGCTCCAGGCCCGGCACGTCCCGCCCCTGCGCGGCGCCGAATCCCCGCCGCTGCACGCCCACCTCGCCGAGGCCGTCCTGCCGTACGCCCGCAAGGCCTGGGCCGATCTGCAGCGCCCCGACCACGGCGTGGTCCGCTTCGAGCACGACCACTACCTGAAGATGTGGGCCCTGACCGAGCCCGTCATCCCGGCCGACTTCCTGCTCCTGGACGAGGCCCAGGACACCAACCCGTCGTCGAGCAGGTCTTCACCGCACAGCGCGACCACGCCCAGCTGGTGCTGGTCGGGGACTCCGCCCAGGCCATCTACGGCTGGCGCGGTGCCCGCGACGTGATGACCGGCTTCGACGGCCGACGGCTCACCCTCTCCCACTCCTTCCGCTTCGGACCGGCGCTGGCGGCCGAGGCCAACCGCTGGCTCGCGATCGTCGACGCGCCGATCCGGCTCCGAGGCTCCCCGGACCGGAAGACGGAGCTGTGCCCGGTCCGCTCCCCCGAGGCCATTCTGTGCCGGACCAACGTGGGGGCGATGGTGGAGGTGATACGGCAGTTGGAGGCGGACCGCCGGGTCGCCCTCGCGGCGGCGGCGAGACCCTGAGCGCCCTGGCGCGCGCCGTGCACGACCTCGAAGCCGGACGCCGGACCGGCCATCCGGAGCTGATGCTCTTCGAAACCTGGGCCGAGCTGCGCGAGTACGCGGAGTGCGATCCGGCCGGACGGGACCTCCTGCCGCTGGTGGAACTCGTCGACGAGCACGGCACGGCCGCCGTGCTCCGGGCCCTGGACCGGCTCTCCCCCGAGGACTCTGCCGAGGTGACGGTGTCCACGGCCCATCGGGCCAAGGGTCGCGAGTGGCCGAGCGTACGCATCGCGGACGACTTCACCGGCCCCGATGACCTCGACGAGCGCGACGACACCGGGCAGCCGCTCCCCGGCCCCATCGACGTCGACGAGGCGCGCCTGGCGTACGTGGCCGTGACCCGCGCCCGCTCGCGGCTCGACATCGGCGGGCTGTCCTGGATCAACGGCCACCCGGCCGGCGATCCCCGCCCCACGCCTTGCCCCACGCACAAGACGGCGAAGGAGACGAAGACCGACCAAGGCGAGGAAGAGCAGTGACGGACTCATGGATCGGGAGGATCCTGGAAGGTGAAGTGGGAGATGAGGCCGATGCGTACGGGAAATGAGCCCCTGCAGGCACGCAGCCCGCTGAAAATACGCTGCGGACTGGCACTGTGGGGACTGCGTGGGCCGTCGCCGGGGCCGTGGCCTTCGCCGACTTCGGGCGGCCGGAATGGGCGGCCGCGTGTGCCGCACTCGCCATGGTGGCAGCCGCAGACCTGATCATGGTCATCCGCCACATCCGCCAGGGACCGCACTACCAACCGGGCAAGGACGTACCACCGTACGAGCCCGACCGCGGCCGGAACGATGTCTTCGGCATACGCAACGACACGGACCGCCGCCGCGGCAGTAGGCCGTGACTCGACCACTGGCCGTGACGCGGCGGCCGGCCGTGACCCGGCGGCGGCCGGCCTCCCTACTCGGTGGACCATCCCCACCTACCGCGGTCCTGTGTCCTCGCCGCCCGGCCGGTCGGGGGCGTCCTTCGGAGCCCGGTCACCGTTGCCCGTGGCGTCCGGGGCGAAGCGGGCCGCCTGGATGAACTCCGGGCGGGGGTCGAGGCCGCCGCCAGCCGGAAGTGGCGGAGCGCCTCGTCAGGGCGGGCGGCGCGCTCCAGGGTGCGGGCGAGCGCGAAGTGCGCGAACGCGTTGTCGGGCTCACGCTCCAGCACGATCTGGAACTCAAGCTCCGCCGGCCGTAGTTGAGCGGCGAGGAAAAAGGCACGGGCGCGCAGCAGTCGGGCCGCGGTGTTGTCCGGATGCGCGCTGATGACCGAGTCCAGCAACCGGATCGCGCCGCGGGGGTCGCGGGCGGCCAGCAGCTGCTCCGCAGCACGGAAGTCGATGACATGCGTCTCGGGGCTGCTCTCGGGCACGACCTACTCCTCTCCACCGGCGTCGCTGTCGGCGCAGGCATGCGTCCGCCAGGGACCGTACGGTGTTACCTGGGGCCACAACAACCCTGTCGGCCACGGCATTCCCCGGATCCGGCGGAGGCCGAAGCAGCCCCGGGGACGCTCGGCCGGACCACCGTCCGCTCCCTCATGAGCCCTGCCGCCAGAGGGCCGCTAGAGGCTGATGTGGTACGCCTTGCGGAGCGTCTCGTGGACGGTCCAGCGGGTGCGGTCGCCCTCGCGGAGGATGCAGGCGTCGCCGGGGCCCACCTCGAGGACCGAGCCGCCTTCCACCTCGATGGTGGCGCGTCCGCTGACGACGACGAACAGTTCATTGGCCTCGGTGTCGGTCACCACACCCGGCGTGATCTGCCAGATACCGCGGATCTGCTGGCCGTCGGCGGACTCCCACAACCCTTCCCCGTCACCTCGGGCGTACCGGAGACGATCTGCGAGGGGTCCAGCGGCTCCGGCTCCAGGTCGGCGTCCGCGATGCCGGGGATGTTCACGACGAAGGAGGGAGGTGCCGATTCGGCAGCGGAAGGTGAGGAGGCGGGCTCGGTCACCGACTCGGCTACAGGCTCGCCGGCCGAGAGCTGGGCGTCAAGATCGGAAGCAGCAGTCATGGCGGCGAGGGTATCGCCCGGCCGTTCGAGCCCGGCAGCCACTCCCCCACCGGGCCGGGCCTCGCCCCCAGCCGGCCCGGCACCCGCTTCCGCCTACCGGCGCGACGCCCATCGCCTCAGCCGGCCCGTGCGCGCATCCCCTGCGGGCCCGAGCCCGTCACTCAGCCTGCCCGTGCACGCATCCCTCGGCGGGCCCAAGCCCGTCACTCAGCCGGCCCGGCACCCGTCACCTAGTCCGGCCGGCGGCCCGCACCTTGTCCGCCCGACGGCCGTCACCTCATGCGCCCGGCGGCCGTGCCTCAGCCGCCTCAACCGTTGCGGAGGCGTTCCCACACCTTGCGGACCTGGGGTTCCAGGGCCTCCAGGGGGCCGTCGTTGTCGATGACCAGGTCGGCGATCGCCAGCCGTTGTTCGCGGGTGGCCTGGGCGGCCATCCGGGACTTCGCCTCGTCCTCCGCCATGCCGCGCAGCCGCACCAGGCGGTCCAGCTGGGTTTCGGGGGCGGCGTCGATCACGACCACCAGGTCGTAGAGCGGCGCCAGGCCGTTCTCCGTGAGGAGGGGGACGTCGTGCACGACCACCGCGTCCGGGCCTGCCGATGCTCGAGTTCCGCCGACCGCGCACCCACCAGGGGTGCACGATCGCATTGAGCGCCTTGAGTTTCCCGGGGTCGGCGAACACGATGCCGCCCAGCTTGGGGCGGTCCAGCGTGCCGTCCGGCGCGAGGACGTCCTCACCGAACTCCTCGACCACCGACGCGAGTCCGGGCGTGCCCGGCTCGACGACCTCGCGTGCGATCTTGTCCGCGTCCACGATGACCGCGCCGTACGACGCCAGCAGTCGTGAAACCTCACTCTTGCCCGCGCCGATGCCGCCGGTCAGCCCCACCTTCACCATGGGCCCACGCTATACGTTGCCCGAGGCGCGGCGCTGCGGGGAAGCGACATCCGGGAAAGGGCCGAAGAGAGCCAGGGCAGGGCCCCGGAGGCGGGGAGGGAGCGGGGGCGGTGCCGCGTCAGGCGGGCCCGCCGTCGCCCTCCCGTTCCGCCAGGAAGCGCTCGAATTCCCGGCCGATCTCATCGGCCGAGGGGAGCTCCACCGGTTCGGCCACCAGATTCCCCCGGGTCTCGGCACCGGCCACCGCGTCGTACTGGTGCTCCAGCCCACTGACCAGCGCGACCAGTTCCTCGTCGCCCTCGGAGATCTGCCGCTCGATCTCCTCCTGAGTGCGCAGCGCCTCCGTACGCAGTGCATGCGCCGGGCCGGGCAGCACCAGGCCGGTCGCCGCCGTCACGGCCTCCAGGACCGTCAGCGCCGCGTCCGGGTACGCGGAGGGGCGATGTAGTGCGGTACGTGCGCCGCCACGCCGAGCACGTCGTGCCCCGCCTCCGCCAGGCGGTATTCGATCAGCGCCTCCGCGCTTCCCGGAACCTGGGCCTCGTCGAAGAAGCTGGCGTGCCCGGGCATCAGGTCGGTGCGGTTGCCGTGCGGGGTGATGCCGACCGGGCGGGTGTGCGGGACGCCCATCGGGATGCCGTGGAAGTTGACCGAGAGACGCACCCCGAGCCGCTCGATGATCTCCTTCACGGCGGCCGCGAAGCGCTCCCACTCGACGTCCGGCTCCGGGCCGGACAGCAGCAGGAACGGCGCATCGGTGGTGTCGCGCACCAGCTTCAGCTCGATGCTCGGCGTTTCGTAGGCGGTCCAGCGGTTGCGCTCGAAGGTGAGCAGCGGGCGGCGGGCGCGGTAGTCGATGAGGCGGTCGTGGTCGAAGCGGGCCACGACCCGGTGCGGCAGGCCGTCCAGCAGCCGCTGGACGATCTGGTCGCCCGTCTCACCGGCGTCGATGTACCCGTCGAAGTGGTACAGCAGCACCAGCCCGGCCGAGTCCCGCGAGGCCAGCGCCTCGACCTCCGCGAGCCCGCTCGGCTCCCATTCGTACAAACCCTGGGGATCCAACACAGTGACCGCTCCTCCTCGTTCTCATGAACGGCAACGTGCGGTCGGCCGTCGGCATTCCCGGCCGTGGATATGACCCGGTCCCGTACCGGACAGTTCCCGCCACCACCGGACCCCACCGTTCCGCGGCCGCCCGTGCCCCTACTGTGCCCTGTTCCGGGCGAGCCCCACCTTCCCCCTCTCCCCATTCACGAAGATGACCCCAACCCACCTCCCCCGAGGGCGAATTGATCCTCCATCCGCTTCTCACCCGAAGCCCTGACGCCTCCCAGCAGGCAACTTCAAGGCCACCGCTACCGCACCTCCGTCTCCGTCTCCGACTCCCGCATCACGCTGACCGGTTCGCCCCGGGCCGTGCTCACCGCGGGCGGCGGCTACGGGCTGTACGTGAGCGGCGCCTCGTACTGGACCGTCAAGGGATCACCGTCACCGGCAGTCAGAAGGGGATCGTGATGGACGCCGCGACATCACCCACTGCGACACGGCCGGTTGCCCGGTGACCATCGCGGGGGTCAACACCGTCACCGGTGGCCGCGGCGCTGCCCATCCGGGCGTCCCCGTGGGCTGACCCGCGATTGCCCCGACCGGAGCGCGCCCTGGCCCCGCAACGCACCTCCGTGGGGCCACGGCCACGGCGGCACGGCGAAGAACACGACGCCCACCAAAGGCCCGAGGGCCCGACGGCTCGACGGCTCGACGGCAGACGGCAGACGGCACCAGCGACTCGACGGCACGATGGCACGGCGAAGGCCCGCTCCCCGAGGGGAACGGGCCTTCGTCGATCAGCTACTGCCTACCGGCGCGAGCTCAGCTCTGGCCGCCGGCCAGCTTCTCGCGGGAGCGCGGCGAGCGCCTCGTCCGACGCCAGGGCGCCGGCGTTGTCCGCCGACTCCGAGGAGTACGAGCCGCCGCCGGCCTGGCCGCCGCCGGCCTGGCCGCCACCCTGCGCCGCCGGCGCCGCAGCGCCCTCGGCCGCAGCCTGCTCGTCGGCCTCGCGGGACTTGATGACCTGGGCCTGGTGCTGCTCGAAGCGCTGCTGCGCCTCGGCGTACTGGTTCTCCCAGGCCTCGCGCTGGGTCTCGTAGCCCTCGAGCCAGTCGTTGGTCTCGGGTCGAAGCCCTCGGGGTAGATGTAGTTGCCCTGGTCGTCGTAGGACGCGGCCATGCCGTACAGGGTCGGGTCGAACTCGACCGCCGTCGGGTCGGCACCGAAGGACTCGTTGGCCTGCTTCAGCGAGAGGCTGATGCGACGACGCTCGAGGTCGATGTCGATGACCTTGACGAAGATCTCGTCGTTGACCTGGACGACCTGCTCCGGGATCTCGACGTGGCGCTCGGCCAGCTCGGAGATGTGGACCAGGCCCTCGATGCCCTCGTCGACGCGCACGAACGCACCGAACGGAACGAGCTTGGTGACCTTACCCGGGACGACCTGACCGATCTGGTGGGTCCGGGCGAACTGCTGCCACGGGTCTTCCTGGGTCGCCTTGAGCGACAGGGAGACGCGCTCGCGGTCCATGTCGACGTCCAGGACCTCGACCGTGACCTCCTGGCCGACCTCGACGACCTCGGAGGGGTGGTCGATGTGCTTCCAGGACAGCTCGGAGACGTGGACGAGACCGTCGACGCCACCCAGGTCCACGAAGGCACCGAAGTTGACGATGGAGGAGACGACGCCGGAGCGCACCTGACCCTTCTGGAGGGTGGTGAGGAAGGTCTGGCGGACCTCGCTCTGGGTCTGCTCCAGCCAGGCGCGGCGGGACAGGACCACGTTGTTGCGGTTCTTGTCCAGCTCGATGATCTTGGCCTCGAGCTCCTTGCCCACGTAGGGCTGAAGGTCGCGGACGCGGCGCATCTCGACCAGGGAGGCCGGGAGGAAGCCACGGAGGCCGATGTCGAGGATGAGACCACCCTTGACGACCTCGATGACGGTACCGGTGACGATGCCGTCCTCTTCCTTGATCTTCTCGATGGTGCCCCAGGCACGCTCGTACTGGGCGCGCTTCTTCGAGAGGATCAGGCGGCCTTCCTTGTCCTCCTTCTGGAGGACGAGGCCTCGATCTCGTCACCGACGGCAACGACCTCGTTGGGGTCGACGTCGTGCTTGATCGAGAGCTCGCGGCTCGGGATGACGCCTTCGGTCTTGTAACCGATGTCGAGCAGGACCTCGTCCCGGTCGACCTTCACGATGACGCCGTCGACGATGTCGCCGTCGTTGAAGTACTTGATCGTCTCGTCGATCGCGGCGAGGAAAGCTTCCTCGTTACCGATGTCGTTGACCGCAACCTGCGGGGTGGTGGCGGTGGTCTCGGTGCTGCTCGTCATGTGGGAAAGGGCTCCGGTACGGACATTGAAGTCGTAGGTACTGCTACGCCGAGAGCCCGTATCGCCTCTGCATAAGCCGGACAGTGTCAGAGACGCTCTCGTGGAGGCTCGTGGATGCCGAAGCATCGGAACCGCCTGAAACGCCTCAAAACCGAGGGGTGCATACAGATGCGAGCGCGGCCTGCTCCGTCTGAGGCGCGCAAGCCCGCAGCGCAACTTGTAGCATACGGGGCAGCCGGACACGGTCAATGCGCGAACGCGCACACCCGGGGCAGAGCGCCCCAAAACCGGCACACGCGATGTTCCGCGAGGCCGAGCGGCCTCACAGTCCCTGCAGCAACAAGCAGAGCGAAGACTACGACGACGGGCGCGATGAACCAAGACCACGAGCCCGAGGCGACCCGCCGTGACGCCTCGGACACCGAGAGCAGCCGCGCCAATCGGGGCTGGTGGGACCGCAACGCCGACGAGTACCAGAGCGAGCACGGCGCGTTCCTGGGGGACGACCGGTTCGTGTGGGGTCCTGAGGGGCTGGACGAGGCGGAGGCGGCGCTGCTCGGGGCCGGCCGCCGAGCTGAAGGGCCGCCGGATCCTGGAGATCGGGGCCGGCGCGGCGCAGTGCTCCCGCTGGCTGGCGGCGCAGGGCGCGCTCCCGGTGGCGCTGGACATCTCCCACCGGCAGCTCCAGCACGCGCTGCGGATCGCCGACGCGACGCCGGGCGCCGCCACGGACCTGGTGGAGGCGGACGCCGGGGCGCTCCCCTTCCGCGACGGCAGTTTCGATCTCGCCTGCTCGGCATACGGGGCACTGCCGTTCGTCGCCGATCCCGTACGGGTGCTGCGCGAGGTGCGCCGGGTACTGCGGCCGGGCGGCCGGTTCGTCTTCTCCGTCACCCACCCGCTCCGCTGGGCCTTCCCGGACGAGCCGGGGCCCGAGGGACTGTCGGTGGCGTCCTCCTACTTCGACCGCACCCCGTACGTCGAGCAGGACGGGTTGGGGCGGGCGGTGTACGTCGAGCACCACCGGACGCTGGGCGACCGGGTGCGGGACGTGGTCGCGGCCGGGTTCCGGCTGCTGGACCTCGTCGAGCCGGAATGGCCGGAGTGGAACACCCAGGAGTGGGGCGGCTGGTCCCCGCTGCGCGGGCATCTGATCCCGGGCACGGCGATCTTCGTGTGCGAGGCGGAGGCGTAACGGCCCCTGCCGGCGGCCGGCGGCGTTGTCGGTGGCGGGCGGCAGACTGGGGGTTGTGATCGCCCGTGACGCACTCGCCCAGCTGCCCGTACGGACCGCCCTGCCCGCGCTGCGCGCCGCCCTCGACGGGGCCGGCAGCGTGGTGCTGTGCGCCCCGCCGGGCACCGGCAAGACGACGCTGGTGCCGCTGGACCTGGCCGGGCTGACCGGCGACGGGCCGCGCCGACGGGTGCTGGTCGCCGAGCCGCGGCGGATCGCGGCCCGGGCCGCGGCGCGCCGGATGGCCTGGCTGCTGGGCGAGCAGGTGGGTGACCGGGTGGGGTTCACGGTGCGCGGCGAGCGGCGGGCCGGGCCGCGTACGGCCGTGGAGGTGGTGACGACCGGCGTGTTGCTGCAGCGGTTGCAGCGCGATCCGGAGCTGGCCGGGGTGGATGTCGTGGTGCTGGACGAGTGCCATGAGCGGCATCTGGACGCCGACACCTCGGCGGCGTTCCTGCTGGACGTGCGGGAGACGCTCCGCCCGGAGCTGCGGCTGGTTGCCGCGTCGGCGACGACGGACGCCGAGGGGTGGGCCGGACTGCTGGGCGGGGCGGCGGGGCCGGCCCCGGTGGTGGAGGCGGCGGGCGTGTCGCATCCGGTGGAGACGGTGTGGGCGCCCCCGGAGCGGCCGGTGCGGCCGGCGCACGGCCTGCGGGTCGATCCGGCGCTGCTGACTCATGTGGCGGGCGTGGTGCGGCGGGCGCTGCGCGAGCGGACCGGCGATGTGCTGTGCTTCCTGCCCGGGGTCGGGGAGATCGGGCGGGTCGCCGGGGAGCTGGCCGGGGTGGACGCCGAGGTGCTGCAGGTGCACGGCCGGGCGCCGGCCGAGGTGCAGGACGCCGTACTGGCGGGCGGCGACGGCGTCCGCAGGGTGGTGCTGGCGACCTCGGTGGCGGAGTCGAGTCTGACCGTGCCGGGGGTGCGGGTGGTGGTCGACAGCGGGCTGGCGCGGGTGCCGCGGATGGACCATGCGCGGGGGCTGAGCGCGCTGACGACCGTACGGGCGTCCCGGGCGGCGGCCCGGCAGCGGGCGGGCCGGGCCGGGCGGGAGGCGCCGGGCGTGGTCTACCGCTGCTGGGCGGAGGGTGAGGACGGGCGGCTGCCGGCCTTCCCCGACCCGGAGATCAGGGTGGCCGATCTGACCGCGTTCGCGTTGCAGGCGGCGTGCTGGGGCGATCCGGACGCGGGCGGTCTGGCGCTGCTGGACCCGCCGCCGGCCGGGGCGCTGGGCGCGGCCCGGGAGGTGCTGACGGCGGTCGGCGCGGTGGACGCGGCGGGCCGGGCGACGCGGCGGGGGCTGCGGATGGCGCGGATGGGCGTGCATCCCCGGCTGGCGCGGGCTCTGCTGGACGGCTCCGCCGAGGTCGGCGTGCGACGGGCGGCGGAGGTGGTGGCCCTGCTCAGCGAGGAGCCGCCGCGGGCGTACGGGGACGATCTGGCGGAGGCCTGGCGCACCGCGCGCCGGGGCGGGGACGGCTATGCCGCCAGGTGGCGGCAGGAGGCGCGGCGGCTGGCGGCGGCGGTCGGTGAGCCCGGTGCGGCCGGGGCCGGGGAGGCGCCCCGTGGTGACGGCCCGGGGCGGGGCGCGTCGGACGACGCGGTGGCGGGGCTGGTCGCCGCGCTGGCGTTTCCCGAGCGGGTGGCCCGGGCGCGCGGGGCCGGCAGCTATCTGATGGCGTCGGGCACCGGTGCCGAGCCGGGCCGGGAGGGTTCGCGGCTGCGGGACGCGCAGTGGCTGGCGGTCGCGGTGGCGGACCGGCCGGTGGCCGCGGCGTCGGCGCGGATACGGCTGGCGGCGGTGATCGACGAGGACACGGCGTGTGCCGCGGCGCGGGCGCTGTATTCCTCGGGTGAGGAGGTGCGCTGGACGGACGGGGACGTGGTGGCGCGGCGGGTGGAGCGGCTGGGGGCGATCGAGCTGGCGGTGCGGCCGCTGTCGGCGCCGGATCCGGAGCTGGTGCGGGAGGCCGTGGTGGCCGGGCTGCGCCGGGAAGGGCTCGGGCTGCTGCGGTGGCCGGCGGGCGCGGTGGCGGTGCGGCAGCGGATGGCGTTCCTGCACCGGGAGCTGGGCGCGCCGTGGCCGGACGTGTCGGACGCGGCGTTGCTCGCGCGGGTGGAGGACTGGCTGGGGGTGGAGCTGGGCCGGGCGCGGCGGCGGGCGGATCTGGAGCGGGCCGACACGGCTGCGGCGCTGGTCCGGCTGCTGCCCTGGGCGACCGGCGACGCGGCCCGCTTCGACGAGCTGGCTCCGGAGCGCATCGAGGTGCCGAGCGGTTCCCGGGTGCGGGTGGACTACGGCGGGGAGCAGCCGGTGCTGGCGGTGAAGCTGCAGGAGCTGTTCGGCTGGCAGGAGTCGCCGCGGACAGCCGGCGGGCGGGTGCCGGTGCTGGTGCATCTGCTGTCGCCGGCGGGGCGCCCGGCCGCCGTCACGGCCGATCTGGCGTCGTTCTGGCGGGACGGATACCGCGCCGTGCGCGCGGAGTTGCGCGGCCGCTATCCCAAGCACCCCTGGCCGGAGGACCCTTCGGCGGCCGAACCGACCCGGCACACCACCGCGCGGCTCAGGCGGGGTTGAGGGCGGGTTCCGCTTCCGTCTCCGGGGTGGCCGGGCGGCGGCCGCGGGCTTCGAGGTGGAGGCTCAGCGCGAGCAGTGCGGCGCCGAGGGTCAGGAATCCCCAGGGGAGGTAGCTGGTCAGGAGCAGGACGAGGGTGCGCTGGGAGGTCACCAGGGCGACGGTGGAGTCGACGTAGTCGGCGCGCATCCTGACGTGGCCGGCGAACGCGGTGACCTTGCCGCCGCCGGGCAGGAGGTCGCCGCCGCGCAGCTCTTCCCGGTGGATTTCCTCGCCGTTGACGGGGGCGCCGGTGACCGGCTCGACCCAGAACATCCGCTTGGTGGCGTACCAGCGGGTGGTGCCCATCTTCTCGACGGCCTTCGGGGTGATGCCCTTGACCGGCATCTTCTTGGGCAGCGGGACCTTGGTCCAGGGGATGGTCTGCTCGAAGTAGTAGACCTCCAGGCCGCGGAAGGTGCGGGTGCCCTTGTAGTGGATGGGGGCCGAGGTGCGGGTCTGGGCGTCGAAGTAGGTGTAGTCGCGCTTCTCGGTGAGGAACGGCCACTTGTACTCGATGCCGGTGCGGTGCACGGGGTCGCCGTCGACCATCTCGCCGGTGGCGTGCACGGGGTCCTGGGAGTGGGCGTCGAAGATGTAGCGCTCGGGGATCTCGGAGACCATCTTGCCGTCGGGTCCGGCGACGTAGGACAGGGCGTCCCAGACGACGACGTCGCGGCCGGCGGTCCGCTCGATCCGGTCGGAGGCGGCGACGTCGCCCTTGAGGGTCTGGACGATGGTGACCTTGGGGACCTTCCTGGCCTTCATGGTGCCGTAGTCGATGAGGGTGGCGGGCCGGGCCTCCAGGACCATGTCCTGGTACTGGCCGGGCGGGATCTTGGCGAGCCGCGGGAAGGCGTACCACCGCAGCAGCGGGGAGAGTGCGGTGAAGAAGACGGCGAAGGCGAGCAGTACCAGGCTGGCGGTGCGGCGCATGGCGGCGGCGTCCCTCCCTCAGGGGTGTGCGGGGACGGTGGTGAGCAGCGGCTTGGGTGAGGTGGTGCCGCTGGGGGTGCCGACGGCCGTGACGGTGAGGACGAGGGCGAGTGCGGCGGCCAGTCCGGCCGCGGCGGCAATCAGGGCGCGCATGGTCGCCTCCCGGCACATCTGATACGGCGTCAGGGCGGGGGCACCGTAGCAACGGGCGGCGGAGATGAGAACACGTGCCGCCCGGGCAGATGGGGCACCGCCGCCCTGCCCGGGACGGCGGGCAGGGCGGCGGTGCGGACCGGGCGGGGTGCCGGCCGGCCGTGGTCTGCGGCCGGGGTCGCCGGCCGCCGGTGTGGTCAGGAGGTGGCCGGGGCGGCAACCTTCAGCTTGACGGTGAGGACGGCGCCGTCGTCGGTGGTCAGCCGCAGCAGGAACGTCCCGGTGTGCGAGTCGGTGTAGATCTTCGGGAGTTTCAGCAGGCCGTCGGCGTCCGTGGTCAGCCCGGCGAGGGTGCGGACCGGCTTGTCCTTGTTGTCGCCGGTGGCCTTCGGGTCCTTGAAGTAGGGACCCCGGTCGTTCTCCACCGGCTTGTCGGGGTCGTCGGTGACCATGGTCGCGGTGACCGGCACCCCGGCCGCGATCTTGCCCTGGAAGGTCGCCTTGATCTCGACGGCGTCCTCGGCGAAGGCCTGGCCGGCGGTGGCGGTCAGTTCCTTGTCCGAGGTGCGGGTGAGGGTGTCGGCCTTCGGCGCCGGCTTGGCCTTGACGGTGGCGTCGAAGGTGACGGCGGGCAGGGTGCGGCCGACGGCCGTCGCCCGGACGGTGAAGTCGCCGGCCTGGTCGCCCGCGTGCAGGGTGGGCGCGGTGGCCAGGCCGTCCTTGCCGGTGGTGACGGTGGCGGTGGTGGCGTTGCCGGGGAAGCGGGCGTCGGTGCCGGCGGGGAGGGTGAAGCGGATCCGGGCGCCGGCGACGGGCTTGCCCGCGGCGTCCTTGGCGCGTACCCGGGGCGCGGTGGCGAAGTCGGTGCCGGCGGTGGCGGTCAGGTCCTGGTCGCCGACGCGGGCGAGAGCGGTGACGGGGCCGGGCTTGGCGGGTGCCGGGGTGCCGGGCTTGGGGGTGCCGGGCTTGGGCTTCGGGGTGGGAGTGCCCGGTGTGTGGCCGGAACCGGAACCGCCGGGTCGCGCGGGCCCGTTGGGCTCGGGCCGGGGCTTGGCGGGCGTGCCGGAACCCTTGCCGTGGGCCCGGCCCTGGCCGCTTCCGCCGCCGGTGCGGCCGCCCGCGTGCCCGGTTTCATGCCCGTTGCCGGTTTCGTGGGTCCCGCGGTGGTGCACCGGGAGGACGCCGTGGCCGTCGGGCACCTCGTAGGTGCCCTTGCGGTAGAACGTGTACCAGGACAGCACGGTGCGCAGATAGTCGGCGGAGTTGTTGTAGCCGAGGACGGCGCGGTCCAGGTCGCCGGGGTCCGACAGATCGCGGCCGTCGGCGCAGAGGTAGCGGCCGGCGGCGAGCGCGGCGTCGTAGACGTTGTTGGGGTCCTTCTTGCCGTCGCCGTTGCCGTCGGCGCCCCAACCGCCCTGGTACGGACCGCCCTGGGACCAGGTGGAGGGGATGAACTGCATCGGGCCGACGGCGCGGTCGTGGGTGGTGTCGCCGTCGTAGCGGCCGCCGTCGGTGTCGAGGATGCGGGCGAAGCCGTGGCCGTTGAGCTGCGGGCCGAGGATCGGCTGGAGGGTGGTGCCCTCGGCGTCGACCGCGCCGCCACCGGCCTGGCCGGATTCGACCTTGCCGATTCCGGCGAGCAGTTGCCAGGGCAGCCGGCAGCCGGGGTCCTCGGCGTCGATGCGGGACTGGGCGTTCTTGTACGCGGCCAGGACGGTGGCGGGGATGCCGGCCTGGGCGGGCCCGGTGATGACGCGGGTGCCGCCGTCGGGGCGGGAGTGGGAGGAACGGCGGGGCGGCGCGAGGCTGTTGTGCGGCGGCAGTTCGGTGTAGTACGGCGCGCCGCCGTCGATGGGGGTGTCGACCGGCGGGGAGGGTTCCTGTTCCTTGGCCGCCTTTGCGGTGGCGTCCGGCGACTGGGAGGCGGTCAGGGCGGCGAGGACGAACGCCGCCACGGCCGTCGAGGCCGCTCCCCTGCGAAGTCGCCGCCGGAATGTGGCTGCCATACGTGGTCCCCTCCGCGTTGACGCACCGCGTTTCTGACGTGGTGTCGCGCTCCCCGGCGCTCCAACTCAGGCGACACTACGACAACTCGGGCCCGGCATCTACCACCTCATCGGACACATAATGATCTGAATCGATCGAGGGGTGGGTTGTCATGCCGTTCACGCTCAGCCATGCGGCGGCGGTGCTGCCGGCCGTCCGGCGGACCGGCACGGCCCGCGGGCGGCTGGTCGCCTCGGCGCTGGTGGCGGGGTCGTTCGCGCCGGACATGACGTACTACGCGGACACGCTGGTGCCCGGCGGTATGGAGTTCGGCGCGGTCACCCATGCGCCGTCCGGGGTGCTGACGGTCGATGTGCTGATCACCGCGGCGCTGGTCGGCGGCTGGCTGCTGGTGCGCGACCCGCTGCTGGCGCTGCTGCCGCGGGCCTGGCGGGGCCGGGTGTCGCTGTGCGTCCGGGGTCGCCCGTGGCGTCCGCGCGGACCCCGTGAACTCGCCGCGCTCACCGGCTGGTTCGTGCTCTCCGCGGTGCTCGGTGCGACGACCCATGTGGTGTGGGACGCCTTCACCCACCCGGGCCGCTGGGGGACGCGGCTGGTGCCGGGCCTGGACCGGGTCGTGGGCGGGTGGCCGGTGCCGACGTATCTGCAGTACGGCACCTCGGCGCTGGCGATGACCGCGCTGGTGTGGTTCGGATGGTCGGCGCTACGGGCCGCCGAGGCCGCCGACCCCGGGGTCAGGGCCGGCGCCGCGGCCGCCGTGCCCGCGTTGACCGTGCGGATGCGGCTGCTGCTCATCCTCCCGCTGCTGGTGTGCGTCCTGGCCGGCGCGGTGGACCGCGTCCTGCGGGCGCACGCCGAATACGGGGACGCGGCGGCGTGGTTCGACTATCTGCCATCCGCACTCTTCGGCGCGGGCGCCGGGCTCACCGTCGGGCTGCTGCTCCACGGCCTGGCGGTACGCCTGCTGGACCGGCGGGCGCGCCGCGGGCGGCCGGCCGAGGGCCCGCTGCCGGCCGCGCGGGCCGGTGCAGCAGCGGACCCACGGGAGGCGGTGCACGCCACCGACTGAGGCACGCCCGGGCGGAACCGAGGCCCCGCCCCTCGGCCCCGGCCCGCCGCGTCCGGCCGGCGGGCTCCGCCGCGCTCCCGTCAGTGTGCCGCCGACTCCCAGTCCTTGCCGGAGCCGACCGACACGTCCAGCGGGGCGCGCAGTTCGACCGCGTCGGCCATCTCGCGGCGGAGCAGCTCCTCGACCTGCTGGCGTTCGCCGGGGGCCACCTCGACGACGATTTCGTCATGGACCTGGAGCAGCATCCGGGACCGCAGCTCCGCGGCCCGCAGGGCGATGTCGACCCGCAGCATCGCGATCTTGACGATGTCGGCGGCGGTGCCCTGGATCGGGGCGTTCAGCGCCATCCGCTCGGCCATCTCGCGGCGCTGGCGGTTGTCGCTGTTGAGGTCCGGCAGATAGCGGCGGCGGCCGAGCATCGTCTCCGTGTAGCCGGTGGCGCGGGCCTCGTCCACGACGCGGCGGAGGTAGTCGCGCACCCCGCCGAACCGCTCGAAGTAGGTGTCCATCAGCTTGCGGGCCTCGTCGGGCTGGATGCCCAGCTGCTGGGAGAGGCCGAACGCCGACAGCCCGTACGCCAGGCCGTAGGACATCGCCTTGATCTTGCGGCGCATCTCCGGGTCGACCTCGGTCTTGGCGACCGAGAAGACCTGGGAGGCGACGGTGGTGTGCAGGTCCTCGCCGGAGGTGAACGCCTCGATCAGGCCCTCGTCCTCGGAGAGGTGGGCCATCACGCGCAGTTCGATCTGGCTGTAGTCGGCGGTCAGCAGCGACTCGAAGCCCTCGCCGACGACGAAGCCGCGGCGGATCGCCCGGCCCTCGTCCGTCCGCACCGGGATGTTCTGCAGGTTGGGGTCGGTGGACGACAGCCGGCCGGTGGCGGCGACGGTCTGGTTGAAGGTGGTGTGGATCCGGCCGTCCGCGCCGATGGTCTTGATCAGGCCCTCGACGGTCGTGCGCAGCTTGGCCTGCTCACGGTGGCGGAGCATGATCACCGGGAGTTCGTTGTCGGTCTGCGCGGCCAGCCAGGCCAGGGCGTCGGCGTCGGTGGTGTAGCCGGTCTTGGTCTTCTTGGTCTTCGGCAGGCCCAGCTCGCCGAAGAGGACCTCCTGGAGCTGCTTGGGCGAGCCGAGGTTGAACTCATGGCCCGCGGCGGCGTGCGCCTCCTTGACGGCCTGCGCGACCGCCCCGGCGAACTGCTGCTCCATCCGCTCCAGCCAGCCCCGGTCCGCGGCGATACCGGCCCGCTCCATCCGGGCCAGCAGATCGCTGGTCGGCAGCTCCACATTGCGCAGCAGATCGGCCGCCCCGACCTCGGCGAGCTTCGTCCCGAACGCCGTGCCCAGGTCGAGGACCGTACGGGCCTGCGCCATCAGGGCGTCCGCCTCGGCCTGTTCGTCCGCGCCGAACGCCAGCTGGCCGTCGCCGGCCGCGGCCGGGGCGAGGTCCCGGCCGAGGTACTCGATGGAGAGGGCGTCCAGCGCGAAGGAGCGGCGGCCGGGCTTGACCAGATAGGCGGCGAGGGCGGTGTCCATCGTCACGCCCTCGATGCGCCAGCCGTGCTCGCCGAAGACCCGCATCAGGCCCTTGGCGTTGTGCATCACCTTCGGGCGCTCGGGGTCGGCGCTCCAGGCGGCGAACGCCTGCTCGTCGGCCTCGTCCAGCTGCGCGGGGTCGAACCAGGCGGCCGGCCCCTCCGGGGTGGCCAGCGCGATCTCCGCCACGCTGCCGCTGCCCAGTGTCCAGACGTCGACGGTGGCCACGCCCAGCGGGCCGGTGGCGTGTTCGGCCAGCCACGGGGCGAGTTCGCCGGTGGCCAGGACCGTGCCGTCCACCTCGACGCCGGGGGCCGGCGCGGCCTCCTCGGCGGTCTCCACGGCGCCCGGGTCGACGGCGTGCAGCCGGTCGCGCAGACCCTGGTTGCGGATCTCCAGGGCGTTGAGGAACACCTTGAGGGCCTCGCGGTCGTACGCCTCGCGGGTCAGCTCCTCGGGGCCGCACGGCAGCTTCACATCGCGCACCATCTCGGTCAGCACGCGGTTGCGCTTCACCGACTCCAGGTGATCACGGAGGTTCTGGCCGGCCTTGCCCTTGACCTCGTCCACGCGCTCCACCAGTTCCGCGAACGAACCGAACTGGTTGATCCACTTCGTGGCGGTCTTCTCGCCGACGCCGGGGATGCCGGGGAGGTTGTCGGACGGGTCGCCGCGCAGCGCGGCGAAGTCCGGGTACTGGGCGGGGGTCAGGCCGTACTTCTCGAAGACCTTCTCGGGGGTGAACCGGGTCAGCTCCGAGACGCCCTTGGTGGGGTAGAGGACCGTGACGTCGTCGGAGACCAGCTGGAAGGAGTCCCGGTCGCCGGTGACGATCGAGACGTGGAAGCCCTGGGCGACGGCCTGCTCGGTGAGCGTCGCGATGACGTCGTCGGCCTCGAAGCCGTCCACCGCGAAGCGCTTGACCCGCATCGCGTCGAGCATCTCGCCGATCAGCTCGACCTGGCCCTTGAACTCGTCGGGGGTCTTGGAACGGTTGGCCTTGTACTCCGGATACTCCTCGGAGCGCCAGGTCTTGCGCGAGACGTCGAAGGCGACCGCGAAATGCGTGGGCGCCTCGTCACGCAGGGTGTTCGCGAGCATCGACGCGAAGCCGTAGATCGCATTGGTCGGTTGGCCGGTGACGGTGGTGAAATTCTCCACGGGCAGGGCGAAATACGCCCGGTATGCCATGGAATGTCCGTCCATGAGGAGCAGGCGGGGACGATCGCCCGCCGCCGCCTCGGTGCCGGTCGCTTCGCTCTTCTTCGCTGCCTTTGCTGCCACGCCCCCGATCCTGCCACGGCCCACCGACAATCCCCGCCGCGACGGCCCCCGCCCCCGGCCCGCACACCCCCGTCACCCCTCGCCGCAGCCCCTGCCGGCCCTCCCCCGCACCCCGGCCGCACTCCCCTGCACCGCCCGCCCCGGTCCGTGACAGGATCTGATGCGCACCACAACGATCCGCCGCGCCGGCGGAGCCAGCACCAGCTCACGGCTCAAGGGAGAGCGCCATGGCAGGCAAGCCGCCCGCGTCGGACCCCGTCCAGGACGCGCCCCAGGTCAGCGCACCCCAGCACTCCGCCGTGGGCATGCCGGCGATCACCAACGCCCTCAAGATCGCCCACCAGCAGATGGGCGTCCGCCGCACCGCCCTGACCCTGCTGCGCGTCAACCAGCCCGACGGCTTCGACTGCCCCGGCTGCGCCTGGCCCGAGCCCGACAAGCCGCACACCGCCGAGTTCTGCGAGAACGGCGCCAAGGCCGTCGCCGAAGAGGCCACCCTGCGCCGCGTCACCCCGGACTTCTTCGCCGCGCACCCGGTCGCCGACCTCGCCGACCGCAGCGGCTACTGGCTCGGCCAGCAGGGCCGCCTCACCCACCCCATGTACCTGAACGAAGGCGCCGACCACTACGTCCCCGTCACCTGGGAGCGCGCCTTCGACATCATCGGCGAGGAGCTGACCGCCCTCGGCTCCCCCGACGAGGCCGTCTTCTACACCTCCGGCCGCACCAGCAACGAGGCCGCCTTCCTCTACCAGCTCTTCGCCCGCGAGTTCGGCACCAACAACCTGCCCGACTGCTCCAACATGTGCCACGAGTCGTCCGGCTCGGCCCTCACCGAGACCATCGGCATCGGCAAGGGCAGCGTCCTGCTGGAGGACCTCTACAAGGCCGACCTGATCATCGTCGCCGGCCAGAACCCCGGCACCAACCACCCCCGCATGCTCACCGCCCTGGAGAAGGCCAAGGCCGGCGGCACCAAGATCATCTCGATCAACCCGCTGCCCGAAGCCGGCCTGGAACGCTTCAAGAACCCCCAGACCCCGCGCGGACTGGCCGGCGGCGGCACCGCCCTGACCGACCTCTTCCTCCAGGTGCGCCTCGGCGGTGACCAGGCGCTCTTCCGCGCCCTCAACCGCGGCATCCTCGACGCGGCGTCGAGCGCCTCCGGCGCGGGCTCCGGCGCCCTCGACGAGGAATTCATCCGCGAACACACCCACGGCTTCGAGGAGTTCGCGCAGGCCGCGAAGGCCGACGACAACTGGGACGAAACGCTCGCCGCCACCGGGCTGACCCGCGACGAGATCGAACGCGCCCTGGAGATGGTCCTCGCCTCCCGGCGCACCATCGTGTGCTGGGCGATGGGCCTGACCCAGCACAAGCACTCCGTCCCCACCATCCAGGAAGTCGTCAACTTCCTCCTCCTGCGCGGCAACATCGGCCGCCCCGGCGCCGGCGTCTGCCCCGTACGCGGCCACAGCAACGTCCAGGGCGACCGCACCATGGGCATCTTCGAACGGCCCGCCCCCGCCTTCCTCGACGCCCTGGAGAAGGAATTCGGCTTCGCGCCGCCGCGCGAACACGGCCTCGACGTCGTCCGCGCCATCCGCGCCCTCCGGGACGGACAGGCCAAGGTGTTCTTCGCCATGGGCGGCAACTTCGTCTCCGCCACCCCCGACACCGACGTCACCGAAGCCGCGATGCGCCGCGCCCGGCTCACCGTCCACGTCTCCACCAAACTCAACCGCTCGCACGTCATCACCGGCGCCCGCGCGCTGATCCTGCCCACCCTGGGGCGCACCGAGCGCGACCGCCAGGACGGCGGCGAGCAGTTCGTGACCGTCGAGGACTCCATGGGCATGGTGCACGCCTCCCGCGGCCGCCTCGAACCGGCAGGCCCCCAGCTGCTGTCCGAGCCCGCCATCGTCGCCCGCCTCGCCCGCCGCGTCCTCGGACCCGGCAGCCGCACCCCGTGGGAGGAGTTCGAGAAGGACTACGCGACGATCCGCGACCGCATCGCCCGCGTCATCCCCGGCTTCGACGACTTCAACACCAGGGTCGCCCGCCCCGGAGGCTTCGCGCTGCCGCACGCCCCCCGGGACAGCCGCCGCTTCCCCACCGCCACCGGCAAGGCCAACTTCACCGCCGCGCCCGTGGAATACCCCACCGTCCCCGAAGGCCGGCTGCTGCTGCAGACCCTGCGCTCGCACGACCAGTACAACACCACCATCTACGGCCTCGACGACCGCTACCGCGGCATCAAGAACGGCCGCCGGGTGGTGCTCCTGCACCCCGACGACGCCCGCGCCCACGGCCTCACCGACGGCGACTACACCGACCTGGTCAGCGAATGGACCGACGGCAGCGAACGCCGCGCCCCCGGCTTCCGCGTCGTGCACTACCCGACGGCCCGCGGCTGCGCCGCCGCCTACTACCCCGAGACCAACGTCCTCATCCCGCTCGACCACACCGCCGACACCAGCAACACCCCCGCGGCCAAGTCCGTGGTGATCCGCCTGGAGAAGACCCCCACCGACTGACCCCCACCACGGCGGCCGGCGCCGCGCCGCCCGCCGGGAACACCCGACCCCGCGCTGAGCGCTCGCTCAGTCGCCTGATAGGAACGGGCACGGATCGACGACGATCACGGGCGAGCGAACGGAGCCGTAGGCATCATGGGTGAGCAGACCACCACCACATTCCCGCAGGAGATCCTCGACCAGTGGGCCGGACTCGGCATCGACCTGCCCGCACTCTTCTCCGCCGGACACCTCGGCGAGCGGATGAGCGTCCAGGTCACCGAGGCCGGACCCGACCGCGTCGTGGGCACCATGCCCGTCGAGGGCAACACCCAGCCCTACGGCCTCCTGCACGGCGGCGCCTCGGCCGTACTGGCCGAAACCCTCGGCTCCGTCGGCTCCATGCTGCACGGCGGCCCCACCAAGCTCGCCGTGGGCGTCGACCTCAACTGCACGCACCACCGCGGCGTCCGCTCCGGCCTCGTCACCGGCGTCGCCACCCCCGTGCACCGCGGCCGCTCCACCGCCACCTACGAGATCGTCATCACCGACGAACACGGCAAGCGGGTCTGCACCGCCCGTCTGACCTGCATGCTGCGCGACGTCGACACCGACGCCTACCGCAGCTGACCGGATCCGGACGGCCCACGCCGCCCACCACCACGGCCCCGCCCCCGCCCAGGGTGCGGGGCCGCACGTTTTTCCGTAACGCTGCGTCACACGCGCGCAATACCGCCGCAACCCGCACAGCCCGGACCCCGTGCCATCACAGGCCCCGGCCCACCCCATCCGATAGCCGGACGCCCTCCGGCGGTCGCACCGCGCAACCACCCACGGAAGTGCGAGTTCACCTTCCGCGCCGCGTTCGCTCCACCTGTAAGGACCATGACGGCAAAACGCTCATCGCTGGTCATAACAAGAGCGTCACATCCTGGCCAGCGCCTCTGCCGACGCGACGAACACCGCTCTAGAGTCACCGCCAGTCACCGCGCCGCCGGGCGCGCTGCGAGCACGGACCCCTGTACCACCGTGCAGCCCGGCGCGCGAATCGGCCATGCGACAGCCGTGGCCGCGCCAGGGAAAGGACTGATCGTGCGTCACCGTTCCTTGCTCCTCATCACCACCGCACTCACCACCGGCGCCCTCACGCTCACCGCGTGCGGCTCCCGCGGCGACGGCAACAAAAACGGCGAAGGAAAAACCACCGTCGTCATCGGCCTCGACGCCCCCACCACCGGCGAACTCTCCGCACTCGGCCTGGGCATACGCAACTCCGCCCAGCTCGCCGTCGACATCGCCAACAAGAACAACGAAGTCAAGGGCGTCACCTTCAAACTCCAGGCCCTCGACGACAAGGCACTGCCCAACGTCGGCCAGCAGAACGCCACCAAACTCGCCGGCAACAAGGACGTCCTCGGCATCGTCGGCCCCCTGAATTCCGGCGTCGCCCAGTCCATGCAGCAGGTCTCCAAGCAGAACAACCTGACGCTGATCTCCCCGGCCAACACCACGCCCGACCTCACCCAGGGCCCGGACTGGAAGAAGAACAAGCGCGTCCGGCAATTCCCCACCTACTTCCGGACCGCCACCACCGACGAAGTACAAGGCGCCTTCGACGGCCAGTACGCCTGGGAAAAGGTCAAGGCCAAGAAGGTCTACGTCATCGACGACCAGAAGACCTACGGCGTCGGGCTGGCCTCCTCCTTCAAGGACCAGTTCGCCAAACTCGGCGGAAAGATCGTCGGCACCGAACACGTCAGCCCCGACGACCGCGACTTCAAGGCCGTCGTCTCCAAGGTCAAATCCGCCAAACCCGACCTGGTCTTCTACGGCGGCGAATACCCCGCCTCCGGCCCCCTCAGCCAGCAGCTCAAGGACGGCGGCGTCACCGTCCCCCTCATGGGCGGCGACGGCATGTACAGCGCCGACTACATCAAGCTGAACAAGAAGGCCCAGGGCGACTACGCCTCCTCCGTCGGCAAGCCCGTCGAACAACTCCCCTCCGCCAAGAAATACATCGCGGACTACAAGGCAGCCGGATTCAAGGAGCCCTACGAGGCCTACGGCGGCTCCACCTACGACTCCACCTGGGCCCTCATCCAGGCCGTCAAGAACGTCGTCGAAGCCAACAACGGCAAACTCCCCGACGACGCCCGCAAGAAGGTCACCGACGCCATGAACAAGGTCACCTTCGACGGCGTCACCGGAAAGGTCGCCTTCGACAAATACGGCGACACCACCAACACCATGATCACCGCCTACCAGGTCGAAAAGGGCGACTGGGCCGCCCGCTTCAGCGCCCCGTTCAAGGAATTCGACAAGAGCTGACCCCACCAGCACCACGCACACACCCGGGCCGCGCCAGGACGCCACCAACGACCCTGGCGCGGCCCGCGGCACATCGGGACACCCGAAAACCCCCCGAATTCCCACCCGTGCTTGATCACACCACGGAGGCCCTGCGGTGAGCGAACTGCCGCAACAGCTGGCCAACGGACTCATCCTCGGCGCGATGTACGGACTCATCGCGATCGGCTACACGATGGTCTACGGAATAGTCCAGCTCATCAACTTCGCCCACGGCGAGATATTCATGGTCGGCGGCTTCGGAGCGCTCAGCGTCTACCTCGCCCTCCCCACCGGCACCTCCCTCGCCCTCGCCCTGCCGGTCATGCTCCTCGGCGGCGTCGCCGTATCCGTCCTCGTCGGCATCGCGGCGGAACGGTTCGCCTACCGCCCGCTGCGCGGCGCGCCCCGCCTCGCCCCCCTCATCACCGCCATCGGCCTGTCCATCGCCCTCCAGCAAGCCATCTGGAAGTGGTACCCCGACGGCAAACAGGCCCGCGTCTTCCCCCAGTTCAAGGGCCGCGCCCTCGACATCCTCGGCGCCACCGTCCAACGCGGCGACCTCTTCGTCCTCATCGCCGCACCGCTCTGCATGATCGCCCTCGGCTTCTTCGTCGCCCGCACCCGCAGCGGCCGCGCCATGCAGGCCACCGCCCAGGACCCCGACACCGCCAAACTCATGGGCATCAACACCGACCGCATCATCGTCCTCGCCTTCGCCATCGGCGCCGCCTTCGCCGGCGTCGCCGCCGTCGCCTACGGACTGCGCACCGGCGAGGTCCAATTCCGCATGGGCTTCATCATGGGCCTCAAGGCCTTCACCGCGGCCGTCCTCGGCGGCATCGGCAACATCTACGGCGCCATGCTCGGCGGCGTCGTCCTCGGCATCGCCGAAGCCCTCGCCACCGCCTACGTCGAAGACATCCCCGGCATGCAGCAGTTCGGCGGCGGAGCCTGGAAGGACGTCTGGGCCTTCGTCCTCCTCATCCTCGTACTCCTCCTGCGGCCACAAGGCCTACTGGGCGAACGCGTCGCGGATCGGGCGTGATACCGATGACCACCACCACCGCAACCACCCCCCGGGGCCTCCTCCCCCTCCCCGAACGCACCGCGCGCCTCACCACCGCCGCCGGCGCCCTCGCCACCGCCGCCACCACCGGCCTCTCCTGGACCTGGAGCAGCGACTTCCCCGGCGACCTCACCTACTACGGCTCCCCCGCCGGTCTCCAGCTCGTCACCCTCACCGGCGGCCTCCTCACCCTCCTCCTCGCCGCCTCCGCACTCGGCCTGCGCGGCCTGACCTGGCTCACCCCCGCCGGACGCAACGCCCCCACCCTCCTCGCCGCCCTCGCCACCTTCGCCGCGACCTGGTTCACCCTCGGCGCCATCGCCGTCCAACTCGGCGGCCTCGTCAACCTCGAACCCGGCGGCTTCGCAGCCGGCGCCGCCGCCCTCCTCACCCTCCTCGGCGCCCTCGCCCTCCCTCCCGACCAACCCCCCACCGACCCACCCGGCAACCCCTGGCAACGCTTCACCGCGCTCCTGACCGCCAGCCCCCTACGGCCCCGCGGCCGCCCGCTCCCCACCTGGGCCGAGATCCTCACCATCGCCGCCGCCTTCGCCGCCGGACTGATCGCCTTCACCTACGGCATCGACACCGACGACGGCGCCCCCTTCGTCGGCTACCTCCTCTTCATCGCCCTCGCCGTCCCCGCCCTGCACCGCGCCGGACTCATCGCGCGCCTCACCGAACTCACCCACCGACACCGCGGCATCGCCCTCACCGCAGCCTTCCTCGCCGCCGCCAGCTTCCCCCTCACCCAGGACACCGACCAGTACACGATCATCGGTGCCAACATCCTGATCTTCGCGACCGTCGCCCTCGGCCTCAACGTCGTCGTCGGCCTCGCCGGCCTCCTCGACCTCGGATACGTCGCCTTCCTCGGCGTCGGCGCCTACGCCGCGGCCCTCGTCTCCGGCTCCCCCGAATCCGCGCTCGGCCTCCACTTCCCCTTCTGGGCCGCCCTCCTCACCGGAGCCGCCGCCTCCCTCGTCTTCGGCGTCCTCATCGGCGCCCCCACCCTCCGGCTACGCGGCGACTACCTCGCCATCGTCACCCTCGGCTTCGGCGAGATCTTCCGCATCGCCATGCTCAACCTCAACGGCACCACCGGCCCCGACGTCACCAACGGCGCCATGGGCATCCCCAACATCCCCAACCTCGAAATCCTCGGCTTCAACTTCGGCGAAACCCACGACATCCTCGGCATCCCCATCGCCACCTACGGCAACTACTACCTGCTGATGATCCTCGTGACCGCCCTCGTCGTCCTCGTCTTCCGCCGCGCCGCCGCCTCCCGCATCGGCCGCGCCTGGATCGCCATCCGCGAGGACGAGACCGCCGCCGTCGCCATGGGCATCAACAGCTTCCGCCTGCGCCTCCTCGCCTTCGCCCTCGGCGCCGCCCTCGCCGGACTCGCCGGCACCGTCCACGCCCACGTCGTCACCACCGCCACCCCCGAACAATTCCAATTCGCCGGACCCCAACCCCCCAACTCCGCCTTCCTCCTCGCCGCCGTCATCCTCGGCGGCATGGGCACCCTCAGCGGCCCCCTCGTCGGCGCCGCACTCCTCTTCCTCATCCCCGCCAAGCTCGACTTCCTCCAGGACTACCAACTCCTCCTCTTCGGCATCGCCCTCGTCCTCCTCATGCGCTTCCGCCCCGAAGGCCTCATCCCCGACCGCCGCAAGCAACTCGAATTCCACGAAACCGGTCAACTCGACGTGCCCGACCAACGCCTCCCCGACCCAGCCGCCACCACCGGCGTCACCAAGGCAAAGGCGTGACGACCATGACCACACCACCCACCCTCGCACCCGCCACCGACAACACCCCACCGACAACGACCCTGTCCTCCGCGCCGACGGCGTCACCATGCGCTTCGGCGGACTCACCGCCGTACGAGGAGTCGACCTCACCGTCCACCCCCGCGAAATCGTCGGCCTCATCGGCCCCAACGGCGCCGGGAAAACAACCTTCTTCAACTGCCTGACCGGCCTCTACATCCCCACCGAAGGCACCGTCTCCTACAAAGGCACCGTCCTCCCGCCCAAACCCCACCTCGTCACCAAAGCCGGCATCGCCCGCACCTTCCAGAACATCCGCCTCTTCGCCAACATGACCGTCCTCGAAAACGTCCTCGTCGGCCGCCACACCCGCACCAAAGAAGGACTCTGGTCCGCCCTCCTCCGCAGCCCCGGCTTCAAAAAGGCCGAACGCACCAGCGAAGAACGCGCCACAGAACTCCTCGAATTCATCGGCCTCGCCCACAAACGCGACCACCTCGCGCGCAACCTCCCCTACGGCGAACAACGCAAACTGGAAATCGCCCGCGCCCTCGCCTCCGAACCCGGCCTGCTCCTCCTCGACGAACCCACCGCCGGCATGAACCCCCAGGAGACGCGCGCCACCGAAGAACTCGTCCTCGCCATCCGCGACAAAGGCATCGCCGTCCTCGTCATCGAGCACGACATGCGCTTCATCTTCAACCTCTGCGACCGCGTCGCCGTCCTCGTACAAGGCGAAAAACTCGTCGAAGGCACCTCCGACACCGTCCAGGCCGACGAACGCGTCGTCGCCGCCTACCTCGGCGAACCCTTCGAGGGCGCCCCCGGAGAAGCCGAGGCGGCCGAGGTCGCCGCCGCCGAAGCGGCAGCCGACACGGCAGCCGGCACGGCGACGGACACGGCGCCCGACGCGCCGAGCACCCCCGGCACCACCAAGGGAGAAGCCCCGTGACCGCACTGCTAGAGGTCGAAGACCTCCGGGTCGCCTACGGCAAGATCGAAGCCGTCAAAGGCATCTCCTTCACCGTCGAAAGCGGCCAGGTCGTCACCCTCATCGGCACCAACGGCGCCGGAAAGACGACCACCCTGCGCACCCTCTCCGGACTCCTCAGGCCCAGCTCCGGAAAAATCACCTTCGGCGGAAAACCCCTCACCGGAGTCGCGGCCCACAAAATCGTCGCCCTCGGCCTCGCCCACTCCCCCGAAGGCCGCCATCTCTTCCCCCGCCTCACCATCGAGGAAAACCTGCAACTCGGCGCCTTCCTCCGCAAGGACAAGGACGGGATAGAAAAAGACATCCAGCGCGTCTACGAGCTCTTCCCCATCCTCGGAGAACGCCGCAAACAAGCCTCCGGCACCCTCTCCGGCGGCGAACAACAAATGCTCGCCATGGGCCGCGCCCTGATGTCCCGCCCCAAACTCCTCATGCTCGACGAACCCTCCATGGGCCTCTCCCCGATCATGATGAAGAAGATCATGGAAACCATCCGCGAACTCCGCGAACAAGGCACCACCATCCTCCTCGTCGAACAGAACGCCCAGGCCGCCCTCACCCTCGCCGACCACGCCCACGTCATGGAAATCGGCCGCATCGCCCTCTCCGGCACCGGCCAGCACCTCCTCCACGACGAATCCGTCCGCAAGGCCTACCTCGGCGAGGACTGACCCGCATACGCGTGCGGCCCCGTACCGGTGATCATCACCGGTACGGGGCCGCACGCACAGACCGTGCAGAGCCGCGCTACTGCTCCTTCTTCTGCTTCTTCTCCTCGGCGTCCTCGATGACCGCCTCGGCCACCTGCTGCATCGACAGCCGCCGGTCCATCGACGTCTTCTGGATCCACCGGAAGGCAGCCGGCTCGGTCAGCCCGTACTGCGTCTGCAGAATGCTCTTCGCCCGGTCCACCAGCTTGCGCGTCTCCAGCCGCTGCGTGAGGTCCGCGACCTCCTTCTCCAGCGTCTTCAGCTCGGTGAACCGGCTCACCGCCATCTCGATCGCCGGCACGACGTCGCTCTTCGAGAAGGGCTTCACCAGATACGCCATCGCACCCGCGTCCCGCGCCCGCTCGACCAGCTCCCGCTGCGAGAACGCGGTCAGCATCAGCACCGGCGCGATGCTCTCCTCGGCGATCTTCTCGGCCGCCGAGATACCGTCCAGCACCGGCATCTTCACGTCCAGGATCACCAGATCGGGACGGTGCTCGCGGGCCAGCTCCACGGCGGTCTGGCCGTCCCCGGCCTCGCCGACGACGGTATAGCCCTCCTCCTCCAGCATCTCTTTGAGATCCAGACGGATGAGGGCCTCGTCCTCCGCGATCACGACGCGCGTGGTCAGCGGCGGAACGTGCGACTGATCGTCATCGGCGGCGGGCTGCTCGGGCTCGGCGGCGCTCACGGGACTCCTCATTCCGGTCAGGTGGTGCCCCATGAGCCTACCTATCTCCTGTATCTTTGATGCACGGCGGGTCTCCGTTGACCTTCACTTCGAAGGACGCCCCGGTAGCCCAGCGGCAGAGGCGATGGTCTCAAACACCATATAGCGTGGGTTCGAATCCCACCCGGGGCACTCGACCTTCAATTCGAAGGCTTCACGCGCGGATGGCGATCTTCACTCGACCTGGTGAACATTTCTTCGATCCGGCCCAGCGCGGCAAAGATCGCATCAAGCTCGCATGCATGTACGACCGCAGTACGCGCGAGCAGACCCTGGCCCTCGTCGCCCAAGGCCGCAGCCTCAACTCCGTGAGCAAGCAGACCGGCATATCCCGGTACGCCATCCGCTCCTGGCAGACCAGGATCGAGCCGCTCTCCCGCGCGACGGAATGTCCGCGGTGCGAGCCCGAGCCACGACCGCCGGCGGCCACCGAGGCGTACGCCTATCTGCTCGGCCTCTACCTGGGCGACGGGTGCCTCAGCAAGCAGCCCCGGAACCGTGGGTACGCGCTCCGCATCGCCTGCGCGGACGCCTGGCCCGGCCTCATCGTGGCGTGCCGCGCGGCGGTGAAGGCGGTCCGCCCCATGAACAGCGTCTGCATCATCCAGCGCCAAGGATGCGTGATGGTGACGAGTTACAGCCACCACTGGCCGTGCCTCTTCCCCCAGCACGGCCCCGGCAAGAAGCATGAGCGGCGGATCTCTCTCGCGCCGTGGCAGCAGGAGATCGTGGACGGACATCCCTGGGAATTCATCCGCGGGCTGATCCACTCCGACGGGTGCCGGATCACCAACTGGACGACGCGGACGGTCGGCTGCGAGCGCAGGCGCTACGAGTACCCGCGGTACTTCTTCACCAACATGTCGGCCGACATCATCCGTCTCTACACCCACGCCCTCGACCGGGTCGGCGTCGAATGGAAGCCGGCGCATCAGGCGCGCAGGGCGGAGAACATCTCCGTGGCGAAACGCAGTTCCGTGGCCCTCATGGACCAACACATCGGGCCGAAGTACTGACAGGGACGGCAGTCAGGTACCTCGGCCCAGCGGGATCTTGTGCGGGTGGGGCTAGTCGGTGGCGTCGGATTCGCCGATGCGGTGGACGCGGACGAGGTTGGTGGAGCCGGGGACGCCGGGCGGGGAGCCGGCGGTGATGATGACCAGGTCGCCCTTCTGGCAGCGGCCGATCTTGAGGAGCTGCTCGTCGACCTGGGCGACCATCTCGTCCGTGGAGTCGACGGTGGGGCCGAGGAAGGTCTCGACGCCCCAGCTGACGTTGAGCTGGGAGCGGGTGGCCGGGTCAGGAGTGAAGGCGAGCAGCGGGATGGGCGAGCGGTAGCGGGAGAGTCGGCGGACGGTGTCGCCGGACTGGGTGAAGGCGACGAGGAACTTCGCGCCGAGGAAGTCGCCCATGTCGGCGGCGGCGCGGGCGACGGCGCCGCCCTGGGTGCGGGGCTTGTTGGCCTCGGTGAGCGGCGGGAGGCCCTTGGCGAGGAGGTCTTCCTCGGCGGCCTCGACGATGCGGCTCATGGTCTTGACGGTTTCGGTGGGGTACTTACCGACGCTGGTTTCGCCGGAGAGCATGACGGCGTCGGTGCCGTCGATGACGGCGTTGGCGACGTCGGAGGCTTCGGCGCGGGTGGGGCGGGAGTTGTCGATCATCGAGTCGAGCATCTGGGTGGCGACGATGACCGGCTTGGCGTTGCGCTTGGCGAGTTTGATGGCGCGCTTCTGGACGATGGGGACGGTTTCCAGGGGCATTTCGACGCCGAGGTCGCCGCGGGCGACCATGATGCCGTCGAAGGCGGCGACGATGTCGTCGATGTTGTCGACGGCCTGGGGCTTCTCGACCTTGGCGATGACGGGGAGGAAGCGGTCTTCCTCGCGCATGATGCGGTGGACGTCTTCGATGTCGCGGCCGTTGCGGACGAAGGAGAGGGCGATGATGTCGGCGCCGTAGCGCAGGGCCCAGCGGAGGTCGTCCCGGTCCTTCTCGGAGAGGGCCGGGACGGAGACGGCGACGCCGGGGAGGTTGAGGCCCTTGTGGTCGGAGACCATGCCGCCTTCGATGACGACGGTGCGGACCTGGGGGCCGGCGACGTCGGTGACCTGGAGGGTGACCTTGCCGTCGTCGACGAGGATGCGTTCGCCGGTGGTGACGTCGGCGGCGAGGCCGGGGTAGGTGGTGCCGCAGACGTGGCGGTCGCCTTCGGTGCCGGGTTCGACGGTGATGGTGAACTCGTCGCCGCGTTCGAGAAGTACGGGTCCTTCGCGGAATCGGCCGAGGCGGATCTTCGGACCTTGAAGGTCGGCGAGGATGCCGACGCTGCGGCGGGTTTCTTCGGATGCTTTGCGGACCCGGTCGAATCGCGCTTCGTGGTCGGCGTAGGTGCCGTGGCTGAGGTTGAAGCGGGCGATGTCCATTCCGGCTTCGACGAGGGCTTTGATCTGCTCGTACGAGTCGGTGGCGGGTCCCAGTGTGCAGACGATCTTTGCTCGGCGCATGTTTCGACCCTATGACTTACCCGGCGGTAGGTAACTGTAAAGAAGTGACTGCTCAACGAGCGCTTGGTGAAAGGCTGTTGACAAGTAATGGAATGCGCGCGAAGGCGCTCCGATGAGCGGAATTTCGCCCTCGCGCGGCGGTGTCTCAGAGTGCGGGACGCGTCATGGTGAAGCGTGCGTTGACGCTGGCGTAGACGGTTTGGCGTTGGGGTTCGAGGTCGAGGGCGGGGGCGCTTTCCTGGACGGGGGCTCCGCCGTAGCCGGCGAAGGAGCGCATGGCGGGGGCGGCGACGGGTGCGGTGTTCTCGGCGCCGAGGTCGGCGATCTCAAGAAGGGCGTCGAGGCGGGCGCCGAGGGCTTCGGCGTATTCGCGGGCGCGCTGGACGGCTTCGTGGACGGCTTGGGTGCGGGCGGCGCGGTGGGCGGGCGAGTCGGGGCGGAGGTCCCACCAGGGGCCGTCGACGCGGGTGAGGTCGAGGTCGGCGAGGCGGGTGGTGAGTTCGCCGAGGGTGGTGAAGTCGGTGAGGGTGGCGGTGTGGGTGACGCGGCCGCGGTAGGCGCGGACGCGTTCGTGGCGGCCTCTGTCGGTGAGTTCGGGGGTGATGCTGAGGGCGCCGGTTTCGAGCTTTTCGAGGGCCTCGGGGTAGCTCTTGATGAGGGTGAGGGCCTGTTCGTTGCGGCGGGTGAGGTCGGCGAGGGCGGTGGTGCGGTCGGTACCGCGGGCGGCGACGGTGACGGCGATGCGGGCGATCTCGGGGTCGACTTCGAGGGTGGCTTCGCCGCGTACGGCGAGGCGGGGGGTGTCGGGGGTGCCGTAGGGCAGGGGGCCGGGGTCGGTCATGGGTGGCTCCTCGGGCGGGGTGCGGGTGGGTGCGGTGGGCGCAGGGTTGCACACCGGGGTGCGGATCGTGGGATTCCGGGCGGCCGGGGGTGTTGCGGAGGGGGCGGCTGGGCCAGAATCTACGCGCGTTGCCACCGGCTGTGGTGGCGCTTGTCCGCGTGGATTCAGGGGAGTTGGGATGTCGCTGGACCGTAGGAAGTTCGTGGGGAGTTCCGTGGTGACGGGGGCCGGGGTGGCGCTGGCGGGGGCGGCCGGGGCGCCGGCGGCCGCGGCGGCGCCGGTGGGGCAGCACGGGCGGGGGCATGGTCACCGGCCGGAGCGGTACGCGTTCACGGTGATGGGGACGACGGATCTGCACGGGAACGTCTTCAACTGGGACTACACCACGGACGCGGAGTTCGATGACGCCGATCACAACGACGTGGGGCTGGCGAAGATCTCGACGCTGGTGTCGCAGGTGCGGCGGGAGAAGGGCCGGCGCAATACGCTGCTGATCGATGCGGGTGACACCATTCAGGGGACGCAACTGGCGTACTACTACGCGAAGGTGGACCCGATCACGGATCCGGGCGGTCCGGTGCATCCGATGGCGCGGGCGATGAATGCGATCGGGTATGACGCGGCGGCGCTGGGGAATCACGAGTTCAATTACGGGATTCCGGTGCTGCGGAAGTTCGAGGAGAGTTGTGATTTTCCGCTGCTGGGGGCGAATGCGGTGGATGCCCGGACGTTGCGTCCGGCGTTCCGGCCGTATGTGCTGAAGCGGTTGCGGTCGCCGCACGGGCGGGTGGTGACGGTGGCGGTGCTGGGGTTGACGAATCCGGGGATCGCGCTGTGGGACAAGGCGCATGTGCAGGGGAAGCTGGCTTTTCCCGGGTTGGTGGAGCAGGCCGCGCACTGGGTGCCGAAATTGCGGTCGATGGGCGCGGATGTGGTGTTCGTGGCGGCGCATTCGGGGGCGAGCGGGACGTCGTCGTACGGGGATCAGTTGCCGTATGTGGAGAATGCGGCGGCGTTGGTGGCGGAGCGGGTGCCGGGGATCGACGCGATTCTGGTGGGGCATGCGCATGTGGAGATTCCCGAGCGGCGGGTGGTGAACGAGCAGACCGGCCGGGAGGTGGTGCTGTCGGAGCCGTTGAAATGGGGGCAGCGGCTGACGCTTTTCGATGTGGTGGTGGAGTGGTGTCGTGGGCGTTGGGAAGTGGGGTCGGTCGGTTCGCGGGTGCTGAATTCGAATGCGGTGGCGGAGGATCCGCGGATCACTGATCTGCTGCGGGCGGAGCACCGGAAGGTGGTGGCGTATGTGAACCGGGTGATCGGCCGGTCGAAGGCGGAGTTGTCGGCGGCCGAGGCTCCGGTGAAGGACGTGCCGGTGCTGGACTTCATTGCCCATGTGCAGGCCGAGGTGGTGGGTAAGGCGTTGGCGGGGTCGGAGTTCGCCGGATTGCCGGTGCTGTCACAGGCGTCGTGCTTTTCGCGTGCGGCGCGGGTGCCGGAGGGGGATGTGACGATCCGGTCGATGGCGGCGTTGTATCCGTTCGACAACACGCTGGAGGCGCGGGTGTTGACCGGTGCGCAGGTGCGGGAGTACCTGGAGTTCTCCGCGCGGTATTACATGCGGACGGCGGCGGGCGGTCCGGTGGATCCGGCGCGGATCACGAATGCGGACGGCATTCCGGATTACAACTATGACGCGGTGCGCGGGCTGTCGTACGAGATCGATATCGCGAAGCCGGCGGGTCAGCGCATCGGGAAGCTGAGCTGGGAGGGGAAGCCGGTGGCGGACGATGCGCAATTCGTGCTGGCGGTGAACAACTACCGGGCTGGTGGGGGCGGCGGTTTTCCGCATGTGGCGGGTGCGCGGCAGGTGTGGTCGACGTCGGACGAGATCCGGAATTTGATCATCAATTGGGTGCAGGAGAAGAAGGAGATCGATCCGTCGGTGTTCGCTTCGGTGGACTGGCGATTGGTGCGGGACGGGGTGCCGGTGTTTTAGCGGGCCTTTGGCGGGTCTTTTGGCGGGTCTTTTGGCGGGCGGCCGGCCCTTGGCGGAAGTGCCGGTCCGTTGGCGGTGGGGTGCGGCGGTGCCGGGGGCGCCGCCGCGCCCTGTTGTCAGTGGCGGGGGACGAGGGTGCTGCCCTGGGTGGGGATGGTGCGGGTGTGGGGGGCGGGGGGTTGTGGGAGGCCGAACGTGGTGAAGGCGGTGCGGGTGGGGAGGGGGTAAGGGGTGGTGTCGGTGAGGTTGTTGAGGATGGTGGCGCTGCGCCAGGCGGCGAGGCCGAGGTCGGGGGCGCCGACGCCGTGGGTGTGGGTTTCGGCGTTCTGGACGTAGAGGGATCCGGTGACGGCGGGGTCGAGGACCATGCGGTGGTGGGCGTCGATGCGGGGCGTTCGGCGGCGTCGCGGCGGATGTAGGGGTCGAGGGCGGCGAGCAGGGTGTCCATGCGGCGTTCGCGGTAGCCGGTGGCGAGGACGACGGCGTCGGTGGTGAGGCGGGAGCGGGTGCCTTGCTGGGTGTGGTCGAGGTGGAGTTCGACCTTGGTGGTGCCGACGCGGCCGGCGGTGCGTACGGAGACGCCGGGGGTGAGGGTGGCGTCGGGCCAGCCGCCGTGGAGGGTGCGGCGGTAGAGCTCGTCGTGGATGGCGGCGAGGGTGTCGTGATCGATGGCCTTGTGGAGTTGCCACTGGGTGGGGACGAGGGTGTCGCGGACGCGTTCGGGGAGGCCGTGGAAGTAGCGGGTGTAGTCGGGGGTGAAGTGTTCGAGGCCGAGTTTGCTGTATTCCATCGGGGCGAAGGCCGGGGTGCGGGCGAGCCAGTGGATGCCTTCGCGGCCGGCGGGGCGGGCGCGGAGCTGGTCGAGGAAGATTTCCGCGCCTGACTGGCCGGCGCCGATGACGGTGAGGTGGTCGGCGGCGAGCAGGCGGTCGCGGTGGTCGAGGTAGTCGGCGGAGTGGATGACGGGGACGGCGGGGGCGTCGGCGAGGGGGCGGAGGGGGACGGGGATGTGGGGGGTGGTGCCGATGCCGAGGACGAGGTTGCGGGCGTGGGTGCGGCCGAGGGCTTCGGCTTCGCCGTCGGCGCCGAGTTGGGTGTAGTCGATCTCGAAGGTTTCGCGTTCGGGGTTCCAGCGGACGGCGTCGATCTGGTGGCCGAAGTGCAGGGTGGGGAGGCTTTCGCTGACCCAGCGGCAGTAGGCGTCGTATTCGGCGCGGTGGATGTGGAAGCGCTCGGCGAAGTAGAAGGGGAAGAGGCGTTCGCGGGTCTTGAGGTAGTTGAGGAAGGTCCAGGGGCTGGCGGGGTCGGCGAGGGTGACGAGGTCGGCGAGGAAGGGGACTTGGAGGGTGGCGCCGTCGATGAGGAGGCCGGGGTGCCAGTGGAAGGCGGGGCGCTGGTCGTAGAAGGCGGTGCGCAGGTGGCTGAGGGGGTGGGCGAGGGCGGCGAGGGAGAGATTGAAGGGGCCGATGCCGATGCCGGCGAGGTCGAGGGGCTCGTCGGGGGTGGCGGGGTGGGTGACGGGGGTTTCGGGGTTGCTGCTCATCGGGGGATGTGGCCTTCCACGAGTTTGAGGAGGGTGGTGAGGTCTCCGGTTTGCGTGTGGGGGTTGAGGAGGGTGGCCTTGAGCCAGAGGCCGGTGGGGGTGGTGGCGCGGCCGAGGACGGCCTGGCCGTCGGTGAGGAGGGTGCGGCGGATGGTGGCGAGGGTGGTGTCGTCGGCGCCGATGGGGCGGAAGAGGACGGTGCTGAGGGTGGGGCGGGAGTGGAGTTCGTAGCGGGGGTGGTCCTCGATGAGGTCGGCGAGGGTCTGGGCGGCGGCGAGGGTGCGGTCGACGAGTTCGCCGAGGCCGCGGCGGCCGAGGGCTTTGAGGGTGACGGCGATCTTGAGGATGTCGGGGCGGCGGGTGGTGCGGAGTGAGCGGTGGAGCAGGTCGGGGAGGCCGGCTTCGGTGTCGTCGTCGGCGTTGAGGTAGTCGGCCTGGTGGGTGAGGGCGGCCAGCGCGCTCGGGTCGGGGACGGCTAGGAGGCCGGCGGCGACCGGTTGCCAGCCGAGTTTGTGCAGGTCGAGGGCGACGGTGTGGGCGCGGGCGAGGCCTGTGAGGGCGGTGTGGTGGGTGTCGCTGAAGAGGAGTGCGCCGCCGTAGGCCGCGTCGATGTGGAAGCGGGCGCCGTGGTGGTCGGCGAGGTCGGCGAGGTCGGTGAGGGGGTCGATGGCACCGGAGTTGGTGGTGCCGGCGGTGGCGGTGAGGAGTACCGGGCCGGTGTGTCCGGTGAGGTTGGCAAGGCAGGTGTGGACGGTGTCGGGGGTGAGGATGCCGTTGGGGGTGGGGAGGGTGAGGGGTTCGGGGAGGCCGAGGAGCCAGGCGGAGCGGTGGATGGAGTGGTGGGCGTTGGCGCCGCAGACGATCTGGAGGGGGCCGGTGTGGGGGCGGCCGGGGGCGGGGGTGGCCTCGCGGGCGAGGAGGAGGGCGAGTTGGTTGGATTCGGTGCCGCCGGTGGTGATCAGCGCGTCGGGTTCGGCGGCCTGGGGGTAGACGAGCGCGGCGAGGGCGCGGCTGGTGAGGGTTTCGAGGGTGGAGGCGGCGGGGGCCTGGTCCCAGGAGTCGAGTGAGGGGTTGAGGGCGGCCGCGGCGAGGTCGGCGGCGGTGGCCAGGGCGAGTGGGGGGCAGTGCAGGTGGGCGGCGCAGTGCGGGTCGGCGGGGTCGGCGGCCCGGCGGCGAGGGTGTGGACGAGGGCGCGCAGGGCGGCGTGCGCGCCGGTGCCGTGGTCAGGGAGGAGGGGGTGGCAGGCGTCGTGCACGGCGCGGGCGACGGCGTCGGGGCCGCCGGGCGGAAGGGGGCCGGCGCGGTCCTCGGCGCCGGTGGTGAGGGCGTCGAGGACGGTGTCGAGGAGGGGGCGGAGTGCGCGGGGGCCGTGGGTGCCGCCTGCGAGGGCGGTGCCGGCAGGGGGCACAGACATGGATGTGCTCTTCTGTCAGGGAGAGTTGGGGCGGTGTGCCTGGCCGGTCCGGGTACGGACGAGCTGTTTAGGCGGCCCTAAGTTACTTTCCCTGTACGGCGCGTATCCCGCTCGCGGTCATACCACCCGTAAGTGGTACGGGTGTACCGCAGGTGTTCGGGTGCGGCCGGATGCCGTGGCGGGGCGGAGGCACCTGGGGGTGGGGCGTCTGGGGCGGGCGGGGGTGCTCGGGGCGCGGGCATCCGGGGTGGAGGCGGCACCCGGGGCGGGGCATCCGGGGTCGAGGCGGCACCCGGGGCGGGGTAGCCGGGGCCGGGGTGGGGCGAACGGATCTCGTAGGGGTTGCCCGTAGGGGATGCGAAAGCCCCCTGCGGGGCCACAACGTGGGGGCAGGGGGCGGTATTCCGCGGGGGGAAGAGTCGGGGGGGTGGTTCCGAGGGGGGCTGGGGGCTGGGGCCAGGCCCGGGTGGGGTTCCCCAGGCCCGGGTGGGGTTCCCGGGTCGGTTCCCCAGGGGGCGGAGGCGGAAGCCCCCGGGATACGCCGCGGGGGGGGGCAGGAGCCCCCGGGCGGGCGGGTGGGCGGGTGGGCGGGGGGCGAACGGAACTCGTAAGGGGCACCCGTAGGGGGTGGGAAGGCCCCTACGGGCCACAACGTGGCGTCAGGAAGCGGTATTCCCGGGTGCACCGGCCCCAGCGGCACCCGCACCAGGGGCACCCGCACCAGCGGCACCGGCCCCAGGGCACCAGCCCCGGGTGCGGCAGTCCCAGAGGCACCAGCCCCAGGGGCCAGGTCCGCGAAGGTGGTCCGGACCCGCAACGCGCGTCGCAAATCGTCGAGTTGGTCGGTGAGTTTGCGGCGGAGGGCGGGGGTGGGGTCGCGGTCGGTGAGGCAGGTTTCGCCGAGGTGCAGGGTTTCTTCGTCGATGAAGGTGGCGGGGAAGGCGTAGCGGCCGGCGGCTTCGGCGAGGGCGGCGCCGCGGGCGGCGGCGAGGCCGGGGACGTCGGTGAAGTAGCGGGCGACGTAGGGCCGGAGCAGGTCGTGGTGTTCGGGGGCCCAGAAGCCGGTGGCGGTGGCGGTGAAGAGGTAGTTGGAGAGGGCGGTGTCCTCGTCGGTGGTGAAGAGGGCGTCCCAGGCGGCTTGTTTGGCGGCGGGGTCGGGGAGGGCGGCGCGGCAGCGGGCGGCGCCTTCGCGGCCGGTGGCGCTGGGGTCGCGGGCGAGTTCGGCGTCGATGGTGGCGTGGAGTTCGGCGGGGGGTGCGGCGCCGAGGGTGGCGAGCCGGCCGAGGATGCGCCAGCGCAGTTCGGGGTCGAGGTGGGGGCCGCCGGGGACGCTGCCGTCGTCGAGCCAGTCCTGGATGCCTTCGGGGGTGGTGGCGCTGTCGATGAAGGCGCGGACGGCGGTGAGCCGGAGGCCGGCGGCGGTGCCGTGTTCGGGGCCTTCGGTGCGGCGGAGTATGTCGCGGCTGAGGGCGGTGAGGGTGGTCAGGGCGGTGTGGCGGTCGGTGGGGGTGAGGTAGCGGTCGGCGATCTGGGTGCGGGCGAAGGTGAGGACGCCCTGGAGGATGGCGAGGTCGGTTTCGTGCGGGAGGTGGGCGCGGGCGGCATCGAGGTAGGCGGTGGGGGCGAGTTCGCCGTCGCGGACCATGTCGCGGGCGGCGTTCCAGACGACGGCGCGGGTGAGCGGGTCGGGCAGGCCGGAGAGGGCGGCGAGGGCGGTGTCCCAGGAGGCGGGGTCGAGGCGGACCTTGGCGTAGGTGAGGTCCTGGTCGTTGAGGAGGAGCAGGGCGGGGCGGCGGCCGGTGCCGGTGTGGGTGGCGTCGTCGGGGACGTCGAGGGTGAGCGGGGTGCGGGCGATGAGGCGGCCGGGGGTGTGCGGGTCGGGGTCGTAGAGGCCGACGGTGAGGCGGTGCGGGCGGGTGCCGTCCTGGCTGCCGGTCTGTTCGACGGTGAGGTTCCACTGGCCGTCGGTGTCGCCGACGACGGGGGTGAGGGTGTCGACGCCGGTGGTGCGCAGCCAGCGGGCGGCCCAGCTGTGGACGTCGCGGTGGGTGGCGCGGGCGAGGGAGTCGATGAAGTCGGCGAGGGTGGCGTTGCCGAAGCGGTGGCGGGCGAAGTGGTCGTTGATGCCGGCGAGGAAGTCCTTCTCCCCATCCAGGCGACGAGTTGGCGCAGGGCGGAGGCGCCCTTGGCGTAGGAGATGCCGTCGAAGTTGAGGAGGGCGGAGGCGGTGTCGGGGACGTCGTCGGGGGCGGGGGCGACGGGGTGGGTGGAGGGGCGCTGGTCGGCGTCGTAGCCCAGCCCTTGCGGGCGATGGCGAAGTCGGTCCAGGTGTCGGTGAAGCGGGTGGCTTCGGAGAGGACCTGGTAGCCCATGTATTCGGCGAAGGACTCATTGAGCCAGATGTCGTCCCACCACCGGAGGGTGACGAGGTCGCCGAACCACATGTGGGCCATTTCGTGGGCGATGACCATGCCGCGGGTCTGGCGTTCGGTGTCGGTGACGGCGGAGCGGTAGACGAATTCGTCGCGGAAGGTGACCAGGCCGGGGTTCTCCATGGCGCCGGCGTTGAATTCGGGGACGAAGGCCTGGTCGTAGGAGTCGAAGGGGTAGGGCTCCTCGAAGATCTGGTGGTAGCGGTCGTAGCAGCGGCGGGTGAGGTCGAGGATTTCCTCGGCGTCGGCGTCGAGGTGGGGGGCGAGGGAGCGGCGGCAGTGGATGCCGAAGGGCAGTCCGGCGTGTTCGGTGCGGACGGAGTGCCAGGGGCCGGCGGCGACGGCGACGAGGTAGGTGGAGATGAGGGGGGTGGGGGCGGCTTTCCAGTGGCCCTCCCCCAGGTGTTCGGTGATGCCGTTGGCGAGGACGGTCCAGTTTTCGGGGGCCTGGACGGTGAGGGCGAAGACGGCCTTGAGGTCGGGCTGGTCGAAGGCGGCGAAGACGCGCTGGACGTCCTCCATGAACAGCTGGGTGTAGACGTAGGCCTCGCCGTCGGCGGGGTCGGTGAAGCGGTGCATGCCCTCGCCGGTGCGGGAGTAGCGCATGGTGGCGTGGACGTGGAGTTCGTGGGGGCCGGCGGTGAGGCCGGTGAGGGGGAGGCGGTTGTCGTCGAGGGTGGCCGGGTCGAGGGGCCGGCCGTCGAGGGTGGCGGTGTGCAGCTCGGCGGGGCGGAGTTCGACGAAGGTGTCACCGTCGGTGCGTGCGGTGAAGTGGATGACCGTACGGGAACCGAATCGCTCGTCGCCCTGGGTGAGGTCGAGGGCGATGTCGTAGCGGTGGACGTCGATGTGGCGGGCTCGGGTCTGCGCCTCGTCGCGCTGCAGTTGGGGCATGGTGGCCATGCTGCCGTACGGTCGGTCGGCGGCGCACGGGGGTTCGCCGGGGGGCGGTGGGCGGGGCGGGTCAGCCGACGAGGGGTGGGTTGTCGGGGTCGGGGATCTGGGTGGACCAGCCGCCGGGGACGCTTTTGACCTGGCGGTCGCGGAAGCGGACGGGGGCGGTGCCGACGCGGCGGGTGAAGAGGCGGCTGAAGTAGGCGGGGTCGTCGTAGCCGACGCGGCGGGCGACGGCGGCGACCGGGAGTTCGGTGCCGACGAGGAGTTCCTTGGCGCGGCCGAGGCGGATGCCGAGGAGATAGTCCTTGGGGCTGCAGCCGGCGCCGCGGCGGACGGCGGTGCGGAGTTCGGTGGGGGTCATGCCGTGGCGGGCGGCGTGTTCGGCGACGGAGAGGGGGAGGAAGGCGTCGCGGGCGAGGGCGGCCAGGACGGGGTCGCCGTCGGCGTCGGTGTCGGCGCGGGCGCGGCGCAGGGCGACGAGGAGTTCGTGGACGGCGGCCGCGGTCTCGACGTCGAGGAGGGGGTTGCCGCGGCGGGCGGCGCGGGCGATCTTGCCGATGGCGGTGCGGGCGGGGCCGGTGTCGGCGAGGGGGACGACGGGGTGGTCGGGGTCGATGTAGCCGAGTTCGGTGTAGGTGGCGGTGGCGGGGCCGGTGAAGTCGACGAAGCTTTCGTCCCAGCCGGTGTCGGGGTCGGCGCCGTAGTGGTGGGTGACGCCGGGGAGGATCCAGAGGAGTGCGGGGGCGGTGAGGGTGTGGCGGTGGCCGTCGGGGGTGGTGTACCAGCCGCGGCCGGCGCGGATGACGATGGCGACGTGGTGGTCGAGGGTGCGGGGGCCGACCGGGGGAGGGTGCCGTGCTGGAGGCCGACGCCCAGGCAGACCAGGCCGAGCCGGTGGTGGACCGGGCTCGGGGTGAAGTAGCGCATCCAGGTGTGGTACACGCCGGGGCTCCCGTCGCTCCGTACCGGGCGGTGTCTTCCGGGTCGTTCGGGTCTGGTTGATCCGGGGCCCGCCCTGACCGCTTCCGTCCAAACAACGCCGATCTTTGTCCATGGACCGGCGGGCCGCCAGAGGGCGAGGGTGATCGGTGAGGTGAGCGCGCCCGCGTGTGCCCGGTCGGCCCGGCCGGGCGGGCGCGGGCGGCCTGGGAGGGGGCGTGGTGGCACGGTTCGTGGTGGGCGAGCGGGATTTCGAGCTGGACGGGCGGCCGGTGCGGTTGCTGTCGGGGGCGCTGCACTATTTCCGGGTGCACGAGGCGCAGTGGGGGCACCGGCTGGCGATGCTGAAGGCGATGGGTCTGAACTGTGTGGAGACCTATGTGCCGTGGAATCTGCACGAGCCGCGGCCCGGGGAGTTCCGGGACGCGGAGGCGCCGGGCCGGTTCCTGGACGCGGTGCGGGCGGCGGGACTGTGGGCGATCGTCCGTCCGGGGCCGTACATCTGCGCGGAGTGGGAGAACGGCGGGCTGCCGGAGTGGCTGACGGGGCCGCTGGGGTCGCGGGTGCGGACGCGGGACGCGGCGTATCTGCGGGCGGTGGAGGGGTGGTTCGGGCGGTTGCTGCCGCAGGTCGTGGCGCGGCAGTGCACCGTGGCGGGGCCGGACGGGCGGGGTGGTCCGGTGGTCATGGTGCAGGCGGAGAACGAGTACGGCTCGTACGGCAGTGATGTGCGGTATCTGGAGTGGATCGTGGGGCGGCTGCGGGAGCTCGGGGTGGAGGTGCCGCTGTTCACGTCGGACGGGCCGGAGGACCACATGCTGACGGGTGGTGCGGTGCCGGGGGTGCTGGCCACCGCGAATTTCGGCAGCGGGGCGCGGGAGGCGTTCGCGGCGCTGCGGCGGCACCGGCCGGCGGGGCCGTTGATGTGCATGGAGTTCTGGTGCGGGTGGTTCGCGCACTGGGGCCGGGTGGCGGAGCCGCGGGAGGCGGCGGACGCGGCCGGGGCGTTGCGGGAGATCCTTCAGTGCGGTGCCTCGGTGAACGTCTACATGGCGCACGGCGGGACGAGTTTCGGCGGGTGGGCGGGGGCGAACCGGGCGGGTGAGCTGCACGACGGGGCGTTGCTGCCGACGGTGACGTCGTACGACTACGGGGCGCCGGTGGACGAGCGGGGGCGGCCGACGGAGAAGTTCCGGCGGTTCCGGGAGGTGCTGGCGGAGTGGGCCGAAGGGCCGCTGCCGGCGGTGCCGGAGCCGCTGCCGGTGCTGTCGTCCGCGGCGGTGGTGGAGCTGGTGGCGTGGGCGCCGGCCGGGGCGGTGATGGACGCGCTGGGCGGGGCCGAGGTGGTGGGCGGCGGTCCGGCGACGTTCGAGGAGCTGGGTGTGGACCGGGGGCTGGTCCGTTACCGGGTGGCGGTGCCGGGGCCGCGGGAGGGATATCCGCTGCGGCTGCGGGGGGTGCGGGACCGGGCGGTGGTGTGCGTCGACGGGGTGCGGCGGGCGGTGGTGGACGGCGAGGACGCGGTGGTGGGGGACGTGGCGGGACCGGCGTCGGTGGAGGTGTGGGTGCAGTCGCTGGGGCGGGTCAACTACGGTCCGCGGCTGGGTGAGCCGAAGGGGATCACGGGCGGGTTGCTGCACGAGCGGCAGTTCCTGCACGGGGTGCGGTCGCGGGGGCTGCGGCTGGACGCGCTGGAGCAGCCGGGGGCGTTGGAGAAGGTGCCGTTCGGGCCGGTGGCGCGGGCGGCGGGCGGGGCGGGGCTGTACCGGGGGGTGGTGACGGTGGCGGGGCGGCCGGGGGACGCGGAGGTGACGCTGCCGGGCTGGGTGCACGGGTTCGTGTGGGTCAACGGGTTCTGTCTGGGCCGCTATCGGGCGGTGGGGCCGCAGCGTGCGCTGTATGTGCCGGGGCCGGTGCTGCGGGCGGGCCGCAACGAGGTGCTGGTGTGGGAGTGGGAGGGCGCCCCGGCCGCTGTGGGGGAAGGGGCCGGGGCGCCCGGTCTGGTGCCCGCGGCGGGTTGACCGCCGCGGGTGGGGAGCCGTGGGGGCGCACCGACCCGCTCCCACGGCTCCGACTACACCTCGCGCACCTCGAAAGAGTCCAGGACGAACTCCGCGGTTCCGTCGTCGCCGGTTTTGTGCAGCCCGATCCATGCTTCGCCGGTGGCGGGCGCGGTGAACTCGTAGGTGTGGGTGGTGGGCCGGGTGGCGACGGGGAGCGGGGTGCGGGTCAGTTCGCGGGGTGCGGGGTCGTCGACGGCGGTGATCCAGGCGTACTGGCCGGCGCGTTCGTTCTCGTAGCGGAAGGTCACGCGGTAGCGGTGGCCGGGGGTGCAGCGGACGGTGTGCGGGACGGTGCGGTAGACCAGGCCGGTGTTCTCGCCGCGGGACTTGAGGGACTGGCCGCCGTCGATGACGTCGTCGATGGCCTTGCCGTTCCAGCCGGCCTGGGTGTAGGGGGCGTGCCGCTGGGCGATGTGGGTGCGGGGGTCGGTGCTGCCGCCGGCGTCGCCCTTGACGAAGACGCCCCAGCCCTGGGGGACGTGCTCGAAGTCCTCGTATACGAGGGTGCCCTTCTTGGTGGTGGGGGTGGCGGGGACGACGCGGACGTTGTCGAAGCGGATCCGGGCCGCTCCGGCGGCGGCGGTGAGGGCGAGGGTGGTGGGGCCGCCGCCTTCGGGGACGGTGAAGTGGGTGAAGAGGCGCTGGAAGCGGGTGCCGGACTTGCGGTCGGCGGCGACGTAGTTGCCGGCGGTGGAGGTGTCGGTCCAGTTGGCGGTGGTGAGGCCGTCGGCGGTGCGGATCTCCAGGGCGGCGCGGCGGCGTTCGCCGGGGGTGGCGCCGACCTCGACCTGGACGGAGGCGGCGTAGCTGCCGGGGGCGAGGCGGGTGAGGTTCTGGGCGACGCGGGCGGCCGGGCCGGCGCCGATGACGAGTTCGTGGTCACCGCGGTCGCTGGCCCGGACGGTGGCCGGTCCGGTGGTCCGCCAGGCGTCGAGGGTGCCGGAGTGGAAGCCGGGGTCGGTCAGCGGGGTGCCTTCGCCCCAGCGGGGGTCGGGCTGGGCGGGGGCCGGGTCGCGGTGGACGACGTACGGCACGCCGGCCTCGGCGGTGAGGGTGATCCGGCCGGCGCGGACCGGCAGCCGGGTGTGCCGGGTGCGGCCCTGGTCGGTGAGCCGGTAGGCGTGCACGGTGGTGGCGGTGGACCAGCCGCGGGGCAGGTCCCAACTCGTGGTGCCGCCGCGGGGGTTGTAGTGGTAGAGCTTGCCGGGGTCGGTGGCGCGGCGGGGTTCCCAGGGGAGCAGGTAGCTGCCGCCGTCGTAGACCAGCCGGCCGTCGGTGGTGATCCGGCGGGTGCCGCCGGTGTCGCTGACGGCGGTGTGGGTGGGGCCCTCGAAGGTGATCTCGTGGTCGGTCCAGGTCTTGATCGGGTAGGCCTGGAGGTATTTGGCGGGGAGGGCGTCGGTCCAGATGATGGCGTAGAAGGCGTGCCAGTCGGTCTTGCCGACCCAGCCCTCGAAGTTGCCCATGCGGCCGCTGCCGAGGAGGGTGGGCCACTTGTTGGCGAAGACGTCCTTGTGGTGGTTGCGCAGGAAGCGGATCAGCCGGGAGTTGATGCCGCGGGAGGTGTCGGGGCCGTAGTCGGTCTCGTTGGCCCAGTGCGACCAGAGGGAGGACCGTTCCAGGCCGTGGCCCCATTCGGTGGCGATCTGCCAGCCCTGGTCGCGCAGATGGCGCTGGAGGCGGTCGGAGTTCCAGCCGGATTCCCGGAAGACGTCGAGGTAGAGGGTGGTCAGGGCGGGGTCGGTCTCCTTGCGGAGCCGGGCGAAGCGGGCGGCGATGGTGCCGGCGACGAGGTCGCGGCGGGCGTCGATGCGGTAGGACTGGTCGAGCCAGTCCCACTGCTTGTCGTCCTTGTTGACGAGCTGCTCGGAGAAGGCGTGCGCGACGGGGTAGGACTCGGTGGCGTTGACGTGCACCGCGAAGTCGCTGTTCCACTTCTTTCCGGCGCGCAGCAGGGTGTTGAGGTCGGCGAGGCCGCCGGCCCGTTCGTTGTAGTTGCCGCCGTAGTCGGGGTGGGCGGAGTCGTGGCCTTCGGACTGGTAGCCCTTGAGGAGGGTGAACTGCCGTAGTCCGTCGGTGGCCAGGGCGATCCGTTTGACGTGGTCGAGGGTGGCGAGGAACGGGTTGGTGGCCTGGCTGGCGAAGTTGAACGGGATGTGCGGGACGACCCGGAGGTGCTGTTCGTCGGCGCCGAGCGGCATGACCATGATGTCGCGCAGGGCGATCGCGGCGTCCTGCCAGTCGGTGCGGCCGTCGCCGTTGCGGTCGCCGGTGACGATGACGGTCGCGTACGGCAGCGGGTCGGTGGCGCCCGTCGGCTGGCCGGCCGCGCGGTGGGTCCACTGCCCGGGGGTGAGGGTGGCCGCCACGAAGCCGTCGCCCTGCACGGTCTGCCGCCACAGCCGGCCGTTCTCCCAGGTGGTGGCGCCGGTGGGCTTGTCGTAGACGGTGTTGGTCTCGATGCCGGCGGCCAGCTGGTCGGTGGCGACGACGGCGTAGGCGCAGCCGGTGGGGGCGGCCTCGGCGGGGGTGTGGTCGGTGACCTCGACGAGGGTGTCGCCGCTCTTGGCCTTGTCGAGTTCGATGCGGGCCGCGAGCAGGGTCGCGCCGGGCTGGTCGCTGCGTACGGAGAGCAGGGCGAGGCCGGGGATCTGGAGCGTGCCGACGCGCAGGGCGGGGGTGTCGGCGATGCGGGTGACCCGCCAGGTGGTCCGCCGGTCCTGGACGGTGATCTCGACGGTGACGGTGGTGCCGCCGTCGAAGGTGAGGGTGTAGGTGGCGCGGTCGGCGCGGGCCCGGTGGGTGACCTGCGGAGTGCGGGCGGTGCCGTCGACGAGGACCTGGGTGACCGGGGTGTGCTGGCCGTGCAGGACGGCTCCGGTGGCGCGGTCGGTGTAGGAGACGATGCGCGGGAAGGCGGTGTCGACGCGGACCTCCAGTGCGTCGGACCGCAGCACGGCCTCGGCGGCGCGGGGCGCGGCCGAGGCGGTGCGGGCGCCGAGCGGGAGGGCCCCGGCGACCGGGGCGAGCGCGGTGGCGGCGACGACCTTTCTGCGGCTGGGCCCGCGCGGGGCACCGGTCTGTTCGTTCACGCGCGCTGTCCTCCTTCGGGCGGCACTTCCTGTCGGCGGACAGCGTGCTGCGGGCGCGGGGGGTGCGCCTATGGACAAAGGAGGGGGAGGTGTTGGACAGATGTGGCGGAGGGGCGGGTTGCGGACCGGGGTGGTCGGGGCCGGCGGGCGGTCCGGGGTGGCGGCTCAGCGCGGGGCGGCGGGCGGCCGGGCGGGGTGGGCGGTGCCGGCGGGGCATTCGACGGGGCCGTGGTGGCCGCCGAGCAGGACGTAGGCCAGGGCGGCGGCGGACGCGGCGAGGAGGACGGCGGCGAGGACGGTGGCGCGGCGGTCGCGGTCGCGGTCGCGGTCGCGGTCGCGGTCGGGGTCGCGGTCGGGGCCCGGGGGCCGGGTGCGGGGGTCGGTGGGCATGCCGTTCACGCTAGGCAGCCGGGCGCCGCCCGCCCATGGGTCCTACGGTCATCGGCGGCGGCACAAGGCCCGGCCGGAGGGGTGCGCTCGGTCCCGGGCGGGGCGGGACGAAGGTCCCGGCGGGCGGGGACCGAGGTCCCGGGCGTCCGGGCGCGGCGAAGGGCCCGGGAGCGGCTCCCGGGCCCTTCGGTGCGTGGGTGGTGCAGGGGCGGGGTCAGCCGCCGAGCTGGCCCGCGGCCTTCTTGATGTCCGCGGCGAAGGTGCTCACCTCGGAGTAGACGCCGGGCTTGCCGGGCCGTGCGCAGCCCTCGCCCCAGGAGACGATGCCGACCTGGAGCCACTGGCCGGCGTCGTCCTTGCGGAACATCGGGCCGCCGGAGTCGCCCTGGCAGGTGTCGATGCCGCCGGTGTCCAGCTTGCCGGCGCAGATCTCGTCGCCGGGCGTGAGCTGGTCGCCGTACGCCTTCTGGCAGGTGGCGTCGTCGACGAACGGGACGGTCGCCTTGAGCAGGTAGCGCTGCTGGTCGCCGCCCTCCTTGTCGGCGCCCCAGCCGGCGATGGTGAAGTCGCCGTTGTTGAGCTTGGTGTCCTCGGCGATCTTCAGGGTGGGCTGGTCTATCGGCTTGGCGAGCTTGATCAGCGCCCAGTCCTTGCCCTTGCCGTTGTAGCCGGGGGCCTGCAGCACCTTGGTGGAGTTGACCTTGACGGCGGCGGAGTCCTGGAGGTCCACCACGCCGGCGGTGGCGGTGATGGAGGTGTTGTCACCGCTTTTGTCGACGCAGTGCGCCGCGGTCAGCACGATGTCCTTGGCGTAGAGGGCGCCGCCGCAGCCCATCGACAGCCGGACCATGAAGGGGAATTCACCCTGGTCGGCCTTGGTGCCGCCGACGACCTTGGTGTGCACGGAGCCGGACGGGTCGGGTGCGGGGGCGGCGGAGGCGGTGCCGGGCTGGAGGCTGAAGGCCGCCAGGGCGACCGCGCCGAGGGCGGTGGTTCTCGTGAGGAGCTTCCGGTAGCTGCGCAACGGGCTTCCTTTCGTGGGGGGTTGCACGTCGCTGACGAGCCCATGCCAACACCGGAGCCCAGGTGGCCGTCGAAGGATCAATGTGGAGGACGACGGCCCGCCGCTTGGCGTCCGGACCCAGTGGGGGATGAGTCCGTGGAGCGCCCTGTGATTATCCGGAGTGTCAGATCGGGGTGACAAGGGTGCGCATCCGGCCAACTCCCGCGGCAGCCACGCCCCGAGGGCCGTACCGGACATTCCCGGCGGCGCCGTACAGTGGCCGGATGACGACCGGTGACCGCGGCATCGAGCACGGCTATCCCACCTCGACACGGTCCGTTCGGCCGTGCACGCGCTGTTCACCCGGCTGTCGTACGACACGGTGAGCACCTTCGGCACCAGCGTGCTGCCGGTCGACGTGGCCTTCGACGACACCGAGGACCTGCATCTCGGCGCCCAGCGGATCGCCCGCGCACTGGTGCGGCAGCTGCATCTGCCCGACGCGCGGATCGTGGTGAGCTTCCGGGAGATGGAGCACGCCGCGAACGTCGAACTGACCGCGGGGCCCGAGTACTTCATCGAGCTCAACGACCGCTTCCGCGGCCACCGCAAGGACATCGGCGCCGCGCTGGCCCACGAGGTGATGCACGTCTACCTGCACCGCCTGGACCTGTCGTTCCCCGGCACCCGCGACAACGAGATCCTCACCGACACCGCCACCACCTACCTCGGCGCGGGCTGGCTGCTGCTGGACGCCTACCGCGAGCACGGCCCGTCCTCGCAGAAGCTCGGCTATCTGACGCCGGAGGAGTTCGGCTATGTGCTCGCCAAACGGGCCGCGTTCTTCGGGGAGGACCCGGCGCCGTGGTTCACCAGCCCGCAGGCGTACGACGCGTACACCGCGGGCGCGGCGCGGGCCCGGCAGGACCTGCGGCGGCCGCCGCTGGCCGCCGCCGGGTGGGCCGCCCGGCTCCGCTACGCCAAGGACCGGCGGGCGGCCCGGGATCCCGGGCACTCCGGCCGGCCGTCCGGGCCGGGCGGGGACGACTACACCGTCGAGGGCCCGGCCCCGCTGCGGGTGTCGTTCCCCTGCCCCGCCTGCCACCAGCGTCTGCGCCTGCCGGTACGGGGGCGGCTGCAGGCGCGGTGCGGGCTGTGCAAGACGCTGCTGGACTGCGACACCTGACGCCTGACCAGGCGGCCTGGTGGCCCGGGCGGGCTAGACCCAGCCCTCCAGCCCCGTCAGGAAGCCCTCGAAGTCGTCGCGGTGGATGGTGTGGCCGGCGCCGGGCACGGTACGGACCTCGAAGCCGCGCCGGGTGAGTTCGGCGGCCGCCTCGTCGGTGAAGAGGAACCCCTCCCCCGCGATCTGCACCAGCGAGGGGACGACCGGCTTCTCCGGCGTGCGGTCCGTGCGGTGTTCGCCGGACAGCGCGAGCGCGGTCGCGGTGTCCCAGTCGGCGAGCGTGGCCAGTTCGATGTCGACGTCGGCGTCGGACCAGCGCGGGTTGAAGCCGCGCACCATCGCCCGGTCGGCGTTCTTGAACGGCAGGAACACGGCCGGGTCGACGGGCTGCCCGGTGCGGCCCAGTGACCAGGCCGGATCGCAGTAGACCGCGCGCCGCGGCTGCAGCCGCTCCACGGCCAGCGAGAGCGCGAGGCCGCCCAGGGAGTGCCCGATGACGACCTCGGGCGCGGCGGGCAGGGTCTCCACGAGGTCCTCGGCGAAGAGTTCGGCGCCGTACTCCCCGCGCGGACTGCGGCCGTGGCCGCGGAGGTCGACGGCGAGCACCCGGTAGCCCCGGTCGGCGAGCGCCGGGCCGACCCGGTGCCAGGTGCGGTGGTCGGACATCATTCCGTGGACCAGCACCGCGGTCCGGCCGCCGGCGCCCCATTCGTGGGTGTGCAGCTGCATACCCGTACCTCTCTCCCGTACGTCCGCGCTCCGGTGGGCGGCGCCCCGGGCCGGCTCTCCCCGGCCGGGGCGCACCCGGCCGACGTTACACGTGTAAGGAGGGGCGGGGAACCAGCCGCGCCCGGGCCCGCCGGGCAAAACCCCTGTGCGAGGATGCCCCGCAGGATGACTGACCCAGCCGGCCCCCGGGCCACCCCGACTCCCCGACCAGCGCGGCCGTTGCCCGGCTCGCCGGGGTCTCGCGCGCGACGGTCTCGTACGTCCTGAACGGCCAGGCCGAAGGCCGGGTCGGGGCCCGCACCCAGGCCAGGGTCCGGGCCGCCGCCGAGGAGCTGGGGTACGTGCCGCACGCCGCGGCACGGACCCTGCGGGCCGGGCGGGGCAGCATCGTGCTGCTGGCCGCCCCCGCCGACACCGTCCCGGCCTTCGGTCCGCTCTTCACCCGCTTCCTGGCCGGTTTCCAGACCGCGCTGCACGGCCTCGGCTACACCGGCGTGCTGCACGGCGCGCCCGCCGCCCCGCCGATGGCGGCCGCCCGCGCCTGGGCCGAACTGCGGCCGGCCGCCGTACTGGCGCTGCACGGCCCGCCGTTGGACGCCGCCGCGGTCGACCTGCTGCACCGCGCGGGCACCGCCGCGGTCCTCACCCACGGGCCGTCCGCGCCGCCCGGCGCCCATGCCCTGCTGCTCGACCAGCGGGAGGCCGGGCTGCGGGCGGGCGGGCACCTGCTGGCCGGCGGCCGGCGCCGGATCGGGGTGGTCCGGCCCGCCGATCCGGGCCTGGCGGACTTCGCCGGGCCGCGCCTGGCGGGCGTGCGGGAGGCGGCGGCCGGCCGGCCCGGCACCGAGGTGCGTCCGCTCGACCTGGAACCGACCGAGGAGTCCGCGGCCCGGCTGGCGGCCCGCTGGCCCGGGCTGGGATTGGACGGGGTGTTCGCCTACAACGACGAGTACGCGATGCTGCTGATGCGGGCCCTGCAGGACGCCGGGCACACCGTCGGCACCGGGCCGGACGAGATCGGCGTGGTCGGCGCGGACGATCTGCTGCTGGCCCGGCTGCTGCGTCCCCGGCTGACCAGCGTCCGCGCCGAGATCACCCCGCCGGACCGGATCGCCGCCCTGGTCGCGGCGCTGATCCGCGACCCGGACCGGGCCTCCGCGGTCCATCGGCTGGGCACGTTCCGGGTCGAGGCGCGGGAGTCGGGGTGAGGGGCGGCGCCGGGTGCGGCACGGGCCGGTGGTGCGGCTACCGCCAGTCCGCCTCCGGGGTGGCCGCGGCCAGCACCGCCCGGGCGTTCTCCCGGATCGGCCCGCCGTGCGCCACACACACCGTCCCGACGTCGTCGAGCGCGGCCAGCCGCCGGAAGGAGGCCTCGGCCTGCTCCCGCGAGACGTTGAACGGCCCGAGCACGGCACGGTCGCCGTCCGGGGAGGCGCCGATGACGTCCCCGGGGAACAGCAGCCCGCTCGCGGGCAGATGCAGGGCGATCCCGCCGGGCGTGTGACCGGGGACCGCGAGCACCCGGACCGGCTCCGGCCAGCCGTCGAGGGTGTCGCCGTCGTGGAGTTCCCGGTCGACGGCGAGGTGCCGCAGCGGCGGGACGCCGGCGGCCGCGAAGCCGGCCATCACTCCTTCGTGCAGCCGGCGTTCGGCCTCGGTGAGGACGGGCGCGGGCTCGGCGGCGGTGCCGCGGACGTAGGGGGCGTCCGGCGCGCCGGCCAGCACCTCGGCCCCGGTGGCCTCGACGAGGTCGGCGGCGGAACCCATGTGGTCCACGTGGTGGTGGGTGAGCACGATCTGCCGCAGCCGGTCCGGGCGGCCGCCGAGCCGGGCGAGCGCGTCGAGAACGGCCGGCGCGGAACCGGGGACGCCGGTGTCGACCAGGGCGAACCCGTCGTCGGGCAGCGCGACGAGGTAAACGTGCCCGGTGGGGAAGGGGAGTTGCCAGACGGCACGGCTGATACGGGTGAGAGGGTCCATGGCCGGACGCTAACCGCGGGGCGCGGCACCGGTCGCCGGATTGCGCCGTGGGCGGATTGAGCGAACGGCGAACGGACGGGCACGGGCGTGGCACCGCGGATCGGGGCGGGGCGCGCGCGTGACCAGGGCCGGCGAAATCCGGCCGGAACCGGTCTTGCGTGCGCTACGTCCCATCCGTGAACCGAGGAGGCATGTCATGCGAGGAATCCCCCACTCCCGCACCCGTACGCTCACCGCCGCGCTGGCGCTGGCGGTGTCCGGCGCCGTGGCCCTGTCCGGCTGCGGCAAGGAACCGCAGAAGGTCGGCAGCGCCCCGCCGCCGAAGAAGCCGGACGCGTTCGAGCAGCGGGCGGACCAGATCGTGCGGGACTGGCCGAAGGTCTCGCCGGTGCACGGCCGGCAGCAGGCGCTGCTGCCGCTGGTGAAGGCCCAGCCGCCCAAGGACGCCGGCAAGGCCCGGGAGATCACCGTGACCGTCGGGCACAGCCCCTGCGACGCCCACTTCGGCGCGCGCAGCCACGAGTCGAAGGGGCTCGTGGTCGTCACCGGCTGGGGCAAGCGCAAGAGCTCCAAGGGAATGTGCACCGAGATGCTGGCCACCGACAAGGTGACGATACGGCTGAAGGACGCCCTCGGTGACCGCAAGGTCGTCGACGCGGCCACCGGCAAGCAACTGCTGAAGGGCTGACCGGAGAAGGGTCCGAGGGCTGGCCGGCCGGCGGGGCCGACGGGCCGACAGGCACGGCGCTGCGGCATGCGCCTTGGAGCGCGCTCCAGCGCCTACCCTCCCCGTATGAGCCCTTCCCTCGCCACCACCACCCGTGTCGACCTGCCCGAGCTGCTGGAGTTCGTCCGCCCCCGGCACCGCGCGATCCTGCTCACCCGCCGCTCCGACGGCACCCCGCAGGCGTCGCCGCTGACCTGCGGGGTGGACGACTCCGGCCGGCTGGTGATGTCGACGTATCCGGAGCGGGCCAAGGTCCGCAACCTGCGGCGGGTGGCGTCGGCCAGCGTGCTGGTGCTGTCCGACGAGTGGAACGGCCCGTGGGTGCAGGTCGACGGGGAGGCGGAGGTCATCGACGCGCCGGAGTCGGTCGAGCCGCTGGTCGAGTACTACCGCAACATCGCCGGTGAGCACCCGGACTGGGACGAGTACCGCGAGGCGATGCGCAAGCAGGGCAAGTCACTGATCCGGGTGACCCCGCTGCGCTGGGGCCCGATCGCCACCGGCGGTTTCCCGGCCCGTCTCATGACCGGCGACGACGGGTCGTCGGACAGCCGGGAAGCCGGCAACCAGGCGTCCGACGAGCGGACTTCCGGGGACCGGGCATCCGACGACCGGGCCTGACCGCGGCCGTCAGCCGCGCGGTGCGGGGAAGGTCAGGGACGGTGAGAGGGCCTCGTCGGGGAGGCCGAGGCGGTCGCGGAAGGCCGTGCGGCCGGCTTCGGTGACGCTGAGGATGCGGGTGGTCGGGGACTTGACGATCCATCGGCGCTCCAGGGTGTGGCGGTAGAGGGCGGCGCCGAGCGCACCGGAGAGGTGCGGGCGCCGCACCGTCCAGTCGAGGCACGTACGGACGTGGGCGCGGTGGGCGAGGGACGGGCCGGTGTCGGGGATGCCGAGGGCGGCCAGCCAGTGGGCGCCGGCGGCGGTGAGGACCAGGCCGTATTCCCGGGCCAGCAGGCCGCGTTCGGTCATCACCTCGGCGAGGGCGCAGCCCAGGGCGCCGGCGATGTGGTCGTAGCAGGTACGGGCGTGGTGCAGGGCCCGGCGCTGGTTGGCCTCGGCCAGTGAGCGGATCGGGACCGGGCGGTAGGGGGCGAGTCCGGCGAGGTTCTCCAGGGTTTCCGCGGTGTCCGGGCCGGCCAGGCGGACGTAGCGACGCCGCCCCTGGCGTTCTTCGGCGAGCAGCCCGCCGGCGACCAGGAGGTTGAGGTGCTCGGTGGTCGTGGAGGGTGCCACCGCGGCGTATTCGGCGAGTTCTCCGGCGGTCCAGGTGCCGCCGTCGAGCAGGGCCATGCAGATGGCGGCGCGGGTGCGGTCCGCGAGCAGCGCCGCGAGCGCGGCGAGATCGGGGGTCTCCGCGAGTTTTTCCTGATCGGCGTCCCATCGTTTCATGTACACAGAGTAACCTCTGATAACATTTCGGTGAGCGCCGAACCATCCGGCTTCTATCCTCAACGGCATGAGAGGCGCGCTGGAGAAGAGCAGTTCGGTCACCCCGGCGCTGCTGTCCACGGAGAACGACGACGGAACCTTCGTCCTGGTCGAGCTGCGGATCCGGTGGGAGCTCGGCCCGGTCGTGAGCCTCTGGCTGCCGACCCGGGGGCGTACCGCCAGGAACCTCGCGGTGCGCCCGGACGTCGTGTTCAATCTGCCGCCGGACGCAACGGGGACCGAAGAGGGACCGGGGGCGCTGCCGTCCTCGGCGGACGCACCGTGGACGGAGCCGTCGGAGCTGGTGCGGCCGCCCCGGCTGGCGCACTGCCCGGTGCAGTTGGAGGCCCGCCGGGTCGGCGAGCGTACGGTGACCGACGGGGCGTGGACGCAGATCGAGGCACAGGTGCTGCGGGTGCACGCGGACCCGCGGTGGGTGCTGCCGCTGAGCGACCGGCGGATCGACCTGGGGGCGTGGCATCCACCGGTGCACGACTTCCGGCCGTCGGCCGCTCCCCCGGCCCAGACCGCGCCGGCCCCCGCCCGGGAGATGGCCCGCCAGCTGGGCCGCCGCTACCCGACTTCCGAACGCAGCGGTTCGTAGGGGGAGTTGAGGGGGCGCGGGGGCGTTGAGGGGGCGCCGGGGGCGTGGGCATTCCGGCAGGTGCGGCGTTTCCGGAAAGACCCGCGGCGCCTGCCCTCCGGTCGGGGAGAAAAGACAGGCGCCGCGGACGGGATCCGGGGCGGGCCCGGTTCCCGTGCCTCCGTACGACGTTGTACGGGACATTCAGGGCCGGTCGCGCGAGGTGCGCGCCGGGTCAGACGGCCAGTGCGCGGTCCGTCGGCTTGATGGGGGCCGGCAGGGCGCTGGCTCCCGTCAGGAAGCGGTCCACACCGCGGGCGGCGGAACGGCCCTCGGCGATGGCCCACACGATCAACGACTGGCCGCGGCCGGCGTCACCGGCGACGAACACGCCGGGGACGTTGGTGGCGAAGTCGGCGTCGCGGCCGACGTTGCCGCGGGCGTCGAGCTCCAGGCCGAACTGCTCGACCAGGCCGTTCTGCTGGTCGGTGCCGGTGAAGCCCATGGCGAGGGTGACCAGGTCGGCGGGGATGACCCGCTCCGTGCCGGGCTTCTGCTCCAGCTTGCCGTCCTTGAACTCCACCTCGATCAGGTGCAGCGCCTTGACGTTGCCGTCCTCGTCGCCCTCGAAGTGGGTGGTGGAGACGGAGTAGACCCGCTCGCCGCCCTCCTCGTGCGCGGAGGTGACCTTGTAGAGCATCGGGAAGGTCGGCCACGGCTGCGTCACCGCGTTCCGCTCCTCGCCCGGGCGGGGCATGATCTCCAGCTGGGTGACGGAGGCCGCGCCCTGGCGGTGGGCGGTGCCGACGCAGTCCGCGCCGGTGTCGCCGCCGCCGATGACGACCACGTGCTTGCCCTCGGCGGTGATCGGGGCGACCGTCAGGTCACCCTCCTGCACCTTGTTGGCGAGCGGCAGGTACTCCATCGCGAAGTGGATGCCCTTGAGCTCCCGGCCGGGCACCGGGAGGTCGCGGGAGGTGGTGGCGCCGGCGGCGATGACGACCGCGTCGTAGCGCTTGCGGAGCTTCGCCGCGTCGATGTCGCGGCCGATCTCCACCTCCGTGCGGAACTTGGTGCCCTCCGCGCGCATCTGCTCGATGCGGCGGTTGATGTGGCGCTTCTCCATCTTGAACTCGGGGATGCCGTAGCGGAGCAGGCCGCCGATGCGGTCCGCGCGCTCGTACACCGCGACCGTGTGGCCGGCCCGGGTCAGCTGCTGGGCGGCGGCGAGACCGGCCGGTCCGGAGCCGATGACGGCGACGGTCTTGCCGGAGAGGCGCTCGGGCGGCTGCGGGGTGACGTCGCCGTTGTCCCACGCCTTGTCGATGATGGAGACCTCGACGTTCTTGATGGTCACCGGCTGCTGGTTGATGCCCAGCACACAGGCGGCCTCACAGGGCGCGGGGCAGAGGCGACCGGTGAACTCCGGGAAGTTGTTGGTCGCGTGCAGCCGCTCGCTGGCCTCGGTCCAGTCCCCGCGGTAGGCGTAGTCGTTCCACTCGGGGATGAGGTTGCCGAGCGGGCAGCCGTTGTGGCAGAAGGGGATGCCGCAGTCCATGCAGCGCGACGCCTGCTTGCTGATGATCGGCAGCAGGGAGCCGGGCTGGTAGACCTCGTTCCAGTCCTGGACGCGCTCCTCGACGGGGCGGGTCTTGGCAGTCTCGCGCTCGTGGGTCAGGAAGCCCTTGGGGTCAGCCATTGGTCGCCGCCTCCATCATCTTCTCGTGGGTCTCGGACTCGGAGAGCCCGGCCTGCTCGGCGGCTTCCTTGGCGGCGAGCACTGCCTGGTACGTGGGCGGGATGACCTTGCTGAACCGCGGGGCCGCGGCATCCCAGTCGGCGAGGAGCTTCTCGGCGACGGTGGAGCCGGTCTCCTCCTGGTGGCGGCGCACCACGTCGTGCAGCCACTGCTTGTCGTTCTCGTCCAGCGGGTGCACCGCGCCGGCGAGTTCCTTGTTGACGTTGTTCCTGTCCAGGTCGATGACGTAGGCGAAGCCGCCGGACATGCCCGCCGCGAAGTTGCGGCCGGTCTCGCCCAGGACGACCGCGTTGCCGCCGGTCATGTACTCGCAGCCGTGGTCGCCGACGCCCTCGGAGACCACCGTGGCACCGGAGTTGCGGACGCAGAACCGCTCGCCGACCCGGCCGCGCAGGAACAGCTCGCCGCCGGTGGCGCCGTAGGCGAGGGTGTTGCCGGCGATGGTGGAGTACTCGGCGAGGTGGTCCGCGCCGCGGTCCGGGCGGACCACGATCCGGCCGCCGGACAGGCCCTTGCCGACGTAGTCGTTGGCGTCGCCCTCCAGGCGCAGCGTGATGCCGCGCGGCAGGAACGCGCCGAAGGACTGGCCGGCCGAGCCGGTGAAGGTGATGTCGATGGTGTCGTCGGGCAGGCCGGCGCCACCGAACTTCTTCGTCACCTCGTGGCCGAGCATGGTGCCGACGGTCCGGTTGATGTTGCGGATCGCGACCTGGGCCCGGACCGGCTGGGCGGCCTCGGCGGTGTCCGCGGCCAGCGCGTCGGCGGCGAGCTTGATCAGCTCGTTGTCGAGCGCCTTCTCCAGGCCGTGGTCCTGCTCGACGACCTGGTGGCGGACCGCGCCGTCGGACAGCTCGGGGACGTGCAGCAGCGGGGCGAGGTCGAGGCCCTGCGCCTTCCAGTGGCTGACGGCCCGGGTGGTGTCGAGGAGTTCGGCGTGGCCGATGGCCTCGTCGAGGCTGCGGAAGCCCAGCTCGGCCAGGAGCTCGCGGACCTCTTCGGCGATGAACTGGAAGAAGTTGACGACGTATTCGGCCTTGCCGTTGAACCGCTCGCGCAGCGTCGGGTTCTGGGTGGCGATGCCGACCGGGCAGGTGTCCAGGTGGCAGACGCGCATCATGACGCAGCCGGAGACGACCAGCGGTGCGGTCGCGAAGCCGTACTCCTCGGCGCCCAGCAGGGCGGCGATGACGACGTCGCGGCCGGTCTTGAGCTGGCCGTCGGTCTGCACGACGATGCGGTCGCGCAGGCCGTTGAGCAGCAGGGTCTGCTGGGTCTCGGCGAGGCCGAGCTCCCAGGGGCCGCCCGCGTGCTTCAGCGAGGTCAGCGGGGAGGCACCGGTACCGCCGTCGTGGCCGGAGATGAGCACGACGTCCGCGTGGGCCTTGGAGACGCCCGCGGCGACCGTGCCGACGCCGACCTCGGAGACCAGCTTGACGTGAATCCGCGCCTGCGGGTTCGCGTTCTTGAGGTCGTGGATCAGCTGGGCGAGGTCCTCGATGGAGTAGATGTCGTGGTGCGGCGGCGGGGAGATCAGGCCGACGCCGGGGGTGGAGTGCCGGGTCTTGGCGACCCAGGGGTAGACCTTGTGGCCGGGCAGCTGGCCGCCCTCGCCGGGCTTGGCGCCCTGCGCCATCTTGATCTGGATGTCGTCGGAGTTGACGAGGTACTCGCTGGTGACGCCGAAGCGGCCGGAGGCGACCTGCTTGATGGCCGAGCGGCGCGCCGGGTCGTAGAGGCGCTCGGGGTCCTCGCCGCCCTCACCGGTGTTGGACTTGCCGCCCAGCTGGTTCATGGCGATGGCGAGGGTCTCGTGCGCCTCCTGGGAGATGGAGCCGTACGACATGGCGCCGGTGGAGAAGCGCTTGACGATGTCGGCGGCCGACTCGACCTCGTCCAGGGGGATGGACGGGCGGTCGGACTTGAAGCCGAACAGGCCGCGGAGCGTCATCAGGCGCTCGGACTGCTCGTTGACCCGCTCGGTGTACTTCTTGAAGATGTCGTAGCGGCGGCTGCGGGTGGCGTGCTGCAGCCGGAAGACGGTGTCCGGGTCGAAGAGGTGCGGTTCGCCCTCGCGGCGCCACTGGTACTCGCCGCCGATCTCCAGCGCGCGGTGCGTGGCGGCGATGCCGGAGGCCGGGTAGGCCTTGGCGTGCCGTGCCGCGACCTCCTTGGCGATGACGTCCAGGCCGGCGCCGCCGATCTTGGTGGCGGTGCCGTGGAAGTACTGGGCGACGAACTCCTCGTCCAGGCCGACGGCCTCGAAGACCTGCGCGCCGCGGTAGGAGGCGACGGTGGAGATGCCCATCTTGGACATGACCTTCAACACGCCCTTGCCGAGCGCCTTGATGAGGTTCTTGATGGCCGCCTCGGGCTCGATGCCGGGCAGGAAGGTGCCGGCGCGGACCAGGTCCTCGACGGACTCCATGGCCAGGTAGGGGTTGACCGCGGCGGCGCCGTAGCCGATGAGCAGGGCGACGTGGTGCACCTCGCGGACGTCACCGGCCTCGACGAGCAGCCCGACCTGGGTGCGGGTCTTGGTGGCGATGAGGTGGTGGTGGACCGCGGCGGTCAGCAGCAGCGACGGGATCGGCGCGTGCTCGGCGTCGGAGTGCCGGTCGGAGAGCACGATGAGGCGGGCGCCGTCGGCGATGGCGGCGTCGGCCTCGGCACAGATCTCCTCGATGCGGGCGGCCAGCGTCTCGCCGCCGCCGGAGACCCGGTAGAGGCCGGAGAGGGTCACGGCCTTCATGCCGGGCATGTCGCCGTCGGCGTTGATGTGGATGAGCCTGGCCAGCTCGTCGTTGTCGATGACCGGGAAGGGCAGGGTCACGCTGCGGCAGGAGGCCGCGGTGGGCTCCAGGAGGTTGCCCTGGGGGCCGAGGGAGGAGATCAGCGAGGTGACCAGTTCCTCGCGGATGGCGTCCAGCGGCGGGTTGGTGACCTGCGCGAAGAGCTGGGTGAAGTAGTCGAAGAGCAGCCGGGGGCGCTCGGAGAGCGCGGCGATCGGCGAGTCGGTGCCCATCGAGCCGATCGGCTCGGCGCCGGCCTTGGCCATGGGGGCGAGCAGCACCCGCAGCTCTTCCTCGGTGTAGCCGAAGGTCTGCTGGCGGCGGGTGACCGAGGCGTGGGTGTGCACGATGTGCTCGCGCTCGGGCAGGTCGGCGAGCTCGATCAGACCGGAGTCCAGCCACTCCTGGTAGGGCTGCTCGGCGGCGAGCTGCGCCTTGATCTCGTCGTCCTCGATGATGCGGTGCTCGACGGTGTCGACGAGGAACATCTTGCCGGGCTGCAGGCGGCCCTTGCGGACGACCTTGCCGGGGTCGATGTCGAGGACGCCGACCTCGGAGGAGAGCACGACCAGACCGTCGTCGGTGACCCAGTAGCGGCCGGGGCGCAGGCCGTTGCGGTCGAGGACCGCGCCGACCTGGGTGCCGTCGGTGAAGGTGACGCAGGCGGGGCCGTCCCAGGGCTCCATCATCGTGGAGTGGTACTGGTAGAAGGCGCGCCGGGCCGGGTCCATGGAGGTGGAGTTCTCCCACGCCTCCGGGACCATCATCAGCACGGAGTGCGGCAGCGAGCGGCCGCCGAGGTGGAGCAGCTCCAGGACCTCGTCGAAGGAGGCGGAGTCGGAGGCGTCCGGGGTGCAGACCGGGAACAGCCGCTCCAGCTTCCCGGCGTTCTCCGCGCCGAAGAGCTTCGAGGCGAGCTGGGACTCGCGGGCGCGCATCCAGTTGCGGTTGCCCTGGACGGTGTTGATCTCGCCGTTGTGCGCGACGAAGCGGTAGGGGTGCGCGAGCGGCCAGCTCGGGAAGGTGTTGGTGGAGAAGCGGGAGTGGACGAGGGCGATCGCGGTGGCGAAGCGGCGGTCGGACAGGTCCGGGAAGAAGGGCTCCAGCTGGCCGGTGGTCAGCATGCCCTTGTACACGATCGTGCGGGCGGACAGCGAGGGGAAGTAGACCCCGGCCTCGCGCTCGGCGCGCTTGCGCAGCGCGAAGGCCTTGCGGTCCAGCGCCAGGCCGGTGTTCTCGCCGTCGGCGACGAAGAGCTGGGAGAAGGCCGGCATGGTGGCGCGGGCGCCGTTCCCGAGCAGCTGCGGGCGACCGGGACGACGCGCCAGCCGATGACGTCCAGGCCCTCTTCGCCGGCGATCGTCTCGATACGGGAGACGGCGTCGGCGGCGGCCTGGGCGTCGGACGGCAGGAAGGCGATGCCGACGGCGTAGGCGCCGGCCTCGGGGAGCTCGAACGTGACGTTCTCGCGCAGGAACGCGTCCGGGACCTGGAGCAGGATGCCGGCGCCGTCGCCCGAGTCGGGCTCGGAGCCGGTGGCACCGCGGTGCTCCAGGTTCGTCAGGACGGTGAGCGCCTGTTCGACCAGTGCGTGGCTGGCCTCGCCGGTGAGGGTGGCCACGAAGCCGACGCCGCAGGCGTCGTGCTCGTTGCGCGGGTCGTACATCCCCTGCTGGGCGGGGCGCCCGTCCATGGGCGACCAGGCGGCGTGGGCGCTGCTGGTGGTCGCGGAGTGCGTGGACGCGAAACGCATCGGCTCTCCCAACGTCGTCGTGGCATAGGCATTGCCGAGGGACGACGTTGGCCCTCCGCGAAATTTCGTGCAGGTTACAGGATGGCCCGCTTCCCGAGAACCGAAAAGAGGCTTCCAACATGCGGACACCGCACGCGCGGTGAGTCGTGGACGCGGACGGAAATCAGCCGTCCCACAAGGCGGCGTTCGGCGAGCGACATTGCCCGCGACGCCTGGGGCTTATGCCCGGTCGTCAACAAACCGAAACCGCGGGGTAACGGGTTAATTATGCAGTCACCCGTATGACGCGTCACCCTACGACGGTTCCGAACAGTGCTCCCAGGGCGTACGTCACACCCGAGGCGGCGCCGCCGAGGGCGAGTTGGCGCAGTCCGCTGTACCACCAGGAGCGGGCCGTCACCCGCGCCACGACGGCCCCGCAGGCGAACAGTCCGACCAGCGCGAGCAGCACCGCGGGCCAGATCGCGGAAGCCCCAACAGGTAAGGAAGGACAGGCAGAAGCGCGCCCAGCGCAAAGGATCCAAAGGAAGAAATGGCGGCAACGGTCGGAGAAGGAAGGTCGGACGGGTCTATTCCCAATTCCTCGCGGGCATGGATCTCCAGCGCCTGCTCGGGGTCGCGGGAAAGCTGTTCGGCGACCTGGCGGGCGAGCTCCGGCTCGACGCCGCGGGACTCGTAGAGGGCCGCGAGCTCCTCCTGCTCGTCCTTGGGGTGCTTGCGCAGCTCGTCGCGCTCGATGTCCAGCTCGGCCTGCACCAGCTCGCGCTGCGAGGCGACCGAGGTGTACTCCCCGCGGCCATCGAGAAGGCACCGGCGGCCAGCCCGGCGAGGCCGGTGATGATGATCGTCTGCTGTGACAGCGCACCGCCCGCGACACCCGTCATCAGGGCGAGGTTCGAGACCAGACCGTCCATCGCGCCGAAGACGGCGGGGCGCAGCCAGCCGCCGTTGACATCGCGGTGGGTGTGGTTGTCGCGGTGTGCCACATGCGTCGGCGCCGCGGCATCCATGATCTCCATGACGGACATATCGGGACCTGCTCCCTTCCGCGAGGTGTGGGCCGATGGCGGCACTTCCCCCTGCAACCCTCGAAGTTATGCGGGGATCACCCTCCGCCGCTAGCAAGGAAGGCCGAACTTACCGCGCTGACCTGCGGTTTCTTCAAAAAGTCGGTAATGGGAGGCCGGTCACGGGCGGTGATCGGGCCGCTTGCGGGCCCGGTCGTGGGTCCGTAGGGGCGTCCCGGCCGGGGCGTCGACCGGGTGACCTCGCGGCCCGGCGCAGGAGAGCCGGGGCACCGCGTGGCACGCATAGCACCATGAGCGCAGCGGACCCCCCGTCCCGGCGCCGGGCGCCCCGGGCCCGGCCGGCGACGGCGTACGCGACCGGGCCCGCGGGGCGCTGCTCGGGCTCGCCGTGGGGGACGCGCTGGGCGCCCCCGCGGAGAACATGAAGCCCTCGCAGATCCGCCGCCGCTGGGGCCGGATCGAGGGCTACGTCGAGGACGACCCGGCGGGCACCGACGACACCGAGTACGCGATCTTCTCCGGGCTGCTGCTGGCCGCGCACGGCTCGGCACTGACCGTCGCGGACGTCGAGGCGGCCTGGCATCAGTGGATCGCCGACCGGGACGAGGGCCCGTTCCGCGGCGCCGGCTTCAGCGAGCGCGGCACCCTGGAGAACCTGCGGCGCGGCCTGGCCGCCCCGATCTCCGCGCAGCACCGGCACGCCTGGAGCGACGGGCTGGCGATGCGCGCCGCGCCGTTCGGGGTGTTCGCGGCCGGCCGGCCCGCCGAGGCCGCCCGGCTGGTCGCCATCGACGGCACGGTCAGCCATGACGGTGAGGGGATCTACGGCGGCCGGGCGGTGGCCGCCGGGGTCGCCGCCGCGATGGTCGCCCTCCCCCAGGGCCCTCGGCGCGCTCCGGGCCAGGGGGGACGCCCCTCACCGACGTGGTGCTGGCCGCCGCGCTGTCCGTCGTCCCGGAGGACTCCTGGACCGCCCGCTCGCTGCGCCGGGCGGTGGCCGCGGCCCAGCGCTGCGGCCACGATCCGGGCATCACCCAGCTCGGCACGGAACGCGCGGTGCGGTCCGCCGTCGTGGTCGGCGGCTATCCCTGGACGGACCTGGCGCCGGAGGCGGTCGGGCTGGCCTTCGGGGCGTTCGCGGCGGCTCGCGGCGACTTCCGGGGCTCGGTGCTGACCGCGGTCAACATGGGCCGGGACGCCGACACCACGGCCGCGGTCGCCGGGGCCCTCGCCGGAGCCCTGGGCGGGGCACCGCGATCCCCGAGGACTGGGCCCGCGCCATCGGCCCGGCCCGCGGCAGCTGCCTGCCGTCGATGGCCGGCTACCACGTCCTGGACATCGCGGACCTGCTGGCACCGGACGGAGTGGGCGGGGGCCCGTCCGGGGCGTCCCCCGGGGCGTGGCCCGTTCCCGGGGCCGGAGCCGGGGCGCAGGCCGGCGCCGGGGTGGGGCCGGGATGAGCCACGGGATGAGCGGCCGGGTGGATGGCGGGGCCGGTGGGACGGGCGCCGGCGGGCCCGTGGACGCCGCGCACGGCCGGATCGAGGGGCTGCTGCTCGGGCTGGCCGCCGGGGACGCCGCCGGATGGCCCGCGGCCCGGCACCGGGCGGCGCGGATGCCGGAGTGGACCCGGCGGCTCACCCGCGAACTGGACACCTTCGCGGAGCAGAACGCCACCACCACCCTGCCGGTGCCGATCGCCCTGAACCAGCCGCCCGAGCCACTGCGGCTGGGCCGTCCGACGACGCCGAGTGGGCGGCCTTCACCGCCGGGTCCGTACTGACCGCGGCCGGGGCACTGCTCAGCGATCTGGGCCGGAACCGCCGGATGCGGGCCGCCCTCGACCTCGCCTGGAACGCGCTCGCGAGCGAGGTCGCCACGGCCGCCGACCGGGCCCCCGAGGTGGAGTCCGCCGTCCTGCCGCTGCGCGCCCGGATCTCCGTACGCGCCGGGCTCGGCAACCTCGCCGCCGGGCTGCGGCCGCCCGCCACCGGCCACGACAACCCGCACTTCTTCGACGACGCGGCGTGCGTCCGGGCCGCTGTCCTGGCCGTGGTGCACCCGGGCGACCCGGCCGCGGCGGCGGACCTGGCCGAGTACGACGCGCGCTACACCCAGGACGGCGACGGGGTGCACGGGGCCCGGGCGATGGCCGCCGCGGTGGCCGCCGCGCTCGGCGGCGCCCCGGCGTCCGGCGCGGTCGACACCGCGCTGGCCCAGCTGCCCGACGGCACCGAGATCCGCCGCAACGCCCTGCACGCGGTCCACCTCGCCCGGACCCACGCCACCGACCGGCCCGGCCGCCCCGGCACCGCGTTCGCCCTGGTGCCGGTCCTGGAGCACGAGATCGTCGACCACGTCTACAGCTACGGCATCGCCGCCGCCGAGACCGTGCCGGTGGCCCTGGCCCTGGCACTCGCGACCGACGGGAAGGTCGCCGAGGCGGTGCCGGCCGCCGCCTGCCTCTCCCGGGTCGCCGACTCCGCGCCCGCCCTCGCCGGGCGCTGACCGGCGCGCTCGGCGGTGCCCCGGGACTGCCCCGCACCTGGCGCGACGCCTGCCGGGTGCTATCCGGCTGCGCACTGCCCCGGCTGGCCGGCACCGACCTCGTCGAACTGGCCGGCGCGCTGGCCCGGGCGGAGCTGACCACCCCGGAAGGCCCCGCGGGCGCCGGCCCCGCAGCCCCGCCCGGAGCCGCCCCGGAGGCCGCTCCGGACCCCTCCCCCGCCCCTCTCGTGGAAGGACTCGTCCGCACATGACGTACACCAGCGACGCCGCACCGGAGGCACCGGGCGCACCCGATGTCCTCGGCGTCGGGGCCACCCAGATCCTGCCCGTCACCCCGTCGCGTCCGCCCCGCCCCCACCGGTCAGGCCCGATGCCCCCTCCCTGGAGGACCGGGCGATCGGCGCTCTGGTGGGGGCCGCGGTCGGTGATGCGCTCGGCGGTCCGGTCGAGGGCCGGACGCCGGAGGAGATCGTCAAACGGTACGGCGGCCGGGTCACCGGCATCGTCGGCCCGTTCCACGACGACTGGCGCACCGCCCGCCCCCTCGCGCCGTACCACAAGGGCAACGGCCACGTCACCGACGACACCCTGATGACCCATGCGCTGGTCCGGGTCTACGAGTCGGTGCGCGACCACCTCGATGCCTACGACGTCGCCGACCACCTCGTCCCGGACCTGATCGGCACCCCGCGCTGGATCCCGGAGCTGGAGGCCGAGGCGCTGCCGCTGCAGCGGATCTTCCTCGCCGAGAAGTGGATCGTGGCCCGGCTGCACTACGGGCACGCCGATCCGCGCGAGGCGGGCGTCGGAAACATCGTCAACTGCGGTGCGGCGATGTACATGGCGCCGGTCGGTGTGGTCAACGCCGGTAATCCGGACCGGGCCTACGCCGAGGCGCTGGACATCGCCGGTGCGCACCAGTCCTCCTACGGGCGGGAGGCGGCCGGGGTGTTCGCCGCGGCGGTGGCCGCCGCGTTCATGCCCGACGCCACCCCGTCCTCGGTCGTCGTGCAGGCCCTGCGGCTGGCGAAGGACGGCACCCGCGCCGCGATCGAGGCGGTCTGCGAGGCCGCCGCGCCGCTGCGCGACCACGAGTCGGCACTGGCCCCGCTGCGGGCCGCGGTCGCCCCGTTCGACACCGTCGGCCCGGACTACCGCAACCCCTCGCTCGGCGCCCGCCGCCCCTCCCGGCTGCACGCGATCGAGGAACTCCCCATCGCGCTGGGCATGTTGCTGGTCGGCGGCGGCGACTTCCGGTCCACCGTGCTGGGCTCGGTCAACTACGGCCGGGACTGCGACTCGATCGCCACGATGAGCGGCGCGCTGGCCGGTGCGCTGCGCGGCGCCTCGGCGGTGCCCGAGGAGTGGAGCGCCGAGGTCGGCCGCGCCAGCCGCCTCGATCTGCAGGCCCCGGGCGCGGCGCTGGCGACCGTCGCCCGCGAGATCTTCACCCGCGACCGGGCCCGGGCCCGCACCCACGAGCAGGCGTTCACCGCGATCTCGGCCATCCCGGCCCTGGCGGAGACGAGCGCACCGTGACGTCGCGGGCCCCGGCCGCCGCCCGGCCCGTCCCGGCCGCGCCGCTCCGGCTGACCTGGGTGCAGCCCGAGGACCTGCTCGGGCACGAGCTGCGGCAGGCGGCGGAGGACGGCCGGGACGCCGCCGCGGTGGCCCGGATCGCGCGGCGCTGGCAGGCGGCGGGCGGGGCGCCGGCACCGGAGCGGGCGGGCGCCTCGGACCGCCCCGCGGACCCGGAACTGCGCGCCACCGCGACCGCCCTGCTCGACGAACTGGCCGCGCTGCCCAGCCCGTTGGCCGTGGACGAGCCGACAGAACTGACGGACATTCAGGCGGCTTGCTCCGCATGGCCGTTGGCGCGTACCGGCGCGGGCACCGGTGAGCCGGCCGCCGCCCGGCTGGAGGCCGCCTGGCTCGGGCGGGCGGCCGGCTGCCTGCTCGGCAAGCCCGTCGAGAAGCTGCCGCTGGACGGTATCCGGGCCCTCGCCCGCGCGACCGGGAACTGGCCGCTGACCTCGTACTTCACCGACGAGGGGCTCGATCCGGCGGTGGCCGCGCGGTACCCGTGGAACCGGCGCAGCCGCACCACCTCGCTCGCCGGGCGCATCGACGGGATGCCCGAGGACGACGACCTCAACTACCCGCTGCTGAACCTGCTGCTGCTCGAACGGCACGGGCCGGACTTCACCGCCGCCGACGTGGCGCGGCTGTGGCTGGACGAGCTGCCGGCCGGGCGGACCTTCACCGCGGAACGGATCGCGTACCGCAACCTGCTGGACGGCATCGAGCCGCCGCACACCGCGCGCCACCGCAACCCGTTCCGGGAGTGGATCGGCGCGCAGATCCGGGCGGACGTCTTCGGCTGGACCCAGCCCGGCGACCCGGCCGCGGCCGCGGCGCTGGCCTGGCGGGACGCCACGCTCAGCCACACCGCCAACGGCGTCTACGCGGCGATGTTCATGGCCGCCGCACTGGCCGCGGCCGGATCGGGGTCCCCCCGCTCGACCGAAGCCGAGAGTGGGGGAGGCACCGATGTGCACGGCGCGCTGCGGGCCGGGCTCGCGGTGGTACCGCCCCGGTCCCGGCTGGCCCGGGCGGTCCGCCGCGGCATCGCCCTGGCCTGCGAGGCGCCGGACCGCACACCGGCCGGATTCGCCGCCGTCGCCGACCAGTTGCACACCGCGTACGGCCACCACCACTGGGTGCACGCGGTGCCGAACGCCGCGCTGCTGGCCGCCGCGCTCACCCATGCCGACGGCGACTTCGCCGGTTCGGTCTGCCGGGTGGTGTCCGGCGGCTGGGACACCGACTCCAACGGGGCGAGTGCCGGTTCGCTGACCGGGCTGCTCGCCGGCGCGCCGGACGCGCTGCCCGGCCACTGGACCGCGCCGCTGCGCAACCGGCTCGCCACGAGCGTCGGCGGGCTGGACGGCATCGGCTTCGACGCCCTCGCCCACCGCACCGCCGCGCTCGTCGTCCCCCGGACCGAGCCGCGCCCCTTCCCGACCGAGTCTCCCCTGACCGACCGGAGGTCGCCGCACCATGACCGACCCGTCCCTGTCCGGGATGTCCCGGCCCGCTGCCGCCGGCCCGAAAGACGCCGCCCCCTCCCCCGGCCCGCTCGACGGGCTGCGGGTGCTCGACCTCGCCACGCTGTTCGCCGGCCCGCTCGCCGCCACCCTGCTCGGCGACTTCGGCGCCGAGGTGATCAAGATCGAGCATCCGCACCGGCCCGATCCCGCGCGCGGACACGGGCCCGCCAAGGACGGCGTCGGGCTGTGGTGGAAGCTGCTGGGCCGCAACAAGCGGACCATGACGCTCAACCTGTCCCATCCGGACGGCCGGGAGGTGCTGCTGCGGCTGGCTGCCGGGGCGGACGTGGTCATCGAGAACTTCCGGCCCGGGACCCTGGAGAAATGGGGGCTGGGCTGGGCCGAGCTGTCCGCGGTCAACCCGCGGCTGGTGCTGGCCCGGGTCACCGGCTTCGGGCAGTTCGGCCCGTACGCCCGGCGGCCCGGGTTCGGCACCCTCGCCGAGGCGATGAGCGGCTTCGCGGCGATCACCGGCGAGCCGGACGGGCCGCCGACCCTGCCGCCGTTCGGCCTCGCCGACGGCATCGCGGCGCTCACCGCGTCCTACGCCGTGATGGCCGCGCTGCGCGGGCGGGAGGCCACCGGCCGCGGCCAGGTCATCGACCTGGCGCTGATCGAACCGCTGCTGACCGTCCTCGGCCCGCACCCGCTCTGGTACGACCAGCTCGGCCACGTCCAGCCGCGGACCGGCAACCGCTCCGCCAACGTCGCCCCGCGCAACACCTACCGGACCGCCGACGGCTCCTGGGTCGCGGTCTCCACCTCCGCCGAGTCGGTCGCGGAGCGGGTGATGCGGCTGGTCGGCCGGCCGGAGGTGATCGACGAGCCGTGGTTCGCGACCGGCGCCGGCCGGGCCCGGCACGCCGACGAGCTGGACGCGGCGGTCGGCGACTGGATCTCCCGGCACGACCGGGACGAGGTGCTGGCCGCCTTCGAACTGGCCGAGGCGGCGATCGCGCCCGTCTACGACGTCCGGGACGTGCTGGCGGACCCGCAGTACGCGGCGCTGGGCTCGATCACCGAGGTCCCGGACGACGAGCTCGGCCCCCTGCGGATGCAGAACGTCCTCTTCCGGCTGTCCGAAACCCCGGGCGCCATCCGGTGGGCCGGCCGCCCGCACGGCGCGGACACCGACGAGGTGCTGGCCGCCCTCGGCCTGGACGAAGGGGAGATCACCGGACTGCGGGAGGCGGGCGCGCTGTGACCAAGGCCCCGCCGATGCCCCAGGAATCCCCCACCGCCACGCCACTGACCTGGCTCTATGTGCCCGGCGACCGGCCCGGGACAGTCGCCAAGGCGCTCGGCTGCGGGGCCGACGTGGTGGTCCTCGACCTGGAGGACGCGGTCGCCCCGGACCGCAAGGACTACGCGCTGGGGGCCACCGCCGAGCTGCTGAGCGACCCGGCGCCGGGCCCGGTGCCGGTGCACGTCCGCGTCAACGCGCTGGACGGTCCGCTCGCCGAGCACGAGATCCGTACCCTCGCCGCGCTGCCGGGGCTGGCCGGGCTGCGGCTGCCCAAGGTGCAGGGGCCGGCCGACATCCGCCGGGCCGCGGGCTGGGCGACGACGGCCGCCGGGCCGCTCGGCGGGCCGGCCGGCGGACGGTTCGCGGAACCGGTCGAAACACCGCTGGCCGCGTCCGCCCTCACCGGCCGGCTCACCGCCGGACGCACCGCCCGCGGTCCCCGCACCGCCCGGCCCGGCCCCGGCACGGCCACCGCCACCCTCGCCCCCGCGGCCGGTCAGGCCACCCGCGCGCTGCCCGCCACCCCGGCGCTCTACGCCCTGCTGGAGTCCGCCCTCGGCATCGAGCACGCCTTCGTCATCGCCACCGCGCACCCGGCGCTGCGCGGGATCTCACTCGGCGAGGCCGACCTGGCGGCGGAGCTGGGGGTACGGGACGAGGCGGGGCTGGCCTGGCCGCGCAGCCGGGCCGTGGTCGCGGCCCGGGCGGCCGGGCTGGCGCCGCCGCCGCAGTCGGTCTACCCGGACGTGCACGACCTGGAGGGCCTGGCCCGGTCCTGCGCCCAGGGCCGGGCGATGGGGTTCCTGGGCCGGGCGGCGATCCATCCGCGCCAGCTGCCGGTCATCGAAGCGGCCCACCTCCCCTCGCCGGAGGAGATCGAGGCGGCGGCGGAGATCGTCCGGGCGGCCGCCGCGGACGGCGGGGCCCAGGTGCTGGCGGACGGGCGGTTCGTGGACGCGGCCGTGGTGGCCGGCGCCCGCCGGGTGCTGTCGCTGGCCGCACGCAGACAATGAGGCGGCCCGGGACACGGGGTCCCGGGCCGCCTCAGGCCTGGAGAAAGGTCAGCTCCTGATCCTCAGGACTTCTTGCTGTCCGCGGCCTCGGCGGCCGGCGCTTCGGCGGCCGCCGCCTCCGGCTTCCCGTCCTGCGCCGGGTCCGCCTTCTCGGTCTTCTCGGTCTTCTCGGTCTTTTCCGCCGTGCCCTTGCCGGCGGACTTCTCCGTCTTCGCGGCGGGCTTGTCGACCGAGACCTTGTCCCGGCCCCGTCCTCGGCTTCCGCGGAGGCGCCGTCGGTGGGCTCGCCCTCCCCGCCGTCCTTGCCGGCCGCGGCGGCCTCCGCGGCCGCGCGCTCCTCCAGCGCACCGGGCTCGACGACCTCTTCGCGGCCGGGCGCCTTCTTGGCGGAGACCACGAAGTAGACGACGGCCAGGACGAAGACGATCAGCGCGGTCCAGACGTTCAGCCGCAGGCCCAGGATGTGGTGCGCCTCGTCGACCCGCATGTACTCGATCCAGGCGCGGCCCGCGCAGTAGGCGGCGACGTACAGCGCGAAGGCCCGTCCGTGGCCGAGCCGGAAGCGCTTGTCGGCCCAGATCACCAGCGCCGCGACGCCGATGCACCACAGGCACTCGTAGAGGAAGGTCGGGTGGTACGTGCCGCCGACGCGGCCGATGGCCGGGTCGGAGCTGATCTTCAGCGCCCAGGGGACGTCGGTGGGCTTGCCGTAGAGCTCCTGGTTGAACCAGTTGCCCCAGCGGCCGATCGCCTGGCCCAGCGCCAGGCCCGGCGCCAGCGCGTCGGCGTAGGCCGGCAGCGGGATGCCACGGCGGCGGCAGCCGATCCAGGCACCGACCGCGCCGAGCGCCACCGCACCCCAGATGCCCAGGCCGCCCTCCCACACCTTGAAGGCGTTGAGCGGGTGCCCGTCCTTGCCGAAGTACGGCTCGTACGTCGTGATGACGTGGTAGAGGCGGCCGCCGACCAGTCCGAAGGGCACGGCCCACACGGCGATGTCCGCGACCGTGCCGGAGCGGCCGCCGCGCTGGACCCAGCGCTTGTTGCCGAGCCAGACGCCCACGAAGACGCCGATGATGATGCAGAACGCGTAGCCGCGCAGCGGGATCGGGCCGAGGTGTACGACGCCGACCGACGGGCTGGGAATGAATGCGAGTTCCATGGCAGGGACGACGCTACCGCGCCGGGCCGGGTCGGCGACAACCCGCCCGGCAACGGCTCCGTAACGACCCCGCCGGTGCGTCGTGACGCTGTGTGGCTAGGAGGAGGGCACGGCCGCGGCCCCCTGGTGGGCGTGCGCGCGGGTGCCGGGTGCGCCGTCGGCGCCCGTGCCGGGCGAGGCACTCGTGACGGGTGGGGCGTGGTGGCCCCGCGATGCGCCGTGGCCGGACGACCCTCCGTGGCCCGACGACCCTCGGTGGCCCGACGACCCGCCGTGGCCCGGTGAGGCGGGGGCGGACGGGGCGCCGGTGCCCGGCTGCTTGCCCTTGTTGGCGTCCAGGACCATCTGCTTCAGGTCCGCCGGGGTCATCCGGCCGCCCTTGACCTTGGACAGGTCCTTGCCGTTGAGCAGGACGGTCGGAGTGCCGCGGTATCCGGAGGAGGCGAAGGCATCGTTGGACTTGCGGACGAACGCGTCGTACTTGCCGTCGTTGACGCATGCGGTGAAGGCGGGGGTGGTCAGGCCCTTGACCTTGCCGGCCAGCTGGAGGAGGACCTTCTTGTCGGCGAACTTGTCCTCCTGCTCGGGCGGCTGGTTCGCGTACAGGACGTCGTGGAAGTCGCGGAACAGTCCGGCGTCCTGGGCGCACAGCGCGGCGTTGGCGGCGTTGAGGGAGCCCTTCCCGCCGGCGTTGCCGTCGATGATCGTCACGAGGTGGTACTCGCTCTTCAGCCGGCCCTGGTCCTGGAGTTCGTGGATCACCGGGCGGAAGCCGGTCTCGAACTGCTGGCAGGCGGGGCAGCGGAAGTCCTCCCACACCGTGAGGGTGGAGGGGGCGTTCGGTGCGCCCACCGGGACGGCTGGTCGGTCACCGCCGCTGGCCTGCTTCGGCAGGGCCGTCTCGTTGTCGGAGCTGCTGCCGCCGCTGCCCGACGACATCACCCAGGCGGTGACGCCGCCGGCGATGGCCAGCACCACCAGCACCGCCCCGGCGACGATCGCCTGCCGGCCGCGCCGGGCGCGCGCCTGCTCCTTCTCCCGCTGGGCCTGCAGCCGCTCGCGGGCGCTTCTCTTACCCTCTTGGTTCTTCTGGCTCACGCCCCTGACAAACGAAGCGGAGGGGTGCCGTCGCACCCCTCCGCACCGATGTTCGCCCTATCGAGGGACGGCGTTCCGTGCCGCCGTGGACGTCCGCCCGGACGGCCGCCGGCCCCTGGGACCGGCGGCCGTCACTCCCGGATGCGGCCGTCCCTCCCGGCCTGCGGCTGTTCTTCCCGGCCTGCGGCTGCCCCTCCCGGCCTGCGGCTGTTCTCCCCGGCCTGCGGCTGTTCTTCCCGGCCTGCGGCCTCAGGAGCGCTTGCGTACGCCCTCGGCCAGGTCGCCCGCCAGGGCGCGCACCCCGGCGAGACCGGCCGGTTCGTCGCCGTCGGCCTCCAGCAGCCGCTTGACGAACGCCGAGCCGACGATCACCCCGTCCGCGAACTGGGCCACCTCGGCGGCCTGGGTGGCGTTGGAGACGCCCAGCCCGACACAGACCGGCAGCTCGGTGGTGGCGCGGGTGCGCACCACGAGCTCCTGGGCCTCCCGGCCGACGGACTCGCGGGTGCCGGTGACGCCCATCAGCGAGGCGGCGTAGACGAAGCCGCTGCCGGCCGCGGTGATCTTGGCGAGCCGCTCGTCCCGGCTGCTCGGCGCGACCACGAAGACGGTGGCCAGGCCGTGCTGCTCGGCGGCCTTGCGCCACACCTCGGACTCCTCGACGGGGAGGTCCGGCAGGATGCAGCCGGCGCCGCCGGCCTCGGCCAGGTCGGCGGCGAACCGCTCGACACCGTAGGCGTCGACGGGGTTCCAGTACGTCATGCACAGCACCGGTGCGCCGGTGGCGGCGTGTACGTCGCGGACCGTGCGGATGACGTCGACGATCTTGATGCCGCCGCGCAGTGCGATGTCGTCGGCGGTCTGGATGACCGGGCCGTCCAGGACCGGGTCGCTGTGCGGCAGGCCGACCTCGACGATGTCGCAGCCGCCGTCCAGCATCTCGGTCATCGCGCGGATACCGCCGTCGACGGTCGGGAACCCGGCCGGGAGGTAGCCGACGAGCGCGGCGCGGTTCTCCGCCTTGGCCTGGGCCAGTACGGAATCGAGCAGTTCGATGTTGCCTGCCATCACTTCTCCCCCTCGCCGGTCGGCTGGACCGCGCCGTTGACGTCGGCGCCGCCCTTCCCGTCGTACAGCCCGAAGTACCGCGCCGCGGTGTCCATGTCCTTGTCGCCGCGGCCGGAGAGGTTGACCAGCAGCAGGCCGTCGGGGCCCAGCTCGCGGCCGACCTCCAGGGCGCCGGCCAGCGCGTGGGCGCTCTCGATGGCCGGGATGATGCCCTCGGTCCGCGACAGCAGCCGCAGTGCCTGCATCGCGGCGTCGTCGGTGACGGCGCGGTACTCGGCGCGGCCGACGTCCTTGAGGTAGGCGTGCTCGGGGCCGATGCCGGGGTAGTCCAGGCCGGCCGAGATCGAGTACGGCTCGGTGATCTGGCCGTCCTCGTCCTGGAGGACGTAGCTGCGCGAGCCGTGCAGGATGCCGGGGGTGCCCTCGGTGAGGGTGGCGGCGTGCTCGCCGGTCTCGACGCCGTGGCCGCCCGGCTCACAGCCGATCAGCCGGACGTCGGCGTCGGGCAGGAAGGCGTGGAACAGGCCGATGGCGTTGGAGCCGCCGCCGACGCAGGCCAGCGCGGCGTCCGGCAGGCGGCCGGCGCGCTCCAGGATCTGCCGGCGGGCCTCGACGCCGATGACGCGGTGGAAGTCGCGCACCAGGGCCGGGAAGGGGTGCGGGCCGGCGACCGTGCCGAAGAGGTAGTGGGTGCGGTCGACGTTGGCGACCCAGTCGCGGAACGCCTCGTTGATGGCGTCCTTGAGGGTCCGGCTGCCGGACTTCACGGCGATGACCTCGGCGCCGAGCATCCGCATCCGGGCGACGTTGAGCGCCTGCCGCTGGGTGTCGACCTCGCCCATGTAGATGGTGCAGTCGAGGCCGAAGAGGGCGCAGGCGGTGGCGGTGGCGACGCCGTGCTGGCCGGCGCCGGTCTCGGCGATGACCCGGGTCTTGCCCATGCGCTTGGTGAGCAGCGCCTGCCCCAGCACGTTGTTGATCTTGTGCGAGCCGGTGTGGTTGAGGTCCTCGCGCTTGAGGAACACCCGGGCGCCGCCGGCGTGTTCGGCGAACCGCGGCACCTCGGTGAGCGCGCTGGGGCGCCCGGTGTAGTTGACCATCAGGTCGTTGAGCTCGGCCGCGAACGCCGGGTCGGCCTTGGCCTTCTCGTACTCGGCCGCGACCTCGTCGACCGCGGCGACCAGCGCCTCGGGGATGAACTTGCCGCCGAAGGCACCGAAATAGCCCTCGGGGCTGGGCACCTGCCCGTCGGGGTCGGGAAGGAAGAAATCGGAGGACATGAAACGCGCTCCTCGATCGGGGCGTACGCCCCGCACTATCGGATTTCGGACATCACGCTACGGGAGAGGCTGCCGCGCAGGCCGGTACCGGGGACGGACGTCCGTCCCCGGATCAGCGTGCGGCGGCGCTGCGCCATCGGCGCCCGTTGATCTGTCCCGGCTCCGAGCCGATGTGGTAGCGCACCCGCCGTCCGCGGACCCGGCGGGCCGGCGCGCGGCAGCCGCGCGGCCGGCAGCCACGGCCCAGTCCCGCATGCCGGCCGTCGCCGGCGGCAGCGGCGAGCAGCACCGCCGGCCCGGAGCGGTGGCCCGGGCCGGGGCGGCGGATGCGGAAGGCGGTGGCGGTCATCTGGGGTGTCCGGGGCCGTCAGGCCCGTCCGTGGCGGATCGCCGGGTGGGAACCGGCGGCGACCAGGTCGGCCACCGCGGTCTTCGGGTCCTTGCCGGTGACCAGCGACTCGCCGACCAGGACCGCGTCCGCGCCGTCGTTGGCGTACGCGATCAGGTCGTGCGGTCCGCGGACACCGGACTCGGCGATCTTGACGATGTGGTCCGGGATCTCGGGGGCGACCCGGGCGAAGTTGCCGCGGTCGACCTCCAGCGTCTTGAGGTTGCGGGCGTTGACGCCGATGATCCGGGCGCCAGCGTCCACCGCGCGGGCGACCTCTTCCTCGTCGTGCACCTCGACCAGCGGCGTCAGCCCGATCGACTCGGCCCGCTCGATCAGCGAGACCAGCGCCTCCTGCTCCAGCGCGGAGACGATCAGCAGGGCGAGGTCGGCACCGTAGGCGCGGGCCTCCCACAGCTGGTAGGCGGTGACGATGAAGTCCTTGCGCAGCACGGGGATGTCGACCCGGGCCCGGACGGCCTCCAGATCGGCCAGCGAACCGCCGAACTTGCGCTGTTCGGTCAGCACGGAGATCACCGCGGCGCCGCCGGCCTCGTAGTCCGCGGCCAGGCCGGCCGGGTCGGCGATCGCGGCCAGCGCGCCCTTGGAGGGGCTGGAGCGCTTGACCTCGCAGATGACCGTGACGCTCTCGCCCTTGAGTGCCGCGACACCGTCCATCGCGGGGCGTGCCTTGCGGGCCCGCTCCTTGAGCTCGTCGAGGGAGGTGCGCGCCTGCCGCTCGGCCAGGTCGGCGCGGACCCCGTCGATGATCTCGTCGAGCACACTCACGCGAGCGGCCTCCTTCTTGAGCGGGGGAGGTGGACAGTGGCCCGTGGGACGCACTGCCCCATCCGGCTCTCCGATGGTATCCGCCACGGGATGCAGGTCCCGCATCCGGTTGACCGTGGTCCCACAAGCTGGACACCTGCGCGCCGGCGGCTCATGGCGCCAGACCACTGCCGAAGGGGAGATTGCGGACGGTCGTGAAGACCAGCAGCAGGCCGCCCAGCGCCCACCAGTGCACGGCGCGCGGCCGCGGTCCGGCCGTGCGGAGCCCGCGGGCCGCCCGGCCGGCCCAGACCGCCCAGAAGGCCGCGCCGGCGGCGCAGGCGGCCACCAGGAGGGCGTTGGCGGCCAGGGCGGTGGCCAGGTCCGCGTGCGCGAGGGCGTGGGCACTGCGGAGCCCACCGCAGGCCGGGCAGAGGACACCGGTGAGGTGCCGCAGCGGGCACACGGGGTAGTGGCCGGGCTGATTGGGGTCGACGGCGCCGACGTAGCCGAAGGCCGCGAGGGCGGCGGTCAGCGTGCCCAGCGGGGCCCGGAGGCGGCGGGGCAGTCCGGCCGCCGGCGGGGCTGCCGGCGGAGCTGGGGGCCGGGCACCGGCCGCACGATCGCTCACGTGCCGATTGTGCGCGGATACGCGCGAAGGCGCAGCTTCTCGGCCGCCGTACGGAGTGGACACGGACGGCGGGTACGGCACCCGCGGGGTGCGTACGGGCCGGGAAGCGGCGCCTTCGGGGGCAGGGCGGTCCGGAGGATCACCCGGTGCGGGGCGGCTCAGCCCTCCTGCGGCTGCGCCTGGGGGGTGCGGGCCTTCGCCGCGCCCTTGGGCTCCTGGCCCAGGCCGGCCGCGCGCATCAGACCGCCCACCACGGCGCCGGCGCCGATGAGCACCATGCCGGCCCAGAAGCCGGGCACGCTCCCCAGCACGATGAAGGCTCCGGCGACACAGAAGCCGATGAACGAGATGATGACGCCCGTCCAGGCTGCGGGGGTGTGTCCGTGGCCACTGCTCGACATGAGTGCTCCTCGTTGCTCTATCGCGCCGGGGTCCGGGCGCGGTGATCCTCGGCGTCCATTGTCACCGATGCCGGAAGGGGCCCCTTTACCGGGTGGGGTCCTCGCCGCGGTCCAGGGACTTCCAGATCTCCTCCGGGCGGTCCAGGTCCGGGGCCGCCGGGGCGCGGCGCGGGCCGCGGGCGCCGCCGGGCGTGCGCTCGTACCGGCCCGACATCGCAGGCCAGCGGCGCCCGAACAGCAGCGCCAGGACGCCGGCGACGAGCAGCAGCAGACCGCCGGCCGCGGCCACCCAGGGCCAGCCGGTGTGCGTGACGTGATGCACATCGGCGCCGGTCAGGCCGACGGCGGTGGCCGCCTTCTCGCGGAGTGCGGAGGTGTCGGAGTTGCCGAGCACGGCGGCGACGACGATGCCGGTGCCGCTGAGCGCGAGCAGTGTGGCGACCGCGATGCGGCCGGCCCGGCGGACCGCGAAGACGGCGACCAGCGCGGCCAGGCCGACCACGGCCAGTGCGCCGGGCACGCCGGTGACGTCGGCGCCGGTGACCGTGCGCGGCAGCTCGCCCTGGGCCAGCACCGCGGAGCCGCGGGCCCAGGTGCGGCCGGAGGCCAGCAGGGCCAGGCCGGCGCCGGCCGCGCCGGTCAGCAGCGCGAGCGCGAGGCTGCGCCGGGCGCCGCCGGCGGCCCGGGCCGGACCGGACGGGGTGCCGGCCGGGGGCGCGGTCTCGTCCGAAGGCGCGGTGTCCGGGGACTCGGCGGCGTCCGGGGGCTCGGTGGCGGCGGGGGTCTGCGGTGCGGCACTCACGCGTACCACTATCGCGCACCGGCCGCAGGGGGCCGGTGCGCGGGGGTGGTAGTGGGCGGGCGGTGGGCTAGCGGCCCAGGTGGTTGGCGGTGTGCACGGCGCGGAGCACCGCCGCCGCCTTGTTGCGGCACTCGGTGTCCTCGGCCACCGGGTCGGAGTCGGCGACCACGCCGGCGCCCGCCTGGACGTAGGCGGTGCCGTCCCGCAGCAGCGCCGTGCGGATCGCGATGGCGGTGTCGGAGTCGCCGGCGAAGTCGAGGTAGCCCACGCAGCCGCCGTACAGGCCGCGCTTGGTCGGCTCCAGCTCCTCGATGATCTGCATGGCGCGCGGCTTGGGCGCGCCGGACAGGGTGCCGGCCGGGAAGCAGGCGGTGAGCACGTCGAAGGCGGTGCGGCCCTCGGCGACCTCGCCGGTGACCGTCGAGACGATGTGCATCACGTGGCTGTAGCGCTCGATGGACATGAAGTCGACGACCTCGACGCTGCCCGGTGCGCAGACCCGGCCGAGGTCGTTGCGGCCCAGGTCGACCAGCATCAGGTGCTCGGCGCGCTCCTTGGGGTCGGCCAGCAGCTCGTCGGCGAGCGCCTGGTCCTCCTGGACGGACGCCCCGCGCGGGCGGGTGCCGGCGATGGGGTGGACCATGGCCCGGCCGCCCTCGACCTTCACCAGCGCCTCGGGGCTGGAGCCCACCACGTCGAACGCGCTGCCGTCGGCGGCCTCGAAGCGGAAGAGGTACATGTACGGGCTGGGGTTGGTGGCCCGCAGCACGCGGTAGACGTCCAACGCGCTTGCCGTGCAAGGGGTTTCGAAGCGCTGGGAGGGCACCACCTGGAAGGCCTCGCCGGCCCGGATGCGCTCCTTGATGTCCTCGACGGCGTCCTGGTAGGCGGGGCCGCCCCATTCGGCGGTGTACGCGGGGACCTCGGACGGCGGCAGCGCGGCGGCGCTGGGCGGCGCGGGCCGGGCGAGGTCGTCGGCCATGGTGTCCAGGCGGGCCACCGCGTCGGCGTACGCCTCGTCGATGCCGGTGTCGAGGTCGTTGTGGTTGATCGCGTTGGCGATCAGCAGGACCGTGCCGTTCCAGTGGTCGAGGACGGCCAGGTCGGAGGTGAGCAGCATGGTCAGCTCGGGCAGCCGGAGGTCGTCGGCGGTACTGTCGCCGATCTTCTCCAGGCGGCGCACGACGTCGTAGCCGAGGTAGCCCACCATGCCGCCGGTGAAGGGCGGCAGTCCCGCGCCCTCGATGAGGTCGCGCGGGGTGTGCAGCGCCTCGACGGTGGCGCGCAGGGCGGCCAGCGGGTCGCCGTCGGTGGGCACGCCGACCGGCGGGGTGCCGAGCCAGTGCGCCCGGCCGTCGTGCGTGGTGAGGGTGGCGGCGCTGCGGACGCCGACGAAGGAGTAGCGCGACCACGTGCGGCCGTTCTCGGCGGATTCCAGCAGGAAGGTGCCGGGGCGCTCGGCGGCGAGTTTTCGGTACAGCCCGACCGGTGTGTCGCCGTCCGCGAGCAGGCGCCGGGTGACGGGGATGACCCGCCGGTCCTTGGCGAGCGTGCGGAAGGTGTCGAGGTCCGGATGGGCGGTGCCGGTGGTTCCCGTGGTCATGGCAGCGGAGCCTACTGGTCCCGGGGGTCCCCGGTCGTCAGCACATCGGCGTCGAAGCAGGTGCGGGCGCCGGTGTGGCAGGCGGCGCCGACCTGGTCGACCTTCACCAGGAGGGTGTCCGCGTCGCAGTCCAGGGCGACCGACTTGACGTACTGGACGTGGCCGGAGGTGTCGCCCTTGACCCAGTACTCCTGGCGGCTGCGGGACCAGTACGTGCAGCGTCCGCTGGTCAGCGTGCGGTGCAGCGCCTCGTCGTCCATCCAGCCCATCATCAGCACCTCACCGGTGTCGTACTGCTGGGCGATGGCGGGCACCAGGCCGTCGTTGCCGCGCTTGAGGCGGGCGGCGATCGCGGGGTCCAGTGCGGAGTCGGCGAGGGGCGTGCGGCTGCTGCTCATGGCTCCATTGTGCCGTGCGGACCCTGTCATCCTGCAGATATGCCCCCGCAACCGCCGCCGCCCGTACCACCGCCCCCGCCGCCGGAGCCGGACCGGGCCGCGCGGGTGGCGGCGCGGGTGCTGGGGGCGGTGTTCGCGGCGGCGGTGGTGGTGGCGGTGGTGGTCGTGCTGGTGCTGCTGCACCGCTGAGGGCGCACAGCGCCCCGGGCCGGGGGCCCGCAGCCGCCGGTCAGATGCCGAGCTTCGCCGCCAGCAGCCGGTCGACCGCTTCCTTGTCGCCGTCCAGCTGCACATCGGCGACCCGCTGCCGGCCGAAGGCGAACATCGTCAGCTCGCCGGGCTCGCCGACGACCGTGACGACCGGTGCGCCGCGGTGGGCGACCGCCGTGCGCCCGTCCGGGCGGCGCAGCACCAGCCCGACCGGTGAGCTGCGGCCCAGCACCCGGGCCATCCGCTCGATCCGGGTCCACAGCGCGTCCGCGAAGACGGGGTCCACCTCGCGCGGGGTCCACTCCGGGCCGGCGCGCCGGACGTCCTCGGCGTGGACGTAGAACTCGACGGTGTTGGACGCCTCGTCGACCGGCTTGAGCGCGAACGGCGACAGCCTGGGCGGGCCGGTCCGGATCAGATGGATCAGCTCGCCGTACGGTTTGGCCGCGAATTCCGCCTGCACCCGCTCCAGCCGGCCCGCCAGTGGTTTGACCAGCAGCCCGCCGGCCGCGTCGGGGCGGCGCTCGCGGACGACCACGTGCGCGGCCAGGTCCCGGGTGGTCCACTTCGCACAGAGCGTCGGCGCCTCGGGCCCGGCGCTCTCCAACAGGTCGGCGAGGAGGAGTCGTTCACGCTTCGCATGGGTCGACATAACGGCCAGCCTACGGCCGGTCGCGATCACCTGCCACGGCGCCGCGCGGCCCCCGCGGCGGGCCGGGGCGCGGGCGCGGGGCGGCGGACGGCCCGAGGCCCAGGTGTTCCTTGAGGATGCGTTCCAGTTCGCGGGCGGCGCGGGACGGGGAGACGTCGCCGCGGTGGGCGACGGAGACGACGCGGTGCATGCCGGGGGTGGCGAAGGGCGTGATGCGCAGGCCGGAGCGCTCGGCGACCATGCTGGGCACGACGGCGATGCCCAGGCCGGCGCGGACGAACCCGAGGACCGCGTCCATCTCGCCGCCCTCGACGGTGAAGGTCGGCTCGAAGCCGGCCGTGCGGCATGCCGCGGTGGTGAATTCCCGCAGGTCGTAGCCGCGGCGGAACATGGCCAGCGGGCGGCCGCGGAGGTCCTCGACGTGGATCCGGGTGCGCCGGCCGGTCACCGGGGCGGGCCGGTCCGGGGCGGAGACCACGACCAGTTCCTCGCGCAGCAGCTCGGAGGTGGCCAGGGCGGGGGCCTGGACGGGCAGCGGGGTGATGATCAGGGCGAGGTCGAGGGCGCCGTCGGCCAGGGCGCGCACCAGGTCCTGGGAGCCGTTCTCGGTGACGATCAGGTCGACGCCGGGGTAGGTCGCGTGGAAGGCGCTCAGGACGTCGGGGACGAGGCTGGCGCAGAGGCTGGGCGGGGCGCCGAGCCGGAGCCGGCCGCGGCGCAGCTGGGCGACGTCCTGGACCTCGCGGCGGGCGGTCTCGGCGTCGGCGAGGATCCGGCGGGCGAGCGGCAGCAGGGTCTCGCCGGCGTCGGTGAGGGTGATGTGGCCGCGGGCGCGGTGGAAGAGCTCGGCGCCCAGCTCCCGTTCCAGGGACCGGATCTGCTGGGAGAGCGAGGGCTGGGCGACGTGTTCGCGTTCGGCGGCGCGGGTGAAGTGGCGGGTGTCGGCGACCGCGGTGAAGTAGCGGAGCTGCTGCAGCTGCATAAGGGGAATGTAAGGCATCGATAGCCTTAGCCTATGGAGATGAGCCGGAGCATGTCTTGGACTGATGACGGCGCGCTCCTTACGGTCGGGATCCATGGCACTGGGCATACGGACGGACCGACGGCCGTCCATGACACAACGGCTCTGGGACTCGTCCGTCGGCAAGAAGACCGTGATGGCCGTGAGCGGGCTGGTCATGCTGCTCTACCTGGTCGTCCACATGATCGGGAACCTGAAGATCTTCTTCGGGCCGGGCGAGTTCGACCACTACGCGCACTGGCTGCGGGTGGTCGGCGAGCCGTTCATGCACCGCGAGTGGACGCTGTGGCTGGTCCGCGTCGTGCTCCTGGTCGCCGTCGTCGCCCACGCCACGTCCGCGTACCAGCTCAGCCGCCGCGACATCAAGGCCCGCCCCACCAACTACGTGCACAAGAAGCGCCGGGCCAGCTACGCCACGCGCACCATGCGCTGGGGCGGGATCATCCTCGGCCTGTTCCTCGTCTGGCACCTGCTCGACCTGACGACGGGCACGGTGCACCCCGGCTTCCGGCCCGGCCACCCGTACCGGAACGTGGTGGGCACCTTCTCCACCTCGTACGGCAACGTCCTCTACATCGTCGCGATGCTGGCGCTCGGCCTGCACGTCCGGCACGGCTTCTGGAGTGCCGCGCAGAGCCTCGGCGTGGGCAGCCGCACCCGTGACCGCCTCCTGAAGACCACCGCCAACGTCCTCGCGCTGGTGCTGACCGTGGGCTTCGTCTCCGTACCCGTCGCCGTCATGACCGGAGTGGTGAGCTGACCATGTCTCCTTACGCCGACTACGCGACCGGGGAGCCGGTCGCCGACACCAAGGCGCCGGCCGGACCGGTCGCCGAGCGCTGGGACACCCGCCGCTTCGAGGCGAAGCTGGTCAACCCGGCCAACCGCCGCAAGCACACCGTCATCGTCGTCGGCACCGGGCTCGCCGGCGGCGCGGCCGGTGCCACCCTCGCCGAACAGGGCTACCACGTCGAGCAGTTCTGCTACCAGGACTCCCCGCGCCGGGCGCACTCCATCGCCGCGCAGGGCGGCATCAACGCGGCGAAGAACTACCGCAACGACGGCGACTCGGTCCACCGGCTCTTCTACGACACCGTCAAGGGCGGCGACTTCCGGGCCCGCGAGTCCAACGTGCACCGGCTCGCGCAGATATCGGTCGAGATCATCGATCAGTGCGTGGCCCAGGGCGTGCCGTTCGCCCGCGAGTACGGCGGCCTGCTCGACACCCGCTCCTTCGGCGGCGTCCAGGTCTCCCGCACCTTCTACGCCCGCGGCCAGACCGGCCAGCAGCTGCTGCTCGGCGCCTACCAGGCGCTGTCCCGGCAGATCGCGGCCGGGAACGTCACGATGCACCCGCGGACCGAGATGCTGGACCTGATCGTGGTGGACGGCCGGGCGCGCGGCATCGTGGCCCGGGAGCTCGTCACCGGCCGCATCGACACGTACTTTGCCGACGCGGTGGTGCTCGCCTCCGGCGGCTACGGCAACGTCTTCTACCTGTCGACGAACGCCATGAACTCCAACGCGACCGCGATCTGGCGGGCGCACCGGCGCGGCGCGTACTTCGCCAACCCGTGCTTCACGCAGATCCACCCGACCTGCATCCCGCGCACCGGCGACCACCAGTCGAAGCTGACGCTGATGAGTGAGTCGCTGCGCAACGACGGCCGGATCTGGGTGCCGAAGGCCAAGGGCGACACCCGGCCGCCCGCCGGAATCCCCGAGGACGAGCGCGACTACTACCTGGAGCGCATCTACCCCTCCTTCGGCAACCTCGTCCCCCGCGACATCGCCTCGCGCGCCGCGAAGAACGTCTGCGACGAGGGGCGGGGCGTGGGCCCCGGCGGGCAGGGCGTGTACCTGGACTTCGCCGACGCGATCGCACGGATGGGCCGGGAGGCCGTCGAGGCCAAGTACGGCAACCTCTTCGACATGTACCAGCGGATCACCGACGAGGATCCGTACGAGGTGCCGATGCGGATCTACCCGGCCGTGCACTACACGATGGGCGGCCTGTGGGTCGACTACGACCTGGCGACCACCGTCCCCGGCCTGTTCGCGATCGGTGAGGCCAACTTCTCCGACCACGGCGCCAACCGGCTCGGCGCGTCCGCGCTGATGCAGGGCCTGGCCGACGGCTACTTCGTCCTGCCGTCGACGATCAACGACTACCTGGCGCGCCATCCGCACGAGGACGAGGTCGGCGCCGACCACCCGGTCGTCCAGGAAGTCCTCGCCGAGACCGAGGACCGGCTGCACCTCCTGCTGGCCGTCGACGGGGACCGCACGCCGGACTCCTTCCACCGCGAACTCGGCGAGCTGATGTGGGAGTTCTGCGGCATGGCCCGTACGGACTCCGGTCTGCGCAAGGCGCTGGGGCGCATCCCGCAGATCCGCGAGGAGTTCTGGCGCCGCATCAAGGTGCCCGGCACCGGGGCGGAGTTCAACCAGTCCCTGGAGAAGGCCAACCGGATCGTCGACTACCTGGAGCTCGCCGAGCTGATGTGCCTCGACGCGCTGCACCGGGCCGAGTCCTGCGGCGGTCACTTCCGCGAGGAGTCCCAGACGCCGGACGGCGAGGCCGCCCGCAAGGACGAGGAGTTCTCCTACGCGGCCGCCTGGGAGTTCACGGGTACGGGCGAGGCCCCGACCCTCCACAAGGAAGACCTGGTCTTCGAGTACGTCCACCCCACCCAGCGGAGCTACGCATGAGGCTCACCCTGCGCGTCTGGCGCCAGCAGAACGCCGACGCCGAAGGCGCCATGTCCACGTACGAGGTGGACGGCATCTCCTCCGACATGTCCTTCCTGGAGATGCTCGACACGCTCAACGAGGAGCTCATCCTCCGGGGCGAGGACCCGGTCGCCTTCGACCACGATTGCCGCGAGGGCATCTGCGGCGCCTGCTCGCTCGTCATCAACGGCGAGGCGCACGGCCCGGAGCGAACCACGACCTGCCAGCTGCACATGCGGTCCTTCCAGGACGGCGACACCCTCGACATCGAGCCGTGGCGGGCCTCCGCCTTCCCCGTGATCAAGGATCTCGTCGTCGACCGCTCGGCCTTCGACCGGATCATCCAGGCCGGCGGCTACATCACCGCCCCGACCGGCTCCGCACCGGAGGCCCACGCGACGCCCGTACCCAAGCCGGACGCCGACTTCGCCTTCGAGCACGCGGAGTGCATCGGCTGCGGGGCGTGTGTCGCCGCCTGCCCGAACGGGGCGGCGATGCTCTTCACCTCCGCCAAGGTCAACCATCTGGGCGTCCTGCCGCAGGGCGCCCCGGAACGCGAGTCCCGGGTCCTCGACATGGTGTCCCAGATGGACGAGGAGGGCTTCGGCGGCTGCACGTTGACCGGCGAGTGCGCCACCGCCTGCCCCAAGGGCATCCCGCTGTTCAGCATCACGAAGATGAACCGCGAGTTCGTCCGGGCGGCCCGGAAGGCGCGCTGAGCGCCCCGCCCGCGCAGGGGCGGGGCACGGTGGTCAGCGCACCGGGTGCCCCGCCTCGCGCAGGGTCTGCTTGACCTCGCTGATGCGGAGGTCGCCGAAGTGGAAGACGGAGGCGGCGAGGACCGCGTCGGCGCCGGCGGCGACGGCCGGGGGGAAGTGGGAGAGCTTGCCGGCGCCGCCGGAGGCGATGACCGGGATGGTGACGTGCTTGCGGACCGCCTCGATCATCTCGACGTCGTAGCCGTCCTTGGTGCCGTCGGCGTCCATGGAGTTCAGCAGGATCTCGCCGGCGCCGAGTTCGGCGGCGCGGTGCGCCCACTCGACGGCGTCGATGCCGGTGCCGCGGCGGCCGCCGTGGGTGGTGACCTCGAAGCCGGACGGCGTGCCGGCGTCGGTGCGGCGGGCGTCGACCGAAAGGACCAGGACCTGGCTGCCGAAACGTTCGGCGATCTCGCGGATCACGTCGGGGCGGGCGATGGCGGCGGTGTTGACGCCGACCTTGTCCGCTCCGGCGCGCAGGAGCTTGTCGACGTCCTCGGGGGTGCGGACGCCGCCGCCGACGGTCAGCGGGATGAAGACCTGTTCGGCGGTGCGGCGGACCACGTCGTAGGTGGTCTCGCGGTTGCCGGAGGAGGCGGTGATGTCGAGGAAGGTCAGCTCGTCGGCGCCCTCGTCGCCGTAGATCTTGGCCATCTCGACGGGGTCGCCGGCGTCGCGGAGGTTCTGGAAGTTGACGCCCTTGACGACCCGGCCGTTGTCGACGTCCAGGCAAGGGATGACTCGGACCGCCAGGGTCATCGCGGATCTCCTTCGGGGGCCCGGGGTGCGCTCCCCGGGGTTGCGCTGTCGCGGAATGCTTCGAGTTCGATCTGCACCAGCACCCGCGGATCGACGAAGCCGGAGACCACGACCATGGTCGCGGCGGGCCGCACGGCGTCGAAGAGCTCCTTGTGGGCCCGGCCGACGGCGTCCACGTCGCGCACGTGGGTGAGGTACATACGGGTGCGGATGACGGATTCGGCGCCCAGGCCGAATTCCCGCAGCGCGTCGAGGCCCTGCCGGAAGGCCGCGAGCGCCTGTTCGTACGGGTCCCCCTCGCCGTGCAGCACCGTGCCGGTGAACGGCAGGGTGCCGGCGACGAGGACCCGGTCCCCGGCCGCGACGGCGCGTGCATGGCCGAAGGCCCCCTCCCAGGGGCTGTCGGACTGGACGCGCCGCACGGCCTCGCTCATCGGGACACCGCCTCCAGGGCTTCCTCCAGGGTGAACGCCTTGGCGTAGAGCGCCTTGCCGACGATGGCGCCCTCGACACCCTCCGGCACCAGGCCCGCGATGGCCCGCAGGTCGTCGAGGGAGGAGACGCCGCCGGAGGCGACGACGGGGCGGTCGGTGGCGGCGCAGACGTTCCTCAGCAACTCCAGGTTGGGGCCCTGGAGGGTGCCGTCCTTGTTGATGTCGGTGACGACGTAGCGGGCGCATCCCTCGGAGTCCAGGCGGGCCAGCGTCTCGTAGAGGTCGCCGCCGTCGCGGGTCCAGCCGCGGCCGCGCAGCGTCGTCCCCCGGACGTCCAGGCCGACCGCGATCCGGTCGCCGTACTCGGCGATGATCTTGGCGACCCACTCGGGGTTCTCCAGCGCCGCGGTGCCGATGTTGACCCGGGTGCAGCCGGTGGCCAGCGCCGCGGCGAGCGAGGCGTCGTCGCGGATGCCGCCGGACAGCTCGACCTTGATGTCCATCGAGCGGGCCACCTCGGCGATCTGCGCGCGGTTGTCGCCGGTGCCGAAGGCCGCGTCGAGGTCGACGAGGTGCAGCCACTCGGCGCCGGCGCGCTGCCAGGCGAGTGCCGCCTCCAGCGGGTCGCCGTAGGAGGTCTCCGAGCCGGACTCACCGTGCACCAGGCGGACGGCCTGGCCGTCGCGGACGTCGACGGCGGGCAGCAGTTCAAGCGTGTTCACAGCGTTCACAGCGTTTCGATCCAGTTGGTCAGGAGCTGGGCACCGGCGTCGCCGGACTTCTCGGGGTGGAACTGGGTGGCCCACAGCGGGCCGTTCTCGACCGCGGCCACGAACGGTTCGCCGTGCGTGGCCCAGGTGACCTTGGGTGCGGCGAGGTGCGGGTTGCCGATCTCCAGCTCCCAGTCGTGCACCGCGTAGGAGTGCACGAAGTAGTAGCGGGCGTCGGCGGGCAGCCCGGCGAACAGCCGCGAGCCCTCGGGGGCTTCGACGGTGTTCCAGCCCATGTGCGGGACGATGTCGGCCTTGAGCGGGCCGACCGTGCCGGGCCACTCGTCCAGGCCCTCGGTCTCCACGCCGTGCTCGATGCCGCGGCCGAAGAGGACCTGCATGCCGACGCAGATGCCCATGACCGGGCGGCCGCCGGCCAGCCGGCGTCCGACGATCCAGTCGCCGCGGGCCTCCTTCAGCCCGCGCATGCAGGCGGCGAACGCGCCCACGCCGGGGACCAGCAGCCCCTCGGCGTTCAGCGCCCGGTCGAAGTCCCGGGTGATCTCCACGTCCGCACCGACGTGCGCCAGCGCGCGCTCCGCGGAGCGGACGTTGCCGAAGCCGTAGTCGAGGACCACGACCTTCTTACGGGAGGACGGAGCGGTCAATTCCACACCTCCAGCCGCAGCACACCGGCGGCCAGGCACATCGCCGAGCCGACGGAGAGCAGCACGATCAGGCTCTTGGGCAGCTGCTGCTTCCAGAAGGAGTAGACGCCGCCGAGGAGGAAGAGCCCGAGGAGGATGAAGACGGTCGACAGGCCGTTCACAGCGCGCCCTTCGTGGACGGGATGATGCCGGCCGCGCGCGGGTCGCGCTCGCTGGCGTAGCGCAGGGCCCGGGCCAGGGCCTTGAACTGGCACTCCACGATGTGGTGGGCGTTGCGCCCGTACGGGACGTGGATGTGCAGGGCGATCTGTGCCTGGGCGACGAAGGACTCGAAGATGTGCCGGGTCATCGTCGTGTCGTAGCTGCCGATCATCGGCGCCATGTTCTCGGGCTCGGTGTGCACGAGGTACGGGCGGCCGGAAAGATCGACGGTCACCTGGGCGAGCGACTCGTCCAGCGGGACGGTGCAGTTGCCGAAGCGGTAGATCCCGGACTTGTCGCCGAGGGCCTGCTTGAAGGCGGCACCGAGCGCGAGGGCGGTGTCCTCGATGGTGTGGTGGGTGTCGATGTGCAGGTCGCCGTCGGTCTTGACCTTGAGGTCGAACAGGCCGTGCCGGCCGAGCTGGTCGAGCATGTGGTCGTAGAAGCCGACACCCGTCGACACGTCGACCTCGCCCCGGCCGTCGAGGTCGATCTCGACGAGCACGGAGGTTTCCTTCGTGGTGCGCTCCACGCGCCCGACGCGGTTCATGCGCTCTGCTCCTTCAGGGGTGTGGGGGTGTCCCCCACGAACTTCACTAGTTCACGGGCCGCGTCGAGGAACGCGTCGTTCTCCGCCGGGGTGCCCGCGGAGACCCGCAGCCGTCCCGGTACGCCGTTGTCGCGGACCAGCACGCCGCGGTCGAGGAACTGCTGCCAGACCGCGTGGGCGTCGTCGAACCGCCCGTACTGGACGAAGTTGGCGTCCGACTCCGTCACGTCGTAGCCGATGGCGCGCAGTTCGTCGACCAGCCGGTCGCGCTCCTGCTTGAGCTGCTCGACGTACCCCAGCAGGGTGTCGGTGTGCTCCAGCGCGGCCAGCGCGGTGGCCTGGGTGACCGCCGAGAGGTGGTACGGCAGCCGGACGAGCTGGACCGCGTCCACCACCGCCGGGTCCGCGGCGAGGTAGCCGAGGCGCAGCCCGGCCGCGCCGAAGGCCTTGGACATCGTGCGGGAGATGACGAGGTGGGGCCGCCCGGCGAGCAGCGGCAGCAGCGAGTCGCCGTGGCTGAACTCGATGTACGCCTCGTCGACCACGACCATCGACGGCTTGGCCTCCTGGGCCGCCTCGTACAGGGCGAGCACCGCCTCGGCCGGGACGGCGTTGCCGGTGGGGTTGTTGGGGGTGGTGATGAAGACGACGTCGGGGCGGTGCTCGGCGATGGCACGCTCGGCCGCCGGCACATCGATGGTGAAGTCGTCGTTGCGCGGACCGGAGATCCAGCCGGTGCCCGTGCCGCGCGCGATGAGCGAGTGCATCGAGTACGAGGGCTCGAAGCCGATCGCGGTGCGGCCCGGCCCGCCGAAGGTCTGCAGCAGTTGTTGGATGACCTCGTTGGAGCCGTTGGCGGCCCAGACGTTGTCGATGCCGACCTCGTACCGGCCGGTGCGGGTGAGGTAGCGGGCCAGCTCGGTGCGCAGCTCGACCGCGTCCCGGTCCGGGTAGCGGTTGAGGTCGCGGGCGGCCTCGCGCACCCGCTCCGCGATCCGCTCGACCAGCGGCTCGGGCAGCGGGTAGGGGTTCTCGTTGGTGTTCAGCCGTACCGGGACGTCCAGCTGCGGGGCGCCGTAAGGGGACTTGCCGCGCAGTTCGTCGCGCACCGGGAGGTCGTCCAGGCCGGCCACTGCGGAGTTGCGGGTCATGGGTGCGGTGCCTTGCTTCGTTCGCGTCACTTGCCTTCGGGGACCTTCCAGCCGAACCGGGCCTTGACGGCCGCCCCGTGTGCGGGCAGGTCCTCGGCCTCGGCCAGCGTCACGACGTGGTGCGCGACCTCGGCCAGCGCGTCCTTGGTGTAGTCGACGATGTGGATGCCGCGCAGGAACGACTGCACGGACAGCCCCGAGGAGTGGCAGGCGCAGCCGCCGGTGGGCAGGACGTGGTTGGAGCCCGCGCAGTAGTCGCCGAGCGAGACCGGCGCCCAGGGGCCGACGAAGATCGCGCCGGCGTTCTTCACCCGCTGGGCGAGGGCGGCGGCATCCGCGGTCTGGATCTCCAGGTGCTCCGCGCCGTACGCGTCGACGACCCGCAGGCCCTCCTCGACGCCGTCCACCAGGACGATCGCGGACTGCCTGCCGGACAGCGCCGGGGCGATCCGGTCGTCGACGTGCCGGGTCGCGGCGACCTGCGGCTCCAGCTCCTTCTCGACGGCCTCGGCGAGCTCCACGGAGTCGGTGACGAGGACCGCGGCGGCCAGCGGGTCGTGCTCGGCCTGGCTGATCAGGTCGGCGGCGACGTGCGCGGCGTCGGCGGTGTCGTCGGCCAGGATGGCGATCTCGGTCGGTCCGGCCTCCGCGTCGATGCCGATCTTGCCGGTGAAGTAGCGCTTGGCGGCGGCGACCCAGATGTTGCCGGGGCCGGTGACCATGTTCGCGGGCGGGCAGGACTCGGTGCCGTGCGCGAACATCGCGACGGCGGTGGCGCCGCCGGCCGCGTAGACCTCGTCCACGCCGAGCAGCGCGCACGCGGCGAGGATCGTCGGGTGCGGCAGCCCGCCGAAGTCGGCCTGGGCCGGGGAGGCGAGCGCGATCGACTCGACACCGGCCTCCTGGGCCGGCACCACGTTCATGATCACGGACGACGGGTAGACCGAGCGGCCGCCCGGGGCGTACAGCCCGACCCGCTCGACCGGCACCCACTTCTCGCTGACCGTGCCACCGGGAACGACCTGGGTGGTGTGCGGGGCGCGGCGCTGGGCGCGGTGGACGATGCGGGCGCGCCGGATGGACTCCTCCAGGCTCGCGCGCACGGCCGGGTCGAGCTCCTCCAGGGCACGGGTCAGCGCGGCGGCCGGCACCCGGACCTGGTCGAGCGTGACCCCGTCGAACTTCTCCGCGTACTCGATCAGCGCCGCGTCGCCACGATGATGCACGTCCTCGCAGATCGGCCGCACCTTCTCCAGGGCGGCTTCCACGTCGAACTCGGCACGGGGCAGCAGGTCGCGCAGGGCGCCGCCCTCGGGAAGGGCGTCACCGCGCAGATCGATTCGGGAGATCACGCCCCCAGTGTCTCAGACCCGCTCCCGCGCCCGGCCGCCCGTATCACTCAGTGATACACAGCGACGCGGGGGCCGGACGCAGGGTGACCCGGCGCCCCGAAGTTGACCGGAGTTGGCCCTGACCACGCGTGTTCAACAGGTCACCGGGCGGGCAAGGGCCACGTAGCGGCGTACGGGGAGACCTGCGGGAGCGGCTGCGGGACGCGCGCGGACCGGCGCACGGGATGCGTCCGAACAGGTTGCGACACGCGAAGACGGCGGAGCAGGCACGCGCCGCGGCGGACCACGGAATGGCAAGGGGGACACAGTGACGGAGACCAGGGACGGCGACGCGCCCGCCGACCTGCGGCTGACCTCGGCGGAATGGAGCATGTGGCAGGCGTTCCGCAACGGCAGCACCTGCGATCTGCACATCGGGGACCCGGTCCGCGACGATCCGCACGGGCAGCACCTGTGGGGCCCGGAGCGCCGGGTGCGGGCCCGCGTGGTGGCGCTGCTGCTGCTCGACGGACCGCCGGCGCAGCCGGGCCGGGTGTCGGCGCTGAAGCTGACCGGCGCGTACATCACGGACACTCTCGACGTCGCGGGCGGCACGATCAAGCCATTCGTGGAGCTGCGGGACTGCCGCTTCGAGGCCGAGGTGGTGCTGCCGGAGAGCCGGTTCAGCACGCTGCGGATGGTGAACTGCGCGATACCCCGGCTGGAGGCCGCCCGGCTGCACACCGAGGGCGATCTGCATCTGCCGCGGTGCGTGGTGCAGTCCGGCATCCGCCTCACCGACGCCCACATAGGCACCGACCTCATGCTCAACCAGACCGTCGTGCACAAGGACCGCCAGGGCCGCTCCATCATGGCGGACGGCCTGACCGTCGCCCAGGACCTGCAGGCCGAGATGCTGGAGTCCTACGGCGAGCTGTCGCTGCGCGGCGCCACGGTCGGGGTGTCGCTGAGCCTGCGCGGCAGCCACCTGAGCAACCCGTTCGGCCGCCGGGCGCTGAACGCCCCGCAGCTGACCGTCGAGCGCACCCTCTATCTGACCGCCGCGGGCCTGGCGAACTCCCCGTTCTCCAGCGGCGCCACTCCCCCGTACGGCATCACCACCACCCCGCCCCGCGGCACCCGTATGCAGCGCTTCGAGTGCGAGGGCGGGATGCGGCTGGACGACGGCCGGTTCGGCGACGCGGTCGACTTCGAGCACGCCCGGTTCGTCATGGAGTCCGACCAGGAGCTGTCGCTGCGCCGGATCCAGACGCCGGAACTGCGCTTCCTCGGCGAGCGGCCGCAGCGCGGCCGGGTGATCCTCTCCGGCGCCCGGGTCGTCAACCTCGTCGACAAGTCCGCGAGCTGGCCGGGCCTGGGCGGCCTGTGGATGGCCGGCTTCGCGTACGAGACGCTGATCCCGCGCGGCCACTTCCCGCTGGCGCTGCGCCTCCAGTGGGTCGCCGCGGCCACCCCCGAATACGCGCCCGAGCCCTACGAGATGCTCGCCGCCTCGCTCCGCGCCAGCGGCGAGGATTCCGACGCCCGCGAGGTCCTGCTGGCCAAGCAGCGCCGCCGCCGCGAGACGCTGCCGCTGGCCGCGAAGGCGTGGGGCTTCCTCCAGGACTGGACCGTCGCCTACGGCTACCGCCCCGGCCGCGCCGCGGTCTGGATGGCCATCCTCTGGGCCATCGGCACGGCCTACTTCTCGACGACCCCGCCCCCACCCCTCAAAGCGGGCGAGGCACCCCCCTGGAACCCGTACCTCTACTCCCTCGACCTGCTCCTCCCCGTCATAGACCTCAACCAGGACGCCGCCTGGAAACCAGGAGGAACCGCCCAATGGGCAGCGGCGATCCTCATCCTGGCGGGCTGGGTCCTGGCAACAACGGTGGCAGCGGGGGCGTCCCGCCTGTTGCGCCGGCAGTAGATCCCTCGTGGGCACCACGTCGCGGGAAGGCCAAAAACGTGGGCGGCTAGGCTAACGCCGTGACCTCGCTACCCCTCTTTCCGCTCAACTCGGTCCTGTTCCCGGGGCTCGTGCTGCCCCTGAACGTGTTCGAGGCGCGGTACCGGGCGATGATGCGCGATCTGTCCGCGCTGCCCGAGGACGAGCGCCGGTTCGCGGTGATCGCGATCCGGGACGGACGCGAGGTCGCACCCACCGCGCAGGGCCTGCCGGACACCACGCTGCCGGAAGAGAAGGGGCCCGCCGCGGGCTTCGGGGACGAGCCGATGCGGGCGTTCCACGCCGTGGGGTGCGTGGCGGACGCCGCGACCATCCGCGAGAAGTCGTCCGCCGCCGACACCGGCTACGAGGTCCTGGCGACCGGCACCACCCGCTTCCGGCTGCTGTCCGTGGACACCTCCGGGCCGTATCTGACCGGCGAGGTGGAGGAGCTGGAGGAGAGCCAGGGCGACGGCGCGGGCGCGCTCGCCTCGGGCGTCGTGCGGGCCTTCCGCACGTATCAGAAGCGGCTGGCCTGGGCGAACGAGCGGACCCTGTCCAGCGGACAGGACCTGCCGGCCGACCCGTCGGTGCTGTCGTACCTCGTCGCGGCGGCGGCCGTGCTGGACGTGCCGGCCAAGCAGCAACTGCTGGAGGCCCCGGACACCGCGGCCCGGCTCGGGCAGGAGCTGAAACTCCTTCGTCAGGAGTCGGCGGTGCTCGGTAAGCTCCCGTCGCTGCCGGCGGTGGAGCTGACCCGGCAGCCGACCAGCCCCAACTGACGACCGGTCGCGGCGGGACCGCCGGCGGACGGGTCCGACGCGGGGCACCCAGCGGCCCCCAGAGGCCCCCAGCCGCACGAAGAGGCACGAAGACGTTGGCGAAGAAGTCCAGGAAATCCGTCGGCACCCCGGCGACGGTCGCGCTCACCGCGGCCGGTGTCGCCTTCACCACCCACTCCTACGACCACGACCCGGCCACCGCCTCGTACGGCGAGGAGGCCGCCGAGGCGCTCGGCGTCGCCCCCGAGCAGGTCTTCAAGACACTGCTGGCGGACGTCGACGGGACGCTCACGGTCGCCGTGGTGCCGGTGTCGGGGTCGCTGGACCTCAAGGCGCTGGCGGCCGCGGTGGGCGGCAAGCGGGCCGCGATGGCCGATCCGGCGGTGGCCGAGCGCACCACCGGGTACGTCGTGGGCGGGATCTCGCCGCTGGGCCAGCGCAAGCGGCTGCCCACGGTCGTGGACGCCTCGGCCGAGGACCGGCCGACGGTGTGCGTGTCGGCGGGGCGGCGCGGGCTGGAGGTCGAGCTGTCGCCGCAGGACCTGGTGGCGCTCACGGGGGCGCGGCTGGCGCCGATCGCCCGGGGCTGAGGAGGGGCGTGCCAGGGGGCGGCCGTGGTGCCGCCCCCGTCGTCAGCCGTCGGCGGGCGGGTGGTGGCCGTGGTGGTCACCGGGCGCGGGCGCCGTGGACCAGTCCGGGGCCGGCGGTTCCGGGTCGCGGGGGCCGAAGAGTCCGGTCAGGACGAGCTGGGTCACCATCGCGGCGAGGGGCCAGGCCAGCAGGGCGCCCTTGGCCTGGAGGCGGAGCGGGCCGTAGAAGGTGACGCCGGGACCGACCTGCTTGGCGTGCGCGACGACGTCGGGGGTGGGGCCCAGCCACATGCCGGTGACCCAGCCGATGGCCGCGCCGAGGAGTCCGCCCACGGTGAGCGCCACGACCAGGGGGATGCCGCCGCGGCGGCGGACGAGGAACGTCACGGCGGCGCTGACCACGCCGAAGCCGAGGGACAGCAGCAGGAAGGTGCCGTCCGTGCCGATCGCCTCCTCGCCCTCGGTGTCCTTGAGGTAGACGTTGCGGGTGTCCGCGATCAGCGGGATGTGCGGGGCGAGCCAGTTCCACAGGACGCCGAGCAGTACGCCGCTGACCGCGACCACCAGCGCGATCAGCGCGGCCTCGCGCAGCTCGCGGCCGAGCGGGGGGTCGTCGGTACCGGCGGTGGCACCCGGGCCGGCGGCGGGCGCGGCGTCGGGGTGCTGCGGCTCTTCGGGCGGCTGGTTGTCGGAGGGCGTCAGCGGTGCGGTCACCCCGTCATCGTGCCAGGTGGGGCCGGTGGGACCGGAAGCAGGACGCCCGTTGGGCGCCGGGGCGCCGGTCATCGGGTCGCCGCGCGGCGGTAGGCCCAGGTGGCGACGGCCAGCGAGAGCACGCCGACGGCGGCGCAGACGCCGAGGTCGGCGCCGACCGCCGACCAGTCGGGGTGCGGGCCGAAGCTGCGGGCCAGCGCCTCCACGCCGTAGGTGGAGGGCAGCAGATCGCGCGCCCAGCCGACCAGCTCGGGCATCCGGGCGGCCGGCAGCACGCCCAGCAGCAGCGCCGCCGACATGCCCAACTGGCCGCAGAGCGTGGCGAGTTCGGGGCGCGGGGCGAGCAGTCCGAGGGCCGCGCCGAGCCCGGCCAGCGCGGCGCCGGCGAGCGGCAGCACGGCGGCCAGCACCCAGAGGTGGGCCATCGGCAGCTGGAAGAGCAGACAGCCGGTGACGGCGGTGACGAGGGTGCCGGGCACGGTGAAGGACGCGTAGGCGGCGGCCGCGCCGAGCACCACGGCGGCCGGCGGCACCGGCAGCGTCGCGTAGTGGTCGAGTCCGCCGCCGGCCCGCAGCTGGCCGAAGTACTGGGCGAGGAGGTTCAGCGCCACGAAGGCGACGACCAGCACGCTGGAGCCGGCGACCACGTCCCGGGCCGGGTCGCCGCCGTCGACGACCCCGCGCAGCAGGACCATGATCCCGATGGACTGGAAGGTGGCGACGAACAGCAGCGGTATCCGGGCGACCCGGGCGCGGGAGAGCTGGGCGCGGTAGACGGCGCCGAGCGCGGGCCCGAAGCGGGCGCGCGGCGCCAGCGGGGCGGCCTCGGCGGACGGATCCGCGGCGCCCGGGGACGTCGTCCCGGCCACCGCTTGCGCGGGAACCACACTCACCGTGTCATCCAGCCTTCCTCGTGGTGTCCCCCTTGCGTCGTCGGTCCCCCGGTCGCTCCCCGGTGTGCAGTACGTCCGCCGGGTCCCGCGGCGTTCATGCCTTCACCAGTCCCTCGGCGCGTCCGCCGAGCGCCAGGTAGACGTCCTCCAGGCTCGGCGTGGCGAGCGTGAAGTCGTCGAGGGCGGCGAACGCGGGGCCGGCGGTGACCGTGGTGACCGCGGAGCGGGCCTGGTCGGCGGGGAGCCGGAGGGTCCAGCGGCGGCCGGAGGTGCGCGCGGCGGCTTCGAGGGCGGCGACCTCGGGCACGTCCAGCGGCGGGCGGTCGCGCCAGACCAGCTCCAGCCGGACCTCGTCGCTGACCAGGTCCTTCAGCCCGCCGGGCGTGTCGCACGCGATGACCCGGCCGCGGTCGATCACCGCGACCCGGTCCAGCACGCTCTCGGCCTCCAGCACGTTGTGGGTGACCAGCACGACCGTGGCACCGCGCTCGGCCCGGCGGCGGTCCACCGCGGCCCATACGGCCCGCCGGGCGACCGGGTCCATGCCGGTGGTCGGCTCGTCCAGGACCAGCAGCGGGCGCTCGCCGGTCAGCGCGGTGGCGAAGCAGGCCAGCCGCCGCTGGCCGCCGGAGAGCTTCTTCAGGGGGCGGGCCGCGAGGTCGGTAAGGCCCAGCTCGGCGAGGACCGCGTCCCGCTCGGCGCGCGCCTCCCGGGCGCCGAGGCCGCGCAGCCGGCCGGTGGTCTCCACGGCCAGCGAGACGGTCAGCTCGTCGAGGGCGGTGGACTCCTGGCCCAGGTAGCCGAGCAGCCGGGCGGCGCGTTCGGGTGGCGCACCAGGTCGTGGCCGAGGACGTGGATGCTGCCGGCGTCCGGGCGGAGCAGGCCGGTCAGCTGGCGGACCAGGGTGGACTTGCCGGCGCCGTTGGGTCCGAGCAGCCCGAAGATCTCCCCGCGGCGTACGTCCAGGCTGATGCCGTCGCTGGCCCGTACGGCGGGGGCTGCTGCCGCCCCGCGGCGCCCGCGCGGTGCGGGGTAGGTCTTGACCAGCTCCCGCACGGCGATCACCGGCCCGCCGTGCTCCGGCCCTTCTGCGCCCGTCCTCACGAGCTATGAGGGTACGCGTCCCGGGCCCGCCGCCGGTCCGCGGGGCACCGTGGCGGGGGTGCCGGGTGGCGGTGGTCAGTCCCCGACGGGGGCGTGTTCCGCGGCGGTGCGCAGGTCGACCTCGCGCCAGAAGCCGGCCCGGATCGCGTAGCGGTCGTGCTCGTCGATCTGGTCGTCCTTGTGGGCGAGCAGCCCGAACCGGGCGGCGTAGCGCAGCAGTTCGCCGTCGATCCGGTGCGGGATGCGCGGGTACTCGGTCGACAGCTGCTGGAGGTGGACCGGGTCGGAGAGCCGCTCGGTCCAGCGGCGGGCGAAGACCTGGCCGACCTCGAAGGGGTCGCCGCTGACCGCGGTGATGTCCTCCTCACGGTCGGCCCAGCGCTGTTCGGCGCTGGTGAGCTGGGCGAGGGTGGGCAGGGCGGCGGTCGCGTCCGGTTCGCCGAGCGGGCCGCCGCGCTCGACCCAGCCCTTGTCGGAGGACCAGCGCAGGGTGGCGCCGGTCGCGCCGGCGGCCGGTGCGGCGCTCTGGCCGGCCGCCCGGTCGCGGCCGAGGCCGGCCAGGTCCTTGGGGGTGGGCACGCCCCTGCTGCCGCCGATGCCGGGCTCGCCGGCGGCGGGCTGGTCGCCGTCGGCGCCGGCGGCCGGGCGGGCCACGCCGTTGGCCGGGGTGCCCTGGTGGGTGCGGTCGGCGGTGTCCGGGCCGGCGGGCGAGGCGGCCGCCGCGGCAGCGGCGGCGACCGCGGACTCGGGCAGCGGTGCGGAGAGGATCGCGGCGATCTCGGGGCGCGGGACGGGCGGGGGCGCGGAGGGGCCGCCGAGCTCCTTGGCGCGCACCGCGCGGGTGATCCAGGTGCGGTCGAGGACGCGGCGCTCATCGGCCTCGGCGACCAGGTCCTCGGACTGGTTGTAGTCGCCGTCGGCGGCCTGGACGGCCCAGAGGTGGACGGCGACGCCGTGTTCCTTGGCGGACATCAGGCCGGGGAGCAGATCGCCGTCGCCGGTGACCAGGACGATGTCGGAGCAGGCACGGTTACGGGCGAGTTCGGTCAGCTCGGCGTGCATGGCGGCGTCCACGCCCTTCTGCGCCCAGCGGCCGTCGCTGCGGGTCAGGGCGCCCAGCCGGACGGTGACCCGGGGCATCACGCGCAGCCGGCGGTGCTCGGGCTGCGGGACGCGGTCGGGGGCGCCGTCGAACCAGTAGATGCGCAGCAGGGGGCGTTCGGTGTCCGCCTCGGCGCGCTGGCGCAGGCCCTGGATGAGGGCGGCGTGATCGACGGTGATCCGGGAACGGGCGGGCTCTCCGGCGAGCAGGCTCGCGGCGGCGCCGAGCAAGTATCCGGCGTCCACCAGGACGACGCAGCGATCCACGTTCCACCCTCTTCCCTGAGGTGCTGAAAGTCCGGTCGCCCCCCGGCTCGGCCCGTGGCACGAGTTTTCCTTCGGCTTTCCTTCGAGTCTGCCCGACCGTACGGGCGTTATCTGCCGGAACTGGATCATCGGCGTGGCGGATTCGGCGGGGATCTCGGGTACAGCGCGTGATCGCGCGCATTACAGAGGGTAATTGCCCGAAATGCAGGCTTCTGTCCCGCGTGTAAGTCTGGTCCCGGCCCCGATCCCAGATTCCCCCTCAGGAGGCAACGGTCATGGCCAAGGACAAGAAGCAGAACCGCAGTCAGAAGGCCACCAGTCCGGCGGAGCGCGGCCAGCAGGCGGCTCAGAAGTCGTCCATGGAGGCCCAGACGAAGTCGGTCACCGCCACCCCGGGGGATCTCGCCCGCAAGAACCGCGAGCGCCGGTTCGGCCACAACTGACGTGTGGGGCAGATGAATTGAGGGGCGCGTCCACGGCGGGACGCGCCCCTCGGGTGCACCGGCGTACCGTCAGCCGGCCAGGCAGGACGGGCCGAGCAGCACCTTGAGGTCGCCGAAGAGCGACGGGTCGGGGGTGACCCGGTGCCGGTCCAGCCGGAGCACCGTGGTCTTGCGGGCGCCCTGGAGCTTGATCCGCACCTCGGTGGAGCCGCGGTGGCTGCTGAGCACCTCACCGAGCTTCTCGACCATCGGCGGGGTGACCTTGACCGTCGGGATGGTGATCGTCACGGGGGCGTTGGCGCCGGCCTCGGAGAGGTCGGGGACCATCATCTCCATGGCGACCAGCCGCGGGATGTCCTCGCGCTTGTCGAGGCGGCCCTTGACGAACACCACGGTGTCCTCGACGAGTTGGGTGGACACCAGCTGGTAGGTGGCCGGGAAGAACATGCAGTCGATGGAGCCGGCCAGGTCCTCGACGGTGGCGATCGCCCAGGCGTTGCCCTGCTTGGTCATCTTGCGCTGCAGGCCGGAGATGATGCCGCCGATGGTGACGATCGAGCCGTCGGAGTAGTCGCCGCCGGTGAGCTGGGAGATGGCGGCGTCGGCCTTGTCGGACAGCACGTGCTCCAGGCCGAAGAGCGGGTGGTCGGAGACGTACAGACCGAGCATCTCGCGCTCCTGGGCGAGCAGATAGGTCTTGTCCCACTCGTCCTCGGAGAACTCCACGTCCAGACCGAAACCGGGGCCGTCGTCGGCGGAGTCGTCGCCCATGCCGCCGAAGAGGTCGAACTGGCCCTCGGCCTCCTTGCGCTTGACCTGGACGACGTTGTCGATCATCGATTCGTAGTGCGCCGTCAGGCCCTTGCGGGTGTGGCCCAGCTCGTCGAAGGCACCGGCCTTGATCAGCGATTCGGTGGTGCGCTTGTTGCAGACCACCGCGTCGACCTTGTCGAGGTAGTCCGGGAACGAGGCGTACTTCCCCTTGGCCTTGCGGCACCGGATGATCGAATCGACGACGTTCTGGCCGACGTTGCGGACCGCGGTGAGGCCGAAGAGGATCACGTCGTCGCCCTGAGCCGCGAAGTTGGCCTCGGACTCGTTGACGTTGGGCGGCAGCACCTTGATGCCCATACGGCGGCACTCGTTCAGATAGACCGCGGACTTGTCCTTGTCGTCGCGCACGGACGTCAGCAGCGCGGACATGTACTCGGCGGGGTAGTTCGCCTTGAGGTACGCGGTCCAGTACGTGACCAGGCCGTACGCGGAGGAGTGCGCCTTGTTGAAGGCGTAGCCGGCGAACGGGACCAGGACGTCCCAGAGGGCCTGGATCGCCTGGTCGGAGAAGCCCTTCTTCTTCGCGCCCTCCTGGAAGAGGACGAAGTTCTTCGCCAGCTCCTCGGGCTTCTTCTTGCCCATGACGCGGCGCAGGATGTCGGCCTCGCCGAGGGAGTACCCGGCGATGATCTGGGCGGCCTTCTGCACCTGCTCCTGGTAGACGATCAGGCCGTAGGTGAGGCCGAGGACCTCCTTGAGCGGCTCCTCCAGCTCCGGGTGGATCGGGGTGATCTCCTGGAGGCCGTTCTTGCGCAGCGCGTAGTTGGTGTGCGAGTCCATGCCCATCGGGCCCGGGCGGTACAGGGCCGAGACGGCGGAAATGTCCTCGAAGTTGTCGGGCTTCATCAGCCGCAGCAGCGACCGCATCGGGCCGCCGTCGAACTGGAAGACGCCGAGGGTGTCACCGCGGCAGAGCATCTCGTACGTCTTGGGGTCGTCCAGCGGGACGGAGAGCAGCTCCAGGTCGACGCCCTTGTTCTTCTTCACCATCTTGACGGCGTCGTCCATGATGGTGAGGTTGCGCAGGCCCAGGAAGTCCATCTTCAGCAGGCCGAGCGATTCGCACTGGGGGTAGTCCCACTGCGTGATCGTCACGCCGTCGGTGTGCCGCACCCAGATCGGGGCGTGGTCGACGATCGGCTCGCTGGACATGATCACGCCGGCCGCGTGCACACCCATCTGCCGGACCAGGCCCTCGACGCCCTTGGCGGTGTCGATGACCTTCTTCACGTCCGGTTCGTTCTCGTACATCGCGCGGATCTCGCCGGCCTCGTTGTACCGGGGGTGCGAGGGGTTGGTGATGCCGTCGAGGTCGATGCCCTTGCCGAGGACGTCGGCGGGCATGGCCTTGGTGAGGCGGTCGCCCATCGCGTACGGGTAGCCGAGGACGCGGGCGGAGTCCTTGATGGCGTTCTTGGCCTTGATCTTGCCGTAGGTGCCGATCATGGCGACCTTGTCGGCGCCGTACTTCTCCGTGACGTACCGGATCACCTCGACGCGCCTGCGCTCGTCGAAGTCGATGTCGACATCGGGCATGGACACGCGCTCGGGGTTGAGGAACCGCTCGAAGATCAGCCCGTGCTCGATCGGGTCGAGGTCGGTGATGCCCAGGGCGTACGCCACGATCGAACCGGCCGCGGAACCACGGCCGGGGCCGACCGCGATGCCGTTGTTCTTGGCCCACATGATGAAGTCGGCGACCACGAGGAAGTAGCCCGGGAACCCCATCTGGATGATGACGTCCATCTCGTACTCGGCCTGCTTCTGGCGGTCCTCGGGGATGCCGCCCGGGAAGCGGCGGGCCATGCCGCGCCGGACCTCCTCCTGGAACCAGGTGACCTCGGTGAAGCCCTCGGGGATGTCGAACTTCGGCATCAGGTCGCGCTTCTCGAACATCCCGGTGGTGTCGATCTGCTCGGCGACCAGCCGGGTGTTGTCACACCCCTGCTGCCAGGCGTCCGAGGAGTCGATGGCGTACATCTCCTCGGTGGACTTGAGGTAGTAGCCCGTGCCGTCGAAGCGGAAGCGGTCCGGGTCGGAGAGGTTCTTGCCGGTCTGGATGCACAGCAGCGCGTCGTGTGCCGTGGACTCGTGGGCGTAGGTGTAGTGCGAGTCGTTGGTCACCAGGGGCGGGATGCCGAGTTCCTTGCCGATCTTCAGCAGGTCCTCGCGGACCCGGCGCTCGATCTCGATGCCGTGGTCCATCAGCTCCAGGAAATACCGGTCCTTGCCGAAGATGTCCTGGTAGTCCGAGGCCGCCTGGCGCGCCTCGTCGTACTGGCCCAGGCGCAGCCGGGTCTGCAGCTCGCCCGACGGGCAGCCGGTGGACGCGATCAGGCCCTCGGACCACTGCGCGATGGTCTCCTTGTCCATCCGCGGCCACTTCTGCAGCCAGCCCTCGGCGTAGGCGTCCGAGGACAGCCGGAAGAGGTTGTGCAGACCGGTCTTGTCCGCCGCCCAGATGGTCTTGTGGGTGTAACCACCGGAACCGGAGACGTCGTCGCGCTTCTGGTGCGGCTGGCCCCACTGGATCTTGCGCTTGTTGCGCCGCGACTCGGGGGCGACGTACGCCTCGATGCCGATGATCGGCGTGACCCCGGCCTTCTGCGCCGAGTGGAAGAAGTCGTAGGCGCCGTGGAGGTTGCCGTGGTCGGACATGGCGATGTGCGACATGCCCATCTCGTTCGCCGCCTTGAACATGTCCGACAACCGCGCCGCACCGTCCAGCAGGGAGTACTGGGTGTGCACGTGCAGGTGCGTGAACGGCGGCTTGGCCACGGCGCGGGACCTCCGGAAGACAAGTGGGCGACTGGTGGACGGAACGGTCTCGAAGTCTACGACTCCCCACTGACACTCGCGGGGCACTCGTGGGTAGCCTCGGCCGTTGTCCCGGCAGATGTCCCGGCAGACCCGCCCCCGGCCCCGCCCGGGGGTGTCCCCCACACGGTCAGTTCCGGCTCTCCGCCCTTGTTTTCCGCACCCCAGGAGGCACCCAGCGATGCCGTCCCAGTACGCCCCGGCGCAGGACGCCGCGCAGCGCGGCGAGGAGATCCTCGCCGTCTTCGACACCGCCTTCGGAGAGCTGCTCGCCGCCGACCCCGCGGCATTCCGGGTGAAATTCCGGAAGATGGCCGCCTCCGCGTTCGCCTTCTACCGGGGCACGGCCTGCCTGTTCTACCGGGACCTGGCCGACGGCGCGGACCGCGGTCCGTACCTGGACGACCGCACCGGCCGGGTGTGGATCCACGGCGATCTGCACGCCGAGAACTTCGGCACGTACATGGACGCCACCGGCCGGCTGATCTTCAACGTCAACGACTTCGACGAGGCGTACGTCGGCCCGTTCACCTGGGACCTGAAGCGGTTCGCCGCCTCGGTCGCGCTGATCGGCTACGCCAAGGCGCTCGCTGACGAGCAGATCACCGAGCTGGTGCGGATATACGCCGGTGCCTACCGGGAGCGGATCCACGCGCTGGCCTCCGGCGCGAAGACGGACGAGGTGCCGCCCTTCACCCTGGACACCGCCGAGGGCCCGCTGCTGGACGCGCTGCGCGACGCCCGGTCGCTGACCCGCTTCGCGCTGCTGGACTCGATGACCGAGATCCGCGACTTCGAGCGGCGCTTCGCCGCGGGCGGCGGCAGCGTCGAGCTGGACGCGGCGACCCGCTACAAGGTGCTCGCCGCGTTCGACGGCTATCTGGAGACGCTGCCGGAGTCGAGCCTGGGCCGCCCCGACTCCTACCGGGTCAAGGACGTGGTGGGCCGGCGCGGCATCGGCATCGGCTCGGCCGGCCTGCCGTCGTACAACATCCTCCTGGAGGGCAACAGCGACGCCCTGGAGAACGACGTCGTGATCTACATGAAGCAGGCGCAGACCCCGGCCGTCTCCCGGCACATCACCGATGCCGCGGTCCGCGGCTATTTCGAGCACGAGGGCCACCGCACGGTCATCTCGCAGCGCGCCCTCCAGGACCACGCCGACCCGTGGCTGGGCTGGACGCAGATCGAGGAGGACGGGCGCCGCACCGGCCAGCTGGTCGCCGAGATCTCGCCGTACGCGGTCGACCTGGACTGGTCGGACATCGACGACCCGCAGGAGATCGCCGCGGTCGTCGCCGACCTGGGCCGCGCCACGGCCACCATGCACGCCGCGGCGGACGACGAGAGCGGCCACTCCCTGGTCCCGTTCTCGACCGAGCGGGCCATCGACGCGGCGATCGCCGCCGACGAGGACGGCTTCGCCCCGCTGCTGGTGGACTTCGCGCACTCCTACGGCGCCCGGGCCCGCGCCGACCACCAGATCTTCGTCGACCTCTTCCGCAACGGCCGGATCCCGGGCCTGACGGAGGCCTAGGGCCGGTCCGACGGGTCATGGCCGGCTCGGGGCGGGGACCCATGATCATGCCTGGTCGGGGCCCCGCCCCTTAGGCGCCGCTTATCCCGGCGCATGGCACACTCGGCAGCGATGGACATCTCGGCGGCACACCTGCGGGCACTGCGCGCGGCGCTCTTCACGGCGCTGTGCGTGACGCTGTCCGCGGGCTCCCACGTGCTGCTCTCCCGGATGCCGCTCCCGCTCAGCACCGTCGCCGCGCTCTGCGCCGCCGTCTTCGCGCTCGCCTACGCGCTGGCCGGCCGGGAGCGCGGCTACTGGCGGATCGCGGCGCTGCTGCTCCCCCTGGAGCTCGCCGCCGACCTGGTCTTCAGCCTGGGTCAGCACACCTGCTACGGCGCGGCGGGCGGCCCGGTGGCCGGCCCGCTGCGCTCGCTCGGGGTGGACCTGCTCTGCGGCGGCGGCAGCGTCGGCGCCCCCTTCCTGCGGCTCACCGACGAGGCTCCGGCGCCCGCCTCGGCCTGGCTGCTGCTGCTCGCGGCGCACCTGGCCGTCGGGCTGCTGGCGGCCGGCTGGCTGCGCCGCGGTGAGGCCGCGCTGGCCCAGCTGCTCGACGCGGTCTGCGCGGTCGCGTTCCGCCCGCTGCTGATCGCGGTCGCGGTCGTCGGCGCCACGGCCGCCCCGCGCCGCCCCGTCCCCGCCTCCGTACGGACCGGGCCGCGGGCCCGTGCCGTCCCCCTGCTCGTGCACTGCGTCGTACGCCGCGGGCCGCCCTGCGCGCTCGCCGCCTGAGGCCGGTTTCCACCCGGCCCGCGCGGCCCGGCAACCCCGTACGCGTACGCTCACCCGCGCCGCGTACGCCTCCCGCAGCACGCACACCCGTCCCACGGACCCACGGAGCAGGAAGTCATGAGCAACCGCAACAGCCAGGCCAACAAGCAGGCAGCCCGCGAGCGGCTGCGCGCCGAGCGCGAGCGGCAGGCGAAGAAGGACCGGATGCGCCGGCAGCTGATCGTCGGCGGCGCGATCGTCGGCGCGCTGGCGATCGCCGGCGGCATCGGGGTCGCGGTCGCCACCTCGGGGGGCGGCAGCTCCTCCGGCGGCGACGCCGCGGCCAGCGCGGGCGACAGCAAGGCGTGGGCGAAGGCCGCCAAGGCCAAGCTGGTCAAGCCCGCGAACACCACCGGCGCCAACGGCACGACCATCGTCGTCGGCAAGCCGGGCGCCAAGAACACCCTCAGCCTCTTCGAGGACCCGCGCTGCCCGGGCTGCTCGGCCTTCGAGCAGAACGTCGGCGCGACCGTCGAGAAGGACATCAAGGACGGCCGGTACAAGGCGCAGTACCACCTCGGCACGTTCCTCGACGCCAACCTCAAGGGCACCGGCTCCAAGAACGCGCTGTCCGCGCTGGGCGCCGCGCTCAACGTCAGCCCGGACGCCTTCCTGAAGTACAAGTACGCGCTGTACTCGAAGGAGTTCCACCCGGAGGAGACCGGCCCGGACAAGTTCGCCGACGACAGCTACCTGATCAAGGTCGCCGACACCATCCCGGCGCTTAAGGGCAACGCGGCGTTCCAGAAGGCCGTCAAGGCCGGGACGTACGACCGGTGGGCGCTGGAGATGTCCGCCGAGTTCAACTCCCACAAGGACGTCAGCAGCACCCCGACCCTGAAGGTCAACGACACCGTCATCGGCACGGACAGCCCGCAGGGCAAGGTGGCGCCGTCCACCGTCGCGGCCTTCAACTCGATGGTCGACAAGGAGCTCAAGCACTGACCTGACGGTCGTGGTAGTCCCCGGCCGGCGTGCGGTCCGCGCGCCGGCCGATGCCAAATCTTGACCCGGCCGAATGCCGTGCACATGGCAGACTCCCGACCGTGCAGGCGACGGGAGTGCGCCCGGGCGCCCGTCCCGCGGGCGTACCGGCGGTTCAGCTCAGGGTGGTGCGGGCGGCGCTGTTCACCGCGCTGTGCACCACCCTGTCCGCGGCCTCCCACGTGCTGCTCTCGCACGCCCCGTTGCCGCCCGCCGCGGTCGCCGCGATCTGCGCCGGTGTCTTCGCCGCGGCCTATCCGCTGACCGGCCGGGAGCGCGGCTACCGCGCCGTGGCCGGGCTGCTGGTGCCGCTGGAGCTGGCCGCCGACACCGTCTTCACCGCCGGGCAGCACACCTGTTACGCCCCGGCCGGCGGGCCGCTCGCCGGCCCGCTCCGCTCGGTGGGCGTCGATCTGCTGTGCCGGAGCGGCGAGTTGGGCACCCCGCTGGCACGGCTGGCGGCCCACCCCGGCGGTCCGCTGCCGCCGTCCGTACCGGCCGCCGCGCCCTGGCTGCTGCTGGCCGCCCACCTCACGGTCGGCCTGCTCGCCGCCGGCTGGCTGCACCGCGGGGACGCCGCCCTGGACGCGCTGCTGCGCGCCGCGGCGGCCGCCACCTTCCGCCCGCTGCTGACCGCGGCCGCGGTGGCCGCGGCGGCACTGCTCCCGCCCCGCCGCCGGGTCCGTCCGCTGCACCCACTGCCGCCGGCCCGCCCGCTCCCCCTCCTCGTGCACTGCGTCCGGCGCCGCGGCCCGCCCCGCCCGGCCGCCGTCTGACCTTCCGTACGCACCACCACACCACCGCGAGGGACCCCCACATGAGCAACCGCAACAGCCAGGGCAGCAAGCAGGCGGCCCGCGAGCGCATCCGCGCCGAGCGCGAGCGGCAGAAGAAGAAGGAGCGGCTGCGCCGGCAGCTCGTCGTGGCCGGCGCCGTGGTCGGCGTGCTCGCCGTGGCCGGCGGGATCGGCTTCGCCGTCCTCAAGGCCAACGAGCCGACCGGCTGGGAGGCCGCCAAGGAGGCCCGGCAGATCGCCCCGGCGCACACCCAGGGCAAGGACCACACCGAGATCCTGATAGGCGACCCGAAGGCCAAGGAGACCATGGAGGTCTTCGAGGACGTCCGCTGTCCGGCGTGCGCGGCCTTCGAGCAGAGCACCGGCTCGGCCCTCCTCAAGGACATCCACGACGGCCGCTACAAGGTCCGCTTCACGATGTACACCTTCATCGACGGCATGCAGGGCGGCGAGGGCTCCAAGAACGCGCTGAGCGCCCTGGGCGCCGCGCTGAACGTCAGCCCGGAGGCGTTCCTGAAGTACAAGTCCGCGCTGTACTCGGCGAAGTACCACCCCGACGAGCGCGAGGACCTCTACGCCAAGGACTCCGAGCTGCTCAAGGTCGCGGCCGACGTGCCGGAGCTGAAGGGCAACAAGGCGTTCGAGACCGCGGTCGAGAAGGGCACCTACGACCGCTGGGCGATGGACATGACGGCGCTGTTCGGCCGCAAGGGCGTCAAGGGCACGCCGACGTTCATGCACGGCGACAAGAAGCTGGTGATGGACCAGATCCCGCAGGATCCGCGGATGACGGAGGCGCAGTACAGCCAGCTGGCGAAGGCCAACTTCGAGAAGATGATCGACAAGGAGTTCGGCCCGGCGAAGGGCAAGAACTCCGGCGGGGATTCCGGCAAGAGCGGCGGAAAGGGTATCCGCGAGGGCGAAAAGGACCCCACGGGCGCCCACTGAGCGGACGGCCGGCAACGGGAGGGCGAATTCCGGTAATTCCCCTGCACTGCCCTCCCGTTGACGGCCTACCGGCCAGTAAGGTGAGCGCCCGTGACCGATCACGACCAGATCTCGCGCCGCACCGCCGTCACGGCCGTCGCCGCCACCGCCGCCCTCCTGCCGCTCGCCGGTGCCACCGCCGCCCACGCCCAACAGGGCCCGGGCCAGGGCTCGTTCTTCCAGCACGGAGTCGCTTCGGGGACCCGCTGCCGGACGGCGTACTGCTGTGGACCCGGGTCACCCCGGCCCCGTCCGCCACGCCGGGCTCCGGCCGCGGCCCGGCCACGGAGGTGGCCTGGGAGGTGTCCGCCGACAAGGGCTTCGGCACGGTCCTCGCCCGGGGGAAGGTGACCGCGTCGGCGGCCCACGACCACACCGTCAAGGCGGACGTCCGCGGCCTGCGGCCGGCCACCACCTACTACTACCGCTTCACCGCGGGCGGGCAGCACTCCCCCGTCGGCCGCACCCGCACCGCCCCCGCACACGACGCCGCGCCGGGCAACGTCCGCTTCGGCGTGGTCTCCTGCGCCAACTGGGAGTCCGGGTACTTCTCGCCGTACCGGCACCTGGCCGCCCGCACCGAGCTGGACGCGGTGCTGCACCTCGGCGACTACCTCTACGAGTACAAGTCCGGCGAGTACCCGGACTTCAAGTACGTGGTGCGCCCGCACTCCCCCGCCCACGAGCTGCTCACGCTCGCCGACTACCGCATCCGGCACGGCGTCCACAAGACCGACCCGGACGCGCTGGCGATGCACGCCACCCACCCGGTCATCGCCATCTGGGACGACCACGAGTTCGCCGACAACGCCTGGAAGGGCGGTGCGGTCAACCACCAGCCGGACACCGAGGGCTCCTGGTCCGCCCGGATGGCCGCGGCGAAGCAGGCGTACTTCGAGTGGATGCCGTGCGGCCGTCCGTCGCCGGGACCACCTACCGCCGGCTGCGCTTCGGCAACCTCGCCGATCTGCACCTGCTGGACCTGCGGTCGTTCCGCGACCAGCAGGCCGCACCGGGCAGCGGCGCGGTCGACGACCCGAGCCGGACGATCACCGGGCGGGCCCAGCTGGACTGGCTCAAGGCCGGCCTCGAACGCTCCGACACCGCCTGGCGGCTGGTCGGTACCTCGGTGATGATCTCCCAGGTCGCCTTCGGCTCCATACCCGCGAAGCTGCTCGGCCCGCTCGCCGAGATCCTCGGGATACCCAAGGAGGGGCTGGCGATCAACACCGACCAGTGGGACGGCTACACCGACGACCGGCGCGAACTGCTCGGCCACCTCAGCGACCGCGGGATCGACAACACCGTCTTCCTGACCGGTGACATCCACATGGCCTGGGCCAACGACGTCCCGCTGCAGGCGGCGACCTACCCCGCCACCCCGCCGGTGGCGACGGAGTTCGTGGTCACCTCCGTCACCTCCGACAACGTCGACGACTTCCTGCACGTCGCCCCGCACACGGTCTCGCTGGCCGGGGTCGCCGCCATCCGGGCCGCCAACCGGCACGTGAAGTGGCTGGACATGGACTCGCACGGCTACGGCGTCCTGGACGTCAGCGGCGAGCGCACGCAGATGGACTACTACGGCATCTCCGACAAGACCGACCCGAACGCGACCAGCACGCTGCTGCGCTCGTACCGCACCCGCAGTGGCACCCAGCAGGTCGAGCGGGCGGACCGGCCGGCGGGCTAGGACGGCCGGGGGCCAGGGGTGACTCCCCCTGGCCCCCGCCCTCAGACCTCCGCCAGGAACCCCAGCGCCACCTTCCAGGCGCTCTCCGCCGCCTCCGCGTCGTAGTCCGGCAGGTCGGGGTCGGTGAAGAGGTGGCCGGCGCCGGCGTAGCGGAAGACCTCCACGTCCGCGCCGGCCCGGCGCATCTGCAGGTACCAGGCGGTCAGCCAGTCGTGCGGCTCGAACGGATCGGGGTCGGCGACGTGCAGCTGCACCGGCAGCTCGTCGACGGCCGCGCCCTCGGCGATGTCCGAGGTGCCGTGCATCAGCAGCAGCCCGCGGGCCTTCTCGTCGCCCAGCGCGAGGTTCTGCGCGATCGCGCCGCCGAAGGAGAACCCGGCGTAGACCAGGCCGCGGTCGGAGTACGGGGCGGCGGCCGTGATGGCGCGCTTGAGCAGCTCCTCCTTGCCGATCTCGTCCTTGATCAGGATGCCGTCCGGCACGGAGTCGGCGGTCCGCCCGTCGAAGAGGTCGGGGACGATCACCTCGTGTCCCGCGGCGCGCAGCCGGTCCGCCGCCGCGTGCACCGCGGGGCGCAGCCCGCACACCGAGTGGAACAGCACAATCGTCGGAACCCCGCTGGTCGCGGGCTCGCTGGAGGCCGGCACTGCATCACTTCCCTTGATCGGATCGCTCTCCTTCCATCCTGCCAGTTACGGTCGGCAGGACCGGGTACCCGCACAGACAGCGCATCCCACCCGAGGAGGAATTCTGTGTCCGTGGAGGACGTGCTGCGCCCGATCGCCGTCCTGGGCGGCTCCGTCGTCATCACGCTCGTCCTGGTCTGGCTCGCCGACCGGGCGCTGCGCCGGATGGACGCCGCGCACCCCGAGACCCCGCTGTGGGGCCTGCTGCGGCGCTGCCGGATACCGCTGCAGGTGGTGCTGTGCGCGGCCCTGCTGCGCGGCGCGTACGACGAGACCGGGCTGAAGACCGTCGAGGAGCACGAGGCGGGGATCGGCCAGACGCTCAGCCTGGTGCTGATCGCGGCCACCGCCTGGCTGACCATGCGGGCCGCCGCGGCGATAGTGGAGTCGTCGTACTCCCGCTACGCGGCGAGCGCCCGGGACGCGGCGCGGGTGCGGCGGGTGCGCACCCAGGTGACGCTGATCCAGCGGGTGGTGACGGCGGTGGTGACCGTCGTCGCGGCCGCCTCGATGCTGCTGACGTTCCCGGAGATGCGGACGGTCGGCACGTCCATGCTGGCGTCGGCCGGACTGCTGGGCATCGTCGCCGGTATCGCCGCCCAGTCCACCCTGGGCAACCTCTTCGCCGGGCTGCAGATCGCCTTCGGCGACATGGTGCGGATCGGCGACACGGTCGTGGTGGACGGCGAGTGGGGCACCGTCGAGGAGATCACCCTGACCTTCCTGACCGTGCGGACCTGGGACGAGCGGCGGATCACCATGCCGGTCTCGTACTTCACCGGCAAGCCGTTCGAGAACTGGTCGCGCGGCGGCGCCCAGATGACCGGCACGGTCTTCTTCCACCTCGACCACAGCGCGCCGGTGGAGAAGATGCGGCAGCGGCTGCTGGAGGTCCTCCAGGAGTGCCCGGACTGGGACGGCCGGGCCTGGAGCCTGGTGGTCACCGACACCACACCGTCCACGATCATGGTGCGGGCGCTGGTCACCGCGCGGGACGCGGACGCGATCTGGTCGGTGCGCTGCCAGGTCCGCGAGCGGATGCTCGAATGGCTGCGGACCGAGCACGCCTACGCGCTGCCGCGGATCAGCACGGCACCGGCGGAGCTCGACCGGCCGCCGGGCGAGCGGCGCACCCGCGACTGACCGCGGCGCCCGGGGAGCGTCAGGGGGCGCCGCGCAGGCTGCGCATGTCCAGGTGGCGCAGCACCCGGTCGACGATCTCCGGGTCGGCGCCCGGTTCGCTGCGGGCGGCCAGCACCTCGTGGCGGGCCGCCGAGAGCATCTCGCCCTGGATGCGCTGCACCTTCTTCAGCCGGCCGATCCGCTTCTCGAAGAGGTCGCGCCGCTCGTCGTCGACGATGTCCGGCGCGATCCGGGCGCCGATGTCGAAGGCCCGGCGGGAGAGCTGGTCGCTGACCTCGTCGGGCAGCTCCTCGACCTCCATGATCTCCTTCAGCCGCCGCTTGGACGCCTTGATCACCCGGACCGCCAGCTCCCGCTCCAGGGCGTCCACGGCGTCGGTGTCGGCCCGCACCCGCAGCTTGCGCACCAGCCAGGGCAGCGTCAGGCCCTGGACGAGGAGGGTGGAGAGCACCACCGCGAAAGCGATGAAGAGGATGTCGTCCCGGGCCGGGAACGCCCCGCCGTCGACGTCGAACGGGATGGCCAGCGCCAGCGCCACCGACGCCACCCCGCGCATCCCCGACCACCACATGATGAGCGTCTCGCGCCAGCTCATCGGGATGTCCTCGTCGTAGTCGCGGCGCTTGTGCATCCGCTTGGCCAGCCAGGCGGCGGGCAGCAGCCACAGCAGCCGGACCGCGACGACCACCGCCACGACCGCGGCGCCGGCGCCGAGCAGTTGGCCCCAGCGGTGTGCGGCGGCCCCGAAGATGTTGTGCAGCTCCAGGCCGATCAGCCCGAAGGCCACTCCGGTGACGAGGGTGTCGACGACCTCCCAGAAGGTGTATCCGGCGAGCCGGCCCATCACGTCGTCCGGGTCGACCGCGTACTCGGCGAGGAAGAGCGCGCAGGTCAGCACCGCCAGCACCCCGGAGCCGCGGAACTCCTCGGCGAGCACGTAAGCCACGAACGGCACCAGCAGCGTCAGCCCGATCTGCAGCGTGGGGTCACCGAGCAGGCCCATCAGCTTGTTGGTCACCCAGCCGAGCGCCAGACCGACCGCTATGGCCACGACGGCGGACAGGACGAGGGAGCCGAGCGCGCCGGGCACCGAGAAGCTGCCGCTGACCACCGCGGCGAGCGCGACGTGGTAGAGCACGATCGCGGTGACGTCGTTGAAGAGGCCCTCGCCCTCCAGGATGGAGACCAGCCGGCGGGGCAGCCCGAGTTTGCCGGCGACCGCGGTCGCGGCCACCGGGTCGGGCGGGGCGACCAGCGCGCCGAGCACCACCGCGGCGGCCACCGGCATCCCGGGCACCACCGCCTGGGCGACCGCGGCCACCGCGGCCGTGGTGGCGAAGACCAGGGCCACCGCGAGCAGGAAGATCGGCCGGAGGTTGGCGGTGAACTGCCGCCAGGACGTGCGCTGCACGGCCGCGTAGAGCAGCGGCGGCAGCACCACCGGCAGGATGAACTCGGGCGGTACCTCGACGTTGGGGACGAACGGCAGCAGCGCCAGGACGGCCCCGGCGAGGGTCATCAGCACCGGTGACGGCAGCCGCAGCCGGTCGCCGACCGGGACCATCACCACGGCTCCGAGCAGAAGGACGAACAGCAGAGCCATCTGATCCACGGTGGCTACGCTCCGGAGCGGTCGGATTCGATCACTTTCCGCCCAAGGGTGCCATGACCGCCGTGGTTGACCGCCGTGCCGGCCCGCGCGGCGCCGCGTTCCACCGGCCGCGCGCCGGCACGGAGCTCCGTCAGCTGCTCTCGTCCCGCACGGTGTCCAGGGCGTGCTGGAGGTCGTCCGGGTAGGCGGACGCGAACTCGACCCAGCCGCCGTCGGAGGGGTGCTCGAAGCCCAGCCGGACCGCGTGCAGCCACTGCCGGCCGACGCCCAGCCGCTTGGCGAGGGTGGGGTCCGCGCCGTAGGTGAGGTCGCCGACGCAGGGGTGGCGGTGGGCGGCCATGTGCACCCGGATCTGGTGGGTGCGGCCGGTCTCCAGCTTGATGTCGAGCAGGCTGGCCGCGCGGAACGCCTCGATCAGGTCGTAGTGCGTGACCGACGGCTTGCCCTCGGCGGTGACCGCCCACTTGTAGTCGTGCTGCGGGTGCCGGCCGATGGGGGCGTCGATGGTGCCGCTCATCGGGTCGGGGTGGCCCTGCACGAGCGCGTGGTACCGCTTGTCGGGGACGCGCTCCTTGAACTGCCGCTTCAACGACGTGTAGGCCCGCTCCGACTTGGCCACGACCATCAGGCCGGAGGTGCCGACGTCGAGGCGGTGCACGATGCCCTGGCGCTCGGCGGCACCGGAGGTGGAGATGCGGTAGCCGGCCGCGGCCAGTCCGCCGATGACGGTGGTGCCGGTCCAGCCGGGGCTGGGGTGCGCGGCCACGCCGACCGGCTTGACGATCACGACGATGTCGTCGTCGTCATGCACGATCTCCATGCCCTCGACGGGCTCGGGCACGATCTCCACGGGCGCCGCGGCCTGCGGCATCTCGACTTCCAGCCAGGCACCGCCGTGCACCCGCTCGGACTTCATCACCTCGGACCCGTCGACCCGGACCTTGCCGGAGGCGGCGAGTTCGGCCGCCTTCGTACGGGAGAAGCCGAACATCCGGGCCAGCGCGGCGTCGACGCGCTCGCCCTCCAGGCCGTCCGGTACGGGCAGGGTGCGGATCTCGGGAAGCGTGCTCACCCCACGAGTATGGCAGTCGTCCCGTGGTGTCCTGCCCGGCGGCCGGGGGCCCGGCACCGGACCGCCCTGCGCGGTCAGTCCTTGTGGAGCGTCCCGTCGGGGTCCAGCCCCCGGAACGAGAGGATCACGATCAGGATGCCGCCGCAGACGATCGCGGAGTCGGCGAGGTTGAAGACGGCGAAGTGCGCGGGGGCGATGAAGTCGACCACGGCGCCCTCGAAGACGCCCGGCGAGCGGAAGATCCGGTCGGTGAGGTTGCCGAAGGCGCCGCCGAGCAGCAGCCCGAGGGCGATGGCCCAGGGCAGGCTGTAGAGCTTGCGGGCGACCCGGGCGATGACCAGGATCACGGCCGCCGCGATGATCGTCAGGAAGATCGTCAGCGCCTCGCCGATGCTGAAGGCGGCGCCGCGGTTGCGGATCACGTTGAACTGCAGCAGCGTGCCGATGACCTGGATCGGCTCGTGGTTCTCCAGCTTGGCGACGACCAGCAGCTTGCTGCCCAGGTCGAGCAGGTAGACGACGCACGCGACCAGCAGCAGCGCGGCGATCCGCCGCTTGCCCCGGCCGGCGCCCTGCTCCGCCGGTGCTTCCGCTGCGGCCTCCGGTGTGGGATCCGCTCCGGTACCCGGCTCGGGTTCCGGCGTGCCGGTGATGCGTTCCGCCTCTGCCACGTGTGAGTCCCTCAGCCCGTCGTGTCCGCGGCCAGGCCGTGCCTGGCTGAACCACGAGAGTACGGCACACACGTGCGGGCGCGGGCGGTCCGGGGGCCGCCCGCAACGACCGGTCGGGAGGCGCCGGCTCAGCGGCGCTCCTGCTTCTGCTTGCACTCCACGCACAGCGTCGCCCGGGGGAACGCCTGCATCCGCGCCTTGCCGATGGGGTTGCCGCAGTTCTCGCACAGTCCGTAGGTGCCCGCGTCCAGCCGGCCGAGGGCGCGCTCGGTCTGGTGGAGCATCTCGCGGGCGTTGGAGGCGAGCGCGAGCTCGTGTTCGCGGGTGATGTTCTTGCTGCCGGTGTCCGCCTCGTCGTCGCCGGCGCCGTCGCCGGAGTCGCGCATCAGCCCGGCGATGGCGTCCTCGGCGGTGGTGATCTCCAGCCGCAGCCGCTCCGTCTCCTCCCGCAGCGCCGACCGCGCCTCGTCGACCTCGGCGGTCGTCCAGGGGTCCTCGCCGGGCCGTACGGCGAGCTCACCGGGCGCCGCGGCCGTGCGGACCCCGGGCACCGTGGAGTCGTTGCCGTGCTCCCCGGCCGCCGCGGCCGCCGTCTTCTTCGCCACCACCGTCTTGGCTCCCGTCTTCTTCGCGGGCACCGCGGCCTTCCTGGCCGGAGCCCGCTTCGCGGTCTTCGCGGCCGCCGTCTTCTTGGCCGTGGTCTTCTCGGCCGCCGTCTTCCGGGCGGCCGCCTTCTTCGGAGCGGCCTTCTTCGGAGTGCTGTTCTTCGGTGCGGGCTGCTTCGCGACGGCCTCGCCGGCAGGCGTCGTGCTCTTCTCCGCGGCGGTCTTCTTCGCCACCATGGCCGCGACCCCTTCACATATGTGACTTTTATTCGCGAATCGTGACGGGAACGATAAATCGCCACAGAGCACGCGGCAACGGGACGCACCGCCCCATCGGGTCCTGCCACCCGGCCCGGAAGTCCGGTCTGCCTCGGTTGTGCCCCGCTGCCCGCCCGGTAATCCGCTTGGCCGTCCGGCACCCGGCCGCTGGCCATTCGGGTCACGGCCCCGGTCGCGCGCCCTGGTCCCGCGCCGCCGCCCCGGCAGCCCCTACGGCACCCCGCGGCCGGGGCCCGGGCGAGCGCCGCCGGAATTCGGTCGGCCACTGTCGGCGGCGCCCCGTACACTGGGCCCAGCGAGAGGCAGTGATGGGACGAGTAGCGCCGTACGCAGCCAGCAGCGACCCGGGGACGGTGGAAGCCCGGGGGCGTGCGCGACGTGAAGATCACCCCGGAGCCGCCGGAAGAAAGCTTTGGACAGTGGGCCGTGCCCCACGGGCCGCGGACCACCCAGGGCGAGTAGAACCGGCAGCGCGACCCCAATGAGGGGGCGGTGCGGCACGCACCGCCAAGGAGGGTGGTACCGCGGGAGCCAGGGCTCTCGTCCCTCCGGACGGAGAAGCAGCAGATGTCCGCCGGAGGAAGCCCCCGATGAGTGAGCAGCCCTTGTACCGCCAGGTACCCGCCCAGGTCGACCTGCCAGCCCTTGAGCACGCCGTGCTCGATTTCTGGCAGGAGCAGAAGATCTTCGCCCGCACCCTCCAGCAGTCCGAGGGCCGGCCCGAGTGGGTCTTCTTCGAGGGCCCCCCGACGGCCAACGGCATGCCCGGCGCGCACCACATCGAGGCCCGCGTCTTCAAGGACGTCTTCCCCCGGTTCCGCACGATGCAGGGCTACCACGTCGACCGCAAGGCCGGCTGGGACTGCCACGGCCTGCCGGTCGAGCTGACCGTCGAGAAGGAGCTCGGCTTCAGCGGCAAGAAGGACATCGAGGCGTACGGCATCGCCGAGTTCAACGCCAAGTGCCGCGAGTCGGTGACCCGGCACACCGACGCCTTCGCCGAGCTCACCACGCGGATGGGCTACTGGACCGACCTCGACAGCCCCTACCGCACCATGGACCCCGACTACATCGAGTCGGTCTGGTGGTCGCTGAAGCAGATCTTCACCAAGGGCCTGCTGGTCCAGGACCACCGCGTCGCCCCGTGGTGCCCGCGCTGCGGCACCGGCCTGTCGGACCACGAGCTGGCGCAGGGCTACGAAACCGTCGTCGACCCCTCGGTCTACGTCCGCCTCCCGCTGACCTCCGGCCCGCTGGCCGGCGAGGCCGCGCTGCTGATCTGGACGACGACCCCCTGGACCCTGGTCTCCAACGTCGCCGCCGCCGCGCACCCGGACGTCACGTACGTCGTCGCCACCGACGGCACGGAGAAGCTGGTCGTCGCCGAACCGCTGCTGGAGAAGGCGCTGGGCGAGGGCTGGGAGGCCACCGGTCAGTCCTTCACCGGCCGCGAGATGGAGCGCTGGTCCTACGAGCGCCCGTTCTCCCTGGTCGAGCTGGAGGGCGCCAACTTCGTCGTCAACGCCGAGTACGTCACGACCGACGACGGCACGGGCCTGGTCCACCAGGCCCCGGCCTTCGGTGAGGACGACCTCAAGACCTGCAAGGCGTACGGCCTCCCGGTGGTCAACCCGGTCCGCCCCGACGGCACCTTCGAGGAGGAACTCCCGCTGGTCGGCGGCCAGTTCTTCAAGAAGGCCGACGGCACGCTGGTGGCCGACCTGGACGCCCGCGGCCTGCTCTTCAAGCACATCGCCTACGAGCACAGCTACCCGCACTGCTGGCGCTGCCACACCGCGCTGCTCTACTACGCCCAGCCGTCGTGGTACATCCGCACCACCGCGATCAAGGACGCCCTCCTCCGGGAGAACGAGAACACCAACTGGTTCCCCGAGTCGGTCAAGCACGGCCGCTTCGGCGACTGGCTGAGCAACAACATCGACTGGGCGCTGTCCCGCAACCGCTACTGGGGCACCCCGCTGCCCATCTGGCGCTGCGAGGACGACCACCTCACCTGCGTCGGCTCGCTCGCCGAGCTGACCGAGCTGACCGGCACCGACCAGTCGGGCCTGGACCCGCACCGCCCGTTCATCGACGCGATCACCTTCGGCTGCCCGCAGGAGGGCTGCGCCCACACCGCCGTGCGCGTCCCGGAGGTCATCGACGCCTGGTACGACTCCGGCTCGATGCCGTTCGCGCAGTGGGGCTACCCGTACCGCAACAAGGAGCTGTTCGAGAAGCGCTACCCGGCGCAGTTCATCTCGGAGGCCATCGACCAGACCCGCGGCTGGTTCTACACGCTGATGGCCGTCGGCACCCTGGTCTTCGACAAGTCCTCGTACGAGAACGTGGTCTGCCTCGGCCACATCCTCGCCGAGGACGGCCGGAAGATGTCCAAGCACCTGGGCAACACCCTCCAGCCGATCCCGCTCATGGACCAGCACGGCGCGGACGCGGTCCGCTGGTTCATGGCGGCCGGCGGTTCGCCGTGGGCCGCCCGCCGGGTGGGCCACAACACCATCCAGGAAGTCGTCCGCAAGACCCTGCTGACGTACTGGAACACCGTCGCCTTCCAGGCGCTGTACGCCCGGACGTCCCAGTGGGCGCCGTCCGCGTCCGACCCGGCCCCGGCCGAGCGGCCGCTGCTGGACCGCTGGCTGCTCGGTGAACTGAACACCCTCGTCGAGCAGGTCACCGAGTCGCTGGAGTCCTTCGACACCCAGCGCGCCGGCAAGCTGCTGTCCAGCTTCGTCGACGACCTGTCCAACTGGTACGTCCGCCGCTCGCGCCGCCGCTTCTGGCAGGGCGACGCGGCCGCGCTGCGCACCCTCCACGAGGTCATCGAGACGGTCACCCGCCTGATGGCGCCGCTCACCCCGTTCATCACCGAGCGGGTCTGGCAGGACCTGGTCGCCCCGGTCACCCCGGACGCCCCGGACTCCGTCCACCTCTCCGGCTGGCCGGTCGCCGAGCAGTCGCTGATCGACCCGGCGCTCTCCGACCAGATGGCGCTGGTCCGCCGGCTGGTCGAGCTGGGCCGGGCGACCCGCGCGGAGTCCGGTGTGAAGACCCGGCAGCCGCTGTCCCGCGCGCTGGTCGCGGCCCACGGCTTCGCCGGGCTGCCCGAGGACCTGCGCGCCCAGATCGCCGAGGAGCTGAACGTCAGCTCGCTGGCCTCACTGGCAGAATCTTCCTCTGGTCGAGGGGGCGGCGGCTCGCTCGTCGACACCACCGCGAAGGCCAACTTCCGTGCGCTGGGCAAGCGGTTCGGCAAGGGCGTCCAGGCGGTCGCCAAGGCCATCGCCGGCGCGGACGCCGCGGCGCTCTCGCTGGCGCTCCGGGAGGGCACGGCGAGCGTCGAGGTCGACGGCGAGACCCTCTCCCTCGCCCCGGACGAGGTGATCATCACCGAAACGCCGCGCGAGGGCTGGTCGGTGGCCTCCGACGCGGGCGCCACGGTCGCCCTGGACCTGGAGATCACCCCCGAGCTGCGCCGGGCCGGTCTGGCCCGGGACGCGATCCGGCTGATCCAGGAGGCGCGGAAGAACAGCGGCCTGGACGTCGCGGACCGGATCGCGCTGCGCTGGGCGTCGTCCGACGAGGAGGTCCGTACGGCCCTCGCCGAGCACGCCGGCCTGATCGCCGAGGAGGTCCTCGCCACGGACTTCGCCCCCGGCGAGCCGGACGGTGGCTACGGCCCGGCCTTCACCGACGAGGCACTGGCACTGACGTTCCACCTCCGTAAGGCGTAATCCGCGGGGCCCGATCCCGTCCCGAATGCCCCGGTGTGCACCACACCGGGGCATTCGTCATTTCCTTACAGGCACGGGGAGTTCACACCACTTTGTCGGCAGAGGCGCCGGACGCCACCGCCCGGCCCGGAGCGCACCCCGACAGGTCCGGCACGACGCGCAAAAGGGCCGGGCCCCGAGGGAAGTCCCTCGGGGCCCGGCCCTGATTGCCGACGGTACGCCTCAGGCGGGCGTCAGTTGTCGTCCTCGTCGATGAGGAAGCCCCTCATCGGCGACGGGGTCTGCTGCATCGGCGACGGGCCCTGCGGCCGCACCGGAGCCATCGGCTGGGTCATCGCCGGCGACATCTGCTGCTGACCGCCGTAGGACGGACCGCCGCTGGAGCCGTTGCCCATCGAGTGGTTGCCGCCCATGGTCTGGCCGCCACCCATGGTGTGGTTGCCGCCCATCGTGCCGGCACCGGCCGACGCCATCGACGGGGACGGCGGCAGCGAGGGGGCCGCCGGAGTCCGCGGCGGGGCGAGCGAGTCGTCCGCCTGGTTCTCCAGCTGACGCAGCTGGCTCTCCAGGTAGGACTTCAGTCGCGTGCGGTACTCGCGCTCGAAGCCGCGCAGGTCCTCGACCTTGCGCTCCAGCGTCGCGCGGGCCGACTCCAGCGAGCCCATCGCCACGCGGTGCTTCTCCTGCGCGTCCCGCTCCAGCGCGTCGGCCTTGGCGCGGGCGTCCCGCTCCAGGCCCTCGGCGCGGCTGCGCGCCTCGCCGACGATCTTGTTGGCCTCGGAACGGGCCTCCGCGATCGCCTGGTCGGCGGTCTGCTGCGCCAGCGACAGCACGCGCGCGGCGCTGTCACCACCGGGACCACCCTGCTGCCCACCGGGCAGCTGCTGCGGGCCGCCGGGGCCGCCCATCGGGCCACCCATCGGACCGCCGGGGCCCATCGGGCCGGGGCCGTGCGGGCCCTGCGGGCCGTGGCCACCGGGACCAGGAGGCAGCTGCGGTGCACCACCGGGCAGTTGGGGCGGGCCACCCATCCCCTGCTGCTGCGGCGGGACCGGCTGCGGACCGGATATGGCGGCGGGCACAGGAGCCCCCGGACGCTGCTGCTGCTCCTGCTGCTGGTCCGGTCCCTTGCGCAGCCCCTGCTGCTGCTGGTTCTGCGCGGCGGCGCGGGTGGCGGCGGCCAGCTTCGCGCGAAGGTCCTCGTTCTCCCGCAGGAGCCGGGTCAGTTCGGCTTCGACCTCATCGAGGAAGGCATCGACCTCGTCCTCGTCATAGCCTTCTCGGAGGCGGACGGTCGTGAACTGCTTGTTCCGCACGTCCTCGGGGGTCAACGGCATCTCTACTTCACCTCAACGTAGTCGTCGGCAATCGGCAAGACCGTATCGTTCACACCAACAACACCGACCTCACGACGGTGATCAGGATGTAGACGATGATCATCAATACGAAGAAGGACAGGTCGAGCGCCACGCCCCCGAGACGCAGCGGCGGGATGACCCGCCGCAGAAGCTTGAGTGGCGGATCAGTGACAGTGTAGGCGGCCTCCAGAATGACCACCATCGCCTTGCCGGGTTGCCATGAACGGGCGAACTGGAAGACATAGTCCATCACCAGCCGGAAGATCAACACGATCAGGAAGCAGTACAGCGCGATATAGATCACCTGACCAGCGACACTCATCTCGCGCGTCCCTCTCCCCTTGCTTCTGTGTCGGCCCTACGGCCTCGGTGTGCCCGGTGTTGCGTCTCAGCTCTGGTTGAAGAACCCGCCCTCTGCGATACGGGCCTTGTCCTCCGCCGTGACATCGACGTTAGCAGGCGACAACAGGAACACCTTCTGCGTCACCCGCTCGATGCTGCCGTGAAGACCAAACACCAAACCGGCCGCAAAGTCGACAAGTCGCTTCGCATCGGTGTCATCCATCTCCGTGAGATTCATGATCACCGGAGTGCCCTCGCGGAAGTGTTCCCCGATGGTACGGGCTTCGTTGTAGGTCCGGGGGTGCAGCGTGGTGATGCGGTAGGGCTCCCGCTCGGACACAACCTTGGGCATGATCACCGGTGCGTTCTTCTCCAGATTCGGACGGTCGGGTGTGATGGATGACACGGGGGCGATTCGCGCGGGTCGTCCGTTTTCCGGGGCGAGCGGGGCGGGTTCGCGTTGCGCCGGGGGCGTCACGGCACGGACGGGTTCGTCCCGTTCCGGGCGTGTTTCGGCCTGCACTTGGTGCTGTTGACGCCGTCCCCGGTCGGGTTCCGGGTCGAGCTCGGGCTCGAACTCGTCGTCGGGGTCGAACCCCCGGCCGTCGTACCCATCGTCCTCCACGAGGCCGAGGTAGACCGCCATCTTGCGCATCGCGCCGGCCATTCTCTGCGTCCTCCGCTCTGTGGTGGATCGGCTCCGTCACCAGGGCCTTGGATCCACGCGGCCTCCCCGCTTTCTGCGGAAATGACCATATTTTGTGCTGTGGTCCGACTTGCTTGGCGACGTTACCCGAGCCGTGGTCGGACTCCGAGTACCGCGGTACCGACGCGCACATGTGTCGCCCCGGCCGCCACGGCGTCCTCAAGGTCCGCGCTCATGCCTGCTGACACCATGTTGGCAGCAGGATGGGTGGCGCGCAGGTCGGTTGAGATTTCCATGAGCCGTTCGAATGCGGCGAGTTGGCGGCCCGCATACGGCCCGGCCAGCGGCGCGACCGTCATCACGCCGTCCAGGCGCAGCCCTTCGGCCCCGGCGATCGCCTCCGCCAGCGCCGGGACGCGGTCCGGCGCCACACCGCCCCGGTCGCCCTGCTGGCCCGACTCGGCGTCAAGTGCCACCTGGACGAGACACCCGAGCTCACGGCCCGCACGAACCGCTTCCCTGGAGAGCGCGGTGACCAGTCGTGCCCGGTCGACCGACTGCACAATTCCGGCATAACTCGCCACGGACCGCACCTTGTTGGTCTGCAACTGACCGACGAAGTGCCAAGTAAGCGGCAAATCAGTGCATTCGGCGGCCTTGGGTGCCGCCTCCTGGTCGCGGTTCTCCGCGACCTGGCGCACCCCCAGTTCCGCCAGCAGCCGTACGTCGCTCGCGGGGTAGGTCTTGGTGACGACGATGAGCGTCACCTCGTCCCGCGGCCGACCGGCCTTGGCGCAGGCGGCGGAGATACGATCCTCCACCCGCGCCAGGTTGGTCGCCAGTTCCGTTCTCCGGTCGTCCGTCACAGCTCGCCGTCCAGCCACACGTAACTCGCGAGCCGCCCGGTCGTGCGGTCCCGCCGATAAGAAAAGTGATCCGTGGATTCCCGCGTGCAGACCGGCGGGATGTGCGGATCGTCACGCACCGGCACGCCCGCCGCGACGAGTTGGGCCCGTACGCCGGCGGTGACGTCCACCGCCGGGGTGCCCCAGCTGGTCGTCGCGTGCGCCTCGGGCACCACCGCCGCGACGTCGGACCGCATCTGTTCGGGCACCTCGTAACAGCGCCCGCAGATCGCCGGTCCGGTGTACGCGAGGATCCGGGCCGGCTCCGCGCCCAGCTCGGCCATCGCCTCGACGGCCGCCGGAACGACGCCGGCGACCAGGCCAGGCCGGCCGGCGTGTGCCGCTCCGGTGACGCCCGCGACCGGGTCGGCGAGCAGCACCGGGGTGCAGTCGGCGGTCAGAACGGCGAGCGCGAGACCCCGGCGGGCCGTCACCACCGCGTCCACGCAGGGGACGTCGGCGTCGCGCCAGGGGCCGTCGACCACGGCCACGTCCCGGCCGTGGACCTGGTTCATCCAGATCACCGCGGCCGGGTCGAGACCGAGCGCGCCGGCCGCGCGGGCGCGGTTGGTGCGGACGGCCTGCGGGTCGTCGCCGACCGCGCCCCCCAGGTTGAGCTGCTCATACGGAGCGGCGCTCACCCCGCCCCACCTGTCGGTGAAGGCGAAGTGCGCGCCGCTCTCGTGGTGCTGTTGCCCTATCACTTCGGTGCTTTACGTCACTTCAGGAAGTCGGGAACGTCGAGTTCCTCGGCCGCGCTGTCGGAGTACGACGGACGGGCCGGGGGAACCTGCGGCCCGCTCGACGGGGTGGGGGCGACCTCGCCCAGCGTGGACGACGGCTCGGCGGCCGGCTCACCACGCTCCGCGGAGGCCCCGGCGTCCCGTACGGGGACGGAGCCCAGGCCGCCGAAGGACGACGGGGTGCGGGGCTCGGGCGGGGCGGCCGGACGGCTGGCGGCCGGGGCCGGCTCCTCGCGCTTCGGGGACGACAGGGCGGCCTGCGCATCGCGGCGGGCCGGCGGCTGGCCGCCGTCGAAGCCCGCGGCAATGACGGTGACCCGGACCTCGTCGCCCAGCGCGTCGTCGATGACCGCGCCGAAGATGATGTTGGCCTCCGGGTGCGCGGCCTCGCTGACCAGCTGGGCGGCCTCGTTGATCTCGAAGAGACCGAGGTCGGAGCCGCCGGAGATGGACAGCAGCACGCCGCGGGCGCCGTCGATGGACGCCTCCAGGAGCGGCGAGGAGATCGCCATCTCCGCGGCGGCCACCGCACGGTCGTCGCCGCGCGCCGAGCCGATGCCCATGAGGGCCGAGCCGGCCTCCGACATCACGGACTTGACGTCGGCGAAGTCGAGGTTGATCAGGCCGGGCGTGGTGATCAGGTCGGTGATGCCCTGGACACCCGACAGCAGCACCTGGTCCGCGGACTTGAACGCGTCGAGCACGCTCACCTGGCGGTCCGAGATGGACAGCAGCCGGTCGTTGGGGATCACGATGAGGGTGTCGACCTCTTCGCGCAGCTGGGCGATGCCGTCCTCGGCCTGGTTGGCGCGACGGCGGCCCTCGAAGGTGAACGGCCGGGTGACCACACCGATCGTCAGGGCGCCCAGCGAGCGGGCGATGTTGGCGACGACGGGTGCGCCGCCGGTGCCGGTGCCGCCGCCCTCGCCCGCGGTCACGAAGACCATGTCGGCCCCCTTGAGGACCTCCTCGATCTCCTCGCGGTGATCCTCGGCCGCCTTGCGCCCCACGTCCGGGTTGGCGCCGGCGCCGAGGCCGCGGGTCATTTCGCGGCCGACGTCGAGCTTGACGTCGGCGTCGCTCATCAGCAGCGCCTGCGCATCGGTATTGATCGCGATGAACTCGACGCCCTTGAGCCCGACCTCGATCATCCGGTTGATGGCGTTCACGCCACCGCCGCCGATGCCGACGACCTTGATGACTGCGAGGTAGTTCTGCGGTGCTGCCACGTCGAAGGCCTCTCGCCTCGAGTTACGTGTCGTCGCCGCACTTGCGCGTGGACGCCGACTGATGCCGATGGGACGGTCCGTATCGCCGACCCGAACCCTAACGTTGAAGTTTAGGGTTACCTGTGCCTGTGTTCCTTGGTTCCATAGTCCCTTTGGAACGAGACACTAAGTCGACAAGGCGCGCCCGTTCAACGAACACGCCGAACCTCCCGTTTTTCTTTTCACCCTATGTGATCACCCATAGTCGTAGCCATCCAGGGTGCTGGCCTGCGACTTGGTACGTCAACTCCCCGACACCGCAGGGGCGCTGGGGACCGAGACGTCGAAGTGCCGGGCGGTACGGGCCGCTTTCAGCAGCGCGGCCAGCACCTTCGCCTTTTCGGCGCCCTGTTCGCGACTACCCCAGGCGACCGTGCGGCCGCCGGCCAGTTCGACGCTGATGGCGTCATATGACCGTACTCGGACCTTGCGCACGTCTTTGCGTACGACTGGGGGCAGATCCCGAGCGACCTCGACCGCGGCGCGCCGCAACCGGTCAGGACCGAACCGGCGCAGACTTGGGGAGTCGGAAACGGACATTTCCAGAAGCGGAATGCCCTTGGGAGCGGTGGCGACGGTGGCGAACCGGACGCCCTCGGCGTCCACTTCGGCAAACTTTCCGCCCGTTTGCATCAGCAGTTCCGGGGTCCTTTCCGTCACTTTGAGGCTGATGGTGTGCGGCCAGGACCGTTCCACGTCAACGGTCTTGATGCGCGACAGCCGGGCCCGCAGCCGGTGTTCGAGGGCGTCGGTGTCCACCGAGACCAGCGGGGCGTTCATCGGGGCGTGCGCCGCCGCGACGACCTCACGCGGAGTCAGGACGTCGGTGCCGGTGGCCCTGACGCGCTCCAGCCGCAGCCAGTCGGACGCGTAGAGCGCCCAGACGCCGAACGCGCCGAGCAGCACCGCGAGGACCAGGATGATGATCAGACCGCGGCGGCTCGGCGCGCGACGGGGCAGGCGCACCCAGCGGAGTCTTCGCCCGCGCACCTCCTCGGAGGAGGGCGGGCCGGACGGTGACTTCTTCTCGCCGCGTCGGGCGGTTGTCGGTCCGGCCACGCTCCCTGCCTTCTCTCGTGCGCTACTTGCGGTGCTGCTCGATCGCCTCGTACACCATGCCGACCAGCAGTTCATCGGCGTCCCGGCGGCCGAACTCGGAGGCCGAGCGGGACATCTCGTACAGCCGGTGCGGATCGGCCAGGACCGGGAGCACGTTGCCCTGCACCCAGTCCGGGGTCAGCTGGGCGTCGTCGACCAGCAGGCCCCCGCCGGCGTTGACCAGCGGCTGGGCGTTCAGCCGCTGCTCGCCGTTGCCGATGGGCAGCGGGACGAACGCGGCCGGCAGCCCGACGGCGGACAACTCGGCGACGGTCATCGCGCCCGCGCGGCAGAGCATCATGTCCGCCGCGGCGTACGCGAGATCCATCCGGTCCACGTACGGTACCGGGACATAGGGTGGCATCCCGGGCATGTTGTCCACATGCGGCAATTCGTTCTTCGGGCCGACCGCATGGAGCACCTGGATGCCGGCCCGCTGGAGGGCCGGCACGGTGGCCTGGATGACCTCGTTCAGCCGGCGAGCACCCTGGGAGCCACCGGACACCAGCAGGGTCGGCAGGTTGGGGTCGAGGCCGAAGGCGGCACGCGCCTCGGGGCGGACCGCGGCCCGGTCGAGCGTGGCGATGGTGCGACGCAGCGGGATGCCGACGTAGCGGGCGCCGCGCAGCTTGCTGTCGGGGGTGCTGACGGCGACGAATTTCGCGTACCGCGAACCGATCTTGTTGGCCAGGCCGGGGCGGGCGTTGGCCTCGTGGACGATGATCGGCACGCCGAGCCGCTTGGCGGCCAGATAGCCGGGCAGCGCCACGTAGCCGCCGAAGCCGACCACGCAGTCGGCCTTGGTGCGCTCCAGGATCTGCTCGGCGGCCTTGATCGTGCCGCGCAGCCGCCCGGGGACGGTGATCAGTTCGGGGGTGGGCTTGCGCGGCAGCGGTACGGCCGGGATGAGGCCCAGCTCATAGCCGCGCTCCGGGACGAGCCGGGTCTCCAGCCCCTTCTCCGTGCCGAGTGCCGTGATCCCCACGGTGGGGTCCTGCCTCCGCAGTGCGTCCGCGAGGGCGAGCGCGGGCTCGATGTGGCCGGCGGTCCCCCCACCGGCGAGTACGACATGCACCGAAATTCACCGCTCTCCGGACGGCCGCTTCTTGACGCGCCGTCTCATCGTCTTCCATCTCACCCCAGCCGGTTTCCTGCCGAAAACCGGCTTCCGCGTAGCCAGCGCGGCCAGTGCCGCCCGTGCGGCGGGCTCGTCACGCGCGAAGGCGATCAGCAGCCCGACGGCGAACATCGTCGGCAGCAGGGCGGAGCCTCCGTAGGAGAACAGCGGGAGCGGGACACCGGCGATCGGCAGCAGGCCGAGCACCGCACCGATGTTGACCACGGCCTGGGCCGTGATCCAGGTGGTCACGCCTCCCGCGGCGTACCGTACGAAGGGGTCCTCCGTGCGTCCGGCCACGCGGATACCCGCATAGCCTAGAGCCGCGAAGAGGGCGAGGACCGACAGCGTCCCCGCCAGACCCAGTTCCTCCCCGGTGATGGCGAAGATGAAGTCGGTGTGCGGTTCAGGGAGTTCACCCCATTTTTCCATACTTGCGCCCAGGCCGGAACCGAAGAATCCGCCGGAGGCCAGGGCGTAGATCCCGTGCACGGCCTGCCAGCACTGGTCACCGGGGCCCGGATCGGTCGCGCCGATGCAGGCGAGGCGGGACATCCGGTTGGCGCTGGTCTTGATCAACAGTGCGCCGATCACCGTCGCGGTACCCAGTACGCCGACGAACAGCCGGGTCGGCGCACCGGCCAGCCACAGCAGCCCGAAGAGGATCGCCGTGAGAATGATCGCGGTGCCCATGTCGCCGCCGAGCATGATCAGGCCGAGCAGCAGGAACGCCACCGGGATCAGCGGCACCAGCAGGTGCTTCCACTGCACCAGCAGCTTCTTGTCGTGCTTGCGGGCCAGCAGGTCGGCGCCCCACAGGACCAGCGCGAGCTTGGCGAACTCGCTCGGTTGCATCTGGAAAGGGCCGCCGAGGTTGATCCAGTTCTGGTTGCCGTTGACCGCGACCCCTATGCCCGGAATCTGCACCAGGCACATCAGGAAGACCGAGATCGTGAGCAGCGGATAGGCCAGCGTGCGGTGCATCCGGACGGGCATCCGGGTGGCGATCAGCAGCAGCCCGCCGCCGAGCACGGCCGCGAGCAACTGTTTGCGGAAGAAGAACGACGGGGCAAGGCCGGACTGCAGCGCCTTGATCTGGGACGCCGAGTAGACCATCACCAGGCCCAGAACGGTGATCAGCAGACTGCCGCCGAGGATCAGGTAGTACGCGGTCAGCGGACGGTCCCAGGCGCGCTTCAGCCGGTCCAGCAGCCGCCGCGGCCCGCCGGCCGACGGACGGCCGCCGCGCGCCGGGCGCGCCGTCGCGGGCCGGCGGGGCGGACGGGCGGGTGCGGACGGGCGCCCGCCCGCTCGCGCCGACGATTTCGCGCCCGGTCGGGCGGACGATCCCCCGCCCGCTCTGCCTGCGTCCGCCGATCGGGCCGTCATCCTCGTCCCCTCCAGGTGCGCTCGCCGCCGGCTGCCGGCGGCCACGGGGAGAAACGGTCTACTGGTCCCTCGCGGTCAGCTCGCGGACCGCGTCGGCGAAGGCGTCGCCCCGCTTGTTGTAATTGACGAACATGTCCATCGAGGCGCAGGCCGGAGCCAGCAGGACGGTGTCGCCGGGCTCGGCCAGACGGGTCGCTTCCCGGACGGCCTCGGGCATCGCCCCAGTGTCGGTCCGGTCGAGGTCGACGACCAGGACCTCGGGGGCGTGTCGCGCCAGGGCTTCGCGAATCAGCGCCCGATCGGCACCGATCAGCACCACCCCGCGCAGCCGGGCCACCGCCGTCTTCACCAGCTCGTCGAAGGTCGCGCCCTTGGCGAGCCCGCCGGCGATCCACACGATGTGCTCGTACGCCGCCAGCGACGCCTCGGCGGCGTGCGTGTTGGTGGCCTTGGAGTCGTCGATGTAGCGGACGCCGTCGATCTCCGCGATGTGCTGGATGCGGTGGGCCTCCGGGTGGAAGGCGCGCAGTCCGTCACGTACCGCGGCCGGGCTGACGCCGTAGGCCCGGGCCAGCGCGGCGGCCGCGAGGGCGTTGGCGACGTTGTGCGGGGCGGCGGGCCCGGAGCCGGGGGCGATGTCGGAGACCTCGGCGAGCTCCTGGGCCTGCTTCTGCCGGTTCTCGACGAAGGCGCGGTCGACGAGGATGCCGTCGACGACGCCGAGTTCGGAGGGGCCCGGGGTGCCGAGGGTGAAGCCGATGGCGCGGCAGCCCTCCTCGACGTCGGCCTCGCGTACCAGGTCCTCGGTCGCCCGGTCGGCCACGTTGTAGACGCAGGCGACGCGGTTGCCCTCGTAGATCCGGCCCTTGTCGGCGGCGTACGCCGCCATGGAGCCGTGCCAGTCGAGGTGGTCGGGGGCGAGGTTGAGGACCGCGGCGGAGTGCGCGCGCAGCGACGGGGCCCAGTGCAGCTGGTAGCTGGAGAGCTCGACGGCGAGCACGTCGTAGGGGCGGGCGCCGTCCTTGCCCTGGTTCAGCACGACGTCGACGATCGGGGTGCCGATGTTGCCGACGGCCGTGGTGTGCAGGCCCTCGGCCTCCAGGATGGCGGCGAGCATCCGGACGGTGGTGGTCTTGCCGTTCGTGCCGGTGACCGCGAGCCAGTCGGCCGCGTCCGGACCGCGCAGCCGCCAGGCGATCTCCACGTCGCCGACGACGTCCACGCCGGCCGCCGCGGCCGCCGCGAACAGCGGGCTGTCGGGCTTCCAGCCGGGCGAGGTCACGACCAGGTCGGTGCCCTCGGGCAGGGTCTCGCCGTCGCCGAGGCGGACGGCGATCCCGGCCGCCTCCAGCTCGCGCGCGGACTCCTGCTGCTTCTCGCCCGCGCCGCCGTCCACGACCGTGACGCGGGCGCCGAGGCCGGCCAGGGCGCGGGCGGCACTGATGCCGCTCACGCCGAGGCCGGCGACGGTGATGTTCAGGCCGGCGAACCCCTCGGGGATCCGGTCCGGGTCGTGCGTGGTCACTTCGCTGCCTGCCAGCCGCCGTAGAAGATGCCGAGTCCCACGATGACGCACATGCCCTGGATGATCCAGAACCTGACCACCACAAGGACTTCGGACCACCCCTTGAGTTCGAAGTGGTGCTGTAGTGGCGCCATCCGGAAGACCCGCTTGCCGGTCATCTTGAAGGAGCCGACCTGGATGACCACGGACATGGTGATCAGGACGAACAGACCGCCCAGGAGGGCGAGCAGCAGCTCCGTGCGGGAGCAGATGGCCAGGCCGGCGAGCGCGCCGCCCAGGGCCAGCGAGCCGGTGTCCCCCATGAAGATCTTGGCGGGCGAGGTGTTCCACCACAGGAAGCCGAAGCAGGCGCCCATCAAGGCGGAGGCCACGACCGCCAGGTCGAGGGGGTCGCGGACTTCATAACAGCCCGGTCCGGCGGTGATCTGGTTGGCGCAGGACTCCTGGTGCTGCCAGATGCCGATGAAGGTGTACGCACCGAAGACCATCACCGAGGCGCCGGTGGCCAGGCCGTCGAGGCCGTCGGTGAGGTTCACGCCGTTGGACATCGCCAGGATCATGAACAGCGCCCAGATGACGAAGAGCACCGGGCCGATCTGCCAGCCGAAGTCCTGGGTGAAGGACAGCCGGTCCGAGGCCGGGGTCTGGCCCCGCAGGTCCGCGAACTGCAGCGAGAGCACCGCGAAGGCGATGCCGACGATCAGCTGGCCGGCCATCTTCGCCTTGGCCCGCAGGCCCAGCGAACGCTGCTTGACGATCTTGATGTAGTCGTCGAGGAAGCCGACCAGGCCCATCCCCGCGAAGAGGAAGAGCACCAGCACGCCCGAGAACGTCGGGTCGCTGGAGGTGATCACCTTCGTGATGACGTAGGCGATGATCGTCGCCAGGATGAAGGAGATGCCACCCATGGTGGGCGTCCCCTTCTTGCTGCCGTGGGTGCGCGGGCCGTCATCGCGGATGAACTGCCCGTACCCCTTCTTGGCCAGCAGTTTGATCAGCAACGGGGTGCCGATCAGGGTCAGGAAGAGCCCGATCATTCCGGAGAAGAGGATCTGCTTCATCGAGTTCATCGGGCTGCGGCTCCACCCTCGGCGCCCGCGGCGCCCGACAGCCCTGCGTCATCCAGCAGTGCTGCGGCGACCCGCTCCAGCCCCACCGACCTGGACGCCTTCACCAGCACGACGTCTCCCGGCCGCAGCTCGCTGCGCAACAGGTCGACCGCCGCCCGCGCGTCGGACACGTGCACCGACTCCTCACCCCACGAACCCTCGTTCTTGGCGCCCATGTCGAGCCAGGCCGCTTCCCTGCCGCCGACCGCCACGAGCTTGCTGACGTTGAGCCGGACGACCAGGCGCCCGACCGCGTCGTGTTCGGCGAGTGACTCCTCGCCGAGCTCGGCCATCTCACCGAGCACCGCCCACGTACGAGCACCCTTCGCCTTGGCGGCGGCGCCCATGGCGACCAGCGCACGCAGCGCCGCTCGCATGGACTCGGGGTTCGCGTTGTAGGCGTCGTTGACGACCGTCACGCCGTCCGCGCGCTCGGTGACCTCCATGCGCCAGCGGGAGAGCGTGCCGGCTTCGGAGAGCGCGGTGGCGATCTCGTCTACGGGCATGCCCAACTCATGGGCGACGGCGGCCGCGGCGAGCGCGTTCGACACGTGGTGCTCACCGTACAGCCGCATGGTCACATCGCTGCACCCGGAGGGTGTGTGAAGCGTGAAAGCGGGCTGTCCGAGCTCCGTGAGCCGGACATTCACGGCGCGTACGGCGGCGTCCTCGGCCTCGCCGAACAGCACCGTGCGGGCCTTGGTGCGGGCCGTCATGGCGCGGACGTACGGGTCGTCGGCGTTGAGCACCGCGATCCCGCCGTCCTCGGCCGCGGGCAGCGCCTCGACGAGTTCGCCCTTTGCCTCCGCGATCTGCGCGCGGCCGCCGAACTCGCCGATGTGCGCGGAGCCGACGTTGAGCACCACGCCGATCCGGGGCGGGGTCAGCGCGGCGAGGTAGCGGATGTGGCCGACGCCGCGGGCGCCCATCTCCAGCACGAGGTGACGGGTCGTCTCATCGGCGCGCAGCGCGGTCAGCGGCAGCCCGATCTCGTTGTTGAGGTTGCCCTCGGGCCAGACGGTCGGGCCGTGCCGCTGCAGCAGTTGGGCGATCAGGTCCTTGGTGCTGGTCTTGCCGGCCGAGCCGGTCAGGCCCACGACGGTGGTGCCCAGCCGCTCGACGACGGCGCGGGCGAGTGCGCCGAGCGCGGCGGTGACGTCGTGCACGACGATCGCCGGGACGCCGAGGGGGCGGGCGGCCAGTACGGCCACCGCGCCGGCCTCGACGGCGCCGCGGGCGAAGTCATGACCGTCGACGCGTTCCCCGGCGAAGGCCACGAACAGGCCGCCGGGGCGGACCGCCCGGGAGTCGGCGACGACCGGTCCGGTGACCTGGCGGTCGGCGTCCGGTATGTCGTACTGCTGCCCGCCGACGATGCTCGCGATCTCGGCGAGGGACAGGGAGATCACAGGTCACCCCCGGCGAGCGGCGAGCGGTGACGGGGAATCGGTTGTGCGCGCATGGCGGAGTGTCATCCCTGGTGTTTCGGGTGCGGTGACGTCTGGGAAGCCTCGATGGCCTCGCGCAGCACCTGGCGGTCGTCGAAGGGGCGCACCACTCCGGCGATGTCCTGGCCCTGCTCGTGGCCCTTGCCCGCGACGATCACGGTGTCGCCGGGCTCGGCGCGGGCGACGGCGGCGGCGATGGCGGCGGCCCGCTCTTCTTCCACCAGGACCGTGCCGCGTTCGTGGATCGGGACCTCCGCGGCGCCCGCCAGCATGGTGGCGAGGATCGCGAGCGGGTCCTCGCCCCGCGGGTTGTCGGAGGTCAGGATGGCCGTGTCGGCGAGGCGGGCGACCGCGGCACCCATGGGGGCGCGCTTGTGCGGGTCGCGGTCGCCGCCGCAGCCGAGGACGGCGTGCAGCTTGCCGTCGGTGACCTTGCGCAGCGCGCGCAGGACCGATTCGACGGCGTCGGTCTTGTGGGCGTAGTCGACCACCGCCAGGTACGGCTGGCCGGCGTCGACGCGCTCCAGGCGGCCGGGGACGCCGGGCACCGCGGCGACGCCGTCGGCCGCGGTCTGCGGGTCGATGCCGGCGACGACCAGCGCGGTGATCGCGGCGAGCGCGTTCGCGACGTTGAACGGGCCGGCGATCGGGGAAGCGGCGCGCAGCGTCTGCCCGTCGGGGCCGTGCACGGTGAAGGTGGAGCCGAGCGCGCCGACCTCGACGTCGGAGGCGCGCCAGTCGGCATCCGGGTGGCCCTCGGCGGAGAAGGTGGTGACCGGGACCTCGGACTCGCCCTCGGCCAGCCGCCGGCCGTATTCGTCGTCGAGGTTGACCACGCCGGCCCGGCTGCGGGCCTTGGTGAACAGCTGGGCCTTGGCCTGGAAGTAGTCCTCCATCCCGGAGTGGAACTCCATGTGCTCCGGGCTGAGGTTGTTGAAGATCGCGACGTCGAAGACGCAGCCGTCGACCCGGCCGAGGACCAGGGCGTGGCTGGAGACCTCCATGGCCAGGGCGCGGACGCCGCGCTCGCGCATCACGGCGAACAGCGCCTGCAGGTCGGTGGCCTCGGGGGTGGTGCGCTCGGACTTGATCCGCTCGTCACCGATCCGGGTCTCCACGGTGCCGATCAGGCCGGTCAGCCCGCCATCGGGGCGCTTCGCGGCCGCGGCCCGCAGTCCGCCCTCGATGAGGTAGGCGGTGGTGGTCTTGCCGGAGGTACCGGTGATGCCGATCTGGAGCAGGTCCTCGCCCGGCGCGCCGTAGATGGAGACGGCCAGGGCGCCCATCCGTCCGCGCGGGTTGTCGACGACGAGGACCGGCAGTCCGGTGGCGGCCGCGCGGTCGGCACCGGACGGGTCCGTCAGGATCGCCGCGGCACCGAGATCGGCGGCCTGGGCGACGAAGTCGGCGCCGTGCAGCCGGGCGCCGGGCAGCGCCGCGTAGACGTCGCCGGGGCGGACCGCCCGGGAGTCGTGCGTGATGCCGGTGACGTGGGCCTCTGCATGCTCGGGTGCGAGCGCGGGGGTGCCCAGCTGCTCGGCGAGGTCCGCCAGGGGGGTGGGGCGGACGTGGTCAGGGCGCGGCGCTCCCGGGTAGGTGCCGGGGCCACCCTTCTGGGCGAGCGGGGCGTTCGGGGACTGATCAGCGTGTGACACGGCGGTGAGCGTACCGGGCCGATCGGGCCCGGGGCGAAGTGAGGGCCGGGTGGGGGCGCGGTCGGCGGGCTCGGGGAGGCCGTCGGGGGTGATGGTCGTCACGGCGGGATTGCCTCGATTTCATTGGCCTGGCCTGAAGGTGACCGGCAGGCGCGGGGGCTGGGCGCCGGTCGGCGGTACCTGGAGGGTCTTCAGCGCGAAGGCCATGACCTGCTGGTAGATCGGGCCGCAGACCTGGCCGCCGAAGTAGCTGCCCTTGGTGGGATTCTGCACGGCGCAATAGACCGTGATGCGAGGTTTGTCCGCAGGGGCGAACCCGGCGAAGGACGCGGTGTAGCCGTGATAGCGGCCGGTTTTGGGGTCCACCCGGTTGGAGGTGCCGGTCTTGCCGCCGACCCGGTAGCCGTCGATCTTCGCCTTCGCGCCGGTGCCCTCCTCGTCGTCGACCACCGACTCCAGCATGGTGGCGAGGGTCCGGGCCGTCTTCTGGCTGACCACCCGGGTCTTCGCGGGCTTGGGTGCCGGGGCGAAGCGGCCGTCGGGTCCGGTGCTGCCGCGGACGAGCGTGGGGGCGATCCGCTCGCCGCCGTTGGCGATGGTGGAGTAGACCGAGGCGGCCTGTACGGCGTTGAGGGACAGCCCCTGGCCGAACGGGATCGTGTACTGCTGCGAGGTGTTCCAGGCCTGCGGCTTGGCCAGGATGCCGTCGGTCTCGCCCGGGAAGTCCAGCCCGGTCGGCCGGCCGATGCCGAATTTGCGCAGGTAGGAGTAGAGGACCCGGTTGGCCTCGGGCTGGGTCCGGCCGAGCTGGCCGGCCGCGAGGATGGTGCCGATGTTGCTGGACTTGGCGAGGACGCCGTTGAGCGTGAGGTGCCAGGTCTCGTGGTCGACGTCGTCGGCGAAGAGCCGGTCGCCGCGGTGCAGCCGGTTGGGGACGGTGACCCGGGTGGACGGCGTGGCGACCCCCTCCTCCAATACGGCGGCCATCGACATCAGCTTGCTGGTGGAACCCGGTTCGAAGGCGTCGGACAGCGCGGCGTTGCCGAGCGCGTCCGGCTCCGCCCCGGCGATGTCGTTGGGGTCGAAGGCGGGGGCGTTGGCCAGGGCCAGGATCTCGCCGGTGCGGGTGTCCTGGACGACGACGTAGCCGCGGTCGGCCCCGGACTTCGCCACCTGTTTGGTGATGGCCTGCTGGGCCGCCCACTGGATGTCGCGGTCGAGGGTGAGCTCCATGTCGGCGCCCGGGACGGCGGGGTGTTCCTGGGTGGCGGCGGTCGGCACCCGGCGGCCGCCGGACTGGGCGTAGACCAGCTTGCCGTCCTTGCCGGCGAGCTGCTTGTCGAGGCGGGCCTCCAGGCCGCCGCCGCCCTTGCCGACGCTGTTGACGAAGCCCAGGACGCCGGAGGCGAGGTCCTTGTTGGGGTAGACGCGCTTGCTGTGTTTGTCGGCGAAGATCCCCACCAGGACGTCGGGGCGGGGCGCACTCTTGGGCGCGGCGGCCGCCCGGGCGTCGAGGGTCTTGCGGAGGTCCTTGATCCGCTTCCACACCTGGGGGGTCTGCTGCCGGGCGAGCAGCACGTACCGGGAGCCGGGCCGGTCGAGCTTCTCGGTCAGCGCGGCCTTGTCCACGTGCAGGATCGGCGCGAGCAGCGCGGCGGCCCGCCGCGGGGCGTCGGGGATCTTGGTCTTGGCGGGCGCCAGCAGGCTGGGGTCGGCGGTGATGTCGTACGCGTCCACGGAGGTGGCCAGCGCGACGCCGTTGCGGTCCGTGAGGTCGCCGCGCTCGGCGGCCAGCTTGACCGGTACGTAGCGGTTCTCGTTGGCCCGGGCGGCGTACGCCCCGGCGTCCACGGCCTGCACCTGGAAGAGCCGTACGACGAAGACCAGCATGATCAGCGTCAGTCCGAGGGAGACCAGGCGGAGCCGGGGGCGCGGGCTGCCGAGGCGGAGCGCCTGGGGGCCGGAGCCGGGCCGGCCCGGGCCGGGGCGGCGGGCGGCCGGGCGGGGCGCGCCGGGCCGCTGCGCGGGGCGCCGGGCGGCGGGCGGGCGGCCGGTGCGGTTCTGGGGCTGACCGCCGCGCCGGGCGGGGCGCGGAACCCGGCGGGGGTCCCTGGGCTCGGTCATACCGCGGTCACCTGCCGGGGGTCGTCGGTGCGGGGCGGGCGCGGAGCCGGAGGGGCGGGCGGTGGAGGCGGGGACGCGCTCGGGGGCGGATGCCGGGGACGCGGCGGGCGCCGGGGCCGGGCGACCCGGGGCGGCGCCCGCGGCCGGGGTGCTCTGCGGGCCGAGCGTCCCGGAGCCGGGCGGGACCGGTGGCTCGACGGACGGCGCGACGACCGGTGCGGTCGCGGGGACGCGTGGGGCGGCCGGCCCGCCCGCCGTGGTGGCGTGCAGGAGGGCGGACGCGGACGGCTCGGCCGAGCTGCTCAGCGGCGCGCCGTCGGCACCGGCCACGCCGGGCTTGCCGCGGACCGTGCCGTCCGGGAGCAGGAAGGCCGGGGCGCCGCCGGGCACCATCCCGAGCTGCCGGGCGCGCCGCTCCAGGGCGCCCGGCGCGGAGTAGCCGTCCACCTCCTGCTGCAGCGCCTGCTGCTCGTCGGTCAGCTCGTCGGTCTTCTTCTCCAGCCTGCTCAGCTCGAACGACCCTTGATTGAGCGCGGAGTTGAGCAGCAGCAGGGTGATCAGCCCGGATCCGAGGAGGACCACGATGAGGAGGACGAAGGGGGTGCGGGCCGCGGTGCCGGGGGCGGCCGGGGTGGCCGGGAAGAGCGCGGAGAGCCGTTTCGGCGCGCCGCGCGGCCGCCCCTGGCCTCTCACGGGGTGCCCACGGAATGCCGGGCGTTCCTGCCGTCCCCGACGTTCTCGCGGATGCGCTCCGCGCCGCGCAGCCGGGCGGGGGCGGCCCGGCGGTTCTCCGCGATCTCCTCCTCCGTGGGGAGTTCGGCGCCGCGGGTGAGCAGCTTCAGCCGGGGCTGGTACTGCTCCGGCACGACCGGCAGGCCGGGCGGTGCGGTGCTGGTGGCGCCGGCCGCGAAGACCTGCTTGACCAGCCGGTCCTCCAGGGAGTGGTACGAGAGCACGGCGATCCGGCCGCCGACCGCGAGCGCGTCCACGGCGGCCGGGACGGCCCGCTCCACACAGGCCAGTTCGCCGTTGACCTCGATGCGCAGGGCCTGGAACGTGCGCTTGGCGGGGTTGCCGCCGGTGCGCTTGGCGGCCTGCGGGAGCGCGTCCCGGATCAGTTCGACCAGTCGCCCGCTGTTCGTGAAGGGCTCCTTGGCGCGCTCGCGGACGATGGCCGAGACGATGCGCTTGGCCTGCTTCTCCTCACCGTAGGAGCGCAGGATCCGCACCAGCTCCCCGGGCGGGTAGGTGTTGAGGACCTCCGCCGCGCTGATGCCGGTCGTCTGGTCCATCCGCATGTCCAGCGGGGCGTCCTGGGCGTACGCGAAGCCGCGGCCGGCCTCGTCGAGCTGCATGGAGGAGACGCCGAGGTCGAAGAGCACACCCTGGACCCGGGGGACGCCGAGCCGGTCGAGCACCTCGGGGAGCTCGTCGTAGACGGCGTGCACCAGGGTGGCGCGGTCGCCGTAGGGGGCGAGCCGTTCCCCGGCGAGCTTCAGGGCGGCCGGGTCGCGGTCCAGGGCGATCAGCCGGGCCGCCGGGAAGGCCGTGAGCAGCGCCTCGCTGTGCCCTCCGAGGCCGAGGGTGCAGTCGACGACGACCGCGCCGGGCTCGGCGAGCGCAGGGGCGAGCATGTCCAGACACCGCTGGAGCATGACGGGTACGTGGCGGGTATTACTCATGCGCCTTCCGATGGGGTGGGCGGCAGGTGGGTCCCCGGCCGCTGGCTGGGGGATGCCGCACGTACCGCTTGGTCCCCGCCCGCTCTGAAGGGGAAGTGGCCCTCCGGCGACGGGGAAGTGACGTCGGAAGTCCATGGGAGCGGGAGGAGGCCGAGCCGTACGTACGATGCGCACGCGAGGAATTCGGTATCCAAGGAGAGCGTCACGCCTCCCACTTCGCGCCACTTTAGTCCACCGGCTGCCCCGGTCAATCAACTGGTTCCGCGCGTCCCGCGACGGGTTCGCCGGGGCCGTCCCGGCGGGCTTTTCACCCGTGTGGTGGCTGCCCGGCCGGAGCTGTGGATTACCTCACAAGGGGTGACGTTGCCCCCTATGCCCGGCCTCCCACGGGGCCGGAACGGTCAGTGACTATTACGGTGAATGCATGCCCATACCTGCATCGCAGCCGCCGTCCCCGTCCTCCGACCGTGCCGCCGTGCGCTCCGGCGGCACGGTCACCGACCGCCTGGTCGAGGCCAACCAGCGCTATGCCGCCGCCTTCACCGATCCCGGCATGGACGCCCGACCCGTCCTCAAGGTCGCCGTGGTGTCCTGCATGGACGCCCGGATCGACCTGCACGCCGCGCTCGGGCTGGAGCTCGGCGACTGCCACACCATCCGCAACGCCGGCGGTGTGGTCACCGACGACATCATCCGCTCCCTGACCATCAGCCAGCGGGCGCTCGGCACCCGCTCCGTCGTGCTCATCCACCACACCGGATGCGGTCTGCTCAACCTGACCGAGGACTTCCGCCACGACCTCGCGGCCGAGGTCGGCCAGCGCCCGACGTGGGCCGTCGAGGCGTTCAAGGACCTCGACGAGGACGTCCGGCAGTCCATGCAGCGGGTGCGCACCTCGCCCTTCCTGCTGCACACCGATGACGTGCGCGGCTTCGTCTTCGACGTCAAGACGGGTCTGCTGCGGGAGATCGACTCCCAGGACTGACCGTCCGGAGTGCGGGCCGGCCCGGTTTTCCGGGCCGGCCCGCGCCGGAAACGCCGGGTTCGCCCGGAACGTCGGGGCGCGGAGTTGTGAGTTATCCACAGGCCATGACGCCGGAGCGCGCGGGCGGCAAGAATGCGTAGGTGACGTCGTGCCGGCGGTGGCCGGACCGGCGCGCATTTTTCGGGGTGGGCCGGTTCCGCACAAGGGGGTGTCGGCCCGTGGCACAGGGCCGAGGAGGGCCGAGTGACGACGTATGACGAACGAGCGAGCCTCACCGATCTGACCACCACCGCGGAGCGGGTTCACCGGTCGGTGGAAGGCGTGATCGAGGGCAAGCCGGAGGTCGTACGGCTCGCGCTGACGGTGCTCCTGGCCGAGGGCCATCTGCTCATCGAGGACGTGCCCGGCGTCGGCAAGACCATGCTGGCCAAGGCGCTCGCCCGCTCCATCGACTGCTCGGTGCGGCGCATCCAGTTCACGCCCGATCTGCTGCCCTCGGACATCACCGGCGTCAGCATCTTCGACCAGCAGCAGCGCGACTTCGAGTTCAAGCCCGGCGCGATCTTCTCCCAGATCGTCATCGGCGACGAGATCAACCGCGCCTCCCCCAAGACCCAGTCCGCGCTCCTGGAGTCCATGGAGGAGCGCCAGGTCACGATGGACGGGCAGACCTACGAACTCCCCAGTCCGTTCATGGTCGTCGCCACCCAGAACCCGGTCGAGATGGAGGGCACCTACCCGCTGCCCGAGGCCCAGCGCGACCGCTTCATGGCCCGGGTGTCGATCGGCTACCCCAGCCCGGCCGCCGAGCTGCAGATGCTCGACGTGCACGGCGGCGCCTCGCCGCTCGACGACCTCCAGCCGGTCGCGCACGCCCACGAGATCATCAAGCTGATCGACGCGGTCCGCGAGGTCCATGTCGCCGAGGCCGTCCGGCGGTACGCCGTCGATCTGGTGTCCGCCACCCGCCATCACCCCGAGCTGCGGCTCGGCGCCTCGCCGCGGGCGACGCTGCATCTGGTGCGCGCCGCCAAGGCCACCGCGGCCCTCGCGGGGCGGGAGTACGCCCTGCCGGACGACGTCCAGTCGCTGGCGGTGGCGGTGCTGGCGCACCGTCTGCTGCCCACCGCCCAGGCGCAGTTGAGCCGCAGATCGGCCGAGCAGATCGTGCTGGAGATCCTCCAGCGCGTTCCGGTTCCCGAGCCGTCCGCGCAGCCGTGGCGGACGCACGGCCGGCAGCCGCCCGGGGTCCGGGGGTTGTGATGGGCGGAGGGGGGAGCGAGGGGACGCCGGAGCCGGGCGGGCTGCGGGCGGCCCTCGGGGGGATGACGACGCGCGGCCGGTCGTTCCTGGCCGCCGGGGTGGCCGCCGCGGTGTGCTCCTATCTGCTGGGGCAGCCGGACCTGCTGCGGGTCGGGCTGCTGCTCGCCGCCCTGCCGCTGGTGTGCGTCCTGGTCCTGCACCGCACCCGCTACCGCGTCGCGGGCAGCCGTGCCCTCTCGCCCGCCCGGGTGCCGGCCGGCTCCGAGTCCCGGGTCCGGCTGCTGATGGAGAACGTCTCCCGGCTGCCGACCGGCGTGCTGATGCTGCAGGACCGGGTGCCGTACGTGCTGGGGCCCCGGCCGCGCTTCGTCCTGGACCGGGTCGAGGCCGGCGGCCGCCGGGAGGTCACCTACCGCGTCCGCTCGGACCTGCGCGGCCGCTATCCGCTCGGGCCGCTGCAGCTGCGGCTGTCCGACCCGTTCGGGATGTGCGAGCTCACTCGCTCCTTCCAGACCTTCGACACCCTGACGGTGGTGCCGCGGGTCGAGCCGCTGCCGGCCGTCCGGCTGGCCGGCGAGGCCGCGGGGTACGGCGACGGACGGCACCGCTCGCCGGCCCTGGCCGGCGACGACGACGTCATCCCGCGCGGCTACCGTCACGGCGACGACCTGCGCCGCATCCACTGGCGGTCCACGGCGCGCCACGGCGAGCTGATGGTGCGCAGGGAGGAGCAGCCGCAGAAGGCGCGCTGCACGGTCCTGCTGGACACCCGCGATCTCGCCCACCCGGGAGGCGGGCCGGACTCGGCCTTCGAATGGGCGGTGTCGGCCGCCGCCTCGACGGCGGTGCATCTGCTGGAGCGCGGTTTGACGGTCCGGCTGCTGACGGACACCGGCAGCTCGGTGCCGGGCCCGGACGGCACCGGCGGCTTCCCGGGGAGCGCCGGGTCCGCCGACACCGCCGGCCTGATGCTGGACACCCTCGCCGTGGTCGAACACTCCGAGGAGGAAGGGCTGTCGGCGGCGTACGAGGTGCTGCGCGGTGGCAGCGAGGGGCTGCTGATCGCCTTCCTCGGCGACCTGGACACCGAACAGGCGGCGATCGCCGGGCAGATGCGCCGGCGCTGCGGGACGGCGATCGCGTTCGTGCTGGACGGCGACGCCTGGAGCCGTGGGCCCGGCGGCATACGGTTCACCACCGGCCAGGTCCCGCTCGCCGAACGGCTGCGGCTGCTGCGGCGGGCGGGCTGGACGGCACTGCCGGTGACGCCCGGCGACGCGCTCGCCGATCTGTGGCGGGCCGCCGCCGACCACGCCGGGACGGCGCCGGACCACCTGGAGCCGGGGCCGGACGGGGCCGCGGAGACGGTGACGGGGGGACGGCCATGAAGGGGAGCGTGCGGCCGGTGCAGGGGCACGACGCGTACGGGAACGGCCTCGGGCGAGGGGAGGCGGACGGATGAGCGGCCGGGCACGACTCGCGCTGTGTGCCGCGGTGGCCACCCTGTGTGCCGCCTGCGCACTGCTGCCGCTGGTGGATCCGATCAGCTGGATCTTCCAGGCGGCGATCCTGCTGGCGATCATGACCGGGGTGGGCGCGCTGGCCCGCCGGGCCCCGCTCGCCGGACCGCTGACGATCGCCGCCCAGCTGCTGGTCCTGGTCCTGCTGCTGACCGTGCTCTTCGTGCCGACCGACGCCGTGCTCGGTGTGCTGCCGGGCCCGGACGCGGTCACGGAGTTCGGCCGGCTGCTGCGGAGCGGCGTCCAGGACGTCGGCCGGTACGCCATCCCCGCCCCGGTCACCCCCGGCATCCGGCTGCTGCTGGTCGCCGGAGTGCTGCTGATCGGCCTGGTCGTGGACGCCCTGGCGGTGACGTACCGCAGTGCCGCGCCCGCGGGCCTGCCGCTGCTCGCGCTCTACTCGGTCGCCGCGGGGCTGGCCCAGGGCGGCGCGGGCTGGCTGTGGTTCCTGATCGCGGCGGCGGGCTATCTGCTGCTCCTGCTGGCCGAGGGCCGCGACCGGCTCTCCCAGTGGGGCCGGGTCTTCGGCGCGGCGGGCCCGGGGCGGCCGGGCGACGGACCGGGTTCCGCGACCGGCGGCCCGGCCACCGCGCCGGTCCGTACGGGCCGGCGGATCGGCGCCCTGGTCCTCGGCATCGCCCTCGTGGTGCCCGCCGCGCTGCCCTCCCTCGGCGACGGGCTGCTCGGCCCCACCGGAAGCGGCCCGGGACGCGGCGGCGGGGGCGGCACGATCTCCGCGGTCAACCCGCTGGTCTCGCTGCAGGACAGCCTCAACCAGCCCGAGGACCGGGAGGTCCTCAACTACCGCACCACCGCCGCCGATACCCGCGATCTGTATCTGCGGATCGTCGCCCTCGACCAGTTCGACGGCACGACCTGGAAGCCCTCCGAGCGCACCGTCACGGACGTGCCCGAACGGCTGCCGGAGCCGCCCGGCCTCAGTTCCGCGGTCGGCCGCGAGCGGATCAACACCTCCATCTCGACCGCCGGGTGGTACGCACAGAACTGGCTGCCGCTCCCCTACCCCGCGTCCCGGGTGGACATCTCCGGCCGCTGGCGCTTCGAGCCGAAGGGCCGCACGCTGGTCGGCGACCGCGGCCAGAACACCCGCGATCTGCAGTACCAGGTCGAGAGCCTCCAAGTACGGCCCACCTCCCAGCAACTGGCCGCCGCCCCGGCACCCCCCGGCGACCTGCTGCGCGAGTACACCAAGGTGCCCGCCGCGCTGCCCCCGGTCGTCCGGTCCACCGCCCGCCGGGTCACCCGGGGCGCCCCGACCGCCTACGCCAAGGCCGTCAAGCTCCAGGACTGGTTCGCGCTCGACGGCGGCTTCACGTACAACACCGAGGTCCGGGCCGGCAGCGGCGCCGAGGCGATAGCCCGGTTCCTGCGGCAGAAGGAGGGCTTCTGCGTCCACTTCTCGTTCTCGATGGCGGCGATGGCCCGCACGCTGGGCATCCCGGCCCGGGTCGCGGTCGGCTTCACCCCGGGGACGAAGCAGCCCGACGGCACGACCTCGGTCAGCCTCAAGGACGCGCACGCCTGGCCCGAGCTGTATTTCCAGGGCATCGGCTGGACCCGTTTCGAGCCCACGCCGAGCCGCGGCAGCATCCCGGACTACGCCTATCCCGACACCTCGGACACCACCGAGCCGGGTCGCCAGGACCCCGCGCCGGCCCGGCCCGCGCCGCCCACCGAGGGCCCGTCGGCGACCCCGTCGTGCGATCCGGGCGAGCACCCGGCCGGCAGCGGGACGGCCTGTCCGACGCTGCCCGCGCAGTCCGGCGTCCGCCCGTCGGACGACGGCCCGTCCCCCTGGGCGGTGGCCGCGCTCGGGCTGGTCGGACTGCTCGTCCTGCTGCTGCCGCTGGTCCCGCTGCTGTGGCGGCTGCGGCTGCGCTCCCGGCGACTGGCACCCGCGGCCCCGGGCGGGAGCGGCACGCCGGGCGCAGGCGGCACCACGGACCCCGGCGGGGTGGCGGCCGCGCTGGCTGCCTGGCAGGAGCTGCTGGACACCGCCTGGGACTTCGGGATCGTCCCGGACGAGTCGCTGACCCCGCGCAGGGCGGCCGCCCGGATCATTCGCGTCGGGGAATTGCCACCGGAGCCCGCCGACGCTGCGCGCCGGGTCGCCGAGGCGGTCGAGCAGATCCTCTACGCCCCGCACCCGCGGCCGGTGACCGGACTGGGCGGCGACGTCCAGCAGGTGCTGGCCGGATTGCGGGCCGGCGCACCCCGTGGGCTACGGCTGCGGGCACTGTTCGCCCCGCGCTCCGCCGCCCGCCTCCACCGCGCCACCGCGGCCCGCTGGGCCTCCCTGCGCCTCCGCTGCCGCACGAGCCGCCCGGTGACCGCGATACGACGAGCGACGGCCACCCTCCGGCGGGGACGGCAGCGGGCGTAGGGCGCTGGGCGCAGGGGCGTCTGGGGGCGGCAGCAGGCGTAGAGCGCTGGCGCAGGGGCGTCTGGTGCGCAGGGCGCGTCCGGGAGCGCGGGGGCACGTCCAGCAGGCCAGGGCGCGAGGGGCGTCTGCCGGGTGGGCCGGGCGGCGTCGTGCGGCGTCGTGCGGCGGGCCGCGACGTCTGGGGGAGCCAGGGGGTCCGGCGGGCTATGAGGTCCGGCGAGGCCGAGGCGCGCGGCAGGCAGGGCCGTAGCGCCCGGCGCGGCCCCGACGCCCGGCAGGGCCCCTAGCCCGGCGGAACGGCCACAGCTGGTGCGACAGCGACGCCCGGCATGGCGGCGACGTCCGGCGGTACCGCCACAGCCGGCAGGCCGCGACGCCCGGCACGGCCGTGTCCCCGCCCGCCTCAGCGCGGCCTGCAGCAAATACGGGCCATCGGCCGCAGAACGTGCTCACAGCAGCAGAACGTGCTGTGGCCGCCCGACGGAATCGGGCGGCCACAGCACGGAGGACCGGGGACGCGGCGACGGCGCGTCAGGGGGAGGACGTTCGGAGCGGGATCAGTGGCCCTGCTGCTCGTCGCGGCGGCGCTGCCAGCGGTCTTCGATGCGATTCATCATGGAGCGCCGCGGCCGGGCCTGACGCCGCGCCGGGCCCTCGGCGCCGGCGCGCTGTTCACCGGGCTTGGGCGCCTTGCGCCACCCGGTGACCGCCAACACGGCACAGCCGAGCATGACGAGGAATCCGACCACGCTGATCCAGATCTGCTGCGCGACCATGCCGGCCATGAGCAGGGCGATACCCACCAGGAAGCCCGCGACCGCTTGGTAGACCCGTCGCCGGGTGTACGTACGCAGCCCGCTTCCCTCAAGCGCTGTCGCGAACTTGGGATCTTCGGCGTACAGCGCTCGCTCCATTTGCTCGAGCATGCGCTGCTCGTGCTCCGAGAGCGGCACGGAGTCCTCCTACTCGTCGGTCGCGGGGGGCGACCGGGGTGCGACCCTTTCAGGATAGGCAGGGAATCGCCCCCGTGAAACCCGCCCCTCGACGCCAGTTCACTGTCCGGGCCGCCGTGGCGGCCGGTGGTGATGCTGCCTGCATTCCCCACCCGCCTGTCCGTCATGCCGGAACGTCGTACACCGATCATACGGGGCGAAGGGGCTGATCGGGTGGCCTGTGGCCGACTGCACGCGGCCGGTCGGGCCCGCTCCCCGGGTCAGTCGCGCTCGGCGAGGACGTGCAGCTGGGTCGCGACCGCGTGGAAGGCGGGCTGCTCGGCGGCGGCCGCCTCCAGCTTCAGCAGGGCGTCCATGGCGCCCGGCTCGGTGTCGACGAGTACGCCCGGGACCAGGTCGGCGAAGACCCGGACGCCGTGCACCGCGCCGACCTCCAGGCCGGTGGCGGAGACCAGGCCGGTGAGCTGTTCGGCGGTGAACCGGCGGGGCATCGGGTCGCCCTCGCCCCAGTGGCCGGCCGGGTCGGTGAGGGCCTGGTGGGCCTCGGTGAAGTGGCCGGCCAGGGCGCGGGCGAGCACGGCGCCGCCGAGGCCGGCCGCGAGCAGGCTGAGGGTGCCGGCCGGGCGCAGCGCGTCGACGGCGTTGCGGATGCCCTCGGCCGGGTCGTCGACGTACTCCAGCACGCCGTGGCAGAGCACGGTGTCGTAGCCACCGCGCTCGACGACGTCGAACAGGCCGTGGGCGTCGCCCTGGACGGCCCGGATCCGGTCGGCGACGCCGGCCTCCGCGGCCCGGCGCTCCAGGGCGAAGAGGGCGTTGGGGCTGGGGTCGACGACCGTGACGCGGTGGCCGAGGCGGGCGACCGGCACGGCGAAGTTGCCGGTGCCGCCGCCGGTGTCGAGGACGTCCAGGGCGTCGCGCCCGGCCGCCTTGACCCGGCGCTCCAGGGCGTCCTTCAGGACGTCCCAGACCACGGCGGTACGAAGGGATGCGCGCGGGCGCAGCGGGTCAGACACGGCGGGTGGCTCCTCGGCGGGGGCATGAACATCCAGTCGTCCACCACCCTATTCCGTCCCGCGCCGTCCGCCGCCCACGGAGCCCCACGGAGCGGGTGCCGACCTGCTCACCCCGCCCCGCCGGGGCCCCGCGGCTCGTCCGTGACGGCCCCACCGCGGAGCCCCGGGCCCGACGCCGGCGGTCCGCTCACTCCGCCGGTGAAGTCCGGTGCTTCCCCTCGGCCGCCCCTCACCCCGCCCGCTGGGGCGGCAGCGGTGGCTGGAGGAGCAGCATCCGTTCGACCAGGCGCAGGAACATGGCGACGTCCCGCAGGAGATCGTCGGCGTCCCGGGTGCTGGCCGCGCCGGCTATCCCGGCCTCGGCCCGGGCCCGGCGGGCGGCGCCGGAGGCGAACAGGGCGCTCCACTCGGCGAGTTCGGGCGCGACCTCGGGGAGGAGGTCCCAGGCGCTGCGGATGCTTTCCCGGCGGCTGCGCCGCGGGGCGGCCCCCGGTTTGCGGCGTAGGGTGGGCTCCGGACGGGCGCGCACGGCGAGGACGGCGGCGGCGGTGCGCAGCGCGGCCAGATGGGCAGTGGCGAACCGCTCGTTGGGGGCTTCCAGGGTCCGCGCTTCTTCGAGGCCCTGCTGGGCCTGGGCGAGCAGGGCCAGGGCGGCGGGTGGCGCGGCCGCCCGGCGCAGGACGGGGTGGACATCGCTCGGGGGACCGTACGCAGCGGAACTGGCCCCCTGGGGACGAGCTGCCATGACGAACCTCCTGTCGTCACATGCCGGTTCGGGACCGAACGCTGATTCGGCCCGTCTGACCCCATCGTGCGGCACACCACTGACAATCGGCCCTGACCTGCACTTTCGCCGGATAGACGGCGGATTTCGCGCGGCGGGGCAGGGCGGGCGATTTCCGGCCCCCGACGCGGGCGGTTCCCGGCCCCCGACGCGGGCGGTTCCCGGTCCCCCGACGCGGGCGACGCCCGGCCCCCGAACCGATGCGCCGGACCCCCTTGCGGAACACGGGGTGGGATGCGGCATACTTTTTGCACTGACCAGTCAGTACAAGGGAGGGGATCGTGGACAGCACCCCGCATGGGGCGGCGGTCACGGCCGAGCGGTTCGGGGTCAAGGGCCCCCGTGGCTGGGCTTTCCGGAACGTCGACATCACGGCCGGACCCGGCTCGCTGATCGCCGTACAGGGCCCGTCGGGCTCGGGCCGTACGTGCCTGCTGCTCGCGCTCACCGGCCGGATGAAGTCCGCCGAGGGCACCGCCGGGATCGGCGGGCTGGCGCTGCCCAAGAAGAAGGCCGCCGTCCGGTCGGTGACCGCACTCGCGCATGTGCCCGGGATCGCCGACCTCGAACCTGCCCTGACCGTAGGTGAGCACCTGCGCGAACGTGCCCTGTTGCAGGGCCGGTTCGGCGGTTCGCTGCGCGCCCTGCTGCGGCCGCGCCGGGAGCGCCGGGCCGAGGCCCGCGCCCTGGTGGACGACGCGCTGGCCACGGCCGGGCTCGACCTCGCGGCGCTGCCCAAGGGGATCCGCACGTCGGTGCGCGACCTGGAGCGGCTGGAGGCGCTGCGGCTCTCCGTGGCGCTCGCGATGATCGGCCGGCCACGACTGCTGGCCGTCGACGACACCGACCTGAAGCTGTCCGACGAGGAGCGCACCGCCGCCTGGGCGATGCTGCGCGGCGTCGCCGCGGCCGGCACGACCGTCCTCGCGGTGTGCAGCGAGCCGCCCGGGGACGGCGAGGACGTGGTGCTCGTCCGCACCGGCAACCGCCCGGAACGGCCCGGCGTGCAGGGCTCCGCCGGCGCGCACGACACCAGCGCGCAGAACGCGGGCGCGCAGGACCCCGCGGAGGGGCCGGAGGAGCCGCGTGCCGGGGACGGCACGGCCCCGCGGACGGCGACGACACCAAGGACGACGAGGAGGGGGCGGCCGATGCGCTCGCCGAAGCTGGCCGCGCTTGAGCTGAAGCGGTTCGGGAGGGGGAAGCTGCCGCGCGCCGCACTGGCCGCGCTGCTGCTCCTGCCGCTGTTGTACGGCGCGCTCTACCTGTGGTCCTTCTGGGACCCGTACGGGCGGCTGGACAAGATACCGGTCGCGCTGGTCAACGAGGACAGGGGCGCCGAGGCCGGCGGGAAGCACATCTCGGCGGGCGACAGCATCGTCGACGGCCTCGCGGACAGCCACACCTTCGACTGGCACCCGGTGGGCGCCGCGGAGGCCGCCCGGGGCGTCGAGGACGGCACGTACTACCTGTCGCTGTCCATCCCGAAGGACTTCAGCCGGCGGATCGCCTCCAGTTCGGGTGACCACCCGGAGACCGGCGCCCTGAAGGTGCGCACGAACGACGCGAACAACTACATCGTCGGGCAGATCTCCCGGACGGTGTTCTCCGAGGTGCGCGCGGCGGCCTCGGCGAAGTCGTCGCGCACCTTCCTCGACAAGATCTTCGTCTCGTTCTCGACGCTGCACGGCAGGACCGAGCAGGCCGCGGACGGTGCCGACCGGCTCAAGGACGGCATCGGGCAGGCCGAGGACGGCGCCGGCAAGCTGGCCGACGGTCTGGGCAGCGCCAAGAACGGCAGCGGCAGGCTCGTCACCGGGCTCGGTGACCTGAACGCGGGCGCCGGGCGGCTCTCCCAGGGGAGCGGCGACCTCGCCCGCGGTGCCGGTACGGCCGCCGACGGCTCGCGCCAACTGGCCGACGGCGCCGGGCAGGTGGCCGACGGGACGCAGCAACTGGCCGACACCGTCAACGGCGTCGTCGGCAAGGTGGGGCCCTTCATCCGGGCGCACGGCAAGGAGATCGGCGAGGCCGCCCAGCTCGTCGCGGACGGCTCGCAGGCGGTCCACGACCACCTGGACCGGCTGCCCGCGGCGGCCTCCACGGGGGCCAAGCTCTCCCGGGGCATCTCCGACCACCTCGCCACCTACTACCGGCTGCGCTGCGAGAGCGGGGTCACCCTCGACACCTCCTGCGCCGAGCTGAAGCGGATCAAGGACCAGGCGGCGACCGCGGCGGACAAGGCCGAGGAGGTCAGCGGCTACGTCCACGACCAGAAGAACCTCGACCGGCTGGGCCGGGACCTGGACACCCTGCACTCCCTGGCGAGCGAGCTGGCGCAGCGCGGTCCCACCCTGGGCGCCGACATGGACGCCGCGGTCAAGAAGATCAACGACCTCAACGACGGCGCGCACAAGGTGTCCACGGGCGCCCGCAAGCTGGCTGCGGGCAATGCGAAGCTGGCCGCCGGCGCCGACCGGCTCAACGACGGCGCGCACCAACTGCACGACGGCACGGGCCGGGCCGCGGACGGGATGCACGACCTCGACTCCGGGGTGGGCAAGCTCAAGGACGGCGCGCAAACCCTGGACGGCGGCATGTTCAAGCTCTCCGACGGCTCGCAGAAGCTGGCCGGCGGGCTGCACGACGGGGCGGAGCAGATCCCCGACTACGGCAAGAAGGAGCGCGACGCCCGCACCCTGGTGATGTCCGACCCGGTGCAGCTGGCCTCCGGCGCCGCCCACAAGGCGCCCAACTACGGCACCGGCTTCGCGCCGTACTTCATCCCGCTGTCGCTGTGGGTCGGCGCCATGGTGGCGTACATGCTGATCCAGCCGCTCAACAGGCGGGCACTGGCGATGGGCGCCTCCTCCTGGCGGGTGGCGGTCTCCGGCTGGCTGCCGGTGGTCGGCGTGGGCGTGCTGCAGACCGCGGCCCTGATGGCCGTACTGCACTTCGGGCTCGGCCTCCAGATGGCCAGGGCGGCCGGCACGCTCGGCTTCCTGGTGCTGGTCACGGCCTGTTTCTCGGCGCTCGTGCAGTGGCTGAACGCCCAGTTCGGACCGGCCGGCCGGATCCTGGTGCTGGCGCTGCTGATGCTCCAGCTGACCTCGGCCGGCGGCACGTACCCGGTGCAGACCAGCCCGGGCTTCTTCGGCGCCATCCACCCGTATCTGCCGATGAGTTACATCGTGGAGGGGCTGCGCCGGCTCATCACCGGCGGCGACCTCGGGCCCGTATGGCAGGGCGGTGCGGTGCTGGCGGCCTTCACCGTCGGCGCGCTGGTGCTGACCTCGCTGACCGCCCGTGGCCGCCAGGTGATACGGATGAAGGACCTCCACCCGGAGCTGAGCCTGTGAACACACACACCCCGGAGCGCGGCACAATCGCCCCCATGGACAGCTCCAACACTCGCCGCGACGCCACCCGGCGCAAGCTCTTCGAAGCCGCGGTCACACTCATCGCCGAACAGGGCTTCTCCTCCACCACGGTGGACGAGATCGCCGAGCGGGCGGGGGTCGCGAAGGGCACGGTCTACTACAACTTCGCGAGCAAGAACGTTCTCTTCGAGGAGCTGCTGCGGCACGGCATAGAGCTGCTGGCGACGTCCTTGCAGGCGGCCGCCGACGAGGTCGCCGACCGGGGCGGCAGCCGGATCGACGCACTGGACGCGATGATCCGGGCCGGCCTGGACTTCATCTCCCGTTACCCGGCGCTCACCCAGCTCTACGTCGCCGAGCTGTGGCGCACCAACCGCGCCTGGCAGTCGACGCTGATGGTGGTGCGCGAGCGCGCCATCACGGTCGTGGAGAACGTGCTGCGCGAGGCGGTCGCCCAGGAGGAGCTGAGCGAGGAGATCGACATCCCGCTGACCGCTTCGGCCCTGTTCGGGATGGTTCTGGTGGCGGCCCTGGACTGGCAGTCGTACCAGCCGGACCGGTCGCTCGACGAGGTGCACGCGGCGCTGTCGCGGCTGCTCCAGGGCCGGGTCAGCGGCCGTTCCGCGTAGGGCCGGTGGGCGCAGAGGCGGCGTGATGGCCGCGGACCGGCTGCGGAAATAGACGAGTGCGCGCCGTATTGGTCAGGTACGGCGCGCACCCCTTTGTGTTCCCCCGCGGGCCCGCACCGGAGAGTGCGCCGCCCTGGCGCGGATCGTTCCCCCGCCGATCCGACCAGGGTGGCGTTTCCCCCGTGCTCCCCCGTGGAGCCCCCGTGCTCCCCCGTCGTTCCCCCGTCTTCCCCCGTCTTCCCCCGTCACGTCCGGGAGCCGCGCCGCTCCGCCGCCCCGTGTCGGCGGTGCGGCGCCGCTTCCCTTCCGTGGCCCCCACTCTTCCGTCCGGGCGGGCGCCGGCCCATCCGCGTACCTACTCATCTGGCCGTCTGAGTACGGATACTCAAAACTGAGCACCGGGCCCCACGGGCGGCCTACGATCTGCGGCGTGTCCGTACTTCCCTTGGTTTTCACCAGTGGCTGGGCGAGCGGGATCAACGCCTACGCCGTCGTCCTGCTCCTCGGTCTGCTCGGCACGGCCGGCGTCACCGACGACGTACCGGCCGCGCTGCAGCGCCCTGACGTGCTGATCGTGGCCGGGGTGCTCTTCCTGGCCGAGGCGATCGCCGACAAGGTCCCGTACGTCGACTCGGTCTGGGACGCGGTGCACACGGTCATCCGGCCGGTCGCGGGAGGCGTGGTGGCGGCGCTGCTGGCCGGGCACGACGGGTCGCTGCCCGAGCTGGCGGCGGCCGCGGTGGGCGGTTCCACGGCGCTGCTGAGCCACCTGGTCAAGGCGGGCGCCCGGATCGCGGTGAACACCTCGCCGGAGCCGGCCAGCAACATCGTGCTGAGCCTGCTGGAGGACCTGGGCGTGGCCGGGATCGTGGTCTTCGCGGTGTTCCATCCGGTGATCGCGGCGTCCCTGGCGGCCCTGCTGCTGATCACGGGCATCGTGCTGATCGTCGTGCTGTGGTCGCGGATCCGCCGCTATCTGCGCCGACGGCGGGCCCGGCGCGAGGAGAAGCGGCTGGCCGCGGCGGGTGCCGGGGTGCCGCCGGCGGGCTGAGCGGGCCGCCGGCCGCGGCCGCGGCCGCCCGTTCCGGCGTTGTCAGTGGCGGCGGATAAAGTCGCAGGCATGGCACGGATTGCGGTGATCGGCGCCGGGATGGGCGCGATGGCGGCCGCTGCCCGGCTGGCCGTCGCGGGCCACCGGGTGGCGGTGTTCGAGCGTGCCGCGACGCACGGCGGCGCGGTGCGGCAGCTGGCACGGGACGGTTTCACCTTCGACACGGGACCGGGCCTGCTGCATCTGCCCGCGGTCTACCGCGACCTGTTCCTCAAGACCGGCCGCGAGCCGCTGGAGAGCTGTCTGGAGCTCTCCCAGGTCGATCCCGCGAGCCGTCATGTCTTCGCCGACGGTACGGCGGTGTCGCTGCCCAACGCCTCGCGGGCCGGGGTCCTCACGGCGCTGGACGAGGCGCTGGGCGCGGGGACCGGTGAGCGCTGGAGCGAGCTGCTGGGCCGCGCCCGGGACGCCTGGGACGCCGCCCGCCGGCCGCTCCTGGAGGAGCCGCTGTGGCAGGACTGGCGGGTGCTGGGGCGCGATCCGTATCCGGCGGTGCGCCGGCGCGGGCTGTTCGGCCGGCGCGACAAGGGACCGACGACGGCCACCCTCGCCGAGATCGCCCGGCGCGAGCTGGCCGACCCCCGGCTGGCCGCCCTGCTGGAGAGCCATGCGCTGGCGTACGGCCTGGATCCGCGCAGCGCCCCGGCGAGCGCCGCGGTGCTGCCGTACATGGAGCAGACCTTCGGCAGCTGGTATCCCCGCGGCGGTGTGCGGGCGCTGGCCGACGCACTGTACGAGCGCTGTCTGGCCCGCAAGGTCGCGTTCACCTTCGGTGCGGAGGTGACCGGGATCGCCGAGAAGGACGGCCGGGTGGCGGGCGTCGAGCTGGCCGACGGCCGGCTGGAGGAGGCCGCGTTCGTGGTCGCGGGCCTCGATCCGGCCCGGCTGCCCGGGCTCCTCGGTGGTCGCGAGCCGTACGGCGCGGACGAGGTGCGGCCGCGGACCGGCCCGGCGGACCGCGCCCCAGGGCGGCTGACGGTCTGTCTGGCGCTGCGCGGCCCCCGCGAGGCGGGCGCGGTCCACCGCACGGTGGTCCATGCCGCGGACCGCGCCGCGGAGCTGGCGGGCGTGTTCGGGGACGGCAGCGGGGGCCTGCGGACGCCCTGTGCGCGGCCGACGGTGACGGTGCTGCGCCCGGACGACCCCACGACGCGGCCCGACGGGGAGCACGAGGCGGTGACGCTGTCCGCGACGGTCGCGCCGCCCGGCCCGGTGGACCGGCGCGATGGTGCGGCCGTGGAGGAGGCGGCCGACCGGCTGACGGCGGTGGCCGAGGCCGCGGTGCCGGGGCTGCGCGAGCGGGTGCTGTGGCGTGAGGTGCTGCCGCCGGCGGACGAGGAGCTGATACCGGCCCCCGCGCTGCCCGGCCGGGAGGGCCGTTTCCTGCGGCCCGGCAACCGCACCCGGATACCGGGGCTGTACGCGGTCGGCGGCTGGTCCCATCCGGGCGGCGGGCTGGCGCACGCGGGGATGTCCGGGGCGCTCGTCGCGGGCCTGATCGTGCACGGCGACGACTGGCACGGCTCCACGTAGGGCCGGGGGGCGCCGTTCGGCTCAGTAGCGGTACGGCCGGCCGTCGTAGTCCTGCTGCTGGTACGGGTACGGCTGCTGCTCGGGCGGGAGTTCGTCGCCGCGCTGCTGCGGGACCCAGACCCCGCCGGGCGGGGTCTCGCCGTAGCCCTGGCCGGGGTTCTGGCCCGCCTGCTGGTCCTGGGCGCCGTACTGCTGCCCGCCGTAGGACGCCTGACCGTAGGGGTCGGGCTGGGCGTAGGGGTCGTAGGGCGCGGCGTACTGCTGGCCGCCGTAGGGGTCGGCGTAGCCGGTCTGGCCGGAGCCGTCGCCGTATGCCGCGTACGGGTCGCCGTAGGCGTCCTGGCCAGCCGCGGGCGCGCCGTAACCGCCGTCGTAGCCATAGCCGTTGGCGTCCGCGGTGCCGTTGCCCGCGGCGGCGCCGTACGCGTCGTAGCCGGTGTAGTCGCCGCTCTGCGGGGCGCGGGCGTCCGGGCTGTAGATGCCGTACTGGCCGGTCTCCTCGGGCATCGGCTGCGGCGCGTAGACGGTGGTGGCGTCGAAGGACTGGGTGGCGAACACGCTCCGGTCCTGCGGGTCCTGGTACGGGTCCTGCCCGCCGTAGCCGCCCGGGCCGTACCCGTCGGCCGCGTAGTCGTAGGAGCCCTGACCGGCGTAGGCATCCTGACCGGCGTAGGAGTCCTGACCTGCGTAGGAGTCCTGGCCGGCGTAAGTGTCCTGGCCTGCGTAGGAGTCCTGGGCGCCGTAGCCGTCCTGCCCGGGGAAGCCGGGGCTCTGGAAGCCGCCGGTGCTCTCGAAGGTGTCCGGGCCGCCGTCCGCGCCCCGGGCGGGGCCGTTCTGCGGGCCGTCGGCGGGGCCGGCACCGGGACCGTCGGCGGGCGGCACCGCCTCGACGTCGGAGACCTGAAGGGACGGTTCGGCGGCGGGCGGGCCGGACCGGCGGCCGCGGCGCCGCCGGCTCTCACCGGGTTTGCCGCCCAGCGCCCAGCCCTCGGTGAAGCCGCGCTTGAAGGAGAGCGTCACATTGGTCTGGCCGAAGGCGAACGCGATCAGACCGATCCCGATCACGATCACCGACGGGATGACGACGCCGATGACGACGCCGAGGAAGCCCACGAAGGCGAGCAGCCGCCAGCGCAGCCGCGCCTTGTACTGGAGCAGCACCTCACCGAGCAGCCACAGGGCGACCAGACCGAACGCGATGTAGAGGATCGTCCAGCCCATATACGCCCCTCTTCCGCCGCTCGCCGGCCACCGTGATTCAGGGCCGCTGGTGCAGCCCCAGATTCTCGTAGATTTCCAGAGTCGCCGTGGAGTGGTTGAGGGTAATGAAGTGCAACCCGGGCACGTCCTCGGCCATCAAGCGCGAACACAGCTCGGTCGCGTACTCGATCCCAATGGAGCGTACCGCCGCCGGGTCGTCCTTGACGGCCAGGATGCGCTCGGCCAGTTCGGGCGGGAACGCGGCATTGCTGAGCTGTGCGAACCGCTCGATCTGACGGACGTTCGTGACCGGCATGATCTCCGGGATGATGGGCGTCTGGCAACCCGCCGCCGCGACCCGGTCGCGCAGCCGGAAGTAGTCCTCCGGGTAGAAGAACATCTGGGTGATGGCGAAGTCCGCACCGGCCCGGCACTTGGCGACGAAGTGGGTCACATCGGTGTCCCAGTCCGTCGAGCGCGGGTGCATCTCGGGGAAGGCGGCGACGCCGACGCAGAAGTCGCCGGACTCCTTGATCAGCCGGACCAGGTCGGCGGCGTAGGAGACACCGTCCGGGTGCCTGACCCACTCGCCCATGGGGTCGCCGGGCGGGTCGCCGCGCAGCGCGAGCATGTTGCGGATCCCGGCGTCGGCGTACTGGCCGATGATGTTGCGCAGGTCCGCGGTGGAGTGGTTGACCGCGGTCAGATGGGCCACCGGGGTGAGGGTGGTGTCCGTGGCGATGCGCTCCGTGGCGCGCACCGTGCCGTCACGGGAGGTGCCACCGGCGCCGTACGTCACGGAGACGAAGGTCGGGGCGACGGCCTCGATCCGACGAATGGCGTTCCACAGGGTCCGCTCACCCTTCTCGGTCTTCGGGGCGGCGAACTCGAAAGAGTAGGACTGCTTGCCGGAAGCGAGCAGTTCACGCACGGTCCGTGCGCGATCAGTCCTGGTGGAAGCTGTACCTAGGGCCATACGGGCAGGTTAACCAGCAGCCGGTCACACACCAACCGTCATCGGCGTTATGCCTGGTTGGTCCGGTTCATGTCCAGTGGGTGGACATTTTGCGGCCCGCCGGGGCCCGTCAGGCGTCCCAGGTCCGGATGCGCTTGGCCAGTGCCGCGGCCGCCGCGCCCGGATCGTCCGCCTCCGTGATCGCGCGGACCACCACGACCCGGCGGGCGCCGGCCGCCAGCACCTCGTCGAGGTTGCCGGCGTCGATCCCGCCGATCGCGAACCAGGGGCGCTCGGGGGCCCGCGCCGCGGCGTACCGGACCAGGTCCAGGCCGGGGGCGTGCCGGCCCGGCTTGGTGGGCGTCGGCCAGCAGGGGCCGGTGCAGAAGTAGTCCACGCCCGCTTCGGTGAGCGCGGCGTCCACCTCGGCCTCGGCATGTGTGGAGCGGCCTATCAAGACGTCCGGGCCGAGCAGGGCGCGGGCGGCCGGGACGGGCAGGTCGCCCTGTCCGAGGTGCAGCACATCGCTGCCGGCGGCGTGCGCCACGTCCGCCCGGTCGTTCACGGCCAGCAGCTTGCCGTGCCGCCGGCAGGCGTCCGCGAAGACCTCCAGGTGGCGCAGCTCCTCGCCGGCCTCCATGCCCTTGTCGCGCAGCTGGACGATGTCGACCCCGGAGGCGAGCACGGCGTCGAGGAACTGCGGGAGGTCGCCCTGCTGCCTGCGGGCGTCCGTGCAGAGGTAGAGCCGGGCGTCGGACAGGGCCTGTCGTGCAGTGCTCATGGGCGGCTTCCCCCCAGGTCAGGGGCGCACGGACCGGGTCTTCCGGTCCGTACGCCCCGAAAGGTGGTTACGGATCGAGGTGGCTGCGGAGGCCGCCGCGGCTGCCGGGAGCGGCCGCGGCGGCGGGGGCGTCAGACGGCGAGGGCCTGGGCCCGGCGCTTGACTTCCGTGCCGCGGTTCTCGCGCAGCGCCTGGGCCGGGGTGCCGGGCAGGCTCTCATCCGCGGTGAACAGCCACTCCAGCATCTCCTCGTCGGTGAAGCCGTCGTCCTTGAGGAGGGTGAGGGTACCGACGAGGCCCTTGACCACCTTGTCGTCCTTGATGAAATCGGCGGGCACCTGGAGCACCCGGTTCTCGCCGCGGCGCACCGCGATCAGCTGGCCCTCCTTGACCAGCTGCCGGACACGGGTCACCTCGACGCCGAGCTGTTCGGCGATGTCGGGGAGGGTGAGCCAGGCGGGAACGAGTCCATCGATCTTTGCGTCAATCTCGGTCACAGGACAAGCCTGCCACCTCGCACTGACAGCCGGTAGCCGGGCATCCCCATGAGGGGCTTCCGGCACACCGGAGAGTGACGGCGCCCGCGGTGCCCCCGGGCACCCCGATGCCCGGGCCGCCCGCCGGGTTACTGCGCCGCGGCCTTCAGCGGGACCGCCGCGTTCGCCGCCCGCTCCCGGTCCAGGGCCACCCCGCGCTCGATGAGCTTGCGCCCCTGGGCGAGGTCCCGCGGCCGGCCCACGGCGAGCAGCGCGACCAGCCGGCCCGCCGGGCTCCCGCCGGGCGGAATCTCGCCCGGCCCGTCGGCGCCGCGCAGCCAGAGCACCGACCAGGCCGCGCCGGACGGGTCACCGCGCCACACCAGCTCGTCGGAGTCCACGTGGTGGCCCACGTACTGCACGAACCGGCCGAACTGCTCGGACCAGAAGTACGGGACCGGGTCGTACACCAGCCCCTCCGAGCCGGCGCGGGCGATGTTCTCGGCGACCGTGCGGGGGCCCTGGAGGGCGTTGTCCCAGTGGTGGATCAGCAGGCGGGTGCCGTAGCGGGTGGACGGGAAGGAGGCGCAGTCACCGACCGCGTAGACGTCGGGGGCGGAGGTGCGCAGCCGTTCGTCGGCGAGCACGGAGCCGTCCTCGGCGGAGATCTCGACGCCCGAGCCGGCGAGCCAGGCGGTGGCGGGGCGGGCGCCGATCCCGACGACCACCGCGTCGGCGGGCAGCACCGTGCCGTCGGCGAGGGTGACCGCCCCGGAGGTGACGGATCCCACCCGGGCACCGAGCCGCAGCTCGGCGCCGGCGTCCGCGTACCAGCCGGTCATGTGGGCGGCGACCTCGGCGGGCAGCGCACCGGCCAGCGGGCGGTCGGCGGCCTCGACGACGGTGACCGCGCAGCCCGCCTCCCGGGCCGCGGTCGCGAACTCGGCGCCGATCCAGCCGGCCCCGACGACCACGATCTCGTGCTGGGCGGCGAGCACCGGCCGCAGCCGTTCGGCGTCGTCGAGGGTGCGCAGCAGATGGACGCCGGGCAGCCCCTCACTGCCCGGCAGCGTGATCGGGTCGGCGCCGGTGGCGATCACCGCGTGGTCGTACGGCACCCGGCCCTCGGCCGTCTCGACCACGCGCTCCTCCGGGACCAGGGCGGTGACCCGGCGGCCGAGGTGGAGGTCGATGCCCAGTCCGGCGAAGTCGACGTCGAAGGCGGAGCCGTCGGCCTTGCCCAGCAGGACCGCCTTGGACAGCGGCGGGCGGTCGTACGGCTGGTGCGGCTCGTCGCCGATCAGCGTGATCGTGCCGGGCCAGCCCTGTTCCCGCAGGGCGACCGCGGTCTGCACGCCCGCGATTCCGGCGCCGACGATCACCACGCGCGGCGTGCGGTCAGGGGCCTGGGAGGACTTGCTCTGCTCGCTCACCCGATCAACTCTAGGACGGGCGGCGACGCGGCTCGCAGCAGCGCGCAAGGAGATCTCTGACACACCGTCACGGACCGCCGTCCGGGTCCCCGGGGCCATCGGGCCGGGCCCCCGTTCCCTTACGGCCCGTCGCGACCGGGTATTAGGGTGACGGGTACACGCACTCGCGGGAGCCCGGACGCACCGGGCTGAGAGGGAGGCTGGCCGGCCTCCGACCGTACGAACCTGATCCGGGTCATGCCGGCGAAGGGAGGGGCTGGACGCCCATGCATCCACCTGCCACACGCACCACCGGACACCCCGATGTGCTCGTCATCGGGGGCGGCATCATCGGGCTGGTCACCGCCTGGCGGGCGGCCGGCCGCGGGCTGACCGTGGCCGTGGCCGATCCGGCTCCGGGCGGCGGCGCGGCGTACGTCGCGGCCGGAATGCTGGCCGCGGTCACCGAGCTCCACTACGGCGAGCAGACCCTGCTGGGGCTCAACCTCGCCTCGGCCGGCCGCTACCCGCGGTTCATCGAAGAGCTGGAGGAGGCCGGCGGGCAGCCGACCGGCTACCGGCGGTGCGGCACCCTGGCCGTCGCCCTGGACGCCGACGACCGGGCCCACCTGCGCGAACTGCACACCCTGCAGACCCGTTCGGGGCTGGACTCCCAGTGGCTCACCGGCCGGGAGTGCCGCCGTCTGGAACCGATGCTGGCCCCCGGCGTACGCGGCGGGCTGCGGGTCGACGGCGACCACCAGGTCGATCCGCGCCGGCTGGCCCACGCGCTGCTGGTGGCCTGCGAGCGCGCCGGGGTGGTCTTCCACCGCAGTCGCGCGGAGCGGCTGACGGTCGACGCCGGGCGGGCCACCGGGGCCCAACTCGCCGACGGCACACGGCTGTCGGCCGGCCAGACCGTCCTGGCGGCGGGCAGCTTCAGCGGCCGGCTGGCCGGGGTGCCCGAGGAGGTGCGGCCGCCGGTGCGGCCGGTCAAGGGCCAGGTGCTGCGGCTGCGCCTGCCGGACATGCCGCCCGGCTCCCCCGCCTTCCTCTCGCGCACCGTACGGGCCGTCGTCCGCGGCGGTCCGCTCTATCTGGTGCCGCGGGAGAGCGGCGAACTGGTCGTCGGCGCCACCAGCGAGGAGCTGGGCTGGGACACCACGGTCACCGCGGGCGGCGTCTACGAGCTGCTGCGGGACGCGCACGAGCTGGTGCCCGGCATCACCGAACTGCCGCTCGTGGAGAGCTGCGCCGGGCTGCGCCCCGGCTCCCCCGACAACGCCCCGCTGCTCGGCCCGACCGAGCTGCCCGGCCTCCACCTGGCCACCGGCCACTTCCGCAACGGTGTCCTGCTGACGCCGGTCACCGGTGACGTGATGGCCGAACTGCTGGCCACCGGGAGCCTCCCCGACGAGGCCCGCCCCTTCAGCCCCGCGCGCTTCGCCGCCATCTCTGAGGCCGCGCGCCCCCGCCTCCTCCAGGAGCAGCCCGTATGAGTGCCCCCGCCCCCACCGTCTCGGTGTCCGTCAACGGCGAACCCCGCGAGATCCCCGGCGGACTCACCCTCGACCGGCTCGTCGCGACCCTGTCCTCGGCACCGTCCGGGGTGGCCGCCGCGGTCAACGAGGTCGTGGTGCCGCGCACCCAGTGGCCCGCCACCCCGCTCGGCGACGGCGACCGCGTCGAGGTCCTCACCGCGGTCCAGGGAGGCTGACCGCCATGACCGAAACCGGCCTCTCCCCCGAGACCCGCGCCACCCCGCCCACCGACGTCTCCGATCCCCTCACCATCGCCGACACCACCTTCAGCTCCCGCCTGATCATGGGCACCGGCGGCGCGCCCAGCCTCGACGTCCTGGAGCGGGCGCTGCTCGCCTCCGGTACGGAGCTGACCACGGTCGCCATGCGGCGGCTGGACCCGACCGTGCAGGGCTCGGTGCTGTCCGTCCTGAACCGGCACGGGATCCGGGTACTGCCCAATACGGCGGGCTGCTTCACCGCGGGCGAGGCGGTGCTCACCGCCCGGCTCGCCCGGGAGGCGCTCGGCACGGACTGGGTCAAGCTGGAGGTCGTCGCGGACGAGCGCACCCTGCTGCCCGACCCGATCGAGCTGCTGGACGCCGCGGAGACCCTGGTGGACGACGGCTTCACGGTGCTGCCCTACACCAACGACGATCCGGTGCTGGCCCGCAAGCTGGAGGACGTGGGCTGCGCCGCGATCATGCCGCTGGGCTCGCCGATCGGTTCCGGCCTGGGCATCCGCAACCCGCACAACTTCCAGCTGATCACCGAGCGGGCCAGCGTCCCGGTCATCCTGGACGCCGGCGCCGGCACGGCCTCCGACGCGGCCCTCGCGATGGAACTGGGCTGCGCGGCGGTCATGCTGGCCTCCGCGGTGACCCGCGCGCAGGAGCCGGTCCGCATGGCGCACGCGATGCGCCATGCGGTGGCGGCGGGCCGCCTCGCGTACGGCGCGGGACGCATCCCGCAGCGACATTTCGCGGTGGCGTCCTCCCCTACGGACGGGGTGGCCACCCTCGACCCTGAGCGGCCAGCCTTTTAGCCCCCCACGTACCCGTCTGTACCGCCGCGGGTCTTGCTCGCCGTTGCGCGCTTTGCGGCGCCTCCCACGTACTTGGCCGTCCCGCCGCGGTTGTTGTTCGCCGTTGCGCCTGCGGCGGGCTGGGTGTTGTTGGGTGCGGTGACGGACCTCCGGGGCCGGTTGTGTGGACTGCTGACGCTTTACGTCCACACAACCGGCCCCTCCGGCCCGTCCCCTCCCGTGAGAGGGAAAGTGAAGGACGGTGGGGGCGCACGTAACCGTCCACATGCGCGCAGGCAACAGACCAGGCTCGCCCCCAACCAGTTCTTACCTCCCCCTCACGGGAGGGGCTGGACCGGAGGACGAAGTCTGGAGGGCCGGCACCGCACCCGAAAACACCACGCCCGCCGCCAGGCGCAACGGCGAGACGACCCGCGGCGGGACGGACAGGTACGTGCGGGGCGCCGCAAAGCGCGCAACGGCGAACAACACCCGCGGCGGGAAAGCCAGGTACGTGGGAGGCGCCGCAAAGCGCGCAACGGCGAGCAAGACCCGCGGCGCCGCAGACAGGTACGTGGGGCGAATACACTCGCTTGCCGTGGATACGACGCTCCAAGACCCCCTAGTGGGTCAGCTGCTCGACGGCCGCTACCGCGTCCAGGCGCGCATCGCCGCAGGGGGATGGCCACGGTCTACCGGGCCGTGGACACCCGCCTCGACCGGGTGCTCGCGCTGAAGGTGATGCACCCGGGCCTCGCCGAGGACGGTGCGTTCGTCGAGCGCTTCATCCGGGAGGCGAAGTCCGTCGCGCGGCTGTCGCACCCGAACGTGGTGGGCGTCTTCGACCAGGGCACCGACGGTACGTACGTCTATCTGGCGATGGAGTACGTGGCCGGCTGCACCCTGCGCGACGTGCTGCGCGAGCGCGGCGCCCTGCAGCCGCGGGCCGCGCTGGACATCCTGGAGCCGATCCTCGCCGCCCTGGGGGCCGCGCACCGCGCCGGGCTGGTGCACCGCGACATGAAGCCGGAGAACGTCCTCATCGGCGACGACGGGCGGGTCAAGGTCGCCGACTTCGGGCTGGTGCGGGCGGTGGACACGAACACCACCGCCTCGACGGGCTCGGTGCTGGGGACGGTCTCGTACCTGGCGCCCGAGCAGCTGGAGCACGGCACCGCGGACGCCCGGGTCGACGTCTACGCGTGCGGCGTGGTGTTCTACGAGATGCTCACCGGCACCAAGCCGCACACCGGCGGCTCCGTGGCGCAGGTGCTCTACCAGCACCTGCACGAGGACGTGCAGCCGCCGTCCGCGCAGGTGCCGGGGCTGGCCGGGCAGCTGGACGAGCTGGTCGCGCTGGCCACCGCCCGCGATCCGCAGGCGCGCCCGCAGGACGCGGTGGCGCTGCTGTCGCGGACCCGGGAGACCCGGGCCGCGCTGACCGACGAGGAGCTGGACGTCGTCCCGCCGGGCGCCAAGGAGGTGCCGGCGGACTCCGACGCGGAGGCCACGGACGTGATACCCCGGCCCGGTGGCGTACAGCTGCCGCTGCCGGGTGCGGACGAGGCGGCGCTGAACCGCACCAGCCGCCTGGAAGTGCCCCCGGTGCCGGAGGAGCGGACGACCCGGCTGCGTCCGGCCCCGGCCGCGGCTCCCGCCGCGGCCGGCGGGCTGCTGCAGCGGCGCCGGCTCGCCACGATCATCGCGGCCGTGCTGCTGGTCCTCGGCGTCGGCACGGGCGTCTGGTACATCAACTACGGCCAGTTCACCACCGTCCCCGCGGTGCTGGACATGACCCAGGCCAAGGCCACCAAGACGCTGCGGGACGCGGGGCTGGGGATCAGGGTCGTGCGCGGCTTCAGCTCCAACGTGGAGCGCGGGCACGTGATGAAGACGAACCCGGCGACCGGCGGGCGGATCCGCGGTACGGGGACGGTCACCGTCACCGTCTCCCGCGGCCCGAACCACGTCGCCGTACCGGACCTGTCCGGCACCCCGGTCGCGGACGCCAAGCGCAAGCTGCGCGACCTCGGGCTGCGGCCGGGGGCCGTGACCAAGGCGTTCAACAGCGACGTCGCCAAGGGCTCGGTGATCCGTACCGACCCCGCCGCGGGCAGCCAGCGGCAGCCCGACACGGCGGTGGCGCTGGTCGTCAGCCGGGGCGCCCAGGTCGACGTGCCCGGCGTGATCGGCAGCGACCGCGCGGACGCCGAGGCCGTGCTGCAGGCCAAGGGGCTGCACGTGAAGTTCGCCGCGGAGCCGGTGAACTCGCCGCAGGACAAGGGCACGGTGGCCCGGCAGGACCCGGCGGAGGGCGACGTCGCCGGCACCGGCGACACGGTCACCCTCACGCTCTCCAAGGGCCCGGAGATGGTCCCGGTGCCCGACGTCACGGGCAAGAACGTCGAGGACGCCAAGAAGCAGCTGACCGCTCTCGGCTTCCAGGTCGAGGTGAAGAAGCCGTTCCTGTTCCCGCAGGACGAGGTGGACACCCAGTCCGTCGACCCGGGCGAGAAGGCGCCGAAGGGCAGCACGATCACGATCAAGCTGAAGGGCGCCCTGTAGCGCGGGGCCCCTCGGAGCAGGGGGCCGTCCGGCGCCTGGCACCCTTGGAGGGTGAGTGAAACCCCCTCCCCCCAGGACGCCGGACGGTCCGCCCGGGCCCGTAATCCGGTCGGCGGCCATGTGCCGGTGGCCGGCGGGCTGGCCAAGACCGGTATCGCCTACGCCCGCGAGATGGGCGCCGAGGCCGTGCAGGTCTTCGTGGCCAATCCGCGCGGCTGGGCGACGCCGCCCGGCAGCCCCGAGCAGGACGAGGCGTTCCGGGCGGCCTGTGCGCTGCAGGGCCTGCCGGCGTACGTCCATGCGCCGTACCTGATCAACTTCGGGTCGCACACTCCGGAGACGGTCGAGCGGTCGGTGGCCTCGCTGCGCCATTCGCTGCGCCGCGGCCGGGACATCGGCGCGCTCGGGGTGGTCGTGCACACCGGTTCGGCGACCGGCGGGCGGCCGCGCGCGGAGGCGCTGGCGCAGGTCAGGGCGCGGTTGCTGCCGCTGCTCGACGAGCTGACGCACCCTGACGACCCGTATCTGCTGCTGGAGTCGACCGCGGGTCAGGGCGCGTCGCTGTGTTCCCGGACCTGGGACTTCGGGCCGTACTTCGAGGCACTGGACGCCCATCCGAAGCTGGGCGTCTGCCTGGACACCTGCCACATCTTCGCGGCGGGGCACGACCTGACCGGGCCGAACGGGATGCACCAGACGCTCGACCTGCTGGTCGGGACGGTCGGCGCGGGGCGGCTGAAGCTGATCCACGCCAATGACTCCAAGGACGTGGTGGGCGCCCACAAGGACCGGCACGCGAACATCGGCGCCGGGCACATCGGCGAGGACGCGTTCCGGGCGCTGCTGACCCACCCGGCCACCGAGGGCGTCCCGCTGGTCATCGAGACGCCGGGCGGCAAGGAGGGGCACGCGGGCGACGTCGAGCGGCTGAAGAAGCTGCGGGACGGCTGACGGCACGACGGGCCGGGACCATCGGCCGGGGTCGGCCGGCTCAGAGCTCGGGGCCGTCCCCGGGCTCCTCCTGGTAGGAGAAGCGCTGCTCCTGCCAGGGATCGCCCAGGTTGTGGTAGCCGCGCTCCTCCCAGAAGCCGCGGCGGTCGGCCCGCATGTATTCGATGCCGCGGACCCATTTCGGGCCCTTCCAGGCGTAGAGGTGCGGCACGATCAGCCGGACCGGGAAACCGTGCTCGGCGGTGAGCAGTTCTCCCGAGCGGTGCGTGGCGAAGAGGCAGTTCTCGGCGGCGAAATCCGCCAGCCGGAGATTCGAGCTGAAGCCGTATTCGGCCCACACCATCACATGGGTGACATCGGGCGCGGGCGGCGCGAGATCCAGAATGGTCTTGGTGAGTACCCCGCCCCATTCGGCGCCCAGCATGCTGAATTTCGTCACGCAGTGCATGTCGGCGACGACCGTGGCATACGGCAGTGCCGTGAATTCTTCGTGTGACCAGCAGTGTTTCGCGTCGTCCGCGGTGGCGCCGAACGCGCGGAACTCCCAGCGCTCGGGGCGGAACTTCGGGACCGGGCCGTAATGCGTCACCGGCCAGCCCCGCTGGAGCCGCTGCCCCGGAGGAAGCTGCGGATGCTCCTCTTCGCGGCTTTCCGGCTGACCCATGCCCTCCATGTTGTCAGACCGGAAGGGGTGCCGATGACCAGGGAGGGAGAGATTCGGGCAACTCGTACTAAGCGTGTACTTACTGGACGGTCCGCCGAGGGCGGTGCGAGGATGCGCGGCACCTGCCCAGTTCTCGCGTGGAAGGAGCCCGCAGCCATGCAGGGCGACCCCGAGGTCATCGAATTCCTCAACGAGCAGCTGACCGCCGAGCTGACCGCCATCAACCAGTACTTCCTGCACGCCAAGATGCAGGAGAACTTCGGCTGGACCAAGCTCGCGAAGTACACCCGCGCCGAATCGTTCGACGAGATGAAGCACGCGGAGGTCCTGACCGACCGGATTCTCTTCCTCGATGCGCTGCCGAATTACCAGCGGCTGTTCCACGTACGGGTCGGCCAGACCGTCACCGAGATGTTCCAGGCGGACCGGCAGATCGAGGTCGAGGCGATCGACCGGCTCAAGCGCGGAATCGAGCTGATGCGCAGCAAGGGCGACATCACCTCGGCGAACATCTTCGAGGACATCCTCGCGGACGAGGAGCACCACATCGATTACCTCGACACCCAGCTGGAGCTGGTGGAGAAGCTCGGAGAGGCGCTCTACATCGCCCAGGTGATCGAGCAGCCGAGCTGACGGCTACGCGGCCTCCGGGAGCGCCGCGGGCCCCACGGCGTCCTCCTCCGCGTCCGCCGGCGACAGCCCGGACGCTGTCCGCCCGGACGCCAGCGGGTCGGCGCCGTTCTCGATGAGCTCCCGGCGCGGGCAGGCACCCCGGCCGAGCAGCGCCTGGATGCGCCGCACGCAGTTGCCGCAGTCGGTGCCGGCCTTGCAGGCGGAGGCGATCTGGCGGGGCGTGCAGGCGCCCGTCGCCGCGTGCTGGCGGACCTGTTGCTCGGTGACGCCGAAGCAAGAGCAGACGTACAACGCGGTGTCTCCTCCGTGAGGGGCGGCTTCGGACGGTTCCGGCGACTGGTCGGCGGAAGAACCTCGTCGACCGGTCCAGCCGATCTTGAGTGAGGTTACCCTTACCTTACCCGGCACGCCCTGGCTCCACAACGCCCGGCGGGCCCTGAACGACGCAGTGGGGCGCGGATCACAGATCCGCGCCCCACTCACGTTCACCGGCGATCACTGATCGCGGTACATCTCCGCCACCAGGAAGGCCAGGTCCAGCGACTGGCTGCGGTTGAGCCGCGGGTCGCAGGCGGTCTCGTAGCGCTGGTGCAGGTCGTCGACGAAGATCTCGTCGCCGCCGCCCACGCACTCGGTGACGTCGTCACCGGTCAGCTCGACGTGGATGCCGCCCGGGTGCGTGCCGAGGCCCTTGTGGACCTCGAAGAAGCCCTTGACCTCGTCCAGCACGTCGTCGAAGCGCCGGGTCTTGTGCCCGGAGGCCGCCTCGAAGGTGTTGCCGTGCATCGGGTCGCAGATCCAGGCGACCTGCGCGCCGGCGGCGGTGACCTTGTCCACCAGCTCGGGGAGCTTGTCGCGGATCTTGTCCGCGCCCATGCGCGTGATGAAGGTCAGCCGGCCCGGCTCACGCTCCGGGTCGAGGCGCTCGATGAGGGTGAGCGCGTCCTCCGCGGTGGTCGTCGGGCCGAGCTTGACGCCGATCGGGTTGCGGATGCGCGAGGCGAACTCGATGTGCGCGTGGTCCAGCTGACGGGTGCGCTCGCCGATCCAGACCATGTGCCCGGAGACGTCGTAGAGGTTGCCGGTGCGCGAGTCCACCCGGGTCAGCGCCGACTCGTAGTCGAGCACCAGCGCCTCGTGGGAGGAGTAGAACTCCACGGTCCGGAACTCCTCCGGGTCCACCCCGCAGGCGTTCATGAAGTTCATCGCCCGGTCGATCTCGCGGGCCAGCGCCTCGTAGCGCTGCCCCGAGGGCGAGGACTTCACGAAGTCCTGGTTCCAGGCGTGCACCTGCCGCAGGTCGGCGTAGCCGCCGGTGGTGAAGGCGCGCACGAGGTTCAGGGTCGCCGCGGAGGCGTGGTACATCCGCTTGAGCCGCTGCGGGTCCGGGATGCGGGCCGCCTCGGTGAACTCGAAGCCGTTGACGGAGTCGCCGCGGTAGGTCGGCAGGGTCACGCCGTCCCGGGTCTCGGTGGGCTTGGAGCGCGGCTTGCTGTACTGGCCGGCGATCCGGCCGACCTTGACCACCGGCACCGAGCCGGCGTAGGTCAGGACGGCGCCCATCTGCAGGAGGGTCTTGAGCTTGTTGCGGATGTGCTCGGCGGAGACGGCGTCGAAGGCCTCCGCGCAGTCGCCGCCCTGGAGCAGGAACGCCTCGCCACGGGCGACGGCTCCCAGGCGCTCACGCAGCTGGTCGCACTCGCCCGCGAAGACGAGCGGCGGATAGGACTCGAGCTCCGCGATCACATCGCGCAGAGCCTCTTGGTCCGGCCAGTCAGGCTGCTGCGCCGCGGGAAGGTGTCGCCAGGTGTTGCCACCGGCGTGGGTTTCAGCGTTCACGGTCACATGCCCCACATTACGGGGTCCGGTGGGGCTGTCCGTCCGGCATCCGGACTGTGAGACGCAGAGCACCCGGACGGTCCGGTAGGGTGCGCCCCATGTGCACGCGACCGATGCCGACCATGAACTGGTGGTGGACCGCTCCTCCGGCGGCCCACTGATTCGCGCGCACATCCCACACTCCGCGAAGGCCGCCCGAGGGCGGCCTTCGGCGTTTCCGGCGGTCGTCCCTTCTTCCCCGGCCCTCCGGCCCACCCGGAAGGAACCGCCATGCACCGCGTACGCCCCGACGTCCGCCCCGATGCCGCCGCACTCGTCCGGCGGCTGCTGGACCCCGCCGGCCCCCCGTTCGCGCTGCTGCGCCGCCGCTCCCCCGGCCGGGAGGCGGGGGACATCGTCGAGGTGCTGATCGGCGAGGTCACCGAGGTCGAGCGGCTGGCGGACATCCCACTGGGTGAGACGGCACCCGGTGCGCCGGTGACCGACGCGCTCGCGCTGATCCCGTTCCGGCAGATCCGCGAGCGCGGCTTCCGGGCCCACGACGACGGCACCCCGCTCGCCGTGCTGCGCCCCCGCGAGACCTGCGAGCTGCCGCTGGACGAGGCGCTGGCGGCGCTGCCGGCGCACGACGTGCGGGTGACGGACGGCGCGTTCGACGTGTCGGACGAGCGGTACGCGGAGATCGTCGAGCGGGTGGTGCGGGAGGAGATCGGCACCGGCGAGGGCGCGAACTTCGTCATCCGCCGGACCTTCGAGGGCTCGATCGCGGACTTCTCGGCGGCCGACGCGCTGGCGCTGTTCCGGCGGCTGCTGGCCGGCGAGCGCGGCGCGTACTGGACGTACGTCGTGCACCGCCCCGGTGTGCGCACGCTGGTCGGCGCCAGCCCGGAGGTGCACGTCCGGATGACCGGGGGAACGGTCGTGATGAATCCGATCAGCGGCACCTACCGCTACCCGGCCGACGGGCCCACCCCGGAGAGCCTGCTGGCGTTCCTCGGCGACCGCAAGGAGGTCGACGAGCTGTCCATGGTGGTGGACGAGGAGCTCAAGATGATGTGCACGGTCGGCGACCGGGGCGGGGTGGTGATCGGGCCCCGGCTCAAGGAGATGGCGCATCTCGCGCACACCGAGTACGAGCTGCGCGGCCGGTCCACCCTCGATGTGCGCGAGGTGCTGAAGGAGACCATGTTCGCGGCGACGGTCACCGGATCGCCGGTGCAGAACGCCTGCCGGGTCATCGAACGGCACGAGCCGGTCGGCCCGGACGGGCGGGGGCGCGGCTACTACGCGGGCGCGCTGGCGCTGATCGGCCGGGACGCGGGCGGCGCGCAGACGCTGGACTCGCCGATCCTGATCCGGACCGCGGACATCACCGCGGAAGGGCGGCTGCGGGTGCCGGTCGGTGCCACGCTGGTGCGCGCCTCCGACCCGCACGGCGAGGCCGCCGAGACGCACGCGAAGGCGGCGGGCGTGCTGACCGCGCTGGGCGTACGGGAGGCACCGGCGCGCCCGGCGGACGGCGGGCGGCCGCCGCGGCTCGCCGACGACCCGCGGGTGCGGGCCGCCCTGGACGCCCGGCGGGCGGACCTGGCGCCGTTCTGGCTGCGGATGCAGACCACCGCGCCGACCGCCGAGCTGAGCGGGCACGCGCTGGTGGTCGACGCGGAGGACACCTTCACGGCGATGCTGGCGCATCTGCTGCGGACGTCGGGGCTGGCGGTGACCGTGCGCCGGTTCGACGAGCCGGGGCTGCGCGCGGCCGCCCTGGCGCACGAGGGCCCGGTCGTGCTGGGCCCTGGGCCGGGCGACCCGTCCGACCCGGCCGACCCCAAGATGCGCTTCCTGCGGTCGCTGACCGCGGACCTGGTCGCCGGCCACCAGCACGGCCTGCTGGGGGTGTGCTTGGGCCACGAACTGCTCGCCGCGGAGCTGGGGTTGGAGATCGTCCGCAAGGAGGTGCCCTTCCAGGGGGCGCAGGAGCGGATCGACTTCTTCGGGCGCCCCGAGACGGTCGGCTTCTACAACACCTTCACGGCCCGCTGCGACGACCGTACGGAGGCCGAACTGGCCATGCACCGCGTGGAGTTGAGCCGGGACGCGGAGTCCGGTGAGGTGCATGCGCTGCGCGGTCCGGGCTTCGCGGGGGTGCAGTTCCACCCAGAGTCGGTACTGACCCTGGACGGGGCCGCGGTCACCGCGCAGCTGCTGGCAGCTGTCCTCGTGTGACCAGCATGTTCTCGTTGGTGCGGTGGGCGAGGTAGTCCTCGACGTTGGCCACGGTGGCCTGGGTGATCTGGCCCACCGCATCCTCGGTGAAGTACGCCTGGTGCGAGGTGACCAGCACGTTCGCGAAGGTCATCAGGCGGGCGAGGGTGTCGTCGTCCATGACGTCCAGGGACCGGTCGTAGGAGAAGAGCCCGGACTCCTCCTCGTAGACGTCCAGCGCGACGCCGGTGAGCCGGCCGGCCTTGAGCGCGCGGACCAGCGCCGCGGTGTCGACCAGACCGCCGCGGCTGGTGTTGACCAGGATGGCGTCATCCTTCATGGCGGCCAGCGCGGCGGCGTCGACGAGGTGCCGGGTGTCGTCCGTCAGCGGGAGGTGCACGGTGATCAGGTCGGCCTCGGCGAACAGCCGCTCGCGGGGGACGTACGTCATGCCCAGCGCGGCGCAGCGGGGGTTCTCGACGAGGTCCCAGCCCAGCAGGTCCATGCCGAAGCCGTGGGCGATCCGGGTGAACGCCTCGCCGATCCGGCCGGTGCCGAGCACGCCCGCGGTGCGGCCGCGCAGATCGCGGCCCATCAGGCCGTCCAGCCGGAAGTCGAAGTTGCGGGTGCGCCGGGCGGCCCGCACGATCTTGCGGTCGACGGCCAGCGCCAGCGCCCAGGCGAATTCCGCCACCGCGTACGGGGAGTAGTGGGAGACCCGGCCGATGCTCATCCCGAGATCGGCCGCGGCCTCCAGATCGATGTTGTTGAAGCCCGTGGAGCGCTGGGCGACCATCTTCGTCCCGCCGGCCGCGAGGGTCTGCAGCACGTCCGCGCCGAGGTCGGCGTTGACGTCGGAGCTGACGACCTCGTAGCCGTGCGCGATCGGGGCGGTGTCGCGGTTGAGGACGACGTCCAGGCTGCGCACCTGGTGGCGGCCGGCGAAGGCGCGCTCCAGGAACGGCCGCTCGTCCTTCTGGACGCCGAAGGCGACGATCTCCACGTTCCCTCCCGCCGGTGCGTGCTCACCAGGAGCAATGGGCCGGATATGTCGTGTACGGCGAATATACGGCCCCTCGCCCGGCGGTGCCGCCCGGAGGGACGGCGGCCGTGGTCAGCCGAAGAACACCCCGGCCTCGGCGTAGAGCGCCGGGTCGACGGTCTTCAGCTTGGCGGTCGCCTCGGAGATCGGCACCCGGACGATGTCGGTGCCGCGCAGCGCGACCATCGTGCCGAAGTCGCCGTCGTGCACCGCCTCGATGGCGTGCAGCCCGAAGCGGGTGGCCAGCCAGCGGTCGAAGGCGCTGGGCGTACCGCCGCGCTGGGTGTGGCCGAGGACGGTGGTCCGGGCCTCCTTGCCGGTGCGCGACTCGATCTCCTTGGCCAGCCACTCCCCCACGCCGGAGAGCCGGACATGACCGAAGGAGTCCTTGGAGTCGTCCTTGAGCACCATCTGGCCGTCCTTGGGCATCGCGCCCTCGGCGACCACCACGATCGGCGCGTAGCGGACCTTGAAGCGGGACTGGATCCACCCGCAGACCTGGTCGACGTCGAAGCGCTGCTCGGGGATGAGGATGACGTTGGCGCCGCCGGCGAGACCGGAGTGCAGCGCGATCCAGCCGGCGTGCCGGCCCATGACCTCGACGACCAGGACCCGCATGTGCGATTCGGCGGTGGTGTGCAGCCGGTCGATGGCCTCGGTGGCGACGCCCACGGCGGTGTCGAAGCCGAAGGTGTAGTCCGTGGCCGAGAGGTCGTTGTCGATGGTCTTGGGGACGCCGACGCAGGGGACGCCGAACTCGCCGGACAGCCGGGTCGCCACGCCCAGGGTGTCCTCGCCGCCGATCGCGATCAGCGCCTCGACCTCCTGCTTGGCGAGGGTCTCCTTGATCCGGCGGACGCCGTCCTCGGCCTTCAAGGGGTTGGTCCGCGAGGAGCCGAGGATCGTGCCGCCGCGGGGCAGGGTGCCGCGCACCGCCGGGATGTCCAGCGGCACCGTGTCGTTCTCCAGCGGCCCGCGCCAGCCGTCCCGGAAGCCGAGGAAGTCGTAGCCGTATTCCTGGGTGCCCTTGCGGACGATCGCCCTGATCACCGCGTTCAGTCCGGGGCAGTCGCCGCCGCCGGTCAGTACTCCGACCCGCATCGCTGCAATCACCTACATCCCGTCAGTGGCCGCGCACGGCCGTGGTTGAGCTGACGCCGGTCACGCTAATGGTGATCTGGGTCACTCCGGGATGCCGGAAGCGGCGATTCCGGTGATTTTTGGGGGAGTTGACACCCCGTCTTCACCCGTACGAGCGGATCGATCATGCCCGGCCGCGGTCTCCCCCTCCGGAGCGCCGGCCCGGGCGCGGCTCAGCCCTCGTCGAGGCCGCGCTCTATGGCGTACCGCACCAGCTCGACGCGGTTGTGCAACTGCAGCTTGCCGAGGGTGTTCTGGACGTGGTTCTGCACCGTGCGGTGCGAGATGACCAGCCGCTCGGCGATCTGCTTGTACGAGAGGCCCTTGGCGACCAGGCGCAGCACCTCGGTCTCCCGCTCCGTCAGCCGCGGGGCGCCCGGCTCGTCCGGGGTCGCGGGGGCCGGCTCCGTGGCCAGCCGGCGGTACTCGCCGAGCACCAGGCCCGCGAGGCCCGGGGTGAACACCGCGTCCCCGGCGGCCGTGCGCCGCACCGCGTCCAGCAGCTCCTCGGTGCTCGCCGACTTCAGCAGATAGCCGGTCGCACCGGACTTGACCGCCTCCAGCACATCGGCGTGCTCCCCGCTCGCCGACAGCACCAGCACCCGCAGCGCCGGATTGGCGCCGACCAGCTCCTTGCAGACCCGTACGCCGGGCAGGCCCGGCAGATTGAGGTCCAGCACCAGTACGTCGGGCGAGGCGGCCTGCGCGCGGCGGACCGCCTGGAGGCCGTCACCGGCCGTCGCCACGACCTCGAACCCGGCCTCGGCCAGATCCCGCGCGACCGCGTCGCGCCACATCGGGTGGTCGTCGACCACCATCACCTTCAGGCCCGTCTGCTCCGTCATGCCCGGGTCTTCCCCCGCCTTCCGCCCTCGGGCGCCGTGCCCTTGGGGACCGTCAACTCCACTTCCGTGCCCTGGCCGGGGACCGAGACCCATTCCGCGGTGCCGCCGAGGTCCCGCAGCCGGCCGCGGATCGACAGGGCCACCCCCAGGCGGCCCTCGCGCTCGGCGTCCGCGAGGCGGCCCTCGGGGATGCCAGGGCCGTCGTCGCGGACCGTCACGATCACCGCGTGCGGTTCGTCCTCCACCAGGATCCATGCCTGGGCGCCGTCCCCCGCATGGACCCGCACATTGTCCAACGCGGCACTGACAGCGGCCGCGAGCTCCGCCGCCGCGGCGGCCGGCAGCTCGACCGGGGCGCCCGGCTCGGAGAAGGTCACCCCGGCCCCCGCGTACGGCGCGAGCAGCGCCCGGACGTCACAGGGCCCGCCGGCGGCCGGCGGCGGGGGCGGCACCGGCACCGCGGCCGGCGTCGGCGCCAGGGCCGGGCCGGCCGGCCGCGACACCGGGCCGCCGGAGACCAGGGTGCGCAGCGCGACCTCCTGCTCGCCGGCCATCCGGCCCAGCTCCGCCGCCTCGCCGCCGATCGCGGCACCGCGCCGCTGCACCATCGCCAGGACCTGCAGCACGCTGTCGTGGATGTCGCGGGCCAGCCGCTCCCGTTCGCGGGTGGCGGCCTCGACCTGCAGGGCCCGGGCGAGGGTGCGTTCACTGGCCCGGGCGACCTCGACGACGTAGCCGATGCCGACGCTGGCCACCCACACCAGGATCACGTTGTGGATGGTGTCGCGGGCCAGCACCTCGCGTTCGACGAGGTTGGCGGCCGCCACCACGCTGGAGGCCACCGCGGCCCAGCGCCAGCCGCCCTTGATCGCGAAGCCGAGGACGGCGCCGGCCGCCCAGATGGAGGGCAGCGTGGGCGAGCCGCCCATGATGCGCGCGTGGCTGTCGACCAGCGTCGTGAGCAGGATGCCGCCCGCCGCGAAGCTCAGGTCGCCGACGAGGAACCGGCGGGTGCAGCGCTCCGGCGAGGTCGTCCGCCGCCAGGTCAGCGCCATCCAGAGGGTGAGCGCGCCCATGTAGGCGGCCGCGCCCAGCGGGTGTTCGTACTTGCGGTACGACATCGCCACCAGGACCAGGACGTAGAGGAGGGTGAGGATCCGGTAGCCGGTGAGCGCACGCCACAGCGGCAGCTCGACGGACATCCGCAGCACCCTCGGAGGGCGCTTGCCGTGGCGCCGGGCGGCGGCCATGCCGCCGGTCACCGTCCGTATGTCCGCATCCGTCATTGCCGGCCCCCACCCCTCACCGGACACGATCCGCGCCCGGCCTCGGCCCTGCCCGTCTTCGTCGGCCTATTCGGCGGCGGCCTTCTTGGCCTGCTCCGCCTCGGCCTTCTTCTTCGCCTCCGCGGCCTTCGCCGCGTCCGCGATCTGCCGCTTGGCGGCGGTCGCGTAGATGTCCACGTACTCCTGGCCGGAGAGCTTCATGATCTCGTACATGACCTGGTCGGTGACCGACCGCAGGATGAAGCGGTCGCCCTCCATGCCCTGGTAGCGGGTGAAGTCCAGCGGCTTGCCGATGCGGATCCCCGGCCGGATCATCTTCGGCACGACCTTGCCCGGAGGCTGCACCTTCTCGGTGTCGATCATCGCCACGGGGATGACCGGCGCGCCGGTGGCCAGCGCCACCCGGGCCAGACCGCCCGGCTTGCCGCGGTAGAGCCGGCCGTCCGGGGAGCGGGTGCCCTCCGGGTAGATGCCGAACAGCTCACCGCGCTTGAGGACCTCTATGCCGCTCTTGATCGCCGCCTCGCCCGCGCCGCGGGCGCCCGAGCGGTCCACCGGCAGCTGGCCCACGCCCTTGAAGAACGCGGCGGTCAGCTTGCCCTTGACGCCCGGGGAGGTGAAGTACTCCGACTTCGCGATGAAGGTGACCTTGCGGTCGAGCACCGCGGGCAGGAAGAACGAGTCCGAGAAGGACAGGTGGTTGCTCGCGAGGATCGCCGGACCCTCGGCGGGAACGTTCTCGATGCCTTCCACCCAGGGCCTGAAGGCAAGCTTCAGCGACCCGCCGAGGGAAAACTTCATTGCGCCGTAGATCAACCGACTGCCTCCTGTGTGTGACGCAAAGACCTTAACCTGCCCGGGTGGCACGCTCGTCCCGGCCGGGCGTTCAAGGGCTCCGGCAGCTGGTGCACGCCCGCTTGCGGGACGCCTGTGGGGCCCGCGGGCGCCGTCGGACGGAGATGAGGGACTACCGGCGGACCGGCCGGGCCGCACGCGCCGTCGGACCTATCCGCCCGCCGTCACTTTGCGTACCCTGAGGTAACTCGCCAGGTCCCCTCATCGAACGGAGTCCCCCGGTGCCGCTCCTTCCCGGAGCCGAGCCGTTCCGCCGTGACGGCGGAGAGGTCGGCGTCCTTGTGTGCCACGGCTTCACCGGCTCCCCCAGTCCCTGCGCCCCTGGGCCGAACATCTGGCCGACCGGGGGCTGACCGTCTCCCTTCCACTGCTGCCCGGTCACGGCACCCGCTGGCAGGACCTGCAGATCACGACCTGGCAGGACTGGTACGCCGAGGTCGACCGCGAACTGCGGGCGCTGACCGAGCGCTGCTCCCAGGTCTTCGTCTGCGGCCTGTCGATGGGCGGCGCGCTGGCGCTCCGGCTGGCCGCCAAACACGGCGCCGCGGTCAGCGGGGTGGTCGTGGTCAACCCGGCCAACAAGGTCCATGATGCCGCGGCGCCGCTGCTTCCGGTGCTGCGCCATCTGGTCCGCACGACCAAGGGCGTGTCCAACGACATCGCCAAGCCCGGCGCCGAGGAGCTGGCCTACGCCCGGGTGCCGCTGCACGCCGCGTACTCCCTGCGCCGGTTCTTCCAGCAGGTGGACTCCGAACTCCCGGCCGTCACCCAGCCGTTGCTGGTGATGACCAGTCCGCAGGACCACATCGTCCCGCCGGTGGACTCCGAGCGGATCCTCGCCCGGGTCTCCTCGACGGACGTCCGGCAGACCCTGCTGGAGCGCAGCTACCACGTCGCCCCGCTCGACCACGACGCGGAGAAGATCTTCGAGGACACCTTCGCCTTCATCTCCCGGCTGGCCCCGCAGGCGGGGGCGGACGCCGTGGACGCGGCCCCGGAGGGGACGGCGGCCAGTGGCGGAGCGTAGCCCCCGCGACCCCCGGGACCCGCTGGACGAGGAAGCCGCCTGGGCGGAGATCGTCGCGGGCTACGGCGAGCAGCCGTCGATCCCGGCGGACGACGACGCGCCCGCCAAGGGGACCGACGAGGGCGGCGGGGCCAAGGACCACAAGGGCGGGCCCGGGGACCCGGGGAAGGCCGGCACCGACCGCCCGGGCAGCTTCGTGGTCTACGCACCGGGCGTCGGCCCGCGGGACTGGGCCGCCGCCGAACCGTCCGACGACGACTTCGACGAGACCGACGAGGGCCACTTCACCCCGCCCGAGCCGCCGCCGCTGCCGAAGGCCGACGTCACGAGCAAGTTCGCCTGGATCGCGGTGCTCGGCGGCCCGCTGCTGCTGATCGCCCTGGTGATCTTCCAGCAGCCGGTGACGTGGTGGAGCACGGTCCTGGGCATCGGCGGCTTCCTCGGCGGCTTCGCCACGCTCGTGGCCCGGATGAAGAACGACGACGAGGACGACGACCGGCCGCCGGGCGGCGGCGCGGTGGTCTGAGTCAGTCCCCGGCCGGCACCCGCAGCGCGGCCAGCACCGGCAGGTGATCCGAGGCTGCCAGCAGATCGGCCTCGCGTACACCGGGGAGTCCGTGCGGCACCCCGCAGCCCAGCACCTCGACGCCGTCCGTGGTGAGGACGGCGTCGATGCGCTGCACCGGCTCGTGGGGCGTGGAGGTGAACTCCCCGCCCCACGGCTCGGCCGCCCAGGCGTCGGTGAGCCGGTCCGCCAGCCGCCGGAAGCTGCGGCCGTCCGGCCGGTCGTTCAGATCCCCGCCGACGACCGCGTGCCGCGTCCCGAGGGCGGCCAGCCGCTCCAGCAGCAGCCCGGCCTGCTCGTACCGCTCCCGGTCGGCGAGGCTGAGGTGAGTACTGACGACGCCGAGCCGGGCCCCGCCGATCCGCACCACGGCGGTGGCGAGACCGCGCTGGTGCAGGCCGGGGGTGCGGGGCAGCAGGACGTCCTCGGTGCGCTCCACGTGGGCGCGGAGCGTGGCGAGGATCATCGGGCCCGCGGTCGTCCCGCCGCCGGTGACGTACACCAGGCCGGCCGAGCGGGCCAGCCGCTCGGCGGCCTTGCGCCAGCGGAAGAACCGCGGCGCCTCCTGGATCAGCACGAGATCGGCGGCGCAGGCCCGGATGACCCTGGCCAGCGCCGCCCGGTCGTCGCGCATCGAGCGGATGTTGTAGCTGAGCACGCGGACCCGTACGGCGTCCTCCTCGGTGCCGGACGCCGGGAGTCCGGGGTGCTCGGCCACCACCGCGGGTCAGCCCTGGCGCGCCAGGTCGGCCGCGCCGACCAGTCCGGCCTTGCCGCCGAGCTGGGCGGCGAGGACCTGGGCGTGCGGCCGGTACTGATTGCCGACCAGCCAGCGGCGGAACGACTTGCGGATCGGTTCGAGGACCAGTTCGCCCTCGTCCGAGACCCGCCGCCGACGATGAAGGCCGACGGGTCGAACAGCGAGGCCAGGTCGGCGAGGCCGGCACCGGCCCAGCGGGCCAGCTCCCGGAACGAGTCGATGGCGACCTTGTCGCCCTGACGGGCGGCGGCGCTGATGTGCTTGCCCTGGATGCCGTCGGGGGTGCCGTCGCCGAGCGAGAGCAGCACCGTGGCGTTCTCGGGGGTGGCGAAGGCGCGCTGCTTGGCGTAGCGCAGCAGGGCGCGGCCGGAGGCGTACTGCTCCCAGCAGCCCTGGCTGCCGCAGCCGCACAGCAGGCCGTCCGGCACGACCCGGATGTGGCCGAACTCCGCGGCGACGCCGAAGCGGCCGCGGCGGAGCTTGTTGCCGATGATGATGCCGCCGCCGAGGCCCGTGCCGAGCGTGATGCAGATGACGTCGCTGTGGCCCTGGCCGGCACCGAAGCGGTACTCGCCCCAGGCGGCGGCGTTGGCGTCGTTCTCGACGACGACGGGGAGGCCGACGCGCTGTTCGACCTTGTCCTTGAGCGGTTCGTGGCGCCAGTCGATGTTCGGTGCGAACAGGACCGTGGCGCGCTTCTCGTCGACGTAGCCCGCGGCCCCGATCCCCACCGCCTCGATGTGGTGCCCGGCACCTACCGTGCGGACCGCGTCCGCGATGGCCTCGGTCAGGGCATCGGTGGCCTGCGGGGTCGGTACCTTGCACGTCTCAAGGATCGAACCCTCTTCGTCGACCACGCCGGCCGCGATCTTCGTGCCGCCGATGTCGACGCCGATGGTGAGTCCCATGTGTCCCTCAGTTTTTCGCTCGAACCCCGCCGGGACCCACCGTACCGGAGCCCGGGTCAGTCGAGATCGATTCGCTCGGTGCCGGTGGGACCGTCGTCGTCCCGCGGGTCGTCGGCGCGGCCGGTGCCGGGCCGGTCGGTGAGGTCGTCGCGGGTCCAGCGGCGCTCGCTGCGCTCGACGGCGGAGCGGTAGGCGGCGACGATTTCGGAGCCGGCCGCGGCGAGGTGGTCGAAGACGTCGGGGTTGCGCTCGATGACCGGTTCGACGGCGGCCCGGGCCTGCTTGAAGAGCTGGCTCACGGCGCTCTGCGCGGCCATCCCGCCGAGCGCGCCGGGCAGCTGGATGCCGGCGAGCTTGCCGGTGACCGCCTCGGCGAGCTTGCGCAGTTCCTCGGCGGCGCTGCCCGGCTGGGGGCCGTACTCGGTCCGGCGGCGGGCCTTCTCCGCGGCGAGGTCCTCGGCGCAGGCGGCCTCCCAGGCGTCGGCGTCGGGCCCGGCCGCGCGGTCGGCTGGGCGCTCGGTGGCATCGCTCATGATGAACTCCGTGGACTGCTGCGGCGGGGCGGTACGGCGAGTCGGGACGGGCTCCTGGCCCACCCCCGACGTTACCCGAACGGTGGTACCGCGTTCAGTCGCTCTTGGGCCACAGGTCGGGATCCGGGGTGAAGCGGATGTCGAGCACGCCGTCGCGGAGGCCGGCACCGGAGACGGAGCAGCGGCGCAGCGCGGAGGGCAGGGTGCGGATCCGCCGGAAGCGGCCGACCGTCACCACGATTTCGTCGCCGCGCCGCACCAGGCCGAGGCCCCGGCGCTCGGCACCGGGCAGCGGCACCCGCCAGACCAGGATGCCGTCGGTGGCGAGCCGGTCCTCGACGGTCCAGGGGTCGCGGCGGTCCGCCGCGGCGGGGGCCGGGATGCCGATCCCGCGGTCCGGTCCGCCGATCAACTCGTCGAGCTCGGCGACGCCCTGGGGGTCGCGGCCGAGGTGCGGCACCTCGTGGACGGGGACGTCGGGGAACTCCTCGCGGAGCGCCTTGAGGGCGGTCTGCTGACTGCCGGAGAGCGCGGCGAGGAAGGGGTCGGCGGAGCCGGTGGGCAGCAGCCGGTTGACGACCACGCCGTCGGTGCGGCGGCCGTGCAGGGCCAGGCCGGCGCGGATGGTGCGCAGGTTGGCGGCGGCGACCGGGCCGGCCTCGGTGACCAGGCGGACGGAGGTGCCGGGGTCGTCGATCACCTGCTGGACGGCGGCGAGTTCGGTCTCCCAGCGGCCGGCGGCGTCGTACAGCTTCTGGGCCGGCATCGGGACGCCGGCGAGCTGGGCGAGGACCGGGCGCAGCGCGCGGGCGGCCTGGCGCTCGGGCGGCAGCAGCCGGCGGAGGTAGCGCCGGACCTGGGCGGGGAGCGCCAGCAGCCGGATCGTTTCGGCCGCCGAGGGCATGTCGACGACGACCAGGTCCCAGTCGTCCGAGGCGTGTTCGGCGCGCAGTGCCTGGAGCAGGGCGAAGTCCTCGGCGCCGGGGAGTTCGGTCAGTTCGTCCTCGTCGAGGGGCGCGGCGCCCAGCAGGTCGAGGGCGGCACCGGCACGCTCCTGGAAGGCGAGGAATTCCTGGCGGAAGCGGTCGCCGGGGTCGATGCGCCGGGCGTGCAGGCCGGGCGCTATCGCGGTGGGCCGTTCGGCGCCGAGGGGGGTGCCCAGCACCGTTTCGCAGGCGCCGCCCTCGGTGGTGAGCAGCAGGGCCCGGGCGCCTTGCCGGGCGCCGGCCAGGGCGGTCGCGGCGGCGAGCGTGGTGCGGCCCGCGCCGCCGGGGCCGGTGACGAGGACGGTGCGCACGCTCAGAGCTTCTTGGCCTCGTCGGCGGGCGCGGCCTCGTCGGCGGCCGCCGGGTCGGCGTCGGGGTGGCTCTCGACGCGCCGCTTCAGCCCTTCCAGGGCGCGCTCGATGATGACCTTCTCCGCCTTGCGCTTGATCATGCCGAGCATCGGGATCTTGACGTCGACGGTGAGCTGGTACGTGACCTCGGTGGCGGCACCGCCCTGCAGCGCGGCGAGGCGGTAGGAACCGTCCAGGGCGCGCAGCATCTGGGACTTGACCAGGGACCAGCTGACCTCGTCGGCGCCGGTCCAGGTGTAGGCGAGGGTGTGGTCGTCCTTGATCGCGCCGGCGTCGAGCAGCAGGCGGACCTCCACCGCGCGGCCCTGGTCGTCCGTGGCGAGCACCTCCGCCTCCTTGACCTCTCCGGTCCACTCCGGGTAGCGGTCAAAGTCGGCGATCACTCCCATCACTTCGGCGGGCGCCGCCTCGATCGTGATGCTAGAGCTGGTGTGTTCGGCCATCGCCGTGACTCCTCCATGCCGATTCATGCCGGTCCGCCGACGCTCACGCGGTGTCCGCAAGGTGCTGTCTCTGCTGCTGAAGGCTACCGCGCGGGGAAACGGGAGCGTACGCAGCCGGCCACCGCCGGGCTCACCAGGTCAGGACGTAGGGCGTACCGGTCGCATTGAAATGGCCGACATTGACGCATTCGGTGCGGCCGATGCGCATCCGGCGGGCCAGCGGCTGGTGGACGTGGCCGAAGAGGGAGTAGCGGGGGCGGGTGGTGCGGATGGCGTCCAGGAGCGCGCCGCTGCCGCGTTCGAAGCGGCGGGCGACGGTGTCGTAGCAGAGCTCGGGGACGTCCGGCGGGATGTGGGTGCACAACACGTCGACCTCGCCCACCGCCTCGATCTTGGCGGCGAACTCCTCGTCGCTGATCTCGAACGGCGTCCGCATGGGGGTGGTCAGTCCGCCGCCGACGAAGCCGAAGACCCGGCCGCCGATCTCCACCCGCTGTCCGTCAAGCACGGTGGTGCCGGGTCCGGCGTATTCGGGCCACAGTCGCGGCATGTCGACGTTGCCGTAGGTGGCGTACGTGGGGGTCGGGAAGGCCGCGAAGAGTTCGGCGTACTGCTTGCGGACCGCGCCCTCGATGACCGCCTCGCGGCTGCGGCCCGACGCGTCGAGTTCGGCCCAGAGCCGGCGGCCCAGTTCGCGGGCCTCCTCGAAGCGGCGGGCGGTGCGCAGTTCGACGAGGGCGTCGGCGTGCGCGACACCGAAGAGGTCGGGGAAGATGCCGCGCGAATGGTCGGCGTAATCCAGGAAGAGCACCAGGTCGCCGAGGCAGACCAGGGCATCGGCACCGTCCCCGGCCACCGTCAGGTCCCGGCTGTTGCCGTGTACGTCACTGACCACATGCACGCGCATGGCGTCACCCTAGATCGCCCGCGGAGCGAGGGGCAGGGCCCCCCACCGGTTCACCGGGCCGCGGTTACTTTCGGGTCACCGACCCGCTGGTCTAGTCTGCGCGGAACAGTCCCCATGGCGTGTCCGCAAGCGTGTGACGCATCAAACATCTGGTCGCGACCCCTATCCCAAAAGCAATACCGGTGGGTAACGTCCGGGCAGTCCAATCCCCCAGCATGATCATGGACCGCCGCCGGTGTGCACACAGCGTCGTGGCGCCGGCGCTTTTGAGGAGCAGCAGTCTTGCGCGAGTTCAGCCTTCCGGCCCTGTACGAGGTCCCCGCGGACGGCAATCTGACGGATCTCATCCGCCGAAATGCCGCGCAGCACCCGGATGTTGCCGTCATGGGGCGCAAGGTGAACGGCGTGTGGCAGGACGTCACCGCCACCACCTTCCTCGCCGAGGTCCGTGCCGCCGCCAAGGGCCTGATGGCTTCCGGCATCCAGCCCGGTGACCGGGTGGGGCTGATGTCGCGCACCCGTTACGAGTGGACGCTGCTGGACTTCGCCATCTGGAGCGCCGGCGCGATCACCGTGCCCGTGTACGAGACCAGTTCCGCCGAGCAGATCCAGTGGATCCTCGGCGACTCGGGTGCGGTGGCCTGTCTGGTGGAGACGCCCGGCCACGAGGCGACCGTCGAATCGGTCCGCGACCGGCTGCCCGACCTGGAGAACATCTGGCAGATCGAGCGGGACGCGATCGCCCGCCTGCGGGCCGCCGGCGCCGGGCTCACCGACGACGAGGTGGACGCCCGCAGCGCCCTCGCCGACGCGGACGCGCCCGCCACCATCGTCTACACCTCCGGGACCACCGGCCGCCCCAAGGGCTGTGTGCTCAGCCACCGCAGCTTCTTCGCCGAGTGCGGCAACGTCGTCGAGCGGCTGCGCCCGCTCTTCCGCACCGGTGACTCCTCGGTCCTGCTCTTCCTGCCCATCGCCCACGTCTTCGGGCGCCTGGTGCAGGTCGCCTCCGTGATGGCCCCGATCAAGCTGGGCCACGCCCCGGACATCAAGAACCTCACCGAGGACCTCGCGTCCTTCCGGCCGACGCTGGTCCTGGGCGTGCCCCGGGTCTTCGAGAAGGTCTACAACTCGGCGCGGGCCAAGGCGCAGGCCGACGGCAAGGGCAAGATCTTCGACAAGGCGGCGGACACCGCGATCGCGTACAGCCGGGCGCTGGACACCCCCGACGGCCCGCCGCTCGGCCTGAAGCTCAAGTACAAGGTCTTCGACCGGCTGGTCTACGGCAAGCTGCGCGCCGTCCTCGGCGGCCGGGCCACCCACGCGATCTCCGGCGGCGCGCCGCTCGGCGACCGGCTGGGCCACTTCTACCGCGGCATCGGCTTCACCGCCCTGGAGGGCTACGGCCTGACGGAGTCGTGCGCGGCCACCGCGTTCAACCCCTGGGACCGCCAGAAGATCGGCTCCGTCGGCCAGCCGCTGCCCGGCTCGGTGGTCCGGATCGCCGACGACGGCGAGGTCCTGCTGCACGGTGAGCACCTCTTCACCGAGTACTGGAACAACCCCACGGCCACCGAAGAGGCGCTGTCCGACGGCTGGTTCCACACCGGCGACCTCGGCACCCTCGACGAGGACGGCTATCTGGCCATCACCGGCCGCAAGAAGGAAATCCTGGTCACCGCGGGCGGCAAGAACGTCGCGCCGGCCGTCATCGAGGACCGTATCCGGGCGCACGCCCTGATCGCCGAGTGCATGGTCGTCGGCGACGGCCGCCCGTTCATCGGCGCGCTGGTCACCCTCGACGAGGAGTTCCTGCCGCGCTGGGCCGAGGAGCACGGCCACCCGGCCGGCAGCACTCCGGCCGAGCTGGCCACCGACCCGGAGCTGCTCGCCGCGGTCCAGCGGGCCGTCGACGACGGCAACGCGGCCGTCTCGCAGGCCGAGTCGGTGCGCAAGTTCCGCATCCTGCCCACCCAGTTCACCGAGGAGTCGGGCCACGTCACGCCGTCGCTGAAGCTGAAGCGGAACGTGGTCGCCAAGGACTTCGCGGAGGAGATCGAGGCGATCTACCGGGGATGACGAGATCCCTGGGGATCATGGCCGGAATCCGCCGCCGGGGCTGTGTGCCGCGGCGGCGGTTCGCGTAGCGGCGCCCGTACGGCCCCGGCTACAGCAGCTCCTTGAGCCGTTCCGCGAGCAGGTCCCAGCGCCACTTCTCCTCCACCCAGGCGCGCCCGCGCTCGCCCATGGTGCGGCGCAGGGCGGGGTCCGTCAGGAGGGTGACCAGGCGTTCGGCGGTGGGGGTCGGGGAGCCGCCGGGGACCACCCAGCCGGTCTCGCCGTCCAGCACCGCGTCCGGCGCACCGCCGGAGTCGCCCGCCACCACGGGCAGCCCGGTGGCCGAGGCCTCCAGGTAGACGATGCCCAGCCCCTCGACGTCGAGGCCGCCGCGGCGGGTGCGGCAGGGCATCGCGAAGACGTCACCGGCACCGAAGTGGGCCGGCAGCTCCTCCCACGGCACCGCGCCGGTGAAGTGCACGGATTCCGCCACGCCCTTCTCCCGTGCCAGCGCGCGCAGGTCCTTCTCGTACGGGCCGCCGCCGACGATCAGCAGGACGGCGTCCGGGACGGCGGCGAGGACCGCCGGCATCGCCTCGATGAGCGTGTCCTGGCCCTTGCGCGGCACCAGGCGGGAGACGCAGACCACGACCGGGCGGCCGGCCAGGCCGAGCCGGGCCCGCACCGCGTCGCCGCCCGAGCCGGAGTGGAAGGTCTTCTCGTCGACGCCGGGCGGGAGTTGGACCATCCGGGAGGCGGCCGCCGGGGTCAGCGCGGCGGCGATCCGGGAGCGGGTGTACTCGCCGAGGTAGGTGAGGGTGTCGGTGCCCTCACCGATCCGCCGCAGCAGCTGCCGGGCGGCCGGCAGCTGCGCCCAGCCCGCCTCGTGGCCGTGCGTGGTCGCCACGATCCGCCGCGCGCCGGCCTCGCGGAGCGCGGGCGCCATCAGGCCGAGCGGTGCCGCGGCACCGAACCAGACGGAGGAACAGCCGTGTTCGCGCAGCAGGCCGACGGCCCTCCGGGTCACCCTCGGGGTGGGCAGCAGCATCGTCGTACGGTCCCGGACCACCGGGAACGGCTGGTCGGCGTCGAACGCGGCGGTGGCCGCGCGCCCCTCCGCGCTCCGCTTCCAGGTCGAGGCGTAGACGACCACCTGGGTGGGGTCCAGCCGCAGCGCCATGCTGTGCAGGAAGGCCTGGATGCCGCCGGGCCGGGGCGGGAAGTCGTTCGTGACGATCAGGGTCTTGTGCACGAGGCCCGAGGCTACCCGCCGACGGGCGCACGGTGGCCGGGAGGCCCGCCACGCCCGTACCGCGGCGACGCCCCGTGACCGGCCGCCGACGGCATGATGCAGACGACGGCGGACAGGCGGAGGTGGCGATGGACGGCGCCGGCGGGGCGCGCGGGAGGTGGCTCGCGGTCGCGGCCTGGGCGGTGACCCGGGCCGTGCTGCTGCTCTGCGTGCTGAAGGTGCTGGTGCTGCCGGGGCCGGACGTCACCACCGACGTCTCGGTGATCTACCACGGCTGGGCCGAGGTGCTGAGGACCGGCACCTTCCCGCTGGCCGACGTGACCTGGCAGTACCCGCCGGCCGCCGCGCTGGCGGTGCTCTCCCCCGGCCTGCTGCCGTTCCTCGGCTACGCCCCGGCGTTCTTCGTCCTGGTGCTGCTCGCGGACGCGGCGACGCTGGCGCTGTTCCTGCGGGCCGGGCGAAGGCCCGGCCACCGGGCGGCCGGGGCCTGGGTGTGGATCGTCGGCGTCGCCCTGCTCGGCCCGACCGGGTACGCCCGCTACGACCTGATGGTCACCGCGGTCGCGGTCGCGGCGCTGCTGGCGGCCGCCCGCCGGCCCCGGGTGGCGGGCGCGCTGATCGCGTTCGGGACGCTGCTGAAGGTGTGGCCGGCGCTGCTGCTGGCCGGGGCGGCGCTGCGCGGCCGCCGGGCGCGGGTCCTGTGGCGGAGCGCGGCCGGCACCGCGGCGGGGCTCACCCTGCTCTTCGTGACCGCCGCACCGGGCGCCCTGGCGTTCCTGACCTTCCAGCGCGACCGCGGTACGGAGGTCGAGTCGCTCGGCGGGCTGGTGTTCCACTTCGCCCGCCACTACGGCTGGGACGGCCAGGTGCTGCTGAACTACGGCTCGGTGGAGTTCCTCGGGCCCGGCGTCCCGCTCGTCAGCACCCTCGCCGTCATGCTGAGCGGGGCGGCGCTGGGCTGGCTGGTGCTGTGGCGGACGCGGGCGCGCCGGTTCACCCGGGCGACGCCCGCCGACGCGGCCTTCACCGCCACCCTGCTGTTCACCACCACCAGCCGGGTGATCAGCCCGCAGTACCTGCTGTGGCTGGTGGGACTGGCCGCGGTGTGCCTGGCCGTACGCGGCACCCGGCAGACACCGGCGGCGGTGCTGGTGCTGCTCGCCACCGGCGTCACGCTGCTGGAGTTCCCGGTCCACTTCGCCGACGTGGTGGCGAGCGCCCCGTGGGGCGTGGCGCTGCTCGCGGTGCGCAACGGGCTGCTGGTCGCCGCGTCGCTGCTGGCCTGCCGCCGGCTGTGGACCGCCACCGGCGCGGGCCGGCGGGGCACCGGACGCGGCGGCTCCGGCCTGCGCCGGGCGCCCGCGCCGCGCACCGTCACCGCCCCAGCAGCCGCTTCACATAAGCCCGCCACTGCCGGGTGAACTCCCCCAGCCCGACGCCCAGTTGGGCCCGCAGGGCCCGGTCGGTGAGCTCGGTGCGGCCGGCCGCCGGGCGGTGGCCGGCACCGGCGGCCGGGGGCCCCGGGCGGGCCGGGGCGGGCCCGGCGGTGGCCACTTCGATCGGCGCGTCCCCGGTCGCCGCGGAGGTGCGCAGCGCGCTCCGTCCCGCCGCCTTGTAGAACGCCAGCAGCTTGGCCTCGCCCCACTTCTCGGCGATCATCCGGCAGGCCAGCCAGCTGCCCTCGTACGCCGTCGCCAGCCGGTCGGCGCCGGCCCGGAAGCCGAAGTCGGCGTCGGTCGGGAGCCGGCCGGGCGGCTTGCCGGCCCGCACCGCGCGGGTCAGCTCGGGCGCGGCGGTGGCGGGCTTGCGGTGCACCCCGCGGTAGGCGACCCAGTCGGCGAAGCCCTCGGACAACCACAGCGGGGTGCTCGCCGTGGTGACCGTACGGGTGGCGACATGGGTGGTCTCGTGGGTGAGGACCACCTTGCGCCCGAGGTCGTTGAGCTCCTCGTAGGCGTCGGGGTTGACGATCACGCGGTCCGCCGGCGCGTTGGTGGTGACCCCCGCCTCGCCGGTGGTGACCGCCGCGATGCCGGTGTAGCCGGACGGGTCGTCGCTGCCCATCAGCTGCGCCATCCGCTCGACCGAGTCCGGCGCCTCCACCACGACCTTCTCGGACCACGTGCCCTTCCAGGCGGCGGAGACCGCGGGCACCGCCCGGTCCACCCGGCGCGCCAGGTCCCGCAGCCGCGCGGGGTGGGAGGCACCGCCCAGCACCACGCTGTGCCGGCCACGGACCACCCGTACCGGCCCCTGGTCCCACAGCTGGCGGTTGCCGCTGCGGCCGGCCGGTGCGCCGTCGCGGTCCGAGGAGATCAGCCAGCGGCCGTCCCGCTCGGTGAGGGTGAGGTACTGGACGGCGTTGACCGGCGCGGTGTCGTAGCCCTTGAGGCGGTAGCGCAGCCGGACCTTGGCGGCCAGCCGCTCGCCGCCGTTGCCGGGCGGCAGCGGGAAGGCGTCGGTGGCGTCGAGGTCGTAGTGCCAGTCGGTCACCGGGACGCCGGAGAGGTTGCCGAAGACGCCGCGCTGGCGGGCGCGGAAGGCGGTGGCCCGCGGGTCGACGGCGGCCAGGAAGCCGGCCTCGTCGCGCTGCTCGACGGCGTGCGCCCGGCTGTCGAGCATCCGCTGGACGTCCGGGAAGCGGGCCGACGACGAGGGTCCGGGGGCGCAGCCGGCCAGCGGGGCGAGCAGCGCGAGGCCGCTCAGGGCGGCGCAGGCCGCCGCCCCGGCCCGTACCGGCCGTTTCGCCCGCTGGTCTGACATGCGGACGATCGTAGAGCGGGCCCGGCCGGGGCAAAAACGCAGGAAGCGGCGTTCAGGGCCGGGTGACCGCCGAGATCGGCATCATCCCGACCGGGTCGTAGCGCACCCGGGCGCCGGGATAGGGCGCGTGCACGACCTGGCCATGGCCGACGTACATCCCGACGTGGCTGCCGTCCGAGCGGTAGATGACCAGGTCCCCGGGCCGGATCCGGCCGAGCGGCACCCGGTGTCCGGCGCCGCGCTGGGCCTGTGACGTACGGGGCAGCGAGACGCCGGCCCGGCGGTAGGCCCATTGGGTGAGTCCGGAGCAGTCGAAGGCGCCGGGGCCGGCGCTCCCCCAGGCGTACGGGGAGCCGACCGCGGCGCGTACCGCGGCGACGGCCGCGGCGGCCCGTCCGGAGACCGGCACCGACCCGGCCGGGTCGCGCACCGCCCCGGCGTGCCCCTCGCTGCGGGCGGCCCGCTCCCAGGCCTCCCGGTCCGCCCGCGGCAGCGCGTTCCGCAGCCGCTGGGCGGTGGCCAGCTTGCGCTGGACGTCCTTCTTGTGGCGGGCGACCTGCTCGCGGCTCGCCTCCAGCTCGGCGAGCTTGGCGGCGGTCTCCCGGCGCTGCTGTTCCAGGGAGCGCTGCGCGGCCCGCAGTTCGTGCAGCCGGCCGGCCTGGTGGCGGCCGAGGCGGTCCAGCGCGGAGGCCTTCTCCAGGTAGCTGTCGGGGCGCTCGGAGAGCATCAGCTTCAGGGCCGGGTCCATGCCGCCGGCACGGTACTGGGCGGCGGCCAGCGCGCCGAGCCGGCCGCGCATCCGGTTGACCCGCTCCTGGGCGCGGGCGGTGCGGTCCTGGAGGTCGGCCACCTCGGCCCGCAGCTTCCTGGTCCGGGCGTCCGCGCCGTCGTACTTCTCGGTGGCCCGCTCCGCCTGCTCGTAGAGGGCGTCGACCCGGGCGGTGGCCGCGCCCCGGCCGGCGGCCGGACGGGCGGCGGGGTCGGCGGACGCCGGCGGTGCCGACAGCGCGGCGGCCGCGGTCGCCAGAGCGGCCGACAGAACGGTGACCCCGGCGAGGGTGGCCGGGCCGTGCTGCGGGATACGGCGGTGGGACACCACGGGAGCCGCACTCCTTCCCCTGTGCAGCCCCTGCCGCCCGGGAGGGCGGTCGGTGACCGGATGCTGCGAGGGCAGACAGTAACGGCGCCGGTCCACACCGGCCAAAGACCCCATTTCGTACGCAAAAAGCCGCCCCGCCGGTGACTGTGCAGGTCACCGGCGGGGCGGCAGGTCAGCCGTGGAGGCCGCAATTCGCCCGTTCGGGCGGCAGGTTGAGAGGGTTGTGAGGCTTTTCAGACCCGTTCACCGGCGCATTGGTCACACCGGTGAACAGCGGCCTCGTACGTTCTCAGAGCCTCGTACGTTCTCAGACGCGCACGCCGAATGCGAACGGCATGTTGTTGATCGACTCGTAGCGCACCGAGGCACCGGGCTTCGGGGCGTGCAGCACCGTGCCGTTGCCGGCGTAGAGGCCGATGTGGTGCAGGTCGCTGTAGAAGAGCACCAGGTCGCCGGGCTTGAGGGCGCTCTCCGAGGCGATCCGGGTACCGGCGTTGGCCTGCTGCTGCGAGGTGCGCGGCAGCGACTGGCCGGCCTGCGCGTAGGCCCAGGAGGTCAGACCGGAGCAGTCGAAGGACGACGGGCCGGTGGCGCCCCAGACGTAGGGCGAACCTATCTTGGACTGGGCGGCGGCGAGGGCGGCCGCCCCGCGCTGCGAAGCCGGCACGTCGTCGCCGAGGTTGACCCGCTCGTTGCTGCGGTTGGCGCGGTCCTCCTTGGCCTGCATGGCCGCCCGCTCCTTGGCGGTCATGGAGTTGAGCAGCGCCTGCGCCTTGGCGAGCTTGCCCTTGATCTCGTCCTTCTTGTCGCCGAGCGCCTTACGGGTGTCGGCGAGGTCCTTGATCTTGGCGGCGGCCTCGGCGCGCTCCTGGGCGAGCTGGCGCTGCTTCTCCGCGATGACCTTGAGCTGCTCGGCCTGCTTGCCGCTCAACTGGTCGAGGGTGGCGGCCTTTTCGAGGTAACTGTCCGGATCGCCGGAGAGGAACAGCTGGACCGAGGGGTCGATGGACCCGCTGCGGTACTGGCCGGAGGCGACCGCACCCACGCTCTTGCGGAGCTGGTTCAGGTCGCCCTGCCCACGGGCCACCTTGTCCTGGAGGTCGTCGACCTCCTTCTGGAGCTTGTCCTGCTGCTCCTTGACGCCGTCGTACTTCTCGGTGGCCTGCTCCGCCTCGTTGTAGAGCTTGTCGACCTCGGACTTGACGTCCTTCTTCGACTGGTGGGGGTCGGCCTGGGCGACCTGGGACGACAGGGCGACGGCCGCCGCGGCGGTGGCGGTGAGCACGGTGACGCGAGTACGGCTCGGCTGCTTGGGTCGACGGTGGGACGCCACGGGGGCGAGCTCCTTCTTCCTCCAGCCGCCTACCGGGTGGGGGGGTGAACCCCGGCTCCGCGGGAACGCTGCGGACTCGGCGGTACCTTCACTGTTCATCCCGGGTGGATGATCACCTTAATGAAGGCTCGGGCCCTGACCTTAGTAACCGAGCTGTGATCGCTTCAAATCCTCAGGGGAAAAAACTGCGCCACCAGCCCCATCCTTTACCAACATCACACAGGCAGTGAGCACCAATTGACGCTCAGATACGGAGTGGTGGCGCAGGTCAAGCGAATTACTTCCGGCCGGAAAGCATTGCCGGCCCGGCGTCACGTACGGGCAAGTCGCTTGAGCAGCAGGGCCGATGCGACCGGGCGGGCGCCGGCCTTGGCCACACCGTCCGCCACTTCGCGGTCCGTGGAGACCACCACGACCGGCCGGCCGGGCGGTTCGGCCCGTACCAGCTGACGAATCAACTCATCGGCCGTTACGCCCGGTTTGCTGAAAAGGACCCGTACGCCCCGCGGTGGTGCGAGCAGCACCGGCGCCGCCAGCTCCGCACCGTCGAAGACACAGGTCATCTCCGCACCGGTCTGCGCCGCCAGCACCGCGAGACCGCCCAGCAGCCGCAGCCGCTGCTTGTCGAGCGGCATGGTCGGATAGCCGGTTTTGGTGACGTTGTAGCCATCCACCACCAAATGCGCCTGGGGCAGCGCCAGAAGCTGGTCCAGCAGGGCGGGGTCCATCTCGGACAGCGCACGCGTCGCGATGTCCTTCGGCGTCATCCGGCCCGGCGCGACCGCCTCGACGGTGTCGGCCGGATGGATGCTGGCGGGCGGCAGGGCCAGCTCGCGGCGCAGCCCCTGGGCGGCGTCGAGCACCGTGTCCAGCAGCAGCCGCAGCCGCATGTCCTCGACGCTGCGCCCCTCGCGGGCGGACCGCCGGCTGGTCTCCAGCGCGGCCTCGGCCTCGGCGATCCGGGCCTTGAGCCGGCGCACCTCGCTGTCCGCCGCGGTCTTCTCCGTCGCCGCCCGGTCCCGCGCGTCGAGCAGCGCGGCCTCCGCCTTGCGGACCGCCGCCTCCCCGCGCTTGACGTCGCTGAGCGCACTGCGCAGCTTGCGGCGCAGCGACTCGTTCTCCCGGCGGGCAGCCTCCAGATCGCCCCGGATCCGCTCGGTCTCCGTACGGGCCTCGCCGCGCGCCTGGGCCAGTTCCTCGCGCAGCCGGGCCAGCTCCCGCTCGGCCTCCGCACCGGCCCGCTCGTCGCGCGCCCGCTGCGCCTCCTCGCCGGCCGCCGCGACCAGCTTCACCCAGCCGTCCGGGCGCAGCACATAGGCGGCCGCGGCGACGTCGAGCGGATCGGCGGCGGCCGGCGGGGTGCCGCTCTCCAGCGCCTCGGCCAGCTCCGGCTGGGCCTCGCGCAGCTTCCCCGCGATCCGCTGCCGGAAGACCGCGTCGCTCTCCAGCGCCGCGGCCATCGCGTTCCCGGCGAACTTCGCCCGGCGAGTCGGGGTGAACCGGGCGTACTGCCGCAGCGGGGCCGGGAGTTCGGCGACGGTCAGCGCGCCGAACGACTCCGCGGTGAGCGCCACGACACGGCGCCGTACGCCCTCGGGCAGCGGTCGGTCGAGCACCTCGTCCGCCGCACCCTCGGGTACGTCATGACGCTCGGCCCCCGGCTCCCCTTCTGGACGGTCCACCACGGCTGCATCGCTCCGATCTCAGGCGCTCGCGCCCGGCCGGTCCACCAATTCGATCTGGTCGACCGCGTTGCACCAGCGGCAGCGCACGGACTCGATGCTCTCACTGAGGACCTCGCGCTCCTCCACCTTGGGCTCGCCGGCCAGATCCAGGTGGATGTACTCCACGACCTTGGCCTGGCGGGTCACATCGAAACGGGTGAGGTTGCCGCACAGCGTGCAGCGCCACCGGGTTTCGGCCGTCGGCAGGGGAACAGCCATCGTGTCGTCCTCTTTCGTGCTCGTCGGTCGTGCTGCTGCTGCGCCGTTCACGCGGTGCGCCGTCGGACTGCGGAAGTACGCAAAGTACTGCCTGCAACCCTACGGCCTGATGGGGGGCGGGTGCGGCGCTGCCCGGGAGCCGGGACGCGGCGAGGCACTCTGTCCCGATTGCCCGCATTACGCCATGATCACTTCATGACGGCGCCGGCTCCCCCACCCCGTTCTCCCCGTTCTTCTCGTCCTTCCCTTCCCCGGCTCTTCTTCCGTACGCCGCGCTCCTCCGGCCCGCTCCCCCGCCCACCGCATCCGGCCCGGTCCCTGGCCGCGGTGTTCTCCCGGCTGACGAACGTGCTGATCGCCCTGTGCTGTGCGGTCTTCGTGCTCGGCCCCGCCTCGGGCCTGAACCGGACGTACGGCACCGGCGACGCACTGCTGCGGGCCCAGACCGCGTACTTCGAGCGGTGGGGCGTGGTCCCCGTGGAGCTGTGGAGCGGTTCCCTGCGGGCGCTGATCACCCCGCTCTCCGCGCTGTTCGTGCACGGCAGCTGGCTGCACCTGCTCGGCAACATGCTGTTTCTCTACGTCTTCGGCGGAATGGCCGAGGCGCGGATGGGCCGGCTGCCGTTCGCCGCCTTCTACCTCATCATCGGCTACCTCGCGCTGCTCGGCTACGCGGCCGCGCACGCCGCCTCGGGCCAGACGTTGGTGGGCGCCTCCGGCTCGATCGCCGGCATCCTCGGCGCCTTCCTGTACCTCTTCCCCCGGGCCCGGGTCACCAGCGTCTTCCCCTTCCTCTTCTTCCTCCCGCTGCGCTTCCCCGCCTGGGTCGTCCTGCTCTTCTGGTTCTTCCTCCAATGGCAGGCCGCCCAGGACGACCCCAACGGCCCCGGCGTCGCGTACCTCGCCCACGTGATCGGCTTCGCCCTGGGCTTCCTCTACGCATGGCTGCGCTACCGGAGGGATAGTGTGGGGTCCACCAGCGGGAACGTCCGGGCGAATGAGGGAGAGAGCCAGCCGTGATCACGTCGATCGTGCTCATCAAGACCAGCGTGGACCAGATCCCGGAGATCGCCGAGAAGATCGCCGCGCTGGAAGGGGTCAGTGAGGTCTACTCCGTCACCGGCGCGCACGACCTGATCGCGATGGTCCGCGTCGCCAAGCACGACGACCTCGCGGACGTCATCCCCGGCCGCATCAGCAAGATCCCCGGCGTCGCCTCCACGGAGACGCACATCGCGTTCCGCACGTACTCGCAGCATGACCTTGAGGCTGCCTTTGCCATTGGGCTGGACGCCTAGCCCCCCACGTACCTGGCTTTCCCGCCGCGGGGCGCTGCGCTTTGCGGCGCCCCGCACGTACCCGTCTTTCCCGCCGCGGGGCGTGTTCGCCGTTGCGCCTGGCGGCGGGCGTGGTGTTGTCGGGTGCGGTGCCGGCCCTCCAGACTTCGTCCTCCGGTCCAGCCCCTCCCGTGAGTGGGAGTTTCTGAGCTGGTCGGGGGCGGACCCGGTCTGCTGCCTGCGGGCGCGTGGGCATTACGTGCACCCCCACCGTCCTTCACTTTCCCTCTCACGGGAGGGGACGGGCCGGAGGGGCCGGTTGTGTGGACGTAAAGCGTCAGCAGTCCACACAACCGGCCCCGGAGGCCCGTCACCGCACCCAACAACCACCCAGCCCGCCGCAGGCGCAACGGCGAACAACAACCGCGGCGCCGCAGAAAGGTACGTGGGAGGCGCCGCAAAGCGCGCAACGGCGAACAACACCCGCGGCGGGAAAGCCAGGTACGTGGGGCTCAAGCCGTTGCCGGTACGCAACGGCCGTCCTCCGTGCGGTAGTTCCAGCGTGCCCCGTCGGAGACGAGTTCCTTGACCGCTCGCAGGAAGCGGTCGACGTGCTCGTCGGGCGTGCCGGCGCCGAAGGAGACGCGGATGGCGTTGAGGGAGCTCTCGCCGGGGGCCGCGTCGGGGGCGCCGCACTCGCCGGGGTCCTGCGGGTCGGTGCCCAGCAGGGTGCGGACGAGCGGGTGCGCGCAGAACAGGCCGTCGCGGACGCCGATGCCGTACTCGGCGGAGAGCGCGGCGGCGAAGTGCGAGCTGTTCCAGCCGTCCACCACGAAGGAGAGCACGCCGACGCGCGGGGCATCGTCGCCGAAGAGGGAGAGGACGCGTACCTCGGGGACCTCGGCCAGCCCCGCGCGGACCCGCGCGATCAGCTCCTGCTCGCGGGCGACGAGCGTGTCGAAGCCCGCCTCGGTGAGCGCCTTGCAGGCGGAGGCGATGGCGTAGGCGCCGATGACGTTGGGCGAGCCGGCCTCGTGGCGGGCGGCCGTCGTGTGCCATTCGACATCGACGCCGCCGTCCGCGCGGCGCGAGACCTTGCGGCTGGCGCCGCCGCCCGCCAGGTACGGGTCGGCGTCCTGCAGCCAGTCCGCACGGCCGGCCAGGACACCCGCGCCGAACGGCGCGTACAGCTTGTGGCCGGAGAAGGCGACCCAGTCGACGTCCAGTTCGGCGAGGTCGACCGGGTGGTGCGGGGCGAGCTGGGCCGCGTCGAGGACGATCCGGGCGCCGTGCGCGTGCGCCGCGGCGGCCAGTTCGCGGACCGGCCACAGCTCACCGGTGACGTTGGAGGCGCCGGTGACGCAGACCAGGGCCGGGCCGTACGGCTCGCGGTCGGCGAGCGCGTGCTCCAGGGTCGCGACGGCCTGCTCCGGGGTGCGCGGGGCGTTGAGGTAGGTGACCGTCAGGTCGGCGCGCTGTTCCCACGGCAGCAGCGACGCGTGGTGCTCGGTCTCGAAGACGAACACCCGGGTGTCCTGCGGGAGTACGGCGGCGAGCAGGTTGAGCGAGTCGGTCGTGGAGCGGGTGAAGACGACCTGGTCTCCCTCCCGTCGCCCATCACCGCCCTTGCCCGACCGGGCTTCGCCCGGGCCCCCTTCGATGCGGCAGCCGAGGAATTCCGCGATCGTGCGGCGGCTGTTCTCGAAGAGGTCGGTGGAGAGCTGCGAGAGGTATCCGGCACCGCGGTGCACGCTGCCGTAGTACGGGGCGTAGGCGGCCACGTCGTCCCAGACCCGCTGCAGTGCCGGGGCGCTGGCGGCGTAGTCCAGCGCGGCGTAGTCGACCTCGCCGCCGGTCACGAGCGGGACCAGGACGTCCCGGCCGAGGACGGGCAGCGGGGCACAGACGGAACGGTCGGCGGCAACGGCGGAAACAGACATGGCGAACTCCCGTAAGGCATAAGCGAATTCGCTGCGGAAGGAGGTGGCGGCGGCGCTGTCCGGGTATGCCGGAGCGCGCGGCGCACTGCGCAGCGTGAAAGGAAAAAGGGTGCGGAAAAAGGGGCCGTTGAGCCCTATCGCATTCGCTGATTCACGGAAGTTCTCCCTCGGGGACCAGGATCCCTGGCGAGGGATCCGCGCTTGCCGCAGACCTCGCTGCCTGCGGCCTGGTCATCACCCGGGGCACCCCGCCACGGAAGGAGGGTTGCCGGACAGCGGGCCGGGGCCTGTGTCGCTGTCACTCGTGACCTGCGCAGCATCATGCCACAAGAGCATTTAGCCGCAAGGGCTCAGTCCACATGACGGACTGAGCCCTGCGTCACACGCTGCGTCACCGCGCGCTCAGGCGTTGCTGGCGGCCACCCAGCGCTCCAGCGCCCGCTTGGCCGCGCCCGAGTCGATCGACGCGGCGGCCTGCTCGATGCCGAGGCGGATGCGGTCGGTCAGCGGGGCGTCCGAGGGCTCCAGCGCGACGAGCGCGGCCGCGGAGTTCAGCAGCACCGCGTCGCGGACCGGGCCGGTCTCGCCGTCCAGCAGCCGACGGGCGACGTCCGCGTTGTACGAGGCGTCCGCACCGCGCAGCGCCTCGACGGGGACGAGGGGGATGCCCACGTCGCGGGGGTCGAAGGACTCCTCGCGGACCGTGCCGTCCCGCACGATCCAGACCCGGGAGGTGGCCGTCGTGGTCAGCTCGTCGAGGCCGTCGTCGCCGCGGAAGACCAGTGCGGAGGAACCCCGCTCGGCGAGCACGCCGGCCAGGATGGGCGCCATGCGGGCATCCGCGACGCCGGTCGCCTGGGCCTTCACCCGGGCGGGGTTGGTCAGCGGGCCGAGCACGTTGAACGTGGTGCGGATGCCGAGCTGGCCGCGGGCGTTGGCGACGTGCCGGAGGGAGGGGTGGAACTTCACCGCGAAGCAGAAGGTGATACCGGCCTCCTGGGCCACCTCGGTGACCCGCTGCGGGGTGAGGTCGAGGTTGACGCCGAGCTTCTCCAGGACGTCGGAGGCGCCGCTGGCGGAGGACGCGGCGCGGTTGCCGTGCTTGACGACCTTGGCGCCGGTGCCGGCCACGACGATCGAGGACATCGTGGAGATGTTGACGGTCTTGGCGCCGTCCCCGCCGGTGCCGACGATGTCGACGCTGGGGCCCGGGACCTCGATCAGCCGGGCGTGCGCGTACATCGTCCGGACCAGGCCGGAGATCTCCGCGACGGTCTCGCCCTTGGCGCGCAGGGCCACCGCGAAGCCGGCGATCTGGGCGTCGCTGGCCTCGCCCCGCATGATCCGGTCCATCGCCCAGGCGGTGTCGTCGGCGGTGAGGTCGCGGCCGTCGAGCAGGGCGTTCAGGATGCCCGGCCAGGTGTGAGCCGCCACGCTGTCGCCGCCAATCGGGGTCACAACGTTCATGGTCCACGCTCCTGGTTTGTTCCTGCTTATGTCGTCACCCTATCGAGAGGGGCCATATGCCGGAGGGCCCCGTCCGATGCTCGGAACGGGGCCCTCTGGGTGGCGTACTACCTACGGTGCGCTACGAGGCGCGCAAGGGATCAGTGGTGGCCGTGGCCGCTGGTGATCTCCTTGTACTCCTCGACCGTGGGCTTGGGGATCACGTTGTCCTCGCCGTAGTAGCCCTTGGAGAGCTTGGCGCGGAGCTTCTGCGTCCGCTTGATCTTGCGGCGGACGCCGTTCTCGTCGACCTCCGGGCCCAGCTCCAGCGGCGCGGGCTGCTCGTGCTGGGTCAGGAAGTGCAGCTGCTCCTGGTCGAGCGGCTCGTGGACCTCGATGAACTCACCGTGCGGCAGGCGCTTGATGATGCCGGACTCGCGGCCGTGCAGCACCTTGTCCTTGTCGCGCCGCTGCAGACCCAGGCAGATCCGCTTGGTGGCGATGAAGCCCAGCACCGGCCCGACGAAGAACGCGATCCGGACGAACCAGGTGATCGAGTTGATCGACAGGTGGAAGTGGGTCGCCCACAGGTCGTTGCCGCCGCCGATCAGCATCACGAAGTACGCGATCAGCCAGGCCACACCGAAGCCGGTGCGGGTGGGCACGTTGCGCGGGCGGTCCAGGATGTGGTGCTCACGCTTGTCACCGCGGACCCAGGACTCGACGAACGGGTAGACCGCGATGGCGACCAGGACGAGCGGGAAGAGGAGGATCGGGATCAGCACACCGAAGTTGATGGTGTGGCCCCAGAAGTTCCACTCCCAGCCCGGCATGACACGGACCAGGCCCTCGGCGAAGCCCATGTACCAGTCCGGCTGCGCACCAGTGGAGACCTGGTCCGGCCGGTACGGCCCTATGGCCCACACGGGGTTGATGCTGGCGACCGCGGCGATCACCGAGATCACACCGAAGACCAGGAAGAAGAAGCCTCCGGCCTTGGCCATGTAGACCGGCAGCAGCGGCATGCCGACGACGTTGGTGTTGGTCTTGCCGGCACCCGGGAACTGCGTGTGCTTGTGGTAGAAGACCAGGATCAGGTGCGCCACCAGCAGGCCGAGCATGATGCCCGGCAGCAGCAGCACGTGGACCGTGAAGAACCGCGGGATGATGTCGTGCCCGGGGAACTCGCCACCGAAGATGAACATCTGCAGGTACGAACCGACCAGCGGCATCGCCAGGATGACGCCCTCGATGAACCGCACGCCGGTGCCGGAGAGCAGGTCGTCGGGGAGCGAGTAGCCGGTGAAGCCGGTGAACATGCCGAGCACCAGCAGCAGGAAGCCGAACAGCCAGTTGACCTCGCGCGGCTTGCGGAAGGCGCCGGTGAAGAACACCCGCATCATGTGGACCATCATCGCGGCCAGGAAGACCAGCGCCGCCCAGTGGTGGATCTGGCGGATGAGCAGACCACCCCGGACGTCGAAGCTGATGTCCAGCGTCGACTCGAAGGCCTGGGTCATCCGGATCCCCTGCATGGGCACGTAGGAACCGTGATAGGTCACCTCGGCCATGCTCGGGTGGAAGAACAGCGTCAGGTAGACACCGGTCAGGATGATGATGATGAAGCTGTAGAGCGCGACCTCGCCCAGCATGAAGGACCAGTGGTCCGGGAAGATCTTGCGCATGTTGGACTTGGCGAGGCTGTAGATGCCCAGCCGGCCGTCCGCCCAGTCGGCGATCCGCTCGCCCCGCGGCGCCTGGCCGCGGCGCGTGGTCGCGCTTGTCTCGTTACTCATCCGCGCTCCCAGAAGCTCGGGCCGACGGGCTCCTCGAAACCGCTGGCGGCCTCCAGGAAGCCGTCCTTCACCGTGATGTGCAGCTGCGGCAGGGCGTGACCGGCCGGACCGAAGATCACCCGACCGCCGTCGGAGAGGTCGAACGTCGACTGGTGGCAGGGGCAGAGCACGTGGTGCGTCTGCTGCTCGTACAGGCTGATCGGGCAACCCACGTGGGTGCAGATCTTCGAGTAGGCCACGATGCCCTCGTGGGACCACGCGAGTTCCTGCTTGTCCTTGATGTTCTGCGGCTGGATCCGCACGAGCATCAGGGCGTCCTTGGCGATCTTCTCGTTGAAGTCCTCCTGGTCCTCCTCCAAGCCCTCGGGCTTGGCGAAGGTCAGGGAGCCGACCGCGATGTCCTCGGGACGCAGCGGGAGGTTGGTGGACTGGTTGACCAGGCGGACGCCCTTCTTCCAGTTCGTCGTGCGCAGCTTCGTCCCGGGCAGCGGCCCGAGGTCACGCAGCAGGACGACACCGGAGAGCGGCACCAGGGCCAGCGCACCGAACATCGTGTTGCGGATCAGCTTGCGGCGGCCGAATCCCGACTCCTCGGCGCCCACCTTGAAGTCCGCCAGGACCTTGGCCTTGACCTCGGGGCTGGCCTCGATCGGGTGGCGGTCGTCGGCGACCTCCACGTCCGACATCAGCGTGCGGGCCCAGTGGACCGCGCCGGCGCCGATGCAGAAGAGGGCGGCACCCAGCGTCAGGCCCAGCGCGAAGTTCAGCGCGCTGATGTGGCCGATCGGCCAGATGTACACGATCTTGTCGATCGGGATGGCCACGTAGGAGGCGATGAAGCCCACCGTGGCGATCATGGACACCAGGAAGAGCAGGGCGACGGTGCGCTCGGAGCGCCTGGCGGCCCGCTCGTCGATGTCCTGGGCGCGGTGCTCGTGGGCCGGCAGACCCGGGTCGGCGAACGGGTCGTCCGCCGGGGTCACCGCTCCTTCGTGAGCCTCCCGCTCACCGGGCAGAAATTCTTCTGGCACGTCTTCGTGTCGTCCAGTCTCGCTCATGACTTCTTGGCCTTCGTAGTCCGGGCTGCGACCCAGATGGCGACCGCGACCAGCGCGCCCAGGCCGAAGATGTAGCCGAAGAGACCCTCACTGACCGGACCGAGACCGCCGAGGTCGAGGCCGCCGGGGCTCTCGGATTCATCGCCGTTGACGGCGCCGAGGTACGCGATGATGTCCTTCTTGTTCTGCTTGCTCAGCGAGCCGTCACCGAAGGAGGGCATGTTCTGCGGGCCGGTTTCCATGGCCTCGTAGATGTGCTTCGGGTCCACGCCCTCGAGCGTCGGTGCGAACTTGCCGTCGGTGAGGGCGCCGCCCTTACCGGTGAAGTTGTGGCACTGCGCGCAGTTGGTGCGGAAGAGCTCGCCGCCCTTGGCGATGTCGGCGCCCTCGGAGTTGTACTGCGACTTCTCCGGGATGGTGGGGCCGGCACCCAGCGACGCGACGTAGGCCGCCAGCTGCTCGCGCTGGGCGTTGTTGTAGATCGGCTTCTTCCGCGGCACCTGGGCGCCGGGCTGCTGAGCCGGCATGCGGCCGGTACCGACCTGGAAGTCGACGGCTGCGGCACCGACACCGACCAGGCTCGGGCCGTCGGTGGTGCCCTGACCACCGGTGCCGTGGCAGCTGGCACAGCCCACGGCGTAGAGCTTCTTGCCCTCCTTGATGGCAAGGGACTGGGCGGTGTCATCGGCCTGAGCCTTGTCCGCCGGCGCGAACGCGGCGTACAGCCCCCGGTGACCGCCAGCGCGAAGAGTAGGACGACGAGCGCCGCCAGCGGATGGCGCCGTCGTGCGGAGAGCTTTTTCACGGATTACCCCGGTGTCAGGATCTTCTGCGTCGATGCTTTGGCTATGTCTGTCTGATCTGTGAGGCCGGTGGGACCGGTCAGCGGATCAGGTAGATCGTGGCGAAGAGGCCGATCCAGACGACATCGACGAAGTGCCAGTAGTAGGACACGACGATGGCCGCGGTGGCCTGCGTGTGGGTGAACCTCTTGGCCGCGTACGTCCTGCCCAGGACCAGCAGGAAGGCGATCAGACCGCCCGTCACATGCAGTCCGTGGAATCCGGTGGTCAGGTAGAACACCGAGCCGTACGGGCCGGACGAGAGCGACAGGCCCTCGTGCTTGACCAGCTCGGTGTACTCGAAGACCTGACCGCCGATGAAGATGGCACCCATGACGAAGGTGACCACGAACCAGGCCCGGAGCTTCTTGACGTCGCCGCGCTCGGCCGCGAAAACGCCGAGCTGGCAGGTCAGCGAGCTGAGCACCAGGATCGTGGTGTTGGTCGCGGAGAACGGAAGGTTCAGCGCGCTGGCGGATTCCTTCCAATAAGCCTCTCCGGTCACGGATCGAAGGGTGAAGTACATCGCGAAGAGGGCCGCGAAGAACATCAGCTCGGAACTCAGCCAGATGATGGTTCCGACGCTGGTGAGGTTCGGCCGATTGACCGACGGGTGCGCGTGCCCGGTTTCTACTGTCGTTGCTGTCGCCACGACCGACATTATGTCGGTCGCTTATCCCGCCCTCACTCCGGGGGGTGCCGTTCGGTGTGTCAAGGACGTATGCCCTGCTCGTACGGCCCATTTCCGGCGTCGCCCGAAGGGGGGAAGGCCGGCCGCCGGTACGGTCCCCCGGCCCGCGCGGGCCCGGCCCTGACGGGCCGTCGGGCAGATCTTCGCCCCTTTCGCCCCCTGCTGCGGGGGCCCGCCGCGGGAGTAGCATCCGGCCCATCAGCCCCACCCGATGCTGTGCCGCTACGAAGAGCGTGGAGGAACGATGCAGGCGACTGCCACGGTGCTGGTCTACAGCGACAACGCGGGCACCCGCGAGCAGGTCCGGCTGGCGGCCGGCCGGCGCCCCGCCGCCGATGCCCCCGAGATCGAGATCCTGGAGTGCGCCACCGCACCGGCGGTCCTCGAGGCCCTGGAGCAGGGCGGCATCGACGTCTGCGTGCTGGACGGCGAGACCGCGCCGGCGGGCGGCATGGGGGTCTGCCGGCAGATCAAGGACGAGATCTTCCGGTGCCCGCCGGTGCTGCTGCTGATCGGCCGCCCGCAGGACGCCTGGCTGGCCACCTGGAGCCGCGCGGACGCGGCGGTGACCCATCCGATCGACCCGGTGGCCTTCGCGGACGCCCTGGCCGGCCTGCTGCGCCGCAAGAACCTCGTACAGGTCTGAGGCGCGGGCCGGCGAGCCGCTGGGTGCCGCGTGGCGGCCCTTTCAGATCTTCGGGCGCAGTCGGGCGTCCGAGCCGGGGTCCTGCTGGCGCTCGGCGGCTCCTGTGGTGCTGGACGCGTTCTTGAGGGCGCTGCCGGCGCGCCATTCCTTCCAGGGCATGTTCCAGTCGCCGAAGCCGTTGTCGAACGGCGTCATGGTGTCGCCGCCGCTGTTGATGACCTTGACGATGTCGCCGACCCGCACGGTGTTGAAGAACCACTGGGCGTTGCCGGTGGACATGCCGGTGCAGCCGTGGCTGACGTTCGCCGCGCCCTGTGAGCCGACGGACCAGGGCGCGGCGTGCACGTACTCCCCGCTCCAGGTCACCCGGGTGGCCCAGTAGACCGGCAGGTCGTAGGAGTCCGAGCTGCCGGCGGCGATGCCGACGGTGGAGCTGCGCATCCGGACGAAGCTCTCCTTGCCCAGGATGACCTTGACGCCGTTGCGGGTGGAGAAGCCGGGCTTGCCGGTGGTGACCGGGATGGTGTTGATGGACGTGCCGTTGCGCAGCACGGTCATCTGGTGCGCGGAGGCGTCGGTGATGGCTTCCAGGCGGTCGCCGGTGGTGAGTCTGACGGGCTTGGAGGGGCCGCCGTAGAGGCCCTTGGCGATCTTCAGGCCGGTCAGGTTGCTGTGCACCGAGATGGTGGCGTGGGCCGGCCAGTAGACCTTCGGGCGGAAGTGCAGCTTCTTGTCGTCCACCCAGTGCCAGGCGCCCTCGACGCGCGGCATGGAGTCGACCTTCAGGGCGCTCTCGACGATGGCCCGGGCCTTGGGGTCCTTGATGGGGCGGCTCAGCTCGGCGGTGACCGGCTGGCCGACGCCGTATTCGCCGCTCTCGGGACCGAAGGTGGCGGTCAACTGGCCGTCCGCGTCGGTGGTGTGCACCACCAGCGTCTTGCGGCCGGGGGTGCCGTCGTCCTCCTCGGTGCTGACCCGCACCGTGTAGCGGCTTCCGGCGGCCAGCGGCACCGTGGTGCGCCAGTGCCTGCCGTCGGCGCTCAGTTCGCCGCGTACGAAGCGGCCGGTGGAATCGGTGGCGGTCACGTCCGTGATCCGCGCGTCGTCATCCTTGACGGAGACCTCGATCGGTTTGTCGGGGTCGGCTTTCTGCTTTCCGTCCGGGGTGTTGGCGGTGATCTGGTCGCCCGCGTCGTAGGGATTGGCGGAGAGCGGTTCCGACGCCGAGCCCCCGCACGCGGCGGTGCTCACCGCGAGGGGCACGAGCAGGAGGCCGCAGCTCAGCACCGTCCGGGTTCGAGGTCTGTGACTCATGCCCCAAAAATATGAAGAATCACCTGCTCCAGCGCGCTGGAGGACTGCAAACGGGTACCCCCCGCTCCCCCGAACGGGGCGGGCCCGGACACCTGTTGAGGTGTCCGGGCCCGCGGTACGGCGTGTTGCCGTGCTTTTGGCGCCTGAAGCGCCTACTGCGTGCGGTTCTCGCCGCGGTAGTACTCGAAGACCCAGCCGAAGAGGCCGACGAGGATCACCGGGAGGGAGAAGTACAGCAGCCACCAGCCGAAGACGACGCCCAGGAAGGCGAGCGCACCACCGACGGCCAGGGACAGCGGCTGCCAGCTGTGCGGGCTGAAGAAGCCCAGCTCACCGGCGTCGTCGGAGACCTCCGCGTTCTCGTTGTCCTGCGCACCCGCGTCGACCCGCCGGGCCGTGAAGGCCAGGTAGTAGCCGACCATGATGCACAGGCCGAAGGCGAGGAACAGTGCGGTGGTACCCGCGGGCTCCTTCGACCAGACGCCATAGACGATCGCCATGGCCAGGACGAAGACGGAGAGCCAGATGAACATCTTGCCCTGGATCTTCACTTGCCCGCCTCCTTGCCACCGGCGATGGCCTTGTCCTCGTCAGTGCCGTGGCCGTTGTGCAGCGCGTCGAGGGCCGCGATCTCCGGGTGGTGCAGGTCGAACGCCGGGGATTCGGAACGAATGCGCGGCAGGGTGAGGAAGTTGTGCCGCGGCGGCGGGCAGGACGTCGCCCATTCGAGCGAACGGCCGTAGCCCCACGGGTCGTCGACCTCGACCTTCTTGCCGAACTTGGCGGTCTTCCAGACGTTGTAGAGGAACGGCAGGATCGACAGGCCCAGCACGAACGAGCTGATCGTCGAGATGGTGTTCAGCGCCGTGAAGCCGTCGGCCGCGAGGTAGTCCGCGTACCGACGCGGCATGCCCTCGGCACCCAGCCAGTGCTGGACGAGGAACGTGCCGTGGAAGCCGATGAACAGCGTCCAGAACGTGATCTTGCCCAGGCGCTCGTCGAGCATCTTGCCGGTGAACTTCGGCCACCAGAAGTGGAAGCCGGAGAACATCGCGAAGACGACCGTTCCGAAGACGACGTAGTGGAAGTGCGCCACGACGAAGTACGAGTCGGAGATGTGGAAGTCCATCGGCGGCGAGGCCAGGATGACGCCGGTCAGACCACCGAAGGTGAAGGTGATCAGGAAGCCGACCGCCCAGAGCATCGGCGTCTCGAAGGACAGCGAGCCCTTCCACATCGTGCCGATCCAGTTGAAGAACTTCACACCGGTCGGAACGGCGATGAGGAACGTCATGAAGGAGAAGAACGGCAGCAGCACGCCACCGGTGACGTACATGTGGTGCGCCCACACCGTGACCGAAAGGCCGGCGATCGAAATCGTCGCCGCGATCAGACCGATGTAACCGAACATCGGCTTCCGGGAGAACACCGGAATGACCTCGGAAATGATGCCGAAGAACGGTAGCGCGATGATGTACACCTCTGGATGTCCGAAGAACCAGAAGAGGTGCTGCCAGAGCAATGCTCCGCCATTTGCGGCGTCGAATACATGGGCACCGAATTTACGGTCCGCCTCCAGGGCGAACAGCGCGGCGGCCAGGACCGGGAAGGCCAGCAGGACCAGCACACCGGTCAGCAGCACGTTCCAGGTGAAGATCGGCATCCGGAACATCGTCATGCCAGGCGCACGCATGCAGATGATCGTGGTGATGAAGTTGACCGAACCGAGGATGGTGCCGAAGCCGGAGAAGGCCAGACCCATGATCCACATGTCGGCGCCGACGCCCGGCGAGCGGACCGCGTCCGACAGCGGGGAGTAGGCGAACCAGCCGAAGTCGGCGGCACCCTGCGGGGTGAGGAAGCCGGCCACCGCGATCAGCGAGCCGAAGAGGTACAGCCAGTACGCGAACATGTTCAGCCGCGGGAACGCCACGTCGGGCGCGCCGATCTGCAGCGGCATGATCCAGTTCGCGAAACCGGCGAACAGCGGCGTCGCGAACATCAGCAGCATGATCGTGCCGTGCATCGTGAACGCCTGGTTGAACTGCTCGTTCGACATGATCTGCGTGCCGGGACGGGCCAGTTCGGCGCGCATGAGGAGCGCCATCAGGCCGCCGATGCAGAAGAACGCGAACGACGTGACCAGGTACATCGTGCCGATGGTCTTGTGGTCAGTGGTCGTCAGCCACTTCACGGCAGCGATACCGGGTTGCTTCTTGCGTACGGGCGGTGCAGCCGGAGCCGTATCGGCGGCGGCACCCTGAGGTTCGTTGAGGATGCTCACTGGTTCTTCGTCTCCGCATTCCTGGCGTGATCCGTCTGCTTGATGCCCGACGGCAGGTATCCGGTCTGGCCCTTCTTCGCCAGGTCCTTCAGGTGCGCCCGGTACCGCTCAGGGGACACGACCTTGACGTTGAAGAGCATCCGGGAGTGGTCGACGCCGCAGAGCTCGGCGCACTTGCCCATGAAGGTGCCCTCCTTGTTGGGGGTCACCTCGAAGACGTTGGTGTGGCCCGGGATGACGTCCTGCTTCATCAGGAACGGCACCACCCAGAAGGAGTGGATGACATCGCGCGAGGTCAGCACGAACTGAACCGTCTCGCCCTTCGGCAGCCACAGGGTCGGGCCCGGGTTGCCGGTCTGCGGGTTGCGCTCGCCCGGGGTGCCGGTGTCGTAGACACCGTCGGCACCGGCCGGTGCGGTCTTCTTCCACTTGTCCGGGATCGCGGAGAGCGCGCTGGAGTTGATGTTGGTGGTCGACTTGTTGCCGTCCACGTTCTCCAGGTAGTTGAACGCCCAGCTCCATTGGAAGCCCACCACGTTGATGACGTGGTCCGGCTTCTTGGAGGTCTTCAGGAGCGCGCTCTCATCACGCGCGGTGAAGTAGAACAACACCGCGATGATGATGAAGGGGACAATCGTGTACAACGCCTCGATCGGCATGTTGTACCGGGTCTGCGCGGGGACCTCCACCTTGGTCCTGCTGCGGCGGTGGAAGATCACGCTCCAAATGATCAGGCCCCACACCAGCACGCCCGTTGCGAGGGCGGCGGCCCAGGAGCCCTGCCAAAGAGAGAGGATCCGCGGCGCCTCGTCGGTGACGGGCGTTGGCATGCCGAGGCGGGGGAAGTCCTTATATGTGCAACCAGTAGCGGTCGCCAGGACCAGGCCCGCAGCAAGCACCTGCGGCAGCTTCCGCCGCATCGGGCGCCGCGACGAGCGGTCGGAGCCGTTGGGACTCACGTAGCGCCTTCCCGAGAGTCTCGCCCGAGCGGTCGGCTGCGGCCTTACTCGCTGGTCGGTCGCCGCCCTGCGTCGGGCAGGGGTTTGGATGTTTATGCGGACCAAACCCTACTGGACGCTATTTGGGGTCGCGCGGGGAGGGTGCCCAACGCGCCGCGCGCCACCCCTAAGGGGTGGCCGGGCCCCTCGTGGACCGCCCTCCGGACACCCGATTACCCGCTCCCACCAGGCATCTGACGGCGTGCCCGGCCCCGGCCCGCAGGCGGGTGGAACGGACCACTCCGGTGGGCCCACCGCCGGCCGCCGCCCGGGGGACTAACGTCGGGTACGTGCCCTACTTCGACGCCGCGTCCGCCGCTCCCCTCCATCCCGTCGCCCGTGAGGCGCTGCTCGCCTCGCTCGACGAGGGCTGGGCCGACCCGGCCCGGCTCTACCGCGAGGGCCGGCGCGGCCGGCTGCTGCTGGACGCCGCCCGGGAGGCCGCGGCCGAGGCCGTCGGCTGCCGCCCGGACGAGCTGGTTTTCACCCCTTCGGGTACCCAGGCGGTGCACACCGGAGTGGCCGGTGCGCTGGCCGGCCGGCGCCGCACCGGCCGCCGGCTGCTGCACTCCGCCGTCGAGCACTCCTCCGTCCTGCACGCCGCCGAGGCCCATGCCGCGGCCGGCGGGACCGTCGCGGAGCTGGCCGTGGACCGTACCGGCCGGGTGGCCGCCGGGGACGTCGCGGCCGCGCTCACCCCGGACACCGCGCTGGTCGCCCTGCAGTCCGCCAATCACGAGGTGGGCACCGAGCAGCCGGTCGAGGAGGTGGCCGAGCTGTGCCAGGAGGCCGGGGTGCCGCTGCTGGTGGACGCCGCGCAGTCACTGGCGTGGGGGCCGGTGCCCGGTGCCTGGTCCCTGCTGGCGGCCAGCGCCCACAAATGGGGCGGCCCGCCCGGCGTCGGGGTGCTCGCGGTCCGCAAGGGGACCCGGTTCGCGCCCCAGGGGCCGCGGGACGAGCGGGAGTCCGGCCGGAGCGCCGGCTTCGAGAACATCCCGGCGGTGGTCGCGGCCGCGGCCGCGCTGCGCGCGCTGCGGTCCGGGCCGGGGACCGACACCGAGGCGGCCCGGCTGCGGGAGCTGGTGGACCGGATCCGCACCCGGCTGCCGGAGCTGGTCCCGGACGTGGAGGTGGTCGGCGATCCGGTGCGCCGCCTCCCCCACCTCGTCACCTTCTCCTGTCTCTATGTCGACGGGGAGACCCTGCTGCACGAGCTCGACCGGGCCGGCTTTTCCGTCTCGTCCGGATCATCCTGTACGTCCAGCACGCTGACGCCGAGCCATGTACTGCGCGCGATGGGCGTGCTGTCCGAGGGGAACGTCCGGGTCTCGCTGCCGTACGGCACGGCCGAGGCGGACGTGGAGCGGTTCCTGGAGGTGCTGCCGGGGGTCGTGCGGTCGGTGCGGGAGCGGCTGGGGGTGGCGGCCGAGGCGCCGGTGGCCGCACCGGGAAGCGCGCCGCGGGAGCCGTCGGCGGCCGTCGCGGAGGAGCCCGCCGGGGCTGCCGCCGAAGAGCCCGAGGGCGTCGTCGTCGATGCGCTCGGACGGCGCTGCCCCATCCCGGTCATCGAGCTGGCCAAGACGATCGGGCAGGTGCCGGTCGGCGGGACGGTGACGGTGCTCTCCGACGACGAGGCCGCCCGGCAGGACATCCCCGCCTGGTGCGGGATGCGCGACCAGGAGTACGTGGGAGAGCGGGCGGCCGAACGCGGCGCCGCGTATGTGGTGCGGCGCCGCGTCTGACGTGCAGGGGGGCCGGGCGTGGGCCCGGCCCGGGCCGGCCGGGTCAGGCAGCGAGGTGCTGCTGGACCTCGGCCGCGGCCTCGTGGCCGTACGCCTTGGTGAAGCGGTCCATGAAGTGGCTGCGGTGCAGCTCGTACTCCTGGGTGCCGACGGTCTCGATGACCAGGGTGGCGAGCATGCAGCCGATCTGGGCGGCGCGCTCCAGGTCGACGCCCCAGGCCAGGCCGGACAGGAAGCCGGCGCGGAAGGCGTCGCCGACGCCGGTGGGGTCGGCCTTGGTCTTCTCCTCGGGGACGCCGACCTCGATGGTGGGCTCGCCGACCCGCTCGATGCGGACGCCGTTGGAGCCGAGGGTGGTGACCCGGGTGCCGACCTTCGCCAGGATCTCGTCGGCGGTCCAGCCGGTCTTGGACTCGATCAGGCCCTTCTCGTATTCGTTGGAGAAGAGGTACGCCGCGCCCTCCATGAGGTTGCGGATGCCCTCGCCGTCCATCCGGGCGATCTGCTGGGAGAAGTCCGCGGCGAACGGGATACCGCGGCTGCGGCACTCCTCGGTGTGCCGGATCATCGCCTCCGGGTCGTCCGCGCCGATCAGGACCAGGTCCAGGCCGCCGACCCGCTCGGCGACGTGCTGCAGCTCGATCAGCCGGGCCTCGCTCATCGCGCCGGTGTAGAAGGAGCCGATCTGGTTGTGGTCGGCGTCGGTGGTGCACACGAAGCGGGCGGTGTGCAGGACCTCGGAGATGCGCACGGAGCGGGTGTCCACGCCGTGGCGGTCGAGCCAGGCGCGGTACTCCTCGAAGTCGGTGCCCGCGGCGCCGACCAGGACCGGGCGGATGCCGAGCTGGCCCATGCCGAAGCAGATGTTGGGGGCGACGCCGCCCCGGCGGACGTCGAGCTGGTCGACCAGGAAGGAGAGGGAGACCGTATGCAGCTGGTCGGCCACGAGCTGGTCGGCGAAGCGGCCGGGGAAGGTCATCAGGTGGTCGGTGGCGATGGAGCCGGTGACTGCGATACGCACGACGGGTCTGCTCCTGTGGGACGGAGTGAGGGGCGGCGGACGGGGAAACGGTACCGGTCGGGAGGGTGACCCGCCGGTCATCCGGGACAGCTGGCAGCCGGGGGCCGCGCAAACCCTCCCATAGTAGATCCGCCCGGCCGGGCCGCCGGCCGGGGGCACCGGGGAACCGGATCCGGCCCGGGTCCGTCCCATCGGCGTCCCCCACAAAGGCGGGCAGGTAGGTCAGAAGTTCAGCGGAGCTGAAGGAGCGATGCGGTGAACGCCGAGGACACCCCTGACACCACCCACCCCGAGGAGCGCACCCGCCGCACCCGGCTCGTGGTGGCCTCGATGGCCGCCGCGGTGCTGCTGGCCGGGGGCGGCGCGGCGTACTGGGCCTCGTCCGCGTCCGGCGACGGCTCCGGGCCGGACTCCGGGCACGGCAATCCGCCACCCCTGGCGCTCGACGGCTATTCGGGCGGCTCCATAGCGGCCGGTGAGCCCAACCCGCAGGGGGCGAAGTACAAGGCCGTGGCGAAGCTGCCCGGCGGTCCGGGTTCCGCCCCGGTGTACCGCCCGAAGGGCGAGGTCGCCCGGGAGGCCGTGGAACGGCTGGCGAAGGCGCTGGATGTGGCCGGAAAGGTCAGGTCGGAGGGCAGCACCTGGAAGGTCGGCGAGGTCACCCCGGACTCCCGTGGGCCGATCCTCCAGGTGAACAAGACCGGCTCGGGTTCCTGGACGTTCTCCAAGTACGGCACCCCGGCGGTACGAACTGCGCGCTGCCCGCCTCCCCCAAGGGCGACACCGGCCAGGGCCGGCCGGGCGGCGGCGGGCCGTCGAGCCGGCCCGGCTGCCCGTCGTACCGCGGTGGTGAGGACAGCGCGACCCGGGACGACGGCAGCGGCGCGGGCGCGGTGTCGGCGGAGAAGGCGAAGCGGGCGGTGCGGCCGGTGCTGACGGCGCTCGGCCAGGAGGACGCCGCGGTCGACGCGAGCGGGCTGTCCGGCGCGGTGCGGATCGTCACCGCGAACCCGGTGCTCGGCGGGCTGCCGACGTACGGCTGGCAGAGCGATCTACAGGTCGGCTCGGACGGTCAAGTGGTCGGCGGCAGCGGGCAGTTGGCGAAGCCGGTCAAGGGCGCGGTGTACCCCGTGCTGAACGCCGACAAGACGCTCGCGCGGCTGAACTCGGGCGACGGCCGCAAGCCCGCCCCCTGCCCCTCGACGCCCGGCCGCAAGGACGGCTCGGACGGCAAGGGCGACCAGATCGCGCCCTGCGAGCCGGCACCCACCAAGGGCCAGCAGCCGGCCGAGGTGACCGGCGCGGTCTTCGGGCTCGCGGTGCAGTACGTGGACGGCGGCCAGGCGCTGGTGCCGTCGTGGCTGTTCAAGGTCCGCCAGCCGGGCACCGGCAACGGCCCGGACGCCACCACGACGACGGTGACGCACCCGGCCGTGGACCCGAAGTACGTGGCCCACAAGGAGCCCACCCCCAAGCCGCCGTCCGGGAAGCCGGGCGTGATGGCGCTGGAGTCGTACGACGTCGGGGACGGCGGCCGGAAGCTGACCGTGCACTTCTGGGGCGGGGTGTGCAGCGTCTACTCGGTGAGCGTCGACGAGTCGGCCACCACCGTGAAGACCAAGGTCACCGCCCGGGACAAGAAGCCGGGGCAGATCTGCGTGAAGATGGCCCGGGAGTTCACCAAGACCGTGGAGCTGCAGAAGCCGCTGGACGGCCGGAAGGTGGTCGACGTGTCGACCGGTGAGTCCGTGCCGAAGCGGTGACGGCGGCCGGCCGGGCCGGTCCGGCCGGATGAGGGAAGACCGGACGAGGAAAGAGCAACGCGAAGGCGGCGCCCCCGAGGGGGACGCCGCCTTCGCGCGCTATTGCCCGTGCTCCTCAGCTGAGGAATGGGCTGAAAATTAGCTGAAGGAGTCGCCGCAGGCGCAGGAGCCCGTGGCGTTCGGGTTGTCGATCGTGAAGCCCTGCTTCTCGATGGTGTCGACGAAGTCGATGGAGGCGCCGCCCAGGTAGGGGGCGCTCATCCGGTCCGTCACGACCTTGACGCCGCCGAAGTCCTTCACGACGTCGCCGTCGAGCGAACGCTCGTCGAAGAAGAGCTGGTAGCGCAGACCGGAGCAGCCACCGGGCTGAACGGCCACCCGCAGCGCGAGGTCGTCCCGGCCCTCCTGCTCCAGCAGGCTCTTGACCTTCGACGCGGCCGCGTCGGACAGGATGATGCCGTCGCTGACGGTGGTCTTCTCGTCCTGCACGCTCATCTACATCTCTCCCGGGTTGTACGGACCGCTTGTCATCGGATGCCACAAGCTGCAACCGGCGACGCCCCGGAATTCATTCCGGCTGGGCGTTATCTCTTCTCATGCTCGCACACCGGCCGCCGGGAACCGGTGGCGTACCGCACACGGCGGGGTGCTGATGCGTCACATCGACACTATGGCCATCGTCAAAGTGACGTGAAGCAGCTATGATAGATAGCGTCAAATAGACGAAAAGGCATGCACCCGGGAAACGGCGCGTGCCTCAGAGCTGTCTGCAGAGAAGAGAGGGTGCGTGTCGTGACCACCGCCCAGCCCCTGGACGTCCAGCCGACCCCGCTCGCGCTGCTCCTCCTCGGCCGCGAGGCCGACCCGAAGAGCGAGCGCGGCGTGGAGTGCCCCGGTGATCTGCCGGCCCCGTCGGACCCCGACCTCGTCGAGCGCGCCCGCGCGGCCAAGGCGAAGCTCGGGGACAAGGTCTTCGTCCTGGGGCACCACTACCAGCGCGACGAGGTCATCGAGTTCGCCGATGTGACCGGCGACTCCTTCAAGCTCGCGCGGGACGCCGCCGCCCGGCCGGACGCCGAGTACATCGTCTTCTGCGGTGTGCACTTCATGGCCGAGTCGGCCGACATCCTCACCGGTGACGACCAGCAGGTCATCCTCCCCGACCTGGCCGCGGGCTGTTCGATGGCCGACATGGCGACCGCCGAGCAGGTCGCCGAGTGCTGGGACGTGCTCACCGAGGCCGGCATCGCCGAGCAGGTCGTGCCGGTCTCGTACATGAACTCCTCGGCGGACATCAAGGCGTTCACCGGCAAGCACGGCGGCACGATCTGCACCTCCTCCAACGCCAAGCGGGCGCTGGACTGGGCCTTCGAGCAGGGCGAGAAGGTGCTCTTCCTGCCCGACCAGCACCTGGGCCGGAACACCGCCGTCCGGGACATGGGCATGTCCCTGGACGACTGCGTGGTCTACAACCCGCACAAGCCGAACGGCGGCCTGACCGTCGAGCAGCTGCGGGACGCGAAGATGATCCTGTGGCGCGGCCACTGCTCGGTGCACGGCCGGTTCTCGCTCGACTCGGTCAACGACGTGCGCGCGCGCATCCCCGGCGTGAACGTGCTGGTCCACCCCGAGTGCAAGCACGAGGTCGTGGCGGCGGCGGACTACGTCGGCTCGACGGAGTACATCATCAAGGCGCTGGAGGCCGCCCCGCGCGGCTCGAAGTGGGCCATCGGCACGGAGCTGAACCTGGTCCGCCGTCTGGCGAACCGTTTCGCCTCCGAGGACAAGGAGATCGTCTTCCTCGACAAGACGGTCTGCTTCTGCTCGACGATGAACCGCATCGACCTCCCCCACCTGGTGTGGGCCCTGGAGTCGCTGGCGGCCGGCAAGGTCGTCAACCGCATCCAGGTCGACAAGGAGACCGAGAGCTTCGCGAAGCTGGCGCTGGAGCGGATGCTGGCGCTTCCGTAGCGTCCGTGGTGGCGACGGCCGGCGGCTCGGGGGCACGCCGGCCCGCCCCGGCTACTCCAGGGACCACTTGACCTTGTCGGTGTCCTTGATCGCGGTGGCGCAGGGACCGGTCGTGATCTTGGTGTCGTTGACGTACGCGGTCCACTTCTTCCCGTTGGCGGCGTCCCCGTGGATGTTGTCGACGACGAAGTCCTTGGCGGTGGCGTCCCAGTGCGCCACCAGGCCGAAGTGGTACTCGTCCTCGGCGTCGACCAGCGCGGTGAACGGGGTGGGGGCGCCGCCGGCCGCCGCGCAGGGGTGCCCGTAGACGGGGTGGCCGGTCGTCCAGATGATCCCGAGGCTGGCGGTGAAGAGCCCGCCGGTGATCGCCACCCGTACGCCGGCGAGCGGTCCGGGGGCCGGGCCGGCCGTCGGACTGGACGTCGGGCTGGCCGCCGGGTGGGCCGCGGCGGGCACGGCGACGGCGCGGGGGGCGACCGCGGGGTCCACCAGCGTGAAGGTGAGCGCACAGGCGAGCCCGGCGGCGGGCACGAGGGCGGCCTTGCCGGTCGGTGCGGAGAGCACGGGCTACCTGCCTTTCGCGTTCTGAGGTCGCTTTACCCTCTTTTCATACCATTACCCAGGGCCGCATTCCCGTCACTCCTCGTATTCCGCGAGCCGGTCGCCCCGGCTCACGGCAATCCGGACGACGTCCCGCAGCGCGAGCCGGAGCACCCGGGATTCCGCCGTGACCTCATCGAGCAGCAGCTCGGCCGCGGCGAGTATCTGCTCCTCGATGTCGTCGGCCAGCATCGACAGCCGGCTCTCCGGGTTGTCGGTGTGCAGATAGCAGGGCTGACCGTCCGGCCCCGTCCACGGCAACAGCCGCCACGGCGAACCATCGAACATATGACCTACTTTCGCTGAGTTGGCCGCCTGATTACGGTGTGTATCGCCATCGTTGCCGTGGGAGACGTGGTCTCAACAGGGGCTCTGCGTCTACCTGTTGAGCGTGGGACGACTGAGAGACGAGACGCCATGAAGTTCACGCCGAAGGAACTGACTCCGTACCTGTCCGCCCGGCACTACTTCGGCTCGGAGCAGCGCCGGCACCGGGACCTGGCCAGGCTGTCCCTGGTGCAGCTGGCGGAGATCGTCAACTTCAGCAAGAGCACGCTGGGGCGGGTGGAGACGGCGGAGTTGCTGCCGCCACCTGAGCTACCGAGCGCCCTGGACGCGGCGTTCGGTACGGGGCAGCACTTCTACGGGCTGTACCAACTGGCCAAGCGGGAGACGCCTCCGGACTATTACCGCCGCCTGATGGACTTCGAGGCGCAGGCGGAGGTGATTGAGGCTTTCGCGACGTACCTCGTGCCCGGACTCTTGCAGACGGAGAGGTACGCCCGTGCTCTGTTGAGCCAGCGGACCGAAGTGGCGCCGGAGCTGATCGAGGAACGTGTGCGGCTTCGCCTCGGTCGCCAAGACCGACTGCGTTCCGCGACACCTCCGCGCTACTGGGCGATCCTCGACGAGGCGATCCTCCGCCGCCCCCTTGGTGGCGCCGAGGTCATGCACGAACAACTCAAGGCGCTACTAGCGCTGGCCGATACGCCGACCACGAAGATTCAAGTGCTCCCGTTCGCGCACGGTGCCTACCAACTGATGGACGGCCCGACGGTGCTCCTGAGGCTTCCGGGCGGCAAGACCGTTGCGTACGACGAATACAGGGAGCGCGGCCACATCATGGAAGATGCGGCAGAGGTCAATCAGCGCTGGGCGAACTACGACGAGCTGCGCGCGTACGCTCTCTCGCCAAGGGACTCTGCAGCCCTGATCCGACAGGCGATGAAGGGATACGAGCCATGCGAACCGGCACCGAACTGAGCAACGCCGATTGGCGCAAGAGCAGTTACAGCAACAACGACGGGGCCGACTGCGTCGAGGTGGCCGACAACATCCCCGGCCTCATCCCCGTCCGGGACAGCAAGAACCCCGGCGGCCCCGCGATATGCGTCGGCGAGGCCGCGTGGGCCGCGTTCGTCGGGATGGTCAAGGACCGGCCGTCCCTGGGCGGTTAGTGGGACGGGACGGGTGAGAGGTCGATCGGCTGGCCGGGCTGGAGGCCGGCCAGCCGTAGGTTCTGCTCGACCGTGGGGCTGACCGTGTCGAACTGCGACTGCTCCAGTTCGAAGGTGGGGCTGGCGTAGAGGCCGCGCGCGGCCAGCTTCGGGTCGGGGTGCGGGTTGCGGTACAACTGCTCGGAGCGGTCGCGGAGTTCCAGCATCGTGGGGATCGCGAGGGCCATCGCGCGCGGGGTGCCGTTGAACGCCGTGTGGAGGTACCGCAGCAGCGCCGCGTAACGGGTATTGAAGGCGACCGCCTGCTCGTAGACCGCGCTGGTCGCCGCGTACTTCCGGTAGTCGGCGATCTTCGAGTCACCGTGGATCGGGTACGCGTCGTCCCAGGTGACGTCGATCAGGGGGCCGCTGGGCGGGTCGGCGGGGGTGTCGTGGGGGCCGTAACTGCGGGCCGTGTAGATCTCGTTGAAGCGGAAGTAGTGGGCCAGCTGGCGCTGTTCGCCGAAGATCAGGTCGTCGCTGTCCCAGATCGTGCCGTCGGTGCCCTCGCCCTGGTCGCTGATCACCCGGATCGCCAGCCGGGCCGATGTCAGGTCGTGGACGGCGAAGACCTCACCGCCGGAGTTGTAGAAGTCGTCCGGGCCGACCTGGCGGGCGGCGGCGCCGGTGAAGACGGCCGCCTCGCCCTGTTCCTTGACCAGGTGCTCCAGGCCCTGGCGGATGCAGTCGTAGAACTGGCCGATCGACGTCCAGCCGTCGCCCGGCTTCGGCTTGGGGGCCAGCTTGCGGGGCGTTTCGATGGTGAGGAACGTCTTCAGGGCCGCGGGCGAGAAGTGCTGGAGGCCGATGAGGGGCAGCCGGTCGCTGCTGAAGGGCAGTTTGGCGGGGTACTTCGCGACGAATTGGGAGTGGCCGACGTCCGGTGTGCCGCCGACCGCGTTGAGCAGGTTGGCGGCCAGCGTCATGTGGAGCATCTCCTCCAGCAGGACGCTGCGGAGGGTGAAGTAGGCGGGGCGGTTGGTGCCGGAGACGATCGAGTACATGCCGGTCATGTAGACGGGGATGGTGAGGTGCTCCACCTCCAGGGCCGCCTGGAGGTAGCGGCGCAGGGTGGGGAGGTCCTGGGGGATGCCGAACCCCTGGGCGTCCAGGGCGAGTGCGGTGATCACGCGGTCACCTTCTCCTTCTCCGGGTTCTCCGGGTTCGCCGGATCCGCGGCGGACCGGACGGTCACCGGGCGGCGGGCCGCGGCGAGGTCGCGGTGGATCCGCGCGGCGCTGCGCAGGGCCAGCGCCATCATCGTGAGCGTGGGGTTGCTGGTGCCGATCGACGGCATGCTGCCGCAGCCGATGGCGTAGAGGTTGGGGTGGTCGTGGGTGCGCTGGTCGGCGTTCACCACGGACGACTTGGGGTCGGTGCCCATGATGTGGGTGCCGGCTCCGTGGCCGGCGCCGCTGTAGGCGAGGTCCAGGGTCTGCTCGTCGACCGTGTGGACGAAATGGCCGAGCGGCGGAACGCCGTCGTGCGGGGCGTGGTCGGTGTAGTCGGTGGCACCGAGCCGTTCGAAGATCTTCTGGGCGACGAGGCGGGCGGCGAACAGGCCGGTGCGGACGTGCTCGTCGAGGTTGTAGGTGAGGATCGGGCGGGGGTTGCCCATCGCGTCGCGGTGGCGGGCGGGGTCGATGGTGACGCGGTTGCCGGGGTCGGCGGACTGCTCGACGGCGATCTGCAGTTGCAGCTGGCGGCCGATGGAGCTGCCGAGCAGCCGGCGCAGTTCGGGGCCGAAGACGCCGTCCGGCCGGACGTTGCCGTCCTTGTCGCCGCCGATGCCGAGCGCGGTGGCGACGTTGCTCATGGGGGCGCCGGTGGCCCAGCCCCAGCCCCAGTTGCCGATCTCGATGCGGAACGGGGCGCGGACCTGGCGCCCGGGGCCGCCGCGGAAGACCTCCCAGCCGGAGGTGTGGCCGGGGCCGCGGAACGGGCCGACCGGCCCGCCGGTCTCGGGGGCGAGCGCCCAGTTGAGGAGCGTGGGGTGGTCCATCAGGTTGCGGCCGACCTGCCCGCTGGTGTTGGCGAGGCCGGAGAACAGCAGCAGCCGGGCGTTCTCGATGGCGTGCGCGGCGAGCACCACCACGTCCGCCTCGGCCAGGTAGGAGCGGCTGACCGGGGAGGCGGGGTCGGTGTAGGTGCGGTACTCCACGCCGGTCACGGTGCCGGCCGAGGTGGCCCGGACGCGGCTGACCACGCACCGGGTGGCCAGGGTGACGGAGGACGGCCAGGCGGCCTGGAGGCGCAGCGGATGGGATTTGGCCTGGACGGGACAGATGGGGACGCAGCTGGCGTTGCCCACACAGCGCTCGCCGTAGTTGGGCAGGCCGACGGCGCCCTGGATGCGGTACGGGGCCGGTAGGCGGGGTTGGGTGTGGAGTTGCGTGCCTGGGGCAGGCCGAAAGTCCGCAGGGTGTACGGAAGTTGGGCGACCGTGTCGTCGATGACCGCGTCCCCCAGGCGGTGGTCGCAGTACTGGTCGATATAGCTCTGCGGGATGTGGTGCATCGGGTACTCGTAGGCGGGGTCGGTGACCACGCCGAGCTCCTTCTGCTCCTGGGCGTGGCCGGCGACGCCCAGTTCCGCCTCGGCCTCGGCGTACCAGGGCTGGAGGTCCTCGGCGGTGAGCGGCCAGTCCAGGCCGTAGGAGTAGGTGCTGCGGGTGGCGAAGTCGTCCGGGAGCATCCGGGGGACGGCGCCGAGCCAGTGCATGGCGGCACCGCCCAGCTCCCGCAAGTAGTCGGTGCCGTACGGGAGTTGACCGTTCTGGACGAAGTAGCCGTGCGCGGTGAACTCGGGCTCGCCGGGTTGTGGGTTGGGTACCGGGGCGAGGTCGAGGACGTTCGGGGAGGGGGCGGCCTTGTTGGGGCGGTAGGCGGCGTTGGGGACCTTGGCCACGGCCGAGTAGAAGGTGGACAGCGAGTCGAGGTAGCCGGGCCAGGTCTCGGTGCCGCCGTTGCCGGCCTCCAGGACGAGGACCTGCCAGCCCTGGGCGCCCAGGCGCTTGGCGAGGACGGAGCCGGCCCAGCCGCCGCCGACGATGATCGCGTCGTAGCGGCGGCGGGCGGCGCCCTCCGCGGAGACGGTCTCGGTCATGACGTGCGCTCCTCAGGGGTGGCGGGGGACTCCGGAGTGGCGGGGCCTCCGGGGTGGCGGGGGCCTCCGGAGTGGCCGCGGTGGGGACGGCGGACGGCGGGATGTCGCGGCTGAGGCGCTGGCCGGGAAGCAGATGGGCGGGGATGTCCTCCGGGGAGACCTCGCCGGCCAGGCCGGTGCGGTACGGGACGTCCGCGAGGCCGAGGCGGTCGCGGAGCTCCGCGACCCCGGGCGGGTCGGGCGGGCGCACCGCCCAGGTGCCGAAGCCCGGCGGTTTGGCGCCCGCCGGGTGGCCGTGGAAGGTGCGCCAGACCAGGCCCTCCACGTAGGCGCTGGGGGCGGGGACGAACTCGGTGTTGGCGCTCTCCCGGCGGAGATCGGCGTGCGCGGCCGGGGCGAGGCGGGGCCAGGCGCCGGTGTACCAGAGGTAGATCAGGGCCCGGGCCACCTCGCGGTGGGTGGGGGTGAGCGCCTCGGGGCCGTGGCCTTCCGCGAGGGCACCTTTCCAGGCGGTCCAGAACGCGGCGAAGCGGTCCTCGCCGACCTGGCGGCGGGCGGTGTCGAGGTAGAGGCGGGCCGTGCCGGTGGCGTGCAGGTCGAACGCGGCGAAGCCGGTGAGCGGGACGCAGTGGGTGATGAAGTCGGTCAGTTCGTCGGGGAGTTGGGCGGCGAGCGGGCCCGGTGGATCTTCTGGCAGGTCGTGCGGCTCGTCGTCGGCGGCCGATGCGGGGACGGTCATCGTTCTCCTCCCGGAGCGGCATATGCGGCATATACCGCTGGCCATGCTTCTCAACTCCGGTCCACACATGCGGACATGCGGCGATAAACCACTGAAAGGCGTATGACGGGAGGTCAGTTGGCGAAGGGGAAGCCCCCGGCGCACGGCCGGGGGCGCACTGCGGGGCCGGGGGTGCGGCCACGAAGGAGCCCCCGCGGCCGGATGCGGCTGCGGGGGCTCGGTTCGGGAGGCCGGGGGGGGCGGTCAGACGCCCGCGGGCTCCGGGGTGGGCTCGTTCTGCTCGGTGGGCGTGCCGGACTTCTCGGCCCGCTTGGCGGCCTTCTTCTTCGCCCGGCGCTCCTTGCGGAGTTCGATCATCGCGTAGAGCGTCGGGACGAGGAGGAGGGTGAGCAGGGTGGAGCTGATCAGACCGCCGATCACGACCACGGCCAGCGGCTGGGAGATGAAGCCGCCGTCACCGGTGATGGACGCGGCCATCGGCAGCAGCGCCATGATCGTGGCCAGGGCGGTCATCAGGATCGGGCGGAGCCGGTGCCGGCCGCCCTCGATGACCGCCTCGACGACGCCGTAGCCCTGGGCCCGGTACTGGTTGATCAGGTCGATCAGCACGATGGCGTTGGTGACCACGATGCCGATCAGCATCAGCATGCCGATCATCGCCGGGACGCCCAGCGGGGTGCCGGTGGCGATGAGCAGGCCGACCGCGCCGGTGGCGGCGAACGGGATGGAGACCAGCAGGATCAGCGGCTGGATCAGCGACCGGAAGGTGCCGACCAGCAGCATGAAGACGATGGCGATGGCGGCCAGCATGGCCAGGCCGAGCGAGGAGAACGCGTCGGACTGGTCCTGGGAGACGCCGCCGATGGTGGCGGTGGCGCCGTCCGGCAGCTTCAGGCCGTTGATCTCGCTCTGCAGCTTGGCGCTGACCGCGCCGGTGTTGTCACCGGTCGGCTTGGCGGTGATGGTCGCCGAGCGGGCCCCGTCGATCCGGGTCATCTGGACCGGTCCGGGCATGGTCTTGACGGTGGCGAGGGTGCCGAGCGGTGCCGGGCCGGCCGGGGTCGGGATCGCCAGCTTCTTCAACTGGGCCTCGGTGGTGGCCGGGTGGGCCGCCTTGATGACGATGTCCCGCTCGGTGTTGTCCAGGACGGCCGTGCCGGTGGTGGTGCCGCGGACCGCCTGGGCGACGGCGCCGCCGAGCGTGGTCTGGTTGTAACCGGCAGCGGCGGCCTTGGCGTTGGGCGTGACGGAGATCCGCGGCACGCTCTGCGCGAGGTCGCTCTGGACGTCGGTGACGTGGTCGAGCCCGGCGACGGCCTTGCGGACCTGCTCGCTGGCCTTCTTCAGCACGTCGGCGTCGGCGGCCTTCACGACCACGCTGAGGTCCTGGTTGCCGAAGCCGCCGCCCGCGGTGATCGTCGTGTCGCCGATGGCCGGGCCGAGCTTGTCGAGCTCCGCGCGCAGGTGGTCGGTGACCTTGCCGGAGTCCCCCGAGTCCTTCAGCTTGACCTGGTAGGACGCCTGGTTGGCGCCGGTGCCGCCGCCGAAGGCCGCCATGAAGCCGGAGGAGCCGACGGTGACCTGGTAGTCGGCGATGTCGTCGTCGGCCGCGAGCAGCTTCTCGACCTTCTTCGCCTGGGCGTCGGACGCGTCGAGGCTGGTGCCGGGCTTGAGCTCCTGCTTGACGGTCAGGGTGTCCTGGTCGCCCTGGTCGAAGAAGTTGGTCTTCAGCAGGGGGCCCATGGCGAACGTGCCGATGAGCACGACGACCGCGATGACCAGGCTGGTGACCCGGCGGCGGGTGGCGAAGCGCAGGACCGGGACGTAGAGGCGCTGCAGGGCGCTGCGGGTCTCCTTCTCCTCGGCCTGGCGGCGCAGTTCGTCCACGGTGGTGCCCTCGGGGATCTGCGGGGCGCGCAGGAACCAGTAGGACAGGACCGGCACGACGGTGAGGGAGACGATCAGCGAGGAGAGCAGGGCGACGGTCACGGTCAGCGAGAACGAGCCGAAGAGCGCGCCGACCATGCCGCCGACCACGCCGATCGGGAGGAACACCGCGACGGTGGTGAGGGTCGAGGAGGTGATCGCGCCGGAGACCTCCTTGACGGCGGAGAGGATGGCCTCGCGGCGCTCCTCGCCGTAGCCCAGGTGCCGCTTGATGTTCTCCAGGACGACGATGGAGTCGTCGACGACCCGGCCGATCGCGATGGTGAGCGCGCCCAGGGTGAGCATGTTCAGGGACAGGTCACCGGTCCACAGCACGATCAGCGTGATGACGACCGAGAGCGGGATGGAGACCGCGGTGACCAGCGTCGAACGCAGGCTGAGCAGGAAGACCAGGATGACGATGACGGCCATGGCCAGGCCGAGCATGCCCTCGGTGGTCAGCGACTCGATGGACCTGGAGACGGCCGGGCCCTGGTCGGAGACGACCGTGACGGCCGCGCCCTTGCCGAGGTCCTGACGGATCTTGGGGAGCTTGTCCTTGACCGCGTCGGAGATCGCGACCGCGCTGCCGTCCTGGTCCATCGTCACCATGACGGCGAGGCTGGGCTTGCCGTTGGTGCGGGTGAGGGAGGTCGGCGCGGCCGGCTGCTCCTTGACGGTGGCGACGTCGCCGAGCCGGACCGCCTTGCCCGCGGACGGGCCGCCCGCGGCACCACCGGCCCCCGCGGCCGGCGGGACGGTCAGGTCCTTGATCTGCGCGACGGAGGTGAAGCCGGTGCCGACCTGGACGGTCTTGCTCTGGCCGTGCTCGGCGAACGAACCGGCCGGCACGGACGTGCCGCCGGCCTCCAGCGCCTGGCCGAGCGCCTGCGCGGTCAGCCCGGCGGCGGCGAGCTTCTTGTCGTCGGGGGTGACCGCGACGATCCGGTCCTGGACGCCGCTGACGGTGACCTGGCTGACCCCGTCGATGTTCTTCAGGTCCGGGACGACGCCGCGGTTGAGCTGGTCGGCGAGGGTCTGCTGGTCCTTCGTGGAGGAGGAGACGGCGAGGACGACGGTGGGATGTCGTCCGTCGAGCCGGCCACCACCTGCGGGTCGACGTCCTTGGGCAGCTTGGCCCGGGCCCGGTTGACGGCCTGCTGGACGTCGGCGACCAGGCGCTTGGAGTCGTTGCCGTAGTCGAACTGGGCCATGATCACGCCCGAGCCCTCGCTGGACGTCGAGGTGACGCTCTTGATGCCGTCGACCGCCTGGACACCGTCCTCCAGCGGCTCGATCACCTGCTTCTCGACGACATCGGGCGAGGCACCCTGGTACGGCGCGAGCACGGAGACCATCGGGAGTTCGATGGAGGGCAGGAGCTGCTGCTTGAGCTGGGGTATCGCGATGGCGCCGAAGGCGATCGCGACGATCGACATCAGCGCTATCAGGCCCCGTTGTACGAGGCTGAGCCGGGACAGCCAGGACATGGGTGGGGTCTCTCTTCTGTTCTGAAGGCGGGACGGTCGGCGGGGCCGGGGGGCGGGCAGGCGCCCTCATCAGGCCCGACGGCAGGGGCCCGGCGCGGGCCCACTTACACCTTCGGCCATGACCAGGCCGGTTTTCCTCGCTCGCAGGTCGGTTTCCGTCCCGGGCCCGTACCGCGTTCGGAGTACGGGCCGCTCCACCTCTACTGCACCCGTGGGCGTACGAGGCCCGATTCGTAGGCGATGACGACCAGCTGGGCGCGGTCGCGCGCCCCGAGCTTGGCCATCGCGCGGTTCACGTGCGTCTTGACCGTGAGCGGGCTGACCGCGAGCTGTTCGCCGATCTCGTCGTTGGACAGTCCGCCGGCCACCAGGACGAGCACCTCGCGCTCCCGGCCGGTGAGCGTCGCCAGCCGCTCCGCGCCCGGGCCGTCGGGCCCGTCGTCGCCCGGACCGCTGCCCTGGGCGAGGAACTTGGCGATCAGGCCCTTGGTCGCCGCGGGCGACAGCAGCGCCTCGCCGCCCGCCGCGATCCGGATCGCGCCGAGCATCTCGTCCGGTTCGGCGCCCTTGCCGAGGAAGCCGCTGGCGCCGTTGCGCAGCGACTGGACCACGTAGTCGTCGACCTCGAAGGTGGTCAGGATGACCACCCGGACGTCGGTGAGGTCCGGGTCCTCGCTGATCATGCGGGTGGCGGCCAGCCCGTCCACGCCGGGCATCCGGATGTCCATCAGGACGACGTCCGGGCGCTCGGCCTTGGTCAGTTCGTACGCCTGCGCGCCGTCGGAGGCCTCCCCCACCACCCGCATGTCCGGTTCGGAATCCACCAGCACCTTGAACGCGCTGCGCAGCAGCGCCTGGTCGTCGGCGAGCAGCACCTTGATCGTCATGACGTCTCCCCCGTACGGACGTTCTGCAGTGGAAGGGTGACCCGCACCTGGAAGCCGCCGGCCGCGCGGGGGCCGGTCACGATCGTGCCGCCCAGCGCGTAGACCCGCTCGCGCATCCCGATCAGGCCGTGGCCGCCGCCGTTCTCCTCCGGCCCGTCGGTGCCGCCGGGCGGCGGACCGGACCGGTCGGCCCGCTGGCGCGGCACCCCGGCATGGCCCCCGCCGTCGTCGAGGACGGTCACGGTCAGCGCGGAGGCGTGGTACGCGATCCGGATGGTGGCGCGGGCGCCCTCCCCGGCGTGCTTGTGGACGTTGGTGAGCGCCTCCTGGACCACGCGGTAGGCGGTGAGGTCGACGGAGGCGGGCAGCGGGCCGGGCGCCTCGGGCACCTCCAGGTCCACCGGGAGCCCGGCGCGAACGAACCCGTCGACGAGCTGGTCGAGCACGCCGAGCCCCGGCGCGGGCTCGGTCGGCGCCTTCGGGTCGTCGGACTGCCGCAACAGGCCGACCGTGGCGCGGAGTTCCTCCAGCGCCGAACGGGACGCCTCGCGGACGTGCGCGAGGGCCTGCTTGGCCTGGTCGGGGCGGTTGTCCATGACGTGCGAGGCGACCCCGGCCTGGACGTTGACCAGGGCGATGTGGTGGGCCACGACGTCGTGCAGCTCCCGGGCGATGCGCAGCCGCTCCTCGGCGACCCGGCGGCGGGCCTCCTCCTCGCGGGTGCGCTCGGCCCGTTCGGCCCGTTCCCGGATGGCGTCGACGAAGGCGCGGCGGCTGCGGACCGCGTCACCCGCGGCGGCCGCCATACCGGTCCAGGCGAAGATCCCCAGATTCTCCTGGGCGTACCAGGGGCGCGGGCCGTAGAGCATCGCGGAGGCGGTCAGGACGACGACGGTGAGGGCGCCGATCCGCCAGGTCGTGGGGCGGTCGGTGCGCGAGGCGACGGTGTAGAGGGCGATCACCGCGGCGACCGCCACCGGGGCGCGCGGGGTGCTCGCGCTGGCGATCAGTTCGACGAGGGTGAGGGTGCCGGTGGCGGCCAGGACGGAACGCGGCAGCCGGCGGCGCAGGACGAGCGGGGCGCAGGCCAGCGCGGCCAGCACCACGGTGGTGATGGTCAGCTCGTCGGGGGCGATGCGCGGTCCGTGGAGGCGGTGCGGGTCGGCCACCGCGCCGAACAGGATGCAGACGAAGACGGCCACCGCCAGGGCGGCGTCGAACGCGAACGGATGCGTCCGGTACCAGGCGAAGCGGCCGGCGCGGGCCGCGTCCGGGCGGGGGTCGAGGAGACTCACAACAGCAAACGGTAGCGCCCCGGTCCGCGGGGGACCGGGGCGCCGGGTGCCGGTGCACTGGAGAGGGGCGGCCGGTGGCGGCCGGCCGCGCGGGCGCGGACGGCCGGGTGGCCGTCCGCGGGCGGGCTCAGCCCGGGATCAGGCCGTCGTCGCTGAGCATCTCCCGGACCTCGGCGAGCGTGGCGTCGGGGGACGGCAGGATCAGTTCGGACGGTTCGAGGGCGTCGTCGGGGAGCGGGGTGCCCATACGGCGCACCGCGTCCAGGAGAGCGCCGAGCGTGCGCCGGAAGCCGGCCTCGTCACCGCTCTCCATCTCTTCGAGCAGTTCGTCGTCCAGCTTGTTGAGCTCGATGAAGTGGGCATCGTCCAGCTTCACCTGGCCCTCCCCCATGATCCGTACGATCACGACGGTCTCCCTTGGTCCGCTCCGACGGTCTCGCGATCCCTGCGAGGCTAACCGCCGCCGGTCGTCACTGCTTGTCGAAACGCGGCTGGTCCTGCTGCGGGGTGGGCCGGCCCTGGCCGCCCTGACCGCTCTCGATGGCCTGCTGACCGGCCGACGAGCCGCCCGCCAGCTCGGCCTTCATCCGCTGCAGCTCCAGCTCGACGTCGCTGCCGCCGGAGAGCCGGTCCAGCTCGGCGGTGATGTCGTCCTTGGCCATGCCGGACGGGTCGTCCAGCGCGCCGGACGCCATCAGCTCGTCGATCGCGCCGGCCCGGGCCTGCAGCTGCGCGGTCTTGTCCTCCGCGCGCTGGATGGCCAGACCGACGTCGCCCATCTCCTCGGAGATGCCGGAGAACGCCTCGCCGATCCGGGTCTGCGCCTGGGCCGCCGTGTACGTGGCCTTGATCGTCTCCTTCTTCGTGCGGAAGGCGTCGACCTTGGCCTGCAGCCGCTGCGCGGCGAGCGTGAGCTTCTCCTCCTCACCCTGCAGCGTCTGGTGCTGCGTCTCCAGGTCCGTGACCTGCTGCTGCAGCGCGCTGCGCCGGGTCAGCGCCTCGCGGGCCAGGTCCTCACGGCCGAGCGCCAGCGCCTTGCGGCCCTGGTCCTCCAGCTTGGCGGACTGGCCCTGGAGCTGGTTGAGCTGCAGCTCCAGGCGCTTGCGGGAGGTCGCCACGTCGGCGACGCCGCGGCGTACCTTCTGCAGCAACTCCAGCTGCTTCTGGTACGAGTAGTCGAGGGTCTCGCGCGGGTCTTCGGCCCGGTCCAGGGCCTTGTTGGCCTTCGCGCGGAAGATCATCCCCATCCGCTTCATGACACCATCGCTCATGGGCCTCGCGCGCCCCCTTCTGACCGACTTGCATCGGGCTTAGGCTCCAGCACATCTACAGACCCCACAGTACGGGCCCTGGTTCCATTACCGCACTGTTCGCGCCCGGATGCGCTCCTCCTCCAGGACGATCGGGACGGCCTTTCCTCCCGCGCAAGGAGTAGGGAAGGGGTTGCGGGGCGTCGCCGGACGGGGGTCGCGGGCGGCCTTCCGGGGGTCCCGTTGCCGGATCGTGCCCGTCGGCCCCTGGTCCCCGGGCGGCGACCACGTACTCTTGGGTGTTGTGTTCCGAAGCCGTTCGAAGGATGAGCAGGCCGCGACCGCCAAGGTGACCGCGGACCAGCCCCAGCAGCCCCGCGACCCGCAGGCCCCAAGGGCCGCCCGACGCCCAAGCGCAGCGACTCCCAGTCGCAGCGCCGGGCCCGTGCGCACACCCCCACCAACCGCAAGGACGCGGCGAAGGCCCAGCGTGAGGCCCGCCGTACCGATCTCGCCCGGCAGCGCGAGGCGCTGGCCAACGGCGACGAGCGGTACCTGCCGGTGCGGGACAAGGGACCGGTGCGCCGGTTCGCCCGGGACTACGTCGACTCGCGCTGGTGCGTCGCGGAGTTCTTCCTGCCGATGGCCGTGGTGATCCTGGTGCTGACCATGATCCGGGTGCCGTCGATCCAGAGCATCGCGCTGCTGCTGTGGCTCGTGATCATCGTGCTGATCGTGCTGGACTCGATCCTGATCTGGTTCCGCCTGAGCAAGCGGCTGCAGGAGAAGTTCCCGAACGAGAACCTCAAGGGCGTGAAGGCCTACGCGGTCATGCGCACGCTCCAGATGCGGCGGCTGCGGCTGCCCAAGCCGCAGGTCAAGCGCGGCCAGCGGCCGTAAGCGCGGCATGACGAAGGGCCGGGTCCGCCGGGGGGCGGGTCCGGCCCTTCGTGCTGTTCCGGGCGGGCTGCTTCAGTCTTCCTCGGCCGCGTGCAGGCTCATCGGGGCCGCGTAGATCTCCTGGCCGTCCTCGAAGAGACGGACCTGGTCGACGCCGCCTTCGAGGAGGGCCTTCCACTCCTCGCCGATCCAGGACTCCGCGTCGCCCTGCGTCGTGAACTCCTCCGGTTCCACGGCGGGGACCGCCTCCGCACCGTCCGTCTTCTCGAAACGCCACGTCCACGCCATGTCCGCCTCCTGGATCCCACCGGGTACGTGAAGTCGTGCTTCCGTGCTGATCGAGAGCCTAACGGCCGTGTCGAGTCCGCCCCCGCCGCGCTCACCGGGAGCGGACGCGAGAAACTCGCGGTGTGGATGTGACTCTCCTCGGTACCGGGGCCCCGCTCGGGCTGCCGCGCCCCGACTGCCCGTGTGCCGCCTGTGCGACCGCCGTCGGCGACGAGGCGCGGGCGGCGACCGCGCTGCTGGTCGACGGCGCGCTGCTGATCGACCTGACGCCGGGTCCGGCCTTCGCGGCCGCCCGCGCCGGGCAGTCGCTGGCCGGCGTACGGCAGGTGCTGCTGTCGCATCCGCACGAGGGGCCGGCGATGGAGGTGCCGGCCGGGCTGCCGACCCCGGGCCGGGTCGCCGACGGCCGGGAACTGGCACTGCTCGACGGGCACCGGATCCGGGCCCTGGCGGTGGACATCCCGGGCACCGCGTACGAGATCTCCGGGCCGGCCGGCGAGCGCCTCTTGTATCTGCCGCCGGGTGCGGCACCGGCCGGGCTGGTGGACGGGAACGGGGTCGCCGGCGGCGGCTACGACGGCGCCGGCGGCAACGGCCCGTACGACCTGGTGCTGCTCGACGTCCTGGGGCGGCCGGACGCGCTGGCGCGGCTGCGGGCGAGCGGGGCGGTGGACGCGGCGACGGACGTGGTCGCGGTGCACCTCGACCACGACGTGCCGCCGGGACCCGAACTGCACCGCAGGCTGGCGGCGGTGGGCGCGCGGGCGGTGCCGGACGGCAGTGCGCTGGTGGTCGGCGAGTACCACGCGGTGCCGGACCTGCCGCGGCGGACGCTGGTGCTGGGCGGGGCGCGCAGCGGGAAGTCGGTGGAGGCGGAGCGGCGGCTGGCGGCGTTCCCGGACGTGCTGTACGTGGCCACCGGCGGCGGCCGGGACGGCGACGCGGACTGGGCGGCGCGGATCTCGCTGCACCGGGAGCGGCGGCCCAGCAGCTGGCGGACCGTCGAGACCTGCGACCTGGTCCCGTTGCTGGCGGCGGACGGGCCGGACGGCGGTGCGGAGGCGACGGACCGGCCGGTGGGTTCGCCGCTGCTCATCGACTGTCTGGCGCTGTGGCTGACGCACGTGATGGACGAGGTCGGGGCGTGGGACGACGAGACCTGGGAGGGCGGTGGCCGGAAGGCCCTGCGGGAGCGGACCGACGCGCTGGTGGCCGCGGTGCGGGCGACGCGGCGGCCGGTGGTGGCGGTCAGCAACGAGGTCGGCTCGGGGGTGGTGCCGGCGACCCCGGCGGGCCGCCGGTTCCGGGACGAACTGGGGCGGCTGAACGCGTCGTTCGGCGCGGAGTGCGAGCAGGTGCTGCTGGTCGTCGCGGGCCAGGCGCTTGCGCTGCGCGGATGACACCGGCCCGGACGCGCCCGTGTCCGCTTGCCCGGGGGCGCGGCGCCGGGTGGTCTTGATGCGTGACCGGATACGGGCTGACCGAGTGCGTCGACGCGGCCGTGCGTGCCTATCTGGCCGAGCGCCCGGAGGCGACCGTGGTCGCACTGGACGAGGGCCTCGGCACCGGCTTCTGGCGGCTGGACAACGGCCGGCTGCACTGGCTGTCGGTGCTGCCGGAGGAGGCCGCCGCGGTGCGCCGGATGCTGCTGCCGGACACCGCCCGGCGGCACACCCTCGCCCGGGAGCCGGCCGGCCGGGAGTGGCCGGCGGCGGTGCCCGGGACGTCCCGCGGGGTCGTGGTCGTCGCGGCGGGGGTGCTGCGGCGGCTGCCGCTGCCGGCCGGGCGGGCGCTGCTGGCGGTGTGCGCGGCGCGGTTCCCCGGTGGTGCACTGGTCTTCGACGCGCTGCCGCGGCGCGCGGCCGCCCTGGTCGCGGGGCGTCCGGGCCTGGTACCGGGGCACGTGTGCCGGCCGTCGGCGGGGCGGCGCGGGCTGCCGGTCCCGCGGGCGCTGCGGCCGCGGGTGTACGAGGTCCGCTTCGCGGCCGGGCCCGCTGCCGTACCGGAGGGCGAGCGGCCGCGGCGGGGCGGGAGCGGGGCCGGCGACGGCGGCCGCAACCCCGCCGCACGCCGAACGCATTGCCGGTAATCTGCGCCCAATGAGCGCCCTGAACCTCGATGACTTCGCCCATCTGATCGAGCGCCCCGATGGCGGGGTGCGCCGCGACGCCGAGGAGCGGCGGGCGCGGCTGGCCGTACCGCCGGGCGCGCTCGGCCGCCTCGACGAGCTGGGCGAGTGGCTGGCCGGTGCGCAGGCGCAGGTGCCGGTGCGGCCGATCCGGCAGGCCCGGCTGGTGCTGTTCGCCGGCGATCACGGTGTGGCCGAGCTGGGCGTCTCGGCCCGGCCGGCCGGCGGGACGAAGGACCTGGTCCGGGCGGTGCTGGACGGCGCGAGCCCGGCCGCGGTGCTGGCCCGGGGCGCCGGGACACAGCTGCGCGTGGTGGACATGGCGGTGGACTGCGACCCCGGGGAGCTGCCCGAGGAGGTCACCCGGCACCGGGTGCGGCGCGGCAGCGGCCGGATCGACGTCGAGGACGCGCTGACCGCCGAGGAGGCCGAGGCGGCGTTCCGGGCCGGGATGGCGGTCGCGGACGAGGAGGCGGACGCCGGTACGGACCTGGTGGTGCTGGGCGATCTGAGCGTCGGCGGCACGACCGCGGCGAGCACCCTGGTGGCCGCGCTGTGCGGCACCGACGCCTCGGTGGTCACCGGGCGCGGCGGGGCGCGGATCGACGACCTGGCGTGGATGCGCAAGTGCGCGGCGATCCGGGACGCGCTGCGGCGGGCCCGGCCGGTGCTCGGCGACCAGCTGGAGCTGCTGGCCGCGGTCGGCGGCGCGGACCTGACCGCGATCACCGGGTTCCTGCTGCAGAGCGCGGTGCGCCGGACGCCGGTGATCCTGGACGGGGTGGTCTCGGCGGCCTGTGCGCTGGTGGCGCAGCGGGTGGCGTTCCGGGCGCCGGACTGGTGGCTGGCGGGTCAGGCCAGCGGTGAGCCGGCGCAGGCCAAGGCGCTGGACCGGATCGCACTCAACCCTCTGCTCGACCACGGCGTCACTGCGGGCGAGGGGACGGGGGCGCTGCTGGCCCTGCCACTGGTGCAGGCGGCCGCGGCCCTGGCGGCAGAACTTCCCGTACGCGACTGAGGCGCGCGCCGCCCCGGCCGGGGCGGCGCTCCTTCCCGCCCGTACCGGACCACCGGCGACGCCCCATAAGATCTCGGCTTTACACGTTTTTTATGGGAGACATCGCTTGAGTCCGGACGAAGACCGCCGCGAGCAGCGCGGCGGCACCTGGTCACAGCGCGGTGCCGGGTTCGGCATCTGGTACCTGCGCACGGTCACGTTCATCAATCTGCTGAGCGCGGTGTGGGTGTCGTTCGGCAACGACATCCGCCGGCACAACGTCGAGGAGTACTTCACCCCGTACCTGCTGACCGCCGGGTTCGCCTCGGGGGCCTTCTCGCTGTTCCTGTCGGTGACCCTGCGGCGCCGCAAGCGGGCCGCGTGGATCCTGAACCTGGTGCTGTCGGGGCTGCTGGTGGGGCTGTTCGGCTTCGCGCTGGCGGCGGCGCCGGAGTTCCGCGGGCATCCGCAGAACTGGGTGTCGCTGGTGCTGACGGCGGTGTTCGCGGTCGCGCTGGTGGTCGGCCGGCGGGAGTTCTACGCCAAGGGCGACCGGGCGAACCCGAAGCTGGCGGCGGCGGTCGCGATCGGCGGGCTGCTGGTCACCTCGCTGCTGGCGGCGCTGCTGGTGACCGTCACCAACACCGCCCACGACGCGTCCTCGACGTTCGTCACGCGCTGGCGCTACGGCCTGATGCGCCTGGTGTCGCTGGCCGCCGACGACCACGGCTTCCCCGGGATCGACACCCCGAACTGGGTCAACGTCACCATCAACGTGCTGAGCACGCTGCTGCTGGTGGCCGTGCTGTGGGCGGCGTTCCGTTCGGTCCGCAGCACCGAGGCGCTCACCGAGGACGACGAGGAACGGCTGCGCGCCCTGCTGGACCGGCACGGCGACCGGGACTCGCTGGGCTACTTCGCGCTGCGCCGCGACAAGAGCGTGCTGTTCTCGCCCAGCGGCAAGGCGGCGGTCACCTACCGCGTGGTGGGCGGGGTGTCGCTGGCCTCCGGCGATCCGCTGGGCGACCCCGAGGCGTGGCCCGGGGCGATCGAGGTGTGGCTGGCCGAGGCCCGGGCGCACGGCTGGGCGCCGGCCGTGATGGGCGCCAGCGAGGAGGGCGGCACGATCTACGCCCGGCACGGCCTGGACGCGCTGGAGCTGGGCGACGAAGCGATCGTGGAGACCGCGGAGTTCACCCTCGGCGGCCGCGCGATGCGCACCGTGCGGCAGGCGTACAACCGCATCGAGCGGGCCGGCTACACCGTCCGCATCCGGCGGCACGAGGACATTCCGGCCGAGGAGATGGCGCGGCTGCTGGAGCTGGCCGACGACTGGCGGGACGGGGAGACCGAGCGGGGCTTCTCGATGGCGCTGGGCCGGCTCGGCGATCCGGCGGACGGCCGCTGCGTGATGCTGGAGTGCTCCGACGGGCAGGGCGAACTGCGGGCGCTGCTCAGCTTCGTGCCGTGGGGTGCGAAGGGCCTGTCGCTGGATCTGATGCGGCGGGACCGCGGGTCGGAGAACGGGCTGATGGAGTTCATGGTCCTGGAGCTGATCCAGCGCGCGAAAGAGGTGGAGATCACTCAGCTCTCGCTGAACTTCGCGATGTTCCGCTCCGTCTTCGAACGCGGTTCGCGGCTCGGCGCGGGCCCGGTGCTGCGCCTGTGGCGCTCGCTGCTGAGCTTCTTCTCCAGGTGGTGGCAGATCGAATCGCTCTATCGCGCGAATGCGAAATACCGGCCCATCTGGGAACCGCGGTACATGCTCTTCGAGAAGAGCACCGATCTCCTGCGGATCGGCCTGGCCGCCGCCCGGGCGGAAGGCTTCCTGGAAGCACCTGGTCTGCCGAAGTGGCTGAACCGCAAGCACCTGGAGAACGTGAGATGAGTGTGGCCCGTGCGGGGCGGCGGGACATAGCCGTTCTGCGCCGGGCGGCGCGGGCCGAGTGGGGACCGCTGCTGCGGACGGTGCGGTCGGAGCTGATCACGGCCAGGCTGCGGGCGATCCCGGTGACCCTCGCCGCGGTCTGCCTGACACTGGTCTTCCAGTTCGTGCAGAACCAGGCGTGGGGCTACCACGCCATCCAGGACATCGGCTCGGTCCAGGCGTACGAGCACCTGTGGATCGCGCTGCTGCGCACCCCGTTGTCGCTGTTCGTGCCCGCGCTGGACCTCCCGGTGTGGGGCGCGCTGGCGCAGATCCTGGTGGTCTTCGGCATCGCCGAGACCTGCCTGGGCTGGCGCAGGACGCTGCTGGTCGCGTACGTGGCCACGCTCGCCGGGACGATGTACGCCCGGATCGGGATCTGGATGGGCCCGCAGAGCCCGCTGGGCCTGCCCGACTCGGACAAGTACGTCATCGACACCGGTCCCTCGGCGGCCGTGGTGGGCCTGGCGGTGTTCGTGTGCTGGCGCTACCGGGCGTGGTTCACCGGTGCGTTGGTGGTGGGCTCGATGGTCTTCGAGGTGCTGTTCATCAAGAACAACCTGGCCGGCAAGGAGCACCTCGCGGCGATCCTCGGGGTGCTGGTGGTGTGCGGACTGTGGGAGGCCTGGCGGCCGGTGAAGCCGCGGGACGCGCAGCGGGTCACTGGTCGGGGGCACCCCCGATGAGGTGCTCCACCTTGCGGCGCAGGCCCGACCAGCGGCGGTCGTGCCGGTAGGCGCGGACCCTCGCCCGGGCCAGCGCCTTGGGGCGGTTGCGGTAGCAGCGCCTGGCCCACGGTGAGTGGGGCCGGGCCAGCCGCACCGCGCCGAACAGCGCGACGAACGGCACGAACACCCCGACGACCGCCAGCCGCGCCTTCCCCTTCAGCAGCGCGAGCAGCGCGAAGACGAAGTTCACCGCGACCGTCCGGACGACGGTGAGGCGGTCGGCGGTCTCGTCCGGGGTGAGTTCGTTGACGCCGAACGGCAGGAAACCGCCGAGGACCAGCGCGACCAGGGCGACGGTGAGGATGACGACCTCGACGCTCTTGGTGCCCTCCTCGGTCCAGTACACGTCGTCCAGGTGCAGGATCAGCGCGAACTCGTCCAGGACGAGGCCCACGCCGATCCCGAAGAGCACCGCCGCGGCCCCGGACCCGAAGCCGCGCCGGTCGCCGGCGATCGCGATGAAACCGCCGACGACCATCAGCACCACGCCGGGCACCACGTGGTGGACGTGCAGCCCACCGGGCGAGATGTTGCGGAACGGTCCCTTCCCGGCCCGGATCAGCCGGGTGATGGCCCGGGTGACGAGGAACGCCAGCACGAAGGAGGCCAGGGCGAGCAGCAGCGGCAGCTTCCCCGGCTCGACGATGTTGCGGTACCACCAGTGACCCATGGGCACCATTAGGCCCTCTCCTCACGGCCGGGGGCGGCAGGCGGGCACGGCGGACGCCCGGATAGCCTGCCGCGATGACCGAGACCCCCGCTCCCCGGGCCCGTACGGACGCCCTGCGCTTCGCGTTCGGCACGCTGACCGTGCTGCCGGTACGGGTGCACCGCTGGGACCGGGCGGCGGCCCGCGGCGGGATGCTCTGCGCGCCGCTGGCCGGCCTGGTCGTCGGGGGCGCCGCGGCCGCGCTCGGCGGGGCACTGCTGCTGCTCGGCGGCGGCCCGCTGCTGGCCGCGGTCGGCACCGCCGCGGTGCCCGCCGTCCTCACCCGCGGACTGCATCTGGACGGGCTCGCCGACACCGCCGACGGGCTGGGCAGCGGCAAACCCGCCGAGGACGCGCTGCGCATCATGAAGCAGTCCGACATCGGCCCGTTCGGCGTCCTCACGCTGCTGTTCACACTGCTGGCCCAGGTGGCGGCGCTGGCCGGGCTGTACGCGGCGGGCTGGGCGTACGGCGCGCTGGGGGCCGCACTGGCCGCGGTCACCGGCCGGTGCGCGCTGACCCTGGCCTCCCGTACAGGGGTGCCGGCGGCCCGCCCGGAGGGGCTGGGCGCGGCGGTGGCGGGAGCGGTGCCGGTGCGTGCGGCGCTGCTGTGCGCCGCGCTGGTGGTCGCGGGCTGTGCGGCGGCGGGCGCGCTGTGGGGCCCGTACGGCGCGGTGCACGCGGGGCTGGCGGCGGTACTCGGGCTGGCGGCCGGCGAACTGCTGCTGGGGCACTGCCGGCGGCGGTTCGGCGGGGTGACCGGGGACGTGTTCGGCGCGCTCGCGGAGACCGCGGGGCTGACCGCGCTGCTGGCGCTGACCCTCGGATGATCCGGCGGTTTCGCCAACTCCCTTGTATCGTCCATGAGTTGGCCGAGATCGGTACGACCTGCCGCGCAACGGTCCGCGCCGGTACGGCAGCAGGCCGGGCCTCGCGGCGCCGCCGAGCGTAGGCTCGGCCGCAGCAGCGCGCCAAGGCGCGACAACGGATTCCCGGACGGAACAGGACTCTCATCACCGTGACTGCACTGACCCTCAGTACTTCCTCCGCCGCAACGGTGCGCGCGGATGCCGTCGTCGTCGGCGTGGCCAAGGGCGCCAAGGGCGTCGTCGTGGCTCCCGGCGCCGAGGCCGTGGACAAGGCGTTCGGCGGCAAGCTCGCCGGTGTGCTGGAGACCCTCGGCGCGAGTGGTGCCGAGGGCGAGGTGACCAAGCTGCCCGCGGCGGACGGTCTCAAGACGCCGGTCGTGCTGGCGGTCGGCCTCGGCGACGCACCGGCCAAGGGCGACGGCTACGCCCACGAGGCACTGCGGCGCGCCGCGGGCAGTGCCGCCCGGGCGCTGGCCGGCAGCAAGAAGGCCGGCTTCGCGCTGCCGGTCGAGGACGCCGAGGCGGCCGCCGCGGTGGGCGAGGGCGCGCTGCTCGGCGCGTACGCCTTCACCGCCTTCCGCAGCAACGGCGCCGGCAACGGCAAGAACGGCAAGAAGAACGACGCCAAGTCGGCGCCGCTGGCCGAGGTCGCGATCCTCGGCGGCAAGCCGCGCGACAAGGAGTTCAAGGCCGCCACCGAGCGCGCGCAGGCGCTGGCCGCGGAGATCAACCGCGCCCGCGACCTGATCAACACCCCCTCCAACGCCCTGGACCCGAAGTCCTTCGCGGCCGAGGCGCAGGCCGCGGCCAAGGAGTTCGGCCTCAAGGTCGAGGTGCTGGACGAGAAGGCGCTCAAGAAGGGCGGCTACGGCGGTCTGCTGGGCGTCGGCCAGGGTTCGGAGGCCCCGCCGCGGCTGGTGCGGATCGCGCACACCCACCCCAAGGCGGACAAGACCCTGGCCCTGGTCGGCAAGGGCATCACCTACGACTCGGGCGGCATCTCGCTCAAGCCGGCCGGCCACAACGAGACCATGAAGTGCGACATGAGCGGCGCCGCCGCGGTGTTCGCCGCCGTCGTGACCGCGGCCCGGCTGGGCCTGGAGGTGAACGTCACCGGCTGGCTGGCGCTCGCCGAGAACATGCCGTCCGGCTCCGCCACCCGCCCGGGTGACGTGCTGACCATGTACAGCGGCAAGACCGTCGAGGTGCTCAACACCGACGCCGAGGGCCGGCTGGTCCTGGCCGACGCGCTGACCCGGGCCTCGGAGGAGGAGCCGGACGCGATCGTGGACGTCGCCACGCTGACCGGTGCGATGGTGCTGGCGCTCGGCCACCGCCACTTCGGGATCATGGCCAACGACGACGCCTTCCGCACCTCGATCCACGAGATCGCGGAGGAGGTCGGCGAGCAGTCCTGGCCGATGCCGATGCCCGAGCACCTCCGCAAGGGCATGGACTCACCGGTTGCCGACATCGCCAACATGGGTGAGCGGATGGGCGGCGGCCTGGTCGCCGGTCTCTTCCTGAAGGAGTTCATCGGCGAGGGCATCCCGTGGGCCCACCTCGACATCGCCGGCCCGGCCTTCCACGAGGGCTCGCCCTGGGGCTACACCCCCAAGGGCGGCACCGGCTCCGCGGTCCGCACCCTGGTGCGGCTGGCCGAGCGCACCGCCGCGGGCGACCTCGGCTGACGCCGGCCCGTCTGGTCTGATTTGTCCGTACGGCCCCGAGCTCACAGCCCGGGGCCGTCGGTGTGCGTACGGGATGTGTTCGCCCTCAACGAAATCCGTACGTGCATACGCACGGGTAACCCGTTGCCGACCCGCTCTGGGCGGCCGATCGGCCGCCCAGAGCCCGGCCCGCCGTCCCGGCTTCGTTGAACAAGTGCGAAGATGGGTTCTCGGCAGGACAGGGCCCCCCTTACCCAGGGCCGAAATTAAAGCGGCCGAACAACAGCCGCGGTCCGGTCATCGCAGACCGGTCCGGCGCATCCATGCATGGAGGACGTGACGTGGCGAACGACGCCAGCACCGTTTTCGACCTAGTGATCCTCGGCGGTGGTAGCGGTGGTTACGCCGCGGCGCTGCGCGGAGCCCAGCTGGGCCTGGACGTCGCCCTGATCGAGAAGGGCAAGGTCGGCGGTACCTGCCTGCACAACGGCTGCATCCCCACGAAGGCTCTGCTGCACGCCGGTGAGATCGCCGACCAGGCTCGCGAGAGCGAGCAGTTCGGTGTCAAGGCCACTTTCGAGGGCATTGACATGGCGGCGGTCCACAAGTACAAGGACGACGTCATCTCGGGCCTGTACAAGGGCCTGCAGGGTCTGATCGCCTCCCGCAAGGTGACGTACATCGAGGGTGAGGGCCGTCTGTCCTCGCCGACCTCCGTGGACGTGAACGGCCAGCGCGTCCAGGGCCGCCACGTCCTGCTGGCGACCGGCTCCGTGCCGAAGTCCCTGCCGGGCCTGGAGATCGACGGCGACCGCATCATCTCCTCGGACCACGCGCTGAAGCTGGACCGCGTGCCGAAGTCCGCGATCGTCCTGGGCGGCGGCGTGATCGGCGTCGAGTTCGCCTCGGCGTGGAAGTCCTTCGGCACCGACGTCACCATCGTCGAGGGCCTCAAGCACCTCGTCCCGGTCGAGGACGAGAACAGCTCCAAGCTGCTGGAGCGGGCCTTCCGCAAGCGGGGCATCAAGTTCAACCTCGGGACCTTCTTCGACAAGGCCGAGTACACCGCCGACGGCGTCAAGGTCACCCTCGCCGACGGCAAGACCTTCGAGGCCGAGGTGCTCCTGGTCGCGATCGGCCGCGGGCCGGTCTCGGCGGGCCTGGGCTACGAGGAGCAGGGCGTCGCGATGGACCGCGGCTACGTCCTCGTCGACGAGTACATGCAGACCAACGTGCCGACCATCTCGGCCGTCGGTGACCTCGTCCCCACCCTCCAGCTCGCGCACGTCGGCTTCGCCGAGGGCATGCTGGTGGCGGAGCGGCTGGCCGGTCTGAACGTCGTCCCGATCGACTACGACGGCGTGCCGCGGGTGACGTACTGCCACCCCGAGGTCGCTTCGGTGGGCATCTCCGAGGCGAAGGCCAAGGAGCTGTACGGCTCCGACAAGGTCGTCGCCCTGAAGTACAACCTCGCGGGCAACGGCAAGAGCAAGATCCTCAAGACCGCGGGCGAGATCAAGCTCGTCCAGGTCAAGGACGGTGCCGTGGTCGGCGTCCACATGGTCGGTGACCGTATGGGCGAGCAGGTCGGCGAGGCCCAGCTGGTCTACAACTGGGAGGCCCTGCCGGCCGAGGTCGCGCAGCTGGTGCACGCGCACCCGACGCAGAACGAGGCGCTCGGCGAGGCCCACCTGGCCCTGGCCGGCAAGCCCCTCCACTCCCACGACTGACCCAAGTCCGGGCGCGACGACCACATCCCGCAATTCGTAAGGAGCAACCGAAACCATGGCGGTTTCCGTAACCCTTCCGGCGCTCGGCGAGAGCGTCACCGAGGGCACCGTCACCCGCTGGCTGAAGGCCGAGGGTGAGCGCGTAGAGGCCGACGAGCCTCTGCTGGAGGTGTCGACCGACAAGGTCGACACCGAGATCCCGGCCCCCTCCGCCGGCGTCCTGACCTCCATCAAGGTCGCCGAGGACGAGACCGTCGAGGTCGGCGCCGAGCTGGCCGTCATCGACGACGGCACCGGTGCCGCCGCGGCCGCCCCGGCCCCGGCCGCCGCCGAGGCGCCCGCCCCGGCCGCCCCGGCCGCGCAGCCCGAGCCGGCCCCGGCCCCGGCCGCCGAGGCCCCGGCCCCCGCCGCCGCCCCCGCCGGCGGTGCCGAGGGCACCGACGTCGTCCTCCCCGCGCTCGGCGAGAGCGTCACCGAGGGCACCGTCACCCGCTGGCTGAAGGAGGTCGGCGAGGAGGTCCAGGCCGACGAGCCGCTGCTGGAGGTCTCCACCGACAAGGTCGACACCGAGATCCCGGCGCCGGCCTCCGGCACCCTGCTGGAGATCGTGGTCGGCGAGGACGAGACCGCCGAGGTCGGCGCCAAGCTCGCCATCATCGGCGCCAAGGGCGCGGCCCCGGCTGCCCCGGCTCCGGCCGCCCCGGCTCCCGCCGCCGAGCCCACCCCGGCTCCGGCGCCCGCCCCGGCCGCTCCGGCGCCGGCCGCTGCCGCCCCGGCCGCGCCCGCCGCCCCGGCCGCCCCCGCGGCTCCGGCCCCCGCGCCGGCTCCGGCTCCCGCCGCCCCGGCTCCAGTCAGCCCGGCTCCGGCCGCCGGTGAGGGCGAGGGCGCCTACGTCACCCCGCTGGTGCGCAAGCTCGCCGCGGAGAGCGGCGTCGACCTCGCCACGGTCAAGGGCACCGGTGTCGGTGGCCGGATCCGCAAGCAGGACGTCATCGCCGCCGCCGAGGCCGCCAAGGCCGCCGCGCCGGCCGCTGCCGCCCCGGCCGCCGCGCCGTCGAAGGCCCCGGCGCTGGAGGTCTCCCCGCTGCGCGGCCAGACCGTCAAGATGCCGCGGATGCGCAAGGTCATCGGCGACAACATGATGAAGGCCCTGCACAGCCAGGCGCAGCTGACCACCGTGGTCGAGGTGGACATCACCGCGATCATGCGGATGCGCAACAAGGCCAAGGACGCCTTCGCGCAGCGTGAGGGCGTCAAGCTCTCCCCGATGCCGTTCTTCGTCAAGGCCGCTGTCCAGGCGCTGAAGGCCCACCCGGTCGTCAACGCCCGGATCAACGAGGACGACGGCACCATCACCTACTTCGACACCGAGAACGTCGGTATCGCGGTGGACGCGGAGAAGGGCCTGATGACCCCGGTCATCAAGGGTGCGGGCGACCTCAACATCGCCGGTATCGCCCGCAAGACCGCGGAGCTGGCGGGCAAGGTCCGGGGCAACAAGATCACCCCGGACGAGCTCTCCGGTGCGACCTTCACCATCTCCAACACCGGGTCGCGCGGCGCGCTGTTCGACACCGTGATCGTGCCCCCGAACCAGGTCGGTATCCTGGGCATCGGCGCGACCGTCAAGCGTCCGGTGGTCATCAACCACCCGGATCTGGGCGAGACCATCGCGGTGCGCGACATGACCTACCTCGCGCTCTCCTACGACCACCGTCTGGTGGACGGCGCCGACGCCGCCCGCTACCTGACCACGGTCAAGCAGATCCTGGAGGCCGCCGAGTTCGAGACCGAGATCGGTCTCTGAGCTCCGGCAGCCACCCGGTAGGCGTGTGACAAGGGGCCGGCCCCGGTCCGTACGGCATCCGTGCGGACCGGGGCCGGCCCTTCCGCATGCCGCCGTCCCGGATAATGGCCCCCTCGCCACCCGCCGCGTCACCACCCGCTCTGAAGGAGCACCTCATGACCCCGCCCGTCGTCCATTCGCTCCGCGAGCAGATCCGCGAGCACATCCTGGAGGGGATCGTCAGCGGCCGCTGGCAGCCGGGCGAGCGGATCGTCGAGCGGCGGATCGCGGTGGAGCTGGAGGTCAGCCAGACGCCCGTGCGGGAGGCGCTGCGCGAGCTGGAGTCGCTGCGGCTGATCGAGTCGGCGCCCAACAAGGGCGTACGGGTGCGGAACCTGACCGCGGCCGACCTCAAGGAGAGTTACCCGGTGCGGGCCGGGCTGGAGCAGGTCGCGGCGGAGCTGGCCGCCGGGCGGCTGGCGGAGGACACCGCGGCGCTGGAGCGGGAGGTGGCGGCGCTGCGCGAGGCGGACCTGGCGGGTGACGGGGAGGCGCAGGTGCGGCACACCGTGGCGTTCCACCGGGAGATCGTGCGGGCCGCCGGGAACGCCGTGCTGCTGCACACCTGGGAGTCGCTGGGCATCGAGGTCTGGACGGCGCTGTCGATCCGGTGGTTCAGCCCGGAGCAGCGCTCGCACGCCCAGGACCACCAGGAGATCGTGGACGCCTTCCGGCGGCGCGACCCGAAGATCGGCACGCTGCTCAAGACACACGTGCTGAGCTGCGCACCGAGGGTCTGAGCGGGTGCGCCGGACGGGTCCGAGGGGCCCCGGCACGGCATAGCGGAGGATCCCTCCGGGGCTGGCACCGAGTGCCCAAAATCGCGGCACCCCGTGCCGACCTGCGGTTTTTCGCTCGCGGAGCGTTGATCGATCATCGATCAGGGGCGTATCGTCTTCCGACGGGGCGCGACACCCTGCCTGCCGAAACTGCCGAACTCGCATCCGGGTGCCGTCGAGATCCCGCCGCAGCCCACGGGCGCGGCCCGGTCCCGACGGCACCCCCGAGCTTCCCTCCCGTCCGGAAAGGGGCCACCCATGCCCGACCCCGTGCGCCTGCCGTACAGCCAGCTCGACCAGCTCCCGGACCGCGACCCCGAGGAGACGGCCGAGTGGCGCGAGTCGCTCGACGCCGTCACCAAGGCGGCGGGCCCGCATCGCGCCGCCTACCTGATGCGCCGCACCCTGGAGCAGTCGGGGCTCGCGCTCCCCCAGCTCCTGGAGAGCGACTACCTCAACACCATCCCCACCGCCGCCGAGCCCGCCGTACCGGGCGACGAGGCGATGGAAGCCCGGATCGCCGCCTGGAACCGCTGGAACGCGGCCGCGATGGTCTCCCGCGGCGCCAAGTACGGCGTCGGCGGCCACATCGCGACCTTCGCGTCCGCGGCCTGGCTCTACGAGACCGGCTTCAACCACTTCTTCCGCGGCAAGGAGGGCGACGGCAGCGGCGACCAGCTCTACATCCAGGGCCACGCCGCGCCCGGCATCTACGCCCGCGCCTTCCTCGACGGCCGCCTCACCGAGGAGCACCTCGACCACTTCCGCCGCGAGTCCGGCGGCAAGGGCCTGCCGTCCTACCCGCACCCGCGGCGGCTGCCCTGGCTGTGGGAATTCCCGACGGTCTCGATGGGCCTCGGCCCACTGTCGGCCATCTACCAGGCGCGCTTCAACCGCTACCTGACCAACCGCGGCATCAAGGACGTCTCCGACTCGCACGTCTGGGCCTTCCTGGGCGACGGCGAGATGGACGAGCCGGAGTCGACCGCGGCACTCGCGCTCGCCTCCCGTGAGGGCCTGGACAACCTCACCTTCGTCATCAACTGCAACCTGCAGCGCCTGGACGGTCCGGTCCGCGCCAACTTCAAGATCGTGCAGGAGCTGGAGGCCCAGTTCCGCGGCGCCGGCTGGAACGTCGTCAAGACGCTGTGGGGCACCGCCTGGGACGAGCTCTTCCGGCTCGACACCACCGGCGCACTGGCCCGCCGGCTGCGCGAGGTCCCGGACGCCCAGTTCCAGACCTACGCGACCCGCGACGCGGCCTACATACGCGACCACTTCTTCGGCGCCGAGCCCGCCCTCGTCGAGATGGCCAAGCTGCTCTCCGACGACAAGATCCTGGAGTGCTTCCACCTCTCGCGCGGCGGCCACGAGGCACGCAAGGTGTACGCGGCGTACAAGGCGGCCGTGGAGCACAAGGGCGCCCCGACCGTGATCCTCGCGCAGACGGTCAAGGGCTTCACCCTCGGCAAGGGTTTCGAGTCCAAGAACGCCAACCACCAGATGAAGAAGCTGACCGTGGACGAGTTCAAGGTCATGCGCGACCTGCTCGAACTCCCCATCTCCGACAGCGACTTCACCGACGGCCAGGTCCCCTACGGCCACCCGGGCGCCGACTCCCCCGAGGTCCGCTACCTCCAGGAGCGCCGCGCGGAGCTGGGCGGCCCGGCCCCGGCCCGCCGCTCCCACCCGCTCGCGCCGCTGCCGGCCCCCGCCGACAAGGCCTTCGCCGCCTTCGACAAGGGCTCCGGCAACCAGTCCGTGGCCACGACCATGGCCTTCGTCCGCCTGGTCAAGGACCTCATCCGCGACAAGCAGACCGGCAAGCGCTGGGTGCCGATCGTCCCCGACGAGGCCCGCACCTTCGGCATGGAGTCGCTCTTCCCGTCGCTCGGGATCTACTCCCCAAGGGCCAGACGTACGAGCCGGTCGACCGCGACCAGCTGATGTACTACAAGGAAGCCAAGGACGGCCAGATCCTCAACGAGGGCATCACCGAGGCCGGTTCGATGGCGGACTTCATCGCCGCCGCCACCGCGTACGCCACGCACGGCGAGACGATGATCCCCTTCTACATCTTCTACTCGATGTTCGGCTGGCAGCGCACGGCCGACCAGATGTGGCAGCTCGGCGACCAGCTCGGCAAGGGCTTCCTGGTCGGCGCCACGGCCGGCCGCACCACGCTGACCGGTGAGGGCCTGCAGCACGCGGACGGCCACTCCCCGATGATCGCGTCGACGAACCCGGCGGCGCTGACGTACGACCCGGCGTTCGCGTACGAGGTCGCGGCGATCGTCAAGGACGGCCTGCGCCGCATGTACGGCGAGACCGCCCCCGGCGAGGACCCGAACGTCTTCTACTACCTCACGGTCTACAACGAGCCGATGCCGCAGCCGGCCAAGCCGGCGGGCGTCGACGAGGGCATCGTCCGCGGCCTGTACCGCTTCAACACCGCGGCCACGGCGGGCGTTCCGGTGCCCGCCGACGCCCCGGGGATCCAGCTGCTGGCCTCCGGCACCGCGATCCACTGGGCGCTCAAGGCCCAGCAGTTGCTCGCCGAGGAGTGGGGCGTGGCCGCCGACGTGTGGTCCGCGACCTCCTGGACGGAGCTGCGGCGCGACGCGCTGGCGGCCGACGAGGCCACCCTGCGCGGCGAGCAGCGCACGCCGTACGTCCGCGAGGCGCTCAGCGGCGTCGAGACGCCGGTCCTGGCCGTCAGCGACTACATGCGCCAGGTCCCGGACCAGATCGCGCAGTGGGTCGAGCAGGACTGGTCCTCCCTCGGGGCGGACGGCTTCGGCCTGTCCGACACGCGTGAGGCGGCCCGCCGCCACTTCGGCGTCGACGCCGAGTCGCTCGTGGTCGCGGCACTGGCCCAGCTCGCCCGCCGCGGCGACGTCCCGGCCTCCGCGGTCAAGGAGGCCGGGAGCGGTACGGCTTCTGACCCGCCCGCGGGCGGCGGCACCCCGGCCGACACCGGACCGCCACCGCCCGCGGCGCGCCCCCACCGGGGCGCACCACCGCCCCTTTCGGGGCACCCACGCTCCCGTGCGGAGGTCACCCACCCGCGCCCGGAACCTCCGCACGGGAACCCACGGCCCGGCCGGTCATGCCCTGACAACGGCCGGGCCTTCCTCCGTCCCCGGCGTTGTCAGTGGCCCCCGGCATCATGAGGGCATGCGTGCTGCACGGCTGATCAAGATGGTGCTGCTGCTCCAGTCGCGCCCGGCGATGACCGGCGCCGAGCTGGCGCGGGAGCTGGAGGTCTCCGAGCGCACGGTCGCGCGGGACGTGCTCTCCCTCTCCGAGGCCGGGGTGCCCGTCTACGCCGACCGCGGCCGGGTCGGCGGGTACCGCCTGATCGGCGGCTACCGCACCCGCCTGACCGGCCTCGGCCGCAGCGAGGCGGAGGCCCTCTTCCTGTCCGGAGTGCCCTCCGCGCTGCGCGAGATGGGCCTCGCGGACGCCGCCTCGGCCGCCCGTCTGAAGGTCTCCGCCGCGCTGCTGCCGGAGCTGCGGGACGCCGCAGCCGGCGCCGCCCAGCGCTTCCACCTCGACGCCCCCGCCTGGTACAAGGAGCCCGAAACGCCCGGTCCGCTGCCCGCGATCGCCGAGGCGGTGTGGTCCGACCGCCGGATCGCCGCCCGCTACCTGCGGAAGGCGAAGGGGGACGAACGCACCGAGATACGACGGGAGTTGGAGCCGTACGGCCTCGTGCTGAAGGCGGGCGTGTGGTATCTGGCGGCGCGGGCGCAGGGGGACTTCCGGGTGTACCGGGTCGACCGGTTCACCGCCGTCGACGTGCTCGACGACGGGCCCGGTGGCTTCGCGCGGGACGCGGCGTTCGACCTGCCGGCGTTCTGGGCCGAGCGGGCCGCGGAGTTCGCCCGCTCGATCCTCCGTACCGAGGTGGTGCTGCGGCTCTCCGAGCACGGGGCGCGGATCCTGCCGCACGTCACCGAGCCCGCGGCGGCCCGCGAGGCGCTCGACGCCGCCCGGGCCGCCGGCGGACCGGACGCGCACGGCCGGCTGACCGTCACCCTCCGCGTGGAGTCCGACGAGGTCGCCTACTCCCAGCTGCTGGCCCTCGGCCCGGAGGGCGAGGTCCTCGCCCCCGCCGCGCTGCGCGACCGCCTCGCGGCGGCCGCCCGGCGCACGGCCGCGCTGTACGGGAGCGACCGGGACGGCCAGGGCCTTCCCGGCCCTGACCCCTCGGACCGGCCCTAGCGGTAGTCCGCCGCGGTCGCGTCCTTCCCGCCGAAGACCACGTCCTCGAAGTAGCCGAAGCAGTCGGGACGGGAGCCGTCCGTGTCGGTGAAGTCGTACTCCTTCGCCAACTGGCCGCTGGAGAGCGACCGGCCGGTCCAGCGTGCCTTGTCGGGGTCGGCGGCCAGCGCCCGTACGGCCCGGCCGATCAGGGCCGGTGACTCGGCGATCGCGAAGTGCGGCTGCTGGGCCACCGCGTCGCGCCAGGTCTCCTCGGTCACCCCGAAGTGGTCCAGCATCGCCTCGGACCGCAGGAAGCCGGGGGTAAGCGACACCACCGTGCCGCCCAGGTCCTTCACCTCGGCGGCGAGGGCGAAGGCGATGCGGTGCGGGGCGTTCTTGGTCAGGTCGAAGCAGAGGTTCTCGCGGTAGGTGCGGTTGAAGGACGCGGTGCCGTCGGTGACCTCGACCAGTAGTCCGCCGGGCCGCCGGTTCATCAGCGGCAGCGCGTAATGGCTGGTGATGACGTGGGTGTCGATACCGAGGCGGAACATCCGCAGGCCGGCCGCCAGATCGAGGTCCCAGAGCCTGGTGTCGAATTCCAGCAGGTGGTCGCCGCCCCAGACGCTGTTGACCAGGACGTCCAGCCGCCCCTGCTCCCGGTCGATGCGCTCGATCAGCGCCTGGACCTGCGCCGGCTCCAGATGGTCGGTCGGTACGGCGATCCCGGTGCCTCCGGCCGCGGTGACCAGCTCCGCGGTCTGCTCGATCGTCTCCGTGGGGCGGCCCACCTCGCTGACCCGGTCGCGGGTCGTCCGCCCGGTGACGTACACCAGCGCGCCCGCCCGGCCCAGCTCGACGGCCATCGCCCGGCCCGCGCCCCGGGTCGCCCCGGCGACCAGCGCCACCCGCCCGGTCAGCTCCGCGGTCACCGGCCGGTCCGGCCCCGCGCCCGCGGAGGTCGCCGGCCGGCCGGCCGCGTGCCCGCCCGACGCGTGCCCGCCGGCCGTACCGCCGTTCGTCGCGTGCCCACTTGTCACGTTCCACTCCTCACTGTCAGGTGCCGGGCGCACGGGCCGGCGGCCCGCCGGTGCCTGCCCCGGCCCGGCGCAACGCGACTCTGACAGCGAATCCCGACACCTTCTGTCCGGATTCCTGGCCAAGGCGGACGCCCCGCGCCGCACCGCGCGCCGGGCCACCACCCCTACGGCCGGAACGCCCGCACGCTCCCCCGTTCCGCAGCCGTCCGACGACCTCGGCCGCGGGGGCCGGGCCGGGGGCCGGAGCGGCGAGGGCGGGGCCCTTGCCGGTGGCCCGGAGGGCTCCGGTGGCGTCGAGGCCGTCGACGTCCGGGCTGCCCGCGGCCAGCAGGTACCACTTCCCGGACGGCGACCGCCAGGGCACGTCCCCGACGACGTGCGGGCCGTAGCGGCTGCAGGCGGCGGTGCCGTCGGACCGGCCGGCGGTCCGGCCGGGGTCGCCCGGACGTACGGCAGGCGGCAGGAAGCGGACGGTCGCGCTGCCGGGCCCACGCCAGGTGTCGGCGCGGGTGCACACCCAGGTCGCGCTGCCGCCGCCCTCGGGGAGGCGCTGCACGGCGAACGCCCAGTTGCCGACGGACCGTACGCCGGCGCCCCGCAGCGCGCCCAGCCCGCAGGCCGTACGGGCCCAGGTCGCCAGGGCCGCGGGGTCGGTGGCCTCGCGCTGCCCCGCGACCGGGCCCGCCGCGCCGGCGGGCGGCGGCGGCACGTAGGTGAGGTGGACCGGGACGAGGTCGTTGAGGTCGGCCAGCAGGAAGGGCGGGACCGGCGCCCCGATCCGCGTCGAGGGGCGGAACTGCGCCACCGGCCAGTGCCCGCAGCCGCCGCCCGCCGGCGGGGGCTGCGGGATGCGGTCGGTGACGCCGTCCGGGGCGACGTGCAGCCCGTGCGGCGGGGCGCCCGGCGCCAGCAGGTCGCGGACGGCGACGTCGGAGATCCAGGGGGCGAGCAGATAGCGCATCCAGCCGTTGCCGCGGCCGATCACCAGCGCGGCACCGGTCGTCAGGTCCGCGTCGTCCACCCGCGCGAAGTGCAGGGTGGGGGTGGCGTCTTCGGGTTCGGCGTAGCGGACCAGCCGCTCGCCGTCGTGGAGGACGACGACCATGACGTTGTCGATCAGGCCGGCGTACAGCAGCTGCGGCGGATGGTCCGGCGGGCGGGTGGAGGTGCCCGCGGAGGCGGTGATCCGGGTGCCGGCGGGCGGCGCCGCCCAGACCCGCAGCGCGCGGCCGAGCAGTTCCTTGTCGCCGGCCTGCCGGCCGCGCGCGGGCCAGGCGGTGAAGTCCACCCGCGCGGTGTCGGACCACTGTTCGTTGCGGGTGCGCAGCAGCTTGGCGGGGTCCAGCGCCTGCTCGGCGGGGGTCGACGGCCGGCCCACCGGGGCCCCGTCACCGCCCGGTAGCGCCGCGACCACCGCGCCGATCGCCGCGACGGCCGCCAGTGCCACCGCGGCCCGCAGCCGCTGCCGCCGGCGCAGCAGGTCCGTCGGCCGGGTCTGGACCGTACAGGGGTCGAACTCCCCGGAGTTCAGCAGTGCCGCGGCGCCCGCCCCGGTATCCCGGTCCAGTTGCTCGGCCGCCCGCTGCGCGGCCTCCGGGTCGGTGGCCCCGGCCCGTTCCAGCAGCGCCCGTACCGCGTCCTCGTCCAGGCCCTCCAGCTGCCACAGTCCGAGGGCGGCCCGGACCGACGCCGGGACCGCGGACAGCGCCTGTTCCAGGGCGAGTTCATCGGCGCCGCCGGCCCGGGGGAACAGCCGCAGGCCCCAGACCTGGGGCACCGCGGGAAGGCCCCGGCCGGCCCGGCCCTCGTGGGCCAGCGCCAGCCGCAGGGTCCGCAGCCGCACCAGGTCGTAGCCGTTCTCGGGCAGCGGTCCGCGCTGGGCCGGCAGCCCGCCGTCCGGGTGGCGCCGGCGGCCGGTGCGCGGCAGTGCCCGCTGGACCAGGCCGTGCGCGGTGAGCACCCGGCGGTGGCGGCCCATCGACGGGGGCAGGACGAGATAGGCGAGGCGGACCAGCCGCGGGTAGTGCTCGACGAGGGCCGCCTCGGCCCGTTCGACGTCGGCCCGGGTGCGTTCGTCCATGGGCATGGCCTGAAACAGCCCTTCAGGAATTGGCAGATTTACCGACTATGCCGTATATGCCGTCGTTTGGTTGTTGCACGCCTTCCAACGAGTGATTCTTGGGGCGGTCACCCGGCGGCCCGCCCGGGCCCGCGCGACCCGCACGCCCCCGGCCACCGCCGGCGCCCGGACCGCCCGTCCTGGCGCTCCCCGCCTGCTCATCTCCCGTTCCCCGCCCCGGCCGGCGGTCCGCGCCCGGCCCCGGTCCGGGCCGGACGACGGCACGGCAGCATCCGGGGCACTCCGCATGCGGCACCCCCCGGCAGGGCAGATGCTGGAGCGGTGATGGACGAGACGGAGTTCTGGGAGCTGATCGACGAATCGCGCGAGGCGGCCGAGGGCGATCCCGAGGAGCAGGCCGACGCGCTGGTCGAGCGGCTGCTCAGGCGCGACCCGGACGCCGTCGTGGACTTCGCCCGCCACTTCGAGTCCCGCTACAACCGGGCGTACACCTGGGACCTGTGGGCGGCGGCCGCGGTCCTGCTGGACGGCTGCAGCGACGACGCGTTCGACTACTTCCGCTGCTGGCTGATCGCCCAGGGCCGGGAGGTCTTCGAGGGCGGGGTGCACGACCCGGACCAGCTCGCCGAGCTCCTCGACGACTTCGACGAGTCGGTCGACGGGGACGCCGAGGAGGTGGGGTACGCGGCGGACGAGGCGTACGAGCAGATGACCGGCGGCTCGATGCCGGACCTGGAGCTGCCCCCGCCGCCCCGCGAACCGCTCGGCACGTACGTCGACTTCGACGACGACGAGACGCTGGCCGAACGCTTCCCCCTCCTCTGGGACCGTTTCCGGCCATAGAGACTCGGGCCTCGCGCCGGGCAGTTGTCGTCGCCGGGCGCCGGGCACCAGGCAGTATGGGCGCATGCGGATCGCGATCACCGGCTCGACCGGACTCATCGGCACGGCCCTCGTACGGTCCCTGCGCGCGGACGGCCACGACGTCGTCCGGCTCGTACGGCGCGCCCCGGCGGCCGCCGACGAGGTGCGCTGGGACCCCGCGCGGCAGCAGGTCGACACCGCCGGGCTGACCGGCTGCGAGGCGGTGGTCCACCTCGCGGGCGCGGGCGTCGGCGACCACCGCTGGACCGCCGCGTACAAGCAGCAGATCCGCGACAGCCGGGTGCTCGGCACCCGGGCCCTGGCGGAGGCGCTCGCCTCGATGGACGTCCCGCCGCGGGTCTTCGTCTCGGGCAGCGCGATCGGCTACTACGGGGACACCGGGGACCGGCGGACGGACGAGAGCGCGCCGGCCGGTCACGGCTTCCTGCCGGAGGTGTGCGTGGACTGGGAGGCCGCCGCGCGGCCGGCCCGGGACGCCGGTATCCGCACCGTCTTCGCCCGCACCGGCCTGGTGGTGGCGCGCTCGGGCGGTGCCTGGGGACGGCTCTTCCCGGTCTTCCGGCTCGGGCTGGGCGGGCGGCTCGGCGACGGCAGCCAGTACTGGAGCTTCATCTCCCTGCACGACCACATCGCGGCGCTCCGCCACCTCCTGACCACCGAGGAGCTGACCGGCCCGGTCAACCTCACCGCGCCGGAACCGGTGACCAACCGGGAGGTCACCGCCGTGATGGGCCGGCTGCTGCACCGGCCCACGCTGTTCTCGGTGCCGGCGCCGGTGCTGCGGGTCGTCCTCGGTGAGTTCGCCGAGGACGTGCTGGGCAGCCAGCGGGTCGTGCCGAAGCGGCTGCTGGAGTCCGGGTTCACCTTCGCGCACCCGCGGATCGTCGAGGCGGTCCGGGCGGCGATCGACTGAGGGCGGCCCGGCCGGGCGGCCGTCCAGCCCCGATAGACGCCCGCGGCGGCCGGCAAACCGTGACGAAGGACGCTTCGACGCGCCCCGGACGCCCCCTGTCGTACACGCCGGCGGCTCCCTACCTTTCCGCACACACCACTCGGCATTCCCCGCGGCCTCAGAGGGCATGACAATGCGTGCACCCGCCGCTGGGACCGACCTCGGGAGGCCATGTGCTGCGTACCGCATCGACCGTGGACGTCGTCATCGTGGGGCCGGCCCGGCCGGTCTGGCCGCCGCCCGCCACCTGACCGGCGCCGGGGTGTCGGTCACGGTCCTGGAGGCCGCGGCGCGGATCGGCGGCCGCTCCGTCACCGACCGGCTCGACGGCTTCCGGCTGGACCGCTGCGGCCGGCCGCTGGCCGTCTCCGCCGCCGAACTGCGCCGCACGCCGGGCCTCGGAGATCTGACGCTCCGTCCGTTCGGCCCGGTGCTGAGCGTCCACAACGGCCAGCGGGCGCAGCACATCGGCGGCTCCCGGAGCACAAGGGGCGCACTCTCCGCGGCGCGCGCCCTCGCACGCGCCGACCGCCCGATCCAGGACGCCCTGGCGACCCGGCCCACCTTCCCGCCCCGCGCCCCGGACGTCTTCCTGCGGCCGCTGCTCGGCATGCTGCTCTGCGATCCGCGGCTGCGCGGCTCCAGCCGGGGGGCCGCGATCGCGCTGCGCGGCTACGCGGAGGCCGGCCGGCTGTGGCTGCCGGCCGGCGGCGCCTCGGCCGTCCCCGACCTGCTCGCGGCCGGCCTGCCGCCCGGCACGGTCCGCACGTCCGTCCAGGTCACCTCGGTCTCCACCACGGGCGTCAGCACCGCCGAGCACGGCCGGATCCCCTGCCGGGCGGTCCTGCTGGCCACCGGTGCGCGGGACGCCGCCGAACTGCTGCCGGGCCTGCGGGTGCCCGCCTTCCACCCGGTGACGGTGCTGCACCACACGGCCCCGGCCGGTGCGGGCGGCCGCGGCGGACCGGCCCGGGAGGCCACCGCGGCGATCCTGCCGGTGGACGGGCCGGTCGCCTGCACCTTCCGCGCCGGGGCGGTCGACCCGTCCCGTACGCCGCCCGGGCGGCCGCTGATCACCACGACCGTGCTCGGCGCCGCGGCGGCGCTGCCGCTGTCCGTCCTCGACAAGACCGTCCGGCCCCAGCTGGACCGGCTCTACGGGGCGCACACCGACGACTGGGAACTGCTGACCGGCCATCACGACCCGTACGCCGTCCCGGCGATGCCGGCCCCGCACGATCCGCAGCGGCCGGTACGGGTGCTGTCCGGGCTCTACGTCTGCGGCGACCACCGCGATGCCGGCACGCTCCAGGGCGCGCTGAACTCGGGCCGGCGGGCGGCCCGCGCCCTGTTGACGGACTTCGGGCTGCCGGCCCTCACCGCGGAACCGGACGCCCTGCGTCCGGCGGCCTGACCACCGGGGCCGGCCGGGCCCGGCACACCGCCCGGCCCGGCTCCCCCACGCGGCTCCTCAGCCCAGCGCGGCGACCCGCTCGCGGTAGCCGCGCACCGGCGCCGCGTCCCGGTACGGCTCCAGGCGGCGCTCGAACTCCCTGACGTACTCATGGGCGCGCACCGACCGCATCTCGGACGCCTGGAGCGCCGCCTCCGCGCCGAGCGTGCAGGCCTGCTCCAGCTCGCCCAGGCCCAGCCGCGCGGTCGCCAGCACCACCCGGCAGAACAGCCGGCTGCGGGCGAACCCGGCGGCGCGCAGCTGCAGGGAGCGCTCGGCGTGCTGGGACGCCGCGCGGTACTGCTGGAGATCGCGGTGGCAGTGCGCCAGTTCGTCGGCGAGCTGGGCCTCGTCGAAGAAACGGGCCCAGTACGGGGTGTCATCCCCGGGACGGGAGGTCTCCAGCGCCCGCTCCGCGCGGGCCAGCGCCGCCGTGCAGGCCCGGACCTCGCCCAGCACGCCGTGCCCGCGGGCCTCCGCGGAGTGCAGCAGCGCCTGGACGGCGGGCGGCGCACCGCTGCCGATCCCCTGCTGGGCGACGCGCGCCAGCTGGACGGCCTCCCTGCCGTGCCCCAGATAGACGGCCTGCCGGCTCATCGTCACCAGGACGTAGGAGCCGTACGCCCGGTCGCCGGCCGCCTGGGCCAGCCGCAGGGCCTGGACGAAGTACCGCTGCGCCAGGCCGTGCGCGGCGATGTCGTACGAGGTCCAGCCCGCGAGCCGGGTCAGATCGGCCACCGACGCGAACAGCCTGCGACCGGTGGCCTCGCCGTAGGTGCCGCGCAGCATCGGCTCGGCCTCGTGCTCCAGATAGCGCACCAGGGCCTGCCGGGCGTGGCCGCCGCCGTAGGCGTGGTCCAGCGCCCGGAACAGCTCGCCGACCGAGCGCAGGGCGGCGATGTCGCCGGAGGTGACCTTGGAGCCCTGGGTGCGGTCGACCCGGTCGGCGGTCCGGCGCTGCCGGGGCACCGCGGGCCGGCCGCCCTGGACGGGGACCCGGGCCGTGCTCTCGCCCGCGACCGCGGCCGCGCCCTCGCCGGTGACCGGCTCGCCGCGGGCCACCCGGTCGTCGGGCCGCCCGATCAGCCAGTCGCGGCTGGGCACCACGAGCCCGGCCGGGGTGAAGGCGATCTTGCGGAGCTCGGCATGGCTGCCGGAGTCCTTGCGCCACAGCCCGCTGACGATGTCCACCGCCTCGCTGGGGCTCGCGGCGAACTCCAGCCCGGCGTACACCGGCGCACAGGCGTCCAGGCCGAGGTCCTGGGCGGACAGCCGGCGCCCCAGCCGGCGGGTGAACACCTCCGCGATCAGCGCGGGGGTGGTGCCCGGGGCTGCTGGCCGCGCAGCCAGCGGGTGACCGAGGTCTTGTCGTAGCGGAGGTCGAGGCCGTGCTCGATGCCGAGTTGGTCGACCCGTCTGGCCAGACCGGCGTTGGAGAAGCCCGCCTCGGCGATGAGTGCGGCGAGCTGTCGGTTGGGAGTGTGTGCGGGTCGGTCGGTCATCAGCTTTACCGGTCTCCTGCCTGCTGGGCCGGGCGGCCGGTTTGGGCCGACCCGTCCGGCATGCTCATCGCCCTCGTGGAACGGCGTGAATGTAACGGCCTTCGGTGCCGTTCTCGCGGCCTGCGTCCCGCGTTCATCCGATCGTGTGAGCAGGGGCGGGGCTGCGGTTGCTGGCGGGCACACCGGCCGCCTGCGGGGACCGGATCCGGCCGCCGTACAGTTGCTGGGGGCGCGAACGCATCGAAAGGCATCAACGTTGCCGCACAGTGCAACAGAGGTTCGGATGGGAGCTGCCGTGACTGCGATCTCTCGGGGGGAGACCCCCGCACCCGAGGGGATGCGCTTTGTCCACCTGGGCTTCGGGGCCGACGCGGTCGACTACGAGTCGGCCTGGCAGGAGCAGCGCCGGATCCACGCGGCCCGGTTCGCGGACGAGGTGCCCGACACCTGCCTGCTGCTGGAGCACCTGCCCGTCTACACCGCGGGCCGGCGCACGTCCGACGACGAGCGCCCCCTGGACGGGACCCCGGTCGTCGACGTGGACCGCGGTGGGAAGATCACCTGGCACGGCCCCGGCCAGCTGGTCGGCTACCCCATCCAGAAGCTGCCGCGCCCGGTGGACGTCGTCGCCCATGTGCGCCGCCTGGAAGAAGCGCTGATCCGGGCCTGCGCCGACTTCGGCGTCGAGGGCAGCCGGGTCGAGGGCCGCAGCGGGGTGTGGGTGCTGGGCGACCCGGTGGAGGACCGGCCGGCCCTGGGCGGGCTGAACCTGGACTTCGACCCGCGGCTGGCGGACGAGCTGTTCGACCCGCGGCTGAACGGCCCGGAGTACGCGCCGTCCAACGCCGGCCAGCGCCGGGAGGACCGCAAGCTCGCCGCGATCGGCATCCGCGTCGCCAAGGGCGTCACGATGCACGGCTTCGCGCTGAACGTGAACCCGGACAACACCTCGTTCGACAAGATCGTGCCGTGCGGCATCCGGGACGCGGGGGTGGCCTCGCTCGCCGGTGAGCTGGGCCGGGAGATCACCATCGCCGAGGTGCTGCCCGTCGTGGAGAAGCATCTGCGCGACGTCCTGGAGAACGCCGAGCTGCTGCCCCGGGCGGTCTGACCGCCCGGCGGTGCGGGGCGGTACGACCGCCCCGGCAGCGCGGGAATGCGACCCTGCGACCCGGGGTTGCCATGCACGTAAAGACGTGCGAATTATCGGGCGTACCCTGGTGTGCGCCGAAGAAACGAAGTTGTAGGGAGCCGGTCGTGTCCGCAGTCGCACCCGACGGACGCAAGATGTTGCGCCTGGAGGTCCGGAACAGCCAGACCCCCATCGAGCGCAAGCCCGAGTGGATCAAGACCCGGGCGAAAATGGGTCCCGAGTACAACCACCTCCAGGGCCTGGTCAAGAGCGAGGGTCTGCACACGGTCTGCCAGGAGGCGGGCTGCCCCAACATCTACGAGTGCTGGGAGGACCGCGAGGCGACGTTCCTCATCGGCGGTGACCAGTGCACCCGCCGCTGCGACTTCTGCCAGATCGACACCGGCAAGCCGCAGGCGCTGGACCGCGACGAGCCGCGCCGGGTCGCCGAGTCCGTGCAGACCATGGGCCTGAAGTACGCCACGATCACCGGCGTCGCGCGCGACGACCTGGAGGACGGCGGCGCCTGGCTGTACGCCGAGACCGTCCGGCAGATCCACGCCGCGATGCCCGGCACCGGCGTCGAGCTGCTGATCCCGGACTTCAACGCGGTCCCCGAACAGCTCGCCGAGGTCTTCTCCTCCCGCCCGGAGGTGCTGGCCCACAACGTCGAGACGGTCCCGCGGATCTTCAAGCGGATCCGCCCCGGCTTCCGCTACGAGCGGTCGCTGGAGGTGATCACCAAGGCCCGCGAGGCCGGCCTGGTCACCAAGTCCAACCTGATCCTGGGCATGGGCGAGGAGCGCGAGGAGATCAGCCAGGCGCTCCAGGACCTGTACGACGCGGGCTGCGAGCTGATCACGATCACCCAGTACCTGCGCCCGACCGTGCGCCACCACCCCATCGAGCGGTGGGTCAAGCCGGCCGAGTTCGTGGAGCTCAAGGAGGAGGCCGAGGAGATCGGGTACGCGGGCGTCATGTCCGGCCCGCTGGTCCGCTCCTCGTACCGCGCCGGCCGTCTTTACCAGCAGGCCATCGAGCGGCGCGAGGTCGAGGCGTCCAGTCAGGCGGTCTGAACCCGGCCGGCTCTCCCCGGCGCGCCGTCTTGTGAAATGTGGCACATGCTGGAACCACGCGGCCCGCACTCCCCTCAGGACAGGGGGCGTGGCGGGCCGCGTCAACGTTTCATTGGTGTTTGACCGGCAGGTCATCCGTTGGTAACACCGTTGAGTGACGATGGATGCACGCACCGCTCCCACACCACTCCAGCTTCTCCGAACAGCTCAGAGGGAGTCACTGACCATGCAGGCCGCGCCGCTCCGCGCCACCCCGCCCGCCCCCTTCCCTCCGTCACCGGCGCTCTGCGTGCCGTCGAGGCCGTCCTGATGCGCGGCGGCCAGCGCACCGCCCGCCGCAACGCCTGGACGTCGGTCCTGGAGGACCGCCGCCGGGCCAAGGACCGCCACGAGGCGGCGTACGTACTGGAGGCCGCGGCGACCCGTCGCCCGCACGCCACGTAAACTTCGCTGTATGGCGAGGAAGGCACACTCCAACGGCGCTGCCGGCGCTGAGAACCCCGGGCGGCTGAAGCAGATCGCCCTGACCTACAAGATGACCCGTCGGGTCGACTCCAAGGTCGGTCTTGTCGTCGCTGGCGTAGGCATCGTCGTATTCGGCGTCCTCCTTGCCATCGGCTTCGCGATCGGCCACCCCGTCTACGCCGGAATCCTGGGCTTCGTCCTGGCCTTCCTGGCGATGGCGATCATCTTCGGACGTCGTGCCGAGCGCGCGGCCTTCGGGCAGATGGAAGGCCAGCCCGGTGCGGCGGCCGCGGTACTGGACAACGTCGGGCGCGGCTGGACGGTCACCCCCGCGGTGGCCATGAACCGCAACCAGGACGTCGTGCACCGCGCGGTCGGCAAGGCCGGCATCGTGCTGGTCGGCGAGGGCAACCCGAACCGTCTGCGCGGCCTGCTGGCCGCCGAGAAGAAGCGGATGGCGCGCACCGTCGCCGACGCCCCGGTGCACGACATCGTGGTGGGCGACGGCGAGGGCCAGGTCCCGCTGAAGAAGCTCCGTACGACCCTGCTGAAGCTGCCCCGGGTCCTCCCCGGTGCCCAGGTCACCGCGGTCAACGACCGGCTGCGTGCGCTGGGCGACCTGATGAGCAACATGCCCGTACCGAAGGGTCCGATGCCGAAGGGCATGCGGATGCCCAAGGGCGGCGGCAAGGCGCGCTGAGCACCGACCCCGATCCGACACGGGTGGGGCCCGGGACCGCGACGGTCCCGGGCCCCACCCGTTGGTCATCACCCGTTGGTCATCACCCGTTGGTCATCACCCGTTGGTCAGGCGATCCGGGCGACTAGATCCGGACCTGGACGGCCCGCGCCACCCGGTCGTGCAGCCCGCGGCCGTCCCGGTCCCAGACGACGGCGGGGATGACGAGGACGAGCAGCAGGGTCCGCAGCACCACGCGCGGCAGCGAGATCCGGCCGCCGCCCTCGGCGACCACCCGCAGGCCCAGCAGCCGCTTGCCCGGCGTGAAGCCGACCGTGCCGACCGTCAGCACGCTGAGCACCGCGAAGACCACCAGTGCCCAGTTGCTCGCCGACTGCGCCCGGCCGCCGCTGAGCAGTCCGTAGGCGATCAGCAGGCACAGCGCCCAGTCGATGAAGAGTGCGGCGAACCGGCGCCCGGGGCGGGCGAGCGCCCCCGGACCCTCCTCCGGCAGCCCGAGCCGCTGGCCGCGGTATCCGAATTCGACGCCCATGTCCTCGGCTGCCGCGCGGGGCCCGGAGATCCACGATCCGATTGCTTGCCTGTTGTCCACCCGTCCACGGTACTGCGACCGCATACGTTCCCTTCCGCGAGGGCCGGTATCCGCGCAGGCAGCGAGCCGGTGGCAGCAGCGGAAACCCGGCCTCACCACCCCGTACGCAATCCGCGTCTTTGGCGCACACTGGGGGGTAAAAGGGACCGCGCGGCGGTTAACCTCGGCGAAACAAATGGGTCATGCTTGAGAAATCCCGCCTGCCTATGGTCGGGCGAGCGCGCCACCGCACTGGTCGCGTTCCGAGTAGCAATCCCGCGTCCGCCGACCGGTGACCGGGCTAGGAGGAGTTGGATGTTCCAGAACGCCGACGAGGCCAAGAAGTTCATCGCGGACGAGGACGTCAAGTTCATCGATGTCCGCTTCTGCGACCTGCCCGGTGTGATGCAGCACTTCACGATCCCGGCGAAGGCTTTCGACCCGGCCGAGGAACTCGCCTTCGACGGCTCCTCGATCCGCGGCTTCCAGGCCATTCACGAGTCCGACATGGCTCTGCGCGCCGACCTGTCGACCGCCCGCGTGGACCCGTTCCGCCGGGACAAGACGGTCAACATCAACTTCTTCATCCACGACCCGATCACCGGCGAGCAGTACAGCCGTGACCCGCGCAACATCGCCAAGAAGGCCGAGGCCTACCTCGCCTCGACGGGCATCGCGGACACCGCGTTCTTCGGTCCGGAGGCGGAGTTCTACGTCTTCGACAACGTCCGTTTCGAGACCAAGTCGAACGAATCCTTCTACCACATCGACTCCGAGGCCGGCGCCTGGAACACCGGCTCCGAGGAGAACAACCGCGGTTACAAGGTCCGCTACAAGGGCGGCTACTTCCCGGCCCCGCCGGTCGACCACTTCGCCGACCTGCGCGCCGAGATCTCCCTGGAGCTGGACAAGGCCGGCCTGCAGGTCGAGCGCCAGCACCACGAGGTCGGCACCGCCGGCCAGGCGGAGATCAACTACAAGTTCAACACGCTACTGGCCGCCGCCGACGACCTGATGCTCTTCAAGTACATCGTGAAGAACGTCGCCTGGCGCAACGGCAAGACCGCGACCTTCATGCCCAAGCCGATCTTCGGTGACAACGGCTCCGGCATGCACGTCCACCAGTCTCTGTGGCAGGGCGGCGAGCCGCTCTTCTACGACGAGCAGGGCTACGCGGGCCTCTCGGACACCGCCCGCTACTACATCGGCGGCATCCTCAAGCACGCCCCCTCGCTCCTCGCCTTCACGAACCCGACGGTGAACTCCTACCACCGCCTGGTCCCCGGTTTCGAGGCCCCGGTCAACCTGGTCTACTCGCAGCGCAACCGCTCCGCGGCCATGCGCATCCCGATCACGGGCTCCAACCCCAAGGCCAAGCGCGTCGAGTTCCGCGCCCCGGACCCGTCCTCGAACCCGTACCTCGCCTTCTCCGCCCTCCTCCTGGCGGGCCTGGACGGCGTCAAGAACAAGATCGAGCCGGCCGAGCCGATCGACAAGGACCTCTACGAGCTCGCCCCCGAGGAGCACGCGGGCGTCCCCCAGGTCCCGACCTCCCTCCCGGCCGTCCTCGACGCCCTCGAAGAGGACAACGAGTACCTCCAGCAGGGCGGCGTCTTCACCGCCGACCTGATCGAGACCTGGATCGACTACAAGCGCACCAACGAAATCGCCCCGATCCAGCTCCGGCCGCACCCGCACGAGTTCGAGCTTTACTACGACATCTAAAGGGTGGGGTCGGGTGGCCTGGGCCTGATGCTCGGAAACCTGCTTTGACCTGGGAAAATACTGCTCGGCAGGGCTCGCTGTTCCCAGCTGTTTTCCAGGTCCTTGTGCACCGGGCGTGTACCGACCGCCTCCGCGCCTGACCCACCATCAGATACGCGAGTGAGGGCCGCCGTCTCCGGGGAGGAGGTGGCGGCCCTCACTCGCGTCATGAGCTGCTTGGCGTCAACTCAGAAGACTTCTTCGTCTCCAGGTAATCGGCCGGGTCGGTGACCTGCGGCGACGGCTGCCGTAGGTCGCTGACCTGGCCTTTTGTTGCTGGCGACGGGGTGCGACGGTCGGGGCCGCGGCGCACGATGTCGGTGGCTGTTCCCTCGATGCGCACATGGTTGCCGTCGGCTCCTGTGCCGTCGATGAACCAGTCGTAGATGAGCAACGTTGTGTCATCCGCGGTGTAGATGTGGCGCGGCTGCCGGTTCGCGATGGGCACACCGAGGGCGAGGAACTCCGCCATCGCCTGCCTGATGCCCTCGCCTCTGACCGGTTTCCCCGGCGCGGGCATGAACACCGCGTCGGTCTCGTACAACTCCCTGCACGCCTCGATGTCACCGCTGTTGTAGCGGTCCCGGAAGGCTGCCGGGAAGTCCTCGGCACGGTCAGGAAGCGGTGCAGCCATCGAGGGATCGTCTCCAGTGCAGCTGTCGCACGGGTACGCGCTGACGCGCGCTGAGCACGAGTCAGCCTGCAAAGCCTGTGCAGGGCTTGTCCGGAGTTGTGATCACGTGTCGGGGAAAAGGGGTGGAAAGGCTGAGGGCCGTTCGTGGTGCTCGACCCCAGTGATCACGGCCGTGTCCATCGGTCAGCGTCGGCCCGACGTCCTGGCCGAGAAGGCGAAGCAGCTCACCCTCCCGATCGGGTCCGCCGTGCGGTGGGGCCCCGAGCAACAGAAGGAGAACCAGCTCAGGCGACGTCCTCTGCTGGCCGGCGTACTAGCGGTGGTGTGGGGGGTGGGATGGCCGTGGGGGGATGGTGGCGGTGCTGGGTGCGGGCTCCGGCCAGACGAGGAGGACGGGGCAGGGGGCGTGGTCGACGACGAAGCGGCTGGTGGGGGCGAGGCTGCGGGGGCCGAGGTGGGTGCGGTCGCCGTCGCGGGCGAGGATGAGCAGGTCGGCGCCTTCTGCGGCGGCCACGACCTCGTGTTCGGCTCGGCCGGAGCGTTCCTGCCGGGTGCAGGGGCGTCCCAGTCGCGCGGCCGCGCCGGCCAGGAGTTGTTCGGCGGAGGCGGCGGCCAGGTGTTCCACTGCGGTGCCGGGGTCGCGGTCGGGGCGGGCGCGGCCCAGCAGTCCGGCGTAGGCGCCGTGCGCGGCGTCCGGTACCTCGTGGCCGGTGACGTGGAGCAGCACCGTGTCGGCGTCCGCGGGCGTGTGGGTGCGCGCGGCGTCGACGCAGGCGGGCCAGGTGCCCTCGACGATCCAGACGATGACGGTCACGGTGTTCAGCCTCCGATCGTGTGGAGTGAGGTCCACAGTGCCACCACGGCGAGCAGTAGGGCGGCCGGTACGGCGAGCAGGCCGAGTCGGGTGAACTCGCCCAGGGCCACGTCGGTGTCGTGTTCGCGCACGATGCGCCGCCACAGCAGGGTGGCCAGCGAGCCGGCGTAGGTGAGGTTCGGGCCGATGTTGACCCCGAGGAGGACGGCCAGGACGGCGCCGGGGCCGGTGGGGGCGGTCAGGGGGAGCAGGACCAGGACGGCGGGCAGGTTGTTGATGATGTTGGCCAGTACGGCCGCCAGGGCCGCGATGGCGAGGAGGGCCGGGAGGCTTGTGCCGCCGGGTACCAGGTGGCCCAGCGCGTCGGCCAGTCCGTTGTCGACCACGGCCCGGACCACGATGCCCAGGGCCAGGACGAAGGCGCAGAACGGCAGGGCCGCGGACCGGACGATCGCGGTGGGGGTGGTGCGGCGCCGGGCCAGCGCGCGGGCCGCCAGAACGGCCGCGCCCGCGGCGGCGGCCCAGGCCGGGTTGATGCCGACCGCCGAGGTCAGGACGAAGCCCGCCAGGGTGCACGCCACGGTGATCAGGGCGAACAGCGGCAGTTCGCGGGGGGCTTCGGTGGGCGGGGCCTGGGCGCCGGCGTCCAGTTCGGTGGCGAAGAAGCGGCGGAGGACGACGTACTCGGCACCGATCGCGACCAGCCAGGGCAGCGCCATCAGGGCGGCGAAGCGGGTGAAGCTCAGGCCGCTGGCGGCGAACGCCAGCAGGTTGGTGAGGTTGGAGACGGGCAACAGCAGCGAGGCGGTGTTGGAGAGGTGGGTGCAGGCGTACACGTGCGGTTTGGCGCGGGCGCCCAGTCGGGCAGCGGTGGCGAACACCACCGGGGTCAGCAGCACCACCGTGGCGTCCAGGCTGAGCACCGCGGTGATCAGCGAGGCGATCACGAACACCAGCGCCAGCAGGCGACGGGGGCGGCCGGCCGCCCTTCGGGCCATCCAGGCGCCGCAGGCGTGGAACAGTCCTTCGTCGTCGCAGAGCTGGGCCAGGACCAGGACGGCCGCGAGGAAGCCGATCACCGGGCCCAGCCGGACTGCCTCGGCTGCCGCGTGGTCGAGGGAGATCGCGCCGGTGGCGATGACCACTCCGGCGGCAGGGACGGCCACGACCGCTTCCGGCCAGCCCCACGGCCGGATCACCGCGCAGGCCAGCACCGCCAGGAGCAGGGCGACAGAGAGGGCTTCTGCGAGTGCGGTGTTCAGGGTCGGAGCCTTTCAGAAGATGCCGGTGGTGAAAGGTCGCGCCGGGTCGGCGGCGGCTGGCGTCGAGCACGTCGCATTCGTGGGGAACGTGCCGCACCCCTGGCAAGTAGTAGAACATTAAACTAGCTGGATGTTGCCGACCTGGCGACCGGCGCCCAATGCGGCCGCACGCGCCCGACATGCCTTCACATCTATCGAGGGCGGGCCGCGAAAGCATCCCGTGAAGCGAGGCGAAATGTGGAGGCCGTGTGAAATATGGCCAACCTGGTGACCACGTGCACGCGCGTAGACCTCGCGTGACGCCGAGGCTTTGGCGGGGCCGCCTGTCGTGTCGAGCCAGGCATAAATGACTGAAAATTGAACTAATGACCGACGGGCGCACTACGGTTTGCGGCGGTTGCTGTTCCACCGAGAGGAAACCCCTCATGACCGCCGCCGACAGCGCACCGATCACGGCCCGCATCCTCACCGGCTACCGCCCGGAGGACGGCTTCGTGGCCGTGGAGCTGAACCCGCCCCCCGCCGAATACGTCTGGCACGACGAAGACGCCGAGCAGCAAGAGGAGCGGTACGGCCCGGGCGTGGGATACCACCAATGGTTGGCCATCGACGCGCAGAGCGGTGCGGTCTGGTTCGGGGACGTCGACTGGCGGGCCTCGCGCGAGCACCTGGAGCGCCAGCTCCCCGGTGCCCCGCGCAGCGCACTCGGCGACGGGACGCTGCCGGACCCCGGCGTTCTCGTGTACCTGTTGACCCACCTTGCGCACGACGAGCAGCGCGGCTACTCCTGGCGCTTCTTCACCGCCGAGGAGTTGCATGCGCTCGCGCTGCGCATACTGCCCGCCGTACAGCGGCTCGTGGACTCGATACACCGTACGGGACCGGCCGGCGAACTGGAGTGGTCCGCCGAGGCCGCCACCGCCTGGGACGACATCGAGCAGGCCGCCACCTACGCCTTCGCTCCCTCCGGAACAGTCGTCTGGCCCAGGCTCCGGATGAGCCCGGTCCCCGCGTGGCGGGTCGAGGTCAGCGCGTTCCTCGCGAGCAACCCCGACCTGTGCGACCCGTCCTGGGGAGTGGCCACCGACGCGGAACTGGAGGCTTACGCCGACTACCGGCCCGACTCGGGCTACGGCGGGGTCCCGGGGCGGATGTGCCGCGCCGCCGACCGGCAAATCGAGGACAGTTTCACCTTCTACGGCCACCGCGCCGCCCTGTACGCCTATCGCGCCCAGGCGTGCGGCGACCGTTCCCCGACCGAGGCCCGCACCTGGCTGGAGACGACAGAGGCCGGCAGGGGCACCTGGGAGGCGGCCAAGCCTCCCGGAGCCACGCTCGCCGATGTGCCGGACTGCGTGCTGGCGGCCCTGACCGAACGCTTCCAGAACGCCGCGCACGAGGAGGGGTTGGTCCTGACGGGCCTGTCCGCCTATCTGCAGCGGTTGCGCGCCGACGAACGGGCCGCCGTCGACCGGCAGCTTGTCTACGAAGGCGAGGAGGTCGAACGTCTCGAAGGCATGCTCAAGGACTTCCGCGCCGCGCGGAACCGCACCGTGACCCGGATCCTGGCGTGGGCCGACGGCCGCGACGACACGGAGATAGCCCGCCTGGCCTCCATCTCCCGTGACTACGTCCGTGACTGGCGGGCCCGCCTGACCACAGAACGGGCCACGCCGACGTCTTAGGCGTGTGGTGAGCGGCGGCGCGGGCCGCGCAAATGGCCCCGGCGCAGACTCGGCGGTATCGGTGTCCCCTGCTACGGCGCTGGCTCGCCTATGTAGGGCAGTGACCCGGACGCGCCCATTGCTCAGAGCTACGTGCCCGCGTCGAGGAGATCGGCGGGCGACCGTCACCCGTCGACCACGTTCTGCCCCGCTCGCGCTGGCGCCGCAGACGTTCAGCTGAGGTGATCGAGATACTGCCGCACGCTGTCGGCCAGGTCGGAGTAGACCACGCGGACCCGTTCGGCAAGGTCCGGGATGGGGAGGAAGTGCAGGTAGAGGTTGGCGGCGTCGTAGCCGACAGGGGCGGCGCCCCAGCCCTCCCAGTCGAGGAGGGACAGCGGAGGGCTGGTGAGGTTGGCCCAGTGGAGGTCCCCGTGTCCGGTGGTCCAGGCGATCTCGCCAGGGGTGATGCCGGTGAACTCCGGGACGCGGCGGTGGATGTACTGCTCACGGACCGCCTCCCTGCTGGTGGGGACGTGCGAGAGGAGGTCCAGGGCCTGGTGAAGGTTGTGCCACCAGGCACCCGACAACTCGACGCTGTGCTGGAGGACCGGGCTTCGGGACACCGGCGGCGTGGCGACGTATTCGTACAGCTCCGCCCGGTAGACCCAGCCGTCGGCTGACCCCTCCTGGATGCGCTGCCGAGGAGCGATCGAAACACCGGTCCGCCGCTCCTCCCCCGCGATGTGCACCGCTTGTGCACCGGACTCCCCGTAAGCCTCACGTCGTTGCAGGTCAGAGCAGTTTCCCACCTCTACTACGACATCTAAGATCCCCCGAGGTCTGCCGAAAGGGCCGCCACCCCCGCGGGTGGCGGCCCTTTCGTGTGTGTGGCCCTTTCGTGTGGGGGGCCGGGTCAGTGGGCGCTCCCCCGGTCGTGCAGGGGGAGGGACGGGGTCGGGAGGCCGGGGGGCGTCGAGGTGGTCGGCCGGATCAGGAGGGTGGTGGTCAGGGCGGCGAGGAGGGTGAGGGCGGCGGACCACCACAGGGCGTCGGTGTAGCCGGCCACCGTGGCGGTGTTGATCGTCTCCGCCAGTTGTGGCGGGGCCGCTTGCGGGCTGATGACGCGGCCGCTGCGGGCCGCGGCGACGAGGGCCGGCGGGAGCCCGGGGGCGGCGGCCATCCGGGCCGCGATGCCCGCGGCGAGGACGCTGCTGAAGAGCGCCGTGCCGAGTGCCGCGCCCGCCTGGTCGGCCGTGCCGGTCACGGCCGCGCCACCGCCGGAGTCCGCGGCGGCGATGCCGGCCGTGGCGAGGGAGTAGAGCGGCATCAGGGCCATGCCGAGGCCGAAGCCGGCGAGGATCATGCCGGGCAGGACCACGGCGGTGTAGTCGCTGTCGGGCTCCAGGCGGGTCAGGAGAACCAGGCCGCACGCGGTGAGCAGGAGGCCCGGGGCGATCAGGTTGCGCGCCGGTACGCGGTGCAGCAGGCGGGCGGAGACCTGGGTGGCGCCGATGAGGATCGCGGCCACCGTGGGGAGGAGCGCCGTGGTGGTGGCGCTCGGGAGTAGCCGCGGACGTTCTCCAGGTACGCCATCAGGGTCGGGAAGAGGGCGAGCGTCCCCGCGCCGGTCAGGAACAGGGTGACGAAGGAGCCGAGGCGGCCCGGGTTCCGCGTGGCGTACGACGGCAGGAGGGAGTCGGGCGTCCTGCTCTGCCACAGGAAGAAGGCCAGGAGCAGGACGGCGCCGACCGCGAGCAGGGCCAGCACCAGGAGGTCGGTCCAGCCGCGCGGGCCCGTCTGCTGGAAGCCGTAGACGAGGCAGAGCAAGCCGCCGGAGCCGAACAGCAGGCCCGGTGCGTCGAAGCGGCGACGGGTGCGGAGCGGGCGGTCGTGCACCAGGGTGGCCGCACCGATCACGGCGATCAGGGCGAGGGGGACGTCGGCGAACAGGCACCAGCGCCACTCCAGGGTGTCGATCAGCCATCGGCCGGTGAGCAGACCCAGGGTCGAGCCGCCGGCGACGATCGTGGCGTAGACCCCGAAGGCCCTGCCCCGTGCCTTCGGGTCGGGGAAGTTGGCCGCCACCAGGGCCAGTACGGCCGGGGACAGCAGTGCGGCGAAGGCGCCCTGGAGGACGCGGGCGCAGACCAGCGCGCCGGACGTGGGGGCCAGCCCGCCGAACGCGGCGGCCGCCGCGTAGCCGGCCAGCCCGATGAGCAGCAGCCGTTTGCGGCCGACCAGGTCCGCGAGGTGCCCGCCGAGCAGCAGCAGTCCGGCGAAGGCCAGGTCGTAGCCGGTGAACAGGAGGTTCAGGCTGTCGGCGGGCAGGTGCAGATCGACCATGATCGACGGCACCGCCATGTGCAGGGACGTCGCGTCGAGCAGCAGGAACAGCTGCACCAGGGCGACCACCGCCAGGCCCCACCAGCGTCTGGGGTGCGGGGGCGCGGAGTCCTGGAGGTCCGGCGGGGAGGCCGGTGGGGGCCCGGGGTACGGGGCCGGCCCCGGGGGCGGTCCGAAGCCCTGCGGGGGGACGAGCTGTGCCGGGGCCGTGGGCGAGTACGCGGGCACCGGGGGTACCGCCGGCTGCGGCGGGCCGGCCGGAAGGCGCGGGTCCGCGGGCCCGGCGCCGGGTGTGCCCGCGACGGTCTCCGGGGCGTAGTCCAGCAACCGGGCCGCATGGCGGCCGAGTTGGGCCAGCACCGCGCCCGGCAGCCACTCCCCGTCCGCGTCCGGCTCCGCGCGGGCCGCGACCTGCTGGAGGGCGGGCCGCTTGGCCGGGTCCTTGTCGAGGCACTCGCGTACGAGGCCGAGCAGCGGCTCCGGTACGCCGGTCAGGTCCGGCTCCTCCTCGGCGATCCGGAAGAGGTGGGCGTTCAGCCCGGTCTCCGTGGCGCCGAACAGCAGGCGTCCGGTGGCGGCGTAGACGAGGACGGCGCCCAGGCAGAACACGTCGCTGGCGGGGGTGAGTTCGAGGCCGCGGACCTGCTCGGGCGACATGAAGCCGGGGGATCCGATCAGCATGCCGGTGCGGGTGTGCAGGCTGTCCCCGGCGAGGCTGTCCATGGCCCGCGCGATACCGAAGTCGATCACGCGCGGCCCGTCCACCGTCACCAGCACGTTGGACGGCTTGAGGTCCCGGTGGATCAGGCCCGCCTCGTGCACCGCCCGCAGGGCGAGGGCGAGGCGGTTGGCCAGCACCCGGACGGAGTTCTCGGGCAGCGGCCCGTAGTCGTCCGCCACCACGGTGGTCAGATCGGGCCCCGGGATGTACTGGGTCGCCACCCAGGGCACGGCGGCCTCGGTGTCGGCGTCGAGCACGTCCGCCGTCCAGGAGCCGCCCACCCGCCGGGCCGCCGCCACCTCGCGGGCGAAGCGCCGGCGGAACTCCGGGTGCTGTGCGTGCTCGTCCTGGACGACCTTGACCGCGACGGTCCGCCCGGCCTCGGAACGGCCCAGGTACACCAGGCCCATACCGCCGGCGCCCAGGCGGGCGATCAGGCGGTACGGGCCTATGTGCGTCGGGTCCGATGAGATCAACTGGTCCACGGAGGCAAGGTAATCCACGGTGCGCACGCCGGTACGGGATTCCACACTTCCTCCTCCCTTCCCGGGCACGGGGCCGTGTGGCCGGGGGCCCGGCCCCGGGGCAGACTGGGGATATGCCTGAATTGCCGGAGGTCGAGGCGCTGCGGGGGTTCCTGGAGGAGCGGCTGGCGGGGCGGGCGGTGGACCGGGCGCAGCTGGTGTCGGTGGCCGCGTTGAAGACCTACGATCCACCGCTGGGTGCGGTGGAGGGGCAGGCTTTCCAGGGCGTGGCCCGGTACGGCAAGTTCCTCGCGCTCCGGGCCGGGGAGCTGTTTCTCGTGATGCATCTGGGGCGGGCGGGGTGGGTGCGGTGGAGCGAGCGGCTGCCGGCGGCTCCGCCGCGTCCGGGGAAGGGGCCGTTGGCGCTGCGGGTGCGGCTCCGGGAGCCCGAGGGGACGGGGTTCGACGTGACAGAGGCCGGCAGTCAGAAGCACCTCGCGCTGTACGTCGTGCGGGATCCGCAGGAGGTGCCCGGGATCGCGCGGCTCGGGCGCGATCCGCTGGGTGACGGCTTCACGCCGGCGGCCTTCGCCGGGCTGCTCGCGGGCGAACGGCGGCAGATCAAGGGCGTGTTGCGGGACCAGGGCGTGCTGGCCGGGATCGGCAACGCCTATTCGGACGAGATCCTGCACGCGGCGCGGATGTCGCCGTTCAAGCTCGCCGCGGCGCTGTCCGACGAGGAGGTGGCGCGGCTGTACGCGGCGGTGGGGACGACGCTGGGCGAGGCGGTCGAACGGGCCCGGGGGCTGGCGCCGGAGGACCTCAAGGCGGAGAAGCGGACGGGGATGCGGGTGCACGGGCGGACGGGGCAGCCCTGTCCGGTCTGCGGGGACACCGTCCGGGCGGTGTCGTTCAGCGACTCGTCGTTGCAGTACTGCCCCACGTGCCAGACCGGGGGCAAGCCGCTGGCCGACCGCCGGTTGTCGCGGTTGTTGAAGTAGCGGCACCCCGCCCCCGCCCCGCCGCCGGGCAGCCGGCGGCGGGGCGGGGGTCGGCGTCAGGGCGTGGGACGGTCGGTGGCCAGCAGCTCCCGGAGCTCCTGTACCGCCTCGCGGAGGTGGTCGGCGAAGGCGTGCATCGGGGCGGCCACGGGGCGGGGGGTGGAGAGGTAGAGGTGGAAGCGGTCGGGGAGGAGGACGTAGGCGACGCCGATGCAGCGGGGGCTGGTGGAGCCGAAGCCGAAGTACTGGATGTGGGTGGAGGGGGCGGAGCTGGTGCTGAGGTAGTCGTCGCGCATGATCAGCCAGCCGGGGGTGCGGTAGAGGGCGGGCTGTTCGGTGACGCCGAGGTCGGCGCCGCGGCGGCGCTGGATCAGTTCGAGTTCCCAGAGGTGCTGCTCGGGGGCGTCGCCGGCCTGGCATTCCTTGGCGCGGGCGACGTGGGCGCGGGCCGCGGTGTGGAGGGCGGCGCGGCGGGTGGCGGGGTCGGTCGCCGGGTCCTCCAGGGTGGCGACGAAGTCCACGATCTCCGGGGTGACCACGCGCATGGCCTCGGTGCGGCCGCGGCGCCACTGGCGGGTGGCGATCGACTCGTAGGTGGCGCCCAGGTGCCCCTTGGCGCGCTGGTGGGCCAGTTGGTAGGCGAGCTGGACGAAGGCGTCCGGGGAGACGCCCAGGGACTTGGCGGTGTTGGCCCCGAAGTCGTCGAAGGAGACGGTCCGGGTGGCGGTGTCGGCGCCGTACCGGGCGAAGGCGGTGGCGGCGGTGCGCACCCGGTCGCGGAGGGCGTCGTCGAGGTGGAAGGTGAGGGGGTGCGGGGTGGGGGCGCCCTGGGGGCGCGCCCCGGAGAGGCGCGAGTGGTCCTCGGGCGGGGTGGCGAGCAGGGTGTCGACGAAGCTCAGGATGGTGGTGCCGTCCAGCCCGCAGTGTTCGACGTTGATGCCGGCGCGGCCGTCGGCGAAGACGATGAAGGAGAGGGCCTTGTCGAACCAGCGGTTGCCGCGGTCGCCGTAGAGGAGTTCGTCGCAGGCCGTCTGGATGTCCGCGGGGCGAAGTCCTCCAGGCAGAGGCAGAACAGGGCGGTTTCGACGGTGTCGAGGGCCGCCGCGTTGTCGGGGTGCAGGGCCTGGAGGGACGCCCGGGCTGCGGCCCATTCGGCGCGGGCCATGGTGGTCAGGTGGCCGACCGGGCCGTCCGGCTCCGCACCGGGGTCGGCCTTGAGGACGGCCTGCAGGCCTTCCTTCAGGTCGTCGAGGGTGTGCGGGGTGCCGTCGGGGCCGAGGACGTCGAGGGTGTACATGCGGCCCTGGGAGAAGACCACGATGTGGCGGGCGTCGGACGGGCCGGGCCACTCGTCCGTGTAAGGGGCGCGGACGGTGTCCTGTTCCGCGCCGGGGATGCGGGTGGTGGAGAACAGGAACTTGTTCTGTTCCATGGTCTGCGGGCGGCCGCGCTGGAGCACCGGGGGAAGGGCCTCCCGGTCCAGTTGGTGCTTGTAGTGGAGGGCGCCGGCGATGAGGCCGGCGGCCCGGTCCAGCTGTGACTGCCCGGTGTCCTGGAAGAGGAAGAAGAAGTTGGCGTTGAGGGCGATGCGGTCGCGGCGGCCGAGGTAGCGGTACGGCCAGAAGGTGTCGAGCCAGCTGTGCACGCCCTCGGTGGCGTCGTACTCCGCCAGGGCCGCGTGCAGCACCCGGCCGGGGCCGCCGGGCCGGAGGAAGGCGGCCACCTCGGCCTCGGTCTCGGCGAGTTGGCCGGGGGTCAGCAGGGGCCGGCACCAGGCGAGGAACCGCTCGCAGCTCTCCTCCAGGGAGGGCAGCGGTACCCGCGGGAGGGTGTCCTCCAGGGCGAAGGTGGGGGTGGTGGCGGTGCCCTGGGCGGTGGGCGGGAGGGCGGCGCCCTGGCTGTCGGTCACGTGTACGGTCCCCTGACTATTGGTCACGTGCGTCTCGTTTCAGTGTGCGGTGTGCGGTGTGCGGTGTGCGAGGTATGGGGCGCGGGGGCTAGTCCAGCAGCTGGTCGCCGCGTATCGCGCGGCCCTCGGCGGCCAGGTGTGCCGGGTCGACCCGGCCGAAGAGCTGGCGGGTGCGGGCGACGCTGCCGATGACGCCGGGGCGCTCGCTGTACGCGAAGATCGCCGAGTGGCGTGCGGTCGCGCCCCGCACCGGGCTGACCCGGTGCAGCGAGTAGCGGCCCTTGAACAGCTGCAGGTCGCCGGTGCGGAGCGGAAGGCGGTGGACCAGCCGCTCGCCCCGGCCCGCAAGGACGTCGCGGACGTCGTCGAAGCGCTCGTCCTGCGCGGACCGGATGTTCGGGCAGTACTCGAAGTCGCCGCCGGCCCCGGCCTGCTGGGTGAGCATGCTGACGGTGAACTCGTTGGTGTCGAAGTGCCAGGGGTGTTCCTTGCCCGGTTCGACGACGTTCAGGACGAGCGCGGAGTACGGGTCGGCGAGCTCGTACAGCCGGGGCAGGCGGAAGCACCGGGCGACGAAGCGCTGGAACGCGGGGTGCGCGTAGAGCCGGCTGATCAGGGCGTCGGCCGGGATGCGGTCCCGGGCGACGAAGGCGTTGCCGCGCTCGAAGACCGTGCGGCCGGGGTGGCCGGGCGGCAGGTCCTGGTCGACCGCGATGTTGTAGACGTTGACCGATTCGACGTCGAAGTGCGCGCGGGGCGCGATCTCGGCGCATTCGGTCCGGAGGAGCGCGCGCCGGGCGGGGTGGAGGAAGTCCGGCAGGACGGTGCAGCCGAGGGTGTCCAGCTCCTGCCGGGCCCGGGACACGACGGCCCGCGCCTCCGGGCCGTCGGGGTCCGCCAGGGGGTAGCGGCCGGTGTCGACCACCTCGTCGAGGGTCATGGTGCGTGCGGTGGTGGGGGCGGGGTCGTGCGCGGTGCCGATGCTGTTCACGGTGCTCATGCGTTCCTCTCCGCGGGCGTGGCGACGCCTGCGGGCACCGGGGTGCGGCAGGCGTCCACGTCATGGCGCGTCATTGCACGTCTTTGCACGTTGCTGCACGTTTTTGTAGGTCAACTCCCTCGCCGCTGAGGTGAGTTGGCGGGGGAGCCGAGAAGAGTTGACGTTGTCACAAATTCCGGGGCGTTGTCTGTGACACGACGCACGGTGCGGGCATCGTCACGCATTCGGTACGGCCGGCGGCGCGGGAGGACGGGCGGGCCGGCGCCCCGGCGCCCACGTCGCCTCCCTCACAGTTTTTGCAACTTGTTGCATAACAGCCTCCGCCTGGTCTAGAACCGGTGTCAGACCACCCCGTCCGAGGAGGCCCCGTGAGCCCGAAGAACCCGTATCCGCATCTGCTGAGCCCGCTCGACCTCGGGTTCACCACGCTCCCCAACCGGGTGCTGATGGGGTCGATGCACATCGGCCTGGAGGAGGCGGAGAACGGCTTCGCGCGGATGGCCGCGTTCTACGCGGAGCGGGCGCGCGGCGGGGTCGGGCTGATGGTCACCGGCGGGATCGCGCCGAACGACGCCGGCCGGCCGTACGAGGGCGGGGCCAAGCTGACCTGCGAGGAGGAGGCGGCGCAGCACCGGACCGTGACCGAGGCGGTGCACGCCGCGGGCGGGCGGATCGCGATGCAGATCCTGCACTTCGGCCGGTACGCCTACCACCAGGACCTGGTCGCGCCGAGCGCGATCCAGGCGCCGATCAGCCCGTTCACGCCGCACGCGCTCACCGACGACGAGGTGGAGCAGACCGTCGAGGACTACGTACGGGCGGCGGAACTGGCCAGGTCGGCGGGGTACGACGGGGTCGAGATCATGGGCTCGGAAGGGTATTTGATCAACGAGTTCGTGGTCGGCGCGACCAACCACCGCACGGACCGGTGGGGCGGCTCGTACGAGAACCGGATGCGGTTCCCGGTGGAGGTCGTGCGGCGGACCCGGGAGCGGGTCGGGCCGGACTTCATCCTGATCTACCGGCTGTCGATGCTGGACCTGGTGCCGGGCGGCTCGACGCTGGAGGAGGTCGTCACGCTCGCCAAGGAGATCGAGGCGGCGGGTGCGACGATCATCAACACCGGCATCGGGTGGCACGAGGCCCGCATCCCGACCATCGCGACGTCGGTGCCGCGCGGGGCGTACACCTGGGTGACCAAGCGGCTGATGGGTGCGGTCTCGGTGCCGCTGGTGACCAGCAACCGGATCAACACCCCCGAGGTCGCCGAGGAGTTGCTCGCCGACGGGCGGGCCGACATGGTGTCGCTGGCCCGGCCCTTCCTCGCCGACCCGGACTTCGTGGCGAAGGCCGCGGACGGGCGGGCCGCGGAGATCAACACCTGCATCGGCTGCAACCAGGCCTGCCTCGACCACACGTTCAGCGGCAAGATCACCTCCTGCCTGGTGAACCCGCGGGCCTGCCACGAGACCGAGCTGGTGCTCGCGCCGACCCGGCGCAGCAAGCGGCTCGCGGTGGTCGGGGCCGGGCCGGCCGGGCTCGCCTGCGCGGTGTCGGCCGCCGAGCGCGGGCACCAGGTCACGCTGTTCGAGGCCGCGGGCGAGATCGGCGGGCAGCTGAACATCGCCAAGCGGGTGCCGGGCAAGGAGGAGTTCGAGGAGACGCTGCGGTACTTCCGCGAGCAGCTGGCGCTGCGCGGGGTGGACGTCCGGCTGAACACCGCGGTGACCGCGGCCGACCTCGGGGCGTACGACGAGGTGGTGGTCGCCACCGGTGTCACCCCGCGGATCCCGGAGATCGACGGGATCGGCCACCCGAGCGTGGTCAGCTACCTCGACGTGCTGCGGCACGGCGCGGAGGTGGGCGCGCGGGTCGCGGTCATCGGGGCGGGCGGCATCGGCTTCGACGTCGCGGAGTTCCTCACCGACGCCGGTGACGGGGCGAGCCAGGACGCGGAGACGTACTTCCGGGGCTGGGGCGTGGACACCGGCTACGGCGACCGCGGCGGGCTGCGGGCGCCCGAGCGGCCCGCGCCGCCGCGCCAGGTGCACCTGCTGCAGCGCAAGACGTCCAAGGTGGGCGCGGGGCTGGGCAAGACGACCGGGTGGATCCACCGTACGGAGCTGCGGCACCGGGGCGTGACCATGGTTCCCGGGGTGACGTACGAGCGGATCGACGACGCGGGGCTGCACGTCACGGTCGACGGCGAGGCCGCACGCTGCCCGTGGACACCGTGGTGCTGTGCACCGGGCAGGAGCCGCGCCGGGACCTGTACGAGGAGCTGCAGGCGGAGGGCCGGGCGGTGCACCTGATCGGCGGTGCGGACGTCGCCGCCGAGCTGGACGCCAAGCGCGCCATCAAGCAGGGGACGGAGCTGGCGGCGGCGCTCTGAGCCGTGGCCGGACGCCCGGAACGGCGCCCGGTCTGCCTAGGATTCCCCCATGTCCCTCCCCACGCGATCCTCACCGCCCTGCTGGAGAAGCCGTCGTCGGGGCTGGAGCTGACCCGGAGGTTCGACCGGTCGATCGGGTACTTCTGGCCGGCCACGCATCAGCAGATCTACCGGGAGCTGGGGAAGCTGGAGCAGGCCGGGTTCATCCGGGCGCTGCCGTCGGCGCAGCCGTCGCGGGGGCAGAAGAAGGAGTTCGAGGTACTGCCGGCGGGGCGCGCGGAGCTGACCGCGTGGGCGTCCGGCGAGCAGGACACCAAGCCGGTGCGCAATGCGCTGGTGCTGCGGCTGCGGGCCGCGGCGGTCGTCGGGCGGGCCGGGCTGGACGCCGAGCTGCGGCGTCATCTGGCCCTGCACGAACGGCAGTTGGCACAGTACGAGGAGATCGAGGAGCGCGACTTCGGGGCGGTGGCCGGCCCGGAGGACCGGCTGCGGCGGCTCGTACTGCGGGCCGGGGTCGGGCTGGAGACCTTCTGGGTGCAGTGGCTCCAGGAGGCGCTGGCCGAGGTCGAGGACATGGAAGCGGGCGGGCGGCCCGGGGAGTGATCCCGGGCCGCCCGCCGGTGTCGTCAGCAGGTGGCGCGAAGCGCGGGCGTGTGTCGGCGGGCCGTCAGCAGTTGTCGTAGAGCAGCGCGCGCACCAGGCGGCAGGTCGTGTCCGAGGGGGCGTGCACCCCTATCTGGGCGGCGGTGCTGCGGATCCGGTGGTTGGAGGCCTGCTCGGGGCGGTACACGCCGGTGTCGAGCAGGGCGATGGCCAGGCGCATGGCCTTCAGGCGGCGGTTGTGGGATTCGTACCGCTCGCGGGGCCAGCCGGCGGGCAGTGGTTTCTTGGGCAGCGGGTGGGCGGGGAGAGGCTTCGTCATAGTTACGGCAACAGCCACGGGCGACCTCCTGGAGCGCTGGGAAAACCCTCACTGACTGGTTCCCATTCTACCGGCCGGCACTGACAAAAGCCCCTGGCCAGAGGCGATTTGGGGCCTCTGGCCAGGGGCACGGTGCGGGTCTTCGTCAGGCCGTGGCGGCGCTCGCCCGCAGCGCGGTCTTGTCGGGTTTGCCGGCCGGGGTGAGCGGGATGACGTCGACGACGTGGACGGCCGCCGGGGCGTACATGGGGCCCTTGTGCGCGGTGACGAAACCCGCGGAGGTCGGCGAGGTCCGCGGTCCGGCCCGGGGCGGGGACGACCGCGACGTGCACCTCCTCGGCCTCGTCCGCGGTGCGCACCCCGTAGACGGCGCAGTGGGCGACCGTGGGGTGGGTGTGCAGCAGGTCCTCGATCTCCGCCGGGTGGACGTGGCCGCCCACGACGATGATCACGTCCTTGAGCCGGTCGACGAGGTAGAGCCGGCCTCGGCGTCCAGGCAGCCGACGTCACCGGTGCGCAGCCAGCCGTCACCGGGCAGCGCCCGCGCGGTCTCCTCGGGCTGCTTCCAGTAGCCGGTCATCACGCCGGCGGAGCGGATGTTGACCTCGCCCGGCTCCCCCGTCGGCAGATCGCGGCCGTCCGCGTCCCGGACGGCGATCTCCACGCCCGGCAGCGCGCGGCCGACGGTGATCCGGCCGCCGGCCCGGTGGGTACGTGGTCCTCCGGGAGGGCCACGCTGATGCTCATCGCCTCGGACATGCCGTACATGCCGTGGAGCACCGGGCCGAACGCCTCGGCGGCCTGCAGCAGACGGGAGGGCGAGGCGGGGCAGCCGCCGTAGGTGATGCGGGCGAGGGAGCTGAGGTCGGTGGTGGGGAGGGTGGGGTCGTCCAGCAGGCGGTAGAGGAGCGGCGGCAGCAGCCACAGGTCGGTGATGCGGTCGCGTTCGACGGCGGCGAGCACGGCGGCCGGGTCGAAGGAGCGGTGCAGGACGACGGTGCCGCCGCCGGCGAGCGTGAGGTCGGACAGGATGCCCGCCAGGTGGGCGAGCGAGGTGCAGGCCAGGAAACGGGCGGGGGCGGCCGCGGGCTCCGGCGCCATCTGGGCGAGCATGGCGCCGTAGGGGGCGTGCGCCATCCGGACGCCCTTGGGGATGCCGGTGGTGCCGCCGGTGTGCCGGATGCACCAGTCGTCCTCCGGGCGGACCCGGCTGGTGACGTCGGGGGTGGCCGGGAGCGCGGCGCAGGCGGCGAGCAGGTCCGCGCCGAGGGCGGGGGCGGGCGCCGGGCCGAGGGTCATCACCTCGGGGTGCGGGCCCGGCAGCTGCCGGAGTACGTCCCGTGCGGTGGTGTGCAGGTCCGGGTCGGCGACGAGCAGGGCCGGTTCGACGCTGCCGGCCACCCGGGCCAGGGTTTCGGCGGCCATGCCGTCGTAGAGGAAGACCACCCGGGCGCCCAGGAGGTTGACGGCGTAGCGGACCGCGAGCACCTCGGGGCGGTTGCCGCTGAGCAGGCAGACCGTGTGGCCGCGGCCGATGCCGTGGGCGTCGAGCACCGCCGCCATGCGATGGACGGTGGCGTGCAGTTCGCCGGCGGTGAGGTCGGCGTGGCCCTCCGGGCCGGTCAGCGCGAGCCGCTCCGGCTCACGGGCGAGGGCGGCCAGGATGGTGTCGACGTAACTGGTGAAGCCGGTGGCGGGTGGCATTGACGGTGTGCTCCTCGGTGCGGTGCGGTGCGCGGGTGGTCGGCGGCCGGACGGTGACCGGCCGGGACGCCATCGGCCGGCCTGTTCGGCCGGTCGGTGACCGGACGGTGATCGGCCGGCGGAACCGACGCTACGGCCGATCTCTCATGCCCTCCACGACCAAATGCGCCATGTACTCATGACCGTTGGGGCATGAGTGGCGTGAGGGACTCCTCCGCCGCCGCCAGGATCTCGGTGACCCGCAGGCCGAAGTGGACGTCGCAGGCGTTCGGCAGACCGGTCTCCGCCGCGGCGAGCAGGGCGTCGAGGGCACGGTGGTAGGCGGGTCCGGGGCGTGCCGGCGACGGGGCAGGGTGGTGACGCCGGCCGTGCCGCGCAGGGTGACCTCGACGCCGGCCGCGGCGGGCGGGGCGGTCAGCCCGACCGTCGCGGTGCTGGCCGCGCCGCTGCCGTGCCGCATCGTCAGCAGTACGGTGTCGGCCGGGCCCCTGGTGGCGGTCACCTCCTCCGCGTCGCCCAGGACGGGCAGCAGGACGGAGAGCGCGTGCGGGCCGACGTCCCACAGGCCGCCCTTGTCACGGCGCCACGGCGAGTGGGCGTACGGGCTGGTGGAGCCGTCGGAGAAGACCGGCGCGAGCCAGTCGGCGTGCGCGGTGAACCAGCCGCCCGCGGCCGCCTGGGCGGCGATCCACTCCCCTTCCTCCGCGCCGAAGCGCGCGGTGAAGAAGACCACCGACGCCACCCCCGCAGCGTCGGCGGCCTCGGCGACCGCCCGGGCCTCCGGCACGGAGGTGGCGACCGGCTTGTCCAGCAGGAGGTGGCAGCCGGCCCGCGCGGCGCGCACCGCCAACGGGCCCTGGACGGCCGGCGGCAGCGCGATCGCCACCGCGTCGCAGTCGGCGCACAGCTCGTCGGGGCTCTCGTACGGGCGGGTGCCGTGGGCCTGGGCCAGGGCGGCGGCGGCCTCCGCGCGGCGCCCCCAGACGCCGGCGAAGGTGACGCCGGGGTGGTCGGCGAGGGCGGGGGCGTGGACGCTGCGCGCCCAGGGGCCGGTACCGAGGAGTCCGATGCGCGTGGTCGTCATGCGGCCAGTCTCCCCCGGGGCGGGCGGCGGACAGCCGATTCCCGGGGCGGCCGGGCCGTGTCCCCGGGCCGTAATCGGCATGCCCGGTGTGCCCGCCCGGTGCTACGTTTCCCCCAGCCGGCCGCGGGACTCCGGTGCGACTTCCGGACCTGCTCTGCAAAGCAACGATTCGCTGTTCGTGCCCCCCTTCCCCGGCCGGCGTCCGACGACGGGGAGGACGGGGTGGAGAGCTGCCCGGATCTGGTGGCGGCCGAGGACGTGCTGCTGTTCGTGAACGCCGCGATCACGGCCACCGGACAGCGGGAGTTCCGCTCCGGCGCGGCGGAACAGCGGCTGTCGCTGGACTTCCTGCACGCGTACGTACGGATCAACTACCGCCCGCTGTACGCCGCTTCGCTCGCCCTGGACATCAACGACCACAACGCCGCGCTGATCGTGCGCCGGCTGCTGGAGACCGCGGGCGAGGCGACGGCGGACGAGCGGCGCACCGAGGGGCGGCTGATCGCGGCCCGGCTGGCGCGGCTGCCCGCACCGCGGGTGTACCGCCTGTTCCGGGCGCTGCGCGCGGCCGGGGTGAACAACCGCCGGACCCGCGCGATCATCCGCGACTGGGTCGCCGCGCGCCCGGACCCGGCGCTGGACGCGGTGAAGTACCGGGCCGGCCTCAAGTCCGCGGCGCGCCACGCCCATCTGCCGCTGCGCGGGCCGGGCGAGGACGGCGGTGAGCTGGGCGACTTCCTGTTCGCGCCGCGCCGCCGGACGCGGTTCACCACCCCGTTGCTGGACGCCTGGCGCCGGGCCCACTACGAGCAGGGCGCGCTGTACGAGCTGCCGTTCACCGTCGCCGAGGGGTTCGCGGCGGCGCACGGCATCGGGCGGCGGGCCTTCCTGGAGCGGATCGCCCCGCGCATGACGCGGCTGGAGCGGCTGCGGGTGCAGGAGTCGGCCCGTGCGCAGGGCGCCGGGGTGGACCGCGAGCTTTCCGGGATGCCGCTGACCCGGCTCGCCTCGTACGTCCTGGGGCTGCCGCTGGACGACCGGGTCGCGCGCCGGGCCGAGCTGACCGGCGCGCTGCGGGCGGCGGCGCGGCGGACCGCCGGGGCGCGGGCCGGGACGTGGGGCCGGGTGGCGGCCGTACTGGACGACAGTTACTCCACCACCGGCTCGCGGCAGAAGCGGCGCCGCCCGCTGGCGACCGCGCTGGCCTGCCACTTCCTGCTGGAGGCGCTGGCGGAGACGTATCTTCCGCTGTGGACGTCCGGGCGGCGGGACGCGCTGCTGGCCCACCCGTACGGGCCGACCCCGCTGGGCATGCGGGTGCTGGACGCGCTGGAGCACGCACCCGAGCGGCTGGTGATCGTCTCGGACGGCTGGGACAACGCGCCGCCCGGGCTGGCCGGTGAGGTGCTGCGGGTCTGGCGGACCCGGCTCGACCCGCGCGGCGCCACCTCCGTCGTCCACCTCAACCCGGTGTACGACGCCGAGGACTTCACGGTGCGGCGGCTGTCCCCCGTGGTGCCGACGGCCGGGGTGCGGGACGCGGAGGACCTGCCGGCGCTGGTGCAGCTCGCGCGGTTCGCCGAGGGCCGGACCGGGCTCGCCGAACTGCGGGCCCATCTGGACGAGCGAGTGCGGCAGTTCCTGGCGGAAGCGGAAGCGGAGAGCGTGCGGCGGACGGTGCGGCGGACGGAGGGGGCCGCGGGATGAGCAGGCTGGATCTGAGCGGGCTGCGGGCCCGGCCGGCCCAGGTGTGGGGCGCGGTCCGGCTGGTCCCGCTGGTGCGGGACGAGCCGATCACCGATCTGCGGCTGCACCGCGAGCTGTACGAGGACGGGCCGCTGACGGTCCGGGGCGAGCGCGGTACGGCCTACACGGCGTACGTTCCGCACGGTTTCGTGGCGAACTGGACCGGCGACGGGTCGCCGGCCGCCGCGTACGGCTCGCAGCTGGGCGAGGAGCGGGACCCCGTGGTGTGTGCGCCGCTGCACCTCCCGCGCAAGCTCGCCCAGCGGCGGCGCGGCAAGGACGACGGGAAGGGGCGGGCGACCGGCGGTCCCTCGGGCGGGCTGCGGTTCCTGCCGCTCCATCTGGCGCTCGACGGCTATCTGGCGCTGCACTTCGGCGGACCGTCGATCGTGTGGGAGGAGTGGACCCGGCGGGCGGTCCGCGACGGGCTCTCGCCGCGCGCGGAGCGGGCCTACCGGGGCGAGGCGGTCCCCGGGCTCGACGACGCGCTGCGGGTCTTCGAGATCCATCCCGGGCAGTGCGGGGTGCTGGTGTACGTCGCCGACGCCCTGGCCGCCGCCTTCGTGGTGCCGCATCCGGACGACTACCGGGCGCTGCACCCGTCGCTGCTGCAGGACCTCTATGGCGAGCTGATGTACCAGTACGCCCTGTACGGCGGGCCGGTGCCCGAGTTCACCGTCCGGATCGCGGCGGAGTACGTCACCTCGCTCGCCGAGCTGCGGTCCGCCGCCGAACGGCGGCAGCGGGAGTGGGAGGAGCAGCACGCCGTCCTGATGGCGGGTGAGCTGCTGGACGAGTCCTACGAGGTGCGGCAGGTGTACCGGATGGGGCGGTTCCGGCTGTCCCGGTTCCTGCCTCCGTTCGCGCTGCACCGCACCCAGCACATCGGCGAGACGATCACCGACGGCAAGGGGCGGGTGGCCTACCTCAAGACGTTCCGGCTGACCGACAAGCAGGTCCGGCGCGGTCATGTCCTGCACCGGCTGGCGGCCCACGACTGGCACGTGGGCCGCACCGCGGAGGCGATGGGGATCAGCGGTCCGGAGCTCGTCCGGCGGGTGACACACCTGGGTTTCGAGGGGCTGCTGAAGCAGCACACCGCGGGCCCGGTGAAGCGGCGCGGCTGAGGTCTGCGCCACAGCATCAGCCGCAAAACAGGAGATAACCGACCATGGATTCCTGGGCAGATCGGGATGAATCCCTTCCGAATGGCGGGATGTCCGACTGAGTAACCTGCGGTTCACATATGGGCAACGGACGAGAAACGGCTCGTTGCGAGAGTGCGAACGTACGCCCGCACGCGTACCCGCACCTACCCGTATAAGAGGACCCCGTGACCATCAAGGCCGAGTACATCTGGATCGACGGCACCCAGCCGACCGCCAAGCTCCGCTCCAAGACGAAGATCTTGGCGGACGCCAGCGAGCTGCCGCGCTGGGGCTTCGACGGGTCCAGCACGAACCAGGCGGAGGGCCACTCCTCGGACCTCGTCCTCGAACCGGTCTTCAGCTGCCCGGACCCGATCCGCGGCGGGGACCACCTGCTGGTGCTGTGCGAGGTGCTGAACACCGACCTCACCCCGCACTCCTCCAACACCCGTGCGCTGCTGCGCCCGGTGGCGGAGAAGTTCGCGGACCAGGAGCCGATCTTCGGCATCGAGCAGGAGTACACCTTCCTCAAGGGCGAGCGGCCGCTCGGCTTCCCCGAGGGCGGCGGCTACCCGGCACCGCAGGCCGACTACTACTGCGGCGTGGGCGCCGACGCGATCTTCGGCCGGGAGATCGTCGAGAAGCACCTCGACCTGTGCCTGGCCGCCGGGCTGGGGCTGTCCGGCATCAACGCCGAGGTCATGCCGGGCCAGTGGGAGTTCCAGGTGGGCGCGCTGGCCCCGCTGGAGGTCTCGGACCACATGTGGGTGGCCCGCTGGCTGCTGCACCGTACGGCGGAGGAGTTCGGCGTCACCGCGTCGCTGGACGCCAAGCCGGCCAAGGGCGACTGGAACGGTGCGGGCGCGCACACCAACTTCTCCACCCGCGCGATGCGTGAGGGCTACGACGCGATCATCACCGCCTGCGAGGCGCTGGGCGAGGGCGACAAGCCGCTGGAGCACGTCCGCCAGTACGGCACCGGCATCGAGGACCGGCTCACCGGTGCGCACGAGACCGCGCCCTGGGACGAGTACAGCTACGGCGCCTCGGACCGCGGCGCGTCGGTGCGCATCCCCTGGCAGGTCGAGGTCGAGAAGAAGGGCTACATCGAGGACCGGCGGCCGAACGCCAACGTCGACCCGTACGTGGTGACCCGGCTGATCGTGGACACCTGCTGCACGGAGCTGGCGCGGCGCGAGCAGGTCTGAGACGGGCCGTAGTACGTGCGTGGGGCCGGACCGGTGGGTCCGGCCCCTTCGCGTGTCCGGCGTCCCGGGCCGGGCGTCCACCGCCCGCGGTCCCCGCGCCCGGCCCGCGGGGCGGCATTGTCAGTGGCGGATGGCAGGCTGGGATCATGCTTGCGATCAGCGTCAAGACCGAGTCCGGGGCGGACCTTTCGCGCCCCACCGCCGCGGAGCTGGCCGGGCTGCTGCGGCGGATCGGCGCCGACGGCGACCACTTCGCGGTCGTCGAGCGGCTGCCCGACGAGGACCAGGTGTACGTGCAGACCTGGCGGGACGGCGACGGCCCGTTCGCCGTGGAGCACCGCGACGGCGCTCCGGAACGGCACTTCACGGCCTCGACCGGCGACGCCGAGCGGGTCGTCGAGGTGTTCCTGGACTGGGCCCGCGGCGGACAGGCCTGGCGCACGGCCCTGGACTGGCGGCCCGCCGACCTGTTCTCCACACCCGGTCTGGACCCCGCGATCCGCGCGGAGGCCGAGGAGCGGGCCCGCGCCGGCATCCGCTCCGGCTTCCGCGCTTTCCACCAGGTCGTGCAGGACGTCCGGGACGGCTTCGACCCCGCCGAGGCCGAGGTCTCGCGGGAGGAGGCGCGGCGGATCGTGGCGCGGTTGTGGGAGGAGCGGCTCGCCGAGCAGGCCGGGTGGCCGGAGGTGACCGACCCCGACCGGGTCGCCCGGGCCTTCGCGGCACTGGCGGACCGCGGACTGACCGCCCGGATGGACTTCACCTGCTGCAGCGGCTGCGGACTGGCCGAGATAGGTGGCCAACGGGCCGAGGGCGACCGGGGCTTCGTCTTCTTCCACCACCAGGACACCGCGGCGGCCGCCGAGGGCCACGGCCTGTCGGTCCGCTACGGCGCCTACCCCGGCCCCGGCCAGGACGCCGGGGAGGTGCCGAGCGAGCGGCGGGCCGAGGTCGGGCAGGCGGTGGCCGCGGCGCTGACCGAGGCGGGCCTGCCGGTGCGGTGGGACGGCGATCCGGACCGCGTGATCGACCTCGCCCCGCTGGACTGGCGCAAGCGCCTGCCGACGGGGGCCTGAGATGACACCCCGGCCGCCCCGGCCGCCCCGCGTGCCCTGGGCCGCACCGCTGTACGTCGGCGCCGTCCAGCTCGGCGCGTACGCCACCGCGCGGCTGCCCGCCCGCCGCCGGACGGAGCTGCTGCGCGCCCACTCCACCAACGTCGCCAATCTGCGGGCCGGCCGCTGGGGCACGCTGCTCACCAGCGCCGGGTTCGTCGAGGAGCCGCTTCCGGTGCCGTACGGCGTGGCGCTGCTCGCCGTCCTCGGCACGGCCGAGCGGCGCTGGGGAGTGCGGGACGCGGCGGGGGTCTTCGCGGCCGGCCACCTCGGCGCCAGCCTGCTGGTGTACGCCGGCCTGCGCGCCCGCAGCCACCCGCGCGGGCCCGGGGACCCGACCCCGCACGCCGTCGACGTCGGGGCCAGTTACGGCTTCTACGCCACCCTGGGCGCGCTCGCCGCGTCCGTCCCGCACCGCGGCGTACGGACCGCCGCCACGGCCGGCCTGCTGGCCCTGGGGACACGGCCCGTACTGCGCCGCGGACGGACCTTCACCGACGCCGGCCATCTGACCGCGCTCGCCCTGGGAGTGGCGACCGGAGCCGGAATACGCGCAGGACGACACAACCGGAAAGGGGCAAACCAGAGATACCCGACAGCGGCCCGCTGACGGACCGGCGAGAGCGCATTTCGGCCACGCGCCAGTCACCGCCCCTCCCTCAACTCCCCTGCACACAGGTCGAGTCGGAACCGAATCGCGCCCGGTCCGGCGGTATGTGCCGCGCGGGTGCGGTGGATTCGCGTCACACCGCCACCCACACGAGGGACAGATCACCGACTGTCTGGTTCAATGGGGTCATGGCCAGCCTCACCGATACCGCGACAGGTCGCAGCGACCTCGAGCCCTTCTGGCCGTCCCGGCAGGCGCACGCTTTCGACCGTCTGTGTTGCCGCGCGCACTGAGCGCGGGCCCGCACACCATTCATCGACGCCGCTGACCGGCGTCCCCAGCCCTGCCCGCGCGCACGACGTCCCCGACGCCCCTCTGCGCGAAAGAGCTGACTCCTGATGACGAACGTCCGTACCCTCACCGCCGGTTCCACGACGGCCCCCTGTCCCCCCTCACCACCCCGCACCCGAACCGCCACCGACTGCGCGCCGTCTCACCCGACGAGGTGCCACCGGTGGCCGAACTGCTGAACTCCGGCGCCACCTGGCTGCCGGCGCCGCAGCACAGCCTGCCCGCACTGCCCGGTCAGCCGCCGATGGTCGGCTACCTCGTCCTGGTGCCGGCCGACCAGGCCACCGCCGCGACCGCGCCGCCGCCGGCCGCACCGTCCGAGGCGCCCGCGCGGACCGGCGACGCGATCGTCCGGATCGACCCCGAGCAGCGCACCGCCCAGGTGCTGGGCCGCCCGCTGGACCTGACCTACCTGGAGTTCGAGCTGCTGGCCCATCTGGTCGCGCATCCGCACCGGGTGCACACCCGCGACCAGCTGGTGACCACGGTCTGGGGCTACGGGCACGTCGGGGACGGCCGCACCGTCGACGTCCATGTCGCCCGGCTGCGCCGCAAGTTGGGCGTCGAGCACCGGTCGTCGATCGTGACGGTGCGCCGGGTCGGCTACAAGTACGTCCCGAGCACCTGAGCCCGGCACCGGCCCGTCACATACCGGCGCCGGAACCGGTCCGCCGGGTCAGACGCCCTCCCGCTCCCCCTGGAGCGGGAGGGCGTGCCGCACCCCGCGCCGGTGCACACACCCCACACACCCCGCCACCAGCAGCCCGGCCGCCGAGGCCAGCAGCATCCCGCGGGCCGGCGACCCGGCCAGCGCGGTACCGCCGAGGCCGCCGAGCGCCGCACTGCACAGCGCCCACAGGCCCGCGCCCACCGCGTCCAGCAGGACGAAACGGCGCAGCGGGTAGCGCACGCTCCCGGTGGAGAGCGCGGCGACGACCCGGCCACCGGGCAGGAAGCGGCCGGCGATGACCAGCAGCGCGGCGTGCCGTTCCACCCGTGCCCGGGCCCTGGCGTGCCGGGCCCGGCCGCGTTCGCCGCGCAGCAGCCGGGCGACGGCCCGGGGGCCCGCGTACCGTCCGACGGCGTAGCCGAGGCAGTCACCGGCCAGCGCCCCGGCCGCCGCGACGCCCGCCAACAGCACGAGCAGCGGCAGGTCGGGGCCGATGAGCACCGCGACCAGCACGACGGTGGTCTCGCTCGGCATGAACGGCAGCAGCGCGTCGAGCCCGGAAACCAGCAGCACGACCAGCCAGAGCCAGGGCGAGCCGAGCAGACCCTGCAGCGTGCGGGCCAGCGCGTCGAGGTGGTCGAGCTGGTCAAACATGGACCCGCGCGGGCCGCACCGCGGCCGGTACCGGCACGGCCGCCACCGGCCGCCCGTACAGCGCCGCCCGTTCCGCCCGCGCCGCCAGCTCCCGCCGGTCCGCGCCGTCCGCGGTCGTCAGCACCGGATGGGCGGTGACGCGTACGGTCAGCGCGCGGGCGGCGAGCACCCGGCGCAGCGAGCCGAGGAAGGTGTCCTCGCCGCAGAACGCGGCCACCGTGCTGGGCCGCCCCTGCTGGGCGTACTCCAGGGTCACCGGCCGGACCGGCGCACCGGCGTCGAGGGCGGCCTGGAAGGTGGCCCGGCGGAACACCCCACGGCCGGCCGTGCACCAGGTGGTCGCCTGCGGAAACACCGCCACCGACCGCCCGGAGGCCAGCAGCCGGCTCAACTCATCGACCGCGGCCGGAAGTTGACGAGGATCGGTGCGATCGATGAAGAACGTACCGGCGCGCCGGGCCAGACCTCCGACGACCGGCCAGCCGCCGACCTCGCGCTTGGCGAGGAGGGTGACCGGTTCGACGGCGAGCAGGGCGGGGATGTCGAGCCAGGAGATGTGGTTGACGACGAGCAGGGTGCCGGGGCCGCCGCCCGGGGCGGTGAGCGGCCCGGCGCCCGGCGGCCCGGCCACCGGGGCCGGGCCCGCCAGGCGGATGTCCAGCGCGTCGAGCAGAGCGGCGGCGTGGGCGCGCAGCCGTACCGGATCCGCCATCCGCCCGCCGTCCGTCAGCGCCCGGCGCACCCGGTGGCCGAAGACGGCGGAACGCCGCACGGCCTCGGCGGCCGGGACCCGCGGCAGCGCGTGCCGGGCGCACTCCGGGGTGCAGTCGGAACCGACGTCCCAGGGACCGTTCACCGCTCCCCCAGGAAGTAGCGCCGGTAGCGGTCGCCGAGCCGTTCCATGTCCAGCACGACGAAGAAGTCCGCGACGTCGAACTCGGGGTCGTGGGCGGGCGCGCCGCAGATGAACGCGCCGATCCGGAGGTAGCCGCGCAGCAGCGGCGGCAGCTGGGCGACGCTGGCACGCTCCGGGACGGGGACCGTGGCGCGCCAGGGGCGGTGCGGGGTGACCTGCAGCTCGGGCGGGGCGGCGTAGCGGGTGCGGCCCAGTTCCCAGGCGTGGACGGCAGCGGTACCACCGTCGGCGAGCGGCACGGAGGCACAGCCGGCCAGATAGCGGTGACCGGAGAGCAGCGTGTAACGGGCGAGCGCGGCCCACATCTGCGTCATCACCGCACCGTCGCGGTGATCGGGGTGCACGCAGGAGCGGCCGGCCTCGATGAGCGCGGGCCGCAGCGCGGCCAGGGCGCCGAGGTCGAACTCACCGTCGGAGTAGAGCCGCGGGCTGCGTCCGGGCGGCAGCAGCCGGTAGGTGCCGACGATCTCGCCGCTGGCGGTGTGGGTCACGACGAGGTGGTCGGCGACCTCGTCGACGTCGTCGATGTCATGGCCGGCCAGCGGGGTGTGCAGGGTCGCGCCCATCTCCTCGGCGAAGACGAGGTGCCGCAGCCGCTGCGCTGCGCGGATCTGCTCGGGGGTGTGGGCGATGTGGGCGGTGTAGCCGGCATCCGCGGGTTCGGAACCCGCGGATGCGGATGCGGATGCAGATGCCGCAGGGGCGGCGGGAGCGGGGACGGTGGCGGACGCGGTCGGTGCCATGCGCATGGGAGCCCTCCATGGGGAGTGACCTGGCCCTTCTTTACGCGGCAGACTGTTCCCGGGCCGGACCGCCGGGCGCGTGAAGGCAAGGGGGCGAACGGGTGAGCCTCCGCGGAACACTGCGGTGTCTGCTTCCCACGTACCCGTCTCTCCCGCCGCGGGTGTTGCTCACCGTTGCGCCTGCGGCGGGCTGGGTGTTGTTGGGTGCGGTGACGGGCCTCCGGGGCCGGTTGTGTGGACTGCTGACGCTTTACGTCCACACAACCGGCCCCTCCGGCCCGTCCCCTCCCGTGAGAGGGAAAGTGAAGGACGGTGGGGGTGCACGTAATGCCCACACGCGCGCAGGCAACAGATGACGCACACCCCCAACCAGCTCTCAACTCCCACTCACGGGAGGGGCTGGACCGGAGGACGAAGTCTGGAGGGCCGGCACCGCACCCGACAAACAAACGCCCGCCGCCAGGCGCAACGGCGAGACGACCCGCGGCGGGAAAGACGGGTACGTGGGAGGCGCCGCAAAGCGCAACGGCGAGACGCCACCATGGCGCCGCAGCCGAGTACGTGGGAATACTTGGCCCATGGGCCAACCGTCACGACGTGCGTTGTTGGGGACAGCCGGAGCGATCGGTGCGGGGGCAGCGCTCGGAGGGGCCGCGCCGGGTCGGGCCGCGGAGCGTGGGCGACGGGGCGCGTCCTTCGATACCGCTCCAGCGCGGACCGCGCTGGAGCGGTTGCTGCCGGAACACGCCGACCAGTTTCGGCTGGTTCCGCTGGTGTCCGCGGGGCGCGCCGACCGGTTCCGGGTCGACGGGACGGCCGGCCGGATCACCGTGGCGGGGACCTCCCCCGCCACGCTCCTGACCGGCGTCCACTGGTACCTCAAGTACACCTGCCGGGCCCATCTGTCCTGGGCCGGTGACCAGGTGGCGCTGCCCGCCAGGTTGCCCGCACCCCGTTCCCCCCTGGAGCGGGGCAGTACCGTTCCGCACCGGTTCGCGCTGAACGACACCCACGACGGGTACACCGCCCCGTACGCCGACTGGGCGCGCTGGGAGCGGCTGATCGACGTCCTGGCGCTCCACGGTGTGAACGAGGTGCTGGTCACGCCGGGTACCGAGGCCGTCTACCACCGGCTGCTGACGGGGTTCGGGTACTCCGACGCCGAGGCCCGTCGCTGGCTCCCGGCGCCCTCGCACCAGCCGTGGTGGCTGCTGCAGAACATGAGCGGTTACGGGGGACCGATGAGTCCCGAACTCCTGGGCCAGCGGTCCGAGTTGGGGCGGCGGATCACCGGGCGGCTGCGGGAGCTGGGGATGCGGCCGGTGCTGCCCGGGTACTTCGGCACCGTGCCGGACGGTTTCGCCGCCCGCAACCCCGGCGCCCGGACCGTCCCGCAGGGCACCTGGTCGGGGCTGAAGCGCCCGGACTGGCTCGATCCGCGGACCGGAGTCTTCGCCGAGGTCGCCGCCGCCTTCTACCGGGAGCAGGAGGAACTGTTCGGACCTGCCGGGTACTTCAAGATGGACTTGTTGCACGAAGGCGGCGATCCCGGGGACGTACCGGTGGCGGAGGCGGCGCGGGCCGTCGAGCGGGCGCTGCGTACCGCGCACCCGGACGCCACCTGGGTGATCCTCGGCTGGCAGGACAACCCGCGCCGGGACCTGCTGGACGCCGTCGACCACGACCGGATGCTGATCGTGGACGGGCTCGGCGACCTGGACACGGTCACCGACCGGGAGCGGGACTGGGGCGGGGTGCCGTACGCCTTCGGGTCGATCCCCAACTTCGGCGGGCGCACCACGATCGGCGCGAAGACCCACATCTGGGCGGAGCGCTTCCCGGCCTGGCGGGACAAGCCGGGCAGCCGGCTGGTCGGGACCGCCTACATGCCGGAGGCCGCCGAGCGTGACCCGGCCGCCTTCGAGCTGTTCAGCGAACTGGCGTGGCGGGAGCGGCCGGTGGACCGCGCGGCGTGGTTCGAGGGCTATGCCGCGTTCCGTTACGGTGCCCGTGACCCGCACGCCCGGGCCGCGTTCGCCGCACTGCGCGGCAGCGCGTACGAGATCGCCAGCAAGGACGGCCGGCCGCACGACTCCGTGTTCGCCGCCCGGCCCAGCCTGGCCGCCCGTTCCGGGACCACCTACGCCACCCACACCCGGCCTTCGACCCGGCCGCGTTCGACACCGCGTTCGGGGCGCTGCTCGCGGTCCGGCCCGCGCTGCGCGGCAGCGACGCCTACCGCCACGATCTGACGGACGCCGCCCGGCAGGCGCTGGCCAACCGTTCCTGGCAGTTGATCGGGCAGCTCCAGGAGGCCTACCGGCGCAAGGACCGGGCGGCCTTCCGGGCGCTGTCCGGGCTGTGGCTGCGGCTGATGCGGCTGAGCGACGAGGTCGCCGGCGCGCACCGGCACTTCCTGCTGGGGCCGTGGCTCGCGGACGCGAAGGCGAGGGCGTCCGGCCCCGAGGAGGAGGCCCAACTGGAGCGTTCCGCACGGGCGTTGATCACCACCTGGGCGGACCGGGCCACCGCGGACGGCGGGGCGCTCGCCAACTACGCCAACCGCGACTGGCACGGGCTGATCGCCGAGGTCCACCTCCCGCAGTGGCAGGCGTATCTGGACGAGCTCGCGGACGCGCTGGCGGCGGGCCGCCCGCCGAAGACGTTCGACTGGTACGCCCTGGAGGAGCCGTGGACCCGGGCGCGGACGAGCCATCCGCTGCGTCCCACCGCCGATCCGTACCGCACCGCCCGGCGGGTCCACGACGTCCTCGCCGCGGCCCCGTACCAGGGCACGCTCACGGTGGCCGCCGAGCCGGCCGCGCTGCCTCCGGGCGGCCGTGCCACCCTGACCGCGGCGCTGCGCAATGAGAACGGCCTGCGGGCCACCGGCCGCGTCGACTTCGCGCTGACCGGGCTGCCGGCCACCGCCGACGGGCCGGTCACCCTGGCGTCCCTGCCGCCCGGCGGCACCGGCCGGGCCCGCTGGCGGATCACCGCCCCGGCCGGCCCGGCGAAGGCGCCGCTGGAGCCCCTCCCCTACCGCCTCACCGCCGACTACGGCCCCAAGGGCGAACCCCGGGTCCGCGCCACCCGGGACGGCACCCTCTTCGTCGCCGGGCCTCTGGACGCGGAGCTGCGGACGGTGACCACGAACGCGGCCGTCTTCGGGCAGCTCGGCGACCGCTTCGCGATCAACGGCTCCGGGGCGGATCTGTGGCGGTCCACCGCGGAGTTCGGCGCGGTGTACCGGCCGGGCTCCCTGGTGGCGGGCGGTGCGATGACGGTCGAGGTGACGGGCCAGGACCCGACCGCGCCCTGGGCCCGGGCCGGCCTGCTCGTCCGCAACGGCCTCGCCCCGTCCGGCCCGGACGCACGGGACGTGCCGGAGGCACAGGACACAGCCCTGGGCTTCCTCAATCTCTCCGTCACCCCGGCCAACGGCGTCGTGCTGTCCTACGACGCCGACGGCGACGGCCGGCTGGACACCTACCGCCGGCTCACCGGCGTCACCGCGCCCGTCCTGCTGCGGCTGACCCGCGGGCCGGACTCCGGACACGCCGGTACGTACACCGGCGCCTGCTCCACCGACGGCGGCGCGACCTGGCGGGAGATCGCCACCGTGACCGTGCCCGGAGCGGCCGGCCGGCAGGACGCCGGGCTGCACCAGACCGCCGCCAACTCCGGTTCCGGGGACCGCGGATCGGCCGCGTTCCGTCACTGGGCCGTCACTGGAAGCACGCGCGGCCACCGCGTACGCTGACCCGGAACCGCACCACGAGCGAGGGGATCCCGGTATGAGTGCCGCAGCTGAGAAGGAGTGGCTCTACGCCCTCGACATCTCCGACGCCGTCTGGCAGCGCCCGCCCGGGGACGCCGAGGAAGCGGTGGAGATCGCCTTCCTGGAGCGCGGCGCGGTGGCCATGCGGAATTCCACCGAGCCCGACGTGGTGCTGCGCTACACCGAGGCGGAGTGGCGGGCGTTCGTACTGGGCGCGAGGGACGGCGAGTTCGACCTGGAGCGCTGAGCGCGGCCCGTCCCCGGGGGCCGGCCGTCGGCCGCCCCCGGGCCCGGTCACCCGTCGGGGCGTCAGCCCGGTACCGGTGACCATCACAGGATTCACTCGTTTCACGGAACGTGAAGCAGCAGCAGCCCTCCCCCGCGCGTCCGGACCGCACCCCTCCGGCAGCCTCGCGGACATCGACGAGGTCATCGATGTCGAGCAGGCCGAGGCGGCGCTGGTCGAGCACTACCCCCGGCTGGTCCGGCTGGCCTATCTCGTCCTGCCGCCCGGCCGGAGCCGCAGCCGCCGGGTGCTGGCCGCCCACGGCGTGGTGCAGCGGGCCCTGCCGCGTCAGCGCAGCTCCACCCGGGCCCTGGGGCTGCCGGGCCAGCGCGCCGGTGCGGAAGCGGCGATCGACCCCGGCTACGCCTTCGTCCGGATGCGGGTGCTGCGCGCGGCGCTCGCCGCCACCCCGCCGCGCCGCCGTCTGCCGGCCCCGCCGCCGCTCCTCCCCCAGGTGTGGGGACTGCGGCTGTACCCCCGGTCCGGCGGCGCCGATGAACTCGCCCTGGACCAGGCGCTGTCGGCACTGTCCGGGCCCGGCCGGGCCGCGTTCGTGCTGCGTGATCTGGAGCGGCTGAGCCCGCCCGAGGCGCGCCGGGTGCTGGAGGCGGCCGGGGTGGCCGAGCCGCGGGAGGCCTGGGACGAGGCCGAGCGGACCGCGACCCCGGCCGGCAGCCGGGACCGCTCGCTGCTGGAGTCGCCGGAGTTCGACCCGTGCGCGCTGCAGGCCCGGCCGACGGACCTGATCCGGCGGCGCCAGCACGGCCGGGCGGTGCTGGCGGCGGGTGCCGCGGTCCTGGTGTGCGGGGCACTGCTGGGGCTGCCGGGCGACGGCTGGGGCCCGGACGGCGCGGCCGCCCCGCCGTACGCCCGGAACGCCGCGTCCGAAGCCGCCCTGGATCCGGGCAAGTTGACGGTCACCTCGGCCACGGCCTGGGAGACCGCGGCCCGCCAGGACTTCGCGGCCTGGCCGGCCCGCGGGGACCGCGTCCACGACAAGGCCCTGCTGCGCCGTGCGCTGGCGGTATGGGCGCGGCCCGGCTCGGGGGTGCAGCTGTCGGCCACGACGGGCACCCCGACCGGTCCCGCGGCGGGCCCGCCGCAGCTGCTCTTCGCGGGCGTGGTGGACCACGCGGTGGTGGTGCTCTTCCACGACGGTCTGCGGGTGGTCCGGTACGCCGAGGCGGCGGACGGCGAGGGCCAGGGCGAGGGCACCGGCGCGGCGCTGGACTTCGCCCGTACGGACGGCGCCGTGGCCGACACGGCGAGCGCCGTGGTGGTGGGCCGCACCCAGGGCAACGTCCGTTATCTGACCGCTCCGTGGGTGAAGGGGAAGGCCGCGCTGGTCGATCTGGCCAAGCCGGAGGCGGCCGCCCAGCCGGTTCCCGTCGGGGCGGACGGGCTGACCGGGCCGGTCCCGGTGCCCCGCCCGGACCAGAAGTGCACGAGCTGGCCGGCCCTGCGGCTCGGCGGCCGTCTCCTGACCGACCTCGGCGAGCTGACCCCGGCCCGGCTGACGTACGGCAGGCCGCGCAGGCCGGGTGAGGTGTCCGCCCCGGACGCCAGGACGGCCTGGGCACGGACGGCCTGCGAGCTCGCCGCGGTCCGCGGTCAGGGCGTGCGCAGCGTCAACGCCTGGGAGTTCGCCCGGCAGCCGCTGCCCGGCGGTGCGGGCAGTGCCGCCTGGCTGTGCACCCGCGCGGAGACCTGGCGGGGCGCGGGCAGCCGGACGCTGGCCCAGGTCCAGACCCCGGCGCCGAACGGGCAGCCGTACGCCCCCGGGGCGGTGACCGCGCGGGCGGAGGGCGGTACGGCCTGCGGTCCTCGGTCGCCGCGGGCGCTGGCCGGGGTGCTGTGGAAGGCGCCGGCCGGCCAGTGGTGGCTGCTGGCGGCCGGCAGCGACCAGGTCAGGTCGATCACCGCGTCCGGTGCGGTGCACGGTACGGCGCCCGGCCGGTTCCTGACGCTGCCGGCGAAGGCGGGCGACAACGCGGAGCTGTCCGGTCGGCTGGCCGGCGGCAAGAAGGTCGACGCGGTGGGCTGACGGGAGCAGCGCCGGATTTTCGTCGTGCGAGGGGTATCGACAACTCCTTACCCGCCAGTACATTGACGCCATGTCTAACAAGGCCTCGTTGCGGCCCCAGCCGGTCGCGTCCGAGCACACCCCGCTGAAGGCCCGCAACGTCGCCTTCGACTGGGCGGACACCCCGTTGCACTGGATCCCCGGCGACCCCGCCAGCACCCATACGATCAACGTGCTGCACCTGCTGCTGCCGGCCGGCGAGCGCTGGTTCGTGCATGTCTACAAGCAGGCGCTGCCGTACGTCCGCGATGCCCGGCTCCGCGCCGACGTCATCGGGTTCATCGGCCAGGAGGCGATGCACTCCCAGGCGCACGACGAGGTGCTGCCGCACCTCAAGGACCAGGGGCTGGACCCGACCCCGTACACCGCGCAGGTGGACTGGCTCTTCGAGAAGCTGCTCGGGGACCGAACTCCCCCACTGCTAAAGGCGTGGGTGGTACCCCCATCGCCGGGCCGGGCCCGCCGGTGGTGGCTGCTGGAGCGGGTGGCCCTGATCGCCGCCATCGAGCACTACACCGCGTTCCTGGGCGACTGGGTGCTCAACGCCGGGGCGCTGGACGCCAGGGGCGCCGATCCGGCCATGCTCGACCTGCTGCGCTGGCACGGCGCCGAGGAGGTCGAGCACCGGTCCGTCGCCTTCGACCTGTTCGTGCACCTCGACGGCGGCTACCGGCGCCGGGTCCGCACCTGGGCCACGGCCTTCAGCGCACTGGTCTTCCTGTGGCAGCGCGGCACCCGGTTCTTCATGGAGAACGACCCCACGCTGGCGGACGGCCGGGCCACGTTCCGGGAGTTCTTCCGCGGCGGGCGCGACGGCGTACTGCCGACCGCGGGCGCCATGGCCCGCTCCATCCCGCAGTATTTGAGCCGCAGTTACCACCCCTCCCAGCACGGCGACACCGCCCAGGCCGTGGCGTATCTCGCCGGCTCCCCCGCCGCCACCGCGGCCGAGGCCCGTACGTCCGGAGGTGCCTGAGATGCCGCGCATCGGGACGGTCGTCGCGGTGGGCGCGGCGGCCCTGGTCGCCCGGCGGGCGCTGCGCCGTCGCGTGCAGGCATCGCCGCTGTGGCCGCTGCCGGCCCTGGACGAGCCGATATCCGGCCGCGGCCGGGCCGGCGCGCGCGCCGGTGCGCGACGGCTGACGGTCGTGGAGCGGACGGCGGAGGCCGAGGGAGTGCTCCGCCTCCGCCTGGAGGGCACGGATCTGCCCGCCTGGGAGCCGGGCGCGCACGTGGACCTCGTGCTGCCCTCCGGCGCGGTCCGCCAGTACTCGCTGTGCGGTGATCCCGCGGCACCGGGTTCGTACACCGTCGCCGTCCGGCTCATCGAGGACGGCCGGGGCGGCTCGCGCGAGGTCCACGAGCAGTTGCACGAGGGCACGGAGGTGGAGGTCCGCGGCCCCCGCAACCGCTTCCCGCTCGCCGACAGTCACGCCCACGTCTTCATCGCGGGCGGCATCGGCATCACCCGATCCTGCCGATGGTCCGGCAGGCCGAACGGGAGGGGGTGCCGTGGCGGCTGCTGTACGGCGGGCGGTCCCGGGCCTCGATGCCGTTCCTGGCGGAGATCGAGAAGCTGGCGGGGGCCGGGGCGGGCCGGGTCACGGTGGTCGCCGAGGACGAGGACGGCCGGCCGGACCTGGCCGCGCTGCTCGCCGGTGCGCCGCCGCACGCGGCGGTCCACTGCTGCGGCCCGCAGCCCTTGATGGACGCGGTCGCCGCGCTGCTGCCGGAGGGCCTCACCCTGCACACCGAGCGGTTCGCCCCGGCGGCTCCCGCGCCGCCCGGCGCGGAGCGGTCGTTCGAGGTGGAGCTGCGGCGGACCGGCCGTACGGTCACGGTGCCCGCGGACACCAGCGTCCTGCGGGCGATCCGCGACCAGGCGCTGCCGGACCTCCCGTACTCCTGTGAGCAGGGGTTCTGCGGCACCTGCCAGCAGCGGGTGCTGGCCGGCGAGGTGGACCACCGCGACGAGCTGCTGACGGACGCCGAGCGCGACGACTCGCTGCTGATCTGCGTCTCGCGGGCCCGGGGCGGCGCACGACTGGTACTGGATCTGTGATTCCGCGCCGCGCCCCGGGTCGTTAGGGTGTCCGCATGACGACCGGGGCGCGGCGCAGGATGGGCGTCGAGGAGCGGCGCGATCAGCTGATCGCGGTCGCCCTCGGCCTGTTCAGCCACCGTGCGCCCGAGGACGTGTCGATCGACGAGATCGCCGAGGCGGCCGGGATCTCGCGGCCGCTGGTCTACCACTACTTCCCGGGCAAGCAGCAGCTGTACGAGGCCGCGCTGCGGCGCGCCGCCGAGGAGCTGGCCGCCCGCTTCGTGGAACCGCACGAAGGGCCGCTCGGCGCCCGTCTGTTGCGCGTGATGGAGCGTTTCTTCGACTTCGTGGACGAGCACGGCCCCGGCTTCTCCGCGCTGATGCGCGGCGGCCCGGCGATCGGCTCGACCCGTACCAGCGCCCTGATCGACGGCGTCCGCCAGGCCGCGTACGAGCAGATCCTCGCCCACCTCGCCCTCACCGACCCGCCGCCGCGGCTGGAGTTGGTGGTGCGCTCGTGGATCTCCCTGGCCGAGACCACCGCCCTCCTCTGGCTGGACGGCCGCCGGGTCCCCCGCGCCGAGCTGGAGCGCCAGCTGGTCCACGATTTCGCGGCGCTGGCGGCGGTGAGCGCGGCGTACGACGACCGGATGGCCGGGATCGTCCGCCGCATCCTGGCGGACGAACCGGCGGACGGGATGTTCGCGGACCTGGTGGGCCGCTTGATGGCGCTGCCGCAGCCGGTATAGGCGGGCGCCCGTGGGGGTGCTGGCCGTGCGGCCGTCCCCCTGGGGCTCGGGGGACGGCCGCCGGATGACGTCTAGGCCTTGCCGGTGAGGCTGGCGAACACCACCACGTTGTCCGGGTAGTAGTGCTTGCCCTGGTCGTAGTCGCCGCCGCAGGTGATCAGGCGGAGGCCGGCGTGGTCGAGGTTCTGGTAGACCTCCACGGTGGGGAACTTGTTCTTCGGGTACTGGGCGACCCGGTCGACGGTGAACTTCGCCGTGCTGCCGTCCTTCCGGGCGACCTCGATGCTGTCCCCGCGCTTCATGGACGACAGCTTCCGGAACACCGACGGGGTGCCGTTCCAGGTGACGTGGCCGGCGATGACGGCCGGCCCTCGGGCCCCGGCGTCGGCCCGGGCTGGTACCAGCCCGCCTTGGCCGGATCGCGCGGGGTCTCCATCGTCCCGTCCGGGTGCTGTCCCAGCGTCTCCAGCGTGGACGACACCTTCAGCGCGGGGATGGAGAGCCGTACCGGCGCCGACGTCGGCATGCTCGCGGCGGCGGCGCCCGGTCCGTCCGTCCCGGGCGACGCCTCGTCGTGGGCGGTGTGACCGCTCTGGCCCGGCGGCTCGGCGGGGAGCGGCCGCGGCGGCACGGAATCCTGTCCTCCGCACCCGGCGACGAGCACGGCGGCCACCGCCGCGGCGAGCACGCCGCCGACGGCCCGGCGGCTTCGGCGTCCGGTGGTCACGGCGGCCCTGGTGGGGGCGCTCATGCGGCGGCCCCGCCGTTCTCGGCGGGTACCGGGGAGAGCTGCGCGCGGCGGCGGCGCAGGAGGACCAGCGTGCCGGCCGCCGCCGCGGCGGCGGTCCCGCCGGCGCCCAGCAGCGCGAGCGGCACGCTCTTGCCGGCGGGCGGGTCCACGGGCCCGGTCCCGGTCTCGACCCCGCCGACCGGGATGGAGCCGACCGCGGCGCCCTGGACCTCACCGCAGTTGGTCGGGGCGGTGGCCTCCTGGGGGAGCTTCGGGTCGAGTTCGCTCTTGCCCGCGCCGTCGAAGTCGTACTTGTTGTTGCCGTTGCGGTCGATGCCGTGCTGCACGATGTGCAGGTCCTTGATGTGGTCGACCACGTCCTGGGAGACGGTGAGGGTGCGCTCGTAGGAGAGCTTGCCCTGGGCGTCCGCCGTCGGCATCCGGTCCACGGCGAGGCCGCTCTTGGCGTCGGTGGAGCCCCGGGTGGTCAGCGAGATGTTGATGTTCCCGTACTGGACGGTGGCTTCGGTGTTGTCGATGACCCCGTCGCCGTTGGTGTCGGCGCTCGGATCCGGGCAGTGGAAGTCGTGCCCGTCGGTGGAGCCGTGGAGGTGCTGGGCGTGCGGCTGCCCCGGTACGAGCCCCTCGGACTCGATCTTCACCGTCAGCTGGTTGCCCTTGAGGCTGAGCATCGCGACGCCCTTGGAACCGGAGTTGTTCAGCTGTGCCAGGTTGATCTGGTAGGCCCCGTCGGCGGCTGCTGCCGGGGAGGCGGCGCCGACCGCGAGGGCCAGTGCGGCCGGCAGGGCGGCGAGTGCGGCGAGGCGGCTGGTGCGCGTGGGGATCACGTTCGTTCCTTTCCGACGGCCCTCCACGGCGGGAGGACCGCATCATCCAGGTGCGAAGCGACACCTCGGCGAGGTATCACCCTCTTATTCGCAGCGCCGGCGCCTCAGGGCGGCTGGTGCGGGAAATTTGTCGCTACGGCACAATTCCGCGCATGGCAGAGAAGATCACGTTCCGGCCGGCGGACGACGGCGATCCGCAGGTCCTCGTCGGCCTGTACGACGCGGCCGCGCGGTGGATGCAGCGGTCCGGCATCGAGCAGTGGAAGCCCGGGGGAAGAGCGAGGAGCACTTCCGACTGCGGATGAAGGAGGGCGAGGTCTGGCTCGCGGAGGCCGGCGGACGGATAGCGGGCGGCTTCGAGCTGTGGTGGACCGATGAGCCCGCGTGGGGGCCGCAGCCGCCGGAGGCGGGGTATGTGCACCGGCTGATGGTGGACCGGGAGCGGGCGCCGGCGGGGACCGGCCGGGCGATGCTGGCGCATGCGGAGCGGCGGATCGCGGAGGCCGGCCGTACCTGGGCGCGGCTGGACTGCCTCTCGTCCAACCCGCGGCTGCGGACCTATTACGAGGGTGCCGGGTACACGGTCGTCGGGGAGCAGCCGGGCAAGGAGGATGGCGGCGGAAGTCCGTACGCCGTCACCCTCCTTGAGAAGCGGCTGGGTGGCTAGCCGGTCGGCCAGGGGGCAGCGGTGCGGGCTCAGCGGCGGTGGAAGACCGCGACCGTGTAGGGCGGGACCGTGAAGGTGCCGGTGGTCTCGTCGTACGAGGCGGTGGCGGTGGTGCGGTCCGCGCCGTGGGCCTGGACGGGGTGCAGGGCGTAGGGGTGGCCGGCCAGGGCGGCGACGGTCTGGTGCTGCGGGTGCGGGGTGGCGTTGAAGACGATCGCCAGGTCGGCGAGGCGCATGGTGAGCACGCCCGGCGTCTCGTCCTTCCCGGAGAGGGGGAAGGAGAGCTGCGACTGGACCGCGGCGGCGGTGCGCAGGCCGAAGGCCGGTTCCGTGGCGTGGATGCGGAGGAGGTCGCGGTAGGCGGCCGAGGCGCCCCGGATGGTGGCGCAGTCGGGGCGGAGGGCCGGGTCGGCCAGCAGGGGCTTGGCGTAGGGCCACTTGTCCTTGTTGTCGGCGGCCGGTGGCAGTCCGCGGCCGAAGCCGTTGCCGTCGGCGCAGTCCCAGTGGAGGGCGTTGAACCAGTCACCGCTGTCGAAGGAGTTGCGGTCCAGGGACTTGGAGCGGAGGAGGTCCGAGCCGGCCTGGGAGAGCGCGGGGCCTTGGGACAGCGCCGCGGTGGCGAGTGCAAGAACTTGCAGGCGGGCGCGGTCGGTTGGGCGGGTTCCTTGCGGAAGCTTGTAGGCGAGGGCGTCGTAAAGGGTTTCGTTGTCGTGCGCGTCGGCGTACGCGAGGGCGTCACCGGGGGCGGCGGCGTACCCGGCCGGGGCGCCGTTGTAGTCGACCTGCGAGCCCTTGACGCGGCGGCCGGCGGTGTCGGTGAAGGTGTAGTCGGCGAGGTTGCCGGTGAGGCCGACCTTGAGGAGGTCCTGGTAGTGGCGGAGCCGGGCCCGCTGGGCGGCCGGATCGCCGTTCGCCGGTGAGGTGTTGGGGGCCGTGAAGAGGCCCGAGCCGAAGCCCTGGACGCGCGGGTCGGCGTCGAAGGGGCCGCCGCCGCGCACCGCGTCGCGGGCCCGGTCGTCGAAGGTGGCGATGCCGGTGCCGGCCATGTTCCGCTGGGTGGCCTGGACGAAGCGGGCGTCGTTCGCGGCCTCGCCGAAGTTCCAGCCCTCGCCGTAGAGGATGATCTTCTTGCCGTCCACGCCGTCCCGGGCCGGGGTGAGCGCGTCGAGGGCCTTGCGGACGGCGAGGATGTTGGCCTTCGGGTGGTGCCCCATGAGGTCGAAGCGGAAGCCGTCGACCTTGTACTCCTTGGCCCAGGTGACGACCGAGTCGACGACGAGCTTGCCCATCATGGTGTGTTCGGGCGCGGTGCCCGAGCAGCAGGTGGAGGTGGCGACCGTGCCGTCGTCGAGCAGCCGCTGGTAGTAGCCGGGGACGATGCGGTCGAGGACCGAGTGCGGGTCCTGGCCGGAGGCGGCGGTGTGGTTGTAGACGACGTCCATGACGGTGCGCAGGCCGATGCCGTTGAGGCCCTGCACCATGCGGCGGAACTCGACGGTGCGGGCGGCGCCTCGGGGGTCGGAGGCGTACGAGCCCTCCGGCACGGTGTAGTGCAGCGGGTCGTAGCCCCAGTTGTACGCGTCGCGGGCGGCCGCCCTGGTCACGCACTCCTGCTGGCTCTCGGAGTCGGGCGCGTAGGAGGCGAGGTCGCAGCGGGGGCGGTCCTGGTCGGCGCGCTTTTCGGGGACGGTGGCACCGTCAAAGGCCGGCAGCAAGTGGACGTAAGAAGTTCCGGCCGCTGCAAGGGATTTCAGGTGCCGCATGCCGTCGGACCCGCGGTCGGTGAAAGCGAGGTACTGGCCGGGGTGGCGGGAGGTGCGGTCCTCGACGGAGAAGTCGCGGATGTGCAGTTCCTGGATGCGGGCCCGGCGCAGCGGCACCGCGGCGGGCTTGTGCAGGCCGGCCCAGCCCGTGGGGGCGAGCCGCGGGTCGTCGAGGTCGACGACCAGGCTGCGGGCGGAGTCGGCGGTCAGGGCGGTGGAGTACGGGTCGGTGACCTTGTTGGTGACGGTCCTGCCGACCGTGGGCGCCCAGACGGTGACGAGGTAGCGGTAGGGCTTCCCGGCCCAGTCGCGCGTGCCCTGGACGCGCCAGACCCCGCTGCGGTCGTCGCGCCGCATCGGGACCGTGCGGCCGTCGAGTTCCAGGGCGACGGTGCGGGCGGTGGGCGCCCATACGGAGAGGGTGGGGCGGCCGTGGTGGAAGACCGGTCCGAGTGCGGCGTGCCGGGCCCGCGCGCCGTAGAGGTCGTCGAGAACTCCGGGTATCTGCACGCCGGTTGTGGTGCGCCGGCCGTCCGCGGTGCGCTGGGCGGCGACCAGGCGTCCGCGCAGCGCCGTACGGGCGAGGCCGCGGTCGCGGGGGTCGACGGTGAAGGCCGGATAGCCGGTGAGGTGCGGGAAGGCGGCCCGTTCGGCGGGGGTGAGGCGGCCTGGGGTGAGCCGGAGGCGCCTGCCGGCCGCCCCTGCCCGTCCGGTGTCGAACTCCAGCTGGGCGGCGGAGGGTTCGGCGCCCTTCCAGACCACGGTGTCGCGGTCGATCCACTGCGCCAGGGCCGGCTGCGGTCCGGACGGGGCGGCGTGCGCCGGCTGCGCGGTCGGTGCGGTGAGGAGGCCGGTGGCGCCGAGGGCGAGGACGAGGACGGCGGCCAGGCGCCGGCCGGGCCGGCGTGCGGTGGAGGACATGGCTCATGGTTCTATCCGCGACGATCCAGCGTTGCAAGACCTTACGCAAGACATTGCAAGGGTGTTACGTTGCTGGAGCAGCCGGCCCGGCCGGCCGGAGGCCCACCACAACGGGCCCTACGCGCCCGGCCGGCCGGACCGGCCCCATCGGCTCCCGTCCGCGTCCCGCACGGCCCCGTGAAGTGGCGCATAGTCACCCATGTCCCCGAACGGCCCGAGTTGCCCGAGCCCGAGCGGGGAACCCGCCCCCCGTGATCGACACACCTGACAACGACACCACCGCCACACCGGACCACGACGACGCGACCCGCCGCTACTACGAGACCGGCGACGTCGATGCCTTCTACGACGCCGTCTGGGGCGGCGAGGACATCCATGTCGGCATCTACGCCGAGGGCGACGAGCCGGTCGCGGAGGCCTCGCACCGTACCGTCGAGCACGCCGCGGACAAGGTCGCCGACCTGCTCGGCCCGCACGCCACCGTGCTCGACCTCGGCTCCGGGTACGGCGGCTCGGCCCGCGCGCTCGCCGCCCGCTTCGGCTGCCGGGTCGCGGCCCTCGACCTCAGCGAGGCACACAACCGGCGGCACCGCGCGGCCAACGCCCGGCGCGGCCTGGACGGTCTGATCGAGGTCGTCACCGGCTCCCTCAACGACCTGCCCTACGAAACCGGGCGGTTCGACGTCGTCTGGTCCCTTGAGGTCCTGTGCCACGTCGAGGACCGGGAAGGCGCCTTGAGCGAGGCGGTACGCGTGCTGAGACCGGGCGGCGCCCTGGTCTTCTCGGACATCATGGCGCCCGGGGAGCCCCCGGCCGAGGCGGTACGGCCCGCGTTCGCCCGGCTCGGCGTGCGGACCCCGGCGACACCGGACTTCTACCTGCGGCAGCTGTCCGAACTCGGCCTCAAGGGCGCCGACTTCGAGGACCGCACCGCGGACCTCGCCACCCACTACGCCCGCCTCGACGAGGACGTCCACCGGCGCGCGGCCGAACTGCGGGACCGGATCAGCCCGGCCTACGTCGACGACCTGCTGGCCAACCTCCCCCTCTGGACCGACGTCACCCGCCGCGGCCTGCTGCGCTGGGGCCTCTTCCACGCCCGGCGCTCCGCCGTCTGAGCCGTACACCCGAGCCGGCGGGGCAGTCGGCACCGGCGCCGGCGGTCACCCCGGCGCCGGCCCCGTCGACCCCCGTACGACCAGTTCCGGCTGGAAGACGAACTCGGTGCGGCGGGCCGGGTCCCGCTCGCCGCGGTCCCGGTCGTGGATCTCCTCGATGAGGGCCCCCACCGCGGCGGTCGCCATCGCGTGCACCGGCTGCCGGACCGTGGTCAGCGGCGGGTCGGTGAAGGCGATCAGCTGGGAGTCGTCGAAACCGACGACGGAGAGGTCGCCGGGCACGCCCAGGCCCCGGCGGCGCGCCGCACGGACGGCCCCCAGCGCCATCAGGTCGCTGCCGCAGACGATGCCGGTGCAGCCCTGGTCGAGCAGGGAGGCGGCCGCCGCGTCACCGCCCTCGACGCTGAACAGCGTGTGCTGGACGAGTCGTTCGGCCTGCCCCCTCGACAGGCCGAACGACTCGCCCAGCGCCGCCACGAATCCCTCGGCCTTGCGGCGGGACGGGACGTAACGGACCGGACCGACCGCCAGGCCGATCCGTTCGTGCCCCAGCTCGGCCAGGTGACGCACCGCCATCCGGGCCGCCGCCCCGTCATCGGGCGAGACGAACGGCGCGTCGATCCCGGGGTGGTAGCCGTTGATCAGGACGTACGGCACCCCGCGGGCGGTCAGGCGGGCATACCGGGACGGATCCGCGCCGGTGTCGGCGTGCAGACCGGAAAGGAAGACGATGCCGGTGACGCCGCGCTCCTCCAACTGCTCGACGAGTTCGTCCTCGGTGGCCCCGCCCGGCATCTGGGTGCACAGGACCGGGGTGTAGCCGTGGCCGGCCAGCGCCTGCTCGATGATCTGCGCGAAGGCCGGGAAGATCGGGTTGGTCAGCTCGGGGATGACCAACCCGACCAGACCCGCGCTGCGGCGCCGTAAGCGGACCGGCCGCTCGTGGCCGAGGACGTCCAGCGCGGCGAGCACCCGCTGCCGGGTGCCCGCCGCCACGCCCGCCCGGCCGTTCAGCACCCGGCTCACGGTCGCCTCGCTGACCTGCGCCTGCGCGGCGACGTCGGAGAGCCGGGGCGGGTGGTGCGGTGGACCGGACAGGGTCACTCCGCCCACCAGACGGTGGTGTCGGCGGGCAGTTCGACGTCCGGTCCGGCGGCGTCCAGCGGACCCGACGCGAGCAGGACCCGGCCGGGGGCGGGGATCGAGACCGCCTCCGGGGTGGTGTTGGCCGTGCAGACCAGGCCGCCGGGGCGGCGGAAGGCCAGGACGCCGGCGGGGGCGTCGAGCCACTCGACGGCGTCCCCGGCGCCGAGACCGGGGTGGCTGCGCCGCAGGGAGAGCGCGGTGCGGTAGAGCTCCAGGGTGGAGGACGGGTCGCCGGTCTGCGCCTCGACGGTGAGCGGGGCCCAGTCGGCGGGCTGCGGCAGCCAGCTGCCGCCGGTTCCGAAGCCGTACGGCGCCGCCTCGCCGCTCCACGGCAGCGGCACCCGGCAGCCGTCGCGCAGGCCGTCCTGGCCGCTGTTGCGGAAGAAGGACGGGTCCTGGCGGACCTCGTCGGGCAGGTCGGTGACCTCGGGCAGCCCCAGTTCCTCGCCCTGGTAGACGTACGCGGAGCCGGGCAGGGCCAGCATCAGCAGGCCGGCGGCCCGGGCCCGCGCGAGGCCGCCGCCGAGCCGGGTGCGGTGCCGCACCACGTCGTGGTTGGAGAGCACCCAGGTCGTGGGCGCGCCGACCGGGCGCATCGCGTCCAGGGAGGAGTCGATCGCCTCCCGCAGCGCGTCCGCGTCCCAACCGGTGTTCAGGTAGTGGAAGTTGAACGCCTGGTGGAGCTCGTCGGGGCGGAGGTAGAGCGCGGTGCGTTCGGCGGTGGGCGTCCACGCCTCGGCGACCGCGATCCGCTCGCCCGGGTACTCGTCGAGGACGGTGCGCCACGAGCGGTAGACGGCGTGCACCCCGTCCTGGTCGAAGAAGGGCAGGGCCTGGTTGCCGAGGAGGGTGAGCTGCTCGGCGTGCCCCATGTCGGGCAGCCCCGGGGCCTTGACCAGCCCGTGCGCGACGTCCACCCGGAAGCCGTCCACCCCCAGGTCCAGCCAGAAGCGCAGGATGGAGCGGAACTCGTCCTGGACAGCGGGGTGGTCCCAGTTGAAGTCGGGCTGTTCGGGCGCGAAGAGGTGGAGGTACCACTCGCCGTCGGGGACCCGGGTCCAGGCCGGCCCGCCGAAGAGGGACTCCCAGTCATTGGGCGGGAGTTCACCGTTCTCGCCACGGCCCTTGCGGAAGTGGAAGCGTTCCCGGGCGGTGGAACCGGGGCCCTCGGCCAGCGCGCGGCGGAACCACACGTGCTGGTCGGAGCAGTGGTTGGGGACGATGTCGACGATGATGCGCAGGCCCAGCCCGTGGGCGTCGCGGATGACCGCCTCGGCGTCGGCCAGGGTGCCGAACATCGGGTCGATGGCCCGGTAGTCGGCGACGTCGTAACCGGCGTCGGCCTGCGGCGAGGCGTAGAACGGGCTGAGCCAGACGGCGTCCACGCCCAGGTCCCGCAGATACGGCAGACGAGCGCGGATGCCTGCCAGGTCGCCCATGCCGTCGCCGTTGCCGTCGGCGAAACTGCGCGGGTAGACCTGGTAGATCACCGCGTCCCGCCACCAGTCGGTGGCACGGGTGGGGTGGTGCTGGGTCATCCATAACTCCTTGCGTGGAAAAACTGGCCTTCAAGCCTGGGAAAGGGGCCGCCCGCATTCCGGCGTCGCATAGTGGCGGGCCCGAGTGGGCCTGGGTTCTGGCCAGTGCTTGGCCGCTCACATGTGGCGTCACTAGCGTGTGAGCCATGGCGACTTCCCCTGTGAAGCGGGCGTTCAAGTACCGCTTCTATCCGAGTGAGGTGCAGGCGGCTGAGCTGTCGCGCACATTCGGCTGTGTGCGGAAGGTCTACAACCTGGCGTTGGCTGCACGAACGAAAGCGTGGTCGCGGCAGGAGCGTGTGAACTATGCGCAGACCTCGTCGATGCTGACGGAGTGGAAGAAGTCCGAGGAGCTCGCCTACCTGTCCGAGGTCTCTTCCGTTCCCTTGCAGCAGTCGCTCCGTCACCTGCAGGCTGCGTTCGTGTCGTTCTGGGGCAAGCGGACTCGGTACCCCCGCTTCAAGTCGCGTAAGAGATCCCGCGCCAGTGCGGAGTACACCCGGTCCGCGTTTCGCTACCGGAACGGGGAGCTGACCTTGGCGAAGATGACAGACCCACTGGACATCGTGTGGTCCCGCGCCCTGCCCGAAGGGGCGGAGCCGACGACGGTGACCGTCTCCCGGGACGCTGCCGGGCGCTGGTTCGTGTCCCTTCTGTGCGAGGACACACCGGCCACGATGCCCGCCGCCGCGGGCGCGGTCGGCATCGACGTCGGGGTCACGAGCCTGGTGGCCCTGTCCACCGGGGAGAAGGTCGCCAACCCCCGCCACGAACGCGGTGACCGCCCCCGCCTGGCCCGGGCGCAGCGGGCGCTTTCCCGCAAGGCCGAGGGAAGCAGAAACCGGCAGAAAGCCCGACGCAAGGTGGCCAGGGTGCATGCTCGCATCGGCGACCGGCGCCGGGACTTCCTTCAGAAGCTGACCAGTCGACTCGTGCGCGAAAACCAAACGCTCGTGATCGAGGACCTGACTGTCCGCAACATGGTCAAGAACCGCAAGCTCGCCCGCGCCGTCTCCGATGCGTCGTGGGCCGAGCTGCGCAGCATGCTGGAATACAAGTGCGCCTGGTACGGGCGCGAGCTGATCGTCATCGACCGATGGTTTCCCAGCTCCCAACTGTGTTCGGCGTGCGGCACCATCGCGGCGAGGCTGCCGCTCAACGTCCGTACCTGGATGTGCGCTTGCGGAGCGACCCACGACCGGGACGTGAACGCGGCGAAGAACATTCTGGCCGCCGGGCTGGCGGTGACAGTCTGTGGAGACGGTGTGAGACCTCAACGGAACACTCCTGAGAGGCAGCGGTCAGCGAAGCAGAAAATCCGACCCGCGAGGGAAGGAATCCCCGCTCCTCGGAGCGGGGAAGAGGTCAACCCTTGGTGGTGCCCGCCGTGAGGCCGGCGACGAGGTGGCGTTGGGCGAAGGCGAAGACGAGGGCGGCCGGGACGGCGATGATCACGGCGGCGGCGGTCATCGAACCCCAGTCGTTGGTGTACTGGTTGACGAAGGTCTGCAGCCCGCCGGCGAGGGTGAGGTTCTCCTCGCCGGTCATGAAGGCGGAGGCGTAGGCGACCTCGGCCCAGGCGGTGACGAAGGTGTAGAAGCCGGTGACGGCGAGGCCGGGGCGGGCCAGCGGCAGGACGAGCCGCCAGAAGGTGCCGAACGGGTTGAGGCCGTCGACCCGGCCGGATTCGTCGATCTCCACCGGGATGGTGTCGAAGTAGCCCTTCATCATCCAGGCGCAGAACGGGACGGCGATGGTCAGATAGGTGATGACCAGGCCCGCGGGCTGGTTCAGCAGGCCCAGGGTCGCCATGAGGTTGTAGAGCGGCACGATGAGCACCGCGACCGGGAACATCTGGGTGATCAGCAGCAGCCACATCAGCGGGCGCATGCCGGGGAAGCGGAAGCGGCTGACCGCGTAACCGGTGGTGGCGGCGATGAAGACGCCGAGGACGGTGGTCAGCCCGACGATCACCACGGAGTTCTTGAACCAGGTCAGGAACTCGGTGTCGGCCAGTACGTGGGTGTAGTTGGCGAGGGTGAAGTGGCTGACGAGGCTGGTGGAGAAGGCGTCGTTCTTCGGTTTGAAGGACGTCACCAGCAGCCAGAGGGGCGGGAAGACGGCCACCACGGCGGCGAGGGCCAGACCGGTGTGCAGTCCGGCGGATGCCAGGCGGGAGCGCTCGCCTCGTTTGCGGGTCATCGGGGTGGTCACCACACCTCTCCCTGCTTGCGCAGCGCCCGGCGGTAGACGACCGCGACGGCGGAGAGCATGAGCAGGATCAGGACGCCCCAGGCCGCGGACTCGGAGAAGTTGCGCGGGCTGTCGACGAAGGAGAGCCGGTAGGCGTAGGTCACCAGGATCTCGGTGGCGTCGCCGGGGCCGCCCCGGGTCAGCAGGAAGATCACCGGGAACATGTTGAAGGTCCAGATGGTGGAGAGCAGGATCACGGTGCTGCTGACGGCGCGCAGTCCGGGAACGGTGATGTTGCGGAACCGCTGCCAGGCGTTCGCGCCGTCCATCTCCGCGGCCTCGTAGAGCTCGGCGGGGATGGAGGTCAGGCCGCCGAGCAGCGCGACGAGCATGAAGGGCACGCCGAGCCAGACGTTGACGGCGACGACCGAGAGCTTGGCCCAGGTGGGGTCGTTGAGCCAGGGCACGGCGTCGATGCCGCCGCCGGCCAGCAGCTTGTTGAGGATGCCGCTCTTCTCGTTGTAGAGCATCCGCCAGGTGAAGACGGAGATGAACGCGGGGATGGCCCAGGGCAGGATCAGCGCGAGGCGGTAGAAGGTGCGGCCGCGCAGCTTCCGGTTGAGCATGGTGGCCAGCGTGAGGCCGAGGAGGAAGGTGAGGCCGACGCAGGCGACGGTCCACACGACGGTCCAGCCGAGGCGGTCCCAGAAGACGCCGTCGGAGAGCACCGCCTTGTAGTTGTCCAGGCCGGTGAACTTGTAGGTGGCGGGGATGTGGTTGACGCCGATGTTCCGCTCGACGTTGGCCTCGTTGGCGTCGGTGAGCGAGAGGAAGACGCCGCGGGCCAGCGGATAGCCGATGATCACCCCGATGACGAGCACGACCGGGGCGACCATCGTCCATGCGTACCAGTGGGTGCCGAAGGCCCGGCGCACCCGTACAGCAACGGTCACTTGTAGTCCTTGAGCAGCTTCCGGTAGGCGTCGCCGGTCGCCTTGGCGGCCTGCTCGGGCGTGGCGGAGCCGGTGAGGACCTTGTTCATCTGGACCTTGATCGGCTCGAAGAGGGAGTTGCCTTCGGCGATCCAGGGGCGCTGGACGGCGCCGTCGACGGCGGGCTTGAAGAACTTGACCATCTCGTTCTTCTTGACGGCCGGGACGTCGTAGACGGACCTGCGGGTGGGCAGCAGGCTGAGCTGCTCGGTGGTCTGCTGCTGGACCGCGGCGGAGCTCATGTACTTGACGAAGGCGTAGGCGGCGCGGAGGTTTTTGCTGCCGGCGTAGACGGAGAGGTTCCAGCCGCCCTGCGGGGAGCCCTGGGCGGCGCTGCCGGCCGGGACGGGGGCGACGCCGAGGTTCTCCTTGTCCTTGAAGGCCTTGCCGGCGCGGGCGGCCTCGATGTCCCAGGGGCCGTCGATCGCCATCGCGACGGTGCCGTCCTTGAGGGCCTTGAGCTGGTTCTCCTGGCCGTCGGTGGCGTCGGTGACGGCGGCCTTGGAGTCGACCAGGTCCTTGAGGGTCTTGAACGCCTTGACGCCGGCGCCGTCGTCGATCTGGACGACCTTGTCGCGGGCGTCGACCATGTTGCCGCCCTCGCCGTAGAGGTAGGGCAGGAACCAGTAGGGGTCGTCACCGCGCAGGTAGAGGGCGGTGGCGCCGGTCTTGGACTTGATCTTCTTGGCGGCGGCGGACAGGTCGGCGAAGGACTTGGGGACCTCGACGCCGGCGTCCTTGAGGAGCTTCTTGTTGTAGAAGAGGCCCAGGGTGTCGATGACCTGGGGCGCGGCGTAGGTCTTGCCCTTGAACTTGGTGGAGCCGACGGCCTGCGGGAGGTAGTCGTCGGTCTTGTCGAGGGCGGGGGTGCCGTCGAGCGGGGCGAGGTAACCGAGGTTGGCGAAGTCGGCGGTCCAGGCGACCTCGGTGCGCATCACGTCGGGGGCGCCGGAGTTGCCGCCGGCGGCGTTCTTGAACTTGGCGTTGGCGTCGCCGAAGGGGACGTTCACATAGTTGACGTGGACCTTGGGGTGTTCCTTCTGGAAGGCCTCGGCAAGCTTGCGGTAGGTCGTCTTCTCGGTGTCGTTGGAGGTGTCCCAGTAGGTAACGGTTCCCGACAATTCGCCGCCGCTGTCCGTGTTTCCTCCGTCGTCACCCCCGCCGCACGCCGTCGCCGCCAGTGCCAGGCCCGCTACCAGCGCGGTGGCGATCGCGCCCCGTATGCCACGCCGCATGTGAACTCCTTAGGGAAATGCCTCAGATGGCGGTCAGGAACGTAACAGCGCTGCAAACAAACCGAAAGACCTTGCGGCAAATTGCTGCAAGGCCACTGGAAGGTATTGCAACGGGATGTCCGGAAAGAGACCCTGGAGGGGCCTGCGGCACCGTCACCCGGCGACCGCCCGAGCGTTGACTCCGTGAAGGCACACCCCTGCCTCGCGGCCCCGCCTCTCATGACTCTTCACCTCGACAGGGACGGCAGATGACCCAGGAGCTCACTTCCCCCAGCCCCGCCCCCCAGGTGCCCGGACCGGGCCGCGGTCCGGGGTGGTGGCGCGACGCCGTCATCTACCAGATCTACGTGCGTTCCTTCGCCGACAGCGACGGCGACGGCATCGGCGATCTGCGCGGGGCCCGCGCGCGGCTGCCGTACCTCAAGGACCTCGGCGTGGACGCCGTCTGGCTCACGCCGTTCTACGCCTCGCCGCAGGCCGACGGGGGCTACGACGTCGCCGACTACCGCACCGTCGACCCGCTCTTCGGCACCCTCCAGGACGCCGACGACCTGATCCGCACCGCCCACGACCTGGGCCTGCGGGTGATCGTCGACGTCGTCCCCAACCACACCTCCGACCGGCACCCGTGGTTCCGCGACCCCGGGCTCGCCCGGCGGCGGTACGTCTTCCGCCCCGGCCGCGGCGAGCACGGCGAACTCCCGCCCAACGACTGGGAGTCGGTCTTCGGCGGCCCGGCCTGGACCCGCACCGACCGCGGCGACTGGTACCTGCACCTCTTCGCCCCGGAACAGCCCGATCTGGACTGGGACAACCCGGACGTGCACGCCGAATTCGAGGCCATCCTGCGCTTCTGGCTCGACCTCGGCGTGGACGGCTTCCGGGTCGACGTCGCACACGGCATGGTCAAGGCGCCCGGCCTGCCCGACATCGGCCACGGCCAGCAGGCCAAGCTGATCGGCAACCAGGTCCTGCCGTTCTTCGACCAGGACGGCGTGCACACCATCCACCGCACCTGGCGCCGGCTGCTGGACGGCTACGGCACGGACCACGGCAAGCAGGTGATCGGCGTCGCCGAGGCCTGGGCCCCGACCCCCGAGCGGCTGGCGCTCTACGTCCGCCCCGACGAACTGCACCAGGCGTTCAACTTCCAGTTCCTGAACACCCCTTGGCGGGCCGACGCACTGCGCCGGGTCATCGACGACTCGCTCGCCGCCACCACGTCGGTCGGCGCCCCGACGACCTGGGTGCTCTCCAACCACGACGTGGTCCGGCACACCACCCGGCTCGGCGGCGGCCTCGCGCGGGCCCGCGCCGCCACCCTGCTGATGCTGGCCCTGCCCGGTTCCGCGTACCTCTACCAGGGCGAGGAACTGGGCCTGCCCGAGGTCACCGACCTGCCCGACGAGGCACGACAGGACCCGGCGTTCTTCCGCGGCCACGCCTCCGGGAAGAGCGGCCAGGACGGCTTCCGGGACGGCTGCCGGGTCCCGCTCCCCTGGTCCGGCGAGGCCCCGCCGTACGGCTTCGGGCCGGGCGGCAGCTGGCTGCCGCAGCCCGCCGACTGGCGCGCCCTGACCGTCGCCGCCCAGACCGGCGACCCGTCCTCCACCCTGGAGCTCTACCGCACCGCGCTCGCCCTGCGGCGGGAGCTGCCGGGCCTGGGCGACGGGGAGATGAGCTGGCAGCCCTCCCCCGACGGGGTGCTCGCGTTCACCCGCCCCGGCATGGTGTGCACCGTGAACACCCTCGGGCACGAGGTCGAGATCCCGCTCCCCGGCTCTCCGCTGCTGTCCAGCGCCCCGGTGGCCGTCAACGGCACGACGGCCGCGCTGCCCGGTGACAGCTGCACCTGGTGGGCAACCCGGTGACAGCTGCACCTGGTGGGCAATCTGACAGCCGGACGGTAAGGTCCCACCCATGACCGCCCGGCTGGCAGACATCGCAGCGCAGGCGGGTGTCAGCGAGGCCACCGTCAGCCGGGTTCTCAACGGGAAGCCCGGCGTCTCCGCCACCACCCGCCAGTCCGTGCTGGCCGCCCTCGACGTGCTGGGCTATGAACGCCCGGTGCGGCTGCGGCAGCGCAGCGCGGGCCTGGTCGGGCTGATCACGCCCGAGCTGGAGAACCCGATCTTCCCGGCGTTCGCCCAGGTCATCGGGCAGGCGCTGACCCGCCAGGGCTACACCCCGGTGCTCGCGACGCAGACCCCGGGCGGCTCGACGGAGGACGAGCTGACCGAGATGCTGGTCGACCGCGGGGTGGCCGGCATCATCTTCGTCTCCGGGCTGCACGCCGACACCTCCGCCGACATGCAGCGCTACGAGCAGCTGCGCGGCCAGGGCGTGCCCTTCGTGCTCATCAACGGCTTCTCCGACAAGGTGCAGGCGCCGTTCGTCTCCCCCGACGACCGGGCCGCGGTGGACCTGGCCGTCACCCACCTCGCCGCCCTGGGCCACCGGCGGATCGGGCTGGCGCTCGGTCCCAAGCGCTTCGTGCCCGTCCAGCGGAAGATCGAGGGCTTCGTCCGGGCCATGCAGGAGCGGCTGGACATCGGTCCGGCCGAGGCGGCGCCGTACATCCAGCACTCCCTCTACACCCTGGAGGGCGGGCAGGCCGCGGCGAGCGCGCTGATCGAACGGGGCGCGACCGCCATCGTCTGCGCCAGCGACATGATGGCGCTCGGTGCGATCCGGGCGGCCCGGCAGCGCGGACTGGACGTACCGCGCGACATCTCGGTGGTCGGCTTCGACGACTCCCCGCTGATCGCCTTCACCGACCCGCCGCTGACCACGATCCGGCAGCCGGTCACGGCGATGGGCCAGGCCGCGGTCCGCGCGCTCCTGGAGGAGGTCGGCGGCACCCCGGCGCCGCACAGCGAGTTCGTCTTCCACCCCGAGCTGGTGGTCCGCGGCTCGACCGCGTCGGTCCCGAAGGCGGCCCGGATCCCCAAGCCGCTGCGGGCCACCTGACGGGCCGTCTCGGGGTCCGCCCTGGGGTCCGTCTCAGGGTCCGTCCCTGAGAACGGCCGGGGCCGCGTGTCCGCCTCAAGTGCCATATGACGGGTCGAATACCCGACCGAAGGATGATCGGCGACACACCCCTTTCTGGCAGACTGTCTGCCTATGGGTGATGCGCTGACGAGGACTCTGGACGGCCTGCCGACCACCCCGCCACCCAAGGGGGACCGAGCGGACCCGCCGGTGGAAGAGGGCCGACTGGCCCGCTTGCGTACCCCCCGCGCTCCCCGGCTCTGGTTCGAGATCCTGCTGATCGCGGTCAGCTACTGGATCTACTCGATGATCCGCAACGCGGTGCCGGAGCAGAAGGCGAAGGCGCTACGGAACGCGGACTGGATCTGGCAGGCCGAGCACTCCCTCGGCATCGCCGTCGAGCACACCGTCAACCACGCGGTGAACTCGGTGACCTGGCTGATCGTGTCGATGAACTACTACTACGCGACGCTGCACTTCATCGTGACGATCGGGGTGCTGATCTGGCTCTACCGCTGGCACCCGGGCCGGTACGCGGCGGCCCGGCTGGCCCTGTTCGCCACCACCGGCGTCGCGCTCATCGGCTACTACTTCTATCCGCTGGCGCCGCCCCGGCTGATGCCGGACGGCGGCTTCATCGACACCCTCATCGACCACGGCACCTGGGGCTCGATGGCGTCCGGCAACCTCGCCTCGATGTCCAACCAGTACGCGGCGATGCCGTCGATGCACATTGGCTGGTCGCTGTGGTGCGGCATCACGATCGCCATGCTGGCGAAGCCGGTGTGGGCCAAGGCGCTGGGGCTGCTCTACCCCAGCATGACGCTGCTGGTCATCGTCTCCACGGCCAACCACTTCTGGCTGGACGCGCTGGGCGGCGTACTGTGCCTGGCCTTCGGCTTCGGCCTGGCCGGCATCTGGTTCGGCACGTTGCCGCATCGGCTTTCTCCGCACGTTGTCGTCTGACCGTGCGCTTTGCGGCGCCTCCCACGTACCTGTCTGTCCCGCCGTGGTGGTTTCTCGCCGTTGCGCTTTGCGGCGCCCCGCACGTACCCGTCTGACCCGCCGCGGTTGTTGTTCGCCGTTGCGCCTGCGGCGGGCTGGGTTTGTTGTGGGTGCGGTGACGGGCCTCCGGGGCCGGTTGTGTGGACTGCTGACGCTTTACGTCCACACAACCGGCCCCTCCGGCCCGTCCCCTCCCGTGAGAGGGAATGTGAAGGACGGTGGGGGTGCACGTAATGCCCACGTGCCCGCAGGCAACAGATCACGCCCGCCCCCAACCAGCTCAGCAACTCCCCCTCACGGGAGGGGCTGGACCGGAGGACGAAGTCTGGAGGGCCGGCACCGCACCCGAAACACAAACGCCCGCCGCCAGGCGCAACGGCGAGACGACCCGCGGCGGGACGGCCAAGTACGTGGGAGGCGCCGCAAACGTCAGGCTCCATAAAACACGCGCTCGACGACGCTGCGTGCCCGTCGTGTGATCCGGCGGTAGTCGTCGATCATTTCGCCGCTGCGGCCGGAGGCCTCGTTGCCGCGGCCGTTTTCGGAGGGGCGGCGGCTGAGGCCGTCCTCGTAGCCGAGGTAGCGGCCGACCGCGGCCAGTTCCCGGCCGTCGACCGGGAACGTGTCGCCGGGACGGCCGCGGACGAGCATCACCGCGTTGCGGACCCGCGCCGCCAGCACCCACGCCTCGTCCAGTATCTGGGCGTCCTCGGTGGCGATCAGCCCGGCCGCGTGTGCGGCGGACAGTGCCTCGCGGGTGCGGGTGGTGCGCAGGCCGGGGATCTCCCAGCCGTGCTGCATCTGGAGCAGCTGGACGGTCCACTCGACGTCGCTCAGGCCGCCGCGGCCCAGCTTGGCGTGGGTGGTCGGGTCCGCGCCGCGGGGCAGCCGTTCGGACTCCATCCGGGCCTTGAGCTTGCGGATCTCGCGCACCGCCTCGTCGCCCAGGCCCTCGGCCGGGTAGCGCAGCGGGTCGACCAGCTCGATGAAGCGCCGGCCGAGGTCGAAGTCTCCGGCGACCGGCTCGGCGCGCAGCAGTGCCTGGGCCTCCCACACCAGCGACCAGCGCCGGTAGTAGGCCGCGTACGAGGCGAGGGTGCGCACCAGCGGGCCGGTGCGGCCCTCCGGGCGGAGGTCCGCGTCGATGAGCAACGGCGGGTCGGAGGACGGGAGTTGGAGCAGCCGCCGCATTTCGTTGGCGACCGCGTGGGCGGCCTTGGCGGCCTCCTGTTCGTCGGCGCCCTCGCGGGGTTCGTGGACGAAGAGGACGTCGGCGTCCGAGCCGTAGCTCAGCTCGTGGCCGCCGAAGCGGCCCATGCCGATCACCGTGAAGCGGGTGGGCAGGGTGTCGCCCCACTGCGCGCGGACCGCGGCGCGCAGCGCACCGGCGAGGGTGGCGGCGTTGAGGTCGGAGAGCGCGGAGCCGACCGCGTCGACGGAGTGGCCGTGGTCGGTGTCGGCGGGGCTGAACTCCGTGCCGTACGCGCCGATCACGTCGGACGCGGCGGTGCGGAACATCTCCCGGCGGCGCACCCCGCGGGCCGCCGCGACCGCCGCCTCCGCGCCGTCCGCGCGGCCGACCGCGGCCAGCACCTCCTGTTCCAGGGCGGCGCGGGTCCGCGGCTGCAGGCCGTCGGGGGCGCCGAGCAGGGCGACCGCCTCGGGGGCGCGCAGGAGCAGGTCGGGGGCGAGCCGGCCGGCCGACAGCACCCGGGCGAGGTTCTCGGCGGCCGCGCCCTCGTCGCGCAGCAGCCGGAGGTACCAGGGGGTCTTGCCGAGCGCGTCGGAGACCTTGCGGAAGTTGAGCAGTCCGGCGTCCGGGTCGGCGGAGTCCGCGAACCAGGCGAGCAGCACCGGGAGCAGGGTCCGCTGGATGGCGGCCTTGCGGGTCACGCCGGACGCCAGCGCCTCCAGGTGGCGCAGCGCGGCCACCGGATCGGCGTAGCCGAGCGCTTCGAGGCGGTGACCGGCGGCCTTGGCCGACAGCCGGGCCTCGCCGGGCTCCAGATGGGCGACGGCATCGAGCAGGGGGCGGTAGAAGAGCTTCTCATGCAGTCGGCGCACTTCTCTCGCGTGCCACCTCCACTCCCTGCGGAGGGTGTCAACCGGCTCGGTCCGCAGCCCCAACGACCGTGCCAGGCGGCGCAGTTCGGCCTCGTCCTCGGGCATCAGGTGGGTGCGGCGCAGACGGATCAGCTGGATGCGGTGTTCGAGGGTGCGCAGGAAGCGGTAGGCGGCGTCCAGGGCGGCGGCGTCCTGGCGTCCCACATAGCCGCCGGCCGCGAGCGCGGCCAGGGCGTCCAGGGTGGTGGCACTGCGGAGGGTGGCGTCGCTGCGGCCGTGCACCAACTGCAGGAGCTGGACGGCGAATTCGACGTCGCGCAGACCGCCGGGGCCGAGCTTGAGTTCGCGTTCGACCTGCGCCGCGGGGATGTTCTCGACGACCCGGCGGCGCATCTGGCGGACGTCGGAGACGAAGTTGTCCCGTTCGGCCACCTCCCACACCATCGGGGCGAGCGCGTCGACGTACTCCTGGCCCAGGCCGAGGTCGCCGGCCATCGGGCGGGCCTTGAGCAGGGCCTGGAACTCCCAGGTCTTGGCCCAGCGCTGGTAGTAGGCGAGGTGGCTGCTGAGGGTGCGTACCAGCGGGCCGTTGCGGCCCTCGGGGCGCAGGTTGGCGTCGACCGGCCAGATCGTGCCCTCGACGGTGTTGTCCGAGCACAGCCGCATCATCCGGGCGGCGATCCGGGTCGCGGCCTGCAGTGCCTTGGCCTCGTCGACGCCGTCCTTGGCCTCGGCGACGAAGATGACGTCGACGTCGGAGACGTAGTTCAGCTCCCGGCCGCCGCACTTGCCCATGCCGATGACGGCCAGCCGGCACACCGCGGCGTCGCCGGGCGCCTCTTCGTACGAGATCTGCAGGGCGGCGCGGACGGTGGCCGTGGCCAGGTCGGCGAGTTCCGCGGCGGCCTCGGCGACGTCCGTCGTGCCGCACACGTCGCGGGCGGCGATGCCGAGGAGGGCCCGGCGGTAGGCGGCGCGCAGCGCGTCGGCGCGGGGCCGGCCGGCGCCCTGCTCGCCCCAGATGCCCTCGGCGAGCGCCTGCTCGAACTCGGGGGTGGTCGGGTGCAGATCGACGGACTCGTAGGTGACCAGCGACCGCCAGTCGCCGGGGTGGCGGGCGAGGTGGTCGGCGAGCGCCTCGGAGGCGCCCAGCACGCCCAGCAGCCGGTCGCGCAGCGGTTTCGCGGCGACGAGGGTGCTCAGCAGCGCCTGCTGCTCGTCCTCCGGCAGCGCCTCGACCAGCCGGACCAGACCCCGCAGGGCCAGGTCCGGATCGGCGGTGCCGCCGAACGCCTCCAGGAGGACCGAGTCGTCGCGGACGGCTGCGAGTTCGGGGGCATCGAGCAGTTCCCCGGCCGCCGAGGGGTCGGTGAACCCGTGTCTCAGCAGCCGGCCGAACGTGCTGCTCCGCCGTCCCTGCGGAGCGGGTAGTGCCATGGTCCAGCCTCTCGGGGGCGCGGTGGCTCAGAGCACGGGCAGCATCTTGCGCAGCTCGAAGGCGGTGACCTCCGAGCGGTACTCCTCCCACTCCTGCTTCTTGTTGCGGAGGAAGAAGTCGAAGACGTGCTCGCCGAGGGTTTCGGCGACGAGTTCGCTGCGTTCCATGAGCTCGATGGCCTCGCCGAGGTTCTGCGGCAGCGGCTCGATGCCCATCGCCCGGCGCTCGGAGTCGGTGAGCGCCCAGACGTCGTCGTCGGCGCCGGCCGGGAGCTCGTAGCCCTCCTCGATGCCCTTGAGGCCGGCGGCGAGCAGGACGGCGTAGGTGAGGTAGGGGTTGGCGCCGGAGTCGATCGAGCGGACCTCGACCCGGGTCGAGCCCATCTTGCCGGGCTTGTACATCGGGACGCGGATCAGCGCGGAGCGGTTGTTGTGGCCCCAGCAGATGTACGAGGGGGCCTCGCCGCCGGCGCCCGCGGTGCGGTTGGCGCCGCCCCAGATGCGCTTGTAGGAGTTCACCCACTGGTTGGTGACGGCGGAGATCTCGCCCGCGTGCTGGAGCAGACCGGCGATGAACGAGCGGCCCACCTTGGAGAGTTGGTACTCCGAGCCGGACTCGTGGAAGGCGTTGCGGTCGCCCTCGAAGAGCGAGAGGTGGGTGTGCATACCGGAGCCCGGGAACTCCGAGAACGGCTTGGGCATGAACGTCGCCTGGACGCCCTGCTCCAGCGCGACCTGCTTCATGACCAGCCGGAACGTCATGATGTTGTCCGCGGTCGACAGCGCGTCGGCGTAGCGGAGGTCGATCTCCTGCTGGCCGGGGGCGCCCTCGTGGTGGCTGAACTCCACCGAGATGCCCATCGACTCCAGCATCGTGATCGCCTGGCGGCGGAAGTCCATGCCGACGTTCTGCGGGGTGTGGTCGAAGTAGCCGGAGGAGTCGCCGGGGATCGGCCGGGAGCCGTCCACGGGCTTGTCCTTGAGCAGGAAGAACTCGATCTCGGGGTGGGTGTAGAAGGTGAAGCCGAGGTCGGAGGTCTTGGCCAGGATCCGCTTGAGGACGTACCGGGGGTCGGCGTACGAGGGAGAGCCGTCCGGCATCAGGATGTCGCAGAACATCCGGGCGGTGCCGGGGGCCTCGGCGCGCCAGGGCAGGATCTGGAAGGTGCCGGGGTCCGGCTTGGCGATCATGTCGGATTCGTACACCCGGGCGAACCCTTCGATGGCCGACCCGTCGAAACCGATGCCCTCGTCAAAGGCCTGCTCCAGCTCGGCGGGCGCCACCGCCACCGACTTCAGGAATCCGAGCACATCGGTGAACCACAGCCGGACGAAGCGGATGTCGCGCTCTTCCAGCGTCCGGAGCACAAACTCCTGCTGCTTGTCCATGGGTCACCAATCCTTGCAGGTCAATCGGCCTGTCCACGTACGTCGAACGACGCGCGTGGCAACCAGTATCACGTGAGGGGGTTACCGTCACATTACGCACCCTTGGCCTGAACCAGAACCGTCGACCCGTAACCCCCGCTCCGCTTCCTTCCCGCATCCTTTCCCGCAGCGAGCAAGCTCAGCGCAGCCGGCGGCGGCAATCGGGCCGCTTGGTCCAGTCTTGAAGCCGCCCTGAGGGGTCGTTGACCAGCCGTTGAGCGGGGCGTTCCCCGCCGGTCGCCGACGGTTCCGGGTGGTGACCGGGCAGTGAGCGAGCGGTGATCGGACGGGGACGGGAAGGGCTGGGGCGGGGCGGGCTGCCGGCGGCGCACCCGTTACCGGAGCGGGGTGGCGTCCCGGCCGGTGTCGGTGAGGTCCAGGACCGCGCGGGCCACGGATTCCGGGACGTCGGCCATCACCAGGTGGCCCGCGGGCGCGGCGACCGCGAACCGTCCGCCGAGCTCCGCGGCGAGCGCCCGCTGCCGCTCCAGCCAGCGCAGCCGGCCGGCGGTCTCGCTGCCGTCGTAGGCCGCCAGGACCGTCACCGGGACGGGTGGCAGCGGGCGGGCCCGGCGCAGCGCGGCGAGTTCGGCGGCCTGGTAGGGGTAGGTGGCGTTCTCCAGGACGCAGGCCCGGGCGACCCGGCTGGTGCGGTAGCCGACCCGCTCCCAGGGGTGCGGCGGATGGCTGCCGACCGTCGAGGCGCGGCCCACCAGGCGACGGGCGGCCGGGCCCAGGGCACGCGGCATACCGGCCGCGGACAGCACCCCGGCCACCCCGCCCGCCCAGGCCGTCCGCACCGCCCGCGGCAGCAGGGGCCGCGGGTCCTCCTCGATGCTGCCGTCGACGAGGACGACTCCGGCGCAGCGGTCCGGGTGCAGCCGGGCGAACGCCTCGGCGTGGAACCCGGCGAGGGAGTGGCCGACGATCGTGGCCGGGCCGTCGTGGCCGAGCGCGTCGAGGAGCCGGGCGATCCGGTCCGCCTCGGCGGCCAGGGTGGGCGGCGCGGGCGCCTGGGCGCTGAGCCCGAGGCCGGGGCGGTCGAAGCGGACGACGGTGCGGTAGGGGGCGAGCAGCGCGGCGACCGCGTCCCAGTCGAACCACGCCATGCCGAGGCCGCCGCTGAGCACGCAGAGCGGTCCGGCGCCCTCCGTCACGACGTGCAGCGGCACCCCGTCGACGCGCACGAACCGGCCGGGGGTGGGGAGGCGCTGGCTGCTCATCGGTGGGGGATCTCCTTCGCCTCGGTGACGGGTTCGGTACGGGCCGCCCGGTCCGGCCGGGCCAGGTGGAGGGCGAGCAGCGCCAGATAGAGGGCGACCAGCAGGACCTGGAGCCGCTGGCCGGCGCCGAGGGCCCAGGTGCCCCGGCCCGCGGAGAAGGCCGCGACGGAGGCCAGCGTCCAGCACGTGGCGGCCAGTTCGGCCAGCACCAGCCAGGGCCCGTAACGGGCGAGCGGCGCCCGGCGGTCGTGGCGCCGGGCGGCGGCGGTCAGCAGGACCAGCGCGGCGAGGGCGCCGAGCATCGCGCAGGTGCTGCTGACGGCGTGTGCGGTGTGGGTGGCCGGCACCAGGCCAGCGGTCTCCCGGGCCGCGCAGACCGGGTCGCTGGTGGGGGCGCAGCTCAGCGGGAGCCGGGAGTCGACGGCGGTGGCGGCCCCGAAGACGGCGAGCGCGACCCAGCCGGCCTTGGCGGTCCGGGCGGCCACCGGCGCGGGCGCTGTCGCCAGGGGTGCTGTCGCGGCGGATGTCGTCACCGCGGATGTCGTCACCGCGGATGCCCTTCCCGCCGGCGCCGTCATCGCGGTCAGCGCGCCGGCCAGTACCAGCAGGCCGGCGGCCAGGTCCGTGGCGCGGAAGAGGCCGCCGAGCGGCTGGTCGGCGGCGGCGAGTTCGCTGACGTAGGCGCGCACCGGATCGAGGCCGGTGGCGAGTACCAGCTCCAGGACCCACGCGGTGTAGGCCGCGGCGCCGAGCAGCAGCACGGCGGCGGCCACCCGGCGGCGGCGCACGGCAGCGGCTGCGGCGGGACGACGGGTACCGGTCACGGACATCCAGGTGCTCGGGCGGACCCGGCCGGCCGTACGGGGGATCCCGGCCGCGCCGGAGGTGCCCGGGGCCCGCCGGTGGGGCGGGAAGGCCAAGGATAGGCGGGCGACGCCCCGTTCGGCGGCGCTCCGGTGGAGGGTGATACCCCTCGGGGGTAGGGTGCCAACCGGCGGCTCCCTCCGGTGTCCGCCGTCCTCGTCGGGAGGTCCGCGATGCGTGCACAGGGCACGGCCGCCGCCGCGCGGTGCGGCCGGTTGCCGCGGTGCACGGGGACGATACGCGCGGGTCTGCTGCCCGGCCGGTGGCCGATATCCGCGCCGCCGCGCCCCCTGCTCCTCGCCCCCACGTCGGTGCCGCGCGCCCGGTAGCGCGCCCCGCCACCGACGTCCCCGGGAGTCCGCGACGAAAGCCCCGTCAGCCGACTTGCAGCCGACCTTGCTCACACCGACACCGTTTCGAGGTGCTCTCTTCCATGCGCGATTCGCAGCGCCCTGCCCTGCACGATGACCCGTCCAGTGACCCGTCGGAACGCCCGTCGGAAGGCCCCTCGGACGTACGGCCGGAAGACCGGCCGGAAGGCCGGCCGGAAGGCCGGTCCGATGCGCCGGGTGACGTCCGGCCGGCCGGCCCGCGGACGCCCTCGCGGCGTGCCCTGCTCGGTGCCGGGGCCGCGGTCGCCGGCAGCGGGCTGCTCGCCGCCTGCGGCACGTCGAACACCGGCTCCGGACCGGACGTCACGGCAGGCCTGTACGGCTCCCACCCTCCGGCCGCCCCCACGAGTCCCCCGGCCCGCGCACCTCCCACGGCTCGCACGGCTCACATGGCTCGCACGGAGCGGCCGGCAGCCCGGCGCCCCATGGCACCCACAAGCACCATGACGGGCACGGTTCCCACGATTCCCATGGCAGGCACGGCTCCCACGGTGGCGGTGGTTCCGGGGGGAGACCCCCGCGCGGCTATGTCGCCCCGGACGGCCCCGAGGTGGCCGAGTGCGAGCGCAAGCGCGGCTCGGGACCCGTCCGGCACTTCACCCTGACCGCCGCCCCGACCCGGCTCGAACTGGGCGGCGGCCGGACCGTCCGGACCTGGGCGTACGGCGACGAGCTGCCGGGCAAGGAGATCCGGGTCACCGCGGGCGAGCGGATCGCGCTGACCCTCCACAACCACCTGCCGCAGTCCACCACCGTCCACTGGCACGGCCTCCACGTGCGCAACGACATGGACGGCGTCCCGGACCTCACTCAGCGGGCCGTCCGGCCCGGCGGCTCCTTCGACTACCACTTCAAGGTCACCGACCCCGGCACGCACTGGATGCACCCGCACGTCGGCGTGCAGCTGGACCGGGGGCTGTACGCGCCGCTGATCGTCGAGGACCCCCGGGAGCCGCTCTCGTACGACCGGGAGTGGGTCGTCCTGATCGACGACTGGCTCGACGGGATCGACGGCCACACCCCGGACGCGCTCCTGGCCGGATTCCTGAAGCGCGCGGGCCGGCACGGCGGGGGCATGGGCCACATGGGCGGCATGGGCATGAACATGGACATGGGGGACGACGGGAAGGGCGGTGGCGGCACCGCCACCCGGCACGGGCGCGGGCACGACGAGCACGACGGACACGACGAGCACGACGAGCACGACGGACGTGGACACCGGCACGGGCACGGCAAGGGCGACCACGGTCACGGCTCGTCGCGGCGGCCGTTCCGCCGGCGGCAACTCTGGGGCGAGCCGGGCTCGGTGGACCATCCGCTCCACCTCATCAACGGCCGTACCGCCGGGCATCCGCACACCTTCCGCGCCCGCCCCGGCGACCGGATCCGGATCCGGATCATCAACGCGGGCGGGGACACGTCGTACCGGGTCGCGCTCGGCGGCCACCGGATGACCGTGACCCACACCGACGGCTACCCCGTACGGCACGCCAAGACGGACGCGCTGCTGCTCGGCGTGGGCGAGCGCTACGACGTCCTGGTGACCGCCAAGGACGGCGCCTTCCCGCTGACCGCGCTCGCCGAGGGCAAGCGGAACCGTTCCGCGATGGCGGTGCTGCGGACCGCCAGCGGCGCCACGCCCGGCCCGTCCGACCGGCCCGGGGAGCTGCGCGGCAAGCTGATGACCGCGGACCGCCTCAAGGCGGCCGGGTCCGTACGGCTCTCCGCGCGCCGCCCCGACCGCGTCATCGACATGACCCTCACCGGCAACATGGCCCGGTACAACTGGGCGATCAACGGCCGGGCGTACTCCCCGTACCAGCGCTATCCCGTGCGGTCCGGTGAGCGGGTGCGGATCGTCTTCCGCAACCACACCCGGATGTGGCACCCGATGCATCTGCACGGGCACACCTTCGCGCTGCCGCACGGCGGGCCCCGGAAGGACACCACGATCGTGCTGCCGGGGCGGCAGCACGCGGTCGATTTCGACGCCGACAACCCGGGGCTGTGGATGGTCCACTGCCACAACATCTACCACTCGGAGTCGGGGATGATGACGATCCTGGGCTACCGCTCGTAGGGCGCGCACGGCCGGGCCGGCGCCCTCCCCCGGACGCCGGCCCGGCCGTCGCCGTCCGCCTCTCCCGACCCCTCCCGCGCCGCCGTATCCCGCCCTCCGCCCCATATTGCGTCAGAGAGACGATTACACTGGCGGGGTGCCTCAACTCCGCCTCGCCCTCAATCAGATCGATTCCTGCGTCGGCGACCTCGCGCAGAACGCCGAGACGATCCTGCGCTGGACCCGGCACTCCGCCGACCAGGGCGCCCATCTCGTCGCGTTCCCCGAGATGGCGCTCACCGGCTATCCCGTCGAGGACCTCGCGCTGCGCCCGTCGTTCGTCGAGGCGAGCCGGGCCGCGCTGCGGACACTGGCCGGCCGGCTGGCCGACAAGGGCCTGGGCGAACTCCCCGTCGTCGTCGGCTACCTCGACCGCTGCGAGCAGGACCGGCCGCGCTACGGACGCCCGGCCGGTGCCCCGCAGAACGCCGCCGCGGTGCTGCACCGCGGCACGGTCGCGCTCTCCTTCGCCAAGCACCACCTGCCGAACTACGGCGTCTTCGACGAGTTCCGCTACTTCGTGCCCGGCGACACGCTGCCCGTCGTCCGGCTGCACGGCATCGACATCGCGCTGGCCATCTGCGAGGACCTGTGGCAGGACGGCGGCCGGGTGCCGGCGACCCGCAGCGCGGGGGCCGGGCTGCTGCTGTCCATCAACGCCTCGCCGTACGAGCGGGACAAGGACGACACCCGTCTGGAGCTGGTCAGCAAGCGGGCGCAGGAGGCCGGCTGCGCCACGGCCTACCTCGCCATGATCGGCGCCCAGGACGAGCTGGTCTTCGACGGCGACTCGATCGTGGTGGACAAGGACGGCGGCGTGATCGCGCGGGCACCGCAGTTCGCGGAGGGCTGTGTGCTGGTCGACCTGGACCTGCCCGCGGCGGCGCCGGAGCCGCCGGCGGGCGTCCTGGACGACGGGCTGCGCGTCGACCACCTCGTGCTCTCCGCCGACCCGCTGCCGGCGTACCCGCCGGAGAGCCCCGGCGGGCAGGCCGAACGCCTCGTCGACCTGGAGGAGATCTACACCGCGCTGGTCGTCGGCCTGCGCGCGTACGTGGCCAAGAACGGCTTCCGCAGTGTCGTGGTCGGTCTCTCCGGGGGCATCGACTCGGCGCTCGTCGCCACGATCGCCTGTGACGCGCTGGGTGCCGCGCACGTCCACGCGGTGGCGATGCCCTCGCGCTACTCCTCCGAGCACTCGCTGACCGACGCGGCCGAACTCGCCCGGCGGACCGGCCTGGCGTTCCGTACCGTCCCGATCGGGCCGATGTTCGACGCCTACATGGACTCGCTCGGGCTCACCGGTCTCGCGGAGGAGAACCTCCAGTCGCGGCTGCGCGGCACGACCCTGATGGGGATCTCCAACCAGGAGGGCCACCTGGTCCTCGCCCCCGGCAACAAGTCCGAGCTGGCGTGCGGCTATTCGACGCTCTACGGGGACTCGGTGGGCGGCTACGGCCCCATCAAGGACGTCTACAAGTCCGTGGTCTACGAGCTGGCCCGCTGGCGCAACCAGGCCGCCGCGGACCGCGGCCGGACCCCGCCGATCCCGGAACACACCCTCACCAAGCCGCCGAGCGCGGAGCTCCGCCCCGGGCAGGTCGACACCGATTCGCTGCCCGACTACGACGTCCTGGACGGCATCCTGGAGCTCTACGTCGACCGGGACCGCGGCCACGCCGACATCGTCGCCCAGGGCTATGACGCCGCGCTGGTCACCCGCGTCCTGCGGATGGTCGACCACGCCGAGTACAAGCGCCGGCAGTACCCGCCGGGCCCCAAGATCTCCGCGAAGGGCTTCGGCAAGGACCGCCGGCTGCCGATCACCAACCACTGGCGCGAGGGCCGCTGAGGGCCCTCGCGGCGGCCGGTCACCCCCATCCGGCCGGCCGGTTACGACCCGCCGCCGGTCCGGGCACCCGCCTCGGCCGGGGCCGGGGCGTCGTCGCTGCGGGCCACGATGCGCGAGGGGTCGTGCGGGGTCCGGTCCAGCAGGCCGGCGGTCACCGCGACGGCCAGGCCGAGGGCGGCCAGGACGGCGCCGACCAGGGCCGGGGAGGTCCAGCCCCAGCCGGCCGAGAGGGCCAGCCCGCCGACCCAGGCGCCGCCCGCGTTGGCGAGGTTGAAGGCGGACTGGTTGGAGGCGGCGGCCAGGGTGGGGGCCTGGTGGGCCTTGTTCATGACCAGCATCTGCAGGGGCGTGGTGGTCAGGAAGCCGATCGCGCCGACGAGGACGACGGTGACCATGGCGGCCCAGGCCACCGGGGCGGTGAAGTGCAGGGCCGCCAGGACCAGGGCCAGCCCCGCCAGCGAGCCGTAGAGGGTGGGGCGCAGCGCTCGGTCGGTGAGCGGGCCGGCGGCCAGCGCGCCGAGGGTCATGCCGATGCCGAAGAGCGCGAGCACGAGCGGGACCGAGCCCTCGGCGAGGCCGGTGACCTCGGTCATCATCGACGCGAGGTAGCTGTAGACGGCGAAGATGCCGGCGAAGCCGAAGACCGTGGTCAGCAGGCCGAGGAGCACCTGACGGTTGCCCAGGGCGCGCAGTTCGCGGGCCAGGCCGGTGCGTTCCTCGGCGGGCAGCGGCGGGATCAGCCGGGCCAGCGCGGCCATGGCGACCAGTCCGATGGCGGCCACGATGAGGAAGGTGGCGCGCCAGCCGAGCCGCTGGCCGAGCAGGGTGGCGGCGGGCACGCCGACGATGTTGGCGATGGTCAGGCCGAGGAACATGGTGGCGACCGCGCGGGCCTGGCGGCCCTCGCGGACGAGCCGGGCGGCGACCACCGCGCCGACACCGAAGAAGGCGCCGTGCGGGAGGCCGGCCAGCAGCCGGCCGGCGATCAGCAGCCCGAAGTTCGGGGCGAGGGCGGAGGCCAGGTTGCCGACCGTGAAGACCGCCATGAGCAGGACGAGCATCCGCTTGCGGGGGATGCGGGACCCGAGGGCGGTCAGCAGCGGGGCGCCGATGACGACGCCGAGGGCGTAGGCGGAGACGAGGTAGCCGGCGGTGGGCACCGAGGTGCCCAGGTCGTCCGCGACGTTGGGCAGCAGGCCCATCATCACGAATTCCGTGGTGCCGATACCGAAGGCCGAGATCGCGAGTGCGAGCAGAGCCAAGGGCATGGAAAACCTTTCGGGGACGCGTTCCGTGCGTGCGAGCGGAGACGTGGACGTGCGTCCTGCCGGGCCGGCAGGACGCACGGGACTCCCACGGTCTCTTAAGTTCTCTTACGGAACAAAGTCTCCCAGGTCCAGTATTCCAGCGGGGGAACGGGACGTTACGGGGCTGCGTCAGACCTTGATCGAGGCGGCGACCGGGAGGTGGTCACTGCCGGTCGAGGGCATCACCCACGCCTTGACCGGGTCCATGCCCTTCATCATGATCTGGTCGATCCGGGCCATCGGGAAGCCGGCCGGCCAGCTGAAGCCGAAGCCGTCGCCCGCGGCGCCCTGGGCGGAGCGCATCTGCGAGGTGACCGGGGCCAGCGAGCGGTCGTTCATGGTGCCGTTCAGGTCGCCGAGCAGCATGACCTTCTTGACCGGGTCGGCGGCGATCGCCTCGCCCAGCGCCTCGGCGCTGCCGTCGCGCTGGTTGGCGGTGAAGCCGGCCTCGACCTTGACCCGGACCGACGGCAGGTGGGCGACGTAGACCCCGAACTGCCGGCCGTCGGTGGCGGTGACGGTGGCGCGCAGCGCGCGGGTCCAGCCCATCTTGATGTCCACCGGCCTGGTGTCGCTCAGCGGCAGCTTGCTCCACAGACCGACCGTGCCCTGCACGGTGTGGTACGGGTACGCCTTCGCCAGCCCCTTCCGGTACGTGGGCAGGGCGTCGCCGGTCAGCTCCTCCAGGGCGACGACGTCCGCGCCGGAGTGCACGATGTCCCGGGCGGTGGCCGCCGGATCGGGGTTGTCGGCGTTGACGTTGTGGGTGACGACGGTGACGTTGCCGCCGGTGCCGGCCTTGTCCGTGACCTGCCCGGCGAACAGGTTGACCCAGACGAAGACCGGCAGGACCAGCGCGATCAGGGCGGTCGCGGAGCGGCGCAGGACCGCGGCGAGCAGCAGCAGCGGGATGGCCAGGCCGAGCCACGGCAGGAAGGTCTCCAGCAGGCTGCCCAGGTTCCCCACGTCGTTGGGCACCCGGGCGTGCAGGATCATCAGCAGCCCGAGCACGACGGCCAGCACCGCGAGCACGATGCCGCGCCGCCACATCCCGTCGGGACGCCACCAGTTCCGCAGGCGTCCGGCCCGGGAACCGGCCCCTGCGGACCCCCGCCCCTGCTCCGGCTCCGTCATGTATGCCTGCGTCATGCCGCCGTCCTCACTGCCTTGCTCCGGTGCTGTCACCCGTGATCACCGACCCTAGGTGATGGCCGTAATGCGGTTTCTTAGATTCGCGCCCGGCCGTGCCGCGCTCTTCGGTGGTGAGGACGGCGGTGTTGCGGGGTGGGGTTCCGGTCACGGGGTCCGTGACAACGGCTGTGACAGAACGGGCACGGTCCGGTCATACGGCGCGGGGTTCCCGGGCCCGGGCGGCCGGCGGCCACTCAGCCCGCCGCGGCCTGGGGGCGGGGCCGTACGCCGTCGAGGACCGTGTCGACGATGTCCTCGGCCAGCCCCTCGGGGAGGTCCTTCCACTGGTGCAGCACGGCCCGGGCCAGCAGCGGGCCGACGAAGAGGTCGGCGAGGGCGTCGGCGGGGCGGTCGGTGCGGATCTCGCCGTTGGCCATCCCGCGGCGGAGCACGGCGAGCAGCGCCTCGTTGCGGGCCCGGACGACGGTGCGGTGGTACTCGTCCCACAGCTCGGGGTGCGCGTGGACGTGGCTGACGACGGTGCGCAGCAGCGCGGAGTCCCGTTTGGCCAGGCCGCGGCGGCGGAGGAATTCCAGCAGGGAGACCAGGTCGTCGCGGACCGAGGCGCCGTCGAGCGGCGGGAGCGGGGCGTCCAGGGACCGCATGACGTCCAGCATCAGGGCGTCCTTGCCGGACCAGCGGCGGTAGACCGTGGCCTTGCCGACCCCGGCCTCGCGGGCGATCCCCTCCATGGACAGCTCGCCTATGGACGCCCCGTTCTCGATCAGGCGGAGCACGGCCTCGATGATGGCGGAGTCGGCCGCGGCGCTGCGCGGCCGGCCGCGGCGCTCCGGTGCCACCGGGTCCGGCCCCGCCCCGGCCACCGCCTCGGCGCCCCGTGCGGGCCGGTTCATCGCGCCGCCCCCGCCTTCCGCTCGTCCCGCGGCTCCGCGGACCGCGGCGCCGGTCCCTTCTTGCCCGGCAGGAAGGCCAGCACGATCAGGGCGCCGACGGCCGAGACGGTGGCCGATCCGAGGGCGGTGACGTGCATGGCGTGGACGAAGGCGGCGTTCGCGGCGGTGACCAGCGGCCGGCCCGGAGCGCCCATCCGGTCCGCGAGGCCGAGGGTGGCCTCGATCGACTCACCGGCCGCGTGCCGGGCGCCGGCCGACAGCCCGGGCACGGCGTCGAGGACGCCCTGGATGCGGTCCCGGTAGCTCGTGGACAGCAGCGAGCCCAGCACCGCGACGCCGAGGGTGCCGCCGACCTGCCGGAAGACGTTGTTGAGCGCCGAGCCGGAACCGGCCTTCTCGCGGGGCAGCGACTGCATGATCGAGACGGTGACCGGCGGCATGATGTGCGCCATGCCGGCGCCCTGCAGGAAGAACAGCGCCTCCATGACCCAGATCGGGGTGTCGGCGTCCAGCAGCAGCAGGCCCAGCATGGTGTCGGCCACCACGAACATGCTGAACGTGCACACCGCACGGGCGCCGTAGCGGTCCACGGCCAGCCGGGCCCGCGGCGCGAAGATCATCTGGGCGACGGCCAGCGGCAGGAGCAGCAGGCCGGCCTGGAGCGGGGTGTAGCCGCGCACGCTCTGCACGTAGAAGACGATGAAGAACGTGACGCCCATCAGGGAGAAGAAGACCAGGGCGATGGCGGCGATCGCGGCGGAGAACGCCGGCTTGCGGAAGTAGTTGATGTCGATGGACGGGTGGTCGCTGCGCTTCTGGTGCACGACGAACCCGGCGAGCACCACCAGGCCGGCCACGACCGCGCCGATCACCTGCGGTTCGGTGAAGTCGGCGAGCTGGCCGCCCTTGATGATCCCGTAGACCAGCAGGACCAGCCCGACGACGGAGAACAGCACGCCGACCGGGTCCAGCCGGCCGGGGCTGGGGTCCTTGGAGTCGGGCACCAGGATCAGCATGGCGGTCAGCGCGATCAGCACGATGGGCACGTTGACCAGGAACACCGAACCCCACCAGAACTGGTTCAGCAGCAGCCCGCCGGCGATCGGGCCGATCGCGATGGCCAGACCCACCCCGCCGGCCCAGATGCCGATCGCCTTGGGCTGCTCGTCGCGCTCGAAGACGTTCATCAGGATCGCGAGGGTGGCCGGCATGACGAAGGCGCCGCCCAGGCCCATGAGCGCGCGGAAGGCGATCAGCTGGGTCGGCGAGCCGGCGAACGCGGCGAGCACCGAGCCGGTGCCGAACACCGCCAGGCCGAAGAGCAGCGTCTTCTTGCGGCCGAGCCGGTCACCGAGCAGGCCGGCGGTGAACAGCAGCCCCGCGAAGACCAGCGTGTAGGCGTTGATCGCCCACTCCAGTTCGCTCTGGGTGGCGCCGAGGCCGTGCGGGGCCGGCGTGGCGATCGTCTTCATGGCGACGTTCAGGATGGAGTTGTCCAGCACCACGATCAGCAGGCTGAGCATGAGGGCGGACAGGATCGCCCAGCGGCGCCGGTGCACGCGCTCGGGCACCTGCCGGGCGGGCGGGCCGTCCGGCGCGGTCGGTGGGGTCGATGAGGTGGCCATGCCGACACCCTACGTTTGCGATACGGGTCCGTTCCGTATTGATGAGCCGCGGCCGGATCCCCCCGGGCGGGGCGGCCGTACGTCCCACTCTCCCGCGGTTGTGGCGTTCCGGCTCCCGGTGCGCCCTCCCTTTTCCTTTGCCTCGGGGTCGTGCCAGCATGGTGGGGAGTCCGGGGACACCGTCAGGGTGCCTCGAGATGACGAACAGGAGCCGTCACCATGACGCAGCCTTCGCCTGCCCAGACGCCGGTGCCCAAGTCCCTGTACGGGGGTACGGGCTCGCGCCGGGTCACCGTGCGCGACATCGCCGCCGCCAAGGAGCGCGGCGAGAAGTGGCCGATGCTCACCGCCTACGACGCGATGACCGCCTCCGTCTTCGACGAGGCCGGGATCCCGGTCCTGCTCGTCGGCGACTCGATGGGCAACTGTCACCTCGGTTACGAGTCCACCGTGCCGGTCACGATGGACGAGATCACGTTTCTGTCCGCGGCGGTCGTCCGGGGGACCAAGCGGTCCCTCGTCGTCGCGGACCTGCCGTTCGGCTCGTACCAGGAAGGGCCGGTCCAGGCCCTGCGCAACGCCACCCGGCTGGTGAAGGAGGCCGGGGTCGGCGCGGTCAAGCTGGAGGGCGGTGAGCGCTCCGCGGACCAGGTGGAGCTGCTGGTCTCCTCCGGCATCCCGGTCATGGCGCACGTCGGGCTGACCCCGCAGTCGGTGCACGCCTTCGGCGGCTACCCGGTCCAGGGCCGCGGCGAGGAGGCCGCCCAGCAGCTGCTGCGGGACGCCAAGTCGGTCCAGGACGCGGGCGCGTTCGCGGTGGTCCTGGAGGCGGTACCCGCCGAACTGGCCGCCGAGGTCACCCGCTCGCTGCACATCCCGACCGTCGGCATCGGCGCGGGCCTGGAGTGCGACGCGCAGGTCCTGGTGTGGACCGACATGGCCGGAATGAACGCCGGCCGGGTACCGAAGTTCGTCAAGAAGTACCTGGAAATGCGTGAACTGCTGGGCGGCGCGGCCAAGGCCTTCGCCGAGGAGGTCGTGGGGGGCACGTTCCCTGCGCCGGAGCACACGTTCCGCTGACTGGCGGCGCCGCCCACGTACCCGTCTCTCCCGCCGCGGGTCGTCTCGCCGTTGCGCGCTTGGCGGCGCCCCGCACGTACCTGTCTGCGGCGCCGCGGGGCTCGCTCGCCGTTGCGCCTGCGGCGGGCTGGGGGGCGTCGGGTGCGGTGACGGACCTCCGGGGCCGGTTGTGTGGACTGCTGACGCTTTACGTCCACACAACCGGCCCCTCCGGCCCGTCCCCTCCCGTTGGAGAAATGGGAAAAGACCGGTGGGGGTGCACGTAACGCCCACGAGCGTGCAGCCAACAGACAACGCACGCCCCCAACCAGCTGAGAAACTCCCCACCACGGGAGGGGCTGGACCGGAGGACGAAGTCTGGAGGGCCGGCACCGCACCCGACAAAACAACGCCCGCCGCCAGGCGCAACGGCGAGCAACCCCGACGGCGGGACAGACGAGTACGTGGGGCCGAGGCCAAGCGCAGCTATCGGCGGAATATCGGTGCGCTGTCGGTGGCCCCTGGCACCGTTAAGGGCATGACGCGACAGACGATGACCACCAAGGGCGGTAACGCCGTGGAGGTGCGCGGTCTGGTCAAGCACTTCGGCGACGTGAAGGCCGTCGACGGGGTGGACCTGGACGTGAAGGAAGGCACCGTACTCGGCGTGCTCGGGCCCAATGGGGCCGGTAAGACCACGCTCGTGCGCTGTCTGTCCACCCTCCTCGTGCCGGACGCCGGCCGTGCCGTGGTGGCGGGCTACGACGTGGTGCGCCAGCCCCGCGCGCTGCGCCGCACGATCGGCCTGACCGGGCAGTACGCCTCGGTCGACGAGAAGCTCTCCGGCTGGGAGAACCTCTACATGATCGGGCGGCTGCTCGACCTCTCCCGCAAGGACGCCCGCGCCCGCGCGGACGAGATGCTGGAGCGGTTCTCGCTGACCGAGGCCGCCAAGCGGCCCGCCGCCAAGTACTCCGGCGGTATGCGCCGCCGGCTGGACCTCGCCGCCTCGATGATCGGCCGCCCGGCCGTGCTCTATCTGGACGAGCCGACCACCGGCCTGGACCCCCGCACCCGCAACGAGGTGTGGGAGGAGGTCCAGCGGATGGTCCGCGAGGGCGCCACGGTCCTGCTGACCACGCAATACATGGAAGAGGCCGAGCAGTTGGCGGACGAGCTGACGGTCATCGACCGCGGCCGGGTGATCGCCGAGGGCCGGGTCGACGAGCTCAAGGCCAAGGTCGGCGGGCGGACCCTGCAGATCCGGCCGGCCGACCCGGGTGAGCTGGACCGGATGGTCGGCGCGATCGCCCAGGCGGGGCTGGACGGCATCGTGGGCGCGACGGCTGACCACGACGGGGGTGTGGTCAACGTACCGATCATCAGCGACGAGCAACTGACCGCGGTGGTCGGGGTGCTCGGCGGCCGCGGCTTCGCGCTCGCCGGGATATCGACCCATCTGCCCAGCCTGGACGAGGTGTTCCTGGCCATCACGGGCCAGAAGACCTCCGGTGCCCCGGAGTCGGACGACCTGACGGAGCAGCAGTACGCGGGGGTGTCGGCATGACTGCCGTGACGATGACTGCGCCGTCGGTCAAGGCCGGCGGGGACGAGGGCCGGATCGGGCTGCGCGGCAATCTGCGGCACATCGGTGCCCTGGTGCGGCGCAACGCCCTGCAGATCAAGCAGGACCCGGAGTCGATGTTCGACGTCCTGCTGATGCCGGTGATCTTCATCCTGCTGTTCACCTACGTCTTCGGAGGCGCGATCGCCGGCAAGGACCACCAGGCCGACTACATCCAGCGCCTGGTGCCCGGCATGATGGCGATGATGGGCATGAACATCGCCATGGCGGTCGGCTCCGGTGTCAACGAGGACTTCCGCAAGGGCGTGATGGACCGCTTCCGGACGATGCCCATCGCCCGCTCCTCGGTCCTGATAGCCAAGATCGTCGTGGAGATCGGCCGGATGCTGGTGGCCATCGCGATCCTGCTCGGCATGGGCTTCCTGCTCGGCTTCGAAATCCGCGGCAGTGCCCTGGAGTTCCTGGCCGCGGTCGTGCTGTCCACGGCCTTCGGCGCGGCGCTGATGTGGATCTTCATCCTGCTGGGGCTCTCGGTGAAGACTCCGCAGGCGGTGCAGGGCATGGCGATGATCGTGCTGATGCCGCTGCAGTTCGGCTCGTCGATCTTCGCCCCGCCGACGTCGATGCCCGACTGGCTGGAGGGCTTCACCAAGGTCAACCCGCTCTCCACGCTGGCGGACGCGGCCCGGGCACTGCTCAACGGCCAGGGGGCGGTGGCGCACCCGGCGCTGATCACCCTCGGCTGGACGGTCGCCATCACGGTCGTCGCCATGCCGCTCGCGGTCTCGAAGTTCCGCAAGAAGACCTGACGCACGCCCCGCGGGGGGCCTCCCCGCGGGGCGGCAGCCTCCGCCCGGCTCGCGTCAGATGAGGGCGGTGGCCTCTTCCAAGGAGAGGTCACCGCCTTCGGCGTGGGCACGCGCGTAGGCGTCGTCGCCCAGCAGCTTCCGCGCCGCCTCCTCGGTGCGCGCCCGTTCGTCGCGGATGACCAGGGTCGGCACGTGGCCGGTGGCCCGCAGCGCGTCGTACGCCCCGACCAGCCGCGCCGCGTCCCGGCCCGCCGCCTCGCCCCGTAGGGCCATCAGCACCCGGGCGCCGGTGAGGAGCTGGATCACCGGCATGTCGGGGGCGACCATCTGGGTCAGCTCGTCCTGCATCAGCGCCATGGCCGTCCGGAAGCGCGGCAGCACGCCCTCGGTGTGGCCCTCCTCGATGTCCAGCGAGACCAGCGCGGACTCCAGGATGCCGGCGAAGAGGTCCGGGGCGCGCGGGACGAACAGCTCGTGCACGATGTGGAGTTCGGCCCGCGCCTCCTGCGGCCGCCCGCTCACCGACAGCCACATGGCCAGGGTCAGCCGGGCGAACGGCTCGGTGTCCCGGCCGGAGTTGCCCCCCGCGGCCTCGGCCAGCACCTCGCGGAGCATCCGTTCGCCGGTCTCGGACTGGCCGTCCTCGATCAGCACGGCGCCCAGCCGGCAGCGCAGCAGCAGGGTCTGGCCGTGCGCACCCACCTCCTCGGCGTGCACCATCGCCGCCCGGTAGTCGCGCGCCGCGAGCTCGTACGCCCCCCGCTTCTCGTGGTACTCGCCGCGCCCGGTCAGTGCCTCGGCCGCGCCCCAGGCGTCGCCCACCGTGCGGAATATCCGCAGCGCCTCGTCGGCGTCGCGGGACGCCTGGGACAGCCCGCCGGGCCGGTCGTTGAAGATCTTGGAGCGCATCTGCAGGACGTAGGCCAGCTCCCAGTCGTAGCCGTGGTCGCGGCAGGCCGCCACCGCACCGTCGATCATCTCGGCCAGTTCGTCGAAGCGCCCGGTGAGCAGCACCGCGAAGTACCACATCACACCGGGCACCTTGCAGGTCTGCGGCAGTCCGGGGCGGTAGGCGGCGAGCATTCCGGCGAGCTCCTGCTGCATCTGCGGGTCGCGCATCGCCTGGATGTCGCTGTCCCTGCTGGACAGCGCGACCAGGCGGACCTCGCGGCGGGCCTCGGCCAGCTGCTCGTCGGACATCGGCGGCGGGGCGTCGATCGGCCGCCGGTGCAGTGCGGGGGCCGGTTCGACGGGCGCCAGGAAGGGGTTGGGGCCGAGCTCGCCGGCCGCCGTGGCCCAGTGGCGGGCGTCGCTGCGGTGGTCGCGCAGCGACCAGAACCACTGCAGGGACAGCACCAGGCACAGCGCCTCGTGCTCGTCCCCGGCCGCGACGGCCCGGCGCAGCGCGGTGCGCAGGTTGTCGTGCTCCAGCTCCAGCCGCTCCATCGCCGCACGCTGGCCGGGGCCGCGCAGCAACGGGTCGGCGGTACGGGCCAGTTCGCGGTAGGCGACGAGGTGCCGGCGCTCGGTATCGGCCCGCTCCCCCGCCTCGTCCAGCCGCTCCCCGGCGTACTCCCCCACCGTCTCCAGCAGCCGGTACCGCATCTGGCCCCCGGTGCAAGCACCGGCTCCACCGGAGCGGCTGTCGCCGCGCCCCTGGCTGGGGGCGGCCACCACCAGAGACTTGTCGATCAGCGAGCCCAGCAGCCCGGCGACCTCGTACTCCGCGACGCCGTCGCCCGCGCACACCTCCTCCGCGGCGGCCAGGTCGCAGCCGCCGGCGAAGACGGACAGCCTGCGCAGCACCGCCCGTTCGGGCTCGTCGGTGAGGTCCCAGGACCAGTCGACCACCGCGCGCAGGGTCTGCTGCCGGGGCAGCAGGGTCCGGCTGCCGCTGGTCAGCAGCCGGAAGCGGTCGTCGAGCCGGTCGGCCAGCTGACGGGGGGTGAGCAGCCGCAGCCGGGCGGCGGCGAGTTCGATGGCGAGCGGCAGACCGTCCAGCCGGCGGCAGATCTCGGTGCAGGCCGCGGGGTCGTCGTCGATCCGGAAGCCGGGACGGGCGGCGGCGCCTCGGTCGGCCAGCAGCCGCAGCGCGACCGGGTCCGGCAGCGGCTCGACCGGCCGCAGCACCTCGCCCGGTACGGCCAGCGGCTCCCGGCTGGTGGCCAGGACCGTGACGCCCGGGCAGTCGGCCAGCAGCCGCTCGGCGAGCGCCGCGGCGGCACCGATCACATGCTCGCAGTTGTCCAGGACCAGCAGCATCCGGCGGCCCGCGCAGTGCTCGGCGAGCCGGCCGAGCGGGTCCAGCGCGGTCGGGTCGGCGGCGGCCCGCAGGCCCTCGGCGGTGGTGCCGCGGACGACGGTCTCGCGGGCGCCCAGCGCGGTCAGCACCGCCTCCGGCACGGTCTGCGGATCGTCCACCGGCGCCAGCTCCGCCAGCCACACGCCGTGCGGCCAGGCCCCCGGCCGGGCCGCGGCGGCGCTCTCCGCGCCCTCCTGCGACAGCCGGGTCTTGCCCGCCCCGCCCGGCCCCAGCAACGTCACCAGCCGGTGTTCGCCCAGGTCGGACCGGATCGCCGCGAGGTCGGCGTCCCGGCCGACGAACGAGGTGAGCCGGGCCCGGAGGTTGCCGGGCCCGCGCCCGGCGGGCCGGGACGGCGGCACCGGGGGCTCCGCCGCGGCCGCCACCGGCTCGTCCGCACCGAGCCGCAGCAGCTCCGCGTGCAGGGCCCGCAGCTCCGGGCCCGGGTCGGCGCCGAGGCGGTCGGCGAGGCCGGTGCGTATCTCCTCGTAGGCGGCCAGCGCCTCCGCGGTACGGCCCGCGGCGCGCAGCGCCCGCAGCCGCAGGGCCTGGAGGGGCTCGTCGAGGGGGTGTTCCCGGCACAGCGCGAGCAGGGTGGGCAGCGCCCGCTCGGCCCGGCCGAGGGCGAGGTCGGCGGCGAGGCGGGTGCGCTGGGCGTCCAGCCGGCGGCTCTCGGCGCGGGCCGCCTCGGCACCGGCGTCCGGCAGGTCGGCGAGCGCCGGGCCGCGCCACAGTGCCAGCGCCTCGTCCAGCAGGTCCGCGGCCCGGGCCGGATCGGCGTCGGCCAGCGCCCGGCCGCCGTCCGTGGTGAGCCGCTCGAAACGGTGCAGATCGACGGCGTCGGGCTCGGCGGACAGCCGGTAGCCGCCGTCGACCGAGGCGATGGCGGCGTGCCCGAGGGCCCGCCGCAGCCGGCCGACCAGCGCCTGCAGCGCCCCGGGCGCGTCGGCGGGCGGCTCCATGCCCCAGACGTCGGCGATCAGCGCCTCGGCCGGCAGCGCACGGCCCGGGCGCAGGGCGAGGGCGGTGAGCAGCGCGCGCAGGCGGGCGCCGCCGAGGGACACGGGGGTGCCGTCGGGGCGGTCGGCCTGGGCGGTGCCGAGAATTCCATAGCGCACCGGCCCATTGTCGTGCAGGGCCGCGGCCGCTTCGCACCGAGTTTCCGTCCCGGACGACGACCGGCCGCGGCGGCACCCGTGCGCGGTCCGCCCCCGCACGGTTACGGTCGGGGCTGCCCCTGCCGAGTCCGTCCCCGGGAGCCCGCACCATGACCACCGCCATCCGGCGCGCCGACCGGCGCATCAGCCCGGTCTTCCTCGCGCTCGTCGCCGTCCTCGCGGTGTCCGGCTGGGCCGTCTGGAAGGGAACGCTCGGCACGCACACCGGCGTCGCGGTCTTCGCGTTCGTCACGTCCGGCTGGGTGGTGTCCCTCTGCCTGCACGAGTACGCACACGCCCGCACCGCGCTGCACAGCGGCGACATCTCGGTGGAGGCCAGGGGCTATCTCACCCTGAACCCGCTCAAATACACCCACGCCCTGCTCAGCATCATCCTGCCGCTGATCTTCCTGATCGTGAACGGCATCGGCCTGCCGGGCGGCGCGGTCTACATCGAGCGCGCCCGCATCCGCAGCCGCTGGCAGGACAGTCTGGTCTCGGCGGCCGGCCCCCTGACCAACGCCGTGTTCGCGGTGATCTGCACCGCCCCGTTCTGGCTGCTCGGCCTCACGGGCGTCCCGACGGCCTTCCGCTTCGCCCTGGCCTTCCTCGCGCTGCTCCAGGTGACCGCGACGATCCTGAACTTCCTGCCGGTCCCGGGCCTGGACGGCTACGGCGTGATCGAGCCCTGGTTGTCCCCGGCACTGCGCCGCAAGATAGAGCCCTACGCGGTCATCGGCCTGCTGGCGGTCTTCGCCCTGCTGTGGCTCCCCGAAATCAACCAGGCCTTCTTCGGCCTGGTGGACACGATCCTGCGCGGGCTGGGCGTCTCCCGCCTCGACACCTACTTCGGCCAGGAGCTCTTCCGCTTCTGGCAGTGACTCAGCCGGAGGTCGCGGCCCGCTGCTCCCGCTCGATCTTCGCCTTGCGCACGTAGAACCACGCCATGTTGCTGGAGATACCGGCCAGCAACACCCACACGATCCCCACGAAGCTGCCCTCCACGAAGGACACGACGGCAGCGGCAACGGCAAGAACACACACGGCGAGGGCCATGAGAGCGAGGCGGGGCATGGGATGAGCTCCTGTCGGGAGTAGGCGGTCCCTCCCAGTGTCCCCCATCCCCGCCACCGCCCTCGGCTGCCCCTCGCTCTCGGCCACGACGCACCCGCTTGCGCCGTGGGGCTAGACGTCCGTGAGGCGGACCCCCGCATGCGCCTTGTACCGCCGGTTCACCGAGATCAGGTTCGCCACCAGCGACTCCACCTGGTGCGCATTGCGCAGCCGCCCCGCGAAGACGCCGCGCATCCCGGGGATGCGCGCGGCCAGCGCCTGGACCAGGTCCGTGTCGGCGCGGGACTCCCCCAGCACCATCACGTCGGTGTCGATCTGCTCGACCTCGGGGTCCTGGAGCAGCACCGCGGAGAGGTGGTGGAAGGCCGCGGTGACCCGGGACTCCGGCAGCAGCGCGGCGGCCTGCTCGGCCGCGCTGCCTTCCTCCGGCTTCAGCGCGTAGGCGCCCTTCTTGTCGAAGCCCAGCGGGTTGACGCAGTCGATCACGAGCTTGCCGGCCAGCGGCTCGCGCAGGGCCTGGAGCGTCTTGGCGTGGCCCTCCCACGGCACGGCGACGATCACGATGTCGCTGCGCCGCGCGCACTCCGCGTTCTCCGCGCCCTCGATGCCGAGGCCGAGTTCCTCGGCGGCGGTCCGGGCGCGCTCCTCGGCCCGGGACCCGATGATCACCTTCTGGCCGGCCCGGCCGAGCCGGTAGGCCAGGCCCCGGCCCTGGTCGCCGGTGCCGCCGAGGACGCCGACCACGAGGCCGGAGACGTCCGGCAGGTCCCAGGGGTCGCGCTGCAGGGCAGCCTTCGCGCGGGTCGCGGCGTTCGGGGACTGCGCATCGTCAGGAGTAGTCATGACACCGATCCTGTCACGTCCGGTCACGCCACTACGGCCGCCCGCGGCACGGCATCGTCACCCCCACGACGGCCGCCCGTGGCAAGGCACCGCCACCCCACGACGCCCCACCGCGGCATCGCGCCGTCACGCCTTGACGCTGCCCTCCGTCAACCCCGCGCGCCAGTACCGCTGCAGGACGGTCATCAGCACCATCAGCGGCACCACGGAGAGGAACGCGCCACCCACCGTGTACTGGTAGAGCACCGGCTGCCGGTCCGCGTAGCCGGTCCAGCTGGTCAGGCCCAGTTGGATCGGGTAGAGGTCGGAGTCGGAGAGCATGACCAGCGGCAGGAAGTAGTTGTTCCAGATGTGCACGAACTGGAACAGGAAGACGGTGACCAGCGCGGGGGTCATCAGCCGCAGCCCCAGCCCGGCGAAGATCCGCGCCTCGCCCGCGCCGTCGATCCGGGCCGCCTCCAGCAGCGAGTCGGGGACCGCGGCGGCCGCGTAGATCCGGCAGAGGTAGACGCCGAACGGGCTGACCACGCTCGGGATCAGCACCGCCCAGTAGGTGTCGGCCAGGCCCATCGCGCTGAAGAGGAAGTAGAGCGGGAGGGCGAGCGCGGTGCCGGGGATGAGGACGCCGGCGAGGACGAGGTTGAAGGCCGCCTCCCGGCCGGGGAACGGGAATTTGGCCAGCGCGTAGCCGGCCGCGGCGGACAGCAGGGTGGCGCAGACCGCGCCGATCCCGGCGTAGAGCAGGGAGTTGGCGAACCAGCGGACGTAGATGCCGTGGTCGTAGGTGAGGACGTCGGCGAGGTGGCCGAGGGGGTCGGGGTGGCCGGCGAACCAGAAGCCGAAGGTGCCGAAGAGTTCGGCGCTGTTCTTGGTGATGGAGACGACCAGCCAGTAGACGGGCACCAGGAAGTACAGCGCGGCGACGGTCAGCAGCGAGGCGGTGATGATCCGGTGGCGGACCGGCGGCAGGGTCGTGCGGGCTCGGGCGGTGGGCCGGGTCATCGGCGTCGCTCCTTCGCGCGCCCGCCGACCAGCCGCAGGAAGCCGAACGACAGCACGCACGCCACCAGCGCGAGCAGCACCGCCTCGGCCGCCGCCACGTGCGGGTTGTTGCCGACGAACGCCTCGCTGTAGGCGTGCAGGTTGGGGGTGAAGCCGGAGTCGATGGACGAGGCGAGCGGGCGCAGCACCATCGGCTCGGCGAACAGCTGGAGGGTGCCGATGATGCTGAAGACGGTGGTGAGGACGAGCGCGGGGCGGATGAGCGGGAGCTTGACGTGCCGGGCGACCTGCCAGGCGGAGGCGCCGTCGATCCGGGCCGCCTCGTACAGCTCGCCGGGTACGGACTTCAGCTGGGCGATCAGCACCAGCATGTTGTAGCCGGTGAACTGCCAGGTCACGATGTTGGCGATGGACCACAGGACGGTGCCGCGGGAGAGGAAGTCGACGTCCCAGCCGACCGCGTCGGCGATCTTCACCAGCGGGCTGATGCCGGGGACGTAGAGGAAGCCCCAGAGGATCGAGGCGATCACGCCGGGCACGCCGTAGGGCAGGAAGAAGGCGCTGCGGAAGAAGGCGATACCGCGGGCGCTCGCGCTCTCCAGGAGCAGTGCGAGGGCGGTGGCGAGCGCGATCATCAGCGGGATCTGTACGGCGCCGAAGAGCAGCACCCGGCCGAAGCCGGCCAGGAACCGGTCGTCGGCGAGGGCGTGCGCGTAGTTGGCGAGGCCGGCGAACGCCTCGTGTTCGCGGCCGCCGAGACCGAGCGGGCCGGTGCGTTCGGTGCGGTGCAGGCTCTGCTGGACGGCGTACACGATGGGGGCGACGAAGCAGAGGCCGAAGAGGGCGAGGAAGGGCAGGACGAAACCGGCGGCGGCGCGGGCGTTGCGGGCCTCGGTGCGGGAGACCCGGCGCCGGCGGCGGCCGGGCGCGTCCGGCCGCCGGGCGGTGTCCGGCGCGGTGCGGCTGAGGGTGTCCCGGCTCACCCGCCGCTCTCCACCTTCAGGCCCTTGCCCTGGAGGTCGGACAGCGTCTGGCGCTGCACCTTGGCAAGGGCGGAGCGGAACGAGCTGCCGTCGGCGATGGCGTCGGTGAAGGCGTCGCCGAGCCGCTGGTAGAGGGTGTCCACGCCGGGTCCCCACCGCCAGCTGGTGTCGACGTGCGCACTGGCGTCGGCGAAGACCTTGCTGTACGACTGGCCGCCGAAGAAGGGCTTGTCGACGTCGAGGGCGTCGGTGGCGTAGCCCTTCTTGGCGCTGGGGAAGCCGTAGCCGCCGTCGATCAGCAGGGCGATCGACGCGGGGTCGGTGTTGAGCCAGACCGCGAAGTCCAGCGCGTCCTTGGGGTAGCTCGCCTTGGCGAAGACGGCGGTGGTGGAGCCGCCCCAGTTGGCGAAGACCTGGCCGCCGGCCTTCCACTGGGGCAGCGGCGCGGCCCGCCATTTCCCCTTGGTGCCCGGCGCGTTGCCGACCAGCAGGGCGTCGCCCCAACTGGCGCCCACCCAGGCGGTGATGTCGCCGGTCTGGAGGTCCTTGTACCAGGCGTTCTGGCGGTCCGGGATGGTCTTGACGAGCTTCTGCTTGACCAGGGACTCCCAGTAGTCGGCGACCCGGCGGGTGGGTTCGTCGTCGATGTGCACGATCCAGGTGTCGCCGTGGCTCGCGTACCACTTGGCACCGGCCTGCCAGGCGAGGCCCGAGAAGCGGTTGCCGTTGGTGGGGGCGAAGGTCTCGATCCAGGCGCCCTTCTTGCGGATCACCTTGGCGGCGGCCTCGTACTCGTCCCACGTCCCGGGAGCCTTCAGGCCCCACTTGTCGAAGAGGTCCTGGCGGACGAAGAGCCCCATCGGGCCGGAGGCCTGCGGGATGGCGTAGATGCCCTTGCCGAAGACGGACTGCTGCCACTGCCAGCCGAAGAACTTGTCCTTGTGGCGGGCGGCGCCGAGCGGGGCGAGGTCGAGCAGCCCGTTGTCGAGCAGGAAGCTGGGGACCACCGGGAACTCGATCTGGCCGAGGTCGGGCGGGTTGCCGGCCTTGATGGCGGCGTGCATCTTGGCGTACTGCTCGCCGTTGACGGCCGACACCTTCTCGACCTTGACCTGGACGTCGGGGTTCTTGCGGTTCCACAGGTCGACGGGTTTGTCGATGCCCGGCACCCAGGACCAGAAGGTCAGCGTGATCTTCTGGCCCTTCTTGCGCTCCCGGGGCGCGTCGGCGTCGCCGTCCCCGCCGTCGCTGCAGCCGGCGAGCGCGAGGCCGGCGGCGAGCGCGGCCGCCCCGCCGAGGACCGTTCTGCGGGGCATACGGGGCAGGTGGGGCACGGGGTTGCGGGTCATGCCGGCTCCTCCACGGGGATGCGGCGGAAGGTGATCGTCGAGTACGCGCTGAAGTCGCCGGTCTCGTAGAGCAGTCCGACGGTGTCGCGGTCGAGGCGGACGAGATCGGAGTAGCCGGCCGGGAGTCCGCCGGTGGTGTGCACGGTCCGCCAGGTCAGGCCGGCGTCGCGGCTGGTGCGCAGGGTCATCAGGGCGCGGGCGTCGGGGTGGGCGGGTCCGGAGAAGAGCAGGGTGCGGTGGTCGTCGAGGTGGAGCACGCTGCCCTGGCAGACCGGGCCGGCGAGCCCGGCCTGCGGGCGGAACGGGGTGCGAAGGCTCTCGCCGCCGTCGGTCGAGACGGTGTCGGCGCGGTGCCAGGCGGCGGCCGCCTGGCTGCGGGTGTTCAGGTAGACGGTCCCGTCGGGGAGTTCGGCGGCGGTGGTCTCGTTGGGGGCGACGGTGGGGTGGGTGTCGCCGTCGACGGCGCCGATCCGCCAGGTCGCGCCGCCGTCATCGCTGAGCAGGGTGTGGCTGCCGTTGTAGCGGGGCTCGGTGCCGGTGTCCGCGGGGTCGCCGGGCGGGGTGGAGTGGTTGGCGGGGACGAGCAGCCGGCCGGCGTACGGGCCGTGGCGCAGCCGCAGGGCGTGGCCGGGGCCGGTGGCGTACCAGCGCCAGTCCGGCCGCTTGACCTGGTCGGTGAGTTCGCTCGGCGGGCTCCAGGTCGCGCCGTCGTCGTCGCTGTGCTGGAGCCATACGCGGCGGCCGTCGGCGGGCGGGACCGCCCCCCGCCGGATCCGGTCCTCGGTGGCGTCGGCGGCGTTGTGGACCGTCCATAACAGCACCCGGCCGCCGGCCAGGACGACGGGGGCGGGGTTGCCGGCGGTGCCGGTACCGTTGCGGGCGACCACCTGGAGCGGGCCCCAGGTGCGGCCGGCGTCGGTGGACCGCTTGAGGACGGTGTCGATGTCACCGGAGTCGGCGGCCGAGGAGACCCGGCCCTCGGCGAAGGCCAGCACGGCCCCGGAGCGCGCGCGGACCACGGCAGGGATCCGGAAGCTCGTGTACCCCTCGGTCCCGGCCCGGTACGGCACCGAGCTCTCGTACGCCATGGGTCACCCCCAGGGGGCAAGGACGTAGGATGTCCTCTGTCCTGGGGACCATAGGGAGCGCCCAACTGACCGTCAAGGCAGCACACATGACGCTTTTCCGTGTCGGCAACGGGACGGCTGACGGAGCGTGACATCACGGTGAACGGGCGGACGCGGGACGGGGTCCGGCGCCGCCCGCCCGCACCACCGGGGCCGGGCCGGTCCGCGCCCTTCGCTACTCGGCCAGCCGGCGCCGGATGCCGTCGAAGTGCCGGTGCATGGCCTCCACGGCACGGTCGCCGTCGCCGGCCTCCAGCGCCTCGACGATCTCCTTGTGCTGACGGTAGGTCAGCTCCGGGTCAGGGCGGTCGTCGGAGAGGTCCTCGCGCACCCGGCGCAACGCCGCCCAGAAGGCGTCCAGCACCTCGCTCAGCAGGTGGTTGCCCATCGAGCGGTACAGGGCGAGGTGGAAGGCCCGGTCGGTGGCACTCTGCACCATGCCGCCGCGCGCCTCCTCCGCCATCCGCTGCACCAGGCCCTTGAGGACGGTGAGGTCCTCGGCGGGCAGCCGGCGCGCGACGGTGGCGATCAGGCCGGCCTCCACCGCCTCGCGGACCTCCATCAGCTCGTACAGGCTCGGCTCGCCCTGGTGGTGGCGGACCGCGGCGCGGAAGGCGACGCCCTCGACGAACGGCTCCAGGGTGAGCGGGCCGACGTAGGTGCCGAAGCCGTGCCGGATCTCGACGATGCGCATGGCCTGCAGCGCCTTGAGTGCCTCGCGCACCGAGTTGCGGCTGACGTCGAGCAGGTCGACCAGTTCGGCCTCGGTGGGCAGCGGATCGCCCGGGACCAGTCTGCGCCGCAGGATCAACTGCTTGATCTGCGCCTGCACTTCCTCGGACATCGTCCCTCGCGCCATGGGTTCTCCCTCTCCCGCACACACCGCCGCCGCGCCGCCGACCCTCCCCCACCCTCTTGAGGAGCAGGGGGATCCCCCTCCGACCCGCGCCCGCCGGGGCCGCGGATCCTTCCGACCGCCTGTGAACAGGTCTATTGTGCTCTGACATAGGACATCCCATGTCCTATGTGTTTCACGACCACCCGGAGCCCGCCATGGCCCTGCCCACCCCCCTCCACGGCCCTCTCCACGGAGTCATCCCCCCGGTCTGCACCCCCCTCGACCCGCGGGGCGAGGTCGACACCGCCTCCCTGACGCGCCTGGTGCACCACCTCGTCGCCGGCGGGGTGCACGGACTCTTCGCCCTCGGCTCCACCGGCGAGGTCGCCTACCTCACCGACGACCGGCGGGCCACCGCCCTGGAGACCGTCATCAAGGCCGCGGACGGCCGGGTGCCGGTCCTCGCCGGCGTCATCGACACCACCACCCCGCGCGTCCTGGACCACGCCCGCGCCGCCGCCGCGCTCGGCGCCGACGCCCTGGTCGCCACCGCGCCCTTCTACACCCGCACCCACCCCCGGGAGATCGCCGCCCACTTCCGCCATCTGCGCGCGGCCGTGGACCGCCCGCTGTTCGCCTACGACATCCCGATGGCCGTGCCCAGCAGGCTCACCCCCACCGTGGTGCGCGAGCTGGCCGAGGACGGCACGCTGGCCGGGCTGAAGGACAGCAGCGGCGACGAGGGCGCACTGCGCCGGCTGCTCGTCGCACTCGGCGGCCGCACCGGCCGGCGCACCGGACCGGCCCCCGGCTTCACCATCCTCACCGGCTCCGAACTGACCGTGGACGGCGCCCTGTTGGCGGGCGCGGACGGTGTGGTCCCGGGGCTGGGCAACGTCGATCCGGCCGGCTACGTACGCCTCTACGAGGCGGCGCGGGCCGGCGACTGGGCGCGTGCGGCGGCCGAACAGGAGCGGCTGGTCGCACTGTTCGGGATGGTCGACGCCGGTCCGGAGGCGGAGATGGGGCGCAGTTCCTCGGCGCTCGGCGCCTTCAAGGCGGCGCTGCGGCTCCTCGGCGTCATCGAGCACGGAGCCACCGCCTTCCCCCAGTTGCCGCTGAGCGAGGAGTCGGTCCGGGAGGTAGGACGTCGGCTGACGGCCGCCGGTCTGGAGCCGGTGGCCCGTACGGGTGACGCCGGTTGAAACGGCAACCAGGTGCCGGGGCGCTGCGGCAGGATCCGGGCCATGGATGCCGTACGGGTCGCCCTGCTGCGTGAGGTGCTCGCCGGGACCGAGTGGATCCAGGCCACCCGGCGGTTCGCCGGGTCGCTGCGCACCGCCGTCGCCCCGCACGGCGGCGGACTGCTGCTGGTCGGCGGCGCCGACTACGAGCCCTGGCACCTGGCCGCCCATCTCGACGACGAGGCCGCCTGGTCGGGGCTGCCGGAGCTGTCACCGACCCTGGTGCGGCAGCGCGTCCCGGCCGGCGCCCCGGCCCATCTGGCCGTCGGGCCGGGCCGGCTGGTCGCGGCCGGGCGGGGCGAGACGCTGCTGGTCGTCGCGCCGGGGCAGCCGGGCGCCGAGCTGCTGGAGCGGGTGCACGACGCCCGCCGCAACGGCGCCACGGTGCTCGCCCTGGACGGCGGTGACCGCGATCTGCACGCGCTCGCGCACGACGCCCTGACCGCGTCGGCGCCCTCGCCCGACGGCGCCCCCGGTACCGGCCCCACCCCGGCACCGCCCCCGGCCCCGATCCCGAGGATGTCGCCTCCCAGGGCCTCGACCTCGATACGGTCCAGCACCTGGTGAGCGCGGCCGCCGGCGAGAACTGCCTGCCCGCGCCGCGCGGCCGCCGCCGCTTCCGCGACCGCCTGGCCCGCCTCGCCGACGAGCTGACCGCGCCCCCGCCACCACGCTGGTAGCCGCCGCTCGGGCGGGGGGACGTTCCTCCGCCCTCGCGCGGCCCGCCCCCGCCACCGAAAACCCTTTGCGGGCCCGCTCCCCGCGCCGCACGATGGACCCTCGTGACCACCGAGGATCCCCCGCTCCCACCCGCGCCGGCAGCCCGGCGGCGGCTCGCCTCCCTCCTGCCGGACCTGGCCCCCTGGCGGTCCTCACGCGACTTCCGGCTGATGTGGTGCGCCGGCGCGATCACGGTCTTCGGCAGCTTCCTGACCTTCGTGGCACTGCCGCTCCAGCTCAAGCAACTGACCGGTTCCACCGTCGCGGTCGGGGCGCTGGGCGCGGTGGAGCTGGTCCCGCTGATCGTCTTCGGGCTCTACGGCGGTGCGCTCGCCGACGCCGTGGACCGCCGTCGGCTGATCGTGTGGACCGAGGCGGCGCTGGGCCTGATCGCGGTAGGACTGCTGGTCAACAGCCTGCTGCCGGATCCGGCGGTCTGGCCGCTGTATGTGAGCGCGGCGGTGTCCAGCGCGCTCACCGGTCTGCAGCGTCCCGCGCTGGACGCGATCGTGCCGCGGATCGTCGGGCACGACCAGCTCGCCGCGGCCGCCGCGCTGAACGCGCTGCGCTGGCAGGTCGGCGCGATCGCCGGCCCGGCGCTGGCCGGCGGGCTGCTCGCCTGGGCCGGCCCGTCCTGGGCGTACGGCGTGGACGCGGCCACCTACGTCGGCTCGCTGCTGCTCTCCGTACGGCTGGCCCCGTCGCCCGCGGCGCACGACGCCGAGAAGCCGTCCCTGCGCGCGATCGCGGAGGGCGCGCGCTACGCCTGGTCCCGCAAGGAACTGCTGGGCACCTACGCGATCGACCTCACCGCGATGCTCTTCGCCTTCCCGCTGGCGATCTTCCCGTTCCTCGCCGACGAGCTGCACGCCCCCTGGGCGCTGGGCCTGATGTACGCGGCGCTGCCGGCCGGCTCCTGCCTGGTGAGCCTGACCAGCGGCTGGACCTCCCGGATCCACCGGCAGGGGCGGGCGATCGCGCTGGCGGCGGCCGGCTGGGCGCTGGCCGTCGCGGCGGCCGGGCAGGCGCGCACCATCTGGCTGGTGCTGCTCTGCCTCACGCTGGCCGGCTCCTGCGACATGATCAGCGGCATCTTCCGCTCGGCGCTGTGGAACCAGACCATCCCCGACGAGCTGCGCGGCCGGCTGGCCGGCATCGAGCTGCTGTCGTACTCGGCGGGCCCCCAGCTGGGGCAGGTCCGGGTCGGCGGGATGGCGGCCCTGACCGGCGTCCGGGCCTCGGTGTCCCTGGGCGGTCTGCTGTGCTTCGCCGGGGTCGGGCTGCTCGTGCTGGGCCTGCCGAAGCTGATGGCGTACGACGCGCGGACCGACGAGCACGCCCGCCGGATGCGGGAGCGCCGGGCCGCCGCCCCGGCCGCCCCCGAGACCGACAGCGCCCTCACCGCCTAGAGGCCACCACCCGGAGGCCACCGCCCGGAGGCCGCCCGGAGGAGCGGCTAGTCCTCCTCGCGGTCCCCGTCCCCGCCCTTCCCCGTGTCGTGCCACTTGGGGTCGTTCTCCCACTCCACGTTCCGCTCGCGGGCGGTCTCCATGGCGTGGGCGGCCTCCTCGCGGGTGCTGTACGGGCCGAAGCGGTCGGCGGCGCGGCACTGGGGGCCCTCCTCGACCGTGCCGTGCTTGAGGCAGTAGAACCACTCGCCCGGCTGTCCGACCGTCCGCCTCTTGAAGAGCGCCATCGCCGCCTCCTGTGGGGTGCTCCGTGCCACCATCCTGCCCGACGGGCCGCGGATACACTCGCTGGCATGTCTGGCCAGTCGCTTCTTGTCCCGGGGAAGATCTCCCCCACCCGCCCCGTCCCCGCCTCGATCGCGCGCCCCGAGTACGTCGGGAAGGACGCGCCCACGCCCTACACGGGGCCCGAGGTGCAGGACGCCGAAACGATCGAGAAGATGCGGATCGCCGGCCGGATCGCCGCCCAGGCGATGGCGGAGGCCGCCAAGCACATCCAGCCCGGCGTGACGACCGACGAACTGGACCGGGTGGCGCATGAGTTCATGTGCGACCACGGCGCCTACCCGTCCACGCTCGGCTACCGCGGCTTCCCCAAGTCGCTGTGCTCCTCGCTCAACGAGGTCATCTGCCACGGCATCCCGGACTCCACCGTCCTCAAGGACGGCGACATCGTGAACCTGGACGTGACCGCGTACATCCACGGCGTGCACGGCGACAACAACGCCACGTACCTGTGCGGTGAGGTGGACGAGGAGTCGCGGCTGCTGGTCGAGCGCACACAGGAGGCGCTCAACCGCGCGATCAAGGCGGTCAAGCCGGGCCGGCAGATCAACATCATCGGCCGGGTCATCGAGTCCTACGCCAAGCGCTTCGGCTACGGCGTGGTCCGTGACTTCACCGGTCACGGCATCAACTCGTCGTTCCACTCCGGTCTGATCGTTCCGCACTACGACAGCCCGCACCACACCACCGACATCAAGCCCGGCATGACGTTCACCATCGAGCCGATGCTGACGCTGGGCACGCACGAGTACGACATGTGGGCGGACGGCTGGACCGTGGTCACCAAGGACCGCAAGCGGACCGCGCAGTTCGAGCACACCCTGGTGGTCACGGAGACCGGCGCGGAGATCCTCACCCTTCCCTGACCGCGGGCGGGGCGGCCCCGGCCTGGTGGCCGCCTCGCGCCCGGGGTACGGGCCTGGCAGAATTTTTACCGACAGCGCGTCGGAAACACCCCTACACTGATTTACCGACAGTGAGTCGGCAAATCTGCCCGCCCGTTCGCGCCCCTCGGCCCCGGAGGTCCGTCGTGGAACCGTCCAGCCAGGCCCCGCACCCCTCGACCGTCGCGCCCGCCCCGGCCGCACCGTCCACCCCGTTCTCGACGGTGATCCGGACCGCGTCCCACGCGCAGCACACCGAGGCCGAGAACTCCTCCTTCATGAGCGACCTCCTCGGCGGCAGGCTCGGTGTCACGGCGTACCGGCGCTACACCGAGCAGCTGTGGTTCGTCTACCGCGCCCTGGAGGACGCGACCGGGGCGCTCGCCGGCGACCCGGTGGCGGGCCCGTTCCTCCGCCCCGAACTGGCCCGCACCCCCGAGCTGGAACGCGATCTCGCCCACCTCGGCGGCCCGTCCTGGCGCGCGGGTCTGCAGCCGCTGCCGGCCACCGCCGCCTACGCCGCCCGCGTCACGGAATGCGCCCACCACTGGCCGGCCGGGTATGTGGCGCACCACTACACCCGCTACCTCGGCGACCTCTCCGGCGGCCAGATCATCCGCGGCACCGCCGAGAAGACCTGGGGCTTCACGCGCAAGGGCGACGGCGTCCGCTTCTACGTCTTCGAGGACATCGCCAACCCCGCCGCCTTCAAGCGCAGTTACCGCGCCCTGCTGGACGCCCTGCCGGTGGACGAGGTCGAAAAGCAGCGCGTGGTCGAGGAATGCCGCCGCGCCTTCCGTCTGAACAGCGCGGTCTTCCACGCACTGGGCGAGGAGTTCCCGCTCAGCGCGTAGGACGAGGAGCGCGAACGGGCCGGAGGCGGCGGGCGGTTACGCCGCCACGCGCCGCACCCGGCCGCCGACGGCGATGGTGCCGTCCGGGTGGACGCGGGTGAAGAGCTGGGACGCCGCGCCCTGACGGATCGTCAACGGGCGGGCCAGTTGGTGGGTGAGGAGCATGGCGGCCGCGCCGGTGGCCTCGTCCTCGGCGATGCCGTCGCCGCGGCGCGGGAAACCGCGGGCGCGGACCACGCCGGCGGATTCGTCCTGCCAGGCCCAGGCGTAGAGCCAGCCCTCCCCCTGCGGCGGGGCGGGCAGGGCGTCGACCTCGGCGACCGAGGCGAGGCGTTCGGTGTGGCGCGGAGGCACCCATTCCGGGCGGCCCCGGACCCAGGTGAGGTCGCCCTCGAAGCGCACCTCGACCTCACCGGCCGGCGGCCGGAGGGTGCGCGGTGGCCGGCCCTGTTCGCGCAGGAGCCAGGCCAGGCCGACGAGCGGATGCCCGGCGAACGGGAGCCGGACGCTCGGGGTGTGGATGTCGACGGTGCCCCGGTCGGGGTCGTCGAGGAACACGGTTTCGCTGAAGCCGAGGCGGGCGGCGAGGGTGGCGCGTTCGACGGCGCCGGGGAGCGCCGCCCCGTCCCGCACCACCGCCAGGTCATTGCCCCCGGCGCCGTCCGGCCCGCAGAACACCCGGAGTACGTCGTACGCGGTCATCGGGACATTGAACCGCGGGGCCGGGCGAGACCGCGCGGACCAGGGCCCGGCGCAGGCCGGCGCAGAGCACGCGGGCGCGGGTCGCGGTCGGCGGGAACGACGTCATGGAGCACCCCCCAATAGAAACTTAGGTAAGGCTAACCTAACTCCACCGTGATGACCTTGCGCCTCGCGGGTGGCGAAGGGCGAAAAGTGCCGGTCACGGGTGGGATCGAGGGTGGGCCCTTACCTTGACCGGCGCATGACCGTTCCGTGATGTGCGGCGGGCCAATCCGTGATGGGGCCGTTGCGCATGAGAGCGGGATCACTGGACAGGGTGGGCAGAAATAGGTAAGCCTCAGATAAGTTAGGGCCGCCTTAGTGGTGGCTCCGGCCATTGTTTACCGTTCTCCTGCACCGTTTCTTCGTCCTAGCCCGCTTGGAGCCCTGTATGCGAGCCCTTCGCTCCTCCGCCCTCGCCGCCCTCGCCGCGGCCACGGCCGTCACCGCCGTCGCCGGCTGCGCCGCGAAGAACGACGGCAAGGGAGGCGGGAAGGGCGCGGTCAAGGTGACCGCGACCGACTCCAGCTGCGAGCTGTCCGCCAAGGAGTTCCCGGCCGGGCACGTGCAGTTCTCGGTGGAGAACAAGGGCTCCAAGGTCACCGAGGTGTACGTCTACGCCCCGGGCGACCGGATCGTGACCGAGCGGGAGAACATCGGCCCCGGCACCAACGCCGAGATCACCGCGGAGATCAAGGCCGGTTCGTACGAAATAGCCTGCAAGCCGGGCATGAAGGGCAAGGGCATCCGGCAGAAGGTGACGGTCAGCGGCAAGAGCGCGGCCGCCAAGCGCGACCCCAAGCTGGACGCCGCGGTCGCCGCGTACCGCCGTTACGTCCAGGAGCAGGCCGACGAGACCCTGCCGAAGGCCCAGAAGTTCGCCGACGCCGTCAAGTCCGGCGACCTGGAGGCCGCGAAGAAGGCCTATGCGCCGTCCCGGATCGGCTGGGAGCGCACCGAGCCGGTCGCCGAGTCGTTCGGCGACATCGACCCCAAGGTCGACGTGCGGGCCGACGGCCTCACCGGCGGACAGAAGTGGACCGGCTGGCACAAGCTGGAGAAGTCCCTGTGGGAGGAGAAGAAGATCTCCGGGGACGACAAGAAGCTGGCCGACCAGCTGATCACCGACCTCAAGGACTGGCAGAAGCGGGTCGGCAAGGCCGAGATCACCCCGACCAGCATGGCCAACGGCGCCAAGGAGCTGCTCGACGAGGTCGCCACCGGCAAGGTCACCGGTGAGGAAGAGCGCTACAGCCACACCGACCTGGTCGACTTCCAGGGCAATGTCGAGGGCGCCGAGAAGGCGTACGAGCTGCTCAAGCCGGTCGTCGCCAAGAACGAGCCGGCGCTGGCCAAGGAGCTGGACAAGCAGTTCGCGGCGATCCACGCGCTGCTCGACGACCACCGCGACGACAAGTCCGCCGACGGGTTCGTCTCGTACGACACGGTCGGCAAGGGCGACCGCAAGAAGCTCTCGGACGGCGTCAACGCGCTGGCCGAGCCGCTGTCGAAGCTGGCCGCAGCCGTGGCCACCGCCAAGTAGTCCGCCGCCGGGCAGGGGATCAGGATGACGCAGGACGAGGACGGTATGGCAGACAAGACGGACGACGTGACGAAGGCCCCCGAGGCCTCGCAGGGCACCGACGGGCGGGCGCCGTCCCGGCGTTCGCTGCTCGGCTGGGGCGGTGCGGGGCTGGCGCTGGGCGCGGTGGCGGCCGGCGGTACGGCCGCGGCGCTGCGGGTCGGCAACGACGTCCAGCCGGCCGGCGCGGACGCCACCGCGGGCGCCGCGGTGGCCTTCCACGGCGCGCACCAGGCGGGTATCGCCACCGCCGTCCAGGACCGGCTGCACTTCGCCGCGTTCGACGTCACCACCGACGACCGCGACGAGCTGATCGCCCTGCTCAAGGAGTGGACCAAGGCCGCCGCGCGGATGACCGCCGGTGACGCGGTCGGTGACGGCGCGGTCGGCGGGCTGGCGGAGGCGCCGCCGGACGACACCGGTGAGGCGCTCGGTCTGCCGCCGTCCCGGCTCACCCTGACCTTCGGTATCGGCCCGTCGCTGTTCGAGAAGGACGGCAAGGACCGGTTCGGTATCAAGGACCGGCGGCCCGCGGCGCTGATCGACCTGCCGCAGTTCCCCGGCGACAACCTCGACAAGTCCCGCAGCGGCGGCGACCTGTGCGTCCAGGCGTGCGCGGACGACCCGCAGGTGGCGGTGCACGCCATCCGCAACCTCGCCCGGATCGGCTTCGGCAAGATAGCCATCCGCTGGTCCCAGCTCGGCTTCGGCAAGACGTCCTCGACGACGCCGGACGCCCAGACGCCGCGCAACATGATGGGCTTCAAGGACGGCACCCGGAACATCGCGGGCACCGACACCGCCGCGCTGGACAAGCACGTGTGGGTCGGCGACGGCGACGAGAAGGGCAAGGCCGGCTGGATGGCGGGCGGTTCGTACCTCGTCGCGCGCCGCATACGGATGCACATCGAGACCTGGGACCGCACCTCGCTCAAGGAGCAGGAGGACATCTTCGGCCGCAACAAGGGCGAGGGTGCCCCGGTCGGCCGGAAGAACGAGCGCGACGAGCCGCACCTGAAGTCGATGCTGCCGACCGCGCACGTCCGGCTCGCGCACCCCGACTCCAACGGCGGGGTCCGCATCCTGCGCCGCGGCTACTCCTTCACCGACGGGACGGACGGACTGGGCCGGCTGGACGCCGGACTGTTCTTCCTCGCCTACCAGCGCGACGTGCGGCACGGCTTCGTGCCACTGCAGCAGAAGCTGTCGCAGAACGACGCGCTCAACGAGTACATCCAGCACGTGGGTTCCGCGGTCTTCGCGGTGCCGCCGGGCGTCCGGAAGGCGGACGACTGGTGGGGCCGGGAGCTGTTCGCCTGACACCGCCGCGACCGGCGAGATCGCCGTCCGGAACGGGCGGCCGTATGAAAGAAGGGAAGGGACCGGCGTGTTCGGCAACTACCTGATCGGACTGCGCGAGGGGCTGGAGGCCAGCCTCGTCGTCTGCATCCTCATCGCCTATCTGGTCAAGACCGGCCGGCGGGAGGCGCTGCGCCCGGTCTGGCTCGGCATCGCGCTCGCCGTGGTGCTGTCGTTCGCGTTCGGGGCGGCGCTGCAGTTCGGCTCGGAGACCCTGACGTTCAAGGCGCAGGAGGCGCTCGGCGGTTCGCTGTCGATCATCGCCGTGGGCCTGGTGACGTGGATGGTCTTCTGGATGCGGCGTACCGCGCGGCACCTGAAGAAGGAGCTGCACGGCAAGCTGGACGCGGCGCTGCAGATGGGCACCGTGGCCCTGGTGGTCACCGCGTTCCTGTCGGTGGGCCGGGAGGGCCTGGAGACCGCGCTGTTCATCTGGACCGCCGCGCAGTCCGCCAACGACGGCGTACGGCCGTTGGTCGGGGCGCTGCTGGGGCTGGCGACCGCCGTGGTGCTGGGCTGGCTGTTCTACCGCGGTGCGGTGCGGATCAACCTCGCGAAGTTCTTCACCTGGACCGGCGGGATGCTGGTCGTGGTCGCGGCGGGCGTGCTGGCGTACGGCTTCCACGACCTGCAGGAGGCGGCCGTGCTGCCCGGGCTGAGCTCGCAGGCGTTCGACATCAGCGCGCAGATCCCGGCCGACAGCTGGTACGGCACCCTGCTGAAGGGCATCTTCAACTTCCAGCCGGACCCGACCGTCCTCCAGGTCACGGTGTGGGCTCTGTATCTGATCCCCACGCTCGGCTTCTTCCTCGCCCCGGTAGGGTGGCGCCGAATCGTGCCACCCCGGCGGCCACCCAGTCCGCCCCGGTCGCCCCGAAGGAGCCCGAGCCCCATGACACGCAGGTCGCCGTTCCGGGTGCCCGCAACAGTGACGTCGGCAGCGACGGCGCTGGTGATACTGAGCGGGTGCATGACGGTGCACGGCGAGCGGGAGATGCTGCCGGCGGTGACGAAGGCTGACGGCGCCAAGGCGCTGCAGCGCTTCGCCGCCGGCTTCAACAAGGCCAAGCGGCAGCTCGATCCGGAGCTCAACCCCTCGTTCGAGGGCGGCGCACTGCTCGCCCTCGACCAGGCGGGGATAAAGGCGGCGCACGCGCTGAAGCCGCAGGGCGACCCGGCCTACCCCGCCCTGGCGTTCCAGGACGCGCACTTCACGATCCCCAAGCAGGCGGGCTGGCCGAAGTACTTCATCGCCGACGCGGCCAGCAACCGCAAGGCGGCCGACGGTTCGTACAGCCGCTGGTTCCTGGTGTTCAGCCGCAACGGCATCAAGGAGAAGTGGCGGGCGGTCTACCTGGCGGAGTTCGCCGGCAACAAGGCGCCGGAGCTGAAGACGGACCAGGACGGCTTCGCCGAGGCGGTGCCGGCCGGCGGCAAGTCCGGGCTGGCGGTCGATCCGGGCAAGCTGAGCCGTACGTACGCCGACTACCTCAACACCGGCAAGGGCAGCACCTTCGCGTCCGGGCCGAACACCGACGGCTGGCGGGCCCGGCGCGCGCGGGACACCAACCAGCCGGGCGCCCGCATCCTGTGGGAGGACACCGCGGCCGACTACCCGCCGGTGGCGCTGCGGACCACGGACGGTGGCGCGCTGGTGTTCTTCTCGACCTTCTACCACCAGCAGAAGACGGTCTCCGCGGGTTCGGTGATCACGGTCCCGGCCCAGTTGCAGGGCCTGATGGACGGGCCGGCGAAGAAGACCAACCGGATGGCCTTCACCACCGTCTCCGCGCAGGCGGTGACGGTGCCGGCGAAGGGCTCCGGGGGCAAGGTCACGGTGCTGAACCGGCGCGAGGCCAAGACGTCGGTCAAGCCGCTGTAGGCCGGCCGGGAGACGGGCAAGCAGTCCGGTACCGCGCGAGACGGACCACGCGATACGGACAAGGGGCCGCCGGGAGGTTTCCGGCGGCCCCTTGTCCGTACGGCGGGGGACGTGAAGAACGGTGCGCGGGGCGCGGCGGTCAGCGGCCGATCGGCCAGGCCGCGCTCTCGTGGTAGTGCTCGCGGTCGGCGCGCTCGTTGAACTCCGCGCAGGCGTCGGTGAGCGACTCCAGCAGCGTCAGCGGGTCGGGCAGCGGGAGTTCGGGGCCGCGCAGCCAGGTCACCGCGGGCTGTTCGCCGGGGAGGGTGGAGGGCGGCAGGAGGACGTAGCTGCCGCGGCAGTGCCAGCGCAGGCCGGGATGCTCGTCCATGGTCTCGGGGTGGCAGTCCAGTTCACAGGGCCACCACTCGTCCTCGTCGTCCGGGGTGCCGCGGGTGGCGGTGAAGAACAGCATCCGGCCGTCGCCGAAGCCGGCGCCGCTGAGGGTGATCGGGCCGACCTCGATGCCGGCCGCCTCCAGTCGTCCGAGGGCGCTGCGGCCGGCCTCGACGGGTACGTCGAGGACATCGTGGGCGATGCCGGTGGCGGTGATGAAGTTGGCCTGCGCGAGGGTGCGGACCCAGGCGGCGACCTTGTCGCGGTCGGTGGTGGCGACGGTCTGCCAGCCGAAGGAGATGGGGTGGCGTCCGGGGGTGGGACAGCCGATGCGCTCACAGGAACAGCCGTAGCCGGAGGGGTGCGCCGCCGGGGCGATCGGGAAGCCCGCATCGGCCGCGGCCAGCAGCAGGTCCTCGCGGCCGCGCGCGGCAACCGATCCCGTGTCCGTATCGCCGCCGTCCGATCCGCTCTTCGGCCGGCGCAGCCACTGGGAGAACCTGCTCTTGCGTTCCATCTATCCCCTCACTTCGAGCGGTGGTCTGGGATCAATGCTGCCACCATCCTGCGCCCGGGGTGACCGGTGTGCGGATCCGGGGTGAACAGGAGAAGGCCGAATACCGGCATTTCCGGCCATCACCGACAGGTCGCCGCACACGCCGGGCGCTCGGCCGGCCGGGTCAGTCCCGCGGACGCAGACCACGCAATGCCTGGTCGACGAGGGTGTCGACGAAGTCGTGGGTCAATTCGCCGGTGCGCATCAGCCAGCGCTGTGAGAAGGGACTCAGCAGCATCTCGACGGCCACCCGTACGTCGATGTCCGCGGCCACCTCGCCGGCCTCCTGGGCCCGCCGCAGCCGGTCGACGTAGACCTGGGTGCCGGGCTCCAGCAGCCGGGCGACGAAGGCGCGGGAGAGCTCCTCGTCGTTCGCACCGGCCGCGGCGAGGGCGCGGTAGGGGGCCTGCCAGGCGTGGTCGTTGAATTCGTCGGCGGTCGCGTGGAGCACGGTCTTCAGGTCGGCGGCGAGATCACCGGTGTCCGGGAGGCCCTTTTCGTAGTCCTCGTCGACGCCGGCGGTGAAGGCGTCCAGGAGGACGGCGGCCTTGGAGGGCCACCAGCGGTAGATGGTCTGCTTGCCGACCCCGGCCCGGGAGGCGATGCCCTCGATCGTGAGCTTGTCGTAGCCGACCTCGCCGACCAGCGCGAGCGCGGCGTCGAAGATCGCCTGTCGGGAGCGCTCGCTGCGGCGGGAGGAGTCGGGGGCTTTGGCGCCGGAGCCGGCGGAGGAGGCTGAGGTGTGGGCCATGGGGCGAGTGTAGCGAGGGCTAGGCGAGACGTATCGTCTTGACGAGACGATACGTCTCGTGCATGCTGAAGCCCGTTACGCGAGACGCATCGTCTCGCTTCATCGGTGCGACGGAGGAGGAACCCATGAGCAAGGGCAACGGGGACGGCATGCTCGGCGTCGGTGGCACCCGCAGCAAGCTGTCGCGCGGAGCGCTGCGCGGCGGCGCCGGCGGCGGCCGGGGCGGCACGGACCGCGCCCGGGCGCAGGACCAACGGCAGGAGCTGTTGCGCAAGTTCCAGGAACGGGCGACCGGGAAAGGATGAGACCGCCCGGGCCCGGCGTACTCAGGCGCCGGGCCAGCTGTCGCCCCAGGCGGCGTCCCGGGCCTCGCGGTACTGCGCGCCGTGCCGCTTGGTGACGGTGGTGCGCCGCAGCCCCTCGTCCGTGGTGCACAGGTCGAGAAGGACCTGGCCCTTGCGGAGCTGCGGTTTGCGGACGATCCGGGCGGGGGCGGGTTCGGCCGGGAGGGCGGTCGCGGCGACGTAGGCGAACTTCTCGTCCTCGTACGGGAGCGCGCCGCCCTTGACCTGGCGGTGGAGGGAGGAGCGGCTGACCCGGGCGGAGAAGTGGCACCAGTCTCCCCCAGCTACCGCTGGGGGTGCCCCCACGCCCCCACAAGCGGGACGATGGGGCAGGTCCCGGCGTGCGGGCAGGGGGCGACGATCCGCAGGCCGGCCTCGATGAGCTGGTCGCGGGCCTCGCGGATGCGGAGGTAGCCGTCGGGGGTGCCCGGTTCGATCAGGACGACGGCGGTGGCGGTGGCGGCCGCGGCGACCACCGCACGGCGGTCCTCGGGGCGGAGTTCGCCGAGTACGTAGGAGACGGTGACCAGGTCCGTGCCCTCGGGGACGGTCAGGCCCTCGCCGATGGTGCCGCGGCGCCAGGTGGTGTCCGGAAGGATGCCGGCGGCGAGTTCGGCGCCGAGGTCCAGGGCCGGCTGGGCCCAGTCCAGGACGGTGCTGTGGTGACCCTGCCAGAGGGCGGCGGTGGCCCAGGTCGCGGCGCCGGTGCCGCCGCCGATGTCGAGGTGGGTGGCCGGGGACCAGTCCGGGACCCGGACGGCGAAGGCGGTCAGCGCGGCGCGCACCGCCTCGAAGGTGGCCGGCATGCGGTAGGCGGCATAGGCCGCCACGTCCGCGCGGTCGCGCAGGACCGGGGCGTCGGTGGGGGTACGCCCCCGGTAGTTGGCGATCAGCCGGTCGACGGCCTGCGCAGCCTGCTTGGGCGGCAGGCCGTCGAGCAGGCCGGCCAGTGCGGCGCGCAGTTCGTCGTGCATCGACGAAATTCTACGTACGTTTTCGGCTGGCCCGCCGTGGGGGTTGCTGTTTTTCGCCTTCGGCGGGGTGGGGTTTGGGCCGGGGGCGCTTGGTTGGTGGGTGGTGCCGGGTGTGGTCCTCCGGGGCGGGCCAGCCCCCACGGCGGGCCAGCCGAAAACGTGCGGCGATCCTCAGCCGGCGGCTCGCGCCAAGCACGTCGCCGCAGCCGCCCGCGGGCCGCTGCCGGCGTTGCGGCGCCGCGGGTGGACCGTATTGGCGAGCAGGACCAGGAATGTGTCGGTGGCGCGGTCCAGGACCAGGCTGGTGCCGGTGAAGCCGGTGTGCCCGGCCGCGCCGCGGCCCGCCAGCTCGCCCATGAAGTACGGCTGGTCGACGACGAAGCCGAGGCCCGGTGGGTCGAGCAGGGCGTCGACCGCGGCGGGCCCGAGGATCCGGGCGGTGCCGTACGCACCGCCGTTGAGCAGGGTGCGGCACAGCACGGCCAGGTCCTGGGCGGTGGAGAACAGGCCCGCGTGGCCGGCCACCCCGCCCAGCGCCCAGGCGTTCTCGTCGTGCACCTCGCCGCGGAGCATGCCGCGGTCCGCCTTGGCCCAGGGCCGCCGCTGGTCCTCGGTCGCCGCCACGCCGTGCGGCGGCAGCGGTCCGTAGCGGGTCGAGGTCATGCCGAGCGGGCCGGTGATCTGCTCGCGGACCAGCGCGTCCAGGCGGCGCCCGGTACGGCGCTCCAGGATCAGCGCCAGGGCGATGAGGTTGAGGTCGGAGTAGCGGTGGCCGGCGCCGCCGCTGGGGGCCGCCGCCTCCCGCCACAGCAGCGCCAGTTGGGCGTCCCGGCCGGGGTGGTCGTAGAAGGGCAGCTCGGGTGCGAGCCCGGAGGTGTGGGTGAGCAGCTGCCGGACGGTGCGGCCGGGGGCGAAGGCCGGCAGATGGTCCCGGACCTCGTCGTCGAGGGAGAGCCGGCCGCGTTCGGCCAGCTGGACGGCGGCGACGGCGGTGAAGAGCTTGGTGAGCGAGGCCAGGTCGAAGACGGTGCCGGCCCGCATCGGCTCCCACAGGTCGCGGGGCAGGTCCACCCCGCGGTCCCGCTCGGGGTCGTACGCCCGGTAGCGCTGCGCCCAGCCGGCGGCCTCCTCGGCGACCACGACCGGGCCGCGGCCGGCCAGCACCACGACCCCCGGGCTCCACGGCGGCCGGCCCTCGGGCACCTCCCGCACCCCGCGCACCAGCCGCTCGACCCAGGCGGGGTCCAGTCCCGCCCGGGCCGGCGTGCCAGAGGTGAGTCGAGGTGCGTTCAGAGTGCGGTCCTCCCGCCGTGGCTGCTCTCCCCCTTACGCTGCCACGGACGGCACAGTCCCAGGAAGCTCCCGAGCGCCAATACGGCGCAGGAGAGCTGGACGAGTGCCATCGGTACGGCCGTCCGCTCGCCCGCGATGCCCACCAGCGGCGAGGCCACCGAGCCGAGGAGGAAGGTCGAGGTGCCCAGCAGGGCGGAGGCGGAGCCGGCCGCGTGCGGGGTGCGCAGCAGCGCCAGGGTGTTGGTGCTCGGCATGACCAGGCCCATCGCGGCCATCAGCACGAACAGTCCGGCGGCCGTCGGCAGGAGGCCGACGTGCCCGAAGACGCCTGCGGACATCAGCAGCAGCGCGCCCGCGGCGAGCGCGATCACGGCCAGGCCGGCGCCCAGCACCTTGTCCAGGGCGACCCGGCCGACCAGCACCTTGCCGTTGATCTGGCCGACGGCCACCAGGCCGACGGAGTTGATGCCGAACAGCAGGCTGAAGACCTGCGGGGAGGCGCCGTAGATCTCCTGGACGACGAACGGCGAGGCCGAGATGTACGCGAAGAGGGCGGCGAAGGCGAAGGCGCCGACGAGGAGGTAGCCGGAGAAGACCCGGTCGGCGAGCAGGTCGCGCATGGTTCGGAGGGCCTCGCCGATGCCGCCGGAGTGCCGCCGGGCGGGCGGCAGGGTCTCCGCCAGGCGGCGCCAGACCAGGAGGGTGAGGGCGAGGCCGACGGCGGTGAGGACGACGAAGACACCGCGCCAGTCGGTGATCTGCAGGATCTGCCCGCCGATGAGCGGGGCGACGACCGGCGCCACCCCGGAGATCAGCATCAGGGTGGAGAAGAACCGCGCCATCGCCACCCCGTCATAGAGGTCGCGCACCACGGCGCGGGCGATGACGATGCCGGCGGCGCCCGCCAGCCCCTGCAACAGCCGGAAGGCGATGAGGAGTTCGGCGTTGGTGGCGAGCGCGCACAGGGCGGTGGCCAGGACGTAGACGACCATGCCGGCCAGCAGCGGGCGGCGGCGCCCCCACTTGTCGCTCATCGGGCCGACGATCATCTGGCCCAGCGCCATGCCGGCGAGGCAGGTGGTGAGGGTGAGCTGAACGGTGGCGGCCGGGCTGTGCAGCGCGGCGGTGACCTGCGGCAGGGCCGGCAGGTACATGTCCATGGAGAGCGGCGGGACCGCGGTGAGTCCGCCGAGGACGAGGGTGACGAGGAGGCCGGTGCGGCGGGACGCGGCGGGAGGTGGTGCTGCCGCGTCCCGCCCGGCTATGGCGGGGGTGTCCGAGGGGTCTGCCGGTCTGGTGCCGGGCTCCGTCATGTGCGTCTCCATGGGTCGGTGGGCCGATCCATGGTGTCATGAGCAGAGCGGGTTCGGGCCCCTTACCGGGTGCGTCATTGGACCTAGGACCGTGGTCCCGGCCGGCAGTCCGGCCGGGGCCCGCGGTCCGGGCATCAGGCCGGCTTGAGGCCCGGGTTGCCGGCCTCGGTGACGAAGGACGCGGCCGTCCTGACCGGCGCGCCGGGGGTGGTGACGGCGGACACCGTCCGGTAGTCGCCGCGGGCGGTGTCCCGGTCCAGGGTGACCGTCACATAGCCGCGGCGGCCGTTGTAGAACTTCAGGTGCGGGTTGGCGGCCATGTACGTGCCCCAGTTGGCGGGCTTGTCCGCGCCGTCCTTGCCGCTGGCGATCGAGGTGGTCACGAACTCCACGCCCGCGGTGCGCGATCGGGGGTCCGCGAAGTCCTTCTTGATGTCGAAGGCGTAGTGGACGTGCACGTCGCCGGTGAGCACGACGAGGTTGTCCACGCCGGCCGACTCCGCACCCGCCAGTACCCGCGCGCGGGAGGCCGGGTAGCCGTCCCAGGCGTCCATGCTGACCTGGTAGCCGGGGCCGGTGGCGTTGCGCCGCTCGGAGAACGCGACCTGCTGCGGCAGCACGTTCCAGCGGGCGGTGGACTGCCGCCACCCGTCGATCAGCCAGCGCTCCTGGGCGGCACCGGTCAGGGTCCGCTTCGGGTCCGTGGACTCCGGGCCCGGCGCGTGCCAGCCGTCACCGTAGGCCTGGTCGGAGCGGTACTGGCGGGTGTCGAGGATGTCGAACTGGGCGAGCTGGCCGTAGTGGAGGCGCCGGTAGAGCCGGGCGTCCGGGCCGTGCGGCCGCTGCGGGCGGCGCAGCGGCTGGTTCTCCCAGTACGCGCGGTAGGCGGCGGCCCGGCGGACCAGGAACTCGGCGGGCGGGAGGTCGTCCTCGCTGATGTCGGAGGCGTAGTTGTTCTCCACCTCGTGGTCGTCCCAGGTGACGATGAACGGGTGGGCGGCGTGTGCGGCCTGGAGGTCCGGGTCGGACTTGTACAGCGCGTAGCGCAGCCGGTAGTCCTCCAGCGTGACCGTCTCGCGGTTGAAGCGGGCGGGCAGCGTGCGGCCGGTGTATTTGCGGGCGCCGCCGGCCGCGTCGACCGGGTACTCGTAGAGGTAGTCGCCGAGGTGGAAGACGACGTCGAGGTCCTCCTCCGCCAGGTGCCGGTAGGCGGTGAAGTAGCCGTCGTGGTAGGCCTGGCAGGAGACCGCGGCGAGCTTCAGCCGGGAGAGCTGGGCGCCGCGGGCCGGCGCGGTGCGGGTGCGGCCGACCGGGCTGATCCAGCTGCCGGCCCGGAAGCGGTAGTAGTAGACGCGGTCCGGGGCCAGGCCGGTGGGCTCGATGTGCACGGAGTGGTTGAACTCCGGGTGGGCGTCGGCCCGGCCCTGCCCGGCCAGCCGCGAGAAGCGCTCGTCGTAGGCGACCTCCCAGCGGACCGTGACTCTGGCGTCCGGCATTCCGTTGCCGGGCTCGTACGGCCGCGGCGCGAGGCGGGTCCACAGCACGACCGAGCCGGGCTGCGGGTCGCCGGAGGCGACGCCGAGGGTGAAGGGGTTCTCGGTGATCTTCCGGGCGTCGGCCTCGGCGGCGTGCGCGGCGCCGGCGGCCGGGAGGTTGGCCGTGAACGCGAGCGCGGCGGCGGCCCCGGTCACGGTGAGGAAGCGGCGCCGGCCCACGCTCGCGGCAGCGGCCCTGATCTCCTGCTCGTACGGTGCGGTGTGCGTCATCTGGCCCTCCCCTGGCGGCGGTTGCTGCCGACGATTGGAGGGCCGCGGGACGGCGGGCCGCTGACCCGGGTACGACGCAGGCATGACAGCTCGATGATGGTTGGTCCGGCACCGGACGACGCCGGACAATCACGGCACGCCGCACGCACCACCGGCTCTCCGTAGGATTCGGGACATGGCTGAACTGATGGGACGCGACGGCACCTGGAGCTTCGACGGAGAGGGCATACGCATCGTGCCGGGCCGCGAGCGTGGGGTGCACAAACTACGCCAGGATCTGGGCGAGTTCACGGTCCCACTGACCGCGCTGGCCGGCATCGCCCACGAACCGGGCCGCAAGGTCGGCCGGCTCCGGCTGCGGCTGCGGGACGGCGCGGATCCGTTGCTCCAGGTCACCGGCGGCGGGCTGTCGGACGACGCGAATCCGTATCAGGTCGCCGTGGAGGCCGCGCGGGTGGACGTCGCCGAGTACTTCGTGGACGCGGTCCGGCAGGCCCTGCTGCTGGAGCAGGTGCCGGACGGGCCCTGCGACCGCTATCTGCTGCCCGGCCCCTCGGTACCGCTGACGGCCGCCGGGGTGGACGGGGTCGCCACCTTCGACGGGGAGCGGGTGCGCGTGGAGTGGCGCTGGAACACCAGTGAGACCAAGCGGCAGTGGGGTCCGCGGGACTACGCCCTGACCGAACTCGAAGCGGTGGAGTGGCGCCCGTCCGCCGGCCTGGAGTCCGGCTTCCTGCGCTTCCGTCCGCACGGCGCGAAGGAACGGCTCAAACCGGACCACGACCCCAACTCCATCGAACTGTGGGGCTTCAAGAAGGAGAGCGGCACCACCGCGCTGCTGGCGGCCGCGGTCACCGCACGGCTGCCGCACCCCTCGGCGCCCGCGGCCCAGGCCCTCCCCGCGGCCGCTCCGGCCCTCCCCGCGGCGGCGTCCGCGCCCCCCGCGGCGGGGCCCCCGGCCGCCGCCCCGGCCGACGACCACGACGCGCTGCTGCGCCGGCTGCGCGAACTGGGCGAGCTGCACCGCGAGGGCATCCTGACCGACGAGGAGTTCACCGCCACGAAGGCGGCGGTGCTGCGGCGCTTCGACACCGTCGGCTGAGTCGCCGCGGCGGGCGGCCGGTTCGCTCGCCGCCGCCGTTTACGCTGCCGCCATGGCACAGAACACACAGCGGGCAGGGGCAGCACAGGCGACGCCGGTGGCGCGGGCCGGGCACGTGGGCGGCACGGCGACCGCGCCCCGGCCGACACTGCCGGCACCGGCCACACGGGGCGGGCAGACCCCGCAGACCGCGGCGGCGGCCCAGGAGGCACGGGAGGGCGGCGCGGCGCCCCGTAAGGTCGCGGTGGTCACCGGCGCCGGATCCGGCATCGGGCGGGTCGTCGCCCAGGCGCTGATCCGCGCCAACTGGTCGGTGGCGCTGGCCGGACGGCGCGCCGAGGCACTGGCCGAGACCGCCCGCCTGGCCGCCCTGACCGAGCCGACCAGCCCGGCGGTCGTCACCGTGCCGACCGACGTCACCCGCCCCGAACAGGTCGACGCGCTGTTCGCGGCGGTCCGCGACCGGTTCGGCCGGCTCGACCTGCTCTTCAACAACGCCGGCACCTTCGGCCGGGCGGTGCCGCTCACCGAGCTGTCGTACGACGACTGGCGCGCGGTGGTCGAGGTCAACCTCACCGGTGCGTTCCTCTGCGCCCAGGCCGCGTTCCGCACCATGCAGGAGCAGGAACCGCAGGGCGGCCGGATCATCAACAACGGCTCGATCTCCGCGCACGTGCCGCGGCCGCACTCCGTCGCGTACACCGCCACCAAGCACGCGATCACCGGGCTGACCAAGTCGCTGTCCCTGGACGGCCGTCCGTACCGCATCGCCTGCGGCCAGATCGACATCGGCAACGCGGCCACCGAGATGACCGGCCCGATGCAGACCGGCATCCTGCAGGCGAACGGGCAGACGGCGGTGGAGCCGGTGATGGACGCCGCGGACGTCGCCCGGACGGTGGTGCACATGGCGGAGCTGCCGCTGGAGGCCAATGTGCAGTTCGCGACGGTGATGGCCACCACCATGCCCTACATCGGCCGGGGCTGACCGGCCGTCGGCGGCGGCGCCGCCCGCACCGCCGGTCCCGGCCGTTTCCGTCCGACCCCTGCCCTCCGGTCGCTTCCGGTGGCACGCTTACCTCTCACCGCACCACTCGTCTGCCGGGCCGCCGCCTGCGGCGGCCTCTCCCCCACGCTCCCGAGGAGCAGGGGGACCCCACTCGCGGCCGCGCGCCCGGTGTGCGCGGCCCCCGCAGAAGGAGTTACGCGTGAGACGAAACGAGCGTGGCCGCACGGCAGTTGACGGCATAGCGACGCGGCGTCCGGCGCGCGGGTCCCGGGCCGCCCTCGGCACCCTGACCGCCGCCGGCACGCTGCTGGCCCTGCTGCTCCCCACCTCTGCGGCCGGTGCCGCCACCCCGCAGGACTCCCACCGCTCCGCCACCCCGCAGCGCACCGCCGGCGCCTTCTGGACGGCGGCGCGGATGCGGTCCGCCACCCCGCTCGACCTCGCCGCGCCGGCGCAGCGGCACCGCGCCGCGGTCCCGCGCAGCGCCCCGCTCACCGTACGGCCGACGCTCCCCCGGCTGCCCGGGCTGCCGTCCCTCGCCGCGCCGCTGACCGCCGCAGCGGCCCAGCCGGGCGGCCCGTGGACCGGTGGCGGCGCGGTCACCAAGACCGCCGGCCGGGTGTTCTTCACCTACCAGGGGCGCACCGCCTCCTGCTCCGGTGACGCGGTGACCAGCGCGAACAAGAGCACCGTGCTCACCGCCGGGCACTGCGTGAAGCTGGACGGCGCCTGGCACACCAACTGGGTCTTCGTGCCCGGCTACCACGATGGCCAGGCCCCGTACGGCAAGTGGTCGGCCGCCAAGACGCTCTCCACCCCGCAGTGGACGGCGAGCGAGGACATCAACTACGACGTCGGCGCGGCGGTCGTCGCCCCGCTCGACGGCAAGAAGCTCACCGACGTCGTCGGCGGGCAGGGCCTGTCCTTCAACTCCGGCTACAACAAGACGATGTACGCCTTCGGCTATCCGGCGGCGGCACCGTACGACGGCACCAAGCTGATCTACTGCAGCGGCACCACCATGAAGGACCCGCTGTTCTCCCACGACCACGGTCTGTCCTGCAACATGACCGGCGGTTCCAGCGGCGGCCCGTGGTTCACCTCGTTCGACGAGAAGACCGGCACCGGGCTGCAGTCCTCGGTGAACAGCTTCGGCTACCAGTTCCTGCCCAACACCATGTTCGGTCCGTACTTCGGCGACGACGCCAAGAACCTGTACAACACGGCACAGGCGTCCTGACCGGCGGTCCCCACGGGCGGGCGGGGTCTACTCCCCGTCCGCCACCCCGGTCGTCACCGACCGGCCGGCGTCGTCGTAGCCGCCGGCGACCAGCGCCGAGGCCGCCACGACGAGCGCGACCAGGGCACCGAAGATCAGGAACGGGCGGGCCCCGTACAGGCGTTGGCGACTGCGCCCGGGTCCGCGCCCGGTGCGCGTCCGCTGCCGGTGCGGCCCCAGGGCGCCCGGGCCCATGCCGCGCCGCCATCCCAGCGACCGGCTGATCCGCCGCTTCCAATACACCAGCCGGTAGTAGTGCTTGAGCACCGCAGCCCCCACCCCGTACGCCCGTTCCGCACACTCATTCGAGAAAATTCCTCCCGAGGGTACCGGCCGCGGGGCCGCTCCACCGCACCTTCGGGCCATCCGCCGAGGGCCCGCCGGGTGCGGCCGTGCACACCCGGCGGGCCGGCTGTCCGGGGGTTCAGCGGGGCACCATCTCCCGCAGGGAGGCGAGGAGTTCGGTGCCGTTCGGGACTCCCAGGCCGGTACAGGTGTCCCAGCCCGGGTGGGCCTCGAAGTCACCGTTGGTGCCGACGGTGACGTCACGGAAGCCGCGGGCGGTGTGCCCGGGGGTGGCACCGGCGTACAGCAGCGGGTGCAGCATGCCGAGCGGGCGGCCGAGCGCCTCGACCAGCCGGCAGGTCAGCGCCGCCCAGAGCGGGGCGACGGCGCTGGTGCCGCCGATCACCGTGCGGTGGCCGTCCACCAGTACCTCGTAGCCGGTGGCCGGGTCGGCGACGCCGGAGACGTCCGGCAGGCCGCGGCCCGGGCCGCCGCCGTTGTGCGGCACACCGGCCGTGGTCTGCCAGGACGGCAGCGGGAACGCCTCGCTGACGCCGCCACCGGTGGCACCCCCGCCGTCGCCGCCCCACACCACTTCGCTGCGCACCAGACCGGAGTCCGGGTCGGCGTCCAGGCGGGTGCCGCCGCAGGCCAGGGCGTGCGGGCTGGAGGCCGGGAAGTCGGTGTGCGGGCGGCCGTCGGGGACGCCGTCGCTGCTGCCGTCGTCGCCGGCCGCGGCGCACACCGTCACGCCCAGCGCCGCCGCGTCCGCCAGTGCCTCGTCGAACACGGCGCGGGCCTGGTCGGTCCAGAACGGCTCGGCGGCGCCCCAGCTGATGCTCAGCGCGGCCGGGGTCGGGGTGTCGTGGACGGCCTGGCTCACCGCGTTGACGAAGCCCTGGTCGGTGTTGTGCGCGAAGTACACCTTCTGCTCGGCGCCGGGCGCCAGCGCACCGGCGACCTCGATGTCCAGCAGCACCTCGCCGTCGGCGCCCTTGGGGTCCCCGTTCGGCTGGTTCCGGGCGGTGCCGACGCTGACCGCCGTCACCTTGGGCATCTTCGGCAGCCCGAGGGACCGGAAGTACTCCGTCAGCTCTTCCTGGGTGAACCCGCCGTCGAGTTCGATGATCGCCAGCGTCTGCCCGCTGCCGTCGGTGTCCGGCGGGAACTGGTACACGCCGGCCAGCTGCGAGGGCTTGTACGAGGTCTGGCGGGCCCGGGCCCGCGCGTGCCGGACGTGGGGGCGGGCCTGCGGGCGGTCGTCCAGACCGAGCACCGCCACGACCACGCCGTCCAGCTCGGCGGGCAGCTGCAGCGGGCCCTCGCGGTGCCGGTGCTCGACGAGGTCGCCGTGGGTGGGGTCGGGGCTGGCCACCCGGGTCAGCTGGGTCCCGAACGCGGCGGCCATCTGGTCCGCGGTGCCGGACACCTTCATGCGCCGGGACGCCAGGTCGACGTCGTTCACGTCGACGCCGTGCCGGCCCAGCACCTCGCGTACGCGGTCGGCGTCGGCCTGGTCGGCGCCGTACCGCTGTGCCAGTTCGGCCTGCGAGATGGTGTCCGGCCCGGTGATCAGGTCCCGGGGGACCTCCGCCCGGCGGCGCAGCATGATCGTGGCGTGTACGGGGGTGGAACCGTCGAGGGGACCGGCGGGGCGCGCCTTGGGCGCGGCGGCCCGCTCACTACCAGGTATAGGGACAAATCGTTCATTCATAGCACAAAGTATCGACCCGATCACGCCATGTCCGCATGTCGAGTGCGGGACGGCGGGCATCCGGTCCTCATCGGCGGTGGTCACCCCGCTCTTCGGGCCGACCACCGCCGCGGGGTGGTCCCTCAGGTGCGCGGGCGGTCCCGGCAGGACAGGGCGTCGATGGTCTCGGTGCGCGGCTTGTAGTCGGTTTCCCAGGTCGGGTCGGCCTTCGTCGCGGCCCACAGCGACGTCGAGAAGTCGTGGCTCCAGTTGTTGCTGTTGACGTAGTCCCGCAGCGCGTCGCGCAGCCGCAGGCAGTCCTTGCGGTGCCCCTTGGCCATCGCGATGCCGTAGTGGTTGACGGAGCCGTAGGTGAGGTCCGGGACGACCTTGAGGTCCGGGTTCTCCTGCGTGAAACCGTAGAGGATCATCTGGTCGGTCGAGACCGCGTCGGCCACCTTCTTGACCTTGAGGTCGGTCAGGCAACTCGACGCGTCCGGCCGCTCGTAGACCGCGATCCGGGAGTACTCCGGCCCCTCCAGCGTGGTGGCGGACGTCGTCCCGGGCCAGGTGCAGACGCGCTTGCCGAAGAGGTCCTCGGGCTTGCGGATCCGCTTGTCGTTCTTGCGGACCATGATCCCCTGGTACGTGGACGCGTACGGGCCCGCGAAGTCCAGCGTCTTCATCCGGTCGACGGTGATCGAGAAGGTCGCCACGACCAGGTCCTTCTTCTTCTCGGTGAGCACCGCGCTGCGGTCCTCCGACGGCACGATCCCGAAGTCCGGCTCGGCGCCGACCGCCTTGAGGATCTGCTGGGCGACGGTGATGTCGAAGCCGGAGAACTTGTAGGTGTGGACGACGCCCGTACCGGGCTGGTCGTTCTTGGCGCCGACCGACACCTTGCCGCCCGCGAACAGCGAGGGCGGCTCCGAGGAACCGCAGGCGGTCGCCACGAGCGCGGTGAGCGCGAGCACCGCAAGCCCCGAGAAGGCCTTGGAGCGACGGGCCTTCAGCGGCGGCCGCGCGGTGCTGGTGGATCGCGCGGCGCACGTGGTCCGGGCGGTGCTCGTGGGCCGGGCAGTGCTCGTAGGTCGTGTGCTTCTCCACGCTCGGGTGGTGCTCATCGCCCGCGTGGTGCTCAACGCCCGGGCGATCCTCCACGCTCGGGTGGTGCTCAACGCCCGGGTGATTCTCCACGCTCGGGTGGTGCTCATCGGTCTCCCCCGTTCCGACGGTTCTGCTTCTGGCGCGCATCTGCTTCTTACGGGATCTGCGTCACTCACTCCCTGAGGTCCGTAGGGCACCGCGGTGCCCCTGATGGTGCGTCACCGGTCATGCAGCACCGCACCGGTGGTCCGTACGTCCATCCGGCAGCCGCGGCCGGTGTGCAGCCGGACGCCGATCGTCACCGTCGTGGTCCGTGCCCCCAGGGCGAAATCGACGGTGCCGCCGGGCCGGAGATCCGCGGTGCGGTCCGCGGTGCCCGCGGTGAGCAGCGAGAGCGTGGCGCGGGTGTCCGGCAGGCAGGTCGGGCCGGCCGGGTCGTGGTCGGCGATGGCCAGCGTCAGCCGCAGCGCGTTCCGCGGCTCCGCCAGGGCACGGGCGTCGAGCCGGAGGGTGAGCGTGCGGTGCGCGGCGTCGTCCAGCGGCTGGCTGCCCACCGCACGGACCTGCCCGGTCACATCGATCTCGCCGTGCGTCCGGACGCTCTGGAAGGCCAGCCAGCCGCCGACCGTGGCCAGTACGGAGACCAGGGACAGCACGCCGGCCAGCCGGGCGTCGCGCGGGCTGCGGTCGAGGACGCGGGCCGCGGCGGTGACCACCGACAGACCGGTGAGCAGGCCCCAGAGGGTGTACTGGCGGGCCGGCCCGTCCGGCCAGTCGGTGCCGGCGATCACCACGGCGGCGCAGGCCAGCAGCAGTGGCAGCCAGCGGGCGCTGGGGTGCATCACCCACTTGATGAAGATGTTCCTGATGTCGTGGGCCGCGATGGAGTGATCGCCGTGCGAGGTCGTGCTGTGGTGGACGTCGCCGCGGCCCGCCGGCCGGCTCATGAACCGTTCCGGGAGTCCGCGCTGCCTCCCATGTGGATGTCGCCGTGGATCTCGCCGGCCGCGATCGATCCCTGGCCGGTCGCGGTGACGTGATGGTGGACGGTACGGCCGCCCGCGGCCCCGGCGAGCCGCTCGATCTGCCGCAGCAGCTGGGACCCGTCCCGCCGGTCGGCGGGCCCCGCCAGCCAGGCACCCACCGCCTCCGCCAGCACCCGGCGCTCGTCATCACCGAGGGCCGCCAACCGCCCGTCGAGGTCGTCCGCCCGCTCCCGATCGAGGACCAGCCGGCCACCGTCGCCGACCGGATCCCCGTCCGCCCCGTCCCCACGGCGCAGCAGCCGGCGGAAGAACCCCTCCCCGGCCGTCACGGTGCGCTCGGCGATCCGCTGCTGGGCAGCGCTGATCACGGACGTACCGAGGCTGTTCGCCGCCATGGTCAGATAAGGCGCGATCTCCGCCGATACGGTCGCCAGGTCGGACATCCGGCTCTCCCCACGCTCAGAAGTCACGGCCCCCGCCGCAACACCCATACGGGAAAGGCGTGTTACCCATGTGAGAGCTGATCCACACCCACCCGCCTGAGGGGTTTTCACCACGAGCGACCCCGACCCGACAAGCCCTTCGAGCCGCCTCACGCGCGGGGGTGGCGCCGGGGCGCTGTCACCCGGGCGGAAACCCCGGCACGAACGCAGACGAGCACGGACAGACGGCGGACGGCGGCAGCCGAACCCCGGCCGGAAGAACCACAGGCGGCGGACGAGTCGGCCTGTACGCCGGGTTCTGTCGCCCCCGGTCCTTGCGGGCCGGGGGGAGACGGCCATCCATCTAGGGCTGCCGTTGCCGACAGCCTCGTGCGGTCTACCCGCGGACTCGGGCGGGCAGCCCTCGGTCGTCCGCGCAGGGGCATCGTCGATGCCCCCTCTTGACCTTGCTCCGGGTGGGGTTTACCTAGCCCTCCGAGTCACCTCGGAGGCTGGTGGTCTCTTACACCACCGTTTCACCCTTACCGGAGGCCGAAGCCTCCGGCGGTTTGCTTTCTGTGGCACTGTCCCGCGGGTCACCCCGGGTGGGTGTTACCCACCACCCTGCCCTGTGGAGCCCGGACGTTCCTCGGGAGGGTCGTTGCCGATCCCCACGCGGCCGTCCGGCCGGCTCGTCCGCCGTGGCGACCATGCTACCCGGCGCGGAACCGGCCCCGCGTCCCGCATCGCCTCCCGGCATCGCGTCCGGCCCGCGGAGCCCCGGAGCGCGCTTGACCTTGTCGCAGCGGCAACGTTTCTACTGGCGGCATGAGAATCGGTGAGCTCGCAGGTCTCGTCGGCGTCAGTACCCGCGCCGTCCGCCACTACCACCACCTCGGACTGCTGCCCGAGCCGGAACGCCGGGCCAACGGCTACCGGGAGTACGGGCTGCGGGACGCGGTCGCGCTCGCCCGTCTGCGCCGGCTGACGGAGCTGGGACTCGGGCTGGAGGAGGTCCGGGACGTCCTCGCCGACGACTCCGGGCGCGAGCTGCACGAGGTGCTGGCCGAACTGGACGCCGACCTGGCGCGCCAGGAGGCGGAGATCCGGGTCCGGCGGGCCCGGCTGGCCGCGCTGCGGCAGCAGGCGGAGGAGCACGGCGGACTCCCCGCGGAGGGGCCGGTGTCGGACGAACTGGCCGCGATGTTCCGGGAGATGGCCCGTACCTCGGCCACGCTCCCCGGTCCCGAGCCCGCGGTGGCGGCGAAGGAACGGGAGGTGCTGGCGCTGCTGGAGTCGGCGGGAGACGGGGCGGGCGAGCGGGTCGCCGGCCTGCTCGGGGACTTCGCCGCGGCGCCGGGGGCTATGGAGCGGGCGTACGAGGTGTACGGGCTGCTCGACGAGCTGGCGGAGGCCGCGGCGGACGATCCGCGGGTGGAACGGGTCGCGCGGGCGCTCGCCGACTGCATTCCGGACGCCGTGGTCGCCGAGGTCAGCGGCGAGCACTGGGCGCGCGCGGCCGATGCGGGCCGGGATGCGGACGGCGGTTTCATGGCGGCGTACTACGCGCACTTCCCGCCCGCGCAGGCCGAGGTCATGCGCCGGGCGATCCGGCTGGTCGCGGAGCGTGCCCGGTGAAGGGACAGCAGGGGAGGGCGCGACGGCTGCTGGCGCATGAGGGGCGGTGGCTGGCGAGTCTGGTGTGGTGGGTGGCGCGGCGGCGGTTCGGGGTGGCGGCGGGCGAGCGGGTCCTGCCGTACGCGGCGGCACAGTCGGCGCTCGTCTACGGGCTGACGTTCGTGTGCGTGGTGGAGACGGCCGGGGTGCATGCGATGCTCGCCGACGTTCCGGTGGCGCGGGTGGTGATGCTGTTCGTCGATGTCTACACGGTGCTGATGCTGCTGGGCTTCCAGGCGGCCGCGGTCACCCGGCCCCATGTGCTCGGCACGGATCACCTGCTGCTCCGGGACGGCGCCCGGCGGGAGATCCGCATCCCGCTGGACCGGATCGCCTCCGTCCGGTACGACCTCCGGTTCTCCAACGACGGCAAGGACGGCAGGGACGGAAGGGACGGCAGGGACGGCAGGGGCGGCAGGGACGGCAGGGGTGGCAGGGGTGGCGAGGACTCCGGAAAGGGCGAGGACTCCGGGGACGGGAAGGGCGGCGGGGGTGACGGGGTCTGGGCGCTGGCCGTGGGTGGGCAGACGTCGGTGACCGTCGAGCTGACCGCGCCGGTCGTCGCGGTACGGCTGTCGGGGCGCCGCGACGAGGTGCGGACGGTGCGGTTCCATGCCGACGACGCACGCGGCGCGGTGGCGGCCGTACGGGCCGCGGGGGTGGCGGCGGCCGTACGGGCGGCGGGGGTGGCGGCGGCCGTACGGGCGGCGGGGTGGCGGCGGACCAGACAGCTCACGGGCGTACCCCGGCGGCGGACGGGCTGGCCGCGGACGCCGCGTAGCGGCAGCGCGGGGGACCGGGGCCCGGGACACGGACGGGGCCCGGACCACACGGGCCGGAGCCGGGACACGGACGGGGCCCGAACCACACGGACCGGGACCACACGGACCGCGACCGGGACCGGCGACCGGCGACCGGCGACCGCGTCGCCGCGGCCTCACACCGGCGTGAAGCGGACCGGTTCGAGGCCCGGTTCGGCCTCGGCGAGGCGGACCTGGATGCGTTGGCCGAGGGGCAGCCCGGGGCCCTCCGGGGCGGCCTCGACGGGGCCGATGACGGCCGGCTCGTAGAGGTGGACGGTGCCCCGGGTGGGGTCCTTCTCCTGGATGTCGACGACCAGGGCCTCGAAGGTCTCGCCGACCCGGTCGCGCAGCAGCGCGGCCTCGACGAGGTCGACGCAGGCCCGCTCGACCTGGTTGGCGCGCTGGGCGCCGGTCTCCATCTCGCGCGGCAGCGCGGGCAGCGCGCTGCGCACCCAGTCCGCCGGCTCGTGGCCGGCGGACGCGGCCAGGCACAGCTCGGAGGTGTAGCGGTCGACGAGCCGGCGCAGCGGTGCGGTGGCGTGCGCGTACGGGGCGGCGACGGCCGAGTGCAGCGCTTCGGAGGCGCTGGGCGGGGCGCCGTCGAAGGCCGTGTAGCCGGCGCCGCGCAGCAGGGCCGTGCACTCCTGGAGGAACGCGGCGTGCGAGGCGCAGTGCGGGTCCAGAGCACGGATCAGCGCGGAGTACGAGGTGTGGTGCGGCCAGTCGACGCCGAGCGCCCGGGCGGTCAGCCGCAGCCGGGCCACCGAGCCGTCCGGGGCGGTGGGCAGGGTCCGCAGGATGCCGGTGCCGGCGGCCAGCATCAGTTCGGCCGCGGCCATTCCGGTGAGCAGGGAGATCTGCGCGTTCCAGCCGTACGCCGGCAGGGGCGCGCGGTACTCCAGGTGGTAGCGGCCGTTCCGTTCGACGATCTCCTGCTCGGGGACGTGCAGCGAGATCGCGCCCCGGGCGACCTCCAGTTCCTCGCGCAGCAGGCCGATCTCCCGGAGCAGGTCGAGCGGCTCCTCGGCCGTCCCCTCGTCGATGGCCCGCTGGACGCCCGCGTAGTCGAGGCGGGCTCGGGAGCGGACCAGGGCGCGGCGGACGGAGGCGGCGACCAGGCCGCCCTCGGGGTCGAGGTCGAGCTGCCAGAGGACGGCCGGGCGGTCCTGGTCGGGCAGCAGGCTGGCGGCGCCCTCGCTCAGCGCGTACGGGTAGAGCGGGATCCGCTCGTCGGGGAAGTACAGCGTGGTCACGCGGTGGTGGGCCTCGGCGTCCAGCGCGCCGCCCGGCGTCACGAAGGAGGCGACGTCGGCGATGGCGTAGTGGATGCGGAAGCCCCCGCCGCGGCGGGAGGAGAGGAACATCGCCTGGTCGAGGTCGCGGGAACCGGGCGGGTCGATGGTGAAGAGGGGCAGGTCGGTGGCGTCGTCCAGGGCGTGCTCGGTCGCCACCGCGCCGTCGGCGGCCGGGATCCGCGGGGCCCGGGCCGCGCTGTCCGCCTCGGCCTGGGCCGTCGGCGGGAAGTGGTCCGGGACCTCCAGATCGATCCGCAGCTCCCGCAGCGCGGCGCGCAGCGGGGCCTCGGCTGCGTCGGTCACATGCATATGGCGACGGGGCATGAAACCGAGCGTATGACCGGATGGCGCGGGTGGCGCGCGGGGCGAACGGGGCGGGGAGCGCGCCTGGCGCGGCTGGCGCGCCGTGCGATCAGGTGCCGGGGAGCTCATCTGACGCGTCCGGAGGGCACAGCTCGGGGTGGCCGCGGTTCCTGGGCGGGCCGCGGTTCCCGGGGCGGGCGTCGCAGGCCATACGCTTTCCGGGGGCCGCACCCCCGCCCGTACCGCCGTGAAGGAGAACACCGTGCTCGTGCTGTTGCCGCCGTCCGAAGGCAAGGCCCCGGGAGCGGCCGGGGCGCCGCTGGACACCGGCGCGCTGTCGCTGCCCGGGCTGACCGCCGCGCGGGAGACGGTCCTCGGCGAGCTCACCGAACTGTGCGCGGCGGACGAGACCAAGGCCCAGGAGGTGCTCGGGCTCAGCGACGGCCTCAAGGGCGAGATCGCCAAGAACGCGGGGCTGCGGACGGCCGGGGCACGGCCGGCCGGCGAGATCTACACCGGCGTGCTCTACGACGCGCTCGGCCTCGCGTCCCTGGACGCGCCGGCCCGGAAACTGGCCGAGCGGTCGCTGCTGGTCTTCTCCGGGCTGTGGGGCGCCGTCCGCATCACCGACCGGATCCCGTCGTACCGCTGCTCGATGGGCGTGAAGCTGCCGGGGCTCGGCGCGCTGGGCGCGTACTGGCGGGCGCCGATGGCGGAGGTCCTGCCGGCGGCGGCCGGCACCGGCCTGGTGCTGGACCTGCGGTCGGCGGCGTACGCGACGGCGTGGAAGCCCAAGGGCGAGGTGGCCGGGCGGACCGCGACGGTGCGGGTGCTCCAGTCGAAGACCGTGAACGGCGTGGAGAAGCGCACGGTCGTCAGCCACTTCAACAAGGCGACCAAGGGCCGGATGGTCCGCGACCTGCTGTCGGCGGGCCGTCCGCCGCAGGGCCCGGCGGAGCTGGTCGAGGCGCTGCGCGACCTGGGTTACGCGGTGGAGGCCCAGGCCCCGGCGAAGGGCGGCAAGCCCTGGGCGCTCGATGTGATCGTCACGGAGCTCTAGGGCCTGGGACCGGCATCGAGTCAGCACATTGCACCCTGCGCAACGGTCGTTGCGCAGGGTGGGCGCGGAGCGCAGTATGGGCGGCGTGACTAGCGCCGCCTCCTCCCCCGCGTCCGCCTCCGGTCCCACGTCCGCCTCCGGTCCCTCGGTCCCGTCGGTCCTCGGGCTCGCCCCCGTCATCCCGGTCGTCGTGCTGGACGAGGCCGCCGACGCGGTACCGCTCGCCCGGGCGCTGGTCGCCGGTGGGCTGCCGGCGATCGAGGTGACCCTGCGGACGCCCGCCGCGCTGGACGCCATCCGGGCGATCGCCGACGAGGTCCCGGACGCGGTGGTCGGCGCGGGCACGCTGCTCAACCCCGGCCAGGTCGCCGCGGCCTGCGCGGCCGGCGCCCGTTTCCTGGTCAGCCCCGGCTGGTCGCCGCGGCTGCTGGGCGCGCTGCGGGACTCCGGTCTGCCCTTCCTGCCGGGTGTCTCGACGGCCTCGGAGGTGGTGACGCTGCTGGACGAGGGCGTCACCGAGCTGAAGTTCTTCCCGGCGGAGGCGGCGGGCGGGACGGCCTATCTGAAGTCGCTGGCCGCCCCGCTGCCGCAGGCCCGTTTCTGCCCGACCGGCGGCATCACCCTGGCGTCCGCGCCCGGGTACCTCGCGCTGCCCAACGTCGGCTGCGTGGGCGGGACGTGGATGCTGCCGGCCGACGCACTGGCCGCCAAGGACTGGTCGCGCGTCGAGCGGCTGGCCCACGAGGCGGCGGCGCTGCGCGCCTGACCCTCAGGCCCGCCCGGCCCGCCGCCCGGCCCCCTCGCGGCGCAGGTACGACGTCCCGCTCGTCGTACCTGCGACGTCCGCTCAACGCAGGTACGACGCCCCGCTCAACGCAGGTGCGACGTCTCGTTCAGCAGCCGCAGGGAGGCGTTGCCGTCGGAGTAGTACGCCACCGCGGACAGCGAGGCGGCGGAGAGTTCCATCCGGAACAGCGACTCGGGCGGGGCGCCCAGCGCCAGCCGGACCAGGGTTTTGATCGGCGTGACGTGGGTGACCAGCAGGACCGTCTTGCCCGCGTACCGGGCCAGCAGCTTGTCGCGGGTGACCGCGACCCGGCGGGCGACCGACGCGAAGGACTCGCCGCCCCCGGTGGGCGCCGCCTTCGAGGAGTGCAGCCAGGCGTCGAGGTCCTCGGGGTGGCGCTCGCGCACCTCGGCGAAGGTCAGCCCCTCCCAGGCCCCGAAGTCGGTCTCGCGCAGGCCCTCTTCGACCCGTACCTCAAGGCCCAGCCGGTCGGCGACCGCCTGGGCGGTCTCCCGGCAGCGCCGCAGCGGTGAACTGACCACGGCCTGGATCGTGCCGCGGGCGGCCAGCGCGGCCGCGGTGGCCTCGGCCTGGCGGTGGCCGGCGGCGGAGAGTTCGGGGTCGGTGCCGCCGCTGCCGGAGAACCGCTTCTCGGGCGTCAGCGCCGTCTCGCCGTGCCGCAGCAGGACGAACGTGGCGGGTACGCCGAGGTCCGGGGCGCCCCAGCCGACCGGCGGGGCGGCCGTCGCCTCGGGAGCCGCTGCCCGCTCGGCTCGGACTCCGCGCGTTCCGCGGCCTCGTCGGCGGCCCGGGCGGCGGCGCTGCGGGCGGGTGCGGTGGCGGTGGCCAGCGCCGCCCGGGAGTCCCGCGGCTCCCACTGCTTGCCGACCTTCCCGGCGTCCATCGCCTCGTTGGCGAGCCGGTCGGCGTGCTTGTTCTTGGCGCGCGGGATCCACTCGTAGCTGACCCGGTCGGCCGGGAAGACCGACCTGGCCTCGGCGGCCAGCGGCTTCATGCCCGGGTGCTTGATCTGCCAGCGCCCGGACATCTGCTCGACGACCAGCTTGGAGTCCATCCGGACCTGGATGCGGGCCTCCGGGTCCAGCGCGTGCGCGGCCCGCAGCCCGGCCACGAGGCCCTTGTACTCGGCGACGTTGTTGGTCGCGGTGCCGATGAACTCGGCGGCCTCGGCGAGCGCCTCGCCCGTTTCCGGGTCGAGGACGACCGCGCCGTAGCCGGCCGGCCCCGGGTTGCCCGGGACCCGCCGTCCGCCTCGACGATCAGCGTGCGCGGCACGGTCTACAGGCCCGAGTCCGGGGTGCGGACCAGGATCCGGCCGCAGTTCTCGCAGCGCACGACGGCGTCGCCGGCGGCCGCCCGGATGTCGTTCAGCTCGGTGATGTTCAGCTCCAGGCGGCAGCCCTCGCAGCGGCGCTGGTAGAGGCGGGCCGCGCCGACGCCGCCCTCCTTGGCGCGGATGCGGTCGTAGAGCTTCAGCAGGTCGGCCGGGATGTCGGCGACGGTCAGCTCGCGCTCCTTGGTGACCGCGGCGGCCTCGGCGTCGATCTCGCTGCTGGCGGCGTTGCGGCGGGCGACGGCGTCGTCGACCTTGGCCTGGATGGCCTCGACCCGGGAGGTCAGTTCGGCGACCCGCTCCTGGGCGGCCTCGCGGCGCTCCATGACCTCCAGGACGACGTCCTCCAGGTCGCCCTGGCGCTTGGCGAGCGAGGCGATCTCGTGCTGGAGGTTCTCCAGGTCCTTGGGGGAGGTGACGGCGCCGGAGTCCAGCCGCTTCTGGTCGCGGGCGGCGCGCTGGCGCACCTGGTCCACGTCCTGTTCGGCCTTGGTCTGCTCGCGGCTGGTGTCGCTCTCCTCGGTCTGCGCGGCGACGAGCAGGTCGCGCTGCTGGGTGAGGTCGGCCTCCAGGGTCTGCAGCTCGGCCAGCTCGGGGAGGTTCTTGAGCCGGTGCGCGAGCTGGGTGAGCCGGACGTCGAGGGCCTGGACGTCGAGGAGGCGGATCTGGTCGGCGGGCGCGGCGTTCAGCGGGGGGCTCCTGTGGTGTGCGTCGGGGTGAAGATCGGGGTGGACGCCGCGTGGGCGGTCCAGGGGTCGGTGACCGTACGGGAGACGTGCGTGCGCAGTCCCCAGTCGTGCCGGTCGGAGACCGCGTCGAGCTGGGCCGCGGCCTGCTCGCACCACGGCCATTCGGTGGCCCAGTGGGCCGCGTCGAGCAGCGCCGGCGGGCTGGTCCGTCCGGTGGTCTGGGTGGCCTCGGACGCCGGGTGGTGGCGCAGGTCGGCGGTGAGGAAGGCATCCACACCGGCCGCCCGGACGTCGTCGAAGAGGCTGTCGCCGGAGCCGCCGGAGACCGCGACGGTGCGGATCTCGCGGTCCGGGTCGCCGGCCGCCCGGATGCCCTGCGCGGTGGCCGGCAGGTGCGCGGCCGCGTACGAGGCGAACTCGGCCAGGGTCATCGGGTGCGTCAGTTCGCAGATCCGGCCCAGGCCGCGGCGGCCCGCCGGGTCGCTCGGGTCCGGCACCAGGGGGCCGAGGACACGCAGGTCCAGGGCGCCCGCCAGGGCGTCGGAGACGCCGGGGTCGGCGGTGTCGGCGTTGGTGTGCGCGACGTGCAGGGCGATGTCGTGCTTGATGAGCGTGTGCACGACCTTGCCCTTGAACGTCGAGGCCGCGACCGTCGTCGTCCCGCGCAGGTAGAGCGGGTGGTGGGTGACGAGCAGGTCGGCGCCGAGCCGTACCGCCTCGTCGGCGATCTCCTGGACGGGATCGACGGCGAACAGCACGCGGCGGACCTCGGCGTCCGGGTCTCCGCAGACCGTGCCGACGGCGTCCCACCCTTCGGCCCGCTCGGGGGGCCAGAGGGCGTCGAGCGCGGTGAGGACTTCAGACAGTACGGGCACGGGTGGAAGGTTACCTCCCGGGCGGGAACCCGCACCGCCTGCGCCTGCGCCCGCGCGCGGGCGCAGGCGGGAGGTCACGTGACGGGGCAGCCGCCAAGGTCGTCCGGGACGCGGTCGGCGGTGGTGGCGGTGGCGCCCTCCACCGGGAGTGAGGTCTGCCTAAGTCGGCCCACCGTTGAAGCGTGAAGCACAACCGTCCCATCCGGCACCGGCGAACCGGACATCCGCCACCCTTATGCGTGAAGTGCCGCAACACGCGTTGATCGGCCGGAAGTGCGAAAACTAGCTTCGGTCTGCCGACTGGAGGTGACCACTTCATGACGATCTGCGCCACTGAGGACGCCGCGGCCCCGGCCCGCCCGCACCGCGCGGCCCTGACGATCGCCGCCGACGGCTCGTACGCCGCCCGGCTCGCCCGGCACGACGACGCCGACCGGAGCTGGTTCCCGGAGCGCTGGACGCTGAGCGGCCCGGAGCCGTACGCGGTGCCACTGCCCGGCAGCCAGCCCGAGGAGCCGGACAGCGAACTGCTGCCGCTGACGGACGGCCGGGTGCTGATCCTGCGCCGGGTCGCCGACCGCTTCGCCCTCTCGCTGCTCTACCCCACCGGCCCCGGAACCGGTGAACTCCTGCTGGGCACCGTGGAAGCGGAGGAACTGACGCTGCTGCCGCCGACGCCGGGCGGCACCGACGGGTACGCGCTGGCCCCCGCGTTCGGGCACACCGTGCTGTGGCGGGTGCCCGGCGATGCGGGCGGGCCCGAGCGGGTGGCAAAGATTCCCGGGCGCTGTACGGGCGGCGCGTGGCTGGACCGCGGCGGGCGGCTGCTGGCGCTGGACCGGGAGCTGGCCGGCCGGACGAAGACCGTCCTGGTCGACCTGGAGCGGGGCGGCGAGACCGGGCTGCTGCTGCAGATCACCGAGGAGAGCAACGACCGGCTGCTGCTGGCCGATCCGGACAGCGGGCTGCTGCTGGTCCGCTCGGACGCGCCGGGTCACGACCGGCTGGGCTGGGGCGTGCTGGGCAGCAGCCGGCCGGTGCGGTTCCCGGAGTGCCTGCGGCCGGCCGATGCCGCGGTGACGCCGTTCGCCGTGCAGCCGGGGCAGATGCTGGCGCCGGAGAGCTGCGCGGTGGCGTTCCGGGTGGACGCGGCGCACGGCACCCGGCTGGGGATCTGGCGCCCCTGGGGCCGGCGGCTGCGGCAACTGCCCGTACCGGACGGGTGGCTGGCGGGGACCGGGCTGTGGACGGCCGACGGCGAACTGCTGCTGCCGTGCGCGACGGACGCCGAGCCGTGCGGGCTGGCGCGGATGGCCATACCGCTGGAGCCGGTGGCACCGGTGGCACCGGTGGAGCGCAGGATTCCGGTGGGATCTGTGGGATCGGTGGGCTCGGTGGGCTCGGTGGGCTCGGTGGGCTCGGTGGGCTCGGTGGAGCGAGCGGGATCTGGGGGACCTGGGGGACCTGGGGGCCCGGCGGAGCGAGCGGGTTCGGTGGGGTCGGCGGGGCTGGTGGGGGCGGTGGGGTCCGTACGGGTGGGGCGGACGCGGCGGCCGTGCGCGGCGGGGGGATTGTCCCGGATGCAGGGGATGCCACCAACCACTCCACATCATCTGCACAACCGAAGGCCGCCCACGCGGAACCGCGGCGCTCCCCCGCACATCCCCATATGCGCAGGCCAGTTCCGCTGCAACAGGCGCCCCTCGGGGCCCGCTAGGCCCGGTGGAGCGTGATTTCCCACCCCGTTAAACTTTCGGGTGGGGGCTACGCAGCCGGTTGACCGGCCACCGATCACGCCGCTCGGGGTACGACCCCACGGCGGCCGGGCGGGGTCCCGACGCGTACAGCAGCAAGCGATCCGACGGAGTGACTCTTTCCATGTCCGAAGCCCGAACCGACACGACCCAGGCGCGCCCCCAGGAGGCATCCGCCCAGGCCGCCGAGGCTGCAAGCTCCGGCAGGCACCGTGGCCCGGCCGCCGCGGAGGAGTCCGACTCCACCGCGCACGGCCGGCACCGCCGGGACAAGCAGCCGCAGGGCGCGTAAGTCCCAGGGGGCCCGGGCCGCGCCTCGGGAACCGCGCCGGAGAGCCGCGCTTCAGGAGCCGTGCCCTCAGGAGCCGTGTTTGAGAGCCAGCACCTCGCCCGCCGCGAACGTCTCGTGCGGCGGGCGCTGTGCGTAGTGGGGCGTCAGCAGCTCGTCCAGCTCCTCGAAGGTGAAGGCCTCCTTCGCGGTGTCGAACTTGGCGGCGATCCGGGGGCGTTCGGCGATCGCGACCATGCCGCCGTGGACGACCAGCAGCTGGCCGTTGACCCGGGCCGCGGCCGGTGAAGCCAGGTAGCCGACGAGCGGCGCGACGTGCTCGGGGGCCAGCGGATCGAGCCGGCCGTCGGACGGCACCCCGAAGCCGGCGAAGACGTCCTCGGTCATCCGGGTGCGGGCGCGCGGGCAGATCGCGTTGGCGGTCACGCCGTATTTGGCCAGCGCCAGCGCCGTGGAGGTGGTGAGGCCGACGATGCCCCCTTGGCGGCGGCGTAGTTGGGCTGGCCGGCCGAGCCGGCGAGGAACGCCTCCGAGGAGGTGTTGATGATCCTGCCGTACACCGGGCCGCCTACCGCCTTGGACCGCTCGCGCCAGTGGGCCGCGGCGAAGCGGGTGGTGTTGAAGTGGCCCTTGAGGTGCACCCGGATGACCGTGTCCCATTCGTCCTCGGTCATCGAGAACACCATCCGGTCCCGGAGGATGCCCGCGTTGTTGACGAGGATGTCGAGCCGGCCGTAGGTGTCGATCGCCAACTGGACGAGTGCGCCCGCCTGTTGGTGGTCGGCGACGTCACCGGCGTGGGCCACCGCCTTGCCGCCCGCCGCGCGGATCTCGGCGGCGACGTCCTCGGCGGGGCCCGCGGAGGCGGCGCCGGACCCGTCGCGGCCCGATTGCCCGTAGTCGTTGACCACGACCGCCGCGCCGAGCCGGGCGAGTTCGAGGGCCTCGGCGCGGCCCAGTCCGCGGCCGGCCCCGGTGACGATCGCGGTCAGGCCTCAAGTGGCTGTGCCATCTGGCGTTCCCGTCCTCTCGGTCTGCCGGCCGGGTCGGGGTCGCGTCACCGGCCGGTCGGATCTCTTGGCGGTCAGATCTCTATGCAGGTGCGCAGTGCCGTCCCGGACCGCATCTGGTCGAGGGCGTCGTTGATCTCCGGGAGCCGGACGCGGTGGGTGATCAGCCCTTCGAGGTCGATCCGGCCGGCCCGCCACAGGGCGATGACCCGCTCGTAGGAGCGCAGGACGTCCCCGCCGCCGTAGAGGGACGGCAGGATCCGCTTCTCGTCGAAGAACAGCTCGAACATGTTGACCTGGAAGGTGTCGTCCATGGCGCCGGCGCCGACCACGCACAGGGTGCCGCCGCGCCGGGTCGTCTCGTACGCGGTGCGGGCGGTGGCGGACCTGCCGACCACCTCGAAGACGTAGTCGAAGCCCTCGCCGCCGGTGATCTCGGCCTTGGCGCCGTCGAGTTCCTCCGGCGCGACGGCGTCCGTGGCGCCGAAGCGCAGTGCCGCCTCGCGCCGGGCGGGCACCGGGTCGACGGCGACGATCCGGGCCGCGCCGCAGACCCGGGCGCCCTGGATGACGGAGATCCCGACGCCGCCGCAGCCGATGACCGCGACCGAGGAACCGGGCGCCACCCGCGCCGTGTTGAGGGCCGCGCCGAGCCCGGTGGTGACGCCGCAGCCGATCAGCGCGGCGATCTCGTACGGGACGTCGTCCGGGATGGGGACCGCGCAGTTGGCGGCCACCACGACCTCCTCGGCGAAGGTGCCGGTGCCGGCGAACCCGAAGACGTCCCCGCCGGGCCGCCGGAAGTTGGGCGTGCCGGCGTTCATGAACCCGGCCAGGCAGAGGTGGGTCTGGCCGCGTTTGCAGGACGGACAGCTGCCGCAGGCGGGCAGCCAGCACATCAGCACCCGGTCGCCCGCCGCCAGGCCGGTGACGCCGTCGCCGACGTCGACGACCTCCCCGGCGCCCTCGTGGCCGGGGACGAAGGGCACGGGCTGCGGCAGCACCCCGTTCATCGCCGAGAGGTCGGAGTGGCACAGTCCGGTCGCCCGGAGGCGGATCCTGACCTTGCCGGGCCCGAACCCCACCGCCTCGACGTCGTCGAGGACCTCCAGCTTGTCCTGCCCGGTCTCGTGCTGTACGGCTGCGCGCATCTCACGGCTCCCCTCGGAGACGACAACTCGGACGCATCAATCGGAGACAACGATCGGAGGCAACAACTCCGCGGCCACCGCCCGGAGGCCACCACCCGGAGGCGACAAAGCGACAAGGGAGCGGCGGCCGTGCGGCTGCTAGCCGTGCTCGACGACGGTGTCCGCCAGCACCGCCGCCTCGTCCCGCTCGGGTGCCGTCACCGACACCTGGATCCGGCCGGGCTCGCGCCAGAGCCGGATGCGCAGCACCTCGCCCGGGAAGACCACCCCGGCGAAGCGCGTGGTGTACGACCGGACCCGGGAGACGTCCCCGTCCAGCAGGGTGTCGACGACCGCCTTGAGCGTGATCCCGTAGGTGCACAGCCCGTGCAGGATCGGCCGGTCGAAGCCGGCGAGCCCGGCGAATTCGGGGTCGGCGTGCAGCGGGTTCCAGTCGCCGGAGAGGCGGTAGAGCAGCGCCTGATCGGCACGGACCTGCCGCTCGGTGGTCAGGTCGGGGGCGCGGTCGGGAAGTTCGAGGCGGGCGGACGGGCCGCGGTCGCCGCCGAAGCCGCCCTCACCGCGGACGAAGATCTGGGTGTCGCAGGTCCACAACGGCCCGTCGTCGTCCGCGACTTCGGAGCGCAGCACGATGACGGCGGCCTTGCCCTTGTCGTACACGGCCGGGACGGTCGAGGTCTGGGTGGCGCGGCCGCGCACCGGCAGCGGGCGGTGCACGGTGACGGTCTGCCCGCCGTGCAGGACGGCGGCCAGGTCGACGTCGATGCCGGGGGCGGAGAGTCCGCCGGCCAGCGCCATCCCGCCGCCTGCGACGGTGGCGAAACTGGGCAGGACGTGCAGCGCGCTCTCCAGGGTGTAGCGCAGTTCGTCCGGGTCGGTGGCGGCCCGCGGCTTCTCGGGGGTGGCCGCGCCGGCGCCGATGCCGAGGTGGTAGAGCTGGACGTCCTTGTGGTCCCAGGCGAGTTCGGTGGTCCGCGGTTCGGCGGCGGTGGCCTTGGTGACGTCGATGGGCATGGGGGCGGTTGCTCCTTCACCACGGTGGAGTTCATGGGAAGACCCCGGCCCGGCCGTCCGCACCGTCGGCCCGGCCGGGGTCGTCACTGGTCGGCGCGGACCGCGCGCGGGCCGGCGGTGCCGCAGGGACAGCCGCCGGGCGCGGATCACGCGCCGGTCGGCCGGGCCGCACGGGACACCCGCCACTTCTAGAACGCGTTCTAGCCGATGGCCTTCATGTATAGCCGATCCGCCTGACACCGGGAAGCCCCCTGACGGTATGTCAGAAACGCGTCGCGGCCGCGGTCCGCACCGATGACATTTGTCAGCGCGCATCACCCACATTCGCCCTGCCCCGGCCCGCCCACGCTCCGTAACGTCAGGGACGGGAAACGACCGAAGGGGGCGGACATGACACCGGGGACGACACCGGGCGGGGCACGGACGACGGCGCAGGTGGGGCCGGTGGGGCAGGGCGGCGACGGGACGGCCGTGGCGTTCTGTGGCGTCACCCGGAGTTACGGCCCGGTGCGGGCCGTGGACGGCATCGACCTGCGGATCGCCACCGGTGAGACGGTGGCGCTGCTCGGCCGCAACGGCGCCGGCAAGTCCACCACCCTGAACATGCTGCTGGGGCTGCTGCCGCCCTCCTCGGGCACGGTGCGGCTGTTCGGCGGCGAGCCGGAGACCGCCGTAAGGGCCGGCCGGGTCGGGGCGATGCTGCAGGACGGCAAGGCCGTCCCCCGGGTCACCGTCCGCGAACTGGTCGGCTTCGTGGCCGCCACCTACCCGCGGCCGATGGACGTCACCGAGGCGCTGGAACTGGCGGGCCTGGCCGAGTTCGCCGGGCGGCGGGTGGACCGGCTCTCCGGCGGCCAGGCCCAGCGCGTCCGGTTCGCGGTGGCGCTGGCCGGCAACCCCGACCTGCTGGTCCTCGACGAGCCCACCGCGGCCCTGGACGTGGAGGCCCGCCGGACGTTCTGGCGCGCGATGCGGGCCTACGCCCGGCGCGGCCACACCATCGTCTTCTCCACCCACTACCTGGAGGAGGCCGACGACCACGCCGACCGGATCGTGGTGATCGACCGGGGCCGGGTGGTCGCCGACGGCAGCGGCGAGGCGATCAAGCGGCGGGCCGGCGGGTCGCTGGTCTCCTTCGACCTCGCGGGCGCGCCGACCGCGCCGCTGTCCGCACTGCCCGGCGTGCACACCGTGGAGGTCCGCGGCGACCGCGCCCTGCTGCGGACGACGGACTCCGACGGCACGGTCCTGGCGCTGGCCGGACGGGGCCTGGTCCGCGGCCTGGAGGTCACCGCCGCCAGCCTGGAGGACGCCTTCCTCACCCTCACCTCCCCCGACGGCACGCACGCCGACGCCCTGAACCCCAACGCCCCGAACCCCGACGCCGCGAACCGCGACGCCCTGAAGGAGACCGCGTGATGCTCGGCTACCTCCGTCTCGAAGTCCGGCGCACGCTGCGCGACCGGGGCTTCGTGATCTTCGGCATCGGGATGCCGGTGCTGATGTACGTCCTGATGACCAACATCGGCGCCGGCCCCGGCGGCGCCGACATGGGCTGGAAGACCGCCTCGATGGTCGGGATGGCCGCGTACGGCGCGCTGGGCGCGGCGATCGGCACCGGCACCGGCGTCGCCGAGGACAAGCAACTGGGCTGGCTGCGGCAGCTGCGGATCACCCCGATGGGGCCGCTGCGGGCCGTGGTGGGCCGCGGACTGACCGGGTCGGTGACGGTGCTGCCGGCCATCGCCGCGGTGCTGCTGGTGGGCGCGCTGGTCAACGGCGTCCGGATGCCGGCCTGGCAGTGGGCCGCGCTGACCGGCCTGCTGTGGCTCGGCACCGCCCCGTTCACCCTGCTCGGGCTGGGCAACGGCTACCGCCTCTCGGCGCAGTCCACCGGTGTGGTCAACACGGGCTGCATGCTGCTGCTGTCGATCGTCGGCGGACTGTGGTTCCCGGCCGAGCTGTTCCCCTCCTGGCTGCGCGCCCTGTCGGCCTGGACGCCCGGCAACCGCTTCGCCGAACTGGGCCGGAGCGTCACCGAGGGCGGCGCACCGAGCCTCACGGCAGTGGCGGTGCTGGCCGCCTGGCTGGCAGTCTTCGGCACCTACGCGGTGTACGCGTACCGCCGGGCCGCACGGACGGTGTGACCGGCGATGGCGCAGATCTGGGAAACGACGGTGCAGCAGACGACAGAGCAGGACCCCGCCGGCCGGACGCCCGGCGGGGCGACGGGGACGGAAGGGGCGGCCGGCGACGACGGCACTTCGTGTACGGCCGGGCGGCGCGGCCGGAAGCTCGACAAGGGCCCGGGCAAATACAGCTTCCTGCCCTGGCTGCTGATGGGGCTGGGCGCCTTCTCCAACATCGTGCAAGGCAAGACCGGAAACCCCTGGCTGGCCGGGCTCGGGCTCCTCGCCTTCAACTCCCTCTACCTCACCGTCATCCTGTCGGCCTTCAGCCCGCGGCTGCGCGACACCCGCTACCCGGTCATCGCCCTGGGCGCGCTCACCGCGGTCACGTTCGCCATCGCGCTCGGCTTCGGCGGCAGCTGGTTCCTGTTCTTCCCACTGCTGTCGCTGGCCTCCGGTACGGTCCGCGCGCTGCGCGGCAAGAAGCTCGCGGTGTGGCTGATCACGCTCAGCGGTACGGCCGGGTTCCTGTCCGGCTGGCAGGCCGGCGACCCCGGCGACTCGTTCGGCGTCGGCTACGGCACGTTCCTCTCCGGCATGGTGACGTCCACGGTGCTCAGCCTGTTCGACACCATCCAGGAACTGAAGGCCACCCGGCAGGAACTGGCCCGCAGCGCCGTGGAGAAGGAGCGGCTGCGCTTCTCCCGCGACCTGCACGATCTGCTGGGGCACACGATGTCCCTGGTCGTGGTCAAGGCCGAGGCGGTGCGCCGGCTGGCGCCGCGCGATCTGGACGCGGCGCTCGCCCAGGCCGCGGACATCGAGGCGGTCGGCCGGCAGGCGCTGACCGAGATCCGCGAGGCGGTCACCGGTTACCGCGAGGGCAGCCTCGGCACCGAACTGGACCGGGCCCGTTCGGCGCTGGAGGCGGCCGGCATCGAAGCCGTCGTCCGGCAGGCCGGGCCGCCGCTGCCCCCGCAGGCGGGTGCGCTGCTGGGCTGGGTGGTCCGCGAGGGCGTCACCAACGCGCTCCGGCACAGCGGCGCCACCCGCTGCGAGATCGCGGTGCACGCCGACGAGGAGCGGGTCCGGCTGACGATCACGGACGACGGCCGGGGTCCCGTAAGCTCCGGTGCGGCCCCGGCGGCCGGCCGCACCTGGTTCCGCGACCGCGTCCCCGAGCGCGACGGTGACGCCCCCGGTACGGCCCCCACGGACGGCGCCGCCGCGTCGCCCGGAGCTCCGGGCCCGGTCGGCGGCACCGGCCTGAAGGGCCTGACCGAACGGCTGGCAGCGGCCGGCGGCACCCTGAGCAGCGGCCCCGACGGCCGGCGCGGCTTCCGGGTGACGGCCGAACTCCCGGTCGGCACGGGGGAGATGACGGAGACGGAGAGGGAAGGGTTGACCAGGTGATCAAGGTCCTGCTCGCGGAGGACCAGGGGATGATGCGGGGCGCGCTGGCGCTGCTGCTCGACCTGGAAGCGGACATGCAGGTCGTGGCGCAGGTCGCGGCGGGCGACCGGATCGTTCCGGCCGCGTTGGAGGCACGTCCCGACATCGCCCTCCTGGACATCGAACTCCCCGGCCGCAGCGGGCTGGACGCCGCGGCCGACCTGCGCGACGCGCTGCCGTCGTGCAAGGTCCTCATCGTCACGACCTTCGGGCGGCCCGGCTATCTGCGCCGCGCCATGGAGGCCGGGGCGTCCGGCTTCCTGGTGAAGGACGGCCCGGTGGAGGACCTGGCGGCGGCGATCCGCCGGGTCCTCGCCGGGGAGCGGGTGATCGACCCCGGGCTGGCCGCGGCGGCGCTCAGCGCCGGGCCCAATCCGCTGACCCAGCGGGAGCGGGACGTGCTGACCGCCGCGGTGGACGGCGCCACCGTCTCCGACATCGCCGGCAAGCTCCACCTCTCCCAGGCCACGGTCCGCAACTACCTCTCCGCGGCGATCGGCAAGACCGGGACCCGCAACCGCATGGAGGCGGTACGGGCGGCGCGGCAGAACGGGTGGCTGTAGCCCGGCGCCCGGGGCCGCCCGCTCGCCCCTAGCCGGTGGCCACGTCCGCGCGGCGCCGCGGCAGCGCGAGCAGCATCAGCAGGATGCTGCCCAGCAGCACTCCCGAGCCGACCTGGAAGGCCAGCCCGTAGCCGTCGGCCAGCGCCGCCTTCGCGCCGTGGCCCGCCTCGATGCGGGAGGCGGCGACGGTGGACAGGATCGACAGGCCCAGGGCGCCGCCCATCTGCCGGAGGTGTTGATCAGGCCGGAGACCAGGCCCTGGTCGGCCGGGTCGGCGCCGGAAGTGGCGATGGCGGCGACCGGCGTCGCGGTCAGGCCGGCGCCCAGCGCCATCAGGATGCCGGGGCCGAGGATCGTGCCGAGGTAGGTGCCGTGGACGTCCATCGTGCCCTGCCAGACCATGCCGGACGCGGAGATCACCGCGCCGGTGGCGGCCAGGGTCTTGGCGCCCAGCCGGTTCATCAGCCGCGGCCCGATCTTGGAGCCCAGGACGATGGACAGCGAGTGCGGGATGAAGGATAGCCCCGCCTGCAGTGGTCGGTAGCCGAGCACGTTCTGGACGTAGAGCGACAGGAAGTACCACATCGAGAACATCGCGGCGCCGGCCAGCACCATCGCCGCGTTCGCCGAGGACACCGAGCGCAGCCGGAACAGCCCCAGCGGCATCAGCGGCGCCTTGGCCCGCGCCTCGACGGCGAGGAAGGCGGCGATCACGAGCAGCCCGGCGGCCAGCGGCAGCAGCGCGGACGCCGACGCCCAGCCGTCCGTCTCGGTCTGCACGATCCCGTACGCGACCAGCCCAGCCCGCCGGTCACCAGCAGCGCACCGGGCACGTCGAGCCGTCGGGCCGCGCCCTGCCGGCTCTCGGTGAGCCACAGCACCGCACCGGTCAGCACCAGCGCCCCGACCGGCACGTTGATCAGCAGCACCCAGCGCCACGACAGGTACTCGGTGAGCACCCCGCCGACCAGACCGCCCACCGCGCCGCCGCCGGCGCCGACCGCCGTCCAGGTGGCGATGGCGCGGGTACGGGCCGGGCCGGCCGGGAACGACGTGGTGAGGATGGTGAGGGTGGCCGGCGAGAGCACGGCGGCGCCGATGCCCTGGACCGTCCGCGCCGCGATCAACTGCCAGGGCTGCTGGGCCAGTCCGCCGCCCAGGCTCGCGAGGGTGAACAGCGCCAGCCCGACGACGAAGATCCGCTTACGGCCGAAGAGGTCGGCGGCCCGGCCGCCGAGCAGCATGAAGCCGGCGAAGGTGATCACGTACGCGTTGACGATCCACTGCAGGCCCAGCTCGCTCAGCCCCAGACCGGTCCGTACGGCGGGCAGCGCCACGTTCACCACGGAGACGTCCAGCACGACCAGGAACTGTCCGGCGCAGACCAGCAGCATCACCAGCCAGGCCGGTGCGGCGCTCCGACGGGAGGTCGTGGGCAGGGTGGCGGACTCGGCTATCGGGGGCATGCGGACCATGCTCGCATCGACCCCGCACCCCCGCATCGGGATATCGGTGCATACGCCACCTGACCGGGGACCTAGGTCGGTGGGCGGAGGACGGGGCCACCCACACCCGGTCGTTCAGGCTTCCTGGTCAGCGAGCCTGGTCGCTCTTCGGCCCGATGCCTTTGGTCCTGGTCGGAGTTCCGTCCGGGGCGAACGGGTGGTGGAAGGTGAAGGCGTGCGGCGCGGAGCCCTGGTCGTGGAGGTGCTCCAGCCTGGAAACCCCGTCCTGCCAGGTGGGTATCACGCCGTCGGAGACCCACCAGAGCACGTAATTCGGCTGTCCTGTCCTCTCGAACCAGTCGTGACGCCTGCTCAGCGCCTCACGGTGCAGACCGGTGTAGATGGCGTCGAAGGCGGAGGGCAGGTCGGTCCAGAGCGAGAGGGTCGCGTCCAGGGCGGCGGTTTCCACCGTGCGGCCCTTGCCGTACCAGGTCGGTACGGCGAACTCTCCCCAGGCACCCCAGTCCAGGTCGAAGTGTGTGCCCCGGCCGCGGTCTGCCGCTTCGGCACGAGCGAGGTACCCGGGGTGCTGGCTGATCTTCCGGTAGACGGCCTCGCCGCTCTTGAGGAGTTCGCGCGTGAGAGGTCCGGGATCGGTGAGAGGTGACTTCAGGACGCCGAATGTGTACAGCGCGAGATGGGGCATGCGTCTCTCCCTGGTTGGGGGTGCCTGGTGTGGACCGGACCCTGTTCGGTGTCTTACGCACGGGGGCGAGGGTTCGTGGGGCGTGACCCACTCATCCCGTCGCGGGTGGCTCAGCCTGAAAGAACTCCGGTGCGACCGTGGGCGATCGCCGAAGACCAGGTGAAGGTAGCTGCCTCTGCGGGCCCTGTCGAAGTTGCGTTTTTCCGGTCCAAGTGGCTTCTGGCCCCGGTCATTGCGGGGGCCGGGGGGGTGACGGGCGGGGCAGGCCGCGGGGTGCCGAATGATCCGCTTCGGCCGATCGGTGCGCCCGCCGTGCCCGTCCGCACCCCGTGGCCGATGGCCCGACCCCTAAGGGGCGGGGGCCCTCTCGACCCCTAAGGGTCGGGAGGGCCCCCGGAGGGCCAACTACCCGTATCGGCAGGGTGGTTAATCGGTCACCTCCGCAGCAGCGTCACCACCGCCGCGCCGCCCAGGCCGATGTTGTGGGCCAGGCCCACGCGGGCGTCGGGGACCTGCCGGGGGCCGGCCGTGCCGCGGAGTTGCCAGACGAGTTCGGCGGTCTGGGCGAGGCCGGTCGCGCCCAGGGGGTGGCCCTTCGAGATCAGGCCGCCGGACGGGTTGACCACCCAGCGGCCGCCGTACGTGGTGGCCCCGTCGGCGACCAGCTTCCCCGACTCGCCGTCCGCGCACATGCCCAGCGCCTCGTACGTCAGCAACTCGTTGATCGAGAAGCAGTCGTGCAGCTCGATGACGTCCACGTCCTCGATGCCGAGCCCGGACGCCTCGTAGACCTGCCGGGCCGCGGCCCGCGACATCGGCTTGCCGACGACGTCGATGCAGGAGCCGCCGGCGAAGCTCTCCTCGGTGTCGGTGGTCATCGCCTGGGCGACGATCTCCACCGCCCGGTCGGCCAGCCCGTGCGCCCGGACGAACCGCTCGGAGGCGACCACCACCGCGGCCGCGCCGTCGGACGTCGGGGAGCACTGGAGCTTGGTCAGCGGACGGTGGATGACCTTGGCGGCCAGCACCTCCTCGACCGTGTGGACGTCCCGGAACTGGGCGCGGGGTTGTGCGCGGAATGCCGGTGGTTCTTGGCGCCGACCGCGGCCAGTTGCTCGGCCGTGGTGCCGTACCTCTCCATGTGCTCGCGGGCCGCGTTGCCGAAGATCTGGGCGGTGGGCGGGGTCCGCTCGAAGCCGTGCGCGGCCGCCATGACGCCGTAGTGGCGGGCGACCGGGGAGGCGGCGAAGTCGCCTCCCGCCGCGCCGCCGCCCAGCGCACCGCGCTTCATCTTCTCGAAGCCCAGTGCCAGCACGCAGTCGTTGAGGCCCGAGGCGACGAACTGGCGGGCCATCATCAGCGCCGTCGAGCCGGTGGCGCAGTTGTTGTTGACGTTGTAGACGGGGACCCCGGTCAGGCCCAGCTCGTAGGCGGCGCGCTGACCGGCCGTGGACGGCTGGTGGCAGTAGCCGACCGGGACCTGCTCGACGGCGTCGTAGCCGATCCCGGCGTCCGCGAGCGCGGCCTCGCCCGCCTCCTTGGCCATGTCCCAGTACTGCCATTCGCGGGTCTCGGGCTTCTCGAAGTGCGTCATCCCTACGCCGACGAGGTACGCCGTGCCTGACATGGAGGTCCTCCTGGTGAGTCACCGGGCGCCGTGCGGGGGCGGATGCGTGCGGGGGGGCGGATGCGTGCCGGGGTCAGATGAGGGGGCGGGGCTCGGGGTCGCGGGGCAGGCCGAGCAGCCGCTCGGCGACCACATTGCGCTGCACCTGGGTGGTGCCGCCGGCGATGGTCAGACAGCGCGACATCAGGAAGCCGTGCAGGGCACGTTCACCGGCACCCTCGCGCACCGCGCCGTCCGGGCCGAGCAGTTCCAGCGCCAGTTCGGCGACCTTCTGCTGGTGCGGGGTCTGCACCAGCTTGCGGATGCTGGCGCCGGCGCCCGGTTCGAGGCCGGAGACCTGCTGGAGCGTGGTGCGCAGCGTGAGGCAGGCCAGGGCGTGCGCCTCGGCGGCCAGCGCGCCCACCCGGGCCCGTACGGAGCCGTCGAGGCCGGCGGTGCGGTCGAGGAGCGCGGTCAGTCCGGTGTCGAAGGTCAACTGGTCGGCCATGTGGACGCGTTCGTTGTCCAGGGTGGTGCGGGCCACCTTCCAGCCGTTGCCGGTCTCGCCGACCACCGCGTCGGCCGGCAGCAGCACGTCGTCGAAGTAGACCTCGTTGAAGAGCGCCTCGCCGGTGATCTCCTTCAGCGGGCGGACGTCGATGCCGGGGGTCTTCATGTCGACGACGAAGAAGGTCAGGCCCTGGTGCTTGGGCGCGTCCGGGTCGGTGCGGGCGAGCAGGATGCCGTGGTCGGCCCACTGGGCGGCCGAGGTCCACACCTTCTGCCCGTTGATCCGCCAGCCGGGGCCGTCGGGTCCGTCCACCCGCTCGGCGCGGGTGCGCAGGCCGGCCAGGTCCGATCCGGCCTCCGGTTCGGAGAACAGCTGGCACCACAGCATCTCCCCGCGCAGCGACGGCATCAGATAGCGCTGCTGCTGCTCGGCGGTGCCGTGGGCGAGCAGGGAGGGCACGACCCAGGTGGCGATGCCCAGGTCGCTGACGGTGACCCCGGCGGCGGCCAGTTCCTGCTGGACGGCCAGCTGCTGAACGGGGCCGGCGCCCAGGCCGTAGGGCGGCGGGAGATGCGGTGCGGCGTATCCGGTCGGGGCCAGTTCGCGGCGTACGGCGGCGGGGTCCAGGCCGCGCACCCGGTCGATGACCTCGCGGGCCGCGGTACGGAACTGCGCGGCCTCGGCGGGGAGTTCGAGGCTCAGTGGGCGCCGGGCGCCGTCGGCGGCGAGGGCGGCGGCGCGCAGCCGGTGGGTGTCGCCGGCGCCGAGCAGCTGGCGGGCCGCGGTCGCCCGGCGCAGATGCAGATGGGCGTCGTGTTCCCAGGTGAAGCCGATGCCGCCGAGGATCTGGATGCAGTCCTTGGCGCAGCTGAAGGCGGCGTCGAGGGCGGTGGCGGTGGCGAGGGCGGCGACCAGGCCGCGGACCTCGGGCGGCTCGCGGTGGGCGCGGGCCGCGTCCCAGACCAGGGCGCGGGCCTGTTCGCAGCGGACGAGCATGTCGGCGCAGAGGTGTTTGACGGCCTGGAACTGGCCGATGGGGCGGCCGAACTGCTCGCGGACCCGGGCGTGTTGGGTCGCGGTGGCGAGCGCCCAGGCCGCCGTCCCGCAGCTCTCGGCGGCGCACAGCACCCCGGCCAGGTCGCGGACGAGCGCGTCGTCGACGGCCACCAGCCGGTCCGCGGGCACCGGCACGCCGTCCGCGCCCACTTCGGCGACCGGGCGGGTCGGGTCGGCGCTCTCCTGGGCGCGTACGGTCAGCGCCGCGGCGTCGACGGCGAGGTGGACGGTTCCGGTGGCGGTCCGTGCGGCGAGCACGAGGAGGTCGGCGTCGGCCCCGGCGAGGACCGGGGGCGCGGTGCCGTCGAGGAGGTAGCCGTCGGGTGTGCTGGTGGCGGTGAGCGTGCCGGGGCCGAGCGCCACCGCGCCGATCAGCTCGCCGGTGGCGAGGGCCCGTACGAGGTGCCGGGGCGCGTCTCCTCGGTGGAGCAGCGCGGCGGCGAGGACGGTGGGCAGGTAGGGGCCGGGGAGTGCGGCGCGGCCCAGTTCTTCGAGGACCACGGCGAGGTCGAGCAGGTCACCGCCGCCCCCGCCGTCGGCCTCGGGGAGGTGGAGGCCGAGCAGGCCCTGTGCGGCGAGGCCGTCCCAGTGGGCGGGGCGTCCGGTGCGGGCGGGTGTGGTGTCGAGGAGGGTGCGGACCTCTTCGGGCGGTACGGCCCGGCGGGCCCAGCCGCCCGCCGCCTCGGCCAGGTCGCGGTGGTCCGGTGTGATTCCGATGCCCATGCGGGGCAGACTAGAACACGTTCCAATCTGACGGAAGGTCAGGTGGGCCGGAATGTTCCGCCCGGTGGACGGCGGCGAGTGCCCCGCGGGGAACGGTCCGGCGGCGGACGGGAAACGGTCCGGTGAATTCCGGTACGAATACCATTTGCCCGCCCGGCGGTTTCCGGGCCCGCACCTTTCCCGTTTCCGGACATCCGGGAAACGTCCGGCGATAAACCGGCCGGAGCGGCCGGGAATCCGCCGGAGCGACTCCCCCGCGCCGCCCGGCCGGCCGGAAAGCCGCACGAAATGCGAACCCCCGCACGGCCACCCCCGGCCCGTACGGCACGATGAGCCTCCGACCGCACCACCAAGGAGGAAGCCATGTCCGCTCCCACGGCGCCGACCGCCCCGCAGCCGGAGATCCTCGCCGCGTTCGAGGCGGCGAAGGGCTTCATGCCCGTGGACGAGGGGCTCGCGCTCTACGCGGCGGCGGCTGAGGCGGCGCGGCTGGGGCTGCCGCTGGTGGAGGTCGGCACGTACTGCGGCCGGTCCACCCTGCTGCTCGCGGCCGCGGCCCGGGCCGCCGGGGTGACGGCCGTCACCGTGGACCACCACCGGGGCAGCGAGGAGCAGCAGCCCGGCTGGGACTACCACGACCCGTCCGTGGTGGACCCCGAGGTCGGCCGGATGGACACCCTGCCCACGTTCCGCCGGACCCTGCACGCGGCCGGGCTGGAGGACCACGTGATCGCCGTCGTGGGCCGCTCCCCGCAGGTCGCGGCCGTGTGGGGGCGGCCGGTGGGGCTGGTCTTCATCGACGGCGGGCACACCGACGAGCACGCCACCGCCGACTACGAGGGCTGGGCGCCGCACGTGGCGCCGGACGGGCTGCTGGTCATCCACGACGTGCACCCGCACCCGAGGACGAGTTCACCGGCCAGGCGCCGTACCGGATCTACCTGCGCGCGCTGGCCTCCGGGGCGTTCACCGAGGTCGCGGTGCAAGGGACGCTGCGCGTCCTGCGGCGCACCGGTCCCGGCAGCTGATCCGGGCCGCGGGCTACCATCGCGGAGATGTCGAACGGCAGCACCTTCCCCCGCACCGCCGCCGGCGCGGCACCGTACTCCTGGTGCTGGCCGCCGTGGCCCTGGTGGCCGTCGGCGGCTGGCTGTTCTGGCGGCAGACGGGCGGCCACGGCGGTCCGACGGCCCGCGGCGGCTCACCGGCGCCCGGCCGGACGGCGGGCGGCGGCACCGGGGCCGGCGGCGGGCCGGGCCGGAGCACGGACCACGGGAGCACCCACCGCCCGGACGGCAAGGGCGATCCGCACGGCAGCCTCAAGGGCCGGACCGTGGTGATCGACCCCGGGCACAATCCACACAACAGCCGGCACACCGGGCAGATCGCCCGGCAGGTGAACATCGGCACCGCGCGCAAGGAGTGCGACACCACCGGCACCGCCACCAACGACGGCTACGCCGAGGCGTCCTTCACCCTGGACGTGGCCCGCCGGGTCCGCACCCTCCTGGAGGACCAGGGCGCCAAGGTCGTCCTCACCCAGGACGGCGACCGGTCGTACGGGCCGTGCGTGGACGAGCGCGCGGCGATCGGCAACAAGGCGCACGCGGACGCCGCGGTCTCGATCCACGCCGACGGCTCGGCCGCCGGCAACCGCGGCTTCCATGTCATCCTGCCCGCCCGGGTCACCGCCGGTCCGGCGGACACCACCGCGATCACCGGCCCGTCGCGGCAGCTCGGCAAGCGGCTGGCCGACCGCTTCCGGGCGGTAACCGGAAGTGCGCGGTCCAATTACATCGGCGACGGCACCGGCCTGGACGTCCGCGGCGATCTCGGCGGGCTCAACCTCTCCACGGTGCCGAAGGTGTTCATCGAGTGCGGCAATATGCGCGACGCCAAGGACGCCGCGCAATTGACCGACGGAGGGTGGCGGCAAAAAGCGGCCCGCGGGATCACCGAGGGCATTACGGACTTCCTGACCCGCTGACCGCGTACGACGTCCGCGACCACGGCCGATAACGCATCGAAACCAACAGGCCGACCCGCCGGATTCGGCGATAGGTTCCCCTTTACGATGGGTGGTCACCGCCGTGCCTCGCACCGCGCGCACCGCGACAGCGACGAACAGCCCACGAAAGAGACAAAGGACCCTTACGTGAACATCCGCTCCCTCACTAGAGGCGACGGCGTGGTGATCGGAGCAGCGGTGTTGCTGTTCATCGCCTCGTTCCTCGGCCTCACCGGCGCCCCGGACTGCACCGGCCCGTTCGCCAAGTACTGCGAGGCGCAGGACTACAGCAGCACCAACGCCTGGGGATCCGTCTCCGTGCTCATGAGCGTGTACCTGGCCGGCGTGATCGGCGCGGCGATCATCATCCTCGGCCGCGCGCTGCCGCAGCCGCGCAAGATCGCCGGTCTGGACCTCGGCCAGTTCGGCGTGGCGCTCACCATCTTCGCGGCGTGGACGGCGTTCTGGGACATCATCGACACCAACAGCGCGGGCGCCGGCCTGATCGTGGGTCTGATCGCCGCGCTGGCGCTGGCCGGTGGCGCGGTCGCCGGCCCGCTCGTCCCGGCGCTGAAGGCGGAGCTGATCGGCGCGCCCAAGCCGCCGGCCGCCCCCTACGGCGCGGGCCCCAACCCGGGTTACGGCTACCCCGGCGCCCAGCAGCAGGCAGCGGCGGGCCAGGGCTACGGCTACCCGGGTCCGGGCGGCCAGCAGCAGACCGGCCAGACGCCCGGTCAGCCGGCGGCCGACGCCACGGCCGGCGGTCCGGCGGGCGCGACCCCCGCGGCCGGCGCCCCCGCGGACTTCGCCCCGTTCTGGTTCGCGGTCCCGGTCGCCCGCCCGCTGTACGGCGAGGACGGCGCGCCGTCGCCGATCGCCGAACTCGCGCCCGGCACCTGGTACCTGGCGGTGGAGCAGCGCGGCCAGGCCCTGATCGCGCAGACCCAGGACGGCCGCCGCGGCGTCCTGCAGGACACCACCGGCATCCAGCGCGGCTGATCCGCCGCCCGCCGTCGCCCAGCGGTCCTTCCACGGCCCCCGCCCTTCCGGCGGGGGGCCGTTGCGCTGCCCGCGCACCGGCCGTACAGTGCGCCGCACTACCGTGAACTGACGGATCGTCAGCTATCGCGGTGAGGCTCGGTACGGTCCGTACGGAGAGAGGCGGTCGCCATGCGACTCGGTCTGGCACTGGGCTACTGGGGCCGCGGCCCCGACCCCCGGCACCTCGAACTCGCCCGCGAGGCCGAGCGCCTGGGCTACGACTCGGTGTGGACCGCGGAGGCCTGGGGCTCGGACGCGTTCACCGCCCTCACCTGGATCGCCGCGCACACCTCCCGCATCCGGCTCGGTACCGGCATCGCCCAGATGGCCGCCCGCACGCCCACCGCGACCGCGATGCACGCCCTCACCCTCGATCACCTCTCCGGCGGGCGGCTGCTGCTGGGCCTGGGGCTGTCCGGGCCGCAGGTCGTCGAGGGCTGGTACGGACGGCCGTTCCCGAAGAGCCCGCTGACCGCCACCCGCGAGTACGTGGACGTGGTCCGCCAAGTCCTCCGCCGGGAGGGGCCGGTGGCGTCCGAGGGGCTGTTCCATCCGCTCCCTACCGCGGCCCGGACGGCACCGGTCTGGGCAAACCGCTCAAGCCCATCACCCATCCGCTGCGCGCCTCGGTGCCGGTCCTGCTCGGCGCGGAGGGGCCCAAGAACATCGCCCAGACCACCCGGATCGCGGACGGCTGGCTGCCGCTGTACTGGTCGCCGCGGCGCACCGGCGTCTACCAGGAGTCGCTGGCCGGCGCGCCCGAAGGGTTCCGCATCGCGCCGATGGCCCGCGCGGTGGTCTGTGACGACGTCGCCGAGGGGTTGTGGCCGGTCAAGGCGATGCTCGGCTTCTACATCGGGGGCATGGGGCACGCGGCGCGCAACTTCCACGCCGACCTGATGGCCCGTATGGGATACCCGGACGAGGCCCGCCGCATCCAGCGGCTCTTCCTGGAAGGCCGCAAGGAGGAGGCGGTGCGCGCCGTGCCGGACGCCTTCGCCGACGAGATCTCCCTGGTCGGCCCGCGTGAACGGATCGCCGAGCGGCTGGCGTCGTGGCGCGCGGGCCCGGTCACCGACCTGCTGGTCACCGCACCGGACCCGCGGACACTACGGGTGCTGGCCGAGCTGAACTCCTGACGCCCGGCGCCCGCCGCTCACCCGAACTGGGCGTAGGTCAGCCACGTGTCGAGCAGCGCCCGGTCGCCGAGCACCTCGACCCGGTCGCTGTCGGCGGGCAGCCGGCGGTAGACGACGCACAGCACGTCGGTGAGCGGGCCGCGCAGCGCGACCGCCGCCTTCTCGTGGGCGCGGCGGTAGGTGAACCGGTCGCCGGTGAGATCGAGCAGCCACTCGGCGTTCAGCCCGTCCGGGGTGTCCGTGGCGTGCAGGTGGAGGGTGTGGCCGGGCCGAAGGGCTGCACGCCGTGCGCCGCGAACCGCTCCGCGGCCTCCGGCAGCTCGCACAACTGCAGCCACTCCTCCAGGCAGTCGGCGGCCACCTCCTGCGGCACGTCGAAGGGGACGCCGGCGGCGAGCGCGGCGTCGACGCGGTGCACGACCGTCTCGTGGGTCATCCGGCGGGCCCAGAAGCCGGCCCGCTGCGCCGGCGGCGCCCAGGTCCACACCTCGGCGTCCGGCCCGGCCTCGCGCAGCGCCGCCACGGTCCGCTCCGCGCCCTCCGCGAGCCAGGCGTCCAGGGCCGCCGCGTCCTCCCCCTCGGGCCCGGCCGCGCCCGGTACCTCGTCGGGCCCGATGGCCTTCTCCGCGCGGGTGGCGACGAGCGTGCCGGCCCAGCGGTGCGCACCGCCCACGTGCCGGACGAGGTCGGCCAGCGTCCAGTCGGGACAGGTCGGCACGGTCACGGAGAGGTCGGCGCTGCGCACGATCTCCCGCAACCGTCCGGTCTCGTCGAGGAGTTGGGAACAGTAGGCGTCATGACTGAGGGAGCCCTGAAGGGGCACGGAGTGGGTCATACGGCGCACACTAATGCGCCGCACCCCGCCCCGCCCCTTCTCTGCGCGGTCCGGCCCGGATGCCCGTGCGACAGCCCCTACCGGCAGCAGTCCGGCTCCAGTCCCGACGGCAGCCGCTCCGCGCCGAAGACCGTGGTGGTGGCCTCGTCGCCGCCCACGGCCGCTACCGCGAGCAGCAGCGAACCGGCCGTCCAGGAGGTGCGTTCGCGCGGCCAGATCGCGTCGTCGTCGAAGACGTAGCCGGTCCAGTACATGCCGTCCTCGGCGCGCAGGTGCTGGATCCACTTGAGGATCTGCACGGCCCGTTCGGACTCCCCCATCGCCCACAGCGCGAGCGCCAGTTCCGCGCTCTCGCCGCCGGTGACCCAGGGGTTGGGCAGGACGCAGCGCACGCCCAGGCCGGGCACCACGAACCGCTCCCAGTCGGCGTCGATCCGGTCCCGGGCCGCCTGGCCGCGGACCGCGCCGCCGAGGATCGGGTAGTACCAGTCCATGGAGTAGCGGGCCTTGTCCAGGAACCGCTCGGGGTGGCTGCGTATCGCGTGGCCGAGCCGGCCGGCCGCCAACTCCCAGTCCGGCTGCGGCTCCTCGCGCTGCTCGGCGAGCGCCAGCGCGCAGCGCAGCGCCTGGTAGATGGAGGACGAGCCGGTCAGCAGCGCGTCGCGGACCGGGGTGCCGTCGTCCTCGCGCTTCCAGCCGATCTCCCCGCCGGGCTGCTGCAGTTCGAGGACGTACTCGATCGCGGCGTGGACGGCGGGCCACATCCGGTCGAGGAAGGCCTCGTCGCCGGTGGACAGGTAGTGGTGCCAGACGCCGACCGCGATATAGGCGCAGAAGTTGGTCTCCCGGCCGCGGTCGGTGGGCGCCTCGGCGTCCCCGTCGGCGTAGGCCGCGTACCAGGACCCGTCCGGGTTCTGGTGCCGCACCAGCCAGTCGTACGCGGCCTCGGCGCGCTCGTGTTCGCCGGCCGCGTCCAGGGCCATGGCGGCCTCGGTGTGGTCCCACGGGTCGAGGTGGTGGCCCCGGAACCACGGGATGGCGCCGTCCGCGCGCTGGGTCGCGAGGATGCCCTCGACCGTGCGGGCGGCCTCCTCGGCGGTGAGCACCCCCGGCAGGACGAGCCGTTCGGTACGCCCGGGACTCGTCACTTGGCGGCCCCGGCGGAGGACTTGGCGGAGGACTTGGCGGAAGCCTTGGCGGAGGACGTGGCGGTCTTCCGGGCGCGGGCGGCGGGCCGGGCGGCCGGCTCCGGGGCCTCGGCGGGCGCGCCCGCCTCGTCGGCGGCGGGCGCCTCGGGCAGGTGCGGCTTGGTGGCGTAGACGACGAAGCTCTTGCCGATGACGGGGTTGAGGGCCCGCTCGGCGAGCCGGGTGGCCAGCGGCTTCTTCATGATGTCCCAGACCAGCAGCTTGTGGTACGCCTGCACCGGCAGCGCCTTGTCGTTGTCCACCCCGAAGGCGCACTTGAGCCACCAGTACGGGCTGTGCAGCCCGTGGGCGTGGTGCGTACCGTACGGCTCCAGGCCGGCCTCCCGCATCTTGCCGAGGAGTTCGTCGCCGCGGTAGATGCGGATGTGGCCGCCCTCGACCTCGTGGTACTCGTCGCTGAGCGCCCAGCAGATCTTCTCCGGGCCGTAGCGCGGCACGGTGACGGCGATCCGGCCGCCGGGGCGCAGCACCCGCACCATCTCGGCGAGCACGCCCTTGTCGTCGGGGATGTGCTCCATGACCTCGGAGATGATGACGACGTCGAAGCTGTCGTCGGGGAACGGCAGGGCCAGCGCGTCACCCTCCATCGCGGTGGCGGACGCGCCGGCCGGGGCCTCGCCGGCCTCCTTCATCGCGGCGAACCACTTGGCGACCTCGCGGATCTCGTCGCCGTTCTGGTCGAGGGCGACGACCTGCGCGCCGCGCCGGTAACACTCGAAGGCGTGCCGGCCGGCGCCGCAGCCCAGGTCGAGCACGCGGTCGCCGGGAGCGAGCGGGAATCGGGAGAAGTCGACGGTCAGCACGGCGTTCTGCTTTCGTCCGGCGGTGGGTGGCGGTGGTGCGAAACGGCGGCGGGGCGCCCGGGAGGCGGTGCCGGGGAGGTGACGGAGCTATCTGCGGGCGGCGGACCGGCTGCCCTGGAGGGCGATGGCCTCGCGGTAGCGCTCGGCGGTGCCGAGGGCGGCCTGGCGCCAGGTGAAGCGGGCCAGCACCCGCTCCCGGCCGGCCGTGCCCAGCCGGCGGCGCAGCTCCGGGTCGCCGAGGAGCCGCAGCAGCCCGGCCGCCAGCGCGCCGGCGTCGCCCGGCGGCACCGCCAGACACGTCTCGCCGTCCGGCCCGGCGACCTCCGGGATGGCGCCGCCGGTGGTGGCGAGCAGCGGGGTGCCGGTGGCCATCGCCTCGGCGGCGGGCAGCGAGAACCCCTCGTAGAGGGAGGGCACACAGGCGATCTGGGCACCGCGCACGAGGTCGACGAGTTCGGGGTCGCTGATGCCCTTGACGAACTCGATGGCGCCGGCCAGTCCGAGCCGTTCGATGGCGGCGGCGACCGGTCCGTCGTCGGCCCGCTTGCCGACGACGACCAGATGGGCGTCGGGGTTCTCGGTGCGCACCTTGGCGAGCGCCTCGACGAGGTGGACCAGGCCCTTGAGGGGGACGTCGGCGCTGGAGGTGGTGACGATCCGGCCCGGCACCTCGGGGACGGACGCGTCCGGCGAGAAGAGGTCGGTGTCGGCGCCGATGGGGACCACATGGATCCGCTCGGGGCGGACCCCGAGGTCGTCGACGATCTCCTGGCGGGACGAGCCGGAGACGGTGAGCACGGACGGCAGCCGGCGGGCGACCCGCTTCTGCATCCGGGTGAAGCCGTACCAGCGGCGGACCGAGGCGCGGCGCTTCCAGTCGGTGGCGGCGGCCAGGTCGAGCCGGCGGTCGACGGTGATGGGGTGGTGGATCGTGGTGACCAGCGGGGCGCCGAGCGCGCCGGGGCCGCCGAGCAGGCCGTAGCCGAGGGTCTGGTTGTCGTGGACGACGTCGAACTGGCCGGCGCGGGCGGCGAGATGCCGCCGGGCACGCAGCGAGAAGGTCAGCGGTTCGGGGAAGCCGCCGGTCCACATCGTGCCCACCTCAAGGGCGTCGATCCAGTCCCGGTACTCGCCGCGCTTCGGCGTGCGGAACGGGTCCGGCTGGCGGTAGAGGTCCAGGCTCGCCAGCTCGGTCAGCCGCACGCCCTCGTCGAGGACCGGATAGGGCTGGGCGCCGATCACCTCGACGCTGTGGCCGAGCCGGGCCAGCTCACGCGAGAGGTGGCGTACGTAGACGCCCTGGCCGCCGCAGAACGGGTTCCCCTTGTACGTGAGCATCGCGATGCGCAGGGGGCTTCCCGGGTCCCTCGGGGCGGTGGCCGAGGAGTCCCCGGCAGGGCGAGGCGCGGCTGCCTGAACGGCCTCTGCGGTCACGCTCGGCCCCCTTCTCACTGGACTTTCGCCGGAGCGTAACCGCTGGCGGTAATCTAGAACAAGTTTCAGAACTGCTGGGCTACTGATCAGTTCACCGAGCTTCGAATCTACCGGCCGAGAACGATGCGAAAAGAGCCGCACCAGGTGATTCGCGCCACCACCCGACCCCCTGCCATGCTGTGCCGGTCGCGGCAGCGGCACTCACCACATCGCGGACAGAACGCCACGGACGGCCACGGAACAGCCATGGAATGGGAACAATGACTACGGAATCCAAGGCAGCCAGGCCGGCGCTTCCCGCGAGTCCTCCCCTGACCGAGCGTCAGGAGGCCCGGCGCCGCCGCATCCTGCACACCAGCGCCAAACTGGCCTCCCGTGGCGGCTTCGACGCCGTGCAGATGCGCGAGGTCGCCGAGTCCTCGGGCGTCGCGCTCGGCACCCTCTACCGCTACTTCCCGTCCAAGGTGCACCTGCTGGTCGCCACCATGCAGGACCAGCTCCAGCACATGCACGAGACGCTGCGCAAGCGCCCGCCGGCCGAGCCGGAACCGGGCGCCCGGGTCGCCCAGACCCTGATGCGGGCGTTCCGCGCCCTGCAGCGCGAACCGCACCTCGCGGACGCCATGGTCCGCGCACTGACCTTCGCCGACCGCTCGGTGAGCCCCGAGGTCGACACGGTCTCCCGGCTGACCACGGCGATCATCCTCGACGCGATGCGCCTGGACGGCCCGCCCACCCCCGAACAGCTCTCCGCGGTCCGCGTCATCGAGCACACCTGGCACTCGGCCCTGATCACCTGGCTCTCCGGCCGCGCCTCGATCGCCCAGGTCAAGATCGACATCGAAACGGTCTGCCGCCTGATCGACGTGACGTCACCGGGGGCGGGGGGCTAGGGGCGGCGCCTTCCCCTCACTCCTCCGGAGGGAAGACCGCCGCCCCGCTGTCCGCCGCGGTGAGGGTGATCGCCTCCACGGGGCACCCCTCGGCCGCCGCCAGTACGCGCTCGCCGGCCTCCGTCTCCGTCGCCACCGGGTGGGACTGCCGCGCGGTGTCCAGCCGGAACCCGTCCGGTGCCGCGCCGACGCACATCCCCGACCCGATGCACACGCCCCGGTCGACGGCCACCCGCCACCGTTCCGCCGCCCGTCCCTCCGCGTCCGCCATCACGCACCCGCCGGCAGGTGGATCATCTTGTGCTCCAGATACTCGCCGAACCCCTCGGGCCCGAACTCCCGCCCGATCCCGGAGTTCTTGTAGCCGCCGAACGGCCCGAGCATGTCGATGCTGAACGTGTTGACCGAGTACGTACCGGTCCGCACCCGCCGCGCCACCTCGATGCCGTGCTCGACATCGCCCGTCCACACCGAGCCGGACAGCCCGTAGTCGGAGTCGTTGGCGATCCGTACCGCCTCCGCCTCGTCCTCGTACGGCAGCAGGCAGATCACCGGCCCGAAGATCTCCTCCCGGGCGATCCGCATGCCGTTGCCGACCTCGCCGAAGAGCGTCGGTTCGACGTACCAGCCGGTGGTCTGCCCCTTCGGACGGCCGCCGCCGGTGAGGACCTTGGCGCCTTCCTTCTGGCCCAGCGCGATGTAGTCCAGCGAGCGCTGCTGCTGCCGGCGGGCGACCAGCGGGCCGACCTCGGTGGCCGGATCCAGCGGATCGCCCACGGTGAGCGCGGACGCCGCCGCGGTGAAGCGCTCGGCGATCTCGTCGTAGTGGCTGCGCGGCGCGAGGATCCGGGTCTGCGCCACGCACGCCTGCCCGTTGATCATCCAGGCGAACGGCACGATGCCGGCCACCGCCGCGTCCAGATCGGCGTCCGGCAGGATCACCGCCGCCGACTTACCGCCCAACTCCAGCGTGACCCGGCTGAGATTCCGGGCCGCGACCTCCATGACCCGCTTGCCCGCCGCCACCGACCCGGTGAACGACACCTTGTCCACGCCGGGATGCCCGACGAGGTACTCGCTCACCTCACGGTCCGCCGGCAGGATCGAGAGCACCCCCTCCGGCAGCCCGGCCGCGGTCGCGATCTCCGCGAGGAGGTACGCGTCCAGCGGGGTCTCCGGTGACACCTTCAGCACCACCGAACAGCCGGCCAGCAGCGCCGGCGCGAGCTTGGCGGCGGCGGTGAACTGCGGCACGTTCCACGGCACCACGGCCGCCACCACCCCGGCCGGTTCCCGCCGTACCAGGATCGGCCCCAGCACCCCGGCCCGCCGCTCCTCGAACGGGAAGTCCCGGGCCACCGTGAGCGCCGCGTCCCAGGCCAGCACTGAGGCCAGCGACTGCACCATGACGCCGGAGGTGAACGGGGTGCCGTTCTCCGCGCTGATGACCCTGGCGATCTCCTCGCTGCGCGCCGCGAAGGCGTCCTTGATGCGGGTCACCACCTCGATCCGGTCCGCGAGCGGGGCGTTCGCCCACACCCCGGACGCGAAGGAGGCGCGGGCCGCGGCCACCGCACGGTCGACATCGGCCCGCGAGGCGTGCGGGACCCGGCCGATGACCTGCTCGGTGTGCGGCGAGACGACCTCGATCGTGTCCCGGCCGGCCGGATCGACCAACTCACCGCCTATGTAGAGCTTTCCGTGCTCGACGAGGTCGCTCATGGCTGCCGCCTTCCGACGATGACCAGCTGTGGACGGGCGATGGCGGTGCTACGCACCTTGCTGACGGATCGTCAGGCACGCTGCCGCATCAGGAACTGTTACCAGTTCCAGTGGGAGGAGTCCACGGCGCCGACCGAATCCGGGCCCCGCCAACTCCCCCATGACGGTGGACACTTAGCCCCTCACTTGAAACCCGTTCTAGTTATAGTGAGGGCGGCTTCGACGAGAGGGGTCCGCGATGGGCGCGCAGGTGATCGACCACAAGGGCGGGGTGTGGAGCATCGCCGTCCCCATCCCGGACAATCCACTCGGCCACACCCTCGTCCACCTCCTGGAGACCGACCGCGGGCCGGTACTGATCGACACCGGATGGGACGATCCGGACTCCTGGGACACCTTGGTGGCCGGCGTGACCGCCTGCGGTTTCGCCCTCACCGATCTCCACGGCGTACTGATCACCCATCACCACCCCGATCACCACGGCCTCTCCGCCAAGGTGCGGGAGGCGTCCGGTGCCTGGATCGCGATGCACGCCGCGGACACCGCCGTCGTACGCCGCACCCGCGCGGCCGTACCAGGAGAGTGGCTCGACTACCTGATCACCAAGCTCTCCACCGCGGGCGCACCGGACGAGCACGTGGCCCGACTGCGGGCGGCACACGCCAAGCGGAGGAGCGGCCGCCGGCCGGCGGGCCGGGAGGTCGCGCTACCGGACCGCGACATCGCCCCGGGCGAACTGCTCGACCTGCCGGGCCGCCGGCTGCGCGCCATCTGGACGCCGGGCCACACGCCGGGCCATGTGTGCCTGCACCTGGAGGAGGAGCACCCGGCGGCCGGCCCGCGTCAGAGCGGACCGGCGGGCAGAGGCGGAGGCGGAGGCGGAGGCGGACAAGGACGTGGCTTCGGGCGGCTGTTCTCCGGCGACCACCTCCTCCCCGGCATCACCCCGCACATCGGCCTGTACGAGGATCCGGACGGCGAGGGGAGTCCCACCCGCTCGAACGAAGCGGAGAGCCTGGGAGGCGCCACCGACCCCCTGGGCGACTACCTCGACTCCCTCGAACGCGTCGCCCGCCTCGCGCCCGCCGAGGTCCTGCCCGCACATCAGCACGCCTTCACCGATGCCGGCGGACGCGTACGCGAGCTCATCGCCCACCATGAAGAGCGGCTCTCCGGACTGAGAGCACTGCTCCGCGAACCCCTGACCCCCTGGGAACTCGCCGTCCGCATGGAGTGGAACCGCCCGTGGGAGCACATCCCTTTCGCGTCGCGGAACATCGCGGTCTCGGAGGCCGAGGCGCATCTGCGCCGCCTGGTGAAGCTGGGGCAGGTGGAGCGGGTGGAGCGGGTGGAGCGGGCGACGGACGGTCCGGCGCGCTATCAGGCGGTGCAACTGAACCCGTAGGCGGCGCCGATGAAGCCACGGCGAAGCCACGGCCAGAAATTAAGTAGCCTCAGGCAACCAAATCGCGCTACGCTCAAGCCTCCACCACCCGCCCCGCTCACCGCACCCCCTTGCCCCCCTTTCCTCCTTCCTCCCTTCCCTCAGCCTCCGGAGGCCCCTCATGGGCGAGTTGCGCGGCGTCGCCGCCACGGCACTCGGTGTGGCCCGGATCCGTGCGGCCGAAAGCGCCCGCCCGGACCGGCTCTTCGACGACCCGTACGCCGCGGCCTTCGTGGCCGCCGCCCCGCCCCGGCCTGCCACGGTGGCGCGGGCGGACGACACGGAGGTGCCCGCCGCCCACCGGGAGGCCTTCTACCGCGGGCTGTTCCGGCACATCGTGCTGCGCACCCGCTTCTTCGACGACTACCTGACCGCAGCCACCACCGAACACGCCCTCCGCCAGGTCGTGATCCTCGCCGCCGGCCTCGACACCCGCGCCCACCGTTTGCCGTGGCCCGACGGCGTACGCCTCTACGAGGTCGACCTGCCGGAGGTGCTGGCCTTCAAGGAGCGGGTGCTGGCCGAGCAGGACGCCCGGCCGCGGTGTGCGCGTACCGCCGTCGCCGCCGACCTCCGCACGGACTGGACCGCACCACTGCGGGCCGCCGGTTTCGCGCCGGACGAGCCGACCGCCTGGCTCGTCGAGGGGCTGCTGGTCTACCTGTCGGCCGGGGACGCCGCCCGGTTGCTGACCACCCTCGGCGAGCAGTCCGCCCCGGGCAGCCGCCTCGCCTTCCCCGGCTCCGGAGACTTCCGCACCAGCGCGATGATGGCCGGTGGCCGTGCCCTGCCGTCGATGCGCGAGGTCAGCGCGCTGTGGCAGGGCGGCCTCGACGAACCGGCCGACAACTGGCTGCGCCGGCACGGCTGGCAGCCGCGCACCTACGCCCGCGAGACGGTCGCGGCGTCGTACGGGCGAGCCTCGGGCGAGCGGCCGGACGGGGCGGGCGCCGACGGGGCGGATGACCGGGGAGCCTTCGTCGTCGCCGTACGCGGCGACCGCGAGGACCCAGCCATCCAGTGCCGCAACAGGCCGCGTTCGCCCTCTTGACGGCCGGCGGTCCCGGCTCGCGCCGAGCGGCGCGGCTTACTCGGCGTCGAGCTGGTGGTCGGCCCAGACGTAGGTCTCGGGCAGCAAGTCGGTGAGGGGGACGGCTCGGAGGCGGTCGCCTTCGCCGACGATGACCTTGAGGGCGGGAAAGTAGTCGTGGAGGACCTGGCGGCACCGGCCGCACGGGGGAACCACCCCTCGGTCGCGGTCACCCACGGCGACGAGCGTGTCCAGCTCGTAGGCACCCTGGGCGGCTGCCGTGCCGATGAGGACCAGCTCGGCGCAGGGGCCTCCGGTGAAGTGGTAGGCGTTCACGGCCGTGACGATCCGGCTGTCCCGGGCGCGCGCCGCGGCCGCCATGGTGTGGTTGTCGCCCCGGCAGCGAGTACGAGCGACGTGCGCCGCGGCCTGGATGAGTTCGTGATCGACGTGGTGGGTCTGCATGGTCGCCTTCTCTGCCTGGTCATGTGACATGCGACGCTGACCCGAGGCACGAGGGCGCGCAAGTGAATATCGGCGGTGCGCTTGCCGACCGCGGGGTCCCGGCGGGCCGGCGCTCCCGAGGGCACACCCCGCCGGCCGGGGTGCCCTCCCCGCGCCCGCGGCCCCCGGTCGGGGGCCGGTTAAGGTGTGCGGGACAACGTCATCCGTACCCGATCGGGGGAAGCCGGTGTAAATCCGGCGCTGACCCTCCCCCAAGCTCTCGGCTTCGCTCAAGCCCGGGGGCACCCCCATCCGTGAGGACGGCCGGTCGCTCCTCGTGCGGCGATCCGGCCGGACGAGTCGGAGCACCCGATGGGGCACGGCCAAGGCTCGCGCCACCGGTACCGCCACGTGCGGACGGCCGGTGCGCGGCACCGTCGAGGTATACGGAGCCGAGCCCGGTGCCACCGCGCCCGATCGCAGGATCGGTGCGCGGGTGGTGGGCCGAGCGCGGCTGCGTGCACCGCCGCGACCCGACCCGAGAGGCACCGACCCGATGGCCCCCATGGCTTCCATGGCTCACCAGGCCCCTTCGACGCACCCCGTCGCCTTCCTGGCGCGCCGCGCCGCCACGGCGCTGGCGGCCGCGGTGGCCCTGGGCGCGGCCGCTGCCCCCGCCGCGTTCGCCGCCGGCCCTTCCCCGTCCCCGCAGAAGCTGCCCGCCGGGCTGTACGGCACCAAGGACCCGCAGTACGACGGCGTCTGGCGGCAGTCGCTCGCGCTGCTGGCACAGCACACGGTGGGTGTGCGGCCCGCGGCCCCGGCGGTGGACTGGCTGGTCGGGCAGCAGTGCGCGGACGGTTCGTACACCGCGTTCCGGGCCGACCCGGGCACGGCGTGTGACGCCAAGACGATGCGGGACACCAATCAGACGGCCGCCGCGGTGCAGGCGCTGGCCGCGCTCGGTGGGCACGGCAAGACCGTGACGAAGGCCGTGGACTGGCTGAAGTCGGTGCAGAACGACGATGGTGGCTGGAGCTCGATGCCCGGTTCGCCCAGCGACGCCAACTCCACCTCGGTGGTCATCGGCGCGCTGGCGGCGACCGGTCACAAGCCGGAGTCGGTCACGTCGAAGAAGGGCGGCAAGACCGCTTACGACGGGCTGCTCACCTTCCGGCTGGGCTGTGACGCCAAGGAGGAGGGGCGCGGTGCGTTCACCTTCCAGCTCAAGGGCGCGGCGCCGAACGCCGACGCCACCGCGGCCGCCGCGACCGGCGCGCTCGGCAAGGGCTTCGTCGTCGCCCCCGCTGACGGCGCCGCCGATGCTCCCGTCAAGCCGCTGACCTGCAAGGACGGTGCGGAGGACGGCGCCGGCAAGGGCAAGTCGGCGGGGGCGGACGGCCGGACGCGGGCCGCGGACGGCGGCGCCGCCTACCTCGTCGACCAGCTCGGCAGGAACGGACAGCATCTGATGTCGACGATGCCGGGTGCGGAGAAGCAGCCGGACGTCGGCAACACCGCGGATGCCGTGGTGGCGCTGGCGGCCGGTGGCCACCGCTCCGCCGCGCAGCGGCCGCTCGCGTGGCTGGAGAAGAACGCCACCGGCTGGGCCCGGCAGAACGGCCCGGCCGCGTACGCACAGTTGGTGCTCGCCGCGCACGCCACCGGCACCGACCCGCGCGCGTTCGGCGGCACCGACCTGGTGTCCGCCCTGAACGCCACCGGCCCGAAGCCGGCCGCGGTGTCCGCCGAGGCCAAGACGTCCGGGAAGGACGAGAAGGACAAGAAGGGCGACGACGGCGAGGGCGGGGGCATGGGCGTCGTGTGGGTCGTCGCCGTCGGCCTGGCCATAGGTGCCGGCATCGGCTTCCTGCTGAGCGGCCGCCGGAACCGCGGGAAGAACGGCCTCTGATGCGCCGGGCACTTAAGGCGGTGCTGCTGGCCGGCGTCCTCACCGGTCTGGCCGCCGCCCCCGCCCAGGCGCAGGAGTACCGCTACTGGTCGTTCTGGAACGGCGGCGGCAAGGACGGCTCCTGGGCGTACGCCACGGCGGGGCCGGCCACCCTGCGGCCGGCCGACGGCGCGGTCGAGGGCTTCCGCTTCACCGTCAGCGCGGACTCCGCCGCGGCCGGAAAGCCGCGTACGGCCGCGGACTTCGACGCCGTCTGCGGTACGACGCCCGCCAAGGACGGCCGCAAGCGGATCGGCATCGTGATCGACTTCGGCACGGTCGCGGACGCCCCGGGCGGTGAGCGGCCGCCGAAGGCGCGGACCGCCTGCGCCCAGGTGCCCGCGGACGCCTCGGCCGGTGAGGCTCTGGCGGCGGTCGCCCGGCCGCTGCGCTACAACTCCGACGCGCTGCTGTGCGGGATCGCCGGCTACCCGAAGTCGGGCTGTGCGGACCAGGTGAAGGACGCGGATGGAGGCGCCGGTTCCGGTGCCGGCAAGGGCAAGGAGGCCGACCGGGCTCAGGACGCCGACCGGGCCGACGACGGCGACGGCGGGCCGTCCGCCGGTCTGCTCGGGGGCGGCGCGGCCGTCCTCGTCCTCGGTGCGGCGGCCGGGTGGCAGGCGCGCCGCCGGCGCGGATGAGCGCCCCGCAGGCGACCCGTACCACCGCGCTGCACGCCGGCGCGTGGTGGCTGTGGGCGCTCGGACTGGCCACCGCGGCCTCCCGGACCACCAATCCGCTGCTGCTCGGGCTGCTGGTGGGGGTGGCCGGTTATGTCGTCGCGGTGCGGCGTACGGACGCGCCGTGGGCCCGCTCGTACGGCGCGTTCGTGAAGCTGGGTCTGCTGGTGATCGGCATCCGGCTGGTCTTCGCGTTCGTCCTCGGCTCACCGGTCCCGGGTAGCCACACGCTCGTCACGCTTCCCGAAGTGCCGCTGCCGGACTGGGCCGAGGGCGTCCGGATCGGTGGCCGGGTCACCGCGGAGGGCATGCTCTTCGCCCTCTACGACGGGCTGAAGCTGGCCGCCTTGCTGATCTGCGTCGGCGCCGCGAACGCGCTGGCCAACCCGTCCCGGTTGCTGAAGTCGCTGCCCGGTGCGCTGTACGAGGCGGGCGTCGCCGTGGTCGTCGCGATGACCTTCGCCCCGAACCTGGTCGCCGACGTCCAGCGGCTCCGGGCCGCCCGCCGGCTGCGCGGCCGTCCCGACCGGGGCTTCAAGGCGCTGCTCCAGGTCGGACTGCCGGTGCTGGAGGGCGCGTTGGAGCGTTCGGTGGCGCTGGCCGCGGCCATGGACGCCCGCGGTTACGGCCGTAGCGCCCGGGTCCCGCGTGCCGTACGGCACACCACCTCCGCCCTCACCCTCGGCGGGCTGCTGGGCGTCTGCGCGGGCACGTACGGCCTGCTCGGTGACGCCGGGGCCGGTTACGGGCTGCCCCTCCTCCTGGCCGGGCTGGCGGCGGCGCTGACCGGGCTGTGGCTGGGCGGCCGCCGTTCCGTGCGCACCCGTTACCGCCCCGAACGGTGGGGCCCGCGCGCCTGCTTGGTGGCGGGTTCCGGCATCGCCGTCGCGGCCCTGACGATCTGGGCCGGCGGCTACGCCCCCGCCGCCCTTCACCCGCCCGCCTTCCCGCTCACCGCCCCGGTCCTGCCGCTCTGGCCGGCCGCGTCCCTCCTCGTCGGCCTCCTCCCGGCCGTCGTGGCCCCGGCCCCGGCCCCGCCCGGCGCCACCGCCCCGGCCGCGGGCCCGGCCACCACCAGGGCCACCAGAACCACCAGGACCACCCAGACCGCCCAGAAGGAGACCAGCCAGTGATCCGGTTCGAGCAGGTCTCCGTCACCTACGGAGACGCCGCCGCGCCTGCCGTCCAGGGCGTGGACCTGACCGTCCCGGAGGGCGAGCTGTGCCTCCTGGTCGGCCCCTCCGGCGTCGGCAAGTCGACGGTGCTGAACGCGGTCTGCGGGCTGGTCCCGCATTTCACCGGGGGGACGCTGCACGGCCGGGTCACCGTCGACGGCCGGGACACCCGCACCCACAAGCCGCGCGAACTGGCCGATGTGGTCGGGACGGTGGGCCAGGACCCGCTGGCGCACTTCGTCACCGACACCGTCGAGGACGAGCTCGCCTACGGCATGGAGTCGCTGGGGCTCGCACCGGACGTGATGCGCCGCCGAGTCGAGGAGACCCTCGACCTGCTGGGCCTGGCCGAGCTGCGGGACCGGGCCCTGGCCACCCTCTCGGGCGGGCAGAGGCAGCGGGTGGCCATCGGTTCGGTGCTCACCACCCACCCCAAGGTCCTGGTCCTGGACGAGCCGACCTCGGCCCTGGACCCGGCCGCCGCCGAAGAGGTGCTCTCCGTCCTCCAGCGTCTGGTGCACGATCTGGGGACCACCGTCCTGCTGGCCGAACACCGGCTGGAGCGCGTGATCCAGTACGCCGACCAGGTCATCCTGCTCCCCGCGCCCGGTGCGCCGCCGGTCATGGGCGCACCGTCCGACGTCATGGCGGTCTCCCCGGTCCATCCCCCCGTGGTGGCCCTGGGCAAGCTCGCCGGCTGGTCCCCGCTCCCGCTGTCCGTACGGGACGCCCGCCGCAAGGCCGCTCCACTGCGGGCGCGGCTGGAAACCGTCACACCACCACGGCCGGTGGACACCACCCAGGCCGCGGGGGCCGCGACGGTCACGGAGGTCACCGGGCTCGGTGTGCGCCGGGGGCGGATCGAGGCGCTGCACCGGGTGGACCTGTCCGTCCGGCGCGGCGAGACCGTCGCCCTGATGGGGCGGAACGGCGCGGGGAAGTCCACGCTCCTGACCACCCTCGTCGGGATGCACCAGCCGTCGTCCGGCGCGGTGCTGGTGGGCGGCGTCGTTCCGCACCGGACCGGCCCGCGGGAGCTGTTGCGGCAGGTCGGCCTGGTGCCGCAGGAGCCCCGTGACCTCCTCTACGCGGACACCGTCGCCGCCGAGTGCGCCGCGGCCGACCGGGACGCGGCCGCCCCCGCGGGCAGCTGCCGGACGCTGGTCGCGCGGCTGCTGCCCGGTGTGCCGGATTCCGTTCATCCCCGGGACCTGTCGGAGGGCCAGCGGCTCGCGCTCGCCCTCGCGGTCGTGCTGACCGCCCGGCCTCCGCTGCTCCTGCTCGACGAGCCCACCCGCGGCCTGGATTACGCCGCCAAGGCCCGCCTGGTCGAGGTGTTGCGCGCGCTCGCGGCCGAGGGGCACGCCATCGTCCTGGCCACCCATGACGTGGAGCTCGCGGCCGAGTTGGCGCACCGGGTGGTGATCCTCGCGGACGGTGAGGTGGTCGCCGACGGGCCCACCGAGGAGGTGGTGGTCTCGTCGCCGTCGTTCGCCCCGCAGGTCGCGAAGGTGCTGGCACCGCTGCCCTGGCTGACCGTTCCGCAGGTGGCCGGTGCGCTGGAGGGCGCCGTATGACGGCCGGCCGGCAGGCCCGTGCGGTGCGGCTCGGGCCCCGCTCCGTCGCCGCGCTGGTCCTGGTGTCGGCGATCGGTGTGATGGCGTTCGGCTGGCCGCTGCTGGCCGATTCCGCGTCCGGGCTCGCCCATTCCAAGGACGCGCCGTGGCTGTTCGCGGCGCTGCTGCCGATGCTGCTCGCCGTGGTGGTGGCGACGATCGCCGACGTCGGCCTGGACGCGAAGGCGATCGCCATGCTCGGTGTGCTGGCCGCGGCCGGGGCCGCGCTGCGTCCGCTGGGCGCGGGGACGGCCGGGGTCGAGCCGATGTTCTTCCTGATGGTGCTGGCGGGCCGGGTGCTCGGGCCCGGCTTCGGCTTCGTGCTGGGTTCCGTGGCGATGTTCGCCTCGGCGCTGCTGACCGGCGGCGTCGGCCCGTGGATGCCGTTCCAGATGCTGACGATGGGCTGGGTGTCGATGGGCGCCGGTCTGCTGCCGGGGGCCGACCGGCTGCGCGGACGCCGCGAGTTGGCGCTGCTGGCCGCCTACGGCGCCGTCTCCGCGGTGCTGTACGGCCTGGTGATGAACCTCCAGGGCTGGCCGTACATCGCGGGCATGGCCTCGGGCGTCTCGTTCGTACCGGGCGACCCGCTGGACCAGAACCTCGCCCGGTACGTCGCCTACTGCCTCGCCACCTCACTCGGCTGGGACCTCCCCCGTGCCCTGGTCACCGTGGTCCTCACCGTCACGCTGGGCGGGGCCGTCCTCAAGGCCCTGCGCCGCGCCACCCGCCGCGCCGCCTTCGACGTCCCGGTCGCGTTCGACCAGGGGTAGCCCGTGAGGGGTGACGACAGCCGCTGCGGGGCCGCTAGAGCCGCTGGATGATCGTCGCCGTCGCCAGTGCTCCGCCCGCGCACATGGTGATCAGCGCGAACTCCTTGTCCGCGCGTTCCAGTTCGTGCAGCGCGGTGGTGATGAGCCGGGCGCCGGTGGCGCCGACGGGGTGGCCCAGGGCGATGGCGCCGCCGTTCACATTGACCTTCGCGAGGTCCTGCTCGAAGACCTGGGCCCAGGAGAGCACGACGGAGGCGAAGGCCTCGTTGATCTCGACGAGGTCGATGTCCTTGAGGGACATCCCGGCCTTGCCGAGCACCGCGCGGGTGGCGTCGATCGGGCCGTCGAGGTGGAAGTGCGGGTCGGAGCCGACCAGGGCCTGGGCGACGATACGGGCGCGCGGCCGGAGCTTGAGGGCGCGGGCCATCCGCTTGGAGGCCCACATGATGGCAGCGGCGCCGTCGGAGATCTGTGAGGAGTTGCCGGCCGTGTGGACGGCGGTCGGCATGACGGGCTTGAGGCCGGCCAGCGCCTCCATGCTGGTGTCGCGCAGGCCCTCGTCGCGGTCGACCAGCCGCCACATGCCCCCTCCCGCGGCCTGTTCGTCCTCGGTGGTGGGGACCTGGACGGCGAACGTCTCGCGTTTGAAGCGTTCCTCGGCCCAGGCGGTGGCCGCGCGCTCCTGGGAGATCAGTCCGAGGGCGTCGACGTTCTCGCGGGTGAGTCCCCGGTGGCGGGCGATGCGTTCGGCGGCCTCGAACTGGTTGGGCAGATCGACGTTCCACTCGTCGGGCCAGGGCTTTCCGGGACCGTGCTTGGAGCCGCTGCCGAGCGGAACCCGGGACATCGCCTCGACGCCGCAGCCGATGCCCACGTCGATCACACCGCCGGCGATCATGTTGGCGACCATGTGGTTGGCCTGCTGGGACGAGCCGCACTGGCAGTCCACGGTGGTCGCGGCGGTCTCGTAGGGGAGGCCCATGGTCAGCCAGGCGTTGCGGGCCGGGTTCATCGACTGTTCGCCGGCGTGGGTGACGGTGCCGCCGACGATCTGTTCGACGCAGTCGGGCTGGATGCCCGTACGGGCGAGCAGTTCGCGGTAGGTCTCCCCCAGGAGGTAGGCGGGGTGGAGGTTGGCGAGCGCGCCCTGGCGCCTGCCGATCGGGGTGCGTACGGCTTCGACGATGACGGGTTCCGCGGCCATGACTGACTCGTCCTCTCCTCGCGTCCGCGGGCGTCCCGACACCCACGGAACAGAACTAGTACGCGTTCTAGTTCTGCGAACAGTCTCGTGAGCCGCCACCCGGCGCGCAAGAGGCATGCAACCCCCTTGTCCGGAACGGGAATCGCCGAGACCCTTGCCACTTATAGAACTCGTTACTACCTTCACCGCGACCCCCGCACCTGATGTTCCGTCAGAAAGACGATGGCCCACGGACCAGGAGTCGCCGATGCCATGCCCAGCGCTGCCCGAGGGGTTCGACTTCACCGATCCCGACGTCTACCGGTCCCGCGTCCCGCTCCCCGAGTTCGCTCAGCTGCGGCAGACCGCGCCCGTGTGGTGGAACGCCCAGCCGCACGGCATCGCCGGCTTCGACGACGACGGCTACTGGGTCGTCACCCGCCATCAGGACGTCAAGGAGGTCTCCACCAAGCCGGAGGTCTTCTCCGCGAACCTCAACACCTCGATCATCCGGTTCAACGCCTCGATGACCCGGGAGCAGATCGACGTCCAGAAGCTGATCATGCTGAACATGGACCCGCCCGAGCACACCCGGGTGCGCCAGATAGTGCAGCGCGGATTCACCCCGCGCTCCATCCGGGCGCTGGAGGACGCGCTGCGCGGGCGGGCCGGGCACATCGTCGCCCAGGCCCGGGAGAACGGCTCGGGGGACTTCGTCACCGACGTCGCCTGTGAGCTCCCCCTCCAGGCCATCGCCGAACTCATCGGCATCCCCCAGGACGACCGGGCCCGCATCTTCGACTGGTCCAACAAGATGGTGGCCTACGACGATCCCGAACTGGCCATCACCGAAGAGGTCGGCTCCAACGCGGCCATGGAGCTGATCTCGTACGCGATGAACCTCGCCGCGGCGCGCAAGGAGTGCCCGGCCAAGGACATCGTCAGCCAGCTGGTGGCGGCGGAGGACCAGGGCAACCTCGGCTCCGACGAGTTCGGCTTCTTCGTGCTGCTGCTGGCGGTGGCCGGCAACGAGACCACCCGCAACGCCATCACGCACGGCATGCACGCCTTCCTCACCCACCCCGGCCAGTGGGAGCTCTACAAGCGCGAACGCCCGGCCACCGCGGCCGAGGAGATCGTGCGCTGGGCCACCCCGGTGGTGTCCTTCCAGCGCACCGCCACCCAGGACACCGAACTGGGCGGCGCACGGATCAAGAAGGGCCAGCGGGTCGGGATCTTCTACTCGTCCGCCAACAACGATCCCGAGGTCTTCGACCACCCCGAGGTCTTCGACATCACCCGCGACCCCAACCCCCACCTGGGCTTCGGGGGCGGCGGACCACACTTCTGCCTCGGCAAGTCGCTGGCCGTACTGGAGATCAACCTGATCTTCCAGGCCATCGCGGACGCCATGCCGGACATCTCGCTGGCGGGCGATCCCCGGCGGTTGCGCTCGGCCTGGCTCAACGGCGTGAAGGAACTCCAGGTGCGGTACGGCTGAGCCGTTGCTCCGTGCGGCGCCCGGTGGCCGACAGGGACCACCGGGCGCCGCGATATGTCTGAAAACGGTTTGCCGCTCAACCTTGCCAGCCGTCAGGGGCGGTCCTACATTCGAACTCGCGAGTAAGTAACCGCGGGTAACCCGTCCTTCCCCCTCACGCGCCGCCCGGTTCCCCTGCGCACCTCCACGCACCGTTCCCCCCACATGTCGCGACAGCGTGCTCCACCGCTCTGACGAAGGGGACCCAGACCATGCAGGACACACAAGGCAGACCCGTCACGGGACGCACCAGCTGGCGGAAGTTCGCCGTGCTGGCCGTCCCGGCCCTCGCCGGTACCGCGGCCCTGGGCATCGCCCTGGCCAACGGGGCACTGGCCGCATCGTTCGCCGTATCGGGACAGCAGTTCAAGGTGTCCGCCGACAGCCTCAAGGGCGACGGATTCGCCCAGTACGGCAGCGTGGACACCAACGCCAGGGGAGATCTTCTGCCGGTCGCGGTCACCGCCATCAAGACCGCGCAGCTGCACAACCTCTGTCAGTCGGTGGTCACCCACCTGCCCGTCATCGGGGACATCTCGCTCAACCTCAGTGCCGGAACGGGCAGTACGCCCGTCGAGGCCAGCAATCTGTTCGTGGACGCCACCCAGCTCTCCGGCAACGCGTCCTTCCACGCCATCGAGATCGGCCGGGACGCCTCCACCCTGGACAAGGGCCCGGACAGCGCGCAGGGCATGCAGGATCTCTTCGCCCAGCAGGCCGACGACGTCAGCATCACCCACCTCCGGCAGACCGCCTGGGCGACCAACGCCGGCACCTTCAAGCTCTCCGGCCTGCACATGAAGATCTCCAAGGGCGCGAAGGAATGCTTCTGACCTGGCGGCGCTGGCGCACGGGACGGCCCTTCTGGGGCGGTCTGGCGGCCGTCGTCGCCGGCGCCGAGATCTGCGCCATCCCCCTGGCGCCCCTGAAGATCATGCTCCAACAGGGCATCGCCGGTGTCCCGTCCGTCCTGATGGGACTGGTGATGATCCTGATGGGACTCTCCGCGTGGTTCGCACCGCACTACCGGGGCCTCGCGGGGGTGCTCACCGTCCTGTGTGCGGCGGCCGCACTGGTGATGTCCAACCTGGGCGGCTTCCTGATCGGCACGGTCATCGGGATCCTCGGCGGCTCGATGATCTTCGCCTGGCAGCCGACCGAGGCGGCGGAACCGCCGTCGCCGTAACTCCCGTGCGGCCCCCCCTGTGGAACGCCCCTCTCCGGAACCCCTCCGGACCCCTCTGGAACCCCCTGGACCCCTCTGGAACCCCCTCTGGAAGGAACCCCTCCATGACGCATGCCCAAGACCCCACATCCGCCCGGCCCCGTAACTCCCTTGCCTGCCGTGCCTCCCGTACGCCCCGTGCCTTCCGTACGCCCCGCAGGCGGGCGTTGGTCGTCGCCGGTACCGGGATCGCCGCGGCGGTCGGACTGACGGCGGGGGTGACCGGTCCGGCGATGGCGCAGCCGGCCGGGGCCGCCGACGCCACGACCGTCAGCCCCGCCGGCCACGCCTTCACCGCCACCCTCACCGGCAAGGCCACCTTCACCGCCGGATCGGTGACCGTGACCTGCACGACCTCGACGTCCAGCGGCCAGGTCCCGGCCGCGCCCGGCAACCACAACGACGCCGGGCCGGTGAGCAGTTCGACCACCCCGGCGACCTACGGCTCCTGTACGACGAGCATGCCCGGGGTGAGCGCGACCGTCACCACGACCGGCACCTGGGGCGTGGCCATGCAGAACGGGACACCGGTGACCGCCGGGCTGACCATCCCCTCGGGCGGGTTCGTGCTCAAGACCAGCGGTCTGGCGTCCTGCACGGTGACCGCGGCACCCACCGCGGCGGCCACCGTCAACGGCACCTGGACCAACGGGGCGCCGTCCACCCTGACCTTCACCAAAGCGGCGGTGCCGGTGAAGGTGGTGGGCGGGTTCGGCTGCCCCACCAGTGCGACGAGTTCGACGTTCAACGCCGCCTATCAGGTGCGCGACACCACCGATCCGGCGTCCCAGATCACCGTCACCGGGTGAGGCCGGCGGCCGCCACCGTCACCAGGGCCACCGCCACCGCCGTGGCACTCACGCACGCGGTGACCAGCCGTCGCCGGAGGACCCGGTAGACCCCCTCGTATTCGGTCCGCAGACTCGCGCTGCGGACCGCAATACGTTGCAGATAGGCCCGCGAGGTCTCGTGCTGGTCCTGGCAATAGCGGACCGCCACTTCCTGCCGCTGGGTGTCGGTCAGCCAGGGCAGTCCCGCACAGAAGGCCTCCGCGCGGGTGCGGGCGCGGTCCTTCTCCGCCTCCCAGAGCAGAAAGCCCTCGATTTCGTTGACGGCCCGGTCCAGATCCCGTTCGCTCTCCCGGATCCTTTCCTCGCCGGTGCGGATGCGCTCGCTCATGCCCGGGCCTCGATTCCGGTACCGGAACGGTCCCCGTCATTCCTCGCGTCCGTGAGTTCCCGGGCGATCTCCGGGTGGTGCAGATCGAATGCCGGCGATTCGGAGCGAATACGGGGCAGGGAGAGGAAGTTGTGCCGCGGCGGCGGGCAGGACGTGGCCCACTCCAGCGAACGGCCATAGCCCCACGGGTCGTCGACCTCGACCTTCTCGCCGTACTTCGCGGTCTTCCAGACGTTGTAGAGGAACGGCAGGATCGACAGGCCGAGGAGGAAGGAGAAGATGCTGGAGACGGTGTTCAGGGCGGTGAATCCATCGGCCGCGAGATAGTCCGGAATACGGCGGATCATGCCTTCCGCGCCGAGCCAGTGCTGGACGAGGAACGTGCCGTGGAAGCCGATGAACAGCGTCCAGAACGTGATCTTCCCGAGCCGCTCGTCGAGCATCTTGCCGGTGAACTTCGGCCACCAGAAGTGGAAGCCGGAGAACATCGCGAAGACGACCGTTCCGAAGACCACATAGTGGAAGTGCGCCACGACGAAGTACGTGTCGGAGATGTGGAAGTCCATCGGCGGCGAGGCCAGGATGACGCCGGTCAGACCACCGAAGACGAAGGTGATCAGGAAGCCGACCGCCCACAGCATCGGCGTCTCGAAGGACAGCGAGCCCTTCCACATCGTGCCGATCCAGTTGAAGAACTTCACACCGGTCGGAACGGCGATCAGGAACGTCATGAAGGAGAAGAACGGCAGCAGCACACCGCCGGTGACGTACATGTGGTGCGCCCACACCGTGACCGAAAGGCCGGCGATCGAAATCGTCGCCGCGATCAGACCGAAGTAACCGAACATCGGCTTCCGGGAGAACACCGGAATGACCTCGGAAATGATGCCGAAGAACGGCAGCGCGATGATGTACACCTCCGGATGCCCGAAGAACCAGAAGAGGTGCTGCCAGAGGAACGCGCCGCCGTTCGCGGCATCGAAGACATGCGCACCGAATTTACGGTCCACCTCCAGTGCGAACAGCGCCGCCGCGAGCACCGGGAAGGCCAGCAGGACCAATACACCGGTCAGCAGCACGTTCCAGGTGAAGATCGGCATCCGGAACATCGTCATGCCAGGCGCCCGCATGCAGATGATGGTCGTGATGAAGTTGACCGCACCGAGGATGGTGCCGAAACCGGAGAAGGCCAGACCCATGATCCACATGTCGCCGCCGATCCCGGGGGAATGCACCGCGTCCGAGAGCGGCGCATAGGCGAACCAACCGAAGTCCGCCGCCCCTTGCGGGGTGAGAAATCCGCCCACCGCGATCAGCGAGCCGAAGAGGTAGAGCCAGTACGCGAACATGTTCAGCCGGGGAAAGGCGACATCGGGCGCGCCGATCTGCAGCGGCATGATCCAGTTCGCGAAACCGGCGAACAGCGGCGTCGCGAACATCAGCAGCATGATCGTGCCGTGCATCGTGAACGCCTGGTTGAACTGCTCGTTCGACATGATCTGGTGGCCCGGCCGGGCCAGTTCGGCGCGCATGACCAGCGCCAGCAGCCCGCCGACGCAGAAGAACGCGAAGGCGGTGACCAGATAGAGCGTGCCGATCGTCTTGTGGTCAGTGGTCGTCAGCCACTTCACGGGGAGCTTCATGCCCCGTTGGTGTCCGGGACCGCCTCCGCCGTCACCGCCAACAGGGCGTGTGAACCCCCGCCGAGAGGGTGGGATGTGTCACTCGGTGCAGGTGTGAAGATCGGGGGCATGCCGGACACCAACGGTTCATGAGCACGGACGACGCCTTCGCCGAGGCCTATCGCGCGCACTACTGGGCGGTCAGCCGCTTCGTGGCGCGACGGCTGGACGGGCAGGCACACGAGGTCGAGGAAGTGGTGGCGGAGGTCTTCTCCATAGCCTGGCGACGCCGCACCGAGCTCCCCGAATCCCCGCTGCCCTGGCTCTACGGAGTGGCCCGCAACTGCCTGGCCAATACGGTGCGCGGGCTCGGCCGCTACCGGCGGCTGCTGAACCGACTCGGCAACCACGAGGCGGCGCACCGGCGGCAGACCGTGGAGAGTCCGGACGCCGAGCGGCCCGGCTCCTGGGTGCACGAGGCGCTGGCCCGGCTCTCACCCGCCGACCAGGAGGTGCTGCGGCTGACCGCCTGGGAGGAACTGACCGTCGAGGAACTGGCGGTGACCCTCGGGTGCGGCCACAGCGCGGCGGCCATGCGGCTGCACCGGGCGCGCCGCCGCCTGCGCGCGGAGATCGACCGTACGCGGACGACGGTGTCCGCACGAGCAGGAGACGACGGCAATGGGGGCCGCAATGGGTGACGAACTGGAGCTGCTGCGCGCGGCCGATCCCGTACCGGCTGGCGCGGGCCGCTGGCGGGACCGCCCGCTGGACGCCCGCGCCGAAGCGGGCCTCATCCGCCTGCTGCACCACACGCGGACCCGGCGGGCCGGGCGCCGGCTGATGCTGCGCGCGGAGGCGGCGGTGCTGGCGCTGGTGGCGATGGTCTGCTTCCTGCTGTCCGACGCCGGCAGCAGCCCGGCGGTCGCGGCGCCCGGGCCGCTCGTCCTGCACGCCGACACCCGGCCGGTCCCGCTGGCCGAACTCGCGCGGAGGGCGGAGGCCAGGGCCCGGGCGGCCGCACCCGGGACGGGCCGCACCGGGGCAGCCATGTGCAGAGCTGGTACCTGAGCATGCAGGAGGGCCCGGACGCGGCGCCGCCCGTTACCGTGCCGGAAGAACGCATCACCCGGTGGAACGCGGACGGCAGCGGCTCCGAACTGGTCGTGGCCACCGACCCCCGGCACCCGGGCCGCCCGGTCATCCATGACGACGACGGCCACTGGCGGACCGTCAGCGACGGCAAGGTCCTGCACCGCAGGACTTACCCGGCGGGCTCGGAGGCGCAGCACGGCGGCCTGGCCTCGCGTACGCGGCCGCCTACGGACCCGGCGAAGCTGCGCGCGGAGCTGGGGTGGCTGTACGGCGGAGCGGGCGGCACCCGCACCGTCTCCCCCCTCCTGCAGGCGCTCTCCTCGTTCCGCGGGGAGTGGACCCCGGGGCCGCGCGAAACGGCCGCCGTCGTACGGATGCTGGCGGATGCCGGAGGCCTGCGTCCGGCCGGTTCGGTCACCGACCGGCTGGGGCGCCGCGGTGAGGCGTATGTGCACGACGGCACGGGTCTGCGGCAGATGGTGATCCTCGACCCGCGGACCGGCGAACTACTGGGCCTGGAGGAGACCTTCACGACGGACCAGCCGGACTTCAAGGTGAAGGCGGGACAGGTGATGTCGTACGAGGCGTGGCTGCCGTGACGGGGCTGCCGTGATGGGACGGCCGTGCTCCCGAGTGGCGGGGCGCCGCGGCATGGCCGATCCTTGAGAGGACGCGACGATCCCGTCTCGGCGCGGCGGTGCTGTGTGCCGCCGCGCCGTTTCGCGTGTGGCCTGACCCCGGGCGGTACACCCCGGGTATCCCAGGACATCTCAAGTGACACATGCCACACATCAGCGGACGGTTGCAGCCGATCCCCGCGAGATGGATCACAGACGAAAGTCCCGCACATTGCTCGGCGAAACGGAGTTTCCCCTGCAAGGAGCGGGTATACGACCGCCTGCGCGGTCATCCGTGCACTGTCCGTGATGAACCGTTCTGCCCCTATGGTCGACCTTTGCCCCGCCGCCCGACGGTGGGCCTGCCCGTCGCTGCCATGGCGGGTCATGTCCCGCCACCCGGTGGCGGGCGGTTCCTTGTAGTCGTCCCAGAGAGCGCAGGCGAGCGAACACGTGCCGACGCAGTCTCCCGTCGCACCCGGCCCCCGTCCCCCCATCGGCAAGCGTGCCGATGCCGCCCCCGGTCAGCGACAGGACCGGCACGCGGAACCGCAGCAGTCCTCACCCAAGGTGACCGTCGTCGACCCCACGATGGTCAAACGGGCGGTGTCGGCGGCCGCGCTGGGCAATGCGATGGAGTGGTTCGACTTCGGCGTCTACAGCTACATCGCGGTCACTCTCGGGCACGTCTTCTTCCCCTCCGGGAACCCGACCGCGCAGTTGCTGTCGACGTTCGGCGCGTTCGCGGCGGCATTCCTGGTGCGTCCGATCGGCGGCATGGTCTTCGGGCCGCTCGGTGACCGGATCGGCCGCCAGAAGGTGCTGGCGATCACCATGATCATGATGGCGGTCGGCACTTTCGCCATCGGCCTGATCCCGTCGTACGCCACCATCGGCGTCGGCGCGCCCATCCTGCTGCTCGTCGCCCGCCTGGTGCAGGGCTTCTCCACGGGTGGCGAATACGGCGGCGCCTCGACCTTCATCGCCGAGTACGCGCCCGACAAGAAGCGCGGATTCCTGGGCAGCTGGCTGGAGTTCGGCACGCTGGCCGGATACGTCGGCGGCGCCGGCCTGGTCACGCTGATGACGGCCCTGCTGTCCACCGAGGACCTCAACTCCTGGGGCTGGCGGATCCCCTTCCTGATCGCCGGTCCGATGGGCATCATCGGCCTCTACCTCCGGATGCGGCTCGAAGAGACCCCGGCCTTCGCCCAGTTGGAGAAGGAGGCGCGGTCCAAGGAGAAGGCGCGCCGCGAGGCCGAGAAGCGGATCGGCATCCGCGAGATGGTCTTCGGCCAGTGGCGGTCGATGCTGCTGTGCGTCGGTCTGGTGCTGGTCTTCAACGTCACCGACTACATGCTGCTGTCGTACATGCCGAGCTATCTGACCTCGGAGCTGAAGTACGACGAGACGCACGGTCTGCTGGTCGTGCTCGCGGTGATGGTGCTGATGATGGTGGTCCAGCCGTTCGCGGGCCGGCTCTCCGACCGCTTCGGCCGCCGCCCGGTCATCGCCGCGGGTTGCGCCGGCTTCCTGGTGCTGTCGGTGCCCGCGCTGCTGCTGATCCGCCAGGGGTCGCTGCTCGCCATCGCGCTGGGCATGGCCGCACTGGGGCTGCTGCTGGTCACCTTCACCTCGACCATGCCGGCCACGCTGCCCGCGCTGTTCCCGACCAAGGTGCGCTACGGCTCGCTGTCGATCGGCTTCAACATCTCGGTGTCGCTCTTCGGCGGCACCACGCCGCTGGTGGTCACCGCCCTGATCGGCGCGACCGGCAACACGATGATGCCCGCCTACTACATGATGGCGGCGGCCGTGATCGGCGGCATCGCCGTCTGGCGGATGTCGGAGAGCGCCCGCAAGCCGCTGCCGGCTCCCCGCCGGCCGTCGAGACCGGTGCCGAGGCCCACGAGGTCATCGAAGCGGCCCGCCGCGAGGCCAAGGCGGCCGCGGCGAACTGACCGCGCCGCCTCGCCACCGTGGGCGAACAGGCACGCACGCGAAAGGGCCCGGCCGGAGACCTCCGGCCGGGCCCTTCGCCGCAGCCACCGGGTGCCCCGCCCTGGATCACCCCGTCCGGCCGCGCCCGTAACCTCCGGGACCAGCAGCCCCCGCCGAGGGGCGGGAACCGGCCACCCCCTCCCCACCGTCTGTGTCGACGCTGCCGGCTGCGGAACGCCGAACGCCGGCTGCGAACGCCGGTGCGGCGAGCCGCCTGCCGGGCGAGAGGCCCAGGTCGGGCACGGTGCAGGAAGAGGGCGGGGACGACATGGCGCTGGCGACGATCCGGCCACGGGCGCGACGGGCCGCGGCGGCGCGGGCCGGCGGACGGTGGCGGACGCACCGGCAGGCGCTCCTGGTGGTCCTGATGCTGCTGGCCGTGCAGCTGGTGTCGCTGGCTCGCCCGGCGTACGCCTGTGGTTGCGGGGCGATGGTGCACGACCCGAAGACCACCATGGCCGTGGGCCGGGAGACCTCGGTCGTGCGCTGGGACGGGAAGACCGAGCAGATCGTGATGAGCCTGCAGGTGAACGGCACCGCCCCCGACGCCGCGTGGATCATGCCCGTCCCGCACCGGGCCACCGTGCGACTGGGCGATCCGGCGGTCTTCGACCGCCTCGCCACACTGACCGAACCGGCCGTCGCGCAGCGCCATTACTTCTGGCCGCACGGCGGCGACTGGCCCTTCGGGCACAACGGGACGCCGCGGAGGCCCCGCCACCGTCGGCGGGCGGCCCAGGAGTCGGGGTCGTGGGCCGCGAGCGGCTGGGCCCGTTCGACGTCGCCCGGCTGACCGCCACCGACCCCGGCGCCCTGCGCAACTGGCTGAAAACACACGGTTTCCACCTCCCCGCCCCCCTGGCGAGCGCCCTCCGCCCCTACGTCGCCCAACGCTGGGAGTACGTCGCGATCCGGCTGGCACCCGCCGAACGACAGCGCACGCTCTCCGGCACCCTCGACCCGCTGCGGCTGACCTTCGCCAGCGCCCGGCTCGTCTACCCGATGCGCCTCTCCGCCCTGGCCACGACCCCGCAGTCCCTGGGCCTCTACGTCCTCGCACCGCACCGGATGGAACCGCGCAGCACGATCGGCGGCTCACCCCCCGAGGTCTTCTTCGCGGGCCGCATCCACCCCGAGGGCCCCCTCCGCGCCCTCACCGGCAGCGGCCCCACCTTCCTCACCGCCATCGACCAGAGCTTCCCCCAGCCGCACCGCATCACCGGCGACCACGAACTACGCCGCACCACCCACGACACCCCGTACCGACGCGTCAGATATGAGTACGCACTTCTGAAGGTGGCCGGCGTCCCGGCCTGGCTCATCACCGTCGCCGGAACCCTCCTTCTCCTCCAGACAGCCTCCGCAGCCCTCGCCCTCACGATCGCCGCCCGCAGACGCCGCCGACTGGCGGCCACAGACACCGACGGTTGACGCCCGCCACCGGGCGAGGCGTCCTGGCCACCGCCCCTTACGCCGCCTTGTCGGGCCCGTACGGCACGATGGGGTCATGAGCGTAGTCAAGATCAACGTGCTGACCGTTCCCGCCGAGCAGCGGGAGACCCTGGAGAAGCGCTTCGCCTCCCGCGCGCACGCGGTTGAGGGGTCGGACGGCTTCGAGTGGTTCGAACTCCTCCGCCCCGTCGAAGGAACCGACAGCTACCTGGTGTACACGCGGTGGCGTGACGAGGAGTCATTCCAGGCGTGGATGGAGGGCCCCATGAAGGCGGCCCACCAGGGCGGCGGCGACCGGCCGAAGCCGGCCGCCAGCGGTTCCACCCTGTGGTCGTTCGAGGTGGTACAGCAGGCAGAGCCGAAGACCGCCTAGCCTCGGTTGGTGAAGTGATGCGCCCCGGCCGGCCCGTCGAGAGGTCGGTCGGGGCGCATCCGTGTGTATCGCCCCGCTCCGGAGCGTTTCGTCAGGCCTCGGCCACCGGCACCGTCAGGCCTCCATCTCGGTGACGAGTTCGGCGAAACCCAGCGCGCGCAGGACGCTGCCGGCCGCGTCGACGACTCGCGCGCTTCCGACGATCGGCGCGATGGCCACACAGACGGCCTTCGCGTCTTCGACGGTCAGGCCGGCCTCTTTCGCCACGGTGAGGTTGGTCAGGTACGACGCGGGCGCGGCATCCATCGCGATCAGCGCAGCCAGCCGTACGAGGTGGTAGGTACGCTCGTCGAGGCCGGAATTGGGCAGCGTCTCTATGGTCATCCGGGCAAGCTGCTCGAAGACCGGGTGGTCACCATGTGCCAGGGCGCCCAGGGCTTGTTCAGGAGCTTCTGCAGTCATGATCGGCGGCTTTCGTGTGTTCTGAATTCCACACGGTCCGCGAGGCCAAGCCGGGCAGGAGAGAGCGTTAACGCAGGCGGTGTCCACCTCCATGGGATTCCTTCGCGGGCTTGACGTCAAATGCACCGGCCGGGCCGATGAGGAAGACCGCCCACGTCTGCGAGGAAGGCCGCCCGGCGTCGACGGGCGATGATCGGGTTCGGCCCTGGCCCAAGGCCCGAGGACCCGAGGACCCGACGGACCGCCGCGCGCGGATCAATTCCGTTGCGGCCGGGCCCGCCCCCGCCGCGACAATGGCGCCATGAGCGACGCCGCCCTCCTCCGCACTCCCTGGACCATCGCCGCCGAGCCGGTCGATTCGCCGGACGCGCGGGCGCTGCTGCGGGAGTACTACACAGAGGTGGCGGACCGGTACTTCACGCTGCACGAGGGCCGTCTCTCGACACCGCGGGAGATCGACGAGGGGGTGGCGGAGTACCCCGTGGCCGATCTCGTGCCGCCGCGCGGTGTGCTGTTGGTGGCCCGTCGCGGTGGTGAGACGGCGGGCTGCGCCGGTGTACGGCTGCTGGACGCGCGTACGGCCGAGCTCAAGCAGATGTTCGTCCGGCCCGTCGCGCGCGGCCTCGGTGGCGGTGGCGGGTTGCTGATGGCCGCCGAGGCGACCGCGGCCCGGCTGGGCGCCGAGCGGATCCGGCTGGACACCCGCCTGGACCTGACGGAGGCCATCGCGCTCTACCGCCGGCACGGTTTCGTCGAGATCGCTCCGTACCACGACGACATCTACGCGGAGATCTTCTTCGAGAAGCGCCTCGGCGGCGGGGACGACGGGACGGGGACGAGGAGAGCGACGACGGCACTGGCGACGGCGAGGGCGCTCCGGCCGTGGGGCGGTCCACGTAGCGGTTCACCGCGCGAGGTCCGGGGGCCGTGGGGGCCGCGGTGGACCGGGAGGGCCGGCCGGGCGCGATACCGGCTGCCGGGCGGAGCCGACGTGCGGCTCCTCCGCGTCCGAGCCGCACAGCTCCGTCGTCAACTCCCGTACGAGCTCGGTGAGATCGGTGGGCCGGTCCTTGGTCCACCAGTCCCCCAGCATCTCGGCCAGCGACTCCTGACGGGCCGCCGACAGCCGCTCCGTGACCTCCCGCCCCCGGTCGGTCAGCAGCATCAACAGGCCCTCCCGGGTGGCCAGTCCGCGCTCCTCGACCTGGCGGACGCTCTCGGCGAGCACACCGAGCGGAACGGTGCTGCGTTCGGCGAGCAGACCCGGTTCGACCGATCCGTAGCGGTGGATCCGCAGCAGCAGCCAGCTGGCGGCCGGTTTGAGGTCGAGGCCGGCCCGCTCGGTGATCTTCTCGTAGATGCGCTTGCGCCCCTCCATGCTGCCGAGTTTGGACAGCGCACGGGTGCACTCGTCGCGGGACGACCGCTCCACGGGGTTGGACGACAGCACCTCGCTGGTGTCGGGGGCGGTCACGCTGCTGCGCAGCGGCTCCTCCTTGAGGAACCAGGCCAGCACGAACGCCACGAAGACCACCGGCACCGCGTAGAGGAAGACGTCGGTGATCGAGTCCGCGTAGGCGTGCAGCACGCCGGCCGCCTGCCGGGCCGGCAGCCGGGCGACGGTCCGCGGGTCCTGGGCGACCTTCGCCGGGTCGACACCGGGCGGCAGTTGCTGCCCGGCCAGGGCGGCCGCGATCCGCGGTCCGAGCTTGTTGGCGAAGACCGTGCCGAAGAGGGAGACGCCGAACGAGCCGCCGATGGAGCGGAAGAACGTGGCACCGGAGGTGGCGACGCCGAGGTCCTGGTAGGGGACGGCGTTCTGCACGATGAGCACCAGCACCTGCATGACCAGACCGAGCCCGAAGCCGAAGACGAAGAAGTAGGCGCTCATCTCCGCGACGCTGCTGGACGGGTCGAGCCGGTGCAGGAGCAGCAGTCCGAACATCACCACGGCGGTGCCGGCGATCGGGAAGACCTTGTAGTGGCCGGTGCGGCTGACGATCTGGCCGGACCCGGTGGACGAGAGCAGCATGCCGAACACCATCGGCAGCATGTGCACACCGGACAGCGTCGGCGACACCCCCTGGACGACCTGCAGGAACGTCGGCAGGTACGTCATCGATCCGAACATCGCGAAGCCGATGACGAAGCCGATGACGGCGGTGAGCGAGAAGGTGCGCAGCCGGAACAGGCGCAGCGGGATGACGGGTTCGGCGGCCCGGCGCTCGATGAGGACGAAGGCCACCAGGAGGACGGCGCCCAGCACGCCGAAGCCGGTGATCTGCCACGAGCCCCACGGATAGCTGACGCCGCCGAGTGAGGTCATCAGGACGAAGCAGGTGGCGACCCCCGCGATGGTCACGGTGCCCAGGTAGTCGATCCGGTGCGGGGTGCGGTGGCGCGGGATGTGCAGGACGGCGGCGATCACGGCGAGCGCGACGATGCCGATGGGCAGGTTGATGTAGAACACCCAGCGCCAGCTGAGGTGGTCCACGAACAGCCCGCCGAGCAGCGGCCCGAGGACGCTCGTACCGCCGAAGACCGCGCCGAACAGCCCTTGGTACTTGCCGCGTTCGCGGGGCGGCACGATGTCGCCGACGATCGCCATCGACAGCACGATCAGCCCGCCGCCACCCAGGCCCTGGAGGGCCCGGAACCCGATCAGCTCGCCCATGTTCTGCGCGATGCCGCACAGCACCGAGCCGATCAGGAAGATCACGATGGCGGTCTGGAACAGCTTCTTGCGTCCGTATTGGTCACCGAGCTTGCCCCAGAGGGGCGTCGCGGCCGTGGAGGCCAGCAGATAGGCGGTGACCACCCAGGAGAGGTGGTCCAGGCCGCCGAGCTCGCTGACGATCGTGGGCAGCGCGGTGGCGACGATGGTCTGGTCGAGCGCCGCGAGGAGCAGGCCGAGGAGCAGCGCGCCGATGGCGACGAGAACCGTCCGCTGCGACCGGCGCTCACCCGGGACGGCAGGGGCGCTGGTGTCCGGCGCCATGTGCGTCTCCTTCGTTGCGGGTACGGCGGGTGGGTCGGGGGGGGTGGCAGGTAGCGGGGGCCGGCGGGTTCGGGTGCCCGCGTTCCGGGCTTTCAGACGTCCTCCGGGACGTCGTGCGTCGCGTTCCATGGTGGGCGGTTCCAGCCGATATGGCCCGCCGAGCGGTGATCGGCGCCCCTCGTCGGACGGCGGACACCTGGGGTATGCCGGGCGGATGTCCGCGAGCACCTGCGCGGGCCGGGCAGGCTCTGGATAATCGCTGCCTGTTCGGGCCTCCAGGGAGGAGCGCACTCGTGACGGCATTACGGACCTGCCCGCACTGCTTGGCCCCCGTACGGAGCAACGGCCGGCCCACGTGCCTGTGTGCGGCGGCCGATGCGGACGACTTCGATCCGCTGCGGGTACGGCCGTACGTGTCACTGCCGGAGGAGACCCCGCCCGACGGGACACCGCCCGACGGGACACGGACCGCCTACGGGGCGGGGGCCCACGACGCGCCGGGGACCGGCTCCGGGCCGGCGGCCGACCCCGGGAGGGCGGCCGCCTACGGGGCGGGCCCGCCGGCCGGGTGGCCGGCGGACCCGCTGGAGGACTTACCCGGGGTGGACGCCGCCGTCCACGTGGCGAACGACCCGCCGCCCACCCCGGCACCCGCCTCCGAGCCCTTGGTGCCCCGGGCGCGCCGTCCGGCCGGACCGACCTCGCGGACGTATCGCTCGACCCCCGAGGAGCCGCTCTCCGGCCCCTCCCCCGCCGTCCCCACCACCCCCGCGGCCGCATCCCCAGCCGGTCCCCCGCCGCCCGCTCGCCCGGCCCACCGCCGGCGCGCACTGCCCGCCGCACTGGTCGCGGCCGGCGCGGCAGTGGCCGCCACCGCGGTCCTGATCAGCACCGATGCGCTGTCGGGCAGCAGGCAGGACCGCGCCGCCCCACCCGACCGCGGCACCGTCTCCCCCACCGCCGCCTTCCCCACCGGCGGGGACCCGTCGCCCACCCGGCACGCCACCCCCGCTCCCCCGCCGCCGGACCGCTCGCCCTCCCCGGCCGCCACCGGCATCGGCACCCCGAGGGCCACCGTGCGGCTCTCCCGTACGGCCGCGCCGCCCCCGCCCGCGCCCACCAGGGCCTCCGGCAGCGTCACCGACTCCCCCGGTGGCGAGGACCCGAGCTCCGCTCCCACCGGGCCGATCGTGCTGCGGGAGGGTTCCAGCGGCCCGGAGGTGACCGAGCTCCAGGGGCGGCTGCGCCAGCTGTCGCTCTATCCGGGCGCCGAGGACGGCCGGTACGACGCGGACGTACGGGACGCCGTCTCGCGCTATCAGCGGACCTACGGCGTCACGGGCGACCCGGACGGTGTCTACGGCCCGCGGACCCGGCAGTCACTGGAGGCCCGCACCCAGGAGCCGTAGCGAGCCGAGCGGCCGGCCGGTCCGCGCCGACCCACCCCCGGTTGTCGCATCGCCTCCCGATTTTGTATCGTGAAAAAACAAAGTGGTTCCGCCCGCACTCCCTGACCGGCGGGCGGAGCCGCTTGTCCTCCCTGCGCTCGTACGGTTCCGCGCCGCCCGAGCACCCGTAGCGCTCAGGAGCCCCCGCCGATGACGGCAACCACCACGCTCACCGCCCGCGCCCTGCTGCTCGACATGGACAGCACGCTCGTGAACTCCGAGGCCGTCGTGGAGCGCTGCTGGCGCCGCTGGGCGGCCGAGCAGGGGCTGGGTGCCGACGAGGTGCTCGCGGTCGTGCACGGCCGCCAGGGATGGGCCACGATGGCCGCGCTGCTCCCGGGCCGCCCGATGGAACGCAACCTGGCGGACAACCGCCGGATGCTGGAGCAGGAGACGGCCGACGTGGACGGCGTGGTGCCGGTCCCCGGCGCACCCGCCTTCCTGGCCGCCCTCGCGGACCTGCCGCACGCCCTGGTGACCTCCGCGGACGTCCCGCTCTCGGACGCGCGGATGGCGGCGGCCGGGCTGCCGATGCCCGCGGTACGGATCACGGCGGAGAACGTGAGCGCCAGCAAGCCCGATCCGGAAGGCTTCCTCAAGGGCGCCGCCGAACTGGGCTTCGCCCCTGAGGACTGCCTGGTCTTCGAGGACTCCGAGGCGGGCATAGAGGCGGGCCGCGCGGCCGGCATGCGGGTGATCGGCGTCGGCGACCGCGCCGCGGCGTACGCCCCCACCGCCCACGTCCGTGACCTCACCCAGCTCCGTGTCGAGGCCCTGCCGGACGGCGGGATCGCGGTCCACGTCGAGGGCTGAGGAACCAGCTCCACACGGAGCCGGGCCTGCCGGGGCCCGCGGCCTCGGGCCCGGGGACCGAGGCCGCCTTCAGCGGGACCTGAGCCGCGCCGGGCCCGGACGCCTCAGCCCGCCAGCGCCTCGTACAGGCTGAACGCCGCCAGCAGGGCCATGACGCACGCGGCGATCTTCGTGATGAGCTTGAGCGGGACGTGCTTCATGAGCGTGCGCCCGCCGAGGATGCCGAGCCCGGCCACGGCCCACAGACCCAGCACCGCGCCCACGCCGACCGACAGCGGGTCGTCGTAACGGGCCGCCAGGTTGGCGGTCATGATCTGGGTGAGATCGCCGAACTCGGCCACCAGGATCATCGTGAAGCCCGCCCCGGAGACCTTCCAGAAGCTCTGGTCGGCGGGCTTGGCCACGTCTTCCTCTTCGTCGTCCTTCTTGAAGAGCAGCACCGCCGCGCCCACCAGGAAGAGCACCCCGACCACGCCCTGAACGACGCGGTGCGGGAGCAGGGTGAGCACGCTGCCCGCCGCGATCGCGAGCGCGACGTGCACCAGGAAGGCGGCGGCGACCCCGGCGAAGACGTACGAGGCGCGGTAACGGGTGCCGAGCATCAGCCCGGCGAGGGCGGTCTTGTCGGGCAGTTCGGCGAGGAAGATGACGCCGAAGACGACGGCGGCAACGGTCAGGCTGAACACGGGGTGGGATACCTCGATCGGTTGGGCCGCACCAAAAGGGGCCCGGGAAAGGGGTCGCTTCGGCACGGCAGCGTCGGACACTGCGGCCGAAGGTCTCGCTGGCGCGTTGCGTACCGCCCCGCGGTATCCCATCGCGCTCCGGGCGCCGGCCCACCACGAGGGCGGGCAGTATGTCGACGGTCCGGCGGAGAGCTACTCCCCTTCTGCTGTCCTCAAGGGTACGCGGTGCAGCAGCCCGCGCGCGACCAGCTCCAGCACCACCGCACAGGCCGCCGCCTGCACCGCCAACAGGGCGACGAGCACGAACAGCTGCACCGCGCCTGCCTGTACGGGCGAGGCACCGCCCAGCAGCATGCCGACGAACGCCCCGGGAGTGTGACCAGTCCCACGGTCCGGGTCTGGTCGAGCCCCGGCAGCAGCGCGTCCGACGCGGCCGGGCGGGCGACCTCCATCCGCGCGTCACGGTCCAGCAGCCCCAGCGCGAGCCCCGCCTCGAACTCGCCGCGCCGGGTCTCCAGCTCGTCCAGCGCCCGCCGCCCGCCCAATACGGTCGCGGTCAGCGCGCCGCCGATGAGGATGCCGGTGACGGGGATGAGGCTGAGCCCCCGCGGCGGCACCAGACCGGTCGCCAGCAGCAGGCCGACGACCGGGACCACCCCGGTGGCGATCGGCACGGCGGCCCACCACCAGGTGTGGTTCTGGGTGATCCGCCGGCCCGCGGTCCGTACCGCCACCGCAAACATCAGCACCAGGAAACACAGCAGCCACGGAAGTGCGCGCACCACCCAGCCGATGAGGTAGGAGACCGCGGCGAGTTGCGCGGCCGCCCGCAGCCCGGCGACCGCGATGGCCCGGCCGTGGCCGAGGTGCGCCAGCGCGGCGACGGCCACGGCGGCGACCAGGAGGACGGCGAGAACGACCCCGAGGGTGGCGTTGACCGGCAGCAGCACGCGCTCACTGTAGGACGGACGACGGCGCACGCCGGCACCTCAGCCGACGCCGACACCTCAGTGGGCCAACCGGAGTGCTGTCATACGGGCCCGCCGGAGGGCCGTCGTGCGCGCCAACCGGAGTGCTGCCACGCACTTATGGCGGCCCGTCAGCTCTTGATCTGTCGTGAGCATGTCGTCACCCTGTTACCTGGTGCCCACCCCATGGCAACCCCTCATCACCACCATGGGCCCGCACCGCCCGTCAACTTCCCCCACACTCCAAGGGAGTTCCGATGGCAAAGACCGTGTCGAAGGTCTACGCGCGTCGAGTTTCCATCGCCGCGGGTTCGGCCGCGGCGCTGTTCGGCACGCTGGTGCTGAGCGGACAGTCCGCCCAGGCCGCGCCGCCCAGCCCGCCGAGCGCGGCCACCGCCCGTACGTACCTCGCCCAGATCAAGCAGCAGCCCGAGGGGCCGCAGGACGGCTACAGCCGCGCCAAGTTCCCGCACTGGATCGACCAGGGGAAGAACTGCAACACCCGTGAGGTGGTGCTCAAGCGCGACGGCAAGAACGTGCAGCAGGACGGCGGCTGTGCGGCCGTGAGCGGCACCTGGGTCTCGCCCTACGACGGCGCGACCTGGACCAAGGCGTCCGACGTCGACATCGACCACGTCGTCCCGCTGTCGGAGGCCTGGAAGTCGGGCGCCGCGAAGTGGACCACGGCACGCCGCCAGGCGCTCGCCAACGACCTGACGCACTCCCAGCTGATCGCCGTCACCGACAACGTCAACCAGGAGAAGGGCGACAAGGACCCGGCGAAGTGGCTGCCGCCGAAGGCCTCGTACCGCTGCCAGTACGCCCGGATGTGGGTCTGGGTGAAGCACGAGTACGGCATGACCGCGGACTCCGCGGAGAAGGCCGCCCTGAAGAAGATCCTGGACGGCTGCTGACCGACCGCTGAGGCGCGTTGCGCGGGCGCCTCGCCCCCGCCCGCCGACCGGACACCACCGGTCGGCGGGCGCTTTCGGTGGACGAGCACTTCCGGAGGGCACTTCGGGCAAGCACGTCCGGCGGGCGCTTCCCGCGGACGTTTCCGGCGAACCCGGTCGACTTGCCCGTACTGCCGGCCCCTGCCGCGGACTGCTGGCTTCCGGTTGTCCGCCACCAACCTCCGGATCCGGTGTGATTCTTCGCGCACCCGGGTGCCCGGCGGCGCGCCGGGCGGTGATGATGGTGCGCACCTCGTCGCCCGCACTCTCGGGCGCCCGCGCCCGCGCGCCGGCCGTCCGCCGCCCCAGGGAGGGCCCCTCTTGGCCGCCGAACACATCGCCGACCACCGCCCCGGCCCCGTCGCCGCCCTCGCCGTCGTCGGTGCGGGACCGCGCGGGACGAGCGTGCTGGAGCGGATCTGCGCCTCGGCCGCCGAACTGGCCCCGGGCGCCCGGCTGACCGTTCACGTCGTCGACCCGGCCCCGCCCGGCGCCGGCCAGGTATGGCGCACCGCCCAGCCGCCCGAGCTCCTGATGAACACCGTCGCGTCCCAGGTCACGCTCTTCACCGACGACAGCGTCGAGTGCGCCGGCCCGATACGCACCGGTCCGAGCCTGTACGCCTGGGAGGGGTGCGAGATCGGACCGGACGACTATCCGGGGCGCGCGCTGTACGGGCGCTATCTGGAGTGGGTCTTCCGCCATACGGTGCGGACCGCCCCGGAGGAGGTGACGGTCGACGTCCACCGGGCCCGCGCGGTACGGCTGACCGAGGCTCCCGACGGATCGCAGTCGCTCACCCTGGACGACGGCCGGACCCTGCACGGCCTGGGCGCGGTGGTCCTCGCCCAGGGCCATCTGCCCACCCGCCCCGGGCCCGAGGAGCAGCGGCTGGCCGTGTACGCCGCCGGACACGGCCTGCGCTATCTGCCGCCCGCCAACCCGGCCGACCTCTCCGCCGAACTGGAGGCGCTGGCCCCCGGTCGCCCGGTGGTCCTGCGCGGCCTCGGCCTCAACTTCTTCGACCACATGGCGCTGCTGACGACGGCCCGCGGCGGCCGATTCGTCCCCGGCGCGGACGGCCGGCTGAGGTACCTGCCGTCCGGCCGCGAGCCGCGACTGTACGCAGGATCCCGGCGCGGCATCCCGTACCACGCGCGCGGTGACAACGCGAAGGGCGCGCACGGCCGTCACCTGCCGCTGCTCCTGACGCCGGACGTGATCGCCGCCTTCCGCAAGCGCGCGGACTCCGGTGAGCTGCCCGACTTCATGACGGAGGTCTGGCCCCTGGTGGCGAAGGAAGTGGAGACCGTCTACTACGAGGCGCTGCTGGCCCGACGCGAGGTGACGGTCCCCGGGGCCACGCGTCCCGGCGACTCCCACGGTTCCGGCGGCCCCGCCCCCTCCCGGAAGCGTCCCGAGGGCGCCGCGCCCTCCCGGTACCGCTTCCGCGAGCGCTTCCTCGGGACCGCGCACCGCAGCGCCGAAGAGGCCGCCGTATTGGACGCGTTCGGCATCGCGCCGGCCGACCGCTGGGACTGGCACCGGATTTCCCGGCCGAACGCGGAGCACGGTTTCGCCGGCCGCGCCGCCTTCCGTGAGTGGCTGCTGGTCCATCTGCGGGAGGACATCGCACACGCCCGGCAGAACAACGTGTCCGGCCCCGTCAAGGCGGCCCTCGACGTCCTGCGTGATCTGCGCAACGAGCTGCGGCAGATCGTCGACCACGGCGGACTGGCCGGCGCCTCCCGGCGCGATCACCTGGACCGCTGGTACACCCCGCTCAACGCCTTCCTGTCCATCGGGCCGCCGCGCCGCCGGATAGCGGAGATGGTGGCGCTCATCGAGGCGGGCGTCCTGGAGGTGGTCGGCCCCAGGATGGCGGTCCGGACGGGCTCCGCCGACGGGCGCGGGCCCGGTTTCACGGCCGCCTCCCCGGACGTCCCCGGGTCGGAGGTGACGGCGACGGCGCTGATCGAGGCCCGGCTGCCGGAGCCCGACCTGCGGCGCACCGGGGACGCGCTGCTGTCCCGGCTGCTGACCGACGGCGGCTGCCGGCCGCACACCGTGGACGGCTACGAGACCGGCGGCCTGGACGTGACGCCGAGCCCGTACCACCTCGTCGGGGCGGACGGGCGGCCGCATCCGCGGCGGTTCGCGGTCGGGGTGCCGACGGAGGGCGTGCACTGGGTGACCGCCGCGGGGGCCCGCCCGGGGGTGGGTTCGGTGACGCTGGCCGATACGGACGCGGTGGCCCGGGCGGCGCTTCGGTCCGCGCTGACCGGCCCGGAGACGGTTGGGTCGGACCGAAGGTCACGTTTGACCAAAGGTTGAACTTGCAAGTACTGGTTAGGTGCCCCTAACCTATGCTCCACGGTTCCCATCGTCCCCAGAAACCGTAGGAGCTCCCCACATGTCCGCACCGCTGAACTCGTTCACGCAGAGATCGACGCCGCACGTGCTCGCGCTCTTTCCGCGTCGTCGTCGGCCTGCTCTTCGCCTGCCACGGCGCCTCCTCGCTCTTCGGCGTCCTGGGTGGCGCGATGGGCCAGGGCGGCACCGTCCCCACCGGCGCCTGGCCCGGGTGGTACGCCGCCGTGATCCAGCTGGCCGGCGGCCTCCTGGTGCTGCTCGGCCTGGGCACCCGCGCCGCGGCACTGATCAGCTCCGGTTCGATGGCGTACGCGTACTTCTCCGTCCACCAGGGCAGCGCGCTGTGGCCGATCCAGAACGGCGGTGAGGCGTCGGCGATGTTCTGCTGGGCCTTCCTGCTGATCTTCTTCACCGGCCCCGGTGCCTGGGCGCTCGACCGCGTCTTCTTCGGCGACCGCGACCAGGAGCCCCCCGGCCGCCCAGGGGGAGCCCTCCGCCGCCTGACGCCCACTGGGCAACTGCGCCTGCTTCACGGCCCGTACGGCACTTCGCCGTACGGGCCGTGGCGTATCCGCACCCCGTGGACGGGGGCCGGACATCCCGGCCGAAACGGCCAGGCGTACGCTGTATGGCCGTAAAGCCGCCCCTGCCGCACCGAGCGACGTCGCGGCGGGGTTCGGACCGGGAGAAGGACTTGATGGAAAGCCTGGGGTCCCTCAGTGGCACCCCTTGGTTGTACGTGATCGTCAGCCTTTCGATCCTGCTCGATGTGTTCGTCCCGATCCTGCCCAGTGGCGTCCTGGTGATCGCCGCGGCCACTACGGCCGCCGGCACCACGGCCGCGGGCACCACCACCGGCGACGCGGTCGCGATGGCGTCCTCCGTCCACGGAGGCACCCACCTCGCCCAGGTCATCTCCCTGGTGGTCTGCGCGGCCACCGCGTCGGTACTGGGCGACATGGTCGCCTACCGGCTCGCCTGGCGCGGCGGCGACCGCTTCGACCGGGCCATCGGCCGCTCCCGCCGCCTCACCGCCGCGCAGGAACGCCTCGGCGCCGCGCTGACCCGCGGCGGTGGGGGCCTCGTCGTGCTGGCCCGCTTCGCCCCGGCCGGACGGTCCGTGGTCAGCCTCGGTGCCGGCGTCGCGCACCGTACGGTCCGTGAGTTCCTGCCCTGGTCCGCGCTGGCCGGCCTGGCCTGGGCGGCGTACAGCGTGAGCCTCGGCTACTTCGGCGGCCACTGGCTCGGCACGTCCTGGATGAGCACCGCACTCTCGGTCGTCGCCCTCTTCGCCGCCGGTTCGGCCGCCGCCTATCTGGTGCGCCGCCCGGAACGCCGCACCGCCCACTGAGACGGAGGCGGGGCGGCAGCAGGGCGGAAACCGGGGCGTGAGGCGGGGGCATGAGGCGGGGCGTGAGCCGGGCGCCGGGACCGGCCGGTCGAGGGCCCGCCCGCACCGGCGGAAATCTCCTGGCACGCTGTCAGACCCTGCTGCGACGATGAAGGACATGAGCAGCAGCCCCCGCGCCGACGATGCACCCGGACCGTCCATCGCGGCGAGCCCCTCCACCGCGGCCCGGTCCGTCTGGCGCGCCCGCCCGGAAGCCGCCGCGGACATACCGGCCGTCCGCCGGATCAACCTCACGGCCTTCGAGACGGCCGCGGAGGCGGATCTCGTCGACGCCCTGCGCCGTGACCGGTCGGCCTGGCTGCCCGGACTGTCGTACGTCGCCGACGCACCGGACGGCACCCCGGCCGCCCACGCCCTGCTGACCCGCTGCCATGTCGACGACGTGCCCGCCGTCGCGCTCGCCCCCTGCGCGGTGCTGCCGGCGCACCAGAAGTCCGGTGCGGGCAGTGCCGTGATCCGGGCGCTCCTCGACGCGGCCCGCGCGGCCGGCGAGCGCACCGCCCTCGTGCTCGGCCATCCGCCGTATTACCCACGCTTCGGCTTCGCACCGGCCGCGAGCCGGTTCGGCATCCTTCCCCCGCATCCCTGGCCGGACGAGGCCTTCCTCGCGCTCTCCCTCGACGGCTCCCCACCCCCGCGCGGCACGGTCCGCTACGCCACCCCCTTCGGCATCGACTGACCGAGGCAGCACCCCTACGGAAGAGAGCGACGCCATGACGGAGGAGAAGAGCGACACCCATAACGGAGTAGAGTCAAGCGTCACAGCCCGCCCACCGCCCAGCCGCGCATGCGGCGACGCCACCACCACAGTCGCCCACCGCGGGCGGGGCAGGCACCGCCCGTCGGCGCCCCGGGCCGGGTCCGAACCACACACGCGAGGCACATTTCGGTGAACCAACCTCCGGTCGTCCATTGGACCGAGGCCGACCAGCCCCGTTCCGCCCGTTGGCGCTCCGAGAACGGCTCCCCGCCACCCCGCCGTATCGTCATCGCCGACGACCGGACGCGGGCCAACGACGCCTACAAACTCGCCTGTGAGGGCACCGCCCTGTTGTGGCGCGGCGACTTCCACAACGCCCGCCAGCTGCTGACGGCGATGGCGCACCGCATCGACCGCCGCCCCCGCAAACCGCTGCCCGCCGATCCCACCCAGGCATTCCATGTGCACCGCGCCGCGCAGAACCACCGCGCCCGCATCCTGGGCATGCTGCTGATCCCCCTCGACGCGTCGTACGACGTCCCGCTCCACCGCGCCCCCGACGTCCGCGAGGCCTGCACCCGGGCCTACGGGGCCCCAGCCCATGAGCCTTCTCTCCTCTCCCTCCGCGAACTCCTCGCCCTGATCGGCGCCAACGAATGGCGCAGGAAGGGTGTGGAGATCCCGGCGCTCGGCGGCGACCGGATCCATCCCCACTACGGCGTCTTCTCCCCCGCCCGCGGCGAGTACGTCGACCTGGTCGCCGAGGCCTCCCTCCCCTCCCAGGACCTGGCGTTCGACATCGGCACCGGCACCGGCGTACTGGCCTCGGTCCTCGCCCGCCGCGGCGTGCGCCGGATCGTGGCCACGGACCAGGACCCCCGCGCACTGGCCTGCGCCCGCGAGAACACCGAACGGCTGGGCGTGGCCGACCGGGTGGAGGTGACCGAGGCGGACCTGTTCCCGTCCGGCCGCGCCCCACTGATCGTCTGCAACCCCCCATGGGTGCCCGCGAAACCGACGTCTCCCGTGGAGCACGCGGTCTACGACCCCGGCAACCGCATGCTGCACGGCTTCCTCAACGGCCTCGCCGCCCACCTCACCGAGACCGGCGAAGGCTGGCTGATCCTCTCCGACCTGGCGGAACACCTCGGTCTACGCCCGCGCGCCGAACTCCTCGACACCATCGCCCAGGCGGGCCTCACGTCCTCGGCCGCCTCGACATCGCCCCACGGCACCCCCGCGCCCGCGACACCTCGGACCCGCTCCACGTGGCCCGCATGGCCGAAGTGACCTCCCTCTGGCGCCTCGGCCTCGCCGACCACCCCACACCCGCGGGCACGCCCTGACCCGCAGCGCTCCGGAGCGGGGGCGCGCAGCGCTCCGGAGCAGGGGCGGCACGCTCGTCGAACCCGCGAACCTCGATGAGCCTCGCAGCCTCGTGACCCTCACGAGCCTCGTGGCCCTCACGAGCCTCGTGGCCCTCGTGCACCTCGTTGCACGTTCGTCGCCGCCCCTGCCGCTCCCCTACGGCTGCCGCAACCCCGCACACGCATTGCGCACATAACGCCGCCAGTCGCCCGCATCGTTACGGATCACCGCCGCCAGCCCGCACACGATCATCACCACATCGCCGACCTCGGCATCCGCGCGCACCGTGCCCTCTTCCTTCCCCCGGGCGAGCAACTGGCCGGCGACCGCCTCGGCCTGCGCCCGCCCCTCCCCCGTCGGCTCGGTGGATCCGAACGACGCCTCGATGGACGCGGACAGCCCACGTTCCGCGTCGAGCACCTCCCCGATGTGCTCGACGAAGGCGGTCAACCCCTCCACCGCCGTCGCACCCGCCAGACAGCGACTGCGCCCGAACTCCACGATCTCGGCGTGCCGTTGCTCCCCCACGGCAGCGATCAGCGCGGCCCGACTGGGGAAATGCCGGTAGACCGTGCCGATGCCCACCCCCGCCGCCCGCGCGACCTCCGGCATCTGCGCCTCGTCACCGCGCGCACGGAACACCTCCCGCGCGGCCTCCAGAACACGGGCGCGGTTGCGTTCGGCATCGACCCGCGGCCTGCGCTGAGGCGCCGAAGTGCCTGAAGAGGAGCGAGAGGAACGGGAGGAATGGGCGGAGTGGGAGGACGACTGGGGCGCGGGGGCGACGGGGGCGTCGGAGGCAACGGGGCCACCCACCACCTGACCCCCGGCATGTGCGTCCTGCTGCCGCACGGCGTACCGCACGCGCTGCGCAACGCCTCCCAGCCACCCGCCCGCTGCCTGCAGATCTCCTCGCCGGGCGGTTGGGACGCGTTCATGGAGGACATGTTCGAGGCCGGGCCGGTCACCATGAAGGACGGCCACCCCGACCTCGACCGCCTCAATGCCATCGGCGCGCAATACGGCATGGAGTACCAGACCCCAAACCAGAACGGGCGGCAGCACCGGACCTGATACCGGACGGCGACCGGCCACCAGACCTGACGGGCCACGCCCAGTGGGGCGCTGCCCCCGCCCCACCCTCCCCTCAGGCACCATGGGCGCACCATGGACCTCCAGCACCTCCTCGCCCGCGCCCGTCGGCTCGCCGGTTCCGCGCGCCCCACCGAGCGCCGACTGCTCGGCATTACCGGCCCACCCGGTGCCGGTAAGTCCACTCTCGCCGCCCACGTGGTCGCCGGGCTGGCCGGCCAGGCCGCGCTGGTCCCGATGGACGGCTTCCACCTCGCCGAGGCGGAGTTGCGCCGCCTCGGCCGTACGGACCGCAAGGGCGCACCGGACACCTTCGACCCGGCTGGATACGCGGCGCTGCTCAGCCGCCTGCGCTCCCCCGAGCCGGACACCGCCGTCTACGCCCCCGCCTTCGACCGCCGCATCGAGGAACCGGTCGCGGGCAGCATCCCCGTAGCGCCCCACCTCCCCCTCATCGTCACCGAGGGCAACTACCTCCTGCTCGACTCGGGCCCCTGGTCACGGGTGCGCACCCTGCTCGACGAGGTCTGGTACGTGGAACTGGACACCCAGGAACGGGTCCGTCGGCTGATCGACCGTCACGAGCGCTTCGGCCGCCCACGCGCCGACGCGGAACGCTTCGTCCACGCCTCGGACGAGGCCAACGCCCGCGTCGTGGCGGCGACCCGACACCGCGCCGACCTGGTCATCACCTTCACCCCGACGAAGCCCCACCCCACAGGCCGACTGACGCCGCCGTCCAGCAGGCCGAGCACCGACAGCGCGCCCCACCCCACGGACACCGCCACCGCCTTCCGCCTCCGGCCCCGGTCAGGCAGCGTCATGCCGAGCAGCACGGCGTCCCCGAGGTCCGCCGCGATCCGGACATACGCAGCGGTACGCAGCGCCGGGCCCTCGGGCGCCAGCGCCAGGGCCAGCCCACTCGCCGCATCCCGCCAGGCCAGCGGACGCAACGAGATCCGGGTCGCCGACGCGACCCTCCCCTCGTCGTCGACCAGCCCCGAAGGCCGAGCCAACAGATCAGGGACCACCGACACCGCCACCCCATAAACGGCGGTAGCCACCCCCACCCCCCGCAACAGCCTCACCCTCACCAGCCCACTCCTTCCTGCCCGCCTGCCCTTCCTGCCACAAGCCCCTTCAACCCCACGCAACTCCCTTCAGCCTCCTTCAAGTCCCTCCACCCCAGCCCCTCCACACCCCTCCTCCCCTCCTCTCCACACCCCTTCCCAAACGACATCACCGATGTCATCATGACATCATGAGTGTCATTGAGGGGGGTCGGCGCGACGCCGACGACGCCGGACGGGCGACACCCACCGAAGAATTGCTGTACGGCGTCATCCGCCGCCTGTGGCCACTGCACCGCACGGTCGTCCGCGCAGTGGAGCGCGAGCTCACAGGCACGGGCCTGACCGCCGGCGAACACGCCTTGCTGGATGCGCTGCGCACCGAAGGTCCGCGCACGGTGCCGCAGTTGGCGCGCACCATGGGGCTCGACAGACAGCCGGTCCAGCGCTGGGTGAACCACGCCGCGGAGCTGGGCCTGGTCGTCACGGCCCCCAACCCCGCGCACCGCCGCTCGTCCCTGATCGAGCTCACCACCGAAGGCGCGGAAGTGATACGCGGCATCCAGGACTTCGAGGCCACGGAATTGCGGCAGCGCCTGGCCGACCTGCCCGCCGCAGACGTACGCACCGCACTGCACGTACTCGACCGCATCGGCGAGGAATTCCGGCACCTGGCATCCGGCTCATCCACCTCCGCAACGGAATCCACCGCTCAAGGCACCCCAGAACGTCATCAAAGTCCCGGCATACCCAAGACGGGTGATATCAAGGAGGATCCGGACACCCCGAGCGCCCGCCCCACCAGGCAACAGCCCGGCCGTAAGCGCTCCCCCGGGCGATGACAACAACCTTCACACCACCACCCGCACCACCGCGCTCCCCACCGCCGCAGCCCCGCCACCCCTCCCCGTAAAGGACGGTCGTGACATGACCCAGACCCTCACCGACTGGTCCGAGATCGACAACGGGATCGTGCCGATCGAGGACGGCGAGCTGTTCTACGAGACGGCCGGCGCGGGCCCCGCCGTGGTACTGCTGCACGGCGGCATGCTCGACCAGCACATGTGGGACGAGCAGTTCAGCTGGCTGGTGAACTCCGGCCTGCGCGCGATCCGCTACGACTTCCGGGGCCACGGCCTGTCGTCCACGGTCACCGGGGACTACGCCAACCATGACGACCTGATCACCCTGCTCGACGCCCTCGACGTCCCCCGCGCCGTACTCGTCGGCCTCTCCCACGGTTCACGGGTCGCGCTGGACACCGCCATAGCCCACCCCGACCGGGTCGCGGCCCTCGCACTCGCCTCCCCGGGGATCAGCGGCCGCGCCTTCACCGACCCCTTCGTCCTGGAGCACATCAAGGAGCAGGTGGCCGCGATCGACGCACCGGACGGCGCGGAGCGCTATGTCGAGCACTTCCTCCGGATGTGGGTGGACGGCCCCCATCGGCACCCCTCCGCCGTCCACCCGGGGTTCCGCGAGCGGATGCGCGCCTCGGCCGAGGCCAACGTCATCGCCCATGCCGACGGCGCAGGCGCCGGCATCCCCCTGGAGGTCGGGGCCGCCGATCGCCTGGGCGAGATCCAGGCCCCCACGATCGTGCTCGACGGCGACCTGGACAGCACCGACATCTCCGCCAACGCCCACGCCATAGCGCTGGCCGTCCCCGGCACCCGAAGAATCCGCATACCGGCAGCCGGCCACATGGTGAACCTGGAGAACACCCCGCTCTTTGACCGGGAACTCCACGCCTTCCTCTCGACGTTGGACTACTCCCGCTTGGGCTACTAGCCGCGCAAGCCCCCAGAGACAGAGCCCCCAAGCACCCCCGGGGCCCTCCCACACCGACGCCTCACTACGTCGCCGACCCGGCCGCCGCCCCCGTCACCAGATCCGGCCCCCAACGCTTCAGCGCCCCCGCCAGGTCGAGCGGACGCAGCCGGTCCGCCTCGTCCGGCCCCGGCCAGTCCTCCCGCGGCACCCGCCACATCACCTCGAACTCAGTGCCGTCCGGGTCCTTGCCGTACAGCGACTTGGAAACGAGATGATCACTGGCGCCGACCAGCGCACCCCTCTCCACCAGCCGCGCCTCAGCCGCAGCGAGCTCCCCGAGCGTGCCGACCTCCCACGCCAGGTGATACAGCCCCACCCGCCCCGCCTCCGGCCCCGGCGCGCTCTCCCCCACCGCGAACAACCCCAAGTCATGATCATTGAGCGACCCGGGAGCACTCAGAAACGCCATCCTCCCCGGCACCTCAACATCCACCGCAAGCCCCAGCGCCTCGGTGTAAAAAGCCACCGACCTCGCCACATCCCGCACATACAACACCGCATGATTAAGCCGCCGCACGGCCATGGACCCCTCCTCCACTCTCCCCGCAACAGCACCCACGCACCACGCCCGGATGCCACCACACACCCACTACTCGCGGCCCATCCAGGTCCCGAGCCACTTACTTGAGACTTCAAGCTTCTCTCACCCGACAATACCCCCCACCCCCACCCCAAACAACAGCGCCCACCCCACCGCCCCGCAGCCCACAGAAGGCCCCCCGCTCGAACGAGTGGGGGGCCACTGACCGGCAGGGAGAGGCGCACGCGGGCGATCCCTTGGTGCGGAGCCTGGAAGGCGACAGGGGTGGGACGGGCCGCGGATTACTCCTCTGGAGCTCGTCTCAAGAACTCGCGTAGCTGGAGGGCTCTCTCCAGGTCCTCCGTGAACACATCGGGTCGCTGCTCGGCCAGGGTCTCGCGGATGTCAATGGCGCGGGTGATGACGGCCAGCGCCTCTTCCCGCCGACCCAGGTCCGCCAGACGGACGGACTGGTTGTTCAGCGAGGTGGCGAGACCAGGCAGGTCGGGATCTTGTGTGTCGTGGTGTTCCACCAAGGCCGTGCAAAGGGCGACGGCCCACTCGTTGAGCGCGAGGGTGGAGTCCGGTAGCTGGTCACTGAGCTGGTGCAGCAGAGCGACGTCGTGCGTCGTGCGGGTCAGATGTGTCAGGGCGGTGATCAGTGGTGCGGGGTAGGCAGTACGTGTTGCGGTGGTCAGGGCGGCCGGTCCCAGCACTTTCGGGGCGGTCGTGATGGCATCGCACAGGATGTTCCTGGTGGTGTCGTGATGATGAGGGTGCTGGGCGGTGCGGGCCAGGACCGTCAGGGCATGGGCAGCGTGGTTGGCGGAAAGGATGGTCAGGACGCGTGTGAACAGGGCCGGTTCACGGCTTGCCTGGGTACCGATGTGGTACTCGGCGATCCGGTCGGGCTGGAGGCTGCCCCACACGGAGCCTGCTTGACTCGGGTAAAGATCGGCAAGCCAGGTCGCCAGCGCGCCACAGACAGCGGTCGCGCCGTCGTCAGCCAGACCAGGAAGCAGGGCCAGAAGCATCCGGGCGTGGTCACGGTCCGTCGCGGGGGCGAGGCAGGCCAGGGCGACGGCGAGCGCACGGTTTTCGCTTCCGCTGCGTTCCCCGGTCAACCCCCGTTCCGGGCTGTTGGCGGTCTCGTCCCAGTACTTTTGCTCGTGTCCCAGGAGCCGGCCCTCCAGCGAGGCGGCCTGACTGCCGGTGGGCTGTCGGACGCCGGTGGCATCCAACAGCGCAAGCAGAGCGGCCATCTGCACCGTCAAGGGAGTGTCGAACTCGGCGCCAGTCAAGGCGGGGGCGGGCAGTGCGTCCGGTGCGGTGAGAGCCGGCAGGAGGGCCGCCCAATCGGTGCCGGGAGAAGTCCGGCGCAGCCGGGTGCTGAAGTCGCCCAAGGCCTGCCGGTAGGCAGTGGCGCGGTCGTGAAGGGTGTGGTGCAGGGCGGGGACCGGCGTGACGGTGGCGGCGGCCAGAGCCTGGCTGTGGGGCTGTGCGGTGGCCCGGGTCCACCAGTCGCCCGCGGCGCGGGCCAGAGCCAAAATGCGCACCGGGCTGGTGGCCTGGTCGTGGTCGACAGCCTCAAGCAGGGCGTGAAGTTGCGGTGTGCGGGTTTCGGCGTAGTCGACGACGACCAGTAGCGGTCGTCGCACCTGTGACAGGGAATCCAGCGGCGTCTGGGTATCGGTGGTCAGGCGGATCGCGGTCCAGCCCTGGCCGGTCATGCGCAGGGCGAGTTCAGCGGCCAGCCTGGTCTTACCGGCACCGCCTGCCCCTGTCAGCAGCCGTGCCTGGACGGGGCTCTCGTCCCACGACCAGATCCCGGCCGCCGCCCCGGCGGGAGCGTCAGGCTGTGCTTGGTCCGGGGTTGGCCGGCACCAACGGGTCAGGTCCTTCAGCAGGTCCTCACGTCCCATGAAGGACACCACGGCCTGTTCCGGGCGCAGCAAATCGGCCGGGGAACGCGGCGGCCGGGGGCTGGCGGTACGGTCGATGACGTGCTGCAAGTCCGCAGGCTCCAGCAGCATCGCCCGGCCGGTGTGCTCCTCGACCAGCTCCCGTACCACCGGATCGGAAGCCAGCACATAGGCGGGCACCGCCTCCAGTTGGGTGTGGCTGTGGCCGGGCGGATCTCCGGCCACCACCCCTGTCAGCAGCGACGGCATCCCCGGTGTGCTGCCGCACCACAACGCGGCCCCGGACATCCCGCCCCACGGCGAGTCGTCGTCGAGAGCTTCGGCACCCATGTCCCCGGCCAGGACGTACCGGTCACGATCCCGGCCGCTGAGAGGCAAGACCCGCCCGTCGCGCTGCACACACGACACCGCATCCCCGCCGGCCTTCCCCACGACGGGGTAGCCCAGCGCCTGAGCCGGGCAGGCCTGCATCGTCACCAACCGCCCCCACCGCACCGGTGGCAAAGCCCTGGCCAACAGCTCCTCCCCGGCCAGCAGCAGCGCCGCGTCCCCTCCCTGCGGGCCGTCCTCGAACCGGTCCCACACCACCCGGCACCGCACCCGACCGGGCCGCCCGGGCAGTTGCACCGACACCTGTCCACGGTCCTTGAGCACATGCGCCGCGGTCAGCACCAGCCGCCCGCCCAGCACATACCCCGACCCCTGGGCACCACCAGAGCGCACCACCGCGACCCGAGCCGCATCCACCCCGCCCGGCCTCCTCAGCCTTGAATCCCGGTTCCAGATGTGCGATCCCCGCGCCTATGCCCGCACGGTGTGCTGCCTGTCCGGTTACTCGCCGAACCGGGAGCCGAGCATCTCGCCCGTCGCATCCGGCCGGTCGGTGTTCACGTGATACGCGCCGCTGGTCGCGGTGTCCTTCGGCGTCAGTACCAGCTTCACCCGATGGACCGACGCCTTCGACACCGAGGCTTCCGCACCGGCCGACACCACCCATGCCTTCACCCCGGCCCTGCCCTTGCCCTCCTTACGCATCTCCACCGAGAACTCCAGCTCGACCGGTCCCACCTCAAACCGCGGACCGGTACCACTGCCAGCTGCTGCCGCCACCAACTCCGCCCGCAGATGCTCCACTGCCTCCGCGATCCCGATCTCTTCAGCCACCTCGGCCCCCTCCCTCTCGAAGTCACACAACTGCCGTGCTCACCAAGCAGCGCACCCGCGCAGACGACCCACCCCAACCGAGTAGTTCCCGCCCCACTTCATGCGCCAACAAATGATCAGAACTCGCCAAGACATGCACCCTTTGTGATCGCAGGTGAATGCCTGGCGTGCAAGGTGAGTGCCTTGAGAGTCCCGAGGTCGGCGGAGCGGCTTTGGGCTGGAGTGGGGCGGAGCGGCTTTGGGCCGGAGCGGGCCGGAGACAGGAGCGCAGGCCCGGCCGGGGGTCGGGCCGCGCGCGGCCGCGGGAGCGAGCCGCCTTGAAGTCGCAGAGAAACCGCCTTGAACTCACAGAGGAAGTTGTTGCTCAGGCATCCGACGGGATGTGCCAGAGCGGGGCCTGATACTGCTCCGGGCGACTGCTGAGCAGTAGTGCTCTGAGGTCCTGGCGCTGGTTGCCGCTGAGTCCGAAAGCTTCGGTGAGCCGGCGGAACGTCGTGTGCGTGATTCCTCGGCGCCGGGCCTCGGCCTCGAATTCGTCGAGCCGGTGGACAACAGCTTCCGGATCGAGCTTCTCGGTGGGTTGGCTGCCGAGCCAACTGGCCTTGGTGCGCTCGTAGTCAATCTCGGAGAAGCCGCAGATTTCCCGGCTGTGCTGCTCGACCTGGTGCAGGTTCTCCGTTGCGAGGATGGCTCGGGCGAGCTGGTTGCGGTTGAGGGCTTCGTCAAGGTCTGCCTCGTACACGGCGGGGCCGTCGTCGGTGAGCGGGACCGGTAGGCCGGCGTCTCGTACTTCGCACCGGCCGCGGGCGCCTCGTGCCGTGGCGGCCAGCATGGCCGTGGCCTCGGAAGGGTGCCACTCCAGTACCGAGCTCACGGGCATGACGTGCTCAGCGGTGAGCGTCAGGGCAACAGGTCCCAGGCGATCGCGTAGGACCTCGACGGGCAGTTCGCCGTCGAGGCCGGGGCCGGCGACCAGGAGCCGTACGGGGAAGTTGAGTTCGCAGCATGCGGCGAGGGTGAGCGCGTCGGCGAGTGGGCTGCGGAGGGTGGGCTCGTCACCCCGGGCGAGGATGTCGCCGCCGACGTCCAGGAGGTCGATGGAGTCCGGCTCCAAGTGCTGGACGAGCTCTTCGAGTTGGCGAACCATGCCTTCGGCGCCGTGGTGTGGGTCGATGAGCGCGAAGGTCTGCGGAAGCTCAGCGGCCAGTCGGGGAAGCGTCGACCCCGCGGGAGCAATCGGTGTCGCGTCGGCGGGCACCGTCTGGACGCTTCGCGTAAGGGGGCGGAGGCCGGTGAAATTGGCCGGCCCTCTCGGGCCCGGAACGGGGTCGATCAAGAGGCGGTCCCATGCGTAGGTGAGGACCACCGCTGGAGCCTCATCGCCGTAGAGGGCGGCGTCCAGCATCGCGGCGGCGACAGCGTCGCCGCCTCCTCCCGCTGCCACGATCAAGCGCGCCACGTGCGTCAGCGTACGACTGCGGGGCGGGAAGCGCCGCTCTGGCCGTCATCAGTTCCCGGCCCAGCGCGCCACCGGCCTCTCGGACGTGCACTTCCACGATCTGCGGCACACGGGCACCACAATCGCCGCGACGGGCGGCGCGACCACCCATGAGCTGATGCGCCGCATGGGGCACTCGTCCGTGCGGGCGGCGCTGATCTACCAGCACCTGCAACACCTGGTCAACGGTCGTGATCAAGCGATCGCCGATCACGTGGACAAGCAGATCCGGCAGGCGAAACCGGACCGGGGCGGCTCGCGCGGATCCTCTGGCACGTGAGCGGCACGATCCCGGCGGTCCCGCATCCGCAGCAGAAAACGATCAAGGCCCAGGAATCCGAGTTCACATCGGATGACCTGGGCCTTTTCGTTCTACGTAAGGAGTGGGCACAACAGGATTCGAACCTGTGACATCTGCTTTGTAAGAGCAGCGCTCTACCGCTGAGCTATGCGCCCTGGCCGAGCCGACAGACTACCTTGCCGTCGGGGTTGGTCTGCAATCCAGTGGGCGAAGTGCGAACTTACCGGCCGGTGTGTTCGTTTCCGGTGGGTGCGAGAATGACATTCGGTCCTGGGGCGATCCGATCGGGAGAGGGAAGTGACGGCGACACATACGCAGCCGCTTGAGCAGCGAGAACGTCGTCGTGCGCGGGGTGGCCCGGTCCGTGACCTGGTGGGGCTGATGTTGTTGCCGTTGCCGCTGGTGGCGGCGGTGGCGACGATGTCGTTCGCGGGTGGCGGGACGCGTCGGTGGTTCGGGCGCGGGGAGAGTCAGCGGGCCGACGCGCAGGCCGCGAAGGACGCCGCGGCCGCGGCGTTCTATGAGCTGGACACCGCGCAGCGGGATCTGCGGATCACCATAGAGACGATCACCGCGGTCGACAGTTCGCCGCGGGCGCGCCAGGCGGCGCAGGATTACGCGGACTTCGGGCGGCGGATCGACGAGGTCAGCCAGGCGTACATCACCGCGGTCGACGCCCATGACCTGGACCGGGACGATCTGGACGGCGGTGCGGTGGCGCGGGCGCGGGCCGATCTGACCCGTGCCAAGGACGAGCTGAACCGGGTGAAGGGCGAGCTCGACCGGTTCGCGCAGGGGCTGGCGCCGCTGCTGCAGTCCGCCGAGACGCAGCTGGCGCAGCTCGCTCCCGCCGTCGAGCGGGCCCGGCAGGCGCTACTGGCGGCGAGCGACGCGTTGGATACGGTCCGTGCGCAGGATCTGCGGGCGGACGAGCTCGCCGCCCGGCTGGCGGCGCTCGGCCCCGAACTGACCAAGCTCAACCAGGGCGCCGGGCAGCACGGTGTCCAGGAGACGATCCGGCGCGCGGACGACGTACAGCGCAAGGCCGGGGAGATACGGGCCGAGGCCGAGCGGCTGCCGGCGCGAGCGGCGGAGATCGACAAGCGGCTGGTGTCGTTGCGGACCCGGGCGCAGGCGATCACGACGCGGACCGGCAAGGTCGAGCCGATCCTCAGCGAGCTGCGCCGGCGCTACAGCGCGGCGTGCTGGCAGGACCTGCAGCACGTGCCGGAGCAGGCCGCGCAGTCCGTCGAGCAGGCCGAGGTCAAGCTGCGGGAGGCGCAGCAGGCGCGGGACGAGCAGCGCTGGGCGGACGCGACGAGCCGGCTGGCGACCGTCCGGGCGTTGCTGGACACCACCGACGAGGCGGTGTCGGCGGCCGGTGACCGGCTGCAGCGGCTCGATGCGGTCTCGTTCGACCGGCAGAAGGAGGTCGACCGGACGCGCTTCGCGATCCGGGACGCCCAGCGGCTGGCGATGGCCGGGCGCAGCACCCCGGACCCCCGGCACGCGCAGCCGCTGGACGACGCGGTGGCGCGGCTGGACCGTGCGGTCGCGGGCCTGGAAGGGCGGCATCCGGACTGGTGGCACTTCCTGACGGAGACCGAGGCGGTACGGCAGACGGCCGCCCGGGTGGTGCAGGAGATTCGTGAGGCCCGGGGCGGTACGGGGGCGGGAACGGGGGGCTGATCTCCGTACGAGGACCGGGGACGGCCAGCTGATCTTCGTAGGGACCGCCAGCTGATTTCTCCGTACGGCGGACGCGTCAGTCCCGCTCCGCTACGCAGCCAGCACCCGTACCGCCCGCCCCTCAAGGCGTCGTCCCGGCCGCGGCCGCCCCACCGGAGCAATGGCGCAATGTGGCAGGTGGGCGGATCCTGGAGATTGGATTGAGTACGGCCCAGGCGGTACCTCTGTGCAAAGGAGGCCGGACATGGCTACTGGGGCTCCTGGCCAGGCTCTGCCCGGGGGGCGGTTCCACCACCGGGCGAAGCGACACACCCGGCTCGATGAGCATCTGCCCGTGGACCACACGCTGAGCAGGGTCTACCGCATCGGCGCCGGGGTGATGGGCCTGATATTGGTCGCATTCGGCGTCCTCGGACTGACCCACAACATCGGCTTCTTCGACACCGGCGGCGACATGGTGGCCGGGCTGCAGACCAACGGCGCCCTGAGCGTGCTCTCGATCGTCGTCGGAGTGATCCTCTTCGCCGGCATGGTGATCGGCGGGAACTTCGCCTCGAACCTCAACCTCATCTTCGGCATCCTCTTCCTCCTCAGCGGGTTCGTGAACCTGGCGCTGCTGCAGACCGACGCGAACTTCCTCGCCTTCAAGATCCAGAACGTGCTGTTCAGCTTCGTGGTGGGCCTGATGCTGATGGTTTTCGGGATGTACGGACGGGTCAGCGGCGGCCTCCCGTCGGACAACCCGTACTGGCGCGCCCGGCACCCGGAGGAAGCGGAACGTTTCGACCGCGGCGAGTGGCATCCCGTATCCGGTATGACGGCCGGGCGGCAGGCGATGCTCGTCAAGATCCAGGGTGCGTCGCACGCCGGGCGTGGTTCGTTCGGGCCCGGGACCAGTGGGAGTGGAATCCGCCGCAGTACGGGCACCGAGGCGCACGGCCCCTCCGGAGGCGGTGACAGTAGTAGGGCGGGCGGCGCGAGCGGTTCCGGCGGCAACGAGCCGTGAGCCGACCGTGAGCCGGCGTCGCGCGGAGGCGTCAGGGCGTGCCGAGGAGGGATCGGGGTTCGGCACACCCTGACGTCGCACGCATCGGACCTCGTACGGCCCGGCGTCGTACGCATCAGACGTCGCACTCGCATACATCGGGTGTCGGACGCGTCGGATGCCGGATCCAACGCGTTGGGTCGCACGCGTCGGATGCCGGACGCACCCGTTGGATGTCGGACGCGTGGGATGGCGCACGACCCGGCGTCGCACGCGTCGGACCAGAAGCCAGGAGCAGGGAGTGGGAGCATGAGCCGGTCGGGGCAGCCCGCCCCCGCCGCGGGGAGCAGTGTGCAGCACGCGGCGGTCGAAGCGCTCGCCAAGCGGATCCTCAAGGGCATCTACGGCGAGGGCGAGTCCCTCGTCATGCCGGAGCTGATGGCGGAGCTGGACGTCAGCCAGACCGTACTGCGCGAGACGGTCAAGGTGCTGACCACCAAGGGACTGCTCGGCACCGACCAGCAGCGCGGGACGTTCGTCCTGCCTCGGGCGGAGTGGAACCTGCTGGACACGGACGTACTGCGCTGGAAGCTCGCGGCCGGCGTGTCCTCCGACTTCTTCGCGGACGTGCTCGAACTGCGGCGTTCCATCGAGCCGGCCGCGGCCGCGCTCGCCGCGGAACGCCGTACCGACGAGGACCTGGCGGCCCTGGACGCGGCGCTGACCACCATGGGTGCGACCGCCGACGATCCGGAGCTGCTCGTCCGCGCCGACGCGGACTTCCACACGGCGTTGCTGATCGCGTCGAACAACCGGTTCTATGCGCAGATGCACCGGGTGATCGTGCCGGTGCTCGTCCAGCGTGATCGGGCGGTGCTCGGTGCCGACGGTGCCTTCGAGCACCCGCACGCGGTGCACGCCACGGTCCGCGACGCGGTGCGGGACCGGGATGTGGACGGCGCGTACATGGCGATGCTCGAACTGCTGGACAAGTCGGCGCGCGAGCATCCCTAGGCACGCGCACGGAGCACTGTGGCTCGCCCGTACCGCTATTGCTCGTACGTACCACTGTTGCCCACCCGTACTGCTATTGCTCGTACGCACCACTGTTGCTCGCCCGTATAGCTGTTGCTCACCCGTACCGCTGCTGCGGCTCCTACCGCTGCCGCACTGCCGCTGCTCCTCGCTCTCCCGCCACCGCGCGGCTCCCGCATGCCCCGCCGCCCCCCGTTACACCCCTCTCCGGACGGGGCAGGAACCACCGTCACGGAAGCCACCTCACGGAAACCACCTCACAGAAACCACCGTCACGGAAGCCCACCGCTACAGAACCCAAGGGATCCTCATGAAGATCAGCCGTATCGAGACCTTCCTCGCTCCGCCGCGCTGGATGTTCGTGCGGGTCGAGACCGATGAGGGGCTGGTCGGCTGGGGTGAGCCGGTGGTCGAGGGGCGGGCGGAGCCGGTGCGGGCGGCCGTGGAGGTGCTGGCCGAGTACCTCCTGGGCCAGGAACCGGAACGGATCGAGGACCACTGGCAGGTCATGACCAAGGGCGGGTTCTACCGCGGTGGGCCCGTCCTGTCGTCCGCCGTCGCCGGGCTGGACCAGGCGCTGTGGGACATCAAGGGCAAGCGGCACGGCCTGCCCGTCCACCAGCTGTTGGGCGGACCGGTTCGCGAGAAGATCCGCGCCTACGCATGGGTCGGCGGCGACGAACCGGAGGCCATCCGCGACGCCGTCACCGCGCAGGCCGAGGCCGGCTTCACGGCCGTCAAGATGAACGGCTGCGGCCGGATGAGCCCGGTGGCGACCCGCGCCGAGGTACGGGCGTGCCTGCGGCGCGCCGAGACCGCACGGGAAGTCCTCGGCGACGACCGGGACTTCGGACTCGACTTCCACGGCCGGGTCTCCCCCGCCAATGCCCGCAGGCTCCTCCCCCTGCTGGCCGAGCACGCACCGATGTTCGTCGAGGAGCCGGTGCTGTCCGACTACATGCAAGCCCTCCCTGATCTCGTCAACGCCTCCAACATCCCCCTCGCACTCGGTGAACGTCTCTTCACCCGACGGGAGTTCCTGGCTCCGCTTCAGGCCGGAGTGGCGATCCTCCAGCCCGACATCTCGCACGCCGGGGGCATCTCCGAGCTCCGCCGGATCGCCGCGCTCGCGGAGACCTACGGGGCGCAGCTCGCCCCGCACTGCCCCCTCGGGCCGGTCGCCCTGGCCGCCAGCCTCCAAGTCGCCTTCACCACCCCGAACTTCCTCATCCAGGAGCAGTCCCTCGGCATCCACTACCACCGGGACGCCGAGCTGCTCGACTACGTCGTGGACCCGGAGCCGTTCCGTTTCCACGGCGGCTCACTGCTGCGGACCGAGCGTCCCGGCCTCGGCGTGGAGGTCGACGAGCCCGCCGTACGGGCCGCCGACGCGCACGGACACGCCTGGCGGAACCCGGTGTGGCGCCACGAGGACGGATCGTTCGCCGAATGGTGACCCGGACGGTGAACCGAATGGTGGCCTGAACCCTGAACAGCCACCCGGGCGGCGAACCGAACGGTGGCCTGAACAGTGACCCGGGCGGTGAGCCGAACGGTGGGCTTATTAGTGACCCTGACGGCGAACCGAACGGTGGGCTGGACAGTAACCCTGACGATGAGCCGAATGCTGAGCTGAATGGTGACCCGACCGGCGCCGTATTGTCCGGCGCGCCTGTCAGTCCGGACCGGAATAATCGGAGTCGGAGGCAGCACCCGCGCGACCGGACGACCCACCTGCCTGGCATCTGCCGGGCAGGAACGGGAGAAAGTAGGAAACGCCATGGACTTCAGCACAGCGCTCCGCACCGAGCGGCTGGTCGCCATCATCCGGGGCAGTGACGCGGAGGCGTCCTTCCGTACGGTCATGGCCCTCGCGGAGGCGGGGCTGCCGCTGGTCGAGATCTCGCTCAGCGGGAAGGACGCGCTGGGCGTCATCCGGCGGGCGCGCGCCGAGCTCGGCGATGCCGCGTGGATCGGCGCGGGCACCGTCCTGACCGGCAGCGACGCCCGGCGCGCCGCGGAGGCGGGAGCGAACCTCATCGTCACGCCCGGCCTGGGGGCGGGACTGGAGGAGTCCGTCCGGCAGGGGCTGCCGACGCTCGCCGGGGTGCTGACGCCGTCCGAGGTGATCGCGGCCGAGGCGCTGGGCGTCTCGGCGCTGAAGCTGTTCCCGGCGTCGGCGGGCGGTCCGGCGTATCTGCAGGCGCTCCGCGCGCCCTTCCCCGAGCTGCCGTTCGTGCCGGTCGGCGGGGTGGACGCGGCGATCGCGCAGGCGTACTTCGACGCCGGGGCGGTGGCCGTGGGGTGGGCTCACCGCTGGTCGGGGACGCGGCGGACGGCGGTGATCTGGACGAGCTGCGCAAGCGCGCGGCGGAGTTCCGTGCGGTATGCGCCCGATGACGGGAGGAGTCCCGGTCCCGGGAGAGGGCTCGGCGACCGGGGAGGCGGGCCCGGGGCCACAAGGGGAAGCAGCGGGCCCGGGGCCGAAAGAGGAAACAGCGGGCCCGGGGCCGTTGGCGGAGGAGGCGGAAGAGGCGCAGGTAAGCGCGCGGCCGCTTCCCCCGGCGCGGCCCGGCCGGCCCGACGTCCTCACCTTCGGCGAGACCATGGTCGCGCTGCGCGGCAGCGGCCCGCTGAAGCTCGGCGGCACGATGGAGGTGTCCGTCGCCGGGGCGGAGAGCAACGTCGCGATCGGCCTGGCCCGGCTCGGACACGCCGTGCGCTGGGCCGGCGCGGTCGGCGACGACGAGGCCGGGCAGCTGGTGCTCCGTACGCTGCGGGCCGAGGGCGTCGGGGTGTCCGGCGCCACCGTCGACCCCGGTGCGCCGACCGGGCTGCTGATGTTCGAGCCGCGGCTGCCCGACGTCACCCGCGTGCACTACTACCGCGCGGGATCGGCCGGCTCCCGGCTCACCGCGCACGCGGTCGAGGCCGCCTTCGACGCCGCCCCGCCGCGCGTCCTCCATCTGACGGGCATCACCCCGGCCCTCGGCCCCACGGCCCGCGCGGCGTCCCGGCACGCCCTCGAACTGGCCCACCGGGACGGCTCGTTGATCTGCCTCGACGTCAACTTCCGGGCCCGCCTGTGGAGCGCCGAGGACGCGGCGGCCGTGCTCCGGCAGTGGATGCCGTTCGTGGACGTGCTGATCGCCTCGGACGACGAACTCCCGCTCTGCCTGCCGGAGGGAGCGGGCGGGGCAGGCGGGTCCGGAGCCGGACGGGTCGCCGCGCTCGCCGAGCGGGCCGCGCCGCTGCTGGACCTGGGCGTCACCGAGGTGGTGGCGAAGCTGGGCGCGGACGGGGCGGCGGTCTTCACCGGCGACGGATCGCTCCACCGGCCCGCCACACCGGTCCGCGCGGTGGACGCCGTGGGTGCCGGGGACGCGTTCGTGGCGGGATACCTCTCGGCGCTGCTGGACGGCGAGGGGCCCGCGGAACGCCTGGAGCGGGCCGTGACCACCGGGGCGTTCGCGGTCGCCTCGCACGGCGACTGGGAGGGCGCACCGACCCGTGCCGAGCTGGGCCTGCTGGGCGCGCCGCCCGGCACCGTCGTGCGCTGACCGGCGGCGCGGCTAATCTGTGGCCATGCCTCGTTACGAATACCGGTGCCGCCCCTGCGGCTCCACCTTCGAGCTGAACCGGCCGATGGCCGAGTCCTCCGCCCCGGCCGTCTGCCCGGAAGGCCACGAGGACACCGTGAAGCTGCTCTCCACGGTCGCCGTCGGCGGCTCGGCGGCCGCCCCGGCCCGGAGCGCGCCCAGCGCCGGGGGCGGCGGCTGCTGCGGAGGCGGCTGCTGCGGCTGACCCGCCACGGCCCGCCCCGCGGCGGGCCGTACGTCATCCCGTCGGCGGGCGGCCCGCCGGCGCCGTGCTGCCGCCGGTCAGCTGCCCGCCCGTACGTCCCCGCTACCGCTTGCGGGCCAGCGTCACCCCGTCCGCCACGGTGAGCATCACCGCCTCCATCCGGGCGTCCGCCTGCACATGGTCGTTGAACGCCCGGATCGCCAGCGCCGATCCGGTGGCCGCCGGATTGACGACCTCGCCCTTGTAGAGGACGTTGTCCGCGACGATCAGGCCGCCCGGCCGCAGCCGCGGTACCAGCTCTTCCCAGTACGCGATGTAGCCGCCCTTGTCCGCGTCGAGGTACGCGAGGTCGATGTGCGGTTCGGCCGGCATCGCCCGCAGCGTCTCCAGGGCGGGCGCGATCCGCAGGTCGATGCGGTCCGCGACGCCGGCGTCGGCCCACGCCTCCCGGCCGTACGCCGTCCACTCCTCGGAGATGTCGCAGGCGACCAGCGTGCCGTCCGCGGGCAGCGCCTGGGCCATGGACAGCGCCGAGAAGCCGGTGAACGTGCCGACCTCGACGACGTGCCGGGCCCCGATCAGCCGCACCAGGAACGCCAGCAGCGCCCCCTGCTCCTCCGCGGACTGCATCCCCGCCGCGTCGGGGAACTTCTGGTGGGTGAGGTCCACGATCTGGCGCTGTGCGGGGTTCAGCTGCGGGTTGTGGGCGAGGACGTAGTCGTACATCTCCGCCGTGATCGGCGTGCTCTTGGACTCGGCCACTGGCTCTCCTCCGGATCAAGGACGGTGTCGGCCGATCACCGGAACTGCGGCCGGCCGCCCTCGCGAGACTAGCCGAGGTCCGGCGCCGCCCCGCGGTTATCCACAGCCCCGAGGAAGGCCCGGACGATCTCCTCGCCGGCGGCGGCGCCCCGGGCGTCGAGCGCGGTGACGTGGCCGGCCCGCCAGCCGGAGTCGGCCAGTTCGCCGTGGCCCGGCCGCCAGCCGCGGTCCGCGGCCAGCAGCAGGTCCGCGTCGAGCAGGGAGTCACCGGCGGCAAGCACCTGGGACGCGCCCGTACGGCGGGCCACCTCCGCCACGGCCGCGCTCTTGGTCAGCGGCCGGGGCACGGCGTAGATCTTGCGGCCTTGCAGGGAGACGGTCCAGCCGCGCTCCTCCGCCCAGCGGGCGAGCTCCTTGACCCAGGTGTCGGGCAGCAGCGCCCGCTCCACGACGAGGTAGGCGAAGAGGTCCTCGGCGACCCGCTCCTTGAGCAGCCAGGCGGGATCGGCGGTGCGGACCAGGTGTTCCCGGACCTCGTCCAGCGGCGCGCACTGTGCGGCGAGCCGCTCGGCGACGGTGCGCCGCCAGTCCGGGTCGGACTCGCCCCGGACGAGCAGATGGCCGCCGTTGGCGCAGATCGCGAACTCCGGTGGCGGGCCGGGCAGATGGATGCGTCCGTACTGCTCGCGGGTACGGGTGGTGGTCGGCACGAAGGTGGTGCCGGCGGCGAGTTCGGCGAGCAGCCCGGCGGCCGTCTCCGTCATGTAGGAGAGCGGTGCGCCCTGGTAGACCTCGACGCAGAGCAGCCGTGGGGCCTCCGCGTCGGGCATGGCCAGGCCGAGGGCCGCGGCCGAGTAGATCAGCGTGCGGTCGAGATCGCTGGCGACCAAAAGAGGGGCAGCGCGCAGCGCTTCCGGGGAAGGGTGGTGGTGGGCGAGGGGCCGGCCGCTCATGAGGAGACCACCGCCTTGCCGTCGGCACCGGTGGCGCCGCGGGTGAAGCGCGGGTGGATCAACCCCACGCAGGTGTAGGGGAGTTCGTCGACCTCTTCGACGGGTACGCCCCGTTGTTCCGCCAGGAGACGGACGTGGTCGAGGTCGGTCCCGGCGCCGCGGCGGGCCAGGATCTTCCAGGGGACCCGGCGCAGCAGTACGCGGGTGGTCTCGCCGACGCCGGGCTTGACGAGGTTGACGTCGTGGATGCCGTACTCCTCGCTGATCCGCTCGACGGCCGCCCAGCCCTCCCAGGTGGGGGCCCGGTCGGCGCCGGCCAGCTCCTTCACCTCCGCGGTGACGTCCTCGGCGACCTCGTCGAAGCAGGCGCCGACCGCGTCCAGGAAGGCCCGCGACACATCGGCGCCGGCCAGTTCGCGGTAGAACTTGGCGCCGTGGAAGTCGCCCGGGCCGACCAGGTCGTCGCGCAGGACCGTGCGTGATATCAGGCCGGATACGGTGGAGTTGAGGCAGGCGGACGGGATGAGGAAGTCGTCGCGGGTGCCGTAGGTCTCGACGCAGCCGCCGGGGTCGGCGAGCACGGCGATCCGGGGGTCGAAGCCGGGGAAGTCCGCGAGGGCCCGGGCGAGTTCGCGGGTGATGGCGCCCTTGCCCGTCCAGCCGTCGACGAAGACGACGTCCGCCGGGTCGTGGTGGGCGGCCAGCCAGCGCAGTGCGGTGGTGTCGATGCCCCGGCCGCGGACGATCGAGACGGCGTAGTGCGGCAGGTCGAGGCCGTGCGTGTGCCGGGCCCAGCGGCGCATCAGCACGCCGACGGGGGTGCCGGCGCGGGCCAGGGACACCAATACGGGGCGGGGGCTGCGCTCGGCGAGCACGGTCTCGGTGACGGTACCGACGGCGCGCGCGATCCGGCGCGCGGAGCTCTGCAGCGCGCTGTGGAACAGCGCCTGGTAGCGCTCGCTCGGCTGGTATTCGACCGGCAGCGACTCGGCGTAGTGGGCGCCGCCGCGCTGGATCGCCTCCTCGCGTTCCTCGGTGGGCGCTTCCAGGGTGACGTCGGAGAGGTCCTGCAGCAGCCAGCCGACCTCGTCGGCGTCGTAGGAGGAGAAGGCGGGGCCGCGGAGCGGCTCGGGGAGGGGCATGGGGGCCGCCTGGGGTCGTGGGACGTACGAGGGGATGACGGCGAGCAGCAGCCGGTCGGTGTGGCCGGCGAGCCGGTCCAGCAGCCCTCCGGGGGCGTGTAGTTCGGGGCGGTCGCCGTGCGAGTCCACCACGGCGACGACGGCGTCGAAGCGGCGGGCCGGGTCGCTGCCGGCCGCGACGTTGTAGGCGTACCGCGCCCCCGGGCCGTCGGCGGGCCGGTCGTGGGCGGGGAACGACAGCCGGGTGCGTATCGCGTAGCCGGGGTCGTCCACGGCGAGGACGGGCGAGCGGGTGGTGGTCGAGAAGCGGACCTCCGCGTCCGCGCCGAGGTGGGCGTCGAGCGCCCCGGCCAGCCGCAGCGGTGCGTACATCAGCTCCTCGTTGCCGAGGACGAGGACGCGGCGGGCGCCGTCCAGATGCGGGGCGAGACGGGCCGCCAGGCCGGGGAGTGCCGCGTCCAGGCGGGCGCGGTGCGCCGGGGTGAAGCCGTGCCGCCCTCCGTCCGGCAGCCCGGCGGGCCAGCCGAGGTCGACGCGTACGGCGTCCGGGGGGCCGCCGTCTCCGTATCCGGGCGGGCTTTGCGGAGCGGCCGGTGCCGGCGGCGTGCGGCCCTCGTGCTCCGCGACGAGCGCCTGACCGCGGGCCAGGACGTCCTCGGGAAGGCGTACGCCCCCCGCGGCGAGCGCCACGAGGTCCACCCGGGCGCCCAGTTCGGCCGCGAACTCCGCCAGCCGGCCGCGGTCGGCGTCGGAGCGCATGTCGACCAGGGCGACGACGACGTAGTGGTCGCGCGGGAAGCGGGTGTGCAGCGCGCTGATGGTGTTCAGGACGGTCCGGCCGGTGGAGAACTCGTCGTCGACGAGCACCAGCGGCCCGTCTCCCGCCAGGAGTTCCGGGTCCTCGGGGAGCAGCAGGTGCGAGGTGGCGTGGCTGTGCTCCTCCTCGAACCCGGCCTGGTGGGCCACCCCTTCGACCGGCCGGCGGGTGGAGTGCAGATACGGCGCGAGCGCCAGGCCGTCGGCGACGGAGTGCCCGAGGCCGGTGGCGGTCTCGGCGTAGCCCAGGACGACGGCGCGGGCGGCCGCCTCGTCACCCAGCAGCGTGCGCACCCGGCGCCCCAGGCCCAGGCCCGCGCCGTGCACCGCGTCCGGCCGCTGCGGCACGTGCTTGCCCAGCACGTTCGACACGAGCAGATGGGCCCGCTTGGGGTTGCGCCGCAGCGCGAGCCCCAGCAGGCCGGTCAGCTCGTCCCCGCCGCTCAGCGAGACGCCGAGCCGGCCGGCGACCCATTCTCCCGTCCAGACCACGCGTTCCGTCTCCTCCGTCGTACCGTTCATGTCGTTCGCCGTGTCCCAGGGCCCAGGTGGTGCTCAGGTCTGCGGCAGGCTCGCCGTCAGCAGTTCCACGAACCCGATGCCCTCCCGCGCGACGCCGAACGCCTCGGCGCGCAGCAGGGTGCGCTCGGCCCAGGCGCGGTGCGGCTTCACCTCATTCATCTTGTTCGTGTACGCCGAGCGGAGCACCCCGCCGTCGCAGCGTTCCGGCCGCAGGATGTCGACCGCGTCGCTGAACTCCTCGTGGCTGACGACCGAGAGGGCGTGCACCGGCGCGACGTGCGAGGGGTGGATGCAGGTCTTGCCCTGCAGGCCGTTGGCGCGGTCCAGTTCGATCTCGCGCAGCAGGCCGTCCATGTCGTGCTCGATCAGCGCGGTGCGCAGCTCCTCGGCGCGGCCGAGGAAGGGCGAGCGGCGCAGCTGGGGCTTGAACATCCGCTCGTGCAGCCGGAAGTACTCCCAGACCGGCCCGGTGACGGTGAACCCGGTGCCGTCGGCCCGGCCCAGCACATTGACCACGTCGGCTATCACGGAGGCCACGATCTGGACGTCGTACGCGGTCATGTCGGGCGCCCTGCGCAGCCCGTAGGCGGAGCAGAAGTCCGTGACGCCCAGCCGGAGGGCGAGGACGCGGTCCCGGTATTTGTCGACGGTGCGGGCGATGTTCTGGAGCGTCTCGGGGCGGCTCTCCAGGTGGAGCAGCTCCGGGGACTCCAGCACCGGCATGGCGAACAGCCGCCGGTCGCATACGGACTCCGCCGCGGTCAGCGCTTCGAGGAACGGCACGCCGCGTTCTTCGGTGAACTTCGGAAGTACAAATCCGGACAGCCGGCGTACGGCCGGTCCGATACGGCGGATCAGATCCGGTATCTGCCCGGGCGCCCGTACCCGGATGAACAGCAGCGGCAGGTCCGTGCCCGCCCCGGCCGCCTCGTCGAGCAGTCCGAGCTGCCGTACGAGGTTCTCCTCGCCGGCCGCGACGTCCCCGTCGCTGATGGAATCCTCCAGACACAGCACCATGGACAGCACGCCGCGTCCGGCCTGTTTGAGGACGTCGGCGGCGAGTCGCGGCCGGGTGGCGGGGCTGTAGAGGGTGGCGCCGAGGGCGACCGCGAGCGTGCGGGCCGGGGAATCGGCGGTGAACTCCACCGGCTCCTGGTGGAACAGTGCCTTCCGGATGTCGGGCGGAAGATGCCCAAAATGCCGCATAGAACTCCCCGATTACCTGCGGGACCCGGGCACCCCCGCTGCGTCTCGCTGTCTGGATCCAGCCGGTAATCGTACGTCTGTGGGGGTGGGGTTGGTTCCCACGTGCGTGAAAATCACGTAACCCTCATGAGGCGCCCGGGTGTCGGGACGGACGCCCGACGCACCGGCTCGCGTGCCCCGCGTTGTCCCTGCCACCTCCGGGAAGGCAGGATTGCGGCATGACGCACGCGATGTTGAAAGGGTCGAACGTACCCCTCGACGCCACGGCCGTCCGGGCCGTCCTGCGCTGGACGCCCGGCGCCGACGTCCCCGACGTCGATGCCTCGGCGCTGCTGGTGGGGCCCGAGGGGCGCGTGCGTTCCGACGAGGACTTCGTCTTCTACAACCAGCCTCGGCACCCCAGCGGCCTGGTGCGGCATCTGCCCAAGGCCCGGCTCGACGAAAGTCTGGCCGAAACCATCGAGGCGGACCTGGCCGGACTGGATCCGTCGATCGACCGGATCGTCCTGGCCGCGTCGTCCGACGGCGGCGCCTTCGCGGGCGTAGCCGACCTGCGGGTGCTGCTGTACGACGCGGCCGCGGGCGACGCCGAGCCGATCGCGGTCTTCGACGTGGAGCCCGAGACCGGCGACGAGACCGCGCTGATCTGCGGGGAGTTGTACCGCCGCGCCGAGTCCTGGAAGTTCCGCGCCCTGGGGCAGGGCTACGAGAGCGGCCTGACGGGCCTGGCGACCGAGTTCGGCATCTCGGTGGAGGAGAACGACGCGGCCGGCGGCGACGCGCCCGCGGATGCCGGGGCAACGGCCCCCGCGGCAGCACCGGAAGCCGCGGCGTCCGCCTCGGACGCCACGACGGCGGTCGCCCCGTCCCCGCGGAGCGAGCCGGCCCCTGCCGACGCCGTCACCCCGCCCCCGAGCACCTGGCCCGAAGGGGCGTCCGGCCCGGGAGCCGCGGCGGAGCCGGAGAGCTACCCGCTGGCGGACCCGGAGGCCGTCACCCAGCACGTGGCGGACGCGATGCCCGAGCCGTTCTCGGCCGCTCCGCTGCCGCCGCCCGGCACCGCGCCCCAGGCACCCGCGGCCGCGCCGACGACCGGCGGCGGTTACGGCTACCCGGCGCACGTCCCGCCGCCGCCCACCCAGCCCCCGGCCCAGCCCGGCTACGGCTACCCGGGCCCGCCGCCCCAGTACGCACCGCAGCAGCCGCCCGCGTACGGCTATCCGCAGCAACCGCCGCCCCCGGCCCCGGCGTACGGCTACCCGACCCAGCAGTACCCCGCGCCGGACCCGTCCTTCGTGCTGCCGCCGCAGGGCCCCCAGTTCCAGCGCCGGTAGCCGACCGGGCGGGGGCCGGGTCAGACCTTGGACTTGTACCCGCGCCCCCACTGGAGCCCCCAGCCGTACAGCCGGTCGAGCTCCGCCTGGAAGCCGTAGACGTACTTGACCTCGCGGCGCACCGTGAGCTCGCCCTTGGCGTTCTCCAGCGTGAAGATCGCGCAGGACCGGGCCTGTGGCGCCCGCTCGTCGAGCTTGACCTCCACCCGCGGTCCGCTGCTGGGGTAGAGCGTCACGACCGCGTGTGTGCGGTCGAAGGCCGGTGTGCCGTCGTAGATGTAGACGAAGATCAGTAACCGCTTGATCTCGTCGCGGTGGTCCAGGTTGATGTACAGCGTCTCGCCGGAGCCCGAACCGAACCGGTCGTCGCCGCTGAGCTGGACGAACGGCGGGCCGTTGAGGTCACCGAGGAAGTTGCCCAGCGGCTGCACCACGCCCTTGGTGCCGTCCTTCAGCTCGTACAGGCAGGCCAGGTCCAGGTCGACGTTGACCACGGCCGGTCCCTGCGCCTGGACGATCTCGGGCTTGAACAGCCTGCCCGGGTGCCGCAGCAGCCCGCCCCTGCCCGGCCCGCCCCGCTCGTGGAAGTCGGAGGTCCGCATCTGCCAGTGCAGATTGACCCGCAGATGACCGGCCGCCGCGCCCTGCTTGGTCAGCGAGATGACCGGACTGCGTTTCGTCAGCTCGACGACGTACGACGCGCCGCCGCTGTCGAAGTCGTATTTCTGGGCGCCACCGCGCCACAGGTTCCCCAGGAACGACACCTTGCCCACCCCATTGCTCGGCCCCAATTACCGCGGGGCGGCCCGGGGTCCAAACCCCATGGCCGCCCCGCAGAGAGCGTTCCTCAATCAGACCCGCGTCACACTCCGGACACGACTTCCTGTTCGGCTCCGGAGGTGTCGCCCGGCTTGCCCTCGCGCCGGTTGCGGATCACCGACGAGGCGAACGAGAGGCCGATCAGCCCCACGCCGATCAGGCCGGTGACGACCTCGGGGATCTCGTACTTGATCGAGGCGAGCAGGATGACGGCGAGCGCGCCGATGGCGTAGTGCGCGCCGTGCTCCAGGTAGACGTAGTCGTCGAGGGTGCCCTTGCGCACCAGGAAGACGGTCAGCGAGCGGATGTACATCGCGCCGATGCCCAGGCCCAGCGCCATCATGAAGATGTCGTTGGTGATGGCGAACGCGCCGATGACGCCGTCGAAGGAGAAGGACGCGTCGATGACCTCGAGGTAGAGGAACATGAAGAACGCGGCCTTGCCCGCCAGGCCGAGCGCCGAGCCGGCGCCCTTGCTCGCGGGCGTCGCGGCGGCCGCGGTGGCCTCCTCGCCGTCGTCGTCCTCGTCATCCTCGTCCAGCTTGTCCTCGAAGTAGCCCGAGATGCCGCCGACGACGAGGTACGTGATCAGGCCCGCGACGCCGGACAGCAGGACCGTGGCGGTCTTGTCACCGCCGCCGTGCGCGACGTTCGTCGCCACCGTCATCGCGCTCACCAGCAGGGCGACCAGCGCGATGATCACGGAGAGCATGTCGAGCTTGCCCATCTTGGCCATCGGCTTCTCGATCCAGGAGAGCCACTTGTAGTCGCGCTCCTCGAAGATGAAGTCGAGGAAGATCATCAGCAGGAACATCCCGCCGAAGGCCGCGATGGCCGGGTGGGCGCTGGTGACCAGCTCCTGGTAGTGCGCCTTGTCGTTGAGGGCGAGCTTGACCGCCTCGATCGGCCCCAGTTTCGCGGTGATCGCGACGATGACGACCGGGAAGACCAGCCGCATGCCGAACACGGCGATAAGGATGCCGACGGTGAGGAAGATCTTCTGCCAGAAGGCGTTCATCTTGCGCAGGATGCCTGCGTTGATGACGGCGTTGTCGAACGAGAGCGAGATCTCCAGAACGGACAGGATCCCGACAATCGCGAGCCCCTGCCACCCCCAGAGCACGCCGGCCAAGGCGAGACCGACCACCGTGATGGCGAACGACCAGCCAAAGGTTTTCAGGAGCACTGCCTACCCAATCCCTCGCTGTGTGGGTCCCCCGCGCGCGGCGCGCGGCGCTTTACGAAACGTTGACCCCGAAGTCTAGAGCGATGCCCCGCAGACCCGACGCGTACCCCTGTCCTACCGCCCGGAACTTCCATTCGCCGTTGTAGCGGTACACCTCACCGAAGATCATCGCGGTTTCGCTCGACGCGTCCTCGCTCAGGTCATAACGGGCGAGTTCACTGCCGTCGGACTGATTGACGATCCGGATGAAAGCATTGCTGACCTGGCCGAAACTCTGCCCGCGCAGATCCGCCTCGTGGATCGAGACCGGAAAGACGATCTTGTCGACCTGCTCGGGAACCTGCGAGAGGTCCACCAGGATCGACTCGTCGTCGCCCTCGCCCTCACCGGTGAGGTTGTCACCGGTGTGCTCGACGGAGCCCTCGGGGCTCTTGAGGTTGTTGTAGAAGACGAAATACTCGTCGCCCAGCACCCGGCCCTCCCGGCACAGCAGCGCGCTGGCGTCGAGGTCGAAGGGTGCGCCGGTCGTGGACCGCGCGTCCCAGCCGAGGCCGACCATGATCTGGGTGAGATTCGGCGCGGCCTTGGACAGGGAGACGTTGCCCCCTTGGCGAGCGTGACACTCATCGTTCGCTTCCTCCCCGGTGTCGTACGGGCCCGCACTGGCGCGGCCCGGCTCTTCACGCGCGCCCGGCGCCGCACGTCCCCGGACGGGGGCGTACGGCGCCGGGCGCGGTCACTCTCCTGGCCGGGCGGCCACCACGGCGGCGCTGCCCGGCCGAACGTCGGCGATCGGCTCGGGGCCGGTCAGACGTTGACGCCGAAGTCCTGGGCGATGCCGCGCAGGCCGGAGGCGTAGCCCTGGCCGATGGCGCGGAACTTCCACTCCGCGCCGTTGCGGTACAGCTCGCCGAAGACCATGGCGGTCTCGGTCGAGGCGTCCTCGCTCAGGTCGTAGCGCGCCAGCTCCTTGTCGTCGGCCTGGTTGACCACGCGGATGAAGGCGTTGCGGACCTGGCCGAAGCTCTGCTGGCGGGTCTCGGCGTCGTAGATCGACACCGGGAAGACGATCTTGGCGACATCGGCCGGCACGGCGGCGAGGTTCACCTTGATCTGCTCGTCGTCGCCCTCGCCCTCACCGGTGATGTTGTCACCGGTGTGTTCGACCGAACCGTCGGGGCTCTTCAGGTTGTTGAAGAACACGAAGTTCTGGTCGTTGGCCACCTTGCCCTGGTCGTTCGTCAGCAGGGCGCTGGCGTCCAGGTCGAAGTCCGTACCGGTGGTGGTACGCGCATCCCAGCCCAGACCGACGACGACCGCGGTCAGATTGGGGGCTTCCTTCGTCAGCGAGACGTTGCCGCCCTTGCTGAGGCTGACTCCCACGAGTCCTCCCGTAGATTCGAGGGGTACGTAAAGATTTGCGCCCCCATCGTGCATGGCATCGGATCAACGAATTGATCCTAGTGACCGGTTCCCACCGATTGCAGATATCGCACCCGGATCGGTGCGGATGTCGGCGCGGCGGGCACCGGCGGGCGGGAGAGCGCCCCGGCTCAGAGGGTTTCGAGGGCCTTGACGTAGTCGTTCAGGTCGCGGGCGTCCGGCAGGCCGTTGACGACCGTCCAGCGGACCACGCCCTCCTTGTCGATGACGAAGGTGCCGCGCACCGCGCAGCCCTTCTCCTCGTCGAAGACGCCGTAGGCGCGGGAGGCCTCGCCGTGCGGCCAGAAGTCCGACAGCAGCGGGTACTCCAGGCCCTCCTGCTCGGCGAAGATGCGCAGCGAGAAGGGGGAGTCGTTGGAGACGGCCAGCAGCTGGACGTCGTCGTTGACGAACTTCGGCAGCTCGTCACGGAGGGCGCACAGCTCGCCGGTGCACACGCCGGTGAAGGCGAACGGGTAGAAGAGGAGGACGACGGCCTTCTCGCCGCGGAAGTCGGAGAGCTTGACCAGCTCGCCGTGCTGGTTCTTCAGCTCGAAATCCGGAGCCTTCGTGCCGACCTCGATCGCCATGGGGGTGCTTCCCTTCCGCTCACGCTCTACAGAACGCGACCACCCTACGCGCCGGGGCACCGCGCCGGGGACCCGACCTGAACGGGGCCGAGCCCCCTCCGGAACAGGGCGGAGGGGGCTCGGTGGCGAGTGAGGGGCCTGCGGCTCAGCGCTTGCCGGACTTGGGCGTGACCAGCCGGCTGCCCGTCCAGTCCTTGCCCGCGTTGATGCTCCGGGTCTGCGACAGGCCCGCGGTCTGCGCGGCTTCGTTGATGTCGCTGGGCTCGATGTAGCCGTCACGGCCGGTCTTGGGCGTCATCAGCCAGATCTGGCCGCCCTCGTCGATCAGACCGATGGCATCCACCAGCGCGTCCGTGAGGTCGCCGTCTTCATCGCGGAACCACAGCAGAACGACGTCGGCCACATCGTCGTAGTCCTCGTCGACGAGATCCTGGCCGATCACAGTCTCAATGGCTTCGCGGAGATCCTGATCGACGTCATCGTCGTAGCCGATCTCCTGGACCACCTGTCCGGGCTCGAACCCCAGCCTGGCGGCAGGGTTGGTCCGCTCCTCCGCGTGGTCCGCGGTCGCGCTCACGGATTGCCTCCTGTCATGTTTCGGAAAATGCTCGGGTGACCCCGCGCGTGCGCGGAGCATTGGGCGTAGTCCACACGGGCCGGGCGGATCGCGCAAGTACCCGGCGGTCCAGACCGCCGAAACGGTGACGTTTGGCGGCGTCTCGCCGCAACCGCGACCCCCGACAGACAGGGTGAAGTGATTCACACCACAGCGTTCTGCGGGGTTTATCGGGTAGTCGCGCGCGACTGGTCCCTTCGGGGGTGGCCGGGCCCGGTACCGGATCTCATTTCGGGGTGCGTACGTCCGTACGCGAAGCACTTTCGACATGGGCGTATGGTTGCGATTTGGCCGACGCGCGAAATCGGCCTTTTCAGCGCCATCTCTCAGCGGATGGTTACCCATCGGTAGAGGTGACGTATCGCTGTGGCTCGGTACACGATGGAAGACGGCGCGACACCAAGGCAGAGACAGCATTCGTCCCGTGCACGGCATGAATAAACGTGCGGAGCACGACACGACCCGAACACGAAGGAACAGCGTGGCTTCCGGATCCGATCGAAACCCGATCATCATTGGCGGCCTTCCCAGCCAGGTCCCGGACTTCGATCCCGAAGAGACCCAGGAATGGCTCGACTCGCTCGACGCGGCCGTCGACGAGCGAGGCCGGGAACGTGCTCGCTATCTCATGCTCCGGCTGATCGAGCGGGCCCGCGAGAAGCGCGTGGCCGTGCCGGAGATGCGCAGCACGGACTACGTCAACACCATCGCGACCAAGGACGAGCCGTTCTTCCCCGGCAACGAGGAGATCGAGCGCAAGGTCCTCAACGCGACCCGGTGGAACGCCGCCGTCATGGTGTCCCGCGCCCAGCGCCCCGGCATCGGCGTCGGCGGTCACATCGCCACCTTCGCGTCCTCCGCCTCCCTCTACGACGTGGGCTTCAACCACTTCTTCCGGGGCAAGGACGAGGGTGACGGCGGCGACCAGATCTTCTTCCAGGGCCACGCCTCGCCCGGTGTCTACGCCCGCGCGTTCCTCCTCGACCGGCTGTCCGAGGCCCAGCTGGACGCCTTCCGCCAGGAGAAGTCCAAGGCCCCCAACGGTCTGTCCAGCTACCCGCACCCGCGGCTGATGCCGGACTTCTGGGAGTTCCCGACCGTCTCGATGGGCCTCGGCCCGCTCGGCGCGATCTACCAGGCCCGGATGAACCGCTACATGGAGGCCCGTGGCATCGCCGACACCTCCAAGTCGCACGTGTGGGCCTACCTCGGCGACGGCGAGATGGACGAGCCCGAGTCGCTCGGCCAGCTGTCCATCGCCGCCCGCGAGGGCCTGGACAACCTGACCTTCGTCGTCAACTGCAACCTGCAGCGCCTGGACGGCCCGGTCCGCGGCAACGGCAAGATCATGCAGGAGCTGGAGTCGCAGTTCCGCGGCGCCGGCTGGAACGTCATCAAGCTGGTCTGGGACCGCAGCTGGGACCCGCTGCTCGCGCAGGACCGCGACGGCATCCTGGTCAACAAGCTCAACAGCACGCCCGACGGCCAGTTCCAGACGTACGCGACCGAGACCGGCTCGTACATCCGCGAGCACTTCTTCGGCGACGACCAGCGTCTGCGGAAGATGGTCGAGAACATGACCGACGACCAGATCCTGCACCTGGGCCGCGGCGGTCACGACCACAAGAAGATCTACGCGGCCTATGCGGCGGCCAAGGCGCACAAGGGCCAGCCGACCGTGATCCTCGCGCAGACCGTCAAGGGCTGGACGCTCGGCCCGAACTTCGAGGGCCGCAACGCGACCCACCAGATGAAGAAGCTGACGGTCGAGGACCTCAAGGGCTTCCGCGACCGGCTGCACCTGCCGATCCCGGACAAGGACCTGGAGGACGGCCTGCCGCCGTACTACCACCCGGGCCGGAACTCCGAAGAGATCCAGTACATGCACGACCGCCGCAAGGCGCTGGGCGGGTACGTACCCACCCGTGTCGTGCGCGCCGAGCCGCTGCAGCTGCCGGACGACAAGGCCTACGCGGGCGCCAAGAAGGGCTCGGGCCAGCAGAAGATCGCCACGACCATGGCGTTCGTCCGCATCCTGAAGGACCTCATGCGGGACAAGGAGATCGGCAAGCACTTCGTGCCGATCGCGCCCGACGAGTACCGGACCTTCGGCATGGACGCGTTCTTCCCGTCGGCCAAGATCTACAACCCGCTGGGCCAGCAGTACGAGTCGGTGGACCGCGAACTGCTCCTGGCCTACAAGGAGTCGCCGACCGGCCAGATGCTGCACGACGGCATCACCGAGGCGGGCTGCACGGCCTCGCTGATCGCGGCGGGCTCCGCCTACGCCACGCACGGCGAGCCGCTGATCCCGGTCTACGTCTTCTACTCGATGTTCGGGTTCCAGCGCACCGGTGACCAGTTCTGGCAGATGGCCGACCAGCTCGCGCGCGGCTTCGTGCTCGGCGCGACCGCGGGTCGTACGACGCTGACCGGTGAGGGCCTCCAGCACGCCGACGGCCACTCCCAGCTGCTGGCCTCGACGAACCCGGCCTGTGTCGCCTACGACCCGGCCTACGGTTACGAGATCGCGCACATCGTCAAGGACGGTCTGCGGCGGATGTACGGCGAGAACGCCGAGGACGTCTTCTACTACCTGACCGTCTACAACGAGCCGATCCAGCACCCCGCGGAGCCGGCCGACGTCGACGTCGAGGGCATCCTCAAGGGTCTGCACCGCATCAAGTCCGGCGAGAAGGGCGAGCACGCGGCCCAGATCCTCGCCTCCGGCGTCGCGGTGCCGTGGGCGGTCGAGGCCCAGCAGATCCTCGCGGACGAGTGGAACGTCAAGGCCGATGTCTGGTCGGCGACCTCCTGGAACGAGCTGCGCCGCGAGGCGGTGGACGTCGAGGAGCACAACCTGCTGCACCCGGAGGAGGAGCAGCGCGTCCCGTACGTGACGCAGAAGCTCCAGGGCGCCGAGGGCCCGAAGGTCGCGGTCTCGGACTGGATGCGTTCCGTCCCGGACCAGATCTCCCGCTGGGTCCCGGGTACCTACCAGTCCCTGGGCGCCGACGGCTTCGGCTTCGCGGACACCCGTGGCGCGGCCCGTCGCTTCTTCCACATCGACGCGCAGTCCATCGTCCTGAGCGTGCTCACCGAGCTCGCCAAGGAGGGCAAGGTCGACCGTTCCCTGCTGAAGCAGGCCATCGACCGCTACCAGCTCCTGGACGTCGCGGCCGCCGACGCGGGTGAGGCCGGCGGCGACGCCTGATCCTCCCGCGGCCTGCCGCCGCACCGCTTCCCTCGCGCCCCCGGCCGGTGTCCTCCACCGGCCGGGGGGCGCGGTGGTGTGCGGCCCGGCGGGCCGGCACCCCGCGGTGGGGCCGCCGGTGCGCGGTTCATCGCTCCCACACCTTGAACGCCCTTACCTGGTAAGGGGATCGGGGCACCCAGGTGCCGCCGCCGGGGTAGGTGTTGTACTCGGCGGTCTCGGCGCACTCCGCGCTCTGGTACGTGGTGACCGGCCGGCCCATCCGGTTGGCGAACGAGGCGGCGCTGACACCCTTGGGCAAGGCGATGCAGCTCTCGATGTCCGTGTTGGACAGCTCGAAGGTCCTTCGCTTGCCGGCGAATTCCGCCCTCGGCCAGAGGCACAGCTGCCCCGCCGCGCACGCGCCCGACGCCGCTGCGGTGCGGCCGGTGGTGGCCGCATGCGCGGGGACGGTGCCGAGCGCGGTCGGAAGGGTGAGCGCGGCGGCCAGAGTGGCGAGGCCGGTGAACAGCGCGGTGGCGGTGGTGGTGGACGTGCGCAGACGCAGACGCATGGGAATCTCTCCCCCGTGAGGTACCTGACGTGTCGCGGCGGGCGGCTGCCCGCGGCGGGTTCGTCATCGACCTTCGCCGGGCCGCGGTGCGGTTGCCAAGGCCCGGCCGGGTCCACCACCCGGATCAGGTATGTGGACAAGCGGACCGGCCCGAAGTGGGGCTGTGGCGTACGAGGTTGACGCGGCGCGGAGCGGCCGGACGGGCCGCGGAAACCGTTCTTCGCTGCCGCCTGCCGGGGGCGGAGGCAGCGGCGTCACCTGTAATGCGCGCGGGGGCCGGGGCGGTTCCCGGCACGGCTCACCAGGATGAGGGATTCGACGTTGCGGAAGGGGTCAACTGCCGCTTGGTTACTGGCCGATGGGGCCGTGCGGCGGCCCGGATTGGGTGGTTGACGCGGCCGGCCCCGCGGATCCGCGACCGCGGCCAGGCATCCGCGGCCGGTACGGCGGCAGCGCATGCGACGGCGCGCGGCCGGCCGAGGAATGTCTCGACCGGCCGCGCGCCGGATGATGCGGGGCGGGCCCGGGCGTTCACCCGCCCCGGCGGCCCGGGTCAGATGTGGCCGACGCCGGCACCCGCCTCGGCGTTCGCTCCGCGCTTGGTGAAGAGCGCGACGACCGCGGCGACGACCGCGACACCGCAGGCGACGGTGAAGGCCAGGCCCATGCCGGACACGAAGGTGTCGTGCGCGACCGAGGTGATCTTCTGCGCGAACTCCGGCGGGGTGTGCTTCGGGACCGGCGCGATACCGGCCGAGACCGCGTCCGAGACCTTCGGCATCTGGGCGGGCGGGATCGGCGGGAGGCCGGCCGACTGCCACTTGCCCGGGAGGTCGTTCTCCACGCGGTTGGCCATCACGGCGCCGAGCACGGCCGTGCCAAGGCTGCCGCCGACCTGCATGGCGGCCTGCTGGAGGCCACCGGCGACACCGGAGAGCTCCAGGGGGGCGTTGCCGACGATGACCTCGGTGGCGCCGACCATGACGGGCGCGAGTCCCAGGCCGAGCAGCGCGAACCAGACGGACATCGGCCCGGTGCCGGTGGTGGTGTCCAGGCCGGACATGCCGTACATGGCGACCGCGGTGAGGACCATGCCACCGACCAGCGGGATGCGCGGGCCGAACTTGGTGATCAGCGCGCCCGCCAGCGGCGAGCCGACGATCATCATGCCGGTGAGCGGGAGGAGGTGGAGGCCGCTGTCCACGGGCTTCATGCCGTGGACGTTCTGCAGGTAGAACGTCACGAAGAACAGGCCGCCCATGAAGGCGAAGGCCATCAGCACCATCAGGATCGTGCCGGCGGTCAGCGGCACGGAGCGGAACATCCGCAGCGGGATGAGCGGTTCGCGGACCTTGCTCTCCAAGACGGCGAACAGCGCGAACAGGACCACGGCCCCGATCAGGAAGCCCCAGGTCTTCATGTCGCCCCAGCCCCAGTCGGTCGCCTTGATCAGCGGCCAGATGAGGCAGAACATCGCGGCGGAGAGCAGCACGATGCCGGGGACGTCGAACGAGCGGGGGCGTTCTCCGCGCGGTGGTCCTTGAGGATCACCAGGCCGAGGATCAGGGCCAGCACGCCGACCGGGACGTTGATGAAGAACACGGACTGCCAGTTGACGTGCTCGACCAGCAGTCCGCCGACTATCGGGCCGCCGGCGGTGGAGGCGCCGATGACCATGCCCCAGATGCCTATCGCCATGTTGAGCTTCTCGGCCGGGAAGGTGGCGCGCAGCAGGCCGAGGGCGGCGGGCATCAGCAGCGCGCCGAACAGGCCCTGGAACACGCGGAAGACGATGACCAGCGTGACCTGGCTGGAGAAGCCGATGGCTCCGGAGGCGGCGGCGAAACCGACGATGCCGATGAGGAAGGTCTGGCGGTGGCCGAACCGGTCACCGAGCTTTCCGGCGGTGATCAGCGAGACGGCCAGGGCGAGCATGTAGCCGTTGGTGATCCACTGCACGTCGGCGAACGAGGCGCCGAGGTCATCCTTGATCGCCGGGTTGGCGATGGCGACGATCGTGCCGTCCAGGGCCACCATCATGACGCCGATGGCGACGGAGAAGAGGGTCAGCCACGGATGGCCTCGCAGCCCCCTCGGGGGCTCCGGTACGGGAAGTTCCGGCGCGGCGTGGGCGACCGGGGTCTGGGAACTCATACTCAGAGGCTAATGTCAGCGACTGACAATTGACAAAGCAATTCATGAGTCGGTAACTGTCATCTCCCTCACAGGTAACCTGAGCAGCGAGAACACCACGGAAAGGCGGCGCAGGATGGCCACCTCGACGCCGCAGACGTCCCCCGTAGGCGGACTGCGCGAACGCAAGAAGCAGCGCACCCGCGACGCGCTGATCCGCGCGGCACTCGAACTGTTCACGGAGCAGGGCTACGAGGAGACGACCGTCGACGAGATCGCCGAGGCGGTGGACGTCTCCCAGAGGACCTACTTCCGGTACTTCGCCAACAAGGAGGACGTCGCCTTCGCGGTCCAGGAGATGGTCGAGGCCCGCTTCCTCGACGAACTGACCGCGCGCCCCGCCTCCGAGGACCCGCTGACGGCACTGCGCAGCGCGGTGATGGTGGCCTGGGACGACATCGGCAGCGCCATCGAGTCGGTGATCCCGGTGGAGCTGCACATGCGGACGTACCGGATGATCGAGTCCACACCCACGCTCGTGGCCTCCCATCTGCGGCGCTCCTCCGAACTGGAGGAGCGGATCGCGGGGTTGATCGCCCGGCGCGAGGGGCTGGACGTCGAGGCCGATCCGCGGCCGCGGGTGCTGGTCGCCGCGTTCTGCGGGGTGATGCGGGTGGCCGGCAAGGTGTGGGGCGAGGGCCCGGACTGCAGCGTGGCGTCCATCCGCGAGCTGACCCAGTCCTACCTGGACCACATCCAGCCGGCGATCGGCGGCGACTGGCGCTCCGCCCGCTGAGACCGAATCCCCCGCAACTGCCCGTAACGGACAGCCACCGTTGAGCAACCCATTAACCGCATGATGAGACCGCCCCTGCACGACTGAGCACGGGAAATCGGCAATTCATGTCCGGTTTGGTCGAAATACCCGCCGCGAAACGTGATATCACTCACGGGCCCGGCAGCTGGCCTGCCCCGTCTCCTAGGGTGGCCCGCGGTGACTTCCTTCCCGGGCCTGGGCCCCTCCTCCGGTTTTCTGCAGTCCACCGCCTGGCGTGCGGCACTCGCCTTGGCGGTGGTGTTCGTGATGCTCGCCATGACCGGCTGGACGGCCGTCAGAGGCACCAAGGACGACGCCAACCCCCTGGCCACGGCCAGAACCGCCTGGAAGCACGCCACCTTCCTCGGGCGTCCGCTGCCGACCCCAACGGCTCCCCGGCCACCCTGCGGACCTTCTTCGCCGCGCTCACCGGTGCCCAGAAGCAGCAGCTCGCCACCCGTTATCCGCTGGTCGTCGGCAACATGGGCGGCGCGCCCGTCGCACTGCGTTACCGCGCCAACCGGATGGCGCTCGACGACGCCCGTGTCGTGGAGAAGCGGCGGATGGCCGACCACCGGCTCACGCCCGTGGGCCGCCAGGAAGCCGGCCGGCTGATGCACCGCTTCGAGTCGATGATGAGCCCCGGGCGGCAGATCCTCGCCTTCGATCCGGCCGGCGGCGGCCGGGCCGCTGAGGTCTTCGGCAGCCTTCCGGCGGCGAAGCGGGTCTCCGTGGTGGTGCCCGGTGTGGACACCAATCTGTCGACCTTCGAACGGACCGCACGAGCCACCGTGGCGCCCGTCGGCATGGGGCGCTCCCTCTACGACGCCGAGCGCGCGGCCAAGCCGGGCGTGCGGACGGCCGTGATCGCCTGGGCCGACTACACCACGCCGTCCGGCCTCGGTGTCGAGGCCGCCACCGGAAACCTCGCCGAGGCCGGCGCGGTCCGGCTGCGCGCCCTGGTGAAGTCACTGCCGTCCTCCGACACCATCTCGCTGTTCTGCCACAGCTACGGCTCCGTGGTGTGCGGCGTCGCCGCCCGGCACCTGCCGGCGAACGTCGAGGACATCGCGGTCGCGGGCAGCCCCGGCATGCGGGCGGAAAGCCTCTCCGGGCTCGGCACCCACGCCCGGGTCTGGGCGATGCGGGACTCCGACGACTGGATCCAGGACGTGCCGTACCTGGAGGTCGGCGGGCTCGGTCACGGCGCCGACCCGGTCGATCCGTCCTTCGGCTCCCGGATCCTGTCCGCCGACGGCGCCGTCGGGCACGCCGGTTACTTCGCACCCGGCACCCGCAGCCTGCGCAACTTCGCTCTGGTCGGGGTCGGTTCGCTCGACTCGGTGGCCTGCGCGACCGACGACCCGCACTGCAGCACGGGCCTCGCCTGAGGTCCCGCGAGACGGCCGGTTCCCGCCGGTACGGCCCGGCGCCCGGGGACGGGCCGTGCCGACGGGAACCGTCCCCGGTGGCGAGCGCGTCCATGGAACAAGGGCCGGAAGCGGCCGGGCCGAAGGCGCGTGACGCGCGTAGTCCGGGCAGGCGCCTTCGAGGTGTCCGGAAGGGGGACGGGCGGGCAACCGCCCGCATACGATGAGCCGCATGGGTGATGTGCTGGCCGGTTTTCATGCCGTCTGGGAGTTCGACACGGACTCCGTACTCATCCGCTTCGAACGGGGGATCCGCAGGCCGAAGCTCTTCCAGGCGCTCGGCGAGCGACGCATTCCGTACGAGGCGCTGAGCTCGGTCGAGGTGTCCGAGGGCAGACGCGGCACGGTGGTGCTGCGCGCCGTGCCCCGGCCGGGCGCCGACCCCCTGATGGAGGCGGCGAACGGGCAACTCAAGGAGGAGGCCGATCCGTACCGGCTGGTGCTGCCGGCCGAGCGCGAGACGCTGGCGGAGTACTACGCCGACGAACTGCGCACGGTGCTGGGCCCCGACGCCAAGGAAGCGGCCGAGCGTCATCTGGTGACCGCACCGGAACCTCCGCTCCACTTCAAGGCGTACGACGGCAAGGCGTCCTTCGACGGCCGTTCGGTCGCGTTCCGCTGGTTCTGGACGGGGGCGTCGTCGGCGAAGTGGAAGTGCGGCGACCAGACCTTCACGGTGGGCGAGTTGGCCGGCGTCGAGTGGCGCTCGCCAGAGGTCTTCAACGGCTACCTCCGGCTGCTGGAACGCCGGGCGGGCGAGCCGGGGAAGGGCGAGGCCGATCAGGACCCGGCCGCCGTGGTGTTCGGGCTGGGGTACGGCCCGGTCCACGAGTCGCTGCCGTTCGCCGCCGCGGTACTGCAGGCGGTGCGCGCCGCCCAACCGGAGCAGGAGACCGCGGAGCGCGAACCGGTGTGCCGCCGGGCCGGGGACGCCCGCCGGGACCCGGCGGACATCGCGGACCGGATACGGCACCTGGGAGAGCTGCACGACGCCGGGCTGCTGACGGACGACGAGTTCAGCACGAAGAAGGCCGAACTGCTGGCGGAGTTGTAGGGCCCGGCTCCCCGCGGCCCGACCGCCTCGCCGCGGGGCGTACCGCGGTGTCGTACCGCGGTGGGTCATACCGTGGTACGGGCCGAAGGCCGAACCCTGGTATGACGCCCGGGCCCCGGCCGCCCGCTTAGATTGACTCCGCGATGAACGGACGATCCCCCACCCCAGCCCCCGAGGCGGCCCGCAGCGCCGAGCGCGAGCCGGCCCGGTCGAGAGCGCTGCGCGCCGCACGGCAGGCGCTGCGCATCCTCGCCGTCGAGCTCGGCACCCCGACCGAGCCCGGCACCCCGCTGTTCGCCGGTGTGCAGAACCCCTGGCTGCGCCGGGTGCCGTATCTCGTCGCCTTCACGTTCGCGGTGTCGCTGCTGCCGACGACCATCAACGTCCTCGGCAACGACTACGGCATGAACGGCGGTCTGGCCGGCGCGCTCGCCACCGCCCAGACCGTGCCCCTGATGCTGGCCGTGACCCGGCCGCTGCAGGCCTGGTGGGTGATCTTCGCCGCGGATGTCGTCTGTGCCCTGGCGCTCACCGGCGTTGACGGTGTGGCGGACCGCGCCTGGCCCTGGACGCCCCCGGTGATCGTCGGCTATCTCGCGCTGATGCTGGCGCTGTCCCTGCGCGAGCGCCGGCGCACCCTGATAGCCGTCTGGCTGACGACCGGCTTCGCCGGCATACTCTCCGAGGCGATCACCCCGGAGCGCAGCCAGAGCACCTGGGTGCTGATGTTCGTCCTCGCCGGTGTGATGCTGCTGATGGGCGCCACCCTGCGGGAACGGGGCGACGCACAGCGGAAGTTGATCGAGCAGGAGACCATCAGCGAGGCCGAGCGGGCCCGCCGGACGCTCCTGGAGGAGCGCACCCGGATCGCCCGCGAGCTGCACGACGTGGTCGCCCATCACATGTCGGTGATCACGGTCCAGGCGGACAGTGCTCCGTACCGCATCAGCGGGATACCCGAGGAGGCGCAGGAGGAGTTCGGGTCGATCGCCGCGACCGCGCGCGAGTCCCTGGCGGAGATGCGGCGGCTGCTCGGTGTGCTGCGCAGTGAGGAGACGGAACGGCAGGGCGGCCCGGAGAAGACCCCGCAGCCCGGCGTGGCGATGCTGCCGAAGCTGGTCGAGGGGACCGTACGTGCCGGTGTGCCGGTGGAGTTGGTGCTGCCGGAGGAGCCGGTGGCGCTCGAACCGGCGGTGGATCTGTCGGCGTACCGCATCGTGCAGGAGGCGCTGGCCAATGTGGTGCGGCACGCCCCCGGGGCGCAGACCCGGGTGTCGGTCATCCCGACCGCGGACCGCAGCCGGCTGACGGTGCTGATCGTCAACTCCGCCCCGCCCGTGGTGTCCGCGCCCTCCGCGCCGCTGGAGACGACCGGCACCGGCCACGGCCTGGTCGGGATGCGGGAGCGGGTGCGGCTGGTGGACGGTTCGCTCGACACCGGTCCGCTGCCCGACGGCGGCTTCCGGGTCGCGGCGCAGCTGCCCCTCGCGGCCACGCCCGGCACCGCCGCCCCCGGCTCTCCCCCACCTGGCTCTCCCTCACCTGGCACCGCCGCACCCGGCTCCTCCGCGCCCGGTTCCCCGGTGCCCGGTTCCGCCGCGTCCCCCTCGGCCCCTCCCCTCTCAGCGAAGGATTCCGGCTCTTCATGACCACGCGCGTGATCATCGTCGACGACCAGGCCATGGTGCGCGCGGGGTTCGCCGCGCTGCTCGCCGCGCAGAGCGACATCGATGTGGTGGGCGACGCCCCCGACGGTGTGCAGGGGGTGGAGCTGAGTCGTCGGACGCACCCCGATGTGGTGCTGATGGACGTCCGGATGCCGGAGATGGACGGGCTGGAGGCGGCCCGGCAACTGCTCAGTCCGCCGCCCGGTGTCACCCACCGCCCCAAGGTGCTCATGCTGACCACCTTCGACGTCGACGACTACGTCTACGAGGCGCTGCGCGCCGGGGCCTCGGGGTTCCTGCTGAAGGACGCCCCGCCGGCCGATCTGATCTCCGCGGTGCGCGTGGTGGCGGCGGGGGAGGCACTGCTGGCGCCGTCGGTGACCCGTCGGCTGATCGCCGATTTCGCCCGCCAGCGGCCGGCACCCCGCAAGGACCGGGCCTCGCTGCGGCTGAACGGCCTCACCCCGCGGGAGACCGAGGTGCTGGAGCTGATCGCCCGTGGCCTGTCGAACCAGGAGATCGCCGAGGCGCTGATCCTCGCCGAGCAGACCGTGAAGACCCACATCGGGCGGGTGCTGGCCAAGCTGGAACTGCGGGACCGCGCGCAGGCCGTGATCTTCGCGTACGAGTCGGGGCTGGTGGCGCCGGGGAGTGGCAGCTAGAGCGAGAGGCGGAGCTGCACTGGGAGCTCTTCCTGGAACTGCAGCGGAAGTTCACCCTGAAGCTGTAGTGGAAGCTCTCTGGAACTGCAATCGAGGCTCTCCTTGGAGCTGCGGTGGGAGCGGTAGGGCGACAGCTCTTGGCGGCCCCGGTTGCCGGCCTTCGCGTGGCCGGCAACCGGGGCCGCGGCCAGCCGTACGCCCCCTGACGCGACCCGCGTGCCCCGCGCACCCGCGCAACCCCTACGTTCCCCCTACGGCTCCCTCGCGCGCGCTCCTTCCTGAGGACGAGCGCGGTGCCGGACCCCTACCCCGGTATCACCCGGGAGTTGGCTCCGCGGTGTGACGCCGTGTCATACACCGTCTCCCTACCTTTCCTCCGCCACACCAACGGGAGAGGGAGACACACCATGTCCGTGCTGCGCACCGTCGCTCGACGCAGCAAGCGCACGCTGATCGCCGCCGCGCTCGCGGTGACCGTGGCCGCCGGAACCGGCGGCTGGGCGGCCGGTTCCGCGCAGACCGCGGTCACCGGCCCGCCGCCCGGTGCCGCCGCCTGGCGCGCCGACCACTCCCTCGGCATGGGGTTGCCGGACCCGGCGACCGCCCAACCCGCCGCCGTCGCCCGCTTCTTCGCCTCGCTGACCGACGCCCAGCAGCAGGCCCTCGCCGTCCGGCACCCGCTCACCGTGGGCAATCTCGACGGCGCCCCGATCGCCCTGCGGTACACGGCCAACTCCCTCGCACTGAAGGCGGAAAGGACCCGTCAGCTGGCCCGTGCCACGGATCCCGCGGGCACCCTCCAGGACCACCAGCAGGCCAGGAAGGCGGCCGACCGGTGTGCCGCACTGCTCAAGTCCGGCCGCCGGATCCTTGCCTTCGATCCGCGGGGACGTGGTCAAGTGGCGGAGGTCTACGGCGACTTGACCACCGCAGAGCACACCGCCGTGGTCGTGCCGGGCTCGGACATCGACCTGGGGTCGTTCGACCGCGCCAAGGACCCCTACGGCACACCGGCCGGGATGGCCAGGTCGCTGCGTACCCGGATGACCGCCGACGCGCCCGGGACGCGTACCGCCGTCATCGCCTGGGTCGGGTACACCACCCCGGTCGGCCTCGGTCCGGACGCCGCCACCGGCCGGCTCGCCGAGGCCGGTGCGCCCCGGCTGGCCCGCTTCCTGTCCGGGCTGACGGCCACCGGCGTGCCGGCGCCGGCCGTGCTGTGCCACAGCTACGGCTCAGTGGTCTGCGGGCTGGCCGTGCCTCGGCTGGGTGGTCGGGGCCGCATCGCCGACCTGATCGTCTTCGGCTCCCCCGGTATGCGCCGGGACGGCGTGGCGGAACTGCACACCTCCGCCCGGGTCTGGGCGGCCCGGGACGCGTCCGACTGGATCGGCGACATCCCGAACGTCGAGCTGCTGGGCCTCGGTCACGGCGAGGACCCCACCGACCCCGCCTTCGGCGCCCGGCACGTCTCCGCGACGCGCGCCGAGGGCCACACCGGCTACCTCGCCCCCGGTACGGACTCGCTCCGGAACTTCGCGGCCATCGCGCTGGGCCGGTACGGCCAGGTCAGCTGACCCGCACCAGCCGCGGGCGCGGAACGGCACGGCACGGCACGGCAGACCGCAGCACGGCGTGACATCTCGCCGTACGGCGCGGCACGGAGCACCACGGCGCACCCCCGGAGCGGCACGTAGTCGAGGCACCCGCCCCATGCCCCGCACCCCCGTACCCCCCGCACCACAGCGCCGCCCACCTTCAAGGCACCACTGCACCACCCATCGTCAGGACGCAGAGGCCAAGGACACCCATGAAAACCACAGACACCCTCCGCTCGGCCGTCCGCGCCATCGAGGCGCGTACCCCCGTGGAACGGGACCGGGCGATCGACGGGCTGCGGGCGCTCGCGCTGCTCGCGGTACCCACCGGCCACTGGCTGCTCGGTGGCTTCACCCTGGACGCCGACGGTGCGCTGCACAACGCCAGTCCGCTCACCACCTTCGGCGCTCTCGCGCCCGCCAGTTGGGTGCTGCAGATGCTCGGCATCTTCTTCCTGGTCGGCGGCTACGCCTCGGTGCTGTCCTACCGGCGCGCCATCGGGCGCGGCGGGTCCGTCGGCGGCTGGCTGCGCGGACGGCTCGTCAGGCTGGGCCGGCCGGTGCTCGGCGTCACCGCCGTATGGGCGGCGCTGCTGCCGCTGCTCTACAGCATGGGCGTGCCGGAGGCGACCCTGCGGACGGGCGCGACGCTGGTGATCCAGCCGCTGTGGTTCGTCGGCGTGTACGCGGCGATCACCGCGCTGACGCCGTACTGCGTCCGCGCGGCGCACCGTATGGGTGCCTGGGCCGCCGCGCCGCTGCTGGGGGCCGTGGCGGCGGTGGACTTCCTGCGTTACGGGCCGTTCGCCGACGCCATGCCGTCCTGGCTGAGCCTGCTGAACCTGCTCCCCGGCTGGATGTTCGCCTATCAGCTCGGCGTCTCCTGGGGCGAACGGCGGCTCGGCCGGCGGGCCGCCTGGACGCTGCTGTTCGGCGGGGCGGCGCTGTTCGCGGCGCTGCTGCTGTTCTTCCACTACCCGGCGAGCATGGTCGGCGTCCCCGGCCAGGACCGTACGAACTCGCATCCACCGTCGTTGCTGGTCCTGGCGCTGGCGGCGGCCCAGTCCGGCGCCGCGATCCTGCTCCGGGACCGGATCGCCGGCCTGCTGCGCCGGCCCGCCCTGTGGGCGCCGGTCGTGGTCATCAACCTGTCGGCGATGACGATCCTGTGCTGGCACCAGACGGCGATGCTGTCCGCGGCGGTGCCCGCGTCCTTCCTCGGAACGGTGCCCGGTCTGACCGTTGCGCCCGTCACGCCGGGGTGGATCCTCGTCCGGCTCGCCTGGCTGCCGGTCTTCGCCGTCGCCCTGCTGCTGATCGGCCGCAACACCCGCCGTTTCGAAGCCCCTTGGACGGGCGTCACCCGGGCCCGCCGCGCCCTCGCCGCGGTCCTGGCCACCGCGTTCGCGGCGTTCGCGCTGGGGCTGGCGTAGGACCGGGGTGCGGCTGCCCACGGCCCGGAAGGCCGGGGCACAGCTGCCCACGGCGCGACAGGCCGGGACGGCAGACCGGAGCCCGGAAGACCGGGGCGCGGCAGGCCAGGGCGCGGCTGCCCACCGCACGGCCGGCCGGGGCGTGCCCGCCGGACCATCCGGGCCCCGGGTCCCGGGCCCCCGGGCCGATCGCACGACACGCCCCACCCCACCGCGCCCCGCCCGCGCGAGGAGCTACAACTCCCGCACCAGCGTGCTACTCCCGGCCCGCCGACGTGTGCGTCATGTCCGCGTAGCGCTCGCCCGCCACCTTGTCGGCGATCGGTTCCAGCAGGGCCAGTTCCTCGTGGGTGAGCCGGACGCGGGTGGCGGCGGTGTTCTCCTCGACGCGGTGGCGCTTGCGGGTGCCGGGGATCGGGACGACGGCCAGGCGGTGCACGGCGGCCTGCTGCTGCACCCAGGCCAGGGCGATCTGGCCGAGCGTGGCGCCGTGGGCGTCCGCGACCGTCCGGACCGGCTCCAGCAGTGCGGCGTTGGCGGCCGCGTTGTCGCCGGTGAAGCGCGGCTGCGTACGGCGGAAGTCGTCCGCGCCGAGCTCCTGGTCGGCGTGCACGAACGCGCCGGTCAGGAAGCCGCGGCCGAGCGGCGAGTAGGGCACCAGGCCGACGCCGAGCTCGGCCGCGGCCGGCACCACGCCGGCCTCGATGTCCCGGCTGAAGAGGGACCACTCGGACTGGACGGCCGCGATCGGGTGGATGGCGTGCGCCGCGCGCAGTTCGCTCCCGGTCACCTCGCTCAGCCCCAGGTGCTTGACCTTGCCCTCGGCGACCAGTTCGGCCATCGCCCCGATCGACTCCTCCAAGGGGACGTCCGGCGTGCGGCGGTGCATGTAATAGAGGTCGATCTCGTCGACGCCCAGCCGCTTGAGGCTGCCTTCGACGGCCTGGCGGATGTACGCGCGGTCGTTGCGGATGATGCGCCGGTACGGGTCGTCCGGGGCGTCCGGGTCGGGGGAGATGGCGAACTTGGTGGCCAGGACGACCTTGTCGCGGTGCGCCCGTATGAAGGGGGCGATGAACTTCTCGTTCTCCCCGCGGCCGTACATGTCGGCCGTGTCGTAGAGCGTCACGCCCAGCTCCAGCGCGCGCTCCAGGGTGGCCCGCGCCTCGTCGGCGTCCGTGGGGCCGTAGGCGAAACTCATGCCCATACAGCCGAGGCCCTGCACCCCGACGCGGGGGCCGCCGGTGCCCAGCTCGACCGTCTCGATCTTCTCGCTACCCATGAGACCTCAGAACCTCTCGGACGCCCGCCGGGCGTCGGCGTAGATGTTGATCTTGTAGTCGAGGACATCCAGCGTGCTCTGCAGGTCCGCTATGCGCTGCCGCACGTCCTCGCGGTGCGCGGTCAGCAGCTGCTCACGCTCGGCGAAGGTGCTCTCGCCCAGCCGGACCAGCTCGGCGTAGCGGACCATGTCGGCGACCGGCATGCCGGTCAGTCGCAGCTTGGTGACCAGGCTCAGCCAGTCCAGATCGCGGTTGCTGAAGCGGCGCTGCCCGGTGTGCGTCCGGTCCACGTGCGGCATCAGCCCTATCCGCTCGTACCAGCGGAGGGTGTGGGCGCTGAGCCCGGTGTGCTCCGCGACCTCGCTGATCGTGTACCGGTCCTGGCCGGTGGGCTTGGGGTGCGGGGGCGGCGGGGTGGCGCAGTTGGGGGCCTGCGCCGGCCGTTCGGCGGTCGCTGCCACGCCGCTCGTCACCGGTTCGCTCTGCGTGACCGTCATGCCCCGTCTCCCCTGTTTCGCCGGATTGCTCTCGACTTCGCCGCGGACCTCGCGGCTTTCGCCGGACGCCTTGCGACGTCGTCAACGCTAGAGACTTCGAGCGCACTCCAAGCAAGCGCGGATCGGGCGCAGACTTGACCTGAATTTGGGGAGGTTAGGCTCGGAGCATGCAGAGCCTGCGGATGATCGAGAACTGGCCGGTGCCCACCGCTGCGGCCGCCGTCGTACGAGCCGACGGGTCGGTGACCGGATCGTACGGTCCTCTGGAGCAGCGGTTCCCGCTGGCGTCGGTGACCAAGCCGCTGGCCGCGTACGCCGCCCTGCTGGCCGTGGAGGAGGGCGCCGTCGAGCTGGACGAGCCGGCCGGTCCCGAGGGTTCCACGGTCCGTCATCTGCTCGCACACACCTCGGGGCTCGCCTTCGACGAGCAGCGCGTGATGGCCGCCCCCGGCACCCGCCGGATCTACTCCAACACCGGCTTCGAGGTGCTGGGCGACCACATCGCCAAGGCGACCGACATCCCCTTCCCGCAGTATCTGCACGAGGCGGTTCTCCAGCCGCTCGGCATGACCGCGACGGAACTGCCCGGCTCGCCCGCCAAGGACGGCGTCTCCACGGTCGCCGACCTGATCCGGTTCGCGGCCGAGCTGCAGGCGCCGCGGCTGCTCGCACCGCAGACGCTCGCCGAGGCGACGCAGGTGGTCTTCCCCGGGCTGACGGGTGTGCTGCCGGGCTACGGCCACCAGAAGCCGAACGACTGGGGCTGGGTTTCGAGATCCGCGACGGCAAGTCGCCGCACTGGACCGGCGCCGGCTCCTCGCCGCGCACCTACGGGCACTTCGGGCAGTCCGGGACGTTCCTGTGGGTGGACCCGGATGCCGGGGCCGCCTGTGTGGCGCTGACCGACCGGGCCTTCGGACCGTGGGCGATCGAGGTCTGGCCGAAGCTGACCGACGCGGTGCTGGACGAGCTGGCGCGGTCGGCCTAACACGGGCCGGCGGCCGACCGCGTCCCCATAGGAGCGACGGCCGCTGCCCGCCTCACCCGTAGGCCGGCTCCGGCCCCATCTCCCACATCAGGCACTCCGACGCCGTCAGCGCCGTCAGCTCCAGCTCGGTCCCGTCCGTGATCCGCGCCGCGTCGCCCGCCTCCAGGCGCTGCCCGCCGATCGCGATCGCGCCCCGCACGACGTGCACGTACACCCGCTCCGCGGCCGGGACGGCGGTGCGCTCGCCTTCCGTGAGACGGCGCACATGCAGCAGGGCGCCGGCCCGCGGGACCGCGTACGGAGTGCCGTCGGCGATGCCGCGGACGATCTCGTACGCCGGCTCCCCACCGAATTCGCGCGGCGCCAGCCACATCTGCACGAAGCGCAGCGGGGCCCCGCCCGCGTTGCGCTCCACGTGCCGTACGCCGCCGGCGGAGCTGAGCCGCTGAAGATCGCCGGAGCGTACCGTGGTCTCGTGACCGGCCGAGTCGCGGTGGGTCAGCTCACCCTCGACCACCCAGGTCACGATCTCGGTGTCGCGGTGCGGATGCTCGTCGAAGCCGGCGCCGGCCGCCAGCCGCTCCTCATTGCAGGCGATAAGCGCCCCGAAGCGCAGATTGTCCGGGTCGAAGTGGGGCCCGAAGGAGAATGCGTGCAGTGACTCGATCCCGGCGTCCGGATCGCCGCCCCGATAGCGTTCCTCGCCCCTGCGCACCTGAATCATGGGCCCACGGTAGCCCCGCCCCCTCACCTCCTCGCCCCGATAGTGCAGGCTTGTCCCGTGTCTGAACCCGCATCGCGCGACGCGCACCCGCACTCCGCGACCCTCCGGCGGCTGGAGAATTCCTCCGGCACGCTGGCGGCCGCGGCCATCGCCCGCATGGACGCCACGCTGCCGTGGTACCGCGCGATGCCCCGGAGAACCGCTCCTGGATCGGCCTGGTCGCCCAGGCCGGTATCGCCGCTTTCACCGAGTGGTTCCGGCATCCGGAGACCCCGCAGGCGATCAGTACCGACGTCTTCGGCACCGCGCCGCGCGAGCTGACCCGGGCGATCACGCTGCGCCAGACCGTCGAGATGGTCCGGACGACCATCGAGGTCATGGAGGCGGCGATCGACGAGGTCGCGGCCCCCGGCGACGAGTCCGTGCTGCGCGAGGCGCTCCTGGTGTACGCCCGGGAGATCGCCTTCGCCACCGCCCAGGTGTACGCGCAGGCCGCCGAGGCCCGCGGCGCCTGGGACGCCCGCCTGGAGTCGCTCGTGGTCAACGCGGTGCTCTCGGGGGAGGCCGACGAGGGCGCGGTCTCCCGGGCGGCGGCGCTGGGCTGGAACTCCCCCGAGCACGTCTGCGTGGTGCTGGGCACCGCCCCGGACGGCGACAGCGAGCTGACCGTGGAGGCGATCCGGCGGGCCGCCCGGCACGCCAAGCTCCAGGTGCTGACCGGCGTGCTGGGCTCGCGCCTGGTGGTGATCGCGGGCGGTTCGGACAATCCGCTCAAGGCGGCGAAGGCGCTGATCGGCCCGTATGCCGCCGGCCCCGTGGTGGCCGGTCCGGTGGTCTCCGACCTCCTGGCGGCGACCCGTTCCGCGCAGGCCGCGGCGGCCGGTCTGCGGGCGTGCGCGGCCTGGCCGGACGCCCCGCGCCCGGTGCTCGCGGACGATCTACTTCCGGAACGCGCGATGGCCTCGGACCCGGTCGCGCGGGAGCAGTTGGTGGAGGAGATCTACAGACCGCTGGAGGAAGCCGGGTCGGCACTCCTGGAGACGCTGAGCGTCTATCTTGAGCAGGCGAGCAGTCTGGAGGGCGCGGCCCGGATGCTGTTCGTCCACCCCAACACCGTGCGCTATCGGCTGCGACGTGTGACGGACGTCACCGGGTGGTCACCCTCCGATGTGCGCTCGGCCTTCACCCTCCGTATCGCGCTGATTCTGGGGCGTCTGGCTGACGGTGAGGCGCAACTCTAGACTTTTGTCGGAGACCAACAATTACCCCGATGGTTCTTCGTCCTTGTCCCCACGGGCGGGCGGAACCACCCACAAGAGAGAGTGTGAGGGTGCTCGTACTCGTCGCTCCCGGCCAAGGCGCCCAGACGCCCGGCTTCCTGACCCCCTGGCTCGACCTCCCCGGTGTCGAAGACCGGCTCCGTGAGTGGTCGGCCGCCATCGACCTCGACCTGGTCCACTACGGCACGAAGGCGGACGAAGAGGAAATCCGCGACACCGCGGTGGCGCAGCCGCTGCTGGTGGCGTCCGCCCTGATCTCCGCCCGTCAGCTGTTCGCGACGGCCGACGACGTCTCCTCCAAGGTCGGCGCCGCGGCGGGCCACAGCGTCGGCGAGCTCGCCGCCGCCGCGCTGACCGGCACGCTCTCCGACGAGGCCGCGATGGGGCTGGTACGCCGCCGCGGCCTGGCGATGGCCGAGGCCGCCGCGGTCACCGAGACCGGCATGGCCGCGCTGCTGGGCGGCGACGAGGACGTCGTCATCCCGCATCTGGAGCGGCTGGGCCTCACCCCGGCGAACGTCAACGGCGCCGGCCAGATCGTCGCGGCCGGCACCGCCGAGCAGATCGCCGCGCTGGTCGAGAACAAGCCGGAAGGCACTCGCCGGGTCGTACCGCTGAAGGTGGCCGGCGCGTTCCATACTCACCACATGGCACCCGCCGTCTCCGCGCTGGAATCCGCGACCGCTTCGCTGTCGGTCGCCGATCCGCACACCCGTTACGTCTCCAACAAGGACGGGCAGCTGGTCTCCTCCGGTCAGGAACTGGTGCAGCGGCTGGTCGGCCAGGTGGCCAACCCCGTGCGCTGGGACCTGTGCATGGAGACCTTCAAGGCGCTCGGCGTCACCGCGCTCATCGAGGCCGCCCCGGCGGCACGCTCACCGGCCTGGCCAAGCGCGCCCTGCCCGGCGTGCGGACCCTCGCCCTCAAGTCGCCCGACGACCTCGACGCGGCCCGCACGCTGATCGCCGAGGCGTCCGCCGCCACCGCTGCTGGCTCGGCACCGGCCGAATAGGAGTCCGAAGCGCATGACCTCGAAGATCAAGCCCTCCAAGGGCGCTCCGTACGCCCGGATCATGGGCGTCGGCGGCTACCGGCCGACCCGTGTCGTGCCCAACGAGGAGATCCTCAAGCACATCGACTCGTCCGACGAGTGGATCCGCTCGCGGTCCGGCATCGCGACCCGCCACTGGGCGGGCCCCGAGGAGACCGTGGCGCAGATGTCGGTCGAGGCGTCCGGCAAGGCCATCGCCGACGCCGGCATCACGCCCGAGCAGATCGGTGCCGTGATCGTCTCCACCGTCTCGCACTTCAAGCAGACCCCGGCGATCGCGACCGAGATCGCGCACCGCATCGGCGCCGGCAAGCCGGCCGCCTTCGACATCTCGGCGGGCTGCGCGGGCTTCGGCTACGGACTGACCCTCGCCAAGGGCCTGGTGACGGAGGGTTCGGCGGAGTACGTCCTGGTCATCGGCGTCGAGCGGCTGTCGGACCTGACCGACCTGGAGGACCGCGCGACGGCCTTCCTGTTCGGTGACGGCGCCGGCGCCGTGGTCGTCGGCCCGGCCAACGAGCCGGAGATCGGCCCGACGGTCTGGGGCTCGGAGGGCGACAAGGCCGACACGATCAAGCAGACCCTCGGCTGGGACGTCTACCGTTCCACGCCGTTCCCCGGGGGCGACGGGCCCGAGGCGCGCCCCGCCCTGGAGGAGATCCGGTACCCCGCCATCACCCAGGAGGGCCAGTCGGTCTTCCGGTGGGCGGTGTTCGAGATGGCGAAGGTCGCCCAGCAGGCGCTGGACGCGGCCGGAGTCAGCCCGGACGACCTGGACGTCTTCATCCCGCACCAGGCCAACATGCGGATCATCGACTCGATGGTGAAGACTCTGAAGCTGCCGGAGAGCGTGACGGTCGCCCGCGACGTGGAGACCACCGGCAACACCTCGGCCGCCTCCATTCCGCTCGCCATGGAGCGGCTGTTGGCGACCGGACAGGCCAAGAGCGGCGACACCGCGCTGGTCATCGGCTTCGGGGCGGGTCTCGTGTACGCCGCGACGGTCGTTACCCTCCCCTAGGCAAGATCTGCGCAGCACCGTCCGTCTCCGGACGTGCCGGGCGCCGCACGGATCTTCACCGCAAGTAACGCAGTTTCCCCTTAAAATGACCGAAGGAGCGCCATCATGGCCGCCACTCAGGAAGAGATCGTCGCCGGTCTCGCCGAGATCGTGAACGAGATCGCCGGGATCCCCACCGAGGACGTCCAGGTGGACAAGTCCTTCACCGACGACCTGGACGTTGACTCGCTGTCCATGGTCGAGGTCGTCGTCGCCGCCGAAGAGCGCTTCGACGTGAAGATCCCGGACGACGACGTCAAGAACCTCAAGACCGTCGGCGACGCGACCGACTACATCCTCAAGCACCAGAGCTGATCCAGCTCCCGCGCATGTCGCCACCCTGCGGTGGCGCCGTCGATTCAGACCCCTCTACCCGTGGAGTAAGAATTCCCGTGAACGCGACCAATCGCACCGTGGTCGTCACCGGTATCGGCGCAACCACACCGCTGGGTGGCGACAGCGCTTCGACCTGGCAGGCCCTGCTCGCCGGACGCTCCGGTGTCAGCCCTCTCGAACAGGACTGGGCTGCCGACCTGCCCGTCAAGATCGCCGCTCAGGCGGCCGTCGACCCGGCGGAGGTCCTTCCCCGGGCTCAGGCGCGCAAGCTGGACCGTTCGGCGCAGTTCGCGCTGATCGCCGCCCGCGAGGCCTGGGCGGACGCCGGTTTCACCGCCAGGGCCGGTGAGCCCGACGCCGCCGCCGGCGCGGCCGGTTCGATCAACCCGGACCGGCTGGGCACCGTCATCGCCTCCGGCATCGGCGGCGTGACCACCCTGCTCGGCCAGTACGACATCCTGCGGGAGAAGGGCGTGCGCCGCGTCTCCCCGCACACGGTGCCGATGCTGATGCCCAACGGCCCGTCCGCCAACGTCGGCCTGGACGTGAACGCCCGCGCGGGTGTGCACACCCCGGTCAGCGCCTGTGCGTCCGGCTCGGAGGCGATCGGCTACGCCATCGAGATGATCCGTACGGGCCGTGCCGACATCGTCGTCGCGGGCGGTACGGAGGCGGCCATCCACCCGCTGCCGATCGCCGCGTTCGGCAACATGATGGCGATGTCCAAGAACAACGAGGACCCGCAGGGCGCCTCCCGCCCGTTCGACGTCGCCCGCAACGGCTTCGTCCTCGGTGAGGGCGCCGGCGTGATCGTCCTGGAGTCGGCCGAGCACGCCGCCAAGCGCGGCGCCAAGGTCTACGCCGAGGCCGTCGGCCAGGGCGTCTCCGCGGACAGCCACGACATCGTGCAGCCCGAGCCGTCCGGCAACGGCATCGCGCACGCCCTGCAGAACCTCCTCGACGGCAGCGACCTCGACCCGGCCGAGATCGTGCACGTCAACGCGCACGCCACGTCCACGCCGCAGGGCGACCTGGCCGAACTGAAGGCGCTGCGCAAGGTCTTCGGCGACGACACCGACCACATGGCGGTCTCCGCCACCAAGTCGATGACCGGTCACCTCCTGGGCGGCGCGGGCGGCGTCGAGACGGTCGCCGCCATCCTGGCGCTGTACCACCGGGTGGCGCCGCCGACCATCAACATCGACGAGCTCGACCCGGAGGTCGACGTGGACATCGTCCGCGGTGAGGCCCGCAAGCTCCCGGCCGAGGGCCGGATCGCGGCGCTGAACGACTCGTTCGGCTTCGGCGGCCACAACGTCGTGCTCGCCTTCCGCACGGTCTGAGGCGCGCCGGCAGACGCGTAGGAGGGCCCGCCCGGTGACGTTCACCGGGCGGGCCCTCCGTCATTCCCGGGCCGGCGTTCCGAGCCGGTTTCCGCCGCTCTCAGTCGTCGAAGCTGGCGAAGTACGCCGCCGCGCCGTCCTCGCCGCCGTGCCCCTGCGCCTCGGCCCGGCGAAAGCGCTCGGCCGCCGCCTGCGCCAGATCCACCCGTACGCCGGCCCGGTGGGCGGCCTCGGTGATCAGGCGGGTGTCCTTGCGGGCGGCGGAGACGGTGAAGCTCGCGGGGTACTCACCGGACAGGATGAGCTCGGACTTCATCCGCAGATACGGCACGTCCAGCGCCCCGCCGGCCACCGCCGCGAGCACCTCGCGCGGGTCCACGCCGAGTCCCTTGGCCAGCGCCATGGTCTCCCCCGTGCCGGTGATGAGCGTCATCACCCAGTTGTTGACGACCAGTTTGAGCCGGCTGGCGGCCCCGCTCGCGCCGTCCTCGCCCACCCACTGGGTGCGGCTGCCGACGATCCCGAAGACCCGCTCGGCGCGCTCCCGCACCTCTGGTGCGCCGGCCGCCAGAATCGTCAACTCCCCCTTCTCGGCAGGTGCCTTGGTGCCCAATACGGGGGCGTCGACGAACCGCAGTCCGTGGTCGTCGGCGAAACGGGCGAGCGGGTCGAGCGCCTCGTCGCCCACCGTGCTCATCTGGAGCCAGAGGGCGCCGGCGGGCAGCGCCGGGGCGGCCTGCCGCACCGCGTCGAGGACGGCGTCACCGTCGAGCAGCATGGTGAGCACCACATCGGCGCCGTCCACCGCCTCGGCGGGCGTGTCGGCGATGCGGACCCCGTCGGCCGCCAGCGGCTCGGCCCTGGCCCGGGTACGGTTCCAGGCGCGGACGTCCAGCCCGGCCCGGGCGAGGTTGCGTGCCATCGCCGCGCCCATGATTCCGGTACCCAGGACGGCTACTGACAGCGTGTCGGGAGAGTTGTTGTCGGCCATGAGGGCACGCTAAGTCTTAGAGCGCACTCCAGGACAACCGCGGCGGCGTGTCGCCCTTCGGGCGCCGCGGCGGTGGCGTCGGACGACGTGGGGCATGCAGCGCACGGGGCGCCTCACACCTCAGACGACCTGGTGCAGCCAGCGCACGGGGGCGCCCTCGCCGGCGTACCGGAAGGGCTCCAGTTCGTCGTCCCAGGGCTTGCCGAGGAGTTTGGCGACCTCGGCGGCCAGCTCGGTCTCGCCGCGCGCGGAGCGGGCGACGGCGGCGCGCAGCCGGTCCTCGGGGATCAGGATGTCGCCGTGGATGCCCGTGACGGCGTGGAAGATGCCCAGGTCAGGGGTGGAGCTGTAGCGCTCGCCCTCGGCGCTGGCGCAGGGTTCCGCGGTCACCTCGAAGCGCAGCAGGTGCCAGCCGCGCAGCGCGGAGGCCAGCTTGGAGGCCGTACCGGCCTCGCCCTGCCAGGAGAATTCGGCTCTCCACGTGCCCGGCGATGCCGGCTGCCGGATCCAGTCGAGGTTGACGCGCACCCCGAGGACGCCCGCCACGGCCCATTCGACGTGCGGGCACAGCGCGCGCGGAGCGGAGTGGACGTACAGAACTCCACGTGTCGTCACCGGGACCTCCAGTGCGGTTCGAGGTTCGCCTTCCCCAGCGGCCTCGTGCCCGTTCCGGTTGCGGCCGGGACAGTTGTCATTCTGCCCCAGTGATCACTTCGGCACCAGCCTGCGAGGTGACCTACAGTAAACACCATTAGGCGGAATTTGCCGCAAAAGGGACAGGAAATGACGTGATGTAATTTGTCTGCACCGACCGCACGTGCCACTTTGGGTCACCGCCCGGCAGGCACGGGGCAAAGCTACCGCGCGGTGCCGGACGAGGGGGTGACGTACCGTCGGTACCCGAAGAGATATCACTCGCACGCCGGAGGGGACAGGGGATGACCCAGATCGATCGGCCCTTTCGCCTCCGTCACCACGGTCCTCGCGCACGCCGCACACGCACCGTCACCGCCGTCTCCGCCCTGCTGCTCGCACTCGCCTCCTGCAGTGCCGGCGGCGGCGCACACCCCCACTCCAGCCCGTCGGCCGGACGGCAGGCGAAACCGGCATCCGTCTGGCGCACCCATCCCCGCTCGATCGCGGCGCTCGGCGACTCCATCACCGTCGGCTTCAACGCCTGCACCATCCTCTCCGAATGCCCCGAGGTCTCCTGGTCCACCGGCACCGATCCCAAGGTCGACAGCCTCGCCCGACGCCTGGTGAAGCGCCCCGCCACCCACAGCTGGAACTTCGCCCGGGCCGGTGCCCTGATGGACGACCTGCCCGGCCAGGTGGCCGCCGCGGCCGTACGGAAGCCCGAGCTGGTCACGGTCCTGATCGGCGCCAACGACGCCTGCCGCACCGATGTCGGGGCGATGACCCCGACGGCCTCCTTCCGCGCCGACTTCACTCGCTCCATGAAGGCGCTGCGGCGCTCGCTGCCGCACACCCAGGTCTATGTCGCGTCGGTGCCCGACCTGTTGCGGCTGTGGTCCGAGGGGCGCAAGAACCCGCTCGGCAAGGAAGTCTGGAAGCTCGGCATCTGCGGTTCGATGCTGCGGGATCCGGACGACCTGACCAAGCCGGCCCAGGACCGGCGGGACGAGGTGCGTGAGCGGGTCATGGCCTACAACGCGGCGCTGGCCGACGTCTGCGGCAAGGACCCGCTGTGCCGCTTCGACCCCGCCGTCTTCGACTACCGCTTCACCGGGCGTCAGTTGAGCACCTGGGACTGGTTCCACCCGGGCGCCGGCGGCCAGAAGGAACTGGCGGAGCTGGCGTTCCGCACGATCACGCGCAGGCAGGGGTAGCGGGGCCGGCCAGCGGGTCGGTTCAGCGGGGCCGTCCGTCCAGCCGGTCCGTCCCCTTGGGCGGGCGGTGCGCGGCGCGTGCGGCGGGTGTCTGCGGGGCGCGAGGTGGGTTGCCTTCCACCGGGCACCGACTCCCGGGCGGGCATAGGCTCATGCCCATGAAGACGCAGGTCAGCAGGGAACCCTTCGGCACACTGGACGACGGGACCGGCGTCGACCGCTGGACCCTGGAGTCGGGCGCCGGCCCGGACGCACTACGGGTGCGGGTCCTGACGTACGGCGGCATCGTCCAGACCATCGAGGCCCCCGACCGGGACGGCAGGTCCGGCCAGCTGGCGCTCGGCTTCCGCGACCTGGCCTCCTACGTGGCCCACGGCGGCTCCCACTTCGGCGCGTTGGTCGGCCGCTACGCCAACAGGATCGCCGGGGCCGCCCTCCCCCTGGACGGCAGGACGTACGGGCTGACGGCGAACGACGGGCGCAACAGCCTGCACGGCGGGCCGCACAACTTCTCCCGGGTGGTGTGGGACGCCCGGGAGGTCGAGGGCGGGGTGGAGCTGCACCGGGTCAGCCCCGACGGCGAGGAGGGCTTTCCCGGCAACCTGGACGTGCGGGTGACCTACACCCTGTCCCCCGGACCGCGCGGCGGCACCCTGCACCTCTCCTACGACGCGCACACCGACGCCCCCACTGTCCTGAACCTCACCAACCACACCTACCTCCACCTGGGCGGCGACGGCAACGGCAGCGCCACCGGGCACGAACTGCGGCTCGCCGCCAGCCACTACACGCCCGTCGACGACACCGGCATTCCGCTGCCCGGCGCGCCGGCCGAGGTCTCCGGCACCCGCTTCGACTTCCGCACCGCCCGTGCGGTCGGCGACCCGTACGACCACAACTTCGTGCTGGACGGCGGCGTCACCACGGCCCCGCGCCCGGTCGCGGAGCTCTACGACCCGGCCTCCGGCCGCGCCCTCGAACTGGCCACCACCGAACCAGGTCTGCAGCTCTACACCGCCGACCATCTCGACGGCTCCCTGACCGGCTTCTCCGGCTTGCCCTACGGCCCGGCGGCCGGCCTCGCCCTCGAAACCCAGCACTTCCCGGACTCCCCCCACCGCCCGGACTACCCCAGCACCGTCCTGCGCCCGGGCGAGGTGTACCACTCCGAGACCGTGTACCACTTCTCCGTGCGACCGCGGGAGGCGGGCGCTGCGTCGTGAGCTGGGGGTCGGAGGCTGGGGGCCGAGGGTCGGGGGCCGAGGGCCGAGGGTCGGGGGCCGAGGGTCGGGGGACGGGGCCGTTGTGGGACTCCCAGGGGGCAACTCTCAGGGGTGCGGGGCGCCTTCCCCTAAGGGACTCTCATACCGTGCGGTGATGCCAAAGGTCATACCCTGCGGTGACGATTCCCGATTCGCGATACTCGAAGATGATCAGTGTCCGGCCCATCCGGTCCGGAACCGCTTCGGTCCCCTTCCCTTCGTCTCGGGAGACGTATCACCATGGCCCGCCTCCGCGCTCCTCATCTCGTCCTGTCCTGTGCGGCCTTGACCGCGCTGGTGGCCGGCTGCTCGCTCTCCGATTTCGGCCCGACCAAAGAGGCGAAGCGCTCGTACACCGTGGACGGAAAGATCACTGCTCTCTCGGCGACGACCCACGGCGGGGACATCGAGGTGGTCCCGGTCGCGGCCGGCGGCTCGGTGAAGGTCACCGAGAAGTACCGCTACAACGACCGCAAGCCGACCCCGGCGCACAGCGTCAAGAACGGCCTGCTGACCCTGAAGGCCGAGGACTGCGGCATGGGCCGCAAGTGCGAGGTGGACTTCCGAGTGCTGCTGCCGCGCGACGCCTCCGTCAATCTGCACACCAGCGGCGGGGACGTCATCGTCCGCGGCACCTCGGGCGCCATCGACGCGGAGACCAGCGGCGGCGACGTGACGATCGCGGACTCCACGGCCCGCAGAGCCCAGGCCAGAACCAGCGGCGGAGACGTGGACCTGACCCTGACCACGATGCCCGACGACATCTCGGCCCGCACCAGCGGAGGCAACGTCACCGTCCGTCTCCCGAAGGGCAGCTACGCGGTCAACGCCACCACCTCCGGCGGCACCAGCAAGGTCTCCGTACCGACGGACCCGAAGTCCCCCCACAAGGTGACGGCCCGGACCAGCGGGGGTGATGTGTCGGTGCGGACCTCTTGAGGACCGACCGGCCGGCCGGCCGCAGACGGCGGTGGCCCCGCGCTGGCCATCACGTGGCGTTGGCCTCGGTTGCCCAGCGGTGGTGACCTCGGCTGTCAGGCAGCGGTGACGTCCGCTGTCAGGTGGCGGTGACCTCGGCTGTGAGGCGGCGGTCGGTGAGGCTGTGGGCGGCCTCGACGGTGTAGACGCCCTTGATCCGGCGCCAGGCGCCTGCCTCATCGTCCCAGATCTCGAAGGCCCGGTCCGGCAGCGGGATTTCGGCCTCGACGCTCTCACCGGCGCCGGCCTCGACGGCCGCGAAGCCGACCAGCCAGCGGGCCGGTCGCTCGGGTGCCGTCAGGGTGGTGTCGGCGGTCAGCTCCGTCGGGGCGGCATCGGGGCCGTACGGGGCGGGCGGGGCGGACGGGGCGGCCGGGGTGACGGCCGAGGATGTGGTGGGGTCGGCGCTGACTGGGGTGGGATCGGCGGTCGGGGCGGATGGGGTGCTCGGCGAGTTCGTGGGGGCGGGGGTGGGGGTGAGGGTGGGGGTGAGGTAGATCTGGACGATTTCGCGGCCGGGGCGGGGGCCGGTGTTGCGAAGGCGTACGCGTACCGAGTCGGGGGTGGTGTCCAGGGATTCGTACTCCCAGTCGGTGTAGCCGAGGCCGTGGCCGAAGGGGTAGGCGGGGGCGGGGAGCGACGCGTCGCGCTGCCAGGCGCGGTAGCCGATGAACGGGCCCTCGGCGTAGGCGAGTTGGCCGTTGGTGGGGGTGACGGTGGTGACCGGGGCGTCGTCGAGGCGGGCCGGCCAGGTGGTGGGGAGCCGACCGCCGGGCTCGTGGGTCCCGAGCAGGACGTCGGCGAGTGCGGTACCGGCCTCCTGCCCGGGGAACCAGCTCAGCAGGACCGCGGCGACCTGCTCGCGCCAGGGAAGTTCCACCGGGGACCCGGAGTTGACCACGACGACGGTGCGCGGGTTGACCGCGGCGACGCAGGTGACCAGCTCGTCCTGGCGGCCGGGAAGCCGTAGATCGCGGCGGTCGAAGCCCTCGGACTCGACCTCTTCGGTCGTGGCGACGACCACGACCGCGACATCGGAGGCGGCCGCGGCGCGCACCGCTTCCTCGATCTCGGCGTCCGCGTCGAGCTGCGGCGCGCTGTGGCCGAGGGTGAAGTTCAGCGCGTCCATGCCCTCCCCCAGTCCGAGGCTGCGCGGTACGAACCGCAGGGTGACGTCGGTCTGCTCCCCCGCCGCCAGTTCCGCCGTCACCTGCTGCTCGACGGGGTTCATGAACGCCTCGAAGGGGTCGCTGCCCTCGGGTGTGACGGTGTCGTCGAAGAGGGCCGTGCCGCCCACGGTCAGCCGGAGGGAGCCGGTCCCGGCGACGGCGAAGGTGTGGGCGCCGCTGAGCTGGGGGGTGTAGCTGCCGGCCAGTTCGACGGCGCTGAGGTTCTGCCGGGTGACGCCGGCGGGGAAGCGGCCCATCACCTGCACCTTCCCGTCGAACTGCGGGTTTCGGCCAGCAGGTTGCCGTCCGCGTCGAGGTAACGGGCGTGCAGGGTGAACCCTTCGCGGGCGTGCGGGATCCGGGTGCGCGGGTCGGCGCCGACGGCGAAGGTGACCTCGACGTCGTCGGGCAGGGCCGCGCGGAGTCCTTCCAGCGGGGAGACGATCCGGTCGGGGAAGACGGTCGCAGATCCGCCGCCGAGGACGCGGGCGTCGCGCGCGGTGGCTCCGATGACGGCGAGGGAACGGATCGCCGTCGCGTCGAGGGGTAGCAAACGGCGGGCCCCGCCCGCTCGTTGGGTGGTCGCCGCCGCACCGGTTAGGGCTTCGTGGGCTGCCGGTTCGTGGTCCGCCGGTTCGTGGTCCGACGGTTCGTGGGCTCCCCGTTCATCGGCCACCGATTCACCGGCGACCGGTTCGTTGCGGAGCAGGACGAAGGCGCGTCGGGCGATTTCGCGGGCGATCGCGGGGCCGTCGATGTCCTGGGGTACGTCGGCCGGGGCGACCGCGGCGGGTACGCCCGCGAGGCATCCCGTCCGGGCGGCGAGCAGAAGTACGCGGCGGACCGCGTCGTCCACCTCGCCTTCGGCCACCTCACCGGCTCGGACGGCCTCGGCGAGCGGGGCGCCGTACACGGTGCGCGGGCCGGGCATCGCCACGTCCAGGCCGCCCCGCAGCGCCCGGGCGGTGTCACGGGCGGCCGTCCAGTCGGAGACGTTGCAGCCGTCGAAGCCCCATTCGCCGCGCAGGACGTCCTGGACGAGGTAGCGGTGTTCGGTCATCGTCGAGCCGTTGACCTGGTTGTACGCGGTCATGATGCCCCAGGGGCGGGCGTGGGTGACGATGTGCTCGAACGGCGCGAGGTAGAGCTCGCGCAGCGGGCGGGGAGCGATGCGGTTGTCGACGGTGAGCCGGTCGGTCTCGGCGTCGTTGCCGACGAAGTGCTTGACCGTAGTGGCGACGCCGCCTTCCTGCACCCCTCGTACGTATCCCGCGCCCATCACGCCGGTGAGGAGCGGGTCTTCCGAGTAGCACTCGAAGTGGCGGCCGCCCAACGGGGAACGGTGCAGATTTACGGTCGGCGCCAGGAGGACGTGCACGCCCTTGCGACGGGCCTCCTGGGCGAGGAGTTGCCCGGCGCGGCGGGCGAGTTCGGGTCCCAGGTGGCGGCCAGGGCGGTGGGGCTGGGCAGGGCGACCGAGGGGTCCTCGGCACTCCATTCCTGGCCGCGCACGCCGATCGGGCCGTCCGACATCACCAGCGACCGCAGGCCGATCTCGGGGACGGCCGGGAGGGTCCACATGTCCTGGCCGGAGAGCAGCCGGACCTTGGTTTCGAGGTCGAGCGCGGCGAGCGCCCGTGCGACGGCCGCGGCGTGTGCGTCGGCGAGCGCCTCCCCGTGTGCGTCGGTGTGGGGCTCGGCTTGTGTCCCGGCGTGCGTCTCGGCGTGTGGCTCGGCATGTGGCTCGGCTTGCGTCTCGGCTTGTGTCTCGGCGTGTGCATCCGCGCGAGTGGGGGCGTGGACGGCGTGGACGGGCGCGGTGTCGCGGGAGGGACGGTCTGACTGGGCGTCGGTCATACGGCTCTCCGGTCTCGCTGGCGCGGCCTGTTGGGGCTGTGGGGGCCTGTGGAACCCGAGGGGAGCGGCTGGCTCCGAACGTTATGTGGCCCCTGGCCGGATTCTGATCCGCTAACCTCCCGAACGGTAGGCATCGTGACCCTTCCGTTACCTTGCCCGTACGAGTTCTCCACGCCGGGGTTACGCTCGGCCGGTGACTGCACGAGAGCGAGGCGCCTCCCGCGACGGCCGGCCGGGGCCGCGGCGGGGCGGTGGCGGACGCGAGGCCCAGCGCGCGGAGCGGCGCGAGGCCATCCTGGAGGCCGCCGTGGAACTCATCGCCGAGCGGGGCTACCGCCGTACCTCGCTGGCCGCCGTCGCCGAGCGTGCCGGGCTGACCCAGCAGGGCCTGCTGCACCACTTCCCCACCAAGGAGCTGCTACTGGTCGCTGTGCTGGAGGCGCGCGACCGTTGGGACCTGGCCTCGTCCGCCGCCACATCCGGCATCTGGCGTACCGACACCCTCGCCCAGCTCGTCGACTACAACGCCACCCGCCCCGGCATCGTCCAGACCTACACCGTCCTGTCCGCCGACAGCGTCACGGAGGACCATCCGGCCCGCGCGTTCTTCGAGTCCCGCTTCCGGACCGTACGCGCGGCGATGGCGGCGGCGCTACGGTCCGAGTTCGGAGACCGACTGCCCGGCGGGCTGACGCCGGAGCGTGCGGCTCCGCTGCTGGTCGCGGTGATGGACGGGCTCCAGCTGCAGTGGCTGCTCGACCCGGAGAACGTCGATATGCCCGTGGCGTTCCGGGACTTCGTGGCCTTGCTCAAGGGCGGGGAGGGCGAGGCGACGAGCGACGGTGAGGGCGTTGGGGAGAGCGATGGGAAGAGCGATGTGAAGGGCAATGCGGAAGGCGACGGAGAAGGCACCCGCCGGAGGACGTGACGGGCGGGCCGGCAGGGGGCGGGCCGGCGGGTGTGGGGGCGGGCGTGGGGGACGTCGGGATGCCGGAACATCGGGACACCGGTACGCCGGGACGTTAAGGACGCCGGGACGGTAGGGGGCACCGGAACGTCAAGGACGCCGGAACGTCGGGGCTTCTACCGGAGAGGCGTGAGGCAGGAGGTCGTCATCCCGTCCGAGCTGTACTTGGGATCGGCCAGGTAGTCCCGTCGGCGCACTGTTCCCCCGAGGAGTGGCGGGTGCGGGTCACCTTGAACTGTGCATCGGCCGATCCGCAGTCCAGCGTCCGCAGGTCCTGGTCGTGCCAGTCGCCGTCATTGTGCACACAGTCGCCGACGACGAGGGTCTGCGCCTTCTCCACTCCCGTAGTGGACGAGCTGTCGTGCGGGTCGTCCGCGAGCAGGCCGATGACGAACAGCACCGGCAACAGCAGCGCGAGCAGCGTCATCGGCACGAGGAACAGCATGGCCTCGGGGCGGCGGGTGAGCGGCTTGCCCGGATCGAGCGAGGGCCGGAAGCCGCCCATCGGGGGCGCCAGTTTGCGGAAGCGGGACCGGGGCCGAGGTTGATCAGGAGAGTGAGCGGGGTGATGGCCACGGAGAGCGGGCTCCACCACCCCTGCCACAGGGTTTTCGCCGACATCTCCCGGTAGGTGGCCAGTCCGCACGAACGGCAGAACATGCCGCTGCGACTGAGGAACCGCATGACGTAGAGGATGCCCTGGTGGCCCCGTACGGTGGCCTGGACGGCGGGCTGCGCACCACAGAACACGCAACCGGGGGTGGGGGCCGCCGCCCCGTAGGGCTGGGCGTACGGGTCCGGGTGCTGGTGGGGTGGTACTGCTGCTGGGGCGGGTACTGGTGCGGCGGGTACTGGTGCGGTGGGTACTGCTGGGGCGCCGGCGGTTGCTGAGGGTACGGATACGCGTGGGTGCCTGGGCTGCCGGGTTCGAGTTCGGGCCGGTGCCGGTGCCGGGTAACCCGGCGGCGGGCCGTATGGGTTCGGGCCGGCCTGGCTCGGCGGCGGAGCGTACGGGTGCGGGCCGTGCGGTGGTGGCGGAGTGGCCACAGAGTTCCCCCTGAGTTTCGTGAAAAACAAGTCCGGTGCATGTCATGTCGCGCACGTATCACGTCACGCATCGCGTCACGCATCGCGTCATGGCGTCATGGCGTCATGGCGTCATGGCGTCATGGCGTCATGTCATGTCATGTCATGTTCGGAATCGAGCGCGGTGCCGGTGGCTCGGCGTTCGGGAGCGGGCCAGAACCGGGCCCGGACCGGACGGGAAACCCTATCCGTGGCCGCGCAGGGCCGTGCACCCGCCCTCTACCGTCGCGGCCCGCGCCCCCGCTTTACTCACCCCATGAGATCGCTCTTCAACCCCTCACGCATGGCGCACACCGGACGCTCAACTGCCCGGCTGGGCACGCTCGGTGTCGCGCTGTTGGCCGCGGTTCCGCTGTCCCTTCCGACCCCTTCGGCCGCGGCGACCCCGCCAACCACAACAAGCGCCCCTACGGCTACGGCCACGGCGACGGCCACGGCGACGGGCCTCACCGTGGAGGAAGACCGGCTGGCGCAGGCCGCCCCTCAGGAGATCCTGCGGCGCAGCGGATTTGCCGTATGGCCGCGGGAGTTCGGGCGCGGGCTGGCGCGGATGACCACATATCCGCAGGCCAGGCGGTATGTGGAGACGGAAGGGCGGGCGTTGTGGCGGCGTGCCGTGGACCGGGCGCAGGGGCGCGGGCCCGCGGGTGGCGACCTCAGCCGGGACGACGACCGCCCGCTGTATTGGGCACGGTTGGGGATGTCGAAGGAGCTGCGGCAGTGGCGGCCGGGCTTCGGGCTGTCGGCCTCTCAACGCGCCTCGTTGCTCGCCGGGTTGGAGCGCGGCTCGCGGGGCCAGGACTCGATCGAGCTGCCCGCGGGCAAGCGCCTGCTGCGGATCGTGGTGACCGGGTTCGACCCGTTCCAGCTGGATGCCGATCCGCGGCGGAGCAATCCGTCGGGAGCGGCGGCACTCGCGCTGGACGGGACGACGATACGGACCGCGTCGGGTGAGCCGGCGCGGATCGAGGCCGCGGTCTTCCCCGTACGGTGGGCCGATTTCGCGCGGGGGACCGTGGAGCGCACCCTGGCACCGTATTTCCGGCGCGGGCCGCGGCAGGTGGCCCTGTTCACGACGATCAGCCAGGGGCGGCCGGGGCGGTTCGACGTGGAGCGGACCAACGGGGCCTGGCGGGGCGGCTATCCGGACAACGTGCGGGAGTCGCGTACGGAGACCGTGCCGATTCCGCCCGGGGTGCCGACCGTGACGCCGCAGCCGCAGTGGACGACCACGAGCCTGCCGTACGCGCGGATCGTGGCGGCCGGTACCGGGCCTTACCCGGTGGTCGATCACACGGCGGTGACGGAGATCCCGGTGGGTGGTACGGCGCCGGTCGAGCGGCCGGACGGGCCGACTCCGGGATCGACCGCCCGGGCCGGGGGCGGCGGGGACTACCTGTCCAACGAGATCGCGTATCGGGCGACGCTGCTGCGGGATGCGGTCTGGCGTCCTGCGCTGCCGGGCGGGCATCTGCACACCCCTGTCCTGGAGTTCGGGCCCGGCAACACGGATCCGGCGAACGGGCAGGTCACCGACCCCGTCCTGGTGCAGAACCGGTTGGCGATCACTCAGCAGGTGCGGGAGATCGTGACGGTGGCGGCCGACTCGGCGCGCGGCGCTGAGGCCGGTACGTCGTAGCGAAAAGACCATTACGTCGTAGCGAAAAGACCGGTACGTCGTAGCGGAAGGAGGGGGCGAGTCGGCACGACCGGCCGGCGCGGCCGGGCCTGCGAAGAGTTATCCACAGGCCCGCACGCGTCGGGGCCGCGGCGGGCATCATGGGGGAATGATCATTGCAGCCGCACAGTTCGCCCCCGTGCCAGGGGATATCGAGGCCAACGCCGCGCGGATGGCCGCGCTCATCGGCGAGGCCGCCGGCCGTGGTGCCGGTCTGCTGGTCTTTTCCGAACTCGCCCTGACGCACTACGACCTGCGGCTCATAGCGGCCGATCCGGACCGGCTGACGGTCGCTCCGGACGATGCCCGGCTGGCGCCGGTCCGGGAGGCCTGCCGGGCGGGCGGGGTGGCGGCGGTGGTGAACGCCGCGGGCCGGGCCGCCGAGCCAGGCGGCCGGCCGACGATCTCCTCGTTCGTCTACGGACCGGACGGTGCCCTGCTGACCCGTTACGACAAGGTCCATCTGTCCGACGACGAGAGCGAGGTCTTCGCGCCGGGCAGCACCGAGGGCCGGTTCTTCCTCGGCGGGATCCGGTTCGCGCTGGCCACGTGCTTCGACAACAGCTTCCCCGAGGTGCCGGCGCGGGCCTCGGCGGACGGCTGCCGGGTGTATCTCTCCAGCGCCTTCCACGACGCGGCGGAGCAGTTGGCGCGGTACGGCGAGATGGCGCGGGAGCACGGACTCCTCGTCGTGCTCGCCAACGGGGTGGAGGTCGGCAGTCCCGGGCCGGCCTGCGGGCTGAGCGGGGTCTGGCTGCCGTCCGGCGAGCGGGTGGCGGCGGCCGCCGAGTGGACCGCGCCGGTGCCGGGCGACGGTGCGGAGCTGGTGGTGAGCGACGTCCGTGACCGCATCACGCTGATGTCGGATCCGGCGGTGGCGGCGATACCGGTCAAGGAGTGCGGTGAGCCGCTGGTGGACGTGCGGACCGCGGCGCCCGGTCTGCTGGTGGCCGCGGACCTGCGCGACGAGGACGGTGCATTCGCGTATCTGCGGGAGGGGGTGCTGCGGCGGCTGCTGGACGCGCAGCGGGCGCTGCCGGACGGGCTGCGGCTGCAGTTCGTCGAGGGGTACCGCCCGCCGGACCTGCAGCGGCGCTATTTCGAGGGGTACGCGGACGAGCTGCGCGCCGCGCACCCGGACTGGGACGGGGCACGGGTCCATGCGGCCGCCAGCCGGTATGTGTCCCCGCCGGAGATAGCGCCGCACAGCGCGGGTGGTGCGGTGGACCTCACGCTCGTCACGGCAGAGGGCGAGGAGGTCGACATGGGGACACCGATCAATGCCTCCCCGGAGGAGAGCGACGGTGCCTGCTACACGGCCGCGCCGGGCCTGTCCCCCGCGGCGCGCGAGCACCGCCGCATAGTGAGCGCCGCGCTCACCGCCGCCGGGCTGGTCAACTACCCGACGGAGTGGTGGCACTGGTCCTACGGCGACCGCTACTGGGCAGTGGCGACCGGCGCGGACCATGCGCTGTACGAACCGAAGGAGCTGGGGAACACGGAGCTGAGGAACTGACGGAGGTGAGGAGCTGATACCGAGGTGAGGAACTGACAAAGGTGAGGAGCTGATACGGAGCTGAGGAGCTGACGGAGGAAGGGGCGGAAGGGCAGGCAGCAGGCGCGGCCCGCCTGCGTCCCCGGCGAGGCCGGGGACGGTGGCCGCACACCGGCACGCCTCAGCTGCCGTCACCCGCGTCCTGGACGGATTCCGGGACCAGGGCTTCCAGTTCGGCGCGGGTGGGGTACGAGGGCTGGGCGCCCGGCTTGGTGACGGCCGCGGCTCCGACCCGTACGGCGAAGCGGGCGGCCTCGGGGAGGGTGTCGCCGCGGGCCAGACGGGTGGCCAGGGCGCCGGTGAAGGCGTCGCCGGCGCCGGTGGTGTCCACAGCCTTGACGCGGACGCCGGGCACCTCGGTGGCTCCGGAGGCGTCCAGGACCAGCGCTCCGTCGCCGCCGAGGGTGACGACGACGGAGCGGGCGCCCTGGTCGCGCAGTGCCGCGGCCCACTCGGCGGGCGTGCCGTCGGCGCGGCCGGAGAGCTGACGGGCCTCGTGCTCGTTGACCACCAATGGGTCGGCGACCGCGAGGAGTTCGGGAGCCAGGGCGGTCCGGGGTGCCGGGGAGGGGTTGAGGACGACGCGGGTGCCGGCCTGTTCGGCAGCGGTTGCGGCGGCCCGTACGGACTCCATGGGGATCTCCAGTTGGAGGGAGACCACCGCGGAGGCGGCGATGGTGTGCTTCGCCGCGGCCACGTCCTGCGGGGTGAGGGCGGCGTTGGCGCCCGGGGAGACGACGATGCTGTTGTCGCCGTCCGGGTCGACGATGATCATCGCGGTGCCGGTGCGGGCCGACTCGTCCACGATGACCGGTGTGACGTCGGTGCCCGCCTCGCGCTGGGCGTGCAGCAACAGTTCGCCGTAGGCGTCGCCGCCGACCCGGGCGAGCAGCGCGGTGCGGCCGCCGATCCGGGCGGCGGCGGCCGCCTGGTTGGCGCCCTTGCCGCCGGCCGATTCGACCAGGTCCGTGCCGAGCACGGTCTCCCCCGCGCCGGGCCGCCGCTCGACCCGTACCGTCAGATCCGCGTTGGCCGAGCCGACCACCAGGACGTCATACATGTGCCGTTCTCCCGTTTCCGAGCGTCGCCCGGTCTCGCCGGTGGCTGTCCATGCGCCGCTCTCCTTCTGTTCTCGTGTGTGGTGCGTGGGTCGTGTTGTTGCAGTCGAGGTTGCTGCAGTTGAGGTTGCTGCAGTTGGAGTTGTTGCAGTTGGAGTTGTTGCAGTTGGAGTTGTTGCTGTCGAGGTTGTTGCTGTCACGCGTGTTGTGGTGGCGCGTGGGTTTCCGTGTGTTGCCGTCGCGTGTCAGTTGTTGCCGTCGTGTGTGGGGTGTTGCTGCCGTGTGTGTTGTTGCCCTGTGTGTGGTCGCCGTCGTGCCTGCCGTTGCTGTCCTGCGTGGTGAGTGAGCCCGGACCGGGTGTCGGGGCCGCGGGTCCGGGGGGCCTCATCCGCCGTCGAACGTGGCCGCGTTCTTGCGGGTCACCAGGACCACCGGGACCTTGACCGACTGCGGCAGCTTCTCACCGTGGGCGGCCTTCAGGGCCCAGTCCACGGCCTGTTTGCCGAGGAGTTCCGGCTGCTGGGCGATGGTGGCGGTCAGGGTTCCGTCGCGGACGGCCGTGATGCCGTCGGGTGTGCCGTCGAACGCCACCACCTTGACGTCCTTGCCCGACCGGCCGCCCAGCGCCTTGGCGGCGCCGAGCGCCATCTCGTCGTTGGCGGCGAAGACCCCGGTGAGGTCGTGGTGGGCCTGGAGCATGTTGGTCATCACGTCCATGCCCTTGGTGCGGTCGAAGTCGGCGGGCTGGCGGGCGACGACCTGGATGCCCGGGTACTTCCGGAGGCCCTCCTCGAAGCCCCGGCCGCGTTCACGGGCGGCGGAGGTGCCGGGCTGTCCTTCGAGGAAGGCCACCTTGCCCTTGCCGCCGAGCGATTCGGCCAGTGTCTTCGCGGCGAGCCGGCCGCCGGCGACGTTGTCGGAGGCGATGGTCGAGCCGACCGTGCCGCCGTTGACACCGCGGTCCAGGGAGATGACCGGCACCTTCGCCCGGTTGGCGACGCCCACGGCCGGGACGGCGGCGTCGGAGTCGACCGGGTTGATGATGGCGGCCTTGACGTTCTGGCTGGTGAAGGTCTCCATCTGGTTGATCTGCTGGGTGGGGTCGTTCTGGGCGTCGGTGATGTTGATGTGCAGTCCGCGGGCGTCCGCCTCGGCCTGGGCGCCCTTCTTGATGCCGACGAAGAACGGATTGTTCATCGTGGACAGCGCGAGCCCCAGGTCGGTGTTGCCGCCGCGGTCGCAGCCGGTGAGCGCGAGCGCGGCCGTGAGGGTCCCGGCCACCGCCATCGCGAGCGTCGCGCTACGCGCACGCCCACCCGCGTCCCGCGCGCACGCCCCCGGGCATCCCCGCGCGCACGCCCCCGGACATCCCGGCGGGCATCCGTGGGCGTACCGCCCGGGGCGTCTCCGCGGGGCGTCCGCGCTTCCGCGCCCGCCCTCATCGGGTGCTCCGGCGGCGCAGCGTGTCCAGGAGGACCGCGAGGGCGATGACCAGGCCGGTGGCCACCTGCTGCCAGAAGGCCGACACGCTCAGCAGGTTGAGGCCGTTGCGCAGCACGGCCAGGATCAAGGCGCCGATGAGGGTGCCGGACGCCTTGCCGGAGCCGCCGGAGAGGCTGGCCCCGCCGATCACCACGGCCGCGATCGCGTCCAGTTCGTAGCCGGTGGCCGCCTGGGGCTGGGCGGAGGTGAGGCGGGCCGCGAGCACGATGCCGGCGACCGCCGCGAACAGCCCGGACAGCGCGTAGATGACGAGCTTGCGGCGCTTGACGTGGATGCCGGAGAGGCGGGCCGCCTCCTCGTTGCCGCCGATCGCGAACATCGCGCGTCCGGCGTACGTGCGGGCCAGGATCAGGGCGGCGACCAGCCCCATGCCGATCATGACGAGCACCGGTACCGGCAGCCAGCCGCCGAGGGTGTCACCGAGCCTGCTGACCGACGCGGGGAAGGGGATCGGCGAGCCGCCGGAGATGACCAGGGCCAGACCGCGGCCCACGGACAGCATCGCCAACGTCGCGATGAACGCGGGCAGTTTGCCGTACGCGACCAGCGCGCCGGAGAGCAGTCCGGCCCCGGCGCCGACCGCGAGGCCGAGCAGTACGGCGATCCAGACGGGCAGGCCCTGGCCGGTGGCGGCCCAGGCGACGACGGTGGCGGCGAGCCCGGCGACCGAGCCGACGGACAGGTCGATGCCGGCCGAGACGATCACGAAGGTGACGCCGAAGGCGAGGATCGCGGTGACCGATGCCTGGACGCCGACGTTGAGGAGGTTCTGGCCGTTGAGGAAGTCCTTGGAGAGCGCGGCCATCACCACGACCAGGGCGGCCAGGCCGCCGAGCGGGCCGTTCTTGAGGACCGCCCGGGAGAACCACGCCGCGGGCCGGCGGCCGTCCACCTCCCGGTCCGGTGCCCGTCCCACCGCCTCGGCGGCGGCTCCCGTCTTCAGCTCAGCGGACATCGGAGCCCTCCATCGCGCTCTTGTCGGTGTGGTTGCGGTGGCCGGTGCCGTCGGCCGTGCCGCGGTCGGTGCCGTGGGCCGTGTGGAGGGCCAGCTCCATCACGGCGTCCTGGGTGGCCTCTTCTGCGGTGAGCTCTCCGGCCAGCCGGCCCTGGGACATCACCAGCACCCGGTCGCTCATGCCGAGCACCTCCGGCAGATCGCTGGAGATCATCAGGACCGCCCGGCCGGACGCCGTCAGCTCGTTGATGAGGTGGTAGATCTCGACCTTGGCGCCGACGTCGATGCCCCGCGTGGGCTCGTCGAGGATCAGCAGCCGGGTGTCCGCGAGCAGCCACTTGCCGATGACGATCTTCTGCTGGTTGCCGCCGGAGAGCGTCCGGGCGGACTGCGCCAGGCCGCTCATCCGGACCTTCAACTGCTCGGCCACGGTGGCCGCCCGGCGCCGCTGGGCGCCGCGGTCCACCAGCCCGCCACGGGTGTCGCGGGTGAGCCGGGCCAGGGTGAGGTTGTCCTGGAGGGACGCGTCCAGGACCAGGCCCTGGCCCTTGCGGTCCTCCGGTACGAGGCCGAGGCCGGCGCGCATCGCGGCGCGGACGTCGCCGCGGGCCAGCCGCTCGCCGTCGATCTCGACCGTGCCGGCGTCGTACGGGTCCACCCCGAAGACCGCCCGGGCCACCTCGGTGCGGCCCGCGCCGACCAGTCCGGCCAGGCCCACGACCTCACCGGCCCGCACCTCGAAGTCGACGTCCTGGAACACCGGTCCGGTCCCGCGGCCGTGGCGGGTCAGGCCGCGGACCCGCAGCAGCGGCGGGCCGGGCCGGTCGGGGCGCTGCCGCGGGTACTGCTCGGCGATGTCCCGGCCGACCATGAGGCGGATCAGCTCGTCCTCGCCGGTCGAGGCCGGCACCTGGGCGACGGAGCGGCCGTCGCGCAGCACCGTGACGCGGTCGCCGAGCGCGCCGATCTCCTCCAGGTGGTGGGTGATGAAGAGGATGCCGACGCCGGCGTCGCGGAGTTCGCGGACGATCCCGAAGAGGGTCCGGACCTCCTCGGAGGTGAGCACCGCGGTGGGCTCGTCCATGATCAGCACCCGGGCGTCGAGGCTGAGCGCCTTGGCGATCTCGACCATCTGGAGGCGGGCGATGCCCAGTTCGGCGACCGGGGTGTCCGGGGAGACGTCCAGCCTGACACGGCGCAGCAGTTCGGCGGCGCGGGCCCGCATCGTCTTCTTGTCGATGAGGCCGAGGCGGGTGCGCGGCTGGCGGCCGAGGAAGAGGTTCTCGGCGACGGTCAGGCCGGGGACCAGGGTGAATTCCTGGTAGATGGTGGCGATGCCGAGCCGCTCGGCGTCCTGGGCGGAGCGGATGTGCACCTCGCGCAGATCGCCATCCGGCCTGGTGCCGGGCCTGGTGGTGGGCTCGGTGGTGGGCCCGGCGGTGGGCCCGGCGGTGGGCCCGGATTCGGGACCGTCCGGCCCGGTGGCAGGCACGTCCGGCCCGGCGGCGAGGATGCGGCCCTGGTCGGGGCGGTGGGCACCGGAGAGCATCTTGATGAGCGTGCTCTTGCCGGCGCCGTTCTCACCGAGCAGGACGTGCACCTCGCCGCGGCGCAGGCTCAGGTCCACGCCGTCCAGCGCGCGCACCCCGGGGAAGGACTTGGTCACCCCCTCCACGCGCAGCAGTTCGCGGCCGTCCGGCACCTCGGCCGGTGCGCGGCCCGGCACGTCGGCCGGTGCGCTGTCCGGTACGCCGTCCGGAACGTCGTCGTTGACGCCGGTCATGCGCTGCCCCTCTCATCCTCGTGTGACTGCTCGCTGGTGACTGCTCGCTGGTGACTGCTTGTTGCTGGCTCTTGTTGTTGGGTGCCCGCCGTTGGCTGCTTGTTGTTGGCTGCCTGCTGGTGTGGCTGCTCGTTGGTGTGGCTGCTGATGCGACGACTGTGGTGGCTGCCCGCCGGTCTGGCTGGAGGTGTGGCTGGAGGTGTGGCCGGTGGTGTGGCTGCTCGGGTGGTCCTCGGAGACGAAGTGCGGGGTGGCGGAGACGGTCGGGCGCGGGTCCCGGGGGTGCGGCGCCGGGAGTGCGGTGCCGGGTGCCCAGGGGTCGGGGGTCGGGGGTCGGGGGCGGAGGCGTACGTACCGCCCGCCGCTCAGCCGGCCACCGGTTCGCCGCACGAGCGGCGTGGCACGAGCCGGGCCGGGAGCAGCACCGATTCGGCGGGGCTGCCCTCGATCCGGGCCAGCAGGGTGCGGACGGCGGCCCGGCCCAGTTCGCGGGTGGGCTGGGCGATGGCGGTCAGCGGCGGATCGGTGTGGGCGAACCAGGGCACGTCGTCGTAGACCACCAGCGCCATGTCGTCGGGGACCCGCAGGCCGCGGGCGCGGAGTTCGTCCAGCGCGCCGAGCGCCATCAGGTTGTCGGTGGCGAGCACCGCGTCCGGCGGCTCGGGGAGGTCGAGGAAGCCGCGCATCACCTGGCGGCCGCCGGTGGGCTGGAGGTCGGGGGTGGCGCCGACCCGCTCGTCGGGCAGCGGGATGCCGTGGCCGGCCAGCGCCGTACGGAAGAGGGCGAGGCGCTCGTCGCCGGTGGGGGTGCCGGCCGGGGCGACGATGATCGCGGGGCGGCGGCGGCCGAGGGCGGCGAGATGGCCGGCGAGTTCGGTGAGCGCGGCGCGGCCGTCGGCGCGTACGCAGGGGGCGTCGACGCCGGGGACGCTGCGGTCCAGCAGGACCAGCGGGGTGCCGGAGGCGACGACCTCGCGGAGCATCGCCGAACCGGTACCGGCCGAGCTGACCAGCAGGCCGTCGATCCGGCGGTCGAGCAGGGTGCGGATGTAATCGTCCTGCTGCTCGGGGCGTTCGCCGGCGTTGCCGATGACCAGGCTGTAGCCGAGGCTGCGGGCCGCGTCCTCGACGGCGTCGGCCAGCTCGGTGAAGAACGGGTTGGTCAGATCGCTGATGATCAGGCCGAGCGCGCCGGTCCGCGCGGTGCGCAGGGCGCGGGCGACGTTGTTGGGGCGGTAGCCCAGCTCGTGTACGGCGGCGAGCACCCGGTCGCGGGTCTCGGCGACCGGGCTGTGCCCGTTGAGGACCCGGGAGACCGTGGCCACGGAGACCCCTGCCCGCTCTGCCACGTCCTTGATGTTCGCCATGGCGCCGTTGCCGTTCCGATCGTGGGTGTAATCGTTTTCACGAGGATGTCGTGGGGGCTACGAAATCGATTACACGGCGGGGGCGTCAAGGTGCGGCGCACGTGGCCTGTGTCACACCAGGAGGCGCGGCGGGCCGCTGAGGGCTGGCGAAGGGGCCGGGAGGCGGGTCGCCGTACGGGCTCCGGATACGGCAGGGGCCGCACCCCGGGTCGGTCCGGGATGCGGCCCCTGGCGCGTGCGCGGAGACGCCGTTACGGGAATCGCCGTGCGGCAGACGCCCCTTCAGGAGACGCCACTGCGGCGCTCGGTCAGGCGACGGTCAGCTTGACGTCGATGTTGCCGCGGGTGGCGTGGGAGTACGGGCACACCTGGTGCGCCTTCTCCACGAGGTCCTTGGCGGTGGCGGCGTCGACCGTGGGGATGGAGGCCAAGATCTCGACGGTGAGGCCGAAGGCGCCGTCCGGGGTCTTGCCGATGCCGACCTTGGCGGTCACCCGGGAGCCGGAGACATCGGCGTTCTCCCGGCGGGCGACGACGCTGAGCGCGCCCTGGAAGCAGGCGCTGTAACCGGCCGCGAACAGCTGCTCCGGGTTGGTGCCGGCGCCGCTGCCGCCCTGCTCCTTGGGCGGGTTGACGACCACGTCGAGCTTGCCGTCGTCGCTGGCGACGCGGCCGTCACGGCCGTTCTCAGCGGTGGCGACGGCGGTGTAGACGACGTCGACGGTCTGGATGGACATACGAAATCCTCCTGTGGTTCGCCGCGACTCGCGCCCACGGATCGCGACGGCTTGCCGCCGAGCCTAACGGGCCCGCGCAAGGGCACGGCGAGGAGGGCTCGCCGTCCGGCGGCCGCCGCCGGTGATCGCTCAGGCCTCCGTCAGGCTCACGATCATCTTTCCGGTGTTCTCGCCGCGGAGCATGCCCAGGAAGGCGTCCACGCCGTGCTCGATGCCGGCGACCTTGGTCTCGCTGTACTGCAGCTCGCCGGAGCGGATCCAGGCGGAGACCTCCTCGACGAACTGCGGCTGCAGCGCGGAGTGGTCGCTGACCAGCAGGCCCTGGAGGCGCAGCCGCTTGCCGATGACCATGGCGAGGTTGCGCGGCGCGGGGCTGGGCTCCGTGGCGTTGTACATCGAGATCATGCCGCAGATGGCCGCCCGGCCGTGGACGTTGAGGGCGCTGATGGCCGCTTCGAGGTGGTCGCCGCCGACGTTGTCGAAGTAGACGTCGATGCCCTCGGGCGCGGCCTCCTTCAGCTGCTGGGTGACGTTGCCGTTCTTGTAGTTGAAGGCGGCGTCGAAGCCGTACTCCTCGACCAGGAGCTTGACCTTCTCGTCGGAGCCGGCCGAGCCGATGACCCGGGAGGCGCCCTTGAGCTTGGCGATCTGGCCGACCTGGCTGCCCACCGCGCCGGCCGCGCCGGACACGAAGACGGCGTCGCCCTCCTTGAAGGACGCGACCTCCAGCAGACCCGCGTACGCGGTCAGGCCGGGCATGCCCAGGACGCCGAGGTAGGCGGTGAGCGGGGCCAGCGACGGGTCCACCTTGGCGGTCCGCTTGGCGTCCACGACGGCGTACTCGCGCCAGCCGAGGCCGTGCAGGACGTGGTCGCCGACGGCGAGGGAGTCGGCGCGGGAGGCGATGACCTCACCGACCGCGCCGCCCTCCATCGGCTCGTCGAGCTGGAAGGGCGGGACGTAGGACTTCACGTCGTTCATCCGGCCGCGCATGTACGGGTCGACGGAGAAGTGCTGGTTGCGGACGAGGACCTGGCCCTCGCCGAGCTCGGGCACCGCGGCCTCGCGCAGCGCGAAGTCCTCCGGGGTGGGCCAGCCGTGCGGGCGGGCGACGAGGTGCCATTCGCGGCTGGTCGTGGGCAGTGCGGACATGAGAGCCATCCTCCTAATGCTTCAGGTGCTGAAACAATAATGAGCTCGATATTTCATGATGTCAAGTAATCGGGTATCCTGGTGCACATGACACCGCGCCCAGACTCCTTGACCGTCGAGGTCGTCGATCTCATCGGCACCGTCGTCGCCCGTTACCACGAGGAGTACGAGCACGCCGCGGCCGAGCACTCCCTCACCGGCACGCAGGCCCGGGTCCTCAGCCTGCTCGCGGTCGGGCCGCAGCCCATGCGCAAGATCGCCAACTGCCTGAAGTGCGAGCCGTCGAACGTCACCGGCATCGTGGACCGCCTGGAGTCCCGCGGCCTGGTCGAGCGCCGCCCCGATCCGGACGACCGCCGCGTGAAGCTCGCCGCCGCGACGGCCGAGGGCGCGCGGACCGCCGAGGCGCTGCGGACGTCGCTGCACTTCGCCCGCGAACCGCTCGGCAAGCTGACGATCGCCGAGCGCACGCTGCTGAAGGAACTGCTGCAGCGGATGCTGGGCGGCACCGCGGAGTAGCGGCGCGGCAGGGCGGAGCAGAGCGAGGCGCACCGGCCGTCCCCGCCCGCAAATGGCCCACGATCACCGCGGCCAGGTGGACCGGGCGGGCGGGCCGGTGGCGGCTTAGGGTCGCCGTATGACACAGACCGGCGAGACCCGCCACTCCGTCGACTTCTACTTCGACCCGATCTGCCCGTTCGCCTGGATCTCCTCCCGCTGGATCCTGGAGGTCGAGCAGCACCGCGAGCTGGACCTGCGGTTCCGCGTGATGAGCCTGTCCGTGCTCAACGAGGGCCGCACGGACCTCCCCGAGAAGTACCGCGAGCTGCTGGACTCCGGGTGGGGCCCGGTGCGGGTGTGCATCGCGGCGGCCCAGGAACACGGCGAGGACGTGCTGCGCGACCTCTACACCGCGCTGGGCACCCGTATCCACAACAACGGCCGCGAGGACACCGCGGCCGTCATCGAGGAGGCGCTCGCCGAGGTCGGGCTGCCGGCGGAGCTGGCCCGTGCCGCCGGGAGCGACGCGTACGACGATGCGCTGCGCAAGAGCCACCACGAGGGCATGGACCCGGTCGGCGAGGACGTCGGGACGCCCACGATCCACATCGACGGCGTCGCCTTCTTCGGGCCGGTCCTGATGGCGATCCCGCGTGGCGAGGATGCGGTGCGGGTCTTCGACGGCGCCCGCCTCCTCGCCGGTTACGACAAGTTCTTCGAGCTCAAGCGGACCCGCACCGGCGAGTTCGACTTCAGCTGACCGCTTCCGGGGAGGCCGGAGCCGGGCTGTGTCCGCCGGAGCCGGAGCCGGCGCCGGACGTACTCCCCGCAGCAGCGCCACGGCCAATACGGCGGCACAGAACATCAGGCCCGCGGCGCTCAGCACGGCCGTCTGCAGTCCGTCGGTGAAGGCGGTGCGGGCCGCGGTCAGCACCGCCCGGCCGGCCTGCGCCGGGAGATGCGCGGCCACCGCGGCGGCGCCGGCCAGCGTCTCCCGCGCGGCGTCGGCCGCCCCCTGGGGGAGGCCGGCCGGCAGGGCGTCGTCCATGTGGCCGCGGTAGACGGCGCTGCCGATGCTGCCCAGGATCGCCATGCCCAGCGCGCCGCCCAGTTCGGTGCCGGACTCCAGCACGGCCGAGGCGGAGCCCGCGCGCTCCGGGGGCGCCGCGCCGAGGGCCAGTTCGTTGCCGAGCGACGCCACCATCACCAGGCCGGAGGCGTAGACCGAAGAGGCGACCAGGACGTACCAGAGCGCCGAGCCCGGCTCCACCCAGGAGAGCCACAGGAAGCCGCCGGCCGCGAGGACGAAGCCGAGGGCGATGACGTGCGCCCGGTCCATCCGCTGGGCGAGCGCCGTGGCCACCGCGGTCATGCCGCCCACGGCGAGGGTCGGCAGCAGGTTCCAGAGTGCGGCCTCCAGCGGGCTCATGCCCCGTACGGTCTGCAGGTACTGGGTGAAGAAGACCGCGCAGCCGACGATCGCGAACATCGCCAGCAGGTTCATCAGCACCGAGACGCTGAACCCGCGGTGCCGGAAGAGTTCGAGGTCGAGCATGGGGTGGCGGGCGGTGCGCTGGCGGAGGACGAAGCCCGCGGCGGCCAGCAGGCCGACGGCGAGGGCGAGGACGGGCAGGACGGACACGCCGTTGCGGGCGATCTCCTTGATGCCGTAGACGATCGGCAGCATGGCGAGCAGGGAGAGCAGCGAGCCGGGCAGGTCGAAGCGGCCGGCCGTCGGATTCCTGAACTCCGGGAGCAGCAGCGGCCCGCAGACCAGCAGCAGCACCATGGCCGGGGTGTTGATCAGGAACACCGAGCCCCACCAGAAGTGCTCCAGCAGCAGCCCGCTGAGCACCGGTCCGACCGCGATGCCGCCCATGGTCGCGGCCGACCAGATGGCGACGGCCTTGCCGCGCTGCTTGGCGTCGTGGAAGAGGTTGCGGATCAGCGCCAGGGTGGACGGCATCAGGGTCGCACCCCCGATACCGAGCAACGCCCGGGCGGCGATGAGCATTTCGGCGCTGTCGGCGTAGGCGGCGAGTCCGGAGGCGAGGGCGAAGAGCAGGGCGCCGAACAGCAGCAGCCGGCGGCGCCCGATGCGGTCGCCCAGCGCGCCCATGGTGATGAGCAGGCCGGCCAGGACGAAGCCGTAGACGTCCAGGATCCACAGCTGCTGGACGCTGCTGGGTTCGAGCTGCGCGGTCAGGAACGGCACCGCGAAGTAGAGCACCGAGACGTCCATGGAGACCAGGAGGCAGGGCAGCAGGAGGACGACGAGGGCGATCCACTCCCGGCGGCCGGCCCGCGGCTCGGGGGCCGGGGCGGGGGATGTGTACGAGGTAAACGACATGGGTGACACGGTAAGCACATGCGGCTTACGGTGCAAACATCAGGCACAGCAAGGGGTTTGGAGGTGCATCACACTAGTGCACTGACCTAGTGCGCGGTAGCGGAGCACCGCAGGTAGGGGCGGTTGGTGCCCCGCGCTGCTACTGTCGGCGTCAGCACGAAGGCTCTGGTGCACTAGTACGGCACCGATGAGGCACTGACCCGGCACCCCTACGGAGGAGGCCCCCGTGGCGCAGCCCAGCGCACCGCCCTACCGCCGGATCGTCGCGGAGATCCGGCGCCGCATCGACGCCGGTGAACTGGCGCCGGGCGACCGGGTGCCGTCGACCCGGCGGATCACCCAGGAATGGGGGGTGGCGATGGCCACCGCCACGAAGGTGCTGACCACGCTGCGCCAGGAGGGGGTCGTACGAGCGGTGCCGGGCGTGGGGACGGTGGTGGCCGAGCCGCGGCCCCCGCAGCGGGCGGCGCGCGGTCCGGCCCCGCGGGAGCGGCGGCCGCGGGACGCGGACGGGCTGAGCCAGGAGCGGATCGTCCGGGCCGGGATCAAGGTCGCCGACGCCGAGGGGCTGCGCGCGCTGTCGATGCGCCGGGTCGCCGCCGAGTTCGGGGTGTCGTCGATGGCGCTCTACCGCCATGTGGCCGGCAAGGACGAGCTGGAACTGCTGATGGCGGACGCCGTGTTCGCGGAGGTGGAGCTGCCCGATCCGGCGCCGGACGGCTGGCGCGACCGGATGGAGGCCGGGGCGCGGCTGCAGTGGACGCTCTACCGGCGCCATCCGTGGCTGGCGAAGTACCTGTCGGTCACCCGCCCGCAGCCGATGCCGCAGGCGATGGCACTGATCGAGTGGACCGTGGGCCAGGTCGAGGGGGCGGCTCCGGTGACGCTGCTCCACATGGCCGTGACGCTGCTGGGTTTCGTGATGTTCACCGCCGCCGGTTTCGAGGACGACCTGGAGGCCGAGCAGGAGACCGGGATGAACCAGGACCAGTGGATGGCCGCGATGGAGCCGGAGTTCGAGGGCATCTTCACCTCCGGCGCGTATCCGATGTACGCGGCGATGTCCGACTCCCCGGAGGGCTCCTTCAGCCTGGAGACCCTGTTCGAGTTCGGCCTGGCCCGCCTCCTGGACGGCATGGCGGTGCTGGTCGAGGGCCGCGGAGACCCTGCCTGAGCCGGCCGGAGAGCTCAGTGGGTTTCCCCGCGGAGACAGCTCAGTGGAGTTCCCCGCGGAGCCGGCGCGCCCGTAACACCAGTTCCAGTTCGAAGCGGCGGTCCGGGTCGTCCACCTCCGGGCCCCATAACTCCCGTATCTGGCGCAGCCGGTAGCGCACGGTCTGCGGGTGGACGCCGAGCCGGGCGGCGATCTCCGGGGCGCCGCCGCGGGTCTCCAGCCAGGCGAGCAGGGTCTCCGCGAGGCGCCGCCCGTGGGTCGGGCCGCAGCCGTCGAGGGGGGCGAGGCGGCGGCGGGTGAGGTCGTCGATCAGCTCCTCGGGCGGCAGCAGGACCAGCGCCTCGGTGTGTTCGGTGCACTGCAGCAGTTCGCCGGCCGGCAGCAGTCCGCGCTCGATCAGGTCGGCCGCGGCCCCGGCCCAGCGCAGCGATTTCGCGGCGGCCGGCAGGGGGACGACCGGGCCGAGCGCGCCCGACCAGCCGGCCGCGGCCCGGCCCAGCAGCTCGCGCCGGCCCGGGGCGTCCGGTTCCGGCACCACCATGCGCGGCCGTTCGCACTCCATGTCCAGCAGGACGTCCGGGGCGACGGCGGGGGCCACCGCCGCCCGGTCCGGGCGCAGCAGGACGGCGACCGCGACGCGTTCGGGCAGCGGCCAGCCGATCCGGGCGGCGCGTTCGGCGAGCGCCGCCGGAACCCGCCGGCCACCCCGGGATGGGCCGTTCCGGTTCCGCTCCCGCCGCGTCGCGTACGGGTGGCCGCGAGGTCGAAGAGCTGCTCCATCAGGCGGCGTTGCTGCCGCAGCCGCTCCCCGGCCTGGCGGGCGGCGGCCTCGGCGTAGCCGCGGACGGATTCGGCGACCAGCCCGTCGAGGTACTCGAAGCCGGACTCGGCGAGCTCGTACATCGCCGGGGCGGGGATGGCGACCTGCTGGCCGATCTCGGCGAGCCGCCGCCAGGCCAGCCGTACGCCGAGCCGGTAGATGGCCTGCAGCGCGTCCAGGCTGCGGCCCTGCATGCCCTCGCCGCGGCCGAACTCCTGGAAGACCCGCGGGTGGACGTGCGGCCGGTCCAGACCCGTGGTCAGGTGCGTGACGAAGTGCTCCAGCGACTGGCGGATGCCGACCAGCGCCCGCGGCTCGCCGAACTCGTCCGGAACCAGCGGTAGTTGGGGGTACTCGTGACGGATCTCGCGCAGGATGTCCTGGGTCAGCGTGGGCACCTCCGCCAGCGCCAGGGTGGCGAACTGCCGTACCTGATAGGGCGGGACGTCCCGCCAGGCCGAGCGGACGGCGGTCGCCATGGCGAGGACCTCCTTCGTACGCCGCGGGCCGGCCGGGCTGCGCATACCGCCCGCCTACCCGCCGGCCCGGTCGAAGGTCACCAGCGGCACATTGGGCTGTTCGGGAGTGGCGTCGAGCGCCGCGACGATGCCGAGTGCGGCGGCGACGGCCAGGGCGGCGGCGGTCAGCGCGGTCAGTGCGGCGGCGAGCATCCGGTGCATGGCGCGGCGAGCCCTTCGTCGGGACCGGAGACCTCACCGGTCTCCGTCGGGTCGGTACGGCACACGGCGCGGCCCCGGGCGTACGGAATCGGGGGCCGGCTCGTGCCGCGTCCCACAGCGCGGCACCACTCGGTCGTGGTGACTGCCGAGTGTGGAAGGGCATTGACGGTCTGTCAAGAGTTCGCTTACGTTCCCGGCCCATGGGCGCCCGGCCCGCCCGACGCCGTTTCCCGGGCGGCCGCCCGCCCCTCCGCACGTGCACCAGAGCGTGATCCCCCACCGCTTCCAGGAGTGCCCGTATGCCTTCCCCCACCTCCGTTTCCGCCCCGCCTCCGGCCCCCGCCACCACGGCCACCGGTGCCCGCACCGCCGCCCCGATGTCCCTGGCACTGCTCGGCCTCGGCGTCTTCCTGCTCGTCCTCGCACCCCTGCTGACCTGGTACGTCACGCCGCGGGCGAAGGTCACCCCGGTCGACGTCGACGTCACCACCGTCTTCACCGGCACCGGCAGCTACTTCGACACCGACGCCCTGCGCACCAGGGACCGGCAGCGAATCACCCTCACCCGGCACGTACTGGGCGACGTCGCGGCGAGCGAGAAGAGCGGGCGGGCCGTGTGGGACGTCTCCACCACGGTCGACACCCCGAAGACGCTGGCCCTCGCGGATCCGCGCCGGGCGTTCCAGTGGACCACCGAGCGCTGGGTCACCGACCGGCGCAGCAACGCCCCGGTGCACTGCTGCGGCGAGGCCCCGACCCGCTTCGACGGCGATGCCTACCTGAAGTTCCCCTTCGACCTGCGGCGGACCGGATACCGCTGGTGGGACAACACGCTGGGCGCCGCCGTTCCGCTCCGCTTCGCCGGTGAGCGGCGGGCCGGTGGGCTCGTGCTGTACCGCTTCACCGGGACCGTGCCGGCCACCAGGACCGGCAGCCGGCAGGTCCCCGGGCGGCTGGTCGGGCGGCCGCGGCAGGGCCAGATCCAGGCCGAGGAGTGGTACGCCAACTCCGGTATCGAGCTGGTCGCCGAGCAGCGCACCGGCCGGATCGTGGATGCCGTGATCTCGCCGGTCAAGACGCTGCGGGCGCCCGGCGGCCGGCACGACGCGGTGACGCTGCTGCGCGGCGAGCGGCTGCGGTTCACCCCGGCGACGCGGCGGGCGCAGCTGCGGCTGGCGGAGGCGGACAGCGGCAGGCTGGCGCTGGTCGGCGGGGCGCTGCCGGTGGGCGCCGCGGTGGCCGGCGGGCTGCTGACGGCGGCCGGGGTGATCTGGGTGGGGCGGGGGCGGCGGCGCACGGAGGCCGGGTGACGCCCCGCGGATCCGGCCGGCCGGCGGCGTCCCGCGGCTTGCGTGAAGTGATGAACCGTCAGTTCAAGACCGCGCGGATTTTGTCACCCCGGTGAGTAGCCGCGCCCCGGGGCCCGGCCCAAAACTGTCCACCCCATGGCGCAGCACGGCCCGCACGACTCAGCACGCAGTACGTCCCCCACCCCCGGTACCGCACCCTGAGACGAGTTGGATCCGCCCATGCCCTCACACGTACGGCCCGCTCCCCACACCCGCCCCGCTCCGCCGCTCGCCCCGCCCACGGCCGCCGGTCCCCCCGCCGGCGGCCCGCCCCCGCTCCCCCGCCGGATCGTCTTCCTCGCCCGGCGTGACCTGGGCAATCCGGCTGCCGGCGGCTCCGAGCTGCTGGTGGACCGGATCGCCGAGGGCCTGGCCGCGCACGGTCACCAGGTCACCCTGGTGTGCGGCGGGCCGGCCTCCCCCAAGGACTCGGCCCCGCCCGACCAGGGAGGTACCCCCGCCCGGGACTACCGGGTGGTGTCCGCGGGCGGCGACGTCGGCCACTTCCTGCGCGCACCACGCCACCTGGACCGCCGGGTCGGCGGCTGTGACCTGCTGGTCGAGGTCTGCAACGGCATGCCGTACCTCGCCCCGCTGTGGCACCGCGGGCCGACGCTGTGCCTGGTCAACCACGTCCACACGGACCTGTGGCGGCTGCGCTACCCGGGGCCGGCCGCCCGGCTGGGCCGCCAACTGGAGCACTGGGCGCTGGCCGGGGCGCACCGCCGCAATCTGATGGTCGCGGTCTCCGGTTCGACCGCGGCCGCGCTGCACGAGCTGGGCGTGGCCCCGGAACGCGTCCGGCTGGTGCACAACGGCGTGGAGGAACCGGGGCCGCTGGTCCCGAAGGCGCCCGAACCGCTGTTCCTGGCCATGGGCCGGCTCGTCGAATACAAGCGGATCGATCTGCTGCTGCGGCTGTGGGAACGGGTCCGGCCGGTGACCGGCGGCCGTTTGGTGATCGTCGGCGACGGGCCGGAACGCGCCCGGCTGACCGCGCTGGCCGGCCCCGGCGTCACCTTCACCGGCCGGATCTCCGAACGCCGCAAACACGAACTCCTCTGCTCCGCCTGGCTGTTGCTGCACCCGTCGCTGGTCGAGGGGTGGGGCCTGGTGGTCATGGAGGCGGCCGCCCGGCGCACCCCGGCGCTCGGCTTCGACATCCCCGGACTGCGGGATTCCGTCGAGGACGGCGTCACCGGTCTGCTCGCCCGCGGGGAGAGCACCTTCGCCGCGCACTGGTGCGCCCTCGGGCTGAGCGCGCAGCGCCGTACCGCCCTGGGACTCGCCGCGGAGGCGCGGGCCGCCCGCTTCCGGTGGAGTCATACCGTCCGCAGCTTCCGTGCGGTCGCGGCGGAGGCGTTCCGCACCGCGTCCCCCGGGCGGTGAGGCCCGAAGTGCGCGACCCCTCACTGCGCCGGTCCTGGGCCCTGTTCCGGGCCTTCCTGCGGGAGCAGGACGATCCCGAGCGCTGCTACCGGTTGCTCGCCCGCGACGCCGCCGACCAGGTCGAACGCCATCTGCCGCTGCGGGGCGCGGTGGTCGCCGACGTCGGCGGCGGCTGCGGCCACTTCACCGAGGAGTTCCGGCGGCGCGGCGCCCACGGCTACCTCTTCGAGCCCGATCCGGTCGAACTGACCGCCCGCGGGCGGCGGCCCGAGGGCGCGGTGATCGCCGACGGCTATCTGCTGCCGCTCGCCGACGGCGCCGCCGACGTCTGCTTCTCGTCCAACGTCCTGGAACACGTCGCCGACCCGCAGACCTTCCTCAGCGAACTGATCCGGGTCACCCGCCCCGGCGGGCTCGTCTACGTCGCCTTCACCAACTGGTTCTCCCCCTGGGGCGGCCACGAGACCGCGCCCTGGCACTACCTGGGCGCCGAACGGGCCCGCAGCCGCTACCGGCGGCGCACCGGCGGGCCGGCCAAACACACCCTGGGCGTCAACCTGTTCGCGGTGCACGTCGGCCGCACCCTGCGCCAGGTGCGGGCCCGGGACGACGTCGCGCTCGTCACCGCACGCTCCCGCTACGCGCCGTTCCTCGCCGAGGCCATCCCCCGCCTCCCGGGCATCCGGGAGGTCGCCACCTGGAACCTCCTCCTCATCCTGCGGCGGTTGCCATGACCCAGACCCTCAGGTCCTCCCCGTCCCGGGGTCGCCCGACGCCGGCGGCCGGCCCGCGCCCGTCCCGGCCCCGTCGCCCGGGCGGCCGCGGTCCCGGCGCTGGCTGCTCGCCTTCTGGGCGCTCACCCTGGCCGGCTTCCTCGCACCCGCGCCGGGCAGGATGACGTTCGAGACGAAGCTGGGGGTCACCACCGATCCCTGGCGGTTCCTCGGTGACCTGGGGCAGTTGTGGCACGACCGGGCCGGTCTCGGCGGCCTCGCCGACCAGTACATCGGCTACGCCTTCCCGGCCCTCCCGTATTACGGCCTGACCCACCTCGCCCACCTACCGGTGTGGCTGGCCGAGCGGCTGTGGATGTCCCTGATCGTCACGACCGCGTTCTGGGGCGCCCTCCGGCTGGCCGAACGGCTGCGGTGCGGCTCCCCGGCCTCCCGCCTGCTGTCCGCCGCCTGCTACGCGCTCTGGCCCACCTTCACCCTCGTCATCGGCTCCACCTCCGCCGCCGCGCTGCCCGGGGCGATGCTGCCGTGGGTGCTGCTGCCGTTGACGAACACCCAGGTCAACGCCCGTATAGCGGCCGCCCGTTCGGCGCTGCTGATCCCGTTCATGGGCGGCGTCAACGCGGCCTCGACGCTGGCCTGCCTGCTGCCCGCCGGGCTGTACCTGCTCTCCCGCACCGGGCCGCGCCGGACCCGGCTGCTCGCCTGGTGGCTGCCCGGGGTCGTGCTGGCCACCGCCTGGTGGGTGGTGCCGCTGCTCCTGCTGGGCCTGCACGGCGAGAACTTCATGCCGTTCATCGAGCAGGCCGACACCACCACCGGCACCATGTCCGCCACCGAACTGCTGCGCGGCGCCGGCAACTGGGTCGGCTACCTGAACTTCGGCGAACCGTGGTTGCCGGCCGGCTGGACGCTGACCGCCCGGCCGTACGCGGTGCTCGGCTCGGCGCTGGCCGCGGCGCTCGGCCTGGCCGGCCTGGCCCGCCGCGAGCTGCCCGAGCGGCGCTGGCTGCTGCTGACCGTGCTGTCCGTCGCGCTGATCACGCTGGCCGGGTACGGCGGCGCGCTCGGCGGGCCGCTGCACGGGCCGTGGCAGGACTGGCTGAACGGCTGGCTGCGCCCGTTCCGCAACATCTACAAGTTCACCCCCGGCCTGGCGCTCGCGCTCACCCTGGGCCTGGCGCATCTCCTCGCGGCCGGCGGACGGCACGCCACCCGCCGGGTCCCCGCCCGCCACCGGCTGCCCCTGCTGACCGCGCTCCTCATCCTGCCCGCGCTCGCCCTGCCGTTCCTCACCGGCACCATCCTCCAGCCGGGCGCCTTCAAGAAGTTGCCCGCCTACTGGACGCAGACCGCCCAGTGGCTGAAAGCGCACTCCCCGCAGAGCCGCGCCCTGGTGGTCCCCGCCACCGCGCACGGCATCTACACCTGGGGCTCCCCCATCGACGAACCCCTCGACGTCCTGGCCCGATCGCCCTGGACGCAACGGGACTTCGTGCCCTTCGGCACCCCCGGCGCCCGGCGCGCCCTGGACGCCGTCGAACAGGCCCTGCTGACCGGCGCCGAGGTCCCGGGCCTGCGCGACTACCTGCACCGCGCCGGACTGTACGACGTCGTCGTCCGCAACGACCTCGACCCGGACCAGATCGGCTACGTCCCGCCGCAGACCGTCAAAAGCACCCTGGAGGCGTCCGGCTACCGCAAGGCGGCCGCCTTCGGCCCGCTCACCACCGGCGGCCGGATCCCCGCCGAGACCCCGCTCCAGATCCAGGGCCTCTACCCACGCCAACGCGCCGTCGAGATCTACCGGCCGGCGGACACCCCCGCGCCCGGACCGGTCACCGCCCGGGCCGTCGCGGACACCGCCCAGCTCAGCGGCGGCCCGGAGGCCCTCCTCCAGCTGTCCGCCGACCCCGCGCTGCGCCGCCGGCCCACCGTGCTGACCGGCGACAACCACCCCGGGCTCGGCACCCCGTCGCTCCAGCTGACCGCCGACGGGCTGCGCCGCGCCGACACCCGCTTCGGGCTCGTCAACAGCAACACCTCCTACACGTACACGGCCTCGGAGACCAACCACCCCGACAGCGTGCAGGACCCCGGCCGGCCGCCCCGGCAGATCCTGCCGGTCTCCGGCATCGGCCACCAGACCACCGCCGAGCTCCGCGGCGCCGCCTCGGTCACCGCCTCCACCAGCGGCAACTGGCTGTTCCATCTGCCGCAGTACGACCCGGTCAACGCCTTCGACGGCAACCCCGACACCGCCTGGGCGGAGGGCAGCGCCGGCGACCCGGTCGGCCAATGGATCAAGATCACCTTCATCCGGCCCACCACCCTCCCGGCCACGCTGTCCCTCACCCCGCTCCGTGGGGACGGGCTGCGCGCCGCCCCCACCTCCGTACGGATCGCGACCGACCGCGGCAGCACGGACGGCCCGCTCCGCCCCGACGGGACGAAACAACAGGTCAAGGCCCCGGCAGGACCGGCGAAGTGGCTGAAGGTGACGATCCTCGGCGCACAGACAGCGCGCGCCGGGCTCTCCGGCGCCGGCTTCGCCGAGATCGGCGTGCCCGGCGTCCAGGTGACCCGGCTGCTGCAACTCCCCACCGACGCGCAGGATTCCGACGCCCCCGCCGAGACCATCTCGCTGCACCGCGGCAGCGACCCGGGCGGACTGTCGCCGGTCTCCGCCGAGGTGGGACTGCACCGCCAGTTCCGCACCGGCTCGCCCGCGCCCTACGCGGTCTCCGGCACCGCACTGCCCGTACCCGGCCCCGAACTCGACCGGCTGCTGGACCGCATCGCACCGGAGCAGAAGGACCGGATCATCGCCACCGCCGACTCCACCAGCTTCGGCTTCGGCCGGTCGCTCAGCCCCCGCAACCTCGTCGACGGCGACCTGACCACCGCCTGGATCGCCGGCGACAGACCGACCCTGCATCTGCGCTGGCCGGGCCGGAAGAAGATCGACCGGATCGTGCTGGCCGCGGCCGGCGGGATCTCCACCCGGCCGGAACAGATCCTGCTCAACTCCCCGGACGGGGCGGCCACCGCGGGCGTCGACGAGAACGGCCAGGCCCGCTTCGACCCGATCACCACCGACCGCCTCGACATCACCATCAGCAAGGTGAAGGAACTGACGCTCCACAACCCGGTCGCCGGGCAGGCCCTGCAACTCCCGGTCGGCCTCAGCGAGGTCTACCTCCCGGCGCTGGACGCGTACCGCACCCCGCCGCCACCGGCCGGCGCGCGCTTCACGCTCGGCTGCGGCCAGGGCCCGATGCTCGCCGTCGACGGTGTGCTGCACGCGACCAGGGCCTCGGGACACGTCCGCGATCTGACCGAACGGCGGCCCATCTCCGTGCAGTTGTGCGCGGGTGAGGCACGCGACGGGCGCCTGGAACTGGTCGCGGGCCGCCACCGGGTCGAAGCGGGTGACCAGGGGCCGCTGGCGCTGACGGACGTGACGCTGGGGAGGGGCGGGGAGCCGGTACCCGGGTAGCCGCGCGGGACCGCAGGGCCACCGCTCAGGACTGGTCGGGGGACCGGCGCACCGTCCGCATCGGACCCGGTCAGGCCGTCTATCTGCAGATGTACGAGAACGCCAACGACGGCTGGCAGGCCACCTTCAACGGCCACCGGCTCACCCCGCTACGGGTGGACGGCTGGCAACAGGGCTTCCTCGTACCGGCGGGCGCGGGCGGCACGGTCGAGCTCACCTACGCACCCGCCGGCCTCTACGACGCGGGGCTGATCGGCGGCGCGGCGGCCGTCGCGCTGCTGGCGGTGGGCGCGCTGGTGCGCCGCGGTACGCCACAGGCCGCGCAGCCCCCTGCCCTCGCACCACCCGCACCGTCGTGGGTGCTCGGGGTCGTGGCGCTGACCGGGGTGCTGGCGCTGGCGGCCGGGCCGTACGCCGTGATCGTGCCGCTCCTCGCGCTGGCGGCCCGCTTCCGGCCCGCCCTGCTCGGGCCGCTCGCGCTGGTGGCGATGGCGGGCGCCGGGGTCATCGCGGCGCTGGGCGCGGGCGAGCCGGTCGCCGCCGGCCGGGGCGCGTTCAGCGGCGCCGCCCAGGCGCTGGCACTGCTGGCGCTGGCGGCGGCGGTGGTGACGGTGCCACCGGCCCGGCCGGAGGGGTCCCGGTGGTCGCCGTACCGGTCGCTGCCGTCGCGGTCGTTGTCGTCGTCGCGGTCGTTGCCGTCGCGGTCGTCACCGGACCGCGCGTACGACCAGGCATCCGGCGGCCCAGCATCCGATGGCCAGGCATCTGCCGGCCGGGCACCTGCCGACCAGGCATCCGACGAGGGGGAGGGCTCCGCCCGATGACCGCACTGCATCCGACGGCCGGGGCCCCGGCACCGCAGGGGGATCCTGGTGGGCCCGGTGGCCCCGGTGGCCCCGCTGGTCCCGGCGGGCCCGGTAGCTCCGGTGACCCCGGTGGCCGCCAACCCACCCTCCATCAGGTCCCGTTCCCCGCCGTCGACGAGATCTCCCGGCACTGCCTGGAGGACGACGAACCGGAGACCGTGCACATCGAGGTGCAGCTGCCCGGACGGGTGGACGCCGCCCGGCTGCGCACGGCCTTCCACCAGGCGCTCACCCGGCATCCGCGCATCCTGATGCGGCAGGCGCCGACACACTGGTGGCACCGATCCTACGCCTGGCACCTCACCCCGGGCCCCGACCGGGACCCGGTGGTCGTCCCGCCGCCCGGCCCCGATGCCCTCCTACGGGCGAGGGCACGGGCCCTGACCGACTGCCCGCCCCTGGACTGCTCACCGCCCGTACGCCTGGAGATCCTGCGACCCGCGGAGCCGGACGGCGGCACCGTGCTGCTGCTCACCCTCAACCACACCGCGCTGGACGGCCCGGCCTGCCTCCGCGTACTGGCCACCACGGCGGAGCTCTATGCGGGGACGGGTGCAGAGGCAGGTGCAGGGACAGAGGGAGGTGCGGGTACGGGGGCGGGCACGGGTGCCGCCGGCGGCCCGGCTGACAGGGAGGGCACGGTCCCGGCGGGCAGCGAGGGCTTGGTACCGGCAGATGGAGAGGGCACGGTCCCGGCGGGCGAGCAGGACGGCGGCCGGCCGCGCGGCGCCGGGGCCCGCTTCGCCCGGCCCGCCCGCGTGGCCGCCGATCACCAGGGAAGCGGCGATAGCGAGGGCTCCGGTGCCGACAGGGGCAACGGTCCCGACGGGGGCAACGGTCCCGACGGGGCTCCGGTCCCGACGGGGGCTCCGGTCCCGACAAGGGCAACGGCATGCTGCTGACCGAGCTGCCGGTACCGGCCCGTCCGCCGCGCACCGGCGGCCGGGCGCCGTACACCGTCAACGACCAACTCCTCGTCGCCACCTGCCTGATGGTGGCGCGCTGGAACCGGCTGCACGGCGCCCGCCCGGCACCCGTCGTCATCACCATGCCCATGGACGACCGGCCGCGCGGCGCCGAGATGCCCATCGGGAACGGCACCCGGCTGGTCCCGGTCCGCTTCGGCCCCGCGGAAAGCCGGGAGGCGGCACTGCTCACCGCCGGACCACCCGACCCGGACGCGGTGGCCAGGCTGCTGCGGCGGACGGCCGCACGCACCCGCGCCCTCAAGGCGGCGCCGCCCGGCCCACCGCTCGGCCTCGCCGGGGCCGTACTGACCGCACCGGTGCTGCCCGTGGGCGTCCGCGGCGCGGTCACCCGTGCGCTGCGCCGCACCGCCGCGCCCTGGACGACCACCACCCTGCTCTCCAACATCGGGCGGCTTCCCTACCCGTTGGACTTCGGCGCCGCCGGCCGGCCGACCGCGGTGTGGTTCTCCGCCCCGGCCCGGATGCCACGCGGGCTCACCGTCACCACCGTCTCGGTCGGCGGCCGCATCCAGCTCGCCCTCCGCTGGTCCCACGCCCTGCTCGACGACGCCGCCGGCGCCCGTCTCGCCACCCTCTTCCGCACCGCCCTCGCCGCGACGGCCTGGCCGGGCGCCACGGCGGTCCCTGGGCCCCCTCCCCCTCCCCCTCCCCCAAGCCCACCCACCCCGCCACCACCACCTCCTCCGCCACCCGCCGCACGACCCCAAGCCCCACCGGTCGCGCCCCCACCCGTCGCGCCCCCACCCGTCGCGCCCCCACCGGTCGCGCCGCCACCCGCGCCCCCGGCCGAGGGCGGCGCCCGGTGAGCCCGGCCGGGGCAGCCACCCTGCGGGACTTCTACGAAGATCCCGCCGTGCCGGTGGCGTCCGGGGCCGGGCGCAGCCGGCGGCAGGCGCGGCTGCTGGCGCGCGCCCTGGGCCCCGTACGGGCCGGGGCGCCGGGCGCGACGGTGCTGGACATCGGCTGCGGCGACGGCACCGCGGCCGCCACCGCGGCGGAGGTCCTGGCCGGTCACCGCCTCATCGGCGTCGACTGGTCACAGGACGCGCTGCGCCGCGCCCAGGCCCGTCTTCCGTATGTCGTACGCGGCGAACTCACCGACGGCGGGCTGCCGTTCGCGACCGGCTCCGCCGACGCCGCCCTCTTCAGCGAGGTCGTCGAGCACCTCGTCGACCCCGATGCCGCACTGGACGAGCTGCACCGGGTGCTGCGCCCCGGCGGCCATCTGCTGCTCTCCACCCCCAATCTCGCCGCCTGGTACAACCGCGGGCTGCTGCTCGCCGGGGTCCAGCCCGTCTTCTCCGAGGTGAGCATGCGCCGGATCCACGGCCGGCCCGGCACCCAGGTCGTCGGCCATCTGCGCCTCTACACCGCCCGCGCGCTCCGCGGCTTCCTGGCCGCGTCCGGCTTCGAGGTCGTACGGATCGCCGGTGCGCCGTACCACGACGTACCGCGCCCGCTGCGCCCCCTCGACCGGGCCGCGTGCCACCTCCCGTCACTGGCCTCGATCCTGCTCGCCCATGCCCGCCGGAGAAGGGAGTAGGTCGATGCCGTGGTGGGGCGTGGCGTCCGCGCTGCTCGCCAACGTCCTGTACAGCACCGGCTTCGTGCTGGAGAAGCGGGCGCTGGCGACGCTGCCCGCGCTGAGCACCCGGCAGCCCGCCCGGGTCGTCGGTCACCTCCTGTCCAGTCCGCTGTGGCTGGGCGGTTCGCTCGCGCTGGCCGCCGGGTTCGCCGCCCAGCTGGCCGTCTACCGCACCCTGCCGCTCGCCGCCGCGCAGGGCATCTTCGTGTCCGGCCTGGTGCTGTTGCTGCTCCTCTCCTCGGTCGTACTCGGCGAACGGACCAGTGGCCGGGAGCGGCAGAGCATCGTGGCGATCCTCGTCGCGCTCGTCCTGGTCGTCGCCTCCCTCCGCGGCGAGGACGCCCGGGCCGTCGCCCGCACCGCCCCGCCGGCGACGCTGCTGGTCATCGCCGTCCCGTCGCTGGCCGCCGGGCTGCTGCTCTACCGCTCGGCAGAACGGCGGGCCCGGCGCCGCCACCGCCTGCCGACCGCCGGTGTCCCCTACGGGGTGGCCGTCGGCCTGCTCTACGGCGTCAGCTCACTGGCCATCAAGGGCGTCTCCGGCCTGCTCACCACGCATGACGTCCCGGCCGCCGCCGGGCAACTGTTCCGTTCGCCGTACCCCTACCTCCTGCTCTTCACCGGTGCGGCCGGTCTGGTGCTGTCCCAGACCGCGCTGCAGCGCTGCCGCGCCTCGGTGATCGTCCCGGTCTGCACCACCGTCACCTGTGTCTTCACCGTCGTCTGCGGCACCGTCGCCTTCGGCGAGCCGCTGCCCGCCGATCCGCTACGGCTGGCGCTGCGGCTGGGCGGCACCGCCGTCGCGGTGACCGTCCTGCTCGCACTCCCGCGTCACGACGCACCTCCCGTCCCCCGGGCCGCCGAGGCCCCGTACCTACGTCCCTCGATCCCCCGAGCCCGGAGCTCCGCACCAACCTCCCCCGTACTCCCCGGAGTTGAGCCATGAAGCCCGATGACCCGCTGCTCAAGATCCTCGTCTGTCCGCTCGACAAGGGCCCGCTCGCCCTCCTCACCCCCGAGGACCTCCTCTACAACCCCCGGCTGCGCCGCCGCTATCCGATCCTCGACGGCATCCCCCAGCTCCTCCCCTCCTCCGGTGAACAGGTCACCGACGCCGAACACGCCCGTCTGCTGCACCGGCTCACGGACCAGGAGCCGCGGCCGTGACGCTGGCCGCGCGGCTGGGACCCCGGCTGCCGGCCCGGCTGGTGTCGGCGCTGGCCGCCGGGCTCTATCCGCGCTTCGAGCCGGAGCTGCGGCGCCTCGGCGATTTCTGCCCGCCGGGGGGTACGGCCGTCGACGTCGGTGGGTGGTACGGCCCCTGGACCCGGCGGCTGGCCCGGCGCGCGGACCGGGTCGTCACCTTCGAGCCGGTGCCCCATCTGGCCCGCCTGCTGGCGTCCGTGACGCCCCCTCATGTCGAGGTGCTCTCCGCCGCGGCCGCCGACCACGCAGGCTGCGCCACCCTCTGGCTGCCCCCGGACGGCCGCGGCGACCGCGGGGTCTCCTCGCTCGTCCGCCGTGATCTGCACACGGCCGCCCTCGACGTGCCCTGCCTGCCGCTGGACGCGCTCGGTCTGGCGTCCGTGACGCTCATCAAGATCGACGTGGACGGTGCCGAACTGGCGGTGCTGCGCGGCGCCGCGCGCACCGTCGAACGGGAACTCCCGGCGCTGTTCGTGGAGTTGGAGTACCGCATCCAGCCGCTCCGGCCCGTGCTGGACTGGACGGCGGCGCGCGGCTATCGCGGCTGGGTCCTGCCGCACGACCGCTGGCTGCCACTGGCCGACTTCGATCTGTCCGCCCATCAGTCCCGCACCTCCCACGTCGCCGAACACGGCCTGCTGAGGCGCTCCCTCGCCCCGCACCGCCGCTACGTCAATTCCGTGCTGTTCCTTCCGGACGGCGAGCGCCCCGGACCCCCCGCGGCCCCCGTCGTCCACGACCATGTCCATCATGAACCCCACCACTGACAATGACCCGCCCGCCGGCTCCGGCACCCCCTCCGACCTGCCCGGACCGCTGGCGTTCCAGCTCGTGCTGCTGCGCCGGATGGCCGATCACCACCCCGGCCTGGTCGAGGACGCGCTGCGGGAGCTGGGGCGTCGCGGGCGCAGATGCGGGAGGCCAACCGCCGCTGGCAGGCGCGGATGCACGCCTCGCGGGCCGGCGGTGTCCAGCCGTACCGGGCGCTGCTGGGTGCGCCCGAGTCCGTCACCCCCCGCCGGATCGGCGATCTGACCTGCGAGGCGCTGCTCTGGCCGGTCCCGCTCTGGCCCGATCTGCGGTTCGAGGTACTCACCGCCGCCCGGGGCACCGTCTGGAACGCCTGGCTCGTCCGGGCCCCCGGAGCGGCCGCCCCCGAGTTGCGCACCACCGCGGACCTGGCTCCGTGGTCGTGCACGGTCGACGAGGTCGCCCGCGCGTTCCCCCCGGCCCGCCCGATGGAGGGCAGCGCCCCGACCCGCTGGCGCCTGGCCTGCAAGGCCCCGGGGCCCGACGGCACGCCCCGGGATCTCATCGCGGAATTCACCTGGGGGCTGTACCAGCGGCGGGTCGACTGAGCGGATCGCGCACCCGCCCGCGGTCACCCGTTCGCCCCGTTCCGCCCCCGCCCGTCCCCCGACCGGACGCTCTCGGCGGGCGGAGTTGTGCGGGCGCTCGGAGGATGGCGCACGAGCGGTCCGTGTGATCGGGCCGTATCAGCGGTCCGGTGAACGGGCCGTACGAGCGCTTTCGTCCATACCGGCCCACCGGGGAGGAATCACCCATGACCATCAGCCTCGCCCAACTGCGGCGCTGCTCGGCCGCCGTCGACCTCGGTGCGGCCCGGACCCGGGTGTATGTGAAGAACCAGGGGCTGGTGGTCGATGAACCGACCGTCGCCGCCATCAACACCCGTACCGGTGCGCTGCTGGCCGTCGGCGCGCAGGCGGAGGTGATGGACGGCCGCACCCCGGACTACATCCGGGTGGTGCGCCCGGTCTCCGGCGGCACCGTCGTCGACATCGACATGGCCCAGCGGCTGCTGCGCACCCTGGTCGGCGACAAGTTGCGCAAGTCCTGGCGCCGCCGGCCCACGATGCGGGCCGCGGTCTGCCTGCCGTACGGGAGCGAGCCGCTGGCGCAGCGGGCCGCGGTCGAGACGCTCACCGGGCTGGGCGCGCGCCGGGTGGAACTGGTCGACACCCTGGTGGCCGCCGCGGTCGGCTCCGGGCTTCCGGTGGAGCAGCCGGAGGCGACCATGATCGTGGTGTGCGGTGCGGGGACGACGCAGGTCGCGGTGCTCTCGCTCGGCTCGATCGTGGCCGCGGAGAACGTGCCGGTGGGCGGCAACGCCATCGACCACGCGGTGGTCCAGCACCTGCGGCTGCACCACGAACTGATGCTGGCGGGCCAGTCCGTACGCCCGCTGCACCTGATCCTCACCGGTGGGGACGAGCTCACCCCCGGCTCCACCGAGGTGCACGGCCGGGACGTGGTCAGCGGCATGGCGCGCTCGGTGCACATCGACACCGAGCGGGTACGGGACGCCATCACCACGCCGCTGACCGCGATCCTCGACGGGATCAGTGCCGTGCTGCGCCGCTGCCCGCCCGACCTGGTCGCCGACCTCGGCGAGCGCGGCATCGTGCTCGCCGGGGGCAGCGCGCTGATCCCCGGCCTGGAGCCGATGATCCATCAGGCCACCTCGATGCCGGTGCACACCGCGGACCGCCCCGACACCTGCGCGGTGATGGGGCTGGGCGCGATGATCGAGGGCAAGGTGCAGCCGCTGCACCTGGATCCGATGGCGCCGTAGAAGGGGCGGGTCCACCTGGATCCGATGGCCCCGTAGAAGCTGGATCCGGTGGCGCCTTGGACAGGCGGGAACACCCGGGTCCCCTGACGGGTGTTCCGTTACGGATGACGGGTGTTCCACGCCACCACGGCCGGGCGGTCGTGTTCCGTCCCCAGGACGCCGACCGCGCCCGTCTCGAACGTGAACAGCCCGCCCGCGGCGGCCGGCAGCCCGAGCCGGCGGGCGGCCAGCACCCGCAGGAAGTGCGCGTGCGCCACCAGCACCACATCGCCCCGGCCGGCCCGCAGTTCCGGGTCGAGCCGGCCCAGCACCCGGTCGGCGCGCGCCCCGACCTGCTCGGGCGACTCGCCGGTGTGCCCGTCGGGGCCGGGGACGACACCGTCGGAGAAGAGGTACCAGCCGGGCCGGCCGCGGTGGATGTCTGAGGTGGCGACGCCCTCGTAGCCGCCGTAGTCCCATTCCCGCAGGTCGGGGTCTATCCGCGGCTGCGGGAGGCCCGCCAGCTCGGCGGTGCGCAGTGCCCGCACCATCGGGCTGGCGTGCACCTGCGCGATCTTCCGGCCCGACAGCAGCGGCCGCAGTGCGCGGGCCTGCTCCTCACCGACGGAGGTCAGCGGCAGGTCGGTCCAACTGGTGTGTCGGCCGTCCCGGCTCCACTCGGTTTCGCCGTGCCGGACCAGAAGTAGCTCGCTCACGAGCCCTGAGCCTACTGGGCCGCCCCGCCCTGCGCCTGCTCGCTGTTCTGGGCCTCGGCGACCGACGCCCGGACCTCGTCCATGTCCAGCGCACGGGCCTGGCCGATCACGTCCTCCAGCGCCGCCTCGGGCAGCGCACCCGGCTGGGCGAACACCGCGATGTTGTCCCGGACGATCATCACCGTCGGGATGGACTGGATCTGGAAGGCCTGCGCGAGCTCGGGCTGCGCCTCCGTGTCGACCTTGGCGAAGATCAGGTCGTCGTGCTTCTCCGAGGAGCGCTCGAAGACCGGGCCGAACTGCTTGCAGGGGCCGCACCACTCGGCCCAGAAGTCGATCAGCACGAAATCGTTCCCGGAGACGATCTCGTCGAAGTTTTCCTTGGTGAGCTCAACGGTGCTCATGTATTCCCTGCTTCTGTCGAGGATGTGCTGCTGTTCGCGCGGTCTCCGGCTGCGGAAACGGGTTCGCCCCGCCAGGTATTCCGTACGCCGTGACGTTTCCGCACGCCGCGGCGCATTCGGTACGCCGCGGCGCATCCGTACGCCGGACCGCCCCGCTCCCCTGCCCACCGACAGCATTCCTAGACATCCCGATCCACGTGGGAAGACACACGCCGGCGGCCGCCCTCCCCGTGCCCGACGGCCTCATATCCAATACGGCGGCGAGGGCACCCCCGCTCCGCCGGAGGTGGCCAGCCCCGCCCCGGCCGGGCTGCGCCCCGTCAGCCAGGCCAGCAGATCAGCCGATCGGCCCAGCACGACCGGGCCCTCGCCACCGTCGCCGCTCCCGATGGCGCGGGCGAAGTCCGCGTCCGTCGCCTCGATCCGCACCGCCGACGCCCGCCCCGCACCGTCCCCATCCGCCCCCGCACCCATTTCCGCACCCTTCTCCGCATCCGCTTCCCGGCGGGCGAGGGCCGCGACGATGTCGTCCAGGATCCAGCGCACCGTGCCCGCCGGGATGTCCGCGAAGGTGTAGCCGGCGTCCAGGTCCGCGTGGTGAATCTCCAGTTCGCGCAGCCGGGTCTCCATCAGGCCGGCCGGCGTCCGCGTCTCCCCCGTACGCATCCGCACCCGCGCCTGCCACGCCGCTTCGGGCAGCGCCCGGAGGGCCGTCGCGAACCGTTCCGCGCTCCCCGCCAGGTCTTCCGCCAGCGCGGCCACCGGGCGGTCCGCCCCGGCCTCGATCTCCGCCGCGCGGGCCGCCATGCTCGGGTACTGCGGAATCGCCGCACCCGTACGCGCGCCCTCCAGCAGCCGGCAAAGACTGTCGGTGGCCCGCGCGAGATGGGTCAGCACATGTCCCCGGGTCCACGGCGGGATCAGTGTCGCCCCGCCGACCTGTTGGTCGGTCAGCCCCGCGACGGTGCCGGCCAGCCGCGCCATGGACGCATCGAGTGCCCCGCGCAACTCCTCCCGCGTCATCCCGGAGTCCCCCGCCGCACGCCCGCCGTCGCCGCTCCTGCTCCCACGCATGGCCATACGCCTGACCCAGCCTCCCTAAGCATTCCGATGGATGGAAACAGAATGCCGCATACCGAGAGAAGGGGGAACGGGGTCAGGCGCTCACGCGCAGCCGGCCGCCGACGGCCATCACTTCAGCGCTCCCGCGCTCACTCCTTCGCATAGTCCTTCGCCATACCGCCCGCGAAGTCGTACACCACGGCCTGTTCGTCGCCGACCACCCAGGCATCGTGACCGGCCGGGCAGACGAAGACGTCGCCGGGCCCCACCTCGGTCTCCGCGCCGTCGTTCATCCGCACGCGCATCCGTCCCTGGACCACGAAGCCGTTGTGGTGGACCTCGCAGCTGTCCGTCCCGGCGATCGGGGCCACCGACTCCGACCAGCGCCAGCCCGGCTCGAACGTGGCCACCGCGAAGTCCAGGCCGGTCAGATGCAGGGCCTCCAGGTGGCCCCGGGGAAAGTCCCGCCGCTCATCGGGCTTGTCGATCGGTTTGACCTCCATCATGAGGAATACCTCCCTCCGCCCCCTGTCGTTCCCGGATTCCCCCACCCCTTCCATCGTGCGCCCGCCCTCCCCCGGACGAAATGTCGCCGTACCGGTGCCGTGGCCCGCAACCGTCCCGCCCGACGACTACCATCCGGAACGATTCGCCCGGAACGCCCCCCCAGAACGCCCCGGAACGTCCCACCAGAACCGCCCCGGAACGCCCACCGGAACCCCCGGAACGACCCGTCGGAACCACCGCGGATCACCGGGACCGCACGCTCCGGACACTCCGGGGGACCGCCGAGAACGGAGTCTCCGCCCGTGCCCCCTCTGCGCGTAGGCGTCGCCATCCTCACCATGGGAAACCGCCCCGCCGAACTCCGGGCCCTGCTGGATTCGGTCGCCAAGCAGGACCTCGCGCCGGCCCACGTCGTGGTGGTCGGGAACGGCTCGCCGCTGCCACCCCTGCCGCACGGCGCCGTGGGGATCGAGCTGAGCGAGAACCTCGGCGTCGCCGGCGGCAGAAACGTGGCCCTGGACGAACTGCGCAAGCTCGGGGACGTCGACCTGGTGGTCGACCTCGACGACGACGGCCTGCTGATCAGCCCCGACGTCTTCCGCCGGCTCGCCGAACTGCACTCCGCCGACCCGCAGTTGGGCATCGTCAGCTTCCGCATCGCCGACGAGCGGGGCCGTACCCAGCGCCGGCACGTCCCCCGCCTACGGGTCGGCGACCCCGCGCGCGGCGGCCTGGTCACCACCTTCCTCGGCGGCGGGCACTCCCTCTCGCTGCCCATGCTGGACCGCATCGGCGGCTGGCCGGACGACTTCTTCTACGCACACGAGGAGACCGACCTCGCCTGGCGGGCCCTGGACGACGGCTGGCACATCCGCTACGCCCCGGAGCTCGTGCTCCAGCACCCGTACACCTCACCCACCCGGCACGCGGTGTACCACCGCATGGTCGCCCGCAACCGCGTCTGGCTCGCCAAGCGGCACCTCCCGGCCCTGCTGGTGCCGGTCTACCTCGGCGTATGGGCCGCACTGACGGCCGTCCGCAGCCGCTCGGCCGCCGGTCTACGGGCCTGGGCCGCCGGCTTCGCCGAAGGCGTCCGCACCCCCTGCGGCCCACGCCACCCGATGCGCTGGCGCACGGTCTGGCGCATGACCCGCCTCGGCCGCCCCCCGGTCATCTGACGCCCGCGCGGCCCCCGGCCGGAGCCCAGCACCGGCCGTCTGACCCGTGTGGCCGATCGGCGCTGCCCGGACGCGTCGCCAACGTCCGGCGGCCCGGCACGACGACAGGGGGCCGACCCGTGCGGGCCGGCCCCCTGGGGTAGGAGGTCTTCGGGCGTCCAGCGGCTCGGATGGTCAGCCGATGATGATGACGCTGATTCCGTGGCCGTAGCCGAAGTGGTCGTAGCCGAAGTGGTCGTAGCAGTCCCCACCCCAGCGCCAGTTGTCGTCACAGCCCCATCCGTGGGCGGAGGCGTGGGTGGGTGCGGCCGCCGGTGCGGCGGCGGGAGCCGCGCTGGCGGCGCCGGCTCCGGCGAGCACGAGGAAGGGCACTGCGCACAGTGCCGCGACTATGCGGTGGGACCTGATCTTCGCGCGCATGATCGTCCCTCTCGGGGTTGGTGCGTTGCCGATGCATCGGCATGTCGATGTGAGTTCCCCTGGCCTCACCACCGTGCGCCGGGAACGCGCGAGGCCCTGACGCACCGTAGGGAGGCGACATAGCAGGATTCGAAACCTGCTGCGCGGACATCGTTGCAACCTCAAGCAGATGTCACTTTCGAGCGTAAGCACGGCTCCCAGTGAGGTCAAACATGCCCTCTCCCCACAGCTCCGGCCACGGTGCGGGGCCGGACGCGAGACACCCGGGCGGTGTTCGGTGGGTCGCCCTCCGGGTGAGCCGACGCTCGCGGCAGATCACTTCTCTTCCGCGGCCGGTGAGGACGATCGAGCACCTGCTCAGGAAGCCGCACCGGCCCCTCGTGCCCCGGACGGGACCTCAGGCCCCCGTAGGGCCTCTGGATCTTGGTCCGGGCGAGCGAACGGGACCACCACGCCGTGGCGGTGGACCCGTTCTCCGGGCGAAGAGGGTCTCGCCCTGGATGCTGCGGTGGGGCGGGTGGGACTCGAACCCACGGCCGACGGATTATGAGTCCGCTGCTCTAACCGGCTGAGCTACCGCCCCCTCACGGCGCGTCGCGCACATTTGTGCGCGCCGTCTGCCGCAGCATAGCCGCTCATACGATCTGCTGCCCGTGAGGGCCGCCGTTCCGCGACCACGCATGCCCAAGAGGACTTCGATCACCGGGGTTTCGGTTCCACGGCACACGAAAAAGGGCCCCTTCCGGGACCCTTCCTCGATCTGCTCCCCCGACTGGACTCGAACCAGTAACCCTCCGGTTAACAGCCGAATGCTCTGCCAATTGAGCTACAGGGGATTGAGCTCCCCCGACTGGACTCGAACCAGTAACCTGCCGGTTAACAGCCGGCTGCTCTGCCAATTGAGCTACAGGGGATTGCTCCGTGTGCCTCGAATGCGTCGCTGTCCGGGCCTCCGGACGGCGGGCGCTCGCTGCGACACATACATTAGCGCAAGCAGGGGGGTGCTCCGCCAATCGGTATCGCCTCAGGTCACCTCGGGTGATCTCCGGCCCCGGAGGGTAGGCGCGCGGCACAGCCCGGCATCCCGGTGCGTACCGGCACCGGACGGGACCGAACACAGGGAAAGGTGGAGCGATGCGCTACCGGCTCACTTTCATCGCGGGACTGGCCACGGGGTACGTGCTCGGCGCACGGGCCGGCCGGGAACGGTACGAGCAGCTCCGCAAGGCCGCCCAGCGGGTCACGCAGAACCCGGCCGTCCGTAACAGCGCCGAGTCGGTGGCGCTGACCGGGCGGGACGCGGCGGCCAAGGCGTTCGGGAAGGTCTCGGCCAAGGTCGAGGACCGGCTTCCGGCGTCCGTGAGCGACCGGGTGCGTTCCCTGCGGGAGCAGCGTTCCGCGGACGAGGACGAGTGGGGAACCAGTAACACCTGAAGGGGGCCGGGCCCGGCGGCATCCGAGGTGGACGGCGGGCGGCGGTCGCCGGGGGCAAACCCTGACTCTTTCCCTATGCGTCCCATGGGGCATCATCTGGGGCCATGGGGATAGTCGCCGGATTGGACAGTTCGTCCGAGAGCACACGGATCGTCGTCTGCGACGCGGACACGGGCGCCGTCATCAGGCAGGGGTATGCCCCGCACCCGGTCGAGAAGGGACCGGACGTCGACCCGCAGGCGTGGCTGATGTCACTCGGGGAGGCGGCGGGGAACGGGCTGCTGGAGGGCGTACAGGCCATCGGGGTCGCGGCGCAGCAGCACGGGATGCTGCCGCTGGACGCCGAGGGCAACCTCGTCCGGCCGGCGCTGGTCGGCAACGACAAGCGGGCCCAGAGCGCGGCGGCCGACCTGCTGGACTCGCTGGGCGGCCGTACCGCCTGGGCGCAGGCCGTCGGGGCGGTGCCGCAGGCCGCGCACCCGGTGACCAAGCTGCGCTGGCTGGCGCGTAGCGAGCCGGAGCACGCGGCCCGGGTGGCGGAGGTCATGCAGCCGCACGACTGGCTGGTGTGGCAGCTGCTGGGGCGGCCGGCGCGGCGGACCACGGACCGGGGCGCGGCCTCGGGCACCGGGTACTGGTCGGCGGAGACCGCCTCGTACCGGCCGGATCTGGTCGAGCTGTCGCTGGGCCATCAGGTGCGGCTGCCGGAGGTGCTGGGTCCGTCCGGGACCGCCGGGTTCACCCCGGAGGGGCTGCTGATCTCGGCCGGTACGGGCGAGACCATGGCGGCCGCGTTCGGGCTGGGCGTCGGCGAGGGCGACGCCGTGATGTCGCTGGGCGCCTCGGGGTCGGTGTTCGGCATCCACCACGAGGCGCTGGTCGACCCGAGCGGCACGATCACCTCGTTCGCCGACGCCACCGGACGGCATCTGCCGGTGGTGCACACCAGCAACGCGGTACGGGTGCTGCGGGGCGCCGCGGAGATGCTGGGGACGGACCTCCAGGGCCTGTCCGACCTGGCGCTGAAGTCGTCGCCCGGTGCGTACGGCATGGTGCTGCTGCCCTATCTGGAGGGCGAGCGGACGCCTCATCTGCCGCACACCGCCGGGTCGTTGCACGGGATACGGCGTGAGTCGATGAAGCCGGAGCATCTGGCGCGGGCCGCCGTCGAGGGCATGCTCTGCGGGCTCGCCGACGCGCTGGACGTGCTGCGCGGGCGGGGCGTGGCGGTGCGCCGGGTGTTCCTGCTGGGTGCGGCGGCGGAGCTGGCGGCGGTGCAGACCATCGCGCCGGCGCTGTTCGGGGTGCAGGTCGTGGTGCCGCAGCCGGCCGAGTACGCGGCGCTGGGCGCGGCGCGGCAGGCGGCCTGGGCGTGGGGGGTGGCGCACGGCACGCTCACGCCGGCCGCCGGGGCACCGGCCGCACCGGGCGGCGGGTCCGCCTGGGTCGATCCGCCGCAGTGGCCGGCCGCCGCGAGCCAGGTCTTCGAACCGGGCGACGAACTGCCGGTCGGCCAGGCCGTGCGTCAGCAGTACGCGGCGGTGCGGGACGAGACCCATCCGGGGGCGTTCCAGCGCGAGGTGTGAGCGGGAGGCGTGAACGGGCGGCGTGAACGGGAGGCGTGTGCGGTGCGCAGCCCGTATCGGCGCGGGCCCTGTCGGCGCGCCGGCCGCGGGCGCACCGTGGTGGTGCCGGTCCGGGCCGTGCACGGTCGGGGTGGCTCCGTCGGGTGCGGCTCAGTCCAGGTAGCCGCGGAGCTGGTCGGCGAAGGCGTGGTCGCGGAGTTTGTTGAGGGTCTTGGACTCGATCTGCCGTATCCGTTCGCGGGTCACGCCGAAGATCCGGCCGATCTCCTCCAGCGTGCGGGGGCGGCCGTCGGCCAGGCCGTAGCGGAGCTGGACGACCTTGCGTTCGCGTTCGCCGAGCGTGGACAGCACCGCGTCGAGGTGCTCGCGGAGCAGCAGGAACGCGGCGGATTCGACGGGTGAGGCGGCGTCGCCGTCCTCGATGAGGTCGCCGAGCGCGACGTCCTCCTCCTCGCCGACCGGGGCGTGCAGCGAGACCGGTTCCTGGGCCAGCCGGAGCACCTCGCTGACCCGTTCCCCGGTCAGGTCGAGGTGGGCGGCGACCTCCTCGGGCGTCGGTTCGTAGCCGCGTTCCTGGAGCATCCGGCGCTGGACCCGCACCACGCGGTTGATCAGCTCGACGACGTGGACCGGGACGCGGATGGTTCTGGCCTGGTCGGCCAGGGCGCGGGACATCGCCTGGCGGATCCACCAGGTGGCGTAGGTGGAGAACTTGTAGCCGCGGGCGTAGTCGAACTTCTCGACGGCGCGGATCAGCCCGAGGTTGCCCTCCTGGACGAGGTCGAGCATGGTCAGGCCGCGGCCGACGTAGCGCTTGGCGACGGAGACCACCAGGCGGAGGTTGGCCTCGATGAGCCGGCGCTTGGCCATCCGGCCGAGGACCACCAACTGGTCGAGGTCGTAGGCGAGTTGGGAGGACAGGTCGGGGGTGTTGGTGAGCTTCTCCTCGGCGAACAGACCGGCCTCGACGCGGCGGGCGAGTTCGACCTCCTCGGCGGCGGTGAGCAGCGGGATCCGGCCGATCTCGCGGAGGTACTGGCGGAAGAGGTCGGAGGAGGGGCCGCTGCTGGTGTCGGCACGGGGCGCGGGGCCGGGCTCGGATGCGGGCTCTCGCCCTGGCTCTGGCGCCGGCCCGGGTTCCGGTGCGGCTTCCGCTTGCGCTTCCGGGTCGGCTTCCGTTTCCGCCTCTGCGTCTGTTTCTGCGTCTGCTTCTGCGTCTACGTCTGCTGCCGGGCCGGCGGGGAGGGCCGGTCCGTGCTCCGGGTCGGGGGCGGTGCCGGGGCCGAGGACGTCCGGGGCGAGGGTCAGGAGCATTTCGGCGGCCGGGGGTTCGGCCTGCTGCGGGACCGTGAGGGGCTCGTCGGACGGATCGAGCAGCGGCCCGGCGACCGGCTCCGCGGCTGGTGGCGCGACGGGCGGCGGGAGCTGCGGGGCGGCGGCCGGCGCGTCGGCGAGGGTCTGGGTCTGCACGGGGGCGACCTCCAGGGTGATCGCTGCTGTGGCGGCAGAAAGGCCGGGTACGGTTGCGGCCGAGCCGCCGTCCGTCCCGTACGTCAAGAGCGGTTCCGCGGGGGTTTCCGGTGGCGTACGACCGGACCCGCCGCGCTCCGAGGACTCAGGCACCGCTCCTCAGTGTGGAGTACGACACACTCCCGCCACGAGGGGCGTGCGACCACTTTTTGAGTCCGGTCCGTGACCGGACGGCTACCGCGGGGTGTTACGGGGTGGCTGGGGGGCGTCGGGGGCGGGGTGGCGGGGGCGGTGGAGGGCGGGGTGGGGGCGGGGCCCTAGGGGCGGTCGAACGCCTCCCGTAGGGGTCGCGAGGGCCCCCTGCGGGGCCACAACGTGGCGGGGTGGTGGGGTATTCCGGCACGGCCACGCGGAGTTGAGGAGCCGCGGTCGCACGGCGCAGAGCCTCGCCGGCACGGAGCCTCGCCGGAGCGGAGCCGCGTAGTCGCGCAGGGGCGGAGCCCCGCCGGCACGGAGCCGCGGGCGCAGGGGCGGCGCCTCGCCCGCGCGGAGCCGCGTAGTCGCCCAGGGGCGCGGAGCCTCGCAGCAGGTAGGCGCGTCAGCCGCCTGGCCGCCTCAGCCGTCTGGCCGCGGCGGCCTTCTGGCCATGTCCTACAGCGCCGCGTAGCCGCGTTCGCGGAGGGATTGGCCGTATTGCTGGAGGACCCAGAGTTCGTTCTGGACTGCGGCCAGGTGGTCGGGGTCGGCGCGGGGGCCGAGGCGCTGGAGGGTGCCGCGGATTTCGGTGACGCGTTGGTTGACGGCGGCGAGGCGGACCGCGACCAACTGGACGCCGGCGTAGGCCTCGTCGGGGTCGCGGCGGGTGTGCAGGGGCTCGACGGTGAGCTCGGTGACCATCGCGCGGACGGTGTCGTCCGGGGCGGCCTCGCGCACCCGGGCGACGTAGCCGTTGTCGGCGGCGCCGGCCGTGGCGCCGCCGGCCTCCTCGATGCACTGGCGGACCACGGCGTAGGGCGGCGCGGTGAACTCGTCGGCGCCGTAGGCGTCGAAGGCCGGGGAGACCAGGTCGGGGCGCTGCAGGGCCAGCTTGAGGAGCTCCCGCTCGACGCGGTGGGCGGGGCTGCGGAGGTTGAGCGCGGGGCCGCGGGGGACGGCCGGGCCGGACTGTTCGGGGGCGGAGGGGGCCGCGCCGGGGCGGGGCCGGCGGCCCTGGTCGGGGCCGGTGCCGTCGCGGCCGCGTTCGCGGGCCCAGCGGGCGAGCTGGGCGACCCGCTTGACCACGAACTGGGTGTCCAGGATGCCGAGCATGCCGGCGAGCTGGACGGCGCTCTCGTGCTGGATGGAGTTGTTCTTGATGTGGGCGACGATGGGCGCGGCCTCGTCGAGCGCGGCGGCCCGGCCGACGGCGGTGTCGAGGTTGTGCCGGGAGACGACGTGCCGCAGCGCGAACTCGAAGAGCGGCGTACGGGACTCGACGAGGTCGGCGACGGCGTCGTCGCCCTTGTTGAGCCGCAGGTCGCAGGGGTCCATGCCGCCGGGGGTGATGGCGATGGAGGTCTGCGCGGCGAACTTCTGGTCGTCCTCGAAGGCGCGCAGGGCGGCCTTCTGGCCCGCGGCGTCGCCGTCGAAGGTGAAGACGACCTCGGAGCCGGAGTTGTCCATCAGCAGCCGGCGGAGGATCTTGATGTGGCCCTCGCCGAAGGACGTGCCGCAGGTGGCGATGGCGGTGGTGACGCCGGCCAGGTGGCAGGCCATGACGTCGGTGTAGCCCTCGACGACCACGGCGCGGTTGCCCTTGGCGATCTCCTTCTTGGCGAGGTCGATGCCGTAGAGGACCTGGGACTTGCGGTAGAGGGGGGTCTCGGGGGTGTTGAGGTACTTGGGGCCGTTGTCGTCGTCGCGGAGCTTGCGGGCGCCGAAGCCGACGACCTCGCCGGCGATGTCGCGGATCGGCCACATCAGGCGGCCGCGGAAGCGGTCGATGGGCTTGCCGCTGCGGCTGTCCTGGGAGAGGCCGGAGACGATCAGCTCCTTGTCGCTGAAGCCGCGGCCGCGCAGGAAGCGGGTGAGGTGGTCCCAGCCGGCCGGGCTGTAGCCGACGCCGAAGTGCTGGGCGGCGGACTGGTCGAAGCCGCGCTCGGCGAGGAACCGGCGGCCGATCTCGGCCTCCGGGCTGTCGAGCTGCTCGACGTAGAACTGGGCGGCGGCCTTGTGGGCCTCCACCAGGCGGGTGCGCTCGCCCTGCTGGCGGCCTGGGGTGTAGCCGCCCTCTTCGTAGCGCAGGGTGATGCCGGCCTGGGAGGCGAGGCGCTCGATGGTCTCGGCGAAGGAGAGGTGGTCGATCTTCATGATGAAGTCGACGGTGTCGCCGCCCTCCTGGCAGCCGAAGCAGTGGTAGAGGCCCTTGGCGGGGCTGACGTGGAAGGACGGGGACTTCTCGTCGTGGAAGGGGCAGAGGCCCTTCAGGTTGCCGCCGCCGGCGTTGCGGAGCTGGAGGTACTCGGACACGACGGCGTCGATCGGGACCGCGTCCCGTACCGCCTTCACATCGTCATCGTTGATCCTGCCTGCCACGCGTGAATTCTACGGCCGGGGTCGGACAGTCCTGGCCGGGTGCGCGTCGGGGCCGGGCGGCCAGGGCGCGGGGCGGCGGGCATCGGCCCAGGTCATCCCGGCCGGGTCGGGCCGGCCAGGTCGGGTCGGGCCCGGCCGGGTCCGTGCGGAAGGCCCTCATCCGCCGGCGCCCGCCATCACCGCCAGGAACCGGTCGAGGCCGATGTTGCCGCCGGAGATGATCACGCCGGTGCGGGGCGGGAGCGGGCCGGCCCGGCCGGTGAGGAGGACGGCCAGGGCACTGGCGCCGCTGGGCTCGGTGACGATCTTGAGCCGTTCGAAGGCGAACGCCATGGCCGCGCGGATCTCGTCGTCGCTGACCAGGACCACCGAGTCGATGAGGCGCCGGTTGATCGCGAAGGTCAGGGCGCCGGGGGTGTCGACGGCCTGGCCGTCGGCGATGGTGCGCGGGACGGGGACGGTGACGGGGTGGCCGGCGGCCAGTGAGCGCCGGGTGTCGTCGCCGGCCTCCGGCTCGACGCCGATCATGCGGATGCCGGGGGCGAGGGCGGTGGCGGCGGTGGCCGAGCCGGCCATCAGGCCGCCGCCTCCGACGGGCACCAGGAGCGCGTCGAGCGGACCGGTCTCCTCCAGCAGTTCCAGGGCGGCGGTGCCCTGGCCGGCGATGATGTGCGGGTGCTCGTACGGCGGGATCAGGGCCAGTCCGCGGTCCTCGGCGAGCTGCTGGGCGAGGGCGGCGCGGTCGCCGGTGTAGCGGTCGTAGCGGACGATCTCGGCGCCGTAGCCGGCGGTGGCGTCCGTCTTGGAGCGCGGGGAGTCCTCGGGCATCACGATGACGGCGTGGCTGCCCAGTTCGCGGGCGGCGAGGGCGACGGCCTGGGCGTGGTTGCCGGAGGAGTAGGCGACCACTCCCGGGCGAGCTGTTCGGGGGCGAGCCGGGAGAGGGCGTTGTAGGCGCCGCGGAACTTGAAGGCGCCGATGCGCTGGAAGTTCTCGCACTTGAGGTGGGCCTCGGTGCCGGCCAGCGCGTCGAGGGTGCGGGAGCGCAGGACGGGCGTGCGGTGGGCCACGCCCGCCAGCCGCCGGGCGGCGTCCCGGACGTCGTCGAGGGTGACGGTGTCCGGGGCGCCGGGGCCGGCGGGGCGGGAGTGGCCGCTGGGGCCGCTGGGGCTCTGCGTCATACGCGCACGCTACGGGAGCAGCGAGGCGAGCGGAACATCCGGATCGGCCAGCGCGGCGGGCTCCAACGGGGCGCCGCTGCGGATGAGTTGCTGGATGGTGTCGGCGACGTCCCAGACATTGACGTTCATGCCCGCCAGCAGCCGGCCGTCGGCGGCGAGCCAGAAGGCGACGAACTCCCGCTTGGCGACGTCGCCGCGGCAGACGACCTGGGCGTACGAGCCGGGCGGGGCGTAGCCGGAGTACTCCATTCCGACGTCGTACTGGTCGGAGAAGAAGTACGGGACGCGGTCGTAGCTGATGTCCTGGCCGAGCATGGCGCGGGCGGCGGCCGGGCCGCCGTTGAGGGCGTTGGCCCAGTGCTCGACCCGGATGCGGGTGTCGAGGAGGGGGTGGTCGGCGGCGGCGACGTCACCGGCGGCGTAAACGTACGGGTCGGAGGTGCGCAGCGCCGCGTCGACGGCGATGCCGCCGCCGGTGCCGGGCTCGGCGAGGTCGAGGCCGGCCTGTTCGGCGAGGGCGGTGCGCGGGGCGGCGCCGATCGCGGCGAGCACGTCGTGGGCGGGGTGTTCCTCGCCGTCGTCGGTGCGGACGGCGAGGACCATGCCGTCCTGGCCGACGATTTCGGTGAGGCGGGCACCGAAGTGGAAGCGGACGCCGTGTTCGCGGTGCAGGTCGGTGAAGAGCGCGCCGAGTTCGGGGCCGAGGATGCCGTGCAGGGCGGTGGGCGCGGGTTCGACGACGGTGACCTCGGCGCCGTAGGAGCGGGCCGCGGCGGCGACCTCCAGGCCGATCCAGCCGGCGCCCGCGATGACCAGCTGTCCGTTGTCCCGACCGAGGGACGCCAGGACGCCGCGGAGCCGTTCGGCGTGGGCGAGGCGGCGCAGGTGGTGCACGCCGGCCAGGCCGGTGCCGGGGATGTCCAGGCGGCGCGGTTCGGCGCCGGTGGCCAGCAGCAGCTTGTCGTAGGCGATCAGGGTGCCGTCCCCCAGGCGGACGGTCCGGCCGGCCGGGTCCAGGTGGACGGCGGGCTGGCCCAGGTGGAGCTCGATGTGTGCCTGGGCGTACCAGGCGGGTTCGTGGATGAAGACGCTGTCGCGCTCCTCCTTGCCGAGCAGGTACCCCTTGGAGAGCGGCGGGCGCTCGTACGGGTGGTCGCGCTCGTCACAGATGAGGATCACCCGGCCGGTGAAGCCCTCGGAGCGGAGCGTCTCCGCGGCCTTCGCCCCGGCCAGGCCACCCCGACGATGACGAACGTCTGGTGTGCGTCGACCACTTGCTTCCTCCTCGTTGCGGTGCCGTACGTCCGCGTCCGCGTCCGTAAACGCCCCCGATGTGCCCCCGGTGTGGTTTTTCCGGTGTGCCTTCCCCCGTGTGCTGACCGGGTGTGCCGTCCCGATGCGCTGTCCCGGTGTGCTTTCCCCTGTAGATGTGTGCGGTGTCGGCGGGGTTCTCCGTGCCGGCCGTTCGAAAACGGTGGGGTTCGAGCGTCCCGCACGGAGCGTGAGGGGGGAAGAGGGGCTTCCCCCCAAGGGTCACCCTGGGTTGCCCCGCGCGTTACCGGGCCGTCGGGTGAGACGGGCGTGCAGGGAGCGGGCCGTCGTGTCCGTCAAGGCCGCGATCTGGTCGATGACGGCCCGCATCCGCGCGGTGTCGTCGGGGGCCGCCTCGAACAGCGAACGGAACTGCGGATCAAGGCCGTCGGGGGCCCGGGTGAGCAGTGCCTCGGCCAGTTCGGCGATGACCACGCGCTGGTCCGCGCGCAGTGCCTCCTGGTCCGGGCGCTGCATCACGTACCGGTCGGCGACCGCTTTCAAAACGGCGCATTCCAGCCGGGTTTCGGCCGGAACCACCAGCTCCGCGGCGTACCGGGTGAGCCGGCCGCTCCCCCACCGGGCGCGCGTCGCGCCCTCCGCGGCGAGGCAGAAGCGGCCGATCAGCTGGCTGGTGGCGTCCTTGAGGCGGGCCTGGGCGAGCGCGCTGCCGTCGTAGCCGTGCGGCCACCACTCCTGCTCCAGCAGGCGGTCCAGCGCCGCGGCCAGTTCCTCGGGTCCGGCGCCGGGGGCGTAGCGCTCGGCGGCGACCGCGAAGATCTCGGCGCGCTCGGCGTCGGCGAGCAGGAGGTTGGGGTCGAGGTGCCCGGCGTGCAGCCCGTCCTCGACGTCGTGCACCGAATAGGCCACGTCGTCGGACCAGTCCATGACCTGCGCCTCGAAGCTGCGTGCCGCGTCGGGCGCGTCCTGCCGGAACCAGGCGAAGACCGGCCGGTCGTCCTCGTAGACCCCGAACTTCGGGGAGTCCGGGTCGGCCGGGTGCGCGCCGCGCGGCCAGGGGTACTTGGTGGCGGCGTCGAGCGCGGCGCGGGTGAGGTTGAGGCCGACGCTGAGCGCCGAGCCGTCCGGTGCGGGCACGAACCGCTTGGGCTCCAGACGGGCCAGCAGCCGCAGCGACTGGGCGTTGCCCTCGAAGCCGCCGCAGGGCGCGGCGACTTCGTTGAGGGCCTGTTCGCCGTTGTGCCCGAAGGGCGGGTGGCCGAGGTCGTGCGCCAGACAGGCGGTCTCGACCAGGTCGGGGTCGCAGCCGAGGGCGGCGCCCAGTTCCCGGCCGACCTGGGCGCACTCCAGGGAGTGGGTCAGCCGGGTGCGCGGGCTGGCGTCCCAGGCGTGGGTGAGCGTGCCGGGGGTGACGACCTGGGTCTTGCCGGCCAGCCGGCGCAGCGCCGCAGAGTGCAGCACCCGGGCCCGGTCGCGCTGGAAGGCGGTGCGTCCCGGGCGTTTGTCGGGCTCGGGGACCCAGCGTTCGGTATCGGCCGCGGTGTAGCCGGTGATGGTCGGTCGTGTGCCCGTCATACAGCGACGGTAGCCGCCCTGATGCTCTCGGGGCCGGATCCGGTGCACGTGAGGAGCGCCTGGTCGTAGCGGTGCAGTACGAGGCGGGCCAGCGCGGGGTGGTCCCCCAGGGGCGCGGCGGCGACGCCGGGGGCGGCGGCCGCGCACTGGGTGGCGAAGCGGCCGGGGGCGGTGAAGCAGCCGGCCAGCGCGATCCGCTCGTGGCCGTCGGCGGTCAGCGTCCGGACGGCTTCGGCGACGGTCGGGGCGGCGGCCGTCGGAGAGGGGTGACGCGAAGCGTCTCGTTCCGGGGTGGTGGCGGGAGACGGGTGGGCGTAGGCGGGGACGACCGGGAGGCCGCCGAGTCGGGCGGAGAGGAGGCGGGCGGTGCGCTCGGTGTCCCGGGCGGAGCGGGCGGCCCGGGAGCCGGCGGCGGCCAGGACCACGGCGGTGCTCCCGTGGCCGGCGGCGGCGCCGGCCTCCAGCAGCCGGCCGTGCAGCGCCTCGGCGAGGAGCGGGTGCGGGCCGAGCGGGGCGGCGATCCGGCCGGTCAGGTGGGGTGCGGCCGCGAGGGCGGCGGGCAGGTCATGGGTGACGTGGTAGCCGTGGCCGAACAGCAGCGGGACGAGGACGGCGTCGCCGCGGAGGTCCGCGAGGGTGTCGGCCAGCAGCGGCTGGTTGAGCTCGATGTGCCCGAGCCGTACGGGGAGGCCGGGGCGGAGTGCGCGGACGCGGTCGAGGAGCGCACGGATGGCCGGCAGGGCGCGCGGGTCCCGGCTGCCGTGCGCGACGGCGACGAGGGTGGGGGCGGCGGGTCGCGGTGGGCGGAAGCCGTGCAGCCGGACCGTGCGGAGCCGGCTGCTGAGCTCGGCGGTGATCTCGGCGGCGAGGTCCCCCGCGCCGAGCGGCGCGGGGGAGGCGGAGGCGGAGGGCTGCGGTATCGGCACCGTCATGATCCGAGCGTGGCAGCCGGGCGTTGCGCCGCGGTTTCCCCGCGGGGAACTCCGTGTTCCGTACGGCTTTCCGCCGGTGCTACGCCCCGTGTGCGCCGTCCTGCCCGGTGGCCCCTCGGGGCGCACCGGATTCCGGGCCCGTCTTCTTGCCCTCTTCGCCGGCGCCCGCCTCGTGGGCGTCGATCTCCTTCAGGTAGCGCTCGCGGGTCGGCTCGTCCAGGAAGGACGCGCGGAAGGAGTTGCGGGCGAGCCTGCGCAGCGTCGCGCCGTCGAGGCCGAGGGCGTCGCGGACGGCGGTGAAGTTGTCGTCCGCGTAGCCGCCGAAGTACGCCGGGTCGTCGGAGTTGACGGTCACCAGCAGCCCGGCGTCCAGCATCGCGGGCAGCGGGTGGTCCGCGAGGTCGTCGACCACCCGCAGGCGGAGGTTCGACAGCGGGCAGACCGTGAGCGGCACCTGGTCCGCCACCAGGCGGGCGACCAGGCGCTCGTCCTCCATGGAGCGCACCCCGTGGTCGATCCGGTCGACGCCGAGGACGTCCAGGGCCTCCCAGACGTACGCCGGCGGGCCCTCCTCGCCCGCGTGCGCCACGCACTTGAGCCCGGCCTCCTTCGCCCGCGCGAAGACCTCCCGGAACTTCACCGGCGGATGCCCGACCTCGGCCGAGTCCAGCCCGACGGCGGTGATCCGGTGCAGGTACGGCCGGGCCGCCTCGAAGGTGGCCAGGGCCGATTCGGCGCTCTCGTCCCGCAGGAAGCACATGATCAGCCGGGTACTGATGCCGTACGTCTCCTCGGCGGCGTCCAGCGCCCGGGCCAGGCCGTCGATCACCGTGCCGATCGCGACGCCGCGCGCGGTGTGCGCCTGCGGGTCGAAGAAGATCTCGGCGTGCCGTACGCCCTGCTCCTTGGCACGGGCCAGGTAGGCGTGCGCGAGGTCCGCGAAGTCGTCCTCGGTGCGCAGCACGGCCATCAGCGCGTAGTACAGGTCCAGGAAGGACTGCAGGTCCGCGAAGGAGTAGGCGCGGCGCAGCTCGTCCTCGGTGGCGTAGGGCAGCTGGACGCCGTTGCGCCGGGCGAGCGCGAAGGCCAGGCCGGGCTCCAGCGTGCCCTCGATGTGCAGGTGCAGTTCCGCCTTGGGCAGCGGCCCGGCGGCCGGCCGGTCGGTGGAGGGGTTCGGGGAGGAAGCCACGCTGGTCAGACCTGTTCTGCGGTAGGTGAAGGGCCCTCCGTACTACGGGAGGGATCTTCCAGGTTAGCCGCGGGAGCCGCGGAGCCCACGGGGTGGTGGGGCGCCCCGGAGCCGACCGGGTGAGGGACGCGCTCCACGGGGGCGGCCAGCCAGTCGCCGCCCGCCAGGGGCGTCCCGGTCGCGCGCAGGCGGGCGGCGAGCGGTGCGGCGGCCAGGTAGACCCAGGCCGGTACGGTCCGGCCGTCCGGGCGGACCGCGTCGGTGACCACCCGCTCGTAGAGGTTCCGCGGGTCGCCGGGGGCGTAGTCCTCCAGCCGGTCCAGCACCGCCCGCACCTCGTCGTAGTCGGCGGCCCGGGGGTGGACCAGCGCGCCGTGCACCACCGCGTCCGGCGGCCCGGGTATCGCGTACGGGTAGCCGGGGCCGTCGTAGAGCAGCGCGCCGGTGATCCGGGCCGGTTCCTCGTGGGCGGTCCGGCCGCGGAGCGCCCAGGCGTGGTTGGCCTGGCCGGGGAGCAGCGTTCCGTAGACGAAGAAGGGCAGGCGCTCGGGCTCGGTGGACATGGGGCGCGGTCCTCCCGGTGGTGGGGTCCTCTCCAGGGCCGTTCGGCATCGGCGGCGGGGCCGTTCGGCTTCGGCGGTGCGGCGCGGGGCTCCGGTGCGGCTCGGGGGCACGTCGTCGGCGGTGCGTCCTCGGCCACGATGCCAGGTGGTCCTGCAACCATCATCGGCCGGTGGGCGTCGGTCCCTGCAAACACTGTCGCGATCAGGCGCGATCGCACGCAATCGGTCGCGGGCAGAAGCGATCGCTTGCGGACAGGAACGGGGACGGGGGCGGGCATGCGAGAGCCGGTGGCAGGGCTGATGCGGCGCATACGGGGCGGGGTGTCCCGTATGCGGCTGCCGCGGACCCGGCGCGGGCAACGCCGCGCCTATCAGGCCGTGGTGGCCGCGACGGTGCTCGCGCTGGCCCCGGCGACCTGGCTGAACGCCACCGCGGGCCCCCGGGTCCGGACCGTCGCCGACGCCCCCGCCGCACCGGTCGCCATCGTCTTCGGCGCGGGCCTGTGGGACGGCAAACCGTCCCCGTACCTCGCCCACCGGCTGGACGCGGCCGCCGCGCTCTACCGACGGGGCACCGTCCGGGCCGTCCTGGTCACCGGTGACAACAGCCGCCACGACTACGACGAACCGGACGCCATGCGCGGTTATCTGCTGCACCACGGCGTCCCGGCCCGGAAGATCGTCAACGACTACGCGGGCTTCGACACCTGGGACTCCTGCAGCCGGGCCCGCCGGATCTTCGGCGTGCACCGGGCGGTGCTGGTCAGCCAGGGCTTCCACATCCGGCGCGCGCTGGCGCTGTGCACGGCGGCCGGGATCGACTCGTACGGGGTCGGGGTCGCCGCCACGCGCGATGTGACCTGGGCGTACGGCGGTGTGCGGGAGATCTTCGCGGCCGGGAAGGCGGCGGCCGACGCCCTGCTGCGGCCCGATCCGCAGTTCCTCGGCCCGCGCGAGAAGGGCGTGACCGAGGCGCTGCGGTGAGGCCGGGGGGAGCTCTGCGCCACGGCCGGCGGGGGCGCTGCGGTGAGGCCGGCGGCCTTGCGCCGAGGCGTGGCGGAGGCGCTGCGCCGGGCCGCGCGCGCCTCCGCCTCCGGCCCCTGCCCCGGCCTCAGGCCTTGGACGCGCGGGCGTACAGGCTGAGGATCTTCGCCCCGAAGAAGGGGCTGTAGGAGGTGCGGTCGCTGTTCGGGCCCTTGGGGCCGCCGCCGTTGAGGCCGCCGATCAGCCCGATGATCCGGCCGGTCCCGGTCCGCTCGTCGAAGCCGGCGAGCCAGGGGCTGCCCGAGGTGCCGCCGAAGAAACCGCCGCACTCCATGCGGAGTTGGCTGGTGCCGCTCAGCCGGGAGGTGTGGGTGGCGCAGCGCACCGCCCGGTCCTCCGGGTCGTTGCGGACGTTGGGGTAGCCGATGACGGTGACGTCGTTGCTGTAACCGGGCGTCGGGGCGAGGACGTTGCCGCCGGTGACGTCCTCCAGGGCGCGGCCGTCCGCGTCGGGCTCGACGGTGGCGAAGGCGAAGTCGAGGTCGGACTTGTCGCCGGTGGTGCCGCGGTCCGGATAGGCGAAGGACTGGTCGATCGCCCACACCCCGTGCGGCTGGGTCTGGGCGCCGGAACGATACTGCGGGACGAACGCGGCACGGTCGCCCGGGTTGCAGTGCCCCGCGGTGAGGATCAGGTTGCGGTGCGGGCTGTGCACCACGCTGGCGGTGCAGTGGTGGGCCCGGGCATCGCCGTCCACCGAGAACAGCACGCCGACGGTCGGGATGCCGTCGAAGTGCCGGGCGGTGGCGGGGAGTTGAGCCACGGCGGCGGAGGTCCTGGCCGTGGACGCGGATACCGATCCGGTCGCGGAGTCGCCCGCGGCCGGTGCGGCGGCGGCCATCCGCTCGGGCGTCCAGTAGGCGGCGGCGTCCCGGCTGGTCCAGGGCGCGTCCGGGGCCGTCGGCCGGTCGTCGGTGGCGGCGGCGCCCCGGGCGCCCTCGGCCGCCTGTACGGTCGGCGTCGCGGCCAGGCAGAACGCCACGCCGAGGGCCGTCGTCACGGCCTTGCCGCCGCGGGTCAGCAGGGGGGTGCGCAGCGGGCCCGGGGTCCGCCGCTTCGCGTGTCGCGCCACGTCAGCTCGTCTCCTCTGCGACCCAGGACAGATAGCCGGCCCCGCCGCGGGTGATCGGGGTGGCGATGATCTCGGGGTGTCGTAGTCGTGCGCCTGCAGGAGGTAGCGCTCCAGCTCCGGATAGCGCGCCTGCGACGTCTTGAACAAGACCTGCCATTCCCGCGCGGTCTCCACCGCACCGTTCCAGCGGTAGACCGAGGTCACCGGGGCGCCGACCTGGGCACAGGCGGCGAGCCGGCCCTCGATCGCGCCGCGGGCCAGGCGCTCGGCCGCCTCCGCGCTGTCCGTGGTGGTCATGACGGTCAGGAACTCGGTGGACACGGGCGCTTCGCCCGTGCGGGAGGTCGGGTCGGTGGGATCGGCCACGGTGGCGCATCCTTCATGGTGGGGGACATGGCGCGGGCACATGGTGGGCACCCGGTGAGGGACGAACGGACGCTGCCCGCATCGTACGGACCGGGATGATCATCCCTCAGCTGACGGGCCGCCCCCCGCAGGGGCACGCACCCGGACGCAGGGGGCCGAATTCCCCGGTTGCATCCGCTGGTACAGCGGCAACGATGGAAGGGAGCCAGCCGCCGGCACGCAGCGAAAGGCCAGCACCATGGACGACCTCGACGCACTCACCCGCCAGCAGCTCGACGACGCCAGGGCCTCCGCGCACGGGCGCAGTGCCCATCTCTTCGTCCATGACGGTCCGCTGCGGCAGACCGTGATCGCGCTGATCGCCGGGGCCTCACTGGACGAGCACGGGGCGCCACCGGCGGCGAGCCTGCAGGTCCTCAAGGGGCGGGTCCGGCTGACCGGGCCGGGCAACGGCACCGAGCTGAAAGCCGGTCAGATCGCGGTGATCCCGCAGGAGCGGCACGGGCTGGAGGCCATCGAGGACTCGGCGGTACTGCTCACCTCCGTCACGGAGTTCAAGGGCGAGGACATCCGCGGCGCGGAGACGGTGGGGGCGGCGCGGGGAGGGCGATGAATGAGCGCAATTACCTTCACGTTTTTCTGAACCTTATGTAGCTTGTGGAGCATGACGAGTCCCAGGTCCAGTGACGGCCCCGCCGGGCGCAGCTCCCACGGCGGCGGGCCGGGCATCAAGGTGCGGCTGACCGGCGAGAAGGAGACCCTGCTCCCCACGCTCCACGCCCGCGCCGTCGACTGCCTCTCCCCCGACCCGATCCTCGGCGACACCATGGCCCTGGACGCCCTCCGCCGGATCGACTCCGACTTCGACGCGATGCGGCTGAGCGCCGGCGACGCCGTCACGGTGGCCCTGCGCGCCCGCCAGTTGGACCGCTGGACGGCACAGTTCCTGGAACGGCACGACGACGCGGTGGTGGTGCATCTGGGCTGCGGTCTCGACACCCGCGTCCACCGGCTGGCCCCGGGGCCCGGAGTGCGCTGGTTCGACGTCGACTTCCCCGAGGTCATCGACCTGCGCCGGGAGCTGTACCCGGCGCCGGCGGCCGACTACACGGCCGTCCCGTCGTCGGTGACCGATCCGGCGTGGGTCGCCCAGGTGCCCCCGGACCGGCCGACGATGATCGTCGCCGAGGGGCTGTTGATGTACCTCACCGAGGAGGACGCCACCGCGCTGCTGCGGCGGCTGATCGTCCACGCGCCGCACGGTGCGGCGGCCTTCGACGTCTTCGGCAGCGTCGCCATCCGTACGCAGCGGCTCAGCCGGGTGCTCCGGAAGGCCGGCGCGAGGGTGCACTGGGCCACCGACCGCGCGGGGATCGCCGCGCTGAGCCCCCGCCTGAGGATCGTCGAGGACGTCAGCGCACTGGAACTCCCGGGGATCGAGAAACTGCCGCCCGTCTCCCGGCTGGCCGCCCGGGCCGCGGCCAAGGTGCCCGGGATCCGGGACACGTGGCGGCTGTACCACTGCCGGTTCTGAGCCGCCCCGCCCTGCCCGGCGTCGTCCGCGGGCCCTCCTGGCGCCCTCGAACTCCCCGCGAGCGTCCTCGGACTCTCCTGGGGCGCCCTCGGACTCCCGGGGGCGCCCCCGAACTCTCCGGTCGTCCTCAGACCGCGATCCACTGGTCGTACGCCAGCTTGCACAACAGGGCGACGACCACGACCACCAGCACCCCGCGGACGAACCCGGCCCCGCGCTTGAGCGCCATCCGGGCACCCACCATGCCGCCCACGAGGTTGAACAGCGCCAGCAGCGCGCCGAGTTGCCACAGCACGGTGCCCTGGACGGCGAACATCGTCAGCGCGCCGACGTTGGTGCAGACGTTCACGACCTTGGCCGTGGCCGACGAGGTCACCAGGTCCATGTGCAGCATCGCGGCGAGCGCGATGACCAGGAACGCGCCGGTGCCCGGCCCGATCAGGCCGTCGTAGAAGCCGATGCCCAGACCGGCGACGAGGACCGCGGCGAGCACCCGCCGCCGGGAGACCGGGCCGGACGGCGCCGGGGCGGTCCCGAACGCCGGGCGGAACAGGACGAAGGCGAGCACCGCCAGCAGCACCGCCATGATCAGCGGGCGCAGCACCTCGCTGTTGATCCCGGCCGCGAAGAACGCCCCGCCCAGCGAGCCGGCCATCGCCGCCAGCCCGATCCGCAGCGCGGTCCGCAGATCGATCGGCGCCTTGCGCACGTAGGTGACCGCGGCGGCCGTCGTGCCCACGATGGCGGTGGACTTGTTGGTGCCGAGGACGTACGCGGCGGGCGTGTGCGGCAGGCCGACCAGCAGGGCCGGGAGCAGCAACAGCCCCCCCCGCCCACCACGGCGTCGATCCAGCCCGCCGCGAGCGCGGCCAGGCAGAGCAGGGTCAGGGCGAAGAGCGATATGTCAGCGGGCACCGGCTGATCTTAAGAAGCGGGCCGCGGACCGGGCTCCGCAATTACGGACGCGGTGACGAACGCCGCCGAACGGAGGGGCCGACGTCCACCGGAACAGAGGGGCCGACGTCCGCCGGGTCAGATGCAGCCGTCCAGGGTCGAGGTGCGGCCGTAGGGCAACTCGCGCCCGTCGATCGCGACGCCGGTCCCGGGCGGCAGCACGGGAGAGACCAGGGCCGGCAGAGCAAGGCCTTCCCAGTCGACGCTCACCTCGATGGCCTCGGGCGACTCTTCCGCGACCTCGTAGATGTCCTGCGGCAGAACATCCCAGATCGCGTCGTCGTCCATGCCGTCATACCGCCCACCGGGCTCCGGTGCGCCGCCGCTGGCCCCCAGGTCCGCTGCGGACCGCAGCGCCGTCAGCCCGGGGACCTTCACCGTCACGAACGGGTCCAGCTCCCTTTCCACCAGGAGCTCCCCGCCCCGGTAGACCCTGATCACGAAGGCGCCGCCGGCCGCCCACGAACCCGTACGCACGTAGTAGGCGACCGAAGCGTCGAGCTCTCCGAGGTCGCTGCACACCTCAAGGTGCTCCCAACCGCCGCCGCCCTGCCAGAAGGAACCCTCGAACACGTAGAAGCTGTACATGTCGTCCCACCCCGATGTGCCTGATGTCTCTCGATGTGTCCGGTGGCCGGCGATGCCCCGTACCCGGCGCTGACAGCCCTGCCCACAACTACCAGGTGGCACTTCCTGGAACGAGAACCTGACCGCGGCCGGGCTCACCTGGGCAGGGCCGCCTGCGGGTCCGGGACGCTGTGGCCGGCCGGTGCCCGGTCCGGGGCGGGCGGAGCCGCCGGGGAGACCGTCAGGGACAGCAGTGTGGCGCTCAGCGCACTCGCCCCGGCCAGACACGCCACCAGCTGGCGGCGGGCCCGTACGGTGGCGACGGGAACGGGGGCCGGTGCCGAGGCGGGGACAGGCACGGGGGCGGGGCCGGGAACGGCACGGGAGGCGCGGGGCGCACGACGCCTGCGTGGCTTGCGGTGCTTCGCCATGAACGACGGATCCTTCCAGCGGCCAACGGCCAACGGCCAGTGGTTCAAGTGGGCGGGGCTCAGAACGTGAAGTGCTCGGAGTGGATACGGGACGCGGGCACACCCGCCCGCTCCAGAGCGGTGATCGCGGCCCGCGCCATCCCGGGCGGGCCGCACAGATAGACGTCGTGCTCCGCCAGATCCGGCACGAGGTTGCGCAGCGCGCGCGGGGCCAGCGGATCGAAGGGCCCGTCGGACGGGCCGAGCAGATAGTGCAGGGCCGCCCCGCGCGCCGCGGCGATCCCCTCCAGCTCCTCGCGCAGCACCAACTGCGCGGCGCTGCCCGCCCGGTAGAGCAGCGTGAGATCGCCGGGCCCGCCCGGCAGGGTCTCGAACAGGGCCCGCATCGGCGTGATGCCGACGCCCCCGGCGAGCAGCAGCACCTTGCGGCGGGTCCGCCGGTGTGCCGTCAGCGCCCCGAACGGGCCGGTGGCCAGCACCCGTACGCCCGGCCGCAGCCGCCGGACCCGCCGCGTGTGGTCGCCGCACGCCTTGACCGTGATCCGCAGCGTGTCCTCGCGTACCGGCGCGGAGAGCGAGAACGGCAGCGCCGTCCGCCACAGCCGCCGGTCCAGGAACCGCCAGCGGAAGAACTGCCCCGGCTCGGCCCGCAATGCTTCCAGTCCGCGCCCCCGTATGACGACCGAGACCACCCCCGGCCCCTCGGTCCGCACCTCGGCGACCCGCAGATCGTGCCGGAGCGCCTGCCGTACGGGGACGACCAGCCGGTACCAGACCAGCAGGGTGCCGACGGTGGTGTGCGCCAGCGCCCACAGCCAGGCGGCGAACGGGCTGCCGGCCAGATCGGGCCCGGAGAGCTGGTGGCCGAAGGCGAGCGCGACGGCCACGTACGTCAGCAGATGGACCGCGCGCCAGGTCTCGTGCCGGACCCGGCGGCGGAGCGCAGCGGCCGAGGTGACCCCGACCCCGGCCAGCAGCCCCGTGCCCACCGCCGCGGCGGCCAGCCACGGGTAGCCGAGCAGGCCGCCGGCGGCGGCGAGCAGATCCGCACCGGTGTGGGCCGCGTAGCCGCACAGCGCGAAGAGGGCGTGGGTGCAGCACAGCCCGAGGACGTACCGGCCGCCGAGGGCGTGCCAGCGGGCCAGCCGGTCGGCACCCACCCCGTGCTCGACGGCCGGTACGCGCGCCATGAGCAGCAGCATCGCCAGCACGCCGTACGCCGCGAGCAGCCCGCTGAGGTGCGCGAGGGTGGCGAACAGCGCGTCGAGCCGCGCCGAGGGCTCCGCCTGCACGAGCCAGAGCCCGACGACCACGGCCGCACCACCCGCCAGCCCGGCCCGCAGGGCCCGCGGCGAGGTACGCAGCGGGGGCGCCGGTACGGGCGTCGGCACGGGCCTCGGCGTGGCCGGAGGTGCGGACGTCGGTACGGACGTCGATACGGGCCGGGGGGCCAGCCGCGAGTAGAGCGGATGGACGGGGGACGAGTGCGGGGCGCCGTCCCGGGCGCGAGGGTGGGTGGGGGTGCTCACAGGCCGACAAACTACGGCCGTTCGACACCGCGAAACACCAGGTCAGGCCCCAATTCCGGTTCCTTAAGGCAGCCTTGAGGACAGCCTGACCGTTGGTTAAGAACCAGCCGCTCACCCCGGCTTTCCGCGATCCGGTGCACCGCGTCGAGCGCCTCGGTCAGCTCGACCGTCAGCAACTGGAGCTCCCCGGTCGTCCAGCTCCGCCCGTCGAGCAGCCGCCGCGCCTCTTTGCGCAACTCGGCGGTGTAGCAGAGCTGCTCCGCCTCGATGTCGTCCGCGAGCCGGGAGATGAACCCGGTCCCGTCCCCGAGAACGAGGCAGGGCTTCCCTTCCGGGCTCGTCCACGGGAGGAGTCGGGGGGTGGAGGTGGAGGTGGAGGTGGTGGGGGAGGTGGGGGTGTCGTCCGTCATGAGCGGCCTCCTGGGGCTCCGTTATGAGGTAACCGGATGTAGCCATTCGGTCACCGTGGCAAAGCAACGGGCAATAGGATCGGATCACTTGACCGGCAGCACTCAAGCTCGCGACCTGCTGCGACGTCAGCACGCTCACATGACAAGAGGTCATAGCGTTGGACGAGACCACCTCACCCGAGAACTTGAACCCACTCCAGCGATTCGGACGGGATGTCCGCCAGGTGCGTCTGGCGCGCAAGCTCACGCAGAAGCATCTGGGCCATTCCATGGGCTATTCCGAGGCATACGTGTCCAAGGTCGAGTCCGGCACGCTGACGCCGAGGCCGAGCGAGAAGTTCGCCAGGGGCTGCGACCTCGCATTCGGAACGGGCGAGCTATTCGCAGGGATGCTCCGCAGGCTCGACGAAGGCGACCACCCAAGTTGGTTCGTCCCGTACCTCAACCTGGAGCGGAAGGCGTCGCGCATCCTGGACTACTCGGCGAACCTGGTGAAAGGCATTCTCCAGACGGAGGACTACGCACGCACCGTCTTTCGCACCTCCAATCCCCAGGCGACCGCGGAGGGTATCGAGGGCAAGGTTGCCGCGCGCATAGGGCGGCGTGAGGTGTTCGAGCAGGCTTCTCCTCCGCTTCTGTGGATCATCCTGCATGAGGCATGTCTGCGCACGGTCGTAGGAAGCGCCGCGATCATGACGGGACAACTGGAGTACCTGCTGACGTCAGCAGCGACGCCTCACATCAAGCTGCAGGTTCTGCCGTTCTCAGCCGGCGCCCCGGCTGCGCACGCGAAACCGTTCACTGTGCTGCGCTTCACGGACGCTCCAACGGTGCTCTACACAGAGACCCGGGTAGGAGGCAGGATGCATGACTCCGCACAAACGGTCGACGCCGCCCTAGATGACTATGATCTGCTCAGGGCGCATGCGTTATCCCCTGATCGATCACTAGCCCTGATCAAAAACCTCCTGAAGGAGTACCGCGCATGAGCCCCGAGTTGGATCTCGCAGCCGCCCAGTGGGTCAAGTCGTCCTACAGCGACGGCAGCGGCGGGGACTGCGTCGAGTTCACCCGAGACTTCGCATGGGTCAAGTCCTCCTACAGCGACGCCAACGGCGGCGACTGCGTCGAGTTCACCCGGGACTTCGCCTGGACCAAGTCGTCCTACAGCGACGGAGACCAGTGCATCGAGTTCAGCCGCACCCTCACCCACCCCCACGGCCTCGTCCCCGTCCGTGACAGCAAGGTCCCGGACGGCCCCGCGCTCGTCATCCCCGCCAGCGGCTGGACCGCGTTCATCTCAGCCGTCAAACAAGGGACGTTCGGCGCCTGAAAGGAGCCCCCGTGAACCTCCGCGACGACGCCCGGGCGCTGTCCGACGACCTCATCCAGCTCCGCCGTACGCTGCATCGCATCCCCGAGACCGGGCTCGATCTTCCCCGTACCCAGGAGACGGTGCTGGCCGCGCTCGACGGGCTGCCGTTGGAGGTCCGCACCGGCGACGGACTCAGCTCGGTGACGGCGGTGTTGCGCGGGGGCCGGCCCGGACCCACCGTACTGCTGCGCGGTGACATGGACGCCCTGCCGGTCGCCGAGCGCACCGGCCTGGACTTCGCCGCCGACAACGGCCGGATGCACGCCTGCGGCCACGACCTGCACACCACCATGCTCACCGGCGCCGCCAAGCTGCTCAGCGCGCACCGCGACCGGCTCGCGGGGAACGTCCTCTTCATGTTCCAGCCGGGCGAGGAGGGCTACGACGGGGCGCGGCACATGCTCGCCGAGGGGCTGCTGGACGCGACCGGGCAGCGGCCGGCCGCGGCGTACGCGATCCACGTGCTGTCGGCGGGGCTGCCCAGCGGCGTGTTCCGGACCCGCGGCGGTACGGCGATGGCCGCGTCCAACACGTTGCGGGTGACGGTGCGCGGTGAGGGCGGGCACGGGTCGATGCCGCACCGCGCGAAGGACCCGGTGCAGGCGGGCTGTGCGATGGTGACCGCGCTACAGGCGTGGATCACCCGTACCTTCGACGTCTTCGACCCGGTGATCCTCACGGTGGGCACGTTCCACGCCGGTACGAAGCAGAACGTCATCCCGGACACCGCGGTCTTCGAGGCGACGGTCCGCAGCTTCTCGGACGCGGCACAGGCCCGCGTCAAGGACGGCACCGTGGAGGTGTGCCGCGGCATCGCGGCGGCCTACGGGGTCGACGTGGACGCGGAGTTCCAGGAGGTCTACCCCGTCACCGTCAACGACCACACGGAGGCGGACTTCGCGGCGGGCGCGGTCCGCGAGGCGCTGGGCGAGGAGCGCTACGTACCGCAGGCGCAGCCCCTCCAGGGCTCGGAGGACTTCTCCCGCGTGCTCGCCGAGGTCCCCGGCGCCATGCTCTTCCTCGGCGCCCCGCCCCGCGGCGCCGACCCGGAACGCAGCCCCAACAACCACTCCCCGCTGGCCGAGTTCGACGACGCGGTACTGGCGGACGGCGCCACCCTCTACGCCGAGCTCGCGGCGCGACGCCTCGCTTCGGCCTGACACGGAACCCTGTACGGAGAGATCTCCCACGGGCGCGGGCCTCGGGGGTGGCGGAGGCGTCCGAGGAGGAGCGGGAGGCGGGCGACGGGGCAAGCGTTTCCCCGTAGTGGAGAGCGGTTCTTAGAAGCCTCTTAAGACCGCTCACTATCCAGTCCCCATGACTTCTTTCACGATCTCCGGGGACCCCAACTCCCCTTCGCGGGGCGCCCGTCGCAGGTCGCCGCGGGCCCGCCGGACCACTCGGGCGCTCGCCGCGTCCCTCGCGCTCGCCTCGGCCGCCCTCGGTCTGAGCGGATGTGACAGTGCCGCCGCCGGGACGCTGCGCGGGAGCAAGCTGGAGTTGCCCGTGGCCGGTGGTACCGCCGTCGTGGACACCGGGACGCTCGCGGTCAGTGCGCGGGCCGGGGACGGGCGGCGGATGGTGTGGTCCGAGGCGGCCGGGGGCGGGCTCGGGAAGCCGGGGCCGGTGACGCGTACGTCGGACGGGGCGCGCTGGAGCTATCCCGCGAAGGGGCTGACGGTGACGGCCGGGGTGGAGCACGGGCGGCTGCGGATCCGGCTGCGGTCGGAGCATGACGGGTCGGTCAGCTGGCCGGTGACCGGGACCGACCGGGCCGCCTCGTCCGTCCAACTGCCGCGCGGGGAAGGGCTGGACATCCCGGTGCGGGACGCGTTCTGGAACGCGGGGTCGGAGAAGGGCGGGCTGGCCGGGAGCAGCGTGGATGTGGGGGCGGAGCTGGCGTTGCCGTTGTGGGGGTATGCCCTGGACGGCTCCCGAGGGGCAGGCGGGAGTTCCGGCGGGCGGGGGCACGGGGTGAGTTATCTCGTGCCGACGGACATCGGGACGTCGTTGCGGTTCGCGTCCGTGGGTGGGCGGTTGCGGAGTACCGCCGTCCATGCGTTTGACGGCGGGGAAGGCACCCGGGAGTACGACGTGTCGTTCGCGCTCACCGACGGCGATCCGGTCGCGCCGGCGGCCGACTACCGGGCGTATCTCGCCCAGCACGGGCAGCTCGGCAGTCTGGGGCGGAAGATCCGGAAGAACCCGGCCAACGCCAGGCTGCTCGGGGCGTTCCACGCGTATGTGTGGGGGGAGGCGCGGACCGCCGCCGGGATCGACAAGCTCAAGCGGCTGGGGGTCGGGCGGATGTGGCTCGGATATGACTCGGGGCCCCACCCGATGGACGCCGCGGCGGTGCGGGCCGCCAAGAAGGCGGGCTATCTCGTCGGCCCGTACGACTCGTTCGCCAACGGGCAGGACCCGAAGACCGCCGACAGTCCCACCTCGGCGTGGCCGGACCGGGTGTATCCCGACTTCTGTATACGAAAGGCGGACGGCACCCCGGAGACCGGCTTCGGCGGCCGCGGCTGCTACCTGAGCTCGCGCGCCTTCGAGAAGGCCGAGCCGACGAAGCACTACCTCGCCGACCGTACGCGCACGATGACCGCCAACGGGGCGGACAGCTACTTCCTCGACGTCGACGCGACCGGGGAGGTCTTCCGGGACCACGCCGCGGGACACGAGATGACGAAGGCGGGCGACCGCGCCGCCCGGCTGGCCCGGATGCGGCGCCTGTCCCGGGACTTCGTGCTGGGCTCCGAGTCGGCCCAGCCGTGGGCCAACGAGGTGCTCGCGTACGACCACGGCTCGGGCACCCCGGTCGCCGACGGCCTGTGGAAGCTGGAGCGCGACAAGCCGACCTGGGGCGGCTACTTCCCGGAGAACGCGCCGAAGGCGTTCTTCAAGCCGGTGCGACTGCCGGCCGGCCTGGCGAAGGCGATGTACGACCCCGCGTACCGGGTGCCGCTGTACGAGACCGCGCTGCACGGCTCGCTGGTCAACGCCGAGCGCTGGGAGCTGTCGTACGAGAAGCTGCCGGCGCAGAAGACCACCCGGGCGCTGCTGGCCATGCTCTACAACACGCCGCTCAACTATGTCCTGGACGGGACCTCGCTGGCCGAGCACGGGAGTGAACTCGCCGCCTTGCAGCGGTACTTCGCGCCGTTGCACCGGGCCGCGGGGACCGAGCGGATGACGTCCTTCCGGTGGCTGACCGGCGACCGCACCGTCCAGCGCACGGTCTTCGGCGACGGCACCCTGACCGTCACCGCCAACTTCGGCCGCACCGCCCACGACGGGCTGCCCGGCGGCTGCGTCGACGCCAAGCTGCGCACCGACGCGCAGCCGCGCCGGCTGTGCCCGGCTCAGCTCACCCCGGCGGGGCCCGCGGCCTCCAAGTAGCGCAGTACCGCGAGCACCCGGCGGTGGTCCGTCTCCGAGGGCGGGAGGCCGAGCTTGGCGAAGACATGGGCGACATGCTTCTCGACCGCCCGCTCGGAGACGGTCAGGGCGGTGGCGATGGACTGGTTGGTGCGGCCCTGCGCCATCAGGGACAGCACCTCGTGCTCGCGCGGGGTGAGCGCGTCCAGCGCCCGCGACCGGCGGCTCGCGCCGAACAGCTGGGACACCACGTCCGGGTCCAGCGCGGTGCCGCCGGCCGCCACCCGTTCGAGGGCGGCCACGAACTCGCCGATGTCCATGACCCGTTCCTTGAGGAGGTAGCCGACGCCGGCGAAGCCCGCGCCGAACAGCCGGTCGGCGTAGGCGGTCTCCACGTACTGGGAGAAGATCAGCACGCCGGTACCGGGGTGGTCGCGGCGGAGCCGGACGGCCGCCCGCAGGCCCTCGTCCGTATGGCCGGGCGGCAGCCGGATGTCCACCACGGCGGCGTCCGGGCGGTGGGCGGCGACCGCCGCGAGCAGCGCCTCGGCGTCCGCCACGGCGGCCTCGACGGTCACCCCGCGCAGCTCCAGCAGCTGGACCAGGCCCTCGCGCAGGATCGCGGAGTCCTCGGCTATGACGATGCGCATGGGGTCCCCCGTCGGGTCGTCGTGTCTGCCCCGCCCGCCGTCATGTGGCTGCCCGGCCGGTTGCCGGGTACGGGAGGCGGACGGTGATCACCGTAGGGCCACCGGGCGGGCTGTCGCAGGTCAGCGTGCCGTCGACGGTACGGATCCGGCCCAGCAGCCCGGTCAGGCCGGTGCCCGCGCCGACCACCGCTCCGCCGTGCCCGTCGTCCCGTACGGTCAGCAGGAGGGCCCCCTCGGGGGCGGCGGCACCTTCCGGCCCCGGTCCCGCACCCGGCCCCGGCCCCGACCGCGGCCCCGCGGTCCGTGCGTCCACCGTCACCCGGGACGCGCCGCTGTGTTTGACGGCGTTGGCGAGGAGTTCGGCCGCGCAGAAGTAGGCGAGGGATTCCAGGGCCGGGGAGGGGCGCGGGCCGAGGGCGGTGTGCAGGGCGACCGGCAGCGGGGCGTCCGCGGTGAGGGTGGCCAGCGCGGTTTCCAGGCCCTGGTCGAGCGCGGGCGGATGGATGCCCCGGACGAGGTGGCGCAGATCGGTGACGGCCTGGGTGGCGTTGCTCCGGGCCGTCTCCACCACGGCGAGCAGCCGGTCCCGGTCGGCGTCCTGGGTGATCAGTTCGCGGATCAGGGTGAGGTGCATGCCCAGGCCGACGAGCCGGGCCTGGGTGCCGTCGTGGAGATCGCGTTCGATGCGGCGGAGGGTGGCCACGGCGTCGTCGACGGCGTGCGCGCGGGTCTCCTCCAGGGTGCGGATACGGGCCTCCGCGGCGCTCGGCCCCAGCAGGGCGCGCAGCAGCAGCCGGTGCGGGGCGCCCGCCCGGCGCACCAGCCAGGGCGCGAGCAGCACCAGCAGCGCCCCGGCGGCGACCACCACGGTCCAGCGCGGCCAGCTGTCGAACTCCACACCGTGGATCTGGAGCGACACCCGGCGCACCGAGCCGTCCGCGCCGTGCAGGGTGACGTAGTTCCAGCGGCGCAGCACGGGGTGGGCGAGCGCCAGCAGGCCGTAGACGTAGCCGACCAGGACGGCGAGCAGCGGGAGCAGGGCGGTGAACGGGGCGAGCAGCGCGGCGGCGACGGCCCGCCAGCCGGCCGGGTCGCCGAGCAGTGCGCGACGCCAGCCGAACGCCCCGCGCGCGACGCGCCGCCCCGCCGGTTCGATGTCCACGCCCAACAGGAGCCGCACGAGGGTCAGTTGGAGCCCGCCCAGGGCGAGGGCACCGCGTACGGTCAGCGCGAGCAGCCAGGGCCCGAGGGCCGTCCACGACAGCACCGCGCCCAGCGCCAGCCCGGCCGGTACCAGGACCAGTCCGCAGAGCGCGAGGGGCGCGGCGAGCAGGGCGTGGGCCACGGCGGCGAGGCCGCGGGGGCGGAAGGGCGCGGTGAGGACGGTGCGCAGGGTGCGGGCCCGGGGCGCGGGGCCCGTGGAGCCCGCGGCGCCCGTCAGGGTCGTACTCAACCGGAGTGCCGGGCGAGCCAGATCCCGCGGCCGGCGGCGGCCAGCACCAGCGCGGCCACCACCGGGCCGAAGGCCATCAGGACGACGCCCGCCCCGATGTTCGCGCCGATCGTCCCGGCGGTCAGCACCCGCCATCCCCAGCCGGCCAGCAGCCCGGCCGCCAGCAGCGGGGACAGCACCTGCCACCAGCGGCGGTCGAAGGCGTGGTGACAGGTGGCACGGGCCAGCGCCACCGCGCTCACCACCACGGCGGTCAGGGCCAGCACGCCCAGCGCGGTGTCCAGGCCGGGCGGCAGCTCCGGGGGCCGGACGAAATAGTCCAGCCGGGACGGCGGTACGCCCTGGTAGTCGTCCTGTCCCAGCAGCCCCCACACCGCGACCGGTAAGGCCACGGGCAGGACGGCGGCGGCCGCCGTAGGTGTCCCCGGTATCTTCATGCGCCCATGATGGCGGGCGGACCCCAGACCGGCATGAGTAGGGGTACTCACCGGGGCGCCCCGCCTCACACGCCCCCCACCGCCGCACTGAGGCAGGCGTTCCGCCCGGGAAACAGACCAGATGCCGGCGGGTAACAGCGGCACCGCACGCTGACGACCATGACCTCCACTCCATCGCTCCCGGACGCCGCACCGGCAACCTCACCGGACACCGCCCCCACCATCGCCCTGATAGGCCACGGCATGGTCGGCCAGCGCTTCCTGGAAGAGCTCGCCGACCGCGGTGTCACCGAACGGGCACGGGTGGTCGTCCTGTGCGAGGAGAGCCGACCGGCCTACGACCGGGTCCAGCTGACCTCGTACTTCGCCGGCCGCAGCGCCGACGATCTGAGCCTGACCGATCCGGACTTCCTCGCCCGGCACGGCATCGAACTGCTCCTCGGCGACCCGGCCACCGGCGTCGACCGGGCCGCCCGTACGGTCACCGCACGTTCGGGGCGGACCGTGCGCTACGACGCCCTGGTGCTGGCCACCGGGTCGTATCCGTTCGTCCCGCCGGTGCCCGGCAAGGACAGTGCGGGCTGCTTCGTCTACCGGACCCTCGACGACCTGCTGGCCATCGAGGAGTACGCCAAGAACGCGGGCACCGGCGTGGTGGTCGGCGGCGGACTGCTCGGCCTGGAGGCGGCCGGTGCGCTCAAGGGCCTCGGACTGCGCACCCACATCGTGGAGTTCGCGCCGCGGCTGATGGCGCTCCAGGTCGACGAGGGCGGCGGCCGCGCGCTGCGCCGTACCGTCGAGGAGATGGGCCTCACGGTCCACACCGGCGTCGGCGGCAAGGAGATCGTCGCGGACGAGGCCGGGGCGGTGACCGCCATGGGCCTGTCGGACGACTCCCGCATCGACACCGACCTGGTCGTCTTCTCGGCCGGCGTCCGCCCCCGCGACCAGCTCGCCCGGGACTGCGGGCTGCCCGTCGGGGAGCGCGGCGGCATCGTCATCGACGCGCAGTGCCGCACCGAGGACCCCGCCGTCTACGCCATCGGCGAGTGCGCGCTGGCCGTCGACGGCCGGGTCTACGGGCTGGTCGCGCCGGGCTACGACATGGCCCGGGTGGCGGCCGCGGACCTCGCCGAGCGGCTGTCCGAGCCGGCTGCCCTCACCGAGGGGACGACGGAGCCCGCCGAGGAGCGTCCCGGATTCACCGGCGCGGACCTGTCCACCAAGCTGAAGCTGCTCGGCGTGGACGTGGCCTCCTTCGGTGACGCGCACGGCGCCGCCGACGGCTGTCTCGACGTGGTCTACTCCGACGCCCGCAGCGGCGTCTACAAGAAGCTGGTGATCGGCGCCGACGGCGCGCTGCTGGGCGGGGTGCTGGTCGGCGACGCCGACGCGTACGGCACGCTGCGCCCGCTGACCGGCACGGTGCCCCCGGTGGCGCCCGAGCAGCTGGTGCTGCCGGCCGGTCTCGCGGAGGGCGGCGGCGCCGCGCTGGGCCCGGACGCGCTCCCCGGCGACGCGGTGATCTGTAGTTGCCACAACGTCACCAAGGACGCCATCCAGGCGTGCGCCACCCTTCCCGAGGTCAAGCAGTGCACCAAGGCCGGTACCGGCTGCGGCAGTTGCGTGAAGCTGATCGGCCAGCTGCTGCCGCAGTCCGAGGACCAGGGCCTGTGCGGCTGCTTCCCGCACACCCGTGCCGAGCTCTACGAGATCGTCCGGGTCCGCCGGATCACCTCGTACGGCGAACTGCTGGACGCGTACGGCCGGGAGGAGGCGCGCGGCGGCGAGGGCTGCGAGATCTGCAAGCCCGCGATCGGTTCCGTGCTGGCCTCCCTCGCGCCGGCGGTCGGGGCCGACGGCTACGTGCTGGGCGGTGAGCAGGCGGCGCTCCAGGACACCAACGACCACTTCCTCGCCAACCTCCAGCGGAACGGCTCCTATTCGATCGTGCCGCGGATCCCCGGCGGTGAGATCACCCCGGAGAAGCTCATCGTCATCGGCGAGGTGGCGCGCGACTTCGGCCTCTACACGAAGATCACCGGCGGCCAGCGGATCGACCTCTTCGGTGCCCGGGTCGACCAGTTGCCGGCCATCTGGGCGCGCCTGGTGGACGCCGGTTTCGAGTCGGGCCACGCGTACGGGAAGGCGCTGCGCACCGTGAAGTCGTGCGTCGGCGAGACCTGGTGCCGCTACGGCGTCCAGGACTCCGTCCGGATGGCGATCGATCTGGAGCTGCGCTACCGGGGGCTGCGCGCACCGCACAAGCTGAAGTCCGCGGTCTCCGGGTGCGCACGGGAGTGCGCGGAGGCCCGCGGCAAGGACTTCGGCGTGATCGCCACCGCCGGCGGCTGGAACCTCTACGTCGGCGGGAACGGCGGCGCCACCCCGCGCCACGCCGATCTGCTCGCCCAGGACCTGAGCGACGCCGAACTGATCCGGCTGATCGACCGCTTCCTGATGTTCTACATCCGCACCGCCGACCGCCTGGAGCGCACCTCCGCCTGGCTGGAGCGGATCGAGGGCGGCCTCGACCACGTACGCGACGTCGTCGTGCACGACTCCCTCGGGCTGTGCGACGAGCTGGAGGCGCTGATGGCCGCCCATGTCTCCCACTACCGCGACGAATGGGCCGAGACCCTCGCCGACCCCGAACGGCTGGGCCGCTTCGTCTCGTTCGTCAACGCGCCCGGCGCGCCGGACCCGTCCGTCCGCTTCGTCCCGGAGCGCGACCAGGTCAAGCCGGATCTGACGCTGCTGGCAGGACCGACCCTGCCCGTTCGCACTCTGGAAGGGACCTCTGCCCGATGAGCCTGATGACCACCACCGTTTCCCCTGAAGCGGTTGCCGCCTTCCCGGCAGCCACCACCGGTACCGCCCCCGGCACGTCCGAGGGCACGGCGACCGCCTTCGTCGAGGTCCGCGGCCCGGAGGGCGACTGGCTCCCGGTCTGCACACCGGACGACCTCACCCCGGGGCGCGGAGTGGCCGCCCTCCTCCCGGACGGCACACAGGCCGCGCTCTTCGCGGACCGGGCCGGCCGGCCGTACGCGATCGGCAACCGCGATCCGTTCACCGGCGCCCAGGTCCTCTCCCGGGGCCTGACCGGCAGCGTCGACGGCCGCCCGTTCGTGGCCTCGCCCCTGCTCAAGCAGCGCTTCGACCTGGAGTCGGGCGACTGCCTCGACGATCCGTCGGTGTCGGTCCCGGTGTACGGCGTGCGGGTACGGAGCAACGACTGACCGAGCCGTCGCGCAACCTCCTGGTTGCACCTCCCTCCGCTACGTGCAACCATTGGGTAGCACGTAGCGCAAGGGAGCACCGCCGGAACGCCAGGAGGCACCTCATGAGCACCCACAGCGACAGCACCGACGAGCGCGGCGACGACCGCGCGCGCAACCGCATCGAGCGGGAGATCAGCATCGCCGCGCCGGTCGAGCGGGTCTGGGCGGTCCTGACCGAGCCCGAGCACGTCGGCTCGTGGTTCGGCCAGGGCGAACCGACCCCGGTGGACCTCCGCCCGGGCGGGATCATGCACCTCGACCACGGCGCGTACGGCCAATTCCCGACCACCGTCGTCACCGTGGACCCGCCGCACCGCTTCTCGTACCGCTGGGCCAGCGCCCACCCGGGCGAAGTGGCCGTCGAGGGCAACTCCACCCTCGTCGAGTTCACCCTGACACCGGAGGGCGACGGCGGCACCCGCCTGCGGGTCGTGGAGACCGGCTTCGCCGAGATCGAGATCCCCGAGGACCGGATCAAGACCGCCGGGTACGACAGCCACTCCGAGGGCTGGACCGGCCAGATGGAGAACGTCCGGCAGTACGCGGAGCGGCTCGCGGCATGACGACGGACGGCAGGACGGCGGACGGCGGGACGGCGGGCGGGGAGCCACCCGTGGACGCCGCGACGGAGGTGTTCGCCGCGCTGGCCGACCCGACCCGCCGCCGGATACTCGACGCGCTCGCCGCGCACGGCGAGGCGACCGCCACGGTCCTGGCGGCGGAACTGCCGGTCAGCCGCCAGGCCATCGTCAAGCACCTCGGCATCCTGGACCGGGCCGGACTGGTCGTCGGCCACCGGGCGGGCCGGGAGGCGCGCTACCGGGTCGTACCGGAGCAACTCGGGATCACCGCCCGGTGGATGGACCGGCTGGCCGCCACCTGGGACACCCGCCTGGCGGCGATCAAGCGCCTGGCGGAGGGCGAGTGAGGCCGCTCGGCGGCGGCCCTCGGGCCCGCCGCCGAGCGCCGGGCTACTCGGGCGTAGGGTGGATGATCCGTCGGCTCGTCGGCCACTGGCCCAACGCCCCTCGGCCGCCGGCCCCGTAGGGAGGAGTGCAGGCGTGACCCGGTGGAACACCAGCCACATCCCCGACCAGACCGGCCGCTCGGCGGTGGTCACGGGCGCGAACAGCGGCATCGGCTACATCACCGCACGCGAACTGGCGCGCCGCGGCGCCCGCGTGGTGCTGGCCTGCCGCAGCGCCTCGCGCGGCAAGGCGGCCCTGGACCGGCTGCGCACCGAAATACCCGCCGCCGAGGCCGAGTTCCGGCCGCTCGACCTCGCCGACCTGTCCTCCGTACGGGACTTCGCGGCCACCCTCGACGGCTTCACCGGCGACCGCCTCGACCTGCTCGTCAACAACGCGGGCGTGATGGCACTGCCGTACCGCACCACCGCCGACGGCTTCGAGATGCAGTTCGGCACCAACCACCTCGGCCACTTCGCGCTCACCGGTCTGCTGCTGCCCCGGCTGCTGGCCACCCCGGGAGCCCGCATCGTGTCCGTCTCCAGCATGCTGCACGCCCTCGCGGACCTGGACTTCGAAGACCTCAACGGCGAGCGTTCCTACGGGCGTTGGACCGCCTACGGCCGTTCCAAGAGCGCCAATCTGCTCTTCGTCCACGAGCTGACCCGGCGGCTCGCGGCGGCCGGTTCGCCGCTCGTCGCGGCCGCCTCGCACCCCGGTTACGCGGCCACCAACCTGCAGACCGCGGGCGTCCGGATGGAGGGGCGCAGCTCGGCGGAACGGGTCATCGGGCTGGGCAACCGCCTGATCGCCCAGCCCGCGGAGGGCGGCGCGCTGGGCACCCTCTGCGCGGCCACCGCCCCGTACATGCGGCCGGATTCCTTCGTCGGCCCGCGCAACGGGCTGCGCGGCGCCCCGGCGCAGTCCTTCCGCGCCCCCTGGACGAAGAAGGACGCGAACGGCGCGCGGCTCTGGGCCGCCTCGGAGCAACTGACCGGCGTGCACTACGACTTCTCCGCGGCCCGCCCGTCCGGCTGAGCACTCCCTCCGGGAACCCACGCATCGGCCGTGTGGTGCTCACCCCGGGAACCCACACATCAGCCGTTGGCGCTCACTCCAGCCCGGACGCCTCGAACACCGCCCGCGCGCCGTCCTGATCGATCCGTTCCGCCAGCACCTGGAGCGTCGCGGCCCCGCAGCGCAGCAGTCCGCGCTCGCGGGAGCGGCGGACCCCCTGGTCGAGGCGGTGCCACAGCACGGGGTTGGCGCTGAGGACCTTGGGGTCCAGCTCGACCCGGCCGCCCCGGGCGTCGCGGAGCACCAGCCGCGGCGCCATGCCGTCGGTGCGCCGTACGACGACGAGTTGGTCGGTCTCGACCCGGTGCCCGCGCACCAGCCCACGGGACCGCAGCCAGCCGTCCCCGGCCGTCACCCGCGGCGGGAAGAGGACCGCGAACAGCACCAGTGCGACGGCCACCCAGCACCCGGCGCGCCAGGGCGTGAGGGTCCCGTTGGCGAGGTCGACCAGCAGCATGACCAGGAGCAGCCCGGCCGTGCAGCAGAGCGTGGCGCGCAGCTCCGGCAGCCAGGTCCGGTCGTGGACGGTCTCGTTGGCGGGCAGGGGCGGGGGGATCGCCGACCGGGCGACCGGCCGCCGCCACGCGACCCGTCGTCCGCCGTCCTCGCCTGCGCCGTCCCCGTCCCTCGTGAAGCCGGGCCCCAGGCCCCGTCGCCGTCCCATGCCTCGACGCTAGGGCGGCGCACCGTGGCCTCCCCAGGCATTTACAGGGCACTGATGCGGTCGCGCCGAACCTTGACGCGACGATGACGAGGCGTTGACACGGGCGCCGGAAAGCGGCCATGCGGGGCGCGGGATCCGGCCGTGACGACGGGTGCCTGCCGTCGGGCAGCGGCGGCGGGGCGTCAAGGACCCGTGAAGAACGTCCTTTCGTGCGCCAAGGAGGCGCCAAGGCCGCTCGCCGGCCACCGCCGGGGCCCGCACGCTGGCCTGGTCCAGCCGGACACCCGGCACAGGCACAGGCACAGGCACAGGCACAGGCACAGCGCACCGCGGAGCGCACTGCGCCGCACCGCACCGCACACGGAGGTACGACGCACGATGTCGACGGTGTCCCAGCCCGATGGCCGCCCGGACACCGCCCGCGGTGCCGTCGCGCCCTCCGCCGCCCCCGACCCCGACCCCGACGCCCGCCACCGGCTCACCGCGCTCCAGGGCCTTTCCGCCCTCTCCCTCGACGCCATGGCCTCCGTCGCGTACGGGCCCGAGGCGGTCGTGCTGGTCCTGGCCGCGGCGGGCGGTCACGGGCTCGGCTTCACGCTTCCGGTCACGCTCGCCATCGCCGCCCTGCTGGCCGTCCTGGTCGCGTCGTACCGGCAGGTCATCGCCGCCTTCCCGAACGGCGGCGGTTCGTACGCGGTGGCCCGGACCCACCTCGGCCGCCGGGCCGCCCTGGTCGCCGCGGCCTCCCTCGTCCTCGACTACGTCCTCAACGTCGCGGTGTCCGTGACGGCCGGCGTGGCCGCGCTCACCTCGGCCTTCCCCGGCCTCTACGCCGACCGGCTGGGGATCTGCCTGGCCGTCCTGGTCCTGATCACCGGGGTGAACCTGCGCGGCATCGTCGACTCGGCCAAGGCGTTCCTCGTCCCCACCGCGGTCTTCATCGGTGCCGTCCTGGCGATGGTGGTGGCCGGCCTGCTCCGCGACGCGCCCGCCTCCACCGTCACCGCGGCCGGCCACGCCTCCGTCGTCGCCCACCACGCCACCGCCGTGGGCGCCCTGCTGCTGCTCAAGGCGTTCGCGGCCGGCTGCTCGGCGCTGACCGGCGTCGAGGCGGTGGCGAACGCGGTGCCGTCCTTCCGGGCCCCGGCCACCCGGCGGGCCCAGCGCACCGAGGTCGCGCTCGGTGCCCTGCTCGGCGTGATGCTGATCGGCCTGTCCCTGTTGATCGGCCGGTTCCACCTCCAGCCGGTCGAGGGCGTCACCGTCCTCGCCCAACTCGCGGACGCCTCGCTCGGCCACAACTGGGCTTTCTACGTCGTCCAGTTCGCCACCATGGTGCTCCTCGCCCTCGCCGCGAACACCTCCTTCGGCGGGCTGCCCGTCCTCATGGGCCTGCTCGCCCGGGACAACCACCTGCCGCACGTCTTCGGCCTGAAGGCGGACCGCCAGGTCCACCGGCACGGTGTGCTCGCCCTGGCGGCGGCCGCCGCGATCCTCCTCGCCCTCTCCGGCGGCGACGTCAACACCCTCGTCCCGCTCTTCGCCATCGGCGTCTTCGTGGGCTTCACCCTCTGCCAGGTCGGCATGGTCCGGCACTGGCGCCTGGAACGCTCCGCCGGCTGGCGCGGCAAGGCCCTGCTGAACGGGTGCGGGGCGCTGCTCACCGGCGTCTCGGCGCTGGTCGTGACCGCCACCAAGTTCACCGAGGGCGCCTGGCTCGTCGTCATCGCCCTGCCCGTACTGGTCCTCGCCTTCGAGGCGGTGCACCGCGCCTACGCCCGGATCGGCGACCGCCTGGGCCTCGGCCGGATCCCCGAACCCCCGCGCCGCGCGCACTCCCTCGTCATCGTTCCGGTCTCGCACCTGTCCCGGCTGACCTGCGAGGCGCTGAACGCGGCGGTGTCCCTGGGGAACGAGGTCGTGGCGGTCACCGTCACCCACGACACCCCCGAGGACCGCCCGGCCGCCGAGGCGCTGCGCCGCGACTGGGAGCTGTGGAGCCCCGGCGTCGAACTCCTCGAACTGCCCTCCGCGACCCGCTCCCTCGGCCGCCCCATCGCCGACTACGTCACCGGGCTCACCGCCCGCCGCCCCGGCACCCGCATCACCGTCCTCATCCCGGAGGCCGAGCCGGCCCGCCTGTGGCAGCGGCTGCTGCAGAACCAGCGCGGCGCGGTCGTCGCCCACGCGGTCCGCCGCGACACGGACGCGGTGATCTGCCGGCTGCGGTTCCGGCTGTCGACGGCTCCGGTTGCCGACGGCCCGGTGGCCGACAGCTCGGTTGCCGACAGCCCGGTGGCCGACGGCCCGGTTATCGACGGCCCGATTGCCGGTAATAACAGTTGTCGGTAATAACCCTGTTGGTGGCGTCATGGCCCGTTCTGGTCAGTGACGGCGCCTACGGTGACGTCATGCGTCCCGCCATGGATTACGACAGCCACTGCACCGAAATCGTCACCCAGTCCCTCCTGCTCGGCTCGGCCCTCAAGGAGGACACGGACCTCGGCCCCGCCGTACCGTCCTGTCCCGACTGGAACCTCGCCCAGTTGCTGCGCCACCTGGGCGAGGCCCACCGCTGGGTCGCGGAGGTCGTACGGACCCGGGCCACCGCACCCCCGCCCGACACCGCCCTGCGCGTCCTCTCCCGGGACACCACCGAGCCGCCCGCCACCCTCGCCGGCTGGCTCATCGACGGTGCCGAGCTGCTCGCCGCGACCCTCCGCACCGCCGGCCCGGAGGCCCGGATCTGGACTCCGCTGCCCTCCGGGAGCCCCCGTTTCTTCGCGCGCCGTATGTGCCACGAGACGGTCATCCACCGGGCCGACGCCACCCTCGCCCTGCACGCCGACTTCTCCGTCACCCGGCCGGTCGCCCTCGACGCCCTCGACGAGTGGATGGAACTCGGCTCGCTGCCCGAGATGTTCGACTTCCACCCCGACCGGCGCGCCCTCCTGGGCCCCGGCCGCACGCTCCACTTCCACGCCACGGACACCCCGCCGGAAGCCGCCGCCGACTGGCTCGTCGACCTCACCGGCGACACCCTGGCCTGGCGGCGCGCCAAGGAACCGGCCGCCGTCTCGGTCAGCGCCCCGCTGACCGACCTGCTGCTCCTCATCTACGGCCGCCACTCCTCCGACCAGGAAGCCTTCACCGTCACCGGCGATACGGACCTGCTGGAGTTCTGGCTGTCGCTGGTCAACTTCGAGTGAGCTGCCGCGCGACCAACGCCCCGGACGGCCAGCGGACGGTCCTGCTCTCGGGCGAACCATTCAAGCCTTCAGCGCGTGAGTTAAGTTGACCATCATCGACCGGATCAGCGCCGAGGGGACAGCAACATGACCGATTCCGACCAGCCGGGAAGCGACCAGCCGGGGCCGTCCCGACGGGTGGCAACTCGACGGTGGCGGCAGCCCGATGGGTGGCGGCAGCCCGATGGTTGCTGGCCCCTCGGCATCGGGGAACGACGGGTCCCTGCCGCCCACGCCTCCCCCACTGCCCCCGCAGGCGGCGGACGAGAGCCCCCGGCCCGTCCCGGCGAACGCGGACGAGGCGCTCGACATCGGCCGCCGGCACTTCCCCGAGGTCGGTTCGCCCGACGGCCCCATCAGCCTGCACGTCCACGAATTCGACCTCGGCTACCTCGTCCACGCCGGCTGGCCCGCCCCGAGGACCCCACCGCTCCGCCCGCGTCGCCCGGTGGCAGCAACGTCGTCATCAACAAGGAGAACGGCGATGTGACCTTCCTGCCCAACTTCCCCCCGGCGGAGATCGAGGAGCTCTACCGCCGGGTCTACCGCCCGTCTTCCGAGGCCTGAAAGCCCGGGCGGAGCCGGGTCGGCGGCACCTGTCGGCATGTCAGCGGCGACAGCTAAGCTTTACCTTGAACATCTCATTGGGTAACCGTTACGAACGCGGGGGCGTTGTGGCCGGAGCAGGCGGTTTTCAGACCGATGTGGAGTCCCTCAAGTCCGAGGGCACGAACTTCACCAAGCTCGGCGAGGACTTCTACCAGTCCGTGGCGCGGCTGATGAACGGCCTGAGCGCGCTGGGTGCGGGCCCGCCGGCCGACCCCTCGAAGGCGCCCAAGCCGGAGGAGAAGTCGTTCGGCCAGCAGTTCATCGGCGGACTGACGACGTTCGACAGCAAGGACGGCGCTCCGCCGTGGGGGACGACGACCTCGGCGAGAAGTTCGGCGTGGCCTACGAGGGCGTGCGTGACGGCATGTACGAGTCGATGGGCCACCTCTCCGCGAAGCTCCAGGAAATCGGCAAAGCGCTGACCGATATGTCCAAGAACCACGCGGAGAACGAGGACTTCAACGACGCGCTGATGAAGCAGCACGTCGACAACAAGCAGGCCTGGCAGGACCCGACGAAGCAGCAGCAGCCCGACGAGGTCGTCACCACCGCCTGGTACCCGGCCAAGAACTGAGCCGACCGGCCGGACCACAGGCCCGGCCGGACCGCACACCCTGCCGGGTCACACCTTTGTGTGACCCGGGTCCCGCCCTTCTGACGAGCGCGCCTCCCCGCGAGGCCCGCATCCGCACCACGCCGCTATGCGCAAATTTCACGGGGAGCTCCACCTTGTCCATGATGCTGCCGAACGCTCTTGAGTGGGTCCTCGAGATGCTCGGCTTCAACTGGCCCACCGCCGACGAGGACAAGCTGATCGAGTGCGCCAATGTCTGGCGTCAGTTCGCCGCGGACGTCGAGGGCCACCAGGCCACCGGCACGACCGCCGCGTCGAACGTGCTCAGCCAGAACGCCGGCGACTCCATCGAGGGCTTCAGCAAGGCGTGGGACAAGTTCGGTGGCGGTTCGGGCTACTTCAACGACGCCCGTGAGGCGGCGGAGGTCATCGCCTTCACCTTCGAGGCCGCCGCCGCACTCGTCATCGGCATGAAGATCGCCGTCATCGTCCAATTGGCGATATTGGCGGCCGAAATCATCGCCGCACAAGCCGCGGCACCCTTCACATTGGGCCTATCGGAAATCGGCGGCGCGGCGGCGACCCTGGCCACCCGCGAGATGGTCCGCAAGATCCTCAAGGAGGTCGCCAAGCAGCTGCTCGACGCGATCCTGGAGGCCGCCAAGGAGCCGGTGATCTCCGCCCTGGAGGCCATGGTCTCGGACATCATCGCCCAGACCGTCAACCAGAACTTCGGCGCGCAGAACGGCTACAACCTCGGCCGGACCCTCAAGGAGGGCCAGAGCGCCGCCACCGACGCGATCAAGAACACCGGCGAGACCCTCGGCGAGAGCCTCCGCGACGGCGCCGGCCACCGCGCCGGCCACCGCGCCCGCGGCGGCCTGGACCACGCCGCCGGACGCGGCGGGGACCATGGGGGCGGCGGCGAACACGGCGACGGCGGCAGCGATAGCGGCGGTGGCAGCGGTAGCGGCAGTGGTAGCCACTCCAGCGATTCCGGCAGCGGCTCGGGGTCGGGTTCCGGATCGGGCTCCGGGTCCGGGTCCGGGTCGGGTTCTGGCAGCGGCTCGTCGGGTAGTGGCTCCGGGTCGGGTTCCGGGTCGGGGTCCGGCTCGGGTGCCGGCGGTTCGCACGACAGCGGCTCCGGCGGCGCGGGCTCCGGCAGCAGCTCGGGCGGCAGCTCCTCCTCCCACGACTCGGGAGGCGGCAACGGCTCGGGCAACGGCGGCTCGGACGGCAACCGCCCCAGCGACGGCGGCGGCAGCCACACCCCCCGCCCCTCGGACACCACCCCGGCCTCGGACCACAACTCCGGTGACGCCGGGAACTCCGGCGGCACGGGCAACTCTGGTGACTCCGGTAACTCTGGTGACTCCGGTGGTACCGGCAACTCCAACCACTCCGGTAACTCCCCCACCTCCGACGGCTCCGACTCCTCCCCGAACGGCTCGCAGCCCCGGCACGACGTCCCCCGGCCCAGCCGCTGCCGCCCCCGGACCAGCGCTCCCCCTTCGACGAGGGCTACGCCGGCGGCAACGACAGCGCGTCCCATGACTCGTCCCCCTCCCACACCCCCGACGGCGGCCCGGACTCCTCCCGCCCCAACACCGACGGCCCCAGCACCCAGCCGACCCACGACAACACCCCGGACTCGGCCCGCCCCGACACGGACGGCGCCTCCACCCAGCCCACGCACGACAACACCCCGGACTCGGCCCGCCCCGACACGGACGGCACCAGCACTCACCCCACCCGGGACACCACCCCCGACTTCGCCCGCCCGGACAGCGAGGGCATCACCACCCAACCCGCGCACGACAACACTCCGGACGCGGCCCGTCCCGACCACGACGGCATCAGCACCCAGCCCGCCCGGGACACCACACCCGAGGCGATCCGCCCGGACGCGGACAACGTCGGCACCCAACCGACCCCGGCGGCACCCTCCCCGGCCACCGACGCGGTAGCCGGCAACCCGCCCTCGTACGGCGAACCCTCCCCGGGCTCCCACGAAGGTTCCGGCACCGCGAACGGCGACAACTCCGGCAGTGGCGCCGGCGGCCGCCCCTCCGTGCCGCACCTCAGCACCCCGCAGGGCGCCCCGGTCCAGCACGCGCCGTCCAGCCAGCCCATCCAGCAGCGCGACCCGGCCCCCGGCGACCCCATGCCGACCGTGGACGGCGGCGACGACACCACCGTCACCACCCAGTCCGCAGGCACCGCCACCCTCCCCCCGCCCACCCAGCACACCGCCGACTCCCCCAGCGCGGCCCCCACCAGCCCCACCCCCCAGGCCCAGCCCAACTCCCCCCAGGCGAACGGCCCGATGATGATGGGCGCGGTCCCGCATCAGGCCGGTGCCCCGACGGCCGGCACCCCGCCCCGCGCCGCCAGCACCCCCTCCAGCAACACCCCGCCCCGCACCAGCACTCCGTCCACCACCCCTACCACCCCCTCCCCCACCGGCGGAAACGCCTCCGCACGCCCCACCAACCGTCGCCCCGACGGTTCCCAGGCGATCCAGGACCACACCCAGTGGCCCGCCCCGGACCGCCCCGCCTACAACCCCCGCCTCGACGGCCCGCGCCGCGACCAGACGACGCCCCCGCCGCACGACAGCCGTCTGGACGGCCCCCGCCGGGACGCCCCCACCACGCCGCCCGGCGCCAACCGCCGCCCCGACGGCTCCCAGATCGTCCAGGACCACACCCAGCAGCCCACCCCCGAGCGCCCCCCGCACAACCCCCGCCTGGACGGCCCCCGCCGCGACGACCCCACCCGCCCCGAAACCCCGGGCGCCACCACCCCCCGCAACGACGCCCCCGCCCGGAGGGCACCCGTCCGGAAGGCCCCCGCCCCGACTCTGCACCGCGTCCCGACGCCACCCGCCCGGACAGCTCACGCCCGGACTCGGCACGTCCCGACTCGGCACGTCCGGACACCTCACGCCCGGACGCCACGCGCCCGGACTCGGCACGCCCAGAGACGTCGCGCCCCGACGCTTCACGTCCCGATGCGTCACGTCCCGATGCGTCACGCCCGCAAGACGGACAGCAGCAGCCTGCCCCCAACCGCTCGGACCGCCCCCGGCCCGACGCCCCCGCGCAGGTTCCGACCACCCCCGGCGCCCAGTCCCCCGCTGCTCCCACCCCGAACACCCCCCACCAGCAGCCGAACCCCCAGCAGCAGGCGCCCAACCAGCAGCCGAATCCCCAGCAGCAGGCGCCGCAGCAGCAGCCGAAGCCTCAACAGCAGCAGCCCCAGTCCCAGCAGCCGAACCAGCAACAGCAGCAGCAGCCCCACCAGCAAACCCCGCAAAACCAGCCGCAGCCGCAGACCCAGCAGCCGCAGCAACCCCACCCCCAACAGCAGCCGCAGCAACAACAGCCGGTCCCGCACCAGCAGCCGGTCCCGGTCCCCCACCAGCAGCAGTCCCCCCACCACCAGAACCAGGCGCAGCCCACCCCCCACCAGCAACCGCCCACGCCGCAGCAGCAACACCAGTCGCCGGTCCCCCAGCCGTCGAACCTCCGCAGCCACACCGACGTCCGGATCGGCCTCAACCACCAGCCCAGCGGCCTGTACTCGCCGTTCCCGCACGACCAGCAGGCACTCGAGACGAGCTTCCCGCGCAACCCGGACGGAACCCCGCGCGCGTTCAACGACCCGTTCCAGCCCTGGGCCCAGCTCCAGAACGACGGCGGCCCCAACGTTCTCGGCCGCTCCAACAACTGCGCCGACTGCACCCGCTCCTTCATGGAGTCCTGGTACGGCAACCCGCAGGTGTCCGGGGTCCGCACGTACGACCCGGACGGCAAGGGCGGCATCGACCGCGCTTCAGGCGAGCGCGAAGGCACCCGCAACATCGAGGAGTACACGGGCGCCAAGTTCCGCAACTCGGGCCCGAACTCCAAGGACGGCTACGACCGCATAGCCGACGAGCTCCGCCAGGCCGGCCCCGGCGCGGCCGCCGCCGTCCTCGTGACCTGGCCGAAGAACCCCGACGGTTCCGGCGGCGGCGCCCACGTCTTCAACGCCGTCAACCACGACGGCAAGGTCGTCTGGGTCGACAGCCAGACCGGCAAGGTCAGCCACCAGCCCATCAACACCAGCGCCGACGGCGTCTGGCACCTCGTCCTCGACGCCAACCGCCAGCCCTTCGACCCCGCCACCCACCAAAACCAAACCCCTCAGGCACAACACCAGCCCCAAACTCAGCAACCGCAGCCCCAGCAGCAGCCACAGCCGCAACAGCAGCAGCCCCAGCCGCAGCAGCAGAACCCCCAGCAACAGGCACAGCCCCAGCCCCAGACCCAGACCCAGACCCAGACCCAGCAGCCGCAGCCAAACCCCCAACAGCAGGCACCGCAACCGCAGCAGCAGCACCCCCAGCCGCAGCAGCAGCCCCAGCAGCAGCAAGCGCAGCAGCCCCAGCCCCAGACCCAGCCGCAGACCCAGCAGCCGCAGCCGAAGCCGCAGCCACAGCAGCAGCCGAACCCCCAGCAGCAGGCACAGCAGGCACCGCAACCGCAGCCCCAGCAGCAGCAAGCGCAGCAGCCCCAGACCCAGCCGCAGACCCAGCAGCCGCAGCCGAAGCCGCAGCCACAGCAGCAGCCGAACCCCAGCAGCAGGCACAGCAGGCACCGCAACCGCAGCCCCAGCAGCACCCCCAGCCGCAGCAGCAGCCCCAGCAGCAGCAAGCGCAGCAGCCCCAGCCACAAACCCAACAGCAGCAGCCGAACCCGTACGCGCAACAGCAGCAGCCACAGCCTGGGCCACACCAGCAACAACAACAGCCTCAGCAACAGCAACCCGGCCCGTACAACCAGCCCCACCAGCAACAGCCGGGCCCCCACACTCAGCAGCCGAACCCGTACGCGCAGCAGCCGTACACCCAGCAGCCGCAGCACCAGCAACAGCAACAGCAACAGCAGCCCGGGCCGTACCAACAGCACCCGTACGCCCAACAGCAGCCGCACCAGCAGCAGCAGCCGAATCCCTACGCCCAGCAGCCCCACCAGCAACAGCCCAACCCGTACGCACAGCCGCACCAGCAGCCCAACCCGTACGCCCAGCAGCACCCGCAGCAGTCGAACCCATACGCGCAGCCGCAACAGCACCAGCAGCAGCCCGGGCCATACCAGCAACCCCACCAGCAGCAGCACCAGCAGCCGAGCCCGTACACCCAGCAGCCGCAGCAGCAGCCGCACGCCCAGCACCAGCCCGGCCCGTACCAACAGCCCCACCAACAGCAACAGCCTGGGCCGTACCAACAGCAGCAGCCCAACCCGTACACCCAGCCGCACCAGCAGGCCCAGCCGCAGCAGCAGCCCCATCAGCAGAACCCGTACGCCCAGCAGCAGCCGGGCCCGTACACCCAGCAGTCCTACCAGCAGCCCCAGACCCACAACCCGTACCAGCAGCAGAACCCACAGCACCCGGCAGGCGCACCCGGCACCGCCGGCAGTTCGCCGTCCCCGGAGCGCGCGCCCCGCACCCCGGGATCGGACAACCCGCGCCCGAATCAGAACGAAAAGGCCCAGCCGAACCAGCAGGCGCGCCAGCAGCCGCGGTCGGATCGACCGGCACCGCAGGGCTCGCGTCCTGAGCAGAGTCGTCCTGCCCAGCCGGGAGTGCGAGACGGCCACTCCGGCGATCAGCCCCGTCACCAGGATCCGGCCTCGTCGAGCGAACGGCCCCGTGGCGACTTCGGTATGCCGCATGTGGACAACACATCGGATGCGGACAACGCCCCGGCTCCGGAGAACCACGAGCCGCATGGGGACGCTCACGATTCCCCGTCCCACCAGGACCAGCCGACCCCGGACGACAGCGCCCCCGAGCAGCAAACGCCGGACCAGCCCGACCAGTGGGACCAGTCCGAAGAGTTCGGGCCCGAGAGTCTCGATTCGATCCGCGACAGCCTGGACTATGAGCCTGGCGGTCTGCAGCGGCCCGACCCGAGCGACCAACAAGCGCTCGAGGATGCTCACCCGCGCAACCCCGACGGCACCCCCCAGCTCTTCGCCGACCCGTTCGAGCCCTGGAGCCAGCTCCAGAACGACGGTGGCCACGAACAGCCGGGCCGTTCCAACAACTGTGCCGACTGCTCCCGTTCGTTCCTGGAAAGCTGGTACGGCAACCCGCAGGTGTCCGCACCCCGCACCCTGGACACCGAACCCGACGGAACACCCGACAACTGGTCGCCGGAGGACGACTCCGTCGCGAACCTGGAGCGGTGGGCGGGCGGCCCGTTCGTCGATTACGGTGACGACGCCTCCCACGCCTACCAGAACATCGCCGCGGAGCTGGACCAGGCCGGACACGGTTCCGCTGCGGTGGTCGGTGTCTACTGGCCGGAAGGCGGCGGTCACGCCTTCAATGCCGTCAACCACAACGGCAAGGTCATCTGGGTGGACAGCCAGACCGGCGAGGTCAGCGACGCCCCCATCCACCTGGAAGCCGGTTACGTCGTAGCAATCCCCCTCGACGCCGACGGCAACCCGATCCACCCGTGGGAATCGGACTCCGAGTCCGACGCCCCCGAACAGTCCGCCGACGCACCCGAGCAGTCCGCCGACGGTTCCGAACAGTCCGCCGATGACCCCGAACAGTCCGGGGACACCTCCGAACAGTCCGGGGACACCCCCGACAACGGCGACGTCAACGACAGCAACGACAGCAACGACAGCACCAGCGATAACGACCACCCGGAATCGGACGACGCACCGACTTCCGCAGAACCGGCTGACCTGCCGGGCCCGGCCGAGGCGTCGAACCCGACCGACGCGTCGAGCCCGACCGAGACACCTGACGACCAGGACGGCACGCACCAACAGCCGACTTCCGAGCCCAAGGCCGAGGGCGAGCCCAAGACCGAGGGCGAGCCTCCGGCCGACACAACGGACCCTGCGGACACCGACGCCACCCCGGCCAAGGACACGACGTCCGACACGGCTCCCGAGCCCCACCCGACCGCCGACGCCGACTCCAACATCGACGCGGACTCGGACTCGGACCCGGACACGGACTCGGACTCGCACGCGGACGCGGACGCGCACCCGGATGCCGAGCAGGAATCGAGCAACCCTGCCGAGGACTCGGATCAGGACTCCGGTGATGCGCACAAGGACACCGACTCGAATGCGGAAGGGGACTCGTCCACCGACCACGACTCCGGCGAGTTCGCGGGGCCCCGGCAGGACGCGGAGCACCATGAGCCCACTTTCCCTGCCGAGGACACCCGGCCGTACGACCGGGATCCGGGTGGCCTGGTGCCTCCGAACCCGGATGACCAGCAGGCATTGGAGCACAGCGTCCCGCGCAACGAGGACGGCTCTCCGCAGCGCCACCCGGACCCCAACGAGGGCACCTGGGTAAACGACGTCAACGGTCAGGACCACGGCCAGCCGGGTCGCACCAACAACTGCCCCGACGCGGCCCTCTCCTTCGCCGACACCTACTCCGGGCACCCCACCGTCGCGGCGGCCCGTACTCCGGACCACAACCCCGACGGCACCCCGTCCGACCGTGGTGAGAGCGGCGGCCGCGACCGCATGGAGAGCACGCTCGGCGCCCGGTTCACCGATCACGGTGACGGCCCCGACGCGTTCCGTCGCCTAGAGACGACCCTCCTCGACAACGGTCACGGATCCCAGGCCGTCGTCATCACCCAGGACGCCAACGGCCGCGCCCACGCGTGGAACGTCGTCAACCACAACGGCAAGATCACCTACGTCGACCCGCAGACCGGTCGGCGCAGCGACAAGCCCCTGCACAGCGGGGACCACGGCGTCTTCGCCATCCCGCTCGACCCCAACCGCCGTCCCATACCCGCCGGCCGTCCCACCAACGACGGCCCCGGGTCCCCGAACGCACGGCCCAACAGGGACAACGGCTCCCCGGCCAACCAGGGCACCGCCTCCCCCACCGACCGCAGCACTCCCTCGCCGGCCCATCGGCCCGGCGTGTCCGGCACGCCCCACCACGATGCCCCGGCCGGAGAACCCCGCCGTGCCCCGGCGGAACCCGCTGGCACACAGCACACGCCCGATGACGACCGGGCCGATGCCACCCGCGAGGAGCGGAACAAGAATCTTCCCGACCCGGAGTCGACGGACCAGGTTCACAACGACATTCCGGCGGACGCCTCGCAGGCGTCTCTCCGGGATCACGAACAACCGAAGGGCCACAAGGTCTATCGGATCGATGACCTGGAGCCCGTCTATGCCCACCTCAGGAACTGGTGTGAGGTACCCAAGGACTCCGAGGGCAACGACCTCAGGGACAAGGACGGCCACCGGGTCGAGCCGCCCCTCGCCCAGCTGCTGAGGCTGGCCGCGCAGCGCCGTCTCGCTGCCGAGCAGGTCACTCAGCCGGTCAATGCGACGAGGAAGGCCCTCGACGACGCCCGACAGCGGCTGAATGCGGCAGAAAAGAGCCGCAAGGATGCCAAGGACAACGTCACTCAGGCTCACCACAAGGCCGTCAAGGATGCCCAGGATGCGGTCAGCAAGGCTGCTGCGGCCCACGACAAGGCCTTCGCAGAGCTCAAACAAAAGAATGTCCCGCCGGCCGCCCTCACGGAAAAGGAGCTCCGGGACCTCCTCGGCAAGAACTTCGCCGAAATGGATGACGGGCAGCGTCACGTGGTCGTCGCCACCATTGCGCGAATGAGCCTCTCTTTCCATGCGAACAACGCCGTCGGCAGCGGCCCCGAGCGCATGCCTGGAAACGACAGTCCGTACCAGGGGTCCAAGAAGGCCAGCGGCGATCCCGATCCGGCGGAGACCCATCACGATTCAGTGGGAGCCCGACGACGCACGGAGGCAAAGCCCAAGTTCCCGCGCGAGTTCCGGCGCCAGGGGACCGACTCGGACAAGGCCTTCAAGAATCTGCAGGCGGAGCATCGGGCGAGCGGGAATCCGCACAAGATCGATGCGGTCCTCGCCGCGTCGTTCCCCAACACCCCCGACTTCACGGACAAGAACTTCGCCGTCATCGAAGTGGTCGACAAGGACGGGAACAGCACCTACGTCATCGATTCGTCGGTACCGGCGATGACCGACGGTGTGACACCGCGGCATTCCGAACGACATCTCCTGGACTGGATGGGAGCGATCAACGGGGCCGACGGCGTCAAGGCCCCCTACAACATCGCCGGCCTCTACACGGAGCGAGAGCCCTGTGGTCTGCGCGCGGGCAACACCGGACACGCCGACTGCTCGCAGACGATCCGGGACGCCGACGCCATGACCGGAGTTCCCGTTTACTACAGCACCACATATCGAGACGATTCCCCTCGGGAACGCCAGAGGCTCTTGGCCGAACGTGACGAACTGCTCGCCGACATGGGAGATCTGACTCCCGCGCAGCAGCAGAAGGAACTGCAGAAGGAAGGGCTGACCGACAAGCAGATAGAAAAGCAGGTCGAGAAGATCCGGCTGGAGAACAAGAAAGTCAACGACGCCGAAATTCACGGCCACCTGGAGGTCGTGGGAGAGCTGTGGTCCAAGGTTCAAGCTCAGATGGTTAAGCTGGAGCGAGAGCGCAATCAGGCCCAGCAGTCAGAGGATTCGGTGTGACAGAGCGCAATCAGGTGCCGCCAGGAGTATCAGGCCAGGAAATCGTGGCACTGGTCTCCGCCTGGCGGCAGAACTGGCGCCCAGGGGACAAATGGGCCCATCTCGTCGCCACCTCCGGAACTGCCGCTGTGGCCGTCCTGGAGGACATCCACCGGCAGACCGAAGGCAGCGTCCTGGTGGACGCCGCCGGCCGTACCACCGAGGAGGTCTTCTCCGAGGTGCTGCGGCTGCTCGGTGTCGACCTCTCACCGGGCAAGCGGTCTCGATGGCGTACGGCACTCCGGCGGCAGAACGCGGGTCGACTCGTCCTCATCGCGAATGCTCACCAGGCGGGCAGTACCCGGGGGTCGTCGGAACCGGATCAACTGCTGTCCCAAGCCGCCAGGAGCCTGAGCAGATTCCAGTTGGTGGTGGTCCTCCACCACACCCCGGACAGGCTGCCGCGCAGACCCAAGACGGTCTTCCACCTGCAGGGACCCGAGCACGGACACGGCGCCGACGAGGCGGACCGGCCGGCGCCCCTCCGGGCGCTGGCATTGGCGCGCCCTCGCGTCGTGCCGATGTGCGTGTGGGCCGAACTCACCGCGGCGCTGGGCCCGGAGCCGGCCACCGAGCCGGTTCTCCGGGGCCTGTTGGAGGAATTCTCCGACCACCTGGTGTCCGGAGAGCACGGGGTGGCATTCGTTGACGAGGACCTGGCGGAGGCGTTGCGCCGGGATGCGTCGGACGAAGAAGTCGGACGGGTCGACCGGCACATGGCCGCATGGCTGCTGCGGAAGTCCCCCGAATTCCGTCACGCCGAGGGGTGGGCGAAGTCCGGTCCGGAGGGGCGATATGCCGCCATGGGGCTCGCCATGCACGCCGCACAGGCCCAGGTCGCCGCTGCTGGATCATTCGGTGAGGAACAGCAGGGGCCTTTCGCGGAACTCCTGCGGGACGGCGGCACGGTGGCCAACATTCCGCAGACGACATTGTTGGACGCCGCTCGCTGCGCATTCCTCGACGACCTTCCCGGGAATTCCGCGGCCGGCGCCGCGCTCTATCTCTGGTCCTACGGTGTGATCCCTGCGCACCAGCAGGAGTGGGCTGCCTGGCTGCATCTGATGGCCACTGCCCGTGGCGATCACGCCTTCGCCGCCGCGGTTGCCGCATCCGGTGTGCGCCTGCCCTGGAAGGCGAAGTGGACGCACTGGCGCCCGCCGGGCGGCTGCCACTGGCGCTATCTCGAACCAGGTCGTATCGACGGACTGACCGAAGTGCGGTGGCAGGGCCGCGCCGCCGTCGCCAGCCTCTACACCGAGTCGGCGCGCGCGGACATCTGGGACGCGGATACCGGTGAACACCTCGCCGGTCCCTGGAACGACGAGATCCCAGAAGAGCATCATGGCGATCTGTCCTGGCGATCCGCATCAGGGAATGATCTTCCCGGCCCGGAATCCGTCGAAGACCTTGAGGAGGCGATGTCCGAAGAAGAAAGCGTTCATGACCTCCTTCTGGACAGCCCCGCCCTGTTCATCGGGAATCAGGTGATCCTCGGAGGTTCAGGCGGTCTCTTCGCCATCGAACCCACACGGCCCGAACCCGAGCGAGGCTCCTTCTCCCTTCCGAATTACGCCAACCAGGAGCCCTTCACGGGAAGCTACGACCTCGCCTCCGCGGTCACTCCCGTCGACGCCCCTCCGCCTAGTCCCGCGGACCTGGCCGAGATCTACGGCGCGCACCACATCCACTCCTTCCCGGAACACACGCTGCCCGAAGGGCTGACGGACGAATCGACGCGCCGCACGCTCATCGAATTCGGGCTGCCCGCGATGAGCGATGAAAACGGCATGGGTATCTACCCGTTCGGCGATCACCGGATGACCGTCTTCGACGAGATCCCCTGGCCCTCGGACATCACCCCCGCAGCGGAATCCGGACCGTTCTTCCAGATCGGCTTCTGGATGGGCGGCAAACTCGTCATCGACGGACCCACCGGCCACGTACTGCGCATCCCCTCCGAACCGGACGAGGACCACCTCGCGGCCCTGCCCGCGGCACAGAGCCTGGAGAACTTCCTCACCATGGTGGCGCTGTGGATCACCGGCCACCTCACCAAGGAACTGATCGACGGCGACGACGAGGCATACCTCGTGCCGCACCACGTCCTCACCGCCCACCGGCACATCGACCCGACCGGAGCCGAAGCCCCCGCCTGGGCGTACGCCTTCCACAACCCCTGACAGGCGCCGACGCGTCAGCACGCTCCATCAGCCCTGAGCTCGACCCAACGAGGAGAAAGACCCCATGCCGGAGACCGATCCGCCGCCGGAGTCAGCGCCCCGGATTCCTGCGACCCCCGAGGAAGCGCTGGAAATCGCCAGCGCACGCTTCAAGCCCCGCTGCCACGACGGCACCCCGGCCGCCCTCCACGTCGAGGAATTCGACATCGGCTACCTCATCTACGCCACCTTCCCGCCCACCGAGCCACGCTCCTTCGGCGGCAGCCACGCCGTGGTCTCCAAGACCGATGGCGCACTGACCTTCGTCCCCAACTTCCCCCCGAAATCAGCGATCGCCCTCTACCGCAAGCGCCACCACCCCAACCCGTGACCCATGGCCCTTGACCCTCGGGTTGGACGGTGAATGACGAGCTCCCTTCCGGGAACGGCCCGGGCCCGGGCGATTGTCAGTGGGGGCCGTCAGAATTGACGTATGACGACTGACAGTGACGGTGTGCAGCGCCAGGGCTACGACGTGGAGAGCATCCTCGCCGATGAGGATCAGGTCGCGGCCTGGGCGCGGGCGAATATGGCGGCGCTGGTGGCCGAGCTCGTGGAGCGCGGGTGTGAGGAGCCTGGGCGGGGCTCGAGGACGGGGAGGCGGATGACGAGTGGCCTGGCTGCCTCCAGTTCTCCTTCGAGTGCCCGCCGGGCTATGAGGGGACGTGGTCATGCCTGGGGTGCCTCTCGCGGTGGTGAAAACCGCCGCGGAGGACGGGAGTTGGCCGGTGGTGCACAACGGGGTGTCGTATGCCTGGGATGAGCTCGTGGAGAATCTCTCGGCGTTTGATGCGGCGCGGCGCACCATCTGGGCGAACCGGGACCGGCTGGTGGCCGAGCTCGTGAGGCGGGGGCTTGCGCTGCGGGACGAGACGTCGACAGCGATCCGGACGCGAGCGGGGACTCCAGGGTGACCCACCACCTCGCGCTGGAGGGAAGACGCTCAGGGTTTCGATACCGGATGTCGCGGTGGGGCCGGGGCTCCCTCAGGAGATGTATGTGGGGGCTATCCGTATGCCTGGGAGGCGGCGGTGGAAGCGGTCGTGGCGGCGCTGACGACTGCTCATACGAGTTAGAGCGGCGGCTCGGGGTTCAGGTCCAGCCGGTGGCCGTCAGGACGTCGCGCGCGATGTCCGGGACGGTGCGGTCGTCGGTGGTGACCCGGAGGGTGTCGGGGTGGGCACGCTCGTCGAGGAGGCGGGCCTTGCGGGCGCTGCTGCGGCGTTCGTGGTCCAGTTCGGAGCCCAGTTCGCGGGCGGTGAGCCGTTCGTCCGTGGTGGCGTCGCTGGCGGTGAGCAGGACGCGGGTGAGGCGGGTGTCCGCGCCGAGGGCGCGGAGGAACATGGCCTCGGAATGGGGGAGGACGCTCACGGTGTTGGTGTAGATCAGGCGCCGGTAGCCGAGGTCGGCGTAGTTGGCCCAGAGGGCGGTGAGGTTGCGTTCGGTGATACGGGAGCGGTCCGAGTCGCCGGGTGGGGCGGGGTGCACCTGGCCCATGAAGTCGCCCTCGATGATGACGTGCGGGACGGCCGCGGCACGAAGGAGGACGGACACTTCCCAGCCGACGGTGGTCTTGCCGACGCCGGCCCGCCCCCCGATGAGGAGTACTTCCGCGGGAACGCAGCGGGTTCGGGACCGGGTTCGGGACCGGGTTCGGGGCGGAGGGCTGTGGCGGCGTTCATGAGGGAAGGGTGGCAGGGGCGGCGGGCGTAAGCGACCGGTTTCCTGCGGGCGGCGGCGTGCGGAGGCGATCGCTTTGCGTTCAGGGTCGCGGGCCCGGCCACCTGACGGTTCGTAGAGAACCAACGGGAAGCAACGGGAAGCAACGAGAAGCACTGCGCGTGTCACGGGCGTGCGGCAGAGTGGACGGTCGCACGGTGCGGTGATCGACGATCACCGGTGGCAGGGCAGCGGTGGTGACGACGGCAGGGGTAGCGAGTCATGGCGGGGATCGAGCGGCGGAGACTGCTGGCGGCCGGGGGCGGAGTCGCGTTGGCGGCCGGACTGGCCAGCGCGTGCGGTGCCAACACCGGCCGCGGGGGCGGCGGTTCCGGTTCCGGCATCAGCCAGTGGTACCACCAGTACGGGGAGCCGGGGACCGCGCAGGCCGTGAAGCGGTATGCGGCGGCGTACAAGAAGGCTCACGTCAGTGTGCAGTGGCGGCCGGGCGATTACGACCGGCAGACGGCGGCCGCGCTGCTCACCGACTCGGGGCCGGATGTATTCGAGGTCAACGGGCCGCTGCTGGACCAGATCCAGGGCGGGCAGGTCGTCGATCTGACGGCCGAGGTCGAGCCGGTGAAGGACGACTTCAACCAGGCGGTGCTGGCACCGAAGATCTGGCAGGGAAAGGTCTGGGGCATTCCGCAGGTCATCGACATGCAGATGCTCTATTACCGGAAGAGCGCGTTGAAGGACGCGGGAGTCGAACCCCCGTCCTCGGTCGATGAGTTGGTGGACGCGGCCAAGAAGCTCACGACGAAGAAGTCCAAGGGGCTCTTTCTGGGCAATGACGGTGGGGTGGGAGTGCTGAGTGGCACGCCGCTCTTCGCCGCCGGGTTGAGTCTGATCGATGAGGACGGGAAGGTCGGGTTCGATGATCCGGCCGCGGCGCGGGTGCTGGGAAAGATCCGGCAGTTGTACGCCGACAAGTCGCTCCTGCTGGGGGCTCCTACGGACTGGTCGGACCCGGCCGCGTTCCTTCAGGGGCTGACCGCCATGCAGTGGTCGGGATTGTGGGCGCTGCCGCAGATCAAGAAGGCGTTGGGGGACGACTTCGGGGTGCTGCCCTTCCCGAAGGAAGGCTCCGGCGGGAAGCCGGCCGTTCCGGTGGGTGCTTATGGGTCCGCGGTCAGTGCGCGCAGCAAGCGGAAGGCCGAGGCGAAGGCCTTCGCCAAATGGCTGTGGGTGGACCGGACGGACTTCCAGCAGGATTTCGCGTTGTCGTACGGGTTCCACATCCCGGCGCGGATCTCGCTGGCGAAGAAGGCCAAGCAGTTGCAGGAGGGGGCGGCCGCGGACGCGGTGCGGTTCGCGACGGAGCACGGCCATGCGGAACCGCTGTTGTGGACCACGGCGGACCGTACCGCCTATCAGGATGCGCTGAGCCGGATCATCAAGGACGGCGCCAACCCGGAGACCGAGTTGAAGGGCGTGGTGCGGAAGGTCAACGCCGAGCTCCAGCGGGTCAAGAGGACGTGAGGGGCCGGACGGTGGGCGCAGACCGCATTCTCGGCCCGCAGCGGCGGAATCTGTGGTTCTGGGTGTTCGTCGGGCCGTTCGTCGTCGGGCTCGGGTTGTTCACGTACGTGCCGTTGGCGTGGAGCGTCTATCTCAGCTTCTTCGATGCGCACAACACGGTGAGCCCCAGCGGTGCGGATTTCGTCGGGCTGGGCAATTACGGCGCGATGCTGGGGACGATGCGTTCCTGAGCAGCCTGGGGACCTTCCTCGTCTTCACCGCGTTCATCGTGCCGGCGACCTATGCGCTGTCGCTGGGGCTGGCGCTGATGGTCAACCGGCTGCGGATCGCCCAGGCGTTCTTCCGGTCGGTGTTCTTCCTGCCGACGGCGTGCTCGTACGTCGTCGCGGCGGTGATCTGGAAGCTGTCGATTTTCAACGGGGTGCGGTTCGGGCTGGCGAATACGGTGCTGGGGTGGCTCGGTGGGGGCGGCGACATCGCCTGGCTGTCGACGACGGATCCGCCCTGGTACTGGCTGGTCATCGTGACCGTACGGCTGTGGCTGCAGGCCGGGTTCTACATGATTCTGTTCCTGGCCGGACTGCAGCGGATTTCCCCGCAGTTGTACGAGGCGGCGGCGGTGGACGGGGCGCGGCCCGGCTGGCAGACGTTCCGGCACATCACCTTTCCGCAATTGCGGGCCACGTCCGTGGCCGTGGTGCTGCTGTTGGTGATCAATGCGTTCCAGGCGTTCGACGAGTTCTACAACCTGCTGAGCGATGCCCGTGGCTATCCGCCGTACGCCCGGCCGCCGCTGGTCTATCTCTATTACACGGCGCTGGGCCAGGACCAGAATCTCGGGCTGGGCAGTGCCGGCGCGGTGATCCTGGCCCTGATCATCGCGGTAGCGACGGTGCTGCAGGCCCGCTGGTTCGGCCTCGGCCGCACGAGGGAGGACTGAGCGGGATGCGGAACCCGAAGCGAGACCCACAGACGCGGGATGCCCTGACGAAGGCCGGGCGGGCCCTGCGCGGGGTGCTGCTGGTCGCGCTGGCGCTGCTGTTCCTGGTCCCGTTCTACCTCCTGGTGCGGAACGGGCTGGCGAGCGAGCAGGACATCACCTCGCCCGACTGGACGTTCTTCCCGCACGACCTCCAGTGGTCGAACCTGACCGAGGTCTTCCGCGACCCGAACCTGCCGCTGGGGCGGGCCCTGCTGAACTCCACGCTGATCGCGGTGTCGACGACGGTCGGTACGGTCGTCCTGGCCTCGCTCGCGGGCTACGGGCTGGCGCGGATTCCGTACCGGTACGCCAATGCCGTCTTCTACGCGATCCTCGGGACGCTGATGGTGCCGGCGGCCGTGACGTTCGTGCCGAGCTTCGTGCTGGTGTCGACCCTGGGATGGATCTCGACCCTGCGCGGGCTGATCATCCCGACGCTGTTCAGCGCCTTCGCCTGCTTCGTCTTCCGCCAGTACTTCCTGGGCTTCCCCCGGGAGCTGGAGGATGCCGCGCGGGTCGACGGTCTCGGCTACTGGCGGACGTACTGGCGCATCGTCGTCCCCAACGCCCGGCCGGTGTTCGCCGCGGTCGGCACCATCGTCTTCATCGGCGCCTGGAACGCGTTCCTGTGGCCGCTGGTGATCGGGCAGGACCAGGAGGCGTGGACGGTGCAGGTCGCGCTCTCCACGTTCACCACCGCGCAGAACCTCAATCTGCACGAGCTGTTCGTGGCGGCGGCGGTGTCGATCGTGCCGCTGGTGGTCGTCTTCCTGCTGCTCCAGCGGTACATCGTCGCGGGGGTGGAGCGCAGCGGGATCGATGACTGAGGGCGGCATGGGTCGCCGGCGTATGGGGTACGGTGCGTGGCATGAGCACGCACCCGAAGCCACGTGAGGCGGCGCCGCGCGACCGCGGCCCCCACGGTGAGTGTGCGCCCCGCGGCCTGAGCTTCCTGCGCCGCCGCGGTCGGGTGGGGTCTCCCCCCGCGTGTTGTTTCCGTACGGCCTGAACGGCTTGAGCCGCTTCCGTACGACCTGAGTCGCTTCCCTGCGACCTGAGTCGCTTCCGTACGACCTGAACGCCTTCTCCCTTCGGGCTCGCGCCCACCGCCCCGCCCGCGACCGGCACCCTCCCCTTCCTCCGGCCGTGCCGTCTCCCTTCCCCAAGGAGGCCCCATGACGTCCCTCGCCCCCTCCCCGCTGTCCCCCTCCCTCCCCTCCGCCCCCACCGCATCCCCGCCGACGGCCTCTACGAAGGACCGCGGAGAGTGCGTCGTACGCCCGACGGATGGACGGACCGGCCCTACGAGCGCTTCGAGGTCGTACCGCGGGGGACGGTCCTCGGGGCCGAGATCCGTGGGCTGGACCTGTCCCGGCCGCTGACCGCGGAGCTGCGGGCGGAGCTGAACCGGGCGCTGCTGGAGTGGAAGGTGCTGTTCTTCCGCGGGCAACACCTGACTTCCGAGTCACAGCGCGAATTCGCCGCGAATTGGGGGGAGTTGGAGTCCAATCCGCTCCTGGCGCAGGGAGATACGAAGGAGGTGGTGCGGTTCGACAAGGCGGCCGGCGCGGTTCCTACGTTCGAGAACGTATGGCACGCGGACGTCACGTTCCGGGAACGCCCGGCGCTGGGCCCGGTGTTGCAGCTTCGAGAGGTACCGGACTCCGGGGGAGACACCCTGTGGGCCGATATGGCCGCGGCGTACGACAATTTGCCGTCGGAAATCAGGGCCCGCATCGACGGGGCGCGGGCGGTGCACGACTATCTCCCGGGCTTCGCGCGCTTCTCCTCGGCGGCTCAACTGGCGCCATTCCAGGAGGAGTTCCCGCCCGTCGAGCATCCGGTGGTGCGCCGCCACCCGGAGACCGGGCGGCGGACGCTGTTCGTCAACGCCTCCTTCACGACCCGGATCGCGGCTGGGGCGAGGCGGAGAGCGACCGGATGCTGCGGCTGCTGTTCCAGCAGGCGCAGGTGCCGGAGTTCCAGGTGCGGTGGCGCTGGCAGGCGGGCGACCTCGCCTTCTGGGACAACCGCGCCACCCAGCACTACGCCGTGAACGACTACGGCACACAGCGCCGGGTCGCCGAACGGGTCGCCATCGCGGGCGACCGCCCGTACTGATGGCGTACGCCGCGCCCGCACGGCGCAGGAGGGTGCCGGCCCCCGTCCGGCGTACGCGGCCCGCTCCGCACGCCGACCCCGCGTCCCGGCCCCGGCCCGCACCCGCCGCCACCCGTACGCGGCCCCGGCGTCACGCCAGCCGCTCGTACGCCGCGTCCTCCGCGGGCCGGGCACCGCGCAGCAGGGCCGCGCCCAGCGGCGTGAGGGTGTGCAGCACCGCGTTGCCCTGCCGGAGTGTGGTGAGCAGGCCGGCGTCGCGCAGGACGGTGGCGTGCTGGCTGGCGGAGGCCAGCGAGACGTCGGCCCGGCGGGCGAGTTCGCTGGTGGTGCAGCCGACGCCGACGCCCTGCAGTATCGCCGAGCGGGTCTTGCCGACGAGTCGGCCCAGACATCGCTCGGACGGTACGTGCGGGGTGAGCCGCGGCGCCGGGTGCTCCACCGGGTAGACCAGGACGGGCGTCAGGTCCGGGTTGTGGAACGTCACCGGGGTGCGGCGGCAGAAGTACGAGGGCAGCAGGAGCAGGCCGCGGCCGTTGAGATGGAGATCGCGGTCCACCGGATAGTCGGCCTCCAGGACCGGCGGGCGCCAGCGCATCATCGGCGGCAGCGAGGCGAGCAGCCGGTCCGCGCCGCCGTCGAGCAGCGCCCGGCCGCGGGCGGCCCGGTCGGCCTCGATGCGGCCCTGGATGCGCGCCCAGTGCGGGGCGACGGCCGCCTCGTAGTAGCCCTGCAGAATGGTGGCGAGGCGGCCGAGCGCGCGGGTCTCACCGTCGGCCATCGCCCGGATCCACGACGGGAGCGGACGGGCGGCGGTGGAGAGCCGGGACAGCTCGGTGTGCAGCCGTTCGGCCGGTGTCTCCCGCAGTGCGGCGAGCGCGTCGGCCAGCCCGAGGAGCCCTTCGGCGGGCGTCAGGAAATCGGGGAAATAGCCCCGCGTGGGCACCAGCGGCGCCAGCAGACGCGCTTCGCCATTCAACTTTCCCCGTGTTTCCGATCGCCATTTGCCGAACGCCGAATCGTCCCTCCGGTCACGCAGTCGGTGAAAGCTCAAGACGGTCTCCCACAGCGCGTCCGGGCGTGCCGCAATGCGCACACGGGCCAGATCGAGTCCACTGAAATGGACGCGTAACACCGAACCCCCACCCTTGGTTTGTTCCGTCGGCCCCCGGCACGCCTGAGTATGCACGCCAACACGCGCGGTCACCATGCCCTTTTGGCCAGACTTGAAAGTCCTCGCGCCGCCCGGGGGCGGAGGGAATGCTTGTACTCAATTCGACGGCGGCACGAACGGCCCGGATTGCTCGATCCCGTGGGGGGTGATGGGCAAGGAACCGTCCGCTCGGCAGCCCCGTCGAAGGCCGCCTTCCCGCGCCGACCGGGGTGGCGGCAGCTCCCGAGGGGGGAGTCCGGAGAAAGCGAGGGCGGCACCTCCGCACAGGTGCCGCCCTCGTCCGGTTTCTCCGCGGGGCCGCACCGGGGCGGTACGGGTGGGTCACCGGTTCACCCCCGGGTCCGCAGCAGCCCCTCCCACGCCTCCGTGTCCCCGGCGTCCACCGCCGTCCCGTAGAGCTCCGCCGCGCGTCGCACGTCACCCTTCTCCTCCATGAGTTGGGCGAGCGCACCCCAGGCATCCACATCTCCCAGGGCGATCGCCGTGAGATAGGCCCGTTCGGCGCCCTCGAGGTCGCCGCCCTGCTCGCGTACCCGGCCCAGGGCGGTCCACGCCCCGGTGGCGCCGGCCTCCCTCGCCTGGGCCACCGCCGCCTCCGAGCCCAGCCGGTCGCCGGCCCGCTCGCGGATGCGGGAGAGCGCGGCCCAGGCTTCCGGATCCCCGTTCTCTGCGGCGGTGTCGGCGGCACGTTCGGCACCCGCCCGGTCGCCGGCCGCCTCCCTGAGCCGCGCGAGCATGGCGCAGGCGTCGGTGTCCCCCGCGGCGGCGGCCGCTCCGGCCGCCAGGTCCGCGGCCACCGGATCGCCCGCCTCCGCCCGCAGCCGGGCCAGCGCCACCCAGGCCTCCGCGTCGCCCTGCCAGGCGGCCTTGCGGGCGGCGCGCTCGGCGCCCGCGCGGTCGCCGTTCTCCTCGCAGAGCCGGGCCAGTTGGGCCTGCGCGGTGACCGACCCGGCGGCGACGGCCCGCCCCCAGGCCTGCGCCGCCCCCTCGGTGTCGCCCCGCTCCCGGCGGAGCCGGGCCAGTACGCACCAGCCCTCGGCGTCCCGGCGCTCGCCGGCCTGTGCGGCCGCCCGCTCCGCCCCCGCCTCGTCCCCGCCGGCCCAGCGCAGCTGCACCAGATGGACGTAGGCCGCGGTGACGCCGCCGGCGCCGGCCGCCGCGTAGGCGGTCTCCGCCGCGGCCCGCTCGCCCGCCCGTTCGGCCAGCCGGGCCTGCCCCAACAGGCCCCAGGTCTCTCCCGCGCGGGCCGCCCGGGCGTACGCCGCACCGGCACCCGCGGGGTCCCCGGCGTGGTCCCGCAGCCGGGCGAGCGTCAGCCACGCCCGGGGGCAGCCGGCCTCCGCGGCCCGGGCAGCGGTCTCGTCGGCGCCCGCCCGGTCCCCGGCCGCTTCCCGCAGCCGGACCAGGGCCGACCACGCCTGCCGCTCCCCGCGCCGGCCGCCGTCGCATAGGCGTGGCAGGCACCGTCCCGGTCCCCGCTGTTCTCGCGTAACGCCCCGAGCACGGCCCAGGCACGCGCGCTGTCCGCCGCGGCCGTCTGTGCGCCCTCCCGGTCACCGGCCTCCTCCAGGAGCTGCGCGAGCGCCGGACGCGCCACCTCACCGCCCCGCTCCACGGCGCACCGGTACAGCCGTACGGCATGGTCGTGGCGGCGGCGGTCCTGGGCCGCCTGCCCCATCGCGTACAGGTCGTCGACGGTGCGCGCATGGGCCGCCGCGGCCTCCCACAGCTGCTCGGGCGGGGCCAGGTGGGCGCGCCGCAGCCGGACGCTCTGGTCCAGGTAGTCGGCGGGGTGGTAGCCGTCCGCCGCGCCGAGGCCCGGCGCGACCCGGTCCGGCACCAGGGCGGACAGCGAGCCGGTCTCCTGGGCGCACAGGCTGCGCAGGGCGGTGGCGAACCAGCCGCTGTCGTGCGTGACCCGGGCGGTCGTCGGCAGGTACCCGGCCACGGCCTCGGCGAGCAGTTCGCCCGGCAGCGCGCTGCCGTGACCGAGGCGGCGGGCGTCGACGGCGGCCGTGACGACCGCGTGCTCGATCTCCGCGAAGGCGTTGCCGGGCCCGGTCTCGTACCGCCGGACCAGCTCGGGCCCGCCGGTCAGTTGCTGGATGACCCGGGCGCGGGCGCCGTCGCCGGACCACTGCGCCGCCGCCACGGCCGCCCGCATCCGCGGGTCCCGGACGGCGATCTTCCTGGCCTGCCCGAGGCCGTCCCCGAGGCCGTCCGGGACGTGGATCTCGGCGCGGTAGGTCTCCAGGAGGGTGCGCGCATGGGCGTAGCGGTCGGCCGTCTCCAGGGCGCGCGAGGCCACCTTCCGGGCGTACTCCGGCCACATGGTGCCGATCACGGCCACCGGTGTGACCCGGGCGAGGAGTTCGGCGAGGGCCCGGGCCGCCTCCTCCCCGGCGGGCTCGGTCAGATGGCGCTGTGCCTCGCCGAGCCAGACGACGGTGCGTGCGTCGACCGAGTCCGTCGCCACCCAGTCGACGAGCTCGTGCGCACCCCGCGGCACCAGCACCGGCCAGGTGGGGAGTTCGCCGCGTACGGCCTCGAAGGCGGCGCGGGACTTGCCGGTCGAGGACTGCCCGACCAGGAGCGCGAGGACGGACTGCCGGCCCTCGGCCGCGTGCCGCAGCCGGTCGCGGAGCAGTTCGTCGTGTTTGCGCGCGATGTACGGGGTGAGGTCGTCGACGCCGCTGCCGTCGACGGCGACCGCGCGGTGCACCCCGAGGGAGAAGGCGCCCCAGTCCTCGGCGGTGCGCGGGGGCGGGCCGGGGTTCTCCTGGGCCGCGATCCACAGCTGTTTGGTCCGCACCACCACCTGTTCCGGGTCGTCGGCCCCGCCCGACCGCGCCAGCACCGCGGCGACCGACTCCGCGTCGTGCAGACCGGGCAGTTTCGCGCCGCCCAGGATCCGGTTGACGGTGTCCTTCAAGGGCGAGCCGGGCAGGCCGTCGTCCTGGCCGATCGCGTCCACGATCGCCTCCAGGGAAGGGGTGCCGGCGGCGAGGTAGAGGCGGTACAGGAAGCGCTTGAACTCCCGCAGCGCGCCCGGCGGCAGCCGCGGCGGGGCCAGCGGCCGGGGCCGGCGCCCCGGACTGCGGTTCTCGTCGCTTCCCATCGCTGTTCCCCCGCTCCCCACCGCATCCCGTCGCCACCCGTCGGCGGCCTCCCGCCCGCCGCCATCCTGATCCCCACGACGACAACGCGTCCAGCGGACGACGCATCACCTCACTCCGGAGGCAGAGTTGAACCCCTTCGCCACCCTCATCACGCGGGGCACCGGCAACGCCCTGTACCGGGTCCTGACCGCGGCCCTCCTCGTCCTTCCGCTCCTGCTGGTCACGCTGGCCAGCGTGCCGGCCCTCGTGGTGCTGCCGTTCCTGCCGGACGGCAGCCGCCGCGCCGACCGCATCATCCGCCAACTGATCGTCTGGACACGGTCGTTGGCCGCGCGGGGCAGGGCTTAGGCGGCGTACTCTGAGGCCCGGGATCGCGCCGAGCGGAAGGACGCGGGGACGCATGGAGCCGAACGTTTGCCGGTACGGCCGGGTGGATTTCACCCATGAGCACCTCTCCGAGGAGACGACCGTGCTCACGGTCGTCGGCGAGTTCGACGTCTATACGGCCCCGCTCTTGCGGGAGGCCCTCGTGGAGCTCGTCAACGACGGGCACTTCCAGCTGCTCATCGAGGTGAGTGGGGTGGATTTCCTCGACAGCACAGGAACCGGTGTGCTGGTCGGCGCCCTGAAGCGGACCCGGGCCCACGGCGGCATGGTCGGCATCGTCGCCCCTGGCCCCAGTTTCCTGAAGGCCCTCCGGGTGAGCGGTCTCACCAAGGTCTTCCCGGTGTTCGGCTCCGTCTCCCAAGGGGAGGAACTCCTGCCACTCCTCGTCGCCCGCCTCAACCAGCGACGTGGTGAGGCCGCCCCCGCCCGGCAGATCGCCTGAGGGCGGCCGCGGGCCCGCACCGCCACACGACCGAGGGCGGCACCTCCGCACAGGTGCCGCCCTCGTTGGGGTTCCGGAGCCGACGGCCGGGCTGGTGAGGGTTTTTGAGGTGTCCCCGCCGCCGGTTCCGGTGGTTTCGAAAGCACCGCGGACGCGCCCGCGCCCGCGGTGCCCTCCTGGGTCAGCGGCTGTCGCTGCCCTTGGACTCGGCCGCCGCCCGGCCCGCCTCCAGTCGTGCGACCGGGATGCGGAACGGGGAGCAGGAGACGTAGTCCAGGCCCACCTGGTGGAAGAAGTGGACGGACTCCGGGTCGCCGCCGTGCTCACCGCAGACGCCGAGCTTGAGGTCCGGGCGGGTGGCCCGGCCGGCCGCGGCGGCGTTGCGGACCAGCGAGCCCACACCGTCCTTGTCGATGGTCTCGAACGGGCTGACGCCGAAGATGCCCTTCTCCAGGTACGCGGTGAAGAAGCTGGCCTCGACGTCGTCCCGGGAGAAGCCCCAGACGGTCTGCGTGAGGTCGTTGGTGCCGAAGGAGAAGAAGTCCGCCGACTCCGCGATCTGGCCGGCCGTGAGGGCGGCGCGGGGCAGCTCGATCATCGTGCCGAGGGTGAGCCTGAGCTCGACGCCGTGGGTCTTCTCGACCTCGGCGATGACCTGCTCGGCCTCCTCGCGGACGATCTCCAGCTCCTGGACGGTGCCGACGAGCGGGATCATGATCTCCGCGCGCGGGTCGCCCTTGGCGTTCTTGCGCTCGGCGGCCGCCTCGGCGATCGCCCGCACCTGCATCGCGAACAGACCGGGGATGACCAGGCCGAGGCGCACACCGCGCAGACCCAGCATCGGGTTCTGCTCGTGCAGCTTGTGCACGGCCTGGAGGAGCCGCAGGTCGTTCTCGTGCTTCTCGTGGCGGGCCTCGGCCAGCGCGACCCGCACCGACAGGTCGGTGATGTCGGGCAGGAACTCGTGCAGCGGCGGGTCGAGCAGCCGTACCGTCACCGGCAGTCCGTCCATCGACTCGAAGAGCTCGATGAAGTCGGCCTTCTGGAGCGGCAGCAGCTCTTCGAGCGCGGCCTCCTTGTCGGCGTCGGTGTCGGCCAGGATCAGGCGCTCGACCATCTCGCGGCGCTCACCGAGGAACATGTGCTCGGTGCGGCACAGGCCGATGCCCTGGGCGCCGAACCGGCGGGCGCGAGCGGCGTCCTCGGCGTTGTCGGCGTTGGCGCGGACCCGCAGCCGGCGGACCCGGTCCGCGTACGCCATGATCCGGTGGACGGCCTTGACCAGCTCGTCGGCGTCATCGGCGCCGGCGTGCATCCGGCCCTCGAAGTACTCCACGACCGGGACGGCACGACCGGCACCTCGCCGGCGTAGACCTTGCCGGTGGAGCCGTCGATGGAGACGACGTCGCCCTCCTCGATGACGGTGCCGTCGCTGGTCGTCATCCGGCGGGACTTGGTGTCGACCTCCAGCTCCTCGGCGCCGCAGACACAGGTCTTGCCCATGCCGCGGGCGACGACGGCGGCGTGCGAGGTCTTGCCGCCGCGGGAGGTGAGGATGCCCTCGGCGGCGATCATGCCGTTGAGGTCGTCGGGGTTGGTCTCCCGGCGGATCAGGATGACCTTCTCGCCGGAACGCGACCACTTGACGGCGGTGTACGAGTCGAAGACGGCCTTGCCGACCGCCGCGCCCGGGGAGGCGGCGATGCCGCGGCCGATCATCTCGGACTTCGCACCGAGGTCGAAGCGGGGGAACATCAGCTGCGCCAGCTGCGCGCCGTTGACCCGCTGGAGCGCCTCGGCCTCGTCGATCAGGCCCTGGTCGACGAGCTGGGTGGCGATCCGGAAGGCGGCACCGGCGGTGCGCTTGCCGACCCGGGTCTGCAGCATCCACAGCTTGCCGCGCTCGATGGTGAACTCGATGTCGCACAGGTCCTTGTAGTGCGTTTCGAGCGTCTCCATGATCTGCATCAGCTGGTCGTACGACGCCTTGTCGATGTTCTCGAGGTCGGCGAGCGGCACGGTGTTGCGGATACCGGCGACGACGTCCTCGCCCTGCGCGTTCTGCAGGTAGTCGCCGTAGACGCCCTGCTGGCCGGAGGCGGGGTCGCGGGTGAAGGCGACGCCGGTGCCGGAGTCCGGGCCGAGGTTGCCGAAGACCATGGAGCAGACGTTGACGGCCGTGCCGAGGTCGCCGGGGATGCGCTCCTGGCGGCGGTAGAGCTTGGCGCGGTCGGTGTTCCACGAGTCGAAGACGGCCCTTATGGCGAGGTCCATCTGCTCGCGCGGGTCCTGCGGGAAGTCCCGGCCGGTCTCCTTGGCGACGACGTCCTTGAAGTGCGCGACCAGACCCTGGAGGTCCTTGGCGTCGAGGTCGACGTCGACGCGGACGCCCTTGGCCCGCTTGGCCTCCTCCAGCGCCTCTTCGAAGAGCTCGCCGTCGACGCCCAGCACGGTCTTGCCGAACATCTGGATCAGGCGGCGGTAGGAGTCCCACGCGAACCGCTCGTCGCCGGCCTGCGCGGCGAGGCCGGAAACCGACGCATCGGAGAGGCCGATGTTGAGGACGGTGTCCATCATGCCGGGCATGGAGAACTTCGCCCCGGAACGCACCGATACGAGCAGCGGGTCGTCGGCCTGGCCGAGCTTCTTCCCCATCTTCTGCTCAAGGGCGTCGAGGTGCTGGGAGACCTCGGCACGGAGTGCCGCCGGCTCGGTGCCGCTCTCCAGGTAGACCTTGCAGGCCTCGGTGGTGATCGTGAACCCCGGAGGGACGGGAAGTCCCAGGTTGGTCATCTCGGCGAGGTTCGCACCCTTGCCACCGAGGAGGTCCTTGAGGTCTTTGTTGCCCTCGGTGAAGTCGTAGACGAACTTCGCGGACGAAGGCTGGGTTACGTGGGGATCTTGTGTTTCCGGCACGGCACTGACTCCTCGCCGACGGGCTGCCCTGACGGCGAGGAACATACCCAGATCGAAGGCGTATGGGTACGTCCACTTGGTCGACATACGTGCGTAACCGGCTGTCAGCCAGCAGATCGAAAGTGATCACCCGCTCGGAGGTGCATTCAATACTCGAATGCACTACTACGAAACGTGATCGTAGAGCAGCGGATGTGATACACGCTGCGACGAATGAATCCATCACTCAAACACAAGATGGGTGGCACCCGGTGCCACCTCTCCGAGAGGTGGAGCCCGGCTCCATTCGCTCATCTGAGCGCAACCCCTATCAGGGGTGGCGAGAATCACGCGCTCATGTGTGCTGGGGTCCCATCATTTGGACCCCCTCGATGGCTGGTCGATCAAGAAAAGCACCGCGTTGCACAGTCGCCCGCGCGCACGCGGTGAGTCGTTCGCTACGCGATTCGGCCATCCGGCGCGCGAAAGCCCAGTGCCGGGAGGGCATGCCGGGGCAGGACGTCGCTATCAGGCCATAGTTCCCGGCCGGGCCGGAACGCGGCCCGGGCGGCCGGGGGTCGTATACGACCCGGCGGGCGGGGCCTCAGAGCGCACCGGCGCCCTTCGGCCGGCGGCCGCTGCGGCGGGGCGGCGGGTCACGGCCGTCGAGCAGTTCCAGCCGCCGTTCCGCGCCGCGGCGCTCCACCTGCGCCACGATCCGGCGCAGCAGCTCCGCCAGGTCCAGCGCCTCGTCGTCGTTCAATCCCCCGGTCACGAAGACCTCTTCGTCGTGGAACTCCGGGAAGAGCCGGGCCATCAGCCGCTCCCCCTCGGGCGTGAGGGAGAGCAGCGCGAGCCGCCGGTCGGTGGGGTGCGCCCGGCGCTCCAGCAGGCCACGGTTGTGCAGGGTGCGGGCGACGCCGGTGAGCGTGCCCTTGGAGATTCCGGCCTCCTCGGCGACCTTGCGGGTCTCGCGTTCGCCGCCGATCCACACCACCCAGAGCACGACGAAGCCGGTCCAGGTCAGATCGGCGCCGCGCAGCACGGAGTTCTCGAAGTGCTGGCGCACCGCGGCCGCGGCCCGGTAGATGCCCGCCACCGCGGCCATCTGCTCGGGGCGCACGGGCAGGTCCCCGACCCGGGCCCGGACCGCCCGCTCCACCTCGCCGAGCGAACGGTCCCCACTCAGCACGACTGCGTCCTCGTCACGGCGGCTCCTTCATCTCCGACATGCCGTAAATCCGGCATTCGGCCTCAAACGGTACGCGGCCGCCCCCGGCATTTCGGTGCGCCGCGCCCGACTCCGGCCCGCCCGCATAAAGAGGTGCCCCGACACTCTCCCTCGCGTAATGTGCGCACCCAGATAGCACCTCTTACCTACCACCCTCAACAACCGCCACTCGGGGAGGACTTGATGCTTTCGGAACTCGTCGGCAACTGGGGAACCGGCTGGGCGCTCTCGCGCGGCACGCCGGAGCCGGTCGCCCTGCCCTGGGGCCTGTACATCGAGGTCGGCACGCCCGGCCAGGTCGGGCGGCACGTCCTGTCCGAGGCCACCGAGGCCGCGGTGCGCGCGGCCACCGCGTCGGTGACCGTGCCCGACACCTGGCTCAAGGTGTGTCTGGAGGACGCGGAGGTCGAGCGCTGGCTCCCGGCGGGCTGGCAGGCCGACCGGGAGGACGCCGGCCACCTGATGGCCACGGATCTGCGGACCACGCATCCGGTGACGCCCGACGGCTACGCCACCTCCGTGGAGCACCGAGCCGGCGTCACCTACGTACGGGTGCACGACGCGGCCGGCACGCTCGCCGCGAAGGGCCAGATGGCCGTCCTCGGGGAGGCCACCGTCGTCGACCGGGTCGAGACCGATCCCGCCCACCGCCGCCGCGGGCTCGGCAGCGTGGTCATGCGCACCCTCGCCGACCGTGCCGTGTCCGAGGGCGCCCGCCTCGGCATCCTGGGCGCCACCGACGAGGGCCGGGCCCTGTACGAGTCGCTGGACTGGAAGCGGCACGCACCGCTGGCGGCGTGCGTGTACCGGCCGTAGGGGCGGCGGGCTGAGGAGCGGGGTCAGCCGCCGGACGTGTCCAGCTCGGCGTCCGCGCTGACGCCCGCGCAGTCGTTCGGGTCGTCCAGCCAGCCGTCGGGGAGGACCACGCGGTTGCGGCCGGAGGTGCGGCCGCGGGGGCCGTCGGCACCGGCGGGCCAGGGCTGGTCGAGGTCCAACTCGCCCAGCAGGTCGGAGAGTTCGTTGAGGGAGGAGGAGACCGCGAGGTTCCTGCGCATCTCCGAGCCGATCGCGAAGCCCTTGGTGTACCAGGCGACGTGCTTGCGGAAGTCGATGACGCCGCGCGCCTCGTCGTTCAGCCACTCGCCGAGCAGCGTGGCGTGCCGCAGCATGACGTCGGCGACCTGCTTCATCGTCGGCCGGGCGTAGTCCTCGGGGCGGCCCTCGAAGGCGGCGACGAGATCGCCGAAGAGCCACGGCCGGCCCAGGCAGCCCCGGCCGACGACGACGCCGTCGCAGCCGGTCTCGCGCATCATCCGGACCGCGTCGTCCGCGGACCAGATGTCGCCGTTCCCCAGGACGGGGATCTCGCCGACGTGGTCCTTCAGGCGGGCGATCGCGTCCCAGTCGGCGGTGCCGCCGTAGTGCTGGGCGGCCGTGCGGCCGTGCAGGGCGATGGCGGTCACCCCCTCCTCGACGGCGATCCGGCCGGCGTCCAGGTAGGTGATGTGGTCGTCGTCGATGCCCTTGCGCATCTTCATGGTCACCGGCAGCCCGCCCGCGTTCGCCACCGCCTCGCGCAGGATCGAGCGGAGCAGCGGGCGCTTGTACGGCAGGGCCGAGCCGCCGCCCTTGCGGGTCACCTTGGGGACCGGGCAGCCGAAGTTCAGGTCGATGTGGTCGGCGAGGTCCTCCTCCGCGATCATGCGGGCGGCCTTGCCGACGGTGTCCGGGTCGACGCCGTACAGCTGGATCGAGCGCGGCTTCTCCGTCGCGTCGAAGTGGATCAGCTGCATGGTCTTCTCGTTGCGCTCGACCAGCGCCCGGGTCGTGATCATCTCGCTGACGAAGAGGCCCTTGCCCGCGGAGAACTCCCGGCAGAGCGTCCGGAACGGGGCATTGGTGATCCCGGCCATGGGCGCGAGGACCACGGGCGGCTGCACCGTGTGCGGACCGATCTGCAGCAGCGACATGGAGCGATACCTTCGACTTTCTCCGGCGGTTCTCTTCGGTTTCCGGGGGTCCGGGGCGGCGGTACGGGGCGGGCGGGCCGGCGCCCCGCGGCTTCGTGCGCCACGGACGACCGGCTGCGGCCTCCCATTGTCCCGCACCGCACCCGTGGCCCCGCCAGGGCCGGACGACCGGGATCGTTGTAGCGTTCAAGAATGCCCGATCTCAGCCGTCGACGGCGTCTGGTCGTGCTGGCGATCTGCTGTATGAGCCTGCTGATCGTCAGCCTGGACAACACCGTCCTCAACGTCGCCCTGCCGTCCATGCAGCGCGAGCTGCACGCCTCGGTCTCGGGGATGCAGTGGACGATCGACGCCTACACGCTGGTGCTGGCGTCGCTGCTGATGCTGGCCGGCTCGACCGCCGACCGGCTCGGCCGGCGGCGGATCTTCCTGGTCGGGCTGGTGGTCTTCGCGCTCGGGTCGCTGCTGTGCAGCCTGGCGCCCGGCCTGGAATGGCTGGTCGTCTTCCGGATGGTGCAGGCGGTCGGCGGCTCGATGCTCAACCCCGTCGCGATGTCGATCATCACCAACACCTTCATCGACCCCCGGGAGCGGGCCCGCGCCATCGGGGTCTGGGGCGGCGTCGTCGGCATCAGCATGGCGGCCGGGCCGGTGGTCGGCGGGCTGCTGGTGCAGAGCGTCGGCTGGCGCTCGATCTTCTGGATCAACGTCCCGATCGGTGCGCTGGCGCTCTTCCTCACCCTGCGGTACGTACCGGAGTCCCGCGCCCCGAAGCCGCGCCGGGTCGACCCGGTCGGCCAGCTGCTGGTGATCGCGCTGCTCGGCTCGCTGACGTACGCGATCATCGAGGCGCCGGACGCCGGCTGGCCGTCGGCGGAGATCCTGGCGTTCGTGCTGGTGGCGCTGGTCTCCCTGGTGGCACTGATCGGTTACGAGCGGCGCCGGCGGGAGCCGCTGATCGATCTGCGGTTCTTCCACAGCGCGCCGTTCAGCGGCGCCACCGTCGTGGCGGTCTGCGCGTTCGCCGCACTCGGCGGCTTCCTGTTCATCAACACGCTCTACCTGCAGAACGTCCGCGGGCTGTCCGCGCTGGACGCCGGGCTCTACATGCTGCCGATGGCCGGGATGACGCTGTTCTTCGCGCCGCTGTCGGGGCGGCTGGTCGGCAACCGCGGTCCCGGCTGTCGCTGCTGCTGGCCGGTACGACGATGGGCGCGAGCGGGCTGCTGTTCGCGGCGTTCGACGCCCAGGCCACGAACTGGCTGCTGTTCCCCGGCTACGTCCTCTTCGGCATCGGGTTCGGCCTGGTCAACGCGCCGATCACCAACACGGCGGTGTCCGGGATGCCGCGCGCCCAGGCGGGGGTGGCCGCCGCCGTGGCCTCCACCAGCCGTCAGGTGGGGCAGTCACTCGGCGTCGCGGTGATCGGCGCCGTATTGGCGAGCGGGGTGCATGCGGCGGCCACCGCGGACGAGTTCCTCGCCGCCGGCCGCCCGGCCTGGTGGATCATCGCCGGCTGCGGCGCGGCCGTCCTGCTGCTCGGCGCGCTCACCACGGGCCGCTGGGCGCGGGCCACTGCGCGGCACACGGCGGAACTCTTCGCGGACGGCGAGCGGAACGGTGCGGTCACGACGGCACCGGGCCGCAGCGCCTGAGGCCGCGGCACCGGCTCGTACGGCGTCACGCCGGGACGAGCGCCAGCTGTTCCAGCTGCTCCAGCCGCTCGCGGGAGGTCTCGTCGACGGGCGTGTAGGAGACCAGCTTGGGGCCGGCGTTGGGGCCCGTCCACAGGCTGGCGGCGGTCAGTTCGAGCACGCCCACCCGTGGATGGCGGAAGAGCTTGCCGGAACTGATCGGGCGGACGACCTCGTGCTGGGCCCAGATCTCGCGGAACTCCGGCGAGGCCTCCGTCAGCCGCGCGACCAGCGCCTTCCAGGCCGGCTCGGCGACGTGCTCGGCCATCGAGGCACGGAACTTGGCGGCCATCACCCGCATCGTGGCGTCCAGGTCGACCACGCTCGCCCGCCACTGGGGTGGGTGAACGCCAGCCACATGCAGTTGCGGTCCTCCTCGGGCAGCGCGTCGAGGTCGCACAACAGCTGCCCGTAGGTGCTGTTGTAGGCGAGGATGTCGAACCGCGAGTTCTGGATGACCGCGGGGAACGGCGCGAGCTGGTCGAGGACCTGGCGCAGGGCGCGCGGAACGCCGGTGCACTCCTTGCCCGGCACGGGGTCGACGGCGCCGGCGAGCGCGAAGAGGTGGCTGCGCTCGGCGCGGTCGAGCAGCAGCGCACGGGCCACCGCGTCGAGGACCTGCGGCGATACGTGGATGTCCCGGCCCTGTTCGAGCCAGGTGTACCAGGTGACGCCGACCGCGCCGAGGTGCGCGACCTCCTCGCGGCGCAGTCCCGGTGTGCGGCGGCGGGCGCCGCGGGGCAGGCCGACCTGCTCGGGGGTGATCCGCTCGCGCCGGCTGCGCAGGAAGGCGGCCAGCTCGGCCCGGCGGGCGGCGTCGTCACGCGGGGGTGCGGCGCCCGTGGGGCGGGCCGCCCCGGACGGCGGGGTCGTGGCGGCACCGGGGGGTGTGGCAGCCTGCGTCAGGGTCGCGTCGACGGTCATGCCTCCAGCGTGCCGCAGCGCCCAGGCGGTTGCCAGGTAGCAGTGATACCAGGATAAGGACACTCTGGTACCCGGCTGAGCGCTCGACGATCGTCGTATCCGTGAGCGAAACCCGAGCACAGACCATCCTCGTCGAAACCCCGGCCGCTGCCCCGCGACAGGCATCGGCCACCGCCGCCCTGACCCCGCTCGGCCTGCTGACCGTGCTGCTGGGCGCGGCCCTCCCGATGATCGACTTCTTCATCGTCAATGTCGCCCTGCCGACCATCGACCAGGACCTGCACGCGGGACCCGCGATGCTGGAGATGGTGGTGGCCGGCTACGGCGTCGCCTACGCCACGCTGCTGGTCCTGGGCGGGCGGCTCGGGGACATGATCGGCCGGCGCCGGCTGTTCCTGTGGGGCCTGGCCACCTTCGGCCTGACCTCGCTGGCGTGCGGTCTCGCCCCGAACGCCGCGACGCTGGTGGCCGCCCGGGTCGCCCAGGGGGCGTCCGCGGCACTGCTGCTGCCCCAGGTGCTGGCCACCATCCAGGCCACGACCACCGGGAAGCGGCGCGCCAAGGCGGTCAGCCTCTACGGCGGCACGGCCGGGGTCTCCAGCGCCGTCGGCCAGGTGGTCGGCGGGCTGCTGGTCTCGGTGGACCTGGCGGGCTCCGGCTGGCGCGCGGTCTTCCTGGTGAACGTCCCGATCGCCGCGGCGGCCTGGCTGCTGGCCGCCCGTACGGTCCCCGAGACCCGCTCGCCGCACCCGACCCGGGTCGATGTCCTGGGCACCGTCCTGCTGGCCGTCTCGCTGATCGCGCTGCTGCTGCCGCTGACCGAGGGGCGGGCGGCCGGCTGGCCCCTGTGGTCGTGGCTCCTGCTGGCGGTCTTCCCGTGCGCCGGCGTCGCGTTCTTCCTGGTGGAGCGGCGTGCCGAACGCGGCGGCCGGACCCCGCTCGTCCCGCCGTCCCTCCTCCGTATCCCGTCGGTGAACAGCGGCCTCACCATGATCGTGCCGTTCTCGGTGGGCTTCGGCGGCTTCATGTTCGTGGTGGCCGTCGCGCTCCAGACCGGCCTGCACTACGGCCCGTTGGCGGCCGGCCTGTCGCTGCTGCCGCTCTGCGTCACCTTCTTCGCCGCCTCGCTGGCGGGGCCGCGGCTGGTGGGGCGGTTCGGGCGGCGGGTGGTCTTCACCGGCTCGCTGATCCAGGGTTCCGGGCTGATCGCGCTGGCGCTGACCGTGCACGCGGGCTGGCCGGGCATCTCGGTGGCCGGTCTCGCGCCGAGCATGGCGCTGCTCGGCTTCGGCCAGGGGCTGGTGCTGCCGGTCCTGATGCGCATCGTGCTGAGCGAGCTGCCGGTGGCGCAGGCGGGCGTGGGCGGCGGGGTCATGGTCACCACCCAGCAGTCCGGCCTGGCGCTCGGCGTGGCCACCCTCGGCACGCTCTTCCTCGCGCTGCTGCCGTCCGTCGGCATCCGCGATGCGCTGCTGGCGGCCCTGCTGACGCAGCTGGCGATCGTCGCGGGCACCACGGCGCTGGCCCTGCGCCTGCCACGATCACTGCGCTGACCTGCGGGAACGCTGGGGTGTGGCGCGCTTCGGCGCTGCGACGACTGACAGATATTGAAATCTGTCAGTCGTCATGCCATAGTTGCTTGCGTGAGGGATCCGGACACGTACCCGCCCACGGCGGCCCCTGCCGGCCCCCTCTCGCCCCCTCCCCTCGTCACCCATTCAGGAGCACGCAGTGCAGACCCGCACCCTGGGCACCACCGGCCCGCAGACCTCCGCCCTCGGCCTCGGCTGCATGGGCATGTCCGCCCTCTACGGCGACAGCGACCGCGCGGAATCCCTCGCCACGATCCACGCCGCCCTCGACGCCGGCATCACCCTGCTCGACACCGGCGACTTCTACGGCATGGGCCACAACGAACTGCTGATCAACGAGGCGCTGCACACCGCCCCCACCGCGGCCCGCGAACGGGCGCAGATCAGCGTGAAGTTCGGCGCGCTGCGCACCGTCGAGGGCGCCTTCACCGGCTACGACGGCCGGCCCGACGCCGTGAAGAACTTCGCCGCCTACTCCCTCCAGCGCCTCGGCACCGACCACATCGACATCTACCGGATCGCCCGGCTCGACCCGGACGTCCCCGTCGAGGAGACGGTCGGCGCCATCGCCGAGCTCGTGGAGGCGGGACACGTCCGGCACATCGGCCTCTCCGAGGTCGGCGCGGAATCGCTGCGCCGCGCGGCCGCCGTGGCCCCGATCGCCGACCTCCAGATCGAGTACTCCCTCATCTCCCGCGGCATCGAGGACGCGATCCTGCCCACCGCCCGCGAGCTGGGCATCGGCATCACGGCCTACGGCGTGCTCTCCCGCGGCCTGATCAGCGGCCACTTCGGCCGGGACCGCAAGCTCGCCGCCAACGACTTCCGCGGGATGAGCCCGCGCTTCCAGGGCGAGAACCTCGACCGCAACCTCGACCTGGTCGACGCGCTGCGCAAGATCGCCGAGCAGAAGGGCGCCTCGGTGGCCCAGATAGCCATCGCCTGGGTGCTCTCCCGCGGCGAGGACATCGTCCCGCTGGTCGGTGCGCGCCGCCGGGACCGGCTCACCGAGGCGCTCGGAGCCCTGGACGTGACGCTGGACGCGGAGGACCTCGCCGCGATCGAGCGGGCCGTCCCGGCCGGTGCCGCGGCCGGCGACCGGTACCCCGCCGAGCAGATGGCCCACCTCGACAGCGAGCGCTGACCACCGGCGGGGCGGCGGCCCGCGGGGGCGGCCAGGTACCGTCCGTAGGTACCGCGCGGGGACCCGGGTGCGCCCAGGTGCGCCACCGGCCCCGCCCGCGGATCCGGTACGGATGCCGCCCGGCGCCCGCCCACCGTGGTCCGTACCCGCCCGTCCGCCCCTCCCGAAAGGCCGTCCGCCCCATGCCCCCCGAGTCGTTGACCCCCGAGCGCATCCTCGAAGCCACCGAGGAGGTGCTGCGCCGCTACGGCCCGGCGAAGGCCACGGTCGTGGACGTGGCGCGCGCCCTGGGCGTCAGCCACGGCAGCGTCTACCGCCACTTCCGTACGAAGACGGCGCTGCGGGAGGCGGTCACGGCGCGCTGGCTGGACCGTACGAGCCGGCAGCTGTCCGGCATCGTGACGGAGGAGGGTCCGGCGGCCGAGCGGCTGGACCGCTGGCTGACCGCGCTCTTCGAGGCCAAGCGGCACAAGGCGGGCGACGATCCCGAGCTGTTCGCGACGTACATGGCGCTGATCGGCGAGAGCGGTGGGGTGGTCGACCGGCACGTCACGGATCTGGAGTCCCAGCTGACCCGGATCATCGAGGACGGCGTCGGCGAGGGCACCTTCCAGACCCCCTCTCCCGCCGTCACGGCCCGCGCCGTCTTCGACGCCACCGGCCGCTTCCACGACCCGTGTTACGCAGCCGAGTGGTCCCGTCCGGAGATCACCGCCGACTTCGAGGCGGTCCGCGATCTGGTCCTCCGCGGCCTGCGCCCCGCCCCGTCCGGCCCGGCGGACCCGACAGACGCGACGGACCCGACGGACCCGACGGTCGCGCCGTAGACCAGCGGAAACGGCAGAGGGCCTGCCCGCGACCGAACGGCCGCCGACAGGCCCCCTTGACCCGAGTCGTCACGACCCGAGCTGTACGGGCTACTTCTTGAACGCGTAGTCCAACAGCTTCTTCGCGTCCGCCGTGCGGTTGGAAACCGACGAGGAGGCGAGGACGGTACCGATGACGGTCTTGCCGTTACGGGTGGCGGCGAAGGCCAGGCAGAACTTGGCCTCCGGACCCGAGCCGGTCTTGACGCCGATGGTGCCGGCGTAAGTGCCCAGCAGCGGGTTGGTGTTGGTCCACTCCATGTAGCGGTAGCCACCGCTCTTGGTCGTGACCTTCTGCTTCGTCGACTTCGTCTTCACGACCGTACGGAACGTGGAGTACTTCATCGCGCTGCTGGCGAGCTTGGTGAGGTCGCGCGGCGTCGAGTAGTTCGCGCCGTGGCCGATGCCGTCGAACGAGTCGAAGTGCGTGTTCGTCAGGCCGAGGCTCTTGGCCGTGGTGTTCATCTTGCCGATGAACGACTTGACCCGCGCGGCCCGGGTGGAGCCGCTGCCGAACTTGTCGGCGAGCGCGTAGGCGGCGTCGCAGCCGGACGGCAGCATCAGCCCGTAGAGCAGCTGACGGACCGTGACCTTGTCGCCGACGATCAAGTGGGCCGAGGAGGCCCAGTTGTTGTCGACGATGTAGTCGCTGTACGCCTTCTGGACCGTGACCTTGGAATCCAGGTCGAGGTTCGACTGCGCGAGCACCACCCGAGCCGTCATGATCTTGGTGGTGGAGCCGGTGGAACGCCGGGTGTCCGCAGCCTTGGTGAACAGGGACTGGCCCGTGCTGTTGTTCATCACGAAACCGCCGGCGGCGGTGATCGTGGGCGTCGGGAGTGTGGCGGCCTGCGCCGGAGCGGCGAACGCCCCGGCCGTCAGAACGGCACCCGCGGTGACGACTGCCGCGGAGACGCGACGAATGCCCTTAATGCCGGTTTTCAAATTGAATACTCCAAATACCCCTGCGGTGCGGCCCATAGGACAAGGCCACTCGCCTGTGAGACGCGGGAAAAGAGGCAATGGATGCACGAGGCGGGGCAGGAAATGCGTTCCGGGCCGGATTTCACGCGGAAAGGCCCGGCCCGGATCGAATACCCCGGCGGTCGGCGGACCTCGGTTCGAGCCCGCGCGACCGGGTAGCCCCCTAGCCGCCGACCCCCAGGAACCGCAGCACCGCCAGGACCCGGCGGTGGTCGGCGTCGGCCTTCGGGAGGTCCAGCTTGGCGAGGATGTTGTTGATGTGCTTGGCGACCGCGCTCTCGCTCACCACGAGCCCGGCGGCGATCCCCGCGTTCGAGCGGCCCTCGGCCATCAACGCGAGGACCTCCCGCTCACGGGCGGTCAGCCGCTCCAGCGGATCGCTCGACCGCCGCACCAGCAGCTGCGCGACGACCTGTGGATCCAGCGCGGTACCACCGTCGGCCACCCGCCGCAGCGCCTCAAGGAACTCCTGGACGTCCGCCACCCGTTGCTTGAGCAGATAGCCCACACCGCTGGTGTTCGAGGCCAGCAGATCCGCCGCGTACCGCTCCTCGACGTACTGCGACAGCATCAACACCGCGGTACCGGGCCACTGCTGGCGGATCGACAGGGCGGCGCGCACCCCCTCGTCCGTGAAGCCGGGCGGCATCCGCACGTCCACCACCGCGAGGTCCGGCCGGTGTTCGGCGACCGCCGCCAGCAGCCCCTCGGCGTCCCCCGCCTCGGCGGCCACCTCGAACCCGGCCATCTCCACGACCTTGACCAGCCCGATCCGCAGCAGAACGGAGTCCTCGGCGATCACGGCCCGCCGTACCGCACCCGGACCGGCACCCTGCGCACCAGCCACCTCGGCCGCTACCCCACGCCCCATGTCATCCCCCACATCACGCCCCACCTCACGCCTCACCTCGGGCACGGCAGCTCCACGCTCATCATGGTCGGGCCCCCCACGGGGCTGCTCATCCGGAATGTTCCGTCCACGGACCGCACGCGCTGGGCGAGCCCGGTGAGACCACTCCCCTTGGACGGATCGGCCCCGCCCGCACCGTCGTCGGCGATCACCACCCGCAGTATCTCGCCCAGCCTGGTGACCGTCACATCCACCCGGGTCGCCTCCGGGGCGTGCTTGGCCACGTTCGTCAGCGCCTCGGAGACCACGAAGTACGCCACCGCCTCGATGGCCGGCACGGTGCGCTGCGCCAGATCCACCCGCAGCCGTACGGGCAGCGTCGCCCGGGCGGCGAGCCCGGAGAGCGCGGCATCCAGCCCCAGCTCGTCCAGGACCGCCGGGTGCAGGCCGCGCACCAGACTGCTGAGTTCCTCGATGGCCTCCTTCGCCTCCCGGTGCGCGGTGTCGATCACCTCGCGGACCTCGGGCGGCAGGTCGGTCAGCGTCGCCTTGGCCAGACCCAGGTTCAGGGCCAGCGACACCAGGCGCTGCTGCGCACCGTCGTGCAGGTCCCGTTCGATGCGGCGCCGTTCGGCATCCGCCGCGTCGACCGCACCGGCCCGGCTCTCGGTGAGGTCGATCACCCGCCGCTCCAGGTCCTCGCTCGGGTCGGGACCCAGCAGACCGGGCGCGAGGTGCGTCTCCAGCCGCACCAGGGCCGCGGCGAGGGAGGGGACCGCGGCGAGCGCGGCGAGCCCGGCGACGGTGACGTAGCTGGCCTGGGTGTAGTACCCGGGATGACCGACCCGCCATTCCAGGGGAACCGCCCATATCCACAGGCACACCGTGCCGGCGGCCAGACCCGCCAACAGTAGGCCGAGCACCAGCACTTCGAGCCCGCCGAGCAGCGCACCGACCAGGCAGTGGTAGCCGAACCGCCGCTGCCACCGCCGCCACCACCACCCCGGAGCGGGGATGTCGATCCCCAGGAACTGCCGGAAGCGCCAGCGTTGGGCGGCGGTCAGCGCGGGCACGGACGACGCGGTGAGCACCAGCGTGAGCCCCAGGACCACCGGCACGCTGCTGTCGTTCCCCTCGACGATCTCCCAGACGAGACCGAAGGCCATGAACAGCAGGAACCCGATGAGGAGGTGCAGCGGCGCACCCAGGGCCAGGAAGTACGTATCGCGGGACAGCCGGGTGAGCGCGCGCCGGGTCCGGGGCGGAATCTTCATGATCCAACGGTATGTGGCGGGCGCCGCGACCTGCCATGAAGCCCATTGCCGTACGGGGGGTGTAGCTGGTGCCACCCCAAGTCGGTCAGCCGCGTTACTGACCGTGACCGGCGAAAACCGGAGTCTTGATCACGAGCCCGAAGGCCGGGTTCGTGACCTTGAAAGAGACCTCCGCCATGGCCCTGATCGCCTTCAACCCCCCTGTCGACAACGGACGTTGCACGGCGAACGGGGCCGTCCGCGGGGGGCTGCGACTGAGCCGCGCCCGCCGCTGGCAGGGTCGCGTCCTCGTGGGTGCCGGGCTCGCGCTGCTGCCCTGGCTCGGCTACCTCGCCGGCACCCTGCCGCCCGCCGAGGCCACCGCCTGGGTCGCCCTCGACGCCATGGAGGCCGCCGCACTGCTCACCGCCGGCCTCCGCGTCCTGCGCGCCGACCCCCGCCACCGCGCCCCGGCCGGCGCCGCGGCCGTCCTCCTGTTCGCCGACGCCTGCATCGACCTCGCCACCGCCGCCCCCGGCACGGAACTGGCCACCGCCATAGCCATGGCCGTGGCCGCCGAACTCCCCCTCGCCGCCCTCTGCACCTGGCTCACCACCCGCCCGGCGCGGGGCCGTTGAGCGACCGGGCACTTGAGAGACGGGGCACGCAAGGGACGGGGCACGCGAGGGACGGGCACGTGAGAGACGGGCACTCCACGGGGCACTCAGCGGGGCACCCAGCGGCGGGGCACCGCAGCAAGCAGGCAGCGGGCGCCCAGCGGACCACCTAAGGGCCGCCGAACAGATCCCGTAGGGGACGCGAGGCCCCCCTTCGGGGCCACAACGTACGGGCGGGGGTGGGGTATTCCCGAGGGGCGGGGCATTCCCGAGGAGTGGGGTACTCCGGGAGGGGTGGGGCATTCCCCAGGGGTGGGGTACTCCGGGAGGGGTGGGGCATTCCCCAGGGGTCGGGCACTCCGGGGAGGGGTGGGGCGCTCCCGGGGGGGCGGGGCACTCCCGGGGGGGCGGGGCACTCCCGGGGGGTACTCCGGGGGCGGGGCACTCCAGGGGCCGGCGCACTCCAGAGGGCGGGGCACTCCGAGGGGGCCAGGCACTCCAGAGGCCAGGGAAACCCCGGACGACTCAGCCGCCAAGGCCCCCCTGGGCCGGTTGCCACGCCATGAAAAAGCCGGGGCCGGTTCCCCAAGGGAACCGGCCCCGGTCAGCTACAGCGGACCGACTCAGCAGCCCAGCAGACGCGCGGCCAGGTACGGCTGGATCTGGTCCAGGCTGACGCGCTCCTGCTTCATGGTGTCGCGCTCGCGGACGGTGACCGCGTTGTCGTCGAGGGTGTCGAAGTCGACGGTGACGCAGAACGGGGTGCCGATCTCGTCCTGGCGGCGGTAGCGGCGGCCGATGGCGCCCGCGTCGTCGAACTCGATGTTCCAGTTCTTCCGCAGGTCCGCGGCGAGGCCCTTGGCCTTCGGGGAGAGCTGCGGGTTGCGGGACAGCGGCAGCACCGCGACCTTGACCGGCGCCAGGCGCGGGTCGAGGCGCATGACCGTGCGCTTCTCCATCTTGCCCTTGGCGTTGGGCGCCTCGTCCTCGATGTAGGCGTCGAGCATGAAGGCGAGCATCGCGCGGTTGACACCGGCCGCCGGCTCGATGACGTAGGGGGTCCAGCGCTCGCCGGCCTCCTGGTCGAAGTACGACAGGTCCTGGCCAGATGCCTTGGAGTGGGCGGAGAGGTCGAAGTCCGTCCGGTTGGCCACACCCTCCAGCTCGGAGAACTCGGTGCCGCCGAAGTTGAAGCGGTACTCGATGTCAGCGGTGCGCTTGGAGTAGTGGGAGAGCTTCTCCTTCGGGTGCTCGTACCACCGGATGTTCTCCTCGCGGATGCCGAGGTCGCGGTACCAGTTCCACCGCTGCTCCATCCAGTATTCCTGCCACTGCTCGTCCTCGCCCGGCTTGACGAAGAACTCCATCTCCATCTGCTCGAACTCGCGGGTGCGGAAGATGAAGTTGCCCGGAGTGATCTCGTTCCGGAAGGACTTGCCCATCTGCGCGATGCCGAACGGGGGCTTCTTGCGCGAGGTCTGCTGGACCTGGGCGAAGTTGGTGAAGATGCCCTGGGCGGTCTCGGGGCGCAGGTAGGCGACCGAGGCGGTGTCCTGGGACGGGCCGAGGTGGGTGGAGAGCAGGCCGGAGAACTGCTTGGGCTCGGTGAAGCCGCCCTTGTTGCCGCAGTGCGGGCAGTTGATGTCCGCGAGGCCGTTCTCGGGCAGCTTGCCGTGCTTGGCCTCGTACGCCTCCTCCAGGTGGTCGGCGCGGAAGCGCTTGTGGCAGGAGGTGCACTCGGTGAGCGGGTCGGTGAAGGTGGCGACGTGGCCGGACGCCTGCCACACCTCGGGCGCCAGGATCACCGACGAGTCGATGCCGACGACGTCCTCGCGCGAGGTGACCATGGCGCGCCACCACTGCCGCTTGATGTTCTCCTTGAGCTCGACGCCCAGCGGACCGTAGTCCCAGGCAGCCCGGGAGCCGCCGTAGATCTCACTGCAGGGGTAAACGAAGCCACGGCGCTTGCTCAGGCTGACGATGGTATCGATCTTGTCGGCGGCCACGGTGCTCTCTTCATTACGACGACGAACGATGAATTGGGCGGCGCCCTCGCGTCTCGTCGGGGGTGCAGGTCGCAAGACGGCTGGGCGAATAGTTCAGGGTACCGGCGGGCGCCGCCCCGGGACCAAATCGGTTCCCGGCCACTGTCGGCCCGCTCACACCGGCCCGAGGTTTATTGACAATCGTTTCCAGGTTTGTTGAAAATGAGTGTCATGAACATACGTCGTCACCTCGCCACCGTCGCGGTCGCCGGAGCCGCCGGGCTCGGCCTGCTGGCCCTCAGCGGCTGCGCCCCCACCGCCAGCGGCAAGACGGCCGACGGCAGGCTGAAGGTGACAGCGTCCTTCTATCCCATGGAATTCCTCGCCGAGCAGATCGGCGGGAAGCACGTCGAGGTGACCGACCTCACCAAGCCGGGCGTCGAGCCGCACGACCTGGAGCTCACCGCCAAGCAGACCGCCCAGCTCGGCGAGTCCGGCGCGGTGGTCTACCTCAAGGGACTGCAGCCCGCCGTGGACGCCGCGGTCGCCCAGTCCGGAGTCAAGAACATCGCCGACGCCGCCGCCCTGACCTCCCTCGAAAAGCACGGCACCGAGGTCGACGGCCACCACCACACCACCGGCGACAACCACTCGCACTCCGACGCCGAGGGCGGCAAGGACCCGCACGTCTGGCTCGACCCGGTGAAGTACGCCGAGGTCGCCAAGGGCGTCAACAAGACCCTCGCCAAGGCCGACCCGAAGCACCGGGCCGACTACCAGAAGAACACCGACGCCCTGGTGAAGAAGCTCACCGGCCTGGACGCGGAGTTCAAGGACGGCCTGAAGAACCGGGCCTCGGACACCTTCCTCACCACCCACGCGGCCTTCGGCTACCTCGCCGAGCGCTACGGCCTGACCGAGGAGGCCATCAGCGGCCTCGACCCCGAGTCCGAGCCCAGCGCGCACCGCATCAAGGCCCTGCACACCCTCGCCACCGAGCACCACGTCTCCACGGTCTTCTTCGAGACCATCGCCAACCCGGCCACCGCCGAGGCTTTGGCCGGCGACCTGCACCTGAAGACCGACGTCCTCGACCCGCTGGAAGGGATCACCGCCAAGTCCCGCGGCAAGGACTACTTCGGCGTGCAGCGCGCCAACCTCGCGGCGCTGCAGAAGGCGCTCGGCGGCAAGTGAACGGCACCGACCAGCCCACCCCGCACCCCACGGAGGTCACCGTGAAGGAACCGCTCCCCGAGCCGGTCATCGACCTGCGCGGCGCCACCGCATCGCTGGGCGCCCGCCCGGTGTTGCGCGGCGTCGACCTGACGGTGCGCTCCGGCGAGGTCGTCGCGCTGCTCGGCGCGAACGGCTCCGGCAAGTCCACCGCCGTCCGGTCGGTGATCGGCCAGGTCCCGCTCAGCGGCGGCTCGCTGTCCCTGTTCGGCACGGAGTTCCGCCGGTTCAGGTCCTGGGCCCGGGTCGGCTACGTCCCGCAGCGCACCACCGCGGCCGGCGGGGTGCCCGCCACCGTCCGCGAGGTCGTCACGGCCGGCCGGCTGGCCCGTACGAAGCTGGGCGTGCTGCGCAAGGCCGACCGGGCCGCGGTGCACCACGCGCTGGAGCTGGTCGGCATGGCCGACCGCGCCAAGGACTCGGTCAACGCGCTCTCCGGCGGACAGCACCAGCGGGTGCTGATAGCCCGGGCGCTGGCCGGCGAACCGGAACTGCTGATCATGGACGAGCCGATGGCCGGCGTGGACCTCGCCAGCCAGGAGGTGCTCGCCGCCGCCCTGCGCGAGCAGGTCGCCCGCGGCACCACCGTCCTGCTCGTCCTGCACGAGCTCGGCCCGCTGGAGCCGCTGATCGACCGCGCGGTGGTGCTGCGCGACGGCTGCGTCGTCCACGACGGCCCGCCGCCCGAGGCCGTGGGCCAGCACGCCCTCCCCGGCCACGACCATGTCCACCCGCACGCCGACGCGGCCGCGGAACCGATCCGGACGGGGTTGCTCACCTGATGGACATCCTGAACTACGCCTTCATGCAGCGGGCCCTGATCGCCGCCCTGATCGTCGGCATCACCGCGCCCGCCATCGGCATCTACCTCGTCCAGCGCCGCCAGGCCCTGATGGGCGACGGAATCGGCCATGTCGCGCTCACCGGCGTCGGGCTGGGCTTCCTGCTCAACCAGAGCCCGGTCTGGGTCGCCACCGCCGTCGCGGTCGCCGGCTCGGTCGTCATGGAGCTGATCCGCTGGTACGGCAAGACCCGCGGCGACCTCGCGCTGGCCATGCTGTTCTACGGCGGTATGGCGGGCGGCGTGATGCTGATGAACCTCTCCGACGCCGGCTCCAACGCCAACCTCGGCACGTACCTCTTCGGCTCGATCACGACCGTCTCGCCGCAGGACATGACGACGATCTACGTGCTCGCCGCGCTGGTCCTGGCGATCACCGTCGGGCTGCGCCGCCAGCTGTTCGCGGTCTGCCAGGACGAGGAGTTCGCGCGGGTGACCGGTCTGCCGGTCCGGCTGCTGAACCTGCTGATCGCGGTCACCGCCGCGGTCACCGTCACCGTCGCCATGCGGGTGGTCGGGCTGCTGCTGGTCAGCGCGCTGATGGTGATCCCGGTCGCGGCCGCCCAGCAGATCAGCCGCAGCTTCGCGGTCACCTTCTCGGTGGCCGTCGCGATCGGTGTCGCGGTCACCCTTACGGGCACCACCACCTCGTACTACGTGGACGTCCCGTCCGGTGCCACGATCGTGCTGTTCGCCATCGGCCTGTTCGTCGTGCTGACCGCGCTCGCCACGCCGCTCGCGAAAAAGCGCGCCAGGGCTGCCGCACAGCCCGATGCGGGGTGCACCCTGGAGGTACCCGCCGGCCGCTCCGCCCCGGACGACGTGAGCGTGGCCGGATAGCCGCACGCCGGTAAGCGTCCCACCGGGGGGCCGGTCATCACCTGGCACAATGGCGGGACGCATGCGCAGGGGGAAGACCTGACGTCCTAAGGGAGGCAACGGTGGCGACGAGCGCGGGATCTCCGGTACGCGGCCGGTCGACGCGGCAGCGGACCGCGGTGTCCGCCGCACTCGACGAGGTGGACGAGTTCCGCAGTGCCCAGGAGCTGCACGACATGCTCAAGCACCGGGGCGACTCGGTCGGGCTGACCACCGTCTACCGGACGCTGCAGTCGCTCGCCGACGCCGGCGAGGTCGACGTGCTGCGCACCAGCGAGGGCGAGGCGGTCTACCGCCGGTGCAGCACCGACGACCATCACCACCACCTCGTCTGCCGGAGCTGCGGCAAGGCCGTCGAGGTCGAGGGCCCCGCGGTGGAGAAGTGGGCCGACCAGATCGCCGCCGAGCACGGCTTCCGGGACGTGGCGCACACGATCGAGATCTTCGGTACGTGCGGCGAGTGCGCGGAGCGGGCCGCCGCCGAGAAGTAGCCTCCTGAGCCGCGCATACGCCGGGGCCGCCGCCGAGTTGATCGGAGGCGGCCCCTTCGTATGGCCCGCTCGTGCCCGGCCGGGCGACGCATGGGTGACAGGTACACGCTAGTGGTAGCCTCGGTTGGCTATCGGCGCGGTGCTCGCGCCCACACGGGGGTAGTAATGGGTCTCGGGGACCTCTGGGAAGACGGCAAACAGCTCGTCGGCGACGTGGTCGAGGTCGGCAAGGACGTCATGATGGCGCCCGCCGAGATCGCGCACTGGGTACTGACCCAGATGTTCGGCGGCGGCGACGCGGACCTGCAGAAGATCGCGGCCGAGCTGGCCAAGCTCAGCAAGGAGCTGGACGGATTGACCAAGGAGGTCAATACCGCGCTCGGAAAGCTGACCTGGCACGGCCCGGCGTCCGACGCCTTCGTCACCGTCGCGCACGGCCGCGTCAAGGAGATGAACCAGATCTCCGACGATCTCACCACGCTGGGCCAGGCCGTCACCCGGCTGTCCCAGGTCTACTGACCCAGGTCTCCTGACCCAGGTCTCCTGACGAGCCACGACAGCACGGGGGTTGTACGGATGGCAGGCGACACGTTCGGTGTCGAGATGGCGGAGCTCAACACCATCGAGAAGGACTGGCGCTCCGCCGCCGAGCGGATGCTGGAACTGCACCGGCGACTGTGCGACGTCAGGGACGCCATGGAGGCGGCCTCGACCATCGATCTCGCGACCGCGCCGCTCGCGAGCCTCCCCGGCTTCGGCATCGCCTATCAGGTGCTCGCCGACGTCAAGGAGATCGCCGAGGTGAGCGCGCGCCTGGCGGCGGAGAAGTCCCAGTTGCTCGACGGGCTCGCGGCGGACGCCGACAAGATCAAGCAGGTCAAGGCCGAGTACGAGGCCAACGAGAAGAAGATCGAGGAAGACCTCAAGAAGATCAAGGACGGCAAGCACCACGACGCGCCCAAGTCGCCGCAGACCGGCTCGCACGGCGCCGGTGGCGGCTCCGGCTCCGGAGGCGGCGGAGGGGGCGGCGGCGCGAGCGGCGGCGGCCACGGCGGGGGTGGCGGTGGCGGCACCGGCGGCCCGGCTCCCACCCAGGGCCACGGCGACGGCAAGTGGGAGACGAAGGGCGACTGGGACGCCTGGTCGCCGGGCAAGCACCACACCACCACCGGCGCCGGCGTGCAGGACGCCCCCGACACCTCCGGGCTCCCCAAGGAGCGCAAGGACATCATCGACCGGGCCCTGGAGCGGGTGAACCACCGCATCGGCTACAGCCAGTCGGCCACCACCAACGGCTACCGCGACGACTGCTCCGGCTTCGTCTCCGCCGCCTGGGCCTCGAACCCCCGGGCCTGAACACCTACGGCCTGATGGGCGGCAACACCGCCCACGCCATCACCAAGGACGACCTGCAGCCGGGCGACGCCCTGATCGCCGGCGATCACACCGTCCTCTTCGGCGGCTGGGCCGACGAGGCGCACACCAAGTACATCGCCCTGGAGGACAACGGCTCCCAGGGCACCGTCTCGCACGTCATCCCGTACCCGTACTACTCGGGCGACGCGGCGCACGAGAGGTCGATCGGCCAGCCGTACGTGCCGTACCGCCGCAACGGCCTCTAGACCGCTGCGGCTTGCCGCTGAGGCCCATCAGGGCCGGTACGCGTACGGCCCGGCTTCCTGGAGCACAGGAAGCCGGGCCGTACGCGTCGCAGGCCGTCAGGTCGCGGACTCGCCCTCCGCCACCGGCGCGGCACCGAACCGCCGGTCCCGCTTGGCGTACTCCAGGCACGCGTCCCACAGGTTCCGCCGGTCGAAGTCCGGCCACAGGATGTCCTGGAAGACCATCTCGGCGTACGCGCTCTGCCAGATCAGGTAGTTCGAGGTGCGCTGCTCACCGGACGGCCGCACGAAGAGATCCACGTCCGGCATGTCCGGGTAGTACATGTACTTCGCGACGGTCTTCTCGTTGACCTTCGACGGGTCCAGCTTCCCGGCCCGCACGTCCCGGGCGATGGCCGCCGCGGCGTCCGCGATCTCCGCCCGACCGCCGTAATTCACGCAGAAATACAGCGTCATCGCGTCATTGTTCTTGGTCTGCTCCTGGGCGATCTGGAGCTCCTGCACCACGGACTTCCACAGCTTCGGCATCCGCCCGACCCACCGGATACGAATACCGAGCGCGTCCATTTCGTCGCGCCGCCGCCGGATGACATCGCGGTTGAAGTTCATCAGGAACTTCACCTCGTCCGGTGACCGCTTCCAGTTCTCGGTGGAAAAGGCGTAGAGCGAAAGGTTCTTCACGCCCATTTCGATGCAGCCCTTGAGGACGTCCAGCACGACGCCCTCGCCGACCTTGTGGCCCTCGGTGCGCGGCAGGCCCCGCTCCTTCGCCCACCGGCCGTTGCCGTCCATGACCACGGCCACATGGTTCGGGACGAGCTCCCCGGGGATCTTCGGCGGCCGCGCGCCCGAAGGGTGCGGCTCGGGCGTGACGTACTCGCGTCGGTTACGGCCCAGAATCCCGCGTCGTGCCATGCGGCCCACGTCTCCTATGTGTCGCTGTGTCGCTGTGTCGCTTCGAGGATTGTCGTTGTGCGCGGGTGACCACTGCGTCACCGCGCCTGCTGCCCTACTGCTCTACATACCTCAGGGAGCGCAGCCCCCGCTCCAGGTGCCAGTGCAAATAGGCCGTGACCAGCCCGCTGCCCTCCCGTGCGTGGCGGGCCTCGCAGGCGTCCGCGGTCTCCCAGTCGCCGGTCAGCAGCGCGCTCAGGAGCCCGATGGCCTCCGAGGAGGGTACGACGCTCCCGGGCACCCGGCACTCGCCGCAGATCACCCCGCCCGACGCGACCGAGAAGAACCGGTTCGGGCCCGGCATCCCGCACCGCGCGCAGCTGTCGAAACTCGGCGCGTAACCATTCACGGCCAGCGAGCGCAGCAGGAACGCGTCGAGCACGAGGTGCGGCGCGTGCTCCCCGCGCGCGAGCGTCCGCAGCCCGCCGACCAGCAGCAGGTACTGCTGAACGGCCGGCTCGCCCTCGTGGTCGGTGAACCGCTCGGCGGTCTCCAGCATGGCCGTGCCGGCGGTGTAACGGGCGTAGTCCGTGACGATGCCGCCGCCGTACGCGGCGATCGTCTCGCTCTGCGTACAGAGCGGCAGCCCGCGCCCGACGAGCTCGCTGCCGCGGGCGTAGAACTGCACGTCCACGTGCGAGAACGGCTCCAGCCGCGCCCCGAACTTCGACTTCGTCCGCCGCACACCCCGGGCCACGGCACGGACCCGGCCGTGGCCGCGGGTGAGCAGCGTGATGATCCGGTCCGCCTCACCCAGCTTCTGGGTGCGCAGCACGATGCCGTCGTCGCGGAACAGACTCATGGCGCCCATTCTGGCGCATGCGGAGAGGGGGTCGGCCGGGTTCACCGTTCGCACCCGCATGGTGACGCTCCGGAACTAGGCTGTGACCGAAAGAACAGCACAGCAAGAGAACAGCACAGCAAGAGGGGTGGGCGATGACCAACGCGTCACAGCAGGTCGGCTGGGAGTTCTGGGGCTCGGAACTCACGAACCGCCGGGAGGCAGCCGGTCTGAGTCAGGCGGAACTGGGGCGGAGGCTGTTCGCGTCCCGCGCATTGGTCTGCAGGTTCGAGTCCGCGGAACGCCGGCCGCGCCTGGAAATGGCGATCCAGATCGACGAGGCGCTGAATACGGACGGCTTTTTCGAGCGCCTCTACCGAAAGCTGCTGGAGGCTTCGCCGTATGCCTCCTACTTCGCGGCAGCGGCGGATCTGGAACGGCTGGCTACGAAGATCTGTGAGTTCGAGTCGATGCTCGTGCCAGGACTGCTGCAGACGTCGGCTTATGCGCGGGCGTTGATGCTGGCGGGCAGCCCATTGGCGTCGGACGAGCACATCGAGGAAAAAGTCCGCGCCCGACTCGACCGGGCGGCGGTCCTCAAGCCCGCTGATCGTCCGGCGTATTGGGCCGTCCTGCACGAAGCGGTACTGCGCGTACCAGTGGGAGGCCCGGCCGTTATGGCCGAGCAGTTGGAGCACGTTGCGCGGCTCGTCCACGAACGCAAGATCCTGGTGCAGGTACTTCCGTTCGCGGCCGGCGCGTTTTCCTTCATCGGCAAGATGGTGACGCTCATGGAGTTCGAGGACGCGCCGCCAACCGCCTATACAGAGGGCGTGTATTCGGGGAATCTGCTGGACGAACCGGCCGTAGTGAGGCACGTACAGCAAAGCTACGATCTGGCAAGGGCCGCCGCGCTGTCGCCGGAGGCATCCCTGCCCCTGATCGAGTCGATGGTAGAGGACTACAAACAATGCGCGAGTACGACCTGAGCAGTGCTCGGTGGCGCAAGAGCAGCTACAGCGACACCAACGGCGGCAGCTGCGTCGAAGTCGCCGACGACTTCCCCGGAGTGGTCCCCATCCGCGACAGCAAGACCCCCCAGGGCCCCGCCCTGACAGTGCCCGCGGGCGCTTGGTCCACTTTCATAGCGGCAGTCAAGAACGCGCAGTTCCGAACCCCCTGACCGGCTTTCACCAAGGGCACACAACAGGCACACACCGGCCCCGCCATCTTCCCTGGATGACGGGGCCGCATCACGTTATCGTCCGGTCATCGCGGGCGGAAGGTGACCTTCCGTACTTCTCAGTCGCCCCTTGGGATCGGCCCTCACGGCACGTCAACTGCCCGGTAGCATCCCGTGAGATCGGCACCACGTCGCCGTGATGGCCGGCCGACCCAGTCAGTACCCCACATGAGGATCTCGATGACATCCATACCGGAGGCGCTGTTGTGGTGCCTCAGCGCAGGTACGGCCGCCGCCGTGGTCCTGGCGGCGTTCTCGGTCCGGGCCAGTGGACAGCGCAAGGCCCTCAGAGCGCGCCTGGCCGCCGCTGAGGAACAGAACAGCGCCACGCTCCACAGCAATACGGAGCTGTCGGCCCGGCTGCGGGCCACCGAGGCCGAGATCCGGCACCTGGCCGGTACCCGGCTCCCCGATCTGACGATGGCGCTGGCCCACCCGCACGTACCGGTGCACGGTCTGCTCGACGCCCGGTTCGCCGGGTCGGAGACGGACGAGGCGCTCGCCGCCGTACTGGAGCAGGTCAGCGAGGCCATCACCAAGGAGCGCACGCGGGTCGACGCGGCCGCGCAGTCGGCGCTCCGCGGCGCGACCACCACCATCCAGGCGCTGCTGTACCGCCTGCAGACGGCGCTGCAGGAGATGCAGCACCGCTACGACGACCCGGAGATCGCGCAGGCCCTGCTGAACGCGGACTTCCTCAACGAGCAGGCGCTGCGGCGCGTGCAGGCCACCGGCGTGGTCTGCGGCGCCTGGCCGGGCCTGACCCGCGAGGACTCGTACCTGGCCGAGCTGGTCGTGGGCGCCATGTCCCGGCTGCGCGGCTACGAGCGCGTGCAGATCAGCAACCAGCTGCGGGACCCGATCGCGGTCGTCGCGCGGGCCGTCGAGCCGATCGCGATCACCGTCACCGAGCTGCTGGCCAACGCGCTGCACCACTCGCACCGTGAGCTGCCGGTGACGATCACCCTCCAGCAGGGCAACCGCGGCGCCTCGGTGATCATCGACGACTACGGCGTCGGCATGCACGACGACGAGATCAAGGCGGCGATGGAGCTGCTGGCGGGCGACGGCGATCTGCTGCTGACCCAGCTCGGCGACCCGCCGCGGTCCGGTTTCGCCGCGGCCGGCCAGCTGGTGCGCCAGTACGGCTTCGGGGTGCACGTCGAGCCGTCGCCGTACGGCGGCGTGCGGGCCGTGGTGTACATCCCGGGTGACCCCCTCCTCACCGTCCTCGACGAGAGTGCCCAGCCCATGTCCGTAATGGCTCCGCTGCCGCACCGTTCCGGGATGACGGAACGATCCTCCTCCGCCCTGCCGACCGGGGCGGCGCCCTCCTCGGCAGCGCCCGCCGGTCAGCCGGCTCCCGCGCCGACCGCGCCGGCCGCCCCCGCGGCACCCGCCGCGCCCGCCGTGCACGCCTCGTACGACGCGCCGGCCGCCGAGGGCGAACTGCCACGCCGGCGCCGCCGCAAGCCCGTGTCGGAGGCCGAGCAGGCCCCGCGCTCCGAACCGATTCCCCCGCGCTCTCCGGAGGAGACCGGATCCCGGTGGGCCGCCCTCCAGCGGGGCACCGAAACCGGCCGGGCAGCCGCCCAGTCAGAACCCCCTCGCAGTCCCGAAGGGAACGCCCAGTCATGAACAGCCCCACCCGCCGCCGTGTCGCCGAGGACAAGTCCTGGGTGCTGGCGCCGCTCTTGGAGTTGCCGCATGTTATCCACGCAGCCGTGATCTCCGGTGACGGCTTCATCGAGGGTGCCTCGCCGGGGCTGTCCCGGGAGGCGGGCGAGGGTGTCGCCGCGATGATGTCCGCGCTCCAGGGCGCCGCGCGCGCCGTCACCGCTGCGTTCGCCGAGAAGGACGACACCCGGCTGCGGCAGACCGTCATCGAGTCCGACGAGGGCTTCGTCTTCGCGATACCGGCCGGCGAGAACACCTGCCTGGCCGTCTTCGCCGACCCGGAGGTGAACATGGGAGTCGTCGCGCACCACATGCAGATCCAGGTGACGACGCTGGGCAGCAAGGTGATGAACAGCCCGGCCCGGGACCTCGGTAACCCGGCATGACGCCCCGCCAGAGCAGCGGCAGGCGCCTCGTCCCGGCCTACCTGGCCACCGGCGGACGCGCCCGCCCCAGCCGCAACACGTTGGACCGGCTCACCCTGCTGCACAGCGTGGGGATGCCGATCACCAGTGAGGTACGCCCGGAAGAGCACCGCATCCTGGAGCTGCTGCAGCCCGGGGCGCTGTCTCTGGCCGAGGTCGCCGCCCACCTTCACCTGCCCGTCAGCGTGGTGAAGGTGCTGGTGGCCGACCTTGTCGATGCCGGGCGGCTGCACGCCCGTGTCCCCATCCCCGAAGCCGAGCAATTCGACCGGCAGATTCTGGAGAGGGTTCTCGATGGACTCCGCTCTCTCAAGTCCTAGCAGCGCGACCGGTACGGGTACCGGCACCGGCAACATGTACCTCTCCGGCGAGAACCAGACCCTGGTCAAGCTGCTGGTCGCGGGTCCGTTCGGGGTCGGCAAGACGACGCTCATCCGGGCGCTGTCGGAGACCCCGCCGCTGCACACCGAAGAGGTCATGACCCAGTCCGGCGCGATCGTCGACGATCTCGCCGGCGTACGGGAGAAGACCACCACCACCGTCGCGATCGACTTCGGGCGGCTGACGCTGCCCGGGGACCTGGTGCTCTACCTGTTCGGCACGCCCGGCCAGAAGCGCTTCCGGCCCCTGTGGCAGGACATCGCCCGCGGCGCGCTGGGCGCCCTGGTCCTCGCGGACACCCGCCGGCTGGCGGACTCGTTCGAGGTGATGGACATCGTCGAGGAGGCCGGGCTGCGCTACGCGGTCGCGGTCAACACCTTCCCCGACGCGCCCGAGTACTCCGTCGAGAAGCTCCGCGAGGCGCTCGACCTGCACCCCGAGACGCCGCTGGTGCTGTGCGACGCCCGCGACCGCGACCAGTCCGTCGACGCGCTGATCGCGCTCGTCGGCCACGTCCTGGCCCACACTCCCGAGGAGAACCCGAACCCGTGACTTCCCCGCACCAGCCGGAAGAATGGGGTCTCCCCCGCTCCAACGAAGCCGAGAGCCCGGGGAAGCTGCCACCGCAGCAGGGCGCCGCGCCGCCGCCGGGCTGCCCGGCGCACTCCGCGGTCCCGCCGCAGCAGGCCATGGCGTACCCGCAGGCCCGGCCCGACGCGCAACAGCCGGTGAGGCTCTACGGACCGGAGTTCGCCGCCGACCCGGCCCGCAACTACGCCCAGCTGCGCCAGTACGGTGCGCTGGCACCGGTCGAGATCGCGCCCGACGTGACCGCGATGCTGGTCACCGACTACCGCGCGGCGCTCGACCTGCTGCACGACGACTCGACCTGGTCGAAGGACTCCCGGGAGTGGATGCAGACCATCCCGGCCGATTCGCCGATCCTGCCGATGCTGGGCTGGCGGCCGAACGTCTTCTACAGCGACGGGCCGGCGCACGTCCGCTACCGGGACGTCATCGTCGACAGCTTCAAGCTGGTGGAACCGCACGAGCTGCGGGCCCGGGTGCACCACGCCGCGGACACCCTGATCCAGCGGTTCGGCGCCCGCGGTGAGGTCGATCTGATCGCCGACTACGCGCGGCTGATCCCGCTGCTGATGTTCAACAACCTCTTCGGGCTGCCCGACTCCTACAGCGACCGGCTCGTCGAGGCCCTCGCCGGGATGATCGAGGGCACCTCGCCCGAGGAGGCGGCGGCCGCCAACGAGGCGTACACCGCGTACATCATGGAGCTGGTCGGGTCGAAGAAGGCGCAGCGCGGCGCGGACCTGACCTCGTGGTTCATGGACCATCCCAACGGGCTGTCCGACGAGGAACTGATCCACAACATCATCCTGGTGATGGGCGCGGGCAACGAACCGCTCGCCAACCTCATCGGCAACTCGCTGTCGCGGATGCTCTCCGACGACCGCTACTACAACACCCTCACCGGTGGCGCCCTGACCCCGCAGGACGCCATCAACGAGGTGCTGTGGAACGACCCGCCGCTGACCAACTACTCCGCCCACTTCCCGGTGCGGGACGTCTTCTTCCACGGGACCTGGGTGCGCCGGGGCCAGCTGGTGATGGTGTCGTACGCGGCCGCCAACAGCCAGTTCGACACCAGCTCGCTGGAGGTGCCGGGCTCGGGCGGCGGTTCGCACCTGTCCTGGTCGGCCGGCCCGCACGCCTGCCCCGTGAAGCGGCACGCGCTGCTGATCGCCACCACCGCGATCGAGCGGCTCACCGCCTGGCTCTCCGACATCGAACTCGCCGTACCGGCAGCTGAGTTGGAGTGGCGGCACGGCGCCTTCCACCGGGCCCTGGTCGCGCTGCCGGCCCGCTTCTCCCCCATCACCCCCGACCAGGCAGGAGCAACTCCATGGCACAACAGGGACAGCAGCCCTACGTCATCGACCCGGTCGGAAGCGACATCCACGGAGAGGCAGCCCGCCTCCGCGCGGTAGGCCCGGCGGCCCGGATCGAGCTGCCCGGCGGCATCGAGGCGTGGGCGGTCACCCGGCACGCCCTGCTCAAGTCGCTGCTGACCGACGACCGGGTCTCCAAGAACCCCGCGAGCACTGGCCGGCCTGGCAGCGCGAGGAGATCCGCAGCAGTTGGCTGCAGTCGTGGATCGGCGTCACCAACATGTTCACCGCGTACGGCCCGGACCACCGCCGACTGCGCAAGCTGATCGCGCCGGCGTTCACCGCCCGCCGTACGGACGCGATGCTGCCGCGCGTCGAGCGGATCACCCAGGCCTTACTGGACGATCTCGCCGACCGCCCGGCCGGCTCGGTCGTGGACCTGCGCGAGGTGTTCGCCCACCCGCTGCCCATGCAGGTCATCTGCGAGCTCTTCGGTTTCCCGGAGGGCGGGCCGCGCGCCGAACTGGCCCGGCTGGTCGAGGCGATCATGGACACCACCGCCACGCCGGAACAGGCCGGTGCCACCGCCGCGTCCGTGCACACCCTGCTGACCGGCCTGGTCACCGCCAAGCGCGAGACACCGGCGGACGACCTCACCAGCCTGCTGGTCTCCGCACGGGACGACGACGGCGAGCGGATGACCGAGCAGGAGCTCCTGGACACCCTGCTGCTGGTCATCGGCGCCGGTCACGAGACCACCGTCGACCTCATCGGCAACGCGGTGACGGCCCTGCTCACCCACCCCGACCAACTCAAGCTGGTGCTGTCGGGCCAGGTGCCGTGGAACGACGTGATCGAGGAGACGCTGCGCTGGGCCCCCAGCATCGCGAGCCTGCCGCTGCGCTTCGCGGTGGAGGACATCGAGCTGCCGGACGGGATCATCATCCGCAAGGGCGACGCGATCCTCCCCGGGTACGCAGGCGCCGGCCGCGACCCGGAGTTCCACGGCCCCGGCGCGGACACGTTCGACGTCCGGCGCGGCGTCCAGGAGCATCTGGCCTTCGGCCACGGCGTGCACCACTGCCTGGGCGCCCCGCTGGCCCGTATGGAGGCCCGGATCGCCCTCCCGGCCCTCTTCGCACGCTTCCCGGAGCTCCAACTGGCCGTACCGGCCGAGGAGTTGCAGCCCTCGGGCGGCTTCATCTCGGGCGGCCTGCGGGGCCTTCCGGTGCGCCTGACGCCGCCGGCGGACGCGTAACCGCCGTCGGCACCCGAGGAGTTCACGGCCCCCGTCACCGCCCCGGCGGCGACGGGGGCCGCAACCTTTGCTCCCCCTCGCGATCGGCATCGCCGCGAGGGGCGCCCGCCGACAGCGGAGCCCGGACCTACGAGGGCGTGCGCGCCGCCGCGGCGAGCAGCCGCTCGGTGTCCGCCGGGCCGAGGGTCAGCGCACCGCCGACCGTGGTGAGCACCTCGCGCTCCGCGGGCGTGTAGGCGCCGTCCGCGAGGGCGATCCGGGCGCCCTGGAGGAGCAGCGACTCCCGCCCGGCCGGCGCGAGATGCGGGGCCAGCGGTTCCAGGGCCTCGTGCAGCTCTATGGCCAGCGCGGTGCCGCAGGGGTCGAGGCCGGCGTGGCCGCAGTGGCCGCCGGTCACCGCGTCGTAGGTGCCGGTGAGCCGCCCGGTGTCGGCGGCGAGGGCGGCGAGGAGGGTCAGCAGCTGGTCCTCGGAGCAGTCCGGGAAGCCGGCCGTGCGGACGGCGTCCACGGCGGTCTCCCGGACCGCACGGGAGGACGTCCCGCCGGCGGCCAGCAGTGCGAGCGTGACGGTGTGGACGGCGTCCCGCAGCATCGCGGAGAAGCGGACGGTGGTGGGGTGGTCGAGGGCGTCCAGGCCGAAGCGGCCGTGGCAGGCGGAGCACTCCAGCACCGGGCCGGTGTGGCCGCGGGAGAGGAGCGGAACGCCGAGGAGGGTGAGGCGGCGGTGGCCGGTGCGTCGAAGGTAGTTGCGGTCGCCGCCGCAGTCCGGACAGAAGAACTCACCGTCGGCGACGGTACGCCAGCACGTGCGCACTCCCATCACACACACCTTGTGCATTCCGTCAGCCTCCGTAACTCCCCGTCGCCCTCAAGGCACAGGAGAGACCCCCACGCCCCCATCGCCGTGTTGGACGTGATGTTAGCCACATCATTGATGCGCCGTCAGCACCTCGTATCGGACAACCGGCCGGATGGTGCCGCTCCGCGCACGACCGCGCCCCCGCGGCTCGCGGTGAGCTGCGGGGCGCGATCGTGATCGAGGGTGGATCGGCGCAGGTCGGAGCCGATCGGTGGAGGTGCCGGCTCAGCGACCCGCGCGGTTGACGGCGGAGACCACGGCCTTCAGCGAGGCGCGGGTGGTGTTCGCGTCGATGCCGATGCCCCACAGGACCTTGTCGCCGATCGCGCACTCGATGTACGAGGCGGCCTGCGCGGAGGCGCCCTCGCTCATCGTGTGCTCCTGGTAGTCCAGCAGCCGTACGTCCACGCCGATGCCCTGCAGGGCGTCGAAGAACGCGGAGATCGGGCCGTTGCCGGAGCCGGTCAGCACGGTGTCCTGGCCGTCGACGACCGCCTCGACGGTCAGCGCGTCGATGCCGTCCCGGTCCGTCGTGGTCTGACCGTTCTTGACCTGGATGCGGCCCCAGGGGTTCTCGGGGTTGGGCAGGTACTCGTCCTGGAAGGCGGACCAGATGGCGGTCGGCGTGACCTCGCCGCCCTCGGCGTCGGTCTTCTCCTGGATGATCCGGGAGAACTCGATCTGCATCCGGCGCGGCAGGTCCAGCTTGTGGTCGTTCTTCAGGACGTAGGCGATACCGCCCTTGCCGGACTGCGAGTTGACCCGGATGACGGCCTCGTAGGAGCGGCCCACGTCCTTCGGGTCGATGGGCAGGTACGGTACCGCCCACTCGATGTCGTCCACGGTCTTGCCGGCGGCGGCCGCATCGGCCTCCATGGCGTCGAAGCCCTTCTTGATGGCGTCCTGGTGGGAGCCGGAGAAGGCGGTGTAGACCAGGTCGCCCGCGTAGGGGTGGCGCGGGTGGACCTCCATCTGGTTGCAGTACTCGCTGGTCCGGCGGATCTCGTCGATCTGCGAGAAGTCGATCTGCGGGTCGACGCCCTGGCTGAAGAGGTTCATGCCCAGGGTCACCAGGTCGACGTTGCCGGTGCGCTCGCCCTGCCCGAACAGGCAGCCCTCGATGCGGTCGGCGCCCGCCATGATCGCCAGCTCGGCGGCGGCCACGGCCGTACCGCGGTCGTTGTGCGGGTGGACGCTCAGGCACACGTACTCGCGCCGGGTCAGGTGGCGCGCCATCCACTCGAACCGGTCCGCGTGCGTGGACGGCGTCGAACGCTCCACCGTGGCGGGCAGGTTGAGGATGATCTCGCGGCCTTCCTCGGGCCGCCAGACGTCGCAGACCGCCTCGCAGACCTCCAGGGCGAAGTCCAGCTCGGTGTCGGTGAAGATCTCGGGGCTGTACTGGTACCCGAAGACCGTCTCGTCGCCGAGGATCTTCTCCGCGTACTCCATCACCAGCCGGGTGCCGTCCACGGCGATCTGCTTGATGTCGTCCTTGGAGCCGCGGAAGACCACCCGGCGGAAGGTCGGGGCGGTCGCGTTGTACAGGTGGACGGTGGCGCGCTTGGCGCCGCGCAGCGACTCGACGGTCCGCTCGATCAGGTCCTCGCGGGCCTGGGTCAGCACGGAGATCGTGACGTCGTCGGGGATCGCGCCCTCTTCGATGATCGACCGTACGAAGTTGAAGTCGGTCTCGCCGGACGACGGGAACCCGACCTCGATCTCCTTGTAGCCCATGCGCACCAGCAGGTCGAACATCTCGCGCTTGCGGGCCGGCGACATCGGGTCGATCAGCGCCTGGTTGCCGTCCCGCAGGTCGGTGGAGAGCCAGCGCGGCGCCTTGGTGATCCGGTTGTCCGGCCAGGTCCGGTCCGGCAGGTCCACGGCCTCGTACGGGCCGTACTTGTGGATCGGCATCCCGGAGGGGCGCTGGGTGACGGTCGCTGCGGTGATGGGCGTGGGGCGACCGACGGAGATTTCGGAGGTCATTGCGCGGGGCTCCTGTCGAAGGCTTTCGACGGCCGACGGTGGGCAACACCGGACTCCGCGGGGAGGGGGTCGGCCTCGACTACAGGCCCTCGCCGCGGCAGCTAAGGAGAAGCAGCCCGTAACGCATGATGCTCAGCACCCTAACCGAGGTACGCCCTGAGTGGCGGTCGCGTATCAGTATGCGGGACCGGGCCGGACGTTACGCCCTAAATGCGACGAACCACACATATGCAGGAATCTCCACCGCAGGCAGTGACACCCGCACTACACAGTGCCACCGTTTGTCCATGGACCTCAACACGGACCTCGACAACGACGAGACCCAGCAGACCACCGGCGCCACGAGCCCCGGCCACCCCGTCTTCTGCACGATCATCCCGCCGCACATCCTCGACAACCTCGCCCAGTCGGACGACCCGGCCCGGCACGAGCCGGCCCGCCGCACCCTGGAGCACGACCACGTCCGCCGCACCCGGCGCCGCGAGCTGGCCGCCCGCGCGACGACCCCCGGGGAGCCCGGCGCCGACGCCGACAAGCCGAACCGCACCATCTACGACGCCGGCCACCAGGAGAACCTCCCCGGCACCAAGGTCCGCTCCGAGTCCGACGGCCCCTCCCAGGACGCGTCGGTCAACCGCGCCCACGCCGGACTGGGCGCGACCTTCGACTTCTACCTGAAGGCGTTCCACCGCAAGTCCATCGACGGCGCCGGCCTGGCCCTCGACGCGACCGTCCACTACGGCCAGAAGTACGACAACGCCTTCTGGGACGGCGAGCGGATGGTCTTCGGCGACGGCGACAACGACCTGTTCAAGGACTTCACCATCCCCGTCGACGTCATCGGCCACGAGCTCACCCACGGCGTCACCCAGTACACCGCCAACCTCGACTACCAGGGCCAGTCCGGCGCCCTCAACGAATCCGTCTCCGACGTCTTCGGCTCCCTGATCAAGCAGTACGCCCTCGGCCAGACCGCCGACCAGGCCGACTGGCTGATCGGCGCCGACCTGCTCGGCCCCAACGTCACCGGCAAGGCCCTGCGCTCCATGAAGGCGCCGGGCACGGCCTATGACGACGACGTCCTGGGCAAGGACCCGCAGCCGGCCACGATGAAGGGCTACGTCAAGACCACCGACGACAACGGCGGCGTCCACATCAACTCCGGCATCCCCAACCACGCCTTCTACCTCGTCGCCAGCAAGCTCGGCGGCAAGGCGTGGGAGCGCGCCGGCCAGGTCTGGTACGACGTCCTGACCGGCGGCGAACTGCCCAAGAACGCCACGTTCGCCGACTTCGCCAAGCTCACGATCAAGGCCGCCCAGGCCCGCTTCGGCGCCGGCGACGAACACGAGGCCGTGGTCAAGGCCTGGTCGCAGGTCGGCATCTCGGCGAAGTAGCGACACGGGACGCGCCATCCCGGCCAGGCGGGAAATGACCGGCGTACCTCGGGGGTGTGCCGGTTACCCGTAAGGGCGGGGGTGGTGCACGGGCGCCGGCGACCAGCAGGCGCCCACCCCCCGCCCCCGACTACCGTGGCCATATGGCCCCCCAAACGGGGAAGAAGTCCGTCGCAGGACGTCGGAGGAGCCCGTTATGCGCATTCACGTTCACCGCACCGGCGGCTTCGCGGCCATCGACCGCCGGGCCGAGATCGACACCGCGGGGCGCGACGACTCCGCCGAGTGGCAGTCGCTCGCCGCACGCGCCCTCGCCACCGCCCGCACCGAACCCCCCGTCGGCGTCCCCGACGGCTTCAGCTACCAGATCACCGTCGACGGCCGCACGGTGTACCTCTCCGACCCGCGCCTCACGGACGACCAGCGAACCTTGATCACGAGGGTGATGAAGGAAGGGGCGTAGGCCGCCACGGCGACGTCCAGCGGCGTAGCAGCGGGGCCTCGGCGGCTGCCCGCCGGCCGCCGTACGCGCCCCGCCAACTCCCGTACGTGTCGGGCCTCTTGACACTGTTACCGCCGGTTACGAAGATCCCGGCATGACTGCCGTGCCGGAGTTCCCCAGGCCCCTGCCGCGTTTCCCGTCGGAATTCCTGTGGGGGGTGTCGACGTCCGCCGCACAGATCGAGGGCGCGGTGGCGGAAGCCGGGCGGGGCCCGTCCGCCTGGGACGTGTTCGCCGGGGAGAGCGGGCGGATCAAGGACGGGTCGGACGCGCGGGTGGCGACCGATCATTACCACCGGTATCCGGAGGACGTCGGGCTGCTCAAGGAACTCGGGGTCGGCGCGTACCGGTTTTCGGTGGCGTGGCCGCGGGTGGTGCCAGACGGTCGCGGGGCGGTGAACGCGGCCGGGCTGGACTTCTACGACCGGCTGGTCGACACCTTGCTGGCGGCCGGGATCGCACCGGTGCCGACGCTCTTCCATTGGGACACCCCGCAGGTCGTGGAGGACGGCGGGGGCTGGCTCGTACGGGAGACGGCGGAGTGGTTCGCCGCGTACGCGGATGCCGTGGCGGCCCGGCTCGGGGACCGGGTGGAGCGGTGGATCACGCTCAACGAGCCGGCCGAACTGACACTGCTGGGCTACGGGCTGGGGCAGCACGCGCCGGGACGGGAATTGCTCTTCGGGGCCCTGCCGGCGGCGCACCACCAGCTGCTGGGGCACGGCCTGGCGGTACAGGCGCTGCGGGCCCGGGGTGCCCGGTCCATCGGGATCGCCAATTCCCACGGGCCGACCTGGGCCGCGTCCGACGCGGAGGAGGACCGTCAGGCGGCGGATCTCTACGACCTGCTGTTGAACCGGCTGTTCGCGGAACCGATCCTGCTGGGCCGCTATCCGGACGAGGACGTGGCGGAGCTGCTGCCGGGAAACGTCGACGACGACCTGAAGGTGATCTCCCAGCCGCTGGACTGGTACGGGATCAATTACTACCAGCCGTCGCTGGTGGGACGACCGAGGGGCGAGGCAACGGAAGTCGGCGGAACCCGCATCCCCGAGGGGCTGCCTTTCACGCCCCAGGACATCGCGGGATATCCCCGGACCGACTTCGGGTGGGCGGTGGTGCCGGAAGGCCTGACCGAATTGCTGGTCGGCTTCCGCGAACGGTACGGAAAGCGGCTGCCGCCGATCGTGATCACCGAGAACGGCTGCTCGTACGAGGGCATCGACGACCGGGAGCGGATCGCCTATCTGGACGGGCACCTGCGGGCCCTGCACGCCGCCATGACGGCGGGAGTGGACGTCCGGGGGTATTTCGTCTGGTCCCTGCTGGACAACTTCGAATGGGCGGAGGGGTACGCACGGCGGTTCGGGCTGGTGCACGTCGACTACGCGACCCTGAAGCGGACGCCGAAGTCCTCGTACCGCTGGTTCCGCGAGGTACTCCGGGAGCAGGCGGGCGGGTGAGCCGGACCACGGGGGCGGGCCGGGGGCGGTACCGGGTCCCGGCGCCGGACCCGCTGGCCGAGCCGGCCGCGCCGGTCGGACCCGGGTGGACCGCGTCCCTCGCGGTGGCCAACGGGGCGATCTGGGCGGGCTGGTACGGCCCGCTCCAGATCCTGCTCGCCTGGCAGGCGGCGGAGGTGGCGGCACCGGCGGCCGGGATGCCCAAGGAATCCGTGCTGGCCTGGGTGACCGGCGTGGGCGCCGTCGTCTCCCTGGTGGCCAATCCCCTCTTCGGCGGGCTGTCGGACCGTACGACCTCCCGTTACGGGCGGCGAACTCCCTGGATCGCGGCGGGAGTTGCCGGCGGCGCCGCCGCGCTGGCGGCACTGGCGGCGGCCCGGACGGTCCTGGCGATGGCGCTCGCGTGGGGTGCCGTGCAGCTCGCGCTCAACGCGGCGTTCGCGGCGATCACCGCGGCCGTACCGGACCGGGTGCCGCACCGGCAGCGCGGCGCGGTGGGCGGCTGGCTGGGCGCCGCACAGATCCTGGGGGTGGTCGCGGGGACGGGCCTGGCGACCGTGGCGGGCGGGCTGGGGGCCGGGTATCTGGCCTGCGCCGGGTTCGTGGTGCTGGGCACCCTGCCGTACGTGCTGGGGCACCGGGACGCGGTGCTGCCGGCCGGGCGGCGGCCGGCACTGTCCTGGCGCGCCCTGCTCACCGGCTTCTGGATCAGCCCGCGGCGCCATCCGGACCTGGGCTGGGCGTGGCTGACCCGGTTCCTGATCAACCTGGGCAACGTGCTGGTGCTGCTGTACCTGCTGTACTACCTGCGCGATGTACTGCGGCGGGCGGACCCGGACGGCGGGGTGCTGCTGCTCACCGCCGTGAACGGCGTGACGCTGCTGACCACGGTCGTCGTCGGCGGGATCTGGTCCGACCGGGCCGGGCGGCGGCAGCCGTTCGTCCTGGGCGCCGGAGTGATCATGACGGTGGCCACCGTGCTGCTCGCCGTCTGGCAGACCTGGCCGGGCGCAGTGTGCGCCGCGGCGCTGCTGGGCATCGGATTCGGGGTCTTCACGTCCGTCGACCTCGCGCTGATGATGGACGTCCTGCCGGCCGCGGCCCACCGCGGCAAGGACCTCGGCCTCATCAACATCGCCAACTCCCTGCCCCAGGTGGCCGCCCCGGCGCTGGCCGCGCCCCTCGTACACCTCGGTGGCTACCGGACGCTGTACGCCGTGGCAGCGGCCATCGGCCTGCTGGGAGCGCTGCTGGTGCGGCGGATTCGGGGGGTGGCGTGAGGCGGGTGGGGTGGGGCGTGGGTTGGGGTGCGGCGGGGTGGGGTGAGGTGAGGTAGCGGGCTCGGGTAGGTGAGCCGTGGAGGGGCTCGGCGGGTGGGCCGTAGGGGGCGGTCGAACGGATCCCGTAGGGGTCACGAGCGCCCCCTCGGGGGCCAGAACGGGGCGGGGGCGGGGGGTATTCCCGCGGTCTCGCGCGAACGACGAACTAGAAGCCCAGCTTGCGCAGTTGCTTCGGGTCGCGCTGCCAGTCCTTGGCGACCTTGACGTGCAGGTCGAGGAAGACCGGCGTGCCGAGCAGTGCCTCGATGTGCTTGCGGGACTTCGTGCCGACCTCCTTCAGGCGCTTGCCCTTGGGGCCGATGATGATGCCCTTCTGGCTGGGGCGCTCGATGTAGACGTTGGCGTGCACGTCCAGCAGCGGCTTGTCGGCGGGGCGGTCCGCACGCGGGAGCATCTCCTCGACGACGACGGCGATGGAGTGCGGCAGCTCGTCGCGGACGCCCTCCAGCGCGGCCTCCCGGATCAGCTCGGCGACCATGACCTGCTCCGGCTCGTCGGTGAGATCGCCCTCCGGATAGAGCGCCGGGCCCTCGGGAAGCAGCGGCACCAGCAGATCGGCGAGCAGCGAGACCTGGGTGTCGCCCACGGCCGAGACCGGGATGATCTCGGCCCACTCGATGCCCAGCTCCTTGCCGAGCTGGTCGATGGCGATCAGCTGGGCGGCCAGCGCCTTGGAGTCGACCAGGTCGGTCTTGGTGACGATGGCGACCTTGGGGGTCTTCTTGATCTCGGCCAGCTCACCGGCGATGTACCGGTCGCCGGGGCCGATCTTCTGGTCCGCGGGCAGGCAGAAGCCGATCACGTCGACCTCGGACCAGGTGGTACGGACGACGTCGTTGAGCCGCTCGCCGAGCAGGGTCCGCGGCTTGTGCAGGCCCGGGGTGTCGACGAGCACCAGCTGGGCGTCGGGGCGGTGCACGATGCCGCGGACCGTGTGGCGGGTGGTCTGCGGGCGGTTGGAGGTGATCGCCACCTTCGTACCCACGAGAGCGTTCGTGAGGGTCGACTTGCCCGCGTTGGGGCGGCCGACGAAGCAGGCGAAGCCGGCCCGGTGGGCGGCGGAGGAGTCTGTACGAACGCTCATGGCGCCCATTCTCCCCGATCCCGGACGCCACTCCGACCATCCGGGCCGCGGACGCTCAGTCGACGACCGCCGCCGTGCCTTCGAAGGTGGTGTCCTTCAGCGCGGCGTCGATACGGGCGAGGGTGTCGGCGGACAGCGTGATCCGGGCGGCGGCGAGGTTCTCCGCGATGTGGGCCGGGGTGCGGCTGCCGGGGATCGGCACGACGTGCTCGTCCTGGTGCAGCAGCCAGGACAGCGCCAGCTGGCCCGAGGAGATGCCGAGGTCCTCGGCGAGGCCCCGGACCGGTGCGAAGCGGTCCTGGTTGGCCTTGAGGTTGGCGGCGTCGAAGCGCGGCAGGTGGCGGCGGAAGTCGTCCTCGGTGACCTGCTGGACGGTGCCGGTGAGGAACCCGCTGCCCAGCGGGCTCCAGGCGACGATGCCCACGCCCAGCTCGCGGGCGGTGGCGAGCAGCTCGGCGTCGATGGGCTGCCACATCGACCACTGGACCTGGACGGCGGCCACCGGGCGGACCGCGTGCGCGCGGCGCAGCTGGTCGGCGGTCACGTTGGAAAGGCCCAGGTGACGGACCAGACCGTCATCGATCAGCTCGGCGACGGCACCGACGGTGTCCTCGAACGGAACCTGCGGGTCCGGGTAGTGCGGGTAGTACAGGTCGATGACGTCGGTCCCCAGATTGCGCAGCGATGCCTCGGCGTAGCCGCGTACGTGGCGGGGTCGGCGTTCACGGCCAGTTCGCCGAAGCCGTAGTTGACCGGGAAAGGGTGCGGTGCGACGCCCTCGGGGAGCCGGAAGCCGAACTTCGTGGCGAGCACGACCTCGTCGCGGCGGCCGCGCAGTGCCCGGCCGATCAGCTGCTCGTTGTGGCCGTCGGGGCCGTAGCCGTCCGCGGTGTCGATGAGGGTGGCGCCCTCGTCGAGGGCGGAGAGCAGGGCGGTGGTGGCGCGCTGCTCATCGGTCTCGCCGTAGACGCCGGGCGAGAGGACCATCGCGCCGAAGCCGATGGCGGAGCTGGTCAAGCCGCCCAGGGTGCGGGCGGGGAGGGCGGTTGCGGCGGTCACGGCGGGCTCCTGGTGGGCGCGGGCCGGCGGCGGGGCCGGCGACGACTGCTGACACCCATGATCTTCGCCGCCCCGGCCGGGACGCGTCCAAGAGTTGCGGTGATAGCCGGTGGTTATGGCCCGCCCCGGGGAGGACCTGGACGGATCCGGGCGGGTCCGGGCGGATCCGGGCGGGGAAGCCGCTTGGGGGAGCCCGCCCGAGATCCCGTGCCCCGGTGACGCCTCGCCGGCTGTGCCCCGCCGGTTACGCCTCGCCCGCCGGGACGGTGGTGCGCAGGGCGCCGTCGAGGCCGGCGACCAGGACCGGCGTCTCGGGGCCGCCGAGGTCCCGGACGGCCGCGCGGTCCGCGTCCGTGGCGCGCTCGGCGTCGGTGACCACCGCTGCCGCCTCCAGGGACGTGGCGCCGCTGGCGACGGCCATCGCCACGGCCGTCTGCAGGGCGCTGAGCTGCAAGGAGTCCAGGGCGACGGTGCCGGCGACGTAGGTGCGGCCGGTTTCGTCGCGTACGGCGGCGCCCTCGGGCACGCCGTTACGGGCCCGCGCCGAGCGCGCGAGCGTGATGATCTTGCGGTCTTCGGGGTCCAGCGGTGCGGCTTCGGTCATACCGGCGAGCATATGCGCCGGCCCCGCGACGTGAGGAAGAAGGTGGCTGCCCCGGTCCCCCGTGGCCGGGGCAACCTGCGCGGCAAGATTTCTCGGACGATTTCTCTCCCGCGGGCGGCCGCCTTTCGGCGACCGCCCGAAGATCCTTCCATGGCACGTCACGAAGAATCCAGTCCCACCGGAAATGGCTTCCAGAACATTTCCGGTGCACTGCGGATAAGTAGCGTCGGAGGCAGCGAGCGTCGAAAGGTGGGTGCCGGAGCACTCACTTATTTCCACTTCTTGTTTCGGCCTCTGGTTTCGGCATTTCCCGGGTGCGCCCGGATTATGCGGAGAGTTCTCCGGCATCCGTGGCCCGCACCGGTTCGCAGAGCACCGTGACGATCTTGTTGCGGCGACCGGCCGGTGATTCGGCGGTCAGCCGCAGCGCCTTCAGCTCGGGGTCGGCGGCCGTGTCGGAGAGGTCCACCTCGGCCGTGGCACCGGCGATCGGGACCCGGCCGAGCAGCTTGGCGAGCAGCCCGCCGACCGTCTCGACGTCCTCGTCGTCCAGCTCCGCCAGGCCGTACAGCTCGCCGAGGTCGCCGATGTCGAGGCGGGCGGTGACGCGGTAGCGGCCGTCACCGAGGTCCTCGACCGGCGGCAATTCCCGGTCGTATTCGTCGGTGATCTCGCCGACGATCTCTTCGAGAATGTCCTCGATGGTGACGATTCCGGCGGTGCCGCCGTATTCGTCGATGACCACCGCGACGTGATTGCGGTCCTGCTGCATTTCGCGCAGCAGATCGCCGGCATTCTTGGTGTCCGGCACGAAGACCGCGGGCCGCATGGCCGTGGAGACCAGCTCGGTCTCCGCGTCGCGGCTGATGTGGACCTTGCGGGCCAGGTCCTTCAGATAGACCACGCCGACGATGTCGTCCTCGTTCTCGCCGGTCACCGGGATGCGGGAGAAACCGGAGCGCAGGGCGAGGGTCAGCGCCTGCCGGATGGTCTTGAACCGCTCGACGGAGACCAGGTCCGTGCGCGGCACCATCACCTCGCGGACGAGGGTGTCGCCGAGCTGGAAGACGGAGTGCACCATCCGGCGCTCCTCGTCCTCGATCAGCGACTCCTTCTCGGCGAGGTCGACCAGCGACCGCAGCTCGGCCTCGGAGGCGAACGGGCCCTTGCGGAAGCCCTTGCCGGGGGTGAGGGCGTTGCCGATGAGGATCAGCAGCTGCGGGATCGGGCCCATGATGCGGGCCAGCGGCAGCAGGACGTAGGCCGCCGCGGTGGCGGTGTTCAGCGGGTGCTGGCGGCCGATCGTCCGCGGCGAGACGCCGACCGCGACATAACTGACCAGCACCATCACGGCGATGGCGACGGTCAGCGCCTGCCAGGTCTCGTCGAACGAGCGCAGGCAGGCGTAGGTGACCAGGACGCCGGCGGCCATCTCGCAGCCGACCCGCACCAGCAGGGCGACGTTGAGGTAGCGGGTGGGGTCGGCGGCGACCTGGGCGAGCTTGGCGCTGCCGCGACGGCCGGAACGGACCGCCTCCTCGGCGCGGAAGCTCGTCGTACGGGCCAGGCCGGCCTCCGCGCAGGCGGCGAGCCAGGCGATCACGACGAGCAGGACCGCGACCGCGATCAGCTGGGTGGTCATCGCGGGCGCCCGTCAGGTCACGGTGGGCGCCGGCGAGGGCCCGGTCAGCCCCCGCTCGCCGCGCCAGCCGTCGACGATCGCCGCCTGGAGGCCGAACATCTCGGCTTTCTCGTCGGGCTCCTCGTGGTCGTAACCGAGGAGGTGGAGGACGCCGTGCACGGTCAGCAGCTGGAGCTCCTCGTCCATGCTGTGCGCGGTCGGCGCCTCCTCGCCCTGCTTCTTGGCGACCTCCGGGCAGAGCACGATGTCACCGAGCAGGCCCTGCGGGGGCTCCTCGTCGTCCTTGGCCGGCGGACGCAGCTCGTCCATCGGGAAGGACATGACATCGGTCGGTCCGGGCAGGTCCATCCACTGCAGATGGAGCTGCTCCATGGCCTCGGCGTCCACGACGATCACGGACAGCTCGGAGAGCGGGTGGATGCGCATCCGGCCGAGGGCGTAGCGGGCGACGTCCAGGATCGCCTGCTCGTCGACCTCCGTGCCGGATTCGTTGTTGACGTCGATGGACATGGGGCGTTGCGTCTCGCTTCTCGTTCGCGCGGTGCGTCCGGCTCACTGGCCGTTGCGGCTGTCGTACTTCTCGTAGGCGTCGACGATACGGCCGACGAGCTTGTGCCGGACCACATCCTGGCTGGTGAGCAGGGAGAAGTGCACGTCGTCGACGCCTTCCAGGATTTCCCTGACCTGGCGCAGACCGCTCTTGGTGCTGCCGGGGAGGTCGACCTGGGTGACGTCGCCGGTGACGACGATCTTCGACTCGAATCCGAGGCGGGTGAGGAACATCTTCATCTGCTCGGGGTTCGTGTTCTGCGCCTCGTCGAGGATGATGAACGCGTCGTTCAGCGTCCGGCCGCGCATGTACGCCAGCGGCGCGACCTCGATCGTGCCCGCGGCCATCAGGCGCGGGATGGAGTCGGGGTCGAGCATGTCGTGCAGCGCGTCGTAGAGCGGGCGCAGATACGGGTCGATCTTCTCGTAGAGGGTGCCGGGCAGGAAGCCCAGCCGCTCGCCGGCCTCGACCGCGGGGCGGGTCAGGATGATGCGGTTGACCTGCTTGGCCTGGAGCGCCTGGACGGCCTTGGCCATCGCGAGGTACGTCTTGCCGGTACCGGCCGGGCCGATGCCGAAGACGACGGTGTGCTTGTCGATGGCGTCGACGTAGCGCTTCTGGTTGAGGGTCTTGGGACGGATCGTCCGGCCGCGGTTGGAGAGGATGTTCTGGGTGAGCACCTCGGCGGGCGTCTCGCTCACCGCGCCCTCGCCGTTCTCCGCCGCGCGCAGCATGGCGATCGAGCGTTCCACCGCGTCCTCCGTCATCGGTTGCCCGGTGCGGAGCACCAGCATCATCTCGTCGAAAAGGCGCTGGACGAGGGCCACTTCCCGGGCGTCGCCGACCGCGCTGACTTCGTTGCCCCGGACGTGGATGTCGGTCGCCGGGAAGGCTTTTTCGATCACTCGCAGGAGCGAGTCTCCGGACCCCAGAACAGTCACCATCGGGTGCTTGGCCGGGACGGTGAACTGGGCGCTCGCCTGCGGTTCCATGGGTGTCTGCGTCATAGGGCGGCTCGGTGGCCTGCTCAACCCCATCCTTTGCTCATGAAGACGTGCCGAGAAGGTGCCTGCCGGCACGGCCTCCTTGCGATACAAGAGTACGACGGGGCACCGACAGGCCCGAGAGTTTTTCCTGGCGGCCGGCCTGAGCTGGGGTTTCGGCGCGGGGCTCAGGCCGGGCGGCGGAAGCCGATCGTGGGGACCGCGCGGGCCAGCGGCGCCGGACGGTAGGCCGCGGGCAGCACCTCGTCGAGGAAGGCGTACTGCCGGCGCAGCGCACCCGGGGCACCCGCCTCGCACAGCCGCACCTGCTGCCACCAGGCGGCGATCTCCGCCCAGCCCGGCGCGGACAGCGACCCGCCGAACTCCTGCACGGACAGCGCGGCGCTCAGGCCCGCGAACGCCAGCCGGTCGGTCAGCGGCCAGTCGGCCAGGGTGCCGGTGACGAAGCCCGCCACGAAGACGTCGCCGGCGCCGGTCGGGTCCAGCGCCTCCACCGCGATCGCCGGCACCTCGGCGGTCTCGCCGGTCCGCCCGTCCACCGCGTACGCGCCCTCCGAACCCAGCGTGACGACGGCCAGCGGCACCCGGTCGGCCAGCTTGCGGGCCGCCGCGCGCGGGCAGGTCGTGCGGGTGTAGCGCATCGCCTCCTCGGCGTTGGGCAGGAACGCCTCGCAGTGATCGAGGTCGGCGAGGTCGGCCGGGTCCCAGCGGCCGCTGTCGTCCCAGCCGACGTCCGCGAAGATCCGGCTGCCGCGGCCGGCCGCGCACTCCAGCCAGGGCTCCCGCCGGCCGGGCACGAGCGAGGCGACACAGGCCCGGGACGGCGGCGGGCAGCCCGGTGCGTGCCGGCCGTCGAAGGTGAAGTCCGGGGGCGGTGCCTGATGGCCGTGCGAGACCATCGTGCGCTCGCCCTCGTACGCCATGGAGACGGTGACCGGGGAGTGCCAGCCGGGGACCGTGCGTGACAGCGACAGGTCGATGCCCTCGCCCTCTTCGAGCGCCTCCCAGCAGTACTCGCCGTACTTGTCGTCGCCGAAGGCCGCGGCCAGGGAGGTGCGCAGCCCGAGCCGGGCCAGCGCGGTGGCCATGTTGGCGACGCCACCGGGGCTGGAGCCCATGCCGCGGGCCCAGGATTCGGTGCCGCGGACCGGGGCGGAGTCCAGGCCGGTGAAGATGATGTCGAGGAAGACCGTGCCGGTGAGGTAGACGTCGGTGCGCGGATCGCCGTCCGCCCGTACGCCGGCCAGCGGGTCGAGGCCCGGTGGCATCTCGGCCGGGCCCGTGGGCGGATGGACATCACGTCGGCTGGTCACCGTGCACGCCCCTCTCGTATCGGCACGTGCCGCCAGTGTGCCTGATGCTGCGGTACGTTCCGCCCCATGAGGCTCACGATTCTCGGCGGTGGCGGCTTCCGGGTGCCGCTGGTCTACCGCGCGCTCCTGGCCGACCCGGCGGACTCCGTCTCCGAGGTGGTGCTGCACGACACCGACACCCGGCGGGTGGCGGTCATCGCGGAGGTGTTGACCCGGCTTGCCGAGGGGCATCCGGCACCGGTGCCGGTCCGGGTCGCGCAGAGCCTGGACGAGGCGCTGGCCGGGGCGGACTTCGTGTTCTCGGCGATCCGGGTCGGCGGCACGGCCGGCCGGATACGCGACGAACGCATCCCGCTGGCCGAGGGCGTGCTGGGCCAGGAGACGGTGGGCGCGGGCGGCGTCCTGTACGGCCTGCGGACGATCCCGGTGGCGCTGCACATCGCCGAGCGGGTCGCCCAGCTCGCGCCGGCGGCCTGGGTCATCAACTTCACCAACCCCGCGGGCATGGTGACCGAGGCGATGTCCCAGGTGCTCGGCGACCGCGTCATCGGGATCTGCGACTCCCCCGTCGGCCTGGTGCGCCGGGCCGCGCGGGCGGCGGGGCTGGACCCGGCGGCCTTCGAGAGCGGCCGGGTCGGCTACGACTACGTCGGCCTCAACCACCTCGGCTGGCTGCGGTCGTTGACGTTCGAGGGCGCCGACCTGCTGCCGCGCCTGCTGGGCGACGACACCGCGCTGGCCTCCTTCGAGGAGGGCCGGCTGTTCGGCGCGGAATGGCTGCAGACCCTGGGCGCGCTCCCGAACGAGTACCTGCACTACTACTACTTCCGCCGCGAGACCCTCGACTCCCTCCGGGACACCCCGGAGACCCGCGGCGAGTTCCTCGACCAGCAGCAGGGCGGCTTCTTCGAGCGGGCCGCGGCGGCCGGCGGCCCGGACGCGGTGTACGCGCTGTGGGAGCGGACCCGGCTGGAGCGCGAGGAGACGTACATGGCGCACAGCCGGGAGGCCAGCGGCGGCTGGGAGCGCGACAGTCACGACCTGGAGGGCGGCGGCTACGACCGGGTGGCGCTGGCGCTGATGCACGCCATCGTGCGCGACACCGGCACCCGGCTGATCCTGAACGTCCGCAACGGCACGACGGTGCCGCAGTTGGCGCCGGACGCGATCGTGGAGACGGTGTGCGAGGTGACCGCGCACGGCGCCCGGCCGCTGCCCTGCGGCCCGCTGCGCGAGGACCAGTTGGGGCTGATGCTCCAGGTCAAGGCGGTCGAACGGGCGGCGGTGGTGGCCGCCACCCGCAAGGACCGCGGCGCGGCCCTGCGCGCCCTGGCCCTGCACCCCCTGGTGGACTCCCCCGCGGTGGCCGCCCGCATCCTGGAGCGGGCGGCCAAGGAGGACTGAGGAAGCCCCCGGACCGGTCCTCCGGTCCCGGAGTGCCCTCCGCCCCGGGAACCGGAATACCTTCCGCCGCGGGCCCCGGGATCCCCCTCGCCCCCCGCAGCGTTCCGGGGGCCCGGAATACCCCTCGCCCCGCCGCGTTCCCGGGACGCGGAATACCCCTCGCCCCCGCCGCGTTGTGGCCCCGCAGGGGGCGCTCGTGTCCCCTACGGGATCTGTTCGCCCGAGCCCTACGGGATGCGTGCCCCGGCCCCCCGTGGCTGCCTCAGTGGCCCGCTTCCTCAGTGGCCCGCTTCCTCAGTGGCCCGCCGACTCAGTGCCCCCGCTTGAGCCACTCGTCCAGGTGCGGTGCCTCCTCGCCGATCGTGGTGGGGTCGCCGTGCCCGGTGCGTACGACCGTCTCCGGTGGCAGGGTCAGCAGCCGGTCGCGGATCGAGGCGACGATCGTCGGGAAGTCCGAGAAGGACCGGCCGGTGGCGCCGGGGCCGCCCCGGAAGAGGGTGTCGCCGGTGAAGACGGTGCGCAGGTCGGGGGCGTGGAGGCAGACCGCGCCGGGTGCGTGACCGGGGGTGTGCAGCACGGTCAGGTCCGTACCGGCGATGGTCAGGACCTGGCCGTCGGCGAGGTCCGCGTCCGGGACCGTGCCGGATGGGTCATCTTCCACAGCGGCAGGTCGGCCGGGTGCAGATGGATCCGGGCGCCGGTACGGGCGGCCAGCGCCGGGGCGGCGTCGATGTGGTCGTTGTGCGCGTGGGTGCAGATGATCGCGCGCAGCGTCCGGCCGGCCAGCGCCTCGAAGATGGCGTCGGCGTCGTGCGCGGCGTCGATGACGATCGCCTCGTCGTCGTTCCCGACGATCCACACGTTGTTGTCGACGTCCCAGGTGCCGCCGTCGAGCGAGAACGTCCCCGAGGTGACGAGGTGGTCGATCCGCGCCGCCATCAGAGCGTCACCACCGAACGCAGCACGTCGCCGGCGTGCATCCGGTCGAAGGCCTGCTCGACGTCGTCGATGCCGATGGTCTCGGTGACGAACGCGGAGAGGTCGATCCGGCCCTGCTGGTGCAGGTCGATCAGCATCGGGAAGTCGCGGGACGGCAGGCAGTCGCCGTACCAGGAGGACTTCAGCGCGCCGCCGCGGCCGAACACGTCCAGGAGCGGCAGTTCCAGGGTCATGTCCGGGGTGGGCACGCCCACCAGGACGACCGTGCCGGCCAGATCGCGGGCGTAGAAGGCCTGTTTGTACGTCTCGGGGCGGCCGACCGCCTCGATGACGACGTCCGCGCCGAAGCCGCCGGTCAGTTCGCGGATCGCCTCGACGGGGTCGGTGGTGCGGGAGTTGACGGTGTGGGTGGCGCCCATGGTGCGCGCGATGTCCAGCTTGCGGTCGTCGATGTCGACGGCGATGATCCGGGCCGCGCCGGCCAGCCGGGCGCCGGCCACGGCCGCGTCGCCGACCCCGCCGCAGCCGATGACCGCGACCGAGTCGCCGCGGGTGACCCCGCCGGTGTTGATCGCGGCGCCGATGCCGGCCATCACCCCGCAGCCCAGCAGGCCGGCCACCGCGGGCGACACCTCCGGGTCGACCTTGGTGCACTGCCCCGCGGCGACCAGCGTCTTGTCGGCGAAGGCACCGATGCCGAGCGCCGGCGTCAGCTCCGTGCCGTCCTTCAGCGTCATCTTCTGGCGGGCGTTGTGGGTGTCGAAACAGTATTGGGGGCGACCGCGCAGACAGGCCCGGCACTGGCCGCACACCGCACGCCAGTTGAGGATGACGAAGTCCCCCGGCGCGACGTCCGTGACCCCGGCGCCGACCGACTCCACGACGCCGGACGCCTCGTGGCCGAGCAGGAACGGGAACTCGTCGTTGATGCCGCCCTGCTTGTAGTGCAGATCGGTGTGGCACACCCCGCACGCCTGGATCTTCACCACGGCCTCGCCGGGACCCGGGTCCGGCACCAGGATCGTCTCCAGCCGGACCGGTTCGTTCTTCCCCGGCGCGATCACGCCGCGCACTTCCTGTGCCATCGGAACAGCCCCTTTCAAAGATCGCTACGGGACCACTGTGGCGCACTGCCACTGAGCCGTGCCTCACCGTACGCGTGCGGGGCGACCGCGCACAGGACCACGGCCGGGTTCATGATCCCCGGCGGGCGGCGACCGGGTACGGCCGCCGGTCCGGCCCGCCGGCAGGCCGCGGTCACCAGCGCGGGACGGCCGGGACGGTCCAGTCCGGGTCTGCGCGGCGCATCGCGGCGGCGTCGTCGCGGTCGCGCAGGCCGCCGTCGTCGGCCAGCCAGCGGCGGTGCAGCGCGGCGAGCCGGTCCGGGTCGAGGGTGACGCCGAGGCCGGGGGCGTCGCCGACGTCGACCCGGCCGTCGCGGATCGCGATCCGCTCGGTGAGGACGTCCTCGGTCTGCCACGGGTAGTGGGTGTCGCAGGCGTGGTGGAGGTTCGGCACGGTCGCCGCCACCTGGGTCATCGCGGCCAGGCTGATGCCCAGGTGGGTGTTGGAGTGCATGGACAGGCCGACGCCGAAGGTCCGGCAGACGGCGGCCAGTTCGCGGGTGGCGCGCAGCCCGCCCCAGTAGTGGTGGTCGCAGAGCACCACCTGGACGGCGCGGCGGCGGAACGCCTCGGCGATCTCGTCGAAGGTCGTCACGCACATGTTGGTGGCCAGCGGTACGCGGGTGCCGGCCGCCACCTCCGCCATCCGCGCGGTCCCGCCGACCGGGTCCTCCAGGTACTCCAGGACGTCCGCCAGCTCGTCCGCGACCTGCCGCGAAGTGGCCGTGCTCCAGGCTCCGTTGGGGTCGAGGCGCAGCGGCCGGCCGGGGAACGCGGCGGCCAGCGCGCGGACCGCGGCGACCTCCCGCGCGGGCTCGAAGACGCCGCCCTTGAGCTTGAAGGAGGTGAAGCCGTAGGTGTCGGCGAGCCGGCGGGCCTGGGCCACCACCCCGGCCGGGTCGAGCGCCGCGCCCCAGTCGTCCCGTTCGCCGCGGCCGCCGGGGTGTTCAGCCCACCGGTAGAAGAGGTACGCGCCGTATTCCACGCGGTCCCGGAGCTTGCCGCCGAGCAGGGCGTGGACCGGCAGCCCGGCGGCCCTCCCCCAGGCGTCCAGGCAGGCGACCTCGAAGCCGGAGAGGACCGACAGCCGCAGTTTCCCGGGGGTCCGGACGCCGCGCAGCCCGCCGGCGTGCACCGCGTCGTCGCCGGTGGCGTCCGGTGAGTCCCCGCACACCCCGGCGGCGAGCGCGGGCAGCCCGTTCAGGTCCGTGACCCGCCGGCCGATCAGCGCCGCGGCCAGCGGCCGGGCCAGGTCGAGATACCCGGTGTCCCCGTAGGTCTCGCCGAGTCCGGTGACCCCGCCCTCGGTGACCAGCTCGATGATCAGCCGCGGGGTGTACGGCTGGTGTACGCCCTGGGTGTTGAGCAGCGGGGGGTCGGCCACCAGGATCGGGGTGAGCCGGATCTCGGCGATGGTGAGGGGGTGCGGGGCGTCGGTCATCCGGGGCTCCTACGGGGTACGACCGGCCCGCGGCCGGATCGGCGGCACGGTCGGTGACGGGGCCGTGGCACGGTCGGTGACAGGGCCGGTGCCGCGGCCGGTAGTGACGTGTCATTCACGTACACAAACTCCATCCACGCATGCAGGTGGAGGCTACGGAGGCCCCTTCGGGCCGTCAACACCCCACCCCTTGCGGGAACTTCTCGCCAAGGGTTGAATCTCCGCGCGTAGACCAAGGAATGAGGGGTCGTCAGCCCCTCGGAGTCCTGGGACCCACCACCCCGTTTCTCCCAGAGGAGCCGCGCATGCCCCGTCCCGACCGCTTCCGCTCCGGTCGCCTCCGCCCCGTCCTGTCGCGCCGCGCCCGCCTCGGTGCCGCGACGGTCGCCGCCCTCGTCGCCGGCACCGCCGTCTTCGGCGTCGGCCAGGCCACCGCCGAACACTCCGTCCCGCGGACCGACAAGGAGATCCCCAACCTCACGCAGGTCCAGGACAAGATCAAGGCGTACTACGGCGACACGGTCACGGCCGACGGCGAGCACTACGCCTCCCCGCACAGCAACTACGCCCGCCAGGTCCGCGGCATCGAGGCCAAGGCCCGTACCTACCTGGACAAGGCGCTCGCCCGCCAGGCCCGGGCCGGCAAGAAGGCCAAGCCCGCCATCGTCCTCGACATGGACGACACCACCCTGCTCACGTACAACTACGAGCTCCAGGTCGGCTTCGCCTTCACCCCGCAGAGCCAGGACAAGTACCTGGAGCACACCGACATGGACCCGGTCTTCGGCATGAACCGGCTGGTCGACCGGGCCCGTGACAAGGGCGCCGAGGTCTTCTTCATCACCGGCCGCAAGGAGGCCCAGCGCGACTGGAGCGTGCGCAACCTCAAGAACGTGGGCTACGACGTCCCGCTGGACCGGACGCACGTCTACCTGAAGGACAAGGAGCACCCGCCCGCCTACCTGCCCTGCGGCGCCACCTGCACGACCGTCGAGTACAAGTCGGGCACCCGCAAGCACATCGAGTCCCTGGGCTACGACATCGTCGCCAACTTCGGCGATCAGTACAGCGATCTGCAGGGCGGCTACGCCAACCGCACGTTCAAGCTGCCGAACCCGATGTACTACCTGCCGTAATGACGCAGGCCCGTCGTGACGGCCGACGTGGGATACCGTCACGACGGGCCCGTGGACCCGTGCTCAGCGCCGCTTGGGCATGGGCACCCGCATGAGGTCCTTGGCGATGGTCAGCTCACCCTCGTAGCCCGCCGCACGGGCCTGCCGCGCGAACTCCGCGGGATCGTCGTAACGCTGCGAGAAGTGCGTCAGCACCAGATGCCGCACCCCGGCCCGCACCGCCACCGCACCGGCCTGCCCGGCCGTCAAGTGACCGTGATCAGCGGCCAGTTGGGCATCGTCGTCCAGGAACGTGGACTCGATGACGAGCATGTCCACGCCCTCCGCGAGCGCCTCGACGCCCTCGCACATCCGGGTGTCCATCACGAACGCGAACCGCTGGCCGGGGCGGCGCTCGCTCACCTCGTCCAGGGTGACGCCGTTCAGCTCACCCTCCCGCTGGAGGCGCCCGACGTCCGGCCGGTGATGCCGTGCTCCGCCAGCCGCTCCGGCAGCATCCGGCGCGCATCCGGCTCCACGAGCCGGTAGCCGTACGACTCGACCGGGTGCGACAGCCGCCGCGCCTCCAGGACGTACGCCGCGCAGCGGTCCAGCTCCCCGTCGGCCGCGACCGGCCGCTCGACCAGCCGGACGGTCTCGCGGTAGGCGGTCGCGTAGCGCAGCCGCTCGAAGAAGTGCTGGCCGCTGGCCGGGAAGTGCGCGGTGACCGGGTGGGGCACCCGGTCGAGGTTGATCCGCTGGATCACCCCGGCGAGCCCGAGCGAATGGTCGCCGTGGAAGTGGGTGATGCAGATCCGGTTGAGGTCGTGGGCCGCGACCCCGGCGCGCAGCATCTGGCGCTGCGTCCCCTCGCCGGGATCGAAGAGCAGCCCCTGGCCGTCCCACCGCAGCAGATAGCCGTTGTGGTTGCGGTGCCGGGTGGGGACCTGGCTGGCGGTGCCGAGGACGACCAGTTCACGTACGGACATGGCTGGTTATCCGGGGGGCCACTGGAGGCCGCGGCCGCCGAGGACGTGCAGATGGGCGTGGAAGACGGTCTGGCCCGCCCCGGAGCCGGTGTTGAAGACCACCCGGTAGCCGGTGTCCTCGACCCCGTCCCCGGCGGCGACCTCCCGGGCCTCGCGCATTATGTCGGCGACGACCTGCGGTTCGGCGGCGGCGAGGGCCGCGGCGTCCGGGTGGTGCACCTTGGGGATGATCAGGACGTGCGTCGGGGCCTGGGGGTTGATGTCGCGGAACGCGACGGTGGTCTCGGTCTCGCGCACGATGGTCGCCGGCACCTCCCCGGCCACGATCTTGCAGAACAGGCAATCGGCCTGCGGTTCTCCCGCCACCGTTGGCTCCTCCCAGCTCATCCCTCGTACGCACGGTGCGCACGGCCTCGGATGCTACCGGGCGAGCCGGGTGGGGCGTCGCAGCGACGGGGGGACCGGGATCACTAAGCTGGCCTTGATCGCTTTCGCCCACAACCGGGAGTTATGCACCATGGCAACCACGCGCACCGCCAAGACCCACTGGGAAGGCAACCTCCTGGAGGGCAAGGGCACCGTCGCCCTGGAGTCCTCCAAGGTCGGTACGTACGACGTGAACTGGCCCGCCCGCGCGGAGCAGCCCAACGGCGTGACCAGCCCCGAGGAGCTGATCGCGGCGGCCCACTCGTCCTGCTACTCCATGGCGTTCTCGCACGGCCTGGCGGGCAAGGGCTACACCGTCGAGGCCCTGGACACCCAGGCCGACGTCACCTTCCAGCCCGGTGAGGGCATCACCGCGATCGCGCTGACCGTCAAGGCCCGGGTCCCCGGCCTGTCCGAGGCGGACTTCCAGGCAGCGGCCGAGGACGCCAAGAAGAACTGCCCGGTGAGCCAGGCGCTGGCCGGCGTCAAGAACATCACGCTGGCGGCCGAGCTGCTGAGCTGACGGGCGGCCGGCCGTCCGCTCGTGGCGGCCGGCCTTTCCGCTCGTGAACGGCGGTGCGCCGACGGGTCGTTGAGGCCGGTCGGCGCACCGCCCGCGTGCAGGGGCGGCCGTGGTGCGGCGGGCTCGGATGCCGCGGTCGGAGCGGGCTCAGCTCCAGCGTCCCGTGCGGCCCAGCAGGAGGGCGGTGGCCGCGGTGCCGGCCGTGGAGGTGCGCAGGACGGTCCGGCCCAGGCGGTACGGCTTGGCGCCGGCCTCAGCGAAGAGCGCCAGCTCCTCCGGTGAGACGCCGCCCTCGGGTCCGACGACCAGCACGATCCGGCCGGTGGCCGGGAGTTCCGCGGTGGCGAGCGGGGCGCTGCCCTCCTCGTGGAGCACGGCCGCGAAGTCGGCGTCGGCGAGCAGGGCGGCCACCTGTTTGGTGGACAGCGGGTCCGCGACCTCCGGGAAGGTCAGCCGGCGGGACTGCTTGCCCGCCTCACGGGCCGTGGCCCGCCACTTGCCCAGCGCCTTGGCGGCCCGTTCGCCCTTCCACTGGGTGACGCAACGCGCCGCCGGCCAGGGCACGATGGCGTCCACCCCGGTCTCGGTCATGGTCTCGACGGCCAGTTCGCCCCGGTCGCCCTTGGGGAGCGCCTGGACGACCGTGATGGTCGGGTCCGGCGCCTCCTCGGTGCGCAGTTCGGCGACCGCGACGGTCAGCCGGTCCTTGCCCTCGGCGGCGGCCACCGTGCCGTGGGCGCCGGTCCCCTGACCGTCGGTCAGGACGACCTCCTCGCCGACCCGCAGCCGGCGCACCGACACCGCGTGCCGGCCCTCCGGCCCGTCGACGGTGACCGTGCCGCCCGCTTGTACGTGCGCGAGCGACTCGACGAGGAATACGGGCGCGGTCATGCGGCACCCCCGGCGGCCGGTGCGTCACCGGGGCCCGTACTTCCGTCCCCGGATGCCGTGCTCCCCGTGCGGCCCAACCCGGCGCGCGCCGCGTCGAGTTCGGCCGCGAGGACCTCCACCAGCCGGGCGGCCGGCAGCTCCCGGGCCAGCCGGTGCCCCTGACCGGCCCACAGGTTCAGGCCCTGCGCGTCGCCGGCCTTGGCCGCCGCCTTGCGGACCGTGGAGGTGAGGTAGTGGACGGCGGGGTAGGCGGCCGGTGCGTACGGGCCGTGCTCCCGCATGAAGCGGTTCACCAGGCCGCGGGCCGGCCGCCCGGAGAACGCCCGGGTCAGCTCCGTATGGGTGAAGAGGGGATTGGTCAGCGCCTGCTTGTGCAGCGGATTGGCGCCCGACTCCGGGGTGGCGAGGAAGGCGGTGCCGAGCTGCGCCATGGTCGCCCCGGCGGCCAGCACCGCCGCGATCTGCGCCCCGCGCATCAGCCCGCCCGCGGCGATCACCGGGATCTGCACGGCCTCCCGGACCTGTCCGAGCAGTGCCAGCAGGCCCAGGCCCGCGCCGGTCCCGTCGGCGTGCGGGTCATCGCGGTGGGTGCCCTGGTGGCCGCCCGCCTCCACGCCCTGCACGCAGACGGCGTCCGCGCCCGACCACTGCGCGGCCTGCGCCTCGGCCGCCGTGGTGGCCGTGACGAGGGTGTACGTGCCGACCCTGGCGAAGGCGTCGAGGACCGCGCGGGAGGGGCAGCCGAAGGTGAACGACACCACCGGCACCGGGTCCTCGCGCAGGATCGCGAGCTTGGCCTCGTAGCCGTCGTCGGTGGGCTCGTCGGTGTCGCCGAGCTCGGTCTCGTACCACGTGGCCTCGCCGGCGAGCTGCTCGCGGTACGCCTCGACGGCGGAGTGATCGGCGAGCGACGGCTGCGGCATGAAGAGGTTGACGCCGAACGGCCGGTCGGTCAGCGACCGCAGCTGTTTGATCTCCTGGTACATGCCGTCGGCGGTTTTGTAGCCGGCGGCCAGGAAGCCGAGACCGCCGGCGCCACAGACGGCGGCGGCGAGTTCGGGTCCGGAGCCGCCGCCCGCCATGGGGGCCTGCACGATCGGATAGCGGCAGAGATCGGTCAGTGCGCTGGGCATGACCACATCGTGTCACGGGATGTGGCGGCGCCCCGCATCAGGGGCGCGCGGGAGAAGGGGGTGCGGGAGGGGCCGGGGCCGAGGCCTTAGGGGTGGGGCGAACGGATCCCGTAGGGGACACGAGCGCCCCCTGCGGGGCCACAACGGCGAGGTGCCCGGCGGATATTCCCGCCGGGCACCCCGTCGTATGTGGCTACGTCCGCTCCACGCGGCTACGTCCGCTCCACGCGGCTCACGTCCACTCCACGCGGCTCACCGTCCGCTCCACGTGGCGCACGCCCGCTCTACCGGCCGTTGAACGCGTCCTTCAGGCGGGAGAACAGCCCTGCTGGCCCGGCTGGAACTGGCCCGTGGGGCGTTCCTCGCCGCGCAGCTTGGCGAGCCGCCGCAGCAGCTCCTCCTGCTCCGGTTCGAGCTTGGTCGGGGTCTGGACCTCGACGTGGACGATCAAGTCGCCCCGGCCGTTGCCGCGCAGATGGGTCACGCCGCGCTGGTGCAGCGGGATCGACTGGCCGGACTGCGTACCGGGCCGGACGTCGATCTCCTCCACCCCGTCCAGCGTCTCCAGCGGGCACTTCGTGCCCAGCGCCGCCGCCGTCATCGGGATGGTGACCGTGCAGTGCAGATCGTCGCCGCGCCGCTGGAAGACCGGGTGCGGCAGCTCGTGGATCTCGACGTAGAGGTCGCCGGCCGGGCCGCCGCCGGGGCCGACCTCGCCCTCGCCGGCGAGCTGGATCCGGGTGCCGTTGTCGACACCGGCCGGGATCTTGACGGTCAGCGTACGGCGGGAGCGGATCCGGCCGTCGCCCGCGCACTCCGGGCACGGCGTCGGCACGACCGTGCCGAAGCCCTGGCACTGCGGGCAGGGACGGGACGTCATGACCTGGCCCAGGAAGGACCGGGTGACCTGCGAGACCTCACCGCGGCCGCGGCACATGTCACAGGTCTGCGCCGACGTGCCGGGGGCGGCGCCCTCGCCGCTGCAGGTCGTGCACACCACGGCGGTGTCGACCTGGATGTCCTTGGTCGTGCCGAAGGCCGCCTCGTTCAGCTCGACGTCGAGCCGGATCATGGCGTCCTGGCCGCGGCGGGTGCGCGACCGCGGACCGCGCTGCGAGGCGGTGCCGAAGAACGCGTCCATGATGTCGGAGAAGTTGCCGAAGCCGGCACCGAAACCGCCCGCGCCACCGGCGCCGCCGGCCTGCGAGAGCGGGTCCCCGCCGAGGTCGTAGACCTGCTTCTTCTGCGGATCCGACAGGACCTCGTAAGCGGCGTTGATCTCCTTGAACCGCTCCTGGGTCTTCGGGTCCGGGTTCACGTCCGGGTGCAGCTCGCGCGCCAGCCGGCGGAAGGCCTTCTTGATCTGGTCCTGCGAGGCGTCACGGCTGATGCCGAGGACCGAGTAGTAATCCGTGGCCACTTACGACTCCGCGAGGATTTGTCCGACGTAACGTGCCACTGCGCGTACCGCTCCCATCGTTCCGGGGTAGTCCATGCGGGTCGGTCCGACCACGCCGAGTTTGGCGACTGCCTCGTCGCCCGAACCGTAGCCGACCGTGACGACCGATGTGGACGTCAGGCCTTCGTGGGCATTCTCATGCCCGATGCGTACGGTCATGCCCGAGTCCTTGGCTTCGCCGAGGAGCTTGAGCATCACCACATGCTCCTCGAGCGCCTCCAGCACCGGACGAATGGTCAACGGGAAGTCGTGCCCGAAGCGCGTGAGATTGGCGGTACCGCCGATCATCAGCCGCTCTTCGGTCTCCTCCACCAGAGTTTCCAGCAACACCGACAGCACTGTCGAGACCGTGCCGCGGTCGTCCTGCTCGAAGGACTCCGGGAGATCCTGCACCAACTGGGGCACATCCGTGAAACGGCGCCCCACGACCCGGCTGTTCAGCCGCGCCCGCAGGTCCGCCAGCGAGGTCTCTGCGAACGGCGTCTGGCAGTCGATGAGCCGCTGCTCGACCCGTCCGGTGTCGGTGATCAGGACGAGCATCAGCCGGGCCGGGGCCAGCGCCAGCAGCTCGACGTGCCGCACCGTGGACCGCGTCAGGGACGGGTACTGCACGACCGCGACCTGCCGGGTCAGCTGCGCCAGCAGCCGGACCGTGCGCCCCACGACGTCGTCGAGGTCGACCGCGCCGTCGAGGAAGTTCTGGATCGCCCGTCGTTCGGGGCTGGACAGCGGCTTCACGCCGGCCAGTTTGTCGACGAAGAGGCGGTAGCCCTTGTCGGTCGGGATCCGCCCGGCGCTGGTGTGCGGCTGGGCGATGAAGCCCTCTTCCTCCAGGGCCGCCATGTCGTTGCGGACGGTCGCCGGGGAGACCCCGAGCTGGTGGCGCTCCGTGAGTGCCTTGGAGCCGACCGGCTCCTCCGTCCCGACGTAGTCCTGGACGATGGCGCGCAGCACTTCGAGCCTGCGTTCACTGAGCATCCCGCGCACCTCCAGCCGGCCGTCGCCGTCTCGTCTGTCTCCTGGCACTCAACCGGGCCGAGTGCCAGACCCTGAGCCAGTGTACGGCCGGGTAGCACGACCACGGCAAGGGCGGCCGCGCGGAGCACGCTCCCGATGACCGTGTTCGGGCGATCTGCCGGGCAACGCTATCGCGATGGAGCTAGCGTCTCGGTATGCGCACAGCTTGGGAAGAGGCCGGGTGGGAACGGCTCGGTGACGGTGTCGCCAGGCGCCGTATGCCGGGCTGGGACGAGACCGTGGGCGTGATCGCCGGGTCGGCCGGCGTCATGATCGTCGACACCGGCGCGACCCTGCGGGACGGTGCGGACCTGCGCCGGTCGATCCGCGGGGTGCTGGGCCGGGAAGTGACGCATGTCGCGCTCACTCATCCGCACTTCGACCATGTGCTGGGCACCGCCGCCTTCGCCGGCGTGGCGGTGTTCGGCGCGGCCGGTCTCGCCGAGCTGTTCCGCCGCGACAAGGACGCGCTGCGGCACGACGCCGTCCGGCACGGCGTCGACCGGGACGCGGCCGCAGAGGCCGCCGATCTGCTGGTCAGCCCGCACCACCACGTCCACGGCCAGCTGACCGTCGAGCTCGGCGACCGGCAGGTGCTGCTCGCCAACGTCGGGCCCGGCCACACCGCGCACGACCTGGCCGTCCTGGTACCGGGCCGGCACGGCGACCCGGAGATCGTCTTCTGCGGCGACCTGGTCGAGGAGTCCGGCGAGCCGAGCGCCGGCCCCGACGCGCTGCCCGGCAGTGGCCCGCCGCGCTGGACCGGCTGCTGGCGCTCGGCGGCGACGACGCGCGGTACGTACCCGGCCACGGCGCCGTGGTGGACGCCGCCTTCGTCCGCGCCCAGCGGGACGCCCTGGCGGCCCGCTTCGGCGTCCCGCCGTCCTCCTGACCTGACTGCTGACCCGGCTGCTGACCCGGCTGCGCCGTTTCCCGGGCAGAGCATCTCCCGGGGGGAACGTCTCCCGGGCAGAACATCTCCCCGACAGAACGTCCCCCGGGCAGAACATCTCCCGGGCAGAACATCCCCCGGACTCCGTCCTCCCGATAGAAAAGGCCCATGCAGAGCAAGCGCTACAGCCCCGACCTCACCCCGCCCTGGAAGAAGCAGCAGCCTGCGCCGGAGGTCCCGGCCGAGCCCGATCTCGTCGTCGAGGAGGTCGCCACGGGCTTCTGCGGTGCGGTGATCCGCTGCGAGAAGACCGCCGAGGGCCCGACGGTCACCCTGGAGGACCGGTTCGGCAAGCACCGGGTCTTCCCGATGGTCCCGCGCGGCTTCCTGCTGGAGGGCAAGGTCGTCACGCTCGTCCGCCCGCAGAACCGGCCTGCGGCGAGCGGCCCGGCCCGTACGGCGTCGGGTTCACTCGCCGTCCCCGGCGCCCGCGCCCGGGTCGCGCGCGCCGGGCGCATTTACGTGGAGGGCCGGCACGACGCGGAGCTCGTCGAGCGGGTCTGGGGCGACGATCTGCGCATCGAGGGCGTCGTCGTGGAGTACCTGGAGGGCATCGACGACCTCCCGGCGATCGTCCGCGGCTTCGCGCCGGGGCCGGACGCCCGGCTGGGGGTGCTGGTGGACCACCTCGTACCGGGCTCGAAGGAGTCCCGGATCGCGGCCGAGGTGACGGGCGAGCACGCGCTCGTCGTCGGCCACCCGTACATCGACGTGTGGGAGGCGGTGAAGCCGTCCTCGGTGGGCATTCCGGCCTGGCCGTCGGTGCCGCGCGGGCAGGACTGGAAGACGGGCGTGTGCCGGGCGCTGGGCTGGCCGGAGAACACCGGCGCGGCGTGGCAGCGGATCCTGTCGTGCGTGCGGTCCTACAAGGACCTGGAGCCGGCGCTGCTGGGGAGGGTGGAGGAGCTGATCGACTTCGTTACGGTCGGCGATGCGGCCTGACGTTGGGAAGGGTGCCGAATTCGGTGGTGTCCAGATCGACGCCTAGCGGTTGCAGCCGCACCGTCTCACCGAACTTGTAGATCCATTGCGACCGGTAGTCGGCGCCGTCGCCGGTGCCGGTGGGGTCTGTGAGCAGGACACAGTGGGCCACGATGGGATCGATGATCAGGTAGATGGGAAGCCTGGCTGCCGCGTAGATCGAGCGCTTGACGCCGTAGTCATGATCAACGCTGGTCTTGGAGACGACCTCGACAACCATCTTGATCACCTCGGGCGGCATCATCCGCCCGGAGTCCGGTCCAGTGCCGCGCTCCACCAGTACGAGATCCGGCTGGGGCTCGCTGGACTCTTCATGAAGCGCGAGATCCTGTGTGTGGAGGCGCCGCCAATTCTTCCGAGGGAACTGGTCATGGACAGCTTCCACGATGTCGTTGTGGACCACATCTGGCCCCGCCATCATCACGATGTTCCCCCGGAGGAGCTCGACCTTGACGCCCTCGGGAACCTCAAGGTTCTCGAAGAGCTCCGTCATCCGGCGTTCATCCACAGCGGTCATCTCCGTGGCCTCCGTTTCCCGTCGCCGTGTATACGGCACAGGCTAGGAACAGCCTAGGCGGGGCCGCAGGCCCTTCGCATTGGTTCAGTCGTACGAGGATCAGTCCACCAGATCCCGCACCACCGCGTCAGCCAGCAGCCGCCCCCGGAGTGTCAGCACGGCCCGCCCTGCCGAGTACGGGACGGGCTCCAGCAGCCCGTCGGCGAGGGCCCGCTTCGCCGCCCGGGCGCCCGCCGGGGCGAGGAGGTCCAGCGGGCAGCCGTCCGCGAGGCGCAGTTCGAGCAGGATGCGTTCCACCCGGCGGTCCTCGTCGGCGAGGATCTCGCGGCCCGCGCCCGGGGAGCGGCCCTCGCCCAGGGCCTGGGCGTACGCGCCGGGGTGCTTCACGTTCCACCAGCGGACGCCGCCGACGTGGCTGTGCGCCCCGGGGCCGGCGCCCCACCAGTCGGCGCCGGTCCAGTACAGCTCGTTGTGGCGGCAGCGGGCGGCTTCGGTGGTGGCCCAGTTGGAGACCTCGTACCAGGAGAAGCCGGCCGCGGTGAGCCGCTCCTCGGCGATGAGGTAGCGGTCGGCGTGCACGTCGTCGTCGGTCATCGGGACCTCGCCGCGGCGGATCCGGCGGGCCAGCTGGGTGCCCTCCTCGACGATCAGGGCGTAGGCGGAGATGTGGTCGGGGCCGGCGCCGAGCGCGGCGTCGAGCGAGGCCCGCCAGTCGTCGTCGGACTCGCCGGGGGTGCCGTAGATCAGGTCGAGGTTGACGTGCTCGAAACCGGCGGCGCGGGCCTCGCCGACGCAGGCCTCGGGGCGGCCGGGGGTGTGCGTGCGGTCGAGGATCTTCAGGACGTGCTGCCGGGCGCTCTGCATGCCGAAGGAGACCCGGTTGTAGCCGGCCGCGCGCAGCTCGGAGAGGTAGCGCGGGTCGACGGAGTCGGGGTTGGCCTCGGTGGTGATCTCGGCGCCGGGCGCCAGGCCGAATTCCGCCTGGATGGCGGCGAGCATCCGGCCCAGGTCGGCGGCCGGGAGGAGGGTCGGGGTGCCGCCGCCGACGAAGACCGTCTCGACCGGGCGGGGGTCGTCGCCGAGGACCTTGCGGGCCAGCCGGATCTCCTCCACGACGGTGTCGGCGTAGTTGTCGCGGGAGGCCAGCGCCCCGCCGGAGCCGCGCAGCTCGCTCGCGGTGTAGGTGTTGAAGTCGCAGTAGCCGCAGCGGGTGGCGCAGTACGGCACGTGCAGATAGAAGCCGAGGGGCCGGTCGGCCGCCGCCGCCAGCGCATGACCGGGCAGCGCCCCGTCGTCGGGCATCGGCTCACCATCAGGCAGTGCGGAAGGCATGGGAACCATTGTCCGTCATCGCACGGACAGCGCGGTTCGCGCGCGGGCGGCGGGAAGCCCGTAGGCCCCGGAGGTGACTACGCCGGGCCGCCCACCGCCTGGAGGACGAGCAGGGCCAGGTCGTCGTCGGGCGGGTCGGGGGCGAAGTTGTGCACGGTGTGGCGGAGGTGGTCGGCGAGGGCGGTGGCGCCCAGTCCGGCGCCGGCGGCGAGGGCGGTGGCCAGGCCGTCCTCGTCGTCGAACAGCCGCCCGCCCGAGCGCCGCTCGGTGACCCCGTCGGTGACGCACAGCAGGGTCTCCCCCGGGCGCAGGTCGAACGATTCGCTCACGTACGCCGCGTCCTCGACGACGCCCAGCAGCATCTGCGGTGCCGCGACCGTGCGGACCGCGCCGTCCGTGCCCAGCACCAGCGGGAGCGGGTGGCCGGCGCTGGCGAGGGTGCAGCGGGCGCCGCCGGCCCCCTCCGGGTACGGGGCGATCTCGCCGTAGAGCAGCGAGAGGAAGCGGGCCTGTTCGCCCTCCTCGCGGATCTCCACCGGTGCCTCGGCGCCGGCTCCGGCGGCCGCCACCGCCGCGGCGACCGCCGCCACCGAGTCCGCGGCCTCCCGGGCCATGGTCTTGTTGAGCCGGTCGAGCACCTCGGCGACGCCGAAGCCGTCCCGGGCCAGCAGCCGCAGCACCGGCCGGGCCAGGCCGGTCACCGCGGCCGCCTCCGGGCCGCTGCCGCAGACGTCGCCGAGCGCGAAGCACCAGCGGCCGTCGCCGGCGTCGAAGAGGTCCCAGAAGTCGCCGCCCGCCCAGGCGCCCTCGCGCGGCTCGTAGACCACCGCGGACGCCACGCCGGGCACCTGCGCCCGGCCCCGGGGCAGCAGCCGGCGCTGCAGGACCTGGCTGATGCGCTCCTGGCGGCTGTAGGCGCGGGCGGTGGCCACCGCGCGGGCGACCCGGCGGCCCAGGTCCTCGATGAGTCCGACGACCTCGTCGGGGAAGCGCGGCAGGCCGCCGCGGCCGAGCAGCAGCGTGCCCAGCCGGCGGCCGCCGGCGACCAGGGGGCAGGCGAGCGCGGCACCGCCCGGCCGGTCGCCGTCGGGACGGGCGCCCGGGAGGGCGTAGGCCGGCAGGACGTGGCCCGGCAGGTCCGGCAGCGCCTGTCCCAGCAGCTCCGGCAGGCCGTGCCCGCAGGAGGGACCGTCGTCCGGGCGGTCGCCGTCCGGGTGGTCGTGGTCCTGGTCCTCACCGTCCGGGTCGTGCGGCCAGGGCCAGGGGACGGCGGCGGCTGCGGCGCCCGGCGGGATGTCGCCCCAGAAGTCCGGCGGCTGTTTCTCCAGCGCGGCGCGCAGGGTGTCGATCCGGCTCTCGCAGCTGTGCCAGACGCGGGCCAGCCGCTGTTCGTCGCCGCCGGTCGCGATGCCCCGGCCGGGGGCGCCGCCGTCGCCGTCGTGGAGCCACACCGCGCACCAGTCGGCGAGCCGCGGCACGATCAGCTGGGCGGCGAGCGCGGCGACCTGATCGGCGTCGAGCTGGCCGGAGAGCAGGTCGGAGGCCTCGGCGAGGAAGGACAGCGCTCCGTTGTCGACCCGGTCGGCGTCGAGTTCCCGGCGGTCGGCGCGGCGGGGTGCCGGGGCGAGGAGTTCGGCGGCCCGCAGCCCGCGCTGGAGCACCTCGTCGGCGTACGCGGCCGCGGCGTCGTCGTACGGGGCCGCGGGATCGTCGTACGGGGCCCGGGGATCGTCGGCGGCGTACGAGGGCGGGAGGTCGTAGGGCACCCCGTCGTGGCGCGCTCCCTCGTGGTGCCCTCCCTCGTGAGGCGCCCCCTCGTAGGGCGCCCCCTCGTACCGCGCCCCTTCGTACGGCGTCTCCTCGTACGCGGTCTCCGGCAGCGGGTGGGCGGCGGCCTCCGGGGCGGGCAGCGGCAGCCGGAACCACACGGTCTTCCGGTCGCGGCGATAGGTGATGCCCCAGGATTCGGCGACCGCGCTGATCAGCTGGAGCCCGTGGCCGCCGCTCTCGTTCCGGGCGGTCTCGTCACGGGCACGGATCGGCTGGGTGGGGTGGCGGTCGGAGACCTCGATGACGACGGCGGGCGCGGGGGCGTCGTCCGGGTCCGGTCCGGGGCCCGGCTCCGGTTCCGCGGCGGGATCCAGCCGGCAGCTCAGCTCGATGGTGGTGCCCGCGTGCACCACCGCGTTCGTCACCAATTCGCTGACCAGCAGCACCGCTTCGTCGGTGAGCCGGTCGGTGAACCGCTCGGTGCCGGGCAGCCGCTGGGCCGCCCACTCGTCGAAGGCGGACCGTACGCACCGCCGGGCGGCGGCCGCGGCCTGCGGGTCCCCGGGCAGGCCGGCCCGCCGGGTGCGCGCGGCGGGGAGCCCGGGGCCGGCCGTCGTCGTGCGCGCCGCCGTGACGTCGTCCCGTGGAGACGAAGTTGTCGTCCTCATTGAGCAACTCCCGAACAGCTCCGCTGCAGCGCCGGATGCGCCACCGACAGAGTGACAGAAAGAGCGCAGCCATAAGCAGTGAGTCACGGAAGTGGGCGGTCGGAGCGACCAATTCGGCTGACGCGCCGGAAGAGTTGGCCGGTGGGGTGAGTGCTGACCGCGGCGTCGTGGGGCCATGGCGCCGCGACGTGGTGCGGGGCAGGCCCGTGGCCCACCCCGCACCCCGCCCGGGGACGGTTACGACTCCCGGGTGCCCGCGTACATCTCGTCCAGCAGGTCCTTGAACGCCCGCTCCACCACCGGCCGCTTGATCTTGAGGCTCGGGGTCACCTCACCGTGCTCGATGTCCAGGTCGCGCGGCAGCAGCCGGAACTTGCGGATCTGCTGCCAGCGCTGCAGCCCCTCGTTGACCCGCTCGACGTAGCCGTCGACCAGCTCGCGGACCTGGTCGGTCGCCACGACCTCGGCGTACGTCTTGCCGGCCAGGCCGTGTTCCGCGGCCCAGCCCATGATCGTCGGCTCGTCGAGGGCGATCAGCGCGGTGCAGAAGTTCCGGTTGGCGCCGTGCACCAGGACGTTGGAGACGAACGGACAGACCGCCTTGAACTGGCCCTCCACCTCGGCGGGCGCGATGTACTTGCCGCCCGAGGTCTTGATCAGGTCCTTCTTGCGGTCGGTGATCCGCAGATAGCCGTCCGGGGAGAGCTCGCCGATGTCGCCGGTGTGGAACCAGCCGTCCTCCTCCAGGACCTCGGCGGTCTTGTCCGGCAGGCCGTGGTAGCCCTGCATGATGCCGGGGCCGCGCAGCAGGATCTCGCCGTCCTCGGCGATCCGGACCTCGGTGCCGGGCAGCGGCTTGCCGACCGTGCCGGTGCGGTACGCCTCGCCGGGGTTGACGAAGCTGGCCGCGCTGGATTCCGTCAGGCCGTAGCCCTCCAGGATGTGGATGCCGGCGCCGGAGAAGAAGTAGCCGATCTCCGGGGAGAGCGCGGCCGAGCCGGAGACCGCGGCGCGCAGCCGCCCGCCGAAGGCGTCCCGCAGCTTGGCGTAGACGAGGGCGTCGGCGACCTTGTGCTTGGCGGCGAGCGCGAACGGCACGGAGGCGTTGCCGGTGCGGCGGAAGTTGTCCTGCGAGACCTTGGCGTACTCGCGGGCCACCTCGGCCGCCCACTGGAAGATCTTGTACTTGGCGCCGCCGCCCTGCCGGGCCTTGGCCGCGACGCCGTTGTAGACCTTCTCGAAGATCCGCGGCACGGCCGCCATGTACGTGGGCCGGACGACCGGCAGATTCTCGATGATCTTGTCGACCCGGCCGTCCACCGCGATCACATGGCCGGCCGCGATCTGGCCCGCGGTGAGCACCTTGCCGAAGACGTGCGCCAACGGCAGCCAGAGGTACTGCACGTCCTCCTCGGTGACCATGCCGGTCGCCGGGATCGCCCGCGCCATGTACGCCCAGCAGTCGTGCGGCAGCTGCACGCCCTTGGGACGGCCGGTGGTGCCGGAGGTGTAGATCAGCGTGGCCAGCTGGTCGGCGCGCAGCGCCGCGACCCGCTCCTTGACGCACTCCGGGTGCTTCTCCAGGTGGGCGTGACCGCGCTTCTCCAGGTCGGCCAGGCTGAGCACCCACCCGTCAGGGTCCTCGGGGGACGCCTCGGCGGCGGCCGCGTCGATGACGATGACATGCGCCAGGTCGGGCAGCTCGGCGCGGCGTTCCCGCGCCTTGGCGAGCTGGCCGGCGTCCTCGGCGATCAGCACCCGGCTGCCGGAGTCGGCGAGGATGTACGCGGTCTCCTCGGCGTTGGTGCTGGGGTAGACCGTGGTGGTGGCGGCACCGGAGCACAGCACGCCGAGGTCGGCGAGGATCCACTCCACGCGGGTGTTGGCGGCCAGCGCGACCCGCTCCTCGGGCCGCACGCCCAGCGCGATCAGCCCGGCGGCCACGGCGTAGACCCGGTCGGCGGCCTCGGCCCAGCTGATCGCCTTCCAGTCGTCCGGGCCCTGGCCCGAGGCGGGAGGGACGGGATAGCGATAGGCCTCGATGTCGGGAGTGGCCGCGACCCGCTCCAGGAAGAGGTGTGCCACCGAAGGCGGCCGGTTTTCGATCATCGTGTGGGTGTCCGTCACGGCGTCCTCCGGGGCCCGCTTCGTTGCTGGTGACTCGCGAGTAACCTTTGAGCAGTGATCAGAGTAGAGCGCGTTGCGCCGACACGTAAGGGGCTACGACCGACTGGTTCAGGATGTGACCAGTGCGATAGGTGTACGCAGCACGCGCATCGCCCGATTGCGAGCCGCGCCGATCACCCCCACCAGACCACACCCGGTGACCCCTGTTCCCGCCCTCGCGGAACGCCACGCTCCGCATTCATCCCGATGAGGGGCCCACGGCTGGGGAGACGGAGAACGGCCAAGGAGACGCAGAGGGGCGCCGGGTCCCGAACCGGACCCGGCGCCCCTCTTCCGCTCCACGGCTACTGCCCGGCGGTCACTTCTTCGCCTTGGCGTCGCCGTCGGAGTCCGAGGACAGCACCGCGATGAAGGCCTCCTGCGGGACCTCCACGCTGCCGACCATCTTCATCCGCTTCTTGCCTTCCTTCTGCTTCTCCAGCAGCTTCCGCTTACGCGAGATGTCACCGCCGTAGCACTTGGCGAGGACGTCCTTGCGGATGGCGCGGACCGTCTCACGGGCGATGACCCGGCTGCCGATGGCCGCCTGGATCGGCACCTCGAAGCTCTGCCGCGGGATCAGCTCGCGCAGCTTGGCGACCAGCCGCACACCGTAGGCGTAGGCCTTGTCCTTGTGGGTGATCGCGGAGAACGCGTCCACCTTGTCGCCGTGCAGCAGGATGTCGACCTTCACCAGGTCGGCGACCTGCTCGCCGGTGGGCTCGTAGTCCAGCGAGGCGTAGCCACGGGTCTTGGACTTGAGCTGGTCGAAGAAGTCGAAGACGACCTCGGCGAGCGGGAGGGTGTAGCGGATCTCGACGCGGTCCTCGGAGAGGTAGTCCATGCCGAGCAGGTTGCCGCGACGGTTCTGGCACAGCTCCATGATCGCGCCGATGAACTCGCTGGGCGCCAGGATCGTGGCCCGGACGACCGGCTCGTGCACCTTGTCGATCTTGCCGGTCGGGAACTCGCTCGGGTTGGTGACCTCGTGCTCGGCGCCGTCCTCCATGTCCACGCGGTAGACCACGTTGGGCGCGGTGGCGATCAGGTCCAGGCCGAACTCGCGCTCCAGCCGCTCGCGGATGACCTCCAGGTGCAGCAGACCGAGGAAGCCGACGCGGAAGCCGAAGCCGAGCGCCGCGGAGGTCTCCGGCTCGTAGACCAGCGCCGCGTCGTTGAGCTGGAGCTTGTCCAGGGCGTCGCGCAGCTCGGGGTAGTCCGAGCCGTCGAGCGGGTACAGCCCCGAGAAGACCATCGGCTTGGGGTCCTTGTAGCCGCCGAGCGGCTCCTCCGCCCCCTTGGCGAGCTGGGTGATCGTGTCACCCACCTTGGACTGCCGGACGTCCTTCACACCGGTGATGAGGTAGCCCACCTCACCGACCGAGAGGCCGTCGGCCGGCTTCATCTCCGGCGAGTTCGTCCCGATCTCCAACAGCTCGTGCGCGGCGCCCGTGGACATCATCTTGATGCGCTCGCGCTTGCCGAGCGTACCGTCGACGACCTTCACGTACGTCACCACGCCGCGGTAGGCGTCGTAGACGGAGTCGAAGATCATCGCGCGGGCGGGGGCGTCCTTGACGCCGACCGGGGCCGGCACCTCGCGGACGACCTTGTCGAGCAGCTCGGGCACGCCGACGCCGGTCTTGGCGGAGACCTTCAGCACGTCCTCGGGCTCGCAGCCGACCAGGTTGGCCAGCTCGGCGGCGAACTTCTCGGGCTGCGCGGCCGGCAGGTCGATCTTGTTGAGGACGGGGATGATCGTGAGGTCGTGCTCCATCGCCAGGTAGAGGTTGGCGAGGGTCTGGGCCTCGATGCCCTGGGCGGCGTCGACGAGGAGGATGCACCCCTCGCACGCGGCGAGGGAGCGCGACACCTCGTACGTGAAGTCGACGTGGCCGGGGGTGTCGATCATGTTGAGGATGTGGGTCGTGCCACTTCCCTCTTCGCCCTCGGAGGGGGCCCAGGGCAGCCGGACCGCCTGGGACTTGATCGTGATGCCGCGCTCGCGCTCGATGTCCATGCGGTCGAGGTACTGCGCGCGCATCTGCCGCTGGTCGACGACACCGGTGAGCTGGAGCATCCGGTCGGCGAGCGTCGACTTGCCGTGGTCGATGTGCGCGATGATGCAGAAGTTACGGAGGAGGGCCGGATCGGTACGGCTCGGCTCCGGCACGTTCGTAGGGGTCGCGGGCACGCAGGGTCCATTCAGTGAACGCGGGTAGGCGGGACTCGGGTATGTGACGTCTCCCCCCATCGTCCCATGAGCGACGCCCCCGGTCCGGTTCGGGCGGGTGTGCCCTGTGGCGAAGGGAGCTCCGGTCGGGGTTTCGGGAGACTTCGGGCGGGCTTCGGGAGGCTTCGGGGGGGTGTGCCCTGTGGGGAAGGAGCGCCGGGCAGGGCTTCGGGAGGAGCACCGGGCAGGGCTTCGGGTGGGCTTCGGGGGGTGTGCCCTGTGGGGAAGGGGCACCGGGCAGGGCTTCGGGAGGAGCGCCGGGCAGGGCTTCGGGGGTGTGGCCTGTGGGGAAGGGGCTCCAGACAGGGCTTCCGGAGAGGCTTCGGGCAGGCTTCAGGGAGCGGGTCCGGTCCGGTTTGGGAGGCCGTAGACCCTGCTGGTAACCTGGTCCACTGCGCTTCGTGCCCTCTCTCGTGCGCGGCGCAACTCGAAACTCCAACGAACCTGAAAAGGCTCTTTCGTGGCGAACATCAAGTCCCAGATGAAGCGGATCAAGACCAACGAGAAGGCTCGTCAGCGCAACAAGGCTGTCAAGTCGGCTCTGAAGACCTCGATCCGTCGCACCCGTGAGGCCATCGAGGCCGGCGACCTGCAGAAGGCCACCGCCGCCCAGGCCGAGGCTGCCAAGAAGCTCGACAAGGCCGTCAGCAAGGGTGTCATCCACAAGAACGCCGCCGCCAACAAGAAGTCGGCGCTGGCGAAGAAGGTCGCGACCCTCCAGGGCTGACCTGACCTTCGCGGGGATCTTCCCGGTCGCGTCTCCTCCACGGAGCCCGGATCCGGACCTTGACCCCGCACTCGCAGTACGCAGCTCCGCTGCCTCTGCACTTGCACTCCTGCACGACCCTGCCGACAGGGACCCAGCGGCCCCTCTCTCCGCTCCCTGACCGGTGCACCACCGCGCCGCACACGGCCTGCGTTCGCCACGCGGGTGCGGCGCACCCGGCTCACCGGCGGCCTCCACCGCCGACCGAGCCCAACTTTCCAAGACGAAGGCCCTTCCGCCCCTTCCCCGGGGTGGGGGGCCTTTGTCGTGGGTGCGGGGGTTGGCGCTGTTAGGGCTGCTGGGGCCACCCTGTCGTTGCGCGGGGCCCGTCGTGGAGCGGGGCCCGTCGTGGAGCGGGGCCCGTCGTGGAGCGGGGCCCGTCGTGGAGCGGGGCCCGTCGTGGAGCGGGGCCCGTCGTGGAGCGGGGCCCGTCGTGGAGCGGGGCAACCCGTCATGCGGCGGAGTGGGCTCCGAGCCCGGACCGATCCGTCGTGGAGCCGCAGCCACCTCGTCGTAGGGACGTGTGCAGACGCACCTCCGCTGTCGTGGGGTTATTCGTCGTAGGGGCCTCCGAGAGCCAGGGCCCGTGTTCGGCCGGTCCGCTACTCTGCGGCCATGTCAACCTCGGGGGAGCCCTCTCAGCCTTACGGCCTGCCGCAGCCCAACCCCTACGGCCAGGTCCCCGCACCACCGCAGAACCCGGTGCCCGCGCAGCAGAATCCGTACGCGCAGCCGCATCCCGTGCCCGGACAGCCGGATCCGGCCGCCGGACAGCCGACCCCGTCGCAGCCACCGATGCAGCCGCCGTCGCAGCCACCCGGCGGCAACTACGGCTACCCGCCGGTGGGCGTGGGTGCTCCCGGGACACCCGCCGGGCCGGCCGGTGCTCCCGGCGGCAACGGCAGTGGCGGCGGACGGGGTGCCTCCGGCTGGCTGTGGGCGATCGGCGGCGCGGTCGCCGCCTCCGCGATCTGGGGTTCGCTGCTGTTCGCCACCGGTGGTTTCTCCTCCGAGCCCAGCCCCGACCTCGCGGGCTACTCCTACACCGATGACCTGTGCGCGGCCACCTCGATGACGCCCTTCGAGAACGCCCACTACAAGACCAAGGCGAACACCGGCTCCTCCTCGAAGGACGCCAACCCCCAGCACAGCGCGGCCCGGCAGAAGTCGATGGACACCATGTGGTGCAACGTCGCACTGGAGCAGGAGAACGCGAGCTCCGCCACCTACTCCTCGACCTGGCTCTACACCAGCGCCACACTGCACCGCACGGCCGACCCGGCACCGGAATTCGCCGACAACTACCGCGCGTACGAGAAGCAGGAGACCTCCATCGGCTACAAGGTCGAGTCCGTTCCGGGCATCGGCGACGAGGCCTACCTGGTGACGCGGAACGACCTGGGCAGCGACAGCGGTTCCTACGTGATCCTCGGCGTGCGGGACGGCTGGATGACCTTCCAGTCGACGTGGTCGAGCTACGCCTCCAGCAGCAGTTCCGGCAAGCAGCCGACCTCCGACGAGATCGCGACGATGCTCAAGACCAGCGCGACGGAGACCCTGAAACGCTTGCAGAACGCGCGCTGACGCCGCACCCCTCCCCTCCCCTCAGCGCCTCTCCCCTCCGCGCCTCAGCGGGACCGCGCCGCCCGGGCGATCGTCACGACCGCCTTCTCCAGGGCGTACTCGGGATCGTCCCCGCCGCCCTTGACGCCCGCATCGGCCTCCGCCACCGCGCGCAGCGCCGTCGCCACACCGTCCGCCGACCAGCCGCGCATCTGCTGCCGCACCCGGTCGATCTTCCAGGGCGGCATGCCGAGGTCGCGGGCGAGATCGCCGGGGCGGGCGCCGCGCGGCGCGGAGGCGAGTTTGCCGATGGCCCGGACGCCCTGGGCGAGCGCGCTGGTGATCATGACGGGCGCGACCCCGGTCGCGATCGCCCAGCGCAGCGCCTCCAGGGCTTCGGCGGCCCGGCCCTCGACGGCACGGTCCGCGACGGTGAAGCTCGACGCCTCGGCCCGGCCCGTGTAGTACCGCCCGACGACCGCCTCGTCGATCGTGCCCTCGATGTCGGCGGCCAGCTGCGCACACGCCGAGGCCAGCTCTCGCAGATCGCTGCCGATCGCATCGACCAGCGACTGGCACGCCTCGGGCGTCGCCGACCGCCCGACCGTACGGAACTCCCCCCGGACGAACGCCAGCCGGTCGGCCGGCTTGGTCATCTTCGGACAGGCCACTTCCCGCGCCCCGGCCTTACGGGCGGCGTCCAGCAGGCCCTTGCCCTTGGCGCCGCCGGCATGCAGCAGCACGAGCGTGATCTCCTCGGCGGGCGAGCCGAGATACGCCTTGACGTCCTTGATCGTGTCCGCGGACAGGTCCTGGGCCGAGCGCACCACCACGACCTTGCGCTCGGCGAACAGCGAGGGGCTGGTCAGCTCGGCGAGGGTGCCGGGCTGGAGCTGCTCGGGGGTGAGGTCGCGCACATCCGTGTCCGCATCGGCCGCGCGGGCAGCCGCCACCACCTGCTGCATCGCACGCTCCAGCAGCAGGTCTTCCTGCCCCACCGCGATCGTCACGGGGGCGAGGGGATCGTCGTTCGCTGTCTTCCTGGCCATCGCGATCCAGCATCCCACGCCCCACTGACAACGCCGATCGGACCGTCTCCGGCCCGCTCCACCCCGCCCGCTACCGCCCTGGCATCGAGGACCGGGCGTGTCGTACGGAACCCGCGCGCCGAGAGCCGCGGTCCCGGACCGGGACAATGGCCTGATGAACGACCACGCCGCCGCGCCCCGACACCGCGATCCCCACGGCCTCCACGATCCCCACGATCACCACGCCGCACCCTCCGTCCCGGCGCCCGCCCCCGGGCACTCGCGCCACGTCCTGGTCCTGCCCGACCGCGACGCCGCCGAGGAGGTCGCCGAGGCCCTCGTCGAGCGCTTCGGCGTCACCGAGGAGCCCCAGCTCGTACGGGACGCCCTGGCCGGCGAGGACGACGCCGAGGACGCCCAGTGGCTGGTGGTGGTCGAAGACCCGGACGCCCGCCACGACCCGGCGCGGTTGGACGACCTCGCAGCAGAGCACGAGGGCTGGCGCGAGGCCGAGTAACTCCCCGCCGACTGCCTGTGACTGGCCTGCCCAACGACCTGCCCAACGGCCTGCCCAACGACCTGCCAGGCTGCCACCGACCGGCCCGGCTGCCATGGGGTGCCCCGGCTGCTCCCGGCCTGCTTCCCGCCACCGGCCGGCCCGGCTGCCACTGGCGTGTGCCGGGCTGCCACCTGCCCCGACCGACCCGCCGCCTGCAGGCCCGCCCGCCCCCGGGCAGTCACCCGGCCGCCTCCGCCCCCACCACCGGCTCCCGGTCCAGCACCACCCCGAAGTGCTCCCGATAGGCGGCCAGTACCTCCTCCGCCGCCAGCTCACGTTCGTCCCGCCCGCCGCCCTCCCCGGTGATCACGAGCGTGCGGCCGGAGAGCGTGATCCGGCCGGTCTCGGTCAGCCGTGAGCAGACCAGGGACCGGGTGAAGTGGGAGGTCGGCGAGGTGCGGTTCCACCAGCAGCCGACCTCGAAGTCCGCCAATGCACGCGGCCGTTGTTCGAGCCGGTACTGCGGCGAGCCGTCCCTCAGGACGTCCACGTCCCCCTCCGCCGTCTCCTCCAGCCGGAACGTCCCACCGGGATCGGTCTGCTCCGCGCGGCTGTCCCAGCGCAGCGGAAAGTGGCTGTGCCGGCCGAAGCCGACGTCGGCCAACCACGGCCCACTCGGCGTATGGACCCGCAGCGCAAGGTGGTCGTACGGGATGCCGAGGCGCCCCTCGGCACCGAACACGCGCGCCGACAACAACTCGACCTCGTACCCGAGGGCCCGCAGCAGCCCGGCGAAGGCGCCGTTGAGTTCGTAACAGAACCCACCGCGCCGGGCGCCGACGATCTTGTCCAGCAGCGGCTGCTCCGCCAGCACGATCTCCTCACCGAGGTGGATGGCGAGGTTCTCGAACGGCACGGACCGCAGATGCCTGAGGTGCAGCGCCGCCAACACCCCGGCATCAGGTGCTCCGGGCCGCACCGCACCGATGCGCTCCAGATAGGCATCGGCCGCCATCTCGTCCATCCGCCCCGCCTCCGCTCGTCCCGTATCTCCACCTGCATGCAGCGCCACAGCCCCCATCAAAGGGGTACCTCGTTCCGGAGCCTACAGAGCCAGGACCAGCCGAAACGGGAGGACGAGGGCTAGGGGAAGGGCGAGGGGGAGGCCGTGGGGAGGCCGTGGGAGAGGGCGTGGGGGAAGGGCCGCCGGAGGACCACGGGTCGCGGAGGGCCGACGCCAGACCCGGCGGAGACCGCGGCGGGGGGAGGAGACGGCGTCACCGGCGGCCAGCGGATGAACCTCCGATGACGAGCTGCCGAAGGCCTCCCGGGGCCCAGCGGGGCTGCTTAAAAATTTGACCTCCCAACGCCCGTTCATCTGTGCGAGGTTGCCGTGGCTCTGCCGGACACCGAGACGATCCTCACCGCGGCCGGGCTCGTGGCCACGGCCGTGGTGTGGGCCGTCGAGCGGTTTCTGCCGGGACGGAAGCGGATCGGCTACCGCGTCCAGATGGACACGGCGATCGGCATGAACCCCCAAGACGCCCACAGCCTGGTGCAGTTGCGGCTGCTGCGGCAGGACCAGGAGGTCAACGATGCGACGCTGGCCCTCCTGCGGTTCGAGAACGACGGCGGCAAGGACATCGTCCGGCAGGACTATCAGGAGCCGCTGACGGTCGAGTTCGCCGGGCGCACGGTCATCGGTGTCGAGGTGCCGGACGCCAATCCGACCGACCTGGTGGGCATGCTGACCCGCAACGGCGGCGGGCTGCGCCATGACGGCGGCCGGCTGTTCATCCCCAAGGTGCCGCTGAACAAACGGAATCACTTCAAGCTGCTGGTTCTCCTCTCGGCCACGGGTACGGGTGCGGGCCCGGGCACGGACCCGGGTACGGATGCGGGCAGGGACGCCGATTCCGGAAACGGCACCTCCGGCAATCCCGGCACCACTGGCACCAGCAGCCGCACCGGCACGGCGACCGGGGCCGGGGCCGTGACCGTCAGCGGATTCATCAGCGGCGGACGGATCCGCCGCAACGCCCAGCGTTGGGGGCCGCGCAAGCTCAGTCTCGCGCTGGGCGGCACCTTCATCGTGCTGCTGGGACTGCTCGGCGGACTCCTCCTCAGCGCGCGGACGGCCCCGGCGGCGGCCGGCGAATGCGCCACCGGGCGGCTGACCATCGACGGGTCCACGGCGTTCGCCCCGCCGATGCGGGAGATCGCCCGGCAGTACCGGGCCCGGTGCGCGGGTGCCGAGATCACCGTTTCGGCGTCCGGCAGCCTCTCCGGCCTCGGCAACCTCAACCGGGAGGGCAAGCCGGCCACCGTCGAGGGGCCCGGCTTCCTCGCCGTGTCGGACGTGCCCGCGCCGTCCCTCTACCGGCGGTTCGAAGGCGAGCGCATCGGCGTCATCCTGCTCGGGCTCGTGGCCAACGAGAAGGCCGGTGTCGACGACCTCACCTCCGGCCAGGTCCGCAAGATCTACGACGGGACGTACACCAACTGGAAGCAACTGCACGGCAACGACCTGCCGATCCGCCTCGTCAGCCGCGACGCCGGCTCGGGCACCCGCCGGGCGTTCGAGACATCGGTGCTGCACCACTCGGAGCCGGGCGTGGTGTCGTCCTACGACTGCGGCGACAAGGACCGTGACGAGCAGGCGCGCCTGACGCGCTGCGAGGTGAACAGCACCAAGAGCCTGCTGGACGCGGTGGACCGGGTGCCCGGCGCCATCGGTTACGCCGAGGTCTATGCGGCGGCGCAACGACAGCACGTGGTCAGCGTGCGCCTGAACGGGCACGAGCCGGACATCGAGTGGGGACAGCAACGTGATTACCCCTTCTGGACGGTGGAGTACCTCTACACGTACGGGCGGCCCGAGGACGGCTCACTGACCGCGAAGTTCCTGGCGTTCATGGACTCCGACACGGCGAAGAACATCATGCGGATGTACAAGCACGTGCCCTGCGCCGATCGCCAGAGCCTGCCGGACGCCGTCTGCCGGCCCTGAGCCGCGGGTCGGCAGGCCGGCCCCGGCCGGCCTGCCCCCGCCTGCGTATTCGGCGGCCTCGCCGCCTCCCCCGACCGCGCCCACCGCCCCGGCCGCTCGGCAGGCGCGCCCCCGTCCGCCGGCCGGTCACGGTCGCGGCGAGCCTGCCCGGAGTCCCGACGATCGCGATCGCACCGTCGGTGTCGGTACGCAGCACCCGCGCGCCCAGCGCCCGCAGCGCGGCGACCGTCCGCAGCGCGGGATGGCCGTAGGGGTTGTCGGCACCGCACGAGATCAGCGCCAGGCGCGGCGCCAGCCGGTGCATCAGCGGCGGAGCCTGATGCGCGGAACCGTGGTGCGCCACCTTCAGGACATCGACCCCCGCCACCTCCGGATGCGCCGCCAGCAGCGCCTGTTGGGCAGGCGGTTCGAGATCACCGAGGAGCAGGAGCGTCAGTCCACCGGTCCGTACGAGCAGGGTGACACTGGCGTCGTTGGGCCCGTCGAGCGCCGGGGCGAACGGCGAACCAGGAGGCCAGAGCACTTCCCAGCTGAGCGGGCCGAGGCGCCGCCGCTCCCCCGGAACGGCACGCACCAGCGGAATCCCGGCCCGGGCGGCCGTCTCCCGTACGAACCGGGCCTGGCCCGGCGGATCTTGCAGGGTCGTGGTCTCGATCGCACCGACCGACCGGCCACGGAGCGCGCCGGGAAGCCCGTCCACGTGGTCGGCATGGAAGTGGGTGAGGACGAGCAGGGGGATCCGGCGGATACCCAGCTCCGTGAGGCAGCGGTCGATGGCGCGCGGCTCGGGGCCGGTGTCCACCACCAGCGCCGTACCGTCCCCGGCGGCCAAGACCAGGCCGTCGCCCTGCCCCACGTCGCAGACCACGGCACGCCATCCGGGCGGCGGCCAGCCGGTGATGACACGGGTGAACGGAGCGGGGCGGCACACCGCCAGCAGCAGGGCGAACGCACACAGGACGCAGAGCCAGGGACGGCGCACCACCCGTCGCCCGACCGGCACCAGCACCACCGTGACGGCCGCCAGCGCCAGGGCACCCGCCCAGCCGCCGGGCCAGGCGATCTCCGCTCCGGGCAGCGCCGCGCCCGTACGGGCGACACCGGCGATCCACTCGGCGGGCCAGCCGGCGCACCACGCCAGTGCCTGGGCGACCGGCAGGACGAACGGGGCCGTGACCAGCGCCGCGAACCCGAGGACCGTGGCCGGGCCCACCGCCAGCTCGGCCAGCAGATTGCACGGCACGGCCACCAGGCCCACGCGGGCGGCGAGCACCACGATCACGGGCGCACAGACCGCCTGTGCCGCGGCAGCGGCCGCGATCACTTCGGCGAGCCTGGGTGGCATCCGGCGCCGTTGGAGGGCGGCGCTCCAGCGCGGTGCGAGCAACAGCAGTGCGCCGGTGGCCAGTACGGAGAGCAGGAAGCCGTACCGTCGCGCGAGCCAGGGGTCGTAGAGCACCAGCAGCAGCACCGCGGCGGCCAGCGCGGGGAGCAGCGAACGGCGACGGCCGGTGCCGATGGCCAGCAGGGTGATCAGGCCACAGGCGGCGGCCCGCAGCACGCTCGGGTCCGGGCGGCACACGACCACGAAGGCCAGCGCCAGCACGCCCCCGATGACGGCGGTGCCGCGCAACGACAGCCTCAGGCGGGGCGCCAGCCCACGCCGCTCGGCACGCGTGGCGAGGTGTGGCGGGCCGATCAGCAGGGCGAGCACGATCGTGAGATTGCTGCCGGAGACGGCAAGCAGGTGCGTCAGATCGGTGGCCCGGAAGGCCGCGTCCAGATCCGGCGGCACGCGTGAGGTGTCCCCTACGACCAGCCCGGGCAACAGTGCACGGGCGTCGGGCCGGAGCCCGTCCGTGGCCTCACGCAGCCCGGCCCGCACACGTCCGGCCACCCGCTGCAGCACCGACGGGCCGGCGATCTTGACCGGCGGCGCGTCGCCGTCGACCCGCAACACCGCGGCGACCTGATCACCGGGCATGAGCGGTGGTACGGCCCGCGCCACGACCCGGATCCGCGTCGACGGCAGCAGCCCGCGCCAAGCCTCCGACAGCGCCGCGGCCGTTGGCGCCGAGCGCCCGTCCGGCCGGTCCCCCTCACCTGCGGAGCTCGCACCGCCGGGCGGCGCGCCTTCGTCGCTTCCGCCCTGCCGTACGAGGACCAGAGTGGGGGTACGCACGGCGGTGACCGCGCCGTCCGGAGCGGTGACCCGCACGGCATCGGCGTTGAACACCACGGCCGCAGGCGTCCGTTGGGAACCGCGCACCCGGGGCCGGGTCAGCCGAGGGTCATCGGTCACCTCCAGCTCCACCGTGACCCGCGCATAGCGGTCCGCCAGGTCAGGCAGCGGACCACGCCGGACGTCCGCCGCATGCAACGCCGCGGACGCCGCCCCTGCGACAGCCCCCAGCAGCACGGCGGCCAGCGCCGCCCACGCCCCGGAGGACCATCGACGGGAGGAGCCGGGCCGGTACGCGCGCCCCGCCGCGCCACCCCGAACGGCCCCTGCCCCACCCTCCGCCTCACGTCCCGCACCGGTACCGGTAACGGCACCCGCACCCGCACCCGCACCCGCACCCGCACCACTTTGCTCGCCTTCCTTGTCCTCCTCGTACTCGTCGTTCTCCTCGTTCTCCTTGTCCTCCCCGTACTCGTCGTCCCGCTCATCCACCTCGTACTGCTCGCACACCTCCGTTCCCTCGTACTCCCCGCCTCCCCCGCGTTCCGCCCGGCGCCGGAGGACGGCCACCCGTAACGCGAGTGCCGCGAGCACCACCCCCACCGCGCAGGCCATCGCCACGCCGCCGCCGGGCGCACCCAGCCCGATCGCCGCGGCTGCCCAGGCCGCCAGCGCCGGTCCGGCCAGGCGCAGGTCGGGCGGTCCTTCCTGTCGCGGGTCCGAAGCGCCGCGCGGCGAGGGGGCCGTGGCGTGCACCGAGGGCCGGGCGGTGGTCATGGCTCCACCAAGGGCCGCAGATCGGCGAAGCGACGGTCGCCGATACCGGTCACCTGACGAAGCTGCTCCACCGAGGTGAAGCCGCCGTGCTGGGTGCGGAATTCGATGATGTGGCGCGCCAGTACGGGGCCGACGCCCGGCAAGGCGTCGAGCTGCTGCTCCGTCGCCGTGCTGAGGCTCACCGGACCGCTCGGACCGGCTCCGCCACCCGCCGTCCCGCTGCCCGTGCCACCGGCCCCCGCACCACCGGGGCCGGCACCGCCGCCGGCCGCGGCGCCCGGCACGCCGACCGCGATCTGCTCGCCGTCGGTCAGCAGCCGCGCCCGGTTGAGCCCGCTGACGTTCGCCCCGTGCAGCACACCGCCCGCGGCCCGCAGCGCGTCGATCACCCGCGAGCCCGGCGGCATCCGGTGGATGCCGGGATGCCGGACCTTGCCCGTGACATCGACGACCAGCTGGCGCCCCGCACCGCCCGAGGAGCCACCCGCCGCACCGTCCGCCGAACCACTCGCGCCCGTCGAGGAGGCTGACGAGGGTGCGGATGACGGAAGTGCGGATGAGTGCGGGTCGGCGGCCGCTCCGGGCCCACGGTGTCGGTCGTCCGGCCCCGTGGCGGACCGTTCGACGGCCGGGGCGCGTACCGGTTCCGGGCGCCCGGTCCAGAAGTGGTGCACCGCGAACGCCACCGCCACGATCAGCACCAACGCCAGGGCGGCCAGTGCCCTGGGGTCGGTACTGCACCGTAACTGCAGCCACAGCGGGAGCCGTTCGCGCACCGCCAGCCAGGCTCGCTCCGCGCGCTGCGGGCGCGGGGGCCGGGGCTGGGGCTGAGGCTGGGGCGGCGGATCGTGTCCGGGTGAGGGTGGCCCGGTCATCGCGGCCGCCCGCTCCGTATCGCCGAAGATCGCCGCCACCCGGGCCCGTACCCGCTCGCGCTCCCACTCCTCGCGCGCACGCGCACGAGAGGGGGCCACGGGTCCGCGCACAGGTTCCGGCGAGGGCGATGCGGCTGCGGCTGCGGCTGCCGGCTCCGGCGAGGGCGCCACGGATTCGCCCACCGGTTCCGGAGGGAGTGAGGAATCAGGAGGGGGTGAGGAGTCAGGAGGGGGTGGAGTGCCGGTCAGGGCGTCCAGCTCGTACGGGGCTGCCGAGTCGGACGCCCACGACCAGCCGGGACGTTCGGCAGAGGCTTCCGGAGCCGAGGAGGGGCCGTCAGCCGGCGCGGCCCGCGTGGAGAGGGATACGGACGAGTCGAGTCGAGCGGTCTGCGAGGAGTTCATAGCTCCTGACGCTAAGTGACCGGCGCAGAGTCTGCCGAGCGGTGTCAAATCCCGTGGACAACACCGAAGTTGTGGATAACTTCGTCACCCACACGTGCCCTGCCGTGCCCCTTCCGCCTCGCTCAGCGCGGTGACACCACGACCGCCAGCAACCCAGGCCCGGTGTGTGCACCGATCACCGCGCCGACCTCGCTCACATGGAGCTCGTTCAGCCCCGGGATCCGCTCACGGAGCCGCTGGGCGAGCGCGTCCGCGCGTTCCGCGGCGGCGAGATGGTGCACCGCGATGTCGATCTGGCCCTCGCCCGCCCGTTCCACGGCGATCTCCTCAAGCCGTGCGATGGCCTTGGATGCCGTACGGACCTTCTCCAGCAGCTCGATCCGTCCGTCCGCCAGTTGGAGAAGCGGTTTGACGGCGAGCGCCGAGCCGAGGAGGGCCTGGGCCGCGCCGATCCGGCCACCGCGGCGCAGATAGTCCAGGGTGTCGACGTAGAAGTAGGCGGACGTGCCCGCGGCCCGCTTCTCCGCCGCGGCGACCGCATCGTCCACGTCGCCGCCGGCCTCCGCGGTCTCGGCGGCGGCGAGGGCGCAGAACCCGAGCGCCATGGCGACCATCCCGGTGTCCACGACGTGCACCGGGACCGGGGCGTCCTTGGCGGCCATCACTGCCGCGTCGTAGGTGCCGGAGAATTCCGAGGAGAGGTGGAGGGAGACGATGCCGGTCGCTCCGGCCGCCGCCACCTCGCGGTAGGTGTCCGCGAACACGGCCGGGCTGGGCCGGGAGGTCGTCACGCTGCGCCGCTTCTGCAGGGCCTGCGCGACGGATCTCGCGGAGATCTCGGTGCCCTCTTCAAGGGCCTGGTCCCCCAGGACGACGGTCAGCGGTACGGCCGTGATGCGGTGGCGCTCGACGGCCGTCCGCGGCAGGTAGGCCGTGGAATCGGTGACGATCGCGACATGGCGGGACATGACAGGGAGATTATCCGGGGATCGGGACGTCGCACAGTGCGGGTCCGTCCCCAAGATCTTCCAGGTTTCCCCAAGGCTCTGCCAAGTACCCAGCAGGCAACGGAAGCATCACCTCCGCGACGGACCTCGCGGAGGCCGCGGTCGCGCGGGTACTCCCGATTGGCGCGCCCCGGCCTCGGGCTCCCGGTAGACGCGCCCCGGCTGCAGACTCCCGGTAGACGCGCCTCAACTGCGGACTCCCGGTGGCGTTGGCGTTCCTGGTGGCGGGCTGTCGTGGGCCTCCCCTATGGCCGTGGGTGGGATTGGCCTTCCTTCCCCGGGGGCCCCGCCCCGCCCCCCCCACCCACCTCCACCACCTCTCAGCACTCAGGTCTTGGTCGTGCCCGCGCCCGTCCCCCTGCCCTCCGTCCGCCGAGTCGTCATGCCTTCCTCCGCCCGCGGGGACTTCTCCCACGGGTACGTCGGCCGGCCGCGGCCGTCGGGCGCGGTGATCGCCCGTTGCTGCTCGTCCCCGCCCTCCGGCGCCCACGAGCGGCGACCGCCGGGCGCCGGCGCCCCCTGCCCTGCCCCCGAACGTCCCCGGAGCGGCCCCGGTCCACACCCCTGTCGCTCGGCTGCTCCTCAGGAGCCTGGGTCCAGTGGCGCAGGGCGCCTGCCTCGACGTCGATCTGGTCGGTCAGTGCCGCGAGGTCGTCGTCGGCGAACTTGCGTGCCCGGTCGCGGGCGGCCCAGCGGAGCGACTCGGCGGAGTGCGTGATCCGTTCCAAGCGCTCCCTCAGCTCCGGGAGGCGGGCGGCGATGGTGGCCCGGTCGGGCTCGCGTTCCAGGCGTTTGAGCTCGGCGTCCAGCTCGTGGCCGTGGGCGCTCAGCCGCTCGAACAGGCCGATCGCCTCGCTCAGGGACGCGTCGTCCGGAGCGCCTCCGTACAGCACGTCCTGGGTGGCCCGCATGGACGTTCTGAGCGACAGCCGCAGCTGGGCCAGCTCGCCGACCACACCGGGCTGGGCGAGCTGCCGGGCCCGGAGGGTGGTGTCCTCGACCGTTCGGCGCGCCTGGGCGACCGTACGGTCCACGCCGCGCTTGGTCGCCTTCACTGCCTTGACCGTCAGGAGCACGCCGGCCAGGACGAACAGCACGAAGAGCAGTCCGATGATGGCGGCGGCTTCCATGGGATCTCCCCCAGGCGTGTCGGTGGCGCCGGACTTTCGCCTGCGCCCTGTCCCTCCACCGTAAACGGAAAGGGCAGGTTGCGGGGTCCGGAAGAACCCCCAACCTGCCCGTAGGGGAAACCCCTATACCGCGCTCGTCCGGCCTTCCGCCGCCCCCGGCCGGCGCCCGCCGCTCACGTCCTCACGGACCGGCAGGCACCGCCGATGGTATGCGTCCGCACAGACCTCTCGGGCCGGAAAACGCCCTCCATGACCCAGGCCCGCGCGGACCGGAAGGCGCCCCCCATGCCCCAGGCCCGCACGGACCGGAAGGCCGCAGATGGCTCACGCCGGGACGATGTTCACCAGCTTCGGTGCGCGGACGATGACCTTGCGGATGCCCGCGCCGTTCAGCGCCGCGACCACCGCCGGCTCGGCCAGTGCGGTCGCCTCCAGGTCGGCGTTGGAGATCGACGGGGCGACCTCCAGACGGGCCTTGACCTTGCCCTTGATCTGGACGACGCAGGTCACGCTCTCGTCCACGACGTACGCCGGGTCCGCGACCGGGAAGTCCGCGTGCACCACCGAGTCGGTGTGGCCCAGCTTGCGCCACAGCTCCTCGGCGATGTGCGGGGCCAGCGGGGCGATCAGCAGCACCAGCCGCTCCGCGACCGTGCGCGGGACCGGGCCGCCCGTCTTGGTCAGGTGGTTGTTCAGCTCGGTGACCTTGGCGATGGCGGTGTTGAAGCGCAGGTTCGCCAGGTCCTGGCCGACGCCGTCGATGGCCTTGTGCAGGGCGCGCAGGGTGTCCACGTCGATGTCCGACTCGGGCACGTCCGCGACGGTGACCTCACCGGTCGCCTCGTCGACGACATTGCGCCACAGGCGCTGCAGCAGGCGGTACTGGCCGACGACCGCCCGGGTGTCCCACGGCCGCGACACGTCCAGCGGGCCCATCGCCATCTCGTACAGGCGCAGGGTGTCCGCGCCGTATTCGGCGCAGATCTCGTCGGGGGTGACGGCGTTCTTCAGGGACTTGCCCATCTTGCCCAGCAGGCGGCTGACCTTGTCGCCCTGGTAGTAGTAGGCGCCGTCCCGCTCCTCGACCTCGGCGGCCGGGACGGCGATGCCGCGGCTGTCCCGGTAGACGAAGGCCTGGATCATGCCCTGGTTGTACAGCTTGTGGAACGGCTCGGAGGACGAGACGTGCCCCAGGTCGTGCAGGACCTTGGACCAGAAGCGGGCGTACAGCAGGTGCAGCACGGCGTGTTCGGCGCCGCCCACGTACAGGTCGACACCGCCGGCCGGCTGGCCGTCGCGCGGCCCCATCCAGTACTGCTCGACGGCCGGGTCGACCAGCGCGTCGTCGTTGCGGGGGTCCAGGTAGCGCAGCTCGTACCAGCAGGAACCGGCCCAGTTGGGCATGGTGTTGGTCTCGCGGCGGTAGCGCCGCACGCCCCGGCCGTCGCCCAGGTCCAGCTCGACGTTGACCCAGTCCTCGTTGCGGGACAGCGGGGTCTCGGGCTGGGTGTCGGCGTCGTCCGGGTCGAAGGTGCGCGGGGAGTAGTCCTCGACCTCGGGCAGTTCCAGCGGCAGCATCGACTCGGGCAGCGCGTGCGCCACGCCGTCCTCGTCGTAGACGATCGGGAACGGCTCGCCCCAGTAGCGCTGGCGGCTGAACAGCCAGTCGCGCAGCCGGAAGTTGACGGTGCCCTCGCCGATGCCGCGCTCGGCCAGCCAGTCGGTGATCTTCGCCTTGGCCTCGGTGACGCCCAGGCCGTCCAGCGAGATGCTGTCGCCGGACGAGTTGATGATCTTGGCGTCGTACGAGGCGAAGGCGTCGTCCCAGGTGGCGGGGTCGGTGCCGCGGCCGTCCGTCGGCTCGACGACACAGCGCATGGGCAGCTCGAAGGCGCGGGCGAAGGCGAAGTCGCGGGTGTCGTGCGCGGGCACGGCCATGATCGCGCCGGTGCCGTAACCCATCAGGACGTAGTCGGCGATGAAGACCGGGACCCGCTCGCCGCTGACCGGGTTGGTGGCGAAGACGCCGGTGAAGACGCCGGTCTTGTCCTTGGCCTCGGCCTGCCGCTCGATGTCGGACTTGGCGGCGGCCTGCTTGCGGTAGGCGGCGACGGCCTCGCGCGGGGTGGCGTGGCCGCCGGTCCACACCTCGTGGGTGCCCTCGGGCCAGACGTCGGGGACGATGGCGCCCGTGGTGTCGCCGTTGTCGGAGCCGGCGATCAGCGGGTGCTCGGGGGCCAGCACCATGTACGTGGCGCCGAACAGGGTGTCCTGACGGGTGGTGAAGACGGTGATCTTGTCGTCGCCCACCGGGAAGTCGACCCGGGCGCCCTCGGACCGGCCGATCCAGTTGCGCTGCTGCAGCTTGATGGCCTCCGGCCAGTCCAGCGCGTCCAGGTCGCGCAGCAGCCGGTCGGCGTAGGCGGTGATGCGCATGTTCCACTGGCGCAGCTTGGCCTTGAAGACCGGGTAGTTGCCGCGTTCGGAGCGGCCCTCGGCGGTGACCTCCTCGTTGGCCAGTACGGTGCCCAGCCCGGGGCACCAGTTGACCGGCGAGTCCGAGGCGTACGCCAGGCGGTACTCGCCCAGGACGTCGGCGCGCTCGGTGACGCTCAGTTCGGCCCAGGGGCGGCCGTCGGGGGTCGGGCGGGTGCCGGCCTCGAACTGGGCGACCAGGGTGTCGATCGGACGGGCGGCGTCCGCCTCCGGGTCGTACCAGGAGTTGAAGATCTGCAGGAAGATCCACTGGGTCCACTTGTAGTACGCCGGGTCGATCGTCTCGACCGAGCGGCGCTGGTCGTGGCCCAGGCCCAGGCGGCGCAGCTGGCGCCGCATGTTCACGATGTTGGCCTCGGTGGAGACCCGCGGGTGGGTGCCGGTCTGGACGGCGTACTGCTCGGCGGGCAGGCCGAAGGCGTCGAAGCCCAGGGTGTGCAGGACGTTGTGGCCCGTCATGCGCTGGTGGCGGGCGTAGACGTCGGTGGCGATGAACCCCAGGGGGTGGCCGACGTGCAGGCCGGCGCCCGACGGGTAGGGGAACATGTCCATGATGAACTTCTTGGGGCGGGCCGCCAGCTCCGGGTCGCCGGCCAGCTCCCCGCTCGCGTTCGGGGCCTCGTAGGTCCCGTCCTTCTCCCAGAAGTCCTGCCAGCGTGCCTCGATGTCGGCGGCCAGCGCGGCCGTATAGCGGTGCGGCGCTGCCACCTCGGCAGCGGTGGTCGTCTCGCTCATCGTCTCAAAGCTCCATCGATCGTCTCTGCCTGCGGAAACGCGCCTTGTCCCGGACCTTGTCCCCGGAACTCCGGAAACAAAAAGACCCCTCGCACAGGAGGGGACGCCGCGCCGATTCCGACGGGTCTGTCATCCGTCGGCACTGATCAGCGCGGCCCGCTAAGCAGAAGGCGTACGGCACGCATGGCGCCAGGGTACCGCAGGGCGTGCGGGGCCCGCGCCGAGGATTCCCCCGGCGCGGGCCGCGCGGTCCGTCAGGGACGGTAGGAGCTCACGTAGCCGGCGCTGGGGCTGCCCACACCGGTGACGTCGTCGTAGCCGACGACGGCGTGCAGGGAGCTGTCCTTGCCGAGGCTGCGCAGCGAGGTCGTGGTGCCCTTGCTGCTGTCGGTGCCGTTGACGTAGTCCACGCGGACGACGGCGAGGTCACGTCCGGCGCCCAGCGGGTGGTCGGTGACGTCGTGGTAGGCCGACGTGCCGTAGCGCTGGTAGATGCCGGGGTTGGCGAAGCCGATGGCCACACCGTGCCGGGCCTGCTGGGCGAGCGCCTGGACGCCGGCGATGACTGGGGCGGCCAGGGAGGTGCCGCCGATGCGGTACTCGTCGTAGCCGAGCTTGCCGCCGGGCAGGGTCTGGGTCTGACCCACCAGGAAGCCGGTGTTGGGGTCGGCGACCGCGGAGATGTCCGGAACGGTGCGCATCCGGCCCTTCAGGAGGGAGTTGGACAGCGAGTCCGGAACGACTCCGCGCTGGTAGAAGGGCTGCGGGACGGTCTTGCTGACACCGCCGCCGGCCCCGCCGTTGAAGGCGCCCGGGAAGCCTGCCCAGCTGTTGCCGTCCTTGGAGAGCAGGGCCTTCTGGGTGCCCCAGCCGGTCTCCCACTGGTACGTGTCGTGCTTGCCGACGGCCAGGGAGGTGCCGCCGACCGCGGTCACCCAGGCGGAGTTCGCCGGGGTGTCGACCTGCTTGGTGCCGGTGTTGGCGACCTCGTCACCGTTGTCGCCGGAGGAGAAGTAGAAGCCGATGCCCTGGACCGCGCCCTGCTGGAAGAGCTGGTCGTAGGCGGCGGCCACGTCCGGGGTCTCGTTCGCCTCGATGTCGCCCCAGGAGTTGGAGACGATGTCGGCGAGGTGACCGTCGACGATCTTGCCGAGCGAGTCGATCAGGTCGTCGTCCATGCAGGAGGCGGCGCCGACGTAGACGACGTCGGAGGCCGGGGCGACCGCGTGGACGGCCTCGACGTCGAGGGTCTCCTCGCCGTACCAGCCGGCCGCGCCGCACTCGTCGATGTGCGTGTACTTGTTGGGCAGCACCTGGGAGAGCTGGCCGCGGCGGTACGCGGCGTCGCCATTGCGGGCCGCGTAGGTGGCGGCGTCCTTGGAGATCGTCGGCGAGGCGAAGGCGTCGGTGATCGCGACGGTGACGCCCTTGCCGGTCCACTTCTTCGCCCCGTAGGCGGCCCTCAGCTGCTGGCCGGTGTAGCCCTTGACCGCGTACGGAGCCTTGCTCCCGTAGGCGGACGGCAGCTTCTTGTTCGTGCGGGAGCCGTAGTACGAGGAGAACGGGCCGGAGTTCCGGAAGACGCCCTCCGGGGGCGGCAGTTCGCCGGAGTGGTGCTTGGCGAGCTTCGGCGCGTTGTCCAGGCCGGTGACCGTCAGCACCGCGTCGGCCAGCGTGGCGGGCGCGGAGGCGGTGGTCGACGGGGCGTGGTAAGTGTGCCCGCCCTTGCGGTAGTTGTGCAGGTCGGTGGCGAAGGCCTGCTCGGCGGCGGCCGCATCGCCGGTGACCGTGAGGTAGCGGTTGGTGGAGCCGGTGACCTTCAGGCCGGACTTCGTCAGCCAGTCGGTCACCTTGGCTATCTGGTCACGGGTGGCACCGAAGCGGGCCCGCGTCTGCGCGGCGCTCAGGTACTTCCCGTACGCGGCCGAGTGCGGGTCGGACACGGCCCGGGCGTAGGCGGCCAGGCCCTTGGCGTCGCGGCCGGCGAGGTAGACCCGGGCGGTGACGTCCGCGGAGTCGGCGGTGGCGCCCTGGTCGGCCTGCTTGGTGGCCCACAGGGGCTTGGTGCCCAGAAGTGCGTGCCGGCCACCGTCGTGGCCCGCGGCGTCGGCGGCGGGCGCGCCGAGTGCGAGCGCGCCGGCGACCAGGGGCAGCGCGGCTGCCCAGGCCAGACCCGCGCGGACGCGCGGTGATCCGGTGTGGCTTGATCTCATGTAACCCCCTGCTGTGGCGATGCGATGCGCTGCGGGGTGACGCGGTGCGCCGGTGCGCCGATGCGCGGCACCTCACGAGCGGTGCATGCGGTGGATGTGACGCTCACACGCGATTCGCCACTCTTTCGGTGAACTGTTCATGTCAGGGGAATGTGATCACCAAGAAGAAGCCAAGGAATGGTAAGGACTGGTCAGGAATGACCATCCGGCGAACAGTGAATCCGCCATAGCGGACACGGACTTGACCGGCCGTCACGCCCGATGCGAAGCATCCGCCCCACCCGGGAGTCCGGATACGCACAGCAAAGCAGGCCGTCCGCAATGGACGGCCTGCTTTGTCTCTGTGGAGCTAAGGAGAATTGAACTCCTGACCTCCTGCATGCCATGCAGGCGCTCTACCAACTGAGCTATAGCCCCGTATTTTGTTTTCCGCCCGGTTCCCCGCTGCGGCATCGCCTACATTACACGGACCTCCCCGCCTTCTGCCAAATCGTTCTCCCGAGGGCCCTTGGACGGGGCGCGCGGTACTGTCGGCAGGCCGTGCCCGATTCGTCCTGGGGGAGCCGTACGCCGTGACCGCCCTGGAGCTGGAACAGCCCACCGAACCCGGCGGCCCGCACCCCGGCAAGGGCGTCCTGCGCCGCCACCCGACGGCCGCGGCGGCGCTGGCCTGTCTGGCCTCCTTCACCGCCTTCTGGATCGCCCAGCGGCTCGCGCACGTCACGATGATCGACCTCATGGTCTACCGGGCCGAGGGCCTGACCGTCCGCAACGGCGAGTCCCTCTACGACATGGTGGCCACCTCGGCCCACCTGCCCAACACCTACCCGCCCTTCGCGGCGCTGCTCTTCACCCCCCTCACCCTCCTCGGCGTCCCGGCGATGCGCACCCTGGCCACCGCCGGGAACCTGCTGCTGCTCGTCGCGGTCGTCGACCTCTCGCTGCGCCTGGCGGGCCGCCCCCGGCGGCTGCCCCGGCCGGCCGCCACGCTGGCGGTCTCGGCGCTGCTGGTGTGGTGCGAACCGGTGTGGACGACGCTGCGCTACGGCCAGATCAACCTGCTGCTCACTGCGCTCGTGCTGTGGGACCTGACCCGCAGGGACGCCCAGCGGCTCGCGGGTATCGGCATCGGCATCGCGGCCGGCATCAAGCTCACACCGGCGCTGTTCGCCGTCTTCCTGGCCGTGGCCGGCGCCGTACGGGCCGGGCAGCGCCTGCGCTCCGGCGCCGGTCTACGCGCCGCCTGGAACCCCTGGCTGCGGCAGGCCGCCGTCGCCACCGCGACCTTCCTAGCCACCGCCCTCCTCTCCGCCCTCGCACTGCCCCGCGACTCGCACCGCTTCTGGACCGGGATCGTGTTCTCCGCCGACCGGGTCGGTGAGGTGGAGATCACCGCGAACCAGTCGCTGCGCGGCGCGCTCGCCCGGCTGCTGCACACCCACGACCCCGGCGCCTCCTGGGCCGTACTGGCCGGGCTGACCGCGCTCGCGGGCCTCGCGCTGGCCGCCGGGGCGCTGCTGCGCGGGCCGGCCGCATCCCCGGCCGACGGCGGCCGCGCCTGGGCGGCCGTCGCCTGCGCCGCCACCGCCCTCCTGATCAGCCCGGTCTCCTGGTCCCACCACTGGGTGTGGTGCGTGCCGATGCTGGTCCTGCTCGGCTCCGAGGCGCTCGACCGGACCGGCACCGGCGCGCGCCGCTGGTGGGTGACCACCGTCACGCTCGGCCTCCTCTTCTGCTCCTTCGCCCTGTGGTGGGTGCCGCACCGCTGGCACCAGCACCAGGAACTGCACCAGAACGGCATCCAGATGCTGCTCTCCGACGTCTATCCGCTCGCCGGACTGGCCGTGCTGGCCCTGGCCGGGGCCCGGCTGTGGCGGGCCAACCGCTCCCCCGCCACCCGCGATTGAGGCGGACGGGGCGCCGGCCGGTGTGCCTGCCGGCATGCCGTCGTCCGGTCCAACGCCGGGCGAACGCACGGCCGTTCCGCCCGATCGGAACCGACCGGAACCGACCGGAACCATGCGGTAGCGCCCGGAAGTCTCCGGAGATGCCGGGAAGGGCGTCAGAACGGCGTGCTCATCCGGCCCAAGGTGTTCGGAACGGCCGCCCGTTGGCGGGCGGCGCCGGTCAGGCCGTGGCGAACGAGTAGAAACGCTTGAGCGTGCAGTGCTCGTCGAGCAGCCGCCCGTAGATCGGCTCCCCGTCGAGCTCCCGGTAGGTCTCGATCGGGTCGCCCTTTATGACCAGGGCGCGTGCGCATTCCTCGCACCAGTACTGGTAGTCGGTGTTGACCGGCTCCATGTCGCGCACGATCGGCGTTCCGCTGCCGCACCAGTCACATTTCCTGCTGTGGGCGCCCATCCATCAGCTCCAACTGTGGCCGCAGGCCGTACAAACGAAGGAGATGCCGCCGTTGTCGCCCAGCACCTGCGCGACGTGCGACGACCCGCACGAGGGGCACTGCAGGGCAGAGCCGGTACCGGCGCCCGCCGCAGCGACGTCGAGCAGGCCGTCGACCTCCCCGAGGATGCTCGTGGGCATCGCTGTCTCTCCTCCCCTGGCGGCGCCGTCCGATTCTGCCACGGACGGCCCACCAGGTCAGGTCCGTCTTCGCAGCGGGCCGGGCCGTGCGCGGGTCCGCACATACGCAATGATCCCGCCTCCATCTGGAGGCGGGATCATCCGGGTTGTGGAGCTAAGGAGAATTGAACTCCTGACCTCCTGCATGCCATGCAGGCGCTCTACCAACTGAGCTATAGCCCCGGGTCTTGTTCCGCTCCTCCGGGGTTTTCCCCGGCGGCGCCGCGAACAAGATGAACTTTAGCCTGCGACCTGCCCAGATGTGAAATCCGGGTCCGCCCGGGCCCCCGGCGGGGTCAGACGTCGTCGCCGAGCACCGGCTCCGGCAGGGTGCCGGCGTTGTGCTCCAACAGCCGCCAGCCGCGCGCGCCCTCGCCGAGCACGGACCAGCAGCAGTTCGACAGCCCGCCCAGGCCCTCCCAGTGGTGGGCCTCCAGGCCGAGCAGCCGCCCGATGGTGGTGCGGATCGTGCCGCCGTGGCTGACCACGACCAGGGTGCCGTTCTCAGGCAGCTTGTCGGCGTGGTTGAGCACCACGGGGGCGGCCCGGTCGGCCACCTCGGTCTCCAGCTCGCCGCCACCGCGCCGCACCGGCTCCCCGCGCTTCCAGGCGGTGTACTGCTCGCCGTAGCGCGCGAGGATCTCCTCGTGGGTCAGCCCCTGCCAGGAGCCCGCGTACGTCTCGCGCAGGGCCGCGTCGTGGGTCACGTCGAGCCGGGTGAGGGCGGCCAGCTCGCTCGCCGTGGCGGCCGCGCGCCGGAGGTCGGAGGCGATGATCGCGTCCGGCCGCAGCGCGGCGAGCAGCCGGGCCGAGCGCCGGGCCTGGGTCAGGCCCGTGTCGGTCAGCTCGATGTCCGTGGAGCCCTGGAAGCGGCGCTCCAGATTCCAGGCCGTCTGGCCGTGCCGCCACAGGACGATGCGGCGGCCCGACGCCCGCTTCGTGCCGTTCAGAGCAGCTCTCCGTCCTGCCCGCCCGCAGTGGCCTCGGCGTGCGCGGCGGCCTTGCCGCGGGTGGCCTTGGCGTCCTCGGGGAGGTCGATCTCCGGGCAGTCCTTCCACAGCCGCTCAAGCGCGTAGAACACGCGCTCCTCGCTGTGCTGGACGTGCACGACGATGTCGACGTAGTCGAGCAGCACCCAGCGGGCCTCGCGGTCGCCCTCGCGGCGGACCGGCTTGGCGCCGAGGTCCTTGGAGAGCCGTTCCTCGATCTCGTCGACGATCGACTTCACCTGGCGGTCGCTGGGGGCCGAGGCGAGCAGGAAGGCATCGGTGATCGAGAGGACGTCACTGACGTCGTACGCGATGATGTCGTGCGCGAGCTTGTCGGCCGCGGCCTGGGCTGCGGCGTTGATGAGCTCGATGGAGCGGTCCGTGGCGGTCACAAGCGGCTTTCCGGGTCGAGGGCTGCTTCTCCGGCCGGTCACGGGGCGAGGGCTCGGCCCCGCCGCGGCGCGCGCCGCAGTCCCCATGGGCAACCGGATCGGCGGTCAGGTACCCCTCAAGGGTCTCACGGACCACTGACACTCCCGGCAGGGTTTTCGAACCAGTGGGTCAGATCGCGCATCCTGGCTGGTCAGCGCGGTGGCAGTGGGTCCGACGGCCCACCGGTGACCGGTCGGGGCGGGTCGGTCCGGTGGACCGCCCGCCCCTCCCGTCAGCCCTTGTAGTCCTGGCCGAGGACCACCGTGATGTCGGCGTTCCCGGCGCCCTTGCCCTGCCGGACCGCGCCCGCCGGCAGGCCCAGCGTCTTGGCGACCTCGGCGGCCTTCGCCTTCGAGGCGGCGTCCGCGTACGTGACCCGGGAGGCGGCCTGGGCCGCGCCCTCGGCGCCGTCGTCGACGAAGCTGTAGCCGCCGTTGAGCAGGGCGACCTGTGCCTTTCCGGTCGCCGCCTTGTTGCCGGTGGCGTTGCGGACGGCCACCCGGGCGGTGGTGTCGGGGGCGGTCTTCTTGACCGTGCCGCCGAGCACGTCCTTGACGACACCGGCCGCGGTGCCCTGGCTGAGCGTGCCGTCGGTCTGTACGGGCAGCAGGGTCGTGCGGTAGGCGCCGGTCTTCGCCAGTTCCGCGCGCTGCGCCAGCGAGCTGCCCAGCTGGGCCTCGGTGAGCGGCGGGTCGAGGACCTGGAGGAGTGCCTTGACGGTGGCGGTGGCGCCGTCCGAATCGCTGGAGACCTTCTTCAGCGTCGCCTGCATGACCTGCCCGAAGCGCTGCAGCTGCCGGGTCTGGGGCTCGCCGGGCGCCTGGTAGGTGGCGTAGGCGACGGCCGCCTGGCCGCCCAGATCCTGGGCCCGGCCCTGCTTGACCACCGGGGAGGCGCCCTTCTTGGCGCCGGGCACGGTGGCGTCGGTGTCGAGGGTGATGCCGCCGACCGTCTCGACGAGGTTCTCCAGGTAGGGCGTGTCCAGCCGCCAGGTGGCCTTCAGGTCGGCGCCCAGGAGGCTGTTGAGGGCGTCCCGGGTGGGCTCGGCACCGTCGTCCTTCACGGACTTGCCGAGCGTGGTGGCGCTGCCGTCGTCCTTGGGGACCACGAGGCTGTTGGGCAGCAGGACGGTGGTGCCCTTGTGGGTGGTCTCGTTGTCCACCAGGAGCGCGGTCGAGCTGTTGCCCGTCTTGGTGTCCCGCAGGTGCACGACGAGGACGTCGCGCTTCTGGCCGCCGGCCGCGGCGGTCCGGCCGGTGCCCGGCCCGGCCAGTCCGGGCAGCTTGCCCGCCCACCACAGGTAGCCGGCACCTCCGGCCACCAGGAGGACCAGGACGACCGACAGTGCGATGATCCGGCTGCGGCCGCGCCGCTTGGCCTCCTCGCGCCGCTCGGTGCGGCTCTCGGTGAACTTCAGCCAGTCGATGACGTCTTCGGAGTCCTCGTCGGGCTCCTCGATGAAGGAGAACTGCTCGGTCTGGTACTCCGGGTCACCGGAAGAGGCGCCGCCGGGTGTCTCCGCCGCGGGACCGTCCGAGGGGGCGCGGCGCCCGCCGCCCGGCTGCCGGGCGTCCTCGCGGCCACCCGGTGCCGGTGCGCCGTGGCGCTGCTCCTCGTAGGAGAGCTGCTCGTACGGCGACTGCTGGGCCTGCTGCGGGATCCACTCCTGCGGAGGGGCCTGCTGCGGGGGCGACTGCTGGGGGGACGGCTGCTGGGGCCGGCCGTACGGGTCGTACTGCTGGGGGTAGCCGGGTTCGGCCTGGACCTGGCCGTGGCCGTAGGGGCCGTAGCCGTAGTCCACGCCGGCCTGCTGCCCCTGGTGACCCTGCTGTCCCTGGTAGGTCTGCTGCGCCTGATGGCCCTGTGCGGTGCCGTACGGGTCGTAGCCCTCGTAGGCGGACGGGGCGGAGTGCCCGCCGTACGGGTCGTGTTGCTGCTCGTACGACGGCCGGGCGGCGTCGTGGTAGACCGGCTGCCCGTAGGCGTCGTAGGTGTAGCCCGGCTGCCCCTGCTGCCCTGGTTGCTCCTGGGCGTAAGGGTCGCGGGCATACGGGTCCTGCGGCCCGTACGGATCGTGTCGGTCGCTCACCGGTGCCCCTTTCCGTCAGCCCCGTCAGCGGTCGTTGCGGTACAGCTGTTTTTTGTCGATGTAGCGCACCACACCGTCCGGCACCAGGTACCAGACCGGATCCCCCTGGGCGACGCGCGCCCGGCAGTCGGTCGAGGAGATGGCCAGCGCGGGCACCTCGACCAGGGACACCGCCCCCTCGGGCAGCCCGGGGTCCGCGAGGACGTGGCCGGGCCTGGTCACCCCGATGAAGTGGGCGAGCGACACCAGCTCCGCGGCATCGTGCCAGGTCAGGATCTGGCTGAGCGCGTCGGCGCCGGTGATGAAGAACAGATCCGCGTCACGGTGCTCCGCGCGCAGATCACGCAGCGTGTCTATCGTGTACGTCTTGCCGCCGCGGTCGATGTCGATGCGGCTGACGGAGAACTGCGGGTTCGAGGCGGTCGCGATGACCGTCATCAGATACCGGTCCTCGGCCGGCGACACCTTCTTGTGGCTCTTCTGCCACGGCTGCCCGGTCGGCACGAAGATGACCTCGTCGAGGTGGAACTGGCTGGCCACCTCGCTGGCGGCGACCAGGTGTCCGTGATGGATCGGGTCGAACGTCCCGCCCATCACTCCGAGTCGCCGCTTCACGGGCCCTGTGTGCTCTCCCATGCGTGCAGACCCTACTGGGCGGCGCGCGATGCCGGGGGCCGGGTGCCGGGGCTCAGCGGTCCCGGTTGAAGCGGGTCGTGACCCACAGCAGGAGGAGCAGGACAAACAGGGCACCGCCGCCGGTCACGAAAGGGCTGAGGCTGGCGTGACCGCCCTCGTGGCCGGGTTCGGCGGCGAGGGAAACCAGGGACTGTGCGGTGGTGTGCAGGCTCATCGTCAGCAGGACCAATCCGGGCTCGGTGCGGGCAGAGACTTCCACCACATCGTATGCGTCGGCTCACCGCCGGCTCACGGCGACTCCACCCGGATGCGCCCGGCCGCGTCCGCACGCCTCCGGGCGCGGCCCCCGGCCGGTCAGTCCTGGCCGTAGCCGCGCAGCAGGAACCAGGCGAGCAGGACGGCGCCGAGCACGCCGACGATGATCACGGTGCGCAGGATCCATCCGGGGCCGCCGTCCCTGGCGGTCTCCGCGGCTGCGGCGAGCAGCAGGCTCGGATGCGGCATGGCGGCGCTCCTCGGGTACCGGCCCGGCGGGTCTTTTGTACGGGCCTGTGCGGTCATTGGTGCGATCGCCAGCGTACGCCCGAGCATCCATTCGCCTGTCAGTGGCGTCCTCTAGTCTGAAACTCACGCAGTCGAAGAGGGGGAGGCCCCAATGACGGAGAGCCCAGACGGCAGCGCGCACGTACCGAGCCGGGACCGGCGGCGATTCCCCGGAATCTCCTCGCGGTCGTACGAGCACCCCGCGGACCGCTCGGCGCTGGTCGCCCTGCGCAAGCTCAGCGGGTTCGACACCGTCTTCAAGACGCTCAGCGGCCTGTTGCCGGAGCGCAGCCTCCGGCTGCTGTTCCTGTCGGACTCGGTGCGCGTCGGCGACCAGCAGTTCTCGCACCTGAACGACATGCTGCGCGACGCCTGCTACATCCTGGACCTGGAGAAGGTCCCGCCGATGTACGTCAATCAGGACCCGCAGCCCAACGCCATGTGCATCGGCCTGGACGAGCCGATCATCGTGGTGACGACCGGTCTCGTCGAGCTGCTCGACGAGGAGGAGATGCGGGCGGTCGTCGGCCACGAGGTCGGCCACGCCCTCTCCGGGCACGCGGTCTACCGCACGATCCTGCTCTTCCTGACGAACCTCGCCATGAAGGTCGCCTGGATCCCGCTGGGCAACGTCGCGATCATGGCGATCGTGACGGCGCTGCGCGAGTGGTTCCGCAAGTCCGAGCTGTCGGCGGACCGCGCCGGGCTGCTGGTCGGTCAGGACCTGCAGGCCTCGATGCGCGGCCTGATGAAGCTGGCCGGCGGCAATCACCTGCACGAGATGAACGTCGACGCCTTCCTCAAGCAGGCCGACGAGTACGAGTCGGGCGGCGACCTGCGCGACTCCGTGCTGAAGATCCTCAACCTCCTGCCGCGCAGCCACCCGTTCACCACCGTGCGGGCGGCCGAGCTGAAGAAGTGGGCGGCCAGCCGCGACTACCAGCGGATCATGGACGGCCACTACCCCCGCCGCGACGAGGACAAGGACGCCTCGGTGTCCGACTCGTTCCGGGACTCGGCGGCGCACTACGCCGATTCGGTCCGCAACAGCAAGGACCCGCTGATGGGCCTGGTCCGCGATATCGCGGGCGGCGCGGGTGACTTGGGCGGCAAGCTGCGGGACACGGTCTTCGGCGGCGGCTCGCGCGGCGGCCAGGGCGGCGCCAACGGCACGGACCGGCCCAACGGCTCGGAAGCCTGACGGAGCGGCCCGCACGACGCCCGGTGGAGCGGCTCGCCCGCCCGGCGGGTCCTGGGCCGCCTAGCGGATCGGGTGGGCCGGCTTCGGCTCGGCGGACGGCGCCAGCTGACCGCACAGCGAGGGGTTGGCCCGGTCCCTGGCGTAGGGGTCGGTGCCGGCCGGGCGGTCGCTGCCGGCGTGCTGTCCCGCGAAGAGCGGGTGCAGCGCGTCGGCCGGCTGCGAGGAGCAGGCCAGCGGCCCCGCCTGCAGGCTGCTCTGCAGCACCTCCAGGCGGTGGTCGGTCAGGTCGTCGCGGCCCAGCCGGAAGTGCATCTCACGCCGCACGGTGACCAGCGAGGCGGCGCCCGCGGTGGCCTTGCCGACGTCCTGGCCGGCCGCGGCCTGCCGGGCACCGGGGGCGGGCTGGACGGCGTAGACGAAGGTGTAGTCCGCGGTGACCTCCAGCGCGTCCGGGCTCAACTCCGTGGCGGACAGCGTGCCGTTGACCCGTACGTTCCGGTCGGCGAGCCGGGTCTGCCGGGGGTCGAAGCGCACCAGCCAGCCGGTGGCGGCGTTCTGGCCGTTGTCGTCGGGGTGCGCCAAGCTCTGGTCGAACTGGTCGAGTTGGCCGGTGTCGAGCAGCAGCCGCAGCGGCCGTACGGAACCGCCGGTGACGGTTTCCGGGTCCAGCGAGGAGCGGACGAGGTAGTCCTTGGCGATGGTCAGCGCGGAGACGATCTGGCCGTCGGAGAAGTGGTCGGTGCGGGAGACCGTGGGCAGGTTCACGCCCGCGGCGCCGACCCGGTAATTCGCCGCGGGGCTGTGCGCGAAGAGGTCCTCGGGCGTCCCGCCGGGCACCTCCCCGCTCGGCGCGAGCGGTACGACGGCCGACCGCAACGGCTGCGCCCGGGCCGGCTCGGGGGTCTTGTAGGGGTGCCGGATGCCCATGTAGACGGCGGTGCCGAAGGCCAGCACGATCAGCAGCACCAGGAGGATCGCCTGCCGGGAGCCCCCCAGCCGCATCCAGGCGCGCCGGGTCTTCACCGCCGGTGCGTGGTGCTCGCCGAGCCGTTCGTCGGCGGAGAATTCCTGCAGCCGCGCAGCGCGCACGAACGATTCGTCGAAGACGACGGATCGGTACTCGTCCTCACCGCCTCCCGGGGCGCCGTTGGGCGTCCCTTCGGGAGGGTCACCAGGCCCGGTCATACAACAAGAGTAGGTCGGCCGGGGCAAAGGTAAACGCCGGGGCGGCGGGCAACTTCAGCGCACCGTTCCGTTTCGGGCGCCCCGGATGCGGGCAGTGCGCGACGGTGTCACTGCGCCGGGGTGCCGGCGGAAAATGACGGGCGCACGGTCTCGGCGGACGGCAGCGACGGCAGGCCGGGCCGCGCCGTACGGACGCTGTCCGCGCCGCCGGTGGCCGGGGCGTCGACACCGCTGGACGTGGGTGCCGGCGCCGGGCTCTGGTTGCGCCCGGACGCGCCGCGGTAGACGGCGCTGAAGGCCAGCGCGACCAGCCCGATACCCATGACCACGGCCAGGACCCAGGCCACCGGCCGGTGCCAGCGGGTGCTGCCGCGGTAGGGCCGCAGCGAGCCGCCGTAGGGGCCGTACGGGCCGTGTGGCCGGTCGTCGTGGTCGTCGTCCTCGTACCCGCCGTACGCGCCGCGCTGCCGCGGGTCGCCGTACGCGTCGGGGTCGTCGGCCGCGTCGGGGCCGAAGCCGGGGGCCGAGCGGGCTGCCTCGGCCTCGGCGCGCGCCTCGGCGGCGGCCAGCATCCGCTCGACCGCCGAGGGTTCGTGGATCCGCGCGGACCGGACGAATTCCTCGTCGAAGACCACGGGAGCGAATTCCTCATCCGCTTTTCCGTGGCTCCCGTGGTGGTGCTCGTCGGGCTCTTCGCCGTCCGGGAACGGCGTGCCCCCACGTCGTCCGGCACCCGTCCAGGTTAGCCCCGGGGGGCCATTTTGGGCAGGGAGAAAGCACAGAGAACGGGGCTGCGGGGACGGGAAATCCGGGGACGGCGTCAGCGGGTGTGGCCATCGCCGGTGACGATGTATTTGGTGGAGGTCAGTTCCGGCAGGCCCATGGGGCCGCGGGCGTGCAGCTTCTGGGTGGAAATGCCGATCTCGGCGCCGAAACCGAACTGGCCGCCGTCCGTGAAGCGGGTCGAGGCGTTGACCGCGACGGTCGTGGAATCCACCAACTGGGTGAACCGGCGGGCCGCGGCCTGCGAGGTGGTGACGATCGCCTCGGTGTGCCCGGAGGACCAGCGCCGGATGTGCGTGACCGCCGCCTCCAGGTCGGGCACCACGGCGGCCGCGATGTCGTACGAGAGGTACTCCGTCGCCCAGTCCTCGTCGGTGGCGGGGGCGACCAGCCCGGGGCCGGCCTGCTGCCAGGCCGCGTCACCATGCACGACCACGCCGGCCTCGGTGAGCGCCTCCAGGGCACGCGGCAGGAACTTCTCGGCGATCCCGGCGTGCACCAGCACGGTCTCGGCGGCGTTGCAGACGCTGGGCCGCTGGGCCTTGGAGTTGATCAGGATCTCGATCGCCATGTCGAGGTCGGCCGCCTCGTCGACGTAGACGTGGCAGTTGCCGGTGCCGGTCTCGATCACCGGGACGGTGGACTCCTCGACGACCGTGCGGATCAGCGAGGCGCCGCCGCGCGGGATCAGCACGTCGACCAGGCCGCGGGCGCGCATCAGCTCGCGCACCGAGTCGCGGCTCTCGCCGGGCACCAGCTGGACGGCGTCGGCGGGCAGCCCGGCGCTCTGGACGGCGTCGCGCAGCACGTCCACCAGGGCGCTGTTGGAGGCGTAGGCGGAGGACGAGCCGCGCAGCAGCACGGCGTTGCCGGACTTCAGGCAGAGGGCGGCGGCGTCCACCGTCACATTGGGCCGGGCCTCGTAGATGATGCCGATCACGCCGAGCGGGACCCGGACCTGGCGCAGGTCGAGGCCGTTGGGCAGGGTCGAGCCGCGGACCACCTCGCCGACCGGGTCGGGCAGCGCCACGACCTGGCGGACGTCCGCGGCGATCGCCGCGATCCGCTCCGGGGTGAGGGTGAGCCGGTCCACGATCGACTCGGCGGTGCCGGCCTGACGGGCCTTGGCGATGTCCTGGGCGTTGGCGGCGACGATCGCCTCGGTCCGCTCCACCAGGGCGTCGGCGATGGCGAGCAGCGCGGCGTCACGGGCCGTCCGCGGCAGTGGCGCCAGGACGGCGGCCGCCTCCCGCGCGCGGCGGGCGGTGTCGAGGACGGGCGAGGTCTGCGGTGCGCTGCTGGTCATGGCCGCAGCCTATCGGGCGGGCAGGCCGCGGCCAGGGGGTATCTCACTGCGCGGAACGCGGCGGGCCACCGGTCAGAACGGGTGCACGCCCACGGGTGCGGCCGGTGGCGGACCGTAGCCCTCGGCGATGCGCTGGTGGTACGTCTCCCGGTCGATGACCTCCAGGCCGACGATCTCCCACGGGGGCAGTTTGGCCGTCGAGCGGTGCTCGCCCCAGAGCCGCAGGGCGACCGCCGCGGCGTCGTGCAGGTCGCGGGCCTCCTCCCAGTAGCGGATCTCGGCGTGGTCGTTGGCGTAGCGGCTGGTCAGCAGGAAGGGATGGTCGTGCGCGAGCTGCTCCAGCGCCCGCCGGACCTCCCGCAGCGGGGCCTCGGCCCCCGAGACGCTGAGGGTGATGTGCCAGAGCCGGGACGCCTCCACGCGGTCACTCTCCGTGGTTGGCCGCGCGGTCTGGCTGCGCTCCCCCAGGTCCTCGTCCTCGGGCCGGCCGGCGGCCGGACCGGGTCCGACGCTGGTCAGTGCGCGCTCCGCCGTCCCTCGGGGCGGTGCCCCTGGGCGCCCTCGTCTCACCGGCGGCCTCCTGTGTTGCGAATTGCTCGGCCCCGGGCGGTTGCGGGGCCGACTGGGTGGTACGTCGACGGGTGCGCTTGCGCGCGGCGGGCGCCCCTCCCCTGTGGCGCCCCGCAACAAAGTTGACCAGTCCGCGGGCCGTCGCGGGGGCGTTTTTGCCAAGCTCTCGCGGGAAAGACCGGTCCGCGTACCGTGGGCGGGGCGGTGTGCCGGTGCCGTGCCGGCCGCCGGCGGGGGCGCGACGGCGTCAGTGGTGCAGCAGCACCAGATCGTCGCGGTGCACGACCTCCCGCTCGTAGGCGGGGCCCAGCTCACGGGCGAGATCGCGGGTCGAACGGCCAATCAATCGGGGGATTTCCCGGGCGTCGAAATTGACGAGGCCGCGGGCGATCGCCCGGCCCGCGCCGTCCCGTAGCTCGACCGGGTCGCCGGCCGAGAACTCGCCCTCCACCGCGGCGATACCGGCGGGCAGCAGCGAGGAGTGCCGCTCGACGACGGCCTGCACCGCCCCGTCGTCCAGGACGAGGGCGCCGCGCGGCGTGGAGGCGTGCGCGAGCCACAGCAGCCGGTCGGCGGAGCGGCGCCCGGTCCGCAGGAAGTGCGTGCCCGTGGGCCCGCCGGCCAGCGCCTCCGCGGCGTGCACGGCGGAGGTCAGGATGACCGGGACGCCGGCCGCGGCGGCGATCCGGGCGGCCTCGACCTTGGTGACCATGCCGCCGGTGCCCACGCCGGCCTTGCCCGCGCTCCCGATGGAGACGCCTTCCAGGTCCTTGGGACCACGGACCTCGGCTATCCGCGAGGTGCCCGGGGTGGCCGGGTCGCCGTCGTAGAGGCCGTCCACGTCGGACAGCAGGATCAGCAGGTCGGCGCGGACGAGGTGGGCGACCAGCGCGGCCAGCCGGTCGTTGTCGCCGAAGCGGATCTCGTCGGTGGCGACCGTGTCGTTCTCGTTGACGATCGGCACGGCGCCCATGGCCAGCAGCTGGTCCAGGGTCCGGTAGGCGTTGCGGTAGTGGGCCCGGCGGCTGGTGTCGTCGGAGGTCAGCAGGACCTGGCCGACGCGCCGGCCGTAGCGGGCGAAGGAGGCGGTGTAGCGGGCGACCAGCAGGCCCTGGCCGACGCTGGCGGCGGCCTGCTGGCGGGCCAGGTCACGGGGCCGCCGGTCCAGGCCCAGGGGGGCCAGGCCGGCCGCGATGGCCCCGGAGGAGACCAGCACGATCTCCTTGTCCTGGTGCTTGGCCAGCACGTCCACCAGCGCGTCGACCCGGTCCGCGTCCAGTCCGCCGGCGGCCGTGGTCAGTGAGGACGAGCCCACCTTGACCACGATCCGCCGGGCGTGAGCGACGTCCTGCCTTGCGCCTGCCACCTGCTGTACCCCTGTACTGCTCGCCTGTTTCCCGGCCGCCGTACGGGTGGTCCCCGGACCGTCCCGTACACGTCCCTACGGGCGCAATCTACGGCAGTGCGGCCCGCCGGCGCGTGCCGATATCGCCTGGCGGAACGGTGACCGGGCCGTCCGGGTGGCGAACGCCACCATGAAGTGGCTGGAACAATACGGAAGAGCGCCCTCCGGTCCGCCCGCCACGCACGGCCGGAGGCTTCTTCCCGCGGCCGTATTTACCGCCTTTACCGCCACCCACCCGGAATCCTTTAAGACGGGCGGAACGGCCAAGAGGTTGCGTTCGATTGGTCCGCTTTCGCGGTGATGAGAGCCACAGCAGATTGTCACCAAGGCCAACAAGGTCATACGGTCGGGTGTCCATCGGTCCCGTTTCGCCGCTCCGGCGGCGTCGCAGCGCGGGACCCGGCCGCCCCACCTCGGCCTCCCCCCTGACCTTCTTGCTGCCAGGAGCCCTCCCCCGTGCCTTCCGCCGGAATCGTTCCCCGCCGAGCCGTACAGCTCGCGGCACTCCTCGCGATGATGCTCGCGTTCACCGCCCAGCTCGTCGGTGCGCTGCTGCCCGTCATCCCGCTGTTCATCGCCGCCTCCGTGGTCAACCTGGGTCTCGACCTGGTCCTGCAGCACAAGCAGCCCGGCCTGCTCGCCGTGCTGGGCCGGATCCGGTTCGACGTCACGGTGCGCCAGCTGCTGCGCGACATGCTGATACTGGTCGGCCTGCTGCACATCGACGGCATCAACCCGCTGGAGGAGCAGGCGCCGCTCACCATCACGCTGCTCCTCTTCTACGGCACCCACTTCGTGTGCCAGGCGGTCGCGGTGCTGGTCCGCCGGACCCGCAGCCTGCCGTTCGTGACGCGCAACATCGACGCCGGCGAGCTGCGGCTGTGCGACGCGCCGCCGCGGATCCTGTCCCGCCAGACGGGCCGGCGGCTGCTGCGCTTCTCGGTGCCCACCACCATCGGCATGATGGTGACCGCGATCACGACCGACGCCTACTGGGGCGGCATCGGACTGACCGTCTCCCTGGCCCTGTCGGCCGGCGGCACCCTCTACCTGGGCACCTGGCTGCTGCCCAAGAAGCGCGTGGTCGCCGAACAGCAGGCGCTGGAATGGCTGGACAACTGGCTGGCCGGGTACCGGCCGACGGTCGGCATGTACTTCTCCGGCGGCGCGTCCTCGGCCTACCAGGCCAACATGTGGCTGAGCACGCTCGCCTCCCTGGACGGCAACCCGATCATCGTGCTCCGTGAGCGCTTCATGGTGCAGAAGATCGAGGCCACGGACATCCCGATCGTCTGCATCCCGAAGGTCGCCAACCTGATGCGCCTGGAGCACTCCACGCTCAAGGTCCTGCTGCACCCGGCGAACTCCGGCAAGACCTCGCAGATCCTCCGGATCCCGTCGATCAAGCACGCGTTCATCAACCACGGCGAGAGCGACAAGCTGTCCTCCTGCAACCCGTACGCCAAGGCCTACGACGAGGTCTGGGTGGCGGGCCCGGCGGCCCGCGACCGCTACCAGCTCGCCGACATCGGCGTGGAGGACAAGGACGTCGTCGAGGTCGGCCGCCCGCAGCTGTCCCCGATCCGCCCGCACGAGGGCGCCCCGGCCGGCCGGCCGACCACCGTGCTGTACGCCCCGACCTGGGAGGGCTGGGACGGCAACCCTGGCAACACCTCGGTGATCCTGGCCGGCGAGAACATCGTCCGCGAGCTCCTCGCCGACGAGAACGTGCGGCTGCTGTACAAGCCGCACCCGATGACCGGTTCCGTCGACCCGCGGGCGGGCGCCGCCAACGCCCGTATCCAGGCGATGATCACGGAGGCCAACGGCCGGCGCAGCGGGACGCGCCCCGGCCCGGAGGCCGCGGCCGAGCTGGCCCGCCGCGCCGAGGAGCTGAACGCGTTGACCACGTCCGCGTTCCGCAAGAGCGCCGACGAGCTGGAGCGGATGCGGCTGCAGGGCACCCCGGACGAGGGCCGCGCGGCCGCCGTCGCGGACGCGGTCACCGCCTGGGAGGAGGCGTACTGGAACTCCTTCCCCGAGTGGGAGCACCAGATCATCACCACCGCCCGTCCCGGCATCTTCAGCTGCTTCAACCAGGCCGACGTGCTGGTCAGCGACGTCTCCAGCGTGGTCTCCGACTACCTGACCAGCGAGAAGCCGTACGCGGTCGCCAATACGTCGGGCATGACCGAGGACGACTTCCGGGCGAACTTCCCGACCGTCCGGGCGGCGACGATCCTCACGCCGGACGCGGCCGGGGTGGCCGGTCTGCTCGACGCGGTCCGTGACCGGGAGAAGGACACCCTCGTCGCGGCGCGGGCAGAGCTCAAGGAGCACCTGCTGGGTCCGTCGGACCCGCCGTCGTCGGTCCGCTTCAACCGGGCGGCGATGGATCTGTGCACCAAGGCCGACGAGCGCCGCATCCGCATGGAGAACCGGCTCTCCGGCATCCCCGGCCAGCGCTCGCAGGAGGGCGTGGACGGCTCGGAGACGGCCGAACACGAGGCCACCGGCACCTCGGACGCGACGGCCGGCGTCTAGCCCGCAGAACGCCGTCTGCGGCCTCCGCGGACGGCGCTGAGCACCAGCGCAGGCCCCGGGAAGATTCTCTTCCCGGGGCCTGCGCTTTGGGTTCTTGTGGGGTGGGGGGCCGCACGCGGTGGGGGCTGCCGCTTGTGATTGGGGGCCGCTGTGGTTGAGGGCTGCCGCTTGTGGTTGAGGGCTGCCGCTTGGTTTTTTCCCCGCCGCCCACCCCCCTTCGGGGGGTGGACGGGTACATGTGCGCGGGTTCCCCGCTTCGGGAACCCCTGGAACCGCGCTTCGGGAACCCCTAGAACGGCCGGAAGCCGTCGAACTCCTGGGCGGCCTCGTCGCGTTCCGCGTCGCGGTCGCGGCGGCGCTGGGCGGCCGGACGGGGCGCCTCGAAACGGTGGTCCTCGCCGCGCCGGCCCAGCATCTCCGCGCCGGCCGTCACCGACGGCTCCCAGTCGAAGACCACCGCGTTGTCCTCGGGGCCGATCGCCACGCCGTCCATGGCGCGGGCGCCCGCCTTGAGGAGCGCGGCCTCGACACCGAGGCGGTTGAGCCGGTCCGCCAGATAGCCGACCGCCTCGTCGTTGTTGAAGTCGGTCTGCCGCACCCAGCGCTCCGGCTTCTCGCCCCGTACGCGGAAGAAGCCCTCGCCCTCCTGCGTGACCGTGAAGCCCGTGTCGTCCACCGCCTTGGGGCGGATGACGATCCGCGTGGCCTCCTGGACGGGCTTGGCGGCGCGCGCCTTGGCGACGATGTCGGCCAGCGCGTACGACAGCTCCTTCAGGCCCTGGTGGGCGACGGCCGAGACCTCGAAGACGCGGTAGCCGCGCTCCTCCAGGTCCGGCCGGATCATGTCGGCCAGGTCCTTGCCGTCGGGGATGTCGACCTTGTTGAGCACGACCACCCGCGGTCGGTTCTCCAGACCGCCGTACTGGGACAGCTCCTCCTCGATGACGTCGAGGTCGGAGACCGGGTCCCGGTCGGACTCCAGGGTCGCGGTGTCCAGGACGTGCACCAGCACCTCGCAGCGCTCGACGTGCCGCAGGAACTCCAGGCCCAGGCCCTTGCCCTGGCTGGCGCCCGGGATCAGCCCGGGGACGTCCGCGATGGTGTAGACCGTGGCGCCGGCGGTGACCACGCCGAGGTTGGGCACCAGCGTCGTGAACGGGTAGTCCGCGATCTTCGGCCGGGCCGCGGAGAGCACCGAGATCAGCGACGACTTGCCCGCGCTCGGGTAGCCGACCAGCGCGACGTCCGCGACGGTCTTGAGCTCCAGGACGATGTCCCGGCTCTCCCCCGGCTCGCCGAGCAGCGCGAAACCGGGCGCCTTGCGACGGGCGGAGGCCAGCGCGGCGTTGCCGAGGCCGCCGCGGCCGCCCCGGGCGGCGACGAAGGTGGTGCCCTGGCCCACCAGGTCGGCGAGCACCTCACCGTTCTTGTCGAGCACGACCGTGCCGTCCGGGACCGGCAGGACCAGGTCCTTGCCGTTCTTGCCCTCGCGGTTGTCGCCGGCACCGGGCTGGCCGTTGGTGGCCTTGCGGTGCGGGTGGTGGTGGTAGTCGAGGAGCGTGGTGACGTCCTGGTCGACGACCAGGATCACCTCGCCGCCGCGGCCGCCGTTGCCGCCGTCGGGTCCGCCGAGCGGCTTGAACTTCTCCCGGTGTACGGAGGCACAGCCGTGGCCTCCGTTACCCGCGGCGACGTGCAGCTCGACGCGGTCCACGAAGGTGGTCATGGTGGGGTGCCTCCAGATGAGCGGGGTGGTCAGGTACTGCGTACTACGGGGGTACTGCGGCCGCGCCGCGGGACTGCCGGGAGCAGCGCCGCACGGACGGCAGTGAAGGCGCGTACGTCAGGGATATCTCTGTCGTAACACGCCAAGGGCGGACCAGCCTTCCCGCTCACGCGAGAAAAGGCGGTCCGCCCCTGGTGATGCTGTGTGACGTCCGGGCCCGTATTACTGGGCGACCGGGACGATGTTCACGACCTTGCGGCCACGGTGGGTGCCGAACTGCACCGCACCGGCCTGCAGGGCGAACAGGGTGTCGTCGCCGCCGCGGCCGACGCCCGCGCCGGGGTGGAAGTGGGTGCCACGCTGGCGGACCAGGATCTCACCGGCGAGGACGGCCTGACCGCCGAAGCGCTTCACGCCGAGCCGCTGAGCGTTGGAGTCGCGACCGTTCCGGGTGGACGATGCGCCCTTCTTGTGTGCCATGTCTCCTCAGTCCCTTACTTCGCCGGGGCGTCGATGCCGGTGATCTTCAGCGCCGTGTGGAGCTGGCGGTGGCCGATCCGCTTCTTGTAACCGGTCTTGTTCTTGTACTTCTGGATCCGGATCTTGTTGCCCTTGTGGTGGTCCACGACCTCGCCCTGGACCTTCACGCCGGCCAGGACCCACGGGTCGCTGGTGACCGCGTCACCATCGACGACCAGCAGCGTGGAGAGCTCGACGGTGTCGCCGACCTTGCTGGTGGAAATGCGGTCAATCTCGATGACGTCGCCGACAGAAACCTTCTGCTGGCGTCCGCCGGTGCGCACGATCGCGTACACGCGGAACTCTCTTTCGCTAGAAACGGATCCTCTGATGCCAGCCGCTCTCACGGGCTCAGGACGTCCCGTGGAATCCGATCGGACGAGCGGCCTCCCTCGGCGGACCGAGAGGTAGTTGCTCAGAAGCTGGTGGTGCCTCAAGTCTCAGACACAAGTCTCAGACACCGACGGTCAAGGTTACGGGGCCTTGACCAGGGGGTCAAACCGGCCCCGGGCCGCCGTGACGGCCCGGGGCAGATCCGTGACGCTCAGTCCTCCGTCGAGGCGGACACCGACGCGACCGAGGGCTGCTCGGCGGCTGCGGTCTTCTTGGCCGCGGCCTTCTTCGTCGTCGCCTTCTTCGTGGTGGCCTTCTTCGTCGTGGCCTTCTTGGCGGTGGTGGTCTTCTTCGCCACCGTCTTCTTGGCCGTGGTCTTCTTCGCCGCGGTCTTCTTGGCGGTGGCCTTCTTGGCCGTCGCCTTCTTCGCGGTCTTCTTGGCCACGGGCGCCGCCTCCGGCTCGGCCGCCTCGGCACCCTCGACGGGCTCCGCGGACACGACCGGCGCCTCGGCCGGCTCCGTCGCCGGCTCGGCGGCCGGCGTGGCGATCACCACGGTCGCCGCGGAGTCGCCGGACACCTCGGGCGAGCCCGCCGGAGCGGTCACCTTACGGGTCACCCGACGGCGCGGACGGGCCGGCGCGGGCTCCGGGGCAGCGACCTCGGCGGCCGGCTCCGGCTCGACGGCCTGCGCGGGCGCCGGCTCGGCCGGCAGCACGATCGCGGCGGCCTCCTCGGCGGCGGCCTTCGGGGCGCCCGCCGGAGCGGACACCTTCCGGCTCACCCGGCGGCGGCCCCGCCCCCGTCCGGCAGCGGCCTCGGCCTCCGCCGGGCTGCTGAACCACTCGTCGGCACCGGCCACCGTGGGCTGCAGCTCGGCCTCCGTCACGGCCACCGGCTCCAGCTCGGGCGCGCCACCGTCCGGGGTGGGCTCGGCGGCCTCGACCTCGTGGACGTGCGGCTCGGCGGCCTCGACCGGCGCCGCCTTGCCCTTCTTCTTGCGCTTGCCGCCACCGCCGGCCGTCGTCGGCTGGTCCATGTGGACGATGACGCCCCGGCCGTTGCAGTGCACGCACGACTCGGAGAACGACTCCAGCAGGCCCTGGCCGACCCGCTTGCGGGTCATCTGGACCAGGCCGAGCGAGGTGACCTCGGCCACCTGGTGCTTCGTACGGTCCCGGCCCAGGCACTCCAGCAGGCGCCGCAGCACCAGGTCGCGGTTGGACTCCAGCACCATGTCGATGAAGTCGATCACGATGATGCCGCCGAGGTCGCGCAGCCGCAGCTGACGCACGATCTCCTCGGCCGCCTCCAGGTTGTTCCTGGTGACCGTCTCCTCCAGGTTGCCGCCCTGGCCGGTGAACTTGCCGGTGTTGACGTCGACCACGACCATCGCCTCGGTCCGGTCGATCACCAGCGAACCACCGCTGGGCAGCCAGACCTTGCGGTCCAGCGCCTTCATCAACTGCTCGTCGATCCGGTACGTCGCGAAGACGTCGACGTCCGAGGTCCACTTCTGCAGCCGGTCGGTGAGGTCCGGCGCCACGTGGGCGACGTAGCCGTGGATCGTCTCCCAGGCGTCGTCACCGCTGACGATGACCTTGGAGAAGTCCTCGTTGAAGATGTCCCGCACGACCCGGACGGTCATGTCCGGCTCGCCGTACAGGAGCGTCGGCGCACTGGAGCTGCTGCTCTTGGCCTTCTTCTGGATCTCTTCCCACTGGGCCTGCAGGCGCTGGACGTCGCGCGCCAGCTCCTCCTCGCTCGCGCCCTCCGCGGCCGTACGGACGATCACGCCCGCGTCCTCGGGGACGATCTTCTTCAGGATCTGCTTCAGCCGGGCCCGCTCGGTGTCCGGGAGCTTGCGGCTGATACCGGTCATCGAGCCCTCGGGCACGTAGACCAGGTAGCGGCCGGGCAGCGAGACCTGGCTGGTCAGGCGGGCGCCCTTGTGGCCGATCGGGTCCTTGGTGACCTGCACCAGCACCGACTGGCCGGACTTCAGCGCGGTCTCGATCCGGCGCGGGCCGTTGGCCATGCCCAGCGCCTCGAAGTTGACCTCACCGGCGTACAGCACGGCGTTGCGGCCCTTGCCGATGTCGACGAAGGCGGCCTCCATCGACGGCAGGACGTTCTGCACCTTGCCGAGGTAGACGTTGCCGACGTACGAGGTGGCCTGCTCCTTGTTGACGAAGTGCTCCACGAGCACGTTGTCCTCAAGGACGGCGATCTGGGTGCGCTCGCCGCTCTGGCGGACCACCATCACCCGCTCGACGGCCTCGCGGCGGGCGAGGAACTCCGCCTCGGTGATGATCGGCACCCGGCGGCGGCCCTGCTCACGCCCCTCGCGGCGGCGCTGCTTCTTGGCCTCCAGGCGCGTCGACCCCTTGATCGACTGCACCTCGTCCGCGCCGGTGCCCTCCTCCTTCTTGCGGGGCTCACGGACCTTGACGACCGTGCGCTCGGGGTCGTCGGCCTGCCCGGCCTCGACCTCGGCGGCGTCCCCACTGCGACGACGGCGACGACGCCGACGACGGCTGCTGCTGGAGCCGGCACCCGCCTGCTCATCCTCGGCGTACTCCTCCGCCTCCTCGGCGGCCTCCTCCTCCGGGCGGCCGGCCTCCTCGGCCTCGGCCTCCTGGACACCTTCCTCGGCGCCCTCGGCAGGCTGCTCCTCGGCACCCTCGGCGGCCTCCCCGCGGCGGCGACGACGGCCACCACGGCGACGGCGCCGCGACGGACGCTCGGCGAACTCGTCCTCGGCGTGGCCGGCCTCCTCGGCCTCGGCCTCGGCCTCCTCGGCGGCCTCCGGCTCCTCCACGGGAGCGGTGACGGCCTGCTCGGCCTCGGCCGGGGCGCCCCGGCGACGACGGCGCCGGGCACCGGCCGGCGGCTGCTCCTCGGAGACCTGCTCGGCCTCGACGGCCTCCTGGCGCGCCGCGGCATGCGCGGCGGCGGCGGTCTCGGGGGTCTGGAACATCGGCTCGGTGAAGACCGGCGCCTGGAAGACCGCGGTCGGCGGCCGCTGGGCACGGCGGCGGCCACGCACCGGCGCCTCCTGCGCGGGCTCCTCCTCGGCGCGCGGCGCCTCGGCGACCGGCTCCGCGGCGCGCTCGCCACGGCGACGGCTCCGGCGGCGCGGGCCCTCGGTCTCCTCGGCGGCGGGGGCCTCGGCCTCAGCCACGGCCTCCCCGGGCCTCTCGACGGGCTCCTCGGCGGCCTGCGGCGCACCCGCGGGGGCGGTGGCCTTACGGGTCGCGCGACGGCGGGTACGGGCCGGCTTGGCCTCCTCGACGGCCTCCGCGGCCGCGGGCGCCTCCTCGGCGGCGGCCGGCGCGGCCGGGGCCTCGACGGGCTCCTCGGCGCTCGCCTGTGGGCACCGGCGGGAGCGGTCGCCTTACGGGTCGCCCGGCGGCGCGTACGGGCCGGCTTCGCGGGCTCCTCCGCCACCGGCGCGGTCTCCTCGGCTTCTTCCGCTTCCTCGGCCTCCTCGACCGGCTCGGCGACGGGCGCCTCCGCGACGACCGGCTCCGGGGCACCAGCGGGGGCGGTGGCCTTACGGGTCGCCCGGCGGCGGGTACGGCGCGGGGCGGCCTCCTCGGCCTGCGGCGCCTCGGCGGGCGTCTCGGCGGCGGCCGCGGCAGTCGCCTCGGCAGGAGCCTCCAGGGGGGTCTCCGCGGGCGCCTCGGCAGCCGCGGACGGCGCCCCGGCGGGGGCGGTGGCCTTACGGGTGGCCCGGCGGCGGGTACGGGCCGGCTTGGCCTCGTCACCGCTGCTCACCGCGGCTGCGGTGGACTCCTCGGCGGCGGCCTGGCCGGCCGCCGTTCCGGCGGGCTCGGTGCTCACCACGGTGGCCGCGGGGGCCTCACCGGCGACCGGCGGGCCGGCCGGCCGGGACGCCGCCCGGCGCCGGCGGCGCGGCGGCAGCGTGTCACTGGGTGAGTGGTTGTCGTCCGGACCGCGGTCCGGGGACGACGTGGATTCAGTGGGCTCAATGGGCTCGAGCATGCGGGCGGTTCTCCCGTCACGCTCCCGGGCGCCGCGCCTGATTCCGGTAGCGGTCCGCGTGATGAGCGCGGGCCCGCTGTCCGGGGCGTGGGCGCCGCACGGGAGCTGTCGTCTCGCTCGCCGGCCCCTTTTTTGGGGTGGGGACCGGCGAAAGTCTCCTGGTCAGTGCGTCTGCCGGACCGGGGTGGCGCCCTGGTTGATCGGCGACGCGACGACGGCGGTCCTACGCAGTACCGTCCCCGGCTGCCGGGGAGGCCCCGCCCGGCGCCTTCGCGGCACTCTGCCCGGCGGCCGTGGGTGGGGCGGCCGTGGCAGCGTCGCGGTCGGGCGCAAGCGGGTCGGTCACCGCGCCGGTCTCCTCATCGAGCAGCCCCTGCGCCAGCCTGGTCACCGCAGCGGGGACCGGCGGCGCCAGGTCGGCCGTAGCTCGGAGGCCGGACAGGACGTCGTCGGGTCGAACGGCGGGTGTCACATGCCGAACAACCAGCCGCAGTATCGCACAGGCATCGCCGTCGGGCCTATCGCTCTGGCAACCGGCCGCCTCCAGATGCGCCACCGCGCCCCGTGCGTCGAAGGTCCGCATGCCGTTCTTCGTGCGGCGCTCGACCAGTACCTCCTCGGCCGCGAGGAACGCCTCGACGGCGCGGGCGGCGGCCTCGGGGGCGACCTTGTCGAGCCGGAGCTCCCACACCGACGCCTGCAGCCGGTCGGCCAGGCCGCTGGTGCGCGCCTCGACCGATTCGATCACATCGAGCCCGGTCGGCAGCGACTCGTCGAGGAGTTCGCGAAGCTTGTCCGGGTCGCGGCGCTCGGCGAGCTGGATCTCCAGATATTCGGCCTCACTGCCCGTGCCCGTCGGGGCGGCGTTCGCATACGACACCTTGGGGTGCGGGGTGAAACCCGCCGAATAGGCCATGGGGACCTCGGCGCGGCGCAGCGCCCGCTCGAAAGCGCGCTGGAAGTCGCGGTGGCTGGTGAACCGGAGGCGGCCGCGCTTGGTGTAGCGCAGTCGGATGCGCTGCACCGCCGGTGCGGGCGGCGGGCCTTCGGGCTGTCGCTTGCCCAGTGTCGTTCAGTCCTTCGTGAGTGCGGTCGTACTGCTACCTAGAGTACGTGCCTCACGGCCCCCAGGTTCCCCAAGGGCGTCCCGGCCACCCTCAGCCCTGCCCACCGGGGCCGCCACCGGGGCCGCCGGCGGCGGCCATCGCGCCGATCCAGTACCGCAGCTTCTCGTCCCGCCCATCCTCGAGGACCCCGCCACAGGCCTCGATGACCTTGCGTGATCCGGTGTTGCCCGCGGCGACGGTGACCAGCACCGGATCGATGCCCAGCTCGTCGCGGGCGATCGGCAGGGCGGCGCGCAGCATCGCCGTGGCATGCCCCTGCCGGCGGGCCCCCGGGCGCACCGCGTACCCGATGTGACCGCCCCAGGTACGCAGCGAGGGGGTGAGCCGGTGCCGGAAGGTGACGCGGCCCAGATAGCTGCCGTCCACCACCCACCACCGGGTGGACATCGCCACCCGGCCGTCGGCGCGCTCGTCGTACGCGTCGCCGCCCACCGCGGCGACATACGCGGCGAACCCCTCGGGGTCGGCCAGCGGGTGCGCCAGGTCCGCAGTTCGCGCGCCAGGTTGGACTGCGGAGTGTGCTCGGCGCCGTCGGCCCGGAACTCGTCCATCGCGGCGAGGAACGAGTCGTGGAACTCGACGGAGGGGGCGACCAGCCGCCCTGACGCCGACGTGTGCGGTGCGGACATCGGATCATTGTGCCGAGCACGCCACGGCCCGGCCACCGCGGACGCAGGGCCGGGCCGAACTGCCCTACGGCAAGCGCTACTTGACGACCGTCAGCGGCAACAGCTTCTTGCCCGTGGGGCCGATCTGGATCTGGGTGTCCATCCGGGACGAATGGACACCCCTCCACATCCGGAGTCGGCTCCCGTCGTTGAGGGAGCCATGAAGAAACATGTGACAAGCGGGATAGCGACACCCCTCACGGGCAGTGCCTGGAGGAGGAATGACCTGGCTCTGCTGGGAGAACTCGGAGAAGCGGAGAGATCACTTCCGGCAGCGGCCCCTCGGGCCCTCCTGTCCGTGCGGCTGTCCACTCTCACGGCCGAGACGACCTCGCCCGTCCGACAGGAGCTCGATCTGCGCGGTCTGGCTCTGGAACGAGGCTACCGGGTGGTCGGTGTCGCCCGCGATCTGAACGTCTCGGCGACCAAGGTCCCACCGTGGAGACGCAGAGAGCTGGGGCACTGGCTGAACGAGCGAGTGCCGGAATTCGATGTCCTCCTCTTCTGGCGACTCGACCGGTTCGTCCGCCGTCTCGCCGATCTGAGCACCATGAGCGAGTGGTGCCTCAGACACGGTAAGAATCTCGTCTCCCTGCACGACACCATCGACTTGTCGAGTCCGTCCGGGAAGGCGATGGCCGAACTCCTCGCCGGCATCGCCGAGATCGAGGCGGCCGGTACCGGTACCCGGGTGGCGAGCCTCTGGGGGTACACCAAGGCTCAGCCGGACTGGCTGGTCGGGAAGCCCCCGTACGGCTACACCATCGACGACCGCGGGCGGCTCGTCATCGATTCGCAGGCATACCGGGTGCTGCACTGGTGCCTGGGCGCCGCGGTACGCGGAGTCTCCGCGCGCCGGATGACCACCGTGCTCGCCCGAGCCCGCGTCCCCACCGGTGGCGGCGGACAGTGGACTGCCAGCACGCTGCTGCGGAGGCTGCGGAATCCGGCGCTCAGGGGGCTTCGGGTGGAGGAGGACAAGAACGGCGGTGTGCGCCGGTCAAAGATCGTCCTCGGCCGGGACAGCAACCCGATCAAGGTGGCCGACCACATCTTCACCGAGACGGAGTGGCGGTCGCTCCAGGCAGCACTCGACTCACGGGCGAAGGCACAGCCGGCCAGACGGAAGGGCGGCGCCACCGCGTTCCTGGGCATCCTGGTGTGCGCTGACTGCGGCACCAACATGACGGTGCACAGAACCACTACCGAGCAGCGCGCGTACGCCTATCTGCGCTGCCGCACCTGTCCGAGCGGCGGTCTCGGAAGGACGCCTTCGCGGACCGATCCTGAAGACGAGACCGGCCCTGTCGTGCGACAGGGCCGGTCTCGTCGTGATCGCCTACTTGTTGACCACCGTCAGTGGCAGCAGCTTCTTGCCGGTCGGGCCGATCTGGATGTCGAGGTCGAGTTGCGGACAAACCCCACAATCGAAGCACGGAGTCCAGCGGCAGTCCTCGACCTCGGTCTCGTCGAGGGCGTCCTGCCAGTCCTCCCAGAGCCAGTCCTTGTCGAGGCCGGAGTCCAGGTGGTCCCAGGGCAGGACCTCCTCGTACTCCCGCTCGCGGGTGGTGTACCAGGCGACGTCCACGCCGAACTCCGGGAGCGTCTTCTCCGCGGCCCGCATCCAGCGGTCGTAGGAGAAGTGCTCGCGCCAGCCGTCGAAGCGGCCGCCGTCCTCGTAGACGGCGCGGATGACGGAGCCCACGCGGCGGTCGCCGCGCGAGAGCAGGCCCTCGACGATGCCGGGCTTGCCGTCGTGGTAGCGGAAGCCGATGGAACGGCCGTACTTCTTGTCGCCGCGGATCTTGTCGCGGAGCTTTTCGAGCCGGGCGTCCGTCTCCTCGGCGGAGAGCTGCGGGGCCCACTGGAAGGGGGTGTGGGGCTTGGGGACGAAACCGCCGATGGAGACCGTGCAGCGGATGTCGTTCTGCCCGGAGACCTTGCGGCCCTCGGCGATGACGTTGACCGCCATGTCGCCGATCTGGAGCACGTCCTCGTCGGTCTCGGTGGGCAGACCGCACATGAAGTACAGCTTCACCTGCCGCCAGCCGTTGCCGTAGGCCGTGGACACCGTACGGATCAGGTCCTCTTCCGAGACCATCTTGTTGATGACCTTGCGGATGCGCTCGCTGCCGCCCTCGGGGGCGAAGGTCAGGCCCGAGCGGCGGCCGTTGCGGGTCAGCTCGTTGGCGAGGTCGATGTTGAAGGCGTCGACGCGGGTCGAGGGCAGCGACAGGCCGATCTTGTCTTCCTCGTACCGGTCGGCGAGGCCCTTGGCGATGTCACCGATCTCGGTGTGGTCCGCGGAGGACAGCGACAGCAGGCCGACCTCCTCGAATCCGGTGGCCTTCAGACCCTTGTCCACCATCTCGCCGATGCCGGTGATGCTTCGCTCCCGCACGGGGCGCGTGATCATGCCGGCCTGGCAGAAACGGCAGCCGCGGGTGCAGCCACGGAAGATCTCGACCGACATCCGCTCGTGGACGGTCTCGGCCAGGGGGACGAGGGGCTGCTTGGGGTAGGGCCACTCGTCCAGGTCCATGACGGTGTGCTTGGAGACCCGCCACGGGACGCCGGAGCGGTTGGGCACGACGCGGGAGATCCGGCCGTCGGCCAGGTACTCGACGTCGTAGAACTTGGGGACGTAGACGCTGCCGGTCTTCGCGAGGCGGAAGAGCAGCTCGTCGCGGCCGCCCGGGCGGCCCTCGTTCTTCCAGGCGCGGATGATCTCGGTGATCTCCAGCACGGCCTGCTCGCCGTCGCCGACCACCGCGCAGTCGAGGAAGTCCGCGATCGGCTCGGGGTTGAAGGCGGCGTGGCCGCCCGCGAGGATCAGCGGGTGCTCGTCGGTCCGGTCCTTGGACTCGAACGGGATGCCGGCCAGGTCCAGGGCGGTGAGCAGGTTGGTGTAGCCGAGCTCGGTGGAGAAGGAGACGCCGAGCACGTCGAAGGCGCCGACGGGGCGGTGCGCGTCGACCGTGAACTGCGGCACGTCGTGCTCACGCATCAGGGCTTCGAGGTCCGGCCAGACGCTGTAGGTGCGTTCGGCGAGGACGCCCTCCTGCTCGTTGAGGACCTCGTAGAGGATCATGACGCCCTGGTTGGGCAGCCCGACCTCGTACGCGTCGGGGTACATGAGCGCCCAGCGAACGTCGCAGCTCTCCCACGGCTTGACCGTGGAATTGAGCTCACCGCCGACGTACTGGATCGGCTTCTGCACGTGTGGGAGCAGAGCTTCGAGCTGCGGGAAAACCGACTCGGACATCTCGAACCTTCGTGGGCTGACAAGGGGCGACTCTCAAGCGTAACCCGCTCGGCGGCACCCGAAATCGCACGGCGGGCGCGGCGCCCTCCCGCTCAGGCCCCCAGCCGGGACCGCAGCCTCTTGCGGGACGCCTTCGCCCAGGTGGCCGGGAGGTCGCGCTCCCGCCCGGCGGCCAGGGCCTCCTCGCGGCCGTAGAGGAGGCCGAAGGTGAAGCCGCCCTCGCCGGCGCGGTGGGCCTGGGTGGCCAGGTCACGGAGGGCGCCGCGGGCCACCACGCTGTCCTGGTGGTCGCCGAGCAGCTGCTGCACCTTCTTGATCCGCTTGGCGAACTTCTTCGCCGGCTTGCCGAGCGCCGGGCGGGCCGCCTCCGCCGCGTAGCGGGCCCGCTTGGCGGCCTTGCGGGCGCTGTGCAGCGCCTCGTCCCGGCCGCGGCCGGCGGGGGCGTCCAGCGCGGCCTCCATGCGGCCGGCCAGCCGCCGGTAGTCCTTGAGGACGGCCCGGGCCGCCACCTCGGGGGCGGATCGCTCGGCGGCGGCGCGCAGCGGTGGCTCCGCCAGGAGGGCGTGCAGCCGGTCGAGGAGGGCCAGGTAGCGGGGGTCGTCCAGGACGGCGAGCACCCGGTCCCGGGCGCCGGCCCGGTTGCGCTGCGACCACAGCCGCAGCCGGGCGGCCACCGGACCGAGCCGGAGCGTCCGGGGCACCTCCGCCAGCCCGGCGCACAGCCGCTCGGCCAGTACTTCCTGGTCCCGTCCCACCCCCAACTCCCCTGCCAGCCACTTGAGTTCGGCGCCGATCGGGTCGGTGGTGGCGCGGTCGAGGACCTTGGCGTAGGAGCGGAAGGCGCTCCGCAGGCGGCGGGTGGCGACCCGCATCTGGTGCACGGAATCGGGCAGGTCGCGGCGGACCGCAGGGTCGAGGGCGATGATCGCGTGCACCTGTGCGGCGGCGTAGTCCAGGACGAGGTCGGCGGCGGTGTGCGGTTTCCCGTCGGAGCGGGCGGACGGGGCGTGCGCGGGGTACGCGGCTTCGGCCCCCTCGGTGCGCAGGCCGGTCTCGGTCAGTGCCCGGGCCAGCTTGGAGGGCGCCGAGGCGGGCCGTACGCCGGCGTCGGCCAGCGCCCGGCCGATCGCGTCCAGCAGTCCGGTGTCGCCTTTGCCCGTGCCGTTTCCGCCGTTGCCCGTGGCGTCGCCGCCGGCGTCGGCCAGTTCGACCTCGATCTCGTGCCAGCGGGCCTCGATCGGGCCGGTGCCGCCGGACGCCGAGGCCTGCTCGGACGCCGTGGCCTGCTCGGACGCCGTGGCCGGCTCGGACGCCGCTGCCCGCGGGGCCGCGAACGTCACCCGCCGCGCGGTGACCGCGTCCTCCGCGACCTCGGCGAGCGGTGTGCCCGCGGCGTCGCGCAGCACCCGGACCGTGCGCCGGGTCCGCAGCCGTACGAGGGGGATCAGGTCCTGGCCTCGGGTCCGGGAGCGGACCAGGGCGGTCAGTTCGGGGGGCGGGGCGTCCGAGAGCGGTGCCCGGATCTCCTCGCGCACGCCGGGCTCGACCGGGAGTTTCAGGTGCCAGCCGGCGTCCGGGCCGCCGGTGCGCCGTCGGAGGGTGACGCCGTCCGCGGCGAGGCGCTGGTCGGCGGTGTCGTAGTAGAGGGCGTCCAGGCTGTCGGTGCCGCGTTCCTCCACGCTCGCGACCCGGTCGACGCCGGCCAGGTCGGGCAGGTGGGTGTCGTCGTCGGCCTCGTATTTCCGCTCGATCTCCCGCACGGTGTCCGCCATGCCTCGAATGTAGCCAGCGGTCCTGACGGGGACCAGCCACCCGGACAGGATCGCTCTCCGTGGGGGGCGTTCCAGCATCCGGAAGGGCGGGTGGCACATGCCCGGGAAGGTGGCTTACGGTGTGTCACTAGCCGCCCACTCAGGGTGGCGATCGGCGCTCACTCGACCCCTCGGGGAGGGAGACACCCGTGCATCCCCACAGCGCAGCCGTCGCCCGGTCACCCATCCGCGTCTCGGCGGGAGCCCGCCCGTTCCTGCTGACGGCACCGAGCGAACCCACCAGCCCGAAGGTCGCCCGCGATTTCGTCCGGGCCGTCCTGCGAAGTACCCCGCTCGGCCCGCTGCTGGACCCGGCGGTGCTGCTCACCTCGGAGGCGGTCACCCGCTCCCATCTGCGCACCCCGCGGTCGGCGGACATCCTGCTGCGGCTGCTCACGGCCGCGCACGGCCTGCGGATCAGCGTGCACGACGGGTCCGCGGTCCGCCTCCCGCCACCGGCCGTCCCGTCGCCGGCCCGGCCGCCCTACGACCCGTTGGCCGAGGACGCCGATCACGGGCTGTGGCTGGCCGGCGAGCTCGCCGACGACTGGGGCAGCACGCCGTACGCCGGCGGGCCGCGGTCCGCGTCGCTGTGGTTCGAGCTGTACACCGGGCGGTGACCCGGCGGGGGCCGGGCCCCGGTGTCAGCGGGACGCCGACATCGGGCGGCCGACCCGGATCGACTGGAGCAGCCCTATGGCGATCCAGACCGCGAACATCGACGTGCCGCCGTAGGAGACGAAGGGCAGCGGCAGGCCGGTCACCGGCATGATGCCGAGCGTCATGCCGATGTTCTCGAAGGCCTGGAAGGCGAACCACGCGATGATGCCGGCGGCCACGATCGTGCCGTAGAGCTCGGTCGACTCGCGGGCGATCCGGCAGGCGCGCCACAGGACGACGCCGAGCAGGACGATGATCAGGCCCGCGCCCAGGAAGCCCAGCTCCTCGCCGGCGACGGTGAAGATGAAGTCCGTCTGCTGTTCGGGGACGAACTGGCCGGTGGTCTGGCTGCCGTGGAAGAGCCCGGAGCCGGTCAGTCCGCCGCCGCCGATGGCGATCCGGGCCTGGTTGGTGTTGTAGCCGACGCCGGCCGGGTCCAGGCTCGGGTTGGCGAACGCGGCGAAGCGGGCGATCTGGTACGCGTCGAGCAGCCCCAGCTGCCAGATGGCGACGCAGCCGACGACGCCGGCGCTCACCAGTCCGAGGATCCAGCGGTTGGACGCGCCGGAGGCGAGCAGGACGCCGAGGATGACGGCGCCGAGCACCATGACCGAGCCGAGGTCGGGCATCAGCAGGATGATGCCGACGGGCACGGCGGCCAGCCCGAGGGCCTGGACGACGGTGCGGTGGCCGGGGGACGGGCGGTCGCCGGCGTCGACCCGGGAGGCCAGGATCATCGCCATGCCGAGCGAGATGGTGATCTTCGCGAACTCGGCGGGCTGGAGGGAGAATCCGCCGGGGATCGCCAGCCAGGAGCGCGAGCCGTTGATGGTGGCGCCGAGCGGGGTCAGCACCAGCAGGGCGAGCACCACCGACAGGGCGTACAGCACCGGGATCGCGCCGCGCAGGGTGCGGTGGCCGAGCCAGATCGTGCCGCCGGCCAGCGCCAGGCCGATGCCGAGGTTGAGCAGGTGGTGCAGGAAGAAGTAGTACTCGTCGCCCTTGTTGAGCTCGGTGCGGTTGCGGGTGGCGGAGAAGACCAGCAGCGAGCCGATGAGCGACAACAGCAGACAGGACAGCAGCAGTATCCAGTCCAGCTTGCGCAGCACGGAGTCACGTGCCGTCAGCTTTCCCCAGGTACCGAGTTCCGGGGTGTAGCGGCGGATGGAGAACGCCCGGGAGGTGTGGCTTGAGGTCACTGGGGGCTCCCCGAGGGTGAGGGCGACGGGGACGGCGGGACGTAGGGCTTGATGGGCTGGGCCTCGATGGTGCCGTCGCTCTCGATCTTGGGCAGTTTGCCCTGCGGCCTGGGCAGCAGGGCGGCCTTGGGGTCGATGCCGCCCTTCTCGTCGATGCCGTACAGGGCGTTGTAGATGTTGCGCACGGCCGGGCCGGAGGCTCCGGATCCGGTACCACCCTGGGAGATCGTCATGACGATCGTGTAGTCCTTGGTGTACGTCGCGAACCACGAGGTGGTCTGCTTGCCGTAGACCTCGGCGGTACCGGTCTTGGCGTGCATCGGGATCTTGTCCTGCGGCCAGCCCTGGAAGCGCCAGGCGGCGGTACCGCGGGTGGCGACGCCGGCCAGTGCGGAGTCGATCTGCCTGAGGGTGTGCGGGCTGTCCGGCAGCTTGCCGTGCGACTGCGGCGCGATCTGCTGGATGTGCTTGCCGTCGGGGCTGACGATGGCCTTGCCCACGGTCGGGTTGAAGAGGGTGCCGCCGTTGCTGATCGCGGCGTAGATCGTCGCCATCTGGATGGGGGTGACGAGGGTGTCGCCCTGGCCGATGGCGTAGTTGATCGAGTCGTAGGCGTGCAGCTTCATGCCTTCGAGGCAGCCCTCACGGGCGAGCTTGGTGGTGTAGTCCTTCTTCTTCGGCCAGGCCTTGGCCTGCTGGCACCAGCCGTCCTTGTTGGCCTTCCAGAAGTTGTGCTTCCACCGGCGGTCGGGGACCCGGCCGTTGACCTCGTTGGGGAGGTCGATGCCGGTCTCCTTGCCGAGTCCGAACTGGTGGGCGGTCCGGTAGAACCAGTCGTTGGGGTCCTTCTTCGGCTTGTCGCCGCCGTCCTTCTTCCACTCCTCGTGCGAGAGCCGGTAGAAGACGGTGTCGCAGGAGACCTCCAGCGCCCGGCCCAGGCTGATGTCGCCGTGGCCCTCGCCCTCGAAGTTCCGGAAGACCTGGCCGCCGATGCTGTACGAGCTGGTGCAGGGGTAGTGGCCGTTGAAGTCGTAGCCCGCGTTGACCGCCGCCGTGGTCGAGATGACCTTGAAGATCGAGCCGGGGGCGGCCTGGCCCTGGATGGCGCGGTTCAGCAGCGGGTAGTTGGAGTCCTTGCCGGTGAGGCGGGCGTAGTCCTTGCCCGAGATGCCGCCGACCCAGGCGTTGGGGTCGTAGCTGGGGTTGGAGGCCATCGCCACCACCCGGCCGGTCTTCGCCTCCATCACGACCACGGCACCGGAGTCCGCCTTGTAGTTGGTGCCGGTGTTCTTGTCGTGCACCTTACGGGCGTCCTTCATGGCCTGGTCCAGCTGCTTCTCCGCCAGCGCCTGCACCCGGGCGTCGATGCTGGTGACTATCGACGAACCTGCCTGGCCCTTCTCGCTCTTGGCCTGGCCGATGACCCGGCCGAGGTTGTCGACCTCGTAGCGGGTGACGGCGGCCTTGCCGCGCAGGTACTTGTCGTAGGTGCGCTCCAGGCCGGAGCGGCCGATCTGGTCCGAGCGGAGCAGCGGCGAGCGGGTGTTCTTGGCCTTGTTGATCTCCTCGTCGGTGACCGGCGAGAGGTAGCCGAGCACCTGCGCGGTGTTGGCGCCGACCGGGGCCGGATAGCGGCGGACGGCGGTGGGCTCGGCGATGATGCCGGGGAAGTCCTCGGACCGCTCGCGGATCTGCAGGGCCTGCTGGGTGGTGGCCTCGTCGGTGATCGGGATCGGCTGGTACGGCGAGCCGTTCCAGCACGGCTGCGGGGTCTTGGAGTCGCAGAGCCGCACCTTGTTGCGGATCTCCTTCTCGGACATGCCGAGCACCTTGGCGAGCCGGCCGAGCACGGCCTTGCCGTCGTCCTTCATCTTCAGCAGGTCGGTGCGGCTGGCGGAGACGACCAGCCGGGTCTGGTTGTCGGCCAGCGGCACGCCGCGCGCGTCGAGGATGGAGCCGCGGGTGGCGGGGTCGACGACCTGCTGGACGTGGTTGTTGCGCGCTTCGGTGGCGTACTCCCGGCCGTTGCGGATCTGCAGGTACCAGAGCCGGCCGCCGAGGGTGAGCAGCAGGGAGAAGACCAGGATCTGGATCGCGATGAGCCGGACGCTCACCCGCGACGTGCGGGTTTCGGGCAGATGGGTCACAGCCGCTTGACCCCCTTGATCCGGCCGGCCTTGTCGCGGGCCGACTTGCCGAGCAGCCCGCCGCGCTGGCTGCCGATGTGGGCCTTGGTGCGGACCGACTTCATGGCGCCGCGGCTGGCCTTGAGCCCGGTGCCGGTGGTGAGCCAGCCGTACGCGGAGTCACGGGTGGCGGTGCCGCTCGGGCTGGGGGAACCGTCGCCGACCACCGAGTCGTGCTCGGTGCGGCGGGCCAGCGCCATCACCAGCGGGACCGTGAACGGCGCCAGCAGCAGGTCGTAGAGGGTGGCGCTGAGCAGCAGCCCGACCAGGCCGACGTGCCGGGCGGCGGTGTCGCCGACGAGCGAGCCGACGCCGGCGTACATCAGGGTCGAGCCGATGGCGGCGCCGATGACGACCATCAGCGGCACGGTGGCGGAGCGGTGCTGGCCGGAGTCGGGCTTGGTCAGGCCGGCGACGTAGCCGATGACGCACAGGACCAGCGCGTAGCGGCCGATGGCGTGGTCGGACGGCGGGGCCAGGTCGGCCAGCAGCCCGGCGAAGAAGCCGACGAGGGAGCCGGCGACGTGGCCGTGGACCAGCGCCAGGCCGAGCACGACGAGCAGCAGCAGGTCCGGTACGGCGCCGGGCAGTTGGAGTCTGCCGAGGATGCTGACCTGGATGATGAGGGCGACGACCACCAGCGGGGCCGAGAGCAGGATCCGGTTGATGCGCATCGGTCAGCTCCTGGGGGAGGCGCTCGCGGAGGGCGTGGCCGTGACGGTGACAGTCGGCGTCGGCTTGGGCTTGGCCGGCGCGGGCGGCAGGACGGTGTCCCGCGGGTCCTGACGGGGCGGCTGCACGACGACACCGACGATGTCGAGCTGGGAGAACGAGACGAACGGGCGGACCTGGAGGGTGCGGGTCAGATCGCCGTTGGACGGTTCGACCTTGACCACCCGGCCGACCGGCACGCCGGGGACGAAGGGCTTGTCCTTGCTGGAGCCGAAGGTGACCAGGCGGTCGCCCTTCTTGACGGTGGCCCGGCCGTTGAGCAGCTGGACGCGCAGCGAGCGGACGCCCTGCCCGTTGGCGAAGCCGATCTCGTTGGTCTTCTCCATGCGGGTGCCGACGGTGAAGTCGGGGTCGGCGGCCAGCAGGACGGTGGAGGTGTCGGGGCCGACGGTGGTGACCCGGCCGACCAGGCCGTCGCCGTTGAGGACGGTCATGTCGCGGGCGATGCCGTCGCGGCTGCCGGCGTCGATGGTGATGGTCCAGGAGAAGCCCTGGGCCGAGCCGATGGCGATGACCTGGGCGCCCTTGATGGCGTACTGGCCGGTGCCGGCGGTCTTGAGGATCTTGTCGAGTTCGGCGGCGCGGTTGCGGTTGCGGTCGGAGGAGCCGAGCTTGGCCTTCAGCGCCTCGTTCTCGTGCTGCAGCCGGGCGATCCTGCTGTGCCGCCCGCCGGAGTCCCGTACAGCGCTGACGGCGTTGCCGATCGGGTCGACGACGCGGGCGACACCGGCCTCGACCGGCCCGAAGGCGGCGGCCGCGGCCTGCCGGGCGCCATCGAGCGGGGACTGTTCGCCGCCGCGGATGTCGACCGTGATCAGCGCGAACGCGATCGCGACCAGCAGCACCAGCAGCAGCCGGCTCTCTCGTGTGTCCCTCACGTGCGGCGGCCGTGTCCTTCCTCGTAGGACCGGCCGGCTGCGGGCCCCGCCGGTCTCGTTCGGGAGTTGAGCGTTGTGCCTTGCTGTGACGGGCCCGGTGGTGGAGCGTCAGGGCACCGTGTCTGTCGGGATGTTGTGCCTGTATACCAGCGATTCGCAGCCACGATCCGGATCAACGACCGGGACCGCCGGTACGTAGCGGCCCGCCGGGCGGGCGGGCCGCACTCGCCATGGTGCCCGACCGCCGAGGACGCCGCAGGACGGCGGCGGCGGGGCCGGGAACCGGGGTGTTACCTGCGCGGCTGGGAGTCGAGGACCTGCTGCAGCGCCTCGAACTCCTCCACGCACTTGCCGGAACCGAGGGCCACCGAGTCCAGCGGGTCCTCGGCGATGTGGATGGGCATGCCGGTCTCGCGGCGCAGCCGCTCGTCGAGGCCGCGGAGCAGGGCGCCGCCTCCGGTGAGCACGATGCCGCGGTCCATGACGTCACCGGACAGCTCCGGCGGGCACTTGTCGAGGGTCGTCTTGACCGCGTCGACGATGGAGTTGACCGGTTCCTCGATGGCCTTGCGGACCTCGGCGGCCGAGATGACCACGGTCTTGGGCAGGCCGGAGACCAGGTCGCGGCCGCGGATCTCGGTGTGCTCGTCCTGTTCCAGGTCGTACGCCGAGCCGATGGTGATCTTGATGCTCTCGGCGGTGCGCTCGCCCAGCAGAAGGCTGTACTCCTTCTTGATGTGCTGGATGATCGCGTTGTCGAGCTCGTCGCCGGCCACCCGGATCGACTGGGCGGTGACGATCCCGCCGAGCGAGATGACGGCGACCTCGGTCGTGCCGCCGCCGATGTCCACCACCATGTTGCCGGTGGCCTCGTGGACCGGCAGACCGGACCCGATGGCCGCGGCCATCGGCTCCTCGATGATGTGCACCTGGCGCGCGCCGGCCTGGGTCGACGCCTCGATGACGGCGCGGCGCTCAACTCCCGTGATACCGGAGGGAACGCACACCACGACCCGCGGCCGGGCCAGGTAACGACGCTTGTGGATCTTCAGGATGAAGTAGCGGAGCATCCGCTCGGTGATCTCGAAGTCGGCGATCACGCCGTCCTTCAGGGGCCGTACGGCGACGATGTTGCCGGGCGTGCGCCCGATCATCTTCTTGGCCTCGGCGCCCACCGCGAGGATCCCGCCGGTGTTGGTGTTGATGGCCACGACCGACGGTTCGTTGAGGACGATTCCGCGGCCCCTGACGTACACCAGCGTGTTGGCGGTCCCGAGGTCGACAGCCATGTCACGGCCGATGAACGACATGTTGTTCCCCATGAGGATACGTCTGGCCTTCCCAACTGGAGCGAATGCTTACTGGAGGTCGGCAGGAGGTGATGCGCTGTACGGCGCGGAAGCCTCCATCGTAGTTCGTAGTGCACCCACTCGAACACGTCGGGAGGCTGTTTCGCCATTGTCAGCCGTACACGTACCCGCCCCCCTGAATGGTGACGTCGTGTCGCGGTGATGCGTTCCCCCGATCGTGTCGCATACACCAAAGGGCGACCGATGAATTTGTCGGTCGCCCCTGGTCACGAGGGGTGTACAGCTGATGAAGCGTCAGGAAATACCGGGGAAGAAAATCTTGATCTCGCGCTCGGCGGACTCTTCGGAATCCGAGGCATGGATCAGATTCTCCCGGGTGATCGTTCCGAAGTCCCCACGAATGGACCCACTCGGCGCGGCAATCGGGTCAGTCGGACCGGCCAGCGCACGCACTCCCTCGATCACCCGCTCCCCCTCGACGACCATCGAGACGACCGGGCCGGACGCCATGAACGCGACCAGCGGCTCGTAGAAGTCCCGGCCGACGTGCTCGGCGTAGTGCTGCTCCAGGATGGCCCGGTCGAGGGTACGCAGTTCCAGCGCGCTGATCGTCCAGCCGGCCTTCCGCTCGATCCGGCCGATGATCTCGCCGACCAGGCCGCGCTTGACGGCGTCGGGCTTGAGAAGGACGAGGGTGCGCTGGCTCACGGTACGGCTCCTTGGGGGTCGGATTGCGATGCGCTTGAGGCTACCCCCACGTACCCGTCTCTCCCGCCGCGGGGCGCTGCGCTTGGCTTTGCCTCCCACGTACCTGTCTGTTCCGCCGCGGGTCTTGCTCGCCGTTGCGCTTTGCGGCGCCCCGCACGTACCTCGCCGTCCCGCCGCGGGGCGTCTCGCCGTGGCGCCTGCGGCGGGCCAGGTGTTGTTGGGTGCGGTAACGGACCTCCGGGGCCGGTTGTGTGGACTGCTGACGCTTTACGTCCACACAACCGGCCCCTCCGGCCCGTCCCCTCCCGTGAGAGGGAAAGTTGGGGCCGGTGGGGGTGCACGTAATGCCCACGCGCCCGCAGGCAACGGATAGGGCCCGCCCCCGACCAGCTGAGAAACTCCCACTCACGGGAGGGGCTGGACCGGAGGACGAAGTCTGGAGGGCCGGCACCGCACCCGAAAACACCACGCCCGCCGCCAGGCGCAACGGCGAACAACACCCGCGGCGGGAAAGACGGGTACATACGGGGCGCCGCAAAGCGCACAACGGCAAGCCCCGCGGCGGGAAAGCCAGGTACGTGGGGTGAATCAGGCGGCGGCCTTCGCGGCGTCGACCTTGCGGCCGAAGTGGACCGAGGCCCACCACAGGGCTGCGAAGACCGCGCCGAGGAAGAACATCGTGGGGATGACGAAGCCACTGGCGATGAGGGCGATCTGGAGGGCCCAGCCGAGCTGGACGCCGCCGGGCCGGGTCAGCATGCCGCACAGCAGGAGGCTGAGCAGCATCGCGATGCCGCTGACGGTCCAGATCGTGGCCGTCGGGATGTCCGTCAGCTGCATCGCGACCAGGCCGGCGAAGCCGATCACGAAGAATTCGCCTATCAGAGTGCCCGCGCAGAGCGTGCGCATGGTCAGTTCCTTCCCAGCAGCAGTCGGGCCTCGCCGACCGTGATCACGGAGCCCGTCACCAGCACGCCCGCACCGGAGAACTCGCCCTCTTCCTCCGCGAGGGTGATCGCCGCCTCCAGCGCGTCGTCGAGGCGCGGTTCGACCTGGACCCGCTCGGCGCCGAAGACTTCCACCGCGACGGCCGCGAGCTCGTCCGGATCCATCGCACGATGGCTGGAATTACGCGTCACCACGATCTCGGCGAAAATCGGCTCGAACGCCTCCAGGAGGCCGCGGACGTCCTTGTCGTCGCTGGTGCCGACGACGCCGATCAGCCGGCTGAAGCCGAAGGCCTCGGTGACCGCTTCGGCCGCGGCGCGGGCGCCCGCGGGGTTGTGGGCGGCGTCCAGCACCACCGTCGGGCTGCGGCGGACGACCTCCATCCGGCCCGGCGAGGCGACCGCGGCGAACGCGGAACGGATGGTGTCGATGTCGAGCGTGCGGGCGTGGTCCGAGCCCACGCCGAAGAACGCCTCGACCGCGGCGAGCGCCACCGCGGCGTTGTGCGCCTGGTGGGCGCCGTAGAGCGGGAGGAAGATCTCCGGGTACTCGCCGCCGAGCCCGCGCAGCGTCAGCATCTGCCCGCCGACCGCGACCTCGCGGGAGAGCACCCCGAACTCCATGCCCTCACGGGCGACCGTGGCGTCCACCTCGACCGCGCGCTTGAGCATCACCGACGCCGCGTCCACCGGCTGCTGGGCCAGCACGACCGTGGCGTCCTTCTTGATGATCCCGGACTTCTCACCGGCGATCTCCTCGGGCGTCTCGCCGAGGCGGTCGGTGTGGTCGAGGGAGATGGGGGTGACCACGGCGACGTCGCCGTCGATCACGTTCGTCGCGTCCCAGGTGCCGCCCATGCCGACCTCGACGACCGCGACGTCCACCGGGGCGTCCGCGAAGGCGGCGAAGGCCATGGCCGTCAGCACCTCGAAGAACGACAGGCGGTACTCCTGCTGGGCGTCGATCATCTCCAGGTAGGGCGCGATGTCGCGGTACGTCTCGATGAAGCGCTCGGCCGAGACGGGGCTGCCGTCCAGGCTGATCCGCTCGGTGATCGACTGGACGTGCGGGCTGGTGTACCGGCCGGTGCGCAGGTCGAAGGCGCCCAGCAGCGCCTCGATCATGCGGGCGGTGCTGGTCTTGCCGTTCGTGCCGGTGATGTGGATGGACGGGTACGCCCGCTGGGGCGAGCCCAGGACGTCCAGCAGCGCCGCGATCCGCTGCACCGACGGGTCGAGCTTGGTCTCGCCCCAGCGGCCCGCCAGCTCCTCCTCGACGGCCCGCAGCGCGCGGTCGACCTCGGGGTCGGCCGGCCGGGCGGGGATGTCCCCCTGCGGCGGTCCCGCCTGGGCGCGCAGGGTCCGGCTGCCGGCCTCGATCACCGCCAGGTCGGGGTCTCTGTCGGTCTCCGCCTCGACCAGTTCGTCGAAGGCGTCGGTCGGGTCGGGGTCGTCGTTTCGGGGGCGCTCGCTCACGACGACAAGTCTACGAGGCACCTGTGACAGCGCCGCGCTGCGTCGCCCCCGCCCGCCGCGCGCCGCGCCGGCCCGCCGGGAAGTCCCCCGCTACCCCAGTGCCGCCTTCATCATCGCCCGCGCCACCGGGGCCGCCAGACCGTTGCCGGAGACCTCGTTGCGGGCGGCGTGGCCGTCCTCGACCATCACGGCCACCGCCACCTGGTGGCCGTTGCCGTCCTCCGCGTACGAGACGAACCAGGCGTAGGGCGTACCGCTGTTGTCGACGCCGTGCTGGGCGGTGCCGGTCTTGCCGCCGACGGTCAGTCCGCCGATCTTCGCGTTCGAGCCGGTGCCCTGGTCCACCACCGTCTGCATCGCCGACCGCAGCTGCGCGGCGGTGCGACCGGACATGGTCCGGCCGTCCCGGTAGGCCGCCGGCTCGTTCTGCTGGACGGTGTTGCCGCCGCCGTCGGTCAGCCGGTCGACCAGCTGCGGGGTCTTCAGCTCGCCGCCGTTGGCGATCGCGGAGGTGACCATCGCCATCTGGAGCGGGGTCGCCTGGTCGTTGAACTGGCCGATCCCGGACAGCGCGGTCTGTGCCTCGTCCATGTCGTCCGGATAGACGCTCTTGGCGGCGCGCACCGGGGTGTCCACCTTGCCGTCGTTGAAGCCGAACTTCTCGGCCTGCGCCTTGACCTTGTCCTTGCCCAGGTCGACGGCCATCTTCGCGAACACGGTGTTGCAGGAGTACCGGAGCGCGGTGCGGATGGTCGCGTTCTTGCAGGGTGCGGCGGTGTTCTCGTTCTTCAGCGTGGTGCGGGTGTGCGGGAGGGTGTACGGGTCGGGGCTGTCGGTGTGCTCGTCGACCGAGGAGTACCGGCCGTTCTCCAGCGCGGCCGCGGCGACCACCAGCTTGAAGGTGGAGCCGGGCGGCAGCGGCTGCCGCAGGGCCCGGTTGACCTCGGGGTGGTCACCGTCGCCGGACATCCGCTGCCACGCCTTCTGGTCGTCGGTGGAGGACCCGGCGAACTTCCCCGGGTCGTACGACGGGGTGCTGACCATGCCGAGGATCCGCCCGGTGGCCGGGTCGAGGGCGACGGCCGCGCCCTTCTTGCCGTCCAGCGCCCGGTAGCCGGCCTTCTGCACCGCGGCGTCGATGGTGGTGGACACGTCGCCGCCCTTGGCCCGGGTGCGGGTCAGGGCGTCGGCGGGGCTCTGCAGCCGGCTGTCGGAGCCGTCGAGGAGGTCTCCGTAGAGGCTCTCCAGCTGGTTGCTGCCGAAGATCTGCGAGGTGAAGCCGGTCACCGGGGCGTAGAGCGGGCCGTCCTTGTAGGTGCGCTTGTACTTGAGGGTGGAAGAGGTGGCGGCGGAACCGGTGACCGGCTCGCCGCCGACGAGGATGTTGCCCAGCGGCGCCGCGTACTTGCCGATGGCCACCCGCGGGTTGTGCGAGTCCTCCTTGTAGTCGCTGGCCTTCGCGCCCTGGATCCAGGTGGCCCAGCCCATCAGCGCGAGTATCAGGGCGAGGCAGAACACCGAGACCCGGCGCAGTGGCTTGTTCATGGGGCGCGGCTCCTGGGACGGGACGGGCGGATTCCGCCGGGCACCTGCCTGCCGACAGGCCGGCGGTCCGGCGGTCCGGCAGGCAGGAGTCCGGCATTCCGGTCCACCGTGCCTCGGCTTCATGAGAACGCCATGAGAACGGTCTTAACGGGCCGAATCGACCGGACCTGACCGGCCGGGACAACTTTCTGCCCCCCTTCGCCCTCTTCCACGGCGGGCTGTGCGGCTCCCCCGCACCCCGGAGGCGCCAGCACGTCCTCCGGGAACGCACCACAGGACGACGGCGAACGGGAAAGCAGGAGCTGAACAGGCGTGCCGGCAATCAGTCAGCGGATGCATTTGGTACTGCTCACCGCCTGGACCGTGCTGTGGTTCGCGGTCGTCGAGCCGCACGGCGGGTTCTCCTGGCACTACCTGCGCACCGGCGGCGAGCTGATCTACCAGGGCGCCGCGGGCGACGGCACCGGCGGCCTCAACCTCTACGCGCACCACCCCGAGCTCCAGATGGGCCCGCTCAGCTTCCTGACCGCCGGGCTGTTCAACCCGTTCCCCGAGGCCACCGGCCAGTTCCTCGCCGCGGCCCTGATGTCGCTGCTCGGCCTGGTCATCGTGGTCCTGGCCGGGCGCAGCGCCGCCCACCACTTCCTGGGCACCGGCACCAACCACCAGCGGCTGCGGCAGCGCGTCCTGATCGCCGGGCTGGCCTTCATCCCCATGTGGATCGAGGTCGCGGTCCGCTTCGGGCACCTCGACGACGTCCTCGCGCTGTTCTTCACCGCCCTCGCGGTCCGCGCCGTCACCCGCGGGGACGCCGCCCTCACCGGCGCCTTCCTGGCCCTGGCGATGGATTCCAAGCCCACCGCCCTGGCCTTCGTCCCGCTGCTGCTCGCGCTGCCGAGGGAGAAGTGGCTGCGGGCCGGCCTGTGGTGCGCGGGCCTGGTGGCGGTCGCCTGGCTGCCGTTCTTCCTGGGCGACCCGCAGTCGTTCGCCGCGGCCAAGTTCGCCATCCCCAACCATCCGGCGTCCGCGCTGCGCTGGCTGGGCGTCGGCGACCCGGAGACCCCCGGCTGGGACCGGCCCGCACAGGCCGCCCTCGGGCTGGCCCTGGGCTCGATCGCCGTCTGGCGGGGCCGCTGGGCGGCCGTGGTCCTGCTCGGCGCCAACGCCCGGATCGTCCTCGACCCCAGCGTCTACACGTACTACACGGCGTCGGTGCTGCTCGGCACCCTGCTGTGGGACGTGATCGGGCAGCGCCGCCTGGTCCCCTGGTGGAGCTGGCTCGCGCTGCTGATCCTCTACGGCAGCGTCTTCGCGATCCCCGACGACTCGGCCCGCGGCCTGATCCGGCTGGGCTTCGTGGCGGTCTCCACGGCGTACGTCCTGCTCTGGCCGGTCCGCGAACGGGGGCAGCGGGGGCGGGGCGGGGACGTCGCAGGCCCCCCGCCCTTACGGACGAGGGGCCTGCGACGTGGAACGGTGCTACGCCTGGGGCAGAGCCGCCAGCTGCGCGGTGATCCGCTCGATGTCGGCCTCCGCGGCACCCAGCCGGCCGCGGATCTTGTCCACGACCTTCTCGGGCGCCTTGGCGAGGAACGCCTCGTTGCCGAGCTTGGCGGTGGCCTGCGCCTTCTCCTTCTCGGCGGCGGCCAGGTCCTTCGTCAGCCGCTTGCGCTCCGCCTCGACGTCGATGGCGCCGGACAGGTCCAGCGCGACCGTGGCGCCCGCGACCGGCAGCGAGGCGGTGGCGTGGAAGCCGTCACCGGCCGGCTGCAGCCGCAGCAGCGCCCGCATCGCGGCCTCGTGCGGCGCCAGCGCCGTGCCCGACAGGTCAAGCCGCGCCGGAACCTTCTGGCCCGGCTGGAGGCCCTGGTCGGAGCGGAACCGCCGGACCTCGGTGACGACCTGCTGAACGGTCCCGATCTCCTGCTCCGCGGCCGCGTCGCGGAAGCCCGAGTCCTTCGGCCAGTCGGCGATGACGACGGACTCGCCGCCGGTCAGCGTCGTCCACAGCGTCTCGGTGACGAACGGGACGATCGGGTGCAGCAGCCGCAGGGTGACGTCCAGGACCTCGCCCAGGACCCGGCGCGACGCGTCGGCGGCCGGACCGCCCGCCATGAAGGTGGTCTTGGACAGCTCGACGTACCAGTCGAAGACCTCGTCCCAGGCGAAGTGGAAGAGGGTGTCCGACAGCTTCGCGAACTGGTAGTCGTCGTAGTACGCGTCGACCTCGGCGACGACCGAGTTCAGCCGGGAGAGGATCCACCGGTCGGTCGCCGACAGCGCCTCCGCGGGCGGGAGTTCGCCCTCCACGGTCGCGCCGTTCATGAGCGCGAAGCGGGTGGCGTTCCAGATCTTGTTGGCGAAGTTGCGGGAGCCCTGGACCCAGTCCTCGCCGATCGGCACGTCGACGCCGGGGTTGGCGCCACGGGCGAGCGTGAAGCGGACGGCGTCCGACCCGTACGCGTCCATCCAGTCCAGCGGATTGACCGCGTTCCCGAAGGACTTGGACATCTTCTTGCCGAACTGGTCACGGACCATGCCGTGCAGCGCGATGGTGTGGAACGGCGGGGTGCCGTCCATCGCGTACAGGCCGAACATCATCATCCGGGCGACCCAGAAGAACAGGATGTCGTAGCCGGTGACCAGGACGGAGTTCGGGTAGAACTTCTCGACGCTCGGGGTCTGTTCGGGCCAGCCGAGCGTGGAGAACGGCCACAGGCCCGACGAGAACCAGGTGTCCAGGACGTCGGTGTCCTGGTGCCAGCCCGCACCGCTCGGCGGCTGCTCGTCCGGTCCGACGCAGACGACCTCGCCGTTCGGCCCGTACCAGACCGGAATGCGGTGACCCCACCACAACTGCCGGGAAATGCACCAGTCGTGGAGGTTGTCCACCCAGCCGAAGTACCGCGACTCCATCTCCTTGGGGTGGATCGCGACCTTGCCGTCCCGGACCGCGTCGCCCGCGGCCTTGGCCAGCGGGCCGACCTTGACCCACCACTGCATCGACAGCCGCGGCTCGATGGTCGTCTTGCAGCGCGAGCAGTGCCCGACGGAGTGGGTGTACGGGCGCTTCTCGGCGACGATCCGGCCCTCGGCGCGCAGCGCCCCGACGATCGCGGAACGGGCCTCGAAGCGGTCCAGGCCCTGGAACGGGCCGTGTGCCGTGATGACGCCGCGCTCGTCGAGGACGGCCAGGCTGGCGAGGTCGTGCCGCCGGCCGATCTCGAAGTCGTTCGGGTCGTGGGCCGGGGTGACCTTGACGGCGCCGGTGCCGAACTCGGGGTCGACGTGCTCGTCCGCGACGACCGGGATCCGGCGGCCGGTCAGCGGCAACTCGATCTCGGTGCCGACGAGATGGGCGTACCGCTCGTCGTCGGGGTGGACGGCGACCGCGGTGTCACCGAGCATCGTCTCGGCCCGCGTCGTCGCGACGACGATCGACGTGTCGCCCTCGCCGTAGCGGATGGAGACGAGCTCGCCGTCGTCGTCCTGGTACTCCACCTCGATGTCCGAGATGGCGGTCAGGCAGCGCGGGCACCAGTTGATGATGCGCTCGGCGCGGTAGATCAGCTCGTCGTCGTAGAGCCGCTTGAAGATCGTCTGGACGGCCTTGGACAGGCCCTCGTCCATCGTGAACCGCTCACGCGACCAGGCGACGCCGTCGCCCAGGCGCCGCATCTGGCCCGAGATCTGGCCGCCGGACTCGTCCTTCCACTGCCAGACGCGCTCGACGAACGCCTCCCGGCCCAGGTCGTGCCGCGAGACGCCCTCCTTGGCGAGCTCGCGCTCGACGACGTTCTGGGTGGCGATGCCGGCGTGGTCCATGCCCGGCTGCCACAGCGTCTCGTAGCCCTGCATCCGCTTGCGGCGGGTGAGGGCGTCGATGAGGGTGTGCTCGAAGGCGTGGCCCAGGTGCAGGGAGCCGGTGACGTTCGGGGGGGATCACGATCGTGTACGGCGGCTTGTCGCTCTTCTCGTCCGCCTCGAAGTAGCCCCGCTCTACCCAGCGCTCGTACAGCGGCCCCTCTACATCGGCCGGCGTGTACTGAGTCGGCAGTTCGGGGGCGCTGGGCGTGCTCTGCTGAGTGTTCTCGGTCACGACGGACAGTGTACGGGCGCCCGTGTACCAGCTTCGAATCGGTTTCGCCCCCGGGGCAACGACTGTCGGCGCCGTCGTACAGGATGTCGGCAACGCATCAACATCGCAGAACTTCAACTGTTCTCAGTTGTCACGAGGGGAACCGCTCCATGAGCTTCAACCAGCCGCCTCCCGGCCCGTACGGCCAGCAGCCCCAGCAGCCCGGTCCGTACGGCCAGCCGCAGCAGCCGCCGGCCCCCCAGCCCGGTTACGGCTACCCGCAGCAAGGCGGCCAGGTGCCCGGGCAGCAGGGCTACGGCTACCCGCAGCAGGCCCCGCAGCAGGGCTACGGCTACCCCCAGCAGCCCGCCCAGCCCGCGTACGGCCAGCAGGCCCCGTACGGCGGCCAGCAGACCCCCTACGGCGTCATCCCCCAGGGCCCCGAGGAGTCCGGCGGCAACGGCAAGAAGATCGGCCTCATCATCGGCGCGGTCGCCGTCGTCGCCGCCATCGGCGTCGGCGCGTACTTCGTCTTCGGCTCGGGCGGGGACGTGAAGCCGTACACGATCTCGCTGCCGGAGAAGCTGCTGAACAACGAGTACAGCAAGGCTCCTGGTAACGCTGCCGGGAAGACGCCGGAGGACTTCTCCAACGACAAGGAACTCCGAGCCATGGGCATCGTGGACGGCAAGTTCGTGCAGGGCGCCTACACCAACGACAGCAAGCTCCTCCTCGGAGTGGCGGGCATCTACGGGAAGGTGAACGACCCGGAGACCGCAGTGGACCAGCTGTACGCCAAGCTCGATGAGAACCAGAAGAAGTCGGCAGGCAACGCCAAGATCGAAACCGTTACGCCCGAGACCGAGTACTCACCCAGCGATTTCGACGGCGCGGTGATGAAGTGCAAGGTGCAGAAGGCCACAGTCTCGATGGGGGGCGTCACCGCGTCGCAGAAGGTATCCATGTGCGTCTGGGGCGACAGCAGTGCGCTCGGCATCGTGCAGTCCCAGGCCTCGCCCCCGTCGGCGTCCGGCGGCGTCCCGACCTCTGAGGCCCTCACCGCCGAGCAGCTGTCGGAGAAGGCGGCCAAGGTACGCAACGAGGTCCGCAAGGAGAAGTAGCGGTGCGTTCGGCGCCGCCTCGTTCACAGCGTTCGACGGGGGTGACCCCTCGTAGAACGCTCTTCCTTATGCCGGGCGATATAACCGTGCAATCTGGCCAATCAGTGACGAAAACCCCCTTGTAACCCGAGATCGGACCTGTGGGCTGATATGTTCATGGCGACTCGAAGATCAACAAAGGGGGACTTCATGCTCAAGACAACGCGCCGCCTGGCCGCGGCCACAGGGGTACTGCTGACGGCAGCGACACTTCCGCTCGTGGCGACCGGATCGGCTCAGGCCACGACGAAGCAGTGCACGTCATTCATTGCCGAAGGCGGGTACAAGGTGGGGCCGAAGGTCCGCGCCGCATGCAAGATGACGGGGGAGGGCGGCTTCATCGTACGGAACAACAACATCCCCTTCTGTGCAGCTTCCCTGACGTCACTCGGGATCAAGTGGGTGATTTCCCAGAGGGCCTGCGAACTCGGTACCGCGGGTCCCTCGGGCCACATCTAACAGACACAGAGCCGCCCGGCAGCGAGCAAGCTGCCGGGCGGCTCTCGTGCGTCTGGCGGGCGCGGGCTACGCGCTCTTCTCTTGGGGTTCGCCCGAGTCGCCGCGGGTGCGGGGGACCAGGGTGGGGTTCACGTTGGAGTGGACGACGTCCTCGGTGATGACGACGCGGGCGACGTCCTTGCGGGACGGGATTTCGTACATCACCGCCTGGAGGACCTCCTCCATGATGGCGCGCAGGCCACGGGCGCCGGTGCCGCGGAGGATGGCCTGGTCGGCGATGGCCTCCAGGGCCGGGCGGTCGAAGTCGAGCTCCACACCGTCGAGTTCGAAGAGGCGCTTGTACTGCTTGACGAGCGCGTTGCGCGGCTCGACGAGGATCTGCAGGAGCGCCTCGCGGTCGAGGTTGTGGACCGAGGTGAGGACCGGGAGCCGGCCGATGAACTCGGGGATCATGCCGAACTTGACCAGGTCCTCCGGCATGACGTCCTGGAGCTGGTCCTTGGACTCGATCTCCCGCTTGGAGCGGATCGTCGCGCCGAAGCCAATGCCCTTGGCGCCGGACCGGGCCTCGATGATCTTCTCCAGGCCGGCGAAGGCACCGCCCACGATGAACAGCACGTTCGTCGTGTCGATCTGGATGAATTCCTGGTGCGGGTGCTTGCGGCCGCCCTGGGGCGGGACCGAGGCGGTGGTGCCCTCCAGGATCTTCAGCAGGGCCTGCTGGACGCCCTCGCCGGAGACGTCACGGGTGATCGACGGGTTTTCGCTCTTCCGGGCGACCTTGTCGATCTCGTCGATGTAGATGATGCCGGTCTCGGCCTTCTTGATGTCGAAGTCCGCGGCCTGGATCAGCTTCAGGAGGATGTTCTCGACGTCCTCGCCGACGTACCCGGCCTCCGTCAGCGCGGTGGCGTCGGCGAACGCGAAGGGGACGTTCAGCATCCGGGCGAGGGTCTGCGCGAGCAGGGTCTTGCCGGAGCCGGTGGGGCCGAGCAGCAGGATGTTGGACTTGGCGAGCTCGATGCCGTCGTCCCCGCGGCCGGGGCCGTTCTCGCCCGCCTGGACCCGCTTGTAGTGGTTGTAGACGGCGACCGACAGCGCCTTCTTGGCGGGCTCCTGGCCGACGACGTAGCCGTTCAGGAACTCGTAGATCTCCCGGGGCTTGGGGAGCTCCTCCCACCGCACCTCGGAGGTCTCGGCGAGCTCCTCCTCGATGATCTCGTTGCAGAGGTCGATGCACTCGTCGCAGATGTACACACCAGGTCCCGCGATGAGCTTCTTCACCTGCTTCTGGCTCTTTCCGCAGAATGAGCACTTGAGCAGGTCGCCGCCGTCACCGATGCGTGCCACGAGGTGCTTCCCCTTCGCCTGGGATCCGCATTGCTCCAACGGACCCGGGTGCTTGCCTATCGACGGTACCTTGCCGGGCCCCCCGTACGGGCCCCCCTTGGACCGACTCGGTTCACTCGATCCCGAACCGGTCCAAGGAGGCAACGCTCCGGCGCGTTGTGCGCAGAAGCGCTAGCCGATCGAGACGGACGACTTGCGCGTCGAGACGATCTGGTCGACCAGACCGTACGCCAGCGACTCCTCGGCGGTCAGAATCTTGTCACGCTCGATGTCATCGCGGATCTTCTCGATGGGCGTCGAGGAGTGCTTGGCCAGCAGGTCCTCCAGCTGGGTGCGCATCCGCAGGATCTCGTTGGCGGCGATCTCCAGGTCGGAGACCTGACCGCGGCCGGTCTCGCTGTACGGCTGGTGGATCAGCACGCGGGCGTTCGGCAGCGCCATCCGCTTGCCGGGCGTACCGGCGGCGAGCAGCACGGCCGCGGCGGAGGCCGCCTGGCCCATGCAGACCGTCTGGATGTCCGGCTTCACGAACTGCATCGTGTCGTAGATGGCCGTGAGCGCCGTGAACGAGCCGCCGGGGCTGTTGATGTAGATCGAGATGTCGCGGTCCGGGTCCATCGACTCCAGGCACAGCAGCTGCGCCATGACGTCGTTGGCCGAGGCGTCGTCGATCTGCACGCCGAGGAAGATCACTCGCTCCTCGAACAGCTTCGCGTACGGGTCGTACTCGCGCACGCCCTGGGACGTGCGCTCGACGAAGCGCGGGACGATGTAGCGGGACTCCGCGCGCGGGCCGGAGAACTCTGACTCGGGGCGCGGGTAGAGGCCGCTGCCGGGGAAGTTGTTCATCGTGGTGTTCACCGTCCTGGTGGCGATCAAGTGGGCTGGGGTGGCTGAGGGGCGAGTGGTACGGGGCTCAGGCCCCGGTGCCGCCCCCGCCCGGAACGCCGGCGGCGGAGGTCATCACCTCGTCGATGAGGCCGTACTCCTTGGCCTCGTCGGCGGAGAACCAGCGGTCGCGGTCGGAGTCCTGGGTGATCCGCTCGACCGTCTGACCGGTGTGGAAGGCCGTCAGCTCCGCCATCCGCTTCTTGGTGTGCAGCAGCCGCTCGGCGTGGATCTTGATGTCGGACGCGGAACCGGCCAGACCCGCGGAGGGCTGGTGGATGAGGATCTCGGCGTTCGGCAGCGCGAAGCGCTTGCCCGGGGTGCCGGCGCTCAGCAGGAACTGGCCCATGGAGGCGGCGAGGCCCATCGCGATCGTCACCACGTCGTTCTTGATGTACTGCATGGTGTCGTAGATCGCCAAGCCGGCCGAGATGGAGCCGCCCGGGGAGTTGATGTAGAGGAAGATGTCCTTGTCCGGGTCCGCGGCGAGGAGAAGCAGCTGCGCGGTGATCTTGTTGGCGATGTCGTCGTCGACCGGCTGGCCGAGGAAGATGATCCGCTCGCCGAGCAGCCGGTTGTAGACCTGGTCGCCGAGGCCACCGAAGGTCGGCTCAGCGGCGGCGGAAGGCATCGGGATCGTCACGTGTCCACCTGCTCGTTGTCGGACGGCTCGGGGCCGTCACAGCGTCGTCTTCTGGGGCGCGGGGATCGGGCGCCGTATGTCGCCCCGGCGCGGTTTCAGGGACTCCCCTGCCCTCGTATCTACGGACCCTAACGCGCAGGTCGGACAACGCCATCCCGCATTGTCAACTGTTCGCTGTGAGCGCAGGCTCACCGACCGGTACGACGGACGGGCCCGAACACGCGGACGTGCGTGTTCGGGCCCGTTGATCAGTCGTTCTGCGCGGGTCGCGGAGCGGCCGGGGCCTACGCCTCGGGCTTCTCGTCCGCGGCCTCGGCCTCGGCACCCTCGGCCTCGACGGTCTCGGCCGTCTCGTCCTCGTCGTCGAGGTCGACGACCTCGCCGTTGGTGTCCTTGACCGTGGCGGCCTCGACGACGACCGCGAGGGCCTTGCCGCGGGCGACCTCACCGACGAGCATCGGCACCTGGCCGCCCTCGACGACGGCCTGGGCGAACTGGTCGGGGGACATGCCGGAGGACTGGGCGCGGCGCATGAGGTGCTCGGTGAGCTCCTCCTGGCTGACGTTCAGCTTCTCCTTGTTGACCAGCTCGTCCAGGATGAACTGGGTCTTGATGCCCTTCTCCGCCTGCTCCTTGGTCTCGGCGTCGAACTCTTCCTCGGTCTTGCCCTGGATCTCCAGGTACTTCGCGAGGTCGAGACCCATCTGGCCGAGCTGGTGGTGCTCCAGGTTGTGCTTGCGGGTCTGGATCTCGTCCGCGAGCAGCTTCTCCGGCATCGGCACCTCGACGAGCTTCAGCAGCTCGTCCAGGACCTTCTCCTGGGCCTGGGTGGCCTGGTCGTACTTCTTCATCTGCGCGAGGCGCTTGCGGCTGTCCGCCTTGAGGTCCTCAAGGGTGTCGAACTCGCTGGCCAGCTGCGCGAAGTCGTCGTCCAGCTCGGGGAGTTCGCGGGCCTTGACCTCGGTGACCTCGACCTTGACCTCGGCCTCCTTGCCCTGGGCGGAGCCGCCCTTGAGCTCGGAGGTGAAGGTGGCGCTGCCGCCGGCCTCCAGGCCCGTGACCGCGTCGTCGATGCCGTCGAGCAGCTCGCCGGAGCCGACGGTGTACGTGACACCCTCGGCGACGCCGTCCTCCAGGACCTCGCCGTCGACCTTGGCCTCGAGGTTCACGGTCAGCACGTCGCCGTCCTGGGCGGCGCGCTCGACCGGGCTGGTGGTCGCGAAGCGCTCACGCAGCTGCTCGACCGACTTGTCGACGTCCTCGTCCGACACCTCGACGGCGTCGACCTCGACCTCGATGCCGGAGTAGTCCGGGATCTCCAGGGTGGGGCGGATGTCGACCTCGGCGGTGAAGTTCAGCGTCTCGCCGTCCTTCAGCTCGGTGATGTCGACCTCAGGCTGGCCGAGGACGTTCAGCTCGGCCTCGTTGACCGCTTCGGTGTAGAACTTCGGGAGCGCGTCGTTGACGGCCTCCTCCAGCACCGCGCCGCGGCCGAACCGCTGGTCGATGACGCGCGCCGGGATCTTGCCCTGGCGGAAGCCCTTCACCGTGACCTGCTGGTTGATCTTCTTGTACGCCGCGTCGAGGCTGGGCTTGAGCTCCTCGAAGGGCACCTCGACAGTGAGCCGAACCCGAGTCGGGTTCAGGGTCTCCACGGCGCTCTTCACGGTTCGGTCTCCTTGGGGCTGACTTCTGGGGTTCTGCTTGAGATCCGCCGGCACCCGGCTGATCCGGGCCCTGCCGATCCGCCCGGTACACAGACACACGGGCACGCAGTTTGCATAGTAACCGCAAGGAGGATGACGCCGACAACGTGATCTTGCACGCCTGGCACTCAGGCGGACCGACCGGCCGGCCGGGTTCCGCTGGGCGGGCCCCGCCGGAGACCGGACGGACCCTTGCCGGAGAAGGGTCCTGCTGGTCGGGGTGGCCGGATTCGAACCGACGACCTTCCGCTCCCAAAGCGGACGCGCTACCAAGCTGCGCCACACCCCGTCGGTGCGACACGTAGGGTACATGGCCGGACGCGGTACGGCTGCCAGTTATTGCGAGGCCCGGGCAGCGGCGAGGGGCACCACCGGCGCGCGGCGCGCGGAACACCCGCGCCGGCGTACGCGGTCACGGGCGCCGTCCGCGGGAAGGGGTGTGCGGGACACCGCCGCGACCCGCTAGGATGCACTGCGTGCCGCGGTCCGACGACCTGTGGCGCCTGCGGGCGTAGCTCAATGGTAGAGCCCTAGTCTTCCAAACTAGCTACGCGGGTTCGATTCCCGTCGCCCGCTCTCGATGAAAGGCCCTGGCCCCTCCGGCCGGGGCCTTTCGCTTTCCGCATTCCGGAACGGCCGGGCCTTTACGCCCCCGGCGCGGCGTCTTCCCTAAGGTGGCCGGATGGAGATCTGGCTCAATCCCGCATGTTCCAAGTGCCGTTCCGCGGTCGACATCCTGAACGACGAAGGCGCGCAGTACACGGTCCGCCGGTACCTCGACGATCCGCCGAGCGCGGAGGAACTGCGCGCGGTCCTGGCCCGGCTGGGGCTGGAGCCGTGGGACATCACCCGCACCCAGGAGGCCGAGGCGAAGGAGCTGGGGCTCGGGGAGTGGGAGCGCACCGAGGCCACGCGCGAGCGGTGGATCGCGGCGCTGGCCGGTCATCCCCGGTTGATCCAGCGGCCGATCATCACCGCGGACGACGGTTCGGCGGTGGTGGGCCGCAGCGCGGAAGCCGTACGCGAGGCGGTGGCGCGGACCGGGGGCGAACAGGACCTCTGAACGTCGTGAGCCGTGAGGAGCCTGGTGGGCGGAGGGACGTCCGGGCGGCCGGTCAGCCGGACGAGGTCCGGGCGTCCGGACGCCTAGAAGGTGATGTGGTTGATGGTGTCCGCCAGGGAGTTGAGGAACCTGTTGATGGACGGCGCCATGCCCGTGGAGGCGAGGAAGAAGCCGAACAGTATGGCGACGAGCGCCGGGCCCGCCTTGATCGACTTTCCTCTGATCAGCACGATCAGGATGATCCCCAACAGCAGCACAACTGACAGCGACAGAGCCACACTGATCACACCCTTGGTCGGAACGCCTCACCGGCCTGGGAGCATGCCGCGCACACCCCCCGGCACCCATCGTGCCACCAACTCCATGCCCACTGCAGGCCGGTGACGAATCATCGGCCAACGCTTTGCCCGATTCCGGCCGCCGGTGCGGCGGCACGGGGCCGGGCCACCGCGGGCCGGCGACGGCTCCCGCCCCTCCTCCCCGCCGCCCCTCCCCCGTAATTAACGCCTCGCGCGCATTCCGCGATCATTCGCGATCACTCGCCGAGCACTCGCCGAGCACTCCGGCAATTGTTTATCCGTGAGCTCCGCCACTGTTTTACGAGCGCAGTGGAAAGCATCACTACGGGGGAACGCACGACATCGCACAACGCCATGAAAGTGGACATTCCCTCGGCGTCGTTCTCAGGGGATATGACCAGATTTGAAGGTATCAAGTGCCGCAAAAGGGGCGCAGGAGTGCGCGGCGACGTCCCGTCAACCACGCGCCCGTGCAGCATTTATCCAGGTCATATCGACGGGACCCCCGGATGAAATAGCGAAGGGTGTGGCGACGGTTTTACGCATTCGCCGGGCGCCGCTATCGTGCCTGGAATGTTTCCCGCTGCCCCCACACCGCGACGCGTGCTCCCGCCTGCCCGGGAGGCGGCGGGTACAAACAACTCCGGCCGTACGGAGTCCGCCGAGCAGTCGGAGGGGGCACCGGCGCCCCCGGCGAAGAGCGGGGGGCGGAACCCCTTCTTCGACAACGCGAAGTACCTGGCCATCGTGCTGGTGGCGATGGGGCACGCATGGGAGCCGCTGACCGACGGCAGCCGCGCCGCCGAGGCGCTCTACATGACCGTCTACACCTTCCACATGCCGGCGTTCATCATCATCTCCGGCTACTTCTCCCGCAGCTTCGACATGCGCCGGGACCGGCTGCAGCGCCTGGTCACCGGGGTCGCCGTCCCCTACGTGCTCTTCGAGACCGCGTACGCCTTCTTCAAGCGCTGGGCGGACGACGATCCGGGGCACTCGATCAGCCTGCTGGACCCCTGGTTCCTGACCTGGTTCCTGATCGCCCTGTTCATCTGGCGGCTGACCACGCCGCTGTGGAAGGTCGTGCGCTGGCCGATTCCGCTCGCGGTGGTCATCGCCGTCCTCGCGTCGATCTCGCCGGACATCGGTGACGACCTGGACCTCCAGCGGGTACTGCAGTTCCTGCCGTTCTTCGTGCTGGGGCTGTCGCTGCGGCCGGAGCACTTCCGGCTCGTCCAGCGGCGGGCGGTCCGGATCGCGTCCGTGCCGATCTTCGCGGCGGCGCTGGTGATGGCCTACTGGGCGGCGCCGCGGATGAGCTCGGCGTGGTTCTACCACCGCGACAGCGCCCAGGAGCTGGGCACCACCTGGTGGGTCGGCATCGTGATGACGCTGGCGCTCTTCGGGTGCTCGATGGTGCTCGTGGCCTGCTTCTTCTCCTGGGTGCCGACGCGGCGGACCTGGTTCACGGTGCTGGGCGCCGGGACGCTGTACGGCTATCTGCTGCACGGCTTCCTGGCGAAGGGCTCGCGGTTCTGGGGCTGGTTCGACGACTACGCCTGGCTGCACTCGCCGCTCGGCGAGATCGCGGTCACGCTGCTCGCGGGCGGCATCGTGACGGCGCTGTGCACGCCGCCGGTCCGCAGGGTCTTCCGGTTCGCGATGGAGCCGACCATGGACTGGGCGTTCCGCAAGCCGGCCGGCGAGCCGGCGCCCGCGGTGCCCCGGCAGCAGCAGCCTCAGTCCCCCGCCTGAGGCGTCCCGGGGAGCAGGCGCTCGGTGAGCGTGCCCCCGGTGAGGACGAGGATCTGGTCGGCGCGGGCGGCGGCCACCGGGTCGTGGGTGACCATGACGACCGTGGTGCCGAGGGTGTCGACGGCGTGTCGGAGCAGGCCGAGCACCTCGGCGGCGGTGGCGGTGTCCAGGGCGCCGGTGGGCTCGTCGGCGAAGAGCACGTCGGGCCCGGTGACCAGGGCGCGGGCGAGCGCGACGCGCTGCTGTTGACCACCGGAGAGCCGGCCGGGGCGGCGGTGGGCGTGGTCGGCCAGGCCGACCCGGGCGAGGACGTCGGCCGCCCGGCGGCGGTCCGGGCGCTGTCCGGCCAGGCGCATCGGCAGCAGGACGTTGTCCTCGACGGTGAGGGCCGGCAGCAGGTTGCACGCCTGGAAGACGAAGCCCAGCCGGCTGCGGCGCAGGGCGGTGAGGCGGCGCTCACTCATTCGGCTGATTTCGGTGCCGGCGACCCGTATGGACCCGGAGGTGGGGCGGTCCAGGCCGGCCGCGCACTGCAGGAGGGTCGTTTTGCCGGATCCCGAGGGGCCCGTGACGGCGGTGAACGAGCCGCGCGGCAGCGTCAGGTCGATACCGCGCAGGGCGTGCACGGCGGCCGGGCCGCGGCCGTACCGGCGCCGTACGCCGCGCAGTTCGACGGCGGGTGCGGCGGTGGGCGCGGCGGTGGGTGGGGGTGCGGTCGGGGGCATGGCGGGGCGCTCCGTGGTGTCCGGTGGGTGCTCGGCCCGGGCCGTCGTGGCGGCCGGCGGCGTCGGATTCACGGTAGGGAGCCGGGGGCGGGGCGGGCCATGGGGAGGGCCGCCGGGCCGGACGGGGGGAAACCCCACCGGGGAGCCCCCGGGCGGCCGTCGTGGGCGTCAGGCGTCGCGGCAGATCAGGAGCAGGGCGCGGTCGTCGTTGACGTCCTTGGCGACGGCCTCGATGAGGTGCCAGGCGGCGCCGGCGAAGCCGCTGGCGACGTAGCGGTCCGCCTCGCCGGTGAGGCGGTCGATGCCCTCGGCGATGTCGCGGTCGGCGGCCTCGACCAGGCCGTCGGTGAAGAGCATCAGGACGTCGCCGGGCCGCAGGGTGCCCTTGACCGGGTCGAACTGGGCGCCGTCGTAGACGCCGAGCAGCGGCCCGTCCCCCGCCTTCTCCTCCCAGCGGCCGCTGCCGGCGCTGAGCTGGAGGGCCGGCAGATGGCCCGCGGAGAGGAGTTCGTAGTCGCCGGATTCCAGGTCGAGGACGAGGTGGATGGAGGTGGCGAAGCCCTCGTCCCAGTCCTGGCGGAGGAGGTATCCGTTGGCCGCCGGGAGGAAGCCGTGCGGCGGGAGGGAGCCGAGCAGGCCGCCGAAGGCGCCGGAGAGCAGCAGGGCGCGGGAGGCGGCGTCCATCCCCTTGCCGGAGACGTCGGTGAGGACGACTTCGAGGATGTTGCCGCCGTGCGTGCGGGAGGCGACGACGAAGTCGCCGGAGAAGGACTGGCCGCCGGCCGGGCGCAGCGCCATCTCGTGGTGCCAGCCCTTGGGGAGCCGGGGCAGCTTGCTCTGGACCCGGATGCGTTCGCGCAGGTCGAAGAGCATGGTGCCGCCGCGCCGCCAGGGCACGCCGACGCGGCTGCGGAACTGGGCGATGAGCAGGCCGAAGAGTCCGACGGCGGCGACGACCAGGACGGTGCCCGGGGTGATCCGGTCGGGGCCTTCCTCGTACGGGCCGAAGAGCGCGGCCTCGACGACGAGGGCGGCGGCGGAGGCGCCGTAGAGGACGAGGAGGTTGGCCGGGCGGAGGAGCAGGCCGCCGGCGATGACCGGGAGGACCAGGGCGGTCGGGGCGATCCATTCGGGGCGCCAGAGGGTGCCGGCGGCGATGGCGGGGATGGCGAACAGCAGGGCGGCCAGCGCGAAGTGGTCGGAGCCCTCGCCGCGGAAGTAGTCGACCCCGGCCTTGCGCACGCCGACGCGGGCCCGGTGCAGACCTTTGTGCACCCGGGCCGTCAGGGTTTCGGTTCCCGGGCCACTCGTCATCGCTCTGGGACCTTATCCACCCGTTCGGCGGCGCGTCGATTCGCCGGACGTCGCGCCGGCCAATTGCGGGGAAACCCCGTTCGAAATGCGGTCGCGCGGCCGGGGACCGTCCGATGAGCCGTGGTCGGAGGGGGTGTGGGGTGGTGCGATCGCGGGTATTACGCGGCGCCGCCGGCCCCTTGGCAGCCCGGGCACCAGAAGAGGTTGCGGGCGGCGAGGCCGGCGGTGCGGATCTCGGTGCCGCAGATGTGGCAGCCCTGCCGGTCGCGGCGGTAGACGTAGACCTCGCCGCCGTGGTCGTCGACGCGGGGCGGGCGGCCCATGGCCTCGGGGGTGTGCTCGGGGCGGACGGTGTCGATGCGGTTGTGGCGGACGCCTTCGCGCATGAGGGCGACCAGGTCCGACCAGATGGCGTCCCATTGGGGGCGGGTGAGGTCGCGGCCGGCGCGGTACGGGTCGATGCCGTGGCGGAAGAGGACCTCCGCGCGGTAGACGTTGCCGACCCCGGCGATGATCTTCTGGTCGAGGAGCAGCGCCGCGATCGTCGTCCGGCTGCGGGAGATCCGCTGCCAGGCGCGGCCGCCGTCGTCGGCGGGGCGCAGCGGGTCGGGGCCGAGCCGGTCGTGTATGGCCTGCTTCTCGGCATCGGTGATCAGTGCGCAGGTGGTGGGGCCGCGCAGGTCGGCGTAGGCGTCCGGGTTCGCCAGCCGCAGCCGGACGGTGTCGGTGGGCGGCGATGGGGGTCCCCCCTGGACCGGAGCTTGTCGGAGGTCCTTGGGGGACGGCGCGGTGCCGAAGCCCACCTTCCCGAAGAGGCCGAGGTGGATGTGGATCCAGCGGTCCGCACCGAAGCCGAGGAAGAGGTGTTTGCCGTGCGCCTCGGTGGTGTCGAGCACCTGGTGGTCGACGAGGGCCGCGCCGTCGGAGAACTTGCCCTGGGGGCTGGTCGCCCGGACCTGCTGCCCGAGGAACCGCTCGGCGTAGTCCGCGGCGAGGCGGTGGATGGTGTGGCCCTCGGGCACGCGGTGTCCTCCGGTGGGCGCGCCCGCCGGCCCCGGGGCGGCGGGGCGGGCGGGCGGCGGCGACGAACGGGGGGGTCAGCCCTGCGGGTGGTGTGCGGGGATGGCCGGGAGGTCGCCGGTGGTCTCGTACGCGGAGAGCATCTCGATGCGGCGGGTGTGCCGTTCCTCGCCGGAGTACGGGGTGTCGAGGAAGACCTCGATGAACCTGGTCGCCTCGTCCTGGGTGTGCATCCGGCCGCCGACGGAGATGACGTTGGCGTTGTTGTGCTCGCGGCCGAGCTTGGCGGTCTCCTCGCTCCAGGCCAGCGCGGCCCGTACGCCCTTGACCTTGTTGGCGGCGATCTGCTCGCCGTTGCCGGAGCCGCCGATCACGATGCCGAGGCTGTCCGGGTCGGCGGCGGTCTTCTCCGCGGCGCGGAGGCAGAACGGCGGGTAGTCGTCCTGGGCGTCGTAGATGTGAGGACCGCAGTCGACGGGCTCGTGGCCGTTGGCCTTGAGCCACTCGACGAGGTGGTTCTTGAGTTCGAAGCCGGCATGGTCGGAGCCGAGGTACACGCGCATGCGACGAGTGTGACACGCGCCGCCCGGGGCAGGCGCCGCCGGGTCCGCCGGTGGTCGTGCCCCCGGAATCGCGCGTGGAACCGCGCCCGCCTTCCGTACGCATGCTCAAGGCGCAACTGCCCAGTGTTTCGGACAACAATCCCGGATTGGACCTTCCAATCATCGGGTGAACGAAGATCTAATGCGAGGGTTCCCTCCACCAACCACGAAGGACGGTGCCCATGGGCGCGCACCCGCCGGACGGGCTGCAGGCCGGTCTGAAGAACCGCCATCTGTCGATGATCGCCATCGGCGGGGTGATCGGAGCCGGGCTGTTCGTCGGCTCGGGCGCCGGTATCGCGGCCGCCGGGCCGGGCATCCTGCTCTCCTACGCGCTGACCGGGCTGCTGGTCGTGCTGGTGATGCGGATGCTGGGCGAGATGGCCGCGGCCTCGCCGACGTCCGGGTCGTTCTCGGCGTACGCGGACCGGGCGCTGGGCCGCTGGGCCGGGTTCACGATCGGCTGGCTGTACTGGTTCTTCTGGTCGGTGGTGCTGGCCGTCGAGGCGACCGCGGCCGGCGCGATCCTCACCGGCTGGATACCGGCCGTCCCGCAGTGGGCCTGGGCGCTGCTGGTGATGATCGTGCTGACCGGCACCAACCTGATCTCGGTGGGCTCGTTCGGCGAGTTCGAGTTCTGGTTCGCCGGGATCAAGGTCGTGGCGATCGTGGTGTTCATCGTGGTCGGCGCGCTGGCGATCTTCGGGCTGCCGCCGGGGACGGCGCGGTGGGGATGACGAACCTGACCGGGCACGGCGGGTTCCTGCCGCACGGGCCGGGCGCGATCCTCTCCGGCATGCTGCTGGTGGTCTTCTCCTTCATGGGCAGCGAGATCGTCACGCTGGCGGCGGGCGAGTCGCCCAACCCGGTGCAGGCCGTCCGCAAGGCCGTCAACAGCGTGATCTGGCGGATCGCGCTGTTCTACCTGGGCTCGATCGCGGTGATCGTGACGCTGCTGCCGTGGAACGACCCGGCGGTGCTCAAGAGCCCGTACGTGGCGGTGCTGAAGTCGCTGGACATCCCGTACGCGGGCACCGTGATGGACGTCGTGGTGCTGACCGCGGTGCTGTCCTGTCTGAACTCCGGGCTGTACACGGCCTCCCGGATGGCGTTCTCGCTGGGGCAGCGCGGCGATGCGCCGAAGTCGTTCGCCTCCGTGAACAAGGGCGGGGTGCCGGCGGTGGCGATCTGGGCGTCGGTCGCGTTCGGCTTCATCGCGACGATCTTCAGCTACACGTCGAAGGACACCGTCTTCCAGTTCCTGCTGAACTCGTCCGGCGCGGTGGCGCTGTTCGTGTGGCTGGTCATCTGCTTCTCGCAGCTGCGGATGCGCCGGACCCTGGAGCGCGAGACGCCGGAACGGCTGACCGTGCGGATGTGGCTGTACCCCTGGCTGACGTACGCGACGATCGCGCTGATCGTGTTCGTCGTGGGCTACATGTTCTACGACCCGGACGGCCGGGAGCAGATGGTGCTGTCGGTGGTCGCGGCCGTGGTGGTGCTGGCGGTCGGGCTGGTGCTGGAGCGACGGCGGGGGCGGGAGAAGCCGGCGGTGGTGCCCGGCGATGCCGCCGAGACGGTCGAGGCCGCCGACCGCGCGTAACGGCGGAAACAGGCGAGGGCGGGGCCCGCACCGGGATCGGTGCGGGCCCCGCCCTGCGTCGTCGTCCGGCCGGCGGTCAGTCGCGGCGGCCGGCGAGCTTCCACGCGGTCGGCAGCGCGCCCATGGCCAGCGCGGCCTTGAGGGCGTCACCGAACAGGAAGGGGACCAGGCCGACGGCGACGGCCTTGCCGAGCGACATGCCGGTGCTCAGCGCGAGGTAGGGCACGCCGAGGGCGTAGATCACGGCGGTGCCGGCGGCCATCGTGGCGGCGGTGCGCAGCGCCCCGCGGTCCCCGCCGCGCCGGGCCAGCGCGCCGACCAGGCCGGAGGCGAGCAGCATGCCGACGATGTAGCCGAAGGTGGGGCTGGCGAAGCCGGAGGTGCCGTCGGCGAACCAGGGCATGCCGGCCATGCCCGCCAGGGCGTACAGGGCCAGGGAGAGCAGACCGCGGCGGGCGCCGAGCGCGGTGCCGACCAGGAGGGCGGCGAAGGTCTGGCCGGTGACCGGGACCGGGGAGCCGGGGACCGGGAGGGCGATCTGGGCCGCGAGGCCGGTGAGCACGGCGCCGCCGGCGACCAGGGCCGCGTCGCGGACGCGGGCGCGGGAGGCGGTGGCGGCCGGCAGCAGGTCGGCCAGGACCGTGCCGGGGCGGGTGAGGGCGGCGGTGCTCATCGGGACTCCGCGGGTGTGAGAGGGATCCAGGACGGGTGGGAACGCTGTGACGTTAGTCCAGCGGGCCGCCGGCGATCATCGTGTGGCGGCGACAAAGCCGCGGGGGCCCGCTTGGAGACTTCCGAACAACCGCCAGAATGCCCGCCTCAGTTGGGGCGCGCGGCGTCTTTGCAGGTCACGTGATGCTCATCACGGAACGGACGGCTTCCGGGCGCCGGTTTTGTGGTAGCGCGCGCGGTGCGGCGACACTGGTGCGGACCCGCGGTGACCTGTGGAGTTCCCCCAAACCCGCCGGCGGCCCGGAGCGTGTGCCCGGCCGCCTTCGCCCCTGTGAGAGTTACGCACCCATGCACGAGACACCGACCACCGCCGGGCCGACCGCGTCCGGCGCGGGCGCCGGCGAGAAGGAGCCCCTGTCCGGCGGGCTCAAGCAGCGCCATCTGACGATGCTGGGGCTGGGCGGGGTGATCGGCGCGGGCCTGTTCGTGGGGTCCGGTGCGGGGATCGCGGTGGCCGGGCCGGGGATCGTGCTGTCGTACCTGGTCGCGGGCGCGCTGGCGATGCTGATCATGCGGATGCTCGGCGAGATGTCGGCGGCGATGCCGGCGTCGGGGGCGTTCTCGGTGCACGCGGAGCGGGCGCTGGGGCGTTGGGCCGGGTTCAGCGTGGGCTGGCTGTACTGGTTCCTGCTGGTGGTGGTGCTCGCCGTGGAGGCGACCGGTGCGGCGCAGATCGCGCACGGCTGGCTGCCGGCGGTGCCGCAGTGGGGCTGGGTGCTGCTCTTCATGGTCGTCTTCACCGCGGCCAACCTCGCCGCGGTGAAGAACTTCGGTGAGTTCGAGTTCTGGTTCGCGGCCCTGAAGGTCTTCGCGATCGTGCTGTTCCTGGGCTTGGGCCTGCTCGCGGTCTTCGGGGTGCTGCCCGGGACCGCACCGGTGGGGACGTCGAACCTCACCGGGCAGGGCGGGTTCCTGCCGCACGGCTGGGCCGGGGTGGTCTCCGGGGTGCTGGCCGTGGTGTTCGCCTTCGGCGGGCTGGAGGTCGTCACCATCGCCGCGGCCGAGTCGGACGACCCGGCGCGGGCGGTGGGCCGGGCGGTGCGCAGCGCGGTGTGGCGGATCCTGTTCTTCTACGTGGGTTCGATGCTGGTGATCGTGGCGCTGCTGCCGTGGTCGTCGATGCGGCCGGGTCAGAGCCCGTACGTGGCGGTGCTGGACCACATCGGGGTGCCGGGCGCCGGGCAGATCATGAACGTGGTGGTGTTCGTGGCGCTGCTGTCGGCGCTGAACGCCAACCTCTACGGCTCGTCGCGGATGGTGTTCTCGCTGGCCGAGCGGGGCGAGGCGCCGCGCTGGCTGCTGGCGGTGTCGGGCGGCATGGTGCCGCGCCGGGCCGTGCTGGCGTCGGTGGCGTTCGGGTTCGTGTCGGTGCTGCTGAATCTGGAGTGGCCGGATTCGATCTTCCTCTATCTGCTCAACGCGGTCGGTGCGGTGCTGCTGTTCGTGTGGGGGCTGATCGCCGTCTCCCAGCTGCGGCTGCGCCGTCGGATCGAGCGCGAGGCACCGCAGAAGCTGACCCTGCGGATGTGGGCGTTCCCGTATCTGACGTGGGTGGCGCTGCTGGCCATGGGCGGGGTCGTGGTGCTGATGCTGACCGATGACACGGCCCGGCCGCAGCTGCTGTGGTCGGCCGGGGCGACCGCGGCGGTGCTGCTGGTGGCCGGCGGGCGGGAACTGCGGTGCGGCGCCGGCGGACCCGTGAAGCCGCCGGTCCGGTTTCACCGGGCGTCGCAATCGACGCTGATTCAGGCACGCACGGTGACGATCACGTCTGAATACCGAACATTCGCTGCACGACTGTTGCCCTGAGCGGACACCGGCACCCAAACTGAGCCAGCTTTGCCGAGGACCCCGGAGCCCCGCCGTCGGCGGCCCCTGCGCGACCGCCTGCCCCGGCAGGGGCCCGCCCGGGGCCCGGCAGCACGTCGCGCCGGTCGCGGCACCGGGAGAACGCAGTAACGCTCTTGCTCCGCTCTCATCTACTGGGACAGGTACGACATGAATCGGACACCCTCGTCCGCCGCACCCGCGCGCGAGCAGACCGACCTGGCGGCGGGCGCCGACGGCGGCCCCTCGCTGTCCAACGGCCTCAAGCAGCGCCACCTCTCGATGATCGCCCTGGGCGGGGTGATCGGCGCCGGCCTCTTCGTCGGCTCGCGTGAGGGCATCGCGGCGGCCGGCCCCTCGATCGTGCTGGCCTACGCCGTCTCCGGCGCCCTGGTCATGCTGGTCATGCGGATGCTCGGCGAGATGGCCGCGGCCAACCCGGCCTCCGGCTCCTTCTCCGTGCACGCCGAGCGGTCGATCGGCTCCTGGGCCGGCTTCACCGTGGGCTGGATGTTCACCGCGCTGCTGTGCGTGGCGGTGGCCGCCGAGGCGCTGGGCGCCGCGGACGTGATGCACCAGTGGTTCCCGTCCACCGAACCGTGGATGTGGGTCCTGCTGTTCATGGTGATCTTCACCGGGACGAACCTGGCCGCGGTCTCCAACTTCGGTGAGTTCGAGTTCTGGTTCGCCGCCCTGAAGGTCGCCGCGATCGGCATCTTCCTGGTCCTGGGCGTGCTGGCGATCCTCGGCGTACTGCCCGGCACCCAGGCGCCCGGCGCCTCGCACCTCACCGGTGACGGCGGCTTCCTGCCCAAGGGCGTGGACGGCCTGATGGTCGGTCTGCTGGCGTCGGTGTTCGCGTACGGCGGTCTGGAGACGGTGACCATCGCGGCCGCCGAGTCCAAGGACCCGGTGCGCGGGGTGGCCCGCGCGGTGCGCACCGCGATGTGGCGGATCGCCCTGTTCTACGTCGGTTCGATGGCGGTCATCGTCACCGTCATCCCGTGGAGCGCCCCGTCGATCGCCAAGTCCGGTCCGTACGTGGCGGTCCTGGACTACCTGAAGATCCCGGCGGCCGGCCAGATCATGAACGTGGTCATCCTGGTGGCGCTGCTGTCCGCGGTGAACGCCAACCTTTACGGCTCCTCGCGGATGGCGTACTCGCTGATCTCCCGCGGGCAGGGCCCGGCCGTGCTGGGCAAGGTCAGCGGCGGGGTGCCGCGTCGCGCGGTGCTGATGTGCTCGGCGTTCGGCTTCCTCGCGGTGCTGCTCAGCTTCCTGTGGCCGACCACGGTCTTCCAGTGGCTGCTGAACATGGTCGGCGCCGCCGTCCTGGTGGTGTGGGGCTTCATCGCCGTCGCCCAGCTGCGGATGCGCCGTCGGCTGGAGCGCGAGGCGCCGGAGAAGCTCGTGGTGAAGATGTGGGCCTTCCCGGTGCTGACGTGGGTGGCGCTGGCGGGCATCGTCGCGGTGCTGCTGCTGATGCTGCGGGACGACAACCAGCGCATCCAGCTGCTGTTCACCGGCGGCTTCGGGGTCGTGCTGGCCCTGGTCGGGCTGCTGCGGCAGCAGTCGCTCGGCAACAAGCAGAGCGAGCCGGCCGACTTCTAGCCGGCCCCGGCCGGCCCAACGGCCGCGCACCGGCGCTCCTCCCGGCATTCCGCACAGGCGGGGCGGGACCTCCCTCCGAGGTCCCGCCCCGCCTTACGTCTTTGGGACCAGGTCCGCGCCCGCGCCCGGCCGAAGATCACTCCTGCTGGTAGCGTGCTCTTGCACATTGATTGCAACTACTGCGTTGACGCAGCTTGGAGGCGGGATCGGCATGGCCACCTACACACTTCCTGAACTTCCGTACGACTACGCGGCGCTGGCACCGGTCATCAGCCCCGAGATCATCGAGCTGCACCACGACAAGCACCACGCGGCCTACGTCAAGGGCGCGAACGACACCCTGGAGCAGCTCGCCGAGGCCCGCGACAAGGACCAGTGGGGCAGCATCAACGGCCTGGAGAAGAACCTCGCGTTCCACCTCTCCGGCCACATCCTGCACAGCATCTACTGGCACAACATGACCGGTGACGGCGGCGGTGAGCCGCTGGAGAAGGACGGTGTGGGCGAGCTGGCCGACGCGATCGCCGAGTCCTTCGGCTCGTTCGCCAAGTTCAAGGCGCAGCTGTCGAAGGCCGCGGCGACCACCCAGGGCTCCGGCTGGGGCGTGCTGGCCTACGAGCCGGTCGCCGGCCGGCTGATCGTCGAGCAGGTCTACGACCACCAGGGCAACGTCGGCCAGGGCTCGGTGCCGATCCTGGTCTTCGACGCCTGGGAGCACGCGTTCTACCTGCAGTACAAGAACCAGAAGGTGGACTTCATCGAGGCCATGTGGCGGGTCGTGAACTGGCAGGACGTCGCCAAACGGTACGCGTCGGCCAAGGAGCGCGCGCACAATCTGCTGCTGGCGCCGTAACACCCGGCAGGCTCCTGCCTCGTGATCGTCTTCTCACCCTTCACCTGGCAGGCGGAAAAACGGCGAGGCCCCACGAGGACGGGACTCGTGGGGCCTCGCCCATGCGGGCGGTACGTCGGGGGCCGCGGCTCAGTCGAAGACCGGCCCCTGGGTGCGGGTGCGCTTGATCTCGTAGAAGCCGGGGATGGACGCCACCATCAGCGTGCCGTCCCAGAGCTTCGCGGCGTCCTCGCCCTTGGGGGCGGGGTGACGACCGGGCCGAAGAAGGCGATCTGCTCGCCGTCGGAGCCGGGCACCGCGATGACCGGCGTGCCGACCTCCTGGCCGACCAGGTCGATGCCCGCCTTGTGGGAGGCGCGCAGCTCCTTGTCATAGGTGTCCTTGTCGGCGTACTCGATCAGCTCGGCGGGCAGTCCGGCGTCGTCGAGGGCGGCGGCGATGCTCTCGGGGGTCACGCCGAGGCCCTCGTTGTGGAAGCGGGTGCCGAGCGCGGTGTAGAGCCGGCCGACGGCCTCGTCGCCGTGCAGCTGCTGCGCGGCGATCACCACGCGGACCGGGCCCCACGCCTTGCCGCCGGGGCGCATGTTCTCGGCGTACTCCTCGGGCAGCGTGTCGAGCTTGTCCTCGTTGAGGACCGCCAGGCTCATCACGTGCCAGCGCACCTCCACCGGGCGGACCTTCTCCACCTCCAGCATCCAGCGGGAGGTCATCCAGGCCCAGGGGCACAGCGGGTCGAACCAGAAGTCTGCCGGGGTCTTCGGGGTGTCGGACACGTCGTCGTCTCCTCGTGAGAGCGGTGTGATCGGTGGTGTATCGGTGGTGTTCTGCCGCGGACGGTTCAACCGCGGGCGGGCGTGCCATGATTCCCCGTGTTCGATATTCGAGACGAGGACGAGGGAGTCACGTCGTGCCAGGTGAGAATCTGTCCCGGGACGAGGCACGTCAGCGGGGCCGGCTGCTGAGCGTCGACGCCTACGACGTGGCGCTGGACGTCCGCTCAGCGGTCGCCGAAGGGGACGCCGCGGCCACGTTCCGGTCGCGCACGACGATCCGCTTCCGCTGCGCCGAGCCGGGCGCCGCCACCTTCGCCGACCTGCTGGCGCCGGAGGTCACCTCGGTCACCCTCAACGGCCGGCAGCTGGACCCCGCCGAGGTCTTCGACGGCACCCGGATCGCGCTGGACGGCCTGGCCGCCGAGAACGTCCTCGTCGTCGACGCGCGGTGCGCCTACAGCCGGACCGGCGAGGGCCTGCACCGCTTCGTGGACCCCGAGGACGGCGAGGTCTACCTCTACACCCAGTACGAACCGGCCGACGCCCGCCGGGTCTTCGCCAATTTCGAACAGCCGGACCTGAAGGCGCCGTTCACCTTCGAGGTGGCCGCCCCCGAGGGATGGGTGGTGCTCAGCAACGGTGCGCAGGAAGGGACGGCCGCGTCAGGCGTGCACCGGTTCGTGGAGACGCAGCCGATCTCCACGTACATCACGGCCGTGGTCGCCGGGCCGTACCACTACGTCTCCGACAGCTACCACCGCACCTTCGACGACGGCACCGAGCTGGAGATCCCGCTGGGCGCGCTCTGCCGCAAGGGCCTGGCCAAGCACTTCGACGCGGACGACGTCTTCACCGTCACCAAGCAGGGCCTGGACTTCTTCCACAACCACTTCGACTTCCCGTACCCGTTCGGGAAGTACGACACCGCGTTCGTGCCGGAGTACAACCTCGGCGCGATGGAGAACCCGGGCTGCGTCACCTTCCGCGAGGAGTTCATCTTCCGCGGCAAGGTCACCGAGGCGTCCTACGAGCGGCGCGCCAACGTCATCCTGCACGAGATGGCGCACATGTGGTTCGGCGACCTGGTGACCATGCAGTGGTGGGACGACCTGTGGCTCAAGGAGTCCTACGCGGACTTCATGGGCGCCTTCGCGCTGGTGGAGGCCACCCGCTTCGCGAACGGCTGGATCACCTTCGCCAACCGCCGCAAGGCCTGGGCGTACCGCGCCGACCAGCTGCCCTCCACCCACCCGGTCACCGCCGACATCCGTGACCTGGAGGACGCCAAGCTCAACTTCGACGGCATCACGTACGCCAAGGGCGCCGCGGTGCTCAAGCAGCTGGTGGCGTACGTGGGGCAGGAGGCGTTCCTGGAGGGCGCCCGGCGCTACTTCAAGCGCCACGCGTACGGCAACACCCGGCTCACGGACCTGCTGACCGTACTGGAGGAGACCTCGGGCCGGGACATGGCGGCCTGGTCGCGGGCCTGGCTGGAGACCGCGGGCGTCAACTCCCTCACGCCGGAGGTGCGTTACGACGCCGAGGGGCGGATCGCGGAGCTGGCCGTCCTGCAGGAGGCCGCGCCCGAGCAGCCCGAACTGCGGCCGCACCGGGTCGCGGTGGGCCTCTACCGCCGGCAGGACGCCTCGTCCGGGAGCGGCCACCCGGCGCTGGTGCGGTACGCCCGGGCCGAGGTGGACGTCGCCGGGCCGCGGACGGCCGTGCCGGAGCTGGCCGGCGCCGAGCGGCCGGAGCTGGTCCTGGTCAACGACGACGACCTGACGTACTGCAAGGTCCGCTTCGACGCGGACTCCCTGGCGACGCTGCGGAGCCGGCTCGACGAGCTGACCGACCCGATGGCGCGGGCGCTGTGCTGGGCGGCACTGTGGGGGCTGACCCGCGACGGGCTGCTGCCGGCCCGGGACTACCTCGGCCTGGTGCGGCGGTTCGCCGGCCGGGAGACCGACATCGGCGTGCTGCAGTCGCTGCACGGGCAGGCCCAGGCGGCGCTGGAGCAGTACACCGCGCCGGCCCACCAGGAGGCCGCCGGGCGCGAGCTGGCCGAGGGCGCGCTGGCGGAGCTGCGGCGGGCCGAGCCGGGCAGCGGCCACCAGCTGTCCTGGGCGCGGCACTTCGCCGCGGTGGCCGCCTCGCCGGCGGACCTCGCGCTGCTCCAGGGACTGCTCGACGGCACCGGGACGATCGACGGACTGGAGGTGGACCAGGAGCTGCGCTGGGCACTCCTGGCGCCGCTGGCCGCGCACGGGGTGGCGGACGAGGCGGTGATCGCCGCGGAGCTGGCCCGCGACGACACCGCGTCGGGCAAGCGCCACCAGGTCCGGTGCCTGGCGGCCCGGCCGTCGGCGGAGGTCAAGGAGCAGGCGTGGGCGGACGTGGTCGAGTCCGACGCGCTGTCCAACGCGCTGGTGGAGGCGACCATCGCCGGGTTCGCGCAGCCGGGCCAGCGGGAGCTGCTGGCGCCGTTCGCGCCGCGCTACTTCGCCGCGATCGAGCGGGTGTGGCGCGAGCGGTCCATCGAGATCGCGATGGACGTGGTGCGCGGGCTGTTCCCGGCCTGGCTGGTGGAGCACGCCACCCTGGAGGCGGCGGACGGCTGGCTGGACGGGCATCCGCAGGCCGCGCCGGCGCTGCGCCGGATCGTGCTGGAGGAACGGGACGACCTGGCCCGGGCGCTGCGCGCACAGGCTTGTGACGAGGCGGCCGGGGCGAGGCCGTAACCTCCCTGCCGACCAGCTCTTTTCGGCAGTCGAACGCCCGTACTTTAGCCCAGGATTGTCCGGTTCCTGGCACGGGCGTGTAACAGCGGTTAGGGGGCGGAGCGGGCGCGGGAATCGCCACGGCATGAACCACGACACCCCGCTCTCGCCCCTCCCCCTCCATCACCTCTCCGATGTCCGCCGCAAGGTCCTGACTACCCGTCAGCTCCGCCAGCACGGTGTGACCCCGGCCGAGACCACCGAGCGCTGCCGCCCCGGCGGCTGCTGGCAGCAGGTGCTCCCCGGTGTCTATCTGCTCCACCCCGGACCGCCCACCAGCGAGGAACGGCTGCAGGCGGTGCTGTTGTACGCCAGTCACCGGGGGCCGACGGTGCCCCGGCAGAGCTCCAACGACGCCCCCGCGGAGGCGATGATCACCGGCCTGGCGGCGCTCGCCCTGCACGGCTTGTCGGAGGCGCCCCCGCTGCTCGCCCTGGACCGCATCGAGGTGCTGGTCGCCCGTACCCGGCGGCTGCGCTCGACCGGCTTCGCGCAGATCGTCCGGACCGTGGAGCTGCCGGTGCCGCAGCAGGTCACCGGCGTGCCGACCGCCCCGGTGGCGCGCGCCCTGGCCGACGCGGTCGCCGGGCTCAGCGACGCCTCGGCGGTGCGCCGGCTGCTGACCGAGGCGGTGCGCGGCGGGCACTGCGAGGCACCGGTGGTGGTGCGCGAGCTGAGCCGGGCCCGGCTGCTGACCCGGCCGCACGTGGTGGACGCGGTCGACACCCTGCTCGCCGAGGGCCGCGCGCTGGCCGAGCAGCGGCTGTACGCGATGGTGCGCGACCACGACCTGCCGGACCCGCTGTGGAACGTCGACCTGCGGCTGCCGGGCGGACCGCAGCTGGGCGGGGTGGACGCCTTCTGGCCCGAGCACGGGGTGGCCCTGGAGATCGACACCCGCGCCCCACGCCCCGAGGAGGACCCGCTCCACTCGGCCTTCGACCACAAGCGCGAACACCTGGAGCGCCTCGGCATCACCGTCGTCCGCTGCCTCCCCCGCACCCTCCGCGAGACCCCCGCCCACCAGGCCGCCGTCGTCCGCACGGCCCTCATGGCCGCCCCGGACCGCGAACCGAGCGCGTACGTGGTGGCACTGCCACGCTGAGCGAGCGGCCCGGTCTGGCACCGGAACCCGCGACCTGGCCACGCGCCCGGTGTGGCCCTGCCTTGGTACGCCGTTCCCGGCCCGGCCATGTTTCCGGTGCGGCCACGCTCACGGTGCGGCCCCTCCCGGTACGCCGTCTCCGATCCGGCCGCGTTCCCGGTGTGGCCGCGTTCCCGGTGTGGCCCTTTCCGGTCCGGCCACGTTTCCGGTACGCCGTCCCCGGTCCGGCCGCGCGCCCGGTGTGCCCCGTCCCGGTACGCCGTTCCCGATCCGGCCGCGTTCCCGATCCGGCCCCGTCCCGGTACGTCGTCCCCGATCCGGCTGCGCGCCCGGTGCGACCCGTCGCGGCACACCGTCCCCGGTCCGGCCGCGCGCCCGGTGCGCCCCTGCCTGGGTACGCCGTCCCCGTCCCGGCCACGCTCCCGATACGACCCCGCCCCGGTACGCCGTCCCCGGTACGCCGTCCCCGGTACGCGACACCGGTACGCCGACACCGGTACGCCGTCCCCCGCCCCGCCCCGGCCCCTCGCGGCACGCCGTCCCCGTCCCCGTCCGGCCCCCTCGCGGTGCGGCCCCGGGCCAGGTGCGTCCCCGGCCAGGTGCGTCCCCACGTCCGGAATACCCGCCCCGCCCCGCCTCGTTGTGGCCCCGTAGGGGGTGCTCGTGTCCCCTACGGGATCCGTTCGACCAGGCCGTAGGTGCCCCGAGGCCCGGCGCCCCGCAAGGTCGCGGCGCCCCTCAGACCCCGGCCGGCCACGCCCGGCCCGCCCCCCAGCTCCCGCCCCTCACCGCCGCTTCAGCAGCAGTTCGACGTTGCGGTCGCGGGCCGTGCCGGCCAGGTCCGTGCGGGCCTCGGGGGCGTTGAAGGACAGTTCGCGGTAGAGGGCGGCCAGGCCGGTCTGGGAGAGGTCGCTGAAGTCCGTGCGGTGCGGGGCGGCCGACTCGACGAGGGTGGCGATCAGCGACAGCGTGCCGTCGTGGTTGTCGACCAGCTCGATGACCCGGGCCAGTTGCGGGAAGTCGATGTGCGAGGCGGTGGAGACCTCCCAGAAGGTGCCGTGCGGGACGATCTCGTTCTGGTGGCTGTGGCCGTTGATCCAGCCGACGACCCGGGGGTGGGCGGCCAGCAGCTCGATCAGTTCGGCGCCGCCGTGCCGCTTCTCGTGCGGACGGGCCGGGTCGGGCCGGGTGTTGGTCATGGTCTTGCCGGTGTGGTGGCTGAAGACCAGCACGTGCGCCTTCTCGCCCCGCTCGTTCGCCTTCAGGGTCCGCTCCAGCCAGCGCAGTTGGGTCTCGCCGATCGAGCCGGTGTAGTGGCCGCCCGGATCGGTGGTGTCCAGGCTGATGCCCAGCACGTCGTCGGAGACCCGGAAGGTGTAGTAGAGGCGGTTCTCCTCCAGGGCGGCCGCGGTGTAGCCGTGGCCGTGCGGGCCGTGGCCGGTGTGCGCCGGGTCGAGGTGGGCGCGGAGGTACTCGGCACGGGTGAAGGGGGCGCGCCGCGCGTCGGGGGTGACCGTCCTGGCCTGCTTCGCGTGCGCCTTCAGCAGCCGCTTGAAGTCCGCGCCCTTGGGGTCGAGGCCGTCCTTGACCGCCTTCCAGACCTTGGCGGCCTCGGCGGCGGGCAGCGTCTCCAGCTTGCGGTGCCCGGTGGCGATCTCCGTCCAGAACGGGTCACCGGGGGCGTAGCAGCCGCCGGGCAGCGAGTCGTGGTTGCCGACCGTGGAGTACCACGGGAGCCGCAGCCCGGGGCTGTGGACGGTGCGGATCGCCGCGTCCAGGAAGCCGTGCAGGCGCGGGAAGCCCAGCTTCTTGTCGGCGTCGCGCAGCGGGCTGTCCGGCTGCCAGTAGAGGGCCAGTCCGCTGTCCTGGACGCCTTCGTAGCGGCGCGGGTCGCCGGAGTTGGGGGTGATCCGCCCGCCGCTCATCGCGGTGAGGAACCACTCCAGTTCCAGCTTGGAGTTGTTGTCGGTGTTGTCGCCGGTGGTCATCACGAACGCCAGCGGGGCGCCGGTGGCCGGCCCGCCCGGCAGCGCGTTGACCCGCTCGATCAGCGAGACGACGCCGGCCACGGACAGCGCCTCCTGCGGGCGCCAGGCGCTGGCCGTCTGGGCGCGCAGGTACTCGTAGCGCAGCGGGTTCTGCACGTCGACCAGGTGGAGGTCGGTGAGCTGCACGAACGAGGCGAGGGCGGTGCGGCGCCGGTCGCGTCCGCCGTGGGCGGCGGCCAGCTCGGTGCGGACCACCCGGCCCCAGCCGGGCCCGTCGGCCAGCCGCCGGTAGCCGCCACTGCCGCGCGGGGTGGCCACGCCGCCGAGGGTGGTGCCCTTGGTGTACGGGGCGTGCGGGACGGCCGGGGCGTCGACGGACACCGGGGCGGCCGGGGCCGGCCCGGGGTGACGGTGGTGGCGGCCTGGGCGGCCCGGTCGGGGCCGATGCCGAAGGCGAGGCCGAGCCCGGTGGCGGCGCCGGCGGCTCCGGTGGCGGTGAGGAACGTGCGGCGGTCGATACGGGCGGTGGACCGGATGCGGGACATGCGCGAGCTCCCCGAGTGCGAACGCGAAGGCGGCCGGGACCGGTGGCCGGCGGGGGTGGGACTCCCCGCGGCGCTCCGGCGGCACAACTGCCCTGTCACCTGGGATCGTTGGCAGCGGGAATGACCTGCGCGTGAACGCCACCGCAACGCCGGGAACCCATCACCGCACAGGGATCTGCCGGTCACGGGACCGCCACGGCCCCCTGTCCCGCGGTGCGACCGCCGGTCACCGCGCGTTCACCGCACGGGGTAGCACCGTGCGTCGCCGCCACGCACCGCACGCGCCCGTCACCGTCCGTGATCGGCGGTTTCCGCCACCCGGAGCGTCACGCTCTTCGCAGTCGCGACACACCGCGCGGCTACGCATGCGTACCGTCACGCTCCCGTTGCTCGACCGCCACAGAATGGAATGGATTGGACAAGGCGACGGGTGTCACACACATGATGGAGGCACTACTGAGCAGGTGTTCCGAACAGACACCTAAGTCAGGTCAGAAAGAAGGAGTCCCATGAGGGTCGGAATCGTCGGAGCCACCGGACAGGTCGGCGGCGTGATGCGGGGCATTCTCGCCGAGCGGAACTTCCCGGTCGAGCAGCTGCGGCTGTTCGCTTCGGCCCGGTCCGCCGGACGGACGCTGCCGTGGCAGGACACCGAGATCACCGTCGAGGACGCGGCGACCGCCGACTACTCGGGACTGGACATCGTCCTCTTCTCGGCCGGCGGTGCGACGTCCAAGGCGCTGGCGGAGAAGGTCGCCGCCGCCGGCCCGGTCGTGATCGACAACTCCTCGGCCTGGCGCCGTGACCCCGACGTCCCGCTGGTCGTCTCCGAGGTCAACCCGCAGGCGATCACGGACCGCCCCAAGGGCATCATCGCCAACCCGAACTGCACGACGATGGCCGCGATGCCGGTGCTGCGCCCGCTGCACGACGAGGCCGGCCTGGTCTCGCTGGTCGTCGCGACCTACCAGGCGGTGTCCGGCAGCGGCCTGGCGGGCGTGGAGGAGCTGGACGGGCAGGTCCGCAAGGTCATCGAGCAGGACGCCACCAAGCTCACCCACGACGGCTCCGCGGTGGAGTTCCCCGAGCCGGACAAGTACGTCCGCCCGATCGCCTTCAACGTGCTGCCGATGGCCGGCGCGATCGTCGACGACGGTCTGGGCGAGACCGACGAGGAGCAGAAGCTCCGCAACGAGAGCCGCAAGATCCTGGAGATCCCGGACCTGAAGGTGTCCGGCACCTGCGTCCGCGTGCCGGTCTTCAGCGGCCACTCGCTCCAGATCAACGCCCGCTTCGCGCGTCCGATCAGCCCGGCCCGCGCCCAGGAGGTGCTGGCCGGCGCCCCCGGCGTCACCCTCTCCGACGTGCCGACCCCGCTCCAGGCCGCCGGCCAGGACGCCTCCTTCGTGGGCCGGATCCGCGCCGACGAGACCGTCGAGCACGGCCTGGCGCTGTTCGTCTCCAACGACAACCTCCGCAAGGGCGCGGCGCTGAACGCCGTGCAGATCGCGGAGCTGGTCGCCGCCGAGCTGCGCGGCTGACCCGTCTGCTCGCGGGCCGGGGCCCGTACGGAGTGCGCACCCTCCGTACGGGCCCCGGCCCTTTTGCGTCCCCCTGGGCCGGTCAGCCCCGCCGCACCTCGAACTGGAAGCATCCGTACTCCACGGCCCGGACGTGCACCAGCGCCACCTCCGGGTCGGCGAACGCCTCGTCCAGGGCGGTGTCGAAGCCCGCCGTGGCGTCCTCGGGGATCTCCAGGAGCCGCCCGCCGACGATCCGGCCGGCGGCGTCGTAGCGCCGCAGGGTGCGCAGGGCGCCGGGCCGGTCGAAGGGGTACCGGTCCGCGCCGGCGTCCGGTCCCCCGCAGTCCTCCGCGTGGATGAACACCGGCCCCTGCTCGTCGTACGCCCCGGGCCGGGCCCCGGTGCCCGCCGCCCACCGCCGCAACGGCGCGTACGCCACGAGCGCCACCCGCTCCCCGGCCCGGATGCCCCGCAGACAGCACCGCAGCGGACTGCCGACGCAGTCCACGGGGACGCCGTCCTCCCGGGCGGTGTACGGCTCGACGGCCCGCCCGGCGTCATCGGTCTCGCGGAGTTCCTTGAGCGCGGCGGGCGGGATGGGCAGCGGCGTGTAGGTCGTCATGGGTCCACGCTCCCGCGCGGGCCGGCCGGGTGCTGGCGGGTATCGGACGACGTCCCCGGGGCCCGCCTCCACGCCTCGTCGTCCTGTCCGTCGAGACGCACCGGACGACCGGCCCGGCATGTTCGCCACTGTCCACGATCGGGTGGCGCCCCTGCCGTGGAAGGATGGCGGGATACGCCGCATACGAGGACGCTTACGAGGAGATGACCTGGTGCCTGGCACGAATCTGACCCGCGACGAGGCGCAGCAGCGGGCGCAGCTGCTGAGCGTGGATGCGTACGAGATCGATCTCGACCTCTCCGGCGCGCAGCAGGGTGGTACGTACCGGTCCACGACCACGGTGCGGTTCGACGTCGCCCGGGCGGGCGCGGACTCGTTCATCGACCTGGTCGCGCCGACCGTGCACAAGGTGGCGCTCAACGGCGAGCTGCTGGATCCGGCCTCGGTCTTCGAGGACTCGCGGATCGTGCTGCCGGGGCTGCGGGCCGGCCGCAACGAGCTGACCGTCGTCGCGGACTGCGCCTACACCAACACCGGCGAGGGCCTGCACCGGTTCGTCGACCCGGTGGACCAGCAGGCGTACCTGTACACGCAGTTCGAGGTGCCGGACGCCCGGCGGGTGTTCGCGTCGTTCGAGCAGCCGGACCTGAAGGCCACGTTCCAGTTCACCGTGAAGGCCCCGGAGGGCTGGACGGTGATCTCGAACTCGCCGACGCCCGAACCGGCCGACAACATCTGGCGGTTCGAGCCGACGCCGCGGATCTCGACGTATGTCACCGCGTTGATCGTGGGCCCGTACCACAGCGTGCACAGCACGTACGAGAAGGACGGGCGGACCGTGCCGCTGGGCATCTACTGCCGTCCGTCGCTGGCCGAGCACCTCGACGCGGACGCCATCTTCGAGGTCACCCGGCAGGGCTTCGACTGGTTCCAGGAGAAGTTCGACTACGCGTACCCGTTCGCGAAGTACGACCAGCTCTTCGTGCCGGAGTTCAACGCCGGTGCGATGGAGAACGCGGGCGCGGTGACCATCCGCGACCAGTACGTCTTCCGCTCGAAGGTGACCGACGCGGCCTACGAGGTGCGCGCCGAGACGATTCTGCACGAGCTGGCGCACATGTGGTTCGGCGACCTGGTCACCATGGAGTGGTGGAACGACCTGTGGCTGAACGAGTCGTTCGCCACCTACACGTCGATCGCCTGCCAGGCGTACGCGCCGGGCTCGAAGTGGCCGCACTCGTGGACCACGTTCGCCAACTCCATGAAGACCTGGGCGTACCGGCAGGACCAGCTGCCGTCCACCCACCCGATCATGGCCGAGATCCGTGATCTGGACGACGTGCTGGTGAACTTCGACGGGATCACCTACGCGAAGGGCGCCTCGGTCCTGAAGCAGCTGGTCGCGTATGTCGGGATGGAGGAGTTCTTCAAGGGCGTGCAGGCCTACTTCAAGCGGCACGCCTACGGCAACACCCGGCTGAGCGATCTGCTGGGCGCGCTGGAGGAGACCTCCGGCCGGGACCTCGCGACCTGGTCGAAGAAGTGGCTGGAGACCGCGGGGATCAACATCCTGCGGCCGGAGATCGAGGTGGGCGCGGACGGCGTGATCACCTCGTTCGCGGTCCGGCAGGAGGCCCCGGCGCTGCCGGCCGGCGCCAAGGGCGAGCCGGTCCTGCGGCCGCACCGGATCGCGATCGGCGCGTACGAGCTGGACGGCTCCGGCAAGCTGGTCCGCACCGAGCGGATCGAGCTGGACGTGGACGGCGAACTGACCGCCGTCCCGCAGCTGGTGGGCAAGCCGCGCCCGGCCGTGGTCCTGCTCAACGACGACGACCTGTCGTACGCGAAGGTGCGGCTCGACGAGGAGTCGCTGAAGGTGGTCACCGAGCACCTCGGGGACTTCACCGAGTCGCTGCCGCGGGCGCTGTCGTGGGCGTCGGCGTGGGACATGACGCGGGACGGCGAACTGGCCACCCGTGACTACCTGTCGCTGGTGCTGTCGGGCGTCGGCAAGGAGTCCGACATCGGCGTGGTCCAGTCGCTGCACCGCCAGGTGAAGCTGGCCCTGGACCTGTACGCGGCGCCGGAGTGGCGCGAGACGGGGCTGGCCGCCTGGACAGAGGCGGCGCTCGAGCACCTGCGGGCGGCCGAGCCGGGCAGCGACCACCAGCTGGCGTGGGCCCGGGCGTTCGCCGCGGCGGCGCGTACGGACGAGCAGCTCGCCCTGCTGCAGGGTCTGCTGGACGGCACCGAGGAGATCGCCGGGCTGGCCGTGGACACCGAGCTGCGCTGGTCGCTGCTGCACCGGCTGGCGGCGACCGGCCGGGCGGACGAGAAGGCCATCGCGGCGGAGTTGGAGCGGGACCGGACGTCGGCGGGCGAGCGGCACGCCGCGACGGCGCGCGCGGCGCGTCCGACGGCGGAGGCGAAGGCCGAGGCCTGGGCGTCGGTCGTGGAGTCGGACAAGCTGCCCAACGCCGTGCAGGAGGCCGTCATCGGCGGCTTCGTGCAGACCGACCAGCGGGAGCTGCTGGCGCCGTACACCGTGAAGTACTTCGCCGCGGTGAAGGAGATCTGGGAGGCCCGCAGCCACGAGATGGCCCAGCAGATCGCGGTCGGTCTCTACCCGTCGCTGCATGTCTCGCAGGAGACGCTGGACGCCACGGACGCCTGGCTGGACGCGGCCGACCCGAGCCCGGCGCTGCGCCGGCTGGTCACCGAGTCCCGGGCCGGGATCGAGCGGGCGCTGAAGGCCCAGGCGGCGGACGCGGCGGCCGGCGCGGCGTAACCGGCGACGTCACCGGCGGAATGACCGGCCGGTCATTCCGCCGGAGTTGGTGACGCCCGGCGTGGGGGTCCCCCTGCTCCTTGAGAGCTTGGGGGAGGGCGCCTGGTGCGCTGCCGTCCGCCGGGCGAGCTGTGGCCCCCGGGCCCGTGCCCCTCCTACGGGCCCTGTGGGCGAGCGAGGTGCGGCTCAGTGGCCAAGCGGCCCGAGCACGGGGCTGCCGGGCCGCTGGACCCTTGCGCCGTTCAGCCGTTGAGCGCGTCGAAGCGGCGGCCGAGCTCGGCGCGGCCGGCCTCGGTGAGGGTGCCGTGCACCCGCATGCGGGCGAGGCCGCCGTCGGGGAAGACGTCCAGGCGGATGTGGGTGGCCGTGACGGTCCGCGGCAGCTTGAAGCGGTGCGGGGTGTCCGGCTGGAGCTTGGTCTTCGGCAGGATCTCGAACCAGGAGGACTCGTCGGCCGGGTCGCCGTCGCACCCCGACAGGGCGGCCCAGCCCGCGGAGTTGCCCTTGAGGTAGGCGGTGTCGATCTCCACCGCGCGTATCTCGCCCTGTGCGGCGAGGCGGAAGCGCACCCAGTCGTTGGTGCCCCTGACCCGGCGGCGGCGGTTCTCCCAGCCGTCGTCCATCTTGCGGGACAGGTCGGGCTGGATCATCTGGGTGGGCGAGGAGTAGAAGCGGTCCGAGGCGTCCTCGACGGTGCCGCCGTGCATCACGGAGGCCAGGTCGAGCGTGCCGAGCACGTCCAGCCACTCCGGGTCCGGTACGACCTCGCCGTGGACCCGGAGGCGGGCTATGCCGCCGTCGGGGTGCTGCTTGAGGCGGAGGTGGGTGAAGCGGCGCTCGGCGCTGACCTCGAAGCCGTTGGCGGCGTGCCCGCGGACGGGGGTGCGCGGGACGAGCTCCTCCCACTTCACGTCGGGGGCGAGCAGGTCCTCGGGGCCGGGGCTGCCGGGGAGCGAGGTGGCCTCGACGGTGACCTGCTGGGGGTAGTTGCCGCGGAAGTGGGCGGTGTCGACGATGATGCCGCGGATCACGCCGGGGGCGGCGAGGCGGATCAGCGCCCAGTCGTGCTCGTCGTCGGTCGGGAAGGGGTGGTCGCCGTCGGCACCGCGCCGGCGCCGGGTCTCCCAGCCGTCCATGATCTTGCCCTTGTGGCCGAAGTGCTCGGGGTCGAAGACCGCCGGGGTGGACTTCAGCAGGTTCTCGCGCTCGGCGAAGAACTCGTCGTTCGCGGCGATCACGCCGGCGCCGAAGCGGCGGTCGGCGAGGTCGACGAGCGAGGTGAACGCGAAGTCCCCGCCGCGGTAGTCGGCGTACGGGTCGCCGCCGGCGTACGGCTGGGCGTCGTTGGCGTGCGGATCAGTGGAGTGGGCGGCCGGGGTGGTGGTCATCGTTGCCCTTCGTGGCAGGAGGTACGGACCACTCCACGGTCGCAGCGGCCACCCCACAGGTCCATCGAAAGTTTTTGAGGAATGTATTCAGCTGGGCTGAATGGTCTGGGTGTGCCAGCCGGGACCGCCGGCACCGGCGTCGCCCGGCTCCTGGTCGACCGCCGCCTGGCGCAGCGCGGCCAGCACCCGGGCCAGCCCCGGCGCCCCTTCGGAGCCGCGCCGGACGGCCGCGACGACATGGCGGCGCGGCTGGTCGCCGGAGAGCACCCGCAGCGCCACCCCGGAGCCGGGTCCGCCGCGCCCTTCCCCTCCACCGGGGCCGCCCCGCTCCAGGGCGCCGATGCCGCCCGCCATCGCCATCCGGGGCACCAGTGCGACGCCCATCCCGGCCGCGACCATCGCCCAGATCGCGTTCCAGTCGGCCGCGGCATGCGCCCGCTCGGCACGAACCCGGCGTTCTCGCAGGCGGTGGTGGTGATCTGGGACCAGGGCCCGCTGCTGCCGAAGATCCACGGCTCGTCCGCCAGGTCGGCGAGGCGCAGCCCGGGCTCGCCGGCCAGCGGATGCCCGGCCGGCAGCGCCACGTCCAGCGGATCGGCGAGCAGCGCGACCCGGCTGAACTTGGGGTCGCGCGGGGTGGGTGCGTGCGCCGCCAGCGAGAGCGCCAGATCGACGCTGCCCTCCGCCAGCAGCTCGTACGCGGCCTCCGCCTCCGCTTCCCGTACGACGACCGACAGCCCCGGGTGCGTACGGCGCAGCTCCTGGACGGCAGGGACCACCAGCGCGGGGATGGCCGTGGAGAACGCCCCGACCCGCACCTGGCCGGCGTCGCCCTGGAGGTAGCCGAGCAACTCCGCGTCGGCGCGCTCCAGTTGGGCGAAGACCGCCTCGGCGTGCCGCAGCACCAGCTGGGCGGCGCCGGTCAGCCGCACCCGCCGGCCGTGCGCCTCCAGGAGCGTCACCCCGAGCGCCTTGGCCAGTCCGGTCAGCTGCTGGGAGACCGCCGACGGCGTCATGTGCAGCGCCTCGGCGGTCGCGGTGACCGTGCCCTGCTCCTGGAGGGTGCGCAGGATCCGCAGCTTCTTGATGTCCCAGTCGGCCATGCCGGCAGCGTACGCAGTCAGCGGCGGCCGCCGGCACCGAGCGCGACGCCCGCGACGATCAGGACCATGCAGAGCAGTTGCACCGGCGTCACGGCCTCACCCAGAACGGCGAACGACAACAGCGCGACGCAGACCGGCTGGAGGTAGTAGACGACCCCGGCCCGCGCGGCGCCTATCAGGGCGATGGCCTTGTTCCAGGTGAAGTAGGCGACGGCGGAGGAGAAGACGCCTATGTAGAGGAGCGGTCCGACGGTCCGCGCGGTGGGCGCGAAGCCGCCCTCCGCCGCGAGGCTGACGCCGTACGCGGGCAGCAGCATCGCGGCGCCGAGCGCGAACGTCATGAAGAGGAACGACACACCGCCGATCCCCTCGGGGCGGCGGCGCAGCAGGACGCTGTAGCCGGCGAAGGTGGCTGTCGCGGCGAGCATCCACAGGTCGCCGCCGGCGAAGTCGAGACCGAGGACGGCGGCCGGCGAGCCCTTGCCGACCAGCGTCACCACGCCGGCCAGCGCGAGCGCCATCCCGGCGGTCCGCCGCCCGCCGAGCCGCTCCCCGCCGCGCGCGAACAGGGCGATCAGCACCGGCGAGGCGGCCGCGATCATGGCCATGTTGGTGGCCGAGGTGGAGCGTCCGGCTTGGTAGATGAGGGTGTTGAAGAGGGTGACGCCGAGCAGCGCGGCGAGCGTCAGGAAGCCGAGGTGGCGGCGGATGACCGGCCACTCGCGGCGGACCCGCCCGACGGCGAACGGCGCGACCGCGAGCAGCGCGATGGTCCACCGCCAGAACGCGGTCTGGACGGGCGGGACGGTGTCGTGCAGGGCACGGGCGATGACGAAGTTGCCGGACCAGACGACGGTCGCCGTCAGGGCGAGCGCCAGCCCGGCGCCCTGCGCGGACAGCGGCGTACGACGGGCGCGGACCTCTTCCAGGACTGCCACGGTTTCCTCTCCTCGGGGGTGGTGGAGTCCCACCGTGACAGCCCCAGAACCATCAGGTCCATCGAATATTTTCCATCATTTCTTGCAGAAAATCTGAAAGGTCGCGCTCCGTCGCTTCCAGCCCCGCCCCTCGACCGCCCGGCTCAGCGGCGGGCCTCGCGGCGGGCGCGGATGGCCGCCTGCCGCTCCTCGAACTTGCGGGCCTGGTCGTCCAGGCCGTTCATGAAGAGCCCCAGCTCCTCCTGGGCAGCCAGGCCGGCCGGGCCCAGGCCGCTGATCTCCAGCACCTTCAGGTAGCGCAGGACGGGCTGCAGCACGTCGTCGTGGTGGATCCGGAGGTTGTAGATCCCGCCGAGGGCCATCCGGGCCGCGGCCCGCTCGAAGCCGGGGATGCCGTGGCCGGGCATCCGGAAGCCGGTGACCACGTCCCGCACCGCGCACATGGTCTGGTCGGGGGCCATCTCGAAGGCCGCCCCGAGCAGGTTCCGGTAGAAGAGCATGTGCAGGTTCTCGTCGGCGGCGATCCGGGCCAGCATCCGGTCGCAGACCGGGTCACCGGAGTGGTGGCCGGTGTTGCGGTGCGAGATCCGGGTGGCCAGCTCCTGGAAGGCGACGTAGGCCACCGAGTGCAGCATGCTGTGCGAGTTGTCGGACTCGAAGCCCTCCGACATGTGGGCCATGCGGAACCGCTCCAGCTCGTCCGGGTCGACGGCCCGGCTGGTGAGCAGGTAGTCACGCATCACGATGCCGTGCCGGCCCTCCTCGGCGGTCCAGCGGTGCACCCAGGTGCCCCAGGCGCCGTCGCGCCCGAAGAGCGTGGCGATCTCGTGGTGGTAGCTGGGGAGGTTGTCCTCGGTGAGGAGGTTGACCACCAGGGCGATCCGGCCGATGTCGCTGACCTTGGACTGCTCGGGCGCCCACTCCTCGCCGTCCTCCAGCACCCCGGGGAAGTTCCGGCCGTCGCTCCAGGGGACGTACTGGTGGGGCATCCACTCCTTGGCGACCTTCAGGTGCCGGTTGAGCTCCTTCTCGACGACCTCTTCGAGGGCGTAGAGCAGCTTGGCGTCGCTCCACGCGGCCTGGCCGAGCTCTCCGTTGTGGGCGGGGGCGATGGTCACGGGGAACTCCTGGGGACGATGAGCTACGGGACCGTAGGTTGAACCTACGGCTGCGTAGGTTACGTCATCGTAGGTGTGCTCCGGTTAAGTGATCCGCTCGCGCAAATCGGCTGAAAATCGCGCGATAGCCGTTTCGCAACCCGTTTTTCACCTGCGGAAATAGCCGGGTACGACAAAGGGCGCCGCTCGGTTGTTGTAACCGAGCGGCGCCCTGGGAAGGTCGCCTGGGCCCGTGCGGGCCCGGGGTACGGCCGGGGCTCAGCCCTGGGACTTCGCCTTGCGGGACTTGTCGGTCAGAATGACCAGCCCGGCGATGATGAGGAAGATCACGATGGGGGCAACGACATAAAGGCCGAGCGTCTGGGCGACGTTCAGGCCGGGACCCGGGTCGTCACCATCGTCGCGGGTGAGCGCAAACGCGGGGGACGACATCAGCAGCATCAGCGCGGTGCCGGCGGTGACGGTTCCGGCGCGCAGGGCATTCTTCTTGACCTTGTTGCTCACGAACATCAACGTATCGGACGCCTCGCCGCCCCGCGCGCCCGGGGTGGGCATCGGCGGACCGGCCCTCCGGGCGGCCGCGGACCGGACGGCCGGGGACCGGCCGATCAGCCCGCCGGGCCCCGGCTGCGGTGCACGGTGACCGGCGCCAGACGCGTCCGCCCGCGGGCCTCCTCGACCACGACCCGGACAGCGTCCGCGGTCACCGGCGCCGGGAGCGTCAGGATCCGGCGGTGCCCGATCGTGGTGCCGTGCGCGACCGCGGTCCAGTGCCCGCCGGTCCTTGCCTGCACGGTGAACCGCTCGACCCGCTGGCCGTACCGGACGTCCTCGGCGAGCCCGATCCGGTCGAAGGTCCACGGCCCGGGCCCGGCCGTGAGCAGGTCCCGTCCGTAGGTGTCGCGCACGGCGGCCCCGAAGGCGGTGAGCGAGGCGACGTCCCCGTCGGCGATCCGGCCGTCCCGGGCGGGCGGCACATTCAGCAGCAGCGAGGCGTTGCGGCCCACGCTCCGCTCGTACAGGTCCATCAGCTGCGCCGGCGTCTTCGGGCGCTCACCGGGGTGGTGGAACCAGCCGGGCCGGATCGAGACGTCCGCCTCGGCCGGGTACCACTGGAGGTACCTGGTGGTGGGCGCGAGCAGCTTCGCGCGGGAGCCGATGTCGGGGTCGGTGGAGTCGTTCGGCAGCCCGCCGAGGACGGTCCAGGGGTCCTGGACGTGCGGGGTGACGCTCCACTCCGTCTCGCGCGCGACGCCGTTCTCGTTGCCGACCCAGCGCACGCCCTGCGGCCCCTGGAAGACCACGGTGCCCGGGGAGAGCGCGTGGATCATCCGGAACCACTGCGCGAGGTGGTACGGCTCGGTGATCCCCGAGCCGGACCACGGGTTCGCGCCGTCCAGCCACAGCTCGTCGACCGGCCCGTACTGGGTGAACAGCTCGTAGACCTGGTTGAGGTAGTAGGCGTCGTAGTCGTCGGCCAGGACGTGGAAGGTGGGGAGCCTGCCGCTGCGGACGGCGGCGGTGCGGTCGTCGCCGGGGACCAGGGTGGGGATCGTCCGGGCGGTGACCGCGCTGCCGTTGCCGAAGCGGCCCAGGCCGCGCGGTGCGTGGTCGCCGTCCTCCAGGGCGATCCGCTCGGGCAGCGTGAGCTCCTTGCCCTCCTGCTGCTTCTTGCGGATCTCCGCGACCCACCGGGCGTGCCAGGCGTGCGGGAGCTCGGCCCCGTCGGAGGGCGAGAGGTAGAGCCCGACCTTGAGGCCGGCCCGGCGGGCGGCCCGCACATAGGCGCCGACGACATCGGGGCGGCCGGGGCTTGCCGCGACGGAGTGCGGCGTGTAGCGGCTCGGGTAGAGCACGAAGCCGTCGTGGTGCTTGGCGGTGAGCATCACCTGCTCGGCACCGGCCGCCTTGTAGGCGCGCATCCACTGGTCGACGTCGAGCCGGGCGGGCGCGAACAGCTTCTCGTCCTCGGCGCCCGAGCCCCATTCCCGGCCCGTGAAGGTGTTCATGCCGAAGTGCGTGAAGGCGGTGATCTCCCGCCGCTGCCAGGCGAGTTGGCCCGTGGTGGGGATGATGTGGGCGGCCTTGCCGATGATCCGGGCGGGGGTGTCGCAGGGCTCGACCGCCATCTGGGAGGCGGGGTGGACGGGGCGGTCGCACGGGCCGGCGGCGGGCGGCGGCTGGGCCAGGGAGCGGGGGGCGGGCAGGAGCGCGGCGGCCGCGGTCAGTGCGAGCGCGCAGAGCGCCCGCCGGGTGCTGCGAAGTGCCATGGTTCCCTCCAACTCGCCGACCACGCAGGGGCAATGGTCGGATGTCTGGGTGGTGTCCACGGCATGGTGCCGGACGGTACGACGGACCGGAAGGGCCCCCGCGGCCACGGCAGCGACGGCGGCGAAGGCCCGGCGGAAACCCGACTACCGCCGGCCGTCGGCCAGTTCGCGCAGCAAGGCGTGCAGACGCGGTGAGGCGGCCAGCTCCTCCAGGGTCTGCGGCCGCCCGTCTGCACCGGCCACCGGAAGCCGCCAGTTCGGGTATTCCTCCCATGTTCCCGGGAGGTTCTGCGGACGCCGGTCGCCCACCGCGTCCGGCAGCCAGACCCCGACCAGCCGTGCCGGGGTGCGCAGCAGGAAGCGGTGCACGGCCTTGATGACCGCCTCCTCGTCGCCGGCTCCCTCGGGCAGCAGGCCGCGACGGGTCAACTCGCCGAACCAGTCGGCCAGTTCGCGCTTCGCGCGGGACCGTTCGCGCTCCGGGGACCCGGCGAGCAGTCCGAGCCGTTCGCGCAGGGCGAGGTCGTCGCCGGTCAGCCGGGCCGCGGTGGTGGGCAGGTCGTGGGTGGTGACGGTGGCGAGGCAGTCGCCGCGCCACTCGTCGGGGCCAGGATGCGGGCCTCGCCGCCGGTCGCCGGGTCCACACCGGCGTAGTCCCGCTCGAACCACAGCACCGAGGTGCCGAGGACGCCCCGCGCGGCGAGCGCCTCGCGCACGCTCGGTTCGACGGTGCCCAGGTCCTCGCCGATCACCGCGGCGCCGGCCCGGTGCGCCTCCAGGGCGAGCACCGAGAGCATCGCCTCCCCGTCGTAGCGCACGTAGGCGCCCTCGGTCGGCGGCCGGCCCTCGGGGACCCACCACAGCCGGAACAGGCCCATGACGTGGTCGATGCGCAGGGCGCCGGCGTGCCGCAGCAGTCCGCGCAGCAGCTGGCGGTAGGGGGCGTAGCCGGTGGCGGCCAGTGCGTCCGGGCGCCACGGGGGCAGGCCCCAGTCCTGGCCGCGGGCGTTGAAGGCGTCCGGCGGCGCCCCGATGGACATGCCGGCGGCGAACGCGTCCTGCTGGGCCCAGGTGTCGGCGCCGGAGGGGTGCACGCCGACGGCGAGGTCGTGCACCAGCCCGACGGACATCCCGGCTTCCTTGGCGGCCCGTTGGGCGGCGGCGAGCTGCTGGTCGGTGAACCAGGCGAGCCGGCAGTGGAAGTCGATCCGGTCCATCAGCCGCGGCCGCAGGCGGGCGGTGGCGGCGGACCGGGGGTCGCGCAGCCCGGCCGGCCAGGTCCGCCAGTCGGGGCCGTGCCGCTCGGCGAGGGCGTACCAGGTGGCGTGGTCCTCCAGCGGCTGGCCCCCTTCGGCCAGGAAGTCGCAGTACGCGGCCCGCCGGCCCGGTGAGAGCGGGACCGCGCAGAGCAGCTCCAGGGCCTCGCGCTTGAGCTCCCAGACCGCGTCCCGGTCGATCAGTGCGCCCCGCTCCAGCACGTCGTCCCGCAGCGCGTGGGCCCGCGCGGCCAGTTCGTCGGCGCGTAACCGGGCGGCGCCGGCCAGCTGGGCGTACTCCGGGATCTGCTCGATGCGCAGGTGGACCGGGTCGGGGAAGCGGCGCGAGGAGGGGCGGTAGGGCGAGGGGTCGGTGGGCGGGCCGGGGACGGCCGCGTGCAGCGGGTTGAGCTGGACGAATCCGCTGCCCAGGGCGCGCCCGGACCAGGCGGCCAGGTCGGCGAGGTCACCGAGGTCGCCCATGCCCCAGGAGTGCCGGGACAGCAGGGAGTAGAGCTGCACCAGGAAGCCGTGACTGCGGGCGGGTGGGGCGGGCACCCGGTCGGGGGCGACGATCAGCCGGGCGCGGGCGGTGCGGCCGTCGGGCGCCACGGCGTGCAGCGTGTGCAGGCCCAGCGGCAGCCGGGCGAGCGCCGGTCCGGCGCCCTCGTGCGGCCCGTCGTGCGGATGCCGCGGTACGTCGTGGGACTGCCCGTCCTCGGCCTCCACCCGCAGGGCGGTGCCTTCGGGGAGGCCGGTGAGGTCGGGCGGCCGGCCCGGGCGGGCGACGACGGCAGGGGGGAGCAGGGCGCGGGCCGCGGCGTCCTCGTACGCGGCGAGCGCGGTGCGTACGGCGTGCGGGGTCGAGGCGTCGACCCCCAGTGCGGCGAGCACGGCGACGACGGTGTCGTCGGTGATCTGGACGCTTCTGCCCGGTGCGGGTTCGTACGACGTGGCGATGCCGTGCAACCGGGCGAGCCGCGCGCGGCCCATGGGTCGTCAGACCTCCATGGACTCCGTCCCCAGGCCGGCGGCTGTCGGCTCGCTGGTCAGCGGCAGCTCGGCGGCGATCGGGACCTCGCTGGTCAGGGGCGCGGCGTCGGCGAGCGGCGGCTCGCTGGTGAGGGGCGGCTCGGCGAAGCTGTAGGAGCCGGAGCCGTCGAGGCCGGAATCGGGGTCGGAGACCCCGTCGAAGAGGTCACGCTCCACGGTCGCACCTCCCGGTTTGGAGGACAGGGCGTCGAGGAGCAGCTGAGCGGATGCGGCCACGAGGGCCTCCCGTTCATCGGTAGTGGGACACGTGGGCCCTACCCAGTCGGCACGATCGCAGACGCAATCACCCGCGAAACGTGACTCACGTCACAGTATGCCGTACGCAGGCGATTTCCCCGCGCGCGCCGCCGCGGTACGCGAAGAACGCGGTGGGAGCGGGCCCGCACAGGAAGTTCTGCGGGTCGGCGGACCCGGCGGATCCGTCCCGTGGCAGCGGCCGTAACCGGCGCAAAGCCTCCCGTCCGGCACCCCCGCCATCGCCCGGTTGACACCCTCACCGCCACAATGGTGGGCTCACGGCCGAAGGTCTGTCCGAACGGACCTCGGGCGGGCAGACCAGCGGAAATTTCTGGGGACATACGGGGGGCCGGCGCGAGCCGGCGAGCAGCGGACGCGGACGAGGAGCAGCCGTGCGAGGCCGGGGCGTGTGGGGCGTCGGAAGAATCGGTAGGAACGGCAGGGGGAGCGGCGCGGGCACCCGGGCACGGGTGGCGGGGACCACCGCACTGGCCGCCGCGGTCATCGGTGGCCTGCTCGGCGGGGTGCCCAGCGCCCAGGCGGCACCGGCCGACCCGGCCGTCGGGAGTCCCGACCAGCCGGACCGGCCGGCCGGGGCGGGGCAGCTGCCCGCCGTCTGGCCGCGGCCGCAGTCGCTGCACGAGCTCGGCGACCCGGTCCCGCTCGGCGACGCGGCCGTCGTGGTGGCCGCCCCCGGTACCGACAGCTACGCACTGGACGTGGTGCGGGGTCTGCTGCGGGACGCCGGGGTGCGCACGGTGCACCAGGTGGCGCCCGGCGAGCGGCTGCCCGCGTCCGGGCCGGTGATCCGCATCGGCGGCGCACCGGCCGAGGACGCCCTGCGGGCCCTGCGCGCACCGGCCCGCGGCGACCTCCCCGCCGGCGGCTACCGCCTCGCCGTGGGCCAGGTCGACGGCCGCGACACGGTGGCCCTGGACGGCGTCGGCCCGGACGGCCTCTTCCACGCCGCGCAGACCCTCCGGCAGCTCGTCACGGACGGTCCGGACAGCGGTCGGCAGCTGGCCTCCGTGATCGTCCGGGACTGGCCCGGCACGGCCGTGCGCGGCACCACCGAGGGCTTCTACGGGCAGCCGTGGAGCCAGGCGCAGCGCCTGGCCCAGCTGGACTTCATGGGCCGCACCAAGCAGAACCGCTATCTGTACGCGCCCGGCGACGACCCGTACCGCCAGGCCCGCTGGCGCGACCCGTACCCGGCCGAGGAGCGCGCCGCGTTCCGGACGCTGGCCGAGCGGGCCCGCGCCAACCACGTCACGCTCGGCTGGGCCCTCGCCCCCGGCCAGGCGCTGTGCTTCTCCTCACAGGAGGACCTGCGGGCGCTGCGCCGCAAGGTGGACGCGATGTGGGCGCTGGGCGTGCGCTCCTTCCAGCTGCAGTTCCAGGACGTCGCCTACGACGAATGGCACTGCTCCGCCGACGAGGACGCCTTCGGCACCGGGCCGCAGGCCGCCGCCCGGGCCCAGGCCAAGGTTGCCAACGCACTCGCCGACCACCTCCACGAACGGCACCCGGACGCCGCACCGCTGTCGCTGATGCCGACCGAGTACTACCAGGACGGCTCGACGGCGTACCGCGACGCGCTCGCCGAGGCGCTCGGCGGCCGGGTCGAGGTGGCCTGGACCGGCGTCGGCGTGGTCCCGCGGACCATCACCGGCGGGGAGCTGGTCACGGCCCGCCAGGCATTCGGCCACCCCCTGGTGACCATGGACAACTACCCGGTCAACGACTACGCCCAGGACCGGATCTTCCTCGGCCCGTACCGGGGCCGCGAACCGGCGGTGGCCACCGGGTCGGCGGCGCTGCTCGCCAACGCGATGGAGCAGCCGCTGGCGTCCCGCATCCCGCTGTTCACCGCCGCCGACTACGCGTGGAACCCGCGCGCCTACCGTCCGGCGGAATCCTGGGACGCGGCCATCGACGACCTGGCGGGCGGCGCCCCGCGGGGCCGGGCGGCGCTGCGCGCCCTGGCCGGGAACGCCGCGTCCTCGCTGCTGAACACAAGCGAGTCCGGCTATCTGCGGCCGCTGATCGACCGCTTCTGGGAGACCCGCGAGGCCGCGGTCAACACCGGCCGGCCCGGCAGGGACGCGGACTACGCCAAGGCGGCCAAGGCGCTGCGGGCCGCCTTCCACACCATGAGCACCGCACCCGACGACCTCCGTTCCGACCTGGCCGACGAAATCCGGCCGTGGGCCGCGCAGTTGGCCCGTTACGGCCGGGCCGGCGAGCAGGCCGTGGACACGCTCGTGGCGCAGGCCGGGGACGACGGGGACGCCGCCTGGTCGGCGCAGCGGGAGGTGCAGCGGCTGCGCAAGGAGATCGCGCACAGCCCGGCGACCGTCGGCAAGGGGGTGCTCGCCCCGTTCCTGGACCGGGCGATGACCGAGGCCGACGCCTGGACCGGCGCCCGGCGCGACACCCCGCGTCCCAACGAGGGCGCCGACCCGACCGCGCTGACCGTGCCGTTCGGCCGGGTCCGCCCGCTGGCCGCGGTCACCGCGCTGACCGACGCCGGCCCGTCCGCGGGCGCCGTCTCCCTGGAGGCGCACGTCCCCGGCGAGGGCTGGCGCCGCCTCGGCCGGCTGTCCGCGACCGGCTGGACGGAGTCCGCGACCCCCCGGCTGCGCGCCGACGCGATCCGGCTGACCTGGGCGAACGGCGCCGAGGCACCGTCCGTCCACGCCCTGACCCCGTGGTTCGCGGACACTCCGGCGGCCGGTCTGGAACTCTCCCGCACGGAGTCGGACGCGCAGACCGGTGGCAGCGCCCGGGTGGACGCCCGGATCTTCTCCCGGCGCCCCGAGGACGTCCGCGGCAAGCTGACCGTCAAGGCTCCCAAGGGCTTCACCGTGCACGCGCCCGAGGAGGTCACCGCGCCGCGCGGCGGCACCGCGACGGTCCCGCTCACCGTCGACGTCCCCGAGGACACGGCCTCCGGCACGTACCGGATCCCGGTGGAGTTCGACGGCGCCGAGCAGACCCTGACCGTCCGCGCCTACCCGCGCACCGGCGGCAAGGACCTGGCGCGCGGCACGGTCGCCACGTCCTCCGGTGACGAGACGCCCGACTTCCCGGCGTCCGCCGCCACCGACGGCGATCCCACGACCCGCTGGTCCTCCCCCGCCGAGGACGGCGCCTGGTTGCAGTTCGCGCTGGCCCACCCGACCCGCCTGGGCCGGCTCGTCCTCCACTGGCAGGACGCCTACGCCGCCCGCTACCGCATCCAGGTCTCACCGGACGGCCGCAGCTGGCGCACGGCGGCGACCGTACGGGACGGCAAGGGCGGCCGGGAGTCGATCAGGATGGACGCGAAGGACGCCCGCTTCGTCCGCATCCAGGGCGACAAGCGGGCGACCCGGTTCGGCTACTCGCTGTGGTCGGTGGAGGCTTACGCGGTCGAAGACCGCAGATGACTGTCGAAGACCGCAGATGACTGCCGAAGACCGCAGCTCACTGTCGTCGAAGACCGCAGTTCACCACTGGTCGTGCCCGGGCCGGCGGAACTCGGTTCCGCCCGCCCAGACACGACGAAGGCCCGGTCTATGCCGACACGGCATCGATCCGGGCCAAGGCGTCGTCCGCGCCGTACGGCTGCAAATAAGGCAGCCAGCGCGGATCACGATGCCCCGTGCCGATGATCCGCCACGCCAGCCCTGACGGCGGGGCGGGTTGGTGGCGCAGCCGCCAGCCGATCTCGGCTACGTGGCGGTCCGCCTTGACATGGTTGCAGCGCCGGCAGGCGGCGACGACGTTCTCCCAGGTGTGCTGACCTCCGCGGCTGCGCGGGATGACGTGGTCGACGCTGGTTGCGACGCCACCGCAGTACATACAGCGACCGCCGTCACGCGCGAAGAGCGCCCGGCGGGTCAGTGGCACGGGGCCACGAAAGGGCACCCGCACGAACCGCTTCAGGCGGACCACACTGGGGGCCGGAATGACACGGGTCGCGCTGTGCATCAGGGCGCCGGACTCCTCGAGGCTGATGGCCTTCTCATTGAGGACGAGGATGAGCGCGCGGCGGAGCGGTACGACGCCGAGCGGCTCGTACGACGCATTGAGGACCAGGACATGCGGCACGGGTGCCTCCTTGTACGCCGGCGGCGCGTGGCTCGCGCCGGGACGATCTCTCCACAGTGTCCCCCGGTGCCTGGTCGGAGCGCCACCATGACCGGGTAACGGCCCGGAGGTGTTTTCCACCACACCCCCGCCGGTCCCGCCGGATACGGCTCATTACGGCCTTCCGCGGACGTGACCGGTCGAACACGGGCGCGGGCCACCCAGGTTGCCCCGTTAGTGTGGTTGGCCAGCCCGGTCGCCGGCCCCCACAACGGCCCGGGTCTGCTGTCCCACACGGAAGGTTCGACTGTGTTCTGGTCCGCTTCGACGGTTGCCGCCGCGCACCTGCGCGCCGCCCCCGCCGGCTCCACCGGCTCGCCCTCGCTCGACGACGCCACGGAGAAGGCCACCAACGCCGCCGGCTGGGTGCAGGAGAACTGGGGGACGTGGCTCACGTCCGGCCTGCAGATCCTGCTCATCATCGTGATCGCGGTCGTGCTGCGGCATGTGATACGCCGCACGATCACCAAGCTCATCGAGCGGATGAACCGCACCGCGGCCGCCGCCCAGGGCACCGCGCTGGGCGGGCTGCTGGTCAACGCCGAGCGTCGCCGGCAGCGGTCCGAGGCGATCGGCTCGGTCCTGCGCAGCGTCGCCTCTTTCGTGATCATGGGCACGGCCGCGCTGACGGTCCTGTCGGTGCTGCAGATCAACCTGGCGCCGCTGCTCGCGAGCGCGGGCGTGGCGGGCGTCGCGATCGGTTTCGGCGCCCGCAACCTGGTCACGGACTTCCTCTCCGGCGTCTTCATGATCCTTGAGGACCAGTACGGCGTCGGCGACGAGATCGACGCGGGGGTGGCCACCGGTACGGTCATCGAGGTCGGCCTGCGGGTGACGAAGCTGCGCGGCCCGAACGGCGCGATCTGGTACATCCGCAACGGCGAGGTGAAGCGGATCGGCAACCTCAGCCAGGGCTGGTCCACGGCCGCCGTGGACGTCGTCCTCGCCGCCGACCAGGACCTCCAGCGGGCCCGGGACACGATCACCGCGGCCGGTGCGGAGATGTCGAAGTCCGAGCCGTGGAACGAGCAGCTGTGGGAGCCGGTGGAGGTCCTCGGCCTCAGCGAGGTGCACCTCGACACGGTCACCCTCTCGGTCGCCGCCAAGACCATGCCGGGCAAGGCCGCGGGCGTGGAACGCGAACTGCGCTGGCGCATCAAGCGGGCCCTGGACGCCGCCGGTGTCCACCTCGCCCCGCGCCCGGCCCCCGACGAGAAGGAAGAGCTCCCCGCCGCGGATCCCACCGCCACCATCGCCGCCCCCTCGGCGCTCAACAACCCGACCTCGCCCCAGGCCGAGGCCACGGAGCCGCTGGCGGCGGCGCCGAAGTCGGCGAAGTAGGCCGCTCCCCGCGCATTCCGGGAGGGGCGTACCGCTGTTGCGCGGTGCGCCCCTCCCTTGCGTTCACGCCGGTCGCCGCACGCGCGCCCGCCGCGTGCGGGCTCCGCGCCGGCCGCGTTCGGCCAACTCACGCCGCCGCACCCATTGACGCCGCCCGGCGGGCCGCCTACCTTCCTGTTCATCGATTGGAAGGTTTCCTAACAGATGGGTGGCCGGGCCGGCCACCCGGTGAACGGGGTGACGGTCTTGGCCGGTGGGCAGCAGCCACAGGGAACGCCCGGAACACCACGGGTGTTGCGCGCCATGAACGACCGGGCGGCGCTCGACCTGCTGGTGTCGCAGGGCCCGCTGACCCGTACGCAGATCGGCGAGCTGACCGGGCTGTCGAAGCCCACCGCCTCGCAGCTGCTGGCCCGGCTGGAGGCCGCCGGACTGGTGCGCACGACCGGCAACGTGACCGGGCGGCCGGGCCCCAACGCGCAGCTCTACGAGGTCGATCCGGCGGCCGCGCAGGTGGCCGCGCTGGCCGTGGACCAGCTGGGGATCACCGCCGCGGTCGCCGACATCACCGGGCGGGTCCTCGGCGAGGAGCGGGTCGGCACCGACGCCGTCGGCGCGGACGTACCGAACCGCACCGCACGGCTCGTCGCCGAGGCCGTCGACGGGGCGCTGGCCAAGGCCGGACTGGGCCGCGAGCAGCTGCACGGGACGGTGATCGGCACGCCCGGCGCCCTGGACCCGGGGACCGGCCGGCTGCGCTACGCCCCGCACCTGCCGGGCTGGCACTCGCGCGCGCTGAAGGAAGAGCTCGCCGAGGTGCTGGGCACGCCGATCACCATCGAGAACGACGTGAACCTGGCGGCGGTCGCCGAGCAACACGACGGTGCGGCACAGGACTTCGACGACTTCGTACTGGTCTGGGCCGACGAGGGCGTGGGCGCCGCCATCGTGCTCGGCGGCCGGCTGCTGCGGGGGGCCACCGGCGGCGCGGGCGAGATCGGCTACATGCCGCTGCCGGGCGCGCCGCTGTCCCGGGGCGGCGACCGCAGCGCCGCACGACCGGACGCCGGCGGCGGCTTCCAGAGGCTGGTCGGCTCCCCCAGCGTCATCGAGCTGGCCCATGCGTACGGGGCGCCCGAGGTCCGCACCGTCGACGAGGCGCTGGCCAGGGACGACGTACGGGAGGAGGTCGCGCGGCGGCTGGCCACCGGGCTGGCGGCCGTGGTGGCCGTGGTCGACCCGCGGCTGGTGGTGCTCTCCGGGGAGGTCCCGCAGGCCGGCGGGGAGGCGCTGCGCGCCCTGGTCGAGGAGGAATTCACCGGACTCGCCCTGCCCCGCCCGGAATTGCGGCTCAGCGACATCGACGGCAATCCGATTCTCATCGGCGCGCTGCGCACGGCGCTCGCGGAGGCCCGCGACGCGGTGTTCGACACGACGGGCTGAGCCGCCCGGCCGAACGTTCCGCAGGAAGTCTCCCGCCGTGCAGGAAGTCCTTCTCGCCGCAAAGGAAGTCCGCCATGCCGCTTTCCCGTCTGCGCAACCGGCTTTCCGTGGCGCTGGCCGGTGCCGGGCTGCTCCTGGCCGGCTGTGCCCATCCGAGCGTCGGCAGTGACCGTGACGACCCGACCGAGCCGGTCACCCTCACCTTCTGGCACGGCTGGTCGACGCCGGGCGAGATGAAGGCCATCAACGATTCGGTCACCCGGTTCGAGAAACGGCACCGCAACATCACGGTGAAGGTCGTCCCGAACGTCACCGACGAGACGATGAACCAGGCCCTGCGGGCCGGCGGGGACGACGCACCGGACGTGGTCTCGTCCTTCACCACCAACAATGTCGGGCAGTACTGCTCGTCGGGGATGTGGGCGGACCTCGACCCGTTCCTCGAAAAAACGGGAGTGGTGAAGGAGAAGGTCTTCCCGAAAACCCTGCTGGACTACACGAGTTACCGGGGCGAGCAGTGCGCGCTGCCGCTGCTCGCCGATTCCTACGGGCTCTACTACAACAAGGACGCCTTCAAGGAAGCGGGCATCACCCGGCCCCCGCGGACCATGTCCGAACTGAAACGGGACGCCGTCGCCCTCACCCGGCGCACCGAGGACGGCTCCTACCGGCGGGTGGGATTCATGCCCGACTTCCGTCTCTACCAGAACAGTCCGGACCGGCTGTTCGCGCAGTGGGAACCCCGCTACTTCGACGCCCACGGGAAATCCCGGCTGGCGAAGGACCCGTCGACCCGGCAGTTCCTCACCTTCCAGCGGGACCTGATCGAGGCCCAGGGCGGCTACGGACCGCTGGAGAAATTCCGCACCACCTTCGGCGACGAGATGTCCTCGCAGAACGCCTTCCTGACACAGAAGGTGGCCATGCACATGGACGGTGAATGGCGCGGACTGATGCTGCGGCAGGCCAAGGCCCCGTTCGGCTGGGACACCGCGCCGATGCCGGTGCCCGACGACCGGGCCGACACCTACGGCAAGGGATATCTGACCGGCACCGTCATCGGTATCGCGCACAGCAGCACCCACCAGAACGCGGCCTGGGAACTGGTGAAATTCCTGACCACGGACACCGATCAGGTGGTCCGGTTCGCCAATGCCATCCACAACGTGCCGTCCACGAAAGCGGCCCTGAAATCCCCGGAGCTGGACGCCGACCCGACGTTCCGCACCTTCCTGCGCATCGCACAGAACCCGCGCAGCGTCGCGCTCCCGCCGTCCGCCAACGGCGGACAGTACGTCACCGCCCTGCAGGACTTCTCCTACGACGTCGAGGCCGGAAAGGTCCCCGATATCGGCAAGGGCCTGCGCGCACTCGACGCCCAGATCGACGCCGACACCCTCCAGTCCGAGAACTGACGGCCGCACCCCTCCGGTCCCCGCAATAACGACCGGGAACGACGGCCGGTGAACCGACGGAGAACCGCCATGGCAACCACGACCACCGCCCCCGCACCGGCGCCCGCACTCCGGCGCAAACGCGCCCGCGAACGGCTGCGCGTCCTCGGCTTCCTCTCCCCGTGGCTGGTCGGATTCTCGGTGTTCTTCGGCTATCCGCTGCTCGCCACCGGCTATTTCTCCGTCATGCACTACAACCAGATCGAACCGCCCGAATTCGTGGGCCTGCGGAACTGGAAATACGTCCTTACACAGATGCCGCTGTTCGGCCCGGCCCTGTGGAACACGCTGTGGCTGGTCGTCGTGATGGTCGCCCTGCGGGTGGTGTTCGGCCTGGGCATCGGCCTGCTCGTCACCAAGCTCAAAACCGGCGTCGGATTCTTCCGAACCGCCTTCTACCTGCCGTATCTGGCGCCGCCGGTGGCCGCCACCGTCGCCTTCGTCTTCCTCCTCAACCCCGGCACCGGACCGGTCAACGAGATCCTCGGCACGCTCGGGATCCCCGCACCGTCCTGGTTCAACGACCCCACCTGGGCCAAACCCTCACTGGTGATGCTGTCGCTGTGGGGCATCGGCGACCTGATGGTGATCTTCATGGCGGCGCTGCTGGACGTGCCGAAGGAGCAGTACGAGGCCGCCGAACTGGACGGCGCGGGCGCCTGGGGGAGGTTCCGGTACGTCACCTGGCCGTCGATCACCCCGATCGTGCTGTTCGCGGTGGTCACCGGCGTCGTCCAGACCATGCAGTACTACACCCAGGCGCTGGTGGCCGGAAAGCTCGCCTCCGGCGTCTCCATCGGGCCCGGCAGCGTCATCCAGCCCGGCTACCCGGACCACTCCACCCTCACCGTCCCGCAGCTCGTCTACTCGCTCGGCTTCCAGAACTTCAACACCGGCGCGGCGTGCGTGCTCTCCCTCGTGCTCTTCGTCATCGCCATGGCCGTCACCACCCTGCTGATGCGCAAGCGCGCCGGCCTGCTCCCGGCGGAGGACTGACCGATGACCACCACGACCCTCGACGCCCCCACCGCGCCGGCCCGCACCGGCCGCCCCGGAGACGGCGCCGCCCGCGCCCGCGCCCGCCGCACCCGGCTGCTGCACTGGATCGCGGTGCACACCGTCGCCGTCGCCGCCGCCCTGTTCTTCGTGCTCCCCTTCGTCTTCGTCTTCCTGACGTCCGTGATGAGCGACGGCCAGGCCATGAGCGGCGAGCTCTGGCCGACCACCTGGCACTGGTCCAACTACGTGACGGTCTTCGAGACCCCCGGATTCCTGGACTGGTGGAAGAACTCCCTGATGTACGCGGGCCTGGGCACCCTCTTCACCGTGTGCTCGGCCGTCCCCGTCGCCTACGCGCTCGCCAAGTTCCGCTTCCGCGGCCGCCGTACCGCGCTCGTCCTCGTCCTCTCCACCATGATGCTGCCGCCACAGGTCGTCGTGATCCCGATGTACCTGGTGTGGGCCCAGCAGTTCCACCTGGCCGGCTCGCTGTGGCCGCTGATCATCCCGATGGCGTTCGGCGACGCGTACTCCATCTTCCTGCTGCGGCAGTTCCTGCTGACCATCCCGCAGGAGTACCTGGAATCGGCGAAGGTCGACGGCTGCGGCGAACTGCGCACCCTGCTGAGGATCGTCGTGCCGATGGCCAGACCGGGCATCGCCGCCATCGCCCTCTTCCAATTCTTCTTCTGCTGGAACGACTACTTCGGCCCGCAGATCTACGCCGCGCAGAACCCCGCCGCCTGGACGCTCTCCTACGGACTGGAGTCCTTCAAGAGCGCCCACAGCGTCAACTGGAACCTCACCATGGCCGCGACGCTGCTGGTCATGGCACCCGTGATCATCGTTTTCTTCTTCGCGCAGAAGGCCTTCGTCGAAGGCGTCACCCTCACCGGAGTAAAGGGCTGAGAACGGATATGAAGCTCGCAGTGGTCGGCGGCGGCTCGACCTACACCCCCGAACTCATCGACGGCTTCGCCCGGCTGCGGGACGTGCTGCCGCTGGCGGAACTCGTCCTCGTCGACCCCGCCCCGGACCGGCTCCGGATGGTGGGCGGCCTGGCCCGGCGGATCTTCGCCCGACAGGGCCACCCGGGCCGGATCACCTGGACCGACGACCTGGCCGCCGGTATCGACGGCGCCGACGCCGTCCTGCTCCAGCTGCGCATCGGCGGCCAGGCCGCCCGCAACCAGGACGAGACCTGGCCGCTGGAGTGCGGCTGCGTCGGCCAGGAGACCACCGGTGCCGGCGGACTCGCCAAGGCGCTGCGGACCGTACCCGTCGTCCTCGACATCGCCGAACAGGTCCGCCGGACCAACCCGGACGCCTGGATCATCGACTTCACCAACCCGGTCGGCATCGTGACCCGCGCACTGCTGCAGGCCGGCCACAAGGCGGTCGGCCTGTGCAACGTGGCGATCGGCTTCCAGCGGAAGTTCGCCGCACTGCTGGGGGTCGAGCCCGGCCAGGTCGCCCTGGAGCACGTCGGGCTCAACCACCTCACCTGGGAGCGGTCGGTCCGCGTCGCCGGCGAGGACGTCCTCCCCAAGCTGCTCACCGAGCACGCCGACACCCTCGCCGCCGATCTGCGCCTCCCCCGGCACGTCCTGGACCGCCTCGGCACCGTCCCCTCCTACTACCTGCGCTACTACTACCAACACGACGCGGTGGTCGAGGAGTTGCGCAGCAAACCGTCCCGGGCCGCCGAGGTCGCCGCCATCGAGCAGCAGCTGCTCGCCCTCTACGCCGACCCCGCGCTCGACGAGAAGCCGGAACTGCTGTCCCGGCGCGGCGGCGCCTACTACTCCGAGGCGGCGGTGGCGCTGACCTCCTCCCTGCTGGCGGACACCGGCGACACCCAGGTCGTCAACGCCCTCAACCACGGCACGCTGCCCTTCCTCCCCGAGGACGCGGTCATCGAGGTCCCCGCCACCGTGGACGCGACCGGCGCCACCCCCCTCCCCGTACGCCCCCTGGAGCCCCTCTACGCCGGCCTGATCGCCCATGTCACCGCCTACGAGCAACTGGCCCTGGACGCCGCGCTGCACGGCGGCCGCGACCGGGTCTTCGCCGCACTCCTCTCCCACCCCCTCATCGGCCAGATCGACCACGCCGACCGGCTCACCGACCTGCTGATCGCGCACAACCGGGAGCACCTCACGTGGGCCTGACCGGCACGTCGCTCGCCATCGACGCGGGCAACAGCAAGACCGACGTGGCGCTGGTGACCACCGACGGCCGGCTGATCGGCTCGGCGCGCGGCGGTGGTTTCCAGCCACCGGTGGTCGGCACCGCCCGCGCGGTCGACACCCTCGCGCCCCTGGTGGCCGCCGCCCTCGCGGAAGCCGGACTGCCCGGCCCCGTCGGCCACCTCTCCGCCTTCCTCGCCAACGCCGACTTCCCGGCGGAGGAGGAGGCACTGGCCGCGGAGATCACCGCCCGCGGCTGGGCCCGTACGGTGTCCGTCCGCAACGACACCTTCGCGCTGCTGCGGGCCGGGCTGCCGGACGACGGGGAGCCGGTGGGGGTGGCGGTGGTGTGCGGCGCCGGCATCAACTGCGCGGGCCTGGGCCACGGCGGGGCCATCGCCCGCTTCCCGTCCGTCGGGCGGATCTCCGGCGACTGGGGCGGCGGTGCGCACCTCGCCGACGAGGCGCTGTGGTCGGCGGCCCGCGCCGAGGACGGCCGCGGCACCCCCACCGCACTCGCCCGCGCCCTGCCCGCCCACTTCGGGCTGACCACCATGGCCGAGCTGATCGAGGCCCTCCACCTGGGACGCATCCCCCCGCACCGCCGCCACGAACTCACCCCGCTGCTCTTCACCGTGGCGGCCGACGGCGACCCGGTGGCCCGCACCCTCGTCGCCCGGCAGGCCGAGGAGGTCGCCGCCATGGCCGCCGTCGCCCTGCACCGCCTGGACCTCCTCGCCGACCCCACCCCCGTCGTCCTGGGCGGCAGCGTCCTGGCCGCCCGCCACCCCCTCCTCCACGACCACCTCACCCGCCTGCTGTCCGAACGCGCTCCCAAGGCCGTCCCCCACGTCCTCACCGCCCCACCCGTCCTCGGCGCCGCCCTCGCCACCCTGGACCAGGCAGCGGCCCCACCGGGGGCTTATGAGCGGCTGCGGGGGGCGTACGGGTAACCGGCGCCGGCGTTGGGCTCGTCACTCCAGGGGAAGCGGGTGAAGTGGTGAAGTGGGGGGCGGCGTTACGGCCGGGCTTCATCCGCCGCTACGGCCGGGTCGCCGGCCCCTCGGGGGGCCGCTGCGAGCTCGGCGGCCGCCACGAGCTCGGCGGCCCAGCGCTCGGACCATCGGTGCAGGCCCTGCATCTGCTCGCAGGCTCATGCTGTGCGGCTGGTACCACGCGATCAGCTTCACCGCCCGCGCCACCAGACTTCCCCCCGAACCCCACACTCCCCGCTTCACCGACTTCGCCCCGTAGTCGGTGAGCCGCTCCTGGCCTGACGTTGGGGCCTCACCCACCCCCGCCCACCCCGCCCCGTCTCCACGCCACCTCCGGGCCCCCACCCCCGGCTCAGCCCACCCGCACCCCGTCCCCCCGGCGGGTCTCCGTGCGTTCGCCTGGGGCCAGGACGAGGGGTGGTGGCAGGTCGGTCGGGGGTGCGGTGGCGGGATGGGAGCGGTTGCTCTCCGTGAGGATGGTGATGGGGTGGGTGGTGTCGTTGATGATGACGGTCGGGGTGCCGTCCGAGCGGTGGTCGAGGGGGTAGATGCCGTGCGGGTCGATGTATGTCGTGGTGCCGATCGTGAGGAAACCACTGGCCAGGTGGCCAGTTGGTGGCGGTGATGCGTCGGCGTGGGGGCGGTTGGCGAGTGGGACGAGGAGGGTGCGGATGCGATTCATGGTGACCTCCGGATATGGGGGCGCGGTGGTCAGGTTGCCTGGTTCCGCGCTCGACTGCTCTTGCGTTCGTCACTGAGAGTAGCCGAAGGAGGGTGGGGGCGGTAGCGGCGCGCGGGGCGAGGAGGGGGCGTGGAGGCGGGATGTACGCGCCCCCCGATGGGGCGGTTCCTTCACCGAGGGGACTCAGTCGTCGGCAGACGCTCGGCCGTCGGCGGCGCTCAGCCGTCGGCGGCGCTCAGCCGTCGGCGGCGCTCGATCGTCGGCGGCGCTCAGTCGTCGAGGGGGAGGGCCAGGTCGCGTACGTGGCCGGCGAGGAGGAGGACGGCGGCGTCGACGGCCGCCTGGGGGTCCTGGGCACGGATGGCGTCGACGAGCCGGGAGTGCGGATCGGTGGCGGCCGCGGTGGCGGTGTCCAGGCAAGCGGCGCGGCGGAGTTCTTCGCGCAGGGCGGCGCTGAGGGAACGGTAGATGTCCGCGAGGACGGGGTTGTCGCTGGCCTCCGCGACCAGGACGTGGAACTCCGCGTCGGCGGCGGTGAAGGTCTCGGCGTCGTGGGCGGCGAGCGCCGCCTTGCGGCGGGCCAGTGCGGCCTCGATACCGGCGAGTTGTGCGTCCGTACGGTGCTTGGCGGCCTGGCGGGCGGCGACCACGTCGAGGCCCTGGCGGACCTGGGTGACATGGCTGAGCTCGGCGCGTTCGAGCCGGCGGCGGAGGGCGACCGCGCTGTCGTCGTCGGAGATCACGAAGGTCCCGTCGCCCTGCCGGGGTTCGAGGAGGCCGGAGTGGACCAGCGAGCGGACGGCCTCACGGACCGAGGCGCGGCTGACACCGAGGGAATCGGACAGGGCGTTCTCGGGCGGGATGCGGCTGCCCACCGGCCAGGTGCCGTTCACGATCTGGGAGCGGATCTCGTCGGTCGCGGTCTCCACGAGCGACACCCTGCCCTTGCGGACGGGCTGCATGAGATCACTTCCCTTCGGGTGGTGGGTGGTGGGTGGGTGGTGGTGGTGGGTCCGGCCTGTTCTGGCGTCTCGTGGCGTACTTCTGGCGGCTCGGGGTTCTTCTGGCGTCTCGTGGCGTACCTCTGGCGGCTCGGGGGTTCTTCTGGCGTCCGCCGGCCGCTTCTGGCGTCTTCTGATGTCTGATGTGTTCGGCGTCCGTCCGTCCAGGTCACGAGGCTGGACAGGCTCCGGCCGTCACTTTAGTGCGGTGGCGGCGGGCCGGGGTCGTGCGCCGGTCCACCGGCACCGCCGGCTCGCGGGACCGCCGCGCGCCGGTGGCGAGGGCGTTCGGGGCAAGATCGAGCCAATCGCGGTGTGCGTGTCGGTGGTGGCGGACATACTGCTGCCCATGCACCGGTCCTTGTCGTGAGCGCGTTCGGGCGCCGCGGACGGGCGGCCGGTGGCGTATCAGCGACCCAGGGGGAGGATCTGTGTCGTCCGTGCCGACCAGCAGCGCGGCGCCGCCCGTTCCGGCGCGCCGTCCGGCCTGGGCCGAGGGCTGGACGAGCTGCGCGCCGCGGCGACGACCGAGCCGGGGCGGCTGCGGGTGATCGGGGCGGTGCTGGCGCTGCTGGTGCTGGTCTTCGGGGCGGCCGCGGCGTGGCAGGTCGCGGACCGGGCGGCGGCCGCGGAGGACGTGGTGGAGCGCAGTCAGCCGCTGACGGCGGACGCGGCGAGCATCTACCGGTCGCTGGCGGACGCGGACACCACGGCCGCCGGCGGTTTCCTGGCGGGCGGGAAGGGCGATGCGGCGACCCGGCAGCGTTACGGCAAGGACATCGCCACCGCGGCGGAGCTGCTGACGAAGGCGGCGCAGAGTGCCCGGGGTTCGGACGGCGCGGGTGAGCAGATCGCCCGGCTCAACCGCCAGTTGCCGCAGTACACGGGCCTGGTGGAGACGGCGCGGGCGAACAACCGGCAGGGGCTGCCGCTGGGCGGGGCGTATCTGCGGTACGCGAACGAGCGGATGCGGACGGAACTCCTCCCGGCCGCCCGGGCGTTGTACGACGCGGAGACGGACCGGCTGGCGGCGGACTACGCCGATGCGAAGGCCTGGCCGTGGGCGGCGCTGGTGGCGGGGGTGCTGGCGGTGGCCGCGCTGGGGTGGGCGCAGCGGCGGCATTACCGGCGGACGAACCGCGTGTTCAACCGCGGGCTGCTGGCCGCCACGGCCGCTTCGGTGGCGGTGTTGTTGTGGCTGGTGGTGGGGCATGCGGTGGCGCGCGCGGAGCTGACGGCGTCGTACGAGCACGGCGCCCGGTCGTTGCGGGTGCTCAATGAGGCGCGGATTGATGCGTTGCAGGCGCGCGGGGACGAGAATCTGACGCTGGTGGCGCGCGGCGCGGTGCTCACGGATGATCAGCAGGACTTCTACGAGGCCGGCTTCCGCAGCCGGATGACGGATCTGGCGGGGGCGGGTGAGCGGGGTCCGGCGGCGGCGCGGAGCCGGTTGGGGGCGGCGCTGGCGCTGGCGGACGACGAGGCGGGGCGGGCGCCGGTGCGCGCCGCGCTGGCGTCCGTACGCCAGTGGCAGGTGCGGCATGCCGAGGCGCGGGCGGCGGACGAGAAGGGGGACTACGAGCTGGCGCTGGCGAAGGTGGTCGGCGGGGCGGGTTCGACGGGCGAGTCCTGCGACCGGGTGGCGTCGGGGCTGTCCCGGGCGCTGGTGCACGAGCAGGCGGAGTTCCGTACGGCGGCGGACGCCGGGCGGGGGGCGCTGGGCGGGCTGCCGGAGGGGGCCGGGGCGCTGACACTGGTGGGGGCGCTGGGCGCGGTGCTGGGGATCGGGCGCAGGCTGGCGGAGTACCGATGAGCGGCCAACGACCGACCGGCGGCGGAGAACGGGTGCGCCGAGCACCGGCGAGCGGCCAACCACCGGCAGGCGAAGTACCGGCGAGCGGCCAACAACCGACCGGCGGCGGAGAACCGGCGCGCCGAGCACCGGCGAGCGGCCAACAACCGACAGATGGCGAACGACCGGCGAGCGGCGTGCCGCTGAGTGGTGGAGGCCCGGCGAGCGGCGTGCCGGTGAGTGGCGGAGGGCCGGTGCGCGGCGTACCGGTGAGTGGTGAACGACCGGTGCGCGGCGTGCCGGTGGGTGATGGAGGCCCGGTGCGCGGCGTGCCGGTGGGTGGTGGAGTGCCGGTGGGCGGCGGGGCGGCGGGGAGAAGGCGTGGTGAGGGGGCATGAGGGTGCGCCGGCGGGTGCTGGGGAATCTGCGGGCCGTCCTGGCGCCGGTCGCGGCGGGCATGGGGGTGATGGCGGCCGCGGCGGCGGTGCTGGTGCCGACGCTGGCCGGCGGGCCCGGGGACGGTGGCGTGGGTGGCGGCGCGGGTCGTGCCTCGTCGCCCGTGGTGACGCACGGGGCGTACGGTCCGGGGTCGGCGTCGGCCCGGTCCCCCGCGGCGGGGTGCACGCCGGAGAACGCCGCGGAGAGCCTGCGGCCGTCGTCGGACGACGGGCCGGCGGTGGCGCGGATCAAGGAGCGGGGCCAGCTGGTCGTCGGGGTCGACCAGAACACCTACCGGTGGGGTTACCGCGATCCGGCGACCGGCAAGCTGGCGGGCTTCGACATCGATCTGGCGCGGGCGATCGCCGCCGACATATTGGGGCCGGACGCGAAGGTGGTGTTCAAGGCGGTACCGACCGACCAGCGGATTCCGGCGTTGCAGAAGCGCCGGGTCGACATGGTGGTGCGGACGATGACCATCAACTGCGCGCGCAAGAAGCTGGTGGCGTTCTCGACGTCGTACTTCCAGGGCGGGCAGCAGGTGCTGGCGCCGAAGACGTCGGCGGTGAAGGCGTTCGACGATTCGCTGCGCGGCAAGCGGGTGTGTACGGCGGCCGGTTCGACGGGTGAGGCGGAGCTGACGGCGCGGCCGCACGGCGCGAAGGTGCTGACGGTGCCGAATCAGCTCGACTGCCTGGTGCGGCTCCAGTTGGGCCAGGCGGACGCGGTGGTCACGGACAACGCGCTGGCCGCGGCGCAGGCGGCGCAGGATCCGGCGGTGGAGCTGAAGGGCCGGCCGTTCACGAACGAGCCGTACGGGGTGGCGATGAACGAGGCGGACACGGATCTGGTGCGCCGGGTCAACAGGGTCCTGGACGACTACCGGGCCGGCGGGGCGTCCGACGGTCCGTGGATGCGGGCGTACCGCAAGTGGCTGAAGGCCGATCTGCCGGACATATCGGGCCCACCGTCACCGGAGTACAGCGACTGACTCCCCCGGCGCGCCGCACCGAGCCTCCAAGACGGCCGGGGCGCCCACAGCACCCCCGGGACGTCGACAACGGCCCGGCGAAAACGGCCCGGCGAAAGTCAAGAGCCCCCGGGAGCGGTGTCACCCGGCCGATCCCCCCACACAGTGCCCGATGGCGTCACTATGGAAAGCGGACAGAACAGGAGGCGGAGGGAGCCGGACCGCAGCAGCCGCGCGGACTCGGTCGCAGCAATCGCCGTGCAGCGTACGCGTATTGGAGAGGTGATCGATGGGGGTCCCTGGACCTGTCCCCGGTTCCGCGGGGAGTTCCGATGCCCCGGTGCTGGGCCTGGAGGAGGTGGACCGCGCCCTGGCGCGGCTCGGCGCCGAGTACGAGGCGATCGAGACCTCGCTGCTGGCGCTGCAGGACCATGCGGGGCGCCGGCTGCTGGAGGGCGCGGAGCTGTCGGGCACCACGAAGGAGCGCTGGGCCGCCACGGAGGGGTCCATCACGGTGCTGTGGGCGCTGTTCGACGCGTATACGGGGGCGTTGGCGGCGGCGCGTGAGCTGCGGGCGCGGCGGCGCTGGCCGTCCCCGGAGGACCTGGCGGCGCTGACGGAGCTGCTGCACGGCGCGGGCGTGACGGTGCCGGGGGTGAGCGGGCCGGGCGAGCGGTACTGCCTGGAGGAGCTCGTGGCGCGGATGACCGGGCTGTACGCGCGTTCCCTCGATGTGATCGTGGCGGCCGACGCGGTGTGGTCGGCGCTGCCGGCCCGGATAGACCTGCTGTCGGCCGAGTTGCAGCGGACCCGGTCGCTGGCGCACTCGGTGGGCGTGCGGCCCGGTGAGCATCCGGCCGGCGACGATCTGGAGCGGATCACGGGTGAGCTGGCGCGGCTGCGGGCGCAGGTGATCGCCGATCCGCTGGCGTTCTGGGTGTCGTCGTCGACGGGGAGTTCGGCGCCGGGCGGCGGCCGTCCGGACACCGTGCGCTACGACCGTGCGGCGCGGGCGCTGGAGGACATCCGGCGGGAGGTGGCGGCCGTGCTGGACGTCCGGCAGGACGCCGAGCGGCGGCTGATGCAGCTGCGGGACGTGCTGTCGCGGGCGGACCGGACGCTGACCGAGGCGCGGCAGGCGCGCGGCGAGGTGCTGGCGAAGATCGCGGCGTCGGAGGTGCCGGCGGTCAGCGGCCCGTCGACGGCGCTGCACGAGCAGCTGGCGGCGGCCGCGGAGTACCGCCGGCGGGCGCAGTGGCACCGGCTGTCGCCGCTGCTGGACAGCCTGGAGGAGCGCGCGGAGGACGAACTGCAGCGGGCCCGCGAGTCGTTGACGGCGGTGACCGCGCCGCTGGCCGTACGGGCGGAGCTGCGCGGCCGGCTGGACGCGTGCCGGGCGCGGGTGGCGCGGCACGGCCTGGCGGAGGATCCGCTGCTGGTGGAGCGGTACGACATCGCGCGGCGGATGCTGTGGAGCGCGCCGTGCGATCTGCGGGCGGCCGAGCAGGCGGTGTGGCGCTATCAGCAGGCGGCGGCGGAGGTGCTGGTTCCGCGGCAGCCGGAGAGCAGGGGGGATTCGTGACGGAGCGGGCCGGCGAGCGCTGCCAGCGGCGGGACTGTGCGGGCGGCTACGAGGACGTCGGCGGTGGTGAGCGGTACTGCGACGAGTGCGGGCTGCCGCCGGTGGTGTCGCCGGACGGGCTGCTGGCGGCGCCGCCGACGGGCGTGACGGGCCGGGCGTTCCTGGCCGGCCCGGAGGAGCGGGAGGCGGCCGGTGCGCTGCTGACCGTCCCCTCCCCCGGCCCGGGCTCCGGTGCCGGGACGTCCGGGCGGGTCCCCGGGTCCCGGCGGCCGGTGTCGCGGCGTTCGGTGTCCGGGCGGCTGCCGCGCGACGGGTCCGGCGGGGCGCCGGCGCGCGGGGTGGCGGCGGTGTCGGTACGCGGGTCCGGCGGCGGGGCGTCGTCCGGGTCGGCGCGGGGGCGGCTGGGCGCGGGCCTGGTGACGGTGCCGCAGGTGCCGCGGCCCGATCCGCGGACGGCGGTGCTGGCGTATCCGGAGGTGCCCGAGCGAAAGCGGTTCTGCAGCCGGGCGGACTGCGGTGCGCCGGTGGGCCGTTCGCGCGAGGGCCGGACGGGCCTCCCGGAGGGGTTCTGCGGTAAATGCGGCCATCCATACAGCTTCGTACCGAAGTTGCGGCCCGGGGAGAAGGTGCACGGCCAGTACGAGGTCGTGGGCTGCCTGGCGCACGGCGGGCTGGGCTGGATCTATCTGGCGATCGACCGGGCGGTGTCGGACCGCTGGGTGGTGCTCAAGGGGCTGCTGGACACCGGCGACGAGGAGGCGCTGGCGGTCGCGATGTCCGAGCGGCGGTTCCTGGCGGAGATCGAGCACGCCAACATCGTGCGGATCTACAACTTCGTGCAGCACCTCGACCGGGAGACGGGCAGCCTCGACGGCTACATCGTCATGGAGTACGTCGGCGGCAAGTCGCTGAAGGACCTCGCCAACGACCGGCGGACGCCGGAGGGGAGGCGCGATCCGCTGCCGGTGGAGCAGGCCTGCGCGTACGGCATCGAGGCGCTGGAGGCGCTCGGGCATCTGCACAGCCGCGGCTACCTCTACTGCGACTTCAAGGTCGACAACGCCCTCCAGCAGCACGACCAGCTCAAGCTGATCGACATGGGCGCGGTGCGCCGGATGGACGACCACGAGAGCCCGATCTACGGCACGATCGGCTACCAGGCGCCGGAGATCGCCGCGCTGGGCCCGTCGGTCGCCTCCGACCTGTACACCGTCGCGCGCACCCTCGCCGTCCTCACCTTCGACTTCCAGGGCTACACCAACGTCTTCGCCGATTCGCTGCCCGATCCGGACCACATCGAGGTGTTCCGCACCTACGAGTCGTTCTACCGGCTGCTGGTGCGCGCCACGGACCCGGACCGCGACCGCCGGTTCGGGTCGGCGCAGGAGATGGCCGAGCAGCTGACGGGGGTGCTGCGGGAGGTGGTGGCGGTCCGGTCGGGCGAGCCGCGGCCGGCGCTGTCGCAGCTGTTCGGGCCGGAGCTGCGGGCGGCGGACACCGAGCTGCTGGCGCCGCAGGAGGGCGACAGTTCGCTGCTGGGGGCGCGCGGCGCGGCCCCGGACCGGGCCGGGACCGCGGCGGCCGGCGGGCCGGTGCTGCGGCCGCTGGACGTGGCCGGTGCGGCGCTCGCGCTGCCGGTGCCGCGGGTGGACCCGGACGACCCGGGCGCGGGCCTGCTGGCCGGGCTGCCGGCAGCCGCCCCGGCCGAACTCCTCGCCGCGCTGCGCGCCGCGCCCGTCGCCTCCCCGGAGATACGGCTGCGGGAGCTGCGCACCCATCTGGAGGACGGCGACGGCACGGCCGCGCGGGCCGTACTCGACGAGGTGGCGGGCCCGCCCGCCGGGCCGTGGGACACCGCCGTACGGTCCTGTGACCCGTCCGGCGACGGGCCCGGTGACCGGGGTGCCGACTGGCGGGTGGTGTGGCACCGCGGCCTGCTGGCGCTGGCCACCGGCGACCGGGAGACCGCGGCACTGGCCTTCGACGCGGTCTACGACGCGTTCCCGGGCGAGCCGGCGCCCAAGCTGGCGCTGGGCCTGTGTGCCGAGCTGCTGGAGCAGTGGGACAACGCGGTGGAGTACTACCGCCTGGTGTGGGCGACCGACCGCAGTTACGTCAGTGCGGCGTTCGGGCTGGCGCGGGTGCGGCTGGCGGCGGGCGACCGGGCGGGCGCGGTCGAGGCCCTGGAGTCCGTCCCCGCGTCGTCCATCCACTACACCGCGGCGCGGATCGCGGCGGTCCGCGCCCGGTTGCGGCAGCGCCCGCCGGAGGATCCGCTGTTGCCGGACCTGCGGGCGGCCGCCCAACAGGTCGAGGCGCTCGCGGACTTCGGCCTGGACGCCGGACGGCGGGAACAACTCGCCGCGGAGGTACTCGGCGCGGCGCTGGACTGGGTACTCTCCGGGAGCCACGGTGCCCGACCGGACGGTACGGCGGACGGTGGCGGACCGCCGGTGCTGCTCGGCAGCCCGCTGGACGAGCGCGGGCTGCGGTTCGGCCTGGAACGGTCGTACCGCCTGCTGGCGCGGCTGGCGGAACGTGGTGAGAGAAGGATCGAACTGGTGGAACGGGCCAACCGCTTCCGCCCCAGGACATGGGTGTGACATGGGTGTGACTGGGCCGTTCCGGTGTGCGGGCTGCGACGAGCCGTACGAGGCGGCGGACAGGTTCTGCGGACGGTGCGGCGCCGTGCTGCCGGCGTCGGCCGGGGCGCAGGCGACGCCGACGACGCAGGCGGCGCAGGCGTCTTCGGATTCGTCGGGGACGTCGGGGACGTCGGGGATCTCGGAGTCGCCGGAGGTGCCGGAGGTGCCGGAGCCGTCGGAGCCGTCGGTGTACGAACTGGCGCCGCCCGCGCCTCCGGTGCCGCCACGGCCCCCGGCGCCGCCCGCACCGCCCGCCGGCGGTTCCCCGGCCGGGCCGCCGCCGCCCGACCCCGGCACCCGTCTGCCGGGTGCGGACGCGGGTCCGCCGGCCGGCCCCCCGGCCGATCCGCGGGTCGCCGGGTACGAGGCGGTCGCCGACGCCGCGGCCGGGGCAACCACGGACGGGGCCGGCGCGGCCGCCCCGGAGGAGACGCCCTTCGATGCCCCGTCGGAGCGGTCCCCGTTCGACCCGCCGTCGGGCGGCTCGCCCTTCGATCCCCCGCCGGCGCCGGCACCGCCCGCTGCCGCGCCCGCCCCGGAGGCTGCCCCGGAGGCGGCCGCCACGGGACCGGAACGGGACCACATGGAGCGGGAGCTGGCGGGCATCGCGGCGGTCAGCGACCGCGGCCACCGCCACCACCGCAACGAGGACTTCTTCGCGCTGCGGGCCGCCGCGCTGCCGGACGGCGCGCCCGCCGTGGTGGCCGTGGTCTGTGACGGCGTCTCCTCGGCGACCCGCCCGGACGACGCGTCCCGGGCGGCGTCCGAGGCGGCCGGCGAGGCACTGGCGGCCTCGCTGCCGCGCGGCACCCACCCCCAGCAGGCCATGCACGAGGCCGTGCTGACCGCCTCCACGGCGGTGGACGCACTCGCCTCCGACCCCTCGATCGTGCACGACGAGCACCGCCAGCAGAACGCCCCGGCCTGCACCATCGTCGGCGTGCTGGTCGGCGGGGAGCTGCTGACCGTCGGCTGGGTCGGCGACAGCCGCGCGTACTGGATCCCCAACGACCGTACGGCGCCGCCCGTCCGGCTCACCGAGGACGACTCCTGGGCCGCCCAGATGGTCGCCAACAACCTGATGTCCGAGGAAGAGGCCAACGCCGACCAGCGGGCGCACGCCATCACCGGCTGGCTGGGCGCGGACGCCTACGAGGTCGAGCCGCACACCGCGTCGTTCAAGCCGGACGGCCCGGGCGTCGTGGTGGTGTGCACGGACGGACTGTGGAACTACGCCGACACCGCGGAGCAGATGGCCGCGGTGCTGCCGTACGACGCGCCGGCCCGGCCGCTGCCCGCGGCCCGGGCGCTGGTCGCCCATGCGCTCGCCGGCGGCGGGCACGACAACGTCACCGTGGCGGTCGTGCCGTTCCCGGCGCCGGCCCCCGGCCGGACCGGCTGAATCACCGCAAGCCGGTCATCAGGGGAGGGATGACGGCTTAGCGGAGGTTCGGCCCGATTCCGGCCGCCGTACGGGGACTTCGGGCGGCGATGACCGGCCGTCCGACGTCGCACGTAAGGAGGAGAGTGCGAAACTCCTTGCGAAGGTGGTGGGCGTCGCCGATGCGACGCCCGGTACTGTGCGACGAAGGCGAAGGGTGCCGGGGCCGGCGGGATGACTCCCGCCGCACGCGCCGCGCGCACCGTTCGCGCGAGGAAAAGCGACAGAGAACCACGATCAGTACCGAGCAGTTCCAGCAACACGAAACGGTACGGAGGGGGAAGAACCGACATGCCGACCTGCCCGAACGGCCACCAGTCGGTGGCCGAAGACTGGTGCGAGGTGTGCGGCCAGCGGATGCCGGGTGCTGTGCCCCCGCCGCCCTCCCTGCCTGCCGGCTTCCTGAACACGCCACCGCCCGGTCAGCCGACCGGCCAGCCCGGTCCGCCGCCGGGCCAGCCGGGCCCGCCGCCCGGTGCCCCCGGACCCGGCGGTCCCGGCACCCAGGGCGGCCAGGGCGGCTACGGCTTCCCGCCGCCCGCACCCGGACCCGGCGGCCCAGGCGGCCCCGGTTTCGGTGGCCCCGGCCCCCAGGGTGACCAGGGTGGTTACGGCTTCCCGCCGCCGGCCCCGGCCCCGGTGCTCCTGGTCCCGGCCCCGGTGCTCCCGGTCCGGGCCCCGGTGGCCCCGGCCTCGGCCAGCCGATGCCCGGCCCCGGACCCGACCAGTCCGGTCCCGGCGCACCGGGTGAGCCGTGCCCGCAGTGCGGTACGCCGCGGGACGGGATGGCACCGTTCTGCGCCGAGTGCCGCTACAACTTCCTCACCAACTCCCCGATGTCCTACGCCCCGCCCGGGCAGCCCATGGGCCAGCCGGGCCCGCCGCCCGGCGCCCCCGGCCCCGGCGGTCCCGGCCCCGGCGGTCCCGGCACCCAGGGCGGCCAGGGCGGCTACGGCTTCCCGCCGCCCGCACCCGGACCCGGCGGCCCCGGCAGCCCCGGTTTCGGTGGCCCCGGCCCCGGCCAGCCGATGCCCGGTCCCGGCGCCCCCGGCCAGGACGGCCAGGGCGGCTACGGCTTCCCGCCGCCGCAGCCCCAGCAGCCGCAGGCTCCGCAGGGCATGCCGCCCGGTCCCGGTCAGCCCGGCCCCGGTGGCTTCCCCGGCCAGCCCGGCCCGCCGCCCGGCATGCCCGGCCCCGGCCCGGCCGGCCAGCCCGGCCCGCCCCCGCAGCAGCAGGTCGACGACTGGCCCCTGAGCCCGCCGTCCGCCCAGGGCGCGCCGCCGCCGATGGCCCCCGCGCCGCCCGGCCCCGGCCCGCAGGCGCCGTTCGAGCAGCAGCCGCCCGCACCGTTCCCGCCGCAGCAGCCGGGCCCCTACGACCAGCAGCCCGGTCCGTATGACCAGCAGCCCGGTCCGTACGACCAGCAGCCGCCCCCGTTCGAGCAGCAGATGCCGCCGCAGCAGGGGCCCGGGCCGGACCAGCAGTGGAACGGCGGTCCCGGCCAGGGTCCCGCCGCGCCGCCGCAGGGTCCGCCGCCGGTCGTCGGTGACGGCTGGGTGGTGGCGGTCGCGCCGGACCGCGAGTACTTCATGGCGATGATGGGCCGCAGCGGCCCGGAGGCGGCGGGGCTCAACCTGCCCTCGTACTCCCCGGAGCAGGTGCTGTCGCTCGCCAACGGCCAGCTGGCGGTGGGCCGCCGCCGCAACAGCACCGGCGAGTCCCCGGACATCGACCTGGGCAGCGCGCCGGAGGACCCGGGCGTCTCGCACCAGCACGCGCTGCTGGTGCAGCAGCAGGACGGCAGTTGGGCGGTGGTGGACCAGAACTCCACCAACGGCACCACGATCAACCTCGCCGAGGAGCCGATCCAGCCGTACGTGCCGGTGCCGCTCCACGAGGGCGACCGGGTGCATGTCGGCGCCTGGACGACCCTCACGGTGCGGCGCGGCTGAGCTCCTTCCCACGTACCTGTCTGCGGCGCCGCGGGGCGTCTCGCCGTTGCGCGCTTTGCGGCGCCCCGCACGTACCTGTCTGCGGCGCCGCGGGTGTTGTTCGCCGTTGCGCGCTTTGCGGCGCCCCGCACGTGCCTCGCCGTCCCGCCGCGGGGCTTCTCTCCGTTGCGCCTGCGGCGGGCTGGGTTGTTGTCGGGTGCGGTGACGGACCTCCGGGGCCGGTCGTGTGGACTGCTGACGCTTTACGTCCACACAACCGGCCCCTCCGGCCCGTCCCCTCCCGTTGGAGGAAGGGTGCGGGTGGGTGGGGGCGGGCGTCACTGGCCACGCACAGGCAGTGAAGTGACCACAATCACCCCCACCGGCCTCTCACCACCCCCTCACGGGAGGGGCTGGACCGCAGGACGATGTCCGGAGGGCCAGCACCGCACCCGAAAACACCACGCCAGGCGCAACGGCGAACAACGCCCGCGACGGGAAAGCCAGGTACGTGGGAGGCGCCGCCAGGCGCAGCGCCCCGCGGCGGGACGGCCAACCACGTACGGGGCGCCCCATGCCACCATGGAACGGTGAACGAGATTCCACGCGGCACGCTGCCGGAGCAGACCTTCTACGAGCAGGTCGGTGGCGAGGAGACCTTCCGGCGCCTGGTGCACCGGTTCTACCAGGGAGTCGCCGAGGACCCGCTGCTGCGGCCGATGTACCCGGAGGAGGACCTGGGTCCGGCCGAGGAGCGGCTGGCGCTCTTCCTCATGCAGTACTGGGGCGGCCCGCGCACGTACAGCGATGGCCGCGGCCACCCTCGGCTGCGGATGCGGCACGCGCCGTTCACCGTCGACCGGGCCGCGCACGACGCCTGGCTGCGGCACATGCGGGACGCGGTGGACTCGCTCGGCCTGGCCGGGGAACACGAAACGCAGCTGTGGAACTACCTCACGTACGCCGCCGCGTCGATGATCAACACCGCGGACTGACACCGGCGCGAGAGATACGTCACACCCCCCCCGCACCCTCTCGCGCCCCGGGGTGCGCTCCCGGACACCTCCCGTCACGATCCGGTCAAGGGACCCCGCGAACCGCTTACCGGACGCTCCGCACTCTGACAGCATCCGTTTCATCCGTTGCGTCGATCATTCGTGTGAATCCGGGCGGCTGACTCCGCTCGGCCGGGTGCGTTCAGAGGACTGCGTGCGACCGAATCGGTTCGACGCCGAACACGGCAGGGGGGACCGTGGCCGGCTATGCCTTACTGCGCGTGCGGGCGCACCGCCTGCTGCTGGTCGCCGCCCTGCTGTCGGTGCTGCTGACCGGGACGGTGCTGGCGACACTGGCGGCGTTCTCGGAGTCGGTCGGCGACGCCGGACTCCGGCAGGCGCTGCGGTCCAGGTCGGCGGCGGCCGCCGCGCTCCAGGTGAAGGCCCAACTCCCGCCCGAGGCACGGCAGTCCGCGGACCGAGCGGTGGCCGCGGCGGCCCGGCGGGCGTTCGACGGGCTGCCGTACACGGTGCGGACGCTGACCCGCTCCGGGCCGTACGCACTGCCCCGGACGCGCCCGTCGTCCCGGGCCCGTACCGGTGAACCGGACCTCACCCAGCTCGCGGCCCTCGACCGCTCCCGGCTCACCCTCGTCAAGGGCCGCTGGCCCACGGCGGAACGGCACGGTCCGCTGCCGGTCGCGCTGCCCGAGGCCGCGGCCGTCCGGCTCGGGGCCGGGCCCGGACGGCGGTTCACGCTGGACAACCGGCTGTCCGGCCCGCCGCATCTGACCGTCCAGGTCACCGGCGTCTACCGGCCCGAGGACCGCACCGACCCGTACTGGAACCTCGACGACCTCGGCGGCCGAGGGGTGCGCACCGTCGGCTTCACCACCTACGGGCCGCTGCTGGCCGACCCGGCGGCGTTCCGCGACGGACGGCTGGTGCAGGACTCGGTGGGCTGGCTCGCCACCGCCGACTTCCGCACGCTGACCGCGGACCGGCTGCCGGCGCTCGGCGCCGCGGCCGGCCGGGCCCCCAGGGCGCTGATGGCCGATCCGGCGTTCGCCGGCCATGCCACCGCGAGCACCGATCTGCCCGCGGCGCTGGGGCAGTTGCGGCGGGCGCTGCTGGTGAACCGCGCCACGATCCTGATCGTCGCGCTCCAGCTGGTCCTGCTCGCCGGGTACGCGCTGCTGCTGGTCGCCCGGATGCTGAGCGGTGAACGGGCGGGCGAGACGGCCCTGTTGCGGGCCCGCGGCGCGGCCCGGCGGCAGCTGGCCGGGCTGGCCCTCGCCGAGTCGCTGCTGCTGGCCGTCCCGGCCGCGGTCGCCGGGCCGCTGCTGTCCGGGCCGCTGATCCGGCTGCTGGCCTCCCACGGCGCCCTGGCCCGGATCGGGCTGCCGCTGGACACCCGGCTCACCGGCGCGACCTGGCTGACCGGTGCCGCCGTGGCCCTGGGCTGCGCCCTCGCGGTCGCCGCGCCGGCGCTGCTCGGGACCGGGTCCGACGCCCCGCGCCGGCGGCGGGCCGGTGCGCTGCCCGGTGCCGCACGGGCCGGCGCGGACGTGGGGCTGCTGGTGATCGCCGGGGTGGCGTACTGGCAGTTGCGGCAGCGGACCGCGAACGGCGGGGCGGGCGGCGGGGTGCTGACCGGGGACGGGACCGGCGCGCTGGGCGTCGACCCGGTGCTGGTGGCCGCCCCGGCGCTGGCGCTGCTCGCCGGTACGGTGCTGACGCTGCGGCTGCTGCCGCTCGCGGCCCGGATCGCCGAGCGGGGCGCGGCCCGCGGCCGGGGGCTGGCCGCGGCGCTGGCCGGCTGGCAGATCAGCCGGCGCACCTCCCCCGCCGCCGGCCTCCGGACGGGCGGCGGCTACGCGGGCCGGGGCGCCGGGCCGGTGCTGCTGCTGGTGCTGGCCACCGCGCTGGGCATGCTGGCGATCGGCCAGCGCGCGTCCTGGCAGCGCTCGCAGGACGACCAGGCCGACTTCCGGGCGGGCGCGGCGGTGCGCGTCCTGGCCAGCAGGACACCGGAGATGGGGCAGGGCGGCGGTTACGCGGCGGTGCCGGGGGTGGCCGCGGCGCTGCCGGTGGGCATCGTGAACCTGGACCTGTCGGGCGACCGGTCCGCCTCGCTGCTCGCGGTGGACTCCCGGAGGTCGGCGGGCGCACTGCTGCTGCGCGGCGACCTGGCGGGTGGCGCCGCGGACTCGGCGGGCGCGGCGGACGGGGTGCTGCGCGCGGTGGCGCCGAAGGGCGACCGGCCCGTGGGCCTGCAACTCCCTTCCGGCACCGCCGCGTTGCGGGTGACGGCGGCGCTGCGGTCCGTCAAGGCGCTGCCGGCGGTGGCCGACGGCCCGCGGCCCGGCAACCCCGGGCAGGACACCGGGCCGGTGCCCGCGACCCTCTCCGTCCAGGTCACCGACCGGTTCGGGGTGCCGTACACGGTGCCGCTGGGCCGGCTCGCGGCCGACGGCCGGCCGCACACCCTGCGCGCGGACCTGGCCGCCGCGGCCGGTCCGCCGGCCGGGCGTCCGGCCGGTCCGCTGCGGGTGACCGGCCTGCTGGCCGACATGGACCAGTCGCCGGTGTCGTACCGTCAGCGGCTGACCGTCTCCGCCGCGCGGGCCGTCACCGCGGGTGGGACCGTCCGCCCGCTCGCCGCGCCGGCCGGGCTGGGCTGGCGGGCCCACATCACCGAGAAGAGCAGTTACCTGGGCCAGCCGTACGGGCCGCGCGCGGGCCGGGCCGAGGTGCCCGCCGGCGAGCTGCTGGCGCAGACGTACGACACCGGTGCCCGGCCCGAGGAGTGGAGCGCGGCGGTGACGACCGTGCGGATCACCGTCGCGCATCCGCCGCTGCCGCCGCTCGCCGCCGTGGCCACCGACACGTATCTGCGCGACAGCGGCTCCCGGGTCGGGTCGGTGGTCGAGCTGCCGGTCGGCGGGCAGCAGGTGAAGGCGCGGATCGTGCGGGCGGTGCGGGCGCTGCCCGGCCCGGCGGACGGCCCGCCGGCCGGTGGCGGGCTGCTGGTCGACTTCGGTGCCGTCAACGCGGCGCTGGCCGACCTCGACGCCGCGCCGCTGACCGCCACCGAGTGGTGGCTGCGGCCCCGGCCGGGCGCGGTGGACCGGGTCGTCGAGGCGCTGCGGGCCCGCCCGGACACCGACCCGGCCAGGTCCTGGTACGCGCGGAGATCGCCCGGGAGCTGCACGACGATCCGCTGGGGCTCGGTCCGCAGACCGCGCTGACCGCGGCCGCGGTGGTCGCGGTGGCGCTGGCGGCGGTCGGTTTCGCGGTCGGGGCCGCCGGGTCGGTCCGCGAACGCGACCGCGAGTTCGCGGTGTTGCGGGCACTGGGGGCGCCGCGTCGGCAGCTGGCCCGGATGCTCGCCGCCGAGCAGGGGGTGCTGATCGTGCTGGCGCTGGCCGTCGGCGGGGTGCTGGGGGCGGTGCTGACCCGGGCGGTGGTGCCGCTGGTCGTGCTGACCGGGCAGGCCACCCGCCCGGTGCCGCCGGTGCTGGTGGAGCTGCCGGCCGGCCAGGTGGCCGGGCTGCTGGCGGCGGTCGCGGCCGGGCCGCTGCTGGTCGTCGCGGCCCTCGGGCTGCGCCGCGGCGACCCGGTGGCGGCGCTGCGCGGGCAGGGGGTGCGGTGACGGTGACGGCAGTGACGGCGTCGGCGCGGCGGGCGGGTGAGGGCCGGTGAACGCGCTCACCCGGCCGGGCTGGCTGGGCATCCGGTTGCGGTCCGCGCGCGCCGCGGCGCTGGCGCTGGGCGCGCTGGTGCTGGTCACGGCGTTCCTCGCGGCGGCGTTCCCGCGCGGGGTGACGGCGTACGAGACGGCGGGGCTGCGCGATGCGCTCGGCTCGGCGCCGCCCGAGCAGCGGGCGGTGGAGATCTCCGTCGGCCGGGCGGACGTCACCGGCGCGGACCCGGCGGCCGGTTACGCGGCGGCGGCGCTGGACCGTCAGGACCGGGCGATCCGGGGCCTGTTCCGCGCCCCGCTGCGGACCACACCGGCGGACGCGGTGCACGGCGTCCGCACCACGAAGCCGCTGGCGGCCGGGGACTCCTGGCTGCCGCGGCCGGACGGCGTCGGTCCGGAGCTGTCGCTGTACGCGGCCTCCGGCCTCGGCCGGCACGCGACCGTCACCGAGGGCCGGCTGCCGCGCGCCGCGGCCCCGGGGTCGGGCACGCTGGAGGCCGCGGTGACCACGGCCACCGCCCGCACCCTGCACCTGCGCGCCGGCCGCACCCTGCATCTGCACGGGCTGACCGTACGGATCTCCGGACTGCTCGCGCCGCGGGAGCCGGACGGCGACTACTGGGCCGCCGATGCGCTGCGGGCGGCGCCGCGCCGGGCCGTGACCGAGGGGGTGCCGGCGCAGCGGTTCTGGCGCGCCGGGCTGCTGCTGGCTCCCGGGGACGGGCCGGCGCTGCTCGCCACCGACGGGGAGCCGGAGAAGTTCTGGCACTATCCGGTCGACGCCGGTGCGCTGACCACCGCGGACGCCCCGTTGTTGCGGGAGCGGGTGGTGTCTGCCGAACACGGCGCGACGCTGGCCGGGTTGCGCGCGGTGGCCGGCGCCGGCGCGCTGGCCGACAGCGCGGTGGACGGCCTGCTGGACGGCTGCGCACGGACCCGGGCGGCGATCGCCCCGGTCATCGCGGTGGCCGCGTGCGGCCTCGGCACCGTCGCGGGGATCGTGCTGCTGATGGCCGGTGCGCTGACCGCGGACCGCCGCCGCCCGGAGCTGGCGCTGCTGCGGGCCCGCGGCGCGTCGCTGACCGGCCTGGCCGGGCGGCTGGCGGCGGAGACCGCGGTGGTGGCGCTGCCCGCCGCGGCGGCCGGCGGCGGGCTGGCGCTGCTGCTGGTGCCCGGTGAGCGGGTGGTGCCGGCGCTGCTGGCGGCGGCCGGGGCCGGGCTGCTGGGCACGCTCGCGCTGCCGCTGCGGGCCGCCGCCGCACACCGCCGTCCCCGCCCGGCCGCCCGCGCCGATCTGGCCGGCGCCCGCCCCTCCCGACGCCGGACGGTCGCCGAACTGACCGTGCTGGTCCTGGCGGTGGGCGCGGTGGTCGCGCTGCGCCGCCGCACCACGGCCGGCGGGGGCGTGGACGTCCTGGTCAGCGCGGCCCCGGTGCTCGTCGCCGTGATCGCCGCGCTGGTGCTGCTGCGGCTCTGGCCGCTGCCGCTGCGGCTGGCGGCCCGCCCGGCCGCCCGCACCTGCGGGTTGACCGGCTTCCTGGCCCTGGCCCGCGCGGGCCGCGCCCCGGCCACCGCGGGCCTGCCGCTGCTGGCCCTCCTGGTCGCGCTGACCACCGCGTCGTTCGGCGGCTCGGTGCTCGCCGGGGTCGCCACGGCCCGGGACCGCGCGGCGCTGACGGCGGTCGGCGCCGAGGCCCGGATCTCCGCCGAACGGCCGCTGCCCGCCGCGCTGCAGCACGCCGTGGCCCGGGTCCCGGGCGTCGAGGACGCCGTACCGCTGCGGATCAGTGCGCTGACCGCGGACGACGGCGGCCCGCCGCTCTACCTGGTGATCGCCGAACCCGAGGCGTACGCCCGGCTCGCCCGCGCCATGGGGCTGGGTGCCTTCCCCGCCGCCGACCTCGCCGACCCGGGCGGTGACCGGCCGCTGCCCGCGATCGTCTCCCCGCGCGTACGGACCCGGTTCGGCGACGCCCCGATGGCGCTGCAACCGGAGTTCGGCCAACTCGTCGTCCGGCCCCGGGCGGTGCGCGCCGACACCCCGGCCCAGCCGGGCGGCGACTTCGTGCTGATCAACGCCCGGAGCGTGGCCCGGGTGCACCCCGACACCTACGCCGAGGCGGACAACGGCCCCACCACGATGCTGCTGTCCGGCCGCGGGCTGGACGCGGGGGCGCTGCGGGCCGCGGTCCGCGCCCACACCCCGGCGTCCCTCGCCGTCCAGGTGTCGCTGCGCTCCGCCGAACGCGCCGAGCTGGCCGATTCGCCGCTCCAGCAGGGCGCCGAACGCCTCTACACCGCCGCCGTGGTGGCCGGTGCCGGGTTCGCGCTGCTCGCCCTGCTCCTCTCCCTGCTGCGGACCGCCCCGGAACGCACCCGGCTCCTGGCCGGGCTCCGCACGATGGGGCTGCCCCCGGGCCGGGGGCGGCGGCTGATGGTGCTGGAGGCGCTGCCGCCGGCGCTGCTCGCGGCGGTCGGCGGGGTGCTGGCCGGGGCCGCCGCGATCCGGCTGCTGGGCCCGGGCACGGACCTCACCCCGCTCGCCCTGCCCGGCGCGGCCGGCGGCGGGCCGGGCACCGTACGGCTGCAGACCGATCCCGCGTCCCTGCTGCTGCCGTCGGCGGGCGTGGTCGTGCTGGCCCTGGCGGTGGCCCTGGTCCAGGCGTGGGTGGGCGAACGGCGGCGGGAGAGTACCGAGTTGAGAGCGGGGGATCCTTCATGAGCACACGGCCCGAGGACGCCACGAGCGCGCCGGTGAGCCTGGCGGACCTGGAGGCGCGGGCGGCGGCCCGGCGCGAGCGGCCCGCCTACGGGCACGACGCGCTGATCGCCTGCGACCGTCTGGTGCGGGTCTTCTCCGCGGACGGCGTCGAGGTGCAGGCGCTGCAGGGCCTCGATCTGCTGGTGTCCGAGGGCGAGTTGATGGCGCTGGTGGGGGCGTCCGGCAGCGGCAAGTCGACGCTGATGAACATCCTCGCCGGGCTGGACGTGCCGACCGCGGGCGCCGCCACGGTCGCCGGCCGCGATCTGCTGACCATGGACGCCCGGGCCCGGCTCACCTACCGCCGTGAGGTCGTCGGCTTCGTCTGGCAGCAGACCGCCCGCAACCTGCTGCCGTATCTGACGGTGCTGCAGAACGTCACCCTGCCGATGCAGCTGCGCGGCGGACGGCGCCGGGCGGCCCGCACGAAGACGGCCGAGCAGCTGCTCGCGATGCTGTCGCTGGACCACTGCCGGGACCGCCGGCCGCACCAGCTGAGCGGCGGCGAACAGCAGCGCACCGCCATCGCGGTGGCGCTGGCCAACACCCCGTCGGTGCTGCTGGCCGACGAGCCCACCGGCGAACTGGACTCGCACACCGCCGAGCAGGTCTTCGCCGCGTTCCGCACCGCCAACGAGGAGCTGGGCACCACGATCGTGATCGTCACCCATGACCAGGCGGTGGCGGACGAGGTGCGGCGCACGGTCGCGATCCGCGACGGCCGGACGTCGTCGGAGGTGCTGCGGCGCACCGAACGGGACGCCGCGACCGGCCGGGAGGCGCTGGTGGCGCGGGAGTACGCGATGCTCGACCGGGCCGGCCGGCTCCAGCTGCCGGCCGACTACACCAGCAGCCTGGGCATGGCGCACCGGGTGCTGCTGGAGCTGGAGAGCGACCACATCGGCGTGTGGCCGGACCCGACGGCGGACGGCAACGCCGACCACGGCGCCGGTGACGGCCCGAAGCCCGGTGGCCGGACGCCCGATGACGGCCCGAAGCCCGGTGACGGGACGCCCGGCGACGGCCCGAAGCCCGGGGGCGGGGCGACGACTTAGGCCGCGGCTCAGACGGGGGTGACCGTGAGCCCCGACAGGCCGGTGAGCCCGGACGGCCCGCCGGTGCGCACCGCGACCGATCCGTACGGGGTGCGCAGCCGCAGCCAGCCACCCGCGGACAGCAGGGTCAGGGCCGGCGGCTCGGTGGGGTGCGGGCCGCCGCCGGAGGCGAGCACGGCCGTGCGGACCGGGCGGAGGAAGCCCAGCGACTGCGCGGCGTGCGCGGCGCGCAGCGGGAGGTGGGTGTCCCCGAGGGTGCGCGACCAGATCTCCCGGCCGATGCGGTCGCGTTCGGCGCGGGTCCGGCGCTCGGGCGGCAGTGCCTCGTCCCGGGCCCGGAACTCGGCGACCGCCGCGGCCACCGCGCGCCGCAGCGCCTCCGGCGCGGGCAGTCCCGGCACCCGCTGCCAGCCGCCGCGCGGCGGCAGCAGCCCGGCCCACGGCGGGCCGGTGACGGCGGCGGGCACGGTCAGCGTGCCCTGCTCCTCGTCGATGCCTTCGAGGAGGTCACCGGCGGAGACGGTGATGTCGAGGCCGGATGCCGGTCCTTCGGCGGAGGCGCTGTCCGGACCACGGTCGCGAGCGGCGCCCGCACCGCCGGAACGGCCGCCGGCCCGGTCGTCGCCGGGGCCCGTGGGCACGGCGAGCCGGGCCGTACGGATCGCCAGCACCTCGAAGGACGGCGGCCGGCCGAAGACGGCGAGCACCCCGCCACCGGTCTGCAGCCGGACCGCGGCGGCCCGGTCGTAGTGGATCAGCCGGGCGAGGAAGGCGGCGAGGTCCGCCGCCTCCCCGGCGTCGGCGAGGGCGAGCACCGTCATACCGCGACGGCCCCTCCTGGTGCGACGCGTCGGCCAGGTACTCCTTGAGGATCGCCTTCTCCTCCGCGGTGAGGCGGCGCGGACGCTCCTCGGCGAAGTTGTACGGCACGACGACGGTCGAGGCCCGCAGGTAGAGGGTGTCCTCGTCCTTGACCTCGTAGGCGACCGTCATCGACGCGGCGCTGATCTTCGTCACCCACAACTCGACGGTGACCGGCGCGGGCCGGTGCACCAGCGGCCGCACGTAGTCGATCTCGTGCCGGGCGACCACCGAGCCGCCCGTGAACGACGGGCTGCCGTCCCCCGGCGCGAGCCGGCGCATGAAGTCGATCCGCGCCTCTTCGAGGTAGCGGACGAACACCGCGTTGTTGACGTGGCCGAAGGCGTCCATGTCCGACCAGCGCAGGGGGCACGAGTAGAGGTATCGCACGAGGTCAGCCCCGGGTGAGCTTCTTGTACGTGGCGCGGTGCGGACGGGCCGCGTCCGCACCGAGGCGCTCGACCTTGTTCTTCTCGTAGGACTCGAAGTTGCCCTCGAACCAGAACCACTTGGACTCGCCCTCGTACGCCAGGATGTGGGTGGCGACGCGGTCGAGGAACCAGCGGTCGTGGGAGACGACCACGGCGCAGCCGGGGAACTCCAGCAGCGCGTTCTCCAGCGACGAGAGCGTCTCGACGTCGAGGTCGTTGGTCGGCTCGTCGAGGAGCAGGAGGTTGCCGCCCTGCTTGAGGGTGAGCGCCAGGTTGAGGCGGTTGCGCTCACCACCGGAGAGCACACCGGCCGGCTTCTGCTGGTCCGGGCCCTTGAAGCCGAACGCGCTCACGTACGCCCGGGAAGGCATCTCGACCTGGCCGACGTTGATGTAGTCCAGCTCGTCGGAGACGACGGCCCACAGCGTCTTCTTGGGGTCGATGTTGGAGCGGCCCTGGTCGACGTAGGAGATCTTGACGGTCTCGCCGACCTTGATGTCGCCGGAGTCCGGGGTCTCCAGGCCCTGGATCATCTTGAACAGCGTGGTCTTGCCGGCGCCGTTCGGGCCGATGACGCCGACGATGCCGTTGCGCGGCAGGGTGAAGCTGAGGTCCTCGATGAGGACCTTCTCGCCGAAGGCCTTGTTGAGCTTGTCGACCTCGACGACGACGTTGCCCAGGCGCGGGCCCGGCGGGATCTGGATCTCCTCGAAGTCCAGCTTCCGCATCTTGTCGGCCTCGGCGGCCATCTCCTCGTAACGCGCCAGACGGGCCTTGGACTTGGCCTGCCGCCCCTTGGCGTTGGAGCGCACCCACTCCAGCTCGTCCTTGAGGCGCTTGGCGCGCTTGGCGTCCTTCTGACCCTCGACCTTGAGGCGGGCCTGCTTGGTCTCCAGGTACTTGGAGTAGTTGCCCTCGTAGCCGTGGGCACGGCCGCGGTCGAGCTCCAGGATCCAGCCGGCGACGTTGTCGAGGAAGTACCGGTCGTGGGTGACGGCGACGACGGTGCCGGGGTACTTGGCGAGGTGCTGCTCCAGCCACTGCACGGACTCGGCGTCCAGGTGGTTGGTGGGCTCGTCGAGCAGCAGCAGGTCGGGGGCCTCCAGCAGCAGCTTGCACAGCGCGACGCGGCGGCGCTCACCACCGGAGAGGTTGGTGACCGCCCAGTCACCGGGCGGGCAGCCCAGCGCGTCCATGGCCTGCTCCAGCTGGGTGTCCAGGTCCCACGCGTTGGCGTGGTCCAGGTCCTCCTGGAGCTTGCCCATCTCCTCCATGAGCTCGTCGCTGTAGTCGGTCGCCATCAGCTCGGCGACCTCGTTGAAGCGGTGCAGCTTGCCCATGATCTCGGCGGCGCCGTCCTGGACGTTCTGCAGCACCGTCTTCGACTCGTCCAGCGGCGGCTCCTGCAGGAGCATGCCGACGGTGTAGCCGGGCGAGAGGAAGGCATCGCCGTTCGACGGCTGCTCAAGACCGGCCATGATCTTCAGCACCGTGGACTTACCGGCGCCGTTGGGACCCACGACACCGATCTTCGCGCCCGGCAGGAAGCTCAGCGTCACGTCATCGAGGATGACCTTGTCGCCGTGCGCCTTGCGCGTCTTGCGCATCGTGTAGATGTACTCAGCCAAGAGAAACCGTCCGGCAGATTGGATCGATCAGGGTCTGTACGGCACCGCCCCGGGCCATCGACCGTCGTCCGGCCGTCATGCGTGCGCCGCGCGAGCGCCATGCGGCCGTCGTGACGTACGTCGCGACCGTGGGAGGGCAGATACACCCATCTTGCCGTACGTCCGTCCCCGGAAGGAAACGGGTAAGGAAACGGGTGCCGAGGCTTGGACGCCCGCGAGGGGTGCGGGCACGGCGGGCGGGGTGCGGGATGCCGAGGGGCCGAAGGCGGCGTCATGCGGCGTCGGGGCACTCATGGGGTACGCCCAGGAGCCGCATGTCCGTGGCCCCGGAGCGTTAACCCCTCGGGGCCACGTTTTGTTCCCGCCACGCGCAGATTGCCTTGTCGATCACCGAGGCGATCGACTTGGTGGTCGGCTCGGTGATCGCCTCGGAGGTGGGCTCGGAGGTGGGCTCGGTGACCGGCTCCGTGATCGGCTCCGTGATCGGCTCGGCGGTCGGCTCCGTGACCGGCTCCGTGATCGGCTCGGCGGTCGGCTCCGTGATCGGCTCCGTGATCGGCTCGGTGACCGGCTCCGTGACCGGTTCGGTGACCGGCTCCGTGACCGGCTCGGCGGTCGGCTCCGTGACCGGCTCCGTGACCGGCTCGGTGACCGGCTCTGATCACCTCGGTGGTCGGCTCGTCGATCGCCTCGCGGATCGCCTCGTTGCCGCTGGTCGCAGGTGTCGGGCCGGCCACGAAAACGGGGCGCCCGGCCGACCACCTCTCGGTGACCGGCCGGGCGCCCGCCGTTACTGCACGCCCGCTACGGGGCGCCTCCTGCTGAGGCCCTTACTGGGCGGGGGTGCCGGCCTTCTTCTTGCGGAGGAAGAACACCGCGGCGCCGCCGACCACGACCAGGACGACCGCGACGCCCGCGATCATCGGGGTGGCGCTGCTGGAACCGGTCTCGGCGAGGTCGGTGCCGTGGCCGCCACCGGTGTTGCCGCCGACCGACGCCGGGCTGGGCTTGGGCGAGGGCTTGCCGCCGCCGCTGCCGGCGGTCTTGCAGTCGAGGACCCCGGAGAAGGTCTTCTTGAAGCCGCCCGCACCCTTGATCGTGATCTCGTAGGGCTGGTCCTCGGCCACCGGGACGGTCACGGTCTGCGACTTGCCCGGGGCGATCTCGTAGTCCTTGCCCGACAGCTGGAAGTGGAACGCCTCATCGCCCTTGTTGCTGGCCGTGACGTCCACGCCACCCTTGGCGCAGTTCTTCTCGGCGGTGATCGCCGGGATGGCGCCCTGCTTCTTCCAGGAGACCGTGGCGGCCGCGGAGACGGTGGACTCACTGGAGCCGGCCAGGATCTGGGTCTGGCTCTTGGCGTGCTCACCGATGCCGGTGAAGGCCCGGCCGACCGGCACCTTGGTGGCGGCCTGCGCGGTCAGCGAGGTGCTGCCGTCCGCGGCGCCCTTCGGCACGTCGAAGAACAGCTGGGTGCCGTCGGCGGCGCTGGTGACGGGCTTGCCGTCCTTGCCGACGATCTTGACGCCGGCCGGCGCACCGGCGGCCGGGGAGATCGTCACGCTGTCGGCGTTGGTGTGCACGGTGACCGGGCCGAGCTTGCCGCCCGACTTGCCGGAGACGGCCGGCGGGTCCAGCGTCAGCGACGCCTTGGGCTCCTCGACGCTCTGCGCGCTCTTCTCCAGGTAGGCGGCGAGCTTCTCCGCCGCCGGGTCGACCGCGTCCACCTTCACGTGGTCGGAGAAGCGCCAGATGGCGACCTGGGTGCCGGCCGCCGCGGTCTTCTCGGTCAGGTTCCCGGCACCGGCCTTGGAGGCGAGGGCGGCGAGGTCGTTCACCTGCGGGTAGGAGTTCTGCAGGATCCAGCGGATCTTGCCGGCGTCCGCGTTGTTGTGCAGCGACGAGGCGCTCCAGGGCACTTCCTGGTACTTCGCCTGCTGCTGCGTCGGGTTGTGGATGTCGATGCAGTACGTCTGGAGCGTGCCGCCGTTGTCGACGGACATCTCGAAGAGGCCCGCGCCGACGCGCTGGTCGCCGCCGTCGTTGTGCACGACCGCCTGGTCGAAGATCTTCAGGCCGCCGAGTGTGGCGGTGGCACCCCCGTGAGCCGGGGTCGTCTCGTCCGCCACTGCGGTCCCCGCGGTGGCTATCGCACCCGCCGCGACCAGGCCGGAGGCCACGACCGCGGCGGCAAGGCGGGCTGCGCCCCGCCTCTTCATCGAAAGCATGAATTTCCCCTCTGGGCGAGGCGGTCGGGTGGGGAAGTTGCCTCGCCGGAAAGATCCAAAGAACTCAAAAGCCGAACGTCAGCCCCGTGAGCCCCCGTGAGTACTCGTCGGATCTTATGGAGCAGGCGCATCAGGGTCCCCACTAATGGCATCCCATAAGCGATCCGAATCGCAATCGTTACCGAACACAGGCACCCTGACCTGGCATTATCGACAAATCCCCGGAACGTTTCAGGGCACTGCGGCCTTCTGGGGCGAATTCCCCTGGTGATAGGCCCGGTGGCGGCCTCGGCGGCCGCCTCCGCGACTGGCTCGACGGCTTCCTTTTCGGCACCTGCCTCCGCCTCCGATCTCCCGTCAGGCCGCGATCCCAACCGCCGTGCGGACTCCGGTGGTTGGGGGGCGAGGCCCGGGCGCCCGGACGGGACCTGCTCCCGGTCCACGCGCGGGGTCGGGGACGCTTCCTGGTCCGTCGTGCTCATACGGCTCACGCGGGTGACTCTGCGGAAGGCCGCCGTACCGCGCGACAGGTCGTGTCCGATCGCGACGGCATCGACCTCGGCCGAGAACCAGCGCTGCCCACCCTTCTCCGGCGGCTGTTCCCCTTCCCGCAGCCGCAACCGCCCCTGCACCACCAGGGGTTCGCCCACCGCCACCGAAGCCGCGACGTTGTCGGCCAGACCGCGCCACGACCGGACCGTGTAGAAACTCGTGTCCCCGTCGGTCCACCGCTCCTGCGCCTTGTCCCACCGCCGGGACGTCGCCGCGAGCCGGAACCTCGCCACCGTCACGCCCGCCGTGGTCTGCCGATGCTCCACCGCCGTCGCGGCGTTGCCCACCAGCGTCACCATCGTCTCGTTCACGGAAATCCACTCCCCCGTCCTCCGCGCGCTCGCCGGGTCGCTCGCGCCGCGTCGACCTCATGCTGCACGGATCCGGCAAGCCCCGCCGCGGCCTGTGGACAACCTGCCGACTGTGGACAACTCGGCCACCCGGAAGGGGGCTGGGGCGCACCGCCCCAGCCCCCCGCCGTCCGTCCTCAGACCCCCGACGCCACCGCGTACTGCTCCCGCACCTCGCGGTAGCGCAGCAGCTCGGCGGCGACCGGCTCCAGCACCCGGCCCCGGCCGCAGGCCGCCGCCGCGTTCCGCAGCCGCCGCTCGGCGTCCTGCCCGTACCGCCGCGCGGGACCGCGGGCCACCACCCGGCACAGCCACCCCAGTGCCGGGCCGCCCACCGACCCGATGACCGCGGGCAGCAGCCCGGAGAGCCAGGTCGAGGCATCGACCAGACCGGTCAGCGCCGCCACCAGCCAGAGCACCCCGACGAGTTGCAGGACGGACAGCGTCCCCTGCAGCGCGGCGGCCACCGTGCACCACCGCGGCTTGACGGCCGGCCCGCCCCGTAGGGCCTCCTCGGCGTCGGCCGCCACCTGGTCCAGCGCCTCCGGCAGCCCGCACGCGCCCCGGTCCGCGGCCTCGCGCACCGCCTGCGCCCAGGGCGCCGGCAGCCCGTGCGCCGCCTCCGCGGCCACGCCCCGTACGGCCTGCTCCACCACCGGCCGGGCCGCCGCCCGGACCACCATCGACTCCCCGATCGCGTCGCCGCCCCAGGCCCGGACGTCCGCCGGTGTCCCGCCGTCACCTGCCGCCCCACGGAAGGGGGTCCGGCCGCGCCCTTGCGGCTCGTACCCCCGGCGGCCGTGTCCTGCTGAGTACCCGTCGGCCCCCCGGTGCGCACCCCGGTCGTTCCGCGTCCCACGCCGGTCGATCGGTCGCCCACGCCGGTCGTCGCGTGTCCCGCTCCGGTCGTGGCGTGTCCCGCTCCGGTCGTGGCGCCTCCCGGCCCGTGGGTCGACCGCGTGCGACGGGGCCGGCGGCCCCGCATCCGTGCCCACGGGGACCCGCAGGCCCGTTCCGCGTACCGGAGCCAGTCGCGTTCCGCCGCCCGCCCGGTGGCGACCGCGCCGACCGCCTCGGCCAACCGGTCGGCGAACTCCTCGCGGGCCCGTTCGGTCAGTCCGACCTGGGTCCGGGCCACGTACACCGACCGCAGCCGCTCGGCCGCCACATCCACGTCCGCCGCCAGCCGCCGGTCCGCCGCGCCCCGTTCGGCGACGAACTGGCCGAGTGCCTCCCGTAGTTCCGCGACGCCCTTGCCGGTCGCCGCCGAGAGGGCGAGCACCGCCGCACCCGGCTCCCGTGTTCGCCGAGCGCCAGGCCGTCCTCGTCGAGCAGCCGGCGCAGATCGTCCACCACCTGGTCGGCGGCCTCGCCGGGCAGCCGGTCCACCTGGTTGAGGACCACGAACATCACCTCAGCATAGCCCGCCAACGGCCGCAGATAGCGCTCGTGCAGCACCGCGTCCGCGTACTTCTCCGGGTCGACGACCCAGATCACCGCGTCCACCAGCTCCAGCATCCGGTCGACCTGGGCCCGGTGTTCGGTGGCCGAGGAGTCGTGGTCGGGCAGGTCGATCAGGATGAGTCCGCGCAGTTCGGGGCTGCCGTCCGCGGCGATGTGCCGACGGTGCGCGGACACCCCGAGCCGCCGCAGCAGCCCCTCGGCGCCCGGTCTGCCACCCGGCCAGACGCACGCCACCGGTTCGGCGGTGGTCGGCCGCCGCGGTCCGACCTGTGAACGGTTCGCCCCCGCCAGGGCGTTGAACAGGGACGACTTGCCGCTGCCGGTGGCTCCGGCGATGGCGACCACGGTGTGCTCGCCGGACAGCCGGTAGCGCTCGTCCGCGGCCTCCAGCACCCGCCCGGCCGCCGCCAGCGTCCGCCCGTCCAGCCGTGACCGCGACAGCGCGATCAGCTCCCGCAACGCCTCCAGTCGCGCCCGCAATCCGCCCCCCGGCGCCCGCCGGCCCCCGTCCTCGACCCAGCGATAGCCCTCCACCGGTGGCCTCGGCTGCACCATGGCCTCCGCAGGGGACTCCTGCGGCGACCCACCGCACGGTTCGTCGTACGGCCCGTCAGCCGGCTGGCCGAACGGCCCGGCATACGGCTGCGCGGTGCGACGCTGCCCCTCATACGGCCTTTCACCTGAAGCGTCGAGGGACGCCGCGGCGGACGACCCCACGCGCCCCTCGCCGAACGCCCCACCCCGCGCCTCTCCGAACGAACCGGAACGTCCGGTGGCGAACGAACCGGACGGTCCGGTGGCGAACGAACCGGAACGTCCGTCGCCGGACGAAGCGGCACGGTCGGCTCCGAATGCCCCGGTAGGGGTAGCGCCACAGGACGCGGTAGGGGCAGCGCCAGAAGAGGCGGTACCCGACTCGCCACCCGATACGGCGCGCGGCGCGCCACCCGGCTCGCCGTACGCCCCTCCGTATGTCCCGGCGTGCGCTTCGGCGTAGACCTCGGCGTAGGCCCCGGGATATGCCCCGACGCATGACCCACCACCCGCTTCCTCGGCACCGGCGCCCGAAGCGACCTCCGGGGCACCGGACTGCGGCTCGACCCGTGGCTCGACCCGTGCCCCACCGGTCCCCGCCGCGCGCCCGGCCGCGGAACACTGCCTTCCGGCACCCGCCGGGCGATCAACCCGTCGTCCCACGCCCCGCCCGGACCCGGTTCGCCCGTCGCCGTACGCGCGCTCCCCGGCTGCCCGCTCCAGGACTCGCCACATCCGGGTGCGCCGCTCTCCTGGTCCCCGTTCCCGGCTCGTCACCGGCTCTCATCACGCCACCCGCCCGCCCGACCTCGCCGGTCGTCCCCACGTCGCCTGCCCTCCCTGCGTCACCAGTCCTCGCCACGGCAGCGGCTCTCTCCGCGCCCCCTCTCCCGCCCCGTTGCCCGCGCCTGAAGCCGTCCTTGCGGGCGCCCCCTCCCCCACACCCGAACCCGCCGTTCCGGAACCGCTCACCCCGACACCTCCGCCTTCTCCCGCTCTGGCTCCCGCTCCACCACTACTGCGTCCGCCGCCGCTGCTGCTGCCGCCACGACTGCCTCCGCCCGTACGACATCCGCTGCCGTCCTCTTCTGCTCCTGCTGCCGCTCGCGCTGCAATACGGACAGCGCGGCGATCAGCTCGGCCTGCTGGTCCGGCGGTACGGTCAGCCGGTCCAGCGGCGCCAGCCGCCGCTCGCGCTCCCCGTCCAGCGCACGTGCCAGATAGGTGGCCAGCAGTCGGCCGCCCCGGTCGCGGAGCCGCAGTGCGGTCTGGGCTCCCAGGAGGTCGGCGAGGTTCTCGCCCGCCGTACGGGCGCGCCGGCCGCCGAGCAGCGTGGCGGCCAGGAGGGCGGCCGCTTCCTCCGGCTCCACCTGCGCGCCGCGTTCACCGGCCGGTCCACCACGCGCGTCACGGGCATCACGCGCCTCACGGGTCTCCTCCTCGGCCAGCTCCTCCAGGCAGCGCCGCCAGCGCCGGACGAGCACGCCCAGCCGACCGGCCGCCCCCGCGGCTTCCGCGGCTTCCGCGGCACCCGAGGCAGTCGCGGCGGTCGCGGCGGTCGCGGCGGTCGACGCCTCGGAGGCTCCCGAGGAGGCCGTCAACGAGAGGTCGGAGGCCGCGGGATCGCGCCGCCAGGCCTCCGCGGCCCGTTCGTCGGCCTCCTCCACCGCGCAGGTCAGCAACGAGGTCAGCCCCTCCGTCAGGGCGTCGAGCAACTCGTCCGACCGGCCGCCGGTCCCGTGGTCGCGCCAGTAGGCGCGGGCGTCCCCGGCCAGCACCTCACCGGCCGCGACCTCGCTCCGCACGCGTTCGACGGCCCGTTCGTACGCCTCCTCGACCCGGCCGGCGAGCCGGAGCCCCGCGGCGTGCTGAGCAGCGGCGGCCCCGGCCAGGGCGGGCAGCCGGCTGCGCAGCGAGGCGATCACCCCGGTGGCGGTACGGTCCGCGGCGGCCCTACGGGCGGCCGGGTCCTGGGCGTGCCGTTCCAGCCACTCGCGCAGCCCGGCGACCGCCGTGGCGGGCAGCAGCCCGCTGCCGCCGCCGGCCGACTCGGGGAGCTCGGGGATGGTGAACCGCGGGACATGGCCGAGGCCGGCGCGCTGCAGCAGTTCCGCGTACCGCCCGGAGATGTCGGTGGCGATCTGGTGCGGCACCCGGTCCAGCACGGTCACCAGCGTGACGTCGTACTCCTTCGCCGCGCGCAGCAGGTGCCAGGGCACCGCGTCGGCGTACCGGGCGGCCGTCGTGACCAGCACCCATACGTCCGCGGCGCAGATCAGCTCCGCGGCCAGCTCGCGGTTGCGGGCGACGAGCGAATCGATGTCCGGCGCATCCAGCAACGCCAGCCCACTGGGCAGCGCCGCCTCCACCTCGATCCGCACCGCGAACGGCTCCCCGCCCCCGGCCGCTCCCCCTTGCCCGGCTTACCCGGCCCACCTCCGCCGCCGTACCCCCGCACTCCCCATATTCCCCACGTTCCCCATATTCCTCGTGTTCCGGATGAGCTCCCTCCGCTCCGTCGTCCTCCTCGGGCCCCCAGACCCGGGTGAGCTGCGGCAGCACCCGCCGTCCGGAGAACCAGTGGACGTCATCGGGATGGCACACCAGCACCGGCGTACGCGTCGTCGGACGCAGCACCCCGGCCTCCGAGACCCTCCGCCCCACCAGCGAATTCACCAGGGTGGACTTGCCGGCCCCGGTGGAGCCGCCGATCACCGCCAGCAGCGGCGCCTGAGGCGACCGGAGGCGGGGAATCACATAGTCGTCGAGCTGGGCGAGCAGCTCGGCCCGGTTGCACCGGGCGCGGGCGGCGCCCCGTAGTGGCAGCGGAAAGCGTGCGGCTTCGACGCGGTCGCGCAGTACGGACAGGGCGTCGAGCAGGCGGGGTCGTACGTCCAAGGTCGCCACATGTGCAGAATGCCCAATTTCGTTGGCTTTTTGAAGCGTATAACCCCTCGTGCGCGCCGCGAGAACCCGTACAGAATGGGACGAGTGGCGCATGAGACGTTCGCGACAACTGAGACGCAGGCATAACGAGTGCACAACACCCGCCACGCCGCGCGTCAAAAGCGGTGCAGGATTCGTACCTGCCTGCGATTATCGGGACCGCTTCACCGAACCTCCACAACGTGCCACGGAGGTGAAGCAACCGGGACGAGGCACCCGGGCCTCTATCCTGGTCCGCGGTCCGTGATCCACGCCCACACCGGCCCCCGTAGCTCAGTGGATAGAGCAGGTGCCTTCTAAGCACTTGGCCGCAGGTTCGAGTCCTGCCGGGGGCGCCAGGCCAGACCCTCCCTGCGGGAGGGTCTTTTTCGCTGGTGATCGAGCCCTTGGTGAGGAGTCCGCTGAGGCGGAAGGTGGCCACTGCGGCCAGGGCCGGGTCCCGCGGGTCGACCAGCTACGTGGTGCGCCATGCCGTGCGTCATGACGTGCCTCATGCCGTGCCTCACGCCGTCCCGGGCGCGTGGAGGGGCGGCGTGTCCGGGGTCTGGGCGTCGAGGGTGATGGCCGTGGAGAGGTCGTGGCCCTGTTGCAGCATGGCGGCGCGGGTTGCGGGGTCGTTGAGGGCGGCGTTGCGGGCGTCGATGGCCTCCTGGGTCGCGGGCGCGAGGAAGGCGCCGGTGCCGCGGCCGCCTTCCTGGCACTGGGTCACATACGGGCGGAGCCTGCGTTCGTAGCGGGTGAAGGCCGCTGAGTGGTCGTCGGGGGACGCGGCCAGTTCGGCGGCCAGGACGTAGGCGCCGATGATCGCCGAGCCGGTGCCCATCCCGCCGAGGGTGGCGCCGTGGGCGGCGTCGCCGAGGAGGGCCGTACGGCCCGTGGACCAGCACGGGACATCGACGCGGCTGATGGAGTCGAAGTAGAGCTCGTCGGCGGCCCGGAGGGTGTCGATCAGTTCCGGGGTGCGCCAGCCGGCTCCTTCGTAGGCGCGGGCTATCGCCTCTTTCTGGGCGGGGAGAGCGCGCCGGTCGTGGGTCAGCTCCTCGGCGGAGGCGAAGACGCAGAAGGCCTCGCCTGTGTAGCCCGGCTCGGCACTGCGGCGTGGCGTGCGGCCGACGGTCGCCGTACGACCCGGTTCGGAGTAGCCGACGGGTTCGGCGGCCAGGTCGCCGGCGGACTCCGGGAGGTCCCAGGCGGCGACGTAATAGCCGAGGTGGCTGACGAACTCCGACTCGGGGCCGAAGGCCAGTCTGCGCACGGTGGAGTGCAGGCCGTCCGCGCCGATCACCAGGTCGAAGGTGCGGGACGGGGTGCGCGCGAAGGTGGCGTGGACTCCGTCCGGGGTGGGCGTGAGGGAGGTGAGGGTGTCGTCGAAGAGATACTCGGGCGCCGGGTGCCCGTCGGCCGCCGGGGTCAGGCTGTGGCGGTAGAGGATCCGGGAGAGGTCGGAGCGGAGGATTTCGAGGTCGCCGCCGGCGAACTCGGGCGGCAGGACGGCGAGTTGGCGGCCGCGGTCGTCGATGAAGCTCATGGCCGTCCCGCCGCCGGTGCTGTGGCGTCTGATCTCGTCCAGGATCCCCATGCGCTCCAGGACCGTCAGGTGTGCCGCGCCCCGGAAGTCGACCGCGAACCCGCCGCCGCGCAGGGCCGGGGCCACCTCGACCACGGTGGGGCGGTAGCCGTGGCGACAGAGCCAGTACGCGAGGGCCGGGCCGGCCACGCTGGCGCCGGAGATGAGGACCGTGCGGTTCCGGCCGCCACCGCCTCCGCCGGCGGAGCGGCCGTCGGGCCGGTCGCCGGGAATGCCGCCAGCCCGGTCGGAGTGGGCCTTCGAGCCCGTCTCCACCTTCTTGGCCTGCGTGCGGGGCGTTTCGTGCGTCAGGCCGGGCGTCTGGCCGGGCGTCCTGCCATGCGGCATGTCGTGCGTCCTGTCGTGCGGCATGCGTCGAGACATCGCTCTTTCCCCGTCATCGGATCGGATAGTCGATCGGTCCGCGGTCATCGGGCCGACGAAGAAACTGTATCCGGCGGACACGCTTTTGTGTACCCCAGACGCAGTTTTAGGATGCGGGGATGGTGGGCGAGGACGAGAAGCGCAGTGTGTTCGGGGATCAGGCGGGCAGTGTCGAGCTGTTGTGGGGCGGGCGCGAGCGGCCCAGCCGCGGGCCGCGGCCCGCGCTGAGCCTGGAGCGGATCACCCGCACCGCGATCGCGCTCGCCGATGCCGGCGGGCTCGGGGCGGTCTCGATGCAACGGGTCGCGGGCGAGCTGGACTTCACGAAGATGTCCCTGTACCGCTATGTGCCCGGCAAGAACGAGCTGGTCGCGCTGATGATCGACCGCGGGATGGGCGAACCTCCGCAGCTGCCGGAGGGGTGGCGGAACGGGCTGCGGGCCTGGGCGGAGACGCTGACGGCCGTCTACCACCGGCACCCCTGGCTGCTGGGTGCGGCCACCGGCCCGCGCGTCATGGGGCCGAACGAACTCGGCTGGACGGAGGCGGCGGTGGCCGCGCTGGCGGACACCGGGCTGAGCGGCGGGGAGCAGCTCGACGCCGTGGTCGTGGTGAGCGGCCACGTACGGGCCCTCGCGCAGGTGTCGGCGTCGATGGGGCTGGGCAGTGCGCGGGCGACGGAGCCCGAGCAGGTGATGAGCGCGGCGCTGAACGAGCTGCTGGTGGGCCGCGCCGACCGCTATCCGGCGGTCGCCGCGGCCCTGGCCGCCACCGAGGCCGATGTGGCCGAGCGCGACCGGGCGGACGAGTTCGGCCTGGAGCGCATCCTCGACGGGCTGGAGGCCTACATGGGCGGCGGCAGCCGGTAAGGGGCGCGACCCCCGGCCGGGCGGCAGTCGGTAGAGGGCGCCCCCCGGCGGGGCGGCAGCCGGAGGGCGCGGCCCTCGGCGGGCGGCAGCCCGTAGAAGGCACAACTCCCCGGCGGCAAGGCGGCCCGTCGCGGACACAGGCCCCGGCGGGGGTCGCCTCAGGCCGGCAGGCCGTGCAGCCAGTCGATCAGGAGTCGGTTGACCTCGTCGGGGCGTTCCTGCTGGACCCAGTGGCCGCAGCCTTCGATGATGTGGGAGCCGGAGAGGGCCGGGAGGGTCACCGGGAAGGCCTTGATGGCGTCGGCCATCCAGTGGGTGGGGGCGTCGCGGTCGCCGCCGATGAAGAGGGCGGGCCGGGTGATCGGGGCGCCCTGCCAGGCGGCGAGGTCCGCCCAGTCCCGGTCGACGTTGCGGTAGCGGTTGAGGGCGCCGGTCAGTCCGGACCGCTCGAACTCGCCGGTGTAGTAGTCGAGGTCGGCCTCGGTGAGCCAGGACGGCAGCGTGGTGTCGGCCGGGAAGCGGTCGGAGAGTTTGCCGCCCCTGGGGACGGTCATCCGGGTGAGGCCGTTGCCGTCCTGGTCGTCGGCGGCGGGCTTCGCCTCGCCCGAGAGGCCGGCGTAGACGCCGGCCAGCCAGCCGCGGACGTCCGGTTCGATCTCCGCCTCGGCGCGGCCCGGCTGCTGGAAATAGCTGATGTAGAACTCCTCGTCGCCGCCGAGCCGCGCGAACGCCTCGGTGGGGCGGGTGGCGCCGTGGGGCGCGTACGGCACGCTCAGCAGGGCGACGGCGGTGAAGAGGTCGGGCCGGAGCAGCGCGCTGTGGGCGGCGATGGGCGCGCCCCAGTCGTGGCCCGCGATGATCGCGGTCTCCGCCCCCAGGGCGCGCAGCACGGCGACGTTGTCGGCCACATGGGCGAGCATGCGGTAGGCCGACACCTCGCTCGGCTTGGACGAACGCCCGTAGCCGCGCACGTCGATGGCGACCGCCCGATAGCCGGCGGCGGCCAGCGCGGCCAGTTGGTGGCGCCAGGAGTACCAGGACTCGGGGAAGCCGTGGACCAGGAGGACCACCGGGCCGGTGCCCTGCTCGACGAAGTGGATGCGGCCTTCGGGAATCTCGGCGAAGCGGTGGACCGGGCCGGCGGGGTGGTCGGCCGGTTCCGTGGTCTGCGGCATGCGTACTCCTAGGGGGCGGTCTCCTCCGCAGCACCGTCCCCGCCGGGTTCGGCCCCCGCGGTGAGCAGCCCTGCGGGGTTCGGCCCCGCAGGGTGCAGCAGTCCTGCAGCGGTCACCCTACAAACGCACCGTCTTCCGGGGCTGTTCCTTCGCCCCCGTCAGCAGGCCGTGCAGGCTGGCGAATTCGTCGACGCATTTGGCGGTGCCGTTGACGACGCAGTCCAGGGGCTGGTCGGCGACGCGTACGGGCACGCCCATCTCCTGGTGCAGCCGCCGGTCCAGGCCGCGCAGCAGGGCGCCGCCGCCGGTGAGGGCGATCCCGCGCTCGATGATGTCGCCGGAGAGCTCCGGCGGGCAGGCGTCGAGGGTCTGGTGGACGGCGCGGACGATCGCGTCGACCGGTTCGGCCAGCGCCCGGCGGATCTCCTCCTCGCCGATCTCCTGGAGGCGGGGCAGGCCGCTGATGTGGTCGCGGCCGCGGACCGTGTAGGAGGAGCGGCGGTCCGGCTCGCCGTCCTCGTCGACGTCGACGGGGGTCCACACCGCTGACCCGATGGCGATCTTGATGTCCTCGGCGGTGCGCTCACCAATGGCCAGGGAGTGCTTCTTCTTGACGTAGGCGGTGATGGCGGCGTCCAGGGCGTCACCGGCGACCCGTAGGGACTGGGCGGTGACCAGGCCGCCCATGGAGACCACGGCGACCTCGGTGGTGCCGCCGCCGATGTCCACCACCATGCAGCCGACCGGCTCGTCCACCGGGAGGCCGGCGCCGATCGCGGCGGCCATCGGCTCCTCTATCAGGTGCACCTCGCGGGCCCCGGCGCCGCGGGCGGAGTCGATGACCGCGCGCCGTTCGACGCCCGTGATGCCGGAGGGGACGCAGATGACCACCCGGGGGCGGGAGAAGCGGCGGCTGGGCAGGGCCTTCTTCATCAGGGCGCGCAGCATCTGCTCGGCGGCCTCGAAGTCGGCGATGACGCCCTCCTTCAGGGGGCGCATCGCGGTGATGCCGGAGGGCGTGCGGCCGATGGTCCGCTTGGCGTCCTCGCCCACGGCGATGACCTCGCCGGAGGCGTTGACGGCGACCACTGACGGCTCGTTCAGCACCACGCCCTTGCCGCGCGCGTACACCAGGGTGTTGGCGGTGCCGAGGTCGATGCCTATGTCGTACGTACCGGACGAAGTGCTGGACGCCATGGGGAGTGGGGTTGCTCTCTCGCGACGGGGACGGAACTGATGGGGACGGGGGGCGGCGGGCCGCAGATGACCCCATTGGTTACCAATGGGGTTCATTGCGGGCAATTAATAAGACTACTGGGAGCGTGGGATGGTTCCCCGTGCCCCCTCCTCGCGTGCTTCCGGGTCGCCGGACAGCGCCTCGGCCAGCTCGTCGAGGGCGTCGACCAGCAGTCCGGCGGCGCGCGGTGCGACGCCCTCGCTGCCCGTTTCTGCGTCCCATCTCTCCCATACGGTGCGCAGGGCGCTCCAGTTCAGCGGGCCGCGTTCCCGTACGGCCCCCGTGGCGCGCTCCAGGTCGGGGCGCAGTGCGGCGGCGAACGCGGCGGCGCCGGCGGAGGGTTCGGCGTCCTTGGCGGGCAGATGGGCCTCCAGGATCATGGTGACCCGGCCCATGGTGGCGAGCGCGGCGCCCGCCGCCTTCGCCGCGCCCGGCGACAGCCCGCGGTGGCGCACCGGCTCCTTCTCGGCGCGGTCCTCGCTCTTCTCCCAGGCGACACGGGCGGCCCGGGCGTCCAGCAGGGCCTCGCGGACCTGCCGCGGCCGGCGGGCGGCGGGCCGGGCGCAGGCCTCCCATACGGCGAGCGCGTAGCGGCCGTTGGCCTCCAGCCAGTCGGCGAGCCGGTCGCGCAGCCGGGGCGTCTCCCAGGCGGGGAACAGCGCGTAGGAGAGCATCGCCAGCAGCCCGCCGAAGAGGGTGAGCACGACGCGTTCCTGGACGGTCTGCTCCCAGCCGGCGCCGGCGATGCCGAGCAGGAAGACCACGTAGGCGGTCACGCAGGCCGAGGTCACCGAGAAGCCGGTGCGCATCAGCAGGTACATCAGCCAGACGCAGACCACGGCGAGCGCGGCGCTGACGTATGCGCCGGGGTGCACCAGGGCCATCACGGTGCCCGCGACGGCAACGCCGACGAGGGTGCCGCAGAAACGGGCCACGCCCCGGGAGTAGGTCTGCGCGAAGTCCGGACGCATCACCATGACGGAGGCCAGCGGCGCCCAGTAGCCGTGGCCGAACGGCAGCGCGGTGCCCAGCAGATAGCCGGCGGCGGCGACCGCGGCCACCCGCAGGGCGTGCCGGAAGATGTGCGAGGACCAGCGGGCCTCGCGGTGCAGGGAGCGCAGCGCGACCGGTACGAGCCGGGGGACGCTGGGGCGCAGCAGGTGGCTGCCTTGTTCCCGCCCGCCCTGCCCTCGTTCCGCCTCGGTGGTGGGGCGGGTGGCGCGTACCGGCTCGTCGGTGAGCTCGACGGCGTCGGCGAGCAGGGAGATCAGGCGGTACGCGGAACGCCGGGCGGGGCCGTGCAGCATCGGGCCGGTCGCCGGGACCTCCAGGGTGGCCATCGCCTCCGGCGGCAGCCGTACGGGCCGGGCGTGCCGTACGGCGTGGGCGACGGCGTCCAGGACGGTGGCCGCGGCGGCCAGCAGGTCGCGGGCGCGGTCGCGTTCGGGGCCCTCCAGGGGTGCGCCGACGACCGGGTCGGCCAGGGAGGCGAGGACCGGCCGGACGCGTTCGGCGAGGCCGCGCGGGCCGTGCAGCTGGACGGGGCGGCGGCGGGCCTGACGGGCGGTCACGGTGGCGGCGAGCCGGGCGTCCATCAGGGGCGCCGGGTCGAAGGCCGCGACCGGGTCGTGCCGCAGCCGGCGGGCGTAGTCGGCCTCGGCGGCCAGCGCGTCGGCGAGCGCGTCGCGCTGGGTGCCCCAGGGGCGGACCGGGAAGACGACGATCAGGGTGGCCTGGACGAGCCCGCCGAAGAAGATCAGGGCGGCGTGTTCCAGGGCGCCGAGGACGGAGGTCGGCAGGGTGACGGTGACCAGCATGATCGCCACGGTCTGGGTGCCGGCCAGCCCGGAGATCGGGCCGATCGCCCAGGCCATCCCGGCCATCAGGGTCCAGCCGGCGAGCAACAGGACGAACGCGGCGATATGGGCGGCGGCCAGATAGCCGAGGAAGGTGGAGACCGCCAGCGCGCCGGCGACGGCGAGCGCGAGCACCGGGCGCGGCCGCATGCTGCGCTGGAAGGTGACGATGCCGGAGGAGAACGCGCCGAAGGCGGAGGAGACCGCGAGGGTGGGGTTGCCGCGCCACAGGCACAGGCCGATGACGAGGGCGACACCGGCCGTGCCGCGGACCGCGATCAGCGGGGTGAGCTTGGTCCGCTCGATGGTCAGCCCGGAGCGGGCGGCGTCCTTCAGGGCACGCGACCAGGTCATAACGAGAGGATACGGGTCAGGTCGGGGCGTAACGGGGCGGCGGGCGGGCCGGCGTCCCGCGACGACCCGGCGGGTCCGCCCCCGCGCGCGGACCCGTCCCGAGCGCCCCACCCACCGGGAAAATCCTGGTAAACCGCCCTTCCGTCGGGCGTAAAACATCCCAGGTCAGGAAGGGGAAGGCCAGATTCCGGGCAGGGGTGCGAGCAACCCGACACCCACCGGGGGAAACCCGGGCGCGCCCCCGCGCCCTCTTGCTGGTCGGCCGGGACGCATCCCGGCAGGTTCGCCAAGGAGAAGGCCCGTGCGCAAAGCCCTGTTCCGTCCGGTGGTCGCGTTGATCGCCCTGACCGTCCTCGTCACCACCGCCGGCTGCGGCACCAGCTCCTCCCCACCCTCCCACGTGCGCTTCGGCGGCGGCCCCAAGACGGGCGCCGCGCTGCACACCTCGCCCCACGGGAAGCGCTCCCTGGTGCAGTGGCCCAGCAAGCCGATCACCTTCCAGGAGGAGAGCCGGGTCGGCGGCGCCGGCGGCAACACCCCGATCGGCGTGACCACCCTGCACGGCCCGAAGTCCGGCTTCACCGGCAAGGTGTGGGTCTGGGCGCCGCCGGAGTACTACGAGAAGCGCAATGCCGACAAGGGCTTCCCGGTGATGGAGGCGCTGCCCGGCTCGTACGGCTACCCCGTCAACTACTGGATCGGCTCCGACCTCAAGCTGGAGGAGAACCTCGCCCGCTGGTCGAAGAACGGCACCAGCCTGCCCTTCATCGTCGTCATGCCGGTCCTCAACCCCAACGACAAGCAGTACTACGACGGCAGCGACATACCCGGCCAGCCGAAGATCGGCACCTGGCTCAGCAAGGACGTGCCCGACCTCGTGCGGCAGAACTTCCGCACCCTCAGGACCCGTGACGCCTGGGCCATCATGGGCTCCTCCTCGGGCGGCTTCGCGGCCCTGAAGAACGTCCTGCAGAACCCGGGCACCTTCAAGGTGGCCATCCCCAACGGGCCGGACATCGTGCCCGATTCCCCGCTGTGGAACGGCCACGCCAGGGAGGAGCGGGAGAACAACCCCGAGGAGCTGGCCCGCCGCCTGACGGCACGCGGCGGACCGGAGGTCTACCTGGCCTTCCAGGACGGCTCGAAGGAGTACACCGTGCTGCCGAAGGTCCGGAAGTTCATCGCCCAGTACGGGCACGGCCCGGTGCGCACCCGGCTCCAGATAGTGCCGAACGGCACGCACAGCGCGGCCACCTACGTGCGGGGCCTGGGCGAGGGCACCATGCGCTGGGTCAGCGCGCACATGCAGGGGCCGACCGCCTGACCCGGCGGCCGGCCCCGGGACGCCGGCCGCGGGCGTGGTACCGGTCCGCGGGCCGGCGCCGGCCCGCGGACCGCGCCCCTACGACACCACGTCCTTGCGCGCGAACCCCCGGAACGCCAGCGCCACCAGCACCAGCGCGTACGCCACGGACACCGACGCGCCCTGCACCATCCCGGACCACTCCACCGTCGGCTGGAGGGCGTCCGCCCAGGCGTACTGCCAGTGGGCGGGCAGCACGTCCCGCCAGCCACCGAGGGCGGTGACCTGGTCCAGGACGTTGCCGACGATGGTCAGTCCGACGGCGCCGCCGACCGCGCCCAGCGGCGCGTCGGTGACCGTCGACAGCCAGAACGCCAGCGCCGCGGTGACCAGCTGGCTGACGAAGACATAGCCGACCACGACCGCCAGCCGCCCCACCGCGTCGCCCGCGGACAGCGCCCCGCCGGTGGGCAGTTGCAGCGGCCCCCAGCCGTACGCGGCGGTGCCCACGCCCAGCGCGACCAGCGGCAGCAGCACCATCGCGGCGGCGCTGAACAGCAGCGCCACGGTCAGCTTGGCCAGCAGCAGCCGGGCCCGCGGCACCGGCGCGGCCAGCAGGTAGCGCAGCGACGACCAGGACGCCTCCGAAGCGACCGTGTCACCGCAGAACAGCGCCACCGGCACCACCAGCAGGAACCCGGCGGACACGAACAGCACGGTCGCGGCGAAGTTCCCGCCGGAGGCGGTGGCGGCGGCCATCAGCGAGACCCGGCCGCCGCCGCTGCGGGTGGCCGGGTCGCCGCCGATCGCGAACGCCGCGACCAGCACGAACGGCAGCAGCACCAGCACCGCGGCGACGACGAGGGTGCGCCGGCGCAGCAGCTGCCGCCGGGCCTCCACGCGCAGCGGCAGGGTGCGGCGCGGCCGGTAGCCCGCCGCCCGCCCGTCCCCGGGCGGCGTCCCGGCCCGGTCGCCGTCGCGGTGCCGCTCCCGGTCGCGGTCGTGGCGCCCTCGGCGTCGGCGGTCATCGTCGGTCCCCTCCGGTCAGCGGTCATCGTGCGTCGCCTCCGATCAGGGTGAGGAAGGCGTCCTCCAGCCGGTGGTACGGGGCCACGCGGTCCACCGGGATGTCCAGCCGGACGAGTTCGGCCACCAGCCGCGGCGTGCCGGCGGCGTCCGCCAGCCGCACCAGCAGCCCGCCGTCGGCGCGGACCGCCGACGTCACGCCCGGCAGCGCGGCCACCTTCTCCACGACGGCGTCGGTGACCTCCCCGGCGACCCCGACCAGCAGGGTGTCGCCGGAGCCGGTGATCTCGGCGACCGGCCCGGCCTGCACCAGCCGCCCGCGGTCCATGACGACCAGATGCGTACAGCTCTGCTCGACCTCGGACAGCAGATGGCTGGAGACGATGACGGTGCGCCCGGCCGCGGCGTAACGGACCATCACCTCCCGCATCTCGCGGATCTGCGGCGGGTCCAGCCCGTTGGTCGGCTCGTCGAGGATCAGCAGGTCGGGCAGGCCGAGCATGGCCTGGGCGATCGCCAGCCGCTGCCGCATGCCCTGCGAGTACGTGCGGACGGCCCGCTGCAGGGCCTCCCCCAGGCCGGCGATCGCCAGCGCCTCGTCCAGGTGCGCGTCCCCGGCGGGCCGGCCGGTCGCCTGCCAGTACAGCTCCAGATTGGCCCGGCCGGACAGATGCGGCAGGAACCCGGCGCCCTCGACGAACGCGCCGACCCGCGACAGCACCGGCGCGCCCGGCCGCACCGCCTGCCCGAAGATCCTGATCTCGCCCTCGTCCGGCGCGATCAGGCCCATGAGCATCCGCAGCGTCGTCGTCTTCCCGGCACCGTTGGGCCCCAGCAGTCCCAGCACCTGTCCCCGCTCCACCCGGAACGACAACTCGCGTACGGCGTACCGGTCCTCGGACCCCGCGTACCGCTTGCTCAGGCCGCGGATCTCCAGCGGCACCCCGGCGAGCGCCGGCTCGGGCGGCGGCGCCGCGGTCCGGCGGCGGGCGGTGAAGAGCAGCAGGCCGGCCAGCACGGCGGCCGCGGCGGGCAGCGCCCAGGTCCAGGCCGGCAGCGGCGCGGCCGCGCTGCGCACCTGTGGCACGGTCGGCACGTCCAGCACCCCGCCGCCCTTCAGCGAGACGGTGTACGCGGTGGGTTCGGCCGGTGAGGCGTAGCCGAGGTCGGTGGCCGCCAGGACCAGCCGCAGCCGGTGCCCGGCCGCGAACTCGTGGTCCGCGGCGGGCAGTTGCAGCCGCACCGTGCGGCCGGCGCGGGCGTCCGCGATGCGGTACGGGGCGACGAGCTGCGCGGGCAGCACCTGGCGGCGGCCGTCCGGGGCGACGTCGTAGAGCTTGGCGAAGAGCACCGCGTCCCGGGAGCCGGACCGTACGTGCACGGTCACCTCGGGGCGGCCGGTCAGCCGGACCGCCGAGGACAGCGGCGCCGATTCGAACCGGGCGTACTGACCGGGGAAGTCCAGCGACAGCCCGCCGGAACCGAGCGAGGAGAGATCACCGAGCGCCCCGACGCCGGGCACCGCGGAGATCGCCGGCGGCCCGGAGCCCGCCGGATTGCTGAAGGTCTGGGTCCGGCCGGTGAGCCGGATCCGCCGCGGGTCGTGCGCGAGCCCGGCGTACCGGTCCGCGCTCGCCCCGCGCAGCCGCACCGCGCCGTCGGTGGAGTCCACTCCCCCGGTCCGGCTGATCCGGAACCCGGGCCCGGTGTCGGCGCCCTTGTCGCCCTTCAGATAGCGGTCGAACCATGCCGCCGTACGGCCTGTCAGGCGGGCGGTCTCCCGGTCGCCGCCGTCGTGGCCGCCGGCGATCCAGTCGACCGCGACCGGCGCCCCGTTGTGGCGGATCGCCCGCTGCGCGGCGTCGGCCTGGTCCAGGGTGAACAGCGAATCGGTCTGGCCCTGCATGATCAGCGTCGGCACCTTGATGCGGTCACCGACGGCGGACGGACTGCGGGCCGCCAGCAGCCGGCGGGCCTCCGCATCCGGTTTGCCCGAGACCGCGGTCCGCTCGTACATCCGGCACAGCGCCGGCTCGAACCGCCCGCAGCCGCCGGACGAGGCGGGCGGGGTGCGCGGCGCGCCGGTCGGGGCGCCGGACTGGCCGGTGGTGAAGAAGATCCCGGCCCACAGCTTCTTGAACACGTCGTGCGGGAAGAGCGCGTCGGCGAGGTTCCAGTACGTGATCTGCGGGGCGATCGCGTCCACCCGCCGGTCGTACCCGGCGGCCAGCAGCGAGGCCGCCCCGCCGTACGAGGCGCCGGCCACGCCCACCCGGGGGTCGCCGGGCCGGTCGAGCCGCACCTCGGGCCGCCGGGCCAGCCAGTCGATCAGCCGGCGGACGTCGGCGACCTCGCCGTCCGGGTCGTTCAGCCCGATCTTCCCGGTGGACTTCCCGAATCCGCGCGCGGACCAGGTCAGTACGGCGTAACCGTCCCTGGCCAGCCGCTCGGCCTCGGGACGGACATCGGCCTTGCTGCCGCCGAAGCCGTGGCCGAGCAGCACCGCGGGCCGCCGGCCGGACGCCGGGCCCGACGTGAAGAAGGAGGTGTCGATCCGCACCTCCTTCGCGCCGCCGGGACGTTCCGGCAGGGACAGCAGCCGGTCCTCGCGGTGCACGGCGGGCGCCGCGTCCGAGGAGGCGGCCGCCCAGGTGCCGCCTCCTATCAGTACGGCCAGCGCGCCGACGGCGGCGTAGCGGCGCCGCCCGCGCAGCGCCGCACGCGACCGTGCCCGCCGCCCGAAACCTCGCAGATCCATACCGCGATCCTAGGTACGGGGCGGTGCGGGCGGCCGGTACCCCGGGGTGAACCCGGGGGTCTCCAAGGGGAGTACGGTTCGCCCCCGGCTACCGCGGATGCGGTACGCGGGGCCGCGAATTTCCGACGGGTGCGGCCGCGGCGGGCTGCCGTCAGCGCGTGGGTTCCGTCCACCGGTACCGGGCCAGCTCGCCGTCGCCGCCGCAGTGCTCCAGCCCGGCCTTCTCCAGGACCCGGACGGACGCCGGGTTCGTCAGCTCGACGTTGGCGTACACCGTGTCCACGCCGGGCGCGGTGTGCGCGAACGCGGCGAGGGCGCGGACCGCTTCGGGGGCGTAGCCGCGTCCCCGGCGGGACGGCACCACGCCGTAGCCGAATTCCACCGCGCCGTCGGCCGGCGGCCAGAACAGTCCGATCGCGCCGACCACCAGGCCGCTGTCCCGCTCCAGGATCTGCCGCTGCCCGAACGCGCCGCGGGCGTCCGCGTTGCCGTCGATGAAACCGGCGATGACCCGGTCGCCCTCGTCGGGGAAGTCCGCCGCCCAGTGCGGCTGCCGGGTGCCGGCGAGCACCGCGGCGAGATCGGCCGCGGGCCAGGACCGCAGCACCAGCCGCTCGGTGACGATGGCATTGCCGGCGCCGCTGTCCTGGTCGTCCAACCTGTCGTTCGTCGTGTCGTTCGTCGTGTCGTGGGTCATAGAAGACGGACAGTGGCACCCGCACCGCCCGTTGGCCAGCGAATTACCCCGGCGGACGACGCATCAGTACGGGGCGGGGCCGAAACCGCCCGGCGGCTGCGGCGGGTTGCCCGGGGGCGGCAGCGGCGGGCCGCCGACCGGAGGGCCGGGCGGCACCGGAGGGCCGGGCGGCACCGGCGGCTGCCAGCCGGGCATCGGCGGCTGCGGCGGGCCGGCCGGCGGGACGTAGCCGGGCACCCCGAACTGCGGTGCCGGGGCCGGCGGATGCCAGCCGGGGGCCACCGGCTCGCCGCGCGCCATCAGCGCCAGCAGGGCGGCCGAACCCAACAGGTCCAGCAGCAGCTGCACATCGCCCAGCACGCTGAGGCCCGGCATCGACTCGTTCAGCGTGAACAGCGACCCGTTGGCGGCCAGCCCGATCAGCGTCAGCACGGCACCCGGCAGCGACACCACCGACAGCCCGATCGCCAGCCCGCGGGCCGCACCGCCCCGCATGAGGCTGTTGAGCGCGGCCAGCGCGGTCAGGATCAGGAACACCAGCCCCGACCAGCCCGGCGCCAGGCTCAGCAGCGACGGCAGCGCGCCCCGGCCGAGGTAGAGCATCTCGAAGGACCCGGTGCCGTTCTGCACCAGCATGTAGACGTGCCAGATGACCAGGCACAGCGCCATCGCACCGAGCACCAGCCCGGCCACCACACCGGCCTGCCCGGCGGGCCGCATCGGCGGCTCACTGGGCTTCGGGCGGGGCCAGGCCCGCATTCCGGCGAGCAGCACCACCCCGGCGACGATGGTCAGCAGGAACAGCAGACCGCTGCTGATGAACACCCCGTCGAAGGTCGAGGTGCCGGTCTCCGCGTGCTGGAACCACTTGTCGTCACTGGTGTGGTTGCCGACGCTGACGATCGCCTGCAGCGTCGTGGCGAAGGTCAGCGTCGTCGCCACCGCCAGCAGCCCGCCGGCCACCCGCTGTCCGGCGAACGCCGTGATCACCGCCGCCAACTGCAGCAGCGCCAGCCCCAGATGGAACGGCCCGGTGACCTGATTCAGGCCGGTGGGACGCTGGAAGGTCCAGTACCCCCACATCCCGTCGATGCCGAACTCGCCCAGATCGACGGCCAGCCAGTACGCCGTGAACAGGAAGAAGAGCAGGCAGAATGCCCCGCCCGTGATGCGGGCGCCCTTGGTGAGCGCCATGGATGACTGCATTCGTCCCCCGTTGTTCCCGGTGCCCCGCCAACCCGGCGCGCCGCTCGTCCGATCGGTGTGCGAGGGAGCACGTTAGCAAGGGCCCCGAACGCACCGGACCCCCCGCCGGGAACGGGCCGGCAGGGGGTCGGGGCATGCGGTTTTTGTCAGTGGTTGCTGGGGAAGCCCAGGTTGATGCCGCCGTCCGACGGGTCGGGCCAGCGGGTCGTGACGACCTTGCCGCGGGTGTAGAAGTGCACGCCGTCGTTGCCGTAGATGTGGTGGTCGCCGAAGAGCGAGTCCTTCCAGCCACCGAACGAGTGGTAGCCCACCGGCACCGGGATCGGCACGTTCACGCCGACCATGCCGGCCTCCACCTCCAGCTGGAAGCGGCGGGCCGCGCCGCCGTCCCGCGTGAAGATCGCGGTGCCGTTGCCCCACGGCGAGTTGTTCATCAGCGCGATCGCCTCGTCGTACGTCTCCACCCGCACGACCGACAGCACCGGGCCGAAGATCTCGTCACGGTAGGCGTCCATCTCCGGCGTGACGTTGTCCAGCAGCGAGACGCCGATCCAGTGGCCGTCCTCGTAGCCCTCGACGGTGTAGCCCGTGCCGTCGATGACCACGTCCGCGCCCTGTGCCGCGGCACCCGAGACGTAGGAGGCGACCTTGTCGCGGTGGACCTTGGTGATCAGCGGGCCCATCTCGGACGCCGGGTCGTCGCCGGGGCCGATGCGCAGCTTGTCGGCCCGCTCCTTGATCTTGCCGATCAGCGGGTCGGCGGTGTCGCCCACCGCGACGACGACGGAGATCGCCATGCAGCGCTCACCGGCCGAGCCGTACGCGGCGTTGATCGCCGAGTCCGCGGCCAGGTCCAGGTCGGCGTCCGGCAGCACCAGCATGTGGTTCTTCGCGCCGCCCAGCGCCTGCACCCGCTTGCCGTTCGCCGTACCGGTGGTGTGGATGTACCGGGCGATCGGCGTGGAACCGACGAACGAGACCGCGGCGATGTCCGGGTGCGCGAGGATGGCGTCCACCGCCACCTTGTCGCCGTTGACGACGTTCAGCACACCGTCCGGCAGACCCGCCTCGGCCGCCAGTTCCGCCAGCTTGAACGCCGCGCTCGGCACCTTCTCGCTCGGCTTCAGCACGAACGTGTTCCCGCAGGCGATCGCGATCGGGAACATCCACATCGGGACCATCGCCGGGAAGTTGAACGGCGTGATACCCGCGACCACACCCAGCGACTGGCGGATCGCCGCCACGTCCACCCGGGTGGACACCTGCGTGGACAGCTCGCCCTTCAGCTTCTCCGGAATGCCGCAGGCCAGCTCGATGATCTCCAGACCGCGGGCGACCTCACCGAGCGCGTCCGAATGCACCTTGCCGTGCTCGGCCGTGATCAGCCGGGCCAGCTCCTCACGGTGCGCGTCGACCAGCTCGCGGTACTTGAACAGCACCGACGTGCGCTTCGCCAGGGAGCTGGTGCCCCACGTCGCGAACGCCTCCTTCGCGGCGCGCACCGCCGCGTCCACCTCTCCGGCCGAGGCGAAGGCGACCTGCTTCTCCTGGGCGCCGGTGGCCGGGTTGTAGACCGGACCGAAGTTGCCGGAGACGCCCTCGACGGGCTTACCGCCGATCCAGTGGCTGAGGGTCTTCATGCGAGGGGCCTTTCTGGGGTGACGACTTCGCTGTGACGACTTCGCTGTGACGATGGGGAACGTGGGTCAGAGGTGGCGGCGGCGCCCGGCGGCCTGCCGGTCGTACGCCGCACGCGCGGCGACCGCCGCCGGACGCGTCGCGGTCTCGGCAACAGGAACATCCCACCAGGCCTGCGCCTCCGGCGCGCCCGGCACAGTGTCAGCCGTTTCGGTCTCGACATAGACACATGTGGGGCGGTTCGCGCCACGCGCCTCGGCCAGCGCCGCCCGCAGCTCACCGACCGACGCGGCCCGGATCACCCGCATCCCGAGCGAGGCGGCGTTCGCGGCCAGATCCACCGGCAGCGGCGCCCCCGTGTACGTACCGTCGCCGGCCCGGAAGCGGTACGCCGTCCCGAACCGCTCACCGCCGGTCGCCTCGGACAGCCCGCCGATCGAGGCGTACCCGTGGTTCTGGATCAGCACGATGGTGAAGTTGATGCCCTCCTGCACCGCGGTGACGATCTCGGTGGGATTCATCAGATACGTACCGTCGCCGACCAGCGCCCACACCGGACGGTCCGGCGCGGCCAGCCGCACCCCGATCGCCGCCGGGATCTCGTAGCCCATGCAGGAGTACCCGTACTCCAGGTGGTACTGCCGGCGGGACCGGGCCCGCCACAGCTTGTGCAGATCACCGGGGAGCGACCCGGCCGCGTTGATCACGATGTCGGAGTCGTCCACCAGCGCGTCCAGCGCCCCCAGCACCTGCGTCTGGGACGGCCGCGCCGACGCGTCCGCGGCACCGTACGCCGCGTCCACCCGCCGCTCCCACTCCTCCTTCGCCGCCCCGTACGCCGCCTCGTACTCCTTCTCCACCCGGTGCCCGGCCAGCGCGCCCGTCAGCGCCGCGAGGCCCGCCCGGGCATCGGCGACCAGCGACAGCGCGCCGAGCTTGTGCGCGTCGAAGGCGGCGATGTTGAGGTTGACGAACCGCACGCCCGGCTCCGCGAAGAGCGTCGCCGACGCGGTGGTGAAGTCCGTGTAGCGGGTGCCCACGCCGATCACCAGGTCCGCCTCGCGGGCCAGCGCGTTGGCCGTCGCCGTACCGGTGTGCCCGATCCCGCCCACGTCACAGGGGTGGTCATGGCGCAGCGAGCCCTTCCCGGCCTGGGTCGACGCCACCGGGATCCCCGTCGCGTCGGCGAACTCCCGCAGCGCCTCCTCCGCCTCCGAGTGGTGCACCCCGCCACCGGCGATCACCAACGGCCGGCGGGCACCGCGGACCGCCCACACCGCCTCCGCCAGCGCGGCGGCGTCCGGGGCCGGCCGGGGCACCCGCCACACCCGGTCGGCGAAGAACTCCTCCGGCCAGTCGTACGCCTCCGCCTGCACGTCCTGCGGCAGCGCCAGCGTGACCGCCCCGGTGTCCACCGGATCGGCCAGCACCCGCATCGCCTGCATCGCCGCCGGGATCAGCGCCTCCGGCCGGGTCACCCGGTCGAAATAGCGCGACACCGGACGCAGCGCGTCATTGACCGACACATCTCCGGCGTGCGGCACCTCCAGCTGCTGCAGCACCGGCTCGGCGGGCCGGGTGGCGAAGGTGTCACCCGGCAGCAGCAGCACCGGCAGACGGTTGACGGTGGCCAGCGCCGCGCCCGTGACCAGGTTGGTCGCGCCCGGACCGATGGACGTGGTGACGGCGTGCGCGGACAGCCGGTCGCACTGCCGGGCGTAACCGACCGCGGCATGCACCATCGCCTGCTCGTTGCGGCCCTGCAGATACGGCAGTGCCGTACCGGACTCCAGCAGCGCCTGGCCGATACCGGCGACGTTGCCGTGGCCGAAGATGCCCCAGCAGGCACCGATCAGCCGCTGCCGCCGGCCGTCCCGCTCGGTGTACTGGTGGGCGAGGAACTCGACCAGGGCCTGCGCGACGGTCAGGCGGCGGGTCGTCGGGGCGGCGTTCATCAGACGTCTCCTACGGGCGCGTCGTAGAGCGGAAGGCGGGGGTCGACGGGCTGGTCGGGCCAGGTGTCACGGATCCAGCCGTGCTCGGGGTGGTCGCAGATCAGCCACTCCCGCTCCTCCCCCGGGCCGGCCATGACGTTGAGGTAGTACATGGCATGGCCGGGCGTCGCGATCGACGGCCCGTGCCAGCCGTCCGGGATGAGCACCGCGTCGCCGCCCCGCACCTCGGCGAGCACGTCCGTGCCGCGGCCGTGCCCGGACGGGCTGACGCGCTGGTAACCGACGCCCTCCGTCCCGTGCGCGGACGCGATCTCGAAGTAGTAGATCTCCTCCAGCTCGGACTCCACGCCCGGGCGGCACTCGTCGTGCTTGTGCGGCGGGTAGGACGACCAGTTGCCGCCCGGGGTGAGCACCTCCACCGCGATCAGCCGGTCGCACTCGAACGTGCCGGCCGCGGCGAAGTTGTTCACCTGCCGCGAGCAGTTCCCGCGGCCGCGCAGCTCCACCGGCACCTCGGAGGCGGCGCCGTAGCGGCCGGCAGCGTCAGCTCACACCGGGCGCCGGTCAGCGCGAACCGGCCACCGGCCTCGCTGGCGATGCCCACGTGCGCGTCCCGCGGCACGTACGCGAAGTCCGTGACCCCGCTGAACACGTCGTCCCGGCCGAGCAGTTCGAACTCCGCACCGCTGTCCACCACGACCGTGCACCCGCCGGACAACGGCAGCACGATCCACTCGCTGTCCCCGGTGTCGAACGCGTGCTGCCCCCCGGGCGCCAGCTCCAGGACCCGCAACGAGGAATACCCCCAGCCGGCCCGCTCCGGGTCGATGTCCACGGCGTACGGACCGCGCGCGGCTCCGCCGGCTCTGAGGTGGAGATCGGCCGGCGGGCGGGGCGCGGCCCGGGAGGGGCGCCGGGCCCGGTGAGGAACCCCGTCTCGGGGTGGGGCCTGCCCTCGGGACCGGTCCCGGCCTCGGGATGGGGCCTGCCCTTCGGGGGGAATTCAGCACTCATGTCTCAAGTCTCCTGCGGTTATCGCGGCGTTTACAGCAGGCCGACGGCGGTGTCCACGGCGGCCGCGACATCGCCGTCGGCCGGATAGAGCAGCGACCGCCCGACGACCAGGCCCTGCACCGTCGGCAGCCGCAGCGCCTTGGCCCACTTCTCGTACGCGGCCTCCTGCTCCCGGACGGTCGAGCCGACGTCGCCGCCGAGCAGCACCGCGGGCAGCGTGGTGGTCTCGCAGACCCGCGCCATCGCCTCCGGGTCGTCGGTGACCGGCAGCTTCAGCCAGGTGTACGCGGAGGTGCCGCCGAGGCCGGAGGCGATGGCGACGGAGCGGATGACCGCCTCCGGGCTGAGGTCGTTGCGGACCCGGCCGTCTATTCGGGACGACAGGAACGGCTCGACGAAGACGGGCAGTTCCCGCTCGGCCATCGCGTCGATGGCGCGGGCGGTGGTCTCCATCGTGGTCAGCGACCCGGGATCGTCGTAGTCGATGCGGAGCAGCAGCTTCCCGGCGTCGAACCGGAGCCGGGCCAGGTCCTGCGGCCGGTGCCCGGTGAACCGGTCGTCCATCTCGAACGACGCGCCGGCGATCCCGCCGCGGTTCATCGAACCCATCACCACCTTGCCCTCCAGGGCACCGAGCAGCAGCAGGTCCTCCAGGATGTCGGCGGTGGCCAGCACCCCGTCCACCCCCGGCCGCGACAGCGCGAGCACCAGGCGTTCGAGCAGGTCCAGGCGGTTGGCCATGGCGAGCCGCCGGTCACCCACGGCGAGCGCACCGCGGGCCGGGTGGTCGGCGGCCACGATCATCAGCCGCCCGCTGTCGCCGATGAGCGGCCGGCGGGTACGCCGGGCGGCGGCCTCCGCCACCGCTCCGGGCTGCCGCGCCCGCAACGTCGCGAGATCACTGATCCGAGGGGACAAGGGTCAACTCACCTTCTGGGGGCGGGGCGGGGAGGAGCGGGGAGGGGACGGACGGCGGGCGGCGTAGCGGGGCGGGGAGAACGGGCGGGGAGTCACCGCCGGTTCACCGGGCGGCGAGGAACTCCTCGACCTCCTCCCGGGTGGGCATCGCGGAGGAGCAGGCGAGCCGGGAGGCGACGATCGCCCCGGCCGCGTTCGCGTACCGCGTCATCCGCTCCAGCTCCCAGCCGGAGAGCAGGCCGTGGCACAGCGCCCCGCCGAACGCGTCCCCGGCGCCGAGCCCGTTGACGACCTCGACGGGGGTGGGCGGCACCTCGGCGACCCGGCCGTCCCGGTGCACGGCCAGCACCCCCTTGGGCCCTGTTTGACGACGGCCAGCTCGACGCCCATGTCCAGCAGCGCCTGCGCACACGCCTTGGGGTCGCGCAGCCCGGTGGCCACCTCGGCCTCGTCCACGTTCCCGACCGCTACGGTGGCGTGCCGCAGGGCGGCCTCGTAATACGGCCGGGCGGTGGCCCGCGCCGCGGCGCCGGTCGCCCCGCCGTCCCCGGAGGCGCCCCCCTCGCCGCCCCAGAACATCGGCCGCCAGTCGAGGTCGAAGACGGTCGGTCCGGACTTGGCGCGGGCCTCCAGCGCGGCCAGGGTGGCACTGCGGCTCGGCTCCTCGCACAGCCCCGTACCGGTGACCCAGAAGATCCGCGCGGCCGCGATCGCCTCCCGGTCGAGCTCCTCCGGGTGGATGTCGAGGTCGGGGGCCTTGGGACGCCGGTAGAAATACAGCGGGAAGTCGTCCGGCGGGAAGATCTCGCAGAAGGTCACCGGCGTCGGGTGGGCCGCGACCGGCGTCACCCACCGGTCGTCCACCCCGAACCCCCGCAGCGCCTGATGCAGGAAGTCCCCGAACGGGTCCGCGCCGGTCCGGCTGATGACCGCGCTGCGCCGCCCGAGCCGGGCGGCCGCCACCGCGACGTTCGCGGCCGAGCCCCCCAGGAACTTCCCGAACGTCTCCACCTGCGCCAACGACACACCGGTCTGCAGGGGATACAGGTCCACCCCGATCCGGCCCATCGTGATCAGGTCGTACGACTCGGTCATACACGCCCCTTCGGCTCAGCGCGCCACATCCTGCTTCTCACGCGAAAGGATTCGCTTCGCTCAGCGGGTCTGCGCTCAGCGGGACCGGGGTTCCGTCCTCCCGTCCGAGGAAAGGTCTAACGGTGACCCTCAGACCCTGTCAACAGTTTGTCCTTACATTCTGACGTCAAAGCGAAACCCCGACCCGGCCGGCCACCCCCACCCGGCAGCCTCACCCGACCCACAAGTCCTTACGTCCTTATGTCAGGACGAAGTCTTGACACTCCCCGGGGCGGCAGAGAGGCTGTGCCCCACAACCCCACCCCGCGCCTTCCCGGTCACCGCCGACCGGCGAGAGGAGAGCCGCAGCATGCCCGCACGCCATGCCGCCCCGCCCGTCCTGGACCGTCTCCGCGTCGGTTCGGCCCCCGACTCGTGGGGAGTCTGGTTCCCCGACGACGACCAGCAAGTGCCCTGGCAGCGCTTCCTCGACGAGGTCGCCCGGGCCGGCTACGAGTGGATCGAACTCGGCCCGTACGGCTACCTGCCCACCGACCCCGCCGTGCTCCACGACGAGATCGCCCGCCGCGACCTCAAGGTCTCGGCCGGCACGATCTTCACTTCGCTGCACCACGGCCCGTCCGTATGGGACAAGACCTGGGCCCACGTCTCCGAGGTCGCCACCCTCACCCAGGCCATGGGCGCCCGGCACCTCGTCGTCATCCCGTCCTTCTGGCGGGACGACAAGACCGCCGAGGAGCTCGAACCCCGCGAGCTGACCGTCGAGCAGTGGAAGCACCTCACGACGGGCATGGAGCGCCTGGGCAAGCGGGTGCGCGACGAGTTCGGGCTCGACATCGTCGTCCACCCGCACGCCGACACCCACATCGACACCGAGGAGCACGTCGAGCGCTTCCTCCACGTCACCGACTCCGACCTGGTCAACCTGTGCCTGGACACCGGCCACTACGCCTACTGCGGCGGCGACAGCGTCAAGCTGATCCGCACCTACGGCGAACGGATCGGGTACCTGCACCTCAAGCAGGTCGACCCGGACATCCTCAGCGACGTCGTCGCCAAGGGCACGCCGTTCGGCCCGGCCGTCCAGCAGGGCGTGATGTGCGAACCGCCGCTCGGCGTGCCCGCGCTGCCGCCCGTCCTGGAAGCCGCGCAGGAGCTGGACGTCGACCTCTTCGCCATCGTCGAGCAGGACATGTACCCCTGCCCGCCCGACCGCCCGTTCCCCATCGCCGAACGCACCCGCCGCTTCCTGCGCTCCTGCGGCGCCTGAGCCAGGGTGTGAGGAGTGCGGGACGACATGGAGGACGGCATGGAGCACGGCAGCGGCATGGAGGACGGTATGAGTGAGCGCGGTGGCGCGGGTTCCCGCGGGACGCTCGGGGTGGCGGTCATCGGTACCGGGCGGATGGGGGCGGACCATGTGCGGCGGATCGACGAGGTGATCAGCGGGGCCCGGGTGGCGGCGGTGGCGGACATCGACGCGGCGCGGGTGAAGCATCTGGCGGACGGCATCGAGGGCTGCACCCCCTACACCGATCCCGCCGCCGCCATGGACGACCCGGCCGTCGAGGCGGTGCTGATCGCCTCACCCGGTCCCGCGCACGAGGCGGCGCTGCTGGAGGCGTTCGCGCGCGATCTGCCCGTGCTGTGCGAGAAGCCGCTGACGCCGGACGCCGCGTCCGCGCTGCGCGTGCTGGAGGCCGAGCAGGCGCTGGGCCACCGCCGCGTGCAGGTGGGCTTCATGCGCCGTTACGACGTGGATTACCGAAGCCTCAAGTCCCTTCTCTCACAAGGGACTTACGGTCGCCCGTTGATGTTGCACAACCGGCACCGGAACGCGGACACCCCGCCCGGCTTCACCAACGCGATGATGATCAACGACTCGGTGGTGCACGAGATCGACGTGACGCGCTGGCTGCTGGACGACGAGATCACCGCCGTCCGCGTGCTGCGCCCCGCCCCCACCGGGAACGCGCCCGAGGGGCTCAGCGACCCGCAGCTGGTCCTCTTCGAGACCGCCGGCGGCCAGGTCGTGGACACCGAGATCTTCGTCAACTGCGGTTTCGGCTACCAGGTCAGCTGCGAGGCGGTCTGCGAGGGCGGCACCGCCCGGATCGGTGACGACCGCGGCGTCTTCAGCAACACCGCCGGCCGTTGGGGCGGCGCCATTCCGCCCGGTTTCGTGGAGCGCTTCGAGGACGCGTACGACCGTCAGGTGCAGCTCTGGGTGAACGCGACCCGCCGCGGCGAGGTCGAGGGCCCCAGTTGCTGGGACGGCTATGCCGCGGCCGCGGTGTGCGAGGCCGGTGTGCGTGCCCAGGCCACCGGTGAGCGCGTCACGGTGGAGCTGGTCGAGCGCCCGGCGATGTATCGCTGAGCCGGCGGCCGCAGCCGTACCCGTACCCGCCGCGCCCGCCCCCGTGGGCCCGTACCCGCCGTACCCCTACCCGCATCCGGAGCTGTACCGAAAGGCCCTCGTTCCTATGTTTGTCGCGCGTGTCGTGCCCGTTCCGCATCAGCTCACAGCACCCGCTCAGGGGACGGATGCGGTCCCCGTCGCCGGTGCCGTGGCACGGCCGGGCCGCACGGCGCGGCGGGGCTGACGATGGGCGCTGCGACCAGCCAGGTGGCGTCCGCCGGTCAGCGTCCTGCCGCGCGGGACCGGAACGCCAAGCGCTTCATCGTCGGCATCGCTGCCATCGCCGCCCTCGGTGGCGCCCTGTTCGGCTACGACACCGGGGTGATCTCCGGCGCGCTGCCCTTCATGGAGAGCCACTTCGGCCTGACGTCGCTGGGTGAGGGCGTCATCACCAGTGCCCTGCTGATCGGCGCCGCGTTCGGTTCGCTGATCGGCGGGCGGATGTCCGACGCGCTGGGCCGGCGCGATGCGCTGCTGTGGGCCGGTGCCGTGTTCATCGGGGGTGCGGTGGCCGTCGCGCTCTCCCCCACCGTGCCGTTCATGACGATGGCGCGGTTCGTGCTCGGGCTGGCCGTCGGCAGCGCCTCCGTGATCACCCCGCTGTATCTGTCCGAGATCGCGCCCCCGCACATCCGGGGCCGGCTGGTCTCCTTCAACTCCCTCATGATCGTCAGCGGGCAGTTGCTCGCGTATCTCCTCAACGCGGTCCTGGCGCAGTGGGCGGCCTGGCGCTGGATGCTGGGGCTCGCCGCGCTGCCCGCGGTGGCGCTGTTCGCCGGGCTGTTCTTCCTGCCCGACACCCCGCGCTGGTACATCAGCAAGGGGCGGCGGGCGGACGCGGCGCGGGTGCTCGGCCGTACGCTGCCGGCCGACGACGTGCCCGCCGAGCTGGCCCGGATCGACCACGCCCGCAGCCTGGAGGCGGACGCCCGGCGCGGCGCCTGGCGGGAGCTGCGTACGCCGTGGGTGCGGCGGCTGCTGCTGGTCGGCATCGGGCTGGCGGCGGTGCAGCAGATCACCGGCGTCAACGCGGTGGTGTACTTCGCGCCCAAGATCCTCGCGTCGACCGGTCTGGGCACCGGCGCCGCCATCACGGCCACGATCGCCGTCGGGGCGGTCTCTGTCGTGGCCACGGCGATCGGGATGTCACTGATCGACCGGGTCGGCCGGCGTCCCCTGCTGCTCTGCGGGCTGGCGGGGATGACGGTGGCGCTCGCGCTGCTGGGGGCGGCCTTCCACCTCCCGCACTCGCCGGCCGTCAGCGTGCTGGTGCTGGGCCTGATGGTGCTGTACATGGCGTTCATGCAGGCCACGCTGAACACCGGGGTGTGGTTGCTGCTCGCCGAGATGTTCCCGCTCAGGGTGCGCGGACTGGCCATGGGCGCCGCGGTGTTCGCGATGTGGATGGTCAACTTCGCGGTGGCGCTGGTCTTCCCGGTGCTGCTGGACGCGGTCGGCGCGAGCAGTACGTTCTGGTTCTTCGCGGCGATGTGCGTGCTGTCCTGGGTCTTCTGCCGGCGTTACGCACCGGAGACGAAGGGGCTGGCCCTGGAGGACCTGGAGCACGAGCTGCGCAGGGCGGCGGGCGAGCAGGCATAGGCCTCTGCGGGGGGGGCACGGGTCCCGTGCGGGCCACGGTCCCCGTGGGGACCGGTATCTGCCTCCCGTCACAGGCGTACGGCGTGCGTCACGGCTGTCACAGTTCCCCGGGCCTTCGGTCACAACCGCTCGACAGCCCCTCGCCGATGGTCACCGAGCGTCGTTGTCCGGGCACAGGCTCAGTGATCACCAGGCCGTGCGCGGCTCCGGCCGGCTCACCCCGGGCCGGCCCCGCGTGCGGCGCTCAGGAGGTGGCAGAGATGACCGACCGCAGGCTCTGGTCGTACAAGGAGATCGCGGCACACATCCAGGTGCAGCCGGACACCGTGCGCTCGTACCGCAAGCACGGGCTGCTGCCCGAACCGGATCTGGTGGAGGGCGGGAAACCGTACTGGTTCGCGGACACGGTCAGAACGTGGGTGGCGCAGCGGCCGGGCCGGCGCGGACGGTAGCGACGCCACCCGAAGCGGTACGGGTGTGACGCCCGGCCGCGTGGCTACGATCGAGGTATGGCCCAGACACCCCAGGCCGCCTCCGTGCCGGACCGGGCCGCCGCCGCGCCCGCGCGGGTCGCGGTGATCGGGGCCGGTGCGATCGGCGGGTACGTCGCCGCCCTCGCCCGGTGGGCGGGTCTGGACGTCACGCTGTGCGTCCGCAGTCCGTTGCGGGACCTCGCCGTCGAGAGCGGCGGCGAGGTCCGTGCCGCCGCGGTGCGGATCGTCACCGATCCGGCGCGGGTGGCACCGGTCGACTGGGTGCTGCTGACCACCAAGGCGCAGGACACCGCGAGTGCCGAGGGCTGGCTGCGGCGGCTGTGCGGCCCCGGGACCGTCGTCGCGGTGCTGCAGAACGGCATCGACCAGGAGGCGCGGGTGGTGCCGCTCGTTCCTCCGGGGACCGCGGTCCTGCCGACCGTGGTCTACATCTCCGCCGAGCGCATCGCGCCCGGCCGGGTCCGGCACCACGTCGCGAGTGAACTGCACGTTCCCGAGGGCCCGTTGGCGGACCGGTTCGCCGCGCTGCTGGCCGGTTCGGGGCTGCGGGTGCATCCGGTGCCGGACTTCACCACGGCCGTCTGGCGCAAGCTGTTCACGAACCTCGCGGCGAACCCCCTCACGGCGCTGCTCCAGCAGCGGATCGGCGTCTTCGCGGATCCGGAGATGGCGGCGCTCAGCCGCGATCTGCTGCGGGAGGCGGCGGCAGTGGCCCGCGCGGAGGGGGCGGACATCGGTGACGCGGACATCGCGCGGACGCTGGAGCTGTACGCGCACGCGCCTCCGGACGGTGGTTCGTCGATGCTGTACGACCGGCTCGCGGGCCGCCCGCTGGAGCACGAGTACCTCACCGGCGCGGTGGTGCGGGCGGCTGAACGGCACGGCATCGCGACGCCGTTGAACCGGATGCTGCTGGTGCTGCTGCGGGCGGTGGACCGTGACCTGCGGGCGGGGCGGCAGGAGTAGCCGGAGGGCGGCGGGCGTGGGCGGATACCCGCGGGCGTGGCGCGCCAGGGGCGGCCGGGTGCCTATGCGGCTCCGGCCGGCGGCGCCGTGGACCCTCTGATCTCCAGTTCCGGGGCGACGAGTTGGTGGCCGGCGGGCAGGTCCGCACCGGTCGGCGGGTGCGGGCCGGCCGGGGCGTCCCTGCCCGCCATGCGGTCGAGGAGGCAGCGGGCGGCCCGCCGGCCGACGTCGTGGCTGGCGTTGTTGACCGAGGTCAGCCAGAGGTGGCGGATGCGGGCGAGGTAGGTGTTGTCGTAGCCGACGAGGGAGAGGTCGACGGGCACGGTCAGCCCGAGTTCCTGGGCCGCGGAGAGCGCACCGACGCAGGAGATGTCGTTGAACGCGAAGACGGCGGTGGGGCGTTCGGTGCGGCGCGCGGGGTTGAGGAGCCGTACGGCGGCGCGGTAGCCGCCCTCCTCCGTGCCGTCGGCGCTCTCCACCACGGCGGCGGTGTGCAGGCCGTGGGCGCGTACGGCGGCCTCGAATCCGCGGCGGCGCAGGGTGCCGACCACGCCGCGGCCGGCGATGTGGGCGATCCGCCGGTGGCCGAGCGAGATCAGGTGCTCGGTGGCGAGCCGGGCGCCGCGTTCGTCGTCGTTGGCGACGATGTCGACGTGCGGGAGCCGGGGTTCGTGGTTGCCCGCGATGACGGTGGGCAGCCGCTCGGCGACCTCGGCGAGGCCGTCGGTGTCCGGGAGGGTGCCGACGACGACGAGGCCGTCGACCCGCAGTTCCTGGAAGGTGCGGGCGACGTCCTGGCCGGTGCGCCGGTCGAGCCGGCCGTCGGCCATCAGCATGCGCAGGCCGTGGGCGTGGAGGACGGAGTTCAGGCCGTCGAGGAGGTCGACGAACCAGGGGTTGCGCAGGTCGTTCAGGAGCACGCCGACGGTGTGCGTGCGGCGTGCGACGAGGCTGCGGGCGGCGGCGTTGGGTCGGTAGCCGAGCTCGTCGATGGCGTCCTGGACGGCCCGCCGCTTGGCGTCGCTGACCCGCGGTGAGCCCTGCAGGACGAGCGAGACCAGGGATTTGGAGACGCCGGCGCGTTCGGCGACGCCGCGGATCGTCGGGGGCCGGCCGGCGGCCGCCCGCAGGTCGTCACCGCGCTCATTGGACCGTTCCATGCATCGGGATCCTGCCATCGCCGCAGGTGACCGTCAACGTCCGGACCGTCGGCCACCCTTCATCCTCCCTGAGGACGGCCCTCCGGCCTGCGCGGAGGGTTGACATGCGGACATCCGGACCTGCAGGGTGCGCGGGACGACCACCGTTGGACCGTTCCAACACGCGTTCCGACCACGGCCGTCACCGCCACCTCCTGGAAGGACCGAGAAGTGAAGATCGGCCTCATCGGCACCGGGCGCATCGGCGCGTTCCACGCCCAGACCCTTCAGCAGGTTCCCGGCGTCACCGACCTGGTGGTCGCCGATGCCGACCCGGCGCGGGCCGCGTCGCTGGCGAAGACGCTGGGCGTGCGCGCGGCCGCAGACATCCCGGAGCTGTACGCGGGCGGCCTGGACGGGGTGGTGATCACCGCCGCGACCAGTGCGCACGCCGCCCTGATCCACCAGGCACTGGACGCCGGTGTGCCGGTCTTCTGCGAGAAGCCGGTCGCCCTGGACGTGGCGGGCACGATCGGCGTCGTGGAGCGGGCCCGGCCGGGCTCGGTACCGGTCCAGATCGGCTTCCAGCGGCGCTTCGACGCGGGCTACCGGGCCGCCCGTGAGGCGCTGCGCTCGGGCGAGCTGGGCTGGCTGCACACGCTGCGCGCCTGCACCAGTGACCAGAGCCCGCCGCCGGCCGGGTACATCCCCACCTCGGGCGGGCTGTTCCGGGACTGCTCCATCCATGACTTCGACGTGCTGCGCTGGCTCACCGGCCGCGAGGTGGTCTCGGTCTACGCGCAGGGCGCCAACCGCGGTGCGTCCTTCTTCGCCGACGGCGACGACGTCGACACCTGCGCCGCGTTGCTGCGGTTCGACGACGACACCCTGGCGACGGTCACCGCGACCCGCTACAACGGCGCCGGGCACGACGTCCGCCTGGAGGTGTGCGGCTCGCGGGGCACCCGGATCGTCGGGCTCGACGACCGTGCGCCGCTGCCGTCCGCGGAGCCGCGGCTGTCGTGGCGGCGGGCGGCCGCCCCGTACGCGACGTTCATGGAGCGCTTCCACGAGGCGTACGTGACCGAGCTGGGGGTCTTCGCCGAGGTGGCCGCGGGCCGGGCGGCGAACCCGTGCCCGCCCGGGGACGCGCTGGAGGCGCTGTACGTGGCCGAGGCGTGCGAGCGGTCCCGGCGGTCCGGTGCGCCGGTGGCGCTCGCCGACGTCCGCGCTACGGCGGGTCCGGCAGCTCCGAGCGGTCGGGCGGACGCGGGCACGGCGGGCCGGGAGCGGTAGCCGCGCGGCGGGCCGCCCGGCGGCGGGAGGCCCACTGGAGGGCGGTGGCGACGGCGGCGACCGCACAGGAGACGCCCAGGCCGATGGCGGCGGCGTACAGGGGGCGGCCGGCGGTGGCGCTGCCGAGGTAGCCGAGGCCGACCGAGTACGCCGCCCAGGTCGCCTCGGCGATGCCGGCGCCGAGGAGGTACTTGGGCAGCGGGTAGCGGAGCACGCCGGAGGCCAGCGCGCCGGCGACCCGGCCGCTGGGGAGGAACCGTACGGCGATCACGAACGGGACGCCGTAGCGCTCGATGCGCAGGGAGGTCCAGTCGAGGAGTGCGCGGCGACGCGGGTTGCGGCGCATCCAGTCCCGTACGGGCGCGCCGAAGCGGCGGGCGGCGAGGAACATCAGCAGGTCCCCGGTCAGCGCGCTGCCCGCCACGGTGAGCAGGACGAGGGGGAGGAAGAGCGCGCCCCGGGAGGCGAGGACGCCGGCGGAGACGAGCAGGGCGGAGTTGGGGACGAACGGCGGCAGGGTGGTGAGCGCCAGCAGGGCGTAGAAGGCGAGTACGGCCATGCGCCGCCTCCTCGGATCGGCTCCGAGTCCGTATCCCAAGGCTGACGCGCGGCGGGGCACCCGGCAACGCGACGGGCGTGCACCTACCGGAAACCGGCGTGCCCTCGCTTGGACCTATACCCCCCAGGGGTATAGGGTGACCAAGGTCGGTCGAAGCTCGGACAGAAGCTCGGCATCTGCATCACGAGGAGAACCCATGACTGAGAACAGCTCCTGCTGCGCCCCGGAAGGTTCCTGCCACTCCGGCGCCACCGATGTCCAGGCCGGCGAGGTCACCACGACGTACCAGGTCACCGGCATGACCTGTGGCCACTGCGAGGGGGCGGTGTCGTCGGAGATCTCGGAGATCCCGGGCGTGAGCGGGGTGCAGGCGGTCGCGGCCACCGGGCTGGTGACGGTCACCTCGAAGGCGCCGCTGGACGAGGAGGCGGTGCGGGCGGCCGTCGACGAGGCGGGTTACGAGCTGGTGGGCCGGGCGGCCTGATTCCGGTTCGCCGGTCCGTGCGCGCGGGTGCGGGTCGCCACCCTCAGGGGGCGTGGCCCGCGCCGGCGCGCGTAACCATTCAAACCTTCACATAATCCCTACAGTTGACACAACGTCCACACTCCGGGACACATCACCCATACCCCAGGGCCCCGATCTCCAGATCGAGGGCCTTGACCGCATTCGCCCCCATATGGCAAGAGACCCAGATCACACTCATCGGAACGTAACCATTGAGGGGGGTCGTGAGTCTAACCGGGCAGTGCAGGCACCCCGGCGGGGCTTGCACTGCACCAGCCGTGTCGGTCTTGGGGGACCGTGCCACGGCTACGCGTGGCCGGGGCGACGTGCCCGGGGAGCTTTGAGCGGCCCTCCCGATGTGCGCGTCCCGGCGGAGCGCGGTGCAACCCGGAACGCCCGGACGGATCCCGTGGGGGGAATCCAACCGGGACAAGGGAAGCGCCCCGCACTCTGGACCCGTGGGGGGATCCGGAGGCGGGGCGCTTCCTGCTTTTTCGTGGCTCGGTTCGCCTCCGGGGCGCAAAAGCCCGTGTCGAGAAGTCGACGGTGCTCGACTTCTCGACACAGGCGCGCTCCTTCGGCTCACTCGCCGGGCGAGCTGCCCGGCGGAGTGAGCACAGGGCGTCAGCGCTGCTCGACCGGGACGAAGTCGCGCTCGACGATGCCGGTGTAGATCTGGCGCGGGCGGCCGATGCGGGAGCCCGGCTCCTTGATCATCTCGTGCCACTGGGCGATCCAGCCGGGGAGCCGGCCGAGCGCGAAGAGCACCGTGAACATCTCGGTCGGGAAGCCCATGGCCCGGTAGATCAGACCGGTGTAGAAGTCGACGTTGGGGTAGAGCTTGCGCGAGACGAAGTAGTCGTCGGAGAGCGCGTGCTCCTCCAGCTTGAGGGCGATGTCCAGCAGCTCGTCCGACTTGCCGAGCGCGGAGAGGACGTCGTGCGCCGCCGCCTTGATGATCTTCGCCCGGGGGTCGAAGTTCTTGTAGACGCGGTGCCCGAAGCCCATGAGCTTCACGCCGTCTTCCTTGTTCTTCACCTTGCGGATGAAGGCGTCGACGTCGCCGCCGTCGCGCTGGATGCGCTCCAGCATCTCCAGCACGGACTGGTTGGCGCCGCCGTGCAGGGGGCCCCACAGGGCGTTGATACCGGCGGAGATCGAGGCGAAGAGGTTCGCCTGCGAGGAGCCGACCAGGCGGACCGTGGAGGTCGAGCAGTTCTGCTCGTGGTCGGCGTGCAGGATCAGCAGCTTGTCCAGGGCACTGACGACGACCGGGTCGAGCTCGTAGTCGGCGGCGGGCACCGAGAAGGTCATCCGCAGGAAGTTCTCGACGTAGCCGAGGTCGTTGCTCGGGTAGACGACCGGGTGGCCGACCGACTTCTTGTAGGCGTACGCCGCGATCGTCGGGAGCTTGGCCAGCAGCCGGATCGTGGAGATGTGGCGCTGCTGCTCGTCGAACGGGTTGTGGCTGTCCTGGTAGAAGGTCGACAGCGCGCTGACCACCGAGGACAGCATGGCCATCGGGTGGGCGTCCCGGGGGAAGCCGTCGTAGAAGCGCTTGACGTCCTCGTGGAGCAGGGTGTGGTAGGTGATGTCCTGCTTGAAGGCCGACAATTCGTCGACGGTGGGCAGCTCACCGTTGATGAGGAGGTACGCGGTCTCGACGAACGTGCTGCGCTCCGCGAGCTGCTCGATCGGATACCCGCGGTAACGAAGAATTCCCTGCTCACCATCGAGATAGGTGATCGCGGATTTGTATGCCGCGGTGTTGCCGTAACCGGAATCCAGGGTCACCAGACCGGTCTGGGCGCGCAGCTTCGAGATATCGAAGCCCTTGTCGCCGACAGTGCTGTCGACGACCGGGTAGCTGTATTCGCCGTCCCCGTAACGCAGTACTACAGAGTTGTCGCTCACGTCATCCCTCACCGACGTTGTGCCTCTTCTTCGAGGTGCCCTGACTGCCTATACCTTCCCCCATTTGGACCTTGGATGTGCACTCGGGGTCGGCCATAGGGCCCCATTACGGCACTCAGTGCCGCGTCAGTGTCCCATCCTGCTCCCGTTCGCCCCGATTGGGAAAGAGGAGTGACATCACATCGCCCCGGCGAGCCGGTGAGCCAGCGCCGTACCCCGCCGACCGGCGGAAACCGTGCGTACGGCCTGCCCCAGGGCCTTCCGGGAGCCGACCAGCACCACCAAACGCTTTGCCCGGGTGACGGCGGTATACAGCAAATTGCGCTGCAGCATCATCCAGGCGCTGGTGGTGACCGGAATCACCACCGCTGGATACTCACTACCCTGCGAGCGATGGATCGTCACGGCATAGGCGTGCGCGAGTTCGTCGAGTTCGTCGAAGTCGTACGGGACCTCCTCGTCCTCGTCCGTGCGGACCGTCAGCCGCTGCTCGACCTCGTCCAGGGCGGTGACCACGCCCACCGTGCCGTTGAAGACGCCGTTACTGCCCTTTTCGTAGTTGTTCCTGACCTGGGTGACCTTGTCGCCCACCCGGAAGACCCGGCCGCCGAAACGCCGCTCGGGCAGGTCGGGGCGGGCGGGGGTGATGGCCTGCTGGAGCAGACCGTTCAGCGCGCCCGCTCCGGCCGGGCCGCGGTGCATCGGGGTCAGCACCTGGACGTCCCGGCGCGGGTCGAGACCGAACTTCGCCGGGATGCGGCGGGCCGCGACGTCCACGGCGAGCCGCCCGGCCTCCTCATTGTCCTCCTCCGCGAAGAGGAAGAAATCGGTCAGCCCGGTGGTCAGCGGCGGGACGCCGGAATTGATGCGGTGGGCGTTGGTGACCACGCCGGACTGCTGGGCCTGCCGGAAGATCCGGGTCAGCCGGACGGCCGGCACCGGGCCGGAGGGGGCCAGCAGGTCCCGCAGCACCTCGCCGGCCCCGACGGACGGCAACTGGTCGACGTCGCCCACCAGCAGCAGATGGGCGCCCGGCGGGACCGCCTTGACCAGCTTGTTGGCCAGCAGCAGGTCCAGCATGGACGCCTCGTCGACGACCACCAGATCGGCGTCCAGCGGCCGGTCCGCGTCGTAGGCGGCGTCCCCGCCGGGCTTGAGCTCAAGGAGGCGGTGGACCGTGGAGGCCTCCGCGCCGGTCAGCTCCGACAGCCGCTTGGCGGCCCGGCCCGTGGGCGCGGCCAGCACGACCGTGGCCTTCTTGGCGCGGGCCAGCTCGACGACGGAACGGACCGTGAAGGACTTGCCACAGCCCGGGCCGCCGGTGAGCACCGCGACCTTCCGCGTCAGCGCCAGCCGCACCGCCTCCTGCTGCTCGGGCGCCAGATCGGCGCCCGTACGGCGGGCCAGCCAGGCCAGCGCCTTGTCCCAGTCGACGTCCCGGAACACCGGCATCCGGTCCTCGTCGGTGCGCAGCAGCCGGGTCAGCCGCCCGGCGAGCGAGATCTCCGCGCGGTGGAACGGCACCAGATAGACGGCGGTGACCTCCGCGCCGTCCTCCCCGGCGGGCACCTTCTCGCGCACCACGCCCTCCGGCTCCGCGGCCAGCTCGCCCAGGCAGTCGATCACCAGGCCGGTGTCCACCTGGAGCAACTTGACCGCGTCGGCGATCAGTTGCTCCTCGGGCAGGAAGCAGTGCCCCTGGTCCGTGGACTGCGACAGGGCGTACTGCAGGCCCGCCTTGACCCGGTCCGGGCTGTCGTGCGGGATCCCGACGGCCTGGGCGATGCGGTCGGCGGTCAGGAAGCCGATGCCCCAGACGTCGGCGGCGAGCTTGTAGGGCTGGTTGCGGACGACGGAGATCGAGGCGTCGCCGTACTTCTTGTAGATCCGCACGGCGATGGACGTGGAGACCCCGACGCCCTGGAGGAAGACCATGACCTCCTTGATGGCCTTCTGCTCCTCCCAGGCCGCGCCGATCATCTTGGTCCGCTTGGGGCCCAGGCCCGGCACCTCGACGAGGCGCCCGGGGTCGGTCTCGATGACGTCGAGGGTGTCGGTGCCGAAGTGCTCGACGATGCGGTCGGCGATGCGCGGGCCGATGCCCTTGATCAGACCGGAGCCCAGATAGCGGCGGATGCCCTGGATGGTGGCCGGCAGGACCGTGGTGTAGTTGTCGCACAGGAACTGTTTGCCGTACTGGGGGTGCGAGCCCCAACGGCCCTCCATGCGCAGCGACTCACCCGGCTGCGCCCCCAGCAGCGCGCCCACGACGGTCAGCAGATCGCCCGCGCCCCGGCCGGTGTCGACCCGCGCGACGGTGTAGCCGTTCTCCTCGTTGGCGTACGTGATCCGCTCCAGGACCCCTTCCACCACGGCTGCGTTGACCATGCCCCGACGGTACCGCCGGGGTCCGACAACGCGGCCGGGGCCTCGCCCTCGGCGGGTGGTCCGGACGTCCTGGCCCGGTGGTGCGGCGTCGGCGGGATCACCATCGAGGGGCCCGTCCCCCCAAGGTCGGGCCCCTCGATTCCCCCTCCCACGCCGGCCCCGGATCCCCCCGGATCCCTCCCCCTCCTGGGGGCCAGCGACAGCTATGACCTCTCCGGACCGCCAACGGTTGCGCGCATCCGCAGAGTTATTTCCCCGTCACCCCTCGTACGAATTCCGTTCACCTTGCGCCGCCGGCCCGGGCTCCGGCGGGGCGGTCACGTGGCGGCGGAAACGGTCCACGATCTCGGCCAGTGCCTCGGTGCCGTCGCGGGCCCACAGCCCCGGGTTGAAGATCTCCACCTCGATCGGCCCCCGGTAGCCGGCCGCCTCGACACGCTCCCGGAACCAGCGCAGGTCCACCACGCCGTCCCCCAACTGCCCGCGGCCCAGCAGGACGCCCTCCGGGAGCGGGGTGATCCAGTCGGCCAGCTGGAAGGCGGCGATCCGGCCGGCCGCCCCGGCGCGGTCGATCTGCGCCCCGGCCGTGTCGTCCCACCACAGGTGGTAGGTGTCCACGACCACCCCGACCCGGTCCGCGGGGAAGCGCTCGGCGAGGTCCAGCGCCTGGGCGAGCGTGGAGACCACGCACCGGTCCGCCGCGTACATCGGGTGCAGCGGTTCGATCGCCAGCCGTACGCCCCGTTGCGCGGCGTACGGCGCCAACTCCCCCAGGGCGTCCGCGATCCGTTCCCGGGCGCCGGGCAGGTCGCGGCTGCCGGGCGGCAGCCCGCCCGAGACCAGCACCAGGGTGTCCGTCCCCAGGGTGGCGGCCTCGTCGACCGCCACCCGGTTGTCGTCCAGGGCCGCCGCCCGTTCACCGGGGTCGAGCGCGGTGAGGAACCCGCCCCGGCACAGGCTGCTGACCCGCAGCCCGGCCGCGCGGACGAGCCGGGCGGCCGCGGCCACGCCGTACGCCTGAACGGGCGCGCGCCACAGCCCGACGGCGGGGACACCGGCCCGTACGCAGCCGTCGGCGAGTTCGGGCAGCGACCACTGCCGGAGGGTCTCCTGATTGAGGCTCAGCCGGGAGAGTCCGGAACGGCCGATGGGAACAGTGGAGCCAGTGAGGCCGGTGAGGTCGGTGAGGTCGTCGGTCATGCGGGGGCTCCGTTCCGCTTCGCCGTGCCCGGGGCCGGGAAGGCGTCCTCCGCGCCGTGGACGGACAGCAGCCGGCGCATCCGGTGGGCGGCGAGGTCCGGGTCCGGGAACAGGCCGAGCGCGGCGGCGAGTTCGTGGGCGCGGTGCAGATGGGGCAGCGAGCGGGCCGACTGCAGGCCGCCGACCATGGTGAAGTGCGACTGGTGGCCCGCCAGCCAGGCCAGCAGGACGACACCGGTCTTGTAGTAGCGGGTGGGTTCCTGGAAGAGGTGGCGGGCCAACGCGACGGTGGGGTCCAGGAGTTCACGGAAGCCGGCCGGATCGCCGGTGTCGAGGAGCCGGACGGCCTCCGCCGCCAACGGGGCCAGCGGATCGAAGACACCGAGCAGGGCGTGGCTGAAGCCCTGGTCGTCGCCCGCGATCAGCTCGGGGTAGTGGAAGTCGTCGCCGGTGTAGCAGCGCACGCCCCGCGGCAGGCGGCGGCGCAGCGCGATCTCCCGCCGGGCGTCCAGCAGGGAGACCTTGACGCCGTCGACCTTGCCGGGGTGGGCGGCGATGAGCTCCAGGAAGGTGCCGGTGGCCGCGTCCAAGTCGGCCGATCCCCAGTAGCCCGCCAGCGCCGGGTCGAACATCGGGCCCAGCCAGTGCAGGACGACGGGTGCGGCGGCCTGCCGGAGGAGGTGACCGTAGACGTCGAGGTAGTCCTCGGGGCCGCGGGCCGCGGCGGCGAGCGCCCGGGAGGCCATCAGGACGGCCTGTGCGCCGGCCCCCTCGACGACGGCGAGCTGCTCCTCGTAGGCGGCCCGGATCCCGGCGAGCGACCCGCCGGTGAGCTGGTCGGTGCCGGCGCCGCAGACCAGCCGGCCGCCGGCCGCTCGGGCCTCGGCGCCGGAGCGCCGGATGAGTTCGGCGGCGACGGCCCAGTCCAGGCCCATGCCGCGCTGTGCGGTGTCCATCGCCTCGGCCACGCCCAGGCCGTGCGACCAGAGGTGGTGGCGGAAGGCGAGGGTGGCGTCCCAGTCGAGGGCGGCCGGTCCGTCCGGGGTGGTGTCGGCGTACGGATCGGCGACGACGTGGGCGGCGGCGAAGACGGTGCGGGACCGCGACGGGGGACGGGCTCCGGGCGCCGGGTCGACCGCGGGCCCGGAGGTGGCGCTGCCCGGCGCCGGGGCGGTCACCGGCCCAGCTCCGGGACGTCCAGGCGGCGGCCCTCCGCCGACGACCGGGCGCCCAGTTCGGCCAGTTGGACGCCGCGGGCGCCGGCCGCCAGGTCCCAGCGCCAGGGCTCGCCGCGGACGACGTGCCGCAGGAAGAGCTCCCACTGCGCCTTGAAGCCGTTGTCGAAGTCGGCGTTGTCGGGGACCTCCTGCCACTGCGCGCGGAACGGTTCGGCCGCCGGGAGGTCGGGGTTCCAGACGGGTTTGGGGGTGACGGAGCGGTGCTGCGCCCGGCAGCCGCGCAGCCCGGCGACGGCCGAGCCCTCGGTGCCGTCCACCTGGAACTCCACGAGTTCGTCGCGGTGCACCCGCACCGCCCAGGAGGAGTTGATCTGCGCGACGATGCCGCCGGCCAGCTGGAACACGGCGTAGGCGGCATCGTCGGCGGTGGCGTCGTACGGCGTGCCGGACTCGTCCCAGCGGCGCGGGAGGTGGGTGGTCAGCTGCGCCTGGACGGTGCGGACCGGGCCGAACAGCTCGTGCAGGACGTACTCCCAGTGCGGGAACATGTCGGCCGCGATGCCGCCGCCGTCCTCGGCCCGGTAGTTCCAGGAGGGGCGCTGGGCCTGCTGCCAGTCGCCCTCGAAGACCCAGTAGCCGAACTCGCCGCGTACGGACAGGATCCGGCCGAAGAAGCCGCCCTCGATGAGGCGGCGGAGTTTGCGCAGGCCGGGGAGGAAGAGCTTGTCCTGGACGACGCCGTTCCTGACGCCGGCCTCCTGGGCGAGCCGGGCGAGTTCGAGGGCGCCGGCGAGGCTGCTCGCGGTGGGCTTCTCGACGTAGACGTGCTTGCCGGCAGCAATCGCTTTCTTCACGGCCTCCTCGCGGGCGGCGGTGACCTGGGCGTCGAAGTAGATCTCGATGCTGTCGTCGGCCAGTACGGCGTCGAGGTCGCAGGACCGTTCCGTGAGGCCGTGCCGCTCGGCCAGGGCCCGCAGTCTCTGCGGGGAGCGGCCGACCAGCACCGGCTCCGGCCAGATGACCGTGCCGTCGTCCAGGGGAAGTCCACCCTGGTCGCGCAGGGCGAGGAGGGAGCGGACCAGGTGCTGGCGGTAGCCCATGCGCCCGGTCACGCCGTTCATGGCGATGCGTACGGTCCTGCGTGTCACGGCCCGGCCTCTCTCCCCCTTCGGGCGGGGGCGGATTCCTCGGTGGCGGGTGGAGCAGCGGCGTGGTGCAGCGGAACGAAGGGGACGGTAAGCGCTTTCTATCGTGGCATCGTGGGGCACGCCAGCCTGCGCGGCGGGCCACCGGCAAGGGGTGGGACGTGAACGGGCCGGACGGGAACGGGTGGGACATGACGGGGTGGGACGTGAGCGGAACCGGAACCGGAGCTGGAACGGGAACGGGAACGGGAAGCACGGCCGGGGACTTGAGGGGCGCGCGATGACGGTGACGCTGGCGGACGTGGCGGCCCGCGCGGGGGTCTCGGCGGCGACCGTCTCCCGGGTGCTGAACGGCAACTACCCGGTCGCGGCGAGCACCCGCGGCCGGGTGCTGCGGGCCGTCGAAGAGCTGGAGTACGTCGTCAACGGCCCGGCGAGCGCGCTGGCGGCGGCCAGTTCGGATCTGGTGGGCATCCTGGTGAACGACATCGCCGACCCGTTCTTCGGGATCCTCGCCGGTGCGGTCCAGGCGGAGCTGAGCGGGGCGTCCGGTCCCGGTGGCGAGAAGCTGGCCGTGGTCTGCAATACGGGTGGCTCGCCCGAGCGGGAACTGACCTATCTCACCCTCCTGCAGCGGCAGCGGGCGGCGGGCGTCGTCCTGACCGGCAGCGCCTCGGAGGACCCGGCGCACGCGCGGGCGCTGGCGGCCGGGCTGGCGCGGCTGTCCGGGGCGGGCACCCGGGTAGTGCTCTGCGGCCGCCCCGCCCAGGCGGCGGGCGCGGAACCGGAACCGGGATCGAGGGCGGAACCGGATTCAAGGGCGGAACCGGAATCGGGCGCGGAACCGGAATGCGGGGCGCCGCTCACCACCCTGGCGTTCGACAACCGGGGCGGCGCGCAGCGGCTGACCGGGCATCTGATCGCGCTCGGGCACCGCCGGATCGGCTGTGTGGCGGGACCGGCCGGCCGCACCACCACCGGGGAACGGCTGGCGGGCCACCGGGCGGCGCTGGCCGCGCACGGCATCGAGGACGCGCCGCGGCGCGTCGTGCACGGCGCCTACGACCGCGGCTCCGGGTACGACGCCGCGGTGGAACTACTGCGCCGGGACAGCGAGTTGACGGCCGTCGTGGCGGCCAACGACACCGCCGCGCTGGGGGTGTGCGCGGCGCTGCGGGACCGGGGGCTGCGGGTCCCCGAGGACGTGTCGGTCGCCGGTTTCGACGATCTGCCGTTCAGTGCGGACGCGGCGCCCGCGCTGACGACCGTGCGGCTGCCGCTGGCGGAGGCCGGGGCGCGGGCCGGCCGGCTGGTGACGGGGCGCGAGGAGCGGCCGCCGGGCGGGCGGGCGACGCTGCCGGCGGAATTGATGGTGCGCGGATCGACCTCGGTTCGTTATCCTTGACTCAGTCAATGGTGAGGTGGTCGACGATGACAACCGAAGCACCCTCCGAGCCCCGGTCCGGCAGCGGCCCGGATGGCTCAGCCGCGGCGTCCGATCCCGCCGCCGACGTCCGTGAGCTGCGCAGATTCAACCGCTTCTACACCAACCTGATCGGCGCGCTCGACTACGGCCGGCACCTCTACACCCCGTTCACCCTCACCGAGGCGCGGGTGCTCTACGAACTCGTCCACCAGGAGCGGGTGGACGCGGCGGACCTGCGCGCCTCGCTGTCCCTGGACGCCGGCTATCTCAGCCGGCTGCTCGGCAAGTTCGAGGAACGGGAGCTGATCAGCCGCGGCAGGTCCGAACAGGACCCGCGCCGCCAGCGGATCACGCTCACCGGGGGCGGCCGGGAGGCGGCGGCCCTGTTGGAGGAGCGCTCCCAGGAGGCCGCGGGCTCGCTGCTGCGGCACCTCCCGGCGGCGGACCGGGCCCGCCTGACGGACGCGATGCGGACCATCCGCGACCTGCTCGGCGACGACCCGGCGGCCACCGGCGAGGCATCTCCCGCCGCCTCCCCCGAGGTCACCCTGCGCACCGCCCGCCCCGGTGACCTCGGCTGGATGGTCGAGCGGAACGCCGCGCTCTACGCCGCCGAGTACGGCTTCGACCTGAGCTACGAGGCGCTGGTGGCCCGCATAGTCGCGGAGTACGCCGAGGGCTTCGACCCGCGGTGGGACCGCACCTGGATCGCCGAGCTGGACGGTGCGAGGGCCGGCGCGGTGATGTGCGTACGGGACGGCCGCCCGGGTGTGGCCCGGTTGCGGCTGCTGCTGGTGGAGCCGAGCGCGCGGGGCCATGGCGTCGGGCGGCAACTCGTCGACGCCTGTATCGATTTCGCGCGGGACGCCGGGTACGCGCAGATGGTGCTGTGGACGAATTCCGTCCTCGGCGCGGCCCGCCGGATCTACCAGCGGGCCGGCTTCGAGCTGGTCTCGGAGACACCGCACCACAGCTTCGGGCAGGACCTGGTCGGCCAGGACTGGCGGCTGTCGCTGCGCGGGGCGGACACGTAGGGACGCCACGTAAGAGGAGGAGCGCGGGCATGACCGGAACGGACGGCACGAAGGGCACGGGCGGCGACGGCGGTCCGGGCGGCGGCACCCCGGCCGGCGGGCCGGGCCGGGCGGCGGCGCCCCCCTTGCGACTGGCGTTCTCCACGCTCGGGGTGCCGGGCATGCCGGTCGCCGACGTGGTGCGGCTGGCCGCCGGGGCCGGCTATCAGGGAGTGGAGCTGCGGGCCCATCCGGAGGAGCCGGTGCATCCGCTGATCGGGGCGCGGGAGCGGGCCGCGGTGCGCGCGGAGTTCGCGGCGGCCGGGGTGGAGATCCTGGCCGTCGCCGGGTACGCCCGGGTCGCGGCCGAGCGGGACGCGGCGGGTGAGGAGGAGCTGGCTCAGGAACTGTCCGAGCTGGTGCTGCTCGCCGCGGATCTGGGGGCGCCCTATGTCCGGGTGTTCCCCGGCGGCGGGGAGCGGCCGGCGGACGGGGTGGACGCGGACGCCGCCCGGCGGCTGGCGGCGGTGGCGCCGCTCGCGGCCGAGCGGGGCGTCCGGGTGCTGCTGGAGACCCATGACTCGCACGGCACGGGCGCGGCCGCCGCGCGGGTGCTGGGCCTGGTGGGGCACCGCAGCGTCGGCGCGCTGTGGGACGTGCTGCACACCTGGCGCGGTGGTGAGCGGCCCGCCGACACCCGGGCGGCGCTCGCTCCGTATCTGGGGTATGTGCAGGTCAAGGACGTGGTGTCGGCGGCGGATCCCCGTCCGGTGCCGCTCGGTGCGGGCGCCCTGCCGCTGGCGTCCGCGCTGGCCGCGCTCGGGCCGGAGCCGGCGGCGGCGCACGGCCCGGTGCCCGCGCCGGAGGGCGGTTACGGCCTGGGGACCGGCGGCTGGCTGTGCTGGGAGTACGAGAAGCGCTGGTTCCCGGAGGCGCCCGAGCTGCCCGGGTTGCTGGCCGCGGGCCGGGACCATCTGCGGCAGGTGCTCGACGAGGTGGCGGCCGGTGCCATGGGCGACGTCGCTGCCGCGTTCCCCGCGGGCCCTCCCACACCCCCGGCCGGCGTGCAAGAGGAGGGCGGCACCCCCGACCGGAGTGATTGACCGACAATAGTTTTCCGGCTATCCGTGTCTCCTTGGAAGTTTCCTTCAACGAGGCCTGTACCAGGTCGAGGAAGCCCTCCGGAAGGAGCGCGGATGCACTCCAGACGTACCGTTCTGACCACCGCGGCCGGTGCCGTCGCCGCCTGCGCGGCGGGGGCCGGGCCCGCCGTGGCGGCGCCCGTCACCGGCCGCCGGCCCGCCCCGATGCCGCCGCCCGGGACCGGCTGCGCCGCCTGATCGCCCGGATGACCCCGGAGGAGAAGGTCGGCCAGCTGTTCGTGATGCGGGTCTACGGCCACTCGGCCACCGACCCCGACCCGGCCGACGTGGCCGCCAACCAGAAGGAGATCGGGGTCGCCAACGCGGCGGAGCTGATCGCGAAGTACCACGTCGGCGGCATCATCTACTTCGGCTGGGCGCACAACACCCGGGAGCCGCACCAGATCGCCGAGCTGTCCAACGGCATCCAGAAGGCCGCGGCCGCTCTGCGCGTGCCCGTACCGGTGCTGATCTCCACGGACCAGGAGCACGGCATAGTGGCCCGGGTCGGCGCGCCCGCGACGCTGTTCCCCGGCGCGATGGCGCTGGGCGCCGGCGGCTCCCGCGACGACGCCCGGACGGCGGGCCGGATCGCCGGGCAGGAGCTGGCCGCCATGGGCATCCGGCAGGACTACGCGCCGGACGCGGACGTGAACGTCAACCCGGCCAACCCGGTCATCGGCGTACGGTCCTTCGGTGCCGATCCGCAGGCGGTGGCCCGTATGGTCGGCGGGCAGGTGAGGGGCTATCAGGACGGCGGGGTGGCCGCCTGCGCCAAGCACTTCCCCGGGCACGGCGACACCGATACCGACAGCCATGTGGGACTGCCGTACATCCACCACACCGCCGAGGAGTGGGAGCGGCTGGACGCGCCGCCGTTCAAGGCCGCGATCGCCGCGGGGATCGATTCGATCATGACGGCGCACATCGTCGTGCCGGCCTTCGACACGAGCGAGGACCCGGCGACGCTGTCCCGGCCGATCCTCACCGGTCTGCTGCGCGAACGCCTCGGCTACGACGGGGTGGTGGTGACGGACTCGCTGGGCATGGAGGGCGTGCGGAAGAAGTACGGCGACGCCCGGGTGCCGGTCCTCGCGCTCAAGGCGGGCGTGGACCAGCTGCTGAACCCGCCGGACCTGTCGGTGGCGCACGGCGCCGTCCTCAAGGCGCTCCGGGACGGGGAACTGTCCGAGCACGACCTCGACGCGAAGCTGCTGCGCATCCTGCTGCTGAAGGAGCGGCGGGGGCTGTTCGACGACCCGTACACCACCCGGGGCGAAGTGGACCGGGTCGTCGGGACGCGGGGCCATCTGGCGGCCGCGGACCGGATCGCGGACCGTACGACGACGCTGCTGCGCAACGACGCCGGGGTGCTGCCGTTGTCCCGCCGGCGGGAGCGGCGGGTGCTGGTGGTGGGCGTCGACGCGGCCGCGCCGTCCGGCACCGGCGGTCCGCCCACCACGGTCCTGGCGCGGGCCCTGGACGAGCAGGGCTTCACGGCCACCGCGCTGTCCACGGGCATGTCGCCGACGTCCGCGCAGATCGACGCGGCGGTGGCGGCGCTGGGCGAGCGGGACGCGGTGGTGGTGGCCACGTACAACGTGACCGCCGACTCGCCGCAGCGGAAGCTGGTCGAGGCGCTGCTGGCCACCGGGAAGCCGGTGGTGCAGCTGGCGGTGCGCAATCCGTACGACATCGCGCAGCTGGACGGCGTCAAGGCGGCGCTGGCGAGCTATTCGTGGACGGACGTGGAGCTGCGGGCGGCGGCCCGGGTGATCGCCGGGCGGCGGGATCCGGTGGGCCGGCTGCCGGTGGCCATAATGCGCGCCGACGTCCCGGACAAGGCGCTGTTCCAGATCGGGGACGGTCTGTCGTACTGAGCCGGTGCGGGTGCGGCGCGCTCCCCGTGGTCGCGGGGAGCGCGCCGGCCCGTCGGTCGGTCAGCCGGTGAGCCGCTCCGCCCGTCAGGGGCGGAGCATCGGCATCCGGCGGTTCTCCTGCTTGTCGAGCTTCTTGTCGGGGTGGGCCAGCGGGGCGGGGGTGGTGCCCGCGGGCGCCGGGACACCGGCCCAGGCGAGGAGTTCCGCGGTGGCCTTGGTGCGGTCGGCGTCCTTCAGCTTGGCGATGTTGGAGCCGTGGTTGCCGCCCGGGACGGTGAAGACGTACGAGTCACGGGCACCCTTGCCGAGCTCGAAGTGCTCCGAACTCCACGGGTCGAACTGGCCGTTGACGAACATCATGCGCCGGGCGTGGTGGCGCACCCAGTGGTCGACGTCGGGCATCGCGCGCTTGTCGAAGCGCATCGGGATGTCCTTCGGCACGAAGGTGCGGGAATTGTTGATGCCGGGGTACTTCAGCAGGCCGGCCAGGTTCGGGTAGCCGTAGCCGGGCTCACCGAGCTGGGTGCCCGCCTGGTAGTAGTACGGCAGGTAGGGCTCCATGCCCTGGTCGGTGTAGCTGTCGAAGCCGCCGACCTTGTCCATCCACTTCCACAGCTCGTCGGTGGAGACGGTGGGCTTGGGCACCTCGGCGCAGGCGGTCTCGGCGGGCTGGTACTGCCAGAACCCGAACACCAGGTCCGTGACCATGACTTCGTAGGCCCGGTCGGCGCTGCCGGTGTTCGTGAAGGTCTGCTTCTCCTTGTCGGCCCAGTCCTGGAACCGCTTGACCATCTCGCCGCGGCGCAGCAGGGCCTCGCGTTCGATGGCGGCCAGGTCGGCGCGGCACTGAGCGGTGCCGACGTGCTGGAAGAACCGGTCGTAGGCGGAGTCCTCGTCGTTGTTCACGTCGTTGGGCGCGACGTAGGCGACGGTGCCGTTCATGTCGTGCGGGAAGAAGCGGCGGTAGTAGGTGGCGGTCATGCCGCCCTTGCTGCCGCCGGTGGCGATCCAGTTCTTGCCGTAGATGCGGTGCAGCGCCTGGAAGATGCGGTGCTGGTCGGTGGCGGCCTGCCGGATGTCGAGCTTCTTCCAGTCGGTGGGCGTGGGCCGCGACGGGGTGAAGTACCGGTATTCCAGGGAGACCTGGTTGCCGTCGATGATCTTCGTGGGTTCACTGCGGGACGGCGTGGTGTTGACGTTGTAGCCGGAGGTGAAGAACACCGTCGGGCGGTCCACGGACTTGTGCAGCACGGTCAGCCGCTGCTGGAAGGTCCCCTTGGACGGGTGCTCGTGGTCGATCGGCTGGGTGTAGTTCAGGACGAAGTACCGGTAGCCGTCTACCGGCTTCTCCTCGACGAGGCTCATGCCCGGTATCGCGAGGATCCGGTCCTTGATGTCCTTGGTCTTCGGCTCGGCGGCGGTGGCCGCTCCCGCCGTGGCGCTGCCGGCTGTGGCCGTGCCTATGAGCACGGCGAGCGACAGCAGCCATCTGGTGGCCTTGCGCATGCACCCTCCCCTTGGGATTGCAAAGGTCGGGCTGAACCTATCGGCGCACCGGGGGCACCACCAGCCCCCGGGGTCCGTCCGGGGACCGGCGGCCGGGCACGGGGCTGGGGGGCCGGGCCGGGGGCCGGGCCGCGGCGGCCGGGCGCGGCCGCCGGGGCGGGGGGCGGCGCCCGGTCAGGCCACCAGTTCCTCCTCGCCCTCGCCGGTGAAGGTGCGCCACAGCTCGGCGTAGCGGCCGTCGCGGGCGAGGAGTTGGGCGTGGCTGCCGTCCTCAGCGATCCGGCCGCGGTCGAGGACCACGACCCGGTCGGCGCGGGCGGCGGTGGTCAGGCGGTGGGCCACGACCAGGGTGGTGCGGCGGCCGACCAGGCGGTCGGTGGCCTGGTTGACGACGGCCTCGGTGGCGAGGTCGAGGGCGGCGGTGGCCTCGTCGAGCAACAGCACGTCCGGGTCGACGAGTTCGGCGCGGGCCAGCGCGAGCAGCTGGCGCTGGCCGGCGGAGAGGTTGCGGCCACGTTCGGCGACCTCGTGGAGGTAGCCGCCCTCCAGGGTGGCGATCATGGCGTGCGCGCCCACGGCGCGGGCGGCGGCCTCGACCTCGGCGTCGGTGGCGTCGGGGCGGCCGTAGGCGATGGCGTCGCGGACCGTGCCGGCGAAGAGGTAGGGCTCCTGGGGGACCACGCCGAGGCGGCGGCGGTAGCCGGTCAGGTCCAGTTCGCGCAGGTCCGTGCCGTCGATGCGGACCGCGCCCGAGGTCGGGTCGTAGAACCGCGCGACCAGCTTGACCAGGGTGGACTTGCCGGCACCGGTCTCGCCGACGAAGGCCACGGTCTGGCCCGCGGGGACGGTGAGGCTGACCCCGGCCAGCGCGGGGGTGTCGCCCGTGCCGTACCGGAAGTGGACGTCGTCGAAGGTGAGCTCGCCGCGCAGCCCGGGCACCTCGCGGGGGCGTTCGGCGGCGGGGGTGGAGGTCGGTTCGCGCAGCAGCTCCTGGATGCGGCCCAGCGAGACGGAGGCCTGCTGGTAGCCGTCGAAGACCTGGGAGAGCTGCTGGACGGGGGCGAAGAACAGGTCGATGTAGAGCAGGTAGGCGACCAGCGCGCCGGCGGACAGGGTGTTCGCACTCACCCGGTTCGCGCCGACGATCAGCACCAGCGCCGCCGCGACGGACGACAGCAGCTGCACGAACGGGAAGTAGATCGATATCAGGAACTGGCCGTGGACCCGGGCCCGGCGGTAGGCGTCGCTGCGGGCGGCGAACCGCTCGGCGCCGCTCCGCTCCCGGCGGAACGCCTGGACGATCCGGAGGCCGGCGACGCTCTCCTGGAGGTCGGCGTTGACGGTGCTGATCCGCTCGCGGGCGAGTTCGTACGCCTTGACGCTCTGCTTGCGGAAGAAGTACGTGCCGATGACCAGCGGCGGGAGGGTGGCGAAGACGACCAGGGCCAGCTGGAGGTCGATGGCCAGCAGGGCGACGAGTATGCCGAAGAACGTCAGCATCGAGACCAGGGCGGTGACCAGCCCGGTCTGCAGGAATGTCGACAAGGCGTCAATATCGGTGGTCATCCTGGTCATGATCTTGCCGGTCAGCTCGCGCTCGTAGTAGTCGAGGCCGAGGCGCTGGAGCTGCGCGAAGATCTTCAGGCGGAGGGAGTACAGCACCCGCTCGCCGGTGCGGCCGGTCATGCGGTTGCCGCCGAACTGGGCGGCCCACTGGGCGAGGACCACGATCAGGGCGAGCACCGCGGCCGTCCACACGCCGGCCAGCACCCCGCGGCGGACGCCCTCGTCGATGCCCTGCCGGATCAGGACCGGCAACAGCAGCCCGGCGACGGCGTCCACGGCGACCAGGGCCAGGGCGACGGCCAGCGGGGCGCCGAAGCCGTGCAGCAGCCGGCGCAGGCCGTAGGAGCGCTCGGGGCGGACGGCCCGGTCCTCGTCGACGTCCGGGGTGTCGGTGGCCGGCGGGAGCGCGGCGACCTGGTCGAGCAGGGTCGGGGTGGCGGGCAGACCGGCGGTCGCGGCGGCCATGCCGGGGCCGGTGGCGGCCGCCGCGCGGGGTGCCACCCCGGCGGCGCCGGCCTCGGCGTCCTGTTCGCGGCGGACCCACAGCTCGGGGGTGATGGTGTCGGCCGGCTCGGGGGTCTCCGGTTCGGCGGCCGGCGGCTCGTCGCTGCCGGGTGCGTACGCGTACTCCAGCAGCCCGCTCGCGGCGAATTCGCCGTCGAAGGCGCCGGCCAGCTCGCCCGCGGGATCCCGCTCGACGCCGCTCAGCTCCTCCGGGTCGGTCAGCAGCTCGCGGTAGAGCGGACATCGCTCCGCCAGCTCCTCCTGGGTGCCCACGTCGACCAGCCGCCCGCCGTCCAGGACGGCGACCCGGTCGGCGAGCGCCAGGGTGGAGGCGCGGTGCGCGATGAGCAGGGTGGTGCGGCCCGCCATGACGCCGCGCAGCGCCTCGTGGATCTCGTGCTCGACGCGGGCGTCGACGGCGGAGGTGGCGTCGTCGAGGACCAGCAGCCGGGGGTCGGTGAGGATCGCGCGGGCCAGGGCGATGCGCTGCCGCTGGCCGCCGGAGAGGGTCAGTCCCTGCTCGCCCACCTCGGTGTCGTAGCCGCCGGGCAGCTCGGAGATGAAGCCGTCGGCCTGCGCGGCGCGGGCCGCCGCGCGGATCTCGGCGTCGGTGGCGGCGGGGTGGCCGTAGGCGATGTTGTCGCGGATGGAGTCGGAGAACAGGAAGCTGTGCTCGGGGACCAGGCCGATGGCGGCGCGCAGCGAGGCGAGGGTGAGGTCGCGGACGTCGTGCCCGCCGACCAGGACGCGGCCGGCGGAGACGTCGTAGAAGCGGGGCAGCAGCAGCGAGACGGTGGATTTGCCGCTGCCGGACGTGCCGACCACGGCGACCGTCTCGCCGGGCTCGATGCGCAGCGAGAAGCCGTCGAGGACCGGGCGGCTGCCCTCGCCGGTGCCGTACCCGAAGGTCACGCCGTCGAACTCGACGGTGGCCGGGGCGTCGGCGGGCAGCTCGTGGGCGTCCGGCCGTTCCGTCAGTGCCGGTTCGGTGTCGATCAGCTCGTAGACCCGCTCGACGCCGGCCCGGGCCTGCTGCCCGACGGTCAGCATCATCGCGAGCATCCGGACCGGTGCGACCAGCTGCGCGAGGTAGGTGGAGAAGGCGACGAAGGTGCCGAGGGTGACCTCGCCGCGGGTGGCCATCCAGCCGCCGAGGGCCAGCATCGCGACCTGGCCGAGCGCGGGGACGGCCTGCAGGGCGGGGGTGTAGCGGGCGTTGAGGCGGACCGTGCGCAACCGGCCGGCGAACAGCCGGCGGCCGGCCTCGCGGAGCTTGCCGGTCTCCTGCTCCTCCTGCCCGAAGCCCTTGACGACCCGGACGCCGGAGACCGCGCCGTCCACGACGCCGGCGACCTCGGCCGCCTGGCCCTGGGCGTACCAGGTGGCGGGGAAGAGCCGGGCGCGGCTGCGCTTGGCGATGAACCACAGGGCGGGCGCGACGGCCAGCGCGATGACCGTGAGCAGCGGGGAGAGCACCGCCATCACGACCAGGGAGATCACGAAGAGCAGGACGTTCCCGATCATCATCGGGAGCATGAACAGCAGGCTCTGGATCAGCTGGAGGTCGCTGGTGGCGCGGCCGACGACCTGGCCGGTGCTCAGCTCGTCCTGACGGCGGCCGTCGAGCCGGGATATCGCACCGTACATACGGGTGCGCAGGTCGTGCTGGATGTCCAGGGCGAGGCGTCCGCCGTAGAAGCGGCGGAGGTAGGTGAGGACGTAGACGACCACGGCGGCGGCGATCAGCAGGCTCGCCCAGGGGGCGAGGGCCCGCCGGTGGCTGACGATGACGTCGTCGATGATCAGCTTCGGTACGAGCGGGACCAGGGCCATCACGGCCATCCCGGCCAGCGAGGCCCCGAGGGCGAGCAGCACGTCCTTCCGGTACTGCCAGCAGTCCCGGATCAGCCGCCGTGCCCAGCCGGCCCCTGCCGTCTCCGTGTCCGTCCCCGCCACCCGGTGCCTCCCACCCCTCGACGTCTACCGCAAGGCACCAACACCGTCCGGTATGAATTTCATCCCGCTGCAACAATTCGGCGGTTGCGGGCCGGATCGTGCGCCGTGCGGCGAGTGCCGTGCGCCGGCCGGTCCAGAGAGGACCGGCCGGCGCGCGGCGTGCTCACGGGGAACGGGTGACCAGGCGGCCCGGCCGGGCGGGACGACCGGGCGGGCGGGCGGCTCAGTTCAGCCGCTGCACGGTCAGCTCCGAGATGCCCGGGTGCGGCCGGGGCTTGCCGTCGGCCGCCGGCGTCCGGTCGCCGTGCACCGTGACCCGGACGTACCGGACCGGGCCGTGGCCGGCCGAGCCGGCATTCGTCCAGTGCGTGCCGTCCCGCGACACCTGGACGAGGAAGGACTTCGGGCGGGCCGAGGTCCAGTGCGGAGTGATCTTGCCGATCCGGGTGGCCCGGCCGAGGTCGACGGTGAGGGTGCCGTCCGCCGTATTGGGCACCCAGCCGGTGGTGGCGTTGCCGTCCACCGCGCCGACCGCGTACATGCCGGGCTCCTCGGAGGTGGCGGTCGCCGGGGTGCAGCGGGCGGCGTTCGTGGTGGCGGCCAGGTCGGGCCGGCGGGTCTTGAGGACGGCCGGTACGCCGCGGCTGACGATCTGCTCGCCCTGGGGCGACTCGATCCGCATCGGCGCACCCGAGGTCAGCTGCACGGTGGTCTGGTGCGCGCCGATCGCGATGTCGTAGGTCCGTCCCTGCCAGTGCAGACCGCGCAGGGTGACGCCGTCGGCGAGCTGCGGCGGCAGCAGCGGGTCGAGGTGCACCCGGTCCTCGCGCAGCCGCAGCCCGGTCAGGCCGTGGGTGAAGGTCTGCAGGAAGCCGCCCTTGCCGGTGAGGAAGTCCTGCGCGGGCCGGCCGGCGTGCGGGTCGTCGGCGCCGGCCTTGTTGCCGCGCGCCTCGGAGAACTGCGCGAACGGGCCGCGCACGAACGGCTTGATGGAGCGGAGCAGGTAGGTGTACGTGGAGCAGCCGGCCTCGCCGATGCCCGCCGCGTCGATGGCGTGCACCGAGTCGGTCATGGCCGGGCCGTCCGGGTCGGTGTGCGCGGCGTAGAAGTCCAGCGTGCGGGCCGCCCGGGCCTGCGACATCGGCCATTCCAGCGGGTACATCAGCAGCACGGTGTCGGCCTGCTTGATGGTGGTGCCCCGGTAGCCGGCGTACTGCTCGAAGACCTTCTTCTTCGCGTCGTAGGGGATGCGCAGCTTGTCGGCGAGGGTGTTCCAGGAGGCCGGGGCCTTCTCCCCGAGGACGGCGGCGATCCGGGTGGCGTGGCGCAGCGCGGTGGCGGCGCCGGCATTGGTGAAGACGCCGTCGTTGACTCCGTTGCTGTACTCGTCGGGCCCGGCGACGTTCTTGATCGAGTAGCTGCCGTCGGCGTTGCGGGTGGCCCGGGAGGCCCAGAACTGGGCGATGCCCTTAAGGACCGGCCAGCCGCGCGAGCGCAGCCAGGCGGTGTCCTTGGTGGCGAGGTAGTACTGCCAGGTGGCGAGGGAGATGTCGCCCATCAGGTGGTTCTGGGTCTTGCAGTGCGGCGGGTCCCAGCTGTGGCACTCGTTCCACAGGTCGCCCTTGCTGCCGCTGGTCCAGGCGTAGAACAGCCCGTCGTAGCCGAGCTTGCGGGCGTTCTCGCGGGCGCCCGCGCGGGTCTTGTAGCGGTAGTCGACGATCGACCGGGCGAGGTCGGGGTGGGTGGCGAGCAGCCCCGGGTACATCCAGGTCTCGGCGTCCCAGAAGATCTCACCGGCGTAGTTGTCGCTGGTCAGGCCGGTGGGGCCGATGCTGTTGCGGCTGCCGGCGCGGACGCTGGACAGCAGGCCGTACTGCGCCGAGCGGACCCAGGTCTGCAGGTCGCGCTGCCCCTTGACCTCGATGTCGCTGCGCCACAGCTGCCGCCAGGCGGCGGTGTGCCGGGCGAACAGCTCCTGCCAGCCGCGGCGGGCGGCCCGGCGGGAGGCGGCGTCGGCGGCGGCGCGCGGGTGGCGCGAGGTGAGCGCGGTGTCCACGCCGACGTACTTGGTCAGGTCGTACGAGCGGCCGCTGCGGACCGGGAAGGTCACCTGCTGGCGGTTGCTGAGGGAGGCGGTCCGGCCGGCCTGCGGAGCCGTGCCGGACGCGGTGGCCCGGACGCCGGGGCCGGGGCGCAGGGTGGAGGCCACCGCGCCCTCGGTACGGGTGCCGTCCGTGCGGAAGCCGACGTCCATGGTGCCGCCGGCGGCGTCCTTGGCGGCCGAGGGGGCGCCGGAGGCCGACATGCGGCGGGCGCCGCGGCCGTCGAGGGCGTCGGTGACGGTGGCGGCGCCGCTCCAGTGGGGCGTCATGCGCAGCCGTACGGCGCCGGTGTGCGCGTCGGTGCGGTCGGTGAGCACGTCGTAGACCAGGTCGGTGCGGCGCCCGTCGGCGGCCGTCCAGGTCAGCGAGGTGCGGACGAAGCCGCAGCGCAGCGAGAGGGACTGGCGGTAGTGCGAGATCCGGCCGGGTGCGGTGGCCGAGGAGAAGGTGTCGGGGTGGGCGCCGCCGGTGGCGACGTTCAGCGTGGTCCAGGTGGGGAGCGCGGCGATGGCCTGGCGGCCCTGGACGTCCTTGGGGCCCTTGGCGTAGAGCCCGGAGACGAAGGAGCCGTCGTAGGCGGGCGTCTTCAGGGGCCAGCCGGTCTGGCCGCCGGGGGCCGCGTAGCCGGTGCCGTTGGGCGGGACGCGCTGGCCGAGGTAGCCGTTGCCGACGAAGGCGTGGTAGCTGTCCGCCGGGTCGATCTTGTCGGAGGTGGCGGTCCAGCCGTCACCGTCGTGGCCGGTCAGGCAGGGGCCGTGCGGGCCGCCGGCCGGTTCCGGCGACGGCCTGGCCACCGGAGCGGCGGCCGAGGCGGAGACCGGTGCGAGGACCGCTACCAGGGCGGCCGCGAGGAGCGGTGCGAGGGCCTTGCGGGAGCGGTGCGCGGTGCGGCCGGGAGGCGGCCAGGCCGGGTCCCGGGACGGCAGGCGGGCGGGGTGACGTGCCGAATCTTCCATGGTTCTCCGTCATCCATGAAGAGCCCGTGCCGCGGGACGCGCCACGGGCGCCACGTGAACATCATCAGGCCCCCGCCATGGGGGAACCCTAAGCCGACTCCCCCGTTCGGGTCACGGCCCCGCGGGGGACGAATTGCCGCTCGCGTGCGCCAAAGGCCTCCGATTGGTCAAAAGGTCCCGGGTACGGCACACTTTTAGACTGACCAGTCAGACCAAATGGGGAGGGGTTGTGAACACCACCCGCAAGGGGGCGGCGGTCCACGCCACGGGCATAGGAGTGCGGGGCCCACGCGGCTGGGCATTCCGGGGCGTCGACATCACCGCCGAGCCGGGCTCGCTGATCGCCGTCGAGGGCCCCTCGGGCTCCGGGCGCACCTGCCTGCTGCTCGCCCTGACCGGCCGGATGCGGATCACCGAGGGCTCGGCCACGGTCGCCGGCTTCCCGCTGCCCAAGCGGATGGGTACGGTCCGCGGCCGTACCGCACTTGCCCACGTCCCGGGCGTCGCCGATCTGGAACCGGCCCTCACCGTCGGCGAACACCTCAAGGAGCAGGCCCTGTTGGGCCGCCGTCTCACCAACTCACCGGCCGGGCTGCTGCCCTGGGGCAAGCGCCACAAGGAGGCCGCCCGGGCCCGGATCGACGCCGCGCTGGCGACCGCCGGACTCGACCCCGACACCCTCCCCAAGGGCCTGCGGACCACCGTCCGCGACCTGGAACGGCTGGAGGCGCTGCGGCTGTCGATCGCGCTGGCGGTCATGCACGACCCGCATCTGCTCGCCGTCGACGACGTCGACCTCAAGCTGTCCCCGGCCGAACGCGCCCTGGCCTGGCAGCTGTTGCGGGACCTCGCACTGGCCGGCACCACCGTCGTGGCGGCCGGCAGCGACGCCCCGGCGGACGCACTGATCGTCCGCACCACGCCCGCGGCCACCGCACGACCCGCGGACCCCGCCCCGGCCCAGGACGGCCCGGACACCACCCCCCACACCACCGAGGAGGAAGCGGCGCATGCGTTCGCCGAAGCTGGCCGCGCTTGAGCTCAGGCGTTTCGGCCGGGGGAAGCTGCCCCGGCTCGGGCTGGTCGCCCTGATGCTGATCCCCCTGCTCTACGGGGCGCTCTACCTCTGCTCCTTCTGGGACCCCTACGCCCGCCTGGACAAGATCCCGGTGGCGCTGGTCAACGAGGACCGGGGCGCCACCGCCGGTGGCAAGAAGATCGCCGCCGGCGACGAACTGGCGAAGAACGTCAAGGACAGCAAGACCTTCGACTGGGAGGAGGTCAGCGCCGAGGACGCCGCGAAGGGCGTCGAGGACGGTACGTACTACCTCTCCCTGACCGTCCCGTCGGACTTCAGCAAGCGGATCGCCTCCAGCTCCGGCGACGACCCGCAGACCGGGGCCCTCCAGGTCCGGACGAACGACGCCAACAACTACATCGTCGGCTCGATCTCCAAGACCGTCTTCTCCGAGATCCGCGCGAAGACGTCGGCGACGTCGACCCGCGGCATGCTCGACAAGATCTTCGTGTCCTTCTCCGACCTGCACGACAAGACGGCCGAGGCCGCCGACGGCGCCGGGAAGGTCGACGACGGCGTCGGCACGGCGAAGGAGAAGACCGGCGAACTGGCCGACGGGCTGGGCAAGCTCGACGAGGGCTCGGGCGCGGTCAGCAAGGGCGCGGGCCAGGTGAGCCAGGGCGCCAGGGCGGCCGCCTCGAAGGCCCGGCAGCTCAGCCAGGGCGCGGGCCAGGTCGCGGACGGCACCCAGCAACTTGCCGACAAGGTCCAGGGCATCGCCCGCAAGGACCTCCCCTACCTGCGGGAGCACGGCAAGGAGATCGGCGAGAAGGCACGGATCGTCGCCGATCTCACCCAGGCGCTCGACGAGGACCTCGACAAGCTGCCGGGCAACTCCGCCAAGGCGGCCGCGCAGGCGCGCAAGAACGCCGACGACGCCGCGGAGCTCTACCGGGAACGCTGCGGCGGGCTCGTCTCCACCGACCCCGACTGCGCCAAGCTGAAGGGGATCGCGCAGGGCACCGCCCTCGCCGCCGACGCGGCGGAGAAGGTCAACGACACCATCGCCCGTACCGACTTCGGGCAGCTGCACGGCAAGCTGCGCGAGCTGAACCGGATCGCCGAACGGGTCGCCGACGAGGCACCGGGCATCGCCGACCGGGCCGACACCGCGATCGGTCAGATCAACCAGCTCAACGCCGGTGCCCACAAGGTCTCCCAGGGCGCGGGACAGTTCGCCGACGGCATCGGTGCCCTCTCCGACGGCGCCGGCAAGGTCGCCGACGGCGCCGGCAAGGTCCACAGCGGGCTCGGCACCGCCAAGGACGGCGCCGAGAAGCTCACCGGCGGCCTGTTCAAGCTGAAGGACGGCACCAACGAGCTGGCCGACGGGCTGCACAGCGGCGTCAGCAAGATCCCCGACTACGACAAGAAGGACCGCGACGCCCGCACCGAGGTGATGGCCGACCCGGTCGCGCTGGCCGCCAAGTCGCTGCACAAGGCGCCCAATTACGGCACCGGCCTCGCGCCGTACTTCATCCCGCTGTCCCTCTGGGTCGGCGCGATGGTCGCCTTCATGCTGCTGCAGCCGCTGGGCAAGCGCGCGCTGGCCGCGGGCGCCCCGGGCTGGCGGATCGCGCTCGGCTCCTGGCTGCCGGCCTTCGCCGTCGGCGTCGTCCAGGTGCTGGCCCTGATGGCCGTGCTCCACTGGGGACTCGGCCTCCAGATGGCCCGCTCGGCCGCCACCATCGGCTTCCTGGTGCTGGCCACGGCCGCCTTCACGGCCATCATCCAGCTGCTGAGCGCCTTCTTCGGCCCGGCCGGTCGGGTGCTGACCCTGGTCGTGCTGATGCTCCAGCTGACCTCGGCGGGCGGCACCTACCCGGTGCAGACCAGCCCCGGCTTCTTCGCCGCCCTGCACCCCTTCCTGCCGATGAGCTACGTCGTCGACGGGCTGCGCCGGCTGATCACCGGCGGCGACCTCGCCGTCGTGTGGCAGGGCAGCGTGGTCCTCGCGGCCTTCACCCTCGGCGCCCTGGCCCTCACCGCCCTCGCGGCGCGCAGCCGCCAGGTCGTACGGATGAAGGACCTGCACCCGGAGCTCAGCCTGTAGGAACAGCCCTCCGACCGACGGGTGCGGTGCCGGTTCTCCGGCACCGCACCCGCGCGTTCCGGCCGGTGCGGCCCCGCGTCAGGCCGGCAGGTGCGTCGGCGCGAACATCCGCAGCCGGGCCGGCAGGACCACGACCGAGGGGCCCGGGGCGGCGAGCGCCGCGGCCAGGTCCGCGCCGAGCCGTCCGGGGTCGGTACGGACCGCGGGGACGCCGAACGACTCGGCCAGGGCGACGAAGTCCGGGCGGCCCAGTTCGGTGCCGGTGGCCTCGCCGAAGGCGTCCGTCATGTACTCGCGCAGGATGCCGTAGCCGCCGTCGTCGACGATCAGCCAGGTCACCGGCAGGCCGTACTGGCGCGCGGTGGCCAGCTCGGCGATCGAGTACATGGCGCCGCCGTCCCCCGACACCGCCAGGACCGGTCGCCGCGGATCGGCGACGGCCACCCCCAGCGCCGCCGGGAAGCCGTACCCCAGACCGCCGGCGCCCTGCGCGGAATGCAGTGCGTTGGTGCGCCGCGGATCGAAGGCGGACCAGGCCCAGTAGGCCAGGATCGTCATGTCCCAGCAGCTGACCGACTCTTCGGGCAGCGCCTCCCGCACGGCGGCCAGCACCTGCTGCTCCAGGCCGAGGTCCTGGGCGGCGAGCCGGTCCCGGACCCGGGCGAGCACACCGGCCACCGCGGCCTCCGGCGACCCGGCCGCCCCGGGCGCGGGCGGCACGGCGGCCTCCGCGCCGGCCGTCTCCTCGACCAGCGCGGCCAGTGCCTGCCGGGCGTCCGCGTGGATGCCCAGCGCGGCGTGGTTGGACTCCAGCTTGCCGAGGTCCGCCTCGATCTGGACGACCCGGCCGCGCGGCCGGAACGTGTGGTAATTCGAGGAGAGTTCGCCCAGCCCCGACCCGACGACCAGCAGGGTGTCGGCGTCCTCCAGGAAGTCGGTGGTGTGCCGGTCCTCCAGCCAGGACCGCAGGGAGAGCGGGTGCTCCCACGGGAACGCGCCCTTGCCACCGAACGTCGTCGCCACCGGCGCCCGCAGCCGCTCGGCCAGCGCCAGCAGCTCCGCCTCGGCCCCGGCCCGTACGACCCCGCCGCCGGCCAGGATCACCGGGCGGCGGGCCGCGGTCAGCCGCCCGGCGGCCGCACGGATCAGCTCCGGCCGGGGCGCGGGCACCCGCGGGGCCACCGCGAGCCCGGTCACCGGCGGCACGTCGACCGGCGCCAGCAGCACGTCCTGCGGGATCTCCAGCCACACCGGGCCGTGCGGCGCGCTCAGCGCCGACTCCCAGGCGGCGGCCACCGCCGACGGGATCTGCGAGGCGGTGCGGACGGTGTGGACGGACTTCACCACATCGCGGAACGCGGCGCTCTGGTCGGTGAGTTCATGCAGATAGCCGTGGCGGCCGCCGCCGATCCCGGCCAGCGGGACCTGGCTGCCGATGGCCAGGACGGCGGCGGAACCGGCCGCCGCCTCCTGCAGCGCGGGCAGCGTCATCAGCGCGCCGGGCCCGGTGGAGACCAGCAGCGGCGCGACGCCGTGCGTCGCCCGGGCGTAGGCGTCGGCGGCGAAGCCCGCGTTGTTCTCCACCCGCAGCCCCACGTACCGCAGCGCGGACCGGCGCAGCGCGTCGAACACCCCGAGCGCGTGCTGGCCCGGCAGCCCGAAGACGGTCTCCGCGCCGAGCGCGGCCAGCGACTCGACGACCAGGTCGCCGCCGGTGCGCGGGGGGTCCGTCGGCGACGGGGTGGGGGCGGGTGCGGTGGTGCTCATCGGCGGGTGACTCTCCGTTTGTCTCGGGCCGGCTCGTCGTGTGTCGCGGCGTCTGCTGGGGGTGGTCGCGTCGTCCGGTCAAGCGTCGGACGGGCTGGCCTGCAGCCGTGCCCGCCACACCGCGAGTACCGCCGCGTCCGTGGGCCGGGTCGCCAGGCTGACCGCCACATAGGCCACGAGGGAGGCGAGCAGGCCGTAGTAGACCGGCTCGTTGGCGAGGATGCCGTAGCCCGCCATCAGGCCGATCACCGCGAGGCCGCCGACCGTCACCGAGGCCAGCGCGCCCTGCACCGTGCCGCGCTTCCACAGCAGACCGCCGAGGATCGGGACCAGGAGTCCGCCGACGAGCAGGTTGTAGGCCACCGTCAGGGCCTCGACGACGTCGTTCAGCGCGATGGCCGTGCCGATCACCGCCAGGCCCATGAGGAGGATGAAGGCGCGGTTGCCCTTGACCTCGTCGTGCTCCTCGCCGGCGGGCCGTACGGCTCCCGCAGCCGCGACCAGATGTCGTTGTTGGCCACGGTCGCGCAGGCGATCAGCGCGCCGGACGACGTCGACATCACCGCGGCCAGCGCGGCCGCGAGCACCAACCCCCGCACCCCGATCGGGAGTTCGTCCTTGACGATGGTCGCGAAGGCGTCGTCCGGGCTGCCCAGCTTCGGGTACAGCACCTTGGCCGCCGTACCGATCACGGCACCGGCCAGGGCGTACGCGAGGCAGTAGGTGCCGGCGACCGTGCCGCCCCACTTCGCCGTCCGGTCGCCGCGGGCCGTGAAGACGCGCTGCCAGATGTCCTGACCGATGAGCATGCCGAAGGTGTAGATCAGCACGTAGGTGAAGATCGTCTCGCCGCCGATGCCCAGCGGGTCGAAGTACGAGGTCGGGAGCTTGGCCTTCATCTCGGCGAAGCCGCCCGCCTTGACCACCGCGATGGGCAGCAGCAGGAGCAGCACCCCGATCGTCTTGACCACGAACTGCACCATGTCGGTGAGGGTGATCGACCACATGCCGCCGAGCGTCGAGTACACGACGACGATCGAGCCGCCGAGAATGATCGCGACGGTGCGGTTCAGATCGAAGAGGACGTCGAAGATCGTGGCGTACGCGATGGTCGAGGTGACGGCCAGCATGAGGGTGTACGCCCACATGACGACGCCGGAGATCACCCCGGCCCGGCCGCCGTAGCGCAGGTCCAGCATCTCGGAGACGGTGTAGACCTTCAGGCGGGCGATCCGCGCGGAGAAGAAGACCGACAGGGCGAGCAGCCCGAGGCCGATGGTGAAGACCATCCAGGCGCCGGAGAGGCCGTACTGGTAGCCGAGGCCGACGCCCCCGATGGTGGACGCGCCGCCGAGGACGATCGCGGCCATGGTGCCGGAGTACATCGCGGGCCCGAGGCGCCGCCCGGCCACCAGGAACTCGCTCTTCGACTTGGCGCGGCGCATGCCCCACCAGCCCATGGCGAGCATTCCGGCCAGATAGAGCACGATCACCGCATAGTCGACAGCCATGGGCCATCCCTTCCAGCTACGCCGAGGGGAGAGGGGGTGTGGGGAGGAGACACGGGGAGGGGAGAGAGGCGGGCGCGCACGGGGGAAGAGCGGCCCGCCTCACGGGACTCGCCCTGCGGGACTCGCCTCGAAGGCTCGTCGTCCCGCGGACTCGTCTCGGGGGTTGACCCTAGGAGGCGGCGCGGCGACGCTGAAGTGTACGTTTCCTCCACTCATCGGCCGCCCCTGTGGAGGGTCCGCACATGCCGCCTCCTGTTCCGCCTCCGTCCGCCCAGGCGCCGCAACCGCCGTCCGGCCCGCCGCCGACCACCGCGCCGTCGACGCCGCCGGTGCCGCTGGCCGGTCTCCTCGCCCGGGCGGATCTCGGGCTGCGCCAGCTCGCGGGCCGCGGGAGGGCGTCACCCTCCACTGGGTGCACACCTCCGAGATGGCCGACCCGGTGCCGTACCTCCTGGGCGGCGAGCTGCTGCTGACGGCGGGCGTGCACCTGGCGGAGGTGACCGCCGGGGCCGCGGGCGGGGACCCGGACGCGGCCCTCGCCTCGTACCTCGACGGGTACGCGGCCCGCACGGTCGCGGCCGGCGCCGCCGCACTCGGCTTCGGGATCGCGCCGGTGCACGAGGCGGTGCCGCCCGCACTGGTGGAGGCCTGTGACCGGCACGGCCTGCCGCTGGTGGAGGTGCCGGCGGGTACGCCGTTCACGGCCGTGGAGAGCGCCGTGTGGCAGGCCGTCACCGAGGCCCGCCACCGGGAGCTGACCCGGATCGGCGAGGCGCAGCGCGCGCTGGCCGCGGCCGCCGCCCGGCCGGATCCGGCGCGCGCCGTGCTGCGCGCGCTGGCCCGCCACGTCCACGGCTGGACGGTGCTGCTCGGCGCGGACGGCACGGAACACGGCTCGGCCGGGCCCCGCCCCACCGACCGGGTACGCGCCGCGGCCGGCCGGCTCGCGCAGGTCGTCGGGGGCGGTGTCGCCGGGGGCGGAAGTGCCGGGGGCGGCAGCGTCGGAGGCGGCGAGATGGCCGGGCCCGGGAGCCGGGAGGCCGGGCTCGGGGGCCGGGAGGCCGGGCTCGGGGGCGGGGCGCGGGCCGCGGCCGGTACTGGCGGCGGGGCGCGGGCCGCGGCCGGGGGGCCGTCCTCCGCCACCGACACGCTCCCGGGGACCCAGCTGTCCGCCTACGCCCTGACCGGACGCTCCGCCGGGCAGGAGGCGTATGCGCTGGTGGTCGCCGCGGACCCGGACGATCCGCCCGCACACACCATCGCGGGCGTCGCCGCGGTGCTGCTGTCGCTGATCACCGGCCCGGCCGCGGCCCGCGGTGCGGCCGACACCGGGCATTCCACCGCCCTGGCCCAGCTGCTCCTGGGCGCCCGGCCGGCCGAGGTCGGTCCGCTTCTCGGCGCGCCCCGCTGGACCGTGGTGCACGCCGAGCGCCGTGGCGAAACCGCCGCACCGGAGGCGGACGCGGCCGCGCTGGCCGCCGTACTGGGCACCGCTCTCGTGGCGCCGGAGCCGGCGTCGTCCGCGCGGCGGCTCCGGGCCCTGGTCCCGGCCGACCGGGAGATCGGCGCCCAGCCCGGCTGGACCCTCGGCGTCAGCGCGCCGGTTCCGGTCGAAGAGCTGCCCGCCGCCGACCGGCACGCCGCGACCGCACTGCGCCGCGCCCTCGCCCACCGCTCCGCCCTCGTCCGCCGCCCCTCCCCCGACCGGCCCGGACTCACCGCCCTCGTCGACCCCGACGACGCCCACCGGCACGCCCGGGACCTGCTCGCGCCGCTCGCCGCCTCCCCCGCGCTCGTCACCACGCTGCACACCTGGCTCTCGCTGCACGGCAGTTGGGACCGTACGGCGACCGCACTGGCCATCCACCGCAACACCGTCCGCCAGCGCATCGCCCGTACCGCCACGCTCCTCGACACCGACCTGGACGACACCGACGTCCGCATGGAGCTGTGGTTCGCCCTCCGCTGCCTCGACCGCGCGGGGGCCGGGCCGGACGACGGGTCAGGTGGAGGGTGGGGAGAATGAGCGATGACGTCTGCCGCCAGGCCGCCGGTGGCAGCCGTACGAGCCCGTCGGTTACGGTGTTCGATTCGGTTCGGTGACAGCGTTGTGACACTGAACTCCTTCCGGCCGCAAGCGGCCGGGTTCCATCCGCCCGCATGGTGCGGGCCCTGGCGGGTTCCTGTTTCATCGAGCACCGCCCTGGCTGGGCAGGGTCTTACGTGCTCTCCGCAGGCGTTTTACTTCTCCGCAGTTCCTGCGGCGAGGATTCTGCGCCCTTCGGCGCGAAGATTGATTTCTGCGTTCCCATCGCGGTCGTGGAGACTTCCGCATGAGCAGGTCCACGACCGGATACGCAGACCTTCTTGGCCCTTGGGTCCTTCGATGCTGCCGCATGCGGAGCACATCTGCGTACTGGGAAACCACCGGTCGACCTTGACGAACCCACGCCCGTACCGTGCGCACTTGGCTTCGAGGGTACGGGCGAACATGCCGAGCGCCTGGTCGTGGACGGACTTGCCGCGCTTGCCCTTGCGTGAGCCCATGCCCCTCACGTTCAGGTCCTCCAGGTAGCACGCTTGGCTCTCGCGCACGATCCGGGTGGTTTCCTGCTCGATGAAGTCGCGTCGCCGGTCGGCAATCCGCGCATGGACCTTGGCTACAGCGAGTTTGGCCTTGCGCCGGTTGTTCGAACCCTTCTGGCAGCGCGACAGCTTCCGCTGAGCACGCCTGAGCTTCTTCTCCTGACGGCGGAAGAACTTCGGAGAGATGATCTTCCGGCCGCGCAGCACCGCGTAGGAGGACAGGCCCAGATCAATGCCGGTGTCCGTCTCCTCCATGTCCAGCTCGGACAGTGGCTCGTCCTCGATCTCCACCACGAACGACGCAAAGTACCTTCCGGCCGCATCCTTGACGACCGTCACCGAAGACGGAGTGCAGGGCAGCGGCCGGGACCAGCGCACCCGCACATCGCCGAGCTTGGCGACAAACAGCCGGCCGTTGCCCCGCAGCCTGAAGCCGTTGCGGGTGAACCGGATCGACTGCCTCCCCGATTTCTTCTTCATCCTCGGCGGGGCACTCTTCGGCCCTTGCCGCACCCCACGCTTGGAGGCGAAGAAGTTCCGGTAAGCGGCATGCAGATCCTGCAAGGACTGCACCAGCGCCACCGAAGGAGCTTCCCGTAGCCATTCCCGCTCGGGAGTTTTCTTCCCAGTGGTGATGACCATCTTCTGCAAGGTGGCATCTGAGATGAACGGCTCGCCGTTCCTCCACGCCCGCCTGCGCTCCCGCAAGCCGTCGTTGTAGACGACACGGGCGCAGCCGAAGAAGCGGGCCAGATCCCGCTGCTGCCGGGCGGTCGGGTAGATGCGCTCGTTGTACCGCAGCTTGATGGCTCACCTCCCCGCTGTGGTCGGAAACGATCTCCGTGAACATTAGCCCGGCTGGTTGGCCAATTGTCAGCTCAGGGGCCCGCTTCGTCCGCGAACCGTTCCGGCTATCCCGACCCTGCAGGGCCGGGTAGCGCCGAGAAACGATTTGCTCAACTCCTTGAATACATAAGGGAGTCCAGGACTAAACTTTGCGCCACGTTGTCCTGCAACCTGTCGATGAGCGTGGGGAACGGGGGGCACAGATGGCCGGAGAGGGACTACAGGCGGACATCCCGTCGCTGAAGTCAGGGGGACGGGACTTCACCAACGTCGGACAGCGCTACCAGTCCGCCGTGGAGAAGCTCAAGAACACGCTGACCGGCCTGGAGGGCCAGGACACCCCGCCGTGGGGCGACGACGACATCGGCGAGAAGTTCGGCGTCGTCTACGAGGGCCTGCGCGACGGCATGTACGAGTCGATGGGCCACCTGGCCGCCAAGCTCCAGGAAATCGGCGGCGCGCTGAACACCATGGCCGACAACCACCAGGCCGACGAGGACTTCAACGATTCGCTGATGAAGCAGCACGTCGCCAACGCCGAGGCGCAGAGCCAGCTGATCAGCAACTTCAAGGCACCGCAGACCTAGCGCCGCAGGCCGGGGGCTCTCCGCGGGGGTGTCTCTCCAGGGGGTGCCTCTGAGGCCCGACCGACCGCCGGGCCACCCGCTGCCTTCGCCGCCTTCGCTCCTCCCGCTCGTTCCGCTCGTTCCACCCACTCGTTGCACGCGCCGTCACCGCTTGACCGCTTCCACGTACGGGGGATTGCCGCCATGTCGCTCATGCTGCCGGACTGGCTGGAGTGGGTCCTTGAGATGCTCGGCTTCGACTGGCCGACGGGCGACGAGGACAAGATGAACGAGTCCGCCAGCGCCTGGCGGGAGTTCGCCAACGCCGTCGAGCAGTTGCAGTCCGAGGGCGTCACGGCCGCCGGTAACGTCCTCTCGGCGAACTCCGGCGACAGCATCGACGGCTTCAGCAAGACCTGGGAGAAGTTCTCCGGCAACGGCTCGGGCTACCTCGACGACGCGCGCACGGCGGCCGAGTTGATCGCCTTCGCGATGGACGCGGGGTCGGTGGTGATCGTCGGGATGAAAGTCGCGGTGATCGCCCAATTGGCGATCCTGGCGGCAGAGATCATCGCGGCACAAGCGGCGGCACCGTTCACGCTCGGCCTGTCGGAGATCGGTGCGGCGGGCGCCACACAAGCGACCAGATTGATCGTCCGGCGCATCCTCAAGGAAGCGCGGGAGGCGCTGGTCGAGGCGATCATGGAGACGATCAAGGAGCCCGCCGTCTCCGCGCTGGAGGCCATGATCTCCGACGCCATCGCCCAGGGCATGAACATGAACTTCGGGGCCCAGCAGGGCTTCGACGTCGGCCGCAGCCTCAAGACGGGCGCCGACGCGGGAATCGACGCGGCCAAGAACTCCGGCCAGACCTTCACGGAGTCGCTGCGCGACGGAGCCGGCGCCCGTGCGGGCCACCATGCCCGCGGCGGCCTGGACCACGCCGCCGGGCGCGGCGGGGACCACGAGAGCGGCGGCGGCGAACACGGCAGCGGAGACGGCGGAAGCAGCGGAGACGGCGGGAGCAGCGGGAGCAGCGGGAGCAGCGGCAGCGGATCGGGGTCGTCCAACGAGTCGGCGGGCTCCGGACACGGGTCTGAGTCCGGGTCCGGAGGCGGAACGGGCTCGAGTACGGGTTCAGGGACGGGGAGCGGCTCGGGTTCAGACTCGGGAGGCGGCTCCGGTGACTCCAACTCTGCTGGAAACGGCGGGAATTCGGGCCCCTCGCACAGCGACACGGGCCGCGGATCCGGCTCGGGGTCGGGGTCCGGCTCGGGGTCGGGGTCGGGACCGAACTCCGGGTCGGGGCCGAACTCCGGGTCGGGATCAGAATCCGGGGCGGGGGCGGGATCAGACTCAGGATCAGGATCAGGATCAGGGTCGGGATCGGGATCGGACGCCGGGTCCAGGCCCGCGCCGGATTCCGGGCCCGGTTCGGGCAACAGCCCGTCCACCAGCCCTGACAGCTCCGCACGACCGGACGGCGACCACCCGGCCCCCCGGGCCCAACCGCTGCCGCCACCGGACCAGCGCACCGCCTTCGACGAGGGCTACACGGGCGGCAACGACCACAACCCGTACGGGAGTTCCCCCACACCGACACCGGACAGCAGCCCCGCACCGGGCGCCGGACACACGCCCGACGCGGGCTCGGTGGGCACCCACCCGTCGCCCGACTCCGGCCCGGCCCCGGGCCCCGGGCACACCCCGGACGCGGGCCCCACGCCCGGCCCCGGACACAGCCCCGACTCCGGTTCCGTAGGCACGCACCCGACGCCCGACTCCGGTGCGGTGGGCACCCACCCGACGCCCGACACCGCCCCGGACGCGGCCCGGCCGCACCCCGGCCCGGATCCGGCCGGTCCGCAACCCACCCCGGGCCCGTCCCCCCACCCGGACGCGGCACCGCCCCACGACGCGGGCCAGCACCGCACTCCACACCAACGCCGGACGCGGGACCGGCACCGCACGCCACGCCGACACCCGACGCGGGACCGTCGTCACCCCACTCCACACCGAGCCCCGACTCCGGACCGTCGTCGCCGCACTCCGCACCCACGCCCGACTCCGGCACGTCGTCCCACCCGGGCCCGACCCCCACTCCGGCACCGACACCGGACCACGCCCCCGGGGCAGCCGGCCGCCGCCTCCCACGACGCCCCCACCTCCGCACCCCAGCCCAGCCCCGCCCCCCACTACGGCGACGGCGGCGGCACCCCTTCGCACGACGGGGACGGCAGCAACTCCGGTGCGGGCGGCGGACGTCCGGGCACCCCGCACGTGAGCGTGCCCTCGCAGGGCGGGGCGGTGCCGCATACGGCGTCCGCCGGACCGTCGCCCGCCGGTCACCGGGACCCGGCCTCCGGCGACCCCCTGCCGCACGGCCGTGACGACGACACCACCGTCACCACCCAGTCCGCCGACACCCTGACCGCCCCGCCGCCCACCCCGGCGGCCGACCCCGGCGGTCACTCGCCCACCCCGCCCCAGCAGTCACCGCAGGGCGGCCCGCAGTCGCCGGGGCCGGTGGTCGGCATGCCCACCGCCATGCCCCCGCAGGCCGGGCCGACGACACCGAACGCGGCTCCGAACGCGGCCCCGCACACCGCCACCCCGAGCGGGCCGCCACCCCGACGTCGAACACCGCACCCCCGCGCGGCACCAACCCGCCCGCGGGGAGCCCCGGAACACCCCGCCCAACCGCCGCCCCGACGGCACTCAGCCGGTCCACGACATCACCCAGCAGCGCCGTCCGGACCGCCCCGCCCACGACCCCCGGCTCGACGGGCCGCGCCGCCCGGACGACCCGCGTACGCCCTCCGGCGGGCGCCCCGACCCGCGTCAGCAGCGCCCGGCCCCGGACCGGCCGCGCCCCGACTCGACCCGCCCGGACACCACCCGGCCCGACACCACACGCCCGGACACCACCCGGCCGGACCCGACCCGCCCGGACCCCCGGCGCCCCGAACCGCAGCCGCCCCGTACCGACCCGCCCCCGAACGGCCACGGCACCCCGAACGACCGCACCGGCCCACAGCCCCGAACAGCCACAACGAGCCGGGCAACGGACCGGGTAACGGACCGGGCAATCAGCCTGGCAACGAGCCAGCGACCAACCACCCCGACACCGAGCACCGCGACACCGACCACCGCGACACCAACCACCGCGACACCCCCGGCAACACCCCGCACGACCAGAACACCCACCCCGACACCCACACCGACACCGACGCCCCCACCGACCACGGCACCCCCACCGACCCGGCCGACCACGACCACCCCCGGCACGAGCCCCCCAACGATCCCCCCGCCGCCTCCGACACCCGTAACCGCGAGCGTCCCGGCGGGCTGGACGGCCCCACCGACGAGCACCAGCAGCACGTCGAGAACGCCATCCCCAAGGACGACGACGGCCGGCCCCAGCCCCACCCCGACCCCAACGACGGCCACTGGGTCGACACCATCAACCACCCCGGCCCCGACGCCCCCGGCCGCAACAACAACTGCGTCGACGCCGCCCTCGCCACCGCCGATACCTACGCCGGCAACCCCACCGCCGCCGCCCACCGCACCCCCGACACCCACCCCGACGGCACCCTCTCCGACCGCGGCGAAGCCAACGGCCGCGACCGCATCGAGAACACCCTCGGCGCCCCCTTCCACGACTACGGAAACGGCCCCGACGCCTTCCACCGCCTCGAAAACGACCTCCGCGACAACGGCCACGGCTCCCAGGCCGTCATCGTCACCCAGGACAACAACGGCCGCGCCCACGCCTGGAACGTCGTCAACCACAACGGCAAGATCACCTACGTCGACGCCCAGACCGGCCGCACCAGCGACCGGCCCCTCCACGACGGCAGCAACGGCGTCCACGCCATCCCCCTCGGCGCCGACCGCCGCCCCACCACCCCCACACCCACACCCACCCCGTCCGACCACCACACCACCGATCCCCGCACCGACACCCCCCGCCGCCCCGCCGCCGAGCCCGGCGCCGCCGGCGAAAAGCACCCCCATCCCGACGACGCGGACGGGGACGACGGGGGCCACGACGCCAAGAAGCCCAAGCTCGACCACGACGAGGGCACGACGAGGGACACGGCGAGGGGCACGACCAGGAGCACGACGGCCAGCACCACGACGACAGCAACCGGGACGCCCCCGACCGTACGCACCAGGGCTTGCTGCCCGAGGACTCCCAGGGCTCGCTGCGGGAGACCCACCACGTCGAGCAGGTCAGTCTCGACCGGCTCTACAACGACCTCGAACACTGGGGCGGGAACGGGCAGCTGCGCGACCTGCTGCAGCAGTGCGGCCCGCCCGGAAACCCGAACGGCATCACCCGGGAGACCCTGGAGAACACCCTCCGCCACCCGCCGTTCGCGGAGATGCCCCGCCCGCAGCAGATGGCCGCCGTGGCCGCCATCACCCGGCTGTCGCTCAAGTTCCACCGCGAGCTGGAGGTCGGCTCGCTCCACCCGGACGTCGACAACCCCAACCACCCGTCGAACCGCCCGCTGGACCACGACCCCAGCACCGAAGAGGGCAAGGAGAAGCAGGACCGGCAGAAGGAGGCCAGGGACAAACTGGCCACCAACATGGACGCCAAGGGCCATCAGTCCGCGGGAAGTTACTACCACCAGCAGCAGCCGGTGCCGGACCGGAACGACGTCCGCAAGGAGCTCAAGGACACGTTCAAGGAAGACGGGCGGAAATACACCGCGAACGTCTTCAAGGAACTGACCGGCGACAACAAGGGCGACTGGTCGAACCGGAACTACGCGGTGGTGGAGGTGCACGACCCGGAGACCGGGCAGACCCACTACCTCTCCGACAGTTCACTGCCGATGGGCACCGAGTGGTCGGCCGGCGTGCACTCCGAACCGCACGTCCTGGACTACCTGAACGAGGTCAACCGGCAGCGGGAGGCCGACGGCAAGCCCCCGCTCCAGCCCCAGGGCCTGTACACCGAACGGGAACCGTGCGGCCCCGCCTCGGGCAACAACTGCTCCGCCTACCTGGGCCACAACCTCCCCAAGGACGTGCCCATCTACTACGGGACCGGGTTCCGCCGGGGCCGGGTGGAGGACGAGGCCGAGATGCGTGCGGAAGGCCGGCAGGACGAGATCCGGCAGATCAAGGACGACGCCCGGGTCGCGTTCACGGCCGAGGGCGAGGCGTACGTCAATCGTCTGAAGGGACTGTGGCTGGGCTTCGCCGGAAAGGGCCTGCTGTCCTGAGCTAGGGTTTCGAGCACCGCACCGGTGGGAGTGATTTCGCGTGACACACCAGCTCGGCGACCGAGAGCGGTCAGCGATCCGGGACTGGCTGGCGCTGCCCGTGGAGCGGCGCGCACGACTCGTGATCGGCGGCGACGACGGCGCGGGGAAGTCCGCGCTGCTGCGCGAGAGCGCCGCACGGGTCCCCGGTGCCGCGCTGGTCGACTGCACCGGCCTGACGGCGGACGAGGTCGCGCTGCGGGTGTGCGCCGCCCTCGGCGTGGCGCTCGGACCCGACGAACTCCTGCGCGGCCGCCCCGGGTTGCGCGACGCACTGCGCGGCGACCACACCGTGTTCCTGGTGAACTCCCAGTGGGCGGGCCCCACACTGACCTCCGCGGAACCCCGACGGATCGCCCGGGCGCTGTCCCTCCTCCTGCTCCGGGCACCCGAGGCCCGGATCCGGCTGGCCCTGGAGTGGGACGGCGACCGGATGGGCGAACCGCCCGCGCGCGACGTGGTGGTGACCCCCGCGGCAGGCCCGGAGGCCCGCGGCGCGTCCGCACCGGCCGGCGCGGACGGCCGGCATCCGCTGGGTGTCCTCGCCGCCGCCGAGACCACCGACGTCCCGGTGGAGGTGTACCGGCTGCTGCACGAGGCGCTGGGTGCGCCGTCCGGGCCCGCCGACGCCCGCGCACTGGCCACCGCCTTCCCCGACGAGATCGAGGTACGGGAGACGGGGCGGGACGCGCGGGGTGCGGAGGAACCGGACGCCGGGCTGCTGGCGTTCCGTTCGCCGTCCCTCGCCCGTATGTGGCGCGCGGCCTGCCCGGTGTCCGCGGCGGAACAGCGGCGCATCGTGGCCGCGCTGCTGGCGGCCGTGACGGATTCCGGCCCGGCCGGGCCGTGGACCGAGAAGGGTCCGGTCGGCCGGTACGCGGCCCGCGCGCTGCCGGCCCACGCGACCCTGGCCGGCACGGTGGGCGAACTGCTCGCCGACGGGCGGGTGTTGGCCCAGGTGCGGCCCGGGGCCGCCTGGGACGCCCTCGCCGTGGCGTATCCGTCCGGTGTGCCGTACGGCGGGGTGCTCGCCGACGTCCGGTCGCTGGAGGCGCAGGGCGCCTGGTCGCTGAGCCAGGGCGAGTGGGCGGCCTGGCTGCACCACGCGGCGCTCTGCGCGGGCGTACGGACCTGGCCCGGCAGCTGAGCGGGTCCGGGGTCGGGATGCCGTTCGAGACGGTGTGGACGCGGTGGCGGGGCAACGGGCGGTTCGGCCCGGTCCCCGGCGAGGTGGGGCGGATCGACGAGCTGGCGCTGGTCCGGTCCGGGGACGGGCTGTCGCTGCTGGCCGCCCGGGACGCGACCACGGACCGTGCCACGGACCCGGCCCACGCGTACGTCCGGCAGGAATTCGACTCGGCCACCGGTGCGCCGCACGGTGCGCCCGCCGTCGTCCCGGAGCCGCTCTACGAGTCCGGCTGGGTCTACGACGACCGGTGCCGGAGGGGGTGTCCGGGGCGTTCGCCGAGCGGCTGGACGGGGCGTGGGAGATCGAGCCGGAGCCGTCCGCGCCGCTGCCGCGCTGCCCGTTGTCCGTCGGGCAGGGCATCGGGCTCGACAACCTGTGGGTGCTGGCCGGTGCGGGCGGGCTGTTCGCGGTCGTCTGCGGGGCGGACGGGGAGGACGACGGCACGGCCTGGCACGCGGCGCCGCTGCTGGAGCCGCACGCCCGGCTGGCCGCCCCGGAACCGCCCGCCGAGGCGCTGGCCGCGGCGGGCGGCGGCTCCGGCGCCCGGGCCTGGCTGGAGGAGGCGTTCGGCGCCGGTGCCTGCCGACGGCGCGCGGCCGGCGACCTGCCCGACGGCATCACCCACGCCGGCACCCGGGACTTCCTCGTCGAGGTGGGGCTGCCGAGCCTGGAAGGACTGCTGCAGCTGCAGACCCACGGCGGCCTGAAGCCGCTGCCGGAGGACGGCACCGACGGGCAGCCGTCCGGGGTCCGCTACGAGCTCGGCCACTGGATGTACGCCCCGCTGGCGCTGGACGGCGCGACCGGGCAGGTGCTCCGGCTGCCCCGGGACACGGCTCCCGAACCGGCCGCGGGCTCCCTCGCGCAGTTCTTCGCCATGGTCCGGCTCTTCGACGCGTACCGCCGCGGGTTCCATCCCTCACGCGCGGACCGGCGCGACGCCCAGCAGGTGCTCGCCGCCTGGTGCCGGCGGATCGACCCGACGGTGGACGAGAGCGACACCTGGGACGCGGTGCTGGGCGGCCACCCCTTCGAGGACGGCACGTGGGAACTCGTCACGAAGGACGGCCGGCCACCTCTGTGACCGGCCGTCCCCTGCGCCTGTGCGGCCCGGGCTCAGCCCTGCCGCGCGGCGGCGATCTGCCGCGACATGATCGTGGTCAGCTCGTACGCGGTGTGCGAGGCGGCCACGGCCGTGATCTCGGCGTGGTCGTAGGCCGGCGCCACCTCGACGACGTCGGCGGAGACCAGGTTGCAGGAGGAGAGCCCGCGCAGGATCTCCAGCAGCTCGCGCGAGGTCATGCCGCCGGCCTCGGGGGTGCCGGTGCCGGGGGCGTGCGCCGGGTCCAGGCAGTCGATGTCGATCGAGATGTACAGCGGCCGGTCCCCGATGCGCTGCCGCAGCTGGTCGGCGACCTCGTCGGCACCGCGCCGGTAGATGTCCGAGGACGTGACGATGCCGAAGCCCATCTTCTCGTCGTCGGTGAGGTCCTTCTTGCCGTACAGCGGCCCGCGCGTGCCCACGTGGGAGAGCGCCGAGGTGTCGAGGATGCCCTCCTCCACGGCCCGGCGGAACGGCGTGCCGTGGGTGTACTCGGCGCCGAAGTAGGTGTCCCAGGTGTCGAGGTGCGCGTCGAAGTGCAGCAGCGCGACCGGCCCGTGCTTCTTGGCGACGGAACGCAGCAGCGGCAGCGCGATGGTGTGGTCACCGCCGAGCGTCATCATCCGCGCGCCGGTGCCGAGCAGGTCGTCCGCCGCGGCCTCGATCGTCTCGACGGCCTCGTTGATGTTGAACGGGTTCGCGGCGATGTCGCCCGCGTCCGCGACCTGCGCCAGCGCGAACGGGGAGGCGTCCTGCGCCGGGTTGTACGGGCGCAGCAGCCGCGACGCCTCACGGATCGCGTTGCCGCCGAAGCGGGCACCGGGGCGGTAGGAGACGCCGGTGTCGAAGGGGACGCCGACGACGGCCACGTCGGCCCGGCCGCCGACCTCGTCCAGGCGGGGCAGGCGGGCGTAGGTGGCCGGCCCGGCGTACCGGGGGATGCGGGAGGAGTCGACGGGGCCGACGGGCTCGTGGGAAGCGCTGGCTGCGGTGGTCATGACCCGAGACTAGGGACGGCGAGGCCGCTGGCCCATGGACATTTCCGCGACGGAACCCGATGACCGTTCGACATTTCGTCCAGCCTGGCTGGCTCCGGTCGGACTCCGGTCCGGCTCCGGGCCGACTCCGGTCCGGCTCCAGCCCGGCTGCGGTCTGGCCCCTGCCCGGCTCCGGTCCGTGATCGCTTCCGTCCGCTTCCGTCCGGGGTACGGAACTCCCCCGCCCCGGAACATACGTCCGGGCACAATGGCGCTATGCCGATAGCCTCCGCAGCCGCCGTTCCGTCACGCGCCGAACTCGTCGACCATCTCGTCCGCACCCGGATCGCCGGTGAGGTCGCCACCCCCCGGGAGAACAACCTCTCCCACTACCGCAAGCTCGCCAACGGTGACCGCTACTTCTGGTTCGGCCTGGAATTCGGCGACCGGTGGGCGGACGAGCAGGACGTACTGGCCGTGATGGCGGAGCGCTGCGGGGTGAGCGACGACCCGCACCACCGGCAGGGCCAGGACACCATCGACCCGGAGCTGACCGTGGACGCGCTGGAGCGGGCGGCGGCGCTGCTGCGCAAGGCGGCGGCCGGCGAGCAGCGGGTGCTGTTCGCGACCGGTCACCCGGGCGGCCTGCTCGACGTGCACCGCGCCACCGCCGCGGCACTCCGCGCCGCCGGCTGCGAGATCGTCGTCATCCCGGACGGGCTGCAGGCCGACGAGGGCATGGTCTTCCAGTTCGCCGACGTGGCGATGCTGGAGCGCGGGGCGACGCTGTGGCACACCCACTCCCCCGAGCCGATGGCCGCGATCCTCGACGGCCTGGAGCGGGCCGGCCGCCCGCTGCCGGACCTGGTGGTGGCCGACCACGGCTGGGCCGGCTGCGCGGGCCAACGCGGTCTGGACGCGATCGGCTTCGCCGACTCCAACGACCCGGCCCTCTTCCTCGCCGAGGCCGAAGGCACCCTCCAGGTCACCATCCCCCTCGACGACCACGTCCGCAGCCCCCGCTACTACGACCCGCTGACGGCATACCTGCTGGACGCGGCGGGGCTGGCCTGAAGCCTGCCGCGGACAGGCTCTCCAGCGGGAAGGTCCTCTTCGGCTGCCTGCTCCCCTTCGGCACTCATGGGGCTGCGGGCGTCGCGCGCTGGTCGGTCCCGCAGTAGCGGCACTTGGCGGCACCCGTCGGAATGTCGTCGGCGAGACAGGCCGGGCAGGTGGTGGCCGGTGTGGGGTCCCCGAAGACGGTGACCCCACGGCGCGCCTGGACGGCCTTGTACGGGACGACGATCAAGAAGTAGACGGCAGCCATGAAGATGACGAAGTAGATCACGGCGGAAATGAACGCACCGAGATTCACATAGGTCGACGTGTTCCCGGGATCACCGAGCTGCCAGCCGAGCCCGACCGACCCACCTCCCTGCGCACGGGCGATGATCGGGTCGATGACGTTGTCGGTGAACGCCTTGATCAGCGTGCTGAGCGCCAACGCGATGATCAGCCCCACGGCCACGACGACGATGTCACCGCGCATCAGGAAGTTCTTGAAGCCCTTGAGCATGGACGCTCCTCGACTGCTTGCAGGACGGACCAACGCGTCTCCGACCCAGAACAGCTGACCTTGCCCGGCCCCGCAATCGGAACCTGCTCCATGCGGGCTAACCGGCCGGCACCGCCCTGAACCGTCCTCCGACCGACCGACCTACCCCTCCCGCGCCGCCGAGGTCAGGGACATGTCCGCGTAGCGCTCGCCCGCCACCTGCCCGGCGATCGGCTCCAGGAGGGCCAACTGCTCGGCGGTCAGGGTGATCCGGGTGGCCCGGCGTTCTCCAGCAGGCGGCTGCGCTTACGGGTCCCGGGGATCGGCACGACCGTCAGGCCGTGCACCTCGGCCCGGTGCTGCAACCAAGCCAGCGCGATCTGCGCCGTGGTGGCGCCGTGTTCGGCCGCGATCTCGTGCAGGGGCTCCAGCAGGGCGGCGTTCGCCTTGGCGTTGTCCCCGGTGTAGCGCGGCATCAACTGCCGGAAGTCGCTGCCGGAGAGCTCCTTGCCCGCGTCGGTGAAGGCACCGGTCAGGAAGCCCCGCCCGAGCGGCGAGTACGGCACGAAGGCGACCCCGAGCTCGGCGGCCGCGCCCACCGCGCTGCGCTCCACGTCCCGGCTGAAGACCGACCACTCCGTCTGCAGGGCCGTGATCGGATGCACGGCGTGCGCCTCGCGCAGCTCGGCACCGGTGACCTCGCTCAGGCCGAGGTACTTGACCTTCCCCTCCGCCACCAGTTCGCCCATGGCACCGACGGACTCGGCCAGCGGAACGGCGGGGTCGCGCCGGTGCATGTAGTAGAGGTCGATGACCTCGACGTTCAAGCGGCGCAGACTCGCCTCGACGGCCTTCTTGATATAGCCGGGATCGTTACGGATGGCCCGGTACTTCGGGTCGTCCGCGCGGTACTCGATGCCGAACTTCGTGGCCAGGGTGATCTCGTCGCGGTGCGCGGCGACGAACGGTGCGAGGAACTCCTCGTTGGCGCCGACGCCGTACATGTCGGCGGTGTCGATGAGGGTGACGCCCGCCTCGACGGTGGCCTCCAGGGTGTCGCGGGCGGCCGCGTCGTCCGTCTGCCCGTAGGCGGCGCTGATGCCCATGGCGCCGAAGCCCTGGACGCCGACGAGGGGGCCGCCGTTGCCCAGCTCGACCTTACGGATCTGTTCGATGGCATTGCTCGTGATGGCGTTGCTCATGATGGCGCTCAGGCCCTTTCCGACGCCTGGGGGCGCCCGCATAGAAGTCGATCTTGGCGTCGAGTACGGCAACGGTGTCCTGTAGCTCCGCCATCCGCGCGAGGACCTCGCGCCGGGTCCGTTCGAGGATCTGCCGCCGCTCGTCGAAGGTCTCCTCGCCCCGCTGCACCAGCTGCGCGAAGTGCACCATGTCCGCGACCGGCATCCCGGTCAGCCGCAGCCTGCGCACGAAGGCGAGCCAGTCCAGGTCCCGGTTGCCGAAGCGGCGCTGGCCGTTGTGCGACCGCTCCACGTCCGGCAGCAGCCCGATCTCCTCGTACCACCGCAGGGTGGGCGCACTGAGCCCGGTGTACGCCGCGACCTCACTGATCGTGTAACGGTCCTGGCCGTCGGGCCGCGGATGCTCCGTCCCCGCGGCCACACAAACGTCCACGGGCGGGGAGGTCACGGGCGTGCTGTCGATCACCGTCATGCCGGCAACGTTAGGACCTTCAAGTGCACTTGAAGCAAGCGCTTCGCGCCGCGAGGTCGGCACTGGGCTCCAGACCGGCCACTACCGGCCACAAGCCCCACAAACATGACGATCACGCTCCCGCGAGAGAGCTGTCAGCAGTCGTCCAACGCGACGAAACGGCTCGCCCACGTCCGGAACTGCTCGTCGCACTCCTTCTGTTCGGCCCAGAGCGCGTCGAGGTCTTCCGGCGGCCCCAGCCCGAAGTTCCGGTCCAGCCAGACGAGGAATTCCTGATGGCCATCGCTGTGTTCCTCGACCTCGTCCGGGTCGAGGAACTCACTGTCGATGGCGAGGAGCTGGAACAGTTCCGGCAGGTTTCGCGCGACGACGTAGAGGTCTCCTTCGTCGCCCACCAGGACGACGGGCAGGGCGGCGAGGTCGGTTCGGTCGTCGCACCGCCACAGGGCGTAGTGCGAGCCGGAGCCGGTGGCATGCGCGAAGGGGATGAACCGGTCCAGAAACTCCGGATGCGCCGACCAGGTGTGGAGGCCGACTTCCTTGCCGTACTCGTGGAGTTCGAATCCCTCCGAGTACTGGCCCGGGCCGATCCGGTCGGCGAACTCCTTGAGCAAGTTCAGTTCCGGGACGGGCGAGTAGGCGTCACTCATCTGTCCTCCATCTGTCCGTGTGGCCGGGCGAGGCCGCGGACGCCTCACCTCTGGCCGGGTGATGCTACCTACGCGGGGTGACAAAGGCCTCGGCTCGAAAACCACGCCGCGCGCCAACTCCACGAACGCGCCCGCCTCGTGGCTCCGCCCTCGCTCCTGACCCAGCGCGAGGGCCCCGCCGCGACGGAGGAAATCAGCTGGCACTCATTCCGCGGTCAGGCCATTCACATGTCTGCTCGTACACGGCGTTGATCTTTCGCGACGCCTTGAGGAACGCATAGTCGATGTTCCCGTCGCCTGACCGCGTCCGGCGATTTCCTTTGTCCACGATCAGCTGGCGCGTCATCTCAGAAGCGTCCTCGCCGAACGAATAGACCACGACGTCGGCATCCTCAACGCTCTTTTTGAAGTAGACCAGTGCAGCCACCGCGTTGCATCCGCCTTTCACTGTCGCCGTCGCCCGTAACGATGGTCCCGATGGCCGCGGTCAACCGGGGAAACGCCCTCGCTTCCGCCGACAGCAAAAGCACCCTCGCTACTGGTGCATCAGCGACCACATCTAGGGCCCCTCGGCCTGGCCCCGCCCGGAGTCAGCGCACGGCCCTGATCATCGCGGTCAGGACCGGTGCGTCCGTTGGGGGCTGGGTGCGGCCGATGTCCTCGTACCCCCAGCGCTGGTAGAGCCGGTGCACCTTGCCGTCCCCGGCGAGGGGATTGACCATGAGACTGACGTACGACTCACTGCGCTCGGCGAGGAGGGCGTCATGGATACGCCGAGCTGTTCCCGTACCGCGCCAGGGAATGCGAACGCCGATTTCCTTGAGAGCTACGACGCTTTTGTCGGTGTACTCGGACGAAGGGGCGGGCGAGATGCGCTTCCACCAACGGTCGTCGGAATCCACTGTGTTGGCGTACACGTAGCCGATGGGCTCGCCCTCTTCATAGGCCAGGACCGCCCCCAGCCTGGCTCCTCGGAATGACGGTCGAGGCGCTCGGCGAAAGTCGCGACCGCGTAGTTCGGCAGGTGCAGGAGGTCTGCACGGACATCGGTATAGACGTCCAGGAGATGCCGCCTGGCGGGTTCTAGCAAGTGGAATGTGCGGAGCTCGATGGTGGACGTCATACCGGTTCCTTCCACATGGTGTCTGCGTGCTGATTCCACATCCGGGCGGTGGAGCTGTTCGGCGCCGCGGTGTTGATCCTGGAGTTGAAGGTGTGCAGCATTCCGGCGACGCGAGGGTGATGAGCGGCGGCATCGGCAGGGACCGACATCGCAGTGGAGGCCGCCGCTTCCACATCGCCTTGGCCGAGTTGAGCACAAGCCAGGCGAGTGGTGGCGATGGCCTTCGACCGTCGCATGTGGGGCCGGAGAGCGGCCAAGCACCGATGCGCGTGCGCCTCGGCTGTCTCGTAGTCGCCGAGTGCGAGATATCCGGTGAGCGCGAGGGAATTCAGTTCCGCTTGGTCGTAGAACGAAGTCATCCACACGGGACGATCGGCGGCAGGGTCAGCGCGATTCATCGCGTCCTGCGCCTGGTCGAAGCTGCGTCGAGCAGCCTTGAGATTCCGGGCAATACCGTGAATGGCGGCCTGCCTGGCAAGCCCCAAGGATGCGAACAGCGGATCGCGACGCGTGATGGACAGACTCCGAGCGACGTCATTTGCGGCGATGGCTTCTTCGGGACGGCCCATGTGCCGGTACAACGTCCCGGCGTGTGACCAAATGCGGAATTTGATGGCCGGGTCGGCTGCCAATTCGGCGAGTGCCTGCGCTTCCCGCATGTGGACCATCGCGCCGTCGTAACGGCGCCCGTCGATCGCCGCCCACATCGCCGAGGACCGGAATGCCGCCGCGCATCCGTATACGTAGGCACGTACCCGCTGACTGGCACTCCCTGTGCTCTGCAGAGCCAGAGCCTCGCCGGCAAGCGCGGTGGCTTTCCGCTCGATGCCGAGCCGGCCGCCATGACGGTGGTCACTTGCGATGATCTCAGTGAAGCGTTGTTGGAGTCGGAGGACGTCGCTCGTTCCCACGCGGTACTTGGTGGCTGCGGCGGATGTGGCGGAGGCGGCAGCCAAGGCCGTTCCGGCGGCGAGGAAGCGACGGCGTTCCACGGGTCCTCCGGTGGTGGGGCGGGGCGGACGACGGGGCCCGGCCCCGCGGTACGAACCCTAAAGCGGTGGCGGGAAGGCCGGTGACCTTTTCCAGCGCGGCGCGGGTCGCGGACTTCGGCCACCGTACGCGGCCCGCTTTCCAGTCCCGGATCGATGCGCCATCCAGTCCTCCGAATCTGCCGGTGAGGTCGCCCACTGCCGAATTCACCGCCTCCGCGAGCGAATTGGAGCTGTGCCCGTGCTCCTTCATCCACGCCTCAAGCGTCGTGTTCCGCGAGGAGTTCATGCACGCACGGTAACTCCACGCTCACTGCGACGTCAGCTAAAGGAGTGGCCAAATCGCCCTAGGGGACGGGCGAAAGAAGGCCCTGATCTCCCTCAGAACATTGCTCGGGTGCCGCGTTAGCTGGTCATGCCAGCAGCGATCTGGAGGACTGACCACGATGCCGACTGCATCAAACGCTCGACGCACTCTCGCCGATGCCGCTCCGCACCCCCACTCGGCACCCACCGCCGTACGGACCGACGCGAGATCTCTTCCGCCAGAAGCCCGCGCATTTCGCCACCGGCACGGCGACCCCGTTGGCTGGGACTCCGGTGAATGGGCCGCCTACCTCGGTCTCGGAGGTGCGTCATGACCATGGGGTGGGACGCCGTCCCGGCCGCGAATACCTGGACGGTCGACGAGATCACCGGTAGCGCCTGCCCTGCTGCCACTTCGGCTACAGCCTGGCACGGGAGAAGACCGCCGGCCCGGACGATCTGCACGTGTGCCGGCCGTGCGCCGCCCGGATCGGCGTCTGCCCGGAAGCGGGGGTTGCCCTGTGAATGCCAAGCAGCTACCAGGAGTTGGCGATGAGGTCGAGTACGCCCCGGGGCGGCTGGCTGTCGTCACCGATATCCGCCAGGGCGTCTGTTACCTGCGGAGGCCCGGAATCAAGGAGTGGCCGGTGAACGATCCGTCCTCCTTGGCCGTGCGACGGACCCGAGTTGAGCGGATTGCGGCCGGGGATTTCTTGTGAAGGCGGGGCCGGCTTCCCCGGCGCGCTGCTCCCACGAGGCGGATGAGGCCCACAGCTCAACCAGCCAGCTGCGGCAGCGTTGAACCGCGCGGCGGGGGTGGGTGGCGGGGGTGGGTGGCGGGGGTGGGTGGCGGGGGTGGGTGGCGGGGGTGGGTGGCGGGGGTGGGTGGCGGGGGTGGGTGGCGGGGGTGGGTGGCGGGGGTGGGTGGCGGGGGTGGGTGGCGGGGGTGGGTGGCGGGGGTGGGTGGCGGGGGTGGGTGGCGGGGGTGGGTGGCGGGGGTGCCATGCCCTAAGCGGCCGATGGCACCCCTAGGGCCGTACAACCACCTCAGGACGCCACCGTCGCCGTCGCTCACCGGCCCGGCGCCCGCCCCCGCCCAGCCCCGGGGTCCAGCCCCCCGCCCAGCCCGCGGCGCTACCCCCGCGGTACCCGCACGACCCCCTCCTGGATCACCGAGACGGCGAGTTGGCCGTGCTGGGTCCAGATGCGGGCCTGGCCGAGGCCGCGGCCGCCCGACGCGGAGGGGGATTCCTGGTCGTAGAGGAGCCATTCGTCGGCGCGGAAGGGGCGGTGGAACCACATGGCGTGGTCCAGTGAGGCGCCGACGACGTCGCCGACGGCCCAGCCGCCGCGGCCGTGGGCGAGCAGGACCGAGTCCAGCAGCGTCATGTCGGAGACGTAGGTGGCCAGGCAGACGTGCAGCAGGGGCTCGTCGGCGACCTTGCCGTTGGCCTTGAACCAGACCTGGGAGCGCGGGGCGCGCGGGTGGCCGACGGTGCCCCAGGGCGGGGTGTCGGCGTACCGCAGGTCGACCGCGGCGCGGGCCTCGACCAGCCGTTCGGCGATGTCCGCCGGGAGGTGGCGGGGCAGCATCTCGGCGGCCGTCGGCAGGGATTCCGGGTCGGGCGCGGCCGGCATGTCCGTCTGGTGGTCCAGCCCCTCCTCGTACTCCTGGAAGGAGGCGGAGAGGTGGAAGATCGGCTGGCCGTGCTGGACGGCGACGACCCGGCGGGTGGTGAAGGACCGCCCGTCGCGGATCCGGTCGACGGTGTAGACGATGGGCGCGCCGGGGTCGCCGGGGCGCAGGAAGTACGCGTGCAGGGAGTGCGGCGGCCGGTTCTCGGGGACCGTGCGGCCGGCCGCGACAGTGCCTGGGCGGCGACCTGCCCGCCGAAGACCCGGGGCACCAGGGCCGCCCGGCTCTGGCCGCGGAAGATGTCCTGCTCGATCCGCTCCAGGTCGAGCAGATCGAGCAGGGACCGGAGTGCTTCGTTCACGTGCGTGGGCCCCAACGTCCTTACAGGCCCATGGACTTGGCGATGATGGACTTCATGACCTCGCTGGTGCCGCCGTAGATGCGGTTGACGCGGTTGTCGGCGTACAGGCGGGCGATCGGGTACTCGTTCATGAAGCCGTAGCCGCCGTGCAGCTGGAGGCAGCGGTCGATGACGCGGTGGGCGACCTCGGTGCAGAAGAGCTTGGCGGAGGCGGCCTCGGCGGGGGTCAGTTCGCCGGCGTCGAGGGCCTCCAGGCGCGGTCGGGCGACGGCCTCGGCGGCGTCCACCTCGGCCTGGCAGGCGGCCAGTTCGAACTTGGTGTTCTGGAAGGACGCGACGGTCTTGCCGAAGACGGTGCGCTCCTGGACGTACTGCTGCGCGAACCGGACGGCGGCCTTGGCCTGCGCGTACGCGCCGAAGGCGATGCCCCAGCGCTCGGAGGGGAGGTTCTGGCCGAGGTAGTAGAAGCCCTTGTTCTCCTCGCCGAGCAGGTCCTCGACGGGGACCTTGACGTCGACGAAGGCCAGCTCGGCGGTGTCGGAGGTGCGCAGGCCGAGCTTGTCGAGCTTGCGGCCGATGGAGTAGCCCTCGGACGTGGTGTCCACGGCGAAGAGGGAGATGCCGTGGCGGCGGTCCTCGGCGGTGGGCGCGTCGGTGCGGGCGCAGACGATGACGCGGTCGGCGTGCACGCCGCCGGTGATGAAGGTCTTGGAGCCGTTGAGGACGTAGTGCGTGCCGTCCTCGCTGAGCTTGGCGGTGGTCTTCATGCCGGCGAGGTCGGAGCCGGTGCCCGGCTCGGTCATCGCCAGCGCCCACATCTCCTCGCCGGTGACGAACTTCGGCAGGAAGCGCTTCTTCTGCTCGTCGGTGGCGAGCATCTGGATGTACGGCAGGCCGAGGAGGACGTGCACTCCGGAGCCGCCGAAGGTGACGCCGGCGCGGGCGGTCTCCTCGTACATCACGGCCTCGAACTTGTGCGAGTCGATGCCGGCGCCGCCGTACTCCTCGGGGACGCGGATGCCGAAGACGCCCAGCTCGGCGAGCTTGTAGTAGAACTCGCGCGGGACCTGGCCGGCCGCGAACCACTCGTCGTGGACCGGTACGACCTCGCCCTCGATGAAGGCGCGTATGGTCTCGCGGAACGCCTCGTGGTCCTCGTTGAACACCGTACGGCGCATGGTTACGTCGCCTCCTCCAGGTCACCGGCCAAACGCATGGCTAAGCGCTTGCTCAGCGAAAAGCTACCGGCCGGTCACCTGGACTGTCCAGACCTCAACGACAAGGTGTGCGGCAGCGCACTATGCGCCCGCGGCCACCGGTCCCCCCGCCGCCGGCGCCTCCGCCGGCCCGGCCACCGCCCCGAAGGCCCCCAGCGCCAGCCGGTGCAGCAGTTCCGCCATCTCCGTGCGGCCCGGGAGGGAGCCGGGCCGGCCCAGGTGGGGGGTGGAGTTCAGCAGGCCGAAGACGGCGTGCACGGCGGCCCGGGCCTGGGACTCCGAGGGGCCCGGGTGGACCCGGCGGACGACCTCCACCCACAGCTCGACGTACTGCCGCTGCAGCTGGCGCACCCGCTTGCGGTCGGCCTCGCGCAGCCGGTCCAGCTCGCGGTCGTGCACGGTGATCAGCGGGCGGTCGTCCAGCGCGAAGTCGATGTGGCCGTCGATCAGGGCGTGCAGCACCGCCCGGGGGTCCTCGCCGCCCTCCGCGACCCGCATCCGCCCGCCCGCGAGGAGCCGCTCGCTGATCCCCACCAGCAGCTCGGCGAGCATCGCGTCCTTGCCGGCGAAGTGGCGGTAGAGCCCGGGCCGGAGATGCCCACGGCCGCCCCTATCTCGTCCACACCGACGCCGTGGAACCCGCGCTCGGCGAAGAGCCGGGCGGCCTCCTTCAGGATCTGCTCGCGGCGGCTGGTCGGGGCGGGGGCCTGCGCATTACTCATGCCGTCGATTGTAGACAGCCGGGTTAGTGGTCGTTAACCTGAAGGAAACGACGTTAACGCCCATTAACCCGGATGCCCGGCGGCCGCGCACCGCGGCGGCCGGGCGGACGACCGAGCAAGGGGGCTCGTAGTGATGGAGCAGGCACCGGTGCTGGGAGGCGACGGGGCGTCCCTCGGCCGGAGTCCGAGGGACGATCCGGCCTCCGACTCCTGGCGGGCCAACGAGGCCGCGCACCGCGAGCTCGCCGCCGAACTGCGCGAACGGCTCGCGGCGGCCCGCCTCGGCGGCGGCGAGAAGGCCCGGGCGCGGCACACCGCCCGCGGCAAGCTGCTGCCCCGCGACCGGGTCGACGCCCTGCTGGACGCCGGCTCGCCGTTCCTGGAGCTGGCGCCGCTGGCCGCGGAGGGGATGTACGACGGGGCCGCGCCGGCCGCCGGGGTGATCGCCGGCATCGGGCGGGTCTCCGGCCGCGAGGTGGTGATCGTCGCCAACGACGCCACGGTCAAGGGCGGCACGTACTACCCGATGACGGTCAAGAAGCACCTGCGCGCCCAGGAGGTGGCCCTCGACAACCACCTGCCGTGCGTCTACCTGGTCGACTCCGGCGGCGCCTTCCTGCCGATGCAGGACGAGGTGTTCCCCGACCGCGAGCACTTCGGGCGGATCTTCTACAACCAGGCGCGGATGTCCGGCGCCGGGATCCCGCAGATCGCGGCCGTCCTCGGATCGTGCACGGCCGGCGGCGCGTACGTCCCCGCCATGAGCGACGAGGCCGTGATCGTCCGCAACCAGGGCACGATCTTCCTGGGCGGCCCGCCGCTGGTGAAGGCCGCCACCGGCGAGGTCGTCACCGCCGAGGAACTGGGCGGCGGCGAGGTCCACTCCCGCACCTCCGGCGTCACCGACCACCTCGCCGAGGACGACGCGCACGCGCTGCGCATCGTCCGCACCATCGTCTCGACGCTCGGCGAGCGGCCCTCGCTGCCCTGGACCGTGCGGCCCGTCGAGGAGCCCGCGGTCGACCCGGCCGGGCTGTACGGCGCGGTGCCGGTGGACTCCCGGACGCCCTACGACGTGCGCGAGGTGATCGCGCGGATCGTGGACGGCTCCCGGTTCGCCGAGTTCAAGGCCGAGTACGGCACGACGCTGGTCACCGGCTTCGCCCACCTGCACGGCCACCCGGTCGGCATCGTCGCCAACAACGGCATCCTGTTCTCCGAATCCGCCCAGAAGGGCGCCCACTTCATCGAGCTGTGCGACCAGCGCGGCATCCCCCTGGTGTTCCTCCAGAACATCTCCGGCTTCATGGTCGGCCGGGACTACGAAGCGGGCGGCATCGCCAAACACGGCGCGAAGATGGTCACGGCCGTGGCCTGCACCCGGGTCCCCAAGCTCACGGTCGTCATCGGCGGCTCGTACGGCGCCGGCAACTACTCCATGTGCGGCCGGGCCTACTCCCCCCGCTTCCTGTGGATGTGGCCCAACGCCAAGATCTCCGTGATGGGCGGCGAGCAGGCCGCCTCGGTCCTCGCCACGGTCAAGCGCGACCAGATGGAGGCCCGCGGCGAGGAGTGGAGCGCCGAGGAGGAGGACGCCTTCAAGGCCCCCGTCCGCGCGCAGTACGAGACCCAGGGCAACGCCTACTACGCCACCGCCCGGCTGTGGGACGACGGCGTCATCGACCCGCTCGAAACCCGGCAGGTCCTCGGCCTCGCCCTGACCGCCTGCGCCAACGCCCCCCTGGGCGAGCCGCAGTTCGGCGTCTTCCGGATGTGAGAGGAATGCCCACGACCATGTTCGACAGCGTCCTGATCGCCAACCGCGGCGAGATCGCGGTCCGCGTCATCCGCACGCTCCGCACGCTCGGCATCCGCTCCATCGCCGTCTTCAGCGACGCGGACGCCGGAGCCCGGCACGTCCGCGAGGCCGACACGGCCGTACGGATCGGCCCGGCCCCGGCCGCCGAGAGCTATCTGTCCGTCGAGCGGCTGCTGGACGCGGCCGCCCGCACCGGCGCCCAGGCGGTCCACCCCGGCTACGGCTTCCTCGCCGAGAACGCCGCCTTCGCCCGGGCCTGCGCCGAGGCGGGCCTGGTCTTCCTCGGCCCGCCGGCCGACGCCATCGAGCTGATGGGCGACAAGATCCGCGCCAAGGAGACGGTCCGCACGGCCGGCGTCCCGGTCGTCCCGGCTCCTCCGGCAGCGGCCTGGACGACGCCCAACTCGCCGCCGCCGCACGGGAGATCGGCATGCCCGTCCTGCTCAAGCCGTCCGCGGGCGGCGGCGGCAAGGGCATGCGGCTGGTGCGCGAGGAGGCACTGCTGGCCGAGGAGATCGCCGCCGCCCGGCGCGAGGCCCGCTCCTCCTTCGGCGACGACACCCTCCTCGTCGAGCGCTGGATCGACCGGCCCCGGCACATCGAGATCCAGGTCCTGGCGGACGGCCACGGCACCGTCCTCCACCTCGGCGAGCGCGAGTGCTCCCTCCAGCGGCGCCACCAGAAGATCATCGAAGAGGCCCCTCGGTCCTGCTCGACGAGGCGACCCGCGCCGCGATGGGCGAGGCGGCCGTGCAGGCGGCCCGCTCCTGCGGCTACCGCGGCGCCGGCACCGTCGAGTTCATCGTCCCGGGCAAGGACCCCTCGGCCTACTACTTCATGGAGATGAACACCCGCCTCCAGGTGGAACATCCGGTCACCGAGCTCGTCACCGGCCTGGACCTGGTGGAGTGGCAGCTGCGGATCGCCGCCGGCGAGCACCTCCCCTACGCCCAGGACGACATCACGCTCACCGGGCACGCGGTCGAGGCCCGGCTCTGCGCCGAGGACCCGTCCCGCGACTTCCTGCCGACCGGCGGCACGGTCCTCTCGCTGCACGAGGTGCAGGGCGACGGAACCCGCACCGACTCCGGCCTCACCGAGGGCGGCGAGGTCGGCAGCCGGTACGACCCGATGCTCGCCAAGGTCATCGCGTACGGCCCGGACCGGGCGAGCGCGCTGCGCCGGCTGCGGGCCGCGCTGGCCGACACCGTCACCCTCGGCGTGACGACCAACGCCGGCTTCCTGCGGCGGCTGCTGGCCCACCCCGACGTGGTCGCCGGCGAGCTGGACACCGGGCTGGTGGAGCGGGAGGCGGCCGGCCTGATCGAGGCGGGCGTCCCGGACGAGGTGTACGCGGCGGCCGCGGCGGTGCGGCAGGCCGCCCTCGCACCGGCGGTGGACGAGGCCGGCTGGCGCGACCCGTTCGCCGCCCCCAGCGGCTTCCGGCTCGGCGGCGAGCCCGCGCCGGTGCGCCACTGGCTGCGGGTGCCGGGCCACGACCCGGTGGCCCGCGAGGTCCGGCCCGGCGGCCCGGAGGACACCGCCGAGGTCGCACCGGACCGCGTCCGGATCACCGTCGACGGCATCGTGCACACCTTCCACCGCAGCGGCGACTGGCTCGGCAGGGACGGCGACGCCTGGCAGGTCGCCGATCACGACCCGGTGGCGGCCGCGCTGCGCGGGGCCGCCGGGGCGCACGGCGCGGACACCCTGGCCGCCCCGATGCCGGGCACCGTCACGGTCGTCAAGGTCGCGGTCGGCGACGAGGTCACCGCGGGCCAGGGCCTGCTGGTGGTGGAGGCGATGAAGATGGAACACGTGATCTCCGCCCCGCACGCCGGGACGGTGACCGAACTGGACGTGACGGTCGGCTCGACGGTCGCCATGGACCAGGTGCTGGCCGTGATCGCGCCCATGGACGGCGCAGACGGCGCCGTCGGCGCCGACGGGGAGGTGGCGTCATGACCGTCGCCGGACTGCCGATGGAGGTCGCCGCGGAGGGCCTGCCCGCCCGCGTGCGCATCCATGAGGTCGGCGCGCGCGACGGCCTGCAGAACGAGCAGGCCGTCGTGCCCACGGAGATCAAGGCCGAGTTCGTCCACCGGCTCGTCGACGGGGACTGCCGGTCGTGGAGGCGACCAGCTTCGTGCACCCCAAGTGGGTGCCCCAACTCGCCGACGCCGAGCGGCTGTTCCCGCTGCTGGGCGACCTCGACCCGCACCGGCTGCCCGTCCTGGTGCCCAACGACCGCGGCCTGGACCGGGCGCTGGCACTGGGCGCGCGCCGGATCGCGGTGATCGGCAGCGCCACCGAATCGTTCGCCAAGGCCAACCTCAACCGCACGGTCGACGAGGCACTGCTGATGTTCGCCCCGGTCGTCGCCCGCGCCAAGGAGGCCGGGGTGCACGTCCGCGGCTATCTGTCGATGTGCTTCGGCGACCCCTGGGAGGGCCGGTGCCGGTCGCGCAGACGGTCCGGGTGTGCCGGGCGCTGGTCGACATGGGCTGCGACGAGCTGAGCCTGGGCGACACCATCGGCGTGGCCACCCCCGGCCACGTCCAGCACCTCCTCGCCGCCCTCAACGAGGCGGGCGTGCCCACCTCGAAGCTGGGCGTGCACTTCCACGACACCTACGGGCAGGCCCTCGCCAACACCCTCGCCGCGCTGCAGCACGGCGTCACCACCGTCGACGCGTCGGCGGGCGGCCTCGCGGCTGCCCGTACGCCAAGAGCGCCACCGGCAACCTCGCCACCGAGGACCTCGTGTGGATGCTGCACGGCCTCGGCATCGAGACCGGTGTCGATCTCGACCGGCTCACCGCCACGAGCGTGTGGATGGACGGTGTCCTGGGCCGCCCGAGCCCCTCGCGCACCCTGCGTGCCCTCTCCCACAAGGAGTGACCATGTCCCTGGACCACCGTCTGCCCGAAGAGCTGGAGGAACTCCGGCGTACGGTCGAGGCGTTCGCGCATGACGTCGTCGCCCCGAAGATCGGCGAGTACTACGAGCAGCATGCGTTCCCGTACGAGATCGTGCAGGAGATGGGCCGGATGGGCCTGTTCGGCCTGCCGTTCCCCGAGGAGTACGGCGGGATGGGCGGCGACTACCTCGCCCTCGGCATCGCCCTGGAGGAGCTCGCCCGGGTCGACTCCTCGGTGGCGATCACCCTGGAGGCGGGCGTCTCGCTGGGCGCCATGCCGCTGTACCGCTTCGGCACGGAGGAGCAGAAGCGCGAGTGGCTGCCCAAGCTGTGCAGCGGCGAGATGCTCGGCGCGTTCGGCCTGACCGAGCCGGACGGCGGCTCGGACGCCGGCGCGACCCGCACGACCGCGGTGCGGGACGGCGACGAGTGGGTGATCAACGGCAGCAAGTGCTTCATCACCAACTCCGGTACGGACATCACCGGCCTGGTGACGGTCACCGCGGTCACCGGCCGCAAGGCCGACGGCTCCCCGGAGATCTCCTCGATCATCGTGCCGTCCGGCACCCCCGGCTTCACGGTCGCCGCCCCGTACTCCAAGGTCGGCTGGAACGCCTCGGACACCCGCGAGCTGTCGTTCGCGGACGTCCGGGTGCCGGTCGGCAACCTGCTCGGTGCGGAGGGCCGCGGCTACGCCCAGTTCCTGCGGATCCTCGACGAGGGCCGGATCGCCATCGCGGCGCTGGCCACCGGCCTGGCGCAGGGCTGTGTGGACGAGTCGGTGACGTACGCGAAGGAACGTCACGCCTTCGGGAAGCCGATCGGCGCCAACCAGGCGATCCAGTTCAAGCTCGCCGACATGGAGATGCGGGCGCACACCGCCCGGCTGGCGTGGCGGGACGCCGCCTCCCGGCTGGTGCACGGCGAACCGTTCAAGAAGGAGGCGGCGCTCGCGAAGCTGTACTCCTCCGAGATCGCGGTGGACAACGCGCGCGAGGCCACCCAGATCCACGGCGGGTACGGCTTCATGAACGAGTACCCGGTGGCCCGGATGTGGCGGGACGCCAAGATCCTGGAGATCGGCGAGGGCACCAGCGAGGTGCAGCGGATGCTGATCGCACGGGAGCTGGGGTTCTAGGACCGTCGCGGGGACTTCGGGCCTTCGGGGCCTTCAAGGCCTTCGGAGCCCTTAGGGTGCGGCCGAACAGATCCCGTAGGGGGTACGAGCGCCCCCTGTGGGGCCACAACGTGGTGGGCTCCGGTGGAATTCCGGGGCTCACCACGTCGTGGCACGTGTGGCGGGCGCCGTGGCACGCGCCGTGAACGCTGTGACGCGTGCCGCGGGCGCCTCACGTCGTGCGGCGCACCGTTACGCCGTGGCGCGCACCGGGCGGAGGCGAAGCGCGCATGCCGTCACGCCGTCACGCCGTCGGCCAGGGGACTTCCGGTGAGCGGTAGTAATGGATGCCCAGCGCGTCCCAGCGGGGACCCTGGGCGGCCAGCCGCTCGCGGTAGGAGGCCCAGTCGTGGGTGTCCGCGGGGACCAGCCGAGCTCCGCGATGCCGGGCAGCCGCGGGAAGGCCATGTACTCGATGTGCGCGGACGTCGAGAGGGTCTCGGACCACAGCGGCGCCTCGACGCCCCGGATCGCCTCGCCGGGCGCGCCCTGGAGGTAGCTGCCCGGGTCCCAGTCGTACGCCCGCCGGACGCCCACGTAGCCGGCCCAGGACAGGCCCAGCGGGGTGTCCTTGTCGTACTTCATGTCGAGGTAGGCGCGGTCGGCGGGCGAGAGGATCAGCCCGGTGCCGTTCCGGGCCGCGTCGGCGACCTGCTGGCGCTCCGCCGCGCCGGTGGCGTCGTAGCCCCAGTACTGGGCGAGGGCGCCCTTCGCCGGGTGCGCGCCGGTCAGCTGGTGCCAGCCGATCACGGTCTTGCCGTACTTGGCGACCACCGGCTGCACCTTGTCCATGAAGGTGACGTAGTCCGCGTGGCTGGTGGAGTGCGCCTCGTCGCCGCCGATGTGGAGGTACGGGCCCGGGGTGAGCCGGGCGAGCTCGCGGACCACGTCGTCGACGAAGTCGTAGGTCACCTTCTTCGGGACGCACAGCGAGCTGAAGCCGACGTGGGTGCCGGTGTAGAGGGGCGGCGCGACGCCGTTGCAGTTGAGGTCGGCGTACGAGGCCAGCGCGGCGTTGGTGTGGCCCGGCATGTCGATCTCGGGGACGACGGTGAGGTAGCGGTCGGCGGCGTAGCGGACGATCTCGCGGTAGTCGTCCTGGCTGTAGTAGCCGCCCTTGCCGCCGCCCACCTGGGTGGAGCCGCCGTAGGTCGCCAGCCGCGGCCAGGAGCGGATGGCGATCCGCCAGCCCTGGTCGTCGGACAGGTGCAGATGCAGCTTGTTGATCTTGTACATCGCCAGCTGGTCGACGTAGCGCTTCACCTGGTCGACGGTGAAGAAGTGCCGGGACACGTCGAGCATCGCGCCGCGGTAGCCGTAGCGCGGGGTGTCGGTGACGGTGCCGCCGGCGATCCTCCAGGGCCCGGCCTGCTCGCGGTGTTCGCCGGCGGCCGGGGGCAGCAGCTGGCGGAGGGTCTGGATGCCGTGGAAGAGGCCGGCGGGCCGGCGGGCGCCGATCGTCACGCCGTGGCCGTCGGCGCGCAGCCGGTAGCCCTCGGCGCCCAGCTCCGCGGTGCCCCGGCCGCCGAGCCGCAGCACGATGCCGTCGCCGTCCTTGGTGGTGACCGGCAGGGCGTAGCCGGTGGAGGGGCGCAGCAGGCCCGCCAGATAGCCGGCGATCCGCCGCACGTCGCCGGAGCCGCCGGGCACGCGGATGCGGGTGCCGGCGCCGATCGTGTACGGGGTGCCGCCCTCGTGCACGGACGCCGGGGCGGGTACGACCCGGTCGAGGGGGACGGTGGGGGCGGCGGCCCGTGCGGCGGGGGCGGGGCGGCGGCGGTTCCCAGCGCCGCGGCCACGGCCAGCAGCGGACCCAGCAGTCTGCGTCGTCTCATCGACGGTCCCTTCGGCGAGCGTCGGGCATGTCATGGCATGGAGCGACCGAGCGGTGACCATGCGTACCGCGAGCCTGGAACGGGGTCAAGGTGTAGACCACTTTCCCGCACCCAAATCGGGGACGTGCCCGATATCGGGCAGATTTCTTGCGAATCTTGGCGGCGCCCCGCAGTATCGACGGGTGCTCGAACGCCGGAACCGCGCTGATGCGCCACATGACGACCTGGTGGAACACCTGGTGCGCAGCACACCGCTGCAGCGCGGTGAGGCCGCCCGGGTGGTGCTGGACGTGCTGGCGTACTTCGACGAGACGACGGAGGAGTTCGTCCGCCGGCGCCATCGGGAGCTGCAGTCCCACGGGCTGCGCAACGAGGAGATCTTCGAACGGATCCGCCACGAGATGCCGCACCGCGCCGTGGCCCCGCCCGATCTCTCCGCCCGCCAGCTGCGCCGCCTCGTCTACGGCTGAGGGTCCACGGCCGGCCGGTCCACGGCGGGCCGGATCCACGGCGGAGGCGCCCGGCAGGCACCGGGCACACCACAACCGACACACGTCTTTCTCGGAGGGTCACTGTATGTGCGGGATCGTCGGCTATATCGGCAAACGCGATGTTGCTCCCCTGCTCCTGGAGGGCCTGGCCCGTCTGGAGTACCGCGGCTACGACTCGGCCGGCATCGCCCTCCACGCGAGCGGCACCGGCAAGTCCGCGGGCCTGAAGACCGCCAAGGCCAAGGGCCGGGTCCGGGAGCTGGAGGCCCGGCTGCCGAAGCGGTTCGCCGGCACCACGGGCATCGCGCACACCCGCTGGGCCACCCACGGCGCGCCCACCGACGACAACGCCCACCCGCACCTGGACACCGAGGGCAAGGTCGCCGTCGTCCACAACGGCATCATCGACAACGCCGCCGAGCTGCGCGCCCGGCTGACCGCCGACGGCATCGTCTTCGCCTCCGAGACCGACACCGAGGTCCTCGCGCACCTCATCGGCCGCTCCCAGGCCGAGACGCTGGAGGAGAAGGTCCGCGAGGCACTGCGGCACATCGAGGGCACCTACGGCATCGCCGTGCTGCACTCCGACTTCACCGACCGGATCGTGGTCGCCCGCAACGGCTCCCCGGTCGTGCTCGGCATCGGCGAGCACGAGATGTTCGTCTCGTCCGACGTCGCCGCGCTGGTCTCGCACACCCGCCAGGTCGTCACCCTCGACGACGGCGAGATGGCCACCCTCAAGGCCGACGACTACCGCACGTACACCACCGAGGGCTCGCGCACGACCGCGACGCCGGAGACCGTCGAGTACGCGGCCGAGTCGTACGACCTGGGCGGCCACGACACCTACATGCACAAGGAGATCTACGAGCAGGCGGACGCGGTGGACCGCGCGCTGCGCGGCCGGATCGACGACCGGTTCTCCACCGTGCACCTCGGCGGCCTCAACCTCGACGCCCGCGAGGCCCGCACCATCCGCCGGGTCAAGATCCTCGGCTGCGGCACCTCGTACCACGCCGGCCAGATCGGCGCGCAGATGATCGAGGAGCTGGCCCGCATCCCCTCGGACGCCGAGCCGGCCTCCGAGTTCCGCTACCGCGACCCGGTCGTGGACCCCGACACCCTCTACGTCGCGGTCTCCCAGTCCGGTGAGACCTACGACGTGCTGGCCGCCGTCCAGGAGCTCAAGCGCAAGGGCGCCCGGGTCCTGGGCCTGGTGAACGTCGTCGGCTCGGCGATCGCCCGGGAGACCGACGGCGGCATCTACGTCCACGCCGGCCCCGAGGTCTGCGTCGTCTCCACCAAGTGCTTCACCAACATGGTGGTCTCCTTCGCACTGCTCGCCCTGCACCTCGGCCGCATCCGCGACCTGTCCGTCGCGGACGGCAAGCGGATCATCGAGGGCCTGCGCAAGCTGCCCGGCCAGATCGACGAGATCCTCAAGGGCGAGGACGAGATCAAGAAGCTGGCGGCGCGCTACGCGGACGCCAAGTCGATGATGTTCATCGGCCGGGTCCGCGGCTACCCGGTGGCCCGTGAGGCGTCCCTGAAGCTCAAGGAGGTCTCCTACATCCACGCCGAGGCGTACCCGGCCTCCGAGCTCAAGCACGGCCCGCTGGCGCTCATCGAGCCCGCCATGCCGACCGTCGCCATCGTCCCGGACGACGACCTGCTGGAGAAGAACCGCGCCGCCCTGGAGGAGATCAAGGCGCGCAGCGGCCGCATCCTGGCCGTCGCGCACCAGGACCAGGAGAAGGCCGACGACACCGTCATCGTGCCGAAGAACGAGCCCGAGCTGGACCCGATCCTGCTGGGCATCCCGCTCCAACTGCTCGCCTACCACACGGCGTTGTCCCTCGGCCGGGACATCGACAAGCCCCGGAACCTGGCCAAGTCCGTGACGGTGGAGTAGTCACCTACCGGCGACCGCGTCGCGCGCGTGCCACCATTACGCGCGCGACGCCGCCGCCTCCCCTGTGCCGGCGTCGCCCAAAACGCCGGCGGGATGCCACCGCCTGGGAACCGTCACCTCCCGGCCGGCAGCACGCAGTTGCCGTGCGCGCGGCCGCCGGGCCCGTGGTGCGGCGCGCCCACGTGACCGTTTTCTACCCTTCTTTGGCGCACAATCCACCTCTTCCGCTGCACGAGAGAGGGGGAACCGCCGACCCGGCCCGTTCCTGACGCCTCCTCAACTGCACGCGGGAGGCGGGGAGAAGAAGCGATCCGTCAGGGGATCACGATGACCGGGCGCTGCGCCCGGCGGGCCAGCCGTCCCGCGACCGAGCCGAAGATCCGGCCGACGATGCCGTGCGTCGAGCCGACCACGATCGCGTCGGCCTCGTACTCCCGGCCGACCTCCTCCAGCTCGTGGCAGATGTCCCCGCCGCGCTCGACCAGGATCCAGGGCACCTCGGAGAGGTGGTCCGCGCAGGCCAGCTCCAGCCCGAGCACCTCGGTGCGGTGGTCGGGTACGTCGACGAAGACCGGGGGCTCGCAGCCCGCCCAGACCGTCGTCGGGAGCCGGTTGGCGACGTGGACGATGATCAAACCGGCGCCGTGGCGCCGCGCGAGACCGATTGCATACGCCAACGCCCGTTCGCTCGACATGGAGCCGTCGAAGCCGACCACGACGCCGTGCCGGAATGCCGGATCGCAGGAGTGGCGCGTCTTTTCCGCCGCTTCCAGGTCCGCCATCGGATCGGCGACCTGCTTGCGGTCCGCGGGTTCGGGGATTTCGTGACCGGCCATGGGGTGTCTCGGCGAGGACGTCCTCTTGCGGAGGGGCGAACGGGGAACGGCGATTGACTTGATCCGGCAGTTGACTGAGCTGGCTCGATCGAGGACCGGGAGCCATAGTTCAAAGAGGAACGATACGACTGGGAATCATCTTCCCAACCCGATACCCCAAGAGTACGGCGCCACTCCCCCGCTGCCCAGAGCCCGCCGCGGGCACCGGGCGCCCGGACGAGGTGGACCGGGGGCCTCGAACGTTCCCCGGAGCATGCCGGAGCGTGGCGCGGATGGCAATGCCCCGTCCTGCCCCCGTACGTACCCCTCGCGGTGACCCAAGATCGTCGGCGGCGTTGTAGTAGCAGCCCGCCCGAGGGGAGCACGAGGTGCCGTTGCCGCCCGACAGATCACCCGACCCAGTGAGCGATGTCGTGCGCTGGGGAGCGTTCAGCTGCGCCCTGGTCCCCTTCGTACTGATCATCAGCGGCGCCTCGTGGGCCGGCGCGGCCGGCACCTCCGCCGGTCTGGCCCTGGTGACCGGCGCCTGCCGCGCGCTGTTGCGGCGGTCCGAACGGTCCGCGGCCGGACTCCGCGGGCGAGCCGCCGGACGACAACGGGACAGAAGCGGACGTTCCGGGGCGCGGGCGCGCAGGGGCGGGCGGCACGGCGAACGGCGTACGCCGGTCGACTGAGGCGCCTACAAGTCCGCGCACGACCGTTTTCAGCCAACTTCCGGCCGGCGCCCACACCTTGCTCCCCGCACCCCCCAACCCTGGTGTGAGCAGGGAGGAAAGGACCGCTGGGCATGGTTGTGTCCTACTGCGAACGGGCAGAGCCGAGACGCGTACTTCCCTTGCAGGGCCGACGAGTGGAACGCTTCGTGATCGAATGCTTCGCGCCAAGTTGCCATATCGACATACCAGCGGGTGGTGAACTTGGCACTCCATCCTCACGGAACACAGTAGATTCGATCTTGGTAGTGACGGCGGGGGAGCTGTGCAGGACCGAGAGGGCGAGACGACCGAGGGGGGCTTAAGTGCCATGAGCCAGGACTCCGCTGCCGTACCAGATGCCGCACGCAAGCTCGCCGCCCGACGGCGCCGCGAAATAGTCGCGGTGCTTCTCTTCAGCGGCGGCCCTATTTTCGAGAGCTCCATTCCGCTCTCGGTCTTCGGCATCGACCGACAGGACGCCGGGGTTCCGAGGTACCGGCTACTTGTGTGCGCGGGCGAAGATGCACCTTTGCGCACGACCGGGGGGCTGGAGCTGTCCGCCCCCTACGGGCTGGAGGCGATCTCCCGTGCCGGGACGGTCGTCGTACCGGCCTGGCGTTCCATCACCCAGGCCCCGCCGCCCGCCGCGCTCGACGCGCTGCGCCGGGCGCACGAAGAGGGGGCCAGGATCGTCGGGCTGTGCACGGGGGCGTTCGTCCTCGCCGCGGCCGGACTGCTCGACGGCCGGCCGGCCACGACCCACTGGATGTACGCGCCGACGCTCGCCAAGCGTTATCCGTCCGTCCACGTGGACCCGCGGGAGCTGTTCGTCGACGACGGCGACGTGCTGACGTCCGCGGGCACCGCCGCCGGCATCGACCTGTGCCTGCACATCGTGCGCACCGACCACGGCGCGGACGCCGCGAACGCGCTGGCCCGCCGGCTGGTGGTGCCGCCCCGGCGCACCGCCTCCGACCTCGGTCACCAGCGCTACCTGGACAGGTCATTACCTGAGGAGATCGGCGCCGACCCGCTCGCCGAGGTCGTCGCCTGGGCGCTGGAGCACCTCCACGAGCAGTTCGACGTGGAGACGCTCGCCGCGCGCGCGTACATGAGCCGGCGCACCTTCGACCGGCGGTTCCGTTCCCTCACCGGGAGCGCGCCGCTGCAGTGGCTGATCACCCAGCGGGTGCTGCAGGCCCAGCGGCTGCTGGAGACCTCCGATTATTCGGTGGACGAGGTCGCCGGCCGCTGCGGGTTCCGGTCGCCGGTCGCGCTGCGCGGCCACTTCCGGCGCCAGCTGGGGGCCTCGCCGGCCGCCTACCGCGCGGCCTACCGCGCACGCCGGCCGCAGAACGGTGCGCCCGAGCCCGCGCTCAGACCCGAGCGGGCCGAGCGCGCCGAGCGGCCGGAGCGCGAGCGGGCGGCGCTGGGGGCGGGCGCGGGGTTCTCCGCGTCCGCGCTGGCCGGTCACGGCCTGGCGGAGGCGGCCGAGGCGGCCAAACCGCAGTCGGACGCGTACGCCCCCAGGGTGCCGGAGGCCGCGGTCGGCCGGGCTGCGGGCCGCCCCGTGCTCCCCGGACAGCGCGAGCGCCCCGTAGGGTGAGATGTATGAACGATCGCATGGTGTGGATCGACTGCGAGATGACCGGTCTCTCGCTGGCGAACGACGCGCTCATCGAGGTGGCCGCACTGGTCACCGACTCGGAGCTGAATGTGCTGGGCGACGGGGTGGATGTGGTGATCCGCCCCCCGGCCGAGGCGCTGCGCACCATGCCGGAGGTGGTGCGCCAGATGCACACCGCCTCCGGGTTGCTGGCGGAGCTGGACGGCGGGACGACGCTGGAGGCGGCCGAGGCCCAGGTGCTGGCGTACATCAAGCAGCACGTGCCGGAGCCGGGGAAGGCGCCGCTGTGCGGCAATTCCGTCGGCACCGACCGTGGCTTCCTGCTGCGTGACATGCCGGCGCTGGAGAGCCATCTCCATTACCGGATCGTCGATGTGTCGTCCGTGAAGGAGCTGGCCCGGCGCTGGTTCCCGCGGGCCTACTTCAACAGTCCGGACAAGAACGGCAACCACCGGGCGCTGGCGGACATCCGTGAATCCATCGCGGAGCTGCGCTACTACCGGGAGGCGGTCTTCGTGCCGCAGCCCGGCCCCGACTCGGAGACCGCGAAGACCATCGCCGCCAAGCACGTGGTGCCGGCCGAGCCGGCGCCGGAGTCCACGCCGCCGGTCTCGCCGCAGTCCGCGCCGTCGTCGTGATCCACCCCGGGCCGTCTTCCGGGTCGCCGCCGCAGCCGCGGTGACGACCCGGAAGACACGCCCACGCTCCCCCGCCCGGAAACCTGGGCGCGAGCACCCCTCCGGACCCTGTACACTTTTTCTCAGCCGGTGGGGAAAAAGAACCACACAGCACCGGTCATGGTGGGTATAGCTCAGCTGGTAGAGCACCTGGTTGTGGTCCAGGATGTCGCGGGTTCAAGTCCCGTTACTCACCCCACTGAAAGGCCCCCGACCTCTGGTCGGGGGCCTTCGTGTTGTCCGGGCGCCGGCGGCGGCCGTTCAGTAGCCGACGGTGAAGCGCTCGCCGATGTGCCGGGGCCGCTCGATCTCGTCGACGACGGCGACCGCGTAGTCCTCGGCGGAGATCCGGCTCTCGCCGGCGGCGTCGGTGATCAGGTCGTCGGTGGCGGTGCGGTAGGTGCCGGTGCGCTCGCCGGGCGCGATGGTGGCGGCCGGGCTGAGGTTGGTCCAGCGCACGTCGGAGACCGAGCGGTAGAGGTCCAGCGCGTCGCCGTGCGCGTGCATGATCTGGAGCAGGAACTCCGGCAGGCCCTCGGCGTCCCAGACCTGCTTGCCGTCGGGCGTACGGAGCGAGCCGGCGCCGCCGACCGCGATCAGCCGGGGCGCCGCCGCGCCGAGGGTGCGCAGCCCGGCGACGAGGGACTCGGCGGCGGGCTTGATCGTGGCGAGGTGGCCCGGCCCGTCGCCGCCGCCGACCGCGCTGACCACGACGTCCGTGCCCTCGGCGACCGCGGCGACGGAGGCCGGGTCGAGGACGTCCCCGGTGGTCACGGTGAGGGCCGGGTGGCTCGTGGTGAGCTTCGCCGGATCGCGGACGACCGCGGTGACCTGGTGACCGCGCCGCAGCGCCTCGTCGAGGATGCGGCCGCCGATCGTGCCGGTGGCGCCGTAGAGAGCGATCGTGGACATGGTGGGTCTCCCAGCTGTGCGGTGTGACCGGGGTGGGCCGGTCGTACGGGGTGGCCGGTGGGTCCGGGTGCGGACTTCCGTTTTCGGTCAGCGGTCTCGCTGACGTCTCCTACGCTAGGGCCACCAGCGGGGGTTTTCGGGGTAGCGGAGGGACCGGGCATGGTCAGAAAGCGACAGGGGGGCGAGGAGCCGGTGCCGGAGATCCGGGAGGTGGCGTTCTCCGCGCCGGCCGGGCGGCCGTCGGGCGTGGAGGTGCTGACCCTCGCCGAGCTGCGGGAGCGGGCGGACGCCTGCCAGCTGTCCACCCCGCACCGGCCCGGCTTCCACCACCTGCTGCTGCTCGACCGCGGCCGGCTGGTGCACAGCGTCGACTTCCGCGAGCACGCGCTGGCCCCGGGCGACCTGCTGTGGTCGCGCCCCGGGCAGGTGCAGCACTTCGGCGATCTCACGGGCGCGGAGGGGCGGCTGGTGCTCTTCGAGGCGGGCTTCCTGGACCCGGCGACCGCGGCCGCGGCCCGGATCGAGGACTGGTACGGGCCGCCCGTACGGCATCCGCGGGGCGCGGCGGCGCGCCGGGTGGCCGAGGCGATGGGCCAGCTGCACCAGGAGTTCGGGGCGCTGGGCGGGCTGCCGCTGGAGGTCCATCTGGAGGTGCTGCGGCATCTGCTGGCCGTACTGGTGCTGCGGGCCGCGCACCCGGACGGGGCGGCCGGGGACGCGGGGAGCCGCCCGGCGGGCGAGACGTATCTGCGGTTCCGGGACGCGGTGGAGCGGGGCTTCACCCGCAGCCGCCGGGTCGGCGACTACGCCCGTGCGCTGGGGTACGCGCCGCGCACCCTGTCCCGGGCCACCGAGGCCACCGCCGGGGTCGGGGCGAAGGAGTTCATCGACCGCCGGGTGGTGCTGGAGGCCAAGCGGCTGCTGGCGCACGGTGACCAGTCCGCGGCCCGGATCGCGGACCGGCTGGGCTTCGCCGACGCCACGAACTTCAGCAAGTTCTTCCAGCGCCGGACGGGCCGCACCCCGATCGCCTTCCGGGAGGCGGTACGGGGCGGGGCGCAGCGGGTGGGGGGAGGCCCACTGCGCCCCGCGTGAGGGGCGTCTCCTCCGTCAGCCCGGCGGGATTCAGGAGACGCCCCCGTGGGGCGGTGGTCCGTCTCGGTTGGGGGCCGGACCGCCGGTGGGGGTCAGCCGGTGTACGCGCCGAAGGCCTTGGTGAAGTCCAGCGGGCGCTGTTCGATGGAACTGCAGGTCGGCTGGGCGGAGTTCGACGCGCCGCCGGCGCAGGCCTGGTCGCGGGTCGCGGACCACATCGACAGCCAGCCCAGGTGCTTGCTCTTGGCGAACGTCACCAGCTGGGTGGCGTCGTCGGTCTTGAAGACCTCGCTCTGGACGTCGTTGACACCGATCATCGGGGTCACCGCGACGGTCCTCCAGGCGGCCGCGTCGCTCAGGCCGAGGGCCTTCTTGAGCTGGCCGTGGGTGGCGGTGGCGGCCTGGGTGGCATAGGTGCCCATGTCGCCGTTGTAGGAGGAGCCGTAGTCCATCGCCATGATGTTGACGGCGGAGATCTTCACGCCGTTCTTCTTGGCGTCGGCGACCAGGTTCACGCCGTCCTGGGTCAGGCCCTCGGGCATGACCGGCAGGGTGAAGGAGACGTCGAGGCCCGGGTGGCTCTTCTGGAGGCGTGCGACGGCCTGGGCGCGGCGGGTGTTGGCGGCGGTGTCGGGCAGCGCGCCGCCCTCGATGTCGAAGTCGACCCGGGTGAGCTTGAACTGGTCGATGACCTTGCCGTACGCGGCGGCCAGCTGGTCCGCCGAGGTACAGGCGACGCCGAGCTCGGAGCCGTTGGCGCCGCCGAAGGAGACCCGGACGTCGCCGCCGGCCTTGCGCAGCGCGGGTATCTGCTTGGCCACCGGGTCGCTGCCGAGGTCCACCACGCCGCCCCACTTCGGCGTACACCCGCCGCCGGAGGTGATGAAGGCCAGGTTGAAGTTCTTCACGCCGGTCTTCTGCGCGGTGCCGGCCAGGTCGTAGGCGGGGAAGAGGGAGGTGTCGACGTACGGGGCGAAGCCGGCCGCGGCCTTGGTACGGGGGGCGCGCGGTGCCTTGTCGGCGAGCGCGGAGCCGGCGACGGCGAACGCGCCGCCGGCCGCGACCGCCGCGGCCGCGCCGGTGAGGATCAGCTTGCTGGTGCGGCTCTTGCGCCGGCGGTGTGCGGAGGAACTCATCGGGTCCTGCCTGTCGTCACGTGGGGGGTGGCTGGTGCACCGGGGGAAGTCGGTGTGCCCCGCACGCTAGCGACAGCGAAACGGACAAATGCCGGGATCCGTACGGACGTTGGCGGAATTATGGCGGCCTTAAGGAAGCGGAAGGCGGTGGTTAAGACCCCCGGCCTATGCCCGGTGACGGGCGCTCAGGAGCCGGTGCGGGCGGCCCGCCGGCCGCGGGTGCGCAGCGTGCGGCGCAGCCGGTGGCCGCGGCGGGTGCCGCGCGGGCCGCGCCGGCCGTCCAGGGCGAGCCAGACGCGTACCTCGGTGCCGCCGAGGACGGAGCGGCCGATGCGGACGTCACCGCCGGTGGCTTCGGCCAGCCGGCGCACGATGTCCAGCCCGAGGCCGGTGGAGCCCTCACCGCCTCCGCCGTGGCCGCGGCGCAGTGCCGCCTCGGGGTCGGCGATGCCCGGGCCGGCGTCCGAGACCAGCACGATCACCGCGTCCTCGGCGTTGTGGACGTCGACGGCGAAGGCGGTGCCCTCGGGGGTGTGCCGGAAGACATTGCCGAGCATCGCGTCGAGGGCGGCGGCGAGTTCGGGGCGGGCGACCGGCACGCGGACCGGGCGGTCGGCGCCGGCGACCCGGGCGGTGCGGCCCTGGTCCTCGGCGAGCGCGGACCAGAAGGCCATCCGCTCGCGGATCACCTCGGCGGCGTCGCAGCCGGCCGCGGCCGCCGCCTGCTGGGTGTGGGCCTTCTGTTCGCGGGCGGTGCGGATGATCTGGTCGACCTCGCGCTCCAGTTGGGCGACGGCGGAGCGGGTCTGTTCGGCGGCCGGGGTGTCGCCGAGGGAGGCGGCGTTGAGCCGGAGGACGGTGAGCGGGGTGCGCAGCCGGTGCGAGAGGTCGGCGGCCAGTTCCCGTTCGTTGGCGAGCAGTTGGACGACCTGGTCGGCCATGGAGTTGAAGGCGGTGGCGGCGGCCCGCAGTTCCTTGGGGCCGTCCTCCTGGACGCGGACGCCGAGCTGGCCGTGGCCGAGGTCGTGGGCGGCGCCGGCGAGCCGTTCGGCGGGGCGCACCATCCGGGTGCCGAGCCGGTCGGCGACCGCGACCGAGCCGATGACCAGCGCCAGGCCGACGCCGGCCAGCACGACCCAGGAGGTGGTGACGCCGTTGGTGAGCGCGTCGTCCGGGACGAACACCTCGACGACGGCGATGCCGGAGGCCACCGCGGTCGGCTGGAGCAGTGAAGTGCCGCCGGGGACCGGGGAGATGGAGGCCCGGCCGAGTTTCACGGCGGCGGCCACGTCCGCGGGGGCGGCGCGCCGGGTGCCTATTTCGGCGGGCTTGCCGTTCTTGCCGCTCGCCGGGACATGGACGCCGATGCGGCCGCCGGGGCCGGTCTCGGCGCTGGCCACGGCCCGTTCCAGCTGGGTGCGGTCGGTGGTGATGGCGAGCACCGGGCCGATCGTGGCGGCCTGCCGTTCGGCGTTGGAGTACGCGCGGTCGCTGGCCATCTCCTTGACGACGAGTCCGAGGGGCACGGCGAAGGCCACCACGACCATCGTGGTGACCGCCAGCGCCACCTTGACCAGGGCCCACCTCACAGCGCACGGCCCTTCATCGCGGTGGCTCCAGCTTCACACCGACACCCCGCAGGGTGTGCAGATAGCGGGGCTTCGCCGCGGTTTCGCCCAATTTGCGGCGGAGCCAGGAGAGATGGACGTCGATGGTCTGGTCGTCGCCGTAGGACTGCTGCCAGACCTCGGCGAGCAGTTCCTTGCGGGGGACGACGACGCCGGGCCGCCCGGCGAGGAACGCCAGCAGGTCGAACTCCCGGCGGGTGAGGTCCAACGGAGCGCCGTCGAGCTCGGCCTGACGGCGCAGCGGGTCGATGGACAGCCCGCCGACCCGGATCACTCGTGAGGGGGGTTCCGCGCCGGCCGCACCGGCCCGGGAGCGGCGCAGCACGGCCGCCATCCGCGCCGAGAGGTGCTCGACCGAGAACGGCTTGGTGAGGTAGTCGTCGGCGCCGTCGTTCAACAGCCGCACGATGTCGGCCTCGTCGTCCCGGGCTGTGGCGATGATCACCGGGACGTCGGTGATGCCGCGCAGCATCTTCAGCGCCTCGCCGCCGTCCAGGTCGGGCAGCCCCAGGTCGAGGATGACCACGTCGAACCCGACGTGCGCCACCTCGCGCAGCGCCTCCAGGGCGGTCCCGACGCTGCGTACCGTATGGGCCGCCTCGGTCAGATGCCGGATGAGGGCCGAGCGTACGAACTGGTCGTCCTCGACCACGAGCACACGTGCCATGGGCGGCACCGTACGCCATCGGAGGGAGGTTCCTTTACCGGAGGTTGACGCCGGAGCGGTACCTCCCACCCACTCCCGCGGGCTGCGACGGGGGTGTCCGGTGGTGCAGTATGAGCCGGATGCAACGAGGACTGGTTCACGCGGCGGCCTGGACGCTGGCGACCGGCGCCGCGGTCACGCTGTCGTGGTTCGGCGTGCACACCGTGCTGTCCGGCACCGCCTACGACGCGCCGCGCGCGCTGCCCCTTTCCGACCAGGTGTCCTCGGGGGCGCAGGCCGACGGCGACGGGACCCCCCGTGCCTCCTCCACCCACCGCCCCAAACCGTCCGCCCCGGCCCCGCACCGGCCGTCCACCACCGGCCCGTCGCCCACGCCCTCGCACACCGGCGGCACCCGCTCGCAGCGCCCGCCCACCACGGCGCCGGGCGGCCCGTACGGAGCCTCCGACGGCCGGGTCAAGAGCTACGCCACCTCGGGCGGCCGGGTGGTCTTCGATCTGGGCGGCTCCGCGGCCGAGTTGGTGTCGGCGACGCCGAACTCGGGCTGGGAGATGCAGGTGTGGAAGCAGCAGGGGTGGATCCGGGTGGACTTCACGGGCGGCGGCGGGCACGCCTCGGTGATCTGCACCTGGAACGGCCATCCGCCGACGGTGGAGACCAGCAACAACGCGACGTGAGCCGCCCCGGCGGGCGCCGCCCGCACCCGCCCCTCAGGTGAAGGTGCCGGCCGGCGGGGCCGGGGACGCGACGGCCGTGGCGTCGGTGACCGGGGCCGCGCCGCCGGTGAAGTCGGCCAGCGCCCTGCCGTGTTCGACCCGGCCGGTCTGCGGGTCGGTGGCCGCGCGGCGGGTCAGCTCGGCGACCGGGAGGGCGGTGCCGGCGGCCAGCAGGACGGCGTTGCCGAAGCGCTTGCCGCGCAGCACCGCGGGGTCGGCGATCAGGCAGAGCTCGGGGAAGACCGTGTGGACGGTGGCTATCTGGCCGCGCAGGAAGGAGAGCGGCGGGCCGTCGGCGAGGTTGGCCGCGTAGTGGCCGCCGGGGCGCAGCGCGCGCCGGACGTCCGCGACGAACTCGGTGCTGGTCAGGTGCGCCGGCGTGCGGGCCCCGCGGAAGACGTCGGCGATGACCAGGTCGGCCCAGCCGTCCGGGACCTTGGCCAGGCCCGCGCGGGCGTCGCCGCCGCGTATGCGTATCCGCCAGGTGCGGTCCCACGGCAGCTGCCGGCGGACGAATTCCACCAGCGGGGTGTCGATCTCCACGGCCTGCTGGGAGGAGCGCGGCCGGGTCGCGGCGACGTAGCGGGCGAGGGTCAGTGCGCCGCCGCCCAGGTGGACGACGCGCAGCGGCTGCCCGGGCGGTCCGGCGAGGTCGGCGATGTGGCCGAGCCGCCGCTGGTACGAGAAGTCCAGGCGCCGGGGGTCGTCGAGGTCCACGTGGGACTGCGGGGCGCCGTCGAGGAGCAGGGTCCAGCCGCGCGGCCGGTCCCGGTCGGGCCGCAGCTCGGCGAGCCCGCCGTCCACCGTCTCGGTGACGGACTCCACGCCGCCGCGCCCGCGCCTGCTCTTCGCCATGCGGTCAAGTATCGCCGGTGCCCCCGAGGACGCCGACGCAGGTCGGGCGGGCGGACGGTGGAGAGGTGGAGTGGCGGACCACCCCGGACCGAAGTCAGGGGAGATCCGCCGACTGCACCACGAACCGGGCCGGTCCGAGGTCCGTACGGACCGGCGGTCGGGTCACCTGTTGATGCAGACGTTCCCGAATGCCGGGTTCAACAGCGCGGCGATGTTGAGGCTGTTGCCGCAGATGTTGATCGGGATGTTGATCGGCACCTGGACGTTGTTACCGCTCAGGATGCCCGGGGAGCCCGCGGCGAAGCCATATGCGTTGGCACCGCTGTGGTGGCCGTAGAAGCCACGGTGGTCGTAACGCTCGATGTGACGACCGTGGTGGTGTCCGTGGTGGCGGCCGTGACGGCTGTTGTGGCCGTTGTGGCCGTCCCCGCTGGCGGATGCGATCCCTGCGCCGCTGAGTACGAGTGCGCAGCTGGCCGTGGCCATTGCGGCGGTCTTGATAAACCGCTTCATCCCATTCTCCTTTCAGTTCGCGAATGGGGCACCGGTCACAACGAACGAAATACGTCAAAGACGCAGGCGTCCACCCCTACAGGAGGTGGTTAACCCTATTGGCATAAAGATCGCTCCGCCATTTCAGTGCCGCATTCCGCCGTTCGGGATCGCCGTCCCGGATGCGCGCGTGCCTGCCGCGGTTTCCAACATGATTTCTGTCAGAGTGCTCTCCTGTTTGACTGATAGAAGTCGGAGAGGAAGACATGCGGAAGTCGATGGACCGCACCGGGCGCGGCCTCGGGTGCGCGCCGGCGGCCTTGGCGCTGCCGGCCGCCCTGTCTCCCACGGCGGCCGCGCCGGCCTTCGCATTCGACCTCCGGCCCGCCCTGCGGTCCGGCGGCGACCGGCTCGCTTTCCGCTTCTCCGCGCACCGGCCGGGATATCTGCTCGGCGCGCTCTTCGTGCAGACCGATACCCGGCGCTGAGCGGCGCGCTGCGGGAATTCCACGGCGAATTCCGCCGGAAAAGAGTTCTGTCGGCCCGGTGATCAGGGGAGCGGTGCGTGGCGGCGCAAGAGCTGAGGTCCCGTGAACGGCCAACGGTGCTCCACGTTTCCCAGCCCGTCGACGGCGGGGTGGCCCGGGTCGTCGCCGACCTGGTGCGCGCCCAGGTCGCCGCGGGCCTGCGGACCGTGGTGGCCGCGCCGCCGGACGGCGCACTGCTGCGGGACGCCGCGGCGGCGGGCGCCGAGGTGGCCCCCTGGCCCGCGCGCCGCGCCCCGGGCCCGGCGCTGCCCGGCGAGACCGGGCGGCTGGCCCGGCTGATCCGGCGGCTGTCCCCGGACCTTGTGCACGCGCACAGCACCAAGGCCGGGCTGGCCGCCCGGCTGGCCGTCCGGGGCCGGATCCCGACGGTCCACCAGCCGCACGCCTGGTCCTTCGAGGCGGTCGGCGGGACGGCGGCGCGGCTGGCGGTCGGCTGGGAGCGGTACGCCGCGCGCTGGACACACCGGGTGCTGTGCGTGAGCGAGGCGGAGCGGCGGCGGGGCGAAGCGGCCGGCGTGCCCGGCCGGTGGGCGGTGGTCCGCAACGGCGTGGACCTGCACCGCTGCTCCCCCGCGTACGACGACGCCGCGGCCCGCCGCGCGCTGCGCCGCTCGCTGCCCGCGCTCGCCGGACTCGCGCCGGACGCCCCACTGGTGGTGTGCGTGGGGCGGCTGTGCCCGCAGAAGGACCAGCGGACGCTGCTGCGGGCCTGGCCGGCGGTGCGCACCGCGGTCCCGGACGCCGTGCTGGTGCTGGTCGGTGACGGCCCGGACCGTGCGCGGCTGAAGGCCGGGGCGCCGCCCGGCGTGCGGTTCGCGGGCGCCGCCGCGGACACCGTGCCCTGGTACCGGGTGGCCGATCTGGCCGTCCTGCCGTCGCGCTGGGAGGGCATGGCGCTGGCCCCGCTGGAGGCGATGGCCTGCGGCCGGCCCGTCGTGGTCACCGACGTCGGCGGCGCCCGGGAGGCCCTGCCGCCGGGCGCCGCGCCGCACTGCCTGGTGCCGGCCGGCGACCCGGCCGCGCTCGCGCAGGCGCTCCGCGGGCTGCTGACCCGGCCTCGGCTGCGCACCGAACTGGGCGCCCGGGCCCTGGCGCACACCCGGGCGGCCGGTGACGTACGGCGCACCGCGGCCGCGGTCGCGGCGCTGTACCGCGAACTGCTCGGGGCAGCCGGCCCGGAGCGCGGGGAGCGGAGCGGACGATGACGACCGAGAGCGCGGACGCGCACCCCGCCGCCCGGGTCCGGCCGCCGGCGGCGGCCCGCCCGGCGGCGCCCGTGGTCCACCCGCCGCGCGGCCCCCAGTGGCAGCCGCTGCCCCCGCCCCGGGCCGGCCGCGGCCGGCGGCGGCGGGTGGTCCCGCTGGTGGCGGTCGACGTGCTCGCCGTCGTCGGCGCGGCACCGCTCGCCCTGGGCCCCGGCATCCGGCCGGCCGTGCTCGGCGCCCTCGTGGCGGCGCTGCTGCTGCTCCACATCCAGGCCGGGCTCTACCGCCCGGGCCCGGCCCCCAGCGTCCTTCAGGATCTGCCCGCGCTGCTGGGCCGGGCCCTGGTGTGCTGGTGCGCGGCGGCCGCGCTGCTCGCCGCCGTCGCACCCGGGCGGGCGCTGCCGCTCACCGCGCTCGGCTGCACGGTGGCCGCGCACTCCCTCCTGGTGTGCGGCGGCCGGTCCATGGTCCACCGGGCGCGCCGCAACCTGGCCCGCCGCCGGCCGCGCGCCACGCTGGTCGTCGGCCCCGATCCGGCCGCCCGGCAGCTGGCCGCCGCGCTGCTGGCCCACCCCGAGTACGGCATGCGCCCGGTCGGCCTGGTCCCGCCGGCCCCGGTGGTGCCCGGCCCGGCCGAGGTGCCCACGGGCGGCGCGGCCCGTCGGCTGCCCCGGCTGACGTCCTTCCAGGACATCACCCGGTCCGTCATCGGCAACACCGTCCGCGACGCGGTGTTCACCGTGCCGCCGTACGGCGATCCGCACACCGCCGCGCTGCTGCGCCGCTTCGTCGACCAGGGCTCGGCGATCTGGCTGGCCGGCGCCGCGGCGGGCCGCGAGGGCCGGCCGCCACAGCCGGGCACCGACCACCTGTGGGGGTTCGCCTGCCGTCCGCTGGACACCACCCCGCCGCGGACCGGCGGCCGGCGGAAGCGGGCCCTGGACCTGGCCCTCGCCGGGCCGGCGCTGCTGGCCGCGGCCCCGCTGCTGCTGGGCTGTGCGCTGGCGGTACGGCTCGCCGACGGTCCCGGCGTGCTCTTCCGGCAGGAGCGGATCGGCCGCGGCGGACGCCCCTTCACCCTGCTGAAGTTCCGCACCCTGCGCCCGGACGACGACCACGACCCCGCCACCTGCTGGACCGTGCCGGACGACGGCCGGACGAGCCGGGTCGGCCGGCTGCTGCGGCGCACCGCGCTGGACGAGCTGCCGCAGCTGTGGAACGTGCTGCGCGGCGACATGAGCCTGGTCGGCCCGCGCCCGGAACGCCCGTTCTTCGTGGAGCGGTTCAGCCGGCAGTACCCCGAGTACGCGGCCCGGCACCGGATGCCGGCCGGGCTGACCGGGCTCGCGCAGGTGCACGGGCTGCGCGGGGACACCTCCATCGAGGACCGGGCCCGCTTCGACAACCTCTACATCGACAGCTGGTCGCTGGGGCAGGACCTGCGGATCCTGCTGCGCACCGCCGGCGCGCTGCTGCGGCGGGAGCGCGGATGAGCGCGGGCGCGGCGGCGTCCGTCCCGGCCGGGCCGTGGTGCGCCGCGGCCCGGGTCCGGGCGCCGGCCCGGCACGGCGCGCCGCTGCTCCCCGCGCTGGCGACGGTCGTGCTGCTGTGCGCGCCCGCCGACACCGCCGCGGTCACCGCGGCCGGCACGGTCACCCCGGCCGACGCCGCCTCCGCGGTCCTGGTGGTCGTGTGCGGCCTGCGGCTGCTGCGGCACCGGCCCCGGCCGCTCGGCCGGACCGCGGCGCTGGTCCTGGCGCGCCGGTCGTCGCGCTCGCGCTGGCCACCGTCACCTCCGCCGACCCGGCCGCGAGTCTGCCCGGTCTCGTCCGCCATCTGCAGATCTTCGTCCTGGTACCGGCGGCGCTGCTGCTGACGCTGCGGGACGCCCGGGACTTCCGGGTGCTGGCCGGTGCCCTGGTGCTGCTCGCCCTGGTGCAGGGCGCGATCGGCGTGCACCAGTACCTGACCGCGACCGGTGCCTCTTATATGGGGCGCGAGGTGCGGGCGGTCGGCACCTTCGGGCCGCTGGACGTCATGGGGATGGCCACGGCCGTCGGCTACGGCCTGACGGCGGCGCTCGCCCTCGGCCTGGCGCCCGGCCCGCGGGCCCCGCGCTGGCAGCGGCCGGCCGCCCTGACCTGCGCCGCGGTGCTGACCGTGCCGCTCGCGCTGTCGTTCAGCCGGGGCGCCTGGATCGCCACGGCGGTGGCCGGCGCGGCCGTCCTGCTGGCGGCCGGCGCCCGGGTCGCCGTACCGGTGCTGGCCGTACTGGCGCTGGCCGTACTGGCCGCCGCTGCCGTGGTGCTGGCCGGCGGGACCGGAACGGGTTCCGGTCTGCTCGGCGAACGGGTCGCCAGCATCGTCGCGGTCCCCGACGCCCCGGACCGCTCGGTCACCGACCGCTACGCGCTCTGGGCCGCCGCGGCCGGCATCTGGCGCGACCAGCCGCTGACCGGCGCCGGGCTCAAGGAATTCCCCGCCGAACGGGACGGCCACGCCTCGCTCGGCCTGTCGTCCGGCGGCGACTCCGCGGGCGCCGGGGTCGCCTTCCGGCGCGAGCCGCTGCTCTCCCCGCACAACATGTACCTGCTGGCGCTCTCCGAGCAGGGGCTGATCGGGGCGACCGCGCTGGTGGGCGGCTGGGCGGTGCTGCTGGTGGGCGGGGTGCGGCGGCTGCGCGCGGCCCGCCGCGGGCGGCGCGCCACGGACTGCGGGCTCGCCGCGACGGGACTGCTGGTCTGGCAGGCCGTCGACTTCCTCTCCGCCGACATCGGCGGGCCGTCGACGGTGCTGACCGCGGTGGCGCTCGGGCTGGTCGGCTGGTGGGCGCTGGCGCCCGGCCGGTGGCCGGTGCCGGGCGGCGGGACGGCGGCGCGGTGACCGGGGCCCCCGCCGCCGTGCGCCGGGGCGGCGCGCCGGCCGCGCCCGGTGCCGCCGCCCCGCTCGGCCGCTCCCTGGCCCGGGCCGCCGCGCTCACCGCCGGGCTGACCGCCGCCGGTGCGCTGGGCGGTCTGCTGCGCGACCAGACCCTGGCCCGGCTGTTCGGCGCCGGCGGCGCCACCGACGCGTTCCTGGTCGCCTGGACGGTGCCCGAGACGGCGGCCACGCTGCTGATCGAGGACGGCATGGCGCTGCTGCTGGTGCCCGCGTTCAGCCGGGCGCTGGCGGCGCGGGCCGCGGCCCCCGGATCGCGGGACGCCGACGCCGACCCGGTACGGGCCCTGCTCAGCGCCACCCTCCCCCGGCTGTGCGCCGCGCTGGCCGGCGGCTCCGCGCTGCTCGCGGCCGGCGCCCCGCTGCTCGTCCGGCTGCTGGCGCCGGGGCTCGCCGACCCGGCCGCGGCGGTCGACTGCACCCGGCTGACCGCGCTGACCGTCCTCACCTTCGGCGTCGCCGGCTACCTCAGCGCGGCGCTGCGCGCCCACCGCAGCTTCGCCGCGCCCGCCGCGATCTACGTGGCGTACAACCTCACGATCATCGGCACGATGCTGGCGTTGCACGCCCGCTGGGGGGTGCGGGCCGCCGCGGCCGGGGTCGCGCTCGGCGGCGCGCTGATAGTGGCCGTCCAACTCCCGTCTTCCGTACGGGCGTTGCCGCGGCCACGGCTCCGCCGGGCGGTCCCGGGCGGGACGGCCGGGCTGCCGGTGGCCGGGCTGCTGGCGCCGGTCGTCTGCTTCGCCGTCGGCCGGCAGGCACAGGTCCTCGTCGAGCGGTTCCTCGCCTCCGGTCTGCCGGCCGGCGCCATCTCGCACCTCAACTACGCGCAGAAGGTCGCCCAGATGCCGATGGTGCTGTCGCTGATGCTCTGCACCGTCACCTTCCCGGTGGTGGCCCGGGCGGTCGCCGACGGGGAGGCCGCGCGGGCCGGCCGCCGGGCCGTCCGGGACCTGACGCTGGCGGGGCTGGTGGTGCTGCTGGGCGCCGCGTACGTGGCCGCCTGCGCCCCGCAGATCACCGGCGTCCTCTTCGAGCGCGGGGCGTTCACCGCCGCCGACACCGCCGCCACCGCGGCCGTGATGCGGGTGTACGCGCTCGGGCTGCTCGGCCACACCCTGGCCGGGGCGCTGATCCGGCCGTTCTTCGCGGCCGGGCGGCCCACCTGGTACCCGGCCGGCGCGATGGCCGCCGGGCTGCTGGTCACCGCCGGGGCCGGGCTGCCCGCGGCCCGTTGCTGGGGCGCGCCCGGCCTCGCGGCCGCCAACGCCGCGGGCATCACCACCACCGCCGTCCTGCTGCTGCACGGACTCGGCACCCGGGTCGTCGCCGCCCCGGTGCGCCGGATCGCCACCGGGCTGGGCCGGCTGGCCGTCGCCGCCGCCGCGGCGGTCGCGGTGGGCGGCCCGCTCGCCGCGCTGCCCGCCGACCCGCTGCTCGGCGCGGCGGCCGGCGCGCTGCTGGTGCCGGCCGTGTTCGCCGGCACCGCCCTCGCCGTTCGGGCCCCCGAGGTCCGGCACCTGCTCGTCGTCGTCAAAGGAAAGCTCGCCCATGCCCGTTGAACCGCCGCCGCAGCGCGCCCTCGCCCCGCCGTCCCCCGGCCGCACCGCCGTCCGCCTCCGCAACGGCCGCGGCGCCCCGCCCTGGATCCTGCTGTACCACTCGGTCACCGGCACCGCCGGCCGCGCGGACGACCCCTACCGGATCACCGTCTCCCCCGGCCTGCTGGACCGTCAGCTGCGCTGGCTGCGCGACCGCGGGCTGCGCGGGGTGGCGGTCGGCGAGCTGCTGCGCGCCCGGGCCGCCGGGCACGGCGCCGGCCTGGTCGGGCTGACCTTCGACGACGGCTACGCCGACTTCCTCACCGGCGCGCTGCCGCTGCTGCGCCGGCACGACTGCACCGCCACGGTGTTCGTACTGCCCGGCCGGGCCGGCGGACTCAACTCCTGGGACCCCAGGGGCCCGCGCAAACCGCTGCTGACCGAGGACGGCATCCGCGCGGTCGCCGCCGCCGGGATGGAGATCGGCTCGCACGGGCTGCTGCACCAGGACCTCACCACCGCCGACCCGGTCACCCGGGAGCGGGAGACCGCGGTCAGCCGGGCCCGGCTCGCCGAGCTCACCGGCCGCGCCCCGGACGGCTTCTGCTACCCGTACGGCGGGGTCGACGCCCGGGCCGTCGCGGCGGTGCGCGCGGCCGGCTACGCCTACGCCTGCGCCCTCGACCCCGGCCCGCTCACCGGCCGGCACGCCCTGCCCCGGGTGCACATCGGCGCCGCCGACACCCCCTGGCGGCTCTCCCTCAAACGGGCCCTGCACCCGCTGCGCCGCCGCGCCCTGCCCCCCGACGACACCCCCTTCGCCGGACCCGCGACGCCGTCCGGGCCCGGCACCCCGCAATCCCCGGCCGCTACCGCCACTCCTGGAGGCACCCGGTGAAAGTCCTGCACGTCATCACCGGCCTCGACGTGGGCGGCGCCGAGCAGCAGCTGCGGCTGATGCTGCGCCGGCTGCCCGCCACGTGCGAGGTCGTCACCCTGACCGATCCCGGCCCGGTCGCCGCGGGCATCGAGGCCGACGGCACCCCCGTCACCCACCTCGGCATGACCGGCAACCGCGATCTGACCGCCCTGCCCCGGCTGGCCCGGCTGATCCGCGCCGGCGGTCACGACGTCGTCCACACCCATCTCTACCGGGCCTGCGTCTACGGCCGGATCGCCGCCCGGCTGGCCGGCGTCCGGGCGGTGGTCGCCACCGAGCACTCCCTCGGCGACGCGGTCATCGAGGGCCGCCGGCTCACCCGCGGCGTGCGCGGGCTGTACCGGGCCACCGAACGGCTGGGCTCGGCGACCGTCGCGGTGTCGGACACCGTCGCGGCCCGGCTGCGCCGCTGGGGCGTGCCCGGCGAGCGCATCCACGTCGTCCCCAACGGCATCGAGGCGCACCGATTCGCCTTCGACCCGGCCGCCCGGGCGCTGGTCCGCACCCGCCTCGGGCTGCCGGTGGACGCCTTCGTGGTCGGCGGGGTGGGCCGGCTGGTGCCCGGCAAGCGGTTCGACGTCCTGGTCCGCGCGGTGACCCAGCTCCCCGGCGTGCACCTGCTGCTGGCCGGCGAGGGGCCCGAGCGGGACATGCTGCGGCGGATGGCCGAGCAGTTCGGCTCGGGCGACCGGATCCACCTCCTCGGCGCGCGGGACGGGGCGTTCGGCGCGCTGGCCGCGGGCCGGGCCGACGCCTGGGCCCGCACCGGCGGCACCGACCCCGTACCGCCCGGCGCGGGCCGGACATCCCCGGCCTGCTCTCCGCCATCGACGTGTTCGTCTCCCCGTCCCCCGAGGAGGCGTTCGGCCTGGCCGTCCTGGAGGCGCTGGCGTCCGGGCTGCACGTCCTGTACGGCAGCTGCCCGGCGGTCGACGAACTGCCCGAGGACCAGGCCCCCGGCGCCCGCCGCTTCAGCCCCGGCGTCCACGAACTGGCCACGTCACTACGGGAGTTGCGGCGGCAGGGCCGGGCCGGCTGCCGGTCCCGCCGGTGGTGCGCCGCTACGACATCGCCCGCAGCGCCGAGGCCCTGATGGACGTCTACGAGGAGGCCCTGGCCACCGCCGCGGCCCGGTGGCGCGCCGCCGCCCCGGCACCGGCGCCCGCCCCGTCCACGCTCACCAACCGGTAGGCGGCGCCGTGCACGGGACCGTGAACCATGCCCCCACCGAACGGCCGCGGGGCGCGCTGCGCCGGCTGCGGGACCGGTTCGGCCCGCTGCCCCGCTGGTGGCCGGTGCCGCTGTGCGCCCTGCTCGGCGCGGCCGGCGGGGCGGTGTACCAGGCGGTCGAGCCGCCGCGGTACGCCGCGACCGGCTATGTCGTCGTGGTGCCCGGCAAGGCCACCGACCCGGCCGCCGCGCTCGGCTTCGCCCAGGCGTACGGGCGGATCGCCACCAGCGGCGCGGTGCTGGCCGACGCGCACCGGGACTCCGGCCTGCCGCTCGGCACACTGCGCGGCGGCATCCGGGCGGCGACCTCACCGGACGCCCCGATGATCGAGATCACCGGCACCGCGCGCACCCCGGCCGCCTCCGCCGGCCTCGCCAACGCGGTGAGCCGCTCGCTGGCCCGTACCGGCAACCGCACCGCCGCCCGCACCGGCGCCCACCTGCTGGTCTTCGCCCGCGCCTCGGCCCCGGACGACCCGGTCTCGCCGTCCGCACCGCTGGCCACCGCGGTGGGCGGCGCGGCGGGCGGCCTGCTGGGCGGGCTGGTGCTGCTGGTCCGGCCGCGCGACCGGCGCCCCGCGGTACGGGCCGGCGGATCGGTCCCGGCCCCGGCCCACGCCGCGATCGAGGCGGGCGCCGTACCGGCCGCCGAGGACGCGGTGCGATGACCACGACGGTCTGCCGCGACCCGGCCGCGTTCGCCGCGCTGGCCGCCGACTGGCGGGCGCTGCACGGCCGTTGCCGGGCGGCCACCCCGTTCCAGAGCCACTCCTGGCTGCACTCGTGGTGGCTTTCGTACGGGACGCCGGGGCGGCTGCGGATCGTGCTGGTGCGCCGCGGCGGGCGGCTGGTGGCGGCGGCGCCGCTGATGCTGACCTACCGTCCGCTGCCCGTGCTGGTGCCGCTCGGCGGCGCCATCTCGGACTTCTCCGACGTCCTGCTGGACGACTCCTGCCCCGGGCCGGCGGCCGCGGAACTCGCCGCCGGGGTGCACCGGGCGGCCCGCGGCGCGCTGGTGGACCTGCGCGAGGTGCGGCCCGGGGCCGCCGCCGAGCGCCTGTACGCGGCCTGGCCGGGCCCGCGCCGCCGGCTCGCCGACTCGGTCACCCTGGAGCTGCCCGGGATGCCGATGGACGACCTGGTGGGCCGGCTGGCCGGGCCCCGGGCCCGCCGGGTCCGCGCCAAGCTCCGCAGGCTCGACGCGCTGGGCATCGAGGAACGCACCGTCCCGGCCGGGGACGTGCCCTCCTCGGTGCGCACCATGCTGCGGCTGCACGGCCTGCAGTGGCAGGGCCGGGGCGTGACGCCGGAGCACCTGCGGCCCCGGTTCGCCGCCCATCTGGCGCGCGCCACCCGGGAGATGGTCGGCAGCGGCGACGCCGTGCTGACCGAGTACCGGGTGGACGGCCGGGTGATGGCCGCCGACATCCTCTTGATGTCCGCCGACCTGGCCGGCGGCTACCTCTACGGCGCCGACCCCGAACTCCGCGACCGGAAGGTCGACATCACCACGATGCTGATGCGCCACGACGCGCGCCACGTGGTGGACACCGGCCGCGGCGCGCTGAGCCTGCTGCGCGGCACCGAACCGTACAAGCTGCACTGGCGGCCGGTGCCGGTGACCAACCAGCGGCTGCTGCTGGCCCGGCGCGCGCAGGCACCCGCGCTCGGGCTGTACGCCGCGCGGATCACCTGCCGGGCGCTGGCCGCCGGCCTGGCCCGCGACCGGATGACCTCGCTGCGCGGCCTGCGGACCCGGCTCGGCGCCGTACCCGCGAGAGGCACCGGCCGGCCATGACCTCCCCGGACCACCGCTTATCCGACAGGCCGCGCCGGAACGGGCGGCGGCGTCCCGGTGGGCCCGGCCGCGTCCGGCACGCCGTACAGCACCTGCCGGTACGCCTGTGCGGCGCGCGGGTTGGCCCGGCACTGCCACACGCCGTGCGGGCAATAGTCGGTGATCGTCTGGTAGAGCGGCGGGTGCCGCGCCATCCAGTCCAGCATGCGGGTCACGAAGCCGGGGTTGTCACCGTTGCGGAACAGGCCCCATTCCGGGTACGAGATCGGCTTCCGGTGCGCGGCCGCGAAGTCCACCTGGGCCTTGAGCCCGTACGGTTCGCGGACCATCGCGTCGAAGGTCTCCCCGGCCGGCTGGTCGTAGGAGTCCATGCCGAGGACGTCCACGACGTCGTCGCCCGGGTAACAGAGGGTCCAGCCGATCGCGTCCCGCCCCCGGCTCGGCGCGAAGTCGAACCGGAACCGCTGCCCCGGCACCGACCGCATCACGGCGACGATCCGCCGCCAGTACGCCTTCCACGCCACGGGGTCGGGCGCGCAGCGGTGGGTGTAGGTGATGCCGTTCATCTCCCAGCCGAGGGTGAGCACGGTGTCCGGCAGGCCCGCACCGACCAGGCGCCGGGCGAGGGTGCGGAAGTGCCCGTCGAAGCCGCCCGCCGCGGCGGTGCCGAGCAGCCGGCGCACCTCGGCGTCCGGCAGCCGCGCCTCGGCGGGCGCCATCATCGGCACGTTCAGGACGAACAGCCGGCCGGGCGCCCCGTGCCGCCAGACCGTCCACGGCCACAGGAACGCCGGGTCGCCCTCGATGTCCGACCAGTTGTTGCCGGGCAGGTAGGTGTGGCCCACCCGGACGTCGGTGCCGCCGAGCCACTGCCGGAGCGCCGTCATCCGCCGCACCCCGCGGGCGTCGGACCCGAGGAACGCCCCCAGCGGTACCGGGGGCGGCGGTCCGGTCGCGGACACCCCCGGGCGGCGACCAGCAGGCACGCCAGCAGCGCGCCGGCCGCGGTGGCTGCCGCCCTCCGCCGGTTGCGCTGGGACATGGTGCCTCCGGTGGCTCCTCCGCGGACGCCCGCGGTCCGGTGCGCTGACACATGACGGCCGTTCAGGACGCGTCCCGGGACGGCACCAAGGAGATAGCCCGGACGCCGCGCCGGAACGCATTCCGGTAGCCCATTGGCGCCCCCCGGTCCCCCACCCGGTCCAGCGAAGGTCAACCGACGACCGACGACGGACGAGCAGCAATCAGCAACCTGCAACCGGAAGACAGCAACCAGAAAGAGCAGGAAGACACCCATGTACGACCTCGTGGTGGTGGGCGCCGGCCCCTACGGACTCTCGATCGCCGCACACGCGGCGGCGGCCGGACTGCGGCTGCGGGTCCTGGGCCGGCCGATGGCCTCGTGGCGCGACCACATGCCCGCCGGCACGCTCCTCACATCCGAGCCCTGGGCCTCCAGCCTCTCCTCCCCCACCGGCGGCCACACCCTGGCCGGCTACTGCGCCGCCCACGATCTGACCGCCGAGCACGGCGTCCCGCTGCCCCTCGACACCTTCACCGCGTACGGCAGGTGGTTCGCCGAACGGGCCGTACCGCAGATCGACGAGACCATCGTCACCGCGGTCCGCCCGGACGGCGACGACGGCTTCCTGGTGGCGACGGACACCGGCGAGCTGATCGCGGCCCGCACCGTCGTCCTCGCCGTCGGCCTGCCGCCGTTCGCCCACCGCCCCTGGCCGCTGCTCGACCTCCCCGCCGAACTCGCCTCGCACAGCAGCGACCACCACGACCTGTCCCGCTTCACCGGCCGGCACGTCACCGTCATCGGCTCCGGCCAGAGCGCCCTGGAGACCGCGACCCTGCTCGCCGAACAGGGCGCCCGCACCCACGTCGTCGCCCGCGCCGACCGGCTGCGCTGGAACACCCCGCCGCAGCCCCTCGACCGCGGCCGGCTGCGCGCCGCGCGCGACCCGCACAGCGCCCTCGGCACCGGCTGGCCGAACTGGGCGTGGTCCCAACTCCCCTGGGCGGTACGCAGATTGCCGTCGCCGACCCGGGTACGGCTCGCCGAGAACGCGCTGGGCCCGGCCGGCGCCTGGTGGCTGCGCGAACGCTTCGAATCCGCCGTACCACTCCTGCTCCACCACCGGCTCCGGGCCGCGGTCCCGCACGGCGACGGCGTGCGGCTCCATCTCACCCATACGGAGGGGAGTACCGAAACCCTCGACACCCACCATGTGGTGGCCGCCACCGGCTTCACCCCTGACGTGGGACGGCTGCGGCTGCTCCACCCCCGGGTGCGCACGACCCTGCGGACGGTCGGCGGCAGCCGCGCCCCCGAACTCGGCCCCGGGTTCGAGTCCTCCTGGCCCGGCCTGTTCTTCGCCGGCCTGCTGACCGCGCCGTCCTTCGGCCCGTCGATGCGCTTCGTCCACGGTGCGGCCTTCACCGCGGCACGGGTGGTCCGCGGCGTGCGGCGCAGGCTCGGCGACCGGCAGCGGACCGCCACCATCCCCCGCCCGGCCGGGGCCCCCACCCCGGCCCCCGCGGGCGGCCCGGCCCCGGACGCCCCGGCCCCGGACGCCCCGGCCGACGAGCCCGCCGTCTAGCCGGCCCCGCCGCCCGGCAGACGGGAACGGCACGCCGGCATGGCAGACCGACATGACACACATGGCACACCGCAGGGGCCGCCCGGCAATCGGGCGGCCCCTGCACGTCGTTCATCCGTAACCGCGGGTCCGTCGCCGTGAGTCGGCCACTGCGGGTACGCCACTGTGGATCCGCCGCTGCGGGCCCGTCGCTCCCCCACGGTCCGCCACGATCCCCCGCGGGAGTCACTGACAGCGGTCGACCGCCGCGATCGTCCGCGCCGCCTCCCCGAGCGCCGCCCGCAGCACGACCGGGTCCGTGGCGGCCGCCCCCGCGCCCTCCGGCGGCACCAGCCAGCCGGTCCCGGTCACCGGCGGCTCGGCCGGCACGCCGTCACCGCCCACGGCGCCCGGCAGGACCCCCCGCCCGTAGGTCTGGGTGCAGGCGCTGCCCGGCACGTCCCAGCCGGCGGCCGTGCCCGGCGGTACGAGGAAGCCGAGGGTGTCGCAGGCCCCGTCGTGCAGCACCGGCCCCACCCCGTCCCGCAGCCGCAGGATGTCCACGGCCTCCAGCCCCTGCCGGGCCGGCACCGTCACGAGGTCGCAGGGCTGCACCGGAACGGCGGCCGTCCCGCCCGGCACGACCTGCCTCCGCGGGCCGCCGGCCTGGCCCGCGGAACCGTTGCCGCCCCTGCTCACGCCGGTCTCCCACACGGAAAACCCCTCCTCCTGCACCTGCAGTCCCTTTACACCGAATTCAACGGTCGGGCGTGTCAACAGCTACGGCGGCGTAACGCTGCAAAGGATGGCAGTTCATGGCAGATCACGCGTGAGATATCCGATTTGTAGCCAAACTGTGCGTATCGGTGTCGTCACAGCCGGTACGGTCGTCCCGCCGCACCGCCAGACGCGGCATCGCCACACAGATGGCACGGAGAGGGCACGGAGAGGGTCCGCCATGGCGTCGCCAGCAGCACGATCAGCGTCGTCCCGTACCGTACCCGCCCGCCCGAACACCGCCTTCCGACAGCTGCGCGGCCGGCTGTCCCCGGGCGAGTTCGCGGCGGCGGTCCGACGGTCCGCCCGTGAGATCGGTGAGCAGGTCTCGTGCGACGCCCGCTATGTGGGCCGCGTCGAGTCCGGGGAGATCCGGTGTCCGAACTACGCCTACGAGCGGGTGTTCCGGCACATGTTCCCCGGGCTGACGCTGCCCGACATGGGCTTCGCGCCGCGCGAGGCGGTACGCGGACGGGGGGCGCGTACGGCGGCGGTCAGCGCCGCGCCCCTGGCAACCGACCCCGACCACCGCGATACCCGTATCCAGATCTGCGAGGAGAGCGACGTGCTGCGTCGCGCGTTCATCACCGGCGGCCCGGCGGCAGCCCTGGGCTTCGCCGCCCTGCACCCCATCGAGGCCGCTGCCGCATCCGACCGGGTGCCCCCGCCGCGCCCACCGGCCGGCGGCCGCGCCGGTGCCGCCGAGGCCACCGCTGTCGAACAGGCCGTCCGGCACATCCGGTTGCTGGACGACCGGCACGGCGCGGAGGGCATCTACCACCGCGCCACCCAGCCGCTGCGCGCCGCCTACGACCTGCTGGAGGCCGACGTCCGGCACCGTTCGGTCTCCGACCGGCTGCACACCGGCGCCGGTGAACTCGCCATCTCCGTCGGCTGGTTGGCCCACGACTCCGGCCGCTTCGACGACGCCCGCTCCCACTACGCCGAGGCGCTGGCCACCGCCCGGGTCTGCGGCGACGCCGCCCTGGAGGCGCACGCGTTCTGCAACACCGCCTTCCTCGCCCGCGACGCCGCCCGCCCGCGCGAGGCGGTGCGCGCGGCACAGGCCGGGCAGCAGGCCGCCAAGCACCTCGCCTCGCCGCGGCTGCTGTCCCTGCTGGCGCTGCGCGAGGCGGGCGGCTGGGCGGGGCTGGCGGACCGTTCCGGCTGCGAACAGGCCCTGGCCCGCGCCGAGCGGCTCTTCGCCGCCGGGCCGCGGGACGGCGACCCCGAGTGGATGACGTTCTACGGCGAGGCCGAACTGGCGGGCCTCACGGCGCAGTGCTGGTCGGCCCTGGGCGACGCCGGACGCGCCGCCGAGCACGCGCACCGCGCGGTGGCCCTCCAGGACCCGCACTTCACCCGCAACATCGCGCTGTTCACCGCGGAACTGGCCGCCGACCTCGCCGCCGACGGCGCCCCCGAAGAGGCCGCCGCGGCCGGCCTCCGCGTCCTGGCCCTCCTCGAACAGGTCCGCTCCGCCCGCATCCGCACCCTGCTCGCCACCACCGCCCACACCCTCCGCCCCCACCACACCCTTCCCCCGGTCGCCGACTTCCTGTCACGGCAGGCGGCAGCGGGTGCGGGGGATGGTGCGGGTGCGGGGCATGGTGAGGCGGCGTCGGAGGTGGTCGGGGTGGGGGGCTAGGTGCCGCTACGGGCACGGGTCCGACGGACGGGTGGACGCGCGGACGGGTGGACGCGCGGACGGGTGGACGCGCGGACGGGTGGACGCGCGGACGGGTGGACGCGCGGTCGTGCGGACCCGTGGTCGGGCGGACCCGTGGTCGTGCGGACCCGCGGTCGGGCGGACCCGCGGTCGGGCGGACCCGCGGTCGGGCGGACCCGCGGTCGGGCGGACTCCCCGTCGTGCGGACTCCCCGTCGTGCGGACTGGCCGTCGTGCGGACTGGCCGTCGTGCAGGTCTGCGGGCGTGTGGTCGTGACGTCGGGTGGAGCCGCGGTCATGACGTCGGGTGGAGCCGCGGTCGTGCAGTCATGCCGACCGGCCGTCGTGCGGGCCTGCGGGCGCGCGGGCCTCCCGTCGGGCGGACCGGCCGTCGAGTCGGAGGGGGCGGGTCAGCCCAGGTGGCCCGTGTCGTTCCAGCGCTCGATCGCCGGCTCCCCGTAGGCCCAGCCGAGCACCGACAGGGACGTCGGCTCCAGCCGGATGCGGGCGCCGAACGAGATGTCCAGGCCCAGCCAGCGGGCGCCGAGGGTGCGCAGGATGTGCCCGTGCGCGAAGACCAGCACGTCCCGGTCGGCCGACCGCGCCCAGGCGACGACCTCGTCCGCCCGTGCGGAGACCTCGGCCAGCGTCTCGCCCTCGGGCACACCGTCCCGCCAGATCAGCCACCCCGGCCGCCCCGCCTTGATCTGGGCGGGCGTCAGCCCCTCGTACGCGCCGTAGTCGACCTCCATCAGCGCGTCCCACTCCTGCGCCCGGTCGCCGAAACCGGCCAGCTCGCAGGTCTCCTTCGCGCGCACCAGGGGGCTGGTACGGACCTCGACGCCCGGCAGGCCGTCCCAGGGCGCGTGGTGCAGCCGCTCGCCGAGCAGCTTCGCGCCACGTCGGCCCTCGTCCAGCAGCGGGATGTCCGTACGCCCGGTGTGCCTGCCGGAAACGGACCACTCGGTCTTCCCGTGCCGGGCCAGGATTATGCGCGCTGCCATGGGTCGCACCTTTCGCCGATCACTCGGCCACTTACTCATCATCTATCGGCGCGGGCGGCATTGACCGCGGGCTTTCCATCATCGCCCATGGGGGCGTTTTGTCCGCGGTCGGGTGCGCAGGTCGTCCGCAGTCGGGGGCACAGGTCGTCCACGGTCACAGGCACAGGTCGTCCACGGTCAGGGGCGCAGGTCGTCCACGGTCGGGGGCGCAGGCACCTCGCGCTCGCCCGCCCGGGGGGCCGCTCGCTGCGCCAGCCGGGGCCACTCCGCCCGGGGCCGTGCGCTGCGCCACCCAGGGCCAGTCGCCGCTCAACCCAGGGCCCACTCGCCGCGCCCCCGGGCCCACTCGCCGCGCCACCCAGGGCCACTGTGTGCCCCGTGGCCGCTCGCTGCGCCGCCCAGGACCGCGCCACCCGGGGGCACTCGCTGCGCCTCCGCCTCCCCCCCACCCCCGAACCCACCCCCCGCCCCCTCCCCCGAAGGGGGAGAGGGGGAGGGGGCGGGGGAAGCCTCCGGCCCCTCCGTGCCCCTGCCCCGCCGCGCCCGCCCTGCCCGCCCCCCGCCCCGCCCTCACCGCGCCCCGGCCCCTCCCCTCCCTCCCCTCCCTCCCCCACCCGCCGTACCAAGCCAGGTCCATGCCCGATGTCAGGTCTGGATGTCAGGTCTGGATGTCAGGTCTGGATGTCTGTGCTGGATGTCTGTGCTGGATGTCAGTGCCGGATGCGAGACTTCGGCAGGTGAACGTTTTCCGCGACAGTCGAGCCGTGGCGGCCGGTCCTCCGGTGGGGCAGGCGCTGCCGTCATCGAGCCTGCGCCAGAGGCTCAGCGAGTTGCGCGGTCCCGGCGTGCGCCCCCGGTCGCTCGACGCCCGGGCGCTCGCCGCGCTGGCCGCCAACCCCGGCTGCCGGCGCCGGGCGCTGCTGGACGGTGCGGGCGTCGACAAGGGCGCGCTGGCCGGGGCCCTCGGTTCGCCGACGGGGTACGGGCAGTCGCAGTTCGCGTTCGTGCGGGGCAACGTCTTCGAGGCCCGGGTGAAGACGGACGGCGGCGCGGAGCTGCTGCGGCTGGTGCGGGAGCGGCTCGACCCGGGGAGCCCGCCGCCCGAGCCCGAAGGGCCCGGGGCGGTGGCCACGCCCGACCTGTCCGCGGCAGGGCCGGAGGGCCGCGCGGCGCGTACGGCGCTGGCGCTGCGGGAAGCGACGGCGGCCGGCGGGTGGACGCTGCTCGATCATCCGATGCTGGCGGTCGACGTGGCCGGCTCGCCCGCCTATGTGGAGCCGGATGCGGTGGTGGTGCATCCGGACGGCATCTGGACGGTCGTGGAGATCAAGTCCTTCCCGATGATCGATGGTTCGGCGGACGCCGCCAAGGTGGGTGCCGCGGCCCGCCAGGCGGCGGTGTACGTCCTCGCCCTGGAGCCGGTCGCCGCGCACGCCGCCGCGCACACGGGCCGCCCGGTGCGGGTCCGCGACCGGGTGCTGCTGGTGTGCCCGAAGGACTTCTCCAACCTCCCCACCGCCGCGGCCGTCGACATCCGCAAGCAACTGGCCACGACCCGGCGGCAGTTGGCGCGCCTCACCCGGGTCGAGGAGATCGCCGCCGCCCTCCCGGAGGGCACCACCTTCGACCTGCGACTGGCGGACGACGGGAAGACCCCGACCCGCCCGGCACAGGAGCTGGCCGCGGCCGTGGGGGCGGTCGGCGCGGCCTACGCCCCCGAGTGCCTGGCCGCCTGCGAGCTGGCCTTCCACTGCCGGAAGCACGCCCGCCAGGAGGGCGCGGTGGAGGCGCTGGGCCGCGGCGTCCGGGGCGAGCTGGGCGGACTGCGCACCATCGAGGAGGTGCTGGCGGCGGCCCGCCCCGAAGGCCCGGGCAGCGACGGGTCACCGGGCACGCCGTGCGAGGTCCCGCGTACGGAGGCAGCCGTCCCCAGCGTCGGAGCCGGCTCCGACGCCCGCACCGACCCCGACGCCCCGACCCGCTCCCCCGCCCCCACCAACCCCCACGACCCGGCCGTCCTCGCCCTGCGCCGAGCCGCCGCGCTGCGCGCCGAGGCACTGGCGTCCGCCGCCGTACCGCAGACGCCGACGGAAGCGCTTCACGTACCGCAGACGCCGACGGAAGGACCCTCCGTACCGCAGATACCAGCGGATGGGCCCTCCGTACCGCAGACACCAGCGGACGGACCCTACGTACCGCAGCCCCCCGCAGAAGGGCCCTCCCTACCGCGGGCGACGGCGGAAGAACCGGCCGTGCCCCACCCGCGAGCGGAGGAGGCGTAGATGTCGCTGATCGAGACGCTGGCCCGGATGGAGGCGGTGGCCGCCGGCCGCGCCCGCCCGCGCTGTACGGTCCGGCACCGCCATCTCTCCGAAAACCCGCTGGTCCTCGTGCCGTTGACGACCGCGGGCGAGGCCGGTGCCCCGCTGGGCGCGCTGGTCGGCACGGACCGCGAGAAGCCCGCCCTGCTGGCCGTCCCGCAGCCGCGCAACCGCGATCTGCGGTTCGCGTTCCTCGCCGAGCTGGCCGAGACGGTGCTCCCGTACGTGGACGGTTTCGCCGACGCCGTGGAGTGGGAGGAGCGCAAGGAGACCGACCCCGAGACCGGCAAGAAGGTCCCGGTGCAGGTCGAACTGTGCGCGGACGCCCCGCAGTTGATCGTCCCCAGCGCGGCCGGCGTGGAGTACGTCCGGCTGCTGGGCCGCTCGATGCGGTTCCGGCGGACGGCCGAGCAGGAACCGGAGGCGGCCCATCCCGCGCCGCCGCACGTCCCGCTGCTGGGCCGCTGGCTGACGCATTTCGGCGAGCGCGCGCGGGTCCCCGGCGCCGGTCTGCTGCTCCCCATGACGGGGCTGCTTGCCCGCCATTGGGCGACCGGCCAGAGCGTGCTGGAGGACCAGCACCTGGGCGCGCTGCTGGCGTGGATCGACCCGCCGCCGGGGAGGTCCGGCCAGGAGGCCGCCGAGTTCGCCGAGTCGGCGCGCGACGCGGACGGCCAGCTGCGGTGCCCGCCCGCCGGGCCGGCCACGGACCCGGCGTTCGACAACCGTCTGCTCGCGCCCGCGATGGCCCGTTACGACGCCGGGCTGACCGGCGCCGAGGAGGAGCTGCGCGCCCTGGTCGAGAGCCAGTTGCGGCCGACCTGGGACGCCGTCTGGCGCGGCCTCGACCTGCTGCGGGCGCTCCCCGAGGGCGCCCGGGTCGCCGACCGCTGGAAGCGCGACCGCTGGTCGTACACGGCGCACCGCGACCGGGTGCGCGCCGGGGAGCCGCCGCAGCCCCGGCGGGACGACGCGGTGACCGCCGCGCAGAAGCTGTCCGCCCGGGAGACCGCGCAGGCGCAGCTGGACGCCCAGGAGGCGCTGGACGACCCGTTGGTGATGGCGGGCCGCCGGCTGGCCGGGGAGGCGTTCGAGGGCACGGTGACCGCCGTGGAGATGGCGATGTCCGAGGGCAAGCGCCCGATGCCGCGCCCCCTGGTGACGCTGCGCACCGCCGACCGCCCCCTGCTGTCCGCCGGCGCCAAGCTCTACCGCCCGCTGGCGGACGGCCGGAGCCAGCCCGCCGAGTTCGTGGCGTACGGGCCGGGCGGACCGGACGTGCTGGTGGTGCGGCTGACCGGCGGGATGGGCCGCAGCCGGACCCCGGAGCCCGGCTCGGTGCCGGAGCCCGCGGACACGGTCTGCTGGACGCTGTTCGAACACGCCCCGCGCGGCGGCCCGGAGCTCCCGGACCCGGAGGACACCCCGTGGACCCACGGCGGCCCGCCCTCCGCCAGCACGGACGCGCCGCACGAGACCGCCGACCCGGTGACCGCGGAGGACTTCCTGTGACCCGTATCCACCCCCGCCCCCGGACCGCCCTGCCCGCCACGCCTTGGGAGATCACCGCGGAATGACGGCCCTTCAGGACCCGCCCCCCACCGCCGGCGCCGGCGCCCGGGACACCGATCCCTCCGTGGCGGCCGCGGCGGCCACCGACGCGATCCTGCGCGACACGCTGCACGGCACCCGCCGCGGCGTCGTCGTCGACTCGCCGCCGGGTGCCGGCAAGTCCACCCTGGTCGTCCGCGCGGCCCGCGAACTGGCCGCCGCCGGGCGCCCGTTGATGATCGTCGCGCAGACCAACGCCCAGGTCGACGACCTCGTGCTGCGGCTCGCCGAGAAGGACCCGGAGCTGCCGGTCGGCCGGCTGCACAGCAGTGAGCCCGGCGCGTTCGACCCGGCGCTGGCCGAGCTGCCGGCGGTCCGTACGTCCGCGAAGATCGCCGATCTGGCCGGGCTGGATGTCGTGGTGTCGACGGCCGCGAAGTGGGCCTACACCAAGGTCGAGGAGCCGTGGCGGCACGCCATCGTGGACGAGGCGTACCAGATGCGGTCGGACGCACTGCTGAGCGTGGCCGGGCTCTTCGAGCGGGCGCTGTTCGTGGGCGACCCCGGGCAGCTGGACCCGTTCAGCGTGGTCGGCGCCGAGCAGTGGGCCGGGCTGACGTACGACCCGTCGGCCAGCGCCGTCTCCACCCTCCTCGCGCACAACCCCGACCTGCCGCAGCACCGCCTCCCGGTCTCCTGGCGGCTGCCCGCCTCGGCCGCCCCGCTGGTCTCCGCCGCGTTCTACCCGTACACGCCGTTCCGCAGCGGCACCGGGCCCGGTGAGCGGCGGCTGGCGTTCGGGGTGCCGGGCGACGGCTCGGGCGTGGACCGGGTCCTGGACGAGGCCGCCGAGTCCGGGTGGGGCCTGCTGGAGCTGCCCGCCCGGCGTACGCCGCGGACGGACCCGGAGGCGGTGCGGGCGGTGGCCCTGGTGGTGCGGCGGCTGCTGGACCGCGGCGGCGCGGCGAGCGGTGAGCACGCGCCGGAGCCGACGCCGCTGACCGCCGCCCGGATCGCGGTCGGCACGGCCCACCGCGACCAGGCCGCCGCGGTCCGCGCCGCCCTCGCGGAGCTCGGGGTGTCCGACGTCACGGTGGACACCGCCAACCGCCTCCAGGGCCGCGAGTTCGACGTCACGGTCGTCCTGCACCCGCTCTCCGGGCGGCCCGACGCCACCGCGTTCCATCTGGAGACCGGCCGGCTGTGCGTGCTCGCGTCCCGGCACCGCCACGCCTGCATCGTGGTCTGCCGGGCCGGGGTCGCGGACCTCCTCGACGAGCACCCCTCGACCGAGCCGGTCAGCCTGGGCGTCACGGTGAAGTTCCCGGACGGCTGGGAGGCGAACCACGCCGTCCTCGCCCACCTGCAGGAGCACCGGGTGGCCTGGCGGCCGTGAGACCGGGGGCCCGTGGGCCGGGCGGAAAGGCCCGGCGGACCCCCGCCACCCCCTCCGTGCACCTCACGCCCCAGGGCGCACTTGCGCGAGGCGGGACAATGGAATGCGGCACACGATCTGGAGGTACGTACATGTCCGAGCCGCGACCGGCTCCCGACCCCCGTGGTACGGCACCGAGGCCACGGCGCATGAAGCCCGCGCAGCTGCTCTTCGAACCACCCGAGGCCGTTGCCGACCCCGAGCACTTCTTCGACCTGGAGTCGATAGAGGACCCGCGCGAGCTGCTGAGCCGCGCGACGGAGCTGACCCTGGCCTTCCGCGCCGCGGCCGACCGCGCCACGGAGTTCCAGGCGCTGGCCGCCGCCCAGCTGGCCGACCCGAGCCGCTTCGACCGGCTGCCGCTGGCCGTGCTCGCCGAGCAGGCCGAGTGGACCGAGGACTACGCCCAGAAGATGATCGAGTTCGGCCGCAGTCTGATGCGGAGCGGCGGCACGCTGCTCGGCGACATGGACTGAGCCCGTCCGCGCACCGACCCGTCCGACGACCGCCCTCCACGGGCCGACCGGTCCGCTCGTTCACATCCGCCTCAGACGCCCCACGACGGCTCATGGTCACCAACCATGAGCCGCTGGCATATGCGAAGGGGCAAGGTACCGGGTCCCGTGCCACGCCGTCCCGGTTTCCACCAATCAGCCGAACCGGTACGGCCCGTATCGGTAGACCTGTCCCCATGAGTGACCGGCTGCCCGACCTCCCCCGCACCCCCGCCCACCCCGCCACGTCGTACGTCACCCTCGCCGGCGCCGACTGGCTCGCCTCGGCCAGCCCCCACCCGGACGACCTGCACGCCCTGTGGGCGCTGCAGCCGGACGCGCCGAGCGTGCTGCCGTGCGGGACGGCCTTCGACGTGATCAACGCCCCGGCGCTGTTCGGGCGGCGGATGGTGGACCGGCTCTGGTCCGCCGGCCCCGGTTCCGGCCCGGTGGCCGCGCACCGCGGGCGGATCCTGCTGTTCGCCGCGCCGGGCACCGCCCAGCGGCTGCCGGCGCTGCTGGTCTGGGAGGAGTGGGCGGCGGCCGTCCCGCCGCTGCTGTGCCACGGCAGCGGGGACGCGGTGACCATCCCGCCGCTGCACCCGCACCCCGCCCCCGCCACCCGTACGGGCCCGCGTACCGCTCCGCGTCCGCGCACCGCTCCGGCCGACGACGACGCGGTCGCGGGCTCCCGGTGGCTGGTGGCGCCGGACGTCCGCCGGCCCTGGCTGCCGGGGCCGGACGTGCTGCTGTGGGCCTGTGTCCGCGCGGCCCGCCCGGCGCCCGGGGAGGCAGGGGAAGCCGCAGGTCAGCCCCGCGTTTCGGCGCTGGCCTAGGGCCGCGGGAAACCGATTTTTGTCCTCCCCGATCAGGATGCTAATGTTTTCCCCGTCAGCAGGCGCCGCTAGCTCAGTTGGTTAGAGCAGCTGACTCTTAATCAGCGGGTCCGGGGTTCGAGTCCCTGGCGGCGCACAGACGGCCGAAGGCCCTCACCTCAGGTGGGGGCCTTCGTCATGGGCGCGGAACGACGCCCCTGCCGTCACCCCCGGCCGATCTTGACCGCCCAGTCGCCGTCGCCGGTCCGCCCGGCCACCTGGATCCGTACGCCGTCCTGCGCGTCGTCCATGCTCTCCCCCACGCCCAGGGGCGCGTCCGCGAGCGGCGGGTAGACGGAGGTGCCCCAGCAGGCGGAGGTGGCGGGGTGGCCGTCGAGGACGTGGACCGGGCCCGAGCCGGAGGCGGTCGCGCTGTCGATGCGGTAGGCGAGGACGCCCTCGCTGCACAGGGAGCGGTCGTTGCCCAGGGCGCTGCGCGCCTCGATGGCGAGCGCGCTGTCGGGGCCGGTGCGGAGCACCAGCAGCCGCGGGCGGCGCTGCCCGCGGGGTTCGAGGGGGGCGGTCAGGGTGCGGAGCGAGTACAGGCCGGGGCGTGCGAGATCGACGCAGTCAACCTGGTTGTCGGCGATCCAGCCGAGCTTCCACTTGTGCCAGGCGAAGGGATCGGGCGCCAGTCCGAACTGGCTGCCCATGAGGTCCCAGTCCCCCACATAGGTGTCCCAGTCACCCTTGCCGCTCTGCGGCCGGTGGTACAGATCGGGCAGGTCGAAGACGTGACCGGTCTCGTGCGCGAGGACGTTGCGGTCCGGCGGGCTCTGCTCGAAGACGGTGACGAACCGGCGCAGCTCGTGATCGTCGGCGTGCATCGGCTGATCGAGGTTGACCACCTTGGTGGCGTCCGAATCGACGCCGGGCGCTCCCGGATCGGCGACGAAATAGATCACGTCGTAACGGCCGAAGTCCACCGAGGGGTCGGCGGCGGCAACCGCGTCGCGCAGGTAGGCCGCGCGCCGTCCGGCGTCCCAGTCGCGCTGTATGCCGTAGGAGACGGACGAGCGCGGCATCCGCACCCAGGGGCGGTGGACGTGCGGGCGCAGCCGGAACCGGCCGTAGGAGGCGCGCTCGAAGAAGGCGGAGGTGGCGGGGAAGTACTCGCGGGCCAGCGCCTGCGGGGTGGCGGCCGGCCGGGAGTCCGGGAAGGAGAGGTAGATCAGCACCGCGTCGAGCGGGCGGTCCGGGCGGGTGTAGGAACCGTTCCAGCTGTCCAGGCCCTCGGAGTGGTGGGCCTCGCTGCGGCCCAGCGCACAGGGGAGGGCGGCCTCGGAGGCGGTGGCGGGCCCGGCGACGATGGACGTGGCGATCAGCGCGCTCAGTGCGGTGAGGACGGCCGCCAGGCGCCGCAGGCGGCGGCGGTCGCCCCCGTCGGGCGTCTGGGCGCGCGGCACACGGACCTCCAGGGACGGATTCGGGGACCTCATCTACCCTGTGGCGATTTAATGCTATTCGTCCTGTTTTCGGGGCCCAGACGAGTGACCGGCGCGTCTCCGCCGCTCCGTAACGGACAGTCACAAACGACCAACGGGGCAATCGCCGCGAACAGAGCCGGGCAGAAATGGCTGAAGTTCCGTCATGTGGGCCGGGGAGCACGGCTGCGTCGCTGGATCGGCCCTCGTGCCAGCCTCTATGATCGCCACACTTTCCAGCGCGGGATCCCCCCTCCATCACGAGACAAGCGCCAAGCGGGAGCGAGCAGTGAGCGGACACCCCGACGGCCCGGGCCGCACGCCCGGAGCAACGCTGCCCTCAGTGACGGAACGTAACGGCACCACCAAAGAATCCGGCGACGCCCGGCACGCCCCGGCCGGCCGCCACGACGACTCCGCCGCCTCCCTCGGCGACTACCGCGCCGCCTTCCACGCGGGCCGCCTGGCGATGGCCGTGCTCAACCGCGACGGACTGGTCCTGGCCGCCAACCCCGCCTTCGGCGAGCTGGTCGGCGCCGACCCGGACGACCTGGTGGCGGCGACCGCGGCGGACCTCACCGACCTGGGCGCCGACCCCCGGGTGTGGACCGCCTACCGCGAGGTACTGTGCGGCCGCAGCGACCGGCTGCGCTGCACCCGCCGCCTCAAACACCCCGAGGGGCACTCCGTATGGGTGGAGGTGACGGTCGAGCCGCTGACGCCGGAACCACTCAGCGGCGAGGAGCGGATGCTGCTGTCGGTGGCCGACATCAGCGACCGCCACGACCTGCTCGCCCGGCTGCGGCACCTGCAGATGCACGACCCGGTGACCCGGCTGCCCAACCGGGCGCTGTTCTTCGAACGGCTCGCCGCCGCCCTGGAAACGGCCGCCTTCGACGCGACCGGCACCGGCCGGATCGGGCTCTGCTACCTCGACCTGGACGGCTTCAAGGCCGTCAACGACACCCTCGGGCACCGGGTCGGCGACCGGCTGCTCAGCGCGGTGGCGCAGCGGCTGATGCGCTGCGCGGAGACCGACGACGACCGCGGCACGGGCCGCACCGGGCATCTGGTGGCGCGGCTCGGCGGCGACGAATTCGCCCTCCTGGTGGAGGACTCCACCGGCACCGACCAGCTGGCCGAGCTGGCCCAGTGCGTGCTGGACGCGCTGCAGCGCCCGTTCGACCTGGCCGGGCAGCGGCTGTCGGTGTCGGCCAGCATCGGCGTGGTGGAGCGGGCCGCCGGCGGCACCACCGCGACCGGTCTGATGCAGGCCGCGGACACCACGCTGTACTGGGCCAAGGAGGACGGCAAGGCCCGCTGGACGCTCTTCGACCCGGAGCGCAACGCCCACCGGATGACCCGCCAGGCGCTGTCCAGCACGCTCCGGCCGGCCGTCGACCGCGGCGAATTCACCCTGGAGTACCAACCGCTGGTCGGACTGGGGACGGCCGGGCGCAGGGCGTCGAGGCGCTGGTCCGGTGGCGGCACCCGCAGTTCGGGACGCTGTCGCCGAATCGGTTCATCGCGCTGGCGGAGGAGAACGGCGCGATCGTCGAGCTGGGCCGGTGGGTCCTGGAACGCGCCTGCCACCAGGCCCGCGCCTGGCAGCTGGCGCACCCCGACGGCCGGCCGCTGTTCGTCAGCGTCAATGTGGCCGTACGTCAGGTCTGGGACTCCGACCTGGTCGCGGACGTCGCCGGGATCCTCGCCGAGACCGGCCTCCCGCCGCGGCTGCTCCAGCTGGAACTGACCGAGTCGGCGGTCATGGGCTCCGCCGGCCGCCCGCTCCAGGCCCTCCAGGCGCTGAGCGACATGGGCGTACGGATCGCCATCGACGACTTCGGCACGGGCTACTCCAACCTCGCCTACCTCAGCCGCCTCCCGGTTTCCGTATTGAAGCTCGACGGGTCGTTCGTCCGCGGGTTCCGCTCCCAGGAACACCCCAATCCGGCCGACGAGATGATCGTCGAGGCACTGGTGGCACTCGCCCACCGCCTCGGGCTCACGGTCACCGCCGAATGCGTAGAAAGCGCCGAACAGGCGGAGCGGCTTCGCCGCATCGGCTGCGACACGGGGCAGGGGTGGCTCTACTCCCGCCCCGTCGCGCCGGACCGGGTCGCGGCGCTCTTCATTTAGCGCCGTACGTTTTCGACTGGCCCGCCGTGGGGGCTGGGGTTCTTCCGCCTTCGGCGGGCGTGGGGGTTTGGGCCGGGGGCGCTCGCTTGGTGGGTGGTGCCGGGTGTGGTCCTCCGGGGGCGGGTTTCCGGACTGCTGACGCTTTACGTCCGGAAACCCGCCCCCTCCGGCCCCACCCTCCCGCCGGTAACCGCGCCCCCGCCCGGTGGAGGGAAATGTCAAAGAGCAGTAGTACGGCCGCGCCTCGACGCGGCCGCACTACTGCTCTTTGATCAACCCTCCCCGGGCGGGGGCGCCCCACCGGACGCAAGGGGGCGGCCCGGAGGCGCCTGTTGTGTGGACGTAAAGCGTCAGCAGTCCACACAACAGGCGCCGGAGGGCCGCACCCGCAACCCACCACCCACCAGGCGCCCCGGCCCACCCCCCACGCCCGCCGAAGGCGGAAGAACCCCAGCCCCCCACGGCGGGCAAGCCGACAACGTGGGCTACCCGGCAAAGCCGTAGACGTCGGCGATCAGCTCGTAGGAGCGGACCCGCGCCGCGCCGCCGTGTGCGTTGGACGTGATCATCAACTCGTCCGCACCCGTGCGCTTCGCGAGGTCGTCGAGGCCCTGGCGGACCTCGTCGGGGGTGCCGTGGACGACGTTGGACAGCCAGCTGTCGACGAAGCCGCGCTCCAGCTCGTTGAAGGCGTAGGCCTCGGCCTCCTCGGGGGTGGGGACGAGGCCGGGGCGGCCGGTGCGCAGCCGGACCATCGCGAGCGCGCCGGTCATGACCTGGCGGCGGGCCTCCCGCTCGTCCTCGGCGGCCAGCGCGGAGACGCCGATCAGCGCGTACGGCTCGGCGAGGGCCTCGGAGGGGCGGAAGGAGGCGCGGTAGAGGTCGAGCGCGGGAAGGGTGTTGGCCGCGGAGAAGTGGTGCGCGAAGGCGAACGGCAGGCCGAGCGAGCCGGCGAGCCGGGCGCTGAAGCCGGAGGAGCCGAGCAGCCAGAGGGGCGGGCGGTGCGGGGACTGGACGCCGCCCGGCGAGGTGGCCTGCACCGGTCCCGGCACCGCGTGGATCCGCGCGTACGGATGGCCGTCGGGGAAGGTGTCGTCCAGGAAGCGGGTCAACTCGGCCAGCTGCTGCGGGAAGTCCTCCGCGCCCTCGTTCAGCCGCTCGGTGCGCCGCAGGGCCGCGGCGGTGGCGCCGTCCGTGCCCGGCGCGCGGCCCAGGCCCAGGTCGATCCGGCCGGGGGCCATCGCCTCCAGGGTGCCGAACTGCTCGGCGATGACCAGCGGGGCGTGGTTGGGCAGCATCACGCCGCCGGAGCCGAGCCGGATGCGTTCGGTGTGGGCGGCGACATGGGCGAGCAGCACCGCGGGTGAGGAGGAGGCCACACCGGGCATGGCGTGGTGCTCGGCGACCCAGTAGCGGTGGAAGCCGCGGCGTTCGGCCGTACGGGCGAGGTCGACGGCGGTGCGGACGGCGCCGGCGGCGGTGTGCCCGGCGCCGACCGTCACCAGGTCGAGCACGGACAGCGGCACGGGCGCGCTGCCGCGGGCCGCGCCGCGTATGCCGTCGCCCTCGTCGTGCTGCGTCGGGCCGCCGGTCCGGTTGTCGTCTTCGCCGCTCACGGTGCGGGTCCTCTCCTCGTGTCGCCGGGTCTGCCCCGACGACAACCGGAGAGGTGCTCCACTTATTCCCGGGGCGGGCCGCGACCGCCCCGGAGAAACCCCGTAGGGGAAGACCCCGACTAGGCGGTGTCCCCCGCGGTCCGCGCGAACAGCGTGCCCAGGGCCGGTCGGCACAGCAGCCGGTCCAGCAGGCGCAGCCCCTCCCAGGCCGTCACCTGATTGGCGGTGAGCACCGGTTTGCGCAGCTCCGCTTCGAGGGCGGGCAGATGGGCGGCGGTGTGCAGGGCGGTGTCGGGGAGCAGGACGGCCTCGGCGTCGGGGTGGTCGCCGGCCCGGGCGAGCGCGAGGACCTCCTCGCGGCCCCAGGTGCCGACCTCGGCGGCGGTGATGATGCCGCTGCCGCGGGTCGAGACCACCTCCGCCCCGGCGGACTTCAAGAACGCCCGGAAGTACTCGGCGACGTCGTCCGGGTACGTCGCGGCGATCGCCACCCGGCGGGCGCCGAGCGCCTGGAGGGCGTGCGCGAAGGCGAAGGACGTACTGGAGGCGGGCAGGCCGGCGGTGGCGGACAGTTCGCGGACCTGCTCGTGGGCGCCCTCCCAGCCGTAGATGAAGCTGGCGCTGGTGCAGGCCCAGACGACGGCCTGGGCGCCGCGTTCCTTCAGCTCGTCGACGCCGGCCGCCAGCCGGGTCGCGGAGCCCATCTCCAGCAGCGCGTCGGCCCGGTGGGCGTCCTCGCCGATGTCGGTGTGCACGAGCGGCAGGCGGACCGCGCCGCCCAGGAGCGTTTCGAGCCGGGGGTAGTCGTCCTCCGCGGAGTGGCCGGGATAGAGGAAGCCGACCGATGCCATGCGGATCTCCCTTGGGTGTGCGGCTGCGGGTACCGGGTGGTGCGCGGGGTCGGGGCGGGCGGTGAGCCGGGGCAGGAGCGCGGCCGGCGCCACGGGCGGCGCCGGCAGCATCCTCGGTACGGTTCCGGGCCGGGTTCGGACCGACCTCAAACCGGGGGCAGCGGGCCCGGATCCTCGGGCGGCGCATGGGGCGGCTCGACGCCGTCCGGTTCGCCGTCGGGGGGTGCGGGCGGTCCGGCGAACGCGGCCTCCGGGGTCGCCCGCGGCCCGCCGCCCGGCGACAGCGGCCCGCCGCCCGGCGACAGCGGCCCGCCGCCCGGCGGCTCCCAACCGGTCATCGCGGCCGGTCCGCGCCGCGCCACCGGATCGAGCAGTGCCTGGTACGGTCCCACCGCCCGGGCCCCGATGGCGCGCAGCGCCGCCCACATCGTCACCTGGTTGGCGGACAGCACCGGCATCCGCAACTCCGCCTCCAGCTGCGGGATGACGTCGTACGTCGGCAGGTTCGTGCAGCTGATGAAGAGGGCGTCGGCGGACCCGACGACGGCCGCCCGGGCCATGTCGACCACGTCGCGGTACGGCACCTTCCAGATGTGCCGGGTCAGGCCGAGGTAGGCGCGGCCGGTGACCGTGATGCCCCCCTCGCCGAGATAGTCCTCCAGGGAGTCGGTGACCGATTTCGTGTACGGGGTGACCACGGCGATCCGCCGTGCGTCGATCTCCCGCAGCGCCTCCAGCAGTGCGCCGGAGGTGGTGAGCGAGGGAACGTCCCCCGCCTGTGCCATGGCGGCGCACATCGCCCGCTCGCCCGCCAGCCCGCCGACGAAGCTGCCGGAGGTGCAGGCGTAGCAGATGACCTGCGGGGACACCGCGCACAGTGCCTGGACGGCGGCGTCCAGCGTTTCGTGCTCGCTGACCAGCCGGGCCAGGTCGAGGCTCACCTCGACGGGCACGAAGGGGGTTCGGGTGAGGTGGAGGGACACGTCGTCGGGCACCCAGCGCCACAGCTCGCGGTCGAGCGCGAAGTCAAAAGGGGCGACAACGCCCACACCGAGCTGAGGCTGGGGGCCACCCAGAAAAGAGACGTCCATTGAAGGGCCCCTAGAAGAAACGAAGGGCTGGAATGACCAGGCCGGTGGCCGTGGAAGAAGTGCAGCCGGAGCAAGCCGGGACGTCGGGACAGAGCCGTTGTTGACACGGTAGATACGACTTCTTAGCGTGGTCAATCCTCGCATCTCAGGCATCTGTCGGCGCCCTGTTCCACTGAAGTGGGCACACCTTCCGAAACGGTTTCTGGCTATGTCCGAAAGCACCGTCCTCGTCCTCGGATCCGACCCGCCGCCCACGCTCGACCGGCTGACCGGCCGGGCGCGGGTGATCTTCACCGACGAGGCCGGCCTGGCCGGCCGACTCCCCACCGCCGACGTGCTGTTGGCCTGGGACTTCACCTCCGAAGCGATCCGCGAGGCGTGGCCGGAGCGGGGCCCGAAACCGCGCTGGGTGCACACCGCGAGCGCCGGCGTGGACCAGCTGCTGTGCCCGGCACTGATCGCCGACGACACGGTGGTGACCAACGCCCGGGGCGTCTTCGAGCAGCCGATCGCCGAGTACGTCGCCGGCCTGGTGATCGCCATGGCCAAAGACTTCTACGGAAGTTGGGAGCTCCAGCGGCAGCGGCGCTGGCGGCACCGCGAAACGCTGCGGCTGGCCGGCACCCGCGCCGTGGTGGTCGGCTCCGGCCCGATCGGCCGGGCCATCGGGACCACCCTCCTGGCACTGGGTGTCAAGGTCGATCTGGTCGGCCGCCGGGCGCGCCCGGACGATCCGCACTTCGGGCTGGTACACGCGAGTGACGCGCTCAACGGGCTGCTGCCGCACGCGGATTGGGTGATCTGCGCGGCGCCGCTGACCGACGCCACCCGAGGCCTGTTCGGCAAGGAGGCCTTCGGCCTGATGCCGCCGCGGGCCCGGTTCGTCAACGTCGGGCGCGGGCCGCTGGTCGTCGAGCCGGACCTGATCGCGGCGCTGCGCGAGTGGCGGATCGCGGCGGCCGCGCTGGACGTCTTCGAGCAGGAGCCGCTGCCCGCGGACAGCCCGCTGTGGGACGTGCCGCACCTGATCGTCTCGCCCCACATGAGCGGCGACACCCTGGGCTGGCGGGACGCGCTGGCCCAGCAGTTCCAGGACAACTTCGACCGCTGGGCGGCCGGCGAGCCGCTCGCCAACGTGGTCGACAAACGGCTCGGGTACGTGCCGGTGCAGTGACGGCGCGGGCCGCCCGCCGCCCGGCGCGGCCGGCCCCGCCCCCGCCCGCCGTCCCGCCCGGGGCGGCCGACGCTCGGAGGACGGATGACCACCGAACCGACCCACCTCGCCGACCTCACCGCCACCCGTCTCACGGCCGGCTACGCCGCCGGCGCGTTCTCCCCCGTCGAGGCCGCCCGGGCCGCCCTGGAACGCGCCGAGGCCGCCCAGGCCACCACGAACTGCTTCACCCGGATCGACGCCGAGCCGGCACTGGCGGCGGCCGGTGAGTCGGCGGAGCGCTGGCGCCGCGGGACGCCGGCCGGGCCGCTGGACGGGGTGCCGGTCACCGTCAAGGACCTGATCCTCACCCGGGGCACCCCGACGCTGCGCGGTTCGCGGACGGTGCGGGCCGAGGGGCCGTGGGAGGAGGACGCGCCGTCGGTGGCCCGGCTGCGCGAGTCCGGTGCGGTGTTCCTCGGCAAGACCACCACCCCGGAGTTCGGCTGGAAGGGCGTCACCGACTCGCCGCGGCACGGGGTGACCGGCAATCCGTACGATCCGCGGCGCACCTCGGGCGGGTCCAGCGGCGGCAGTGCGGCGGCGGTGGCGCTGGGCGCCGGGCCGCTGAGCCTGGGCACCGACGGCGGCGGATCGGTGCGCATCCCCGCGTCGTTCTGCGGGATCTTCGCGCTGAAGGCGACCTACGGGCGGGTGCCGCTGTATCCGGCGAGCCCGTTCGGGACGCTGGCGCACGTCGGGCCGATGACCCGGGACGCGGCCGACGCGGCGCTGATGCTGGACGTGATCGGCGGCGCGGACTGGCGGGACTGGTCCCAGCTCGGCCCCGCCACGGGCTCGTTCCGGGCGGCGCTCACCGACCCGGTCGCCGGACTGCGGGTGGCCTACAGCCCGTCACTCGGCTGGGACGTGCCGGTGGCCCCCGAGGTGGCGGCCGCGGTCCGGTCGGCCGTGGAGGTGCTCGCCAAGCTCGGCGCGCACGTCGAGGAGGCCGACCCGGGCATCGCGGACCCGGTATCGGCCTTCCACGTCCTGTGGTTCAGCGGGGCGGCCCGGGTCGTCGAGCACCTCGACGAGGCGGACCGGGCGCTGCTCGACCCGGGGCTCGCGGAGATCGTCGCGCAGGGCGCCGGATACAGCGCGCTGGACTATCTGGCGGCGGTCGACACGCGGATGGCGCTGGGACAGGCGATGGGCCGCTTCCACGACACCTACGACCTGCTGGTGACCCCGACCGAGCCGATCACCGCGTTCGAGGCGGGCGTCGAGGTGCCCGCCGGATCCGGCCACACCCGCTGGACCGGCTGGACGCCGTTCACCTACCCGTTCAACATGACCCAGCAGCCCGCGGCGACCGTGCCCTGCGGGGTGGACGGGGACGGACTGCCGATCGGTGTGCAGCTGGTCGGCGCGCGGCACGCCGACGCGCTCGTGCTGCGCGCCGCGCACGCCCTCTACGAGGCGGGGGCCGCGGCGATCCCCGCACCCCCGGCCCCGTAGGAGCGCCGGCCGGCGACGGTCCCTCAGGCGCGCCGGAAGGAGAGGGTCTCCCCCAGGGCGCCGGCCCGCCACAGGTCCTGGCAGGCGTCCGCCATCCGGTCCAGACCGTCGACGACGCTGCCCCACACGATGCCCGGCACCCAGCCCGCGTCACCGTTGATCAGCAGGTTGTTCCGCTCGTAGAACAGCGCCAGGTCGACGACGGTGGCGCGGCCGCGGTGCTTGGCCCCGTGCTCGTAGCCGTAGGAGGCGGTGCCCAACTGGGTGTCGCTGAAGGTGAAGTAGCACAGGTCGCCGGGGATCGGGGTGATCGTCGGGTTCTCCAGCGGCGGCTCCTCCGGCGCGAACGGCTCGACGAGGGCGTAGATCTCATTGCGGGCGTACTTGGCGTGGTAGACGTCGCCGCCGAGCGGGAGGGCGTCCCACACGGCGTCGCAGGTGATCGGAGCGCGGTCGTCGAGCAACTTGGCCGTGCAGCTGACGCCGCGCTTGTCCAACGAGACTTCGATGAAGCGATCGGTCATGCTCAGATCGTAGGGGGGCAATACCGGCGTACGGAACACTACGGACCAGCAGGGAACATGAACGGAACACGCCCCGGACGGGCTTGCATCAAGGACCGGAAACGATCGGCATACCTGCCCGGTGTTCGGGTAGCCGCGCGCCCATGGCTCCACCACCATGGAACACCTCAAAAATGACCGGCACATTGCCACGCGGCATCGGCCGCCGATCGCTGCTCGCGGGGGTGGCAGCGCTCGGCGCCGGTGCCCTCGGAGCGACCGCGGGCTGCTCCCGGGTCGACATCAGCGGCGCGACCGACGGCGGACACCTCCTCGACGACCTGCGCAGCAAGGGCACCGTCCGGATGGGCATCGCCAGTGAGCCGCCCTACGCGTCCATCAACAGCAAGGGCGAGCTGACCGGCGAGGCCCCCGCCGTCGCCAAGACCATCTTCCAGCGGCTCGGCGTCCGGCATTTCGAGCCGGTGCCGGTCGAATTCGGCGCCCTGGTGCCCGGCCTGCACTCCTTCCAGTACGACGTGATCGTCGCGGGCATGTTCATCAACAAGGCCCGCTGCCAGGCCGTGCTGTTCTCCGACCCGGATTACGAGTCGAAGGACTCCTTCCTCGTCGCCAAGGGCAATCCGCACAAGATCAAGGACTATCCGGACGTCGCCAAGCGCGGCCTGCGCATGGGCACCGGAATCGGCTACGCGGAGATCGACTACGCGGTCGGCAACGGCGTCCGCAAAGGCGACATCCAGACCTACGGCGACCAGATCGCCGGAATGGAGGCACTGGAGGCCGGCCGCATCGACTGCTTCGCCGGCACCGCCCTGACCATGATCGAGGCGCTCAAGACCGGCCAGCACCCCAAGGTCGAGATGACCCCGCCCTTCACCCCGAAGGTCGACGGCAAACTCCAGCGCGACGGCGGCGGCTACGGATTCCGCATCGGCGAGACGAAGCTCCGCGACGCCTTCAACCGCGAACTCCACAAGATGAAGAAGAGCGGCGAACTCCTGCGGATCGCCAAACCGTACGGATTCACCGAGGAGTTCATGACCGACCTCACGGCGAAGGAGCTCTGCAAGAAGTGACCTCTGCGCTGTGGGAACTCTTCCTGAAAGGGCTGTGGATCACCGTCCAACTGATGGTCTACAGCGCCGCCCTCGCCGCCACCGTCGCCTTCGGCATCGGCCTCGCCCGCACCTCCCGCTTCTGGATCGTGCGCTTCCTGTCCGGCGTCTACGTGGAATTCTTCCGCGGCACCTCGGCGCTGGTCCTGATGTTCTGGCTGTTCTTCGCGCTGCCCCTGCTCGGCTGGCAGCTCGCCGGCATCTGGGCGGGCACCCTGGCGCTCGGCCTGTCGTACGGCGCGTACGGCTCCGAGATCGTCCGCGGCGCCGTCCAGGCCGTGGCACCCGCCCAGCGCGAGGCGGCCATCGCGCTGAGCTTCTCGCCCTGGCAGCGGCTGCGGAAGGTGATACTTCCGCAGGCCGTGCCCGAGATGATGCCGCCGTTCAACAACCTGCTGATCGAGCTGCTCAAGGGCACCGCGCTGGCCTCGCTGCTGTCGATCGGTGAGCTCACCTTCCAGGCCAAGCTGGCCCGGCTGTCGACCGGCCAGAGCGCCCAGGTCTACGGCATCATCCTCGTCCTGTACTTCGTGGTCGCGTTCGTGGTGACCCGGATCATGCGGCTGCTGGAACGCCGCGCCAAGGCCTCGGTCGGCCGGGCGGTGCCCCGCGGCGAGGGCTGGTTCTCCCGCAAACTGCCCGTCGAACAGCAGGGCCCCGAGGCGCTGGCCACCGGAGGAAAGCCGTGAACAACTGGTCATGGAGCTACGTCGGCGACATCATGCCCGACCTCCTCAAGGGCCTGTGGATCACCGTCCAGGCGACGATCTACGGCTCCCTCGTCTCGTTCGCCCTCGGCCTGGTGTGGGCGCTGCTGCTGCGCTCCCCGAGCCGCTGGGTGACCTGGCCGGTCAGCATCGTCGTCGAGTTCATCCGCAACACCCCGCTGCTGGTGCAGCTGTTCTTCCTGTTCTTCGTCCTGCCCGCCTGGGGCCTGACGTTCGCGCCGCTCACCACCGGCGTGATCGGCCTGGGCCTGCACTACTCGACGTACACCTCCGAGGTCTACCGCGCCGGCATCGACGGCGTCCCGCCCGGCCAGTGGGAGGCGGCCACCGCACTGAACCTGCCGCGCCGGCGCACCTGGATCGCGGTGATCCTGCCGCAGGCGTTCCGCCGCGTCGTCCCCGCGCTCGGCAACTACGTCATCGCCATGTTCAAGGACACGCCGATGCTGGCCGGCATCACCGTCGCCGACATGCTCTTCCAGGCGAACAGCATCAGCGCGACCACCTTCGACTACCTGGAGCCGATCACCGTCGTCGGCATCCTCTTCGTGGTCATCTCCTACCCCACCTCCCTCCTCCTGCGAGCCCTGGAGCGTCGTCTTGTCCGCTGACCGCACACCGCCGAACGACCAGGCCAGCCCCGCGGACGGGGGCCCTTCCCGCACGGAGACGCAGGGAGACGCCGAACTGATCCGCTTCGACAGCGTCACCAAGCGGTTCGGCACCCACACCGTGCTCGACTCGCTGGACATGACCGTCTACTCCGGCAAGCACGTCACCCTCATCGGCCCGTCCGGATCCGGCAAGACCACGATCCTGCGGCTGCTGATGACGCTGCTGAAGCCGGACGAGGGCACCATCAAGGTCGGCCCGCACTTCCTGACCCACGAGGAGAAGGCCGGCAAGCTCGTCCCCGCCGGGGAGAAGCACATCCGCGAGGTCCGCAAGAACATCGGGATGGTCTTCCAGCAGTTCAACCTCTTCCCCAACATGAAGGTGCTGCGGAACATCACCGAGGCACCGGTGCACGTCCTCGGCCTCGACAAGGACGCCGCCGAGGAGCGCGCCCGCGAACTGCTCGACCTCGTCGGCCTGACCGAGCACCTCGACAAGTACCCCACCCAGCTCTCCGGCGGGCAGCAGCAGCGGGTGGCGATCGCCCGCGCCCTGGCGATGCGCCCGCAGGTGCTGCTGCTGGACGAGGTCACCTCGGCCCTCGACCCGGAACTGGTCGCCGGCGTCCTGGACGTGCTGCGCGACATCGCGCACACCACGGACATCACCATGCTGTGCGTCACCCACGAGATGAACTTCGCCCGGGACATCTCCGACTGCGTGATGATGTTCGACTCGGGACGGGTCATCGAATTCGGCCCGCCGGAGCAGATCTTCAGCGAGCCGGAACACGAACGCACCCGGGAATTCCTGAGCGCCGTGCTGTGACCGCGCCGCGCGGCGCACCGGGAGGTTCCGTGAAAACCCGGTGACCGGTGTCGTGTTCAGGTGGTGTGCCCCGCTTCCCCGGGGCGCACCACCTTTCTCATTTCCGCACACCGGCACCCTTGCCCGGCGAATCCCGCAATATCACCCGGGCCGGCCCGGCGCGATCAGCTCAACAGTTCCTCAACTCCCCGCCCTATGGCCGAAAACACGTCTACCGTCTACCGTTCCAGCACTGCCTGCGCGACGTACCTGACGCCACCTCATGACCAGGGTGGAAGAACGGAGTCGGTCCGTCCCAGGTGTCTGTCCGCAGGAATTGCGACGGGGTCCCTTTTTCATGGGAAGGACAGTGGAGACGTGGACGTCTCATTTTCCGCCACATCAGTCGGCGCCCAGCGAAGAACATCCGGCACCATCCGCCCCGCCCGGCCCGATTTCCCTCCTGGTGCATTCCCGAGGAGCTGATGTGAGCACGCACACCCAGGAGCCGCCGGTCCGTCATCCGGACGCCTACGCGGTGGTCGTCGCCGACACCGTCGACGACGTCGAGCACCTCAACGAACTGCTGCACAGCAATCTGCCGGTCCTCCTCGTCCGCGACCTGGACCAGGCCCGGCGCCTGATGGACGGCGAGCCGCCGGCGGACCCGGCCCGGCGGCCGGCCCCGCTCCGGGTCAGCCATCTGGAGATCCGGCCGGACGAGCAACGGGCGCTGTGGCACGGCGTTCCGCTGGAACTGACCGCCCAGGAGACCGGGCTGCTGGCCCGCCTCGCCCGTGCGGACACCGGCGTGGTGTCGTTCCCGCAGCTCGTCAGGGACGTCTGGGGAGCGTCCTGCGGGGTGGACACCACGGTGATCCACAGCGCGGTACGCCGTCTGCGCCGGAAGCTGGAACAGGCCGGCGTCGACGTGGGCATCGCCTCGGTCCGCGGCTACGGACTGCGGCTCGCGCCCCCGGCCCGAAAGCCGTCAGCGAACTGACATCGACCCGACATTGGCCACCCCGCCGGTCTGTTCAAGACTGAAGGCGATTCACCGGCGGGGACGCCGCCGGGGGAATTCCGGGCCCCTACCGGAATTCCCCCGGCGGCTCTTCCCCGCCCGGCCGACAAAGAACCGAAGGGGATACAGATGCGCGTTCACCAGGCGACCCACGCACTTCTCGTGAGTGCCGCCGCCGTGAGCATTCTCGGTACGACGGGAATGGCGTCGGGCACCGCCCTTGCCGCGGACCACGGGGTCGCGGTGCAGAAGAAGAGCTGCAAGGTCTCCGCGTACACCGACCGGGTCGACCGGAAGACCGACAAGTTCGGCAGCGGCGCGATCAAGTGCAACTACAAGCCCGCGTACACCAAGTTCACCGTCACCCTCTACAAGGGCAAGAAGAAAATGGCGACGGCTCACTGCGCGAGCCACGGCAGGTCCTGTTACAAGTCGACCCGCGAGGTCAAGGACGACATGCCCGTGCAGAAGTGGCGCACGAAGGTCACCGCCTCGTGGGGCAGGGGCCTGCACAAGACCGTGTGGAGCACGCCGCTCTACGGCTGAACCGCCCCGGCGCACGACCCGGCCGCTGACCACCGGCCGCCGACGACCACCTCACGCCCAGCGAAGGCAGATACGTATGCGCAGGATCATTGCGGGCGCCGCGGGGGCCGCGCTCGCCGCCACCGCCCTGGTGGGCGCCCTTCCGGGCGCCGCCTCGGCCACCGGCGGAGACGTCCACGCCCAGAAGAAGGTCTACAGCCAGAAGGCGAAGCCGACGGGCCGGTCGACCAGGTTCGACCCCTACTGCAACACCGTCTCCAACGGCCGCAAGATGGCCGGCATGGCTTGCTTCCGGGCCAAGGGCGACCGGGTCTGGATCAAGGACACCCTCAAGGACGGCCTGCGGGTCGAGGTCCGCGGCACGGTCAACTCCAACGGACAGCCCGGCTACCGGTGTTACGGCAACTACAAGGGCGGCTGGCAGGTCTGCAACTTCGACCGCCAGATGGCCGAGAAGCATGTCTTCCTGTGGTACGTGAGCACATGGAAGGGCAGCAAGATCAAGTGGACCAGCGACGAGAAGATGCTCAGGACGTCGTGAGGGAGATGTTCAGGGCGTTCTGAGAAAGGCGATCAGGGCATCCTGAGGAAGCTGTTCAGGGCGTCCTGGGCGCTTCGCCGGGCCGTCGGACCGTCGGCTTGACGGGCCGGCGGCCCCGCCGGACGCCGCGGCGGCACCCTCCGCCGCACCGCTGACGGCCCCGCCGACCCGCCCCGACCCGCCTCCGGCCTGCTACGAGCCTCCTACCGGCCATGAGTTGGCCGAATCCGATCGCTATCTCCTGCCTCCCGGGGCCCTCCCCCGCCGACCCAGGGGGCGGCCGGGCGCCACCGGGGCCATCCCGCCCGGGGCCTCGACTTCGTGACCTTGGCATATGCCAGAGTCTCTCGCCGCAGTACAGAAAACTGAAGCCCACCTCTTTTCGGTCAAGACCCCCTCCATCGAGGGCCGTTGGCCGCTATCGTGATAGCAGCCCCGTTGTCCGGGATCGGTCGTCCATGACGTCGTCCGGCCTGCCACGGCGGTGACGACGCAAGCGGTACCAACCTGCTAGGGGGACACCGTGGCGCTGAAGCCCGAGCCGACCGCGCCGTTCCATTCGGTGCAGTACGCCCTTCGCGTACTCGAAACGATCTCCAGGCACGCCGGTGGCGTGACCGATGTGCAGATCGCCCGGGAAACCGGCCTGCCCCCGGGCCAGCTGGCCCACCTCCTGTCGATGCTGCGGCGCGAGGGCTATGTCGAGCAGGTCGCCGACGGCGCGTACGTCGTCGGCGAATCGCTCCTGCTGCTGGGCTCCGGCGGCGACCGCGAGCAGGCGCTGCGCGACAAGCTGCAGCGCACCCTCGACCAGCTGCGGGACTCGGTCGGCGCGGCGGTCTACATCAGCCGGTACATCGACGGCGAGGTCAAGATCCTGCACTACGCCGACGGGCCACTGGCACCGAAGGTCAACGAGTGGGCCGAGTTCCGCCGTACGGCACACGCCAGCGCGGTCGGCAAATGCCTGCTCGCGCAGCTCGACCACGACGGCCGCAAGGACCACCTCTCACGCCACAAGACCGCCCGGCTCACGTCCCGGACGATCACCAACGAGAAGGTGCTCTTCCACAAGCTCGACAGCCAGCCACCCACGGTCCCCGTCCTGGACCTCCAGGAATACGCCGTCGGCACGGTCTGCGCCGCCGTACCGATCACGGCCGGTGCGACGGTGGGCTGCCTCGCCCTGTCGATGCCCCTGGAACACGCCCACCGCCTCCGCCAGGCCGCCGACACCCTCAACCGCAAGGCCGCGCCGGTCCTGCTGTCGTTGGCGATCTGATCGGGGGGAATTCCCGCCGGAAGGTCGGCGGGGCGCCCCGCGGGCCGGTGCGCTCGGCAGGTGGTCAGGAGCACCCCTCTCGACCAGGTAGTATTTCTTTCGTCAGCGCGCGCCGCTAGCTCAGTTGGTTAGAGCAGCTGACTCTTAATCAGCGGGTCCGGGGTTCGAGTCCCTGGCGGCGCACGTAGGAAGTGGGCGCCCTCGGTTTCCGAGGGCGCCCACTTCGTTATGCCTGTGGCTGTGTCTGCCCCTATGCCTGTGGCTGTGTCTGCCCCTATGCCTGTGGCTTTGTCTGCGCCTATCTCTACGGACCGGCGATGGTGGATGGCGGATGGCGGATGGCGGACAGCTGGGGCACGGGGGCAGCCGGCAGAGGCGCGCCCCGGGGTGATGTGAGCCGCGCCACGCGCACGGGTGTGTCAGATGGCCCCCGCGCACGCACCCGGTAGCTCTCGGCGCGCCCAGTCACTCCCGGCGCATCCGGTCACTCCCGGCGCGCCCGCTCACGACTCACCGCTCACCGCTCACCGCTCACCGCTCACCGCTCACCGCTCCAGTAACGCCAGCCGGTCGTGCTCGCGGTAGATGTCCAGCAGTACGTCCCGGTCCTCCGCCGTGAACCTCCGGTATCCCAGGTGGCCCGGGTCCCCCGCCCCGGCCGCGCCCTCCCCTCTTACCCGCCGCCCCATCGGCCTCCACCACACCGGGTCCGGGCAGCGGAAGCCGGCGCGGCGCAGCGTGACCCTGTGCACTTTGTTCGTGGCGGTGACCGGCAGCGCCGCCACCGTCCGTACGAACCGGGGCGCCATCTTCGTCCCGAGGTCGGGCTGGGCTGCGAGGAAGGCCGCGAAGTCCTCCGGGTCGAATCCGGCCCCGTCGCGTAGCGAGAGGGCCGCCATCACCTGGTCCCCGGCCACCGGGTCGGGCACGGCGTACACCGCGGCCCCCGTGAGCGGGGCGTACCGGGCGAGGATGTTCTCGATCATCGCGGCGGCCAGGTTCTCGCTGTCGACCCGCAGCCGGTCGTCGGTCCGCCCGGCGAAGTGGAAGAACCCCTCGGTGTCCCGGAAGAAGAGGTCACCGGTCCAGTACCAGCCCGCCCCGGCCCGCCCTCCGGTGGACCCGCCGCGCAGGCGGTCCGCGGTCGCCTCGGGGTTGCGCCAGTAGCCCTCGAAGGAGCTGCGGCCCCGGTTGACCAGCTCGCCGATCGCCTCCTCCCCGTTGAGCAGCCGGCCGGCCGCGTCGAGCCGGGCGCGCGGCAGTTCGGCGCCGGTCTCCGGGTCGACGACGGCGAGATCGTCGCCGGGGGCGGGCCGGCCGATGGCGCCGGGCGGGGTGTCCGGGGTGCGCTGGATCGCCGCGCCGCCCTCGGACGAGCCGTACCCCTCTATCAGGCGCACGCCGAACCGCTCCGCGAACCGGGCGACGTCGACGGCACCCGCCTCGGTGCCGAACCCGGTACGCAGCGGGTGATCACGATCGTCCGGGGCGGGCGGGGTGGCGAGCAGATACTGCACGGCGCGCCCGACGTAGGTGAAGTACGTGGCACGGTAGCGGCGCACGTCGGGGAGGAACGCGGAGGCCGAGAAGCGGCGGCGCAGCGCGATACCCGCGCCGCCGGCCAGCGCGGGGGCCCAGCCGGCGATCACGGCGTTGCCGTGGAACATCGGCATGCAGAGGTAGTGCACGTCGTCCCGCCGCACCCCCAGGAAATCGACGAGCGAACGGCCGGCGGCGGCCAGCCGGCCCTGGGTGCAGACGGCGGCCTTGGGCGCGCCGGTGGATCCGGACGTGAAGTAGAGCAGCATCCGCGCCCCCGGCTCCACGCCCCGCCGCCCCGCGACCGGCAGGGTGCCGTCCATGGGCGAGACACCTTCGTATGGACGCAGCAGCTCCTCATACGCTGGGTCGTCGACGATCAGAACCCGCTCGGCGAACGGAATGCCGAGATCCATTCCGGCGAGCAGCGGCACATAGGCGCGCTCGGTGATCAGCAACGCGCAGTCGGTGTGCCGGATGTCGCGCAGGAGCTCGGGGCCGCGTCGCGTGGGGTTGATCCCGGCCACGGCGGCTCCGGCGAGGGCCGCCGCGCTCAGCCACAGCGGGTACTCGAGGACGTTGTCGAGCAGTACGCCGATGTGCGGTTCCGCCCCGCGCGGCAACAGCTCCCCCAGCAACGCGGCCCGCGCCGCGGCACCCGCCGCCAGCTCGTGGTGCGTCAGCGCCCGCTCCCCGCACCGCGCCCCGACCCGGTGATCCCCCCACTGCCCCTGCACCAGCTCGGCCACGGTCCCCGCCCCGCGCCCGCCCTCCCCATCGCCCCCGCTGTCACTCGCCCCCTTGCCCCTGACCTCACCCTTGCCCTTGGTCTTGCTCTTGCCCTTGGCCCTGCCCTTGGCCACCGTCATGCCGCCGCACTGTAACTGACGCTACGTCAGCTTCCCACCCCTACCGTCCGACGCGACGACCCACACAAGCCAGCGGCCCGCCCTCACCCGCCCTCAACCCGTGGTACGACACCCCACCTCCCACACAACCAACCCGTAGTACGAGCCCCCACCCCCCTCACAACCAACCCGTGGTGTGACGTCACCAATCCCCCACCTCCGTAACGTAATTAACGCCTCCCCGAGAGAAGTCGGGGAGGCGTCAGGGGCAGGAACGCCCAAAGCGAGAGGAGCGGATCAGCGATGGCAGCCACTCAGAAGGAGAGGCAGTTCACGACAGGTCGACGTCCGAGCAGGCGTAGAAGGCATTGCCGGTGTCGGCGATGTTCCAGACCCCCAGGATGATGTGGCGGCCCGACTTCTGCGTGGGGACCGTGCCCTGATGCTGGACGGTCTCCCCGGGCCGGGCGCCACCCATGGGGACCGTCATGAACGGCTCGGGCTCGAGATCCGCGCGGGTGAGGGGCTTGGTGGGGTCGTAGCCGTCCTTGGTGATGAAGTACTCGAAGTCCGTGGTGGCGTGCCTTGCGGTGAGCCGCCAGGTGAAGGTGTAGCCCTGCCCCGGAGTGAGCTTGGTGCCGGGCCACTTGCCGCCACGAGGGTCGTCGAGCTCGGCGAAGTTGTCGTGACCACCAGAGCAGATCTTGCCGTCCGCGGGACCTGCGGCGGGGAAGCCCTTGGGCCCCTCGACGCTCTGCGGCTCGTACTGAATCGCGCCGCAGTCCTTGACGGTGCCGTTGGCGCAGAGCGCCTGCCGGCTCGGCGGCGCGTCGCTGTAACCGTGACTGGACGCACTGCCCGTCGAGAGCAACGAGACGCCGATGACACCGAGCCCGATGACGGCAGCACTGATCTTTTTACGCATGCTTCGCTCCTGAAGAACGTGGGGGGAGTTCCGTGAGCTGAGTGAAGTGAGCCGAGTGAAGCGCCGTGCGGTCTAGACCAAACGGCAGACTAATAACGGGGGTTGGACATGTCCAGACCAATGCATGACTGAATCCGAGCGGTCACCGGATCGGTTCCGGCCGCCTCAGATCGGATCGGTTCCGGCCGGTTCGGATCGGATCGGTAATCGGGAGGACGGTCGGTCACTGGGGCGATACGGGTGACCGGGCCGGGGCGGGTCACCGGGTGGAGGCCGGTCACAGGTCGTCGATGTGGGTTGCCAGCTCGATCGAGGCAAGTGGCCGACCGGAAGCGCGGCGGTCCGGGGTCGATACGGGTGACCGTGGGCAGGGGGGACCGGGGCTGGGCGGGTGACCGGGCCGATGCGGGAGACCAAGGCAGGGGGACTCAGGGCTGGGCAGGTGACCGGGCCGATGCGGGAGAGCAAGGCACGGGGAATCAGGGCGGCGCGGGTGACCGGGCCGATACGGATCGAGTGATCGATACGGATGGCGGTTCGACGCGGGCGCTGGAGACGGCGCGGTTGGCGGATCGGCTCAGGCAGTGGATCCGCGCAGGTACAGGTCGGCACGGGTGGCGGTTCGACGCGGGCGTCGGAGACTGCGCGGGTGGCGGATCGGCGCGGGCGCTGGAGACAGCGCGGGTGCCCGTATCGGCTCGGGTGGCGGCGACGGGGCTGTCCGGTCGGTATGACGACTGGCTCGACATGGTCACCTGATCGACGGTGCGACCAGACCAATGTCCAGATCGAGGGGTGGGGAGGGGAGGGGGCGGGGGTGGGATGAGGGCAGGCGGCGGGGGCGGGGAAAGCCGAGGCCGAGGTTCGGCGGCCGGGGTGAGGAGGGGCATGCCGGGCGGGGTTGCGGGGGCCGGGGCGAGCCGAGAGGGAGGTTCGACAGGCGGCCGGGAGGGGCGGGGCAAGCCGGCCGGCCGGCGGAGCACGCCGAACGGGAGAGGCGGAGCACGCCGAACGGGAGGGGCGAGGCACGCCGAACGGGGCGGGGGTAGGCGAGGGCAAGCCAACGGGGAGTTCGGCAGGCGGGGCGGGGATGGGGCATGCCGGGCGGGCGCGGGTAGGCCAGGGCTAGCCGACGGGGAGGTTCCGCAGGCGGGGTGGGGATGGGGCATGCCGGCGGGGCGCGAGGAGGGCTGGGCAAGCCGGAGGGACGTCAGGTGCGCGGCTGGAGGGTGAGGCGAACGGAGGGTAAGTCCGGCCGCGGGGGAGGTGGGCCGGGAGTCGGGGTGAGGAGGCCGGGTTGTGGGGTGGGCGTAGCGGGCACGGGGGGGGCGGTTGAGGGTGGGGCACGGGGGCGGGATGAGGGGCGGAAGGGCGAGGCGAGGGGGCGGAAGGGCGGGGCGAGAAGACGGGCAGCTTGGAGGAGGGGGCGGCTTGGAGGAGGGGGCGGCTTGGAGGAGGGGGCGGCTTGGAGGAGGGGGCGGCTTGGAGGAGGGGGGCTTGGAGGAGGGGCGGTTAGGCGGCTGTGGGAGGGGGTGGTGGGGCGGGCGGCGGTGTGGACCAGGGCGGTGTAGGTGCGGCGCAGGGCGATGAGGGATTCCTGGGCCTCGCGGTAGACGGCGGCGTCGGGGCCGCCGCGGTGGGCGAGGGTGCGTACGGGTGCGCAGTGCCGGTCCATCGCGCTGAGCCAGGCACGGTGCTGGGCCGGGAGGTGGCGGCGCAGGAGTTGGCGGCGGCCCTCGCCCATGCGGCGGCTGCCGATGCCGAGTACCGCCTCGGCGGCCTGGAGTACGGGCGGCTCCAGGGCACCCTGTTCGACGAGCGCACCGAGCACCGCGCGCTGCTGCGGAGTGGCCGGCGCGGCCGCCAGTTGTGCCGCCTCGGCATGGAGTTGGGCGCGCAGCGCGTGCTGGACCCGGACCAGGCGGCGGAGGGCCGTCGGCGTGGAGGAGTCGTCGGGCGAACGGCCCGCGAGGGTCTCGGCGAGCCGTAGCAGCCAGATCCCGTGTGCCTCCAGGCGGGTGGCGGCGAGCATCAGCCGGTCCAGGCGGCTGAGCGGTTGCCCTTCGGGGGCCCAGCGCACGATGGGCACGAGCTGTTCGGTGCGGGCCAGTTGGTCGATGGGGATGTGGCGGCGGGGCTTGCGTTCGGGGGCCCAGTTGTGGAGGGCGAGGGTGGGCAGGGCGACGAACTGGTCGTGGTCGATGCGGTGCGCGATGGCCGCCCACAGTTCGAGGAACGCCTCGTCGGCGACCTCGCGTGCGGCCGGTGCCTGCGGGTCCAGCCCGCACCAGCCGCACGCCACCGCGATCACGGCGATGCGCATGGCCGCGGCCTCCGCATTGCGCGGCGAAAGTCGGGAGACCCGCTGCCGCAGGGCGGACAACTCCTCGTCGCGATGGGCGCGTTCGACGAGGGCGACGGCGGTCGCGCGGTCGGGTGCGGTCGCGGCGGCACGTGCCATGGCGTCCAGCCGGCTCCACGTTCCGATCATGGAGCGGACCGGTGGCCGCTCGGGCAGGAAGCCGTGTACGCGGGGGTCGTGGCCCGCGCCGGGGTGGGCCTGACCGCCGGTGCCGCCGGTCCCGCCGGTGCCGCCAGCGCAGCCGGTCGACGGGTCCGCTTCCGTACCGCGCCGTGCGGCCGGTACGCGGCGGGGGTCAGTGCAGGCGGCGTCGGCAGCGGTGGCGGTGGCGGTGGCGGCATCGTTGTCGGCAGCGGCAGTGGCGGATATGCCCGCGCTGCGTACGGTTGAGTCGGCGGGCACTGCCGGTGCGGGGGTCGCCGCCGGCGCCTCGGCCTGCTTGGGCGTCACTCCCGTGCCAGCAGTTGAGCTCCGAGCCGTTCCGGTCTTGGTCTCACCCGGCGTCGCCCCGTCCCAGCTGCCCTCAGAGCCGCTCCGGCCTCGGCCGCACCAGAAGTCGCCGCCGGCACCGTCGCAGCCCCGGCCGCCGCCCTCGCCCCAGCAGCCACGTCCGTCCCCACCGCTGCTCTCGCCCCCGCGACGGCATCCGTCCGGGCCGCTGCCGGCGTCCCCGCGTCAGCGCCCGCCCTCACCCTCGCCGTGGCCGTTCCCGTTGCCGCCGTCGTGGTCCTGATCGTCGTCTCCCCCATCAGCCTTTCAGCCCTCCCTAGCTTTCCCCGTGAGCAGCCGGGCCAGGTGCATGTCCATGTCGAGATAGTCGCTCTCGTCGCCGGGTGGGACGATCGCCGCGGTCTGCTCCAGCCAGGCGGTGAGTTCCGTTGCGCGCACCGTCAGCTCACAGACGCTGTCGTCGGTGGCCAGCTCGATGTGCACCCGACGCTGCTCGCCCGGCCGACGGAACGGCCACACCCGTACGTCGCCCTCGCCGACCTCGTCGTACAGCCCGACCAGCAGCAGGTCACGGGCGAACAGCCAGGTGGCGACCGTGCGGCCGCGGCTGATGAAGGCCACCTCGACCTCGTACGGGCGGTCGCTGCGGTAGCTGAACCGGCCGGCGACCGGAACTGCTTCGTCCGGTCCGAGGAGGAGCCGCATCTCGAGGGTGCGTTTGGCTGTCGACACCACGACGATCAACCTTTCCGACAGAGGGGCGAGTCCCGGGTGCCCGGTCCGGGGCGCGCGTCCTGGCAGACGTTGCTGTGGGGGGTGGGGTTGCGGGAGACGAAGGAGGAGTGACAAACGCCATGGCCGCCTCCCTCTTCGCGCGCTCGATCCGTTCGCCTTGGTTCTTGGCTGCAGCCTCTCAATCGATAGGACACATCGCATGTTGACGGGGCAAATGCTGCGCTACGGCCATGGGGTCGATGAACTCGATCTTCACAGAGCAATTCGGGCTGTTCGGTAGTCGAAGGTCCCAAGATCAGGGGACTTTCGACCCGTGGGGTGGGTGGGATTGGTGCGGCAGGGGGTGGCGGAGGTCGCCGAGGGAGGGACGGGGCAGGGGGCGTGCGGTGGGGGGACGGGGAATGGAGGCTGGAGGGGGAGGGGCTGACGGGGAGGGGCTGGGGGTGCGGGCAGGCCTGAGTGGTCGGGATCACATGCGTGGGGTGCGTGAGCTGGGCTGTCCGGGGTACGGAGCACCGCCCGAGGTCGTGTAGAGTTCTTCACGTCAGCAGGCGCCGCTAGCTCAGTTGGTTAGAGCAGCTGACTCTTAATCAGCGGGTCCGGGGTTCGAGTCCCTGGCGGCGCACTGTAGGACTGAGGCCCCTCGCCAATGGCGGGGGGCCTCAGTCGTGCGCTTAGCCATGCCCTCGGTCATGTCCTCGGTCATGCCACCCGGTGTGCGGGCCGGACTACCGGGGCACGCGGTCGGGCCGATCTTCGCCCCCAATCCCCCCCGGAATGTGCGGCCTGTCTCGTCGGGGCCTGGTCCGATGGTGGGGGTGACGCGTTCGGTGGTCATCCAGAGGCCGGGCGGGGCGACAGAGCCCGTCAGGGCGGTCCGGGCCCGCCATGCGCCGTCCACCGGGAGGAGCAGTGCCCCCACGGCGGCCCCGAGAGGATCATGCCGAGCAGTAGCAGTACGCCGACCAGCGCCAGGCGCGGCCAGTGGCTGCCCGGCTCCAGTAGACGCGGCCGGCGGCCGACGTCGAGCGGGAAGGGCGCGGGCGGGCCGCGGCGATCCGGTCGGACTCGACCCCGCCCGGCCCGGCCCGGCCCCGGCCCGGCCCGGCCCTGAGGATGTGTCCGGGAAGGTGCCAGCCCTCGCCGGCCACGAAGTCGGCGGGCACCTTGCCCAGAGAAGCGGGCACCTTGCCCAGAGAACCCGAGCGTGCGGCGCGAGGGGCTTCGCCCCGCTGACCTCAGCCTTCGTCCCGGTCCCGGCCCCGGCTCTGGTCACCGGGCTCTCCCCTTCTCCTCGCCCTCCCCCGGTCGGAGCAAGGACTCGGCGCGACAGGCTGTTGCGTCCTGCGTCCTGCGTGCCGCAGTCGTCCTTTTGCGGACCGCGCTCCGCCCTCCGTACGCCACGGCTCTCCGGTCGCTCGCCACCGTCCTCCGGTCGTACGCCAAGGCTCTCCTCCCGTGCGCCGGCTCGGGCGGGTGCCTCCGATGGCCGTGTGCGCGCCCCGTCGAGTGCCAGGTCGTACGCACGCCGTGTGGTGATCCGACCGGACCGCGGGACGGTGAGGGTGACGGTGACGGTGACGGTGAGAATACGGTCGCGGTACGGCCGAGGCGTGGTGGGCAACGGGGCGGCCGCGCACGTCTGCCACTCGCCAAGCAGGGGCGTATCGGCCACCCCATCAAAAGGGCGCGCCAAGTGGGCATTTTCGGGCGGTTACGGGCTCGGGCGTGCGCGCTCCGCCATACACCGTCCCGCATGGCACAGCCTTGTCCGTATCCCCCTCGGACCGTCTTGCGATCAAGGGATCCGGTTCGGGAACCTGACCTGGGAACTCGGCCGAAAAGTGGCTGTGTTCAAGGGAGTTGGGGACCAACGGATACGTCGGTTGGCGTGATGTGGACGCCGGGGAACCCGTGGCTCGGAAGAGCGGCCGGGGGCGCCTGTCACACCGCCGGAAACGGCCGCCGCCGCCCGCCGGCGCGGCGGCCCGACATCAACGAGCCCGAGTCGGTCGAGGGGGACCGAAGGACAACCGGGCCATCAGCAGATACGGCACGCAGCGTGGGCTGCGTGCGGGGGGATGGACTCATGACGTCGCCGCCTGACGACGTCCGGCCGCAGCATTCGCGCGGTCCGGACCCGGACAATCCGCTTTCGCACGATCCGGACAATCTGCTTTCACACGACGACGAGCCACCGGCCCACGAGCCGATGCCGATGACGGCTCCGACACCGACACCGACACCCACGCCGATGCTGCCGACGCCGACACCGTACGACGCGCCTCCACAGGCCGTACCGCCACACAACACACCTTCACGCCACGCGCCTTCGCACCACGCGCCTCCGCACAACGTGCCTGCACGCCACGCGCCTCCGCGCCCCTCACCCCCGTCCCCCCACCGCCCCCCATCACCGCCCGTCCCCGCCTGCGGCGGCAGCACTCGCCACAGAGGCACCACAGGCAACCGGAGCGGCAACCGGAGCTGCAACAGGCACAGCAGCAGGAATGGCAACAGGAACGGCAGCAAGGACGGCGCCAGCGGCGACAGCGGCAGCAAAGGCAGCAAAAGCGCAGCCCGCAGCAGGCGTTGCCGCGTTATGACTACGAGCACTACAGCCGGCTGGCCGGGCCGCTCACTCAGCCCGAGCCGGGGCGCCCGTACCGGGTGCGTTATCGGTCGCTGCTCGCCGGGGAGCCGCACCGGGTGCGTGCGGCGTTGCTGCTCGGGGCCGCGCCGCTGCTCTCGCTGGGGTTGCTGACGTGGTTGCTGCAGCCCGGGCACTGGACGCATCGCGACTACCCGGCGCACGCCTTCCTGCCGGCGCTGGACTCCGTGATGCTGGTTTCGATCGGGCTGATCGAGTTCTTCCGCTGCATGAACGTGCTCTCCAACGCGCACGCCACGCTCGTCGCCCGTGACCCCGTGCCGGTCGTGCCCGAGAGCGGCACCCGGGTCGCCTTCCTCACTTCCTTCGTGCCCGGCAAGGAACCGCTGGCCATGGTGACGAGGACGCTGCAGGCGGCAGTCCGGGTGCGGCACCGCGGTCCGGTGCACGTCTGGCTGCTGGACGAGGGGGACGACCCCGAGGTCAAGGACGTCTGCCGACGGCTGGGGGTGCGGCACTTCACCCGTAAGGGCATCCCGGAGTGGAATCAGGCCAAGGGGCCGCATCGCGCCAGAACCAAGCACGGCAACTACAACGCCTGGCTGCAGGCCCACGGCGACGACTACGACTTCTTCGCCTCCGTCGACACCGACCACGTGCCGCTGCCCAACTACCTGGAGCGGATGCTGGGCTTCTTCCGCGACCCGGACGTCGGGTTCGTCATCGGCCCACAGGTGTACGGGAACTACGACAGCTTCGTCACCAAGGCCGCCGAATCACAGCAGTTCCTCTTCCACGCGCTGATCCAGCGGGCCGGGAACCGCTACGGCGCGCCGATGTTCGTCGGCACCTCCAACGCCGTACGGATCAGTGCGTTGCGGCAGATCGGCGGGCTGTACGACTCGATCACCGAGGACATGGCGACCGGTTTCGAGATGCACCGCCACCGCAATCCGCGGACGGGCCGGAAGTGGAAGTCGGTCTACACGCCGGACGTGCTCGCCGTCGGTGAGGGGCCCACCGCCTGGACGGACTTCTTCACCCAGCAGCTGCGCTGGTCACGCGGGACGTACGAGACGATCCTCAAGCAGTTCTGGAAGGCGCCGTTCACCCTGTCGCCGGGGCGGCTCTTCAACTACACCCTGATGGTCATCTTCTATCCGATGTCGGCGCTGAACTGGATTCTGGCGGCGCTGAGTTGTTCGCTGTTCCTGGGGTGGGGCGCCTCGGGCGTCAACATCGATCCGACCGTCTGGCTGATGCTGTACGGCAACGCGTCGGCGCTACAGATCGGGCTGTACGTCTGGAACCGGCGGCACAACGTCTCGCCGCACGAGCCGGAGGGGTCGGGCGGGGTCGCCGGGATGGTGATGTCGGCCCTGTCGGCGCCGATCTACGCGCGGGCGCTGTGCGATGCGGTGCTGCGCCGCCGAAGCCGGTTCGTGGTGACGCCGAAGGGTGATTCGTCGAGCCCGGACACGCTGTTCGGGACGTTCCGGGTGCACCTGTTCTTCCTGGTCGTCTTCGGGGGGTCGCTGGGCGCCTCGTTCGTCCTGGGGCACAGCCATCCGGCAATGATCGTCTGGGCCGTGCTGGCGATGCTGATCGCGATCGCGCCGATCGTCGTCTGGCGGCTGTCCGTACGCGGGGAGAAGCGGCAGCGGCGGCAGGCGGAGGCGACTGCGGCGACCGAGGCGGCTGCGGGGGCTGCGGCGGCCGACGGGCGTGTGTCCGCCGGCGTCACCGGCCGCGCCGCCGAACCCCCCGCCACCGGATCCCCCGCCCTCGGATCCCCTGTCGGCGGATCCCCCGTCGGCGGTGCCCTCGCCACCGGCGCCCCCACCGTCGAATCCCCTGTCGGCGCGCGGGGCGAGGCCGCGCGCCCCGAACTCACCCGGCAGACAGCGGAAACCCCGCAGACCCTGCAGACCGCTCTTGGGGGACGTCACACATGAAGTACCGTCCGAGCCGTCGCCTGCGCCGACTGACGATCGCGACGGCGGTGGTGCTCGCGCTGGCCGGGGTGAACGGGCCGGTTCTCTACGGCCTCGCCTCGGAGGAGTACCACCAGTACAAGATCAATCAGCCCGGGTACAAGGCGGCGAACGGCCACTGGGAGGTCGTCGACGTCCCCGCCGCGTACCGCATCAACACCATCCACGCGGCCCTGCTGCACACCGGCAAGGTGCTGCTGGTCGCCGGCTCCGGCAACAACGCCGCGAACTTCCGCGCCAAGTCGTTCCGCACGGTCCTGTGGGACCCCGTGAAGAACACCTTCACCAACATCCCCACACCCAAGGACCTCTTCTGCTCCGGGCACACCCAGCTGCCGGACGGCAAGCTCCTGGTGGCGGGCGGCACCCAGCGCTACGAGAAGCTGAAGGGGGACGTGAAGAAGGCCGGCGGACTCATGATCGTCTACAACGAGGATCCGGACGCGCCCCGGACGTTTCCGGCGGGCACGCTCTTCACCGGCCGGGAGAACGGCAAGACCTTCGCCTCCAAGGACCCGGTAGTGGTGCCGCGGGCGAAGAAGACCAAGGACCCGGCGACCGGCCGGGTGACCGTGACCCACAGCGAGGCGCGGATCTACGTCGAGGCCCTCAAGGACGGCCGGAAGTACGCCACCGGCGCCCAGGACAACTACCGGATCCACGGCCTGACCGGCGCCGATGCCCGCAACTTCTACGGCATCGCGCAGAAGCTCTCCTTCGACAAGAAGGACTTCCAGGGCATCAAGGACGCCTTCGAGTTCGACCCGGTGGCCGAGCGCTACCTCCGCGTCGACCCGATGAACGAGGCCCGCTGGTACCCGACGCTGACCACGCTCCAGGACGGCACGGTGCTGGCCGTCTCCGGGCTCGACGAGATCGGGCAGGTCGTCCCCGGCAAGCAGGAGATCTACGACCCGGCGACGAAGACGTGGCACTACCTGCCGCAGCGGCGCTTCTTCCCCACCTATCCGGCGCTCTTCCTGACCGACCGGGGCCGGGTCTTCTACACGGGCTCCAACGCCGGCTACGGCCCCGACAACGTCGGCCGTAGGCCGGGGATCTGGGACCTGCGGTCGAACTCCTTCCGGCCGGTGCCCGGGATGAGTGACCCGGACCTGCTGGAGACGTCGATGTCGGTGCTGCTGCCGCCCGCACAGGACCAGCGGTACATGGTGCTGGGCGGCGGCGGAGTCGGCGAGGACCCGCGGTCCACCGACCGGACCCGGATCGTCGACCTGCACGACCCCGCGCCGCGCTTCCGGGACGGGCCCCGGCTGTACGCCAAGGCCCGCTACCCGAGCAGCGTGATCCTGCCGGACGACACCGTGCTCACCACCAACGGCTCCGGCGACTACCGGGGGCGCGGCGACTCCAACGTCCTCAAGGCGGAGCTGTACGACCCGGGCGCCGGTACCGCCCGGCCGGTGGCCGACCCGCTGGTGGGCCGCAACTACCACTCCGGCGCGCTGCTGCTGCCGGACGGCCGGGTGATGACCTTCGGCTCCGACTCCCTCTACGGCGACAAGGACAACACCCGGCCGGGCGTCTTCCAGCAGCAGATCGACCTCTACACGCCGCCGTACCTCTTCCGGTCCTCGCGCCCCCGGCTGGTGGACACCGGTCCCGCACCTCGCACGGTCCGGCTCGGCGGTACGGCCACCTACCGCGCCCCGCACGCCTCGGCGATCAGGAAGATGCGGCTGATCCGTCCCGGGTCGTTCACTCATGTCACCAACGTCGAACAGCGGTCGGTCGCACTGGACTTCCACGTGACCAAGGGCGGCGACGGGGTGACGGTGACACTGCCGTCGGACCCGTCACTGGTGCCGCCCGGGTGGTACATGCTGAACGCGGTCGATCAGGCGGGCACCCCGTCGAAGGCGGTGTGGGTGAAGGTCCCTCCGGCGGGAGGGAGTTGAGCCGGGCGGGGTGGAGTTGAGCCGGGGCCTGCCGAAGTTGAGGTAGGCCGGGCGGAGTTGAGGCGGGGCCGGGCGGAGTTGGGCCCGGTCGGGTGGATTTGATACCGGCCGGGTGGAGTTGAGACCGGCCGGAGGCAGCTGGACCGGGTCGGAGGCGGCTGGACCGGGTCGGAGGCGGCTGCGCCGCGGTCCCGGCCGGCAGGCCTCGTTCGCGCGGTCCCCGGCTCGGCCCGGCGACGGTGTCAGCGGGCGTTGCGGGCCAGTTCGAGGGCGTAGCCCGGCCACCAGTCGCCCGCCTTCGGGCCGCCCTTGCAGGTGCCGTCCGACTCCCCGGGGCGCTTGATCCAGAGGTAGCCGGATATCAGGGGGTCGCCGGTCCGGGTGGTGGGTGGAGTGCCCAGGGCGCGGCCGGGTGGGTTGCACCAGCTCTCCCGGTCGTCGCCGCCCGGGGCCGGGCCGTTGCCGTTGCGGCTGGTGTCGATGACGAAGTGCTTGCCGCCGACGAGAGCGGAGAGGCGTGTGCCGTATGCGGTGTTCTCCTTCGTGGTCTGGTAGTTGGAGACGTTCAGCGCGAAGCCGTCGGCGCGGTCGATACCGGCCCGCTTGAGGGGCTCGGCCATCCGGGCCGGATCCTTGATCCAGTGCGGATTGCCGGCGTCCAGATAAACCGTGGTGTGCGGCAGTGCCTTGAGCTTGCCGACCGCCTCCGTCAGCAGGGCGTAGCGCTCCTCCTGGAACTGCGCAGGGGTGCATCCGTCCGCGAGGTGCGGCAGCGCATCCGGCTCCAGGACGACCGTGGTGGCGCGATCGCCGATGCCCTTGAGGACGCCGTCCAGCCAGGCGCGGTACGCGTTGCCGTCGGCGGCGCCACCGCGGGAGTAGCGGCCGCAGTCGCGGTGCGGGATGTTGTAGAGGACCAGCAGCGCCTCACGGCCGGCCCGGTCGGCCGCCTCGGTGAAGCCGCGGGCCTGGCCCTGCGGGTTGTCGACGCCTATCCATTCGGCGACCGGCTGCCGGGCGATCCGGTCGACCAGCCGGGCCTCGCCGGTCTTGCCTTCCTTGCCGTACGCGGACACCTGGCGGGCGGCCGTACTGTCCGGGTTGACCCAGTAGGGCGTCACGGACCGGGGGCGCTGACCGGGCCTGCCGGACACGGAGGCGTCGCCGCCGCCGCTGTCGCCGCCGGCACTTCCGGACGACGAGCAGCCCGTGAGCAGCAGCATCACCGCCGCCAGCGGCGCCACCCCTTTCACGGCGGACCGCCGCAGTTTGCCGTACCTCACTTCCACTCCCCCCTCGGAGCACGGAACACAGGGAACTGACAGAACGGTTGGGACAGTTGGGATAGTTGAAATAGTGGGAACGGTTGGAAATGCCGGCGCGAGACCGGTACAAGACCGGCAAACGACTGCCGGACGGAGTCATCGTGGCACACCGCAACCGCGCCGCAGTGAGCCTGTGGACAACCTGTCCACAGGCCCCTACCGCGGCCGGGCGTAGGCACGGCGTAGGCAGTGGCGTAGCGCGTCAGTGGCGGAGCGCGCCGGCGGGCTGATAGCCGGTCAGGTAGGCCGAGACCACCACCACGTTCCTGCCGTCGGGGGCCTCTCCGGTCAGCCGGAGTTCGGAGCGGCCGGGGTCGTGGGCGGCGTGGGCCGTACGGGCGTCGAAGTGGGCCCGGTCGTGGAGCTGGACGTCCTCGACGGTGAACCGGAGCGTACTCCCGTCGGAACGCACGACGTCGACCCACTGCCCCGGCGCGAGACCGCTGAGCGACGGACGGCGGGCCCCGGTCAGCCCCTCCCGGCCACCGGTCAGCCCCTCCCGGCCATCGGTCAGTTCCTCCTGGCCATCGGTCAGTTCCTCCCGGCCGCCGGTCGCGTCATCCCGGCCGCCGATCACGTAGTTCCCGCCGCCACTACCGCCCCGCAGGTTGAGCAGCGCCGTGCCCGCCTCGCCCGGTTGCGGCCCCCGGGCGTACCACCGGATCGCCACGTCGGACATCACCGGTGCGCCGATGCGCAACCGGCTCGGTCGTACGGCGGCGGGGTCCGGGACCGGGGCGTGGGCATGGGCGTGGGCGTGCGGGGGTGCCTGGCGGCCCAACGGGCGGCCGACGGCGGCGACATCGCCGGTCGTGGTGAGCGGGGCGGCCACCCCGTCGGCCAGGTCGCGACCCCACAGCCACAGTCCCAGCAGCAGAACCGCCCAGGCCACTCCGGCCAGCAGCTGTCCGGGACGGCCATGACTGGTGGCGTGGGGTCCCTCGTCTGCTTGAGGTCTCTCCTCCTCAGCCTTCATCCGCCTCGCCCTGCCGTTCGCGGCGCAGACGCAGCCGGAGCCGCAGCAGCTGCCCCGCGATGACCAGGATCGCGCCGCCGGCCAGTACCAGGCCGACGGCCGAGGTGCTGCTCAGCTCGCGGCGCGGGGCGGGGTGCAGGGCCGGGTGGAGCGGTACCGGCCCGGACACGGCGGCCGCGAGCCGGGCGGGCGCGGGGTGCGCGCCGCCGTGTGCGGCCGGCGGGCGGGTGACGGAGACCGTGTCGGTCCGGGCGCCGTACGGGTCTGACGCGTACGCCGGCGCCATCGTCACCGCCGCGGCCGCGACCGCGGCGCAGAGAGCGAGTTGCGGTGAGCCCATGGTGAACCTCCGATGCCTTTGAAGGTCCGCCCCCACGGGCCCGCCCGCATCCGGTGCGGCCCGAAGCTGCGCCGTTCGAGTGGCGGGTCACCCCTTGGCGGGTCGTCCACTGGCGGCCGTCTCCTGGCGGGTCACTTCCTGACGGGTCCTCCTCCCGGGTCGCCCGATGCGGGGCAGGTCGTGGCGTGTGCGCCGGTGGGTGACCAGGGGCGGGCGCGGTGCGGGTTCGCGACCCGTACGGGATCCGTTCGACCGCCCCCCAGGGCCAGCCGCAGCGCCCCCACCAGCCGCCCGCCGGCCTCCTACCGACCCTCCGCCGACCTCCGCCGGCCCTTCCCCGGCGCCCTCCCGGTCTTCTCCCCGCCCTCTTCCCGCCCTCTCCCCGCCTTCTCCCGGTCCTGTCCCCGTGATGGCGCACCGGCCGGAGCTGCTCGTACGGTAGGACCATGACCGAGCGCAAGCCCATCGAATCCTGGCTCACCGACATGGACGGCGTCCTGATGCACGAAGGCGTCCCCGTGCCCGGTGCCGATCGCTTCATCAAGAAGCTGCGCGATTCCGGCCGGCCCTTCCTGGTGCTCACCAACAATTCCATCTATACCGCGCGCGATCTGCACGCCCGGCTGAACCGGATCGGGCTCGAAGTGCCGGCCGAGAACATCTGGACTTCCGCTCTGGCGACCGCCACGTTCCTGGACAACCAGCACCCGGGCGGTACGGCGTACGTCATCGGCGAGGCGGGGCTGACCACCGCGCTGCACGACGCCGGTTACGTGATGACGGACCTGAACCCGGATTTCGTGATCCTGGGCGAGACGCGGACGTATTCGTTCGAGGCTCTGACCAAGGCGATCCGGCTGATCAATGACGGTGCCCGGTTCATCGCCACGAATCCCGACAACACCGGCCCGTCCCCCGCGGGTGCCCTGCCGGCGACCGGATCGGTGGCGGCGCTGATCACCAAGGCGACGGGCAAGGAGCCGTACTTCGTCGGGAAGCCCAACCCGCTGATGATGCGCAGCGCGTTGAACACCATCGGTGCCCACTCCGAGACCTCCGCCATGATCGGCGACCGTATGGACACCGATGTGCTGGCGGGGCTGGAGGCCGGGATGGAGACCTTCCTGGTGCTGACGGGCCTGACGAGCCGTAACGACATCGATCGCTACCCGTACCGTCCGACCAACGTGGTGGACTCCATCGCGGACCTCGTCGACCTGGTCTGAGCCGGGACGCGGGCCCGCCGCCGCGCGGGGGGGCTCGCCCCCCGTCCCGCCCGGCCCCGGCCCGACCCACCCCGACCCGGCCTGCCCCATCCCACCCCGCCCCCGGATTCAGCTTCCGGTTGCCGTCTTCCAGGCGTCCACGTACGCGTCCAGGTTCTTGTCGATGTCCTTCCAGTCGGGCTGGAAGACCTCGACGTCCTTCATGAGGGCGGCGAGGGCCTTGGCGTGGGCGTCGGTGGGCTTGATGTCCTTGCGGGCGGTGAAGCCGCCGCCGACCGCGGAGACCTCCTGCTGGACCCCGGGCGAGAGCAGGTAGTCGAGGAACTTCTTGGCGTTGGCGGTGTGCGGGGCGTTCTTGACCAGGCCGGCGGCGTACGGGAGCGCGAAGGTGGTGGGCCGGGCGCCGGGCTTCGCCGCGGGGAAGAAGATGCCCTGGTCCGGCATCGACTTCATGTTGGCGTAGTTCATCTGGACGTCCCCGTTGGCGACCAGGAGTTCACCCTTGTCCGTCTTGGGGGCGAGCTGGCCGGTGGAGGAGGACGGGCCGACGTTGTTGGCCTGGAGCCTGCCGAGGAACTTCATGGCCGGGCCCTGGCCGCCGAAGTCGTGCAGCGCCTTGATGAGGACGGCGGTGCCGTCGCCGGCGACGCCCGGGGTGGAGTACTGGAGGCGGTTCCGGAACGCCGGCTTCGTCAGGTCCTGCCAGGTGGCGGGGGGCTGCTTGAGCTGCTTCTTGTTGTAGATGAAGCAGAAGTAGTTGTTGACGACGGAGGTCCACCGGCCGGCCGGGTCCTTGTCGGCCGCGGTGACCTGGTCGGATCCCTTGGGGCGGTAGGTGTCCAGCAGTCCCTTGCCGTCGGCCTGCTGGATGAACGGCGGGAGGGTGACGACGACGTCCGCCTTGGTGTTGGCGCGTTCGCGGGCCAGGCGCTGGACGGCGACGCCGGAGCCGAGTTCGACGTAGTTGACCTTGATACCGGTCTTCTTGCGGAAGTCCGCGAAGACCTTGTCGTAGAAGCCGTCCCCCTGCTCGCTCTTGAGGCCGTCGGCGCTGTAGACGGTGATCTCCTTGGCGTCGGGGTCGGCCGAGGCGCCGCCGCAGGCGGTGAGCGAGACGCCGAGGAGGAGGACGCCGCAGCCGGCGGCGAGCGGGGTGAGCGGGAGACGGGGAGCGAACGGGCGGTGACGGGGCGCGAACGGACGGGGAGCGAACGGACGGGGGGCCACGGGGCGGGAAGCGGCAGCGGGCATGGCGGGGAACTCCTCAGTGGTGCAAGGGACTTGGGGTGGTCAGCGGTAGCCGGCCCTGGTGCGGAGGCGGGAGACGGCGAGGAGGACGAGGAGGGTGGTGGCCATGAGGGCCACGGCCAGGGCGGCGCCGGAGAAGAGGGCGCCGCGGTCGGTGGCGGCGAAGATCTGCACCGGGAGCGGCAGCCAGTCCGGTGGGTAGAGCATCATCGTGGCGCTCAACTCGCCCATGGACAGGGCGAAGCAGAGGCCGGCGGCGGCGGTGAGGGACGGCAGCAGCAGGGGGAGTGTGACCCGCCACAGCACGTACGCGGGGCGGGCGCCGAGGCCGGCCGCGCTCTGCTCGTACGCCGGGTCGAGGCGGGCCAGTGCGGCGGTCACGGACTGGTGGGCGAAGGCGGTGACGAGCACCGTGTGGGCGAGGATCACGATCTGCGGGGTGCCGTTGAGCAGCAGCGGCGGCCGGGAGAACGCGACGAGCAGGGCGAGGCCCACCACCACGGACGGGACGGCCAGCGGCAGCAGGAAGAGGCCGTCGAGGACGCGGCGGGCGCGCCGCCCGAGCCGCTGGGCGGCCAGCGCGGCCCAGGTGCCGGCGGCGAGCGCGGCCAGGCTCGCGGCGAGGGCGGTGCCGAGGCTGGTGAGCAGGGCGGTGAGGGCGTCGCCCCGGGCCAGGTCGCGGTAGTGGGCGAGGGTCGCGCCGGACGGCAGGGCGCCGCTCCAGTTGGTGGCGAAGGACGCGGCGACGATCACCAGCAGGGGCAGTGCGAAGAGCGGCAGGAACAGGGCGAGGAAGAGGACGTGGAGGACCCGGCGGGCGGGCTTACTGGACACCAGCACGGTGCGGCACACCTCCTGTGCGGGGAGCGGCAGGGCCGCCACTACGGGCTCCGGCGGTGCGGGTTCCGGCGGCGCGACCGGCAGAACTGGCGGTCGTGGTGGGCGTGGTGTGTGTGGTGTGCGCGGCGCGCGTGGTGTGTGTGGTGCGCGTGGTGCGCGGCATCACCGCCCGGTAGAGGGCGTAGAGCGCGACGGACAGGGCGATGTTGACGACGGCGACGACGCAGGCGCCGGTGTAGTCGCCGTCGAGGAGGGCCTTGCTGTAGACGAGGACGGGGAGGGTGACCACGTCCTTGGCTCCGGTGAAGAGCACGATGCCGAATTCGTTGAGGCACAGCACGAGGACCAGCGCGCCGCCCGCCGCGAGCGCGGGCCGCGCCTCCGGGAGGATCACCGTGCGTACGATCCGCCACGGCCGGGCGCCCAGGGAGGCGGCGGCCTCCAGCTGCCCGGTGTCCACCTGGGAGAAGGCGGCGAGCAGCGGCCGCATCACGAACGGGGTGAAGTAGGTGACCTCGGCCAGCAGGACGCCCCAGGGGGTGTGCAGGAAGTCCAGGGGTCCGTGGGAGGCGCCGGTCAGGTCGGTCCAGACGCCGTTGGCGATGCCGACGGTGCCGTAGAGGAAGAGCAGGGCGAGGGTGATGAGGAAGGAGGGGAAGGCGAGGAAGAGTTCGATGAAGCGGGCCAGGGCCCGGCCGCCGGGGAACGGGACGAAGGCGATCACGAGGGAGAGCGCGAGGCCGAGGAGGAGGGCGCCGGCGGTGGCGCCGGCCGCGATCAGCACGGTGTGGGTGAGCGCGGTGCCGAACGACGTCTCGGCGAAGACCTCGGCGTACGGGGTGAGGGAGTGGCCGCCGTCCTCGGGGCTGACGGACTGCCAGGCCACCAGGGCGAGCGGGTAGAGGAAGACCAGGCCGAGCGCGGCGAGCGGCGGGAGGGCCCACAGGGCCGCCGTGGACCGGGCTCCCGAGGACGGCTCATCGGTCATCGCGGGCACCGTCCTCGGTGAGCCCGGCCGGGATCAGCACCGCGTCCTCGGGCGCGAAGTGCAGCGCGACCTGCTCGCCCAGCGGTGGTGTGGTGCGGAGTTCGGTGACGTCGGCCATGACGCGGTGGCCGTCGACGGACACGTACAGGCGGTGGGTGGCGCCCCGCCACTGCACTTCGGTGGTCTTCCCGTGCAGGGTGTTGCCGTCGCCGGGGGCGGCGCCGAGGCCGACGAGGTGCGGGCGGACGCAGAGCGTGGCGCGGGCGCCGTCGGCCAGCCCGTCCGGCACCGGCACGGTCAGCGGCCGGCCCGCGAGGTCGACGTCGCCGGGCCCGCGCACGGTCACCGGCAGCAGGTTCGCGGTGCCCACGAAGGAGGCGGTGAACTCGGTGCGCGGCCGCCGGTAGAGCTCCTGCGGGGTGCCGCAGTCGCGCAGCCGGGCCCGGTCCAGGACGGCGATCCGGTCGGCCAGGGTGAGTGCCTCGACCTGGTCGTGGGTGACGTAGAGCATGGTGATGTCGGGCAACTCGCGGTGCAGGCGGGCGAGTTCGGCGAGCATGCCGGAGCGGAGCCGGGCGTCGAGCGCGGACAGCGGTTCGTCCAGGAGCAGCACGCCGGGGCGGATGGCCAGGGCCCGGGCGAGGGCGACCCGCTGCTGCTGCCCGCCGGACAGTTCGCGGGGGTGCCGGCCGGCGTAGGCGGCCATCCCGGTCATCTCCAGGGCCTCGGCGACCCGGCCGGGGATCTCGGCGCGCGGCGTCTTCTGTGCCTTGAGGCCGAAGGCGACGTTCTCGGCGACCTTCATGTGGGGGAAGAGCGCGTACTGCTGGACGACCATGCCGATGCCGCGCCGGTACGGCGGGAGTCCGGTGACGTCCCGGCCGCCGATCAGGACGCGGCCGGAGGCGGGGCGGACGAAGCCGGCGACCGTGCGCAGGGCGGTGGTCTTGCCGGAGCCGGACGGGCCGAGCAGGGCCATCACCTCGCCGGGTTCGACGGTCAGGTCGAAGGAGTCCAGGACGGTCTGCCCGCCGTGTGTGCCGTAGGTGACGGTGACGTGGTCGAAGCGGATGCCGGAGGCGGGCCGGTCCGGTGCCGCGGGGCGGTCGGTGGGCGGGGCGGACGCCGGGGTGGCGGGGGTGGTCGGGGCGGGCATCTCACACCACTCCCAGCAGCGCGGGCAGTTCGGCGACCGAGCCGAGGACGTGGGTGGCGCCGGCGGCCTCCAGTTGCGCCCGGTCGTGCGCGCCGGTGAGGACCCCGGCGACGACGGGGGCGCCGGCCCGCAGCCCGGAGAGCATGTCGTACGAGGTGTCGCCGGCCACCGCGATCCGGTGGACGGAGTCGGTGGCGCGGGTGCGCAGCAGGGCCGTGAGGACCATGTCGGGGTACGGGCGGCCGCGGCCGCCGGCGTCGGCCGGGCAGAGGGTGAGCGGGACGAGGTCCTGCCAGCCGAGGGCGGCGAGGATGGCGTCCTGGGTGACCCGGGCGAAGCCGGTGGTGAGCACGACGGTGCGGCCGGCGTCCCGGAGCGCCTCGATGGCCTCGCGGGCGCCGGGGACGGGCGCGATCCGGCCGTCGTCGACGAGTGCGCCGTAGGCCGTCTCGAAGGCGGTGTTGGCGCGCCGGGCCGCGGTCTCGTCGCCGAAGAGGTGGCGGAAGACGGAGATCTTCGACTCGCCCATGGTGGCCCGTACGTAGGCGAGTTTCGCGGCGTGGTCGGGGCTGCCCGGCTCGACGCCGAGGTGCCGGGCGGCGGCGTCGAAGGCCCGCTCGACCAGGCCGCCGTCGGCGACGGTGGTGCCGGCCATGTCGAGGACGACCAGCTGGATGCCGTGCTCAGGCGTGCTGTGCCCGGGTGTGCTGTTCCCGGGCCTGCTGTTCTCGGGTGGGTGCTGCGTCAACGGGCTCACCATCCCAGGTCGTCGGCGGTCCGCTCGGCGATCGCCGGGGAGCAGGTCATGCCGCGGCCGCCGGGCCCGGTCACCAGCCAGACGCCGTCCCGGACCTGCTGGCGGTGGACGACCCGGGCGGGGTCGGTGCACTGGGCGTAGACCCCGGCCCAGCGGTGGCGGATGCGGGGCAGCGGGCGGCCCAGGAGCGCCTCGACGACGCCGGTGAGGTGCTCGTAGGGCTCCTCGACGGTGTCGAAGGCGAACGGCGTCGCGTACTCGTGGGTGTCGCCGATGGTCAGTCCGCCGTCGGCGCGCTGGACCATCAGCAACTGCATCTTGTGCGCGGCGGCGGTCGGGGCCTGCGCCTGGCCGGCGTTGAGCGCGTCCAGGGCGTCGCCGCGGTAGGCCGGGTAGTAGCGGAAGCTGTCGGCGTCGGCGACGGAGGTGGTCAGCGGCTCGCCGAGCGGATCGGTCTGCATCATCTGGAGCCGCACCCGGCGCACCGGCAGGTCGGGGGCGAGCTCGCGGACCAGACCGCCGAGCCAGGCGCCGGTGCACAGCACGACCGCGTCGCCGTGGTGGGTGTCGCCGTGGTCGTCGCGGACGGCGCGTTCGCCGGCCACTGCGCGGACCTCCCGGCCGCCGAGGTAGGTGTACCGGCCGGACGCCAGCAGTTCCTCCTTCAGTGCCCGCTGGGCGACCCGGGGTTCGACGGCCGCGTCCCGCTCGCACCACAGCGCGCCGGTGAACTCCCCGCGCAGGGCCGGGTTGAGGGCCCGCGCATCCGCGGCGTCCAGCAGCCGGTAGCCGCGGGCGGCGGCGTCCGGGCGGCGGGTGGCGGCCTCGGCGACGGCCCGCTCGGCGTCGTTCCTGACGACCGTCAGCGAGCCGATGGCCCGGAAGCCGAGTGCCGGGACGCGGGCGCCGATGCCCTCCCACAGCTCGCGGGCGCGCAGTGCGGTCGCCAGCTCCTCGCCGCCGGCCCGGCCGCTGATCCAGATCTGTCCGAAGTTGCGGACCGAGGCGCCGCGGGCCTCGGCCTCCCGTTCCAGGTGGAGGACCTCGTGGCCCCGTTCGATGGCGTGCCAGGCGTGCAGGGTTCCCAGCACGCCGGCTCCGACGACTATGACTCGCATGGCCCAGACGGTCCTGGCGGCGGATGTCCCGCGAAGGGCGGTCCGGCGTCGGAACAGTGAACAGGGCATCACGCTTGGCCTAGACCCGTTATCTTCTCGTGATACCGAGGGCCTTCGTCCCGTACGGGCCGACGCCGGCTCAGCTCCGCCCGGCGGGCGTCCCCAGGTGGGTGGTGAAGGAGAACCGGTCGCCCCGGTAGAGCGAGCGCACCCGCTCCAGCGGCCGGCCCCCGGTGTCACGGGACAGCCGGTGGATCAGCAGCATCGGCAGCGCCCCCGGCGTACCGATCAGCAACGCCTCGCGGGGCGTGGCCAGTACGGTCTCCAGCCGCTCGTCCGCGTCCCCGAAGGCGATGCCGAGCCGCTCGCGGAGGTAGGCGTAGAAGGACGAGTCCGGCTCGAAGTCGGCAGCCAGGTCCGGGACCCGGGCGAGGGCGACGTACGTGCTCTCCAGCCCGACCCGTTCGTCGTCGGCGAGCAGCACCCGCTCCATGTGCCATACCGGATCCCCCGCTTCGAGGCCCAGGTCGGCGGCGAGCGCCGGCGGGCAGGGGAAGCGGTCCAGGCCGACGAGGTGCCGGCCGGGGCGGCGGCCCTGGCCGCGTACGCCCTCCGTGTAGCTGGCGAGGGCCAGCGGCTGCTCCAGCTTGGGTCCGGCGACGACCGTGCCGCGCCCCGCCCGCCGCAGCCGCCCCTCCAGCACGAGCTCGCGCAGGGCCTGCCGCAGCGTCTCCCGCGAGACCTCGAACCGCGCCGCCAGTTCGCGCTCGGTGGGCAGCACCTCGCCCTCGCCCAACTCCGCGAGCAGCGCGGCGATCTCGACCTTGGCCGCGTAGTACTTGGGGATGCGCCCGTGCTCGGGGACGCCGGACCGGACGGGCGCGCCAGGATCCTGGCCGTACATGAACTCCACGCGGTGATCCTCGCACCCGGGGGCGGGCCGGCCGGGGACCGGGCCGCGGATATCCGGGCGACAGCCGGGCGCGGCCGGTGGCACGCTGGACGCATGCTCGATCACATCGCGGTCCAGGTGACGGACGTGGCGGCCAGCGCCGCCTTCTACGACCGGGTGCTCGCCCCGCTCGGCGGCGTACGGACGAAGGAGTTCGGGGAGTTCCTCTGCTTCGGCACGACGGGCCACACGCTCTGGCTCGTCCCGGCCACGGACGAGGGCCCGGGCCGCGAACTCCATCTGGCGTTCAGCGCGCCGGACCGGGCGGCGGTCGACGCCTTCCACGCCGCGGCGGTCGCGGCCGGCGCGGAGTCGCTGCACGCGCCGCGGGTGTGGCCGGAGTACCACGAGGCGTACTACGGGGCCTTCGTCCGCGATCCCGACGGCCACAACATCGAGGCGGTCTGCCACACGCCGTAGGGGCGGGGCACGCGCCACGGGGAACGCGGCGCCCGCGCCCGCCGGCCCGTCAGTCCCCCTGCCCGGCCCGCCGTACGGGCCGGTGGCCGCCGAAGAGCGGGGCGAGGACCAGCTCCGCCGCGCCGTCGGCGACCGTGCGGGCGGCGCCGGGGGCGAGCGCGACGGACACCGCGGTCCGGGCGCCGGGGCCGCCGCGGGTGCGGGCCTGGGCGGCCAGCGCCCGGGACACCCCGCCGAGGAATTCCTCGGCGTGGTCGAGGACGGTGCGCCCACCGAGCAGGACCCGGTCGATGTCGAGGAGTTCGACGAGATTGGCCGCGCCCACGCCCAGCGCCCGCGCGGCGCCCGGGAGATCACCGCGGGCCACCGCCGCCAGGCACAGCGCCTCTATGCAGCCCCGCTGTCCGCAACTACAGCGCGGACCGTCCAACTGGACGATCTGGTGGCCGAATTCGCCGGCGCCGGTGCGCGGGCCGCGGTAGAGGCTGCCGCCCAGGACGAGCCCGGCACCGAGGCCGGTGCCCAGATGCAGATAGCCGAAGGAGCCCGCGCCCGCGGGCATGCCCTGCGCGAGCCCGAGCGCCGCGGCATTGGTGTCCTTGTCGAGCACGGCGGGCAGGCCGAACCGCGCGGCGAGGACGTCCCGCAGCGGGAAGCCGTCCCACTCGGGGGCACCGGTGACGCGGTGCAGCACCCCTGAGGTGTGGTCCAGCGGGCCCGGGCAGGCCACGCCCACGCCCAGGACCGGCGGCCCCGCGGCCTCGGCGAGCAGCGCCGCGACCTCCCGTTCGACGGTGCCGAGCACCTGCTCCGCGCCCGCGGCCAGGGCGAGCGGGGCATGCCGGACGGCGACCGCGCGGCCGGCGAGGTCGACGCGGACGGCGGTGAGCTCGTCGCGGTCCAGATGCAGCCCGACGGCATGCCGGGCGCCGGGGACCAGCCGCAGGGCGGTGGCGGGTTTGCCGCCCGTCGAGGCGCGGCGGCCGGCCTCGGCGGCCAGGCCCTCGGTACGCAGCCGCGCGGTGATCTTGCTGACCGCCTGCGGGTCAGCCCGGTCTGCGCGGCGAGCTCCAGCCGGCTGACCCCCGCTTCCCCGGCCGCGCGCAGCAGGCCCAGCACCAGCGCGGTGTTGTGCCCGCGCAGGGCGAGGAGGTTGGCGCCCACCGAACCGGCGACGCCGCCGAAAGAAGGGAAATCGGTGCTGGTCACGCCCCCATTGTCCGTCAAGGCTTGCACTTAAGCAACAGCGTTGCTTAAGTGGTGGACATGAGTGAGACGAGCGAGAAGAGCCCGATCGGCGCACCGCAGCGGAACGGCGGCTCCCCCGGCGCACCCCTGCGGGTCGGCCTGCTCGGCTACGGCCTGGCCGGCTCCGTCTTCCACGCCCCGCTGATCGCGGCCACCGACGGGCTGCTGCTCGATACCGTCTCCACCAGCAGTCCGGAGCGGCAGGCGCAGGCCCGCGCCGAGCATCCGCAGGTGCGGACGGTCGCCACCGCCGAGGCGGTCCTCGACCGCGCCGCCGAGCTGGACCTGATCGTGGTGGCGTCGCCCAACAAGACCCATGTGCCGCTCGCCACCGCGGCGTTGGAGGCCGGTCTGCCGGTGGTCGTCGACAAGCCGCTGGCCGCCACGGCCGCGGAGGCCGACAAGCTCGCCGCACTCGCCGCCGACCGCGGCCTGCTGCTCTCCGTCTTCCAGAACCGCCGCTGGGACAACGACTTCCGCACCGTCCGCAAGCTCGTCGAGGAGGGTGCCCTCGGCGAGGTGCAGCGCTTCGAGTCCCGCTTCGAGCGCTGGCGCCCGACCCCCAAGGGCGGCTGGCGCGAGTCCGGCGACCCCGCCGAGATCGGCGGCCTCCTCTACGACCTCGGCAGCCACCTCGTAGACCAGGCGCTGACCCTCTTCGGCCCGGTCGTCTCCGTCTACGCCGAGTCCGACGTCCGCCGCCCCGGCGCCGAGGCCGACGACGACACCTTCCTCGCCCTCACCCACGCCAACGGCGTCCGCTCGCACCTCTGGGTGAGCGCCACCGCCGCCCTGCTGGGCCCCCGCTTCCGGGTGCTGGGCAGCAAGGCGGGCTACACCAAGCACGGCCTCGACCCCCAGGAGGCCGCCCTCCGCGAGGGCCGGCGCCCCGGCGACGAGGACGTGGAGTGGGGCGTGGAGCCGAAGGCCCGCTGGGGCCGCCTCGGCGCCGGCGCCTCCCCCCGGATGGGCGGCGGCGACCCTGTCCCCACCCTCCCGGGCGACTACCCCGCCTACTACGCCGCGATCGCCCGCGCCCTCCGCGAAGGCGGCGACCCCCCGGTCACCGCCACCGAAGCCGCGGCCACCCTCCGCGTCCTGGAGGCCGCGAAACGCTCGGCGGCGGAGGGAATCGTTGCACTTGGCTGATGCCCCACGTACCCGTCTGCGGCGCCGCGGGGCTCGCTCGCCGTTGCGCTTTGCGGCGCCCCGCACGTAGCTAGCCGTCGCGCCGCGGGTGTTGTTCGCCGTTGCGCCTGGCGGCGGGCGTTTGTGTTTTGGGTGCGGTGCCGGCCCTCCAGACTTCGTCCTCCGGTCCAGCCCCTCCCGTAGGTGGGAGTTCTTAGCTGGTTGGGGGCGGGCCTGGTCTGTTGCCTGCGCGCACGTGGGCATTACGTGCACCCCCACCGTCGTTTTCTTCCCCCTCACGGGAGGGGACGGGCCGGAGGGGCCGGTTGTGTGGACGTAAAGCGTCAGCAGTCCACACAACCGGCCCCGGAGGCCCGTCACCGCACCCACCACAACCCAGCCCGCCGCAGGCGCAACGGCGAGACGCTCCGCGGCGCCGCAGACAGGTACGTGCGGGGCGCCGCAAAGCGCAACGGCGAGACGACCCGCGGCGGGACGGCCAGGTACGTGGGAGGCAGCCCGCTAGGCAGCCTTCAACGGCTGCCTTTGGCGACCGAGCCCGTCGATTTCGAGCTCGACGACGTCGCCCGGCCTCAGGTACGGCTTGGGTTCGGGCCGGCCCATCGCGACGCCGGCCGGGGTGCCGGTGTTGATGACGTCGCCGGGATAGAGGGTCATGAACTGGCTGACGTAGCGGACCACTTCGGCCACCGGGAAGATCTGCTCCGCGGTCGTGCCGTCCTGCTTCAGGTCGCCGTTGACCCACAGCCGGATGCCGAGGGCCTGCGGGTCGGGTACCTCGTCGGCGGTCACCAGCCACGGGCCCAGCGGGTTGAACGTCTCGCAGTTCTTGCCCTTGTCCCACTGGCCGCCGCGCTCGATCTGGAAGGCGCGCTCCGAGACGTCGTGCGCCACCGCGTAACCGGCCACCGCCGCCAGTGCCTGCTCGTCGGTCTCCAGGTAGCGGGCGGTACGGCCGATCACGACCGCCAGCTCGACCTCCCAGTCGGTCTTCACGCTGCCGCGCGGGACGAGCACCGTGTCGTCCGGCCCGACGACCGTGTCCGGGGCCTTCATGAAGATGATCGGCTCCTCGGGGGTCGGGGCGCCGGTCTCGCGGGCGTGGTCGTGGTAGTTCAGCCCGATGCACACGATCTTGCCGATCCGGGCCACCGGCGGACCGGTGCGCAGCCCGGTGGCGTCCAGCGCGGGCAGGTCACCGGCGGCCGCGGCGGCCCGGATCCGGGCGAGTTTCCCGTCGTCCGCGAGCAGCGTTCCGTCGATGTCCGGCACCAGTCCCGACAGGTCCCGCAGGACCCCTTCCTCGTCGAGCAGCGCCGGGCGTTCCGCCCCCACCGTTCCGACACGCAGCAGCTTCATCGGTTCAACTCCCGTGGTCGAAGGGTCGGCCCTGGAAGGGGTCTTCCGGGCCGGCCGATGGGGGACGGCCATCGAGCGATTTGGTTGATCCTCCGAGAACGGGGTCCAGTCTGCAAGACCCCGTTCACGGACTGGACCGTTACTGAGCGGTAGTAATGATCTGTTCGGCGTCACCCGAGCCGGCCCGGGTCCTCGCTTGTGCGTCGGCTGCCAGGGGCCGTCGCGTCGGTGCGTCGGACCGGGTTCGCGCCTGCGCGTTGGCCCTCGCCCGGGCCGCCCGCTGCCGGGCCGCCCGGCTCTTGGGCGCGCGCTGCTGCGGTACGCGCCGAGGGGTGGGGGTGGCGACGGGCGGCGCGCTGTCCGCGGGAGCGTCCGCCGGCTGCTTCGCGAGGGCCGGGTCCGTTGCCTCCGCGGCCGGGGCGTCACCTTGCCGCTGCTTCTGCCGCGTGCTCCGGCGGTCCCCCTTGTCGCGTTGCAGCAGCGCCCGTTCGCAGGCCGTCCAGGTCGTGGTCGTCACCATGTACAGGCCGGCGGCCAGCGGGACCACCGCCACCGTGATCAGCGTGCCGTAGGACAGCAGCGGCATCAGCTTCGCCATCGAGGCCGTGCCGGGCAGCGCGCGGTCCGGGGCCGGGGCCTGGGCCCTGGTGGCGCGGGCGCGCCGGTAGTTCCAGGTGGCGACCGCCGCGACGAGTACGAACAGCGCGAGGTAGACCAGGCCCTGCGGGCCGAAGGGGCCGCCGTCCGCCAGGGCCTCGCTCCAGCGGCCGCCGAGCGGTGCGCCCAGCAGCGTGTGGTCGAGCAGACCGCTGCCCCTGGTGGAGAAGAGGTGGTACATCACGAAGAACACGGGCAGTTGGAGCAGCATCGGCAGGCAGCCGGCCAGCGGCGAGGCGCCGGTCCTGGCGTACAGGTCGGCCATCGCCTTCTGCAGCCGCTCGGGATCGTTCTTGTGCTTGCGCTGGAGTGCCGCGAGTTGCGGGGCGAGGGCCGCGCGGGCCTTCTCGCCGCGGGCCGCGGCGCGGGCGAGCGGATGCAGCGCGGCGCGTACCGCGAGGGTGCACAGGACGATGGTGACGGCCACGGCCGCACCGCCGAAGAGCGGATCGAGCACTGCGGCGCCGCGCCCGAGCGCATCGCCGAGGAAGCCGAACATGGACATGGGTGAGCCCTCCACGGGTCTCGTCGTGCCAGGAGACAGGATTTCGGCGTGACGAGCCGCGTGGACGCGGGAAGGGCGAACGGGAGCCCGGGATGCGGGAGTTCCGTCAGGATGCGGGCGGTGCCCGTGCGTCTACGCGGCCGTCGGGAGGGAACGGCCCGGTGCTCGGGGGCGCGGTCGGCCGGCCGCGTCGGGGTCGCGTTGCGGCAGGAACGCCGTACGCCGCTCACGGTCGCGGATCGCCGTACGGATCCGCCCCGGTGGCACCGGCTGCGCGCAGGACGCGATCAGGAAGGCGCTGCACAGCAGCAGCAGCGCGGCGGTGGTCGCGGCCGCGGTCAGGGCCGTCGTCAGGCCCGTCTGGGCGAGGAGGAGGCCGGCGAGGAGGAAGAGGATCGCGGAGGTGTACAGACGCCATGCATCGACGAGGCGGTACATGCTGCGCCCCCTTCCGCCTACCCGCTTACCAGGACTTGTCGTCTTCCGCTCAAGAGTAGCCGTAGACCTGGGCAGCCGGGACACCTGTGGGTAACTTGCCCTCCCTGCCGTCGGGACGGCGGTGGACCGGGAGGGGGGACCGGGGACCAAGGGGAACACCTAGGAGGTGCTGTGCGCGACATCAGCGTTCCGGCCCTGGCGGCTCCGCTGCGGACCGGCGGTCTCGCCGACTCCGTCTTCGACACCGCCGCACACCAGCCGGACTTCGCCCAGCTGGCGCGGCGCGACGACCGGGCGCCGGACGGCTGGCAGGAGGTGACCGCCGGGGAATTCCGCGACGAGGTGATGGCCCTGGCCAGGGGGCTGTTGGCGGACGGGATACGGCCCGGCGCGCGGGTCGCGCTGATGTCCCGGACCCGTTACGAGTGGACGCTGTTCAGCTATGCGCTGTGGGCGATCGGCGGGGAGCTGGTGCCGGTCTACCCGACCGCGTCGGCCGAGCAGTTGCGCTGCATCCTCAACGGGGCGGACGTCACGGCGATCGTCGTCGAGCACGAGGCGCACGCCATGACCGTGGCGGAGGCGTGCGACGCGCGGTCCCGGCTGCGCCGGCTGTGGCAGCTGGACCTGGACTGCGTGCAGCGGCTGATGGAGGAGGGCACCCGGCTGACCGAGGCCCATGTGCACCGGCTGCGGCACGCCGTCGCGCCCGGTTCGACCGCGGCGATCGTGCACACCTCGGGCACCACCGGGCGCCCGCGCGGCTGCGTCATCACGCATGCCAATCTCGCCGCCGAGTGCGACACCCTCTACGCGGGCTGGGGCGGGCTGCTGGCCCCGCCCGGCGAACGCCCGTCGCTGCTGGCGTTCCTGCCGTTCGCGCACGTCTACGGGCTGGTGGTGCAGGTCGCGTGCCTGCGCGGCGGGGTCAAGCTCGCCCATCAGCCCGACCCGTCCTCGGAGGAGCTGCTGCCCGCCCTGGCGTCGTTCCGGCCGACGTTCCTGTTCGCGGTGCCGCACGTCTTCGAGAAGATCTGCGCCCGCGCCCGGCTCGCCGCCGAACGGGCGGGCCGGCGGCGGACGTTCGACGCGGCGATGACGGTCGCGGTGCGGTACGCGGAGGCGCAGGCCGCGGAGGCCCGCGGCACCGGGCGCGGCCCCGACCCGTTCCTGCGGGCCCGGCACGCGCTCTACGAGCGGCTGGTGTACTCCCGCATCCGGGACCTGCTGGGCGGCCGGGTGCGGACCGCGGTGTCCGGCGGTTCGCCCCTGCTGCGGGAGCTGGGACTGCTCTTCGCGGGCATCGGCATCACCGTCTACGACGGCTACGGCCTGACGGAGACCAGCGGTGCGATCACCGCCCAGCCGCCGGGCCGGGTCCGCTTCGGGACGGTGGGCCTGCCGCTGCCCGGCAGCGCGATCCATCTGGCGCTGGACGGCGAGGTGTGGGTGCGCGGACCAATGGTGTTCGCGGGCTATCTGGACGACGAGGAGGACGACGTGGGCGGGGTCGGCGCCCAAACCGCCGGTGTCGGGGCCGTACCGGGCGGCCGGCACCGGCGCGGCGCGGGCAACGGTCCCTCGCCCGGCACCGGCCGCGCGCCCCGCGCCGGCCACGGTCCCGGCGGCGGCCCCGGTCCCGCCAGCGGGCTGTACGACGGCTGGCTGCCGACCGGCGACCTCGGGCACCTGGACGACGACGGCTATCTGGTCATCACCGGCCGCAAGAAGGACATCATCATCACCAGCAACGGCAAGAGCGTCGCCCCGCTGGGGCTGGAGCAGCGGCTGTGTGCCCATCCGCTGATCTCGCAGTGCGTGGTCGTCGGCGACAACCGGCCGTACGTGACGGCGCTGATCACCCTCGATCCGGAGGCGCTGGCGCAGTGGCGGAAGCTGCGCGGCGAGCCGGAGGAGGGCGGTGCGGGCGGCGGTGCGGCCTCGGGGCCGTCGGCGGAGGAGCAGTTGCAGGCGGAGGTCCGGCGGGCCGTGGCGCGCGCCAACGCCTCGGTGTCCCGCGCCGAGTCGATCCGCGCCTTCCGCATCCTGCCGGGCGAGTTCAGCCAGCAGTCCGGCCTGGTGACGCCGTCGATGAAGCTGCGCCGGGCGGCGATCGTCCGGGCCTACGCGGCGGAGATCGACGCCCTGTACAAGCAGGGCGAGCGCCAGGAGCCGGAGACCCGCAAGGAACGCCGCCGGTGGGCGGCGGCGGGCCTGTACGCACGCTGACCGGCGCGGCCCCCGGCGGTGGGCCCGGGGCGACGCCCCGCCCGCACGCCGGGCACACGCCTGCCCGCCGCGCACCGTCCCGGCCGGGCCCGCTCGCGGCACCGTAGCAGTGTCGCGGCGGGCCCGGCCGTAATTTGTCCAGGGGTGAGAACCCGCGACCACGGACCCGGTGCGCGGCCTAGCGTCCGGTGGCATTCCAGTCCATTCCCCGTAGGGACGAACCGGGAGGCGCTCCGTGCGGTCGATCCTCAGCAATTCCGCAGCATCCGGGCGGTCCATCGCCACGGGACTGGTGGTCGCCGCGCTGGTGGCCACGCTCGCGGCGCTGCTGCTGCCCGTACAGCTCTTCGGGGAGAGCGCGTCGGCGGCGACGAACACGGTCTCGTACGACGATGACGGCGGCGGGACGGTCAACACCCGTTACGGCCCGCTGACCGCCATGGACCGGGACTTCGTGCGCAAGGTCAGGCTGGCCGGGCTGTGGGAGATGCCCGCGGGCCGGCAGGCCCAGGAACGCGGCAAGACGGCGGCGGTGCGTACCGCGGGCGACCACCTGGTGGCCGGGCACACCGAGTTGGACCGGCGGTCGGTGGAGGCCGGGCGGGCGCTGGGCATCCCGCTGCCCAACCAGCCCACCGCCGAACAGCAGGGCTGGCTCGGGCAGTTGAACTCCGCGTCGGACGCCGAGTACCCGGGCCTCTTCGCCGAGCTGCTGCGCCGGTCGCACGGCAAGGTCTTCGGGCTGATCGCGATGGTCCGCGACCAGACCCAGAACACGATGGTGCGCTCCCTGGCGAACAAGGCCAACTCCACCGTGCTGGACCACATCACGGTCCTGGAGAACACCGGCAAGGTCGACTTCAACACCCTGCACAGCAGCTGAGCCGTCCAGCGGCGGGCCGTGCCCGGCCGCGGCGGACGGCAGCCGGGGCGCACGCCGACCGGCCGACCCCGCAAGGCGCATCCACCCCACCCCTCACACCGGACGAAGCGAAGTGATCTCATGACGCAACGGCAAGGGCACCGCCCACGGCAGCAGCGGCAGCAGTCCCACAAACGCTCCCGCCTGACGAACAGAATGCTGGTCGCCGCGGCCGCGCTCCTGCTGGGCGGCGGCGGCCTCGCAGCGGTCGCGACCACGGCGCTGGCCGGCGGCTCCGACTCGGAGCCGGCAGCCGGCCACCAGCACACCGTCCTGGCCAGCACGATCTCCTGTCCGGACGTGGGGATACGGCTCCGCCAGGTCCCGCACAGCGCCCAGCTCCAGGTCTCCAAGGGCCTGGCCACGCTCGACCGGCAGGTGCACGACGCCTACCACCGGATGATGGAGGGCAGCGGCAGCACCGTCCTCACCCAGCTCAAGCAGCAGCGGCAGCGGACCATCAACACGATGATCACCGCGATCGCCCGGGACGCCAAACGGCCGTCGTACCTGTGGAAGATGAGCGGCTGCACCATGAAGCCCGCCGACGAGGGGGCGGGCACCGGCGGCCACGACTCGACGAAGTCCACCCAGGACGGCTGGTACCAGGGCCAGCAGCCCCCGCAGCCCCAGGACGGCGGCCAGCAGCAGAGCCAGCAGCCGGGTCAGGACGGTGGCCAGCAGCAGAGCCAGCAACCCGGTCAGGACGGCGGCCAGCAGCAGGGCCAGAACGGTGACCAGCAGGGCCGGCCCGGCGGGCCCTCCCCCGACGACTTCGTCGACATCACCGCCGTCCAGCCGAACGCCGGGAACCCGCCGTTCGCCGCGCCCCAGGGCGGCAACGCCACGACCGGCACCTTCACCACCGAGTGCGGCCGCAACGAGGAGGGCCACTTCAACCCCGACAACGTCATCGTCACGCCGGGCGTCAGCAACGGCGCCCACCACACCCACGACTACGTCGGCAACAAGACCACCGACGCCTTCTCCAGCAACGACTCCCTCGCCGCCTCCGACACCACCTGCACCAACGGCGACCAGTCCACCTACTACTGGCCGGTGCTGCGCAAGCTCGACGGGAACGCCGAGCAGAAGCCGGGAGCCGCCCAGGACGCCAACGTCGGCTCGGTGCTGACCCCGGCCACGGTGACCCTCACCTACCGCGGCAGCCAGGCCGGCCAGGTCCAGGCCATGCCCCGCTTCCTGCGCATCATCACCGGCGACGCGAAGGCGTTCACCAACGGCACGAAGAACGCCAACGCCTCCTGGTCCTGCACCGGTTTCGAGGACCGCCAGCTGAAGGACAAGTACCCGCTCTGCCCCAACGGCTCGCAGGTCGTCCGCACCTTCGCGTTCCAGAACTGCTGGGACGGTCAGAACATCGACAGCGGCAACCACCGCGACCACGTGGCGTTCTCCGACCAGAACGGCAACTGCCCCAACAACTTCCGGGCGATCCCGCAGCTGGTCGAGCGGATCACCTACGACGTCCCGCAGGGCGCCAGCTTCGCCGTCGACAGCTTCCCCGAGCAGCTGCACAAACCCGTCACCGACCACGGCGACTTCATCAACGTGCTCTCGGACGACTTGATGAACAAGGCGGTCTCCTGCATCAACAGCGGCCGCAAGTGCCAATGATCCCCTGATGCACCAGGGCCCCGGGGCGGCTGTCCGCCCCGGGGCCCTCGCACGCGGGCCGGCCGCCCTCGGGGCCGGAACCGCGGTCATCGGTGCGTGGGATCACTCACCCCGCACGGCCGGACGGCACGTTCCGCTGGTCGTCCGCCCGGTCCACGGAGTCCATGAACGCCAGCATCCGCTCGTTGACCAGGTCCGCGTGATCGATCTGCGGCCCGTGACCGGTCGCGGAGACGATCTCGGCGCGGGCCCCGGGAATCACCCGCGGCACCCGCTCGACCTGCCGCTTCGGGTGCAGCAGCAGGCTCCGCTTGCCGAGCACCAGATACAACGGGGTGCGGATGGTGCGGAGTTCGTCCTCGGACAGCGGCAGCGGGGCCGGGCGGCGGATGCGGAAGGCACGGACGCCCGCCCGGATCATCGTGCGCAGTTCCGGCACGATGAGGACCGGCTGCTCCAGCCACTTCGCCAGCATCGGACGCAACGCCCGCGGCGCCGAGGTCGCGAAGAGGCTGATGAAGATCCAGACGAAGAAGCGCAGCCCCACCTTCTCCAGGCCGCCCGGGTCCAGCGGCGTGACCGAGGCGAGCCGGCCGGGCGCGCGGTGCGCCTGGTTCAGGACCAGCCACCCGCCGTACGAGGATCCGACCAGGTGCACCCGGTCCAGACCGATCGCGGCCAGCGTCTCGTCCAGCCACCGCGCGGCGTCCTCGGGCCGGTGCAGGGGTTCGCGGTGCACGCTGCGGCCCGCGTCGCCCGGGGTGTCGATCGCGTAGACCGTCCGCTCGGCGCTGAGCGCGGGGGTGTTCGGGTACCACATCGCGGAGCAGCTGCCCGATCCGTGCACCAGGACGACGGGCGTGCGCCGCGCCGCGGCGGGGTCCGCCGGGCCGTACCGGTAGACGTGCGTGGTGCCGTACCCGGTCTCCACGTCGAACTCTTCACGGAGGGGCGCACCGAGGGCGTAGACCGCATCACAGGCCGCGAAGTAGCGGTCGCGCAGGGTGTCGTTCACATAGCGGCCGACATCGGCCCGGCTACGGGTCGTGGACGGGGACACGGTCACCTCCGGGGGTGTCTGATTTTCGTGATACGACCGTACCACGTTGTTGATACGGCGGTATCATCAAAATCGATCCCCGGGCCCCCGCCCGGTCACGGAACCCACGAGCGGAGACAACACCCCATGCCCAAGCGCGTGGACCACGCAGAACGCCGCACCCAGATCGCCGAGGCCCTCGTCCGGGTCGCCGGGCGGCGCGGTCTGCACGCCGTCGGCATGCGGGACGTGGCCGCGGAGGCCGGCGTCTCCCTGCGGCTGGTGCAGTACTACTTCGAGACCAAGGAGAAGCTGTTGCTCCACGGACTGGAGCACCTGGCCGCCCGCTTCGGCGAACGCGTCGCCGCCCGGGCCGGCTCCACCGGCGCACCCGCAGGCCCGCGCGCCACCGCGGAATCCCTGCTCCTGGCGTCCCTCCCCACCGACGAGGAGAGCCGCACCTTCCACCTCGTCTACACCTCGTACGCGGTGCTGTCCGTGACCGAACCGGCCCTCGCCGCCCAGCCGTTCCTCCAGCGGCCCGGCGCCGCCGAGGACGCCCTGACCGACCTGCTCCGCCAGGCGCAGGCCGCCGGCCTCACCCGCCCCGGCCTCGACGCCCGCACCGAAGCGATCACCCTCCTCGCCCTCGCCGCCGGCCTCGGCACCAGCATCCTGGTGGGCCACCGCACCCCCGACGCGGCCACCGCGGTCCTCCGGCACCAACTGGACCGGGTCTTCGAGGGGAGGAGCGGGGCTGACGGAGGCGACGCATCCCGGGTGGTCGGCGCGCCCCGGCAAGTACGGCGGCCCCGCCCCGGATACCGGGACGGGGCCGCACCCGACGGCGGGCAGCCGTCGTCAGATCAGCGGACGCACCAGGCGGTGCCGCTCACAACCCTTGCGCTCACAACCCTTGCGCTCACAACCCGTTGACCCGGGCCTCCCGGGCCACGCCGAGTGGTCGTATCGAGGAGGCGACGGCGCGGCGCGGCGGCCGGCGCGGGCGCGGTAGGAGCGGACGTGGGCCATCAGGCGGCGGCTGCGAAGGGCCATTTCGAGTTCGAAGCGGGTGCGCGGGTCACGGAGGACCGGGCCGAAGAGCTTCTCGATCTGACGGAGGCGGTAACGGACCGTCTGCGGGTGGACATGCAGGAGTTTCGCCGCCTCCGGGGCGCCGCCGCCCTCCAGCCAGGCGAGCAGGGTGACTTCCAGGCGTTCGCTCTGACGGGGGGTCAGCTCCTCCAGCGGGCCGAGCCAGCGGGAGGTGAGGGCGTCGGCGAGGGACTCGTCCTGGAGGAGGAGCAGGGCGGAGAGGTGGTCGTCGACGAAGGCGGGGCGGGCCTCCGGACCGACCCGGCCGGGACCCAGCGTGAGGAGGTAGCGGGCCCAGCGGAGCGAGGAGGCGGTGTCGGTCGCCGGTACGGCGTGGCCGACCGCGGCGGCGCGGCCCTTGAGGGCGGCCTCCAGCCGGGCCCGGGTCTGGGTGGCCGGGTCGGGCACGAAGAGACAGGTGTAGCCGTCGACGGTGCCGATGAGCGCGTGGCCCAGTGCGGCGGCGAGTTGCGGCGCCTCGGCGGGCGTGGCGAGGACGACGGCCTGGAGGGTGTCCGGGACCGGCCAGCCGGCCGCGCGGGCCAGGTCGCCCACCCCCTCCTCGGGGGTCTCTCGTTGGCCGGCGAGCACCTCGAACAGATCCTGGCGGGCCCGGGCCACCGGCATCGGCGTAACGACCGACGACAGGGCCGGACGTTTACTTTCCGACTCTTTTTGGTAACCCAGAACTGTCAGCAGCGCCTGTTCCAGGGCCCATTGGGCCTCTTCTACAGGGGTATCGCCGAGAAGTGCCGCCAATGCGGGAAATCCGCGTTGCAACTCCGCGACGACCTCCTCGGCGAGGCCCGGGAGTGCATTTCTCACTACCCGGGTCCACTCGCCTCGGGTCGCGACCAGATGCGGTTCAGGAGATCACACATCAGCTACCTCGATCCTGGCGGGGATGGGGGTTGGACTGGGGAAGGGCGCCCCCGTGCGCCTGACTGGGCATCATCCGGAGTCCCCCGGCGCGATCGCGACGCCGCTGCAGGAATTTGTCACAGCGCGATAAACCTTACGAAAGCCTGAACGCGCTCGTAGATGCTTTTGCACATCCGGTTTAACGGCCCTGTGTATCCACCCGGTTACGGAATGTTTAGTGTTACCGGGGTCACCCGCACAAAAGCCCCGCAATAGCTTCGGGCAAATACCCCGCCGACGGAATTTCACCGGAATTCGCGTCCCGCACCCGTGCCCCGACACCGGGAGGTCCGATGTCCGCACCGCGTTTGCAGACCCGTCAGAGCCGCCGCGCCGCACACCGCGCCCGGCCCTCGCCGGACCGCATGCGCGCCCGGCGGCCCCCGAAAGAACCCGGGCCGCCGGGCCGTCGTACGCCCGGCGGCCCCGCCCCGACCGCCCTGCTGCGCCCGGCACTTCCGGCCGCGCTGCTGCTCTTCATCGCCGTCACCCTGCACTCCGGCGCGATGGACACCCTGATGCGCTTCCTGGACTTCGGCGCGGGGGTCCTCGCGCTGGTCTCGCTGTCGGTGACGGTCCTCTGGGGCCTCGCGGCCACCGACCGCATGGTGCTGCAGACCGGCCACCGGCTGCTCGCCCAGGCCGTGCACCGCGGCACCGGTGTCGCCGGACTCGGCTTCCTCGGCCTGCACATCTGGGTCAAGATCGCCGAGGGCCACACCACAGGGGTGTCCGCCGCGGTGCCCTTCACCGACGGCGCCCGCCCGGGGCTCATCGGCCTGGGGACGCTCGCCGCCTACGTGTTCGTCGCCGTCGCGGTGACCGGCGCGGTGCGCGGTGCGTTCACCGGCATCGCGGCCTCCCGCTGGTGGCGGGCGCTGCACATGAGCGCGTACCTGGCGTGGGGGCTGGCGCTGGTACACGGCCTGAAGTCGGGCCGTGCCGCGGCCGGCTGGGCGCTGGCCGGATACGCCATCTGTCTCGCCGCGGTGGCCGTACGACTGGCCCTGCGGCTGCGCGATGCCCGCAACAACTCAGGAGAACTCCCATGACCGCCCCCGCCCCCACCCGTCTGCTGCCGGCGCTGCCCGCGCCGGAGCCCGTACCGACGCTGGCGTCGTTCGGCCCTCCGCGGCTGCTGGCCGGGCTCGACGAGATGCCGCGCATGGACCGGGTGGCGCATCTGGCCCGGCACGGCAGCCTGCCGCAGCTCACCGCGCCGGAACTGGTGGCCCTCGCCGAGGACATCGACCTGCGCGGCCGCGGCGGCGCCGGCTTCCCGTTCGCCCGCAAGGTGTCCGCGGTGCTGGACGGGATGCGGCGCGCCGAGGGCAAGGCCGCGGTGGTCGTCAACGGCAGTGAGGGCGAGCCCAGTTGCCTCAAGGACACCGCGCTGCTGCTGCACGCCCCGCATCTGGTGCTGGACGGCGCGCTGCTGGCCGCCGACGCGCTCGGCGCCCAGGAGGTCGCCCTGGGGGTGACCCGCACGGACGTGGAGGACTCGGTGCGGCGGGCGATCGCCGAACGGGGCCCGGTGCGGCCGGCCTTACGGGTCACCCTGCTGACCGAGCGGTTCGTCACCGGCGAGGGCAGCGCGATGACCAACGGGCTGGGCGGCGGCCCCGGACTGCCCTCCGGCCGCAAGATCCGCTCCAGCGAGCGCGGGCTGAACGGGGTGCCGACGCTGCTGTCGAACACCGAGACCTACGCCCAACTCGCCGTGGCGGCCCGGCTCGGCGCCCTCGGCTACCGGACCGCGGGCCTGCCCACCGAGCCGGGCACCCTGCTGCTGACCGTCGCCGGCAACCGGGTGGTGGAGGTCCCCTACGGCGTGCCGCTGGCCCGGGTCCTGGCGCTGTGCGGAATGGACCAGGGTCAGGGCGTGCTGATCGGCGGCTACCACGGCACGTTCGTCTCCCCCACGGACGCGCTCACCGTGACGCTGTCCCGGGACTCGCTGGCCGAGTGCGGCGCCGTCCTGGGCGCGGGCGCGGTGCTGCCGCTGCCCTACGACACCTGTCCGGCCGGGGAGACGGTACGGGTCGCGCAGTGGATGGCCGCCGAGTCCGCCGGGCAGTGCGGTCCGTGCGTCCTGGGCCTGCCGGCCCTCGCCGACCAGCTCGACCTGGCCGTACGGGGCGGCGGCGAGGCCGCCCTGGAAGCCGTGCAGGGCCGTATGCGGGCGGTCGAGAAGCGCGGCGCATGCAGCCACCCGGACGGCACCTCGCGGTTCGTGGCCTCGGCCCTCGCCGCCTTCCCCGAGGAGTTCGAGCGCCACGCGCGGGGGTTCGGGTGCGGCCGCCCGGTGACCGGAGCGCTGCCGGTCACCGGGCACCGGCCGGCGCCCGCCGCGCTGCCCGCGCCGGTGCCCGCCCCGGCCAAGCCCGCCGCCCCGCCGCAGGAACGGCTGCTGGTCGACTGGACGCTGTGCCGCGGCCACGGCCTGTGCGCGGACGTCGTGCCGGGCGTCATCAAGCTCGGTCCGGACGGCTACCCGGAGCGGGCCAACATGCCGCTGCCGGCCCGGATGCGGCGCCGGGCACAGCTCGCGGTACGCCGCTGCCCGGCCCTCGCCCTGCGCGTCCAGGGCGGCAACTGACCGTTCCAGCACGGTTTTTGGCCGACGGAGAAAAACTTCGCGCGGCTTGAACGCCGGACGCCCCCGAGGCCGTATCCCCGGGCGACGGCAACCGACCGGCAAGCAACGCACCACCTCACCCATCGACTTCGCCCAACGGCATTGGAGACACCATGATCACTCGACGTCGTGCGGGACTCGCGGCCGCCGCGGTCGCCACCCTGGCGCTCACCGCCGCCTGCGGCAGCAGCGACAACCAGAGCGCCGGAACGACCACCACCGACAACGTCCAGCCCGCCGGCCAGGGCACCAGCGCCTACGGCTACGGCTCCTCCGGCTCCGGACAGGGCAGCGACGGCTACGGCGGGCAGGCGGGCGGGGACAGCGGCAAGCCCGCGGCGACCGGGCCCAGCGCCGGGACGCTGGCACTGCACCAGGACGCCAAGCTCGGCCCGGTCGTCACCGACTCCAAGGGCATGACGCTCTACCGCTTCGACAAGGACACCGCCGAGCCGCCGAAGTCCAACTGCTCCGGCTCCTGCGCCACCACCTGGCCCCCGGTGCCGGCCGACGGCTCCTCGGCCCCCGCGGGCATCGCCAAGAGCGCACTGGGCTCGGTCACCCGCGCCGACGGCACCAAACAGCTGACCATCGGCGGCTGGCCCGCCTACCGCTACGTCAAGGACACCAAGGCCGGCGACACCAAGGGCCAGGGCGTGGGCGGCACCTGGAACGCGCTGACCGCCGAGGGCAAGAAGGCGGTCGCCCAGGAGCCCACGGACGTCTCGGTGCTCAACCAGCCCGAGCTCGGCCAGATCCTCGTCGACGGCAACGGCATGACCCTCTACCGCTTCAACAAGGACAGCGCCTGGCCGATGAAGTTCGGCTGCAACGACGCCTGCCTGGACACCTGGAAGCCCGCCAAGCCCGCCGACCGCTCCAAGCTGAAGGGCATCGCCCCCAAGCTCATCTCCACCGTCACCCGCCCCGACGGCATCCGCCAGCTGGCCGTCGACTGCTGGCCCGTCTACACCTTCACCGGCGACAAGCAGCCCGGTGACATCAACGGCCAGGGCAAGATGGGCCTGTGGTTCGCGGTCTCCAAGGACGGCAAGAAGCTCACGACGACGCCCTGACCGGTTCGGCCTCCCCCTCCGGGAACTCGTCGTCCACCGCCAGCACCTCGGCGTCCGGCCGGTCGTCCGCCTCCCGCGGCCCGAGCCAGGTGACCGCCAGCGCCACCGCCAGATTCACCGCGAGCCCGACGAGCCCCGCATTCATCCCCCACACCGGGTCGTGTCCCCCGAAGACCAGGACACAGACCAGAGCGAACCCCGCCACCAGGCCGCTCACCGCGGCGAGCCACGTCAGCCGCCGCCACACCAGCCCCAGCAGCAACATCGGCACGAGCTGCGCCATGCCCTCGTACGAGATCAGCGACAGCCGGACCAGGGTGTTCGGGGCGGTGTACGTCAGCACCAGGGCCAGCGCACCGGCCGCCACCACGACCACCTGCGACCACAGCTTCTGCCGGGTCGCCAGGCGCGGTACCGCGCCCAGCACGCTCCTCCCCCACATCGTGCCGATGACCAGCATGAACACGGCCATCGGCACGATGGAGGAGAGCGCCGCGGCCACCCCGATCAGGCCCACGGCCCAGGCCGGAAGGGAGTCCACCACCAGCTTGAACAACGCCAGATTGGAATCCGCGCCGGTCAGCCCCGGCACCACGAACAGCGCCGCCAGCCCCAGCAGCATCGGCACGAACAACAGCACGTTGTAGAACGGCAGATACATCGCGTTGCGGCGCAGCGCCTCGGCGTTGCGGGCACCGAGGTAGCCGGCCACGGTCGTCGGGAAGATCACGACGGTGAGGGAGTTGACGACGGTGGTGGTGACGAACCAGACCTGCCCCAGCCCGCCCGAGGCGTGCCCCGGGAACGTCAGCCACTGCGCCTTCTCGGCGGTGACCCGGTGCAGGAACTCCCCGTAACCGCCGAAGTAGTGCAGCGGCACGTACACCACGAGGAAGCCGAGAGTGGCGATGACGAGAACGTCCTTGAGCACCGACACCCAGGCGCTGCCGCGCAGCCCGCTGACCACGACGAACCCGCAGGTCACCGCGAACCCCAGGAAATACGCCCAGTTGAGGCTGATCGTCCCGTACGAGATGGTCGAGACGACCACGCCCATGCCGGTGATCTGCAGCTGGATGTACGGCAGCAGGCACACCGTCGCCAGGACCGCGACCGCGGCGCCCAGCCAGGGACGGCGGTAGCGGTGGGCGACGATGTCGGTGATCCCGACGAGACCGTGCCGGCGGGCGTAGGCCCACAGCATCGGCCCGACGACGTACCCGAGCGCGTAGCCGCAGGACATGTACGCCACCACATAGAGCACCGGCGCACCGAAGTTGTAGCCCCAGCCGGCCGCGCCGAGGTAGCTGAAGCTGGTGTAGCTCTCGCCGGCCATCAGCACCCAGATGAAGACGGTGCCGAGACTGCGGCCGCCCACGGACCACTCGGCGAGCCCGCCGCCGGAACCCCGGCCCCGGACGGCCAGCAGCCCGAGTACGACGGTGACGACCATGAACCCGCCGAACAGGGCGGTGGAAACGGTCGCGTTCACAGGCCCTCACCACCCCGGCCCCGCGCCCGGTCACCGCGCCGCGCCAGCCACACGGCCAGCGGGGTGGCGAGGGTCGCCACCAGCATCCAGAAGAACAGGAACGGCAGCCCCAGCACGGTCGGCGCCACACGGTTCGCCGCCGGCAGCACCGCGAGAAAAAGGACGTAGGGCATCAGCAGCCACAGGAGTGCGGGGCGGCGCGGTCTCTGTCTCACGGAGTCATTGTCGCTCCCACGTACTTGGCCGTCCCGCCGTGGTGGTTTCTCGCCGTTGCGCGCTTTGCGGCGCCCCGCACGTACCTGTCTGCGGCGCCGCGGGTCGTCTCGCCGTTGCGCCTGCGGCGGGCTGGGTTGTGGTGGTGCGGTGACGGACCTCCGGGGCCGGTTGTGTGGACTGCTGACGCTTTACGTCCACACAACCGGCCCCTCCGGCCCGTCCCCTCCCGTGAAGGGGGAAGAAAACGACGGTGGGGGTGCACGTAATGCCCACCCGCGCCCAGCCAACAGACAACGCACGCCCCCAACCAGCTCTTACCTCCCACTCACGGGAGGGGCTGGACCGGAGGACGAAGTCTGGAGGGCCGGCACCGCACCCGAAAACACCACGCCCGCCGCCAGGCGCAACGGCGAGACGACCCGCGGCGAGAGAGACGGGTACGTACGGGGCGCCGCAAAGCGCGCAACGGCGAACAAGCCCCGCGGCGGGACGGCCAAGTACGTGGGAAGTCACCCAAGCGCATGCGACACCGTATAGATCGCCAGCCCCGCCAGCGCTCCCACCACCGTGCCGTTGATGCGGATGAATTGGAGGTCGCGGCCGATGTGGGCCTCGATCTTGCGGGATGTGTGGGTGGCGTCCCAGCCGGCCACCGTGTCGGTGATCAGGGACGTGATCTCGTGCTGGTACGTCGTCACGACGTAGACCGCCGCGCCCTCCAGCCAGCCGTCCACCTTGGCCTGCAGCCGCTCCTCGTCGGACAGTCGGCGGCCCAGGGAGAGCAGTGCGGCCCGTACCCGGAGCCGGAGTTCGCTGTGTTCGTCCTCCGCGGCGGCGACGATCATCGCGCGGACCGCGGCCCAGGCGGAGGCGATCAGGTCCTGGACCTCGCCGCGGCCGAGGACCTCGGACTTCAGGTGCTCGACCCGGGTCCTGGTGTCCGGGTCGGTCTGCAGGTCGTCCGCGAAGTCCCGCAGGAAGCGGTCGATGGCGGCGCGGGCGGGGTGCTCGGCATGTCCCGCATCTCGGTGACGAAGCGCAGCAGTTCCTTGTAGACCCGGTCGCCCACCTTGCGGTCGACGAACCGGGGCGTCCATCCGGGGCGCCGCCGGAGACCGCCGCCATGACGGAGTCGCCGTGTTCGACGAGCCAGTCGTGGGCGCGGGCGACGACCAGGTCCACCACCCGCCGGTGGCCGCCCTCGGCGACGACCTTCTCCAGCATGGTGCCGAGACCGGGCGCGATCTCCTGGGCGTCCGCGCGGCGGGTGATCGCCTCGCCGACCACCGCCTGGACGTCGGAGTCGCGCAGTACAGTCAGCGCGCCGCGCAGCGCGGTGGAGAGTTCGGCGGTGACCCGGTCCGCGTTCCGCGGCTCGGCGAGCCAGCCGCCGAGGCGGCGGCCGATGCCCACGGACCGCAGCCGGCGGCGGACGACCTCGGCGGAGAGAAAGTTCTCACCGACGAAGTCCCCCAGACTCTGTCCGAGTTGGTCCTTTTTCGTGGGGATGATGGCGGTGTGCGGGATCGGTAGTCCCATGGGCCGTTTGAACAGTGCGGTGACCGCGAACCAGTCGGCCAGCGCACCGACCATGCCGGCCTCCGCGGCCGCCGCGACGAACCCGGTCCAGCCGCCCGCACCCGTGCGGCCGGCCCACGTCGCCAGCGCGTAGACCACCGCGACGGCCAGCAGCAGACCGGTGGCCAGCGCCTTCATCCGGCGTACGGCGTGCCGCCGCTCCTCGTCGGCGGCACCGTAGACGAAGCCGCCGGCCGGCGCCACCGGGCCGCGCGGCGCCACGTCCCCCGCCGACGCCCTGTCCGTTCTCGTGCGTTCCATCCGCTTCACCGCTCCCGCCGTGCCCCCCACCACTCCCACGGCCTATGCTGCGCCGCGGGTCCGGCCACCGGTCCGGCCGTATGTCCCACTGTGACCTACTCCTGGAGCCAACCACGAGTTCCCGGCACCCGCCGGGACCGGCACCGAGCGGGGCGCCGGGCGGCTCCCAGGAGGTCCGTGGGATCATGGGGGACCGACCGGACGCCAACGGTGCCGCTGCCCACCCGCTGCCCTTGCCCGCCCGGAGCCTGGAGCTCCGCTTTCCCCAGGAGACCCCTCCCGCATGAAGAAAAGTGTGGGTTACGCCCTGCTCGCCGGCCTGGCGGCAGTGGTGGCGCTGATCTCGGCCGCGATATTCGCCGGCTTCGGCGGTACGGACGGCGGACCGGACAGCTCCCCGCACAAACCGCGCGATCCCGCCGCACCGGCGGTTTCCGGGCAGTGGGTCGGCACCTGGTCGGCGGCCGCGGCGGCGGCCGAGCCCGGCACGCTGGACGGCTACGCGGGGATGTCGATACGCAACGTCGTGCACACCAGCGTCGGCGGCTCCGGCGTCCGCATCCAGCTCTCCAACCTCTACGGCACCCGGCCGCTGGTGGTCAGCCACGCCTCGGTGGCCCTGGCCGCGGCCCCCAGCGACCCCACCGCCGCGGACGGCACGATGCGCCGGCTGTCCTTCGGCGGCAAACCCGCGGTGACCATCCCCGCGGGCGGCGCGGTCACCAGCGACCCGACCCGGCTGAAGGTCCCCGGCGACGCGGACCTCCTGGTCACCACGTACTCCCCCTCCCCGTCCGGCCCGGCCACCTACCACCCGTACGCCCGCCAGACCTCCTACCTGGCGCGCGGCGACCGCGCCGAGGACGGCACCGGCGCCGCCTACACCGAGCAGAGCCCCTACTGGCGCTATCTGACCGGGGTCGACGTGTGGAGCACCGAGGCGCAGGGCTCGGTGGTCGCCATCGGCGACTCGATCACCGACGGCATCACGTCCACGGCCGGCGCCAACCACCGCTGGACGGACTTCCTGGCCGCCCGGCTGCGCAACGAGCCCGGCGCACCCCGCTACGGCGTCCTCAACCAGGGCATCAGCGGCAACCGCCTGCTGGTCAACGGCAGCCGCTTCTCGCCGAACAACGGCCCCAGCGTGCTGTCCCGCCTCGACCGCGACGCGCTCTCCCGCACCGGCGTGAAGGCGGTGATCGTCGAGATCGGCCTGAACGACCTGTTCAAGTCCCCACGCCAGCTCGACCCGCAGAAGATCGTCGCCGGCATGCGGCAGATCGTCCGGGACGCGCACTCCCGCGGCCTGCGGGTCACCGGCTCCACCCTTACGCCGTTCGGCGGGCACCGCGGTTACTCCGCCCAGCTGAACTCGGTCCGCGAACGGGTCAACCACATCATCCGCTCCGGCACCGTCTACGACGAGGTCGTCGACTTCGACAAGGCCCTCCGCGACCCCGCCGCCCCGGTCCGCCTCCGCCCCGTCTACGACTCCGGCGACCACCTCCACCCGAGCGACGAGGGCTACCGCGCCATGGCCCGCACGGTCGACCTCGACCTCCTCAGGCAGTCCGCCCCGGCGTCGCTGTAACACCTGTTCCGGCACGATGCGCCGTCCGGGTGGTCACCTCTCCGCCGGGCGGGCCCTGAAGGGCGGCCGGCTCAGCCGAGTTCCTTGCGGTGGGCGCGGTCCTCGGACTTCAGGCGGCGGCGTTCCTCCTTCAGGCGGCGCTTTTCGGAGGCGGGCAGTTTGCGTTCGACGCCGACGCCGCCCATCAGCGCCAGGCCCCGGACGATCACCCGCGGGCGCCGGGGTCGCCGGGGACACCGTCCTCGTGGGAGTCGAAGCCGCCCATGATGCCCAGCCCCCGCACGTCGACCTCGACGCCCGGCGGCACGACGACGTTCACGCCGCCCATGAACGCCCAGCAGTCGATCACGATCTCCGACGCGGCGAAGTCGGCCTCGCGCAGGTCGATCTCCCCGCCGCCCATGCAGCAGACCGCGGTGAAGCGGCGGCCGATCGTCCAGCGGCCCTTGCGCTGGAAGCCGCCCAGGACCGCCAGGCCCTTCGTCGAGCCGCGGGCGTCGCCGACGATCCGGCCGGCCCAGGAGCCCACCGCGGCGGTGTCCTTGTGCAGCGACACGGGGGCCGGATGTGCGGGGGCGGATGCCGTCGCGGCCGGCAGGTCGGCGGTGAGCGGCGCCAACTCCCCGTACGTACGGGCCAGATAGGCGGCTTCCAGCCGTTCGTCGAACTCCGCCATCTCCAGCCGCCCCTCCGCGAGGGCGTCCCGCAGGATCTCGGCGACCCGGTCACGGTCGGCGTCGGAGGCACGCAACTCGGCGGCGGAGGCCCGCGGCACCGGGAGGTCGTCAGTCATACGGACAGGGTAAGTGGCGGTGGCGGGCGGCGGGCCGGTACGTATCCCTCCCGTCCCGCCTCGCCTCCTCACGCCGGGGCGCCCTGGCCGTCCGGCGTGCGGCGGCCGGGCTCGGCGCCGGTCGCGCCGCGGGCGTACAGCTCGGCGATCAGCGACTCGACGTCCGGTTCGCGCAAGGACAGGTCCACCAGCGGATAGCGCTCGGCGACCGCGGTGACCAGCGGCGCGGCGCTCTGCGCCGCCGGGAACACCAGCCACTGCCGGGGCCCCTCCACCCGGACCGTTCGGGCGCCGGGAACGCCCTCGATGGGCGGCAGTTCGCGTTCCAGGTCGACCACGAGGGTGCGCTCGCCGTCGGCCGCCGCGCGCAGCCCGTCCAGCGCGCCGTCGTAGACCAGCCGGCCGTGGTCGATGACCATCACCCGGCGGCACAGCTGCTCGATGTCGGTCAGGTCGTGGGTGGTGAGCAGGACCGTGGTGCCCCGCTCGGCGTTCACCTCGCGGACGAACTCCCGCACCTTCGCCTTGCTGACGACGTCGAGCCCGATGGTCGGCTCGTCGAGGTAGAGCACCTCCGGGTCGTGCAGCAGGGCCGCCGCGATGTCGCCGCGCATCCGCTGCCCGAGGGAGAGCTGCCGCACGGGTACGGCCAGCAGCGGGGCCAGGTCGAGCAGTTCGACGCAGCGCGCCAGGTTGGCGCGGTAGACGGCGTCGGGGATGCGGTACATCCGCCGCACCAGCTCGTAGGAGTCCGCGAGCGGCAGGTCCCACCACAGGGTGGTGCGCTGGCCGAAGACCACCCCGATCCGGCGGGCGAGCCGGGTCCGTTCACGGGCGGGGTCGAGCCCGGCGATCCGCAGCCGGCCGCCGCTGGGCACCAGGATGCCGGTCAGCATCTTGATGGTGGTGGACTTGCCGGCGCCGTTCGGGCCGATGTAGCCGACCATCTCGCCGCGCGGCACCTGGAAGGTGATGCCGTCGACGGCCCGCACCTCCTCGCGCACCCGGCGCAGCCGGCCCGCCTTGCGCCGTACCGTGAAGACCTTTTCGATGCCGCGGACGTCGATCAGCGGCTCCGGGCCGGTGCCGGCGGGATCCGTCATCCTGGGCTTCCTTTCGGGGAGTTGGGTCGTACGGGGAACGTGGCCGACGTGCCGTCAGCTGCCGGTGCTGCGGTAGCCGCGCAGGCCGTAGCGCCAGGCCAGCGCCGCGCCCGCGCACATCAGGACGGCCACGGCGGGGCCGAGGAAGTCCACCCAGCCGGGCAGGCCGAGCGGGTCGGGGCGGCCCAGCAGGCGCAGGGCGGGCAGCCAGTTGACGAAGGCCAGCGGGACGACGAAGGTGACGCCGCGCACCAGGTCCTTGGCGAACACCGTCGGCGGGTACTGCAGCAGCGCGTTGCCGCCGTAGGTGAAGGAGTTCTGCACCTCGGCCGCGTCCTGCGCCCAAAACTGGAAGGCGGCGCCGGTGGTGAAGACCGCCCCGAAGATCGCCGTACCGCAGACCGCCATCAGCACCACCAGCAGCACCCGCCCCACCGTCCAGTCCACCTCCAGCCGGGTCACCGACCAGCCGAGCACCAGCAGCGCCTGGGAGATCCGGCCCAGCCGGCGCAGCGCGAACCGGTCGGCGGCGACCTGCGCGAACACCGGGGCGGGGCGCAGCAGCAGGACGTCGAGGGTGCCGTCGCGCACCCGCCGGCCCAGCCGGTCCATGCTGCCCAGCAGCAGGTCGGCGAGGCCCAGCGAGAGCCCGGACGTGCCGTACAGGAAGGCCACTTCGGGCAGCGAGAAGCCGCCCAGCGCGTCGATCCGCGAGAACATCAGCAGGATCGCGACGAAGTCCAGTGCGCAGGCGGCGAAGTTGCCGACCGCCATCATCACGAACGAGGCCCGGTAGGCGAGCGTCGAGCGCACCCACATCCGCACGATCAGCCCGTACGCGTACAGCCCTGGGCCGCGGCCGCCCGCCACCCGTCCCGGGCCGGGATCCGCCCGCCGTCGTCAGCCACCGTGCACCACCACCCGGCGGGTCGCCGCGGACTGCACCAGCCGCCCCAGCGCCAGCAGCCGCCCCCCCACGCCGCCTGGAACACCAGCCCGCGCAGCAGCGCGCCGCCGCTGCGCGCGCCGATCAGCACATCGGCCGGCACCTGGAGGATCGCCGCCCACGGCAGCAGCTGGACCACCTCCCCGAATCCGCCGGGGAAGACCCGCAGCGGCAGCAGCATCCCGGAGAAGAACATGCAGGCCAGCCCGCTGATCAGGGACAGCCCCGAGCCGTCCAGCAGCCAGAACGACGCCAGCGCCACCAGATAGCGCAGCCCGAAGCTGACCACGATCCCCAGCAGCACCGACAGCAGGAACCAGCCCCAGGTCAGCGCGTCCCCGGGCAGCGCCAGCGGGAAGACCAGCGCGCCCACCGCCATCGGCACCACCCCGCGGCCGATCAGCTGCATCCCGGCCCGGCCCAGGTCCGCGGCCAGCCACCACAGCTGCAGGTCCGCCGGCCGGTACAGGTCCACCGCGACGTCACCGGTGCGGATCCGCTCCTGCAGCTCCTCCAGGCCACCGCCGCCCATCAGCGCGGCCGCCGCCAGCAGCGCCTGCGCGACCCAGACGAAGGTCAGCGCCTGCGCCTGGCCGTAGCCGCCCAGATGCGGCCGCTCGGCCCACAGCGCGACGAAGGTGTACGCCACGATGAAGCCGAAGACGGTGTTGGTGAACACCCCGGCCGCCGTCGCGACCCGATAGGTGGCGTACCGCCGGAAGCTGCCGGCCGCCACCGCCATGCACCACACGCATCCTCACCCGGCCCGTTCTCGTTCCCGTTCGGACGGCAAAGCACCGGAGCCTAGGTCGTGGGCGCGGCGGGCACCATCGAATTACCACCCGTCCGGGTGAGCCATGGGCGCCATTCGGCCGGTCCGGTGGCGGGAACAGGTGCGCGCCAACCCCGCTGAACGGGACACATGATGCGAAAGTTTCCCCACGGGCAACAGGTGCTTTTCCGGCGTACGGTGCACATCCCCCGACACGAGACCGTTCCGCCGCGGTACAACCCTCGGCGGTGGCCGAGGAGTCCATACCGACATGAGCGGACATCGCACAGTCTGGCGGCGGGCGCTGCCCAGCTGGCGCACGGTACTCGGCACCGTGCTGGGCTTCCTGCTGCTCGTCATCGGCGCACTGATCGCCGGCTACCTGCTCGTCGACATCCCGCCCGCCAACAGCGCCGCCAAGGCCCAGAGCAACGTCTACCTCTACTCCGACGGCTCCGAACTGGCCCGTGACGGTGACGTCAACCGGCAGAACGTGACGCTCGGCCAGGTGCCCAGGTCCGTCCAGCAGGCCGTGCTGGCCGCCGAGGACCGCGACTTCTACTCCGAGTCCGCCGTCGACCCGGCCGCCATGCTGCGGGCCGCCTGGAACACCCTCACCGGCAAGGGCAAGCAGTCCGGCTCCACCATCACCCAGCAGTACGTCAAGAACTACTACCTCGCCCAGGAGCAGACCCTCACCCGCAAGGCCAAGGAGTTCTTCATCGCCGTCAAACTGGACCGGCGGGTCAGCAAGGACAACATCCTCGAGGGCTACCTCAACTCCAGCTACTACGGCCGCAACGCCTACGGCATCCAGGCCGCCGCCCAGGCCTACTACGGCGTCGACTCGGCCAAGCTCACCACCGCCCAGGGCGCCTACCTCGCCGCGCTCCTCAACGCCCCCAGCGTCTACGACGTCACCGCCCACCCCGCCAACACCCCACGCGCGCTGGCCCGCTGGAACTACGTCCTGGACGGCATGGTCAAGCAGAAGTGGCTCGCCCCCGGCGAACGCGCCACGATGCGCTTCCCGGTGCCCCGGCCCGCCCGCACCTCGCCCGGACTGACCGGCCAGCGCGGCTACCTCGTCGAAGCGGTCAAGGACTACCTCACCGACCACCACATCCTCGACGAGGACACCCTGCGCGCCGGCGGCTACCGCATCACCACCACCCTCAACAGACGGCGCCAGAACGCCTTCGTGCGCGCGGTCGACACCCGCCTGATGGACCGGCTCGACGACTCCCGCCCCACCGACGGCTACGTCCGCGCCGGCGGCGCCTCCATCGACGTCCGCACCGGCCGGGTCGTCGCCCTCTACGGCGGCATCGACTACGCCAAGCAGTACGTCAACAGCGCCACCCGCCGCGACTACCAGGTCGGCTCCACCTTCAAGCCGCTCGTCTTCGCCTCCGCCGTGCAGCACCACGCCACCACCCAGGACGGCGACCCGATCACCCCGAACACCGTCTACGACGGCGACAACAAGCGGATGACCGTCAGCCACGGCCACGCCACCGGATTCGCGCCCGCCAACGAGGACGACCGCTCCTACGGGCCGATCACCGTCACCGAGGCCACCGACAAGTCCGTCAACGCCGTCTACGCCCAGATGGGCGTCGACGTCGGCCCGGACAAGGTCAAGGACACCGCCGTCGACCTGGGCATCCCCGCCGACGCCCCCGGCCTCGCCGCCTCCCGCGGCGCGATCGCCCTGGGCACCGCCACCCCCAGCGTCCTGGACATGACCCAGGCGTACACCACCCTCGCCCGGCACGGCGAACGCCGCCCGTACACCCTCATCGGCAAGATCACCAAGGGCGAGGAGGAGATCGAGCTGCCCGACCGCGAGACGACCACGGCGATCCCGCGCGAGGCCGCCGACACCACCACCTCCATCCTGCGCAGCGTCGTCGACGGCGGCACCGGCACCGCCGCCCAGGCCGCCGGACGCCCCGCGGCCGGCAAGACCGGCACCGCCGAGCAGGACAAGGCGGCCTGGTTCGCCGGCTACACCCCCGACCTGGCCACCGTCGTCGCCGTCCTCGGCCAGCACCCGGAGACCGCCGCACAGGAGCCGCTGTACGGCGCCGCCGGCCTGGACCGGGTCAACGGCGGCGACTTCCCCGCCCAGATCTGGGCCGACTACACCGCGGCCGCCCTGCGCGGCCGCCCGGTCCACGACTTCGACCTCCAGCTCGCGGACGGCGCCGAGCCCGCACCGTCGACGGAGCCCTCCGACAGCGAGTCGCCGTCCCCCAGCGACTCCGCCCCGCCCTCCCCCGGGCCGTCCGACTCCCCGACCCGGCCCGCCCCGACCACCGGCCCGCCGACCCCGCCGACCACCCGGCCGCCCTCCCCCACCTTCCCGACCCCGACACCGCCGACCACCGAGCCCACGGCGGAGTTCCCCACCGCGGGCCCGGACGGCGACGCACTGAGCCGGCGGCTGCGCGCCCGATGGGGCATGTGACGCAGGCCGGGAGCCGAGGAAGGGGGCAGGTCAGGTCAGTGGCCGGACGTCGCCTTCAGACCGACCACGGCCACCAGCAGCAGACAGATGAAGAAGATCCGGGCCGCCGTGGCGGGCTCACCGAGCACCACCATCCCGACCACCGCGGCACCGGCCGCCCCGATGCCGACCCACACCCCGTAGGCCGTACCGATCGGCAGGCTCCGGGCCGCGTACGACAGCAGCAGCATGCTGACGACGATGCCCGCACCGGTGAACAGGCTCGGCCACAGCCGGGTGAACCCCTCGGTGAACTTCATCCCGATCGACCAGCCGACCTCCAGCAGACCGGCGACCACGAGCAGGACCCACGCCATGACGGCACCTCCGTGAACCTCAGCTTCAACAGGGGTGCGTCGTCTTGTCCTGACCCGGTACGGCGCGTCTCGTCGGGTCCTTCGAGGCTAGCAAAACGGGCAGACCCGGGCAGCGGAACGGGCGGTGACCCCGGTCACCGCCCGCACTCGTCCTGCGTACCCGCCGCCACCGGCTACAGATACAGCCCCGTCGCGTCGTCCGCGCCCTCCAGCCGCTCCGCGGCCACCGCGTGCAGATCCCGCTCGCGCATCAGCACGTACGCCACACCGCGCACCTCGACCTCGGCCCGGTCCTCCGGGTCGTACAGCACCCGGTCGCCCACCTCGACGGTCCGCACGTTCTGCCCCACGGCGACGACCTCGGCCCAGGCCAGGCGCCGGCCGACCGCCGCGGTCGCGGGAATGACGATGCCCCCCGACGAGCGGCGCTCGCCCTCGGGGATGTCCGTCCGGACCAGCACACGGTCGTGCAGCATCCGGATCGGCAGCTTGTCGTGGGTGTCCTTGGTGTTATTCGGGCTCACGCCATGACCGTACCTGGCCCGGCGCCCCGATCACGCACCGCAGCCCGCATCGGCCCGGCCACCGACCCCCCGCGCCGCGGCTCGACCGCGCCGCTCAGCCGCGCCGACCGGCCCGCCGCTCAGCCGCGCCGCCTGGCCCGCAGCGTCAGCAGCCCCACCACGGCCACCCCGACCAACGCCACCGGAACGATCCGCTCCAGCCGCGGCGCCCCGTCCTCCGACACCAACTGCCCCCGCACGTCCGCGAGCGCACGGTGGGTGACCACATACGCCCGGCCCGCCGTACGGTCCACCGCCGACATCGCCTTCGCCTTCGCCTCACCCATGATCGTCTTCGGGTGCAGCCGCACACCGATCTCGTCGAGCGTGACGGCGAGCTCCTGCCGCCTGCGGACGATGTCCGCCTCGATCTGCGCCGGGGTCCTGGCCTCCGCCACCGCGCTGCCTCCGTCGTCTCGCGCCATTCGATGATGGACAGTCTGTCAGCTCACACCCGCGCGCGCCCCACAGCACCCCCGTTTCGCGCGCCCTGCAGGCCCCACACGCCCCGGCTGTCGGTCCCGGTGGCTAATGTCGAAGGCGTACCGATCCCGCTGACACCGCCGTACGAGGAGAGCCATGAGCGAGCGACTGCAGCCCGGCGACACCGCCCCCGCCTTCACCCTGCCCGACGCGGACGGCAAGCAGGTCTCGCTCGCCGACCACAAGGGCCGCAAGGTCATCGTCTACTTCTACCCCGCCGCCCTCACCCCCGGCTGCACCAAGCAGGCCTGCGACTTCACCGACAACCTCGACTTCCTCACCGGCCACAGCTACGACGTCATCGGCATCTCCCCCGACAAGCCGGAGAAGCTCGCCAAGTTCCGCGAGAAGGAAGACCTCAAGGTCACCCTCCTCGGCGACCCCGACAAGACCGTCCTGGAGAGCTACGGCGCCTTCGGCGAGAAGAAGCTCTACGGCAAGACCGTCACCGGCGTCATCCGCTCCACCGTCATCCTCGACGAGGACGGCAAGGTCGAACGCGCCCTCTACAACGTCAAGGCCACCGGCCACGTCGCCAAGATCATCAAGGACCTCGGGCTGTAACCCCTCACGGGCCAGGGGCAGGCACCGCCAGCCCCACCGCCGCCCGGTCCGGCAGCTCCAGCACGGCCTCGGCGCCGCCCTCCGCGGCGGCGCCGAAGTCCAGCCGCGCCCCCAGCACCTCCGCCTGACCCGCCGCGATCGTCAGCCCCAGACCGTGCCCGGTCCCCCGCTCCGGCGCCGCCGTACGGAACCGCCGCGGCCCCTCCGCACACAACTCCGCCGGATAACCCGGCCCGTGATCCCGCACCACGATCCGCGACCCGGCCACCACCACCTCGATCGGCGGCTTCCCGTGCTTGGCCGCGTTCGCCAGCAGATTCACCAGCACCCGCTCCACCCGCCGCCGATCCGTCTCCACGATCCGCGGCTCCCCCTCCACGGACACCGACACCTCGTCCACCCCACGCTGCCGCGCCGCCCGCTTCACGATCCCCCGCACCAACGACGGCAGCTCACACGCGTCGAGATCCGCCCGCTCCACCCCCGCGTCCAGCCGCGACACCTCCAGCAGATCCTCCACCAGCCGCCGCATCGCCTGCGCCCGGTCCCGGACCATCTCCACCGCCCGCGGCTGCGGCAACAACTCCGCCGCCGCCACCAGACCCGCCACCGGCGTCCGCAACTCATGCGCCACATCCGCCGTGAACTCCCGCTCGGCCTCCACCCGCGCCGCCAACGACGTCGCCATGTGATGCACGCTCCGGCCCAGCTCCGCCACCTCGTCCCGGCCGTTGCTCGCCAGCGCATCCGCATCCGGCGGCTCCCCCGCCGCGATCCGCCGCGCCGCCGCCGCACTGAGCCGCAACCGCCGCGACAACCGCTGCGCCACGAACCACGACACCACCGCCATCAACGCGACCGTGCCACACCCCGCGATCAACAACGCCCGGTCCAACGCCACCTGCGCCGGATCGTCATCCGGATACGCCGCCGACACCGACAACGACCGCGCCGGCCGGCCCCCCGCACCGTCACCGACCCCCGTCGCCGCCCACACCCGCGGATCCTCACCACCACTGACGTACGTCCCCGAACGGTTCTTGAACACCGCCTCCCGCAACGGCCCCGGCAACGTCGCGTCATCCAGCTGCGCACCCAGCGCCAGCGTCCCGTCCCGCTCATAGATCTGCAGCGCCGAACTCAGCCGGTCGTCCTGATACGACCGCGCCGAACGCTCCCGCTCCGCATCCGCTATGTGGTGCACGGCAAACCCGAGCACCACCACAGCCAGCGCCGTCATGCACGAAATGGCCAGAGCGATCCGGCCTCGAATCCCCATCACGCGAGGTTGTACATCTCCGTCGTGTCCCCGAGCGGCGTCGACCCCTCGTACGTCACCTCAAGCCCCGTGAACGCCAACCCGCCGTCCACCGGCTTCGGGTTGTACAGCCGGAACGTCGCCGGAAAACCCGAATCCGTCCCCACACCGGCGGCGGTCTTCTCCACCTGCACCACACCCACCCCCAGCGCATCCCGCGCCCCGTACTTCTTCCACGTGATCGCGGTCGCCACCATCCCCGCGTCCGCACACGTCAACGTGATCACCTGCGGCTTCACCTCGGGCTCCCCGATACCGCAGTCCCGCACCCCCGGCAGACCCCCCGACTGCTTGGCGTCCTCCTTGACGTCCTGCACCGCCGCCGTCTTCGGCGCCGCGTCCACCGCCGACGCCCGGTCCGACACCTGGCCGAACCACACCCCACCCGCCGCCAGCACCGTCACCACGACAAAGGCCACCAGCGCGGTACGCCCCGCACCCAGCGGGACCCTTCGCGGTCCGTCATCACGATCTCCTCCCGGGGACCACACCCCGAACCCCACCAGCAAACACGACTGCCACGCCCGACGCCGCCACTCTCCCGCCCCCGCCACACAGGCTGATTGCCCGAATACTGCGGTCACCGCGCGGCTGTGTACCAGTCCTGTAACAAGCACCGCCGCACCCCTGGCGCACCCCCGATGATCCGCCCCATCCACCCCGGACGGCCCACCCACACGTGACGTACGTCGCTTCATCCCACCAGAGTGGTTTGATCCGCGCTCCACTGCGCAGGCGCACCTGTCGTATCCGTCGCACCCCGCCGCGCCCCCGCGCGCCGACCGACCGAGAGGACCGCCTCGTGCCGACCGGTAGCACAGAAGCCGAACGCGCTCCCGACCAGGACCGGGAAGCGCTCAAGCGCCACCGGTGGCTCTTCCGTGCCGTCGCGCGGCGAAGAAATCCCCGGCTCCGGCGCACCGACATCACCGTCACCGACGAGCGCGTCGTCAAGCGCGCGGTGAAGGCCGCCGCCCTCGGCAACGCCATGGAGTGGTTCGACTTCGGGATCTACAGCTACCTCGCGGTCACCATCGGCAAGGTCTTCTTCCCCGGCGGCAGCGACACCACCAGCCTGCTGTCGTCCTTCGCCACCTTCGCCGTCGCCTTCCTCGTACGGCCCCTCGGCGGCGCCTACTTCGGCCCGCTCGGCGACCGCATCGGCCGCAAGAAGGTCCTCGCCCTCACCATGATCATGATGGCCCTGGGCACCTTCTGCATCGGCCTGATCCCCTCCTACGACACCATCGGCTTCTGGTCCCCGGCCCTGCTCATCCTCTTCCGCCTCATCCAGGGCTTCTCCACCGGCGGCGAATACGGCGGCGCCTCGACCTTCATCGCCGAATACGCCCCCGACAAGAAGCGCGGCTTCTTCGGCAGCTTCCTCGAACTCGGCACCCTCATCGGCTACACCGGCGCCGCCGGCATCGTCCTGCTCCTCACCACCCTGCTCGGCGACGACGCGATGAACTCCTGGGCCTGGCGCCTGCCCTTCCTCATCGCCGGCCCGCTCGGCCTGGTCGGCCTCTACCTGCGGGTCAAGCTCGACGAAACCCCCGCCTTCCAGAAATTCGAGGCGTCCCTCACCCACAGCGCCACCGGCTCCGTCGTCGAGGCCGAAGCGGAGTTCTCCCACCTCTCCGAGAACGCCCCGAAGAAGAAGCTGGGCGAGATCTTCGCCCAGCAGTGGCCCACCCTCATCCTCTGCATCGCACTGGTCGGCGCGTACAACATCACCGACTACATGCTGCTCTCCTACATGCCGACCTACCTGACGGACACCCTCCACTACGAGGAGTCCCACGGCCTGCTCATCCTGCTCGGCACGATGATCGCCCTGATGTGCGTCATCTCCTCGGTCGGCAAACTCAACGACCGCTACGGCCGCAAGCCCCTCCTGATGGCCGGCATGCTCGGCTTCTTCCTCCTGGCCATCCCGGCCTTCCTGCTGGTCAAACAGGGCACGATCCTCACGGTCTGCCTCGGCATGGCCCTCCTCGGCCTCTCCCTGGTCTGCCTCCTGGGCACCATGTCCGCGGCCCTCCCCGCCCTGTTCCCCACCAACGTCCGCTACGGCTCCCTCTCCATCGGCTACAACCTCGCGGTCTCCCTCTTCGGCGGCACCACCCCGCTCGTCATCACCGCCCTGATGGACGCCTTCGGCAACAACGTGATGGTCCCCGCCTACTACACGATGGGCGCCGCCCTCGTCGGCGTCATCGCCGTCGCCTGCATGAAGGAAACCGCCCAGCAGCCCCTCGACGGCTCCCCACCCTCGGTAGCCACCAAGGAAGAGGCCGTCGAACTCATCACCGCCCAAACCCAGGAACCCCGCTTCTGACCCCTGCTGACCGCTGCGCATTCCCCTCCTGACCCTGCGTAACCGCCTCGGCGTTCGATCGTTGTTCTGTTCGAGCGAGCACCGGGGCGGTTCCGGTGCGGGAGGGGATGGCGTCATGCCGGTAAGTCCGTACACCAGGGAGCGACTGGAGGCCGCGGCATCGTCGTCGCGGACGCTGTCGGAGGCGTTGGGGAAGTTGGGGGTGGAGGCGAAGGGGGCGAAGCGGAACTACCTCCGGGAGCGGATGAAGAAGCTGGGGGTCGACACGTCGCACTTCGAGCGGGAGGGGGTCAAGTGGACGAAGGAAGTCCTGCACGAAGCGGTCGCCGCCTCCTCGAACATGTGCGAAGTCCTGCGCCGTCTCGGACTTGAGGTCGTCGGCGGTCACCACACGCACATCAGCCGCCGGATCAAGGCGTACGGGATCGACACCTCGCACTTCCAATTCCCCACCCAGCGCGGCAAGCAACGGCGCCGCCGGACGCCTGAGACCCTGCTCGTCGAGCAGCCGGCCGCACAGGCTCGGCGCATTCCGAGTGACCGTCTCAAGTGGGCGATGAAGGCCCTGGGCGTCCCTGAGCGATGTGCGGGCTGCGGTAGGGAAGCAGTCTGGCGAGGACGCCCGCTGCCTCTTGAGGTCGACCACATCGACGGCAATTGGCGGGACAACCGGATCGGGAACCTGCGGTTCCTCTGCCCCAACTGCCATTCCACAACGGACAATTACCGAGGACGTGGAAAGGGTCGCACCGGAGGTGCTGCCGCATGAGCAGCCATGTGGAGTACACCCGCGAACGGCTGGCGGAGGCGGCCGCTCACTGTTCCGACATCGACGAGGTCATCACCTTCTTAGGTACCCGGCCTTACGGGTCCCTCCGTCGCTACCTGCTGAGGCGATTCGCTCATTTCGACATCGACATCGCCCACTTCCGCCCCTATGGGCGGTCCGCCCGACCCACACCTGAGGAGTTGCGCGTTGCGGTCGCCGAGTCGGTGTCCATCGCCGCGGTGCTACGCCGCCTGGGGCGGCCGGACACCGGTGCACAACGAGCTCACTTGCGCAGATGGGTCGCCGACGACCAACTGACGACTGAGCACTTCCTGGGGCAAGGGCATCAGCGCGGAAAACCGGGCGCGACTCCCCTCAAAGGTCCCGAAGAGATCTTGGTTGCGCACGACCGGAGGCACCGAACGCGAACCCGTCTGCTACGTCGTGCGCTCCGCGAGGTCGGCGTACCCGAGAAGTGCGCCGACTGCGGTGTCGCTCCTGAGTGGCTCGGAAAGCCGATGACGCTGGAAGTCGATCACATCAACGGGGACTGGCACGACGACCGTCGCGAGAACCTGCGATTGCTGTGCCCGAACTGCCACGCCGTCACTACCACCTGGTGCCGAGGCGGTCCACGACGGACCTAATGATGGAGGTCTCCCTACGGACATGCGGCTCCGCCCAGTAAAGTAGCCCGCAGCACATGCGCCCGTACGCCAACGGCTGAGCGGCGATCTTTAGGTGGTCGTGTCTGTCGGTTCGAATCCGACCGGGCGCACAGGTTGGACAGGCCCCGCACCTTCGATTCATAGGTGCGGGGCCTGCTCCGTTAAGTCAGCCCAACAACTCCCGCACCACCGGAACCAGCGCCCGGAACGCCTTCCCCCGGTGGCTGATGGCGTTCTTCTCGTCGGGGGTGAGTTCGGCGCAGGTCCGGTCCTCGCCGAGGGGCTGGAGGATGGGGTCGTAGCCGAAGCCGCCGGTGCCGGTGGGGGTGTGGCGGAGGGTGCCTTCGAGCGTGCCCTCGACGACGCGTTCGGTGCCGTCCGGGAGGGCGAGGGCCGCGGCGCAGGCGAAGTGGGCGGCGCGGTGTTCGTCGGCGATGTCGGCGAGTTGGGCGAGCAGGAGGTCGAGGTTGGCCTGATCGTCGCCGTGCTTGCCGGACCAGCGGGCGGAGAGGATGCCCGGGGCGCCGCCGAGGACGTCGACGCAGAGGCCGGAGTCGTCGGCGACGGCCGGGTGGCCGGTGGCCTGGGCCAGGGCGTGCGCCTTGAGGAGGGCGTTCTCGGCGAACGTGACGCCGGTTTCCTTGACGTCCGGGATCTCGGGATAGGCGTCGGCGCCGACGAGTTCGACGTCGAGGCCGGCCGCGTCCAGGATGGCGTGCAGTTCGCGGATCTTGCCGTCGTTGCGGGTGGCGAGGATCAGGCGTCGGGAGGTCGCGGGGCGTCCGCCGGTTTCTGGCTGCATGGGCCGATTATCCCGGGCGCGGTACCGGGAGGTGCCCCGGGCCTGGTACTGGTACCGGGAGGTGCCCCGGGCGGGGCACCACCGCCGTACGCCGGTCGACCCGCCGGTCAGCCCGGGGTGCAGATCTTGGTCATCTGGCTCGTGCCGTCGACGATCGGCTGGATGTCGGGGGCCTTGTTGTTCTCGATGTCCTTGCGGGCGTTCTTGATGCCGGTGTTGGTCTTGTCGATGGCCTTGGACAGTTCGGGGTCGTTGGCCTCGCTGCTGAGCTTGCGCAGGTTGCTGTCGATGTTGTCGAGGGCCTGCTGGGTCTTCTTCGGGTCGACGAGGGCGTTGTCCGCGGCCTGCTGGAGTTTGTCGACGGCGTTGACGACGGAGGTGGCGGTCTTGGCGCAGTCCACGGCCTTCTGGACGGCTCCGCAGGAGGAGAGGAGCGGGACGGTGAGGGTGGCGGCGGCTAACGCGGCGAGGGCGACGGGGGCGGGGCGGCGGAGGGTGCGGGGGGCCATGGGGTGCGTTTCCTTCCTCGGCGGGGCATGGGCCGGGGCGGGCGCCCCGGGTCATGTACAGGCAAAGGAGGAAACGCGGGGTGGGGGCTTTTTGGTTGCCCGGTGGCCTGGTGGCGGCGTGATCCGGCCGGCGGACGGCGGGGCGGGGGCGCGATCCGGCCACGGGTCGCGCCCCCGCCCCCGCGGGGCCCCGGCAGGAACCCCGCTCACCACACCTCTCGCGTCAGAGCGTCCGCGTCAGAGCGTCCGCGTCAGAGCCCCCCACGTCAGAGCCCCCGCGTCAGAGCGTCCGCTCCAGCGCCGTCCGCTGGATGGTGTCGAGTTCGGTGCAGCCGCTGACCGCGAGGTCGAGGAGGGCGTTGAGTTCGTCGCGGGCGAAGGGGGTGGCCTCGGCGGTGCCCTGGACCTCGACGAAGCGGCCGTCGCCGGTGCAGACGACGTTCATGTCGGTCTCGGCGCGGACGTCTTCCTCGTAGCAGAGGTCGAGGAGCGGGGTGCCGTCGACGATGCCGACGCTGACCGCGGAGACGGTGCCGGTGAGCGGCTTGCGGCCGTGCTTGACGAGCTTCTTGTGCTGGGCCCAGGTGATGGCGTCGGCCAGCGCGACGTAGGCGCCGGTGATCGCCGCGGTGCGGGTGCCGCCGTCGGCCTGGAGGACGTCGCAGTCGAGGACGATGGTGTTCTCGCCGAGGGCCTTGTAGTCGATGACGGCGCGCAGGGAGCGGCCGATGAGGCGGCTGATCTCGTGGGTGCGGCCGCCGATCTTGCCGCGGACGGATTCCCGGTCGCCGCGGGTGTTGGTGGAGCGGGGCAGCATCGAGTACTCGGCGGTGACCCAGCCCTCGCCGGTGCCCTTGCGCCAGCGGGGTACGCCTTCGGTGACGGAGGCGGTGCAGAAGACTTTGGTGTCGCCGAAGGCGATGAGGACGGAGCCTTCGGCGTGCTTGCTCCAGCCGCGTTCGATGGTGACGGGGCGGAGCTGTTCGGGGGTGCGGCCGTCGATGCGAGACATGGCGTAGACCCTATCGGGGAATGGCGAAGGCCCCGTTCCGGGCGGTGGGACGTCCGGGTGCGGGGCCTTGGGAGGGTGAGCGGGGCGCGGTCGGGGCCGGCCCGGCGGGCTCAGGTCCTCACATCATGTCTTCGATTTCGGCGGCGATGGGGTCGGCGTCGGTGCCGATGACGACCTGGATCGCGGTGCCCATCTTGACGACGCCGTGGGCGCCGGCGGCCTTGAGGGCGGCCTCGTCGACGAGGGAGGCGTCGGAGACCTCGGTGCGGAGGCGGGTGATGCAGCCTTCGACCTCTTCGATGTTGTCGAGTCCGCCGAGGCCGGCGACGATCTTCTCAGCCTTGCTGGCCATGTCCACTCCTGCTTGTCTCGGCCGCCGGCGATTCCGCCGTGCGGTTTTCACACCGTAACGCACGTTCAGCCCAACTATGTGGGCGTTTGACCGCTGTCTGACGAAGGATGGCGATCACCGGGTGGGCGATCACCGGGACAGAGATCACGCGACGGCGGGCGCGCGTTCGGCGCTCACCGTCAAGTGGTCTACACCACCAGTATGCGGTACGCAGCGGGCCGGCCGTCGACGGGGCGGCTGCCGGGAGGACGGCGCGGATGAGTGCGGACGCAGCGACGGCGGAGCCGAGGAGGAACCGGGCGTCGGACCTCTTCCAGGGGCTGCAGAAGATGGGGCGGAGTCTGCAGCTGCCGATCGCGGTCCTGCCCGCGGCGGGGATCCTCAACCGCCTCGGGCAGCCGGACGTGTTCGGCGCGAAGGGACTGGGCTGGGACGCGGTCTCCAAGGTCATGATGGGCGCGGGCAGCGCCCTCCTCGACGGCGCCCTCGGGCTCCCCCTTCTCTTCTGTGTGGGCGTGGCCATCGGCATGGCCAAGAAGTCCGACGGCTCCACCGCTCTTGCCGCCCTCGCCGGCTTCCTCGTCTACTACGGCGTCCTGCGGCAGTTCCCCAAGGTCTGCGCCGGCGGCGCGAAGTCCGTGCCCGGGGTCGGCTGTGTGGCCCCGGACGCGACGGCCACGGCGTTCACGTACCAGAATCCCGGCGTGTTCGGCGGCATCGTCATCGGGCTGCTCGCCGCCTTCTTCTGGGCCCGCTACCACCGCACCAGGCTCGTCGACTGGCTCGGCTTCTTCAACGGCCGCCGACTGGTCCCGATCATCATGGCCTTCGTGGCGATCGCCTTCGCCGCGCTGTGCCTGTGGGTCTGGCCGCCGATCGGAGACGCGCTGGAGAGCTTCAGCCGATGGCTCAGCGACCTCGGCTCCTGGGGCGCGGGCGTCTTCGGCGTGGCGAACAGAGCGCTGCTGGTGATCGGGCTGCACCAGTTCCTCAACGTGCCCATCTGGTTCCAGTTCGGCAGCTACACCAAGCCGGACGGCACGGTGGTGCACGGCGACATCAATATGTTCCTGGCGGGCGACCCGAACGCCGGCCAGTTCACCTCGGGCTTCTTCCCGATCATGATGTTCGCGCTCCCGGCGGCCGCCCTGGCGATCACGCACTGCGCCAAGCCGCACCGCCGCAAGGAGGTCGGCGGACTGATGCTCTCCGTGGCACTGACCTCGTTCGTCACCGGCATCACCGAGCCGATCGAGTACTCGTTCCTTTTCATCGCACCGCTTCTGTACGCGGCCCATGCGCTGCTCACCGGTGCCTCCATGGCGGTGACCTGGGCGCTGGGGGTGCACGACGGCTTCAGTTTCTCGGCCGGTCTGATCGATTACGTCATCAACTGGGGGCTGGCGACGAAACCCTGGTTGATCATTCCGATCGGCCTGTGCTTCGCCGCCGTCTACTACCTCATCTTCCGTTTCGTGATCACGAAGTTCGACCTCCGGACACCGGGGCGCGAGCCGGACGAGGTGGGGGACGCGATGGAGCGGGAGAACGTGAAGTAGCGGCGGGCGCGTTCGGCGCGCGGGGCCTCGGAAAGGGCCCGTGGGGCCGTGAGCAGGGCGTTTCGGGGGCCGGTCGCCCTGTGGTCCACACCACTTGGAAGAATGGATTCCTTTATCCCCTGGCTACATGCTAAGAATGGTCTAAACCACCGGTGGTGTAGACCAAGGTGTAGACCAACCAGCGGGCCTCCCCCCTTCGTGTGCCCGCTTCACCAGGAGGAATCCGATGAGTTCGGCCACCGCCGCGAAGGCGGCCCCCGCGAAGAAGCGGGGCTCCGGCCTGTTCCAGGGCCTGCAGAAGATCGGCCGCAGCCTCCAGCTGCCGATCGCCGTACTGCCCGCCGCGGGCATCCTCAACCGCCTCGGCCAGCCGGACGTCTTCGGCGAGAAGGGCCTGGGCTGGATCGACGTCAGCAAGGTCTTCGCCGCGGCCGGTGGCGCGGTCTTCGACAACCTGCCGCTGCTGTTCTGCATAGGCGTGGCCATCGGCTTCGCGAAGAAGTCCGACGGCTCCACCGCGCTCGCCGCCCTGGTCGGCTTCCTGGTCTACAGCAACGTCCTCAAGGCGTTCCCGGTCACCGAGGGCCACATCGAGAAGGGCAAGTGGGTCGAGCCGGTCGTCAACAACCCCGGCGTCCTCGGCGGCATCGTCATGGGCCTGCTCGCCGCGGTCCTCTGGCAGCGCTACCACCGCAAGCAGCTGAAGGAATGGCTGGGCTTCTTCAACGGCCGCCGGCTCGTCCCGATCATCATGGCGTTCGTCGGCACCGCCGTCGGCGTGCTCTTCCTCCTCGTCTGGGAGCCGGTCGGCAGCGCCATCGCCGGCTTCGGCGAGTGGATGACCGGGCTCGGCGCGGCCGGTGCCGGCCTCTTCGGCCTGATCAACCGGGCGCTGCTGCCGATCGGCATGCACCAGTTCGTCAACACCGTCTCGTGGTTCCAGCTCGGTGACTTCACCGACGCCGCGGGCAAGGTCGCGCACGGCGACATCGGCCGCTTCTTCGCCGGCGACCCGTCCGCCGGCCAGTTCATGTCCGGCTTCTTCCCGATCATGATGTTCGGCCTGCCGGCCGCCGCCCTCGCCATCGCGCACGCCGCCCGCCCCGAGCGCCGCAAGGCCGTGCTGGGCATGATGATCTCGCTCGCGCTGACCTCGTTCGTCTGCGGCATCACCGAGCCGATCGAGTTCTCGTTCATGTTCATCGCCCCGGTGCTGTACGCCATCCACGCGGTGCTGACCGCCGTCTCGATGGCGCTGACCTGGGCCCTGGGCGTGCATGACGGCTTCACCTTCTCGGCCGGCTTCATCGACTACGCGATCAACTGGAACCTCGCCACCAAGCCCTGGATGATCATCCCGATCGGTCTGGCCTTCGCGGTGGTCTACTACGTGCTGTTCCGCTTCGCGATCACCAAGTTCAACCTGACCACCCCGGGCCGGGAGCCCGAGGAGGAGGTCGAGGACCTGACGAAGGCGTAGCCGCCGCGCCCACGGGCGTCCGGCCCCGCCACGCGAAGGCCCCGGAACCAGCTGTGGTTCCGGGGCCTTCGCGTGTGCGGCGTGAGCCGGTCCGCCCGCTCAGATCTCGTAGGCCGTGCCCGCCCGGGCGACCTCGACCGGCCCGTCGTAGACCTTCTGCGCGTCGCGGACGCTGATCTCCGGGTCGGTCCACGGCGGGATGTGGGTGAGCACCAGCCGGCCGACGCCCGCCCGCCGGGCGTGCTCGCCGGCCTCCCGGCCGTTGAGGTGCAGGTCCGGGATGTCTTCCTTGCCGTAGGTGAACGACGCCTCGCACAGGAAGAGGTCACTGCCCGCCGCCAGGGAGTCCAGCGCCTCGCACGGCCCGGTGTCGCCGGAGTACGTCAGCGACCGGCCGTCGTGCTCGATGCGGAAGCCGAACGCCTCCACCGGGTGGCTGACCCGCTCGGCGTGGATGGTGAACGGCCCGACGGTGAACGTGCCGGGCGTCAGCGTGCGGAAGTCGAAGACCTCGCTCATCGCGCCGTCGTGCGGCACGTCGGCGTGCGCGGCCGTGAGCCGCCGCTCGGTGCCGGCCGGCCCGTAGACCGGCATCGGGTCGCAGCGGCCGCCGTCCGGGCGGTAGTAGCGCACCACGAAATAGCCGCACAGGTCGATGCAGTGATCGGCGTGCAGATGCGACAGGAGCACGGCGTCCAGGTCGTACAGGCCGGAGTGGCGCTGCAGCTCGCCCAGGGCGCCGTTACCCATGTCGAGGAGCAGCCTGAAGCCGTCGGCCTCCAGGAGGTAGCTCGAACAGGCCGATTCCGTCGAAGGGAACGACCCCGAGCATCCGACGACAGTGAGCTTCATACGGGGGTGAACCTCCGTGGGCGGGGGCGGCGGCCGGCGGTCCGTGCGGGTACTCCCGGCGGGGCCTTTGCCGGGTGCTGCCGGGTCTTGGGCGTTCTGTGCGGTGCCCACGAGCGTAAGGCGCAAAAGGTCCGGTGGCTCCTCCGGCGGGGCGAGCTGTGGGCGGAATCACCAGTCCGGGCTGACGGCCCGCACGGCCGTGCGACGCCCGCCACGAGAGCCCCGTCGCCGGCCGTACGACGCCCCGCCCCGGCACGCCGTTACCGGCGCGTACGCCGTGCGCTGCCGGGCCCGCCCCAGCCCCCGCTGGAGCGGCCCGGCGCCGGGGTCCCGCTACGCCCAGAGCTGCCCGTGCAGCGTGGCGATCGCCGCCTCGGTGGACTCGGCGGTGTAGACGCCGGTCGAGAGGTACTTCCAGCCGCCGTCGGCGACGACGAAGACGATGTCGGCGGCCTGCCCGGCGCGGACCGCCTTCCGGCCGACGCCGATCGCGGCGTGCAGCGCCGCGCCCGTCGAGATGCCGGCGAAGATCCCTTCCTCGGCGAGGAGTTCGCGGGTGCGGCGGACCGCGTCCTCGGAGCCGACCGAGAAGCGGGTGGTGAGCACCGACTCGTCGTACAGCTCGGGGATGAAGCCCTCGTCGAGGTTGCGCAGGCCGTAGACCACGTCGTCGTAGCGCGGTTCGGCGGCCACGATCTGGACGCCGGGGACGTGCTCGCGCAGATAGCGGCCGACGCCCATCAGGGTGCCGGTGGTGCCCAGGCCGGCCACGAAGTGGGTGACCGAGGGCAGATCGGCGAGGATCTCGGGGCCGGTGGTGGCGTAGTGCGCACCGGCGTTGTCGGGGTTGCCGTACTGGTAGAGCATCACCCAGTCCGGGTGCTCGGCGGCGAGCTCCTTGGCGACCCGGACGGCCGTGTTGGAGCCGCCGGCCGCGGGCGAGGAGATGATCTCGGCGCCCCACATGGCGAGCAGCTCGCGCCGCTCGGAGGAGGTGTTCTCCGGCATGACGCACACGATGCGGTAGCCCTTGAGCTTGGCCGCCATGGCGAGCGAGATGCCGGTGTTGCCGCTGGTGGGCTCCAGGATCGTGCAGCCGGGGGTGAGCCGGCCGTCCTTCTCGGCCTGCTCGATCATGTGCAGGGCCGGGCGGTCCTTGACCGAGCCCGTGGGGTTGCGGTCCTCCAGCTTCGCCCAGATGCGGACGTCCTCGGAGGGCGAGAGGCGCGGGAGGCGGACGAGAGGGGTGTTCCCGACCGCCGCCAGCGGGGAGTCGTACCGCACGCTCAGACCATTCCGCCGGCGACGGCCGGCAGGATCGTCACGCTGTCGCCGTCGGCCAGCTTGGTGGAGATGCCTTCGAGGAAGCGCACGTCCTCGTCGTTCAGGTAGACGTTCACGAAGCGGCGCAGCTGCTCGCCCTCGACGAGGCGCTCGCGGATGCCCGCGTGCCGGCTGTCGAGGTCGGCGAAGAGGTCGGCGAGGGTGTCGCCGGTGCCCTCGACGGCCTTCTGGCCGTCGGTGTAGGTGCGCAGGATGGTCGGGATTCGGACCTCGATGGCCATGGGAGAGCTCCTGGGGAGTCGGTGCGGTGGCGGGTGCGGTGCGTCCCGTCGCACGGCGGCGGATCAGCCGGGTGGGCGGCGGGTGACGCGGGAAGTGCGGAAGTGCGGGTGCCGGCGGCGCGCGCCGCGCGCCCGGGCGGGCCGGGTCAGCCGGCGGCGCAGCGCGGACAGATGGCGCTGGACAGGCGGCACAGATCGACGTGCAGCCGTGCGGCTCCGCAGCCGAACGCGCCCAGCAGGGCCGATGCGGAGCGACGCGTGGCGAGCGGAGCGAGCAGCAGCATGCCCGGCCTCTTCTCGCTCACGTCGTGGTCAACCATGCGGGCATCGTATCGATTCCCGGTCCGGGTATTGGAACCACGTCCCATCATGCGGACGGTTGGTGTACGCCAGTTGGGACGCGATCTTCCCGGGCCGCCGCACGGCCCGGTGCGCGCACCCGTACCGGCCCTCCCACCGGGCCGGGAGGAACAGGTCAGGAGTGCCGGGTCAGGAATACCGGGCCGGGAGAACCCGGTCAGGAGTACTCCGCCACGATCTCGACCTCTTCCTCGGTGACCGTGCCGTCGACGATCCGGAACGAGCGGAACTGGAAGGGCCCGGCGTCGTCGGTGTCGGCGGTGGAGACCAGCACGTAGTGGGCGCCGGGCTCGTTGGCGTACGAGATGTCGGTGCGCGAGGGGTAGGCCTCGGTGGCGGTGTGCGAGTGGTAGACGATCACCGGCTCCTCGTCCCGGTCATCCATCTCGCGGTAGAGCTTGAGCAGGTCCGAGGAGTCGAACTCGTAGAACGTGGGCGAACGGGCGGCGTTCAGCATCGGGATGAACCGCTCGGGGCGGCCACTGCCGGCCGGGCCCGCGACCACGCCGCAGGCCTCGTCGGGGTGGTCCTGGCGGGCGTGCTCGACGATCTGGTCGTAGAGGGCCTTGGTGAGGGTCAGCATGGCGCCAGAATAGACACGCGGGCCGGTGCGTACCGAAGAGTGGTACGCACCGGCCCGCATGCTGGACAGCCGGTCCTGGCGGCCGTCCGGCGGCGCCGGACGCCCGGTCGGTCAGCCCTGGTTCGCCGGGGCCTCGACGGCGTCGGCGGCGTCAGCGGCGGCGGCGTTCTTGCGCTGGATGCACAGGTAGCCCACGCCCATGATGAGCGCCCACACGGGAGCCGCGTACAGCGAGATCCGGGCGTCCGGGTCGACGCCCATCATCACGATCACCATGGCGATGAAGGCCAGCGCGAACACCGAGGTGTACGGGCTGCCGGGGGCCTTGAACTCGGACTGCGGGAGCTCGCCGCGGTTCGCCTTGGCCCGGTAGCGCAGCTGGGAGAGCAGGATGACGATCCAGGCCCACATACCGGAGATGGTGGCGAAGGAGACGACGTAGTTGAACGCGTCGCCGGGCCACTGGTAGTTGATCCAGACGCCGGCCAGCATCATCGCGACGGAGACGCCGGTGCCCCAGGTGGGCAGGCCGTTCTTGCTGAGCTTGGTGAAGAACTTCGGGCCCTGGCCGTTCAGCGCCAGGTCGCGCAGCATCCGGCCGGTGGAGTACATGCCGGAGTTGGCCGAGGAGAGCGCGGCGGTCAGCACGACGAAGTTGACGATGCCGGCGCCGGCGGGCAGGCCGATCTGCTGGAAGGCGGCGACGAACGGGCTCACGCCCGGCTTGAAGGCCGTCCAGCTGACCACGGACAGGATGATGATCAGCGCACCGATGTAGAAGAGGCCGATCCGCCACGGCACGGTGTTGATCGCCTTGGGCAGGACCTTCTTCGGGTTCGTCGCCTCACCGGCGGTGACGCCGACGAGTTCGACGGCCAGGAAGGCGAACATCACGATCTGGAGCGTCATCAGCGTGCCGCCGATGCCTTGGGGAAGAACCCGCCGTGGGACCAGAGAAGGGTGAACGAGGCGGTGTCACCGGCGTCGGAGAAACCGAGGGTGATCACGCCGATGCCGATCAGGATCATGCCGATGATCGCGGTGACCTTGACCATCGAGAACCAGAATTCGAGCTCACCGAAGAGCTTCACCGAGATCAGGTTGATGCCGAAGAGCGCGACGGTGAAGACCAGGGCCGAAACCCATTGCGGTATGCCCTTGTTCCAATACTGGACATAGGTGGCCGCGGCGGTGACCTCGGTAATTCCGGTGACGACCCAGAAAAGCCAGTACGTCCAGCCGGTCACAAAGCCGATGAACGGGCCGAGGAATTCCCGGCCGTATTCCGAGAAAGACCCGGAAACGGGCCGGTACATGAGCAGTTCGCCCAGGGCCCGCATGATGAAAAAGATGACCAGACCGACGATGGCGTAGGCGAGGATGATGCTCGGCCCGGCCATCGAAATAGCCTTGCCCGCTCCCAGGAACAGGCCCGTACCGATGGCGCCACCAATGGCGATCATCTGGATCTGCCGGTTGCCCAGACCCCGCTGGTAGCCCTCTTCGGGAGCCTTTCCAGCTGCCTCGTTGCCGTCGTGCTGCTTGTCGACCTGCACAGAGGTCATGAGTGGTGCGCCTTTCTCCATACCGACCCGGTCTGTCCGGATCGGGTCCCGATCCCCCCGGATGGAGTCCTGCACGCCGACGGTCGGCCGGCTCAGCGCTCCCGCGGCGACAAGGATGGCGTCACGCGCGGCAGGTCGTGAACATTTATCACGGCGTTACGTTGATCGCCTAGGGATGAGATACGTCACACCACGGGCAAATTGGGACAAGAGGTGCGAATGTCAGCGCACTGCACGGCCTGGTGTGACGCGATCGTTATCCGGATTTGAGCCTCCGCTGAGCGAACACTGCTCCCCCAGCACACCCGGATCCGTCGGGCGATATGCCCGACTCCCTCCCCTTCGGGCGGCCATCCACCTGCCGCCCGCCCCCGACGCGTGGCCGAATCCGGCACCACGCACCCTCACGGGCCGGTCCGCCCGCTCTCGGCAACCGGGCTCCCGGCCCCCCGCAAGGAGATTTCAGGCCGTCAGCGACTCGACGAGCGTCTCCTGAAGCCCGCCCAGCCACAGGTACGCCATCACCATCGGCTTGCGCGGATCACTGTCCGGCAGCCGCAGCAGCTCGCCGCCGTCCTCCTCGTCCGTGACCTCCAGGCGCGTGCCGATGGCCAGCCTGAGGTCGTTGAGGGCGCCCAGCCACTGCCGGCACTCGTCGGCGGTCAGCCGCAGCACCGCCGGATCACCACCGGACGGCGAGAGGGTGTCCAGCGCCCGGATCAGCGCAAGGGCGTCGGTCCGCTTACGGGCCCGCAGATCGTTCTCCGTATAGCGACGGAACTCCGCGGCGGCGGCGCGCACGTCGTCGTCCGGGACCAGGTCCGGGCCGCCGTAGGCATCGGGGAAGAGCCGGGCCAGGACCGGGTCGGCGGGCGGCTCACTGGGGCCGTCGTTGAACACCGACGCCAGCAGGTCCTCCCCCTCGTCGCCGGCGGGCTGCTCACCCGGCCCGATCAGCTCCATCAGCTGTACGGCGAGGCTGCGCAGGATGGAGATCTCGACCTCGTCGAGCGGTACCGCCGCGCCGCCGTCGGGCAGCGGCTCGAAGTGTCCGGTCATCGGCGGTCCTGCTGCAGGGTCGCCCACAGGCCGTAGCCGTGCATGGCCTGCACGTCCCGTTCCATTTCCTCGCGACTGCCGCTGGAGACGACCGCGCGGCCCTTGTGATGGACGTCGAGCATCAGCTGGTGCGCCTTGTCCTTGGAGTAACCGAAGTACGTCTGGAAGACATAGGAGACGTAGCTCATGAGGTTGACGGGGTCGTTGTGGACGATCGTGACCCACGGGACGTCCGGCTCGGGCACCTCGAAGGGGGCCTCGCTCGACTCGGGACGCTCGATCTCGACCGGCACACTGAGCGTGCAGTGATGCGGCCGGAGCGTGATCGTGGGTGACGGGTGGGCGCTCACACGCCCCATGCTGCCACCCGGGGGCCTGCCATGCACAAATGCCCCTCACCTGGGCCGTGTCGGGGAGAGCCGGGGAGACTCGGGGAGAAGGGGCCGGGCCGGGGCGGGAGCCGAGATCGGGCCGGCACGGGCGTCGGGGTCAGGGTCGGAGCGGGAGCCGAGATCGGGCCGGCACCGGCGTCGGGGTCAGGGCCGGGGCAGGAGCCGGGATGGGGCCGGTACGGGGGTCGGGGTCAGGGCCGGCGCGAGAGCCTAGATCGGGCCGGGTTGGGGTCAGCGGGGGAGTCGAAGCCGGGCCCGTACGCGGGCCGGATCGGCACCTCACCCACTATCGTCAAAGTGACGAGTATTGGGGGTAGCATCTCCTTCATGAACACAGCAGACCTGGGGCTGCCGGTGGCCGTGCCGTCGACTGCGCTCTTCACCGACCAGTACGAACTCACCATGCTGCAGGCCGCGTTGCGGTCCGGCACCGCGGACCGGCGCGCCGTCTTCGAGGTCTTCACCCGCCGGCTTCCCGAGGGCCGCCGCTACGGCGTGGTGGCCGGCACCGGCCGGGTGCTCGACGCGGTGGAGAACTTCCGCTTCGACGACACGATCCTCGACTTCCTGCGCCAGCGCGGCATCCTCGACGAGCCGACGCTGGCCTGGCTGGCCGACTACCGCTTCCGCGGCGACATCTGGGGCTACCCCGAGGGCGAGACCTACTTCCCCGGCTCGCCGGTCATGCGCGTCGAGGGCACCTTCGCCGAGGCCGTCCTCCTGGAGACGGTCATCCTCTCGATCCTCAACCACGACTCCGCGGTGGCCGCGGCCGCCTCCCGGATGGCGGTCGCCGCCGGCGACCGCCCCCTGATGGAGATGGGCGCCCGCCGCACCCACGAACTCTCCGCCGTCGCCGCGTCGCGCGCCGCCTACGTCGGCGGCTTCCACGTCACCTCCGACCTGGCCGCCGGCTTCCGCTACAACATCCCACCGTCGGCACCAGCGCGCACGCCTTCACCCTCCTCCACGACACCGAGCGCGACGCCTTCACCGCCCAGGTGCAGACCCTCGGCAGCGGCACCACCCTGCTCGTGGACACCTTCGACGTCGCGGAGGCGGTGCGCACCGCAGTCGAGGTGGCCGGCCCGGACCTGGGCGCCGTCCGCATCGACTCCGGCGACCTGCTGCTGATCGCCCACCGGGTGCGCCAGCAGCTGGACGAGCTGGGCGCCGAGAAGACCAGGATCGTGGTCACCAGCGACCTGGACGAGTACGCCATCGCCTCGCTGGCCGCCGCCCCGGTGGACGCGTACGGCGTCGGCACCCAGCTGGTCACCGGCAGCGGACACCCGACCTGCTCGATGGTCTACAAGCTGGTCGCCCGCGCTGACAGCAACGCCCCGGGCGCCCCGCTGCGGCCGGTCGCGAAGAAGTCGATGGGCGCCAAGTTCTCGGTCGGCGGCCGCAAATGGGCCGCCCGCCGGCTCGACGAGTACGGCGCCGCGGAGGCCGAGGTCATCGGCACGGGGCCGGTCCCGGCGGAACTGGCGGACCACCAGTTGCAGGTGCCGCTGGTGACCGGGGGCGAGGTCGTGGCCCGCGAGCCGCTGGACGCCGCCCGCGACCGCCACATCGCCGCCCGCGCCCGCCTGCCCCTGTCGGCCACCCAGCTGTCACGCGGCGAGCCGGTACTGCCGACGGAGTTCGTGTGACCCGTTGCGTATGACCCGTTGCGCGTGACCTGTTGCGTGTCACCCGTTACGTGTCACCCGTTGCCCATGACCTGTTGCGTGTGACCCGTTGACCTGGGACGCGGTCGCGTGATCTGAGAGGCGGTCGCGTCGGCCTGTACTGCTGACCTCGACTGACCTCGACTGACCTCGGCTGACCTCGGCCCGGCCGCCTGTTGGCCTCTTCCATAGCCGCCGCCTGTCGGCCTCTTCTGCATCCGGCCTGTTGAGGGGGTCTGCTGAGGGGCCCGTGGAGGGGTCTCGCTTGATGCCCGCGGCGGGGGCTCTCTTGATGGGGCGCCTGGTCTTGCTTGGGCCGGGCGGGCCTCCTTCTTTTCCGGCAACGATTACGGAGCGTGATTTGTTTCTCGTAAGATATCACAGTGTGTAGCTGCCCGAGGGTGGGATGGTGGGGCACTCCCGGAAATGCCCGGCAGTGGCTACCCTCGGTCACACCACCGCTCCGCGCTCCGCGCCCTCTTACCGATTCCCAGCCGGAAGGCACGCACCATGCACCGGGCATTGATCGTCGTTGACGTGCAGAACGACTTCTGCGAGGGCGGCAGCCTCGCGGTGGCGGGAGGTGCGGATGTCGCGGCGGCCATCACCGATCTGATCGCCGAGACCGCCGGCAGCTGCTACCGCCACGTCGTGGCCACCCGGGACCACCACATCGACCCGGGCGACCACTTCTCCGACCACCCGGACTACGAGCACTCCTGGCCGGTGCACTGCGTGGCCGGCACGGAGGGCAGCGGCTTCCACCCGAACTTCGCCCCGGCCATCGCCTCCGGCGCGATCGACGCGGTCTTCGACAAGGGCGCGCACTCCGCCGCGTACAGCGGCTTCGAGGGTGCCGACGAGAACGGCACCGGGCTCGGCGACTGGCTGCGGGCGCACGACGTCACCGAGGTGGACGTGGTCGGCATCGCGACCGATCACTGCGTACGGCGGACCGCACTTGACGCGGTGGGGGCCGGGCTGCGTACGCACGTGCTGCTGGACCTGACCGCGGGGGTGGCCGCCCGTACGACCGAGCGGGCGCTGGAGGAGCTGCGGGCGGCCGGCGCGGAGCTGACGGGCAAGCCGGTCGTTCTGGGCGGCTGAGCGCCGGCCGGCGGCGGCCCGGGCGGCCGAGCGGGCCGCCGGCCGGACCCAACGGACCGGACGCCGGACGCCGGAAGCCGGAGAAGAGCAGGCCGGACGCCGGACCGGAAGCCGGAGAAGAGCGGGCCGGACGCCGGACCGGAAGCCGGGGAAAAGCGAGCCGGACGCCGGACCGGAAGCCGGAGAAGAGCGGGCCGGACGCCGGACCGCGCGGACCGGACGCCGGGCGCCGGACCGCGCGGACCGGGTTCCGGGACGCTGTACGCCCGACGCGCACCCCGCCGCGGCCCCACCCGGCCCGCGCGTCCGCGCTGGCCCCGCTCCCCTGCGCCTCAGGCCGCCGAGGCCGGTCTGTCCTCGTTTCCCGTGGGCAGGGGGCCCGTATCGGGAGTCGTGTGCGGTGCGCGGGTCGGGTGGACCGGGCGGGGGCGCCAGAGGGCGCGTATGGGGTGCCAGGACTCGGTGTCGTCGTCGGGGGTCTCGCGCCAGACGAGGCCGTCGGGGTGGTGCAGGACGGCCGTGACCTCGTCCGGGGTGGGCGGCTCGGTGTTGCCGCGGAGGTAGACCGCGCGCAGGCCGAGGTTGCGCAGCCTGGTCAGGGCGCGCTGGCGGTTCACGGCGTGCACCAGGACCCGGACCCGGCAGCCGCACTCGTACGGGCCGGAGCGCGGGCCGTGGGCCGGTCTGGGCAGGGACAGGGCGACCACCACGCTTCCGCCGGGAAGCCTGGTGAAACCGCCACCGGACATGTGCATATCTCCCCCGTGAGACTTGGCGTCAACAAGGAACTGTAGGACGCATCTAAACGCTAATCGGCCGCCGCCCGCTAGGGGGCGACGGCCGATCGGGCGTTGACCTGCTGGTTTTATCTTTTATTTACCGGCAGGGGCGACCTTGATCGTCACCGTGGAGCCGTCCCAGGCCTCCTTGGTGATCTTGATCCGGGTGTTGGTGTCAGGAACGATCACACCGCCGGTCGGGTTCGTCTTGTCGTAGTAGACGCCGTGCCGGTCGTCGAAGAGCGTGACGCCCTTCTTCGAGCTGATCTTGACCGGTGCGCCGTCCTTGTGGAGGGTCAGCGCGTCGGTCCGGAACCGGGTGAAGGTCGAGTCGTAGGACTGGAAGCGGTTGCGCATCAGCGTGCCGTCGGCCCAGTGCTCGGCCGTCGGGTGCGCGTCGACCGGGAGGATCAGGCCGTGGCCCGGGTGCTGGCCGACGTTGTTGTCCGCCTGCGAGGTGTCCCACAGCCAGATCAGCACGCCGTTCTGGAAGGGGAAGTGCTCCACCCAGGTCGGCTTGGCCGTCCGCCAGCCGAAGTTGTACGGGCCGACCTTGAGGGTCTTGTCGTACGACACGTACTGGCGGTTCTCGGCGATGTAGTACTGCGGGTAGTCCTTCGTGAAGGACCCGCCGATGCGCGAGAAGCCCTTGCTGGTCCAGCCGTTGTCGTCGCCCTCGGCGTTGTCGCTGAACAGCGGCGTGCCGTCGGCGACCACGCTGATGCTGTCGGCCGCGAAGCCCTTCTGGGCGGCGCCGCCGTCGGTCTGGTAGCGGAAGCGCAGGTCGATCTTCTTGCCGGCGTAGGCGTCCAGCGGGTAGACGAGGTCCTGGTAGGCGGCGACGGTGCCGGTCAGGGCGGGCTTGTCGCTGCCGTCACGCGGGATGGCCTTGCCGCCCGCGGTGCCGTCCAGGGCGGTCCAGTTGGCGCCGCCGTCCGTGGAGACCTCGGCGTAGAGGAAGTCGTAGTCCTTCTCGATGTCCCACCAGCCCTTGAGGTTCAGGGAGGCCTTCGCCTTGCCGGTGAGGTCCACGGAGCGGGTGAGGGTGTTCTTCAGGTCGTCGCCCATGCCGCTCCACCACTGCTTGGAGCCTTCGGCGGGCGGGACGATGTCGGTCTTGACGGCCTTGGCGGGCAGTTCGACGACCACCGCCTGCTTGTCCTTGGTGTTGTACTCGGCGACGCCCAGCTTGTGGCTGGACTTCGTCGCGGCCTTCGCCTTGGCGTAGTTGAGCCAGCCCAGCTGCAGCTTGTCCCAGGCGCTCATGTCGCCGGGCAGGTCGCCGATGGCGTCCTTGCCGGTGCCGAGCCAGGAGCCGCCCGACATCAGCGACCAGAAGTCGACGGAGGACTCGCCGGTGCCGGTGGTGTCGTACTCGTCCGGCAGGCCCAGGTCGTGGCCGTATTCGTGGGCGAAGACGCCGAGGCCGCCGTTCTCCGGCTGCATGGTGTAGTCGCCGACCCAGATGCCGGTGTCGCCGATCTGCGTGCCGCCGGCCTTGTTGGCCGCGGGACCGGTCTTGCCGGCGTCGCTGCCGTACGCGTACCAGCGGTGCGCCCAGATCGCGTTGGTCTTCTGGACGCCGCCGCCGGCGGACTCGTCCTCACCGGCGTGCACGATCTGGAAGTGGTCGATGTAGCCGTCGGGCTCGTTGAAGTTGCCGTCGCCGTCGTGGTCGTAGCGGTCCCACTGGTCGTACTTGGCGAGGTCGGCCTTGATCTGGGCGTCGGTGCGGCCCTTGGCCTTCTGGTCCTTGGCCCACTGGTTGACGCCGTCGCGGATCAGGTCCCAGGCGTTGGCGCAGTTGGTCTGGCCGCAGTAGTTGGAGCCGTAACGGGCCTCGTTCCAGTCGACCTTGACCCAGTCGGAGACCTCGCCGTCGACGGAGTAGCGGCCCGAGGACTGCTTCTCGTAGTACTTGGCGAGCGACTGCTTCTTCTTGTCGTGCGAGAAGTACAGGTCCTGGAAGTGCTTCTGGTTGTAGTCCTTCTGCCAGGCCGTGCTGTTGTCCTTGGCACGGTCCGGCTGGGCTATCTGGTTGTGCGCGGGGCCGGGGTCGCCGCCGTACTTCTTGATCGGGGGCTTGGGGCCGTCGCCGTCCGGGTCGAACATCGTGGTGTTGTCGACCTTGTCGCCGAAGTCCACGAGGATGGTGAAGATCTTGTCGGTCTTCTGCCGGGCCAGCTCGACGTACTTGCTGCGGCCGAGCTTGACGACCTTCGAGCCGCCCCGGTCGGTGGCCTTGGCCTTGCCGGAGATGACCTGCTGGAGCGCCTCCTTGCGGGCGGTCTCCTGCCGGTCGCTGTAGGGACCCTTGAGGTCGTGGTCCACGTTGCGCTCGGGCGCCGGGTCCTGGTGCCGGGCGACGGGCGACGGGCCCTGTGCGTCGGCCATCGCCACCCCGGAAGACAAAGCGGCCGCCCCGATCACGGCGATCGCCGTGGCCAAGGCGGCCGGTCTGAACGGTCTTCTCTGGTCTCTCACTTGGAGCGGTCCTCCCCTTCGAACACGGTCACTGTTCGAGGGCATTCGACCGGAAGTACGGGGGAAAAGACAGGTCTTGACTTGGTCACGTCAGCGACGTACGTTAACCGGTCCGCCGATTTCGGGTATCGGACAGCTGTCCGCATGGTGAACACGCCGGTCGGGCAGCGAAGTTGGGGACAGAGCGGAAGAACCGGGTCCGGATAACCGGCGCAGAAGCCGGGCGTATATGCCTGCCGGGCATGCGCCCCCTTTGTCAACAGCCAGGACGCTCCCGCACATACGTTCACGCGCTTGCCGTGTGCGCCCCCTGTGCCTCCGCGCGGTGGGTTAGGTCACGCTTACTTGCCGTTCCGCTCGGGCAGTAAGGACCGTAGGCTCGTGTGATGGCGCGCCCTTGACCGACACTTCCTGCCGACCCTCCGAGGACGGATTCCGCCATGCCTCGTCCTACCGCAACCCAGCTCGCCTACGGTTCGGCCACCGTCTTTCTCTCCACCCTCGCGATGCTGCTGCTCTCGCAGACGCAGACCGGGATCGGGGTCGCGGTCATCGCCATCGCCGGACTCGGGCTCGGCCTGCTGGTCGCCATGACGGCGCCGATGCCCGGAGTGTCCCGGGTCGTCCGCCGGCACGTCGTACGGGCCAAGTCGCCCGCCGCGCCGGCCCCTTTGAGGGCCGTGCCGTCGCCGTACGACCGGGTGCCGCGGCCGCGGCTGACCGAGACGGCCGGCGCGCCGGAGGCCCGGGTCGGCGAACACTCACGCTGAACGCCGAACACCGAGCCCGGAGCGCCGAGCGCTGAACGACGAGCGCTGAACGACGCGCTCGGAGTTACCGCGGCTCCGTGGAGACCACCACCGTTTTCGCCGCCTTGTCGTGCAGGCACTGCTGGTACGGCTTGTCCCATGTGCACCACAGGACGTTGACCAGCCAGAAGATGAAGCCGCAGCACGGCACGATCTCCGGCAGGGTGTAGACGGCGGCGCGGATCCAGGCCGCCTGGCCGGTCGGGATCGAGCCGTTCGCGAGCATCGCCACGCGGATCTTCATCGCCATCTTGCCGACGGTCTGGCCCCGGTTGGCGAGCATCAGCCCTTCGTAGATCAGATACGCGAGCATGGTCACGCCCGACACCGTCGACTGCCGGCCGGCCTCGACGCTGCTGGTGCTGAAGTAGTCCACCCCGCCGACGATCACGGTCATGATGATGGACACCGGGACGCCGATGAGGATCGCGTCGATGATGCGCGCGACCAGCCGGCGGCCGCGGTTCGCCAGCGGCGGCATACCGGCCAACGGATCGGCGCCGTACCCGCTGCCGTAGGGGTCACCGTAGGGGCCGCCGCCGTACGGGGGCCCACCGTACGGCGGCGTCCCACCGGGAGGCGTGCCGCCAGGCGGCGGGGGCCCACCCGGGGGCGTGCCGCCTGGAGGCGGGGGCCCACCCGGGGGCGTGCCGCCCGGCGGTGGGGTTCCGCCCGGCGGTGGGGTTCCGCCTTCGCCGCCGCCCGTGCCGCCGCCCTGCGGTGCGTTGTTACGGGGGGAGCCGTTGCCGGGCTGGTCGGTGCTCATGGCCCGAGTCGACCGCTTGTCGCCGCCGGCCGCATCCGGCGAAGTCCGTTCGGGGGACGGATTCCGGTCGGGCGGATCAGTCACGGCCCGGGCGGCGGGCGGATCGGTCGCGGCCCGGGCGGGGGCGGATCAGTCGGCGGCGACGAACGTCCGGGCCAGCTTGTCGTGCCAGCACTGCCGCCACGGCCGGTCGAACACGCACCAGACGACGTTCACCACGCCGATGGCGAGGACGCCGAGCAGGCTGTAGCAGAACCAGCGCTTGAGCGCGGCGGCGAGCATCGGGCTGTCATGGCTCTCGATGTCCAGCACCCGTACGCCGCACAGCTTCTTGCCCAGCGTGCGGCCCCACTTGAGGACCGGCAGCGCCTCGTAGAGCGCACCGCCGATGAGCAGGACGGCGAGGATCGTGGCGAAGACCGGGGCGGTGGTGCCGTCGATCAGATAGACCGTCACCTGACGGCCGGACTGCCGGGCCGCCTCGACCTTGGCGTCGATGTGGTCGGTGACGGTGCCCCACATCGGGACCGCGACGGCGGCGGTGACGGCGCCCAGCACGAGGGTGTCGATCAGCCGGGCGGCGAGCCGGCGGCCGAGTCCGGCCGGGTGACCCTGTGCGGCCTGGGCGGCCGCGAAGAAGGGGTCCGCGGCGCTCGGCGGCTTCCAGGGGATGACGCCCTCGGCGCCGGCGCCCTGGGCGGGCCCGGAGGCCGGAGGCGCGGCGGCGGGGGGCGTGGACGGGGTGGGCGCGGCGGCGTGCTGCGCCGGGAAACCGGCCGGGGGCTGCTGCCCGCCGGGGGCCGGCTGAGCCTGCTGCGGGGCCGGGTGCTGCGGTGCGGGGCTCTGCTGGGCCGGGGTCTGCTGGGCCGGGGTCTGCTGGGCCGGGGCGCCGACGGACGGCAGCGACTGCGGGGCGCCGCCGGGCGTCGGGGAGGCGTTGCGGCCGCCGCCCGCGACGCGGATCGCCATGGTCTCGTTGCCCTTGGCGGGCGCGGCGGCGCCGGGGCGTACCGCGCGGATCGCCGTGGTGCCCTGGTCGCCGGATTTCCCGCGGCGGGCGGCCGGGTTGACGGCGCGGATGGCGACCGTCCCGTCGGACGGGGCGCCGGGTGCGGGCGTCGCGGAGGAGGGCGTGCCGGGCACGTCGCCCGACGCGGGGTCGGCGGCGGGCTGTTCGTCGCGCTGCGGGGGCACCGAGCCCCAGGAGGCGGCGCCGGACGGGGTGCCGGCGGGGGCCTGGTCGGGGGCGCCCCAGGAGATGCGGCGGTCGGTCTCGTTGCCGAAGCCGCTCTGCCGGGAGGCGTCGGCCTGCCAGGCGGAGGCCGGTTCCGGGCTGGTGCCGTGCAGCCGGGCCGGGTCGTCCCAGCCCGCGGCGGCGGGCCGGGCCTCGACCTCGCCGCTGCGGCGCACCACGGGCAGCCCGGCGTCGCCGGCGGCCGGCTCGTCCTCGTCGAGGAAGACCGGGCCGGTCTCCTCGACGGCGGGGGTGGTCGGCGGGGCGGCGCCGGGCGGCGGCGCGGGCATCGCCTCGCCCTCGGCGGGGGCGGGGCGGCTGGTGCCCGGCACCCATGCGGCACCGTTCCAGTACCGGATGTAGCCGGGGATGGACGGGTCCGGGTAGAAGCCTGGCGTGGGGCTGCCGCCGGCGGATCCTGAGGTAGGGGCGCTCATGTCCGAAGTCCCGTATCTGTACTCGGCCTGGTGGGTGTGGGGTGCAGTCTGCCGCAACGCGGCGTCCACATCTATCAGACCCCGGGGCACGACGGTGCCCGTGCCCGCCTCCGACCACCTGGAAGAGGCCCGGGAAAAAAGTTGTACGAAGTCGTGTAAGAGTCCGGCACTTGGTGCCTCTCTCCTGGTGCGGGCCCGCTCCCAGGGCGTCCGCGGAGACGGGATCGGAGAGGCGGACCTCATGCACACCGTGGTGGAACGAGAACTGGAACTGGGCCTGGTGCTGTCCCCGGAGCGCAGCGTTCCGGTGCCGGCGCGGCTGACGTACCGGACGAATGACCCCTACGCCGTCCATGTCACCTTCCATGTCGGTTCGGACGCGCCGGTGACCTGGACGTTCGCCCGTGAGCTGCTCGTGGAGGGCGTGTTCCGGCCGTGCGGTGAGGGTGATGTGCGGGCGTGGCCGGTGAAGGTGGACGGCCGGAGCCTGGTGTGCATGGCGCTGGACTCGCCGGACGGGGAGGCGCTGCTGGAGGCGCCGGCGACGGCGGTCTCGGCGTGGCTGGAGCGCACGCTGCGGGTGGTGCCGCCCGGGGCGGAGCAGGGGTATCTGGGCCTGGACAAAGGGCTGAGCGAGCTGTTCGCGATGGCCTCCCGGGACGAACCGCGGCCGGGCGGCGAGTCGTCCGGCTGGTCACCGGACGACTCGCCGGAGCCGGGGGCGTAGCGGCCGGGCGGGGGACGGGGAAGGCCCTCCCCCGGCAGGCCGGTCGGTCAGCCGCGGTAGGTCTCCAGCAGCCGCAGCCACACCTCGCTGATGGTCGGGTAGGCGGGGACCGCGTGCCAGAGCCGCTCGATGGGGACCTCGCCGGCCACTGCGACGGTTGCCGAGTGCAGCAGTTCGCTGACGCCGGGGCCGACGAAGGTGGCCCCGAGCAGCACTTCACGGTCCAGGTCGACGATCATGCGGGCGCGGCCGCGGTAGCCGTCGGCGTACAGGAAGGCGCCGGCGACCGCGCCGAGGTCCTGGTCGACCACCTGGAAGCGGTGCCCGGCGCGTTCGGCCGCGGCGGCGGTCAGGCCGACGGAGGCGGCTTCGGGGTCGGTGAAGACGACCTGGGGTACGGCGCGGGTGTCCGCGGTGGCGGCGTGCGCGCCCCAGGGGTCGGATTCCAGGATGGGGACGCCGCGGGCGCGGGCGGCGATGGCGGCGCCGGCGATCCTGGCCTGGTATTTGCCCTGGTGGGTCAGGAGGGCGCGGTGGTTGACGTCGCCGACGCCGTAGAGCCAGCCGCCGGTCACGCCGGAGACCCGGCAGGTGTCGTCGACGTCGAGCCAGGAGCCGGGCGCCAGGCCGACCGTTTCGAGGCCGATGTCGGCGGTGCGCGGGGCGCGTCCGGTGGCGATGAGCAGTTCGTCGGCGACGATGTCGTCCCGGCCGGCGCCGCCCGGTCCGCCGGGGCCGCCGGGGGCGTCGAGGACGACGGTGACCGGGCCGCCGGGGATCTCCCGGCGGACCTCGCGGACCTCGGTGCCGGTGCGCAGGTCGACGCCGGCCTCGGTGAGTGCGGCGGCGACGAGCTGGCCGGCGAACGGTTCCATGCGGGGCAGCAGTCCGTCGCCGCGGACCAGGAGGGTGACCGAGGCGCCCAGGGCGCGCCAGGCGGTGGCCATCTCGACGCCGACGACGCCGCCGCCGACCACGACGAGGTGGCCGGGTACGGCCTGGGAGCTGGTGGCGGCGCGGCTGGTCCAGGGGCGGGCCTCGGCGAGGCCGGGGACGGGCGGGAGGACCGGGCGGCTGCCGGTGCAGACGGCGACCGCGTGCCGGGCGGTGAGGGTGCGTTCCCCGTCGTCGACGACGACGCGGCGGGGTCCGGCGAGCCGGCCGTGGCCGCGGACGAGGTCGATGCCGGCCGAGTCGAGCCAGCGGACCTGTCCGTCGTCCTTCCAGTGGGCGGCGACGGCGTCCCGGTGGGTGAGGACGGCGGGGGCGTCCAGGGAGCCGTCGGCGGCGCCTTGGAGGCCGGGGACGCGGCGGGCGTCGGAGCGGGCGGTGACCGGGCGGAGCAGGGCCTTGCTGGGCATGCAGGCCCAGTAGGAGCATTCGCCGCCGACCAGTTCGCTCTCGACGATGACGGCGCTCAGGCCGGCGGCGTGGGCGCGGTCGGCGAGGTTCTCGCCGGTGGGTCCGGCGCCGAGCACGATGACGTCGTAGGCCTCGTCGGCGGCCGGGGTCGTGGGGGTCGCTGCCATCGGCTCTCGCTCCCTGTGGTGGGCGGGGCGGCCCGGCGGGCCGCGGGAAGGGCCGCGGGGCCGGGTCCCTTCTGGCCATCCTCTGCCCGCGGGGCCGTCCCCGCATCCGCCGCGGTGACGTCTCCGTACGCCCGCCGGTCCGGCACCGTGTAGGCCCGCCGGCCGGTCGGCGCGTCCGTGCGGCGGGCCGTCACCTGGCGGGCGCGCCGGCCGGTCGGCGCGCCGGTCCCGCCGTCACGGGGTCCGGCGTTCGACCGCTTCCTTGGCCTCGGCGAGTCCGGAGCCGGTCAGCTCGCGGTGGAGCTTGATCGCCTGGATCTTCTTGCCCTGCGCCAGCAGTGCGTCGATCTCGGCGAACCGGGCGTCCTGCGGCTCCTCGATGCCGGCGTGCGCGAGGAGCAGATCCACCTTCTGCTCCAGCCGGACGAGTCGCCGCTCCACCATTTTGGAGCGGCGGTCGGTGGAGGAGGACACGACGGCGAGGGCGAGGACGACGAGGGCTATACCGGGAAGCAGGTTTTCCATGGCGGAAACTCTACGGTCGGGGGCGGCATGGGCACGACAGGGGCGCAACCCCCTTGCCGGTCAGAACAGTTTGCCGGGGTTGAGAATGCCCTGGGGGTCGAAGACCTGCTTGATGTCGCGGTGCAACTCCATTGCCACCGGGCCGAGTTCGCGGGCCAGCCAGTCCTTCTTCAGCAGGCCGACGCCGTGTTCGCCGGTGATGGTGCCGCCCAGGCGCAGGCCGAGCGCCATGATCTCGTCGAAGGAGGCCCGGGCGCGCCGTTCCTCGTCGGGGTCGGCCGGGTCGAAGCAGACCAGGGGGTGGGTGTTGCCGTCGCCGGCGTGGGCGCAGACCGCGATGGTCAGGCCGTACGTGTCGGCGATGGCGGTGGCGCCCTCCAGCATGGCGGCGAGCTGGGTGCGGGGGACGCACACGTCGTCGATGAGCATGGCGGGCTTGAGGCGTTCCAGGGCGGTGAAGGCGAGCCGGCGGGCCTGCAGCAGCAGGTCGGACTCGGCGGCGTCCTCGGCGGGCACGACCTGGGTGGCGCCGGCCGCCTCGCACAGCGCGCCGACGGCGGCGAGGTCGGCGGACGGGTCGGGGGTGTCGAAGGCGGCCAGCAGCAGCACCTCGGTGGACTCGGGCAGGCCCATCTGCGCCAGGTCGTTGACGGCGCGGACGCTGGTGCGGTCCATCAGTTCCAGCAGGGAGGGGGCGTGGCCGCGGGCCATGATCTCGCAGACGGCCCGTCCGGCGTCCGCCACGGACCCGAACTCGGCGACCAGGGCGAGCTGTTGGGGCGGGTTGGGCTTCAGGGCGAGGGTGGCGCGGACGACGACGCCGAGGCTGCCCTCGGAGCCGACGAAGAGCCGGGTGAGGTCGTAGCCGGCCACGCCCTTGGCGGTGCGGCGGCCGGTGGTCAGGAGGCGGCCGTCGGCGAGGACGACGTCGAGCCCGAGGACGTACTCGGCGGTGACGCCGTACTTGACGCAGCACAGGCCGCCGGCGGCGGTGCCGATGTTGCCGCCGATCGTGCACATCTCCCAACTGGAGGGGTCCGGCGGGTAGTAGAGGCCGTGTTCGTTGACCGCGCGGGAGAGGACGGCGTTGATGACGCCGGGTTCGACCACGGCGAGCCGGTCGGCGGGGTTGATCTCCAGGATGCGGTCCATCTTCACCAGGGACAGCACGATGCAGCCGTCGGTGGCGTTGGCGGCGCCGGACACCCCGGTGCGCGCGCCCTGGGGGACGACCGGGACACCGAGGGCGGTGGCCGTCCGCATCACGTGCTGGACCTGCTCGACGGTGCGCGGCAGGACGACGGCGGCGGGCTTGCCCGACGCGCAGAAGTTGGCCATGTCGCGGGCGTAGGAGCCGGTGACATCGGGGTCGGTGAGGACGGCGTCGGCGGGGAGCCCGGCGCGCAGGTGTCCGATGAGGTCCATGCGGTAAGCCTCGCATCCGTGGGCCGTACACGGAAGATCGTGTACGGCCCACGGGGCGGCGGGACGGGCGGCGCGCAGCGCTGTCTTCTGGGGGTGGAGGTCGGGAGGCGGGCGGGCGGGCCGCCGGTCAGAGGTTGCCGCGCTTGGCCTGTTCGCGCTCGATGGCCTCGAAGAGGGCCTTGAAGTTGCCCTTGCCGAAGCCGAGGGAGCCGTGCCGTTCGATCATCTCGAAGAAGACGGTCGGGCGGTCCTGGACGGGCTTGGTGAAGATCTGCAGCAGGTAGCCGTCCTCGTCGCGGTCGGCGAGGATCCTCAGTTCGCGCAGTTCCTCGATCGGCACGCGGGTGTCGCCGACCCACTCGCCCAGGGTGTCGTAGTAGGAGTCCGGCACGTCGAGGAATTCGACGCCGGCGGCGCGCATCTGCCGGACGGTGCCGACGATGTCGTTGGTGGCCAGCGCGATGTGCTGGACGCCGGGGCCGCCGTAGAACTCCAGGTACTCGTCGATCTGGGACTTCTTCTTGGCGATGGCCGGTTCGTTGATCGGGAACTTGACCTTCTTGGTGCCGTCGGCGACGACCTTGGACATCAGGGCGGAGTATTCGGTGGCGATGTCGTCGCCGACGAACTCCTTCATGTTGGTGAAGCCCATGACCTTGTTGTAGAAGCCGACCCACTCGTTCATCCGGCCGAGCTCGACGTTGCCGACGCAGTGGTCGACCGCCTGGAAGAACCGTTTCTTCGGGGGCTCGACGACCGGGCCGGCGGTGACGTACCCGGGCAGGTAGGGGCCGTCGTAGCCGGTGCGCTCGACGAGGGTGTGCCGGGTCTCGCCGTAGGTGGCGATGGCCGCGAGGACGACGATGCCGTGCTCGTCCTTGAGCTCGTAGGGCTCTTCGAGGCCCTTGGCGCCGTGTGCGACGGCGTACTCGTAGGCGGCCCGGGCGTCGGGGACCTCGATGGCGAGGTCGACGACGCCGTCGCCGTGGGCGGCGACGTGGTCGGCGAGGAAGCGGCCCCGTTCCGTGACGGGCTTGACGACGGAGGTGAACACGAACCGGGCGCCGCCGGATTCGAGCACGTAACTCGCGGTCTCGCGGCTGCCGTTCTCCGGTCCGGAGTAGGCGACGCGCTTCATGCCGAAGGCGGTGGAGTAGTAGTGCGCGGCCTGCTTGGCGTTCCCTACGGCGAAGACGACCGCGTCCATCCCCTTGACCGGGAAGGGGTCCGCCTGCCGAGCCGAGCTGGGGGTGAGGGGCTGGGTGTGCATCGTGGTGTCTGCCATGGCCGCAGAGTCCCTCCGATCCACAAGATGCGCAATAGTTTGTGGAACCATTGGGCACTCTGTACAGCAAGCGCGCGACCGAGCCGGGCTATCTGTACATGATGACCATCGAAAACGAGGGAGTGAACATTGGCGATCGATCATCTTGACGGGGCACTGCTGGAGCTGCTCGCCATAGAGCCGCGGATCGGGGTGCTGGAGGCGTCCCGGCGGCTGGGCGTGGCGCGCGGGACGGTGCAGGCCCGGCTCGACCGGCTTCAGTCGAATGGAGTGATCCGCGGCTTCGGGCCCGAGGTGGACCCGGCGGCCCTCGGCTATCCGGTCACCGCGTTCGCGACCCTGGAGATCAAACAGGGCCAAGGAAATGACGTACGGGCCCACTTGACCACCGTTCCCGAGGTGCTGGAGCTGCATACAACGACGGGACACGGGGACATGCTCTGCAGGCTCGTCGCTCGCTCCAACGCCGATCTGCAGCGGGTGATCGACCTGGTTGTGGGCTTTGATGGCATTGTGCGGGCTTCGACGGCAATCGTGATGGAAAATCCGGTTCCGTTGCGGATCATCCCGCTGGTGAAACAGGCATCGGGAGACTGACCGAGCGAGGAGACCGACGGTGAGCTTCTGGGAGTACGTCGGCACCCGGCACGCCCAGCTGCTGACGGATGCGTATCAGCACGCCAGCGCGGTGTTCCAGTGCATGGTGATCGCCACCCTGATCGGCGTGTTCCTCGGCGTGGTGACCTACCGCAGCGAATGGGCGGGGTCGCTCGCCACGACCACCACCGCCACCGTCCTGACCATCCCGTCGCTGGCCCTGATCGGTCTGCTGATCCCGATCGTCGGCCTGGGCGTCGCCCCGACCGTGATCGCGCTGACCCTGTACGGGCTGCTGCCGGTGGTCCGCAACGCCATCGTGGGGCTGCGCGGGGTGGATCCGGCGCTGGTGGACGCGGCCAAGGGCATCGGGATGTCGCGGGCGGCCCGGCTGTTCCGGGTCGAACTACCGCTGGCCTGGCCGCCGATCCTCACCGGCATCCGGGTCGCCACACAGATGCTGATGGGCATCGCCGCGATCGCCGCGTTCGCCTCCGGCCCCGGCCTGGGCAACGAGATCTTCCGCGGGATCGCGTCACTGGGCAGCGCCAACTCGCTCAACCAGGTACTGGCCGGCACGGTCGGCATCGCCGTGCTCGCGCTCCTCTTCGACGCCGCGTACGTCCTGATCGGACGCCTGACCATCTCCAGGGGGATCCGTGCCTGAGACGACCGACCAGCCGGCGGCACCCGCCTCCGGCGCGAACATCCGGCTGGAGAACCTCACCAAGACCTACCCGGGCAACCCCACCCCGGCGGTGGAGGACGTCTCCATGGAGATCAAGGCCGGCGAGACGGTGATCTTCGTGGGGCCGTCCGGCTGCGGCAAGTCCACCACCCTGAAGATGATCAACCGGCTGATCGAGCCGACCTCGGGCCGGATCCGGATCGGCGACGAGGACGTCACCGACATCGACCCGGTCAAACTGCGCCGCAAGGTCGGCTACGCCATCCAGGCGTCCGGCCTGTTCCCGCACATGACCGTCGCCCAGAACATCGCCCTGGTCCCGAAGATGATCGGCTGGTCCAAGAGCCGGACCAAAAGCCGGGTCGAGGAGATGCTCGACCTGGTCGGGCTGGACCCCGGCGAATTCCACGACCGCTACCCGCGCCAGCTCTCCGGCGGGCAGCAGCAGCGGGTCGGGGTGGCCCGGGCGCTGGCCGCCGACCCGCCCGTGCTGCTGATGGACGAGCCGTTCGGCGCGGTCGACCCGATCACCCGCGACCACCTCCAGGACGAGCTGATCCGGCTCCAGCACGAACTGCACAAGACCATCTGCTTCGTCACCCACGACTTCGACGAGGCCATCAAGCTCGGCGACCGCATCGCGGTGCTCCGGGAGCGCTCGCACATCGCGCAGTTCGACACCCCGGAGGCGATCCTCACCAACCCGGCGGACGACTTCGTGTCCGGGTTCGTCGGCGCCGGTGCCGCCCTGAAACGCCTCAACCTCACCCGGGTACGGGACGTGGGCGTGGTGGACTTCCCCACCGCCGGGATCGACGACCCACTGGAGTCGATCTTCGACCGGCTGCGGGCCGGCGCGCACAACGAACTGCTGCTGCTGGACCGCAACCGCCGCCCGTACAAATGGCTGCGCCGCAGCGACCTCGCCCGCGCCAAGGAGACCCTGGCGCGGGCCGGCACCCTGGTCACCGACACCGTCACCCGGGACGCGACGCTGCGGGACGCCCTGGAGGCGGTGCTCACCGACAACGCGGGCCGGGTCGCGGTCACCGGGCGGCGCGGCGAGTACATCGGCGTGGTCGACATGGAGACGCTGATGAACAACGTCCACGAACTGCTGGAGGCCGACCGCCTGGAGGCCGTCGAGCACCAGCACGAGCTCCGGGAACAGCGCGCCCACCTCACCCAGCGCGAGCAGGAGGGCCTGGACGAGGCCGGGGGGAGCAGGGCATGAGCACCCCCGACGGCCCCGGCGGAGCCCGCGACGGCAGCCGGCCGCGGCCCGCGGGCAGCGGCCCGGCGCCCGGCGGGCGCGGGGCGAGCGACCACGAGGCGTTCGCGCTCCGCGACAACGTCGAGATGGAGCAGCGGGAGCTGGCCGCCGGTGAGGCGCCCACCCCGTCCGCGGCCCGCGGCGGGCGGCGGATCAGCTGGCAGAAGTGGACGTTCATGCCGGCGTTCCTGTTCTTCGCGCTGCTCGCCACCTGGCTGTGGTTCCGCGGCGCGCAGCTGGACTCGATCGCCCATCAGGCGGTGGACGACGGCAAGGTGTGGCTGGCGCTGCGCCAGCACATCGTGCTCACCGCCGTGTCCACGTTCTTCGTGCTGATCATCGCGATCCCGCTGGGCATCGCGCTGACCCGGTCGCGGCTGCGCCGGGCCACCCCGTTCGCGATGGCGGTCGCCAACCTCGGGCAGGCCGTCCCGGCGCTGGGTCTGCTGATCCTGCTGGTCATCTGGCTGGGCATCGGCGCCCGTTCGGCGATCGTCGGCATGGTGATCTACGCGGTCCTGCCGGTGCTGGCCAACACCATCGCCGGGCTGCGCGGCATCGAGCCGACGCTGACCGAGGCGGCCCGCGGCATCGGCATGTCCCCCACCGGCGTGCTGACGAAGGTGGAGCTGCCGCTGGCCGTGCCGCTGATCCTGGCCGGGGTGCGGACCGCTCTGGTGCTGAACGTGGGCACCGCGACGCTGGCCACGTTCGGCGGAGGCGGCGGCCTGGGCGATCTGATCTCGGCGGGCATCGTCACCCAGCGGATGCCGGTGCTGGTGCTCGGCTCGGTGCTGACGGTGGCGCTGGCACTGCTCGTCGAATGGCTGGCGTCGCTCGCCGAGCTGCTGCTGCGGCCGCGCGGGCTGGAGGTGGCCACATGAGGCGTACGCCCCGCTTCCGCCGCCCGGGACCGCGCCGGGCGGTGGCCGCCGCGCTGCTGGCCGGGCTGTTCGCCGCCGGCTGCGGCCTGGTCAGCGGCAGTGCGATGACCGACAACGTCCGGCCGGGCCCGAACGCCGGCTACCCCGACCGGCCGCTGACCGGGGCGCAGCTGACGGTGACGTCGAAGGAGTTCACCGAGCAGATCGTGCTCGGCCAGATCATGGGCCTGGTCTTCCAGGCCGCCGGCGCCAAGGTCATCGACAAGACCAGCATCCAGGGATCCATCGGCGCCCGGGAGGCCGTGAAGTCCGGCACCGCGGACGCCGCGTACGAGTACACCGGCACCGGCTGGATCACCTACCTCGGCCACACCAAACCGGTCGTCGACCCGCAGGAGCAGTGGCGGGTGGTCCGCGACGAGGACCGGAAGAACGGCCTGGTCTGGCTGCCGCCGTCGAAGCTGAACAACACGTACGCGCTGGCGCTCAACCCCGCCAACCAGAAGAAGCTGGGCGTGCACACCCTCTCGGACGTCGCCGCGCTGTCCCACAAGAACCCGGGCGCGGTGACCCTGTGCGTGGAGAACGAGTTCGCCACCCGCAACGACGGCCTGCCGGGCATGGCCCGCGCGTACGGCATGCAGGTGCCGTCCGGCAACGTCCGCAAGATGACCGGCGGTGTCGTCTACACCGAGACGAAGAAGGGCACCTGCGCGCTGGGCGAGGTCTTCACCACCGACGGCCGGATCAAGGCGATGAACCTGCAGGTCCTCGCCGACGACAAGCACTTCTTCCCGAACTACAACGTCGCGCCGGAGATCAACGCGGCCTCCCTGAAGAAGTACCCGGCGATGGCCGAGGTCCTCGCCCCGGTCACCCGCGCGCTGAACAACACCGTCGCCCAGGAACTGAACCGCAAGGTGGACGTCGACGGCGAGGACCCCCACCAGGTGGCGAAGGTCTGGCTGCTGCGGGAGGGGTTCATCAGGGAGGGGTAGACCGCGGCCGGGTAGTGGGGGGCTCGCCACGGTAGTGGGGGCCTCGCCACGGCGGTGGGGGGCCGCGCCACGGCGGTGGGGGCCGCGCCCCGGCCGTGGGAAATGCCCTCTCCCCCACCCCACCAGGCCGGGAATACCCCTCCCCGCCCTCCCGTTGTCGGCCCCGAGGGGGCGCTTCGGTCCCCTACGGGAAGTGTTCGGCTGCCCCTTAGGTACTCAGCAGCTGGGAACCCGGCCGCCGTTCCGGAGGGCCTTGAGGGCCTTGACCGCGCCGTCGAGGGTGGTGACGGAGACCAGCCGCATGCCGCGGGGCAGCTCCGCGCGGGCGTCCGCGCACTCCTTGCGGGGCACCAGGAAGACCGTCGCCCCGTCGCGGCCCGCGGCCTGGGTCTTCAGTGCCACCCCGCCGACCGCCCCGACCTCGCCGTCCGCGCTGATCGTGCCGGTACCGGCGATGGTCCGGCCGCCGGTCAGGTCGTGGCCCGCGCCGTCGCCGGCCAGCTTGTCGACGATGCCGAGCGCGAACATCAGCCCGGCGCTGGGCCCGCCGACGTCCGCGAGGCTCAGCTTGACCTTGACGTCCTTCGGGGACCTGCCGAGCTGCCCGAGCGCCGCCTCGGTCGCGCTGTCCTGCGACTCCTTCATCTGCCGGGCGTTGTGCTCGGCGATCTCCTCGGTGTTGTTGCCCACCGGGTAGACCGCCTCCCTGGGCATCACGGCCTCGTCGGAGCGGAACCAGCCCTTGAGGATGTCCGCCAGATGGACGGAGGCGTCCGGGCCGGTGGCGACGATCGAGGTCATCCGCAGCTGCCCGCTGGTCTTCCGGGTGCCCGCCCCGCTGATCGTGATCACCGGTTTGCCCTTGTCGTCGCCGAGGACGTTCGCCGTCATGCCCGGATACGCCACCGAGAACGGCAGCGGAGCCAGGGCCGCGGTGACGAGGAGGGCGAGGACGAGGGCGGTGCAGACCGCCAGGGCGCGGGCGCGGGAAGACACCCCGCCACCCTAATTGACCCCCGCCCCACCAGGCCCGTAAGCCGCTGCGGGCTCACCACACGGCCACCGGCCCTTCACACTCCGGTACGGACGGCCCGCGCAGTACGGAGGGTCCGGGCACCACGACCGGCCGGGGCGGCACGGACGGCCCGCCCGGTACCGCTCAGCGCAGCGCCTCGGACACCTCGCGGGCGGCGTCGATCACCCGCGCCCGACGCGTTCGGAGACGGTGTCGGAGAGCATCACCACGCCCACGCTGCCCTCGATGCCGCTCACCCCGAGCAGCGGCGCCGCCGCACCGCTGGCGCCGGCCTCCAACTCCCCGTGCGTCAGGGCGAGTCCGGCATCCTGGAGGCGTCCCTGGCGGGCCTTGAGGATCGCCCGCCCGGCGGCCCCGCGGTCCAGCGGATGCCGGAAACCGGCCCGGTAGGCCACGTGGTAGTCGGTCCAGGTCGGCTCCACCACGGCGACGGCCAGCGCTTCGGTGCCGTCGACGAGGGTGAGGTGCGCGGTGGCGCCCACGTCCTCGGCCAGTGACCTGAGCGCGGGCAGCGCGGCCTCTCTGACCAGCGGATGAACCTGCCGGCCCAGGCGCAGGACGCCCAGGCCGACGCGGGCCCGGCCGCCGATGTCGCGGCGCACCAGGGCGTGCTGCTCCAGGGTGGCCAGCAGTCGGTAGACGACGGTGCGGTTGACGCCGAGCTTGTTGGACAGCTCGGTGACGGTCAGCCCGTGGTCGGTATCGGCGAGGAGTTTGAGGACGCGCAGCCCTCGGTCGAGCGTCTGGGAGGTCTCTGCGGTCACGACGCCCTCCTGGTGTGAGTGGCGGCGCTCGGCACGGCACGCTGCGAGTCCCGGAGCAGCGCGCGCAAGAGGCCGCCGGCCGCATGGCACCGGCTGCGCTCCGCGGCGGCGCTGCCACGGGGCGTGTGCGTGACCGGGACAGTAGCGAGCCAGTCCGGTCAGCGGAAGAGTCCGTCCAGAATCCGGGCTTCCGCGCCCGCAATATCCCGTTTGGTCCGCCCAGAACGGCCTCAGCAGGGCTTCAGCGGGGCATCCGATGTTTCAGCGAGGGCTACGAGGTGAACCGTCCGTGACGCACGGCCGGGGCGGCCGGGGACGACGCGCCGCCGGCCCGGGACCCGGTGCGGCCGTCCGCCGTACCGGGCCCCGGACCGACGGATCTCACCGCGCCCCGGCCCGGGGCTCACCGCCCGCGCCCCGGCCCGGGGGCTCACCGCATCCGCGTGGCCCACTCCCGTACCTTCTTGATCCGCTCGTTCAGCTGCCCGGCGGTGGCCTCCGCGCTCGGCGGCCCGCCGCACACCCGGCGCAGCTCGGTGTGGATCACCCCGTGCGGTTTGCCGCTCTGGTGGACGTACGCCCCGACCAGCGTGTTCAGCTGCTTGCGCAGTTCCAGCAGCTCCTTGTGCGTGACCACCGGCCGCCGCTCGGCCGGGATCTCCAGCAGATCGGCCTCCGAGTCCGGCTTCTTCCGGCTGTGCGCGATCTGCCGGGCCTGCCGCTTCTGCAGCAGCAGCTGCACCTGGTCGGGCTCCAGCAGCCCCGGGATGCCGAGGTAGTCCTGCTCCTCCTCGCTGCCGGCGTGCGCCTGCATGCCGAACTCGGCGCCGTCGTAGAGCACCCGGTCGAAGACCGCCTCCGACTCCAGCGCCTCGAACGAGAACTGCTCCTGCTCCCCGGTGTCCTCGTCCTGCTCCTTGTTCGCCTCCTCCATCTCCTTCTCGGATTCGGCGTACGGGTCCTCCTCGCCGTCCTTCTTCGGCTTGTCGAGCACGTGGTCGCGCTCGACCTCCATCTCGTTGGCGAAGCCGAGCAGCATCGGGACGGTCGGCAGGAACACCGAGGCGGTCTCGCCGCGCTTGCGGGACCGTACGAAGCGGCCCACGGCCTGCGCGAAGAACAGTGGCGTGGAGATCGTCGTGGCGTACACGCCCACCGCCAGCCGCGGGACGTCGACGCCCTCCGACACCATCCGCACCGCCACCATCCAGCGGTCCTGCGAATGCGAGAAGTCGTCGATGCGCTGCGAGGCGCCGGAGTCGTCGGACAGCACCAGGGTGGCGCCGCTTCCGGTGATCTCCCGGATCAGCTTGGCGTACGCCCGGGCCTGCTCCTGGTCCGAGGCGATCACCAGCGCGCCGGCGTCCGGGATGGACTTCCGTACCTCGGTCAGCCGCTGGTCGGCGGCGCGCAGCACGTTCGGCATCCAGTCGCCGCGCGGGTCCAGCGCGGTCCGCCAGGCCTGCGAGACCGCGTCCTTGGTCATCGGCTCCCCGAGCCGGGCCGCGATCTCGTCGCCCGCCTTGGTGCGCCAGCGCATGTTGCCGCTGTAGGAGAGGAAGATGACCGGCCGCACGACGCCGTCGGCGAGCGCGTTGCCGTATCCGTACGTGTAGTCCGCGGACGACCGCCGGATGCCGTCGTTCCCCTCCTCGTACGTCACGAACGGGATCGGGTTGGTGTCGGACCGGAACGGCGTACCGGTCAGCGCGAGCCGCCGGGTGGCCGGCTCGAACGCCTCCAGGCAGGCCTCGCCCCACGACTTCGAGTCGCCGGCGTGGTGGATCTCGTCGAGGATCACCAGGGTCTTGCGCTGCTCGATCCGGTTGCGGTGCAGCATGGGGCGGACGCCGACGCCCGCGTAGGTCACCGCGACGCCGTGGTACTCGCGGCCCAGCGGGCCCGCGCTGTACTCCGGGTCGAGCTTGATCCCTATCCGGGCCGCCGCCTCCGCCCACTGCTTCTTCAGGTGCTCGGTCGGCGCGACGACGGTCACCTGCTGCACGACGTGGTGGTGCAGCAGCCACGACGCGAGGGTGAGCGCGAAGGTCGTCTTACCGGCCCCGGCGTCGCGACGGCGAGGAAGTCCTCGGCTGCGTCTGGATGTACCGGTCCATGGCCGCCTGCTGCCAGGCACGCAGCTTGTTCGCGGTACCCCAGGGGCCCGCCCCGGGAAGGCCGGGACAGGTGATGGTTGTTGGTGGCGCTGGTGGTGGTAGTCACGGTCTCCGTCGGCTGAACTCGGCTCTCGGCAACCGCGCCAGCGTACCGGGGGTGCTCCCACGTTGTCGGCCGTCCCGCCGTGGGGGTGCTCGTCGTTGCGCTGTGCGGCGCCGCGTACGTCGTCGGCCGTCCCGCCACGGGGCCTGGTCGCCGTTACGCCTGGCGGCGGGCGTGGTGTTGTCGGGTGCGGTGCCGCCCCTCCGGACTTCGTCCTGCGGTCCGGCCCCTCCCGTGGGTGGGGGTTTCGTGGGGGCGGCCCCGGTCCCTTCGATGACTGTGACCTTTTCCACACGTGGTCACCTGACCTGCGCCCGCCAGCCGAGTACGTGGGGGTGTGAACAGCGCGTGGCGGGAGGCCCGAAGTCATGGACTCCTCCGGTGGCCCCCTTAGCCTCGGCCGGCGTTGTCCACGGACGGAGAAGGAACTCCTATGCGACACAGGCTTGTTGGGGCCCGCGCGGTGCGTACGGTGGCCGTGCTCGCGGCCCTGTTGGTCGGGCTGCCGCCCTCGGTGGGATCGGCCTCCGCCGCTCCGATACCGCCCGCTCCCGGTCACCGGCTGGTGCCTCGGTACGAGGGGGCGCCGGCCGTCGCCGAGCCGTTGCCCGCGGGGCAGGCGCCGCCGCAGCACCCGTTTCTGGCGCCCAACGGGCGGGCCGGTATGCACGGGGACGGGCCAGCAGTGACACCCATCCGTTCCCGGTCCGCTCGGTGTCCGGCCCGCCGTGCGCAGCGAGAAGATGGCCGCGCTCGGCGGTGAGTGCGCGACGGTGACCTTCGACTCGGGTGGCCGGATCCTGACGGTGTGCGGCACCTTCCAGGGGTTCCGGCTCAAGCTGCTGGACCCCACGTCCCTGGAGACGCTCGCCGAGTACGCGCTGCCGCAGCGCCCGTCCACCGTCGAGGCGATCACCCGGCTGGACTTCTCGAAGATCTTCAAGGACACCTCGGGAGGGGCCTACTTCTACCTCGACAACGAGGACCGGGTCGTGCTGGCCGACTCCCGGCAGCACGTGCTGCGGCTGTCCCATGCCCGGGCCGCCGACGGCAGCTGGCACTTCGCCCTGGACGACGACTGGGACCTCACCCCGTACGTGCCGCACGACTGCGTCGGCTGGACCAACCTCCACCCGCGCGGCGAGTGCGACCCGGTGACGTCCGTGCAGCCCGACTGGGACGGCCGGATCTGGTGGGTGACCCGTAAGGGACGGATCGGCACCATCGCCCCGGGGAACGGCACCGTACGGGCCGTCCGACTGGACGGCGAGGAGATCCAGAACAGCTTCTCGGCGGCCGGGGACGGCGTCTCCGTCGTCTCCGACCACGCCCTCTACAGCCTGCGCGCGGACGCCGGCGGCACCCCGCGGATCCAGTGGCGGCGCACCTACGACCGCGGTACGGGCGGCAAGCCCGGGTCCGTGAACCAGGGCTCCGGCACCACCCCGACCCTCCTCGGCGACGCCGCCCACCCCTACGTGGCGATCACCGACAACGCCGACGACCGGATGAACGTGCTGGTCTACCGGCGCACCGGCCCGGACGCCGGCCGCCTGGTCTGCAAGGTCCCGGTGTTCGCCGCCGGCGCCTCCACCACGGACAACTCCCTCATCGGCTACGGCAACAGCCTGGTCGTCGAGAACAACTACGGCTACGAGAACGTCACCTCGCTGCTCCTGGGCAAGTCGGTGGTCGGGGGCATCACCAGGGTCGACATCCGGCCGGACGGCAGCGGCTGCGACACCGTCTGGGAGAGCACGGAACGCTCGCCGTCCACCGTGGCCAAGCTGTCCACCGCCAACGGGCTGCTGTACCACTACACCAAGGACCCCAACCGGCTGGGCATCGACGCCTGGTACCTGACCGCGATCGACTTCCGCACCGGCACGACCCGCTGGAAGCGCCTGACCGGCACCGGCCCGCTGTACGACAACAACTGGGCCCCGATCACCCTCGGCCCGGACGGCACCGCCTACGTCGGCGTCTTCAACGGCCTGGTGGCCGTACGCGACACCGCACCGCCCACCTGACCGCACCCCGTTTGTTGCCCCGTGTTGCGCCGTGTTGCAGCCTCGTGGCAGCCCGCCCCGCACCCTTGCCGGGCCCCCGTCCCGCGGCCTAGAGTCGGGAGCACACCGCAACCCGGCCGTGTGCCCGAGTGGTTCAGGGGCTCGCCTGCAAAGCGAGTTACGTGGGTTCGAATCCCGCCACGGCCTCCGAGTGACAGCGAAGCGGCCCGCCATCTCTGTGGCGGGCCGCTTTCGTGTGGGGTGGTTACTGCTGGATCACCTGGGCGACCGCCGCCTGGGGGCGGATGGGGAGGCGGCCGATGGGGCGGCCGGTGGCGGCGCGGACCGCGGAGGCCACGGCGGCCGGGGAGGTGACGACCGGGACGGCGCTGGCGGGCTTGGCACCGAAGGGGGCGACCACGTCGCGTTCCTCGACGAGCTTGACGATGCGGATGTCGGGGGCGTCGAGCGCGGTCGGCAGGGCGTAGCCGGTCAGGTCGGGGTGGCGGACCTGGCCGCGGGTGGTGCGGAGGTTCTCCATCAGGGCGGCGCCCAGGCCCTGGGTGACGCCCGCCTCGATGCGGGTCCGCAGCTGGGCGGGGTTGAGGATCCGGCCGACGTCCTGGGCGACGGTCATCTCGACGACCCTGATGGTGCCCAGTTCGATGTCGACGTCGGCGACGCAGCGGATCGCGCAGAACGCCAGGCCCACGAACGCGTCGCCCTGGCCGCTGTCGTCGAGCGGCTCGGTGGGGTGCGGGCGGCACTGGGCGGTGGCCCAGAGCTCCTTGCCGTCCAGGGCCTCGGCGACGGTGGTGCTGAGCACGCCGTCGTACGAGGTGATCTTGCCGTCGCTGATCTGGAGGAGCTCGGTGGACATGCCGAACTTGTGGGCCAGCGGCTGGAGGAGCTGGGTGCGGACCATCTTTGCGGCCCGCTCGACGGCGCCGCCGGAGACCCAGGTGTGGCGGCCGTGGCAGGCCGGGCCGGCCGGGGGCTGGTCGGTGTCGACGCCGGCGACGTGCACCTCGTCGACCCCGAGGGTCTCCTGGACGATCTGCCGGGCCAGGGTGGAGAAGCCCGAACCGGTCTCCACGGCGGCGCAGATGACGGTCGCGACCGAGCCGCTGACCTTGACGGTGGCGGTGGAGACCTCGTCGGTGCCCTCCGCGCCGAGCATGTGCACCATGCCCAGTGCGTAGCCGACGCCGCGGCGCACCGCGCCCGGTTCGCCCGCGCCCTCGGGCCCGCCCGGCAGCAGCCATTCCGCTTCGGGGGCGTCCTTGGGCAGTTCGGGCAGCGGCGCCTCCTTGACGGCGAGCAGGAGCTCGGCCACCGGGGCGGGGCAGGTCACCGTCTGGCCCGTGGGGAGCAGATCGCCGGTGGCCATGACGTTGCGGAGCCGGATCTCGTGCGGCTCCAGGCCCAGCCGGGCGGCGAGCTTGTCCATCTGGCCCTCGTAGGCGGCACAGACCTGCATCGCGCCCTCGCCGCGGACGTGGCCGGACGGCGGGTTGTTGGTGCGTACCGCCCAGCCGTCGACGACCGCGTGCGGGACGACGTACGGGCCGCAGGCGAAGGAGACGGCGGCGGCCAGCGCGTCGGCGGAGGTGTCCGCGTACGCCCCGGCGTCCATCAGGATCTGCGCCTCGACCTTGACCAGCCGGCCGTCGGCGTCCGCGTGGTGGCGGTAGCGCAGCAGCGTGGGGTGGCGGTGGGCGTGGGCGAGGAAGGACTCCTCGCGGGTGGCGGCCAGTTTGACCGGGCAGCCGGTGCGCAGCGCCAGCAGGCCGAGCGGGAGCTGGATGCCGGGGTCCTCGCGGTCGGCGGTGGCGCCGGGGACGCCGGTCACCACGACCTTGACCTGGTCGGGGGTCAGGCCGAAGGAGGCGGCGGCCAGGTCGCGGTCGGTGTGCGGGTCCGTGGAGGCGGTGTAGATCTCCACGCCGCCGTCGGGGCGGGGCACCGCGAGTCCGGCCTCGGCACCGATGGGGGCCGGGTCCTGGCGGCCGATCCGGTAGAGGCCCTCGACCATCACCTCGCCCACGGCGTCGGCGTCACCGAAGCGGAGCGGGATGTGCCGGATGAGGTTGCCGTCGGGGTGCAGCGGCTCGGCCTCGAAGGCGAGCTGGGGGTCGGTGACCGGCTCCAGGACCTCGTACTCGACGGCGATGGCGGCAGCGGCCAGCCGCGCCGTGTCGGGGTGGTCGGCGGCCACCGCGGCGATCGGCTCACCGTGGTGGCGGATCTCGTCCTTGGCGAACACCGGGCGGTCGGCGGTGCCCCGGCCGTGGCCGGCGTCCCCGGGCACGTCCTCGTGCGTGACGACGACGCGGACGCCGGGCATCTCGGCCGCGTGCTTGGTGTCGACGGACAGGATCCGGGCGCGCGGGTGCGGGGAGCGCAGCACGGCCGCCCACAGCAGGCCCTCGGCCCACAGGTCGGCCGCGTACGGGAAGGTGCCCTCGGTCTTCGCCGCCGCGTCGGCGGACGGCAGGGAGACGCCCAGGCCGCGGAGCGGCGTCTCGTCGGGCAGCTCGACGCCCGCGGCGGGGGTCGCGGTGACGGCGCCGGCGCCCTCGGACGTTCCGGTCATGCCGTGCCTCCCGGGTGCGGATCCTGGTCGTGCGGGGCGTGGCCCATGGGGTCGGCGGGGCCCGCCTGGTGGGGGATGCGTGCGGTGTCCGCCGGGGGCGCCCCGGTCTCGTCGTCCGCCGTCCCGTAGGCGGCCGCGGCGGCCTCCGCACGGGCCTTGACGACCTCTTCGACGGCGTCCAGCACGCCGCGGTAACCGGAGCAGCGGCACAGGTTGCCGCACAGCGCCTTGCGGACCTGCAGTTCGTTGGGGGCGTGGTTGCCCTCCAGGAGGTCGTGCACGGTCATCGCCATGCCCGGTACGCAGAAGCCGCACTGCACGGCACCGGACGCGGCGAGCGCGCGCTGCACGTCGGAGGGCACGCCGTTCTCCGCGAGCCCCTCGACGGTGCGGACCTCGCTGCCGGCCGTGGTGGCGGCGGGCACCAGGCAGGAGGCCACCAGCCGCCCGTCCACCTGGACCGAGCAGGCGCCGCACTCCCCCTGGGAGCAGCCGTCCTTGGCCCCGGCCAGGCCGAGCCGCTCGCGCAGCACGTAGAGCAGCGATTCGCCGATCCAGGCGTCGGTGACCGGGCGGTCGATGCCGTTGACGCGCAGCACGTAGGACGCGGCGGGGTGTTCGTCGTGGGGGGCCGGGTCGTCCGCGAGGAGGGACGGGGCGCCGGACGGGTCGTCGTCCCCCGGGGCGGCGGCCGCGTCCTCGGGGCGGGCCGGTCGTCGGGGGCGGTCGGGGACTCGGAGGCCGTGGGGACCGTTCCCTCGTCGGCGGACTCGTCGGGCACATCCGGCGAAGGCGACGAAGCGGGCGCGGCGGACGGCTCCGGGGCGGCGCCGTCCGTGGCCGCGGTGAACTCGTCGGTGTGCTCCGGCTGTTGTGCGGCGTGGTCCGGCCGCTCGTCGTGCTCCGGCTGCGCGGCCGGTTCGCCGGCCTCGGGGGACGCCCAGCCGTCGCCGACGGCGGCCGGCGGTGCGGGCGCGTCCGCCGCGGCGTCGTGGTGGTGGTCCGTCACCGCGTCGTCGTGCGGCGGCCGCTCCGTCTCCGCGGCGGGCGGCCACTGGGCGAGCGCGTCGGCGGGCAGCGACCAGTGGCCGGTCGCGCCGGCGGCCGCGGGGTCCGGCCCGGCGACATGGTCGTGGCCCGGCGCCCGGCCGTGGTCCGCGAGGCCGTTGCCGGGCGCGTAACCGCCGTTCAGGGGGCCGCCGTAGGGATCGTCCGCCGAGGGTGCCGGGGCGGCCTCCTGGGGCTCCTCGGCGGTCGCCGGGGCGCCGCTGGTGGCGCTCAGGCCGGCGGTGAAGTTCCAGTGGCCGGTGTGGGCGGCGTCGGCGGTGTCCGCCGGGGTGGCGGCGCTCTCGTACGCGCCGGAGCCCGGGTAGCCGCCGGCCTGGTAGCCGGCGCCGTTGGTGCCCGTGAGGCCCTGGTGTCCCGGGTGGCCCTGCTGTCCCGGGTGGCCGGTCAGCCGGTCGTCGTCGACCAGGTATTCACCGGACTCCTCCAGTCCGTCGTCCGCCGCCGGGATGCTCCAGGAGGCGGCGGCCTCGGAGCTGCCGGCCACCGGCCACTCCACGGTGTCCGGGCCCCACGGCCGGGCGGCCTCGGGCGCGGCGCTCTGGTAGATCGCGGAGCCGCCCTGGTGGCCGGGGTCGTGCGCGGGCGCGCCGTATCCGGTGGAGGGGTCGGCGTAGCCGGCGGCCCGGTCGGTGAACGGCATGGTCCACTGCCCGGTGGCCGCGGGGTCGGCGCCCGTTTCGGGGGCCTGCGGCGCGGCCGCGTGCGGGGTGAACGACGCCGGCGGGGTGTAGCCGTGACCGGGCGCGGCGAGCGGGTCGGCTCCCGGGGTGGGGTAGCCGGGCGTACGGCCGCCGTAGACCCCGGTGGTGAAGCCCTCCGGGAGCTGGACGAAGGCCGTGGCCTCGGACTCGTACTCGCCGCCCTGCGGCAGTGGCTGCCAGCCCTGGTCGGCGTGCGGCTGCTGCGGATGACGGTGGTCTTCGCTCACGAGAGCGCCCTCCCAAGTGCGCGGCGGGCCAGGGCTGCCACCGTACGGCGCAGGTGCAGCGCGGCCGGCGGCAGGGTCGCCGGTTCGGAACCGTCCTCCGGCGGGGCCGGGTCGGGGATGCAGGCGGCGGCGACGTAGTCCCCGAAGGCTGTCAGGGCCTCGGGCACCAGGCCGCGTTCGCCGTCCCAGTCGATGAGCGAGGCCACCCACTGCTCGGCCTCCAGGGGGCGCAGCGGCATCGCGGCGACCGCGCCGACCGCGCAGCGCACCCCGCGCCGGGCGGGGTCGAGGACCAGCGCCACCGACGCGGTGGCCCGGCCGGGGCCGGTGCGGCCGGTGGCCTTGAGGAATGCCTGTGGGGCGTGCAGCAGCGGCACCCGTACGAAGCCGACGAGTTCGCCGGGGTGCAGCATCTCGTGGCCCGCCAGGAGGTGGCTGACCGGGATCTCGCGCCGGGCGCCCCCGGGGCCGGCGATGATCACGGTGGCCTCCAGGGCGGCGAGCACCGGAAGCGTGTCGCCCGTGGGGGCGGAGGTGACGATGTTGCCGCCGAGGGTGCCGGCGTTGCGGATCTGCGGGGGGCCGGCCGCGCGCGCGGCGGCGGCCAGGCCGGGGATGAGGGCGGCGAAGTCGGGGCGTCCCATACGGGCGAGGGTCAGGCCGGCGCCGAGCAGCGCGTGGCCGTCCAGGTACTGCCAGCCGCGGATCTCGCTGATCCGGCCGAGGCCCACCAGGGCCGCGGGTCTGAGGAGTCCGGCGTTGACCGCCGCCATGAGGTCGGTGCCGCCCGCGACGGGCACGGCGGCGGGCATGGCGGTGAGTGCCGCCACGGCCTCGTCGAGCGAGGCCGGCAACGTCACCGTGTGCGACGCGTGCGGTGCGTGCGTGGTCAAGCCAGCTGCCCCTTCCCCGGTGGTGTCCCGGCAGTTCCGCTCCGCCGTACGGTACGTGCTCACAGCCCGGACGTGGCAACTCTGGCACATCTTCCCGGACCCTCGGCGCGAGGGTCCGCGAAGGGACGATCCGTCCCCGGACAGGGTGCTGGTCCGGATTCGTCCGCCACCGCCGGTGAAGTCCGCGGTCGGGCCCGCCGGCGGGACGTGGTGCGGGTGCGCCCGGGCAGGGCGCACGCCGTCGTACGGCGGTGCTCGGTACGGCGGTGCGGGGAGGAACCGCCGTGTGTACCACCGTCCCAGGGTCCGGCCGTACGGGCGCCCTCCTTGCACCGGGGCTCACACGTTTGGGGGCGCCCCGTCGATCGGGCGTCCGAGCACCCCGGGACGTTTCTGCCAGGGGCGGGGGCCGCCGGGCGGCCGGTAGTCGACGCCGAGGGCGTCGAGGCGGCCGTAGTGGGCGGCCATCCGGCGGGTGAAGTCCTGGTAGTCGCGGCCGGCCGGGGCGGGCAACCGGGACCAGGCGACCTCGGCGAACGCGGTGAGCCGGGGGAAGACCTGGTAGTCGAGGCGCTGCTGACTGTCCATGACCTCGGTCCAGGCGTTGGCCTGGGTGCCGAGGACGTGCGCGGCCTGTTCGGACGTCAGCTCCGGCGGGACCGGCTCGAAGCGGTAGACGTCCTCCAGGGTCCGTACGTAGCCGATCGGCACCGGCTCGTCCGGGGAGGGGTCCTGGCGGTGGTCCAGGTAGACCTGCTGTTCGGGGCACATGACGACGTCGTGGCCGGATTTGGCGGCCGCGACCCCGCCGGCATAGCCCCGCCAGGAGGACACCGCGGCTCCCTCGGCAAGGCCGAATTCTGTCGTCTCACCTCCGGGCGCTCGGATCCCCTGTCGACACTCCTCGTCGAGCGGTCGCTCGTTCCTCGCTCCCTCCTCCTCGTCGCTTTCGACAGGGGCGCGCCCTTCGGTTCGACTCCCGCCCTCCAGGATCTCGTCCCAGCCGATGAGCCGCCGGCCGCGGTCGGCGAGCCAGCGGTCGAAGTGCCGGATGAACCAGCTCTGCAGCTCGTCCTCGCCGGCCAGCGACAGTTCGGCGATCCGGGCCTGTGCGGTGGCGGAGGCCCGCCACTGGTCCTTGGGGCACTCGTCGCCGCCGATGTGCACGAAGCGGGACGGGAAGAGCTCGAGGACCTCTTCGAGGACGTGCTCGTAGAACCGCAGGGTGGTGTCGGTGGGTGCCAGTACGTTGGAGTTGACGCCCCAGGTGTCCCAGACCTGCAGGGAGGTGGTGTCGATGACGTCGGTGTTGCCGAGTTCCGGATACGCGGCGATGGCGGCCTGCGAGTGTCCGGGGACGTCGATCTCGGGGACGACGGTGATGTGGCGCCGGGCGGCGTAGGCGACGATCTCGCGGATGTCGTCCTGGGTGTAGTGGCCGCCGTGCGGGCGCTCGTCCCAGAGCGGGGAGGCCCGGTGGCCGAGTTTGGTGCGGGCGCGCCAGGAGCCGGTTCCGGTCAGTTTCGGGTAGCGCCGGATCTCCAGGCGCCAGCCCTGGTCGTCGGTCAGGTGCAGGTGCAGGACGTTGAGTTTGTGCGCGGCGAGCAGGTCGAGGTAGCGCAGCACGCCGTCCTTGGGCAGGAAGTGCCGGGCGACGTCGAGCAGCATGCCGCGCCAGCCGAAGCGGGGCCGTCCTCGACGGTCAGTTGCGGGAGGACGGCCGGCTGCCCGGGGGTGAGCGGGGCGCGGCGGAAGGCGTGCGGGCCGAGGAGCTGACGGAGCGTCTGGGCGCCCCAGAAGACACCGGCCGGGCCGCCGCCGGTGATCCGTACGCCCCAGCGGGCGTCGGCCTCCAGGCGGTAGCCCTCCGCGGGCAGGGCCGCATCGAGGGCCAGGGCGAGGGTGTCGGTGGCGTCGGCGGAGCCGGGCGGCAGCGGCAGGCCGAAGGCGTCGCCGAGGGTGGTGCGCAGCCAGAGCGCGGTGTCCTCGGTGCCGGGTGCGGCGGCGAGCGCGGTGTCCGGGCCGAGCCGGACGGTGCCGCCGGGGGCCGCGTCGATGCTCAGCGGCGCGGGGATCAGCCCGGCACCCGGTGGGGGCGGGGTGCCCGGGTCGGGTGCGGGAGGGGTGCCCGGGGCCGGTCGTGCCGCGGGGTGTCCGGGTGGTGCGTGGGGCCGTCTGTGTCCGGCATGCCGTCAGTCCTCCACCACGCCCCCGGGTCCGGGACCGGCCGGCGCTGTAGGCGTACGGAGAGCACCTGCCCGTGCCGCGGGCGGTGTCACGGGCAGTGTCGCGGTCGATGCTGCCATCCGCCGGTACGCGGAGGCCGGTCATCCGGCCATCAATCCGGCCAATCTCGTCGCCCGGCCTGCCGTCGGCACGCCGTCCCGGGATTCCCGCGGGGAGCCCGCGAGGAGGGGCCGGTGCTTCCCGTACGGGCGGCCCGGTGCCGGCGCCCGGGTGTGCGGGCACGACGGCGGGCCCGGGCCGCGAGGGCTCCGGGCCCGTGCCCGCGGCGAGCGGGCGGCGGCGGTTACTTCTTGCCGCCGTCCTTGCCGCCCTTGTCCTTGTCGCCACCGGCGCCCATGGACTCGTAGATCTCCTTGCACATGGGGCAGACCGGGTACTTCTTCGGGTCGCGACCCGGGACCCAGACCTTGCCGCACAGCGCCACGACGGGGGTACCGTCGAGCGCGCTCGCCATGATCTTGTCCTTCTGGACGTAGTGGGCGAAGCGCTCGTGGTCGCCGTCGCCGTGCGACACCTGCGGTGTCGGCTCTACGAGGGTCCCCGTACCTGCCCCGCGCTCGGGCTCAAGAGTGCTCATAGCTGCCAAGGGTACTCACGCCCGCGACGACCCGGGAGCGACGGCCCGCCGCCCGGGTGGAGCGCGGGACCCGCCACCGCGACGCCCGCCGCCGGACCCGTCCGGGCCTCCGCTCGGTCCGCCCGCGGGGGCCGGGCGACACCTCCGCTCAGGAGGCCACCGCCAGCCCGCCGCGGTCGCCGGAGGTCAGGCCCAGCGTCTCGGCGAAGGCCAGCGCGGCCTCCGGCCGGACCTCGTACCAGGAGTCCTTGTCGCAGACCGCGTCGAGCAGCGCGGCGACCTCCGGCGCGCCGACCGTACGGGCCTCGGCGGCGGCGATGAAGGCGCGGACCGCGTCGGCCGCGTCGACCTCCGTCTCCGTACGGGCCACGAGGTCGTCGACGATCCGGCCGATCGACGCGTCACCGGGGGCGGCCCAGCTCATCGCCATCTCCAGGCCGTCGTCCGGCAGCTTCTCGGGATACGGGGCGCGCGCCCAGGCGCCGTCCTGCCACCAGTAGACGAACCCGAAGAGGTTCCCCTGGGCGTCGTCCTCCAGCTGCTCCCAGGGCAGCCACTCGGGGCCGCCGGCCAGGAAGTCGATCTGGCGGTCGCCGCTGTGGGTGTAGCTGCCGTCCGAGTCCTGGCCGCAGAGCAGCGCCCGGCCGCCGTCGTACAGCTTCAGCCGCCACCAGTAGCTGCCGCCGCCGTTCCAGCACTCCAGTCCGTGCTTCCCCCAGGAGAATTCGTCCCAGTCGTCCACCGCCGCGGCGACCACCGCGAGCGTCGCGGCCCGCGCCCACAGCCGCTCCGGATGGTCCAGATCCCCGGGCACACTCGGCCTGTGCATGGCACTCTCCCCCGCTGTCCTGCACGGCCCCGCCGACGCGGCCGCGCACCGTCCCCTGTCAGTCGAACCATAGCGACGGGCACTGACAATTCCTCATGACGAAGCCGTCACAATAATCCAGCGCTCAACAAAAATCCGGCGTTCCGCGGGACCTGCCCCACGACCGGCCGACCGGCCCGCGCGATCAGTTCAGCGACGGGTCGTCCGGGTACGTGGCCACCATCGCCAGCTCGTTGCGCTGCCGCCGCAGGACCGCGCGCCACAGCTGTTCCGGGTCGGGCGAGGAGACGTCGCCCGGTTCGGACTCGACGACGTACCAGGCGCCCTCGACCAGCTCGTCCTCCAGCTGGCCCGGCCCCCAGCCCGCGTAGCCGGCGAAGATCCGCAGGCTGCCGAGCACGGCCGCGAGGAGCTCGGGCGGGGCCTCCAGATCGACCAGGCCGATCGCGCCGTGCACCCGGCGCCAGCCCAGCGGCTCCTCGGCGGGCTGGACGCCCGCGCGGTCGGCGACCTGCGCGCCGGCCGTCTCCCCCGCCTCGGCGCCGGGACCGGCACCCGTACCCATGGGGGGCGTGCCGCCCTCACCGAAGGTCCCGCCGGGCACGACCGCCACCCCGAGTGCGGAGTCCAGCGAGACCGGGCCGCCCTGGAAGACCACGCCCGGCTCACCGGTCAGCGCGGCCCAGGGCGCGAGGATGTCCGCTACGCCCACCGGGGTGGGGCGGTTGAGGACCACGCCGAGGGAGCCCTCCTCGTCGTGGTCGAGGAGCAGCACCACCGCGCGGTCGAAGTTCGGGTCCGCAAGCGCGGGCGTCGCGACGAGCAGCCGGCCTGTGAGCGAGGACACCTCGGTCATGGCCACATGATCCCGCACTTCTGCCCCGAGCGGGGAGTCAAAGCCGTGACCGGTGCGAGCGCAGGGCAGGGCGTACGGCGGCAGCCCCGGCGCACGACCCCGCCCCCGGAAGTGCACCCGCCCCAATCCGACTTCCTCACAGTGCATTTAAGACAATCTGGGGCTTTTCCGCCAAAAGGCGATTACAGATCAAAGGGTGACCGTAGCCGAGCGTGTTGTGACAAAGCCATTACACGCTCAGAGGCTGCACGGGCTTACGGGCACCCCTCGGACGCCCTTACCATTTCTGCTTGGCCCTGCCCGTCTCCAGGAACGCGAGATCCATGACCGTCTCTACTGACGACGTACTGCTTGTCCACGGCGGCACCCCGCTGGAGGGCGAGATCCGGGTTCGCGGTGCGAAGAACCTTGTGCCCAAGGCCATGGTCGCCGCCCTGCTCGGCAGCGGACCCAGCCGGCTGCGCAACGTGCCCGACATCCGCGACGTACGCGTGGTGCGCGGACTGCTGCAGCTGCACGGCGTCACGGTCCGCCCGGGCGACGAGCCCGGCGAGCTGGTCCTCGACCCGTCGCACGTGGAGAGCGCCAACGTCGCCGACATCGACGCGCACGCCGGCTCCTCGCGGATCCCGATCCTGTTCTGCGGCCCGCTGCTGCACCGCCTCGGCCACGCCTTCATCCCGGGCCTGGGCGGCTGTGACATCGGCGGCCGCCCGGTGGACTTCCACTTCGACGTGCTGCGCCAGTTCGGTGCGAAGATCGAGAAGCGCGCCGACGGGCAGTACCTGGAGGCGCCGCACCGGCTGCGCGGCACCAAGATCCGGCTGCCGTACCCGTCGGTCGGCTCGACCGAGCAGGTGCTGCTGACCGCCGTACTGGCGGAGGGCGTCACCGAGCTGTCGAACGCCGCCGTGGAGCCGGAGATCGAGGACCTGATCTGCGTGCTGCAGAAGATGGGCGCGATCATCTCCATGGACACCGACCGGACGATCCGGATCACCGGTGTCGACAAGCTCAACGGCTACACCCACCGCGCCCTCCCGGACCGCCTGGAGGCCGCCTCCTGGGCGTCCGCGGCGCTCGCCACCGAGGGCAACATCTACGTCCGCGGCGCGCAGCAGCGGTCGATGATGACCTTCCTCAACACCTTCCGGAGGGTCGGCGGCGCCTTCGAGATAGACGACGAGGGCATCCGCTTCTGGCACCCGGGCGGCTCGCTCAACGCCATCGCCCTGGAGACCGACGTCCACCCCGGCTTCCAGACCGACTGGCAGCAGCCGCTGGTCGTCGCCCTGACCCAGGCGTCGGGCCTGTCCATCGTCCACGAGACGGTCTACGAGTCCCGCCTCGGCTTCACGTCCGCCCTCAACCAGATGGGCGCGCACATCCAGCTCTACCGGGAGTGCCTGGGCGGCTCGGCCTGCCGCTTCGGCCAGCGCAACTTCCTGCACTCCGCGGTGGTCTCCGGCCCGACCAAGCTGCAGGGCTCCGACCTGGTCATCCCCGACCTGCGCGGCGGTTTCTCGTACCTGATCGCGGCGCTGGCGGCGCAGGGCACCTCCCGGGTGCACGGCATCGACCTGATCAACCGCGGCTACGAGAACTTCATGGAGAAGCTCGTCGAGCTGGGCGCCCACGTGGAGCTGCCCAACGGGGCACTGAGCCACTGACGACGCCCGGGCACGTGGGCGCGCCGCGCCCACGCCCGTACCACCACGCCTGAGGGGCGGCCACCGGTCCGGTGGCCGCCCCTCAGGGCTGTCAGGGGGCCGCGCGCGCCGCGGGACGGCCCGGGAGGTGCCGGGCGCCGTTTCCGGCCCCGTACGGCCGCGGAGGCGCCCCGGAACGGCCGCCCGGGCGGCCGCGGCAGGGGTGCGCGGTGCGCGGGTACGCAGAAGGCGGCCGCCCCCGTCGGGGCGGCCGCCTCGTTATGCCGGGTCAGAGCTTCACTTGCCCTTGGCGGCTTCCTTGAGCTTGGAGCCCGCGGACACCTTCACGCTGTAGCCGGCCGGGATCTGGATCGGGTCGCCGGTCTGCGGGTTGCGCGCGGTGCGAGCGGCACGGTGGGTGCGCTCGAAGGTCAGGAAGCCGGGGATGGTGACCTTCTCGTCGCCCTTGGCGACGACCTCGCCGGTCACCTCGGCGAGGGCGGCCAGAACGGCGTCGGCGTCCTTGCGGGTCACCTCGGCGCGATCGGCCAGAGCGGCCACCAGCTCACTGCGGTTCATGTTTGTACTCCCGTGTTCTTCTTGCCAATGAGGCGTGCCACGCGGCGGAGCCGCATGTTGGGCACAGCGAAGCCGATGCTGCCAGGGTCCTAGGACAGTCCCCGGACCCGGGTCTGCCTGCCAGACCCTCGCGCCCGAATACGCATCCTGCCCCTACCTGCGGCAGTAAAGCCAATCCGGCGCCCTGGCGGGTCACACGAAAAGCGCCACTGCCACGCGGTGGTGACGTTCCGCATCGTTCCGCTCCTGGCCGGATCCCCAGGATGGCGGATTGCTGCCCGCCACCCTATGGGGGCCGTCGTGACGGCGTGTCCCGCGACGCGCCGTCGTCAGACCGTCGTGGCCGTCGTCACAGCCGGGTCGCTGCCCTTGGCCGCCTCCCGCACCGCACCGGCCACCGCACCCGCGACCTTCTCGTTGAAGACGCTGGGGATGATGTAGTTCGGGTTGACCTCGTCCTCCAGGACGACGTCCGCGAGGGCGCGGGCCGCGGCCAGCATCATCTCGGTGTTCACCGTACGGGAGTGGGCGTCCAGGAGGCCGCGGAATACGCCGGGGAACACCAGGACGTTGTTGATCTGGTTCGGGAAGTCGGAGCGGCCGGTGGCCACGACGGCGGCGGTCTGCCGGGCGATGGCCGGGTCGACCTCGGGGTCGGGGTTGGCGAGGGCGAACACGATCGCTCCCTCGGCCATCTTCGCGACGTCGTCGCCGTCGAGGACGTTGGGCGCCGAGACGCCGATGAAGACGTCCGCGCCGACCACGGCCTCCTTGAGGGTGCCGGTGACGCCCTCGGGGTTGGTGTTGTCGGCGATCCAGCGCAGCGCGGAGTCCGGGTCGGCGTCGACCAGGTCCGTGCGGCCGGCGTGCACCACGCCGTGGATGTCGGCGACGACGGCGTGCCCGACGCCGGCGGCCAGCAGCAGCTTGAGGATGGCGGTGCCGGCCGCGCCGGCGCCGGACATCACGACCCGGACGTCCTCGATCTTCTTGCCGACGACGCGCAGCGCGTTGGTGAGCGCGGCGAGCACCACGATGGCGGTGCCGTGCTGGTCGTCGTGGAAGACCGGGATGTCCAGCGCCTCGCGCAGCCGCGCCTCGATCTCGAAGCAGCGGGGCGCGGAGATGTCCTCCAGGTTGATGCCGGCGAAGCCCGGGGCGATGGCCTTGACGATCTCCACGATGGCGTCGGTGTCCTGGGTGTCCAGGCACAGCGGCCAGGCGTCGATGCCGGCGAAGCGCTTGAAGAGGGCCGCCTTGCCCTCCATGACGGGCAGCGCGGCCTTGGGGCCGATGTTGCCCAGGCCCAGGACCGCGGAGCCGTCCGTGACGACCGCGACGCTGTTGCGCTTGATCGTCAGCCGGCGGGCGTCCTCGGGGTTGTCGGCGATGGCCTGGCAGACCCGGGCGACGCCGGGGGTGTAGACCATGGAGAGGTCGTCGCGGTTGCGGATCGGGTGCTTCGACGACATCTCGATCTTGCCGCCGAGGTGCATCAGGAATGTACGGTCGGACACCTTGCCGAGCGAGACGCCCTCGATGCCGCGCAGCTTCTCGACGATCTCGTTCGCGTGCGCGGTGGAGGTCGCGGCGATGGTGACGTCGATCCGGAGCTTCTCGTGGCCCGACGCGGTGACGTCGAGGCCGGTGACCGACCCGCCGGAGGACTCCACGGCCGTGGTGAGCTGGCTGACGGCGGTGCCGCTCGCGGGTACTTCCAGTCGCACCGTCATCGAATACGAGACGCTAGGCGCCGTTGCCATGGCCGACTTCCTCTGCTTTCCCTGGTTTCTCTCTCAGCGGCTCCGCGGCCCAGAGGTACCCGGGTCGGGAGCGCGTCGTCCGATCGTCCCACCTACCAGCCGGTACACGGTAACCAGCTACAAATTTCGGAAAGACACTTCCACCATACGAGAGATGATCGGGCGAGTGGAAGCCCTTCACGGAAGAAGCCTTCCGGGCGGCGCGTGCGGACCACCACGCTCCGGCACCCGACGGCGGGCGGACGACGGCCGCGGGCCACAACGGCCGCGGGCGCCCTCCCGGAGGAAGGGCGCCCGCGGCACACACTTAAGACACCGACCCGCCATGCTCGCCTCGCGGCAAGTGGTCGCTCGTAGCGACGATGGTTGGGCCCGGGGGCTTGGATCGAGCCGGTGCCTCACCCAGGCTAACAAACCATCTCCGGAAGCGAATCCCGTCGCGGGGTACGGATTTCAGGTCCCCCCGTACGGCCTCCGCCGGGCTCAGTCCCGCAGCAGGTCGGGCACCCCGGCCGCGTCCGGCTGGTCGCGTCCGGCGGACAGCACGGTCAGCTGCTGGGTGGCGCGGGTCAGCGCCACGTACAGCACCCGCAGCCCGGCCGGGGACTCGTCGGCGATCTCGGCCGGCGACACCACCAGCGTGGCGTCGTACTCCAGTCCCTTCGCCTCCAGGGAGCCCAGCGCCACCACCCGGTCTCCGAGCGGGGCCAGCCAGCGGCGGGCCTGCTCGCGGCGGTGCATCGCCACCACGACGCCGACCGTGCCGTCCACCTCGCCCAGCAGCCGCTCGGCCTCCGCCGCCGTCGCGGCGGCCAGCGCGGACTCGCCGGCCGACCCGGCGCCGTCCCCGACGAGCGCGAAGCGCGGCCGAAGGCCCGTCGAACGGACCGCCTTCGGGGACTGCATGCCGGGCATCGCCAGCGCCAGCACCTTGCCGGCCAGCTCGGCGATCTCCGCCGGGTTGCGGTAGTTGACGGTGAGGGTGAAGCGGCGGCGCGGGCGGGTGCCGAGCGCCTCGTCGCGGGCGGCGGCCGCCTCGTCCGGGTCGGACCACGAGGACTGCGCCGGGTCGCCGACCACGGTCCAGGTGGCGTGCCGGCCGCGGCGGCCGACCATCCGCCACTGCATGGGCGTCAGGTCCTGCGCCTCGTCGACGATCACATGGGCGTAGTCGGTGCGCTCCTCCTCCAGGCGCTCGCGCCGGCCGCGGCCACCGCCGTTGCGGTCCGCGTACGTCGTCAGCTCCTCCAGGCCGGTCAGGTGCTCCAGCGGGTCGGCCTCGCGCGGGCGGGCCGGGCGCATCGGGGCGCCGAGGATCTGCTGCAGCTCGTCCAGCAGGGCCACGTCGTGCACCGACAGCGGGCCGTGTCCCGAGGCGTCCAACCGGCCCAGGGAACGGGCCAGTTGGCGCACCTCGCGGGGGTTGAGGACGCGGCGCGCCCAGCGGCCCAGCAGCTTCTCGTCGGCCATCGCGGCGAGCACGCCGCGCGGGGTCAGCTCGGGCCACCAGGCGTCCAGGAACTCCTGGAACGAGGTCTCGGTGGTGAGGTCCTCGTCGAAGCCCGCACGGGCCTCGGCGACGAGCTCGGGGTCGGTGTAGCGGCGGCCGGCGCCCGACCGGGACCACAGGGCGTCCAGGATCAGCCGGCGGGCCCGGGGGCGCAGCAGGTTGACCGGCGCGGTGCCGCCGAGCGCGGACTGCCGGATGGCGCGCAGCTCGTCGGCGTCCAGCTCGATCCGGGAGCCGAAGGCGACGACCCGGAGCCGGTCGGTCCGTACCGCCGGCGCGGTCTCCTCGTCGTCGCCGAACGCGAGCTGGCCCGCCGGGCACTGGGTGGGCGCGGCGCCGGCCGGGGACAGGTCCAGGGCGGCCCTGGCGGCCTTGCGCAGCAGCTTCTGCATCCGCGACGAGCCCTTGATGCGGGCCACCGCCGGCGGGTCGTAGGCGGTCGCCTCGGCGCCGTCGACGAGCGAGCCGAGCGCCCGGATGGCGACCTGGCCCTCCTCGCCGAGCGACGGCAGCACGCCCTCGGTGTAGGCGACCAGCAGCGGCGTCGGGGAGACGATCAGGATGCCGCCGGCGTAACGGCGGCGGTCCTGGTAGAGGAGGTAGGCGGCGCGGTGCAGGGCGACCGCGGTCTTGCCGGTGCCCGGCCCGCCCTCGACCTCGGTGACGGAGGCGGCGGGCGCCCGGATCACCATGTCCTGCTCGGCCTGGATGGACGCGACGATGTCCCGCATGGTGTGGCTGCGGGCCCGGCCGAGCGCGGCCATCAGCGCGCCGTCGCCGATCGCCGGGAGCTCCTCGCCGTCCAGCGTGGCGGTGATCTCCGGGCGCATCAGATCGTCCTCGACGCCGAGCACCTTGCGGCCCTTGGAACGGATCACCCGGCGGCGGACGACCCGGCCGGGCGCCACCGGGGTGGCGCGGTAGAAGGGCGCGGCGGCCGGCGCCCGCCAGTCGATGACCAGCGGGGAGTAGTCCGCGTCGAGGACGCCGAGCCGGCCGATGTGCAGCGTCTCGGCGATCCTGGCGCGGTTGTCCACGATCGCGCCCTCGGCGGGCTCGACGGAGGTGTACGCGCCGTCCGGGCCCTTCTTGCCGTCCTTGCCGAGGAGCAGGTCGATCCGCCCGAAGAGGAAGTCCTCGTACTCGGAGTTCAGCCGGTGGAGATGGACACCGGCCTGGAAGACCTGGGCGTCACGCTCGGCGAGCGCGCCGGGCGTGCCGACCTGGCCGCGCTTGGCGGCGTCGTCCATGAGGAACTCCGCCTCGTGGATCTTCTCCTCGAGGCGCCGGTAGACGCGGTCCAGGTGCGTCTGCTCGGCGTCGATCTCGCGGGCGCGAACCGATTCCGAGGCGTGGTCCGGTGCGTGCGTGGCGTTGTGCGCGGCCACCCAGGCCCCCTTCTGCTGTGCGTAGGGCAGCCGTCAACCGTACGCGAACCGGGCACCGTGCGCACCTGGTGAGAAGGACAAATCCGGGCGGATTCGGTCGGATGTTGATGCAAACCGTTACTTCGGGCGTCCGGGGCGGTCACTGGAGAGGGGTGGCGGGGCCCGCTCCCCCGCTCCTGACCGCCCGCTCCGGGCAGCTCACGCCTTGACCGTGGCCAGCTTCCTGCCCTCCAGGGTGCTGATCTCGAAGTGGTCGATCTCGTTCCGGTCGAGTGCGGCGCCGCCCGCCGCGTACAGGGGCTCGCGGTTCCACTTGGCCGCGCTCCCGGGGATGCCGTAGCCGCCCTCGGGGACCGCCCAGGTGGTGACGGTCTGCCGGCGGCCGTCCTTGCCGACCGCGATCAGGGAGCAGCTGAGCGGGCCCTTGACGTGGGCGAGTTGGAGGACGACCTGGGTGCCCCAGGGGCGGGCCGACATGGACACGCCCGCGGAGACCTTGGTGTCCGGGTCGACGGAGTGGACCTGCTCGCCCTCGGCGTACTGGGCGCGGACCGCATTCGCCAGCGGGGGCGCCGCCGTCGGCGGCTGCTCCGTACCGCCCTTGACGACGGAGACGGCGGCCAGCGGCCCGCCGACGATCAGCACGACGGCCGCGGCGACCAGGAACAGCCGGCGGCGGGCCCGGCCGCGGCGGGTGACGGCGACCTCGTCGAGCAGTCCGCCGAGGAGCCGGGGCCGGGGACGGCGGTGAGCGTGTCCGGGGTGGGGGCGGACTCCTTGAACTCGGCCAGCACCGGAGTCAGGCCCATGAGTTCCTCGAGTTCGGCCGCGCACCGGTCACAGCCGACGAGATGCCTCTCGAACCGTTCGGCGTCGGCGGCGTCCAGGACGCCCAGCGCATAGGCGCCGACGTCGCTGTGCCGGTCCGGCTGCGTGGGCGGGATCACTCCGTCACTCCTCGTTCCTCGAGCGAGAGCTTCAGGGAGCGCAGCGCGTAGAAGACCCGGGACCGCACGGTCCCTGCCGGTACGCGCAGCACCTCCGCTGCCTCGTTGACCGTACGCTCCTTGAAGTACGTCTCCACGAGGGCCTCTCGATGGGCCTGGCTCAGATCGCTCAGCGCCTCGGAGATCGTCATCGTGCGCAGCGCCCGGTCGATCACGTCGGCGGCCGGCATCGTCTCCAGGGGTGTCGCGTCGACCTCTTGGGGTCTGGCCTTCCGGCTGCGGTACCCGTCGATCACTATGCGCCGGGCTACGGTCACCAGCCAGGGCCGGATCGACCCGGTGGCGCGCTGTAGTTGATCGGCGTTGCGCCAGGCACGCACCAGCGTCTCCTGGACCACGTCCTCCGCGCGGTGCCGGTCGCCCGCCACCAGCCGCAGGACGAAGGCGAGGAGCGGGCCCGCGTGCTCGTCATAGAGGGCTCGCATGAGCTCCTCTTCAGGTGTCGTCCTGTCTGCCACGACGGCATCCTTACGCACTCCAACTCCCGGGTCGAGAGCCCGGATCACCCAAGATCGCCGGGGACCTGGCCATGAATCGGACTTGCGGTGAGGAGTACGGACGGGACGGGCGGGGTGTTCAGCGAATGGCGAGAAATTTTTCCGGCCGTCCCCGCGGTCACGACTCCCCGGCCGCGCACCCCGCTCCCGCGGCCGCGCACCCGGCCGCCCCGGCAGGGAACGGGCCGGGCGCCCCGCCGCACTAGTCCGCACCCAAACCGGTTACGCCACGCCGTACTTGTCCGCGCCCAAACCCGTTACGCCACGCCGTACTTGCCCACGCCCAAACCGGTTACGCCACGCCGCATTCGTCCGCGCCCAAACCGGTTATGCCCCGCCGTATTTGTCCGTGTCCGCGTGCGGGTCCAACGACAGCCGGTACCCCCGCTTGACCACCGTCTGGATCAGCTTCGGCGCGCCCAGCGCCACCCGCAGCCGGGCCATCGCGGTCTCCACGGCGTGCTCGTCCCGCCCCGACCCCGGCAGCACCCGCAGCAGCTCGGCGCGGGAGACGACCCAGCCGGGGCGGCGGGCCAGCGCCCGCAGCAACGCCATGCCGGCCGGCGGCACCGGCCGCAGCGCACCGTCCACCACGACCGCGTGCCCGCGGATCTCCAGCCGCCGCCCGGCCACCGGCAACGGCCGTACCCGCCCGGGCAGTTCGCGGCACAGCAGCTGCACCAGCGGTCCCAGCCGGAAGCGCTCCGGCTGGAGCGTGGGCACGTCCTCGGCCTCCAGGGGCAACGCGGTCACCGGCCCCACACACACGGGCAGCACCCCCTGCCGCAGCGCCGCCAGCACCTCCTCCCGGATGCCGCGCTCCTCGGCCCGGCGCAGCAGCGACGCGGCGGCGGGTGCGCTGGTGAACGTCACCGCGTCCAGGCCGCCGCCGACCACCGCGTCCAGCAACCGGTCGACCGGACCGAGGTCCTCCGGCGGCATCCAGCGGTACACCGGGACGCCGATCACCTCCGCGCCGCCGGCCCGCAGCGCCTCCACGAACCCGGGCAGCGGCTCGCCGTGCAGCTGTACGGCCACCCGCCGCCCGGACACCCCTCCGCCAGCAGCCGGTCCAGCACCTCGGCCATCGACTCCGAGGCCGGGGACCACTTCTCGGTGAGCCCGGCGGCCCGGATCGCGCCCCGTACCTTCGGGCCGCGCGCGAGCAGTTCGACGCCGGTCAGCCGGTCCAGCAGCGCCTCGCCCAGCCCCCAGCCCTCCGCGGCCTCGATCCAGCCGCGGAACCCGATGGCCGTGGTGGCCACGACGACGTCCGGAGCCTCATCGATCAGTGCCCGGGTCACCGCGAGCAGTTCGGTGTCGTCCGGCAGCGGCACGATGCGCAGCGCGGGCGCGTGCATCACCTGGGCGCCGCGCCGCTCCAGCAGGGCACCGAGCTCCTCGGCCCGCCGGGCCGCGGTCACGCCGACGGTGAAGCCGTCCAGCGGCCGCACGGGGGCGGCACCGGGCCCGGCTTCCGGACCGGTTCCCGGGACGGTCCCTCGTCCGGTTCCCGGCCCGGGTCCTGGCGCGGCTTCCCGGGTGCCCGGGGTCCCGTGGGTTCCCTGGGGTGCCTGGGGTGCCTGGGGTCCCGCTGCCGGCCCGGTGGCGGGTGCCGTCCGTGGCTCCCGCTCGCCGTGCTCCTGTTGCTGCTGCTCGTGCATGGTCGTCCCGCTCCGCCCAGAGTGGTTGTGCTGCATGGCGCTCCCCGCCGCCGCGGCCCGGGCGACGGGTGAGTTCCGGGATGCCGAGTCCCAAGACCCCGAGATCCCGAGAGATCCCAAGCCCCCGAGATCCCGAGAGATCCCTGGACCCCGAGAGATCCCGGAATCCTGAGACCCCGAGATCCTGAGATCCCGACATTCCGGCGTCCCCGGGTCTCCGGCCCCCCGGGCCGAGGAGCCGTGTCCCGGGTGCCGAGGTCCGGAAGCCACTGGTGTCCAGCCTGCCGACAGCACATGACAGTCCCGGTCCTCCAGTATTTCCCGCGGGTTACGCCGCTGCGCGGCCACCACGGGCACCCGGCCGCGCACCAGCCCCACGCCGCCTCACACCTCGGCGTGGACCGGCCGCCGCTCCGCCTCCCCGGCCGCCGCACCCGCGCCCGCCCGCTCCGTACGCCGTGCGCGCGCCGCCGGGCGCAGGTATACGGCCCAGGTCACCACGGTGCACACCGCGTAGCAGATCAGGAACGACACGAACGCCGGCGTACCCGACCCGGTGGCCAGGAACGACTGCCGGAAGGCGAGGTTGATGGCCAGCCCGCCGAGCGCGCCGACCGCGCCGATCAGCCCCATGGCCGCCCCCGACAGCCGCCGCCCGCTGGCCTCGGCCGCCTCCCCGGTCAGCCCGCGCCGGACCGCCTGCGCCTGGAAGATCCCGGGATCATCTTGTACGTGGAGCCGTTGCCGAGCCCGGTCAGCACGAACAGCGAGATGAAACCGACGAGGAACACCGGCAGCGACCGCACCGCCGACGCGTAGATGACCACCCCGGTGGCCAGGGCCATCGCCAGGAAGTTGCCCAGGGTGATCCGGGCGCCGCCGAACCGGTCCGCCAGCCGGCCGCCGACCGGCCGCACCAGCGACCCCAACAGGGGCCCGATGAACGTCAGCGACGCCGCCTGGAGGGGCGTGCGCGCGAACTGGTTCTGCAGCACCAGCCCGAACGCGAAGCTGTAGCCGATGAACGACCCGAACGTGCCGATGTACAGCACCGACATCACCCAGGTGTGCGGCTCCCGCGCGGCGTCCAGGGCCGCTCCGGTGTCGTTCCGCACCGGCGCCAGGTTGTCCATGAACAGCGCCGCGAGCACCGCCGCGACCACGATCAGCGGCAGGTAGACGGCGAGCACCAGCCGCGGCTGCGCGGCCCCGGCCGTACCGATCACCAGCAGCCCCAGCAGCTGGATCACGGGGACGCCGATGTTGCCGCCGCCGGCGTTCAGACCCAGCGCCCAGCCCTTCTTCCGCAGGGGGTAGAAGGAGTTGATGTTCGTCATCGAGGAGGCGAAGTTGCCGCCGCCGACGCCCGCGAGCGCCGCGATCACCAGGAACGTGGTGTAGGAGGTACCCGGCTTCATCACCACCGCGGCCGCCGTCGCCGGCACCAGCAGCATCAGCGCGCTGATCACCGTCCAGTTGCGCCCGCCGAACCGCGCCACCGCGAAGGTGTACGGCACCCGCAGCACCCCGCCCACCAGGGTCGGCATCGCCACCAGGAAGAACTTCCCGGCCGGATCGAATCCGTACTCCGGCCCCATGAACAGCACCATCACCGACCACAGGCTCCAGATGGAGAAGCCGATGTGCTCGGACAGTACGGAGAAGGCCAGGTTCCGCCGGGCGACCCGCGCCCCGGTCTCCGCCCAGAACGTCTCGTCCTCGGGCTCCCACCGCTCGATCCACCGCCCGCCCCGCCGCGTACGGCCGGCGGGGCCGGCTGGCGTGGGGGCGGTGGTCGTGCGGTCCGTTCGGTTTCGCCAGGGCTGTCGCCGCTGCCTTCACTGCTGGTGCTGTCGCTACGGGTGCCTGCCGCGGCCTCGGCCGTCATCGCGCCTCCCAGGGGGTCGGGTCCTCCCTTCGAAGCTAGGGACGGCGGGTTTCCGCACCGTGGCAGCAGGTGACCGCGGCGAAACCTTGCGCTCACGCGCCACCGGGCCCGTGCGTGAGCGACCGCGGACACCGGGGCGTACATGCCGGACGGAGTCACACCGAAGTGCCTCGCACGCCCCCTGACACCACTCGTTCGAGGCAATGGCAGGTGGCCTGGACACTGTCAGCATTTTCGTCGAACGCAAAGAGTAATCGAGTGAGCACACTTCGTATCGACGATGGTGCGGGTGTGCCCGGAGAAGAGCGAAGGGAGTGAACCATGCAGGACACACAGGAGGTGCCGGCCGCCACCGCCACCGCCACCGCCACCGCCACCGCCTACGAGGCTCCGCAGCTCATCGAGGTGGGCGGCTTCACCGACCTGACGCTCGGATTCTCGGGCTACCACTGGGACGGCTGGGCCGGCCGGGCCGGCTTCTTCGGGTGGTGACGAACGGCGGCCCTGCCGGGCCCGGGCCCCGGGTCCGGCAGGGCTGTGGCCGACGGTCCGGCGGCAACGCCCCTCCCCCTATGGACAGGTATCCCGTGGACTTCCTCGTCTTCCCCGACCATCCCGCCACCGACGCCCTCTGCCGGCAGCTGCCCGCCGAACCGCCCTTACAGATCCTCCGCCACCCCTCGGGCCGCCCCTGGATCGTGGGCCGATGGTCGGCCGACCAGATCCTGACGGCGGAGGCGGGCCCGCGCCGCGCCGTCCTCCTCGGCACCACCTCCGCCCGCCCGGACACCCTGGCCCGGCTGCTGCACGGCCCCGACGGCCTGGACGGCCTCGCCCGGCGCACCCGCCAACTCCCCGGCAGCTACGCCCTCCTGGCCGCCATCGGCCCCGACCTGCGCTGCCAGGGCGACCTCGCGACGGTCCACCAGCTCCACCACGCCCGGATCGGCGGCATCACCGTCACCGGCAACCGGCCCCAGGACCTGGCGGCGCTCGCCCGCCGCGGCCACCGGCGGACTGCCGCCCGGTGCCCCCGGCACCGGCCTGCTCGACGAGGAATCCCTCGCACTGCGGTTGCTGTTCCCGTTCGCCCCGCTCCCGCTCGCCCTGCGCCCGCTGTGGCGCGCGGTACCTGCCGTCCCCCCGGCCACCACCTCACCGTGGACGCCAACGGACAGCCCGCCGTGGCCCGCTGGTGGCAGCCACCGGAACCGGACGTCCCCCTGGAGCGCGCCGCCGAGACCGTACGCCAGGCCCTCAGCGACGCCGTGGCGGCCCGTACGCACCGCGCCCGACGGCAGAACGAACAAAACCGACTGGACAACGAACAGAACCGACTGCACAAACAGCACGGACAGCACGGGCAGCACGGGCAGCACGGGCAGCACGGGCAGCACGAGCGGATCGAGCAGCACGAACGGATCGAGCAGGCCGATACGGGCGGGACCACGAGTGGAAACGCGTACGGGGCCCCGATCCGTCCCACCCTCAGCGCCGACCTCTCCGGCGGCACCGACTCCACGGGCCTGTGCTTCCTCGCCGCTCAGGAGGACGTCCGGCTGATCACCACGTCCTGGGTGTGCCGCGATCCCGGCAAAGACGACACAGTGTGGAGCGCCCGCAGCGCTGCCCACCTGAGCGCCGCCGAACGCCAACGCGAACGCGCGGCGGGCCCGGGCCCCGGAGCCGGCGGGGACCCGCGCGGAGAGGGGGACACGCCCCACGCCAAGGGCAAGGAGAAAGGCAAGGGCAAGTACAGGGGCGAGCGCGGCGGGGCGGGCGCGCACCGGACCAACGGAGCGGGCACGGGCGGGAACAGGGGCGGAAGCGGGGGCCGGGGCAGGGGCAGAGGCGGGGGTGCGGACAACGGCCCGGCATCGCGGTCACAGCCCCAGGCCGGCGAACGCCTCTCCCTCCCCTACGCCGACGCCCCCACCTGGTACACCCCGCCCCACCACTCCCTGCACCCCGCCGCCACCGACCCGGCCGCCCCGCTCGCCCTCTTCCGGGAGGCCGCCCGGATCGCACACCAGGCCCGTCTCGTCGCCACCCGCGGCTCCCGGCTGCACCTCGTCGGCGTCGGCGGCGACGAACTCTTCTCCCACCGCCCGGCCGCCCTCAACTCCCTTGCCCGCAGCGACCTGCGCACCGCCGCCCAGCGCGCCTGGACGGCACACCACCTCTGCCGCTGGAAGACCTCCGAGACCCTGCGCACGCTGCTGGGCGGCCGCCCGTATCCGCGCTGGCTGGCCGGCAGCGCCTCCCGGGTGACCGTCGGCGGCGATCCCCGGACCTGCGGCGCCGACTGGGAGGTCCTGCCCAGCCTGCCGCCGTGGGCGCATCCGGACGCCGTCGCCACCGTCCGCCGGCTGCTGCGCGAGGCCGCCGCCGAGGCACCCGAACCGTTCGCGCCGCTGCGCTGCCAGCACGACATCGTGCGCGCCGCCGTCCGCTCCGGGGAGATCGTCCGCGGCGCCGTCGCCCTCACCGCCCCGCACGGCGTCGGCTACGAGGCGCCGTTCCTCGACAACGCCGTCATCGACGCGGCGCTCACCCTCCGGCTCGCCGACCGCGCCCGGGCCGGCGTCTACAAGCCACTGCTGACCCGTGCGCTGCGCGGCGTCGTACCCGACGCGGTGCTCGGCCGCGGCACGAAGGGCGAACACAGCGCCGAGGTCTACGCCGGACTGCGCGCCCACCGCGGCGCCCTGTCCGCGCTCTGCGACGACTCCCTCCTCGCCGAACGCGGTCTGATCCGCCCCGCCGTCCTCCGGCACCACCTGACGTCGCTCCAGCCGCCACCCGACGCCCTGCGCGCACTGGACCCCACCCTCGCCACCGAGTACTGGCTCCGCGCAGTCAGCCCGACGCACATCCCCGGGCCGTCCCGCCCCACACCGGCACTCCCCTCCTCGCCGTTCACCGCGCCGCCCCTGTCCACACCGGCCCAAGGCACCCCATGACCCTCGCACTCGCCCCGCACGTCACCAGTACCCGCACGGCCGACGGCACGGTCCTGCTCGACACCCGCACCGGCCGCTACTGGCAGATGAACGCGACCGCCACCCTCGTCCTCGACCACCTCCTCGCCGGCGGGACGTGCCGGACCGCCGCCGCAGCACTGCGCGCCCGCCACCCGTCCGCGGGCCACCACGCCGAGCCCGACGCCCGGGCCCTGCTGGACTCCCGCTCACCGCCCGGCTGGTAATCCCATGAGCCACCCCGTCTCCTTCGAGCCCCACGCTCACCTCACCATCCGCGAACGCTGCGCCGCCCACTGCGCCGTCACCGCCGCCCGTGCCCTGTCCCGCCTCTCCCCGCACCGGCTCTGCCGCCTGCTGGAACGCCTCCGGCGCGGCGCCCGCCCCGCCACCGTCCCGGAAGCCCTGCGCGCCCGCCACGCCGTCGTCACGGTCAGCAGACACTGCGCCGGCAACGGCTGCCTCCCCCGCTCCGTGGCCACCGCCCTCCTCTGCCGCCTCCGCGGCCACTGGCCCCAGTGGTGCACCGGCGTACGCACCCAGCCGTTCCGCGCCCACGCCTGGGTAGCCGTCAACGGCCACCCCGTAGGCGAACCCCCCGGCACCTCCCTCTACCAGCCCCTCCTCACGATCCCGCCCCTACCCGAACCTGGGGGCTCCGCTTCGTAAGCCCCCTCCCCCAACTCGCCACCTCCGGGGGCTCCCCCTCCCCCCTCCCCCCTACCGCCCCCGCACGCCCTCACCCTCACCCACACCCACACCCACGCCCATCACGGCGGCATCCTCCCGGGGGAGCCAGGCGTCCTCCGGAACCGCCAACCAGTCGTTCTCCCCTGCCAGTTCGTGCACCGCAGCGCGCAGGGCGGTCAGGCCGGGGTGGTGCAGGTCGCGGCGCCACACCATCGAGAGGGGCGACAGGGGTACGGGGTCCACGACCGGCCGCAGCACCATCCCCGGTACGTCGATGAACTCCACGCTCGCCAGTACCGACCACCCCCGTTTCCGCACCACTCGTACGAACTCCCGCGAGCCCTCGATCTCCGGGAACGGCTCGGCCATCGCGATACCCCGCCCCGCGAACAGCCGGGCCGCCAGCTCCGTCCACTCCTCGGTCTGCGGATTCCCGGCAGCCGCGTAGAGCGTCTCGCCGGCCAGCTCCGCGAGCGGAACCTCGGGCCGCGACGCCAGGGGATGGTCCTCCCGCAGCAGCACAGCCATCGACTCCAGACGGACCGGCTGGTGTGCCAGACCGGACCGGACGGCGGGTGGCAGGCCCGCGTAGCGCCCGAAGGAGACATCGAGCCGCCCGGCGGCAAGCTCTGCCGCCGCCCCCGTCAGCCCGCTGTGGAAGCGGGCCACCAGCTCACAGCTGTCCGGCACCCTCTCCCTGGCGTCCTCCAGCACCCGGTGCGCGGTACCGATCGGCACCCCGACATCGACCAGCAGCGGCCGCTCGGGCACCGGCCGGAAGGCCGCCGCCAGGTCCTCGTGGGCGCTCAACACCCGTCGGGCGTACGGCAGTAGCCGCTCGCCGTCGGCCGTGAGGGCGACCTGGCGGGTCGTCCGTACGAAGAGTGCCGTGCCCACCTCCCGCTCCAGTCGCCGGATGTCGCGGCTCAGGGCCTGCTGGGCCACGTAGAGCCGGGCCGCGGCGCGGGTGAAGTGCAGTTCCTCGGCTACGGCGGTGAACGCCCGGAGCAGTCGCGGATCGATATCGAACGGCATCGGGTCATCCTTGCAGCGCCCCCTCCGCCCTCGGCCCCTGTAGTCCCGGAGTCTCGGCGACCGCCCGCCGGCTCATGGACTCGTCGGCCGGTGCGGCCTTGCCCTTTCCACCTCCCGCCGACCCCGACCACCTCGCCCTGGCCCCGTCCACCTCCCGCGACCCCGTCCACTTCCTCCCGACTCCCGTCCGCCTCCTCCCGACTCCCGTCCGCCTCCTCCCGACTCCGGGCTCCCGGCCCCCAGCCCCCCGGCTCCCCTGCTCCCTGCTCTCGACTCCCCATCTACATCGTGAGTGCGTGAATGGGCTCTGATCAGGTGTTGGACGGGTGAGGGAAGGGGCCGGGATCGTAAGAGCGTGATCCTTTTCCTTGCTGCCCGTCCGGTGACCGCTCGGCCCGTACGGCCGGTTCCGCGGCGGCGTTCCCGGCGCCTTCGGCTCTTCACCCCTTACCGGCGGATCTTTGCCGTCCCCGGCGCCCGGGCGTTCACCGCCGCCAATCTGCTGGCTCGCCTGCCCATGGGCATGCTCAGCGTCAGCGCCGTCCTGATGATCAGCGGCTCGCGTGGCTCCTATGCGCTGGCCGGGGCCGTCACCGCGACCGGGCTGGCGGCGACCGCACTGGTCGGACCATGGACCGCCCGGATGGTCGACCGCCACGGCCAGGCCCGTATCGCCGTGCCGGCGACCGCGCTCGCGGTGCTCGGGTCGCTGTCGCTGCTGCTGTGCGTACGCTTCGGCGCGCCCGACTGGGCGCTGCTCGCCTCCTACGCCGCGACCGCCACCACACCCAACACCGGAGGGATGTCCCGTGCCCGCTGGGCGCACCTCTTCTGCGACGACCCGGCTGCCCGGCACACCGCCAACTCCTTCGAACAGGCCGCGGACGAGCTGTGTTTCATGCTCGGGCCGGTGCTCGCGACGCTGCTCTGCACGGCAGTCGCGCCCGAGGCGGGCACGGCGGTGGGCGCGGCCCTGCTGCTGAGCGGGGTGCTGGTCTTCGCGGCCCAGCGCCGCACGGAGCCGCCGGCAGCCGGGCGGGCTGCCGCCCGTGCCGGCGGGGTCCGCTCTCCGCTGCGGCGGCGGGGCATTCCCCCTCTGCTCGGCACGTTCCTGTGCACCGGCGCGATCTTCGGGTCGATGGAGGTCGTGACCTTGGCCTACGCCGACGGCCTCGGGATGCGGTCGGCCGCGGGCGGGCTGCTGGCCCTCCAGGCGGCCGGGTCGTGCGCGGCGGGGCTGCTCTACGGCGTACTGCGTCCGGCGGGCCGGAGCGGGCGACGGTTCCTGATGTGTGTGGGTGCGATGGCCGTACTGATGCTGCTGCCCCTCCTCGGGGCGTCGACCGGGCACCCGGGGGCGCTGGCCGCCGCACTGCTGGCCGCCGGGATGGCCACCGCGCCGACCATGGTCACCGGTATGGACTGATCCAATCCCGCACTCCGGCGGCTCAGTTGAATGAGGGGATGACGCTCGCCGTGACGGCTCTGCTGGGTGGTATCGGGGCCGGTTCGGCGGCGGGGGGCTGGGTCGTGGACCACGTGGCGGGGGCGGGGATCGCGTACGGAGTTCCGGCCGTGGCCGCCGGGCTGGCCGTGATCCTTGCTCTGCCGACCGCCGTCGCCACCCCGTCGTCCGTCGCTTCCTCCGCCATCGGAGACCGGGAGCTGGGCTGAGGTTGCACGCTGTGATGTGTTCATGGACTCAGCGTGACGGAGTCGGGGCGGACATACATCAACCCGGAGGTTGTCATACCGAGGGTTGAGGGGCGCAGTACGCGAGGGAAAACCCGAAGGACGAGAAATCCGCGAAAGGGAGCCCGGAGGACAGAGGGAAGAAGAGGAGGAGAAGGAGAACGGGAACGGGAGAGAAGAGAAGAGGATGGAGAGGAAACAAAAAAGCAGCTGCCCCGGCGGGAACTCGCCGGGGCAGCTGCTTCACATGGGATGAGTGGAGATGGCGGGAATCGAACCCGCGTCCAACGGTGCGGAAACAGGGCTTCTCCGAGTGCAGTTCGCTGCGATTTTCTCAGCCCCGGAGATCACGCGAACAAGTCTCCGACGGGCTCAGTCACTGTTTGATTTCCTCCTGCACCCCGTGACCGGGTTCAGGAGTTTAGTCCCCTAGCTGATGCCAGGATCCGGGTCGGGAACAGCCCCGGGCTGACACTTCGCAAGTCGCTACTTAGGCAGCGAGGGCGAAGGAATCGCGCTTGGTGTTGGCGATTATTGGTTTCGGCCTGTGGTTTACGAGATCATGGCCGCTTCCTCGACTCGCTTCCCCTGCTTCGACATCCGCTGTCGAAACCGATCATCCCCATGTTGATTTATCAAGACGAACCCCGGCGCCTACACCATGACGCCTGCGGTTCCCGCACCCTCTGTGGGATGCGGAGCCATCGTACGTGAACAACGCCCGAGGTTGCCAGCGTATTCCGCGGGCCACCGCCCGGCCGGAACCGCCCACGCCCCGCCCGCACGGGCCCACCGGCCGGATGCCGGGCTCACTCCCGCCCGCCGGGCTCGCTCTCGCCCGCCGGCCCGGGCCCGCTCGCGGCGTGCCCGCCCGTCGGCCGGCCGTGGTCAGGCGCGCTGACGGCGGCGGGCCGCCGAGATCGCACGGTCGGCCTCGCGGCGGTCCTGCTGCTCGCGGAGGGTCTGCCGCTTGTCGTACTCCTTCTTGCCCTTGGCCAGCGCGATCTCGACCTTGGCCCGGCCGTCCTTGAAATACAGGGCCAGCGGCACGATCGTGTGGCCGGTCTCCTGGCTCTTGGACTCCAGCTTGTCGATCTCGAAGCGGTGCATCAGCAGCTTCCGCTTGCGCCGGGCGGAGTGATTCGTCCAGGTTCCCTGGGCGTATTCCGGGATGTGTACGTTGTGCAGCCAGGCCTCGTTGCCGTCGATCTGGACGAATCCGTCGACCAATGACGCCCGACCCTGACGCAGCGACTTCACCTCGGTGCCGGTCAATACCAGCCCGCACTCGTAGGTGTCCAGAATGTGGTAGTCGTGCCGCGCCTTCTTGTGCTGCGCCACGAGCTTGCGCCCGGGGTCCTTGTCCTTGCCCTTTTGCTTAGCCATAGTGCGGCCATTTTCGCACTATGTGCCGGTCCCGAGGCCACTCAATACCGTGCGGGCCCGCCGCTCGGCATGGTCCTCGACGACCAGGTCGGGGGTGAGCCCGGTGTCGTCGACGGTCCGGCCGGAGGGTGTGCGGTAGTGGCCGACGGTGAGCTCGGCCACCGAGCCGTCGGGCAGCCGGCTGGGCATCTGCACCGAGCCCTTGCCGAAGGTCGGGGAGCCCACCACGATGGCCCGGCCGCGGTCCTGGAGGGCGCCGGCGAGCAGTTCGGCGGCGCTCATCGTGCCGCCGTCGACGAGGACGACGAGCGGCAGGCGGGTGTTCCCGCCGCGCCGGGCGTACAGGGCGCGCTGGCTGCCCCGTACGTCGTAGGTGGCGACCAGGCCGCCGTCGAGGAAGGCGGAGGCGGTGGCGACGGACTCGGTGACCAGGCCGCCCGTATTGCCGCGCAGGTCGAGCAGCACGCCGCCGTGCGGGGAGGCGCCCCGGACGGCGCGGCGGACCGCGGCGCCGGTGCCCTTGGCGAACGAGGTGATCTTGATGCGGGTGGGGCCCGGGCCGGCCGGCCGGTCGACGGTGACGTTGCGGGTGCGCAGCCGGATGCGGTGCAGGGTGAGGCTCCACCGCCGGGTGCCGCGCTGAAGGTCGAGGCGTACCGGAGTGCCGGCGCCGGCGGCGGGCGTACGGGAGCCGTTCGGGGCGTTGCCGCGGAGCCGGGCGACGGTCTCGGTGACCGGCTGCCCCTGGGTGGTCCGGCCGTCGATGGCGCGCAGCCGGTCGTGGACGGCGATACCGGCGCGGGCGGCGGGGCTGCCGGGCTGCACCCGGGAGACCTCGGTGCGGCCGCCGGCGAGCTGCCGTACCCACAGGCCGACGCCGACGTAGGCGCCGTCCAACTGCTGCTGGAAGTCCTCGAACTCGCCCTCGGTGTAGATCGTCGACCAGCGGTCGCCACTACGGCTGACGACCTCGGCGGCGGCCTGCGAACCGGACTTGCCGTCCTCGATGGCTTCGGTGGCGGCCCGCTCGACGGCCGCGCGGTCGGCGGTGGCGGCCTCCGGAGGGCGCGCGCCGGACGCCGTGCGCTTCGGGATGCCGTGGCCCACCGCACCTTCGGCCTCGTCGCTCCAGGTGCCGGTCACCGCGCCGGTGGCGAGCACCCCGGCGAGGAACAACGTCAGGGCCGCCCCGCGGCGGTAGCGGCGGGGCCGGTCGTACGAACACGGGCCCGACATGCCGGTGAGTCTAGGGGACGAAGGGGCGCCGTACGGCGAGTTGACCGTACGGCGCCCCTTGGCAAAGCTCACACCTTGAGGTACTTGCGCAGTGCGAAGAACGCGGCGAGCGCGGGCATCAGCAGCCCGATCAGGAGGACCAGCGGGAGCACCGCCGCCACCGAGTCCCAGCCGATGAAGTTGATCACCTGGATCTTCTTCGCCAGCCAGTTGTTGACGAGGAGGTACTTGCCGCCGACGATCAGCACGCAGGCGAACGCGGCGCCCAGCAGGCCCGCGATCGCGGCCTCCAGGATGAACGGCATCTGGATGTAGAAGCTGGATGCCCCCACGAGCCGCATGATGCCGGTCTCCCGCCGACGGCTGAACGCCGACACCCGCACGGTGTTGACGATCAGCATCAGCGCAACGACGAGCATCAGGCCCATCACGCACAGCGCGGCGATGTTCATGCCGTTGAGCAGGTTGAACAGCGGCTCGACGGTGTCGCGTTGGTCCTGCACCTCCTGGACACCGGGCCGCTCGGAGAACGCCGACTTGATGACCTTGAACTTCGTGGGGTCCTTCAGCTTGACGCGGAACGACTCGGGAAGCTGGTCGGGCGTCACCAGGCCGGCGACGGGGGTGTCGCCGAACTGCTCCTTGTAGTGCTTGTAGGCCTGGTCGCTGGACTCGTACTGCACGTTCTGCACGATCGGCAGCCGGTTCAGCTCGGCCTTGATGTCGTCCTTCTGCTGCTGGGTGGCCGCGCCCTTGGCGCAGTTGGCGCCGGTCTCGGCGTCGTTCTTGTTGCAGAAGAAGATGGAGACGTTGACCTTGTCGTACCAGTAGCCCTTCATGGTGCTGACCTGGTCGCGCATCAGCAGCGAGGCGCCGAACAGGCCGAGCGAGAGGGCTACGGAGACGATGACGGCGAAGGTCATCGTGAGGTTTCGGCGGAGACCGACGCCGATCTCCGACAGGACGAACTGGGCGCGCATGGCGTCCTTTCAGTACTGGGGGCCGTACACGCTTAGTGCTGGTAGCCGTACACGCCGCGCGACTGGTCGCGTACGAGACGGCCCTTTTCGAGTTCCATGACCCGCTTGCGCATCTGGTCGACGATCTGCTGGTCGTGGGTGGCCATGACCACCGTGGTTCCGGTCCGGTTGATCCGGTCCAGCAGCTTCATGATGCCGACCGAGGTCTGCGGGTCGAGGTTGCCGGTGGGCTCGTCCGCGATGAGCAGCAGCGGACGGTTGACGAAGGCCCTCGCGATGGCGACGCGCTGCTGCTCACCACCGGAGAGCTCGCCCGGCATGCGGTCCTCTTTGCCGCCGAGGCCGACGAGTTCGAGGACCTCGGGGACCGTCTTGCGGATCTGGCCGCGCGGTTTGCCGATGACCTCCAGGGCGAAGGCGACGTTCTCCCCGACGGTCTTGTTGGGGAGCAGTCGGAAGTCCTGGAAGACCGTGCCCACCTGGCGCCGCATCTGCGGGACCTTCCAGTTGGAGAGCTTGCCGAGGTCCTTGCCGAGGACGTGCACGTGGCCATGGCTGGTCCGCTCCTCGCGCAGCAGCAGCCGCAGGAAGGTGGACTTGCCGGAGCCTGAGGAGCCCACCAGGAAGACGAACTCGCCGCGCTCGATCTCGAGCGAGACGTCCCTGAGTGCAGGACGGTTCTGCTTCGGGTAGGTCTTGGAGACGTTGTCGAATCGGATCACTGATGCACCACGGTCGACCTGGATAGGGGCACGGGCTGCCGAGTTGCGGCTCCCGTCGGTGTGCGTGACCATACGCGAACCTCGCGCGGCGGTGCAGTCGGCGTAGGGGGTTGGTGTGGTTCTTCACGGCACCTACGGGGACAAAAGGGCGCACAATCCCGGGGCGCGCGCCGTTCCGCCGGGGAGCTGGCACAGTGGAAGAGGGAACCAATGCCCCCTCCGGGGCGTTGGTGCAGTGGAGAAGGAGGTCGCATGACGTACGACCGACTGGTGTGCGCCAACTGCGCGGCCCCTGTGAGTGAGGGCCGCTGCCCCGTGTGCCGGGCGAGCAGGGAACGGCTCCAGCAGCAGGCAGGCGGCGTGTTCGCCCAGCTCAGCCCGGCGATGCTGGTGGCTTTGATGGTCCTGCTGCTCGCGGTGGGGCTGCTGCTGCACCAGACCGTCTGACGGCGCTCGCCGCAGCCCGGTGGCCGGGTGGAGGTTTGAGCGGGCCGCCATTCCGTTACGTAGTGCTTACGGCGCTGTTCGCCCGGTGACGGTCGGCAGGTGGAATGCAGTGGCCGGGGATATTCAGCGGCCGGAAATGCGCCGAGGGCCCGGGACGCGTGTGCGTCCCGGGCCCTTGTGGTGCCGCGTCAGCGTCAGGCCGCTGCCGCGCCGCCGCCGTTCTTGTTGATCAGACGGGGCAGCATACGGAAGCCGACACCGCCCGCGATCATGGTGGCCGCGCCGATCAGCAGGACGGTGGTGCCGGAGGAACCGGTCTCGGCCAGCTCCCCGCCCTTCGCCTGCTGCTTGGCCTGGCCGGGCGTGTCAGCGATCTGCTCCTTGCCCTTGCCGGGCTGCTCGACCGGCTTGGAGCCCTCGTTGTCGGTGCCGGTGCCGGTGGAGTCGCCGCCGGTGTTGCCACCGCCGTTGTTCCCACCGCCGTTGTTGCCGCCACCGTTCTGGCCGCCGTTGTGGCCGCCACCGTTGTTGCCGCCGTCCTGGCCGCCGTTGTTGCCGCCGGCCTGGCCGCCGTTCTGGCCACCGTTCTGACCGCCGGCCTGGCCGCCGTTCTGACCGCCCGCCTGGCCGCCGTTCTGGCCACCGTTCTGGCCGCCGTCCTGGCCGCCATTCTGGCCACCGTCCTGGCCGCCGGCCTGACCACCGTTGTCGGTGCCGCCGTCGTCCGAACCGCCGATCTCGCCGCCGGCCTGACCGCCGTCGTCCGAACCGCCGATCTCGCCGCCGATCTGGCCGCCGTCGTCCGAGCCGCCGACCTGACCACCGTTGTCGCCACCGGAGTCGCCGCCGGTGTCGCCACCGGAGTCGCCGCCACCGATGATCCCGCCGATGATGCCGCCGATGATCCCGCCGTCGGAGCCGCCGGTCTCACCCGGGCTGGCGGCGGAAGCGGCGCCGGCGGCGGTGAGCGACGCACCGGCCGCGATCACCGCACCAGCTGCAATGCGCGCCACGCGCAGCCGCGTCTTCTTCGTCATGTACTGCTACCCCCAGTAGCTGAACTCGTCATGGGTGCACCGCTGCACGGGGCGACCAGCGCTGGGGGTAGGCGAGTTCCGGCCACGAATGCCGACTGGCCACTCATCTCCCCGTTACTGCACGCGCCCCGGAACATACGCATGCCGCGCTCAGCCTTCCCACTACGGCCGGTAACGTCAAGGCCGAATAAAGGCCCGATGCCCGAATTGCTGAGAGTTGGGCGGTACATGGACATACGACTGTGACCAAACCGCCACAGCAAAAACAACTGCCTCCGTGACGGAGGCAGTTGTTTCGGTGTCAGAAGGCCCGTGCGCGGGGCCGTGGGGCTACTTCTCCTGCTGCTTGCGCCAGCGGATTCCGGCCTCCAGGAAGCCGTCGATGTCGCCGTCCAGCACGGCCTGCGGGTTGCCGACCTCGAACTCGGTGCGCAGGTCCTTGACCATCTGGTACGGGTGCAGGACATACGAACGCATCTGGTTGCCCCAGGAGTTACCGCCGTCGCCCTTGAGCGCGTCCATCTTGGCCTGCTCCTCCTGGCGGCGGCGCTCAAGGAGCTTGGCCTGGAGGACGTTCATCGCGGTCGCCTTGTTCTGGATCTGCGAGCGCTCGTTCTGACAGGAGACGACGATGCCGGTCGGGATGTGCGTCAGCCGGACCGCGGAGTCGGTGGTGTTCACGCCCTGGCCGCCGGGGCCCGAGGAGCGGTACACGTCCACCCGCAGGTCGGACTCGTCGATCTCGATGTGGTCGGTCTGCTCGACGACGGGCAGCACCTCGACGCCGGCGAACGACGTCTGGCGGCGGCCCTGGTTGTCGAACGGCGAGATGCGCACCAGGCGGTGCGTGCCCTGCTCGACGGAGAGCGTGCCGTAGGCGTACGGGACGTTGACCGCGAAGGTGGTCGACTTGATGCCGGCCTCTTCCGCGTACGAGGTCTCGTAGAGCTCGGTCTTGTAGCCGTGCCGCTCGGCCCAGCGCAGGTACATCCGCTGGAGCTTCTCGGCGAAGTCGGCGGCGTCCACGCCACCGGCCTCGGCGCGGATGTTGACGACCGCCTCACGGGAGTCGTACTCGCCGGAGAGGAGGGTGCGGACCTCCAGCTCCTCCACGGCCTTGCGGACGTCGGCCAGCTCGCCCTCGGCCTCGGCGCGGGCGTCCTCGTCGCCCTCGGCCTCGGCCAGCTCGAAGAGCACCTCGAGGTCGTCGACCCGGCCCCGCAGCTCCTCGGCACGGCGCAGCTGGCCCTGGAGGTAGGACAGCTGGCTGGTGACCTTCTGGGCGCTCTCGGGGTCGTCCCACAGGGACGGCGCCGCCGCTTGTTCCTCAAGCACGGCGATGTCGGCCCTCATCTTGTCGAGGTCCAGGACGGCCTCGATCGACCCCATGGTCGAGGAGAGGGACTTCAGCTCTTCGGATACATCGACGACTGCCACGCACCCAGCCTAACGGCTACCACGGCGAACCTGACCCGGCCCCGGCAGGACGGGCCTGCCGGGGCCGGGCCGGAAGCCGCCCCGGGGCCCGCGTCAGGGGGTCTCCTGCTCCGACTGGTGCACGCCCGGCGGGGCCTCGCCGCCGTCGTCGTCCCCGGAGGCCAGCCAGCCGCCCAGACCGGCCGCCACGACCACCACGGCGGCGGCCGCGCCCAGCTTGATCCGGCGGCGGCGCACCGCCTCCGCGGAGCCCCGGTGGCGCGCCGAGCCGGCCCGGCGCTCCCCGGCCGCCCGCGGGGCCCGGGCGGTTCCGTGGGCGCCGCCGGCCAGCTCGTCGGGGCCGGGCACCCGCATGCTGGTGTGCGTCTCCCGGTTGGAGTCCGGCGCGGAGCCCTGCACCAGGGGGACGGCACCGCGCTGCGGGACGGTCTCGCCCGCCGACGGGTAGAACGGTTCCTCGCGGGTCCCCGGGGCCGCGCCGTCCGGCTCGTCGTCCGGGTGGTCGCTCTCCGGCTCGTCGATGTCCAGCGGCGGCATCCCGGCCAGCCCCGGCAGCAGCTCCCGCAGCCGGGCGGCCAGCTCCGCGGCGCGCAGCCGGGACGCCGGGGCCTTGGCCAGGCACTGCAGCAGCAGCTGCCACAGCTCGTCGGGGATGCCGGGCAGCGGTGCCACGCTCTCGGTGACGTGCCGGCGCAGGACGGCCCCCGGGTGGCCGCCCCCGAAGGGCGTGAACCCGGCGAGCAGCTCGTACAGGACGGTCGCGAGGGCGTAGATGTCCACCGAGGCGCGCGGCGGCAGGCCCTCGATGATCTCCGGGGCGAGGTAGTCGGGGGTGCCGATGACCCTGGTGGCGTGGCTCCTCCCCTGGGCCGCGGGTCCCTGGGAGAGGGTCCGGCGCGGCGAGTCGACGAGCCGGGCGATGCCGAAGTCGGTGAGCAGCGCGGGGTGCGCGCCACCGGGGCCGAGCGGGCCCTGCATGTCCAGCAGGACGTTCTCGGGCTTGACGTCGCGGTGCACGATCCGTGCGGCGTGCGCGGCGGCGAGCCCGTCGGCGACGTCCGCGACGATCGCGACGGCGGCCTCCGGGGCCAGCCGGCGCTCGCGCTCCAGACGGGTGCGCAGGTCGGTGCCGCGCACCAGGTCCATCACCAGTGCCAGGTCGTTGCCGTCGACGACCAGGTCGCGGACGCCGACGACATGCGGGTCCGCAAGGCCCAGCAGCGCCGCCCGCTCCTGCACGAAGCGGCCGACGAGCTCCTGGTCGGAAGCGAGGTCCTCACGCAACAGCTTGATGGCCACGGCCCCTTCGGGCCCCTCGCCCAGCCATACCGTGCCGGCACTGCCGCGCCCCAGGATCTGGTGGGCGGTGTACCGGCTGCCGATCTTCCGTGCCAAAACTGCTCCGACGTGTCGGGCCCCCGAGCGTCCTGCGGGGGCTGAGGTTGGCGTCAAAGCTACGCGGATGCCACCGGGTTCCGTGCCCCGGAAGGCGGCAACCTTCACTTCTGAGAGCGAAATTGCCCGCCAGAAGTCGACAAATCCACTGAGCCGCCCCGGGACCGGCGGTCCGGGGCGGCCGGCGTCAGCCGCTGAGCTTGTTCACGAAGCGCTCGACCTGGTTGTACACGTGCCCGATCTGCGCGAAGAAGCCGCGGGTCGTGCCGATCCACTCCTGGAGCGGGGTGAGCTCCCAGATCAGCCACGCGGCCACGAACAGCAGTATCAGCGTGACCAGGCAGCCCTTGAGGCAGCCCAGGCCGGGGATCCGCATCGGGTTGGCGCTGCGCTGACGGGGCTCGCGCCGCGGCCGGGGCTCCGGGGCGGGCGGCCGCTGCGGCTCGTACCGCTGCGGCGGCGGCTCCTGGCGGCGCTGCGGGGCCTGCGCGTAGGGCGCGGGGGCCGGCTGGCGGTACGGGGGCTGCTGCGGCGGCTGCTGGGGCGCGGCCTGGCGGCGCTGCGGACGGCGGCGCAGCGGGTCCTCGTTCGGGTCCAGGTACTGGACCTGCGTCTGCTCGTTGCGGTCCCGGGCGGCACGCATCTGGGACTCCCACGGATGGGGCCCGTCGGGCGCTTGCGCACCCACGGGCGGCGCGCCGGCCGGCATGGGCGGCACCGGCGGCATCGCCCGGGTCGGATCGGCGCCCTGGCCGCCCGGGACTCCCGGAGCGCCCGTCGAGGGCAGCACGCTGGTCGCCGCGGCCGGGTCGTACGACCCGGCACCGGACGGGAGGACCTGGGTGGGGTCGGCGTCGCCGCTCCCCTGGCCGCCGTCGGTGCCGGGGACGGTGGCGGGCGCCGGGTCCGGGGCGAGCAGTGCGGCGACGCCCAGCGCGGCCTCGGCCGCGGCCGGGGTGGCGTGCACGCCGATGCCGGTGGCGACGGTGCGCAGCGCACGGGCGAGGTTCTCGGCGCTGGGCCGCTCCTCGGGGCGCTTGCGCAGACAGCGCTCTATGACGGTCCACAGCGGCTCGGGGAGCGTGGAGGGGCGGCGCGGCTCCTCGCTCAGGTGCCGGTGCAGCACCTCCAGGGCCGTCGATCCGGCGAACGGCGGGCGGCCGGTCACCAGCTCGTACAGGAGGATGCCGGCGCCGTAGATGTCCACCGCGGAGGTCTGCGGGCGGCCCTCGGCGGACTCCGGCGCCACATAGGCGGGGGTGCCGACGAATTCGTGGGTGCGGGTCAGGCCCGGGGAGTCGGCGAGCCGGGCGATGCCGAAGTCGGTCAGCATCGGGTGCATCTCGCCGCCGCCGTCGGACCCGGCGAGCAGGACGTTCGCCGGCTTCAGGTCGCGGTGGACCACGCCGTCCGCGTGGCTGGCGGCCAGCGCGTCGGCGATCTGGGCGGTGAGCAGGGCGGCCGCCACCGGGCTGAAGGGGCCGTTGTCGCGCAGATAGCGGTGCAGATCCGGTCCGTCGACCAGGTCCATGACCAGCGCGAGCAGATCGCCCTCCACGACGAGATCGCGGGTGCGGACGATGTTCGGGTGGGTGAGCCGCAGCAGGACGGAGCGCTCACGCAGGAAGCGCATCACCACGTCGGCGTCGTGCGCGAGCTCCTCCTTGAGGACCTTGATCGCGACCGTCTCACCGGGCTCTCCCGCCACGGCGGCCTCGGCGCCCGCCGTCTCCCGCTGGCGGGCACGCCAGACGGTGCCCGTGGCGCCGCGTCCCAGCGGCTCCTCAAGCAGGTACTTGCTGCCTACCGGCCGCACGTCATGCGCTCCCTGGTCGTGGTGGATCTCCTGCCGGCCCACCGGACCGGCCGTTCGGCTCCGCGCCGTCCGGTCATGGTCACCGTCGCGCGGTCCGTCCGATCCACTGTAGGGCCTGCGGCCCGCCGCGCCGTCGCACAAGCTTTTCGGTCCGGCGGTCCGGGCTCGTGGGAAGACGCACGTTCCGGGCGGATGGTTGCGTGCCGCCCGCCGCCGCGCGCGGACCGGCGCACCTCCCGGACGGGGACGATTCGGAGCTGATCACGACGTTCCGAATCCGCCCGGACACGGCCCGCAACCAGCCACTTTTTCGTCCGGACACGACAAAACAAGATCACGGAGTGGCGGTCGGCGGGCGTGTTGTCAGTCGCAGGTGCGAGGATGCACCCAGCACGAAGCGGTGGGGGCGCGCGGCCTTTGTCGCGACGTGCACCTGGGACTTGTCCGTGCCGACGTGCCCGGGCGGGCGGGGGAGCGAACGGCCCCTGCCGGCCCCTGGCAGAAGGGACCGTTGACGGCGATGCAGATCCGGCTGACCGTCCTCGGGCCGCGCAGCGGCCCCACCACACGGGCCTGCGACGTGCTCGTGACGGCCCCCGCCGGGACCGCGCTGGCGGCGGTCGCCGGCTCCCTCGCGGCATCCGTCGCGGGTCCGGCCGCGGACACCGGCGCGGGCGGCGGCAGCGGCCCGGTCGTGCTCTACGCCGGCACCGAACGCCTCGACCCGCAGCGCGCCGCGCTCGGCGAGCCACCCCTGATCGACGGCGCCGTGCTCTCCCTCCAGGGCCCCGGCCCCGCCCCGGCACACGGCCTGCCGCACGGCACCGCACGGCTGCGCGTCATCTCCGGACCCGACGCCGGCGGCGTCCATCTGCTGCACGGCGGCCAGATCCGCATCGGCCGCTCCGCCGACGCCGACGTCCCCCTCGACGACCCGGACGTCTCCCGGCTGCACTGCGCCGTGACCGTCGAACCGGACGGCTCGGTCCACGTCGCCGACCTGCGCTCCACGAACGGCACCGCCGTCGACGGCACCGGCCTCGGTGACCTGCCCGCCCCGCTCCCGCCCGGCGCCCTGCTGCGCATCGGCGAATCCACCCTCCGCCTGCAGCCCGCCCCCACCACCCCGGACCCCGCCCTGGAGGCCACCCCCGACGGCGAGGGCCGGCTGCGCATCTCCACAGGGGCGGGAGACGGGTACGCGAGGATCGCGGAGGCTCACGAAGGTGGCGGGACTGGCGGAGCTGATGGGGCCGAGGCAGCCGGGGCGCTCGGTGCACCGGCACCGGCACCGGCTTCCGGATACCCCCCGGCGATGGGCCCGGGACCGGCCGTCCCCGTGCCCGCTCCTCGTACGGACTGGTCACCGGACCCGGCCGGCCGGCGCGACACCCCACTGCGCGGCACCCCGGCCGGACCGCCGCACCCGGACGCCGCCACGGCTCATGGGCTGGGCCACGGCCCGGCCCTGGGAGCCGGACCCGCCAGCCACGCGCAACCGCACGGCGAACGCCCGGACCGCGCGCATCCCGACCGCGCGCACCTCGACCCACCGGGCCACGAGTATCCGTACGGCGAGCACCCGGCCCCCGGGTACCGGGACGACGCCTCGGCTGCCGGCGCCCCGGACCGTACCCACGGCATCCGCAGCGAGGACCGCACCCACGGCGGACAGCAGAGCCTGGCGCCCGCCGAGGACGCGGCAGACGCGGCAGAGGGCGCGGCGCGTTACGGCGCCGCGCCCCGCAAAAGCGGCCGCCGCGGCGGGATCGGCGCCTGGGCACGCCGGCTGACCGGCGGCCGGCCCACCGCGGAAGGGCCCTACGACGACCTCCCGGCGTCCGACCTCCCGGCAGCGGGGCTCTCGGCGTCCGGCGCACCCCAGGCCTCCCCCGTAGTACCGCCCGGTGACGGAGCGACGTCCCCGGCCGCCTCCGGGACCGCCCCGGACGAACGGTGGCCGGACGCCGCCGCCATCCTGCTCACCGCACTGGGCCCGGGCCCCCGGCTCTGGGAGCGCGGCCCGGACCACCCCGACACCCTCACCGTCCGGCTGGGCACGGCCGGCCGCGACGGCGGCCGCACCGCCCTGCCCGTCACCATCGGGCTGCGCCGGGCCGGTTCCCTCGGCCTGGCCGGGCCGCGCGCCCGCCTCGCCGGACTCGCCCGTTCCGCCATCGCCCAGCTCGCCGCCCTGCACTCCCCCGCCACCCTGGACATCGTGCTGATCAGCACCGACCGGGCGCGCACCACCGAGGAACGGGTCGCTGACTGGTCCTGGCTCGGCTGGCTGCCACACCTCCGTCCGGCCCACGGCCAGGACTGCCGGCTGCTGCTCGCCCATGACAAGGAACAGGCCACCGCCCGCACCGCCGAACTCATGCGACGGCTCGACGACTGCCCGCTCGGCCCCGGCTGGGCCAGCGCCGAACGCGCCGAGATCGCCCTGGCCGCCGCCCGCCACCAGGGACCGTTCACCCTCCTGATCGTCGACGGCGACCCCGGCTCGTCCGCACTCCGCGAGACCACCGCGCGGCTGGCCACGGCCGGCGCGGCCGCCGGCGTCCACCTCCTCTGCCTGGCCGAAACCCCGGCCGCCTCCCCCGCCTTCCCCTCGCCGCCACGTACGAGGCGGCCCGGGCCGCGTCGCCGGCCTTCGGGGAGTGCGGCGCGGTGGCCGTCCTCAGCGGCGACGTTGCCACCGCGGTGCGCGTCGTCCAGCCCGGCTCCGGGCCGAACGGCACGATCGCCACGGTCGACGCGGTCTCCGCCGCCTGGGCCGAGCGGTTCGCCCGGGCCCTGGCGCCGCTGCGCGAGGCCGAGACCACCACGGCCGGCGGCGGCCGCGCGACGCCCCGCGCGGCCGTCCCGCTGCCCGCGACGGCCCGACTCCTGGACGAACTCGGGCTGGCCCGCGCCACCCCCGCCTCCCTGATGGCCCGCTGGGCCGCCACCCTGGACGCCGACCGGCCCGGCGCCACCGCCGTACTGGGCGCCGGACCGCACGGACCGGTGTGCGCCGACCTGGCCGCCGAGGGCGCCCCCTCCTCGTCCAGGGCCCCGCCGCCGGCGGCAAAACCGAACTCCTCCGCTCCCTGGCGGCCTCCCTCGCCGCCGCCGACCGCCCCGACCTGCTGTCCCTGGTGCTGGTGGACGGCGGCGGCACCGACCGCGGCGAGGGCCTGCGGGTGTGTACCGACCTGCCGCACGTCACGACGTACCTCGCCGCGTCCGACCCGGTCCGCATGCGCGAGTTCGCCCAGGCCCTCTCCTCCGAACTCAAACGCCGCACCGAAATACTGTCCGGCACCCCCTTCACCGAATGGCGCGCCACACACCTCCCGTCCCCCCGCGTCATCGCCCCCGCCGCACCACCGAAGGCCGCACGGGAGAAGGCCGTACCGCTGACAGCCGTACGGGCGAGGCCCGCGCCGCGCAGGGAGCACCAGGTGCCGGCGCCCCAGGCGGCGGCGCACAAGGGGGCGGCGCACCAGGCACCGTTGCACAAAGCACCGGTGCACAAGGTTCCGCGGCCACCGCACCGCAAGCCCGTACCTACGGCACCTACGGCGAGACGCACACCGAGAGGTACGACGCGCCGCCGACGCGCCGCCCCCCGAGCCCGGCGCCCACCGCGACAACGCCTCCCACAACCCCGCCCCCGACCCCTCCCAGCCCTCCGGAACCGCCGACTACACACCGTACGGAAATCATCACGGAGAGCAGGAACTTATCACGCTCCGTAATCGTTGCCGTAACGAAGGAGGCGGCACAGCGGCGGCGGAGCCCTCCGACACCGGCACCCTGGCGAGCACGGGCACCCTCCGTCTCCGCTCCCGCCCCGGAGCCCAGACACCCACCCCAGCCACCTCCGAACCCGACCCCGACGCCACCCCCGCAGCCGCCCTGCCCACCCCGCCGACCCCACGGCCCCGATGCCGCGCCTCTTCATCCTGGTCGACGACTTCGACGCTCTGGTCGCCCCGGCGCTCGGCAGCCCCGGCCGCCCGGCCGCCGGCTCCGTGGTGCGCGCACTGGAGGCGGTGGCCCGGGACGGGGCGGCGCTCGGCGTCCACCTCATAGCCTCGACCGGCCACCCGGACCGCACGGCCGACACCGCAACCAGTGAACTTGCCGCACTCCGCGTCGAGTTGGGCACGTCGGACGACGCGTCCGAGCCCGCCCCGGCCGGCCGCGGACGGCTCCTCCGCGCGGCGGACGGCTCCGCCACTCCGTTCCAGGCCGGCCGGGTGACCGGCCGGATACCCCGTACGTCCACGCTCCGGCCGACGGTCGTCCCGCTGGAGTGGCAGCGGATGGGCGATCCGCCGACCCGCCGCCCGCTGCGCGAGCTGGGCAACGGCCCGACGGACCTCGCCCTGCTCGCCAGCGCGCTCCAGCGAGCCGCCCAGTCCTCGGGGGCACCACCCGCGGCCCCGTTGGTGTGAGAGCATCCTCCGCCCTTCAACCTGCGCCGCACGGTGATGTGCGGTGCGCGTCGAATCGTCGAACCGGGGTTTGGGGTGGCCGTAACAGCACCATTACGAAAGGTGAGTTGGCGCCGGACGCGGTATTGCGGAGGCCGGGGGTGGGGCGTAGACCTGTCGCACACCGTGTCGGGCTGGGCGCGGGCCGACGTGGTGCGGGGCGGCCGGTAGCCGCGTGACGGCGGCGCACAGCGGCGCCCCGTGGCATCCAAGGTGACGTCCGAGGCGGCGTCCAGGGTCACCCGGAGCCGCGCCGGCACGGCATCGGCAACATCGGCAGGTATCGGCAACATCCGCAGGCATCGGCAGGTCACAGGGCACGGGCGCGGCAGATCGCAGGAACGCAGTTACGTCGGAACGCCGGAACGTCGGGCCGGAACGCCGGAACGTCGGGCCGGAACGTCGGAACGTCGGAACGCAGTTACGTACTACCGCACTTGCGCCACCACAGCAGTGCCTCGCAAGCAGTGCCTCGTCGCAGGCAGTACCTCGCACCATCGCATCTCGGCACCATCGGATCTCGGCACCATCGCACCTCGTACCACCGCAGCAGCACGATGGCGGCTCCCTGGGAGTCGCGTGCGAAGAGTCCGCGGCAGGTCACAGCATCGGTCGCGGAACCGGCTACGAAGTCGCGGAACCGACTACGAGCCAGAGCCAGAGCAATCCAGCAATCCAGTGAGCCAGTGAGCCAGCGAGTGAGCGAGCAGTCCAGTAAGCCAGTGATCCCGTGAGCCAGCGAGTCGGGGATCCGTAGCGGTCCGCAGGTACCGCGCGATGCGGATCGCGCGTCTCCGTGTGGCGCAGGTTGAGGGTATGGGCGGCATTGAGGGAATTGGGGGTTTGGGGATGACGAGTCGAGGGATGGGTTTGCGGCGGCGGGGGGCGGCCGGGGTTGTGGTGGGGGTGGTGCTGGCGGTGGGGGTGGCCGGTTGTGGGAGTGGTGGGGGCGACGGGAAGAAGGGTGACGGGGGTGGGGCGACGGGGGTGAGCGGAATGCCGTGACGGTGCGGTTGCCCAAGTTGGCGGGGCAGCGGCTGCAGGTGACCGCGGTGTGGACCGGGGCGGAGCGGGAGAACTTCGTCAAGGTGCTGGACGAGTTCGAGAAGCGCACCGGGGCGAAGGTGGATTTCGTGCCCAGTGGCGATGACATGGCCGGATTCATCGGGTCGAAGATCGCCGGGGGCGGGCCGCCGGATGTGGCGATGCTGCAGCAGGTGGGGGTGCTCAACGAGTTCGCCGGGAAGGGCTGGTTGAAGCCGCTGGGGCCGGAGGCCAAGGCGCAGTTGGCGAAGAATTACAGCAAGGGGTGGCGGGACCTCGGGGCGCACAAGGGCACCGAGTACGGGGTGTATTTCAAGGCCAGTAACAAGTCGCTGGTGTGGTACAACGCGCAGGCTTTCGGGAATGCCGGCGTGAAGGAGCCGAAGACCTGGGCGGAGTTTCTGAAGGCGGCGCGGACGATTTCCGAGTCGGGGGTGCCGCCGGTCTCGGTGGGCGGGTCGGACGGCTGGACGCTGACCGACTGGTTCGAGAACATCTATCTTTCGCAGGCCGGGCCGGAGAAGTACGACCAGCTGGCGCAGCACCGGATCCCTGGACGGACGCCTCGGTGAAGCAGGCGCTGTCCACGCTCGGGCAGCTTTTCGGGCGTAAGGATCTGCTGGCGGGTGGTAATGCGGGGGCGTTGCAGACGGATTTCCCGACGTCGGTGACGCAGACGTTCAGTGGTGGTGACGCGCCGAAGGCGGCGATGGTGTCGTCGGCGGATTTCGCGGCGGCGAATATTTCGCAGACGAAGGCGAAGATCGGGTCGGACGCGAAGGTTTTCCCGTTCCCGGCGGTGGGTGCGAAGTCGCCGGTGGTGACGGGCGGGGATGTGGCGGTGGCGCTGAAGGGCGGTAAGGCGGCGCAGGCGCTGCTGACGTTCCTGGCGTCGACGGATGCGGCGCGGATCTGGGCGCAGGCGGGTGGGTTCATTTCGCCGAACAAGGCGCTCGACCGGGCGGCGTACGGGGATGCGGTGATGCGGAGGATCGCGGGGGCGCTGATCGCGGCCGGTGATGATTTCCGCTTCGACATGTCGGATCAGGCGCCGGCGTCGTTCGGTGGGAAGCCGGGTCAGGGTGAGTGGAAGGACTTGCAGGACTTCCTGAAGAACCCGAAGGACGTGGCGGGGACGCAGACGCGGTTGGAGCGGGACGCGGTCAAGTCGTTCGGCGGGTGAGGGGAGTTGAGCGGCCGGCGAATCTGCCGCCGGCCGTTCCTTCCTCTTTCCCCCTCTCCCCCTCTCCCCCTCTCCCCTCTTTCCCGCTCTTTTCCTGTACCTCTCAGCTCCCTTGCCCTTCTTGGCTCCATTGCCGTTCTTGGCTCCATTGCCCTTGTTTCCTGTGCCGTTTCGCCTGTGCCGGGGGATTGTCACGATGAGCAGCAGCAGGTCCGCGGAAGTCAGTAGCAGTACGGCGACCGTCAGTGGTGGGCGGCGTGTGACGGGGACGCGGCGGTGGGTGGCTGCCGGGTTCTTGTTGCCGGCGTTGGTGTTGTTGGGTGCGCTGGTGGTGTATCCCATCGGGTTTTCCGTGTACCGGAGTCTGTTCGATGCGTCCGGTGACGGGTTCGTGGGGTTGGGGAATTACGGGGCGTTGTTCGCGGACGACGGGATTCGTACCGCGTTGCGGAACAACGTGGTGTGGGTGGTGGTGGCGCCGACGGTGTCGACGGCGCTGGGGTTGATCTTCGCGGTGCTGACGGAGCGGGTGCGTTGGGGTACGGCGTTCAAGCTGGTCGTTTTCATGCCGATGGCGATTTCGATGCTGGCGGCGGGGATCATTTTCCGGCTGGTGTACGACCAGAATCCGGAGCGTGGGGTGGCCAACGCGGTGTGGGTGGGGGTGCATGACACGTTCGCGGAGCCGGCGCCGTTCCCGGGGGCGAGGCCGCGGCCGAACGGGGTGCTGCGGCCGTCGGGGGGCGGGGCGTTCAGTACGGGGTCGGTGGTGCGTGCGGGGTCGGTGGTGATGCTGCCGTTGGTGGCGGTGCAGCAGGACGATGTGCGGGGTGCGCGGCCGGCGGCGGGTGCGGTGGCGCGGCCGGGGAGTGTGACGGGGACGGTGTGGCTGGATTTCACGCGGGGTGGTGGGGGCCGGCCGAATGTGGTCGACGGGCCGGAGAAGGGGCTGGCCGGGGTGACCGTGGAGGCGGTGCGGGGCGGCCGGGTGGTGGCGTCGGCGCGGACGGCGGCGGACGGGACATTCGTGTTGCCGGGTGGGGCGGCGGACGGGGCGCGGTTGCGGTTGCCGGCGGGGAATTTCGCGGCGGCGTACGGCGGGGTGGAGTGGCTGGGGCCGGCGTTGGTGACTCCGGCGATCATCGGGGCGTATGTGTGGATGTGGGCGGGTTTCGCGATGGTGTTGATCGCGGCGGGGCTGGCGGGGGTGCCGCGGGAGTTGTTGGAGGCGGCGCGGGTGGACGGGGCGGGTGAGTGGCAGGTGTTCCGCCGGGTCACGGTGCCGTTGCTGGCGCCGGTGCTGGTGGTGGTGCTGGTGACGCTGATGATCAATGTGCTGAAGATCTTCGACCTGGTGTACATCATCGCGCCGGGTCGAGTCTGCGGTCGGCGAATGTGCTGGCGTTGCAGTTGTTCCAGTCGTCGTTCGGGACGGATGTCAATGAGGGGCTGGGCAGTGCGATCGCGGTGTTCCTGCTGCTGCTCGTGCTGCCGGTGATGTGGGTGAATCTCCGGCGGATACGGAAGGAGCGTCGTCGATGACCGCGGTGGAGGGGGTCGCCCGGGCCGGTGGCGGGGCGGGTGTGGTGGGGCGGGTGCGGCCGTCTTTGGCGGCGCGGCTGGTGGCGCGGGCCGGTGGTGGTGCGGTGCGTGTGTTCCTGGTGCTGGTGGCGTTGTTCTGGTTGATGCCGTCGGTGGGGTTGTTGTTGTCGTCGTTGCGCAGTCCGCAGCGGATCGGTGAGTCGGGCTGGTGGCGGGTGTTCGCGGAGCCGGCGCAGATCACGTTCGACAATTACGGCCGGTTGTTGTCGAACGGCAAGGTGATGGGTTCGCTGCTGACGACGGCGGAGATCACGGTGCCGGCGACGGTGCTGGTGGTGGTGATCGGGGCGCTGGCGGGTTATGCGTTCGCGTGGATGGATTTTGCGGGCCGGGACGGCTGGTTCCTGGTGGTGGTGGGGTTGCTGGTGGTGCCGGTGCAGGTGGCGCTGATTCCGGTGGCGAAGTTGTTCGGGGCGGTGGGGCTGTTCGAGACGACGGCGGGGGTGATCCTTTTCCACACGGCGTTCGGGTTGCCGTTCGCGGTGTTCCTGTTGCGGAATTTCTTCGCGGAGATCCCCCGGGAGTTGTTGGAGGCGGCGCGGCTGGACGGGGCGGGTGAGCTGCGGCTGTTCACGCGGGTGGTGTTGCCGTTGGGGGGTCCGGCGATCGCGTCGTTGGGGATCTTCCAGTTCCTGTGGGTGTGGAACGACATGCTGGTGGCGTTGATCTTCGCGGACAGTGGGAGTCCGCCGATCACGGTGGCGTTGCAGCAGGAGGTGCGGCAGTTCGGGAACAACATCGATGTGCTGGCGCCGGGGGCGTTTCTGTCGATGGTGGTGCCGTTGATCGTTTTCTTCGCGTTCCAGCGGCAGTTCGTGTCCGGGGTGATGGCGGGCGCGGTGAAGTGAGGGGTGGTGGGCGCGGCGGGACGGGGGCCGTGTGCCGTACGGCGTACGGGGTGGTTTGCGGGTCGTGCCGTTGTTATCCCGCGTTCATGTCCGTCCCCCTACGATGTCGGTCACTGCCGTGAAACGCATGGTGCGACGGGGCTCCGTCGTGGAGACTGCGTAGCGGTGCCGGTGCGTTCTCCGTGCCGGACGAGGGTGTGCCCGCCCCTGCGTGGGCGGGGCCCGTGCGCCGCCCATACCGGGGCCCGGGCGTGTTCATAACTGCACACTCCGTATAACTCCACACTCCGTATGCGTCCGTATGTGTCCCCCCACATCGCTTTGCCTGTTGCATTCCGCCTACGTTCCCGACCGTCTGGAGACGGACCGCACATGACTGCCCCCACCGCAGACCAGAGTGCCGAGCAACTCCCGCGCCCTGTCCGGTTGTCCGAGGTGAAAGGCTGGTTCTTCACTGCCGATCAGCTGCTGTTCGACTGGTTCCTGGCGTATCAGCAGGCGCGTTCCGAGTCGGGTGATCTGCTCGAACTGGGCGCGTACATGGGCAAGAGCGCGATTTTCCTCGGGGCGCGGCTGGGCGCCGGGGAGCGCTTCACGGTCTGCGATCTCTTCGATTCGCCGGCCGAGGACGCGTCGAACTCCAAGGAGATGAAGAAGTCGTACGCGTCGCTGACGCGGCGGGCTTTCGAGGCCAACTACCTGTCGTTCCATGATGAGTTGCCGACCATCGTGCAGGGGCTGAGTTCGATCGTCAGCGAGCACGTCGAGAAGGGCTCGGTGCGGTTCGCGCACATCGACGCGTCGCATCTGTACGAGCATGTGCACGGGGACATCCTGGCGGTGCGGGAGTTGCTGACCGGCAGTGGTGTGGTGGTGCTGGACGACTACCGCGCGGAGCACTGTCCGGGGGTGGCGGCGGCGACGTGGCAGGCGGTCGCCAATGAGGGGCTGCGGCCGATCTGCATCACGGGCACGAAGTTCTACGGGACATGGGGTGATCCGGAGCCGCTCCAGAAGGCGCTGGTGGGGTGGATCGCGGAGCGCGGTGACATCTGGCACGAGGTGCAGTACGTGAACGGGGCGCCGCTGGTGCGGTTGAGCGCGAAGGGTGCGAAGGAGCCGGTGCAGCCGGTGTCGCGGCACCGTGCGGCGCCGGCGGCGGCCGCGGCGGGTGCGGTGCGCCCTGAGGCGGCGGTGCCGTCCGGGCCGGCGGTGCGGGCGGGGCGGCGGGCGCCGGTGCCGACGCGGGCGACGGTGCGGAAGGTGGCGCGGGAGGTGCTGCCGCCGATCGTGGCGCGGGCGCTCGTGAAGGCCCGTAAGCGGGCGCGGGGGCGCTAGGCGTTCACTGGTCGAAGGGCCGGGGCGGGCTGCCGTGAGGGCGGCCCGCCCCGGCTTTCGTGTGCGCCGGCGCCCGTGCCCCGGGTACCTGCCCGTCCCTACCGCGGTACCTGCCCCACCAGGACGAACACGTTGGGGCGCAGCAGCATCCCGGCGGGGCGGGGCAGGGGGTGGGAGTAGGTGCGGCGGACGGTGAGGCCGGCGGTGGCGGCGAAGGCGCGCAGCAGGGTGAAGTCGGTGAAGCGGACGGGTGGGGGGCCGGTGCGGTGGCCGGCTTCCTGGGGGGTGATGAGGAGGACGCCGCCGCCGGGCCGTACGTAGGGGACGTAGGCGCGGAGGAGTTCTTCGGCCTGTTCGTCGTCGAGGTGCTGGAGGACGTGGGCGGTGAGGAGGGCGTCGAAGGCGCCGGGGCGGGCGTGCGGGCCGGCGAGGAAGGCGTCGGGGGTGTAGGCGGTCAGGCCGCGGGTGCGGCAGCGGGCGACGGCGTCGGGGTCGTGGTCGATGCCGACGCTGCCGGGGGTGCAGCCGGCGAGGGTGTCGCCGTCGCCGCAGCCGATTTCCAGGACGCGGCCGGCGCCGATGCGCCGTAGTTGCCGGCGGTAGGGGGTGTGGGCGGGTAGCAGGCGGGCGAGGCCGGGGCGGCTGGGTTCGGCGGGGAGGCGGGCGGTGGAGGCGGCGGGGCGGTGCGGTGGGGCGGGGGTGCGGGGGGTGCGGGGTTCGCCGGTGGGTGGTTGGGCATCCGGGCTGTCGGTGGGGGCGGGGCTGTCGGTTCGGCCGGGCATCGGGACGCGGTCACCTTCCCTGGGACGCGGCGCGGGGGCGCCGTAACGCTGCGCGACGGGTGTACGGCTTCGGGTCTACGGCATGGGCCGGGGCGGGGTGGCGGCGGCGCGCCGACCCGGTGGGCGGAAGGTCTCCGGGCGGGCGGTGGGGTGCGGGCGGGTGGTGCGGCCGCGGGCGGGGGCTCACCCTTTCAGCGCAGATCCGGTGACCGTGCCGCCGGTGGTGAGTTGAACGCCCACAAGAGACAGGAAGGGCGTGGTCCGTCTATGAAGCCCCGGCTCACCGTCGTCGTCCCGGTTCCTCGTGGTGCGGGGGCGGAGGGGAATCTGGAGGAGTGCCTGGCGTCGGTGGCGGCGCAGACGCTGGCGGAACTGGATGTGGTGCTGGTGGAGGGCGGGCCCGCGGGTGGGGGCCCGTCTTCTGCTGTGGCGCATGCCGCCGCGGAGCGGGATCCGCGGTTCCGGATCGTGCATCTGGCGGGCGGTGAGGTGCCGGGGTGCGGTGCGGCGCGGAACGCCGGTGCCCGGCACGCTTTTCCGCACACCGGTTATCTGGCGTTCCTGGACGCGGACGATGTGCTGCTGCCGCGGGCATACGAGGATCTGGTGGGGTTGCTGGACCGGTCGGGGGCGGATCTGGCGACGGGCAATGTGTACCGGCTGGGGGCGGCGGGGCGGAGTCAGTCGGCGCGTCATCCGGCGGGCCGGCAGACGGTGCTGGGGACGCATGTGACGGAGGATCTGACGCTGCTGGCGGATTCCTTCGCCCGGAACAAGGTGTTCCGCCGGGAGTTCTGGGACCGGCACGGTTTCGCCTTCCCGGAGGGCGAGTGGTGCCTGGACGAGGCGGTGACGGTGCCGGCGCATTTCCTGGCCGGCGCGGTGGACGTGCTGCGGGAGCACGTGTGTTACTGGCGGCTGCCGGAGGGTGCGGCGCGGCACCGGCGGCCGGATCCGCGGGGGGTGCGGGACCGGTTCGCGGCGGTGGCGGCGATCCGGCGGTTCCTGGGTGACGCGGCGCGGCCGCAGTTGCACGCGTACCGGCGGGATTACGACCGGTTCCAGCTGACGGAGGGGCTGGCGGATCTGGTGGCGGCGCTGCCGGGGGCGGCGCCGGAGACCCGGACGGCGTTCCTGGACTGTGCGCGGGACTTCCTGGCGGGGGTGGATCCGCGGGTGTTCCCGGAGCTGCCGGTGGAGTTGCGGATGCGGTGGTATCTGGTGCGGGCGGGGCGGGCGGCGGATCTGCTGACGTTGCTGCGGCACGAGGCGCGGAATCCGGCGGGGTTCGCGGTGGCGGGGCCGCCGTTGCGGCGGCGGGCGGTGGTGCCGGTGAGTCCGCCGCTGGAGTTGCCGCCGGGCGTGACGCGGCTGGGCCGGGAGGACTTCCCGGTGTGTGCGCGGGTGCGGGAGGCGGTGTGGCGGGACGGGGTGCTGGTGCTGCGGGGGCACGCGTACGTGCGGAACGTGGACGCGGCGCACCGGCACACGGTGGGGGTGCGGACGGCGGTGCTGTCGTGCGGGCGGCGGCGGATCGTGCTGCCGCTGCGGACGGTGGCGATGCCGGAGGCGACCGCGGAGTCGGGGCAGGAGCTGCACTGTTACGACTGGTCGGGGTTCGAGCTGCGGGTGGATCCGGCGCGGTTGCGGCGGGGCGGGCGGTGGGAGGAGGGGACTGGTCGGTCGGGCTGGTGCTGGCGTCGGCGAGCGGGGTGCGGATGGCGTCGCCGGAGGCGCCGGAGGCGGGTTCGGGGGCGGCGCCGGTGGTGTGCGAGGTGGCGGACGAGGGGCCGCGGGGCGTGGTGCGGGTGACGCCGTGGTACGAGGACGGGCGGCTGCGGCTGTCGGTGGCGCGGCGGACGCGGTGGCTGGCGGGGCACCGGTCGGTGGCGGCCGGTGCGCTTCAGGTGTCGGTGCGGGCGCCGGGGCCGGTGCCGTCGGGGCTGCGGCTGACGCATCAGGGGACGGGCACGGTGGTGTCGTTCCCGGCGGGGACGGAGCCCGCGGAGGGCGGTGAGGTGACGTTCCGGGTGCTGGCGGAGGCGGTGGCGGCGGCGCGTCCGCCGCGGGACGGGGCGCCGGCGCTGATCCCGCCGGCGCATACGGAGAGCTGGCTGGCGGAGCTGGTGCTGCCGGACGGCGCCACGGACCGGGTGGCGTGTGATCCGGCGCTGGAGCCGGTGGGGTATCCGCTGCCGCACGGCCGGGAGCTGGTGGTGGCGGCCGGTCCGGCGGGGGATCTGGTGCTGCACGACCGGACGCCGCAGCCGTATGCGGACCGGGTGCTGTGGCGGTCGGACGGGACGCTGCTGGTGGCGGGCGGGTTGCCGGCGGCGGCGCCGCACGCCACGGAGCTGGTGCTGAAGCACGGGGTGCATGCGGCGGAGCTGACGTTTCCGGTGACGCACGACGAGGGCCGGTTCCACGGGCGGCTGCCGCTGGGGGCGTTGCCGTCGCTGGCCGGGCCGGTGCCGCTGCGGGAGGGCGGCTGGTCGCTGCACCTGCGGGAGCGGGGGGCGGTGGGGTCGCCGCTGGACGCGCCGGTGCGGCTGGCGCCGCGGGTGCTGGACGGGCTGCCGGCGTCGTGCACGGTCCGGGGGAAGCCGCTGGTGGTGGACCGGCACCGGGGCGATGAGCTGCTGGTGGTGGCGGGGCCGGCGGTGCCGGCCGCGGACCGGGGCCCGTACCGGCGGCGGTTGCTGCGGGAGCAGCACTATGTGCTGCACCGTTCGCGTCCGCTGCGGGACACGGTGCTGTACAGCAGTTTCGGTGGCCGGTCGTACGGGGATTCGCCGCGGGCGGTGCATGAGGAGCTGGTGCGCCGGGGGATGGACGTGGAGCATCTGTGGGCGGTGCGGGACGCGCAGTCGACGGTGCCGGGGACGGCGCGGGCGGTGGTGGTGGGCAGCGCGGAGTGGCACGGGGCGCTGGCGCACAGCCGGTGGGTGGTGACGAACACGCATCTGCCGTGGTGGTTCACGCGGCGGGGCGGTCAGCGGATCGTGCAGACGTGGCACGGTACGCCGCTGAAGCGGATCGGTGCGGATCTGGCGGGGACGCTGTGTGCGGGGCTGGCGCATCTGGCGCCGCGGCCGCGGGTGAGCCGGCAGTGGAGCGTGCTGCTGTCGCCGAACGGGCACAGCTCCGCGGTGCTGCGGTCGGCGCTGGGGTTCGCGGGGCGGGTGCTGGAGACGGGGCTGCCGCGGACGGATGTGCTGTTCGCGGCGGACCGGGAGCTGCGGGCGGCGGCGGTGCGGGAGCGGCTGGGGCTGGAGCCCGGCCGGCGGGTGGTGCTGTACGCGCCGACGCCGCGGGACGACGTGGCGTACGACGCGCGGCACCACCGGTTGCCGCTGGCGCTGGACGTCGATCTGGCGCGGCGGGAGCTGGGGGACGGGCATGTGCTGCTGGTGCGGGGGCATCCGCTGGTCGCGGACCGGCTTCCGGGGCACCATGCGCCGTTCGCGGTGGACGTGTCGGCGTATCCGGACGCGATGGAGTTGCTGCTGGTGGCGGACGTGCTGGTGACGGACTACTCGTCGCTGGCGGTGGATTTCGCGAACACCGGCCGGCCGATGTTGTTCCTGACGCCGGATCTGCCGCATTACCGGGACGCGCTGCGGGGGTTCACGCTGGATTTCGAGGCGCGGGTGCCGGGGCCGTTGTTGTCGTCGACGGGTGAGCTGGTGGAGGCGCTGGGTGATCTGGAGGCGGTGGCCGCGGCGAGTGCGGAGGCGTACGCGGATTTCCGGGAGGTGTTCTGCCACCGGGACGACGGTGGTGCGGCGGGGCGGGTCGCGGACGTGATGGAGCGGTGAGGGTTGCCGGTCCGCGGCAAGGTGATGGCGCGCGGATCGGCATCGCACGCCATTCGCGTCGTTACAGCATGTGCAGGGGTCCGCGGCGGGCTGTCGGGTCCTTGCGCACCCGAGCCCGGTGCTCTGCCCGGTCACGAGACGGCAATACGGCGGAAAAGCGGGGCGAGGAGTGCAACCGCTCGGCGGGTTTCGCCCTCTGACCCATCGGATATGGGTTCGGATCCCGCTCGCGCCAAGAGATGCTGTCGACACGAAATGTAGATTTAGTGACTGTGAAAGAAGCCCCTGAGCAGCTGCCGGGGCCCACCATCACGCCCTCCGCGCAGGTCAGCATCGTCGTCATCGCGTTCAACGATGCCGGCCATGTCGGTGATGCGGTGCGTTCCGCGCTCGCTCAGGAGGTTCCCGGTGACACGGTCACCGAGGTGATCGCGGTGAACGACGCCTCCACCGACGGCACCGGTGCCGCCCTGGACGATCTGGCCCGTACCGAGCCGCGGCTGCGGGTGATCCACCGCAGTGAGAACAGCGGCGGCTGCGGCACGCCCCGTAACGAGGGTCTGCGGGCCGCGACGGGCCGGTTCGTGATGTTCCTGGACAGTGACGACGTGCTGCCGCCGGGTGCGGTGCGGGCGCTGCTGTCGGCGGCGCTGCGGTACGACGCGCCGGTGGTGTCGGGTGCGTGCGTGCGGCGGGAGCTGCCGGCGCGGCGGGACGTGCCGTGGCAGCCGGGTCTGTACCGGGAGGCGGCGGTGCACGAGCCGGCGGAGGCCAGTCCGCAGCTGGTGCGGGACACGCTGTGCGTGAACAAGCTGTACGAGCGGGAGTTCCTGGCGAAGCACGCGATCGCGTTCCCCGAGGGCCGGTTCACGTACGAGGACTTCGTGTTCACCGCGCAGGTGCTGGCGGCGGCGCCGCGGATCGCGACGGTGCCGGACAGCGTCTACGTCTGGCATGTGCGCCGGTCGGCGGCGCGGCAGTCGATCTCGCTGAACCGCAAGGACGTCGCGAACTGGGAGGCGCGGATCGCGGCGCACCGGGCGAGTGTGGAGATCTTCCGGGAGGCGGGGTCGCCGGTGCTGGCGCAGGCGGCGGCCACCAAGTTCCTCGATCATGATCTGCGGATGTACGTGCGGGAGCTGCACACCCGTGGTGCGGACTACCGGGCGGAGTGGTGGCGGCTGACCCGGGAGTACCTGGGGGGTTTCGACGAGGCGGCGCTGCGGGCGGCGCGGGCGCCGTCGCGGTGGCTGGCGCGGGTGGTGCTGGCGTCGCCGGCGCCGCGGGACCTGGACCGGATCACGCAGCTGGCGAGCCGTCCGGGGCGGCTGCTGCCGCCGTACGCGGAGTCCGGCGGGCGGGCGGTGTGGTCGCCGGACCTGCCCGAGGTGGAGCTGGACGCGCTGGGCACGAAGCCGATAGGCCGGCTGCCGGTGACGATCGACGCGGAGCCGTCGGTGGGCGGCCGCAGTGTGCTGCGGCTGCGGGTGCACGACCTGTACGGGCGGCTGGCGGCGGCGGGCCCGGAGAGCATCGATGTGGAGCTGCGGCGGCGCCGGGACGACCGGCGGGGCCCGGTGCACACCGCGACCCTGACCCGGGCGGCCGCGGGCGCCTCGGGGAGTGCGGCGGTGTGCTGGACGGCGGAGGTCGTGCTGGACCTGGAGGCGCTGACCGAGGGGACCGGCAGGGCGGCGGCCGATCCGGAGCCGTGGGACCTGATGGCGCGGGTCAGCTGTGCCGACGGGGCGGGTTTCCGGGCCGCGCTGCGGGCGACCGGGCCGGGGCTGCGGCGGCGGGTGCTGCCGAGCCGGCGGCACACGGTGCTGCTGGTGCAGCCGTACGCGACGACGGGCGGTGCGCTGTCGCTGCGGGTGGCGTCGGGGCTGCGCAGCGTCTGGCGGATCGCGGCGCGCCGGCTGCGCCGCTGACCTTGTCGTTGTCCGACTTCCTCGCTCCTAGGATGGGCGTCATGTCTTACTTGATCACGGGTGGTGCCGGTTACATCGGCTCCCATGTCGTACGGGCCCTGCGGCAGGCGGGCGAGCGGGTCGTCGTGCTGGACGACCTGACGACGGGCGTGGCCGCCCGGATTCCCGACGACGTGCCGCTGGTCGTCGGCTCCACGCTCGACCGGGCGGTGCTGGACACGGCGATCGCCGAGCACGGCGTGACCGATGTGGTGCATCTGGCGGCGAAGAAGCAGGTCGGCGAGTCCGTCGAGATGCCGCTGCTGTACTACCGGGAGAACGTGCACGGGCTGCAGACGCTGCTGGAGGCGATGGCGGCGGGCGGCGTGGCCCGGCTGGTGTTCTCGTCGTCGGCGGCGGTGTACGGCATGCCGGACGTGGAGCTGGTGACCGAGGACACCCCGTGCCTGCCGATCAACCCGTACGGGGAGACGAAGCTGGTCGGGGAGTGGATGGCGCGGGCGGTGGGGAAGGCGCACGGCATCTCCACGGCCTGTCTGCGGTACTTCAACGTGGCCGGTGCGGCCGCCCCGGAGCTGGCCGACACGGGCGTCTTCAACATCGTGCCGATGGTGTTCGAGCGGCTGACGGCGGGTGCCGCGCCGCGGATCTTCGGTGACGACTACGACACGCCGGACGGCACCTGCATCCGCGACTACATCCATGTCGCCGATCTCGCCGAGGCGCATGTGGCGGCGGCCCGGAAGCTCGCCGGGCCGGGCCCGGTGCGGGACCTGACCCTGAACATCGGGCGCGGCGAGGGCGTTTCGGTGCGCGAGCTGATCCGTCTGATCGCGGAGGTCACCGGGTACGAGGGCGTGACGCCCGAGGTGACGCCGCGCCGGCCGGGTGACCCGGCGCGGGTGGTGGCGGCCGCCGACCGGATCGGCGCGGAGCTGGGCTGGAAGGCCCGGCACGACGTGCGGGACATGGTCACGTCGGCGTGGGCGGGCTGGCGCCACCACCACCCGGAGGCCTGACCCCGGGCGGGCCGGCGGGTCCCGCCCGGTCGGCGGGGCCCGGCCGGCCCGCGGGTCCCGGCCGGTCGGGGCGGTCAGCGGGTGGTCAGCGGATACGACGTCCGCCCGGACGCCTCGTCGATCTCGTCGTGGGCCTTGGTCAGCAGTTTCATCGCCAGTTCGTTGAGTGCCCTGGCCCCGGCGACCTCCTCGCCGACCCGCGGCTGGTTGGAGTCGGCGGGGTGGCGGCTGGCGTACCCGTGGGACCGGACCTCGGTGCCGTCCGGGAGCCGCACGAGGGCGGCCGCGCGCGTGCGGTGGTTGTCCTCCTCGAATTCCATCTCGACGTGCCATCCGACAGCTGTCTGCAGCATCACCATCACCTCCGGAACCGCTCCTACCAGAGTGCTCCCGCCGGGCGGCGGGTGCACGGTGTGGCGGCTCATTCCGGGGCGGTCAGCCGCAGGTGGAGGTGGCCGTGCGGGCGGGAGAGGAACAGGGCGGCGGTGGCCGGGCCGGGCGGCAGGGGGCGGGGCGAGGTCGGCGGCGGACAACGGGGTTTCGGGGACGAGCCAGGCCGCACGGTGGACGGCGGGGCCCGGGGCGCCGTCCGTGGTGGTGCCGTGTCCGGTGACGGCGATCTTGAGGCCCCAGATGCCGTCGGCGAGGGGCGCGCCGCCGGCGGCGGTGGCCGGGTCGAGTTCCGCCTGCCAGTGGCCGTCCGCGTAGTGGGCGGGGAGGTGGTGGGTGGCGCCGGCGCGGTGCAGGACGAGGGTGACCGCGGTGGTGTCGAGGTGCGGCAGGGCGGCGGTGCCGGCCAGGCGGAGGACGGTGCCGGTCCAGTGGCGGCCGGTCAGCCGCTGGCGCAGGACGACCCGGTCGGTGAGGTCGTAGCAGGCGTCGGGCAGCGGGTGGTGCGGGTCGCGGAAGTACGGGTAGCGGGCGTGGACCCGGCCGTCGGGGTCGACCTGGGTGGGGACGGGTCCGGTGTCGGCGCGGACGACGGCGGCCAGTGCGTCGTCGTCGCCGGCGTCGAGGCAGTGGGCGCGCAGCCGGAGGCGGGGCGGCAGGGCGGTGCGTATGCGGTCGGTGAGGTAGCGGCGGACGAGGGGCGGGCGGCGGCCGTCATCCGGTGCCGGCCGGCGGGGGTGCGGGCGAGGTAGGCGGGGCCGAAGGGCATGAGGATCTCGCCGTGGAAGTGACGCGTCATCAGTTTGTCGCGGTCGGGGCCGGGCGGGACCTCGGCGGCGACGGTGTCGAGGACGTCGCCGATGTAGTGGAGGTAGTCGGGCCAGTCGACGTCCTGGCGGCTGGCGTTGCTGTCGTCGGCGCGGCCGTGGAGGTAGTAGCAGTCGTAGTCGGCGAGGACGGAGACGGTGCGGGCGCGCAGCAGCGCTTCGATGCCGAAGGGGAGGTCCTCGCCGAGCAGGCGGCCCTCGACGAAGCGCAGCCGGTGGGTTTCGAGGAAGGCGCGGCGGAAGAGTTTGTAGGCGGCCAGGGACCAGTAGACGGGCGAGTCGAAGACGGAGACGGCGGGGCTGGTGGTGCGCAGGTCGACCGGGGCGGCGCGGCCGTCGGCGCCGACGATGCGGCCGTAGACGACGTCGGAGCCGTGGGTCTGGGCCATGCGGGTGAGGCGGTCGAGGGCTTCGGGGCCGAGGCGGTCGTCGGAGTCGAGGAAGAAGACGTAGTCGCCGGTGGCGCGGTCCAGGCCGGTGTTTGCGGGGTTTGCCGGCGCCGCCGGAGGCGTGCTGGCGGACGACGGTGAGGCGGGGGTTGCGGCGGGCGGCGTCGGTGAGCCACTCGGTGCTGCCGTCGGTGGAGCCGTCGTCGACGGCGATGATCTCGATGCGGTGCGGGTCGAGGGTCTGCGCGAAGACGGAGCCGAGGCAGCGGTCGAGGTAGGGCAGCGTGTTGTGGACGGGCACGATCACCGAGACGGCCGGGGTGGCGCGGGTCATCGGTGTGGTGCGGGGGTTGTCCTCGGTGTCCCTCGGCATACGCAGTACTCCAGCGAGGCAAAACAGACTATTAAGACATATAACGTTGACTGAACGTTCGCCGACCGTGGAGGAGTGCCGGTGGCTCCGACGCCCGCCACCCCCCAAGAGGCGCTCCGGCCCCGGGAGGTTGCCCGGCCGCTGCCCGGAGGGGACCGCCCGGCGGCGGACCGGCCGCCACGACGGTGGACCGCCCCCTGGACGGCGGCGGCGCTGTCCACGGTGGCGTACTGCCTGGGGCTGGCCGTGTACGGCAGCTACCCGTTCGGGCCGCGCTCGCGCGCCGTCAACGACCTCGGCAATCAGTTCGTGCCGTTCCACGCCCGGCTCTGGGACCTGCTGCACGGCCAGGCCGCCGGCGATCTGTTCTTCAACTGGAGCAGCGGATACGGGGTGCCGTTCCTCGCGGACTTCCTCACGTATCTGATGAACCCGTTCTCGCTGCTCGTCGGCCTCTTCCCGCGCGCGGCGGCGGACCTTCCGGTCTTCCTGGTCACGCTGTGCAGCATCGGCCTGGCCGCCGCCCTGATGACCGTCCTCCTCGGCCGGCTGCACCCCGGCTCCGGGACGCTGCGGGCGCTTTTGTCGGTGGGCTACGCGCTGTGCGCCTGGGTGCTGAACGACGGTGCCGCGGACCCGATGTGGATGTGGGGGCCGGTGGCGCTGCCGCTGCTGGGGATCGCCGCGGACTGGTGCCTGCGGCGCACCCGCTGGGTGGCCGGGACGCTGCTGGTCGCGCTGGCCTGGGCGGGCAACTTCTACACGGCGGCGATGGCCACCCTGGCGACCGGGCTGGTGCTGGCGGTGCGGCTGGGCACGGCGGCCGGGATGCCGCCGGGCGCGCGGCTGCGGGCGGCCGGCCGGGCGGTGACGGCGACGCTGGCCGGGATCGGGCTCGCCGCGCCCGTCCTGACCGTCACCCTCCGGGCCAGCCGGGCGGCCCAGCCCGCTCCCCCGGTCTCCTACGAGGCGCGGCCCCCCGTGCTGTACCAGCTGGCGCAGCTGCTGCCCGGCGGCCACGGCGGGGTGCCCACGCCCAACATCTTCATCGGCGTGCCGGGGCTGCTGCTGGTCGCCGCCTTCCCGTTCGTCCGGGCGGTGCCGGTGCGGGCCCGCCTCGCCTGGTACGCGCTGGCACTGGGGGTGGCCGTCTCGTTCGTCTGGCGGCCGACGATCCTGCTGTGGCACGGGCTGGCGCTGCCCAACGGCAGCCCGTACCGGGCCGCGTTCGTGCTCAGCGGGATCCTCGTGATGATCTCCTGGCTGGCGCTGGCGCACCGGCCCCGGGCCGGCGAACTGGCCGCCGGCGGGGCGCTGGTGGCGCTGCTGGCGTGGGCGTGCCGGGACCAGGGGGCGGTCGGTGCGGCGACCTGGATCCTGGTGGCCGGCGGCGGCACCGCGGCCCTGGCGGCGCTGACCGCGCTGGCGGTGCTGCCCACCGCCGGCCCCCGGACCGGCCCGCGGACCGCGCTCACCGCGGCACTGGCCGGCACGGTGCTGCTCACCTCGTCGTACACGGTGTTCTCGGTGACGGCCGTACGGGGCAAGATCGCCTGGTTCCGGCCCAAGATCACCATGACCCGGGCGTCCCTGGCGGCCCGCGCCGGCCTCGCCGCCCGCGACGACTGGCCGCGCTCGCGCACCGACCCGGGGCCGCACGAGTTCGCCAACAACGACCCGCTGCTGCTCGGCGGTGAGGGCGGCGCCTACTACAGCAGTTACGTGCCCGCGGCCACCGCCCGCGCCCTGCGGGACCTGGGCGCCGGCTGGTACATGAGGGGCCGTCACACCCTCAGCTTCGAGGACCCGGTGGGCCGGGCCCTGATGGGCGTCGGCAGTTCGCTGCTCCCCGCGCCGCAGGACCCCCGCGGCCACTTCACCGTGGACCGCGCCCGCCCGGCGCCGGCCCCGCTGCTGACCGTGCGCGGCCGCCTGGCGGCCCCGCCGCGCGGCCCGGAGAGCGTGTTCGCGCGCCAGGAACGGGTGCTGGGCGCGGCCGTCTACGAGGTGCCGGAGCTGACACCCACCGCGGGCACCGCGCCGGTGCGCGGACGCGGCGGCTGGCTGCTGCCGCCGTCCGCGCTGCCCGCCGCGGCCACGCCCCTGGCCGGCCCGAACGGCGCGGGCACCACCTTCACCGCCCGCTGCACCCGCGGCGGCACCGTGGTCTGGTACGCGCCCTGGTTCTGGGGCCAGGTCAGCGGGCTGGGCGCCCGCACCAAGGGCATCGGCCGGGCGGACACCACCGCCAACCCGGTGCGGGTGCTGGGGCGGGTGCCGGACGACGGGACGGTCGCGGTGCGGTTCATCGGCCGGGGCAGCCAGTGGCTGCCCGCGCGCCCGCTGGGCTGTCTGCCGCCGGGCGCGCTGGACCGGGCGGTGCGCGCGCTGCGCGGGCCGGTGGCGCTGACCGCGGGCGGGCACCGGCTGACCGCCCGGCTGCCGCGCGGCAGCCGGGGGCACGCGGTGCTGGCGCTGCCGGCCGTCGCGGGGTGGGGCTGTGCGGTGGACGGCGGGCCGCGGCGCGCGCCGGCCTCGCACGGCGGGCTGCTGGCGGTACCGCTGCGGCCCGGGGCGACCCGGCTGACCTGCACGTACCTGCCGCCGGGCCTGCGTGCGGGGCTGGCGGCGAGCGGCGCGGCCGGGCTGGCGGCCGGCGCGGTGGCGGTGGGGGGCCAGCTACGGGGCCGCGGCCGGTCCCGGCGTCGCACCACCAAGGAGACCCGCGGATGAAGCTCTCCATCGTCGTCCCCTGCTACAACGAGGAGGCCGTGCTGGCCCGCTTCGACGAGGCGGTCCGGGCGGTCCTCGCCCGCCTCGGCGTCGCCCACGAGCTGTGCTACGTCGACGACGGCAGCACCGACGGCACCCTGGCCCGGCTGCGCGGCCTGGCCCAGCAGCACCGGGGCACCACCCGCTACCTGTCGTTCAGCCGCAACTTCGGCAAGGAGCCCGCCATGCTGGCCGGCTGCGGGCGGCCACCGGCGACGCGGTGATCCTGATGGACGCCGACCTGCAGCATCCGCCGGACCTCATCGAGAAGATGCTCGACCTCTACCAGCTGGGGCACGACCAGGTCGTCGCGCGGCGCAGCCGGGACGGCGAGCGGCGGCTGCGGTCCGCGCTGAGCCGCTGCTACTACCGGGCCGTCAACACCTGGGTCGACGTCGAACTCGCCGACGGCGTCGGGGACTTCCGGCTGCTGTCGCGCAAGGCTGTGGACGCGCTGCTGGCACTGCCGGAGTACAACCGCTTCTCCAAGGGCCTGTTCTCCTGGATCGGCTTCGACACCGTCACCTTCGACTACCGCAACGCGGTCCGGGAGGCCGGCGAGACCAAGTGGCGGCTCGGCGCGCTGGTCAACTACGGCATCGACGGGATGCTCTCCTTCAACAGCCGGCCGCTGCGGCTGGCCATCTACGCCGGTCTCGGCCTGGCCGGGCTCGCCGCGCTCTACACCCTGTGGATCGTCGCGGCGGCCGTCGTCGGCGGGGTCACCGCGCCCGGCTATGTGACGCTGGTGGCGATCATCGTGGGCCTGGGCGGGCTGCAGATGGTGATGCTCGGGCTGATCGGCGAGTACATCGGCCGGATCTACCACGAGGCCAAGCGGCGCCCGCACTACCTGGTCAAGGAGGGCAACGCCGCCGAGGCCGCGCTGAGCGCCGCCGCCGGGCCCGCGGACGCCGCCACCGCCGGGTCGCAGGCCGGCTGATGGCCGGCCGGTCCGCGGGCGGGGGCTGGGCCCAGCCGGTGCGCTTCGCCGTCGTCGGCGGAGTCAACACCGCGACGTTCTACGCCTGTTACCTGCCGCTGCACCGCCTGCTGCCGTACTTCGCCGCCTACAGCCTCGCCTTCGCGCTGAGCATGACCGGCTCGTTCCTGCTCAACACCTACTTCACCTACCGCACCCGCCCGAGCTGGCGGAAGTTCCTGCTGTTCCCGCTGACCCAGGTCACCAACTACGGCATGCAGAGCGCCGGGCTGGTGGCGCTGGTCGGCTGGTGCGGGATGAACAGCGCGCTGGCGCCGCTGGCCGCCGCCGCCTTCGCGCTGCCGGCCGGCTATCTGGTCTCGCGGCGGATCCTGCGGCCGCCCGCCCGGTCCGGCACGGCAGCCGGGGCCGTACGCGGTACCGCCGGTCAGGCCGGGGCGTCACCGGTCCGCTCCGGCGACCCGCTCTGAGGCCGCCAGGCGCCGAACAGCGCGGTCTGCCCCACCGACGTCTGCCGGGCCGCGTACAGCCGGCCGTCGGTGCCCAGCACCACCACCACCGCCCGCCCGGCGGCGTCCTGCGCGACCCCGGCCGCCGCGGAGTGCGACACCCGGCCCGGCTGCCACGGCTTGGGGGCGTCCTGGGCCATCGCCACCCGCACCTCGCCGGTGTCGTCCCGGGCCGCGACGACCATCCGGTCCCCGCTGCCCACCGGGGCCGCCGCCACCCGCCCGTAGCCGCCGACCGGCGCGCACTGCGCCGCCACCCGCCAGCCGCCGATCCGCCGGTGCCGCTCGGCGATCAGCACCTGCGCGGTGACCGAGCGGCGGTAGACGGCCCGCACCACGCCGTCGGCCAGCGGGACGAGACTGACCGGGCCGCCCGGCTGCGGCAGCCCGGTGGCCGCGGCCGGCCGCGGTATCTGCCCAGGCTCCTTCGACACCCAGTGCGCCACCGTGCCGATGCCCGGCGCGACCACGTGGAGCAGCCCGTCGGAGTCCACACAGGCGTCCAGCCCGTCGACGACCTGCGGGGACGCCTTCAGGGTGCTGACCGTGCCCTCCAGCCGCTCCCACCGCGTGAAGCCCGTGCCGCCGGGGCCGGCGCGGTGCGCGATGTTGCCGTCCCAGGTGCGGACGAAGACGTGCACCGTGCCGTCCGGGGCGGCCACCGCCGCCGGGAAGCCGATCTCCAGCGAACGCTCCGGATCCGGGTCCGGTGAGCCCAGCGACTCCCAGCGGCCGAACAGCGGCGTGCCGTCCGGGGCGGTGCCGCGCTGGGCCGCGGTCATCAGCTCGCGGCGGTGCACGGCGGTGCGGCCCGGCAGCACCGTGCGCGAGGCGAACAGCTGCAGCGGCCCGTCGGGGCGGCGCACCGCGTGGATCTGCCCCTGCAGCATCGCGCCGCCGGCCGGCACCGGTGCCCCGAACCGGCCGCTGCCGGGGCGGGTCTCGGCCCAGCAGTACGCGGTGCCGCCGAGCACCGCGAAGGCCGCCAGCCGGCCGTCCTGCGCGGGCCGGAGCCAGGCGTTGGAGCCGGGGGCGCGCAGCCGGGTGGAGCGGGTCCAGTCGCGGGAGCCGCCGTCCAGCGCCGAGCCGCCGACCTTGCGGTCACCGCAGCCGGCCGGGTCGCCGCAGCGGCGGTGGTCGGCCCAGCCGTACACCGACAGCAGCCGGGCCTTGCGCCGGGCGGCCTTCAGGTCGACGTCGTTGGGCAGCGCGGACGCCTCGTAGCCGAGGTAGTTCTCGACGATGGGCGGGCGGCCCCCACGGGCCAGGTAGGCGGCCAGCGCGGCCTGCGCGAAGTAGGCGGAGGCGGTGTGGTCCTGGTGGTCGTAGTAGCGCAGCCCGGCCAGCCGGGGGTCGCGGTCCGGGCCGGCCGGCGGCCGCTTGCGGGAGTGCACCGCGTTGGGGTCCAGGGTGCGCACCACCGTGGGGCGGGCCCGGTCGAGCACCGCCACCAGGGCCGCGACGACCTGGGCGCGGCTGTAGAGGAACTGGTGCCGTACGGGTGAGCCGGCCGGGCGCAGGGTGGGCAGGAAGGGCGTGGCGCCGAGCCACAGGCCGCGCAGGCTGGTGGCGCGGGCCTGCCAGACCGCCCGGGCCTCCACCAGTTCCAGGAACAGCAACTGCTGATTCGGGGCGGCCTGGAGGGTGTGCAGTTCGGCCTGGACGTCGGGGAGCAGGGATATCGCGGTCAGGTGCCACGGGGCGGCGGGGTCGCCGAGGGCCATCTCGGCGTGCGCGGCACGCAGTCCGTTGGTGCGGGCCCGGGCGAAGGCGGGCCGGTTCCTGGGGACCCGATCGGCGTACGCGGCGTGCCTGCTGACGTTGTGTCCGTCGGACTCGCCGCCCGTGAGGCAGACGGTGACCGAGCGGGCCCCGGCGCGGACGGCCTGCTCCAGGTCGGGGTTCATGAAGTACAGGCCGTCGTCCGGATGGGCGATGACGTGCAGGAAGGACTGGTCCGCCGGGTCGACCAGGAGCGGCCCGGAGCCGGCCGGTTCGCCCGTCCGGGGGCCCTCGTCCGCGACGTGGGCCCAGACGCCGGTGCCCGCCGCCGCGGCGAGCAGCCCGCCGCCGGTGAGCTGGAGCAGCCAGCGGCGGGTGACACGGGGCGGGCGCGGCGGTGACACATCCTCAGTATTCGGTGGGCCGGGACGGACCGCTCGTCCGAAAGCGGTGACCGGGGCGCATTCCACCCGCCCGAAAAGTCGCCACTTACGTGCATCCGTGATGAGCGCCACAGAACTTTCAGGTTACGAACAACAACCTTTTCGGGTGAACGGCGGTCAGGAGGGTCGACAATGCATAGAACCCCTTTGGGGCTTTTTTGCGTTCTGTACTCAGCTCGTCACGAGGAGTAAGCACCGCATGTCCGAGACAGTCCTCGACCCCGTCGTACCCCGCTTCAGCATCATCGTGCCCGTGTTCAGAGTGCAGGGCTTCCTGCGCGAGTGCATGGACTCGGTGCTGGCGCAGGACTTCACGGACTTCGAGGTGATCGCCGTCGACGACTGCTCGCCGGACCGCAGCGGCGCCATCCTCGACGAGTACGCCGCCCGCGACGAGCGCGTAGAGGTCCTGCACCTGCCGGAGAACGTCGGCCTGGGTCTGGCCCGCAACGCCGGCCTGGAAAAGGTCCGCGGCGAGTACGTCCTCTTCCTCGACAGCGACGACACCCTCGTGCCCGGCGCGCTCGGTGCGCTGGCGGAGCGGCTGGACACGACCGGCAGCCCGGAGATCCTGATCTTCGACTACGCCCGGACCTACTGGGACAGCTCGGTCCGCCGCAACCTCCTCGCCGACCGGCTCGACGAGGCCGGCGCGCCCAGCTTCACCCTCGCCGAGCGCCCCGAGATCCTCGACCTGCTGCAGATCGTCTGGAACAAGGCCTACCGCCGCGACTTCATCGAGGAGCACGGCTTCACCTTCCCGGTCGGCTACTACGAGGACGCCCCCTGGACGTTCTGCACGCTGATCACCGCGCGGTCCATCGCGGTCCTCGACCGGGTCTGTCTGCACTACCGCCAGCGCCGGCAGGGCGGCAACATCCTGCGCACCACCAGCCGCAAGCACTTCGACGTCTTCGACCAGTACGACCGGGTCTTCGCCTACCTCGACGCCCACCCGGAGCTGTCGCGCTGGCGCCCGCACATGTTCCGCAAGATGATCGACCACTACCTGACGGTGCTGGACAAGCCGGGCCGGCTGCCGCAGAACGCCACCGCCGAGTTCTTCCACCGCGCCGCCCGCGACTACCGCCGGCGGCTGCCGGCCGGCTTCGTCCGGCCCGCCGGGGTGGCCGGCGGCAAGTACGCGCTGCTCGCCAAGGACGCCTACCCGGCGCTGGCCGGCCTCAAGGTCGCCGGCAAGGTGCAGCGCACGGTCCGCAAGCACGCCGGCAAGAAGGTCCGCCAGGCCAAGAAGAAGGCCATGGACCTGCGCTACCAGGCCCTGCTGCGGCAGCCGCTGGACGAGAACCTCGCGGTCTACTCCGCGTACTGGAACCGGCTGCCGGCCTGCAACCCGCTGGCGATCTACGAGAAGGCCAAGGAGCTCGCCCCGCACGTCCACGGCGTGTGGGTCGTCAAGCAGCAGCTGGTCGACTCCGGCGAGATACCGGCCGGCGTCGACCACGTCGTGCTGAACTCGCCGCGCTACTGGGAGGTCATGGCCCGCGCCAAGTACCTCGTCAACAACGTGAACTTCGCGGACGGCGTGGTCAAGCGCGAGGGGCAGGTCCACCTCCAGACCCACCACGGCACCCCGCTGAAGTCGATGGGCGTCGACCAGAAGCGCTACCCGGCCGCCGCCAAGGGCATGAGCTTCCGCAAGCTGCTGGCCCGCGCCGACCGCTGGGACTACTCGCTCTCCTCCAACCAGCACACCACCGAGCAGTGGGAGCGGGTCTACCCCTGCAACTTCGAGTCGCTGGACGCCGGTTACCCCCGCAACGACGTCTACTACCGGGCGAGCGCCCAGGACGTCCTGGACATCCGCGAGCGCCTGGGCGTCGCCCCCGGCAAGACGGCGGTCCTGTACGCCCCGACCATGCGCGACTACCAGGTCGGCTACGTGCCGCGGCTGGACCTGGAGAAGATCTCCCGCGAGCTCGGTGAGGACTTCGTCCTGCTGGTGCGCACCCACTACTTCTACGACCAGGACACCCGCCTCCAGGAGCTGCAGGAGCGCGGCGCGATCATCGACGTCTCCGGCCACCCGGTCGTCGAGGAACTGTGCCTGGCCGCCGACGCCCTGGTCACCGACTACTCGTCGATCATGTTCGACTACGCCAACCTCGACCGGCCGATCATCAACTACACCGACGACTGGGACACCTACGTCCGCTCCCGCGGCGTCACCTTCGACCTGCTCTCGGGCAAGCCGGGCGACACCCCGGGCGTGCTCGCCACCACCGAGGACGAGCTGATCGACGCCTTCCGCAGCGGCCGCTGGGACGACGAGCGGGCCACCGAGCTGCGCGCCGCGTTCCGTGCGCGGTTCTGCCAGTGGGACGACGGGCACGCCGCCGAGCGCGTGGTCCGCCGGGTCTTCCTCGGCCAGGAGACGGCCCCCGAGCCGCTGCCGCAGGAGGAGCGCACCGTGGCCCCGGCCCCCGCACCGCGGCCGCCGCGGCCGGCCTGGTGAAGCTCCCCGCCCCGCGCACGTCGGCGGACGACGCCGCGGCCGGATCGGGCACCTCGGGCCCGTCGGGCGCCTCGGACGTCGAGATGGCGGGCTGAGGCCCCGGCCGACGCCGCACACCCCGGGCACAGACACCACTGCCCCCGGCCGTCGTTCCGGCCGGGGGCAGTGGCGTACGTACACGGGGGGCGCCGGCTCCGCTCACTCCGCCCGAGCGTCACTCCGCCCGAGCGCCGCCGCCCCTTCTGGCATCCTCGACGTTTCCCGCGGGAATACCGCCCCGCGTCCCCCGGTTGTGGCCCCGCAGGGGGCCCTCGCGACCCCTACGGGATCCGTTCGCCCCCGCCCTAGGTAATTCCCCCACCCCGCCCCGCCTCCCCCGCCGGCTCCACTCACTCCGCCCCGAGCGCCGCCGCCACCGAGCCCGCCAGGGCGTCGAGGTAGCCCTTGGGCAGCTCGTCGCGTACGACCAGCAGCCGCCAGTACAGCGGGCCGGTCAGCAGGTCCAGCGCGAGGCGGGTGTCCACGTCCTGCGGCAGCTCGCCGCGCGCCACCGCGCTGGCCACCACCGCGGCCGCGACGCCCTCCTGGCTGTCGTGCAGCGCCGCCCGCAGCGCGGTCGCCAGCTCCGGGCTGCGCGCCGCCTCCGCCAGCAGGTCCGGGATGATCTGCGACGCCATCGGGTGCCGCAGCGCCCGGGCCGCGACCTCCAGCAGCATCCGTACGTCCCCCGCGCAGCGACCCGGTGTCCGGGGTCGGCAGGCCCGCGGCGGCCACCGCGGAGACCACGTCCAGGACGAGGTGCAGCTTGGAGCGCCACCGCCGGTAGACGGCGGTCTTCCCGACGCCCGCCCGGCGGGCGATGCCCTCGATCGACATCCGGGCGAAGCCCACCGCCGCCAGCTCCTCGAAGACCGCCGCCCGGATCGCCTCGGTCTTGTCCTCGCGCAGTACCGCGGCGCCCGCCGGGGCGCGCCGGCCCGCCGCGGGGTCGTTCCCGTTGCCGTTCTTTGCCATGGCTTGAGCCTAGCGTCACGACGCTACGGTTGCGTTTCGACGCGAGCTCCCTTTAGTGTCGGCGTCGCGACGATACGGACCCGTTCCGTCGTCGCACTCCGTTTCTGCGGCCCCCGTACGCAAGCGAAAGCGGCCCCATGCCCCAGACCCTCACTCCCCCGGCCCCGGCCCCGGCACGGGTGCCCGACGCCGGCACCGGCACCGCCCCCGACCCCGAGCTGCGCGCGCTGGCCGAACGCCACGGCCTCACGGTGAGCGGTGCCCGGCCCTCGCTGACGGAGTACACCCGTCAGCTGTGGCAGCGGCGGCACTTCATCACCTCGTTCGCCACCGCCCGGCTCACCGCGATGTACACCACCGCCAAGCTCGGGCAGCTCTGGCAGGTGATCACCCCGCTGCTCAACGCCGCCGTCTACTACTTGATCTTCGGTGTGCTGCTCGACACGAGGAAGCACGTCCCGGACTTCATCCCGTTCCTGGTGACCGGCGTCTTCATCTTCACCTTCCTGCAGAACTCGGTGATGACCGGCACCCGGGCGATCTCCGGCAACCTGGGCCTGGTGCGCGCCCTGCACTTCCCGCGGGCCTGCCTGCCGATCTCGTTCTGCCTGGCGCAGCTGCAGCAACTGCTGTTCTCCATGGGCGTGCTGGCGGTCATCCTGCTGTGCTTCGGACAGCTGCCGACCTGGTCATGGCTGCTCGTCCTGCCGGCGCTGACCCTGCAGTTCGTGTTCAACACGGGTCTGGCGATGGTGATGGCCCGCCTCGGCTCCCGGACCCCGGACCTGGCGCAGCTGATGCCCTTCGTGATGCGGACGTGGATGTACGCGTCCGGCGTGATGTTCAGCATCAGCGTGATCCTCCAGGGCAAGCACCTCCCGAAGATCGTGGAGCTCCTGCTCAACGCCAACCGGCGGCGGTCTACATCGACCTGATGCGCTTCGCGCTGATCGACAGCTTCACCGCGAAGCAACTGCCGCCGCACGTCTGGGCGTTCGCGGCCGGCTGGGCGCTGGTGGCCGGTATCGGCGGCTATGTGTACTTCTGGAAGGCTGAGGAGCGGTACGGACGTGGCTGAGGTCATGACGGAAGAGATCAACGGCGTGCGGCCCACGGCGGCCGCCCAGGAACGGATCCCGACCGTGATCGCGGACGATCTGCACATCGTCTACCGCGTCTACGGCACGGGCGCGGGCAAGGGCAGCGCCACCGCGGCGCTGAACCGCATCGTCCGCCGCAAGCCCTCCACCGGCGTGCGCGAGGTCCACGCGGTCAAGGGCGTCTCCTTCACCGCCTACCGCGGGGAGTCGATCGGCCTGATCGGCTCGAACGGCTCGGGCAAGTCCACCCTGCTCAAGGCGGTCGCCGGTCTGCTGCCGGCCGAGCGCGGCAAGGTCTACACGCACGGCCAGCCCTCCCTGCTGGGCGTGAACGCGGCCCTGATGAACGACCTGACCGGCGAGAAGAACGTCGTCCTCGGCGGTCTGGCCATGGGCATGTCGCGCGAGCAGATCCGGGAGCGCTACGACGGGATCGTCGACTTCTCCGGCATCAACGAGAAGGGCGACTTCATCTCCCTGCCGATGCGCACGTACTCCTCGGGTATGGCGGCCCGGCTGCGGTTCTCCATCGCCGCGGCCAAGGACCACGACGTGCTGATGATCGACGAGGCGCTGGCCACCGGCGACCGGGCGTTCCAGAAGCGCTCCGAGGCCCGGATCCGCGAGCTGCGCAAGGAGGCCGGCACGGTCTTCCTGGTCAGCCACAACAACAAGTCCATCCGCGACACCTGCGACCGCGTGCTGTGGCTGGAACGCGGCGAGCTGCTGATGGACGGCCCCACCGACGAGGTCATCGAGGCCTACGAAGCACAGACCGGCAAGTAGCCCGCTCCGTAAGCGGGTTCGGCAGGTGGCCCGCCTCGCCGGAGACCGGCACGCCGCCCGCGCGGCAGCCGCAACGGGAACGGCCCCGGAGCCTTTCGCTCCGGGGCCGTTGCCGTACGCGCCGTACGACCGGCGGCTCAGCTGTGCGTACGCAGCAGGGTGCGCATGGTCCGCATGGCGACGGAGAGGTTCGCCAGGTCGAAGCCCTCCGAGCCGTGGATCTCCTCCAGCGTCGCCCGGGCACGGCTGAGGATCGCCGCGTTGGCCTGCTCCCACGCCTTGAACCGCTGCTCCGGCGTCGAGGTGCCGTTGCCCACGGACAGCACGTCCGCGGTCAGCGCCGCGTGCGCCGCGAAGAGGTCCTCACGGATCGAGGCGCGGGCCATCGACTGCCAGCGGTCGTTGCGCGGCAGGTCCAGGATGCGGTCGAGGAGCTGGTTGATCCGCAGCCGGTCCCCCAGGTCGTAGTAGACCTCGGCGACCTCCAGCGGCTCCTTGGCCAGCCGGTCGGCGACCGCGACGATGTCCAGCGCCGGGAAGACCGACGAGAAGCCGGACACCTGGACGGCCAGCTGCTCGGGCACGCCCGCGCCGGTCAGCTCCTCCAGGATCGTCTCGAACCACTCCAGGTCGCTGCCCTGGAGCAGCTTCGGCAGCTGCGCCCAGACCTCCCCGACCCGCTCGGAGAAGAAGTCGATGGTCTCCGACAGGGCCAGCGGCTGCGGGCGGTTGTTGAGCAGCCAGCGGGTGCCGCGCTCGACCAGCCGGCGGGAGTGCAGCCGGATCCGGGTCTGGACGTCGGCCGAGACGACATTGTCGAGCGCCTCGACGTCGTCCCAGACCTGGTTGAGCCGGAAGATCGCGCGGGCCGCGGTGTGCGCCCGGACGACCTCTTCGAGGGAGGCGCCGGTCTCCTCCCGCATCCGGTGCAGGAAGCTCGTACCGCCGGTGTTGACGGTGTCGTTGACCAGCACCGTCGTGACGATCTCGCGGCTCAGCGCGTGCCCGTCGACCTGCTCGGGGAACCGCTCGTAGAGCGCCGAGGGGAAGTAGGCGTGCAGCAGCCGCTCGAGGTACGGGTCATCGGGCAGCCCGGTCTGGATCAGCGCGTCGGCGACGGTGATCTTGGTGTAGGCCAGCAGCACCGCGGTCTCGGGCTGGGTCAGGCCGCGGCCGGCGCTCAGCCGCTCGCGGATCTGCCGGTCGGTGGGCAGGAACTCCAGCGCCCGGTCGAGGTGGCCGTCCCGCACCAGGCGGCGCATGAACCGCTGCTGGGCGTGGAGCATGCTGGACGACTGGGCGAGGGCCAGGGCCAGGGCGGTGTTCTGCGCGTAGTTGTTGCGCAGCACCAGCGCGCCGACCTCGTCGGTCATCTCGGCCAGCAGCTTGTTGCGCTGCTTGACCGTCATGTCGCCCTCGGCCACAACGGCGTTGAGCAGGATCTTGATGTTGACCTCGTGGTCGGAGGTGTCCACACCGGCGCTGTTGTCGATCGCGTCGGTGTTGATCTTCCCGCCGGCCGTGGCGAACTCGATCCGGCCCAGCTGCGTCAGACCCAGGTTGCCGCCCTCGCCGACGACCTTGACCCGCAGGTCCTCGCCGTTGACGCGGATGGCGTCGTTGGACTTGTCGCCCACGTCGGCGTGCGACTCCACCGAGGACTTCACGTACGTGCCGATGCCGCCGTTCCACAGCAGGTCGACCGGCGCCTTGAGGATGGCCCGCATCAGATCGGCCGGGGTCATCTTCTTCACGCCGGCCTCGATGCCGAGGGCGGCCCGCACCTGCGCGTTGATCGGGATGGACTTGGCCGAGCGCGGGTGGATGCCGCCGCCCTGCGAGAGCAGCTCGGTGTTGTAGTCCGCCCAGGACGAGCGGGGCAGCTCGAAGAGCCGGCGGCGCTCGGCGTACGAGGTGGCCGCGTCCGGGTTGGGGTCGAGGAAGATGTGCCGGTGGTCGAAGGCGGCGACCAGCCGGATGTGCTCGCTGAGCAGCATGCCGTTGCCGAAGACGTCACCGGACATGTCGCCGACGCCGACGACGGTGAAGTCCTCGGTCTGGGTGTTCACACCCAGCTCGCGGAAGTGCCGCTTCACCGACTCCCAGGCGCCGCGGGCGGTGATGCCCATGCCCTTGTGGTCGTAGCCGGCGCTGCCGCCGGAGGCGAAGGCGTCCCCGAGCCAGAAGCCGTAGGACTCGGCGACCTCGTTGGCGATGTCGGAGAACGTCGCGGTGCCCTTGTCGGCGGCGACGACCAGGTACGTGTCGTCCTCGTCGTGCCGGACCACGTCCTTGGGGTGGACGACCTCGCCGCCGACCAGGTTGTCGGTGATGTCCAGCAGACCGGAGATGAAGGTCCGGTAGCAGGCGATGCCCTCGGCCAGCCAGGCGTCCCGGTCCTGCGCCGGGTCCGGCAGCTGCTTGCCGACGAAGCCGCCCTTCGCGCCGACCGGCACGATGACGGTGTTCTTGACCATCTGCGCCTTGACCAGGCCGAGGATCTCCGTACGGAAGTCCTCCCGGCGGTCCGACCAGCGCAGACCACCGCGCGCGACCTTGCCGAAGCGGAGGTGGACGCCCTCGACGCGGGGGGAGTACACCCAGATCTCGTACGCCGGGCGGGGCGCCGGCAGGTCGGGGATGGCCTGCGGGTCCAGCTTCATCGACAGGTAGCCGTGCGGCGCGCCCTGGCGGTTCTTCTGGTAGTGGTTCGTGCGCAGGGTCGCCTTGATGACGGTCAGGAAGGCCCGCAGGATGCGGTCCTCGTCCAGGGACGCGACCTGGTCCAGGGCGCCGTCCAGCTCCTCCAGCAGCCCGTCGGTCAGCTCCCGGCCGGCGCTCTGCCGCTCCGGGGACATCCGCGCCTCGAACAGCGAGACCAGCAGCCGGGTGGTGTGGACGTTGTTGGCGAGGGTGTCCTCCATGTACGTCTGGCTGAACGTGGAGCCCGCCTGCCGGAGGTACTTGGCGTAGGCCCGCAGCACCATCGCCTGGCGCCAGTTGAGGCCGGCCCGGAGAACCAGCTTGTTGAAGTTGTCGCTCTCGGCCGCGCCGGTCCACACCGCGGTGAAGGCGTCCTGGAAGCGCTCGCGGGCGTCGTCGCCCTTGATGTGCTCCGGCATCCGCAGGCCGAAGTCGTAGATCCAGGCGCGGCTCGCGTCGGCCAGCCGCAGCTCGTGCGGGCGCTCGTCGACGACCTCGACGCCCAGGCGGTTCAGGCCGGGCAGCACCCGCGACAGCGAGACCTGCTCGCCCCTGCGGTAGATCTTGAAGCGGCGCTCGCCGGGGCCGGCGCCGACCGGCTCGTAGAGGCTGACGGAGAAGTCCTTGCCGGGCTCCTCGGTGAGCTTCTCCAGGTGCGTCAGGTCGGCGACCGCGCTGCGCGGGCTGTTGTCGGCCTTGTAGCCCTCGGGGAAGGCGTGGCTGTAGCGGCGCAGCAGCTCGGCGGCGCGCTCCTCGCCGACCTCGGCGGTCAGGGCCTCGCCGAACCCGTCGGACCACGAGCGGGCGGCCTCCACCAGGCGGCTCTCGATGCGGTCCGCGTCGGCGTCGGTGAGGTCGGGAAGGGTGGACCCGGCCGGGACGCGGATGACGAAGTGCAGCCGGGACAGGACGGACTCGGTGTTCCAGGCCGTGAAGTCGACGCTGGTGCCGCCCAGCTCCTCCTTGAGGATCTCGATCAGGCGCAGCCGGACGGCGGTGGTGTAGCGGTCGCGCGGGAGGTAGACCAGCGCGGAGTAGTAGCGGCCGTACTCGTCCTGGCGCAGGAAGAGCCGCAGCCGGCGCCGTTCCTGGAGGTAGAGGACGCTGGTCGCGATGGACCGCAGCTCGTCGACGGGCGTCTGGAACAGCTCGTCGCGGGGGTAGGTCTCCAGGATCTGCAGCAGGTCGCGGCCGTCGTGGCTGTCCGGGCTGAAGCCCGCGCCGTCCAGGACCTCGGCGACCTTGCGGCGGATGACCGGCACCCGGCGCACCGACTCGGTGTAGGCGGCCGAGGAGAACAGGCCCAGGAAGCGCCGCTCGCCGATGACGTTGCCCTGCTCGTCGAACTTCTTGACGCCGACGTAGTCGAGGTAGGACGGGCGGTGGACGGTGGCGCGGCTGTTGGCCTTGGTGAGGATCAGCAGCTTGTGCTCGCGGGCCTTGGCGCGGGCGTCCGCGGGCAGCCGGTTGAAGGACGGCGAGACCGGGTGGCCGGCGTCGCTCTCGCGGTGCGGCGGGTCGGCGCGCAGGATGCCCAGGCCGGTACCGGGGACCGCGGTCAGCACGTCTTCCTGGACGCCGCCCTCACCGGGCGCGGAGTCCAGCTCGTACTCGCGGTAGCCGAGGAACGTGAAGTGGTCGTCGGACAGCCACCGCAGCAGCTCCTGGGCCTCCTCGACCTCCAGCTCGCGCAGGTCGTCGGCGAGCGGCTCCTTCGGCAGCTGGTCGGCGATGCGCAGCGCGCCGGCGCGCATCTTCTCCCAGTCCTCGACGGCCTCGCGGACGTCGGAGAGCACCCGCAGCAGATCGGCGGTGATCTGCGTCAGGTCCTCGCGGTCGGTCTCGCGGTCGATCTCGACGTGGATCCAGGACTCGGTCACCGCGTCGTGCGGCAGCTCGGCGGCCTTGGTCTTGCCGTTGCCGTGGGCGTCGCCGTTGGTGTCGAGGAGCTCGATGAGCTTGCCGGCGACGTCGCGGCGGACGGTGACCTGCGGGTGGATGACGACGTGGATGCCGCGGCCCTGCCGGGAGAGCTCGTTGGTGACCGAGTCGACCAGGAACGGCATGTCGTCGGTGACGACCTCGACGACGGAGTGGCTGCAGGTCCAGCCGTTCTCCTCGACGGTCGGGGTGTGCACCCGGACGTTGGCGGTGCCCTGCGGGCGCGACTCCGCGAGGCGGTAGTGCGAGAGCGCGGCGCCGAAGACGTCGACCGGGTCGCGGTCGATCAGGTCCTCGGGGGCGGTGTGCAGGTAGTAGCGCTGGAGGTATCCCGCGAGGGTGTCCGGGTCGAGCCCCCCTACCGGGTGCTTGCCCCGGCCGGGCTGCTCTCAACGACCCGGGCGGCCCTGGCGAGCAGCTCGGTTTTGGCTTCGTCCAGCTTGGTCTGCATGTCCTCTGGCTCCTGTCGCGCGCCGTTGCGTGACGTTGTGGAAGAACTGTGTGGAAGCCGCACAACGCCGTGACGCGGGAAGTCCTGTCACTGCCGGCGATGTACCGCGATGAGGGGGGGCCGTGCCGTTGTCGACATTCTCGGACGAAGTCGGCAGCAAGTGTCGGCCGCAACGACCAGCGACCGCCCGGTCACAGATGTGTCCCGGGCGCACGGCAGGGGCCTCGACGCCCCCGCGGGTTATCGCGCTGATCACGGTGCAAGGCTATCGCTCTCGATACGGGTGCCGTCATGGGCCGTGGGAGTACAAAACCTCTGCCCGAACTTAGCCCTTCTGGACAACGTGCCGCCGGGGTGGCGTATGCGTGGCCGGCGGGCGATGTGCCGGGGTGGCCTCCCGCCGGGCCACCGAAGCCCTACGCCATCATGACGCCCGCCAGCTCCACGGCCTCGGCGAGCGTGTCGACCACCGGGACTCCCGGGACCGCGGCGGTCTCCAGGCTGGCGCGGCTGTGCGAACCGCCCGTGTAGAGCACCGCCGAGGCGCCCGCCTCCCGCGCGGCCACCGCATCGTCCACCGCGTCACCGATCACGACCGTACGGCCCGGGTCGACCTCGGCGAGCGCCGCCAGGTGGCGCACCATCTGCGCCGCCTTCGTGCCCCCGGACGGCCCGGTCCTGCCCTCGACCAGCACGAACCGCGACTCGATCCCGAAGCCGCGGACGAGGGGTATCAGCTCGTCGTGCCCGAACATGCTGAGGATCGACTGGCTGCCGCCGGCCGTCTGCCACGCCTCCAGCAGCAGGTCCACGCCCTCGGCGAGCCCGCACGCCAGCCGGTGCTCGGAGTAGTGCCGGTGGAACGTCTCGTCCATCACCAGCCACTCGGCCTCCGTCGGCAGCCGCCCCATCAGCCGCTCGTAGAAGCGCGGCACCGGGACGCAGTACAGCTCTCGATACACCTCCAGCGTGATCGGCTCCAGGCCGATCTCGGCGAAGGCGGAGTTGGTCGCCCCGATGACGGCGTCGATGTCGTGGAACAGCGTGCCGTTCCAGTCCCAGACGATGTGTGTCGCGTACTTCCCCATGCTTTCCCCAGGTCGCTTCCCGTGCCCGGACCTCTTGTGCGGCCCGTGCACCTCCCTGAAGAAAAAGTACCCGGGCCCACTGACAACGCGACCCGGACGCCGGCGACGGCCCGTGCGGGCCCGGCCGCCGCGCGCGCCACACCCCGACCGCGCCCCGCGGCCTCCGGCGATCCGGCGACCCGGCGACCCGGCGACCCGGCGACCCGGCGACCCGGCGATCCGGCCTCAGGCGATCAGCTGGGGGATCTCCTGCACCCCGAACCACATCAGGTCGTGGTCCTCGGCGCCGTCCACCGTGAACTGCGCGTCGTCGTCGCCCTGGTCCGCCGCGCCCAGCGCCGCCGCGGCCGCCGCGACGTCCGCCTCCGCGTCCGTGGCGTCGACGTGCACGGCGGCGGCCTTCGACAGCGGCACCGGCCCGGGGAGCCGCACCTCACCGAGCCCCGACGGGTCGAGCCCGCGGTCCGGGTCCGGCACCGCCGCGCCGTCCGGCACGTCCACGGCCACCACGACCCGCCGCCGCGGGGTCTGCGGGTGGCCGGCGAGCTGGCGCAGCGACGCCTGGGCCGCGCGGTTCAGCGCCGCGTACTCCAGCTCCTCGATGTCGTCCGAGACGTACCACTCGCGCAGCGCCGGCGTGACGGCGAACGCGGCCAGCGGGCCGGGGCCCAGCTCACCGTTCTTGTGCGCCTCTGCGAGACCGGAGAGGGTCAGGGGGACATAGACGCGCATGGCAGCCGCTTCCGCTCGTTTCACTCGGTGTGAGGGACTGTCCCGCCAGCATACGGGCGGGAGTCCCCCATCGTGCCGCCCGTACGGCCCCTCCACGACCCGGTCCGGCGGCCCCCGGCAGCGGTCCGCAAAGGCTCTGTGCCGGGCCGCGCCACGGAAGAGTGAATCCGGCGCCCCCGTACCGGGCCGGTTCCCGCGCCTTGCCGCCGTTCCGCTGCCGCCGATACGAAGATCCCCACCGGAAAGCTACCGCCCAGTAATCGGGCTGGGAACGAAGGGGGAACTCATGAGCAGGGACGACACCATGACCGGAAGCGAGATCCTGCCAGGGGGCGAAACCGGAACCGACGGCCCCGCCGCGGCGACGGACACACCCCCACCACCACCGGGCACCGCTCCGGCCGGCACACGGGGCGGCGGCCCGACCGTCCCCCGCCCCCGGCGGTCCACCCCGGCAGGCCGCGGCCCCCTCGGCCCGGCCGGCAGCGGACCCGGCGCACGCGGGCGCCGCCCCGGTACGACGCGCCGCGGGCCCGTCCCGCCGGCCGCGGGCCGGCCCGTACCGCCCCGCTCCCCACCGTCGGGGCCCAGCGCCGGGCACAGGAGGGCCGGCCGCACCTCTGGTTCGCCCACCAGCTGGTGCTCACCCTCAGCGGGCAGCGCCCCGTCCACGCCCTGCTGGGGCATGCGCTGCCCGCCGCCTACGACCGGCTGGCGGAACTCGCCCCGCAGGCACCACTGCGGCCCGTCCTGGGGCCGGGCCGGCGCGGGCCCGTGCCGACCGTCCGCGAGTGCGGGCTGTGCCGGCCGCGACGCGGCGTCATCGAGGCGTTCGCCCGGATCACCACCGGCGAGCGGCTGCGCGCCCTGGCCTTCCGGCTGGAGCTGGGCGCCGACTCCCGCTGGCGCTGCGCCGCCCTCGACATCGGTCCGGGCCCCGCCCTCCCGGGCCCGGCGTCATGACCCGGCCGTCCGCAGACGAAAGCGCCCCGGCCGGTCTCCGGCCGGGGCGCCCCGCACGGTCCGGGCCGGGCGTGCTCCGCCCGGCCCCGGTCACCGTCCCGTACTCACTTCTTGCGGCGCCGTCCGCCGCTCTTCTGGGCCTTGCGCCGCTCCGCGCGGGTCAGCCCGTCCGCCTCGGAGCGGGCCGGCCCGCCCGGCTCCTCGTCGCTGATGAAGTCGCCCTCGATGACGCTGCCGTCACCGTCCACCTTGGGCGCGGTGAAGTGCAGCCGGTCCGGGCGCTGCGGCGCCTCCAGTCCCTTGGCGTGGATCTCGGGACGCCCCGCACCCGCGGGCACCGCCTCCTGGGCGGGCAGCTCCGCGGCCTCCTCCACCGGGACCTCCTCGACCTGCTGCTCCACCTGGACCTCCAGGTTGAACAGGTAGCCGACGGACTCCTCCTTGATGCCCTCCATCATGGCGGTGAACATGTCGAAGCCCTCGCGCTGGTACTCGACCAGCGGGTCCTTCTGGGCCATCGCCCGCAGGCCGATGCCCTCCTGGAGGTAGTCCATCTCGTAGAGGTGCTCGCGCCACTTGCGGTCCAGGACGGACAGCACGACCCGGCGCTCCAGCTCGCGCATGATGTCCGAGCCGAGCTGCTCCTCGCGGGCCGCGTACTGCTCGTGGATGTCGTCCTTGACGGCGTCGGCGATGAACTCGGAGGTCAGGCCCGCGCGGTCGCCGGCCTCCTCCTCCAGCTCCTCGACGGTCACCTTCACCGGGTAGAGCTGCTTGAACGCGCCCCACAGACGGTCCAGGTCCCACTCCTCCGCGAAGCCCTCGACGGTCTCCGCCTGGATGTAGGCGTCGATGGTGTCGTCCATGAAGTGCTTGATCTGCTCCTGCAGGTCCTCGCCCTCCAGGACGCGGCGGCGCTCGCCGTAGATGACCTCGCGCTGGCGGTTGAGCACCTCGTCGTACTTCAGGACGTTCTTGCGGGTCTCGAAGTTCTGCTGCTCGACCTGCGACTGGGCGGAGGCGATCGCCCGGGTCACCATCTTGTTCTCGATCGGGACGTCGTCGGGGACGTTGGCCATCGCCATGACCCGCTCGACCATCTGGGCCTTGAACAGCCGCATCAGGTCGTCACCGAGGGAGAGGTAGAACCGCGACTCGCCCGGGTCGCCCTGACGGCCGGAGCGGCCACGCAGCTGGTTGTCGATCCGGCGCGACTCGTGCCGCTCCGTGCCGAGCACGTACAGCCCGCCGAGCTCCTTGACCTCCTCGAACTCCGCCTTCACCGCGGCCTCGGCGCGCTCCAGGGCGGCGGGCAGCGCGGCCGCCCACTCCTCGACGTGCTCGACCGGGTCGAGCCCCATCTGGCGCAGCTCCGCCTCGGCGAGGGTGTCGGGGTTGCCGCCGAGCTTGATGTCCGTACCGCGGCCGGCCATGTTCGTGGCGACCGTGACGGCACCCTTGCGGCCGGCCTGGGCGACGATCGACGCCTCCCGGTCGTGCTGCTTGGCGTTGAGGACCTCGTGCGGCACGCCGCGCTTGTTGAGCTGCTGGGAGAGGTACTCGGACTTCTCCACGGACGTCGTGCCGACCAGGATCGGCTGACCCTTGCCGTGCTTCTCCACGATGTCCTCGACGACCGCGTCGAACTTCGCGGGCTCGGTGCGGTAGATCAGGTCCGCCTGGTCCTTGCGGATCATCGGCCGGTTCGTCGGGATCGGGACGACGCCGAGCTTGTAGATCTGGTGGAACTCGGCGGCCTCGGTCATGGCCGTACCGGTCATGCCGGAGAGCTTGTCGTAGAGGCGGAAGAAGTTCTGCAGGGTGATCGTGGCGAGCGTCTGGTTCTCGTCCTTGATCTCCACGCCCTCCTTCGCCTCGATGGCCTGGTGCATGCCCTCGTTGTAGCGGCGGCCGGCGAGGATACGGCCGGTGTGCTCGTCGACGATCATGACCTCGCCGTCGATGACGACGTAGTCCTTGTCGTTCTTGAAGAGCTCCTTGGCCTTGATGGCGTTGTTGAGGTAACCGACGAGCGGGGTGTTGACCGACTCGTAGAGGTTGTCGATGCCCAGCCAGTCCTCGACCTTGCTGACTCCGGACTCATGGATGCCGACGGTCCGCTTCTTCTCGTCGACGTCGTAGTCGCCGGTCTCCTCGACGCCGCGCTGCGGGTTGGCCGCCTCGCCGCGCTTGAGGCGCTGCACCAACTTGGCGAAGTCGCCGTACCACTTGGTGGCCGAGTCCGCCGGGCCGGAGATGATCAGCGGCGTACGGGCCTCGTCGACGAGGATCGAGTCGACCTCGTCGACGACCGCGAAGTTGTGGCCGCGCTGGACGAGTTCGTCCTGCGACCAGGCCATGTTGTCGCGGAGGTAGTCGAAGCCGAACTCGTTGTTCGTGCCGTAGGTGATGTCGCAGTTGTACTGCTCGCGGCGCTGCGCCGGCGTCATGTCGGCGAGGATGCAACCGACCGTCAGGCCCAGGAACTTGTGGACCCGGCCCATCATCTCGGAGTCGCGCTCGGCCAGGTAGTCGTTCACCGTGATCAGGTGGACGCCCTTGCCGGACAGCGCATTGAGGTACGTCGGGAGGGTACCGACCAGGGTCTTGCCCTCACCGGTCTTCATCTCGGCGACGTATCCCAGGTGCAGGGCCGCGCCGCCCATCAGCTGGACGTCGTAGTGGCGCTGGCCGAGGACGCGCTTGGCGGCCTCACGGACCGTGGCGAACGCCTCGGGGAGCAGGTCGTCGAGGCTCTCGCCGTCGGCGTACCGCTCCTTGTACTCGTCCGTGAGCGCCCGGAGCTCTGCGTCGGAGAGGGCCGCGAAGTCCTCCTCGATGGAGTTGACCTGGCCCGCGATGCGGTGCAGTTTGCGCAGGATCTTTCCTTCGCCTGCACGCATGATCTTCGTCAAGACGGACACTTGGGCTGGTCTCCTTGCCGGTCGGGCCTGCACGGTCGAGTGCGCGGGCGCGGCATTTTTCCAAGGGGGCAGGCCCCGCCGCAACGGCCATCGTAAGGGAGGACGCCGCCGGGCCGGGAGGTCCGCCGCAGCGAACCCCGCCTTCCCCTCCTCACGTGAACGCACGAGCCCGCGAGAAGGTGCCGGACAGGTGCCGGGAATCACGCGAAAACCGTTCGCGGCGCCTTGCGCAGACTTGCAGACTCAGGCCATGAAGCCCGTCACCCTCACGACCGAGCGCCTGGTGCTGCGCCCCTTCGAGCCGTCGGACGCGCCCGCGGTCCACGCCGCCTGCCAGGATCCCGACATCCCGCGCTGGACGGCCGTGCCCTCACCCTACGGTCTGCGGGACGCAGAGCAGTACGTCGGCACGGCCGTCCCCGAGGGCTGGCGGGACGACATCGCCTACAACTTCGCCGTGGTCTCCCGGGCCGACGGCGCCCTGATCGGCTCGATGGGCCTGGTCCGCCTCACCCAGTTGCGCACCCCCGAACGCCAGGCCGAACTGGGCTACTGGACCGCCAAGGAGCACCGCGGCCGCGGCTACACCGTCGAGGCCGCCCGCGCGGTGCTGCGCTGGGCCTTCCGCGAGCTGGGCGTGGAGCGTATGGAGTGGCTCGCCGAGGCCGGCAACGAGGGCTCCCGCGCCGTCGCCCGCGCACTGGGCTTCCAGATGGAGGGCACCCTCCGCGCCAAGCTGGTGCACGAGGGCACCCGCCGGGACGTATGGATCGGCTCCCTGCTCCCCTACGACCCGGCCGGGTACCCGGACACCGACGGGACGGACGCCGCGGGCACCGACGGGACGGGCCGCCCCGCGGCGGACAGGACGCCGTACCTGCCCTACCCGCACTGAGCGATCCCCGCTGTCTCCGCAGGTCACAGGCTTCTGCCGGGCGTTGTCAGTGCCCGCCCCTACGCTGTGCGAACATGACCGCCGCCACACAGCCACCGCACCGGCCGAAGCCCGTGACCGCCCTCTCCCGCGACGACGCCCGCCGCCTGGCGCTGCGGGCGCAGGGGCTCCTGGGCGCCCCGGACCGCCGGGCGGGCGTCCGCGGTGTGCTGCGCCACCTGGGCGCGGTGCAGCTCGACACGATCTCCGTGCTCGCCCGCTCGCACGAGCTCGTGCCGTACGCCCGGCTCGGCTCCGTCGGCCGCCCCGCCGTCGAGGCCGCCTACTGGAGCACGGCCGACGGGGGCACGCCCGCGGCCCGCCCCACAGCTTCGAGTACTGGTCGCACGCCGCCTGCATCCTGCCCATCGAGGAGTGGCCGCACTTCGCCTTCCGCCGCCGCGCCCGGCGTGCGAAAGGTCACCGCTGGCACGTCATGAAGGACTCCGAGCGGTCCTGCGCCGCCGTCCTGGCCCGGCTCGCGGCCGACGGCCCGCTGACCACGTCCGAGCTGGGTGGCGGCCGCAACGGCGGGGAGTGGTGGGACTGGTCCGAGACCAAGATCGCCGTCGAGTGGCTGCTGGACACCGGCGACGTGGTCTGCACCGAGCGGCGCGCCTGGAAGCGCGTCTACGACCTCGCCGAGCGCGCCGTCCCCGCCGAGCTGCTGCACGACGACCTCGACGACGCGGAATGCCTCCGCCGCCTGGTCGCCCAGGCAGGTACGGCCCTGGGCGTGGCCACCCGCGCCGACCTGGCGGACTACCACCGCCTGAAGGGTGAGCAGGTCGATGCGGTGATCGCCGACTCCGGGCTGGTCCCGGTCGAGGTCGAGGGCTGGACCAAGCCCGCCTGGGCCGATCCCGCCGCCCTGGCCACCGCACCGCGCGGCCGGCACCGTACGACCCTGCTCTCCCCGTTCGACTCCCTCATCTGGGACCGGCCGCGCACGGAGCGGATCTTCGGCTTCACCCACCGCCTGGAGGCGTACGTCCCCGCCCGCAGCGGATACACGGCTATTTCGCGATGCCCCTGCTGGCCGGCGGGCAGCTGGTCGGCCGCGTCGACCCGGCCCGCGAGGGCACCACCCTCGTCGCCCGCCAGGTCTCGATGCGCGACCGCAAGGCCGTCGCCCCCATGGCCGGGGCCCTCCAGGAGGCCGCGACCTGGGTCGGCTGCGACACCGTGCGCGTCGACCGCTGCGACGACCCACAGCTCGCCGCCGCCCTGCGCGCGGAACTCATACGCGGGGGCGCTTAGGGAGGGCGAGGGCTCCGGCCGGTCAACGATGCCCGGCCGCCGGAGCCCGGTCAGCCGATCACGGTCAGTGGATCGGCCAACGGGACTCGGCCAAGGGTCTCGGTCAGCGGGACTCGGTCAGCGGATCTCGAGGATCTTCTCCCGCATCGCGTAGACCACCGCCTCCATCCGGGAGTGCAGCTGCAGCTTCTCCAGGATGTTGCGGACGTGGTTCTTCACGGTGTTCTCGGAGATGAAGAGTTCCTTGGCGATGTCGCGGTTGTTCATGCCCGTGGCGACGAGCTTGAGGACCTCCAGCTCACGGTCGGTGAGCCGGGGCGCCGGCACCAGCCGGCGCTCGTCCGTCCGCTGGATCATCGACTTGAACTCCGTCAGGAGCTTCGACGCCATCGACGGGCTGATCTGCGACTGGCCGTCCGCGACCGCGCGGATGGCGGTCGCCACCTCGTCGGTGGAGATCTCCTTGAGGAGGTAGCCGGTGGCGCCGGCCTTGATCGCGTCGTAGAGATCGGCCTCTTCGTCGCTGATCGTGAGCATGATGATCTTCGCGCTGGGGGCCACCTCCTTGATGGAGGTACACGCCTCGATCCCGCCGCGCTTGGGCATCCGTACGTCCATCAGCACGATGTCCGGCAGCAGATCAGCGGCCTTGTCGACCGCCTCCGCACCGTCCCCCGCCTCGCCGACGACCTGGATGTCCTCTTCCTGGGCCAGCACGATCTCCAGGCCCCGCCGGAAGAGCGCGTGATCATCCACCACCAGGACCCTGATCGGCTCCTTGCGCGGCACGCTCACGGACCGGCCGGCGCCGTCGTCGCCCCCGACTCCGCTGTCGTCGTCCGCGTCACCGCGCACGGGCCCGAAACTTTCCCCCATGGATCCTCCCCGTCAACTACTCGGCCGGAAGGCCAGAGCTTGGAAATAAGGCTGGTTGACAACAGCCCCCTGCGGCCAGCCCGATCAACGCCATACGACCGCCTCCCCGGCATGTCGCCGTTTGGTGCCCACATGCTGCCTGGCTGGCACAAACACTATACGGCTTCAACTCCTGCTATCTCCGGGCACGATGGTGCCCCCGGGCGTACGCCGGGGGCACCGAGCGGGTGGGGTTCAGCCGCCCAGCGCGCCCCCTGCGCCGCCGGGCTCCTCCTCCCCGAACGAATCGGGGTTCAAGTGGATGACGCCATAGTCGTATGCGTGCCGCCGGTAGACGACACTCGGCAGCTTGGTGTCGGCGTCGACGAAGAGATAGAAGTCGTGTCCGACCAATTCCATCTCGTTGAGCGCCTGGTCGAGCGACATCGGTGCGGCCGAGTGGGTCTTCTCGCGGACGATCAGGGGTCCTTCACCCTGGACGTCGATCGATCCCATCCTCGTGGTCGGCACCGACTCTTCGGCTTCGGTGGCGAGTTCGCCGTTGGTGTTGAGGCTCGCGACGCCGGGGACGCTCACGGCGACCTCACTCGCCGGGATGCGGCCGTTGCCGCGGCGTGAGAAGCGCTTGTCGTGCTGCTTGCGCAGGCGCGCCTCCAGCTTTGCGGTAGCCAGGTCCAGCGCGGCGTAGGGATCGGCTGCGGCCGCCTCGGCCCGGACCACCGGGCCACGGGAGCGAAGCGTGATCTCCACTCGGTCGGAACGGTCGGCCTGCCGCGGGTTGTGCTCCTTGGACACCTCGACGTCCAAGCTGATCACCTTGGCGTCGAGCTTCTGGACTTTCTCCAGCTTCAGCTTCTCGGCCACGTGCTTACGGAACCGCTCGGGCACCTCGGTCTTGCGGCCCTTGACGACGATGTCCACGCAGAACTCCGTTCCCGGTCGCACCGCTCAGCAAGCGGGGCGATTCCTTCTTGCACCAGGCTCCGGTGGGTGCCGAAGCCTCGGACTTGGCACTTTCACCTCCTCCTCCCCACACGGCACGATCTCCACTCCCCCATTTTTCAGGGTCGCCGCTGGCGCCCCTGAACGCATCCATCGCGACATCCGAGGCAAAACGTCCGCCAAGTCCTCACAACCGAACATAGCTCTCCTGGGCTGTTGTCGGCACCCCCTCGCAGCCCTCGGGTCCGTTTGAGTAATTTTTCCTCCTCAACTACTTGCCTGTTGAAATTCCTACTTGCCGGTTGAATTTCTCCGGCGCCCGGCAACGCCGTGATAGATCTCGGCGATGCCGGAACGACTGGCGGGGGTGCCGTCACGCCTGCGGGACGTGCGGGGGCCGCCGCGGGGCGTGCGGGGGCCGCTGCCAGCGGTGCCGGGGCCGTTGCCGGCCGTGCCGGGGGCACTGTCGGCCGTGCCGGGGGCTCCGGTACTGGGATTGCTGCCGGGGACGCCGTCGACCGCGCCTGAGGCGCCAGTACTGGGGCTGCGGCCGGTGGCAGAACTACTGCCGGTGGGACCGTTGCGGCCGGTGGCCATGCTGCGGCCAGTGGCCGTGCTGCGGCCAGTGGGGTGCTCGAAGCTGCTGGTGGGCGCCGCCACCACCGCCGCGCCGATCACCCGGCCACCCGCCGCCGTAACGGCCCGGGCCGCCTCGGCGAGCGTGGCCCCCGTCGTGACCAGGTCGTCCACCAGCACCACTCGCTGCCCGCTCAGCAGCCGCTCGGCCCACGCCGCACCCCCAGGGCCCCGGCCAGATTCGCCAGCCGCTCCGGGGCGCTCAGCCCCGCCTGGTCAGCCACGGGGCGGAGCTGGTGGAGGGCGGGGAGGACGTGGGCTCTGGGTGGGGCCCCCGCCCCCTCCCCCGCCCCCGTCCCCGCCGCCGCAGCAGCAGCAGTCGAAGCAGCCGCCGTAGCCGCCAGCCCCGACCGGCGCAGCTCGCGGGCTGCCGCCAGGGCGATCCGGCGCACCGGATCATGCCCCCGGCCCGCCACGGACCTGCGGGCCGAGGGCACCGGCACCAGCAGCAGCGGCTCACCGCCGCGCCACAGCCCGCGCACCGCCCGGCCAGTACCCACCCCAGCGGCCCGGCCAGCCGCAGGGCACCCCGCTCCTTGTGCGCGAGCAGCACCGCCCGCACCTCGTCGGCGTACGGCGCGCCCGCCCACACCCCGGGCAGCCCCGGCGGCGCCGGCCGCGGCCAAACTCGCCGTGCCCCTCGGCCGTCCCTCCCCAGCGCCCGACGGCACCGACCGCACAGTTCCGTACGCGGTCGGCCACACCCCGCACAGGCCACCGGCAACACCAGGCCGGCCAGTTCGCGCCACACCCCTGCATGGATCCACTGTCCCGCGGTCCACCGGCGCCCACCACCCCTGTGGATAACTCCGCGGACCGGCCGTCGGCCGCGTGCCGTCAGCGCGAACCCGCTGGTCACCGGCGGTCACGGGACCACGTGGGATCAAGAGGCCACGCGCGATCAGGGGACCACGCGGAATCACCGGAGCCAGGCAAACGGACCAACGAGGCCGACGGACAAGACCGAAGGACAAGATCGACAGACAAAGCCGACCGACCAGGCCGTCCGACCAGACCGACCGACGACGCGGACCGACAAGCCCGAGGAAACCGAAAACAACCAAGGAACCAAAGGAACCAGAGGAAGGAACCAGAGGAACCAAAGCCCGCGAAGGAGCAGAGGCGGATCGTCACCCGGGATAGACCGGTGCCGTCCCGTCCTTCGCCACGGTCTTCCAGTTCGCGTCCGGAGGCAGCCGCACGATGCCTTCCGTGGCGTCGGCGATCAGCGGTCGGGTCTCGTCCTCCGAGGCCGCCACCGCCTTCACGCCGTTGACCCCGGGCAGCGTCTGCGCGTCGGAGGCCGAACCATCGGTCTCCATGAACTGCATCTGCTGCACCCCGCCGGACTCCCGGCCGACGACCACCAGCCGGCTGCCGCCCGCCCACGAGGCGGCCACCACGTCCTCCAACTGCGGCGCGATCGGCCGCAGTTCCTCCACCGACAGCACCGGATGCGCCGAGCTGCCGCGGCGCTCGACCCGGCCGAGCTGCAGCGTGGTGCGCCCCTTGTCCTCGACGAGCATCGCGATCCGGATGCCGTCCGCGGCCACCTTGATCGCCTTGATCCGCCGTCCGCCGAGGCCGGGCACCGCCACCCGCTCCGGGTCGCCCTTGCCCTCGCGCATCCGCAGCAGCCGGGAACCGTGCGCATCGCGGTCCGCGACCCACAAGTCCCCCAGGCCGTCCCAGCTCGGCGCGGTCAGGCCCTCGTCGGGGTTCTTGGCCGAGCCGGTGCTCGTCATCAGTGGCGCGCCACGCTCGATGCCGTCCTCCAGGGCGGCCACGTACAAGGAATGGCCGTCGCTCGACACCCCTGCCGCGGTGTTCTCACCGCGCGAGATGGCCACCGAGCGCAGCGGGGTCTTGCCGGTGCCGAACGCTCCGCGCACCGGCGTCGGTTCGGTCGCCGAGTCCGACATGGCGACCACCTTGTGGTCGGCGTCGATGAAGTACTCCTTGGCGAAGTGCCCGGTCAGCGGCGACGGCGCGAAGTCGCGTTCGGCCTGGTCCTGGGAGAGCGTGCACAGCGAGTTGCCGTTGTTGTCCTGGAGTTCGACCTCGCTGATCTTCGAGGCGCGCGTCATGTCCTGGACGGTGAAGAAGAGCTGAGCCGCCATCCGCCTGCACTGGGTGGTGTCGGTGCTCACCGCCTCCTTGCTGAGCTTGACCCGCAGGCCGTTGGAGTCGTCCAGCGCCAGGTCGTGCGCGGCGAGCCGGGTGCCGGGCGGGAACGCCGAGGTCGTCACCTGGTTCAGCCAGTCGGTCGGCCCGGACAGCAGCGCCTGCACACTGGCCGTGATCGGCTTTATCCGCTGGCGCAGGTAGACCGGGTCCGCGACGAGCACGTCGCGGCTGGCCTTCGGCTCCTCCGACTCCGACTCGTAGGAGGCGAAGTAGTACTTGTTGACGGAGCGGTAGATGCGCTGGAAGTCGGACAGCCCGAGCACCACTCCGTTCGGCAGCCGGTCGATCCGCCACTGGCCCCCCTCCTTGATGAGGTGGATCGTCTGGCGGTACGGCCGCTCCTCGGGGTGTACGCGTGGTTGTCGTCCACCGCCGCGATCTGGCTGCCGGACAGCGTGACGGAGTAGCCGTTGGCGTCCTCGCGGTTGGGCTGCACCTTCGGTTCGGGTTTGGGCCGTTCCTGGAGCACCTTGGTGACCTGGAACGGCCGCCAGGTACGCCGTGCCGACTTGGCCAGGTACTGGGTGGCCGTGCGGAAGTCCGCCTCGTCGCTGGTCGTCGCGTCGAGGAAGCTGCGCACGATGTTGGTGGGCTGGGCGCCGTCCTGCGGGGGCACGCCGTAGACCCGGACCTGCGAGTCGCCTTCGGAGCGCGGCGACTGGTCGACCGCCGTGACGTCGCCGTTGTCCGGCATCGAGGCGCAGCCGGCGAGCAGCACGGACGCGCCCCCGAGCAGCGCCAGCTTCCACGCCGGCCCGCTCGTCCTACGGGCTTGGTGACGGGTGTCCTCCGACGGGTGCTGACCGGCGCGCTTCCGGGACGTGGCTCCCACCCCGCGCTCGTTTCCGCGCTCAGTGTCCACGCCGTCCGCCTTCCCGTTCCCCACCCCGTCCGGTGTCCTGCTCGGGCCCGCCTCGGGGGACCGTTTCGTCGGTGTGCGCGCCTTCGTCGTGCGCGGACCGTTCGCTCCGTGCGCCCCCGCTCTGCGGCACCACGCGGGTTCCGTCCCCGGGCAGCGCCGTGGGATCGGCGACCGGCCGGGCCGACGACGATGCGGAGCCGAGCGATGCCGTGCCACCGGGCTGCGCGGTGCGCGCCTGGACGGGGATCGTGGAGGCCTTCTGGCCGGCCGTGGCACCCGTCTGTCCGGCGCCGGCCCGGCCGGCGAGGTTACGCCGGGAGTCCTCCGGCTCCAGGGGTATCGGGGACCCGCGCAGCGGCTCGCCGGCCGTACGGGGCAGCGTCAGCCGGAACTGGGAGCCGCCGCCCGGCTCGCCCCATGCCTGGAGCCAGCCGCCGTGCAGCCGGGCGTCCTCGACGGCGATGGACAGGCCGAGTCCGGTGCCGCCCGTGGTGCGGGCCCGGGCCGGGTCGGCGCGCCAGAAGCGGTTGAAGACGCGGGTGGCCTCGCCGGGCTTGAGCCCGACGCCGTAGTCGCGCACCGCGACGGCCACCGCGCCGCCACTACGGCTGCCCGCGGACGCCAGCCGTACGACGACGTCGCGGCCCTCGCCGTGTTCGACGGCGTTGACGACGAGATTGCGCAGCACCCGCTCCACGCGGCGGGGGTCGGCCTCGGCGATCACCGGCTGCTCGGCGCCGCGCACCACGATGCGGCTGCCCTTGCGCTCGGCGAGCGGTTCGGCGCCCTCGATGACGCGGTGCACCACATCGCGCAGGTCTATCGGCTCGGCCTCCAGCGCGGCCGCACCGGCGTCGAACCGGCTGATCTCCAGCAGCTCGGCGAGCAGCGACTCGAAGCGGTCGAGCTGGCCGCGCAGCAGCTCGGCGGAGCGTGCCGTGGCGGGGTCGAACTCGTCGCGGGCGTCGTGGATGACGTCGGCCGCCATCCGCACCGTCGTCAGCGGCGTCCGCAGCTCGTGCGAGACGTCGGAGACGAAGCGGCGCTGCATCCGGGACAGCTCCTCCAGCTGCTGGATCTTGACCTGGAGGTTCTGCGCCATCTTGTTGAAGGACTCGCCGAGCCGGGCGATGTCGTCCTCGCCGGTGACCTTCATCCGCTCCTGGAGGAGGCCGGCGGCCAGCCGTTCGGAGATGCCCGCGGCCATCCGTACGGGCGTGACGACCTGCCGCACCACCAGCCAGGCGATCGCGCCGAGCAGGATCACCACGAAGACGCCGGCCGTCGCGAGGGTGCCCGTCACCAGCTTGAGCGACTCCTCCTCCTGGCTGAACGGGAAGAGGTAGTAGAGCTGGTACTGGTTGCTGTTGACGTCGTTGAGCCGCTTGCCGATGATCAGCGCCGGCACGCCGTCGTCCGAGCCGATGCGCTTGATCTGGGTGTACTGCCGGAACGTGCCGGACTTGGTGTCCAGCTTCCGCCGCAGCTCGGCCGGTACGCTCCGCTCCGGATCGACGTCCCCGGAGGCGCGCGGCCCGCGGGTGCCGGGGCTGGAGTCGCCGAACGGCTCGTCGGAGTCGGAGCTGAGCGCCACTACGGAGAAGACGCCCTGGCCGCCGCTGGCGAGCTGTTGGACGAGGCCGGTCAGCCAGGTCGCGGAGTCCTGGGTGCCGCGGTTGCCGGTCCGGGCGGTGTCGTCGGTGCGGGTGTCGTCGGCGCCGTCGGCCATCTTCTGGGCGACGCTGAAGCCGCCCACGGCCTGGCTCTGCGCGGCCTGCGCCTTGGCCGTGAGCAGGCCGTTACGGACCTGGCCGACGACCACGACGCCGAGCAGCAGCACGACGGCGAGGGACATGAGCAGGGTGGTCGCCACGACCCGCAGCTGGATGTTGCGGCGCCACAGTCGCAGGGCGGGCAGCAGCGGCCGCCGCACCCACCGGCTGAAGAGCCGCAGCAACGGGTGGACCGGGCCGCTCACCGCGCCGTCGGGCAGCAGCTGGCCACCGCGCAGCAACCGAGCAACCAATCTTCCCGAAAAGGACATATCACCCGTCACGCTGACGGTGCGCCCCCGCTTTCCCTCCGGGGCCGAACCGTCCCGGACCATCTCAGCTGGGCCCGGCCTTGTAGCCGACCCCGCGCACGGTCACCACGATCTCCGGACGCTCCGGATCCCGCTCGACCTTCGACCGCAGCCGCTGCACATGGACGTTGACCAGCCGGGTGTCCGCGGCGTGCCGATAGCCCCAAACCTGCTCCAGCAGCACCTCACGGGTGAACACCTGCCACGGCTTGCGCGCCAGCGCCACCAGCAGATCGAACTCCAGCGGCGTCAGCGCGATCGACTGCCCGTCGCGCTTGACCGAGTGGCCCGCCACATCGATGACCAGGTCACCGATCGCCAGCTGCTCGGGCGCCGGCTCCTCCGAACGCCGCAGCCGCGCCCGGATCCGGGCCACCAGCTCCTTGGGCTTGAACGGCTTGACGATGTAGTCGTCCGCGCCCGACTCGAGCCCGACCACCACATCGACCGTGTCGCTCTTGGCGGTCAGCATGACGATCGGCACCCCGGACTCCGCGCGGATCAGCCGGCACACCTCGATGCCGTCCCGTCCGGGCAGCATCAGGTCGAGCAGGACGAGATCCGGCTTGGTCTCACGGAAGGCGGCAAGGGCCTTGTCACCGTCCGACACGAACGACGGTTCAAAGCCTTCGCCACGCAGCACAATGCCGAGCATCTCTGCCAGTGCGGTGTCGTCGTCGACGACCAGGACGCGTCCCTTCATTCGGCCATCATCCCATTACCTGATCGTGACTTACTCCATCGTGACGTGGAACACACCTCCGCCAGCCGGTCCCGGGTGACCGGGGAGACCACTCCGGCCTCCGTCACGATCGCCGTCACCAGCTCCGGCGGAGTCACGTCGAAGGCCGGGTTGTAGGCCTGTGCGCCCAACGGCGCCACCGGCACACCGGTCCCCGGGACCGCCCCGGCACCCTGTGCCGCCGGCAACGAGAACTCCGTCACTTCCTGCCCCGGCCGCTGCTCCACCTCGATGTCCGCACCCTCCTCGGTCTCCAGATCCACCGTGCTCGTCGGCGCCACCACCACGAACGGAACGTGGTGGTACTGCGCCAGTACCGCCAGCGGATAGCTGCCGACCTTGTTGGCGACCGAGCCGTCCGCCGCGATCCGGTCGGCACCTATCAGCACCGCGTCCACCTCACCACCGGCGAACAGCGACCCGGCCGCCCCGTCCGACAGCACCGTGTACGCCATACCGGCCCGCGCCGCCTCGTAGGCGGTCAGCCGCGCCCCCTGCAACAACGGCCGCGTCTCGTCGACCCACAGCCGGCGCAGCTCACCGGCCCGGTGCGCCGCCAGCGCCACCGCCAGGGCGGTGCCCTCGCCCCCGGACACCAGCGCGCCCGTGTTGCAGTGCGTGAGAATCCGGTGACCGCCGCCCGGCAGCAGCTCGCCCAACAACGCCATACCGTGCTCCGCCATCCGCGCACTGGCCGCGATGTCCTCCGCGTGCACGGCCCGGGCCTCGACCAGCGCCGCGGCCGCCGCCTGCGGCGCTCCGGCCCCGTGGGCCACCGCCGCCCGGTACGCATCCGCCGCCCGCCGCACGCCGTACCCCAGGTTGACCGCGGTCGGCCGGGCCTGCGCCAGCGCCTCCACGGCCTCTTCCACATCGAAGCCCCGCGCCGCGGCCAGTGCCACGCCATAGGCGCCCGCGATACCCAGCAACGGCGCCCCCCGCACGGCCAGCGAACAGATCGCCTCGACCAGCGCCGGCACGTCCGTACAGACCAGCTCGACCTCTTCCACCGGCAGCCGGGTCTGATCAAGGAGGACCACGACAGGCCCCTCCGGCAGCTCCTCCCAGCGCAGCGACGGGATCGTGAGCGTCCTGGCGCCCACCTCGGATACCTCGTACTGATCGCCCATCCCCTCAGTCTGCCGTCGACCGCCCCTCGAACAGAAGGTCCTCTCACTCTCAGGGCCCGGGTACACAACGCACGGCGCCATGACACGATGACTGCCACCGCGGACCCCGGACCCCGGCCGCCACGGCGGGCCGGCAGCAAGAAGGAGCGACGATGAACAACTCTCCGGGCTGGGCCTCGCCCGGATCCACCCCCTCCGACGAGCCGGGCCGCGGCACACCGGAGCAGCCCCACCAGACCGCGGGAACGGACGACCCTCCCGGCGCCGCCGAGCAGCCGACCCCGCCGAACTGGTCCAAGCAGCAGCCGCCCGCCGGCCAGTGGTCGGCCCCCGCCGGCATCCCCAGCCAGACCGGTCCCGGGGACCACAGCGGCCGGCCAACCTCCGGCGACCGCGCCCGCGCCTCGTCCGGCACCGGCCGGCCCGGCTGGGGCGGCCACCACCCGGCCCCCGGCCCGCAGGCCCCGTGGGGCTGGTCCCCGGTGCCTCCGGCGGCCAAGCCCGGCGTCATCCCGCTCCGCCCGCTCGGCGTCGGCGAGATACTCGACGGCGCGGTCGCCACCATGCGGGCCCACTGGCGCACCGTGCTCGGCATATCGCTGATCGTCGCGGTGGTCTCGCAGACCGCCATCACCGTCGTCACCGGCCTGTGGTTCCGGAACGCCGGCCGCGCGCCCTCGATCTCCAGCAGCAACGTCCCGCCGGTCCGCGAAACCATGCGCCAGGCCGGGAACTCGCTCGCCGGAACCGCCCTCACCTCGGTGATCGGGCTCCTCGCCACCATCATCGCCACCGGACTGCTCACCATGATCGTGAGCCGCGCCGTCCTCGGCCGTTCCGTGACGGCCGGCGAAGCCTGGCGCGACGCCCGCAGCCAACTCCCGCGCCTCCTCGGCCTGCTGGTGCTGCTGCCCCTCCTCATCACGGCCGTCTTCGCCGTCGGCCTGACCCCCGGCCTCCTCGTCACCGCCTTCGCCACGCTGGACCTGGGCCTGCTCCTCACCGTGTTCGGCGGGATCGCCGCCTCCGCCGTCGGCATCTGGCTGTGGGTCCGCTACAGCCTCGCCTCCTCCGCGCTGATGCTGGAGAAGCAGGGCGTCATCGCCTCCATGCGACGCTCCGCCAAGCTCGTACGCGGCTCCTGGTGGCGGGTGCTGGGCGTCCAGCTGCTGGCCTACCTCCTGGTCGCCATCGTCGAGTTCATCATCCAGATCCCGGCCACCATCGTCGCCTTCGTCATCGGTGGCGAGAGCATCCTGGACTGGGCGAACGGCACCAGCGACAACACCGGCTGGTCGTTCCTGATCGTGCTGGGCATCGGCGCCGTGATCAGCTCCACCATCACCTTCCCGATCAGCGCCGGCGTCACCGCACTCCTCTACGTGGACCAGCGCATCCGCCGCGAGGCCCTCGACCTCGAACTGGCCCGCGCCGCCGGCCTCCCCGGATACGGCGCCAACGCCCCCACCGACGCACCGGCCGCAGACGTCCCGGCCGCACACGTTCCGACCGCCACCACTGCGGACGACGCCGGTCCCGACGCCGCACCGGGAAGCTGATGCGGTGACAACAGGGGGGAACATGGCCGCGCTCGGGTCACTCACAGCGCGCTCCGACGACGACATACCGGTGCGGACACCGCGCCTCCCCGCCCGCGAGGCGGCCGAGCGCGAACTGTCCGACCCCCGGTACCACCAGCACGACCCCAACCCGATCCAGCGCGCCCTCGACTGGCTCTGGGACCGCGTCAACGACCTCTTCGGCGCGGCAGCCGGCGCCACACCGGGCGGCTGGATCGGCCTCCTCGCCATCGCCACCTTCGTCCTGCTGCTCGTCGTCGCCCTCCGGCTGCGCCTCGGCGCGGTCCGCCGCACCCCGACCACCAGCGGCGCGCTCTTCTCCGACACTCCCCGGACCGCCGCCGAACACCGCGCGACCGCCGAACGGCACGCCGCCGCAGGCCACTGGAGCCAGGCCGTCCAGGACCGCATGCGCGCCCTCGTCCTCTCCCTCGAGGAACGCACCCTGCTCACCCCCGCCGCCGGCCGCACCGCCGACGAGGCCGCCTCCGAGGCCGGCCTGACACTCCCCCGGTACGCCGACCAACTCCACACCGCCGCCCGCACCTTCGACGACGTCACATACGGCGGCCGCCCAGGCACGGAACAGGCATACGCCTTCCTCACCACCCTCGACACCGAGCTCCAGCAGGCCAAGCCCGACCTGGCCACCACCCCGACCAGGAGCCGCGGATGACCACGGCCGCCCCGGAGACCCCCGCGCCCTCGCTCACCGCACGCCGACTGTGGACCCGCTCCCGAGGTCCCCTGGCCGCGCTGCTCCTCCTCGTCATCAGCGGAGTGATCCTCGCCGCCCTGCAGTCCGGTGAACAGCACGGCCGGCTCGACCCCCGCTCGGCGGACCGCTCCGGCAGCCGTGCGCTGGCCCGGCTCCTCGCCGGCCAGGGCGTCTCCCTCCAGGTCGCGACCACCTCCGAGGAGGCGGCCCGAGCATCCGGCCCCGGAACCACCCTGCTCATCACCGACCCCGATGTCCTGACGCAGAAGCAGCTGACGGCCCTGCACACCGCAACGGCTCACACCGCCGGACGCACCGTCCTGCTCACTCCGGGCTCCGCTTCCCTCTGGACCTTCGCCCCAGGCGTCCAGGCCCAGCCCGCAACGAGCATCTCCCCGCGCAAGCCCGCCTGTTCCCTGCCGGACGCACACCGCGCCGGCAGCGTGCTCCTCGGCGGCCTCCGCTACACCACTTCCGACGCGCGCACCGACCGCTGCTACCCCGTCAGCGGCCGGCCCACCCTGCTTCGCCTGCCGTCCGCCGGCAGCGGTCGCGACACCGTCCTCCTCGGCTCCGCCGACTTCCTCACCAACCAACACCTCGCCGAGCACGGCAACGCCTCGCTCGCCCTTCAACTCCTCGGTGCTCACCACCATCTGATCTGGTACCTCCCCTCCGTGAGCGACCCGTCATCCGCTCATGACCAGCGCAGCTTCCTCGATCTCATCCCCACCGGCTGGAGCTGGGCCCTGCTCCAACTGACCATCGCCGCCGGCCTCGCAGCCGTCTGGCGTGCCCGCCGACTCGGCCCCCTCGTCCCCGAAAGACTCCCCGTCACCGTCCCCGCCGCCGAGACCACCGAGGGTCACGCCCGCCTCTACGAACAGACCGGCGCCCGCGACCGGGCCGCCACCGTCCTGCGCTCCGCGACCCGCACCCGGCTCGCCCCCCTCCTCGGCGTACCCCCCACACAGGCCCACGCTCCAGACCGTCTTCTCCCGGCCCTCCACACCCACTTGACCGTCCGCGCTGGCACCGGGACAGATCTCCACACCCTGCTCTTCGGCCCGGCCCCCGCGGACGACCGGGCCCTGGTGCAGCTGGCCGACCAGCTCGACGCACTCGAATCCTCGATCGTTTCCCAAGAGAGGCACGCCCCCCGTGAGCACCCCGACCGCTGACAGCGCCCGAGCCTCCCTCGAGGCCCTGCGCACCGAGATAGCCAAGGCCGTCGTTGGCCAGGACCCCGCCGTCACCGGGCTGGTCGTCGCCCTCCTCTGCCGCGGTCACGTACTCCTCGAAGGCGCCCCAGGTGTCGCCAAGACCCTTCTCGTACGCGCCCTGTCGACCGCCCTCGAACTCGAGACCAAGCGGGTGCAGTTCACCCCTGACCTGATGCCGAGTGATGTGACGGGCTCACTGGTCTACGACGCCCGCAGCGCGGAGTTCTCCTTCCAGGCGGGCCCCGTCTTCACCAATCTGCTGCTGGCCGACGAAATCAACCGCACGCCACCCAAGACCCAGGCATCCCTGCTGGAAGCCATGGAAGAGCGTCAGGTCACGGTCGACGGCACAGCCCGCCCCCTCCCCGAGCCGTTCCTGGTCGCCGCCACGCAGAACCCCGTGGAGTACGAGGGCACCTATCCGCTGCCCGAGGCCCAACTCGACCGCTTCCTCCTGAAGCTGACGGTCCCTCTTCCCGAGCGGCCGGACGAGATAGACATCCTCACCCGTCACGCGGCCGGCTTCAGCCCCCGCGATCTGAACGCCGCCGGACTTCGCCCCGTCGCTTCCGCCGCCGACCTCGACGCGGCCCGAGCCGCCGTCGCGAAGACCTCGGTATCCCCCGAAGTCACCGGCTATATCGTCGATATCTGCCGTGCCACTCGCGAATCCCCCTCGCTCTCTCTCGGCGTCTCCCCCCGAGGCGCCACTGCCCTGCTTTCCACGTCACGCGCCTGGGCGTGGCTCATCGGCCGCGACTATGTCACCCCTGACGACGTGAAGGCCCTTGCTCTCCCCACGCTGCGCCACCGCATCCAGCTCCGCCCCGAAGCGGAGATGGAAGGAGTCACCGCGGACTCCGTGATCAACGCCGTACTCGCACATCTCCCCGTCCCCCGCTGAGGCGACACCGTGACCCTCACCGGACGCACCGCCCTCGTCTCCGCACTCGGAGCCCTGTTCGTCGGCTTCGTGCTGCCCAGCTGGCTCGGCATCGCGATCGTTCAACTCGCCTTGCTGATAGCAATTTTGTGCGACCTCGCGCTCGCCGCGCCAGTCCGAAAGCTCCATTTCACCCGAACTGGTGAAACAACCGTTCGACTAACAGGTGAAGCCCACACCCACCTCACCCTCACCAACCCGAGCCGTCGTACGCTGCGCGCCCACGTCCGCGACGCCTGGCCCCCGAGCTCCTTCCACCCCGGCTCGGACATCGCCGCCTCCCGGCACACCGTCCGCATCCCCCCAGCCGAGCGCCGACGCCTGACGACCACCCTCCACCCCACCCGACGCGGCGACCACCACGCCGTACGCGTCACCGTCCGCTCCTACGGCCCCCTAGGCCTGGCAGCGCGACAGGGCAGCCACCGCGTCCCGTGGACCCTGCGCGTCCTGCCCCCCTTCACCAGCCGCAAGCACCTCCCCGCCAAGCTCGCGCGGCTCCGCGAACTCGACGGCCGCACCAGCCTCCTGACGCGCGGTGAGGGCACCGAATTCGACAGCCTCCGCGACTACACCCCCGGCGACGACACCCGCTCCATCGACTGGCGCGCCTCCGCCCGGCGACAGGACCTCGCCGTCCGCACCTGGCGCCCCGAACGCGACCGCCGCATCCTTCTCGTCCTCGAGACCGGTCGCACCTCGGCCGCCCGTATCGGCGACATCCCCCGCCTCGACGCCTCCATGGACGCGGCCCTGCTGCTCGGCACGCTCGCCGCACGTGCCGGCGACCACGTCGATCTCCTCGCCTACGACCGCCGCATCCGCGCCTCCGTACAGGGCCGCACCGCCCGCGATCTTCTCCCGGCCCTGACCGACGCCCTTGCGCCCCTCGAAGCCGAACTCGTCGAGGCGGACGCCCGCGGCCTGGCCGCCGAAATCCATCGCCGCACCTCGCGCCGTTCCCTGATCGTCCTGTTCACCGGCCTGGACGCGGCCCCCGTCGAAGAGGCCCTCCTGCCCGTCCTGCCCAGCCTCACCCAGCGCAACGAAGTCATCGTCGCCGCCGTAGCCGATCCCCGTATCGAGGAAATGGCCGCCGGCCGCCACTCCCCCCAGGCCGTTTACGCCGCAGCAGCCGCAGAGCAGGCCATCGCCGCCCGCCGCCGCACCGCAGACCGCCTCCGCCGCCAGGGCATCACCGTCATCGACGCCACCCCGGCCCACCTGGCCCCCGACCTGGCAGACGCCTACCTCACCCTGAAGTCCACCGGCCGCCTGTAAAACGCCCCTCGCGCATCGAGCACCCCCTCACCTACAGCCAGCGCGGCCGGAGACCACCCGGCGCCCTCCGCACGGCGACCGCTCTCGCTCGTACGTGGGGAGAGCACACCACTCTCCAGTGCCCAGCTGTCTGTGAGCCCCGCAGCTGGAGAGTGCTGGTGACCAGCCTTGGTGAGTGGACTCGGCTCGGGCAGCACCCACCGCACGCTTCCACCGCCGGCGCCACGAGCTTAGGACGAGTACGGCCTGGAGGGAACGGAAGCCGAATGAGATGCCCCACCGCGTACCGTCCACCCACCGATCCTGAACGCAGAAAAGCCCCGCACCATAAGGTGCGGGGCTTCCCACAAAGATTGTTCGGCGGCGTCCTACTCTCCCACAGGGTCCCCCCTGCAGTACCATCGGCGCTGAAAGGCTTAGCTTCCGGGTTCGGAATGTAACCGGGCGTTTCCCTAACGCTATGACCACCGAAACACTATGAAGTTAACCAACCGGAGCATGACTCAACGGTCGTTACTTCAGAACCTACACAGTGGACGCGAGCAACTGAGGACAAGCCCTCGGCCTATTAGTACCAGTCAACTCCACCGGTTACCCGGCTTCCATATCTGGCCTATCAACCCAGTCGTCTACTGGGAGCCTTACCCTCTCAAGGAGGTGGGAGCCCTCATCTCGAAGCAGGCTTCCCGCTTAGATGCTTTCAGCGGTTATCCTTTCCGAACGTAGCCAACCAGCCATGCCCTTGGCAGGACAACTGGCACACCAGAGGTTCGTCCGTCCCGGTCCTCTCGTACTAGGGACAGCCCTTCTCAAGACTCCTACGCGCACAGCGGATAGGGACCGAACTGTCTCACGACGTTCTAAACCCAGCTCGCGTACCGCTTTAATGGGCGAACAGCCCAACCCTTGGGACCGACTCCAGCCCCAGGATGCGACGAGCCGACATCGAGGTGCCAAACCATCCCGTCGATATGGACTCTTGGGGAAGATCAGCCTGTTATCCCCGGGGTACCTTTTATCCGTTGAGCGACGGCGCTTCCACAAGCCACCGCCGGATCACTAGTCCCTACTTTCGTACCTGCTCGACCCGTCAGTCTCACAGTCAAGCTCCCTTGTGCACTTACACTCAACACCTGATTGCCAACCAGGCTGAGGGAACCTTTGGGCGCCTCCGTTACCCTTTAGGAGGCAACCGCCCCAGTTAAACTACCCACCAGACACTGTCCCTGATCCGGATCACGGACCCAGGTTAGACATCCAGCACGACCAGAGTGGTATTTCAACAATGACTCCACACCAACTGGCGTTGATGCTTCAAAGTCTCCCACCTATCCTACACAAGCCGAACCGAACACCAATATCAAGCTATAGTAAAGGTCCCGGGGTCTTTCCGTCCTGCTGCGCGAAACGAGCATCTTTACTCGTAATGCAATTTCACCGGGCCTATGGTTGAGACAGTCGAGAAGTCGTTACGCCATTCGTGCAGGTCGGAACTTACCCGACAAGGAATTTCGCTACCTTAGGATGGTTATAGTTACCACCGCCGTTTACTGGCGCTTAAGTTCTCAGCTTCGCCATGACGAATCATGACTAACCGGTCCCCTTAACGTTCCAGCACCGGGCAGGCGTCAGTCCGTATACATCGCCTTACGGCTTCGCACGGACCTGTGTTTTTAGTAAACAGTCGCTTCTCGCTGGTCTCTGCGGCCACCACCAGCTCAGAGTGCAAGACTCATCACCAGCAATGGCCCCCCTTCTCCCGAAGTTACGGGGGCATTTTGCCGAGTTCCTTAACCATAGTTCACCCGAACGCCTCGGTATTCTCTACCTGACCACCTGAGTCGGTTTAGGGTACGGGCCGCCATGAAACTCGCTAGAGGCTTTTCTCGACAGCATAGGATCATCCACTTCACCACAATCGGCTCGGCATCAGGTCTCAGCCTTAACGTGTGACGGATTTGCCTACCACACGGCCTACACCCTTACCCCGGGACAACCACCGCCCGGGCTGGACTACCTTCCTGCGTCACCCCATCACTCACCTACTACAAGTCTGGTTCGTCGGCTCCACCACTCCCCTACGCTCCGAAGAGCTCAGGGCGGCTTCACGGACTTAGCATCGCCTGATTCAATGTTTGGCGCTTCAAAGCGGGTACCGGAATATCAACCGGTTGTCCATCGACTACGCCTGTCGGCCTCGCCTTAGGTCCCGACTTACCCTGGGCAGATCAGCTTGACCCAGGAACCCTTAGTCAATCGGCGCACACGTTTCCCACGTGTGTATCGCTACTCATGCCTGCATTCTCACTCGTGAACCGTCCACAACTCGTTTCCACGGCTGCTTCACCCGGCACACGACGCTCCCCTACCCATCACAGCAGACGTTGGTCCTAATGCTGCAATGACATGACTTCGGCGGTGTGCTTGAGCCCCGCTACATTGTCGGCGCGGAATCACTTGACCAGTGAGCTATTACGCACTCTTTCAAGGGTGGCTGCTTCTAAGCCAACCTCCTGGTTGTCTCTGCGACTCCACATCCTTTCCCACTTAGCACACGCTTAGGGGCCTTAGTCGATGCTCTGGGCTGTTTCCCTCTCGACCATGGAGCTTATCCCCCACAGTCTCACTGCCGCGCTCTCACTTACCGGCATTCGGAGTTTGGCTAAGGTCAGTAACCCGGTAGGGCCCATCGCCTATCCAGTGCTCTACCTCCGGCAAGAAACACACGACGCTGCACCTAAATGCATTTCGGGGAGAACCAGCTATCACGGAGTTTGATTGGCCTTTCACCCCTAACCACAGGTCATCCCCAGGTTTTCAACCCTGGTGGGTTCGGTCCTCCACGAAGTCTTACCTCCGCTTCAACCTGCCCATGGCTAGATCACTCCGCTTCGGGTCTTGGGCACGCTACTCAACGCCCTATTCGGACTCGCTTTCGCTACGGCTTCCCCACACGGGTTAACCTCGCAACATACCGCAAACTCGCAGGCTCATTCTTCAAAAGGCACGCAGTCACGAGAACAAGGCAAGCCTTGTTCCGACGCTCCCACGGCTTGTAGGCACACGGTTTCAGGTACTATTTCACTCCGCTCCCGCGGTACTTTTCACCATTCCCTCACGGTACTATCCGCTATCGGTCACCAGGGAATATTTAGGCTTAACGGGTGGTCCCGCCAGATTCACACGGGATTTCTCGGGCCCCGTGCTACTTGGGTGTCTCTTAAACGAGCCGTTGACGTTTCAGCTACGGGGGTCTTACCCTCTACGCCGGACCTTTCGCATGTCCTTCGCCTACATCAACGGTTTCTGACTCGTCCCACAGCCGGCAGACTGCAGAAAAGAGATCCCACAACCCCAACCACGCAACCCCTGCCGGGTATCACACGTGACTGGTTTGGCCTCATCCAGTTTCGCTCGCCACTACTCCCGGAATCACGGTTGTTTTCTCTTCCTGCGGGTACTGAGATGTTTCACTTCCCCGCGTTCCCTCCACACTGCCTATGTGTTCAGCAGCGGGTGACAGCCCATGACGACTGCCGGGTTTCCCCATTCGGACACCCCGGATCAAAGCTCGGTTGACAGCTCCCCGGGGCCTATCGCGGCCTCCCACGTCCTTCATCGGTTCCTGGTGCCAAGGCATCCACCGTGCGCCCTTAAAAACTTGGCCACAGATGCTCGCGTCCACTGTGCAGTTCTCAAGCAACGACCAGCCACCCACCACCCCAACCCGAAGGCTGAGTTCACTGGGGCCGGCATCGCGAAGGTCCGGACTCACAGTCCGTACCCTCAGATACCCAACAGCGTGCCCGACACCCTTGACCAACGAACCGCGTTCCACGCCGAAGCAGTACTAACGCTCGTTCTCTCAAGTGTGCCGAGTAGTCAACGTTCCACCCATGAGCAACCAGCATCAGACACTCGCTGATGTACTGGCCTCTGACCCGGACAAGTCCGAGTAAGAAGTGCTCCTTAGAAAGGAGGTGATCCAGCCGCACCTTCCGGTACGGCTACCTTGTTACGACTTCGTCCCAATCGCCAGTCCCACCTTCGACGATTCCCTCCCACAAGGGGTTGGGCCACCGGCTTCGGGTGTTACCGACTTTCGTGACGTGACGGGCGGTGTGTACAAGGCCCGGGAACGTATTCACCGCAGCAATGCTGATCTGCGATTACTAGCAACTCCGACTTCATGGGGTCGAGTTGCAGACCCCAATCCGAACTGAGACCGGCTTTTTGAGATTCGCTCCACCTCGCGGTATCGCAGCTCATTGTACCGGCCATTGTAGCACGTGTGCAGCCCAAGACATAAGGGGCATGATGACTTGACGTCGTCCCCACCTTCCTCCGAGTTGACCCCGGCAGTCTCCTGTGAGTCCCCATCACCCCGAAAGGCATGCTGGCAACACAGAACAAGGGTTGCGCTCGTTGCGGGACTTAACCCAACATCTCACGACACGAGCTGACGACAGCCATGCACCACCTGTACACCGACCACAAGGGGGACCCTGTCTCCAGGGTTTTCCGGTGTATGTCAAGCCTTGGTAAGGTTCTTCGCGTTGCGTCGAATTAAGCCACATGCTCCGCTGCTTGTGCGGGCCCCCGTCAATTCCTTTGAGTTTTAGCCTTGCGGCCGTACTCCCCAGGCGGGGAACTTAATGCGTTAGCTGCGGCACGGACGACGTGGAATGTCGCCCACACCTAGTTCCCAACGTTTACGGCGTGGACTACCAGGGTATCTAATCCTGTTCGCTCCCCACGCTTTCGCTCCTCAGCGTCAGTATCGGCCCAGAGATCCGCCTTCGCCACCGGTGTTCCTCCTGATATCTGCGCATTTCACCGCTACACCAGGAATTCCGATCTCCCCTACCGAACTCTAGCCTGCCCGTATCGAATGCAGACCCGGGGTTAAGCCCCGGGCTTTCACATCCGACGCGACAAGCCGCCTACGAGCTCTTTACGCCCAATAATTCCGGACAACGCTTGCGCCCTACGTATTACCGCGGCTGCTGGCACGTAGTTAGCCGGCGCTTCTTCTGCAGGTACCGTCACTTTCGCTTCTTCCCTGCTGAAAGAGGTTTACAACCCGAAGGCCGTCATCCCTCACGCGGCGTCGCTGCATCAGGCTTTCGCCCATTGTGCAATATTCCCCACTGCTGCCTCCCGTAGGAGTCTGGGCCGTGTCTCAGTCCCAGTGTGGCCGGTCGCCCTCTCAGGCCGGCTACCCGTCGTCGCCTTGGTAGGCCATCACCCCACCAACAAGCTGATAGGCCGCGGGCTCATCCTTCACCGCCGGAGCTTTCCACACGGAGGTCATGCGACCCCGCGTCGTATCCGGTATTAGACCCCGTTTCCAGGGCTTGTCCCAGAGTGAAGGGCAGATTGCCCACGTGTTACTCACCCGTTCGCCACTAATCCCCTCCCGAAGGAGGTTCATCGTTCGACTTGCATGTGTTAAGCACGCCGCCAGCGTTCGTCCTGAGCCAGGATCAAACTCTCCGTGAATGCTTCCGGGTACTCCCGGTGAACACTCGCGTTGAGCGGAACCAGAGGGAGGAATAATCCCTCGGTTCACAGCGTCCTCGCTGTGTTTTTCTTCAAAGGAACCTCGTCACCAGACCATCCGGTCCGGTAGACGGGGTATCAACATATCTGGCGTTGACTTTTGGCACGCTGTTGAGTTCTCAAGGAACGGACGCTTCCTTTGTGCCTGTTTCACCAGGCTCTCCGGGCGCTTCCCTTCAGTCTTGCGTTTCCGACTCTATCAGATCCTCGCGGTCCTGATTGTCGCCGGCGCGTTTCGGCCTTTCAGCTTCTTCGCGGTTCCAACCTTACCAGATCCGTTTCCGTCTCCGGTGCCCTGTTGGAGCGGGCTCGGCCGCTTCGCTTTCGCTTTTCGGCCTTTCCGACTCTATCAGATCTTGTTCGTTCCGTTGACCGGTCCGAATTCGTTTCCGATTCCCCGTCGGAGGGGGTTAGCCTTTTGGCTTTTCCGACTTTATCAGAAGCGTTTCGGGCGAATTGAATCGGCCGGGGCTTCCGGTAAGTGGTCGGTTGCGCTTCGTCGAATTCAGGATTCTGGGCGAAGCGGAGAAGAGACTAACCGTCGCTGATGAACTTGTCCAGTTCGTTGCAACCGTTCGAATCTACCTCCCCCGGCTGCTCGTGTCAACGGTCGCCGGGGCGAAGAGGAGATTAGCAGGTCAGCGAGGCTCTGCGCACATCACGCGGCGGTGGGGAGGGTGGCGTCGCGATCGGCGGGGTCGAGGTCGCCGGTGGCGCCGGCGCGTACCGCGCGGCCGCCCAGCACCTGGACGTAGAGCAGGAAGGCCAGCTCGGTGGCGGTGCCAATGCCGATGCGGGCCCAGGTGGGCAGGGCTGAGGGGGTGACGAAGGCTTCGAGGGCGCCGGAGACGAAGAGGACGGCGGCGAGTCCTATGGCCACGCCGAGGGCCGAGCGGCCTTCCTGGGCCAGGGCGGCGCGGCGGGTGCGGGGGCCCGGGTCGATGAGGGTCCAACCGAGGCGGAGGCCGATGCCGGCGGCGATGAAGACGGCGGTCAGCTCCAGGAGGCCGTGCGGAAGGATCAGGCCCAGGAAGGTGTCGAGGCGGCCGGCCGAGGACATCAGGCCGATGCCGACGCCGAGGTTGAGCATGTTCTGGAAGAGGATCCAGAGGACGGGGAGGCCGAGGAAGGCGCCGAGTACCAGGCACATGGCGACGGCCTGGGCGTTGTTCGTCCATACCTGGGCGGCGAAGGCAGTGGCGGGGTGGCTGGAGTAGTACGTCTCGTACTCGCCGCCGGGGCGGGTCATGGCGCGGAGGTCGTCGGGGGCGCCGATGGCCGCCTGGACCTCGGGATGGGCGGCTATCCACCAGCCGAGGAGGGCGGCCACCACGGTGGAGAGGACCGCGGTGGGGACCCACCAGTGGCGCAGGCGGTAGACCGCTGCCGGAAAGGCGGTGGTGAAGAAGCGCGCGGTGTCCCGCCAGGACGCCTTGCGGGCGCCGGTGACCGTACTGCGGGCGCGGGCCACCAGGGAGGTCAGGCGGGTGGTCAGTGCGGGGTCGGGGGCGCTGGAGAGGAGGAGGGAGAGGTGGGTGGTGGTGCGTTGGTAGAGGGCGACCAGTTCGTCGGCCTCGGTGCCGGTGAGGCGGCGCTTGCGGTGCAGGAGGGCGTCGAGGCGGTCCCATTCGGCGCGGTGTGCCGCGATGAAGACATCGAGGTCCATACGGGGTTCGCTCCTCGTAGCGCCGTGGTGGGTGAGTGCGCAGTCAGCTTGGCAGACTGGCCGGGCCCGGCGTGGTGCGGGCGGGGTTTCGGGGAGCGAGAGGGAGTGGGCGCGGCGTGAGTGAGCTCGTCACGGGTGAAGCGGTGGTGCTGGGGCTGCGGCCGGCGAGGCTGCCGAGCCGGGGGCTGGCGATCGCCGTCGATGTGGCCGTGGGCTGGAGCGTGTACATCGCGGTGTCGATGCTGCTGGTCAGCGCGACGTCGTCGATGGACAGCGCGGCGGTGGCTGCCGTGTCGGTGGCGGCGTTCCTGTTGGTGCAGGTCGGGATTCCGATCGTGATCGAGACGCTGAGCCACGGGCGGTCGCTGGGCAAGGTGATCTGCGGGCTGCGGGTCGTACGGGAGGACGGCGGGCCGATCCGGTTCCGGCACGCGCTGGTGCGGGGTGCCATGGGGGCCATCGAGATCGTGCTGACCATGGGGGTGGTGGCGGCGATCGCCTCGCTGGTGTCAGCGCGGGGGCGCCGGGTGGGGGACGTGTTCGCCGGGACGCTGGTGATACGGGAGCGGATGCCGGCGGCCGAGGTGGGGGCGGCGCTGCCGCCGCCTCCTCCGTGGCTGGTGGCGGAGCTCGGGGCGCTGGATCTGTCGCGGGTGCCGGACGCGTGGTGGCTGACCCTCCGGCAGTACCTGGCACGAATGGGGCAGCTGGACGCGCAGGTCGGGGCGGCGATGGCGGGGCGGCTGGCGGAGGATCTCCGGGGGTTCACCGGAGTGCCGGTGCCGGCGGGGGTGCATCCGGCGGCGTACCTGGCGGCGGTCACCGGGGAGCGGCAGGGGCGGGAGTCGCGGCGGGCGTTCGGGACGGCGCCGGCGAGTCATGGGGCCTACGCCTCACCGTTTGAGCCTTCGGGAGTTCCGGCTGGGGCTGCGCCGGGGGCTTCCTGGTCGTCGCCCTCGCTGCCGGCCTCGCCGCCGGCTTCCGGTCCCGCTCCTTCTTCGGCTCCCTCGGCGCCGGGGGCTCCCGGGCCGGCTGCCCCGTCTGAGTCGCGGCCGCCCCGTACGGGGTTCGCGCCGCCGATGTGAGGGCGGGGCGGCGGCCGGCTCAGGCCGGCTCAGGCCGGCTCAGGTGAAGGTGGACGGCGGGGATTCGAGGGATTCGAGTTCGATGCCGGGGGCGGAGAGGACCACGTCGCCGGTGAGGTGGACGGTGTGCTGTTCGCCGGTCTCCAGGTCGTTGACCTGGTACTCGTCCGCGATGAGCGGGGCGTTGTCAGTGGCGTGTGGTGTGCTGTTGAGCAGGGCCCAGGACTGATCGAGGGTGCGGGGCGCGAGGACGGGGGGTGTGAAGGCGACGAGGCGGGCGCGGACGGCGCCGGCGCCGAGGGCCGGGCGCAGCAGCCGGGCGGTGGCGATGAGGAAGGCGGGGGACGCGCCGGTGAAGGCGTGGGCGCGGGCGTTGCCTTCGGTGGCGTGGGTGCCGGTGGGGTCGGTGCGTACCCAGGTGACGCCGTCCAGGGCGGCGCCGCGGACCTGCCAGGCGGAGGCGTGGAGTTCGAGCCGGATGGGGCGGCCCAGGTCGTCGAGGGTGAGGTCGACGGAGCCGATGTGGTCGCCGGAGGGGTCGGTGATCTGGGAGACGTAGCGCCAGCCGGAGGGGCCGGTGGCGCAGTGGAAGTGTTCTTCACCGAGGGGGGTGTGATCGTGCGGATCGTGGAGGGAGTAGCGGCCGCGGGGCATGAGGGGTGCAGTCCTTCGAGCGGCGACGGTTCGGTGCGTCGGGGGCGGTGCGGTGCGGGGCCGGTACGGGCCAGGCCCCCGCCGTGAAGGGCGAGGGCCTGGTCAACCGGCTGCTGGAGCGTGGTGCTCGGTATCAGTAGCGGTAGTGGTCGGGCTTGTACGGGCCCTCGACGGAGACGCCGATGTAGGCGGCCTGGTCCGGGCGGAGCTCGGTGAGCTTGACGCCCAGGGCGTCGAGGTGGAGACGGGCGACCTTCTCGTCCAGGTGCTTGGGCAGCACGTAGACGTCGGTCGGGTACTCCTCCGGCTTGGTGAACAGCTCGATCTGGGCCAGCGTCTGGTCCGCGAAGGAGTTGGACATCACGAAGGACGGGTGGCCGGTGGCGTTGCCCAGGTTCAGCAGGCGGCCCTCGGACAGCACGATCAGGACCTTGCCGTCGGGGTGGGTCCAGGTGTGGACCTGCGGCTTGACCTCGTCCTTGACGATGCCGGGGAGCTGCGCCAGGCCGGCCATGTCGATCTCGTTGTCGAAGTGGCCGATGTTGCCGACGATCGCCTGGTGCTTCATCCGCGCCATGTCGGACGCCAGGATGATGTCCTTGTTGCCGGTCGTGGTGACGAAGATGTCGGCGGTCTCGACGACCTCTTCGAGGGTGGTGACCTGGTAGCCGTCCATGGCGGCCTGCAGGGCGCAGATCGGGTCGATCTCGGTGATGATGACGCGGGCGCCCTGGCCGCGCAGGGACTCGGCGCAGCCCTTGCCGACGTCGCCGTAGCCGCAGACGACGGCGGTCTTGCCGCCGATCAGGACGTCGGTGGCGCGGTTGATGCCGTCGATGAGGGAGTGCCGGCAGCCGTACTTGTTGTCGAACTTCGACTTGGTGACGGCGTCGTTCACGTTGATCGCGGGGAAGAGGAGCTCGCCGTCGCGCTGCATCTCGTAGAGACGGTGCACGCCGGTGGTGGTCTCCTCGGTGACACCGCGGATCTCCGAGGCCAGCTTGGTCCACTTCTGCGCGTTCTCGGCGAGGGTGCGGGTGAGCAGCTCCAGGATGGCGCGGTGCTCGTCGCTCTCGGCGGTCTCGACGGCGGGGACCTTGCCGGCCTTCTCGTACTCGACGCCCTTGTGGACGAGGAGGGTGGCGTCGCCGCCGTCGTCCAGGATCATGTTCGGGCCGCCGGTGGGCGAGTTCGGCCAGGTCAGCGCCTGCTCCGTGCACCACCAGTACTCGTCGAGGGTCTCGCCCTTCCAGGCGAAGACCGGGACGCCCTGGGGGTTGTCCGGGGTGCCGTTGGGGCCGACGGCGATGGCCGCGGCGGCGTGGTCCTGGGTGGAGAAGATGTTGCAGGACGCCCAGCGGACCTCGGCGCCGAGGGCGACCAGGGTCTCGATCAGGACGGCGGTCTGCACGGTCATGTGCAGCGAGCCGGTGACACGGGCGCCGGCCAGCGGCTGCGCGGCGGCGTACTCCTTGCGGATCGCCATCAGACCGGGCATCTCGTGCTCGGCGAGGGTGATCTCCTTGCGGCCGAAGGCGGCGAGGGACAGGTCGGCGACCTTGAAGTCCTGGCCGGTGGCTGCTGTCGTCATGCGGGCTGCTCCTCGAAGCGTCGCGTGGTTTCGGGCTGGGCAGTCTGCGGCGCGGGCTGGGGTTTGCCAGCGGTAGCTGACGGAAGGAGCGTACGCAGAGGCCGAGTCGCCTCTCCGGACACACCTGTCCCCTGGCCGCAGCGCAGTCCGTCGGAGGCCCTCTCTCCCTCGGCCGGTCCGCGGGGCGGGCCGACCGACCGCCATCAGCAGCGACGTCTGGCACTGGTCACGAATCTACACCGATCGGCCCAGTGAACCCCAGCCCGGAGGGGGCCGGAAGGGCCGGTTCCGTGCGGTCCCGGCCAGGACGGGGCGGCCGACCGGCGGGTGGTCCGGGTGCCGCAGAGGGGCGGCGTGGGGCGGGAGGGCACAGGTCGCGGGGCGGATCCGGGCGGTACGTGGCGCCGGAGGCGGAGAGCCGGCGAGGGGCCAAGAGGCGTGTGCGCAAAGGGTGGCGAGGGGTGCGGAACGGTCGGTGCGACGGCGCGCGAGGGGGAACGGAAGGTGTGGCGGGAGGGCTGTGCGGAGGCGGGGTCGTCATGCAGGATGCCTGGAGCGCGAGAGCCAGAACGTCTGCACGACCGCGCATGTTCGTGAGGAGAACCACGTGACCACGAGTCCAGCTGATCCCCCGAGGGCGCGGGGACGGACGGGCAGGGGCTGAAGCTGCTCGCAGTGACGGCCTGCCCGACCGGGATCGCCCACACGTATATGGCCGCCGAGAAACTGACCCGGGCGGCCCGGTCGCTCGGCCATCAGATCAAGGTGGAGACGCAGGGTTCCATCGGGGCTGAGAACGTACTGTCTGACAACGATGTCAGAGACGCGGACGGGATCATCATCGCGGCGGACAAGGACGTCGACCGCGGCCGGTTCGCCGGCAAGAGGGTGCTGGCGGTCGGGGTCGCCGAGGGCATCCACCACCCCGAGCAGCTGATCGAGCGGGTGCGGAGCGCGCCGGTGTACGGGGGTCGGGACGGCGGTGACGCCGGTTCCGGCGGCCGTGCGGCGGCCGCGGCGGCGACGGCGTCCGGAAGCGGCGGCAAGGAACGCAGCGTCACGTACAAGGCGCTGATGAACGGGGTCAGCTACATGATCCCGTTCGTGGTGGTCGGTGGGCTGCTGATCGCGATATCGCTGGCGCTGGGCGGGCATCCGCAGGCGGACGGCGGTCTGGTGATCCCCGACGGCTCGTTCTGGAAGCACGTCAATGACGTCGGGGTCATCGGCTTCACGCTGATGGTGCCGATCCTGTCCGGCTACATCGCCTACGCGATCGGCGACCGGCCGGCGCTGGTGCCGGGCATGATCGGCGGCTGGATCGCCAATACGGGCGCGCTGTACGACTCCAAGACGGGCGCGGGGTTCATCGGCGCGATCGTCACCGGATTCCTGGCCGGCTATCTGGTGCAGTGGATCAAGAAGGTCAGGGTCCCGAAGTTCGTCCAGCCGATCATGCCGATCATCGTGATCCCGATCGTGGCGACCACGGCGCTCGGGCTGTTCTTCATCTACGTGATCGGCAAGCCGGTCGCCTGGGTGTTCACGCACCTCACGGGGTGGCTCGGCGGGATGACCGGGTCGAGCGCGATCCTGCTCGGCGCGATCCTCGGGCTGATGATCGCGTTCGACATGGGTGGTCCGGTCAACAAGACCGCGTTCCTGTTCGGCGCGGGGCTGATCGCGTCCGGTAACCAGACGGTGATGGGCATGTGTGCCGCGGCGATTCCGGTCATGCCGCTGGGGCAGGGGCTGGCCACGCTGGTCCGCCGTCGGCTGTACTCCGAGCAGGAGCGCGAGACGGGTATGGCGGCGCTGTTCATGGGCCTCTTCGGGATTTCGGAGGGTGCGATTCCGTTCGCTGCGGCCCGGCCCGCCCAGGTCATTCCGGCGAACATGCTCGGTGGCGCGGTGGCCGGTGCGGTCGCGGGGATGACCGGGGTGACGGACGCGGTGCCGCACGGCGGGCCGATCGTGGCGGTGCTGGGGGCGGTCGGCGGGGTGCCGGCGTTCTTCCTCGCCGTGGTGATCGGGGCGGTGGTCACGGCTCTGACGACGGTGACGCTGGTGGATCTTTCGGAGCGGCGGAAGGGCGGGGCGGCTGTCGCGGCGGGCGCTGCGTCTGGTGTTGGGGGCGCTGCGTCAGGTGCTGTGGGCGCTGCGTCAGAGGTTGTGGGTGAGGTGGCTGTGGTGGGCGAGATCGCTGGGGTGGTCGAGCCGGTCGCGGTTGGCGGGGCGGTTCCGGTCGGCGGGGCGGTTCCGGTCGGCGGGGCGGGGGTGGCTTCTTCTGCTGCTGGAGCTGGGGTGACTGCTGAGACTGCTGGGGGGCGTGCTGAGGCCGCCGAGTCGGCTGCGGCTGCGGCTGCGGCGGCTGTTGGGGCTGCTGAGTCGGCTGCGGCGGCTGTTGGGGCTGCTGAGTCGGCTGCCAGCGTCCCGGGTGACGTTCCCGCTGACCCGGGTGACGTCCCCGTTGAGGTGCTCTCGGGGTATCTCACCGCGGAAACCGTCAAGACGGAGCTCGCCGCCGGCGACAAGGAAGCGGCGATCCGCGAGATGGCGGAACTGGTGGCGGGCACCGGCCGGGTGACGGACGTGGCCGAGCTGGTGCGGGTGGCGCTGGCGCGGGAGGCGCAGGGCACCACCGGGCTCGGTGAGGAGATCGCCATTCCGCATGCCAAGACGGACGCGGTGAGCGCGCCGGTCGTCGGGTTCGCGCGGTCCGCGGAGGGGATCGACTGGGGTTCGCTGGACGGCACGCTGGCCCGGCTGGTCTTCCTGATCGCGGTGCCGGAGGCGGCGGCCGGGGAAGAGCATCTGCGGATCCTGGCGCTGCTGTCGCGGAAGCTGATGGACGCGGACTTCCGGGCGCGGCTGCAGGAGGCGGCGGATGCGGAGGCGCTGCTGGGCGTTCTCGGGGAGATCCAGTAAGGGCCGGGAGGTCCAGTAACGGCCGGGAGATCCAGTAGGGGATCCGGAGGTCGGGGCTGGGGAGGTCCCGTAGGGCGGGGGCGAACGGATCCCGTAGGGGGTGCGAGGGCCCCCTCGGGACCGTCAACGCGGCGGCAACGGGGAGGTATTCCCGCAGAGGGGGCAGTGCAGATGAGTGGGCCCCCGCGCTCCACTTCAGGGGAGTGCGGGGGCCCGCCCGTGATCAGGTGTCAGGCAGTGCCTGCGGTTCAGTGGCCGCCCGGGGTCTTGGCCGGGTCGGGGCCCTTGGCGGCGGTCGTCTCGTCGTAGATGTCCGGTTCGAGGTAGATGACGCGGGCGATCGGGACGGCCTCGCGGATGCGGGCCTCGGCGGCGTTGATGGCGTCGGCGATCTGGGTCGCGGTGTCGTCGTGCCGGACCGCGATCTTGGCGGCGACGAGCAGTTCCTCGGGGCCGAGGTGGAGCGTGCGCATGTGGATGACGCGGGTGACGACGTCGCCGTCGGCGACCGCGGCGCGGATCTTGGCGACCTGCTCGGGGCCGGCCGCCTCGCCGAGCAGCAGCGACTTGGTCTCGGCGGCCAGGACGAGCGCGATCAGCACCAGCAGCGTGCCGATGCACATGGTGCCGATGCCGTCCCAGATGCCGTTGCCGGTGAGGAGGGTGAGGCCGACGCCGCCCAGGGCGAGCACCAGGCGACCAGGGCGCCGAAGTCCTCCAGCAGCACGACGGGCAGCTCGGGGGCCTTGGCGCGGCGTACGAACTGGGTCCAGGTCTGCCTGCCGCGCAGCTCGTTGGACTCCTTGATGGCCGTGCGGAACGAGAAGCCCTCGGCGATCACGGCGAAGACCAGGACACCGATCGGCCAGTACCAGCCCTCCAGCGGGTGGGGGTTGTGGACCTTCTCGTAGCCCTCGTAGAGGGCGAAGACGCCACCGATGGTGAACAGGACGATGGAGACCAGGAAGCCGTAGATGTAGCGCTCGCGGCCGTAGCCGAAGGGGTGTTCCTCGGTGGCCGCGCGCTGGGCCTTCTTACCGCCGAGCAGCAGCAGGCCCTGGTTGCCGGAGTCCGCGATGGAGTGCACGCCTTCGGCCAGCATCGAGGACGAGCCGCTGAAGGCGAAGGCCACGAACTTCGCTGCGGCGATCGCCAGGTTGGCGCCCAGCGCCGCAACGATCGCCTTTGTCCGCCTGATGCGCTCATGAGTGCCGCATGTCCCTTCCGTCGACGGGGCTCGCCGCTTTACCGCCCCTTTAATGCTGTGCGGCGGTCATTGTTGCAGCCCGGCGTCCGGCGGATGCGGGGAGGCCACCTGGCGGACGGACTCCCGTGCGGTCCCAGGGCGGACTCCCCGTGCGGTCCCGGTCGCGCTGCGCCACCATGGAGGCGTGCCGCCGGGGCCGCGCCCCGGCCCTACGCCACCACCGTCGCCCGGAAGAGCGTGCCCTCCCCGCTGAGCGTGATCCGCTCGCCGGCCGGTACGAAGGCGGACTCGCCCGGGCCAGGGCCAGTTCGGCCGGTCCCTCGGCCGGTTGCCCGTCCCGGTCGGCGTGGAGCCGGACCGTGCCCGCCGTGCACAGCAGGATCTGCGGGGTCGCGGAGGCGAGCGGGTGCGGGGCGGCGCCGGGGGCGAGGACGAAGCGGGAGAGCCGGAACTCGTCGACGGGGGTGTCGTAGACCTCCTCGCCGCCGATGTCCTCGGGGCGGAGGACGCCCGCGTCGCCGGCTTCGAAGCGGACCACCCGCAGGAGTTCGGGGACGTCGACGTGCTTGGGGGTCAGCCCGCAGCGCAGCACGTTGTCGGAGTTGGCCATCAGCTCGACGCCGAGGCCGCTGATGTAGGCGTGCGGGATGCCGGCGCCGAGGAAGAGGGCCTCGCCGGGCTGGAGCCGGACGTGGTTGAGGAGCATGGCGGCGAGCACGCCGGGGTCGCCGGGGTAGTGGTGGGCGAGGCCGGCGTAGGCGGCGTAGGCGTCGGCGTGCGGACCGCCCTTGGCCGCGAGTTGGCCGGCGGCGACGGCGGTGCGCTCGACGGTGTCGGAGATGGCGTGGTGCTCGGCGCTGAGGACGGCGGTGAGGACCTCGCGCAGTGCGTCCGCCTCGGGGCTGGCGCGCAGGATGTCGACGTACGGCGTGAGGTCGTCGACGCCGAGGTCTTCGAGGAGGTCGGCGGTCTGTGCCGGGTGCCGGAAGCCGCACAGGCCCTCGAAGGGGGTGAGGGCGCAGATCAGCTCGGGCTTGTGGTTGGCGTCCTTGTAGTTGCGGTGCGGGGCGTCGAGCGGCACGCCGCGCCGCTCCTCGTCGGCGAAGCCCTCGCGGGCCTGGGCCAGGTCGGGGTGGACCTGGAGGGAGAGCGGTGAGCCGGCGGCGAGCAGCTTGAGCAGGAAGGGCAGCCGGGGGCCGAAGGCGCGGACGGCGCCGGGGCCGAGTTCGGCCTCGGGGTCGGCGTCGATGATCTCGGCGAGGGAGCGGGGGCCGGTGCCGCGGTCGAGGCGGGAGGGGGCGCCGGGGTGGGCGCCCATCCACATCTCGGCCTGGGGTTCGCCGGTGGGTGCGGTGCCGAGGAGCTCCGGGATGGCGGTGGCGGAGCCCCAGGCGTAGGGGCGCACGGTGTTGGCGAGGCGGTCCATGGGGTGCTGCTTCCTGACGTCGTACGGGGCGGCGGGCGGGCGCGCGGGGTGCGGCTCGCGGGCCCACGGGTGCGGGCCGGCCGGCCCGGGCGTGCGGGCCGGCCGCCAATGATCACTCGGTGCCGGCGAGCGCCAGGTAAACGGCACCGAAATCCGCGATGGCGAGTAGTTCCGCGGCCATCTCCAGCTCGCTGCCGGGGCCGGGCTGGAGTTCGGTGAGGGCGGTGTCGCGTTCCTCGGCGAGGGTCTGGGCGGCGCGGGTGGCGGACAGCGTGCCGGGTTCCTGGTCCCGCAGCAGCACGACGCGGGCGTGCAGGGTGGTCGCCGTGGGCTGTTCGACGCGGTCGCGGAAGAAGTCGTCCGGGTCGGTGCCGGGGGCGAGGGCGCCGGCGAGCAGGGTGCGGTGGGTGGTGAGGGCCTCGGGGAGTTCGGCGGCGAGGGCGGGGCGGCCGGCGAGGCCGGCGAGTTCGGTGGCGAAGTGCCGGCCGACGGCGTGCGCGACGGTTCCTTCGGTCCAGATGAGCGGGAGCGCGTCGGCGAGGTGGGCGGCGAGGGCCTTGCCGGGGTTGGAGTACGTGGGGATGGCCGGGCCGCAGCGTTCGGCGAGGTGGTCGAGGCGGTCGGCGAGTTTGCCGAGGGCGTCCTGCGGGGCGCTGATCAGGCCGATCCGGTCGGCGAGCGAGAGCATCGGGATGAGGACGGACCAGAGGGTGCCGGGGGCGGCCGGCGGGGCGCCCTCGACGTCGAACTCGGCGTCGTAGGCGGTGGTGGCGAGCGGGACGGCGAGGCCGCGGGCCTGGATGACGGCGTCGGCGAGCGGGCCGCCGGCGGGGGTGACGGCGACGACGGCGCAGCCGCGGCGGTAGGCCTGTTCGACGAGTTCGGCGAGGCCAGGGTCGGCGGCGTCCGGGCCGGCGAGGAGCAGCAGGTCGAGCGGGCCGGCCCAGCCGGGCAGCGTCCAGCGCAGCGCGCCGGGCAGCGGGGCGACGCCGGTGGGCTGGATGAGGCTGACCGGGCAGCTGCCGCCGCTGAGGGCGCGCAGCAGGTCGGCGACGCCGGCCGCGGCGGGTCCGGGGCCGGCGACGAGGACGGCGCGCGGCCGTCCGTCGGGGGTCAGCTCGGGGATGCCGGATTCGGCGGCGCTCCGGGCGGCGGTGCGGGCCCGGGCGCCGGCTTCGGCGACGCCGCGCAGCAGGCCGAAGCGGTCGGCGCCAGCCAGTGCGTCAGGGGTGTCGAGGAGGGACTCGTCGAGCATGGTGGGCGCGGCCTCCGATCGCCGGTGCGGGCGGGTTGTGCCGGGCGGTGCCGGACCCGCGGGCCCGGCGGGCCCGGGTCAGGCGGGGCGGCGTGCTTCGTCGACGAGGAGTACGGGGATGCCGTCCCGGACGGGGTACGCGAGGCCGCAGTCGCCGGAGGTGCAGATCAGCTCGGCCGGGTCGGTGCCGGTCCGGTCCTCCAGGGGGGCGTGGCACGCCGGGCAGGCGAGGATCTGGATCAAGCTGGCTTCGACCGGCATGGGCGCTGCTCCTTCGGGTGGTTGCGGCGTGGCCAGCGTACCGCCGGTGGGGCGGGCGCGGCCTGCTCGGCGGGGTGTGGCGGGACGGGCGGGGCGGGTGCCCCGCCCGTGGGAGGGTCAGCCGCGGATGATCGCCAGGGCCTCGTCGCGGACCCGGGCGACGGTGTCGGCGTCGCGGGCCTCGGCGTTCAGGCGCAGCAGCGGCTCGGTGTTGGAGGGCCGGACGTTGAACCACCAGTCGTCGGCGGTGACGGTCAGGCCGTCCAGTTCGTCGAGGGTGATGCCCTCGCGGCCCTGGTAGGCGGCCTTGATCGCGGCGAGCCGGCCGGCCTGGTCGTCGACGGTGCTGTTGATCTCGCCGGAGGCGGCGTAGCGGTCGTACTCGGCGACCAGCTGCGACAGCGGGCGGTCCTGGCCGCCGAGGGCGGCGAGGACGTGCAGGGCGGCGAGCATGCCGGTGTCGGCGTTCCAGAAGTCGCGGAAGTAGTAGTGCGCGGAGTGCTCGCCGCCGAAGACGGCGCCGGTCTTGGCCATCTCCTCCTTGATGAACGAGTGCCCGACGCGGGTGCGGACCGGGGTGCCGCCGTGCTCCCTGACGACCTCGGGGACGGACCAGGAGGTGATGCAGTTGTGGATGACGGTGGAGCCGGGGTGCTTGGCCAGCTCGCGGGCGGCGACCAGGGCGGTGATCGCGGACGGGGAGACCGGGTCGCCGTTCTCGTCGACGACGAAGCAGCGGTCGGCGTCGCCGTCGAAGGCGATGCCGAGGTCGGCGCCGGTCTCGCGGACCCGGGCCTGGAGGTCGACGATGTTCTTCGGGTCGAGCGGGTTGGCCTCGTGGTTGGGGAAGGAGCCGTCCAACTCGAAGTACAGGGCGTCGAGTTCGAGCGGCAGCCCGGCGAAGACGGTGGGGACGGTGTGGCCGCCCATGCCGTTGCCGGCGTCCACGACGACCTTCAGGGGGCGGATCGCGGTGAGGTCGACCAGGCTGCGCAGGTGGGTGCCGTAGTCGGCGAGCACATCGCGTTCGCCGATGGTGCCGGGGGTGGCGGCCGGCTCGGGGGCGCCCTCGTCGGACCAGCGCTCGACCAGGGCGCGGATGTCGGCGAGGCCGGTGTCCTGGCCGACCGGGGCGGCGCCGGCCCGGCACATCTTGATGCCGTTGTACTGGGCGGGGTTGTGCGAGGCGGTGAACATGGCGCCGGGCAGGCCGAGGGAGCCGCTGGCGAAGTACAGCTCGTCGGTGGAGCACAGCCCGATCAGGGTGACGTCGGCGCCGCGGGCCGCGGCACCGCGCGCGAAGGCCCCGGCCAGGCCCGGCGAGGAGGGCCGCATATCGTGTCCGATCACGATCGCGTCCGCGCCGGTGACCTCGACGAAGGCCGCGCCGAACAGCTCGGAGAGCGGTTCGTCCCACTGGGTGGGGACGACACCGCGTACGTCGTATGCCTTGACGATGTGCGACAGGTCGGTCACGGGCGGTCCTCCTGGGGTGTGTTCGGGACCTCCCAACCTATCCGCTTTTCGGCTGCGCATTGCGGTGCCTCCCACGTACCCGTCTGTCCCGCCGCGGGTGTTGTTCGCCGTTGCGCCTGCGGCGGGCTGGGTTGTGTTGGGTGCGGTGACGGGCCTCCGGGGCCGGTCGTGTGGACTGCTGACGCTTTACGTCCACACAACCGGCCCCTCCGGCCCGTCCCCTCCCGTGGGAAGGGAAGTTGAGGCCGGTGGGGGCGTATGTGATGCCCACGTGCCCGCAGGCAACAGACCAGGCCCGCCCCACGAGAAACTCCCCACCACGGGAGGGGCTGGACCGGAGGACGAAGTCTGGAGGGCCGGCACCGCACCCGACACACAACGCCCGCCGCCAGGCGCAACGGCGAACAACAACCGCGGCGGGAGAGACGGGTACGTGCGGGGCGCCGCAAAGCGCAACAGCGAGCAACAACCGCGGCGGGACGGCCAAGTACGTGGGAGGACGCGATCAAGGCTCCGGGGACCGGAGTACGCGGAGGTGGCCTCGGCGGGCCACCTCCATGGGGGCGCGGTCGCCGGGTGGGGCGTCCGCGCCGGCCGCGCGTTCGCGTTCCTGGGGGCGGGCGGCCTCGCGGACCGCGTTCGCCAGGGCTTCGAGGTCGTCGCCGCTGGGGCGGGCCGGGCCGGAGTCGATGGCGAGGCGGACGACCTCCCAGCCGCGGGGCGCGGTCAGCCGCTCGGAGTGCTCGGCGCACAGGTCGTAGCAGTGCGGTTCGGCGTAGGTGGCGAGCGGTCCGAGCACGGCGGTCGAGTCCGCATAGACGTACGTCAGCGTTGCGACGGCGGGGCGGCCGCACGCAGTGCGCGAACAGCGACGTACAGGGCTCACGACGTTGGACGGTACCGCACTCTTGAGCGGGCCGCGACGACTCTCCCCCGGCTCACCCAACCGTGTCGTCCCGCTTCGTCCGATGCGTCTGACCTGCACCCGCTCGGCCCGTCCTGGGGCGGGTGGGGCGGGGCGGTCGGTGCGCGGGAGGGAATACCCTCATGAGTTAGTGCATTTCCGGCCATTCGGCGGGAGTTCCGCGATCTGATGTGGGGAGGGAAACGAAACCGATCCGGACCGGTCCGGTCAGCCTGCGACATGCCGCGTCTTGTGGCGGTCTGCGGATTCCGGCGGTCCGTGACGGCTACGCTCGATGCTGATGGACAGGCCCGTACCTCCCCGACCGGCGGAGCCGCGGCTCCGCCGCCGCGACCGTCACGGCCGCGGCATGCGCGGCCCGATCGCGCCGCCTCAGGTGCCGCTGTCGGTGACCCGCGCGGACGCCTTCGTGGATCTCGTCTACGACTCGCGGGACCGGCTGGAGCGGCGCTGGCCGCAGCTGGCCCAGGTCGACTTCCTCGTGGTCGAGGTGCCCGGCTTTGGGCCGGACGGCGGGGAGGGGGCGGTCGACGAGGAGAGCGTGCCGCTGGGGCGGGTGCTGCCGGCGGCGGGCGGACATCGCGACCGGATCGTGATCTACCGGCGGCCGGTGGAGATCCGTACGAAGAGCCGGGACGAGCGGGCGCTGCTGGTGCACGAGGTGGTCGTCGAGCAGGTCGCCGATCTGCTGGGGCTGGCTCCGGAGTCGGTGGACCCGCGCTACGGGCAGGAGTGAGACCGTAGCGCGGGGCCCGCGCGTCAGTCGGTGAGCAGGGAGAGGTCCTGGCCGGCGGTGGGGACCACGACCGAGCCGCGGTCGTCGGGCAGCGGCTGGACGGTGAAGGCGGGCACGCCGCCCTGGGGCGGGCGAGCATCCGGGCCGCGTAGACGGGGCCGCTGCCGGACTCGGGCTCCACGGTGAGGGCGTAGCTGCCCTTGAGGCCCTGGGGGCGGGGCGGGTCGATGTCGAGGGTGGTGCCGCCCTTGACCGTGTACGTCTTGGTGACCGGGGTGCCGCCCTCGCTGCCCGCGGAGGCGGTGACCTTCACCTTGGCGTCCTTGCCCTTGTCAGTGGCGACCAGCGACAGGGTGCTGCCCTTGGCGCCGTTGTCGGCGGCGGTGGCCCGCTTCTCCACCGGGCGGGTGGCCGGGATGAAGGCCATCTCCTGGTTGCCGCCCTTGCCGCGGGTGACCCGCAGGGCCGCCGAGACGGGGCCTTGGCGCCGGGGTCGGTGGGGGTGAGCACCAGGGAGCCGGCCTCGCCCTTGGTGACGTCCTTGAGGTCCACCGCGGTGGTCATGCCGCTCTTGAGGTGCAGCGTCTCCAGTCCGGCCGGGGTGATCAGGCCGGTGGGGGTGGCGAGTTGCACCTTCAGGTCGGCGTCGGCCTCTCCGGGGGCGAGGGCGACCAGCCGGACGGAGGTGGCGTCCTTGGGGATGCCGGGGAGGACCACGCTCGGGGCGGGGTCGGCGGCGGGCGGCAGCCAGTCGCTGCCGAGCTTGCTGTCGGTGGCCTGGACGGCGGCGCCGATCCGGCCCTCGCGGGCGAGGACGTGGAGGGTGGCGTTGGTGGCCGGGCGGGTGGTGAGGGTGGAGAGCAGGACGGGGACGGTGGTGTGCGGGGGGACGGTGATGTCCTCGCCGGCCGAGCCGCCCAACGAGCCGTCCTTGCCGTGGAGTTCGAGGTCGACGACGGCGGGGGTGTTGTCGGGGTTGGTGAGGTGGACGTAGTCCTGGCGGTCGGCGGCGGTGCTGACGCCGGGGAACCAGAACGTGGTGTCGGGGGTGGGGCAGCTCAGCCCGAGCAGACCGCGGCCGGCGCCGGCCGCGACGGTGGTGGTCTGCTGGACGGTCCAGCCGGGGGCGAGGGTGCCGTCGGCCGCGCCGACGAGCGCGGGGGCGTCGGCCCGGTCGGTGGACGTGGTGACCGGCTTGCCGGCCTGCCGGAGGGGGACGACGGGCTTGGTGTCGGTGGGCGGGACGGCGGTCCGGCCGGTGTCCGCGGTCTTGGACGTGCCGCCCTTCTTCTTGCCGTCCTTCTTGCCGTCGCCGGCGCCGGCGGCCTTCACGGTCCCGGCGGGCAGCAGCTGCGCGGTGCCCTTCTTGGTGTCGGCGCCGGCCGCGGCGCCCTGGGGCGCGAAGGCGGTGTAGGTGGTCTCGCCGACCTCCGAGGAGGTGGGCGGGGGGCAGAGCAGCGCGGAGCGCTGGACGGGCAGCCGGGTGGCGCCGCCAGGGGTCTTCGGGGTGCCGCCGGGGGCCGCGACGGCGGCGATGCCGGTGACCGCGGCCAGCGCGGCGGCCGCGCCGATCAGGGACGTCATGGTGCGCTTCACTGCTGGTCGCTCCCGTCACGGCGCGGCTCGGGGTAGGAGCCGGGGGGCCCGGAGTACCCCGGGTACACGGTGCCGTCGTCGTAGGGCTGTTGCTGGGGCTGCGGCGTGCCGTCCGGGTACGGCTGCTGGGCGTAGCCGTACGGGTCGTAGGCGCCGGCCTGGTAGGGGTCGCCGGGGTAGGTGCCGGTGGGCTGGTACGGGTCCGCCTGCGGGTACTGGCCGCCGTACTGCGTGCCCTGGTACGGGTCGTAGGGCTGCTGCTCGGCCGCGTGCTGGCCGGGGGCGGCCGCCCAGTCCTCGTAGGAGGGCTGCTGCGGTACGGCCGCGTACGGGTCGGCGGTCGCGGCGGGGTCCTGGGGGGCCGCCGGGTCGGTGGCCGGGGCGGGCGGCTCCTCGCCGGTGCGGGCGTCCGGGATGCCGGGGCCGGCCGGGTCGGGGGTGCCGGCGGCTTCGGCCTCGGCCTCGGCCTGGGCGCGCAGCCGGCGGGCGCGGCGGCCGTCGCCGGTGGCCGCGGCGGCCTGGGCGGCGGCGGTGTCCTCGGGCAGGTCGTCGTCGATCTCGCGGCGGCGGCCGGGCAGGGCGAGGACGACCAGGACGACGGCGAGCAGGCCCTGGGCCCACAGCCAGAGGGTGTGGCCGAGCGGGTTCTCGTGGGTGAGGTCGAGCCGGCCGCCGTTGGAGGGCAGGGTGAAGCCCTGGGCCCAGCCGTCGACGGTGACGGGCTTGAGCGGGGTGCCGTCGAGGGTGGCCTGCCAGCCCGCGTCGGCGGAGTCGGCCAGGCGCAGCACCCGGCCGGCGGGTCCGGCGGGCAGCTTGGTGTGCGCCTCGACGGGCCCGGCGGCGACGGCCGTGGGCGCGGCGGCCTCGCCGGCGGTGGTGCCGTCCTGGGCCTGGGGCGGGACGATCGAGACCCGGGAGACCCGGCGGTCGACGCGCCACAGGGCGCTGCCGTCCTCCTGGCTGAGCCGGGTCAGGCCCGGGGTGGCGTCCAGGACGCGGCCCATCTCGCGCGGGGCGCCGCTGCGGACCAGGACGTAGCGGACCGCGTAGCCGCCGAGCTGGTTGGTCTGGTCGGCGCCGGAGCCGGCGACGAGGTGGGCGACGATGCTGCCGAACCGCTTGTCCTCGCCGGCCTCGGCGGCCAGGTCGGCGTCGCCGAGGCGGGCGCCGGAGCCGCGGACGAGGGTGTAGGAGACGTGGCCGGGCGTGCCGTCGAGGACGAGGGTGCGGGGCCGGTCGGCGCTGCCGGACTCCTCGGCAACGAACGCCGGGACCTGGTCGGGGCCGCGCCGTTGGAGCGGGCCGGCCGCGCCGCTGATCATCCAGCTGACCGCGGCGTAGAGCGGGGCGAGCACGGACGCCAGGGCGATCAGCACGGCGACCGGCTGCTTCCAGCCGAAGCCGAGGCTGGCCATGCGGGTGCGGATGCCCTCGGCGCCGAGCGCGGCGGCGCAGAGCAGGGCCAGGCCGTAGACGAGGACGGCGGGGCCGGTCCAGCCGGAGCCGTTGCCGAGCGCGGCGAAGAGCAGGCCGGTGAGGGCGACGGCCCAGGCGGTGCGGATGGCGAGCTGGCGGGCGTCGCGCAGGGTCGCGGCGAGCGCGGCGAGCACGATGCCGAGGAGCAGCAGCCCGCCGGTGGCCTTGGGGCCGCCGGGGCTGAGCCCGATGAGGTCGAGGACGGAGGCGGAGCCGGTGCCGTAGTCGAGGCCGGCTTCCTGGAAGAAGCGGGACGGGTGGGTCAGCAGGGACAGCGACCAGGGGGCGAGCACGACGAGCGGGGCGAGGACCACGGCCAGGAACCGCAGCCCGTAGCTGACGATCTGGTCCCGGCTGCCGTCAAGGAGCCGCAGCACCAGCAGGCCGACGCCGAGGAGCACGGCCATCGGCCAGACCACGGGGGTGAAGGCCGCGGTGAAGGTGATCAGCAGGGCGTACGCCCAGGTGGCGCGCCAGCTGGGGCGGGTGCCGAGGGGGAGCCGGAGTCCGCTCGCGGCGATCGCGGCGCGTGCCATGAGGGGCAGCACGATCGCGAGGACGGCGGTGCCGAGCCGGCCGCCGGCCAGTGCGCCGGCCGCGGCGGGCAGGAAGGCGTAGGCGATGCTGCCCCAGGCCCGCAGCAGCCGGGAGGCGACCAGTGGGCGGGAGGCGAAGTAGGCGGTGAGGCCGGCCAGCGGGACGGAGCAGACCAGCAGCAGGGTCAGCGTGAAGCCGGTGGAGCCGAGGAAGGCGCTGGAGACCAGGGCGACGACGGCGAGGTAGGGCGGTGCGGCGGCGCCGTCGCCGGTGCCGACCGCGTGCCAGCTGTCGAGGTACGCCGACCACAGGTCGGAGACGCTGCCGGGGGCGGGCAGCAGTGCGCCGCCGCTGAGGGCGCCGGAGCCGAGCAGTCCGCGGCAGGCGATCAGCGAGACGACCAGCAGGACGAGGAAGAGGACCGGGGCCGGTTTGCGGGCGATCCGCTTGAGCCGGGCGAACTGCTCGATCTCCAGGAAGTCGGCGTCGTCGCCGCCGGGCCCGGATTCGACGGCGCCGTGCCGGCCGGCCGAGGCCACGTCCGGGGCGGCCCGGCCGGAGAGGTTGCCGGCGATCTGCTCGACGGTGGCCCGGACGGTCGCGCCGGGCGGCGGGAAGAGCGGCCGCAGCTCGCTCGCCTCGACCGCGGGGCGGCCTCTGCGTTTGCGGGCGGCGAGGATCTTGCCGGGCCGCAGCAGGGTGCCGAAGAGGCCGGCGAGTTCGTCGAGGGCCTGGCCGGGGACCTTGCCGACGAGGTAGGCGAGGACCCGCAGGAGGGTGCCGAGCAGCAGCCGCAGCAGGACGTACGGGAGGAGGGCGCCGCGGGTGTTGGTGAGCAGGGTGTAGACGGCGCCGGCCTTGTCGACGCGGTGCGGGTTGGCGACGGAGCGGCCGACGCAGTCGATGGGGCGGCGTTCGCGGGCGGCGGCCTCGGCGTGCCGGAGGACCGCGTCCGGGGCGACGAGGACCTGGTGGCCGGCGGCCTGGGCGCGCCAGCACAGGTCGACGTCGTCGCGCATCAGGGGCAGCCGGCGGTCGAAGCCGCCCAACTGCTCGTAGACGTCGCGGCGGATGAGCATGCCGGCGGTGGAGACCGACAGCACCGGGCGGACCTGGTCGTGCTGGCCCTGGTCCTGTTCGCGGCGGTCCAGGCCGGTCCAACGGCGGCCGCTGCGGGCGATGCTGACGCCGGCTTCGAGCAGCTGGCGGCGGTCGTACCAGCTGCGAAGCTTGGGGCCGACGATGACGGCCGAGGGCTGGCGTCGGCGACCCGCAGCAGTTCGGCGAGGGCGTCCGGCTCGGGCGCGCAGTCGTCGTGCAGCAGCCACAGCCACTGGACCGGTTCGCCGTGCGGCAGTTCCGGCATGTCGTAGGCCTCGTCGCGCCAGGTGCGGCTGACCGGGTCCCAGCCGCTGGGGCGGCGCAGGTACGGCAGGTCGTCCGGGCCGAGCACGGGGGCGGTGCGGACCGCCTCGTCGACGGCGGTGCCGAATCCGGAGCGGCGGGCGAGGTGCAGTACGCGTTCGTCGCCGAGGGATTCGCCGAGCAGCTGCGCGGAGTGGTCCGCACTGCCGGTGTCGGCGCCGATGGCGTTCTGCACCGGGCGTTCCTGGCCGAGGAGGCCGGTGAGCGCGTCGGGCAGCCAGCGGGCGCCGTCATGGGAGACGATCACGGCGGTGACGACGTGCCGCGGGAACTCTGGCGTGGCGGCTGCATATGAGGCGGCCTGCGCCGCCGACTGGCTGTGCACGGACATCGAGGTACGGGCCCTCCGGACCCGGGAGTTCGAAGGCCCACGGCGAAGCCGCTTGAGGCCCCGCCCCCGGAAGACACTGCGACGGACTACGAGGCGACGCGCGCGCCCCGGTGGGCGGCGGCGCATCTCGGACGGGGCCCCACACTAATGGTTCGCGCCGGTGCCCCGACCGGGCCCGTACACAGCAGTCCGCCTCCGGCGCCCGGTGCGCTGGAGGCGGAGTGTTCGCTATAGGGGGATATGGGGAGTTGGGGCGGTGCGGCGGCGGGGTCCGAGAGACCGCGCGCCCTGGGCAGGGGTGGCTGACTCGTCACGGTCAGACGGCGGCCTTCTTGAGCCGGCGCCGCTCGCGCTCCGACAGACCGCCCCAGATACCGAAGCGCTCGTCGTTGGCGAGGGCGTATTCGAGGCACTCGGACCGGACTTCACAGGCGAGACAGACCTTTTTCGCCTCGCGGGTGGAGCCACCCTTCTCCGGGAAGAAGGACTCGGGATCGGTCTGGGCGCACAGTGCGCGCTCCTGCCAGCCGAGCTCCTCGTCCGCCTCCTCGACCAGCAATTCCTGGAACAGCTCGGTCATGTGCGCCCCTCGTCTGTCTTTACGTCCCCGTGATCAAGCCGTGATCGATTTCGGCTGAACGACACGAGTGAAATTACAAGTGTGGTGATCCGGGCCAGTCAAGCCGAGATCTGCTATTGAGCCTCTTATTCACTCGGCGGAACCAAGCGGATGCGGAAAGTGTTCAAATCAGTAAAAACCAGGACACTTCCCCGGGCGCGCCCCCCGGCACGTCCGTGTCATCCATGGAGACGTGATCAGGCGGCGTTCGCGTTGCACCCCGCGCGCCGAAGCGGGGAAGATCACAGACGGATCACGGGACCGCAACGGCGTTTGGAGCAGCGGTTGCCGGTCGATGTCTCCGCGTCCAGGACTGCACAAACCTTTCTCCGGCCGGAGTAACCGGATGCGGTGAAAGATTCGCGGCAAACCCGACATCCGGTTGACATTGCGCCGGGAACCCGGTCTCCTTGACCCCATGCCAGTGACTGCCGCGCCCCGACTGACCCGTGCCTACGGGTCACTCTGCGCTGCGCAGGCTCGCTGTCGCTGTTCCAGCTGTTGATGCCACTGAGCTCCAGCTTCTCCGCTCGCACCACCCCGCAGCGCCCCGCATTTCCCGCCCGCGCCGCGCACCCCACAGGGACCGCCCGCGCCGGCCGCACCCTCCCCCCGGCTACGACGGGGAGGTCCCCCCAGCTCTTCCGCCGAGGAACTCGAAACCGATGAACAGCGACGTCCAGATCGCCGGCGACCCGCTCGCCATCCCCACCTCCTGCCGCCCGTCCCCGCGCACCCGGACACCGTCGCCGGCTTCGTCGGGCTCGCCCGCGCCATCGCCGCGGACCGCGCCGCCTGGGCCCCGCTCGTCCGCTACGACGCCACCACGCGCTGGTACCACCGGCTGCGCACCGGCCCCGGCTACGAGGTGTGGCTGCTGAGCTGGCTCCCCGGCCAGGGCAGCGGACGGCACGACCACGGGCGGTCCTCCGGCGTACTGACCGTCCTGGAAGGCGAGTTGACCGAACACGGCCCCGCCGGACCGCGCGCCCTCGCCGCCGGCACCCAGAAGGTCTTCGCCCCCGGCTACGTCCACGAGGTCGTCAACGACTCCCTGACGCCCGCGGTCAGCCTGCACGTCTACTTCCCCGGTCTGACCGAAATGCCCATGCACGACGCGCCCCACTGCTCCACGGCGACACGGGAGACCACCCCGTCCTGAGCCCGGGCCGCCCGCCCCTCATCGAGCCGGCCTTCGGCTGACACACTGCCCACCCGTCGCCCGACCACCGCCCCTCATCGAGTCAGCCTTCGGCTGACACACTGCCCACCCGTCACCCGACCACCGCCCCTCATCGAGTCAGCCTTCGGCTGACACACTGTCGTTATGCGAATCGTGGTTCTGGCCGGCGGTATCGGCGGCGCCCGCTTTCTGCGGGGACTGAAGGCAGCGGCTCCGGACGCGGACATCACCGTCATCGGCAACACCGGTGACGACATCCACCTGTTCGGCCTGAAGGTGTGTCCCGACCTCGACACCGTGATGTACACGCTCGGTGGCGGCATCAACGAGGAGCAGGGCTGGGGCCGCGCCGACGAGACCTTCCGGGTCAAGGAGGAACTGGCCGCCTACGGCGTCGGCCCCGAGTGGTTCGGCCTCGGCGACCGGGACTTCGCCACCCACATCGTGCGGACCCAGATGCTGGCCGCCGGCTTCCCGCTCAGCGCCGTCACCGAGGCGCTCTGCGCGCGCTGGCAGCCCGGCGTGCGGCTGCTGCCGATGTCCGACGACCGGATCGAGACCCACGTCGCGATCGAGGAGGACGGCGAGCAGCGGGCCGTGCACTTCCAGGAGTACTGGGTGCGGCTGCGCGCCTCCGTGGACGCGCGGGCCGTCGTCCCGGTGGGCGCCGAGCAGGCCAAGCCCGCGCCCGGGGTCCTGGAGGCCCTCGGGGAAGCCGACGTCATCCTCTTCCCGCCGTCCAACCCCGTCGTCAGCGTCGGCACCATCCTCGCCGTGCCCGGGATCCGCGAGGCGATCGCGGACGCCGGGGTGCCGGTGATCGGGCTCTCGCCGATCGTCGGGGACGCGCCGGTGCGCGGCATGGCGGACAAGGTGCTGGCGGCGGTCGGCGTGGAGTCCACCGCGGCGGCGGTCGCCCGGCACTACGGTTCCGGGCTGCTGGACGGCTGGCTGGTCGACTCCGTCGACGCCGGCGCGGTGGCCGAGGTCGAGGCGGCCGGGATCCGCTGCCGGGCCGTACCGCTGATGATGACCGACCTGGACGCCACGGCCGCGATGGCGCGCGAGGCGCTGGCGCTGGCCGAGGAGGTCCGGGCGTGACCGGCGACGCCGACGTGCCGGCGTACCGGGTCTGGGCGCTGCTGGGCATCGGCGAGGTGCGGCCCGGCGACGACCTGGTGAAGCTGATCGCGGCCGCGGCGACCGCCGACGGCACGCCCCAACTCGCCGACGGCGACGTGCTGTTGGTGACGTCGAAGATCGTCAGCAAGGCCGAGGGGCGGATCGTCGAGGCCACCGACCGCGAGGCGGCGATCGACCGGGAGACCGTGCGGCTGGTCGCCCGCCGGGGCACGCTGCGGATCGTCGAGAACCGGCAGGGCCTGGTGATGGCCGCGGCCGGCGTCGACGCCTCCAACCCCCGCGGGCACGGTCCTGTTGCTGCCGGAGGACCCGGACGCCTCGGCGCGCGCCCTGCGGGCCGGGCTGCGCACCGAACTCGGCGTGGACGTCGGCGTCGTCATCAGCGACACCTCCGGGCGGCCCTGGCGCAGCGGTCTGACCGACGTCGCCATCGGGGCGGCCGGGGTGCGGGTGCTGGACGATCTGCGCGGCGGCACGGACGCGTACGGCAATCCGCTCAGCGCGACCGTGGTGGCCACCGCCGACGAACTCGCGGCGGCGGGCGACCTGGTGAAGGGCAAGGCGGCCGGGCTGCCGGTCGCGGTGGTGCGCGGGCTGGGGCACGTCGTCGAGGAGACCGGTGACGGGGCGCGGGCGATGCTGCGCGGCGCCGCGGACGACATGTTCCGGCTGGGCACCTCCGAGGCGGTACGGGAGGCGGTGACGCTGCGACGTACGGTGCGGGCCTTCACGGACGACCCGGTGGACCCGGGGGCGGTGCGGCGCGCGGTGGCCGCGGCGGTCACCGCACCGGCGCCGCACCACACCACACCCTGGCGGTTCGTCCTGCTGGAGTCCGCCGAGGCGCGGGCGCGGCTGCTGGACGCGATGCGGGACGCCTGGATCGCGGACCTGCGCGGCGACGGCAAGTCGGAGGAGTCCATCGCCAAACGGGTGCGGCGCGGCGACGTGCTGCGGAACGCGCCGTATCTGGCGGTGCCGTGCATGGTGCTGGACGGCGCGCACAGCTATCCGGACGCGCGGCGCAACGCGGCGGAGCGGGAGATGTTCGTCGTCGCCCACGGGGCGGGGATCCAGAACTTCCTGGTGGCGCTGGCGGGCGAGCGGCTGGGGTCGGCCTGGATCTCCTCGACGATGTTCTGCCGGGACGTCGTACGGGAGGTCCTGGGCCTGCCCGGCGACTGGGAGCCGATGGGGGCGGTGGCCATCGGGCGTCCGGCCGAGGCGCCGCGGGCGCGGGCGGCACGGAGCGCGGACGACTTCGTGGTCGTGCGCTGAGGCGGCCCCTGACCGGACCCCGCCGGGCTCAGAGGCGGGCGATATCGCCGACCGGGAACCGGGGGGCGCGCCGCGGCGGGGTGATCCCGGAGAGCAGGATCAGCCGGGCGGCGCGGTGCCGCTGCCCGGCGTACGGCGCGAGGAGTTCGAGCATCTCCGCGTCGGTCGTGCCGCGGCGGCCGGTGAGGGCGTAGCCGATGATCTTCGGGAGGTGCAGATCGCCGACCGTGATCGCGTCCGGGGCGCCCAGGGCGCGCTGGAGCGTCTCGGCGGCGGTCCACGGGCCGATGCCGGGGATCGCCGTCAGCCGGCGGGTGGCGTCGGACAGGTCCATCCGCGCGGCCTCCTCCATCCGGCGGGCCACGCGTACGGCGCGCAGGATCGCGGTGGAGCGCTTGGCGTCCACGCCGGCGCGGTGCCACTCCCAGGAGGGGATCAGCGCCCAGCCGCGCGGATCGGGCATCACCCGCAGCCGCTCCCAGGGGCCGGGCGCGGGCTCGCCGTGCCGCTGGAGCAGCAGGCGCCAGGCGCGGTACGCCTCGTCGCTGGTGACCTTCTGCTCCAGGATCGACGGGATCAGCGATTCCAGGACCAGGCCGGTGCGGGCGAGCCGGACGCCGGGGTGGCGGCGGCGCGCTTCATGGACGATGCGGTGCCGGGCGGTCAGCTGCGCCGGGTCGTCGTCCTCCCCAGCAGCTGCGGCAGCCGGTCGAGCAGCCACTCGGCGCCGGGGCCCCAGGCCTCGGCCACCACCTCGCCGTCGGCCGGGCGGGCCGCGACGCACAGCGTGCCGGGTCCCTGGGGCGTGCGGCAGGCGCGCCAGATCTCCCCGCCTCGCACCGCGAAGGCCGGGTCGCCCGGGCCGCGCTGCAGCACCCCCAGGGTGCGGTGCAGGTCGTACGGGCCGGAGGGGACCCAGGTGCGGGCGGGCATGCGGCCAGAGTAGGCGATGGGGGTGACAGCGGGCGGGGAGCGGGACGCCGGGGGCGCGGGCCCTTAGGTGTGGGGCGAACGGATCCCGTAGGGGACGCGAAGGCCCCCTGCGGGGCCTCAACAGGCCGGGTGGGGGCGGTATTCCCGGCATTCCGGCCACCGGGCCGGCCCCGCTACTGGTCCGACGAGAAGCGCACCGACCGGCCGGGATCTCCGCGTCGCACCAGATGCGGATGCCGTCGCGGAGTTCGTTGTCGGCGCCGATGCGGGCGCCGTCGCCGATGACCGCGCCGTCGAGCACCGTACGGGCGCCGATGCGGGCACCCGCGCCGATCAGGGAGTCGCGGATCACGGCGCCGGGTTCGACGACCGCACCCTCCAGGACGGCGCTGCCGTCGAGCTCGGCGCCGGCGCCGATGACGGTGCGCGGGCCGACGACCGTACCGCCGGTGAGCTTGGCGTCCGGGGCGACCTCGGCCGTCTCCAGGACGAGGCGGTCGCCGCGGCGGCCGGGCACCGCCGGGGACGGGGCGCGGCCCAGGACCAGGTCGGCGGAGCCGCGGACGAAGGCCTGCGGGGTGCCGAGGTCCAGCCAGTACGTGGAGTCGACCATGCCCTGGAGGTGCGCGCCGTCGGCGAGCAGCCCGGGGAAGGTCTCGCGTTCGACGGAGACCGGGCGGCCGGCCGGGATGGTGTCGATGACCGACCGGTTGAAGACGTAGGCGCCGGCGTTGATCTGGTCGGTGACGATCTCCTCGGGCGTCTGCGGCTTCTCCAGGAAGGCGGTGACCCGCCCGGTGCCGTCGGTGGGGACGAGACCGAAGGCGCGCGGGTCCTCGACGCGGGTGAGGTGCAGGGAGACGTCGGCGCCGGAGGTGCGGTGGGTGTCGACCAGGGCCTTGATGTCCAGGCCGGTGAGGATGTCGCCGTTGAAGATCAGGACCGGGTCGCCGGGTGCGGAGTGCAGCCGTTCGGCGACGTTGCGGATGGCGCCGCCGGTGCCCAGCGGTTCCCGCTCGGTGACGTACTCCAGGTGCAGCCCGAGCGCCGAGCCGTCGCCGAAGTACGGCTCGAAGACCTCGGCGAGGTAGGAGGTGGCCAGGACGATGTGCTCGACGCCGGCGGCCCGGGCGCGGGCCAGCTGGTGGGTCAGGAACGGCACGCCGGCCGCCGGGACCATGGGCTTGGGCGTGTGCACCGTCAGCGGCCGCAGCCGGGTGCCCTTGCCGCCGACCAGGAGGATCGCTTCTGTCACCTGTCGTCTCTGCTTCCTGCTGGGGTCGGCCGGTCGGCGGACCAGTGTAGGCAGACGGGCCCCCGGCCGGCCCCGGCGGAGGGGCGGGTTCCGGCCGCGGGCGGACGCCGTCATCCCAAGTCGTGGTCGCTAAGACGTGTCTGCCGCAGGAACGGTTCAGTGGTGCCCGGGACGACCCGGAAGGCCCCTTCCTCCTCGTCCTCCGGCCGGCGGCCGTCTCCCGTCCCCGGGAGTGCCCCCTGCCGGTATCCCGTTCAGCGCCCCTGGAGTTGCGCGGCGGCGAGCCGGGTGGCGGCGAGTTTGTTGTAGAGGTGGTTGCCGGGGCAGTCGGTGGTGAAGCCGTCGCGTGGCCGGAGATGACGTGCAGGCCGACCTTGGTTCCCTTGGGATAGCGGTTGCCGCCGCTGGAGACCATCTGTGCGGTGGCGCGCGGATCGGCGTTGGACAGGCCGAGCTTCCAGGCCGTCAGGTGGGCGACCGCGGCGAGGGCGGCCTTGGGCGGTTCGGTGTCGGTGAAGGTGCCGAGGACGGCGATGCCGGTGGAGTCGTTGTTGAAGCCGAGGGTGTGGGCGCCCATGACGGGCTTGGCGACGCCGCCGGCGCGGCCTCGTAGACCGTTCCACACTTGTCGATGAGGAAGTTGTAGCCGATGTCCCGCCAGTGGTTGCTCTTGACGTGGAAGCGGTACATGGCGCGGATCAGCTTGGGGGCCTGGGCGCAGGTGTAGTTGTTGCCGGAGCCGCTGTGGTGGACGAAGGCGGCGCGCACCGCGTGGGTGTAGAGGAACGACTTCTCGCGCAGCTTCTCGTTGGCGCCCCAGCCGGCCCGGGTGACGATGCGGGGGCGCGGTCCGACGTAGGTCGGGCCGGCGGGCCGGCCGCCGCCGGCCGCGGCGATGTCGGCCTGGGAGGCGGCGCGGTCGAGGGCCGGGATCTCGGTGGCGCCGAGCGGGGCGAGGGCGGCGTTGGCGACGGAGGCCGCGGTGGCGTCGGGGCCGAGGGGGGCCGGCGGGCCCTGGACGCTGCGCCGGGCGGGCGGGGCGCTGCCGGGGTCGACGAGTTCGAGGCGCAGTCCGCGCGGGACGGCGACCGGTGCGCGGTTGCGGGTCTGCGGGGTGATGCGCAGTTGCACGGCGTCGGAGTCGCCGACCCACAGGGGCGCGGTGCTGCCGCGGACGTCGCTGCCGTGGCGTTCGGCGGCGTCGAGGTCGGGGGCGTCGTCGTTGTGGGTCTGGACGTCCTGCCAGCCGGACCAGGCGCCGGTGCGGGTGGCGCGGGTGCGGACCTGGACCCGGCCGTGGAGTGCGGCGCCGGCGTCCTCCCAGACGACGCCGAGCAGGGAGAACGGCCGTACGCTGCGGGCCGGCAGGCCGAGGGTGCGGGGCACCGGGGCGGTGGGGTGTCGCGGTCGGTGGGGCGGGGCGCGCCGGTGCCGAGGGCCGTGACCGGCAGGGACTGGGTGCTGCCCGGGAGGTCGGCGGTGCGCGCCGCGGCAGGGCCGGGTGGCCGGCCGGCGGCACCGGCGTCCGGCGCGAAGGGCAGGGCGAGGGCGGCGGTGCACGCCGCGCCGAGGCAGCTCGCGAGGAAGGGGCGCATGGACAGCATCGTGAACACGGGCGGCGGCAACGCGCCAACGGTGACCTGACGGGGCATCGGCCGATCCGGTGGCCCGGGCCGGCCGGGCCCGACCCACCGTCAGCGGCCGCCGCGCGTACCCTTGCCGCGATGAACGCCATCGATCGCACCCCGCCGACCTGCTGGGTTCCGCGCTCGCCGCGGACCCGGCCCGCCCGCTGGTGACCTTCTACGACGACGCCACCGGCGAGCGCGTGGAACTGTCCGTCGCGACCTTCGCCAATTGGGTGGCCAAGACCGCCAACTACCTGCAGGGCGATCTGGCCGCCGAGCCCGGTGACCGGCTCGCGCTGCTGCTGCCGGCCCACTGGCAGACCGCCGTCTGGTTGCTGGCCTGTGCGTCGGTGGGCGTGGTGGCGGAGGTCGGCGGAGATCCGGCGGCCGCGGATCTGGTGGTGGCCGGTCCGGACCGGCTGGCGGAGGCGCGGGCCTGTTCCGGGGAGCGGGTGGCGCTGGCGCTGCGTCCGCTGGGCGGGCGTTTCCCGCAGCCGCCGGAGGGGTTCGCCGACTACGCCGTGGAGGTGCCGGGGCAGGGCGACCGGTTCGTGCCGTTCGTGCCGGTGGAGGCGGCTGCGGCGGCGCTGGTGGTGGCCGGGGAGGAGCTGACCGGCGCGCAGGTCGTGGACCGGGCGCGGGCCGATGCGGCCGCGGCCGGGCTGCCCGCGGCGCCCCGGGTGCTGTCGGGGCTGCCGTACGACACCTGGGAGGGCCTGTCGTACGGGCTGTACGGGCCGCTGGCGGTCGGTGGCTCGGTGGTGCTCTGCCGGCACCTCGGCGCGCTCGACGCGGCGGCCGAGGCGGCCCGGGAGACCAGCGAGAAGATCACGTTCCGGGCGCCGCGGGCGGCCGGATAGCGCCTGTCGCGGGGGTTCCCCGGAGGCGCTCCCCGTCCGGCGGACCGTGGGGGCCCAGCGCAGGCCCGGGCGCCGGTTTCCGTTCATGCTCGTGAGATACGTACGACCCGGCGCGGGTTCCGTCCGTCCGTCGTGACGCGGGGCCCGCACGGGCGCTACGCCGACTCCGTGAGGATGGACGCACAGGTGACCGAGACCCCCGAGCCCCCAGGTTCACCGGCTGGGCCGAGCGCCCGGGCAGGGGGCCGGGGCCGCGGCGCACCCCGCCGGACGGGCGCTGGCGGCGCCGGCTGGTGTTCGGGGCGGTCGGGGTGCTGCTGGCCGGGGCGGGTGCCGGCGGGGCGCTGTACGCCAAGCTCAACGGCAACATCCACACCGACAACGACGTCGAGGCCGAGCTGCGCAAGTGGGAGTCGGAGCGGCCGCCGGCGGGCCCGCCGAACGCGCAGAACCTGCTGCTGATCGGGTCCGACAGCCGCACTGGCGGCAACAGCGCGTACGGCCGGAGCAGCGGCCAGCGGTCGGACACCACGATGCTGCTGCATCTGGCGGCGGACCGCAGGAGCGCCACCGCGGTGAGCATCCCGCGGGACCTGGTGGTGGAGGTGCCGCACTGCAAGGGGGCCGACGGGCGGGAGACCGGTCCGCAGACGACCCAGTTCAACTCGGCGTTCGCGTACGGCGGGGCGGCCTGCACGATCCGGACGGTGGAGAAGCTGACCCGGATCCGGATCGACCACTACATGATCATCGATTTCGTGGGCTTCAAGCGGATGGTGGACGCGGTGGGCGGGGTCGAGGTCTGCCTTCCCCGGCCGGTCCGGGACGTCGAGGCGCACCTCGATCTGCCCGCGGGCCGGCAGACGCTGCAGGGCGAGGCCGCGCTCGGATACGTACGGGCCCGCAAGAGCCTGGGTGACGGCAGTGACACCGAGCGCATGGAGCGCCAACAACGATTTCTTGGTGCTCTCGTGAAGAAAGTGCAGAGCAATGGTGTCCTGCTGAATCCGACCCGGCTGTATCCGGTTCTGGATGCCGCGACGAGTTCGCTGACCACGGACGGCGGTCTGGCTTCGCTGCGCGGGCTGTACGAATTGGTGCGCAGCACTCGCGGCATTCCGACCGGGCGGGTGCAGTTCCTGACCGTGCCGCGCCGGGAGTACCGCCTCGATCCCAACCGCGACGAGCTGGTGGAACCGGATGCCGACCAGCTCTTCGGGCGGCTGGGCAGGGATCTTCGGGTGACCGTGCGGCCGGCGCCGGGCGGTGCGGAGCGGCCGGTGCGGTCCGGGGGCGGGGCGCCGGGCGGTGGGTCGCCGGACGACAAGCCGGGCCCCGAACCCTCGCCTTCGGCGGGTTCAGGGCCTACCTTTCCCGGTACGACGGCGGAGCGCGGGATCTGCGAATAAAGATGCCGCAAAGTACGCCCGGCGACTCGAATGGATTGGGCGGATTGCCCAGTTGTAGGGAAGTGGAATTTGTCACGCGCGTCGCGTGGCGCTGAACTGGGCGGATAGTGTGAGCGATCCGGTCCGCACATTGCCGGACCGATGACCATGCACCTTTGACCATGCACCTTTGACCATGCACTGCACGATCGACCTACCCGAGCGCCTTGAGGGGATGGCGCCGCGTGGCACCGACGGAGGACTCAAGGCACCGTGGACGCGCAAGGCCGTGGGCAGGCGGGCGACGACAACGTGGATCCCGCCGATCAGTGGGTGTTCGATCCGAACACCGGCAATTACGAGCTGCGGCTTGACCCGGCCGGTCAAGCCCCCGCTCGGCCCTCCAACCCCAAGGCCCCCGGGTCCAGACGCGCCGCGCGGCGGCCGGGTGCCGGGGACGACACCGACACCCGCCCGCTGCCGACGCAGCGCGGGCGCCGCGGTGAGCGGGGCGAGGACGGTGCTGACGGGCGTCCGGCCGGTGGCCGGGCGGCGGCGCGGCGGGCGGCCGGGCGTACCGCGACCGGCTCGCCCTCGGTGGCGGGTCCGGCGAGCCGCCGCAAGCGCAAGCCGAAGGCGTCCGGGAAGAAGAAGGCGCTGTACTGGACGGCCGGCGTGGTCGGCTTCGTCCTTGTCGCCGGCTGCGGCGGCGCGTACTACCTGTACCAGCAGCTGGACGGGAACATCTCCAAGGTCGACGTCGGCGTGGAGAACGATGCGGTGTCCGACGGCCGGTGAACCTGCTGATCATCGGCACGGACTCCCGGTCCGGCAAGGGCAACTCCGGTTACGGCGACGCCGGGAGCGTGGGGCACGCGGACACCACGATCCTGATGCACATCTCCAAGGACCGGTCCAACGCCACCGCGCTGAGCATCCCGCGCGACCTGATCACCGACATCCCGGACTGCCCGACGGCGCAGAAGGACGGCTCGAAGAAGGTCATCCGCGGCGAGCACCAGGTGCGCTTCAACACCAGCCTGGGCCAGGAGGGCCGGGACCCCGGCTGCACCTGGCGCACCGTCCAGAAGCTCACCGGCCTGAAGGTCGACCACTTCATGATGGCGAACTTCAACGCGGTCAAGGAGCTGTCCGAAGCGGTGGACGGTGTCGAGGTCTGCGCCGGCAAGGACATCGACGACCCCAAGTCGCACCTGCACCTGAAGGCCGGCCGGCACATCGTCAAGGGCGAGCAGGCGCTGGCCTTCGTCCGCACCCGGCACGCCGTGGGAACCGGCAGCGACCTCAGCCGAATCCAGTTGCAGCAGCAGTTCCTCAGCTCGCTGATCCGCAAGCTGAAGTCGAGCGCGTTCTCCAGCCCCGGCAAGCTCTACGACGTCAGCCAGGCGGCGACCAAGGCGCTGACCGTCGACACCGGCATCGGTACGGCCGGCAAGCTGCTGGACTTCGGCAACGACCTGAAGCGGGTCAACCTCGACAAGATCACCTTCGCCACGGTGCCGGTGCTGGACAACCCAACGACCCGGCCACCGTCATCCTGGACAAGGCGAAGGCGGACCCGCTGTTCGCGATGGTCCGGGCCGACCACCAGCTGGCGAAGAAGCACAAGGGCAAGAAGGGCTCCGCATCGGCCAAGAAGGCCCCGCCGGAGCTGGTCCGGGTCGATGTGACCAACGGCGGCGGGCCGATCGGCTCGGCCCAGGAGACCGTGGACTGGCTGCAGAACAGCAAGGGCGCCCGGCTCTCCACCAACGCCGGCAACGCCCCGCAGAAGCTGGCCGCCACCCGCCTCGAGTACGCCCCCAACCAGGCCGACCAGGCCGCCGCACTGGCCGACTGGATGGGCCTGCCCAAGAGCGCGCTGAAGAAGTCCGCGCAGGACGCCGGTGACCGGGTGCCGATGAAGCTGATCCTCGGCAAGGACTTCAAGGCACCGGGCACACCGATCTCGGCGCCGACCGAAACCCGGACGGGGTGCAGAACGTCAACGCAGACGACAAGAACGTCTGCGCGAAGTAACGAACGTGACCCGGCCGCCCGCACAGCGGCCGGGAAGCACCAACCGGACTGACAACGGGGGAGGGCCCAATGCGGCAGAGCAGTGTGCGTGGTGACCGATCACGCCGGCGACGGCAGCCGGAAGCACAGGAACTGGGCTGGGACGACAGCCTCTACGAGAACAAGGGGCTGCCGCCGGACGCGCCAGGCTGGACGCCGCCGGAGGGCGGCGAGGTGCCGCCCGGCGACGGGGACGGGCCCGAGGAGGCCGGCGGCCCCGCAAGGGGGGCCGGCCGCGCCGCAAGAAGGGCCGCAAGGTCCTCCGTTGGACCGCGATATCCCTCGCCGTCCTGATAGCGGGCACCGCGGGCGCCGGCTACTGGTACTACGAGCACCTCAACGCCAACCTCCGCAAGGCCCCGCGGTCCCTGGGCGGCAACGGCCTGAAGAAGCCGGACCCCAACGCGTTCGGGCAGAGCCCGCTGAACATCCTGCTGCTCGGCTCCGACGGCCGGAACAGCAAGAAGAACATCGAGCTCGGCGGCGCCCGGCAGGACGCGGACCGCAAGCCGCTGGCCGACGTCCAGATGCTGGTGCACGTCTCCGCCGACCGCAGCAAACATGTCGGTGGTCTCCATCCCGCGGGACACCCGGGTGACGATCCCCAAGTGCACCGACCCGAAGACCCACGAGGTCTTTCCGCAGACCACCGCGCCGATCAACGAGTCGCTCCAGCACGGCGGTCCGGGCTGCACCCTCTCCACCTGGCAGGAGCTCACCGGCGTCTACATCGACCACTTCATGATGGTCGACTTCTCCGGCGTGGTGGACATGGCGGACGCCATCGGCGGCGTCCCGGTCTGCGTCCGGGCAACGTCTACTCGCACGACAGCAGGGGCCACGGCAGCGGCCTGAAGCTCACCAAGGGCACCCACTACGTCAAGGGCGTCCAGGCGCTGCAGTGGCTGCGCACCCGCTACGGCTTCGAGGACAACACCGACATCGGCCGGGCCAAGGCCCAGCACATGTACATGAACTCGATGGTCCGCCAGCTGAAGAAGGGCACCAAGCTGTCCGACCCGGGACAGCTGCGGGACCTGGCGGAGGCCGCGACCCAGGCGCTGACCGTCGACGACGGGCTGGACACCGTCAAGAAGCTCTACGACCTGGGCGGTGACCTCAGCCGGGTGCCGACCAAGCGCATCACGATGATCACCATGCCCTGGCAGTACGGCCCCGGTGAGCGCTACGTCCTGCCCAAGCCGGCGACGCGGACGCGACGTTCGCGATGCTGCGCAACGACACCGCGCTCGACGGCAAGGACGCCAAGAAGAAGCCGGCGCCCGACCCGAAGGCGTCAACTCCCAAGAACAGCTGAAGATTGTCGTGCAGAACGGCACCAACAGCACGGTGACCGGTCCGGCCTCCGGCCGCGCCAACGACATCCAGCACCAGCTGGCCGGGCTCGGCTACTCCGCGGCCGCCACCACCACGGTGCTCACCAGTCAGGCCGACACCACCCTGACGTACCACGGCGCGGACCGGCGCGGCGATGCGCTGGCCGTCGCCAAGGCCCTCGGGCTGCCCAAGAGCGCGGTGCGGGAGTCGAGTTCGGTGAGCGGGCTGCAGCTGGTGATCGGCAACGACTGGCGGGCGGGCACGGCCTACCCGAAGACGTCCGGCAACGACAAGCCCGCCGACAAGGCGCCCGCCAGCGCGGACGCCCTCAACGGCGAGTCCAAGGGCTGCATGCAGGTGAACCCGGACTACACGTTCTAGCCCTGTCCCGCGCTTCGACGTGCGAGCGGCCGCCGCTCCGCCGGATGGAACCGGTGGGGCGGCGGCCGCTCGTCGTCGTGTCGTCGGCCGGGGTCAGTCCGTGGGCGTCGCCGCCGGGGCGACGACGGCCGGGCGGCGGCTGACGATGACCTTCCTGGCCAGCGCGCGGGGGCTGGTCAGGAAGCCGAAGCCCAGCACATGTGCATGGTGGCCAGCGCGACGGGGATCTGGGCGCGGGCCTTCAGGGAGAGCCCCTTGCCGGCGGGCAGCGAGCCCGCGGTGATGGCCGCCAGATAGCCGGCCGGGACGACGAGGCCCATGGGGTGACGGCGGCGCCGACCACCAGGCCGGCCGCGATCGCGCAGACCGCGGTCGGCGGGGCGAGGTAGCGCAGGTTGATCGAGCCGGCGTGGTAGCGGGCCACGACGTGGCGCCACTTGCCGTAGTCCTTGTACTGCTTCGCCAGCGCCTTGATGCTCGGCCGGGGGCGGTACTGGACCTTCAGCTCGGGCGAGAACCAGATCTGGCCGCCGGCCTCGCGGATGCGGAAGTTCAGCTCCCAGTCCTGGGCGCGGATGAACTCCTCGTTGTACCCGCCCTGCTGTTCCAGGGCCTCGCGGCGGAAGACGCCGAGGTAGACGGTTTCGGCGGGGCCCGCCTCGCCGCCCGTGTGGAAGGCGGCGTTGCCGACGCCGATCCGGGAGGTCATCGCGGCGGCCACCGCGTCCTCCCAGGCGTTCTCGCCCTCGGCGTGCATGATCCCGCCGACGTTCGCGGCGCCGGTCTCCTCCAGGAGGCGGACCGCGGTGGCGATGTAGTTGCGGGAGAGCATGCCGTGCCCGTCCACCCGGACCACGATCGGGTGCCGGGACGCCTTGATCGCGGCGTTCAGGGCGGCGGGGGTGCGACCGGTCGGGTTGGGCACGGTGTGCACCCGGGGGTCCTCGGCCACCAGCTCGGCGGCGATCTCGTCGGTACGGTCCGCGGAGGGGCCCAGGGCGATCACCACCTCCATCTCGCCGGCGTACTCCTGCTCCAGGATGTGCCGGACCGAATTGCGCAGGTGACGTTCCTCATTGAGCACCGGCATGATCACGGAGACGGCCGGGGCTGCTGCTGCGGCATGGTTCCTCGGGGGTACGGCCCGTGACGGAGCCGCCGGGGCGGCAGCGCCCGCCGGGAGACTGCAGAATCGCGCCTCACGTTACCGCGAATGGCGGACCGGCCCGGACGCAGCCGGGTGGCCGGCCGGCGGATGCCCGGCGTGTGGTGCTTTGCACCAGATCATATGGGCCTACCGTGTTCTCGCCGGTTCCGTCCGTACCGCGGAGGTGTCCCCCGTGACCGCGCCGTTCCGCTCCGCCCGCCGGGCCGACCGCTCCGGCGCGCACCGCCGCCCGCGGGCCCGCGCTGGGGCTGCGGATCGGCGCGGCCACGTCCCTGCTGCTGCTGTCGGCGAGCGGGGTGGGGCACGCCATGGTCACCGGCGTCGAGACCGGCATCGGCCGGGTGGACGCGTTCCAGGGGATGAGCAACCGGCCGGGGGCGGCGACGGGCTGAACTTCCTGGTCGTCGGCACGGACGGGCGGGACAAGCTCACCCAGGAGGAGAAGGAGAAGTACCACCTGGGCGGCCAGCCGTGCCATTGCACGGACACCCTGATGCTGGTGCACCTGTCGGCCGACCGGGACCGCGCCAGCGTCGTCAGCCTCCCCCGGGACTCCTACGCCGAGGTGCCCGCCCATACGGACGCGGCCACCGGCCGGGCCCGCGCCGCACACCGATCAAGCTGAACGCGGCCTACGCCGAAGGCGGCCCCAACCTGACCGTGCGGACCGTCGAGCACATGACGGGCGTGCACATCGACCACTATCTGGAGGTCGACTTCACCAGCTTCATGCGGACCGTGGACGCGGTCGGCGGGGTGGAGATCTGCACCGTACGGCCGCTGCACGACAGCTACACCGGGCTGAACCTGCCGGTCGGCAAGGCGCAGCTCAACGGCGGGCAGGCGCTGCAGTACGTGCGCTCGCGCCATATCGACGGCTCCGCGGACCTCGGCCGGATGCAGCGCCAGCAGCGCTTCCTGGCCGCCCTGATCCACAAGATCACCTCCTCCGGGGTGCTGATGAACCCGATCCGCTTCAAGGACGTCGCCGACACGATGCTGTCGTCCGTCCGCGCCGATCCGGGGTTCGAGGCGAACGACCTGGTCGACCTCGGACAGGCGATGCGCGGCTTCACCCCGTCGTCGTCGGAGTTCACCTCCGTCCCGCTGGGCGACGTGGCGCAGCCGGTGCCGGGGTCGGCTCGACCGTGCGGTGGGACCCGGTGCGGGCGCCGAAGCTCTTCGAGGCGATCCGCGAGGACCGGCCGCTCGCGGAGCACCCGGACCGGCACCGGCCGCGCGCCGCGGTCGTGGACGTGCCGCCGGGCCGGGTGCAGGTGCAGGTCGACAACGGCAGCGACCGGGCCGGGCTGGCCACGGCGGTGGCCCGGGAGCTGCACGCCACCGGGTTCGCGACGGTCGGCCCCCCGGGCAACTCCAGGCTCGGCCGGCTGGCCCGTACGGTCATCGCCTACGACCCGCGCTGGAACCGCTCGGCCCACTCGCTGGCCGCCGCGCTGCCGGGCGCCGAGCTGCGGCGGTGACCGGGCAGGGACCGGTGATGCGGGTGACGGTCGGACAGGACCACGAGGCGGTCCACCGGGTGCGGGCCGAGGAACCGTCGCCGCCGGCGGGCGCGTCTCGGCGGTCACCGGCGACCAGGCGGTGTGCCCATGAGCGAGCGAAGCGAGGCCCCGGCATGAGTGTCCCCGCGCCCCGCCGCACCCCGGCCGCGCCGCCCGCCAACCGCCCGGACGCCCGCCGCCGGGTCCGCCGCGCGTTCGTCGCGGCGGCCGCGCTGTGCTGGTCGCGGCGACCGCCGCGCGGCACCGCCGGCACCCGCCGCCCCGACCGGCTGCGGCGACCTGGTCCGCGGCCAGCTGTGCCTGCGCGGCCCGGTGGGGTCCGACGGGACGTACACCGCGACCTACCGGCGGCACGGCGCGGCGGCCGGCCTCGGGAAGATCCCGGTGCGGCTGGGCTACCAGCGCAAGAACACCCGGATCACGGCGTTCCCGGCTGGTTCGGCACCCGGTGGACCCGGCACGGCGCGGTCACGCTGAGCGGCCGGGTGGAGATGCTCGCGGACGAGTGCATCCGCGGCGTCATGGAGCACGCGGAAACCGTCTACGTCACCAAGTGGAGCTGCGGCTGACGCCCGGCGGGCGCCACGGACCTCCTCGGAAAGGTGCACCTCGTGTGGCAGGTAGTGCTGGGCATCACCCCCACCACGGTGGCGCTGTTCCTGATCGCGGCGCTGGCGCTGGCGACGGGGTTCGCCCTGTGGACCGCGCTGTCCCCGGCCGGCCCGCGCCGCGCACCACCGCCCGGGTGCTGCTGGCCGGCTGGCTGCTGCTGCTCCTGGTGGCGACGCTGGCACCGGCCCAGCCGATCGGCTCGGGGGACGCGACGGTGTGGTGGCGGCCCGGTGAGGGGCTGTTCGAGCTGGGCGCCCAGCTGGAGCCCGGGGAGCTGGCGATGCTGGTACGGCGGCAGACCGCCAACGCGGCGCTGTTCGTGCCGGTGCCGCTGCTGCTGCGGTTCGCGGTGCCGCGGGTCCCGGTCGCGCTGGCGTTCCTGCTGGGGGTCGGGCTGTCCCTGGTGATCGAGACGGCACAGCTGCTGATGCGGGCCGGCCGGATCGCCGACATCGACGACGTGCTGTGCGCGGCGGCCGGCACCGTGATCGGGGCGGGGCTGGCGCTGCTGGGGCAGCTGGCGGTGGCCGCTATGCGTCGTCGAGGCCTTCCGCGGCGCGCCGTTCGCGCAGCTCCTTGATGGCGCGGCGCCGGGCGAGCCGGTGCGTACGGCGGATCTGCGCCTCCTGGTAGCGGCGCTTGTCCCGCTCGGTCTCGGGGATCACCGGCGGCACCGGGCGCGGCTTGCCGTGTTCGTCGACGGCGGCGAAGACGAGGTAGGCGGAGCCGACCTGCTGGGCCGGGCTGGACTCGTTCCAGCGCTCGGCCAGGACCCGTACGCCGACCTCCATGGAGGAGCGGCCGGTCCAGTTGACCTGGGCGCGGACGTGGACGAGGTCGCCGATCCGGACCGGCTCCAGGAAGGCCATCTCGTCCATGGAGGCGGTCACCGCCGGCCCGCCGGAGTGCCGGCCGGCCACCGCGCCCGCGGCATCGTCGACCAGTTTCATGATCACGCCACCGTGCACCGACCCGAGGAGATTCGTGTCGCCGGCCGTCATGATGTGGCTGAGCGTGATGCGGGACACGGAGGTGGGCTTGCCCACCGGTTCACGATCGGGGTCGCTGTCGACTGGTTCGGTCATGCGCCCCAGCCTAAGCGGCTTCGCTTCCCACGTACTCGGCCGTCCCGCCGTGGGTGTTGCTCGCCGTTGCGCTTTGCGGCGCCCCGCACGTACCTGTCTGCGGCGCCGCGGGTCGTCTCGCCGTTGCGCCTGCGGCGGGCCAGGTGTTGTTGGGTGCGGTGACGGGCCTCCGAGGCCGGTTGTGTGGACTGCTGACGCTTTACGTCCACACAACCGGCCCCTCCGGCCCGTCCCCTCCCGTGAGAGGAAAAGTTAAGGACGGTGGGGGCGCACGTAACCGTCCACATACGCGCAGGCAACAGACCAGGCCCGCCCCAACCAGCTCAGAAACTCCCACTCACGGGAGGGGCTGGACCGGAGGACGAAGTCTGGAGGGCCGGCACCGCACCCGACAACACCACGCCCGCCGCCAGGCGCAACGGCGAGCAAGCCCCGCGGCGGGAAAGACAGGTACGTGGGAGGCGCCGCAAAGCGCGCAACGGCGAGCAAGACCCGCGCCGCCGCAGACAGGTACGTGGGGAATGACACAAAGTGCAACCGGTACGTGGGGAGGTTCCGGAATCGTAGATTCCGTTCGTGCAGGTCGGAATGGTCACGGGCCCTTGCGATATGCGGCGGAACGCCGCCGTCGCTTTGCATCAGGTCTGCAACAGGCCTGGCCCGATCCCGCACCCGCCCTATGGGACGGGCCCTGGGCCGTGCACACTGCCCGGTATGAATGAGTGGCCCAACGGATGGTCCGGCGAGCGGAACGGCAACGGGTACGGGCGCGGCAGCGGCGCCGACCCGGAGGGGGCGCGTGCCATGCCCCAGGTGCGGCGTGACGCGGCACCCGGCTATCGGCGACAGGAGCCCCCGCTGCCGCCGTCGATGTCCCCGCGCAGGGGCGCGACCGTGCCGCCGCAGCAGTCCCAGGGCTACGACGACGCGTACGACGGTTACAACACCGGCCAGGTCTACGGAGGCGGCGGCGGTGGCGGGGACCGCTACGACGACGGCTACGGCGGCGGGCGGCCGCGGCCGCGCTGGGGCCGGCGCATCAAGTGGACGATCATCACCCTGGTCGCCGTCCTGGCGGTCGCCTCGGTCGCCACGTACTTCTGGGCCGACGGCAAGCTCCGCCGCCAGGTCGACCTCAGCAAGGTCATCGACCGGCCGGAGACCGGCGACGGCACGAACTACCTGATCGTCGGCTCGGACAGCCGCGAGGGCATGTCCGCCGAGGAGAAGAAGAAGCTGCACACCGGCTCCGCCGAGGGCAAGCGCACCGACTCGATGATGATCCTGCACGACGGCAGCAACGGCCCGACGCTGATCTCGTTGCCGCGTGACTCGGACGTCGAGATACCGTCCTTCGTCGGCTCGGACTCCGGCAAGAAGTACCCGGGCACCGGGCGGCACACCAAGCTCAACGCGGCCTACGCCGAGGACGGCCCGGAGCTGCTGGTGCGCACCGTCGAGGCCAACACCCACCTGCACATCGACCACTACGTGGAGATCGGTTTCGCCGGCTTCGCCAACATCGTGGACGCCATCGGCGGTGTGGAGATGGACATCCCCAAGGCGTTCAAGGACAAGTGGTCCGGCGCCGACTTCCCGGCCGGCAAGCAGACCCTCAACGGCCAGCAGGCGCTCGCCTTCGTCCGCACCCGGCACGCCTTCGCCGGCAGTGACCTGGACCGGACGAAGAACCAGCAGAAGTTCCTGTCGTCGCTGGCCAGCCAGACCGCCACGCCGAGCACCGTGCTCAACCCGTTCAAGCTCTACCCGGTGATGGGCGCCGGCCTGGACACGCTGATCGTCGACAAGGACATGAGCCTGTGGGACCTGGGCGAGATGTTCTTCGCGATGAAGGGCGTGACCAGCGGTGACGGCAAGTCGATGAACATGCCGATCTCCGGCTCCACCGGCGGCAACCTGGTGTGGGACAAGGCCAAGCTGCAGCAGCTGGTCCAGCAGCTGAACAACGACGAGAAGGTCACGGTCAGCAGCAACTGACGCAGGGACCCGGCCACGGGAAGGGGCCCGGACCGCGACGGCGGTCCGGGCCCCTTCTTGTGTGCCGTGGTGCTTACTGGGGCAGGTTGCGCGCCATCACGATGCGCTGGACCTGGTTGGTGCCCTCGTAGATCTGGGTGATCTTGGCGTCCCGCATCATCCGCTCCAGCGGGTAGTCGCGGGTGTAGCCGTAGCCGCCGAGCAGCTGGACCGCGTCCGTGGTGATCTCCATGGCGGCGTCCGAGGCGTAGCACTTGGCCGCGGCGCCGAAGAAGGTCAGGTCCTCGCCCTTGCCGCCGGCCGAGATCCGCTCAGAGCGGGCCGCCGCGGCGTAGGTGAGCTGACGGGCCGCCTCCAGCTTCATCGCCATGTCGGCGAGCATGAACTGGATGCCCTGGAAGTCGCCGATCGGCTTGCCGAACTGCTTGCGCTCCTGGACGTAGCCCTTGGCGTAGTCCAGCGCGCCCTGGGCGATGCCGAGCGCCTGGGCCGCGATGGTGATGCGGGTGTGGTCCAGGGTCTTCATGGCCGTGGCGAAGCCGGTGCCCTCCTCGCCGATCATGCGGTCGGCGGGGATGCGGACGTTGTCGAGGTAGACCTCGCGGGTCGGGGAGCCCTTGATGCCGAGCTTCTTCTCCGGGGCGCCGAAGGAGACGCCCTCGTCGCCCTTCTCGACGACGAAGGCCGAGATGCCGCGGGAGCGCTTCTCCGGGTCGGTGACCGCCATCACCGTGTAGTACTCGCTGACGCCGGCGTTGGTGATCCAGCGCTTGACGCCGTTGAGGACGTAGTCATCGCCGTCGCGGACGGCCTTGGTCTTCATGCCGGCCGCGTCGGAACCGGCGTCCGGCTCGCTCAGGCAGTACGAGAACATCGCGTCGCCGCCCGCGAGCGGGCCCAGGTACTTCTTCTTCAGCTCCTCGGAGCCGGAGAGGATCACCGGCAGCGAGCCGAGCTTGTTGACGGCCGGTATGAGGGAGGACGAGGCGCAGACCCGGGCGACCTCCTCGATCACGATGACGGTCGCCAGCGCGTCGGCCCCGGCACCGCCGTAGGACTCCGGTACGTGGACGGCGTGCAGGTCGTTGGCGACCAGCGCGTCGAGCGCCTCCTGCGGGAAGCGGGCCTCCTCGTCCACCGCGGTGGCGAACGGCGCGATCTTCGCCTCGGCGAGCGAGCGCACCGACTCGCGGAGCATGTCGTGCTCCTCGGACGGCCGGTACAGATCGAAATCAGCGGATCCCGCCACTAACTCTCACTCCCCTGTGAGCTCCGGCAGCGCTAACTACCGTTAAGTAACCCTTTACCTCTCCGGATTCTAGGCGCCGGGCCCGGCCTGCGGATACGTGAGGTTGCCGACAGTTACGGTCCTGCCCGCCGCACGACTGGAGTAGGCCATTCGCCTCGCGACTATGCTCGGTCCGGCCGTTTTCGTCAGCATGCGTCTGGAGCACCCATGGCCCTCAAGATCACCGTGATCGGCACCGGCTACCTCGGCGCCACCCACGCCGCAGCCATGGCCGAGCTCGGCTTCGAGGTGCTCGGGCTGGACGTGGTCCCCGAGAAGATCGAGATGCTGCAGCGCGGCGAGGTCCCGATGTACGAGCCGGGCCTCGCGGAGCTGCTGCGCCGCCATGTCGCCGGCATCGAGGGCTCCACCGGGCGGCTGCGCTTCACCACCTCCTACGAGGAGGCCGGCGCGTTCGGCGACGTCCACTTCGTCTGCGTGAACACCCCGCAGAAGCACGGCGAGTACGCCTGCGACATGAGTTACGTGGACAGCGCCTTCGACGCGCTGGCGCCGCATCTGACCCGGCCCACGCTGGTCGTCGGCAAGTCGACGGTGCCGGTGGGCAGCGCGGCCCGCCTCGCCGAGCGGCTGGCGGCCGCCGCCCCGGCCGGCCGGGCGGCCGAGCTCGCCTGGAACCCGGAGTTCCTGCGCGAGGGCTTCGCGGTCCAGGACACCCTGCACCCCGACCGCATCGTCGCCGGTGTGGCCGGCGAGAAGGCCGAGGAGCTGCTGCGCGAGGTCTACGCCAAGCCGATCGCCGAGGGCTCGCCGTTCATCGTCATGGACTACCCGACGGCCGAGCTGGTGAAGACCTCCGCCAACTCCTTCCTGGCGACGAAGATCTCCTTCATCAACGCGATGGCCGAGGTCTGCGAGGCGGCCGACGGCGACGTGGTGAAGCTCGCCGAGGCGATCGGGCACGACGACCGGATCGGCAAGAAGTTCCTGCGGGCCGGCATCGGCTTCGGCGGCGGCTGCCTGCCGAAGGACCTGCGGGCGTTCATGGCCCGCGCCGGTGAGCTGGGCGCCGACCAGGCACTGACCTTCCTGCGCGAGATCGACTCGATCAACATGCGACGCCGCGGCCACATGGTCGAGCTGGCCCGGGACGCGGTCGGCGGCGGCTTCCTCGGCAAGCGCGTCGCGGTCCTCGGCGCGACCTTCAAGCCGGACTCCGACGACGTACGGGACTCCCCCGCACTCAACGTCGCCGGCCAGATCCACCTCCAGGGCGGCCAGGTCACCGTCTACGACCCCAAGGGCATGGAGAACGCCCGCCGGCTCTTCCCGACGCTGGGCTACGCGGACACCGCGCTGGAGGCGGTGCGCGGCGCGGACGTGGTGCTGCACCTGACGGAGTGGCGCGAGTTCCGCGAACTGGACCCGGCAGCACTGGCCGAGGTCACCGCCGAACGCCGCATCCTGGACGGCCGCAACGCACTCGACCCCCAACTCTGGCGCAAGGCGGGCTGGACCTACCGTGCCCTCGGCAGGCCTCGGGCTTAATCTCCCCACGTAGCTGGCCGTCCCGCCGCGGTTGTTGCTCGCCGTTGCGCGCTTTGCGGCGCCCCGCACGTACCTCGCCGTCCCGCCGCGGGTCGTCTCGCCGTTGCGCCTGGCGGCGGGCATGGTGTTGTCGGGTGCGGTGCCGGCCCTCCAGACTCCGTCCTCCGGTCCAGCCCCTCCCGTAGGTGGGAGTTCTTAGCTGGTTGGGGGCGGGCCTCATCTGTTGGCTGCCCGTGCGTGGGCATTACGTGCACCCCCACCGTCCTTCACTTCCCCCCAACGGGAGGGGACGGGCCGGAGGGGCCGGTTGTGTGGACGTAAAGCGTCAGCAGTCCACACAACCGGCCCCGGAGGCCCGTCACCGCACCCACCACAACCCAGCCCGCCGCAGGCGCAACGGCGAACAACACCCGCGGCGCCGCAGACAAGTACGTGGGGAAAACCGCTACACCCGCTTCGCGCGGTACGTCCGCATCTTCGCCCGGCTCCCGCAGACCGCCATCGTGCACCAGCGGCCGCGGGCGGCCGGGCTGCGGTCGTAGAAGGCCCAGCGGCAGTCGTGGGCCTCGCAGACCTTGAGGCGGGTCCAGGTGCCGTCGGCGACCGCGGTCGCCATCGCGGCGGCGATGTGGGCCGTGAGGTGGGCGGCGCCCCGGAGGCCGTCGGCGGGGCGGAGCGCGGGGTGGCCGTCTTCGGCCACGGCCAGCACCAGGGGGGCCTCGGCCAGCAGCCGGTTCAGCGTGCGGGCGGCCGGGGTGGGGAGCGGGCTGCCCGTGGTGTGGGCCAGGCAGGCCGCGCGCAGCGCCTCTCGTAGGCACTGGAGGCTCGTCAACTCGTCGCCGTCCAGGGCGAGTTCAGGGAACCCGTGGTCACGCAGGAAGGCGCGCGGACCGCCGTCCGCACTCAGCGTGTCCGCGCCGGTCTCGATGTCGAGGGTGTTCACCAGGTCCTGCACGAGGAGCAGGGAATCCGGGGCCGTTCGGGATGCCACCTTGCAATGTTACCGATAGCTGCCATCATGCAGTAACGAAGTTACCGGTTGAACGCGCATGGAGGTAACGCCATGATCACGCTCGGTGTCACCGTGCTGGACTGTCCCGACCACGCCGCGCTCGCGGAGTTCTACGCGCAGATGCTCGGCTGGCGGGTGACGGACGGCGAGGACGACGACTGGATCGAGGTCGCCGGGCCGAACGGGCGGACCCTGGCCTTCCAGCGGGTGGAGAGCGGCTACCGGCCGCCGCAGTGGCCGGGTCAGGACGTGCCGCAGCAGCTGCACCTGGACTTCGACGTGGCCCGGGCGGACATCGACGAGGCCGAGCGCAAGGTCGTCGGGCTGGGCGCGAAGCTCGTGCAGCACGACGAAGGGGTGCGCGACTTCCGGGTCTATCTCGACCCCGCCGGGCACCCCTTCTGCCTCTGCCTCAAGTAACGGCCGCGGTCAGCCGTCCAGTTGCCCGATCGTCGCGTGGGACGGGCCGCGCCGCTGCCGCTCGGCGCGCGCCACGTCCTCCGCGGCGCGCAGCGTGCGGACCGCGTTCTTCCAGGTCAGCTTGGCCAGGTCGGCCTCGGACCAGTTGCGGTCCAGCAGTTCGGCGATCAGGTTCGGGTAGCCCGCGACGTCCGCCAGGTCGTCGGGGGTGAAGGCGGTGCCGTCGAAATCGCCGCCGATGCCGATGTGGTCGACGCCGGCGACCTCGCGCATGTGGTCGAGGTGGTCGGCGACGGTCGCCGCGGTGGCCCGCGGCCGCGGGTTGGCGGCCTCGAAGGCCCGGTGCACCGCCATGCCCTCCTCCGTGGTGTCGAGGTGGTGCAGGCCGTGGGCGCGCATGTTCTCGTCGGCCCGCCGCGTCCATTCCACCGCCTCGGGCAGCACGAACTTCGGCACGAAGGTGGCCATCGCGATGCCGCCGTTGGCGGGCAGCTGGGCCAGCACGTCGTCGGGGACGTTGCGCGGGTGGTCGCAGACGGCCCGCGCGGAGGAGTGCGAGAAGATCACCGGCGCGGTGCTGACCCGCAGGGCGTCGCGCATGGTGTCCGCGGAGACGTGCGAGAGGTCGACCAGCATCCCGCAGCGGTTCATCTCCCGGACGACCTCCTCGCCGAAGGCGGACAGGCCGTCGTGGCGCGGCTCGTCGGTCGCCGAGTCCGCCCAGTCGATGGTGTCGTTGTGGGTGAGCGTCATGTAGCGCACGCCCAGCTGGTGCAGGGTGCGCAGGGTGGCGAGCGAGTTGTTGATGGAGTGGCCGCCCTCGGCACCCATCAGGGAGGCGATCCGGCCCTCGGCGCGGGCCGCCTCGATGTCGTCGGCGGTGTGCGCCAGGCGCAGCGCGTCGGGGTAGCGGGCGACCAACTGCCGTACCACGTCGATCTGTTCCAGGGTGGCGCTGACCGCGGTGTCGCCGGCGTAGTCGGCGCGTACGTAGACCGACCAGAACTGCGCGCCGACCCCGCCGGCCCGCAGCCGCGGCAGGTCGGTGTGCAGGGTGGCGGACTGGTCGGTGGCGATGTCGCGCCGGTCGAGGTCGTAGCGGACCTGCTCGCGCAGTGCCCACGGCAGGTCGTTGTGTCCGTCGACGACGGGCCAGCGGGTGAGCAGCTCCCGGGCGGTCTCCCGGGAGCTGCTCACTTGGCGCCCCCGAAGCCGAAGCCGTTGGGGGTGGCGACCTTGTTGCGCAGCCGGCGGCCCTTCTCGGTGGCCTGTTCGTTGAGCTCCTGCTGGAACTCCCGCATCCGGGCCTGGAGTTCGGGGTCGTGCGCGGCGAGCATCCGGGCGGCGAGCAGCCCGGCGTTGCGGGCCCCGCCGACGGAGACGGTGGCGACCGGCACACCGGCCGGCATCTGCACGATGGACAGGAGGGAGTCCATCCCGTCCAGGTACTTGAGCGGTACGGGGACGCCGATGACGGGCAGCGGGGTGACCGAGGCGAGCATTCCGGGGAGGTGGGCCGCGCCGCCCGCGCCGGCGATGATCACCTTCAGGCCGCGGTCGGCCGCGTTCTCGCCGTACGCGATCATCTCGCGGGGCATCCGGTGGGCCGAGACGACGTCGACCTCGTGGGGCACCTCGAACTCGGCGAGGGCCTGGGCGGCGGCCTCCATGACGGGCCAGTCCGAGTCGGAGCCCATGACGATGCCGACCAGGGGGCTTGCAGGGGAAGTCATTCGGTGATCGTTCCTCGCAGGTAGCCGGCGGCGTGCGCGGCGCGCTCGCGCACATCCGCCAGGTCGTCGCCGTAGGTGTTGACGTGCCCGACCTTACGGCCGGGCTTCACGTCCTTGCCGTACATATGGATCTTCAGCTGCGGGTCCCGTGCCATGCAATGCAGGTACGCGTAATACATGTCGGGGTAGTCGCCGCCGAGGACGTTGGCCATCACCGTCCAGCGGGCGCGCGGGCGCGGATCGCCGAGCGGGAGGTCGAGCACGGCACGGACGTGGTTGGCGAACTGCGAGGTGATCGCGCCGTCCTGGGTCCAGTGGCCGGAGTTGTGCGGGCGCATGGCGAGCTCGTTGACGAGGATCCGGCCGTCGGCGGTCTCGAAGAGCTCGACGGCCAGGTGGCCGACGACGCCGAGTTCCTGGCCGATCCGCAGCGCGAGTTCCTGGGCCTGGCCGGCCAGCTCGGGGTCGAGGTCGGGCGCCGGGGCGATCACCGTGTCGCAGACGCCGTCGACCTGGATGGACTCCACGACCGGGTAGGCGACGGCCTGGCCGTGCGGGGAGCGGACGATGTTGGCCGCGAGTTCGCGGGCGAAATCGACCTTTTCCTCCGCAAGGACGGGCACCCCGGCACGGAACGGCTCGGCGGCCTCCTTGGAGGATCGCACGACCCAGACGCCCTTGCCGTCATAGCCCCCGCGGACGGTCTTGAGGACCACGGGAAACCCGTCGCCCTCCTCCGCGAACCGCGCCACGTCCTCGGGGTCCGTCACGATGCGGTGGCGCGGACACGGTGCGCCGATCGCGTCCAGCTTCGCCCGCATCACGCCCTTGTCCTGGGCGTGCACCAGCGCGTCGGGACCGGGGCGGACGGGGATGCCGTCGGCCTCCAGGGCCCGCAAATGCTCGGTGGGGACGTGCTCGTGATCGAAGGTGATCACGTCGCAGCCGCGGGCGAAGGCGCGCAGGGTGTCGAGATCGCGGTAGTCGCCGATGACGACTTCGCTGACCACCTGGGCCGCCGAATCCTGCGGGGTGTCACTGAGGAGCTTGAACTTGATGCCGAGGGGGATACCCGCCTCGTGGGTCATACGGGCGAGCTGACCGCCGCCGACCATGCCGACTACCGGGAACGTCACGCCCCCCAGGGTATCCGTAAGCCATCGTTCCGCCTGACCCGGCCTTGGATGATCCTCCGAGTTCGTACGTTCGAAGATCGCCGGTGGAAGATCACCACCGGTCGTTGGTCCCGGGCCGGGGCAGCCGGTACGGGGCGGTGCCCGGTGCCCGGCGCGGGCCCGGCGAAGGGGAGGCCGGATGGAGAACAGCGACATATCCCGGGGCGGCAGGACGCTGGTGATCGCCATCGCGATCGCCGCGCTGCTGATCGCCCTGCACTCCGTTTTCAGCCAATTGTCCGCGCCGAAGGTCTACGGGCCGGACGACACCGAGATCGCGGTGTCCGCCGGCGACCGCTTCAGCGTGGCGGTCCCCGACGACCCCGGCGGCTTCCACTGGATCGTCGCCGCGCCCCGGCCCGACCCGGCCGTACTGCGGCCCGCCGGCGCCCACGAGGCGAACGGCGGCGCCGGCCCGGCCCGCTACCTCGACTTCGAGGCGGTCCGGCCGGGGCGTACCGACTTACGTCTGGTGCGCTGTCGGCGCTGCTCGGCGGGGGCGGCCGACGAGCCGGGGGCCCGCACCCTCAACTTCCGCGTCACGGTCGGCTGAGCGCTTCCGGCGGGCGTGGTTAGCATGAGGGTGCGGACCAAGGTTGACGGCCGCGGACACCGCCCACGACGGGGAGCTGAACGAGCACCATGAGTGAACGGAGCGCACTGCGGTCGAGGCTGGAGGCGCTCACCCGCGAAGTGGTGAAGTTCGGTGCCGTCGGGGGCGCCGGCGTCGTGGTCAACTTCCTGGTCTTCAACCTCGTACGGCACCTGACCGAGGTGCCCGTGGTGCGGGCGAGCATCATCGCCACGGTCGTGGCGACCGGCACCAACTACATCGGCTACCGGTACTTCACCTACCGGGACCGCGACAAGCAGGGCCGTACGAAGGAGCTGACGCTCTTCCTGTTGTTCAGCGCGGTCGGCCTGGTGATAGAGAACGGCCTGCTCTACATCGCGACGTACGGCTTCCACTGGGACACCCCGCTGCAGAACAACTTCTTCAAGTTCCTCGGCATCGGGCTCGCCACGCTCTTCCGCTTCTGGTCCTACCGCACCTGGGTCTTCCGCACGCTGCCGGCCCGCGAGGCGATAGAGACGGCCGAGTCGTTCCTCGCCGAGGACGCGGACGCGCCGCACCGCACCCCGCACGTACGGCGGCCCGCCTCCCGCAAGTAGCCCGCCCGCGGCGCCCGCAGCGCCCGCGGGCGTCACTCCTCGGTGAGCTCGGCCTCCCGGGCCAGGAACAGCGCGAAGACCGGCGGATGCTGCTGCAGCAGTTCCAGCCGCCCGCCGTCCGCCTCCGCCAGGTCCCGTGCGACGGCCAGTCCCAGTCCCGTGGAGTTGCGGCCGGAGACGGTGCGTTCGAAGACCCGGGAGCCGAGGTCCGGCGGCACCCCGGGCCCGGCGTCGGTGACCTCGACGACGGCCTGGTTGCCGGTGACACGGGTACGCAGCGCGACCGTGCCGTCGCCGTGCATCAGGGAGTTCTCGATCAGGGTGGCCAGCACCTGGGCGACCGCGCCCGGGGTGCCGACGGCCCGCAGGCCCTTCTTGCCGGAGCGGACGATGGCCCGCCCCGCGCTGCGGTAGGCCGGCCGCCACTCCTCGATCTGCTGCTTGACGACCTCGTCCAGGTCGAAGGCGACCGCGGAGCCGCTGCGCGGGTCGCGGGAGTTGGTCAGCAGCCGCTGCACGACGTCGGTCAGCCGCTCCACCTGGGCCAGCGCGATGGTGGCCTCTTCCTTCACGGTGTCCGGGTCGTCGGTGAGGGTGATCTCCTCCAGCCGCATCGACAGCGCGGTCAGCGGCGTCCGGAGCTGGTGCGAGGCGTCCGCGGCCAGCCGCCGCTCGGCGGTCAGCATCCGCGCGATCCGCTCGGCACTGGCGTCGAGCACGTCGGCGACCCGGTCCAGTTCCTGTACGCCGTAGCGGCGGTGGCGCGGGCGGGGGTCACCGGAGCCGAGGCGCTCGGCGGTCTCGGCGAGGTCGGTCAGCGGCGCGGTCAGCCGGCGGGCCTGGCGGACCGCCAGCACGACGGCCGCCAGGATCGCCAGCAGCGCGACGGCCAGGATGACCAGCAGCGTCCGGCCGATCTCCGCACTGATCGTGGACCGGGACTCCTGGACCGTGACGGATTCGCCGCGGTCGCCGCGCACGGTCGACTGGATGACGTTGCCGGCGGGGCGCTGCCCGATCTCGATCGGCGGTTTGCCGGGCACCTTGATCTCGGCGTGCCGCTTGGCGGTGATCTGCTCGGAGAGGACGTCGGGGGTGATCTTCTCCCCGCTGCCGAGCCGGCTCTCCACTATCCCGACCAGCCGGACCGCCTCGGACGCCACGCTCTCCTGCGCGCCGGCCTGGATCGTCCGGGTCTCGACGATGACGAGGGAGACGCCGAAGACGGCGATCACGACGAGGACCACGGCGAGCGTGGAGTTGATCAGGCGGCGGCGCACGGGCCCCTAGCTCTTTTCGAAGCGGAAGCCGACACCGCGGACGGTGGCGATGTAGCGGGGGTTGGCGGCATCGTCCCGAGCTTCTTGCGGAGCCAGGAGATGTGCATGTCCAGCGTCTTCGTGGACGACCACCACGTGGTGTCCCAGACCTCGCGCATGAGCTGGTCGCGGGTGACGACCCGGCCGGCGTCCCGCACCAGGACCCGCAGCAGGTCGAACTCCTTCGCCGTGAGCTGGAGTTCCTCCTCGCCCATCCAGGCGCGGTGCGATTCGACGTCGATGCGGACGCCGTGGGTGGCCGGCGGCTGCTGGGGCTCGGCGGTGGAGCCACGGCGCAGCAGGGCCCGTACCCGGGCGAGGAGTTCGGCGAGCCGGAAGGGCTTGGTGACGTAGTCGTCGGCGCCGGCGTCCAGGCCGACGACGGTGTCCACCTCGTCGGCGCGGGCGGTCAGGACCAGGATGGGGAAGGAATGGCCTTCGTTGCGCAGCCGGCGGGCGACCTCCAGGCCGTCCATGCCGGGCAGGCCCAGGTCCAGGACGACGAGGTCGATGTTGCCCTGGAAACCGGCGTCGAGCGCCGTCGGGCCGTCCTCGCGCACCTCGACTTCGTAACCCTCGCGGCGCAGGGCGCGGGCGAGCGGCTCCGAGATGGACGCGTCATCCTCGGCGAGCAGTACACGGGTCATGGGCCGATGGTAGTCCGATGTATCCGGCCCGAGGGGAGGACCAGCACGGATGGCCGACGGCGGACCGTTCCTGCAGCGTGGCCTGCGGCGCACCCGTGCGGGACGGGCGCGCGCGGTCGCCCGGAGGGGCGCACGCGGTTCCCCACTTCAGTGTGAGCGTTGTCTCACGGGCCCCAACGGGGGCGGTTCGAGTCGTATGGTGAACGAACGTCCAACGCACAACCAACGGGACCGTGACGCTCAACTGACGTCACCGGTCCCTGTTGTGTGCGGGGCTGGCACCACCAGCCCTGGTACACAGTGATTGACCTGTCGACCGGGTCCACCGCGCGAGCAGCACGGGGGGCGTGGATCCCGGTGTCGGACCGTCCTGCCGGTGCTGCCTTCGATGAACGGCGTGCGCACCGACCCCCCCGGGCGTGGGGGCGGGCATGTCCGCACCGGTGCCGGTCATCCCCCCACGGGCGCGTTACGGCCTTCGCGCGCGTCCCGAGCAGCAAGGAACCATCATGGCGTCCAGCCTGACGAAGGGCGCTGCCCAGCAGGGAACCCCTGTGAACGGCGGCAAGACCTTCTTCGGCCACCCGCGCGGACTGGCCACGCTCTTCATGACCGAGATGTGGGAGCGCTTCAGCTTCTACGGCATGAAGGCCCTACTCCCGCTGTACCTGATCGCGCCCGGCGGCATGCACATGCAGGCCACGACGGCCACGGCGATCTACTCCGTGTACATGGCGATGGTCTACCTGCTCGCCATGCCGGGCGGCTGGATGGCCGACCGTTTCTGGGGGCCGCGCAAGACGGTCGCCATCGGTGCCTGCGTCGTCATCGCGGGTCACATCACGCTCGCCCTGCCCAGCGCGGCGACGTTCTTCGCCGGCCTCATCCTGGTGGCGCTCGGCTCCGGCCTGCTGAAGGCGAACATCTCCACGATGGTCGGCCACCTCTACGACGGCCCGGAGGACCCGCGCCGTGACGGTGGCTTCACGCTCTTCTACATCGGCATCAACCTCGGCGCCTTCCTGGCCCCGCTGACCATCGGCACCGTCGGCGAGAGCGTCAACTGGCACTTCGGCTTCACGCTCGCCGCGGTCGGCATGGCCCTCGGCCTCGCCCAGTTCCTGCTCGGCACCCGCCACCTGAGCGCCGAGAGCGACGTCGTGTCGCAGCCCGCGTCGCCGCAGGAGAAGGCGTCCGTGCTGCGCAAGGGCCTGGTCTGGCTGATCGTCGCGGCCGTGTTCTACACCCTGCTCGGCGTGACCGGTAACTTCGCCAACTGGGCGCTGATGCCGATCACCATCGCCGGCCTGATCATCCCGATCGCCGTGCTGTTCCGCATGAAGCGCGACAAGGAGCTCTCGGAGCTGGAGCAGTCCAAGCTCTCCGGCTACATCTGGTTCTTCGTGGTCGCCGCCGTCTTCTGGATGATCTACGACCAGAACGGCTCGACCCTGTCGATCTTCGGTGAGGGCTCGACCACCAACGACCTGCTGGGCTTCCACTTCCCGACGTCCTGGTACCAGTCGCTGAACCCGATCTTCATCATGGCGCTCGCCCCGGTGGTCGCCTCCGGGTGGCTGTGGCTGAACAAGCGCGGCAAGGAGCCGAGCACCGCCGTCAAGTTCGCGTCCAGCCTCGCGCTGATCGGCATCTCGTTCGCCGTCTTCCTCTTCCCGCTGCTGGACACCGCGGCCAACGGCGGCAAGGTCAGCCCGATGTGGCTGGTGGCGATCTACTTCATCCAGACCATCGGTGAGCTCTGCCTCTCGCCGGTCGGCCTGTCGGTCACCACGAAGATGGCGCCCGCCAAGTACAGCTCCCAGATGATGGGTGTCTGGTTCCTCGCGGTCACCGCCGGTGACTCCGTGGCGGGTCTGCTGACCTCGCCGCAGCTGAACGTCGACCTGAACACCTCCAGTTCGGTCGCCGTCGAGGCCGCCCTCGCGGTCGTCGCCGGCGTCGGCATCTGGATGTCCCGCAAGCGCGTCAAGCAGCTGATGGGCGGCGTCAACTGACGCCTGCCGGTCCCGGACAGCGGAAGGGGGCGTCGCACCGCCGGTGCGACGCCCCCTTCGTCGTGCGGTGGACCTGCCGGGTCAGCGCAGCCGTGCCCGGCGCCGCGGCAGGAACGTGAACACCGCGCCGCCCAGCAGGACGGCCGTGCCGGCGAGCAGGCCGAGCGCGGTCAGCGCGCTCCGTCCGTCCGCGCCGGTGTGGGCCAGCTCGCCACCGCTGCCGCCGCTGCTGCCCGAGCCGCCGGCCGATCCGGTCGCGCTGCCGCCGGACGCCGTACCGCCGCCGGACGCCGTGGTCCCGCCCGTGGAGCCGCCCGACGAGCCGCCGGAGGTGCCGCCCGGCTGCGCCGCGGTGTCGAGGGTGAGCGAGGCCCCGGGGTCCTTCTCCGGGGTGCAGGTCGTCGTCGTGCCCAGGGCGTTGACGGTGAGCACGCCCGGGCTGAGCGTGGCCTTGCCGGTGGCGCCCGGTGTGTAGGTGCCCTTCAGATCGGGGATCTCGATCGGGTCGCCCGACTTGATGGGCGCGGCGTTGGCCGGGCCCTCCACCTTGACCGTTCCCTTGTCCGCGCCGCCCACCTTGACGTCCATCGACGGCTTGACGGAGCCCTTGGGGATGTCCGCCGGGCTGTTCATCACGGACTTCTTGAACTGCACCGTCAGGTCGTAACCGCCGCCCTTCTTCACGGCGTTGATCTGTACCGGGGAGGTCGCCTTCTTGTCGCCGATGGGCGTCTTGCAGGCGTAGGGGACCTGGATCTCCTTGCCCTTGTACGCGGTGCCGTCGGGGTCACCTCCGGAGCCGCCGGTCGAACCGCCGGCGCTCGAACCACCGGTGGCCGAACCCCCGGTGGCGCCGCCGCCCGTGGTCCCGCCCGCGGTGCTCCCGCCGGTGCTGCCGCCCGTCGTGCCCGAGGTGGTCCCGCCCGTGCTGCCGCCCGTCGTGCCGCCCGTACTGCCACCCGTCGTGCCGCCGGTCGTCCCGCCGGTGGAGCCCCCGCCGTCGGTGACCTTGATCGTCACCGCGGGCTTCACCTCCTCCTTGGGCGAGCACTTGGTGTCCGTGGAGATCGGCCGGTTGACGTTGATGTTGTAGAAGCCGGGGTCAGCGTGACCTCACCGGGCTTGGTCAGCTTGAGCTTGCCCGTCATGTCGGACAGCTTCATCGGGCCGCCCTTGGGGATCGGCGGGTTCTGCCGCGGCCCCTGCATCGCCAGGTCCCCGGTCTGCGCTCCGGCCACCTTGATCGTGCCGGTCGGCTGGACGGTGTCCTTCCCCAGGTCGAGGATGTCGGGGTTCTTGGACGCGCCCTCGACGGTCTTCCAGACCACCGCGATCTCGTCCCCGACCTTGGCCGTCGCGGGCGCGCTGACGTCCACCTTCGTGGTGCCCTCGATCGGCGGCAGCCCCGATATCGGCGGCGGCAGACACTCCGTCTTGTACGAGACCTCCGCTGCCTCGGCCGCACCGGCCGCGGCCATGATGCCCGCTCCCGCGAGCGCCAGCGCGGCCACCGAGGCCACCGCGGCTCTCCTCCGTTGCCTCATCACGCAGAACCTTTCGACGTCGGTCGTTCGGTTGATGTGGTGGTGGACGGTGCGGTGTCCGGGGTGAACCACGGCAGCGCGGCACGGTCGCCGGCCGGCGTGGTACGACGGGTGCGGATGCGGGGGCGGGCGTGACCTGCCGTGCGGCGCGGGCGTACCCGGTCCACGACCGCCATGCCGATACGGAACACGGCGGTCGGGACCACGACGCACAGCAGCACCCAGAAGAGCGTCACGCCCCAGGGCCGGTCGACGCCCCACGGCTGCTCGGCCAGCACCTTGCCGCCGTATTCGAGGGAGACCAGATAGTCCCCGTGGGCGCCGGCCGCCAGCTCGACCGGCAGCTTGACCTGGACCTTCCTGCCGGGCGGTACGGTCCCCCGCCACTGCTGCTCCTCCCACTGCGGGGCGAAGACGCCGTGCGAGGTGCCGACCCGGAAGACCGGGTTCCGGGCCGGCGCGGAGCCGAGATTGCCGACCGTGACGGTCAGTTCACGCTGCGGCGGGGCGCCGAACCAGGTGAGTAGTCCGCTGCTGCCGGCCAGCCGCGGCGGGGACAGCACCGCCAGCCGGCCGCCGGTGCGCTCCCTCGGCAGCGGCGCCACCGGGTGGCCCGCCACCTTGAACGCGGCGTCCGCGGCTGCCGCCGCCCCGGTCACCGTCGCCACGTGCACCACGCAGGGGCAGGGCTTGGGCGGTTCGGCGACCGGCAGGCGCTTGCGGAAGGCGCCGTGCGCGTCGGTGGTGACCGCCCGGCCGTCCCCGTTGGCACAGGAATTGGTCCCGCCGATCATGTTCTGCCCGCAGATCAGCAGGGTGAGCAGGGCCTCGGGCCGCCAGCCGCGCCCGCTCACGGTCAGCGTGCCGCCCTTGCCGGCCTCCTTCTGGGAGAGCTGGACGGTGGGACGGCCACCGGGCGCCTCGGCCGGCGCCGCGGCACGGGCGGTACCGGCCGCCGACGGGGCCAGGACGAGGGCGGCGGCGAGGGCCGTGGCGACGGCCGCGGGCAGGGCGGCCGTCGGCGCGGGCCGCTCGTTCCCACCGCCGCTGCCGCCTCCCCCGCTCCGCCGCTCGTCCCGCTCGTCCCCGCGCTTGCGCCGGCGTCGCCGCCGTACGGACAGCAGGCCGGCCGCGCCCGCCACCGGGACCAGCGCCGCCCCGGCCGCGACGCCCCACGGGACGACGGTGTACGAGGCCGTGACGGCGTCGTGCGCACCGCCGCCCGCCGTCACCGTGAGCCGGAGGTCCACCGCGTCCAGGGCCGGCGGATCGGGCCAGTCCTCCGCCAGACGGGCCCGCTGACCGGGCGCCAGCGTGCGCGGCAGGGTGTGTGCGGCGCGCCGCAGCACCGGCCCGAGGAGGCCGTCGGCGCGCACCGCCAGCCGCGGCGTGAGCACCGTGTTGCCGCGGTTGACCAGCGTGTAGCGGATGACCGCCGCGCTCCCCCGCCGCTGCACCGACACGTCCTCGGCGGTCAGCGCGGACAGCGCCGGGCCGGCCACCCGCAGGTGGACCGGTACGGTGCGCCGGACCGCGGGCCCGCCGTGCCGCGCCGGTCCGCCGGTCGCCGTGATCGTGCCGGGGTGGTCGCCCGGGGCGGCGTCGCGCGGCACGGTCACCGTGAACGGGACGCTCGCCCGGGTCCGCGGCGGGACCGTGACCCGTCCCGCGGCGAACCGCAGCCAGGCACCGGCGCCGCCCGTCCCGCCGCCGGTGCCGCGCAGCCGTACGGTGACGGCCCGGCGGGTGGGGTTGCCGAGCGACAGCCGGTCCGCCAGCACCGTGCCCGGCGCCCCCTCCAGGTAGAAGTACGGGCGGTCCTGCGCGCTCGGTGCGGCGCCGCGACCGGGGGCGGGCGCGGCGGACCAGCCCGGCCCGGCCGGCGTGGCGGGGCGGGCCTGGGCCGCGGCGGGGCACAGCAGTACCGCTGCGGCCGCGAGGACCGCACCGCTGACCGCGGGGCGAGGACGGAACGGCATCGGCGGCTCCTGGTACTCGTGGTGCACAGGCTGCACGTGGTGCGGAAGCTGCGGTCCGGTTCAGACGCGCTGGTGACGGCGGGTCAGCCAGAGCACTCCGGCCGCGCCGGCCAGCAGCACCGTGCCGCCCAATGTGCCCAGCGCCACCGCGGAGTCGGCCGGTCCGGTCTGCGGCAGTTGTCCGCCGGAGGAGCCGCCCGTGCCGCCGGAACCGCCGGTGGCCGCACCGCCGCTGCCGCCGGAGCCCTTCACGTCGAGGGTGAGCGAGGGCTTGGGGTTGTTGCTGGGGGTGCAGGTGGTCGTGGTGCCGAGCGCCTTGATGGTGAGGGTGGCCGCGGTGAAGGTGACCTTGCCGCTCGCCTTGGGGGTGTACGTCCCGCTCAAGTCACTGATCTTGATGGGGGTGTTGGCCGGAATCGCCCGGTCGTTGGGCGGCCCGGAGACCGGGACCGTACCGCTCTCCGCGCCGCCCAGCTTGATCAGCGCGCTCGGCTTCATGGCGCCCTTGCCCAGCTCGACGGGGCTGGAGGACACCCCCTTCTGGAAGGACATCACGAGTTTGTACGCGCCGCCGCTGGGGGTGCTCTTGATGTCGATCGGCGAGACCGCGCCCTTGTTCCCGATCGGCGTCTTGCACTGGTAGTTGACGTCGACGACCTCGGCGTGGGCGGCCGGCGCGGTGAGCAGCACCGCGGACCCCGCCGTCATCGCCACGGCGGCGGCGAGGCCGGCCGCCCGGCGCGGTCGCCGGCCGTGCTGTGCGTAGAAGCGGGCCACTGTCCGTTCCCCTTCTCCCGGTGGGCGCACCGCCGACTGTTCCTGACGGCACATCAGATTGGCCGCTCAAGGTACGCCGGGGACCTTGCGAGGGAAGGCACAGCACAGCCCCGATCGGTCCGGGGCTGCACCGGCGGGCACATCCGGCCGCCCGGCGGTGGTGAACACGGGCCCGGGAACGGCAAAAGCGCGGGCCCGCGGACCCGCGCTCCTCTTCCGCCGTGGCCTCGGTCAGGCCGGTGCGGCGAGCTCCGCCCAGACGGTCTTGCCCGTGCCGTCGGGGTTGCGCACCACGCCCCAGTCCAGGCAGAGCCGCTGCACGATGAACATGCCGTGGCCGCCGGGGCGGCCGGGCGGTGCGGGCTGCGCGGCGCCGGCGAGCCCGCGCCGAGGTCGGTGACCTCCAGCCGCAGCATCTTGGGTGTGCAGCGCAGCCGCAGCTCCTCGGGCCCCTCGGCGTGCAGGCAGGCGTTGGTGACCAGCTCCGAGACGACGAGCAGCACGTCCTCGGCGGCGGCCCGCTGGTCGGCGCTGGCGGCCGGCAGCCAGCCCCAGTCGTGCAGGGCCTGCCGGGCGAAATCACGGCCACGTGCCACGGCGCCCCGGGTGCCCGCCAGGCGCAGCCGGCGGATCTGGCCCGCCGGCATGGCGGCGGACGGAACGGCGGCGGAAGCACCGGCGCCGCCCGGCTCCGGGCCGAGATCGCCCGGCGGGTACGGCCGGGTGGTGCTCATCAGCGCTTCACCTCACCGATTCGCCTATTCACGGAGAACAGATAGCGGACTGCTTGCAACGGATTCAGATGTCTCCTGCCCGACCGGACCGTGAGAACACCCACTTCTTGGGTACGGAAGTTGTGACACGGACTACGCGCCCGGAACAGATCGTTCCGGACACCGTCGTCAGGTCACTCGGCCAGGGCCGCATCGACGGAATCGTGCACCGTGAAGACTGCCTCGGCGCCGGTGATCTCGAAGACCCGGGCGACCACCGGTTGCATCCCGGCCAGATGGACCCCGCCCCCCTCGGCCTCCGCCTTCAGGCGCGCGCCGAGCAGTACGTTGAGGCCGGTGGAGTCCATGAATTCGAGCTGTGAGCAGTCGACCACCAGGCGTGCATAGCCGTCATCCACACAGCCTTCGAGTGATTCCCGCAACAGATCCGCGGTGTGGTGATCGAGCTCACCTGTGACCGTCACGACAGCGCTTGCGCCGTGATGGCGGATCTCGACGTGAAGCCGGCCCCGGCTTGCACTGCCGACCGTCCCGCGGTCCATGCGAAGCGCACCCCTTTTGCTGTCTAGACGGCTGGATTGCTTGCGACTGCGCTCGTCGAACCCTACGCCTTCCTGACGCGCGCCGGTAGCCGAACAATCCGCATATTGCCCAATATACGGACAACGCTTACTTGCCATCTTCCAGCAAAGACAGGTAGGCGTAGAAGAACACATTCGCAACGGCCGGCTTTGGAGGCGCCGCACACCGAAGGCTTCACGTAGAGGCATCGGCAGCCATATGCCGAGAACGATGGAGGAGACCATGTCACCCCGGCTCGACGAACTGCGTACCGACGACACCCGACAGTCCGCATCGTCGACATCCCCGTCCGACCCGACCGGGCACATCCCTTCCCAGTCGATCGCTGCCGAATCCGATCCGGCGGTTTTTCCTGAGATCGACGATCTGCCCGAGATCCCGCCGTTCGACGAGGTGGGTCCGGTGGACGCGAGGGCTCTGTCCAAGACCCTCTTCGAGCGGCTCGAATCGCTTGAGGAAGGCACCCACGAATTCGCGTACGTCCGCAACACCCTGGTCGAGCTCAACCTCGCCCTGGTGAAGTTCGCGGCCTCCCGCTTCCGCTCCCGCAGCGAGCCGATGGAGGACATCGTCCAGGTCGGCACGATCGGCCTGATCAAGGCGATAGACCGCTTCGAAATCAGCCGCGGGGTGGAGTTCCCGACGTTCGCGATGCGACCATCGTCGGCGAGATCAAGCGCTTCTTCCGTGACACCAGCTGGTCGGTGCGCGTCCCGAGGCGTCTGCAGGAACTGCGGCTGGACCTCGCCAAGGCGGGCGACGAACTCGCGCAGAAGCTGGACCGCGCCCCCACGGTGCACGAACTCGCCGAACGTCTCGGCATCACCAGGGACGAGGTCGTCGAGGGGATGGCCGCGAGCAACGCGTACACCGCGAGCTCGCTGGACGCCCAGCCCGAGGAGGACGACAGCGAAGGCGCGCTGGCGGACCGGATCGGCTACGAGGACCACGGACTCGAAGGCATCGAGTACGTCGAGTCGTTGAAGCCGCTGATCGCCGAACTCCCGCCGCGCGACCGGAAGATCCTGTCCCTGCGCTTCGTGGCGAACATGACGCAGTCCGAGATCGGCGAGGAGCTGGGCATCTCCCAGATGCACGTCTCCCGTCTGCTCTCCCGCACGCTCGGCCGGCTCCGCAAGGGGCTGATGGTCGAGGAGTGAGGACCGCGGTCGCCCCTGCCGGTCCGCGCGGCCGGCACCGCCCGCGCGGAGGAGGGCCCGCCCCGGGATACCGGGACGGGCCCTCCTCCGCGTCTGCCGGCCGTCAGGGGCCGTGCGGCGTCAGACCAGAACTCCCTTGTGCCACACCGCCGAGACGAGCGGGACGCCCGGGCGGTAGGCGAGGTGGACGTGGCTGGGCGCGTCCAGGAGGGCCAGGTCGGCGCGGGCACCGGGGGTGATGCGGCCGACGTCGGTGCGGCGCAGCGCGCGGGCGCCGCCCGCGGTGGCCGACCAGAGCGCCTCATCGGGGGTCATGCCCATGTCGCGGACGGCCAGGGCGATGCAGAACGGCATGGAGCTGGTGAAGGACGACCCGGGGTTGCAGTCGGTGGACAGCGCGACGGTGGCGCCGGCGTCGAGCAGCGGACGGGCGTCGGGCCACGCGGCGCGGGTGGAGAACTCGGCGCCGGGCAGCAGCGTGGCGACGGTGTCGGACTGGGCGAGGGCGTCGATGTCCGCGGGGCTGAGGTGGGTGCAGTGGTCGGCGGAGGCGGCGCCGAGCTCGACCGCGATCTGCACGCCGGGGCCGTGGCCGAGCTGGTTGGCGTGCACCCGCGGGGCGAGGCCCCGGGCCTTGCCGGCGGTCAGGATCGCGCGGGCCTGGTCGCCGTCGAAGGCGCCCTTCTCGCAGAAGACGTCGATCCAGCGGGCGTGCGGGGCGCAGGCGTCCAGCATCGGGCCGGTGACCAGGTCGACGTAGCCGGCCGGGTCGTCCGCGTAGTCGGGGGAGACGATGTGGGCGCCGAGGAAGGTGACCTCGTCGGTGTGCGCGGCGGCGATGCGCAGCGCCCGGGCCTCGTCCTCGACGGTCAGGCCGTAGCCGGACTTGGTCTCGAACGTGGTCGTGCCCTGGCGGAGGGCCTCGGCGAGGTGGCGGGTGAGGTTGGCCTCCAGTTCGCTGTCGGTGGCGGCACGGGTGGCGGCGACGGTGGTGCGGATGCCGCCGGCGGAGTAAGGGCGCCCGGACATCCGGGCGTTGAACTCCTCGGTGCGGTCGCCGGCGAAGACGAGGTGGGAGTGGGAGTCGACGAAGCCGGGGATGCCGGCCCGGCCGGCGGCGTCGACGGCGTTGTCGGTGGCGGGTGCTTTGCTGGAGGCACCGACCCAGGCGATGCGGTCGCCGTCGATGACGACCGCGGCGTCCTGGATCAGACCGAGGGGGCCTTCACCGAGGGAGGGGTCGTTGGTGACGAGCTGGGCGATGTGGGTGATGGCGGTGGTCGGCGCGGAGGTCGTCGTCATCGCGGGGGTGTTCTCCTTCAGCCGCGTACGGCGGCGATGGATTCGGCGAGGGCTGTGGGCACGTCGGGGACAAGAGTGTGCACACCGTCCCGGACGATCTGCCGCCCGCCGACGATGGTGTGTCGCACGTCCGCCGCGGAGGCGGCGAATACCGCCGTTTCGGCGGCCAGCCGGGGCAGTGGTCCGGCGGTGCGTACGGAGTCCAGTGCGATCGTGGTGAGGTCGGCGAGCGCGCCGGTCTCCAGGGTGCCGGCGTCGTCCCAGCCGAGGGCGGCATGGCCGTCGGCGGTGGCGGCGCGCAGCAGGGCGGCCGCGGTCCAGTGCCCGCGGGTGCGGGTGCGCAGCCGCTCGTCGAGTTCCATGGCGCGGGCCTCTTCGAGCAGGTCGATGACGGCGTGGCTGTCGCTGCCGAGGGACAGCGGGCTGCCGGCGCCCTGGAGGCGGGCGGCCGGGCCGATGCCGTCGGCGAGGTCGCGCTCGGTGGTGGGGCACATGCACACGCCGGTCGTGGAGCCGCCGAGCAGGGCGATGTCCTGGTCGGTGAGGTGCGTGGCGTGCACGGCCGTGGTGCGCCGGCCCAGCGCGCCGTGGTCGGCGAGCAGTTGGGTGGGCGTGCGGCCGTGGGCCGCGCGGCAGGCGTCGTTCTCGGCGGTCTGCTCGGAGAGGTGGACGTGCAGGGGGGCCTGCCGTTCGCGGGCCCACTCCGCGACGGTGCCGAGCTGCCCGGCGGGCACGGCGCGTACGGAGTGGATGGCGGCGCCGATGCGGACGTGCTCGCGGTCCTCCTTGAGCGCGTCGGCGCGCTGCGCCCAGCGGTCCGCGGTGCCGTCGGAGAAGCGCAGCTGGTGCCGGTCGGGCGGGGCGCCGAAGCCGGACGAGAGGTAGGCGGTGTCGAGCAGGGTGATGCGGATGCCGGCGTCCGCGGCGGCCGCGATCAGCGCCCCGCCCATCGCGTTGGGGTCGTCGTAGCGGGTGCCGCCGGGCGCGTGGTGGAGGTAGTGGAATTCGCCGACGCAGGTGATGCCGGCCAGCGCCATCTCGGCGTAGACGGCGCGGGCGAGGGCGTAGTAGCTGTCCGGGGTGAGCCGGTCGGCGACGGCGTACATGATCTCGCGCCAGGTCCAGAAGGTGCCGCTGCCGACCTGGACGGTGCCGCGCAGCGCGCGGTGGAAGGCGTGACTGTGGGCGTTGGCCAGGCCGGGCAGCGTCAGGCCGCGCAGGACGGTGGCGCCGGGCGGCGGGGTGGCGTCCCCGGTGCGGACGGCCGTGATCCGGCCGTCCGCGGTCCGAAGGGTCACGCCCGGTTCGACGTGGCTGCCGAGCCAGGCGTGTTCGAGCCAGTACGTCGTCGGTGTTGCCTGCGTGGTCAGCGACACGCCAGCCCCTCCAGTACGTCGGCGAGTGCGAGGACCCCGGCGGTGCAGTCGTCCTCCTCCGCCGCTTCGGCGGGCGAGTGGGACACGCCGGTCGGGTTGCGCACGAACAGCATGGCGGTGGGGACGGTTCCGGACAAAATACCGGCGTCATGGCCCGCGCCGGTGCCGAGGACGGGCACCGGGCGCTCCGCCGCCTTGCCCAGGAGGGTGCTCAGCTCGTCCCGCAGGGCGTGCTCGAACTCCACGACCGGGGTGAAGGATTCGCGGACGACGGTCAGGTCGACCCCGTCGCGTGCGGCGCGTTCGGCGGCGGCCTGCTCGATGCCGTGGATCACGGTGTCCAGGGTGTCCTGGTCGGGGGCGCGGGAGTCCAGCCAGCCGCGGACGAGCGAGGGGATGGCGTTGACGCCGTTCGGCTCCACGCTGATCTTCCCGAAGGTGGCCAGGGCGCCGGCCAGCCGGGCCTGTTCCCGGGCGGCGAGGACGGTCGCGGCGTAGCTGAGCATCGGGTCGCGCCGGTCCTCCAGGCGCGTGGTGCCGGCGTGGTTGGCCTCGCCGCGGAAGTCGAACCGCCAGCGGCCGTGCGGCCAGATGGCGGAGGCGACGCCGACCGGGTCGCCGGACAGGTCGAGGGCGCGGCCCTGCTCGACGTGGAGCTCGACGAACGCGCCGATCGCGGCGAGCCGTTCGGGGTCCGGGCCGATGGCGTCGGGGTCGTATCCGGCGCGCTCCATGGCCTGCGGCAGCGAGATGCCGTCGGCGTCGCGCAGCTCGTGCGCGGCCTCGGGGGTCAGGGCGCCGGCGGTGAGCCGGGAGCCGACGCAGGCCAGGCCGAAGCGGGCGCCTTCCTCGTCGCCGAAGTTGACGATCGCCAGCGGCTTCGCGGGGTCGGCTCCCCGGCGGCGGAGTTCGTCGAGCGCGGCGAAGGAGGAGACGACGCCGAGGGGGCCGTCGAAGGCGCCGCCGTCCGGCACGGAGTCCAGGTGGGAGCCGGTGACGACGGCCTCGCCGGGGGCCACGTCCTGGTGGCCGGTGGCGCCGAGCCAGGCCCACTGGTTGCCGTTGCGGTCGAGTTCGTAGGCGAGTCCGCGGGCCTCGGCCTGCGCCCGGAACCACGCGCGGCAGTCGGCGTCCGCGCCGGTCCAGGCGTAGCGGCGGTATCCCCCGGTGGCGGAGTTGCGGCCGAGCGGCCGCAACTCCTGCCACATCTCGTGGAACGAGGCGGTCACGCGCCCTCGCCCTCGCGCATCGGGATGCGGACGCCGCGTTCGGCGGCCACCTCGTCGGCGCGCTCGTAGCCGGCGTCGACATGGCGGATGACGCCCATGCCGGGGTCGTTGGTGAGGACCCGGCGGATCTTCTCGCCGGCCAGCGGGGTGCCGTCGGCGACGGTGACCTGTCCGGCGTGGATCGAGCGGCCCATGCCGACGCCGCCGCCGTGGTGGAGCGAGACCCAGGAGGCGCCGGAGGCGACGTTGACCATGGCGTTGAGCAGCGGCCAGTCGGCGATCGCGTCCGAGCCGTCCTTCATGGCCTCGGTCTCGCGGTAGGGGGAGGCGACGGAGCCGCAGTCGAGGTGGTCGCGGCCGATGGCCAGCGGGGCGCGCAGGGTGCCGTCGGCGACCATCTCGTTGAACCGCTCGCCGGCCTTGTCGCGTTCGCCGTAGCCGAGCCAGCAGATCCGGGCGGGCAGGCCCTGGAAGTGGACCCGCTCGCCGGCCATCTTGATCCACCGGGCGAGCGACTCGTTCTCCGGGAAGAGGTCGAGGATCGCCTTGTCGGTGGCGGCGATGTCCTGGGCGTCACCGGACAGCGCGGCCCAGCGGAACGGCCCCTTGCCCTCGGCGAACAGCGGCCGGATGTAGGCGGGGACGAAGCCGGGGAAGGCGAAGGCCCGCTCGTAGCCGGCGAGTTGGGCCTCACCGCGGATGGAGTTGCCGTAGTCGAAGACCTCGGCGCCGGCGTCCATGAAGCCGACCATGGCCTCGACGTGCCGGGCCATCGACTCGCGGGCGCGGGTGGTGAAGCCCGCCGGGTCCTTGGCGGCGTAGGCGGCCATGTCGTCGAAGTCGACGCCGGTCGGCAGGTAGGCCAGCGGGTCGTGGGCGGAGGTCTGGTCCGTCACGATGTCGATCGGGGCGCCCTCGGCGAGCATCTGCGGGAGCAGGTCGGCGGCGTTGCCGAGCAGGCCGATGGAGAGCGGCTTGCGGGCGTCGCGGGCCTCGACGGCGAGCTGCAGGGCGTGCTGCAGGTTGTCGGCCTTGACGTCGAGGTAGCGGTGCTCGATCCGGCGCTCGATGGCGCGCGGGTCGCAGTCGATGCACAGGGCGACGCCGTCGTTCATGGTGACGGCGAGGGGCTGGGCGCCGCCCATGCCGCCGAGGCCGGCGGTGAGGGTGATCGTCCCGGCGAGGGTGCCGCCGAACTTCTTCGCCGCGACGGCGGCGAAGGTCTCGTAGGTGCCCTGGAGGATGCCCTGGGTGCCGATGTAGATCCACGAACCGGCGGTCATCTGGCCGTACATGGTCAGGCCGAGGGCCTCCAGGCGGCGGAACTCCTCCCAGTTGGCCCAGTCGCCGACGAGGTTGGAGTTGGCGATGAGCACCCGCGGCGCCCACTCGTGCGTCTGCATCACGCCGACCGGCTTGCCGGACTGGACGAGCATCGTCTCGTCCTGCTTGAGCGTGGTGAGGGTGCGCACCATCGCGTCGAAGGAGCGCCAGTCACGGGCGGCCTTGCCGGTGCCGCCGTAGACGACGAGCTGGTCCGGGTGCTCGGCCACCTCCGGATCGAGGTTGTTCTGCAGCATGCGCAGCGCGGCTTCCTGCTGCCATCCCCGAGCACTCAGCTCCGTACCGCGCGGTGCCCGCACGGGTCGCGGTCCCGACATGGGCCGTGCCTCCCTGACATCGAATGGATTGAGCTATTCACATCTTGGAGGCGATGAATAGTGCTAGTCAACAGGACGCGGTGAAGGTTTTCCACACCCCGACCGTTCGACTTGCCCAGCCGGAAAGTCGGTGTTAGCTTTCCCAGTAGGAAAGTTGAGGTGGGTTGCCTGCGCGGATTGCCGGCGCGGGCCCCGCCCGTCTGAAACGCCAACGGGGAGGCGAAGGACATGACCACACCGGTGGATGCCGAGCGGGCCTGGCAGGATCTCCAGCGCATCCGGGTGCCACAGGAGCGGGTGTACGACGAGGTCGAGCGCTGCGCACGGAGCGACCAGCAGGGCACCTACGTGACGGCGGGCCTCATGTGGCTCTTCCTCGCCAGCTCGGGGCTCGACCTCCCGAGGTGGGGCGCCTTCGCGCTCCTCGCCGTCTATGTGGGAGCCCTGGCCGCCCTGGCCGTGGTCTTCAGCCGCCGGAGCCGGATGCGGCTGCACCGGTCGCGGTACGGCTGGCGCAGCGTCGTCACCTTCTTCGCGGGCGGGGCCCTCAGCGGCGGCATGATCATCCTCACCGGGCGCCTGACCGACTGGCTGGCGCTGCCCTACGGCAGCCTGATCCAGGCCACTCTCTCCGCCGGCGCCTTCGTGCTCTTCGTCGGCCCGGCCAACCGCTGGGCGATCAGCCCGCTGCGCGGCCGGGGCCTGACCGACCCCACCGTGAGAACCGTCCCCGAGGAGGCGGACCGATGAGCACTCCCTCGGGCTTCGACGAACTGATCCATCCCTCCACCCGGCTGTCGGTCGTCGCCCTGCTCGCCGCGACGGAATGGGCCGACTTCTCCTTCATCCGGGACAGCCTCTCGCTCAGCGACTCCGCGCTGTCCAAGCAGCTGCACACCCTGGAGGAGGCCGGGTACCTGGAGATCCACAAGGAGGGCGGCGGCCGCAAACGCCGCACCAAGGTGCGGCTGACGAGCCGCGGCCGCACCGCCTTCGAGGGGCATGTGGCCGCGCTCCGGGCGATCGTCGAGGGCGCCGGCCCCACGGCCGCCCCCGCGGCCCCACCACCCGATCCGGGACGGACCTCGGACCCGACCACCCAGCAACACCACGCGGAGGCACACCAATGACGACCACCGAGGGCGCGCCCGTGCCCCCGACCGCCGACGCCGCACCGCCGGTCATCCAGGTGAGCGGTCTGCGGATGTCCTACGGCAGCACCGATGTGCTGCACGGCGTCGACCTGGAGGTCCGGCGCGGCGAGGTCTTCGCGCTGCTCGGCCCCAACGGCGCCGGGAAGAGCACCACCGTCGAGATCCTGGAGGGCTTCCGGCAGCGTTCCGCCGGGACGGTCCGGGTGCTGGGCACGGACCCGGCGCGCGGCGGCGACGCCTGGCGCGGCCGGATCGGCCTGGTGCTGCAGTCCTGGCGGGACCACCGCCGCTGGCGGGTGGCCGAGTTGCTGACGCACTTCGCCACGTACCACGAGGCACCGCGCGACCCCGCTGAACTGCTGGCCCTGGTCGGCCTCACCGGGCAGTCCGGCAAGCAGGTGGACCAGCTCTCCGGCGGGCAGCGCCGCCGCCTGGACGTCGCGCTCGCCCTGGTCGGCCGCCCCGAGCTGGTCTTCCTGGACGAGCCGACCACCGGCTTCGACCCGGAAGCCCGCCGCGACTTCCACGACCTGATCGAGCGGCTGGCCCGCGACGAGGGCGTCACGGTCCTGCTGACCACGCACGACCTGGTGGAGGCCGAGCGGCTGGCCGACCGGATAGCGATGCTGGTCAACGGCCGGATCCGGGCCCACGGCACCCCGGCGGAGCTGGCCCGCAGCGCCGCCGCCCATGCCGAGGTCCGCTGGACGGCCCCGGACGGCACGGCCCGGCGGGAGCACACCGCGGACCCGTCCCGGCTGGTGTGGGAGCTCCACCGCGAGATCGGCGGCCCGGTCGCCGACCTGGAGGTGCGCCGCCCGACGCTGGAGGACACCTATCTGCGGATGGTGCACCGGGAAGAGGCGGCGGAAACCGCGGCGGAACCGGTGACGGACGCCTTCGACGACGGCGTCGGCAGCGGGACCCGCGCCGCCTGAGAGGCGGACGCACAGCACCACAGACCAAGGGGGACGGACATGACAGCGGTCGACACAGTGACGGCAGCGACGAACGCGGACGGGGAAACCGGCATGACGGACAAGGGAGTGGGAGACGGCGGGCAGGGCCCGGCCAAGAGCAGGCCCGGTTCCCGCCGGCGCTACTGGCAGGCCGGCTGGCAGCGCGGCGGGATCGAGATACGGCATCTGCTCCGCAACCCCAAGGAGCTGAGCGGCCAAATCATCAACGTCGTGGTCGCGCTGGTGGTCGCGAGCAACATGGACGACGACGTACCGGGGACCCATGTCCCGATGTCGCACCTGGCCCTCTCCGGCTTCGCCGCCTATCTGCTCTTCCAGATCGGCCTGCTGAACCTCCCGCAGATCCTGGTGACCGAGCGGGAGGAGGGCGCCCTGCTGCGGCTGCGGACCACCCCGGGCGGCATACCGGCCTACCTCATCGCCAAGTCGGTGCTGATCGTCGCGATGGCGCTGGCCACCCTGGTCGTCCTGCTGGGCGCCGGCGCACTGGTGGCGAACGGACCACTGCCGCACGGCGTCGACGACTGGCTGACGCTGCTGTGGGTCAGCGCGCTGGGGCTGCTGGCCGTGGTGCCGCTCGGTGCGGCCATCGGCGCCGTCCTGCCCAATCCGCGCGAGGCGCTGGCGATGATCATGCTGCCGGCCATGGGCCTGCTGGTGACGTCCGGGGCGATGTTCCCGCTCACCTCGCTGCCCGCGGTCGTCCAGAAGATCGCCTCCGTCTTCCCGCTGAAGTGGATGGCCCAGGGCGTGCGCTCGGCGCTGCTCCCGGACGCCGCCCGGGCCGCGGAACCGGCCGGCTCCTGGGAGCTGCCGACGGTCGCCCTGGTCCTGGCCGCCTGGGCCGTGGTCGGCTTCCTGCTCGCCGTACCCCTGCTGCGCCGTGCCGCCCGCCGCGAGTCCGGCTCCCGCCTCGGCGAACGCCACCGCAAGGCCAACCTCGGAGCGGCCCCCGCAGCCTGACCGGGCTCGCCCGGTCCGCCCCGGGCCCGGCCGGCGCCCGTCCACCCCCGGGACAGCGCCGGCCGGGCCCCTAGCCGACCTTCCGCCACTCCTTCGCCGCCCCTCCCCGCCCCTCCCCCGTCCCTTCGCCGTCCTTTCATCCACCACGGCCGCCCCGCCCGGTAAGCGATGGCGCAGGGCCCCGGGCGATGATGGAGTGGCCCCATGACGTACACGGACCGAGACCGTGCCGTACAGGCAGCCGTTGCGCAGGGGCTGGTGGGGCCCGAGGAACCGGTGGCGGGGCTGCTGGACATCACCGGCGTCCGGCGATCGGCTGCCGAACTGCACGCCGCCTTCGCGGAGTTCACCGCTCCCGGCGCACCGGTGCTGCACGCCTTCGCGGTGAAGGCGGCGTCGCTGGTGCCCGTGCTGCGGCTGCTGGCGCAGGAGGGGCTCGGCTGCGAGGTGGCCAGCCCCGGCGAGCTGGCACTGGCCCGGGCCGCCGGCGTGCCTGCCGACCGCACGGTCCTGGACTCACCGGCCAAGACCCCCGCCGAGCTGCGGGAGGCGCTGGCCCTCGGGATCGCGGTCAACGCCGACAACCGTGAGGAACTGGCCCGGATCGACCACCTGCGGACGTCCGTGCCGAGCACCGCGCCCATCGGCCTGCGGGTCAATCCGCAGATCGGCGGCGGCCGCATCGGGGCGATGAGCACCGCCACCGACACCTCGAAGTTCGGTATCGCGCTACGCGACGAGGGCGCCCGCGACTGGGTCGTCCGCGCCTGCCTCGACCGTCCGTGGCTGACCCGGCTGCACGCCCACGTCGGTTCGCAGGGCATGCCGCTGGAGCTGATGGGCGCCGGGGTGCGCGCCCTGTTCGACCTCGCCGAGGAGATCAACGAACGGGCCGGCCGGCAGCAGATCGACACCCTGGACATCGGCGGCGGCCTCCCGGTCAACTTCTCCTCCGACGTCACCACCCCCACCTACCGCGAGTACGCCGCACTGCTCCGCTCGGCCGTCCCCGGCCTGTTCGCCGGGCGGTACGGCCTGATCACCGAGTTCGGCCGCTCCCTGCTGGCCAAGCACGGCACGGTCCTCGCCCGCGTCGAGTACGCGAAGTCGGCGGGCGGCCGCCCGATCGCGGTTACCCATGCCGGCGCCCAGGTCGCCACCCGTACGGTCTTCGTCCCCGAAGCGTGGCCCCTCCGGGTCGCGGCCTACGACGCCGAGGGGCGCCCCAAGACGGGGGCGCCGGTCGCCCAGGACATCGCCGGCCCCTGCTGCTTCGCCGGCGACCTGGTCGCCGAGAACCGCCCGCTCCCCCTCCTGCAGTCCGGCGACCACACCGCGCTGCTCGACACCGGCGCGTACTACTTCTCCACGCACTTCGCGTACAACTCGCTCCCCCGCCCCGGCGTCTACGGCTACGCCGCGTCCCCCGACGGCGTCCGCTTCGCGGTCATCCGCACCCCGCAGAGCCTGTCGGACCTCACCGCTGAAAGCGGCGCCGCGTACGCGGAGTCGCTCCGCGAGTTGTAGCCCCACGTAGCTGGCTTTCCCGCCGCGGGGCGCTGTGCTTTGCGGCGCCCCGTACGTACCTCGCCGTCCCGCCGCGGGTCGTCTCACCGTTGCGCGCTTTGCGGCGCCCCGCACGTACCCGTCTCTCCCGCCGCGGTTGTTGTTCGCCGTTGCGCCTGGCGGCGGGCGTGGTGTGTCGGGTGCGGTGCCGGCCCTCCAGACTTCGTCCTCCGGTCCAGCCCCTCCCGTGAGTGGGAGTTTCCAAGCTAGTTGGGGGCGGGCCTGGTCTGTTGCCTGCGGGCACGTGGACATCACCTGCACCCCCACCGTCCTTCACTTTCCCCCTCACGGGAGGGGACGGGCCGGAGGGGCCGGTTGTGTGGACGTAAAGCGTCAGCAGTCCACACAACCGGCCCCGGAGGCCCGTCACCGCACCCACCACAACCCAGCCCGCCGCAGGCGCAACGGACAACAACACCCGCGGCGCCGCAGACAGGTACGTGCGCGGCGCCGCAAAGCGCGCAACGGACAACAACACCCGCGGCGGGACGGCCAGGTACGTGGGAGGCGCCGCAAAGCGCGCAACGGCGAGCAACACCCACGGCGGGACGGCCAACTACGTGGGGTCACTCCACGAAGAGCCCCCGCGCAGCGGCCCGCGCGTCGAATTCTTCGAGGCGTGCCTGCGCGTCCGGTAGTGCGTCGCACATCGCCTCCAGGAGGACGCGGCCCAGGAGCATGGGGGCGCAGGCGGTGTCGAAGGCCAGGCCGGTGCCGACCGCGGCGGGCAGCAACAGGTCGGTGTGGCGGGCGACCGGCGCGAAGGCGCTGTCGGCGACGGTGACCACGGTCAGCCCGGCGTCCCGGGCGTAGGCGAGGGCCTCGACGACCTCGCGGGGATGCCGGGGCAGCGCGAAGCACAACAGGGTGGTGGCGCCGGCCCGCACCGCGGCGTCGATCCGGTCGGGGAGCATCGTGCCGCCCTCGTCCAGCAGCCGGACGTCCGGGTGGACCTTGCGGGCGAAGTACGTGAACCCGGCGGCCTGGGCGGTGGCGGCGCGCAGGCCGAGGACGGGCAGCGGCCGGGAGGCGGCGAAGAGGCGGCCGGCCTCGATCACCGGCGACGGGTCGGCCAGCGCGGCGGCCAGGTGCCGGAGGTTGTCGATCTCCGCCTGGACGGCCTGCTGGTACTCGTTGGCGGTGCCGTCGTCGCCGGCCTTCTCCGCGGGCGCGACCTCGCGCAGGTGGCGGCGGAGCGCCGGGTAGCCGTCGAAGCCGAGCGCCACCGCGAAGCGGGTGACGGACGGCTGGCTGACGCCGGCCAGTTCGGCCAGTTCGACGCTGGAGAGGAAGGGCGCGTCGGCGGCCCGGCGCACCATGCAGTGAGCGATCCGGCGCTGGGTGGGCGTCAGCCGGTGGCCCTCGAAGAGCTTCTGGAGGCGGGCGGCGGTGCCGGTGTCCGCGTCCGTGACCCGGCCGGCCGTCGCGTCCCGCGCCTCCTCGGCCCGCTCCCCCGGCGCACCGCCGGCCGCGCCGCCGGTGCCGCGGCCGTTGTCCCCGTCCCCGCTCATCGCCTCTTCTTCCCGGCCCGGTGCGGGCCTTTTCCTGTGTCGACCGACTGTACGGAATTCCTGGCTCGGAACGGCGCGCGGTACGCCTGACGATCCGGCCGTACGGGATCGTTCCGGCCACCGCCCGCCGGGCCGCGGACCTCCGCGCGCCGGGGCAAGCCCGCCACCCGCCCGGCCACCCGCCCGCCCCACGGCGCACCGGCCACCCGCCCGGCCATACGCCCGGCCCGTGGCACACCGGCCACCCGTCCGGCCGCAGGCCCGTGCCGGGCGCCGGTCCGGCACCCGGCCGGGTGCGCGCCCGCGCGGTGGTGCGCCGGCCCGCAGGACCACTGGCCCGTCCCGTCTGCGTTCATGCCGTGCTCACACCTCCGCCAGTTCGTCCAGCAGCTCCGTCGCCACCGCCACGTCGTCCGTCAGCGGCCGGTCCTCCATGCGCGGGTCGAGCGCCTCGGCGGCCCGGGCGTAGGCGGTGGCGAGCGGCAGGCCGGGCTCGGGTTCCAGCGAGCGCATCCGCAACGCCCGTACGGCGGCGACGAGTTCGCAGGCGAGGACCTGGCGGTAGTACGTGCCGGCGCGCAGCGTCTGGCGGGCCCCGAGGGAGGCGAAGCTGGCCTGTTCCTCGACGCCGCGGGAGAGGACCGCGTGGCCGAGGGAGGCCGGGTGGGAGACCGCCCGCATCTCGCCGAGCGCCGCGCCGGCCGCGTATTCGAGGATCATCACGCCCGAGCTGGCCGGCGCGGCGTCGCCGAGGAAGGGCCGCAGCCGGGTGAAGTCGGGCTCGGAGAGCGCGGCGAGCCGGGCGGTGGACAGCCGGGCGGTCTGCAGGACGGCCAGCCGGAAGGCGTCCAGGGCGAGGACGACGTGGGCGGCGTAGAAGTTGCCGTGGTGGTAGGCGGCCTGGTCCTCGATGCTGATCAGCGGGTTCTCGCCGGCGGCGTTGAGCTCGACGGTCAGCACGGATTCCAGGGTGTCGGCGGTGTCCAGCGCCGGGCCGTGGATCTGGGGGAGGCAGCGGAAGCCGTACGGGTCCTGGATGCGGCCCAGCGGCGGGCTGGGCCGCGCCGGCACGCCGGAGAGGGTGCGCAGCTGGGCGGCGGCGGCCGCGGAGCCGGGGTGCGGGCGGGCGAGCATGACCGGTTCGGCGAACGGTTCGTAGGAGCCGCCGACCGCGAGCAGGGAGAGCGCGGCGATGGGCAGTGAGGCGGCCAGCAGCCGGCGCAGTTCGTCCAGGGCGAGTGCGGACTGGCCGAGGGTGAGGGCGTTGCTGCTGATCAGGGCGAGCGCGTCGTTGTTGTCGAGGGCGACGGGGGCGGGGGCGCGGCCGCCGGGGAGGCCGTGCCAGGGGTGTTCGCCGGCCAGTGCCAGGCCGGTCTGGGCGAGCGCGGCCAGGTCGCCGGTGCCGACCGCGCCGTGTTCGTTGACGACCGGGTGGGCGCCGGCGTCGAGGGCGGCGATCAGGGCCGTGATGACCGCGGGGTTGAGGCCGGCGCCGCCGGCGAGCAGTTGGTTGGCGCGGACCGCGAGCATCGCCCGGACCTCGCGGCCGGCAGCGGGTCGCCGATCGCACCGGCGTGGCTGCGCAGCAGCCGGAGGCCGTGGGCGGCGTCGGCGGCCTCGACGTCCTCGGTGCGGTTGGCGCCGACGCCGGTGCTGCGGCCGTAGACGCGTCCGGTGGCGGCGAGCCGGCGGGCGGTGTCCCAGGATTCCGCGGCGCGGGCGAGGGCCTTGGGATCGGGGGCCGCGGGGCGGGCGGCGCGGTCCGCGAGGGCGGCGACGTCGGCGGGGCGCAGCGCGGTGCCGTCGAGGGTGATGCGCCTGCCGGACCGGTGGGCATTGTCCAGCATGTGGGAAATCAAGGGGCTCAACTCCCTCTTATAACGCGCTTTGTAGAACGAATTCCGACACCTGGTTCCGTACGGTGGCCGAGCGGAGAGCGGGAAGAACTCTCGGGTAACCCACGTTGTAACACGGGGTTTACTCCCACCTATTGACTTCTATTCACGTGCCTAAGACTCTGCATGACACTATGCAGGCCGGGCAAGGGGCAGCGGATGATCAAATTCGACGCAGTCAGCAAGCGGTACCCGAACGGCACCACCGCGGTGGACGATCTCTCCCTCGACCTCCCCGAGGGCGGCGTCACCGTCCTCGTCGGATCGTCCGGATGCGGCAAGACGACGACCCTGGGGATGGTCAACCGCATGGTCGAGCCGACCTCCGGCACCATCAGCGTCGGCGGCCGCGACGTCCTGGAGGCGGACGCCGCCGAGCTGCGCCGCGGCATCGGCTACGTCATCCAGCAGTCCGGCCTCTTCCCACACCGTACGGTCCTCGACAACATCGCGACCGTCCCGCTGCTGCTCGGCTGGGGCCGCCGCAAGGCCCGGGCCCGCGCCTCGGAGCTGCTGGAGCTGGTCGGCCTGCCCGCGGACACCGGCAAGCGCTATCCGCACCAGCTCTCCGGCGGCCAGCAGCAGCGCGTCGGGGTGGCCCGGGCGCTCGCCGCCGACCCCCGGTGCTGCTGATGGACGAGCCGTTCGGCGCGGTCGACCCGGTCGTCCGCACCCAGCTCCAGAACGAGCTGCTGCGGCTCCAGGAGGAGCTCCGCAAGACGGTCGTCTTCGTCACCCACGACATCGACGAGGCGGTCCGCCTGGGCGACCGGATCGCGGTGTTCCGCACCGGCGGCCGGCTCGTCCAGTGCGCCGAGCCGGCCGAACTGCTGGCCCGTCCCGCCGATGACTTCGTCGCCGACTTCCTCGGCGCCGAGCGCGGGCTGAAGCTGCTCTCGCTCACCACCCTCGCCGACGTACCGCACGCGCCCGGCCGGGCGATACGCGCCGACGAACCGGTCGGCGCGATAGGCCGCGACGGCGGACGCTGGCGCCTGGTGACCTCGCCGCGCGGTGAACCGCTGGGCTGGCTGGACACCGACGCGCTGCCGGCCGGCGGTACGGCCGGTGAGGCGGAGCTGGCCGCGGTCCGGCCGCTGCGGGACACCGATTCGTTGCTCTCCGCGCTCAACGAAGCGGTCTCCTCACCGGCCGGGGCGGTCGCCCGGGTCACCGCCGACGGCGTCCTCACCGGCGTCACCTCCCGCGACGCCATCCACGACCGGGCCGGCCGCAGCCACGCCGACGCCGCCCGCGCGGCCGCTCCGGAGACTCCGACGGCACCGGCGACTCCGACCGCACCGGCGACTCCGACGGCAGCCACGCGGACCGCGGCCGAGAAGCCCCATGAGCCCGCCGCCGAGGGCCCCACCCCCGACGACCCCGCGCCCGAGGCCCCGGCCTCCGCGGAGCGCCCCGCATGACCGTCGAATGGGGCTGGTTCCCCGATCACGCCGGCGAACTGACCCGCCTCACCGCGGACCATCTCGCCACCGCCGTCCCCGCCGTCCTGTTCGGCCTGCTGATCGCGCTGCCGCTGGCGGTCCTCGCGCACCGCGTCCGCCCGCTGCGCGGCTTCGTCCTCGGCGCGTCCAACATCCTCTACACCATCCCCTCGCTCGCCTTCTTCGTCCTGCTGCTGCCGGTCACCGGGCTGACCCGCACCACCGCGATCACCGGCCTGACCGCGTACACCCTGGTCGTCCTGGTGCGGAACACCGTCGAGGGCCTGGACGCGGTCCCGGAACGCGTACGCGAGGCCTCGAAGGCGATGGGGACCCGGCCGCTGCGCACCCTGCTCACCGTCGAGCTGCCGCTCGCCCTCCCGGTGATCATGGCGGGCGTACGGGTCGCGACGGTGATGTCCATCTCCTTGGTCAGCGTGGCGAGTTACATCGGGTACGGCGGGCTCGGCCAGCTCTTCACCGACGGCTTCCAGCGCAACTTCCCCACCCCGGTCGTCGCCGGCGTGGTCCTGACCCTGCTGCTCGCGCTGGCCGCCGACGCCCTGCTGGTGACCGTCCAGCGGCTGTGCACCCCCTGGCGGCGCGGCACGCCCCGGTCCGCCCCCAAGCTGTGGAAGCGAGCGTGACGGCCCGATGCTCGAACTCCTGAAGAACCTGGCGGCCTGGCTGACCGGCCCGGCCCAGTGGGCGGGCCCCGACGGCATCGCCACCCGCGTCCTGGAGCACCTGGAGTACTCGGTGCTCGCCACCCTCGCCGCGGCCGTGATCGCCCTGCCCGTCGGGCTGCTCATCGGGCACACCGGCCGCGGCGCCTTCCTCGCCGTCAACCTCTCCTCCTTCGGCCGCGCGCTGCCCACCGTCGGCCTGGTCACCCTGGTCTTCCTCGCCGGCGGGCTCAGTGTGTGGCCGGTGTACGTCTCGCTGGTCGCACTCGCCGTGCCCGTGATCATCACCAATACGTACGCCGGGATGGCCGCCGTCGACCCGGAGGTCAAGGACGCCGCCAAGGGCGTCGGACTGCGCGGCCGCCAGATCCTCTGGCAGGTCGAGGTGCCGCTGGCGCTGCCGCTGATCATGACCGGCATCCGCCTGGCGACCGTCCAGGTCGTGGCCACCGCCACCATCGCCGCCTACGTCAGCTTCGGCGGGCTGGGCCGCTACGTCTTCGACGGCCTGGCCCAGCGCGATCTGGTGCAGGTGCTCGGCGGTGCGGTGCTGGTCGCCGTGCTCGCCGTCGTCGCCGATCTGGCCCTGGGCGGGCTGACCCGGCTGCTGTTCCGCGGCCGCCCGGCCACCGCCCGCTGAACCGCCACGCCCCGCGCCCCGTACGCCCGCCCCTCCCGAGGAGCCCCGCCATGAACCGCCGCACCGCCCTGACCACCCTGCTCGCCGGCGCCTCGGCACCGCTGCTGGCCGCCTGTTCCTCCGGCATCACCTCCCTCAAGGGGAACGGCGCCGGCGGCGACAGCGGCAACAGCAGCGGTGGACTGGTCATCGGCACCGCCAACTTCACCGAGAACCAGATCCTCGGCTACCTCTACGCGGGCGTGCTGTCCGCGGCCGGCGTCAAGGCCACCGTCCGCCCCAACCTCGGCTCCCGCGAGATCGTGGTCCCGGCCCTGCGCTCCGGCGACATCGACCTGCTCCCCGAATACCAGGGCAGCCTGCTGCTCTACCTCGACAAGAAGGCCACCGAGACCGAGGCCGGCGCCATGCAGAACGCGCTGGCCACGGTGGTGCCCGACGGCCTGGAGGTGCTCCCGTACGCGGCCGCCGAGGACCGCGACAGCTTCGCCGTGACCCGCGAGACCGCCGAGCGCTACGGCCTTACGTCGCTCGACGACCTGCGCAGGACCAGCGGCAAGCTGGTGTTCGGCGCGGCCGCCGAGATGAAGAAGCGGGTGGTCGGGCTGGTCGGCCTCAAGGACAAGTACGGCGTGGAATTCAAGGAGTTCAAGGCGCTGGACTCGTCCGGCCCGCTGGTCAAGGGCGCCCTGAAGAAGGGCGACGTCGACGTCGCCAACGTCTTCACCACCGACGTCGACATCAAGGAGAACGGCTGGGTACTGCTGGCCGACCCCCGGCACCTGGTCCCGGCCCAGCACATCGTCCCGCTGATCGCCGCCCGCAAGGCCGACACGAAGGTGCGCCGCGCGCTGGCGACCCTCGGCAACGCACTGACCACCGCCGACCTCACGGAACTCAACCGCAAGGTCGACAAGGACAAGAAGGACCCCGACCGGGTGGCGGCCGCATGGCTCTCCCAGCGGAAGCTGGGCTGAGGCTGAGGCTGACTTCCCACGTACCTGGCTGTCCCGCCGCGGAGCGCTGCGCTTTGCGGCGCCTCCCACGTACCTCGCCGTCCCGCCGCGGTTGTTGTTCGCCGTTGCGCCTGCGGCGGGCTGGGGGGTGTCGGGTGCGGTGACGGACCTCCGGGACCGGTCGTGTGGACTGCTGACGCTTTACGCTCCGCTGCGCTCCGCCTTCGCTCTTTATTGAGCCCTTGGAAGCGAAGCCCACACAACCGGCCCCTCCGGCCCGTCCCCTCCCGTGAGAGGGAAAGTTAAGGCCGGTCGGGGTGCACGTCATGCCCACACGCCCGCAGGCAACAGACAACGCACACCCCCAACCAGCTCTTACCACCCCCTCACGGGAGGGGCTGGACCGGAGGACGAAGTCTGGAGGGCCGGCACCGCACCCGACAACACCACGCCCGCCGCCAGGCGCAACGGCGAACAACAACCGCGGCGGGACAGACGGGTACGTGCGGGGCGCCGCAAAGCGCAACGGCGAACAACCCCCGCGGCGGGACGGCGAGGTACGTGGGAGGCCCGCCTAGCGCGGAGCGATAGCCGAACCCCGTTCCGACAGCCGCGGCGCACACAGGATGCGCTTGCGGCGGACGCGGCGGCCCTCTATCGCCGCGACCGCCAGGCGGGCGGCCTCCTTGGCGATCTCGCCGAGGCCCCAGTCGACGGTGGTCAGCGGCGGGGTGAGGACGCGGGAGACCGGGTGGTCGTCGAAGCCGACGACGGACAGGTCCCGGCCGACGGTCAGTCCGGCCTCGGCGGCGGCCGCGTAGACGCCGTAGGCGATGGAGTCGGAGAAGCAGAAGACCGCGGCGGGCGGCGGTAGCGCGCCGGCCGGGCGGCGGCCGTCGGGGGTGTTGGTGAGCACCCGCCGGGCCACCGCGGTCGCCTCGCCCAACTCCTGGGGGCAGGGCAGGACCTGGGCGTCGATGCCGAGGCGGTCGGCGGCCTCGCGGACGTAGACGTCGGCGGGGCGGTCGGGGGTGGAGGGGCCGGTGGGGGTGAGGACGGTGATCTGGCGGTGGCCCAGGCCGCGGAGGTAGTCCAGGACCGCGTCGATGCCGGCGCGGTTGTCGAAGAGCACCTCGCCCGCCGTACGGGCCCGGCTCAGCGCGTCGCCGATGGAGACCACCGGCACCCCCTCGGCGATCGCCGCCCAGCCCTCGGCCGAGGGGTCGACCGGGGAGACCAGCAGACCGTCCACCCGCTGGTCGCGCAGCTGCTTGGCGAGGACCAGTTCCCGCTCGGGGTCGCCGCCGGCGTCGAGGATCAGCGCGTAGCGGTCGCCGGCCAGCAGTTCGCGTCCTATGGCGGCCATCAGTTGCTGCTGCCAGAGGTCCTGGAGGTCGCCGGCGAGCACGCCGACGGTGCTCGTGCGGCCGCTGGCGAGGGCGCGGGCGATCGGGTCGGCCTCGTAGCCGAGTTCGGCGGCGGCCTTGCGCACCCGCTCCTCGGTCTCCTTGGAGACGTGCTTGCCGCGCAGTGCGTAGGAGACGGCTGCGGTGGAGAGTCCGGTGGCCTCGGCCACCTCACGGAGGGTGGTGCGTTTGTTGGGCCTGGCCATGCCGGAAGCCTACCCAAGGCGGGAGGGGCGGCCGGGCTCCCTCGTCCGGCGGGGTCGGCGCGGGGGCGGTGGGGACCGGCACCGCACCCGCGGTGGGGACGGGCATTGCCCCGGCGGCGGGCCGGCAGCGCTCCGGGGCGCGGGCCTTGACACCCCCGCTGGTTAACCGTTTCACTTAAACGCATCAGTTAACCGGTTAAGTGAAACGGTTGAGGAGGTTCGCGCGCCGTGCCCAGCGATGTCCATCAGCACCTCTGGCCGCCCGCGTTCGTGGCGCTGCTGCGGGCCCGCGGTGTGCCGCCGCGGCTGGACGGCTGGACGCTGGAGCTGCCCGGTGAGCCGCCGTACACCGTCGATCCGGCCGACCACGACATCGCGGCCCGGGTCCGGCTCGCCCGGGCGGACGGGCTGGACCGGGCGCTGGTCTCGCTCTCCAGTCCGCTCGGCATCGAATACCTGCCGCCCGAGGAGGCCGCGCCGCTGCTCACCGCGTTCCACGACGGCGCGCTGGCGCTGCCCGCCCCCTTCGGCGTCTGGGCCTCGGTCTGTCTCGCCGCTCCCGAACCGGACACCGGGGCGCTCCGCCGCGAGCTGCGGCGCGGCTGCGTGGGCCTCCAACTGCCCGCCACCGCCCTGCTGGACGCCGCCGGCTGGGCCCGCTGCGCGCCCCTGCTGGACATCCTCGCCGCGCTGGACAAGCCGCTGTTCGTGCACCCGGGCGCGGCCCCGCCCGCCGAGGGCGCCGCCCCCGCCTGGTGGCCCGCGCTGGTCCCGTACGTCCAGCAGATGCACGCCTCCTGGTTCGCGTTCCGGGCCTTCGGCCGGCCGCGCCACCCGGACCTGCGGGTCTGTTTCGCGGCGCTGGCGGGCCTGGCGCCGCTGCACGGGGAGCGGCTGGTGGCCCGGGGCGGGGGCCGGGAGCGGGGCCGGGTGGACGCCGGCGCGTTCTACGAGACGTCCTCGTACGGGACCCGGGCGGTGGACGCGCTGGTACGGGCCGTCGGCATCGACGTCGTCGTCAGCGGCAGCGACCGCCCCTATGCCGCGCCGGTGATCCCCGGCCTCGGCGCCGAGGCCGCCGTGCACGCCCTGCGCACCGTCAATCCGGCCCGCCTGCTGGGCCCGTCGAAAGGAGTCCGACCATGACGCACGCCGCCTCCCGGACCGAGGCCGCCGCTGCCACCGGGGCCGGTCCGGCCGTGGACGCCGGGCTGCCGTTCGCCGCGCTGCCCGAGCGCACTCTCGGCAAGCGTGAACTGCGGTCGCTGGTCGACGAGTTGGCGGACCGTCCGGATCTGTGGCGCGGGCAGGTCGCGTTCTCCGACACCGAACGGCACTACGCGTCGCTGTACCGCGACGAGTTCGTCGACGTCTGGCTGCTGTGCTGGACCCGGCAGAACGACACCGGCTGGCACGACCACGACCTCTCCTCCGGTGCCGTCCGGGTCGTGCAGGGGGTGCTGACCGAGTCCAATCCGCGGATCGGCGGGGAGCATCTGGCCACCGCCGTCGGCGCCGGCTCGTCGTTCTGCTTCGGTCCGGACCACATCCACCGGCTCACCGGGGCGACCGACGACGCGGTGTCGGTGCACGCCTATTCGCCGCCGTTGTGGCGCCTGGGCCAGTACGACATCACCGAGGACGGCCTGATGCGCCGGGTCTCGGTGTCGTACGCGGACGAGCTGCGGCCGATGGGTGATCCGGCGTCGCCGGCCGCGTGAGCCGCCGGCCGGCCCACCCGCCGTTCCCACCGGCGCGGTTGCCGCGAATTCCGCGCTTTCCCGCTCCTACCTATTGACCTTCCATTCACCGGCACAGATCCTGCATGAATCCATACAGGCGACGACCCGGGGCGGATGCATGGCAGGCGTGGTGGAACGGCGCTCGATCGACGTGGTCCCCGATGACGAACGGCACGGCAGTCCGGTCAGCCAGTTCACGCTCTGGCTGGGCGCGAACCTCCAGATCACCGCCGTGGTCACCGGCGCGCTGGCGGTCGTCTTCGGGGCGAACGCCTTCTGGGCGGTGATCGGGCTGCTGCTCGGCAACCTCCTCGGCGGGGCGGTGATGGCGCTGCACTCCGCCCAGGGCCCGCGGCTCGGCCTGCCGCAGATGATCACCTCCCGGGCGCAGTTCGGGGTGCGCGGGGCGGTGGTCCCGCTGGCGCTGGTCATCGTGATGTACATCGGGTTCTTCGCCAGCGGCAGCGTGCTGGCGGGGCAGGCGGTGGGCGAGTTGACACACCTGGGCGAGACGCCGGGGATCGTGCTGTTCGCGGCGGTCACCGCGGTCGCCGCGGCCGTCGGCTACCGCCTCATCCACGCCCTGGGGCGGATCGCCGGCCTGGTGTGCGCGCTGGCCTTCGTCTATCTGGGCGTCCGGCTCCTGCACCGCGCCGACCTCGGCACGCTGCTGCACGACCACCGCTTCGGGCTGCCGGTCTTCCTGCTCGCCGTCTCGCTCTCGGCCTCCTGGCAGCTGGCGTTCGGCCCGTACGTCGCCGACTACTCGCGCTATCTGCCCCGGCACACCTCGGCCCGCGCCACGTTCTGGTGGACGCTGTCCGGCTCGGTGCTCGGCGCGCAGTGGTCGATGACCTTCGGGGCGCTGGCCGCCGCCGCGGCGCCGGGCGCGTTCGTCGGGCACGAGGTGGGTTACGTCGTCGGCCTGGGCGGCGCCGGACTGATCGCCTCCTTCCTGTACTTCGTCATCGCGCTCGGCAAGCTGACCATCAACGTCCTCAACACCTACGGCGGCTTCATGTCGCTGGTCACCAGCGTCAGCGGGTTCCGCGGCCAGCGCGAGCTGTCGCCGCGCGGCCGGGCCGGGTACATCGCCGGGATCATGGTGGCGGGGACGGCGGTCGCCCTGCTGGGCAAGGACTCGTTCCTGACGTCCTTCAAGGACTTCCTGCTGTTCCTGCTGACCTTCTTCACGCCCTGGTCGGCGATCAACCTCACCGACTACTACCTGATCTCCAAGGAGCGCTACGACATCGCCGCGCTCAGCGACCCGGCCGGCCGCTACGGCGCCTGGAACGCCCGGGCCCTGACCGTCTACGCACTCGGCGTGCTCGCCCAACTCCCCTTCCTGTCCACGCACTTCTACACCGGCCCCCTGGTGGCCCCGCTCGGCGGCGCGGATGTCTCCTGGCTCGTCGGCCTCGCCGTACCGGCCGTCCTGTACGGGCTCACCGCCCGCCGCGGCGCCGCTCCCGGCCCGGCTCCCGCCGCGGCCCCGGGTGAACAGGAGGGGCAGCAGAGCCCGGCCGGATCGGGGGGTTAGCCCTACCGCGCCGTGTCCCGGCGGTCCGTACGCTCGCACCATGGCGACACACGACCCCGACCTGCGCAAGGAACTCGACGCGACGCTCCAGACCCGCAAGGAGCTGGGGCCCGAGTACGAGGCGGAGCTGGTGGATTCCTTCCTGGAGAAGCTGGACCACACCGTCGACCGCAGGGTCCGGCGGCAGCTCGCCGAGCAGCAGGTCCAGGTGGCGCGCGGCGGCCGCCCGCCGCGGCCGGAGGGCGGCGGGCGCCGTTTCTGGGAGCGGTTCGGGGTCGCCGCCCTCTCCCTGGTACTGGCCGTCCCGCTGACCGCGATCGGCGTGATCAACGCCGGGATCCCGGGGCTGCTGGTGTGCTGGGCCGGCATCGTCGGCGTCAACGCGGTGCACAGCGTCGGGGTGCGGAACCTGCTGCTCGGAGGGCGCGACGAGCGGCGTGACGGGGAGTGGGACTGAGCCCGGGAGGGGAAGTTGTGGCGGGGACCGCCGCACCCCGGCCGAGCCGGGGGCGGGACGACGGCGGTCCCCGCCAGGGACGCGGTCCGGGTCAGGGCCGGCCGTCGCGTCCAAGTGGCGATCTGGGAGGTCCGGGAGCCGCTCCGGAGGTCCGTATCGCCGTGCACATCAATGTGCCGGACGAGTGTTAAGCGCGTGCTGCCAGCACATGACGCATACGTACACCTTGCGCCGACGGACCGTTTCCTGACGGCCACTTGACGCCGCGACGGGCACGGAGTGAGGGGCACGCCCCGACGGGCACGGCGTGACGCGGCGGCCGCCACCGGGGACGGCCGCCGCGGCCGGTGCTACTTGCCGGCCTCGCGGGCCAGGAAGGCCAGCAGGTCCTGCCGGCTCACCACGCCCTTCGGCTTGCCCTCCACGAGGACGATCGCCGCGTCGGCGCTCTCCAGGACGGCCATCAGGTCGGCGACCGACTCGCCGGAGCCGACCTGCGGCAGCGGCCGGCACATGTGCTTCTCCAGCGGATCGGTCAGCGACGCCCGCTGGGTGAACAGCGCGTCCAGCAGCTCCCGTTCGACGACGGAGCCGACGACCTCGGCGGCCATCACGTCCGGGTGGCCGGCGCCGGGCTTGACGATCGGCATCTGCGAGACGCCGTACTCGCGCAGCACGTCGATCGCCTCGCCGACGGTCTCCTCCGGGTGCATGTGGACCAGCGAGGGCAGCGCGCCCTCCTTGTGCTCCAGCACGTCGACGACGCGGGCGGCGGTGCCGCCCTCCTCCAGGAAGCCGTAGTCGGCCATCCACTCGTCGTTGAAGATCTTGGAGAGGTAGCCGCGGCCGCTGTCCGGCAGCAGGACGACGACCACGTCGTCCGGGCCGAGCCGGGAGGCGACCTCCAGCGCGGCCACCACGGCCATGCCGCAGGAGCCGCCGACCAGCAGGCCCTCCTCCTTGGCCAGCCGCCGGGTCATCTGGAAGGCGTCCTTGTCCGACACCGCCACGATCTCGTCGGCGACCGTGCGGTCGTAGGCGGTCGGCCAGAAGTCCTCGCCGACGCCCTCGATCAGGTACGGGCGCCCGGAGCCGCCGCTGTAGACCGAGCCCTCCGGGTCGGCGCCGACGACCTTGACCCGGCCCTCGCTGGCGTCCTTCAGGTAGCGGCCGGTGCCGCTGATCGTGCCGCCGGTGCCGACGCCCGCCACGAAGTGCGTGATCCGCCCGTCCGTCTGGGCCCACAGCTCCGGACCGGTGGTCTCGTAGTGGGAGCGCGGGTTGTTCGGGTTGCTGTACTGGTCCGGCTTCCAGGCGCCCGGCGTCTCGCGCACCAGCCGGTCCGAGACGTTGTAGTACGAGTCCGGGTGCTCGGGGTCCACCGCGGTCGGGCAGACCACGACCTCGGCGCCGTACGCCCGCAGCACGTTGATCTTGTCCGTGGACACCTTGTCCGGGCAGACGAAGATGCACTTGTAGCCCTTTTGCTGGGCCACGATCGCCAGGCCCACCCCGGTGTTCCCGGAGGTCGGCTCGACGATCGTGCCGCCCGGCTTCAGCTCACCCGACTGCTCGGCGGCCTCGATCATCCGCACGGCGATCCGGTCCTTCACCGAACCGCCGGGATTGAAGTACTCGACCTTCGCCAGGACGGTGGCCTGGATGCCCTTGGTCACGTTGTTGAGCCGCACGAGCGGGGTGTTGCCGACGAGCTCAATCATCGAATCGTAAAACTGCACGGTGGTCTCCGCGGTCGGGGGCACGCTCTCCTGCGCCCGTGCCGCCAGCCTATTGCCCGGGTGGCGCGAAGGACGGAGGAGTTGCGTTCCGTGCGGGAACGGGCAACACCCTGTTGTAGGAGTTCTTGCCGATTCAAGAGCGCGTCGGCCCGCGGGTCCGGCGCGTCCGCACTGCACGGGGAGGTGCCCGGCCCATGCCGATGACGATGTCCAGGGCGAGGGTGGCACGGCGGATCGCGACCGCCGCCGCGGTCGGCGGCGGCGGGGTCGGGCTGCTCGGCGTCGCCGCCGTCGGCGTGCTGCTGACCGAGGTCCGGCTGGCCCGCCGTACGGTCGGTGGCTCCAGCGACATCCCGCCGTGCGCCGACGGCCGCTACGGCGCCGCCTTCGGCCACCGCACCGACCGCCCGCCGCTCCGCCTGGGCTTCCTCGGCGACTCCACCGCCGCCGGCCAGGGCGTGCACCGCGTCTCGCAGACGCCGGGCGCGCTGCTCGCCTCCGGCCTCGCCGCGGTCGCCGAACTCCCCGTCGACTTCCGCAACGTGGCGCTGCCCGGGGCGCAGTCGGACGATCTGGCGCGCCAGGTGGAGCTGCTGCTCCTGGACGGCGCCCAGACCCCGGACGTCTGCGTGATCATGATCGGTGCCAACGACGTCACCCACCGGATGCCGCCGGCGCAGTCCGTCCGCCACCTCTCGGAGGCGGTGCGCCGGCTGCGTGCCGAGGGCTGTGAGGTGGTGGTGGGCACCTGCCCCGATCTGGGCACGATCGAGCCGGTCTACCAGCCGCTGCGGTGGGTGGCCCGGCGGCTCTCGCGGCAGCTCGCGGCCGCGCAGACGATCGGGGCGGTCGAGAACGGCGGCCGTACGGTCTCGCTGGGCGACCTGCTGGGCCCCGAGTTCGAGGCGCGTCCGCGGGAGCTTTTCGGGCCGGACAACTACCACCCGTCGGCGGAGGGGTACGCCACCGCCGCCATGGCCGTGCTGCCGACGCTGTGCGCCTCGCTGGGCCTGTGGCCGGACGAGGAGCGGCCGGAGCCCGCCCGGGGCGAGGGCATCCTCCCGGTCGAGCAGGCGGCCGCCGAGGCGGCTTCCGAGGGCGGTACGGAGGTCACCGCCTCCCGCGCGCCCTGGGCACTGCTCAAGCACCGGCGGCGGCGCCAGCTGCCGGACGCGGAGGAGTCGGCGGACCAGCCGTCGGTGCCGCGCTGAGGGCCCGAGGAACGCCGAACGGGCACGGGGCCGCCTGGGAATACCCGGCGGCCCCTTGCCGTTCCATAAGCGCTCGCTTAGAAAAGAGGTCCGCATCACAACGCGCACCCCGTGACCTCAGCACTACGTGCAGGTAACTTCCCTCACAGTCCAGCACCTTCACCCGCCCGTCGCCCGACCTTCCCCAAGCTCTCAACTCCGTTCGAGCAGGGGATACCCAAGCCCCTCAACGAGGCGCAGGGCGCGACCTTGATTTCTTGGAGCCGTGATGCCCGAAGCCGTGATCGTCTCAGCCGCCCGCTCCCCGATCGGCCGTGCCTTCAAGGGCTCGCTGAAGGACCTGCGCCCGGACGACCTGACCGCGAAGATCATCGAGACCGCCCTGGCCAAGGTCCCCGAGCTGGACCCCAGGGACATCGACGACCTGATGCTGGGCTGCGGCCTCCCCGGTGGCGAGCAGGGCCACAACCTCGGCCGCATCGTGGCCGTCCAGATGGGGATGGACCACCTCCCGGGCTGCACGGTCACCCGCTACTGTTCCTCGTCGCTCCAGACGACGCGGATGGCGCTGCACGCCATCAAGGCCGGTGAGGGCGACGTCTTCATCTCGGCCGGCGTCGAGACGGTCTCGCGCAGCGTGAAGGGCACCTCCGACGGGCTGCCCGACACCCACAACCCGCTCTTCGCCGACGCCGAGGCCCGTACGGCCGCGCGCGCCGAGCAGGAGGGCGCCGACTGGCACGACCCGCGCGAGGACGGCCTGGTCCCCGACGCGTACATCGCGATGGGCCAGACCGCGGAGAACCTCGCCCGCCTCAAGGGCGTCACCCGCCAGGACATGGACGAGTTCGGCGTACGGTCGCAGAACCTCGCCGAGAAGGCGATCAAGGACGGCTTCTGGGAGCGGGAGATCACCCCGGTCACGCTGCCGGACGGCACGGTCGTCTCGCAGGACGACGGCCCGCGCGCCGGCGTCACGCTGGAGGGCGTGCAGGGCCTCAAGCCGGTCTTCCGCCCCGACGGCCTGGTGACGGCCGGCAACTGCTGCCCGCTCAACGACGGTGCCGCGGCGCTGGTCATCATGTCCGACACCAAGGCCCGCGAGCTGGGCCTGACCCCGCTCGCCCGGATCGTCTCCACCGGCGTCTCGGGCCTGTCCCCCGAGATCATGGGCTACGGCCCGGTCGAGGCCAGCAAGCAGGCGCTGCGCCGCGCCGGCCTCACCATCTCCGACATCGACCTGGTCGAGATCAACGAGGCGTTCGCCGCCCAGGTGATCCCCTCCTACCGCGACCTGGACATCCCGCTGGACAAGCTGAACGTCAACGGCGGCGCGATCGCCGTCGGCCACCCCTTCGGCATGACCGGCGCCCGCATCACCACCACGCTCATCAACTCCCTCCAGTGGCACGACAAGCAGTTCGGCCTGGAGACCATGTGCGTCGGCGGCGGCCAGGGCATGGCGATGGTCATCGAGCGGCTGAGCTGAGCTGGAGCGCAGCGGAAGCGAAGTTCAGCGCGACCACAGGCACGAGCGGCTGAGCTGAGCTGGAGCGCAGCGGAAGCGAAGTTCAGCGGACCACAAGCACCACGTGCGGCTGAGCTGAGCTGACGAGCCTCCAGAGATCCTTCGAGGGTGTGCGTCGGGCGGAACAGACCAACTCCCGCCCAGCGCACACCCTTCGCTGTTGTACGGACACGGGCGGCGACGGCGCGTGACCTGCCTCACTCGTTAACAAGATCGCGACCCAATCTCCCCCAGGATTGTGATGAACGTCCTGGGGGCGAAGCGTTGTTGCAGGTCAGCAGGGGGGCGCCACACCCCACGAGGCCCATGGCCCCCAGCATTTCGGGACATAGCGCCCGGTGAGCGGTCGCCGACCCCCGGCAGGCTGATGTAGGAAGTCGGAGAACATTCTGCTAACGGGAGTACGCCGGTGAGCGAGCCGCCACCATTGGTGACCCCCGTGAGCGGCGCATCAAGGGGGTCACCCCGGCCGACCGCCGGGGGAAGTCCATGTACCGATGCACGGCCCGAGGGAAGTGGGCCGCCGAACGAAGTGGAGGTCGGCGCATGAGCGTCACCACCCTCGTCCTGCTCGTGGCCGCGGCCGTCGCCGTGGTGCTGGGCGCCGTCGCGCTGGGCACCGCCCGTGCGCTGCGCCGCCAGCTCACCGAGCTGCACGGTGAGCTCGTCGCCGCCCGCCGGGACGCCGCGGCGCGCGCGGAGGCGGCCGAGACCGCCGCGACCATCCCCGCCGCCCGTACCAGCCCGGCCGAGGCGACCCCGCTCGCGGACATACGCGCCGCCGTCGCCGACGCGCTCGCCGAGGAGCGCGAGCGGGAGCTGGCCGAGGCCCGCGCGTTCTGGGCCGCGCAGGAGGCCAGGGACGCCGCGGACGCCCCCACTCTGCTCGGCCTCGGTGACGAGGGCCCGCTGGACGGCCGCGAGGGCCGGCTGACCCGCGACGGGCGGCCGGAGCCGGAGCGGCTCGACCTCCAGCCGTTCGTGCCCCGCCAGGCGGACCTGGCCGGCCTGGAGCCGCTGCTGGGCCCGGATGCCCTGGAGGCGATGGAGACCCTGGAGTCCGTGGAGGCGCTGGAGGCCCTGGACGCACCGGAGTTGGAGCCCGTCGAGGGCACCGAGTCCGCCGAACTGGCCGCCGCCCGCCGCCGCCACCCCTCGCACCCGGACTTCTCGCCGTCCCCGGTGATCAGCGACCACGAGCGCACCGTGGCGCGCCTGGAGGAGCTGGCGCGGGACGCCACCGCGGTCGCGGACGTCCGCCCGGGCCCGCTGGGCACCCTGGACGTGTACGTCTTCGCCGACGGCACCACGCTCTGTCTGACCCCCGGCCAGCGCGAGGCCGCGGACCGGGTCGCCGACGCGCTGCACGCCGGGCGCACGCCGGTACTGCTGGGCGGCTCCGGCATCTCCGGCGCCTACGCCCTGACCTTCTCCTGGGGCGAGACCCGCGAGGACAGCGTCTACATCCTCGCCGACCGCGTCATCGCCTCGCTCTGAGCCTCGCTCTGGCCACCCTCCCGCCCGTGGCGCGGTGACCGGCGGCCGGTGGCTCGGTGGCCGGTGGCTCGGTGACCAGTGGCCGGCGGCTCGGTGACTCGGTGGCTCGGTGGCCGGAATCCTGACCGGAATACCGCCCACCCCCACCACGTTGTGGCCCCGCAGGGGGCCCATGCGTCCCCTAGGGAAAGTGTTCGCCCGCCCCCTAGGGACCGCCCCCGAGGGCAGACGGCCGCCCCTAGCAGCGCTCCGCCGCCGCCCGTACGCATCGCACGGCCTCCGCCAGCTCTTCGGCGGGGGCCACTTTCGCGTCAGGATCGGGGCCGGTTCCGGCGGGGCGGGCGGCCGCGGCCCGTAGCGCCTCGACGAGGTCGTGACCGGCCACCGCGAGCTGGTCGCCGACCGCGAACTGCCCGGCGTCCGGGAACGGGCGCGGTGGCTCCCCGGGCCGTTCGATCAGCTGCGCACGGGTCGCCAACTCCCGTGCCAGCGCGAGTCCCTCGGCCGCCGCGCCCTGGCTGAGCCGGCTCTGCGGCAGCGCTCGGAGGCGGTCGGCGAGGGAGTCCACGGCGGTCTGCAAAGGGGTCACGTCAAGCACATCGTGAGCCTATGCGCCACTCCTGGGTGGTTGCCAACGGCGGAAGCCTCAGGCACGGTGTGCTGAAGAACCAGCATCGACCGCGTCCGGAGGCGCCGATGTCTCAGCTCTTCTCCGAAGAGACCCACCGGAACATGCTCTCCCGCATCCCCGAGTGCACGGGACGGGAAATCTCCGAATGGCTCCGCACCGTTGACGAAGGCCCCGCTTTCTTCCGCTTCGACGAAAAGGTCAGCTGGCTCCGTGGCGAGCACAACCTCGCCCACGGGCACGCCAAGGCGATCGTTCACGAATACGACCTCAGGCGCGCCGCGCGGAAGTTCTGATCCGCGATGAGGCGCCGTCCTCAACCCCGAAGGGCCCGCAGGCTGCTGCCTGCGGGCCCTTCGTCGCGGTGCTGCTTACGCCGCCGGGGCGGTCAGTCGCCCCGGAGGATGGAGATCAGCCGCAGCATCTCCATGTAGATCCACACCAGCGTGAGGGTCAGGCCGAACGCCGCCAGCCAGGACTCCTCGCGCGGCGCGCCGTAGGCGATGCCGTCCTCGACCTGCTTGAAGTCCAGGGCGAGGAACAGCGCGCCGAGGACCACACCGACGACGCCGAAGAGGATGCCCAGGCCGCCGCTGCGGAAGCCGAGGCCGTCCCCGCCGCCGAAGGCCATGAACAGCACGTTGACCAGCGACAGCAGGACGAAGCCCAGCGCCGCGATCAGCACGAAGCGGGTGAAGCGGGCGGTGACCCGGACGATCCGCGTCTTGTAGGCGACCAGCATGGCGACGAACACCGCCATCGTGCCCAGCACCGCCTGCATGGGGGCGCCGTTCATCTTCGGCAGGTCGTTGATGAAGCCGCTGAGCGCGCCGAGGAAGACGCCCTCCAGCGCCGCGTACGCGAGGATCAGCGCGGGCGACGGCCGGCGCTTGAAGGACTGGACGAAGCCCAGCACCATCGCGACCAGACCCGCGCCGACGGCGAAGCCGAGGTTCTGGGTCAGGAACAGCCAGCCGACGGTGGCGCCGGCGATGACCGTGCCGAGCGTCAGGCCCGTGCGCGTGACGACGTCGTCCATCGTCATCGGCCGGGTCTGCGGCGCGTACTGCGGCGGTGCCTGGGTGACGGGCTGGCCCTGGGCGGACGGGTCGGTGGGGGCCTGCGCGTAGGGGTTGCCGCCCTGTGCGTAGGGGTTGGTGCCGGCGTACGGGTTCGCGGTGGGGCCCCCGGCCTGCGCGTTGAAGCCCGCGTAGCCGGTGTCTCGGCTGAACCCCCGTCGCGAGAAGACCGGGTTGCTGCTCCTCATCTCACTCCTCCATGGCCGCCCTGCGCGGCCTTGACGGCAAGCGTAATGGCTTGGCAAAGACACGTCGCTCGTTCTTGGGCAGGATCTTTCCCCGTACTCGGCGCGACACGTCCTCCGAGAGGAGGACGTCCGGGACGCCGCGGACGTGCCCGGAGACCGCCCCGCTCATGAACCCGGGCACAACGGACGTCACATCCGAGCAGGCAACCGATTCACCGGAGCGGCCGTCTTCCCTTCCGGCCGGAAGCCCCCCGCCGGGCGGATCGGCGGAGATGACACCTGGTCATGATCCGCATGCCGGAGCGCCCTTCCCCACGGCCCCGGCAGCTCACTGTGCGTAGTGCCGTGGGCGCGATTCGTGGTAATCGGGGGGACAGACGGGGCTATTCTGGCGGCAAACAGCAGCGAAAGAGGTTGAGGTCCCTGTGCCTGACGTCTCCGTAGTCGTCATCGTCTACAACGACGCCGACCGGTTGCCGACCGCGGTCCAGTCCGTACTGGACCAGACGCTCCGGGACGTCGAGGTGGTGATCGTCGACGACTGCAGCACCGACCGTTCCTTCGAAGTGGCGCAGCAGCTCGCCGCCACGCACCCGGAGAGAGTCAGAGCCTTCCAGCTGCCGGAGAACAGCGGCGCGGGCGGCGAGCCGCGCAACGCCGGCATCCAGCACACCCGTGGGCGCTACGTCATGTTCCTGGACAGCGACGACGTCCTGGAGGTCAATGCCTGCCGGAACATGCTGGAGGCCGCCGAGGCGAACGACTCGGACATCGTTTCCGGTCTGTGCGTCCGGCTGCACAAGGACACCCGCAATCAGAAGCGGGACGAATGGTATTCCTGGCTGTATTCCACGACCCGGACCCTGGAGTCGGTCACGGAATTGCCGGACCTGTTCGTCTGGGACACCCTCTCCACCAACAAGTGCTATCGCCGCGATTTCCTCATCGAACATGACCTGCGATTCCCGAAGGGCATGTTCTACGAGGACCTGATGTTCATCGCCGATGCCTATCTCGCGGCGGAGCGCATCACCCTGATCCCCAATCAGGTCTATTACTGGCACGTATTCGAGCGGGCCGCCGTGAAATCGGTGACGAACCGGCGGCACGAAATGACGAACTATGCGCACCGGCTGGAGATCCACCGGCGCATCGACGCATTGCTGGCGGAGCGCGGGCTGTCCGGAATAAAGCTCGCCAAGGACGTCAAATTCCTCAAGCACGATCTGGTGCTGCATCTGCGCGACCTGCCGTTCCGGGACGAGTCGTACCGCCGCGAGTTCGCCGAACTCTCCCGGGAATATCTCGCCGGGATCGCCCCCGAGGCGTACGAGCGGGTGCCGGCCATCCAGGCCATCTGCGCGTACCTGCTCCAGCGGGGTGACTGGGAGAACCTGATCCCGGCGGTGGACACGCTGATCAACCGCGACAAGGTCTCCTCGCCGCTGGCCGAGCACGACGGCCGGATCTACTGGTGCGGGGGCCACTTCGACGACGCCTTCGGCCGCTCCGTACTGGACGTCACCGACATCGGCTACCACGAGAAGCCGGTCAACCAGCTGTTCCTGCGCAACCAGCTCACCCGTTACCGGGAGTCCGGTGGGGCCGTCTCCCTGGAGGGGCGGATCACCAACCCGCTGGGCGTCATCCCGCCCGGTGCGCGGCTGAAGGGCGAGCTGGAGTTCAGCGCCCGGCGGCGCAGCCTGCAGTCCTTCCGCTTCCCGGTGGGCGAGCTGCGCCACGAGGGTGACGCGGTCCACTGGGCGGCCACCACGGACCTCACCGCCGGGCTGCGCCCGCTGGGCATCGTGGACTCCATCTGGGACGTGCGGCTGCGGCTGGACGTGGACGGGGTGCGCACCACCACCCGGCTCACCGTCGCCGACACCGAGCTGACCGGGTCGCTGCCGGTCCGGCCGCGGCTGACGCGGATGGTCGCCGACCGTCTCCAGCCGCACGCCTCGGCGAAGGGGCATCTGGCGTTCCGGCTGGTCAGCGAGGGCGCGAACGCCGAGCGGATGCAGGAGCTGATCACCCGCGGGGTGCGCGGGAGGCCGGGCACGCTCGCCAAGACCGGCTACCGCAAGGCGAAGGCGCTGCGCAAGAAGGTCACCTCCGGCGACAACAAGCTCCGGGCGTACCACGAGGTGTTCTGCCGGCTGCCCGTCAAGAAGCGCACGGTGGTCTTCGAGAGCCACCTGGGCAAGCAGTACAGCGACAGCCCGCGCGCGATCTACGAGGAGATGCGCCGGCAGGGCCTCGACTTCGAGGCGATCTGGTCGTACGCCGGCTCGCCGAAGGACTTCCCGAAGGGCGTCACGCTGGTCAAGCGCTGGTCGCTGCCGTACCTCAAGGCGCTGGCGCAGGCGGAGTTCTGGGTGGACAACCAGAGCTACCCGCTCAAGCTGACCAAGCGCCCCGAGACCACGTACATCCAGACCTGGCACGGCTCGGCGCTGAAGAAGATGGGCTTCGACCAGCCCGCCCTCAAGGCGCAGACCCGGCAGCAGCAGCAGGAGCAGCAGCGTTCGCTGGACCGCTTCGACCGCTTCCTGGTCCGTTCCGAGCACGATGTGCACACCCTGGCCAAGGCGTTCCGGCTCCAGGAGAAGACGCTGCTGCGGGTCGGGTACCCGCGCAACGACGCGCTGGTGCGCGCCCGGCAGCGCGAGGAGGAGCTGGGGCGGCGCGAACGCGGGCCGCTGGCCGCGGAGTTGGGCATTCCCGAGGACAAGACGGTGCTGCTGTACGCGCCGACGTTCCGCAAGGCGGGCGGCCGGCACGGGCGCTTCGAATTGCCCTTCGACGTCGAGCGGTTCGCGGACCAGTTCGGTGACCGCTACGTCCTGCTGGTGCGCTCGCACTATCTCAATCACGTGGTGCTGCCCCCGACGGTGCAGGGCCGGGTCATCGACGTGTCGGCGCGCCATGACGTGACGCCGCTGCTGGAGCTGGCCGACGGGCTGATCACCGACTATTCGTCGGTGATGTTCGACTACGCCCTGCTGGACCGGCCGTTGGTGTTCTTCACCTACGACTACGACGAATACGTCCACGAGGGCCGGGGACCTACTTCGATCTGCTGGCGCACGCGCCGGGGCCGGTGGTCCGTACCGAGGACGATTTCCACGAGACGGTCAAGTCGTTCGAGACGCAGTCCCTGGAATACGCCCGCAAGCGCGCGGAATTCGTCGCCAAGTTCGGGGAATACGACCGTGGCGACGCCGCCCGGAGCATTGTCGATCAGTTCTTTGCGCAGTGGAGCCGTTGATGACCAAGTCGTACGCAGCCGGGCCGCGGGACATCTTCTTCGTCTCCAACAGCGTCAACGAGATGGGCGGCATCACCAGTTGGTCGCACCAGATGGCGCGCCTGTTCAGCGAGCGGGGCCACCGGGTGCACGTCATCGGCATCGTGCCGGCGCCCGAGGGGCGCGCCCATGAGCTGGCCGACGACGTGCCGTTCAAGGCCACCACGCTGTACCGCGACCACCCGCCGACGGTCCGCCCGGTGCGCGGGCTGAAGGACCGGCTGAACGTCGCCGAGCAGCGCCGCCGGGCCGCCCGGGAGGCCGGGATGCGGGAGCAGGCGGCGAAGATGAGTGCGCTGTTCCGGGCGGCGAAGCCGGGCGGGGTGGTGATCGTCACCCAGGTGTGGGCGATGGAGTGGGTCGCGCTGGCCGACACCGCCGGGCTGACGGTGGTCGGAATGAGCCATGAGTCGTTCGAGACCTGCCGCAAGTCGTCCCGCTTCGGCCGGGTCAAGCGGTTTTACGCGGACGTCGACCGGATGCTGACGCTCACCCGCGAGGACGCCGACCGCTGGATCCGCCAGCGGATGGACAATGTCGGTTTCATGCCGAACCCCCTGCCGTTCTTCCCCGACGTCCCGTCGGACCGCTCCCGCAAGTGCGTGGTCAGCATCGGCCGGCTGCACGAGGAGAAGGGCGTCGACCTGCTGCTGGAGGCGTGGGCGCAGGTCGCCCCGGAGCATCCGGACTGGACGCTGCGGATCTACGGTTCCGGCGAGGAGGCCGAGGCGCTGCGCAAGCTGGCGGCGGAGCTGGGGGTGACCTCGTCCGTCGAGTGGATGGGGCGCACCTCCGACGTGCCGGGGGCGCTGCGGGAGAGTGCGGTGTTCGCGCTCAGCTCGCGGGGTGAGGGCTTTCCGCTGGCGCCGATGGAGGCGATGGCGACGGCCGTGCCGTGTGTGGCGTTCGACGTGGCGCCGGGTGTCCACGAGATCATCACGGACGGCGAGGACGGTTTCCTCGCTCCCCCGGGCAATATCACCGAATTCGCCCGGCATCTCGACACGCTGATGTCGGACAAGGAGCTCCGGGACGCGATGGGCGAAGCCGCCCGGGAGAACATCCAGCGGTTCTCCACCGACGAGATTGTCGGGCGCTGGGAGAACCTCTTCGCTCTCCTGGAGCGCTGAGCCCGCCGAACAAAGCACGAGGGCCGCCGGTTTGCCCCGGCGGCCCTTCTCGTTGAAAATTCAGGTAAGCACCCGACTTCGAACCCCGCCTTGGTCACGTGCGGAGTGCCCGGAGCCGGACTTGAACCGGCACGGCCCGTAGGCCAGCGAGGTTTAAGCTCGCCGTGTCTGCATTCCACCATCCGGGCTTGGGGATCCCCCATGCCACCCCAAAGAGGGCAGCACGAGCGTAGCCCGCAGCGCACGACGCAGATCGGCCGCTCATCCCGAGGTTGTCTTATTTTATTGGCAACTGAGGGTGCATCAGCGCTGGGTACAGGCCGTGGGCACATGCCTGGTGCCTGCCTTTGCCACGCCCCGCCGCGGCGCAAATCAGTACCCGAATTGACGGAAACTCGACGCCTGCCCACCACCCCCGTCACCCGACCGGGGACGCCCGCCGCACCGCCCGGTACGCCGCCCCCGCCTCAGGGTTCGTCTCCTCCTCCGGGATGACCGGACGGACCGCGGGTACTGCCCAGGGGTGGTCAAGGACGGTCACAGGGGTTGACGTCCTCCCCCCGTGCGCTGACCCACGATGGAAAGCGTCCGCATGGCGTCCGCGGCGTGCCTCCCGGCCGCGCGGCCCCGATGGTCCCTCGTCCCGACAGGAGCTCGTTCCCGTGACCACCACCCACTCCGGTGTCCCGACCGCCGGCCGCACCACCGCGGTGGCCGCCCGCGCCACGGATCTCACCAAGGTCTACGGCCAGGGCGAGACCCAGGTGGTCGCCCTGGACGCGGTCTCCGTCGACTTCCGGCAGGCGCAGTTCACCGCGATCATGGGCCCCTCCGGGTCCGGCAAGTCGACGCTGATGCACTGCATGGCCGGACTGGACTCGATCTCCGGCGGCTCCGCCCGGATAGGCGACGTCGAGCTGACCGGCCTCAAGGACAAGAAGCTCACCCAGCTGCGGCGCGACAAGATCGGCTTCGTCTTCCAGGCGTTCAACCTGCTGCCGACCCTGAACGCGCTGGAGAACATCACGCTGCCCATGGACATCGCGGGCCGCAAGCCGGACCGCGCCTGGCTGGACCGCGTGGTGGAGACCGTCGGCCTGGCCGGCCGCCTCAAGCACCGCCCCAGCCAGCTCTCCGGCGGCCAGCAGCAGCGGGTCGCGGTCGCCCGCGCGCTCGCCTCCCGGCCCGAGATCATCTTCGCCGACGAGCCCACCGGGAACCTGGACTCGCGCTCCGGCGCCGAGGTGCTGGGCTTCCTGCGCAACTCCGTGCGCGAGCTCGGCCAGACCGTGGTGATGGTCACCCACGACCCGGTCGCCGCCTCCTACGCGGACCGGGTGGTCTTCCTCGCCGACGGCCGGATCGTCGACGACATGCCGGACCCGACCGCCGACATGGTCCTGGAGCGCATGCTGCGTTTTTCCGGGGGTGCCCCCCAGGCCCCCGGCTTCGACGCCAAGGGCCGCACGAGCTGATCAGCAGCCACCCGTACTCCGGACCTCTCCTCCAGGACTGACCACTCATGTTCCGTACCGCCTTGCGCAACGTGCTTGCGCACAAGGCCCGGCTGCTGATGACCGTCCTCGCCGTGATGCTCGGCGTGGCCTTCGTCTCCGGCACCCTGGTCTTCACCTCGACCATCTCCGACGCGTACCAGGCCAGCTCCCAGAAGGGCTTCGACCGCGTCGACGTCGCCGTCCAGCCGCGTTCCGCAGGCGACCACCGGGGCGCGCCCGGCCGGACCCCGCGGCTCGACCGGAAGCTGCTCGACGCGGCCGCCCGGGTACCCGGCGCGGCCTCCGCCACCGGCACCGTCTCCGGCTTCACCGCCATCGCCGACAAGAAGGGCGCGCTGATCGGGGACGGCTTCTCCACCCGCGGCGGCAACTACTTCCCCGGCAAGGACGGCACCGACGCCCGCTACCCGCTGCGCGACGGCACCGCCCCCAAGGGCCCGCACGAGTTCGCCCTGGACGCGCACACCGCGGACAAGGCCGGCTACAAGGTCGGGGACACCGTCCGGATCTCGGTCGACGGACCGGTCCGCGAGCAGAAGCTGACCGGCGTCTTCACCACCGACGACGGCACCGTGGCGGCCGGCGGCAGCCTGGCGCTGTTCGACACCCCGACCGCCCAGAAGCTGTTCGCCGCACCCGGCACGTTCAGCGAGATCGACGTCACCGCCGCACCCGGCACCTCGCAGACGGCCCTGAAGGCCGCGGTCGACAAGGTGCTGCCCAAGGACGGCGCGGAGGCCACCACGGGCCGTCAACTCGCCGACGAGCAGGCGAAGATGATCGCCGAGAGCATGGACGGCATGAAGACCGGCCTGCTGGCCTTCGCCGGTATCGCGCTCTTCGTCGGCGTCTTCATCATCGCCAACACCTTCACCATGCTGGTCGCCCAGCGCACCAAGGAGCTGGCCCTGCTGCGGGCGGTCGGCGCCTCCCGCCGTCAGGTCACCCGCTCGGTGCTGATCGAGGCGTTCGTCGTCGGCGCGGTCGCCGCGGTCACCGGCCTGGCCGCCGGTGTCGGCATCGGCGCCGGCCTGCGCGCCCTGATGAGCGCCACCGGAGCCACCGTCCCCGACGGGCCCCTGGTGGTCTCGCCGTCGACGGTCGCGACCTCGCTGCTGGTCGGCATCGTCATCACCGTCCTGGCCGCCTGGCTGCCCGGCCGCCGGGCCGCGAAGATCCCGCCGGTCGCCGCGATGAACAGCGTGCACGCCACCGCCACCACCAAGTCGCTGGTGGTCCGCAACACCATCGGTGCACTGTTCGCGGGCGCCGGTGCGGCCGGGGTGCTGGTCGCCACCGGGATGTCCGACGGCAAGGTCGTCATGGGCGGCGGTGCGGCGCTGCTGCTGATCGGCGTGTTCATCCTGACGCCGCTGCTGTCCCGTCCGCTGATCGCGCTGGCCGCGCCCGTGCTGCGCGCCTTCGGGATCTCCGGTTCCCTCGCGCGGCAGAACGCGGTCCGCAACCCGCGCCGTACGGCCGCCACGGCGTCCGCGCTGATGGTCGGGCTGGCCCTGATCACCGGTATGACGGTGATCGCGGGCAGCGTGCAGAAGGGCATCGACAAGATGGCCACCGACGCGCTGAAGGCCGACTACGTCGTCTCCATGGCCAGCCGCACGCCGCTCTCCCCCGCCGTCGAGAAGCAGCTGAGCGGCCTCGACCAGGTCACCGCGGTCAGCCCGCTGCGCAACTCCCCGGCCCGGATCGGCACCGGCACCGCGTACCTGACCGGCGTGAACGGCCCGGACTTCGGCAAGCTCACCCGGCTCGACTTCACCCAGGGGGCGCTGGGCGACCTGCGCGGCGACAAGGTGGTCGTGGACGACGCGACCGCCAAGGAGAAGGGCTGGCGGCCCGGCTCCCGCTTCCCGGTGACCTACGAGGACGGCAAGAAGGGCACGCTGACCGTCTCGGGCGTCTACCGGGGCAACGAGATGCTGAGCGGCGTCCTCCTGGACAACGCCACGCTGGCCCCGCACCAGAAGCAGATCACCGACATGCAGGTGATGGTCAAGACGAAGGACGGGGCCACCGACGCCACCAAGGACGCACTGGTCACCGCGCTCGGCAAGAACCCGGCGATCTCCGTCTCCGACAAGCAGGACGTCTCCGACGGCATCGCCAAGATGTTCAACCTGATGCTGAACATGCTCTACGGGCTGCTGGCCATGGCAGTGATCGTCGCGGTGCTCGGCGTCATCAACACCCTGGCGATGTCGGTCTTCGAACGCTCCCAGGAGATCGGCATGCTGCGGGCCATCGGCCTGGACCGGCGCGGCGTCAAGCGCATGGTGCGCCTGGAGTCGCTGGTGATCTCGCTCTTCGGCGGGGTGCTCGGCATCGGCCTGGGCGTCTTCTTCGGCTGGGCCGCCGGTGAGCTGATCTCCGGCCACCTGGCGACGTACGAACTGGTCCTGCCCTGGGACCGGATGGGGATGTTCCTCGCGCTGGCCGCCCTCGTCGGCGTCCTGGCCGCGCTCTGGCCGGCACGGCGGGCGGCCCGGCTGAACATGCTGGCGTCGATCAAGGCGGAGTAACCGCGGAAGAGCGCGTGTGCCGGGTCCCCGCGCGGGGACCCGGCACACGCGCTCTCCGGCCCGGCGGGTCAGCCCGTCCAGGTCCGCGCCCGCAGCGGCAGCCCGGACGCGCCGGGTTCCGGGGTCCGTACGGCCAGCACCTGGTTGACTCCTATCCGGTTGCGCTCGAACGACAGCGCCGAGGCGGCCATGTAGAGCCGCCATACCCGGGCCCGCCCGGGGGAGGTGAGCCGCACCGCCGCGTCCCAGCGCCGCTCCAGGTTGGTGACCCACTGACGCAGCGTCAGCGCGTAGTGCTCGCGGATCGCCTCCACGTCCCGCACCTCGAACCCGGCCTCCTCCAGCTGGGCCACGGTCCGGCCGACCGGCGCCAGCTCGCCGTCCGGGAAGACGTACCGGTCGATGAACTCGTCGACCCGGTAGGTCTCCTCGTCCGCCACCGGCCGCCGGGCGATCTGGTGGTTGAGCAGCCGCCCGCCGGGCCGCAGCAGGGCGTACAGCGCGTCCGCGTACTCCGCGTACCGGGCGCGGCCGACGTGCTCGGCCATCCCCACCGAGGAGATCGCGTCGAACGGCTCGTCCTTGATCTCGCGGTAGTCCTGCACCCGGATCTCGACCCGGTCGGCGAGCCCGGCCTCGGCGATCCGCTTGCGCGCGTAGGTGGCCTGCTCCTCGGAGAGGGTGATGCCGACCGCCCGTACGCCGTACTCGCGGGCCGCGTGCAGCACCATCGAGCCCCAGCCGCAGCCGACGTCCAGCAGCCGCTGGTCCTCCTTCAGGGCGAGCTTGCGGCAGATCAGGTCGAGCTTGTCGCGCTGGGCGTCCTCCAGGGTCGCGTCCGGCGCCTCCCAGTAGGCGCAGGAGTAGACCATGGACGGGCCGAGCACCAGCTCGTAGAAGTCGTTGCCGACGTCGTAGTGGTGGCTGATGGCTTCCTTGTCGCGCAGCAGGGTGTGCAGCGGCCCGCGGCGCCGGCGCGACTCCTCGACGGGCGGTGCGGGCGGGACCGGCGCGCCGATCAGGGTCAGCAGTTCCCGGGCGGCGTGACGGATCTCCGGGCGGGCCAGGGCGCGCAGGACGGCGGCCCGCTGCGGCTTGGGGGCGTCGGCGCCGCGCTCCCAGACCAGTCCGGCGAGCAGGTCGAGCGCGTCGTAGAGGTCGCCGTCGACGTCGATGTCGCCGGCCACCCAGGCCCGGGCCAGGCCCAGTTCGCCGGGCTTGAACACCAGCCGGCGCAGCGCGCGGCGGTTGCGGAAGACGAGCGTGGGTGCCCCCGGCGGGCCCGACTCGCTGCGGTCCCAGGCGCGGATGCGCACCGGGAGCGGGGCCCCCAGTACCTCCTCGGCGAGCTTGGTGAGCCGTCCAGCGGCGTCGGCCATGTCGCACACCTCCGTGTCGACGAGTCGGGCGAAGAAGTTTCACCCACCACGTAAACGCCAACGGGGCGTCCCGTTAGTCCCGTTCGCTGGTAAGAGAACCTCACCCGGGACGGTTTTCGCCAGAGCGGACACGTTTGCGGACATGCCGAAGGGCGCCCGCCCCACGGATGGCGGACGCCCTTCGGGCTGGTCGGAGTACTCCGGTACCCGACCGGTGGATCAGCTTGCCTTGGCCTTCGGCTTGTCGCCGGAGCCGGCCGCGGCCGGCGCGGGGCCGGCTTGGCCGCCTCGTAGAACTCCTCGCGGGGGTTCTCCATGGCGCCGAGCGAGACGACCTCGCGCTTGAGGAACATGGCCAGCGTCCAGTCGGCGAAGACCCGGATCTTGCGGTTGAACGTCGGCATCGCCATGCCGTGGTACGCGCGGTGCATGTACCAGGCGAGACGGCCCTTGAGCTTGATCTTCATCTTGCCCATGACGATCATCGCGACGCCCTTGTGCAGGCCGAGACCGGCGACCGCACCCTTGTTGGCGTGGCTGTAGTCCTTCTGCGGGAAGCCCCGCATGCCGGAGACCACGTTGTCGCCGAGGACCTTGGCCTGCCGCAGCGCGTGCTGCGCGTTCGGCGGGCACCAGGCGTTCTCGTTGCCGTTCTTGCGGCCGACCAGGTCCGGGACCTGGGCGTTGTCGCCGGCGGCCCAGATGTAGTCGGTGCCCTGCACCTGGAGGGACGGGGCGGTGTCGACGTGACCGCGCGGGCCGAGCGGCAGGCCGAAGCGGGCCAGCGCCGGGTTGGGCTTGACGCCCGCGGTCCACACGATGGTGTTGGAGTCGACCTCGAGGCCGTTGTTCAGCTTGACGTGGCCGTCGACGCAGGAGTCCATGCCGGTCTTGAGGTAGACCTCGACCCCGCGGGACTCCAGGTGCTCCTTGCCGTACGCACCGAGCTTCGGGCCGACCTCGGGGAGGATCTTGTCGGCGACGTCGACCAGCAGGAAGCGCATGTCCTCGCGCTTCACGTTGTTGTAGTACTTCGCGGCGTCGCGGGCCATGTCCTCGACCTCACCGACGGTCTCCGCACCGGCGAAGCCACCGCCGACGAAGACGAAGGTGAGCGCCTTGCGGCGGACGTCCTCGTCGGTCGTGGAGTCGGCCTTGTCCAGCTGCTCCAGGACGTGGTTGCGCAGGCCGATGGCCTCCTCGATGCCCTTCATGCCGATGCCGTTCTCGGCGAGGCCGGGGATCGGGAAGGTGCGGGAGACCGCGCCCATCGCGATGACCAGGTAGTCGAAGGGCAGCTCGTACGCCTCGCCGACCAGCGGGGCGATCGTGGCGACCTTGCGGTCCTGATCGATGGTGGTGACCCGGCCGGTGAGGACCTCCGCCTTCGGCAGCACGCGTCGCAGCGGGACGACGACGTGCCGGGGGGAGATGCTGCCGGCGGCGGCTTCGGGGAGGAAGGGCTGATAGGTCATGTACGACCGCGGGTCGACGACCGTGACGGTCGCCTCGCCGTAGCGCATCTTCTTGAGGATGCGCCGAGCTGCGTACAGGCCTACGTACCCACCGCCTACTACGAGGATCCTGGGACGCTCCGTGGTGCTCATGCAATCGAGTATCCACCCCCACATGGGGGGTCGCTCGTGAGCCCCTTCACAAGGACCCGAGGGGCATCTGCTACACTCCGCCGGCTTCGTGACGGACGCCATAGCGCGGGCCGGAACCACCGTAGTACGCGAGGCGTTGGAGACCCCCGTTGATCAGGCCTTGTAGGCCATCCGGGTGACCCATCACACCCTGCGGGAGCGCGTGACCGAGCCGCCGGAACCCGCGCATTCTCCGGGTCGAACGGCCCCGAAGCCTTCGAATGAGCGTCGCACAGTCAGATTGTTCGCCCGACAGGAGGTTTTTTCATGTGAAGGATTTCACGAACTTTCTTCCACGGGGCGCCCGCGGAGCCCCCTGAGCGCCCCTGAATCGCGCTCGGAGGGCACCACGCCCACTCAAGAAGCCGCCCGGCAGAGGCCGTTGCCGCACTCGCGTGTGTACACAATCGTGCGTACACTTTCTTCATGGCCGAGAGCACTGTGACTGTACGGGAAGCCCGCGCACACCTGGCGGACCACATCAATCGCGCCGAGGAGGGCACACCTACGGTGATCACCCGCAACGGCGAGCCCGTCGCGGCCGTGGTGCCGATCGCGGACTTCAACGCGCTGGAGGAAGCAGCCGACGTGTTGCTGGCCCGGGAGGCGGAAGCGGTCCTGGCCCAGGATGGCCCGACGGTGTCTATGGCTGAGCTGCTGGCAGACCTGTTCGCCGATCGCACTGACGACGCGGCGTGAAGTACGCGTTCCGGTTCACTGCGGCGGCACAGCGGCAACTTCGAGCCATCGACCGGCCTGCCGCCATGCGCATCCTGGCCGCACTGACCGCGCTCGGCGACGATCCGTACCGTGAGGACGCCGACATCAAGAAACTCACCGGCCCGTCTGGCCTTTATCGGCTCCGGGTCGGCAGCTACCGGGTCGCCTATCGGGTCGAAGACGGCGAACTCATCATCCTCGTCGTCAAGATCGGCGACCGACGCGACGTCTACCGCAACATCTGAGAGCAGGCAGCCCGAAGCCCTGAGGCTCCGGGTCGCCTCACAGCCAGAGGGTCACTCGTCGTCGAGTGCGGCGTGCCAAGCGATGCCGTCCAGGATGTCGTGCTCGCTGACCACGACCTCCTCGGCGCCGGTGCGTTCCATGATCGCGAGCAGGACGAGGGCGCCCGCGCCGATCACGTCGACCCGGCCCGGGTGCATGACCGGGATGGCCGCGCGCTCGGCGTGGGTGGCGGTGAGCAGCTGCTCGGTGATCTCGCGGACCTTCGCCAGCGGGATGCGGGAGTGGTGGATGGCCTCGGAGTCGTAGTGGGTGAGGCCTAGGGCGATCGCGGCGACGGTGGTCACCGAGCCGGCCAGGCCCACCAGGGTGGCGGCCTCGGCCAGCGGGACGGCCTCCTCCGCGTGGTCCAGGGCCTTGGCGATGTCGGCCTTGATGGCGGCGACCTGGGCGGCGGTCGGCGGGTCGCTGATCTCGCCGTTGTGCACCAGGTGCCGTTCGGTCATCCGGACGCAGCCGACGTCGACCGAGCGCGCGGTCCGGACGGCGTCATCACCGAGGACGAACTCGGTCGAGCCGCCGCCGATGTCCACCACCAGGAACGGACGATGAAGATCGGCGCGGCCGGTGAGCTCCTTGGTGGCGCCGTTGAAGGAGAACTCCGCCTCCTGGTCGCCGGTGATCACCTCGGGCTCCACGCCCAGGATGTCCACCACGCCGCGCACGAAGTCCGCGCGGTTCTCCGCGTCCCGGGAGGCCGAGGTCGCCACGAAACGGACCCGCTCGGCGCCCAGGCCCTTGATCACCGCGGCGTACTCCCGGCAGGCCGCGAAGGTGCGCTCCAGCGCCTCCGGCGCCAGCCGCCCGGTGCGGTCCACGTCCTGGCCCAGGCGGACGATCTGCATCCGGCGGTCGAGCTCCGTCAGCTCGCCGGTCGCCGGGTCGACGTCCGCGACCAGCAGGCGGATGGAGTTCGTACCGCAGTCGACGGCGGCGACACGCTTCACTCGGACTCTCCCTCGGTCTGGCTGTCGGTCCCGCCGCACGGGCTCACGCACGGGCCCTTCTTCCACCACTCCGGCAGCATGGCGATCGCCTCGTCACCGAGCGGGTTGACGCCGGGCCCGGCCGCCAGCGAGTGGCCGACGAGGACGTGCAGGCATTTGACCCGGTCGGGCATGCCGCCCGCGCTGGGGAAGCCCTCCAGCACCTCGATGGCGTCCCGCCGCCGGATGTAGTCCTCGTGGGCCGCGCGGTAGGCGGCGGCGAGCTCCGGGTCGGCCGCCAGCCGCTCGGACATCTCCTTCATCACGCCGTTGGCCTCCAGCGTGCCGATCGCGGAGGCCGCGCGCGGGCAGGTGAGGTAGTAGAGCGTGGGGAAGGGCGTGCCGTCCTCCAGGCGCGGCGCCGTCTCGACGACGTCCGGCTGGCCGCACGGGCAGCGGTGCGCGATGGCGCGCAGGCCGCGCGGCGGGCGGCCGAGCTGCTCCTTGAAGGCGGCGATGTCCGCGGCGGTGGGCTCGGTGGGCTCGGTCTGGGGCGGAGGGGTTTCCATGTGCGCTTTCGGTGAGGTGGTGAGTGGAAGGGCGGGCGGCGGGGCGGGGGTGCGCGCCGTCCCTGTCGACAGTACGGGCCCGGGCGCGCCGGCGGTACGGGCCGGCGGCCCCGGCGGCACCCCGCGGAGCCGGCGCTACCGCTTGTCGGCCGCGTCGACCGCGTGCCAGAGGTTGTCGTACCAGGGGCGCTGCGCGGCCTGCGTCCCCTTGGGGGCGGCGGCGGTGCCGGAGCCGTCCTGGACGATGTACCCGGTCTCGCCCGGCATGACGTAGTGCAGGTGCCGGCGGGCCTGCTGGCGGACGTACTCCGGGTCCTGCCAGCGGGCCTTCTGCTCGCGCAGCCGGTCCAGTTCGGCGCCCGCGTCCCGGGCCTTGCGGCGCTGGTCGGCGATGTCGGAGCGCTGGGAGACGTACTGCCTTATCGGGTACGCGAGCGCGACCACCAGCGAGCACATCACCAGGGCCAGCAGGGCGGCGCGGCCGGTGAGGCGGTTGCGGCGGGCCGGCCGGGCGCGGTAGACGCGGGCGGCGGCCTGCTCGCCGAGCGCCTTGAGTCGGGTCGCGGTCGAGAACCGGTCCGCGGGCACGTCGTCTCCCCTTCACTGACGGACGCCGGTCTGCTTCAAGCAGGTACGTCCCCGGCAACGGTACGGGACCGTCGCCGGGGACGTACGGGGCGCTGGGCGGTCGGCTCGCCCGATCAGCCCTCTCGGGCTCGGGTCGGCTGCCCTGGCGGGACCGCGGGGCGCCGAGCTCCGGGGCGTCAGCCCTTGAAGCGGGGGAACGCGCTGCGGCCGGCGTACACCGCGGCGTCGTCGAGGATCTCCTCGATGCGCAGCAGCTGGTTGTACTTGGCGACGCGCTCGGAGCGGGCCGGGGCGCCGGTCTTGATCTGGCCGCAGTTGGTGGCGACGGCGAGGTCGGCGATGGTGACGTCCTCGGTCTCGCCGGAGCGGTGCGACATCATGCACTTGAAGCCGTTGCGCTGGGCCAGCTCGACGGCGTCCAGGGTCTCGGTCAGCGAGCCGATCTGGTTGACCTTGACCAGGAGGGCGTTGGCGGAGCCCTCCTCGATGCCGCGGGCCAGGCGCTCCGGGTTGGTGACGAACAGGTCGTCGCCGACCAGCTGGACCTTGGCGCCGAGCTTGTCGGTGATGACCTTCCAGCCGGCCCAGTCGTCCTCGAACAGCGGGTCCTCGATGGAGACCAGCGGGTAGGCCGCCACCAGCTCCTCGTAGTACTCGGTCATCTCGGCGGCCGAGCGGTCCTTGCCCTCGAACTGGTACTTGCCGTCCTTGTAGAACTCGGAGGCGGCGACGTCCAGCGCCAGCGCGATGTCCTGGCCGGGGGCGTAACCGGCCTCCTTGATGGCCTCCAGGATGAGGTCGAGGGCCTCGCGGTTGGAGCCCAGGTTCGGGGCGAAGCCGCCCTCGTCGCCGAGGCCGGTGGCCAGGCCCTTGGCCTTCAGGACCTTCTTGAGGGTGTGGTAGACCTCGGCGCCCCAGCGCAGGGCCTCGGAGAAGGACTCCGCGCCGATCGGGGCGATCATGAACTCCTGGATGTCCACGTTGGAGTCGGCGTGCGAGCCGCCGTTCAGGATGTTCATCATCGGCACGGGCAGGACGTGCGCGTTCGGGCCACCCAGGTAGCGGAACAGCGGGAGGTCGCTGGCCTCGGAGGCGGCGTGCGCGACGGCGAGGGAGACGCCGAGGATGGCGTTGGCGCCGAGCGAGCCCTTGTTGTCGGTGGCGTCCAGGTCGAACATGGCCTGGTCGATCAGCCGCTGCTCGGTCGCGTCGTAGCCGACGAGCTCCGGGCCGATCTGCTCGATGACGGCCAGGACGGCCTTCTCCACGCCCTTGCCGAGGTAGCGGTTGGGGTCGCCGTCGCGGAGCTCGATGGCCTCGAAGGCGCCGGTCGAGGCGCCGGACGGCACGGCGGCACGGCCGGTGCTGCCGTCGTCGAGGCCGACCTCGACCTCGACCGTGGGATTACCTCGCGAGTCGAGAATTTCGCGGGCTACGACGACGTCGATGGACGGCACGTTGTCTCCTTCATGGGTGTCTGGAGTTCTGCAGCACGAGCCTAACGGCCCGGGGAGCGTCCGCCTGCCCTTGGCCCGCTCCGTGGGACGGAATAACCCCACAAGCGACACAAAGGCCCAGTTCACGGGACGTTTGCCGCAATGTTCGCCGAGCGGGGAAAGTCCGGCGGAGCGTCCGGCCGGCGGCGGCACGGACGGCGGGCACGGACGGCGGGGTACGGACGGCGGGGTACGGACGGCGGGTACGGAGAAGCCCCGCCGCGGCGCGCCGGGGGAGGGCGCGCCGGACGGGGCCGGTCTCACCAGGGGTGCCCCGGTGTGGGGACGACTCAGACGTGGAGCTTCTGACCCGGGAAGATCAGGTTGGGGTTACCGCCGATGACGGACTTGTTGGCCGCGTAGACGGCCTTCCAGTGGGTGCCGTGCGCCTTGGCGATCTTGGCGAGGGTGTCGCCGGCCTTGACGGTGTAGTTGCCGTGGCCCTGGTTCTTCTTCGGGGCGGCCGGGGCGCTCTCGTGCTTCGGGGCGGCCGGGGTGCGCTTGACGGCCGCGTCGCTCTTCGCCGGCGCGGACTTGGCGACCGGGGTGCTGGTGTCCAGGTCGGGGGACGGGCCACCGGAGGTCAGGCCGCCGGCGCCGGCGCAGGACCAGGCGCCCGGGCCCTGGAGGGCGAGGAGCTTCTCGGCGGCGGCGATCTGCTGGGACTTGCTGGCCAGGTCGGCGCGCGGCGCGTACTTGGTGCCACCGGCGGCGGCCCAGCTGGAGTTGGAGAACTGCAGGCCACCGTAGTAGCCGTTACCGGTGTTGATCGACCAGTTGCCGCCGGACTCGCACTGGGCGACCTTGTCCCAGGTGGCGACGGAGGCGGCGGAGGCAGAGGTGGCGCCCATCAGCGGGACGGCCACGGCGGCACCGGCGACACCGGCGAGGGTGGCGACGCGGGCGGCCTTGGAGGGACGACGGTGCTTGCCCTTGAAGATCAGCATGGTTCGTTCGTTTCCTCACCGACGCCTACGAGGTGAGCTGTCGGGTTCGGACTGTGAGTCGCCCGGCCGGTGCCGTGAGCACCGGGCTTCACCCCAAGCCGGCTGACCCGCTTTCACGGGCCGGGCCGGCGCCTACCTTGGTTCCCCCGCTCCTGCCTACGGCGCTTGCGCGTCAACTGCCTCCGACCACCGGCAGGACTCGGCGTGTGATCGAAGGGGCCCGCTTTGGCGAGCGGTGATGACCGTAATCAGGAACCACCGCGGTGTTCAAACCCCCCATCTGGACCGAGTTGACCATTTTTGATCACGGAGGGGTCACAAACCCGCAGGTGGGGACCGGTGCGACGGTGGCGGACCCTTCGGGGCCCACCACCCACAACGAGACGCTTGTCTCACTTTCGCCAAAGCGGGCCGAAACCGGCGAACTACCCTGCGGACCGCCCGAGATCGAGCTGCTGACCCGGCTGGATCAGGTCCGCGTCGGAGCCGACGACGTCCTCGTTGCGGTCGTAGAGCGCCGGCCAGCCGCCCGGCAGCCGGTGCGCCCGGGCGATCGCTGACAGGCTGTCACCCGGCTGCACGGTGTACCCGTCGCCCTCGGCCGGGGGCGTCCGGTGCGCGTCGTCGCCGCGCGAGGCGTGCCGCCCGCCGGAGGCCCGGTCGCCGCCGTCACCCTCGCCCTCGCCCTGGTCCGCGTCGCCGCGGTGCCGGCCCTTACCGCCCGGCACGCCGTCCGTCGCCGTACCGCCCCGCGATCCGCCGGAGGCCGTGTCGTCCCCCTTGCCCCTACCGGGGCCGTCGCCGGTACCGCTGGCGTCGCTGCCGCTGGTGCCGTCGTCGGAGGGGGCGGTGGTGCCGGACGGGTCCTCGCCCCGGTCGCCCGGCGTCGCGTCGCCGGACTGCCCGGAGGAGCCGGAGGTCCGGTCGGGGTCGGGGGACGTGCCGGTACCGGCGGAGTCCGAGGGGGCGGGAGTGGACGGGGACGGCGTGGCCTTCGACGGCTTGTCACCGGCCGGCCCGTCGCGGTCATCGCCGCCGGGGTCGTCGGCCGTCCCGTCGTGCCAGCCGGAGGAGCCGGAGCCGGCGGTCCCGTCGTCGTCCGACGGGTCGGGTATCGGGGTGCTGGTGCCGCCCGGGTCGACCTGCGGCGCCCGGCCGTCCTTCTTCAGACCGGCGTTCACCGCACAGCTCGGCCAGGCGTCCGGGCCGAGGTCGTCGAGGATCGTCTCGGCCACCGCGATCTGCTGGGCGCGGCTGGCGAGGTCGGGCCGCGAGGCGTAGGCCGCGCCGCCGTGCCGGTCCCACATGTCCTGGGTGAGCTGGAGCCCGCCGTAGAAGCCGTTGCCGGTGTCCGAGCTCCAGATGCCGCCGCTCTCGCACTGGGCGACCCGGTCCCAGGTCGCGGTGTCGGCGGCGTGGGCGCCACCGGCGGAGAGCAGAGGCAGTGCGAGTGCCGAGCCGGTCACTCCCGCCGTGACAAAGATGGCCGGTGCTTGACGGGGGCGACGGTGTCGGCCGTTCCCGGAACGCATGCGGATGCCTTTCGCGCGGCGGTTGAGTTGTCGCGATCCGACGGCTTCCTCGGCACTGTGTTCGAGGAAGCCGTTGATCGTGGATCGAAAGGTAGCCGGGGTCACGGGTAGTCACAAGTCGGTGTAGCCGAGATCACGCGCAGGTCACGTCCTGACGCTCTGTCACCACCGTCCTCCGCCGCTGGTCAGGGCCGCTCGGGCGGGAACTCCACCGGCAGCGACCGCAGTCCGCGCATGATGAGCCCGCCGCGCCACCGCAATTCGGCCGGTTCCGCCGCAAGCCGGATGTCCGGAAGCCGGGTCAGCAGCGTGGCGAGCGCGGTCTGCCCTTCGAGCCGGGCGAGCGGGGCGCCCAGGCAGTAGTGGATGCCGTGCCCGTAGCCCAGATGCTGATTGTCACGCCGGGTCAGGTCGAGCAGGTCCGGGTCGGGGAAGCGCGCCGGGTCGCGGTCGGCGGCGGCCAGCACCACCAGGACGGGATCCCCCTCGGCGATCCGCTGCCCGCCGAGGGTCAGCTCCTCGGTGGCGAACCGCCAGGTCGCCAGCTCCACGGGGCCGTCGAAGCGGAGCAGCTCCTCGACACCGGTGGCCAGCAGCTCGGTGTCGCCGGCCGCCAGCGATTTCTGCAGCAGCTCGCGCTGGGCGGGGTGCCGCAGCAGCTGGTACGTGCCGTTACCGATCAGGTTCACGGTCGTCTCAAAACCGGCAAACAGCAGGATAAAGGCCATCGCGGCGACCTCGTTCTCGGTGAGGTGCTCGCCGTGGTCCGAGGCGCGGATCAGCCCGGAGATCAGGTCCTCGTCCGGGGCGGGGGTGGCCTCCAGGGTTTCGCGCTTGCGGTGGATCAGTTCGGCGAGATAGCCGCGCATCTTCTTCACGGACCGCGCGACCCCACCGCGCGGGCCGCCGCCGTGGCGGATCATCATGCCCGCCCAGTCCCGGAAGTCGTCCTGGTCCTCGCGCGGGACACCCAGCAGGTCACAGATCGCGTAGATCGGCAGCGGAAACGCGAACTCGTGGATCAGGTCGGCCTCGCCGCGACCGGCGAACCCGTCGATGAGGTGGTCGGTCAGCTCCTGCACCCGGGGCGCGAACTCGGCGACGCGACGGGGTGTGAACGCCTTGCTGACCAGCCGGCGCAGCCGGGTGTGGTCCGGCGGGTCGATGTTGAGCAGATGCGTCATCAGGTTGGCGCTGCGCTCGCCCGGGATGCCGACCTTGCCCTTGCCGTGCGCGGACTCGCTGTGGTGCACCGGGTTCTTGGAGAGCCGGGCGTCGGCCAGCGCCTGCCGCGCCTCGGTGTAGCGGGTCACCAGCCATGCCTCCACCCCGCTGGGCAGCGCCGTGCGGTGCACCGGCGCGTGCTCGCGCAGCCAGGCGTACGCCGGATACGGGTCGGACGCGAACTCCCAGGTGAACAGCTCGGGCGCGGGCGGGACCGGCCCGTTGGCCGGGCAGCCCGCGGGGCGGTCCGGAGCGCTGTCCGCGGGCGTGGGGTCCGTAGGGGTGGGGCGGGGCTCGTCGTGCACCCTCTGACCGTAACCGCCCCGGAAGACGCCCCGCGCACGGGCGGCGGGCCCGCCCCCCGGGGCACCCGGCGGCCCCTCAGGAGCCGCCCGGATCCACCCCCAGCCCCTCCAGGAAGGCCACCGCCGCCGGTGACGGGCCCAGGGCGCTCCACACCACCCGTTCCGTACGCTCCGGCGCGGGCCGCGCCCGCACGATGTGCAGCCCGGACAGCTCGGCGGCGATGGCCTCCGGGACCATGCCGATACCCAGCCCGGCCCGCACCAGCTTCGCCAGGAACTCCACCGTGGTCACCTCGAAGGACACCTCCGACGACAGCCCCGCCGCCCGGAACGCCTCGTCGCGCTGGCGCCGGGCCGCCGACCCCGCCGTGAAGTCCACGAAGGTCTCCCGCGCCAGCCGCGCCAGCGTCGTCCACTCCCGCCCCGCCAGCGCATGCCCCGGCGGCACCACGGCCACCAGCTCCCCGCGGGCCAGCACCCGCTCCCGCACGCCTGACGGGCGGGCGCCGGGCACCAGCCCGACGAAGGCGACGTCCAGCGTCCCCTCCCGCACCTTCTCGATGAGCGGATCGCTCATCTCCATCTGCAGGCCGACCCGCACCCGCGGATAGCGGCCGCGGAATGCGCCCAGCTCACGGGCGAGATCGACGGCCGCCACGGTCGAGATGGCGCCCACCGCCAGCCGGCCGCGCACCTCCCCGGTCGCCGCCGCCACCTCGGCCCGGGCCCGCTCGGCCGCCGCCAGCGCCTGCCGCGCGACGGGCACGAACGCCTCCCCGGCGGCGGTCAGCCGGACGCTGCGGCTGGTCCGGTCGAAGAGCCGCGCACCGAGCTCCTTCTCCAGCCGGGCGATCTGGTGGCTGAGCGCCGACTGCACGACGTGGCACCGCTCGGCGGCCCGGGTGAACCCGCCGGTTTCCGCCACCGCCACGACATAGCGCATCTGCTGGAGCTCCATGCCCACCGATCCTGCCACCGGCGGAAGGGATCGATCGTGATTCGCGATGGGTCCGATGAAAACGATGTGTTGGACTCATCGATGGTGTCGGCCCGAGGCTGGGTGCTGCCCGCCGCCACGGTGGCCGCGGGCACGAACGGGGAGGTCAGGCATGACAGCCGAGGACACACACCGGTCCGCGCAGGACCGACCGGGACGACTGGGCCGCGGCACGCTGCTGCTGATGTCCGTCGCCACCGGGCTGTCCGTCGCCGGCAACTACTTCGCCCAGCCGCTGCTCGACGTCATCGGCCATGACCTGCGGCTTTCGGCATCCACCGCCGCGCTGGTGGTGACCGTCGCACAGACCGGGTACGGCCTCGGGCTGCTGCTGCTCGTCCCGCTCGGCGACCTGTTGGAGCGGCGCCGGCTGGCCGTCACGCTGTGCGCGGCGACCGCCGTCTTCCTCACCGTGACGGCGAGCGCGACCAACGCCGCCCTGCTGCTGACCGGCACCGCACTGACCAGTCTGACCTCGGTCGCGGCGCAGGTCGTCATGCCGTACGCGGCCACCCTCGCCGCCCCGAGGAGCGCGGCCGGACCGTCGGCACCGTCATGACCGGTCTGCTGCTCGGCATCCTGCTCGCCCGTACGGCCTCCGGCACCCTCGCCGAGCTGGGCGGCTGGCGCACCGCTTACTGGGTCAACGCCGGGCTGATGGCGCTGATGGCCGTGCTGCTGCGGCTCCGGCTGCCGGCCCTGCGCACCACGGTGGGACTGCGCTATCCGGCGCTGCTGCGCTCCACCCTCGCGCTGTTCGCTCACGAGCCGGTGCTGCGGTGGCGGGCGGTGCTGGGCGCGCTGACCTTCGCGGGCTTCAGCGCGCTGTGGACGGCGCTGGCGTTCCTGATGTCCGGGCCGGCCTACGGCTGGCAGGAGTCCGCCATCGGTCTGCTGGGGCTGGTCGGCGCGGCCGGCTCGCTCTCCGCCTCCGCCACCGGCCGGCTGGCGGACCGCGGCCTGGTCCACCACGTCGCCGGCGCCGCGGCGTTCCTGCTGCTCGGCTCCTGGGGGCTGCTGGCCCTGGGCGGGGCGGGCGGCGCCTGGTCGCTGGCGGCGCTGCTGGCCGGGGTGATCGTGCTGGACCTCGCCGCGCACGCCCTGCACGTCAGCAACCAGAACCTGATCTACGGCGTCCGCCCCGAGGCCCGTAACCGCCTCAACTCCGCCTACATGACCAGCTACTTCGCGGGCGGCGCGGCGGGCTCGGCGCTGACGTCGGTGGTGTGGTCCGCGGCGGGCTGGGGCGGGGTGTGCGTCATGGGGGCCGGACTGGCGGCGGCCGTGGTGACGGTGTGGCTGCTGGACCGGCTGGTGCGGCACCGCACCCGGCCGGACGGGCCGGTGCGGGAGCAGGGGCAGGAGCAGCCGGCCGCGGCGGCGGTCCCGGTCACCCGCTGACGGTGTCGCCTCCCGATGCCGCGCCCGCGCCCGGGTCCTCGCCGAGGGCCCGCTCGGCACCGGGGTGGCCCAGGGCGGCGGCCTTGCGGTACCAGGCCTGGGCCTCGCCGGGCTCGCCGGCCCTCTTGTGCAGCTCGGCGAGGCGGAAGGCGCCGTAGGGGTCGCCGGACTCGTACGCCTTGACGTGCCAGGGGCGGGCCTCGTCCGGACGGTCCTGGAGCTCCAGCAAGACGCCGTAGTTGGCGGCGGCGAGGGGCCTGCCCTCGGCGGCGTGCTCCTTGAGTTCCGTTTCGACCGTGTCCAGCGACGGCGGCGCCTCGAAGTTGTCGTACAGCCGCTCCGCCGCCTGCTTGTCACCGGCGTCGGCGGCCCGCCGCAACCAGACCGCCGCCATTTTGTGCTCGTTCCACAGCAGGATCAGGCTGCCGTAACGCCCCGCCGCCTCCGCGCAGCCGGCCAGGATCGCGTCGTGGTAGCTGTCGAAGGCGTCGGTGTCGTCCCCCGCGGCCAGCCGCAGATCACCCCACAGGTACGCCGCCTCCGCACTCCCGCCTTCCTTGGCGACGCCGAGCCAGCGCTCCGCCCGCGTCCGCAGCAGCTTCCCCAGCAGCGTCGCCGCTTCCGTGTCCCCCGCCTCCGCGGCGAGCTCCAGATACGGTTCGGCGGCCCTGCCCTCGCCACGGTCGGCGAGCATCCGGCCCAGCCGCCCCGCGGACTGCGCCTGCCCGCCGTCGGCCGCCCGCCGGAACCACTCCTCGGCCTCCGCCCGCTCCCCCAGCGACTCGGCCAGCACCCCGAGGTTGTGCAGCGCCTTGTCGTCGCCCGCCTCGGCGGCCCGCCGGAACGCCTCGCGGGCGGCGGCCGCGATCGCACCGTAGTCGTACGCGTCGTCCGTCCGCGCCACCTCCAGGGCGCAGCCCCAGATCTGGCCGTCCACCGGCGGCAGGGTGTCGTGCCGCGCGGCCGCGTGCCGCAGGAACGGCGCGGCCCGCCAGGTGTCGCCGGTGCCGCGGATGAGGAACCGCAGCAGGCCGTGGCGCCGCTCGGTGGCCCACGCGAGGGCGTCCGCCAGCGACTCCCGGTCCATGCCGGTGACGTCCGCGTAGCCCTCGTGCACCTTGACCAGCAGGTCCATCGGCAGCGGGCGGCGCAGCCCGCAGCGGGCCAGGTCGAGGGCGGCGCGGACCAGGGCGTGGCCGCGCGGGTGGCGGTCGGCGCGGCGGGCCCGCCACCACTCGTCCCACAGCAGCGGCCCGAGCGCCAGATAGGCGGCCGCACCTTCCGGTCCGCCGGCCCAGAGCACCTCGCCCAGCCGCGGGTCATCCGCCCGCGCGGCCCGGCGCGCCAGCCGGTCCCGCTCGATCGGGCTCCACTCACGGGCCAGCTCGACGACGGTCGCCAGGTCCAGCACCCGGCCGTGCGGGGTGTGCCGGTGCTCGTCGTAGGCGTCCTCGCGCATGGTGGCGAGCACGGTCACGCGCAGCGCGGTCAGCTGGGCCAGCAGCCGCGGTTCCAGGCCGCCGCCGGCGTCGCCGAGATGCCCGTCGAGGTCGTCCAGCCAGAGGACGTACCGGCCGGGACGCCCCTGTAGCAGGGCGGGCAGACCGCGCAGGTCCGTGCCGCGCGCGGGCGCGAACACCCGGAATCCGGCGAGCCCTTGGACCATCGCCTCCAGCGCCGTACGCGACTTGCCGGCGAACGGCTCCCCGAGCACCAGCACCAGCCCGCCGGCCTCCCGGGCCCGGGTGACCGCCGCGATGAGGGCGTCGTCGCGGTCCCGGATGACGTACGGCGGCAGCTGCGGGAGGTCCGGCAGCCGGTACGTGGGGCGTACGCCCAGCGCGACCGGATCGACGTCCTCGGTACGCGGCCAGCCGTCCGGGTCGGGCAGCGCGCTCTGCAGCGAACTGGCGTGGAACGTCAGTGAGTTGATGGAGGTGGCCTGGATGACATTGCCCTGGAGGCCACCGGTGATGGAGTTGCGCACACCGGCGGCCGGCACCTCCACCGCCACCCCTTCCGCATCGGGGGACGCGGCCGGGCCGGCACCCCCGCCCGCGTCCGCATCGGGGACCAACTCGGCCAGCACGGCGCGTAGTTGACCCGCGGCCCCGGGGTCGCCCTCAAGCAGGTCCCGCAGCCGTGCCCGCCACTGCGCGGTGACGTCGGTCGGGTCGGCGGTGGCGCCGGAGAACAGGTCACCGGTGGTCTGCGCCAGGGCAATGACCTCGCTGTGCTGGTCCGTGCGCCGGAACAGCTGGGTGACCTGCTGCAGGGCGTCCTCCCAGGCGTCCGTCGCCATGGCCTGCACCAGCGCCGTCGCCCCCGCACCCGCCAGCGTCGCCAACTCCGCTTCCACGCCCGCCCCCTCAACACGCCCTGCACCAACGGTACTAAGGAGTACCGCCCTCCGCGGCCAGCACCGCGTCGCGGTAGGCGCGGGCCGCCGCGCGGAGCGCCGCCTCCGGGTCGGTGCCCTCCGCCTCGGCGCGGACCGCCATGGCCAGGAGCTCGTACCCGACGCCCCGGCCGGCCGGCAGCGGCACGTCCAGGCCCGCCGTGCGCACCCGCGACGCCAGCTTCGCCGCCAGGGCCAGGCCGGGCTGGGCCAGCGGCACGCCCTCGGTCACCGATCCCCGCTGCTTCTCCACGGCCTTGGTACGTATCCAGTGCGCCTTGACGTCCTCCGGGGTGGCCGCCTCCGCCTCCCCGAAGACATGCGGATGGCGGTGGATCAGCTTCTCCACGATCGTGCCCGCCACGTCGTCGACGGAGAACGGCTCCTCCGGGTCGTCCTGCGCGATCCGGGCGTGGAAGACCACTTGGAGGAGCACGTCCCCCAGCTCCTCGCGCAGCTCGACCCGGTCGCCGGCCTCGATCGCCTCGACCATCTCGTACGCCTCCTCCAGGCCGTACTTGGCGAGGTCCTGGTGGGTGCGGATGCTGCTCCAGGGGCACTCGGCGCGGATCTGGTCCATGACCTGGACGAGGTCGAGCAGCCGGGCGCCGGGCAGGTCGTAGGAGCCGGGCAGGAGCTCCAGGTCGGGCATGGTCTCGCGGCCGGAGCCGGCCAGCCGGGCCAGCCCGTCGGTGAGCGCGCTCTCGCCCTCCGCCGAGGTCAGCACGACGACCGTACGGTCCTCGGGTACGCAGTAGTCGACCAGCTCGCGGGCGGTCGGGGCGGCGGTCTCCACCGCGATGCCGGCCTCGCGCAGATACGGCAGCTGCGGATGGTCCGGATCGGCGCACAGCACCCGCTCGGCGGCGCGCAGGACCTGCCACGCGGGCCAGGACAGCAGTCCGGGGGCGACCCGGTGGCTGGTGGTGAGCAGGACCAGGCGTCCGGTGCCGGGGCCCTCGGGACGGGCGGCGGCGCCGGGTCGGCGGCGGAGGCGTCAGCGTTCACGCATCGAACGTAACGCACCCCACCGACAACCCCACCGGCACGGCTGGTCCACGCGGACCTCCCGCCCGGCAGTGCCCGCGCCGCCGCCCGCCCGGATCAGGTCTGCTGCCGCGCCGGGGCGGTGGCGATCCACGGGTCCTTGGTCTCGCCGAGGATGACCTGCCGGTCGTCCCACCTGCCGAAGCGCGGATTGACGTCGATCCCCATCGACCGGGACGTCCGCGCCAGCGACCGGGCCAGCTTCTGCTGGCCCTGCGGCGTGCCGCGGTCCGCGCCGAGGTGCCGGGCGATGCCGTCGAGCAGCAGCTGGTTGCGGACCGTGCCGTCGACCTCGTCGGGGGCGATGCCCTGCTGCAGCCACATCGCCTTCAGCCGCTCGGCCCCGCCGGCCTGCTTCTCGGCCTTGCCGCGCCACGCCTGGACGTCCTTGCGGGTGACCGTCACCCCGGCGTCCTTCGCGCCGCGCGCCAGCACCTCGTCGAAGATCATGCCGTTGAGCGTGGCCAGGCTGAGCCGGCCGGTGTTCATGATCAGCTGGCCGCCCTGCGGGGACCTGGCCTGTGCGGCCCGTACGTCCCGGACCTTCGCCTGGAGCTGGGCGACGGTGATCCGCTTCCCGTCCACGACGGCGGCGGCACCGGGGTGCGCCTGGCTCCCGCAGGCGGCGAGCAGTGGCGTCGCGGCCAGCAGAGCGGCGGTGGCGGATACGGAGAGCGCTGTCCTACGGCGGAACACATGGCCTCCCGGCAGATCGTGCGACGGAGTCTCGACCTTGAGTGATCGATGCTATGAAGTCGGCGTGGCCCAGGCCACTGCTTCGGCCAACGATCTGCGCCGGGCTCGGTTTCTGTGCCCCGCACCCGGCCCCGTCCGGCCGCCCGCCCGATCCGGGCGGTCCGCGGCCCGCCCCGCACGGCGCGCTGCACGAACGCCGGGCGTGGCGTGACTCAACGGGCGTCTGTGGCGTTGTCCCCATAGTCCGGCGGGCCCCAACCGGTGAGAAAGGTGGCTGGAGTGGACATCGCGGAACAGGTGCGGACCCTGTTGACGACGAAATTCGGGGTGGATCCCCTCTCCGTGAGCCCGGAGGTCCCGTTGCGGAAGCTGGGGGTCGATTCGCTGGCGCTGGAGGAGCTGCGGCTGCTCATCGAGGACGGCCTCCAGGTCGACCTGGAGGACGTCGAGCTGACGCCCCGGGACAGTTACGGCCAGCTGCTGGCGGCCGTGCACGTGGCGGCCGCGTGAGCCGCCCGGGCCGGGAGCCCCACCCGGTCCCGGGCCGGTACGCGACCGGTCCCGCGCAGCAGCCGTACGCGGCCGCCGTGACCGGTCTGGGCATGCTGACCGCCGCCGGCGCCGGGGCCGGCGCGAGCTGGCGGGAGATCACCCGCGCCACCACGCCGTCCGGGGTGCGCCGACCGGCCGAACTGCGCGACCTGCCCACGGACTTCATGTATCTCGTCGACGGCCTGGACGTCGACGAGGCCCTGGACGTCGCCTCCCGCCGTCTGATGGACCGTTTCTCCCAACTGGCGGTGCTGGCCGCCCGCGAGGCCGTGGCCGACGCCGGGCTGGACCCCGCCGAGTGGGACGGCGACCGGGTCGCGGTCCTCATCGGGACCGCCAACGGCGGACTCCCCGCCTACGACGAGCAGCACACCACCCTCCTGGAGCGCGGGCCGCGCCGGGTCTCCCCCGTGCTGGCCGCGCTCACCACCGGCAACAGCGCCGCGGCGAGCGTCTGCCGCGATCTGGCCGCCCGCGGCCCGAGCCTCGCGGTGAACACCACCTGCGCCTCCGGCACCGACGCCATCGGCCTGGCCCGTCAGCTGCTGCGCGCCGGCATGTGCGACATCGCCCTCGCCGGCGGCGCCGAATCGGCCTGCTCCCGGCTGCTGGTGGCGAGCATGTGCAAGATGAAGGGCCTGTCGACCCGGCGGGACGACCCGGCCGCGGCCTGCCGCCCGTTCGACGCCGGCCGGGACGGCTTCGTCCTGGGCGAGGGCGCCGGGCTGCTCGTCCTGGAGCGGCCCGAGCACGCCCGGGCCCGGGGCGCCCGGATCCGGGCCGAGATCACCGGCTACGGCGCGTCCAACGACGCGTACGCCCCGGTCGCCCCGCATCCCGACGGCGCCGGCGCCGAACGCGCGCTGCGTGCCGCGCTGGCCGACGCCGGCGCGGACCCCGCCGACATCGGGCACGTCAACGCGCACGGCACCTCGACGGTCCTCAACGATCTGATCGAGGGCACCATGCTGCGCCGGGTGCTCGGCGAACACCCCCTGGTCACCTCGACCAAAGCCATGACCGGCCACACCCTCGGCGCGGCCGGCGCCATCGAGACCGCGTTCACCGTGCTGGCGGTGCAGCACCAGCTGGTGCCGCCGACGGCGAACCTCGTATCGCCCGACCCCGACATCCCCGTCGAGGTGGTGGCCAAGGAAGCCCGGCCGGCGCGGCTGGACTGCGCGGTGAAGACCTCACTGGGGTTCGGCGGGCACAACGCCGCCCTGGTCGTCAGCCGCGGGTGAGCCCACCGCCGGTCCCGGCGTGGCACCCACGCGAAGGAGACGCATGACCAACGAAGCGGTCCACCCCCTGAGGGTGGACGGGCTGTCCTACTCCTACCGTCTGGTGCGGCAGCCGGCTCCCCGGACCGAACCGGTACTGGTGCTGGGCGGCGCGCTGCAGGACAAATACGGCTGGCAGCACCTCGACGAGCCGGTGTCACCGCTGGCGAGCCTGATCACCATCGACCTGCCGGGCTCGGGCAACGCCGATCCGCTCCGCCCCGACCAGGGCCTCGCGACCATGTGCCGGGCGGTCGAGCACGTCCTCGACGACCTCGGGGTGGCCCGCGTCAACCTCTTCGGCTACTCCTTCGGTTCGGCGATCGCGTTCGCCTTCGCGCAGCGGCGGCCGCACCGGATCGCGCGGCTGCTGCTCGGCGGGGTGCCGGCGCACATCACCAACGCCCAGCTGGCGTTGTGGCGGCAGGCCGCGGCCCGGATGGCGGCCGGGGAGCCGGAGGAGTTCGTCGACCTGGCGCTGAAGCTGTGGCTGTGCCAGGACGAGAGCCGCTTCGTACGCCACCGCAAGCTGGTGCACCGTTACGTCAAGCGCCTGATCATGCACGCCGTCACGCACATCCCGCACGGCTTCACGGTCCTGGACCGCTCGGCCACCGAGGAGCTGAACCCGTCGGGCGGGCTGACCGGGGTGCCCGCGCTGGTCTTCTGCGGTGAGCACGACACGGTGTCCTCGCCCGCACGGCAGCGGGAGTTCGCCGCCACCATCGAGGACAGCCGCTTCCTGACCATCGCCGAGTCCGATCACTGGGTCGCCCTCGAACGCGCCCAGGCGGTGGTCGACCTGGTCGTCCGGTTCTTCACCGACCAGCCCCTGGAGACCGCCGACTACCTGGTCACCTGCGAGCCGGCCCGGCTCTGAAACGGCGCACGGGCGGGAAGCCGTAGTCCGCGCCGGGCGGGGCCGGTTGTCAGTGGCGGCTGCCATGCTCGACGTATGGGAGTGCTCTACGGCTATTACGCCGCCGCTGACGACGAAGACGCCGCCCGGGCCGTGGTCGGGGGCGACGACCGGCCGACCGGATCGGACCACGACGAACTGGTCGTCAAGGGCGTCGATCCGTCGGACGACCTGCTGCTCGCCGAGTCCCTCATCACGGGCACCGCGGCGAAGACGCTGCTGACCACGCCCCGCCGGTGCTCCCTGATACCCCACGCTCGGCGAGGGCGAGGTGGTGGCCGTCACCCTCACCGACGACTTCCGCGACGCCCTCGCCTCGTTCGACACCGCGCTGCTGCCCGACGTCGCCCAGGGCTGGGCCGCCGCCGGTGACTTCTTCACCCCGCCCGACCCGGATTCCCTGACCCGCTTCCTCACCGAACTCGCCGCCCTGGCCCGACGCGCCGTCAGCCGCGGGCAGCACCTCTACTGCTGGATATGCCCGTAGCGGAGGCCGGTAGCGGACAGGACCACGAGCGTCTGGGCGGACTCCGCTAGCCCTGGACCTGGCTCAACCAGTACAGGGTGCGGCGGAGTTCGGTGGGGAAGGCGTGGTGGGGGCCGTGGAGGCGCTCGGCGTCGTAGAGGAGGCGGGAGAGGGCTTCCTGGGCGGCGCCGCGTTCGCCCTGGGCGAGGAGCAGGTGGCCTATGGAGCGGCGGATTTCCAGGGGGCGGAGGGGATCGTCGGCGTAGTGCTCGAAGTACGGGAGCAGGGCGCGGTATTCCTCCAGGGCCTGGGTGACCTCGCCGAGCTGTTCGAGGCACTGGGCGGCCTCGTAGTGGAACTGCAGGGCCTGGCGGGTGGCGCCGGCGCCGGATTCCTTGGCGTACTCCTCGGCCAGCAGCCGGAGTTCGGGCAGGGCGCGGCGGTACTGGCCGTCGTCCATGAGGGTCGCGGCGTACTGCTTGCGCAGGGTGCGGACGACCGGGGAGTGCGCGCCGTGCCGCTCGGCGGCGGCCGGGAGGATGTTGCCGAGGATGTCCACGGCGTGGGTGATCCGGCCCTGGTCGAGCAGGTTCTTGACCTCGTCGACGGCGGCGGCGACGTCCGGTCCGCCGGAGGGGGGAGCGGACGGGGGGGGGCACCAGGGGGGTGGCGGCGGAGGTCCAGGCGCCGGGCGGGCGCGAGGTGTGGGGCGCTGCCGGTGGCGGGCCCGGTTCGTCGGGGCCCGGGTGCACGGCGCCGCCGGACGTCAGTACACCCGAGAGGGCGGAGACCCGGGGGTCGGCCGGGGCGGCGGGTGCGGGTGGTGCCGCGGCCTGGGGGTGGAGAGGGCGGTGGGGCCGGGGGGTGGGCGGAGCGGAGGGGCCAGGGGGCCTGGGGGTGGCGGAAGGGACGGGTGGGGTCCATGGGGGCGAGCGGTGCGGGCGGGCTCGCCGGGGAGCCGACCGTAGCGGTGGGCAGGAGCGGGGCCAGGGCCTGGTAGACCTCCTGCGCGTCGGCCGGGCGGGCCTGGGGGTCCTTGCGCAGGAGGTGCAGGACGAGGGCTTCGAGGGCCTCGGGGACGTCGGGCCGGAGCTTCCGCACCGGCACGGGCTCCTCGTGGAGGTGGCGATGGAGCACTCCGAGCGCCGTCGACCCGGCGAACGGCACCTCGCCGCTGAGGAGTTCGTGCAGCAGGACACCCAGCGCGTAGAGGTCGGTGTACGGGCCGACGGCTCCGCCCATGGCCTGCTCGGGTGCCATGTAGGCGGGGCTGCCGATGGGCGAGCCGGTGTGCGTGAGGCGGGTGGTGTCGGTGTCCAGCGCGGAGGCGATGCCGAGGTCGAGGACGACCAGGGAACCGTCCGGGCGGATCATGACGTTACGGGGTTTGAGGTCGCGGTGGACGATCGGCACCGCGTGCACGGAGGCGAGCACGGCGCAGAGCTGGGCCGCGACCGACACCGCCCAGGGCCAGGGGTAGGGGTCGTGCTCGGCGAGGTGGTCGGAGAGGTCGGCGCCCTCGACGTACTGCATGACCAGATAGAGGTCCTCGCCGTCGCTGCCGGCGTCGTGGACGGTGACCAGCCCGGGGTGGTCGACCTGCGCGGTGACCCGGCACTCGCGGACGAAGCGGCGCCGCATCTCCTCGCCGTCCGGGGTCCCGGCCACCCGGTCCGGGCGCAGCAGCTTGACGCCGACCCGGCGGTCCAGCCGGCGGTCGTAGCCGATCCAGACCTGTCCCATCCCGCCCTGCCCGAGCAGTGCGGAGAGTTCGTAACGGTCGCCGATGACCCGGCCGTTCACCGCCCCTCCTCCTTGCGGAGGTAGTCGCTGAGTTCGTCGAGTTCGGCCCGCACCCGGTCGATGCGCTGCGGCTGCGGACGCTCCTGGGGCGCGGGCGCGGGGAGGTACGGGGCGGGCGCGGGGAGGTGGCCGGGCGCCGGCGGCGGGGGCAGCCGGGTCTCGGTCACGGCGTACGGGTTGGCCGGGCGGGGACCCTGGTACGGCTGGGTCTCCCGGCTGTGGAAGGCGCCCGGTGCGGCCGGCGGCGGGCCGTAGGGCTGCGCGAGGGGCGGGACGCCCGGGATGCCGGCGAAGCCCGGGTAGGGCGCCGGCGCGTGGCCGGCGCCGGGTGCGGCGGTGCGCCGGGCACGGGTGTCGACCACGAGGTAGTAGGCCACGGCCGCCGCGATCTGCATCAGCAGCAGGCCCACCCCGACGTTGGTGCGCCAGTCCGTCTCGGCGTAGCTGGTGATCAGCACGCACGCGCCGATGACCGCCACCAGGTCACCGCCGAACAGCCACCAGCCCAGCTGCCCGCGCTGCACGATCGCGGCCGCAGCATCGGCACCCAGGCCAGCAGCCCCAGGCTGAGCACCGCGGTGGCCACGAACACCACCCGCAGCAGGATGACCGTGCCCTGCGCCGGCGGACGGTGCGGGGGGTGGGCCGGGACGGGGCCGTGCATCACTGCTCCTGACGGATCGGTTCGTGGCCGGTGGGGCCGTGCTGACACGGCGGCCTGGCACGCCGGCGGTGGTGCGCCCATCGCCGCACGTGCCTTGCGAGCGTATATACGACACCGGGCCCGCGTGCGGGGTTGTACGGAATGGGCCGGGCGATGTGCCGGGCCCATTCTGCGACCTCCGGCGGCCTCCCAGGCCCCGAGGGCCCTCCCTTCCGCCGGTCCGTCCCTATACCCGATCCGTCCGTCCGTCCGTGAAGTGAGGGGCGCCCGGTGCCGGAAAACGCACCGGGCCGCGCGCCCCACCGGTCCGTCGGTTCGGCGTGACCACCGGTCCGTCAGCCCGGCGTGACCACCCGTCCGTCACTCCGGCGTGACCGACCCGTCCGTCAGTCCGTCGTAGAGGCCCTGGACCAGCTGTTCGCCGAGCCGGGTGGCCTGGCGCAGGGTGCTCTCGAAGGCGGCCAGGTCGCTGAACCGGCTGCCGTAGCGGCGCTGTTCGGCGAGCGGGAGCCGGGGCAGCTGGAGACGGCGGACGTCGAGCCGGGTGGCGGTGGAGGCGTAGCTGCTGGCCTGGCGGTTGTTGGCGGTACCGCGCAGGAAGCCGGCGAGGAACCACGGGTCGAGGGCGGCCGGGTCGGGGCGCAGCAGGGTGAGGTTGCGGCCGAGGGCGGCGCCGGCGGTGGCCGCGTCGACGACCCGGGCGATGGCGCCGCCGCCGAGGACCGGGACGACGACGTCGCCCTCGCGGATCAGGACCGGTTCCTCGGCCGGCCCGGGGGCGGGCGTTTCGGGCAGGGCGCCGGAGGGGGCGCCGCCGGCGATGACGTCGTGGTCGGTGAGGACCGGGGGCGCGTCCATGCCCTCGGCGGGGGCGGTGCCGGGGCCGCCGGTGCGCAGCACCAGGGCGCCGGAGCGGGGCGAGTTCGCCGACGGTGGTCAGCGGCCAGCGGGCCGGTCCGGCGTCGGCGTCGGCGGGGCGCGGGGTGAGCTGGGTGGTCCGGACGAGGGTGGCGGTCAGCCGGTCGTGCACCTCGGCGAGTGCGGCCGGGCCGCCGGCCGCGGCGGGCGGCGGGAGGTGCCGGGCCGGGGCCAGGTCGACATCGTCGTCGAGGAGGTCGATGGCGGCCAGCGAGCGCCGGACGCCGGGCCGTTCCTCGATGCCGCCGTCGCGGTCGAAGGCCCGCCAGGCCTCCACGGCGGTGTCCCGGACGGTCTGCCAGTCGGGCCGGTCGCGGCCGGCGGCGGCTGGGCCGGCGGCGGGGCCCGCGGTGTCGACGACGAGGAGTTGCGGGGTGGGCGGGGTGGTGCCGCCGGGCTTGCGCAGCACCACAGGTGCAGCGGGACGCCGTTGGGCGGGGCGGCGCCGGCCGGCAGCGCGATGACCGCGCGCAGTGCGCCGCGGCGCAGCAGGTCGGCGCGGATCCGGCGGCCGGAGCGGCGGGACGCGGCGGCGGGCGGCATCAGCACGACGGCGGTGCCGCCCTCGCGCAGCCGGGCCAGGGCGTGCTGGACCCAGGCGAGTTCGGATTCGGTGCGGGCCGGGAAGCCGTACTCCCAGCGCGCGTCGTAGGCGAGTTCGTCGTGGCCCCAGTTGCGTTCGTTGAAAGGCGGGTGGACGAGCACGGCGTCCGCGGTGAGTTCGGGGAAGGCGTCGGCGCGCAGGGTGTCCGCGGCGCGCACCCGGACCTCGGCGGCGGGGGCGCTCAGGGCGAGGCGGAGCGCGGTGAGCGCGGCGAGGTCGGGGTCGGACTCCTGGCCGTGGAGGGTGACGGCGGTGCCGTCGGTCTCGTCGGCGGTGCACTCGCGGGCGGCGGCGAGCAGTGCGCCGGCGCCGCAGGCGGGGTCGAGGACGGTGGTCAACGGGCCCGCCACGGCGGCGAGTTCGGCCATCAGCGCGGCCGGTCCGGGCGGGGTGAGGGTGTACTGCCGGGGGTTGGCGTCGAGGTGGCGGCCGAGCAGGAAGGCGTACGCCTCGGGGCGCCGTCCAGGACCGCGAGCTCGCCGGTGGACCGTACGAGCGCGGCGGAGGGGGCGAGTGCCTCGCGGGTGAGGCCGCGGACGGGGTGGCCGGGGCCGAGCCGGGCGACGAGCACGGAGTCGAGCATCGCGGGCAGCACACCGGTCAGCTCGGTGTCGTCGGCGGCGCCGCGCAGCTGCTGCCAGGCGGCGGGCCGGTCGTGGGCCAGCAGCAGGACGGCGCCGGCCTGGCGGAGCGCTGCGGCGGCACCCGCGGGGTGTCCGACGAGCTGCTGCCAGACCCGCTCGCGCAGCGGGACCTCGGCGAGTTTGCCCTGGTCGCGCAGCCATTGCTCGATGTCGCCGAGGGCGAAGGCGGGGCTGGTCTCGGTGCCGCCGACGGGCTTGGGGAAGTCGGCGTGGCGGCGCCGCCAGTTACTGACCGCGGCCCGGCCGACGCCGGCGAGCCGGGCGATGCCGGCGGCGGTCACCTCGGTCGGGCGGCCGTCCGCCCCCTGGTCCGCTGACGCGTTGTGCGGCACCTGGCTGACTCCCATTCCGTGAACCCCCGACCTCCTGTGACCCCCGACGCTGTGTCGGCCAGCATACCCATCCGTCGAGATCCTCCCCCTTCACAGCGTGAACCAATCCTCTTCGCTCATTCATGTTGACTCGGTTCACAGCCTCTGCTGTTATTGACCCATCACCACAACGGTCTTCGATCCACCAGCCCGGAAGGGGCTCCCACGCATGTCCCAGCAGATGCACTTCCAGCCCGCCCCGCAGGGGCACGCCGCCCGCAGCAGGCCCGTAACGGTCTCGGCATCGCCGCCCTGATCCTCGGCATCATCGGCGCGCTCAGCGGCATCCCGATGATCCTGTTCTGGCTGCCGGGCCCTGGGCATCCTGGCCCTGATCTTCGGCCTGGTGGGCATGAGCCGGCCAAGAAGGGCCAGGCCACCAACAAGGGCGTGGCGATCACCGGCACGATCCTGGGCGCCCTCTCGATCATCCTCGCGGTCGTCGGGGTCATCGTCACCCTGATGGCGGTCAACAAGGCCGTCGACGAGGTGCACAAGGAGTACGAGAAGCAGTCAGGCAGCAGCAGCAACATCAAGGACCTCGGCGCGGGCGCGGCGGCGAAGTACAACAACGGCCTCGAAGTGACCGTCTCGAAGCCGACCCCGTACACCGTCGACAAGAACACCCTCATCAGCGGCCACACCGAGGGCAACAAGGCCTGGAAGGTCACCGTCACCCTCAAGAACACCGGCACCAAGGCGGCCACCAACCCCCTCATGACGACCGAGGCCGAGGCCGACGGCAAGAAGGCCGAGGAGGTCGACGACGACAAGCACGGCATCCTCCACCACGACTGGGAGAAGCAGCTCGACCCCAAGGAGTCCGACAGCGTGGAGATGGTCTTCGACGCCCCGGCGACCGCCAAGCAGCTCGACATCAAGATCACGCCGGACCTGCTGCTCGACCCGGCGAACTGGAAGCTGGCGCTCTGACGCCACGGGGTCCCGCCCCTTCCTCCTCCCCCTCCTGCCCGGCACCGCGACCCGCGGTGCCGGGCAGGCGGCGTCCCGTCCGGCCGGCCGGCGGGAACGGACCGTGCCGGCGCGGCGTCTGACTCACTGCCCGACGGGCGCCCGGCATCCGGGCCGGCCGCGTCAGGTACCTTTCCGGCAGTTGAGAGTGAGTGAGGACCCTGATGGACACGGCCGCCGCAACGGCCGGGGGTGCCCCCGGACGGACCTGGGGCAGGACGGCCACACCGTGCCACCGCCCCGGACCGCCGCCGCCCCGGCCGCGCCCGCCACCCCCGGGCCGCCCGCCGGCCCCCTCCGGAGCACCGCCGCCTGCTGGACCGCACGGCGCCGTGGGGGCACCTCCCTGTTCGAGCGAAGCCGAGAGCTTGGGGGAGGGTCCCCCGCCTCGACCCGTACTGGGCCGCCCTCTTCTTCTTCCTCGCCTTCGCGCTGCTGGCCCTGCACCGCTTCCAGACCCTGTCCACGTCCTCCTGGGACCTGGGCATCTTCGAAACAGGCGATACGCGGCTACGCCCACTTCCGGGCGCCGATCGTCGACCTCAAGGGGCCCGGCACCAACATCCTCGGCGACCACTTCAGCCCCGTACTGGTCCTGCTCGCCCCCTCTACCGCGTCTTCCCTCCTCACTGACCCTGCTGATAGCCCAGGCCGCGCTGTGCGGTGTCCGTCATACCGGTCACCCGGGCCGCGGCCCGCGCCCTCGGCCGCCTCCCCGGCCTCGCCCTCGGCATCGCGTACGGCACCTCCTGGGGCCTCCAGAAGGCCGTCGACTTCGACTTCCACGAGATCGCGTTCGCCCTGCCGCTGCTGGCCTTCGCCCTCGAAGCGGTGCTCCGCGGCCGCTGGACCGCGGCGGTGTGCTGGGCGGCGCCGCTGTCCTGGTCAAGGAGGACCTGGGCGTCACCGCCGCCACCATCGGGGCCCTCGCCCTGATACGCACCCGGAGGGCCAGCCCCCTCCCCATCGCCCTGGTCGGCTTCGGCCTCGGCGCCGCGGCCCTCACCCTCGGCGTCCTCATCCCCGCCTTCAACGGTCCGGCTCGTACGACTACTGGAGCAAGTTCGGAGCCGACGGCGCGGCGCGACGATCCCCCTCGACACGGCGCTGCGCACCACGCTGTGGGTGCTGCTCCCCACCACCGGGCTGCTCGCCCTGCGCTCCCCCCTCCTCCTGGTCGCGCTGCCCACCCTGGGCTGGCGGTTCCTCTCCCACGAACCCCACTACTGGGCATCGACTGGCACTACAACGCCGTCCTGATGCCGGTGGTCTTCCTCGCCCTGATCGACGCGCTCCCCGGGCCCGGGTCTCCGCCCGCCCCTGGCTGCGCTCCTACGCCCACCACCTGCCGGCCGCCGTCCTGGCCGCGGCCCTCGCGCTGACCGCCAACCTGCCGCTGGCCCGGCTCACCGAGTCCGCGACGTACCGCACGCCACCGGACGTCGCGGCCGCCGCGCGGCTGCTCTCCCGCATCCCCGACGGCGCCACCGTCGAATCCGACATCCGCCCCCTGAGCCGCCTCACCGACCACACACGGTCTTCTGGCTCGGCAACACGGGGGCTTGGCGCCCGGCTACATCGCGGTTCAGCTGCGGGACGGGCACACGGTGCGCCAGGCGGTCGCGGATGCGGTTGCCCGGCATCCGCGGGCGCACTATGTCGTTCTCGGCGGGCCGCGGATGTCCTGGTACTCCGCCGTACGGCGGTCCACTGACCCGTACGTTGCCGGCTTGCCCGCCGGGCGCGGGCCGAGCCCCTGGCCTTTGACCAATCCCCACAAGGGCGGGGGCGCCCCACCGGACGCAAGGGGGCGGCCCGGAGGCGCCTGTTGGGTGGACGTAAAGCGTCAGCAGTCCACCCAACAGGCGCCGGAGGGCCGAACCCGGCACCGCCCACAACCAGGCGCCCCCGGCCCAAGCCCCCACGCCCGCCGAAGGCGGAAGAAACAGCAACCCCCACGGCGGGCAAGCCGACAACGTACGGCTAGCTCAAGACCGTCGTGAGGAACTCGCCCACCCAGGCGAGCAACTCACGTCCCACCACCGGCTTGCCGCCGATCTTGGCCGTTGTGGGCCGGGGAACCAGGATCTGGTGAGCGGCCGGCTTGAGGACCGTACGGGGGTACAACCGCTTCAGGCGGAGCTCCTGGGACTCGCGGAGGTCGACCGGGCCGAAGCGGATGTTGGCGCCCTGGAGGGTGATGTCCGAGACGCCGCAGGAACGGGCCAGCATCCGCAGGCCGGCGACGAGCAGGAGGTTCTCGACCGGCTCGGGCAGCTTGCCGTAGCGGTCGGTGAGCTCCTCGCGGACCGCGGCGATGTCCTCCTCGGAGTTCGCGGAAGCGATGGCGCGGTACGCCTGGAGGCGCAGCCGCTCGCCGGGGGCGTAGTCGTGCGGGACGTGCGCGTCGACGGGCAGCTCGATCTTCACTTCGAGCGGCGGCTCTTCCTCCACGCCGCCTTCGAGGGACGCGCGGTAGTCGGCGACGGCCTCGCCGACCATCCGCACGTACAGGTCGAAGCCGACGCCGGCGATGTGGCCGGACTGCTCGCCGCCGAGGAGGTTTCCGGCGCCGCGGATCTCCAGGTCCTTCATGGCGACGTACATGCCGGCGCCCATCTCCGTGTGCTGGGCGATGGTGGCGAGACGCTCGTGGGCGGTCTCGGTCAGCGGCTTCTCGGGCGGGTAGAGGAAGTACGCGTAGCCGCGTTCGCGGCCGCGGCCGACCCGGCCGCGGAGCTGGTGCAGCTGCGACAGGCCGAAGTTGTCGCCGCGCTCCACGATCAGGGTGTTGGCGTTGGAGATGTCGATGCCGGATTCCACGATCGTGGTGGAGACCAGGACGTCGAACTTCTTCTCCCAGAAGTCGACGACGACCTGTTCCAGGGCCGACTCCGACATCTGGCCGTGGGCGGTGGCGATCCGCGCCTCGGGGACGATCTCGCGGAGGCGGGCGGCGGCGCGGTCGATGGACTCGACGCGGTTGTGGATGTAGAAGACCTGGCCCTCGCGGAGCAGTTCGCGGCGGATGGCGGCGCCGATCTGCTTCTGCTCGTAGGGGCCGACGAAGGTCAGGACCGGGTGCCGCTCCTCCGGCGGGGTGGTGATCGTGGACATCTCGCGGATGCCGGTGACCGCCATCTCCAGGGTCCGGGGGATCGGGGTCGCGGACATCGTCAGGACGTCGACGTTGGCGCGGAGCTTCTTGAGCTGTTCCTTGTGCTCGACGCCGAAGCGCTGCTCCTCGTCGACGATGACCAGGCCCAGGTCCTTGAACTTGGTCTCGGAGGAGAACAGGCGGTGGGTGCCGATGACGATGTCGACGGCGCCGTCCCGCAGGCCCTCCAGGGTCGCCTTGGCCTCGGTGTCGGTCTGGAAGCGGGACAGCGCCTTGACGCTGACCGGGAACTGGCCGTACCGCTCGGTGAAGGTGCCGTAGTGCTGCTGGACGAGCAGCGTGGTCGGGACCAGGACGGCGACCTGCTTGCCGTCCTGGACCGCCTTGAAGGCGGCGCGGACCGCGATCTCGGTCTTGCCGTAGCCGACGTCGCCGCAGATCAGCCGGTCCATCGGGACCGACTTCTCCATGTCCTCCTTGACCTCGGCGATGGTCGTGAGCTGGTCGGGCGTCTCCGCGTACGGGAAGGCGTCCTCCAGCTCGCGCTGCCAGGGGGTGTCCGGGCCGAAGGTGTGGCCGGGGGCCGCCATCCGGGCCGAGTACAGCTTGATCAGGTCGGCGGCGATCTCCTTGACGGCCTTCTTCGCGCGCGCCTTGGTCTTGGTCCAGTCGGCGCCGCCGAGGCGGTGCAGGGTCGGGGCCTCGCCGCCCACGTACTTGGTGACCTGCTCCAGCTGGTCGGTGGGGATGTAGAGGCGGTCGCCGGGCTGGCCGCGCTTGGCGGGCGCGTACTCGACGAGGAGGTACTCGCGGGTGGCGCCCTGGACCGTGCGCTGCACCATCTCGATGTAGCGGCCCACGCCGTGCTGTTCGTGGACGATGTAGTCGCCCGCTTCGAGGGTGAGCGGGTCGATGGTCTTGCGGCGGCGGGCCGGCATCCGCTGGCCGTCCTTGCCGGCGGCCTTCTGGCCGGACAGGTCGGTCTCGGTCAGCACGGCGAGCCGGAGCTGCGGGGCGACGAAGCCGTTGTCGAGGGAGCCGCAGGCGACGTGGACGAGGGCGGGTGAGATCTCGGGGAGGTCGGCGTCCAGGCGGGCGGCGATGCCCTCGCCGCCGAGCACCTCGACCGTACGGGCCGCGGGGCCGTGCGCCTCGGTGACGTAGACCGTGCGCCAGCCGTCGGCGAGCCACTGCTTGGTGTCGGCCAGCGCCCGCTGGGTGTCGCCGCGGTACGTCTCGGGGGCGTGCAGGCCGAGCTTGAGGGTGTCGCCGTCGTCGCCGGCGGCCAGGTCCTCGTCGCCGTCGGCACCGGGCCCGAGGTCGCCGGAGGCGAACGGCGTCACCGACCACCACATCATGTCCAGCTCACGGGCCCGGTCGCGGACGTCCGCGATGCCCCACAGGGACGCCGCGCCGACGTCGATGGGCGCGTCGCCGCCGCCGGCCGTCGCGGCCCAGCTGGCCTGCAGGAACTCCTGGCTGGTCGCGACCAGGTCGGCGGCCCGGGTGCGCACCCGCTCCGGGTCGCAGACCACGGCCATGGAGCCCTTGGGCAGGACGTCGAGCAGCAGCTCCATCTCGTCGACGAGGACCGGTGCGAGCGACTCCATGCCTTCGACCGCGATGCCCTCGGCGATCTTGCCGAGGAGTTCGCCCAGCTCCGGGTGGCGCTCGGCGAGGGTCGCGGCCCGGTCGCGGACGTCCGCGGTGAGCAGCAGCTCACGGCACGGCGGCGCCCACAGGCCGTGCTCGGCGATCTCCAGGGAGCGCTGGTCGGCGACCTTGAAGTAGCGGATCTCCTCGACGTCGTCGCCCCAGAACTCGATCCGGAGGGGGTGCTCCTCGGTGGGCGGGAAGACGTCCAGGATGCCGCCGCGGACCGCGAACTCGCCGCGCTTCTCGACCAGTTCGACGCGGGCGTAGGCGGCCGCCGCCAGGCCGTCGACGATCTCCTCCAGATCGGCGGTCTGGCCCGTGCGCAGACTGACCGGCTCCAGCTCGCCCAGGCCCTTGACCTGCGGCTGGAGCACCGAGCGGATCGGCGCGACGACGACGGAGACGGGGCCCGCGGTGGGGTCGTCCTGGCTGGGGTGGGTGAGCCGGCGGAGCACCGCCAGGCGCCGGCCGACGGTGTCCGAGCGCGGTGAGAGCCGCTCGTGCGGCAGCGTCTCCCAGGACGGGTACTCGACGACGGAGTTGTCCTCGCCGGCCGGCATCAGGCTGCGCAGCGCGGCGGCGAGGTCCTCGGCCTCCCGGCCGGTGGCGGTGACCGCCAGCACCGGGCGCTTCGCCTCGCGGGCGAGCGCGGCGATCACGAACGGGCGGGCGGCCGGCGGGCCCACGAGATCCACGTGCGGGCGGCGTCCGTCGGTCGCGGCCCGGACCGCTTCGGCGAGCGCCGGGTCCCGTACGACGGCGTCGAGCAGACCAGTCAGGCTCATGAAAGGCTTCCGTCCCAGAAAGCGAGGCGAACAACGCGAACAGCCCGCGACGTCACACGGGCGGGGGTTGCCCACGATACGCCCGACCGCCGACAAACCGCCGACCGAGCGGACGGGGCCCGGCCGGGGGCGGACCGCCTGGTCCCGTTCCGGATCCCGGTCCGGCATGGAAGGCTGTGACGGGAACGGTGCCCACTACACACAACGGTGGCACGGAAGCGGAGGGGGATCCATGAGCCGCAGGACCAGGGGCAGCGACCGCCCCACGGACCGGGGGACGGACGGCCCGCGGACGCCGGCGCCGGACACCGGGGACGCCCGCACCGGGCGGCGCGGCCCGGTCGTCGCCGCCCTGATGCTCGGCATGGCGCTGGCCGCGCTGGACTCCACGATCATCGCCACCGCCGTCCCCCAGATCGTCGGCGACCTCGGCGGCTTCGCGGTCTTCTCCTGGCTGTTCTCCGGCTACCTGCTGGCCGTCACCGTCACCCTGCCGGTCTACGGCAAGCTCTCCGACACCTTCGGCCGCAAGCCCATCCTGATCACCGGCATCGTGCTCTTCCTGGCCGGCTCGCTGGCCTGCGCCGCGGCCTGGAGCATGGCGTCGCTGATCGCCTTCCGGATCCTGCAGGGCCTGGGCGGCGGCGCCCTCCAGGGCACCGTGCAGACCATCGCCGCCGACCTCTACCCGATGAAGGAACGCCCCAAGATCCAGGCCAAGCTGTCCGGCGTCTGGGCCACCTCGGCGGTCGCCGGGCCGGCGCTCGGCGGGCTGCTCGCCGCGTACGCGGACTGGCGGTGGATCTTCCTGGTCAACCTGCCGGTCGGCGCGGTGGCGCTGTGGCTGATCGGGCGGCACTTCACGGAGCCGCGGCGGGCCGCGGACCGCGGCGGCGGCCCGGCCGGCCGGCCCCGGGTGGACTGGCCCGGCGCCCTGGCGATCTTCGCCTGCGGCGGGCTGCTGCTGACCGCCCTGGTCCAGGGCGGCGTCGCCTGGGCCTGGCTCTCCGCCCCGTCCCTGCTGCTGTTCGCCGGCAGCGTGGTGTGCGCCGCGGCCACCGTCCTGATCGAACGGCGCGCCGCCGAGCCGATCATCCCCGGCTGGGTGTGGCGCCGCCGCACCATCTCCGCGGTCAACCTCGCCCTGGGGGCGCTCGGCCTGCTGATGGTCGCCCCCACCGTCTTCCTGCCCACCTACGCCCAGTCGGTGCTGGGCCTGGGCCCGATAGCGGCCGGTTTCGTGCTGTCCGTGATGACCCTGAGCTGGCCGGTCTCGGCCGCGCTGAGCAGCCACGTCTACAACCGCCTCGGGATCCGCAACTGCGCCCTGCTCGGCATCGGCGCGGCCGGGCTGATCCTGCTCGCCTTCCCGCTGCTGCCCTACCCCGGCGCGGCCTGGCAGCCCGCGCTGATCATGCTGGCGCTGGGCGCCGCCCTCGGCCTCTTCCAGCTGCCGCTGATCATCGGCGTGCAGTCGTCCGTCGGCTACGCCGAGCGCGGCACCGCCACCGCGTCCATACTCTTCTGCCGCCAGGTCGGCCAGTCCGTCGGCGCCGCCCTCTTCGGCGCCGTCGCCAACACCACCCTCAAGGACCGCCTCGCCGACGCCCCGGCCGACATCCGGCCCGGCCTGCCCGGCGACCTCGACGCGGTCTCGCACGCCCTGGAGCACGCCGGCACGCTCACCGCGCACGCCACCGACTACCTGCGCCGCGCGGTCGCCACCACCGTCGGCCACGTCTACCTCGGCGCCGCCACGGCCGCCGCGCTCGCCGTGCTCGCCCTGCTCCTGCTCGCCCCGCGGCGCTTCCCGGTGCACGCGGAGGCCCGTACGGCGGAGGCCGAGCCCGGCGGGAAGTAGCCGGGCCGGAACCCTCGCGGGTCAGCCGCCGGCCTGGCGCGGCACCTGGGTCTCCACGGTGTCCTCCTCGTCCGGGCCGAAGGGGCCGGCCGCCGGGCCGTCGCCCTCCGCCGCCGGGGCCTTCCCGGTCAGCGCCGCCAGGCTGTTGCGGACGTGCGCCATGTGGGAACGGAGCTCCTCGCGCTCCTCGTCGTGCTCCCGCAGCACCCGCTCCGTGGACCGCTCGACGCGCTCCGCCGCGACCCGGGCCTGCGCCAGCAATTCGGCGGCCTGGTCCTCGGCGGCCTCCTGGTGGTGCCGGGCGGCCTCCTCGGCCTGGGCGTATCGCCGGCGCTCGTCGGCGAGCAGCGCCTCACCCCGCTCGTCCAGCTCCGCCACCAGCCGGTCCAGCGCCGCCTCCCGCTCGGCGATCTCCCGCCCGGCCGCGTCCCACTCCTCCCCCTGCCGCTTCTCCTGGTCGCCGAGCAGCTGGTCGGTGCGCCGCACCACGTCCGCCAGCGCCTCGGTGGCCTCCGTACGCAGCTGTCCGGCCTCCCGGGACGCCGTCGCCACCAGCTTCGTGGCGTTGTCCCGGGCCACCTCCTCGGTGTGCCGGGCCCGTTCGTCGGCGTCGGCGCGCAGCACGGACGCCGCCTTGTCCGCCGACTCCCGGACCTTCTTGGCGTGCGCATCGGCCGCGTCCCGCTCCTGCTCGGCGGCCTCCTCGGCCTCCGCGCGCAGCCGCGCCGCCTCGGACTCCGCCGTGGTCAGGATCAACCGGGCCTCGCGGCCGAGGGATTCGTACGTCTGCGGGGGCAGCTTGGCCAGATAGAGCCGCAGCTCGGCGAGTTCGGCCTCCATCTCGTTGCCAAGGACGGTGAGCCGCGCGGCCCGCTCCCAGCAGGAGTCACGGTCGATGGAGAGCCCCTCGAAGCGGCGGTCCACATCCTCCGGCCGGTACCCACGGCCCCGTACGATCTCGAACCCGTGAGGCGAAACCGATGCACTCATCCCTCAAGCCCCTCTGTGCAGTTGCGCGCACTTCTCCTCGGACCGGCCGGCGGCGGCGTCCTCGCGACCCGCCGGCCGACCCACTGCACCAGGATGCGTTATTTATCGACAGAAGTCGGAATTGGATCATCGTGGCGCAACGCCCGGAACAACCGGCTCGCCCCGTTTTCGTCCCACAGCAGTACCGACCCGGCCCCGGCCACCATCACCCCCGGCTGCCGCACCGGCACCGTCGTCGCCGCCCCGCTCCCGCCCGCGATCCGCTTCATCGCCCAGCCCATGTCCAGCAACTCCGCCATTCCGGCCTGCTGATCCACCCTCAACGCCGCCACCGACACGTCCAGCACCCGCCGCAGCCGGAACGGATCGAGCAGCACCCGGGAGTCCGTCATCCCGTCCGCCAGCGCACCGATCAGCTCACGCTGCCGCTTCACCCGTCCGAGGTCCCCCTGCGGGTCGGCGTACCGCGCCCGGACGTACGCCAGCGCCTGGGTGCCGTTCATCCGCCGGCAGCCCGCCGGGAAGTCCGCCCCCGACCTCGCGTCCCGCAGCGGCCGCGCCAGACACAGCCGCACGCCGTCCGGCAGCGCGTCCACCACCTGCACCAGCCCCAGGAAGTTGACCTCCGCATAGCGGTCGATCCGCAACCCCGTCGCCTGCTCCACCGTCCGGGTGAGCAGCCGCGGGCCGCCGTCCGCGTACGCCTCGTTGATCTTCCGGCTGCCGTACCCCGGCACCGGCACGTAACTGTCGCGCGGCAGGCTGACCAGCGAGGGACCGTGGTCGCCATAGTGCAGCACCATGATCGTGTCGGTGTTCCGCACCTGGTTGTTGCCGACGTGCAGCTCCTTGCGCTGCTCCGGGGTCAGCTCGGCCCGGCTGTCCGAACCGACCAGCAGCCAGTTCGTGCCCCGGCCCGCGGCCGGCCGCCCCGCGTAGTCGCCCAGCGCATCGACGTGCTGCAGCTGCCGCCCCGCCCGCACATACAGCCCCGCCCCGCCCGCCACCACCAGCAGGACCAGGATCAGCAGCGCCACCAGCAGCCACCTCAGCCAGGACAGCCGGGACGCCCCGGGCCCGGTCCCCCGGCGCCGCGGCGGGCGCCGCCCCGGCAGCGAACGGGCGATCCGCCGCCGGTGCCACCACGGCGGCCGCCGCGCCCGGTACAGCGTCGTCGACGAGGCAGGCCACGGCGACGGCCACGACGGGGGTATCGGACGGCCCATACAGGCATGGTCAGGGCGCCCGGCCCGGCCCGCAGGTCGAGCGCCCCGACTTCCCCCGGAGCACCGTTACAGCAGGCCGTCCCACATCTGCTCCAGCAGCACCGACCACCAGGTCTCCGGCGAACCGAGCGCCGGCGGATCCAGCGCCACCAGCTGCGCCTGGAAGTCCACCGTCCAGCGGCCCGCCTGCTCCGGCGTGAGCCCGTACCGCAGCCGCCACATCCGGCCCAGCATCGCCAGACAGCGCACGAACTCCGGCAGCCCGGAGTTCACGAACTGCGGCGCGGCCGGCTGACCGCCCGGACCGTCCCCCATAGCCTGAACGGCATGGGAGGTGCCCCCACCCATCGGCACCGCCACGATGTTCGCGGTCCCGTACTGGACGCACAGCTGACGGCCGAAGTCGTTGCCCATCACCAGGTACGACCCGGCGTCCGACGCCGGCTGCACCCCGCGCTCCGCCGCCAGCTCCGCCAGCGTCGGCACCGGGCGGCCCGGCTGCGCCTGCGCCCAGAAGAACGGCCCGAAGTCCACCGGCAGCCCGGCCCACACCAGCATCTGCGCCACCACATCGGGCACGCCGTGCCGGGAGACCGCCCGCTGGTCGAACCGGAAGATCCCCTGCGGCCCGAAGGACTGCTCCAGCTCCTGCCCGATCACCTGCGGCGGAACCGGCGGCACCGGCGGCACCTGCGACGGATGCGGCAACGGCACCCGCACCGGGGCCGGCCGCGCCGGACCGTCCGCGACCTGGTGCAACTCGCCCTGGTGCTCGACGAGATGGCGCACACCCTGCTGACGCGAGGCGTGGTCCCGGCCGTACGCGGCGGTGTGGCTGATCCGCACCTGCGGCCAGTTGTCCCGGATCATCCGCGCGCAGTAGCCGCCCGGCAGATCGCAGCACTCCAGCTCGGTGTGCAGCTCCAGCACCTGCTGCGGCGGGACGTTCATCCCGCGCAGCTCGTGCAGCAGCTGCCACTCCGGATGCGGCGTACCCGGCGCCGAACGGCGCACGATCTTCTGCTCCGAACCGTCCGGGGCGCGATAGCTCAGCACCGCCATGTAGCCCGGGCCGACCGTCGGCTGACCACTGGGCGCCGGCGGGTAGCCGTACGCACCGGGAGCCGCACCACCGGGGCCCGGCACACCGGGCGGCGGGGCGGGCTGCCCCTGCGGCGGACCCGGCACACCGGGCGGCGGCACGGCGGGACCGGCGGCCGGCGGCACACCCGGACCGCCGGGGCCGCCCGGGCCACCGGGCAGCGCCGCGCCACTGGCCAGCATCGTCGCCGCGGCGTGCACCCCACCGGAGGCACCGCCCGTGGCGGGCGCCGGCGGGGGCGGCGGCGGGCCGCCCGGCGCACCCTGGCCCCCCTGCGCGCTCTGCGCGCCCTGAGCACCGGGCGCACCCTGGCCGGGCCGCCCCGGCGGGCCGGGCGGCTTGGGCGCACCGGGTACGCCCGGAGGCGCGGGCGGCGGCGGCACACCCGGCCCCGCACCCGCACCACCCGGACCACCGGCACCCACGAGCTCCTGCAACGACGCCCCGTCGGCGAGCATCGTCGCCGCGGCGTGCACTCCGCCGCCCGGACCGCCGGCACCGGGACCGCCCGAGCCGGCCGCGGCCCCCGCACCGGGTCCGTCGGCGCCGCCCGGCCCGTCCACCGCGCTCAGATCGAGACCGTCCACATCCAGCTGCGAGACCAGCTGTGTCGGCACGTACCCGCCGGCCGGTGCACCGGCCGCACCCGGCCCGGACGCCGCGGGCCCACCGGACGGACCCGCGCCGGTCCCACCCGAACCCGCGGCCGGGGATTCCGCGGCCTGCGGGCGGGCGGGGGCGTGCCGGGGCCGGAAGCGCCCGGCACCGCGACACCGGGCGGCGGCGGGACGTCCGCGACCGGCGGTCCCGACGGCGGCGGCAGGTCCGGCAGCCCCGGAACGCCCGGCGGCGCGGACGGCATCGGCGGCAGCGGCGCGCCACCGGGCCCGCCGGCACCGTCGGACGGCAGGTCCAGCGCCGGCGCGACCTGGGTGCGCGGCAACTGGCTGCCGCCCTGGAGCAGTTCGGTCTTGGCGTCCGGCCGCGCCCGCGGCGCCGCCGGGGCGTCCTCCTCGTCGTAACCGGCCAGCGGCGGCGCGAAGACCGTCGCGGGCAGCCCCACCGAACGGTCCCCGCCGCCTGCGTCGGAATGAGTCGTGTCCGCCGCCGCCCAGGGGGTGTCGTCGCCGGCACCCGAAGCGGGGGCAGGAGTGGGGGCAGGAGCGGGCGCGGGCGTCGCGGACTGCTGTGGGGCGGCGGCCTGCTGCGGCACCGACGGGGCCGCCGGGCCGGAACCCGCACCGGTCCCCTCCCCCGCACTCCCCGTGCCGCCGCGCCGCTCCGGGACGCCGATCGCGTCCGCCGCCTCCTGCAGCCACTCCGGCGGCGTCAGCAGGAACGACGTCGCCTCCAGATCGATCCGCTGCGGCGGCGGCTCGGCGGCGCCGTACCCGCCGTCCACCGGCGAGCCGTACTCCTCCTCGTAACGGCGGATCACCTCGCCCACCGGCAGCCCCGGCCACAGCGTGGTCTCCCCGCTGTCCCGCGCGATCACCATCCGGGCCCGGCCGCCCTCCGACGCCGGACCCCCCTCACGGTCCTCCGCCCAGGCCACGAAACCCAGGTCGAACTCCCGCACCCGCACCTCACGGTGGAGCTCCGCCGGCACCTCGCCGTTCACCCACCGCTCGGCGCGCTCCTGCGCCTGCGCGAACGTCACCACCGCGATCAGCCCCCCACCGCGACGGCCTGTGCGAAACCGCCGTCCACCATCAGGTTCGCCACCGTCTCCAGCTCCGGCGGGTTACCCGCCAGCCGCTGCAGGAATTCGTCGAAATCCGCCCCGCACGGCAACAACAGCCGCTCCACCCGCTCCTGCACCGTCCAGCCGTCCCGGTCCCGCGCATCGTCGTACGGGCAGAACCACACCGAGCCCCGCCCCTCACCGCGCACCTTCACCGCGACCACACCGCCCTGCGCGAACGCCACCCCCAGATAGTCCTTGGTGAAGTGGTCCCGCAGGCACTTGTTCACGTACACCAGGTCGTTGACCGCCGCGTCGTCCCGCACCGTGAAGAACGGCTGGTCCACCAGCAGCCCCAACTCCGCGTCCAGCGCCGCACCCACCGGCGCGCAGCCGCCCGCCGCCTTCACGAACGACCGGTACGCGCCCGGCAGCCGGTACCCCAGCGCCTCCTCGGCCTGGACCACCTGCTCCTCACCCACCGACAGATCGCGGTGCGGCAACCCGAAGTGCGCCGGCCGGGTCTCCTGCAACGGCCGCGTCCCGCGCTTGTCGTGCGCCACCGCCGCCGTCGCCAGCCCACCGTGATGCCGCAGCAGCGCCTTCACCTCGACCGGGATCAGCTCCATCCGCCGGGTACCGGCCACGTGGTGCCAGGTCCAGCCGTGCGGCGTGGCCACCGGCGGCACGTCTATCCACAGCTCATGGCCCTGCGCGTGCAGCGCCGCGTTCGCCGACACGTAGTCCGTCAGCCTCAGCTCGTCGACCCCGAAACCCTCCGGCGGCTCGGCGATCTCCGCCGCGGCCCGGGCGTACGGCGTGAACTCCGGGAAGCCCCGCCCGTCCATCCGCACCCCCGCGGGATACCGCGCGGCACGCACCGGATCCGGAAAATGCACGACCTGTCCGGCATAGGCCGCATTCGGTGGCGCGGCATGTCCCGCCGCCTGGGGGCCGGGTGGAACCCCCAGCCCTGGCCGACCTGTCGTCATCGCGGTTGCCCCCTGGCTGAAGCTGGCTTTGAGGCACAGCCTATGCCGTGCCGCAACACCCTCCGCCGCCCCCGCCCCGCACGTCAGCGCCGCCCCCCGGGCCCGCGGCACGGCACCTCCGACCCCGCGGAACCGCGCCCTCCGCCCGCCAGCCCCCCACCCGTCAGCCCCGCGACACACCGGTGTCACCCGCCGGCCCACCACCCCGCAACCCCGCACACCACCCCGCCCACCAGCCCCGTTGGCCCCCGACCGACACCCCGTCAGCTCGTGGTGATCACCGCGACAGGCCGTCCGACTACCGGAACACCCAGCACATTTGGCAGGCTGACCCCCGCAACCGGGGGTTTGCAGGGAGGGAAAGCACCACGGATGAGCACCACGGCACGCCACGGCACCGGCACCGAAGCCGGCGACCCCCGCATCGGCTGGAGCGGCACCGCTGACACGCACCGCCCGCCCACGCTGCACCACCGCCGCGACGGCATCCTCCCCACCATCGGCGCCGCCTTGTCCGTACGCGGACACACCCTCACCTGCACCGCCAGCAAGGCCGAACAGCCCCCGCCGCTCCACCCCCTCGTCCAGGACTTCCTCGACACCCTCGCCACCGCACAACGCGAACGCTTCACCGGACGATGTCCCGAGGCCGTCCTGCTCTCCCGCCACCTCACCGCCGTCGAGGCCAACCGCGGCAAACGCGCCTCCCGCAAGCCCCTCACCAACGGCGAAGCCCGCCGCTCCCTGAAACACTCCAAGATCACCGCACGCCACATCCGCGAGGACGGCGACCCGCAGCACGGCACCTACGCCCCGCCCTGCCGCTCCTGCGACGCCCTCCTCGCCCACTTCGGCGTCATGCCGATCGGCGCGACGCCCACAGGGAGCTGAACCGCCACCATGCCGCCCACCACCCCCGGACCCCGGGACGCCGCCCACGACCGGGCCCCCGGCCCCGGCCGCACCGACTCCACCCGGTTCCCCGCCGCCGTCGACGTCGCCCTCCAGGGAGCCGGCTGGCAGCCCGGCCGCTGGGACATAGAGCAGGCCGAACACTGGGCCGACACCCTCCGTGCCCACACTTCCCCGGCCGGCCACCGCCACACGGTCTTCCCCGCCGCCGTCGAGGCCTGGGCCGAATTCGGCGGCCTGCGCATCGCCGGCCCCGGCCCCGGCCGCCACATCGCCCCCGCCCCGTTCGTCATCGACCCCCTGCACGGCCTCCACCTCGCCCGCACCCTCGGCGACCTCGGCCGTGCCCTCGCCACCGACGTCGCCCCCCTCGGCCGCGAGGAACTCACCACCCACGACGGCGTCCACCCCCAGGCCACCCTCGCCATCGACGCCGAAGGCCGCGTCTACAGCCTCGACCACACCGGCGACTGGTACCTCGGCGCGGACATCGACACGGCACTGGGCACCCTGGTGCTCGGCACACGGCCGAGCCGGCTCTCCACACAAGGGGCCGACTGACCACGGCGCCGCACCACGGCGCCTCCCGTCGATGAGGCGCCCCGCCCCGTAGGGCAAGGAGAAACGCCCTGGGTGCTCAGCCCGCGACGTGCGGAGCCGGCTGCGGCGTCGGCAGCACCGCCGAGACCCGGAAACCACCGGTGTCCGTCGGACCCGAGACGAAGACGCCCCCCAGGGCCGTCACCCGCTCCCGCATCCCGACCAGGCCGTTGCCACCGCTCGGCAGCCCCGCATCCGCCGCCCCGCCCTCACACGGACCGTTCTCCACCTGCACCGCCAGCTCACCCTCGCGATGCGCCAGCCGCACCCGCGCCCGGGCACCCGGCGCATGCTTGTGGACGTTCGTCAGCGCCTCCTGGACCACCCGGTACACGGTCCGCTCCACCCGCGCCGCATAACGCGGCCGGGACGACTCCGCCACCTCGTCGCCGTCCACCGACAGCTCCACCACCATCCCGGCCGCCCGGGACTGGCCCACCAGATCCCCCAGATCGTCCAGACACGGCCCGTCCGGATCCCCCTCCACCGCCGACGAGGACTTCACGGCGGACCGGTCCGGCGCCCCCTCGGTCGCCTCCTGCGCCCGCACCCGCGACGCCACCGCCGCCAGCCGCTCCGGCACATCCGCCCCCGCGGCACCCCGCACCGCCGATCCCTCGGCCGTCCGCAGCACCCCCAGCATCTCCCGCAGCTCCGTCAGCGCCTGCCGGCCCATGTCCCCCACCAGAGCCGCGTTCTTCGACGCCTTCTCCGGGTCCTTCAACGCCACCGCCTGCAGCGCCGCCGCATGCACCACCATCAGGCTCACCCGGTGCGCGACCACGTCGTGCATCTCCCGCGCGATCCGCGTCCGCTCCTCGTTACGGGCCCACTCCGCCCGCTCCTCGGCCCGGTCCGCCAGCAGCGACAGCTCACGCTCCAGACCGTCCGCACGCTCCCGCAGGCTCTCCACCAACCGCCGCCGCGCACCGACGTACAGACCCCACAGCACCGGCGGCGCCGTCAGCACCAGACCCAGCGCCAGCGCCATCACCGGCACCAGCCACACCGGCGGATTGAAGTCCGGCTGCGACGCGATGTCCTGCCGCATGCTGAGGAACGTCGTCACCAACGTCCCCGTCACCGTCATACCGGCCAGCAGCGCGGTGATCCGCCGCGGCACATCCGACGCGGCCAGCGTGTACAGCCCCACCACGCTGAGCAGCCCGCCCATCTCCGCAGGCATCACCGCTATCGAGACCAGCACCACCACCACGGGCCACCGGCGACGCACCAGCAACACCGGGCCCACCAGCAGACCGAGCAGCATCCCCAGCAGCTCCGGCAGGTCCGCCCCGTGCGCGAAACTCGCGCCTTCGAGCAGGCATTCCACCGTCGAAGCGGCCGCCAGCGACGCGTCCAGTACGGCACTGCGCCGCCGCGCCCACCACCACGGCCCACCTATCGGCGCACCCCGCGCGCCCACACCTTCACTTGCCCCCGTCGCGGTCATACCGACCAGCCTACGGGGGCCCACCCCGGTTCCTCCGCCCTCTTATCGACGCCCGCTCGCCCGGATACCAGCCTTACCCTCGGTTATTCCTTGAACTGTTGAATCGCCCACGTTTGCGCCTCATTCTCCCACTTGCCCCGGCATCCCGACCCCAGGCCGAACACCCATCCCACCCGTCACGACTACGAAGCGTTACGCCACGAAGTCGGCCGGAGGACGGCAAGAGCAACCCGTACGCCCGCCGCTCTCACAGGCGGACCACATGGGCACCCCCGCGACCGACCCGCAGCGCACGGCGCTATACCGTCGCACCGAAGGCTGCTGGTACGGCATAGTGTTGGGTGCCAAGCGGCCAGCCTGACGGAATGTCCGGTATGAACCGCCCTACCATCCCCTGTGGTGTAATTGGCAGCACTGAGGCTTTTGGTGCCTTATGTCCGGGTTCGAGTCCTGGCAGGGGAGCCAAGCAAAGTTCGGGTCCTGATCGCAAGATCAGGACCCGCAGTCGTTTCTCCCGCAATACGCCCCGGTATCCTTCGGGTGACCACCACCCGAAGTAGCCAAGAAGCCGAAGGGCATCCCCGTGAGCGCCAACCGCCCGGCAGCCGTCGTCGTTCTCGCAGCGGGTGAAGGTACCCGCATGAAGTCGGCGACCCCCAAGGTCCTGCACGCACTCTGCGGCCGCTCCCTCGTCGGCCATGTCGTCGCCGCCTCCCGTGAGCTGGATCCCGAGCATCTCGTCGTGGTCGTCGGCCATGCCCGCGAGCAGGTGCGGGCGCACCTCTCCGAGGTCGATCCCGAGGTGCGGACCGCCGTCCAGCACGAGCAGCTGGGTACCGGGCACGCGGTCCGCATGGCGCTGGACGAGCTGAGCAACAGCGGTGTCGTGCTCGACGGCACGGTGATCGTGGTCTGCGGTGACACGCCGCTGCTCACCGGGGAGACCCTGCAGCGGCTCGCCGAGACGCACGCGGCGGACGGGAACGCGGTGACCGTGCTGTCCGCGGAGGTGCCGGACGCGACGGGTTACGGGCGCATCGTGCGGGATGCGGCGTCGGGCGCGGTGACGGCGATCGTCGAGCACAAGGACGCCTCGGAGGCGCAGCGAGCGGTCCGCGAGATCAATTCGGGGGTGTTCGCCTTCGACGCCCGGCTGCTGGTGGACGCGCTGGGGAAGGTGCGGACGGACAACAGCCAGGGTGAGGAGTACCTCACGGATGTGCTGGGGATCGTGCGTGAGGCGGGACACCGGGTGGGGGCCGCGGTGGCGGTCGATCACCGGGAGATCCTGGGGATCAACAACCGGGTGCAGCTGGCGGAGGCGCGGCGGCTGCTGAACGAGCGGCTGCTGGAGCGGGCGATGCTGGCGGGCGTGACGGTGGTGGACCCGGCGTCGACGTCCGTGGATGTGTCGGTGTCGTTCGAGCAGGACGTGACGGTGCACCCGGGCACGCAGCTGCTGGGTGCGACGCATGTGGCGTCGGGCGCCGAGGTGGGGCCGCATTCCCGGCTGACGGATACGTCGGTGGGTGAGGGTGCGGTGGTCTCGTTCACGGTCGCCGAGGGTGCGCGGATCGGTGTGGGCGCGAATGTGGGCCCGTATGCGTATCTGCGGCCGGGCACGGATCTTGGTCCTCGTTCGAAGGCCGGCGCGTATGTGGAGATGAAGAACGCGTCGGTGGGTGAGGGCACGAAGGTGCCGCATCTTTCGTATGTGGGGGATGCGACCATTGGCGAGTTCACCAATATCGGTGCGGCGAGCGTGTTCGTGAACTACGACGGTGAAGCCAAGCACCACACGACCGTTGGTTCGCATTGCAGGACGGGGTCGGACAACATGTTTGTGGCTCCTGTCACGATCGGGGACGGCGCTTATACGGCGGCGGGCTCGGTCATCACCAAGGATGTGCCCCCGGGTTCGCTGGCGGTCGCGCGTGGCCAGCAGCGGAATATCGAGGGCTGGGTCGCGCGTAAGCGGCCCGGAAGTGCCGCCGCGCAGGCTGCTGCGGCCGCTCGCCAGGAGTCGGAAGGCGAGCGGTGATCGTGATGGGGGAACCTCCCAGCGTTAGCTGGGGGAAGGTGCGCCGTGCGGGGCGTACCGTGATGAGCGCACGCAAACTGTGATTCGAGGAGATTTGCTGTGACCGGGATCAAGACGACCGGCGAGAAGAAGCTGATGTTCTTCTCCGGCCGCGCCCACCCTGAGCTGGCGGAGGAGGTTGCGCATCAGCTGGGTGTCGGGCTGGTCCCGACGAAGGCTTTTGACTTCGCCAACGGTGAGATCTATGTCCGCTATCAGGAGTCGGCGCGTGGTGCGGATTGCTTTTTGATTCAGAGCCACACGGCTCCGATCAATAAGTGGATCATGGAACAGCTGATCATGATTGATGCGCTGAAGCGGGCCTCGGCCCGCAGCATCACGGTGATCGTGCCGTTCTACGGTTATGCGCGTCAGGACAAGAAGCACCGTGGCCGTGAGCCGATTTCGGCGCGGCTGATCGCGGATTTGATGAAGACCGCGGGTGCGGACCGTGTGGTGACGGTGGATCTGCACACGGACCAGATCATGGGTTTCTTCGACGGTCCGGTGGATCATCTTTTTGCGCTGCCGGTGCTGGCGGATTACGTCGGCGCGAAGGTGGACCGGGACAAGCTGACGGTGGTGTCGCCGGACGCCGGCCGGGTGCGGGTCGCGGACCGCTGGTGCGACCGCCTGGGTGCGCCGCTGGCGATCGTGCACAAGCGGCGGGACAAGGACGTGGCGAACCAGGTCACGGTGCACGAGGTCGTCGGTGACGTGGAGGGCCGGGTGTGTGTCCTGGTCGACGACATGATCGACACCGGCGGCACGATCTGCGCGGCCGCGGACGCGCTGTTCGCGAATGGCGCGTCGGATGTGATCGTGACGGCGACGCACGGCGTGCTGTCGGGTCCGGCGGCGGACCGGCTGAAGAATTCAAAGGTGAGTGAGTTCGTGTTCACGAACACGCTGCCGACGCCTTCGGAGCTGGAGCTGGACAAGATCACGGTGCTGTCGATGGCGCCGACGATCGCCCGGGCGATCCGTGAGGTGTTCGAGGACGGTTCGGTGACGAGCCTGTTCGAGGAGCAGTGATCGTCGGCGTCCGTGGGGCGGGGTAGGTCCCCGCGTCCGCCGGGCGCTTGAGATCCATTTTGGGGCGGCCTTCCCGCCGGGTAGACTCGTGGAGTTGCTCGGCGAGGGAGGCCGCCTTTTTGGGTGGTTGTCCGTTATCGACGCGCTCTTCGTAGCAGGTCTGTCGTGGGCCGGGTGACGCCCACCAGATGTTTCTGAGATACGAGGAGTGCTGTCATGGCTGAGGTGAAGCTTTCCGCCGAGCTGCGGAACGACTTCGGTAAGGGTGCGGCCCGCCGTCTGCGTCGCGAGTCCAAGGTTCCGGGTGTCATTTACGGTCACGGTGCTGAGCCGCAGCACGTGGCGATCGACAGCCACGCGCTGATGATGGCCCTGAAGACGCCGAACGCGCTGCTGCGTCTGGAGTTCGACGGCAAGAACGAGCTGGTCATCCCCAAGGATGTGCAGCGTGAGGCGATCCGCCGGTTCCTGGTGCACGTGGACTTCCTGGCCGTGAAGAAGGGCGAGAAGGTCACGGTCGAGCTGCCGATCCAGACCGAGGGTGAGCTGGCCCCGGGTGGCAACCTGCTGGAGCACGTGCTGAACACGCTGCCGGTCGAGGCCGAGGCCACGCACATCCCGGAGTCGGTGACCGTGTCGATCGCCGGTCTGGACGCGGGTACGTCGGTGCTGGCGAAGGACATCACGCTGCCGTCGGGCGTGTCGCTCGCGGTCGAGGACGAGGCCGTCGTCCTGCAGGTCGTGTCGGCGCAGGCCGAGGCTCCGGCCGAGGAAGGTGCCGAGGGCGAGGCCGAGGGCTCCGAGGCCTGATTCGCTTCCGGGGCCGGCGTGCCCTGGTGATTCTTTTGGTGACCGTCGTCCCGTGCCGTTGGCGCGGGGCGGCGGTCGTGCCGTTGGAGGAGGGTGCAGATGTCGGCGGATGCGGACAGCCCGTGGCTGGTGATGGGTCTCGGTAATCCGGGTGCGGAGTACGCGGGTAATCGGCACAACGTCGGTTTCATGGTGGCGGATCTTTTGGCGGAGCGGATGGGGGGCCGTTTCAAGGCCCACAAGTCGCGGGCCCAGGTGGTGGAGGGCCGGCTGGGTGCGCCGGGGTTGTCGAGCCGCCGGGTGGTGGTGGCGAAGCCGTTGTCGTTCATGAATCTGTCGGGTGGGCCGACGACCGCATTGCGGGATTTCTTCAAGGTGCCGGTGGCGCATGTGGTGGCGGTTCATGACGAGTTGGACATTGATTACGGCGCGCTGCGGCTGAAGCTGGGCGGTGGTGACAACGGCCACAACGGGCTGAAGTCGATCACGAAGTCGCTGGGTGCGGATTACCACCGGGTGCGGTTCGGGATCGGGCGTCCGCCGGGTCGTATGCCGGTGGCCGATTTCGTGTTGAAGGACTTCTCGTCGGCGGAGCGGCGGGAGTTGGACTATTTCGTGGACCGTGCGGCGGATGCGGTCGAGACGTTGATCGTGGACGGTTTGGAGCGGGCGCAGACTACGTACAACTCGTGATCGAGCGCCTTTAGGGGACGGGTCGGGGCAGGGTCTGACGAATTGTTGTCGGAGGTTGACCGGGTGCTGGTGGATGGCCAAGTATCGCGGCCATGCCCAAGAGCAGTACGCGCACCCGTTCGGTCAGACGCAGTCGTTGGCGACGGCTCAGTGAGAGTGCCTACGGGGTGGTGCTGGTCGCCCGGACGGGGTTGATGGGGCTGCTGGCGTTGCTGTTGCTGGTGGCGGGGGTGTGGACGTCCTGGAGCACGGCGAAGTACGCGATGCTGGTCAAGGGCCGGGAGCACGGGGTGCTGACGGTGTCGGCGTGTGCGGGTGAGCGGTGTACGGGCCCGTATGTGCCGATGGCGGGGACGGGTCGGCCGCGCCCTTCGGTGTCGATCGCGAAGGCGGCGGCGCCGGAGAAGGGTGAGCGGGTCGAGGTGGTGCTGAAGCCGGGGACGTCGCGTGCGGTGCGGACGGGGCCGGCGGGGGTGCTGCATGCGTGGGTGCCGTTCGCGGGGGCGTTGTTGCTGGCGGCGCTGGTGGTGGCCGGGGGGATGCGGTTGCGGCGTACGGCGTGGGGGATGGGCTTGCTGGGGGCGGCGTTGCTGGGGGCGGCGTTCGCGGCGATGTAGCGCACGACGGAATTGCCTGGAATTGATACGGCGGCGGCCGGCTCCTTCGGGGAAGGGGCCGGCCGCCGCCGTATGTGCGTGTGGGGGGTGTGCCGGGTCAGCCGGTGTTGCGGAGGCCGGCGGCGACGCCGTTGACGGTGAGGAGCAGGGCGCGGGCCAGCACCGGGTCGGCCTCCTCGCCGCGTTCGGCGGCGGTGCGCTGGCGGTGGAGGAGGGAGACCTGGAGGTAGGAGATCGGGTCGAGGTAGGCGTCGCGGATGTGGAAGGTCTGCTTGAGGACGGGGCTGGCGTCGAGGAGTTCCTTTTCGCCGGTGATGCGCAGGACCTCGGCGACGGTGAGTTCGTGTTCGGCCTTGATGACGTCGAAGATGTGCTTCAGTTCGTCCGGCACGAGGGTGTCGACGTAGTGCTGGGCGATCCGCAGGTCGGTCTTGGCCAGCGTCATTTCGACGTTGGAGAGGAAGTTGCGGAAGAAGTGCCAGTGCTCGTGCATTTCGTCGAGGACGGTGTCCAGGCCGGCCTCGCGGGCGGCCTTGAGGCCGGTGCCGACGCCGTACCAGCCGGGGACGATCTGCCGGGACTGGGTCCAGCCGAAGACCCACGGGATGGCGCGCAGACCGTCGAGCGAGACGCCCGAGCCGGGGCGGCGGGAGGGCCGCGAGCCCAGGTGCAGGTCGGCGAGCTGGTCGACCGGCGTGGAGGCGAGGAAGTACGTCGGCAGGTCGGGGTCTTCGACGAGCCTGCGGTAGGCGCCGTGGGCGGCCTCGGAGACGGTTTCCATGGCCGCGTCCCACCGGGCGAGGGCCTCGTCCGACTGGCGGGGTGCGGTGTGCAGCGCGGAGGCCTGGAGGGTGGCGGCGACGGTCAGTTCGAGGTTTTCCCGGGCCAGGGACGGGATGAGGTACTTGTCGGAGATGACCTCGCCCTGCTCGGTGACCTTGATCTCGCCTTCGAGGGTGCCGTAGGGCTGGGCGAGGATCGCGTCGTGGGAGGGGCCGCCGCCGCGGCCGACGGTGCCGCCGCGGCCGTGGAAGAGGCGGAGGCGCACGCCGTGCCGGTGGGCGACGTCACGGAGGAGTCGCTGGGCGCGGTGGATCTCCCACTGGGAGGTGGTGATGCCGCCGAACTTGGAGGAGTCGGAGTAGCCGAGCATGACCTCCTGGACGTCACCGCGGAGGGCGACCAGGCGCCGGTAGGAGGGGTCGGCGAGCATTTCGTCGAGGAGCTGGTCGGCAATCTTGAGCTCTTCGGTGGTTTCGAGGAGCGGGACGATGCCGATCTTGGCCCAGCCGGCGTGCAGGTCGATGAGGCCGGCCTCGCGGGCGAGGACGGCGGCGGCGAAGACGTCGTCGGAGCCCTGGCACATGGAGATGATGTAGGACTCGATGACCTCGGGGCCGAAGGTCTCCTTGGCCTTGAGGATGGTGCGGAAGACGCCGAGGGTCTTGGCGCCGGCCTCGTCGAGGGGGCCGGGGTGGGGGCGAGCGGGCGCCGGGAGCGGAGTTCCTTGGCGAGGAGCTTGCGGCGGTAATCGCGCGGCATGTCGGCGTAGCGCCAGGATTCCTCGCCGAGTCGGTCGAAGAGCTGGCCGAGGGTGTGGTGGTGGGCGTCGGCGTGCTCGCGGATGTCCATGGTGGCGAGCTGGAGGCCGAAGGCGCCGATGGTGCGCAGGGTGCGTTCGAGGTGGCCGTCGGCGACCAGGCCACCGCGGTGTTCGCGCAGCGAGGTCTGCAGGAGGGTGAGGTCGTCGAGGAGCTCGGTGGTGCCGAGGTAGTCGCGGCCGGGGACGTGCGGGGTGTCGCCGGCGAGCCGCTCGCGGGTGTTGACCAGCTTCTGGCGGATGCAGGTGGCCTTGAGGCGGTAGGGCTCTTCGGCGTTGAGGCGCTTGTAGCGGGGGCTGATCTCGGGGAGGACGTCGAGGTCGCGCTGGAGGGATTCCAGCAGCTCGTCGGTGGCGCCGCAGTTGCGGATGGAGTTGGACAGGGCGCCGCGCAGCTCGTCGATGTGCTCAAGGGCGTCGGTGATGCCGTGCTCGTGCTGGAGGATCAGCACGTCCCAGGTGACCTGGGGGGTGACGTTGGGGTTGCCGTCGCGGTCGCCGCCGATCCAGGTGCCGAAGGTGAGCGGGCGGGTGCCGGGGGGCAGCGGGGAGCCGGCGCGTTCGAGCTCGGCGGCGAGGTCTTCGAGGACGTCGCCGACGGCGCCGCGGGCGAGCTCGTCGAGGTAGTAGATGGCGTTCCGGGCCTCGTCGGTGGGCTCGGGGCGGGCTACGCGGAGCTCGTCGGTCTGCCAGATGAGGTCGATGCTCTCGGCGAGGCGGAGGTCGGTGCGGCGCCGCTCGGTGGCGTCGGTCCGGTCGAGCAGCTCGGCGACCTTGCGGAGCTTGGTGAGGACGGAGCGGCGGGCGGCCTCGGTGGGGTGGGCGGTGAAGACGGGGCGTACCCCGAGGTGCCGGGCGGTGTTCCGCAGGTGCTCGGGGTCGGCGTCCTTGAGCATGTCGGCGGTGCGGGCGAGGATGCTGCCCTCGGCGGCGCGCTTGGCGCGCAGCTCACGGCCGCGGTGGACCTGCTCGGTGACGTTGGCGAGGTGGAAGTACGTCGAGAAGGCGCGGACGAGCTTGGCGGCGGTGGCCAGGTCGGTGTCGCCGAGGAGGCGGGCCGCTGCCTCACCGTCGGAGCGGGTCAGCGCGCGTACCCGCTCGACGAGGTCGAGGAGCTCAGGGCCTTCCTGCCGGACGAGGGTCTCGCCCAGGAGGTCGCCGAGGCGGCGGATGTCGGCGCGCAGGGCGACGCCGGCGGCCTCGCTGGGCTCGGTGGTCGCGGTCTCGACGGGGGTGTTGTCGGCACTGCTCACTGGTGCTCCTTGCGGCAATCAGGGGCGTCGCTCCGCGGCTCGCGGGGAGGGGTGTGGCGGCGACGCGTGGGCAGGTCTGATGCGGGCGGGTTGCGGACCGCGCTGTCCGACGTCCCCAGGATAGGACTGCCCACTGTCAGCGGATCACACCGTCCGATGGGTGGGCATCCGTGGCGGGAGGTGGTGGTGTGGGGCCTGTCACGGCCTTGCCCGTGGCGGTGTCACTGCCATACTTACGAGACCGTAGGTTACGGTTCCGTAGGCCGTAGCCGTGCCCCCGAGCCCCCGACGAGGGACACCATGACTGCTGGTCCTGAAGCCGTAGAAGACCCACCACTTTCCACTGATTCGTCCGGGCGGGCGGGTGGTCCGTTCCCGTCCGCCACGCTGGGGGGTGAGCAGCGCCGGTCGGTCGAACAGATCGCGCTGCTGCTGTTCATCACCGTCCCGTTCGTGGCGCTGGTGGCCTCGGTGCCGCTGGCCTGGGGCTGGGGGTGAGCTGGCTGGACCTGGCGCTGATGACGGCGATGTATTTCATCGGTTGCCATGGCATCACGATCGGTTTCCACCGTTATTTCACCCATGGGTCGTTCAAGGCGAAGCGTCCGATGCGGATCGCGCTGGCGATCATGGGGTCGCTGGCGGTGGAGGGTCCGCTGGTCCGCTGGGTGGCGGACCACCGCAAGCACCACAAGTTCTCCGACGCGGAGGGTGATCCGCACTCTCCGTGGCGGTTCGGTGAGACGGTGCCGGCCCTGATGAAGGGCCTGTGGTGGGCCCACATCGGCTGGATGTTCGACGAGGAGCAGACGCCGCAGCACAAGTACGCGCCGGACCTGATCAAGGACGACGCGATCCGGACGATCTCGCGGCAGTTCGTGCTGTGGACGACGGTGTCGCTGCTGGTCCCGCCGCTGGTGGGCGGGCTGGCGACGTGGTCGTGGCAGGGTGCGGCCACCGCGTTCTTCTGGGGTTCGCTGGTCCGGGTGGCGTTGCTGCATCACGTCACGTGGTCGATCAACTCCATCTGCCACGCGGTGGGCAAGCGCCCGTTCAAGTCCCGCGACCGTTCCGGCAACGTGTGGTGGCTGGCGGTGCTGTCCTGCGGGGAGTCCTGGCACAACCTGCACCACGCGGATCCGACCAGTGCCCGGCACGGCGTGATGAAGGGGCAGCTGGATTCCAGTGCCCGGCTGATCCGCTGGTTCGAGAAGGCGGGCTGGGTGTACGACGTCCGCTGGCCGAACGCGTCGCGCATCGATGCCCGGCGCAAGGAGACCGCCGCTGTGGGGTAGCCCGCGGCGGTGACGGGGGAAGGCATCATTGACGGGTGGCGATCGACGACAGCAGTACGAGCAGCAGCAAGAGCAAGTCTTCCGCCGCCGCGGGCACGCGGCGGGCGCGCAGGGTCCGGATGACCGGCGCGGAGCGCCGTGAGCAGCTGCTGGACATCGGTCGCACACTCTTCGCCGAGCGCGGCTTCGAGGGCACGTCGGTGGAGGAGATCGCCGCGAAGGCGGGGGTCTCCAAGCCGGTGGTCTACGAGCACTTCGGCGGCAAGGAGGGGCTGTACGCGGTGGTGGTGGACCGCGAGATGCGTCAGCTGCTGGACATGGTGACCGGCGCGCTGACCGCCGGCCACCCCCGTGAGCTCCTCGAACAGGCCGCGTTCGCGCTGCTCGACTACATCGAGAAGTACACCGACGGTTTCCGCATCCTGGTCCGCGATTCGCCGGTCGCCCAGTCGACGGGCACGTTCGCGTCGCTGATCAGCGATATCGCCACCCAGGTCGAGGACATCCTCGGCCTGGAGTTCAAGGCCCGCGGCTTCGACCCGAAGCTGGCCCCGCTCTACGCCCAGGCCCTGGTCGGCATGGTCGCCCTGACCGGCCAGTGGTGGCTCGACGTCCGCAAGCCGAAGAAGGCCGAGGTCGCCGCACACCTGGTCAACCTGGCCTGGCACGGCCTGGACGGCCTGGAGCAGAAGCCGCGGCTGATAGGGCACCGGAAGAACTGAGCTATTGCGCACAACATTAACCTTGTGAAACCCTCTGTGCATGACTGAGATCACGATCAGCTCTGCGCGCTCCCAGCTCGGCGATCTGGTCCGCCGGGCCGCCCATGGTCGCGAGACCATCGCCCTCACCGACCACGGGCACGTGGCTGCGCTTCTCGTATCTCCACAGGTCATAGAGGATCTCGAAGACGCCTTGGCCGTTGCCGACTACCAGCGTCGCAAGGCGGAGGGCACGCTCGGCGAGGGCATCCCCATGGCCGAAGTCCGCAGGCGACTGGGGCTCGAACAGCAGTGACCTACGAGATCATCTTCGAACCGCAGGCCCTCGACTCCGCAGCCCGGTTCTCGAAGGAAGACCCGAGCGGCCTCGCTGTGGTCCTTGACACCATCGACAAACTCGCCCATGACCCCCGCCCAGCGGGATCAACGCCCTACGGGCCCGAGATCCGTCGCCTGCGCGTCGGCAGCTACCGCGTCCTCTACGTAATCGACGACAGCGTGATCCGCATCCTCGTCACCCACCTGGGCCGTACCCCCTGATCCGTGCCGGCCTCAAACCAGCGGGCTTGCCTTGCCTCCCCAGGCAGGCGGCGAGCTGGTGTGGTCGAGGCCGGTTTCACGGGGCGTGGATCAGGCCGGCGGCTTCTGGGCCACCGCGAAGATGCGGCGGAAGGGGAAGACGGTGCCGTGGGGGCCGGTGGGGTAGGCCTTGCGGAGGGCGTCGCGGTATTCGGCGAGGAATGCCTCGCGGGCCACGGGGTCGTCCTCCAGGGCGGTCAGGACGGGGCGCAGGGCGGTGCCCTTGACCCAGTCGAGGACCGGGTCGTCGCCCGCCAGGAGCTGGACGTAGGTGGTTTCCCAGACGTCGGCGTCGCAGCCGAGGTCGGCGAGGCGTTCGAGGTAGGCGGCGGGTTCGAGGATGTGGACGAAGCGCCGGCCGTGGGTGGTGAGGCGTTCGCGCCACTGGGGGGCGTCGCACAGCTCGCCCAGGAGGGCATGGCTGGGCGAGGTGAAGTTGCCGGGGACCTGGAAGGCGAGGGTGCCGCCGGGCGGGAGGGCGTCGATCCAGCGCGGCAGGGACTCGGGATGGTTGGGAACCCATTGCAGCGCCGCGTTGGAAACGATCAGGTCGAAGGGCTCGTCGGGGGTCCAGTCGGCGGCGTCGGCGGGGGCGAAGTCGAGGTGGCCGCCGCCCGGGGTGGGGCCGGCGCAGGTCTCGGCTTCCTTGAGCATCTCGGGGGAGTTGTCGTATCCGGTGATGTGCGCGTCGGGCCAGCGGATGGTGAGCTGGGCGGTGACGTTGCCTGGGCCGCAGCCGAGGTCGGCGATGCGGGCGGGGCGGCCCCGGCGGGGCAGGTCCGGTATCCGGGCGAGCAGGTCGAGGAAGGGGCGGGTGCGGTGCCCGGAGTGGCGGAGGTACTGCTGCGGATCCCAGGTTGGTGCGTCGTGCATGTTCAGAACCCTTTCGTCGTGCAGGGCTGGCACAGGGCTTGGCGCGGTCGGGTGAGCAGGTCCGGTTCGGGCCGTGGCGGCCGGAAACCGAGCCTCCGCCGACGATGCCCCATAGTCCAGCGAAATATATCTCGACGTCAAGAGACTTCATGTCGACAGACCCTTTACACTGATCGTCATGGAGGACGAGGTCGACCGACTGGTCGCAGCATGGCGCCGGGAGCGCCCGGACCTCGACGTGGAACCGCTTGAGGTCCTCAGCCGCGTCTCCAGGCTGGCCAGACACCTCGACCGGGCCCGCCGCATCGCGTTCGCCGAGGTGGGCCTGGAACCCTGGGAGTTCGACGTCCTGACGGCGCTGCGCCGGGCCGGGGCGCCGTATCAACTCTCCCCCGGAGCACTGCTGACGCAGACACTGGTCACCTCGGGGACGATGACCAACCGCATCGACCGGCTCGCCAAGAAGAACCTCGTCGAGCGGCTGCCCGACCCCAGCGACCGGCGCGGAGTGCTGGTCAGGCTGACTCCGGAGGGCCGCGACAAGGCCGACCAGTCACTGGCCGGCCTGCTGGTACAGGAACGCGCCATTCTGGCCGAACTCTCCCGTCAGCAGCGCGGCGAACTGGCCGGCCTGCTACGGAAGCTGACCGGGCCGTTCGACAACATCCCGGGGTAGCCGGTCGCCGACGCCCCGGTGCGCCCGTCCGGCTTCCGGCGGCGGCCCGCCGCCCCGCCCGCGTCGACTTTCCGGGGCGGGAGAGGGCGCGTACTCCCCGGGCGGCGGCGCGGGCGCGGTCGCCAGAGGTCGCGAGGGCGGGGGCGCCACCGCGGAAACACACCGTCAGCCCGCGTGCGCCCCAGTGCCACACACGGAATTTGGGGGCGCGTAAGCCTGCGTAATGCGCCCCATGATTCGACGCGCGCCCCCTGTGCACCCCGTCCCCTTGCAGCCCGCTCCCGTTGTGCACTTGGATCGCGCCATGAGCCAGCAACGCGCACCGCGCCGGCCCCGCGGCCCGTACGGCAGGCGGTTCGAGGGCCGTACGGTCGTGGTGTCCGGGGCCGCCGCCGGTATCGGGGCGGCCACCGCCGACCGGCTGGCCGCCGAGGGCGCCGGCGTCCTGCTGCTGGACCTCGACGACGCCCGCGGCGAGCACCTCGCCCGGCGGATCCGCGCGGCCGGCGGCCGGGCCTCGTTCGAGCACGGCGATGTGGCCGGCGAGGCGGACTGGCAGCGGGCCGTCGAGGCCGCGCGACGGCGCTACGGCCCGGTGGACGGGCTGGTGAGCAACGCCTACCTGCCGTACGTGGCACCGGCCGACCGCACCCCGCTCGCCGACTGGGAGCGGCAGCTCGCGGTGAACCTGACCGGCTCGTTCCTCGGCGTGCGGGCCGCCCTCGCGGACCTGCGGGAGCGGCACGGCGCGGTGGTGCTGACCTCGTCCGTGCACGCCCTGGTGGGGCTGCCGGGCCGGCCCGCCTACGCGGCGGCGAAGGCCGGACTGACCGGGCTGGGCCGCCAACTGGCCGTCGAATACGGGCCGGAGGTACGCGTCAACAGCGTGCTGCCGGGGCCCGTGCTGACCGCGGCCTGGGACGGGATCGGCGAGGAGGAACGGCAGGCCGCCGCCGCGGAGACGGCCGCGCGCCGGCTGGGACGGCCCGAGGAGATCGCCGCCGCGATCGCCTTCCTGCTCTCCGCCGAGGCGTCCTTCATCACCGGCGCGAGCCTCGTCGTGGACGGCGGCTGGAGCGTGTACAAGAACTCGTCCTGACCGGGACGCGGGTCCCGGGCGCCCGCGGGCCACGGACCGGCCCGCCCGAGCTTCGACCCCTGGGGGGACCGATGGGCATCCATTTCGGCGGCGACTACAACCCCGAGCAGTGGCCCGAGGAGGTGTGGGCCGAGGACCTGGAGCTGATGAAGGCGGCCCACGTCACCATGGTCACCGCCGGGATCTTCTCCTGGGCGAAGGTCGAACCCCGGCCCGGGCAATGGGACTTCGGGTGGTTCGACCGGGTCATGGACGGGCTGGCCGGCGCCGGCATCGCCGTCTGTCTGGCGACCATGACCGCCTCACCGCCACCCTGGCTGTCCCGCGCGCACCCCGAGATCCTCCCCGAGGGCCCGGACGGACAGCGCCGCTGGCCCGGCGGCCGGCAGCACTACTGCCCCTCCAGCCCCGTCTACCGCACCCACGCCGTACGCCTCGTCGAGCAGCTCGCCACCCGTTACGCGGACCATCCGGCGCTGGCCATGTGGCACGTCGGCAACGAGTACGGCTGCCACACCCGGCAGTGCTTCTGCGACGTGTCGGCCGCGGACTTCCGGCGCTGGCTGCGCACCCGCTACGGCAGCATCGACGCACTCAACGCGGCCTGGTCGACGGCCTTCTGGTCGCAGGGCTACGGCGACTTCGACGAGGTGCTGCCGCCGCGCACCGCCCCCACCTTCCCCAACCCCGCCCAGCAGCTGGACTACCTGCGGTTCGGCGACGAGGCACTGCGCGCCTGCTACCTCGCCGAGAAGGAGGTCCTGGAACGGCTCACACCCGAGGTACCGGTCACCACCAACCTGATGCCACAGCACAAACCGGTGGACGCGTTCGCCTGGGCGCCCCATATGGACGCGATGGCACTGGACTTCTACCAGGACCCGTACGCCGCCGACGACCACGTCCGGGCCGGCTACGTCTTCGACCTGATGCGGTCCGCGCGGTCCGGGCAGCCCTGGCTGCTGCTGGAGCAGGCACCGAGCGCGGTCAACTGGCGCCCCCGCAACGGCCCCAAGCCGCCCGGTGCGATGCGGCTGTGGAGCTGGCAGGCCGTCGCACAGGGCGCGGACGCGGTGCTGTTCTTCCAGTGGCGGCAGTCGCTGGGCGGCGCCGAGAAGTTCCACTCGGCGATGGTGCCGCACGGCGGGACCGGCACCCGGACCTTCCGCGAGGTGACGGAACTGGGACGGGAGCTCGCGGCCGTTCCCGGCATCGAGGGCACCCGGTCCCGGGCCGAGGTGGCACTGCTGGCGGACTGGCACAGCTGGTGGGCACTGGAGCTGGACTCCAAACCGTCCACCGCACTGGACCACTCCCGGATCGCGCTGGACCACTACCGCCCCCTGTTCGAGGCCGGCGTGGCCTGCGACGTGCTCCCGCCCCAGCGCGATCTGACCGGCTACCGCCTGGTCGTCGTCCCCAACCTCTACCTGCTGACCGAACGGGACGCGGAGCGGCTGGCCGACTACGTGCGCGACGGCGGGCGGCTGCTGGTGTCGTTCTTCTCCGGCATCGTCGACGCACACGACCGCGTCCACCCGGGCGGCTACCCGGGGCCGCTACGAGAACTGCTGGGCCTGCGCGTCGAGGAATTCTGGCCACTGGCCGCGCACCAGTCCGTGAGCCTCGGAGACGGCGCGTACACCGGCCGGGCGGACCTGTGGTCCGAGGCCATCGACCTCCAAGGGGCCGAGCCACTGGCCCACTTCACCAACGGCGACCTCACCGGCCGCCCCGCCCTCACCCGCCACACCTACGGCCAGGGCACCGCCTGGTACGTCGCGACCCGCCCGGACCCCGCGCTGCTACGCGCCCTCCTGGACGACGTGCGGTCGGAAGCGGGCGTCACCCCCGTACTCCCGAACCTGCCCCCCGGCGTCCAGGCCACCCTCCGGGAGGGCACCCACGACCGCTACCTCTTCCTCCTCAACCACGGCGCGGACCCCGCCGACATCACCCTCCCGAGGCCACTCCACGACGCACTGACCCCCGACGGCCCCACCGTCACCCAGCTCACCCTGCCACCCCGCGGCGTAGCGGTCCTGATGGGTCCTTCCACATCCCCTGCGCGCTGAAAGGCGCTACGTACACCCCCACCGGCTCGTCACTTCCCCCTCACGGGAGGGGACGGGCCGGAGGGGCCTGGTGTGTGGACGTAAAGCGTCAGCAGTCCACACACCAGGCCCCGGAGGCCCGTCACCGCACCCACCACAACCCAGCCCGCCGCAGGCGCAACGGCGAGACGACCCGCGGCGGGACAGACAGGTACGTGCGGGGCGCCGCAAAGCGCAACGGCGAGAACCACCACGGCGGGACAGCCAAGTACGTGGGGCTACGGCACAGCCGGCACCGGCTCAAGCTCCACCGGCCCCACCCCCGCCCGGCGCGCCAGCGCCACCGCGGCGAGGGTCGAGTGCACTCCCAGCTTGCCGAGCACGTTCTGCATGTGCGTGCGGACCGTGTGCGGGGAGAGGAACAGCCGCTCGGCGACGGCCTTGCGGCCCAGGCCGGCCACCATGCAGCGGAGCACCTCGCGTTCGCGCGGGGTGAGCGACTCGACCAGCCGCTCGCTCTCCGAACGGTGTTTGCGGGCGGCCGTCAGCTCGCGCAGCACACCGGTCAGCAGCGCCGGCGGCAGATGCGTTTCGTCCCGCAGCACGCCGCGGATCACGGCGAGCAGCCGGGACAGCGAGCAGTCCTTGGCGACCCAGCCGGACGCGCCGGCCTGCAGGGCGGCGGCCGCCCGGCGCGGGTCGTCGCGGTCGGCCACGACGACCGTACGCAGGTACGGGTGGCTGGTGCGCAGGCCGGAGACCAGCGCGATGCCGTCCCGCGGGCAGCTGCGCGGGACGACCTGCTCACGGGCCGTGCCCTGTGCCGGCACCGCGAGCAGCGGCGCGGCCAGGTCGGCGTCGGCGAGCAGCACGTCGAAGCGGCGGCCGTCGGTGACCGCCCGGTCGAGGTTGCGCAGGGCGGCCGGGGCGCTGCCCGCGGCCGCGACGTCCACGTCCTGCTCCGCGGCGAGCGCGGCTGCCAGGGATTCGGCGAAGATGCGGTGGTCGTCGACCACCAGAACCCGGATGCGTTGCACAGAGACCCCCTGTCTCGGTGAACGGACCATAGCGGGCACGACGCCCGGATTGAAGATCGCCTCGGTCGCACGGCCGCCGCCGTGCCGACATGACTACCCCCACCCCAGGCGCCGTACCCGAACGGTCTCGCCCCCTGATCAGCACCGGCCCCACCGGTGCAGGATCTCAGGGTACGGACGGGCCGCGGCGAGGGAAGGTGAATGGCCAAACTGCTGTCGCAGCCCGTCCATTTGGTGACGCCCCGATGGCCGCACGCCGCCCGTCGCGCCCTACTGGAGCCGGTGCGCTCCGGCGCTGGGTACGGCTTCGAAGATCCGCGGTTCCAGGTGGCCGGCGGCCGCGAAGGCTGCGGTGACCGCCGTGCCGATGTCGGCGGCGGCGGCTTCCTCGACGAGGACGATCGCCGAGCCGCCGAAGCCGCCGCCGGTCATCCGGGCCCGAGGGCGCCCGCGGCGAGGGCGGTGTCGACGGCGAGGTCGAGTTCCGGGCAGGAGATCGTGAAGTCGTCGCGGAGCGAGGCGTGGCCGGCGGTCAGCAGCGGGCCGATGGCGCGGGTGCGGCCGGCGTCCAGGCAGGCGATGACCTCTTCGACCCGCTGGTTCTCGGTGACGATGTGGCGGACCAGGGCCTGCACGCCGGGTTCGCCGGCGAGCTCGGCGAGGGCCTCGGGCAGATGCGCACCGGACACGTCGCGCAGGGCCCGCACCCCGAGCGCCCGCGCTCCGCGCTCGCAGCCGGCGCGCCGCTCCGCGTACGCGCCGTCCCCCAGCTCGTGCTTCACCCGGGTGTCGACGACCAGCAGCCGCAGCCCCTCCCCCGCGAGGTCGAACGGCACCTGCCGGTGGGTCAGGTCGCGGGCGTCCAGGAACAGCGCATGGCCTTCGGTGCAGCAGGCCGCGGCGGTCTGGTCCATGATCCCGCAGGGCACGCCGACGAAGGCGTTCTCGGCCCGCTGGGCGATCCGGGCCAGCCGCTGCGGCTCCAGGCCGAGGGCGTAGAGGTCGTTGAGGGCGAGAGCGGTGGCGACCTCCAGGGCGGCGGAGGAGGAGAGTCCGGCGCCGGTGGGCACGGTGCTGTCGTAGTGCAGGTCCGCGCCGCCGACGGGCAGTCCGGCCTCCCGCATCGCCCAGACGATGCCGGCCGGGTAGGCGGCCCACCCTCCCTGGGCGGTGGGCCGCAGCGCGTCGATGCGGAGTTCGACGACGCCGCCGTCGGCGCCGCCGGAGTGCAGCCGCAGCACCCCGTCGGTGCGGGGTGCGGCGGCGGCGAGGGTGGTGTGCGGGAGCGCCAGCGGCAGCACGAAGCCGTCGTTGTAGTCGGTGTGTTCACCGATCAGGTTGACCCGGCCGGGCGCCGCCCAGATGCCCGTGGGGGCGGCGCCGTACACCGCGGCGAACCGGTCCGCGGTGTGCCGGGCGCCGTGCGGGCGCCCGGTGGTCGGGGTGGCGGCTTCGTGACCTGCCATCAGGGCTCCTTCGTCCGGTGCGGCTAGCTGGTGTGGTCGAGGCTCTGCGCGAACGCCCAGGCGTCGGCGACGATGCCCGCGAGGTCGGCGCGGCGGGGCTGCCAGCCGAGGCGGTCGGCGGCGGTCTTGGCGGAGGCCACCAGGACGGCCGGGTCGCCGCCGCGGCGCGGGGCGGTGACCTCGGGGATGGGGTGGCCGGTGACCGTGCGGACGGTCTCGATGACCTCGCGGACGGAGAAGCCGTTGCCGTTGCCGAGGTTGCAGATCAGGTGCTCGCCGGCGGTGGCGGCGTCCAGGGCCAGCAGGTGGGCGTCGGCCAGGTCGGCGACGTGGATGTAGTCGCGGACGCAGGTGCCGTCGGGGGTGGGGTAGTCGTCGCCGAAGACGGAGATCGCCTCGCGCCGGCCCTGGGCGACCTGGAGGACGAGCGGGATGAGGTGCGACTCGGGGTCGTGGCGCTCGCCGCAGCTGCCGTAGGCGCCGGCGACGTTGAAGTAGCGCAGCGAGACCGCGGCCAGGCCGTGGGCGGCGGCCTCGCCGCTGATCATGTGGTCGACGGCGAGCTTGCTGGCGCCGTAGGGGGAGGTGGGGGCGGTCGGGTCGGTCTCGGTGATGGGGGTGTTCACCGGCTCGCCGTAGGTGGCCGCGGTGGAGGAGAAGACCAGCTTGCGCACGCCCGCGGTGCGCATCGCCGCCAGCAGCGCCATGGTGCCGCCGACGTTGTTGTCCCAGTACTTCTCGGGCTTGACGACGGACTCGCCGACCTGGGAGAACGCGGCGAAGTGCAGCACCGCGTCGTAGGAGGCGTCCAGCCACTTCGCGGCGTCGCGGATGTCGCCCTCGATGAAGTCGGCGCCCGTGGGGACGCCGGCCCGGAAGCCGGTGGAGAGGTTGTCGAGCACGGTCACGGTGTGGCCGGCCTCCAGCAGGTGCTGGGCCACCACACTTCCGACATACCCCGCCCCGCCCGTCACCAGGTACTTGCTCATGGCTTGCTCGCTACCTCTCGCAGTCGCTCGGCCGCGGCTTCCGGCGGCACGTCGTTGATGAACACGTTCATGCCGGATTCGGAACCCGCGAGGAACTTCAGCTTGCCGGAAGTCCGGCGAATGGTGAAAAGCTCAAGGTGGAGGGCGAAGTCCGGGCGCTGTGCGGTGCGGTGCGGCGCCTGGTGCCAGGCGGCGATGTAGGGGGTCGGCGGGGCGCCGGCGCCGGTGTCGAAGATCCGGTCGAAGCGCCGCAGGAGCTCCAGGTAGAGCCGCGGGAATTCGGCGCGGGCGGCGTCGTCGAGGGCGAGCAGGTCGGGCACCCGGCGCTTGGGGTAGAGGTGCACCTCGTAGGGCCAGTGGGCGGCGTACGGGACGAAGGCCACCCAGTGGTCGCCGTCGAGGACGATGCGCCGGCCGTCGGCCCGTTCGTCGGCGACGACGTCGTCGAAGAGGTTGCGTCCGGTGGCCTCGCGGTGGGTGGCGAGCGAGCGCAGCATCCGCTCGGTGCGCGGGGTGACGAAGGGGTAGGCGTAGATCTGGCCGTGCGGGTGGCCGAGGGTGACGCCGATCTCCGCGCCGCGGTTCTCGAAGCAGAAGACCTGCGCGACGCCGGGGAGTTGGGAGAGTTCGGCGGTGCGGTCGGTCCAGGCGGCGAGGACCAGGGCGGCCTGGTCCTCGGTGAGGTCGGCGAACGACGCGTCGTGGTCGGGGGTGAAGCAGACGACCTCGCAGCGGCCGTGGTCCCCGGCGAGGGAGGGGAAACGGTTCTCGAAGACGACCACGTCGTAGTCGGCGGCGGGGATCTCGGACTGCCGGCCCTCGCGGGAGGGGCACAGCGGGCATGCGTCGGCCGGCGGGTGGTAGGTGCGGGCCTGGCGGTGCGAGGCGATGGCGACGCGGTCACCGAGGAGGCGGTCGGCGCGGATCTCGGCGGCGGTGGCGACCGGGTCGAGGGGGCGCCGGTCGACGGCGTCGCGTACGACGTCGTCGCGCGAGTCGTAGTGGATCAGCTCCCGGCCGTCCGCGAGCCGCGTCGTCGTCTTCTTCACCCCGGGGGCTCCTCACCTCACCGACCAAACACAAACAAACACAATGAAGCACAACTAAACAGTTGCGTCAACGCCGGACCAGGCCGCCGTGGCCGTGCGGGCAGCGCCGGACGAGGCGGGGCATATGCCCCTCCCTCATCACGATCCAACAACTCAAACGAACAAAAGTGTTCAGTTTCTGACCGCCCAAGCGTAGCTTTCTGTGCGTTCCGACCGCCCGCAACCGCCGCACGCAAAGAAGCGAGCTACGACATGATCAATCTGGCCGAAGGGCTACGGCTGCCCACCAACGGGCTCGACTACACGATCCTGGCCCTCTACTTCGTCGTCGTCCTCGGCATCGGCTTCGCGGCCAAGCGCAGCGTGAGGACGAGCCTGGACTTCTTCCTCTCCGGGCGGTCCCTGCCCGCCTGGGTCACCGGCCTGGCGTTCGTCGCCGCCAACCTCGGCGCCACCGAGATCCTCGGGATGGCCGCCAACGGCGCGCAGTACGGCGCCTACACCGTCCACTGGTACTGGATCGGCGCCATCCCGGCGATGGTCTTCCTCGGCCTGGTGATGATGCCGTTCTACTACGGCTCCAAGGTCCGCTCGGTGCCGGAGTTCCTGCTGCACCGCTTCGGCCCGTCCTCGCACCTGCTGTCGTCGGTCATCTTCGCCGTCTCGTCCGTGCTCATCGCGGGCGTCAACCTCTACGCGATGGCGATCGTGCTGCAGGCGCTGCTCGGCTGGCCGCAGTGGGTGGCGATCGTCGTCGCCGGCTTCTTCGTGCTGGCGTACATCACCATCGGCGGGCTGTCCTCGGCGATCTACAACGAGGTGCTGCAGTTCTTCGTCATCCTCGCCGCGCTGATCCCGCTGACCGTCGTCGGCCTCAAGCGCGTCGGCGGCTGGCACGGCCTGACCGACTCGCTGACCTCCTCGCACGGTGACGCGTTCCTGACCGCCTGGAAGGGCACCGGCATCGGCGAGGGCAACCCGCTGGGCGCCAACTGGCTGACCATCGTCCTCGGCCTCGGCTTCGTGATGAGCTTCGGCTACTGGACCACCAACTTCGCCGAGGTGCAGCGCGCGCTGTCCGCGAAGAACCTCTCGGCCGCCAAGCGCACCCCGCTGATCGCCGCCTTCCCGAAGATCTTCATACCCATGGTCGTCGTCGTGCCCGGCCTGATCGCGCTGGTCATGGAGCCGACGCTGGGCAAGAGCAAGGACGGGCTGCAGTACAACGACGCGATCCCGGTCCTGATGCGCGACCTGCTCCCCAACGGCGTCCTCGGCATCGCCGTCACCGGTCTGCTCGCCGCCTTCATGGCCGGTATGGCCGCCAACGTGTCGTCCTTCAACACGGTCTTCACCAACGACATCTGGGCCGCGTACCTGAAGAAGGGCCGCGAGGACGCGTACTACCTGAGGACCGGACGCGTGGTCACCGCGGTCGGCGTGCTGATCGGCATGGGCACCGCCTTCATCGCCTCGTCCTTCAGCAACATCATGAACTACCTCCAGACGCTGTTCTCCTTCTTCAACGTCCCGCTGTTCGTGGTGTTCATCATCGGCATGTTCTGGAAGCGGACCAGCGCCGCGGCCGGCTTCTGGGGGCTGCTGTCCGGCACCGCCGCCGCCATGGTCAACTACTTCGGCTTCTACAAGCAGGGCATCATCGCGATCCCCTCGGACCAGGGCGCCAACTTCGTCTCGTCGATCGTCGCGTTCGTCGTCGGCGCGCTGGTGATGGTCGTGGTCACCATGGTCACCAAGCCCAAGCCCGCCGAGTCCCTGGCCGGACTGGTCTACGGCACGAGGTCCCCCGGCATGGAGGAACCGCCCGCCGAGGGCGACGACGCCTGGTACCGCCGCCCGGCCCTGCTGGGCTGGGGCGCGCTCATCCTGTCCGCCGTCTGCTACGTCCCGTTCTCCTTCTGAACCCCGGCCCCGAACAGCGGAGTTGACCCACCATGAGTGACTACCAGCACGAGGTCGAGGAGCTGGAGCGCGAATCGGCGACCGCCGCGCGGCTCTTCGACGTACGGCGCATCATCGGCGGCCTGTTCGTCGTCTACGGCGTGATCGTCACGATCGCCGGCATCACCGCGTCCGACGCGGACCTGAAGAAGGCCCAGGACATCAACATCAACCTCTGGACGGGCCTCGGCATGCTCGTCCTCGGGCTGTTCTTCCTGGTCTGGCTGAAGCTGCGGCCGACCGTGCCGCCCACGGCCGAGGAACTCCGGGCCGCGGCCGGCGACGGGCCCGCCGAGGGCTGACCGGCGCCGGCCTGCCGCGGCGGCCCGGCCCTACTGCGGCGGCGGGGACGGCTCGTCCGTCCCCGCCGCCGCCGTCGTCCGCGCCGGCCGTCCGCGGCCCGCCCGGTCCAGCAGCCCGGTGCGCGCCGCCAGCGCGGCCGCCTCCAGCCGGGAGCCGACCTCCAGTTTCATCAGCACCCGCTGCACGTGCGTGCGCGCGGTGCTCGGCGCGATGTCCATCCCGGCCGCGATCAGCCGGGTGTCCTCCCCGTCCGCGACCCGCATCAGGACCTCGACCTCGCGCGGGGTGAGCAGTTCCAGCAGCCGCGCGCCCTCGTCGTCCGGCTGCGCCGCCGGGTGCAGCAACTCCTCGAACGCCTGCTGGAGGAGCTGCGGCGAGACCGCCGACTCCCCCGCCCTGGCCTTCATCATGGCCCGTTCGACGCCCTCGATCCGCTCGTCGTTGCGGACGTACCCGGACGCCCCGGCCGCGAACGCCGCGGCGATCCCGCGCGGACTGGGCACCGGACCCAGCACCACCACCGCGACCTGCGGCCGCTCCTTCTTGATCCGTACGACCGGGTCGAAGGTGCCCGGCTGGGCGGGCGCCGAGGTCCCCAGCAGGCACACCTCGGGCGCCCGGCTCACCACCAGCTCCGCGGCCCCGGCGCTCGGCGCGGCGGCCGCCAGCACCCGGTGACCGCGCAGCTTCAGCGCCGAGGCGAGCGCCTCCGCGAGCAGCCGGTGATCGTCGACCACCATGAGCCGCACGCCCATAGAGCAACCCCCTCCCTCCGCGCGGCCCCGGCGCGCCCCGGCCGGGCCGTTCGTCCCCGGGAAGCTACACGCTCGATTGCCGATGCGCGCCCCCTACCGGGCAGAAGCCCCCCGGAATGCTGGAATCCCGGCCATTCGGGGCCGATTGCCGCCTGAACGAGACACTCCGCCTGGGCCCCGGCGTGCGCGGGGAACGCCTCCGGGGCGGTGTCGGTGCCGTGTGCCACAGTTGACGGCAGCAGGCGGGGGACGGGACGACCGGCTCCATGCGGTGCACACGGCACGCGGTTCGATGCCGGGGTGGGGCGAAACGCGAGCGAAGGAACGTCATGAGTACACCGCAGCAGCCGCACAACGGCTTCGGGGGCGCGCCGGGTTACGGACCGTCCCCGGCCGGTCAGCCCGGCGGATACCCGCAGCAGGTGCCGGGCGGCCAGGTACCGGGCGGTCAGATACCGCCGCCCCCGGGGCCGTACGCACCGCAGGGGCCCTACGACGCACCCGCCCAGGGGCCGTACGGAGCGCCGCCGCAGTCGCCTTACGGGGTGCCGCCGCAGGGTTACCCCGGTTACGGCGGGCCCGGAATGATGCCGCCGGTCCCGCCCCGGAACAAGAGCGGAAAGGTGTGGGGGATTATCGGCGCGATCGTGGGTGTGCTGGTGGTCGGGAGCATCGCGTCGACCGTGGCGCTCCGCGGGGGCGGTTCCGGCGGTTCGGGTGGTTCAGGCGGCCCGAAGTACCGGATCACGGTGCCACAGACGCTGGCAGGTGGGGAGTACAAGCTCGCCAAGGACATCTCCCAGCAGGCCGACAGCGCGGTGCCGCACGACGGGGCCAACGAACACGGCCTACGGACGGTCGGCGGACAGTACACCAGCGGGACCAAGTCGATGGTGATGCTGGGGATGTACGGCTCCATAGACGACCCGGAGACCAGCGTCGAGCACGCCATCCAGGGGATGACGCGCGACGGGAAGACGGTCGTCGCGGTGCCGGAGAAGAAGTTCACGCCGAGCGGCGGCGGTGACCCGCTGACCTGTGGCGTGGACGTGCGCACGGAGATGGGGCAGAAGGTCACGCTGGCGTTCTGCATATGGGCCGACTCCAGCGCGTCCATGAACGTCGCCCAGACCGACGCCGCGGAGCTGTCCAAGGACCCGCAGTCCGTCGACCTCCAGGCGTTCGCGGACAAGGCGGGCAAGATCCGCACCGAGGTCCGCAAGCCGTTGAGCTGAGGCCCGCTGCGGTGGGCCGACGGCCCACCGCACCGGCCCGCCCCTACGCGTCCTCCGCCAGCTCCAGCCAGCGCATCTCCAACTCGTCGCGTTCCGCGGCCAGTTCGCGGAGCTGGGCGTCGAGGCCGGCGACCTTCTCGAAGTCGGTGGCGTGTTCGGCGATCTGGGCGTGCAGCTTCGCCTCCTTGTCACCGATCTTGTCCAGCTGGCGCTCGATCTTCTGGAGCTCCTTCTGGGCCGCGCGGTTGAGCGCCGCGGGCTTCTTCGCCGCCGCGGCCGGCTGCGCGGGCGCCGGGGTGGCGGCCTCGATGACCTTCTGGCGGCGCTCCAGGTACTCGTCCAGACCGCGCGGCAGCATCCGCAGCGTGGCGTCGCCGAGCAGGGCCTGGACCCGGTCGGTGGTGCGCTCGATGAAGTAGCGGTCGTGGCTGATGACGATCAGCGAGCCGGGCCAGCCGTCGAGCAGGTCCTCCAGCTGCGTCAGCGTCTCGATGTCCAGGTCGTTGGTGGGCTCGTCGAGGAAGAGGACGTTGGGCTCGTCCATCAGCAGCCGCAGGATCTGCAGCCGGCGGCGCTCACCGCCGGACAGGTCGCCGACCGGCGTCCACTGCTTCTCCTTGGTGAAGCCGAACTTCTCGCAGAGCTGGCCGGCGGTCATCTCCCGGCCCTTGCCCAGGTCGACGCGTTCCCGGACCCGCTGTACGGCCTCCAGCACCCGCCAGTCCGGGTCGAGTTCGGCGACCTCCTGCGAGAGGTAGGCCAGTTTCACGGTCTTGCCGACGGTGATCCGGCCGCCGGCCGGCTGCGTCTCGCCCGACGTACGGGCCGCCTCGGCCAGCGCCCGCAGCAGCGAGGTCTTGCCCGCGCCGTTGACGCCGACCAGGCCGATCCGGTCGCCGGGGCCCAGCTGCCAGGTCAGGTGCTTGAGCAGCACCTTCGGGCCGGCCTGGACGGTCACGTCCTCCAGGTCGAAGACGGTCTTGCCCAGCCGGGAGTTGGCGAACTTCATCAGCTCGGCGCTGTCGCGGGGCGGCGGGACGTCCGCGATCAGCTCGTTGGCGGCCTCGATGCGGAAGCGGGGCTTGCTGGTCCGCGCCGGGGCGCCGCGGCGCAGCCAGGCCAGCTCCTTGCGCATCAGGTTCTGCCGCTTGGCCTCCTCGCTGGCCGCGATCCGCTCCCGCTCGGCGCGGGCGAAGACGTAGTCGCTGTAGCCGCCCTCGTACTCGTGCACATCGCCGCGCTGCACGTCCCACATGCGGGTGCAGACCTGGTCGAGGAACCAGCGGTCGTGGGTGACGACGACCAGGGCCGAGCGCCGGGCCTGCAGGTGCCGGGCCAGCCAGGAGATGCCCTCGACGTCGAGGTGGTTGGTGGGCTCGTCGAGGACGATCAGGTCCTGTTCGGCGATCAGCAGCTGGGCGAGCGCGATCCGGCGCCGCTCACCGCCGGAGAGCGGGCCGATGACGGTGTCCAGGCCGTGCGTGAAGCCGGGCAGGTGCAGATCGCCGAAGAGGCCGGTCAGCACGTCGCGGATCTTGGCGTTGCCGGCCCACTCGTGGTCGGCGAGGTCGCCGATGACCTCGTGCCGGATGGTGGCGGCCGGGTCGAGCGAGTCGTGCTGGGACAGGACGCCGAGCCGCAGGCCGCCGGCGTGCGTGACCCGGCCGTCGTCGGCGCCCTCCAGCTTGGCCAGGATCCGGATCAGCGTCGTCTTGCCGTCGCCGTTGCGCCCGACGACGCCGATCCGGTCCCCCTCGTTGACGCCGAGGGAAACACCGTCGAGCAGGGCACGGGTCCCGTACACCTTGCCGACGGCTTCCAGATTGACGAGGTTGACGGCCATCTCACTCCTGCGCTTCCCACGATGCGCTTCACATCGATCGACCTTCCCAGCGTAGTCGGCCTCCGGAAGCGCCCCGACGGGGAAAGCGGCTGAGGGGCCGCGGCGGGGTTGGATAGCGTGATCGCATGACTTCCGGAAATGCCGACACATCCGGCGCGGGCACGCCGGTGGAGACGGAACGCGGGCTGGTCTACGGGCCGGGCGGCGAGCTGCTGGACCTCTACCGTCCGGCGGGGGCGGCCGGGCCGCTGCCCACCGTCCTCCTCTGGCACGGCATCGGCCCCGACGAACGCGACGTCCTCGAACCCCTGGCGCGCACCGCGGCGACGCGCGGTCTGCTGGTCCTCGTACCGGACTGGCGCTCGGACGCCGCGGACGGCGGCCGGTCGCAACTCCTGGAGTCGCTGGCCTTCGCCCGCAAGGAAGCGGGCGGGCTGGGCGGCAACGGGGAGTCCTTCGTGCTGGCCGGCTGGTCGGCGGGGGCCGGCGCCGCGCTGGGGGTCGCGCTGCGGCCCGAGGTTGCGGAGGAGTGGCGGCCGAAGGCGGTGGTGGGTATAGCGGGCCGCTACGACCTGCCGGCCCGCACCACCGGGACCGCCCCGCTGGCCGACCTCGCCGCGGGCCGGGACCCGGCCGTCCCGGTGCACCTCGTCCACGGCAGCCGCGACCCGATCGTGGCACCCCAGTACTCCCGCGACCTTGCCGAGGCGCTGCGCGCCGCGGGCCACCCGGTGACGTTGCAGGAGCCGGACACCGACCACGCCGGCGTGATCATGACCGCCTACGATCCGACGACGGACCGCTGCGTCCCGACCAACGACGGGTCCGCGGTGGCGGCGGGACGACTGGTGGCGGGGGTACTGGCAGCGGCCGGGGGCGCGACCCCCGCTGCTCACCCCTAGCACGCTCGGTCACCGTCGCCCGTACCCGCCGGACGACCATGCGTTGAGCACCCGGATCCGCTCCGCCAGCTCCCGACGCCTGACCTCGTGAGCCGGCGGGCTCTGCCCCGCCCCCGATGCATACGACACCTCCGGCGCGCACACGTAAGGCCGGACGAGGCGGCTGTCCTCCCCGCACAGGAGGAGCAGGCCGGGCGGCACCCGGCGGACATGCACCAGGCGACGCCGCGTCCGGGCCGTCGGCGGGGCGGCGGTGGCGCAATGGACGCCGGTACTGCGGCTCCCCCGATGACCGCCCCGCCCCGGAAGTAACCAACTCAGCAGCGTCTCAAGGGCTGCAAGGATCGTTCGGAGGCATCCCGTCATGCCGTTCACCGCGCGGCCGCCTTGCGAAGGACCTCGGCGAGCTGGCGGGCGGTGGCCTCGTTGCAGTTACCAAGGGCGACGAGCGGAACGCCGTAGCTCCCTGCGAAGCCCGGCAGATCGACGCCGAGCGAGGGCAACGTGATGCCGTTGTCCTTGAGCGCGGTACGCAACTCCTCAGCACTGTCGTGCACGTCTTCGGGGGTGGAGGGGTGGATGGGCATGACCGTGCGCCTTCCTGTACGCATTGCAACGAACCGCTCACACAGTGACGTCACTCGGCGTAGCGTGAAAGGGGTTTGGGCTCCCGGTCGCAGTGCGGGGAATGCGCGGTGTTGAGCTGTGGCAATGCGGGGAACCGGCGGGGCCCATCCGGAACGACCGTGAATCAGCTACCCGTACGGCGGTGAACCGTGGCGCGACGCAAAGACATCGACGGCTCGACAGGAGTCCCCACCTTTTACGGCAAGGAACTGCGCTATCAGCGGGAACTGGCCGGGCTCACACTCCAGCAGCTGGTCGAGGGCAGCTTCTTCGGGCAGAGCCACCTCAGCGAGATCGAACGCGGCGAACGACGCATGCCGCCGGAGCTGGCCGAGCACGTGGACAGGGTGCTCAAGACGGACGGCTTCTTCAAGCGGCGCTGCGAGGACGTACGGAAGGCGAAGAGGAAGGGCCATGTCGGCTGGTTCGAGGATGCATTGGAGGCCGAGAAACGCGCGGAAACCATCGAGGAGTGGTCCCCCACCCTCATCCCCGGTCTGTTGCAGACAGCGGCATACGCCACGGCGGTGGTACGGGCAACTCTTCCGCTGGCGATCGACGAGGAAGTGAAGGAGAAGGTCAGCGCCCGCGCTGCGCGGACTCACCTGTTCGAGGACGACCACAAGACGCCTGAGTACTGGGTGATCATGCCCGAGTCCGTGCTGCGCTGCCCGATCCTCCCACTGGACGAGATGGCCGATCAGGCCGACCACATCGCGGCGCTGGCACGGCGGCACCGGATCGTTCCACAGATCCTCCCGTGGAATTGCGGACCACACCCCCTCATGCTGGTCGGCTTGCTGCAGATCACGACCTTCTCTGATGCTCCGCCGCTGGCCTACGTGGAGTCCGAGTACAGCGCTCACACCCTCGACGATCCGACTCTCGTGAAGAAGTACCGCAAGGCATACGATCGGCTCCGGGCTGCCGCACTACCGCCGAAGGCGTCCCTAACCATGATCGAGACGGCCGCAGAGGGATACCGAAATGGCAAGCAACCGGATTGACTTGAGCACCGCCGTCTGGCGCAAGAGCAGCTACACCAGCGGTGAAGGCGGGAACTGCGTCGAGGTGGTCGACGGCCTCCCCGGCGTCGTCCCCGTACGCGACTCCAAGGACCCGCACGGGCCGGCGATAGTCTTTCCCGCCGCGGCCTGGTCGTCCTTCGTTTCCGCCGTCAAGGGTACGGCGCTGCCCCGCAGTTGAGCCGTACGGGGCGGGCGGGGGCCGCGGCCCGCGGGAAATATTGCCCGCCCTAGCCCCGTTGTGGCCCCGCAGGGGGCCTCGCGTCCCCCTACGGGATCCGTTCGAACACCCCTTGCGGGAACGCCCCCTAGAGAACCGTAGCCCCCGCCGCCGGCGCATCCGCCACCCGTACCGCACGGCAGGTCCCCGACGCCAGCAGCGCCGCGGAGACGGACCGGGCCGACTCCGCGTCCTTGACCAGGAAGGCGGTGGTCGGTCCGGAGCCGGAGACCAGGGACGCCAGGGCGCCGGCCGCGGTGCCGGCGCCCAGGGTGGCGGCCAGGGACGGGCGCAGCGAGAGGGCCGCGGGCTGGAGGTCATTGGTGAGGGTGGCGGCGAGGGCGGTGGCGTCACCGCTCGCGAGGGCGGCGAGCAGCTCGGGGGCCGCCTCGGGCTCGGGCACGTCCGTGTCCTCCGTCAGCCGGTCGAACTCGCGGTAGACGGCCGGGGTGGACAGTCCGCCGTCGGCGACCGCGAAGACCCAGTGGAAGGCGCCGCCGACGGGGAGCGGGGTCAGGAGCTCGCCGCGGCCGCGGCCCAGTGCCGCGCCGCCGACCAGGCTGAACGGTACGTCGCTGCCCAACTCGGCGCAGAGGTCGAGGAGTTCGTCCCGGGAGGCGCCGGTGGACCACAGGGCGTCGCAGGCCAGCAGGGCGCCCGCGGCGTCGGCGCTGCCGCCGGCCATGCCGCCGGCGACCGGGATGTCCTTGGTGATGTGGAGGTGGACGTCCGGGCTGCGGCCGTAGCGGGCGGCGAGGAGTTCGGCGGCGCGGGCGGCCAGGTTCGTCCGGTCCAGCGGGACCCGGTCGACGTCGTGGCCCTCGGCGGTGATCCGCAGGGTGTCCGCGGGGGTGGCGGTGACCTCGTCGTACAGACCGACCGCGAGGAAGACGTTGGCGAGGTCGTGGAAGCCGTCGGGGCGGGCGGCGCCGACCGCCAGCTGGACGTTGACCTTCGCGGGGACCCGTACCGTCACCGTCGTCGTCACTTGCCCGCCTCCCGGTTCTCCGCGATCCGTGCGAATTCCTCGACCGTCAGTGCCTCGCCGCGGGCCTGCGGCGAGACGCCGGCGGCGACCAGCGCGGCCTCGGCCGCGGCGGCCGAGCCGGCCCAGCCCGCCAGCGCGGCCCGCAGCGTCTTGCGGCGCTGGGCGAACGCCGCGTCGACGACGGCGAAGACCTCCTCGCGGCCGGCCGTGGTGTCCACCGGCCGCTCCCGGCGGACCAGGGAGACCAGGCCGGAGTCGACGTTGGGGGCGGGCCAGAAGACGTTGCGGCCGATGGCGCCGGCCCGCTTGACGTCGGCGTACCAGTTGGCCTTGACCGACGGCACGCCGTAGACCTTGTTGCCGGGGCGGGCGGCGAGCCGGTCGGCGACCTCGGACTGGACCATGACCAGGGTGCGGTCGATGGACGGGAACGTGGCGAGCATGTGCAACAGCACCGGCACCGCGACGTTGTAGGGCAGGTTGGCGACCAGCGCGGTGGGCGCGGGGCCGGGGAGTTCGGTGACGTGCAGGGCGTCGCTGTGCACCAGGGCGAAGCGGTCGGCGCGCTCGGGCAGCCGGGCGGCGACGGTGGCCGGCAGCGCGGCCGCCAGGACGTCGTCGATCTCGACGGCGGTGACCCGGTCGGCGGTCTCCAGCAGGGCCAGGGTCAGTGACCCGAGCCCGGGGCCGATCTCGACGACGACGTCGTCGGGCCGGACATCGGCGGTCCGCACGATCCGGCGGACCGTGTTGGCGTCGATGACGAAGTTCTGGCCGCGCTGCTTGGTGGGGCGTACGCCCAGCGTCGCGGCCAGTTCGCGGATGTCGGCGGGACCCAGAAGCGGGCCGGACTCGTCGGTCGTACTCTTGCTCACCCGTGAAGCTTACGGCCGCACACCGGCCACGGGCTCGCCCCCCGGCTGATGTAGAGCTTCTTGGCGCGGTAGGTCTGTTCCTCGGCGGGGGCGTCCTGGGGCCGGCCGCGGCCGCCGAGGGCGTGCCAGGTGGCGACGTCGAACTGGTAGAGCCCGCCGTAGGTGCCGGAGGAGTCGACCGCGTCGGGCCGGCCGCCGGCCTCGCACCGCGCCAGGGCGCCCCAGGCGAGGTGGTCGGTGCCGCGTACGGAGAGGGGCAGTTCCTTGGTGCCGAGGTGCACGATCTGCGGGCGGGGCGCCCGGACGATCTCGCTGTGCAGCCGTTTCGGTTTCTGCTTGACGCCGTTGACGGTGCGCAGCCGGTAGGTGACCCGGCGCACGCCGGGCCGCCCCTGCTGGACGATCGCCTCGGTGCCGCGGGCCAGCTGCGGGTCGGTGCGTTTGACGGTGCGGAACGGGACGGGCTCCTCGCGGACCTCCTTGCCGCCGGTGATCCGCAGCACGGAGACGGTCTGGCCCTCGCGCGGGAAGCTGTCCGGCGGTACGGAGGTGGTGTCCTGGTCGCGCAGGGCCAGCCCGGCCTCGGCGAGGGCCTCGCGGACGGTGGCGGCGTTGGTGCGGACGCGGTGTTCGCGGCCGTCGGCGACGAAGACGACGGTGCGCTCGGTGCGGACCGCCAGTTCCATGCCGTGCCGCTCGATGCGGCGGGAGCGGGAGGTGGAGAGGTAGGCGCCCTCGGCGCGCACCCCGAGCTGGTGCAGGGCGCCGGCGACGGTGTCGGCGGTGGTCCACACCTGGTGGCGCCGGCCGTCGATGGTGAGCACGACCGGGCGGCCGTGCCGGACCACGACGTGGTCGCCGCTGTGCAGGGTGCTGCCGGGGGCGGGCGCGACGATGTCGTGGTCGCCGATGCCGAGCTCTTCGTCGGCCAGCAGGTCCTCGACGTCGTCGGCGAAGGTGTGCAGGGTGCGGGGGGTGCCGTCGATGCTGAGCCGGACGGCCTTGTCATGGGCGATGAAGGCGGTGGTGCCGCCGGCGAGGAAGGCGACGACCGCGGCCCGGGGCAGCAGCCGCCGTAGGGTTTCGGGGCGTTCGGCGCGGCGTCTGCGACGGCCGCGCGCGGCGCGGTGGCTGCTGCTCTGCGGAAGACTCACGGCGCGCTCCACATGCCACGGATGCGGTTGACGGGCGGAGGCTAGCCGAGCGTCGGTCACTCTCCAAAGTCGGACCGATACGGTAAGTGGTCACTTCGGGGGACGTCCGGCCCGCCGCGGTGACGGCGGCGGGCGCGGTGATCAGTACCCGAAGGCGCGTGCCGTGTTGGCCGCCACGGCCGTCGCCAGGGCGTCCTCGGTCATCCCCTTGACGTCGGCCATCGCGCGCAGGGTGACCGGAATGAGGTAAGGGGCGTTGGCCCGTCCGCGGTACGGGGCGGGGGTGAGGAAGGGGGCGTCGGTCTCGACCAGGACGAGTTCCGGCGGGGCGACGGCGAGGGCGTCGCGCAGCGGCTGGGCGTTCTTGAAGGTGACGTTGCCGGCGAAGGACATGAAGTAGCCGGCCGCGGCGCAGGTCCTGGCCATCTCGGCGTCGCCGGAGTAGCAGTGGAAGACGGTCCGCTCGGGCGCGCCCTCCTCGCGCAGGATCCGCAGCACGTCCTCGTGGGCCTCGCGGTCGTGGATGACCAGGGCCTTGCCGTGCCGCTTGGCGATCTCGATGTGGGCGCGGAAGGACCGCTCCTGGGCGGCGATGCCGTCGGGGCCGGTGCGGAAGTGGTCCAGGCCGGTCTCGCCGACGCCGCGGACCTGGGGCAGGGCGGCGAGCCGGTCGATCTCCGCGAGGGCCTCGTCCAGCGCGGCGTCGCCGCCCGGCTCGCGGGCGCCCTGACGGGACCAGCCGTCAGGGTCCCCGAGGACGATCCGGGGGGCCTCGTTGGGGTGCAGGGCGACGGTGGCGTGCACGCTGTCGTACGCGGCGGCGGTCTCGGCGGCCCACTGCGAGCCCTTGATGTCGCAGCCGACCTGGACGACCGTCGTCACCCCGACGGAGGCGGCCTTGGCGAGGGCCTCGTCGACCGTTCCCTCCTGCATGTCCAGGTGGGTGTGCGAATCCGCGACCGCCACCCGAAGGGGTTCGGGCAGCGGCGGCGGGGTGTTCTTGTCCTGCGGTGCCATGGCCGCGATCCTACGAGGGCCGCGGCCGGGCCTCACCGGCGGTGGTGCTGGAAGGGGTGCAGCAGGTCGGAGAGGTGCCAGTGGTGCTTGCCGGCCTCCGGGGGCTCCTCGGCGGTGCTGCCGGTGCGCTCCGCGGCCGGCGTCCCCTTCTTCTCGCTCTTGTCGTGCTTCTCGGCCTTGTGGTTCTTCTCGCCGGCCGGCTGGCGCTGGTGCATGTTCGCGATCGCGTGGGAGACCATCGAGACCTGTCCGGAGCGCATGATGCGTACGACGTTGCTGCCGCAGCTCAGGCAGGTGGGGCAGGTCAGCGGCGACGGCACCCGCTCGCCGTCCGTGTAGTAGACGACCCGCTCACGGCCCTTGGTGTCGAGCTGGTGGACTATCTCGTACGCCTGCTCCCAGCCGTATCCGCACTTCATGCAGGCGAAGGAGTACGCCTCGTGGGCGGAGGGCTCGGGCTGGGGGATGGGGTGGACGCCGGTGGCGTTCGCCGCGGTGGTCTTAGCGATCTCGCTCATGTGCGCTCCTCTTGTCCGCTGGACAAGGTCTTCGGGAACGGTTCGTCCCTCCCCCAGTGGACGCCTTTCCGTGGCGCGATGCAGCAGGTCTCCGACGGTATTGGCGCAGATTTGGCCGACGGTAGGAAAATCACCCCAACGCCTCGGCCTGCGCTTTACCTTTCCGGCCAGTCATTTACCTTCTGATGAGTCGGTTTTCTCCGTGGCCTGCGCATTATTCTTCGGCGGCCGGTTTCGGAGTGGCCGGTGAGCCCGCGGTAAGGGCCGTCTACGGGGCGGCTTTCTCCGCCTACGGGGCGCTTTTCTCCGCGTTCTTCGCCGCGACCACCGCGTCGAAGACCTCCCGCTTGGGCAGCCCCGCCTCCGCCGCGACCGCCGCGATCGCCTCCTTGCGCCGCTCCCCCGCCTCCTCGCGGACCCGCACCCGGCGCACCAGCTCCTCGGGCGCCAGCTCCTGCGGCCCGCTCTCGGGGGCGCCCTCGACGACGATCGTGATCTCGCCCCGTACGCCCTCGGCCGCCCAGGTCGCCAGCTCGCCCAGCGTCCCGCGCTTGACCTCCTCGTACGTCTTGGTCAGCTCGCGGCAGACCGCGGCCCGGCGGTCCGCGCCGAACACCTCGGCCATCGCGGCAAGGGTGTCGTCGAGCCGGTGCGGCGCCTCGAAATACACCAGGGTGCGCCGCTCGTCGGCGACCTCGCGCAGCCGGGAGCGCCGTTCGCCGGCCTTGCGCGGCGGGAAGCCCTCGAAGCAGAAGCGGTCCACCGGCAGTCCGGAGACGGCCAGCGCGGTGAGCACCGCGCTCGGGCCCGGTACGGCGGTGACCTTGATGCCGCGCTCGACGGCCGCCGCCACCAGCCGGTAGCCCGGGTCGGAGACCGACGGCATCCCGGCGTCGGTGACCAGCAGCACCCGGGCGCCGCCGGCCAGCGCGTCGGCGAGCTCCGGCGTGCGGGCCGCCTCGTTGCCCTCGAAGTAGGACACGATCCGGGCGGTGGGCGTCACGTCCAGCGCCTGGGTCAGCCGGCGCAGTCGCCGGGTGTCCTCGGCGGCGATCACCTCGGCGGCGGCCAGTTCGGCGGCGAGCCGCGGCGGCGCGTCCGCGATGTCGCCGATGGGCGTCCCTGCAAGTACCAGCACTCCAGTCACCCGCCCATCCTCCCAGGACACCGCCGGCCCGCCGACCCGCCCCGGCCCGTAGGGCATCCGCCGGTGGCGCTCCCCACCGGTCCACAGGCCGCTTCCCTACGATGGGCCGGGTGACGAGTGACACCACCGCGACCGACGCCGCCGCGCACGCCGCTCCGGAGCCGGCCCGGCAGCCCCCCGTCTGGCAGCGGCGGCTGCGCCGATTCGGATATCCGGCCGCGCCGCCGGCCGACGTACGGACCCGGCTGGCGCCCGCGTTCCCCACGTCGGGCGGCCGGCTGTGGGCGGTGTTCGGCGCGGGCCCGGACGCGTCGGCCCGGCTGGCGCGCTGGTCGGGCTGGGGCGGCCCGCTGCTGGTGGCGCTGTTCGCGGGGGTGCTGCGGTTCTGGAACCTCGGCAGCCCGCGCAAGGTGATATTCGACGAGACGTACTACCCCAAGGACGCCTGGTCGCTGCTCCAGTACGGCTACGAGGGCACCTGGGCGAAGAACGCCAACGACGCGCTGGTGGCCCACCCGCCGCAGATCCTGCTCTCGCCGGAGCACTCGTACGTCGTCCACCCCCCGATGGGCAAGTGGCTGATTGCGGTCGGCGAGTGGGCGCTGGGGATGAACCCCTTCGGCTGGCGCTTCATGGTGGCGCTGCTCGGCACCCTGTCCGTGCTGCTGGTCTGCCGGATCGGGCGGCGGCTGATGCGGTCGACGGCGCTGGGCTGCCTGGCCGGGACGCTGCTGGCGGTGGACGGCCTGCACTTCGTGATGAGCCGTACCGCGCTGCTCGACCTGATCGTGATGTTCTGGGTGGTGGCCGCGTTCGGCTGCCTCCTGGTGGACCGGGACCGCACCCGCGCCCGGCTCGCGACGGCGCTTCCGGTGAGTCCGGACGGGGTGGCCCGTCCGGACGGCGCTGTCGGTGACCGGCTCCGGCTGGGGTGGCGGCCCTGGCGGATCGCGGCCGGTCTCTGCCTGGGCCTGGCCTCGGCCACCAAATGGAACGGTCTGTACTTCCTCGCGGCGTTCGCCCTGATGTCGTTCCTCTGGGACGTCGCGGCCCGCCGCACGGCCGGTGCCCGGCGCCCGTTCCGCTCGGCGCTGCGCCGCGACGTGCTGGCCGCCTTCGGCTCCACCGTCGTCGTCGCCCTGGCCACCTACCTCGCGTCCTGGACCGGCTGGATCGCCACCAAGGGCGGCTACTACCGCGACTGGGCCACCACCCCGGAGGGCCGGGCGGCCGGCTGGACCTGGCTGCCGGACTGGCTGCGCAGCCTGTGGCACTACCAGACCGAGGTCTACGCCTTCCACACCGGACTGACCACCCCGCACACGTACCAGTCCAACCCCTGGAGCTGGCTGGTCCTGGGCCGCCCGGTGTCGTACTTCTACGAGGACCCCAAGTTCGGCCAGGACGGCTGCACCGCGGCCGAGGGCTGCGCCCGCGAGGTCCTGGCCCTGGGCACCCCGCTGCTGTGGTGGGCGTCCTGCTTCGCGCTGCTGTACGTCCTGTACCGCTGGCTGTTCAAGCGGGACTGGCGGGCCGGCGCCATCGCCTGCGGGGTCGCCGCCGGCTACCTCCCCTGGTTCCTCTACCAGGAACGCACGATCTTCCTCTTCTACGCCGTCGTCTTCGTGCCGTTCCTGTGCCTGGCGCTGGCCATGATGATCGGCGCGCTCATCGGGCCACCGGGGGCGACCGAGCGCCGCCGGACCGTCGGCGCCGTGGGGGCCGGCGTCCTCGTCCTGCTCATCATCTGGAACTTCATCTACTTCTATCCGCTCTATACGGGCCTGCCGATCCCGAAGAGCGCCTGGCACCACCGGATGTGGTTCGACAGCTGGGTATAGCCGGGGAAACGCCGTTCGTCGCGTCACGCCACAACGGTCGTTGTTGGCGGTCGATGGTCAGCGTGGGCCGTCATCAGACGGCCCACAGACGGCCCCAAGGTCGCCCCCGTGCTGCCCCGAAATCGCCGTGCGGAATAACCCGAGATACGACCGGAGGCAGCGTGACTCTTGCCCGCTACGCTGGTACGCACCACCTCAAGAGGGAGAGTGCCCTGCGGATGGGACCGAAGACAGCCAAGGTCTACGAGACGATTCGTGCACGGCTCGCCTCAGGCGAGTACGCCCCGGGCGACAAGATGCCGTCAGAGCGCACTCTCGTGGAGGAACTCGGCATCGGCCGGACGGCACTTCGGCAAGTGCTGGCCCGCCTCGTAGCAGAGGGAGCCTTGGAGGTTCGCGGCCGTAGCTCCTATCGAGTGCCCGCTGCGAGTGTCGAGACTCCTGAGGGGCTGGAGCCTTGGCGTATTCATGGTGAGCGCGATATCTACGACAATCGCTGGGTCAAACTCCAGGTCTGGGATGTGGAGCCGCCCGGCATGGAACGCTTCGAACATCACGTGGTGAAGCTCAACCATGTCGCCGTGACTGCGGTTCTGGACGATCAGGACCGCGTGCTGATGATGTACCGGTACCGCTTCGTCCCGCAGCAGTGGGGATGGGAGCTCCCGGGCGGCATCGTGGACGCGGGAGAAGACCCCGCGGAAACGGCGGTACGGGAAGTCGTAGAGGAAACGGGTTGGCGGCCGAAATCGGTCGAGCACATCGTCACCTATCAGCCCATGGTCGGCATGGTCGACTCTCCTCACGAGATTTTCGTGGGGCGGGGAGCTGACCAGGTTGGCGACCCAACGGACCTTGAAGAGGCCGGCCACATCGCGTGGGTACCTCTGAGCGACATTCCGAACCTGATGGCTCGTGGCGAGCTGATGGGCTCCGGCACGCTCGTTGCTCTGCTCCACATCCAGGCCAGCCGCGGCACGCAGGGAGCTACAGCCGCGCGCTGAGGAGGTCAATGCGGCGGCGCTGGCGTACGGAACCCGTGCGACTCGCCAACAGCCTCGCTTGCCTCAGGTGGGTGTTCGCCTCCTCGTACTCGGCTCGCGCCAAGTGGGCCTGTACGAGGTCGGCGTGCAGCCCCGCCTGCGCTCGTACGAAGGACGGATCGACCACTTCCAGAGCGCCGTACAGGCTACGCACAGCATCCTCGTCGCCGAGCAGGGCAAGTGCGTTCCCGCGCCATCGAGCTAGGTGAGCCTCGTTGAGGAAGATGCTTCGCATCTCGGGATCGCGGTCCTCATGGCCAGGGGGGAGACTAGCGGCAGCAGCGTCGAGCGCCCGCCGGCAGTCATCAGGCAGTCCTGCATGGACGCACAACTCTGCTTCCGCGGCGTACAGCCACGCACGGAAACGGGGAGAGCCGTCCCGACCAAGGGTGCGCTGCGCGTCCCGTACCAGTTCAAGGCCGAGCCCCGGCCGGCCAGCCTCACAGAGCACGTACGCCTGCTCCGCCATGGCGTGCGTGAGGTACATGCGGTCCTCAGCGTCACGTGCTGCCCTCTTCGCAACTTCGTAGTGCCTCCAGGCTCGCTCGACCGCCCCGGCATCGATTGCCTGCCATGCGGCCAGCGTTGACGCTCCCGCCAGCGCAAGGGCCACAGGCCGCCGTGCACTGGGCAGGACCGCGAAGTTCAGCGCGTCTTCAAGGGCTGCGAGGTGACCCGTCATTTGGTCCACGAGGGCAGAGGCGCCCAACTGGCGGTCCATGGTTCGCAGTAGCTCGGTCTGGTCGTTGAACGTCTTCACCATGGATTGGCTGACGCTGCTAGCTGCGTCGATCCTGCTCAGCAACTCGTCGTACCCGTCGACCCCAGACGGGGCAACCTCGGTCGTGCCGCCCCTCAACTCCGTGTCGATGACACCGAGGAGTTTCCGCAAAATCGCCGCATAGCGGTCCGAGATGTTGCGCTTGCCGTTCTCCCACTCAGACACGTACACACGCAAACTCGCCGTCGAGGCAACATCCGTGACGTGCCGTCGGGCGTACTGCTCAATCTCGCGAACCAGACGCTCTTGAGACCAGCCTCGCGCTGTCCGTGCATTCCGAAGTCCTGTACTCACAGGCCACCGCCCGGCGATAGATCCGCTCGCTGACCACCCCAGCATGCCTCACAACACCGCAGGTCAACAGGGGTTAACAGGCTTGGGGTTAAGGCCTGTTGGCTACCGACACCCCATCCCGGACCGGTCTTCTAGAGACACGCCAGGGGCGGGCAACCGCCGCTCGAAACAGCGAAGCCCTTGACTCTGGTGCGCACCAGATGCCAATCTGGTGCGCACCAGATGGAGCATCACTTTCGATCTGGTCCCCAACTCAACAGCGTGATCCGCCACAGACACGACGGCCGTGAGCACACCGGCCGAGGTGAGCGGAGACCAGTCGGCCATCTCCCGTCAGGGACACGTGCCGACTCAAAAGAACGGATCTGCCCAAGGGCACGCACGCCGCGCGAAGAGACCGAGATGCGATTCCTCGGAAGAGCGGGACAGAGGCACAGATCCATATCGCGTACGACGGGCCGTCACCTCCCGCAAAAGGCGTCCAGCGCGGCTCAGGCCCGCGCACCGCTTGACCTAGAGCACGCCGCCGCACCAAGTGCGGCGGCCGGTTGCCTCCTCCGCCCGTCCGGGCGCCCCCTTCGAGGGGCTGTCCGTACGGGCGGGGGTGTGGGGAGCCGGATCATCCCTCTCACCTCCGAGGAGTCCTCATGAGCGCCCTTGTGGAGATCCTGTCGTTCGGCTATCTGCATGGCGAACCGCCTGTCGCGGACCTGACCCTCGACTTGCGGCACCACTTCCGTGACCCGCACGTCAGCCCGGAACTGCGGTACATGACCGCCGCCGATGAGCCGGTGCGTAACGCCGTGCTGAACACGGCCGGCATCCCGGCCCTGGTCGAGGCCACCGCGACGGCCGTTGCCGCGTTCGCGGCCGGGCCCAGCGCCGGAGTTGTCACCGTGGCCGACGGCTGCGCCGGTGGACGCCACCGCGCCCCCACCTTCGCCGGTGCACTCGCCGAAAGGCTGCGTGCCGACGGCTTCCGGGTCGCGGTCACCCACCGGGACATGCACCGCCCGGTGGTCCAGCGCTAACCCCCGCTCACCGCCCCGGCATTCAGCCGTGAAGGGCGCCGGATCGAATCCGGCCCGGGGCACTGCGGCCACCACCGGCCGCTCTCATCAAAGGAGCAGACATGGCCCGCATCATCATCAACGGCGACCACCACGGCGACATCGGAACGGTCATCTCCGACACGTCCGGCCCGGTCGCCCTCAACGGCGACATCCACGACGGCGACACCCGCAGCGAGGACACCGGAAGCCGGACCTTCTCCGGCGACGGGATGACGGTCATCAAGGGCGACCACCACGGCACCATCTCGCACTCCTTCTGACGCGCACCGCCCCGGCATCCAGCCGTGAAGGGCGCCGGATCGAATCCGGCCCGGGGCACCGGCCGCCACGCGGCCCGCCGCACACACCCTGTGCGGCCTCATCCGAACGGCGCGCGGCCCCGGGAGGCACCCCGGGGCCGCTGGAGGGCCGTTCCACCTGAGAGGACACAACGACCCATGAGCATCATTGCACTGGTCCCTGATCCGGACCGTGAGCCGGCCACGGAGTGGGCCGCCATCGTCGCCGAGACGCCGCTGATCGAGGCGGAAGTCGAGCTGCTGGACGTTCGCATTGCCCTGATGGACCGGGTGCCCTCGGAGCTGGACGCCCGGCGCCTGCGCCGGGCCCAGGCCCGGGTGCTGGCCGAGCGGGCCGCGCTGGCGAACAAGGCCCAGGCGGGAGGCGCGGCATGAACGCCTTCTTCACTCCCCACCCGCGGCGCGGATTGGTCCTGGTGTTCGTCGGGATCGCCGTCTTCCTGGTGGGCACCCTCGCGCATGCCGTCACCGGCAACGCGTCGTGGCGCGTGCTGGCAGGGGTCGGGCTGCTCCTGAAGGGTGCCGGATGGCTGCTGTTCGCTCGGGACGGGAGGCAGTCGTGATCCGCTTCGTCACCCGAATCCGTCTCGCCCGACTGGTCGCCGAAGCAGATGCCGCCCGCGCTCAGGCCCGGGAGGTTCAAGGGCGAGCGGATGCCGCCTACGGCTCCCACATCCGGGAAGTGTTCGCGCTCACCGCCCGCGCCGAGGCCGCCGAGAAGGAGGCCGAGACCGCCGTGCAGGACGCGCAGTTGCTCCAGATCGCACTGGAGGACACGGCGGCCGAACTGGCCCAGGCCCGGTCCGGACCGGCGGCTGACGCCTCGGTGATGCTGCTGCTCCACTACGGCGAGCCTCACAGTCTCCACCCCGACCGCGCGGCCGCCTACGCCTTTGCGGCCACCCTCGGTGTCTCGCTGGACGGCTGGCGGCCGGTCGGTGAACGCCCGGCGGCCGAGGTTGCGTGGCGGTGTGTGCCGTTCATCTACGACGCCACCGGCGACCACTTCCGCAGCGTCACCGCCCCCGCGGTCGAGCCGCCGGGGGGTGCGCGGTGAACGGTGTTCAAGTGCGTTCAGCCGAGCGCGCGTTGGCGGTCGGCACGTGGCTGATCGTGGCCGGCGCGATGCTCTACTCCATCCTGACCGTCACCCCGCTCATGGCCTCCCACACCCCGGGCGGGTGGGTGTGGACAGCGCCGATCCTGCCGCTGGTGGTTGACGCGGCCGTGGTCATCGTGGTCCGGCTGGACTCGGTCCTGGCCCGCCTGGGCGGGCACGGCGGCCGGTGGCCCATCGCTCTTCGGTGGATGACCGGAGCCATGACCCTGGCCCTGAACATCGCCGACTCCGCGCTGAAGAAAGACCTGGTGGGCGTGGCCGTGCACGCGGTCGCGCCGCTGCTGCTGATCGTCACGGCAGAGACCGGACTGGCCTACCGCCGCGCCATCACCCGCGCGGTCAACGCCCTGGAGGACAAGCAGCGGGCCGAGCGCGAGCGCCGCGAAAAGGCGGCCCGGGAGCGGGAGGAGGCTGCCCGCCGGGACCGGCAGGAGGAGCGGGAGCAGGCCGCCGCCCTGGCCCGTGAACAGCGCGAGCATGAAGCCCAGATCGCCCGTGAACAAGCCGAGCGGGAAGAGCGCCAGCGACGCGAGGAACGCGAGCAGGCCGCCGCCCAGCAGCGGGAGGAGCGGGAGGCTCGTGAACGCCGTGAACGCGAGCGTGAACAGCAACAGCGCGAGCGTGAACAGCGTGAACGCCAGGCCGCCGAACAGGCCGAGCGTGAACGCCGCGAGCGTGCTCAGGCTCGTGAGCGTGAACAGCGTGAGCGTGAAGAGCGAGCCGAGCGTGAACGCTCCGCCCTCCTAGCCCGTCCTCCGGCCGAGGAGAAGCTGCCCGAGGACGAAGCGCGCACCCTAGTCGCCGCCGCCTTCGCTGCCGGGCTTCCGGTGCGGGCCGCATCCGACCTGTGCGGCTGGTCCGTCGGCTGGGTCTCCGCCCGGTATGCCGAGCACCGCCAGCCTGGCGACGCCCGGCGCGCTGAGCTGGCCATCGCCGCCCCGTAATGGGAGGCATTCCCACCTACCCGTGGCGCCTGGCACCCGACGGGCTTGCCACCCGCCGCCAGCTGCGCGCCCTCGGCCTGCGGCCCGCCGGTCAACCGGTGGTCGCACAGCTTGAGCGGCGCCGCCGCCGCCGCCGCGGGCCGCTGGTGGCCTACCTGTACCGCATCGACGCCGCTCGCCCGGTCCGGCCCATGACGCCGGGCCGGTGGGCGGCCCTGGAACGGGCGAACCTCGCCCGCCGCACCTGCCCCCACTGCCATCGCGATGCCGGGTACTGCATCCCGCGCTCCCTCGGCATGTGCGTCCCCTGCGCCTACCCCGACGACGAACAGCGCGCCGCCTGACACCCGACTCCCAAGGAGCACAGTCATGAGCACCAGCACCCAGACCACCTGGGCTGAAGGCACCACCGCCCGCTATCTGACCCTGGCCGCGGAGATCCTGCGCGACCCCACCCTCACCGTCGACGTCACCGAACGGGACTGGGTGTACGCCTACACCTGCCGGGGATGCGGCGACCAGGCCAGCGGCTACCTGAAGAAGGTCATCCACCGCGGTGCCCAGCAGCACGCCGAGAAGTGCCGCGCCATGCCCCGCCCCTCCACGGTCTGACTTGCTGAAAGGAGGCGGGCCGTGACGCCGCGCCGCTACCAGTTCGACAACCCCCTTCCCGTTCCCAGGGAGTCGCATCCGCCGGTCTACCGGCCCGAACCGCTGCCCACCCCGACGGTCTACGACCAGCAACCGATCGTGGTTCAGCACATCCACCAGGCCGCACCCGACCGCACCGTGCAGCGTCTGGCCCTGGGGGCCGGCGCCGGGGGCGGAGCGGTGGCGGCCGGGGTCTTCCTCGGGCCGATGCTCATCACCGCCATGACCTCCCTGGCGGTGCCGCTCGCCTTCCTCGCCCTGGTCCTGGTCGCCGGAGCCTGGGGTGTTGGCACCGTCGTGAAGTCCGTCGGAGGCCCCGACGGCAAGGCGGCCGCCGCGAACGTCGCCAAGGCCCGCCGCAAGCACGGCTGACGGCTGCCCGCGCCACCCCGCCCGGCTGGTCGGTGGGGTGGCAAGGGGAGCTGGACAGCCCAGCTCCAGATCGGAGCGTCATGGCCCAGGAACCGCCGCTGACCGCCGCCGAGAAGGCCAAGGTCGCCTACTTCACCGCCCGCATGTGCAAGCGCTCCCTGGCGGGTGAGGACGTTGACCTCTCCGACCTTCAGCGCAAGGTCGACCGGGTTCTGGACGGCGCCGCGAAGCGCGGCGCCAAGACCGGCAAGTGACTGCGCCCCGGGGCGGCCGATGGCTGCCAGGCGAACCGACCGCCCCGGGCCTTCCCCATCCACACACACCTCTGTGCAGACAGGACTCCCAGCATGACGGACACCGTCACCCCCGCGGCGCACCTGCGCGCCGTACCGGACACCCCCGACGATGACGAGACCCCGGCGGCCCCGCCGGCAGTCGACAACCCCAACCTGCCCAAGCCCGGCGTGGTCAACGAGAAGCGCAAGCCGATCGTGGCCGGCTGGTTGACCAACCGCCGTGACTTCCTGGCCACCGCCCAGCACGCCGGCGCCAACCTCGGCTACGCCGCCCTCTTCCACGGGGCCCGCGTGCCGCTGTACGCCGCGCGTCTAACAGGGATGGCGCCGCGCGGCACGTGCCGCTTCATCGCCTCCACCAACCGGTGGATCTGGGACCGCGAAGCGGCCCCGCTGCGCGCGTACGCGGTGCAGCAACAGGACGTGGAGGCGTACATGCGTCTGGCCCGGCTGCGGGCCGGACGCGTTGGCCTGCGGGGCCTGGTCACCCTCGTCGCCCTGGTCTTCGGCATCGGATTCGCCCTGTGGCTCTACGTCATGGCACCCGCCCTGCTGTATGCGTTCGGGGCGGGCGGGGTGCTGCTGCTGGGCCTGGCCGGCCAGCAGCCCGACGCACCCGTCGTCGGCCCCGCGGTCCTCAAGACCGAGGTACAGAAGCTCACCGGCACGATCGTGCTGCGGGGGCTGGAGAGCATCGGCAACGCGAGGATTACCGCCGCCATCAAGAAGGGCGGCGAGATGAACGGCATGCGCTTCACCAGCGAAATCGTCCGCGACGGGCCCGGCTACCGCGCCGACCTTGACCTTCCTTACGGCGTCACGCCGGAGGACATCATGGAGGCCCGCAAGCCCCTCGCCTCGGGCCTGCGCCGCAAGGTCGGCTGCGTGTGGCCTTCCCCCGACCCCACCGAGCATGAGGGCCGGCTGATCCTGTGGGTGGGGGACAAGCCGATGAACGAGACCACCAAACCGGCCTGGCCGCTGCTGAAGTCCGGGCAGGTGGACCTGTTCAAACCGGTGGTGTTCGGCAACGACCAGCGCATGCGCGACGTGGTCGTCACGCTGATGTTCGCCTCGGTCGTCGTCGGCTCCATCCCCCGCATGGGCAAGACGTTCCTGATGCGGCTGCTCCTGCTCATCGCGGCCCTCGACCCGCGTGCCGAGATCCACGCGTTCGACTTCAAGGGCACCGGCGACTTCGGCGCCCTGGAGCCGGTGTGCCACCGCTACCGGGCCGGGGAAGAGAGCGAGGACATCGAATACGTCGTCCAGGCCCTGAGGGAGCTGAAGGACGAACTGCGCCGGAGGGCAAAGGTGATTAAGTCCCTGCCGCGCTCGCGGTGCCCGGAGTCGAAGGTGACCCCGGAGCTGGCCGGTGACAAGAAACTGGGCCTGCACCCGATCGTGGTCGGGTTCGATGAGTGCCAAGTCCCCTTCGAGCACGAGAAGTACGGCGCCGAGATCGAGGACATCTGCACCGACCTGGTCAAACGCGGCCCCGCGCTGGGCATCGTCGGCATGTTCGGCACCCAGCGCCCCGACGCCAAGTCCCTGCCCACCGGGATCTCCGCCAACGCCGTTCTGCGGTTCTGCCTGAAGGTGATGGGCCAGCCCGCCAACGACATGGTCCTGGGCACGTCCATGTACAAGGCCGGATACCGGGCCACCATGTTCTCCCGCTCCGACCGCGGCATCTGCTGGATGGCCGGTGAGGGCGACGACCCGCGCATCGTGGCATCCGCGTTCGTGGACGCCGTCGCTGCCGAAACCGTGGTGGCACGGGCGAGGAAGATGCGCGAGGAGTACGGCAACGTCACCGGCCACGCCATCGGCAACGGGCCGGAGAAGAGCACCAGCGCGGACATCCTGACCGATGTGCTGGCCGTGATGCCGGCCACCGAGAAGGCCGTGTGGTGCGAGCGGATCGCCGCCCGCCTGATCGAGCTGCGGCCGGAGACGTACGAGGGGTGGAAGGGTGAGAACGTCACCGCCGCCCTGAAGCCCTGGGGCATCAAGGCCGGGCAGGTCTGGGGCCAGACCGACGACGGCGAGGGCAAGAACCGCCGGGGCGTCGAACGCGCGGACATCACCGCCGCGATTACCCGGCGTGACGCCGATCGGGCCGCTGCCTGACCCAGCAGCGCTGCTAGACCTAGCAGCCCGCGCTGCTAGGTCTAGCACCCCCGCTAGCACCCCAAAGGGCCTGCGACCAGGCACCTAGCGTCTAGCGCCTGACCAGGCCCAACCCCCGAAACCGCCCAGGAATGGGAGTTGCCCCCTCATGCTCACCGCTAGCTCCGCGCTGCTGCTCCTCGCCATCGGTGGTTACGCAGCGTTGTGCGCCATCCAGCCGTTCGGCACCTGCCGCGCATGCCGCGGTGTCGGCTACCGCCTGCGCCGCACCCGCACCGGTGCGCTCAAGCGCGGCAAACCGTGCCGCCGCTGCCGCACCCACGGCAAGCGCCTGCGCATCGGCCGCCGCCTGCACAACCACGCCCGCCGCCTCCACACCGACGGCACCCGCGCCCACCCCACCACCCGCAAGGAGCCCCTGCCGTGGCAATAACCCTCTCCGTCGTCGTCATCCTCGGCGTCCTGCTCGCCCTGCTGCTCCGCTACAAGTCCCTCGGCACCGGCGCCGCCATCGTCGCCGTCCTCTTCGGCTTCTACCTCGCCAACACCGGCGCTCGCCAGACCATCAACGACCTGACCACCGCCATCGCGCACGCCATCTCCGGCCACTAGGACAACCGCATGCTCCGACTGCGCATCCAGCGCGCCACCTGGCCCCGACCGGCCCTCATCCTCACCGACACCCCCACCCCGACTGCCAATACTGCGAGGGCGACGGCGGCATCGAGCACGAATACGGCCACCCAAAGACCGGCGAGTACGACGGTTCCCGCTGGGAGCCGTGCATCTGCTGGAACCACGAGCGCCGCTGGCTCCTGATGCCCCTGCCCCGCCTTTCCCGGCGGCACCGCTGCACCCCCGACTGCCTCTGCAACGAACCTCCCTTCTAGCCCGGAAGGACCACTGACATGGGCTTCAACCCCACCGAGACCGTGACCGCGGAGCAGGCGTACGCCAACGCCCCACACCTGGTCGCCGAGATCGCTTCGCTCACCGCGGTCTCTGCGGACCCGGAGGCCGAACTGGGTCGCGAGTGGTACCTGCGCCATGCCGCTCTCCTGGACCGTGTCGCGCTGCGGCTCACGGCCTTCGACGACGAGCCCGGAATCGCCACGGCGGTCGAGGAGGCCGAAGCCTCCGCCGTCTACCTGCTCGACACGGACAAGGCCGGTGACGGCAACTACGGCGGCACCCCGTACTGGCCCGAGCACCCCGCCGCCGAGGCCAACCCCCGCGGCTACGTCCGCCAGGAGTACACCCTCTGGGCCGCCGCCCAGATGGACGACCCGTGGGCCAGCACCAACAGCTAGCAACGCCCAGGGCGGCCGCGTGTCTTTGGCGAGAAGGCGGCCGCCCTGGTCTCTCCCAGTCCTCAACAGACCTGTGGAGGTCTCCAGCATGACCCAACCCACCGACATCCAGCGAGAAGCACTGGCCCTGGCCGCCCTCGGCGTACCCGTGCTTCCCCTGCGGCAGGGGAAGCAGCCCTTCGGCAACTGCCTCCAGTGCGCGCGGAGCGCCTGCGGGGACCGGCCGCACATGAAGGCCGCAGGCCCGTGCCAGTGCCCCAGCCATGCCACGGCTGGGCCGCCGCCACCACCGACCCGCCGTCCTCACCTCCCCGGCCTGGAAGGCCGCGTGGCGCCAGGCGGTAGCCGTCGCCTACCACCCGGCGGGCGCCGGGCTTACCGTCCTCGACCTCGACAACGCCGCCGCCGTCACCTGGGCCCGCCAGACCCTGCCCGCCACGCGTACCGTGCCGACCACGCGAGGTGAGCACTGGATCTACCGCGGCACCATGCCCTCCGCAAACCGCGTACGCCCCGACGTGGACATCAAGTCCACGATGGCCTACGCCCGGTGGCTCGGGTCCGGCACCGGCACCACGGTTCCCCTCCCCGACGCCGTTCGCGCCCTGGCGGTGAAGGACACGGTGCGGCCCGCGTCGCACGCCATCACCGTGCCCGCATTGGCCGGGGCGGGGAGTGCCGTCATCGCACGCCTGCCTACCTGGAGCGTGGCATCTGCATGGCCGAGCAGCGCATCACCGAGGCGCGCAGTGCGGTCCACACGACCGTCTACCGGACGTTCCTCGCCGTGCTGTCCGCCCACGGCCGGTGCGGCTGCCTCACCAACGCCCACATCGCGCGACTGTTCACCGCCGCGCAGGCCAAGGGCGAATCCCTCCGGCACTGCACCGACGCCTGGGCCAACGCCCGCACCCGGCTGGGGATGTGACCGTGGCTGACGACGAGAAGAATCCCGCCCGCGAGGTCATCACCGACTACGCGCAAGCGCACTTCCGGTACTTCCGCACCGCCGACGGGACCGTGTACGCGCAGAAGAACGGCCACCCCGTGGCCCGCCCGATCCGCTCCCAGGGCACCACGGGCAGCCACCGCCAAGAACTCATGGTCGGCCTGTACAAGGACGGCCGCGGCGTCTTCAACGGAACCGCGCTCAAGGAAGCGTTGGACTTGATCGAAGCGCTCGCACTGACCGAGGACGTCCAGCCCGTGAACATCCGCGTTGCCCCCGGATTCGACGGGGCGACGTGGCTCGACCTGGGCCGCAGCGACGGGCAGTCGGTCCGCATCCACCCCACCGGGTGGGACATCGCCATCCCCGACCCACGCGAGGTGTGCTGGCGACGCACCCAGCTCACCGGGGAACTCCCCCTGCCGGCCAAGGACACCGACGACAAGGGCATCGACCTCCTGCTGAGGCTGTGCAACTTCGCCAACGCGGAAACCGAGTGCCTGGCCATCGCGTGGCTGATCGGCTGCCTCGGCCCGTCCGTGCCCGTCCCCGCACCCTTCCTCACCGGCCCCCAGGGCGCGGGCAAGTCCACCGCGGGGCGAATGCTCCTGCGGATCATCGAGGGCATGAGCAGTGACCTACGCCGTCCCCCGAAGGACGAGGAGAATCTGACTGCGGCCGTGGCGGCCGGGTGGGTCACGGCCCTGGACAACCTCTCCCACATGACCCCGGACCTCTCCGATGCCATGTGCTGCATCGTCACCGGCATTGAGAACGTCAAGCGCGCCCTCTTCACCGACGGGGACGTCTTCCGCGCCCGCTACCGCCGGCCCCTGCTCCTGACTGGCATCGACGTGGGAGTCATCCGCCCCGACCTCGCCGAACGCCTTCTGCCACTGCGGCTGGAGAGGCCCAAGGTCCGGCGCACCGAGGCGGAACTGTGGGCGGAGTACGAAGAGGTTCTGCCCGTCGTTCTCGGGTCCGTGCTCGATCTCACGGTCAAGGTCCGCGCAGCCGAGGCGGAGACTCCCACCGACCTGCGGATGGCGGACTTCGCGCACCTTTGCGCGCAGCTCGACGCGGCAACCGGCCTTGGAGCGCTCACCGCGTACCGGGCCAGCCTGGACGACCTGAACGACGACGTGATCGAGGGCGACCTCCTGGCGCAGACCGTCCTTAGGCACGCCGACACCATCGAGCCGGGCGGCGAGCAGCGGATGACCTCTACCGAGTGGCTGCACTGCCTCAGTCGCCTCTACACGGGCGAGGACTTCCGTCCCCTGCCCAAGGGGTGGCCGACCACGGGAAAGGTCCTCTCCGACCGGCTCAAGCGCCTCCAGCCGACGCTTGCCGCTCGGGGTGTCCTCATCGACACAGGCCGCACCAGCGAGGGCCGGTACCTCGAAATGACCCGCATGGCAGCCCCGCCGCCAGCCCAGGAGAAGCGGATGTTCTGACCCGCGCCCCCGTGATCGTCCGGACAAGCAAGAAGAGCACCCCCGGCCACAGGCGAGGCGTGCTCCTCTTGCTGTTCGGCGGGACGCCGGCCAAAGGACGCGCCGCGAAGCGGCTCCTTCTTCACGCTTTGAGGCGCACCGCACCACAACAGGCACCCCCTCTTTTGTCCTAAGAGGGAAGACGCTGCGTCATCTGCGTCATGCCAGCCGAAAAACAGCCCCTGACCTGCGGCGAAAGCCATGACGCAGACGGCGGTCTCTACGTCATCCTGCGTCATCTGCGTCATCTGCGTCATTCAATGACGCAGCCCATGACGCGCCGATGACGCACCTCCTCGCCGCTGCGTCACGCAAAGCCGCAGGTCAGAAGCCCCAATGACGCTGATGACGCAATGACGCAGAAATCCGCACCTCGGACAGTCGCGCCCCGACCCGCTACCGAATCTCGGCATTAAACCGCCGCTCCCCTGAGGAGACCCGCTGTGCCACGCGCAACCGCCGTTGCCACCCTCCGGGGCGGCCTCCCGGACCACTACCTGACCCCGGAAGACCTCTTGGAACTGTTCCGTCTGGACAGCGTCGAGACCCTCTACGCCTGGCGCAAGAAGCGCACCGGCCCGCCCGGATTCCGCGTGGGCAAGCACCTCCGCTACGACCCCGCCGCCGTCCGCGCCTGGGTCGCCCAGCAGGCCGTAGCCGAGGCCGAAGCCGCCTGACAACGCCAAGCCAACCGAACATCACCTCCATGCAGGGCGGGGCCCATGGTCCCGCCCTGCGGCATGCCCAGAAAGGACCGCCGACACATGGCCGGCCACATTCAAGACCGCTGGTACAAAACCGAGACTGGCCCCAGTGGGCAGCCTCGCCGAGTCAAGACCAGCCGCTACGGCAAGGGCATGCGTTACCGCGCCCGCTACATCGGCCCCGACGGCACGGAGAAGAGCCAGTCCTTCCCCGACAAGCAGAGGCGGCTTGCCGAGCAGTGGCTCACCCAGATCAAGGCCGACATGTCGCGCGGGCAGTACATCGACCAGCGTGCCGCCCGCATCACCTTCCAGGAGTTCGCGGAGAAGTGGGTGGCGACCCACACGACCGAGATCAACAGTCGGGAGGCGGCAGAGCGCCGGTTGCGGCTGCACGCGTACCCGTACATCGGGACACGCCCCCTCGCCTCCTTCCAGCCCGGACACATCCGTACCTGGCTGGGAGAGCTGGAGGCCCAAGTGCCCGCGTCCTCACACCGCCGAATCATCTTCGGGACCGTTTCCGCAGCCCTGAGCGCTGCCGTTGACGATTCGCTGCTCAGCAAGAATCCGTGCCTCGCTCGCTCGGTGCAGACCCCGAAGGCAAGCCCGTCCCGGGTCACGCCGTGGACATCCACGCAGGTGTTCAGCGTTCGCTCGGCGCTCCCCGAGCATTTGCGCGCGACCGTGGACGTGGCAGGCGGGTGCGGACTGCGGCAAGGTGAGGTTTTCGGCCTTTCCGACGACGAATTGGACTATGAGGGCGGCTGGATCGCCGTACGGCACCAGTTGAAGCGGATTCGAGGGAAGTTCGTCTTCGCTCCGCCGAAGGGCGGCAAGCTGCGCGACGTCCCCCTCCCCCGGGCCGTGGCCGCAGCGATGCAGGCGCATTCGAAAGCGCACCCCACCATCAAGGTGACGCTGCCGTGGCGCACACCGGACGGGCCACCCATCACCAAATCGCTCATCTTCAGCGGTAGGACGGGCGACTTTGTGAGGGTGAGCTATTTCGATGACTTCATGTGGAAGCCTGCGCTTGCCTCTGCCGGCATCATCCCCGAGCCCGAGGAAGGAGAGCGCTACGCCGTGGCGCGTGAGCACGGCATGCATGCTCTGCGGCACTTCTACGCCTCGGTACTGCTGGACGCCGGCGAGAACATCCGCGCCCTGAGCCAGTATCTGGGGCACTCCGATCCGGGGTTCACGCTGCGGACCTACACGCACCTGATGCCTACCAGCGAGGGGCGCACCCGCAGAGCCGTGGACAGTCTCTATTTGGCGTCCGGAAACCAAGATCACGGCCCAGAGACGGCCCAGGCTGCGTGAAACGGCCCCGCTTGGAGGTCAAAGCCCTGGTCGGGGCCCGATTACCACCAAAAGACGGAACTTCATCTACTTCTATCCGCTTTATACGGGCCTGCCGATCCCGAAGAGCGCCTGGCACCACCGGATGTGGTTCGACAGCTGGGTGTGAGCGCCCGCGAAGTTCGACAATTCCGTCACAGGCTTACAACAGCGCGTCACCGGACCGTGCCCGGATCGAGACTCGGGGCTCTCCCCGTGTCCCTTAGAGTGCGATGCACGTTCTTGTGTGCGTATTCAAGGACGAGGCTCCAGGGAGGGAATCGGTGGCATGCGCCGTGAGGTGAAGTACGGGCTGATCGGCGGATCGGTGGCCCTGGTGGCGGGAGTCGTGGGCGGCTTCACGCTGTTCGGGGGATCGGACGACACGCCGCAGGAGGTCCGGTCCGCGGGCGCCGCGGGCGGTGACAACGCGCCCAAGGTGCCGACCGGCCCGCTGTCCGCCAAGGAGGTGCAGACGGCCGGCCAGGAGTTCCTGACCGCCTGGCAGTCCGGCGACGCCGCCAAGGCCGCGAAGCTGACCGACAGCCCCGACACCTCGCGGGCGGCGCTCACCACCTTCGCCAAGCGGGCCGGCTTCTCCAAGGTGACGGTGACGCCCGGCACCCCCGCCGGCGACAAGATCCCGTACACCGTCGCCGCGCAGATCGACTACAAGGGCACCAAGGCGCCCTACTCGTACCGCACCTCCGCGACCCTCCACCGGGACAAGGCCACCGGCAAGCCGGTGGTCGCCTGGCAGCCGTCCGTGCTGCACCCGGACCTGGCCAAGGGCGACGAGCTGCGGACCGGCGAGGCCGAGGCGCCGCCGATCAAGGCCGTGGACCGCAACGGCGCGGTGCTGACCCCCGAGGCGCACCCGACGCTCGCCGCGATCCTGGACAGTCTGCGCGACAAGTACGGCGACAAGACCGACGGCAAGCCCGGCGTGGAGCTGTTCATCAAGCGCGCCAAGGCCGCCAAGCCGGCCGACCAGCAGCCCGACAAGACCCTGAAGGTGCTCTCCAAGGGGACCCCGGCACCCTGAAGACCACCCTGGACGCGAAACTCCAGGCCGCGGCCGAGAAGGCCGTCCAGGGCAAGAAGTCCGCCTCGGCGGCCGCGGTCAAGCCCAGCACCGGCGAGATCCTGGCGCTCGCCAATTCCCCGGCCAAGGGCTTCAACATGGCCACCCAGGGCTCGCTGGCGCCCGGCTCGACGATGAAGATCGTCACCTCGGCGCTGCTGATGGACAAGGGCCTGACCTCGCCGGGCAAGAAGAACCCGTGCCCGAAGTACGTCACGGTCGGCGGCTGGAAGTTCCAGAACCTCAACAAGTCCGAGATCAAGGACGGCACCTTCGCGCAGAGCTTCGCCGCGTCCTGCAACAACGCCTTCATCGCGCACGCCAAGGACCTCAGCGACGACGACCTGACCAACGAGGCCCGCGACGTCTTCGGCATCGGGCTGAACTGGCAGACCGGCATCCCCACCTTCGACGGCGCGGTGCCGGTGCAGCACGACGCCCAGATGGGGGCCTCGCTGATCGGCCAGGGCGGTGTGCGGATGAACCCGCTCAACGTCGCCACGCTCGCCGCGACGGTCCGCGCCGGCTCCTTCCACCAGCCGTACATCGTCGCCCCGTCGCTGGACAACCGGACCCTCGCCCGCGCCGCCCGCACCATGAAGCCGGCCACCCTCAGCGGGCTGAAGTCGCTGATGAAGCTGACCGCGACCTCCGGTACGGCCGCCGAGGCGATGTCCGGGGTCAGCGGTGACGTCGGCGCCAAGACCGGCTCCGCCGAGGTCGACAACCAGAAGAAGCCGAACGCCTGGTTCACCGCGTACCGCGACGACCTGGCCGCGGCGGCCGTCGTCCCGGCCAGCGGCCACGGCGGCTCCAACGCGGGCCCGGTGGTCCGCGCGATCCTCACCGCCCGCTGAGCGCGGGGGCGCCCGCGGTGGGCGCCCCTCTCACGCTCCGGAACCCGGTCGCATGGCCCGTACAGCTTTCGCTAGCGTGCGGGCCATGTCCCTTTCCCCCTCCGACGCTCCCTCCCCCACCTACCCACGCTTCGCCCAGGCCCTCGCCGACGTCTGGGCCGCCGGCACCCCGCACACGGTCTTCCCGCTCGCTCCCACGACGCTGATCGAGCACGCGCGGGACAGGGTCGTGGACGTGCGCGAGCGTTCCTCGTGACGCCGCTGGTCGTCGCGGCCGTCCTCGCGGCCGCCGTGACGCACGCCAGCTGGAACGCGATCGCCCACGGCATACGCGACCAGCTCCTCGCCTTCACCCTGGTCGGCGGCGGTGGCGCCCTCTGCGGCGCGGCCATGGCGGGCTTCACCCCCCTGCCCGCCGCCGGCGCCTGGCCCTACCTCCTGGGCTCCGCCGTCCTGCACATCGTCTACCAGGCCCTGCTCATGCGGTCGTTCCGGCTGGGCGACTTCGGGCAGATGTACCCCATCGCCCGCGGCAGCGCCCCGCTCGTCGTCACCGTCCTGGCGGCCGTCTTCGTCCACGAGATCCCCGGCCCCTGGGCCCTCGCGGGCGTGGCCCTCGCCTCCACGGGCCTGGTCGGCGTGGCCCTGTGGGGCGTCCGCGCCGCCGGCACCCGGCCGCACTGGCCGGCCATCATCGCGGCCCTCGCCACCGGCCTGTCCATCGCCTCGTACACCACCGTCGACGGCCTCGGCGTCCGCGCCGCCGGCACGCCGCTGGGCTACATCGCCTGGCTGATGATCCTCGAAGGCCTCGTCATCCCCCTCTGGGCGCTCGCCGTCCACCGGGGCCAACTCCTCACCGCCCTCCGCCCGTTCGCGGCCCGCGGCCTGGCCGGCGGTTTCCTCTCCGTCCTCGCCTACGGCCTGGTCCTGTGGGCCCAGACCCGCGCCGCCCTCGCCCCCATCGCCGCCCTCCGCGAGTCCTCCATCATCGTCGGCGCGGCGATCGGCGCGTTGTTCTTCAAGGAACGCTTCGGCACCCCGCGGATCGCTGCCGCGGGGCTGATGGTGGTGGGCATCGGCCTGATGTTGTATTCGGGTTGAACGACGCGGCCGAGCCCCTGGTCTTTGACCTTCCCCCCACCGGGCGGGGGCGCGGTTACCGGCGGGAGGGTGGGGGCCGGAGGGGGCGGGTTTCCGGACGTAAAGCGTCAGCAGTCCGGAAGCCCGCCCCCGGAGGACCACACCCGGCACTACCACCAAGCGAGCGCCCCCCCCCGGCCCTAAACCCCACCCCGCCGAAGGCGAAAAAACAGAAGAGGTACGGCGGGGCCACCCGACAACGCGGGAGGCGGCTAAGCGAAGCGCAGCGGCGGGTCAGCCGACAACGTGGGAAACAGCGCGCAACAGCGCTTGCGCTCGCGGGTCCGCCGTGACGTTCCGCTGCATCCCGTTCGTCACGTAGCCGAAGGCGACCCCGCTCTCGGGGTCCGCGCAGGCGAGTGCCCCGCCGCGGCCGGGGTGGCCGAAGGAGCCGGGCGAGAGCAGCGGCGAGGCCGGGCCGTGGAGCATGAAGCCGAGGCCGAAGCGGGTGGAGACCAGGAGCGTGCGGTCGGGGCCCGCGGACTCCTCGGTGCGGGCGAGGGTGAGGGTCGCGGGGGCGAAGAGCCGCGGGTGCCCGTCGACCGCGCCGATCAGCGCGGCGTAGCAGCGGGCCAGCGCACGGGCCGTGGCGACGCCCGCCGAGGCGGGGAGTTCGGCGGCGCGGAAGGCGGGGTCGTTCTCGTCGGGGCCCGGCGAGATCGCCGCGAAGGCGCGGCTCGTGAGGGAGGTCGGGTCCTCGTACGCCGCGGCGACGGTTTGCTTGGGGCGGACCCGGAGGCCGTGGGCGGCGGGCGGCGGCGGGGGCGTGACGGGGGCCAGCCGGCCGACCCGGGACTGTTCTGCGTCCGGCAGGCCGATCCACAGGTCCAGGCCGAGCGGCCCGGATATCTCCTCGGCGACCCAGGTGCCGAGGGTGCGGCCGGTGACCCGCAGCACCAGTTCGCCCAGCAGCCAGCTGTAGGTCTGGGCGTGGTAGCCGTGGTCCGTGCCCGGCTCCCAGGCGGGGGCCTGGGCGGCGACCGCGGCCGGGCCGCTGGTGCCGTCGAGGGCCTGGGCGGGGGTGAGCGGGGTGTCGAGGACGGGCAGCCCGGCGCGGTGGGAGAGGAGGTGGCGGACGAGGACGCGTTCCTTGCCGGCGGCCTTGAATTCCGGCCAGTACGTGCCGACGGGAGCGTCCAGGTCGAGCTGTCCGCGCTGGTGCAGCAGCAGCGGGACGACGGCGGCGATGCCCTTGGTCGCGGACCGGATCACCTGGGCGGTGCCGGCCTCCCAGGGTGCGGCCGTGCCGTCCGGCGCGCCGTCACCGTCCTTCGTACCGCCCCACAGGTCGACGACCTTCCGACCGTGCCGGTAGACGGCGACCGCCGCCCCCCGCTCTCCGCGTCGCGCGAAGTTGGCCATGAAGGCGTCCCGGACCGGCTCGAAGCCGTCCTCGACCGTGCCCTGGACGTCCACCACTGATTCCCGCTTCCCATTCATCCGTCGCTTTCGTGACCCATCAATGGTGCAACGCCCGGATCGGTGCTGATGACCAGGGCCTCGGGCCGTGGCGTTCGTCACACGGGAGCGGCGGCGCGGGCGGCGGGGCGGGGCCTCACCGCGGGACGGTGACCGAGCGCGGGTCGAAGCCGAACGGCAGCTCCAGGCGGTGGGTACGCATCAGCTCCTCGTCGCACAGCAGCTCCTGGGTGCTGCCGTCGGCGACCAGCACGCCACCGGAGAGCACGACGGAGCGCGGGCACAGCTCCAGCGCGTACGGCAGGTCGTGGGTGACCATCAGCACGGTGACGTCCAACGACCGCAGGATGTCGGCGAGTTCGCGGCGGGAGGCCGGGTCGAGGTTGGAGGACGGTTCGTCGAGGACGAGGATCTCCGGGCGCATGGCCAGGACGGTGGCGACGGCCACCCGGCGGCGCTGGCCGAAGGAGAGGTGGTGCGGCGGGCGGTCGGCGAAGTCGGCCATGCCGACGCGGTCGAGCGCCTCGGTGACCCGCGCGTCGAGTGCGGCGCCGCGCAGGCCCGCGGCGGCCGGGCCGAAGGCGACGTCCTCGCGGACGGTGGGCATGAACAGCTGGTCGTCGGGGTCCTGGAAGACGATGCCGACCCGGCGGCGGATCTCCGCGAGGTGCTGCTTGGCGACCGGCAGCCCGGCCACCGCGACGCTGCCGGCGCCGGCTTCGAGGATGCCGTTGAGGTGCAGGACGAGGGTGGTCTTGCCGGCACCGTTGGGTCCGAGCAGGGCGACGCGTTCGCCGCGGGCGACGGTCAGGTCGACGCCGAACAGCGCCTGGTGGCCGTCAGGGTAGGCGTAGGCGAGGCCGGAGACGGCGAGCGAGGGGGCGGTGGCGGCGGTGCTCAAAGGGTCCATCCCAGGAGGCAGACGGCGAGCGCGGCCAGCGGGAGGGCGGCCGCGCGGGTCCATTGTGTGCGGGTGGCGGTGGTGGCGTCGATGACGGGCATGGTGCCGGTGTAGCCGCGGCTGACCATGGCGAGGTGCACCCGTTCACCGCGCTCGTAGGAGCGGATGAACAGCGCGCCGGCGGACTTGGCGAGCACGCCCCAGTGGCGCACGCCGCGGGCCTCGAAGCCGCGGGAGAGCCGGGCGATCCGCATCCGCCGCATCTCGTCGGTGATCACGTCGCCATAGCGGATCATGAAGGAGGCGATCTGGACCAGCAGCGGCGGCATCCGCAGGCGCTGCAGGCCGAGGAGGAGTTCGCGCAGTTCGGTGGTGGCCGCGAGCAACACGGACGCGGCGACGCCCAGCGTGCCCTTGGCGAGGATGTTCCAGGCGCCCCAGAGGCCGGACTCGCTCAGGCTCAGCCCGAGGGCGTGCACGCGCGGCCCCTCGGCCACGAACGGCATCAGTACGGCGAAGGCGACGAACGGCACCTCGATCAGCAGCCGCTTGAGCAGGAAGCCGGCCGGGACCCGGGCCGCGACGGCGGCGGCCGCGATCAGCAGGGCGTAGAGCCCGAAGGCCCAGACCGCCTCGCGCGGGGTGGAGACGACGATCAGGACGAAGCAGAACACCGCGGCGATCTTGCAGTGCGCGGGCAGCGCGTGCACCGGCGAGTGCCCGTGCCGGTAGAGCTTGTGTGCGTGGCCGGCTCCCATGTCAGGCGCTCCCGGTGCCCTCGGCGGCCGGCCCGGCGTGCTGGGCCGGCCCGGCGTTCCTGCGGCGGCGTACGACCACGAAGACGCCGGTGCCGACGGCCAGGGTGGCGCCGACCCGATGACCCCGGCGAGCCCGCCGGCCAGCCGCGGGTCGGCGATGTCCGTGACGCTGTAGTCGGCGAGCGGCGAGTCCTTGGTGGCGTGGTCCTTGGTCTTGGCGTCGATGCCCTGGTCGTGGGCGACCTTCTCCAGGCCGTCGGGGCTGGCGGAGGCGTAGTAGCTGAGGCCGCCCGCGCACACCAGCGCGGCGGCGACCCCGGCCAGCCAGACCGGGCGGACGGAACGGCGCGGGGCGGCGGGGGTGGCGGCAGCGGCGGCCGGGACGGGCCTGCCCGCGCCCTCCGGGGCCAGCGGCGAGGTCCGCAGCTCCAGCGGCTTGGCGAGCCCGCGCGCCCCGTACACCAGGTCGGGCCGCACGGCGATCACCGCACCCACGGTCAGCGCGGTGATCACCGCCTCGCCGATCCCGATCAGCACATGCACGCCGACCATGGCGGCGAAGACCTTGCCGATCGGCACCTCGGCGGTACCGCCCAGCGCGTAGATCCCGGTGAAGGCGATCGCGGCGGCCGGTACGGAAACCAGCGCCGCGACGAACGACGCCGCCGTGACCGAACCGCGCCGCCGCGGCAGCACCTTCACCAGCAGCCGGAACACCGCGTAGGCGACCACGGTCGTCACGATCGCCATGTCGGTGATGTTGACGCCCAGCGCGGTCAGCCCGCCGTCCGCGAAGAGCACGCCCTGCATGAGCAGCACGACCGAGACGCACAGCACCCCGGTGTACGGCCCGACGAGTATCGCCGCGAGCGCCCCGCCCAGCAGGTGCCCGCTGGTACCGGCCGCCACGGGGAAGTTCAGCATCTGCACGGCGAAGATGAACGCCGCCACCAGCCCGGCCAGCGGCGCGGTCCGCTCCGCCCCCGCCCCGACACCCTGCCCCGCACCCGCCAGCTCGCGCCGGGCCCCGCGCAGGCTGACCGCGACCGCCACCGCGGCGACCGCACTGGTCGCCACCGACACCGGGGCATTGATGAATCCATCGGGTACGTGCATCTCAGGGTCTCCGCTTCAGGGTCTGCAACCCGCCAATGGTGAGGCTTACTGCAATAAAGTCGCAAGAGCGCCTTGAATGCGGGAGGGGCGTGCGCGCCCGGAGGGAGGCGCCACCGTGGCCTCAGCCGCCGCAGCGAAGGCGTCGAGCTGGTAACCAGCGGGAAATGAGTCGACGGAGTGCAAGGCTCATCAGAGCAGTGAGCACACGTGACGAGAGGGTAGGTATGTCGCAGGTTGAGGGCGCGCGCCTGTTCCGAGAGGCATGGATCGCCGGTGTGCGAGAGCACTTTCCCGGCGAGCCGAAGCCCGGCTACGTGACGCCTTGGGAGGACACCCCGGACTGGGAGCGCCAGGCTGCGGACGCCGTCTACGAGCAAGTACGCCAGCTACTGGATGTGAGCGCCGGCCACGCGTCGCGACTGACCTCCGAGCAGAAGAGCCGGTTCGTCGCGACGTGCTGGACGGCCCAAATGTTCAAGCACTTCGAGGAGCCGAAGCCCGGGTACGTCGCGGACTGGAGCGATCTGCCGGAGTGGCAGAGGAAGACTGACGCGGACATTTTTGAAGCGGTCGAGAAATCGCTGAAGTGATCAGCAGCGAAAGCCCCGCCGCTCCGAAGGTGAGGGAGTGGCGGGGCCTCGGTGGTTGTCAGACGTTGTCGAAGCGGTCCGCCTGAACGGCCGCCACGAACGAGGACCAGGCGGCAGTCTCGATGCTGAGCACGGGGCCATGCGGGGCCTTGCTGTCACGGACGGGGACCACACCACGCGAGGTGGTGAGGTTGGTGGCGACCTCGATGCATTGGCCGCCGTTGCCGCTGTAGGAGGACTTGAACCAATGGGGGGATTCGGTCGTCACGAGGAACCCTTTCGAAGCTGTTCGATCAAGGCCACTGATGCCGCTGGGGACAGCGCTTCGGCTTGCAACTGATGGTAGGCCGTGAGTATGGGCACCACGGAGGCGTTATCCCGTTCAAGATGGCCCCGCTGGGCAGACTCGGCGTAGGACATGATCGAGCGGTCCGGCATGGTGAGCACCGTGACCGGAAGGCTGAACGGTCGCCGCGCGCCCATGGAGAAGGGCGCCACCTGGAGCACGGTGTTCGGTCGCTCGGCGAACTTCAGCAAACGCTGGAACTGGGCTTCCATGAGGGTGGGATCGCCCATCGGGCGGCGGAGGCAACTCTCGTCAAGTACCGCAATGATCAAGGGCGATGGGGTGCGAGCGAGCGTGGCTTGCCTTCGCGACACCAGCTCAACCCGCTCTTCGGCTTGCTCAGGCGTGATGGCTTCGCGGCGCACGGCATCAGCTTCCAGCGCTGCCGCGTACTCAGGGGTCTGGAGTAGGCCGGGGATGACACCCACTTCGTACAGCCGGATTTCTACGGCCGCCCCTCGTACTTGACGTATTCCGGGAAGCCCTCCAGCAACGCGCCATGCTTGATCTCGCGGTACTCGTGCTCGAACGCGTCTGCGGTGCCCTCGGCCCCGAAGGCCCGGTCAATACTGCGCGAAAATCGGAGAGTTGGAGGCTTCCGACCATTTTCCACAGCGGAAATATGCACGCTGGAGTACTCCGTGCGGCCAGCAAGGTCCTCTTGAGTCCAGCCGCGCGCTTCCCGCCGGCTGCGTAAACGCGCTCCGAAGGCTGCTTGAGGGCTACGGTCCGGGTTCAACTCGTTCTTGTTCATGGCCCCTTCGCCAACCTTCCATCCCTTCCTGACACGTTGAACGCTTCCCAGGCGTGGGCCACGCTGAACCTCCCCAGTAGTCGAATCACTACGGAGAGGAGCGCACGACCATGACTGCCCCCACCCTCAGAACGCCGCAGCAGGCCGTCTTGGAGCTGAGTCGGCGCCTGGACGATGCGCTGCGCCTGGCCGGGCTTGATCCCGCCCCGTCCCTCGCGGCTCTTGACGAGATTGCCGGCGTCAAGAGCCACCGGATCCGTCCCGCCGCACTGGCGACCGCTCAGGGGATCGAGCTGACCGAGGTGCTGGGCGGCCGAGTGTTCTGGGCTGACACGTACGAGGTCGCGAGGGCGCTGGATGCCGCACTCCGCGCGGCAGGCGTCCTCGCGCCTCCGTCGCATGTCGTGTGGGGTACGGCGGGCAATCGGATCATCCCGCCATGGCTGTCGTTCGGTCAGACCGAGCAACTGGTGAAGAAGATCATGCAGGGGGCGCGGCAGTGAGCGGCTTCCAGGAGAACCCCGTGGAACTCCCGTGTCCGTACGAGGACCTCATCCCTGACCCCGTCCCCGGCTGCCCCAAGTGCGCCGAACTGGACGCCACTCGGTACAAGGCACGCAAGCGCCGAGAGTTCGCCGTGGCCGTCGTCGCAAGCCAGCAGATCCGGCACCACGAGCAGGGCCACCATGCCTGAGCAGCAGCCATCCCGTCCCGCCGTCAGTGAGCGGGAGGAGCGGGTCAGCGGGCCACCGGTCCAGCACGCTTACGTGTCCCCGGCGTGACATTCATCCCCGTTGAAGAACCCGTTCCGCCCTGTCCGTATCCCTGTACCCCCTGCGTGGAGAAGGGGCGCCAGTGAGGGCAGCCGTCCGGACTGCGCGGTAGCCCGGATCACCAGATACGCCCAGCTCGGCCGCGAGACCCCGTGCAGCGACCTGGAGCTGGGGAGCCCACACCGCCGGCAGTGATCGCGCGTGTGTGTGGAAGGGGCCGCCTGTGCTCACTCCCCCGAGTGCGGGCGGCCCATACAGACACCCGGCCCATCAAGCCGATGCCGACTCCCCGCCCGCCATGTCGGAACAAGCCGTAGTCGACCTCTGCCACACTCGAAGCGTCGGCAGGAGGCCCGATGGCTGAGTGGGCCAACTCCCGGTATCGCCTCCCGTGCAAGCGTGGCGCGACGCTCGTCCGCGTGACAACTCGTCCGCTGAACGCACCGTGACCCTGCTCCGGCCATGCGCCGGAGCAGGGTCACGTTCGTGGTTACGGGCAGGGGCTACTTACCCCCTCCACCCTGCGGGGACGGCTCGCGCGGAGCCTCCGGGGGCATGGGGCCGCCGTCATGCTTGCCGCCGTCCGCCTCCATGTCCGCCGGGTGTAGGAAGGGAACGCCTCGCCACCCTTCGGCGTCCGGCGTGCGTGTCTCGTACGTCTCAACAGCAACGGCCATCTACCAACCTCCTCTTTCGCGAGGGGCCATGCCGCCGTACCGTCGAGGCATGGCCCATAGGCCGCAGAGGGATTCCTCTGCGGTAGGTCACCCGTCCCGGCTGCTCGACTGTCCAGGTTCCGCCGCCGGGGCGGGAGTCTTCAGGTTCCGACTATCGCCGGGCAGATGTGGCAGACCCACATGCCGGCCTGCTCTTCAGACATGGCGTACCCGTGAGGGCAGAGCATTCACTGACGCCCCTTGGATCGGCAGTCCGGACACAGAAACGGACACGGTGGCACCTTCGCTCCCTGCGGGAGAAACACCACCTTCGAGCACCCATCCAGCCTGCCGCCCAGCGGCGCCCACCAGCCCTCTGCGCGGTCTGACTTCGGCGTATCCAGCAGCCAGGGATCCAAGGACAGTTCAATGGGCGTTTGCCTGTATCGAATCGGGCTGGTCATGACCCCTCCGCCGTTCACCTCGCGCGTCGCCTCGATGACGACAACGCTAGGAGTCGGCGCGGTTCAACTCACAGTCAATTGCACGCGATTGCAAGGCAATCACCTCAGCGAGGCCATGGCTGACGCGATCAACCCACGAGCCTTGTCGCCGTAGAGCGCGAGATCGGCCAGCATGGCGAACGTGTCGGCGTACGCGCCTACCTCACTGGGCTGCACGAGCGTGAGATAACCCGACACAAGCTCTACGTTGACCTGCGACTTGTCGAAGATCCAGAACCCTTCTACCGGCATGCGTGTGCGGCCGGTCCTGGCCGGGATTACTCCAAGACTCACGTTGGGCAACGTGCCGACCGTCAGCAGGTGCTCAAGTTGTTCCACCTGCATGTCGGCATTGCCCAGGGCGTTGTGCAACACCGACTCCTCAATCAGGAATGCGAATTTCTTCTGCCCTTCGTACAGGACGCGCTGACGGTCCATGCGGGCGGCGACTGCATCGGCTACGTCATCGATGGCTACCCGCCTTCGCTGGACTGCGCGCAGCACATCTTCCGTGTAGCCGTAGGTCTGGAGTAGTCCAGGCATGAGCCACGACGAATAGCACCGAAACCAACGGGTGCGTTTGAAGAGTGGCAGCCGCCCTTCCTGTGCGTGCTTGAGACCTGTTTGCTCCATCCGGCGCCAGTCGATCCACATGCCCTCAACAGCCCGCAGAGAGGCTATGAGGTCCTGCGCCTGTTCCTCCGCGCCGCACGCCTGGCACCACGCCAGGATGTCGTCAGCGGATGGTGAGGTTTTGGCGGTGGCAATGCGAGACACCTTGGACGGGTGCCAGCCGCACGCCGCAGCGAGCTGTTTACCTTCCAAGCCGGCGTCCCGGCAGATCTCACGGAGACGGTCTGCAAGCACCTGCCGGGCTGCCTGGACGCTGGACGATGACGAGACTGCCATGGGTCAGACGGGCTTGTATTCCTCGTGCGGGATGGCTCGCTCCCACACCGCTTCAAAAGCCAAACTCACGAACTCGATGACAGCTGGTTCAGTGCGCCACTCGCGGTCGACTACGTCGCCTGCGCCTGAGAAGTACGTGAACAGCACTGACCTTTTGTCGAACATCCACAGGTCGGTTCCTGGGAGCGGAATGTCAGCGGCCTTGCGGCGGGGGAGCCATCGGACCAGTTCGCCTGCCGCAACGTTGGCGAACGACATGTCGTGTTCGTATCGGATGTAGTCGGTTACCGGCTCCGAGACGATGCGGGCTCGCCTGATGACGACTCCGCGGGCTGTCGTCTCAGTCGCCAGGTCACCCCAGGACCCCCAGTAGTCCGGCAGTTTCGTCGGATCGTTGTCGTACCGGTGCCCCGCTCGCCAACGTGCGAACTCGGGATCATCTGGGGTGTAGATGTCGCGCATCTCCAAGTGCACTGCGGAGTGCTGCGCCTTGGCGAGCCCTTCACGTACGGGGTACTTCACCGTCTCCGTCCTCCGGTCGAGGGATGTACTTCAACATCACGGCCGGCAGCCGGATGATCGTCTCGTGATCCGGCACATCTGTGGAGTGGCCGGAAACCGAACCGATCCCCTGGCACGCTGCGGCCTCGTCGTCTGTGGCCTTGTAGGGCTGGACCAGCAGATCTCCGCTGTCTCGGTCCAGCCGAGATGGTGGGAGAGTCGTCGAGGGGCGCGATCGGGATGATCCCTAAGAAACGTAGCTGCATGCCGTCCTCCTCGGGCGAGGCAATTGCGCTCGTTGCACGACCATCACCCTGGGGGCGCAGGGCTTCAAGGGGGCCTGGCTTCCCGGTCCGCGGTTTCATCCTCCCTTACGCCAGCGACGAGCCAGCCCGGTGGTGGGCGGGGTGGTGGGCGGGGGTGGTGGGCGGGGGTGGTGGGCGGGGGTGGTGGGCGGGGGTGGTGGGCGGGGGTGGTGGGCGGGGAGCCTGCTCGCTCGGCGCTCGCGGCTCCGGTCGCCCTCGGCCCGTACTCGTACTCGTACTCGTACTCACCGCGCCGATACGCCGCACGTACAGCCGGGGTCGAATGCCTGCTCCCCCGACCGGCCGAGTCGCCCATCACCCACCCGGCCGAGTTGCCACCCTCTCCCCCGCCCGAAACCATGGGGGCGTGAGCGATGTACCCGGGGCCGTCGGGCCTCGTATGGGGACGGACGTCGTCGAGGCGGAGGGGCGGCTGCGGGGGATGCCGCCCGGGCCGGGGGCGCCGCCCGGGTCGTACCTGCGGTTTCCGCATCTGCACGGGGATCTGCTCTGCTTCGCCGCCGAGGACGATCTGTGGGTGGCGCCGATCGCCGCGGCGGGTGCGGAGCCGGAGCGGGCCTGGCGGCTGACCGTGGACCGGACGCGGGTCGGGCATCCCCGGTTCTCGCCGGACGGGCGGGACATCGCGTTCACGTCGTGGCGCAGCCTGGACCCCGAGGTGCACCTCGCGCCGGTCGACGGGGGCCCGGCCCGGCGGCTGACGTACTGGGGCAGCACCGACGCGCGGGTGTGCGGGTGGACGCCGCCGGATCATGAGGGGCAGGCGCACGTCCTCGCGGTGTCCTCGCACGGGCAGCCGTTCTCGTACTACTCGTGGGCCTACAGCGTGCCCACCGACGGCAGTCCGGGCGGGAAGCTGCCCTGGGGGCCGGTGTCCGACATCGCGGTCGCCGACGTCGAGGGGGAGCGCCGCACGCTGCTGCTCACCGGCAAGCCGCCGCACGAGCCCGCCTCCTGGAAGCGCTACCGGGGCGGGGCGATGGGCCGGATGTGGCTGCACGGCACCCGGCTGCTGCCGGATCTGTACGGGCATCTGGACTCGGTGATGTTCGTCGGCGGGCGGATCGCGTTCCTGTCGGATCACGAGGGCATCAGCAATGTGTACTCGTGCCTGGGGGACGGGACGGATCTGCGGCGGCACAGTGATCACGCCGATTTCTACGCCCGGCACGCCTCGACCGACGGCGAGCGGATCGTCTACCAGTGCGCCGGCGACCTCTGGCTGATCGACGACCTGGGCCCGGACGCCGTACCGCGGAAGCTGGCGGTGCGGCTGGGCGGGCCGCGGGCCGGCCGGCGCGGCTACCAGGTCCCGGCCGCCTCGCACGTCACCTCGCTCGCGGTGGACGCCACCGGGCGGGCCAGCGCGGTCGGCGTCCGCGGCAGCCTGTACTGGCTCACCCACCGCGACGGCCCGGCCCGGACGATCCACGACACCCCGGGCGTCCGGGTCCGGCTGCCCGAGATGCTCGGCTCCAGCGGCCGGATCGCCTACGTCACCGACGCCGAGGGCCCGGACGCCATCGAGATCGCCAATCTGCCGCGGGCCAGCGACCCGGGACGGCCGCGCCGGCTGGCCGCCGGTGAGCTGGGCCGGGTCCACGAGATGACGTCGTCGCCGGACGGTGAGCGACTGGCGGTGGCCTCCAACGACGGCCGGCTGCTGCTGGTGGACGTGACCCGGCCGGACCAGGAGAGCACCGAGGAGGACCGCTCGGCGGAGGAGGTGGCCGCCGGTCCGGGCGGGGTCACCGAGCTGATCCGGTCCACCAACGGCCCGGTCCGCGACCTGGCCTTCTCGCCCGACTCGCGCTGGCTGACCTGGTCGCATCCCGGCATCGGCCGCTCGCTGCGGATGATCAAGATGGCCCGGCTCTCCGACCGGCTCGTCGTGGACGTCACCAACGGCCGTTTCGAGGACGAGCAGCCGGTGTTCACCCGCGACGGCCGCTATCTGGCGTTCCTGTCCTGGCGCGGCTTCGACCCGGTCTACGACGTGCACACCGGCGACCTGTCGTTCCCGCTGGGCTGCCGTCCGCACCTGGTGCCGCTGTCGTCGGCGACGCCGTCGCCGTTCGCGCTGTCGCCGGAGGGGCGGCCCGCGGCGGGCGGACTGGACCCGGACGAGAACCCGCCGACGTCCGGCGAGGGGCCGGTACTGGTGGAGGTCGAGGGGCTGGAGAACCGCGTCACGCCGTTCCCGGTCGCGGCGTCCAAGTACTCCTCCCTGGAGCCGGTCAGCGGCGGCGGGCTGGTCTGGCTGCGCTGGCCGATCTCCGGCGCGCTGGGCGAGACCTTCGCCAGCCCCGACAACACCTCCGGCAAGCCCACCCTGGAGCACTTCGACCTGATAAAGGCCCGGCGCACCGAACTGACCAGCGCGATCGACGAGTTCGCGCTCAGCGGCGACGGCTCGCGGCTGGTCGTCAACGACGACGGCGAACTGCGCGCGGTCCCGGCGACCGAGCCGGCGGACAGCGATTCGATGGTCTATCTGGACCTGCGGCGCATCCTGCACGACGTCGATCCGGGTGCGGAGTGGCGGCAGGCGTACGAGGAGGCGGGCCGGATCATCCGGGCGTACTTCTGGGAGCCGCGGATGTGCGGCATCGACTGGGACGCGGTGCTCGCGCAGTACCGGCCGCTGGTCGAACGGGTCGCCTCCCCGGACGAGTTCGCCGATCTGCTGCGCGAGGTACTGGGCGAGCTGGGCACCTCGCACGCGTACGTCACCGGCGCCCGGCGCAACGAGGGACCGCCGCACTACCAGCGCGCGATCGGCCTGCTCGGCGCCAACTTCGTGTGCCGGGACGGCCGGTGGGTGGTGCAGCGGATCCTGCCCGGTGAGTCCTCCGACCCCAAGGCGCGCTCGCCGCTGGCCGGTACGGGCATCCGCGAGGGCTCCGCGCTCACCCACGTCGACGGGCGGCCGGTGGACCCGGTCACCGGCCCGTACCCGCTGCTGGCCGCGGCCGGCGGCACCACCGTCGAGCTGACCTTCGCCCCCGCGGAGGGCAACGGGCACGCCCGCCGGGTCGCCGTGGTGCCGCTGGTCGACGAACGGCCGCTGCGCTACCAGGACTGGGTCGCCAAGCGCCGCGCGGTGGTGCGGGAGCTGAGCGGCGGCCGGTGCGGCTACCTCCACATCCCCGACATGGGCGGCTCCGGCTGGGCGCAGTTCAACCGGGACGTGCGGATGGAGATGTCGATGCCCGCGCTGATCGTGGACGTACGGGGCAACGCCGGCGGCAACATCTCGGAGCTGGTGATCGAGAAGCTGACCCGCACCATCATGGGCTGGGACCTGACCCGGGACGCCGAGCCGGTGTCGTACACCAGCAACGCCCCGCGCGGCCCGGTCGTGGCGGTCGCCGACGAGATGACCTCGTCCGACGGCGACATGATCACCGCGGCCTTCAAGCTGCAGGGCATCGGCCCGGTGGTGGGCATGCGCACCTGGGGCGGGGTGGTCGGGATGACCGGCCGGCACCGGCTCGGTGACGGCACCACGATCACCGTCCCGATGAACGCGGCGTGGTTCCGGCTCTACGGCTGGGGCGTGGAGAACCACGGCGTCGAGGTGGACATCGAGGCGCTGCGCTCACCGCTGCACTGGGCCGAGGGACGGCATCCGACGCTGGGCGTGGCGGTGCGCACCGCGCTGGAGCTGCTGGAACGGCATCCGGCGGCCACGCCCCCGGACCTCTCGGACGTACCGGACCGGCGGCGGCCGGCCCTGCCGCCGCGCGGCGCGGGCGACGACGCCGAGGAGGCGGCGGGGGCCTGAACCGGCGGCGCGGGGCCGGTGCCATGCTGCGTCCCGTCAGCCCGGGCCGATCACGAAGGTCTGGTCGTCCGCGCCGGTGCGGCACGGGACGCCGACGGCCGTGGCGCCCGCCGCCGGGCCGCTGAGGCCGACGCACCGGTCGCCGTCGGTCAACCGCAGCCGGTACGCCGGCCGTCCGCCGTCGGTCCGCGCGTCGACCGGCTCGATCCGGAACCGCTGCGCGGGCCCGCCCGCCGTGCAGTCGTTCTGCGGCTCCAGCAGCCCGGCCAGGCCCGGCGCCCGCAGCAGGACCAGGCAGCCGGTGCCCTCGTCCGGGTGTGACCACTGGACGAGGTGGCGGCCGCCCCCGGCCGCCGTCAGCCGGGTGTGCGGGGCACCGCCTGCGCGCAGGGCCGTACCACCGCGACCGTGTGGTACGCGTGCGCCCGCAGCACCCGCCCGTCCGTCAGGCACAGCCCGGGTGCCCGCAGCGGACGGATCCGCACCTCGCCGGCCGGCGGGGTGGCGGCCGGCGCCCCGGGCTCCGCGCCGCCGTCCCCGGTCAGCAGCAGGACGCCGACGGCGAGCAGTACGGTGCCCAGCAGCGCGGCACCGGCCAGCAGCCGTCGCCGGGGGGCCGGACGGCGGGCGGCACCGGACGGCGGGCCGGGGGCGGGAGCGGCGCCGGGAGCGGTGTCGGGAGCGGCGCCGGGAGCGGGAGCGGCGCCGGGAGCGGCGCCGGGAGCGGTGTCGGGCTCCGGCGCCGGAGCGGGCGGGGCCGCCGTGCCCTCCGCGATGCGCTGCCGGGCCGCGAGCCACTCCCCGACCTCGTCCTCGGGGCGCCCGCACGCCCGCAGGAACGCGGCGAGCACCTCGGCCCGCGGCAGGGACTTCCGGTTGAGCACGTCCGCGAGGGTGCTGCGGGCGAGCACCTCGCCGCGCTCCGCCGCCCGCCGTTCCAGCTGACGGTAGGTCAGCCCGCTGCCGTCCTTGAGGTGTTGCATCAGCGCGACGAGTGCGGCCGGGTCGTGGGCCGCCGCCGGCCCCGCACCGCCGGTTCCCCCCGTGCGTGTCATGCCGGTCATTGAACCGCCGCCCCGGCCACGGCCACAACACCGTCTCCGGCCGTCCCGGACAGCGCCCGCCACCGTTCGAACAAGCCTCGCACCACCCGTCCGACCTGCCCGGACAGCGAGCGGTCCGTCCGGGACGGCCGGGGGGTCTTGCCGGACACCGGCCGGCCCAGCAAGGTCGTGTCCAGCCCCGGCCGGGCACACCGCACCAGCCACCAACCACCGCACACCCAACGGGAGATGTCCGATGCGCATCCGTCACCGGATCGTTCCGCTCGCCGCCGCGCTGGCCCTCACCGGCGGCCTCGCGGCCACCGGGGCCGCCCCGCGCTGGCCGCCCACCCGGCGCCCGGGAAGGCCGCCACGGCGGCGGCCGGCGGTACGTACCTGTACTTCAACAAGAACTGGAGCAAGCCCAGCGACTCCAGGCTCTCCCTGATGAGGAGTGTCCCGAACGCCAAGGACAAGGTGCTCGCCACGTACCGTGCGGGCTCCGGCAACGGCGGCCGCAACGGGACGAACGAGTGTGCCAGCATGCAGGGTTGGCTGCCCACCGGCAACTACCGGGTGCTGAACCACACCAAGCGCCACAACGGCGGCCGCAGCGGCATCAACGGCTACGCGATCCAGGTGCAGGACAAGGTGTGCAAGAACCACCGGACCAAGCGCACCGAGCTGTTCGTGCACAGCGAGATGAACGTCAACGGCACCCAGGGCGCCCGGCAGCCCGGCCGGGACAACCCCTACCGCTGGGACGGGGTCCGCGACTACTACTCGCTGGGCTGCATCAAGCTGACCCCGGCGCACATCAAGAACCTCTTCGCCAAGGCCGCGCACTACGGCTGGCCGACGAGGCTCAAGGTCGCCAACTGACCTCGTAGGGAACCACGGGGGCCGCGGGGGAACGGGGGCCACGGGGGAACGGGGGCCACGGGGGAACAGCGGGGGAACGGGGGAAGGCAGTTGGGGCGCACCCGGTCGACCGGGTGCGCCCCGCACGCATGGCGCGTACGCCGCCACGCGTGACCTTCAGGACTGCGGATCAGCTCTGGAAGCGGTCCCGCTCGTCGTGCAGCTCGTCCATCGGGTCGGGGGCGGGGCGACGGCCCTGCTGACCGCGCTCCTGCTGACCGCGCTCCTGCTGACCGCGTTCACGACCCTGCTGGCCACGCTGCCGGGCCCGGTCCTGGGCCTGCCGGCCGCGCTCGTCCGCCTCGTCGCGAGCGCTGCCCATGGCCTTCTGGGCCTGGTCCTTGAGCTCGTTGGCCTTGTCCTGGAACTGGTCCTTGATGCCCATGCTGTTCACTCCTAGTGGGGCGTAGGGGGAGGGCCCCGGACAAGAGTGACACGCCCGGACATTGCTCGCATTTCGATCACGTTCGACTACCCAGCGTCACAAACGCCAGGAAGTGAGCGGGTCCGTCAGCGGTCCGCGCGGGCCTTCTCGTCCGCCTCACCGCCGGCGCCGACCAGGCCGACCCGCATGCCGTCCAGCCGGTCCCCGAACCGCCGCATCTCCCGCTGGCCCACCGACCCGATGACCGACGGCAGGTACCCGCGCAGCGACTGCATCCCGCGCAGCCACCACTGCCCGTAGACGTGCGCGGAGCGGCGTTCGATGCCCGCCACGATCCGGTCCACCGCGGGTCCCAGCGGATAGGTCTTGTTCGACGGCCAGGGCAGCCGGGAGCGCAGTTCCCGCATGATGTCGTCCTGGTCCGCGCCGCGCACCATGTCGGTGTCGGTCCAGCTCAGATAGCCGACGCCGACCCGTACGCCCCGGTGGCCGACCTCGGCGCGCAGGCTGTGCGCGAACGCCTCGACGCCGGACTTCGAGGCGCAGTACGCGGTCATCATCGGCGCCGGGGTGATCGCGGCGAGCGAGGCGATCTGCAGGAAGTAGCCGCGGGACGCCATCAGCACGGGCAGGAAGGCCCGGCCGGTGACCGCACCGCCTATGAGGTTGACCTCGATGACCCGCCTCCAGGAGACCGGGTCGGAGTCGACGAAGGGGCCGCCGGTCGCCACCCCGGCGTTGGCGACGACCACGTCGACCTTCCCGAAGCGTTCCTTGACCCCGGCCGCGACCCGGGCCATCGCCTCGTGGTCGGTGACGTCGGCGTGCCAGTGGTGCGCCGGGCCGTGCAGCGCGGCGGCCACCTTCGCCAGCTCGTCCGGTTCCAGGCCGACCAGCGCCAGCGTCGCGCCGCGTGCCGACAGCTTGCGGGCCAGCAGCGCACCGACCCCGCGGGCCGCGCCGGTCACCACGACGACCTGCCCGTCCAGGCTCCTGCTCCCGCTCATGCGGTCTTCTCCTTCTTCTGGGCGGCCTTCGGGGTGGCCTGCCGCGCGCTCTTGTGGGCGGTGTCCTGGGCGGTCTTGTCGGCGGTGTCCTGGACGGTCTTCTGGGTGGGGACGGCGGCACCGGCGGTCGCCGCCGCGGACCGGTCGGCGTCGGGCCGGAGGTGGTCCCGGACGAGTTCCCGCAGCAGGCCGGCGACCGCGCCGGGGTCCTCGATGGGTGTCATGTGGCCCTTCCCCGGCAGCTCGGTCAGCCCGCGGAAGTCCGGCAGCACGGAGGCCAGCCGGCGGGACTGCACCGGCGGGGTCAGCCGGTCGGCGGCTCCCGCGAGCACCACCGTCGGCACCTCCAACCGGCTGACGCCGCCGGTCAGTTCGAGGATGGAGAGCACCTTGCCCCAGCGGGCCCGTACGGCCGGCGGGCAGGCGTGCACGATGCGGGCGCACGCCTCGATCTGCTCGGGGGTGGCCTCGGGGCTCATGGTCGCGTACGTCAGCGCGCGCCGGGTGAGCGGCGAGACCGGGCCGAGCGGGGCCCGGGAGCCCAGCAGCAGCCGGTGCGCGAGACGCCGGGCGCCCTCGCTGCGGAACGGGAACACCTGGGACGCGGCGGGCAGTCGGGCGCAGCCCGTACTGCACAGCATGGCGGCGGCGGCCCGGGCGCGCAGTTCCGGGCGCTCGGCGGCGGCCATGATCGTCATGCCGCCCATGGAGTGGCCGCCCACCACGGCGCGCTCGTCCGGGCCGAGGGTCGCCTCCAGTACGGCCACCAGGTCGTCGGCGAGCGCCGTCGTGCCGTAGCCCGCCGGGCCGGTGGCCGGGCTGCGGCCGTGGCCCCGCTGGTCGTAGACGACGACCTTGTGGTCGGCGGCCAGGTCGCGGACGACCGGGGCCCAGAAGGCGGTGGAGCAGGTCCAGCCGTGGGCCAGCACCACCGCGGGGGCGTCCTCGGGGCCGTGGGTCTCCGAGTAGATCCGGGCGCCGTCGGCCGAGATGACCTCGGTGGTCGTGCGCGGGACCGGCGGCGCATAGGGGCCGCTGGTGACGTGTCCGGGCCGGCGGCTCATGCGGCCACCTCCGCCCGGGCGTCGGCGGAGGCGCCCACCGGCGCGGCCGCGGTCGCGGTCTTCGGGCGCAGCACCTCGTACTCGGCGAGGTCGACCTGGCGGGTCAGCCGCTTGAACTCGCCGGTGGTCCCGGGCCAGGCGGTGGTGTTCCGCCCGCTCGCGTCGAGGTACCAGCTGTCGCAGCCGCCGGTGTTCCACACGGTGCGCTTCATCCTCTCCTGGATCATGCGGTTCCAGTCCTCCACCGCCTCCGGGCGGGCGCTCAGCGCGGTCTTCCCGCCGAGCAGGTCCAGCTGCCGGAGGTAGTCGGCCAGGTAGTTCAGCTGGGCCTCGATCATCAGGATCATCGAGCTGTTCCCGAGTCCGGTGTTGGGCCCGATGACGGTGAGGAAATTCGGGAATCCGGCCGCGCTGGCGCCGCGCAGCGAGGCCATGCCGTCCTTCCATTCCTCGGCGAGCGTGGTGCCCTTGGCGCCGGTCACCCGCTGGGCGATGGGCATGTCCGTCACATGGAATCCGGTCCCGAAGACGAGGGCGTCGGCCTCGACTTCGCTTCCGTCGGCGCCGATGAGGGTGTTTCCGCGCACTTCCTTGAGGCCGGAGGTCACCAGGTCCACATTCGGCCGGGCGAGCGCCGGATAGTAGGTGTTGGAGAGCAGGATCCGCTTGCAGCCGATGCGGTAGTCGGGCGTCAGCGCGGCCCGCAGCGCCGGGTCCTTGACCGCCTTCTTCAGGTGGCTCCGGGCCAGGAACTCGATCAGGCCCAGCCGGTCGGGGCGTTTGGTGAACGCGCTGACCTGCAACTCCCGTATGCCCCAGAGCAGTTGGCGACGCGCGGCCCGGGTCGCCGGGACCTTGGTGTGCAGCCATTTCTCGGCGGCGCTGATCCGGCGGTCGGCGCGCGGCAGCACCCACGGCGGGGTGCGCTGGAACAGCGTGAGCCGCCGCACCTCCGGCTGGATGGCGGGCACGATCTGGATCGCCGAGGCGCCGGTGCCGATCATGGCGACGCGCTTGCCGCGCAGCTCGTAGTCGTGGTCCCAGCGCGCGGAGTGGAAGACCTTCCCCGGGAAGGAATCCAGCCCCGGAACGTCCGGGACCTTCGGGTCGGACAGCGGGCCGGTGGCCGACACCACCACATCGGCGGTGAGCTCCCCGTTCGCGGTCTCGATCTCCCAGTGCAGTGCGTCGCCGTTCCACCGCAGATGCCGTACCTCGGCGTTGAACCTGAGGTGCGGCCGCAATCCGAAGATGTCGGTCACCCGCTCCAGATACGCCCGGATATGGGGCTGTCCGGAGAAATTCCGCGGCCATTCCGGATTGGGCGCGAAGGAGAACGAGTACAGATGCGAGGGCACGTCGCACGCGCACCCCGGATAGCTGTTGTCCCGCCAGGTCCCGCCCACCGAATCGGCCCGTTCCAGGACCACGAAGTCGGTGATCCCCTGGCGGCGCAGCCGTACCGCCGCCCCCAGACCACCGAATCCCGATCCGATCACCGCCACCCGCACGTGCTGTTCTTCGCGCCCGGCCATCCGCCGCCTCCCGAGTCCGACGCTCCACCTGCCCGCCCACGGCCCACGCATACCGCGACCACGGGGCGTTCCGCACACCGCCCGTCAATCACGCCAGCAATCACTGGCACGATCGGACACAAGGGGGAGCGTAGGGCAGCCACGTACCGAGCGGTAGGGGTCGGGCGGCAGGAAGTTACCGGCAGTTGCACCCCGGACCGCTGTCCCGCCCCCGGCATAGGCTGGCCCCGTGGCAGCGAACGAGAAGCCGAAGGACGAGCGCGCGGAGACCGGGGACGACCACCGCCCCGCGCGCGAATTCCGCATGACCGAGCTGGCCGAGGAGGCCGGCATCACGGTCCGCACGCTGCGCTTCTACCGCGAGCGCAAGCTCATCCCGCCGCCCCGCCGCGAGGGCCGGATCGCCTGGTACAACGAGCACCACCTCGCCCGCCTGCGCACCATCGGCGCCCTCCTGGAGCGCGGCCACACCCTCGGCGGGATCGCCGAGCTCCTCGCCGCCTTCGAGTCCGGCCGCGACGTCGGCGAACTCCTCGGCCTGCGGACCCCGTTGCTCCCCCCGTGGTCCGAGGAGACCCCGGTCCGCCTCAGTCCGGAGCAGCTCGCCGACCACTTCAGCGAGGACATCACCGCGGAGAACCTCTCCGCCTCCCTCGACATCGGCTATCTGGCCGTCGACGGCGACGAGTTCGTGCACATCAGCCGCCGTCTCCTGGACGCCTCCACCGAGCTGGTCAACAAGGGCATACCGCTGGCCGCCGTCCTGGAGGCCGGCCGCAGGGTGCGCGCCCACGCCGACGCCCTCGCCGACGTCTTCACCACCCTCATCCGCACCCACGTCCTGTCCGACATCCTCGAACGGGCCACGGCGGCGGACCCGCCCACCGCCCAGGAGGTCGAGCGGATAGCCCGCACCATCGAGGCCCTCCGCCCGCTCTCCAAGGGCGTCGTGGAGGCCGAACTCTCCATGGCGATGGACCGCCGCGTCCAGGCCGAACTGGAACAGTGGCTGAAGGAGCAGGGGCAGACCCCGCAGTGAGGCGCTGACGCCCCGTCACCGAGCGGCGGGACGAACGGCGTCCGGCCCTGTCCCGAAGGACAATTGCCGGTGCATCGCCCGCGTGGTTGGGTGCGGCGTCAGGTATGACACGACCGCACCTCAAGGGGGACATCCACGTGCGCATCCGTACGGGGGCCGCTTCCGCTGCCCTGGCCGGCCTGTTGGCCGTCGCCGCCACCGCCCCGGCCCAGGCCGACGACCGCGAGCCGACGCAGCCGCCCAGCAGCACCTACAGCAACGGCCACGGGCCCGGCGTGGCGGCCGGGGGCGGCGTCGGGGCCTTCCTCACCGACGGCGACAAGGTGCACTTCTCGCACACGGTCCGCGGCAACATCAACGCCCACGGCTGGTGGAAGCGGATCAACGGCCCGGCGAAGAAGGCCAAGGTCACGGTGTGGCTCCAGGTCAAGAACAACGGCCACTGGTACACCCTCAACAAGGGCGTCAAGACCGTCTACTCCGGCGGCGGCAGCGGCAAGCGGGCGTCGGCCGCCTGGAAGTGCACGAACCTCGTCGCGAAGTACTCGTTCCGCAGCGTCATCGACGTGGACATCGTGGGGTACCCCGACGACGACCACAAGAAGATCACCGACACCCAGTCGCTGTTCTGCGGAATCTGAGCAACGGCTGACGGCGGCACCGGAAGATAGCCTTCCGGTGCCGTCCGCTGTCCGGCCGTCCGCTTCCCGGGAGTGCCTGTGTTTCCGCCCACCGTGATCATCGGCCTGCACGGCATCCTCCGACGCTCCCCGTGGTTCGACCGGGTCGTCGAGCAGTATCGGGGCGCACCCGACGAGGACGGGGACGAGGGCTCGGTCGAGGAGGAGCTCCTCTCCCTCGCGCTCGACCGGGCCGGTGCCTACGGCTGGCAGACCGTGAGCCGCTGGCTGACCGAGAACGGACGCGTCACCGCCCGGCACGAACCCACCGCATGGGCGCACGAGGAGGCCGGCGGCGACTGGACACCGGACGGCCGGGTGCGCCAACTGGCCTGGCTGCAGGCCGGGGCGCTCACCGACCCGCCGCGGCTGGGTCTGCCCGTCCGGCCGATCGCCCTGGTGCTGGCCGAGACGCTGGCCCGGGTGGGCACCGTGACGTTCACCGGTCTGCACGCCCTGCTGCCCCTGCCGGCGGCCCGGCGCAACACCGCCTTCCACCAGACCGAATTGGCGCCGTGGTTCGCCCTGGCGGATCCGGACGCCCGGCACGAGGTCGTGGTGACGGTCTCCGGCCGTCCCGGGAAGGGCGCGGTGACCGGGGACGATGCCGCGGCCGTCCGCGAGGCGGTGCGGGAGATGGCGGACGGTGCGGTGGAGGTCCTGCCGCCCGGGGCGCACTCCGCGGCCTCCGTCACGTCCCCGGCCGGCCCGCCCGGGCTGGACCTCGATCTCGGTCGCGGGGTGCACACCGAGGGCATGCGCGAGGCGTTCCGGTTCGGCTGCGCCGCCCGGGAGTGGTCGCCGGACCTCGCGGTCTGGCTGGTGGAGATGGTCGCCGACGCGCTGCGCGCGGCGGGGCGGGTGGCACCGGTGGTGGTGACGGCCTCGCTGGTCCTCCCGCCGGCCTGAACCGAGAGACGCGGCTGTTTCCGGGGCTCTCGGGGTGCCCCGTCTGGCGTCTTGTGTTCTATTCCGTCCACCAGGAGCCCTTCAGCCTTCCGCCGGCGGGGCGAGTGGCACACAAGGCGCACGGGAAAGGGCAGGGCGGAATCTCTTCTCCATCGGGTACTTTCACGACGGCTGGAGTGTTGCCCCATATCGGGGATAAGCCACCGGCACGCTCTTCCCACTGCTGAACGGGCTCCTCGTTACTCACTCTGACTCCGATCCCGATAAATGCACCCCTGAGGGGCCGACCCCCGCGTTTGCGAAAGTCGACCCCGGACCAGCTCATCCGGAACCCGCCCCTACCGGCCTGGCGCCGCCGCCATCTCGGGAGGACGGGAGTCTCAGGAGGCCGGCTTACTTGTCTCCGCCGCTGGGCTGCGGGGCCGGATCGCGGGGCGCCTCCGGGGGCATCGGGCCACCGTCGTGCTTTCCGCCGTCTGCCTCCATATCGGCAGGGTGACGGAACGGGACGCCGTGCCAGCCTTCGGCATCAGGGGTGCGCGTCTCGAACGTCTCCACCGCTACAGCGCTCATCTCTCAACCTCCACTTCCGATGCGGCGCATTGCTTGCAGCCGGGAACTCGAAGCCCTTCGAGCAGCCAGTCGTCAAGGGCAGTTCCACGGCCTGTTGGCTGTACCGAATGGGACTTGTCATGGCATCGCCGCGGTTTGCCCTGGCGCGTTGTCTCGCTTCAGTCAACGGCTAAGTGCCGACCGGGCTCAACGAACTTCTATGGACTTGCATGAATTCACCCAAGGGCGGCGATTGCTGACGTGATCAGCTTCCTGGCGGAGGCTCCATAGACGGCGATACCTGCCAGCTCGCTGAAGGTCTTCGCGTACTCGGCGACCTCGCGTGGCTGCGTCACGGTGAGGCCGGCGGACACAAGCTCTGCGGATACCTGTTTGTCGTCGTACATGGAGAAGGCTTCGGCAGGCCACGCGTTGCCTCGCACAACGCCCATGGGGATCACACCAAGGCTCAGAGCGGGGGCGGTGGTCACCCCGATGAGGTGGCCGAGTTGGTCCGCCATCGTGGCGTGCGTGCCGATGATGGAACGAAGTACCCATTCCTCAATCAGGAAGGCGAAGCGACGCCCTCCCCTGTGCAGAATGCGTTGACGGTTCATGCGTGCGGCAACGGCCTCTTCGACGTCGTCAGGCGTCTGCCTCATCGCAACGACCGTGTTGAGGATGGCTCGGGTGTAGTCCTCGGTCTGGAGCAGGCCGGGAACGACTTGGGACTGATAGAAGCGGAACCAGACGGTTCGCTCGAATAGTGGCAGTACAGACTCCTGGACGCGTTTCAGGCCGGCGCTCTCCAGGCGGCGCCACTCGACGTACATGCCATCGATGCCACGAGCTGTGGCAATGAGGTCCGCGGCTTGTTCCTCGGCGTGGCAGATGCGGGTCCAGACTCGGATGTCCTCATCGGAAGGGGGGTCCTGCCGTTCTCAAGCCGTGAACTCTTCGATTCATGCCACCCCGCCGCCGCTGCCAGGGCACGAGCAGTCAGACCGGAGTCTTTACGGATCTCTCGGAGGCGCTTCCCGAGCGCTTCCCTGGCCTCCTGGACGCTGGAGGGAGGCGACGACGAGGACACAGATGTTCAGCCTTGGGCGAGCGATGGTTCAGACCGGCCTGTACTCCTCATGAGGCACCGCGCGTCGCCAAACCGACTCGAAGGCAGCGGAGCACAGACGCACCACTGACGGCTCGGCCGTTCGCTCCTCATCGCCCTCGGGGGATAGTTCTCCTTCGCCGGTGAAGTGCAGGAACACGACGAGGCTGTCATCGAAGAGCCAGAAGTCGTTGCCGGGGAGAGCCAGATCCGAAGCCCTGCGGCGCGGGAGCCACCGAACCTGTTCTCCGGCCGCAATGTTGGCCGGCGTGAGGCAGTGCTCGAAGCGAAGGTAGTCGCTCATCGGCTCCGAGAAGACCCGGGCGCGACGAACCTCCACCCCGCGGTTGGTGATCTCCTGCATCAGTGCAAGCCAAGGGCGCGACTCCGGGTCCCACTCGGACAGGAGGCTGCCGGGATCGTGCTGCCAGGAGATGAAGCTCGGGTCAGACCGCATGTAGCCGTCCCGCATCTCCAGATGCACGGCGGAGTGCTTGGCCTGTCGGAACAGTTCTTCAAACGTCGGTTCCTCGACCACCGCTCACCTCCGGGAAGAACTGCATCATGCGCTTGGGGATCTCGACAACCGTCTCGTGGGACGGGAGGTCGAGCTGGGACAGCCGCTCGTCGTCCAGGACCTTCCACCCTTGTACTACGTAGTTGTCGGTCTGGTCGTCGTAGTACACGGTCGGCGACTTGCCCTCGGGCGACTCGGGGTCCTTGCCGAGCATGTGCAGAGCCATGGTGACCTCCCTCGTTCGCGGTGGACGTGTACGAGCTTGCACTCAACTCCTCATATAACGCAGCGAACTTGCACGAACTTGCACGGGTTCCCGTGATGGGGCCATCCGCAGTTCCGCACCAGAACCGCGGACGTCCTCCGCGCTCCCCTCTTCGTCCCGCCGCCCTTGGTATGGCGGGACTGGGGCCGGGGGGAATTGTGTGGGCCCTCCGTGAGGAGCACGCCCGGCCACAGGTAGCCGGGGGTTGGTGGAGCAGGAATGCGATCACTGCGCTGATCACCGGGGCCGGCCGGCTCCCCTGGTGTTCTCTGTGACCTCCGCCGACTGGTGCTCGACCCGGTCCAGTCGGCCGGGGAGGTCGAGGCGCTCCGTGTCGTGGACCACGACTGTCACACCGTGATCGTCGCAGCGGAACGTCCCGCCGCATATCCGTGCGATCTCGTGCCACCCGAAGGGGCATCGCATGTGCTGCTCAGGCATGGTGACCACGCCCGTGGTTTCTGATCCGTTGGCCTGCGACGACGGCAGCAGCGAACTTCCGGCGCTTCCGGGCCTCGTAGCGCTCCTCGTCCAGCGCGCTGCACTCGGCACAGCCGGGAACGGGGTCGGGGCTGAGATCGGCGTACGGCTCACCGAGTGACACAGGGCGTTCGTGGTACCGATTGCCGCTCATCGCCGCGCCGTCTTCACGATGTGGGTGAGCCGGGCGGTCTGGCTGACAGTGGTGGTCATGGCACCCTCCTTGACCCTCTGTAGTGGTTCCACTACCGGGGCGACTCAGCGTGGCCTACAGTCGGACTGTCCTCAACTTGCTCCTTTTGAGCGGAGAGTTGGTCGCCTGGATGGTGAACCGCAAGGAATTGGACCCCAACGCATCGCCCGGCGCGCGCTTCGGGCAGCGTTTACGCAGGTTGCGGGACGAACGCGGCTGGACACAGGACGAGCTCGCGGAACGAATGGGATGCTCCGGAACGCATATTTCCGCTGTTGAAACTGGTCGGCGCCCCCCGACTCCTCGTTTCACTGCAAGCGCTGACAGGGTGTTCGGCACTGGCGACCAGTTAGAGCGTCAGGGGCGGGCCGTACGGAACAGCGCGATACTTGAGGGGTTCCCGGAGTTCGTTGCGCAGGAGGTACGCGCGGCGGAGATCAGGCTCTTTGAGTTGGGCATCATTCCTGGGCTGCTCCAGACCCCGGACTACGCTGCCGCCATCACGACCGGCGCCGTCCGCCGAGGGGCCATCACGGAGCAACAGGCAGAGGAGCGGTTGTCTCTGCTCGCGGAGCGGCAGGCATCCCTGGAGCGCACGCCTGCACCGATGGTCTACGCGGTTCTGGACGAGAGCTGCATACGGCGGTCGGTAGGCAGCCCCGGTGTCATGACGGCACAGTTGGACCGACTTGCCGCGTTCGCCGAGCTGCCCTCCACGGTCCTCCAAGTGGCCCCATTCGATCTCGGCGAACGCCGAGCGTTCGATTTGCCGGTAACACTGTTGACCCTCGCCGATCGATCCCACGTCGCCTACGCGGAGTCCGCACAGCAAGGGCGGCTGGAGCGCGAATTGAGGTTCGTGCAGCCTCTGCTGACGGCCTACCATCAGCTACAGGCCGAAGCACTGTCGCAGGCGGCATCCATGGCCATGATCGAACAGCTTCGAAAGGGTTCCCAGTGACGACCGAATCCCCTCGCTGGTTCAAGTCCTCCTACAGCAGCAACGGCGGCCAGTGTGTCGAGGTCGCCACCAACCTCGTGTCCTCTCAGGGCGTCGTCCCCGTCCGTGACAGCAAGGCGCCGCAGCACCCGGCCCTCTCCCTCCCCATCGCGTCCTTCTCCGCCTTCATCGCGGCCCTCAAGAACGACGCGTTCTGAGGCCGGAGCGGCCGTGAGCGCAGCAGAACGGCCCTCTTCGCACGATGGCGAAGAGGGCCGTTTGCGTTGGCCAGGGAACGGAGAAGGAGACGGGGAACGAGGAAGAGAGACGGCCGCCGGGGGCAGACCGTCCCCCGGCCCTGCCCCGGCTACTGCTCGTAGACCACCGTCACCGGCGCGTGGTCGCTCCACCGCTGGTCGTACGCCGCCGCCCGCTCCACGTACGCCTTCACCGCGCGCTCGGCCAGCCCCGGTGTGGCCAGGTGGTAGTCGATGCGCCAGCCGGCGTCGTTGTCGAAGGCGCGGCCGCGGTAGGACCACCAGGAGTAGGGGCCCTCGGTGTCGGGGTGGAGGGCGCGGACGACGTCGACGTAGCCGCCGCCGGTCCCGGTGAGGACGTCGGTGAGCCAGGCCCGCTCCTCGGGGAGGAAGCCGGACTTCTTCTGGTTGGCCTTCCAGTTCTTGAGGTCGGCCTCCTGGTGGGCGATGTTCCAGTCGCCGCAGACCACGACCTCACGCCCGTCGGCCGCGGCGCGCTTGCGCAGGTCGACGAGGTAGGGCAGGAACTCCGCCATGAAGCGTTCCTTCTCGTCCTGCCGCTCGGTGCCGACCTCGCCGGAGGGCAGGTAGAGGCTGGCGACGGTCACGCCGGGCAGGTCCGCCTCGACGTACCGGCCGCTGGTGTCGAACTCGGACGAGCCGAAGCCGATCCGGACCCGGTCCGGCTCGCGGCGGGTGTACAGGGAGACGCCGGCGCGGCCCTTGGCGGCGGCCGGGGCGTGCACGGTGAACCAGCCGGCCGGCTCGCGGACCTCGTCCGGCAGCTGGGCGGTCTCGGCCCGTACCTCCTGCAGGCAGAGCACATCGGCCGAGGTCTCCGCCAGCCACGGGACGAAGCCCTTCTTGGCCGCGGCGCGCAGCCCGTTCACATTCACAGAGGTCACGGTGAGCATCCGGGCACGATACCCAGACCGCGGCGTTGATCGTCTTCGGGCCGTACGGCACGGGCCGCAGGGCAGGGGCCGTCCGTCCCTCGTCGGGTGCGGTGCCCCGGCCCGTACCCTCCTGGGTATGGAGACCCCCCCCGTCCGGACCGGCCCCGTCGAGATACGCCCGGTCCGCTACGACCACCCCGACGCCGTGACGCTCGACACCCTGGTGCAGCAGGAGTACGTCCTCCGCTACGGCGACGGGGACATGACGCCGCTGGACCCGGAGATGTTCGTGCCGCCGCGCGGGACGTTCCTGGTCGCGTACGAGGGTGAGACGCCGCTGGCCACCGGCGGCTGGCGGGTGCAGGAGGACACCGCCGAGGGGTACGCCGTCGGGGACGCCGAGATCAAGCGGATGTTCGTGCTGCCACAGGCGCGCGGGCGGGGCCTGGCGCGGCGGATCCTGGCCGCCCTGGAGGCCGACGCCCGGGCCGCGGGGCGCTCGCGGATGGTGCTGGAGACCGGCATCAAGCAGCCCGAGGCGCTGGCGCTGTACGCCTCCGCCGGCTATCTGGCGGTGCAGAAGTTCGGGCTGTACCGCACCTACGAGGACAGCCGCTGCCTGGCGAAGACGCTGGGGGACGCGGCGGCCGGCTGAGCCGTCGGGGAGGTGCCCGCCCGTCCGGTGCCGCGGCCCCGGCGGCACCGGACGCTGTTTGACAGTGATCGTGGCCGCTCCCCATACTCATTCCACTAATCAACTAGCTAAAGGGGGATCCGTGAGCGACGACCCGAGCCCCTGGGCCATCGAGGCCGCAGGACTGGGGAAGAAATACCGCCGCGGCTGGGCGCTGCGGGACTGCTCCTTCCGGCTTCCCGCCGGCCGCATCTGCGCCCTCGTCGGGCCGAACGGCGCCGGCAAGAGCACCTTCCTCGGCACCGCGACCCGCCTGGTGACGCCGACCACCGGAACGCTGCGGCTGTTCGGCGTCCCGGTGACCGACCCGGCCGTCATGGCGCGGACGGCGTTCCTCGCCCAGGACAAGCCGCTCTACACCCGCTTCACGGTCGCCGAGATGCTGCGGCTGGGCCGTGAGCTGAACCCGCGCTGGGACCAGGCGCTGGCCGAGCGGGTCGTACGGTCCGGCAACGTGCCGCTCACCGCCCGGATCGGCACCCTCTCCGGCGGCCAGCGCACCCGCGTCGCCTTCGCCCTGGCCTTCGGCAAACGGCCCGACCTGCTGCTGCTCGACGAGCCGATGGCCGACCTCGACCCGCTGGCCCGGCACGAACTGTCCGGCCTGCTGATGGCCGAGGCCGCCGAGCACGGCACGACCGTGCTGATGTCCTCCCACCTGGTCTCCGAGATGGAGGAGATGTGTGACTACCTCCTGCTGCTCGCGGACGGCCGGCTGCGGATGGCCGGGCCCACCGACGCGCTGGTGCCCGCGCACATGCTGGTGACCGGGGTGGCCTCCGGCGACGACGGGGTCCCCGAGGAGCTGCGGCAGCAGCACACCGTGGTCGAATCGCGGGTGACCGGGCGGCAGTTCAGCGCCCTGGTCCGGCCCGGCGGCCCGCTCTCGGACAGCTGGGAGGCGCTGGTGCCCAACATGGAAGAAGTACTGCTGGCCTATCTGCGGTCGCCCGGCGCGCCGGACCTGATCGCCGGCGAAGCGCGGCTCGACGCCTCCGGGGAGGTGGCGGCATGACAACCACCACCGCCCCCGCCCCCACCACGGCCGCCCCGGGCCGAGGCCTGCTGCGCGGACTGCCCTGGGTGGTCTGGCGCCGGCACCGCACCTTCCTGCGCGCTGCCCTGCTGCTCACCGTCATCGGTTGCGCGCTCTTCCTCTACCAGCGCATGGGCGTCATGGACTTCCTGCACGGGAAGGGCGCCCCGCCGGAGGGCAACGAGAAGCTGCTCACCGAGTTCCGGAGCCGCTTCGGCTCGACCTTGGAGAGCGACATGGAGTACCTGCGGTACGTGCCGTTCGTCGTCGGGGTCTTCCTCGGCGCACCGCTGATCGCGCGCGAGCAGGAACACGGCACCCTCAAGCTGGTCACCACCCAGTCGGTCAGCCGCAGCCGCTGGCTCGCCGCCACGCTCGGCCTGCCGCTGGCCGTCGCGGTGGCCTGCTCCGCCCTGCTGTCGGCGGTCTTCACCTGGGTGTGGACACCGGTCCACGGCATGGACGTCAACGGGGACTGGCTGACCGGCGGCGCCTTCGAGTCCACCGGCCCGGTGCCGGCCGCCCGGGCCCTCTTCCTGGCCGCCTGCGGTATCGCCCTGGGCATGCTGATCAAGCGGGTGGTGCCGGCCATGGCCGCCACCGCCTTCGTCGCCCTGGCCACCTCCGTGGTGTGGGAGCGGTTCCGGGGCGAGCTCGGCGCCGTCCGCAGCATCACCTACCCCTACAACGGCGACGGGCCGAACCTGCCGTTCGACGCCGCCCGGTTCGACGACTGGGTCGCCACCGCCGACGGCAGGCTCTACGGCTTCGGCACCTGCGTCAGCACCGACAGCGGAGCCGACCACGCCTGCCGGGCGAAGCTGGGCATCGTCAACCGCGTGATCCAGTACTTCGACTACGAGCAGATGGCCGGGATGCAGTGGCTCGGCGCTGCCGTCCTGGTGGCGCTGGCCGCCGTGGTGCTGGCGTTCGTCGTCTGGCGCACCCGGCGGCGGCCGCTCTGAACGGCACGGCCCGGCGCCGCGCCACGGGCGGCGCTTTGACACCCCGCACGGGCGGCCGGATGATCAATCGGTCGGGCCGCACGGCCCGGCGCCGCCCGGGAGGGGCCCGGGGGCGGTCCCGGCGGCACGGGGGAAAGCAGCAGAGAGGTGGTGAGCGCCGTGGAGTTCCGCATCGACCGCCGCAGTGGCGTCGCCACCTACCTCCAGATCGTCCAGCAGGTCCAGCAGGCGCTGCGGCTGGGCATCCTCGTCGAGGGCGACCGGCTGCCGACCGCGGCGCAGGTCGCTGCGACGACCAAGGTCAACCCCAACACGACCCTGAAGGCCTACCGCGAGCTGGAGCGCGAGGGCCTGGTCGAACCGCGCCCCGGCCTCGGCACGTTCGTCAGCCGTACGCTCGCCCGCCCCTCCTCCGCGGCGGACGCCCTGCTGCGCGAGGAGCTGCGCGCCTGGATGGAGCGGGCCCGCGCGGAGGGACTGGCCCGGGAGGACGTCCAGGCGCTGATGAACTCCCTGCTGGAGGAGCGGTATCCGAAGGGCTGAGCCGGGCCGGTCCACCGCGGTGGACCGGCCCGGCCGGGGCGGCCCCCGGCAGCCGGCCGCCCGCTTGACCCTCACGTCACGTCAGGGCACACCCTGAAGCGGTACGGCCCCACGGGACGAAAGGCGCTGCGATGAGCTACTCGGTCGGTCAGGTCTCCGGCTTCGCCGGGATCACGGTGCGCACCCTGCACCACTACGACAAGACCGGTCTGCTCTGCCCCAGCGACCGCAGCCCCGCCGGCTACCGCCAGTACAGCGACGCCGACCTCGCCCGGCTGCAGCAGATCCTCTTCTACCGGCAGCTCGGCTTCCCGCTGGAGGAGATCGCCGCCATCCTGGCGGACCCCCAGGCCAACGCCCTCGACCACCTCCGCGCCCGGCACCGGCTCCTCAACGAGCAGATCGGCAAGCTGCAGCGGCTGGTCGAGGTCGCCGAGCGGGCCATGGAGGTGCAGCAGGCCGGGGTCGAACTGACGCCGCAGGAGCGGTTCGAGGTCTTCGGCGAGGTGGCCTTCGACCTCACCTACGCCACCCAGGCCCATCTGAAGTGGCAGCACAGCGAGGGCCACCAGCGCTCGATGGCGCGGGCCGCCGCGCACTCCAAGGACGACTGGGCCACGCTCATGGCCGAGGCCGCCGACTGGCGCCGCCGGCTGCTGGCCGCCTTCGACGCCGAGGAGCCCGCGGACGGCGAGCGCGCCATGGACCTCGCGGAGGAACAGCGGCAGCACATCAGCCGCTGGTTCACCCCCTGCCCCACCGACATGCACGGCCGGATCGCCGATGACTTCGCCGCCGATCCCCGCGCGTTCGCACTGATCGTCCCGCCCACGGAACAGCGCCCCGGTCTCGCCCCGTACCTGCGCACCGCCGTCCACGCCAACGCCGTACGCCACCCGGACGGCGACGGCTCCTGAGGCCCGCCGCGCGCTGAGCGCCGCACTCGTACCCCGGTACCTCTCGACCCCCGAACCTCCCTAAGGCTGCCCACCCATGCCCAAAATCCTGCTCACCGCCGCCGGGTCGTACGGCGACGTCGCCCCCTACACCGGCGTCGGCGCCCGGCTCCGCGCGGCCGGCCACGACGTCACGCTCGCCACCCACGACGCCTACGAACCCCTCGTCCGCGCCGCCGGCCTCACGTTCCGCCGGCTGCCCGCCGATCCGCGCGGCCGGCGCCCGGCCGACGGCACCGCACCGCCGCAGGGCGCCCCGCCCGGCCGCCGCGCGCTGATGCGCCGGGCCGCCGCCTTCATCGAGGAACTGGGCGGGGGCATGGCCGACGCCGCCGACGACGGCACCGAGCTCCTGCTGCTCTCCGCCACCACCGCACCGCTCGGCCACCACCTCGCCGAGGCGCACGGCATCCCGTCGCTGGGCCTGTTCCTCGTCCCGCAGGCCCCCACCGGCGACTTCCCCCCCGTCGTCAGCGGCGGCCGCTCCCTGGGCCGCCGGGGCAACCGCGCCCTGGGCCGCCTCTCCCTCCGCGTCATCGACCGCCTCTACGCCGGCGCCACCCGCACCCTGCGCGCCCGCCTCGGCCTGCCGCCCGCCACGCCCGCCACCGTCCGGCGCCGCGCCGAAGCGGCCGGCTGGCCGGTCCTGCACGGCTTCAGCGAGACCCTGCTCCCCCGCCCCGCCGACTGGCGCGCCGGCCTCGACGTGGTCGGCAACTGGTGGCCCTGGCACGCCCCGGACGCCCAACTCCCGCCCGCCGTACGGGACTTCCTGGCGGCCGGCCCACCCCCGGTCTTCCTCGGCTTCGGCAGCATGGCGGGCGGCGAGGGGGAGCGCCTCGGCGAGCTGGCGGTACGGGCCCTGCGGCGCGCCGGGGTCCGCGGCATCCTCCAGTCCGGCTGGGCCGGCCTGTCCGCCGCGCACGCACCCGGCGCGGACGACGTCCTCACCGTCGGCGAGGTGCCGCACGCCCTGCTGTTCCCGCACATGGCCGCGGTCGTCCACCACTGCGGCGCAGGCACCACCGCGGCCGGGCTGCGCGCCGGGTGCCCACCGTCCCCGTCCCGGTCACCGCCGACCAGCCCTTCTGGGCCGCCCGCCTGGCCGCCTCCGGCGTCGCCACCGCCCCCATCCCCTTCGCCCACCTCACCGGCGACACCGGCGTCGCCCGCCTGGCCCACGCCCTCACCCAGGCCACCACCGGCCCCGAACGCCCCGCCCGCGCCCGCGCCGCGGCCGCCCGCCTCGCCACGGAGGACGGCACCGGCGCGGTCGCCGAAACGGTCGCCCGGCTCATGAGCTGAGGCCCCGGGCGGTCGCGAACACGGTCGGCCGCCTCACGAGTTCATGAGCCGAGGCCCGGGCGGTCGCATCCGGGAGCAGGACGACGGCACGCACACCACACCACCAAGCACCGCATCGCCGCAGGCCGCCACCCGATCGGCGGCCCATCGCCCCGCCCCGGGATGCGACCGCCCGCCACAGGGCGTGGGCTCGCAACTATGACCACGTTCCGCAAAAGCACCCCGCTGCGCAGAGCGCTCCTCCGTGCCGCCCTGCTGGCGGCCGCGGGCCCCGCCGTCACCGTGACGGCGGCCCAGGCCGCCCTCGCCGCCTCCGCCGGCAACTGGGCCCACCCGGTCGCCGCCCGCTACCGCATCAGCTCGCCCTACGGCGTGCCCGGCGCCTGGCAGGCCGGTCACCACACCGGCATCGACCTCGCGGTCCGCACCGGCGCCAAGGTCAGGTCCGTCGGGCCCGGCACCGTCGTCCTCGCCCGGCGCTCGGGCGCGTACGGCAAGGCCGTCACGATCCGGATGCGGGACGGCCACTACACGCTCTTCGGGCACCTCTCCCGGATCACCGTCCACCCCGGCCAGCACGTCCGCGCCCGCACCCGCCTCGGCTACGCCGGCGCCACCGGCCGGGCCACCGGCCCCCATCTCCACTTCGAGGTCCGCACCCGCCGCCACTACGGCTCCGACATCAACCCCCTGGCCTACCTGGCCCGCCACGGCATCCGCCTGACATGACGTCCGCCCCCGCCGACCGGCCACGGCACCGAACTCCCCCTGACGCAGGGCCGGTCCCGCCGCACACAAACGAAAATCCCGCCCGATCGAACCGATCGGACGGGATTCACGAAGTGCGTGGACCTGAGGGGACTCGAACCCCTGACCCCCTCGTTGCGAACGAGGTGCGCTACCAGCTGCGCCACAGGCCCTTGCGACGAGTGAAACTCTAGCATCTCGGTCGCGGTGCTCGGAAATCGCTTCCGGTGCTGGTCAGCGGAGGGGCGGCCGGTGTGGCGCGGGTCACTCGTTGGCGGCGCGGGGGCGGTCCTCGTCCTCGTACTGGTCGAAGAGGGGGGTGCGGCCGCGGGTGCGGCGGCCGGGGGCGGGGCGGTCCTGCTGGGGGGCCTCGGGCTGGGTCCGTTCGGAGGCGGCGCTGGAGCGGGCGGAGCTCCAGGCGTCCTCGGCGTCGAGGTCGACATGGCTGGTGGCGCGCGGGGCGACCGGGGCGGTGACGTAGGTGGGGAGCGGGACCGGAACGGGGTCCCAGCTGCCGGCGGGGCGCGGGCGCTCGCGTTCGCGCTGCTGGTCGACCCACTCGGCGTGGTCGGTCTCCTCGACGACGGCGCGGCGGCCGGCGGTGGGGGAAGGACGGGAGGCGGGCGCCGGGCGGGGCGCTTCCACCGCGGCGTCGGCCGGGTGGTCGGCACGGACGTCGACCGGGTGCTCGTCGGCGGGTGGCTGGTCGGCGGCCTGGCGGGGGCGGCGGCCCTCGCGCAGGCGCTGGGCCGCGGCCTCCGCGCGGCGCTGGTCCATGGTGAAGGTGAAGCGGCGGCGCTCCTGGGCGCGCAGGTAAATGATGTACGCGGTCAGGAGGAGGGCGGGGGTGGCGGGCGCCCAGAGGAACGGGGTGCCGCCGACGGCCGCGACGATGGCGCCGGTGGTGAAGGTGAGGAACAGGATGGTGATGGTGCGCCGGCGGCGGGCGAGGACCTTGGCGCGCTTGGTCCGCTCGGTGAGCGAGGGCCGCGGCGGGGCGGGCTGCACGCGGGTGAGCGGAGCCGCGGGCTCCTCGGCGGGAAGGGGGTCGGCGAAGGGCCCGGCGGCGGCCTCGTCGGCCGGCTCGTCCGGGTCCACGTCGTCGTCCGCCTCGTCGGCCGGGTACTCCCCGCGCTCCTTGTCGTAGCGGCGCTGCATGGCCGCACGTCCGGACAGCAGCCGGATGGCGGTGCTGAAGCGCTCGGTCGGACGGGCCTCGTTGAGCTCATCCTGTCTACGGAGCCACATCGGCACCAAGTAGGCGGCCCAGGCCCCGACGATGACTGCGTAGATGAGGCCGCTGCTTCTCACAACTCACACGGTAGAGGGGTTTGCAGGGGGCCATCCGCCAATTGGGCCGGTGTGTCGCACGATCTGGCTGATATCTCGAACTTTTTTGTGATGGTAGAGATCCGCACCCACCCCAATCCGGCCAATCAGGGATTGCATTCGAACGTTTATTTTATTTGTGGGGGCGTGCCGGGGGCGGTGCCTGGCCTGCTGGGTTTCTCCCGGCGCCAGCGGTTGAGCAGGCCCTCGGGCACTTCTTCCGCGGTGAGCGCGTAAACGGCGTGATCCCGCCAGGCGCCGTCGATGTGGAGGTAGCGCGGGCGGATGCCTTCCTCGCGAAAACCGAGCTTTTCCACCACCCGCCGGCTCGGGGAGTTCTCCGGGCGAATGCAGACCTCGATGCGGTGCAGCCCGACGGAGCGGAAGCAGTGGTCGACGGCGAGCGCCACGGCGGTCGGGATGACTCCGCGCCCGGCGACTTCCTGGTCGACCCAGTAGCCGATGTGGCCGGAGCACATCGAGCCCCAGGTGATGCCCGCGACGGTGAGTTGCCCGACGAGGCGGCCCTGGTATTCCACGACGAACGGGAGCATCCGGCCGGCGTGCGCCTCCGCGCGCAGATGGCGGACCATCTGGCGGTAGGTGGGCCGGTGCGGCGGGACGAGACCGGGCGGGGGCGGCGGAATGGTGGCTTCCCAAGGGCGCAGCCAGTCGCGGTTGCGGCGGTTGACCTCGCGCCAGGCCCGCTGGTCGCGCAGCTTTATGGGGCGGAGGGTGATCTCACCGTCCGTCAGGACCACGGGCCAGGGCGCGTTCAGCTCGGGCTCCCGGAGGGCCTGGGATGGTCGCCGCCGCGGATCTGGTCGACGGCGTGCGGCAGCAGGTCGGCCAGTACGGCGAGGCCGTCGCGGACCCCGCCGGAGGAGCCGGGGAGGTTGACGATCAGGGTCGTGCCGGCGACGCCGGCGAGGCCGCGGAGAGCGCCGCGGTGGGGACCTTGTCGCGGCCGGCGGCGCGGATCGCCTCGGGGATGCCGGGAACCTCGTAGTCCAGGACCCGGGCGGTGGCCTCGGGGGTGCGGTCGGTGGGCGAGATGCCGGTGCCGCCGGTGGTGAGGACGACGGCGTAGCGCGACGAGTCGACGGCCCGGCGCAGGGCGGCCTCGACCGGGTCGCCGTCGGGGACGACCTCGGGGCCGTCGACCTCGAAGCCCATGGCGGCCAGGCCCTCGGCGAGCAGCGGGCCGCCCTTGTCCTCGTAGACGCCGGCCGCGGCGCGGTTGGAGGCGGTGACCACCAGGGCGCGGGCGGTGGTCATGACCGGCTCCAGTCGCCGGACTTGCCGCCGGTCTTCTCCTCGACGCGGATGTCGGAGATCACCGCGGCCTTGTCGACCGCCTTGATCATGTCCACGACGGTGAGGGCGGCGACGGAGACGGCGGTGAGCGCCTCCATCTCGACGCCGGTGCGGTCGGTGGTCTTGACGGTGGCGGCGATCTCCACGGCCTCGTCGGTGACCGAGAGGTCCACCTTCACGCCGGAGACGGCCAGCGGGTGGCAGAGCGGGATCAGCTCGGGGGTGCGCTTGGCGCCCATGATCCCGGCGATCCGGGCGGTGGCCAGGGCGTCGCCCTTGGGCATGCCCTCGCCCCGCAGCAACTCGACGACCTGCGGTGACACCAGCACCCGGCCGCGGGCGCGGGCGGTGCGGGCGGTGACGTCCTTGGCCGAGACGTCGACCATCCGGGCCGCGCCCGCCGCGTCGAGGTGGGTGAGGTGTTGCTGGCCGCTGCTCATCGTTCTCCCGGTCCAAACTGCCGCCTGTGGGACGACACCGTACCTCCGGTGGCCGCGGAGCACCCGGTACGGGTTTTCGGGGGCCGGTTATCCGAGCGGGACGACCTCCACGTCGGCGCCCTCGGGGACCTCGGTGGTGTCCTCGGGGACGACGATCAGGGCGTTGGCGTGCGCCATGGCCTTGATCAGGTGGGAGCCGGCGCCGCCGACCGGGGTGACGGTGCCGGCGTCGGCGTCGTAGGAGCCGCGCAGGAACTGCCGCTTACCCTTGGGCGAGGAGGCGAGGGCGGCGGTGCAGCGGGCCGTGGCCGTCGTGCGGTGCACGTCCGGCAGGCCCATCAGGGCGCGGATGACCGGGCGGACGAACAGCTCGAAGGAGACGTAGCTGCTGACGGGGTTGCCGGGCAGGGCCAGCAGCGGGATGCGGTCGGGGCCGATGAGGCCGAAGCCCTGGGGCTTGCCGGGCTGCATCGCGAGCTTGCGGAACTCGACCTTCCCCTCGTCGTCGGAGAGGCCGGCCAGGGTCTCCTTGACCACGTCGTACGCGCCGACGCTGACGCCGCCGCTGGTGACGAGGACGTCGGCCCGGATGAGCTGGTCCTCCAGGGTGGCGCGCAGGGTCTCGGCGTCGTCGGCGACCGCGCCGACGCGGTAGGCGAGGGCGCCGGCGGCGCGGGCCGCGGCGGTGAGCTGGAAGCTGTTGGAGTCGTGGATCTGGCCGGGGCCCAACGCCTCGCCGGGCTGGACCAGTTCGCTGCCGGTGGACAGCACCACGACGCGGGGGCGCGGGCGGACCCGGACCGTGCCGCGGCCGAGGGCGGCGAGCAAGCCGATCTGGGAGGGCCCGAGGAGGGTGCCGGTGCGCAGGGCGAGTTCGCCCTGGGTGACGTCGCTGCCGCGGGCGCGGACGTGGGCGCCGGCCGGGCCGGGCGGTGGATGCGGACCTCGCCGCCGGCGCCCTCGGGGGCGGCGCTGGCCGCCCGCATCGTGGCGGCCGGGCCGGCTCCGGCGCCGCCGTCGGTCCATTCGACGGGGACGACCGCCTCGGCGCCGGGCGGGAGGGGGGCGCCGGTCATGATGCGGGCGGCCTGGCCGGGGCCGACCTCGGGGAGCTCGCCGCTGCCGGCCGCGACGTCGCCGATGACGGTCAGGGTGGCCGGGGCGGCCTCGGTGGCCCCGGCGACGTCGGCGGCGCGGACCGCGTAGCCGTCCATGGAGCTGTTGTCGAAGGGCGGCAGGGGGACGGTGACGGTGACGTCCTCGACCAGGACGCAGCCCTGGGCGTCGAGGAGCTGCAGCTCGATCGGGTCCAGCGGGGCGATCTTCGACAGGACGTCGTCGAGGTGCTCGGCCACCGACCAGACGCGGTCCGGGTGGCTGGTCTGGCCGGTGGCGTGGTTCAACGTCCTACATCTCCTCGGTGACGTAACTGCGAAGCCAGGCCCGGAAGTCGGGGCCCAGGTCCTCACGTTCGCATGCCAGTCTGACAATGGCACGCAGGTAGTCGCCACGGTCACCGGTGTCATAGCGCCGGCCCTTGAAGACGACGCCGTGCACCGGGCCGCCCAGCGACGGGTCGGCGGCGAGCGCCTGGAGGGCGTCGGTGAGCTGGATCTCGCCGCCGCGGCCGGGGTCGGTCTTGCGCAGCACCTCGAAGACGGCCGGGTCGAGGACGTAGCGGCCGATGATCGCGAGGTTGCTGGGGGCCTCGGACGGGTCGGGCTTCTCGACCAGGTCGGAGACGGTGACCACGTCGTCGTCGCCGGTGGGCGCGGCGGCCGCGCAGCCGTAGAGGTGGATCTGGGCCGGGTCGACCTCCATGAGGGCGATGACCGAGCCGCCGTACTGCTCCTGCACCTCGACCATGCGGGCCAGCAGGGGGTCGCGGGGGTCGATCAGGTCGTCACCGAGGAGCACGGCGAAGGGCTGGTCGCCCACGTGGGGCGCGGCGCACAGCACCGCGTGGCCGAGGCCCTTGGGGTCGCCCTGGCGGACGTAGTGCATGGTCGCGAGGTCGCTGGATTCCTGGACCTTGGCGAGGCGGGACTCGTCGCCCTTGCGGTGCAGGGCCTCTTCGAGTTCGTAGTTGCGGTCGAAGTGGTCCTCGAGGGGGCGCTTGTTGCGGCCGGTGACCATCAGGACGTCGGAGAGCCCGGCGGCGGCCGCCTCCTCCACCACGTACTGGATGGCGGGCTTGTCGACGACCGGGAGCATCTCCTTGGGTGTGGCCTTCGTAGCGGGGAGAAACCGGGTGCCGAGGCCGGCTGCCGGAATGACAGCCTTGCTGATCCGTGTGTGCGATGGAGTCATGCGCGACACCATAACCGGCCCATTCGGAACGATGATGAGGGTCCGGTGAATAGAGCATGAGAGCGGGAGCAAGGGCACACAGTGAGCAAGCAGCACGATAGGAAACGAAGGTTGCGGCGGGATCTCCAGGAGGTAAGGAGATCGTTGCCACCGGATGTCCTCGCGGCGGCGGGCGAGGCACTGGCCCGACGGACCCTGGAACTGGAGGAGTTGGCGCCGTTCCTCGCCCCGTCGGCGGGGGACGAGGGGGCCGCCCGCCGGCCGACGGTGGCGGCGTACGTGTCGATGGGCTCGGAGCCGCCCACCGGGGCGCTGCTGGACCGGCTGCGGGACGCGGGGGTGCGGGTGCTGCTGCCGGTGCTGATGCCGGACAACGACCTCGACTGGGCGCCGTACGAGGGCGCCGGCGGTCTGGTGCCGGCGGGCTGGGGGCTGCACGAGCCGGCCGGTGAGCGGCTGGGCCCGCAGGCGGTCACGCGGGCGGACGTGGTGCTGCTGCCGGGGCTGGCGGTGGACCGCGACGGGGTGCGGCTGGGCCGCGGCGGCGGCTCGTACGACCGGGTGCTGGAGCGGCTGGACCGGGCCGGGGCGCCGGCGCACCTGGTGGTGCTGCTGTTCGACGCGGAGGTGCGGGACGAGGTGCCGGCCGAGCCGCACGACCGGCGGGTGCACGCCGCGGTGACCCCGTCGGGGGTGCACCGGTTCCGGCACTGAGCCCGCCGGACCGCTGCGTACGCCGGAACCGCCGGGCGCCCCCGGGCGCCGCGGCCCCTCCGGACCGGGCCCGAACGCCGCCGGGCGGGCCGGAGATCGTCCCGTGGGAGATCTCCGGCCCGCCCGGCGGCTCGTTGCGGCTGCGGCCTTACGGCGACAGCGTCAGGGTGTCCTTGCCGGCCTTCTTGACGGCGTCCTCGCTGTACGGCCAGGACAGCAGCTCGCCCTTGGCCCACTTGTCGGTCTGGTCGTAGTAGTGGGCCTCGTAGGCGTGCCCGGAGGCGCCGGTGAGGTTGATCCAGCGGGACTTGTCGAGGTCGGCGAGGTTGACCACCATCCGCATGGACGGGACCCAGGTGACCTTGTAGCCGCTGGCCGCGTTCCAGCCGGTGGCGTCGACCGCGGCCTCACCGCCGCCGACGTTCCACGGGCCGCGGTTGAACAGGCCCTGCAGCATCCCGGGGCCGTCGGTGCCCAGGGTCTGGTTCTTCAGGAACATCTGGTGCAGCCGGCCCCAGGTCCAGTTGTCGATGTTCTTGCCCAGCTTGGAGGTCAGCTCGTAGCGGGCGTCCTTCATGGCGTGCGCGAGGAGCTGGTCGCGGTTCTTGTCGCCGGGGCGGCCGGGCCGGTCCTCGGTCTTCCACCAGGCGTTGCCGGGGTCGTCGAGGATGTTGCGGACGACCTCGTACCAGCGGTCGCCGCCGTCGGGCTGGGCGGTGTCGCCGGCCCGCTCGCCGCATTCGCGGACGTACTTGTCGTTCTCGTCGGCGGGGCCGGTCTCGTCGGCCGGGCGGACGGTGAGGCACTGGCCCTCGGGGCGCAGTTCCTTGGGCATCTTGTTGCCGAAGGCGAGCTTGAGGGTGTTGCGCCAGACGGCGTTGAAGTAGGCGGCCGCGGCGGAGTCGGGCTCCTGGGTGAAGTCCCAGCCCTCCAGCAGCTGCTGGGCGTCGCGGACGTACTTGTCCTTGATGTCGATCTTCGTCAGGTAGGGCGTCAGCAGCCGGGCGATCTCACTGCTGTTGTCCTTCTGGAAGGCCTGCATGTCGTCGGTGGAGACCTTGCCGCCGTCCTTGATCTTCGACTGGATCAGGTCGTTGATCCGCTGGCTGCGGGAGCCGTAGCCCCAGTCCTTGGTGATCAGGTACGGGTACTTCTCGTCGGTGACGGCCTGGTTGGCGGTGACGATGTAGCCGCGCTCGGGGTTGTACTCGTACGGCAGGGCGGACTGCGGGATGTAGCCCTTCCACTGGTAGCGGGAGTCCCAGCCGGGCGCCGGGTAGGTGCCGTCGAAGTGGCCGTCGCCCTTGCCGCGGACCGGGATCCGGCCGGGTGCCTGGTAGCCGATGTTGCCCTTGGTGTCGGCGTAGATCAGGTTCTGCGAGGGCACCTCGAAGTGCGCGGCGGCCTTGCGGAAGCCGGTCCAGTCGTGGGCGCGGTCGAGCTCGAAGACGGCGTCCATGGAACGGCCGGGGTCGAGCGCGGTCCAGCGGAGCGAGACGGCGTAGCCGTCGCCGCGGTCCGGGGCGGCGTTGCCCACGGGGGCGTCCTTGCCGACGTTGCCGAGCTCGTCGTCGCGGTCGGAGACGATCGGTCCGTTCCTGGTGGAGCGGACGGTGATCTGGTGGCTCCCGCCGCCGGCGACCTTGATGGTCTCCTTGCGCACGAGGAACGGCCGCTGCTTGTCGTCGAAGAGGTAGCCGTCGGCGTTGACCTTCTCCAGGTACAGGTCGGTGACGTCGGCGCCGAGGTTGGTCATGCCCCAGGAGATGTCCTGGTTGTGGCCGATGACGACGCCGGGCATCCCGGAGAAGGTGAAGCCGGAGACGTCGTAGCCGCACTTGGGGCCGGTGTTACGGCAGTGCAGGCCCATCTGGTACCAGAGCGAGGGCATCTGCGGTGCCAGGTGCGGGTCGTTGGCGAGCAGCGGCTTGCCGGTGGGGGTGTGCGCGCCGGAGACGACCCAGGAGTTGGAGCCGATGCCGTTGCCGTTGGGGCCGAGCAGCGCCGGGACCTCGTTCACCGTCTTGGACAGCGAGCTCAGCTGGGACCGCAGTCCGGTGACGGCGCCGCCGGCCGGGGTGGCGTTGGCCGAGCCCTTGGGCGTGAACTTCTTGGTGGCCGGGTCGACCGCGCCGCCGTCCACGATCGGCTTGTTCCGCTGGTACGGGTATGCCGGGTAGAGCTCGTTGATCTGCTGCTGGGTGAAGCGGCTGGTCATCAGGGACCGGTCGATCTCCTCCTGCATGTTGCCGCGCAGGTCCCAGGCCATCGCCTTGAGCCAGGCCACCGAGTCGGCCGGCGTCCACTTCTCCGGCTTGTAGTCGTTCTCGAAGTCCAGCGCCGCGTACTCCAGGGAGAGCGCGGAACCCTCGTGGTCCTTGAGGTAGGCGTTGACACCGGCGGAGTACGCCTGGAGGTACTTCTTGGTGCTGGGCGAGAGCTTGGTGTCGTACTCCTGCTGCGCCACCCGGTGCCAGCCCAGGGTGCGCAGGAACTCATCGGTCTTGACCTGGCTCTTGCCGAACATCTCGGACAGCCGGCCGGCGGTCATGTGGCGCCGGACGTCCATCTCCCAGAAGCGGTCCTGGGCCTGGACGTAGCCCTGGGCGCGGAAGAGGTCCTCGTCGGTGTCGGCGTAGATCTGCGGGATGCCGTTGGCGTCGCGGACGACGTCCACCGGGTCGGTCAGGCCCGGGAGTTTGAGCGAGCCGGTGGTCTGCGGGAACGAGGCTCGGACGGTGCTGACTCCCCAGTACGCGCCGAAGCCGATGCCCGCCACGAGCAGCAGCACGACCGTGATGGCGACGAGGCGGCCGCGCCGCCCCTTCTTCTTCCTGGGGACTGGGCCGGACTTGTTGGCGGGCATCTCTGTCCTTCGAGGGGCAGGGTGGGAGTGCTGGAGCAACCATAGGCGCACGGGTTCGGCGACCCCTACGCGGAGTCACCGCCAGCACCCCCAACCTTCAAGTAATGGTAAATTGTTAGTCTCAGTAACTAGATACGGTAAGGAAAGAGCCCCCGAAGACCACCCCCGGACCGTCGTTTCGGAACCCGTGCGAGGAAGGACCAGCTCCTGACTGTCGACCACCTCAACCAACTCCTGCTGCTCTGCTCGCTCGTGCTGCTCATCGCGGTCGCCGCAGTACGGCTTTCCTCGCGCAGCGGGCTCCCCAGCCTGCTCATCTACCTGGGGATAGGCATCGCCATGGGGCAGGACGGCCTCGGCGGGGTCGTCTTCGACGACGCTCAGCTGACCCAACTCCTGGGCTATGCCGCGCTGGTCGTGATCCTCGCCGAGGGCGGTCTGGGCACCAAATGGAAAGAGATCAAGCCGGCCCTGCCCCAGGCGGCGATGCTGTCGACGGTCGGCGTCGCGGTGAGCGTGGGGGTCACCGCGGCCGGAGCGCACTACCTCGCCGGGCTCGGCTGGCGGCAGGCGCTGCTGATCGGCGCCGTGGTCTCGTCCACGGACGCCGCGGCGGTCTTCTCGGTCCTGCGCAGCGTGCCGCTGCCGGCCCGGCTGACGGGTGTCCTCGAAGCGGAGTCCGGGTTCAACGACGCCCCGGTGGTCATCCTGGTCGTCGCCTTCTCCACCTCGCGAGAGGTCGACCACTGGTACGTCCTGCTCGGCGAGATCGCCCTGGAGCTGGCGATCGGCGCCGCGCTCGGCCTGGCGATCGGCTGGCTCGGCGCCTACTGCATGCGGCACGTGGCACTGCCGGCCTCCGGCCTCTACCCCATCGCCGTCATGGCCATCGCGGTCTCCGCCTACGCCGCCGGCGCACTGGCGCACGGCTCGGGCTTCCTCGCCGTCTATCTGGCCGCGATGATCCTCGGCAACGCCAAACTGCCGCACGCCCCGGCCACCCGCGGCTTCGCCGAGGGGCTCGGCTGGATCGGCCAGATCGGCATGTTCGTCCTGCTGGGCCTGCTGGTCACCCCGCACAATCTCCTCGACGACGTGGTGCCGGCCCTGGTCATCGGCATGATCCTCACCCTCGTCGCCCGCCCGACGTCGGTCTTCGTCTCGCTGCTGCCGTTCCGGGTGCCCTGGCAGGAGAAGACCCTGCTGTCGTGGGCCGGGCTGCGCGGCGCGGTCCCCATCGTGCTGGCCACCATCCCGATGGTGGGCGCCGTCCCCGGCAGCGAGGGCGTCTTCAACGTCGTCTTCGTCCTGGTCGTGGTCTACACCCTGATCCAGGGGCCGACCCTGCCCTGGCTCGCCCGGCACCTCCGGCTGGGCGACGGCGAGGAGCCCGCCGACCTGGGCATCGAGTCCGCCCCGCTGGAGCGGCTGCGCGGCCATCTGCTGTCCACGTCCATCGGACCGGCCTCCCGGATGCACGGCGTCGAGGTCGGCGAGCTGCGGATGCCGGCGGGCGCCGCGGTCACCCTCGTCGTCCGGGACGGCTCCAGCTTCGTGCCCTCGCCGACGACCGTGCTGCGGCGCGGCGACGAGCTGCTGGTGGTCGCCACGGACCCGGTGCGCGACGCGGCCGAGCGACGGTTGCAGGCGGTCTCCCGGGGCGGCAAGCTGGCCGGCTGGCTGGGCACCGGCGCCGCCCCGCGGCGGCACGGTCACGGCCGCCACTGAGCCGCCGTGGGCCCGTCGGGGCGCAATGTGGCGGACATCTCCAAGAAACCCAAGGAAAAGCGGGTGAAGCACTGGCTAATCCCAGGGCCTCACCCGCTCGGGCCTGTACAATGAAGAAGGAACAACGACGAACCACCTCTGCCTGATGCAGAGCTGGCGCGACCGCTCGGCGGCCGCGGTCCCCTGCCATCTGCAGCCACCTCTCGGGGTGCGGACCACGCGGTATCACTCGGTCCAGCGCGAGAGGACAGCTCTCGGCGCGTACCTGTGACGACCTCGCGGGCGACGCGCTACCAGGCGGCAGAAAGGCCCGGCCGTGGCATCCGCGGTCAAGCAATCCCGTCCCGGTTACGGACAACTGCTGCGCACCCCTGGTGCGTGGACCTTCCTCCTTCCCGGTTTCCTGGCCCGGCAGCCGTTCGCGATGCTGACGATCGGCATCGTGCTGCTCGTCCAGTCCACCACCGGCTCCTACGGCACCGCCGGCGCGGTCTCGGCCGCCACCGGCGTCTCGATGGCGCTGTTCGCCCCGCAGAGCGGCAAGCTCGCCGACCGCTTCGGCCAGCGCGCGGTGCTGATCCCCGGCATCCTCGTGCACACCGCCGGCGTCGCGACGCTGATCGTCCTGGCCCTGGCGCACGCCCCCCTGTGGGCGCTGCTCGCCGTGGCCGTCCCCACGGGCGCCTCGACGCCGCAGGTCGGCCCGATGGTGCGGGCCCGCTGGGCGTCCCGGCTCGGCGGCAGCCCGCTGATGCCGACGGCGGCCGCCTTCGAGTCGGTGACCGACGAGTTCACCTTCGTGGTCGGCCCGGTCCTGGCGACCGCGCTGTGCACCGGCCTCCACCCGGCCGCCGGCCTGATCGCCGAGGCCGCGCTGACCCTGGCCGGCGGTCTGCTCTTCGCCTCCCAGCGCCGCACCCAGCCCCCCGTCCACCAAGCGCAGGCCGACGACCGGCCGCGCGTCTCGGCCCTGTCGGTCCCCGGCGTCCGCGTCCTGATCGTGGCGTTCCTCGGCATCGGCGCCGTCTTCGGCGGCATGCAGGTCTCGCTGACCGCGTTCACCCAGGCCATCGGCCAGCCCGGCATCAACGGCCTGCTCTACGGGATCTTCGCCGGCGGCAACATGCTCGCCGGGATCGTCTGCGGCACCCTCGCCTGGAAGGTCGGCCCGCGCCGCCGGCTGCTGGTCGCCTACGGGCTGCTGGCGCTGGCCACCACCCCGCTGTGGGCGGTGACCGCGGTACCGCTGCTGGCCGCCGTCGGCCTGGTCGTCGGCCTGTGCATCGCCCCCGCGCTGATCACCGGCTACACCCTGGTCGAGTCCCTGGTCCCGGCCGCCGCCCGCACCGAGGCCTTCACCTGGCTGACCGGTGCGGTCGCCCTGGGCCAGGCCGTCGCCGCCACCTCCGCCGGCCAGCTCACCGACCGCTTCGGCCCCAGCAGCGGCTTCCTGGTCCCCCTGGCCGGCACCGCCCTGGCCCTGGTGGTGCTGCTGGCCCTCCGCGCCCACCTGCTGCCGCGCACCTCGTCCGTGGTGGCCGGCCCGGATCTGCCGGACCCGGCGGCCGAGACGGGCCCGGCGGCCGAGGACCGCGAACGGGAGCTGGCGAACGCCTGACGAACGGCGCCCGGACGGTTGCCGGCGCACGCCCGCAGCCGTCCGTTCCGGACCGGTTCCACGCCCCGGCTCGGGCCTCCGCCGGACGTGGGGTCGGTCACCGTCTGCCCGGTCGCAGTGGACTGACGCGGCGGAATACTGCAATATGGAGCGTCGTTAGCACTCATCGAGTGAGAGTGCCAGGAGGAAGTCAAGTGCCGACCTACCAGTACCAGTGCACCGCGTGCGGCGAGGGCCTTGAGGCGGTGCAGAAGTTCACCGACGACGCGCTCACGGAGTGCCCGAGCTGCCAGGGACGCCTCAAGAAGGTGTTCTCCGCGGTCGGCATCGTCTTCAAGGGCTCCGGCTTCTACCGCAACGACAGCCGCGGCTCGTCGTCCAGCAGCAGCCCCGCGAAGAGCTCCTCCTCGTCGAGCACGACGTCGTCCTCGGACTCCGCCGGCTCCTCGTCGAGCAGTTCCGACAGCAAGTCGTCCACCGCCACCACGTCGTCCTCCGGCAGCGCGTCGAGCACCAGCTCCGCGGCCTGAGCCCGGCCGGCGGCGCCGGCGGCACAGACGTCTTCGGGCCCCGCCGTCTTCGGACGGCGGGGCCCGCTGCATGCCGGCCCGCTCCATGCCGGCCCGCTCCATGCCGGCCCGCTCCACGTACGCCTCCGGGGCGGCGGCCCTCGTGCCGGCCGGCCCCGCTAAGGTGACCGCCATGGCTGACGCGGAAATAGGCGTAATCGGTGGATCGGGCTTCTACTCCTTCCTCGACGACGTGACCGAGGTCACGGTCGACACCCCCTACGGCCGCCCCAGCGACTCGGTGTTCCTCGGCGAGATCGCCGGCCGCCAGGTCGCCTTCCTCCCCCGGCACGGCCGCGACCACCGCCTCCCGCCGCACCGCATCAACTACCGCGCCAACCTGTGGGCGCTGCGCTCGCTCGGCGTACGGCAGGTCCTCGGCCCGTGCGCGGTGGGCGGGCTGCGCCCCGAATACGGCCCCGGCACACTGCTGGTCCCCGACCAGCTCGTGGACCGCACCAAGGCCCGCGTCCAGACCTACTTCGACGGCGAGCCGCTGCCCGGAGGGAGCGTCCCCAACGTCGTCCACCTGACGTTCGCCGACCCCTACTGCCCCGCCGGCCGCCAGGCCGCCCTCGCGGCCGCCCGCGGCCGCGCGTGGGAACCGGTCGACGGCGGGACGCTCGTCGTCATCGAGGGCCCGCGCTTCTCGACCCGCGCCGAATCGCGCTGGCACGCCGCCCAGGGCTGGTCGGTGGTCGGCATGACCGGCCACCCGAAGCCGTCCTGGCCCGCGAACTGAGCCTCTGCTACACCTCGTTGACCCTGGTCACCGACCTGGACGCGGGCACCGAGACCGGCCACGGCGTCTCCCACGAGGAAGTCCTCCAGGTCTTCGCCCAGAACGTCGGCCGGCTCCGCGAGGTCCTCTTCGACGCGGTCGCCGCCCTGCCCGAGACCACCGACCGCGCCTGCCCCTGCGCCGACGCCCACGCGGGCTGGGACCTGGGCATCGAACTGCCGTAAGGCCCTGGCGGGCCGGGGACCGGACCCGGGCCCGCCACCTCTCCCCCACTCCGGGCCGCCCTCTCCTGCCCGCTCGTCCCCCACCCGAGCGGCGAAGTTGTCCACATCCCGGAGCTTCTCCACAGGCCACAGCGGGCGCGGGCGCGATACGGCACGGTGGTGCTCGCCGATTCCACCGAGGCCCGTCCGACCTCCTGGTCGCCGACGAGCCCCTCACCCAGGCGGTGCCACCATGCCCACGACGCCTTACCTCCCGCCGACCACCAGGTCGTACCCCCCGTCCACCCCCCTCGCCTCGCCCTCCCCCGTTCCCTCCCCTGATCCCTTGTCCGATCCCTCGTCTGCTCTCTCGCCCGACCTCTCGTCTGATCCCTCATCGCCGCCCCTCCCCACTCCCCCGCGGTGTGAAGTGCCCCACTTTCCACCGGTACGAGCCGGCGGCGGCAGACGCGGATGGGGGCGGACCGGGACGCGCCGGATGCTGATCGCCGGGCTCGCGATGGCCGCCGCAGCACTGGCCGGGGCGGCCTCGTACGGAGCCGTACGAGCCTTACCCGCGACGGGCTGCCCGCCGGCGGCGGCCCTGGGAGGGCCGTAGCGGTGCCGCAAGATCGAGTGGCTTCTCCGCACACCGGCCGGGAGACTGCTGCGAGTGGCGGGGCATCTGCCGCGGGGGGGCCGGGGCCGGCCGCGCCAACGGTGGCGCGCCGCTCTCACCGGGGCTGTCGGACCGGTCCACCCCACGAAACCCGTCCGCCGGACCCGCACAGACGCACTGGCCGATCGCCGGTGTGATCGCGGGCGTGATCGCCGGTTCGATCACTGGTCGGTGTTGCCCGGCTGGACATCTCCGCCGTGCCCTGCCGTAAGTTGCGGTGCTGATTGTTCGTGCACCGTTTGTTCGTGCACCGTCCATGGTGAACGTCGTGAGCGTGGAAAGAGGCTGTCAGGTGAGCGAGAGCAAGGGCGTCCTGCAGGGATTCAAGGATTTCCTGATGCGGGGCAACGTCATCGAACTCGCGGTCGCGGTCGTTGTCGGTGCTGCCTTCACCAACATCGTCAACGCCGTGGTCAAGGGCGTGATCAACCCGATCGTCGGCGCCCTGGGTTCGCAGAACCTCGACAACTACAAGGCGTGCCTCACCACCTGCCACACGGACAAGAAGACGGGCGCGTTCACCGACGGGATCTACATCCTCTGGGGCTCGGTGCTCAGCTCCGCGCTGACCTTCCTGATCACCGCCGGGGTCGTCTACTTCCTCATGATCCTTCCGATGAACAAGTGGAAGGAGCGCCAGGCGGCCAGGAAGCCGGTCGACGACACCCCGCTGGCCCTGACCGAGGTCGAGCTGCTCACCGAGATCCGCGACGCCCTCGTCGCCCAGCGCGCCGCCTCTCCCGCCGTGCCCTTCTCCACCTCCGGCACGATCGGCGCGCAGAAGACGCAGGACTAGCAGGTCGGAGGCGGCCGCGCCCGGCGGCCGCCCCGGAGATCTCCGAGCTCTCCGAGATCTTCGAGCTCTCCGGGACTTCCGAAACCTCCGGGGCCCCGAGACGCCGAGACCATCGGGACTTCGCCGATGCCATCGGGATTTCGCCGAGACTCCCGGGATGTCGCCCAGACCCCCGGGATCTCGTGGATCTCAGAGGTGGTGCGGTGGCTTCTCGTCGAGGAAACGGGCGAGGTCGGTGGCGCTGTCTCCACCGGCCGGCCGTTCGCCCCAGCCCCTGTCGGTGTCGTCCGAGGACTGCTGGTTCAGCGGGTCGTCGAAGATCAGCGCCGCGGCGGACTTGGGGCAGGATCGGCCTGGGGCTCGGCGTCCGGCTCGAAATCAGGGGTGGTGCTCACCCCTCCAGAGTACGGGCGGCCCGACCGAGGCCACGCCGTCGACTGCCGCTCATGACCGCTCGTCCGGCCCTCGCCTCCTGGTTCCTCGTGCGGTGCGGGTCACGATCAGCGGCGCGGTGACGCACGCGGCGACGAGGAGGATGCCGAAGCCGACGGTCAGGGCGGTGGTGTAGCCGTGCACGGAGGCCGCGGTCGACGTGGCATGGCGGGCCGACGCCAGATAGGTGGCGGTGGTGCCGGCCGCGATGGTGTTGAGCAGTGCGGTCCCGAGTGCTGCTCCGAGTTGCTGAGAGGCGTTGTAGGCGGCCGATGCGGCTCCGATGTCGTGCCCGGTCACGCCCGCGGTGGCCAGGCCGGCGGTCGGGGGGATGACGCAGCCGAGGCCGATGCCGGTCAGTACCAGGGCGGGCACCAGGTGCAGCGGCAGGACGTCCGTGCTCTGCGGCGTCAAACGGGTCAGGATCAGCATGCCGACGGCCGCGGCGATCAGACCCGCCAGGATCAACGCCGCAGGCACGACGCGTCCGTGCAGCTTCCCGGCGATGAAGGTGGAACCGAGCAGCGCGGCCAGGGCGTTGATGATCAGCGTCAGGCCGGCCTGGACCGGTGAGTAGCCGAGGACGGTCTGCGTGTAGTAGCTCATGAACAGGTAGAAGCCGAACATCGCGACGAACATCAGGGTGATCGAGAGGAACGCACCCGCACGCGCGCGGTGCAGGAGGAGACGCATCGGCAGCAACGGGCGGGAGGCGCGGACCTCGACGACAGCGAACCCGGCCAGCAAGAGGACGCCAGCAGCCATCGGGCCAGCACCCGCGGGGAATCCCAGCCGAGCGGTTCGGCTTCGTCGAAGGCATAGGCCACGGCGGCGAAGCCCGCGGCGCTGAGCAATGCGCCCGGGATGTCGAGCCGGCCGCCGCCGCGGAGGGGGCGGTCCGGTGGCACGAACGTCGTGCCGAGCACGGCGATCAGGGCGACGGGGACGTTGATGTACAGGCACCAGCGCCAGCTGGCGTACTCGGTGAGCAGTCCCCCCGTGACCAGACCGAGGGCCGATCCGGCCGCACCGACCGCGGCGAACACCCCGAACGCCCGGCCGCGTTCGCGCGGCTCGGTGAACGTCGTGGTCAGCAAGGACAATCCCGCGGGTGCGAGCGCGGCGGCGAAGGCGCCCTGAAGGGCCCGCGCGCCGAAGAGCATTTCGGGATTCACGGCGGCCCCGCCGAGCGCGGACGAGGCGGCGAAGCCGGCCAGGCCGATGATGAACGTGCGCCGGTGGCCGAGCGACCCGCTGATTCTGCCGCCGATCAACAGCAGTCCGCCGAAGGCCAGGGCGTACGCGGTGATCGCCCATTGCCGGCTCGCGTCGGACATGCCCAGCGCGCTCTGGGCGGAGGGCAGCGCGATGTTCACGATCGTCCCGTCCAGCACCACGAGGAGCTGGGCCGCGCTCACCGCCCACAGCGTCCACCACCGCCGCTGTGCGGAGGCCGGTCCTGCCGTGTGGTCTCGGGTCGCGACGTCAGGCTCCGCCACGGGCGGTTCGATGTCTCGAACAGTCATATCTGCAAGTGTTTCGTTGAAGCGATCCCGGAGACTTTTCCTCCCTTCCGCCCGTCAACTCAGGGCCGATAAGCGGAAATCTTCAACCCCCGCTTGAGCCTGGCGGATGGCTCCCGGACTGGCGGGCGTCCGCCGGCCAGCGGGTGTCTGCCGGCCAGCGGGTGTCTGCCGGACTCGCGAACATCCCCGCCAGGGGCGCCCCGGTGCCTCCCGGGCGGCGCGCCGTTTTCTAGTGACCCTTGTCGTGGGTGGGTATGGGGCGCGGGCGCCGGCCGCCGTCGGGTCTGGTCGGCGGGCTCTGTGAGGCGTGGCTGCGTTTGTGCGGACGGGTGCGGTCGGTGCTGCCGGGAAGGGGGTGGCGAGCGGATGCGGAGGGCATGGGGATCGGTCACCTTTCCGAGGTAGCGGGATGGGTCAGCGGTCGGTCTTGTCGACGGACCAGAGGGTGCGGACGGCGAGGAAGAAGACCGTCAGGAAGGCTGCGCACCACCAGGCGGTCTCGCGAATCGCCGGCCGGTGGCGGCCGTTCGGTCCCGTAGGCGGCGCCTCAGGAAACAACCGGCGCCCGGGATGACGAGAACGGCGGCGAGACCGAGGCCGTGGAACATGGCCCGGCCGACGGCGCCGGAGGAAGACGAGTCCAGGATTTGCAGACCCCAGAGCCGCATCCCGTAGCCCGACCCCGCGCCAGGCGACGCGGTGGAGGTGAACCATCCCCCGGTGAGCGGGAAGGTGGTCAGCGCGGCGAGCAGGCGGCCCCGGAAGGCGAGTTGGTGCGCGGCCCGGCAGGCGGTGCTACGGGCGGTGCTACGGGCGCCGAGGAATTTCTGGAAGCCCAGGGAGACGGCGGCCGGCCGGGGCAGCGCGGTGGGCGCTGTGCGGAAATTCGCGCGGGAGGAGAGGGCGTGCAGGCCCTGCCGGAGCAGTCGGCGGGCGGGCGGTTCGCGGACCCAGACGGTGCAGCGGTGGGCGGTGCCGAAGGCGAGGAAGACGGTGCCGGCGGCGTACGGGAGCAGCGCCGAGTCGAAGTCCCGGAGCATGCGGCTGCCCGGGACGATGGCGAGGACGAGGAGCAGCACGACGGCGGAGGCCACGACTGGGGCGCGAACGGTCGCCGTTGGCCTGGTCCGCCCGGTGGCCGCCGGCGTGCCGGTTGCGTGATCCGTCCCGGCTGGGTTATCCGTCCTGGTTACGCCACCCGTCCCGGTTGCTTCGTCCGCCCTGGCCGCGTCGACCGCCCCGGTTGCGCCGTCCGCCCCGGTTGCGTCGTCTGCCTCGGTCCCGTCCGGGGTGGCAGCAGGGCGGGGTGGGGCGGCTGGGGGCTGGGGCACGAGGCCCACGCTAAGCAGGTATGGGGCAGTTCGCCCGTTTTATGGCCTCAGTGGGTGAATTTGCCTCAGCGGGTGACGTACACGCGAGAGCGCGGAGCGCTCCCCTACCGGCAGGCGGGTGCCCGTCCCTCCAGGGCCTCGTGCCACCACAGGTCGCGGTTCGGCTTCCAGGACACCGGGCGGGAGCAGCGGTTGACCACCAGGACCTTCTGCACGGACGCACCCCCCGCCGCGGCGGCGCGCGCCAGTGCGTGGTCGAGCAGCGGCTTCACCGGCCGTACCGCCCCGTCCCAGAACGCCGCGTCCGCCGTGATCACCACGCGCGCCGACGACTCCCGCGTACGCGCCACGAGTTCGGGCACCGTCAGGGAGACCGGCAGGGTCGTCCGAATCGCCTCCAGCCGACCGCAGGCGAGGGTGGCGATGACGGATTCCGGCACCAGCGGCAGGTGCACCGCGACCCGGTCACCGGCCTGGACCCCGAGGCGGGTGAGCGCGCGGGCGGCGCGTTCGGCCTGGTCCAGGAGCATGCCGTGGGTGAGCTCTTCCAGGCGGCCCGGTTCCCCGCTCCAGGTGAGGGCGATCCGCGAGGAATCGGGCTCTTGTATTTCCCCGGCGGGCTCTGCATGCTTGGTGATCACACGGCGCAACATGCGGATCAGCATGGAGATCACCGATCAACGATCGCTGAACGTCCGCTGTACGGGGCTCCGCGCCCGCCCCTTCACGCACTCCGGCAGCTCGCCCGCCCTCTGACGTCATGCGCTCCGACGTCATGCCTCCTGCCCACTTCCGGTGCACTCCATCCTCCTCTCGGCTTCCGTTTTCCGTTCCCTGCCGCACGTCGCACGCAGCACGTGGTGAGAGGTGGTCCGTCCCTTCCCATGTCCACGCCGACGCCCACACCCACGCCCGCACCCACGCCCACCCCCACGCCCCTCTCTTCTTCCCCCGCGTCGCACCGCCGCCGGGCCCGCTGGGCGCTGGCGGCCGTCGCCACGGCGCCTTCTGCGTCCAGCTGGATTCCTTTGCCTTGACTCCGCGTTGGATGACGGCCACCGCGGGCCTCGGACTCACGGCCGGCGGCGGCGCGGGCCGTCCCTGGCACTCCCGGCCGCGGCCTGCCTGCTCGCGGCCGGAGCGCTGGTACTCGCGCCGGTCCTCACGTCCGTCCTCGCGCCGGTCCTCGCGCCGGTCCTCACGTCCGTACGGCGCCCGGGGCGGCGGCACTGACCGCTCGACGGGCCAGCGGAAAGGGCCGTCCCGCGGCACCCGTCCGCCCGTCTCAGGACCCGGTCAGCGCCTCGTAGCCCCCGGCCACATCGCACACGTCGCCGAACCCGCGGGCCTCCAGGAGGGCCGCCGCGATCACCGAGCGGTTTCCGCTGCGGCAGTAGAGGACGACCGGGCGGGCCGGGTCCAGTTCGGTGATGCGGTCCGGGAGGGTGGCCAACGGGATGCTGCGGGCGCCCGGGACGGCTCCCGCCGCGTACTCGGCGGGATTGCGGACGTCGACCAGCTGGGCACGGGGAGAGCGGCCCGCGCTCACACCGCCGCCGATAACTCCGCCGACACCCCCACCGTTCAACTCCCCGCCCACCTGGAGGAGTTCCTCAGGACCGACCCGGTGGCTACGGCGGACCAGTGCGGGTTCCCGGTCCAATACGGCGGCCGGATCGGGGAGATGGCCGAGGACGTGGTCGTAGCCGATGCGGGCGAGGCGCAGACGGGCCTCGCGTTCCTTCCCCGGGTCGGCGAGCAGCACGATCGGGGTGCCCGGGGCGACCACGCTGCCCGCGTACTCCGCGAACCGCGTGTCCAGGCTCGTGTGCAGCGAACCCTTCAGGTGCGCCCGGGTGTAGGAGGCCAGCGGGCGGCAGTCCAGCAGCACGGCGCCCTGCTGGTCGCGGGCGGCGAGCGCCTCCTCCAGGGTGAGGGCGGGCGGTTCGTCGGCGTCCAGGAGCGGGTGCCCGTCCCGGTTGAGGGCGGCGTCGTGGGCGAAGTAGCCGGGCGTGGCGGGTTGTCCGGCGGTGACGAGCCGTACGAATTCGGCCACCGGCATGGGCTGCAGGGCGTAGTTGAGGCGGCGCTGGTCCCGATGGTGGAGCTGGTCTCGGTGGACAGGCTCCGGCCGCAGGCCGATCCGGCGCCGTGGGCGGGAAAGACCCGGGTCGCGTCCGGGAGCGTCAGGAGTTTGGTGTGCAGGGAGTGGTGCAGGCGTACGGCCATGTCGTGCGGGGAGTGGCCGGCGGCGGAGAGCAGGTCGGGGCGGCCGACGTCGCCGACGAACAGGGTGTCGCCGGTGAGCACGCCGAACGGCACGGGGTCGTCGGGGTGTTCGTGGACGACCAGGCAGAGGGACTCCAGGGTGTGGCCGGGGGTGGCCAGCACGGTCAGGGTGACGCCGCCGCTGCTTCCGCCCTGATGGTCGCCCCCCTCCTCCCCCAGGAAGATCCGCTCGCCGTCCCGTAACCGCCGTATGGGGAAGCCGGTTCGGGCGGCCTCTCCGAAGGCGATGGTGGCGCCGGTGGCGCGGGCGAGTTCGAGGTGGCCGGAGAGGAAGTCGGCGTGCACATGCGTCTCGATGACGAGCTCGATGCGCAGGCCGGCGGCGGCCGCGTCCTGGAGGTAGTCGTCGATGTCGCGGCGCGGGTCGACGAGGACGGCGCGTCCGGTGGTTTCGTCGCCGATCAGGTACGACGCCTGGGACAGGCAGTCGAGGTAGTACTGCGCGAAGTGCACGGTCGGCCTCCAGGGGGTGGGCGCCCCGGGCGGCGGCTGAGGTCCGCTCGGGCGGGCAGGACGATGCGTTGTGCGGATGCACGGATGTACGTACATTAGGGAGCCGGGTTGGCGGGCGACAAGCCGGGTTCCGGTGCGGACGCCCCGACCTGACCTTGCATCAGCCGATCCGTCCCCCAGGCCGCGGAGGGGTATCCCGCACATGTCGACCGAGCCGGCAGACCCTCCGCACCGGGGGCACGGTGCGTACGGCGCTCACGACGCACACGCCGCCCCGGCGCGCACGCCCCGCGCCCCCTGGACCGGCGCTCGCCGCTCCCCCTCTGGGCGCAGCTCCTCACCGATCTGCGCCGTCGGATGGACGCCGGCGCGTTCACCGAGGAGTTCCCCGCCGAGCACCGGCTCACCGCCGAGTACGAGGTCAGCCGGCACACCGTCCGCGAGGCGCTGCGCAAGCTGCGCGCCGACGGGCTGGTGATCGCCGAACGGGGGCGCGCCAGCCGCCTGGACACCCGCCGCATACAGCAGCCGCTCGGCTCGCTCTACAGCCTCTTCCGGGAGCTGGAGGGGCAGGGCGTGGAGCAGCGCAGTGAGGTGCTGCGCCTGGAGCGGACCGCGGACGGAACGATCGCCGGGCATCTGGGGCTGGTACCGGACGCGCCGCTGGTCGTGCTGGAGCGGCTGCGGCTCGCGGACGGCGAACCGCTCGCCCACGACACCGCGTACCTGCCCGCCGAGTTCGCCGAGCCCCTGCTGGAGGCGGACTTCGGGCACACCTCGCTCTACGGCGAGCTGTCGCGGCGCTGTGCCGTGAAGGTCACCGGAGGCCGGGAGCGGATCCAACCGTTCCTGCCGGACATCCGGCAGGCGTGGCTGCTGGGGCTGGCGGACCGGGAGCCGGCGTTCGCGATCGAGCGGCTGGGGCGGTCCGGGGAACGGCCGGTGGAATGGCGCGAAACGGTGGTCCGCGGTGACCGGTTCACGTTCGTCGCGGAGTGGTCGGACGACAGTCCGGCCGTGGCGCTGGCCCCGCGCGCGGCACACCCGTCCGCCGCCCCGCACGCCGCGGACCCCTCGGCTTCGTCCCGCATCCGTCCTCGTGTCCGTCCGCCTAGCGTGTCCGTCCTCATAGCCGCCGCGGCGCTGCCGTGCGGGCTGCTGATCGGTCTGCTGCTGGGGGCGCTCGGCGGCGGCGGTTCGGTGCTCGCCGTGCCGGTGCTGGTGTACGTGCTGGGCCAGTCGCCGCACGAGGCGACCGCGGGCGCACTGGTCGTCGTCACGGTCGGCGCGGTGACCGGGCTGCTGTGCCACGCCCGCGCGGGCCGGGTCCGGTGGGCGGCCGGTGTCACCTTCGGCGCCCTGGGGACGGCCGGCAGCTACCTCGGCTCCCGTTGGAGCGCGGCGGTGCCTCCCGCCGTCCTGATGGCGGCGTTCGCCGGGCTGATGCTCGTCGTCGCGGCGCTGCTGCTGTTACGGGGCCGGAGCGAGCGGCGCGCGGCACGGTCCCCCCGGCCTCCCCGGTCGGCCCGATTACGCACGCCCCGCCCGGACCGCTCCCCCGCTCCGCACCCCGCCCTCCGCTCCGGCCGGGTCGCCGTGACCGCCTCCGCCGTCGGCCTGCTCACCGGGTTCTTCGGGGTCGGCGGCGGCTTCGTCGTCGTCCCGGCCCTCACCCTCGTCCTGGGCCTGGAGATGCCGATCGCGATCGGCACGTCGCTGCTGGTCATCCTCCTCAACTCGGTTACGGCGCTGGCGACCCGGGCCGGCACCGGCCACCTGGACTGGCCGCTGCTGGCCGGCTTCGCGGCCTGCGCGGCGCTCGGCAGTCACCTCGGCAACCGGCTGACCACCCGGCTGCCCGCACAGGTCCTGACCACCGCCTTCGCCGCCCTCGTCACGCTGCTCGCCCTCACCACGGCGGCGGCCGCCGTCCCCCGCCTGTGGCCCCCGTGACCACGCACCACACGAACCACACGAACAACAACGCCCTCACCACCCCCGTAGGAGGAACCCGTATGTCCCCCGCCCCCTCCCGCCACCAAGTCATCGTCGTCGGCGGCGGAACCGCAGGCATCACCGTCGCCGCCCGGTTACGCCGGGCCGGGGTCACGGACATCGCCCTGCTGGAGCCGTCCGAGACGCACTGGTACCAGCCGCTGTGGACCCTCGTCGGCGGCGGGCAGGCGCCGTTGCGTTCCTCCCTGCGCACCGAGGCGGAACTGATACCGCCCGGCGTGCGCTGGCTGCGGGAGCGGGCCACCGGCGTGGACCCGGTGGCCCGTACGGTCACCACCGCCTCCGGCCGGGTGCTCTCCTACGGGCGGCTGGTCCTCGCCCCCGGTCTGCACCTCGACTGGGACGGCGTGCCGGGGCTGGCCGCCGCCCTCGGCCACGGCGGGGTGAGCAGCAACTACCGCCCCGACCTCGCCCGCTCACCTGGGACCTGATCCGTCGGACGCGGCGGGGGACCGCGCTGTTCACCATGCCGTCGGGGCCGGTGAAGTGCGGCGGCGCACCGCAGAAGATCGCGTACCTGGCGGCCGACTACTGGCGCAAGCGCGGCGTCCTCGGCAACATCCGCACGATCCTGGTGCTGCCCGAACCGGCGATGTTCAAGGTACCGGTCTTCTCGCGGGCGCTGACCGAGACGGCCCGGCGCTACGGCATCGAGGTGCGGCTGAGTTCCGAGATGACCCGCCTGGACGGTGCGGCGCGCGAGGCGGTGATCACCGATCACACCACCGGCGCCACGGAGACGGTCCGCTACGACCTGCTGCACGCGGTGCCGCCGCAGCGGGCCCCCGAGTGGCTGGCCGACGGCCCGCTGGCCGACCCCGACTCCCCCCAGGGGTACGTCAAGGCCGACCGCGAAACCCTCCAACACCCCGATTTCCCCACGGTCTTCGCGCTGGGGGACGTGGCGGCGCTGCCCACCTCCAAGACGGGCGCGGCCGTCCGCAAGCAGGCCCCGGTCGTGGTCGCCAACCTCCTCGCGAGCCTGCGCGGCCGCCCGGCCACCGCCCGCTACGACGGCTACACCTCCTGCCCGCTGGTCACCGCCCGGCACAAGATGCTGCTCGCCGAATTCGACTACGACCTGCGGCCCGCCCCCTCGTTCCCCTTCCTCGACACGACGCGGGAGCGGACCGACATGTGGTTCCTCAAGCGCTACGGCCTGCCGCAGCTCTACTTCAAGGGCATGCTCAAGGGCCTGGCGTAGCAACCGCCTTGGCGTTCCTACGCCGCCGCGGCCTCCGCCGGCCCCGCCGCCCGCACGTCCGCCACCACGCACCCCACGTTGTCGGGCGCGCCCGCCTCGTGGGCCAGGGCGATCAGCTCCGTCACGGCCTCGGCGGGGCCGGGGGCCGTGGCGAGGACCCGCTGGAGCGTCTCCGGCGGGACCACGCCGGTCAGGCCGTCGGTGCAGAGCAGGTACCGCTCGCCGGGGCGGACCTCCAGGAGCGTCACGTCGGGGGCGCATGCGGTGGTCGGGTCGAGGGAGCGCAGGAGCAGGGCGCGCTGGGGGTGGGCGGGGGCCTCGTCGGGGGTGAGGCGGCCCTCGTCGATGAGGGACTGGACGAAGCTGTGGTCGTGGGTGAGGCGGATGAGGCCGGTGTCCCGCAGGACGTAGGCGCGGGAGTCACCGATGTGCAGCAGTCCGAGCTGCCCGTCGTGGTGGAGGAGCGCGGTGAGCGTGGTCCCGGTGGTCCCGGGGCCGCCAGTGGCTTCCCGGGTGCCCGTGGACGTGGCCAACGGCGCGTCCCGGAGGGCCTGGTGGGCGCGCCCGGCCGCCTCCTCCAGCGCGGTCGACAGGTCCTCCGGGCTCAGGCCGGGCCGGTCGTCGGCGTCGAGGTGCCGGAGGGCGTCGAGGGCCGTGGTGGCGGCCGCGGCGCCGTCGGGGCCGTAGCCGTCGGCGACGGCCAGCAGCCGGTGGCCCGCGTAGGCGGCGTCCTGGTTGGCCGGCCGGACCAGGCCGCGGTCGGTTCGGGCGGCGGAGCGCAGGGTCAGCGGTATACGGGAAGCGGCCATGGTGGTGGGGTCCTTCCTGGAGAGCTGGTCCACGAGGAAGGCGGCCAGGTCGCGGCGGGCTGCCGTGTCGGCCTCGACCTGCGCCCAGTACGCGGCGACCGCCTCGGCCGCCGCGGCCGGTGCCAGCCCGCACACCTCACGGATGCGGGCCAGCGGCATGCCGAGCCGGCGCAGCCAGGCGACGAGCCGGGCCCGTTCCAGCTGGGCCGGGGCGTAGTGCCGGTAGCCGCTGTGCGGGTCGACCCGGGCCGGGGTCAGCAGACCGAGCTCGTCGTAGAGGCGCAGGGCCTTCGGCGAGAGCCGGGAGGCGCGGGCGAACGCGCCGATGGTCAGCAGCTCGCCGCCGTCCTTCTCCCACGGCTCCACGCCGCTCACCTCCCACGGCTGCACGCCGCTCACCTCCACGGCTCCCGGCCGTCCTCCTCGTGCCGGGCCCGTCGCCCGGCACGACCGACTCTGGGGCTTCCCCCAGGGACAAGGTCAACGTCCCCGAAGCCGCCCCCGCGCGGCCGCCTCAGCCGGCCGCCGGTTCCCCCAGCTGATTGAGGGCCGCCGCCGTCAGCGCCTCGACGCCCATGGTGAGGGTGGGCCGGAGGACCGGGGCGAAGTGCGGCGAGTGGTTGGAGGGGATGTCCTGGGCCAGCCGGCCGGCGGCCAGCGCGGTCCGGAAGGCGTCGGGGTCCCAGCCGCCCAGCCACCAGTAGTAGAGGGGCGCACCGGCCGCGGTCGCCAGCAGCCCGGCGTCCTCGCTGCCGGTCGCCGGTTCGTAGGCGAACAGCCGCTGTTCGCCGAAGAGTTGGGTGAAGTCCTGGTTGACCTGGGCCAGCACGCCGGTGTCGTTGACGGTGACCGGGAAGGTGTCGAGGGTGGTGACCTCCGGGTCCCGGTCGGCACCGGAGGCGGCGGCCTCGGCGCGGGCGATCCGTTCGATGGCGGCCAGGACGGCGGTGCGTACCGCCTCGTCGAAGGTGCGGACGCTCAGCCGTACGACGGCGCGGTCGGGGATGACGTTGGCGGTGTCGCCGGCGTGGAAGGAGCCGACGGTGACCACGGCCCGGTCCTTGGGCGCGACCTCGCGGGCCACCACGGCCTGGACGCGCTGGACGAAGGAGGCCGCCATCAGGATGGGGTCGATGGTGGTCTCGGGCCGGGATCCGTGGCCGCCGGTGCCGTGGAAGGTGATCTCCAGGCTGTCGGCGGCGGCCATGCAGGCGCCGGGGCAGTACGCGATGAGCCCGGCGCCGAACGGGGCGACGTGCTGCGCCAGCACCACGTCGGGGGTGGGGACCAGGCCCTCGCTGTAGAGCCCGGCCTCGATCATCGCGCGGGCGCCGCTGCCGACCTCCTCGGCGGGCTGGAAGAGGACGACGAGGGTGCCGGACCAGTGCGCGCGGCCCGCGGCGAGCAGGTCGGCGGCGCCCAGCAGGCAGGTGACGTGCACGTCGTGGCCGCAGGCGTGCATCCGGCCGGGGACGGTGGAGGCGTAGTCGAGGCCGGTGTCCTCGGTGACCGGCAGCGCGTCCATGTCGGCGCGCAGCAGCACGACCGGGCCGGGGCCGTTGCGCAGCACTCCGGCGACGCCGGTTTTGGCGATGCCGGTGGTGACGTCGTAGCCGTGGCCGGTCAGCCGGCGGGCGACCTCGGCGGCGGTGCGGGTCTCCTGGTAGCCGAGTTCGGGGTGGCGGTGCAGGTCCTTGTAGAGCGCTTCGAGGTCCGGGAGGCGGTCGTCGAGGCCGGCGAGGACGGCGGCGGGGGCGGCCGCTTCCGCCCCGTCGGTCCGTACTGTCGTATCGGTCTTTCCGGTCGTGTCGCTGTCGCTGTCGCGCATACACGCATTCGACCATGAACCGCCGCCCGCCATCGAGCGTCGGCCAGCCACCCCGGACACCCGCTGCCCTGGCCGGACTTAGCGGTTGGTCATCCCGGTCTTCGTGACACCACCGCCCGCTGCTGCAACCGTGGATCACCCGCCTGCGACCGTCGATCCGCAGGCCGAGCCGACCGGAGGCTGACGTTGGCCACCTCATCCCAGCGACCGACCGGCGCGCCCCAGGACCTCGCGGCCCACCTGATGGACCTCGCCATGGGCCACCTCTTCTCCGCGGCGCTGCGCACCGCGGCCCAGCACCGCCTCGCCGACCACCTCGCCGGCGGCCCGCGCACCGTCGAGCAGCTCGCCACCGCCACCGGCACCCACGCCCCGCACCTGCGCCGGGTGCTGCGCTACCTGGCCGCCCGGGGCATCTTCCACGAGGACGCCACCGGCGCCTACCAGCTCACCCCGGCCGCCCGGCCGCTCCGTACCGACGTTCCCGATTCCCTGCACACCGCCGTGCTGATGGCCACCGACGAGCTGTTCCTGCGGACCTCGGCCGGAATGCCGGAGGCGGTACGGCACGGCGGCGCGTCCTTCGAGCGGCTCTCCGGCGCCCCGTTCTTCGAGCACCTGGGGGCCCACCCGGCCACCCGGCAGCTGTTCGACGACGGGATGGCGTCGCTGTCCGCGCCGGTGGACGAGGCGGTGGCCGGCGCCTACCCGTTCCCCGAGACCGGCACGGTCGTGGACGTCGGCGGCGGCCGCGGCGGGCTGCTGCGTGCCGTGCTGCGCCGCCGTCCGCAGCTGACCGGGGTGCTCTTCGACCAGGCGCCGCCGCTGGCCCACCACCTCCTGGACGGCGACGAGTTGAAGGGCCGCTGGCGCACCCAGGAGGGCGATTTCTTCGCGGCCGTGCCCGAGGGCGGGGACGTGTACGTCCTCAAGCACGTGCTGCACGACTGGCCGGACGACCACTGCCGGCGGATCCTGCGGGCCTGCCGTGCGGCGACCGCGCCCGGCAGCCGGCTGCTGGTCGTCGACTGCGTGCTGCCGCCGGGCAACGCCCCGCACTTCGGCAAGACCCTCGACGTGGCGATGATGGCGGTCCTCGACGGGCGGGAGCGGACCGCGGAGGAGTTCGCGACGCTGCTGTCGGCGGGCGGGTTCCGGCTGACGCGGGTGCTGCCGACCGGGGCGTTCCCGTCGATCGTGGAGGCCGTCGCCGAGTGACCGCCGCGCCGCGCCCCCGGATGCCGCGCGACACGCCGTGCGCCCCTCATGGTCGGCATCAGCCGCCCGCGCTCTACTGATCACGTCCGCCCCGGCCGACGTGCCTTCCCGGCCGGCGGGCCCCGGCCGACGAGAGGAGCCGACGTGCCGGTCCGCATGCGTGCCCGCCACCGCGACGAGGCGCACCGCGCCGCCACCCCGCTGGAGCTCTTCTTCGACCTGTGTTTCGTCGTGGCGGTCGCGCAGGCCGGCCGCCAGTTGGCGCATGCGCTGGCCGAGGGCCACTGGGGGCACGGCGTGTCGGGCTATCTGATGCTCTTCTTCGCCGTCTGGTGGGCGTGGATGAACTTCAGCTGGTTCTCGTCGGCGTACGACACCGACGATCCGCTCTACCGCGTGGTGACGCTGGTCCAGATGGCGGGCGTGCTGATCCTGGCGGCCGGCGTGCCGCGGGCGTTCGCCAGCAGCGACTTCACCGTCATCTGGTTCGGCTTCCTGGTGATGCGGCTGGCCATGGTCACCCAGTGGCTGCGGGCGGCCCTGGGCAGCGCGGGCGCCGAGCGGCGGACCGCGCTGCGCTACGCCCTGGGGGTGACGGTGTGCCAGGTCGGCTGGCTGGGACTGCTCGTCCTGCCGCGCCAGGACGTCCCGTGGGTGTTCCTCGTCGTGGGCCTGCTGGAACTGGCCGTTCCGGCGCTGGCGGAGCGGGCCCGGCAGACGACCTGGCATCCGCACCACATCGCCGAGCGCTACGGCCTGTTCACCATCATCGTGCTGGGCGAGACGGTCGCCGCGGCCACCGTCGCGGTGCAGGCGGCGCTGGACGCGCACGAGGAGCTGGGCCGTCTGCTGCCGATCGCGGCCGGCGGGCTGCTGGTGGTCTTCTGCGCGTACTGGATCTACTTCGCGGTGCCCATCCACCTCCATCTGCGCTCGAACCGCCAGGCGTTCGTGTGGGGCTACGGGCACTACCCGGTGTTCGGGTCGGCGGCCGCGGTCGGGGCGGGCATCGAGATCGCGGTGGCGCAGGCGTTCGGCAAGGCGCACCTGTCGACGGCGGCGGCCGCCGCGTGTGTCACGGTGCCGGCCGCGCTGTTCATGTTCACCGTCTGGCTGATCCATTCCCGGCACCAGAAGCGCGGCCTGGCGCAGCAGCTGGTGCTGCCGGTGTCGTCGGTGCTGGTGCTCGCGTGCACCTTCGCGGGGCGCTGGGCGGTGCTCGCGGCGGGCCTGGTGGCGTCGGCCGCGGTCACGGTGGGCGTCACCCTTACGGCCCGTCAGGGCACCGCTCTGGCCGAATAGGCCCGGACCGGCCCGCCGGGCACCCCGGCGGGGCCTCCTCCATAAGCGTGCCGAACGGCCGTACCTGTCCGGGCATCACCCTGATTCCGCATCAGATCCGGCCATCTTCGCCCGCCCCGTCCCCCTGGCCGGCCGCGCGGACCGCGCTCGCCCGTCAGCCCATTGCCCGTCAATTACCCACTAATGGATTCCACTTCCCGGCGGCTCGCGTTGTTGTTCCCCCGGCTTGCCCCCGGCCAGCGGAGGCGCCCCGACACAGACGCGGTAGGGTGCAGATTGCCCTTTTTATGACAGGGGGGTCCCTTACGGGAGGCCCCGGAGGGCACGCCCGCCGTCCGTACCTGAGGAGACGCCAGCCATGGCCCGCCACGCCCAGACCCGCGCGCGGACGAGACTGTCCCGGCGCAGCAAGGCCGTCGGCGGTCTCGCCCTCTCCACGCTCGTCGGCACCGCCCTGTGGGCGTGGCCGGCATCGGGTGACGACCACGAAACCCGGACCGACGCCAAGAGCACCACGTCCACGACGGCTTCCGGCCCGGACACGCCACGCACGCCCGCCGCCGCGGCGAAATCCGCCCCGAACGCCGCACCCGGCCTCGCGGCCGGTCAGCCGATCCCCGGCCTCAGCGACGCGGCCCGCAAGGCGATACCGGCGAACTCCCGGCAGGTGCTCGTCGTCACCGGCAAGGGCATGGACTCCTACGAGTCCCAGGTCGTCCTCTACACCCGCGCGGAGGACTCCGACAGCTGGGAGCCGGGCCCCACCTGGTCCGCGCACAACGCCGCCCACGGCTGGACCGACAACCACCACTACGGCGATCTGCGCTCCCCCATCGGCGTCTACACCCTCACCGACGCCGGTGGCCGGCTGCCCGCCCCGGACGGCACCAAGCTCCCCTACGACCACAACGACAGCTTCGTCGCCGACGGCACCGGTGTGGAGGGCGAGCCGCTGGCCGGCGCCTTCGACTACGTCATCGCCATCAACTACAACCGCGACCCCGGCACCTCCCCGCTGGACCCGCACCGCCCCTGGGGCGACTTCAAGGGCGGCGGCGTCTGGCTGCACGTCGACCACGACGGCCCGACCCAGGGCTGTGTGAGCCTCAAGCCCAAGGTGATGCGGGAGCTGCTGCGCACCCTCGACCCCGCTCTGCACCCGGTCATCGTGATGGGACCGGCCCATTACTGAGCGGGCCACGGCCGCCGGGCTCCCCGCCGGGCCGCGGGACGCGCTGACCGACGTCCGCGGCCTGCGGGTCGGCCACGCCCGGCGGGCCGGCGGCGGCGCGCTGACCGGCACCACCGTCGTCCTCGCCCCGGACGGCGGCATGGTCGCGGCCGTCGACGTGCGCGGCGGCGGGCCGGGCACCCGGGAGACCGACGCGCTGGACCCGCGCAATCTCGTGCCGCGCATCGAGGCGGTCGTGCTGACCGGCGGCAGCGCCTACGGTCTTGACGCCGCGTCCGGTGTGGCCGGCTGGCTGGAGGACCACGGCCGCGGCTTCCGCGTCGGCCCGGACCCCGCCCAGGTCGTACCGGTCGTGCCGGCCGCCGCACTGTTCGACCTGGGCCGCGGCGGCGACTGGCGGGCCCGCCCGGACGCGGCCCTGGGGCGCGCGGCCGCCGAGGCCGCCGCGGCCACCGGGCCCGGCGCACCGGTCGCCGAGGGCAACACGGGCGCCGGCACCGGAGCCGTGGCCGGCGGCGTCAAGGGCGGCACCGGCACCGCGAGCGCGGTCCTCCCCTCGGGCGTGACGGTCGCCGCGCTGGCCGCCGTCAACGCCGCGGGCTCGTTCGCCGATCCCCGCACCGGCGCCCTCTACGGCCTGCCGGACGCGGCCCCGCCCGACCCCGAGGTGCACACCGCGGCGCTCCGCCGCCTGGCCGAGGCCCGGGAGACGTCCCAGGCCCGCTTCGCCGCCTCGGTCCGTCCTCCGCTCAACACCACCCTCGCCGTGGTCGCCACCGACGCCGTGCTCACCCGCGCCCAGGCCCAGAAGCTCGCCGGCACCGCGCACGACGGGCTGGCCCGCGCGGTCCGCCCGGTGCATCTGCTCTCCGACGGCGACACCGTCTTCGCGCTGTCCACCGCCGCCCGCCCGCTGGTCCCGGAAGGGACCGCCGCCGACCCCGCCTTCGGCGTCCATGTGGAGGCCGGTGCGCTCAACGACATCCTGGCCGCCGGTGCGGACGTGCTGACCCGCGCGGTGGTGCGGGCCGCGCTCACCGCGGAGACGGTGGACGGGCCCGGCGGCCACTTCCCCTCGTACCGGGACCTGTACGGCGGCTGAGCGCCCTCCGGGGTGCGGGCGGCGGGCGCCACGGAGGCGGTGGACGGGCCCGGCGGCCGCGTCCCCTCGTACCGGGACCGGGACGGCCGGGTCAGGCGCCGACGGCGCCCAGCAGGGTCCCCGCCACGTAGGTGACCGCCATGGCCAGCGCGCCGCCGCCGGCGTTCCGCAGCACCGCGCGCCCGGGCGGCGCGGACCCCAGCCGGGCGCTGGACCAGCCGCAGATCGCCAGCGCGGCCAGCACCGCCACCACCGTGATCCACAGCCGGTGCGCGGCGGGCGGCAGCACGATCGCGAGCAGCGGCAGCAGTGCCCCGGCGGTGAAGGCGAGGAAGCTGGCGGCGGCCGCGTGCCAGGGGTTGGTGAGTTCGTCGGGGTCGATGCCCAGCTCGACCTCGGCATGGGCGCGCAGCGCGTCGTGTTCGGTGAGCTGCTCGGCGACCTCGCGGGCGAGCTGCCGCTCCAGCCCCTTGCCCTCCAACAGCTCGGTCAGCTCGATCAGTTCGGCCTGCGGTGCGGTGGCCAGCTCCCGGCGCTCCAGGGCCAGCGCCGCCTTCTCCGAGTCGCGTTGGGTGGACACCGAGACGTACTCGCCGGCCGCCATCGACATCGAACCGGCCAGCAGCCCGGCCAGACCGGCCGTCAGCAGCGTCGCGCGGTCCTGGGTCGCGCCGGCCACGCCGACGACCAGCCCGGCGGTGGACACGATGCCGTCGTTGGCGCCGAGCACCGCCGCCCGCAGCCAGTTGAGCCGGCTGCCGAGGCCGCCGCCGTGCGCCTCGTCGTGCTCCGGAGTCTGCAAGGTCACCTCCTGAGGGTCTCACCCGTATCCCTTGTGCCCCGCCCGACGCCCCCGCCGCACCCCGGTTCGGCCGGTGGTAGAAACGGCCGTATGTCCGCACCACCCCCCTCCCGTCCTCCCCAACACCCGCCGCCCACGCTCGTCCAGCCGGCTGCCAAGAAGCCCGGAGCACCCGCGCCACGCCGCCGGCTGTGGTGGCACCGGCTGATATTCGGGCTCTGGTACCGGCCGGTGGAGGTCCTGGACGAGGCCCGGGACCGCAGCGCGTGGAGTGCGGCGGTGCTGCTGTCGCTGATCAGCGGCGGCATCGGGATGCTGTCGGTGGACGCGTTCCACGGCCAGTGGGCGGCCGACCGCTCGGCCGCGCTGAAGCTCGTCGGGCTGGCCGAGGCCGGGGTGCTGGCGGCGAGCCTGGCGCTGGGCGCGGTGACCCATGCGATAGCCCGCACGCTCGGGGGCAGCGGCCGGTTCGCGCCGACCGCGAGCCTGTTCATCGTGCTCTTCTGGGTGACGGACCTGCCGCGGCTGGCGATCGTCGCCTGGCTGCCGACCGATGCCACCTTCGTCCAGGCCGCGACCTGGACGACCTGGGGCTTCGGCTACGTCCTCGCGGTGCTGCTGATACGCGGCCAGCACCACCTGCCGACGGGGAAGTCGGCGCTGTCGGTGACCGTGCAGATGCTGGCCGCGCTGGCCCTGCTCAGGCTCGGCCCGGTGCGCTGAACCGGGCCGGCGCTCCCTCGTTCGCCCACGGGGCCGGCCGGTCCGGGTCCCCCCGCGGCACCGGTCAGCTGCGGCTGGTCAGCTGCCGGACGAGCTCCTCGAACGCCTCGCGCTCGGCGGCGCTCAGCTCCACGCACTCCGCCGGGGGCCCGGCCGGGCCGGTCTGCCGGGGCACCGAGCCGAGCAGCTCCGGCGGTTCGGGGAGCCGCTCCGGACCGGGCGCCGCGTACCGCACCCGCATCTCGCGCCGGTCGCGCCGCATGGCCGCCTCGTACCGGCCGTTCCGCAGCAGTCTGACGATGCCGACGACCCAGAGCACGGCCACCGCGAGGAGCACGCCGAGGCCGATCTGCTGCAGAATCGATACGGAGGGGAGCATGCGGTCCTCCAGGACGTATGAGGCTCTGGGCTAGAGCCAGTAGACACCACGCATCCACGGTTACAACAGAGGATCTTGGGACTTAAGTCCCGAAGTGACGCATCTCCTATGACATTTCGCCACATTTCTGGCGCCGCTCCAGGTCCCTGCAACTGTCTATACGTACCGAAGAGGCCGACCCGTCAGAGTCGGGGCCGTGTCCTTGGACACCCCGGACGCTTCCGCGCGGCGCGGCGGGCCGCCCAGGATGGCGGCACCCCGCCCGCGACGTGAGGAGCACCGCCGTGCCGCAGCCGCCCCGACCGCCCGCGTCCCCGCCCGACCGCGCCCTCGACGGCATCCTCGTCGCGGACTTCAGCCGGGTGCTGGCCGGCCCGCTGGCCGCCGCGACGCTCGCCGACCTCGGCGCCGAGGTGATCAAGGTGGAGCGGCCGGGCGCCGGTGACGACACCCGCGCCTGGGGCCCGCCGTTCGGCCCGGACGGCACGGCCGCGTACTTCGACGCCGCCAACCGTTCCAAGCGGGGGCTCGCCCTGGACCTCGGCGACCCGGCCGACGCGGCCGCGGCCCGCGAGCTGGCGCGGCGGGCCGACGTACTGATCGAGAACTTCCGCCCCGGCGCGCTCACCAAGTTCGGCCTGGACCACGCCGCCACCCTCGCCGCCAACCCGCGCCTGGTGCACTGCACCATCACCGGCTTCGGCTCCGGCGCGGGGGCCGCGCTGCCCGGCTACGACTTCGTCGTGCAGGCCGTCGGCGGGCTGATGAGCATCACCGGCGAGCCCGGCGGCCCGCCCCTGAAGGCGGGGGTCGCGCTGGTGGACGTACTGACCGCCAAGGACGCCACGACCGGCATCCTCGCCGCCCTGCGCCACCGCGACCGCACCGGCCGGGGCCAGCTGGTGGAGGTCAATCTGCTGTCGTCCCTGCTGGGTTCGCTGGTCAACCAGGCGTCCGGCCACCTGGCCACCGGCCGCGACCCGGGCCCGATGGGCAACCGCCACCCGAGCATCGCCCCGTACGAGACGCTGGCCTGCCGGGACGGACGGCCGCTGGCGGTGGCGGCGGGCAACGACCGCCAATTCCGGGCCCTGGCCACGGCCCTGGGCGCCCCGGAGCTGGCCGACGACCCCCGCTTCGCCCGCAACCAGGACCGGGTGCAAAACCGTACAGATCTCATCAAAGCGCTGGAGGAGCGACTGGCCTCCGACACCCCGGAGAGCTGGACCTCCCGCCTGCTCGCGGCTTCCGTCCCCTGCGGCCCGGTCAACACCCTCTCGCAGGCCCTTCAGTTGGCCGAGCGACTCGGGCTCGACCCGGTCACCCCCGTCGGCGAGGGCCGGATCCGCCAAGTCACCAGCCCGCTCCGACTCTCGGAGACCCCGGTGACACCGCCGACGGCACCACCCCGCCTGGACGAACACGGCACCGCGCTGCGAACCTGGCTGTCGGGACCGGCCGACCACCCACTCCCTCCCGGAATGTGACGTTCGTCACAACATGGCCTGACCCGCAACCAAATCTGCCCGTAGGTGCTGTTTACCAGCACGGAAATACACAACACCCCTGTATGGAGCAGCTCGTGACATCGCCGGACACCCCCGCGCCCGATCGGTCCCGCACCCCGCACCAGCTGTTCCCGTCAGCCGAGCAGCAGGTGACCGGCGCCCCGCGCCGCACCCGCCGGATGCGCCGCACGCTCGCGGTGACCGCCCTGCTCGCAGCGGGTGCGCTGGCCCTGTCGGCCTGTGGCGGCGACGCCGAGGCCGGCGGCAACGACGACGGGAAGAACGGCCAGGCGGGCGCGGACGCCGCGGCCAAGAAGGACGCCTCGGACGCCAAGATCACCGTCTCCTCGAAGGACGGCGCCACCGACGCCAGCATCAACGACACGGGTGTGAAGGTCACCGGTGGCAAGTTGACCGACGTCAAGCTCACCGCCGCCGACACGGGCGCCACGGTGGCGGGCGCCATATCGCCCGACGGCACGTCCTGGAAGCCGGGCGCCCAGCTGGAGCGCGGCACCAAGTACAAGATCGTGGCGAACGCGAAGGACGCCAAGGGCCGTCCGGCCACCGAGAACGCCACCTTCACGACGGTCTCGTCGGCCAACAGCTTCATCGGCACCTACACCCCCGACAACGGCAAGACCGTCGGCGTCGGCATGCCGGTGTCCTTCAACTTCGACAAGGTGATCACCAACAAGAAGGACGTCCAGTCCCACATCAAGGTGAGCTCCAGCAGCGGCCAGGAGGTCGTCGGCCACTGGTTCGGGTCCCAGCGCCTGGACTTCCGGCCGGAGGACTACTGGAAGGCCGGCTCCAAGATCACGATGAAGATCGACCTGGACGGTGTGAAGGGCGGCAACGGCATCACCGGCGTGCAGTCCAAGACGGTGACCTTCACGATCGGCCGCTCGCAGGTCTCCACGGTCGACATGAACACCCAGACCATGACGGTCAAGCGGGACGGCAAGGTCCTCAAGCGGGTCCCGATCTCCGGCGGCAGCCCCGAGCACCCCACCTACAACGGCCAGATGGTGATCTCGGAGAAGTTCGAGCAGACCCGGATGGACGGCTCGACGGTCGGCTTCGGCGGTGAGTACGACATCAAGGACGTCCCGCACGCCATGCGGCTGTCGTCGTCCGGCACCTTCATCCACGGCAACTACTGGGGCCCCTCCTCCGTCTTCGGCAACTCCGGCACCAGCCACGGCTGCGTCGGCCTGCGCGACAACAAGGGCGGCGGGGGCGACACCCCCGGCAAGTGGTTCTTCAACGAGTCGCTGGTCGGCGACGTCGTCATCGTGAAGAACTCCCACGACCGGATGGTCCAGCCGGACAACGGCCTCAACGGCTGGAACCTCTCCTGGTCCGACTGGAAGGCGGGCAGCGCGTCCTGACGCGCGTCCCGGACGAACAGAGCGGTGGCCGGCCCCGAAAGGGACCGGCCGCCGTCGTCTGCCGTACCTGGTAGGGGCCTACAGCCCTAGCCCCTCAGCAACTCCACGACCCCCGCGAACCCCTCGCTCCCGTGCCCGTCCGCCACCCGCCGCTCCATCAGCGCCAGCACCGGCGCCCAGAGCTCCGGGCTCACCCCCTGCGCCCGCGAGAGGTCGCCGATGGCGTCGTGCGAGACCTGCATGGCCAGGGGCGACCCGGTGACCGAGTAGTCGCCGGAATCGACCTGCTCGGCCATCGCGGGCAGCGCGCCGGCCATCGCCTGGATCCAGGGCACCAGCAGCGTGCTGGTGAACCCGGCGACCGGCCCGCCCGCCGAGCGGATCAACGCCGCGGCGTGCGCGAAGCCGCCGAACATCCCGTACATCCCGCTCAGCAGCGCAAGATCGTTGAGCGGTGCGAGCCCGGGGTCCTCGCCCAGGTAGACGCTCCGCGCGAAGGAGTCCAGCAGCCCGCGGGACGTCTCGAAGGCCGTCCGGGACCCGCTGTACAGCACGAACGCCTGCGGCGTCGCCAGGATCTCCGGCACGGCCATGATGCCGCCGTCGAGGTATGCGCCGCCGAGCGCGGCCACCCGCTCCGCCATCTCCCGGGCCTCCTCGGGCGACCCGTTGGTCACATTGACCACCACCCGCCCCTGCAACCCCGCCGGCCCGCCGGCCTGCTCCAGCAGCGGTCCGACATCGCCGTAATCCAGGATGCAGACGATCACGACGTCACTGCCGTCCACCGCCTCGGCCACCGACCCGGCCTCCCGGGCCCCCCGCGCAACGAGCTCCCCGGCCTTCCCCGGGGTGCGGTTCCACACCCGCACCGCATGCCCGCCCGCCAACAGCGCCCCGGCCAGCGCACTCCCCATGCTGCCCAGCCCCAGCACCGCAACACCGGTCTTCTCCACCGACACGACAGAACTCCCCCTCCACCTGGTGACTCGCGATCTCTCGCGCTTTCGATCTTGCGATCTCCCGCTCAGTCTTGGCCCAGGCAGAAGCAGCGACAAGTACCCACTTTTTAGTGCGTACTTACTTTGAGGTGGCCGGCTTACTCCCAGGTGAGCGAGGCCGCGGACCGCAGAGTCGGCGGGGGGTCGGTGCCGGTACCGCCGACAGAGGCCGGGGCCCGGGACGCCTGTGGTGGCGGTCCCGGGCCCCGGTGGGACGTGAGGGTCAGGCGGCGGCCGGGACGACGGGGTGGTCGGGGGACGGGGTCTCGGCCGGGGCGGCGGGGGTGGGCTTGCGGAGGGTCTTGAGGAGGAGGACCAGGGCGGTGCTGACGCACGTACCGGCGGCGATGGCGAGCAGGTAGAGCAGTGGCTGGCCGATCAGCGGGACGACGAAGATGCCGCCGTGCGGGGCCCGCAGGGTGCAGCCGAAGGCCATCGACAGGGCGCCGGTGACCGCGCCGCCGACCATCACGGAAGGGATGACGCGCAACGGATCGGCGGCCGCGAACGGGATCGCGCCCTCGGTGATGAAGGACGCCCCGAGCACCCAGGCCGCCTTGCCGTTCTCCCGCTCGGTCTTGGTGAACAGCCGCCCGCGGACGGTCGTCGCCAGGGCCATCGCCAGCGGCGGGACCATACCGGCGGCCATCACCGCGGCCATCACCTTCAGGCTGCCCTCGTTGGGATTGGCCAGGCCGCCGACCGCGAAGGCGTAGGCGACCTTGTTCAGCGGACCGCCGAGGTCGAAGCACATCATGAGGCCGAGCAGCGCGCCGAGGATGATCGCGTTGGCGCCGGTGAGCCCGGACAGCCAGTCGGTCAGCCCCTTCTGCAGTGCGGCGATCGGCTTGCCGACCACCAGGAACATCAGGAAGCCGACGAGCGCGGAGGACACCAGCGGGATCACGACGACCGGCATGATGCCGCGCAACGGTGCCGGGACGTTCAGGCGCTGGATCGTCAGCACCACCCCGCCCGCGAGGAGACCGCGATCAGACCGCCGAGGAAGCCCGCGTTGATGGTGAGCGCGATGGCCCCGCCGACGAAGCCGGGGACGAGCCCGGGCCGGTCGGCCATGCCGTACGCGATGAAGCCGGCCAGGACGGGGACGAGGAAGCCGAAGGCGACGCTGCCTATCTGGAACAGCAGGGCCGCCCAGCTGGCGGACTCGGTCCACAGGAAGTGGTCGGCGACGGACGGCGCCTTGTTGATCGTGTAGCCGCCGATCGCGAAGGCGAGCGCGATGAGCAGACCGCCGGCGGCGACGAACGGAACCATGTAACTGACGCCGGTCATCAGCCACTTGCGCAGGCGGGTGGCGTAGCCGTCGGCGGCGTCGGCACCCCGGTCCATGGGCACGGCGGGGCGGGCGGCCGCGCCGGCCTCACCGGTCTCGCCCCGGGCGGCCTTCTCCCGTACCTCCGCGATGAGTTCGGCGGAGCGGTTGATGCCCGCCTTCACGCCGACGTCGACGGTCGGCTTGCCGGCGAACCGCTCCTTCTCCCGCACCTCGACGTCATGGGCGAAGATCACGCCGTCCGCGTCGGCCACGAGCTGCGGATCGAGCCGCTTGAACCCGGCCGAGCCCTGCGTCTCGACGAACACCTCGACGCCGGCGGCCCGTCCGGCCTTCTCCAGCGACTCGGCGGCCATGTAGGTGTGCGCGATGCCGGTGGGACAGGAGGTGATGGCGACGATACGGAAGGGGGCGGGGGTGGGAGCGGTAGCGGGAGCGGGAGTGGCGGCGGGGGTGGGGGCCGAGGCGGTCTCCGGTTCCGGTTCCGGGGTGGGCTCCGCTTTCGGGGTGGGCTCCGGTTCCTGCTCCGGGGTGGCTGCGGCCGTCGGCTCCGGGACGGCCGTCGGCTCCTCCGCCGCGGTGGGCTGCTCCGCCGCGGTGGGCTCCGCCGCCTCCTCCGGTGTCTCGCCCCGTATCAGCGCCGCCGCGCGGCCCGGGCCGGTGGCGGAGCGCAGGGCTCCGGTGAAGGACTCGTCCATCAGCTGGCGGGCGAGGGTGGAGAGGATCGACAGGTGGTCCGCGTCGCCGCCCGCCGGGGCCGCGATCAGGAAGATCAGGTCGGCCGGGCCGTCCGGCGCCCCGAAGTCGATCCCGGCGGCACTGCGCCCGAAGGCCAGCGTCGGCTCGGTGACGTGCGCGCTGCGGCAGTGCGGGATCCCGATCCCGCCGTCCAGCCCGGTCGGCATCTGGGCCTCGCGTGCGGCCACGTCCGCGAGGAAACCCTCCAGGTCGGTGACGCGACCGGACGCGACCATCCGCTCGGCCAGCGACCGCGCGGCGGCGTCCTTGGTGTCTGCGGACAGGTCGAGATCGACCAGGTCCGCGGTGATCAGCTCGCTCATCGCGGGCTCCCTTCAGTACCGGCCCGAACGCCTGCCGGGCGACCGACCCTCGCGAACAACACGTCGGCGGACGGCAGCACACACTCCGTACCTGCCACCGCCCTGCTCCCCCGGCTCTTGATGACCCCCGCCCGGCGCCGCATACCGCCCGCCCGGGCCCGGCTGACGCTCACCCGCGTCCGCCGCTCGCCCGCCCGGCGCCGTATAGCGCCCGCCCGCCCGGTCATGACACCGGCTCCGTGAGCGGCCGGTCGTACGGCACGTCATCGGTGGTCATGACCGCCGCCGGAGCCAGGTCCCGCGGCGTCGGCATCTGGCTGCCGGGCAGTTGGACGGCGGCCGCGCCGTGCGCCAGCGCGGCGGCCAGCGCGGCCGTCCCCGTACCGCCGGCCGCGAGGAATCCGGCCAGCGACGCGTCGCCGGCCCCACGTTGCTGCGGACGGCGGCGACCGGTGCGCTGCCGAAGTGGGCGCCGTCCTCGTCGACCAGCAGCTGGCCGTCCGCCCCCAGGGAGGCGAGGACCGCCCGCGCACCGCGCGCCCGCAGCTCCTCGGCGGCCTTGACCGCCTCGCCCACGGTCGCGAGCGGGCGGCCGACGGCCTGCGCCAGCTCCTCGGCGTTCGGCTTCACGACGTCCGGCCGTTCGCGCAGGGCGGCGGTCAGCGACGGGCCGGACGTGTCCAGGGCGATCCGGGCCCCGGCACCGTGCGCCCGGGCGACCAGTTCCGCGTACCACTCGGGTGCCAGGCCGCGCGGCAGACTGCCGCAGCAGGCGATCCAGCCGGCGCCCGCCGACCGCTCGCCGACCGTCGCGAGCAGTGCCTCCGACTCCTCGGCGGACAGCTCCGGACCGGTCGCGTTGATCTTGGTGAGGGTGCCGTCGGGCTCGGCGACCGAGATGTTGGAGCGGGTCTGGCCGGCCACCGGTACGCCCGCCACCTCGATCCCCTCCGCGTTCAGCAGCCCGGCCAGCGCCGCGCCCGCGGGGCCGCCCAGCGGCAGTACGGCGAGGGTGCGGTGTCCGGCGGCGGCGAGCGCCCGGGAGACGTTGACGCCCTTGCCGCCGGGGTCGATCCGGTCCGCGGTGGCCCGGAGCACGGCCCCGCGGTCCAGCGCCGGGATCTCGTACGTGCGGTCCAGGCTGGGGTTGGGCGTGACAGTGAGGATCATGGGCTTCTCGGAGGGGGTCATGCGCGTACTACTTCCGTGCCCGCGCGCTCGATGGCGAGGGCGTCGTCGGGGCTCAGCCCGGTGTCGGTGATGAGCAGGTCCACGTCCGAGAGGTCGCCGAAGCGGGCGAAGTGCCGCTGCTCGAACTTGCCGGAGTCGGCGAGCAGGACGACCCGGCGGGCGGCGCGGATCAGCGCCCGCTTGACCGCGGCCTCCGCGAGGTCGGGGGTGGTCAGCCCGCCCTCCAGGGAGAAGCCGTTGGTCGCCAGGAACAGCACGTCGGCGTTGATCTCGCGGTAGGCGCGCAGCGCCCAGTCGTCGACCGCGGCCCGGGTACGGTGCCGGATCCGGCCGCCTACGAGGTGCAGGGTCAGCCCGGGGTGGTCGGCCAGCCGCGCGGCCACCGGCAGGCCGTGGGTGACCACGGTCAGCTCGGCCTCCAGCGGGATCTCGGCGGCGAGCCGGGCGGACGTCGTACCGGCGTCCAGGATCACGCTGCCGAAACCGCGGCCGCCGGGGGACCCGGTGCCCCGCTCGCCGTTCTCGCTGCCCGGGAGCTCGGCGAGCGCCGCGCGGGCGATGCGCAGCTTCTCGTCGGCGGCGACGGCGTCCCGCTCGGCGAGGTCCGGCTCGAAGTCCAGCCGGCCGGCCGGGATGGCACCGCCGTGCACCCTGCGCACCAGACCGGCCCGGTCCAGCGCCTTGAGGTCGCGCCGCACGGTCTCGGCGGTGACCTGGAACTCCTCGGCGAGGGAGAGCACGTCGACCCGCCCGCCCTCACGGGCCAGTCGCAGAATCTCCTGCTGCCGTTCCGGTGCGTACATCGCGTTTGTGTCCGTTCCCCTGCCCGAACCTGTGGTTTCACTCCGATGCTACGCCCGCATCTCGGTGAAGTAAACAGACTCGGGCGCCGATCGGACTCAAACAGACATCGGCGGGGGGGTGGGGCGGCGGAGGGAGCCCGGGCGCGCGCCCTCGCCGGGCGAGCGGGCGGCACCGTGGGCGGCACCGCGGGCGACCCAGGCGGGCACAAAAGGGCCCCGGCGCCGCGAAGGGCGCCGGGGCTCGTCCTGCTTGCCGGGGAGGGTGCGGCGGGGTTACGCGGCCGCGTCGAACCCCGTGTCGTGCGCCATCCGCTTCAGCTCCAGCAGCGCGTGCTTCTCGATCTGCCGGATCCGCTCGCGGGTGAGGCCGTGCTGCTTGCCGACCTCGGTCAGCGTGCGCTCGCGGCCGTCCTCGATGCCGTAGCGCGCCTTGATGATCGAGGCGGTGCGGTGGTCGAGGCGGTCGATGAGGTCCTCCAGCTCCTCGCTGCGCAGCAGCGTGAGGACCGACTGCTCGGGCGAGGCCGCGGAGGTGTCCTCCAGCAGGTCGCCGAACTGCGTGTCGCCGTCGTCGTCCACGGACATGTTGAGGCTGACCGGGTCGCGCGCCCAGTCCAGTACGTCGGTGACGCGGGCGGGCGTGGTGCCCAGCTCGCCGGCGACCTCCTCGGGCTCCGGGTCGCGGCCGTTCTCGCGGTTGAACTCGCGCTGCACCCGGCGGATCCGGCCCAGCTCCTCGACGAGGTGCACGGGCAGCCGGATCGTGCGCGACTGGTCGGCGATGGAGCGGGTGATCGCCTGACGGATCCACCACGTGGCGTACGTCGAGAACTTGAAGCCCTTGGCGTAGTCGAACTTCTCCACGGCCCGCACCAGGCCGGCGTTGCCCTCCTGGATCAGGTCGAGCAGGGGGAGTCCGGCGCGCGGGTAACGGCGCGCCACCGCGACGACCAGCCGCAGGTTGGAGCGGATGAAGACGTCCTTGGCCTTGGCGGCCTCCGCGGCCAGCGCCTCCAGCTCCTCACGGCCGGCACCTGCGGCATTGCCGTCGGTGACCTCACCGTCCAGGATCTGCTGGGCGTAGACACCCGCCTCGATGGTCTGGGACAGCTCGACCTCCTTGGCGGCGTCGAGCAGGGGCGTACGCGCGATCTCGTCGAGGTACATGCCGACCAGGTCGCGGTCGGCGATCTCCCCGCCTACGGCGCGAACGCTGTGGGCCCCGTCAGAAGCGCTGCTGCTTTCCTGACGTCGGGCGACGGCACGGGTTGCCATGCGTGTGCTCCCTTTGCGATGAGTCGGTCGCGGGACGGTGGGGCGGGCCGGTTGGCGCACCGACGTGCTGCGACGTTTTCCGTACGACATGGGGTGTCGCACCGGCTGACGTGCGCCGATACCGGTAGGGCATCGACTGCGATGCTTGCCGAGTGACCCGTCCGAAGGAAACAACGGCTGGAATCCGGACAGAATTCCCACCCGGCGCGGCTATTTTTCTGATCATGCAGTACCCTGCCCCCTCATCGAGGGAGGCCGTATGCCGTTCGGGCAAGGGGAAGTGCAGGTCAGAGCGGGCGTCGAGGCGGACCTTCCGGCCCTTACGGATCTTTACAACCACTACATCCGTGAGACTCCGATCACCTTCGACCTGGAGCCCTTCACCCCTGAGGAGCGCCGCCCCTGGCTGCTCTCCCACCCTCAAGACGGCCCCCACCGCCTTCTGGTTGCGCAGGTACCCGCAGACCGGACGCACCACACGCCCGACGGGCCGGTGAAGGAACAGGCGGCTCCGCTGCTCGGCTACGCGACCAGCAGCGCCTTCCGCCCCAAGGCGGCCTACGACCCGTCCGTCGAGGTCACCGTCTACTGCGCCCCGGAGGCCGCGGGCCGTGGCGTCGGCACGCTCCTCTACGAGGCCCTGTTCGAGGCGCTGGCCAAAGAGGACGTGCACCGCGCCTACGCGGGCATCACCCAGCCGAACGAGGCGTCCACCCGGCTGCACACCCGCTTCGGCTTCCGGCACATCGGCACGTACACGGAGGTGGGGCGCAAATTCGGCCGCTACTGGGACGTGGCCTGGTTCCAGAAGGACCTCGGCTGATCACCTTGATCACCTCGTAAGGCGCACCCGGTAAGGCCCTCCGCCGCTCCGGTTGACGCGGCGGCCCCCCGGGTGTCGCCTGGACAGGAGGCGTGCCCGGCTGGCACGAAGACGCCCGGGCACGCAGGCATACGGCCCTGGGCCCGGGGAACGCGGGCCCAGGACCAGCGGGGCGATCGAGAGGAGCCCGCCATGGACCAGCACGCTCGCCGGCACGGCGCGAGGGCCGCCCGCTCACACGGCACGGTCGAGGGCGAACACGGAGCCACCGCCGGCCCCCGCCCCGGCTCCGCGGAAGCGGAAGGGGCCTCCGGCAGCCCGGGGACCTCACGCCTGGCGGCCATGGCCGAGCGCGTCCCGGCCACCGTCGCCTGGCCGCTCATCGCGGCGCTCGCCTTCGGGCTGTTCACGATCTTCCGCACCCACACCGCCGGCACGAAGGGCGGACCGGCCCTGCTGTACGGCGTGGCCGCGGCCGTGGTCAGCGGCGTCCTCGGGCTGCTGGTGGCGCACTTCCAGTCGTCGATGCTCACCGAAACCCGGGCGCTCTCCTACGGCGCGCTCTTCGGGCTGTCGATCGGCTGGGTCTACAGCCTGGGCGGCGAGTCGATCCTGAAGTCGTGCATCTTCGGGTTCGTCATGGGCGGGATCATGTTCCTCTCCGCTCTCTACCTCTTCCGCACCCACAGCGCCCGCGAACCGCACGGCCGGCACCGTCCGCACGAGGAGCACGGCACCCGGCGCCGCAGCCTGCCCGCCGCCACCCACTGATTCCGGCGTCCTCAACGACGACGACACCCTCGTTCAGAGGCCGGCCCCTGACCACCCGGCCAGGAGCCTCACCCCACCGCCTTCGGTGTCGCGTCCTCCGACGTCCGCCGTATCGTGCGCGGCGGCCGCCCCGGCCACCAGGCCTCCACCACCACATACGGGCTCTCGATGTACGTACGCACCACCTCCGTCAGCTCCGCCCGGAACAGCTGGAACGGCTCGGGCGGACGCACCTCCGCCGCATAGCGCGCGATCAGCCCGGGGTCGGTCACCTCGACCGCCCGCCCGGACACCCGTACGTCTCCCAGCTCCGGCACCTCGCCGTGCTCCCCCGGATTGGCGTGGAGCGAGAAGCGGGGATCGCGCCGCAGGTCCAGGACCTTGCGGGAGCCGTTCATCATCCCCAGCCACAGTTCTCCGTGCCGGAAGTCCGCCTCCAGGCCGCTGAGTCGCGGTGCGCCGTCCCGCCGGAGCGTGGCCAGCACGTGGTGCCGGTACGCCGCGAAGCGCGCCCGCACCCGGCCGGCCAGCTCGGGCACCGCCTCCTCGACCACCGACCAGGCCGCCCCGTCGATCGCCGCGCCGTCACTTCGGCCCGCCATGCCGTCACTCATGCCGTTACTCATGCCGTTGCTCATGACGCCACTCTCCGCCCGATACCCGACACCCCCTGTCGGGATTTCCGTACGGCCTTACGACCAGCGCCGTAAGCCGAAAGCCCGTTACGTTCCCGCCCGCGGCCGACCTAGCCTCGCTCCATGGACACGACGAGCGGCACACTCGACGAGGCATTACAGCGCCTGCACGCAGCCGGCCCCGAATTCAAGGGATTCCTGAGCAATCACGGCCCGATGGCCATCGAGGCGATGGTCCGCAACGGCCAGGCCCGCACCGTCCACCGCTGGCTCGACACCTACGAGCACAAGCTGGAGGACGTACCGGTCGCCAAGTCGCCGATCACCGACGCCGACTGGGAGCAGGCGCTCGGCGAGACCGACCGGGTCACCGACTGGACCGCGTACTTCATCGAGCGGGTCGCCGAACGGCCCTGGCGGGACGTCCTCGCCGAGTGGTGGCCGCGACTGCTCCCCGGTATCGCGGGCGCCGCCACCCACCCGGTCATCCGCCTGGGCCACGCCGTCCGCAGCCTCCTGGCGGACGGTGAGAACGCCCCGCGGCTGGCGGAGTTCGCGCACGCCCTCGGCTACTGGGCCGCCCGGCACCTGCTGCTCCCCACCGCCGTACGCCCCACGGGCCGCGCCACCCCGGCCGAGGCGCTGGCAGCCGTTCCCCGTATCGCCGACCAGCGGGTGGCGCCGGTCCAGGGGTATGCGCAACTCCCCGACACCGCGGGCTGGTTGACGACGACCGAGTCGCTGCACGTGCCCGGGGACCCGGAGGCCGTACGGGAGGGCCTGACCGCGCTCGTCCGGGCCGCCACCCTCAACTACGGCGACTACGGCCACGGGAACGGCATCATGCTGGTCCACGCCGCCACCGCGCCGAACGCGGTCCTGCGCATCCTGCCCGCGCTCCCCCAGGACCTGTGGGCGCCGTCCTTCACGGTGGCCTGGGCGGCGACCTCGGCGATCACCGCCATCTACGCCGCGGACACCCCGCGCCGGGCCCCGGAGGCCGGCTCCCTCAGCCCGGAGGAGGTCTTCGCGCGGGCGGTCGCCAACGGGAACGAGCACGCGATCAAGTTCGCCGACACCGCGCTGGACGTGGCCGCGGCCTCCGAGGACGGCGACACCCGTGCCCTGTCGGCGGCCCTGAACGCCGTGGCGCTGATCGACGTGGACGACTGACCAGCGCCTGATCGCCCCCCAACCGCCCGGCACGAACGCCCCCGAGCGGTCCGCTCGGCCGTACACCGTCAGCCGTACTGCAGCGACCGCTTCGCCAGCCCCATGCAGAAGCCGTCGATCACACTCCGCCCGCTGTCCAGCTGCCCCCGGGCGTCCGCGGCCCCCAGGGTCACGAACAGCGGCGCGAAGTGCTCGGTGCGGGGATGCGCCAGCCGCCCGGCCGGCGCCTTGTGGACGAAGTCGAAGAGGGCGTCGAGGTCCTGGGCCTCCAGGGCCTGCCGCCCCCAGTCGTCGAACTCCACCGACCAGGCGGGCGGGCCGTTGTGGGACTGCCGCAGCGCCGCCAGATTGTGCGTGAAGAACCCGCTGCCGACGATCAGTACGCCCTCGTCGCGCAGGGGGGCGAGCCGGCGGCCGGTCTCGTACAGGAGGCGCGGATCGAGTGTGGGCAGCGAGAGCTGGAGGACCGGAACATCGGCGTCCGGGTACATCTCGGCGAGCGGGACGTACGCGCCGTGGTCGAGGCCCCGGTCGGGGAGGTCCACCACCGGGGTGTCCGCGGTGCGCAGCGTCTTCCGTAGGCGCTCGGCCAGCTCCGGCGCACCGGGAGCGGGGTAGCGGACCTCGTAGTAGTGGCGCGGGAATCCCCAGAAGTCGTAGACGAGCGGCACGGTCTCGGTGGCGCCCAGGGCGATCGGGGCCGCCTCCCAGTGCGCGGAGATGATCAGCACCGCCTTCGGGCGCGGCAGCTGCGCGGACCAGGCGGCCAGTTGGCCGGGCCATATCGGGTCGTCGGCGAGCGGGGGCGCGCCATGACTGAGGTAGAGGGCCGGCATTACGGACATCACATCTCCACGGCGTCACACTGGCGGTAGTCGGTGATGCAGAGGCATCCGGCCACCGCAGGACCATTTACTTGAATCTTCAAGCGTCGGATGACAGTCTAACCCCGGCGTTGTTAAAACTTAAATAACTCTCCGAGCGGTGAGAGAGTGGATGGCATGAGCAACGAAGCCGCAATCGAGCCACGCTGGCTCAGTGACGAGGAGCAATACGCCTGGCAGTGCTACCTCCACGCCACCACGCTCCTGGAGGACCACCTCGACCGTCAGCTGCAGCGTGACGCCGGGATGCCGCATGTCTACTACGGGCTGCTCGTCCAGCTCTCCCGGGCACCGCGGCGCCGGTTGCGGATGACCGAGCTGGCCCAGAACGCCAAGATCACCCGCTCCCGGCTCTCGCACGCGATCGCCCGCCTGGAGAAGAACGGCTGGGTACGGCGCGAGAACTGTCCGTCCGACAAGCGTGGTCAGAACGCGTACCTCACGGACGAGGGCATGCGGGTGCTGGAGAAGGCCGCCCCGGGACACGTCGCGGCCGTCCGCGCCGCGATCTTCGACCGTCTGTCGCCGGAGCAGGTCGGTCAGCTGGCCGAAATCTGCCAGGTGATGACCGAAGGGCTGCAACCCCAGGGCGCCGACCTCCCCTGGCTCCGCTGACCGTTCAGCGAAGCCGGGGAAAGCCGGCGCCCTCGGAAGCTCCCGGAAGCTCCGCCCGCCCCCGTACGGGGCGGGTGAGGAACCCGTGGAGGCGAGTCACCCGTAGGAGCGAGGTAGGAGTCCGGTAAGAGTTGGCGCGGAGCGCCTCAGTGGGCCAGCACCGGGACCGGGACCTCGTCCGCGCCCTCGGCCGCGCGCTCGCCGTCCGCCGAGGAGGCCGCCGGCGAACCGGCACCCGGACGCCCCGTGTTGATGAGGGTGAAGGCGATCGCACCGGCCAGCAGCAGGATGCCGACCGCCCACCAGATGGCGGTGGAGTAGCCGTGCACCATCGACTGGAGCTTGAGCAGGTCGCGGGAGCGGGCACCGGCCGCGTGCGAGGTGGCGTACGCCGTGGTGGCGCTCGCCGCGATCGTGTTCAGCAGGGCCGTTCCGATCGCGCCGCCCACCTGCTGCGAGGTGTTGACCATCGCGGAGGCGACACCGGCGTCGCGCGGCTCGACCCCGTGGGTCGCCAGCGACATCGCGGGCATGAACGCCGTACCCATGCCGAGGCCCATCAGCAGGAAGCCGGGCAGGATCAGCGCCGGGTAGGACGTGTCCAGGTCGATCTGGGTCAGCACCAGCATGCCGGTCGCGGCCACCACGAAGCCGGGGGCCATCAGCAGCCGCGGCCGGATCCGGGTCATCAGCCGGGCGCCGATCTGCGTCGAGCCGGTGATCATGCCCGCGACCATCGGGAGGAAGGCCAGACCGGTCTCGACCGGCGTGTAGTGCTTCACGATCTGCAGGTAGTAGGTCAGGAAGAGGAAGAGACCGAACATGCCGATCACGGCCAGGCCGAGCGACGCGTAGACGCCGGCGCGGTTGCGGTCGGAGACCACCCGCAGCGGCAGCAGCGGGGCCTTCACCTTGGACTCGACCCGGACGAAGGACAGCAGCAGCACGGCGGCCGCGGCGAACAGTCCGAGCGTCGGGCCGGCCAGCCAGCCGTCGGACTCGGCGCGGGTGAACCCGTAGACCAGCGAGACCAGACCGAGCGTGGCCAGGACGACGCCCGGGATGTCCAGCCGGGAGGGGTTACGGCTGCCCGCGGGCTCCCGGATGACCAGGTAGGCACCGGTCGCGGCAACCACGGCGAACGGGATGTTCACGAAGAAGGTCCAGCGCCAGTTCAGGTACTCGGTGAGCACGCCGCCGAGGATCAGACCGACGGCGCCACCACCACCGGCGATCGCACCGAAGATGCCGAACGCCTTGGCGCGTTCCCGGGCCTCGGTGAAGGTCACGGCGAGGAGGGAGAGGGCGGAGGGCGCCAGCAGCGCGCCGAAGACGCCCTGCAGTGCCCGCGCGCCGAGCAGCACGCCCTCGTTGGCCGCGGCCCCGCCGAGCGCGGAGGCGAGCGCGAAGCCGGCCAGCCCGGTGATGAAGGTCCGCTTCCGGCCCCACAGGTCGGCGACCCGCCCGCCGAACAGCAGCAGTCCGCCGAAGGCCAGCGCGTAGGCGGTGATCACCCACTGCCGGTTGGCGTCGGTGATGCGGAGGTCCTTCTGGGCGGAGGGCAGCGCGATGTTCACGATGGTCGCGTCGAGGACGACCATCAGCTGGGCGAGGGCGATGAATATCAGCGCTTTCCAGCGCCGGGGATCGACGGTCGGGACGGTTTCAGGCATGGCGGGATCCACCTAGTGGGGCGTGAGTGAACAAGAGCGAAGAACGGGACGGAAGGGGGTGGGACGAGCGGGGCGGGACAGGACGGTGAAACGGGAGTGGGGCGGGCGGAGAGGGCGTAACGGGCGGTGCGCGGAGGTGTGGCGCGTCAGGGCTTCCGGCGCCTGAGGTCCTCCAACGTGGCGGCACAGCCGGGGAGTTCGGAGCGGGCGGGCGCCTGCAGGCCGTCCAGGAACAGCTGCAGGTGCCGGTGGACGAACTTGTCGAAGTCGACGCAAGCACTGCCCGGCAGGGGCCGGGTGAGCTGGGTGATCGCGACCATCAGGTCACCGACGGCGATGTCGGTGCGCAGCTGACCGCTGTCGCGCGCCGCGCCCATGAGGGCCTCGACGGCCGCCTCCAGGCGATCGCGCGCGGCGAGCAGATCGGGGTGGTCACGGTCCACGCCGTCGGAGAGCAGCGGGCACAGGGCCCCGATCTTCTCCTCCACCGCGGCGTGGACGAAGCGCCTCAGCGCTCGGAAGGCATCGGGCTCCTCGGCAAGGACGGATTCCGCCTGGTCCGCGGTACGGGACATGACGGAAAGCGTGACGTGGTGGATCAACTCCAGGCGATCCGCAAAGTGACGATAAAGCGTCGCATTGCCGACCCCCGCACGTCGAGCGATTTCATCGAAGGGGACCTCGGCGCCGAACTCGACCATCGTCTCGCGGGCGGCCGCGATGATCCGTTCCCGGTTGCGCAGCGCGTCGGCCCGCAGTCGGGGTGACGACGCACCGCACTTCGCCTTCTTGGCACTCGTGGTGCCGACACCTGCGGACATCCGACTCACCCCTTTCGGCTTCCGGCGACTCCGGCGGCTCCGGCGACTTCCGGCGGCCCAACCGGGGAGACGCTCCCCGTTTCGGCCGAACGACTGGTTAAACGGGGAACTGCTCCCCGGATATTTCGCGTCGCCCTGTGACCTGAAGCACACGACCGCGGCGCCCGGCGTCCCGCCCCTCGCGCTCCCCGATGGCCCCGGGCGCCCCCGGGTGGCCCGGGTGGCCCGGGTGGCCCCGTGCCTCCGATTGATGTAACTCCGCGCGCGAGCGATCACCCGGCACTCCAAGGTGATCGTTATGAAGCTCAAGGTATCCGCGGTGCTGGCCGCCGGTGCGGCCACCGCGGCGGCGGCCATAGCGCTGGGTTCACCCCCCAACGCCGTGGCCATACCTCCCGGGCCCGGCGCTCCGCCCAGCGGCCCCTGCGCGCTGCACGGCATCACCACCGACGTCGCCGAATCGGCCGACACCCCCGCCGGTTTCGCCCGCTCGTCCGGCGTCGTACGGGCCTTGACGCTCTTCATCGACTTCCCGGACGCCCGCGCCACGATGCCGGCCAGCGCCCGCTTCGCCGAGTTCTTCCCGGCCACCACGGACTTCTTCCGCACCAGCTCGTACGGCAGGCTGACCTACCTGCCGATGCCGCTGTTCCGGTGGATCCGGATGTCCCGGCCGCTGGCGGCGTACGGCATCCAGCGCGGCACCAACTTCGACCCGGCCTCGGACGGCGGCTACCACGCGCTGGCGCAGGAGGTCGTGCGCGCCGTCGACCCGATCGTCAACTTCCGTGACTACGACGTCATCAACATCATCGCGGCGCCCAACGCGGGACCCCCGGCCACCCGTACGGTCCTGTCGGTCACCTTCAGCGGGGGCGACATGGGGCTGAAGACGGCCGACGGGGTGCCGTTCCGGAACGCGTCCTTCATCTGGAGCCGGCAGTCGGGGCTGAGCGCCTTCCGGGTCCTCAACCACGAGAACGCGCACAGTTTCGGCCTGCCGGACCTCTACTACACGGACGACCGCCAGGAGCCGCCACCGGTGGGCCACTGGGACCCGATGGACGAGGACTGGGGGCCGAACAACGACTTCGTCGGCTGGCACAAGTGGAAGCTCGGCTGGCTGTCGCCCCAACAGGTGCACTGCGCACCGCCGCACGGGACGCCCGGCGAACACACCCTCACCCCGGTCTCCACACCGGGCGGCACCAAGATCGTCGTCATCCCGACCTCGCCGCACAGCGCCCTGGTGGTCGAGGCCCGCAGCCGCGGCCTGCTCGAACCCGCGGTCTGCCGGCCGGGCGTCCTGCTCTACCGCGTCGCCACCGACGTGCCCTCGGGCCGCGGCCCGCTCCGGATCGTGGACGCCACCCCGCACAGCGGCGGCTGCTACCGGGACAACCCCTACGTCGACCCGGAACTGACCGATGCGACCTTCCTCCCCGGCGAGAGCTACACCGACCAGGCCACCGGGGCCTCGGTCACCGTCCTCACCGAAAACCAGGACGGCACCTACCGCGTCCGCGTCACCCCGGCCCGCGCCTGACCCGGCCGCCCCTCTGGGCAGGCCCCTCTGGTGGCGACAGGTCAGGAAAGATCCCGGCCTCCCGCCAGTGCTGCCGCCCGATGCTGATCAGCCGCAGCTGGCGGCGCGCCGTACACACCACCTGGTCGGCGGCCCCGGGCGCCCCGTCCTCGTCGGCGTCTAGCAGCGCGGCGGCCGTCGTGACCAGCCGGTCCACGTACAGCTCGGCCAGCATCCGGACGTCGTCATCGCGCCATCCCTCCGACACCGGCTGGGACTTGAGCGCCGCCGCGACCTCCTCCGCGAACCGGTCGAGCTCGTCCGCGATGGCCTGCCGCACGGCCCGTACGCCGCCGTGCCGCTCGCGGGCGATGAACCGGATGTGCAGGGGATACGTCCGTACGTGCCGCTCGACCACCGCGACCGTGCGGTCTATCCGCTCCTCGGCGCCGTCCTGTTCGGCGAGGATCGCCCGCACCATCACGTGCAGGCTGCCGAGCGCCTCCTCGACCAGTGCGACGCCGAGTTCCCCCAGGTCCTTGAAGTGCCGGTAGAACGCGGCCGGGGCGATCCCCACCACCCGCGTCACCTCCCGCAGACCCAGGCTGCTCAGGCTCTGCTCCGCCAACAGGCCGAGCGCCGCGTCGAGCAGCGCCTGACGGGTCTTCTGCTTCTGGGCCTGACGGACCCCAAGAGTGTGACTCATGTCATCCAGTAAACAACCGTTCTCTTAACTTCTCCACCCATGAACAGTCGTATGCTGGAGGCACTGAGTGAACAAGTGTCCTCCGAGTGGAAAAGGCAGATCATGCTCTTCCTCGTCGCAGCCCTCCTCCTGATGGGGATCATGCTGGGCACCGCGGCACACCTCCCCGTCCCCGTCACCCTCATCGCGGCCGCCGTCATCAGCGGCTGGCTGCTCGTCTTCTTCCTCCGCGAACGCCGCCACAAGACCGAGGTGACCTCCCGATGACCGCGCTCAGCCACGCCCCGCGGACGACCTCCCCCGCGCCGGCCGCCGCCACCCGCGCCGCCCGCCCGCACGCCGACGGCATGGCCGTGGCCTCGTTCATCCTCGGCCTGCTCGGCACCCTGGTCCTCAACCTCGTCCTCGGCCCCTGTGCCCTGATCCTCGGCGGCCTCGCCCTGGCCCGCGGCACCACCCGCCGCGGCCGCGCCCTCCTGGGCCTCGCCCTCGGCGCCACGGACCTCCTCCTGCTCGCCCTCCTGGTCACCACGGACGGCACGGTCAGCTGGCACATCGCCGGCTGACCCACCCCCGGGAGACGCCCCCGCACACCCCGCCACGACCCCGCTGACCTGCCAAAAGGCAAACCTTGCAAGCGCAGATCCCTTATCCGCTACGCTAGTCGCCGGATCACGCAGTGATCCACGCCTCCGTAGCTCAGGGGATAGAGCACCGCTCTCCTAAAGCGGGTGTCGCAGGTTCGAATCCTGCCGGGGGCACCCTGCAACAAACCACTGACCTGGGGCTTCCCCCCTCCAGGGAGGGGTTCTGCTCGGCCTCGGACTTCTCGTCCGAGGCCGTTTGCGTGAGCGGACGGGAGTCGGCCTCCCGGACAGTACCCAACGGATCAGCATCTCCCTGCACGACCTCGTCGGCCTCGTCGGCCTCGTCGGCTTGGACGTCCGCCTCGGGCCCGGCGTCCTGGGAGGTGGCGCGTGTTCACGGCCAAGCCGGGCCGCGGCCTACACCGAGTTGGCATTCGGACCCCTGGTGACTTGATCGGCCGTCACCTTGCATCGCACGGCCCGCTGAACGGCGGCACCTTCGACGGCCGGCCGGCTCCTCGCACAGATCGTGCTGTTCATGCGCGTTCACCACGCCTGTGATCTGCTGCCCGGTTTTGCTGTGGCAGGCAACGTTCCCGACCTTTCGGCTCCCACGCCCCATCGCGGTCTACGGTGCAGCTTCCATTAGACGTAGACAACAGAAGCTTGAGCCTCACCTTCACAGAAAATCTATCGCAGCGAAGATAGACATGTGGCTCTTTGGAGGTTAGCGTCTTCCTCGTAGCCAAGAGATCGAAAGGCGCGGCAGAGGTCGAACTGCCGTGCATGCAGTGCCAGAAGAGGGCACGGCAGTGGGGTAGCGGGGCCGGAAGGCATGTACGTGGGCCGCGCAACCGACTGCCGGGCCGGGCGGCCCCAAGGGGCCGCGAGCAGAATCGCAGGATCCGCAGTTGCAAGCAGGTTGATGGAAGAAGACAAGGAGGCAGACGCCATCAGGATCGCCCGAGCGAGGACGAGTCCGCTCGGGTACCGCAGGCCCCGGAATGGAAGGTGGTCCCCGGTCACGCATCCGCGATCCCCGCACACGCTGCCCTCTCCCGGGCGACGGTGCGGAAACAGTAGGCCGGCAGCACAGTAAGCCGGCAGATGGTGTTCGAATCCCCTCGGGGCCCTGGTGCGTGTTCGCACCAGGGCCCCACAATCCGTTACTGGTCGAGATGGGCTGTGACCGCTGACCCCCTCTTGACCGTCGACGACGAGGGCCACCCCTGCTTCCGAGGGCTACCGCCGTTACTCCCGTCACCGGCTGTGAATCGCCGCACGCGCCCGGGAACCTGCCGACGCCCTGCCGCATCGTCATCCTGGTCGAACCCGTACACCGCCCGGCCTCGTCACGGACGGGAAGGCGGCCAACAGCGGCGCCGATGAGGACGGCCAGGGCCAGGTCGACGATCATGTCGCCGCCGAACCGTGCTCCGTGCGACAACGTGACGTCTTTGGCTGTCACGCCGGATCCGGCCCTGATCGCCCGGGCAGGACCTGGCTAGGCGGCCGCGGTGGTGGAGGTCTGCCGCGGAGTCGGAGCGGGAGTCGTGGTCGTGCCTCGGGACGTTCCGGCGGCACGACGGGCCTGGGCGGGGCGGCTGCGTCGACCGCGGGTGGAGGAGCCGCTGCGCTTGGCGCGTTCCACCACAGGTGCGGTGAGGGTGACCGGGATCCCGGAGGGAGCCTGGGCGCCGGTGATCCGGCTGAGTTCGGCCTCGCCGGATCGGACCTGGGTGGACTGCGGGGTGATGCCCGCGTCGGCCATCAGGCGGTTCATGGTGCGGCGCTGGTTGGGCAGGACAAGGGTGACGACACTGCCGGACTCGCCGGCGCGGGCGGTGCGTCCGCCGCGGTGCAGGTAGTCCTTGTGATCGCTCGGCGGGTCGACGTTGACGACGAGATCGAGGTTGTCCACGTGGATACCGCGTGCCGCGACGTTGGTGGCCACCAGGACGGTGACATGACCGGTCCTGAACTGCGCCAGCGTGCGCGTGCGTTGGGGCTGCGACTTGCCTCCGTGCAGGGCCGCGGCGCGGACACCGCTGTTCAGTAGGTGCTTGGTGAGGTTGTCGACGGCGTGCTTGGTGTCCAGAAACATGATCGAGCGACCCTCGCGGGCGGCGATCTCGGTGGTGGCGGCGTGCTTGTCGGCGCCGTGGACATGCAGGAGGTGGTGCTCCATCGTGGTGACCGCGCCCGCCGAGGGGTCGACGGAATGGACCACCGGGTCCGTGAGGTAGCGCCGGACCAGCAGGTCGACATTACGGTCCAGGGTGGCCGAGAAAAGCATCCTCTGTCCCTCCGGCCGGACCTGGTCGAGCAGGGCGGTGACCTGGGGCATGAAGCCCATGTCGGCCATCTGGTCGGCCTCGTCCAGCACGGTGACGGCGACCTGGTTGAGGCGGCAGTCGCCGCGCTCGATGAGGTCCTTGAGCCGCCCCGGCGTCGCGACGACAACTTCGACGCCGCCGCGCAGCGCGCCGGACTGGCGGCCGATCGACATCCCGCCGACGACGGTGGCCAGCCGCAGCTTCAGCGGCCGTGCGTACGGGGTGAGCGCGTCGGTGACTTGCTGGGCCAGCTCACGGGTGGGGACCAGCACCAGGGCCAGCGGCTGGCGCGGCTCGGCGCGCTGTCCGGCGGTACGCGCCAGCAGGGCCAGGCCGAAAGCCAGCGTCTTACCCGATCCGGTGCGCCCACGGCCGAGAACGTCACGTCCGGCCAGCGAATTCGGCAGCGTGGCGGCCTGAATGGGGAACGGGGCGGACATGCCTTCCGCGCTGAGGGACGCCAGCAGCGCCGGCGGCATGTCCAGCTCGGCGAAAGTCTCGGCCGGGGGCAGGGCGGGAGTGTGGGTGACGGGCGGGGCGAACTCTCCCCGCAGCGCCGCAGGACGCCGTCCGTTGCTCCCGGAGCGGCCCGCACCGGAGCGATTCGGCGCGCCGGAGCGGTAGCCGCCGCGGCCGGAGCCGGACGAGCGTGCGTAGCGGTCATTCGTGCGAGCTGTGCGGTTCATGAGAAAGCCTTCCTCGATGCGGCACGTCGAGGAATTCCCGGCAGCAATGAGCCGCCGCACAAAGAATCGCAAGAACGAACCGATGAAAAGAAATGAAACAAAGCGGCCGGGAATATGCCGGCCCTGCACGCCGTAGAGAGGGCGGCAACACCACCAGGACGGGCGATACCGTTGCCGGGTCATGGAGCCGGGAGGTCTGCCGGCTCGCCGCGGCCGTGGCGAATTGGCACGAACGGGGCCGCCCCGTGCCGCCTGTGCGGAGATCGCGCGCACCAGGGAATCACGCAAAAGAAACGAACTGGGGCCCGCACCCAAGGTGCGGGCCCCAGCTTCGTGTACGCGTCAGCGTCAGGCGGGAACGATGTTCTCGGCCTGCGGGCCCTTCTGGCCCTGCGTCACGTCGAAGTTCACCTTCTGGCCTTCCTGCAGCTCGCGGAAGCCCTGGGCGGCGATGTTCGAGTAGTGGGCGAAGACGTCAGCGCCGCCACCGTCCTGCTCGATGAAGCCGAAACCCTTTTCCGCGTTGAACCACTTCACGGTGCCAGTAGCCATGTCATATCTCCTTCGGGGCAGTGCCCGGAGTCCGCACCGTGCGGACTCCGCATCGCTGCGTTGATCACCCGTCCGGAAATAAGCACCGGAAATACGAAAGCGTTCCCGCCGCACATACCGGCGAGCACGCTTGCAAGTCTTGGGAACCACAACTGCAACTGAGAACGACGATAGCACGGCACCGAAGACTCCGCGCGGCTCACCATCACCCGGATTTCGGGAGCACAAAAAACACTTGCCGCCACCGTATTCATTTCTGTAGTTGGGGCATTAGATATTCACCGTCGCCGCCGCCCCTGTACGGCCCGGGAAGTGCCGCCGCTCCGGCTCGCCACCGACGCTGCACGGGCCCCACCCCCCGGGGGAGGGAGTCATGGCGGCGCAGCCGGGTAAGGCGGGCGCGGAGGCGTCCGGCCGGACCGTGGCCCCACCACGCCGGGCCCAGGGGAAGCGGAACCGGCGCGGTGCGTGGCCGCCGGAGTGTGGATGGCGGGTCGACTCTGATGCCGGAGGCGACGTAAATCTGGAGTGAGCGCAGTAGACATTCACCGGTCACGTGGTTACCGTTTCTCTCGTAGCCAACGGAGTCAGTGCGTCGTGGCAGACAGGAACTGCCGCGAACACGACAGGCGCGGTAGTGGAGTAACGGAGCCAGGATGTGCAGGGGCCCCGCCACTGACTTCCGCGCCGGGCCTGAGGGCCGCCGGGCGTGACTGCACCACAGCGATAGCCGGAAGAGGAAGAAGAGAAGTACGAGCACCATCAGGATCGCCCGAGCGAGGACGAGTCCGCTCGGGTGCCGCAGCCCCCGGAGGGGAAGGTGGTCCCCGGTCACACAGCTGCGATCCCCGCGTCCCCGCCCACTCGGGCGCGCAGGCGGAAAGAGAAGGCCGGCACTCAGTGCCGGCGGATGGTGTTGACACCCCTCGGGGCCCTGGTGCCGCACTGGCACCAGGGCCCCTCAACGCGTCCCATGAAGAGGTTCGATGCCCACAGAGACTCCCCCGCACACCACCGACAAATTCGATGACGACGACTACCCCGCTTACACCATGGGCCGGGCAGCGGAGATGATCGGCACCACGCCTGCCTTCCTGCGGGCAGTCGGTGACGCCCGCCTCATCGTCCCCCTGCGCTCCGAAGGCGGTCACCGCCGGTACTCCCGCTACCAGCTGCGCATCGCGGCCCGCGCCCGCGAACTCGTCGACCAGGGCACCCCGATCGATGCCGCCTGTCGCATCGTGATCCTCGAAGACCAGCTCGAAGAGGCCCGGCAGCTCAACGAAACACTGCGCCGTGCCGCCGCCGACCCGAGTCAGCCCACCGGTTCCTGACACACAGAGTCGGCTGACCGCCTCGCCTGGCCCTCATGCGGCCGAGAGAACGGTGAGTCGAGGGAGTGCGCCGGCACGAGAGTTTCGGCCCCTTTCACACCGCAGGCGGGCGTGAGGCCCGCCCGCGGCCCGGGCAAGGGAAGCCGAGGCAACAGCTGCGCCACGTACATGGTCAGCCGTCCGCTCAGCCGTCCGCCGTGCGTGAGCGATGCGTGAGCGGACGGCGCGACACAGAACGGCCCGGCGCTGGACCTGGCGTCCGACCCGTGCCCTGTGACCAGGAAGAACTGGACGCCGGCGAACTGCGGGGGACCCTCAGCCACCTGGTCACCGGGACTCCTGAAGCGGGTGTCGCAGGTTCTAGTCCTGCCGGGGGCACTCAGTTGCCGGGTGGGCGGAACGCGACGGCCTTCTTGGCGGCCTCGTCGATGTCCTCGACGGCAAGCAGCGGGGTCGCCGTGGACTGCAGCGCGCCCGAGGCCCGGACCGTCATGGCGACGGTGGCCATCGCGAGCGGGTCGGGGAAGTCGACGATGCAGTAGAGGTCCGTCTCGCCGTAGGCGAAATACATCGACTCCAGGGTGCCGCCGCAGGAGGCGACCGCCTGCTGTACGGCGGCCCGGCGGCCGCTGCCGCCCTCGGCGAGCAGCCCCTTCATCCCCTCAGGGGTGTAGCTCGCCTGCACCAGATACTTGGGCATCTGTTCTCCCGTGGTCCATGGGCCGGAGCGGCGGGCCGCCCGCCCCTGCTGCCGCGCGCGGCTCCCCTGACCATCGTGAGCCGGGAGGGAGGGGAGTGGGCCGTTGCGTGCGGCCGAACGGATTGCGCACGGCCTCCCACCGCGATGCGGGGGACCGCGCCGGGCCGGGCGAGGGGCGAGTTATCCACAGGGGCCGCGGGAGGTGGACGGAGCTCGTAGGCTTTCGGGGTGGCTCTGGCGGACGTGGGAATGGTCGAGGACATGGATGCAGCAGACGCTCCGGAGGCGGGCGAGGCGGTGCAGGTGCTGCGCCGCGTCTTCGGGTACGACGCGTTCCGGGGCAGTCAGCAGGAGATCATCGAGCACGTCATAGGGGGCGGCGACGCCGTCGTCCTGATGCCGACCGGTGGCGGCAAGTCGCTCTGCTATCAGATTCCGTCGCTGGTCAGGCCGGGTGTCGGGGTCGTGATCTCGCCGTTGATCGCGCTGATGCAGGACCAGGTCGACGCCCTGCGGGCGCTCGGGGTGCGGGCCGGGTTCCTCAATTCGACGCAGGACCTGGAGGAGCGGCGGCTCGTCGAGGCGGAGTTCCTGGCCGGCGAGCTGGATCTGCTGTATCTGGCGCCGGAGCGGCTGCGGGTGGAGCAGACACTGAGCCTGCTGGACCGCGGGAAGGTCTCCCTCTTCGCGATCGACGAGGCGCACTGCGTGGCGCAGTGGGGGCACGACTTCCGGCCGGACTATCTGGCGCTGTCGATGCTGCACGAGCGCTGGCCCGACGTGCCGCGGATCGCGCTGACGGCCACGGCGACCGACGCCACGCACGCCGAGATCACCTCCCGCCTGAAGATGGCGGAGGCCCGGCACTTCGTCGCGAGCTTCGACCGGCCGAACATCCAGTACCGGATCGTGGCCAAGAGCGAGCCCAAGCGGCAGCTGCTGGAGCTGCTGCGGAGCGAGCACGCCGGGGACGCCGGGATCGTCTACTGCCTCTCGCGGGCCTCCGTGGAGAAGACCGCGCAGTTCCTGGTGGAGAACGGCATCGCCGCGGTGCCGTACCACGCCGGCCTCGACGCCCGGACGCGCGCGGAGCACCAGGCGCGGTTCCTGCGGGAGGACGGGCTGGTCGTGGTCGCCACCATCGCGTTCGGGATGGGGATCGACAAGCCGGACGTGCGGTTCGTGGCGCATCTGGACCTGCCCAAGTCGGTGGAGGGCTACTACCAGGAGACCGGGCGCGCCGGCCGGGACGGCCAGCCCTCGACGGCCTGGCTGGCGTACGGACTGCAGGACGTGGTCCAGCAGCGGAAGATGATCGACGGTTCGGAGGGCGACGAGGCGCACCGGCGGCGGCTGTCCGCCCACCTCGACGCGATGCTGGCGCTGTGCGAGACGGTGCAGTGCCGGCGGGTCCGGCTGCTGGCGTACTTCGGGCAGGACAGCGCCGGCACCACCTGCGGCAACTGCGACACGTGCCTGTCCCCGCCGCAGACCTGGGACGGCACGGTCGCCGCGCAGAAGCTGCTGTCGACGGTCGTACGGCTGCAGCGCGAGCGCGGGCAGAAGTTCGGCGCGGGCCAGATCATCGACATCCTGATGGGGAAGAAGACCGCGAAGGTCATCCAGTTCGACCATGATGCGCTGAGCGTCTTCGGGGTGGGCGACGACCTCCGCGAGGCCGAATGGCGCGGTGTCGTACGGCAGTTGCTGGCGCAGGGACTGCTCTCCGTCGAGGGCGACTACGGCACGCTGGTGCTCACCGGGACGAGCGGCGAGGTGCTGCGCGGCGGGCGCGAGGTGCCGATGCGGCGGGAGCCGGAGAAGGCCGCGCGGGCCGCGAAGGCGAAGGCCGCGAAGGGGAAGCGGGCGCCGGTGGACCTGCCCGAGGAAAAGCTGCCGGTCTTCGAGGCGCTGCGCGGCTGGCGGGCCCGTACGGCCAAGGAGCAGGGCGTGCCCGCGTACGTGATCTTCCATGACGCGACGCTGCGGGAGATCGCCCTTCTGGGACCGGCGACGACGACCGAACTCGGGACGGTCACCGGGGTCGGCGAGAACAAGCTCGTGAAGTACGGCCAGCAGATCCTGGACGTGCTGGCGGGGCGGGAGCGCGACGGGGAGGACGCGGGCGGTGGGCGCGCGGCGGCGGCCGCCGATCCCGCGCCCGGCGGTGCGCCCGACGCCGCGCCCGCGCCCGACGCCGGGCCCGAGCCGGAGGACGACGAGGCGCTGCCGGAGCCGCCGGACGACATCGACTGGTGACCGGAGGCCATCGGGCGGTGATCGGCCGATGAGCGGCGGGCGCGGCTGAGCGGCGGGCGCGGCGTGGGCCGGTCAGCCGCTCAGGGCGGCGCCGAGGCGGCTTCCCGCGGGAGGCGGAGGACGGCGCGGGCGCCGCCGTCGGGGGCGTTGGCGAAGCGGCGGCCGATGCCCAGGACGGCGCCTCGAACACCTTGCCGGACTCGCGGCCTTTGGCCCGAACTGGTGGGCGCATTGTCACGGGACCGATCCCAGAGATCTTGCTGACTGTTACACAACGTACGGATTGCCGTTAAGGACGCTCCGTAAGGTGCCTGCCGTACCGTGACCCCGGGCGGCCCGAGCCGCCCCCGACGAGGAGTACCCATGCGGGCCCAGCGCCGCTCCATGATCCGTACCGCCACCGTCGCCGCCGGTGCGCTCGCCGTCCTGCTGCTGCCCGCGGGCGCCGCCGTCGCCGCGGACTCCACCGCGCCCACGGAAAGCCGTACGTCGATCATGCTGCCCGACAACGGGCTGGCCGGGATCGCCGAGAAGGCCGGGCACCTGCCGAAGGCGGGCCTGATCGGGGGCGCGGGCGCGCTGGGCGTGGCGGGCGCGGCCGTCGCCGTCCACCGCCGCCGCCAGGCGGGCCGGGGCCGGCAGGCCTGAGCGCCGGGCGGGGGGACCTACTCCCCCGGCTCCTCCCCCACCATCCGCTGGACGTCCTCGTACATGACCGCCGCGCCGCCCGGCTCCGGCAGCGGCTGCCCCGTACGGATCGCCTCCGCCGTCCCGAGGGTGGCCTGCAGGGCCGTACGGAAGAGCAGCGAACCGGTGCTGATCCGGCGCACGCCGAGCTCCGCCAGCCGGGCGACGGTGTGCCGGCCGGGCGTGAAGAGGATGTTCAGCGGGGCCTGGACCTCGCGGACCAGCACCGCGATGTCCTCGTCGGCGACGATCCCCGGCACGAACACCCCGTCCGCGCCCGCCGTCAGATAGGCCTCGGCGCGGGCCAGCGTCTCCGACAGCGGCGGTGGCGTGGTCACCCGCCAATGGGTGTCGATCCGGGCGTTCAGGAACAGTCCCGGCGCCCGCTGCTTCACCGCGGCGAGCATCTCGGCCTGCCGCGCCGCTTCCTGCAGCCCCGCGCCACCGGGCAGCCCGTCCTCAAGATTGAGCCCCGCCGCCCCGGCCTCCGCCAGCGCCCCGGCCAGATCCGCCACCTGCTCCGGCCCGCCACCGAACCCGCCCTCGATGTCGACGGTGTACGGGCAGGCCAGCCGGCCGTTGAGGCGCAGCGCCAGGGCGAGGGTGGCGTCCTTGACCTCGGCGAGCCCGCGGCCGTCCGGGTAGCCGTGGGCCGCCGCGACCCCCAGGCTCGTCGTGCCGACCGCCGCGAATCCGGCCCCGGCGAGGGCCACCGCCGACGCGACGTCCCAGGCGTTGGGCAGCAGCAGCGGCTGGTCGGCGTGGTGCAGCGCGTGGAAGTGGAAGGTGGCGTACTCCGGGGAGGTGCTCATACGGGCACCGTAGGCACGAGTCCCTTCGGTACGCACCGAAGACTCGCGGCGGACAATCGAGTCATGACCACTCCGGCGTACAGCACCGCGACGAACCGGACCGCGACCCACCGCGCCCCTGCGGACGGCACTCCGGCGTACAGCACCGAGCTCGCACGGCTGGCCGCGCTGCTCGCTGACCGCACCCGGGCCGCCTTCCGCCCGGCGCTGCTCGACGGGCGGCCTGGACGGCCGGCGAGCCGGCCGCGTACGCGCGGGTCGCGCCCTCGACGGCGAGCGAGCACCTGACCCGGCTGACCGAGGGCGGACTGCTCGTCGAACGGCGCCAGGGCCGCCACCACTACCTCCAGCTCGCCGGCCTGCTCGGCGAGGGGGTACCTCCCGCGCCCTTAAGGCGTGGGGGAGATCACCGATGCGAGGACCGCACGCGGCCTGGTCGACCAGGACGGCGGCTTCGCGCTCACCGGCGCCGGCCGGGACTGGTTCACCGACGCGCTGGGCGTCGAACCGGCCGACCTGCGCACCGGCCGCCGGCCGCCGGCCGCCGGCCCGTGCCTGCCTCGACTGGACCGAGCGCCGCAACCACCTCGCGGGCACGCGCCGCAACCATCTCGCGGGCACGGCCGGGCCCGGCTCTGCGACCGGCTGCTCGACCGCCGCTGGGCCCGCCGCAGCGGCAGCGGCAGGGCGGTACGCCTCACCGACGCCGGCGCGGCGGCCCTCCAGGAGCTGCTGGGGCTGGACGGGACGGCGGCCGGGCTGCGCTGAAGGGGCCGGCACCTCGGTCGGACGTGGCTCCCCGTGCGGTGTTTCAGCGGGCGTTTCCCGCCCCGCACGCCCCCGCCCGCCCGTACACCGTGATGCGGGCGCCCCGGACCTCCGTGGTGCCGCAGACCCGGAAGCTGTCGCGCAGGGTGGCCCGTTTGGCGATTTCCTGGTCGTTGTCGTCGGCGGGCTGGCCGTCCGGGTCACCGGCGACCACGATCCGGCGGCTGGCCAGCATCCGGGCGCGGATGGCGTCGCCGGAGCGTTCGGTGCCGTAGAGGGTGTGGGAGGCCAACGGGCTCTTGGCCAGGGCGAGATCGGTCAGGCCGCGGAAGTCGTGCGGCCGGGTCGCCTTCCAGATCCGCCGCCGGGCCGGCATGAAGAGCAGCCCGTCGCCCGGCTCGGCCGCCGCGCGTACGGCCTGGGCGACCGCGGTGACGTCGTCGACCCGGCTGTCCGGGCTGCGCAGATGGACGTCGATGGGCAGCAGGGCGGCCAGCACCAGCGCGACGGCCGCGGTCCGGCGCAGCCGGCGGGCCCGGGTCTGCCCCAGTTCGCCGGCCGGGCGCAGCAGCCGGGCCAGCGCGGCACCGGCGAGCAGGGCGAAGCCGACGACGTAGTAGAGGACGTAGCGGTCGACGTAGGCCGGTTCGACGTGCGAGAGCAGCAGCAACAGGACGGTGGGCAGGAGCAGCAGCGGGATGCCCAGGGCGCGCAGGCCGATCGGGCCGCGGGAGCGGATCCGCACCCGGGCACAGGCCAGACCGAGGACCGCGAGCACGGCGAAGGTCAGCAGCTGCAGCGGGTCCGGCCACATCAGCCAGCTGATCTGCGCCGACTGCCGGGTGCTGAAGACCGCGAGCGGGGCCAGGGCGGCGAGGACGGTGACCGCGGACAGCGCCCAGGCGCGCAGTACGCGGCGGGGCAGCCGGGCGAGGATCAGCGCGGCGGCGTGGACGGGCAGCACCAGGCACGCGAACTCGTGCAGCAGGCAGGCGGCCAGCATCAGCGCCGTGTAGCCGGGCCACAGCCCGGGGCGCGGGACCGGTTGTGGGCGCGGACGCGAGGGCGGGGGTGCCGCCGCGGCCGCGGTCAGGACCAGCAGGTACGTGGCCCAGACGACCAGTGCGCAGACGGTCGCGTAGGAGCGCCCCTCCTGCGCGTACTGCTGGACGACGGGGATGCACGCGAACGTGAAGCCGGCCAGCAGGCCCGCCCGCCGCCCGACGAGGCGGTGTCCCAGCAGGGCGACGCCCGCGGTGGCGGCGGTCATCGCGGCCACCGACGGCAGCCGCAGCCCCACCACCGCGCCGAACGTCCCGTCGAGGGTGGCGTCGTAGACCCGGAACCAGGCGTGCATCAGCGCGTAGTACAGGCCGTGGACGACATCGGCGTGCAGCAGTGTGTGCCACAGGTCGGGCAGGCTGCGGTGGGCCATGTCGTAGGTGACCGCCTCGTCGCGCCATAGGGCGTCCTGGCGGCGGATCCCCCACGCCCCCAGGAGCAGCATCACCCCGGAGGGCAGCAGCGTCACCGCGCCCTGCGCCGCCCACGCTCTGCGCGTGGCGACGGTGGACGCATAGGCCGGCTTCTGTGCTTGCGCTACGTCGATGACGGGCTCCGGTCACGTACGGGACGGAGGACGGGCGAGCGGGAAAAGCGGTGTTGCCGGGAGGCGGGTGCCGGGAGGACTCCGGTGGCGGCGCCGGGCGGGTGTGCCCGTCACCACCACCGGAGTCCGTGGACGCTCACCCGATGCGGGTCAGCTTCGCGCCGAAGGTCGGCTCGACGAGGTCGTCCTTCAGGGCGACCGGGACCTTCTGGGTGCTCGCGCCGTTGCCGACCGTCAGCACACCGACCTTGGTGCCGGCCTTCGCCTCGTGCGGCAGGGTCTTGCCGGTGCTCATCGAGAACGTCGCCTTCATGCCGGGCCAGCCGACCGCCGACAGGTCCTTGGTCGCCACGACCGGCGTCTGACCGCCGAGGCCGTCGTCCACGTACCCGACGACCTGGCCCTTCTTCACCACGGTGTCCGACGCCAGCGCACCCCGGGCCGCGGTGATCACCTTCTCGGTGTTGTTCAGCACCAGGTCGAGCTGGGCGTTGGGGTCCGGGCTGTTGGTGTGCTGGTCCATCGTCACACCGAGGATCAGCTGGTCCTTGCCGCCGACGGTGCGGTAGCTGGCCCACATGAACGTGCCGCCGGCGGGCGTGCTCGAACCGGTCTTGATGCCGGCGACCTGACCGGCCATCGTCGTGAGCAGGCGGTTGTTGTTGTAGATCTTCTCCGGCAGGCCGGCGATCTGGACGTTCTCGGTGCGCACGACCTCACGGAACACGTCGTTCTTCATGACCTGCTCGGCCAGCTTGAGCTGGTCGACGGCGGTGCTCACGGTCGACTTGTCCAGGCCGCTGGGGTCGGTGTACGTCGTCTTGGTCATGCCCAGCTGCTTGGCGGCGGCGTTCATCTTCTTCACGAACGCCTCCTCGGAATCGGCGTCCCAACGGGCCAGCTGCCGCGCGACGTTGTTGCCCGAGGGGATCATCAGCATCTGCATCATCTGGTACTGGGTGAAGTGCTGGTCCTTCTTGAGCGGAACGCGCGACTCGTCCCCCTTGTTCGAGTCCGCCTCGCCCTGCGCGTCGATCGTGATCGTCTCGCCCTTCTCGCCCTTCTTGAGCGGGTGGTCGCGGAGGATCACGTATGCGGTCATCACCTTGGCGACGCTCGCGGTCGGCACCGGCTTGGCCGCACCGGAACTGCCCATCCGGCCCACGCCGACGACCTCGGCGGCGGCCTGGCCCTGGTCCGGCCACGGCATCGAGAGGGTGCCGCCCTTGAAGGTGAACGAGGTGGCGGCGCCGACGGCGAGTTGCGGGTTGGGCAGCGGGCGCACGCCCTGGACGATCACGAAGATGATCGCCAGCAGCACCACCAGCGGGGTCCAGATCTTGAACCGGCGGACGACCGTGCGCAGCGGGGTCTCGGGCGGCGGCGGGGTGTTGGTGAGCTCCGCCAGGAGGTCGAGCGGCGGCAGCGGCTGCTGCTTGGTCCGCTCGGACTCGGGCAGCGCCTCGGGACGGGCCGGCGCGGCGGCACCCGTCGGAGCGGCCGTCGGCAGGGCACCGGTCCGACCGGCGGGCTTGGCCGGGGCGGCGGGCGCGGCGGATGCCGCGGCCGGCAGGGCTCCGGAGGCCTTCTCCTTCGCCCCGGCCTTGTCGGCCGCCTTGTCGGCCGCCTTCTCCGCGGACTTGTCCGCGGACTTGTTCCCCGCCTTGCCGACGGGCTTCTCGGCGGTCTTGCCGGTGGCCTTCTCGTCGGCCTTGGCAGTGGGCTTGCCGGGCGTACCGAGGGGGGTCCGGGGCGCCGTCTTGCCGAGGGACTTGCCGTCCTTCCCGCTGTCCTTCTTGGCGTCCTTCTCGTTGTCCTTCTTGGCGTCCTTCTCGGCGTCCTTCGCCTTGTAGCTCTTGCCGGAGTCCTTGGCCGGGGCCTTGGCGGAGTCCTCGGAGTCCTTCTCGGAGTCCTTCGCCGGGCCGGTCTCGGAGTCCTTGTCCTTCTTGGCGTCGGAGTCCTTGGCGGCGGCCTTGGTGGCGGCCTTCGCGGGGACTTGTCAGGGGACTTGGCAGGCGGGTTGATCTTGAGGGCGGTGGTCGCCTGATCGACCGGCGCGGCCGTGTCGGCGGAGGCGCTCTTCCCCTTGAGCTTCGCAACAGCGAACACCCGGGTCGCATCATCCACTGCCGACCCGTCGGCCCCGTCCTCCTCGTCGGCCGCCTCCACGGGCTTGCTCTTCTGCGGCCCGACGGTCTTGAACACAGCCGTCGGCTGATCAACGACCTCGGCCTTGCCCTTGCCGCCGGACTCGGCCTCAGCCTTGGTCTCGGCCTCCGACTTGGCCTTGGACTCCGGCTTGGCCTTGCTCTTGGCCTCAGCCTTGGCCTTGGACTCCGCCTTGGCCTCGGGCTTGGCCTCGGACTCAGCCCTGGCCTCCGACTTGGACTCGTCCGCCGAGTCCTTGGGCGCAGGCTCGTCGTCACCCTCGGGGTCGTCCGCACCGGGCTCAGCCCCGGCCGCGTCGTCACCCTCCGGCTCGGCGGCAGCCTCAGCGCCCCCGTCCGACTCCTGCTCCCCCTCCGGCTTTGCGGAAGCGTCGTCCGCCTCCGCGCGCCCCTCATCGCCCTTCCCGGCGACCCAGGCGGCCACGGCCGACCGCAGACGCTCGTCACCGGCCTCGGGGGCCTCCTCGTCGCCGGCGGGCTTCTGCGCCCCGTCGGACGCCTCCGGCGCCCCGCCATCCCCGTTCGGCTCCGACGCCCCGGACGCCTCAGACGCCTCAGACGCCTCCGACGCCTCGGACGGCGCGGACGGATTCACGTCCTCGTCCTCGCCCGCCGTCGCTTCCTCCGCCGGCTCGGCCGGCTCCCCTCGGAGGACGGACAGGCGCGGATCACGTTCACTCCGCGCCGTCTCCCCCGACGACTGCTTCTTGTCCGACTTGTCGGGGGACTCGCCCGCCACCGATGTCTCCTTCATATGTCGCACTGCCGCATTGGACCAGTGTTCCCAAGTCTCCTGTGTTCACGTGGCAGCACCTCGCCGCCACGCGAACCGGTGCGCGCCGCACCCCACGGATAGATGTCGCCAACGCGCAAGACGAGAACGACATACCTACCGGTTCCCTACCGAACCCCCCACGCACTCTCGACAGATGAATGTGAGAGGGGTCACCCTGTCATTCATCCACGCGGGGAGGCATGGATGGGCAGGAGCCGCAGAACAATTCCGGAGGAGCTTCTGCTGCTCGCTTTGGACCCGGCGACGGGCACCACAGCGCAGCCGCAGTCGCTCGACCTCGGCCTGGCCGGGGCCCAGCTAGTAGAGCTGGCTCTGGCAGGACGGATAGCCCCAGACGGGGATCGTATCGCCGTGGTGATGGCACGGCCGACAGGAGATCCGACTCTGGACTCCGCGCTCGAACTGCTGCGCCGACGCGGCAGTCCGGTGCGCGCGGTCCACTGGATCGGCGGGCCCCGGCTGGGGCTGCGCCAGACGTACCTCACGCATCTCGAACGGTGCGGCATGGTGCATGCCGTGGCGGGCCAGATGTGCGGGGTACTGCCGACGACGCGCTACCAAGCGACGGAGACGGCCATCAGCCGGGAGATCAGGGCCCGGCTGGACAACGCGATCCGCACCGGCGTACCCCCGGACCCGCGGACCGCGGCGCTCGCCGCGCTGGCCCATGCGGTCGGACTCGGCAAGCACCTCTATCCAGGGAACGAGGGCGGTCATCGCGCTCCCGTCTCCGGGATCTGATCCGGCACGACCCCATGGGCGGGCTGGTGGCCCACGCCGTCATGGACGTACAGAACGGCGCCGCGGCGCAACCACGGCGGTCGCAGGCCGCCGCCGGCGGTGCCGTACGGCAACCGGCGTCCCATGCCACGGCGAACGCGTCCGGCACGCCGGGCCAGTCGCGGCACGGTCACGGCAGGATGGCCCGCGTGGGCGCCCGCTGACGCCCTGAAGGGCCCGTACGACCGGGTGGGCACCCCGCTAGGGCGCCCCACCGTTCCACCAGTGCCACACCAGCACCACCAGCGCACCACCCGTCCCACGATCCCGTTCGGGAGCCGCAGCAAGGAAGCGCGGGGTGGCGGGCCGGCCGATCCGGACGACGGCCGGCCCGCCACCCCGCGCACACGCTCGCTCGCCTTGTGTGCGCATTTCACTGCGCGGCGTCACTCCGGAGTGGCAGTCTGCTGACCAGGAAATGACAGCAGTACGGAGCCGGAGGTGCACATCCCGTGGCGTCCCACGTCAATCCCACCGTCAGGCGACGCCGGCTGGGCCAGGAGCTGCGCAGGCTCCGCGAGCTCAAGGGCATGACGGCGGAAGAGGTGGCCGAGCGGCTGCTGGTCTCGCAATCCAAGATCAGCAGACTCGAGAACGGCCGCCGCAGCATCAGCCAGCGTGATGTCCGCGATCTCTGCGGGGTCTACGAGGTCGAGGACCACCGGATAGTCGATTCGCTGATGCAGATGGCGAAGGACTCCCGCCAGCAGGGCTGGTGGCACGCCTTCGGCGACATCCCGTACAGCGTCTACATCGGCCTGGAGACCGAGGCCGCCTCGCTGCGGATCTACGAGTCGCTGCTCGTGCCCGGGCTGCTGCAGACGCCCGGTTACGCGGAGGCGGTCATTCCTGGCACGGTCCCCGAGCTGGCGCCGGACCATCTGGAGAAGCGCATCCAGGTGCGGATGCGCCGCCAGGAGCGGGTCAACGAGCCCGAGCGCCCGCTGCGGCTGTGGGTCGTGCTGGACGAGAGCGCGCTGCGGCGGGTGGTCGGCAGCCACCTGATCATGCGCGAACAGCTCGATCATCTCGTCGAGGTGAGCCATCTCCCGCACGTGACCGTGCAGGTGCTCCCCTATGACGCCGGTGCGCACGCGGGAATGTCGGGAACGTTCTCCATCCTGGAATTCGACGATGCCGCGGATTCCAGCGTGGTGTACATCGAGGGCGTCACCAGTGACCTTTATCTGGAGAAGACCAATGATGTGCACAAATACACGATCATGTACGAGCATTTGCGAGCCCAGGCCCTGAGCGCGGAAGCGAGCCGGGAGTTCATCGCGGACGCGGCGAAATTGCATGCGGACGCGAGGGGGTGAGACCGGAGCGCCGAACCGGAACGGTGGACGGGCGTGCCAGACCGGAACGGCCAGTCCGGAACATGACGGAAAGAGGGTGGAATGCGTCATTCCGGATAGCGGGTTCGCACGGTACACCCGCGCCTATCGCCGTGAAAAGAGATCAAGGAATATGCCATTCGGACGGGTGAACGGCCCCTGCGGTTGGTGATGTTGGCGCGTAGCGTCGTCACTACCGAATCCGCGGTAACTCAGAGTAAGTTGGAGTGAACATGGCCGTGCAGCCGAATTCCGCATTCTCCTGGACCAAGTCCTCGTACTCCGGTGGTAACGGCGCCTGTGTGGAAATCGCCGTACCGACCACCGCAGCCATCGCGGTGCGCGACTCCAAGGACCCCGAGGGGCCGCGCCTCACGTTCGACAACGCCTCCTGGAGCAGCTTCGTGTCGGACGTCGCCGACGGCGCGTTCGACGTGGCGTGACCTGAGCCGGCACGCTCCACCGTCCGCATCCGCGGATACGAGCCCTCTCGACTGGATCGCCGTCCCGGCCGAGGGGGCTCGGCCTTGCCCGCACCTCGACGCGTTCGCTCCCGCCCCGTCACCGCGCGTCAGCACCCATCAGCGCAATTCGGCCACGTACCGGTCCGTCCCGGGCACGGTCGGCACGAACGGCGCCACCAGCTCCACCCGCCCCAGCCCCGCGTCCGCGACCTCCTCCCCCCGGTCCGCGAAGTGCGCCGCCCAGGCGTCGCGGGGATCCCGCTCCAGGAACCACAGCAGCGTCAGCCGGGTGTCGACGCCCTCGACCTGCCGTACGTACGACATCCGGTCACCGGGCAGCGGGGTCGGCCGGAAGACCGTGACCATCGCGGCGGGTGAACCGGCCAGCCGCCGCGGCAGCTGCCGGTCCCGCAGCCACTCCAGCAGCCCGGTCCGCTCCTCCGGTCCGGCCGCGTCGACCACCTCCAGCACCAGCCCCGCGTAGGGGTGGTCCAGTGCGTGGAAGTCCCGGGGCCCGCCGCACCGTCCCGGTAGACCGTCGCCAGGTGGTCCTGGAAGGCCGTGAAGACGTGCGTACGGTCCTGGTGGACCCGGCCGTCCTGGTTGAGGCGCCGGTTGATCGCCACCGTCCACCGCATGTGCTCGTCGTAGCGGCCTTCGGTGAGCCAGTACGTGGAGAGGTAGCAGCCGGCCGTGACCGGCCGGGCGACGGCGGACTCCGCGGGATAGCGCAGGAGTTGCAGGTCGCGGGTGGCGACCCAGCGGCGGCCGGCGAACATCCAGGGCATCGCCATGGCGCCGGCGATGTAGTGGTCGTCCTCGTACCAGCGGTTGTAGGCGTTCTCGTGGCCGGGATGCGGTTCGACCATGGTGATCAGCGCATGCCCGGGGCGGACGCCGTAGGGGCCGACGGCGGCCAGTTCGCCGTAGGCGGCGACATGGGTGGCGGTGGCGTCCTCCGGCGCGGTCCTGCTCGTGCTCTCGCGGTCTGCGGTCATGGTGAACAGGTGTAGCTGACGCAGCGTCAGAACGGGAGGGGTCCGGCATGCTCACCATGTGGGCATCCCTGCACATCCGTTCCCTTCCCGCTTAAGCTGCCTGGCATTTACACCTAACGCGGGTTAACCCGCGGCCGGAGTGAAGGGGGAACCGCCATGCCGGATGCGATCCTTGCCGATGCCCGTACGCCTCTCCGTACGCCCCGCCAAACGCCCGCCCGTGCGCCGCTCCCCGAGCTCGCCGCGCGGGCGGCGCGCACCGGCGGCTCGCCCGTACGCGACATCCTGGCGCTCACCGCCCGGCCCGAGGTCATCTCGTTCGCCGGCGGGCTGCCCGCCCCGGAGCTGTTCGACGCGGCGGGGATAGCGGCCGCCTTCCAGCACGTGCTCGCCGACGACCCGCGGCGCACCCTGCAGTACTCCACCAGCGAGGGCGATCCGGCGTTGCGCGCGGCCGTCGCGGCGCGCACCACCGCCCGCGGGCTGCCCACCGGTCCCGACGAGTTGCTGGTGACCACCGGCTCCCAGCAGGGCCTGTCGCTGCTGGCCACCGTCCTGCTGGAGCCGGGCGACACGGTGCTGGTCGAGGACCCCTGCTATCTGGCGGCGCTGCAGATCTTCTCGCTGGCGGGCGCCCGGGTGGTGCCGGTGCCCACCGACGACGAGGGCCTCGACCCGGCCGCGCTGGACGAACTCGCCGCCCGTGAACGGCCGAAGCTGCTGTACGTCATCCCCACCTTCCAGAACCCGACCGGCCGCACGCTCTCCGCCGAGCGCCGGGCCGCGGTCGCCGAGATCGCCGCCCGGCGCGGACTGTGGATCGCCGAGGACGACCCGTACGGCGAACTCCGCTTCGAGGGCGAGGCGGTGCCGTGGGTGGCGTCGTTCCCGGGGGCCGAGGACCGTACGGTGCTGCTGGGTTCGTTCTCGAAGGTGATGGCGCCCGGTCTGCGGCTGGGCACGCTGCGGCTGCCGGCCCCGCTGCGGCGGCCGTGCGTCATCGCCAAGCAGGCCGCCGATCTGCACACCTCGACCGTCGACCAGGCGGCCGCGGCACGGTACTTGGCGACCACGGACCTGGACGTCCACCTGGCGCGGGTGCGCGAGGCGTACCGCGAGCGCCGGGACGCGCTGGTCGACGGGCTCACCACGGCGCTCCCCGAGGGCTCGCGGTGGAACCGGCCGTCGGGCGGCATGTTCGTGTGGGCCACCCTGCCCGCCGGCTACGACGCGACCGCCCTGCTGCCCGAGGTCGTGCGGCACGACGTCGCGTACGTGCCCGGGGCGCCGTTCTTCGCCGGCCCGCCGGACCCGGCCGCGGTCCGCCTGTCGTTCGTCACGCATACGCCGGAGGAGATCCGCGAGGGGCTCGGGCGGCTGCGCGGGGCGCTGGCGGAGGCGCGCGGGAAGGAGTGAGCGCGGAGAGCGGCGCGCCCGGGGGCTTCCGGGGAGCGCCGCTTCGGGGTGGCCGCCGCGGGGAAGAACAGGGTGGGAACACCTTTCCGGGAGGCGGGAGGACGGATGACCCACGGCACGCACGACACCCCAGGCCCCCACGACGCGGACGACCCGACAGGCGGCGCGCCGGAGCCCGATGTCTCCGAGAGCGGTCCGACCGAGCCGCCCCCTTCGCTCGCCCGTCACCTCTGGGCCCGGCTGTGCGGGGCCCGGGTGCGGGTGGTCGCGGTCCTGCGCCGGCTGCGGGCCGTGGTTCCGCTGCGCCGGGGGCACGCGCACTGACCGGGCGGCAGCACGGCCGGACGCGAAATCCACGGCGGGACGGGCCTGTTGCTTTCGGGGCGGGCACCCTAACCTGACGACTCGTCAGGAGATGGGCGTGGTGCGCGATGTCCGGAGGCGGAGATGCTGCTGCGGAACAAGACCGTCGTCGTCTCGGGCGTGGGGCCCGGCCTCGGCCATCAGGTCGCGGCGGCCTGTGTGCGGGACGGCGCCTCGGTGGTGCTGGGCGCGCGTACGGAGGTGAACCTCGCCAAGTCGGCGGCGCGGATCGACCCTTCGGGGACGCGTACCGCCTGGCGGGTGACCGACATCGGTGACGAGGCGCAGTGCACGGCGCTGGCCGCGCTGGCGGTGGAGCGGTTCGGCGGGATCGACGCGGTGATCCATGTCGCGGCGCTGGACTCGTTGTTCGGCGGGCTGCGGGACGCCGACTTCGACTCCTGGCGCGACGTCGTGGACGTCAACCTCTTCGGCACGCTGCGGATGACCCGGGCCTGTCTGCCGTCGCTGACCGCGCGCGGCGGGGGTTCGGTGGTGTTCATCGGCACCCAGTCGTCGGTCGCGGCGCCCTCGCAGGTGCGGCAGGCGGCGTACGCGGCGTCGAAGGGCGGGCTGGTCTCGGCGATGTACTCGCTCGCCCGCGAGCTGGGACCGGACCGGATACGCGTCAACACCGTGCAGCCGGGCTGGATGTGGGGCCCGCCGGTCGAGGCGTACGTACGGTTCCAGGCGCAGGCCGAGGGCGTGGCGGAGTCCGAGGTGCTCGGGCGGCTCACCGAGCGGATGGCGCTGCCGGAGCTGGCCATGGATGCCGATGTGGCCGAGACCGCGGTCTTCCTGGCGTCCGACCGGGCGCGCGCCATCACGGGCCAGTCGCTGCTGGTCAACGCGGGTGAGCTGATGCGGTAGCGGCAGCGGCTGAGCTGAGGGGGTAGCGGTCGCACCGCCTTTCCGCACCGCCATTCCGCGCTCCCTTTCCACGCTCCTTCCCTCCCTTTACGGCCGTACGGGTTCCGCACCCGTACGGCCGTTGTGCTGGCCGGGGATGCGGCGGCCGTTTCCGTAGTGGGTTTCCGTAGTGGCCCTGTCGGTGGCGCTGTCTGTGGCGCTGTCTGTGCGCGGGGGTGACAACGTTCCGGGTGGTCAAGGGAAGGCGCATAAGTCCAGTTCCCTGATCGCTGTTCATATCTGTGATTGTCGGGAGTCTTGACCGGCACGCTCAACGGACGCTTCAATCCCGGGAGTTCCTGGAGTTTCCCGCTCCCGAGCGGGGGCACGGCGCCGCGGAACGCATCACGGCGAAGTGATCGATGTTCATAAGGCGGACCCCTGGAGGGGGCATGAACAGTCTCGACTGGGCCGTGCTCATCGGCTACTTCGGTGTGATGGTCGCGATCGGTGTGTGGTCGCACAAACGGGTGGACGACGTCAGCGACTTCTTCACCGCGGGCGGCCGGATGCCGTGGTGGCTCTCCGGGATCTCCCACCACATGTCCGGCTACAGCGCGGTGATGTTCACCGGGTACGCCGGGATCGCCTACCAATACGGGGTCACCTCGTACGTGACCTGGTCCTTCCCCATCGCGATCGGGGTCGCCATCGGCTCCCAGCTGTTCGCCGGCCGGCTGAACCGGCTGCGGTCGCGGCTGGGTGTCGCCTCGCCGCTGGAGTACCTCAAGAGCCGCTACAACCTGCCGACGCAGCAGGCGCTGGCCTGGTCCGGTGTGCTGCTGAAGATCGTCGACGTGGGCGCCAAGTGGGCCGCGATCGCCACCCTGCTGTCCGTCTTCACCGGGATCTCGCTCCACCAGGGCATCCTCATCACGGGCGTGATCACCGGCGTCTACTGCACGGTCGGCGGTCTGTGGGCGGATGCGCTGACCGAGCTGGGGCAGTTCGTCATCCAGCTGCTGGCGGGCGTCGCGATGCTGGTCACCGTTCTGGGGAAGCTGGGGGGCGTCAGCGCGCTGTGGACCGTATGGGGCGAGCTGCCGGACACCCACACCCGGCCCACCGTCGGCCCGTACACCTTCACCTTTCTGCTCGCCTATCTCTTCATCAAGACCTTCGAGTACAGCGGCGGGATGTGGAACCAGGCGCAGCGCTTCATGGCGACGGGCAGCGCCCGGCAGGCCAAGCGCTCCGCGCGGCTGTCCGCGGCGCTGTGGTTCGTCTGGCCGGCCGTCCTCTTCTTCCCGATGTGGGCCGCGCCGCTGCTGGTCACGGCGCACCGGCCGGACGCCTCCGACGCGTATGCGGTGCTGACCGAACGCCTGCTGCCGCACGGGCTGCTGGGGCTGGTGATCGTCGGCTTCTTCTCCCACACGATGGCCATGTGTTCCTCGGACGCCAACGCCATCTCCGCGGTGTTCACCCGCGACATCGCGCCGGCCCTCTCGGCGCGGGCGCGCGAGTGGTCGCACCGGGCCGGGCTGCTGGCCGCGCGGCTGTCGACGGTCGCGTTCCTGGGCCTGTCGATGGCGATCGCGACCCAGGTCAACTCGCCCACGTTCAAGGACATCATCACCGTCGTCATCAAGTGGGTGGCCGGGCTGGTCGGGCCGATCTCCATCCCGTTCCTGCTCGGCATGGTGCGGATCTTCCGCCGCTCGGGCCCCACCGCGGCCCTGGTGTCCTGGGCGGCCGGCCTGTTCGCGTTCTGGCTGACCAACTACGGCCTGAACGGCGTCCAACTCCAGATCCAGATCGCCGCCCCGGTCGCCACCTCGCTGCTGCTCTTCGTCCTGCTCGGCCACCTGCGGCCCGAGGCCACCCCGGAACGCGACGCGGTGCTGGCACGGATCAACGACGGGGAGGGGGACGGCGACGGGGACACCGGAGGCACCGCGGCGGGCGTTGCGGGCGTTGCGGGCATCCCGGAGCAGGGGGACGGGTCGGACGGGGTACGGGGGGTGCGGGCGCCTTGAGAAGGGGACGGAATGCCTCCGCCCCCCGGCCTGTTGTGGCCCCCGAGGGGGCGCTCGCGTCCCCTACGGGAGGTGTTCGACCTGCCCGTAAGGGCCTGGGCCGGGAATGCCGCCGCCCCCCGCGCCGTTGTGGCCCCGAGGGGGCGCTCGGGTCCCCTAGTACTGCAACCGCATGTGGTGTGACCGTGTGGGCTGGGGCTCGTTGGTGTGACTGTGTGAGAAGTCGCTGACGGTTGAGCAGATCGAGTCGTGGTCCGAGGGAATAGCGGATTTGCATGCCCGCATCGGGCATCGTTTCGGCAGGTCAGAGCCACGAGACCGGGCCTTGGACTACCTGCGGGGCCTCCTGGCCCCTTTGGAGAGGAAGAACGGCTGGACGCTGGCCGAGCAGGTCGGCCAGCTCCGCCCGGACGGCGTCCAGCGGCTGCTGAACCATTCGGACTGGGACGAGAACGCCGTCCGTGACGACGTCCGCGACTTCGTCGTGGAAACCATCGGGACCAAGGACGGGATCCTCATCGGCGACGACACCGGCTTTGTGAAGAAGGGCACCAAGTCAGCCGGGGTCCAGCGGCAGTACTCCGGCACCGCCGGACGCAGGGAGAACTGCCAGGTCGGCACGTTCTTGGCCTATGCCTCCACCCGGGGGCGGGCGTTGATCGACCGCGAGCTGTATCTGCCCGCCTCCTGGACGGACGACCGCGCCCGGTGCCGGGCGGCCAAGATCGGCGACGAGGTGCCCTTCGCCACCAAGATCGAGCACCTGAAGTGGATGCTGCAACGCGCCCTGGACGCGGCCGTGCCCTTCGCCTGGGTCACCACCGACGAGGCCTACGGACAAGTCCGCCATTTTCGGTCCTGGCTGGAAGAACGCAAGGTGGCTTATGTGGTGGCCACCAAGGTCAACGACACGGTGACCGGTCTCGACGGCTGGCAGTACCGGGTCGACGAGCTGATCGCCACCCGCCCGAAGCAGGCATGGAAACCGCTCTCGGCGGGAGCCGGCGCCCACGGCCAGAGGATCTATCACTGGGCCCGCGCCGCCCTCAGGCCGCGACAGGAGAACGGGTTCGGGCACTGGGTGCTGGCCCGCCGCAACATCAGCAACCCTGCCGACATCGCCTACTACGTCTGCTTCGGACCGGTCTCTACGCGTCTGAAAGACCTGGTCAAGGTGGCTGGAGCGCGGTGGGCGGTGGAGGAGTGCTTCCAGAGCGCCAAGGGCGAGTGCGGCCTGGATCACTACCAGGTGCGGCACTACCGGGCCTGGTACCGGCACATCACCCTGGCCATGGCGGCCCTGGCCTACCTGACCGCCGTCCGCGCAACACAAGCCGCAAAAGGGGCAGCGGATGCGACGAACACGACCTCGTACCCCTCAGCGTCCCCGAAATCCGCCGCCTGATCGGGCACCTCGCCCGCACACCCCACTGTCACACCAACGAACACCGTCTGCACTGGTCACACTTCCGCAGACACAGCCAAGCCCGAGCCCGCCACAGCCACTACCAACACCGCGGCCACACACCCCACATGCGGTTGCAGTACTAGGGAAAGTGTTCGGCTCTCCCGTAAGGGCCCGCAAGGTCCGTAAGGGCCCGCAAAGGCCCATAAGGGCCCGCCGAGCCCCGGCACCTTCGGCCCTTCCCGTGAAGCCCTATCCCTTACGCCCTAATCCCCCGCGCCCAAGCCCCTACGCCCGCGGATACCGTGCCAGCCACCCCAGGGCCGAGCCGGCCGGGCCGTGCAGGGCGGGGCCCTGGGTCATTTCCATGGCGAAGTCGTCGGCGAGTTGCAGGATCGTGGCCCGGCCCTCCAGTTCGACCAGCCAGTCCGGCGGCAGCGCCGTTTCGCCGTGCAGGGTGCCGAGGAGGTTGCCGCAGATGGCGCCGGTGGAGTCGCTGTCGCCGCCGTGGTTGACGGCGAGCAGCAGGCCGTGCCGGATGTCCTCGGCGACCAGTGCGCAGTAGACGCCGATGGACAGCGCCTCCTCGGCCGTCCAGCCCTCGCCCAGCGACTCCACCCGGGCCGGCGCCGGCATGCCCTGCCGTACGGCGCCCAGCGCGCGCTTGAGGGCCTCGGTGGTCTCCTCGTGGCCGGGGCGGGTGGCCAGGTGGGCCAGCGACTTCTGCACCGCGCTGTCGAGGTCCTCGCCACGGGCCAGTGAGTGGCTGATGACGGCGAACGCGCCGGCCGCCAGATAGCCGGTGGGGTGGCCGTGCGTCTGCGCCGCGCACTCCGCGGCGAGCTGGAAGACCAGCTGCGGCTCCCAGCCGACCAGCAGCCCGAACGGTGCCGAGCGCATGACCGCGCCGCACCCCTTGGAGTCCGGGTTCTTCGGTGCCTCCAGGGTGCCCATCACCTCGTCGCCGAGACCGCTCAGGCAGGCCCGGCCGGGCGCGCGGCGGGCGTACAGCCACTCCTCGCGGGCCAGCCAGCCGTCGTCCGTCTTGCGCTCGTCGGGGCCCCAGTCGTGCTGGGTGGCGGCCCAGCGCAGGTAGGCGCGGTGGACGTCGGTGGGCGGGTGCCAGGCGCCGGTGTCGCGGCGTACCTGGGCGCGGATCAGCCCGTCGACGGTGAACAGGGTCATCTGGGTGTCGTCGGTGACCGCACCGCGCCGCCCGAAGGCGGGTACGAATTCGGTCACGCCCTCCTGGCCGTGCGCCGTGCGGATGGCGTCGAGCGAGTCGAATTCGATACCGGCACCGAGCGCATCGCCGATGGCACCGCCGAGCAGGCAGCCGCGTACCCGGCTGCGGAAGTCCTGCTGTTCCGCGCGCCCCCAGATGGCGGCGCCGCCTCCTGCTGCGCTCACTGTGCCTCCCGAAGCTCACCACGTTCCGGGGCCTTGCGGGGCCCCTGGCGCAGCACTGTAATCGACCGGGATTGATCAGTTTCCGGCCAGGTGAGTATGCGCATAGTCGCTGGCTAGGCGGCTTTTGGGCGCTACGGTCCGGATGACCGCCGAACTGCACCTCCGGGAGATCTCCTATGACACCGCGCTGCGCCGTACTCGACGACTACCAGGGCGTCGCCCTCTCCCTGGCCGACTGGTCACCGCTGGGCGGCACCGTCGAGGTCCGTACGCTGCGCGAGCCGTTCCGCTCCGAGGACGAGGTGGTCGCGGCGATCGGCGACTGCGAGATCGTCGTGGCGATGCGTGAGCGCACCCCGTTCCCCGCCTCGCTGCTCACCCGGCTGCCCCGGCTCCGGCTGCTGATCACCTCCGGGATGCGGAATGCCGCCATCGACCTGGCGGCCGCCGCCCGGCACGGGATCACCGTGTGCGGCACCGCCAGCAACACCGAGCCGCCCGTCGAACTGACCTGGGCGCTGATTCTGGGCCTCGCCCGCAACGTCGCCACCGAGAGCACCGCGATGCAGGCCGGCGGCCCCTGGCAGTCCACCCTCGGCGCCGATCTGCACGGCCGTACGCTCGGGCTGCTCGGCCTCGGCAAGATCGGCAGCCGGGTCGCCCGGATCGGCCTGGCCTTCGGCATGGACGTGGTGGCGTGGAGCCGGAACCTGACCGCCGAGCGCGCCGCGGAGGTGGGCGTACGCGCCGCCGCCACCAAGGAAGAGCTCCTGGAGGCCGCCGATTACGTCTCCGTCCATCTGGTGCTCGGCGACCGCACCCGGGGGCTGCTCGGCGCGGACGAACTCCGCCGGATGCGGCCCACGAGCTACCTCGTCAACACCTCGCGCGCCGCGATCGTCGACCAGGAGGCGCTGCTGCGGGCGCTGCGCGAGAACTGGATCGCCGGGGCCGGCCTGGACGTCTTCGACCAGGAGCCGCTGCCGGCCGGTCACCCCTTCCGCACCCTCCCGAACGTGCTCGCGCTCCCGCACCTCGGCTATGTCACCCGCCGCAACTACGAGGGGTACTTCCAGCAGGCCGTCGAGGACATCACCGCCTTTCTGGCGGGCAGCCCGGTGCGTCAACTCAACTGATGCGCAACGCGCCGGGCTCATCCGTTCGATGATGGCGGCGCCGCACGGTGGGCATGCTTTCCCCATGTCCGAGTACGAGTGGGATCGCACCACCATGGCCGTTGTCGCCTCGGCCCTCTCCGGGGACAGCGACGGCGCGGTGGAACTCCTCCGGCCGCTCCCCCAGAGCGACGTCTGCCACATCGCCGTGCGGCTCGCCGCGATGGCCGCCGACGCCCTGATCGTCGCCGCCCAGGACAGCGGGGGCGACCGCGAGGAGGCGCTGTCCCAGTGGCAGCAGTGCATCCTCCAGCACGAGTCGGAGTACGACGGGGACTGAGGCGGGAGCCGAGACAGGGGCCGGGCCGGGTCCCGGCCACTGCGGCCGGTGGCTCCCGGGGCAGGTATGGCGATGACCCGGCCACTACGGCGGGCGGTCAGTCCACCACCGGCAGCAGCTCCGGCAGGTGGCCGTCCGAGGCGAGGGCGGCCGCCCGGCGCTCCTCGGGGACCGGGCCGTAGGTCGTGGTGCGGGGGCGGGCGGGGCGGCCGGCCCGGTCGGCGATGGCGATCAGGTCCTGGATGGAGCGGTAGGAGCCGTAACTGGAGCCCGCCATACGGGAGATGGTCTCCTCCATCAAGGTGCCGCCGAGGTCGTTGGCGCCGGAGCGGAGCATTTCCGCGGCGCCTTCCGTGCCCAGTTTGACCCAGCTGGTCTGGATGTTGGTGATGTGCGGGTGCAGCAGGACCCGGGCCATGGCCGTCACGGCGCGGTTGTCGCGGGTCGTCGGGCCGGGGCGGGCGATCCCGGCGAGGTAGACGGGCGCGTTGGTGTGGATGAACGGGAGCGTGACGAACTCCGTGAAGCCGCCGGTCTCCTGCTGGATCCGGGCCAGCAGCCGGAGGTGCCCGAGCCAGTGGCGCGGCTGGTCGACATGGCCGTACATCATCGTCGAGGACGAGCGGATGCCCAGCTCGTGGGCGGTCTTGATGACCTCGACCCAGGTGGCGGTGGGGAGTTTGCCCTTGGTGAGGATCCAGCGGACCTCGTCGTCGAGGATCTCGGCGGCGGTGCCGGGGATCGTGTCCAGGCCGGCCGCCTTGGCCTCGCTCAGCCATTCGCGGATCGACAGCCCGGTGCGGGTGGCGCCGTTGACCACCTCCATGGGGGAGAAGGCGTGTACGTGCATGCCGGGGACGCGTTCCTTGACGGCGCGCGCGATGTCGAAGTAGGCCGTGCCGGGCAGATCGGGGTGGATGCCGCCCTGCATGCACACCTCGACGGCGCCCACGTCCCAGGCCTGCTGGGCGCGGTCGGCGACCTGGGAGAGGGAGAGGGTGTAGGCGTCGGCGTCGGTGCGGCGCTGGGCGAAGGCGCAGAAACGGCAGCCGGTGTAGCAGACGTTGGTGAAGTTGATGTTCCTGGTGACGATGTAGGTGACGTCGTCGCCGACCGTGGCGCGGCGCAGGTCGTCCGCGATGCGGCAGAGCGCGTCGAGGGCCGGTCCGTCGGCGTGCAGCAGGGCCAGCGCCTCGGGGTCGGTGAGCCGGGTGGGGTCGTCCGCGGCCCGGGAGAGCGCCTGCCGTACGTCCGCGTCGATGCGCTCGGGCGCCATACCGGGCGCGGCGGCCTCGCGCAGTGCCTCCCAGTCGCCGTAGACCTCGTCGAAGTCGTCCCGGCGGTCGGCGCTGCGGCCCTCGGTGTCGATGGTGTGGTGCAGGTCCGTACGGCCCGAGGAGCTCATCGTGAAGCCCTCGTCGGGCTCCTGCCAGGGCCGGCCGACGACGGGCGCGTCCTCGACGGCCAGGCCCGTCTCCGGGTCGGCGAGGGCGCGGACGTGCGGCAGCAGTCGGGGGTCGAGCCAGGGTTCGCCGCGCTGGAGGAACTCGGGGTAGATGGGGAGCCGTTCGCGCAGGCGGAAGCCGGCGGCGGCGCAGTGCTCGGTCAGCTCCTCGATCTGCGGCCAGGGCCGCTCGGGGTTGACGTGGTCCAGGGTCAGCGGGGAGACGCCGCCCCAGTCGTCGATGCCGGCGCCGATCAGCAGCGCGTACTCGCCGTCGACCAGGTTGGGCGGTGCCTGGATGCGGGTCGAGGGGCCCATGATGTGCCGGGCCACCGCGATGGTCGCGGCCAGCTCCTCCAGTTCGGCGTCCGGCATGCCGCGCATCGCCGTGTCCGGCTTGGCGCGGAAGTTCTGCATGATCAGTTCCTGGATGCCGTGGTAGGCGCGCTGGATGCGGCGCAGCGCGAACAGGGACTCGGCGCGCTCCTCGTAGGTCTCGCCGATGCCGATCAGCAGTCCGCTGGTGAAGGGGACGTTGGAGCGGCCGGCGTCCTCCAGGACGCGCAGCCGGACGGCCGGTTCCTTGTCCGGTGAGCCGTGGTGCGGGCCGCCGGGCTCGCTCCACAGGCGCTCGGCGGTGGTCTCCAGCATCATTCCCAGGGACGGGGCGACGGGCTTGAGCCGCTGGAAGTCCGTCCAGGACAGCACGCCGGGGTTGAGGTGCGGCAGCAGTCCGGTCTCCTCCAGGACGCGGATGGCCATGGCGCGGACGTACGAGAGCGTGTCGTCGTAGCCGTGCGCCTCCAGCCATTCGCGGGCCTCGGGCCAGCGGTCCTCGGGCTTGTCCCCGAGGGTGAACAGGGCTTCCTTGCAGCCCAGTTCGGCGCCGCGGCGGGCGATGTCCAGCACTTCGTCGGGCGACATGAACATCCCGTGCCCGGCCCGGCGCAGCTTGCCGGGGACGGTGACGAAGGTGCAGTAGTGGCACTTGTCCCGGCACAGCCGCGTCAGGGGGATGAAGACGCCCTTGGAGTACGTGATGACGCCGGGGCGGCCGGCGGCCTCCAGGCCGGCGTCGCGCACCCGGGCCGCGGACGCGCACAGGTCCGTCAGGTCGGCGCCGCGGGCCTGCAGCAGCACCACGGCCTCGCCGACGTCCAGCGCCACGCCGTCGCGGGCCCGCTTGAGCGCGCGGCGCATCGCGTTCGCCGTCGGGCGGCTCTCCGGGGCGGGCCGGGCGCCCGTGCCGCGGTCGGCCGCTTGCCCGGACGCCTGGTCGGATCCCTCGTCGGATACCTGGTCAGGTCCCTGCGCGCTGGAAGTCATCCTCCGAGCATACGAGCGACCACCGACAGTGCCGCCGCCATAGAACGACGGCCGGTTGTGCCGCTGATCACTGGGCCGTCCGGTCCCGGCCGACCGGGCCCCAGGAGGCTGTTCCTACAGGCTGCTCCTACAGGCTGGACAGCAGCTCGTCGGAGTACGTACGGGTCAGGAACTCCATGTAGTGGCCGTCGGGGTCGTCGACGTACACACCGCGGCCGCCGTCCCGCGTGTTGATCTTCTGCGGCTCGGCGTGCCGCGGGTCGGCCCAGTACGGCAGGTTGCGGTCCTTTATGCGCGCCAGGATCTTGTCGAACTCGTCCTCCGTCACCAGGAACGCGTAGTGCGTGGGCACGAATTCCTTGCCTCCGGCCGCGTGCTCGGCGTAGTCGAGCGCCACTCCGTTGTCCAGCTTGAGGGTGGCGAAGGGGCCGAACGCCTTGGGCTCCGGCGCGTCCAGAAGGTCGGCGAGGAAGCGGGCCGAGGCGAAGCGGTCGGTGCTGTGCACGATGGTGTGGTCGAGGCTGGGCATGAGATCTCCTTGATCTGCCGAGGCTCTTCATGGATCACGTTGCGTGGACCTTGATGCGTGGATCCCGTTCACCTTCGACGCTACGTCCGCAGGGGCCGACCGCGGATCGGTCTGCGGTCCCAACCAGCGCGGGCGCCCCGTAGGCCGCTGGGCCTAGGCCGCGACGGCGACCTGGGGGTGCCCGTCGTGTGATCGACGGGCACCCGCTGTCCGTCATCCCCGGTATCGCCGCGGATACGGTGCGCAGTCGCCTACCGGGCGGCCGGCCCGCCGGTGTGGAGGAGTCGGTTGGGGGTGCCGCTGCCCGCGTCCGAGATCCGGCCGGAGGTGGCGTCGTCGAGCAGGGCCTGCTGGACCTCGGCCGGGGAGGCGTCGGGGTGCGCGGAGAGGTAGAGCGCGGCGGCGCCGGTCACGTGCGGTGCGGCCATCGACGTCCCGGTGAGGGAGCGGGTGTCGCGGTCACCCGTGTTCCAGGCCGAGGCGATTCCGGTTCCCGGGGCGAAGAGGTCGGTGCAGGAGCCGTAGTTGGAGTCGGAGCGGCGCCGGTCGTCGGCCGTTGCGTTGTTGACGACGAGCGCGGGAGCGATGTCGCCGGGCGAGTTGCCGCAGGCGTCGGCACCGTCGTTGCCCGAGGAGACGACCCAGGTGATCCCCGAGGCGATGGACTTCTTGATCGCGCTGTCCTCGCTGTTGCTCCTGGGCCCGTTGATGCTCATGTTGGCCACGGCGGGCCTGGCGGCATGGGCGGTGATCCAGTCCGCGGCGGCGATGATCGACGATGCCGATCCCTTGCCGCGGCAGTTGAGGACGCGCACGGACACCAGCTTGACGCCCTTGGCGACGCCGTAGTCCCGGCCGCCGATGGTGCCCGACACATGGGTGCCGTGACCGGCGCAGTCCTGGCCGTCACCGCCGTCCCCCACCTCGTCGGCGCCGACGGACGCCCGGCCCTGGAACTGGGTGTGGGAGGTGCGGATGCCGGTGTCGACGACGTACGCCGTGACGTTGTCCGCCGTGGTGGCATAGCTGTAGCTCCGGTCCAGCGGGAGGGTGCGCTGGTCCACCCGGTCGAGGCCCCAGGACGGCGGGTCGCTCTGCACGGCGGAGCCGCGGACCTCGACGTCCGGCTCCACGGAGGCGACCTGCGGATCGGCCGCGACCCGGCGGGCCTGGTCGGCGGTCATCGTGGCCGCGTAGCCCTTGAGCACGGTCCGGTAGGTCTGCCGGACGGTGCCTCCGTGCGCCTTCGCCAGGCGGGCGCTCGCGGCCGTCACCGAACCGGCCGACAGCGCCCGGTCCTTGAGGACGACGATGTACCGCCCGGGGAGGGCGTGGGCGGGGGTGCGGGCGCCGGATGTGGGCTGGGGTTCCTGCGCCTGGGAGACCTGTCCGGCGAAGAGGGGGAATGCCGTCGCGAGGGCGATGACCGCGGTGAACCTTCGTATGCCTGTGTGCACGGCTGCTCCTGAGGGGAGGTCGGCTGAGGGGAGAGGCCGGTACCGGAGGTACCGGGTCCGGAAAGGTCGGTACCGGAAGGACCGGACCCCTTGGTGTACCGACCGCCGGCCCTCCGCGGCGGCACAGCTTCGCCAGTGGCACGGATGCGCAAGTGGCCGTGCGGTCACATGGGTTGGCGTTCTTGGCCGCGCACGACGAGGGCCCGCCACACGAGGTGGCGGGCCCGGTGAGGGGGCGCTGCGGTCAGCTCAGCGCGCCGTCGTAGTCGGGGAGCTTGAACCCCTTTTCGTAGTGTCCGCCCTCGAAATCGGTGCTGCGGTTACCCACGTTGGCGATGAGCGTGTACCCCGCCTCCTCGTACTTCTTGCGGCAGCCGAGTTTCACCGCGGCCTTGCCGGGGCTGTGGCCCTCCGGCTTGAGGCAGAGCCCGTCGACGGTGTACCCGGCCGAGGTGAGCTGCCTGGTCGTGGAGTCCTTCGAGTCGGCGCTGCGGTACGAGGCGAACAGCACGGCCGCGCCGTGTGCGTGCGCGTACTTCGTGGCGTCGAGGATCGCCTGGATGGGCTTTCCCTTGTCGTAGTGGGTGGCCAGGGAGGTGTTGTCGATGTCCAGGACGACCGCGGGCCGCTCACCGCTGTGGACATCGGCCAGGCGCTGCTCCAGATAGCTACGGAGTTCGGCCGCTACGGGTGCGACGTCGGCGAGCCACTCGCTCTTGGACGGCAGCGAGTCCGCATGGGTGGTGGCCTGCGTCGTCGTGCGGGGGGCCGGTGCTGCCGTGGAGACGGCCTGCGCCGCCGCGGGGAGTGACGCCAGGGCGCATATCGCCGCGCCGACGGTGAGAGCGATCTTCTTGCCGTGGTTCATGGTTCGCTGCTCCTTTGCACGATCGGGGTGTGGGGGCGCACGGCTCCGAGGGGTGGAGTCGGGCGGCCACCGGTGATCCGGTGGGGGTCGGGGCACCGGTGGGAAGCCCCCGAAGTTGTTGCCTGTGGTGCGTTGCCGGCGTCCTCTGCCGCCATGGGGAATTGGTATCCCAGTCGGCCCCCGGGTGGTGTCACAACTGCGCCAGTGGCGATCTCGGGCGCGCGTCACCCGTGGGAGCGCGGCGGTCGTCCGCTGCTGCACGCCGGGGTCAGGAAGGGCTCAGATCCACTGCTTGCGGGCGGCGTGCAGGGCGAGTTGGAAGCGGTTGGCGGCGCCGGCGAGGAGGTAGAGGCGTTCCATGTGGCGGGAGAGGGTACGGCGGCTGATGCCCAGCAACTGGGCGATGGTGTCGTCGGTGACCCCCGTCCCGAGCAGCTCCAGGATGCGCCGCTGTACGGGGGCGAGCGCACGGGGCACCTGATCACTGAGGTGCATGGGGTAGCCGGCGCGCCATGAGGTCTCGAAGAGCCCGAGGAGCGCGGTCAGCAGACTCGACGGCCGTACGAGCAGCAGGCATTCGTTGGATTCCGCCTCGACGGACGACATCGACACGATCGCCAGGCGCCGGTCGAAGACGGTGAGTTTGACCGGAACCGCCGTGAGGACCCGGGCCTTTTCGCCCGCGGCGATGCACGGCTGGATGTTCACCGCATAGTAGGCGCTGTTCCGCACCGCCGAGTTCGAGTACACCACGCGATATTCAACGCCGCGCTGGAGATTGTGCACCTCGACGTCATTTGCGCCGCCGTCCGTGTGATAGGGCGGAGAATCGAAGCGGACGACTTCCTTCTCCACCGATTTTTCGAACTGCCAAATGCAGTCCACGATCTGCTGCGGCCCGGTCACCACTTCGACCAAATCGTCCATGGTCTGTGCGCCGGTGCAGCGCCGGTAGTCCCGGTAGGCGTGCAGCGCGGCCAGCCGGGCCCGCTGGACCTCGGCCGACCGGAGGTGGGCCAGCCGGTCCAGGGCGAGGCTCGGCTCCGCGGGTGAGAGGGTGGCGTGATCGGGGCCGCCGGCGACGACCAGCCCCAGCTCGATCAGCCGGCCGACGGACTCCTCGGCCCGTTCGGGATCCCATCCCAGCTCCGCCCCGAGCTGCCCGGCACTGCGCCGCCCGGAGCGCAGCAGCGCCTGTAATGCCTCGGCCTCACGCGCCCCCACTCCGAGATCCCGGAGGTATTCCGCCACGTTTCTTTCGTCCATATGCACTCCCCCAGCGACAGATACTGATCCACCAGCGAGCGGCACAATGAAGCGGAATCCGAGATGAAGTAGACGGCGCGTCATTACTGGCGATCAGGACGTCAATGGCGAACATCGTGCCATGAGAAGGGAGCCTGTCAAGTTGAATACGCAGCAAATGAAGAGGAATCCGGAGAGGCATTCACTCAGGTACGGACCAACCCGTGGCCGATATTTCCCCGAACACCGCAAAAGGCGCTTGCAGGCGGTTTATCACCCGGCCGGGGACGACCACCGTCCCGTTCTGGGCCACAAGTACTGCGGGGTCACAAGTACTGTGCGAAGTCGTCCAGCGTTCGCAGGACCTCGCCCTCGTCCGCCGGGGGCAGTTGCAGCACCACCTCCTGGAGGCCCAGGTCTCGGTAGTGGGCCAGCTTGCCCGGGGTCGGCCGGACCGCGTACGGCACCACCACGGGGTCGCCGGCGCGTCCGGCCTCCGACCAGGCCTGCCGCAGGACCGGCAGGGTCTCGGTCAGGCCGCGCCCGCCGATCGGCAGCCAGCCGTCCGCGTAGGCGGCGATCTCCGCGAAGAGCTTGGGGCCGGCCGCGCCGCCGAGGAGGGTGCGTGGGGCGCCGTGGGCCGGCTTGGGGTGGGCCAGGGAGGCTCGTACGGACCCGAACGGGCCGTCGTACGCGGTGGGTTCGTCGGCCCACAGGGCACGCATCAGGGCCATCCGGTCGCGGGTCAGCGCGCGCCGGGTGGACCACGTGACCCCGTGGTCGGCGGCTTCCTCGACGTTCCAGCCGTAGCCGATGCCGAGGGTGAAGCGGCTGCCGGAGAGGAAGTCCAGGGTCGCGATCTGCTTGGCGAGGTCCACCGGGTCGTGCTGGGCGACGAGGGTGACGCCGGTGCCCAGGGCGAGCCGTTCGGTGACCGCTGCGGCCTGAGCGAGGGCCACGAACGGGTTCAGGGTGCGGCCGTATTCGCGGGGCAGCGGCTCGCCCATGGGGGCGGGGGTGTCGCGGCTGGCCGGGATGTGGGTGTGTTCGGGGAGGTAGAGGCCGGCGAAGCCGCGCTGTTCGAGCTCGCGGGCCAGCCGGGCCGGCCGGATCGTCTCGTCGGTCAGGAAGATCGTGGTCGCGATCCGCATGGTGGGGGACCTCCGTCAGGCGGGTGGATGACGGCATGTTGCCGCACCGTCCGACGGTTATCCACAGGCCTTTCGCCGCGCGTCACGTCGGCGTACAACAGTTTTCACGGAACGCAACACGGCAGACGGAAGGGGGTAGAGCGGGATGGAACGGCGCGATGTTCTGCGGATTTCCGCGCTCGCGGGCGCCACGGGCGCGCTCACGCTCGGCCGGGTGAGCTTCGCCGACGCGACGCCGGCGGCCGGAGCACCGGGCGGCGGAACGGGTAGCGGGAAGGGCGGCGGTGCGGATGACGGGGCGGGCGGCCGGACGGGCGAGCAGACCCGGCGCGTGACCGGCCATCTGCCCATGGGCGTACCGGACTTCGTCTACCTCCCGGTCGAAGTACCGCGCGGCGTACGGGAGATCGCCGTCTCCTACCGCTATGACAAACCCACCGTCCCCGAGGGCACGGTCGGCAACGCCTGCGACATCGGCATCTTCGACGAACGGGGCACCGGCCTCGGCGGCGCGGGCTTCCGCGGCTGGTCCGGCGGGGCACGCTCGGAGTTCTTCCTCCGCGCCGACGACGCCACTCCGGGCTACCTCCCCGGCCCCGTCAACGCAGGCCTCTGGCACATCGCCCTCGGTCCGTACACCGTCGCACCGCAGGGGCTCTCCTACGACGTCACGATCACCCTGCGGTACGGCCCCCCGGGGCAAACGCCCCGGCCCGTCCACCCACCGGAGCGCGCCCGGGGCCGCGGCCGCGCCTGGTACCGCGGCGACAACCATCTGCACTCGGTCCACTCCGACGGCAGGCGCACGCCCGCCGAGATCGCGGCGCTGGCCCGCGCCGCCGGGCTGGACTTCCTCACCACCACCGAGCACAACACCACTTCCGCGCACCGCGCCTGGGAGGGCCTGTGGGGTGACGACCTGCTGATCCTGACCGGCGAGGAGGTCACCACCCGCAACGGCCACGTGGTCGCGATGGGCACCGACCCCGGCGTCTTCATCGACTGGCGCTACCGCGCCCGGGACAACGCCTTCGGCAAGTACGCGCGGGCGATACGGCGGGCCGGCGGCCTCGTCATCCCGGCGCATCCGCACGCCACCTGCATCGGCTGCAACTGGAAGTTCGGGCTCAACGAAGCCGATGCGGTGGAGGTCTGGAACGGCCCGTACGGGCCCGATGACGAGGTCACCCTCGCCGAGTGGGACAACACCCTGGTCGCGCACGCCCGCGGCCGCGGGGACTGGCTGCCGGCCGTCGGGCACAGCGACGCCCACCGCGACCCGGACGTCGTCGGCCTGCCGCAGACGGTGGTGCTCGCCGACGACCTCTCCCGTCGCGCCCTGCAGGACGGCATACGGGCGGGCCGGGTGTGGATCGCCGAGTCCTCGACGATCGACCTGTCGTTCTCGGTCACCGGTGAGCGCGGCGAACACGCCGGTATCGGCGGGCGGTTGGCGCTGTCCGGAGCGTCCGGGGTCACCGCGCGGCTGACGGTCTCCGGGGCGCCGGGCTGCACGGTCTCCTTCGTCACCGACCAAGGACGCCTCCATACGGCCGCCCTGCCGCCGTCCGGCGCGGACACCGTCACCTGGCAGACCACGCCCGATCATGCCGCCTACATACGCGTCGAGGTCCGGCACCCGACGACCGCCCCCGGCCTCCCGGGCCCCATGGCGGCCCTGGCCAACCCGGTGTTCCTGGACCGCAGGGGGTGAGGGGAGGGGGAGGGTGAGGGGAGGGGTGAGGGGTGCGGGGGGAGGGTGGGGCGGGGGCGGGGGCCCCGGGGGAACGAAAGGCCGGCGCTACGGGCCACCCCACCCTCACCCCCCGCGCCCCTCACCCTCACCCCTCGCCCTCCCACCCCGCGCCCCTCACCCTCACCCCTCGCCCTCCCACCCCTCACCCCTCCCCCCTCACCCCTCGCCCCTCACCCCTCACCCCTCCCCCCTCACCCCGCCCAAACGATCGCCTGCAGCTCGCTGTACGCATGGAGGGCGTACGACCCGACGTCGCGGCCCACTCCGCTCCGTTTGAAGCCGCCGAACGGCGCCTCCATGTTGCGGCCGACGGTGTTCACCCCCACGCCGCCCGCCCGCAGCCGACGGGCCACGCGGAAGGCGCGGGCCGCATCGGCCGACCAGACGTAGTCGATCAGGCCGTAGTCGCTGTCGTTGGCGAGCGCGACGGCCTCGTCCTCGTCCCCGTCGAAGGGGACGACCGCGACCACCGGCCCGAAGATCTCCTCCCGGACCACCCGCATGTCGTTGGTGCAGTCGGCGAGCAGTGCCGGCGCGACGTAGAACCCCTTGCCGAGGTGCGCGGGCCGCTCCCCGCCCGCGACGACCGTGGCGCCCTCCTTGCGCCCCAGCTCCACGTACGCCTCGACGCGGTCCCGGTGCGCGGCGGAGATGACGGGCCCGACGACGGTGCCCGGCGCCCGCGGATCACCGACCTTCAGGAACCCGAGGTACGCGGTGAGCTTGGCGACGAACGCGTCGTACACGGAGCGGTGCACGAGCGCCCGGGTCGGCGCCGTGCAGATCTGCCCGCTGTAGAAGGCGTATGTCGTCCCGATGCCGGCGACGGCGGAGTCCAGATCGGCGTCGCCGAAGACGATCGCCGCCCCCTTGCCGCCCAGCTCCATCAGCTGCCGCTTCATCCCGCGCCCGCACACCTCGGCGATGCGCTGCCCGACGGCCGTGGAGCCGGTGAAGCTGACCATGTCGACGTCGGGCGAGTCGACGGCGGCCTCACCCACGGCGACCGCGGTCCCGCTGACGACGTTCACGACACCGGGCGGCGCCCCCGCCTCCGTCAGTGCCTCCTCCAGCGCCTCCGCCATCCGGTACACCGACAGCGGGTCCTGCGGGGCGGGCTTCACCAGGACGGTGTTGCCCATGGCGAGGGCCGGGGCGACCTTGCCGGCCGGGTTGGCCCACGGGTTGTTGTACGAGGTGATGCAGGTGACCACGCCGACCGGCTGCCGGACCGCCAGGGCGCCCAGCACGCCGCCCCGGCCCATCGGGCCCGCCTCGTTGATCTGCGGGGGCAGCGGCGTCTCGACCGGTTCCAGCGCCCCCTTGGCGTACCGCCGGAACCGTGCCGCCGCGACCGCGACCTGCATCCCGCGCGCCGTCGCGGTCGTGGCGCCGCTCTCCGCCTGGGCGAGCTCGGCGTACCGGCCGGCGTTGCGCTGGATGAGGTCCGCGGCCCGGGAGAGGACGGCCGCGCGCGCCTCCGGGCTGGTCCGGGACCACGGGCCGAAGGCGTCCCGGGCCGCCGCGGCCGCCGCGTGCACCTGGTCACGGCTCGCCTCGGGCGCGAGCCCCACGGTCTCCTCGGTCGCCGGGTCGGTCACCTCGTAGTGGCCGCCGTCCGGCACGACCCACTCGCCGCCGATGAAGAGCCGCTGACGGGCCGCCGTCACCGGAACCTCACCGCCCGCTTCCTCCCGCCCACGGTCCCGCTCACCGGGTGCTCACCGTCCTGGTGTCCCGCCCCGACCGCAGCACCGTGCCGGGCGTCGCGCCCGTCACCCGGTCCGCGCGGATCGCCTCGACGCCGTTGACCCACACCGCCGTGACGCCGATCGCCTTCGAGTCCAGCCGCGGGCTGTCGCCCGGCAGGTCGTGCACCAGCGTGGCCTTGCCCGCGTCGATCCGCTCGGGGTCGAAGAGGACCAGGTCCGCGTGCCAGCCCTCCTGGATCTGGCCGCGCTCGCGCAGTCCGAAGAGCCGCGCCGGGTCGTCGGTCAGCATCTTCACCGCCTGCTCCAGCCCGACCAGCTTCCGGCCGCGCAGACAGTCGCCGAGGAACCGGGTGGTGTACGGCGCCCCGCACATCCGGTCCAGGTGCGCCCCGGCGTCCGAGCCGCCAAGCAGGACGTCCTCGTGCTGCCAGGTCTCGGCGCGCAGCGCCCAGGAGTCCGGGTCGTTGTCGGTGGGCATGGGCCACAGGACCGTCCGCAGCCGGTCGTTGGCGCAGATCTCCACCAGGCAGGCGAACGGCTCCTGGCCGCGCTCGGCGGCGACGTCCCGGACGACCCGGCCGGTCAGGCCCTCGTTCGCGGCCGAGTAGGTGTCGCCGATGACGTACCGGCCGAAGTCGGTGAGCCGCCGGAAGACGCCGGCTTCCTCGCTGCCCGCGCGCCGCAGCATCTCGGCGCGGACCGCGGGGTCACGGAGCCGGGCGATCCGCTCGTCGACCGGCAGGCCGAGGACCTCGCCCCAGCCGGGGATCAGGTTCAGCGCGCAGAAGGTGCCCAGCGACATGTTCATGGGCGTGAGGATCGGCATGGTCAGCGCCACGATCCGGCCGCCGGCCTTACGGGCCCGCTCGCTCGGTATCAGCTGCCGGGGCACCCGGTCCGGCACGGCCGCGTCGATGGTCAGCACGTTCCAGTTCAGCGGGCGCCCGGCCGCCGCGCTCATCTCCACGAACAGGTCGATCTCGGCATCGCTGAACCGGTCCAGGCAGCCGGCCACGATCGCCTCGATCTGGGTGCCCTCGTGCTCGGCGACCGCCCGGGACAGCGCGAGCAGTTCGTCCGGCCCGGCGTGCCGGGAGGCGACCGGCCGGCCGTCACCGTCGGAGTGGGTGGACGACTGGGTGGTGGAGAACCCCCAGGCGCCCGCGTCCATCGCCTCGTGGAAGAGCGCGAGCATCTCGGCCAGTTGCCGGCCGGTCGGCTGCCCGCCCACCGCGTCCGGGCCCATCACGTACCGGCGCAGCGCGCAATGGCCCACCATGAAGCCGGCGTTGACGGCGATCCGCCCCTCCAGGGCGTCGAGGTACTCCCCGAACGAGTGCCAGGTCCAGGGCGCGCCCTCCTCCAGCGCCACCAGGGACATGCCCTCCACCTTGGACATCATCCGCCGGGTGTAGTCGGCGTCCTCGGGGCGGGCGGGGTGCAGGGGCGCGAGGGTGAATCCGCAGTTGCCGCCCGCCACGGTCGTCACACCGTGGTTGAGCGAGGGCGTCGCGTACGGGTCCCAGAACAGCTGGGCGTCGTAGTGGGTGTGCGGATCGACGAAGCCGGGGGCGAGGACCAGCCCGGTCGCGTCCTCCGCCGAGGACGACTCCTCGCTCACCCCGCCGGGGCGGGCGACGACGGCGATCCGGCCGCCCCGGATGCCGACGTCGGCGCGGTACGCGGGCGCGCCCGTACCGTCCACGACGGTCGCGCCCTTGATCAGGTGGTCGAGCATGACGGCGATTGCCTCCCCTCGGTTGCCGGCTCGCGGCCGGCGCGGTGCCGGTCCCGTCAGCGGCTCGGCTCAGTTGCCGGCCGCCTGGCGGAACCGGGTCGTCCGGTGCACCGGGTCCGTATCGATCTTCGGGATGACGTGCTCCCCGATCAGCTTGATCGTGTTCATGGTGTCCTCGTACGGGATGCCGATCGGCAGGCCGAAGCTCAGCTGGTCGGCCCCGGCCTGCTCCCAGCGCTTGCACTGCCGGAGCACCTCGTCCGGGTCGCCGCAGATCATCAGCTCCTCGGCGATCAGCAGCTCGATGATCTCGGCGGTGTAGTCCGGCAGCAGCTCGGGCCACTCCGGAATGCCGTCCGGCCGCGGGAAGGTGTCGTGGTACCGGAACACCAGCGACTGCAGGTAGTTGAGCCCGCCGTCGACGGCGATCTGCACCGCCTTCTCGTGCGTCTCGGCGCAGATCGCCGTCGACGTCACCATCACGTTGTCGTTGACGAAGTCGCCCACCGGCTCGGCGTCCCGGATCGCCGTCTTGTACTGCTCCAGCACCCACTCCATGTCGCCGACCTTCTGGACGCTGAAGCCGAGCACGCCCAGCCCCTTGCGGGCCGCCATCGCGTACGAGGAGGGCGACCCGGCCGCGTACCACATCGCCGGGTGCGAGGCCCCGTACGGCTTGGGGAAGACCTTCCGGGGCGGCAGCTGCCAGTGCTTGCCCTGGAACCCGGGGTACTCCTCCTGGAGCCACATCTTCGGGAACTCGGCGATGGTCTCTTCCCAGATCTCCTTGGTGTGGTTCATGTCCGTGATGCCCGGCAGGAAGCCGAGGATCTCGTGCGAACCGGCGCCCCGTCCGCTGCCGAACTCGAACCGCCCCTCGGAGAGGTGGTCGAGCATCGCGACCTTCTCGGCAACCTTCACCGGGTGGTTGACCTGCGCCAGCGGGTTGAAGATCCCGGACCCGAGGTGGATCCGCTCGGTCGCGTGGGCGAGGTAGCCGAGGAAGACGTCGTTGGCGGAGAGGTGGGAGTACTCCTCCAGGAAGTGGTGCTCCGACGCCCAGGCGTACTTGAACCCGGAGGCGTCCGCCTGGATGACGTACTCGGTCTCCTCCATCAGCGCCTTGTGCTCCGCGAGCGGGTCGGTCCTGGCCCGCTTGCCCACGTATCCCTGTACGAAGAGGCCGAATTCCACAGTGGATCACCGTCCCTGTATCCGCCGCCCGGCGTGCCCCGACGCGCGTGCCCGGGGCGCCCGCCCGACGGCTATCTGACGAACCGTCAGCTCTCGATTGCGCCGACTGTTCCACCGCCGCCCGGCACCGTCAAGAGCACCGGACGGCATTACCTGACGCTGCATCAGATGTACTGCCTCAGAGGACGCTCACCCCGGCCAGCCAGCCCCCGTCCACCACGAACGGCTGGCCCGTGATGTACGCCGAGTCCTCCTCGGACGTCAGGAACAGCGCGAGCCGCGCGACCTCCTCCGGCCGCCCCACCCGCCCCAGCGGCACCAGCTTGCGGTACAGCTCGTCCAGCGCCGCCGCGGCTTCGTCGGCGTCGGCCGTGGGGTCGAGCTGGGCGGGGTTGCTCATGGCGGTGTCGATCGCGCCCGGGCAGACGGCGTTCACCCGGATCCTCTTCGCCGCGAGCTCCAGCGCCGCGACCCGGGTCAGCCCCACGATCGCGTGCTTGGTCGCGGTGTACGCCCCGACGTACGCCATCCCCGTCACACCCGTGTACGACGCCGTGTTCACGATCGTGCCGCCGCCGGCCGCCGCGATCTCCGGCGCGGCCGTCTTGATCCCGAGGAACGCCCCGACCTGGTTGACCTGCACGATCTGCTGGAACTCGGCCAGCGGAGTGGCGGTCAGCTCGTTGAACCGCAGGATCCCGGCGTTGTTGACCAGCCCGTCGACCTTCCCGTACGCCTGCCGGGCGGCCGCCACCGCCGCCACCCACTGCTCCTCCTGGCTCACGTCCAGATGGACGTAGCGCGCGGCCGCGCCGATCTCCTTCGCGACGGCCTCGCCCTGCGCGTCGAGGACGTCGGCCAGCACGACCCGCGCCCCCTCCGCCGCGAACAGCCGCGCCTCCTGCTCACCCTGCCCACGCGCCGCCCCGGTGATGAGAACGACCCGCCCGTCGAGCTTGCCCATGCCGGTACTCCCTACTGGATGAAGGTGCGGAGCCATGTCACTGCTGAAGGTGCGGAAGCCATGCCACTGCCGAAGGTGCGGCGTCACGTCACTGCCGAAGGTGCGGAAGCCATGCCGCTACTGCAGCCGCGGAGCCCCGTCACTCCCGCAGTCGCGTGTCACACGCAGAGGTGCGGGGCGACCTCCGCCCCGAACGCCGCCATCTGATCGACGAGTTCGGCCCGGTCCCGGCTGCGGAACCGCACCTGGATCTGCCGCACGCCCATCTCCCCGTACGCCCGCAACGACTCGGCGACGGCCTCCGGCTTGCCCCGGAGGGTGTGCCGCCCGACGTCCCAGCCCGGCTCCCCCACGTACAGCGGCTCGGCGATCGCCCCGATCACCAGCGGTTCCGTGACCCCCGCCGCCTCCCGCGCCGCCCGGAGCGTCGCGATCTGCCGGGGCAACCGCTCCCGCCGGTCCCCCTGCGGCAGCCAGCCGTCCCCGCGCTCCGCGGCCCGGCGTACGGCGGCGGGCGAGGAGCCGCCCACCCAGATCGGCGGCCGGGGCGTCTGTACGGGCCGCGGCGCCTGCCCCAGCCCCTCGAACGCGAACCGCTCGCCCATGAAGGCGGGGAACTCCTCCGGCCCGAGCGCCACCTTCAGCGCATCGATCGTCTCGTCGAGCACCGCGCCCCGCCGCGCGAAGTCCACCCCAGCGCCTCGAACTCCTCCGCCACGTGCCCGGCGCCCACACCCAGGATCAGCCGCCCGCCCGACAACCGGTCGAGCGTCGCGTACTGCTTCGCGGTGAGCAGCGGATGCCGGAAGGCGACCACCGCCACATGGCTCAGCAGCCGCACCCGCTCCGTCACCGCGGCCAGATGCGCGAGCGTGGCCACCGGGTCGTACCACACGGTCCCCATCGCCTCCGCCAGCCGCCGCGGGATCGCCAGATGCTCACAGCAGGCGACGTACGCGAACCCGCCCCGGTCCGCGGCCCGCGCGATCTCCACCAGGTCCCGCGGCCCCGCCCCGGCCTCCCACCCCTCCGCGAACACGCTGCTCTGCGCCTGCACCGGCAACTGCATCCCGTACGCCAGCCGCCCGTCACCCCCAGGCCGCCACACGCCACCCTCACCCATCGCCGCCTCCGCCCGAATGCCTCCCCGTAGCTGACACTCCGTCAGCTCGGACTCGCGCGGCCATCGTCGTGCCTGGCGCTTCATCAGGCAAGAGAGCGGGACAGTAGGCCGGCAGCCGCGCTCGCTCGGGCACGCAGAACGCGCCGAACGAGCGCGGCAAGACCCCTAAGAGGGGCCCCGAAGGGGGGTTGATCACTCGCCTGCTGTCTCGTTGTCGCCGGCCAACCGTTCTCCCCGGCTGACGGCGACACGGTGGACATCGACCAAGGTGGCCCGCAACTGGCAGCACAGGAACCGCAGCTCCTGGTCCGTCACCTCGCTGTCCGCGAGCAGGTCGGCGGCGTGCTCGATCAGCCCCAGTGCCATCTCCAGTTGCACGGCTTCAAAGCGGTCCGCCAGGAACGAGAAGCCACCCTGGGGTCCGCCGTCACTGACGAGAATGCACGTCTTCCCCTCGGGTGTCGTCCACGGCAACAGCCTCGTGGTCGTCGGTAGTGGCCGGCTCATCGCGTGACCACCCCCACGGTGGGCGAGGGAGTGGGTACGTACGCGCCTTCCGGCCGAGACCGCCCGGAAGCCGGCAGTAACAGCTCCCCAAGCGACTCGAAGATACGGGCGATACAGTCCGGCATGTCGACCTGCTTTCCTCAGGTTGGCCATGCCCCCGGGCCGCCCTGCATGCGGCCGCGGGGGTCCTCATCGGTCGTACGAGGAACGACCGTAGGACCCCGAAGAAGGGTGAAGGGGCACAGTTTGTACCCCTCTGTTCATGCGGCCAATACCCCCATCTTCACGGCCAGTTCGCTGGCACGACGGCGCTGCGCCGGGCTCTTCGACTCCGTCTCTTCCAGCACGATGCGCCGCGCGTAGCCGTTGTAGCGGACGGTCTCCGGTGCCGCCTCGTGCGCCTTGCCGAGAGCGGCGAGGGCGGCCTCCGCCTGGCCGTCGAGCTGATAGCCGCGGGCTTCCTCGATGCGATGCCGCGCCCGGCGCGGCCGGGACGGAATCGTCGTCGCGTCCGCCGCAGATGCCTGCCGTACGCTCTCCGCTCCCGCATGCAACTCGACCGCGACCGTGACGGCGTGGGCTCCTATGACCGCGCGGGAGAACGAGGTCATGGGGTGGTAGTAGTCGGTGGGGAGCCGCTCCGCCACGGCGCGGGCCGTGTCCCAGTACCGCCAGGCGGTTCCGGTTTCTCCCCGGCGCGCCGCGGTGTACCCCGCTTCGAACTGCAGCGCTCCGGCGATGGCCAGGACGTCGTCGCTCGCCTCGGGCAGGAAGGCTTCGAGATAGCGGAGGGCCTCCAGATTCACTGCATCCGCGGCCTCGAAATGCGCATGCCCGCTGTCGCGGTGCGCCTGTGTCGCCAGCCAGGCGGCCATCCCGATGACGTGCGGGTCCTCCGATTCCTGGGCTGCGATCATTCCGCGCTCCACCACTCGCCAGAGCAAGGAGGCGTCCGGCTGGTACGCGAGGAAGAACTGGCTGAGGCTGTACGCCTCCGAGAGCAGCCCTTGTGCCGCCCGCCGCTCCCGCGCGGAGTCCGCTTGCAACACGGCGAGTTGTGCGTCCTGGAGGAGAGACGGCAGAAGCGCGCCGATGACCTCCCGGTGATTCGGGGAGGAGTGGCGGGCGCGCCAGGCGCGGGTGAGGCGTTCCCGAAGGTGACGGGGAGTCGGCGCCTCCTGCTGGGCGGTCAGCGGAAAGGCGTCCAGGGCAGCACGTACCTGCGGCAGCCGGGCATGCCCGGGGCCTGCGAAGAGGCCGACCGACATCGACTGGTCACCCGTGAGGTCGGCCAGGTCCCCTACGCGGAGAGCCTCCGCGATGCGCAAGATCGTGGGCAGCTTGGGCATGTGCAGCCGTCCGCCCTCGACCTGCTTGACCCAACTCGGCGACTTCCCCAGCAGGCCGGCCAGGACAGTGCGGCTCATCCCCCTCCGGGTCCGCAGGATCTGCATCCGCTGCCCGAAGACCACCGGCTCGGCGTACGGGTCCGGAGTGGCATCTGACGTCACGGCCTTGCCCCTCTCTGTCCATCTCGTGACTCTCAGAGTAGGGGCGGGTCGCCGTGCGTGGTGATCCCTGTGGAAAACCTGCCGGACCGGCCCGAGCCGCTCCCTGGGCCGGCCCGTTGCGATATGCGGCACCGAACCCCCGCCCCCTCCGGTAAGGTCGCTCTCTTCGCCCGGTGGGAGCCGGTGTGCGGAGTCATGAAAGCCGGTTCACGGTGTGCGCCGATGCAATCGATCCCTGTCCTTCGCTCCGGCTGGATGCCGCGCTGGAGCGGCTGGCCGGCACCTTCCGTGGGATGGCCGCCCATCCCGACGAGGACAACTGTGAGTGTCACTGGGGCAGCGCGGAGGAGCTGGCGCAGCTGAAGGTGGCGGACGTGGTGCTGGAGCCCGATCTGCTGCGGCGTACCTGGCAGGCGGTCGACTGGGAGTTTCCCGGGGAGGTGCTGCGGCGGATCCTGCCGCAGCTCGCCGGGGAGCTGGTCGCCGGGCGGGTCGAGCCGCTCTTCGGCATGGAGGAGGTCGGCCGGGCGTTCGCCCGCGGCCGGTGGCAGGCGTGGCCGGACGGACAGGCCACGGCGGTGCGGGAGTTCCTGTGCGCCTGGTGGGCACACACGCTCACGGACCCCCGCGCCGCCGTCCCCGCGTACGAGGTGCTCGCCTGCTGTGCCGAGGCCTCCGGCACGCTCACCCCGTGGCTCGCGGCATGGGCGGCGCGGACCGGCCCGGTGGCCGACCGGCGGCTGGTCGAGGCGGTGGAGGACTGGGAGCACGAGCTGCTCAGGACGAGCTGCCCTGGGACGCCTGGGAGGGCGAGGACGAGCTGTGTGCCGAACTCGCCGGCTGGCTGGTCCGGCACGCGCCGGCCCGGCTGCGGTCCCAGGGCGCCCCGGAGGAGCTGCTGCAGCACGTACGGCTGCTCGGTCTCACGGACGAGGCCCGCTGGGAGGATCCGCATTGGCCCGGTTACGCGTACTGATGCACGTACTGACCACGTGTTGATCAACGCGCCGATCAACGCGCCGATCCACGCGCTGATCCACGCGCTGATGCCGGGCCGGTGGCCGGCGGCGTCGTACCGCGGTCGTACGGGCGGACTCGCCGCCTCCCGCTCAGCCCGCCCAGAGGCCCTCCGCCGTCAGGCCGAGCAGGTCGATCGCGTTGCCGCGGACGATGCGTTCCACCACGTCCGGCGGCAGGTGGCCCATCTGGGCCTCGCCGACCTCCCTCGACTTGGGCCAGGTCGAGTCGGAGTGCGGGTAGTCCGTCTCGTACAGGACGTTGCCGACGCCGATCGCGTCCAGGTTGCGCAGGCCGAAGGCGTCGTCGAAGAAGCAGCCGTACACGTGCTCGGCGAAGAGTTCGGAGGGCGGGCGGAGGACCTTGTCGGCGACGCCGCCCCAGGCGCGGTTCTCCTCCCAGACGACGTCGGCACGCTCCAGGATGTACGGGATCCAGCCGATCTGGCCCTCGGCGTACATGATCCTCAGTCGGGGAAGCGGTCGAACTTACCGCTCATCAGCCAGTCGGTCATCGAGAAGCAGCAGTTGGCGAAGGTGATCGTCGAGCCGACGGCGGGCGGCGCGTCGGCCGAGGTGGACGGCATCTTCGACGACGAGCCGATGTGCATGGCGATGACCGTGCCGGTCTCGTCGCAGGCCCGCAGGAACGGGTCCCAGTAGTCGGTGTGGATGCTGGGCAGCCCCAGGTGGGGCGGGATCTCGCTGAAGCAGACCGCCCGTACGCCGCGGGCCGCGTTGCGCCGTACTTCCGCGGCGGCCAGCTCCGCGTCCCAGAGGGGGACGAGGGTGAGCGGGATCAGCCGGCCCCGCGCCTGCGGGCCGCACCATTCCTCCACCATCCAGTCGTTGTACGCGCGCACCCCCAGCAGGCCGAGCTCGCGGTCCTTGGCCTCGGTGAAGGTCTGGCCACAGAAACGGGGGAAGGTGGGGAAACACAAGGCGGACTGCACGTGATTGACGTCCATGTCCGCGAGCCGCTCGGGGACGCTGTAGGAGCCGGGGCGCATCTGCTCGTACGTGATGCCTTCGAGCTTGATCTCGTCGCGGGCGTAGCCGACGGCGGTGTCGAGGCGGGTCAGCGGCCGGTGCAGGTCTTCGTAGACCCACCAGTCGGCTATCGGCCCGTCGTCCCCCGGGCGCCCATCTTCGGGGCGAACTTGCCCCCGACGAAGGTCATTTCCGCGAGCGGTGCCCGGACGATGCGGGGCCGGTGTCCTGGTACTTCGACGGGAGCCGGTCCCGCCAGACGGGGGGGCTCCACCGTGTGGTCGTCCACCGAGATGATCCTGGGGAAGGTCTCCATGCGGTCACGGTAGCGCGTAACTGACGGTCCGTCAGCTAGTCGGAAGGCAGACCCGCGGTGCGGCTCGGCCGGCCCGCCCGGCGTCTCCGCGCACGCGCCTCCCGTGCCCCTGACGCGTACCAACTGCCCCGGGGGCGCACGGAAGCCGGCCCTCCGCGCCCCTGCCATGCGCCCCGGCGCCCCCGGCACCATCAGGCGAGGAGGCTTTGTGCACGGTCCGGACCCCTACTGACGTAAGGGGGCACGACAAGGCAGACTGGCCGTTGCGCACAGCGAGTAGGTGCATACAGCGAGAGGGCGCATACAGCGCGGATGGATGCCACAGGGCAGGGGGACACCATGGACGACGGTCCGGGGCGGGAGCGGCTCCGCTTCACCGTGCTCGGTCCCGTACGGGCCTGGCGCGGCGCGACGCCGTTGGCGGCGGGCTCCCCGCAGCAGCGAGCGCTGCTGGCCGCACTACTGCTGCGCGGCGGGCGGACCGCCACCGCGCCCGAGCTGGTCGACGCCCTGTGGGGCGACGAACCACCGCACGCCGCGCTCGCCGCGCTGCGGACGTACGCGTCCCGGCTCCGCAAGGCGCTGGGCGACGACGCCGCGGCCCTGGTCAGCGAGTCCGGCGGCTATGCGCTGCGGCCGGTGGACGGCTGCCCGCTGGATCTCGACCACGACCACGCGGAGCAGTACGCCTCCGAGGCGGAGAAGTCCAGGGCGGCCGGTGACCGGGCCCGGGCCCGGGAACTCCTCGACCGGGCGCTGGCGTTGTGGGACGGCGAGCCGCTGGCCGGCCTGGCCGGCCCGTACGCCGACACCCAGCGCACCCGTCTGCACGAGTGGCGGCTGTCCCTCATCGAGGCCCGCCTCGAACTGGACCTCGAACTCGGCCACCACGCCGACGCGGTCTCCGAGCTCACCGCCCTCACCGCCGCCCACCCCCTGCGCGAGCGCCTGCGCGAACTGCTGATGCTGGCCCTGTACCGCAGCGGCCGCCAGGCGGAGGCGCTCGCGGTCTACACCGACACCCGGCGCCTCCTCGACGACGAACTGGGCGTCGAGCCGTGCGCCTCGCTGTCGGAGCTGCAGCAGCGGATTCTGCGGGCGGACACGGATCTCGACGCGCCGCCCGTGGTCATCGACGGCCCGGACGCCACCGACCCCGTCGTGGTCCGACCACAGCAACTTCCGGCCACGGTGGCCGATTTCACCGGCCGCAACGCCTTCGTCGACGAGCTCGGCAAGCAACTGGCCACCGCCGAGGGCAGTGTCATGGCCGTCTCCGCGCTCACCGGCATCGGCGGCGTCGGCAAGACCACCCTCGCCGTGCACGTCGCGCACGCCGCCCGCGAGCACTTCCCCGACGGCCAGCTCTACGTCGACCTCCAGGGCGCCGGCCACACCCCGTCCGAGCCCGAAGCCGTACTGGGCTCCTTCCTCCGGGCCCTCGGCACACCGGACTCCTCCATTCCGGACGGTCTGGAGGAGCGCTCGGCCCTCTACCGCTCCACCCTCGCCGGGCGCCGGGTGCTGGCCCTGCTGGACAACGCCCGGGACGCGGCGCAGGTACGGCCGCTGCTGCCCGGCTCGGAAGGGTGCGCGGCGCTGATCACCAGCCGCGCCCGGCTGATCGACCTGGCGGGCGCGTACCTCATCGACGTCGACGTGATGAGCCCCGAGGAGGCACTGAAGCTCTTCACCCGCATCGTCGGGGAGGAACGGGTCACCGCCGAACGGCAGTCGGCGATGGCGGTGGTCGGTGCCTGCGGCTTCCTGCCCCTGGCGATCCGCATCGCCGCCTCCCGGCTCGCCGCCCGCCGTACGTGGACGGTCTCCACCCTCGCCCGCAAGCTCGCCGACGAACGCCGGCGGCTGGACGAGCTCCGGGCCGGTGACCTCGCGGTCACCGCCACCTTCGAGCTGGGCTACGGGCAGCTGGAGCCGCACCAGGCACGGGCGTTCCGGCTGCTGGGCCTCGCCGACGGCCCGGACATCTCGCTCGCCGCCGCGGCCGCCCTGCTGGACATGGACGCCGACTCGGCGGAAGACCTGATCGAATCCCTCGTCGACGCCAGCCTCCTGGAGTCCGCGGCGCCGGGCCGCTACCGCTTCCACGACCTGGTCCGGCTGTACGCCCGGGCGTGCGCGGAACGGGACGAGCACCCGCCCACGGAGCGGGACGCGGCGCTCTCCCGGCTGCTGGACTTCTACCTGGCGACGGCCAAGGAGGTCTACACCCTGGAGCGCCCGGGCGACCGGCTGGCCGACCACATGGAGCGCCCGCAGTACGCGGGGCTCACCTTCACCGACCGCATAGGAGCCCTGGAGTGGCTCTTCGCCGAGGCCCGCTGCCTGCTGGCGTGCGCCCAGCAGTCGGCCGGCCCGAAGACCCTGCGGCGGGCGGTGGACCTGCTGCTGCTGGCGCAGGACCTCGCCGAATCCGGTGCGGACTCCCGGCAGTACGAGCACGTGAACATGGCCCTGCTGGAGGCCGCCCGGGCGTTGGACTACCAGCGCGCCCAGGCCCGCATCCACGTCGCGCTCACCAACGTGCACACCCTCGCGGGCCGGTTCGACAAGGCGGACGAGCACGCCCAGTCGGCCATGCTGCTGGGCCTCGCGACCAAGGACGCCTTCGCCTCCTCGTACGCGCCGAACGACCGCGGCATCATCGCGAACTCGCAGAGCCGCCACGCCGACGCCGAGGCGTACCTCACGCAGGCGCTCAGCGCGTTCCGCGAGGACCGCAACAAGCCGTCGGAGGCCAGCGCCCTGTGCAACCTGTCGCGGGTCCACCTGGCCACCGACCGGGTGGACACCGCGATCCGGCTGGCGCAGGAGGGCATCGCCATCTACCGGGAGCTGGGCGCCACCCGACGGCTGGCCAACGGGATGTACGCGCTCGGGCTGGCCTTCACCCGCGCGCAGCGGCTGGAGGACGCCACCGAGCAGCTCAGCAAGGCCCTGGCGATCTTCCAGGCGAGCCGGCAGCGCTTCTGGGAGGGCATGACGTACTTCCGCCTGGCCGAGACCGACCTGACCGCAGGTCACCCCGCCCAGGCCGCCAACCACGCCGAACAGGCGCTGACCGCCCTCCGGGCCATCGGCGGCGAGTGGTGGCACGCCAACGTCCTGACCCTGCTCGGGCGCGCCCTGGACGGCGTGGGCCAGACCGGCCGGGCCCGGGTGTGCTGGCAGGAGGCGCTGAGCGTCTACGAGCGGCTGGATTCCCCGGAAGGAGCCGCGGTGCGCCGTCTGCTGCGTCCGGTGGCAGCCGCCTGACCTGCGCGGACCTCGGCCGGCAACACCCGGCGACGGCGCTGGACGCGGACGTTTATCGATCGTTCATCGCGTAGGGCCAGTCTTCTACTCACCGACCCGCCGCCTCGGGGGGCAAGCGGTTCGGTCAGTTGGCCCCACCGTTATGGTGTTCGGCCCCGACGCACCTGTCCGGCGACCCACGGGGGAGTCGCCGGCCGGGTGGCCGGAAACAAGCGCCCAAACAGGAGTTGATCAGCTTGGCCACCGAGAACACCCAGCCCAACGAGCGGGACATCATCAAGCCGCTCGACCACCACCAGCCCATCATCGGCCCCAACGGCCGTCGCATCGTGGGCAAGAACGACCAGCAGGCGACGCCTGGTGAGGACATCATCAAGCCGCTGGACCACCACCAGCCCATCGGCAAGCCGATCGGCGACGCCTTGGGCGAGCCCAAGTAGCACGCACCGGAGGGGTTCGGGGGATCGCAGGGGCCGTTCCGATGGCACGGAGGGGAGCCATCGGGAACGGTCCCTGCGGCATTTCCGCGCACGCGCAGGTCCGCACACGCGCATATCCGCACAGACTTCGGCTATCCGGCCGACCTGCACCGGTTTCCGGCCATGCGCTCGAACGTGTGGCTGAGGTCCGCGAAACCCTCCCTACGCTCAATGCACTGCCACCCCATCGTTAACGGAGGAAACAGCATGACCCGCGCTTACAAGGCCGTCCTTCTCACCGCTCTCACGGTTGCCGCGGCGGGTGCGGCCGCCGCACCGGCGATGGCCGATTCGACCCGCCCGGTATCCGGCCAGGTCTCGACGCTCGACCACCACGCCCCGATCACCGCGAGCGGGATAGCGTCCGGCACCTCCGTCGCCCTGGGGGACAACCACACGCCCGTCGCCCCGGCGGACAAGCACATGCCCGTCGCCCTGGGGGACAACCACGCCCCCGTTGCCCCGGCGGACAACCACACGCCCTGACCTGACCCGGCGCAGGCCCTACGACGGCACCACCTGAGCACCTCGGCAGCGGGACCATGCGACAGCGCATGGTCCCGCTGCCGTTGTGCGTGCACAATATCTGACGCTCCATCAGATCCGCTGCTACAGTGCGCCCCACCCGTCCCCCGGAGTCAGGAGGCGCGTCGTGTTCGAGGTCGGTCGTGTGCGGTCGCTCTGGGAGCTGGTGGAGTATCGGGCGGAGGCGTCGCGGGGGGCGCCGATGTTCTTCGACGCGGAGGGGCGGAGCGTCAGCTTCGACGGGGTGCGGGACGAGGCGTTGCGGGTGGCCGCCGGGCTGCGGGGGCTGGGGATCGGGCCGGGACGCGGGTGGCGTGGCAGTTGCCGACGCGGATCGGGACGGTGCTCGTCTCGCTGGCGCTGGCCCGGCTCGGGGCCGTGCAGACACCGGTCATTCCGCTGCACCGGGAGCGCGAAGTCGGCTTCATCCTGGCGGAGTCGGCGGCGGAGTACATGCTCGTCCCGGGCGAGTGGCGCGGGTTCGACTACGCCGCGATGGCCCGCAAGGCGGCCGGGGACGGCGTGCGGGTGGTGTCGGTGGGGGGCGGGTTGCCCGTAGGGGATCCGTCCGGGCTGCCGGACGACGTGCCGGAGCGGGACGGGACGCGCTGGATCTACTACACCTCCGGGACCACCTCGTCGCCCAAGGGCGTGGAGCACACCGACGCGAGTCTGATCGCCGGCGGCGTCGGGCTGGCGACCGCGCTCGGGATGTCCGCGGAGGACATCGGTTCGATCGCCTTCCCGTACGCGCACATCGCCGGGCCGGACTACGTCATCGCCATGCTGGTCAGCGGCTTTCCCGCGGTCGTGCTGGACAGCTTCGAGCCGGGCCGGGCGGCCGCGGTCTACCGGCGGTACGGGGTGACCATGGCCGGCGGCAGCACCGCGTTCTACCAGGCGTTCCTGGACGAGTCACGGCGCTACCGGCGGGACCGCCCGGACGCCGGGCGGCTGATCCCGACGCTCCGGGTGCTGTCGGGCGGCGGCGCCCCGATGTCTCCGGAGCTGTACGCGGCGGCCGGGCGGGAGCTGGGGTGTGCGGTGGTGCACGGCTACGGGATGACCGAGTGCCCGATGATCGCGATGGGCACGCCGTACGACAGCGACGACCAGCTGGCGCGGACGGTGGGCCGGCCGGTGACGGGGGCCCGGATACGCCTCGTCCGGCCCGACGGGAGCGAGGCGGCGCCCGGGGAGACCGGCGAGGTGACCCTCAAGGGCCCGATGCTCTTCCGGCGGTACACCGATCCGGCACTGACCGCGGAGGCGTTCGACGCCGACGGGTACTTCCGCACCGGCGACCTGGGCCGGCTGCGCCCCGACGGGCACCTCGTGCTCACCGGGCGGCTCAAGGACATCATCATCCGCAAGGGCGAGAACATCTCGGCCCAGGAGGTCGAGGGGCTGGTGCAGACCCATCCGGCGGTCGCCGAGGCGGCCGTCATCGGGCTGCCGGACCGGGAACGCGGTGAGCGGGTCTGCGCGGTGATCACGCCCGCCGACCCGGCCGCCCCGCCCCTCACCCTCGACGCGCTGACCGCGCACCTGCGGGCGGCCGGGGTGATGGCGCAGAAGCTGCCGGAACAGCTGGAGACCACCGCCGAGCTGCCGCGCGGCGGCCCGCTGAACAAGGTGCTGAAGGCGGCGCTGCGGGAGCGGTACGACCGGCGCTGAGCCTCTCGGCCCACCGCCGTAGGCCCGGCCCCGGGCCCGCGCGCGGCGACCTCGCCGGATGTCCGGTGTGGCGATGAGTTCTTCCGGCGTGCGGAGTCTGCACTGTGGAGGTGGCCGGCGGTACGGCGGCCGGCAGACGGACGACAAGCGCTCCGCAGGACGGAAGGAACCGCACGATGACCGAGATGATCGACTTCGCGGCGCAGGCCCGGGAGGTCTCGCGGCTTGCCGCGGGAACGACCGAGCAGCAGCTCGATGCGCCGACGCCGTGCGAGAAGTACGCGGTGCGCCATCTGCTGGGCCACCTCGTCGGCCTGGCCGCCGCCTTCCAGGACGTGGCGCGCAAGGACCTCGGGCCGGCGACCCGGCTGTCCCCCGACGCGATGCGGCCGGACGTGGACCCCGGCTGGCGTGCGGAGCTGGACCGCAACCTGGCGGGGATGACCGCGGCCTGGCACGCGCCGGACGCGTGGCAGGGCGAGACACAGGCGGGCGGCGTCACGCTCCCGGGCGCCGTCGCGGGCCGGGTCGCGCTCAACGAGCTGGTACTCCACGGCTGGGACCTGGCCCGCGCCACCGGCCAGGAGTACGTGCCCGACCCGGACGCCCTCCAGCTGTCGTACGAGCTGCTGTCCTCCTGGGCGGAGGACAGCGCGAACGGCCCGCTGTTCGGCAGCGTGGTCCCGGTACCGGAGGACGCACCCCTCCTGGACAGGGTGGTAGGCCTCGCGGGCCGCCGCCCTGACTGGGTACCTCCGGTTCGTTAGCCCACGTACCCGTCTGTCCCGCCGTCGGGCTTGCTCGCCGTTGCGCTTTGCGGCGCCCCGCACGTACCCGTCTTTCCCGCCGCGGGGCGTGTTCGCCGTTGCGCCTGGCGGCGGGCGTGGTGTTTTCGGGTGCGGTGCCGGCCCTCCAGACTTCGTCCTCCGGTCCAGCCCCTCCCGTAGTGGGGAGTTTCTCAGCTGGTCGGGGGCGGGCGTAATCCGTTGCCCGCGCGTACGTGGGCATTACGTGCACCCCCACCGTCCTTCACTTTCCCCCTCACGGGAGGGGACGGGCCGGAGGGGCCGGTTGTGTGGACGTAAAGCGTCAGCAGTCCACACAACCGGCCCCGGAGGCCCGTCACCGCACCCCACAACCCAGCCCGCCGCAGGCGCAACGGCGAGAACAACCGCGGCGGGACGGACAGGTACGTGCGGGGCGCCGCAAAGCGCGCAACGGCGAGCAAGACCCGCGGCGGGACGGCAAGGTACGTGGGGCCCTTACCCCGTCGCAGATGGTTTTTCAGGACCTTCCCACCCGCGTTCCGCGGCAGCTCCCGCACGAAGGCGACCTCCCGCGGGACCTTGTAGTTGGCCATCTCGCGGCGGGACCAGGCGATCAGGTCGTCCGCGGTGAGGGACGCGCCGGGGCGGCGGACCGCGTAGGCCTTGCCGACCTCGCCGAGGCGCGGGTCGGGGATGCCGATGACGGCGACGTCGGCGATGTCCGGGTGGCGGCCGAGGAGCTGCTCTATTTCGGCGGGGTAGGCGTTGAAGCCGCCGACGATGAACATGTCCTTGATGCGGTCGGTGATCCGGAGGTTGCCGGCCGGGTCGAGGACGCCGACGTCACCGGTGTGCAGCCAGCCGTCGGCGTCCACGGCCTTGGCGGTCTCCTCCGGGTCCTCGAAGTAGCCGCGCATGACGTGGTGGCCGCGCACCAGCACCTCGCCGGGCTCCCCCGGCCCGGCGAGGACCCGTACCTCCGTGTCGGGGATCGCGCGGCCCGAGGTCGCGGCGATGACCCCCGGGTCGTCGCCGCGCCGGCACATCGTGACCAGGCCGCTCGCCTCGGAGAGTCCGTACGCCGTCAGGACCGTGCGGACGCCCAGCTCGCCGCGCAGCCGCTCGACGAGCTGGAGCGGCACCACGGCCGCGCCGGTCACCACCAGGCGCAGCGCGCTCAGGTCGTGGGCGCCGCGGGCCGGGTGGTCGAGGAGGGACTGGTGCAGGGTGGGCGGGCCGGGCAGGACCGAGATCCGTTCGGCGGCGAGGTTGGCCAGCGTGGTGTCCACGCTGGACACCGGCTGCGGCACCATCACCGCGCCCGGAGCAGGCAGGCGATGATGCCCGCCTTGTAGCCGAAGGTGTGGAAGAACGGGTTGACGATCAGGTAGCGGTCGCCCGCGCGCAGGCCGGCCAGTTCGCTCCAGACGCCGTAGCAGCGCAGGGTCTGCTCGTGGGTGATGACGGCGCCCTTGGGGCGGCCGGTGGTGCCCGAGGTGAAGATGATGTCGGAGGGCGCGTCGGGCCGCACCGTGTCGGCGCGGCGCCGGACTTCCCCGGTCGTGATCCGGTCGCCGGCGGCGAGGAATTCCTTCCAGGTCCGGTAGCCCTCGGGTGCGCTGTCCGAGAGCACCACCACCTGTTCCAGGTGCGGGAGTCCGGCCGTGCTCTCCGCGGTCGCGCGGCGCAGGGCGGCCACGTAGGAGGTGCCGAGGAAGGTGCCGGTGACGAAGAGCAGCCGGGCGCGGGTGCGGTGCAGGAGGTGGGCGGCCTCGGTGCCCTTGAAGCGGGTGTTGACGGGGACGAGGACCGCGCCGGCGGTGACCGCGCCGAGGGCCGCGACGATCCAGTCGAGGGTGTTGGGCGCCCAGACGGCGACCCGGTCGCCGGGGGCGACGCCGGAGGCGATGCAGGCGGCGGCCGCCCGCTCGACGCGTTCGCCGAGTTCCGCGTAGGTGACCCGGGTACGGCCCTCGACGACCGCTTCCCGCGGGCCGTACCGCCGGGCGGCGGCGCGCACCAGGCGGGGGATGGTGCCGTGCTCCAGGTCCGCCCGCACCGCCGCGTCGTCGCCCATCGCACTGCCTCCCGCGGAAGAAGTTCCGGCCGCCGAGTGCGGACCGGTGGCATCCCAGTAGCTGACTACCCGTCAGATTAGCGGTAGCCTCCTCGGCTGTCAGTACGGACGACGGACCCCGGAGGTGGCGATGGGGGCGACCCTCAAGGACGCGACGGCGATAGCCGGCATCGGACAGACCCCGTTCGCCAAACGACTCCCTGATCCCGAGAAGACGCTGGCCTGCCGGGCGATCGTCGCCGCGCTCGACGACGCCGGGATCGCCCCCTCGGAGGTGGACGCCTTCGCCTCGTACACCATGGAGGAGACCGACGAGGTCGAGATAGCCAAGGCGATCGGCGCCGGGGACGTCACCTTCTTCTCCAAGGTCGGCTACGGCGGCGGCGGTTCCTGCGCGACGGTGGCCCATCTGGCCGCCGCCATCGCCACCGGCCAGGCGCACGTCGGCGTCGCCTGGCGCTCCCGCAAGCGCGGCTCGGGGCCGCGCCCCTGGAAGAACACCCAGGTGCAGCTGCCGACCCCCGGGCAGTGGACCCGGCCCTTCGGGCTGCTGCGCCCGGCCGACGAGATCGGCCTGCTGGCCCGCCGCTACCTGCACGAATACGGCGCCACCCGCGACCACCTCTTCAACGTCGCGCTCGCCTGCCGCAACCGGGCCAACCAGAACCCGGCCGCGATGATGTACGAGCGGCCGCTGACCCGCGAGATGTACATGACCTCGCGCTGGATCAGCGAGCCGCTCTGCCTCTTCGACAACTGCCTGGAGACGGATGGCGCGTTGGCGTGCGTCCTGGTCTCCGCCGAGCGGGCCCGCGACTGCCGCCACCGGCCCGTGTACGTCCACTCCGCCGCCCAGGGCCTGCCCGCCCAGCACCACGGGATGGTCAACTACTGGAACGACGACCCGCTGACCGGCCCGGCCTGGACCGCCGCCCGGCAGCTGTGGAAGCAGGCCGACTTCGGGCCGCAGGACGTGCACGTCGCGCAGATCTACGACGCCTTCACCCCGCTCATCCCGCTCTCCCTGGAGGGCTACGGCTTCTGCGGGCGCGGCGAGGGCGCGGCCTTCACCGAGGGGGGCGCCCTGGAGATCGGCGGCCGGCTGCCGATCAACACCGGTGGCGGCGGCCTCTCCGAGGCGTACGTGCACGGCTTCAACCTGATCACCGAGGGCGTCAAACAGCTGCGCGGCACCAGCACCGCGCAGGTGCCGGACGCCGCGACCTGCCTGGTCACCGCGGGCGAGGGCGTGCCCACCTCCGCCCTTCTGCTGAGGAGTTGAGATGCTGCTGACACCGGTCGTCGACGACGACGGCGCACCCTTCTGGGAGTACGCCGCGCGGGGCGAACTCCGCGTCCAGTGCTGTGCCGACTGCGACGAACTCCGCTTCCCGCCCCGGCCGTGCTGCCCGCACTGCCAGTCCTTCGCCGCCCACTGGCGGAAGATGAGCGGCCGCGGCCGCATCTGGTCCTACGTCGTTCCGCACCCGCCGCTGCTGCCCGCGTACGCGGACCTGCCCGGCTACAACGCGATCGTCGTGGAACTGGCCGACGCCCCCCGCATCCGCCTGGTCGGCAACCTCGTCACCGCCGCGGACGCCCCGCTCAATTCCGTCGCCCCGGAGCGGCTGCGGATCGGCGCCCCCGTGAAGGCCGTCTTCCACACGCCGCCCGGCGGTATGACCGTGCCGCGCTGGGTCCTGGAGCGGCCATGACGCTGCGCACCGAGATCGAGGACGGCGTCGCACTGGTCACCCTCGACCGGCCGGCGCGGCACAACGCGATCGACCTGGCCACCGCCCGCGAACTCGCCGCCCTGTGGCGGGAGTTCCGGTACGACGACACCGTACGGGCCGCGGTCGTCACCGGCGCCGGCGGCCGCGCCTTCTGCACCGGCATCGACCGCTCCGCCGAGGTCCCCCAGCCGTCCTCGCCCTACTCCCTCGACGATCCGCTGCTCACCATCGGCCCGAAGGCCAACGACCTGTGGAAACCGGTGATCGCCGCGGTCGACGGCATGGCCTGCGGCGGCGCCTTCTACCTCCTGGGCGAGGCCGAGTTCGTCGTCGCCTCCGAGAACTCCACCTTCTTCGACCCGCACACCACCTACGGGATGGTCAGCGCCTACGAGTCGCTCACCATGGCGCAGCGGATGCCCTACGGGGAGGCCGCGCGGCTGGCCCTGATGGGCACCGCCGAGCGGCTGGGCGCCCCGCGCGCGTACGCGATCGGCCTGGTCTCCGAGCTGACCGCGCCCGGCGCGGCGGCCGAGGTCGCGCTGCGCCGCGCCGCCACCCTCGCCACCCAGCCGACCGAGGCGGTCCAGGGCACCGTACGGGCCCTGTGGGCGGCCCACGAGGCGGGCCGGGCGCAGGCCCGGGCGCACGCCCCGGCGCTGATCGCGCTGGGCAATCTGCCGCCGGACCGCCAGGCGGAGCTGTTCGCCGCCCGGAAGGAGCGGACGCCCGGGGGTGGAGCGGGCGGCGGGCCCGCAGGGGCGGATCCCTACCCGTTCGTCAGATGACGCCTTGCCTCCGGGGCCGTCTTCGGGGCCGCCTCCGGGGCGCGGGCTACATCTTGGTCTTGTGCGCCCGGGTGATCTGGCAGGTGAACCAGAACTGCCCGATGGAGGACTGGTTGACCGTGTACTTGGCGGTGTAGGTCTCGGTGGCGCCGGGGCCCACGACGATGGACCGCTCGTGCAGCCCGTACGCCTTGCCGTCGGCCGGCTTGGCCTTCATCCAGTTCACGGCCATGTCGTAGGAGTACGAGGAGGTCGTCGACGGGTTGGTGATGGACACCGTGTAGGTGAACTGGCGCAGCGAGTTGGAGAAGTCGCAGTTGCTGCCGGTGGCGTCCGCGCGCCCGTCCGGGTCGTAGGTCTCCTCGGTCGGCGAGGGCGAGTACGACGGCGAGTAGCTGTCCGTCGGGTAGCCCGTGGGGGTCGCGTCGTACCCGGTGGCGCTGGGGCTCGCCAGGGCGGTCGGCATCGCCACCCGCGGGCGGCTGAAGGCACACCCCCCGACCGTGGCGACCGTGGCCAGTGCCAGCGCCCCGGCCACCGCCACCCTCGTCGCCCTGCGGGCACCGTCGCCGGACGTGCCCGTGCGTATGCGCTGCTTCATGATCGCCCATCCCCCGTGGAAACTTCTCGCCCGCCGGACTGCGGGTTGACGCGTGCACGGCACCCTAGCAAGAGCCCGGGACGCCCCGTACGGGCCCCGGCCGCGCGTCCGGCCCAACCTGTCTAGCGGGTGCCGGGGGGCGGGCGTAGCGTCGGTCGCGGAGGATGACCGAACGACCCGAAGCGAGGCGACGCCCGTGGTCCGCAACGTTCTCGGGTCACTGATCGCCCTCATCGGAGCGACGGCCGCCGTATGGAGCCCCTTCCGTCCCTGGTACGACGGCCGTCACGGAAGCGACATCCGGATCGAAGACCTCTTCAACGGCATCACCCGCAACAGCGCCGCGCTGTTCGGGTCCGTCGTGCTGCCCATGGCCTTCGCGGCGCTGCTGGCGCTGATCGGCGTCGCACTGCGCTCCCGGGCGCTGGTCGCGGTCGCCGGCGTGGTGGTGCTCGGCTTCACGATCCTGTGGATGGTCCGCCAGGGCCAGGCGGCGAGCGAACTCACCGCCGGCGCCCGCGGGCTGGGCGTGGGCGTGGCCAACGCGCTCGGCGGCGGCGCCCTGCTGCTGCTCGGCGCGCTCGTCATGCGCGGCCGGGACCGGCGGGTCTACGACCGCGGGTACGACCGGCGTTACGACGACCGCGGCTACGACGACCGCCGCTACGACGACGGCTACGGCCCCTACCCGCCCGACGACCGCTACGAGGCGCCCGCCGGCTACCCCCGGGCACCCGCCCGCCGGCCCCCTACCCGCCCGCGGCCTATCCGCCCGGCCCGCCGGAGCCGTGGGACGCGGGCCGCCCCGGCGCCGAGGAGTGGGACCCCGAGCCGTACACCGCCGGGCCGGCCGGCACCGGGGCGCCGCCGCCCCCGCCGCCGGGCCGCTCCGGAGGTCCGTACCCCGCCGAGGACGACACCCCCACCACGCCGCTGCCGCCGGTCCCCCGCCGCCACCGGCCCGGCAGCAGCCACCGGCGCCCCAGCAGCCCCGGGCGGGGCAGCCGGAGCCGTACGGACACGAGCCGCCGCCGACCATGCCGGCCCGCCGGCCGCCGCCCACCCCTCCCGTGGAGTGGGGCAGGGAGCAGCGGCAGCCCCGCCCTCCGGAGGACGAGGAGTAGGACGGGGAGTGCGGGCAGGAGCGGCCGGAGCCCGGGGGCTCAGGACCGCCGGGCCTGTCCCGTCCCCTTCGCCGCGTCCAGCGCGTACACGCAGCGGTCCTTGCTGCAGGCGTAGACGACGCCGCCGACCGCCACCGGCGAGCCGGTGATCTCCCCGCCGGTCGCCAGCTTCCAGCGCAGCTGGCCGCCCATCGCGTCGAGGGTGTACAGGCAGTGGTCGGCCGAACCGAAGTGCACCCGGCCCTCCGCGACGACCGGGGAGCCGACGACCTCCGCGCCCGCCTGGAACCGCCAGCGCGGGGTGCCGGTCACCGCGTCCAGGGTGTAGAGCGCCTTGCCGCTGCCCAGGTGGACCGCGCCGTGCGCGACCAGCACCGGTTCGGTGGACTGCCGGGCCTCGGTGGCGATCCGCCAGCGGTCGCGGCCGTCCGCCGGGTCCAGCGCGTAGACCGTGCCGAGGTAGTCCGCCAGATAGACCCCGCCGCCGGTGACCGCCGGTCCGGGTGCGAAGGCGGGCGGGCTGAGGAACGCCGCGGGCGCCTCGAAGTGCCAGCGGACGTCGCCGCGGGCGATGTCGAGCGCCAGCACCCGGGTGCCGGCCACGACGTAGACCGCCCCGTCCGGCGCCGGCAGCAGCCGCATCGGCACCCCGCCGCAGGCCGCCGCGTCCCCGACCGGGTACGACCAGCGCTCCGCGCCGGTGCGCGCCTCCAGCGCCTTCAGCCGGGCGTCGGCCCAGACGAACACCGTGCCGTCGTGGATCACCGGCCCGGCCTCGGCGGTCTCGAAGTCGGTCTGGACGCCGGTGGTCTCCCACAGCAGTTCGCCGGTGGCGGCCTCCCACGCCTGCACGCCGCCGCCGCGGGTGCTGGTGACGACGGTCCCGCGGTCGACCTTGAGGGCGTAGACCCAGCCGTCGGTGTTCAGCCGCCAGCGGTCGGTGCCGTCGGTGGCGTCCAGCGCGTACAGGCTCGGGCCGTCCGACGCGTGGATCCGGCCGTCCGCGACCGCCATCGCCCAGGCGACGTCACGGGTCTTGAACCGGCGCCGCCCGCTGGCCACGTCGAGCGCATGCACCTCGAAGGACGTGACGTAGAGCAGCTCGCCGTCCACGGCGGGGGTGCCCCAGACGTCGTTGGACATCCGGAACCGCCAGGGGCGCCAGCGGCCCGGGTCGGCGGGCGGTGCCTCGGCCGGCGCCGCGGCACCCTCGGACGACGGCGCACCGCCGGGCGCGCCCTGGTGGGGCACTCCGGTGACCGGCCCGCCACCGGGCGGCCGGACCCAGTTCGTCGCGGCACCGGCCTGGCCGCGGGGCTGCGGCTCCCCGGCGCGCGGCCCCGGCCCTATCGGGGCGGCCGAGCCGCCGAGGTGGACGGGACCGGCGGCGCCCTCCGCGGGCGCCGCGGAGAGCGCGGCGGCCGGGGACGGCGCGGCGGCGGGCGGTGCCGCGGAGACCGGGGTGACCCGGGCGGTCGAGACGTCCGGGCCGAGCGCGGCCGGCTGCGGCATCGGGCCGGGGTGGGCACCGCGCGGATCACCACCGCGGTGGGCGCCGGGGCCGGCACCGATCCGGCCGGGCCAGGCGTCCGCGGGTGCGTTCTCCGGCCGCGGCGGGGCCTGGGCGGGCTGCGGCAGGGCCGCTACGGGGGGCTGGGCGGGCGCCTGGGGCGGGGACGGCGGGACCGGCGGGGCGGCGGGCGCGGGACGGCCGGCGCCCCGCCCGGAGGCCGCCTGCCGGCTCTCCTGCGGTACGGCGGAGCGGCCGCCGCGGCGGCTCTCGATGAGCGCCACCGCGCCGGGCGGCAGCCAGGCCGACGCGGTGCCGCTGTCGTCGCTGCCGGAGCCGAAGAGGTGCGGGGCGAGCTGGGACTGCAGGTCGGCGGGGGACGGCCGGTGGGTCGCCTCCATCTGCATGCAGGACTCCATGAGCGGACGCAGTTCGTCCGGCAGCCCGGTCAGATCGGGGCCCTCGCGCAGCAGCATGAAGACCGTCTCGACGGGGTTGGCGCCGTGGAAGGGGGCGTGTCCGGTGGCGGCGAAGACCAGTGTCGAGCCGAGGGAGAAGACGTCGCTGGCACCCGTGACGCTGCGCGAGTCCCGGGCCTGCTCGGGCGACATGTAGGCGGGCGTGCCCACGGCCACGTTGGTCATCGTCAGCCGGGTGTTGGACACCCCGGAGGCGATGCCGAAGTCGATCACCCGGGGGCCGTCCTCGACGACCAGCACGTTGGACGGCTTCAGGTCGCGGTGGACCAGGCCGGCGCCGTGGATGGACTGCAGCGCCTCGGCGATCCCGGCCGCCAGCCAGCGCACCGCCTGGGCCGGCAGCGGTCCGCACTCATTGACTATTTCCTCCAGGGAGGGCGCGGGGACGTAGGCCGTCGCCAGCCACGGCACCGCCGCGCGCGGATCGGCGTCCACCACCGCCGCGGTGTAGAAACCGCTGACCGCGCGGGCCGCCTCGACCTCGCGTGTGAAGCGGACCCGGAACAGCTGGTCCTCGGCGAGCTCGGTACGCACCGTCTTGATCGCCACGCGCCGGCCGGACGCCGAACGGGCCAGATAGACCAGTCCCATGCCGCCGGCCCCGAGTCGGCCGAGCACCTCGAACGGCCCGATCCGCCGGGGATCGTGCTGCGTCAGCTGCTTCAGCTGCTCCACCACTTGTCTGCCACCTCCCCGTGGGGCGTAAAAAAGAGACTCTCAAAAGCCACGAGCCGTCGAGAGCCACTGCCCCGTGCAGCGTCTCCCCGCCTGCGGCGAGGACTATCGAAACGGCCGTACGCGTGCTGATTCTTCCTGGCCGCGCCGATGGTTGCGAACCCGGGGCCCGTCCGTCGTGTCCCGGCACACCACCCGCCTCCCGCCCCGGCCCGTTACCCGGCGTCACCCCACCCGGCCTGACGTGCGCCGATGGGCCCCACGGCGAACGACGGGCCGGCTGGTTACCGATGGGTTGGCGGCCCGGTTCGCCGCGGCCGCGACGGCCGGCCAATTCTGCGCCGGCCCGGGCCACTTCGGAGTCACGCCCCTTCTCCCCTTCGACCGGCGGTCCGGAAGCAAAGCGTCCGTCCATTCTTCGCACGGCTTTCCCCCGGGCCGTCGTTGCGGGCCACCGCAGCAGCTATATGTCCACGCTAGTACCGGTTCGTGCGTACCGAGCGAAGGGAATTCAAAATTCCGGTCGGTACCCGGCATTTTCCGCACGGAGCGTGACCGGTTATCCACCAAAGTTGTCCACAGGCTGTTGATAAGAGCATTCACCGGTTCGGACCAAGCCGCGCCCCGTTCACCAGGACCACGAGCGGGTTCGCCACCGGGGCGGTAACAGGGGCCGCGGAGGCCGAACTCCCGCATCCCCATTTGCAGGCAGCCAAATCGCGCTCCGATCACCCCTCGGTAAGCTGACGGCATGACAGGACAAGTACGAACCGTCGACGGCAGAGTGGCCGGCCGCCGCGGACAGGCGACGCGGCAAAAGCTTCTCGACTGCCTCAGTGAAATGCTCAGTTCGTCCCCCTACCGGGACGTCAAGGTCATCGATGTGGCCCGAAAAGCGGGGACTTCGCCCGCTACGTTCTATCAGTACTTCCCGGACGTCGAAGGTGCCGTCCTTGAAATCGCCGAGGAGATGGCCAAAGAAGGCGCCACTCTGACCGATCTTGTCGCCGGACGCTCCTGGGTGGGCAAGTCCGGCTGGCAGGCGGCGGAGGAGCTGGTCGACGGCTTCCTCTCCTTCTGGCGCAAGAACGATGCGATTCTGCGCGTCGTCGACCTGGGTGCCGCCGAGGGCGACAAGCGGTTCTACAAGATCCGCATGAAGATCCTCAACGCCGTCACCAACTCGCTCACCGACTCCATCCAGGAGCTCCAGAGCAAGAACAAGGTCGACAAGGACGTCAGCCCGGCAGCCATGGCCGGTTCGATCGTCGCGATGCTCGCGGCGGTCGCCAGTCACCAGAAGGGCTTCCAGAGCTGGGGCGTGAAGCAGGCCGAGCTCAAGCCCAATTTGGCGCTGCTGGTGCATTTCGGCATCACCGGCAAGAAGCCGACCAGGTGAGCCACGCACGCCATACGAACCAGTAAGCCCGGCCGGTAAGCCGCACGAGTAGGCCACTGAGCCGGAAGACCGGGACCCGGCAATCGCCAGCCCTGTGAGGAAGCGGCCCGAGAAGCGCCGCGCCTCCAAGACCCGTTGCATCCGGGCCCGTTCCGCCGTCGGTCCTGTATCCGTCCTGCCATAGCTGTACCGCACACACAGCGGGTGCCGGCCACCCCCTCCCCGGGGCACCGAGGCACCCGCTGTGTGCATGTGGACGCGGAACGCGCACCCTCCGGCCGGGCACACGCCCCCGCACCGGTCAGCGCCGCTCCAGCCGGAACAGCCGGATCTCCCGCTCCACCCGCGCCTGATAGGCGGCGTACGGCGGCCAGAAGGCCAGCGCCGCCCGCCACGCCTGCGCCCGCTCCGCACCACTCAGCAGCCGGGCCCGCACGGCGATCTCCTCGCCGCGCCAACTGACCGTTGCCTCGGGGCACTTGAGGAGGTTGCCGGTCCAGGCCGGGTGACCCGGACGTCCGAAGTTGCTGCCGATCAGCAGCCAGCCGCCGTCCTCCTCGGGCAGGCAGGCCAGCGGCGTCCGTCGCGGCTGCCCGCTCCGGGCACCGGTCGCCGTCAGGACCAGCCCGGGCAGCATCCGGGTGCTGAGCAGCACCTTGCCCCCGGTCAGCCGGTGCACCGCACGGTCCAGGGCCGGGACGACGTGCGGGGCGACCCGGGCGAACGTCCGGGTCGCGGAGACCCGCTGCACCAGCCGCCGCATCGGCCGCCCCTCCCCCGCCGGCGAGGGGGCGACGCCGCTCCCCGGCATCAGGCGTCGACCGCCGTCAGCAGACCCGCCGCACGGCCCGCACCGGGCCCCGCCGCGAACAGCCCCGCCTCCTCGGCCGCCCGGGCCCGCAGCCGGTGCGCCGGGCCCAGCAGCAGCTCGTCGCCGGCCGCCCGCTTGACGTACAGATGCGCCGCGCGCTCCCAGGTGAAGCCGGTCCCGCCGTGCAGCTGGACCGCCTCGGCCGCCACCGCGCGCAGCGCCTCCAGCGCCTGCGCGAGCGCCAGCGCCGCCACCCCGGGCCCACCGGCCCCGCCGGTGACTCCGGGTTCGCTCCCGTGCGCGACGGAGGACCCGTCCGGGCCGGGGTTCCCACGGCCCGTCGTACAGGCCGCGCAGTACGCCGCCGAGCGGGCCGCCTGCAGCGTCACGTAGAGGTCGGCGAGCCGGTGCCGCACCGCCTGGAAGGACCCGAGGGGCCGGCCGAACCGCTCGCGCTCCCTCACGTACGCGACGGTGCGGGCCAGCGCCGCATCGGCCGCCCCGACCGCCTCGGCGGCCAGCACCGCGGCTGCCGCCACACCGGTCGCGGCCAGCGCCGCGCCGACCGCGGACGCCGCCTCTCCGCCGTCCTCGCCCAGCAACTCGGCCGGTACGTCCCGCAGTTCGAGCCGGGCCTGCGGCCGGGTCTCGTCCACCACGGCCTGCCGGGTCCGCCGCAGCCCGGCCGCACCGTCCGCCCGGACCAGGAAGAGCCGGGTGCTGCTGCGCGCGAACCCGCCGGTGTGCGCGGCCACCACCAGCACCTCGGCGGTGTGCCCGTGCAGCACCTGCCCGGCCTCCCCGTACAGCCGCCAGCCCGTGCCGCCCTCCTCCTTGTGCGCCTGGATCCCGCCGGCCCGGCCGCCACCCGCCCAGTCGCCGTCGTTCGGTCCGGTCAGGGCCAGCGCGACGGGGAGCCGGCCGCCCGGCACGGCCAGCGTGCCGGTCAGCTCGCCGGCTGCGAGGGCCGGCAGCAGTCCGGCGCGCTGCCGCTCACTGCCCAGCGCGAGGATCAACGGGGCGGCCAGCGCGGCGGTCGCGATCAGCGGCGAGGGCAGGACCGTGCGGCCGGTCTCCGCGCAGGCCAGGGCGAGTTCGGTGGGCCCGCGACCGGCCCCGCCGTACGCGGTGGGCAGCGCCAGACCGGGCAGTCCGAGCCGGCCGGCGAGCTCCCCCCACAGCTCCTCGTCGTAGCCGGGCGGGGTGCGCACCGCCGCCTTGACCTCGTCCGGGCCGCAGCGTTTGTCCAGCAGTGCGCGCAGCGTGCGGCGGATTGCGTGCTGCTCCTCGGTGAACGCGGCATCCATCGGCGGGCTCCTCCCGGCCGTGCGACCACGCCCGCCGGGTCCGGCAGGCGCGCGCCAACGCGATCTGACGGCCCGTCATAGTAGGGAGCGACGACGCAGTTTCCCAGAGCCGGGCGGCGCGATTCCCGGGGCGGGCGGCACACCCCCGAGAGACGGACGGGTCCAGCCGGACCTGCCGGAAGCCTGGTGGGACGCCCCCTGCCCCAGCCCTCATATCTGATGTACCGTCAGATTCATGCCTTCACCAGCTTCCGGCCCCCGGTCCAGGAACCGCAAGGTGGCCGTCGCCGGGGTCGCCCTGTCCGACTGCGGCCGGGTGGACGAGGCCACCCCGTACGCACTGCACGCCCAGGCCGCCCGCCGGGCGCTCGCCGACAGCGGCCTGGACCGGTCGGTGATCGACGGCTTCGCCTCGGCCGGCCTCGGCACCCTCGCGCCCGTCGAGGTCGCCGAGTACCTGGGACTGCGCCCCACCTGGGTGGACTCGACCTCGGTCGGCGGCGCCACCTGGGAGGTGATGGCCGCGCACGCCGCCGACGCGATCGCCGCGGGCCACGCCGACGCGGTCCTCCTCGTCTACGGCTCCACCGCCCGCGCCGACATCAAGGCCCGGCGCCGCACCGCCAACCTCTCGTTCGGCGCCCGGGGCCCGCTGCAGTTCGAGGTCCCCTACGGGCACACCCTGATCGCCAAGTACGCCATGGCCGCCCGCCGCCACATGCACCAGTACGGCACGACGCCGGAACAACTGGCCCAGATAGCCGTGCAGGCGCGGGCCAACGCGGCGGCCAACCCGGACGCGCTGTACCGCGACCCGATCACCGTCGACGACGTGCTGGCCGGCCCGATGATCGCCGACCCGTTCACCAAACTGCACTGCTGCATCCGCTCCGACGGCGGCTGCGCGGTCCTGCTGGTCGCCGAGGACCGCGTCCCCGACCTGGCCAAACCGCCGGTGTGGGTGCTCGGTTCCGGCACCGCGGTCTCGCACACCACCATGTCCGAATGGGACGACTTCACGGTCTCGCCGGCGGCGGTCTCGGGGCGGCTGGCCTTCGAACGGGCGGGCGTGCGGCCGTCCGAGATCGACCTCGCGCAGATCTATGACGCCTTCACGTACATGACCCTGGTGACGCTGGAGGACCTGGGCTTCTGCGCCAAGGGGGAGGGCGGCGCGTTCGTCGAGAAGGGGCGGCTGCTGCGGGACGGGGCGCTGCCGGTGAACACCGACGGCGGCGGCCTGGCCGCCTGCCACCCCGGGATGCGCGGGCTGTTCCTGCTGGTCGAGGCGGTGCGCCAGCTCCGTGGCGAGGCCGGCCCGGACCGCCAGGTCCACCGCGCCGACGGCACCCTCCCGCACCTCGCGGTCGCCTCCGGCACCGGCGGCTGGTTCTGCTCGTCGGGGACGGTGGTGCTGGGGCGGGAGTAGCGGGCGCGGCGGCGGTGCCGGGACAGGAGTGGCGGAGGGGGGCGGTGGTGCTGGGGCGGGGGTGGCCGCCGGGGCCACCCCCGCCCCGCCGCGTCAGAGCGCCAGCCGCTCCTCGATCAGGTCGGCGGCCCGGCGGGTGCCGCCCTCCGCACGGGACTCCGCCCGCAGCGCGGCCGAGCGGGCCGCCACCCGCGGATCGGCGGTCAGGGCCAGCAGGGCCGTACGCAGCGCCTCCGGGGTGGCGTCCGCGGTGTCGATCCGGCGGGCCACGCCCAGCTCGACCAGCCGGTCGGCGTTGCCGAACTGCTCGGCACCCTGCGGCACCGCGATCATCGGCACACCCGCATACAGCCCCTCGCCGCTGCCGCCCATCCCGGCGTGCGTGACGAACGCGTCCGCCTGCTCCAGGATCGCCAACTGCGGTACCCAGGAACGTACTTCGATGTTCCCCGGCACGTCCGGGCCCAGCTCCGCCGGATCGACGTACTTGCCGATCTGCAGCACCACGTGCCAGCCGGGCAGATCCCCGAAGGCCGCCACGCAGCGCCGGTAGAACTCCGGCTGCCGGGTGAACGCCGAGCCCAGCGACACCAGCAGCACCTTCTCCGCGCCGGCCGGCCGGACCCAGCCGCCCTGCTCGGCACGGGAGCCGAGGCACGGCCCCACGAAGGTCACCGCGGCGTCGTCCACCCGGTCCGCGTGCGGCTGCATCGCCCGCGGGATCGTCGCCAGCGCCCGGCGCGGCCGGCCGGAGAACTCCGCCACGTCCGTGGTGACCGCCCCGCACCGCGCCAGCCAGGCGGCGAACCGGTCCTGGTACGCCCTGGCCCCCGGCAGGCTCATGAACGCCGCCCCGATCTCCTCCTGGGCGCCCTCCCAGCCGACGTACGTCGGTGACAGCTGGACAACGTCACGCCGCTGGGCCTCGGCCAGCGCACGCGCGGCGTACGCCCCGACGTCGTAGAGGTAGAGGTCGGCGGGATCGTCGTCGTAGACGGCGCGCAGCTGCGGCAGCACCGCGATCGCGTCGTCGAGGAAGAGCGAGGCCGCGGCGACCGGATCGTCGGGCCAGACGTTGTCGGCGACCGGCAGGGTGGAGGCGTAGCGGACGAGCGTGGCGCCCGTGGGGGCGATCAGCTCGGCGGCGTGGTCGGTGTTGGCGTACGTGACGCGATGACCGCGGGACACCAGCTCACGGATGATCTCCAGGCTGGGCAGGACATGACTGACCATGGGCGTGCCGACCATGGCGATATGGGCAGTGCGCGACATACCGGACTTCCTTCTTCACAGAGCTACGGCAGCAGGGCCGAAAGGCCGCAGGGCCGCAAGAGGGCAGGGAGAAGCCGTGGGACGGGGAAACCGTCCGACGTCGCGTCAGCCGTAGATCTGGTGGAAGTGCATGCGAGGAGCGTAACGGCCGCCCGTCGCACCGGTCGAAGCATTTTCCGGGCCGCCGATGCATCGACACCGCACGTCGACACCGCACGTCGATACCTCGCATCGACACCTCCGCGTATCGACACCTCCACCCCCATGCCTCCCGCCTCCACATCTCCACATCTCCGAATCTATACATCCGTCATAGACAAGCGTTTAAGACGCTCGTATAGTCGAGGCGTCGGGTCGTCACCGATCCGCCCGTCCACCCCCAACGCACCGCTCCTGAAGGGAATCCCGTCATGCCCGGAACCGTCCTGATCTCCGGCGCGAGCGTCGCCGGCCCGGCGCTCGCCCACTGGCTGCACCGCTACGGCTTCTCCGTGACCGTCGTCGAGCGCGCGCCCGCGCTGCGGACCGGCGGCTACAAGGTCGACATCCGCGGCGCGGCGGTCGAGGTCGCCGACCGGATGGGGATCCTGGAGGACATCCAGCGCGCCAGTACGGACATGCGGAACGGCGCCTACGTGAAGGACGACGGCACCCGCGTCGCCACCCTGCCCGCCGCGATCTTCGGCGCCCGGACCGGCCGGGACGACGAGATCATGCGCGGTGACCTGGCCCGCATCCTGTACGAACGCACCCGCACGGACGTCGAGTACGTCTTCGGCGACTCGATCGCCTCGCTCACCCCGACCGCCGACGGCAGCGGGGTCGAGGTGACCTTCGAGCGGGGCGCGCCCCGCCGCTTCGATCTCGTCGTCGGCGCCGACGGGCTGCACTCGACCGTCCGGCGGCTGGCCTTCGGCCCGGAGGAGCAGTTCCTGCGGCACCTCGGCACGTATCTCTCGGCGTTCTCGATGCCGAACGAACTCGGCCTGGACCGCGAGGAGTTGTACTACGCGGAGCCCGGCCGGCTGGTCTGCGCGTACAGCTCGGCCGGAGACCCGGCGGCCAAGGGCCTGCTCGCCTTCCGCTCGCCCCGGCTGAGCTACGACCACCGGGACCGGGCACAGCAACTGGCCCTGCTGGAAACCGCCTTCGCCGGCGCGGGCTGGCGGACCGCGCGGATGCTGGAAGCGGCCCGCTCGGCCCCGGACCTCTACTTCGACGGGCTGCACCTGGTCGAGATGGACCGCTGGTCCCGCGGACGGGTGGTGCTCCTCGGCGACGCCGCACACTGCGCCTCACCGGCGTCGGGGCAGGGCACCGGGATGGCACTGGTCGGCGCGTACGTCCTGGCCGGCGAGCTCGCGGCGGCGGGCGGCGCGCCGGAGGTGGCGTTCGCCCGCTACGAGGAGGAGATGCGCGGCTATGTCGCGGTCAACCATGAGCTGGCGCGCAAGTTCGCGCGGGAGATGACCGTGGACAGCCGGTGGGGGATCCGGCTCCGGCACCTGATGCTGCGGATGCTGCCGCACATGCCCTGGAAGAACGCCGTCGCGAAGAAGATCGCGGAGGACGTCCAGCGGGGCGCCCGGGCGATCACGCTCAAGGACTACGGCCGTCCGGTGGCGGCAACGGCAGTGCGGACCCCGCACGCCGCCTGAGTACGCTGCCCGGCATGAGCGATCAACCGGCCGGTTCCCCGCAGCAGGACAACGCCACCTCCGGCGCCGACGGGGGCGCGCACGGCGCCGGCACCGTGGACGCCGTCGGCACCGGGGACGCCGCGGGCACCACGGACGCCGCGGGCACCGCCGACGCCGCGGGCCACGCGTTCCGGCAGCTGCTGCGCGGACTGCGGGTCTGGGACGTCGAGCTGCCGTCGTTCGATCCGGAGGCGGCGCCGGCCGAACCGCTGCCGCTGTTCCGGCAGTGGCTGCGGGAGGCCGCCGAGGCCGGCCAGCCGGAGCCGCACACCATGGCGCTGGCCACGGCGGACGCGTCCGGCAACCCCTCCGTACGGACCGTGATGCTGCACGACGCCGACGAGCGGGGCTGGCACTTCGGCTCGCACCGCGGCAGCCGGAAGGGCCGCGAACTGGCCGCGCGGCCGCGGGCGGCCCTCGATTTCTACTGGCCGGTGGTGGGCCGCCAGGTACGGGTCGGCGGGGCGGTGACCGAGGCGGGCCCGGAGGAGAGCGCGGCCGATCTGCACCGCCGCTCGACGGGGGCGCTGGCCGCGGCGCTGGTCGGCCGGCAGAGCGAGGTGCTGGGGTCGGTCGAGGAGCTGGCGCGCGCCTCCGAGGCCGCGTGGGAGCGCGCCCGGCGCGAGCCGGAGGCCTCGGTGCCCAGCTGGACGCTGTACGTGCTGGAGCCCGACGAGGTCGAGTTCTTCCAGGGAGACGCACGGCGCCGCCACGTACGCCTCAACTACCGGCGCCGCGGGGGGCTCGGGAAAAGCGCGAGTGGCGCGGGCAGCGCGGGTAGCGGCGACAGCGGGTGGGAGCGGGAGCTGCTCTGGCCGTAGCCGTGGCGCCGCGCCGCAGGACGTCACGCAGCGGGGGCGTTGGCCGGCTAGAACTGCTGGTACATGATGTGCAGCCCCACGTACCCCTTGGTGGGGTGGTGGAAGCCCTCCGGCAGCGTCGTCATGACCGTGAAGCCCAGGGACCGCCAGAGGGCGACGGCACGGGTGTTGGTCTCCACCACGGCGTTGAACTGCATGGCGCGGTAGCCCTCGGCACGGGCCCAGGCCAGGACGTGTTCGCCCAGGGCCCGCCCGACGCCGCGGCCCGCGCACTGCGGGTCGACCATGAAGCTGGCACTGGCGATGTGCGCGGCGGCGCCCATGTGGTTGGGGTTCATCTTCGCGGTGCCGAGCACCGTCCCGGCGTCGTCCACGGCGACGACCGTACGGCCGGGTGGCGCCAGCAGCCACATCTCGCGCCCGGTCGCCTCGTCGAGGTCGCGCGGATAGGTGTACGTCTCGCCGGCGGCGACGATGGTGTGGAAGAACGGCCAGATGGCGGGCCAGTCGGCCGCGGTCGCCTCACGGATCAGCACCGCGCCAGCATGGCAACCGGCCGCCTCACCCCGCCACCGAATTCCCGGCGGGCCGGAACACGGGAACGACGCATCCGGCACGACCCGGCACGGTATCGCCCGGCCCGGCATCCCTCGACCTCGGGCCGCCCGGCCCCGCACCGCCCGGCCCGGCATCCCCCGGCCCGGTATCGGCCAGCCCGGCATCCCCCGGCCCGGCGTCGCCCGGCCCGGCATCGCCGTCCCCGCGGAAGTCGACGACCAGCGGCATGCCGATCCGCAGGTCAGCCTCCGGGCAGCCGACGATCTCGGTCATCATCCGGGGCCCCTCGGCGAGATCGACCACCGCCGCGACGTACGGGACCCGGTCCCCGAACGGCGGGAGGTCGTTGCGGTGCACGACGGACCAGGTGTAGAGCGTGCCGCGGCCGGCGGCCGGCTCCCAGTCGACGTCCTCGCTCCAGCAGTACGGGCAGAACTCGCGCGGGTAGTGGTGCGCCCGCCCGCACCCCTCGGCCCGGCAACGGCGCAGCAGCAACCGCCCCTGGGCCGCCGCCTCCCAGTACGGCCGGGTGAAGGCATCCACCTCCGGCACGTCCGACCGCGCCGTACTCCTTGCGGCGCCCCGCACCGCCCCCTTCCCTCCTCCTGCCGCCCCCCGGTCCGCACCTACCGCCGCTTGCCCCGCCGCTCTGTCGTCGGTCACCGGACCACCCCCACCAGCTCCGTCAGCTCCACCAGCTCCACCCGGCGGGCCTTCGGCCGACCCGCCGCATCAACCCGCCCACTTCTGACGCTACGTCAGTTCAACTCAAGCGCGACGACCGGCGCAAGAGGGCGCGGCGCCACTCCGGGGACCCCGCCCCGCCGCACCCCGCACCGAACACCCTCCACCCACTTCTCACGCCTGCCCCATTCCTGACATGACGTCAGTTCAAGTAATCTGACTATGCGTCAGCTAACGCAGCCAATGAGAGCCGTCACACAGGAGCGGGCGACTGCGATGCTTGGATCGACTCACGGCACCCTCACCACGCACTCCCGGCCGGCCCGCGTCGTGGCCTGTGGGGAGCACCCACCACACACCGTCCACGGCACGACCGCACCGCACCACGGCGGCGACGGACCCAACGGCCAGGACAGCCACGACGGCCAGGGCCCCGACGAGGCGGTCGCGCGAGACGTCAGCGGCCGCCCGCTGTACGCCCCGGTGCCCGACCTCGACCGGTTCTTCCGGCCGGAGTCGGTGGCCGTGATCGGCGCCTCGGACAGCGAGGGCCGTCCCAACACCGGCATCACCCGCCAGCTGATCGCCTGGGCCGAGCGCGTCGGCGCCCGGCTGCACCCCGTGAACCCCGGCCGCACCCGGGTCTTCGGACTGCCCTGCCACGCCACCGTCGCCGACCTCCCCGAGACCGTCGACCTCGCCGTACTGCTCGTCAGCGACCCCCTTCCGGTCATCGAGCAACTGGCCGCGGTGAAGGTGAAGTTCGCGGTGGCGTTCGCCTCCGGCTTCGCCGAGACGGGGGAGGAGGGCGCGGCCGCCCAGGCCCGGCTGGCCGAGGCCGTGGCGCGCTCCGGGCTGCGGCTGCTCGGCCCCAACACCAACCTCAACGCCTTCGAGAAGTTCCGTGACGACCTCGACGGCCCGGCCATCGCCCTGATCACGCAGTCAGGCCACCAGGGCCGGCCCGTCTTCACCCTCCAGGAACTCGGCATCCGCCTTTCCCACTGGGCCCCGACCGGCAACGAGGCCGATCTGGAGACCGCCGATTTCCTCTCCTACTTCGCCACCCGCCCGAGGTCGGGGCCATCGCGGCGTATGTGGAAGGGCTCAAGGACGGCCGCAGCTTCCTGCTCGCGGCCGACCGCGCGGCCCGCCACCAGGTCCCCGTCGTCGCCGTCAAGGTGGGCCGCACCGAGACCGGCGCCCGGACGGCCGCCTCGCACACCGGCAAGCTCACCGGCGCGGACGAGGTCGTGGACGCCGCGATGCGCCAGTTCGGGGTGATCCGGGTGAACGGGCTCGACGAGCTGCAGGACACCGCGACGCTGCTGGCCCGCGCCAGGAAGCCCACCGCCGAGGGCGTCGCGGTCTATTCGATCTCCGGTGGCACCGGCGCCCACTTCGCCGATCTGGCGACCGCGGCCGGGCTGCGGCTGCCCACCCTGGACACCGCCAAGCAGGCCGAACTGCACCAGTGGATACCGGACTACCTCTCCGTCGCCAACCCGATCGACAACGGCGGGCACCCGGTCGGCGACTGGCGCGGCCGCAAGATCATCGACGCGATCCTCGCCGACCCCGCCGTCGGCGTGCTGATCTGCCCGATCACCGGCCCCTTCCCGCCGATGAGCGACAAGCTCGCCCAGGACCTGGTGGACGCGGCGGAGCAGACCGACAAGCTGGTGTGCGTGGTGTGGGGCTCGCCGGTCGGCACGGAGGACGCCTATCGCAGCACGCTGCTCGGCTCCTCGCGCGTGGCGACCTTCCGCACCTTCGGCAACTGCATCACGGCCGTACGCGCCTACCTCGACCACCACCGCTTCACGGCCGGCTACCGCTCGCCCTTCGAGGACGCCCCCCGCGTGCCGTCCCCGTCCGCCCGCAAGGCGCAGGCGCTGCTGCGCCCGGGCCAGCAGCTCAGCGAGCACGCGGCGAAGCAACTGCTGCGCGCCTACGGCATCCGGGTACCGCGCGAGCAGCTGGTGACCAGCGCGGCGGCGGCCGTACGGGCGGCGAGCCTGGTCGGCTATCCCGTGGTCATGAAGGCGTCCGGGGCCCAGCTGGCGCACAAGACCGAGCTCGGGCTGGTCAAGGTCGGGCTGACCTCGGCCAGCCAGGTCAGGGACGCCTACCGCGAGCTCACCGACATCGCCCGCTACGAGGACGTCCCGCTGGACGGCGTGCTCGTCTGCCAGATGATCGAGCGGGGCGTCGAGATGGTCGTCGGGGTCACCCCCGACGGCCTCTTCGGGCCGACCGTGACCGTGGGGCTGGGCGGGGTGCTCGTCGAGGTCCTGCGGGACGTCGCGGTGGGCGTGCCCCCATTCGGCGAGGACCAGGCGCGCGCGATGCTCGCCCAACTCCGCGGCCGCGCCCTCCTGGAGGGCGTACGCGGCGGGCCGCCCGCGGACGTCGATGCGCTGGTCGAGGTCGTCCTCCGGGTCCAGCGGATGGCCCTGGAACTGGACGGCGCACTCGCCGAGCTGGACATCAATCCGCTGGTGGTCCTGGAGCGCGGGCAGGGCGCGGTGGCCCTCGACGCGCTCGCCGTCTGCCACTGATCCCGACCGCCGCCTCCGCCGCCGGATCCACAGCCGTAACCGCCGGCACAGTCGCGACCGCACCCTCTGGAGCCGTTCCCCCATGACACCCTCCGAGCCTTCCCCGTTCTCCCCGCCGTCCTCGCCCGGCCGTTCCGCCGGTGCCGTCGACTCCGCCGCCGGTGCACCCCCCGTCGACGCGCTTGATTCATTGGTACTGCACGCCACTGACAACGGCGTCTCGTGGATCACCCTCAACCGCCCCGACGCACTGAACGCCGTCACCTGGGACCAGCGCGAACGCCTCATCGGCCTGCTCGCGGACGCATCGGCCGACCCCGGCGTACGGGCCGTGGTCATCACCGCGACCGGCAAGGGCTTCTGCGCCGGCGCCGACCTGCGCGGCGGCCCGAGCTCCGGCGAACGGACCGGTGAACGGGTGGCCGGCGATGTGGCGCGGATGATCCGGCGCGGCGCCCAGCGGTTCATCGCCGCCGTGCTGGACTGCGAGAAGCCGGTGATCGCCGCGGTCAACGGCACCGCCGCCGGGATCGGCGCCCATCTCGCGTTCGCCTGCGATCTCGTACTGGCCGCCGAATCGGCCCGCTTCATCGAGGTGTTCGCCCGCCGCGGCCTCGTACCGGACGGCGGCGGCGCCTACCTCCTGCCCCGGCTGATCGGCCCGCAGCGGGCGAAGGAGCTGATGTTCTTCGGCGACGCGGTCCCGGCCGCGGAGGCCGAGCGGCTCGGGCTGGTCAACCGGGTCGTCCCCGACGGCGAACTGGCGAAGACCGCCCGGGAGTGGGCGGAACGGCTGGCCGCCGGCCCGACCCGCGCACTGGCGCTGACCAAGCAGCTGGTGAACGCGTCGTTCGAGAGCGACCGGGCCGCGGCCTTCGCCGCCGAGGCCACCGCCCAGGAGATCACCATGTCGACGGCCGACGCCCAGGAAGGCGTCGCCGCCTTCGTGGAGCGCCGCAGCCCGACCTACCGGGGCCGCTGACGAGGCCCCGCCGGCCGGCCCGCCACCCCTTTGCGTCCGTCCGCTACTTCACGCCCTCCGGGCACACCGGCACCTCATGGGTGTTGCGCGTCCGCACCCCGGGCAGCCATCCGCGCGCCCCCTGCCCGGTCGTCACCAGGTACCAGCGGGTGGAGGTGATGCCCGCCTCGTCGCGGACCATCTGCCCGTCGGTGACGACGCAGCGCGCGGCCAGCCCGTCGCCGTGCCAGACCCGGCCCGCGGAGTTGTCGCGCGCGGCGTACGCGGCGTAGGGGTCCTTGGCGAGCCGCAGCGCGCACTCCAGTGAGCGGCCCGTCCGGCAGGCGCGCTCGCTGTTGTAGACCGTGATCTTCACCGTCGCCGGAGGCCCGGCCGGCTGCGGCGTGACGTCCCCGGGCCGCACCAGCCACCACACCCCCAGCGCCACGGCGGCCACCGCCGCGGCCATCGCGCAGGCGATCGCGTACGGCCGCCTCCGGGGCAGCACGGCGGCGGACGGCCACCTGCGTGGTGAACGCGCCTCGGGCCCCTGCTCGTTGCCCGCCGGGCGGATCCGGTCCCACAGCCCGGGCGGTGTCTCGATCCGCTCGTCGGCGAGCCGCAGCCGGGCGCGCAGCAGCGCCTCGACGTCGTCGCCGGAGGCGTCGCCCCGGCCCCCGCCGCCGAACGGCCGGCCGCCGCCCGCACCACCGGTGCCGCCGCCGCCGACCTCGCCGTCGTGGCGTCGCCCCGCGTCCACCGTGCCGCTCACCTCCCGGCCTGCCCGTGCTCCGATTCAACGAGGTACGCGCGCAGCCTGTCCAGCGCGCGGGCCCGGTGGCGGGCGGCCGTACCGCGATGCACCTTCATGATCTTGGCGGCCTGATCGAGGGTGTAGCCGTCGAGGTCGACGAGGATGACGATGCCGGCCTGCCGGTGCGACAGCCTCCCCAGCAGGCGCACCGCTTCGATCTCGGCGTGCCGCCGCTCCACCCCGCCGTCCCAGCCGCCCGGTCCGCCGCCGGGGCCCGCCCCCGCGCCGCCGCCCGCACCGGCCTCCTCGACGCCCTCCAGACCGTCCACCAGGACCTGGCGGCGGTCCTTGCGGTAGGTGTCGCGGGCGACGTTGAGGACGGTGGTGAAGGCGTAGGCGTACGGCTCCGGGTGGGTCAGGAAGCGCTGCGGACGGGCCGCGAGCTTGAGGTACGCCTCGTGCACCACATCCTCCGCGGACTGTCTCGAACCGGCCAGCATCACCGCCCTGCGGTACAGGCGGGGCAGCAGGCCGCAGAAGACCTCGTCGAAGGTGGGCGACGCGGCGGACGACGCCGATGACGGTGGTGACGGTGTTGCCTCGGCCATGTACCGGAACTCTCCCCCGTGTTCGGCTACGGACGCGGCCGACGTGGACGCTACCCGCGCGGGCGGCACACAATCAGGAATCCCTCCGCCAATCTCCCCCCAATCCGAGGGAGATCGCCGCGTACACCGCCAAACCACACGTGCGGGTGGCCGCCGGCCCGCATGGCTTCACATCTGACGGGGCATCAGATTCAATGAAGCCGGCCGGACGGAAGACAGGACAGAGACAGGACGGGACGGACGCCATGACGGGACGGACGGGGCCCATGGGACCGACGGGGCCGAAGCGATGATGGGGCACGCGGGGATGGCGGCCACGGCCGTGCGGTACCTCCGCTCGGTCGGCGCACCGACCACGGCCGCCGCACCCGCCACTCCTGCCGCACCGCTCCCGCGGCCCGCCCTGCGCGCCGTACGCGAGGGCGAGCGCGCCCCCCTGGACCCCGCCGCCTTCCGTTCCGTCCTGGGCCACTTCGCCAGCGGCGTCACCGTCATCACGGCACCGGGCGAACCGGGCCCGGCCGGCTTCGCCTGCCAGTCCTTCGCGTCCCTCTCCCTCGACCCGCCGCTGGTGACGTTCATGGTGGCGCGTACGTCGACGACCTGGCCGCGGATCGCCCGTGCCGGGGTGTTCTGCGTGAACGTCCTCGGGGCGGAACAGGGCGGGTTGTGCCGGGGATTCGCGGTCAGTGGTGGCGACAAGTTCGCCGGCGTCACCTACGGGCCGGCGCCGGCCACCGGCTCACCGCGGCTGGCCGACGTCCCCGCCTGGATCGACTGCACCATCCAGGCCGTGCACACCGGAGGCGACCACCTCATCGTCGTCGGCCGCGTCGAGGCCCTCGGCACGGACCCGGCGGCCGCCGAAGCCGGCCCCCTCCTGTTCCACCGGGGCGGCTTCGGCCACTTCAGCCCCTGAGCCGGTGCGGCCGGGCGGCATACCGCCGGACGGTGCCGCCGCTCAGGACCGGCCGCCCTGCCGGGTCAGTACGTGGCGGTGCCACTCGTCCGGGTCGCCCAGGAAGTAGTAGAGGGTGGGGCGCTTCTCCGTACCGCCCATGAACCACTGCCCCCGGCAGTCGCCGTCCACCTCCACCTCCAACCGCTCGTCCGCGGTGAAGCGGTCCAGCGCCCAGCTGCCGACGCCGCCGCAGTGGTCGCCCGGCCTGCTCAGCCCCCGGGCCGCCGCCGTGCCGTCGGCGCGCAGCTCCAGAGTGCCGCCGCTGCCGTCCCGCCAGACCCCCACGAGCCGGGCCCGGTCCAGCTTCGGGGGCTCGTACGCCGGCAACAGCCCGGTGGCGAGCGCGCCCACGCCCAGGACACCCATCGCGAGGGCGGCCAGCAAGCCGCCGCTCGCGACCGTGACGGTCATCCGCACGGTGCGCCGGGTCCCGGTGCCCCGGGCGGCGACCGCGGCCAGCAGGGCGGCCGGTACGACGGCCACGGTGAGCGCCGGCCAGCACACCAGGTAGACCAGGGACGGACCCACGGAGCCGGTGAGGAGCGCGCTGCACGCCCCGTAGACGAGCATCGCACCCGCTGCCGCGAAGGGGGCGGCAGCCGCCGTGCACCACCCCGTCGCCCGTCCCTGCCACCCGCCCCAACGGGCGGCCAGGCGCCCCAGCACCAACGTGGGCAGCACCAGGGTGACCGTCAGCACCAGGCCGGGCAGCGCGCCGAGCACCAGCGCGACCGGGAGCACGAAGGCGGCCAGGAACACATTGCCGACCGGCCCCTCCTGGGTGAAGCCGTACAGCACCACCCCGACCGTCACGCACATCGCCTCGGCCAGCAGCGCCGCCATCGACACCAGAACGGCCCGCCCGGTCCAGACGTCGCGGACCTGCCCGACGGCCGACCCGGTCCCGGCTTCCGCTGTCATCCCCGTCCCCCGTCGCTCGTCTCACGGGGATCATGCACCGGCCGGCCGGGCGCCCCGCCACCGGGGGCGGCTCACGCGGGCGCCGGCTGACCCTGGGCCGCCCCCGTGCGCCGCTCGCGGATGACCAGGGCCATCAGGGCCGCCAGTGCGCACAGCGCGCCCGAGGCGTACCAGACCGGGTTGTACGTGCCGAGGGCGTCGCGGGCCAGGCCGCCCAGGAAGGCGATCAGGGCGGCGCCCACCTGGTGGGCGGCGAGCACCCAGCCGAAGACGATCGCGCCGTCCTCGCCGTAGTGCTCACGGCACAGCGCGATGGTCGGCGGGACCGTCGCCACCCAGTCCAGGCCGTAGAAGACGATGAAGAAGACCATCGGCGGGTGGACGGTGTCGGAGAGCAGCAGCGGCAGGAACATCAGCGACAGACCGCGCAGACCGTAGTAGACGGCCAGCAGCCGGCGGGTGTTGAAGCGGTCGGTGAACCAGCCGGAGGCGATCGTTCCGGCGATGTCGAAGACGCCGATCACCGCGAGCAGTGAGGCGGCCGCCGTCATCGGCATGCCGTGGTCGTGCGCCGCGGGCACGAAGTGCGTCTTGACCAGGCCGTTGGTCGTGGCGCCGCAGATCGCGAAGGTACCCGCCAGCAGCCAGAACGGCCCGGTCCGGGCCGCCGAGACCAGCGCCCGTACCGCGCGCCGGGCCGCACCCCGCTGCGGCGGTGGCTTGGGCACGAACGCGTCCGCGCCGTAGGGCGCCAGGCCCACGTCCGCCGGGTGGTCGCGCAGCAGCAGCCACACCAGCGGGACCACGGCGAGCGCCGCCAGGGCGACGGTCACCGCGGCCGGCCGCCAGTCGTGCCGGTCGACGATCCAGGACAGCACGGGAAGGAAGACCAGCTGGCCGGAGGCGCCGGCCGCGGTGAGGATGCCGGTGACCAGCCCGCGCCGGGCGGTGAACCAGCGGCCGGTGACCGTGGCCGCGAAGGCCAGCGCCATCGAGCCGCTGCCCAGCCCCACCAACACGCCCCAGAAGAGCACCAGTTGCCAGGCGGTCGTCATGAAGACGGTCAGTCCGGCGCCGACCGCGATGACCGTCAGGGCGACCGCGACCACCCGCCGGATGCCGAACCGGTCCATCAGGGCGGCGGCGAACGGCGCGGTGAGCCCGTAGAGCGCGAGGTTCACCGACACCGCGAACCCGATGGTGCCGCGGGACCAGTGGAACTCGGCGTGCAGCGGATCGATGAGCAGGCCGGGGAGGGACGCGAAACCGGCCGCGCCGATGATCGTGAGGAAGGTGACGGCGGCGACCGACCAGGCCCGGTGCGGGCGCCGCCTCGGCACGGCCTCGGCGGCGACGGGCGCGGATGAACGGTCCTCCGCCGCGGGCGGGCGGAGCTCGGGTGTCTGGGGCGTCTGGGGCACCCCAGAAGCTTCGTCCACGCCCCGTTACGGAACGAGTGGCCGGGAGGCCATGGTTCATCAGGATCGGGCCACCGACCCGGCTACCCGAAGGTCAGCACCGCCCGTGCCACCCGCCCGTGGTGCGCGTCGTCCGCCGCCTTCGCGAAGTCCTCCACCGGGTACGTCCGGGTCACCAACTCGTCCAGCAGCAGCCGCCCTTCGCGGTACAGCCGGGCGTACAGCGCGATGTCCCGCTGCGGGCGGGACGATCCGTAGCGGCAGCCGAGGATCGACTTGTCCAGGTACATCGACGACACCGGGAACGCCGCCTCCGCGCCGGCCGGCGGCACCCCGAGCAGCACCGCCTGACCGTGCCGGTCCAGCAGGTCGATCGCCTGCCGGATCAGCCGCGTACTGCCCACGCACTCGAAGGCGTGGTCGGCACCGGTCGGCAGGATCCCCTTCACCGCCTTGACGGCGTCCGGCACGGCCGAGGCGTCGACGAAGTGGGTGGCCCCGAACTGCCGCGCCACGGTCTCCTTCGCCGGATTGGCGTCCACCGCCACGATCACCGACGCGCCCGCGAGCCGCGCCCCCTGGAGCACGTTGAGCCCGATCCCGCCCGTCCCGATCACCACGACCGAGTCCCCGCGGTCGACCTTCGCGCGGTTGAGCACCGCGCCCACCCCGGTCAGCACCCCGCACCCGATCAACGCGGCCGACGACAGCGGAAGGTCCGCGTCGATCTTCACCGCCTGCACCGCCTTGACGACGGTGCGCTCCGCGAACGCCGAGTTCGACGCGAACTGGAACAACTCCGCCCCGCCCCGCCGGAACGGCCTCCCGGGCATCCCGATCGCCTTGCGGCACATCGTCGGCCGCCCCCGGTCGCACTCCGCGCACACCCCGCAGTTGGCCAGTGTCGACAGCGCGACGTGGTCACCGGGCACCACATGGCCGACGCCCGTGCCCACCGCCTCCACCACGCCCGCGCCCTCGTGGCCCAGCACCACCGGCACCGGAAACGGAATCGTGCCGTCGATCACCGACAGATCGCTGTGGCACAGCCCCGCCGCCCGGATCCCGACCAGCACCTCCCCCGGCCCCGGCTCCCGCACCACCAAATCGTCCACGACCCGGGGCTGCTCCCCGTCGTATATGACCCCTCGCATAGTCATTCCCTCCCACGTTCCGCTGCGCTTTGCGGTGCCTCCCACGTACCTGGCTGTCCCGCCGTCGTTGTTGCTCGCCGTTGCGCTTTGCGGCGCCCCGTGCGTACCTCGCCGTCCCGCCGCGGGTGTTGTTCGCCGTTGCTCCCCCAGCTAACGCTGGGAGGTGCCCCCAGCGGCGGGCGTTTGTGTTTTGGGTGCGGTGCCGGCCCTCCAGACTTCGTCCTCCGGTCCAGCCCCTCCCGTAGGTGGGAGTTCTTAGCTGGTTGGGGGCGAGCCTGGTCTGTTGCCTGCGCGCACGTGGACGTCACGTGCACCCCCACCGTCCTTCCCTTCCCCTCTCACGGGAGGGGACGGGCCGGAGGGGCCGGTTGTGTGGACGTAAAGCGTCAGCAGTCCACACAACCGGCCCCGGAGGCCCGTCACCGCACCCACCACAACCCAGCCCGCCGCAGGCGCAACGGCGAACAACAACCGCGGCGGGACAGACAGGTACGTGGGAGGCGCCGCAAAGCGCGCAACGGCGAACAACAACCGCGGCGGGACAGACAGGTACGTGGGAATCAGCCCCGCGCCCGCGCCGCGGCCGCGGCCATCGCGGACACCTGCGCCAGCAACGGCATCGGGTCGACGCCGACCGCATCCGGCACCACCTCCGCCACCCGTTCCGGCGTCCAGCCGCCCTCGTCGGCGTGTACGGAGCGCAGCTCCACCGGTTGGGCCCAGACCGCGATCTTGGGGCCGGCCACCGTGTAGACCTGGCCGGTCACCTCGCGGGCGCGCTCGCTCAGGAGGTAGACGACGAAGGCGGCCACGTCCTCCGGTTCGCCGATCTCCGTGAGTTCCATGGGGACGTTCGCCGACATCCGGGTGCGGGCGACGGGGGCGACCGCGTTGGCGGTCACGCCGTATTTGTGCAGGCCCAGGGCCGCGCTGCGGACGAGCGAGATGATTCCGCCCTTCGCGGCGGAGTAGTTGGCCTGGGAGACCGAGCCCTGGTGGTTGCCGCTGGTGAAGCCCACCAGCGTGCCGGAGCCCTGGCGGCGCATCACCGCGGCCGCGGCCCGGAAGACCGTGAAAGTGCCCTTGAGGTGGGTGGCGACCACCGGGTCCCACTCCTCCTCGGACATGTTGAAGAGCATCCGCTCCCGCAGGATGCCGGCCACACAGACGACGCCGTCGATCCGCCCGTACTGCGCCAGCGCGGTGTCGACGATCCGCTGGCCGCCGGCCATCGTGGACACGTCGTCGGCGACCGCGGTCGCGGTGCCGCCGGCCGCCTCGATCTCCTTCACCACCGCCTCGGCGACCTCGCTGCTCGGCTCGGCGCCGTCGATGGCGACCCCGTAGTCGTTGACCACGACCTTGGCGCCCTCCTGTGCGCAGGCCAGCGCCACCGCCCGCCCGATGCCGCGCCCGGCCCCGGTGACGGCGACCACCTTGCCGGCCAAGAAGTTCCCCATGCCGCGCCCCTTCCCGCAGTTTCTGACGGACCGTTAGATTTTTGGGCAGGCGCGAGCCGAACACAAGACCCCGGAGGGCCCCATGCCGCTGCCGCAGGAGTTCCACGAGATCGCCCGACGCGTCAACAACTGGGGGCGCTGGGGCCCGGACGACGAGATCGGCACGCTCAACCTGATCACCGAGCAGGTGGTGCGGGAGGCCGCCGGCTGCGTCCGCAGCGGGCGCCGCGTGCCGCTCGCGCTGCCGCTGCGGCAGGACGGGGTGCAGACCGGGATGATCCCGGGCCGGGTCAATCCGCTGCACACGATGGTCGCGATCAACCAGGAGATCTTCGGGCCGGGCACGGTCGCCACCTCCGACGACGCGGTCACCATGGGCCTCCAGGCGGCGACCCACTGGGACGGCCTCACCCACGTCTCGCACTCAGGGCGGCTCTACAACGACCGCCCCGCCGCCTCCGTCACCGCCCACGGCGGCGCCACCGTCCTCGGCATCGAGAAGGCCACCCCGATCACCTCCCGGGGCGTGCTGCTGGACGTGGCCCGGGCGCACGGCACCGACCGGCTGCCCGGCGGGCACGCGGTCACGCCGGAGGACCTGGACGCCGCCGAGGAACTGGCCGGGACGAGGGTCCGGGCCGGGGACGTCGTCCTCGTACGGACCGGGCAGCTGCAGCACTACCTCGCCGGCGACCGGCAGGGCTACGCCTTCCCGTCACCGGGGCTGTCGGTGCGCACCCCGGAGTGGTTCCGGGCCCGCGATGTCGCGGCGGTCGCCAACGACACCCTGACGTTCGAGATCTTCCCCCCGGAGATCGAGGGGCTGTGGCTGCCGGTGCACGCGCTCCACCTGGTGGAGATGGGCATGCTGCAGGGGCAGAACTGGAATCTGGAGGAGCTGTCGGCGGCCTGCGCGGAGGCGGGCCGCTATGCGTTCTTCCTGTCCGCGATGGCCGAACCGTTCGTCGGCGGCGCGGGCACCCCGGTCGCGCCGGTGGCGGTCCTCTGACCCGCTCCGTGTCCGCGACGGGCCGGCCGGGTGGCGGTGCGCTCCTGCGCGCCCCGAGCACGGCACCGCGGACCGCCACCCCGGCCCCCACCGGGCCGCGATCCGCACTCGTCGAGGCCGGGACCGGGTGCGCAGACCCGGCCACTTCCCGCCCTCGGCGTCCCCTCACGGCGCATCGCTCATCCCAGCGTGATCAAACGGGCACGTTACGTCAACACCTGGCCCGGACTTGATGGTGCGCTGCGCACCGTCCGGCTCACATCCGGCGCGATACGGCGCACTGGGCTTCGTAGGCCCCCAGGTCGGACCCGGTCGACACCAGCAGCGGCCGGCCGCGGTCGACCTCGCACCAGATCCGCTTGCCGGCGCCTTCCGGCTGCCAGCCCCAGCGGTCGGCGAGGCCGTCGACCAGTTCCAGGCCGCGGCCGTTGGTGTCGTCACCGTCGGCGTGCCGCTGGCGCGGCGGACGGGCGCTGGCGTCCGTCACCTCGACCCGGACGGTGCCCACGACGGCGCCGGACCCGGAGAAGCACATCCGCAGCGAGGCCGCGGTGCCGGTGTGCACCACGGCGTTGGTCACGAGCTCGGAGATCAGCAGGATCAGCGTCTCCGCGAGCGGCTCGTCCGCCCCTATACCGGACCCCAGGAGCCGCGACCTGGCCCATCGCCGGGCCCGCCCCACCTCCGCGGGGTCGGGCCGTACGTCCAACTGCACCTGAAGCACCTGCACCGCTCACACCATCCGAACCGGCGGAAACATCGCCTCGCGCCTCCATGGAGTCACAGTGCGTGACCCCAGCGAGGCACAGCATGGTTGACGTTCAGTCACCCCAACAAGCGCTTCGGGCATATTCCAGCGCAAGGGAGTATGCGTACCGCATACTGTGCGACGCACTTTGCGGGGAGTCGAACAAGGGGGTTGGCCGGCCCTCGGCCAAGGCGGGCGGCGCGCAGTCCGTACGCCGGAGCCGTCATTCCGACGGCACCGGGCTCGTTGCGCCACAGAACCACTCGCACCCAACGGAGCGTACCCGAGCGGGGCGCCGACTCCCCCCTGTGACGAGTCACGCCTAGGACACAACCCGATATCGACCCTCCGTGACCACTTCTGTGTGGTGAGTCCGACATTTCGCACACGAGTTGCCAGAGTCTGACATCACCCCGCACCGCTCACCGCCTCCGCATTCCGGGCCCGCCCGCCCTCAGCCGACCAGCCGCGCCGCCAGCAGCTCCTCCGCCTCGCCCGCCGTACCCCAGGAGCCGGACCGCAACCAGGCCCGCTTGAGGTGCAGATGGACGTCGGCTTCCCAGGTGAAGCCGGTGCCGCCATGGATCTGCAGGCAGTCCCGGGCGTTGCGCACCGCGGCCTCGTCGGCGAGCAGTTTCGCGCCCGCCACCTCGGCGGCCTCGCCCGTCACTGATGCGGCATATACGGCACTTCTGGCGATTTCCGCCCGTACGAGCATCTGTGCGCACAGATGCTTGACCACCTGGAAGGAGCCGATGGGCGCGCCGAACTGGGTGCGCACGCGGGCGTGACCGACCGCCATCTCGACGGTACGGAGCGCACTGCCCAGTTGCTGGGCGGCGGTCAGCAGGGCCGCCTCGCGGCGCAGCCGGACCACGTCCGGGCCGTTGAGCGGAGCCGTCCGCGGGTGGTCGGTGACGCGGGCGAGCGGGGTGAGGGGGTCGACGGAGGCGAAGGGGGCGCGGGACACCCTGCCGGCAACGCTCCGGTATGCGCCGGCCGTGCACTCCTGCGCGCCCCCGGGCCCGTACGCGAGGGCCGGAGCGCCACCCTCCAGCAAGATCAACTCGTCGCAGGCGCCGGGGTGTTCCCACAGCACGGGCTCCCGGTCCCCGTCGCACAGCCCGGCGATCCGCTCGCCGTCCGCGACGCCGTCCACCGCCCCGGCGAGCAGCTGGCAGGCCACCAGCGGCCCCGGCAGCAGCGCCCGGCCGGCCTCCTCGAAGACCAGGACCGCCTCCGGCAGCCCCAGCCCGACGCCGCCGGCCTCCTCCGGCAGCCGCAGCGCGAAGAACCCGGCCGCGCCCAGCTCCCGCCACAGCGCCCGGTCCGGGGCCGGGTCATCGACCGCCGCCCGCAGCCGGTCCCGGTCGAACCGGGCCGCCAGCAGCTCCCGCGTCGCGCTCTTCAACGCCCTTTGCTCGTCGGTGAGTTGGAAGCGCACCGGGCCGGTCACCGCCCCTTCGGCAGGCCGAGGATCCGCTCGGCGATGATGTTCTGCTGCACCTGCGACGTACCGGCCGCGATGGTGTACGAGAGGGACGAGAGCCGGTCGGCGGTCCACTCCTCGTCCGCGTCCCAGGCGCCGGCCCCCAGCACTTCGGCCGCCGCGTCGTACAGCTCCTGACGGGCGTGCGAGTAGCGGAGCTTGAAGACCGAGCCGCCGGCCCCGGGCCCGCCGCCCCGTAGTTGCGCCTCGCTGACGTTCCACTGGGTCAGCCGCCACAGTGCGGCGAACTCCGCGTTCAGCCGGCCCAGCCTGCGGCGCAGCACGGCGTCGTCCCAGCGGCCGTTCGCCCGGGCCCGGCGGGCCACCTCCGCCAGCACCCGCCGGCAGGCCACCACCTCGCCGACGAAGGCGGTGCCGCGCTCGAACGACAGCGTCACCATCGTCACCCGCCAGCCGTCGTTCTCCGCGCCGACCCGGCAGTCCACCGGCACCCGCACCTCGTCGAGGAACATCTCGGCGAACTCCGCGGACCCGGCGAGGGTGCGCAGTGGCCGGACGGTGATGCCGGGGGCGTCCATGGGCATCGCGAGCCAGGTGATGCCCCGGTGCCGGGGGGCGGCGGGGTCGGTGCGGACGAGCAGTTCGCACCAGTCGGCGACCTCGGCGTGCGAGGTCCAGATCTTGGTCCCGGTCACCACGTACGCGTCCCCGTCGCGCACCGCGCGGGTCCGCAGCGACGCCAGGTCCGAGCCGGCCTCCGGTTCACTGAAGCCCTGGCACCAGATCTCCTCACCGCGCAGCACCGGCGGCAGCCAGCGCCGCTGCTGCGCCTCGGTGCCCTCGGCCGCGATGGTCGGCCCGGCGTGCAGCAGCCCGACGAAGTTCGCGCCCACGTAGGGCGCCCCGGCGCGTTCGGTCTCCTCCAGGAAGATCAGCCGCAGGGTGGGGGCGGCCGCCCAGTGGACGTCGGCGTATCCCGCGTCGTACAGCCTCCGCTGCCAGGCGGTGTCGTAGGCGCGGCGCCCCGGCCAGTCGAGCGGGTCGGGGCGCGCGGGCAGGGTGGGGAGGACGCCCGCGAGCCAGCCGCGCAGCCGGGCGCGGAAGTCCTCTTCCTCCTCGGTGTACGCGAGGTCCATCGTGTCCCCTCACCTCGGGCCCGCCGCACTTGTCTGACGGTTCGTCAGATTCCGTTGCCAGGCTAGACCCGGACCCCTGGACCGGCAAGGCATCCGTCCCTAACCTCGGTGCATTGACTGACGGAGCGTCAGGTTTGTGCGACGGGAGGGAACATGTCCGGTGGCACCCTCTGGGACCTGGTCGGATGGCGGGCCGCCCGCAGTCCGGATGCCGCCGCCCTCATCCAGGGGGCGGAGTCGGCCCGGGACGAGCGGCGGATCAGCTTCGGCGGGCTGCGGCGGCGGGCCGAGCGGGTCGCGGCCGGACTGTACGCGCGCGGCGTACGGCCCGGCTGCACGGTCGTCTGGCAGCTGCCGACCCGCATCGAAACGGTCCTGGTCAGCCTGGCGCTGGCCCGGCTCGGCGCGGTGCAGAGCCCGGTCGTCCCGGGCTACGGCGACCACGAGGTGGGGCAGGTGCTGCGCCGCACCGGCGCCGCCTTCTTCCTCGTGCCCGGGCCGGCCCGGCACGACCACGCGGACTGCGCGGCCACCGTCATCGAGGCGTACGACCGGGCCGGCGGCGGACTGCCGGACGGCGACCCGGCACTCCTGCCGCCGCCGCCCGCCGACGCCCACGAGGTCCGCTGGATCTACTGGACCTCCGGCACCAGCGCCGGCCCCAAGGGCGTCCGGCACACCGACCACTCCCTGCGCACGGCCGGCCGCTGCCTGGCCGGGGCGCTCCGGCCCCGCCCGTCCGACGTCGGCTCGATGGCCTTCCCGTACGCCCATGTCGCGGGCCCCGACTACACCGTCATGCTCCTGCTGTGCGGTATCCCGGCGCTCCTGCTGGAGCGCTTCGCGCTGCCCGGGTCGCTCGCCGCCTACCGCCGGCACGGCGTGACCCTCGCCGGCGGCTCCACCGCCTTCTACACCCTCTTCCTCGCCGAACAGCGCCGGCTGCCACCGGGCCGGAAACTGCTGCCCGCGCTGCGGCTGCTGGCCGGCGGCGGCGCGCCCAAACCACCCGCGCTGTACCACGAGGTCGTCGCCGAACTGGGCTGCCAGCTCACCCACGGCTACGCGCTGACCGAGGCCCCCATGGTCACCATGGGCGACCCGTACGACAGCCCGGAGAACCTCGCGACCACCGACGGCCGGCCGCCCGCCGGCATGGAGATCCGGATCGCGCCCGGCACCGGGGAGATACGGCTGCACGGCCCGGCGGTGTGCCGGGGCTATCTCGGCGAGCCCGATCCGTTCGACGCGGACGGGTTCCTGCCCACCGGTGACCTCGGGCGCCTCACGCCCACCGGGCACCTCGTCGTCACCGGCCGCCTCAAGGACATCATCATCCGCAAGGGCGAGAACATCTCCGCCCAGGAGATCGAGGAGCTGCTGTACCGGCACCCGGACGTGGCGGACGTCGCCGTCATCGGACTGCCGGACGACCGGCGCGGCGAACGGGTCTGCGCGGTCGTCGAACAGCCGCCTGGTGCACGGGAGTTGACGCTCGACGCGGTCCGCGCGCACCTCCTCGGCCTGGGACTGGCCCGGTACAAGCTCCCGGAACAGCTGGCGGTGGTGGCCGCACTGCCGCGCGGGGCGACGCTGCGCAAGGTGCGCAAGCAGGAGCTGCGGGAGCGGTTCGGGGGTGCGGCGGCGGCACGTTCCGGCCCGTGAGGGCCTGCGAGCGCCCACGAGGTGCGCGGGCCCGAGAGTGAGTGAGTCCGCGAGTCAGTCAGTCAGTCCGTGAGTCCGTGAGTTCGTGAGTCCGTGAGTTCGTGAGTCCGTGAGTTCGTGAAGGAGGACGCGGCTTGTCCGCGACCTCCCGTACGGTCGCCCCATGAGTCACTCCCGACCCCGTATCGACACCGCCGGTCGCCGGGCCCGCCTCGGACGGCGGCAGCTGCTCGCCCCCGCGTGCCGCGCCGCCCGTCCCGAGGAGGTCGCCGACGCGCTCGTCGCGCTGCACGCCACCGACGCGGCGACCGTGCACCTGGCGGCCTGCGCCCGGCTCGCCGTGCCGGACCCCGCCGAGGTCGAGCGTGCGCTCTACGACGACCACACCCTGGTCCGGCTGCTGGCCATGCGGCGCACCCTGTTCGCGGTCGGCGCCGACCTCGCGCCGGTCGTGTCCTCCTCCACCGGCCGGGCGATCGCCGCCAAGGAGCGCGCCGGCCTGGTCGGGTGGCTCGCCACGGGCGTCGGCTGGGACGAGCGGCGGCTGGCCGAGGTGGAGGCGAAGACGCTGGCCGCGCTGGCCGCCCGGGGCACCGCGACCGCGGCCGAACTCACCGAGGACGTACCCGCACTGCGCGAGAGCGTCGTGGTCTCGCCGGGCAAACCGTACGAGGCCACCGTCGCGGTCTCCAGCCGGCTGCTGCGGGCGCTGGCCGCCGAGGGCCGGATCCGGCGCGGCCGTCCGCGCGGCGGCTGGACCAGCAGTTCCTTCCGCTGGACGCCCGGCACCGCGTTCGCCGAGCTGGCCGCGCCACCGGCCGTCGAGGCCCGCGCCGCGCTCGCCCGCCGCTGGCTCGCCGCCTACGGGCCGGCGACCGTCGAAGACCTCAAGTGGTGGACCGGCTGGACGCTCACCGACACCCGCCGGGCGGTGGCCGCCACCGACGCCGTCGAGGTGACGCTCGACGACGGCACGACCGGACTGGCCCTCCCCGACGACCTCGGCCCGGCCCCCGAACCCGAGCCCTGGGCCGCCCTGCTGCCCGCCCTCGACCCCACCGCCATGGGCTGGAAGGCCCGGGACTGGTACCTCGACCCGGACCACGTACCGCACCTCTTCGACCGCAGCGGCAACATCGGTCCGACGGTGTGGTGGAACGGGAGGATCATCGGCGGCTGGGCCCAGCGCCCGGACGGCGAGGTCGTCTGGCGGCTGCTGAGCGGGGACGGCGGCGGCGAGGCGGTCGCCGCCGTGACGGCCGAGGCGGAGCGGCTCGCGGCCTGGGTCGGCCCGGTCCGGATCACGCCCCGCTTCCGGACCCCGCTGGAACGGGAGCTGTCCGGGCGGCGCTGAACCGGACCGGCCTCACCGGGGCCGGTACGAGCTGGTCGCCTGTTCGTAGAGCCGGTCGACCTCGCGGCGCCCGGAGCCGTCCGGGCCGATGACCAGGACCAGGTGGTAGCGGCCGTTGTGGATCATGGCGAGGTTGCGGACGTAGACCTCCCGGCCGCTGCCGTCGCGCCAGGTGAACGTGCCCTCGGCCATCGCCGTCTTGCCCACGTCGATCCGCCGCAGCCCGGCCGCGGTCGCCCAGCTGGAGCCGCGGTACGGAGCCAGCTCGGGCTCCTTGTTCTGCAGGTAGGCCATCGGGTCCGCGCCGTACCGGGCCGTGGTGTCCCGGCCGGGCACGACGAGCAGTTCGTAGTCGCCGCCGAGATAGCGCACCTGGCCCTGGGCGTTGGCGCCGCGCCGCTGCCAGCCGTCGCGGACCGCGATCCGGAAGCCCCGCGGGTCGGTGCGCAGCGCGAAGCCGGGGGCGACGTCGGCGGGCGCGGTGGGCTGCGACCCACCCGGGTCCGGCGAACCGCCGTCCTCGCCACCGGAGGGGGTGGGGGCGGGGCTGCCGGCCGGCGGCGCACCGGAGGTGGCGGTCCGCTCCGCGCCGCGCCGCCCGCCCTTGGCGTCCTCGCCCGCCTTCGGCAGGAACGCCATGGCGTAGGCGACCGCGCCGACGAGGAGCAACAGGATCGCACCGAGCAGCAGCCGGCCGAGATGGCGCGGCGCACCGCGGCGGGGCCGGTCCGGCCGCGGCCCGGAGGCCAGCAGGTCCGGCTCGTACGCGTCCCGGTGCGGGGCGGCGGGCTGCCGCGGCGGCTTGGCGGGCCGGGCCGCGCGGGACGGCTTCGGCTGCCGGAGCGGCTTGGGCTGCTTCGGCGGGCGGGGCAGCCGGGCCGGCGGCGATGGGGGTCCCCCCTGCTCCCTTGAGCTCGGGAGGGGGACGCCGTGCTCCTCGGCCGGCGGCATCCGGCGCGGGTGCGGAGGGCGCGCGGCGGGCGGTGCCGGGGCCGGCTGCCCGGGGTGTCCGGCCGGCCGGCCCTTCTTGTGCCGCCCCTTGCGGACGAGTTCGCCGCGCCGCCGCACGATCGGCAGCCACCGCGGGGCACCGCCCTGCTCCAGCGCCGGCATCGTCACCAGCCGGCGCTCGGCCTCCGGCTCCGGGGCCGTACGGATCAGCGCGCGGAGCGCGTGGCGCACCTCGTCGAGGTCCGGGCGCTCGGCGGGGTCCCGGTGCAGCAGGGCCTCGACGAGCGGGCGCAGCGGCCCGCACCCGGCCGCGTCCACGGGCGGCCCGGACCGTACCAGCCGGGCGAGTTCGGCGGTGCTGTCCTCGGGGAACGGCGAATGGCCCTGCACACTCCGGAACAACAGCGCGCCGACCGCCCACAGGTCGGTGGCCGGGCCCGGACGGGAGAACGGCGCGTCCTCGCCCACCGGCGCGGCCTGCTCGGGCGCCCAGCGCTCGGTGACCGGGCCGACGACGGTCAGCCGGGCCTGCCGCGCCCGTTCGGCGGCGAGCCCGGTGAGGGGCCGGGCCCCGTCGGTCTCGTCAGCGGCGGGCGCATCGTCTCCGCACAGCGCTTCCTGGGCCGCGCCCGCCGCCAGCCCGGTGAGGATGGCCCGGCCGTCGTCGCAGACCAGGACCGTGCGGGCGGTGATGTTGCGGTGCGGTCGGCCGTCCGTGTGCAGCATCCGCAGCGCGGTGAGCAGGTCGGCGCCGATCTCCGCGGCGCGGTGCGGGGTCAGCGGCCGCTCGGCGAGCAGCGCGGACAGCGGGCGGGCGGTGAGGAGTTCGCCGACGATCCACAGGCTGCCGTCCTGCGCGAAGACGTCGAAGACCTGCTCCAGCCGGGGGTGGTCGGGCAATTGCGCCACGGTCGTGGCGGCCTGCAGCGCGCGGCGTACGGCGGGATCGCGGGGGCTGCGGTCGGCCACCCCCGTGGCCCGGAAGCCGCCGAAGCGGCCGCCGCCGCTCCACTCGCCGGAACCGGCCGGGCCCGCGCCCACCGCCTCCGCTTCGAGGACCTCGGCCTCCACGACCTCGGGCAGCGGCACCTGACGGACCAGCACCTCCTGCCCGCTGAACGTGTCGAACGCCCGGGACTCGGTGAAGTCGTCGTCGCCGAAGGGGCGCACGGGCAGGCGGTAGCGCTCGGCGAGCACTCGCCCTGCGTACTCGTCCACGACGCCTCCCCGCAGCGCGTGCTGTGTTACCGCTCCGCCTCCGCCGTCCTCCGGCACGGGTGCCGTCGGTCACTTCCGGTCGCGTTCCCACCGAATGCGGATGCGTACGGTCTTCGATGTCTCACGATACGTGCCCGGGCCGGACGGTGCGCCCGCCCGGCCCGTTGATGCGTCCGTCCGCGCCCCGCAACGGCCCGGGTCCGCTCAGTCCTTCACCGCGAAGGTCTTGAACGCGGTGGCGATGACCTGCTGGCACTCCTTGCCCGACCAGCTGTCCGCCTTGCAGGTGATCATGATGGCGTAGCCGTGGTCGTCGTCGGCCCGGAAGCCGCGGTTGAGGACCCGCACCTTCTCGCCGTTCTGGGTGCGGGTGAACGACCAGTCGGCGACGGTCGGATAGCCCCGCCACTTCACCGTCTTGATGCCGATGAGGTGGTAGTCGTCGCTGGAACCGCGCACGCTCGGCTCCAGGCTGCGCCAGGCGGCCGCGGCGTCCTCGCCGGGCTTGGCGTTGTAGTCGACCTGGACGCGCGGGAATCCGTCGTCGGAGGCGCTGTATATGGCGCCGGAGCCCTGCCCGGCGGTACCGGTCTGCCGGAAGCCCTTGGGCATGGCCATCCGGAAGTGGAACGTGCCGTTGGTCTTCTGGGCGTAGCCGTCCGGCAGCTTCGCGCCGCCCTTTCCGGCGCCGCCGTCACCGCCGTTGCCGTCCGCGCCGCCCTTGTCGCCGGCCTGGTCGGCGCTCGGCGCCGGGCCCGGCTGGCCGGAGCCGCCGCTGCTCGCGTCGTCGCCGTTCGCATCGTCACCGTTCGCGTCCGCCGCGTCGGTCGAGGGCTTGGTGCGGCCCGCGGAGGACCCCTTGCCGCCCTTGCCCGACGAACCGCCGCTCTTCGCGCCGGTGTCGTCGCCGCCGAGGGAGAGCGCCAGGACCGTGCCCAGCACCGCGAGGACGACGACCACGGCAACGGTGATCAGGGTGCGGCGCGGGACGACATCGGTCAGCGACGCACGCGCATTGGACGGGCGGTCCCCGTCACCGGGTCTGGACTCCGCCCGGGCCGCGGCCGCCGCGGCGGCGTTGCGCACGGACTTCAGGGCGGCGCGCACCCGCTCCTTGGCGGCCTCGCCGTCGAAGCCGGGGCGGGCACCGGACGGACGGTCCGCCGTGGGGCTACCGGCGGCCGGCCGCTCGGCCGCGGGCGCGGCGGGCTTCCGCTCCGGCCGGGCCGGGGCCTCCGCGGAAGCACCGGCAGACGCACCGGCGGACCCAGCGGCCCCGGACGCCGCGGCGGACGCGGTGTCCGGCTTCTTCTCCTTCGGCTTGCGCGCCGGCCGCGCCGGGGCGCCGCTCTTGGCCGCCTTCGGCTTCGGGGCCGCCTTCGGCTTGGGCGTGTCCTTCGGCTTGGCGGGCGTGCGCTCGCCGGGCACGGTCGGCAGCGCCATCGCCCGGGTCGCGTCCATCGGCGGCTCGGTCTTCTCCGGCGCGTGGATGACGTCCAGCAGCATCGACCGCGCACCGGCGTCGTCCAGCCGGGCCTCCGGGTCCTTCACCAGCAGCCCGAAGATGACCTCTTCCAGCGCGCCGGCGCTCTTCGGCGGCTCGACCGGCTCGGTCATCACCGCGGTGAGCGTGGCGATCGCCGAACCCTTGTCGTACGGCGGCACGCCCTCGACGCAGGCGTACAGCAGGCCGCCCAGCGACCACAGGTCGGCCGGCGGGCCCGGCTTCTGGCCGCGGGCGCGCTCCGGGGAGATGTACGAGGGGGCGCCGACGAGCATGCCGGTCGAGGTCACCGAGGGGTCGCCCTCGACCTGGGCGATACCGAAGTCGGTCAGCACCACCCGGCCGTCGTCGGACATCAGGACGTTGGACGGCTTCACATCGCGGTGCAGGATGCCGGCGTCGTGCGCGGCACGCAGCACGTCGAGCACGGCGAGGCCGACCTCGGCGGCGCGGCGCGGGGTCAGCGGGCCGTCGTCCCGTACGACCTCGGCGAGCGAGCGGCCCTCGACCAGCTCCATCACGATCCACGGCCGGTCGTCCTCGTCGACCACGTCGTAGACCGTCACCGCGCCGTTGTTCCGGATCCGGGCGATCGCCTTGGCCTCGCGCAGCGTGCGGGTGATCAGCCGGCGCTTCTCGTCCTCCTCGACCCCGCCCGGAAGCGCAGTTCCTTGACTGCGACCGTACGGCCCAGGACCTCGTCGCGTGCCCGCCAGACGGTGCCCATGCCACCCCGGCCGAGAACATCGGCGAGCCGGTACCGGCCGGCGAGCAGCCTGCCCTCCTTGCCGTCCATCTCGACCTCGTCGCCCACTGAATCCCCTCGGCAATCCAGCCGAGTTGGCAGCCTTGACATCGCATCGATCGCCAAACTGACCCAACTCGGACAACCCACCCTGGCACAGCCTTCATTCTCTCTCATCCGCGGCCGTGCGGAAGGCCCGGGTCGGTGCCGGACGGCACCGCGTACCCGTCATGATGGCCCCGACGAACGGGAGTCCCGATGACGATGCGTCCGCCCCGGCCGGCCGTGGCGGCCGCGCTGGCCGCAGCGGCCGCACTGGCCCTGCCGGCCTGCGCGGGCCGGCCGGCCGCCACCCGAGTGCCGCCGGCGGGAGCCCTCGCGCGGCCTCCGGCCACCACGGTGCCCGCCCTGCGCCGACTGGTCGCGGACGGCGCGCCGGGTGCGGCTTCGCTCATCACCCGCGCCGGCCGGTTCCGCGCCCCGCGCTTCTCCACGGCCGGCTACGCCGATCTGCGCAGCCGGCACCGGATGACCGCGGCGGACCACTTCCGGGCCGGCAGCCTCACCAAGCCCCTGGTGGCGACGGTGATCCTGCAGCTCGTCGCCGAGCGGCGGCTGCGCCTGAGCGATCCGGCGGCCGCCCATCTCCCGCCGGGCACACCGGTCACGGGCCGGCACGGCGGCACCGATCTGCGGAAGGTGACGGTCCACCAACTGCTCGACCACACGAGCGGGCTGTTCAACTACACCCAGGACCCGCGGCTCGCCCGCCAGCTCCACGGCCCCGGCTTCCGCCCCCACCGCTACGACAGCCACACCCCGGACACCCTCCTGAGGATCGCCCTCCGCCACCCGCCGGTGGCCGCACCCGGCGCCCGCCCCCATGGCCCTGAAGGCACAGGAGGTGCCCCCTTCGCCTACTCCAACACCAACTACCTGGTGCTCGGCCTGATCATCCGGGCGGTCACCGGCCACCCGTACGCCACCGAGATCCGCCGTCGCATCCTCCGTCCGGCCGGGCTCGACCAGACCTCGTTCCCCGGTACCGACCCGGTGCTGCCGGCACCGCACGGCCGCGCGTACTCCCGGATCGGCGACCGGCGGGTGGACGCCACCTCGCTGGACCCCAGCCGGGCCGGCGCGGCCGGCGAGATGGTCACCACCCTGGGCGACCTCAACCGGTTCTTCGCCGCGCTGCTCGGCGGGAAGTTCCTGCCACCGCGCCAGATGGCCGCCATACGCAGCGAGAAGAACACCGGCGGCAGCTACGGCCTCGGCCTCTACGCGACCCGGCTGCCCTGCGGGGTCACGGTCTGGGGCCACAACGGCGACATCAACGGGTCCTTCGCCCAGGCCGCGGGCACCGTCGGCGGGCGACATGTCGTCAGCTTCCGCGTGAACACGGACGACCGGCCGGATCCGGCCGGCACCACCGCGGTGCTGAGCGCCGAGTTCTGCGCCCGGAGATGAACAACGGGCACGTGCGGGCCCGCGCTGCCTACAGCGGCACGATGTCCGGTGCCCCCAGCCGCGCCGCATCCGCCGTCAGATCGTCCGGCTGGCGCTGCGATTCGCGTTCCGCCTCGACCCGCTTCCGGTAGTGCGTGATCTCCTTCTCGACCTGGTCGCCGTCCCAGCCGAGCGCCGGCGCCATCAGCTCGGCGACCTCGCGGGCGCAGCGGGTCCCGCGGTCGAAGGTCTCGATCGAGATCCGGGTCCGGCGGGTCAGCACGTCGTCGAGGTGGCGCGCCCCCTCGTGCGTGCAGGCGTAGACCGCCTCGGCGCGCAGATAGTCGTCCGCGCCGGTCAGCGGTTCGCCCAGGGAAGGATCGCCCACCACGAGCTCCAGCAGTTCCTCGGTGAGCGCGCCGTAGCGGTTCAGCAGGTGCTCGATCCGCGCCACGTGCAGCCCGGTGCGGGCCGCGATCCGGGCCCGGGCGTTCCACAGGGCCTTGTAGCCCTCGGCCCCGACCAGCGGCACCTCCTCGGTCACGCACTCCGCGACCCGCTGGTCCAGCCCGTGCACCGCCTCGTCGACGGCGTCCTTCGCCATCACCCGGTACGTCGTGTACTTGCCGCCGGCGACCACCACCAGACCCGGCACCGGATGCGCGACCGTGTGCTCCCGCGACAGCTTGCTGGTGGCGTCCGACTCCCCCGCCAGCAGCGGCCGCAGCCCGGCATAGACGCCCTCGACGTCGTCCCTGGTCAGCGGGGTGGCGAGGACCTCGTTCACATGCTCCAGCAGATAGTCGATGTCCGCGCTGGACGCCGCCGGATGCGCCTTGTCCAGGTCCCAGTCGGTGTCCGTGGTCCCCACGATCCAGTGCCGCCCCCAGGGGATGACGAACAGCACGCTCTTCTCGGTCCGCAGGATCAGCCCGGTCGTCGAGTGGATGCGGTCCTTGGGAACGACCAGGTGGATCCCCTTCGAGGCCCGCACGTGGAACTGCCCGCGCTCCCCGATCAGCGCCTGGGTGTCGTCCGTCCACACGCCCGTGGCGTTCACGATCTGCCGCGCCCGGACCTCGTACTCCCGGCCGCCCTCGACGTCCTGCACCCGCGCACCGACCACCCGCTCGCCCTCACGCAGGAAGCCCACCACCCGCGCCCGGTTGGCGGCGTGCGCGCCGTACGCCGCGGCGGTCCGCACCAGGGTCGCCACGTAACGGGCGTCGTCCATCTGCGCGTCGTAGTACTGGAGCGCACCGACCAGCGCGTCCTTCTTCAGGCACGGCGCGACCCGCAGCGCCTTCTTGTGCGACAGGTGCCGGTGCACCGGCAGCCCGCGGCCGTGCCCCGACGACACCGACATCCCGTCGTAGAGCGCCACACCGGAGCCCGCGTACCAGCGCTCCCAGAACTTGTGCTGCAGCGGATAGAGGAACGGCACCGGCTTGACCAGATGCGGCGCCAACCGCTCCAGCAGCAGCCCGCGCTCCTTCAGCGCCTCCCGGACCAGCGCGAAGTCCAGCATCTCCAGATACCGCAGACCGCCGTGGATCAGCTTGCTCGACCGGCTGGACGTACCGGAGGCCCAGTCGCGGGACTCGACCAGCCCGGTGTCCAGTCCGCGGGTCGCCGCGTCGAGCGCGGTGCCCGCGCCGACGACCCCGCCCCCGACCACGAGAACGTCGAGCTCCCGCTCCGCCATTCGGGCGAGCGCCTCGGCCCGCTGTGCCGGTCCCAGTATCGCTGTCCTCACCGCTGCCTCCCGCTGTGGTCGGGGCCACCGTGACCGGGGCCCTGCCCCGTCCGTCGATTCTGACCGCGCTCCTTGCCGCTATCCCCCCTCACCCGCACGGCAACACCCCGGCCACCTTGATCCATCAATCCCCATTCTGGGCCAAATATCCGCTTAGTCTACTTATGCACTCTTCGCATACGTCATGCACTTCCCGCCCCGCACACCACCCGCCACCCCTCCGCCCGGGAAGGACGGTCGCAGCATGCCCGCAGATCTCGCCGTCATCGGACTCGGTCACCTCGGCCTCCCCCTCGCCCAGGCCGCCACCACCGCCGGCATCGGCACCCTCGGCTACGACCCCGACCCGCACGCCGCCACCGACGGGCCGCTGACCGCCACCGAACTCCGCCGGCTGCTCGCCGCCGGCTTCCGCACCACCGCCGACCCCACCGCCCTCGGCCGGGTCCGCACCGCGGTCATCTGCGCCCCCACGCCGCTCGGCGAGGACCGCACCCTGGACCTCTCCGCGGTCGCCGGTGCCGCCCGGACCCTGGCCGCACAACTACGGCCGCACACCACGGTGATCCTGGAATCCAGCGCGTACCCGGGCACCACCGAGGAATTCCTCCGCCCCCTGCTCGAAGCGGGCTCCGGCCTCACCGCCGGCCGCGACTTCCACCTCGCGTACTCACCCGGCCGCCACGACCCCGGCAACCGCACCCACCGCTACGCCAACACGCCCAAGGTCATCGGCGGCCTCACCCCCGCCTGCACGGAGGCCGCCGCCGCCTTCTACGGCCGCCTCACCGACAAGGTCGTCCGCGCCCGCGGCCCCGCGAGGCGGAGACCGCCAAGCTCCTCGAAACGAACTACCGCCACGTCAACATCGCCCTGATGAACGAGATGGCGGTCTTCTGCCACGACATCGGCGTCGACCTGTGGGACGTCATCCGCTGCGCCGAGACCAAACCGTTCGGCTTCCAGTCCTTCCGCCCCGGCCCGGGCGTGGGCGGCCACGCCCCCGCGGTGGACCCCAACTCCCTTGGCGGGGGCGCCCATTCCTCCCCCTCCGGATGGTCGAACTCGCCCAGGAGGTCAACGGCCGGATGCCGCACTACGTCATCCAGCGCTGCGCCACCCTCCTCAACGAACACGGCAAGTCCGCGCGCGGCGCCCGCATCCTCCTGCTCGGTGTCACCTACAAACCGGACGTCGCCGACCAGACCGGCTCCCCCGCCTGGGAAATCGCCGCCCGCCTCCGCGAACTCGGTGCCCACGTCACCTACCACGACCCGCACGTCCCGCACTGGACCGTCCACGGCCGCCCCGTCCCCCGCGCCGACTCCCTCTACGACGCCGCCTCCGCCGCCGACCTGACCCTCCTCCTCCAGCACCACCGCACCTACGACCTCCAGGGCCTGTCGGTAAAGGCCCAGCTGCTGCTGGACACGAGGGGCGCCACACCCACGGGGGCGGCGCATCGGCTGTGAAAGGGGCGCGCGGGACGGCCCGGACTCCGGAGCCGGTGGCACCGGGCGCGCAGCACGGGTACCTTACGGAATCAGGTGGAGCCCACCGCAGCGGGTACTGCGGCAGGCTCCTGGAAGTGATCGGAGTGTCCACCCCTAGTTCTCGTAGGGGTGGCCGCTCACCGTCACCGCAATGAGGTGGAGCCCACCGCAGTGGGTGCTGCAGCGGGCTCCTAGCCGGTTTACGGGTGTCCGCCCCTAGTCTTTGTGGGGGCGGCCGCTCACCGGCCGTACATCCGCAAGAGCCACCTCCTCCGGAACTTCACCAGCCGAAGCCGAATCTGATCCCAGCGGGTGGGCTTGCGGTGACGGCCCACGGGCACGCCCCCTTCCATGACGCCGCCCATCAACCCGGTTTGGACGGTCCACTGGAGCTGCGGGCCGGGCCCCGCGGCCGCGGGTCCGGTACGTGCTCCTTGGAAGGGGGCGCCCCAGAGACAGCGGGTCGCCGAACACAGACACTAACGCCCTGCTACACCCGTTCAGCCCACACTCGCCCTGAACGCAACCACGCGCCCCTCCCCTCTCAAAACACGCCCCCATCAGCGCAGTTGGGCATGCGAAAGGGCCGGTCACCCACCAGGATGACCGGCCCCTACGTATGCGTACGTGCCCTACGGACTACCGCCGCGGCGCGACCGTGACCTCGACGCGCTGGAATTCCTTCAGCTCCGAGTAGCCGGTGGTCGCCATCGCCCGGCGCAGCGCGCCGAAGAAGTTCATCGAACCGTCCGGGGTGTGGGAGGGGCCGAGGAGGATCTCCTCGGTCGTGCCGACCGCACCCAGGTCCATCCGCTTGCCGCGCGGCACGTCCTCGTGGACCGCCTCCATGCCCCAGTGGTGGCCGCGGCCCGGCGCGTCGGTCGCGCGGGCGAGCGGCGAGCCCATCATCACCGCGTCCGCGCCGCAGGCGATCGCCTTGGGCAGGTCGCCGGACCAGCCCACGCCGCCGTCGGCGATGACGTGGACGTAGCGGCCGCCGGACTCGTCCATGTAGTCCCGGCGGGCGGCCGCGACATCGGCGACCGCGGTCGCCATCGGGACCTGGATGCCCAGGACGTTACGGGTGGTGTGCGCGGCGCCGCCGCCGAAGCCGACCAGCACACCCGCCGCGCCGGTGCGCATCAGGTGCAGGGCCGCGGTGTACGTGGCGCAGCCGCCGACGATCACCGGGACGTCCAGCTCGTAGATGAACTGCTTGAGGTTCAGCGGCTCGGCGGCGCTGGACACGTGCTCGGCCGACACCGTCGTGCCGCGGATGACGAAGATGTCCACGCCGGCGTCCACGACGGCCTTGGAGAACTGCGCGGTGCGCTGCGGCGACAGCGCCGCGGCGGTGACCACGCCGGCGTCGCGCACCTCCTTGATCCGCTGGCCGATCAGCTCTTCCTTGATCGGGGCCGCGTAGATCTCCTGGAGCCGGCGGGTCGCGTCGGCCTCGTCCAGCTCGGCGATCTCGGCGAGCAGCGGCTCCGGGTCCTCGTAGCGGGTCCACAGCCCTTCGAGGTTGAGGACGCCCAGGCCGCCCAGCTCACCGATGCGGATCGCGGTCTGCGGGGAGACCACCGAGTCCATGGGGGCCGCCAGGAACGGCAGCTCGAAGCGGTAGGCGTCGATCTGCCAGGCGATCGAGACCTCCTTCGGGTCGCGGGTGCGGCGACTGGGTACGACGGCGATGTCGTCGAATGCGTATGCCCGGCGGCCGCGCTTGCCGCGCCCGATCTCGATCTCAGTCACGTGTGTGGCCTTTCCTTCTACGTCTGCGTCTCCAGTATCCCCGACGCACCGGAGCCCGCGGCCGGGGTGCGGCAGCGGGCTCACGGTAGGGGCCTACGGGGCCCGGGGCTACCTGGGGGGGCGTCAGCGCCGGGCGTAGTTCGGCGCCTCGGTGATCATCTGGACGTCGTGCGGGTGGCTCTCCTTCAGGCCCGCGGCGGTGATCCGGACGAACCGGCCCTTCTCCTTGAGCTCGGGGATGTCGGCGGAGCCGACGTAGCCCATGGAGGCGCGCAGACCGCCGACGAGCTGGTGGGCGACCGAGGCGAGCGGGCCGCGGTAGGGGACCTGGCCCTCGATGCCCTCGGGCACCAGCTTGTCCTCGGAGAGGACGTTGTCCTGGAAGTAGCGGTCCTTGGAGAAGGAGCGGGCCTGGCCGCGGGACTGCATCGCGCCCAGCGAGCCCATGCCGCGGTACGACTTGAACTGCTTGCCGTTGATGAAGACCATCTCGCCCGGCGACTCCTCGCAGCCGGCCAGCAGCGAGCCCAGCATGACGGTGTCCGCACCGGCCGCGATGGCCTTGGCGATGTCGCCGGAGAACTGCAGGCCGCCGTCGCCGATCAGCGGGACGCCCGCGGCGTTCGCGGCCTGCGCCGCCTCGTAGATCGCGGTGACCTGCGGCACGCCGACACCGGCGACGACCCGGGTCGTGCAGATGGAGCCGGGGCCGACGCCGACCTTGATGCCGTCCGCGCCGGCGTCGATGAGGGCCTGGGCGCCGTCACGGGTGGCGACGTTGCCGCCGACCACGTCGACGCTGATGTTGGACTTGATCTTGGCGATCATGTCGAGGATGCCGCGGCTGTGGCCGTGCGCGCTGTCCACGACGAGGAAGTCGGCACCGGCCTCGACCAGCGCCTGCGCCCGCTCGTAGGCCGCGTCGCCGACGCCGACCGCGGCACCGACGACCAGCCGGCCCTCGGCGTCCTTGGCGGCGTTCGGGTACTTCTCCGCCTTGACGAAGTCCTTGACCGTGATCAGGCCCTTGAGCACGCCCTCGTCGTCGACCAGCGGCAGCTTCTCGATCTTGTGGCGGCGCAGCAGCTCGATGGCGTCGTCACCGGAGATCCCGACCTTGCCGGTGACCAGCGGCATCGGGGTCATGACCTCGCGGACCTGCCGGCGGCGGTCCATCTCGAAGGCCATGTCGCGGTTGGTCACGATGCCCAGCAGCTTGCCCGCGGCGTCGGTGACCGGCACACCGCTGATCCGGAACTTGGCGCACAGCGCGTCGGCCTCGGCGAGGTCGGCGTCCGGCCGGACCGTGATCGGGTCGGTGACCATGCCGGACTCGGAGCGCTTGACCAGGTCGACCTGGTTCGCCTGGTCCTCGATGGAGAGATTGCGGTGGAGCACGCCCGCGCCGCCCTGCCGCGCCATGGCGATGGCCATCCGCGCCTCGGTGACCTTGTCCATCGCGGCGGAGAGCAGCGGGATGTTCACCGTGACGTTGCGCGAGACCCGGGACGCGGTGCTCACCGCGTTGGGCAGGACCTCCGACGCGCCGGGCAACAGCAGCACGTCGTCGTATGTCAGCCCGAGCATGGCGAATTTGGCGGGCATACCGTCGACGTTGTCACTCATGACACCTTCCCCAATGCTCTTGCCTCAGCGCGGACTCCCATGCTAACGGCCTACGGGGGTGGCCCATTCCACGAGCGATGAGGGCCTCGTCACTTGTACTTTCCTACGGCGACTTCGCGTCACCCGAGGGCTACTGCTCGGCGAGCGCCCGCAGCCGGCTCAGCGCGCGGTGCTGGGCGACCCGTACGGCACCGGGCGACATCCCCAGCATCTGCCCGGTCTCCTCGGCCGTCAGCCCGACCGCGACCCGCAGCAGCACCAGCTCGCGCTGGTTCTCCGGAAGGTTCGCCAGCAGCTTCTTGGCCCACTCGGCATCACTGCTCAGCAGCGCCCGCTCCTCGGGACCGAGGGAGTCGTCGGGCTGCTCGGGCATCTCGTCGGACGGCACGGCCGTGCTGCCCGGGTGGCGCATCGCGGCCCGCTGCAGATCGGCGACCTTGTGGCCGGCGATGGCGAAGACGAACGCCTCGAAGGGCTTGCCGGTGTCGCGGTAGCGCGGCAGCGCGCAGAGCACCGCGACACACACCTCCTGCGCGAGGTCCTCGACGAAGTGCCGGGCGTCACCGGGCAGCCGGGACAGCCGGGTGCGGCAGTAGCGCAGGGCGAGGGGGTGCACATGGGCCAGGAGGTCATGAGTGGCCCGCTGATCCCCCTCGACGGCGCGTGCGACGAGATCGCCGATCTCCTGCTTCCCGTCGTCGCGCATCGGTCCATGGTGCCTTGGCGCCGCACGGTCCGCGGCACCAGGTCCGTAGTTGTGCACTGAAGCGTTATGAGCGGCAGGTGCGCCGGCTGTCATCTCCCGCGCCCTCCCCTCGTGCCCGAGCGGCCCGTCCCCGAGGAACTCCATACCTCAAGGATGCGGCACCGCGCGGCGAATCGGACCGCCGTCGCCGATCGGGACATGCGGGGCACCATGCCACCCCGCCCGCCACAGGGCGGGCGGGGATCTTCACTCCCCCGCATCGCTGCACGTCACGACGCCTTAGCGGACCAGTCCCCAGCGGAAGCCGAGCGCCACCGCATGGGCCCGGTCGGAGGCGCCCAGTTTCTTGAACAGCCGCCGGGCGTGGGTCTTGACCGTGTCTTCCGACAGGAAGAGCTCGCGGCCGATCTCGGCGTTCGAACGGCCGTGACTCATGCCCTCCAGCACCTGGATCTCACGCGCGGTGAGCGTCGGTGCGGCACCCATCTCGGCGGACCGCAGCCGGCGCGGGGCGAGCCGCCACGTCGGGTCGGCGAGCGCCTGGGTCACCGTCGCCCGCAGCTCGGCGCGCGAGGCGTCCTTGTGCAGATAGCCGCGGGCACCGGCGGCGACCGCGAGCGCGACGCCGTCGAGGTCCTCGGCCACCGTGAGCATGATGATCCGGGCGCCCGGGTCCGCGGACAGCAGCCGGCGCACGGTCTCGACACCGCCGAGCCCGGGCATCCGTACGTCCATCAGAATCAGGTCCGAGCGATCGGCACCCCAGCGGCGGAGGACTTCCTCGCCGTTGGCCGCGGTCGTCACACGCTCGACGCCGGGCACGGTCGCAACCGCCCGACGGAGCGCCTCTCGGGCAAGCGGGGAGTCGTCGCAGACGAGGACGGATGTCATGACCGCCCTCCGCAGCTGATGCGCGTCACCTTGAGCCTCCAGGCTGGTACGTATCGTCACCTGTGCGATTGACGGCCGCCTCGGACACCTGCCCGAGGGCTACCTCTGCCAATCGCCTCCGCACACTCAACGACGGTCACCCGAAAGAGTTACGGCTTCGGCGACCGAGTTCAGCACGCTCCGTGAGGAGCCGGATACGCAGACGACTCATCGGGCGACCGGCATCCGCGCGTGCACCCTATGCCCTATTTGGCTCCCTTTCTTCCATTTTCGCGTTGACTATGACTAGATTCGCAATGAGTCATATTTACATCTACTTCGACAGTAGATGTACGGTCGTGAGCACCGAGCCCGAATCCGCATCGCTTCGAGGGGACAAGCAATGGCAGATTTCTCCCGCCTCCCGGGCCCGAACGCAGATCTTTGGGACTGGCAGTTGCTGGCCGCCTGCCGCGGCGTGGACAGCTCACTCTTCTTCCACCCCGAGGGCGAGCGTGGAGCGGCCCGCAGCGCGCGTGAGACATCGGCGAAAGAGGTGTGTATGCGCTGCCCCGTGCGGGCCGAGTGCGCGGCGCATGCGCTGGCCGTCCGTGAGCCCTACGGGGTGTGGGCGGCCTGACCGAGGACGAGCGCGAGGAACTGATGGGCCGGGCCCGTCACCGCCTCGTCCCGCGAGTTCGATGACGGGCCGGCCGGGGGCGCCCGGCCACTGAGGAAGAAGGACGCGGAGCTCGGGAAGAAACGTTCCTGCAAGGGCTGCAAGGGACGGCAAGGGTCGTTCGTGCGGCGATGGGACCGTGCCCGCGATGCGGCGGGCGGTCGGGAACGGGGTCGGGGTGGCGGTGCGGGGAGGGGGCGGGAGGGGTTTTTGTGCGCGGGGACGCGGAAGGCGGCCCGCGCTTTTGGCGTGCGTGGAGCGTTCCGCACGTAGAGCGTGCCGTGCGTAGAGCGCGGCGTGCGTAGAGCGCGGCGTGCGTAGAGCGCGGCGTGCGTAGAGCGCGGCGTGCGTAGAGCGCGGCGTGCGTAGAACGTGCCGGGCGTAAACGTGCGCGCGTAGAGGCGTACGTAGAGCGTTCGGTGGAGCGTTTGGGATGCCGACGGTTTGGCGTGCTCGCCCGGGGATTCGGCGGGGGTGGCCGCCTGCCGGTGTCCGTCCGCTTTCGTGCTGCCGTGGTCAGCGGGCCGCGGCGTCCACCAGCTGGTCGAGCGTGGCCCCGACGGCCGGGACCTGCGCCAGGTCCGGCAGCGTGAGCGCGACGATCTCCCGGTGCACGGCGGGATCCATCCTGATCGCGGTGGCTCCCTTGGGGCGTACCGACGCCAGTGTCAGCTCGGGCAGCGCGGCGACCCCCAGCCCCGCCCCGACCAGACCGATCACGGCCGGGTAGTCGTCCGTCGCGAAATCGATGCGCGGCGTGAAGCCCGCGCTCTCGCAGACCTCCACCAGATGACGGCGGCAGCGCGGGCAGCCCGCGATCCACGGCTCGTCGGCCAGATCCGTGAAGCGCGCACGGCCGGCCCTCGCCAGCCGGTGGCCGTCCGGGACCAGGCCGATCAGCCGGTCCGCCAGGATCGGCCGCACCACGAGGTCGTCCCACTCCGCACCGGCCGCCGGGTCCGCCCCGCGCACCTCCGGATAACGGAACGCCAGCGCGATCTCGCAGTCGCCGTTGCGCAGCATCTCGATCGAGCGCGGCGGCTCGGCCTCCACCAGCGAGACCCGGGTGCCGGGGTGGGCGGCGCGCATCTTCGCCAGGGCGGTCGGCACCAGCGTCGAACTGCCCGAGGGGAACGACACCAGCCGCACCCGCCCGGCCCGGAGGCCGGCGATGGCCGCGACCTCCTCCTCGGCGGCGGTCAGCCCGGCCAGGATGCCGACCGCATGCCGTACGAGCGCCTCGCCGGCCTGCGTCAGCCGCATCTCGCGGCCCGCCCGGACCAGCAGTGGGGTCCCGGCGGACTGTTCCAGCGCCTTCATCTGCTGGCTGATGGCCGGCTGGGTGCAGCCCAGCTCCCGCGCCGCACCGGAGAACGAGCCGGTCCTGGCGACGGCGCGCAGCACGCGGAGATGACGGGCCTCGATCATGTTTCGAGCATAAGCGCGTCTTGGGTCGATCAGAAAAAACCGGTTGGCTGCTTTGAGGCACCGGGCGCACGCGCGGAGGCACGGGGCGGGCTCGTCCCGCACTCCGCGCGCCCCGAGCTTCCGGCGCCCTCCTCCGTACGCCGTCCTGAGGGGCGTGCCGGGGCGTAGAGCGGTCACCCTGATGTGTGGGGGGCCGCATCTGCCGCCGCGACCGGGCATCGGAGCTCCGCATGAAGCTACTGACCGTGAACTTGGGACACCGCACCCCGTCCGCGCACGCCGCCGTCGAGGCCGGCACGGGCATCTTCAAACGGCCCGTGGACGGCCCGGTGACGGTCCGCTCCCCCGGGCCCAGGGGCGTCGGGGGCAGTGGGCTGACCGGTGACGCGGTGGTCGACCGGCGCCACCACGGCGGTGACGACAAGGCCGTCTACGCGTACGCCCGCGAGGACCTGGACGCCTGGCAGCACGAGCTGGGCCGCGCGCTTCCCAACGGAACCTTCGGTGAGAACCTCACCACCTGGGGCGTCGAGGTCACCCACGCGCGCATCGGCGAACGCTGGCGGATCGGCCGGCACGTCCTGCTGGAGGTGTCCGCGCCGCGAGTGCCCTGCCGTACGTTCCAGGGGCGGATGGGGGAGCCCGGCTGGATGAAGCGGTTCATCGGGGCCGCGGTGCCCGGCGCGTACCTGCGGGTGATCGAGCCGGGCCGGATCCGCGCCGGGGACCCCGTCCGGCGGGAGCACCGCCCGGACCACGAGGTGACCGTCCGGATGGTGTTCCAGGCGCTGACCGGCCGGCGGGAACTGATGCCGCGACTGCTGGACGCGGGCGAGACGCTCCCGGAGGAGACCCGGCGGCAGGTGGCGAAGTATCTGGAGCACGCATGAGCCCCGCGGGCCGGCCCGGGGCGACGGGACCTGTCGCGGGCGGGGGTTGGGGCTCCGGTGGTGCGCTCCGGGCGGATAGCGTGCCGGTATGACGACTGCATTGATCACGGGAGCGACGGCGGGCATCGGCGCGGCCTTCGCCCGGCGGCTGGCGAGCGACGGCCACAGCGTGGTGCTGGTGGCCCGCGACGAGAAGCGACTGCGCGAGCAGGCCACCGAGTTGCACGACCGGCACGGCATCGAGGCGGAGGTGCTCAGCGCCGACCTGTCGACGGACGACGGCATCGCGGCGGTCGAGGCGCGGCTCTCGGACGCCAAACACCCGGTGGATCTGCTGGTGAACAACGCCGGGTTCGGCAACAAGGGCGAGTACCTCGAAGTCCCGATGGCCGACGAGCTGACGATGCTGAAGGTGCACTGTGAGGCGGTGCTGCGGCTCACCACCGCCGGGGTGCGCGGGATGCGGGACCGGCGGCGCGGCGCGGTGGTCAATGTGGCGTCGGTGGCCGCGTTCGTGCCGCGCGGCACGTACGGCGCGAGCAAGGCGTGGGTGGTCCAGTTCACGCAGGGCGCGGCGCGCGACCTGGCGGGCAGCGGGGTGCGCCTGATGGCGCTGTGCCCCGGCTTCGTACGGACCGAGTTCCACCAGCGGGCCGGCATGGGCACGGACAACATCCCCGGCTGGATGTGGCTGGACGCCGACAAGCTGGTCGACGCCGCGATGAAGGACCTCATGCGCGGCAAGTCCCTGTCCATCCCCGACCCGCGCTACAAGGCCCTGATGGGCGCGGTGAAGCTGGCGCCGCGGGGGGTGCTGGGCGGACTCACTTCACGGACGGGCCGCAAGTACGGGCCTCGCTGACGCTTGGTTTTTTCCCCCACGTACCCGTCTCTCCCGCCGCGGGGCGCTGCGCTTTGCGGTGCCTCCCACGTACTTGGCCGTCCCGCCGCGGGTGTTGTTCGCCGTTGCGCCTGCGGCGGGCTGGGTGGTTGTCGGGTGCGGTGACGGGCCTCCGGGGCCGGTTGTGTGGACTGCTGACGCTTTACGTCCACACAACCGGCCCCTCCGGCCCGTCCCTCCCGTGAGGGGGAAGGGAAGGACGGTGGGGGTGCACGTGACGTCCACGGGCCCGCAGGCAACAGACCAGGCCCGCCCCCAACCAGCTTGGAAACTCCCCCCAACGGGAGGGGCTGGACCGGAGGACGAAGTCTGGAGGGCCGGCACCGCACCCGACACACAAACGCCCGCCGCCAGGCGCAACGGCGAGACGCCCCGCGGCGGGAGAGACGGGTACGTACGGGGCACCGCAAAGCGCAGCGCCCCGCGGCGGGACAGCCAGGTACGTGGGGAGTTAAAGCGAGAGCGCCGACTCCGTGCCGTCGTGCCACGTGACGTGAAGGGTGTCGCCGACGAGGCGGGTCGTGGCCAAAGTGCTCGGTGGGGCGGGGGTCGGGTCGCTGGTCAGGGAGGCGAGGGCGGCGAAGAGGGTGCCCTCGGGGCGTGCGGTGATGGTGCCCTCCAGGGCGGAGGTGTGGGTGTGGGGGCCCATCAGGGTGCTGCCCGTAGGGGTGCGGTGCGCGGGGTCGTCGTAACCGTGCAGCGGGTGGAGTTGGGCGGTGGGGCCGTCGGGGGTGGTGGCCCAGCCGGTCTGGCGGACGCGGGTGCCGGGGGCGGCGCCGGTGACGAGGTGGGCGCGGAGTTCGGCGCGGCCGTGCACGAGGGTCGTGGAGAGGACCCTGATGCCGGTGAGGGGTGTGCCGTCGGCGTGCCGCGGGGTGTGGGTGGAGGACGCCCAGTCCGGGCCGGTGGCGTGGGGATGCGCGGGGCCCCGGGTGGTGGGGCGGCCGTCGAGGAGCAGCGCGAAGTGGTTGTCGCCGTCGGCGGTCGGGCCGGTACGGGTGGAGTAGGCGAAGCGGGCGTAGTAGGGGTCGTCGGGGGTGGCGTTGCTGCCGTGGTTGTGGATGCGGACCAAGCCGTCGGAGGCGGTGGAGTGCAGGAGTAGACCCGTGCGGCCGAGGGGGCGGATGGTGTCCGTGGTTTCGGCGGGCAGGGGTTCCTCGCGGGCGGTCCAGGCGGGGTGGGTGGCGGGGAGCAGCAGGCCGAGGAAACCCTTGGCCGCCCAGTAGGGGGAGCCCGGGCCGGAGTAGCTCTGGAGCATCGGCTCGTACGGCCCGTACCAGCCGAGCGGCAGCAGGCCGTCCGTGGTGACCGCGCCGCGGTCGAGGAAGTGCCGGAGGGTTCCGGAGGCGAGGCGGCGGGTGGCGCCCGGGGTGAGCGGGGTGTGGCCGGTGAGGGCGCCGAGCCAGGGGGCGGCGGTGGCGGCGAAGCGGTAGGTGAGTGAGCGGCCGAACGGGAGCGGGGCGCCGTTGGTGTCGAAGAGGCGGGTGTAGTCGTCCAGTTGGGCGTGCAGACGCGCGCCGTAGTGGGCGAGCAGGGGGTGGTCGCCACTGAGGTGGGCGTGCAGGACCGGGTAGAAGTGCAGCGCCCAGGCGTTGTAGTGGTCAAAGGCGCGGTTGTCGCCGTCGGAGTACCAGCCGTCGCCGCGGTACCAGTCCTCGATGCGGGTGAGCGCGCGGTCGATGGCCGTCTGTGCGCGTGCCGTCTCGATGCCGGCGTCGCGGAGGAAGCCGCCGACGGTGAGGCCGAAGAGCCACCAGTTGTTGTCGACGGGGGACGGGCCGAGGGCGGGCAGCAGCCAGTCGGCGAGGCGGGTGCGTACCGCGTCGTCGAGGGTGTCCCAGAGCCAGGGACGGGTCAGACGCAGGCCGAGGGCGAGTGAGGCGGCTTCGACGCGGGCCTGGCGGGTGGTGTCGATGGGGGGCCAGGAGTCGGGGTCCGTTGCGGTCAATTCGGGTGTGGTGGTGGTGTGTTGGGGACCTGCGGTCAGGCCTTCGGCGTAGCGGGTGAGGGGGCGTGGGGGGCGTGGCCGTTGTTGCCGGCGACACGGAGGGCGGCGAGCAGGAAGGTGCGGGCGAAGCCTTCGAGGCCGTCCGAGCGGGGGCCGGAGGAGCTGGGGCGGGGGCCCGGGAGGGAGATCAGGGCGTGGTGCGGCGAGGCGTGGCGGGCGGCGGCGTGCAGCAGGCCGTCGGCCGCCGCCTCCCAGTGGGCGCGGGTCCAGCCGGTGTACGGGCTGCGGGCGCGGTCCTCGGGCGGGAGGGGGAAGGGGCACGGGCGGCGGTCGGCGGGCGCGCGGGCGGGCTCGGGCATGGCGTCCCCTGGGGCGAGGTGGCGGGCGGCGGCCGGGCGAGCGGAATCCTTCTGCGCTGACTGATCGCTCGTCAAGGGAACACGAAAGGGAAGGGATCGAACGATCGGTTTATCTTGCGATCGATCACTTGAGGCTGGCTGGCCGTCGACCCGCTCATTTAGGCTCGGCCGCCTTCGGGTCGCCGGGCCGTCCTACGCGAGGGGAATGCCGCCGTGCGCGTAAGTGCGAGGCAACGCCATGAACGCCTGCTGCCCTTGGTGCGGGAGCACGGCACGGCCCGGGTCACCGACCTCGCCGAACGGCTCGGGGTGTCCCCGGTGACCGTACGGCCGGACGTCGAGACGCTGACCCGCAAGGGACTGGTCGACCGGGCGCACGGCTCGGTGTCCTGGCCCCGGCGGCGCACCGGTGAGGCGGGGGCCACCGGTGCGGACAGCGCTCCCGTGCTCGGCCTGCTGGCGCCGTCCGCCACGTACTACTTCGCCGAGGTCATCCACGGTGCGCACGAGGCGGCGGCGCGGGCCGGAGCCCGGCTGATCCTGCGGATCTCCGACTACCGGCCCGAGGAGGACCGGGCCCGGGCCGAGGGACTGCTGGCGGCCGGCGCCGAGGAGCTGCTGATCGCCCCCGGCTGGCGCGGCCGCCGCGACCCGGCCGAGCACGGCGGCTGGATGGGTGAACTCCCGGTGCCCGCCGTGCTGTTGGAGCGCGAGGCGGAGCTCGTCAGCCCGCTGGCCGCCCTGGACCGGGAGGCCGCCCGTATGGACGGTGCGGGCGAACTCCGGATCTTCTGGTCCATCGGCCTGCGCATGGTCATGCCGGGCCTGGTGGCCATCTTCCTCTTCCAGTTCACCGCCATCTGGAACAACTTCTTCCTCCCCCTGGTGATGCCGTCCGACCAGCGCCTCTTCCCGCTGAGCCTCGGCCTGTACGCGTGGAACGGCAACACCCACGCCGAGCCGTCCTACTACCCCTCGTCGTCACCGGTTCGCTCCTCGCCGTCCTCCCGCTGATCGTCGCCTTCAGCGCCCGCCAGCGACACTGGAAGGCCGGTCTCACCGCCGGCGGCGGCAAGTGACGGGCCACGACGGGCGACCGCGAAGGAGCACCGTTCATCACTATGCACCCCACCACTGACAATCCAGCCGGACCTGCGGAAATGCCGTCCGCCCGGCCCGCGTTGCTGCTGTCGATGGGCCCCGGCATCGCCGACCGGCTGCTCGACGCCCGCCACCGCACCCGCCTCGCGGCACTCGCCCGTACCGACCCCCGCCTCATCGCCCACGAACTGGCCGACCCGTCCCCGCGGTCGCCGCCGCCCTCGCCGACGCCGAGGTCCTGCTCACCTGCTGGGGCGCGCCGCCGCTCACCGCGCGCGTGCTGGACACCGCGCCCCGCCTGCGCGCGGTCATCCACGCCGCCGGCTCGGTCAAACACCACCTCACCGACGCCTGCTGGGAACGCGGCCTCGCGGTCACCTCGGCCGCCGCCGCCAACGCACTGCCGGTCGCCGAGTACACGCTCGCCGCGATCCTGCTCGCCAACAAGCGCGTCCTGCACTCCGCGCACCGTTACCGCGCCCTGCGCGCCCCGCACGACTGGCAGCAGGAACTCGCCGGCGCCGGCAACTACCACCGCACCGTCGGCGTCATCGGCGCCTCCCGCATCGGGCGCCGCGTCATCGAACTGCTGCGCCCCTTCGACCTACGGGTGCTGCTGCACGACCCGTACGTCGACGCCGCCGAGGCCGCCCGTATGGGCGCCCGGTCCGTACCGCTGGGCACGTTGTGCGCGGACAGCGACATCGTCACCGTGCACGCCCCGCAGCTGCCCGCGACCCGCCATATGCTCGGCGCCCGGGAACTGGCCCTGATGCCCGACGGGGCGACCCTGATCAACACCGCCGCGGCTCCCTCGTCGACGAGACGGCCCTGCTGCCCGAGCTGCTCACCGGCCGCCTCAACGCGGTCCTGGACGTCACCGAGCCCGAACTCCCGGCCCCGGCTCGCCCTTGTACGACCTGCCGAACGTGCTGCTCACCCCGCATGTCGCCGGCTCCCTCGGCACCGAGCTCCACCGGCTGGCCGACCACGCCCTCGACGCCCTCGAACGCTACGCCCGCGGCCTCCCGTTCACCGACCCGGTCCACCCGGAGCACCTGCACCACTCGGCGTGAGCCGGCCCGACCACTCGCCCTGTTCCGCCCTGACCACTCGGCCTGTCCCCTCGACCTGCCCCGGCCCGCCCCCCTGACCTGCCCCTCGGCCCGAGCCGGGCGGTCGCCGGCCCGGCCCCTGCTCTCCCCGGGCGGGTGCCCCGCTCCCCCGCCCGCGGGTCCCCACCTGACCCGCCCACCCCCGAAGGGGGGTGGGCGGCGGGGAAACAAGAACACAGGTAGGCGACGGGAAAACCACAGCGCGAAAACCCAGAACCCGGCCCCGCCGAAGCGGGACCGGGTTCGTCGGGTCAGCGAGGGGCGGCCTCAGAGCACCGCCCCCGGCCCGTAGGACGCGTCAGTGCGCGTGGCCGTGGCCGTGGCCGGCCTCGGCGGCCTCCTCCTCGGCGGGCTTCTCGACGACCAGGGTCTCGGTCGTCAGGAGCAGCGAGGCGATGGAGGCGGCGTTCTCCAGGGCGGAGCGGGTGACCTTCACCGGGTCGATGACGCCGGCCTTGACCAGGTCGCCGTACTCGCCGGTGGCGGCGTTGAAGCCCTGGCCCTTGTCCTGCTCGGCGACCTTGGCGGTGATGACGTAGCCCTCGAGGCCGGCGTTCTCCGCGATCCAGCGCAGCGGCTCGACGACGGCGCGGCGGACGACGGCGACACCGGTGGCCTCGTCGCCCTCCTTGCCGAGGGAGCCGTCCAGCACCTTGGCGGCGTGGACCAGGGCGGAGCCACCACCGGAGACGATGCCCTCCTCGACCGCGGCGCGGGTCGCGGAGATGGCGTCCTCCAGACGGTGCTTCTTCTCCTTGAGCTCGACCTCGGTGGCCGCGCCCACACGGATGACGCACACGCCGCCGGCGAGCTTGGCGAGGCGCTCCTGGAGCTTCTCGCGGTCCCAGTCGGAGTCGGTGGTCTCGATCTCGGCCTTGATCTGGGCGACCCGGCCGGCGACGTCCTCGGCCTTGCCACCACCGTCGACGATGGTGGTGTCGTCCTTGGTGACGGTCACGCGGCGGGCGGTGCCCAGCACGTCCAGACCGGCCTGGTCGAGCTTGAGGCCGACCTCCTCGGCGATGACGGTGGCACCGGTGAGGGTGGCCATGTCGCCGAGCATCGCCTTGCGGCGGTCGCCGAAGCCGGGGGCCTTGACGGCCACCGCGTTGAAGGTGCCGCGGATCTTGTTGACGACCAGGGTCGACAGGGCCTCGCCCTCGACGTCCTCGGCGATGATCAGCAGCGGCTTGGAGCCACCCGCCTGGATGACCTTCTCCAGCAGCGGCAGCAGATCCTGGATCGAGGCGATCTTGCCCTGGTGGATCAGGATGTACGGGTCCTCGAGGACGGCCTCCATACGCTCCTGGTCGGTGACCATGTACGGCGAGAGGTAGCCCTTGTCGAAGGCCATGCCCTCGGTGAAGTCGAGCTCCAGGCCGAAGGTGTTGGACTCCTCGACGGTGATCACACCGTCCTTGCCGACCTTGTCCATCGCCTCGGCGATGAGCTCGCCGACCTGCTTGTCCTGGGCGGACAGGCCGGCCACGGCGGCGATGTCGGTCTTGTCGTCGATCGGCCGGGCGGTCGCGAGGAGCTCCTCGGACACGGCCTTGACGGCGGCGTCGATGCCCTTCTTCAGGGCGGCCGGGGAAGCACCCGCGGCGACGTTGCGGAGGCCCTCACGGACCAGCGCCTGGGCCAGCACGGTGGCGGTGGTGGTGCCGTCACCCGCGATGTCGTTGGTCTTGGTCGCCACCTCCTTGACGAGCTGGGCGCCCAGGTTCTCGTACGGGTCGTCGACCTCGACCTCACGGGCGATGGTGACACCGTCGTTGGTGATGGTCGGGGCGCCGAACTTCTTGTCGATGACGACGTTGCGGCCCTTGGGGCCGATCGTCACCTTGACCGTGTCGGCAAGCTTGTTGACGCCGCGCTCAAGGGCGCGACGAGCGTCCTCGTCGAACTTCAGGATCTTCGCCATGGGTTGCTTCAAGTCCTCTCATTGCGATCCTCGGCACGCAGTGGGGACCGCTGTCTCAAACGGAACTGCGCCCCTGCCCCGGGTTGTTTAGACGCGGGAACCAGGGGCGCAGAACACGGCAAATCTGGGTGACTTACTTCTCGACGATCGCGAGAACGTCGCGAGCCGAGAGAACGAGGTAGTCCTCGTTGTTGTACTTCACCTCGGTGCCGCCGTACTTGCTGTAAAGCACGACGTCGCCAACGGTGACGTCGAGCTCGACGCGCTTGCCGTCCTCGAAGCGGCCCGGGCCCACGGCCAGGACGACGCCCTCCTGGGGCTTCTCCTTGGCGGTGTCCGGAATGACCAGGCCCGAAGCCGTGGTCTGCTCGGCGTCGAGCGGCTGGACCACAATGCGGTCCTCGAGCGGCTTGATGGCAACCTTGGAGCTGGCGGTCGTCACGATCCGACCTCCCCCTTCGGAGATCTCACGGGGTTAACTGTCTGAGGTGGCGACCAGGTGGATCCGTCGTCGCGGGTGCCGGACCTGCCCGTCGCTGTGTGTCTGGCACTCCCCCTCGGAGAGTGCCAACGCCGAGACTATGACGCGGTTAGCACTCGGTCAAGCGGAGTGCCAGCGCGCCGGGGGTGCATCGTGCGGCGCGGGTTGACCACCAGCCCCGCACCAGGAGGACGGGCGGCGTGGATCCCTGCCAAATCGGACACACCTTCCCTTCCCTCGCAACCACGCCACCGGCTGCTTCGTCTACCTCCCCGACTGCCGAGCCGGTGAACCGTGCGCGACGCGGGCGACGTATGCGACATGTACGACGCGCGCGATGCGTACGACGACCGAGCGCACAGCGGGTGCGACGTGTGCGACCCGGTTCCGGCCGGCGGCACTGACCATCGATGGCGGAGGAACCCGTGCGTGGACTGACCAGCGCTTCCCGGGCGGCCGGGGAGCCGGAGAGCGACGCCGAACGCACCATGACGTTCGCGGCGCTCGCCCAGGCACCGAACCGCCGGAGGACCGAGGCCCGGCTGCTCGCCTTCGTCGTCGCGATCGCCGTCTTCGGCTACGCGTACACCGGCCTGTCGATGACCGGCCGGCTGCCCGGCGGACTGCCCGGCTTCTCGGTCAGCATGGTCTTCGTGGCGCTGGTCCCGCACCTGGTTCTGCGCCGCTTCGCCCCGCGCGCCGATCCGCTGATCCTGCCGCTGGCCACGCTGCTGACCGGGATCGGCCTGGTCCTGCTGCACCGCCTGGACCTCACGTACGCCCAGACCCGCCATCCGAAGATCGCCGAGGCGGCCAGCGGGCAGCTGGTGTGGACGGTGATCGGGGTGGCGGTCTGCATCGTCATCCTGCTGGTGCTGCGCGACCACCGCATCCTGCAGCGCTACATCTACCTGATGATGGCGGTGGCGCTGGTGCTCCTGATGGCACCGGCCTTCTTCGGCGCGGACATGTACGGCGCGAAGCGGTGGATCCTGCTCGGGCCGCTGTCGCTCCAGCCCGGCGAGTTCGTGAAGATCATGATCTCGGTGTTCTTCGCCGGCTACCTCACGGTCAACCGCGACGCGCTGGCGCTGGCCGGCCGCCGCGTCATGGGCGTCCAGCTGCCCCCGGGGCGGCAGCTCGGCCCGATCTTCACGATCTGGGTGATCAGCCTGCTGGTCCTCATCTTCGAACGGGACCTGGGCACCTCGCTGATCTTCTTCGGCGTCTTCGTGATCATGCTCTACATGGCCACCGGCCGCACCAGTTGGGTGGTGTGCGGTCTGCTGATGGCCGTCGTCGGCGCGGCCGTCGTCGGCTCCCTGGAACCGCATGTGCACGGCCGGGTCACCGCCTGGCTGGACCCGATGCGCGCGTTCACCAAACAGGGCAGGGCGGAGCTCATGTCCGACCAGCTCGCCCAGGCACTGTTCAGCTTCGGCAGCGGCGGCATCAGCGGCACCGGGCTGGGCCAGGGCCACCCCGAACTGATCGGCTTCGCCGGCAACAGCGACTTCATCCTCACCACCGTCGGCGAGGAACTGGGCCTCGCCGGCGTGATGGCCGTCCTGATGCTCTACGTCCTGCTCGCCCAGCGCGGCCTGCGGGTGGGGCTGACCGCCCGCGACCCGTTCAGCAAACTCCTCGCGGTCGGCCTCGCCGGCGCGCTGCTGCTCCAGGTCTTCGTCGTCTCCGGCGGCGTCACCGGCCTCATCCCCCTCACGGGCAAGGCCCTCCCCTTCCTCGCCAAGGGAGGCTCGTCGCTGGTCGCCAACTGGGTGATGGTGGCGGTCCTCCTGCGCATCAGCGACCACGCACAACGGCGGCGCGAGCCGGTTCGCTAGCGCTTGGCTGACATCCCACGTACCTGGCCGTCCCGCCGCGGGGCTCGCTCGCCGTTGCGCTTTGCGGCGCCCCGCACGTACCTCGCCGTCCCGCCGCGGGGCGTGTTCGCCGTTGCGCCTGGCGGCGGGCGTTGTGTGTCGGGTGCGGTGCCGGCCCTCCAGACTTCGTCCTCCGGTCCAGCCCCTCCCGTGGTGGGGAGTTTCTCAGCTGGTCGGGGGCGGGCCTGATCTGTTGCCTGCGGGCACGTGGGCATTACGTGCACCCCCACCGTCCTTCACTTTCCCCTCACGGGAGGGGACGGGCCGGAGGGGCCGGTTGTGTGGACGTAAAGCGTCAGCAGTCCACACAACCGGCCCCGGAGGCCCGTCACCGCACCCACCACAACCCAGCCCGCCGCAGGCGCAACGGCAAACAACAACCGCGGCGGGACAGACGGGTACGTGCGGGGCGCCGCAAAGCGCGCAACGGCGAGCAAGACCCGCGGCGGGACGGCCAAGTACGTGGGAGCGACAATGACTCCGTGAATGATCTCGACACCTTCGTCGCCCTCCTCGGCCCGGAGGGCCAAGCGCTGCTTCGGGAGTTGCGGGACCACGACCCCGCCGACGAGCTGGCGGCAGCCACCCGGCTGCGGCGGGACCACGCCGCACCGCTCGTATCCGCCGCGCTCACCCAGGCGCGGCTCCGGCAGCGGGCGGCCGCGAAGTTCGGGGCCGACGCGCAGCGGATGTACTTCACGCCGAACGGGGTCGAGCAGTCCACCCGCGCCTCGGTCGCCGCGCACCGCGCGGCACGGCTGGCCGGGCTCGGCGTGCGGACGCTGGCGGATCTGTGCTGCGGGATCGGCGGTGACGCGCTGGCCCTGGGGCGGGCCGGGATCCGGGTGCTGGCCGTCGACCGGGACCCGCTGGCCTGCGCGGCGGCGCGGGCGAACGCCGAGGCGCTGGGGCTCGCGGAGCTGATCGAGGTGCGCTGCGCGGACGTGACGGAGGTGGACACCGCCGGGTACGACGCGGTGTTCGTGGACCCGGCGCGCCGCACCAAGGCGCGCGGGGGCCGGATCTTCGATCCGGAGGCGTACTCACCGCCGTTGTCGTGGGCCGTCGAGGCGGCCCGTACCGCCCCGTTCGCGGCGCTGAAGATCGCGCCGGGGGTGCCGCACGAGGCGCTGCCCGAGGACGCCGAGACGGAGTGGATCTCCTACGGGGGCGAGGTGAAGGAGGCGGTGGTGTGGTTCGGCGGGGGCGACGGGCCGGTGGCCGGCGGGCGCCGGGCCACGCTGCTGCCCGGTGGGGACTCGCTGCTCGGCGCCGGTCTGCCGGATCCGGAGCCCGGTCCGGTGGGCCCCTACCTGTACGAGCCGGACGGCGCGGTCATCCGCGCCCACCTCGTCGCGGAGGTCGCCCAGCAGGTCGGCGGGCGGCTGATCGACCCGACGATCGCGTACGTCACTGCCGACGCACTGCGCCCGACCCCCTTCGCCACCGCCTACGCGATCACCGATGTGCTGCCGTTCCACGTCAAGCGGCTCAAGGCGCTGCTGCGGGAGCGCGGGGTCGGCGTCGCGGTGATCAAGAAGCGCGGGTCCGCGGTGGAGCCGGAGGAGCTGCGCAAGAAGCTGAAGCTGGCCGGCGGCGGCAATTCCTGCACGATCTTCCTCACCCGGGTCGCGGGGGCGCCGACGATGCTGCTGGGGCACCCGGCGGACGAGGTCTGACCGGCGGTCAGGCGAGGTCGGTGAGGTCCTCGGCGTAGATCTGGGAGAGCGGCTGCGGGCCGACGTACTGCTGGCAGGTGCACTGGCCGGCCTCGTACTGGACGGGCTTGTGGTCGGCGTCCCAGGCGACCGGGATCTCCACTCGCTCATGACATTTGCCCTTTTTGTCATGCTTGGCGAGGTGGTGGGTGCAGCCGCACACCGGCTCCGGCGGCTTCTGGGCGGCCTCCAGCGCCTGCCGTTCGTGACGGGCGGACTCCAGCCGCTCCATCTTGCGCTCGTGGCGGGTGCGCAGTGCCGTACGGGCGGTGTCCGCGACCTTCGCGAAGCCGCCCGCCATGAAGAAGATGAACACCCACCAGAACCAGTCCACAGCCTGCCGCCTCCCCACACGCCCGGTGCTGCACCAGGGTAAGACCTCGCGGCAGCCGCGGAGTCCGGGGAGGCGGCGGTTGTCACCGATCCTCAGATGTCGCCGGTCCGGAGGCCGACATTCCGGACCGGCGCCCCTTACGGGGAGGCCCCTTACGAGGAGGGGTGGCGGGCGGGGATCACTGGTAGAGGTTCTGCTTGCTCAGCTCGTGGACGTGGTCGTGACTGTGACCGTGACCGTGGTGGCCGTCGTCCTCGGCCAGTTCCGCCGGGACGTGCGGTTCGGTGACCGGGAGCGAGGAGTCCGCGGACAGGTCCCAGGCGGAGGCCGCGCGGCCGCGCGCCACCATCTCGGCGCCGAGGGCCGCGACCATCGCGCCGTTGTCGGTGCACAGCTTGGGCCGCGGCACCCGCAGCGTGATCCCGGCGTCCTCGCAGCGGCGCTGGGCCATCGCCCGCAGCCGGGAGTTGGCCGCGACGCCGCCGCCGATCATCAGGTGGTCGACGCCGTTGTCCTTGCAGGCGCGTACGGCCTTGCGGGTCAGCACGTCCACCACGGCCTCCTGGAAGGACGCCGAGACGTCCGCCACCGGCACCTCCTCGCCGGCCGCCCGCTTGGCCTCGATCCAGCGGGCCACCGCCGTCTTCAGACCGGAGAAGGAGAAGTCGTAGGCGGGGTCGCGGGGACCGGTCAGGCCGCGCGGGAAGCGGATCGCGTCCGGGTCGCCCTCGCGCGCGTAGCGGTCGATGACCGGGCCGCCGGGGAAGCCGAGGTTCAGCACCCGGGCGATCTTGTCGAAGGCCTCGCCGGCCGCGTCGTCGATGGTCGAGCCCAGCGGGCGCACGTCGGAGGTGATGTCCGGGGCCAGCAGCAGCGAGGAGTGGCCGCCGGAGACCAGCAGGGCCATCGTCGGCTCCGGCAGCGGGCCGTGTTCGAGCTGGTCGACGCAGATGTGCGAGGCGAGGTGGTTGACGCCGTAGAGCGGCTTGCCGAGCGCGTAGGCGTACGCCTTGGCGGCCGAGACGCCGACCAGGAGGGCGCCGGCCAGGCCCGGGCCCGCGGTGACCGCGATGCCGTCCAGGTCGCTCGCCGCGACGCCGGCGTCCTTCAGGGCGCGCTGGATGGTGGGGACCATCGCCTCCAGATGGGCGCGGGAGGCCACCTCCGGCACCACGCCGCCGAAACGGGCGTGTTCGTCGACGCTGGAGGCGACCGCGTCGGCGAGGAGGGTGTGGCCGCGGACGATGCCGACACCGGTCTCGTCGCAGGAGGTCTCGATACCGAGGACGAGCGGTCCGCCGCGTGAGTCAGCCATGGTTGTCAGGTTCCTTGTACGGAGGGTGCTTCGGAGGAGGTCTGGGTGGTGCGGCGCATCACCAGGGCGTCGACGTTGCCGGGCTGGTAGTAGCCGCGCCGGAAGCCGATCGGCTCGAAGCCGAAGCGTTCGTAGAGGCGCTGCGCGCGGAGGTTGTCGACCCGCACCTCCAGCAGCACCTCGTGGCATTCGAAGTCCGTTGCGGCGCCGAGGAGTTCGGTCAGCAGTCGGGCGCCGAGTCCGGTGCCCCACTGGTCGCGGGCGGCGGCGATGGTCTGGACGTCGCCGGTGCCGTCGACGGCGGCCAGTCCGGCGTAGCCGACCAGCCGGCCGGCGAGTTCGGCGACCAGGTAGCGGCGGGTGGCGCGCGGGCCGCGGGCGTGCGCCAGCTCGGACCAGAACATGCCGTGCGACCAGGCGTCCTCGGGGAACAGCCGGTGCTCCAGCTCCAGCACCGGGGCTATGTCCCACCAGCGCATCTCGCGCAGCTCGGCGGAATGGGGGGTGCCGCCGCGCAGCGGTGCCGTCGAGGGGCGGTGGTCGGGCGACGGGCGGGACGTCACTTGGGGGTGACCACCTTGTAGTTGGCGGGCACCTGGGCGTCCGGGCGGCGCAGGTACAACGGCTGCGGCGGCAGCAGCTCCTCGCCCGCGGCCAGCTTGGCGGCGGCCAGTTCGGCGAGCGCGCCGGCGGACTGGTGCTCCGGGGCGTCCCGCCGCACGCCGGTGAAGACGGAGTCGTAGAGCAGCGCGCCCGCGCCCACGGCCGGGACGCCGGCCACCTGCTCGGCGATGTCGGCGGGACGGTCCACGGCGGGCTCGGTCAGCCGCGTACGGGAGTCCGCGAAGCGGGCCCAGTAGACCTCTTTGCGGCGGGCGTCGGTGGCGACCACGAACGGCTCGGTCAGGCCGGAGGCGTGGGCCAGACCGTCGAGCGTGCACAGGCCGTGGACGGGGACGTCGAGCGCCGCGCCGAACGTGGCGGCGGTCACCAGACCGACCCGCAGTCCGGTGTACGGGCCCGGGCCCACGCCGGCCACGATGGCGCTGACCTCGTCGAGCTTGCGTCCGGCCTCGGCCAGCACCCGGTCGACGGCGGGCAGCAGCAGCTCGCCGTGCCGGCGCGCGTCCACCTGGCGGGACTCGGCGAGGACCCGCTCGCCGTCGTGGAGCGCGACGGTGACGGCGGGGGTGGCGGTGTCAAGAGCTAGCAGCAGCACGTCTCAAGACTACGGCGCGGCCGGTGGTGCCCGTCGCGGTGCTACCGTCGGCCCGTGGTCAAGGCCCGTACGGAAAGGTGGCACAGCGGTGCCCGCTAAGAGCAGCACGATCGTCACCGCGCTGACCACGGCCGCCGTGGTCGTGGTCGGGGTGCTCGGCTACCAGGCCGCGGCCTCCGCCCCGGACTCCCTCGCCCCGGCCCGCAAGGGTCATCACGGCACCGCCAAGGGCCATGAGGACGGCTCCGGCAAGAAGCACCGCGCGCCCGCTCCGGCGCCGGTCCCGGCGGCGTCCGGCAGCGGCAAGCGGGTGGTGTACTCGCTCGCCGCCAAGCGGGTCTGGCTGGTCGGCGCGAACGGCAAGGCGCTGCGGACGTTCCAGGTCACGCCCAGCACGGTGAGCCCGCCGCCCGGCGCGTACGCGGTGACCTCGCGGTCGGTGAGCATCACCGGCTCGGACGGGGTCGCGATCGAGCACGTGGTGCTGTTCGGCGGCGTCGGTGGCGTCCCGATCGGCTTCAGCGCGGCCGTCGACGGCTCGCGGCCCGACCCCGCCGCCAAGAAGAAGACCGGCGGCATCCGGGAGTCCCGCGCCGACGGCAAGGCGATGTGGGATTTCGCACTCCAGGGCACCAAGGTCGTGGTGGTGTCCTAGGGGGCGCGCCCTGGCCCGGCACGGAGAGTTCTTAGCCCGTACGGACTACGCCGCGGTGCGGCCCGGAGTGGACGCCGGTGTGTCCCCGCCGTCCGCCGGCGACTCCTCCGCGGCGGCCGCTGGCCGGTCCTTGCGGGGTTCCGGGCGGTCCTTGCGGGATTCCTCGGGGGCGTCGGGGGGCGTGGAAACGGCGCTGGCCGCGGCGCACGCCGCCAGCAGTTCGTTCATCGTCGGCGTCTCGCGCGCGTCGTGCTGGTGGGCCGGCATGGACGCCTCCCGGGGCTCCTGGGGCAAGCGACAGAAGCTAGGCCGCCTCCGAGCTCGGCGAGCTCGTTACTTAGGCTGACCTAACTGGGGTCACATCCCATGTGACCACGCGCGGCACCGGGTACGCAACATCTTGCCGACGGCTTGTCGGAAACTACGGGACCCGCGGCCGGATATCCGCCCGCCTACGGGGCACACCGGCCCGACCGGGTCGGCCGGTTCGTCGGCCGAGTCGTGTCCCGGTCAGATCCCCAGGTCGGCCAGGCCGGCGTCCGCCCAGCGCGCGCCGAACCCGCTGACCGTCACCTCACGGACGTCGTCCACGTCGTCCTCCGGGTGCCCGTCCAGGCCCCCCGGAGCGTCGGCACCCACGGCCCGCCCGATGACGACGTGCAGCCGGTCCTCGGAGAGCTCCTCGACCTTGCCCTCGCCCCACTCGACGACCACCACCGACTCGGGCAGCGAGACGTCGAGGTCGAGGTCCTCCATCTCGTCCAGCCCGCCGCCGAGCCGGTAGGCGTCGACGTGCACCAGCGCGGGGCCGCCGGTCAGGGACGGGTGCACCCGGGCGATGACGAACGTGGGCGAGGTCACGGCACCGCGCACGCCCAGGCCCTCGCCCAGCCCGCGGGTCAGCGTGGTCTTGCCGGCGCCCAGCTCACCGGTGAGCAGCACCAGGTCGCCGGGGCGCAGCAGCGGAGCCAGTCTGCGGCCCAACTCCTGCATCTGGTCGGGGGACTTGACAGTGACATGCGCAACAGGGGCGGTGGTGCTCATGCCGCAAATGGTACGGCCTGCCCCTCATCCGACCACCACCCCCGAGCGATGCCCTCACGCCCGTGCGTGCCCCGAGCTGCGGGCCGCCGCGGCCGCGCGTTCCACCAGGGCCACCAGATGCTCATTGACCAGCTCGGGCCGCTCCAGCATCACCAGATGGCCGGCGCCGGGCACGCACACCAGCTCCGCGTCCGGCAGCACCTCCGCGATCGTCCGGCTGTGGTCGGCGGGGGTGATCAGATCGTTCTCACCGGCGAGCACCAGCGCGGGCACCGCGTCGTACGCCACCAGCGCCTCGGTCTTGTCGTGCACCGCGAACGCCGGGAAGAACTCGGCGACCACATCGATCGGGGTGCCCTCGATCAGCCGCTCGCCGAACCGCGCGATGCCCGGATCCACGTCCTCCGGCGTGCCGAACGAGTACCGCTTGACCAGGCCGGCGAACAGATCCGCGGTCGCCCGCCGGCCGCGTTCGACCAGATCGGGCTGCCAGCCCAGCGCCTTGAGCACGTTCGGCGCGAGCCAGTGGAACGCCTTCATGCCCATCGACGGCAGCCCGTAGGTGACCTCGCTGAGCCGGCCCGCGGACGTGCCGATCAGGGCGACGCCGATCACCCGCTCCGCGACGTACTCGGGGAACTGGTCGGCCAGCGCCATCACCGTCATCCCGCCCATGGAGTGGCCGACCAGCACGATCGGCCCCTCGGGCACCGCGGCGTCCAGCACCGCCTTCAGGTCCCGGCCGAGCAGGTCGATGGTGACGTTCTCGGTGCCGTCGATCTGGCCGTGGCCGCGGGCCGAGCGGCCGTGGCTGCGCTGGTCCCAGTGGACGGTGCGCACGGTGCCGCGCAGCGCGGCCCGCTGGAAGTGCCAGGAGTCCTGGTGCAGGCAGTAACCGTGGCTGAAGACGACCGTCGGGGCGGCCGCCGGGCGGCGGCCCAGCGCCGCCGTCAGCCGCTTGCGCAGCCCGCCCTGCGCCTCCTGGGCGGCACGGGCCTGCTTGCCGCGGACCGGCCTCGCCGACGGGTCGTTGCGGCCGTGTTTGCCGCCGCGGCGGTCGCCCTTCTCCAGGCGGGCGGGCTCCGCGCCCACCTCGTCGATCTCGAAGTACAGCTCCGTGCCGTCCTCGGAGATCGCCGCGCCGGGCGTGCCGCGCAGCGTGCCGTACGGGCCGGCCGCGTCCAGGGCGAGCCGGGCCCGGCGGCGCATCCCGCGGCCGACCGTCAGCCGCTCTATGGCCACGCCGGCCGCCGCCCCGGCCGCGACCACGCCGATCGCGGCACCGGCGATGCCGGCGTGGCGGCCCGCCTTGGCCCAGTTGTTCGCGGCCTCGGCCGCCACCTCGGCGGCCGTCTCGACCGCCTGCGCGGCGGCTTCAGTGCCGTCGGTCATGCCGTACCCCCCGTGAGCGCGGTGTCTCCCTCGGCCGTTCCGGCTGTCGCGGTGCCGGTTGCGTGGGGCGTCGCGCTGGTCGTTGCGGTGGTCGTTGCGTTGATCGTGGCGGTGCTGGTTGCGCTGTTCGCTGCGGTGTCCGGTGCGCTGTTCGCTGCGATGTCCGTTCCGGCTTCCGTTCCGGTCGCTTCGTGTGCCTCGTGTTCCTCTTCTGTCCCGTCTGCCCCGGCTACCCCGCTGTCCATGCCGCTGTCCACATAGACGCGCGGAACGCGGGTTCCGATCCGGGTGACGATTTCGTACCCGATGGTTCCGGCCGCCCGGGCCCAGTCCTCCGCGATCGGCTCGCCGCGGTCGCCGGGGCCGAACAGCACCGCGAGATCGCCCTCCTCGGCGCTGTCGCCGCCCAGGTCGACGACGAACTGGTCCATCGCGATCCGCCCGGCGACCGTCCGCCACTTCCCGGCGATCAGCACCGGGCCGGTGCCGGAGGCGTGCCGCGGGATGCCGTCGGCGTAACCGAGCGGGACCAGCGCGAGCGTCGTCTCACCGGGGGTGGTGTACCGGTGCCCGTACGACACGCCGTGGCCGCCCGGCACCCGCTTCACCGAGGCGAGCGCGGCCTCCAGGGTCATCGCGGCCCGCAGCCCGAAGTCCTGGGGGGTGCCGAGTTCGGCGCTGGGCGAGACGCCGTAGATGCCGATACCCGCACGGACCAGGTCGAAATGGGATTCGGGGAGGGTGAGCGCCGCCGCGGTGTTGGCGATGTGCCGCACCTCGGGGCGCAGCCCGGCCGACTCCGCCGTCCGCAGCGCCTGGTGGAAGACGTCGAGCTGGGCGGCGATGGAGGGGTGGCCGGGCTCGTCGGCACAGGCGAAGTGCGACCAGACGCCGGTGACCCGCAGCGCGCCCGCGGCCTCGGCGGCACGGGCCGCGGCGGTCAGCTCCGGCCAGTCGGCGGGCTGGCAGCCGTTGCGGCCGAGCCCGGTGTCGACCTTGAGCTGGACGCGGGCGGTACGGCCGGCGGCCTGCGCCGCCGCCGTCACCTCGCGCAGCGCCCAGAGGCCGCTCACCGAGACATCGATGTCCTGCTCCACCGCTCGCCGCCAGGGCCCGCCCGGCGTCCACAGCCAGCACATCAGCCGCCCGGTGTCGCCGGCCGCGCGCAGGGCCAACGCCTCCTCGGGGAGCGCGGTGCCCAGCCAGCTCGCGCCGGCCGCCCGGGCCGCCCGGGCACACGGCACCGCGCCGTGTCCGTAGCCGTCGGACTTGACCACGGCCATCAGCTCTGCCCCGGGGGCGCGGTCCCGCAGGACACGGACGTTCGCCCGCACGGCGGCGAGGTCGACCACGGCACGGGCGCGCTTCGCTGTCTCGTTCATCCCCCTCAGTGTCGCAGGCGATCCCGCGGCGCCCCGGGGGACCGGCACGAAAACCGTGCTCACCCGCTGGGTTTCCGCCCCCAGACGTACACGAGGTCGTGCTTCTTGAGCAGGTACCAGAGGTTGCGCGCGTCCGACCAGGTCAGATTGATGCACCCGTGCGAGCCGAGGCCCTCGTAGATGTCGTCGTCGACGCCGTGGAACGCCTCCCCGCGGTCGAAGAACTGCGCGAACGGCATCGGCGTGTGGTACAGGTTCGAAATGTGGTACCTGCGCCGCAGATAGATCCGGTACGTCCCGGTCCGGGTCTCCATCGTCGGCTGGCCGGAACGGATCGGCACCGGATCGAAGATCACCCGTCCGGCCTGCTGCACCCACATCACCTGTCGGTCCAGGTCGACGCACGCGGTCCGCTCCTGGCGGACCGGGCAGTGACCGGCCCGGTTGGGGTCCTTCCTGGCCCGCAGCAGCCGCACCACGGCGCCGGTGACCGGCCCCGCGTAACCGGTCGCCGGGGCGATCCGGTGCCTCTGCTGGAACCGCCGGATCGCCCGGCAGTCCCCCGCGCTCTGCCGCCCGTCCGCCCTCCGCCGCAGATAGCGCTCGGCCTGCCGCTGGAACGGCCCGGCGGAGCGGATGCAGCGCCCGGCCCGGGAGCCCGCCTCGGACCGGGGGACGTACTCGATGTGCAGCTGCCGGCCACCGGGCGCCGGGCGCCGGGCGCTGCGCGGGATTCCGGGGACGAGGTCGAGGGCCGCGTTGCGGGCGGCGGGCGCGTACCCGGCGGAGGCCGCGGGCCGGGCGGCTGACGGGGCGACGGCCACCGCGGGCGGTCCGGCGAGCGGGAACAGCGAGGCGCCGGCCAGCAGCGCCACAAGCGTGCGTTTCATGCCCTCACGCATGCCGTGGCCGGACCGCCCTGCCGCCCGACCGAGCACGAGGTTCGCCCTGCTGCCCGCGGCATTCCCCCGCGGGGCGTAACCACGGCCCCGGCCGCACCAGAAGCTGTTACCCCGTCACATCCCGCCAAGCCGCTCCCAGATGGTCCGCCACCTCCGTGGCGAGGATGGGCGCGCCCTCGGGGCCGGCGGCCCGGCGGGCCGCCAGGCCGTGGAGGTACGCGCCGACGGATGCCGCGTCGCGGGCGGGCAGGCCGGCGGCGAGCAGCGAGCCGGTGACGCCCGACAGGACGTCACCGCTGCCGGCCGTGGCCAGCCAGCCGGTGCCCGTGGGGTTCACCCGCACCGGGCCGCGCTCCTGCGCGACCAGCGTCGTCGAGCCCTTCAGCAGCACCGTCGCGGCATAGCGCGCCGCCAGCTCCCGTACGGACGCGAGCCGTTCCGCCTCGACCTCGTCGCGGGCCCGGCCCAGCAGCGCCGCCGCCTCCCCGGCGTGCGGCGTCAGCAGGGTCTCGGCGGTGCGCGCCCGGACCCGTTCCGGCGTCAGGAAGCGCAGCCCGTCGGCGTCCACCAGGACCGGTACGTCGGAGGCCAGCACGTCCTCCAGGGCGCCCGATTCGTCGCCGAGGCCGGGACCGATCACCCAGGACTGCACCCGGCCGGCCTTGTGCGGCGGCCCGGCGTGCACCAGCGTCTCGGGGAAGGCGGCCAGCACCGCGTCCGCGGCCGGCCCGACGTACCGGACCGCCCCCGCGCCGCCGCGCAGCGCACCGGCCACCGCCAGCACCGCCGCCCCCGGATAGCGCGCCGAACCGGCGACCACGCCGACCACGCCCCGCCGGTACTTGTCGCTCTCCGCCGCCGGGCACGGCAGCAGTTCCGCCACGTCCACGTGCTGCAGCGCCTCGCACTCGGCCTCTCCGGGCAGCGTCAGGCCGATGTCCACCAGGCGCAGCGCGCCCGCCCGCTCCCGGGCCGGGTCGATCAGCAGGCCCGGCTTGTACGCCCCGAACGTCACCGTCACATCGGCCCGGACCGCCTCGCCGCTTACCTCGCCGCTGTCCGCGTCCACCCCGCTGGGCAGGTCGACCGCCACGACGGGCGCCGACTCCCAGGCCGCGCGGGCGAGTTCGGCGGCCTCCGGCCGCAGTCCGCCGCGGCCGCCGATGCCCACGATCCCGTCCACGACCAGATCGCACCGGGCGAGGTCCCGCAGCGCGTCGTCCGACACCCGGCCGCCGGCCGCCCGCAGCGCGCCGAGGCCGCCCTGGTGGGCCCGCTCCGGCGAGAGCAGGACGGCCACCACGCCGGCCCCGCGCCGGGCCAGCCGGGCCCCGGCGTACAGCGCGTCCCCGCCGTTGTCCCCGCTGCCCACCAGCAGCACGACCCGGCTGCCGTAGACCCGGCCCAGCAACTCCCGGCAGGCGGCGGCCAGTCCTGCCGCCGCCCGCTGCATCAGGGCCCCTTCCGGCAGACGGGCCATCAGGTCCCGTTCGGCGGCCCGCACGGTCGACACGCTGTAGGCAGTCCTCATGGCCCCAGTGTCACCCCTCGGCGATCACCACGGCCGAAGCGACCCCCGCGTCATGGCTCAGCGAGAGGTGCCACGACCGCACGCCCAGCCGGGCCGCGCACGCCTCGACCGTGCCGCGCACCCGCAGCCGCGGCTGGCCGCTGTCCTCGACGTACACCTCCGCGTCCGTCCAGTGCAGCCCGCCCGGCGCGCCCAGTGCCTTGGCCACCGCCTCCTTGGCGGCGAACCGGGCCGCGAGCGACGCCGTGCCCCGCCGCTCCCCGCTCGGCAGCAGCAGTTCCGACGCGACGAACAGCCGGCCGGCCAGCTCGGGCGTGCGGTCCAGCGCCGCGGCGAACCGGTCGATCTCGGCGACGTCGATCCCCACCCCGATGATCACTCCACCGTCACCGACTTGGCGAGGTTGCGCGGCTGGTCGACCTCGTTGCCGCGGGCGGTGGCGAGCTCGCAGGCGAAGACCTGCAGCGGGACGGTGGACACCAGCGGCTGCAGCAGCACCGGTGTGTGCGGGATGCGCACGAGGTGGTCGGCGTACGGCACCACGTCCTCGTCGCCCTCCTCGGCGATCACGATCGTGCGGGCGCCGCGGGCCCGGATCTCCTGGATGTTGGAGACGATCTTGTCGTGCAGCACGGACCGGCCGCGCGGCGACGGGACCACGACGACGACCGGCAGATCGTCCTCGATCAGCGCGATCGGGCCGTGCTTGAGCTCACCGGCCGCGAACCCCTCGGCGTGCATGTACGCCAGCTCCTTGAGCTTGAGCGCGCCCTCCAGTGCCACCGGGTAGCCCACGTGCCGGCCGAGGAACAGCACGGTGTTCTTGTCGGCGAGGCTGCGGGCCAGCTCCCGGACCGGCTCCATCGTGCCGAGCACCTGCTCGACCTGGGTGCCGATGGCGGCCAGTTCGCGCACCACCGCCCGGATCTCGTCGCCCCACTTCGTGCCCCGCACCTGCGCGACGTACAACGCGACCAGGTAGCAGGCGACCAGCTGGGTCAGGAACGCCTTCGTGGACGCCACCGCGACCTCGGGGCCGGCGTGCGTGTAGAGCACCGCGTCCGACTCGCGGGGGATCGTCGAGCCGTTGGTGTTGCAGATGGCCAGCACCTTCGCGCCCTGTTCACGGGCGTGCCGGAGGGCCATCAGGGTGTCCATGGTCTCGCCGGACTGGCTGATCGCGATCACCAGCGTGCGCCGGTCCAGGATCGGGTCGCGGTAGCGGAACTCGCTGGCCAGCTCGGTCTCGCAGGGGATGCGGGTCCAGTGCTCGATCGCGTACTTGGCGATCATGCCGGCGTGGTACGCCGTCCCGCACGCGACGATGACGACCTTGTCGACCTCGCGCAGCACCTCCGGCGGGATCCGCACCTCGTCCAGGGACAGCACCCCCGAGGCGTCGATCCGGCCCAGCAGGGTGTCCGCGACGGCCTTGGGCTGCTCGGCGATCTCCTTGAGCATGAAGTAGTCGTAGCCGCCCTTCTCGGCGGCCGAGGCGTCCCAGTCGACGTGGTACTCGCGGACGTCCGCCGGCGCACCGTCGAAGTCGGTGACCGTCACCCCGTCCCGGCGGGCCTCGACGACCTGGTCCTGGCCCAGCTCGATCGCCTCGCGGGTGTGCGCGATGAACGCCGCGACGTCCGAGGCGAGGAAGGCCTCGCCGTCGCCGACGCCCACCACCAGCGGGGAGTTGCGGCGCGCCCCGACGACCACGTCGGGCTCGTCGGCGTGCACCGCGACCAGCGTGAACGCGCCCTCCAGCCGCCGGCACACCTGCCGCATCGCCTCGGCCAGCTCACCGCACGAGGAGTAGGACTCGGCGAGCAGATGCGCCACGACCTCGGTGTCCGTCTCGGACGCCAAGGTGTGGCCGCGCTCGGCGAGTTCGGTGCGCAGCGCGGCGAAGTTCTCGATGATGCCGTTGTGCACCACCGAGACCCGCCCGGCGTTGTCCAGGTGCGGGTGGGCGTTCTCGTCGGTGGGCCCGCCGTGGGTGGCCCACCGGGTGTGCCCGATGGCGGTGGCGCCGGCCGGCAGCGGACGGTCCGCCAGCTCCTTCTCCAGGTTGGCGAGTTTGCCGGCCTTCTTGGCCGCGGCCAGCCCGCCGTCGGCCAGCACGGCGACGCCCGCCGAGTCGTAGCCGCGGTACTCCAGCCGCTTCAGCCCGGCCAGGACGACGTCCAGGGCGCTCTGCCCGCCCACATAACCCACGATTCCGCACATGGAGGCAGCCTACGACGCGGCCTGCTCAATACCCGCGCGCTATCCGGTGGTGCGCCTCCCGCACCGTCTCCAGGAACTCCTCGTCGGCCTCCGCGTCGGCGCCGGGCCCGCCGGCCGGCTCGTACCGCTCCAGGAAGTCGGCGAGGTCCTCGCCCAGATCCTCGTCCGGCAACTCCTCGGCGAGTTCGGCGTGCACCCGGGCGACGAAGAGGTCCGTCGCCGTGCCGTCCGTTCCGTTCTTCCTGCGCCGGTACCGCAGTCCCGGCAGTGCTGGCTTGCGCGTGCGCACAGCCACCCCCCTGTGTCTTCTTCGCGGCCCGGATCGCGGGCCGCCCCCGTGCCGACCGTACCGGGCCACATGCGTCCGGTACAGGCCTGCAGGTGGCGAAGGCCACACCCCGGGCCGGGTGGCGTAGGACACCCCGGCATGAACGGCGTGTGACGGCTGCGCACAATGGGCGCGTGGCCCTGACGACCGATCCGCCCGCGCGCCGCCGCGCCGACAGCTCCCCCTACGTCGATCTGACGCGCGCCCAGTGGAGCGCCCTCAGGGAGAAGACCCCGCTGCCCCTGACCGCCGAAGAGGTGGAACGGCTGCGCGGCCTGGGCGACGTCATCGACCTGGACGAGGTCCGCGACGTCTACCTCCCGCTGTCCCGGCTGCTGAACCTCTACGTCGGCGCGACCAGCAACCTGCGCGGCGCGCTGAACACCTTCCTGGGCGACGCCGGCGACGGCCACGGCTCCCAGCCCGGCACCCCGTTCGTCATAGGGGTCGCCGGCAGCGTCGCGGTCGGCAAGTCGACCACCGCGCGGCTGTTGCAGGCGCTGCTCGCCCGCTGGCCGGAGCATCCGCGGGTCGAACTGGTCACCACCGACGGGTTCCTGTTCCCCAACGCCGAGCTGCACCGGCGCGGCCTGATGTCCCGCAAGGGATTCCCGGAGTCCTACGACCGCCGCGCGCTGACCCGATTCGTCGCCGACGTGAAGTCCGGCAAGGCGGAGGTCACCGCACCGGTCTACTCGCACCTGATCTACGACATCGTGCCCGGCGAGCGGCTCACCGTGCACCGCCCGGACATCCTCATCGTCGAGGGCCTCAACGTCCTGCAGCCGGCGCTGCCCGGCAAGGACGGGCGCACCCGCCTCGGTCTGGCCGACTTCTTCGACTTCTCCGTGTACGTCGACGCCCGTACCGAGGACATCGAGCAGTGGTACCTCGGCCGGTTCCGCAAACTGCGCGAGACCGCCTTCCAGAACCCGTTCTCGTACTTCCGCAAGTACACCCAGGTCTCGGAGGCGGAGGCCCTCGACTACGCCCGCATGATGTGGCGCACCATCAACAAGCCCAACCTGCAGCAGAACGTGGCCCCCACCCGCGGCCGCGCCAGCCTGGTCCTGCGCAAGGGCCCGGACCACAAGGTGCAGCGGCTGTCGCTGCGCAAGCTGTAGGAAGGTGCGCGGACCGTGCTGCATCTGCGAATGATCGTCCCGGCGGACCGTACGGACGCGGCCCTGGAGCTGCTGGAGGCGACGGTCGGAACGGCCCATGTGGCGGTGCTGGCCGGGGCCGCCCGGGACCCGCGGGGCGATGTGGTGCTGTGCGACGTCGCCCGGGAGGCCGCCGACGGACTGCTGGCCGAACTGCGGGCGCTGGGCCTGCACAAGGACGGCTCGATCGCGATCGAGAACATCGACCTGTCGCTGTCCGTACGGGCCGAACGGGCCGAGGAGGAGGCGCCCGGCGAGGGTGCCGACGCGGTGCTGTGGGAGTCGCTGACCGATGCCACCCACGAGGAGTCCACGCTCTCCGCCACCTACCTGGCGTTCCTGACGGTCGCCACGATGATCGCGGCCTGCGGTGTGGTCCTCGACAACGCGATCCTGATCGTCGGCGCGATGGCGGTGGGCCCGGAGTTCGGCCCGCTGGCCGGTATCTGCACCGCGCTGGTGCAGCGGGCGCCGCGGCTGGCCTGGCGCTCGGTGACGGCGCTGGTCGTCGGCTTCGCCGCGGCCATGGTCCTGACGGTGGGCTTCAGCCTCTTCATGGACGCGATGGGCCTGTTCCACGCCGGGGCGCTGGCGGCGGAGCGGCCCAACACGAACTTCATCTACCGGCCGGACTGGTTCTCGTTCGTCGTCGCCGTGCTGGCCGGGATAGCCGGGGTGCTCTCCCTGACGTCCGCGAAATCGGGCGCCCTGGTAGGAGTGGCGATCTCCGTGACGACCGTCCCGGCCGCCGCCAACGCCGCGGTCGCACTCGCCTACGGGGCGTACGGCCAGGCCTGGCACTCCATGGAGCAGCTGCTGCTGAACCTGGCGGGCATCATCGTGGCCGGCACCCTGACCCTGGTCGCCCAGAAACTGCTGTGGGCCCGGCACGGCACGGGCCCCGCCCGCCGGCCGCGCCACTGACGGCGCGCCCGGCGGGCGGGGCCCAAAAGGCTTATCCCAGCGCGGACTTGACCGCGTCCGCGAGCCGGCCGGCCACCGCCCGCGCCTGCTCCTCGTCCGCGGCCTCCACCATCACCCGGACCAGCGGCTCGGTGCCGGACGGCCGCAGCAGCACCCGCCCGGTGGCGCCCAGCTCCCGCTCGGCCTCGGCGACCGCCTGGGTCAGCTCGGGCGAGGAGGCCACCCGCGACCTGTCCACGTCGGGAACGTTGACCAGGACCTGCGGCAGCCGCTCCATGACGCCCGCCAGCTCCCCGAGCGTACGGCCGGTCGCCGCGACCCGGGCCGCCAGCATCAGCCCGGTCAGCGTGCCGTCGCCGGTGGTGGCGTGGTCCAGCACGATGACGTGCCCGGACTGCTCGCCGCCCAGCGCGAAGCCGTGGGCCTTCATCTCCTCCAGGACGTACCGGTCGCCGACCGCGGTCTGCACGAGGTCGATGCCCTCGCGCTCCATGGCCAGCTTGAAGCCCAGGTTGGACATGACGGTGGCGACCACGGTGTTCTTCCGCAGCGCCCCGGCCTCCCGCATGCCGAGCGCCAGCACGGACAGGATCTGGTCCCCGTCGACCTCGTTGCCCTCGCGGTCCACGGCCAGGCAGCGGTCCGCGTCCCCGTCGTGGGCGACACCGAGATCGGCGCCGTGCTCGACGACGGCCGCGCGCAGCTGCGCGAGGTGGGTGGAGCCGCAGCCGTCGTTGATGTTCAGGCCGTCGGGGTCGGTGCCGAGGGTGACGACCTCGGCGCCGGCCCGGGCGAACGCCTCGGGCGAGACCCGCGCCGCCGCGCCGTGCGCACCGTCGATGACGACCTTCAGCCCGTCCAGCCGGTTCGGCAGGACGCCGACCAGGTGCGCAACGTAGTTGTCGAAGCCCGCGTCGTAGACGGTGACCCGGCCCACGCCGCCGCCGGTCGGCCGCTCCCACGGCTCACCGGAGCTGTGCGCGCGGTAGGTCTCCTCGATCCGGTCCTCCAGCTCGTCGGCGAGCTTGTGGCCGCCACGGGCGAAGAACTTGATGCCGTTGTCGGGCATCGGGTTGTGGCTGGCGGAGAGCATCACGCCCAGGTCCGCGCCCAGCGAGCCGGTCAGGTACGCCACCGCCGGGGTCGGCAGCACGCCCACCCGCAGCACGTCCACCCCGGCGCTGGCCAGCCCGGCCACCACCGCCGCCTCCAGGAACTCCCCCGACGCCCGCGGATCCCGCCCGACCACGGCCACCGGCCGGTGACCCTCGAATGTGCCCGCTTCCGCAAGCACATGCGCCGCAGCGACCGACAGACCGAGCGCCAGCTCCGCCGTCAGGTCCGCATTGGCGACGCCGCGCACACCGTCCGTGCCGAAGAGTCGTCCCACTGGTGTCCTCCGAGTTTCTGAGCTTGGACCAGAGCGTCACGTCCAGGTATACGCCCCTGGACGGGGATCTACGCCGCCCGGTCCCGGATAGCCGAACGCCCCGGCAGCACGGGAAGTGCCACCGGGGCGTACGCCACGAGCTGCATGATGCAGCGCGTGATTAGCGCTTGCTGTACTGCGGCGCCTTGCGGGCCTTCTTCAGACCGGCCTTCTTGCGCTCGACCGCACGGTCGTCACGCTTGAGGAACCCGGCCTTCTTCAGCGCGGGGCGGTTGTTCTCGATGTCCGCCTCGTTCAGCGCACGGGCCACGCCCAGGCGCAGCGCACCGGCCTGGCCGGAGATGCCGCCGCCGGAGATGCGGGCGATGACGTCGTAGCGGTTGTCGAGCTCGAGCACCTTGAAGGGCTCGTTGACTTCCTGCTGGTGCACCTTGTTCGGGAAGTAGCCCTCAAGGGTGCGGCCGTTGATCTTCCACTGGCCGGAGCCCGGAACGATCCGGACGCGGGCGATGGCGTTCTTGCGACGGCCCAGGCCGGCGGCCGGCTGCGGGTCGCCGAAGCGGGACGCGAGGGACTCGGAGGTGTACTCCGACTCCACGACCTCGGTCTCGGTGGTGTACTCCTCGACCTCGTCCAGCGGGGTCTCGGGGGTGGTCTCAGCCACGATGCTCCTTAAGAATTCTCTGTCGTCTTAGGGGGTGGCCGGACTTACTGCGCGACCTGGGTGATCTCGAACGGCACCGGCTGCTGCGCAGCGTGCGGGTGCTCGGCGCCCGCGTAGACCTTCAGCTTCGAGAGCATCTGACGGCCGAGGGTGTTCTTGGGGAGCATGCCCTTGATGGCCTTCTCGACGGCCTTCTCGGGGTTCTTGGCGAGCAGCTCGTCGTAACGGACGGAGCGCAGACCACCCGGGAAGCCGGAGTGACGGTAGGCCATCTTCTGGGTCTTCTTGTTGCCGGACAGGTGCACCTTGTCGGCGTTGATGATGATGACGAAGTCACCGGTGTCAACGTGCGGTGCATACACCGGCTTGTGCTTACCCCGCAGGAGGGACGCGGCCTGGCTGGCCAGACGGCCCAGGACAACGTCCTGCGCGTCAATGATGTGCCACTGGCGCTGGACATCGCCGGGCTTGGGGCTGAACGTACGCACGGTCGTAGCCTTCGCTTCTTCAGTGATGGGACCCCCGGGCCGTGAGGACTCGGGGGTGGGTCCTGTACTGGTCACCACGATCGATCACGCAGCAGGGCGGCACTACGGGTGACGCAACCCGTTCGTCCGCCGCTGGTGATCGGTCCGGTGGACCGGCGTAAGGGCCCCTCACGTGAGATAGAGCAAGCCAATACGCATAACGAACCAGCAGAATACCGGGCCGTCCCCAGCGCGGTCAAAACGCCCCCCGCACCGGCCCGCGGGCCCGCTCTCCCGCGGCCGGTGCGGCCCCTCCTACCGCTTCCGCTCGACCCTCCGCTCGTCCCACACCGGCTCCGCCGTCTCCCGCACCACTCCGTCCGACCCGAACACCAGGAACCGGTCGAAGGAACGCGCGAACCAGCGATCATGGGTGACCGCCAGAACCGTCCCCTCGTACGACTCCAGGCCCTCCTGCAGCGCCTCCGCCGATTCCAGGTCCAGGTTGTCGGTCGGCTCGTCCAGGAGCAGGGCCGTGGTGCCCGACAGCTCCAGGAGCAGGATCTGGAAGCGGGCCTGCTGGCCGCCGGAGAGGCGGTCGAAGGGCTGCTCGGCCTGCTTCTCCAGCTCGTAGCGACGCAGGGCGGACATCGCCTGGCCCTTGTCCCTGGCGTGCTCGGTCCAGAGGATGTCGAGCAGGGTGCGGCCCCGCAGCTCGGGGTGGGCGTGGGTCTGGGCGAAGTGGCCGGGGACGACCCGGGCGCCCAGCTTCCAGACGCCCGTGTGGGCCACCGGATCATCGGCATCTCCGGCCAGCAGGCGCAGGAAGTGCGACTTGCCGGAGCCGTTGGAGCCCAGCACCGCGACCCGCTCGCCGTAGAAGACCTCCAGCGAGAACGGCTTCATCAGACCGGTCAGCTCCAGATCCGCGCAGGTCACCGCCCGGACGCCGGTGCGGCCGCCGCGCAGCCGCATCGTGATGTCCTGCTCCCGCGGCGGCTCCGGCGGCGGGCCGGCCTCCTCGAACTTCCGCAGCCGGGTCTGCGCCGCCGCGTAGCGCGAGGCCATCTCATGGCTCACCGCGGCCGCCTGCCGCAGATTGACCACCAGCTTCTTCAGCTGGGCGTGCTTCTCGTCCCAGCGCCGCCGCAGCTCCTCGAAGCGCGCGAAACGCTCCCGGCGCGCCTCGTGGTACGTACCGAAGCCGCCGCCGTGCACCCACACGTCCGAGCCCGCCGGGCCCGGCTCGACGCTGACGATCTTCTCCGCGGAGCGGGCCAGCAGCTCCCGGTCGTGCGAGACGAACAGCACCGTCTTGCGGGTCTGCCGCAGCTGCTCCTCCAGCCAGCGCTTGCCCGGCACGTCCAGATAGTTGTCCGGCTCGTCCAGCAGCAGCACCTCGTCCGTGCCGCGCAGCAGCGACTCCAGCACCAGCCGCTTCTGCTCCCCCGCTCAGCGTGCGCACCTGGCGCCACTGCGCCTTCTCGTACGGGACGCCGAGCGCGGCCGTCGTGCACATGTCCCAGACCGTCTCGGCCTCGTAACCCCGCGCCTCGGCCCAGTCACTCAGTGCCTGCGCGTACGCCATCTGCGCGGCCTCGTCGTCCTCGGTCATGAGCGCCAGCTCCGCGGCGTCCACCGCCGCGGCCGCCTCCCGGATCCGCGGCTGGGCAACCGACACCAGCAGGTCCCGCACCGTCCGGTCGTCCCGCACCGAGCCGACGAACTGCGGCATCACGCCCAGTCCGCCGCTGACCGTCACCGATCCGCCGTGCGGCGCCAGCTCCCCCGCGAGCAGCCGCAGCAGCGTCGTCTTGCCCGCGCCGTTGGCCCCGACCAGCGCGACCGTCGCGCCCTCCGCCACCCGGAAGGACACGTCCCCCAGCAGGACCCTCCCGTCCGGCAGGTAGTACTCCAGGTGCCCTGCTTCCAGATGTCCCATGGTCCGGATTGTGACCGGCCTATAAGCGTTCCACCAACCCCATTAGGATGCGCGCCATGAGTTTTGGGCAAGGCGGGCCCTTCGACGGCCCCGGGGGATCTTTCTCGTCCACGCCGGACTGGGACGCGCTCGCCGAGGAGAGCGAGGCGCAGTCCCGCCGCAAACGGTGGATGTGGATCGGCGGCGGAGCACTGGCGACCGTCGCGGTGGCCGGCATCGTCGCCGCCGCGGTGATGGCCGGCGGCGACTCGCCCGGCGGCAAGGCGACCGCCGCGCCCACCTCCTCCGGCCAGGCCGCGGTCCCGGACGACAAGCCGTCCTTCCCGGACGTCTCCGTCCCGCCGCCGCCCAACCCGCAGGACTACATCTCCGACCCCAAGAAGGACACCGCGCCGCTCACCCCGGCCACGCTCTTCCCGCAGAAGACCATGGTCATCGGCGAGCACAGCTACCCGCGCACCAGCACCGCCTCGACCAAGGACTGCACCGCCGGCGCCCAGGGCGCGCTGGTCTCCTCGCTGTCCCACAACGGCTGCAAGCAGCTGCTGCGCGCCACCTACGCCAAGGGCGGGGTGGCGGTCACCATCGGCATCGCGGTCTTCGACTCGCCCGCCAAGGCGACCAAGGTCATGAACGAGAACCGGACCAACCTCATGCCGCTGCCCGGCGGAGGCGTCCCCTCGGACTTCTGCCAGGGCCACAAGTGCCGGATGGCCACCAACGCCACCGGCCGCTACGCCTACTTCACCATCGCCGGCTACCTCAACGGCAAGGACGTCACCGCCTCGGAGACCAAGGCCCGGCAGATCGCCCGGGACGGCGGCTCCTACGCGTTCACCCAGATCACCCAGCGCGGCAAGGACCAGGCCGCCAAGGCCGCCGAACGCCAGCTGAAGGAAGCCCAGAAGAAGGCCGGCCAGTCCTCCTGACCGGCCGGCTCCCCGGCGGGCGGCTCAGCAGCAGCCGCCCGCCGGCAGCGCCCGCTTGTTCCGGGCCTCCTTGTTGCGGGCCGCGAGCAGCTCGTCCGCCGGATACCCGACCTCTTCGAGCGTCAGCCCGTGCGGCCGGACCACGTGCACGGCCGAGTCGCGTATGCCGGCCGCGAGTACCTTCCCCGGCCAGTCCGCCGGCCGGTGCCCGTCCCCACGAACAGCAGCGCCCCGATCAGCGAGCGCACCATGTTGTGGCAGAAGGCGTCGGCCCGCACCGTGGCGGTGATGATCCCGTCGTCGCCCCGCACCAGGCTCAGGTCCTGCAGCGTACGGATGGTCGTCGCGCCCTCGCGCTTCTTGCAGTACGCCGCGAAGTCGTGCTCCCCGAGCAGCCGCCGGGCCGCCTCGTTCATGGCGTCCACGTCGAGCGGCCAGTCGTGCCACAGGACGTGCCCGCGCAGCAGCGGGTCGACGCCGCCGGGGTTGTCGGTGACGCGGTAGGCGTAGCGCCGCCAGACCGCCGAGAAGCGCGCGTTGAAGCCCTCGGGGGCCTCGGTGACGCGCCAGATCCGTACGTCCTTGGGAAGTCGCCCGGCGAGCCGCTTCAGCAGCTTCTCCCGGTGCTCCGCCCACAGCTCCCCGGGCAGGTCGACGTGCGCCACCTGGCCCGCGCGTGCACCCCGGCGTCCGTCCGGCCGGCCACCGTCAGCTCGTACGTCGTGTCCCCGGACCGCGTCACGGTGCGCAGGGCGTCCTCGATCTCGGCCTGCACGGTGCGCCGGCCGCCGGCCTGCTTGGCCCAGCCGTGGAAGGCGGACCCGTCGTAGGACAGGTCGAGGCGGATGCGGACGTGTCCGGGCCGTACTTCGTCACTCACGGGGAGATCCTCTCAGGGCAGATCCCTTGGGAAAGACGCGAAAGCGGGCCCGCCCTCTCGGACGGACCCGCTTCACGCGAGGTCAACCTCAGGCGTCCTTGGACTCCTCGGCGGGCGCCTCGGCCGGAGCCTCGGTCGCCGCGGCCTCATCGGCTTCCTTCACCGCGCGCTTGGTCGCGGCCTCGGCCTCGGCGACGGTCGCCTTCTTGGCGATCTCGCCCTCGACCAGCTCGATGACGGCCATCGGGGCGTTGTCGCCACGACGGTTGCCGATCTTGGTGATACGGGTGTAGCCACCCGGACGCTCCGCGAACCGCGGCGCGATCTCCGTGAAGAGCGTGTGCACGACGCTCTTGTCCGAGATCAGCTGCATGACCTGACGGCGGTTGTGAAGGTCGCCCTTCTTCGCCTTGGTCACCAGACGCTCCGCGTACGGACGCAGACGGCGGGCCTTGGCCTCGGTCGTCGTGATGCGGCCGTGCTCGAAGAGGTTGGTGGCCAGGTTGCGCAGCATGGCACGCTCGTGCGCAGCGCTGCCGCCCAGACGGGCACCCTTGGCGGGCTTCGGCATGGTGTATCTCCTTCATTGCTGCACCGGCCGTATCAGGTACCGGTGTCAGTTCCCACGAGGCGGCCGCCCCGTGGAAGATGCACACGGCAAGGGCCCGGGAAAGGCTCCCGGACCCCTGCCGGTCGAACTCAGTACTGCTCGGTCTCCACGAACCCGGCGTCCGCGTCGTCGTCGGCGCCGAAGGCGTCGGCAGCGGCGGTCGGGTCGAATCCGGGCGGGCTGTCCTTGAGGGCCAGGCCCATGCCGGCCAGCTTCGCCTTGACCTCGTCGATGGACTTCGCACCGAAGTTGCGGATGTCCAGCAGGTCCGCCTCGGAGCGGGCGACGAGCTCACCCACGGAGTGGATGCCCTCGCGCTTGAGGCAGTTGTAGGAGCGGACGGTGAGCTCCAGCTCCTCGATCGGCAGCGCCAGGTCGGCGGCCAGGGCGGCGTCCGTGGGGGACGGGCCCATGTCGATGCCCTCGGCGTCGATGTTCAGCTCGCGGGCGAGACCGAACAGCTCGACCAGGGTCTTACCGGCGGAGGCCATGGCGTCACGGGGACGCATCGCCTGCTTGGTCTCGACGTCGACGATCAGCTTGTCGAAGTCGGTGCGCTGCTCGACACGGGTCGCCTCGACCTTGTACGTGACCTTGAGCACCGGGCTGTAGATGGAGTCGACCGGGATGCGGCCGATCTCCTGGCCCACCTGCTTGTTCTGCACGGCGGAGACGTAGCCGCGACCGCGCTCGACGGTCAGCTCCATCTCCAGCTTGCCCTTGCCGTTGAGCGTGGCGAGGACCAGGTCGGGGTTGTGCACCTCGACACCGGCCGGCGGCGCGATGTCCGCGGCGGTCACGAGGCCCGGGCCCTGCTTGCGCAGGTACATCACGACCGGCTCGTCGTGCTCGGAGGAGACGACCAGCTGCTTGATGTTGAGGATGAGGTCGGTGACGTCCTCCTTGACGCCCGGCACGGTGGTGAACTCGTGCAGAACGCCGTCGATGCGGATGGACGTGACCGCCGCACCCGGGATCGAGGAGAGGAGCGTACGACGCAGGGAGTTGCCGAGGGTGTAGCCGAAGCCCGGCTCCAGCGGCTCGATCACGAACCGGGAGCGGTATTCGTCGACGACCTCTTCGGTCAGGGAGGGACGCTGAGCGATCAGCATGTTTTTGGTCCTTCAGTCGTGGGCGCCCGCTATTTGACGCCCGCTGTACTGACAAGGGTACGGGCGGTACGACGCACAAGGCCCCGTACCGCCCACACCCACCGGCCCCCGACGTGACGGGGGCCGACGAGCCTTACTTCGAGTAGAGCTCGACGATCAGCTGCTCCTGCACCTGGGTGTCGATCACCTGGCGCTCGGGCAGGCTGTGCACGAGGATCCGCAGCTGCGAGGGGATCGCCTCCAGCCACGCCGGAACGGTCTTCTCGCCGGCCTCGGCCTTGGCCACCTCGAAGGGGGTCAGGTTCCGAGAGCCCTCGCGGACCTCGATGATGTCGTTCACGGCGACGCGGGCCGACGGGATGTCGGTCTTGCGGCCGTTGACGACGATGTGTCCGTGACGGACCAGCTGACGGGCGTGGTCGCGGGACTTGGCGAAGCCGGCCCGGTAGACCACGTTGTCGAGGCGGGTCTCAAGGATGCGCAGAAGGTTCTCACCGGTCTTGCCGGTCTTCTGGTTCGCTTCCTTGTAGTAGTTCACGAACTGCTTCTCAAGGACACCGTAGATGCGGCTGCACTTCTGCTTCTCACGAAGCTGGAGCAGGTACTCGCTGTCCTTGGTGCGCCCGCGACCGTGCTCACCCGGGGGGTAAGGACGGATCTCGATCGGGCACTTCGCGCTCTCGCACTTGCTCCCCTTGAGGAAGAGCTTCTGCTTCTCCCGACGGCAACGCTTGCAGTCGGCCCCGGTGTAACGCGCCATTGTCTAGTTGTCTCCTACTTCAGTGGGTCAGACGCGGCGACGCTTGGGCGGGCGGCATCCGTTGTGCGGGGTGGGGGTGACGTCCTGGATCGAGCCGACCTCCAGGCCGGTGGCCTGGAGCGAGCGGATCGCGGTCTCACGGCCGGAGCCGGGACCCTTGACGAAGACGTCAACCTTGCGCATGCCGTGCTCCTGCGCGCGGCGGGCGGCCGACTCGGCGGCCATCTGCGCGGCGAAGGGGGTGGACTTGCGCGAGCCCTTGAAGCCGACGTGGCCGGCAGAGGCCCAAGAGATCACGTTCCCGGTCGGGTCGGTGATCGAAACGATCGTGTTGTTGAACGTGCTCTTGATGTGAGCGTGCCCGTGGGCGACGTTCTTCTTCTCCTTGCGGCGCACCTTCTTGGCGCCGGCCGTACGGCCCTTCGGAGGCATTCAAATCTCCCGTGGAGGTGGTCGGTCCTACAGCGAAGACCGCTGGTAAGCGTCCTGCTGAGGACTACTTCTTGCCCGGCTTCTTCTTGCCGGCGATCGCGCGACGCGGACCCTTGCGGGTACGGGCGTTCGTGCTGGTGCGCTGGCCGTGCACCGGCAGACCGCGACGGTGACGCAGACCCTGGTAGCAGCCGATCTCGACCTTGCGGCGGATGTCGGCCTGGATCTCGCGACGGAGGTCACCCTCGGTCTTGAGGTTGTTGTCGACGTACTCGCGGATCTTGACGAGGTCTTCCTCGGCCAGGTCGCGGACCCGGGTGTTCGGGTTCACGCCGGTGGCGGCGAGGGTCTGCTGCGAGAGCGTCCGCCCGATACCGAAGACGTAGGTGAGGGCGACCTCCACACGCTTTTCGCGCGGGAGATCAACGCCTGCGAGGCGTGCCATTGATGTGGCTCCTGATGGCTATTCGGAGGTCTTCCGCAGCACCGTTCCCGTAAGACTCTGCAGAATTACGAGCCGGGTCCCCGGCCTCCGAGCCGGGGGTGTCGTCCCCACGCCGCTGGTGCGGGGGGTCGGGTGACTGCGTATGAACGTGTGGTGCTTGCGTCGCGCGAACTGCGAAATTGCAGGTGGTCGGCGTGCGTCAGCCCTGGCGCTGCTTGTGGCGCAGGTTGTCGCAGATGACCATGACCCGGCCGTGGCGGCGGATCACCTTGCACTTGTCGCAGATCTTCTTGACGCTCGGCTTGACCTTCATGGGATGTGAGGTTCTCCGGGTCAGTGCCGTCACCCCACGGGAGCGGGGTGCCGACAAGATCTACTTGTAGCGGTAGACGATCCGGCCACGCGTCAGGTCGTAGGGAGAGAGCTCCACGACGACCCGGTCATCCGGAAGGATACGGATGTAGTGCATCCGCATCTTGCCGCTGATGTGCGCGAGGACCTTGTGACCGTTCTGAAGCTCCACCTTGAACATCGCGTTCGGGAGGGACTCGATCACGGTGCCCTCGATTTCGATGGCACCTTGCTTCTTGGCCACGCTTCGCCCTTCGAATCGGCTACCTTTTGGCGGCTGTCATTCGCAGGTGAAACACCTGCGATGCGTCCACACCCCGTTACGGGCATACGGATGCACGAGAGCCGACGCGTCAGTCTACGTCAGGGCCCGGGAAAAGACGAATCCAGGATTATTGCCCATGCCGGGTGATCCTTACGCCAGCGGGTCCGGCGCGGCGGTGATCCCGAGCTCCGCGAGCCTGGCCTTGCCGCCGTCGGGCGCGGTCAGCACGAGCGGGCCCTGCTCGGTCAGCGCGACCGAGTGCTCCCAGTGCGAGGACCAGCTGCCGTCGTTCGACTTCACGGTCCAGTCGTCTTCAAGGACGTGGGTCTTCGGGGTGCCGAGGTTCACCATCGGCTCGATCGCGATGCAGAAACCGGGCACCAGCTTGGGGCCGCGGCCGCGCTTGCGGTCGACGTAGTTCAGCAGGTGCGGGTCCATGTGCATCTGCGAGCCGATGCCGTGGCCGCCGTAGTCCTCGACGATGCCGTACTTGCCGCCGGCCGGGCGGGGCTGGCGGCGGATGTAGCCCTCGATCGCCTTGGAGATGTCGACCAGCCGGTTGCCCTTGGCGACCGCGGCGATGCCCGCCCACATCGAGCCCTCGGTGACCCGGCTGAGCTCGATCAGCTCCGCGGAGTGACCGGAGCCGACGAACGCGGTGTACGCGGCGTCACCGTGCCAGCCGTCGACGATCGCGCCGCAGTCGATGGAGATGATGTCGCCGTTCGCGAGGACGGTGTCGGTGTCCGGGATGCCGTGGACCACGACGTCGTTCACCGAGGTGCAGATCGTCGCCGGGAAGCCGCCGTAGCCGAGGAAGTTCGACTTCGCGCCGTGCTCCGCGAGCACCTTGCGCGCCGCGTCGTCCAGGTCCTTGGTCGTGGCGCCCGGCACCGCGACCTCCCGGGTCGCGGCGTGGATGGCGGCGACCACCAGCCCCGCCTCGCGCATCTTCGCGATCTGCTCGGGGGTCTTGATCTCCACCATCGCGGCTTACGCCCTTCCGTCCGTGCTGTGTCCGTCGTACCCGACCAACAGTACGGCCGCGGTGCCCGTGCTGGACACCGCGGCCGTACGAAGCTGTCGGCTACTTGCCGCCCTGGAGCGCGGCCATCGCGCGCTCCGTGACCTCTTCGACCTTCCCGAGTGCCGGGATGGTCACGACCAGGTCCTGGGCCTTGTAGTAGTCGATGATCGGCTCGGTCTGCGTGTGGTAGACCTCCAGCCGCTTGCGGACGGTCGCCTCGCTGTCGTCGTCGCGCTGGTACAGCTCGCCGCCGCAGACGTCGCAGACGCCTTCCTGCTTCGGCGCGCTGTAGGACACGTGGAAGACGTGGCTGGAGTCGTTGCGGCAGATGCGGCGGCCGGCGATGCGCTTGACCACCTCTTCCTCCGGGACCTCCAGGTCCAGGACCGCGTCGAGCGTGACGCCGTCCTCCTTGAGGGCCTCGTCGAGCGCCTCGGCCTGCGAGACGTTGCGGGGGAAGCCGTCCAGCAGGAAGCCGCCGGTGGCGTCCGGCTGGTTCATCCGGTCGCGGGCCATGCCGATGGTGACCTCGTCGGGGACGAGTTCACCGGCGTCCATGAACGCCTTGGCCTTCTTGCCGAGGTCGGTGCCCTGGCTGATGTTGGCCCGGAACAGGTCCCCCGTGGAGATGTGCGGGATCGCGAGGTTCTTGGCAAGGTACGCAGCCTGCGTACCCTTGCCGGCCCCCGGGGGCCCGACGAGGACGATTCGCATCAGCGGAGGAACCCTTCGTAGTTGCGCTGCTGAAGCTGGCTCTCAATCTGCTTCACGGTCTCCAGGCCCACACCCACGATGATGAGGATGCTCGTCCCGCCGAACGGGAAGTTCTGGTTCGCGTTGAACAGCACCAACGCCACTGTTGGTACGAGCGCGATCAGCCCCAGGTACAGCGAGCCCGGCCACGTGATCCGATTGAGCACGTAGCTGAGGTACTCGGCCGTCGGGCGACCAGCCCGGATACCCGGGATGAAGCCACCATACTTCTTCATGTTGTCGGCAACTTCTTCGGGGTTGAAGCTGATGGCGACGTAGAAGAACGCGAAGAAGACGATCAGCAGGAAGTACGTAACGATGTAAACTGGGTGATTTCCCTTGGTGAAGTTGGTGGCGATCCAGGTCGCCCATCCCGCCTTCGACCCGCTGAACTGTGCAACCAGGGCTGGAATGTAGAGCAGCGACGACGCGAAGATGACGGGAATCACACCCGCCTGATTCACCTTGAGCGGGATGTACGTGGACGTACCGCCATAGGACCGGCGGCCGATCATCCGCTTCGCGTACTGCACCGGGATGCGCCGCTGGGCCTGCTCGACGAAGACCACCAGCGCGACCATCGCCAGGCCCACCGCGATCACCGAGAAGAACTCGATCCAGCCGTCCGCGAGCTTGCCGGTGAGCTTGATCTGCCACAGGGCGCCCGGGAAGCCGGCGGCGATCGAGATGAACATCAGGATGGACATGCCGTTGCCGATGCCGCGGTCGGTGACGAGCTCACCGAGCCACATGATCAGGCAGGTGCCGGCGGTCATGCAGATGACCATCGTGATGGTGGTGAAGATCGAGTCGCTGGGCACGATCTCGCTGGCGACCGGGCAGCTCTGGAAGAGCGCGCCGCTGCGGGCGGTGGCCACCAGGCCGGTGCCCTGCAGGACCGCGAGCGCCACGGTCAGGTAGCGGGTGTACTGGGTGATCTTCCCCTGGCCCGACTGCCCCTCTTTCTTGAGGGCCTCCAGCCTGGGGATGACCACGGTCAGCAGCTGGAGGATGATGCTCGCCGTGATGTACGGCATGATCCCCAGCGCGAAGATCGTGATCTGCAGCAGCGCACCACCGCTGAACATGTTCACCAGGGCGAACAACCCGCTGTTGCCGCCGGCCTGCTTCATGCAGGTCTCGACGTTCGCGTAGTTCACCCCAGGGACCGGGACGTGCGCTCCGATCCGGTAGAGCACGATGATGCCCAACGTGAACAGCAGCTTCTTGCGCAGGTCGGGCGTCTTGAACGCTCGGGCGAACGCGGTGAGCACGGTGCCTCCTGCGCCCCCCGCCCCGCGGGCGGGAGGTAACGGTCTTGAGGATCGATGAATTCGTAACGGCCGGAAACCGCGCGGGCGCGGCCCACGCGGCGGGGGCCCGGGGCATTGGCCCCGGAAAACAACAGTGCATGCCACCTTACCGGCGACCGTACCCCCGTGGAACGACCAACCGGGGATGCCCCAATCGATGGGCATCCCCGGTCAGTTGAACCAACGAACTCAGATGAGCTCGGTGACGGTGCCGCCGGCGGCGGCGATCTTCTCCTTGGCGGAGCCGGAGACGGCGTCAACCGAAACCTGCAGCGCCACGGAGACCTCGCCCTGGCCCAGGACCTTGACGAGCTCGTTCTTGCGCACCGCGCCCTTGGCGACCAGGTCGGCCACCGTGACCTCGCCACCCTGCGGGTACAGCGCGGCCAGCTTGTCCAGGTTCACGACCTGGAACTGCTTGTGGGCGGGGTTCTTGAAGCCCTTCAGCTTCGGGAGGCGCATGTGGAGGGGCATCTGCCCACCCTCGAAGCGCTCCGGAACCTGGTAACGGGCCTTGGTGCCCTTGGTACCACGACCGGCGGTCTTACCCTTGGACGCCTCACCACGACCGACACGGGTCTTGGCGGTCTTGGCGCCCGGGCGGGCCGGAGGTTGTGGACCTTCAGCGGGTTCTGCTCCGCCATGTCAGTCGACCTCCTTGACCGACACGAGGTGGCGGACGGTGTGCACCATGCCGCGGAACTCGGGACGGTCCTCCTTGACAACCACGTCACCCAGCCGCTTCAGGCCGAGCGAACGCAGCGTGTCGCGGTGGTTCTGCTTGCTGCCGATGTAGGACTTGGTCTGCGTGATCTCCAGGCGAGCCATTACGCGCTCACCCCTGCACGCGCCCGCAGCAGAGCGGCGGGAGCCACGTCCTCCAGCGGCAGGCCACGACGGGCCGCGATCTCCTCGGGGCGCTGCAGGCCCTGAAGCGCGGTCACCGTGGCGTGCACGATGTTGATCGGGTTCGACGAACCGAGCGACTTGCTCAGCACGTCGTGGATGCCCGCGCACTCCAGGACGGCGCGCACGGGGCCACCGGCGATCACACCGGTACCGGGGGAAGCCGGCTTGAGCAGGACGACGCCCGCGGCCTTCTCGCCCTGGATGGGGTGCGGGATGGTGCCCTGGATACGGGGAACCTTGAAGAAGTTCTTCTTGGCCTCTTCCACGCCCTTGGCGATGGCAGCCGGAACTTCCTTGGCCTTGCCGTAACCGACACCCACGGTGCCGTCACCGTCGCCCACCACGACCAGCGCAGTGAAGCTGAAGCGACGACCACCCTTGACAACCTTGGCGACGCGGTTGATCGCGACTACGCGCTCAACGTACGCGGTCTTCTCGGCGGCAGCGCCACCGTCGCGACCCTTCCGGTCCCGCCGCTCGCCGCCACCGGCACCGCTGCCGCGGCGCTGGGGTCCAGCCATTGGATTTACCTCTCTCTGTTACGTCCGCTAGCTCCGGAACCGGGGCTTTAGAACTTCAGCCCGGCTTCGCGGGCGGCGTCGGCCAGAGCGGCAATCCGCCCGGCGTACTGCTTGCCACCACGGTCGAACACGACGGCCTCGACACCGGCGGCCTTGGCACGCTCGGCAACCAGGGCGCCGACCTTCTGGGCCTGGGCGCTCTTGTCGCCCTCGCCACCACGGATGGACGCGTCCAGGCTCGACGCCGACGCCAGGGTGTGACCCTGGATGTCGTCGATGACCTGAGCGGTGATGCCGCGGTTGGACCGCGTCACGACCAGACGCGGACGCTCCGGGGTACCCGAAATCCGCTTACGGATGCGGATGTGGCGACGCTTGGCGGCGGCGCGCTTGTACGCGTTGCCCTTAGCGATCTTCACACCGTATGCCATGGCTTACTTACCAGCCTTTCCGACCTTGCGGCGGATGACCTCGCCGGCGTACTTGACGCCCTTGGCCTTGTACGGGTCAGGCTTGCGCAGCTTGCGGATGTTCGCCGCCACCTCGCCGACCTTCTGCTTGTCGATGCCCTCGACGCTGAGCTTGGTCGGGGACTCGACCTTGAACGAGATGCCCTCGGGGGCCTCGATCAGGATCGGGTGGCTGTAGCCCAGGGAGAACTCCAGGTTGGAGCCCTTCGCCTGGACGCGGTAACCGACACCGCTGATCTCGAGCGCCTTGCTGTACCCCTGGGTCACGCCGGTGATCATGTTCGCCACCAGCGTGCGGGACAGGCCGTGCAGGGCCTTGTTCTGACGCTCGTCGTTCGGGCGGGTGACGTTGATGACGCCGTCCTCACCCTTGGCGACCTCGATGGGAGCCGCGACGGTGTGCGAAAGGGAACCCTTGGGACCCTTCACGTTGACCGTGCGGCCCTCGATGGTGACGTCCACGCCAGCGGGAACCTGGATGGGCAGCTTGCCAATGCGCGACATTAGCTCTTCCTCCGTTCCCGGGTTACCAGACGTAGGCGAGGACTTCCCCACCCACGCCCTTCTTGCTGGCCTGCTGACCGGTCAGGAGACCGTGGGACGTGGAGATGATCGCCACGCCCAGGCCGCCGAGGACCTTCGGCAGGTTGGTGGACTTTGCGTAGACCCGGAGGCCCGGCTTCGAGATCCGCTTGATGCCGGCGATCGAGCGCTCGCGGTTCGGGCCGAACTTCAGCTCGAGGACGAGGTTCTTGCCAACCTCGGCGTCCTCGACGCGCCAGCCGGTGATGTAACCCTCCTGCTGGAGGATCTCCGCGATGTGCGACTTGATCTTGCTGTGCGGCATCACGACGGTGTCGTGGTACGCCGAGTTCGCGTTCCGCAGACGGGTCAGCATGTCTGCGATGGGGTCAGTCATGGTCATGAATTGGCCTTCGGCCTCTCTCGCCGGGGTTTCCTATGTGCGCCATCCCTCTCCCCGATCAAGGTCGGGACGGGTGCGGCGCGGGGACCTACGGCGTAGTAAGCGACGTTATGCGGGCTCGGCCCGCGGTCGGTCTCGGGCGGCGGGACACCCAAACCCCTCTACCCTACGGGAAAAGGGGGCAGGTGCCCGCCGACCGACTGCTTACCGAGAGTCTCCGGGGAATCCCAACTGGGGGATTACCAGGAGCTCTTGGTCACGCCCGGCAGCTCGCCACGGTGAGCCATCTCACGAAGGCACACGCGGCACAGGCCGAACTTGCGGTACACGGAGTGCGGACGGCCGCAGCGCTGGCAGCGGGTGTACGCGCGCACACCGAACTTCGGCTTGCGAGCAGCCTTGGCAATCAGAGCCTTCTTCGCCATCTCGCTCACGCCTCCTTGAACGGGAAGCCGAGGTGACGAAGGAGAGCGCGGCCCTCATCGTCGTTGGTCGCCGTGGTGACCACGGTGATGTCCATACCCCGGGTACGGTCGATCTTGTCCTGGTCGATCTCGTGGAACATGACCTGCTCCGTGAGACCGAAGGTGTAGTTGCCCCGACCGTCGAACTGCTTCGGGGACAGACCACGGAAGTCGCGGATGCGCGGGAGCGCGAGCGACAGCAGACGGTCCAGGAACTCCCACATGCGGTCACCGCGGAGGGTGACGTGGGCACCGATCGGCTGGCCCTCACGCAGCTTGAACTGCGCGATGGACTTACGGGCCTTGGTGACGGCCGGCTTCTGGCCGGTGATCGTGGTGAGGTCGCGGATGGCGCCCTCGATCAGCTTGGAGTCGCGGGCGGCGTCGCCCACACCCATGTTGACCACGATCTTGGTCAGACCGGGGATCTGCATGACGTTCTCGAAGGAGAACTCGTCCTTCAGCTTCCCGGCGATCTCTTCGCGGTAGCGCGTCTTGAGACGCGGCGCGTTGGTGGTGGCAGTCATCAGATGTCCTCACCGGTCCGCTTGGCAACGCGGATCTTGTTGCCCTCGTCGTCGAAGCGGTACCCGACGCGGGTGACGACCTTGTTGCCGTCCTTCTCCACCACGAGCTGAACGTTGCTCACGTGGATCGGGGCCTCGGTGGTCACGATGCCGCCGGTCTTCGAACCACGAGCGGTCTGTCCGGCCTTGGTGTGCTTCTTGACCCGGTTGACACCCTCGACCAGAACACGGTCCTCGCGGGGGAAGGCCTGGATGACCTTGCCCTGCTTGCCCTTGTCCTTACCGGTGATGACCTGGACCAGGTCGCCCTTCTTGATCTTCATCGGTTACAGCACCTCCGGCGCGAGCGAGATGATCTTCATGAACTTCTTCTCGCGCAGTTCCCGGCCCACGGGGCCGAAGATGCGGGTGCCGCGGGGGTCGCCATCGTTCTTGAGGATGACGGCCGCGTTCTCGTCGAAGCGGATGTACGAGCCGTCCGGACGGCGGCGCTCCTTGACGGTGCGAACGATGACCGCCTTGACGACGTCACCCTTCTTCACGTTGCCACCGGGGATCGCATCCTTGACGGTGGCGACGATGACGTCACCGATGCCCGCGTAGCGGCGACCGGAACCACCGAGAACACGGATGCAAAGGATCTCCTTCGCACCAGTGTTGTCGGCGACACGCAGTCGCGACTCCTGCTGGATCACGTCTATCTCCTGAATGTCTGCCGGTTCCCGGCGAGAAGCGCGAGTACTTCGCGCCTCTCGCCGAGCCTGGCGGAACTGTTCCTAGGGGGTCCCCCTAGGAGGGATTACTTGGCCTTCTCGAGGATCTCGACGATGCGCCAGCGCTTGGTGGCGGACAGCGGCCGGGTCTCCATCAGGAGGACGCGGTCGCCGACACCGGCAGCGTTCTGCTCGTCGTGCGCCTTGAGCTTGTTGGTACGGCGGATGACCTTGCCGTACAGCGCGTGCTTGACACGGTCCTCGACGGCGACGACGACGGTCTTGTCCATCTTGTCGCTGACGACGAGACCCTCACGGGTCTTGCGGAAACCGCGCTCGTTCGTCTCAGTCACATTCTTCTCGCTCATCAGGCGCTCTCCACCGTCTCGATGCCCAGCTCGCGCTCACGCATCAGGGTGTAGATCCGGGCGATGTCCTTGCGGACGGCCTTCAGCCGGCCGTGGTTCTCGAGCTGTCCGGTCGCCGCCTGGAAGCGGAGGTTGAACAGCTCTTCCTTGGCCTCACGGAGCTTCGCAACGAGGTCCTCGTTGTTCAGCTCGCGCAGCTCGGACGCCTTGGTAACGGCCGACATCACGATTCACCTGCCTCGCGCCGAACGATGCGGCACTTCATCGGAAGCTTGTGGGCGGCGCGGGTCAGCGCCTCCTTAGCAACCTTCTCGTTCGGGAAGGACAGCTCGAACATCACCCGACCGGGCTTGACGTTCGCGACCCACCACTCCGGGGAACCCTTACCGGAACCCATGCGGGTCTCGGCAGGCTTCTTCGTGAGCGGGCGGTCCGGGTAGATGTTGATCCAGACCTTGCCGCCACGCTTGATGTGACGGGTCATCGCGATACGAGCGGACTCGATCTGACGGTTCGTCACGTAGGCCGGGGTGACGGCCTGGATTCCGTACTCACCGAAGGCCAGCTCGGTGCCACCCTTGGCCATGCCGTTGCGCTTCGGGTGGTGCTGCTTGCGGTGCTTGACCCTGCGAGGGATCAGCATGTCGGTCAGGCCTCCGTTCCGGGGGTCTCCGCCGGAGCAGCGGCAGCGGCCTCGGCCTTGGGGGCCTCGGCAGCGGCGCTCTGCTGCTGCGGCTTGCGGCCGCCGCGGCCGCCACGCTCGCCACCGCGACGCGGGCGGTCGTTGCCGCCACCGCGAGCCGGGCGGTTGCCCGCACGGGCGGCGGCGTTCTCGGCGCGCACCTCGGCGATGTTCTTGACGTCGCCCTTGTAGATCCAGACCTTCACGCCGATGCGGCCGAAGGTGGTCTTGGCCTCGAAGAAGCCGTAGTCGACGTTCGCACGGAGGGTGTGCAGGGGCACACGGCCCTCGCGGTAGAACTCCGAGCGGGACATCTCGGCGCCGCCGAGACGGCCACCGCACTGGATCTTGATGCCCTTGGCGCCGGCCTTCATCGTCGACTGCATGCTCTTGCGCATGGCGCGACGGAAGGAGACGCGGGAGGACAGCTGCTCGGCGACGGCCTGGGCCACCAGCTGAGCATCGGTCTCGGGGTTCTTGACCTCGAGGATGTTCAGCTGGACCTGCTTGCCGGTCAGCTTCTCGAGCTCACCGCGGATGCGGTCGGCCTCGGCGCCGCGGCGGCCGATGACGATGCCCGGGCGAGCGGTGTGGATGTCAACGCGGACGCGCTCACGGGTGCGCTCGATCTCCACCTTGGAGATACCGGCGCGCTCCATGCCCTTCGTCATCATGCGACGAATGGCGACGTCTTCCTTGACGTAGTCCTTGTACAGCTTGTCGGCGTACCAGCGGGACTTGAAGTCCGTCGTGACGCCGAGCCGGAACCCGTGCGGGTTTACCTTCTGGCCCATTACCGGGTTCCTTCCTTGCTGCTGACGACCACGGTGATGTGGCTGGTCCGCTTGCGGATCCGGTAGGCACGGCCCTGAGCACGCGGACGGAACCGCTTCAGGGTCGGGCCCTCGTCGACGTACGCCTCGCTGATAACCAGCGTGGAGGCGTCCGTGTGGTCGTAGTTGTGCGCGGCGTTGGCAATGGCGCTGTCCAGCACCTTGCCCACCGGCACGCTCGCGGCCTGCGGGGCGAAACGCAGGACCGCCTGAGCCTCCGTGGCATCCATGCCACGGATAAGGTCCACCACGCGGCGGGCCTTCATGGGCGTGACGCGGATGTACCGCGCCTGGGCCCTGGCTTCCATGGTTGTCCCTTCGGTGTCAGTCATAGTCTTCGCACTCCGGTCGATCAGCGACGACGCGACTTGCGGTCGTCCTTCTCGTGGCCGCGGAAGGTGCGGGTCGGCGCAAACTCGCCGAGCTTGTGGCCGACCATCGACTCGGTGACGAACACCGGGACGTGCTTGCGGCCGTCGTGCACCGCGATCGTGTGGCCGAGCATGGCCGGGACGATCATGGAGCGGCGGGACCAGGTCTTGATGACGTTCTTGGTGCCAGCATCGTTCTGACCATCCACCTTCTTGGCGAGGTGGTCGTCGACGAAGGGCCCCTTCTTGAGACTGCGCGGCATCTAAACCCGCTCCTAGCGCTTCTTGTTCGTCTTGCGGCGGCGGACGATGTACTTGTTGCTGGCCTTCTTCGGCGAGCGAGTACGACCCTCCTTCTGGCCCCAGGGCGAGACCGGGTGGCGACCACCGGAGGTCTTGCCCTCACCACCACCGTGCGGGTGGTCGACCGGGTTCATCACGACACCACGCACGGTCGGGCGGACGCCCTTCCAGCGCATACGGCCGGCCTTGCCCCAGTTGATGTTCGACTGCTCGGCGTTGCCGACCTCGCCGACGGTGGCGCGGCAGCGCACGTCGACCAGGCGGATCTCACCGGACGGCATACGAAGGTGGGCCATCGCGCCCTCCTTCGCCAGCAGCTGCACGGAGGCACCGGCCGAGCGGGCGAACTTCGCACCGCCGCCCGGACGCAGCTCGATCGCGTGGATCGTCGTACCCACGGGGATGTGGCGCAGCGGCAGGTTGTTGCCCGGCTTGATGTCGGCGCCAGGGCCGTTCTCAATCCGAGCACCCTGGGCCAGGCCACGGGGCGCGATGATGTAGCGCTTCTCGCCGTCTGCGTAGTGCAGCAGCGCGATGCGCGCGGTGCGGTTCGGGTCGTACTCGATGTGCGCGACCTTGGCCGGCACGCCGTCCTTGTCGTGACGACGGAAGTCGATCACGCGGTAGGCGCGCTTGTGGCCACCGCCCTGGTGGCGAACGGTCACACGACCGGCGTTGTTACGGCCGCCCTTGCTGTGCAGCGGGCGGACCAGCGACTTCTCCGGCGTGGACCGCGTGATCTCGACAAAGTCGGCGACGCTGGAGCCACGACGGCCCGGGGTCGTCGGCTTGTACTTGCGGATACCCATTTCTCAGTCCTCGTCCGATTCCGGACGACTCGGACTCCGTTAGGAGACCGGGCCGCCGAAGATGTCGATACGGTCGCCCTCGGCGAGGGTCACGATGGCGCGCTTGGTGTTGGCGCGCTTGCCGTAACCGGTGCGGGTGCGCTTGCGCTTGCCCTGCCGGTTGATCGTGTTGACCCCGGTGACCTTGACCGAGAAGACCGCCTCGACGGCCTGCTTGATCTGGGTCTTGTTCGCACGCGGGTCGACGACGAACGTGTACTTGTTCTCGTCCAGCAGCGCGTAGCTCTTCTCGGAAACCACCGGCTTGACGAGAATGTCACGCGGGTCCGTGAAGGTCTTGCTGGTGACGACGGCCTCAGTCATCAGGCGTCGCTCCCTTCGGTCTCAACGTTGGCCTTGGGGCCGGACACGAAGGACTCGAAGGCGGCCTTGGTGAAGACCACGTCGTCGGAGACGAGCACGTCGTACGTGTTCAGCTGGCCCGGCTCCAGGATGTGAACCTGGGGCAGGTTGCGGGCGGACAGCCACGCGGCCTCGTCGCTGCGCTCGGCGACCAGGAGCACGTTCTTGCGCTCGCTGACCTTGCCGAGAAGAGCCTTGGCGGCCTTGGTGGAAACCGCGCCCTCGACCACGCCGGAAACGACGTGGATGCGGCTGTTGCGGGCCCGGTCGGTGAGGGCACCGCGCAGGGCGGCGGCCTTCATCTTCTTCGGGGTCCGCTGGCTGTAGTCACGCGGCACGGGGCCGTGGACGACGCCACCGCCGGCGAACTGCGGCGCACGGGTCGAACCCTGGCGCGCGCGGCCGGTGCCCTTCTGGCGGTACGGCTTCTTGCCACCGCCGCGGACCTCGCCGCGAGTCTTGGTCTTGTGCGTGCCCTGACGGGCCGCGGCCAGCTGCGCAACAACGACCTGGTGGATCAGCGGAACGCTGACCTTGGCGTCGAAGATCTCCGCGGGGAGCTCGACGGACCCGGCCTTGTCGCCAGCAGGCGAAAGGATGTCAATGGTGCTCATCGGTTACCTCAGGCCCCCTTGGCCGCGGTACGGACCAGGACGAGGCCGCCGTTCGGACCAGGAACTGCGCCCTTGATGAGCAGCAGACCCTTCTCCGCGTCAACGGCGTGGACGGTCAGGTTCTGGGTGGTGACCCGCTCATTGCCCATACGGCCGGCCATCCGCATGCCCTTGAACACGCGGCCCGGGGTGGCGCAGCCACCGATGGAGCCCGGCTTGCGGTGCACGCGGTGGGCACCGTGCGAGGCCTTGCCGCCGCCGAAGCCGTGACGCTTCATGACACCGGCGAAGCCCTTGCCCTTGCTCTTGCCGGTCACGTCCACCTTGACGCCGGACTCGAAGGTCTCAGCGGTCAGCTCCTGGCCGAGGGTGTACTCACCGGCGTCGGGAGTACGGACCTCGACGAGGTGACGGCGGGGGGTGACGTCGGCCTTCGCGAAGTGGCCCTTGAGGGGCTTGTTCACCTTGCGCGGGTCGATCTCGCCGAAGGCGATCTGGACGGAGTCGTAACCGTCCTGGTCATTGGTGCGCACCTGGGTAACGACACAGGGCCCGGCCTTGACGACGGTGACCGGAACAACACGGTTGTTCTCGTCCCACACCTGCGTCATACCGAGCTTCTCGCCCAGGATGCCCTTGATCTGCTTAGCCATCTCTCAGATCACCGACCCTCAGAGCTTGATCTCGATGTCGACACCGGCCGGGAGGTCGAGTCGCATCAGGGAGTCAACGGTCTTCGGCGTCGGGTCGAGGATGTCGATCAGGCGCTTGTGCGTGCGCATCTCGAAGTGCTCGCGCGAGTCCTTGTACTTGTGCGGCGACTTGATGACGCAGTACACGTTCTTTTCAGTGGGCAGCGGCACCGGGCCCGCGACCGACGCACCAGTGCGGGTCACCGTCTCGACGATCTTCTTCGCCGAGGAGTCGATGACCTCGTGGTCGTAGGCCTTGAGCCGGATGCGGATCTTCTGTCCCGCCATGGCTACTTCGTAGTCCTGTCTCTCGTAACGCTCTGGGACCCGGCAGGTTCGCGTCCTTCTCCGACCCACGCGGTCGGGCGTGTCGCACCCCTTCTCGTAAATCTCCGCACGGAAGATCCCTCAAGAAGGAGGAGGCGGGGGAAGGACACCCACCGGGCGCCTGGCCGAGGCACCCCGCTGGCGCTTCCCGGAAGATTCCCGTACTTCCGCCCCTGAAAAGGGACGACGAATACCTGGGACTCGCTTCCGGTCCTCCCGGCGGGAGGCGCGCAGCATCGGCACTCAACCGAGCAACCTGGACAGTGTGCCATACGCCCGGCACCCAAGGCCAATCGACCCCCAACTGTCAAGGAGCCCCGCCCACCTTGCGGTGAGCGGGGCTCCTTGGAGTGCTCCGGAGAGCTACCAGGTCGTGCGGACCGTCTTACTTGACGATCTTGGTGACCTGGCCGGCGCCGACGGTCCGGCCACCCTCACGGATGGCGAACTTCAGGCCCTCCTCCATGGCGACCGGCTGGATCAGGCTGACCGACATCTCGGTGTTGTCGCCCGGCATGACCATCTCGGTGCCCTCGGGGAGGGTCACAACGCCCGTCACGTCCGTGGTACGGAAGTAGAACTGCGGACGGTAGTTGTTGAAGAACGGCGTGTGGCGGCCACCCTCGTCCTTGGACAGGATGTAGGCCTGCGCCTCGAACTCGGTGTGCGGGGTGACCGAGCCCGGCTTGATGATGACCTGGCCGCGCTCGACGTCCTCGCGCTTGATGCCACGGAGCAGCAGACCGACGTTCTCACCGGCCTGGCCCTCGTCGAGCAGCTTGCGGAACATCTCGATGCCGGTGACCGTGGTGGTGGTCTTCTCGGTCTTGATGCCGATGATGTCGACGGTCTCGTTGACCTTGAGGACACCACGCTCGATACGACCGGTGACAACGGTGCCACGGCCGGTGATCGTGAAGACGTCCTCGATCGGCATCAGGAACGGCTTGTCGACGTCGCGCTCGGGCTGCGGGATCGACTCGTCGACGGCCTTCATCAGCTCGAGGACGGAGTTGCCCCACTCCTTGTCGCCCTCGAGCGCCTTGAGCGCCGAGACCTTGACGACGGGAACGTCGTCGCCGGGGAACTCGTACTCGGAGAGGAGCTCACGGACCTCGAGCTCGACGAGCTCCAGGATCTCCTCGTCGTCGACCATGTCGGCCTTGTTCAGGGCGACAACGATGTACGGAACGCCGACCTGGCGGGCCAGGAGCACGTGCTCCTTGGTCTGCGGCATCGGGCCGTCGGTCGCGGCGACCACGAGGATGGCGCCGTCCATCTGCGCCGCACCGGTGATCATGTTCTTGATGTAGTCCGCGTGACCGGGGCAGTCGACGTGCGCGTAGTGACGCGACTCGGTCTGGTACTCGACGTGCGCGATGGAGATGGTGATACCGCGCTGGCGCTCCTCAGGAGCCTTGTCGATCTGGTCGAAGGCCGAGGCCTCGTTCAGGTCCGGGTACGCGTCGTGCAGCACCTTGGTAATGGCGGCCGTGAGGGTCGTCTTACCGTGGTCAATGTGACCGATGGTGCCGATGTTGACGTGCGGCTTAGTCCGCTCGAACTTCGCCTTCGCCACTGGGGTCCTCCTGTGGAGTGGTTCTGTACGCCTTACTCATCGGCGCCAGGTGATCTTTGCTGGGGTGCCGGCTGACGGGGGCAATCCTCACGGTTTGCGGGGATTACCCCCCTCAGACGGTGTCAAGCCTAAAGCGTGTTGCGCTCCGGTTCTTACGGGACCGGAGTTACTCGCCCTTGGCCTTCGCGATGATCTCCTCGGCGACGTTCCGGGGAACCTCGGCGTAGGAGTCGAACTGCATCGAGTAGCTCGCGCGACCCGACGTCTTGCTGCGGAGGTCTCCGACGTAGCCGAACATCTCCGAGAGCGGAACCAGGCCCGTGACGAGCTTGGCGCCGCTGCGGTCCTCCATGGACTGGATCTGACCACGGCGGGAGTTGATGTCGCCGATCACGTCGCCCATGTAGTCCTCGGGCGTGGTGACCTCGACCTTCATCATCGGCTCGAGCAGGGCCGGGGAGGCCTTGCGGGCGGCCTCCTTGAAGGCCATCGAACCGGCGATCTTGAAGGCCATCTCGGACGAGTCGACCTCGTGGAACGCGCCGTCGAGCAGCGTGACCTTGACGCCGGTCAGCGGGTAGCCGGCGAGAACACCGAACTCCATGGCCTCCTGGCAGCCCGCGTCCACGGACGGGATGTACTCCCGCGGGATACGGCCACCGGTGACCTTGTTCTCGAACTCGTACCCGTCGCCCTCGAGGGGCTCCAGAGCGATCTGGACCTTCGCGAACTGACCGGAACCACCGGTCTGCTTCTTGTGCGTGTAGTCCAGGCGCTCGACCGCCTTGCGCAGGGTCTCGCGGTAGGCGACCTGCGGCTTGCCGACGTTGGCCTCGACCCGGAACTCACGCTTCATACGGTCGACCAGCACGTCGAGGTGCAGCTCGCCCATACCCGCGATGATGGTCTGGCCGGTCTCCTCGTCGGTGTGCACCTGGAACGAGGGGTCCTCTTCGGCGAGGCGCTGGATGGCGACACCCAGCTTCTCCTGGTCGCCCTTGGACTTGGGCTCGATGGCGACCTGGATGACCGGGGCCGGGAACTCCATCGACTCCAGGATGACCTGGTTGGCGGAGTCACAGAGGGTCTCACCGGTGGTGGTCTGCTTCAGACCCATGACGGCGACGATGTCACCGGCACCCACCGAGTCGATCTCCTCACGCTTGTTCGCGTGCATCCGGTAGATCTTGCCGATGCGCTCCTTCTTGCCCTTCACCGAGTTCTGCACCTGCGAGCCGGCCTCAAGGCGACCCGAGTACACGCGGATGAAGGTGAGCTTGCCCAGGTGGGGGTCGCTCGCAATCTTGAACGCGAGGGCGGACAGCGGCTCGTCCTCGGACGGCTTGCGCTTGACGATCTCCTCCGGGTCGTTGACGGCGTGGCCCTCGATGGCCTCGACGTCAAGCGGGGAGGGGAGGTAGCGCACGACCGCGTCGAGCAGGGGCTGGACGCCCTTGTTCTTGAACGCGGTACCGCAGAACACCGGGGTGACCGTGGTGTTCTCGGCCTTGCCGGAGGCGATGGTGATCCGGCGGATCGCCGCGTAGAGCTGCTCCTCGGTGGGCTCCTGGCCCTCCAGGTACAGCTCCATGACCTCTTCGTCGTTCTCGGCGACGACCTCGAGGAGCTTGCCGCGCCATTCGTCGGCGGCCTCGATGTGCGTGTCCGGGATGTCGACGGTGTCGTACATCTCGCCCTTGGCGGCCTCGGCCGACCAGACGAGAGCCTTCATCTTGACGAGGTCGACGACGCCCTTGAAGTCCATCTCGGTACCGATGGGCAGCTGCATCACGATCGGGGTCGCGCCGAGGCGGTCCGTGATCATGTCGACGCAGCGGTGGAACTCGGCACCCGTACGGTCGAGCTTGTTGACGAAGCAGATGCGCGGCACGCCGTAGCGGTCCGCCTGACGCCAAACGGTCTCGGACTGGGGCTCCACACCGGCAACACCGTCGAACACCGTCACCGCACCGTCGAGCACGCGCAGCGAGCGCTCCACCTCGACGGTGAAGTCGACGTGGCCCGGGGTGTCGATGATGTTGATGGTGTTGTCGACGTTGTCCAGCGGCCAGTGGCAGGTCGTCGCGGCAGACGTGATCGTGATGCCGCGCTCCTGCTCCTGCTCCATCCAGTCCATCGTGGCAGCGCCGTCGTGGACCTCACCGATCTTGTACGAGACACCGGTGTAGAACAGGATCCGCTCGGTGGTGGTCGTCTTGCCCGCGTCGATGTGGGCCATGATCCCGATGTTGCGGACCTTGGCCAGGTCAAGCGAAGTGGTAGCCATAGTGGCTCAATCTTCTCTCGGTCTCGATGTGGGTTGCGACTACCAGCGGTAGTGCGCGAAGGCCTTGTTGGACTCGGCCATCTTGTGCGTGTCCTCACGCTTCTTGACCGAAGCGCCGAGGCCGTTGGAGGCGTCCAGCAGTTCGTTCATGAGGCGCTCGGTCATGGTCTTCTCGCGACGGGCGCGCGAGTAGCCCACGAGCCAGCGGAGCGAGAGGGTGGCGGCACGGCCGGGCTTGACCTCGACCGGGACCTGGTAGGTCGCGCCACCGACGCGGCGGGACTTGACCTCGAGGGTCGGCTTGATGTTCTCGAGCGCGCGCTTGAGGGTGATGACCGGGTCGTTGCCGGTCTTCTCGCGCAGCCCCTCCATGGCGCCGTAAACGATGCGCTCAGCGGTGGAGCGCTTTCCGTTCAGCAGCACCTTGTTGATGAGGGAGGTCACCAGAGGAGAACCGTAGACCGGGTCGATGATGACCGGGCGCTTCGGGGCGGGGCCCTTACGAGGCATTCTTACTTCTCCTTCTTGGCGCCGTAGCGGCTGCGAGCCTGCTTGCGGTTCTTGACGCCCTGCGTGTCGAGGGAGCCGCGGATGATCTTGTACCGAACACCCGGCAGGTCCTTCACACGGCCGCCACGCACGAGCACGATCGAGTGCTCCTGGAGGTTGTGGCCCTCACCCGGAATGTAAGCGGTGACCTCGATCCCGCTGGTCAGACGCACACGCGCGACCTTACGCAGGGCCGAGTTCGGCTTCTTCGGGGTGGTGGTGAAAACACGCGTGCAGACGCCGCGGCGCTGGGGGGAACCCTCGAGTGCGGGCGTCTTGTTCTTCTCGACCTTGTCCTGCCGGCCCTTGCGGACCAGCTGCTGGATCGTAGGCACCGTTTCTCCGGTTTCTGTGTGCCAGTCTCGGTAAAGCTAACCTGGAACGCTCCCGACCCACGCGGTCGGGTGTGTCGAATACTGCAGTCCGATTCCCGCTGGAACGGGAAGGCGGCAGATTGCGGTGTCGAGACCCGGCTTCCGTGCTGGTGGCCTCCCGGCCGGTGGCGTGGGAGATTGCGCGCACGGCAGCCCAGGGACACCCCAGGCACAAGGTCAGAGCGTACCTACCGCATTGGCTGCGGTCAAAACAAATGCACACGCGAAGGACACGCCGGACTCGTCACGGCGCTGCCGCCACCGTAGTGCGCGAGCGGCCCGTACGGAAGAAGGCGCAACGCCGCCGCAACACGGGTCAGAGGTTGACCGCCGCGAGCAGGATCCACACCAGGAACATCAGCGTCCAGCCCCCGATCGCCAGCCAGCCCAGCACCAGGCCCGTGAGGGCCTGCCCGTCCCCGCGCTCTCCGGTGCGGCGGATCTCGGCGCGCGCCTTGTGGCCCAGGATCACCGCCGGGATCGCGGTCAGTCCCCAGGTCACCGGCGTCATGAGGCCGCAGACCAACGCGCCCGTCGCCGAGCTGTTCGTTGTCACCGGCGGCGGCATCTGCATCGGCAGGAACGTCGCCGGCACCGGCCGCTGCGGGACGAACTGCGCCTGCGGCACCGGCCCCATCGGCAGGTCCGAGACCAGCATCTGCAGCTCGGTGTGGGTCTGCGCCTGGTAGGCGCGGGTCAGCCGCTGCTCGTACTCGTTCTGCGACAACCGCCCCTCGGCGAACCCCGCCTTGAGCACATCGACCGCCCGCTCACGATCGGCGTGCGAGGCACGCATGGCAGGCACCTGATTCCACGGCTGCGCGGGCTGTCCACCCTGCCACGGCTGGAATGCCACGTCGCGACCCTCCCCCCGCTCGACAGTTCTCCCCATCTTCTCATCACAGACGCAGGGATGGGAGGACAAGTTCCCCGCACGGCCCCCAATGCCGCAGGGCGGCCACCCCGGAGGGTGGCCGCCCTGTGGACGGTGTACGGACCAGGATTACTGGTTGTACGGGCCGTAGTCGTAGTCCTCCAGCGGGACCGCCTGGCCGGAGCCGGTGCCGAAGGGCGAGTAGTCGATGTCGTCGTAACCGACGGCCGAGTACATCGCGGCCTTGGCCTCCTCGGTGGGCTCGACCCGGATGTTGCGGTAGCGGGACAGGCCCGTACCGGCCGGGATGAGCTTACCGATGATGACGTTCTCCTTGAGGCCGATGAGGCTGTCGGACTTGGCGTTGATCGCCGCGTCCGTCAGGACTCGGGTCGTCTCCTGGAAGGAGGCGGCCGACAGCCAGGATTCCGTCGCCAGCGAAGCCTTGGTGATACCCATCAGCTGCGGACGGCCGGAGGCCGGGTGGCCGCCTTCCGCCACGACGCGACGGTTCTCGCTCTCGAACTTCGTGCGCTCCACCAGCTCGCCCGGCAGCAGCTCCGCGTCGCCGGACTCGATGATCGTCACGCGGCGCAGCATCTGCCGGATGATGATCTCGATGTGCTTGTCGTGGATCGCCACGCCCTGGCTGTTGTAGACCTTCTGGACCTCGCCGACCAGGTGGACCTGGACGGCGCGCTGGCCGAGGATCCGCAGCACGTCGTGCGGGTTGATCGCACCCACGGTCAGCGGCTGGCCGACCTGGACGTGGTCGCCCTCGCCCACCAGCAGACGGGCGCGCTTGGAGACGCCGTAGGCCGTCTCGTCGCTGCCGTCGTCCGGCGTGACGATGACCTTCTTGGTCTTCTCGGTCTCCTCGATCCGGACGCGGCCGGCCGCCTCGGAGATCGGGGCGACACCCTTGGGCGTACGGGCCTCGAAGAGCTCGACGACACGCGGCAGACCCAGGGTGATGTCGTCACCGGCCACACCACCGGTGTGGAAGGTACGCATCGTCAGCTGGGTGCCGGGCTCACCGATGGACTGGGCGGCGATGATGCCGACCGCCTCACCGATGTCGACCAGCTTGCCGGTGGCCAGCGAACGGCCGTAGCAGAAGGCACAGGTGCCGACCGCGGACTCACAGGTCAGGACCGAGCGGGTCTTGACCTCCTCGACGCCGGCGTTGACCAGCGCGTCGATGAGCACGTCACCGAGGTCGACGTTCGCCGGCGCGACGACCTTGCCGTCGACGACGACGTCCTCGGCCAGCATGCGGGCGTAGACGCTGGACTCGACGTCGTCCGCCTTGCGCAGGACACCGGCGGCGTCCTTCGAGGCGATCCGCAGCTTGAGGCCGCGCTCGGTGCCGCAGTCCTCCTCGCGAATGATGACGTCCTGGGAGACGTCGACCAGACGACGGGTGAGGTAACCGGAGTCGGCGGTACGAAGGGCGGTGTCCGCCAGACCCTTACGGGCACCGTGCGTGGAGATGAAGTACTCCAGCACGGACAGACCCTCGCGGAACGACGCCTTGATCGGACGCGGGATGGTCTCGTTCTTCGCGTTCGACACCAGACCACGCATACCGGCGATCTGCCGCATCTGCATCATGTTTCCTCGGGCACCCGAGTCAACCATCATGAAGATGGGGTTCGTCTTGGGGAAGTTCTCGTTCATCGCCTCGGCGACCTCGTTGGTCGCCTTGGTCCAGATGTTGATCAGTTCCTGAGTGCGCTCGTCCTTGGTGATCAGACCGCGCTCGTACTGCTTCTGGACCTTCTCGTCCTGGGCCTCGTAGCCCGCGACGATGGCCTTCTTGGCCTCCGGCACGACGATGTCCGAAACGGCGACGGTGACGCCGGAACGGGTCGCCCAGTGGAAGCCGGCCGCCTTCAGGTTGTCGAGCGTCGCCGCCACGATGACCTTGGGGTAGCGCTCGGCCAGGTCGTTGACGATCGCGGAGAGCTGCTTCTTGCCCACCGAGTAGTCGACGAACGGGTAGTCCTCGGGCAGCAGCTCGTTGAAGAGCGCACGGCCCAGGGTCGTCCGCAGCCGGAAGCTGTCACCCTGCTGCCACTCGGGCTCGCCCTCCTCCGGAACCGGCGGGGTCCAGCCGCGGGGCGGAACCGTACCGATCGGGAAGCGGATGTCGACCTTCGCCTGCAGCGAGAGCTCACGGGCGTCGAAGGCCATGATCGCCTCGGCGACCGAACCGAAGGCCCGGCCCTCGCCCTTGACCTCGCGCTCCTCTTCATCCGTGGTGAGGAAGAAGAGGCCGAGCACCATGTCCTGGGTCGGCATGGTGACCGGACGGCCGTCGGCCGGCTTGAGGATGTTGTTCGAGGACAGCATCAGGATGCGGGCCTCGGCCTGCGCCTCCGCGGACAGCGGGAGGTGGACGGCCATCTGGTCACCGTCGAAGTCCGCGTTGAACGCGGTGCAGACGAGCGGGTGGATCTGAATGGCCTTGCCCTCGACCAGCTGCGGCTCGAAGGCCTGGATGCCGAGGCGGTGCAGGGTGGGCGCACGGTTCAGCAGCACCGGGTGCTCGGCGATGACCTCTTCGAGGACGTCGTACACGACGGTGCGGCCGCGCTCGACCATGCGCTTGGCCGACTTGATGTTCTGCGCGTGGTTCAGGTCCACCAGGCGCTTCATCACGAACGGCTTGAAGAGCTCCAGCGCCATGGCCTTGGGCAGACCGCACTGGTGCAGCTTCAGCTGCGGGCCGACGACGATGACGGAACGCGCCGAGTAGTCGACTCGCTTACCGAGCAGGTTCTGACGGAAGCGGCCCTGCTTGCCCTTGAGCATGTCGGACAGCGACTTCAGCGGACGGTTGCCGGGGCCCGTGACCGGGCGACCACGACGGCCGTTGTCGAAGAGCGCGTCGACGGCCTCCTGGAGCATGCGCTTCTCGTTGTTCACGATGATCTCGGGCGCGCCGAGGTCGAGAAGCCGCTTCAGGCGGTTGTTGCGGTTGATCACGCGGCGGTACAGGTCGTTCAGGTCGGAGGTCGCGAAGCGGCCACCGTCCAGCTGCACCATCGGACGCAGGTCCGGCGGGATCACCGGGATGCAGTCCAGCACCATGCCCTTGGGGCTGTTGCGGGTCTGCAGGAAGGCGGAGACGACCTTCAGGCGCTTGAGCGCACGGGTCTTCTTCTGGCCCTTGCCGGTCCGGATGATCTCGCGGAGGCGCTCGGCCTCCTCCTCCAGGTCGAAGGTCTCCAGGCGCTTCTGCAGCGCCGCGGCACCCATCGAACCGTCGAAGTACGTGCCGAAGCGGTCACGCAGCTCGCGGTAGAGCAGCTCGTCGCCCTCCAGGTCCTGGACCTTGAGGTTCTTGAAGCGGTTCCAGACCTCGTCGAGGCGGTCGATCTCGCGCTGCGCACGGTCGCGCAGCTGCTTCATCTCACGCTCGGCACCCTCGCGCACCTTGCGGCGCACGTCGGCCTTGGCGCCCTCGGCCTCCAGCTCGGCCAGGTCGGTCTCGAGCTTCTTGGCGCGGGCCTCCAGGTCGGAGTCGCGGCGCTGCTCGATCTGCTGGCGCTCGACGGAGACGTGGGCCTCCAGCGAGGGCAGGTCGCGGGTGCGGCGCTCCTCGTCCACGAACGTGATCATGTACGCGGCGAAGTAGATGACCTTCTCGAGGTCCTTGGGGGCGAGGTCCAGCAGGTAGCCCAGCCGGCTCGGGACGCCCTTGAAGTACCAGATGTGGGTGACGGGAGCGGCCAGCTCGATGTGGCCCATCCGCTCACGGCGCACCTTGGCGCGAGTGACCTCGACGCCGCACCGCTCGCAGATGATGCCCTTGAAGCGGACGCGCTTGTACTTACCGCAGTAGCACTCCCAGTCCCGGGTGGGGCCGAAGATCTTCTCGCAGAAGAGTCCGTCCTTTTCGGGCTTGAGGGTGCGGTAGTTGATGGTCTCCGGCTTCTTGACCTCACCGTGGGACCACTGACGGATGTCGTCAGCGGTGGCGAGGCCGATCCGCAGCTCGTCGAAGAAGTTGACGTCGAGCACTATGCGTCAATCCCTCTCAGGGTCGTATCTAGATGGTCTGTACGGGGTCCGGGGCGGGGCCGGGAACTTCTTGGGCAGAAGCTCCCGGCCAGACCCGTCAGACCTCTTCGACGCTGCTCGGCTCGCGCCGGGACAGGTCGATGCCGAGCTCCTCCGCAGCGCGGAAGACGTCCTCGTCGGTGTCGCGCATCTCGATGGACATGCCGTCCGAGGACAGCACCTCCACGTTGAGGCACAGGGACTGCATCTCCTTGATGAGCACCTTGAAGGACTCGGGGATGCCGGGCTCCGGGATGTTCTCGCCCTTGACGATGGCCTCGTAGACCTTCACGCGGCCGGTGACGTCGTCGGACTTGATCGTCAGCAGCTCCTGGAGGGCGTATGCGGCGCCGTAAGCCTCCAGCGCCCACACCTCCATCTCACCGAAGCGCTGGCCACCGAACTGGGCCTTACCACCCAGCGGCTGCTGGGTGATCATCGAGTACGGGCCGGTCGAACGGGCGTGCAGCTTGTCGTCGACCAGGTGGTGGAGCTTGAGGATGTACATGTACCCGACCGAGATCGGGTCCGGGAACGGCTCACCGGAGCGGCCGTCGAAGAGCTGGGCCTTGCCGGAGCTCTTGACCATCCGCTCGCCGTCGCGGTTGGGGAGCGTCGACTCGAAGAGACCGGCGAGCTCGTCCTCGCGCGCACCGTCGAAGACCGGGGTCGCGACGTTGGTGCGGGGCGCGACGTCGTCGGCGCCGATCGCCTGGAGCCGCTGCTGCCAGTCCTCGGACCCCTCGACCTTCCAGCCCTGGCTGGCGAGCCAGCCGAGGTGGATCTCCAGGACCTGTCCCGGGTTCATTCGGGACGGGACACCCAGCGGGTTGAGGATGATGTCGACCGGGGTGCCGTCCTCCAGGAACGGCATGTCCTCGACCGGCAGGATCTTCGAGATGACGCCCTTGTTGCCGTGGCGGCGGCGAGCTTGTCACCGTCGGTGATCTTGCGCTTCTGCGCGACGTAGACGCGGACCAGCTGGTTCACGCCCGGGGGCAGCTCGTCGCCCTCTTCGCGGTCGAAGACGCGGACGCCGATGACCTTGCCGATCTCACCGTGCGGCACCTTCAGCGAGGTGTCGCGCACCTCGCGCGCCTTCTCACCGAAGATCGCGCGGAGCAGGCGCTCCTCGGGGTCAGCTCGGTCTCACCCTTGGGCGTGACCTTGCCGACGAGGATGTCGCCGGCGACGACCTCGGCACCGATCCGGATGATGCCGCGCTCGTCGAGGTCGGAAAGGACCTCCTCGGAGACGTTCGGGATGTCCCGGGTGATCTCCTCGGGGCCGAGCTTGGTGTCACGGGCGTCGACCTCGTGCTCCTCGATGTGGATCGAGGAGAGGACGTCGTCCTGCACGAGGCGCTGCGACAGGATGATCGCGTCCTCGTAGTTGTGGCCCTCCCACGGCATGAACGCGACGAGCAGGTTCTTGCCGAGCGCCATCTCGCCTTCGTCCGTGGACGGACCGTCGGCGAGGACCTGGCCCTCGATGACCCGCGCGCCCTCGTCCACGACGACCTTCTGGTTGAAGGAGGTGCCCTGGTTGGAGCGGGTGAACTTGGCGACGCGGTACGTGGTGTACGTGCCGTCGTCGTTGGCGACGGTGATGTAGTCCGCGGAGACCTCCTGGACCACACCGTCCTTCTCGGCCTTGATGACGTCGCCGGCGTCGACCGCGCAGCGGTACTCCATGCGGTGCCGACCAGCGGCGACTCCGCCTTGATCAGCGGAACGGCCTGGCGCATCATGTTCGATCCCATGAGCGCGCGGTTGGCGTCGTCGTGCTCGAGGAACGGGATCATGGCGGTCGCGGCCGACACCATCTGGCGCGGCGAGACGTCCATGAAGTCCACCTCGTCGGCGGGGACGAGGTCGACCTCGCCGCCGCGGCGGCGGACCAGCACACGCTGCTCGGCGAACCGCATGTCGTCGGAGAGCTTCGCGTTGGCCTGCGCGATCAGGAAGCGGTCCTCCTCATCTGCGGTGAGGTAGTCCACCTCCTCGGTGACCTGGCCGTCGACGACCTTGCGGTACGGCGTCTCGATGAAGCCGAAGACGTTGACCCGGCCGTAGGAGGCCAGCGAGCCGATCAGACCGATGTTGGGACCTTCAGGGGTCTCGATCGGGCACATACGGCCGTAGTGCGAGGGGTGCACGTCACGGACGTCCAGGCCGGCCCGCTCACGGGAGAGACCACCCGGGCCCAGCGCCGACAGGCGGCGCTTGTGGGTCAGACCCGACAGCGGGTTGGTCTGGTCCATGAACTGCGACAGCTGGCTGGTGCCGAAGAACTCCTTGATGGAGGCGACGACCGGCCGGATGTTGATCAGGGTCTGCGGCGTGATCGCCTCGACGTCCTGGGTGGTCATGCGCTCGCGCACGACGCGCTCCATACGGGCCAGACCCGTGCGGACCTGGTTCTGGATGAGCTCGCCGACGTTGCGCAGACGGCGGTTGCCGAAGTGGTCGATGTCGTCGGTCTCGACGACGATCGTCCGGCCCGACTCCCCATCGTCTCGGTCTCCCCGGCGTGCAGCTTCACCAGGTACTTGATCGTGGCGATGACGTCGTCGGTGGTGAGCACACCGGCGTCGAGCGGCTCGTCGCCACCGAGCTTCTTGTTGACCTTGTAGCGGCCGACCTTGGCGAGGTCGTAGCGCTTCGGGTTGAAGTAGAGGTTCTCGAGCAGCGTCTGCGCGGCCTCGCGGGTCGGCGGCTCGCCCGGACGCAGCTTGCGGTAGATGTCCAGCAGCGCGTCGTCCTGGCCCTGGGTGTGGTCCTTCTCCAGGGTGGCGCGCATGGACTCGTAGTCGCCGAACTCCTCGAGGATCTGCTCGGTGGTCCAGCCGAGCGCCTTGAGCAGGACGGTGACGGACTGCTTGCGCTTGCGGTCGATGCGGACACCGACCATGTCGCGCTTGTCGATCTCCATCTCCAGCCAGGCACCCCGGGACGGGATGATCTTGGCGGAGAAGATGTCCTTGTCGGACGTCTTGTCGATGGAGCTGTCGAAGTACACGCCCGGCGAGCGGACCAGCTGCGACACCACGACACGCTCGGTGCCGTTGATGACGAAGGTGCCCTTGTTCGTCATGAGCGGGAAGTCGCCCATGAAGACCGTCTGGGACTTGATCTCACCGGTCTCGTTGTTGGTGAACTCCGCCGTGACGAAGAGCGGCGCGGCGTACGTGAAGTCGCGCTCCTTGCACTCGTCGATGGAGTTCTTCGGGGGCTCGAAGCGGTGGTCGCGGAACGTCAGCGACATCGACCCGGAGAAGTCCTCGATCGGGGAGATCTCTTCGAAGATCTCTTCAAGACCGGACTTGGTGGGAACTTCCTGCCCACTCTCCAGCGCAGCCTCGACGCGACCCTTCCATGCGGCATTGCCGAGCAGCCAGTCGAAGCTTTCGGTCTGCAGCGCAAGGAGGTTCGGAACCCCGAGGGGCTCCTTGATCTTCGCAAAAGAGATGCGCAGCGGGGCGGTGCTGTCGCCGTTGTTCGTATTGGCAGTCGAGGCGTTGCGCGAGGCGGCCAAGAGGGGGTCCTTCCGAGGGCTCGGACTCACTACGCGCGTACCGGTCCCGAATCGAGCAGACTGAGGGAAAGCCCAGGTCAGGGCGGATCATCCAGCTTTGCTCGGGCTCGGATATGCCCCTGGTGACGGGCAGGGAGCAGCTAACAGGCAGCGCAAAGGGTCAGTGTAGCCACAAGGCCCACTGATGTCCAGGGCGAGTTTCCGGAGACCGGTACAGCACCGTGATACCGATCTTCTCCCTCCGGGAAGTCGCGTCCTCCGTCGCGCCGGAGGATCCCCTCGTTTGTTCTTCTCAATGCCCTGCGCCTGCCGAAAGCCCTGCGCCAGTGGCGCACACCGATGCTTCCCTCTTCGTCGGCGATCCATGCCTCGAACCTGGATCGCTTCTGCGTCGCGTCCCGAGAATTGCGCGCCGCGTCCGGTTCGTCAAGGCCCCCCACCTCTGCGAGATCGTCACATGGGAGCACGTCCGGGCAACGAAGATCACCATACTCGCACTCCGGCCGGAGACAACGCAGCCCGGGCGAGCACGCCGAAGGGCGACCACCCGTATGGGTGATCGCCCTTGGCTGGGTGTCCGTTACACCTCAGGTGCCACGGACGTGAGTCGGAGACTCAGTGGGTCACTTGACCTCGACGGAGGCACCGGCGCCCTTGAGGGCCTCGGCAGCCTTCTCGGCGGCGTCCTTGGCGACCTTCTCGAGGACCGGCTTCGGGGTGCCGTCCACGAGGTCCTTGGCCTCCTTCAGGCCCAGGGAGGTCAGCTCACGCACGACCTTGATGACCTGGATCTTCTTGTCGCCGGCACCGGTGAGGATGACGTCGAACTCGTCCTTCTCCTCCTCGGCGGCGGCGGCCGGGGCACCCGGGACACCGGCGGCGACGACGGCGGCCGGGGCGGCAGCGGTGACGTCGAACTTCTCCTCGAACGCCTTCACGAACTCGGAGAGCTCGATGAGGGTCATCTCCTCGAACTGCGCGAGCAGGTCTTCCTGGCTGAGCTTCGCCATGATGGGCGGTCCTTCCACTAATTCGGCTGGTGCCGGATGTACATGTGAGGCGGGCGTACGTTCGGGCCCGCTGTGGCCTCCCGGCCTAGGCGTTCACCTGGGCGCGGGGTGCCAATGTGCGAGCCGAATTACTCGGCACCGCCCTGCTCGGCCTGCTTGGCGCGAAGCGCTTCCGCGGTGCGGACGAACTTCGACGGCAGCGCCTGGAAGAGCGCGGCAGCCTGCGACTGCTTGCCCTTCATGGCCCCGGCCAGCTTGCTGAGCAGAACCTCGCGGGACTCGAGGTCCGCAAGCTTCTTGATCTCGTCGGCGGACAGCGCCTTGCCTTCAAGGACACCGCCCTTGATGACGAGAGCGGGGTTGTCCTTGGCGAAGTCACGAAGACCCTTCGCCGCCTCGACCGGGTCACCGGTCACAAAGGCGACAGCCGTCGAGCCACTGAGGTGCTCGTCCAGCTGAATCCCGGCCTCATTGGCCGCGATCTTGGTCAGCGTGTTCTTCACCACACGGTACTGAGCGTTCTCGCCGAGAGAACGACGCAGCTCCTTGAGCTGCGCCACAGTCAGTCCGGTGTAAGAAGTCACAACAGCTGCGTTGGAGTCACGCAGCTTCTGCGTGATCTCCTCAACGGCTGCGATCTTGTCAGACGTCGCCATGAGCCTCGGCCTCCTTCCGGGTGATGAGGACCGCGCAGAAGGGGCTGGGCAAAACAAACGCCCCGGCGCAGGCGCACGGGGCGAGAACTCGACCAGGCTAACGCCCGGGAGCTTTCTTCCTCAGTCACCTGCGCAGGTCGTCCGCAGCTAGCGGATCCTTCGGCCTCCACACGCCCGGGTTCGGACGCGCAGCGACAACCAGCGGTCTTTGGCTTCCCGCATACGGTACGGGAGCGACCCGCGTCAGGCAAATCGGCCGACAGGGGGCGCCGGCCGCGCCCCCTGCCCGCCGTTCAACGACTCAATTACGGCTTGCCGACCTTGTCGAAGTCCACCGTGTCACCGGCCGACGGCGTCTGGTCGGTGACCTTGGTGCCGTAGTGCGAGTAGAAGACCGTCGAGTCGTACGGAACCTTGCCGCCGACCAGCTGCTCGCGCTTCTTGACCAGCAGGTTGTCCGGACCGATCCACAGGTCGATGGACTCCTGGCCCGCACCGGACGTCTTGAGCTGCTGCTCCAGCGCCTTCATGTCCGTCTCGCTGACGTTCTTCGACTGCATGCGGGTCAGCTCGGAGATCGAGAGGGTGCCGGTGTAGTGGGTGGCCTGGACGCCCCGGACGTCCTCCTTGCCGGCCGCCTTGACCTTGCCGGAGGCGATCAGCAGCTCCATCGCCCGGGTCGGGTTGTTGTTGTTCATCTGGTCCTTGATGAGGGCGCCTGCCGGGCCCATCTTCTTGGCCAGGGCGTCGTAGTCGTACTTGATCCAGGACTTGCCGCCCACCGGCGTGCCCATGTTCATGTACATCGCGTCCGACGTGTACACCGCCTTCGTGGGCCGGCCGGCCATCATCCCCGCGGACTGCTTGATGTCGAGGTTCATCCGCATGCCCTGGGACCAGTCCATCGCACCCTTCATCGACTGGGTGGAGGTGGCGTTCTTGAGCGTGCCGTCGACCTCGGCGGACTTCTTGCCGTCCGTCTGCTGCGCGGCCGTCTTCAGCGACGCCAGCGCGACCTGGAGCGGGGACTGGCCGGAGCCGGATCCGCCGCCGCTGCCGCCGGCGTCGTCGCTCTTGCTGCCGTTACAGGCGGTCAGACCGGCCATCATGACAACTCCCGCCACCACGGCGGTCATACGCGTGCTGCGCACTGGGCTCCCCCTTGAGATATCCCTTACTGGGCGTCGGGAGGACTTTAGACCAGAGGGGTGACACCGCATGCGTCAGGCCCCGCTCTCCGTGCGGGAGAGCGGGGCCTGAGGCGTAACGCGCGCTACGAGGCGTCGATCAGGGAGATCAGACGGCCTCGTCCTCGGCGAGGAGGTTGCGGGTGCGGTTGCTGTCCACCGGGATGCCGGGGCCCATCGTGGTGGTGATGGTGGTCTTCTTGATGTACCGGCCCTTGGCGGCGGACGGCTTGAGGCGGGTGATCTCCTCAAGGGCCGCGGCGTAGTTCTCCACCAGCTTGGTCTCGTCGAAGGAGACCTTGCCGATGATGAAGTGGAGGTTCGCGTGCTTGTCCACGCGGAACTCGATCTTGCCGCCCTTGATGTCGGTGACGGCCTTCGCGACGTCCGGGGTGACCGTGCCGGTCTTCGGGTTCGGCATCAGACCACGGGGACCGAGCACGCGGCCGAGGCGGCCGACCTTGCCCATCAGGTCCGGGGTGGCGACGACGGCGTCGAAGTCCAGACGGCCCTTGGAGACCTCGTCGATCAGTTCGTCCGAGCCGACGATGTCGGCGCCGGCGGCTTCCGCGGCCGCAGCACGGTCACCGGTCGCGAAGACCAGGACCCGGGCGGTCTTACCGGTGCCGTGCGGGAGGTTCACGGTGCCACGGACCATCTGGTCGGCCTTGCGCGGGTCAACGCCCAGACGCATGGCGACCTCGACGGTCGCGTCGAACTTGACGGACGTGGTGTCCTTGGCGAGACGGACGGCCTCGAGCGGGGCGTACAGACGCTCCCGGTCGATCTTCGCGTCCGCGTTGCGAAGAGTCTTGCTGCGCTTCACTTCTGCTCCTGATGCAGTGGGATGGAGTCGTGGTCCGGACCAGCGCCTGGTCCTGCCACGGGGTGCCAAGAGGGGGCTGGGATCAGCCCTCGACCGTGATGCCCATGGAACGGGCGGTGCCGGCGATGATCTTCTCGGCGGCGTCCAGGTCGTTGGCGTTCAGGTCGGGCATCTTGGTGGTGGCGATGTCACGGACCTGGTCGCGGGTGATCTTGGCGACCTTGGTCTTGTGCGGCTCGCCGGAGCCCTTCTCCACGCCCGCGGCCTTCAGGATGAGCTTGGCGGCCGGGGGGGTCTTGGTGACGAAGGTGAAGGAACGGTCCTCGTAGACCGTGATCTCCACCGGCACGACCATGCCACGCTGCGACTCGGTCGCGGCGTTGTAGGCCTTGCAGAACTCCATGATGTTGACGCCGTGCTGACCCAGCGCGGGGCCGACCGGCGGGGCCGGGTTTGCGGCGCCGGCGCTGATCTGGAGCTTGATGAGCCCCGTGACCTTCTTCTTCTTGGGAGGCATGCTCTCTCCGGGTCCTAGTGAGAGGTGTTTCGCCAATCCATCCGGTCATCCGGATGGAGGCATACCGCACAACGATAACGGGTATGGTCGCGCGGCCAAAAACCGACAGGTCAGACAGGCTGCGCCCGTCTGACCTGGCCGGTGGCTGGTGGTCCGGAAAGGCCGTACGGCCCTCCCGGATCAGGGGAACTCGATCAGTTCTTCTGGATCTGGTCGAAGGACAGCTCGACCGGGGTCTCCCGGCCGAAGATCTCGACCAGGCCCTTGACCTTCTTCGAGTCGGCGTTGATCTCGTTGATCGTCGCCTGGAGGGTCGCGAACGGGCCGTCGGTGACCGTGACGGAGTCGCCCACCTCGAAGTCCAGGACCTGGACCTCGACCTTGCGGGACGGCGCCGGCTTGCCCTCGGCCGCGGCGGCCTCCTTGGCGGCCTTCTCCTCGGCCTCCGGGGCGAGCATCTTGACGATCTCGTCCAGCGTCAGCGGGTAGGGGTCGTAGGCGTTGCCGACGAAGCCGGTGACGCCGGGGGTGTTGCGGACCACGCCCCAGGACTCGTTCGTCAGGTCCATGCGCACGAGCACGTAGCCCGGGAGCTTGTTCTGGCGGACGGTACGGCGGTCGCCGTTCTTGATCTGGACGACCTCTTCCTGCGGCACCTCGGCCTGGAAGATGTAGTCCTCGACGTTCAGCGAGACGGCGCGCTGCTCGAGGTTGGTCTTCACGCGGTTCTCGTAGCCCGCGTAGGTGTGGATGACGTACCACTCACCGGGCAGACCGCGCAGTTCGTCGCGGAGGGCGGCCACCGGGTCGACCGGCTCCTGCTCCTCGGCCAGCTCGTCCTCGGCGACCTCGGCGGTGGCCTCGGCGTCCTCCTCGACGTGCACCGCGGCCTCTTCGGCGGGCTCGCCGGCGGCGGCGTCCTCGGCGTCGAGCTCGTCGACGGTGTCGGCGCCCTCGACGATCTCCTGCGCGGTGTCTTCGCCCTCGACCTCGGCCGAGGCGGCCGCGTCAACGTCGGCCGCTGCCGTCTCGGCGGATTCGGCGGCGTCGTTCAGGTTCGGGTCAGACACGGTGGCTGCTTCTTCCTGGCTTCAAGGGGTTGAACATGCGAAATGGCGCCCGCGCAGGCGCCCTCCGCGGGATCAGCCGAAGACGTACCCGACGACTCGGTTGATTCCCAAGTCAATCACGGTTACGAGACCGATGATGATGACAACGAAGACGATCACCACACTGGTGTACGTCGACAGCTGGCTGCGCGTGGGCCAGACGACCTTGCGGAGCTCCGCGATGACCTGGCGGTAGAAAAGCGCAAGACGCGCGAAGGGACCCTTCTTGCCGCGCTTGCCGCCGCGCCGGGGCTTCTTCTGGGACTCGGCGGCCTCGTCCTCGGAGCGACCGCGCTCAGGCATGTCGATGGAGCCCAGGGCGTCCGTCACTCGTCCTCACCTGAATCCGGTTCGTGGCCGTGCCGCGCCCTGCCCTGCCGCACGGCGGTGCATTTCATACGTACACGTGCACGCACTGCGGTGAGAGTGCGTGTAGCAGGGCCGGAGGGACTTGAACCCCCAACCGCTGGTTTTGGAGACCAGTGCTCTACCAATTGAGCTACGACCCTTTGTGGTTCCCCCAACCTACCGCATACGGGCGACTGCACTAAGTGCGTTCGCCTCGCCTGCCTGTTGAGGGCCAACGGTCAGCGAGTGTACGTGCTTCCGGGCCGGGCGTCGAACACGATCCTTCCGGGTGGTGGCCACAAACCCGCGTACCGGGCCCGGCGGAGGTCTGCAACGATGCATGTATGAGCGCTGCGAACCCTTCCGTTTCGTCCCCCGCCGACCGCCGGGTCTCGGCCCGCGTCGGTTCGATCTCCGAGTCCGCGACCCTCGCCGTCGACGCCAAGGCGAAGGCCCTCAAGGCCGCCGGACGCCCGGTGATCGGCTTCGGTGCCGGTGAGCCCGACTTCCCGACGCCCGACTACATCGTCGAGGCGGCCGTGGAGGCCTGTCGCAACCCGAAGTTCCACCGCTACACCCCGGCCGGCGGCCTCCCCGAGCTGAAGTCCGCGATCGTGGCGAAGACGCTGCGCGACTCGGGCTACGAGATCGAGGCGGCGAACGTCCTGGTGACCAACGGCGGCAAGCAGGCGATCTACGAGGCGTTCGCGGCGATCCTCGACCCGGGTGACGAGGTCATCGTGCCCGCTCCGTACTGGACCACCTACCCGGAGTCGATCCGGCTGGCGGGCGGTGTGCCGGTCGACGTGGTCGCGGACGAGACCACCGGCTACCGCGTGACCGTCGAGCAGCTGGAGGCGGCCCTGACGGAGCGCACCAAGGTGCTGCTGTTCGTCTCGCCGTCGAACCCGACCGGTGCGGTCTACTCCCGCGAGCAGATCGAGGCGGTCGGCCGGTGGGCCGCCGAGCACGGCCTGTGGGTCCTCACCGACGAGATCTACGAGCACCTGGTCTACGGCGACGCGCAGTTCGCGTCGCTGCCGGTGGTCGTGCCCGAGCTGCGCGACAAGTGCATCATCGTCAACGGCGTGGCCAAGACGTACGCGATGACCGGCTGGCGGGTGGGCTGGGCGATCGGCCCCAAGGACGTCATCAAGGCCGCGACGAACCTCCAGTCGCACGCCACCTCCAACGTCTCCAACGTCGCGCAGGCGGCGGCCATCGCGGCCGTCTCCGGCGATCTGACGGCCGTCGAGGAGATGAAGGTCGCCTTCGACCGGCGCCGCAAGACGATCGTGCGGATGCTCAACGAGATCGACGGCGTGCTGTGCCCGGAGCCCGAGGGCGCGTTCTACGCGTACCCGTCGGTGAAGGAGCTGCTCGGCAAGGAGATCCGCGGCAAGCGCCCGCAGAGCAGCGTGGAACTGGCCGAGCTGATCCTGGAGGAGGCGGAGGTCGCCGTCGTCCCGGGTGAGGCCTTCGGCACCCCCGGCTACCTGCGGCTTTCCTACGCGCTGGGCGACGAGGACCTGGTCGAGGGCGTGTCCCGGATCCAGAAGCTGCTGGCGGAGGCGAAGTAGGCGCACACCGGTTTCGGTGGGTGAAGCGGGCGGTCGGATGCATTCCGGCCGCCCGTTCGCGCGTTCTTCCGGACACCCCTTCGGGAAAGGGCCTACCGGCGTGCCGCCCCGATACGGCAAGATCCTCAGATGGAGCAGTTTTCAGCGGCACACACCCCGGACCCCCGTGCACTCCTGCCCGCGACGGTGTCGCCGCCCGGGACCTGCGCCGGCTGCCGAAGGCCCATCTGCACCTGCACTTCACCGGTTCGATGCGGTCCGCGACCCTGCTGGACCTCGCCGACAAGTACGGCGTCCATCTGCCCGAGGTCCTGCGCAGCGGTGAGCCGCCCCGGCTGCGGGCCACGGACGAGCGGGGCTGGTTCCGCTTCCAGCGGCTGTACGACATCGCGCGCTCGTGCCTGCGCGCGCCCGAGGACATCCAGCGGCTGGTGCACGAGGCCGCCGAGGAGGACGTCCGGGACGGCTCGCGCTGGCTGGAGATCCAGGTCGACCCGACCTCGTACGCGCCCCGGCTGGGCGGGCTGATCCCGGCCCTGGAGATCATCCTGGACGCGGTGCGCACCGCCTCCCGGGACACCGGCCTCGGGATCCGCGTGCTGATCGCGGCGAACCGCATGAAGCACCCGCTGGACGCCCGCACGCTGGCGCGGCTGGCGGTGCGCTACGCGGACCGGGGCGTGATCGGTTTCGGGCTCTCCAACGACGAACGCCGGGGATTCGCCCGGGACTTCGACCGGGCCTTCGCGATCGCCCGGGAGGGCGGTCTGCTGGCGGCGCCGCACGGCGGTGAGCTGTCCGGGCCGGCCAGTGTCCGGGACTGCCTGGACGATCTGCACGCCGGCCGGGTGGGGCACGGCGTACGGGCCGCGGAGGATCCCGCGCTGCTTGCCCGGCTGGCCGAGCGCCAGGTGACCTGCGAGGTGTGCCCGGCCTCCAACGTGGCGCTGGGCGTCTACGAGAAGCCCGAGGACGTACCGCTGCGGACGCTCTTCGACGCCGGGGTGCCGATGGCGCTGGGCGCGGACGACCCGCTGCTGTTCGGCTCGCGGCTGGCCGCGCAGTACGAGCTCGCCCGCACCGCGCACGGCTTCAGCGATGCGGAGCTGGCCGAGCTGGCCCGGCAGTCCGTCCGCGGCTCGTGCGCCCCCGAGGGCGAGCAGCGGCGGCTGCTGGCGGAGATCGACGCCTGGCTGGCCGCGTAGGGCGCCGGCGGGCGTCGTAGGCGCTCAGCGGGCCGCCGCAGGCCTCAGCGCGCCGCCGCAGGGCCGCAGCGGCCCGTCGCGGCGCCTGGCGGCCCGTCTAGAGGCTGACGCCGACCGTCACGGGTTCGTTGACGAGGGTGATGCCGAAGGCCGCGTGGACGCCGTCCCGGACCTCGCGGGCCAGGGCGAGGAGGTCCTCGGTGGTGGCCTCGCCGCGGTTGGTGAGCGCGAGGGTGTGCTTGGTCGAGATGCGGGCCGGGCCGCTGCCGTAGCCCTTGGTGAAGCCGGCGCGGTCGATGAGCCAGGCCGCAGAGGTCTTCACCAGGCCGTCGCCGGCCGGGAAGGCGGGCGGGGCGGTGTCGGGGCCGAGGCGGTCCCGGACGCGTTCCAGGAAGGCGGCGTGCTCGGCCTCGGTGAGGATCGGGTTGGTGAAGAACGACCCGGCCGACCAGGTGTCGTGGTCGTCGGGGTCCAGCACCATGCCCTTGCCGGCGCGCAGCGCCAGGACGGTCTTGCGGGCGATGTCCAGCGGGACCCGGTCGCCGACCTCGACGCCGAGGGCGCGGGCGGTCTCGGCGTACTTCAGGGGCGCGGAGCGGCCGCCGGCGTCCTCCAGGGCGAAGCGGACCCGCAGGACCACGAAGCGGTCGGGGTGCTGCTTGAAGCGGCTGTCGCGGTAGGCGAAGCCGCACTCCTCGTTGCTGAGGGTGACGGTCTCGCCGGAGCGGCGGTCGTAGGCGACGACCTCGGTGATCGTGGTGGCGACCTCCTGGCCGTACGCGCCGACGTTCTGCACGGGGGTGGCGCCGGCCGAGCCGGGGATGCCGGCCAGGCACTCGACGCCGGCCAGTCCGGCCTCGACGGTGCGGGCGACCGCGTCGGACCAGTTCTCGCCCGCGGCGAGGGTGAGGGCGGTGCCGTCCAGCTCGAAGCCGGTGGTGGCGATGCGCAGGGCCGTGCCGTCGAAGCCCTTGTCGCTGATGACGAGGTTGCTGCCGCCGCCGATGATCAGCAGTGGCGTGCCGGCGTCGTCGGCCGCGCGGACGGCGGCGACCACCTCGTCGTCGGTGGTGGCCGTGACGAGGCGGTTCGCCGGTCCGCCGAGCCGGAAGGTGGTCAGCGGGGCGAGCGGGGCGTTTGCTTCTCCGTGGCGTTCCTGCACGCGCACAAGGGTACGGGGGCGGTCGGACGATCCCGTCCGGCCGCCCCCGGCTCCGCTCTCCGGCCGGCTCAGGCCAGGCGGACGACCGCGCGGGACATGCCCAGCACCTTCTGGCCCGCGCTCATCGCGGTGAGGTCGACCCGGACCGTGCGGGCGTCGTCGTCGAGCTTGGCCGCGACCTTGGCGCTGACCTCGATCAGCGCGCCCTGGTCGTCGTTGGGGACGATGACGGGCTTGGTGAAGCGCACGCCGTATTCGGCGACCGCGCCGGGGTCGCCGGCCCAGTCGGTGACCACCCGGATCGCCTCGGCCATGGTGAACATGCCGTGGGCGATGACGTCGGGCAGGCCGACCTCCTTGGCGAACTTCTCGTTCCAGTGGATCGGGTTGAAGTCGCCGGAGGCGCCCGCGTAGCGGACGAGTGTGGCGCGGTTCACGGGGAAGGTCTGCGCCGGGAGTTCGGTGCCGACCTCGACGTCGTCGTAAGAGATCTTCGCGGTCATCTCAGTCCTCCTCGGTGCGCCGGGCCACCAGCTTGGTGAAGGCGGTCACGACGTGTGCGCCGGTCTCGTCGTGCACCTCGCCGCGGATGTCGATGATGTCGTTGCCCGCCATGGTCTTGATCGCCTCGATGGTGGAGGTGACGGCCAGCCGGTCGCCGCTGCGCACCGGCCGGGTGTAGGCGAACTTCTGGTCGCCGTGCACCACCCGGCTGTAATCCAGGCCGAGTTGCGGGTCCTCGATGACCAACCCCGCGGCCTTGAAAGTGATCGCGAACACAAAAGTCGGCGGTGCGATCACATCGGGATACCCGAGCGCCTTGGCGGCATCCGCGTCGGTGTAGGCGGGGTTGGGGTCCCCGATCGCCTCGGCGAATTCGCGGATCTTTTCCCGGCCGACCTCGTAGGGCTCGGTGGGCGGGTACGTGCGTCCGACAAAAGACTGGTCGAGCGCCATGGGCTCGCAACCTCCGTGTACTGATGGTGATAACGCCGTGAGGCCGCCCCCAGGAATGGGGACGGCCTCACGGACGAGCCTGTGTTATCGCGTCTCGCGGTGCGCGGTGTGCGAGTTGCAGCGCGGGCAGTGCTTCTTCATCTCAAGACGGTCCGGGTCGTTGCGCCGGTTCTTCTTGGTGATGTAATTCCGCTCCTTGCACTCCACGCAGGCCAGCGTGATCTTCGGGCGGACGTCGGTGGCAGCCACGTGAGTGCTCCTTGACGGACGGATGGACGGATGAACGCAGAAAAGAGTAGCCGATCGAAGGACCGACCCCACAATCGGCTACTGTCAGTAGCGGTGACCGGACTTGAACCGGTGACACAGCGATTATGAGCCGCTTGCTCTACCGACTGAGCTACACCGCTGCGATGCGAGGGGCGCCCGCCCGAAGGCGGGAACCTCACACATCAGAGCCCCAATACGGAATCGAACCGTAGACCTTCTCCTTACCATGGAGACGCTCTGCCGACTGAGCTATTGGGGCGAGCGATGAAGACATTACACGGCCCGCCGCCAAACGTGAAATCCGTATCCGCGCCGCGTCCCAACGGCCCCGCGCACCACACCGGTACGACTATTTCGCGCCTGCGCGAAGCTCTCCCGGCGGCGCCCTACGCTCAGGTCAACGCTGCGTGATCTTGCACGCCCGTGGCTTCGAGGAGCGCGATGTCCGACAGCAGTTCGCCGCAGCCGCAGCCGCACCCCCAGCCGGGAAAGCCCGGCGGACCCGGCCGGTACACCACATCGGACGGCGGCGCGCTGGTGCTGTGCGGCGCCCGGCTCGCCGACGGCCGCACCGTGGACGTACGGCTCGGCGGCGGACGCATCGAGGCCGTGGGCACGGCCGGCAGCCTCGCCCCCCAGGGGGCCCGCGTCGACCTCGCCGGCTATCTGCTGCTGCCCGCCCCCGCCGAGCCGCACGCGCACTGCGACACCGCCCTGACGGCGGACTCCGACGGCCCGGCCTCCGGCTCCCCGGAGGACGTCCAGCGGCGCACCACGGAGGCCGCGCTGCTCCAGCTGGGGCACGGGGCCACCGCGTCCCGGAGCCACGTCAGGATCGGCGACGTGCCGGGCCTGCGCTCGCTGGAGGCGGTGCTGCAGGCCCGGCGGTCGCTGCGCGGGCTGGCGGACCTGGCGGCGGTGGCGGTGCCGCGGGTGCTGACGGGGCTCGCCGGGGCCGACGGGCTGGCGATGCTGCGGGACGCGGTCAAGATGGGCGCCTCGGTCATCGGCGGCTGCCCGGACCTGGACCCCGATCCGGCCGGGTACGTCGAGACGGTCCTGGAGCTGGCCGGGGAGCACGGGTGCCCGGTGGACCTGCACACGGACGGTGACGACCCGGCGCGGCTGGCCCGGTTCGCGGCGATGTCCGGCGGGCTGCGGTCCGGCGTCGCGCTGGGCCCGTGCGCCGGGATGGCCCGGATGCCGCGCAGCGTGGCCTCGCGGGTCGCCGAGCAACTGGCCGCCGCCGACGTCACCGTGGTCTGTCTGCCGCAGGGCGACTGCACCGGCCTGGAGCGGTACGGCTCGCGGGTGTCGCGGCCGGCTCCGGTGCGGCTGCTGAGGGCGGCCGGGGTGCGGGTGGCGGCGGGCAGCGGGGCGCTGCGGGACGTGGCGAACCCGGTGGGGCGCGGCGACCCGTTGGAGGCCGCGTACCTGCTGGCGTCCCTCGGGGAGGCCACGCCGGAGGCGGCGTACGAGACGGTGAGTTCGGCGGCGCGGACCACGCTGGGGCTGCCCGAGGTACGGGTCGAGGCGGGCTTCCCGGCGGAGCTGCTGGCGGTGCGCGGCGAGCGGATCGCGGGGGTGCTGTCGCTGGCGTACAGCCGGATCGTGATCCACCGGGGGCGGGTGGTGGCCCGTACCAGCGCGGTGCGCGAGTACTGCGACTCGGCGGCCGAGGTGGCGCTGGAACTCCCCCGGCAGTCGCAGCGCTGACGCCGGGGGCCGGTCGCGCCCCTGGTGAGAACGCGGTGAGAAGCACCGCTCACCCGGCCGGGTCCCCCGCGCCACGGCGGCCCTTCGGCGTACGGTCGGCACCATGCGCATTGTCATCGCAGGTGGACATGGTCAGATCGCGCTGCGGCTGGAGCGGCTGCTCGCCAAGCGCGGGGACGAGGTCGCGGGCATCGTCCGCCGGCCGGAGCAGGCCGGCGATCTGCTGGCCGCGGGGGCCGAACCGGTGGTCTGCGACCTGGAGTCGGCGTCGGTCGAGGATGTCGCCCGGCACCTGGAAGGCGCCGACGCGGCGGTCTTCGCGGCCGGTGCCGGACCGGGCAGCGGCACCGAACGCAAGGACACCGTGGACCGCGCCGCGGCGGCGCTCTTCGCGGACGCGGCCGAGGCGGCGGGTGTGCGCCGGTTCCTGGTCATCTCGTCGATGGGCGCCGACCGCGAGCCCCCGGAGGGCACCGACCCGGTCTTCGCCGCGTACCTGCGGGCCAAGGGCGCCGCGGACGCCGACGTACGGTCCCGGGCCGGCCTGGACTGGACGATCCTGCGCCCGGGCCGCCTGACGGACGGGCCCGGCACCGGCCTGGTCACCCTGGCCGACGCCACCGGCCGCGGCGACATCCCCCGCGACGACGTGGCGGCCACCCTGGTGGAGCTCCTCGACGAGCCCCGCACCATCGGCCGCACCCTGGAACTGATCGGCGGCGATGTGCCGGTGGCGGACGCGGTGGGGACGGTGGCGGCGCACTGAGGGGCGGCGGGGGCGCGCGCCCGCTGAAGCTCCCCACGCACGAGAAAAACCCCCTCCACTGCTGATCGCAGTGGAGGGGGTTCCTCACTGTGGCGGCGCCAGGATTCGAACCTGGGAAGGCTGAGCCGGCAGATTTACAGTCTGCTCCCTTTGGCCGCTCGGGCACACCGCCGGGGTTTGCTGCCGGGAGAGCCGCTTTTCGGCGGTGCTCCGTGGCAACGACGTAAACCATACCCGATGGCTGGGGGTGGTTCGCCACTCGATTCGCGAGCGCTGGATCTTGGTGGGGTGGCTAGGCTTGGCAAGCGGTCCGGGGACGGTCCGCACCCCTGATGGATCTACGCACGAGGAGCCAACTCAACATGGCCGACTCCAGTTTCGACATCGTCTCGAAGGTAGAGCGGCAGGAGGTCGACAACGCCCTCAACCAGGCCGCCAAGGAGATCTCGACGCGCTACGACTTCAAGGGCGTCGACGCCTCGATCGCATGGTCGGGCGAGAAGATCGAGATGCGGGCCAACGCCGAGGAGCGGGTCAAGGCCGTGCTCGACATCTTCCAGTCCAAGCTGGTCAAGCGCGGGATCTCGCTGAAGGCGCTGGACGCCGGTGAGCCGCAGGCCTCGGGCAAGGAGTACAAGATCTTCGCCTCCCTCCAGGAGGGCATCTCGCAGGAGAACGCGAAGAAGGTCGCCAAGATCATCCGTGACGAGGGCCCGAAGGGCGTCAAGGCGCAGGTGCAGGGCGACGAGCTGCGGGTCAGCTCCAAGAGCCGGGACGACCTGCAGGCGGTGCAGCAGCTGCTGAAGGGCAAGGACCTGGACTTCGCCCTCCAGTTCGTGAACTACCGGTGAGCCGGTAGGGCAGGGCTTCGGCCTTCGGGATGGGGCGGCGCGCCACGGGCGTGCCGCCCCACCGGCTTTTCGGGCCCTTCGCCGCACGGCTTCCGGGGCCCTTACGAGTTCACTCTTGACCTCAAGTTGGGTTGAGATTGCAGGCTCCTGGCATGACTTCTCAGGAGAACGAGAACGTGCAGAGCGGCGAGAGTCCGGCCACCGGTCCCCGTGCGGGCTTCCGTACCGATGTGTTTCCGCAGGTCAGGCGGGCGGGTGCAGGGGCCGTGCTGATCAGTGAGTGGGACGCCGGGAGCCCGGAGGGGCAGCGGGCCGTCCTGGACGGCGTGGCCCGGGCGTGGGAGGGAACGCCGCTGCCGGCGGGCTTCCTGTCGCGGGTGCTGTTCGCCGGGACGGACGGGCGCAGCGTGCTCGACTACGCGCAGTGGACGAGCGAGGCGGCGCACGAGGAGTTCGTGCGCGGTGCGGACACCGGGCCGCGGGAGCGGATCGCGGGCGCGCCGGCCGCCACGGGTGAGGCCGGCGGGAGCGACACCCGTTACCGGCTCTACCGCAGCCTGCTGCCCCAGGGCGAGCCGGCGGCCCCGGGCTGCGTCGTGCGGGTCGCCTTCCGTACGACGGGGCACGACGCGGCCCGGGAGCTCGTCGACGGGCTGCTGGACCTGATCGGTGGCGTGCAGCCGGGCGAGGGCGGGATCGCCTCGCACTTCCACATCAGCGAGGACGGCACCCGGGTCGTCAACTACAGCGAGTGGACGACCGCCGAGGCCCACGAGCGGGAGCTCGCCGGGGGCCTCAGGCGCGGCGGGCCGGTGATGGCCTTCATCGCGGGCCTGGACGGTGTGGAACCGCTCGGCTTCCGGCGGTACGTCGGGCCGCGGGGGCTGGTGCGGGAGTGACCGCCGGCCCGTGGGCGGGCCCGTACGTCAGCGGGTGGCGAACGGCTGGTCCGTGGGGACGATCTCGCGGCCGAGCGGCAGCAGGGAGATCGGGATCATCTTGAAGTTGGCGATGCCGAACGGGATGCCGATGATCGTCACGCACAGGGCGAGGCCCGTGACGATGTGGCCCAGGGCCAGCCACCAGCCCGCGAAGACGATCCAGATGACGTTGCCGATGGCGGAGCCGGCGCCGGCGTCGTGCCGGACGACGGTCGTCCGGCCGAACGGCCACAGGGCGTAGCCGGCGATGCGGAAGGACGCGATGCCGAACGGGATGGTGATGATCAGGATGCAGCAGATGATGCCCGCGAGGACGTAGCCGAGGGCCAGCCAGAACCCGCTGAGGATCAGCCAGAGGACGTTGAGGATGAGCTTCATGATCGGCAGCCTTCCACGGGCACGGCGAACGGGGTAACTGCCGTGCTAGACGCACCGGGGCCGGTGGAGCGTTGCGTTCATGATGCGCCGGTCGCCGGGGGCGGCCAGCGGCGGCGTCGGGCCTCAGGGGAGGTCAGGGGCGGTGGTGGCCGGCCATCTGCTCCAGGCGGGCGATGCGTTCGTGCATCGGGGGGTGGGTGGAGAACAGCTTGGACATGCCCTCGCCGGCCCGGAACGGGTTGGCGATCATCATGTGGCCGGCGGTCTCCAGTCGCGGTTCGGGCGGCAGCGGCAGCTGCTGGGTGCCGATCTCCAGCTTGCGCAGGGCCGAGGCCAGGGCGAGCGGGTCGCCGGTGAGCTGGGCGCCCGAGGCGTCCGCCTGGTACTCGCGGGAGCGGCTGACGGCCAGCTGGATGAGCGAGGCGGCGATCGGGCCCAGGATCGCGATCAGGAGCATGCCCAGCAGCCCGGGGCCCTCGTCGTCCTCGGAGCGGCCTATGGGGATCAGCCAGGCGAAGTTGACCAGGAACATCACGACGGAGGCCAGCGCGCCGGCGACGGACGAGATAAGGATGTCGCGGTTGTAGACGTGGCTGAGCTCATGGCCGATGACGCCGCGCAGCTCGCGCTCGTCGAGGATCCGGAGGATGCCGTCGGTGCAGCAGACCGCGGCGTTGCGCGGGTTGCGGCCGGTGGCGAAGGCGTTGGGCGCCTGGGTCGGGGAGATGTACAGCCGCGGCATGGGCTGGCGGGCGGCCGTCGACAGCTCGCGGACCATGCGGTAGAGCTCCGGCGCCTCGAACTCGCTCACCGGGCGGGCCCGCATGGCGCGCAGGGCGAGTTTGTCGCTGTTCCAGTACGCGTAGGCGTTGGTCGCCAGGGCGACGAGAACGGCGACGATCAGGCCCGTACGCCCGAAGAAACTGCCGATGAGGATGATGAGTGCGGACAGTCCCCCGAGGAGTACGGCGGTTCTGAGCCCGTTGTGCCGGCGGTGCACGGTACGCCCTCCAAGCGGTGCGGCAGGGGAACCCTGTGCTGCGTTGCTCCACTCTCCAGTGGACCCTTACTCACTGGTCAACGCGAGATGAACGGGCCGGGTTCCCGCCGCCCGGGCGACCGGGTCCGGGACGCGCGCCGAGGACCCGTCCGTGGGCTGTACGGCGCCGTGCCGCCGTACGGGTGGGCCCCGGGGCCGCCGGGTCGGTCAGAGGAGCGCGCCGGAGGCGAAGCGCAGGACGAGCTGGGGCGCGCCGGAGAGGGCGAGGCCCAGGACGGTGGCCAGGGCGATGGCGGTGGCCAGCGGGGCCGGGATCCGGGGGGCGGGCGGCCGCGGCCCGGCGGGTGCGGCCGTGGGCTCTTCGGCGCCCCGGAAGAGCACCGCCGTCCACTGCAGGTAGTAGTAGAGCGCGATCACGACGTTGACGGCCATGACCACGGCGAGCCAGGCCAGCCCGGCGTCGACGGCCGCGGAGAAGACCGTGACCTTGGCGAACAGGCCGATGATGCCCGGCGGCAGACCGGCCAGGCAGAGCAGGAAGAAGCCCATGGCGAGCGCCACGAGGGGCCGGCGGGCGTACAGGCCCCGGTAGTCGGTGATGCGGTTGGCGGGGCGCGTACGGGCCACCAGGGCGGCGACGGCGAACGCGCCGAGGTTCACGGCCGCGTACATCAGGGCGTAGGCCACGGTGGCGCCGATGGCGTGCGCCGGCCGGTGGGTGTAGCCGGCGGCGGCCAGCGGCACCAGGAGGTAGCCGGCCTGGCCGACCGACGACCAGGCGAGCAGGCGGACCGCGCTGTGCTCCCGGCGCGGGTCCTGGCGGAGCGCGGCGACGTTGCCGACGGTCATGGTGAGCGCGGCGAGGACGGCCAGCGCGGGGCCCCAGACGTCGGCGTACGCGGGGAAGCCCTGGACGGTGACGAGGATCAGGCCGGAGAAGCCGACGGCCTTGCCGACCACGGAGAGGTAGCCGGCGATCGGCAGCGGCGCGCCGACGTAGGTGTCGGGCACCCAGAAGTGGAACGGGGCGGCCGCCGTCTTGAAGGCGAAGCCGACCAGGGTGAGCGCGACGCCGGCGCTCGCCAGGGTGGCGAGGCGGGCGTCGGGGAGGTCGGTGAGGGCGTGCGCCACCCGGGAGAGGTAGAGGCTGCGGGTCGCCGCGTAGACGAAGCTCACGCCGAGGAGCATCACGGCGGTGGCGGCCACCGAGGAGAGGAAGAACTTCAGCGCCGCCTCGGAGGAGAGCCGGTCGCCGCGGCGCAGGCCCACGAGGGCGAAGGCCGGCAGCGAGGCGACCTCCAGGGCGACGACGAGGGTGGCCAGGTCCCGGGAGGCGGGCAGCAGGGCGGCGCCGGCGGCCGAGGACAGCAGCAGGAACCAGTACTCGCCGGCGGGCAGGTCGTGGTCCTTGATGGTGTCGAGGGACAGCAGGGCGGTCAGCAGCGCGCCGCCGAGCACCAGGAACTGGATGACCAGCGTGAACGGGTCGGCGACGTAGCTGCACGCGTCCGGGTGCCCGGGGAGGCAGAACGTGCGGCGGTCGCCGCCCAGGAGGGGCAGCAGGGACAGCCCGGCGAGGACCAGGCCCCCGGTGGCGGCCCAGCCCAGCAGCGGCTTGCGGGCCGCCGGCACGAACAGGTCGGCGACCAGCACCACCAGGGCGACGACCGCGGTGATCGTGGGCGGGGCGACGGCGACCCAGTCGACGGACTGGATCAGAGAGGTGACCGGGCTCATCACTTACCGCCTCCGAGGAGCTGCTGGACGGCCGGGTCGGTGAGGCCGAGGAGGGCCGCCGGCCACAGTCCGGCGAGGACGGTGAGGGCGGCCAGGGGGGACCAGGCCGCGTACTCGTAGCGCGCGAGGTCGGGGACGGCCGGGGCGGGGGCGGGCGCCTCCGCGGCGGGCCGTTCCGGGTCGCCGTCGGCGCCGAGCGGGGCGGTGGGGGCGAGGTGCGGGGTGCCGCCCATGCAGACCCGGCGGACGACGAGGAGCAGGTACGCGGCGGTCAGCAGGGTGCCGAGGCCGGCCAGCACCATGAAGGTCAGGAAGGCCGGGCGGCTCAGGCCGGCGGCGGGCCGGAAGGCGCCGAACATGGCGAGCATCTCGCCCCAGAAGCCGGCGAGTCCGGGCAGGCCGAGCGAGGCGACGGCCCCGAAGGCGAGCAGGCCGCCGAAGCGGGGGGCCTTGCCGTAGAGGGCGGCGCCGGTGGTGCCGGCCAGGGCGTCGAGGTCGGTGGTGCCGTAGCGGTCCTTGAGGGCGCCGACGAGGAAGAACAGCAGGCCGGTGATCAGGCCGTGCGCGATGTTGGCGAACAGGGCGCCGTTGACGCCGGTGGGGGTCATGCTGGCGATGCCGAGCAGGACGAACCCCATGTGGCCGACGGAGCTGTAGGCGATCAGGCGCTTGAGGTCGCCCTTGGCGCCCTTGCGGACGAGGGCGAGGCAGGCGAGCGAGCCGTAGATGATGCCGACGGCGGCGAACGCGGCGAGGTAGGGCGCGTAGGTGTGCATGCCCTCGGGGGTGATGGGCAACGCGATCCGTACGAACCCGTAGGTGCCCATCTTCAGCAGGACGCCGGCCAGCAGCACCGAGCCGACGGTGGGGGCGGCGGTGTGCGCGTCGGGCAGCCAGCTGTGCAGCGGCCACATCGGGGACTTGACGACCAGTCCGATGCCGATCGCGAGCACCGCGAGGAGCTGGACGGTGTGGCTGAGCTGGGCTTTCGGGCCGTTGTCAGTGGCGAGTGCGACCATGTCGAACGTGCCGGATTTCACGCCGATGAGGAGGAGGCCGAGCAGCATCACGACGGAGCCGAGCAGCGTGTAGAGGATGAACTTCCAGGCCGCCGCCTGCTTCCCCGCACCGCCCCAGCGGGCGATGAGGAAGTACATCGGGATGAGGACCATCTCGAAGGCGAGGAAGAAGAGCATCAGGTCCAGGACGGCGAAGGTGGCGAGGGTGCCGGCCTCCAGGACGAGCAGCAGGGCCACAAATGCCTTGGGAGACGGGCCCGTTGGCATGTGGAAGTAGGAGTAGAGCGCGCAGAGGAAGGTCAGCAGCGCGGTCATGACGACGAGGGGGAGCGAGATGCCGTCGACGCCGAGGTGGATACGGATGCCGAGCGCCGGGATCCAGCTGATGTCGGTGGTGGCCTGCATACGCGCCGGCTGAGCGTGGTCGAAGCCGGCGGCCAGTGCGACGGTGGCGGCGAGCACGACGCCGGTGACGGTCACGCCGTGGCGCAGGACGGCCTGGTCGGGGTTCTTGCCCTTCAGGCCGGGCGGCGCGGGCAGCAGCGCGGCGAGCGCGCCGAGGAGGGGGAGGACGACGACGCCCACGAGGAGGAACTGCATGGCGGTGTGATTCACGGTTCAGGCCCTCCTGCGGGTTTCGGCTCCGGCGAGGCAGGCCACGTGGTCTCTCGGCTGGGGTACGGGGGTCGGCCCCCGGGGGATGTCAGCACGGTCAGGCTCCCGTGCCCGTGGCGACGAGGACAGCGGCGATGGCCAGGACGAGGGATCCGGCCAGCAGCGCGCCGAGGTAGGTCTGCACGTTCCCGGTCTGGGCGCGGCGGACGGCGGCGCCCAGCCAACGCGGGGCGGTGCCCGCACCGCGGACGTAGGTGTCGACGACCTCGCGGTCCAGGAAGCGGACGAGCGTGGCGGCGGCGCGTACGGGCCGGACGAAGAGCGCGGAGTAGAGGGCGTCCAGGTGGAAGCCGACGGCCGCGTGGCGGTGCAGCGGGCCGAGGAGGAGGCGGCCGGGTCGGCCGGGTCCGCGGCGCCGGCGTTGTCACCGTAGACCGGGGCGTGGGTGGCGATGGCCGTCTCCTCGGCGAGGCCGGGGGCCGCGTCCGCGTCGACGACGACCGCGCCGATGGGGGTGCGGGCGGCGAGCGCGGTGGTGTGGCGCCAGGTGGCGTAGGTGACCAGGCCGCCGACGACGGCGATGCCGGTGCCGAGGACGGCGGTGGTCAGGGTCGGAGCCAGCGAGCGCCCGTCGAACCACTTGGGCAGGAGGGGAGCGGTAAGGCCCAGTGCGACGGTCGGGATGAAGAGCACCCACAGGACGGCGTTCATGACGACCGGCTGCGGGCCGTGGTCGGGGACCTCGACGCCCCGGCCCTTGAAGGCGAGCAGCCACAGGCGGGCGGCGTAGGCCGCGGTGAGGAGGGCGGTGAGCAGTCCGGAGACCAGGACGGTCCAGCCGGCCGCGCCGGGGATGCCGTGGGCGGCGCCGGTCGCGGCGTGCTCGGCGGCGCCGAGGACGGCTTCCTTGGAGAAGAAGCCGGCGAACGGCGGGATCGCGGCGAGCGCGAGCAGCGCGACGGTCACGGTCCAGTAGGCGTCCGGGATGCGCCGGGAGAGGCCGCTCATCCGGGACATGGCGGCGAGCGAGTTGGTGCCCGCGGCGTGGATGATCACGCCCGCGCCGAGGAAGAGGAGGGCCTTGAACGCACCGTGCGCAAGGAGGTGGAAGACGGCGGCGCCGCGGTCGCCGACGGCGAGCGCGCCCAGCATGTAGCCGAGCTGGCCGACCGTCGAATAGGCCAGCACCCGCTTGATGTCGTCCTGGGCCAGCGCGGCGAGGCCGGAGCCGACCATGGTGATCGCGGCGATGACGGCCATCACGACCAGCGCGGCCGCGGAGGCCGCGAAGACCGGGAGGAGGCGGGCGACGACGTAGATACCGGCGGCCACCATCGTCGCGGCGTGGATCAGCGCGGAGACCGGGGTCGGGCCGGCCATCGCGTCCGGGAGCCAGGTGTGCAGCGGGAACTGCGCGGACTTGCCCGCGACGCCGGCCAGCAGCAGCAGCGCGATCAGCGTCGGGTGGTCCAGGCCGCGGTTGGCGACCGAGCCGAGGATGCCGGTGATGCGGAAGGTGCCGGTGTCGGCGGCCAGCGCGAAGATGCCGAAGAGGAAGGGGACGTCGCCGAGCTTGGTGACCAGGAACGCCTTGAGGGAGGCGGCCCGGGCGGTCTCGGTCTCCCAGTAGTGGCCGACGAGGAAGTACGAGCAGATGCCCATGACTTCCCAGCCGACCAGCAGCACCATCAGGTCGCCGGTGTAGACGACCAGCAGCATCGCGGCGGTGAAGAGCGAGACCAGGGCCGCGTAGGAGGGGTAGCGCGGGTCGTCGCGCAGATAGCCGGTGGAGTAGATCTGCACACAGGTCGCCACGACACCGACGACGACGGCGATCAGCGCGGCGAAGCCGTCGATGTGCAGCGCCAGGTCGATCGGGACCGACCCGGTCGGGGTGAGCCGGGTGGCGACGTCGGTGGCCGGGCCACCGCCCTGGCCGACGGCGACCACGATGGTCAGCCCGGCCGCGGCGAGCGTCGGCAGCACGGCCAGCGGCCGGACGAAACCGGGCGCGCGCCGCCCCAGGAGGAGGCCGGCGACGGCCCCGAGGAAGGGCAGGAGGGGAACGAGAACGGCGGTGGTCGTGAGGGTCACGCGGTGGCCTCCGCCTTGGTGTCCGGCTGCGGGGTCCCGTCGGCGTCGGTGCCGTCCGGCCGCTCGGCGAGGTCACGGAGCCGGTCGATGTCGGAGCTGCCGCGGTTGCGGTAGACGAGCAGCACGATCGCCAGGCCGATGCCGATCTCGGCGGCGGCGATGGCGATGGTGAAGAGGGTGAGCGCCTGGCCCGCGTGCAGGGTGTCGCGCAGCCAGACGTCGAAGGCGACGAGGTTGAGGTTGACGGCGTTGAGCATCAGCTCGACGGACATCAGCACCAGGATCGCGTTGCGGCGGGCGAGCACGCCGTACAGACCGGTGCAGAAGAGGAGGACGGCGAGGACGGCCGGATAGGCGAGGTGCATCAGCGCTGCTCCTCTCGTGGGGCGGTGGCGGGGGCTGCGAAGACGCGGGCCGCGCCGTCCTTCAGGGCGGCCGCCGGGGCCCTGCCCTCACCGCCCCTGCGGGACAGCACGATCGCCCCGACGAGCGCGGCGAGCAGCAGCACGGACAGCGCTTCGAAGGGCAGCACCCAGTACTGGAAGAGGCTGCGCCCCGAGGCCTCGGTGGAGCCCTGGACGGCCCCGCCGAAGTCGATCCAGGTGGCGCGGAAGGCGTCGACGACGACCCAGACCAGGGCGGCGGCCGCGGCGAGCGCGACCACGAGCGCGGCCCAGCGGTTGCCGGAATCGGCGTCCGGGGAGTGCCCGATGGGCGCCTTGGTCAGCATCAGCCCGAAGAGCAGCAGGACGACCACGGAACCGACGTAGATGAGCACCTGCACCCAGGCGATGAACTCGGCCGTGAGCAGGAGGTATTCGACCGCGACCCCGCCGAGCGCGACGACCAGCCAGAGGGCGGCGTGCACCAGCTGCCGGGTGGTGACGGTGATGACGGCCGCCCCCAGGGTGCCGATGCCGACGAGCAGGAACGCGATCTCGACGCCGGTGGGCGACAGGAAGCCGTGCCCGGCGGCCGTGGCGGCGAGCGTCACGTCCCCTCCTCCTCGGTGTTCGGGTTCTCGTTCTGGTTCTCGTGCTGCGCCGCGGCCTCGGCCGCCTGCTGGGCGGCGAGTTTGTCCGCGGCCTTACGGGCGGCGGCGATCTCCTTGGGCTCCTCGGCCGCCGGGTCGAGCGCCGGCGGCTCGGGCACCGTCCACATCCACTCGCGGAGCTTGTCGCGCTCGTGGGTGAGGTCACGGATGTCCGTCTCGGCGTACTCGAACTCCGGTGACCAGAAGAGCGCGTCGAAGGGGCAGACCTCGATGCAGATCCCGCAGTACATGCACAGCGCGAAGTCGATGGCGAAGCGGTCGAGCACGTTCCGGCTGCGCTCACGGCCCCCGGGCGCGGCCGGCGGCACGGTCTCCTTGTGGGAGTCGATGTAGATGCACCAGTCGGGGCACTCGCGGGCGCACAGCATGCAGACCGTGCAGTTCTCCTCGAACAGCCCGATGACGCCGCGGGTGCGCGGCGCGAGGTCGGGCTGGACGTCCGGGTACTGCGCGGTGACGGAACGCTTCGTCATCGTCCGCAGGGTGACGGCCAGGCCCTTGGCGAGACCGGAACCGGGGAAGCTCATGACGAGATCACCACCTTGACGACGCCGGTGACGGCGATCTGGGCGAGCGCGAGCGGGATGAGCACCGTCCAGGCGAGCTTCTGCAGCTGGTCCTCGCGCAGCCGCGGGTAGGTGACCCGCAGCCAGATGACGCCGAAGGCGAGCAGCGCGGTCTTCAGCAGCGTCCACAGCCAGCCCAGGCCGTCGGCGCCGAACGGGCCGTGCCAGCCACCCAGGAAGAGCACCGAGGTCAGCGCGCAGAGGACGACGATGCCCGCGTATTCGGCGAGCAGGAAGAGGGCGAACCGCAGGCCGGTGTACTCGGTGTACGCACCGAAGATGATCTCCGAGTCGGCGACCGGCATGTCGAACGGCGGCCGCTGCAGCTCGGCGAGGCCCGCGGTGAAGAACACCAGGCCGCCGACGATCTGCCACGGCACCCACCACCAGTGGAACGCCTCGACGATGCCGGGCAGTGAGAGCGTGCCGGCCGCCATCGCGACGGAGGCCGCGGCGAGCAGCATCGGCAGCTCGTACGCGAGCAGCTGCGCGGCCGTCCGCAGGGCGCCGAGCAGCGAGAACTTGTTCGCCGAGGCCCAGCCGGCCATCAGCGAGCCGAGCACGCCGACGCCCATGACGGCGAGGACGAAGAAGATGCCCGCGTCCAGGGCCTGCCCGACGGCGTTGTGCGGCCCTATCGGGATGGCGACCAGGACCAGGAGGTACGGCAGCAGGGCGACGGCCGGGGCGAGCTGGAAGATCCGCCGGTCGGCGCCGGCCGGCACGATGTCTTCCTTCTGCGCGAACTTCACGCCGTCGGCGACCAGCTGCGCCCAGCCGTGGAACCCGCCCGCGTACATCGGACCGAGCCGGCCCTGCATATGGGCCATGACCTTGTGCTCGGTCTGCCCGATGACCAGCGGGAACACCAGGAACACGACGAAGACGGCGATGAGGCGCAGCGCGATGTCGAGCGCGTCGCTCATGGGGTGTCGCCTCCTGCCGGGTCGTGGTTCTGCGGCTGCGTCTCGGGGGCGGGCTCGGACTCGGCCTGCGCCTCGGGGGCGGGCTCGGGCTTCTGCCGCGGCTCGGGCTCGGCCTGCGGCTCGGGCTCGGGCTTGGCCTGCGGCTCGGGCTTGGCTTCCGGCTCCGGCTCCCGCTTGGGCTCGGGCTCGGCCTGCTTCTGCGGCTCGTCGAAGGCCGGGCGGGCGTGGTGCCACGGTGCGTCGGAGGAGCGCGGGGCCGCCGGAGCCTCGGGTGCCTCGGGTGCCTCGGGTGCCTCGGGTGCCTTGGTGTTCGCCGGAGGTTCGACCTTCGCCGGACGTTGGACGTTCGCCGGAGGCTCGGTGGTCGCCGATGGTTCGGTGGTCGCCGGGGGCGCTGCCGGTTCCGCCGGCTGCTGCTGGCTGGCCGAACCCTGGCTCGCGGACCGGGTACGGCGGGCCGGCCGCTCGGCGCGCGCCGGAGCCGCCGGTGCTTCCGCTGCCTCCGGGGCCGCGGAAGCCCCGGACGGCGCGGCCTGGGCCGCCTGCTGGCTGGCCGAGCCCGCACTCACCGACCGCGTACGCCGCGCCGGACGCTCGCCCGCCGCGCCGCCGGCCGCCCGCGCACCCCGTGCCGGACGTGCCGGCGCGGGCGGCAGCTGGCCCTTCAGCGGACCCCACTCGTTCGGGTCGGGAACGCCCGGCGGCAGCATCTGCCGGCGCTTGGGCCCGCCGTGCTCCGATTCGCCCGGCTCCTTGGCCCCCGGCCACGCCTTGGCCACCCGGGCCGCCAGCACGAAGTCCTTGCGCAGCGGGTGGCCCTCGAAGCCCTCCGGGAGGAGCAGCGGGACGAGATGGGGGTGGCCGGTGAAGTCGACGCCGAACATCTCGTGCGTCTCCCGCTCGTGCCAGCCCGCGCCCGCGTACACGCCGACGGCGGTGGGCAGCGTGGCCGCGTCGTGCGGCACCGTGGTCCGCACGACCAGGCGGTGGACGGTGCCCGGGCGGGCGACGTCCGCGAGGTGCGCGCAGATACGGAAGCCGGTGCCGGGCTCGTCCACGGCGCTGAGCCAGTCGAAGTAGCGGCAGCCGAGGTCGTCCCGGGCGGCGGTCAGCGCGGTGAGCCAGCCGTCGACCGGGACGTCGACGGTCAGCAGGTCGTACGCCAGCTCCGCGGTGGCGCCGGCGCCGAAGATCTCGCTCGCGGGCCGCGGCAGCCACCCGACGACCGGCTCAACGGGTTCCACGGGTTCGGCGGAACCGGAGGAGTCGGAGGGGTCGGCCGAGCCGACGGACTCCACGGACTCGACCGGCGCGACGGCCTCGGGCTGCTGCTCGGACTGGTCAGCCGGCTGGGGCTGATCGGGCTGCTGGGCCCGGTCGGGCCGCTGAGGCTGATCGGGCCGCTGGGGCTGGTCGGGCCGCTGGGGCTGGTCGCTCATCAGGGCTCCTCCCCCGCGGGCGCCGGCGCGGGCGGCGTCACCAGGCCGCTACGCAGAGCGGCCGCCGAAGGCCGGGCCGCGCCGCCTTGTGCGTACCGCTCCCCCAGGGACTCGCGCGCGATCTTCTCCTGCAGCTTGAGGATGCCCTGGAGCAGCGCCTCCGGCCGCGGCGGGCAGCCCGGCACGTACACGTCGACCGGGATGATCTGGTCGACGCCCTTGGTGACCGAGTACGAGTCCCAGTAGGGGCCGCCGCAGTTGGAGCAGGCGCCGAAGGAGATGACGTACTTGGGCTCGGGCATCTGCTCGTAGAGGCGCTTGACGGCCGGGGCCATCTTGTCCGTCACCGTGCCGGAGACGACCATCAGGTCGGCCTGGCGCGGGCCGGGCGCGAACGGGATCACCCCGAGGCGGATGAAGTCGTGGCGCGCCATGGAGGCGGCGATGAACTCGATCGCGCAGCAGGCCAGCCCGAAGTTGAAGACCCACAGGCTGTAGCGGCGGCCCCAGTTGAGGACCACCTTCATCGGTTCGGGCGCGAGCCGGGCCAGGGTGCCCAGGCGGCGCGGCTCCGGGAGGAATTCCGGTGCGGCGCCCCCGGCCGCGGCCGCGGAGCTGTTGGCGGCGGGGGTCACGTCCATTCCAGGACGCCCTTCTTCCATGCGTAGAGCAGGCCGACGGTGAGGAAGCCGAGGAAGATGAACATCTCCACGAGCGTCGCGCCGCCGAAACCGGGGGCGGCGAAGACCGTCGCCCAGGGGAACAGGAAGATCGAGTCGACGGCGAAGATGACGTAGAGGAAGGCGTAGACGTAGTAGCGGACCTGGGTGTGCGCCCAGCCCTCGCCGACCGGGTCCACGCCGCACTCGTACGTCAGCATCTTCTCGGGCGTCGGTACGACAGGCCGCAGCAGCCGCCCGGCCCCGAAGGCGACGGCGACGAAGAGCACACCGATTACGGCGATGATCCCGACGACCGAGTAGCCCTGGAAGTAGTCCGCGGCGACGGTGGTGCGTACGGTCGCGTCCGGCACGTCCGCCCCTCGCTCCCTGACTGCGCTTGTTCAACGACTTCGACGATTTGTGATCTGTACGAACCGGAGTCTAGGCCCTGGTCGGCCTGCCCCGAGAAGCCGCGTCGTCGCGGACGGTGAGCTTGTCCGTACTTCGCCCTACCTGGGCGGCTGGCAGCGTAGACGGCGGGCCCGGTTGTCTCAGAAGCCGTCTCACGGAGCGGACGAACGGGGCGTCCACGGGGCCCACGCCTTCGGAGGGCGAAGCCGCGGGTGATGATCCCGATCAGCGGATCGGACCGCCGTCGAAGGGGCTGCGGTGGTCGGGGCCGGGGGGAGCCGCCGGAGCGGGACCCGGTGCTGCGGCCGGGGCCTGGGGTTGAGCTTGGGCCTGGGCTTGGGCTGGGGCTGGGGCTTGGGCCGGTGGCGCTGCCGGGGGTGCGTACATCGGGGGCGGTTGATGGGGCGGGGATGCTTGCTGCGGCTGAGACGGCGCCGGATGCGGGTGAGGCATCTGTTGGGCTTGAGGTGCCTGGTGGGCCTGCGGTGCGTGTTGGATCTGCGACGCCTGGTGGGTCTGCGACGCCTGGTGGGCGTGGGATGCCTGGTGGGCCTGCGGTGCCTGGTGGGCGTGGGATGCCTGGTGGGCCTGCGGTGTCTCTTGGGTGTGAGGTGCCCTTGGCGGCTGATGCGGTTGTGGCTGCTGCGGCTGCCCGTTCTGCGGCTGCGGCTGCGGCTGCTGGCCCGGCTGGTGGTCCGGGTGGCCCGGCTGGTGGGCAGGCTGCTGTGCCCGCTGGCCCGGGTGGCTCGGCTGGTGGGCGGGCTGATGGGCGGGCTGGCTGGGCTGGTGGGCCGGCTGGCTCGGCTGGTGGGCGGGCTGGCTCGGCTGGTGGGCCGGCTGCCGGGCCTGGTGCTGTCGGCGTACCGGGTCCCGGGAGACCGCGCGGTCCATCGCCTCGGCCGCGATCCGGGCCGCCGCCTCCCGGGTCCGCTCCCCGAGCAGCTCGGTGCGGATGGCGCCGCCGGCCGCCAGATGGCGGTCGTACGGCAACGGCAGCACCGCCGCGCCACCGGCTCCGAGGTGGTCGGCGGCCTTGCGCACGTCGACGCCGCTGTCGGGCGAGGAGTGCGTGAGCACGACAACCGTGGTGGGCAGCAGGCCGGGGTGCAGCCCGCCGACCCAGTTGAGTACGGAACGGGTGGCCGCGACGCCCTCCGGGGTCGCCGGGGTGACCAGTATCCGCGCCTGCGTCGTCACCAGCGCCGTCCGCGCCACCTCGGCGGGCAGCGTCTCGCAGTCCACCACCGTGGCCGCGAAGTGCCGGCGCAGGGAGGTCATCACGATGCGGTAGGTGTCGAGGTCCAGGCGGGCGCCGATGGAGCCCTGGCTGCCGGGCAGCAGCCAGCCGCCGCCCGCGAACGGCAGCAGATAGCCGGTCAGGTCGGTGATCAGCATCGACGGATCGACGATCTGTGCCAGGTCCGTCCCGGACCAGCGCACCTCGCGGGCGCCCAGGCGGTGCGGCAGCGTGCCGAGCGCCGGGTCGGCCTCCACGGCGAGCACGGGGTCGGGCCGGTAGTGGGCGTAGGTGAGCGCCAGGAGGGCGGCGACGGTGGACTTGCCGGCGCCGCCACGGATGCTCGACACGGCTATCTGCCGACCGGTCGTCACCGGCTGCTGGATGGCGTGGGCGGCCTGTGTGACGGCGGCCGTCTCGGCGGCGGGGGACGAGGCGAACACCCGGCGCAGCGCGCGGCCCGCACGCCGGGCCAGCGGGTCGCCACGGCGCGGCCGCGGCCCGCCGTCGGCCAGTTCGGGCGGCAGCAGCGGCACGGAGACCGGCGTCCGCGCCGGCAGCCCGGGCCCCGGCCGGCCGTATCGGCCAGGCGCGGGAGCGGGCGCGGGCGCGGAAGCCGGGGCCTGGTCGGTGGTGGGGGCGAAGGTGGGTGCGGGGCTTGGGACGGGGGTGGGGGTGTAGACGGGCGGCGCGGCCAGCGCCCCGGCCGCCGGCATCGGCCCCGGCACAGACGCCTGCGGGGGTGCGGTGGGTGCCTGTGAGAGTGCGCTGGGTACCTGCGGGGACGCCGGGGCTGCCGAGGGGATGACGGCGGGCTGCGCCAGGGTGACAGCGGGCTGCGCCAGGGGGACGGCGGGCTGCGCCGGCGCCGGCATCGGCCCGGCACCCGCGGCGCCCGACACCTGCCACCCGGCCGATCCCTGCCCGCCGGCCGGCCCCTGGCCACCGGCCGACTCCTGGCCACCGGCTGACTCCTGGACACGGGCCGGCTCCTGGACACGGGCCGGCTCCTGGCCACCGAACTGCATCTGCCCGCCGAACTGCATCTGTCCGTCGTTCGGCATCTGACCGCCGCTGGACGCCTGACCACCGTTCGACGCCTGTCCGCCGCTCGGCATCTGCCCAGCGTTCGGCATCTGACCGCCAGCAGTCGCCTGGCTCTGCCCCGGCCGCTGTTCCGCCATCAGCCCGGACTCAGCCACCGGCCCGGATTCAGCCGTCAGCCCGGACCCAGCCGCCGGCCCGGAACCGGCCGCCGGAAGGGCGTCGTTACCCGCCCCCGCAGCCCCGTCCCTCCTCGTCACCGCGTCCACGTCCCCTCCTGCTTCCCATCCGGTCCCGGCCCCGTACTCCCCCGCTCCCCCAGCTCCCCCGGCTCTCCGTGCCCCCGTCCCCTGATACGTGCCCGCATCCGTCCGCAAGCCCGCATCCGCTCCCGCACGCGCATCCGTCCGCGGGCGACCGTCCGCCCCCGCACCCGCATCCCCCAGCGTCCCCGTGGGCCCGCCCATAGGCCCGCCCGTAGGCGCTCCCGAAGCCGACATGCCGTCATCCCTCCGGGTCAGGACGCGCCGAAGAGGAGGCCGTAGAGCCCGAAGGCGCCCAGGGCCACCGGGATGAGTGCCGCCACGCTCACCGACTCGACCAGGTCCAGCCAGCGCCGCAGCCGGGTGCGCAGCGGCTCCGGCACCCGTATCGCCGGGACCACGGCGGGCAGCACCGCCAGCACTCCGAGGGCGGCCAGCGCGAACGCCGGGGCGCCGCCGTCGGTGGCCCAGAGCAGGATCAGCCGGACGGCTGTCGCGAGGCCGGCCGCGAGCAGCGCGACGACCTCCACCGCCAGGGGGTACGCCCGCGCCCGCGAGCACAGCACGACGCTCAGCAGCAGCGCTGCGAGCACCGTCCACAGGCCGGGGGTCTGCACCGCGAGCACCCCGCCCGCGCCCGCCGAGACGGCCGTCGCCACCGTGGCCAGGGAGAGCTCCCGGTGTGCGCCGCCGAGGGCGGCCCCCACCTGGTGGCGGCTGACCGGGGTGCCGCCGGAGCGCTGGTCGTCGAGCCGGGTCAGCCCTGCCGTCATCAGGGCGAGCCGGGGGAGGTATCCGAGGACCAGTACGGAGACGAAGGCGAGCGCAACTCCCGTACGGGCGGGGGTGGTCAGCGCCAGCCCCAGCTCCCACGCGCCGACCGCGAGCGCGACCGACGCGGCGCCCGTCAGGGCGGCGCGGCCCGCGGCCGTGCAGAGTCCGAGGAGCGCGAGCACGGCCGCGGCGGTGAGGCCGACGGCGGCGAGCCGGGCGCCGCCACCAGGGGCGGCCTGCCAGGCGGCGGTGACCCCGAGGGTGCCGCCGAGCAGCAACAGGGCGGCCGCGGGGGCGTGCTGCCCGCTCCGTACGGCACCCGGGGCGCGCTGTCCGTCCCTCCCGGCGAGCGCACCGACGGCCGCTCCGGCCCCGGCGGCCACGACGGCGGCGATACCGGCCACCAGGGCGGCACCGTCCCCGAACCAGCTGTGCGCCCAGACTCCGGCGACCGCCGCGAGCAGCACGCTCGACGTCGCCGCCGTCCACGTCCTGCTGCGGTCGCCCCAACCCCAGCCGCGGACGTCGAGGGAGGCGGCCACCGTGCCGGTGGTGTGCGGCGCCGCGTCAGCCGGCTGCCGTACGGCGGATTCCGGCGTCACTACCAGGCCGTCGTCGCCCCGCGCCATCGCCACTCGCCCCTCCCGTTGTGCATCGCCACACAATAAGGTCCCGCCGGCGCGCCGTGTCCACCGCTGTGGATAACGAGACCGGCATCAACCTGCACCAACGCCCCGTACCGGGTCGCGGATCGGGTCGCCTTCCCGCTCGCTCCCCACGTCGTGCCGATGACCTGCGGGAAGGTCCGCCGCACGAGCCGCGGGGCGACCCGTCGCCCGGCCCGCCGTCCGGCACGCGGGGTGGGGAAAACCCCACCGCCCCTGCTCCGGCCACCCCATGGCACGGCGGGCCGCGGCCGGGCAGGCTGGGCGCATGACCGTGAGTTCCCGACCCCGTGCCGCCGACGACACCTCTGACGAGGTGTCACCTCCGCCGCCGCGCGCCCCGTTCGACGCCGTGACCTGGCGGGAGATCGGCCATCTGCTGGCCAACTTGCCGTTGGGCGTCGCGGCGTTCGCGGTGCTGGTGGTGTGGCTGACGCTGGGCACCGGGCTGTCGGTGACCGTCATCGGTCTGCCGCTGCTGGCTCTCGGCCTGAAGGCGTGCCGCCGGTACGGGAGGCTGGAGCGGGCCCGGGCGCGGGCGCTGCTCGGGGTGCGGGTCGCCGAGCCGAGCCCGCTGCGTCCGCGCGACCAGGGGGTGTTCCCGTGGTTGTGGACGGGTCTGAAAGACCCGGTCGCCTGGCGGCACGCGCTGTTCGCGTTCGTCCGGCTGCCGTGGTCCGTGCTCACCTTCGCGGTCGTGCTGGTCTCGCTCTTCGTGGGCTGGCCGGTGCTGCCCTGGGTGGCGCGCGGGCTGGCGAACGTGGACCGGGCGATGGTGCGCGGACTGCTGTCGCCCTCGGACGAGCTGGAGCGGCGGATCGCCGAACTGGAGGCTGACCGGATGACGGTCACCGACACCGCGGCCGCCGATCTGCGGCGTATCGAACGGGACCTCCACGACGGTGCGCAGGCCCGGCTGGTCGCGCTCGCGATGGGTCTGGGCCTGGCGAAGGAGAAACTGCTGGAGGGGCAGGCCGACGAGACCGTGGCGGCGATGGTGGACGAGGCGCACGGCGAGGTGAAGCTGGCGCTGCAGGAGCTGCGGGACCTGGCCCGCGGCATCCACCCGGCGATCCTGACCGACCGCGGGCTGGGGCCGGCCCTGGCCTCGCTGGCCGGGCGCTGCACGGTGCCGGCGACGGTGGCGGTGGATCTGGCCGAGCGGCCCGCGCCGGCGATCGAGGGCATCGCGTACTTCACCGTCTCGGAGCTGCTGCAGAACGTCTCCAAGCACAGCACGGCCCGGCAGGCGTCCGTCGAGGTGTGGCGGTCCGCGGACCGGCTGCTGATCCAGGTCGTGGACGACGGGACGGGCGGAGCGCGGCTGGACGGCGGCAGCGGGCTGGCGGGGCTGGCCGAGCGGCTGGGGTCGGTGGACGGGCTTTTCCTGCTGAGCTCACCGGCCGGCGGCCCCACCCGGGTGACCGCGGAACTGCCCTGGCGGGCCCGGCCGGGCGCCGGCGCGGGGCCGTCTTCCGGGGCCGGGCGGGCCGCGTCCGGGACCCGCCCGGAGCCGGCACGTAAACGCCGCTGAGCGGCGGGCCGTCCGACCGCCCCCGACCCGCGGCCCGGGTAACGCCCGCCGAGCAGCGGAGCGCCCCCGACCCGCGGCCCCGGAGTAACACCACTGAGCAGCGGAGCGCCCCCGACCCGCGGCCCCGGGGTGGGGAAAACCCCCGGAACGGACTGCGAGCAGCCTCATGGTGCGGGGCGGGCGGGTCGCGGACGCTGGTCACGGCGAACGCGACGGCCCCACGGCCCATTGCCCCGTGGCCCCACGGCCCATGGCGGCACGCCCACCCGGCCACCCGGCAGAACGGCAGAACGGCCACCCGGCAGAAACGGCCACCCGGCAGAACGGACGACGAGACGATGGAATCCGCATACACCCCGCAGCCCCGCCCCCACCCCCGTCCCTCCCGGGTACCCGTGGCGCTGCGTGCCCCCGTCTCCGGGCGCACCTGGCGGGAGTTCCTGTACCTCTTCCTCAGCTATCCGATCGCCTGCCTGATGTTCGTCTACGCGATCGGGGTGATCACGGTCGGCGCCGGCCTGCTGGTCACGTTCCTCGGCATCCCGGTGCTGGCCGGCGGTCTGGCCGGCGCGCGGGGGCTGGGCGCCCTGGAGCGGGCGCGGGCCCGGGCGCTGCTGGGGCTGGAGGTGGCCACCCCGGAGCCGGTGCGTCCCGCGAAACCGGGTCTGATGGCGTGGATCGGGGCCGTCCTGAAGAGCGGGGTGTCCTGGCGGCACCTCCTCTACTGCCTGCTGCACTTCCCGTGGGCGATCTTCGCCTTCGTCTTCTCGCTGACGTTCTGGACGCTCGGCTGGACGCTGCTGACGTACCCGTTGTGGCGGTGGACCTTCTCCGCCTACCTGGGGCAGCCGGGCATCCAGCTGTGGGGCGACGGCACGGGCAACGGCGTCTACCTCGACACCCCGGCGGAGGTCGGGCTGGCCAGCGGGACCGGGCTGCTGCTCGTGCTGGCCGGGCCGTGGCTGATCCGCGGGCTGACCCAGGTGGACCGGGTCATGGTGCAGGGCCTGCTGGGGCCGTCGTCCCTCGCCACCCGGGTCTCGCAGCTGGAGTCGGACCGCGGCGTGGTGGTGGACACCGCGGCCGCCGACCTGCGGCGCATCGAGCGCGATCTGCACGACGGGGCGCAGGCCCGGCTGGTGTCGCTGGCGATGGACCTGGGCCTGGCCAAGGAGAAGCTGGCGGAGGATCCGCAGGCCGCCGCGAAGATGGTCGACGAGGCGCACGGCGAGGTGAAGATCGCCCTCCAGGAGCTGCGGGACCTGGCCCGCGGCATCCACCCGGCGATCCTCACCGACCGGGGGCTGGGCCCGGCGCTGTCGGCGCTGGCGGCGCGCTGCACGGTCCCGGTGACGGTGACCGTGGACCTCGACCACCGGCCGGCCGCGGCGATCGAGGGCATCGCGTACTTCACCGCCTCCGAGCTGCTGCAGAACGTCTCCAAGCACGCCCGGGCCGGCGCCGCCACGCTGGACGTCTGGCGCACCGGGGACCGCCTGATGGTCCTGGTGACGGACGACGGCCGGGGCGGCGCCCATACGGACGACGGGACCGGGCTGGCCGGACTCGCCGAACGCCTCACCGCCGTCGAGGGCCTGCTGATCGTCGACTCGCCGGTCGGCGGCCCGACCCACATCACCGCCGAGCTGCCCTGGCGCGGCTGACCCGGGCCCCGCGCCTCCGACAGCCCCGCCCACCTCGCCCATGCCTCCCCCACCCACCTCTCCCACGCCTCCCCCGCCCACCCGGGACGCCGCCTCCCTCCCCCGCTCCGTCCGCACCCTGGGATGCTGGGTCCCGACAGGACGGGCGCGTACGAGGCATGGGGGATCCGATCCGTGGAGAACAAGGTGCGGGTGGTCATCGCCGAGGATTCGGTGCTGCTCCGGGAGGGGCTGACCAGGCTCCTCACCGACCGGGGGCACGAGGTCGTGGCGGGCGTGGGGGACGCCGAGGCGCTGATCAAGGTGATCGGGGAGCTGGCCGACGAGGGCGCGCTGCCGGACGTGGTGGTGGCGGACGTGCGGATGCCGCCGACGCACACCGACGAGGGCGTACGGGCCGCCATCCGGCTCCGCCGGGACCACCCCGACCTGGGGGTTCTGGTGCTCTCGCAGTACGTGGAGGAGCAGTACGCCACGGAGCTGCTGGCCGGGTCGACCCGGGGCGTCGGCTATCTGCTGAAGGACCGGGTGGCCGAGGTCCGCGAGTTCGTCGACGCGGTGGTGCGGGTCGCCGGGGGCGGTACGGCCCTGGACCCGGAGGTGGTGGCGCAGTTGCTGGGCCGCAGCCGCAAGCAGGACGTGCTGGCGCATCTGACGCCGCGCGAGCGGGAGGTGCTGGGGCTGATGGCCGAGGGCCGGACGAACTCCGCCGTCGCCCGCCAGCTGGTGGTCAGTGACGGCGCGGTCGAGAAGCACGTCAGCAACATCTTCCTGAAGCTGGGCCTGGCGCAGAGTGACGGGGATCACCGCAGGGTGCTCGCCGTCCTGACCTACCTCAATTCCTGAGCGCCTGACAGGCTGTCAGACGTCCAGTTCACGGGGTGTTCACCGCCGGGCCGGGCCCCGGGACGGAGAACCGGGGGCGAAGTCCGGAGCGTCATGAAGAAGGGGTCACCGGGGCGGTGATTTCATGACAAAACGCACCAGATCGGTGTCTCATGGTGACGTCCACCATGTGATCGACCCAGGGAAGGTCACCCTTACCCACGTACGATGGTTATGGGACAACCGGTCGGTACGACACGTCCCGAGCCCTGCCTCCGGCGGGGACGCCGCACCCCTTAGAGGGAGGTCCGAAGCAGTGACCAGCCAGGTCAGTAGCCCAGCCGAGCAGGCCGACGCAGCGCTCGTCGGGGGACAGCGCTCCTCCGGCAGCGGCGGCGAGGGCAAAGAAGTCCGGCGCCTGGACCGGGTGATCATCCGGTTCGCCGGTGACTCCGGCGACGGAATGCAGCTCACCGGGGACCGGTTCACATCGGAGACGGCGTCGTTCGGTAACGACCTGTCGACGCTGCCGAACTTCCCCGCCGAGATCCGGGCCCCCGCCGGGACCCTGCCCGGCGTCTCCAGCTTCCAGCTGCACTTCGCCGACCACGACATCCTCACGCCCGGTGACGCTCCGAACGTCCTGGTCGCGATGAACCCGGCCGCGCTGAAGGCGAACCTCCCGGACGTCCCGCGGGGCGCGGAGATCATCGTCAACACCGACGAGTTCACCAAGCGCCCGATGGCGAAGGTCGGCTACGCGACCAGCCCGCTGGAGGACGGCTCGCTCTCGGCGTACAACGTCCACCCGGTGCCGCTGACGACGCTGACCATCGAGGCGCTCAAGGATTTCGGGCTCTCCCGCAAGGAGGCCGAGCGCAGCAAGAACATGTTCGCGCTGGGTCTGCTCTCGTGGATGTACCACCGTCCGACCGAGGGCACCGAGAAGTTCCTGCGGGACAAGTTCGCCAAGAAGCCGGACATCGCGGAGGCGAACGTCACCGCCTTCCGGGCCGGCTGGAACTTCGGCGAGACGACCGAGGACTTCGCGGTCTCCTACGAGGTCGCGCCGGCCACCAAGGCGTTCCCGACCGGCACCTACCGCAACATCTCCGGCAACCTCGCGCTGTCCTACGGCCTGGTCGCCGCCTCCCAGCAGGCCGATCTGCCGCTGTACCTGGGCTCGTACCCGATCACCCCGGCCTCCGACATCCTGCACGAGCTGTCCAAGCACAAGAACTTCGGTGTGCGGACGTTCCAGGCGGAGGACGAGATCGCCGGCATCGGCGCGGCGCTGGGCGCGGCGTTCGGCGGCTCGCTGGCGGTGACGACCACCTCCGGCCCGGGCGTGGCCCTGAAGTCCGAGACCATCGGGCTCGCGGTCAGCCTCGAACTGCCGCTGCTGATCGTCGACATCCAGCGCGGCGGCCCGTCGACGGGTCTGCCGACCAAGACGGAGCAGGCCGACCTGCTGCAGGCGATGTACGGGCGCAACGGCGAGGCGCCGGTGCCGATCGTGGCGCCCAGGACGCCCGCCGACTGCTTCGACGCGGCACTGGAGGCGGCCCGCATCGCGCTGACGTACCGCACCCCGGTCTTCCTGCTCTCCGACGGCTACCTGGCCAACGGCTCCGAGCCCTGGCGGATCCCCGACGTCGCCGAACTCCCCGACCTGCGCGTGCAGTTCGCCTCCGGCCCCAACCACGTCGCGGTGGACGGCACCGAGGTGTTCTGGCCCTACAAGCGCGATGAGCAGACCCTCGCGCGCCCCTGGGCCATCCCCGGCACGCCGGGCCTGGAGCACCGCATCGGCGGCATCGAGAAGCAGGACGGCACCGGCAACATCTCCTACGACCCGGCCAACCACGACTTCATGGTGCGCACCCGCCAGGCGAAGGTGGACGGCATCGAGGTCCCCGACATCGAGGTCGACGACCCCACCGACGAGGGCGGCCGCGGCGCCGGCACCCTCGTCCTGGGCTGGGGCTCGACGTACGGCCCGATCACCGCCGCGGTACGGCGCGTACGGGGCGCAGGGGAGCGCATCGCGCAGGCCCATCTGCGCCACCTCAACCCCTTCCCGCGGAATCTCGGCGAGGTGCTGGCGCGTTACGACAAGGTGATCGTGCCGGAGATGAACCTCGGACAGCTCGCCACCCTGCTGCGCGCCAAGTACCTCGTCGACGCGCGGTCGCACACCCAGGTCAGCGGAATGCCGTTCAAGGCCGAGCAGCTCGCGGAGGTCTTTAAGGAGGCCATCAATGACTGAGACGATCTCGGAGCGGGCCTCGCACCCCGAGGCGCTCTCCCTGGTGCCCAAGGCCGAGGCCAGGCAATCCATGAAGGACTTCAAGTCCGACCAGGAAGTGCGCTGGTGCCCCGGCTGCGGTGACTACGCCGTCCTCGCCGCCGTGCAGGGCTTCATGCCCGAGCTCGGCCTGGCGAAGGAGAACATCGTCTTCGTCTCCGGCATCGGCTGCTCCTCCCGCTTCCCGTACTACATGAACACCTACGGGATGCACTCCATCCACGGCCGCGCCCCGGCCATCGCCACCGGCCTGGCGTCCTCGCGGCGCGATCTGTCCGTGTGGGTGGTCACGGGTGACGGCGATGCGCTCTCCATCGGCGGCAACCACCTCATCCACGCCCTGCGGCGCAACGTCAACCTCAAGATCCTGCTGTTCAACAACCGGATCTACGGCCTGACCAAGGGCCAGTACAGCCCCACCTCCGAGGTCGGCAAGATCACCAAGTCGACCCCGATGGGCTCGCTGGACGCGCCGTTCAACCCGGTCTCGCTGGCCCTCGGCGCCGAGGCGACCTTCGTGGCCCGCACGGTCGACTCCGACCGCAAGCACCTCACCTCGGTGCTGCGCGCCGCCGCCGACCACCCCGGCACGGCCCTGGTCGAGATCTACCAGAACTGCAACATCTTCAACGACGGCGCCTTCGAGGTGCTCAAGGACAAGGAGCAGGCCCAGGAGGCCGTCATCCGCCTGGAGCACGGCCAGCCGATCCGCTTCGGCGCGCCGGCCGAGGACGGTCTCGGCGTCAAGGGCGTGGTCCGCGACCCGGCCACCGGCGACCTCAAGGTCATCGACGTCCGGGAGGAGGGCGCGGACGGCGTGCTGGTGCACGACGCCCACAGCCCCTCGCCCACCACGGCCTTCGCGCTGTCCCGGCTCGCCGACCCCGACACGCTGCACCACACCCCCATCGGTGTGCTGCGCAACGTCGACCGGCCGGTCTACGACACGCTGATGGCCGACCAGCTGGACACCGCCGTCGACCAGAAGGGCAAGGGCGACCTGTCCGCCCTGCTCAGCGGCACGGACACCTGGACGGTCGTCGGCTGAGGACCTGCCCGAGGAACTGCTGAGGGCCTGCTGAGGGCCTCTCGCCGGGTGCCCGTAGGAGAGGCGTCGTACGGCGCCCCCTGCGGGCACCCGCCGCTTCGGCCCGGCTTCCGGCGCGTCCCTTCTGCACGTCCGGTACGGGTGCCATGCTGGCGGCCTCCGAACCAGGGGGCAGAACATGGGCATCGTCGTCACCGGCGCCACCGGAGCGCTCGGCCGGCTCGTCATCGAGGAACTGCTCACCCGCACCGCCCCGGCCGGCATCGTCGGCCTCGCCCGGGACCCGGCCAGGGCCGTCGATCTGGAGGCGCGCGGCGTCGGGATCAGGACCGCGGACTACGGCCGGCCCGAGACCCTGGAGGACGTCTTCGCGGCCGGCGACCGGGTGCTGCTGGTCTCCGGGAGCGAGGCCGGGCAGCGGGTCACCCAGCACCGCACGGTGATCGACGCCGCCCGGGAGGCCGGCGTGGCGCTGCTGGCGTACACCAGCGTGCTGGGCGGGCCCACCGCGACCTTCACCCTCGCCGAGGAGCACCTCGCCACCGAACAGGCGCTGCTCGCCTCGGGTGTGCCGTACTGCCTGCTGCGCAACGGCTGGTGCCACGAGGACTACACCGGGGCGCTGGCCACCACGCTCAAGAACGGCGCGGTGTTCGGCTGTGCCGGCGAGGGCCGGGTGGCCACCGCCGCGCGCCGGGACTACGCCGAGGCGGCCGCCGTGGTGCTCACCGGCACCGGTCACGAGAACACCGTCTACGAGCTGAGCGGCGACACCGCCTGGTCGATGGCCGAGTACGCCGCCGAGGTGTCCCGGCGGACCGGCCGCCGGATCCCGTACCGCGATCTGCCGCAGAAGGAGTACGTGGCCCGGATGATCGAGTCGGGCATGCCGGCGCTGGGCGCGCGGATGGCGGCCGAGGCGGACGCCGGGATCGCGCGCGGGGAACTGGCGTCCACCCCCGGCGACCTCTCCCGGCTCATCGGCCGCCCGACCACCCCGATCACCGAGGCCCTCGCGGAGGCACTGGCGCGGCTGGAGGGTTGAACGGGCCTGCGCGGCCGCGGGGCGGGCGGCCGGGAAGCCCCGCGACGGCCCGGACCCCGGACGGCCCGCGGCCGCCCGCGCGCGTCCCGCCCCCGCGTCCGCGGCCGACCTGCGACGTCGCCTGTCATCACCGTTTTTTGCATACACACATGACACGCGGCCCGGTCCGGCGCTACCTTCAACAGGGGCGACCGTCACCGAGCCGGCGCAGCACAACCAGGAGGGCTCCTTGCAGTCTCGAAGCGATCAGCGCGCCGGCCTCGTCTTCGGCATCGCCGCCTACACCATGTGGGGCCTGCTGCCCCTCTACTGGCATCTGCTGGACGCGGCCTCGCCGTCGGAGATCCTGGCGCACCGCATGGCGTGGTCGCTGCCCGTCGCGGTCGTCATCCTGGCCGCGACGCGCCGCTGGGCCTGGATACGTCCGCTGCTGCGGCAGCCCAGGCGGCTGGGGCTGGTGCTGGTCTGCGCCGTGGTGATCTCGACGAACTGGTTCCTCTACATCTGGGCGGTCAACGCCGGTCACGTCCTGGAGGCGTCGCTCGGCTACTTCATCAACCCGCTGGTCAGCATCGCCTTCGGCGTGATCTTCCTGCGCGAGCGACTGCGGCCGCTGCAGTGGACGGCGGTGGGCGTCGGCGCCCTCGCCGTCGTCGTGATGACCGTCGCCTACGGCAAGATGCCCTGGATCGCGCTCGGCCTGGCCTTTACGTTCGCGACGTACGGGCTGGTCAAGAAGGGCATCAAGCTCGACGGCATCGAGGGCTTCAGCGCCGAGACGGCGATGCAGCTGCTGCCCGCGCTGGGCTTCCTGATCTATCTGGGGACGCGCGGCGAGTCGGCGTTCGTCAGCGGCGGGGTGGGCCAGGCGCTGCTGCTGGCCGGCTGCGGGGTCGCGACCGCGGTGCCGCTGATCTGCTTCGGCGCCTCGGCGGTCCGGCTGCCGCTGACCGTGATCGGGATGATGCAGTACCTGGCGCCGACGTTCCAGTTCGTGCTGGGCCTCACCGTCTTCCACGAGGAGATGCCGGCCGAACGCTGGGCCGGCTTCGGGCTGGTGTGGGTCGCGCTGGCCGTGCTGACCTGGGACGCGCTGCGTACGGCGCGGCGGGCCCGGGCCCAGCTGGCCGACGCCGCCGCCCGCGCGGGCGAGGCGGCCGCGGAACTGGCCCGGGCGGCCGCGGAAGAGGCCCGGGCGGCCCGGACCGCGCAGGCGGGCCCCGGTCCGGCGGACGCCACCGGTCCTACGCCGTGATGTCGCGGGTGGTGAACCGCGCCCAGGCCGCCGAGCCGAACACCGCGGCGTAGAGCGCCTGCAGTCCGAGGTTCTTCTGCAGCTGGTCCCAGTAGACCGGGTCCCGGAGCAGGTCGGCGAACGACAGCCAGTAGTGCGGGAAGAGATACGGCTGGACGGCGCTGAGCTGCGGGATGGTGTCCAGGATCTGCACGGTGATCAGCAGGCCGACCGTGGTCGCCATCGCGGCGATACCGCTGCTGGTGAGCGCCGAGATGAACAGGCCCACGGCGGCCACGCCGATCAGGGACAGCGCCACCACGACGGCGATGGCCAGCGCCCGCAGCAGCCCCTCGCCGAAGGATATGGACGTCCCGGACAGCAGGGTGACCTCGCCCAGCGGGAAGAGCAGCGCCCCGGTGATCAGCGCGGAGAGCGCCACGACCAAGGTGGCGACCAGGCAGAACGTCAGGGTGGTGGCGTATTTGACCAGCAGCAGGCGGGTCCGGCCGGCGGGCGCGACGAGGAGGTAGCGCAGGGTGCCGCCGTGGGCCTCCCCGGCCAGGGAGTCCCCGGCGATCACGCCGATGGACATCGGCAGGAAGAACGGCAGCGTCACCGCGAGCGAGGTGAACACCAGGAAGAGGCCGTTGTGGGTGACCTGGGAGATGAACGCCGGGCCGCCCTGGCCGCCCCCGCCGCCCGGACCGCCGTCCCCCGTCTCGATCTTGACGGCGATGCCGACCAGCACCGGCACGCCTGCGAGCACCGCCAGCAGCGCGAGGGTCCGCCAGCGCCGGAAGGTCATGGTGATCTCGCTGCGCAGCAGGCCCAGCGACCACAGCGGTCGGGGTCGGCGCAGCACGCCCTCAGCCTGCGACATCGAAGCCCTCCCCGGTCAGCTGCACGAAAATGTCCTCCAGCGTGGCCCGTTCGGTGCCGAAACCGCGCACCCGGACCCCGGCGTGCACCAGCGCGGCGTTGAGGTCGGCGAGCTCGGGCGGGCCGGCCCCGTCGTCGGCTTCCGGCAGCTCGCCCGTGACCCGGTCGTCGGTGATCTGCAGGCCGGTCAGACCGTGCTCCTTCAGAACCCGGACCGCGTCCGCCGGGTCCGGGGTGGTGACCGTCAGCCGGCCGGGGCCGCGCGAGCCGAGGACGGTCGTGGAGAGGTCCGCGACCGTGCCCTGGGTGATCAGCCGGCCACGGGCCATCACCGCCGCGTGGGTGCAGACCTGCTCGATCTCGTCGAGGAGGTGTGAGGAGAGGAAGACCGTGGTGCCGTCCGCGGCCAGCTCGCGGACCAGCGAACGGATCTCCCGCATGCCCTGCGGGTCCAGGCCGTTGGTCGGCTCGTCGAGCACCAGCAGCTCGCGGGGCCGCAGCAGCGCCGCGGCCAGGCCGAGCCGCTGCTTCATGCCGAGGGAGTAGGCCCGCGCCTTCTTCCCGGCCGCCGCCCCCAGGCCGACCCGCTCCAGGGCGTGGCCCACCCGCGCGTCGCGGGTGCGCGGGTCGGCGTCCGGGTCGGCGGCGTCGAAGCGCCGGAGGTTGTCCCGGCCGCTGAGGAAGCCGTAGAGCGCCGGGCCCTCGATGAGCGCTCCCACCTTGGGCAGCACCCGGCGGCCCGCGGCGGGCATCGGCTGCCCGAGCACCCTCGCGCTGCCGGCGGTCGCGTCGATCAGGCCCATCAGCATCCTGATGGTGGTGGTCTTGCCGGAGCCGTTGGGACCGAGGAACCCGAAGACGCTGCCGCGCGGCACGACCAGATCGAGCCCCTCGACCGCGAGCTGCCCCCCTCGGTACGCCTTGGTCAGCCCCCGCGTCTCGATCGCCCACTCCCCTGCGGACGGCACCCCGGGACCGGGCGCGGGCGTACCGGCCGGGCCGGAGCCGCGGGTGGGCGGGCGCGCGCCGTCGGGGCCCGTGGCGGGCTGCTTGGGCATCGGCTCCCCCATGTCGTGCGGCTGGGCCACGGGCCACCGCACCGCCCCGACGGGCGGCACGGCGGTCCCGCGCTGACGGGGCCCGTTACTTCGCGGCGTCGGCCGCGTGGATCAGGGCCTGCTTGTCGACGGCACCGACGTAGACCGTGCCGTTGTCCGTTATCAGGGCGTTGACCAGGCGGGTGCTGAACATCCGGCCGGAGCCGAACGACCCGCTGACCTTCTCGCCGAAGCTGTCCAGGAACTTCCCGGCGTCACCGGAGGCCCGGTCCTTGCCGGAGGGCAGTCCCGCGCCGGTGCCCTTGATCGTGGCGATGGACGTCCAGCCCTTGCCGAGGACGTTCAGCCCGCCGAAGTCCTTCCGCGGGTCCTTCGTGTCCTTGCGGGACCCGAAGTCCTTGAACTTCTTGCCGTGTTCGCGCTGCGCCGTCGCCCGCTGCTTGTCGCCGTCGACGACCTTGGCGCCCTTGGGCGGCGTGAAGGAGAAGAGGTCCGCGGCCGGCTTGGCGAAGTCGACGTTGGTGTAGCCGACGTCGATGGCGGCCGCGCCGCCGCTCTTCGGGGTCAGGGTGAACTTCAGCGGGACGCCGTTGTCGGCGTCCACCGCGACCCGGATCGAGCCGACCGTCGAGGCGGCCTGCTTGGGCTTGATCAGCAGCTGGTAGGCGTCCCGTCCGGCGACCCTGGCGGTGCCGTCGACGGTGACCGAGGTGGTGTCACCGGCAGCCTGGAGGACCTTCTTCGCCAGGTCCTGCGGGGTGGCGTTCTTCAGGTCGCCCGGAAGGCCCTCGGGGGACCGCTTGTGCGTGCCGTGTCGGCCGTCTTCGGGTGCGGTGCTGTGCACCGCGGTGTTGCTGCCGCTGTCGTACGCCCAGACCTCGTTGCCGTTGTGGACGAGGCTGTATTCGGCGGCCTTGTCGACGATGGACACCCGCTGCTTCTCGGGCCGTCGGCGGCGACGCGGAGCGTGTGCGCGCCGGACGCCAGCTCCATCAGCTTGCTCTGGGGCGACGCGGACGCGCCGTCGTCCTGGCCGTGCTCACCCTTCTCGCCGCCCTGGCCTCCGCCGAAGCCGCCGGCCGCGGCACCGCCCGGCAGGGCCGGCAGGCCGAGGTCCGTGCTGACCCGGACCGTGCCGGACAGCTGCTGGACGTCCGACTTGGCGATCTTGGCTATGAGGTCCTGGGCCGAGATCTTCGGCAGGTCCGGGGAACCCGAGCCGGCGAATGCCGGGACCAGTCCGATCGTCGCCGCCGCCACCCCCGCCACCGCGACCGGCACGGCGTACCGCACCGCTTTCCGACGCCTCGGGGAGTGCCCCCCGTCCGCTTCGTCGGTGACCTCTGTCGGTTCGTACCGTGGCATCTGCCTACCTCCGTCGTCTGCGGCGGCCGTCGAGCTGTCCACTCGCCCTCCCCTGGGGCTCATTGTGGCCTGACCGCCGCGCTGTGGTGTTCTCCATCTCACCAATTCGCGCGGCGCATCGCGTCAGCCCGCGGGTCCAACTCGTCCTACTGCTGAGGTATGACGCCCGGTCATCACACGACGGAACCCGTACGACCTGGGGTTGACCGAACCCTGAGGAGAGGGGGGCGAACCCTTAGGGGGTGTCAGCCCGCTCGGTGGACCACCGCGTCGCAGAGGCCTTCCAGGGCCGCCTTGGACGTGCACGCCGGGAGCGGGGCCAGCGTCGCGCGGGCTTCCTCCGCGTAGCGGACGGTGTCCCGGCGGGCCTCTTCGAGCGCCGGGTGGGCGCGCAGCCCGGCGAGCGCCTCGGCGTGCCGGACGTCGTCGGTGAGGTCGCCGGCGAGCAGTTCGCACAGCGCCCGGTCCTCGGGCGTGCCGGCGTCGCTCTCGGCGCGGGCCCGCAGCCGCAGCACCGGCAGCGTCGGGATGCCCTCGCGGAGGTCCGTACCGGGCGTCTTGCCCGATTCGTGCGAGTCGCTGGCGATGTCCAGGACGTCGTCGGCCAGCTGGAAGGCGGTGCCCAGCCGCTCGCCGTACTGGGTGAGGATGTTGGCCGTGGACTCCTGGGCGCCCGACATCATGGCGCCGAAGCGGCAGGCGACGGCCACGAGCGAGCCGGTCTTGCCCGCGAGGACGTCGAGGTAGTGGTCGATGGGGTCGCGGCCGTCGCGCGGTCCGGCGGTCTCCAGGATCTGGCCGGTCACCAGGCGCTCGAACGCCTGGGCCTGGATCCGGACGGCCTCCGGCCCGAGGTCGGCGAGGATGTGCGAGGCGCGGGCGAAGAGGAAGTCGCCGGTCAGCACCGCGACGGAGTTGCCCCAGCGGGCGTTGGCGCTGGCCACCCCGCGGCGCACTTCCGCCTCGTCCATCACGTCGTCGTGGTAGAGCGTCGCCAGGTGCGTGAGCTCCACGACGACGGCGGAGGGCACCACGCCCGGGCTGTGGGGGTCACCGAATTGGGCGGCCAGCATCACCAGCAGCGGCCGGAACCGCTTGCCGCCCGCGCGCACGAGATGCTGCGCGGCTTCGGTGATGAACGGCACGTCGCTCTTGGTGGCCTCCAGCAGGCCCTCCTCGACAGCCGCCAACCCGGCCTGGACATCGGCCTCAAGAGCCTGGTCCCGCACGCTCAGCCCGAAGGGCCCGACGACGGTCACGAGGGGTACTCCTGTCTGCTGACGATCAAACTGAATGTCGATCTGTCGCTGTCTCCACCATTGGCCAGCGTATCCGGTCGCAGTTCGATCACCATGAGCGCCCGCCCCCCGAACCGCCCGGGAAGCACAGCAACCCCCGACCCGACACCTTGTTGATCACCGTTGATCACGTTTTGGCGCGGCTTTGACATCGGAGTACCGGCCCGGCGGAGGCCGACAGAACCCCGTAAACCCCAGCAGACACAGGGGCCACCGAGGAGCCGGATATCCACCCGGACCACACGCACTTCAGCCATCTTCGCGACCCGCGCACCGCACCGGCGACGCGACGCCGCCGGCCTCCCACGGACCGTCAGCCGTATGCCCGCGCCACCGCCCTGGCCAGCCGCGGCCCGGCGAAGGCCGTCCCGCACACGAAGCGCATCACCGGGCCGAACGACGCGGCGGCCGGCAGCCCCGTGAAGTACAGCCCCGGTACCGACGAACCGAACCCGGCGTCCAGAAGAGGACCGCCGGCCCGCGCGACAACCCCGGTGCGCAGCCCCGGCCCGAGGAAGTCCAGCGCCGCCAGGTCCATCCGGTAGCCGGTCGCCGCCAGCACATGGTCCGCGGCCAGCTCACCCCCGTGCCCGTCGGCGCCCCGCAGCGCCAGTACGGGGCGGCCGTCGCGGACCGTGGCCCGTACGATCCGCCGCCCCTGCGTGACCTGTACCCGCCCGGTGAACCGGTCCCGGAGCCACCACGCGCCGAGCGGACCGAGCACCCGCCGCACCAGGGCGCGCCGCACCGGCGGCGGCAGGAACCGGAACGCCCCGGCGTGGTGCGTCAGCGCGTACAGCGACCAGGCGTTGCCGAACGGCGAGGCGGGCCGCAGCCGCGGCTGGCGGTCCGGCGGCGCCCCGAAGCCCACCGCGGCGGGCCCGCGCGCCACGACCCGCACGGACGCCGCGCCCGCCTCGGCGAGCAGGACCGCGCTCTCCAGCGCCGACTGACCGGCACCGACCACGACCACCTCCCGGCCGGCCAGCGCCGCCAGGTCGTGGTGCTGGGAGCTGTGCGAGACCGGGCCAGTGGCGGACGGCCCGTCCGGGACCGCGGCGGCCAGCCGGCGGGGCAGATGCGCCAGCCCGCTCAGCCCGGTGGCGACGACCACGGCCCGGGCGCCCACCTGTTCACCGCTGTCCAGCTTGAGCTCGAAACCGTCCGCCCGCCTGTCCACCGACACCACCCGGACCTGCTCCACATCGGGCAGCAGCCGCCGCTGCACCCACCGCCCGTAACGGACGAACGTCCCGACGGGCAGCAGGTCCCAGTCCGACTCGTACCGCGGCTCGCCCGCCGCGGCGCAGTAGTCGGCGAGGGTGTGGCCCTCCAGGGGGACGTCGATGCCGGACGCCGCGGGCGTCGATTTCAGCAGCATGCCCGCGGGCATCTGCTCCTGCCAGCTGGCCATCGGGCGGCCGAAGACCCGCACCGGCACGCCCTGCGCCCGCAGATGGGTCGCCGCCGACAGACCGTAGGGACCGGCCCCGATGACCGCTACCGGAGTGCTCACTGCGGTTCCTCCCCTTGCCTCGGTGGTGCCTCGCGCCCAGGTGGTGCCTCGTGCTTCGGGGGTGGCTGGTGCTTCGGTGATGGCGCCTCGCGCCCCAGGGGCGGGGTGGCCGCCCGGCGGGCCGCCCGGTGCAGCTGCCACAGATGCCGGGCGCCCGGCACGGCGGACCGCGCCAGCATGGTGAGGAACGGCAGCGGATCGTCGGCGGCGAACCACGCCGTCTCGGTCCCGCGCCGGCGCGCCGGTACGTGCGGCCCACGGCCACCGCCGCGCCCGTAGGCGAAACGGGCCGGCAGATCGACGTTCTCGACGACGAAGCGGCGCCCCGCCCGCTGGACGCCCCGGGAACGACGCGCCCCGTGAGGTGCAGATGCTGGGCGCGGACGACATCGACGCCCGCCGTGGTTTCGAACAGCCGGAACTGCGCGCCCATACGGGGGTTGAAGTCCAGCAGCTTGTACCGGCCGTCGCGCCGGTCGAACCGCCAGTCCAGGTCGGCGGTCCCGGAGAACCCGATCCGGCGGGCGAACCGCGCGGCCTGCCGCGCCAGTTCGGGATTGTCGACCACCCACGCGCAGGCCGTCATGCCCGCGTGCGGCGGCCACGAGCGCACCTTGACCCCGGTGAACAGTGCCAGCGGCGCGCCGTCCGCCGCGAAGCAGGCGTGCACGATCCAGTCCTCGGCCTGCTCCCGCGGCAGGTACTCCTGCAGGACCACGGCGGGCCGCGGGCCCCAGTCCCGGGCCAGATCCAGCAGGTGCTCCGGCCCCGCGATCCGGGTGGTGCCGGCGACCGCGGGCCGGCTGCGCCGGACGAACGCCTCCCGGTTCTTCGCCACCACGGGGAACCGCGCCCGCCCGGCGTACGCTTCGACGTCCGCGTACGACGCGGGGAAGACGGCGGCCGGTGACGGGACGCCGTGCGCGGCGCACAGTTCGTGCAGCCCCTGTTTGCTGGCCAGCCGCCGCGGCAGGCCAGGTGCCGGACGGGGGAACAGAAACGATCCGGCGAGCGCTTCGGCATGCTCGGCGATCAGCACCGCTGCCTCGTCGTCGGTGGGCAGCAGCACCGCCGGCCGGCCGATCCGGCGCCCGATCCGCAGCAGCCCGGCGACCAGCCGCTCCGGCTCCTCGCGGCCCGTGGTCGGCCAGACGAAGCGGCCGCACAGATAGCGGGAGGCCGCGGCCGGCGTGAAACGGTCCTCCGTCACCGCGTACATGGGGACGCCCAGCCGCCCCAGACTGCGGATGGCACCCACACCGCCGTGATGCAGGGGGTACGCCCCGATCTTCACGATCAGGCCCGGAACGCTCCGGTCGACCGCGAGCCGTGCGCCACTGCGAGCCACGTGTCCCCCCTCGGAACGGTCCCGCCCCGGCCCGTGCCAGCACAGGAAGTTAGGCCCGAATTGCGCAGTGCGGCAAGGCTTTTCAGGACATTGCCAGGACTTGGGGCGTGCGGCATCGAGTGCCCGCCCGCCGCCCCGCCCCGCCCCGCGCCGTTCACTCCCCCACCGGCCCGACGCGCCGTGCCGCCCCGCCTTGTCCCCCTCCCCTCCGACTCGGGCCGGTCCCGCGCCCCCGCCGTCGCCCTCCCCGCGCCGTCCGCCACCCCGGCATGCCCACGGGGCCGTCCGAGGGGCCTTCCCGAGCCGTACGCGGGCCGTTCCCGTCCCGCCGTTCACCGCGCCGACCACGCCTTTCGGAAGTTATCCACAGGCTCCTTCGCCGCGACGCCCCCAGCCGTACTCTGATCACCGAGCCACCGGCCCGGGGCCCCTCGCCCCGGCCGGCCCGGCCGCTCACCGGCGACGACGAACGCGAGGAGCTGTCCATGCCCGAGCAGAGCCCGTTCGACCTGGCGGAAGGCGACCCCTTCGGCCCGCACAACCTCCCCTACGGCGTCTTCAGCACCACCGACGCACCCGGACAACACCGGATCGGCGTCCGCTACGGCAGTCACGTCCTCGACCTGAGCGCACTGCCCAGCGCCCTGCCCGCCGCCATCCACCCGCACGCCGAGCTGCTCACCGCACCCACCCTCAACCCGCTGCTGGCGGCCGGCCGGCCCGTATGGCAGCAGATCCGCGCGGCCGTCCACAGCGCGGTCACCGACCCCGCGCACCGCGACGAGGTCGCCCCGCTGCTCCACCCGCTCGCCGAGGTCACCCTGCACCTCCCCTTCGAGGTCGCCGACTACGTCGACTTCTACTCCAGCGAGCACCACGCCACGAACGTCGGCCGGATCTTCCGCCCCAACGGCGCGGCCCTGCCGCCCAACTGGAAGCATCTGCCGATCGGTTACCACGGCCGCGCGGGCACCGTCGTCGCCACCGGCACCCCGGTCGTCCGGCCCAACGGGCAGCACAAGACCGCCACGGACGACGCCCCCGTCTTCGGCCCGTCCACCCGCCTCGACATCGAGGCCGAGATCGGCTTCGTCGTCGGCACCCCCTCGGCCCTCCACGAGCCCGTCGGCCTCGACACCTTCCGCGACCACGTCTTCGGCGTCTGCCTCGTCAACGACTGGTCCGCCCGCGACATCCAGGCCTGGGAGTACATGCCGCTCGGCCCGTTCCTGGGCAAGTCCTTCGCCACCTCCGTCTCCGCCTGGATCACCCCGCTCGACGCCCTCGACCACGCCCGTACGCCCCCGCCCACCCGCGACCACCCGCTGCTGCCCTACCTCGACGACGCAGGCGTGGAACCGGGCGGCATCGACATCCGTATCGAGGTGCGGATCAATGACGAGACGATCTCCCGCCCGCCCTTCTCCGCCATGTACTGGACCGCCGCCCAGCAGCTGGCCCATATGACCGTCAACGGCGCCTCGCTGCGCACCGGTGATCTGTTCGCCTCCGGCACGGTCTCCGGCCCGGAACCCGACCAGCTCGGCTGCCTGCTCGAACTCACCCAGGGCAAGGGCCCGTACCTCCAGGACGGCGACGAGGTCACCCTCACCGCCTGGGCGCCCGGCCCGGACGGCGCCCGGATCGGTCTGGGCGAGGTCACCGGCCGCATCCTGCCCGCGCCCACGGTCCCGGCCCGCGACGCGACATGACCGGCACCCCGCTCAGCCTCCCCGAGGAACTGCTCCTCCTCGGCCTCGACCCGGTGCGCGGCCGCCCCCTGACCAACCCGAAGTACCTGCACTACGGGCTGGCCGGCGCGGCGCTGGCGGACCTGGAGGCGGCCGGGCGGATCACCGTGGAGCGCGGCGACCGGATCACGGTGATCAATCCGCTGCCGCTCGGCAACGCGATAGGGGACGGCACGCTGGCGGCACTGCCCGCCCCGGCCAAGGGCGGCAAGGGCGTCAAGGCGCACCGCTGGGTACACGGCGCCGGCCGGCCCCTGCAGGAGCTGTGCCTGCGCGTGCTGGAGAAGCGCGGCGCGCTGCGCAGGGAGACCCACCGGGCGCTGGGCCTGTTCCCGTACGAACGGTTCCCCGTGGGGCCGGTGGACCTCACCGGTCCGGCCCGGGCCCGCTTCACGGCAGCCGTCGAGGCCGGGCTGCCCGGGTGGCGTGACCGGCTGCTGGCCGCGCAGGTGGCGGCCTGCGACCTGGACGCCAGGCTCCTGCCCGGCGCAGCCGGACGCCCGCACCGGCGTGCCCTGCGCGGCCTGGTCAAGGAGTGCTGGACGTCCCGCGCCGTCCACCACGCCGTACAGCAGGACAAGAGCGCGGCGGGGGGTTAGGGGGGGGGTGGGGCGGGGGGGGAGGGGGAGCCCCCCCGAGGAAGAGAGAAGCCGCCCCGCCCCCACCCACCACCCCCCACTGCCCACCCCGCCTCCACCCCACCCCCGCCCTACGTCACAGCCCCACACCAACTGCGTACCGACGTTGATGCAAGAGCGATGACGGGGCGGACGGTGGGGCGGGGGCGCTGTTAGCCTCACGGTCCCTGACCCACAACGGAGGAGACGTACGTGCGCAAGGCAGCACAGATCGCCGGGGCGGCAGCCATCGCCGCGATGCTGCTCAGCGGTTGCGGAAGCAGCGGCGACAACGGCAGCGACAGCAAGCCGAGCAAGACGCCGGAGGCTCCGACGTCGACTCCGGGTGGCGCGGACAAGCCCGCGAGCCCCAAGGCGGTCGAGGGTGCCTGGAAGGCCGGTACGGACAGCAGCCCGCTGATCCTGGTGATCACCAAGGGCACGGTCGCGTTCAGCAACGGCCACAAGTCCGCGTGTCTGGGCAAGGTCCAGGAGATGGCCGGGATGACCATGGCCGCCCTCAAGTGCACCGACGGGGACACCACCCGCACCATGGGCACGCTCAAGGCTGGTTCGGACGGCAAGACCCTGACCGTCGACTGGAAGAACGGCCCCACCGAGAAGTACACCAAGACCAGCGACGGCAGCGTGAAGATCCCCGACATGCCCGAGCTGCCGAGCGGGATGCCCAAGAGCTGACCGCCGGGCCCGCCGGACCGACCACTGGACGGTCGGCCGGGCCTTGCACGGCGAACGGCCGCCGTCCGGAACCCCCCGAGGGTTCCGGACGGCGGCCGTTGCCGCACGCGGCGATGCGATGCGCCACGCACCCATCCGCGGCACCGGTCGCGGCACCGGTCCCGGTCGCGGCACCGGTCCCGGTCGCGGCACCGGTCCCGGTCGGCCGGGCCGAGGCCGGCCTCCCGCCGTTCAGCGCACGAAGACTCCCGTTCAGCGCACGAAGACTCCCGCATGCCCTGCCAGGTCCAGGAAGTACTGCGGCGCCAGGCCCAGAACCAGGGTGGCGGTGACGCCAATGGCGATGGCCGTGGAGGTCAGCGGGCTGGGCACCGCCACGGTCGGGCCTTCGGCCTTGGGCTCGTTGAAGAACATCAGGACGATGACGCGGATGTAGAAGAACGCGGCGATGGCGGAGGAGATCACACCGACGACCACCAGCCAGCCCGCGCCGCTCTGCGCGGCCGCCTTGAAGACCGCGAACTTCCCGGCGAAACCGGAGGTCAGCGGGATGCCGGCGAAGGCCAGCAGGAACACCGCGAAGACCGCGGCGACCAGCGGCGAACGCCGGCCGAGGCCGGCCCACTTGGACAGCTGGGTGGCCTCACCGCCCGCGTCCCGCACCAGCGTGACGACGGCGAACGCGCCGAGCGTCACGAAGGAGTAGGCACCCAGGTAGAACAGCACCGAGGAGACGCCGTCCTTACTGGTGGCGATGACACCGGCGAGGATGAACCCGGCGTGCGCGATGGAGGAGTACGCCAGCAGCCGCTTGATGTCGGTCTGGGTGATGGCGACGATCGCGCCACCCAGCATCGTGATGATCGCGACGCCCCACATCACCGGCCGCCAGTCCCAGCGCATGCCGGGCAGGACGACGTACAGCACCCGCAGCAGCGCACCGAACGCGGCGACCTTGGTGGCGGCCGCCATGAAGCCGGTGACCGGTGTCGGGGCGCCTTGGTAGACGTCCGGGGTCCACATGTGGAACGGGACCGCGCCGACCTTGAACAGCAGGCCCATCAGCACCAGCGCACCGCCGATCAGCAGCAGTGCGTCGTTGCTCATCGTGCCGGCCAGGGCGGGGTCGATCTGCTTGGCGCCGTCCGAGACGACCTCGGCGATCCCGGCGTACGTCACCGTGCCCGCGTAGCCGTAGAGCAGGGCGACGCCGAACAGGAGGAAGGCGGAGGAGAACGCGCCGAGGAGGAAGTACTTGAGCGCGGATTCCTGCGACAGCAGCCGCTGGCGGCGGGCCAGTGCGCACAGGATGTACAGCGGGAGGGAGAAGACCTCCAGCGCGACGAAGAGCGTCAGCAGGTCGTTGGCCGCCGGGAAGATCAGCATGCCGCCGACCGCGAAGAGCAGGATCGGGAAGACCTCGGTGGTGGTGAACCCGGCCTTGACGGCGGCCTGTTCGGCGGCGCCGCCGGGGACGGCCGCGGGCTGGGCGGCGAAGGAGTCGACGTGTTTGCCGTGTGCCGCCGGGTCGAGCCGGCGCTCGGCGAAGGTGAAGACGGCGATCAGGGAGACCAGCAGAATCGTGCCCTGGAGGAACAGCGCGGGGCCGTCGACGGCGACGGCGCCCATCGCGGCGACATGGGCCTTGGACGAGCCGAATCCGGCGGCCGCCAGGCCGATCACCGCGGCGAACGCGGCGGCCAGCGCCACCAGGGACAGCAGCAGCTGGGAGTAGTAGCGGCTGCGGCGTGGGACGAAGGCCTCGATCATGATGCCGAGCACCGCGGCACCGAGGACGATCAGGGTGGGCGAGAGCTGGGCGTACTCGATGTGCGGCCCCGGGATCTTGCCCGGTGCTCCGGCCGCCGCTGTCCACAGGCTGTGGACACTTGCCACGGAACTCATTTCGCGGCCTCCACATCTTGATCACTCGCGGCGTGACCGGCCCGGCCGCTGCCGGGCACGGCGTTCACCTGCACAGTGGGCTTGGGGTCCTTCTTGTCCACGACGGACAGGGTGTGCTCGACCGCCGGGTTGACGAGGTCGGTGAGCGGTTTGGGGTACACGCCGAGGAAGAGCAGCAGCGCGATCAGCGGCGCGACCACCACCAGTTCCCGGACCCGCAGATCGGGCATGGCGCTGACCTCGCTCTTCACCGGCCCGGTCATCGTCCGCTGGTAGAGGACGAGGACGTAGAGCGCGGCGAGGACGATGCCGAGGGTGGCGATGACGCCGATGACCGGGTAGCGGCTGAACGTGCCGACCAGGACGAGGAATTCGCTGACGAACGGGGCCAGGCCGGGCAGGGAGAGGGTGGCCAGGCCGCCGATCAGGAAGGTGCCGGCGAGCACCGGGGCGACCTTCTGGACGCCGCCGTAATCCGCGATGAGCCGGGAGCCGCGGCGGCTGATGAGGAAGCCGGCGACCAGCATCAGGGCGGCGGTCGAGATGCCGTGGTTGACCATGTACAGGGTGGCGCCGCCCTGGCCCTGGGACGTCATGGCGAAGATGCCCAGGATGATGAAGCCGAAGTGGGAGATCGAGGCGTAGGCGATCAGCCGCTTGATGTCCCGCTGGGCGACCGCGAGCAGGGCGCCGTAGACGATGCTGATCAGGGCGAGGACCAGGATGACCGGGGTCGCCCAGCTGCTGGCCTCCGGGAAGAGCTGGAGGCAGAAGCGGAGCATGGCGAAGGTGCCGACCTTGTCGACCACGGCGGTGATCAGGACGGCGACGGGGGCGGTCGATTCGCCCATGGCGCCGGGCAGCCAGGTGTGCAGCGGCCAGAGCGGGGCCTTGACGGCGAAGGCGAAGAAGAAGCCGAGGAACAGCAGGCGTTCGGTGGTGGTGCCGATGTCCAGCTGCCCGGCCGCGCGGGCCTCGACGATCTGTGTCAGGGAGAAGGTGCCGGTGCCGAGCTGGTCGGCGGTGACGGCGTACAGCCCGATGACCGCGGCCAGCATGATCAGTCCGCCGGCGAGGTTGTAGAGCAGGAACTTCACCGCGGCCTGCGACCTGCGGTCCGCGGAGCGCTCCTCGCCGTCGGCGCCGGCGCGGTCCCCGAAGCCTCCGATGAGGAAGTACATCGGGATCAGCATGGCTTCGAAGAAGATGTAGAAGAGGAAGACGTCGGTGGCCTCGAAGGAGATCACCACCATCGCCTCGACGGCGAGGATCAGGGCGAAGAAGCCCTGGGTGGGCCGCCAGCGCCGGTTGGGGGTGGCTTCCTCCAGGGGGTCGGCGTCATGCCAGCCGGCCAGGATGACGAACGGGATGAGCAGGGCGGTGAGCGCGATCAGGGCGACCGCGATGCCGTCCACGCCGAGTTCGTAGCGGACGCCGAAGTCGCTGATCCAGGCGTGCGATTCGGTGAGCTGGAAGGGGCCCTTGGCGGTGGGGTCGAAGCGGAACGCGACGACGAGGGCCAGCGCGAAGGTGAGCAGGGAGAAGAGCAGCGCGAGCCATTTGGCCACGGTGCGCTTGGCGGCGGGCAGCGCGGCGGTGGCGATCGCGCCGATCGCCGGTACCACGGCCGTCGCCGTCAGCAGGGGAAACGACATGGCTCAGACACCCCTCATCAGCAGGGTCGCGGCGACGAGTACGGCGGCCCCGCCCAGCATCTGGACCGCGTAGGAGCGGACGAAGCCGCTCTGCAACTGGCGGAGCAGGCCGGAGAGTCCGCCCATGGAGGCGGCCGTGCCGTTGACCGCGCCGTCCACCAGGGTGTGGTCGAGCTGGACGAGGGTGGTGGTCAGGTGGCCGCCGCCGCGGACGAAGACGATGTGGTTGAAGTCGTCCTGGAGGAGGTCGCGGCGGGCGGCGCGGGTGAGCAGCGAGCCGCGGGGGGCGAGCGACGGGACCGGCCGGCGGCCGTACATCAGCCAGGCGACGCCGACCCCGAGGAGGAGGACGGCGATGGTGGCGGCGGTGACGGTCGTGGCGCTGACCGGGGAGTGGCCGTGTGCGAAGGACGTGACGGGCTCCAGCCACTTCACGAAGGCCTCGTTGAGGCTGAACAGACCGCCGGCGAAGACCGATCCGATGGCCAGCACGACCATGGGGAGGGTCATGACCTTCGGCGACTCGTGCGGATGCGGCGGGGTGTACTCGCCGCCTGTTTCGGCGGCGGGTTCGACGGAGGGCCGGTCCGGTGAGGGGGTGGGGGCGTTGCGCCAGCGCTCCTCGCCGAAGAACGTCATCAGCATCACGCGGGTCATGTAGAACGCGGTGATCGCGGCGCCCAGGAGGGCCGCGCCGCCGAGGATCCAGCCTTCGGTGCCACCCTTGGCGAACGCCGCCTCGATGATCTTGTCCTTGGAGAAGAAGCCGGACAGGCCGGGGAAGCCGATGATCGCGAGATAGCCGAGGCCGAAGGTGATGAAGGTGACCGGCATGTACTTCCGCAGGCCGCCGTAACGGCGCATGTCGACCTCGTCGTTCATGCCGTGCATCACCGAGCCGGCGCCGAGGAAGAGGCCCGCCTTGAAGAAGCCGTGGGTGACCAGGTGCATGATCGCGAAGGCGTAGCCGATCGGGCCCAGGCCGGCGGCCAGGATCATGTAGCCGATCTGCGACATCGTCGAGCCGGCCAGGGCCTTCTTGATGTCGTCCTTGGCGCAACCGACGATCGCACCGAAGAGGAGGGTGACCGCGCCGACCGCGACGACGGCGGTCTGGGCGTCCGGTGCGGCGTTGAAGATCGCACCGGAGCGGGTGATCAGATACACGCCGGCGGTGACCATCGTGGCGGCGTGGATCAGGGCGGAGACCGGGGTGGGGCCCTCCATGGCGTCCCCGAGCCAGGACTGCAGCGGTACCTGGGCCGACTTGCCGCAGGCGGCCAGCAGCAGCATCAGCCCGATGGCGGTGAGCTTGCCCTCGGAGGTGGCGCCGGTGGACGCGAGCACCGGGCCGAACGCGAACGTCCCGAACGTCGTGAACATCAGCATGATCGCGATGGACAGGCCCATGTCGCCGACGCGGTTGACCAGGAACGCCTTCTTGGCGGCGGTGGCCGCACTCGGCTTGTGCTGCCAGAACCCGATGAGGAGGTACGAGGCGAGGCCGACGCCCTCCCAGCCGACGTACAGCAGGAGGTAGTTGTCGGCGAGGACGAGCAGCAGCATCGCCGCGAGGAAGAGGTTGAGGTAGCCGAAGAAGCGGCGGCGCCGTTCGTCGTGCTCCATGTAGCCGATCGAGTAGACGTGGATCAGTGAGCCGACGCCGGTGATCAGCAGGACGAAGGTCATGGACAGCTGGTCGAGCTGGAAGGCGACGTCGGCGCGGAAGCCGCCGACCGGGATCCAGCTGAACAGGTGCTGGTGCAGCGCCCGGTGGTCGGCGCTCCTGCCGAGCATGTCGGCGAAGAGCGCCACCCCGACGGCGAAGGACGCCGCCGCGAAGAGGGTGCCGATCCAGTGGCCGGTGCGGTCGAGCCGTTTTCCGCCGCACAGCAGCAGGGCCGCACCGACCAGCGGTGCCGCGACGAGCAGCGCGATCAAGTTCTCCACTTTGGGCGACCCCTTACAGCTTCATCAGGCTGGCGTCGTCGACCGAGGCCGTATGACGGGTGCGGAAGATCGTCACGATGATCGCCAGGCCGACCACGACCTCGGCCGCGGCGACGACCATCGTGAAGAAGGCGATGATCTGGCCGTCCAGATTCCCGTGCAGGCGGGAGAAGGTGACGAAGGCGAGGTTGCAGGCGTTGAGCATCAGCTCGATGCACATGAACACCACGATGGCGTTCCGCCTGATCAGCACCCCGGCCGCGCCGATGGTGAACAGCAGGGCGGCGAGATAGAGGTAGTAGACCGGGTTCATTTCTTGGCGCCCTCCTTGTGCTCCTTCGGCGATGCGCCACCGGACGGCGGGGCTTCGGGCTCCTCGCCGGAGCCGCGGCCCAGCCAGTCCTCGGAGCGCCGTTCCAGCGCCTTCAGGTCGGCGAGCGACTCGCGGGAGACGTCCCGGATCTGGCCGCGGGCGCGCAGCGTCGGGTTGACGGTCAGCTCGGACGGGGTGCCGTCGGGCAGCAGGCCGGGGATGTCCACGGCGTTGTGCCGGGCGTAGACGCCGGGGGCGGGCAGCGGCGGCACCTGCTTGCCCTCGCGGACCCGGGCCTCGGACTGCTCGCGCTGGGTCCTGGCGCGCTCGGTGCGCTCCCGGTGGGTGAGCACCATCGCGCCGACGGCCGCGGTGATCAGCAGGGCGCCGGTGATCTCGAAGGCGAAGACGTACTTGGTGAAGATGAGCGCGGCCAGGCCCTGGACGTTGCCGCCGGCGTTGGCCTCGCCGAGGCCGTTGAACTCCTTGAGGGAGGCGTTGCCGATGCCGGCGATCAGCAGGATGCCGAAGCCGAGGCCCAGTCCGGCGGCGAGCCAGCGCTGGCCCTTGAGCGTCTCCTTGAGGGAGTCCGCGGCGGTGACGCCGACCAGCATGACGACGAACAGGAACAGCATCATGATCGCGCCGGTGTAGACGACGATCTGCACGACGCCGAGGAAGTACGCGCCGTTGGCGAGGTAGAAGACCGCCAGGACGATCATGGTGCCGGCGAGCGACAGGGCGCTGTGCACGGCCCGCTTCATCAGGATCGTGCAGAGGGCGCCGACGACGGCGACGGTGCCCAGGAGCCAGAACTGCACGGCCTCGCCGGTGGAGGCCGCGGCGGCGAGGGAGATCATCGCTCGGTCACCTCCCGCGCGGCGGGCTCCTGCGGGCCGGTCGTGGCGGCGGCCTCCTGGGGCTGCTCGCCCTTGGACACCGCGACCTGCCGGACCGTCCCCGGGGCGGCCTCGGTCACCAGGCCGTTGTAGTAGTCCTTCTCCGTCATGCCGGGGTGGATGGCATGCGGCGTGTCGACCATCGTGTCCTCCAGGCCGGCGAGCAGCTCCTCCTTGGTGTAGATGAGCGAGGCGCGGGACCGGTCGGCGAGTTCGTACTCATTGGTCATGGTCAGTGCGCGGGTGGGGCAGGCCTCCACGCACAGGCCGCACAGGATGCAGCGCAGGTAGTTGATCTGGTAGACGCGGCCGTAGCGCTCGCCCGGGGAGTAGCGCTCCTCGTCGGTGTTGTCCGCGCCCTCGACGTAGATCGCGTCGGCCGGGCAGGCCCAGGCGCACAGCTCGCAGCCGATGCACTTCTCCAGCCCGTCGGGGTGCCGGTTGAGCTGATGGCGGCCGTGGAAGCGCGGCGCCGTCGGCTTCTTCTCCTCCGGGTACTGCTCGGTCAGCCGCTTCTTGAACATGGCCTTGAAGGTCACGCCGAAGCCGGCCACGGGGTTCTGGAACTCAGGCACCGTCGCCCCCCTTTCCGTCGGTTTCGTTTCCGTCACTGACAGTGTCCACCCGACCACTGACAATCAACTCGCGCTGATGGCGCGGGCGTCGGCGCGGCACCGGCGGCAGGCTCTGCCCGGGCAGCGGCGGCACCGGGAACCCGCCGGCCATCGGATCGAACGCCCCCTCGCCGTCCGGCTCCTCCTCCTTCTCGCCGCGCCGGAAGAAGTCCACGAGCAGCGAGATCAGCAGCAGCGCGACCGCGCCGCCGGCGACGTAGAGCACGATCTGGGAGAAGTTGTAGCCCTCGTTCTTCAGCGCGCGGACGCTGGCGACGAGCAGCAGCCAGACCAGCGAGACCGGGATGAGGACCTTCCAGCCCAGCTTCATCAGCTGGTCGTAGCGCACCCGGGGGAGCGTGCCGCGCAGCCAGATGAAGAAGAACAGCAGCAGCTGCACCTTGATCGTGAACCACAGCATCGGCCACCAGCCGTGGTTGGCGCCCTCCCAGAACGCCGAGATCGGGTACGGGGCCCGCCAGCCGCCGAGGAAGAGGGTGGTCGCGACCGCCGAGACCGTCACCATGTTGACGTACTCGGCGAGCATGAACATCGCGAACTTGATGGACGAGTACTCGGTATTGAAGCCGCCGACGAGGTCGCCCTCGGACTCCGGCATGTCGAACGGCGCCCGGTTGGTCTCCCCCACCATCGTCGCGATGTAGATGAGGAACGACACCGGCAGCAGCAGGATGTACCACCTGTTCTGCTGCGACTCCACGATGGTCGACGTCGACATCGACCCGGAGTACAGGAAGACCGAGGCGAAAGCGGCGCCCATCGCGATCTCGTACGAGATCATCTGCGCGCACGAGCGGAGACCGCCCAGCAGCGGGTACGTCGAGCCGGAGGACCAGCCCGCCAGCACGATGCCGTAGATGCCCACCGAGGCGGTGGCCAGGATGTAGAGGATGCCGATCGGCAGGTCGGTCAGCTGCATCGGGGTGCGGTGGCCGAAGATCGAGATCTCGTTGTCGGCCGGGCCGAACGGGACCACCGCGATCGCCATGAACGCCGGGATGGCCGCCACGATCGGCGCGAGGACGTAGACCAGCTTGTCGGCCCGCCGGACGACCAGGTCCTCCTTCAGCATCAGCTTGATGCCGTCGGCGAGCGACTGGAGCATGCCCCAGGGCCCGTGCCGGTTGGGGCCGATGCGCAACTGCATCCAGGCGACGACCTTGCGCTCCCACACGATGGAGAACAGCACCGTCAGCATCAGGAACGCGAAGCAGAAGACCGCCTTGATGACGACCAGCCACCACGGGTCGCGGCCGAACATCGACAGGTCCTCCTGGGCCAGCGCGGTCTGCGCGGCGGCCAGTTGACCGAGCTGCATCATGCGTCCACCTCCTTGGCCGGCTCCGGCGTGCCCGGGGCGGCGGAGATCCTCACCAGTTCGCCGGGGCGCGCACCGGTGTCGGCGGCGACGCCCCCGCCCGTGGAGTTGAGCGGCAGCCACACCACCCGGTCGGGCATCGGCGTGACCTGCAGCGGCAGCCGCACCGAGCCGGCCGGCCCGCTGACCGCCAGCACGTCGCCGTCCTTGACGCCGGTCTCGGCGGCGGTGGTCTCCGACAGCCGGGCGACGGCGGCGTGCCGGGTGCCGGCCAGCGCCTCGTCGCCTTCCTGGAGGACGCCCTGGTCCAGCAGCAGCCGGTGCCCGGCGAGCACCGCCTCGCCGGTGCCGGGCCGGGGCAGCGGCCGCCCGGTCTCCAGCGGGTCGCCCGCGTACGGGCCGTCCCAGTTGCCGAGCCGGGTCAGTTCGCGGCGTACGGAGGCGACGTCCGGCAGCGCCAGGTGGACGTCGAGGGCATCGGCGAGCATGTGCAGCACCCGGGAGTCCGGCAGCAGATGGCGGCGGGTCATCTGGTCGGGCTTGAGCGCGGCCTCGAACAGCCGGGCCCGGCCCTCCCAGTTGAGGAACGTTCCGGCCTTCTCCACCACGGCCGCCACCGGGAGGACCACATCGGCCCGCTCGGTGACCTGGGAGGGCCGCAGCTCCAGGCTGACCAGGAACCCGACCTCGTCCAGGGCGGTCAGCGCCCGGGCCGGGTCCGGCAGGTCGGCGACCTCGACGCCGGCCACCAGCAGCGCGCTCAGCTCACCGGTCGCCGCGGCCTCGATGATCTGGCCGGTGTCCCGGCCGTGCCGGTGCGGCAGCGCGGCCACGCCCCAGGCGGCGGCGACCTCGTCGCGGGCCCGCGGGTCGGTGGCCGGCCGGCCGCCGGGCAGCAGACCGGGCAGCGCGCCCGCCTCCACCGCGCCGCGTTCGCCCGCCCGCCGCGGGATCCACACCAGTTGCGCGCCGGTCGCGGCGGCGGCGCGCACCGCGGCGGTCAGCGCACCCGGCACCGCCGCCAGCCGCTCACCGACGACGATCACCGCGCCGTCCGTGCGCAGCGCCTCGGCCGCGGCGTGCCCCTCGCCGTCCAGGCCCGCCCGTCGCCCGCCCTCGCCCTCCGCGGGAAGGCTCTCCGCGCCCGCTGCCTCGTTGCCGGCCAGCGCGTCCAGCCATTCCGTTTCGGTGCCGGGCGCGGCCGGCAGCAGCGTCCCGCCGGCCTTGATCAGCCCTCGGGAGGCGTAGGCGGCGAGGCCGAAGGTGCGCTGCCCGTATGTGCGGTGGGCCTTGCGCAGCCGCAGGAAGACGCCGGGCGCCTCCTCCTCCGCCTCGATGCCCGCCAGCAGCACGGCCGGCGCCTTCTCCAGGGCGGCGTACGTGACCCCGCCGCCCCCGAGGTCACGGCCGCGGCCGGCGACCCGGGCGGCCAGGAAGTCCGCCTCCTCGGCGCTGTGCGCCCGGGCCCGGAAGTCGATGTCGTTGGTGTGCAGCGCGATCCGGGCGAACTTGGCGTACGCGTAGGCGTCCTCGACGGTGAGCCGGCCGCCGGTCAGCACACCGGTGCGGCCCTTCGCCGCGGCCAGCCCGCGGGCCGCCGCCTCGAGGGCCATCGGCCAGCTCGCCGGCTCCAGTTCCCCGGACTCCGCATTGCGCACCAACGGGTGCTCCAGCCGGTCACGCTGCTGCGCGTACCGGAAGGCGAAGCGCCCCTTGTCGCAGATCCACTCCTCGTTGACCTCCGGGTCGTTCGCCGCCAGCCGCCGCATGACCTTGCCGCGCCGGTGGTCGGTGCGGGTCGCGCAGCCGCCCGCGCAGTGCTCGCACACCGACGGCGACGACACCAGGTCGAAGGGGCGGGAGCGGAAGCGGTAGGCGGCCGAGGTGAGCGCGCCGACCGGGCAGATCTGGATGGTGTTGCCGGAGAAGTACGACTGGAAGGGCTCGCCCTCCCCGGTGCCGACCTGCTGGAGCGCGCCGCGCTCAACCAGCTCGATCATCGGGTCGCCGGCGATCTGGTTGCTGAAGCGGGTGCAGCGCGCGCACAGCACGCACCGCTCGCGGTCCAGCAGCACCTGGGTGGAGATCGGCACCGGCTTGGCGAACGTGCGCTTCTTCCCCTCGAAGCGCGAGTCCGGGTCACCGACCTGCATGGCCTGGTTCTGCAGCGGGCACTCGCCGCCCTTGTCGCAGACCGGGCAGTCCAGCGGGTGGTTGATCAGCAGCAGCTCCATCACGCCGCGCTGCGCCTTCTCGGCCACCGGGGACGTCAGCTGCGACTTGACGACCATGCCGTCGGTGCAGGTGATCGTGCAGGACGCCATCGGCTTGCGCTGGCCCTCGACCTCCACGATGCACTGCCGGCAGGCGCCCGCGGGGTCCAGCAGCGGGTGGTCGCAGAAGCGCGGGATCTCGATGCCGAGGAGTTCGGCGGCGCGGATGACCAGCGTCCCCTTGGGGACGGAGATCTCGATGCCGTCGATCGTCAGGGTGACGAGGTCCTCCGGGGGGACCGCGGCGGAGCCGCTGCTCGACCCCGTAGTGGTGACGGTCATGCATTCACCCCCAGGTGAGCGTCGTTGTCGGCCCACAGGGTCGACTTGGCGGGGTCGAACGGGCAGCCCTTGCCGGTGATGTGCTGCTCGTACTCCTCGCGGAAGTACTGGAGCGAGGAGAAGATCGGCGAGGCGGCGCCGTCGCCGAGCGCGCAGAACGACTTGCCGTTGATGTTGTCGGCGATGTCGGCGATCTTGTCGAGGTCGGCCATCCGGGCACGGCCCGCCTCGATGTCGCGCAGCAACTGCACCAGCCAGTACGTCCCTTCACGGCAGGGCGTGCACTTGCCGCAGGACTCGTGCGCGTAGAACTCGGTCCAGCGGGTGACCGCCCGCACCACGCAGGTGGTCTCGTCGAAGCACTGCAGCGCCTTGGTGCCGAGCATCGAGCCGGCCGCGCCGACGCCCTCGTAGTCGAGGGGGACGTCGAGGTGCTCGTCGGTGAACATCGGCGTGGAGGAACCGCCGGGCGTCCAGAACTTCAGCCGGTGGCCGCGGCGCATCCCGCCGCTCATGTCGAGCAGCTGGCGCAGCGTGATGCCCAACGGGGCTTCGTACTGGCCCGGGTTGGCGACGTGGCCGCTGAGCGAGTAGAGCGTGAAGCCCGGGGACTTCTCGCTACCCATCGACCTGAACCAGTCCTTTCCTCTGGTGAGGATCGCGGGAACAGAGGCGATGGATTCGACGTTGTTGACGACAGTGGGGCAGGCGTAGAGGCCGGCCACCGCAGGGAAGGGAGGACGCAGCCGGGGCTGTCCGCGACGGCCCTCCAGGGAATCCAGCAGCGCGGTTTCCTCACCGCAGATGTACGCGCCGGCGCCCGCGTGCACGATCACGTCCAGGTCGAGTCCCGACCCCAGGATGTTCTTTCCGAGGAAGCCCGCCGCGTAGGCCTCGCGCACGGCTTCGTGCAGCCGGCGCAGCACGGGTACGACCTCACCGCGCAGATAGATGAAGGCGTGGTGCGCACGGATCGCGTGACAGGCGATCACGATCCCTTCGATGAGGGCATGCGGGTTCGCGAAGAGGAGGGGGATGTCCTTGCAGGTCCCCGGCTCCGATTCGTCGGCGTTGACAACGAGATAGTGCGGTTTGCCGTCGCCCTGCGGAATGAACTGCCATTTCATTCCGGTGGGGAAGCCCGCGCCGCCGCGGCCGCGCAGACCGGAGTCCTTGACGTAGGCGATGACGTCGTCGGGGGACATCGCGAGCGCCTTGCGCAGGCCCTCGTAGCCCTCGTGCCGGCGGTAGGTCTCCAGCGTCCAGGACTCGGGCTGGTCCCAGAAGGCGGACAGGACGGGCACGAGGAGCTTCTCGGGGCTGGCCTCTCCCCCGGCCGGTGGCCGGGAGGAGCCCCCGTGTTCGGCTGCCACGGTCATCACTCCCCTCCTTAGCGGTGGGCCCGGACGTATCGTCGCTGCGGGGCGGAGCCCCTCCGTCCGGGGAGGTGGCGGGAGACGGGTGGGCCTGGTCGGAGGCCGAGGTTTCCTGCGGGGCGTCGTGGGAGCTGGGGTGTCCCGCGGGTGCCTGCTCGCCGGGGTGGCCGCCGGGGGGTTCGCCGGCGGTGCCCTCCTCAGGGTGCCCGCCCTCGCCGGCGCGGGGCGACACGACGTGATCGGCGCCGGCGCCGCGGCCGGGCGCGGCCTCGCCCTTGGCCAGGCGGAGCCCGATCAGCGAGGCGGGTCCGGCGCTCCCGGTGGCGGCGGTGGCGCCCGGCCGCTCGTCGGGGAATCCGGCGAGGATGCGGGCGGTCTCCCGGAAGGTGCACAGCGGTGCGCCGCGGGTGGGTTCGACGGTCCGGCCGGCCCGCAGGTCGTCGACGAGCTGCCGGGCGGACTCCGGCGTCTGGTTGTCGAAGAACTCCCAGTTGACCATCACGACGGGCGCGAAGTCGCAGGCGGCGTTGCACTCGATGTGTTCGAGGGTGACGGCGCCGTCCTCGGTGGTCTCGCCGTTGCCGACGCCGAGGTGCTCCTGGAGCTCCTCGAAGATGGCGTCGCCGCCCATCACCGCGCAGAGCGTGTTGGTGCAGACCCCGACCTGGTAGTCGCCGCCGGCCTTGCGCCGGTACATGGAGTAGAAGGTCGCCACGGCGGTGACCTCGGCGGTGGTGAGGTCCAGCAGCTCCGCGCAGAAGCGGATGCCGGTGCGGGTGACGTGCCCGTCCTCGGCCTGGACGAGGTGCAGCAGCGGCAGCAGCGCCGAGCGCGGGCCGGGGTAGCGGGCGATCACCTCCTTGGCGTCCGCCGCCAGCCGGGCCCGGACGTCGGCCGGGTAGTCGGGGGCGGGGAGCGCGGGCATCCCCAGGCTGGTGGGGCTTGCGGGGGCTCCCTGCGGAGAAGACGCAGTGGTCACCGGTCGACGCCTCCCATCACGGGGTCGATGGACGCGACGGCGACGATGACGTCGGCGACCTGGCCGCCTTCGCACATCGCCGCCATGGCCTGCAGGTTGGTGAAGGACGGGTCGCGGAAGTGCACCCGGTAGGGGCGGGTGCCGCCGTCGCTGACCGCGTGCACGCCCAGCTCGCCCTTGGGTGACTCGACGGCCGCGTAGGCCTGCCCGGGCGGGACCCGGAAGCCCTCGGTCACGAGCTTGAAGTGGTGGATCAGGGCCTCCATCGAGGTGCCCATGATCTTCTTGATGTGGTCGAGGGAGTTGCCCAGGCCGTCCGGGCCGAGCGCCAGCTGGGCGGGCCAGGCGATCTTCTTGTCCGCGACCATCACCGGCCCGGGTTCGAGCCGGTCCAGGCACTGCTCGATGATCCGCAGCGACTGCCGCATCTCCTCCAGCCGGATCAGGAACCGCCCGTAGGCGTCGCAGGTGTCGGCGGTCGGGATGTCGAACTCGTAGTCCTCGTAACCGCAGTACGGCTGTGTCTTGCGCAGGTCGTGCGGCAGGCCGGCGGAGCGGACGATGGGTCCGGTGGCGCCGGTGGCCATGCAGCCGGCCAGGTCGAGGTAGCCGATGCCCTCCATGCGGCCCTTGAAGACCGGGTTGCCGGTGGCGAGCTTGTCGTACTCGGGGAGGTTCTTGCGCATCTTCTTGACGAAGGCGCGCACCTGGTCGACGGCGCCCGGGGGCAGGTCCTGGGCCAGGCCGCCGGGCCGGATGTAGGCGTGGTTCATCCGCAGGCCGGTGATCAGCTCGTAGATGTCGAGGATCAGCTCGCGGTCCCGGAAGCCGTAGATCATGATCGTGGTGGCGCCCAGCTCCATGCCGCCGGTGGCGATGCACACCAGGTGGGAGGAGAGCCGGTTGAGTTCCATCAGCATCACGCGGACGACCGAGGCCCGGTCGGGGATGTCGTCGGTGATGCCGAGCAGCTTCTCCACGGCCAGGCAGTAGGCCGTCTCGTTGAAGAAGGGGTGAGGTAATCCATCCTCGTGACGAAGGTGGTGCCCTGCGTCCAGGTCCGGTATTCGAGGTTCTTCTCGATGCCGGTGTGGAGGTAGCCGATGCCGCAGCGGGCCTCGGTGACGGTCTCCCCGTCGATCTCCAGGATCAGCCGGAGCACGCCGTGCGTGGACGGGTGCTGCGGTCCCATGTTGACGATGATCCGCTCGTCGTCGGACTTCGCCGCGGACGCCGCGATCTCGTCCCAGTCGCCGCCGGTGACGTTGTAGACGGTGCCCTCGGTGGTCTCCCGGGCGAGCGACTCGGTCGTGTCGAAGTCGCTGGACGTGCGGTGCCCGTTCGGGAGTGGGAGTGCGGTGCAGTAGTCATCAGCTGTACGACCTCCGCTGGTCGGGAGCCGGGATCTGGGCGCCCTTGTACTCGACGGGGATGCCGCCGAGCGGGTAGTCCTTGCGTTGCGGGAAGCCCTGCCAGTCGTCCGGCATCATGATCCGGGTCAGCGCGGGATGGCCGTCGAAGACCAGGCCGAAGAAGTCGTAGGTCTCGCGCTCGTGCCAGTCGTTGGTCGGGTAGACCGCGACGAGCGAGGGGATGTGCGGGTCCGCGTCCGGCGCGGAGACCTCCAGCCGGATCAGCCGGTTGTGGGTGATCGAGCGCAGGTGGTAGACGGCGTGCAGCTCGCGGCCCTTGTCGCCGGGGAAGTGGACGCCGCTGACGCCGGTACACAGCTCGAAGCGGAGCGCCGGGTCGTCGCGCAGGATCCGGGCGACCGCCGGGAGGTACTCCCGCTCGATGTGGAAGGTCAGCTCGCCGCGGTCGACGACGGTCTTCGGGATGACGTTCTCGGGGACCAGCCCCTGTTCGTCGAGGGCGCCCTCCAGTTCGTCGGCGATCTCGTCGAAGTCGCCGTACGCGCCCTGGGCGCCGGGCCGCCGTACGGCCGGGAGGTCGCGCCGGGCAGCCGGACGGTGCGGACCAGGCCGCCGTAGCCGCTGGTGTCGCCGCCGTTGTCGGCGCCGAACATCCCGCGGCGGGTGGCGATCACCTCGCCGGTGTCGTCGCGCTGCGCCGGGACGGCCTCGTCGTGGGCGTCGTTGCCGCGCGGCTCGTCGTCCGGACGCTCGGGGTTCTTCTGCTCACTCACCGCAGCAGCCCCTTCATCTCGATCAGCGGGAGCGCCTTGAGCGCCGCTTCCTCGGCCTCGCGGGCGGCCTGCTGCTGATTGACCCCGAGCTTGGTGTGCTGGATCTTTTCGTGGAGCTTGAGGATGGCGTCCATCAGCATTTCGGGGCGGCGCGGGCAGCCCGGGAGATAGATGTCGACGGGCACGATGTGGTCGACGCCCTGCACGATCGCGTAGTTGTTGAACATGCCGCCCGAGGAGGCGCAAACCCCCATGGAGATCACCCACTTCGGGTTCGGCATCTGGTCGTAGACCTGCCGCAGCACGGGGGCCATCTTCTGGCTGACCCGGCCGGCCACGATCATCAGGTCCGCCTGCCGCGGGGAGCCGCGGAAGACCTCCATGCCGAAGCGGGCCAGGTCGTAGCGGCCGGCGCCGGTCGTCATCATCTCGATGGCGCAGCAGGCCAGCCCGAAGGTCGCCGGGAAGACCGATGACTTGCGTACCCAGCCCGCGGCCTGTTCGACGGTGGTCAGCAGAAAGCCGCTGGGCAGCTTCTCTTCAAGTCCCATGGGTGGCCCCTAGTCCCATTCCAGGCCGCCACGACGCCAGACATAGGCGTAGGCGACGAAGACGGTGAGCGCGAAGAGGAGCATCTCGACGAGCCCGAACAGTCCCAGGGCATCGAAGGTGACGGCCCAGGGATAGAGGAAGACGATCTCGATGTCGAAGACGATGAAGAGCATCGCCGTCAGGTAGTACTTGATCGGGAAGCGACCGCCACCGGACGGTTGTGGCGTCGGCTCGATCCGCATTCGTACGCCTCGAGCTTGGCCCGGTTGTAGCGCCTGGGCCCGATGAGCGCGGCCATGACGACGGAGAAGATCGCAAAGCCTGCCCCGAGGGCTCCTAGTACGAGGATGGGCGCGTAAGCGTTCACCGTCCCCGCTCCTTCAGTCGACGATGACTGGGGCGGTCCGCCCGGGCCCTTCGCCGCCCCTCGGAGATCGTGCACATGTGAGGCAGTTCACAAGCCCGAACCGCCTGCATCTTATGCCTGCTGGTCTGTGATCTGCGACACGGGGGTGAACAACGCCTTGTGATCTTCACCACCGGGCGAAGGATCATGAAGCCGGATGAGCGGTGATCTTCATACGTGAAGCGCGCGAGTGATCACGAGAGGTGACATTCACACGGGTTACCGCTGGTCAGCCCCGGTTGGCCAATATCAAGTGGTGCCCGCCCAAGGCAAATTGGCATCGGCCCGCCTCAACTGATATAAGCGCGCCGCCTCGTGGCCGTGACCCGCCCGTGACTTCACCGTGATCGTCGGCGCGTGCCCGCATTCACGAAGTCGGACCGCCATCGGGTCACGGGGGCATAACGGGCCGGATCACGGGAACATAACGGACACTCAAGAGTGACCTATCCCACGCTATTTCGCGCAGTAAGTCCTTGACGCCTGGGAAGCCTTGGCGTGGCGCGTGGGAAGTGGTAAGCCGCCTCCGCGCCCCTACGGACCCTCAAATGCCGTGCGTAGGAACATGATCGCGAAATTCGGACATCGCGCCGGCGGAACGCCGGGCGGCAATAAGTCCCTTTTTATTCGTCGCGTACACGTCAAGTGTGGCGGACTGCACTCTTGTTGGCAGCAACCAGCGGCTCCTGATAGCCGTTGGGCCATGTCCCCGAACGCACTCATACCCAGCCACCGGAAGCCCCGCCGCCTTTCCGCGTCCTCCGGGCGCTGCGCGCGGGTGTGACCGGTGGCTTCCTCACCCTCGCGGTGACCGGCGCGACCGTGCCGGCCAACGCCGCGGGAAAAGCCCGTCTCCGAGACCCAGGAGATGCCGACGATCACGACGGCGCTGGCAACCAGCGCCGCCCAGAGCGCCGACACCGCCGAGCAGGTCGCGTTCAACTACGAGCGCCAGGCGCTCCAGGACAGTGCCTTCTCCAAGGCCGCCAAGGCAGCGGAGAAGCACAAGGCCGAGGCCGTGAAGAAGGCCAAGGCCGAGGCGAAGAAGAAGGCCGAGGAAGCCCGCAAGGCCAAGGAGGCCGCCCAGGCCGGGCCTCGCGCTCCGCCGAGCGGACCACCCTGTCCGCGCCGTCCACCGGCACCGGCTCCACCGCCACCCTCGTCTCCTTCCTCAAGGCCAGCTGGGCAAGGCGTACGTCCTGGGAGCCAGCGGCCCCTCCTCGTACGACTGCTCCGGCCTCACCCAGGCCGCCTTCAGCCAGATCGGCATCGACCTGCCGCGCGTGTCGCAGGACCAGTCGACGCAGGGCACCCAGGTCGGCCTCGACAACCTCCAGGTCGGCGACATCCTCTACTGGGGCAGCGCCGGCAGCGCCTACCACGTCGCCGTCTACGTCGGCGACGGCAAGTTCATCGGCGCCCAGAACCCGCACCGGCATCGTCGAGCGCCCGCTCAGCTACGACATGCCGACCGGCGCGGTGCGCGTCCTGTAGGACCCCCGCCGGATCTTCGGCCCCCGCAGGGGCCGGCACGCACGAGGACCGCCTCTCCTTCGGGAGGGGCGGTCTTTTGCCCTGCAAGAGGGGCCGGTTGTCCGCAATTCGGGCCCGTCGTCCGTATCGCGCCGTCACCGCGGGGCGGTGTGCACCGTTGCATCTCTCGCCATGTCCGTACCCCGCACCGGGGCACGAGAGAGGGATCCCGCGCACCGATGACCACGCGCCTGACCACCGTACGACACACCGCCCGACCCTCCGTACGACCGTCCCGCGGACCGCCCGCCACCCCCGGCCACCGCCTCGTCGGCCGGGCCGCCACCGCCGCCGCGCTCGCCGGCGCCCTCGGCCTGGGCGCCGTCCCCGCCGCGACCGCCGCGACCGCCGCCGGAACGGACCACGGCGGCGGCTGGCACCAGGACGGCCTGTCGCTGAACGCCGCCGAGAACAAGAAGGTGGACGCCTTCGTGGCCCGCGCCCGCCGCGCCGAGCGCTCCATCAGCCCCGAGGTCCGCGCCGCCGCCAAGATCAGCCACGCCGAACTCGTCGGCTTCGACCACCGGCTGAAGTCACCGGACTCGCTGAAGCGGAAGGTCGCCACCGCGATGCGACAGACCCCGGGACGGACCGTCGACCAGTCGCTCGGCAAGATCAACGACGCGGTCCGGTTCACGCTCCAGTGGCCGGACGCGACGTACAGCCAGGGCGGCACCGCCTCCGCGCTGCTGTCCGCCTGGGGAACGACTCCACCCGCTGGTCCAACACTGGGGCCGTACCGACGGCTACAAGGCGATCAACTCCGCCTGGCGCGCCCCCCGCTCCCACCAGCTCTTCGAGGTCCAGTTCCACACCCGCGGAGCAAGGCCGCCCAGCTGGAGACGCACAAGCTGTACGAGGAGCAGCGCCTGCCCCACCCCGCCCGAGCGGGTCCGCGAGCTCCAGGAGAAGCAGAACGCGCTCTTCGCGGCGGTGCCGGTCCCGCCCGGCGCGGAACGGCTGACCGCCCCGTCCCGCCACCTCTCCCCCGACCCGGCCCGCCGTCTGCCGGACCCGGCCCGGAACCCCGAGCCGAGCCGGAAGCCTGAACCGGGTCGGAACCCCGAGCCGAGCCGGGCCCCTGAACCGAGCCGGGACGCCAAGCCGGACCCGAACCCGAGCCTGGATCCCGTGAACTCGCATTAAAACCCGCCCTTGGGGACAAACGGGACACAGTTCGCTGACGGAACGAGCCGTCCGGGGCCCGTGCCCGGGCCGGCTCACGTACTACGCGTACCTCCGCATCACCCCGCGCGGACCTCACCCCGTCCCGGAGCTCACCCCTTCACGAAGGCCAGCACATCCGCGTTGAGCTGCTCGTGGTGGCTGGCGTAGATGCCGTGCCGGCCGTCGGGTACTCCTCGTACACCGCACCCGGGATCAGCCGGGCGGTCCGCCGGCCGGTGAGCTCCACCGGCGCGGACATGTCGGCCGCACCGTGGATGACCAGCACCGGGACGTCGATCTCCGGCAGCGTGGCCCGCTGATCGTTGTACAGCGACTCCCGCTGCGCCTGCAGCGTCGCCCACGGCGAGGCCGACAGGCACTGCGCCAGGGTGTGGTCCACCAGAGCCGGGGAGACGTCGTTGCCCAGGTGGGTGGCGAAGAACGCCTGCGCCTGACGGGTCAGCCACTTGGGCCGGTCCTTCCGCAGCTGCGCCATCGTCGCCGCCACCGCCTCCTCCGGCACACCGTCCGGGTTGTCGTCGGCAGCTGCCAGGAACGGCAGCATCGCCGCGATCAGCACCGCCCGGCTGACCCGCTCCGAACCGTGCCGCGTCAGATAGCGCGCGATCTCCGCGCCGCCCAGGGAGTGCCCGATAAGAGTGACGTTCCGCAGGTCGAGGTGGTCGAGCAGGGCGGCCAGGTCGTCAGCGGTGGAGTCGATGTCGTACCCGCCGGCGGGCCGGTCCGAGCGGCCGTGACCACGCCGGTCGAACGCCACACAGCGGAAGCCCAGCTCCGCGAAGAACGGCAGCTGGTACTCCCACATCTCGGTGTTCAGCATCGAGCTCGCCACGAACACCAGCGTCTCGCCCGTCCCGTACTCCTCGTACCACAGCTGCGTACCGTCGTGCGTCTCGAAGAACATGCCGCTTCCTCCCCGCTGCGAGCGGCTCCTGCCGCCCGGTGTCCTTGACGCACACAAGCTTCGCGGCAGAGCCCCGACGGCTCAATTACCCATGAGGTCATGTGCCGGCTACCGGCTGCCGGGAGAAGGCGAGGGGGCGGCCGGAAGAAGTTCCGGCCGCCCCTCGCGGGTCGTGGGCGCTCTGCGCCTTCCCACTACGCCTTCGGCGCGACCTTGCTCAGCCCGTTGATGATCCGGTCCATCGCGTCGCCCCCGTCGGGTCGGTGAGGTTGGCCAGCATCTTCAGCGTGAAGCGCATCAGCAGCGGATGGGTCAGCCCGCGCTGGGTCGCGATCTGCATGACCTTCGGGTTGCCGATCAGCTTCACGAAGGCCCGGCCGAGCGAGTAGTAACCGCCGTAGGTGTCCTTGAGGACCTTCGGGTACCGCTGCAGCGCCAGCTCCCGCTGCGCGTACGTGGCACGCGCCTGCGCCTGCACGATCACCTCCGCCGCGATCGCCCCCGACTCCATGGCGTACGCGATGCCCTCACCGTTGAACGGGTTGACCAGACCGCCCGCGTCACCGACGAGCAGCAGCCCCTTGGTGTAGTGCGGCTGGCGGTTGAAGGCCATCGGCAGCGCCGCGCCGCGGATCGGGCCGGTCATGTTCTCCGGCGTGTACCCCCACTCCTCCGGCATCGACGCGCACCACGCCTTGAGGATCTCCCGCCAGTCCAGCTCCCGGAACGCCGCGGAGGTGTTCAGCACGCCCAGCCCGACGTTGCTCGTCCCGTCGCCCATCCCGAAGATCCAGCCGTAGCCGGGCAGCAGCCGGTCCTGCGCGCCGCGCCGGTCCCACAGCTCCAGCCAGGACTCCAGGTAGTCGTCGTCGTGCCGCGGCGACGTGAAGTACGTACGGACCGCGACGCCCATCGGGCGGTCCTCGCGGCGGTGCAGGCCCATCGCCAGCGAGAGCCGGGTGGAGTTGCCGTCGGCGGCCACCACGAGCGGGGCGTGGAAGGTGACCGGGGTCTTCTCCTCACCGAGCTTGGCGTGCACACCGGTGATGTGGCCGGTCAGCTCGTTCACGATCGGCGCGCCCACGTTGCAGCGCTCGTACAGCCGCGCGCCGGCCTTCTGCGCCTGCCGCGCCAGCTGCTCGTCGAAGTCGTCACGCTTGCGGACGAGCCCGTAGTCCGGAAGGAGGCGAGTTCCGGCCAGTCCAGCTGGAGCCGGGAGCCGCCGCCGATGATCCGCAGGCCCTTGTTGCGCAGCCAGCCCGCTTCCTCCGAGATGTCGATGCCCATCGCCACCAGCTGCTTGGTCGCGCGCGGCGTCAGCCCGTCACCGCAGACCTTCTCCCGCGGGAACGCGGTCTTCTCCAGCAGCAGCACGTCCAGACCGGACTTGGCGAGGTGGTACGCGGTGGCCGAACCGGCCGGCCCGGCACCGACGACGATCACATCCGCGGTGTTCTCCGAGAGGACGGTGCTCTCCGAGGGAGCGGTGGTCTCCGAGAGGGCGGTGTTCACGGAATCGGTCGCGGGCTCGGTCGCGGAATCGGTCGCGGACTCGGGCGCGGGCTCGGACGCGGACTCGGTCACGGCGGTGTCTCCCGAAAGTCGATATCTGGATATCTGGGTGCCGACCGGCACCGGGCATGTGCAGTCTATGGGGGCCCCGGTGATCAGCACCTGAAGGGTTGTCCCATGAAGCCGAAGGGTTGTGCCATGAAGCCGAAGGGTTCGTCCCAGACCCCGCCGACCCGCCCCAGCACCCGTCGACCACCTCCCGGACCCCCTCGGCCGTGCCCGGACCTCGCCCGGACCGGCCGCTGCCCGCCGTCGAACTCCGCGTGCCCACCGACGAGGACGCGCTGTACTGGCACCGGGCCTTCAACGATCCGGAGGTCATGGAATTCCACGGCGGCGCCCCCGCCGAACTCTCCGTCTACGAAGAACTCACCGCCCGCCAGCGCCGCCACCACGCCGAACTCGGCTTCTGCCTCTACACCCTGCTCGACCCGGCCGACGGTGCCGTCATGGGCTTCACCGGCGCCCAGCCCTGGCCCGGGGACTGGGGCCCGGTGGGCGAGATCGAGATCGGCTGGCGCCTCGGCCGCGCGTACTGGGGCAAGGGCTACGCCACCGCCGCGGCCACCGCGGCCCTGGAAGCCGTACGAGCAGCGGGCGTACGGGACGTCGTCGCCATGGTCGACGCCCGCAACGCCCGCTCGATCGCGGTCACCCGCCGCCTGGGCATGCACCACGCCGAAACGCTGCTGAAGCCGCTGGACGGACGGACGGCGCACTGCTACCGGTTGGGGGTGTGAACCGCGCACCGCTACCGGTTGGGGGCGTGAGGGGAACCGGAGGTGTGTGGGGGCAGCGGGGGCAGGGTGAGTGTGCCGGGCCCTGCCCCCACAGTGCTGTGCCGCTCCCACAGCGCTGTGCCGCTAGTCCACGTCGACGTCAGTCCACGTCCACATCGCTGACGGACCAGGTGCTGAGCGCCGTGCTGAAGACCTTGTCGTTCTCGGGGTCGTACAACACGTCCAGGCACTCGTAGTAGACGCTGTACTCGGTCCCGTCCTCGGCCACGTACGCCTGGTCGACGGCGTGCACGGTGTTCCCGGTGTCGTTGACGTACGTGAACTCCCAGCGGGCGCCCGGGCGATGGGCGAAGGTGTTCTTCTTCAGCTCCACCCGCTGGTAGTTCGTCCGCTTCTTGGCGCCCTTCTCCAGATTCTCGAAGTTCCCGTACGAGGACGTAGGGGCGTGCGCGATGACCCCGATACGCAGGTACTGCTTGCCGACCGGGGCCGTGTAGTCGACCTGGGTGCCCTTCACCGAACGCGTCCAGTCACTCTTCACCGCGAGGGAGAACCCGTACGGGTCGTACTTCTGGACGAAACCGTCGGGGAGGCCGGCGGTCGCCCCCGGGGTGGGGCCTCCCGCGGGGTCACCGGTGGTCGTGGGGGCGGGGGACGGCGACGGGGACGCCGAGGCCGAGGGCCCACCGGCCTTGTCGGCGGAGTCCGACTTGGGGTTGTCGGCGTCCTTGGGATCGCCGGTGTTGCCGCGGCCGCCGGCTTCCTTGTGGTTGCCGGTGTCATGGCTGCCGGAGTCCCGATGGGCCAGGAAATACAGCCCTCCCGCGGTCGCACCCCCACCGACCAGGAACGCGGCGAGCGCCAGCGCCACCCACGTCACGGCCCGGGGCCGCGACCGCGCCTCGGCCGGGGCGGCGGCCGAGGCGTCGGTCGGTGGGGCAGCGGCCGGTGGGGCGGAGGTGAGCGGGGCGTCGGTCGGTGGGACGGAGGTTGGCGGGACGGAGGTTGGCGGGACGGAGGGCGGAGCCTGGTCGCCACCCGCCGCCGGGGACTGGACGGGCGCCCCGCCCTCCGCCGGGGACGGGACAGGAGCAGGCCCCGCCGTCGGGGCCGGAGCGAACGCCGCAGCCCCAGGTGCCACATCCAGCACAGGCGCCACATCCGGCCCAGGCACCATCGGAGGCGTCGAAGGCGTCGAAGGCGTCGAAGGCGTCGGAGGCGTCGGAGGCGTCGGCGCCATCGGAGGCGTCGGAGGCATCAGGGGCATCTGCGGCGCCCCCGCCGCCCCCGTCATCCGCCGCAGATACGAAACGACCAGCACCGCCCCGAACACCCACAACAGCGCGAACAGCAGCGTCTCCGCACCGCCCACGGCGATCTCGCCATGAGCGCCCAGGGACTCGCCGCCGCCGTACCCGCTGCCGTAACCGCCGTAGCCCTCGCCATAGCCACCGCCGTAGCCGTAGCCACCGCCCGCCCGGAACGCCGCGCTCGCGCTCGCCCCCGCGACCAGCACCAGCGCCATCAGAGAAACCACGAAGAGGCCCGCGGACAGCAGCTGTTCACGGCGGTCGGCGCTGCGCCGTACGACCAGGAAACCGACGAGCAGCGCACAGACCAGCCCGCCGACGATGACCCCGAACAGCCAACCGCCGCCCTGATCCCCGAGCTCGCCGTAGCCGATCGACTGACGGCCGGAGGGGTCGAGGAACGGGATGTCCGGAAGGGTCCATTCCGCATTCAGCGGCGCGCCCCACGCCATCGCGAGGGCCAGCGCACCGATGTTGGGCAGCAGCACCAGCATCGCCACTACGGCGCCGCCACTGATGTCCTGCTTCGCCGTGGCGAGCATCGTCACGACCGTGACGATCCCGGCCAGGGTGACCACCGTCAGCAGCGCGAACAGCGCGGTACGCAGCGCGCCGACGGCAAGTTGCCACGCGGGCCGCGCGGCGAGCCACGCCCCCGCTTCGGCCCGGGCCATCGCCACCCCGCCCACCACGGCCGCCAGCAGGAACGACCACAACAACGAGAGGAACGGCGCCGACGACAACTCCACACCGTCGTACGAAGGCTGCGCCAGCAACCCCAGCACGAAACTCCCCGCCCCACACAGCACCGCAACCCGCAGCACCGCTTCCACCACACCGGGCCCACTGCCTGCACCGGACCCACTGACCGCACCAGTCCTACTGGCCACACCGGCCGTGCCACCCATTCCGGGGGCAGTACCGGAGGGCATCGGGACAGTGCCGGAGGAGAGGGCGGCCGGCCGCAAAACCCTCCGAGCGGCGAACACCAACACCCCCGCCCAGGCCGCCGTCACCACCAGCGGCACCAGCGACAGCGTCGCCTCACCCGCGAGCCGCCCGCCGAACGGCCCGAACGATTCAGACATGTTGCCCGATATCGCGACGCCACCACCCACACTCTGCAGCAGCAACGCCAGCGCGATCCGCATCCGTACGCCCCACCCGAGCCCGCCCGAGTGCGCATCGTCCGCGAAGAACATCGCCGCCACACCGGCGAGCACCAGCAACAACGCCGTCGGCCACACGGCAACCTTCGCCGCCGCCAGCCAGTCCCCCTTGCCCACCCGAACCAGCAGCCCCCCAAGACCCGAGGCGGAAGGAACCCCACCCACCACAGGCGGCGCCCCAGGCACAGGCGGCGCCCCTGGAACAGGCGGCGCAGCAGAAACGGGCGGCGCACCAGAAGGCGCAGGTGGTGCAGAAGGCACAGCCGGGACAGCCGGGGCACCCGGGACAGCCCCTTCAGACAACACCCCAGGCGATGGCGACGAAGACGAAGAGGGAGACGGCGACGGCGACGGCGACGGAGCCGAAGAGGAAGACGGCGATGGCGACGACGACGCGGCCCCCCGCCGCTCCCGCCCACAACCCATACAAAAACGGGCCTCCGGCGGCGAGGCGGAACCACAATCCGGACAGAACGACGACAAGACGGACTCCGGGAAGGTCAAGGAACATCGCCCGCGCCTACCGCGAGCGACCGTAACCTACAGACACCACCCCGCCACCCCCGGTTCCCCGAACCACTCCCGCCCCAGGCCAACGCCAACCCAGGCCAACGCCGCCCCCAGGCGAACGCCACCGCCAGGCCAACGCCAATCCCAGACCAACGCCGATCCAGGTCAACGCCGATCCAGGCCAACGCCAATCCCAGGCCAACGCCCACCTCACGCCGAAGCGATCGCCGCCCCGTACCCGCCGCCATCGCGTCTCAGCATCAGCGCACCAAGGCATCAAGGCATCAAGGCTCGCCCCTCAGCGAGCGCCCATGTGCCCGGGCCGGCCCGACACCTACGCCGGCTTGGTCCCCCGGTGCAGCGCCACGATCCCGCCGGTCAGGTTCCGCCACGCCACCTTCGACCACCCGGCACCCTGCAGCCGCGCCGCGAGCTCGGGCTGGTTGGGCCAGGTACGGATGGACTCGGCCAGGTAGACGTACGCGTCCGGGTTGCTGCTGACCGCCCGCGCCACCGGGGGCAGCGCCCGCATCAGGTACTCGGTGTACACCGTCCGGAACGGCGCCCAGGTCGGCTCGCTGAACTCACAGATGACGACCCGTCCGCCGGGCTTGGTGACCCGGTACAGCTCCGCCAGCGCCGCGTCGGTGTCCTGGATGTTGCGCAGCCCGAAGGAGATGGTGACCGCGTCGAACACCCCGTCCGCGAACGGCAGTCGAGTGCCGTCCCCCGCGGTGAACGGCAACCACGGGTGTCGCTTCTTGCCCTCGGTCAGCATGCCCACGGAGAAGTCGCACGGCACGACGAACGCACCGGTCCGGGCGAACGGCAGCGAGGAGGTGCCGGTCCCGGCCGCGAGGTCGAGCACCCGCTCGGCCGGCCGCGCGGCCACCGCGCGTTCCACTTCCTTGCGCCACAGCCGCGCCTGCCCCAGGGAGAGCACGTCGTTGGTGAGGTCGTACCGCGCCGCCACGTCGTCGAACATCGCGGCGACTTCGTGCGGCTGCTTGTCCAGGGATGCTCGGGTCACCCGGCCATTCTCCACCGTGCCTCGCCCGCGCCCCGCCCGGGGCACGCCCCGGTGGGGGCCGGGATGCCTGGGGGCCTTGCCGCCTGCTTCCTTCCTTGTTCAGGCAACGATTACGGAGAGTTATTTGTTCCCCGTATCATTACATAGAGTGAGGAATGTTGGCTAGTGGCGGCGGTGGAGTAGGCGGCCGGCGAGGACGGTGGCCAGGGGGGTGCCGTCGGGCGCGAAGACGGCGAAGTTCGCGGGGCCGCCGACCTGGAGGCTTCGGGGGCGGGGGGCCGGGAGTTCTTCGAGGCCGGAGCGTTGGACGGCGGTGCGGACCGCGGGGCGGGTGAAGGGGCCGGTCAGGGCCGTGGTGCCGGTGGCGAGGAGGCGTTGCAGGCCGCGGCGGGCGCTGGCGCCCCAGCGGGTTTCGGTCATGTCGAGGGCCGCGAGGGCCTCGCCCGTGAGGGGTTCGGTGCCGAGTTCGTCGGCCTCGCGCGGGTCCGGGTGGTAGGCCGCCTCCAGCAGTGCGGCGCCGTGGGGTTCGTGGCGGCCGGGGGTGAGGGTGCCGTCCCACTCTCGGAGGCGGGCGCGGTCGCCGTAGGTCGTGGCGAGTTCGTCGTACGGGCCGATGGCGGCGATGCGCGATCCGTCGACGACCACGCCGCTGTCACCGATCAGCACATCGCTCGGACTGTCACCGATGAGCGCATCGCTCGGACTGTCACCGATCAGCTCATCACTCCGATCGTCACCGATGAGCGCATCACTCCGACTGCCCGCCATGAGCTCATCACTCCGGCTGTCACCGATGAGCACGTCACTGTGACCGGTGGTCAGGCCGCTCGGATCGGCGATCGTGCCGGTGGTGCCGGTGGTGCCGGTGGTGTCGGTGGTGTCGGTGGTGTCGGTGGTGCCGGTGGTGCCGGTGGTGTCGGTGGTGTCGGTGGTGTCGGTGAGGTGGACACCTCGCCGGGCTCGGTGAAGTGTCAGCACGGGAGGCCTACTTGGCTTCGATGAGCTTCAGCTCGGGGTGGGCGGTGCCGCCCTCGATGGCCGTCGAGGAGAGGTGGGAGACGACGCGCTCGTCGACCGGGTCGTTGGCGGGATCGTCGTGGACGACCAGGTGCTCGTAGGTCGTCGCGCGCTGCGCCGGGACCCGGCCCGCCTTGCGGATCAGGTCGATGATCTCCATGCGGTTGGAGCGGTGCTTGGCGCCGGCCGACGAGACGACGTTCTCCTCCAGCATGATGGAGCCCAGGTCGTCCGCGCCGTAATGGAGCGAGAGCTGGCCGATCTCCTTGCCGGTGGTGAGCCACGAGCCCTGGATGTGGGCGACGTTGTCGAGGAAGACCCGGGCGAGCGCGATCATCCGCAGGTACTCGAAGATCGTGGCCTGCGTCTGGCCCTTCAGGTGGTTGTTCTCGGGCTGGTAGGTGTACGGGATGAAGGCGCGGAAGCCGCCCGTACGGTCCTGGACGTCGCGGATCATCCAGAGGTGCTCGATCCGCTCGGCGTTGGTCTCGCCCGTGCCCATGAGCATCGTGGAGGTCGATTCGACGCCCAGATTGTGGGCCGCCTCCATGATTTCCAGCCAGCGCTCGCCGGACTCCTTCAGCGGCGCGATCGCCTTCCGGGGACGGGCGGGGAGCAGTTCGGCACCGGCGCCGGCGAAGGAGTCGAGACCGGCGGCGTGGATCCGCTGGATCGCCTCTTCGATCGACACTCCGGAGATGCGGGCCATGTGCTCGACCTCGGAGGCGCCGAGGGAGTGGATGACCAGCTCGGGGAATTCCTTCTTGATGGCCGAGAAGTGCTTCTCGTAGTACTCGACGCCGTAGTCGGGGTGGTGGCCGCCCTGGAACATGATCTGGGTGCCGCCGAGCTCCACGGTCTCCGCGCAGCGCCGCAGGATGTCGTCCAGGTCCCGCGTCCACCCCTTGGCGGTGTCCTTGGGCGCGGCGTAGAAGGCGCAGAACTTGCAGGCCGTCACGCACACGTTGGTGTAGTTGATGTTGCGTTCGATGATGTACGTCGCGATGTGCTCGGTGCCGGCGTAGCGGCGGCGGCGTACGGCGTCGGCGGCCCGGCCCAGCGCGTGCAGCGGCGCGGAGCGGTACAGGTCGAGCGCTTCCTCCGGCGTGATGCGGCCGCCCTGCGCGGCGCGGTCGAGTACGGACTGGAGGTCGGCGTTCTCGGTCACCGGGGCGTCCCTTTCGCAGGCGGGCATCACAACGGACCCAGCGTACGTCAGCCCACTGACAGCCCCTTGGCAGCCCCTGACCACTGACCTGATCGGTGAACTGACCGGTGAACTGAACCACTGACCTGATCGGTGAACTGACCGGTGAACTGAACCACTGACCTGATCGGTGAACTGACCGGTGAACTGAACCACTGACCGGCCACTGCCCGACCGCCGGCCTGACCACCGACCCGACCCGACCCGACCGCGACGGCGAGCCCCTCACTTCTTCGTCAGTGTCGCCTTCGGTGTGCCGCCCGCCGGGTCGTTCGAGGTGAACGCGATCGTGGTGCCGTCCTTGGCGAGCGTGTACGTCACCCGGGACTTGTTGCCGGTGCAGCCGGGCCCCTGTTTGCCGTCGGGGCGCTCCAGGAGGACCAGGCGCTGGTCGGTCGCGGATTCCAGTTTCGCCTTGGCCTCGCAGCGCACCAGGATCGCGTCGTAGGTGGTGTGGATGACGTAGTCGCCCTTGCCGCCGGGGGTGATGGTGCTGGTCATGGTGCCGTTGGGGATGCCGTGCGAGGTGGTGATGCTGCCCGTCCAGGTGCCGAGGAACGGTTTGGCGACGGCGAGCGGGCCGTCGTGGCCACCGGGGTCGGTCGGGCGGCCGGACGGAGTGTGGCCGGTCGCCGGCGGCTTGGCGCCGGCGGCGTCACCGCCCGTCTTGGGCAGCAGGGTGAAGACGAAGCCCGCGGTGGTCGCGGCGGCCACCGCACCGGCCACCGAGAGGACGAGCGTGCAGCTCACCCGGCGCGGACGGTCCGGGTCCTTGCCGCTGACCGCCCCGGTGAGCGCGACCCTCCGCTCCTTCCCGGGCGCGGGCCGCCCCTCCGGGACGGGCCCTCCCGCGCCGCCGCCCGTTCCACCGCTCGTGCCGCGCCCCGCGCCGGGGCCCATGCCGTGGCCCGCGCCGGAGCCCAGGTCGTTGCCCGCGCCGAGTCCCATGCCGTGGCCCGTGCCCGGGCCCGTCCCGTGTCCCACCCCGCCGCCCGTGCCGGTCGGCAGGCCCGCGAGGTCGGGGGCGGTCGGGAGGTGGGGCCCACCGGGGTAGCCGGCCCCCGGAACCTGCGCCGGCGCGTCGAACGGCACCAGCCCGGACGCGGGAACCCCCGACCCGCGCGCCCCGGATACCGCCGCCCCCGACCCGGGCACCCCGGACGCCCCCACCCCGGACCCGGGCACCTCAGACCCAGCCACCCCGGACACAGCCACCCCACCCCCGGTCGCCCCCGCGCCACCGTCCCCCGCGTCGGGGTTCAGGTCGAGGTTCAGCAGTTCCACGGCCTGGCGGCTGACCCGTTCGATCAGGGGGCCGGGCAGCCAGCCGGCCCGTACGAGGTTCGCCGTGCCGCCGCCGCCCTCCCCCGCGAGGCGCGCCACGAGGCGTGCCGCGAGGTCGGCCGGGGCGGGGCGGTCCGCCGGATTCTTGGCGAGGCAGCGGGCCACCAACTCCCGTAGCTCCCCCTCCAGTTGGGGTCCGAGCTCGGGTTCCTCGTGGACGACCTTGTAGAGCAGGGAGGCCGAGGAGTCGCCCGGGAACGGGCTGGCGCCGGTCGCCGCGTAGGCGAGCACCGCGCCCAGCGAGAAGACGTCGGCGGCGCCCGCCGCGCCCTTCCCCAGGATCTGTTCCGGTGCCATGTAGCCGGGCGATCCCACCGAGACCCCGGTGGTGGTGAGGGAGGCGGTGCCCTCCGTGGCGCGCGCGATGCCGAAGTCGATCAGCACCGGGCCGTCCAGGGTCAGCAACACGTTGGAGGGTTTGACGTCGCGGTGGACGAGCCCGAGCGCATGGACGGCGGCCAGCGCCTCGGCGAGTCCGGCGCCCAGCACCCGTACGGAGCGTTCGGCCAGCGGCCCGTACTCGGTGACGGCCTGGGTGAGGGACGGCCCGGCGACGTAGCCGGTGGCGACCCAGGGGACGGCGGCGTCCGGGTCGGCGTCCAGTACGGGCGCGGTCCAGGCGCCGCCGACCCGCCGCGCCGACTCGATCTCCCGCCGGAAGCGGGCCCGGAACTGGTCGTCGACCGCGAAGTGGGCGTGCACGGCCTTCACGGCGACGGTGCGCCCGCCGGCGCTGCGCCCCAGGTACACGCGGCCCATGCCGCCCGCGCCGAGCCGGCCGAGCAGCCGGTACCCGCCCAGGACCCGCGGATCGTCCCCTGACAGCGGCTCCATGGCCCCGCCTCCCCCTCGATACGGCGGCCCCAGCTTAGGGGCGTCGCCCCCTGGGGTCCCGGCCCGGGCACGTGGTGGGCCATGAGGCGGCGAGCAGGGGGACGGCCCCGGCCCCGCCCCCCTCCGTGACGCCTCTCGTGACGCCTCTCGTGACGCCTCTCGTGACGCCTCTCGTGACGCCTCTCGTGACGCCTCTCGTGACGCCTCTCGTGACGCCTTCCGTGGCCACCCGTCGCAGCGGATCCCCGATGCAGCGGATACCCGCTCAGCGGTTACCCGCCGCCCCCAGCAGTTCCACCTTCACGTCCGCCGGGAACCCGGTCGTCGGGCCGACCCGCCGGGCGAATTCCGTGACGCCGCGCAGCTGGTCGGGGCCGAAGCGGAAGTCCAGGGTGGTGAAGTAGCGCTCCAGTACGGGCTCGTCGAAGGTCTCCCAGCGGGCGGCCTGCTCGGCGACCTTGCCGACCTCCTCCAGGGAGAGGTCGCGGGAGGCGAGGAACGCCTCGTGGACCTTCTGCACCACGTCCGGTTCGCGCTCCAGGTAGGCGCGCCGCGCCGCCCATACGGCGAAGACGAACGGCAGGCCCGTCCAGTCCTTCCACATCTGGCCGAGGTCGTGGACCTCCAGGCCGAGCCGCGGGCCGTCGTGCAGGTTGGCGCGCAGTGCGGCGTCGCCGATCAGCACGGCGGCGTCCGCCTCCTGCATCATCAGGCCGAGGTCCGGCGGGCAGGTGTAGTAGTCGGGCCGTACGCCGATCTTCTCGGCGAGCAGCAGCTGCGCGAGGCGTACGGACGTCCGCGAGGTGGAGCCGAGGGCGACCCGGCCGCCGTCGAGCTGCTCCAGCGGCTTCTGCGAGACGATCACGCAGGACATCACCGGGCCGTCGCAGCCGACCGCGAGGTCGGGGAAGGCGACGAGGTCGTCGGCGGCGCGGAGGAATTCGACGAGGGTGACGGGGGCGATGTCGAGTTCGCCGCGGATCAGCTGCTCGCTGAGCTTCTCCGGCGTGTCCTTGCTGAGGTCCAGATCGAGGAGCGTGCCGGTGCGGGCGAGGCCCCAGTAGAGGGGCAGGCAGTTCAGGAACTGGATGTGGCCCACCCGCGGCCGGCTGCGACGGTGGTCGGCGTCGGCTCCTGCGGGTGCGTCTTCGAAGGTTGAATTGTCCACATGCGGAGGCTAGACCCGGCAGCTTCGGACCAGGGCGCCGGGGGCGCCGTATGGACGTTAGTGCGGACGGTTAAACGTGATCTTTGGCTCTTCCGCCTCACGAGGTCACCATGCTACGCTCAGCGCAAGTTGCAGTTTGGTTTCCCTTGCAGTACAGAGCCTGCGGAGCATGTAACCCGCAGGCTTTTGTAGTTTTCAGACTTGTTTGCAGGTTCTGGAGCAGGGCAACCCTTTGGCCCAAGGAGGGCTTATGGCTACCGGAACCGTCAAGTGGTTCAACGCTGAAAAGGGCTTCGGCTTCATCGCCCAGGACGGCGGCGGCCCGGATGTCTTCGTCCACTACTCGGCGATCAACGCCTCTGGTTTCCGCTCCCTGGAGGAGAACCAGCAGGTGAACTTCGACGTCACGCAGGGCCCGAAGGGTCCGCAGGCGGAGAACGTCACGCCGGTCTAAGTTGCCCGGCCCGGAATTCTTCCTGGTCGCATCTCAGTAGTACCCAAGGAGCCCTGCTCCGCCACTTCGGTGGCGAGCAGGGCTCCTGCCTTTTGTCCCGCCTTTTCCCGCACGTTGTGCGCGGCGCGCTCATGTCGCATGCATGTCATGCCTGCATGTCACGCGCGCATGCCACCCCGGAATGTGACCGCGCCCCGGAATGCGGCCTCGCCTCGGAATGTGGCTGCACGCGACGCCTTTACCACAGTCTCCCCATGACGTGTTAAGGAATTTTTCCCGGCGCGGGCATTTCGCCTGGGCGGGCAGGACGCCCGGCGCGCCCGGCGTGCCGGGTGGCGCGTACGTCGGCGCCGACGCCGACACGCCGCTCTGACCGCCGCTGAGATCCAACAAACAAATGTGCGATAAATGCGCGCCAAAGTGATCACGGAAAGTGGTCACATGACAACATGACGCGCCCTACCGTGGGCAGAATGAGCGAGCAGTTGCCTCCGCAGAAGCCCTGCCCCGACTGCTGCGGCAGAGGAACCGTGGATTGGGAAACACCGGCCGGCGACAAGGTCACCACGCAGTGCTCCGGGTGCGGCGGCACCGGCACCGTCCTGGCGTAGAGGAGGCGAAGGCGACGTCATGGCAGCAGCAGCGGCCTTCGGTAGGAACGGCAAGCCGGTCGGGCTGGAAGCGGAGTACGTCGGCAGGCTGCCGTGCTGCCACTGCGGCATACGGTCGATGAAGCTGCCCGGGCGCCAGGGCGGGGTGTGCATCCCGTGCTACGCCGACGAGTGCGCCGCGGCCGGCCGGCGGGCGGCGACGGCCGGGGGCTGGGTCACCGCGAGCTTCGTGGGTGATCCGTGTCTGGCGTGCGGTTCGCGGGCCGTGGACGCGAACGGCTGGGCGTTCTGGTGCAACTCCTGCGAGATGCAGACGGCGGTGGCACTGCCGCCGCAGTGATCCGCGGCGAGCGCTCTTACGCGCCTCTACGCCCCGTTACGCGCCGCTCGGCGCCCCGCCCCGTGCCCCCTTGGTTGCCCTGTCTACCACCCACTCCGCGGGTAGCGTTGGTCATGAGGCATGAGCCTGACACACACGCACGAGCCGTTGGCCGCCGCCATGTTCAACAGCCGAGCAGAATCCGAACGCAGCCTCACCGCGCCGCTGCCCGCACCGCGGTACATGGCCTGGTGGTGGTGGAGCGGCCTCGGCTTCGCCGGGCTGACGGTCGCCCTGTGGCAGGCCGGGGACGGCCGGCCGGCGTGGCAGGGCCACGGCCTCGTCGGCGCGGTGGGCCAGGTCTTCGGCGGCGTCGGCGCCGTCTTCAAACCGACGAAACCCGGCGGCGCCTCGATCGGCTCGCGGCTGGCGTTCCTGCTGATCCTGCTGGTGCTGCTGTATTTCCTGTGGCGGGCGACGCGCGCGTGGCTCGCGTACAAGCCCGGCGCGGTGGACGTCCAGCAGCTGGAGGACGCCACCCCGTTGGGCACGCCGAAACCGAGCAATGTGGACCTCACCGCCAGGCTGCGCCGCCGCCTCTCCGACAGCAGCATGTACCCACCGGCCACGCTCCCCGCGCAGGCCCCCGCCGAGTCCTTCCTGGAGCTGCTCGGCGACGTCGAGATCGACCCGGACAAGCTGGGGACCGCGCTGCCGAAGCTGCTCGGCCGGCTGCGCCCCAAGCTGGCCTACCGGGTCAGCGGCATCCTCCAGTACCGGGACGGCGTGCCGGACCCGTACGGCATGACGGTCACCGTCACCGCGTTCCTGTTCGGCGGCTCGCGGGCCAAGGACGTCTGGGGCAGCGACTGGGACGACGTGATCCGCAAGGCGGGCAGCTGGACGGTCAGCACCCTGCTGCCGGTGACCCGTGCGGGCCGGCTGCCGCCCTGGCGCCGCTGGTGGGGCCAGGAGCTCAAACCCGAGCTGTACGAGGCGTACCAGGAGGCGAACGCGCTGAGCCGCGAGGGGCGCCACCACGAGGCGCTGGAGCAGTACTTCACCGCCGTACGCCTGGATCCCGTCAATCCCTATCTGCGGGCCGAACTGGCGGAGACGCAGGAGAAGATGGGGCTGCACATCGATGCGCTGGACACCTGCCAGCGGGCACTCACCCTCGACGGGCAGAGTGCGCGCGGATATCGCAAACGGCTGTGGCTCAGCCACTGGAATCCGCACCCGCGGCGGCTGCGCTATTTCCGGCACCCGCGCCGCTACCGGGAACTGATCGGGCTCCGGTACCGCAATTCGATCATTCTGGGCACGGCCGAGACGACCGCCGAGCAATGGGTCACGGGAGCCGGCACCAATGACCCGCAAACCTGCGAGAACCTCATTCCGCTGCTCGTGGACCGCTACTGGCCGGCGGCCCTCGGGCTCGACGGCCGGCGCATCCCGCTGCGCCGGAAAGAGCGGAAACGGCGGAAGGAAGCGGGCCGGAATTCGCTGCGGCAGACATTGCGCAGCGGGAACCCCGCCGCAATCCGTCTGGTGATGCAGCGCGCCGCCGTGCAGGAAACGGCGCGCCTCGCCGCCGATGACGCCTGGGCCCGCCTCTGGCTGTACTGGCCCGCGCGGCTGTGGAGTTGGATCCGGATCTGCTGGCCCGCCTCCTATTACCAGAGCGTGCGCGGGACGAACTCGCCCGTCACCCGCGGCGCGTTCCACATCAACCGGAGGGTCTGGGCACCGCTCCGCCTGACCTGGGCGACCAGCGCGTACGACGCCGACCGGCACCCGCACACGCAGACGCACCCGTACAAGTGGCGGTGGCCGTACACCTGGCGGCTCCCGGTCAGCCGGCTCTCCTGGAAGAAGCTGGAGATCCGGTCGCTCCGTTGGCGGCTCCGCCTGGCGGCGCTCCTCTGGACGCGTCGCGACTGGCACACGCACTACAACGCCGCGTGCGTGTACGCCGTGGCCATGTACGCACACCGTTGGGACCGGAGCACCCAGCGGCAGCTCGCCGCGCGCGCCATCGCCCACCTCGCCCAGGCGATACTGGCCACGCGGAGCACGGCCGCCACGGTCGAACGGTCCTGGCTGGTCGAGGAGGACCCCGACCTGGCGCTCCTGCGGCACAAGGGCACGCTGCCCAATACGCACTTCAACAACTTCGTGCGGACGGTCTACCCGAGCGCCGAGGTCTTCGAGCAGAGCCCGCCGAGCACCCGGACCGACGCGCAACTACGGGAGTACGACCACCGGCTCCTGGTGGAGATCGCCAAGGTGATGCAGGAGGTCTGGAACCAGCGGTGCGAGCAGGGTGCGGCCGATATCCAGTGCGCGACGGAATGGCTCCGCGTCGAGCGCAGTATGTGGAAGTCCGTATGGGAGATCGCCGACCCGGGCAGCCGGCGCAGATGGCAGGACCGGGTGAGTTTCATCCGCTATCTGCAGGCGAACTGCCAGCCGGTGGCGACATCCGCGCTGGGCTTCCCGCCCCCGCTGGTCCCGGAGGAAAAGGCCGGGCAGAACGGTCACCCGGATTCCGGTGCGATCGAGAAGACGCTGACCGCTCTCCAGCACGACCTGGAAGGGCGGCGGGGCCTCGCCCGCGCGAACGGCTCTCTCGGCCGGCCCTTCACGAACTGCCAGCAGGGCCAGCAGGTGCTCAGGGCGGCCGCGACGGACGGGGTGACGCAACTGAGCGCGAAGCGGGTCCAGCGGCTCTCCACGGGTTACGCGGCGGCCTGGCAGACCCTCGACGACTGGCTGGAGGGCGAGGCCGACCACGAGGCGTTCCGCCAGGCGCTGATCGACGTGCCCCAACTGACGCGTCGCCGCGTCACCGCGCTCCGCGAGGCGAGAACGTTGCGGATTTGACCGCGGTCACGAACGCGTCCCACGCGTGCGCGGGGATGACGAGGGCGGGGCCTTGGGGGTTCTTGGAGTCGCGGACGGGGACGATGCCGCCGGGTACGTTGTCGGCGACTTCGAGGCAGTCGCCACCGGATACGTTGCTGTAGCTGGCCTTACGCCAGCGGGCAGCACCGGGGAAACCCTCGGCGACCTCGATGCATTCGCCGCCATCGCCGTTGCTGTGGCTCGACTTACGCCACTTCGCAGCGCCCCTGAACCCCTCCGCTATTTCGATGCAGTCTCCGCCGCTGCCGTTGCTGTGGCTGGACTTACGCCAGTGGGCAGCACCGACGAAGCCGTCCGCTACCTCGATACAGTTTCCACCGTCGCCATTGCTGTAGCTGCTCTTGCGCCAACGGGCGGCTCCCACGAACTCTTCCGCCACTTCAATGCAGTTTCCCCCAGAACCGTTGCTGTAGCTGCTCTTCCTCCAGCGGGCGTTGCGCAAGTCAGGCTCGTTGATGGCCATTTCGGAGATCCCCAGCCGCATCCTCGATAAGGGCGAGGGACGCCTCAGGCGGCAGTGCGGCGGCCCTGAGCCGATCGTACGACCTGCGGTAGTCCTTCACGAGAGCCGGATCGTCGATGGTGTCACCGGTGTGGAGCGACTCCGTGTAGACCAGCGGCGGGGCGTCGGAGAACGCCATGATCATGGCGGTACCGAGCATGAACGGGTGGGCTCCGCAGTTCCACGGGAGCACCTGTGGAGTGATACGGCACCGACGCGCCAACGCCGTGATGTGGTCGAACTGTTCGGCCATCGCGTCCGCCGGGAGGATCGGCAGCCGGAGCAGCGATTCGTGCAGGATCACCCAGTACTCGGGCCTGACCGGGTCGTCGAAGAGCTCGGCTCGCGCCAGCCTCGCGGTGACCTTGGCGTCAGTGTCCTCGGGCGGCTCCACGGGATGCGTGGCCCGGACGACCGCCCGCGCGTACGCCCCCGTCTGCAGCAGACCCGGGATGAGGCTGGGGCACCACTCCTCGATGAGGTCCGCGTGCTTCTCGGCCTCCAGGACCTTCTCGAAGTACTCCGCATGCCCGCTCCGCCGCGCCTTCCGCACGTCCTCGCACCGCCGCTCGAAGAAGCCGTCCGTCTCCAGCACCCGGTCCACATGCCGGGCGAGGTCCAGCGGCATGCGTCGCGTCCCCCGCTCGATCTCGCTCAGGTAGCTCGCCGCGTAGAAGCTGCCGTCGACCGTTTCCTGGAGCGTGCGGCCCATCTCTTCGCGCTTCCAGCGCAGCTCGGCGCCGTAGAAGGCGGGGACGCTCGCCGATCCGTCAACGTCTTTGCGTGCGGGCATGGTTCACCGTTCCACGGTTCGCGCAGTGGGGTCCGAACCCCTTCAACGTTACGCCGCGTGACGGCACTCTGTGAGGTGTTCGTCACCATCCGCACACGGCCTCCAGGGCCTGAACAGGAAGGCGTACCGCCCATGCCCAGCCACCTCCACGACGAGGTCCACGACTGCACCGAGCTGCTGCGGAGCGCGCTGCGGGACAACGACATCACGTTGCCGTCGCTCGGCGTCGATCTGCCGGGGTTCGCGGGCAGTTACGCGCTGCCGCTCGTGGCGCTCGGTAACTGCAACACGGAGACCGCCCGCCGGCTGGCCGAGGCGCTGCGGAAGGCGGCCGCGCGGTGAGAGCGGCGGGCGGGCCGCTCACCCTGGACCTGCTCGCCGTGCCGAAGGAGGTGCCCGGGCTGCGGCGGGCGGTGCGCGCGCATCTGGGCGGGCCGTGTGCGGACGTGCAGCTGTGCGTGAGCGAGATAGTCGGCAATGTGATCCGGCACCTCGGGGAGGGCACGCCGGTGACCGTGCACATCAGGGGCGCGGCCGGGGGCCGTACCCGCGTCGAGGTGACCGATCCCGATCCGCGGGCGCTGCCGGTGCTGGTGCGGGCGGCGGCGGACGACGAGGCGGGGCGGGGGCTGGCGCTGCTGGACGCGGTCGCGGTGCGATGGGGCGTACGGCAGGGGGCGGACCGGAAGACCGTCTGGTGCGAGGTCGGCGGATTCGGCGCCTAGCCGTGCCCGGGCAGCGCAAAGGCCCCGTGCCACCTCCCCCACAGAGGTGACACGGGGTTCCAGTTTGACGCGCGGACGGCCCTGGCTCCAGAGGGGGGTCACGTCCTTTCGTAAAGGGCTTCTATGTCTTTGGCGAAATCTCGCGCCACGGCGGAGCGCCGCAGCTTCAGGGAGGGGGTGAGATGTCCGGTCTGTGCGCTGAATTCCGCCGGGAGCACCGCGAAGCGGCGGATGGACTCGGCGCGGGAGACGAGCGCGTTGGCGTCGTCCACGGCGCGCTGGAGGTCGGCGCGGAGTGATTCGTCGTGGATCAGGTCCGCGAGCGGGACGTCCGTCTTCTTGTGCATCTGGCGCCAGTGGGCGAGGCCGTCCGGTTCGAGGGTGAGCAGGGCGGTGATGTAGGGGCGGTTGTCGCCGATGACCATGCACTGCCCTACGAGGGGGTGGCTGCGGAGGCGGTCCTCCAGGGGGGCGGGGGCGACGTTCTTGCCGCCCGTGGTCACGATGATCTCCTTCTTGCGTCCGGTGATGGTGAGGTAGCCGTCCGCGTCGAGGGCGCCCAGGTCGCCGGTGGGCAGCCAGCCGTCGGGGTCGGTGGCGGGGCGGGCGGCGCCGAGGTCGGCGTCCCAGTAGCCGGCGAAGACATGGCCGCCGTGGAGGAGGATCTCGCCGTCGTCGGCGATCCGGACTGCGGTGCCGGGGAGTGGCCAGCCGACGGTGCCGATGCGGGGGCGCAGGGGCGGGGTGACGGTGGCGGCGGCGGTGGTCTCCGTCAGGCCGTAGCCCTCGAAGATCTCGATGCCGGCGCCGGAGTAGAAGGCGGCGAGGCGGTGGCCGAGGGGGAGCCGCCGCAGATCACGTGGCGGACCTTGCCGCCGAGGGCGGCGCGGATGCGGCGGTAGACGAGGGGGTCGTAGAGCTTGCGGGCGGCTTTGAGGGCGACGCCCGGGCCGGGGCCCTTGCCGTGCTCCTTCGCCTCGACGGCCTCTCCGTAGGCGCGGGCGATGCGGGCGGCGCGGTCGAAGGAGGCGGCGCGGCCCATCTTCTCGGCGGTGGCGCGGCCGGTGTTGAAGACCTTCTCCAGGACGTAGGGGATGGCGAGGAGGAAGGTCGGGCGGAAGCCGGCGAGGTCGGCGAGGAGGTCGTCGGTCTGGATGCTGGGGGCGTGGCCGAGGCGGACCCGGGCGCGGAGGCAGCCGACCGCGACCATCCGGCCGAAGACGTGGGAGAGGGGGAGGAAGAGGAGGGTGGACGCGGGTTCCTCGCTGACGGACCGGAAGACCGGGTGGAGGAGTTCGACGGCGTTGTCGACCTCGGCGAAGAAGTTGCCGTGGGTGAGGGCGCAGCCCTTGGGGCGGCCGGTGGTGCCGGAGGTGTAGATGAGGGTGGCGAGGGCGTGCGGGCCGGTGGCGGCGCGGCGTGCGTCGACGGCCTCGTCGGGGAGGTCGCGGCCGGCGGAGACGAGCTGGGCGACGGCGCCGGTGTTGAACTGCCAGAGGTGGTCGAGGGCGGGCAGCCGGCCGCGGATGCCGCTGATCAGGCGGGTGTCGTCGACGTCCTCGACGACGCAGGCGCGGGCGCCGGAGTCGGTCAGGATCCATTCCGCCTGGTGGGCGGAGGAGGTCGGGTAGAGGGGGACGGTGACCAGGCCGGCGGCCCAGGCGGCGAAGTCGAGGAGGGTCCATTCGTAGGTGGTGCGGGCCATGATGGCGAGCCGGTCACCGGGGTTCAGGCCGTGGGCGATCAGGCCCTTGGCGACGGCGCGGACCTCGGCGGCGAATTCGGCGGCGGTGATGTCGCGCCAGGCGCCGCTGGGCTGTTTGCGGGCCAGGACGACGTCGGCGGGGGCCTCGGCGGCGTTGGTGAAGGGCAGGTCGCCGAGTGAGCCGTGGGTCATGGGCGGGACGAGCGGGGGGACGAAGACCTCGCGGACGGTGCCGTCGGGCAGGGTCGCCTTGTGGGGCTCGACGGGGGTGGGGGGCTCCTGGATGGTTCCGGGGGCTGTAGGGGCGGGTGCACTTTCCTGGTGGGACACGAGCGGCTCCTCGTTTCTCCTGTGGAGTGCATTCCTCCTGTGGAGTGCGGACTCTCCGGTGGAGTGCTGCAGCACGGTCGGGACCGCGTCGGCCGCCTGGTCTCGCGCCCGCTCGGTCCAACTGCCGTGTGTCATCGCGGAGTTGGGCCCCGTGCGCCATCCCCTGACCCGGCAGTAACCTTACTGCGAGGTAAATTTACGCGAGGAGATCCGGCCGGCCAATGCTCAGTCGGCCAGGACTTCGACCCGTGCGGGGCGGGCGGAGCGGCCGTAGGGCCAGGGGTACGGAGCGCTCAGCCGTGGGCGCCGGGTGGATCCGCCGGGCCCGTGGGGCCGTCCGGCGCCCAGCGCTCCCCCGTCGTCATCCGGCCCAGGCCGGCCCAGGCGAAGTTCATCATCGTGGCCGCGGCGTCCTTCGCCGTCGGATGCACGCGTTCCCCCGAAGGGCCTTCGTCGGTACGGACGTTGACCCATTCCGCGAGCGACTCGGCCGCGCCGACCAGGGCGTGCGCGAGCCCGGCCACCTCGCGTTCGGCCAGTTCACCGGCGCAGCCCGCCTCCTTCGCGGCGACGCCGATCAGATCCGTGACGAAGGAGACGATCTCCGCGCGCATGGCGGCGACCTCGCGCGTGAACGGCTCGCCGTGCGTCCGGGCCTGCTGGTGCAGCACGGCCCAGCCGTCCGGATGCTCGGCGGTGTGCGCGAAGAAGCCGCGCAGGCCGCTCCACAGTTGGCGGTCGGCCGCCGCCCGGGGCTCCACGGCCGCGGTCACGGCGGTCACCAGCGCCGCCGCCTCGCGCCGGATCACCGCGCTGAACAGCTCTTCCTTCGAGTTCAGATAGAGGTAGACCAGCGGTTTCGAGACCCCGGCCACCTCGGCGATCTCGTCCATCGACGCCGCTCGGTAGCCGCGCCGGGCGAAGGTCCGCACCGCGGCATCGAGCATTTGCTGTTCCCGGACGGCCCTCGGCACCCGCTTGCTCTTCACAGCTCCCACCCTGAATATCCCTCCGCCCCGCCCCTTTACCGCAAAGTAAGTTTACGATCTTCGCCTTCCGGACCTGGTTCCCCGACGGCTTCCCGCCATCCGCTGAGCAGCACTGACAGCACTCGCTTCCCCTTGCCTTGACAGCTCCAGGACCGTAGCGAGACGATACGTCTCGTTCTGTTGTTGGAGGTGAAGGGCCACCCCTTCACACCGCTTTTTTGGAGGGCACCACCGTGCAGCAGTTCCTCGACGTCGCCCCCGGCATCCGCCTGTGGACCGAGCAGCGCGGCGCCGCCGACGCGCCCCCGCTGCTGCTCGTCATGGGGGCCCAGGCGACCGGAGTCGGCTGGCCGGACGAACTGGTCGACGCGCTGGCCGAGCACCACCGGGTGATCCGCTACGACCACCGCGACACCGGCCGCTCCACCTGGTCGTACGACGACCGGCCGTACCGGATCGCCGATCTCGCGGACGACGTGATCGCCGTCCTGGACGGTCTGGGCATCGAGCGTGCGCATCTCGTCGGCATGTCATTGGGCGGCATGCTGGCCCAGATGGTGCTCGCCGACCACCCCGACCGATGGATCGGCGCCACTCTCATCGGCACCATGGCTCTCAGCACCACCCCCTACACCGCGCCGGACGGCACCGTCGTCCCGGTCGGTGAACTCCCCGGTATCGCGCCCGAGGTCCTGGAGATGTGGGCCCGCCCGGTCGAGGACCACGGCCCGGAGGCGGAGGTGGCGCGACGGCTCGAACACTGGCGGGTACTCGCCGGTGGTCAACTCCCGTTCGACGCCGACCACTACGCCGCCCTGGAGCGGCGGGTCATCGCGCACACCGGACACCACCGGGTGGGCACCGCACACGGGCGGGCGGACGACAGCGGGATGCTGCGCACGGCGGAGCTGGCCCGGAACGAGGTGCCCACGCTGGTGATCGCGGCGCCCGCCGAGCCGGTGTTCCCGCCGCCGCATCCGCAGCACCTCGCGCAGTGCATCGGCGGCGCGCACGTCGTCGAGATCCCGGGGATGGGGCACGCCCTGCCGCCGGCCGTCCAGGGACCGCTGGCCGAGGCGATCCTGGCGCACACGGGGGCGGGTGCGGGGGCGGGGAGCTGACCGGCGTACCCGGGGGAAGCGTTGCCTCCTAGGAGCCTTCGGCGATGTCCAGTGCCGTGCCGTAGAGGCGGGACACCTTGAGGCGGAGGACGACGCGCCGTTCGGCGACGGCCTCCGCGAGGAACGCGTCCTCGTCCGGCGGCGCCCCGCCCGCGGCCGCCATGGCGAGCAGTTCGCGGCCTACCGCGTCGCCGGGGACGGTGGTGGGGGGCGACACCTCCACCTCTCCCTCGGCGACCGCGTAGGCCCACACATCGCGGCTGACGTGCAGGGCGGCGTGCGGATCGGCACGCAGGTGGCGGGGCTTGAGGCGGTCCCGCGTGCTGGAGATCCGCACGGTCCGCTCCGCCGGGTCCCAGCGGTACAGGACGGTGGCGAGGTGCGGGTGGCCGGTCTTGCGGACGCTGGCGAGCACGCCGAACTGCTGCTCCCGAAGGATGCCGTCGAGTTCGGTCTCGGTGAGGACGCGCGGGGCGGGGCCGGGCATGGGGTGCTCCCTTTCGGTGGGTGGGGGTTTGTAGTGGTTCGTCCTGTGCCGGTTCAGGCCGCCGCCACCACGTCCGGCACCGCGGTCACGTCCGGCACGTCCGGTACGGTCGGCCGCCGCAGCAGGATCGTGGCGGCCAGCAGCGCCAGGACGAGGAGTCCGGCGCCGGTGGCGAAGGCGACGTGATAGCCGGCGGTGAGGGCTTCCGGGCGGGGGCTGCCCTGCCGGACGAGGGCGTCGGTGCGGCCGGCCGCCAGGGTGGACAGCACCGCGACGCCGAGCGCCGAGCCGAGCTGCTGGGTGGTGTTGAACAGGCCCGAGGCCAGCCCGGTGTCCTGGCTGTCGACGCCGGACATGCCGAGGCCGGTGAGCGCGGGCAGCGCCAGGCCGAAGCCGGCCACGAGCAGCATCACGGGCAGCAGGTCGGTGACGTAGGAGGCGTGCACGGGAAGCCGGGCGAGCAGGGCGAGGGCGCCGATCAGCGGGACGAGGGCGCCACGCAGCACGGCGCGCTCCCCGTAGCGGGCGATCAGCCGGGCCGAGACGCCCAGCGAGACGGCACCGATGGCCAGGGCGGCGGGGAGCATCGCCAGTCCGGTACGGGCGGCGTCGTAGCCGCGTACGCCCTGCAGATAGAGCGCCACCAGAACCTGGAAGGCGAACAGGGCGGCGACCATGAGCATCTGGACGAGATTCGCGGTGACCACGGCGCGTGAGCGCAGCAGCCGCGGCGGCAGCAGCGGGGTGCGGGCCCGGGCCTGGCGCAGGAAGAATCCGGCGACCAGCGCCGCACCGGCGGACGCCGGGACCGCCGCGCGCGCCGAAGTCCAGCCGTACGTGGCGGTGTTGACGATGCCGTAGAGCGCCGCCATGAGGCCTGCGGTGATCAGGAGCGCGCCCCAGGCGTCGGCCCCGGCCCGCAGACCGGACCCTCGGCCCGCGGGCAGGGCGGGCCGGGCCACGGCGAGGACGGCGGCCCCGATGGGCAGGTTGATCAGGAAGACCCAGTGCCAGTCCAGCACGTCGGTCAGCAGGCCGCCGAGCACCTGGCCGATCGAGGCGCCGGCGGCACCGGTGAAGCTGAACACCGCGATGGCGCGGGCCCGTTCGCGTCCCTCGGGGTAGAGGGCGGCGAGGATGCCGAGGCCGACGGCCGCCGTCATGGCGCTGCCGACGCCCTGCAGGAAGCGGGCGGCGAGCAGCACGGCGGGGGCGGAGGCGAGACCCGCCAGGAGCGAGGAGGCGGTGAAGACGCCGGTGCCGGCGACGAACATCCGCTTGCGGCCGAGCAGGTCACCGAGCCGCCCGGCGAGCAGCAGCAGGCTGCCGAAGGCGACGAGGTAGGCGTTGACGACCCAGCTCAGGCCCTCGGGGCTGAACCCGAGGTCGTGCTGGATGGCCGGCATGGCCACGGTGACGATGGAGCCGTCCAGCACGATCATCAGCGTGCCGGCGGCGATCACTCCGAGGGCCAGGCCGCGGCGCGGTGAACGCGGGGGCACGGAGCGGGACATGGGCACGGCGGAACGGGACATGGGCACGGTGGCCCTCCTGTCGCAGTACGTACGGGAGGTGCGCCGGGTGGCGCGACAGAGGGACCGTAACAGATAGTTCCGTTGCAGACTATATTTCTCGGATCAATCGTGGATTACGCTGGATCCATGACCGCCATGTCACCGCCCCCCACCCGCACCCAGCCGGACCTCTCCTACCTGCTGGACCACACCGGCCATGTGCTGCGCACCCGGATGGCGGCGGCGCTCGCCGAGATCGGACTCACCGCCCGCATGCACTGCGTCCTGGTGCACGCGCTGGAGGAGGAACGCACCCAGATCCAGCTCGCCGAGATCGGCGACATGGACAAGACCACGATGGTGGTGACCGTCGACGCCCTGGAGAAGGCCGGGCTCGCCGAGCGCCGCCCCTCCAGCACCGACCGCCGGGCCCGGATCATCGCCGTCACGGAGGAGGGCGCACGCACCGCCGAGCGCAGCCAGCAGATCGTCGACGCGGTGCACGAACGGGCCCTCGCGGACCTTCCGGACGAGGACCGGGAGACGTTCCTGCGCCTGCTGACCCACCTGGCCACCGGCCCTCTGGGCACCCCGCCCCGGGCCCGGGCCCCACCGCCCGCCGGGTCCGCCAGCGCAGCTAGGCGCTCACCCATGTCCGAGGCGGACACGCCTGCGCCCCGACCTCCACGAGATCGGGGCGCAGGCGGAAAGCAACCAACTCAGGCTATGCGGCAGCCGGCACGGCGGCCTTCTGCTCCGTGTCGGTGACAGTGGCCGCGGTCGGGCTGATGCTCTTCGCGCTGTTGTAGGCCTCGCGGTCCAGGATCTTCTCCTTGGCGGAGACCAGGATCGGGATGACCGATTGGCCGGCGACGTTCGTGGCCGTCCGCATCATGTCCAGGATCGGGTCGATGGCCATCAGCAGACCGACGCCCTCCAGGGGCAGGCCCAGGGTGGAGAGGGTCAGGGTGAGCATGACCGTGGCGCCGGTGAGGCCGGCGGTGGCGGCCGAGCCGATGACGGAGACGAACGCGATCAGGACGTAGTCGCCGACGGCGAGGTGGACGTCGAAGATCTGGGCGATGAAGATCGCGGCGATCGCCGGGTAGATCGAGGCGCAGCCGTCCATCTTGGTCGTCGAGCCGAACGGCACCGCGAAGGAGGCGTACTCGCGCGGCACGCCGAGGCGCTCGGTGACCTGCTGGGTGACCGGCATGGTGCCGACCGAGGAGCGGGAGACGAAGGCCAGCTGGATGGCGGGCCAGGCGCCGCGGAAGAACTGCAGCGGGTTGGCCTTGGCGACGGTCGCCAGCAGCAGCGGGTAGACGCCGAAGAGGACGATCGCGCAGCCGACGTAGATGTCGACGGTGAAGGTCGCGTACTTGCCGATCAGGTTCCAGCCGTACGTCGCGATGGCGTTGCCGATGAGGCCGACGGTGCCGATCGGGGCGAGGCGGATGACCCACCACAGGGCCTTCTGCAGCAGTTCGAGGACCGAGCGGCTGAGCTTCAGGACCGGCTCGGCCTTCTCGCCGAGCTGGAGCGCCGCGATACCGGCGACGGCCGCCATGAAGACGATCTGCAGGACGTTCAGCTCGGTGAACGGGGTGATGACGTCCGTCGGGACGATGCCGGTCAGGAAGTCGATCCAGGAGCCGGCGTGCTCGGGGAGCTTACCGTCCTTGGGGGTGAGGCCGGTGCCCGCGCCGGGGTGGGTGAGCAGGCCGATGGCCAGGCCGATCGCCACCGCGATCAGCGAGGTGGCCATGAACCACAGCAGGGTGCGGGTGGCGAGCCGGGCGGCGTTGTTGACCTGCCGCAGGTTGGTGATCGACACCAGGATCGCGAAGAACACCAGCGGGGCGACGGCCAGCTTCAGCAGCTGGACGAAGAGGTCGCCGATGTGCTGGAGCGTCGAGGTGAGCCAGCCGAGGTCATTGCTCTTGGCTATCCAGCCGAGCAGCACACCCAGGGCGAGACCCGCCAGGATCTGGGCCCAGAACGGGACTTTGGGTATGCGGGAGGACTTCGGCGTCTTCGTGGACGGCACGGACGACGTGGACAACGGACACACTCCGGGGACAGATAAGGCGTCGGGAAACGGCGTGAAAGAGCGCCAGGAGGTCCGTACGGAAGAGGCAGGATCTCCGGCCGCTGGATGAGGTCGGTCAGCGGCGACGACAGGCCGCGGACATACAGCGGCAAAGATCGACGTGCAGGCGCGCCACGAGCGGAACGCTCATGGGGGGCAAAGGCGCGGCTGCTGTCTTCATGACAAGTACGTTAACACTCGAACTTTGAGGAACCCAAAGAAAATCTTTGGGTTCCATGGGGGTTCCCCGGGGAGCCGGCAGCGGAACGGGCGTCAACAACGCGACAGGCGCCGGTCCATGGAGGGGAGCTCCACGGACCGGCGCCTGCCGGACGGATGAGGGGGCGTGAGGTGTCTCACGGCCAGGGGGCCTCACGGCCACGGGTGTCGCACGGCCACGGGTGCCGCACGGCCACGGGTGCCACCGGGGGTGGACGCCGGGCGGCGGCGTCAGACGAGGTCGTCCTCCTGGCCCGCGCTGGCCGCGATGCGCTCGCGCTGGCGGTCGACCTTGGCGACGAGCTGCTCGGACATCGCGTCCCGCTGCTTGCGCAGCAGCACGAAGCTGAGCGGCGCGGAGATCACGATGGAGAGCAGCAGCAACCAGACGGTGTTCGCCGCGCCCACCGCGAGCGGGATGATCTGGAAGTAGGCCAGCACCCACACCACCGCGAAGCAGGCGACGAACAGGCCGAGGCGAAGGGCGGTGTAGCGGAGCGTGGCGAACTTGTGGCTACTCACGGACGGGACCTTCTTCTCAACGGCAACCGAAAGGGTCGCCTCCAGTCAAGCACAACGGCAGGGGCGATCTTCCGTGCCCCTGCCGCACGGCTTTGCATCTGGCTTTGCGCCTGGCTTGCAGCCTCGTCCTGGGCCTCCGGGGCCCCAAGAGGGGCCCGGAGGCGCGCAGACGTCCTCAGACGCGCATCGGCTGGGGCGACTCGCGGCGGTCCGGGTCCGGGCCCGGGTACTCGCGAATCGCCTCGTAGCGGGTGTTGCGCTCGACGGGCCGGAATCCGGCGTCGCGGATCAGCTCCAGCAGGTCCTCGCGGGTCAGCTTGTTCGGCGTGCCGTAGTTGTCCGCGTCGTGCGTGATCTTGTACTCGACGACCGAGCCGTCCATGTCGTCCGCACCGTGCTGCAGCGCGAGCTGGGTGGTCTGCAGACCGTGCATCACCCAGAAGCACTTGACGTGCGGGACGTTGTCGAAGAGGAGGCGGGAGACCGCGAAGACCTTCAGCGCCTCGGCGCCGGTGGCCATGGTCGTGCGCGCCTGGAGCCGGTTGCGGACCTTGCCGTCCTGCATGTCGACGAAGTCGTGCTGGTAGCGCAGCGGGATGAAGACCTGGAAACCGCCGGTCTCGTCCTGGAGTTCACGCAGCCGCAGCACGTGGTCGACGCGGTGCCGGGGCTCCTCGATGTGCCCGTAGAGCATCGTCGAGGGGGTCTTGAGGCCCTTCTCGTGCGCCAGGCGGTGGATCCGCGACCAGTCCTCCCAGTGGGTGCGGTGGTCGACGATGTGCTGCCGGACCTCCCAGTCGAAGATCTCGGCGCCGCCGCCGGTGAGCGACTCCAGGCCGGCGTCGATCAGCTCGTCGAGGATCTCCGAGGCGGACAGCCCCGAGATGGTCTCGAAGTGGTGGATCTCCGTCGCCGTGAACGCCTTCAGGGAGACGTTCGGCAGCGCCTTCTTCAACTCGCGCAGCGAGCGCGGGTAGTAGCGCCACGGCAGGGTCGGGTGCAGGCCGTTGACGATGTGCAGCTCGGTGAGGTTCTCGTTCTCCATCGCCTTGGCGAGGCGGACGGCCTCCTCGATGCGCATCGTGTACGCGTCCTTCTCGCCCGGCTTGCGCTGGAAGGAGCAGTACGCGCAGGAGGCGGTGCACACGTTCGTCATGTTGAGGTGACGGTTGACGTTGAAGTGGACGACGTCACCGTTCTTGCGGGTGCGCACCTCGTGGGCGAGACCGCCCAGCCAGGCCAGGTCGTCGCACTCGTAGAGGGCGATACCGTCCTCGCGGGTCAGCCGCTCCCCGGCGTGGACCTTCGCCTCCAGCTCACGCTTGAGGCCCACATCCATCGACGCAGCCATCCGGTCGCCTCCCAGTCTCTGCCGTATCTGTGCCGACCCGCGGCACGGTCTCGGTGCCGGAAACGGGCTTCGTCGAGCGTACTCCCCCGTAATCGGCGCGGACGGGGCGCCCTTGGCCCACCCGCCCGCGGGCGGCGTGTCCACGGGTGGCGTGTCCGCGGGTGGCCGCCGACCGGGGCCGGGGGCGGGGCAGGGCCGGGGCCGAGGGCAGCCCCGGGGGCTCACTCGCTCCCGTCGCCCCCCGTCGCCTCCCCCGTCGTCCGCCCGTCGTCCTACTCGGCCTCTTCGGGCAGTTCCCCGACGCGGTTCTCCCACTTGGTGGACAGCACGATCGTGGTGCGCGTACGGGAGACGCCCTTGGTGCCGGACAGCCGCCGGATGGTGCGCTCCAGCCCGTCCACGTCGCCCACCCGGACCTTGAGCATGTACGAGTCGTCGCCGGCGATGAACCAGCAGTCCTCGATCTCTTCGAGGTCGCGCAGCCGGCGGGCCACGTCCTCGTGGTCGGCCGCGTCCGACAGCGAGATGCCGACCAGGGCGGTGACGCCGAGGCCGAGCGAGGCGGCGTCGACCGTCGCGCGGTAACCGGTGATCACTCCGGCCGCTTCGAGGCGGTTGATCCGGTCGGTGACGCTGGGCCCGGAGAGGCCGACGAGCCGGCCGAGCTCCGCATACGAGGCCCGGCCGTTCTCACGCAGCGCCTGGATGAGCTGCCTATCCACCGCGTCCATGCCCTCAAGCCTTCCAATCTTTACGCATTTTCGAGTTCTGCATGTAGAATCTAAGGCACACAGGGCCTAGTCCCTGCGATTTTCAAGCGATCAAAGACGATCTCACAGGAGTTGTCACCGTGTACTCGATCGAGATGGCCTACGCCCGCATGCGCGAGCTGCAGGACCAGGCCAATCGTTCACGTGCCCACAAGCTCGCCGAACCGCGGGCCCGGCGCCTCTTCGGGCGCGCCGCCGCGGCGAAGAAGCGCTAAGGAGCGTCCGGGGCCTCCTCCTGATCCTTGGAGCCACCCCGAAGCTCCCCCTCCCAGCGCCGGTACAACCCGTGCGGCACCTCCGCCGCATCGAGCACCCGGCCCGCGACGAAATCCACCAGATCCTGGATGTGCGTCGCCCCCGCGTAGAACGCCGGCGAGGCGGGCAGCACGATCGCGCCCGCCTCGTCCAGCGTCACCAGATGCTTCAGCGTCGGACCGTTCAGCGGAGTCTCCCGCACCGCGACCACCAGCCGGCGCCGCTCCTTGAGCGTCACGCTCGCCACCCGCTGCAGCAGGTCCTTCGACAGCCCCAGCGCCACCCCGGCCACGCACGCCGTACTGGCGGGGACGATCAGCATCCCCTTCACCGGGTACGAACCCGACGACGGGCCCGCCGCCAGATCCCCGGCCGCCCAGTAGCGCACCCGTGCCAGCTCCGCGTCGGTCACCGGAAACGTCCCCGGCTTCCCGTCCGCCCCGCGCGCCAGCCATTCCCGCAGGTCGGCACGCCAATGCGCGTCCCGGAACGCGATCCCGGTCTCATCCAGCAGCGTCAACCGCGACGCCCGGCTCACGACCAGGTCCACCGCTTCACCGGCAGCGAGCAGCCCCCGCAACACGGACGCCGCATACGGCGTCCCGGACGCCCCGGAAATCCCGACCACCCAGGGCCGACGACGCTCGGCGCCCGGCCGGCCGGCGTCGGGTCGGCCATCCAGGCCGGCGTCGGGCCGGTCATCCATGGGGGCGTCATGAGGGGCGTCCTGACGGACGTGGCGACTCGTGTCGTGACTGGTGTTGTTGTGCGGCGGCTCCACGCATCGAGCCTATCCGGCGGAACCAGGAACCCGGTCATGGCCGTTCTTAGCTGTGAGGTGGGGGCCGGGCGGGAGCAGAACGGGCAACCGCGACGGCTACCGGACGAATGACCGGATGACGGGGACGGGGCGTGATGACGGGGAACGGGACGCTATGACGGGACGCGATGAGGGGTGGAGAGGGATGACGGGGCGGGACGCGATGACGGGCGGACAGGGATGACGGCGACGGGGCGCACCGGGACGCGACAAGGACGGGCCAAGCTGGCGACGTGCCTGGTGCTGATGCTGGGCTGGGTCGCGCTGCTCTGGCTGCTGGAAGGCGTCGACGTCATCACCGGCGGCGCCCTGGACACCTTCGGCATAGAGCCGCGCGAGCCCTCCGAGCTCGTCGACGTCGTACCGGCCGCCTTCCTGCACTTCGGCTTCGGCCACCTGGCGGCCAACACCCTGCCGTTGCTCGTGCTCGGCTTCCTCGCCGCGCTGCGCAGCGGCATCCGCCGCTTCCTGGCCGTCGTCCTGCTGATCATCCTCGCCAGCGGCCTCGGCGTCTGGCTCACCGCCGCACCCGGCAGCAACACCGCGGGCGCCTCCGGCGTCATCTTCGGCCTCTTCGGCTACCTCCTGGTGCGCGGCTTCATCGAGCGCTCCCCCCTCGACATCGTCATCGGCCTCGCCGTCGGCGCGGTCTACGGCTCGATCCTCTGGGGCGCGCTCCCGATGACCGCGGGCCAGGTCAGCTGGCAGGCCCACCTCTTCGGCCTCCTGGGCGGCATCACCGCGGCCTTCACCCTGCGCACCCGCCCCCACGCCGCCCTGCCGGGCCCCTCACTCCCCACACACCACTAGCCCCCACCACCAGGGCCTTTCCGACCCTGACCCCTCGGTCAGGCCCTGGCCCCCACTCACGGCGAAGACTCAGGGTCAGACCGACAACCCCCGCACCACCAGGTCCAGCAGCGCGCACACGAACAGTGCGATGCCGATGAAGCCGTTGACCTGGAAGAAGGCCCGGTTGAGGCGGGTGAGGTCGTGCGGCCGGACGATGGTGTGCTCGTAGAGGAAGGCCGCCGCCACGATCAGCAGGCCGAGCCAGAAGAAGGGGCCGGCGCCGGTGGCCAGTGCGTACCAGGCGAAGAGCGCCGTGGTGGCGAGGTGGCAGCCGCGGGCGCCCCAGATCGCGGCGGGGATGCCGAAGCGGGCCGGGACGGACCGGACGCCGATCTCGCGGTCGGTGTCGACGTCCTGGCAGGCGTAGATCAGGTCGAAGCCGCCGATCCAGATGCCGACCGCGAGGCCGAGGACCACGGCGTCCCAGGACCAGGTGCCGGTGATGGCGATCCAGGCGCCGATCGGGCCCATGGCCTGGGCGACGCCGAGGATGGCCTGGGGGAAGTTGGTGAAGCGCTTGCCGTACGGATAGACCACCATCGGCACGACGGCGACCGGGGCGAGGGCCAGGCACAGGGGGTTGAGCAGGGCCGCCGCGCCGAGGAAGACGACGAGGGCGATCAGGGCGCCGGTCCAGGCGGACTTCACGGAGACCGCGCCGGTGACGAGTTCGCGGTGGGCGGTGCGGGGGTTACGGGCGTCGATCTCGCGGTCGATGATCCGGTTGGCGGCCATCGCGAAGGTGCGCAGGCCGACCATGCAGATGGTGACGAGGAGCAGCAGGAGCCAGTCGATCCGCTTGTCGCGCTGGTACATCGCGGTCAGGGAGGCGATGTAGGCGAAGGGGAGCGCGAAGACCGAGTGCTCGATCATGACGAGGCGCAGGAAGGCCTTGGTGCGGCCGGGCTGCGGGAGGGCGGCGGAGGCGCTGGTCATCAGAGGCCGTACTCCTTCCAGCGGCGGTCGACGAGGGCCGCCGTGCGGGGGTCGGACTCGACCATGTCGGGCCAGCCGCCGTCGCGGGTGTAGCCCTCCTCGGGCCACTTCTTCGTCGCGTCGATGCCCGCCTTGCCGCCCCAGAACTGCTGGTAGGAGGCGTGGTCGAGGTGGTCGACGGGGCCTTCGACGACGGTCAGGTCGCGGGCGTAGTCGGTGTTGCCGAGGGCGCGCCAGGAGACCTCGTGGAGGTCGTGGACGTCGCAGTCGGCGTCGACGACGACGATGAGTTTGGTGAGGGACATCATGTGCGCGCCCCAGATGGCGTGCATCACCTTCTGGGCGTGTTTGGGGTACTTCTTGTCGATCGAGACGATCGCGCAGTTGTGGAAGCCGCCGGACTCGGGGAGGTGGTAGTCCACGATGTCCGGGACGATGATCTTGAGGAGGGGCAGGAAGAAGCGTTCCGTCGCCCGGCCGAGGGGGCCGTCCTCGGTCGGCGGGCGGCCGACGACGATGGACTGGAGCAGCGGGCGCTTGCGCATCGTCACGCAGTCGATGGTCAGCGCGGGGAACGGCTCCTGCGGCGTGTAGAAGCCGGTGTGGTCGCCGAAGGGGCCCTCCGGGAGCATCTCGCCGGGCTCCAGCCAGCCCTCGATGACGACCTCGGCGTGTGCCGGGACCTGGAGCGGGACGGTCTTGCAGTCGACCATCTCGATCCGCTTGCCCTGGAGGAAGCCGGCGAAGAGGTATTCGTCGATGTCGCCGGGGAGCGGGGCGGTGGAGGCGTAGGTGACGGCCGGCGGGCAGCCGAAGGCGATGGCGACCGGCAGCTTCTCGCCGCGCTTGGCGGCCACCTGGTAGTGGTTGCGGCTGTCCTTGTGGATCTGCCAGTGCATCCCGATGGTGCGCTTGTCGTGGCGCTGGAGGCGGTAGAGGCCGAGGTTGCGGACGCCGGTTTCGGGGTGCTTGGTGTGCGTGAGGCCGAGGTTGAAGAACGAGCCGCCGTCCTTGGGCCAGGTGAAGAGGGCGGGGAGCTTGTCCAGGTCGACGTCGTCGCCGGTGAGCACGACCTCCTGGACGGGGGCGCTCTCGCCCTTGACCTTCTTGGGCGGGACGTGCGTCATGCCGGCGAGCTTGCCGAACGCCTCGCGGACCCCACGAACCCGTGCGGGAGTTCGGGCTTGAGCAGGCCGCCGATCTTGGCGCTGATGTCCTCGTACGCCTTGAGGCCGAGGGCCTTGAGGAGGCGGCGGTCGGTGCCGTAGACGTTCATGGCGAGGGGCATCGCCGAGCCCTTGACGTTCTCGAAGAGCAGCGCGGGGCCGCCGGCCTTCTGCACCCGGTCCACGATCTCGCCGACTTCGAGATACGGGTCGACCTCGGCCTTGATGCGCTTGAGGTCACCTTCCCGCTCAAGAGCGCGCAGGAACGAGCGGAGATCGTCGTAAGCCATGCGTTCCAGTATCGGGTACGCACTACCCTGAGCGGGTCACCGGGCCCTGCCGAGGGGCCGCCGTCGTCTGCAGGGGGCCCGTTCCGCAATGCTCAGGTATCTGCCGTTCCTTCTGGTGCTGGCACTGTGGATCTACGCGTTCATCGACTGCCTCAACACCCCCGAGTCGCAGGTGCGCGGGCTGCCGAAGGTGGTCTGGGTGATCGTCATCCTGCTCTTCGGCGAGGTGCTGATCGGTCCGATCGCGTGGCTGGTGGCGGGTAAGCACCGGCACGCGGTCGCGGGCGGAGGCGGCAGTACGCCGGCGGAGTGGCACCGCAACCACAGCACGGCGAAGTGGGTGGCGCCGGACGACAATCCGGAGTTCCTGCGTTCCCTCAAGGAGGAGAACAAGAAGGACGAGGCGCTGCTGAAGGACTGGGAGGCGGATCTGCGGCGCCGCGAGGAGGAGCTGCGGCGCAGGAGCCGTGAGGCGTCGGAGGGCAACGAGGACACGCCGCCGTCGGCCAAGGACTAGCGCTCGGCCGGGCATCGACGGCCGGCCGGTGGCCGGCACCTCCCGCGGTCCGCGGTGCGGCGGTCCCGCCGGTCCGCAATTCGGTGGCCCCGCCCGATCACCCTCCGCCAGGATGGCCGCTCATGAGCACCGTCCCGCCCGGCACCGGGCCCGTCAGCGGCGAGCCCGTCATCAGCGACCTCACCGGCACCACCTCCCCCACGGGCGCCGAGCCTGTCCGTCGTATCCGCGCCCGTCACACCGAACGGACCGTCACGGTCTATCAGGCGTACGCGCCCGAGCTGGGGCTTCCGGCGGCGCGGGACGGGCGGTTCCCGGTGGCGTGGAAGCGGGAGCGGATGACGTGGATCAAGCCGTCGTTCCTCTGGATGATGTACCGCTGCGGCTGGGCGTCCAAGGCCGGTCAGGAGAAGGTGCTGGCGGTGGAGATCGACCGGGCGGGTTTCGACTGGGCGCTGCGGCACGCGTGTCTGTCGCACTACGACCGGGGCGAGCACGCGGACCGGGATGCCTGGCGGCGGCAGTTGAGGGAGGCGCCGGCGCGGGTGCAGTGGGATCCGGAGCGGGATCTGTGGTTGCGGGCGCTGCCGTACCGTTCGCTGCAGCTGGGCCTGGCCGGGGAGGCGTCGCGGCGGTACGCGGACGAGTGGACGGTGGGGATCACGGACGTGACCGGGCTGGCGCGTGAGGTGCGGTCGCGGGTGGCGGCGGGGGACGTGGCGGGGGCGGCCGGATTGCTGCCCGAGGAGCGTCCGTACCCGGCACCCGAGGGAACTCCGGGGCTCGGCCGCGTGTCCTGACGCAGGTCGGTAAACGCGTAATTCCGGCCACCGCGCGGTCCGTGGGGGACTGCTTCGCGTGGCGTACGAGACGTAGCGCGGTCTGGCCAACTCACGGTAATTCATGGCCAATTGACGCAGCGTTCAGATGCCTCCCCCTGCCCCGGGAACTCCCCCGCCGCCACAGTCATGTCGGCCCACTGAGGGCTCACGCGACTCAGGGAGAGTGGCACATATGCCCGACATGACCCGACGCAGACTCCTCGGCTCCGCGGCCGGCGCGATCGGTGGCGCCGCCGCGCTGACTCTGCTGCCGCCCAGCGTTCAAAAGGCCGTCGCCGCCGGACCCGCACGTCACGGTTCGCTGCACGACGTCGAGCACGTCGTCATGCTCATGCAGGAAAACCGGTCGTTCGACCACTACTTCGGCACGCTGCGCGGCGTCCGCGGCTTCGCCGACCCGGACGCGCTGACGCTCCCGGACGGCCGTGACGTCTTCCACCAGCCGGACGCGGAGAATCCGGACGGCTATCTGCTGCCGTTCCGGCTCAACACCCACACGTCCAGCGCCCAGGCCATTCCCTCCACGAGTCATGCCTGGTCGGTGCAGCACGAGGCGTGGAACGGCGGCAAGATGGACCGCTGGCTGCCGGCGCACCGCAAGGCGGACGGGGTCAACGGCCCGTATGTGATGGGCTATCACACGCGGGAGGACATCCCGTTCCAGTTCGCGCTGGCCGAGGCGTTCACGCTGTGCGACAACTACTTCTGCTCGGTCTTCGGGCCGACCTGGCCGAACCGGCTGTACTGGATGACCGGCACCCTGGACCCGGGCGGCACGCTGGGCGGGCCGGTGCTGAACAACACCGCGCCGAAGCCGTACCGCTGGACGACGTACGCGGAGCGGCTTCAGGCCGCGGGGATCAGCTGGAAGGTGTACCAGGAGGAGGACGACTACGGCTGCAACCTGCTGGAGCAGTTCCAGACGTTCCGGGACTCCCAGCCGGGCGATCCCCTGTACGAGCGGGGGGTGCGGCCGCAGCCGGCCGGCACGTTCGAGGACGACGCGCGCAATGACCGGCTGCCGGCGGTGTCGTGGCTGATCCCGACGAGTCACCAGTCGGAGCACCCGGACTATCTGCCGGCGGCGGGCGCGGACTACGTGGCGCAGAAGCTGGAGGCGATCGCGTCGAATCCGCGGGTGTGGGCCAAGACGGTCTTCATCCTCAACTACGACGAGAACGACGGGCTCTTCGATCATGTGCCGCCGCCGGTGCCGCCGCCGGGGACCAAGGACGAGTTCGTTCGGGGGCTGCCGATCGGCGGTGGCTTCCGGGTGCCGTGCCTGATCGTGTCGCCGTGGACGGTGGGCGGCTGGGCGGCCGGTGATCCGTTCGACCACACGTCGGTGCTGCAGTTCCTGGAGCGCTGGACGGGTGTGGCGGAGCCGAACATCAGTGACTGGCGGCGGGCGGCGTTCGGCGATCTGACGTCGGCGTTCGGCTTCCGGCACGCGGCGCGCCGGCCGCCGCGGCTGCCGGACGACACGGCGGAGCAGCTGGCGGAGGCGCAGTGGGAGGTGGCGCATCTGCCGAAGCCGACGCTGCCGGGGGCGGGGCAGGAGCCGCCGCGGCAGGAGCGGGGGCGGCGCCGGCGGCGGTGAGGTCGCGGCCGGCGGCGCGAGCGGGCCGGGGCCGGGGTCCGGTGGGATTCCGGCCGTGGAACGACGACGGTGCCGTACGGGTGCGCCCGAGGGCGTTCCGTACGGCACCGCGGTGGTGCGGGCGGGTCAGACGCCGGCGTAGGAGTGCAGGCCGGTGACGAAGATGTTCACGCCGTAGTAGTTGAAGAGGTAGCAGGCGAAGGCGATCAGGCCGAGCCAGGCGGCCTTGCGGCCCTTCCAGCCGGCGGTGGCGCGGGCGTGCAGGTAACCGGCGTAGGCGACCCAGGTGATGAAGGACCAGACCTCCTTGGGGTCCCAGCCCCAGTAGCGGCCCCAGGCGGCCTCGGCCCAGATGGCGCCCGCGATGATCGTGAACGTCCACAGGGGGAAGACGGTGGCGTTGACGCGGTAGGCGAACTTGTCCAGGGAGGCGGCGGAGGGCAGCCGCTCCAGGACGGAGGAGGCGAAGGCGCCGGGCTGCTTGCCGGCGGGGTCGGCGAGCTTGGCCTCGTGGCGGTCGCGGAAGAGGAACAGCAGGGTGGCGACGGCGCCGAGGTAGAGGACGGCGCCGGAGAGGATCGCGCAGCTGACGTGGATCCACAGCCAGTAGGAGTGCAGCGCGGGGACGAGCTGGTCGCTGGCGGTGTAGAGCACCGACACGGCGAGGCCGAGGTCGAGCAGGACGGTGGTGATCAGGGGCAGGCCGATCCACCGGACGTTCTTCTTCAGGACGAGCAGCAGCAGGTAGATGCCGGTGGCGACGGCGGCGAAGGTGGTGGAGAACTCGTACATGTTGCCCCAGGGGGCACGCTGTACGGACAGGGCACGGGTGATGACGCCGCCGACGTGGAGCGCCCAGGCGAGGACGGTCAGCGAGATGGCGATGCGGCCGTAGAGGTCGCCCTTCTCGGTGCCGCCGGCGGCACCGGGGCCGTCGGGGACGTCGCGGCTGCCGGCCGCGGACTTGGTGATGACCTTGGGCCGTTCCAGTACGGCGGTGCCGCCGCCCTGGCGTTCGGCGGTGACGGTGGCGGGCGCCGCCGCGGTGGCGTTCGGGGTGAGGGCGGCGGCGGTGCGGGCGACCTTGCTGCGGCTGCCGAACACCCACTCGGCCATGTGCGCGACGAAGGCGAGGGTGTAGATCGCCATGGCCGAATAGACCAGGACATTGCTGTTGTGCGCCAGTGTCTCGTTGGCTGCGGCGGCGAGGTTCACGCGCGCGCTCCTTCGGAGGGGTCAGCAGGACCGTCGGAGTCGGTGGGCTCCGCGGGGTCTTCCAAGGGGGTGGCGGGGGTGGGTCCGGCGTCCGGGGCGGGGTCGGGGTGCGCGGCGAGGGGGGCGTCGGGCTCCAGGGCCGCGGCGAGGTCGCCGAGTTCCTCGGGGAGGCGGGCGGATTCGCTGCGGCCGAGTCCGGCCATCTCGACGACGGTGACGCCGTCCTCCTCGCCGCGTTCGGCGCGTACCCAGACGCGGCGCCGCTGGATGAAGAGGGAGCCGGCCAGGCCGAGGAGGGCGGCGACCGCGCCGGTGAGGGCGAGACCGTTGCCGGGCTGGTGGCTGATCTTGAAGCTGGCCCAGGTCTTGACGCCGTTGAAGGTGATGCTGCCGTCACCGCCGGGGAGCTTCATGGTCTCGCCGGGCTTCATCATCTGGGCGACCGCGCGGCCGTCGACCTGGTACTGCTTCAGGTCTTTCTTGTTCAGCTGGTAGACGTTCTGCGGCAGGCCGGAGGCGACGCCCAGGTCGCCGTGGTAGGCGGTGAGGACCAGGCGCGGGTTGTCGAGGGCCGGGAAGGTGGAGAACATCGAGCCGGAGCCCTTGCCGCCGAAGGTGGGGACGAAGAAGCCCTGGAAGCCGAGCTGGTTGGGCTTGTCGTCCTTGGTGCGGGCGCCGGGGACCTTGACGACACCGGTGGAGGTGAAGTTCTTCGGGTCCTGGGGGAGGAAGGGCACGGCGCCGTTGTAGACGGTCTTGCCGCGGCCGTCCTTGACGGTGACGTCGGGCGAGTAGCCGTGGGAGAGCAGGTAGACCTTGGAGCCGGCGATGTCGAGGGGGGTGTTCACCTCGACGGTGGTCTTGTGTTCCTTGCCGTCGGCGCCGGAGAAGTACCGGATGTGGGCGCGGAAGATCCGCGGGGTGCCCTTCTGCGGTCCGGAGCGTTCGTAGGTCGCGTCGAACTTGTCGAGGGTGAAGCCGAACGGCTCCATGGTGTCGGTGTCGAAGAACGCGCCGGATTTGAAGTCGTCGTACTGGGTGAGGCTGTTGGCGAAGCCGTCGCCCTCGGTGATCAGCTTGCCGCCTTCGGACTTCCACAGGCTGCCGACGGCGAACGCGACGAGCATCACGATCAGCGCGAGGTGGAAGACGAGGTTGCCGACCTCGCGCAGGTAGCCCTTCTCGGCGGCGACCGCGGTGCCGGCGCGGTGGGCGCGGAAGCGGCGCTTCTTCAGCATCCGCTCGGCGGCGGCGAGCACGTCGTCGGGGGCGGCGTCGGTGCGCCAGGTGGTGTAGGCGGGCAGCCGGGTAAGCCGGCGGGGGGCGGCCGGCGGGCGGCCGCGGAGCTGGCCGACGAACTGCCAGCTGCGCGGGATGATGCAGCCGATCAGGGAGATGAACAGCAGCAGGTAGATGGCGGAGAACCACACCGAGCTGTAGACGTGGAACATCCCCAGCTTGTCGTAGACGTCGCCGAGGGTGGGGTGGTCGGCCTTGAACTGGTCGACCTTGACGGGGTCGATGCTGGTCTGCGGGATCAGCGAGCCGGGGATGGCGCCGATCGACAGCAGGAACAGCAGCAGCAGCGCGACCCGCATGGAGGTCAGCTGCCGCCAGAACCAGCGGGCCCAGCCGACCGGGCCGAGCGAGGGCAGGGTGACGTCTTCCTGGGGCGCGGTGGAGAGCTGGGAGCCGGCCGCGCCGAGGTCGCTGCCCGTGTCGTCGGTGCCGGGGGTGCCGGTGCCGGGGTCGCGGGGGGTGTCGGTCTTGGTGGACATCGATCAGATCCCAACGGTGGAGCTTTGTGCCCAGCTCTGGAGCTCGGACATCAGGCTGTCCCAGATGCCGGTGACGAGGAGGACGCCGAGGACGACCATCATGCCGCCGCCGATCCGCATCACCCACTGGTAGTGCCGCTTGACCCAGCCGAAGGCGCCGAGGACGCGGCGGAAGGCCAGGGCGACGGCGATGAACGGCACGCCGAGGCCGAAGCAGTAGGCGACGGTGAGCAGGGCGCCGCGGCCGGCGCTGGCGTCGTAGAAGGAGAGGGTCTGGACGGCGGCGAAGGTGGGGCCGAGGCAGGGGGTCCAGCCGACGCCGAAGAGGACGCCGAGGAACGGCGCGCCGGCCAGGCCCATGGCGGGCTTCTTGTGGAAGCGGAATTCGCGCTGCCCGAAGCGTTGCAGGATGCCGGCGAAGGCCAGTCCGAAGAGGATCAGCAGGGCGCCGAGGACGCGGGAGATGACGTCCTTGTAGTCCAGCAGGGTCTTGCCGAAGAAGCCGAAGAGGGCGCCGCCGGAGACGAAGACGGCGGTGAAGCCGAGGATGAAGAGGCCGGCGCCGGCGAGCATCCGGCCGCGGCGGGCCTCGCCGAGGTCGGTGCCGGTGACGCCGGTCACGTACGACATGTAGCCGGGGACCAGCGGCAGGACGCAGGGGGAGAAGAAGGAGACGAGTCCGGCGAGGAGCGCGATGGGGACGGCGGCGAAGAGGGTGCCGGTGGAGACGGTGGGGTCGGCGACAACGGCGAGCTGGGTGAGTTCCATCTCTGGCGGGATCACTTCTCGGCGATCAGCGGCTTGACCATGCTGCGCAGTTCGTCCTCGGTGAGCGGCCCGATCGAGCGGGCGGCGATCTTGCCGTGCCGGTCGATGGCGATCGTGGAGGGGATGGACTGCGGGTTGAGGCTGCCCTTGGGGAAGCGCAGCATGAGCCGGCCGGTGGGGTCGAACAGGCTCGGGTAGGGCACCTTGTGCTCTTCCTCGAAGCTGGTGGCCTGGGACTTCTCGGAGTCGCGGGTGTTGATCCCGATGAACTGGACGCCCTTGCCGCTGGTCTCCTTGGCGACCTTGGCGAAGTTCGGCGCCTCGGCGATGCAGGGGCCGCACCAGGAGCCCCAGACGTTGAGGATGACGATCTTGCCCTTGTAGTCGGCGACGTCGAGCTTCTTGCCGGTGGTGGTCTCGCCGGACAGGTCGGGGGCGGGCTGCCGGTCGGCCTTCTTGACGGTGTCGACGCCGTCCTTGCCCTGGACGAAACGGGTCTGGGCCGAGCCTCCGGAGGCGCCGTCTCCGCAGGCGCTCAGCGACAGCGAGGCGGCCGCGGCCCCTGCGGCGAGCAGGATGATCCGGCGGCGGCGCGTGCGGCGGCGTGGGGCGTCAGCACTCATGTGAAAAGTTTCGCATGGGCCATTTGCGGATCTTCCGCGCCCCCCTCGCCCGGCCTGTCCCCGACCTGCCCCGGGTCCGCCTCCGCTCTGCCTCCAGCCTGTCGCGCGGTGGCTCGGTTACATGGTCACGGGGCCACGCCGCTACGCGACCGACAGGTACTCCTTCCAGCCCTCGGCGGGCCGCCGGCCGACCGGGACCTCCTGGAGCCGGCGCACCACCTCGGGGTCCTGGGCGTCGAGCCAGTCGGTGAACTGCCGGAACGACACCAGATGGACATCGCGGTTCTGCTCGTTGGCGATGTGCTTGAGGGCGTCCTCGACGGCGTCCATGTAGATGCCGCCGTTCCACTCCTCGAAGTGGTTGCCGATGAAGAGGGGGCGCGGTTGGTTTCGTAGGCGCGGCGGAATCCGGAGATGTACGCGTCGGTGGCCTGCTGCCGCCAGCCGGGATAATTGGCCGGCGGGGCCTTGGTGGAGTTCCTGGACTGGTTGGCGAGGATGTTGTAGTCCATCGAGAGCACCTCGAAAGAGTGCCCCGGGAACGGAATCTGCTGGAGTGGGAAGTCCCAGACGCCGAATTTCTTCTTCGGCCACATCTGGAGGCCGCCGGGCGAACTGGCGTCATAGCGCCAGCCGAGTTCCCGGGCGGCGGGCAGCAGATTCCTCTGGCCGAGCAGACAGGGCGTGCGGCCGCCGACCAATTCCTGCCGGTAATCGAACGGCAGCGGGTCGACCTCGGCGAAGCCGGTGTTGGTCCGCCATTTGGTGACGAAGTCCATCGCCTGGTCGATCTCGGAGTACCACTGGCGGGGGCTCCAGTGTTTGACCGAGGTCGGGGCGTCGCCGCAGAAGTGGCCGTTGAAATGGGTGCCGATCTCGTGGCCGTCCAGCCAGGCCTGGCGCACGTACCTCAGCGTCTCCCTGATGTGGTAGTCGGCGAGGTAGCCGATGGCGGAGGCGCCGGGCGGGTTGTTCGGCGGCTCGTAGAGGTGTTTTTGGGATTCCGGCAGGAGATAGAGGCCGGAGAGGAAGAAGGTCATGGCCGCGCCGTGGTCCTTGGCGAGCTGGAGAAAGCGGGGGAAGAGGCCGTTGCCGACCTCTCCCGCGCCGTCCCAGGAGAAGACCACGAACTGCGGCGGGGTCTGTCCGGGCTCCATCCGTTCAGGTGCTTTCGGCTGGTTCGGCTGCGCACCGTAATTCGCTGTCGAGCCGTCACCGATGAGCTTGGGGCGGGCCTGGACGGAGCTCGTGACCTTCCGCTTGTCGACGCTCACCTGCGGGCCGGACGTGGAGCAGCCGGCGACGCCCAGCGCCGCGGCCGCTCCGACTCCCAGGCCCAGCAGGTTTCGCCGACTGATCGCGCGCATACCCTCGTCCCCATCCGTGCTCGCCGGAACTCGATATCCATATAAACGGACAATCGAGAGGAGGGCATGTTGAGCACCGGGACACCGGGTTAATCGGCCGGATATTCCATTTTTGCTTGCCTGTGACGTTCCGCCACCTGATGCAGTGTCAGGCCCCGTAGGCCTTGCTCTTCCCCTTCACCGGTTTGGCGCCGGCCAGGAGGTGGGAGGGAACCAGGTCGCGCGCCGGTTCGCTGTACCCCACCGAAATGATCTTGTCGCCGTGGAACGTGAACGACGTCAGCGAGGCCAGCGTGCACTGCCGCTTCCGCGGGTCGTGCCACAGCCGCCGCCGCTCCGCGAAGCTGCGCACGATCCAGATCGGCAGCTGGTGGCTGACCGCCACCGCCTCGTGCCCGCGCGCCGCGTCCCGCGCCGCGCCGAGCGCCGCCATCATCCGTACGACCTGTTCGAGGTACGGCTCGCCCCACGAGGGCCGGAACGGATTCGTCAGGTACTTCCAGTTGCCGGGCTTCTTGAGCGCCCCGTCACCGACCCCGAAGGTCTTGCCCTCGAAGACGTTGGCCGCCTCGATCAGCCGCTCGTCGGTGGCCAGGTCGAGGCCGTGCGCCGCGGCGATCGGCGTCGCGGTCTCCTGGGCCCGCTCCAGCGGCGAGGCGACGACATGGGTGACGTCCCGGTCCGCGAGGTGCTCGGCGACCCGGTCGGCCATCTTCCGCCCCAGCTCGGAGAGGTGGTAGCCGGGCCGGCGCCCGTACAGCACGCCCTCCGGGTTGTGCACCTCACCGTGCCGCATGAGGTGGACGACGGTGATGTCGTCACCGTTGTTGCCGGCGGAGACGTCGTTGCTGCTCTGGTTCATTTCCCCCTCATTCCGTCGCTTCGGCGGCGGCCCGGGCGGCGGCCGGCAGGGCGGCCGCGATCCGCTCGACGGCCGCGGTGTCGTGCGCGGTCGAGACGAACCACGACTCGAACGCGGACGGCGGGAGGTAGACGCCCTGGGACAGCATCGAGTGGAAGAAGGCGGTGAAGCGGAAGGACTCCTGCGCCTTGGCCTCGTCGTAGTTGGTGACGTCCCGCTCGGTGAAGAAGACGGAGAACATGTTCCCCGCCACCTGCAGCCGGTGCGCCACGCCCTCCTTGGCCAGCGCCCCGCTGACCAGCGAACGCAGCTCGGCGGAGACCGCGTCGACCTTCTCGTACGCGGCGTCGTCCAGCAGCCGCAGCTGCGCGACACCGGCGGCGGTGGCGATCGGGTTCCCGGACAGGGTGCCCGCCTGGTAGACCGGGCCGGCCGGCGCGAGGTGCGCCATGACGTCGGCGCGGCCGCCGAACGCCGCGGCCGGGAAACCGCCGCCCATGACCTTGCCGAAGGTCATCAGGTCCGGGCGAACCCCGTCGATCCCGTACCAACCGGCCTTGCTGACGCGGAAGCCGGTCATCACCTCGTCGGAGATGTACAGCGCGCCGTCCTCGGCACACAGGTCGGCAAGGCCCTGGTTGAAGCCGGGCAGCGGCGGCACCACGCCCATGTTGCCGGGCGACGCCTCGGTGATCACGCAGGCGATCTCGCCCGGGTGCGCGGCGAACGCGGCCCGCACCGCCTCCAGGTCGTTGTAGGGCAGCACGATCGTGTCGCCGGCCTGCGCGCCGGTCACACCGGGCGTGTCGGGCAGCCCGAAGGTCGCCACGCCCGAGCCGGCCGCGGCCAGCAGCGCGTCCACGTGCCCGTGGTAGCAGCCGGCGAACTTGACCACCTTGGGGCGGCCGGTGAACCCGCGCGCCAGACGGATCGCCGACATCGTCGCCTCGGTACCGGACGACACCAGGCGCACCTGCTCGACCGGCTCGATCCGGGCCACGATCTCCTCGGCCAGCTCGACCTCGCCCGCGCCGGGCGTACCGAAGGACGTGCCGCGCGCGACCGCCTCCTGGACCGCCGCGATCACCTCGGGGTGCGAGTGCCCGAGGATCATCGGCCCCCAGGAGCACACGAGGTCGACGTACTCACGGCCGTCGGCGTCGGTGAGGTACGGACCGGTACCGGACACCATGAACCGGGGCGTACCGCCGACGGCGCGGAACGCCCGCACCGGTGAATTGACGCCGCCGGGCGTCACCACGGAGGCGCGCTCGAACAGCGACTGCGAAACAGGGGCTTCATACGGAAAAGACACTGTGATCCTGACCTGCATAAACGGGGAGGGCAGCGGCGCACGGGCACCGCCCCGGCTGACAACGGCATGGGAATCCCCGCTTGGACCACCTAAGGCGCCGCGCGGTTCCCACTCGATCCTTTTTTGATTCCTCTCGCTTTCGACCGGGCGTCAGCCCCCGCTTGTCTGCGAAACTGGGGCGACGGACGAGTGAGTCACGCAAGCAATGGTCTCAGAGGCGCACGGGGGCGTGCGGCCGGGCGTTTCGCGCGCCGGTGACGGGGGAGGTCTCTGAGACGATGATCGGGTTGCGCGGCTGGGGCTGCGAGTGGTCGGGTGGAGATATGCATCGCGGTGGCGAACTGGGCGAAGGAACCGATGACCGGGGTTCCGGGCGCGCCCAGCGCGGCCGTCACCGGCGCGAGACCGAAGGCATCAAGGGTGGGGACATCAGGGGCGGCCGCATGGGGGTGACCTACAAATACTTCGGCGCGCCCAACGGCGCGACAGCTGCCCGGGTCCCGATCTCCATGCGCCCCGAGGAACTCGGCGGTGACGAGCTCGGCATGGGCGGGATGTTCACCAAGATCAAGCCGGAGACCATGGCCGCCATGGTCCTCACCGGCATAGAGGGCATACCCCTCCATAAGGTTCCGCCGCTCGAACTCGTCGTCCTCCACCCCGACTACGCCGTCGTCAAGCTCCCCATGACCGTGGTCGACCCGCTGCGCGGCATCGGCGAGGAATCGGTCGGCGCGGCCGCCTTCATCTGGTCCACGGTCCCCGACCGCGGCGGCCCCCGCGACGCCTTCGCCGTCTACCAGCTCCTCCACGAATGGCAGGACTTCAGCCACCGCCTCCACGAGGCGGGGCACCAGGCGTATTGCCTGGTGTGGCCGTAACGGTTCGTCGGGGCTGGGCTGGGGTTTTGGCCGGCTTGGGCGGCTGGAACGGGCCGGGGTGGGCTGTGGAGGGCTGGGGCGGGCTGGGGTGTTGGCGGTGGGCCTCGGTTCGTGGCGTGGTGGGCCTCGGTTCGTGGCGTGGTGGGCTTCGTTTCGTAGCCCGATGGGCCTTGTCCCGTAGCGCGGTGGACCTCGTCGCTCAGCGCGGTGGGCCTCGCCTCGTAGGCCGATGGGCCTCGTCGCTTAGTGCGGTGGGCCTCGCCTCGTAGGCCGATGGGCCTCGTCGCTTGGTGCGGTGGGCCTCGTCTCATAGCACGGTGAAAGTACTGCGCCTCCGGGCGGAGGAGTCACCGCGCAGGACGGGGCCCGGGGCCTCCCTACGGTGTGGGCCCCCCTACGGTGTGGGCCTCACCACGTAGGGCGGGCCGAGACCCCGCCGTCCACCACGAGGTCCTGTCCGGTGATCCAGGACGCCATCGGCGAGGCGAGGAACACACAGGCGTCGCCCACGTCCTCCGGCCGCCCCAACCGCCCGGTGGGCGCCGCCGCGTGCCAGCGCCGTACTCCGTCGGGCCAGTCCTCGGCCAGCCCGGGCCGGTCGATCAGGCCCGGCGAGACGCTGTTGACGCGGATGCCGTACCGGCCGTACTCCAGCGCGGCTGCGCGGGCGTGCATGACCACCGCCGCCTTGGAGGCGCAGTAGTGGGCGTGCTGCGGCGCCGGACGGTCCGCCTCGATCGAGGCGATGTGGGTCACCGACCCGCCGCCGCCCTCCCGCATCACGGCCGCCGCGGCCTGGGTGCAGGCGAACACCGAGTGCACGTTGAGGTCGGCCACCGCCCGCCAGTCGGCGAGCGACATCCCCGCCAGCTCCTGCGTCGGCTGCACCGCGGCGTTGTTCACCAGCGCGGTGAGCCGCCCGCGCCAGCCGGCCGCCTCGGTCACCAGCCGGTGGCACTCCTCCTCGACGGCCAGGTCGGCCGCCAGCGCCAGCGCACTCCCGCCGCCGTCCTCGATCCGACCCACCAGCGCCCGCGCCGCCTCGGCCCCGGTCCGGTAGTGCACCACCACCGCCGCCCCGGCCTGCGCGAACCGCCCCGCAATGCCTTGCCCCACCCCACCCGCGGCCCCGGTAACGAGCACCACCTGCCCGGAGAGGTCGGGGAGGTGGGGGTGGAGCTGGGGCTGGGGGTGAGAGCGGAGGTGATGGCCAGGAGAGGGGTGGTCGGTGTGAGGGGGGCGGCGGACGGTGCCTCGCTGATCGGCAGCCATGCCCAACTGGCGCGCCGCCTGGTCGGCCTGGCCGCCCGAACCACGCGGACCGGCCGGACCATCCGGACCGGCCGGATCACGCGGACCATCCGGACCGGCCGAGCGCTCCGAGCGCTCCGAGCGCTCCGAGCTCTCCGAGCCCTCCGAGCCCCCAGGACCGGTCGGGCCACTTGGGTCGTCTGCTCCTCCCCGACTGCCTGGGCCGCCCAGGCCGCCAGGGCCACCCGGACTGCCTGGTCCGCCCGGACTGCCCGGCCTGTCTGGGCCGCCTGCGCCGCCTGCGCCGTCCGCGGCGGCCTGGCCGGATACGACCGGTACAAGGCGGTCACCGGGAGTAATCGCCGCCCCGCCACCGTTCAGGCCGAAAGGGGCTCGCTCCCCTGTCATGGCCGGCTCAGCGCGGCGATCCGCGCTGCCTCCCGCGGAAACCGCGCGGCCAGTTCGGCGCCGTCCCCGTGTTCGTAGTCCTCGAAGGTGAAACCGGGCGCCATCGTGCAGCCGAACAGCGTCCACGATCCGCCCTCGGCGACCTCGGCGGCCATCCACGTCCCGGCCGGCACGGTGAACTGGACGTGCTGCCCGCCCAGGACATCCGGCCCGAGGACGACCGTACGGGCCGCGCGGCCATCCGGAGTGCTCACCCCGCGCCCCTCGGCCCCCTGGGGCTGCCCGTCTTCCTCGGGCCCTTCGGTCAGCAGGAAGAGGGTGAGGGGATCGCCCCGGTAGAAGTGCCAGATCTCGTCGGTCGGCAGCCGGTGCAGGGCGGAGTAGTCGCCCGGCTCAGCGGTCAGCAGCATCACGATCGCCGTACCCTCGGGCCGCCCGTCGGCCCGGGGCGGGCCCGACCACGTAGGCCGGAACCGTCCGCCCTCACGCGGCAGCGGCACCAGGCCGTAGAAGTCGACCAGCGCCTCGGGGAGCGGATCGCGGGACGTGCGGTGCTCGGCCATCTGCGGCGTGCCCCTTCCCACCAGTCAGCAGCAATACGGGGTTCGTGTGCGGCAGTTCGTACACGGCGCTGCGTATACGACGTTTCACCTGTGGCGGTTCACATACCGTGCTTCACATACGGCGGTTGATCCACCCTAGGCACGTACGCCGCCGGAGACGGGCACAATCGGGCCATGTCCGATACGCCTCCGCCCGTCGACGCCTCGTCCGTGCCTGTGGCCGACGCCCTGTCAGCCGTCTGGGAAACCGTCGACCAGCTGGTGCGCTGGCTCGACGGCGCGAGCGCGCTGCCAGCGGAGCAGGAGCGGCTGCTGCGCATCCTGAAGCTCTCCGAGGAGGCGGGCGAGGTCGCGCAGGCCGTGATCGGCGCCACGGGCCAGAACCCGCGCAAGGGGCACAGTCACACCTGGGACGACGTGCACAGCGAGCTGTGCGATGTGATCCTCACGGCGATGGTGGCGCTCCGGACGCTGACTCCGGAGGCGCGGCAGGTCTTCGAAGGGCATATGGGACGGGTGGCCGGACGGGTGCCGCGGCCATTGTCAGGGGACTGAACGGCGACCGGCCGCCCTACGGCTGCTCCGCCGTCAGACCGCCCGCCTTACGGCTGCTCCGCCGTCAGATAGCGCTGGATCGTGGGTGCCAGCCAGGCGATGACCTCGTCATGGCTGAGCGCGACGGCCGGCGGGAGGTGCAGGATGTAACGGCACAGCGCCATGCCGAGTATTTGGGAGGCGATCAGCGCCGCGCGCTTCGGGGCCTCCTCGGGGACCGGGCAGACCGCCGTGAGCACCGGCCTGATCTGTTCGGCGAACACCCCGCGCATCCGCTCCGCGCCCGCCTCGTTCGTCGCGCCGACGCGCAACATGCCGGTCAGCACCTCGTCGCCCTCCCACCGTTCGAGGAAGTGACGTACGAGCCGGGCGCCGGCTTCTTCCCGCGGTACGTGGCTCAGGTCGGGCGCGTGCACCTCGATCTCGGAGGCGGCCGCGAAGAGGCCGGCCTTGTTGCCGTAGTAGCGCATGACCATCGACGGGTCGATGCCCGCTTCGCGCGCGATGGCGCGGATCGTGGCGCGCTCGTAGCCGTCCGCGGCGAAGCGGTCACGGGCGGCGGCCAGGATCGCGGCCCGGGTCGCGGCGGACCGGCGGGGCGGGTCCGCGGGGCCGGCGGTCCGGGCACCGGCGGGTGAGGCGCCGGAGGCACCCGCGGACGAGGCGCCGGCAGCGGCTTCGATGTCGCTGTCGGTGGCCGTGCCGATGTCGGTGCCGGTGCCGGTGCCGCGGGCCGCGGATTCGGCGGGGGCGTCGGGCTCAGCAGCAGTAAGAGGGCGATCGTGCGGCATGTCAACAACTGTAGGCCAACGACTGTTGACATGCCAAGCCGACGCGACCTACGCTTGCCAACAAGCGTTGACCAACATGCGTTGGCATAGGCCCAGGCGCACGCAAGAGGAGGCGGAAGCCATGGACGCCACGAACCGCACGGACCGGCCCGGCACCCAGGACCAGGGGCTCAGCACGGCCAGAAACGCCGAGGTCAGGGACGTGCCGGGAGCCCGCGCACACCTCGCGCCCAGCGCTGAGAGCGCGGACGCCGCAGAGCTGACGGACACCGCGGACGTCTTCGTCGTCGGTGCCGGGCCCACCGGGCTGCTGCTCGCCGGGGACCTCGCCGAGGCCGGCCTGTCCGTCACGCTTCTCGAACGCCGCGCCGACACGACCAGCAACCTCACCCGCGCCCTCGCCGTCCATGCGCGCACGCTCGAACAGCTCGACGCCCGCGGCCTGGCCGATGAGCTGGTCGCCGGCGGTCATCCGATCCCCCGCCTCCAGATGTTCGGCGAGGCCACTCTCGACCCCACCCAGCTCACCACCCGCTTCCCCTTCGTCCTGATCACTCCGCAGTTCGAGGTCGAGCAGCTGCTGGAGCGCCGCGCGCGGAAGGCCGGTGTGGTGTTCCGGTACGACTCGGAGGTGCTCGGCCTCGACCAGGACGAGGAGGGGGTGACGGTGAAGCTGCGCACCGCCGACGGCATCGGCAGCGCCCGCGCCGCCTACCTCGTCGGCACCGACGGCGTGCGCAGCACGATCCGGGAGGCCGTGGGCCTGCCCTTCCCCGGGAAGTCGGTGATCCGCTCGGTGATCCTCGCCGACGTCCGACTGGCCGAGGAGCCTCCCTCCCCCTTCATCGTCAACGCCATGGGTGAGGCCTTCGCGCTGATCGGCTCGTTCGGGGACGGCTGGTACCGCGTCATCGGCTGGAACCGCCAGCGCCAGGCCGACGACACCGCGCCCGCCGATCTCGACGAGGTCCGCGAGGTCACCCGGCTCGCGCTCGGTACGGACTACGGCATGCGGGACGCCCGCTGGATCTCCCGTTTCCACAGCGACGAACGCCAGGCCCCGCAGTACCGCGTCGGGCGGGTCTTCCTCGCCGGGGACGCCGCGCATGTCCACTCCCCCGCGGGCGGTCAGGGCATGAACACCGGTCTCCAGGACGCCGCCAACCTCGGCTGGAAGCTGGCCGCCGTGCTACGCGGCCACTCCCCCGAGTCCCTGCTGGACAGCTATCAGGCCGAGCGGCATCCGGTTGGCAAGTCGGTGCTGCGCAGCAGCGGCGCCATCCTGCGGTTGACCCTGCTGCACTCCACTCCCGGGCGTGCGGTCCGGGGAATCGCCGCGCGGGTCATCAACCATCTGAGGCCGGTGTCCCGCCGCGCGATACGCACGCTCTCCGGTATCGGCATCAGCTATCCGGCCGGGCCGGGTGCCCATCGGCTCGCCGGCCACCGCGCCCCGGACCTCCGCCTGGCCGGCGGCGGCCGGCTCTACGAACTCCTCCGCGAGGGGAAGTTCGTCCTCGTCACCCCCGCCGACGAGCCCACCGCCCCGCGTCCGGACGACGACCGCGTCCTCCCGGCCACCTGGGACAGCGGCCGCCGTACCGCCCTGCTGATACGCCCCGACGGCTACATCGCCTGGGCCACCGACTCCACGGCCCCCGCCGAGCGTGCCGCGGCCCTGCGCAGCGCGCTCATACGGTGGACCGGCGCCGCGCCGGCGAACGGCTGAGCGGGGCGGGCGGCTCCGCGGAGGCGAACGGTTGCGCGGAGGCCGAGGGTTGCGAGGAGGCCGACGGTTGCGAGGGTCGGATGGCCGCGAGGCGCGGGGCGGCGTGACGTCACAGGCAGGCGCGGGGCGGCGTGACGTCACAGGCAGGCGCGGGGCGGCGTGACGTCACAGGGAGGCGCGGGGCGGATCGGCTAAGTGGAGGCGGATGGTTGCGCGGGGGCGGACGGCGGCGCGGGGGGCGTCGGAGTTCGTCGTGGCTCAGCCCGATGCCAGCACATGGCGCAGATAGGCCCGCGGGTCGCTGAGGTATCGCCGCCAGTGGTCGACGAGGCCCAGCTCCGCCCATTCCACCGACCGCATGCCGTGCTCGCCGACCTCCACGATCTCCGCACCGGGGAGTGCCGTCAGCAGCGGTGAGTGGGTGGCACACACGACCTGGGCGCCTATCCGCGCCAACTCGTCCATCAGCCCGACCAGTTCCAGACAGGAGGAGAAGGACAGCGCCGCCTCCGGCTCGTCCATCACGTACAGCCCGCGCTCGGCGAACCGTTCACGGAAGGCCAGCAGGAAGCTCTCGCCGTGGCTCATCTCGTCCGGGGCCTGGGAGAGCCGCTGGGTGTTCCGCTCGCCGTTCAGTGCTTCCAGCGCTGTCTCGGCCCGGAGGAAGAAGCCGCGACGACGCGTCCGCGGCCCCCGCACCATCCGCCGCCCCTCCCGCGTCGGATCGAACCGAAGCCGACCGCCCAACAGAGAGGCCTCACGAGAGGAGGCGTATTTGTAGCCCGCCGACCCGCCGTACGAATCCAGACCGAAGCCTTCCGCCAGCGCCTCGGCCACCGTGGACTTCCCCGAACCGTTCTCGCCCACCAGGAAGGTGACGGGCGCGCGGAAGGTCAGCCCTTCGGCGGCCAGTTGCCGGACACAGGGCACCGTCCACGGCCAGCCGTCCTCGGCCGCCCCCGTCCCCGTCGGAAGGTCCAGATAGGCCCGTTCAATCAACATGATTCGAAGCTCTCATGCGCTACTGACAATCCCCTGGGGGCGCTCGGGGCGAAGTAGGCGAGGGGCGGGGCGGGGCGGGGCGGGGCGGGGTGGGAGCGGGTGGGGTGGGGCAGGGGGCCGGAGAGGCTCTCGCGCGTTGCTGAGGGTGTCCGGGCTTAGGCTCGCCGCATGCTCATTGCGCGTTCCGCTGCTCTGTTCGTCGTTGCCGCGCTGTTCGAGATCGGTGGGGCGTGGCTGGTGTGGCAGGGGGTCCGCGAACACCGTGGCTGGGCGTGGATCGGGGCCGGGGTGATCGCACTCGGGGTGTACGGCTTCGTGGCCACGCTCCAGCCCGACGCCCACTTCGGGCGCATCCTCGCCGCGTATGGCGGGGTCTTCGTCGCCGGATCGCTGGCCTGGGGAATGGTGGCCGACGGCTATCGCCCCGACCGGTGGGACGTCATCGGGGCGCTGATCTGCCTGGCCGGGATGGCAGTGATCATGTACGCCCCCAGGAGCCGCTGACCTTTCCGGCGACCGGCCGCCCGCACAGCCGGCTTTCCCCGGCTTCCACCGGCTCCCCCAGCTTTCCCCGACTTTCCCCGGCTCCCCGGCTCCCCGGCTCCCCGGCTCACCCAGCTTCCATCGGCTTTCCCCAGGTCCCCCAGCTTTCCCCCGGCTCCCCCAGCTTCCACCGACTTTTTCCGGCTCCCCGGCTCCCCCGGCGTCCGCCGTCTCCCCAACCGTCGGCCCCGCCGTCGGCCCCCCTCGGCCCCCCTCGGCCCCGCCGTCGGCCCCCACCGCCCTCCAACCACCGCCCTCCAATCACGGCCCTCCAACCACCCCGCCCAACCATTGATCAGGTGCTCATCAGTAATTGATCAGCGGTTGATCAGGGGCTGCATATCCTGGGCACACCGCGACCGCGGCCGGACCGCACAACGGTCATGCCGACGCGCACCGATCCGCCGTCCCGCGTCCCGCCGTCCCACCGGCTCCGAGGAGAGCGTCATGACCGCCGATGCCCGTAGCGCCGATGCCCGTAGCGCCCAGGCCCCCAGCGCCGAGGCCCGTACCGCCGTTGTCACCGGAGCGAGCAGCGGCATCGGGGCCGCGACCGCGCGGGCGCTGGCCGCCGCCGGTTACCGCGTCGTGCTCACCGCCCGCCGCAAGGACCGCATCGAAGCGCTCGCCGCCGAGCTGCCGAACGCCCAGGCCCATGCGCTGGACGTCACCGACCGGGCCGCCGTCGACGCCTTCGTGGCCTCGCTCGACGAGCTGCCGTCCGTCGACGTCCTGGTCAACAACGCCGGTGGTGCGTTCGGCGCGGAACCGGTGGCCACCGGGGATCCTGCCGACTGGCGCGCGATGTACGAGGTCAATGTGCTCGGCGTGCTCCACATGACCCAGGCGCTGCTGCCCAGGCTCACCGCCTCCGGGGACGGCACCGTGGTCGTGCTGTCCTCCACCGCGGGTCATGCCACATATGAGGGCGGCGGCGGTTATGTCGCGGCCAAGCACGGTGCGCATGTGATCGCCGAGACGCTGCGGCTGGAGCTGTGCGGTGAGCCGGTGCGGGTCATCGAGGTGGCCCCGGGGATGGTGAAGACCGACGAGTTCGCCACCACCCGTTTCCGCGGGGACGCCGAAAAGGCCGCCAAGGTCTACGAGGGTGTGGAGCAGCCGCTCAGCGCGGAGGACGTGGCCGACACCATCGCCTGGGCGATCACCCGCCCCTCCCACGTCAACATCGACCTGCTGGTGGTCCGGCCCCGCGCCCAGGCTTCCAACACCAAGGTGCACCGCACCCGCACCAACTGAGCGCCCAGCCAGCGCCGGCGCCCACCCCGCACCCCGCACCCCCAACCGCGACCGCGACCGCAACCGCAACCGCAACCGCGACCGCGACCGCGACCGCAGAACGAAGAGCCAAGAACGAAGAGCCAAGAACGAAGAACGAAGAACGAAGAGCGGCGTGGCGCACTCGCGCCACGCCGCCCCGCAAAAAGAGCCCCGAACCACCGACCCCGGGGAACCGACCCGGGGAACCGATCCGGGAAGCCCACCCCCGAGGAGCCGGCCCCGGCTTGCGGCCCTCAACCCTTCACGCACACCACCTGCTTGAGGTGCGCGACGACCTCCACCAGGTCGCGCTGCTGGTCGATGACCTTCTCGATCGGCTTGTAGGCGCCCGGGATCTCGTCGATCACCCCGGAGTCCTTGCGGCACTCCACGCCCCGCGTCTGCTCCGCCAGGTCGCGCGTCGTGAAGCGCTTCTTGGCAGCGTTCCGGCTCATCTTGCGGCCGGCGCCGTGCGAGGCGGAGTTGAAGGACGCCGGGTTGCCCAGGCCGCGGACGATGTACGAGCCGGTGCCCATCGAGCCGGGGATGATGCCGTACTCGCCACCGCCCGCCCGGATCGCGCCCTTGCGGGTCACCAGCAGGTCCATGCCGTCGTACTGCTCCTCCGCCACGTAGTTGTGGTGGCAGGAGATGACCTCGCCGAAGGTCACCTTGGCCTTCTTGAACTCCCGGCGGACGACGTCCTGGGTGAGCGCCATCATGATCTCGCGGTTGTGCTTGGCGTACTCCTGCGCCCAGAAGAGGTCGTTGCGGTACGCCGCCATCTGCGGGGTGTCCGCGATGAAGACGGCGAGGTCGCGGTCGACCAGGCCCTGGTTCTGCGGCAGCTTCTGGGCCACGCCCATGTGGTACTCGGCGAGTTCCTTGCCGATGTTGCGCGACCCGGAGTGCAGCATGATCCACACGGACTGGTCCTCGTCGATGCAGATCTCGTGGAAGTGGTTGCCGCCGCCGAGCGTTCCCATCTGCTTGACGGCCCGCTCGCGGCGGAACTTGACCGCGTCCGCCACCCCCTCGAACCGCGCCCAGAAGTCCTCCCAGCCGGCCGTCGGGAAACCGTGCAGCCGGCCGGGGGCGACCGGGTCGTCGTGCATGCCCCGGCCCACCGGAATGGCCTGCTCGATCTTCGAGCGCAGCCGGGACAGGTCGCCGGGCAGGTCGTTGGCGGTGAGCGAGGTCTTCACCGCGCTCATTCCGCAGCCGATGTCGACGCCGACCGCCGCCGGGCAGACCGCCCCGCGCATCGCGATCACCGAGCCGACCGTGGCGCCCTTGCCGTAGTGCACGTCGGGCATCACGGCCAGGCCCTTGATCCACGGGAGGGTGGCGACGTTGCGCAGTTGCTGCATCGCCACGTCCTCGACCGTGGCCGGGTCGGTCCACATCCGGATGGGCACCTGGGCGCCGGGTACCTCGACGTACGACATAACTTCCTCATTCCCCCGGAAAACTGAAAAACGCAAAAGCCGGACAAATTACCTGATCTTGGACGGTGAACCGGCGTGCGCGGCAAGACGTGCGATAGACATTGTGTCCATCGGCCGCCGCCGGGCGGCAACCACATTTTTCGAGGGAATTCGAGGGAAGGAGCCGCGAGCGATGCCCCGCAAACCGTTCGCACCCGGTGCCGCGCTGGTGGCCGTCGCGGCGCTGGCCGCCGGCCTCGCCGGCTGCACCGGCGGTCCCGGCACCGACGGTGACGCCGCCGACGCCAAGGGCGGCGACCCCGCCGCGACGAGCCAGTCCGCCGAACCGGGCCGCTACCAGACCCTCCCGGAGGCGTGCGGGCTGCCCTCGCGCAGCACCGTCCGCGCCATGCTGCCCGGCGACGGCCAGCACCTCTCCGGCACCGAGGCCGACAAGCTCTACGGCGGCCAGGCCGACATCACGTACGACACCGACCGCCGGGTCGGCTGCCACTGGACCCGCGAGACCGACGCGGGCACCCGCCATCTGAGCCTCGACATCCAGCGCGTGGTCTCGTACGACGCCGCCGTCAGCGATGACGACAAGGCGCAGGAGATCTACGACAGCAAGGAACTGGCCGCGCAGATCCCGTCCGGCGGCGGCGCCGGTTCCTCCCCCACCGCTCCCCCGTCGAAGGGCGCGAAGGGGACGAAGAGCACAGAAGACGCGAAGGACACGAAGAGCGCGAAGGGCGGAGCGACTGCCGCGGGGAAGAACCCCGAAAAGACCCCCTCGGGCGAGTCGGGAAAGGACGGCGCCACGGGCAAGCCCGGCGCCGGCGCGAGCGCGAACCCGAGCGGAGACCCGAGCGCGGCCTCGACCGCACCCTCGACCACCGACCCGAGTGCGAGCGGGGACGCCTCCACCGCGCCGCGCGTGCTCGACGGCCTGGCGGACGCGGCGTTCCTCAACGACAAGTTGATCACCGCGGACTCCGGTGTGCACCGCGATGTCACTGTGGTCTTTCGCACGTCGAACGTCATCGTGACGATCACCTACGACCAGTGGTCCACGGACAAGTCGATGTTGCCGGAGAGCCAGGAACTGCAGGACAAGGCCCGTTCGCTGGCCGATGAGCTGTCCGACCGCCTAGCCGAATAGCCCGAGTTGAGCGACTCGGGTCGATGGTCCCGGACATGGCCGTATGACCGTTTCGCTCCTTGTACTCATCGGTACGAAACGGTCACCCACCTCGCCGCGCCGCGTACCGTGCCCTCTAGCGAACCGACGACGCACGACGACTCACCACGCCGAACGCCGCACGGCGCCGACCCCACGGCGCCGACGCACGACGACGAACAGCGAAGGAACCATGCACCGTTCAGCCAAGCGCCTCGCCAGCCTCCTCACCTGCGCAGCAGTACCGGTGCTGCTCGTCGCCGGCTGCTCCGGCTCGGACAGCGGCAGCTCGGACTCCGGTTCCGGTGACGCCTCCTCCGCCGCGTCCAGCCACTCCGCCCAGCCGTCGCCGACCGTGGCGCCCGCGAAGTACAAGAAGCTGCCCAACCCCTGCTCGGCGTTCTCCAAGGACACCGTCAAGAAGCTGCTGCCCAAGGTGAAGGACGCCGCCGGGGACCAGGGCCAGTCCACGGACAACGCCTCGCACGGCACCTGCTCCTGGAGCAGCTCCGACGAGCACGGCGTCGACGGCACCCAGTTCCGCTGGCTGGACATCGGCTACCAGCGCTACGACTCGGACCCGGGCATCGGCTCCGGCGAGAAGCGCGCCACGGACTTCTACACCAAGCAGGTCAGCGACGCGAAGGCCGCCAAGGGCGCCAAGAAGCTCAAGGCCGCCCAGACCGGCGGCACCGGCGACGAGGCCACCGCGATCACCTACGACGTGAAGAAGGAGGGCAACGACTTCAAGAACACCACCATCGTCGCCCGCGCCTCCAACGTCGTCGTGACGATCAACTACAACGGCGCGGGCCTGGCCGGCGCCGACACCCCCAAGGGCGCCGACCTGCTGAAGAACGCCCAGGCCGCCGCCAAGGAAGCGGTCGCCGCCGCCCTCAAGGCGAACCACTGAGGTCGATCTGACGTCGATCTGACGTCGATCCGAGCTCGATCTGACATCGATCCGAGGTCGATCCAAGGTCGATTCGAGGTCGATCGGACATCGATCAGCCCCGCCGGGCACCTCCCGGCGGGGCCCCGCGGGCGGTGTGCCACGCTAGGCGCGCCATTTCGCCGAGCCGGGGAGGGACCGCGGGTGTCCGCGACGAAGACGGCGCAGTTGACTCGTACCCACCGCATCCTCATCGGTGTGGTCATCGCCGGTGCGGCGGTGATCGCAGGCATCGGCTTCGCCGGCTCCTACGCGGCGGTCCGCGAGTTGGCCATCAAGAAGGGCTTCGGGAACTTCTCCTACGTGTTCCCGATCGGCATCGACGCCGGTATCTGTGTCCTGCTCGCCCTGGACCTCCTCCTCACCTGGATCCGCATCCCGTTCCCGCTGCTGCGGCAGACGGCCTGGCTGCTGACGGCGGCGACGATCGCCTTCAACGGCGCGGCGGCCTGGCCCGACCCGCTGGGCGTGGGCATGCACGCGGTGATCCCGATCCTGTTCGTGGTCGCCGTCGAAGCCGCCCGGCACGCGATCGGCCGGATCGCCGACATCACCGCCGACAAGCACATGGAGGGTGTGCGCCTGACCCGCTGGCTGCTCGCGCCCGTCCCGACGTTCCTGTTGTGGCGGCGAATGAAGCTGTGGGAACTGCGGTCGTACGACGCGGTGATCAAGCTGGAGCAGGAACGGCTGGTGTACCAGGCACGCCTGCGTTCGCGCTTCGGGCGCGCCTGGCGCCGCAAGGCGCCCGTGGAGTCCCTGATGCCGCTGCGGCTCGCCCGGTACGGCGTACCGCTGGCCCAGACCGCCCCCGCGGGCCTCGCCGCGGCGGGCATCGAGCCGCAGTTGCTGCCGGCGCCGCGGCAGTCCGTGCAGCCGGCGCTGGAGCCGCAGGCCCAGGAGCCGGCCGGGGAGATGCCCGGCGAGCAGCTGCCCAACCAGTGGTTCGCGGCGTCGCCGCAGGTGGCGTACCAGGGGGACTACGACCCGGCGTACGTCCCGGAGCCGGAGCAGCAGCCCCCGTACGACGAGCAGCCCCCGTACGAGCAGCAGCAGATGCCGGCGGGCGAGCAGGTCCCGCAGGCCCCGGTGCCGGCGCCGCGCGCGCCGGAGCCCGAGCCGGCGCCGCAGGTCCCGGTGCCGAACGGGGCGGGCGGGACCCGTCCGCTCGGCAAGGGCATCGCGGAGGCGGACCCGCAGCCCGTCCAGGCTCCGGCGGCGGCCCTCCCCGACGAGGACGCCTACCAGGTGTTCCGGCGCTCGGTCGAAGGCGAGGGCATGCCGACGCCGGGGGCGTTCGCGGCGAACCTGGAGGCGCAGTACGGGATCCGGCTGCGGTCGCGGGAACTGAACCGCTACATGGACCAGTTCACCGACCGCCTCAACGCCGAGCTGATGGACGAGCACATCGCGTGACGCCTGAAGGCGAGCACCTCGCCTGACGCGCCCGCGGGCGAGCGCCTCGCCTGACGCGCCTACGCCCGCTCCGCCTTCCGCTTCTTGTCCATGTCGCCCCACACGGCAAGCGCCGCGCCGGCCAGGAACAGGCCGAGGTAGGCGACCGACGGCAGGTCGAACAGGTGGGCCAGCAGCCCCCAGGCACCGTCGAAGAACGTCTTGCCGATGAAGCCGAGCGCTCCCTGCAGCATGGCGATGAAGCCGATGATTCCCCTCATGGCACCAGCGTGACGGGTTCGGCCCCGGGGATCCTCCTCCCCGGGGCCGAACCCGTTCTCACCCTTGAGTCGCACCCGCCGACGCGGCGTCTACGACCAGGCGGCGCGGCGTCTACGACACCAGGCCGCGCCGTCAGCCGCCGAGCAGCTTGCGCACCCGGTCGGCGCCGACCGCCAGCAGCAGCGTGGGCAGCCGCGGGCCGGTGTCCCGGCCGACCAGCAGGTGGTAGAGCAGCGCGAAGAAGGCGCGCTGGGCGACCTTCAGCTCGGGCGTCGGCTTGGCGTCCGGGGCCAGGCCCGCCTGGACCTTCGGCACGCCGTAGACGAGCGTGGTCAGACCGTCCAGCGACCAGTGCTCGTCGAGGCCGTCGAGCAGCAGCCGCAGCGATTCGCGGCCCTGGTCGTCCAGCGAGGCCAGCAGCTCGGCGTCCGGCTCGTCGCGCACGATGGTGCGCTGGTCGGCCGGGACCTGGGTGTTGATCCAGTGCTCGGCCTTGTCGAGCCGGGGCCGGGTCTCGTCCAGGGACGTGACGGGGTTGGCCGGGTCCAGCTCGCCGAGGATCCGCAGGGTCTGCTCGTCGTGGCCGGCGGTGATGTCCGCGACGGAGGCGAGGGTGCGGTACGGCAGCGGGCGGGGCGTGCGGGGCAGCTCGCCGGCGGCGGTGCGGACCGCGCGGGAGTGGGCGGCCGCGTCGGCGGGCAGCGCGCTGCCGTCGGCGACCTTGGCCTCCAGCTTGTCCCACTCGTCGTAGAGCCGCTGGATCTCCTGGTCGAAGGCGATCTTGAAGGACTGGTTGGGCTTGCGGCGGGCGTACAGCCAGCGCAGCAGCGGCGCCTCCATGATCTGCAGCGCGTCACCCGGGGTCGGCACGCCGCCGCGCGACGAGGACATCTTGGCCATGCCGCTGATGCCGACGAAGGCGTACATCGGGCCGATCGGCTGGGCGCCGTCGAAGATCTCGCGGACGATCTGCCCGCCGACGACGAAGGACGAGCCGGGCGAGGAGTGGTCGACGCCGGACGGCTCGAAGACCACGCCCTCGTACGCCCAGCGCATCGGCCAGTCGACCTTCCAGACCAGCTTGCCGCGGTGGAACTCGCTCAGCCGGACCGTTTCCCCGAAGCCGCAGGCGGTGCAGGTGTAGGTCAGCTCGGTGGTCTCGTCGTCGTACGAGGTGACGGTGGTGAGGTCCTTCTCGCACTGCCCGCAGTACGGCTTGTACGGGAAGTAGCCCGCCGAGCCGCCGCTGCCGTCGTCCTCGCTGGCCGCGCCGGACCCCTCGGCCGCCTCCAGCTCCGCCTCGTCGACGGGCTTCTGCGACTTCTTCGCGGGGGCCTTCTTGGTGCGGTACTGGGCGAGGATCGCGTCGATGTCCGCGCGGTGCTTCATCGCGTGCAGGACCTGGTCGCGGTAGACACCCGAGGTGTACTGCGCGGTCTGGCTGATGCCGTCGTACTCGACGCCCAGCTCGGCCAGCGCCTCGGTCATGGCGGCCTTGAAGTGCTCCGCCCAGTTCGGGTACGCCGAGCCGGCCGGCGCCGGGACCGAGGTCAGCGGCTTGCCGATGTGCTCGGCCCAGGACTCGTCGACGCCCTCGACGCCGGCCGGGACCTTGCGGTAGCGGTCGTAGTCGTCCCAGGAGATGAGGTGCCGGACCTCGTGGCCACGGCGGCGGATCTCGTCGGCGACCAGGTGCGGGGTCATGACCTCGCGGAGGTTGCCGAGGTGGATCGGGCCGGAGGGGCTCAGGCCCGAGGCGCAGACGATGACCGGTGCGGAAGCACCGGACGCCGCTTTGCCGGGGGCGCGGCGCTCCGCCTCGGCAATGACCTCGTCCGCGAACCTGGAGACCCAGTCGGTCTCGGTGCTCTGCTGAGCCACGATCGGCCCTTCCTCTTCCTGGTGCTTCCTCGATTGCGCCGTCTTGCGCGTGCGACGCACAAAAGCCTGACGGTGCCATTGTCCCAGACGCCCGCCGTCCGGAAATTCAGTGGTAACGGCGTGGGATACTCAGTGGCAAACCCTTTCCCTTTCAAAGGAACGGCAGCTTCATGGCCTCGGTCCCTTCCCTCGCAGCTTCGGTCCACCAGCGCCTCGCGGACGCCCTCTCGGCAGCCCTGCCGGAGGCCGGCACCGCGGACCCGCTGCTGCGACGTAGCGACCGGGCCGACTTCCAGGCCAACGGCCTGCTGGCGCTGGCGAAGAAGCTGAAGGGCAACCCCCGGGAGCTGGCCACCAAGGTCGTCGACGCGATCGGCGAGAACGACCTCCTCAAGGAGGTCGAGGTCTCCGGCCCCGGCTTCCTGAACATCACGATCACCGACAAGGCGATCACCGAGACGCTCGCCGCCCGCGCCGCCGACGGTGACCGGCTCGGCGTGCCCCTGAAGGAGAAGCCGGGCGTCACGGTCATCGACTACGCCCAGCCGAACGTGGCGAAGGAGATGCACGTCGGGCACCTGCGCTCGGCGGTCATCGGCGACGCGCTGCGCCACATGCTGGACTTCACCGGCGAGCGGACGATCGGCCGGCACCACATCGGCGACTGGGGCACCCAGTTCGGCATGCTCATCCAGTACCTGATCGAGAACCCCGGCGAGCTGGCCCCGGCGGCCGACGTCGACGGCGAGCAGGCGATGAGCAACCTCAACCGGGTCTACAAGGCGTCGCGCGCGGTCTTCGACTCCGACGAGGAGTTCAAGGAGCGGGCCCGCAAGCGGGTCGTCGCCCTGCAGTCCGGCGACAAGGAGACCCTCGACCTGTGGCAGCGGTTCGTGGACGAGTCGAAGGTCTACTTCTACTCGGTCTTCGAGAAGCTGGACATGGAGATCCGCGACGACGAGATCGTCGGCGAGTCCGCGTACAACGACCTGATGCCGGAGACGGCGCGGCTCCTGGAGGAGTCGGGTGTCGCCGTGCGCTCGGACGGCGCGCTCGTCGTGTTCTTCGACGAGATCCGCGGCAAGGACGGCGAGCCGGTGCCGCTGATCGTGCAGAAGGCGGACGGCGGCTTCGGGTACGCGGCCTCCGACCTCTCGGCGATCCGTAACCGCGTCGTCGACCTGAACGCGACGACCCTCCTGTACGTCGTGGACGTGCGGCAGTCGCTGCACTTCAAGATGGTCTTCGAGGCGGCCCGCCGGATGGGCTGGCTCAGCGACGAGGTCACCGCGCACAACATGGGCTACGGCACGGTGCTCGGCGCGGACGGCAAGCCGTTCAAGACCCGCGCGGGCGAGACGGTCCGCCTGGAGGACCTCCTCGACGAGGCGGCCGAGCGGGCCACGGCGGTGGTGCGGGAGAAGGGCGAGCCGATCGGCCTGACCGAGCAGGAGATCACTGAGAACGGTGCGCAGGTGGGCATCGGCGCGGTGAAGTACGCGGACCTGTCGACGTCGCCGAGCCGGGACTACAAGTTCGACCTGGACCAGATGGTGTCGCTCAACGGCGACACGTCCGTCTACCTCCAGTACGCCTACGCCCGGATCCGCTCGATCTTCCGCAAGGCCGGCGACGCCCGCCCGGAGGCCCACCCGGAGCTGGCGCTGGCCCCCGCGGAGCGGGCGCTGGGCCTGCACCTCGACCAGTTCGGCGAGACCGTCATCGAGGCCGCCGCGTCGTACGAGCCGCACAAGGTCGCCGCGTACCTGTACGGCCTCGCCTCGCTGTTCACGACCTTCTACGACCAGTGCCCGGTCCTGAAGGCCGAGTCCGGCCCCGACCAGATGGCCAACCGCCTCTTCCTCTGCGACCTGACGGCCCGCACCCTCCACCAGGGCATGGCCCTCCTGGGGATCCGCACCCCCGAGCGCCTGTAGGTCCTTCCCACGTACCGGCTGTCCCGCCGCGGGGCGCTGCGCTTTGCGGCGCCTCCCACGTACCCGTCTTTCCCGCCGCGGGGCTTTCTCGCCGTTGCGCCTGGCGGCGGGCGTGGTGTTGTCGGGTGCGGTGCCGGCCCTCCAGACTTCGTCCTCCGGTCCAGCCCCTCCCGTGGTGGGGAGTTTCTCAGCTGGTCGGGGGTGGACCTGGCCTGTTGCCTGCGCGCATGTGGACGGTTACGTGCACCCCCACCGTCCTTCACTTTCCCCCTCCGGGAGGGGACGGGCCGGAGGGGCCGGTTGTGTGGACGTAAAGCGTCAGCAGTCCACACGACCGGCCCCGGAGGCCCGTCACCGCACCCAACACAACCCAGCCCGCCGCAGGCGCCACGGCGAGACGCCCCGCGGCGGGACGGCGAGGTACGTGGGAGGCGCCGCAAAGCGCGCAACGGCGAGACGCCCCGCGGCGCCGCAGACAGGTACGTGCGGGGCGCCGCAAAGCACGGGCTCAATGCCTGCGCAGCCGATGCGCGGCCTTCTCCTTCGCGTCCAGCCCGTGCCCGGCCGTCTTCTCGGCCTTGCCTTCGGCCTGCAGCTTGCGGTTGTGGGTCGCCTTGCCGACGACCTCCTTCATGGTGCCGATGACCTGGGCGCCCTTGGCCCGCATCGTGTCCTTGGCAGTCACGGTGACCCGCTCCTCGATCAGTCGCGGTCTTCGTCAACATCGAGTGCGTGCCCCGCAGGGGGCAGTCAAAACCTGACAAGCAAGACAAAGCTCCCGCCCCGGAACCCGGGGCGGGAGCTCGTTGAGGAGGGGGGCGGCGCCGGGCGCCTCACAGCCCCTGCGCGACCTCCGTCGCCCAGTACGTGAGGATCATGTTCGCGCCGGCCCGCTTGATGCCCGTCAGGGCCTCCATGATCGCCTTGTCGCGGTCGATCCAGCCCTTCTCGGCGGCCGCCTCGATCATCGCGTACTCGCCGGAGATCTGGTACGCGGCCACCGGCACGTCCACCGCGTCGGCGATCTTCGCCAGTACGTCCAGGTAGGGCAGCGCCGGCTTGACCATGACCATGTCGGCGCCCTCGTCCAGGTCGAGCGCCAGCTCGCGCAGCGACTCGCGGAGGTTGGCGGGGTCCTGCTGGTACGTCTTGCGGTCGCCCTTCAGCGACGAGCCCACCGCCTCGCGGAACGGGCCGTAGAACGCCGAGGAGTACTTCGCCGTGTAGGCGAGGATCGACACGTCCTCGTGGCCGGTCTGGTCCAGGGCGTCCCGGACCACGCCGACCTGGCCGTCCATCATGCCGCTGGGGCCCACGACGTGGACGCCCGCGTCGGCCTGGACCTGCGCCATCTCCGCGTAGCGCTCCAGCGTCGCGTCGTTGTCGACCCGCCCGGCGGCGTCCAGGACACCGCAGTGGCCGTGGTCGGTGTACTCGTCCAGGCACAGGTCCGACATGATCACCAGGTCGTCGCCGACCTCGGCCCGGACATCCCTGATGGCGACCTGCAGGATGCCGTCCGGGTCGGTGCCGGCGGTGCCCACGGCGTCCTTCTTCTCGTCCAGCGGCACGCCGAACAGCATGATCCCGGCGACGCCCGCCTCCACCGCCTCGACGGCGGCCTTGCGGAGGGTGTCCCGGGTGTGCTGGACGACCCCGGGCATCGCGGAGATCGGCGCCGGCTCGGCGATGCCCTCCCGGACGAACGCCGGGAGGATCAAGTCGGCCGGGTGCAGCCGGTACTCGGCGACCATCCGGCGCATCGCCGGGGTGGTGCGCAGCCGCCGCGGCCGCGCACCGGGGAAGCTTCCGTACTTCGTCATACCCACCACGCTACGCCCGCCCCGCACCCGCCTTTGCCGACGCGTCGTCGGCGGCCGGGGCGCCCCTCCCGGGCCCCAACGCGCCGCGCCCCGCGCCCGGATGACCGGGCACGGGGCGCGAAACGCTGCTGTCCGTACCGCCGTCAGCTGCGCGCCCGGCGGCGCGAGCCGGGCCGGCGCTCGCTGGGGCGGGTGACCGGGTCGCCGGCCTCGATCGCGGCGTCCCGGCGCGCCGCGCCGAAGTCCGCGAGCGCCTCGGCCAGCTTGTGCACCGACGGCTCCGGCGACATCACGTCGACGCGCAGCCCGTGCTCCTCGGCCGTCTTGGCGGTGGCCGGACCGATGCAGGCGATCACGGTCACGTTGTGCGGCTTGCCGGCGATGCCGACGAGGTTCCGCACGGTCGACGAGGAGGTGAAGAGCACGGCGTCGAAACCGCCGCCCTTGATCGCCTCGCGGGTCTCGGCCGGCGGCGGCGAGGCCCGCACGGTCCGGTAGGCGGTGACGTCGTCGACCTCCCAGCCCAGCTCGATCAGGCCGGCCACCAGCGTCTCGGTGGCGATGTCGGCCCGCGGGAGGAAGACCCGGTCGATCGGGTCGAAGACCGGGTCGTACGGCGGCCAGTCCTCCAGCAGACCGGCGGCCGACTGCTCACCCGACGGCACCAGGTCCGGCTTCACGCCGAAGGCGACCAGCGCCTTGGCGGTCTGCTCGCCCACCGCGGCGACCTTGATGCCCGCGAAGGCCCGGGCGTCGAGCCCGTACTCCTCGAACTTCTCACGGACGGCCTTGACGGCGTTGACCGACGTGAAGGCGATCCACTCGTAGCGGCCGGTGACCAGGCCCTTGACGGCGCGCTCCATCTGCTGCGGGGTGCGCGGCGGTTCGACGGCGATGGTCGGGACCTCGTGCGGCACCGCGCCGTACGAGACGAGCTGGTCGGAGAGCGACGCGGCCTGCTCCTTCGTCCGCGGTACGAGCACCCGCCAGCCGAACAGCGGCTTGGACTCGAACCACGAGAGCTGGTCGCGCTGCGCGGCGGCACTGCGCTCACCGACCACGGCTATGACCGGCTGGCCGCCGTCCGGCGACGGCAGCACCTTGGCGGCCTTCAGCACCTGGGCGACCGACCCGAGGGTGGCGGTCCAGGTGCGCTGGCGGGTGGTGGTGCCGGCGACGGTGACGGTCATCGGGGTGTCGGGCTTGCCCCCCGTGACCAGTTCGCCGGCGGCCGCGGCCACCGCGTCGAGGGTGGTGGAGACGACCGCGGTGGCGTCGCTGGTGCCCAGCTCCGACCAGCAGCGGTCATCGGCGCTGCGGGCGTCGACGAAGCGCACGTCGGTGCCCTCGGCGTCGCGCAGCGGCACACCGGCGTACGCGGGCACGCCGACGGCCGCGGCGATGCCGGGCACGACCTCGAAGACGATGCCCTCGGCGGCGCAGGCCAGCATCTCCTCGGCGACGTTCCCGTCCAGACCGGGGTCGCCGGTGACCGCCCGGACGACCCGCTTGCCCGCCCGGGCGGCCGCCATGACAAGATTGGCGGAGTCCCTAAGGGTGGGGATGTCGGCGGGGATTGACGCCTCGTCAGCTGACGCCTGCAGTGGTGTGTCCACCTGCGCGCGCGCATGTACACGCACGACGTCGAGCACCTGCGGGTCGGCGATCAGTACGTCCGCGGAGGCCAGGGCCTCCACGGCACGCAGCGTCAGCAGACCCGGGTCACCCGGCCCGGCACCCAGGAAGGTGACCTGACCGGAGGCGGAGTGGTTCGGGGCGGTGGGGTTCAAAGTGCTCGCTCCCCCATAAGACCGGCCGCACCCTTGGCGAGCATCTCGGCGGCGAGTTCGCGGCCCAGCTGCTGCGGGACCGACGTCTCGTCGGGAGAGGCGGGTACGTGCGCGGTGGTGGACAGTTGCACCAGCGTGCTGCCGTCGGTCGTGCCGACGACACCACGCAGATGCAATTCGGTGACAGCCTGCTCGCCGGCCTCGGGGCCTCCCCTGCTCGACCGAAGTCGAGAGCTTGGGGAAAGGTCGGCCAGCGCCCCGACGGGTGCGGAACAGCCGGCCTCCAGGGCGGCGAGCAGGGAACGCTCGGCGGTCACGGCGGCCCGGGTGTCCGGGTCGTCGAGCTCGGCGAGCGTGGCGACGAGCGCAGCGTCTTGGGCGGTGTGCCCCGCCCTGCACTCGATCGCCAGTGCCCCCTGGCCGGGGGCGGGCAGAACCACGTCGGGCGACAGCAGCTGCGCCGCCTCGTCGATCCGGCCGATGCGGGTGAGGCCGGCCGCGGCCAGCACGACCGCGTCCAGTTCGCCCTTCTCGACGAAACCGATGCGGGTGTCGATGTTCCCGCGTATCGGCACCGTCTCGATGTGCCGGCCCAGCGCGCGGGCCCACGCGTTGAGCTGCGCCATCCGCCGGGGGGAGCCGGTGCCGATGCGGGCGACGCGGTCCGGGTCGGCGGTGAGCTCCTCGAAGGTGAGCCGGTCCCGGGCGATCAGCGCGTCACGGGGGTCTTCCCGTACGGGGATCGCGGCCAGGGTGAGCGACTCGGGCTGCGCGGTGGGCAGGTCCTTGAGCGAGTGGACGGCGAAGTCGATGTCCCCGGCGAGCAGCGCGTCGCGCAGCGCGGAGACGAAGACGCCGGTGCCGCCGATCTGCGCGAGGTGCTCGCGGGAGGTGTCGCCGTACGTGGTGATCTCCACCAGTTCGACGGGGCGGCCGGTGAGCTCGCGCACCGCCTCGGCGACCTGCCCGGACTGGGCCATGGCGAGCGCACTGCGGCGGGTGCCCAGCCGCAGTGGTCTGTTGGTGCTGTCTTTCATGCCCGCTCCCGTGCTTCATGACTGCCGCCGCGGGTATCGGCCCGGCTGACGGCGGCGACAGTCTGGGGGTCGAGATCGAAGAGTTCGCGCAACGCGTCCGCGTACCCGGCGCCGCCGGGTTCGCTGGCGAGCTGCTTGACCCGCACGGTGGGCGCGTGCAGGAGCTTGTCGACGACGCGGCGCACGGTCTGGGTGATCTCGGCGCGCTGCTTGTCGTCCAGGTCGGGGAGGCGGCCGTCGAGCCGGGCGATCTCGCTCGTGACGACGTCCGCGGCCATGGTGCGCAGGGCGACCACGGTGGGGGTGATGTGCGCGGCCCGCTGGGCGGCGCCGAAGGCGGCGACCTCGTCGGAGACGATGCCGCGCACCTTGTCCACGTCGGCCGCCATCGGAGCGTCCGCGGAGGCGTCGGCCAGCGACTCGATGTCGACGAGGTGGGCGCCCTCGATGCGGTGGACCGCGGCGTCGATGTCGCGCGGCATGGCGAGGTCGAGCAGTGCCAGCGGCGCGGTGCGGCCGGCGCGGGCGGCGGCGACCGTCTCGCCGGTGAGGACCAGCCCGGTCGCGCCGGTACAGGACACCACGATGTCGGCGAGCGCGAGCTCGTCCTCGACGCCGGCCATCGCCACCGCGCGGGCGGTCAGGCCTCCCCCAAGTTCTCGGCTCCGCTCGAACAGGGCGGCACCCCCACGCGCACCGGGCCCGCCGGGCTCGGTGAGGATGGCCACCAGCCGCTCGGCGCGCGCGACGGTGCGGTTGGCGACCGCCAGCTCGCCGATGCCGTTGCGGACGAGGGTGGTGGCGGCCAGCGACGACATGGAGCCGGCGCCGATGACCAGCGCCCGCTTGCCGTGCGCCCAGCCCTCGACGGCCCGGCCGGCCGCGAGCTGCTCCAGGCCGAAGGTGACCAGCGACTGGCCGGCCTTGTCGATGCCGGTCTCGCTGTGGGCACGCTTGCCGACCCGCAGGGCCTGCTGGAAGAGGTCGTTGAGCAGCCGTCCGGCGGTGTGCTGTTCCTGCGCGACGGCCAGCGCGTCCTTGATCTGCCCGAGGATCTGGCCCTCGCCGACGACCATCGAGTCCAGGCCGCAGGCCACCGAGAAGAGGTGGTGGACGGCCCGGTCCTCGTAGTGGACGTAGAGGTAGGGGGTCAGCTCCTCCAGGCCGACGCCGCTGTGGCGGGCCAGGAGGGTGGACAGCTCGGCGACACCGGCGTGGAACTTGTCCACGTCCGCGTAGAGCTCGATGCGGTTGCAGGTGGACAGCACCGCGGACTCGGTGACCGGCTCGGCCGACACCGCGTCCTGCAGCAGCTTGCCGCGTGCTTCCGGGGCGAGCGCGGCCCGCTCCAGCACGCTCACCGGCGCACTGCGGTGGCTCAGTCCGACAACAAGAAGGCTCATGCCGGCATCACGGCGGGCACGTCCCCGTCAGGTCCCTTGCGGTCGGTCGCGGCGGCGGCTTCGGCCGCGGCCGCGACGGCGGCGGCACGGCCGGAGGGGGCCGGGGCACCGCCCTCGGGGGTTTCCTCGCCCGCCTTGCGCTGCTCGTGGAAGGCGAGGATCTGCAGTTCTATCGACAGGTCGACCTTGCGGACGTCGACCCCGTCGGGGACGGTCAGCACGGTCGGGGCGAAGTTGAGGATCGAGGTGACGCCGGCCGCGACCAGGCGGTCGCAGACCTGCTGGGCGGCACCGGCCGGCGTGGCGATCACGCCGATCGAGACGCCGTTGCTCTCGATGATGTGCTCCAGCTCGTCGGTGTGCTGGACCGCGATGCCGGCGACCGGCTTGCCGGCCATGGCCGGGTCGGCGTCGATCAGCGCGGCGACCCGGAAGCCGCGGGAGGCGAAGCCGCCGTAGTTGGCGAGGGCCGCGCCGAGGTTACCGATACCGACGATGACAACCGGCCAGTCCTGGGTCAGGCCCAGCTCGCGCGAGATCTGGTAGACCAGGTACTCCACGTCGTAGCCCACGCCGCGGGTTCCGTAGGAGCCGAGGTAGGAGAAGTCCTTGCGGAGCTTGGCGGAGTTGACCCCCGCCGCGGCCGCGAGTTCCTCGGACGAGACCGTGGGCACCGAACGCTCGGAGAGCGCGGTCAGTGCGCGCAAATACAACGGAAGCCGGGCGACGGTGGCCTCGGGGATGCCTCGGCTTCGGGTCGCCGGTCGGTGAGTTCGGCCAGTTGCCACGGTGCTCCTGCGGGTAGAGCGGGGCTGCGGGCGACCGTATGGAACCCGACCGCCCTGTCTACTGCAGGCTATGTCTTTGTGAACGCGTGCACAAAGATGGTGTCCGCTTTGTCCGGCCAAAGTGATGGGGGTCACGCGCCCTTTCCGGCCCTCCGTGGAACCAACTCCCACGTCGCACCGTTCACTCGCACCACCCGCGCAACACGGCAGCACCGACGGGGACACGCGCGCGCACTCCTTACCGCTAACCCCCCGGAAGCCTACAAATCGCCCACCGATGGTAATCGAACCCGGCCCGCCCGGCGCCCGTCCGGCGCCCCTCCCGCCGCCCGCCCAGCGTCCCCGCCGACCCGGCACAATGGCTCCATGGCCCCTTGTTCAGCCGCAGCCCCCGTAAGCGCCCCACCGACCGGCTGGTCACCCTGGTCGGCAAGCCCGGCTGCCACCTCTGCGACGACGCCCAGGCGGTGATCGAGAAGGTCTGCGCCGAGACCGGCGCCTCCTGGGAGAAGAAGGACATCACCGAGGACGCCGAACTGCACCGCAAGTACTGGGAACAGATTCCGGTCGTCCTGATCGACGGGGCCCAGCACGACTTCTGGCGCGTCGACCCGCAGCGGCTGCGGACGGCCCTGGGCGCCTGAGCCGTCCCGGGGCGGCCGGACCCGCCCGCGAGTCGGCCGTAATGCGACCGTCGACGGCTCCCGGCCCACAGGACACGCGCCCGTAACCGGAAGCACCGAACAAACTGGCTACGCTAGCGCCATGGCCAGCCCCTCGCCCGACCACCAGCCCGGCAGGAGTCCCGACGGGACGCGCCTCTCCTCCTCGCCCGCTCGCCGATCCGGCTGGATGCCCTCCGGAGCGCTCTTCGACCTGGGCTGGATCCCCCGCCGCCGACGCCCCGCCACCGCCCGCAGCGTGCTGGCCGGCGAGGCCGCCGCCGAGGCCGCCCGGAAGACCTCGCAGGAGGCCGAGGAGGCCCAGGCCGCCGAGGTGACCCCGGCCGAACCGGAATTCCCGGTCGTCGGGGACACCGAGGCCGCCGCCTTCTTCGACCTCGACAACACCGTCATGCAGGGCGCCGCGCTGTTCCACTTCGGCCGCGGCCTGTACAAGCGGCACTTCTTCCACAAGCGCGACCTGGCCCGTTTCGCCTGGCAGCAGGTCTACTTCCGGCTGGCCGGCTCGGAGAACCCCGAGCACATGGCGGACGTCCGCAACAGCGCGCTGTCCATCGTCCAGGGCCACCGCGTCTCCGAGCTGATGTCCATCGGCGAGGAGATCTACGACGAGTACATGGCCGAACGGGTCTGGCCGGGCACCCGCGCGCTGGCCCAGGCGCACCTCGACGCCGGCCAGAAGGTCTGGCTGGTGACCGCCGCCCCGGTGGAGACCGCGACGATCATCGCCCGCCGACTGGGCCTGACCGGCGCCCTGGGCACCGTCGCCGAGTCCGTCGGCGGGTCTACACGGGCAAGCTGGTCGGCGAGCCGCTGCACGGCCCGGCCAAGGCCGAGGCGGTCCGCGCGCTGGCCGCCGCCGAGGGCCTGGACCTGTCGCACTGCGCCGCCTACAGCGACTCGGCCAACGACATCCCGATGCTGTCGCTGGTCGGTCACCCGTACGCCATCAACCCCGACAGCCGGCTGCGCAAGCACGCCCGGGAACACGGATGGCGGCTGCGCGACTACCGCACCGGCCGCAAGGCGGCCAAGATCGGCATCCCCGCGGCGGCCGGAGTGGGCGCCCTGGCGGGCGGCGCCGCGGCCGCGGTCGCACTCCAGCGCCGCCGCCGCTGACCAGCACTGATCGCCCGTCGGCGCGGCGGGCCATCCACACTCCCTACCCCCGCGGGCTCCCGGTCAGTCCCCTTGCCTCGGGGCAGCCACAACACGCCTTCCAACCAGGCAGATTGCGTTCCCTTCCGATCAATAGTTGCTCAGTATTCGATACTTGATCTGCCACCAACCCGTCACAGACCGTAAGTAATCGATGATTTGAGCAACTGGGTGTAGCGCTGCCTGTACGAAGCGTTATTCTCCTCAGACGCAATCCGGAACCCACACGTCCCTACGACGAGTGAACGGTCCCGCACTGCACGTGATGGAAGCTCTGCCTCTGGGAGTCCCGTGTACCCACACGTCGGGGTTGACGCCTCGGGCCTGGCTACGCTGCGTACGACACTCGTCGACCACCTGCGCAGTTTCGTCCCCACCGCGTACGCCGTCCCCGCATTCGCCTCAGCCGTCCCCACCGCCGGACCCTGCTACGCCCTGGCCGACGGGAGCGCTGCGGTCGGCAAGGCCGCCGGCAGAACCCGCCGTGCCGGCGCCGGCACGGCCACCGCCCGGCGCCCCGCCGACAGCGACAGCCGTCGCATGATGGACCTCGTCGAACGCGCCCAGGCCGGCGAGGCCGAGGCCTTCGGCCGCCTCTACGACCAGTACGCCGACACGGTCTACCGCTACATCTACTACCGCGTGGGCGGCCGCGCCACGGCCGAGGACCTCACCAGTGAGACGTTCCTGCGCGCCCTGCGCCGCATCGGCACCTTCACCTGGCAGGGCCGTGATTTCGGCGCCTGGCTGGTGACCATCGCCCGCAACCTCGTCGCCGACCACTTCAAGTCCTCGCGCTTCCGCCTGGAAGTCACCACCGGGGAGATGCTCGACGCCAACGAGGTCGAGCGCAGCCCCGAGGAGTCGGTCCTCGAATCCCTCTCCAACGCCGCCCTCCTGGAGGCGGTCCGCAAGCTCAACCCCCAACAGCAGGAATGCGTCACGCTGCGGTTCCTGCAGGGCCTCTCGGTCGCCGAGACCGCCCGCGTCATGGGCAAGAACGAGGGCGCCATCAAGACCCTCCAGTACCGCGCCGTCCGCACCCTCGCGCGCCTCCTCCCCGAAGACGCCCGCTGACCCCCCACCCCCTCGTTCCGCGCTTCTCCGCGCCACCGCGCGCCGCACCACGCTCACGCCTGGTGACCGGCCGTGCCCGGTCGGTCAGATCATCGTGAGTGCGTAACCCGAGTGCCGCGCCGCTCGTTGTGCGGAGTGCAGGCTCCATGCGGTCACGCCATGCCCGCTGCCTCTCACTCGATCGAGTGGCCGCGGACATCGGTGTGCAACCGTCCGGTCCGTCTGGATAGTCAAAGCCAGTCCGGGGAGTCGAGCGGGATGATGAGAGGAGGTGCCGCCCGTGATCGCGAATGTCTCGGTGCACCGGCGGGCCAACGCCTTCGCCCAGGCCCTGGAGGAGCAGGTCCTCGAGGGCGCGGCGGCCGAGGAGCAGGTCGACAATCCGGCACAGACGCCGGGCGAGGCACGGCTGTTGGCGGTCGCCGACGGTCTCGGGAGGCTTCCACGGCCGGAGATGGCCGCCGAGGTCAAGACTGTCCAGCGCGCCCAGCTCCTCGCCGCGATGGAGTCCGCCTTCGCCGAAGGCGCTCCGTCCGAGGGCGCCAGAGTGCCCGAGCAGCGCGAACACAAGGGCGCACACCGCGCCGACAAACCGATCGGCCGGCTGCGGCCGCGCTCCCGGTTCTCCAAAGGACTGGCCGCCGGCGGGCTGACCGTCGGCGTCGCGGCCGGAGCCTTCACCGGGGTCGCCGCCGCCAGCTCCGACGCCCTCCCCGGTGACTCCCTCTACGGCCTCAAGCGGGGCATGGAGGACCTCAAGCTCGACATGGCCGACGACGACTCCGACCGCGGCCGGCTCTACCTCGACCAGGCGTCGACCCGCATGTTCGAGGCGCGCCGCCTGATGGAGCGGGCCCGGGCCGCCGACCTCGACCACGAGTCGCTGGGCGAGGTCCGCCGCGCCCTGTCCGGGGTGAAACACGACGCGGGCGAGGGCCACCGCCTGCTGCACGCGGCGTACGAACGGGACGGCTCGCTCGGCCCCATTCAGGCGCTGAACTCCTTCACCCGGTCCCACCGCAGCACGTGGTCGCAGCTGCGCGACAAGCTCCCGGTGCAGCTCATGGACGTCCGCGACGAGGTCAGCTCGGTCTTCGACGCCATAGACCAAGAGGTCGGTCCGCTCCGTTCGCTGCTGCCGCAGGCCCCGGACGGTAAGAACCACCCGCGCAACACCCCGGCCTCCGCGGGCACTGGCTCCGGTCCCGACGGCCGGCCGACCCGCTCGGGGCACGGCTCCGCCACCACGGGCCACTCCGCGGGCCCGCACGCCCCCCGCCCGTCGGCCTCCCCGTCCCAGGAGGACGGTCTGCTCGGCGGCAACACGGGCGGTCTGCTCGACCCGCAGGACAAGGCCGACAGCCCGTCCCCGCACGACGCCGGCCACGGCGCGGGAGGCCACCCCGGCGGCCATCCCGACGTCACCCTGCCGCCGCTGCTCCCGGGCCTGCTGCCCGGCCTCGGCATCGACGGCCAGGACCTCCCGAAGTAGCGCCACTGCCGCGCCCGGTGCGGCGGCGTTCGATGCCCTTCACGGGACGCGCCGCCGCCGGGCGTCGCCGTCAGAAGAACACCGAACGCCGCTGCACCAGCAGCTTGTAGAGGGTGTGCTGAATCGTTTCGCGCACCTGGTCGGTGAGGTTGAACATCAGCATCGGATCGTCCGCCGCCTCCGGGGGATAGCCGTCGGTCGGGATCGGCTCACCGAACTGGATCGTCCACTTCGTCGGCAGCGGCACCGCGCCCAGCGGCCCCAGCCACGGGAACGTCGGCGTGATCGGGAAATACGGCAGCCCCAGCACCCGCGCGAGGGTCTTGGCGTTCCCGATCATCGGGTAGATCTCCTCGGCGCCCACGATCGAGCACGGCACGATCGGCACGCCGGCCTTCAGCGCCGTCGACACGAAGCCGCCCCGCCCGAAGCGCTGCAGCTTGTAGCGGTCCGCGAAGGGCTTGCCGATGCCCTTGAAGCCCTCCGGCATCACCCCGACGATCTCGCCGCGCTCCAGCAGCCGCTGGGCGTCCTCCGCGCAGGCCAGGGTGTGCCCGGCCTTGCGCGCCAGCTCGTTTATCACCGGCAGCACGAACACCAAATCGGCCGCCAGCAGCCGCAGGTGACGCTGTGCCGGGTGGTTGTCGTGCACCGCGACCTGCAGCATCAGGCCGTCCAGCGGCAGCGTCCCGGAGTGGTTGGCGACGACCAGCGCCCCGCCGTCCGCGGGGATGTTCTCGATCCCCTTGACCTCGACCCGGAAGTACTTCTCGGCGAAGGGCCGCAGCAGCGACATCAGGACCTGGTCGGTCAGCTCCTCGTCGTAGCCGAAGTCGTCGACCTCGTAGTCGCCGGTGATCCGGCGGCGCAGGAACGCCAGTCCGCCCGCGATCCGCTCGTCCAGGGAGCGCGGCCGCGGCGGCGGGGGTGCCGCCGGCGGGTGCTCGGTCCGGGCCTCCGGTACGGGCGCCAGCGCCGTACCGCGCCCGCCGCGCCCGGCCCGCCGGGCCTTCCGGCGCGCCCGGGGCTCCTCGCCGAACGGAATGACCTTGGCGTCCGCCATGGTGGGTGACCTCCTCACTGGGCCGGGGTCCGGCGTGCGGTGAACACGCCGGCGAGCCGGTCGACGGTGCGGGCGAGGGACTCGGGCGGCAGCAGCCCGGGTCCGCGGCTGCGGGCGAATTCCGCGAAGGCCTCCGCCGTCGTGTACTTGGGGTGGAACCCCAGTGTCTCGCGCATCTGCGTCGTCTCGACGACCCGGCCGTGCGTGAGCAGCCGGATCTGTTCCGGCGAGAAGTCCGTGATGCCGACGGACCGCAGCGCGGTGCCGGCCCAGGTCACGGTCGGCAGGAAGAGCGGCAGGGTGGGCCGGCCGAGCCGGCGGGAGGTCTGCGAGAGCAGCAGGACGCCGTCGCCGGCGATGTTGAACGTGCCGCTGTTGAGCGTGCCCCGGCGCGGCGCGGAGGCGGCGATGCGCAGCACGTCGAGGGCGTCGTCCTCGTGGACGAACTGCAGGCGCGGGTCGTAACCGAGGACGGTGGGGAGCACGGGCAGCGAGAAGTACTCGGCGAGCGGGGAATCCGCGCACGGCCCGAGGATGTTGGCGAACCGCAGGATGCAGACGGCGACGTCGGGCCGGCGTCGGGCGAAGCCGCGGACGTACCCCTCGACCTCGACGATGTCCTTGGCGAAGCCCCCGCTGGGCAGCGACTTCGGGGTGGTGGTCTCGGTGAAGACGGCCGGGTCGCGGGGCGCGGAGCCGTAGACGCTGGTGCTGGACTTGATGACCACGCGCTCGACGTTCGGGGCCTTCTGGCAGGCGCCCAGCAGCTGCATCGTCCCGATGACGTTGGTTTCCTTCACCGAGGTGCGGCCGCCGCGCTTGCCCAACGGCGTCCCGTTGATGTCCATATGGATCACGGTGTCGACGCCGGTTTCGGCCAGGACCCTGGCGATCGCCGGGTGCCGGATGTCGGCCCGGAGGAATTCGGCGCCGCCGAGATGGTGCTCGGGTGCCACGGCGTCGACCCCGATCACCCGGTCGACGTCCGGATCGCGCTGGATCCGGCGGACGAATCTGCCGCCCAGCTGCCGTGCGACTCCCGTGACGAGCACGACCTTGCCCAAGATCAGCCCTACCTTCCCGCCGCGACCTGCGCGTAGCCCAGCTGTGCGGGCAACGCTATCGGGTCGGTGTTGCGCAGTGATGACCACGGGATGCCCACGACGACATTTCCGTCCCACCACCGTCCATACGGCCCACAACGCGCCGCAGCCCCCGACCGCACCAAGGCGATGGGGGGCTGCGAAATCGCGATCAGCGTCGCTTACTTCTTGTTACGACGCTGAACACGGGTGCGCTTGAGCAGCTTGCGGTGCTTCTTCTTGGCCATCCGCTTGCGCCGCTTCTTGATAACAGAGCCCACGACTACCCTCGCTCACTTCGAATCACTCGGTGCGGGGCGTCCGAGCCCACACTACCTACATCGGGCCAGCCTACCCGGCGCCGGGCGAACGGCGTAATCCGAGGGTCGGCGAGGTGTCCGTCAGGCCGATTCCACCCCCACGTAGGACTCCCGGAGATAGTCGTGCACCGCCTGCTCCGGAACCCGGAACGACCTCCCCACCCGAATCGCGGGCAGATGACCGCTGTGCACCAAGCGGTACACGGTCATCTTGGACACTTCCGGTGACTCTTCGTCGCTATGCGCTCACTCCCCAGATTAGGGGCGGGTGATGCGAGTGGGGAAGAGGAGCAGCGAACAGCCGCCTAATATGACAGACCGACACGATCCAGGACATAGCTCATGAGCGGCCGGTAGGACGCGGCCGGGACGGCGTCGTCGAGCGGGACCACCTCCGACAGCCGTCCCTCGGCCTGCCCGACGAACGGAGCCGGGTCGTCCGAATCCGCCAGCGCGATCGCCTCAATGCCCAGCTGACCTGCCCCGCAGGCCCATCCGTGGTCCCCGATCACCAGCCCCGGAAGCGGCCCTCCGGCGTCCGCGGCGGCCGCCAGAACGGTCCGTACCGGCAGCGGAGAATGGGTGTGTACGCCCCCCGCCGCGGACGCGCCCCGCACGCCGGTCTCTCGCAACATCGCGACTCCCCGTACGTAGCCCAGGGCCCGGGTGCGTACGCCGAACCGGGTCGCTATGTCGACACGGACGCCATACGCCGGGGTGAGGAGGGGGCAGCCCGCCGCCGAGAGGGCGTCTGCGAGCCCGGCGTAGAACTCCAGTAACGCCTCCGGGTGTCCGGTGCCGAGCAGCACCGGCTCCGCGCGGTCCGCGGCGAGACCGATCCGGTCGGCGAACCGGTCGAGCGCGGCGATCGTACGATCCGGATCGATCACGCCCGGGCCGGAAGTGTGCGCGGGATCGACTGAAACCCCGCACTTCCGCCCCATCAGTCCCAGGAGTGCGCTGAGCGGCCACTCCCGCTCGGGGTCCAGCCCCAGCAGCACCCGGGGATCGCGCGCCGCGAAGAGCCGGTAGCGCCCCAGACTCTGCTCCCGGGTCGTCGCGATCGTCCCCGCCAGCCGCGCCCCGATCAGATGCGCCCGCAGCTCCCCGGTGGCCAACACGCCGTCCATGCTCACCCGTTGGCCGGCCGGTCGATGCCCCAACCGACGGGTAGTCACACATCCGGGCGCATGCGCCCGCCGCCCCGTTCCGCCGGCCTCCGCTACGGCAGCAGACCGTGCGCCGGGAACACCGCCCGCCGGGTGGCCAGCACCGCCTGGTCCAGCCGGTCGGCCGGGTCGTAACCGTCGTCGAGGAAGTCCCGCCACCGCGGCGTCCGGCCGTCCGTCATCCGCTGCGGCGCCAACTGGCGCGTCCGCCGGAAGACTTCGTGCCGCCAGGACTCCGGCACCGGGGTGGTCGGCTCGATCGGCCGTCCGGCCGCGATCGCCGTCAGATGCGTCCAGCTGCGCGGCACCACGTCCACCACCGCATAGCCGCCGCCCCCGAGCGCGACCCACCGCCCGTCCGCGTGCTCATGCGCCAGCGAGTGACAGGATTCGGCCACCGCCCGCTGGGCGTCCAGGCTCACCGCGAGGTGCGCCAGCGGGTCCTCGAAGTGCGTGTCGGCGCCGTGCTGGGTCACCAGCACCTGCGGACGGAACGCGCCCAGCAGCTCCGGCACCACCGCGTGGAAGGCCCGCAGCCAGCCCTCGTCGCCGGTCCCGGCGGGCAGCGCCACGTTCACCGCACTGCCGGCCGCGCCCTCCCCACCGGTCTCCTCCGGCCAGCCGGTCTGCGGGAACAGCGTCCGCGGATGCTCGTGCAGCGAGATCGTCAGGACCCGAGGATCGTCCCAGAACGCCGCCTGCACCCCGTCACCGTGGTGGACGTCCACATCGACGTACGCGATCCGCTCGGCGCCCAGCTCCAGCAGGCGGGCGATCGCCAGCGACGCGTCGTTGTAGATGCAGAAACCGGACGCGCCGCCCGGCATCCCGTGGTGCAGCCCGCCGGCGAAGTTGACGGCGTGCGCCGCATCGCCGCGCCAGACGGCCTCCGCGGCCCCGACCGACTGCCCGGCGATCAGCGCGGACACCTCGTGCATCCCCGCGAACGCCGGATCGTCGGCCGTCCCCAGCCCGTACGCGAGATCCGCGGCCGCCGGATCCGCCGACGCCCGGCGGACCGCATCGATGTAGTCCTGGCGGTGCACCAGCCGCAGCGTGGAGTCCCCGGCCGGCTTGGCCGCGACGACCTCCAGCGGCCCGCGGTCCAGCTCGAACGCCTCGACCAAACGCATGGTCAGCGCGAGCCTGACCGGGTCCATCGGGTGCCCGGGCCCGAAGTTGTAGCCCGTTACTGCCTCATCCCACATCAGCTGTGCGCGGCCGCTCATGCCTGTCACCGTATCCGGCCCGCGGCGCACCGAACGAGCGGGCATACACGAGCGTCACCAGGACCAGCAGCATCGGCACCAGCATCGCCCCCCGATAGCTCCAGGCGTCGCCCAGCGCCCCCACCAACGGAGAACCGATCAGAAAGCCCACGTAATTGAAGATGTTCAGCCGCGCGATGGCCATGTCCGAAGCCCCGGCACCCTGGCTGTCGTACGCGTACCGCCCGGCCGCCGCGAACGTCTGCGGCACGATCACACACAGCCCCAGCCCCAGCAGCGTGAACCCCGCCATGCCCGCCCAGGCCCCCGGCGCCGCGGCCACCACCGCGAAGCCGGCCGCCGCCACCACCGTCCCGCACCGCACGACCGCGACCGCCCCGAAGCGCCGCACCCCCAGGTCCCCCACCGCCCGCCCGAGCAGCGTGGTGACCATGTAGACGTTGTACGGAACCGTGGCGAGCTGCTCGGAACTCCCCAGAACGTCCTGCAGATACTTGGCGCTCCAGTTGGAGACCGTCGAGTCGCCTATATAGGCGAACGCCATCACCAGACACAACGGCAGCAGCAGCCGCATCGCGACGGGCGCGACCGCCGCGACAGGGGCTGCCGGAGCCACGGGGGCGGAGGGTGCGCCGGAGGCGGAGGGGGCTCCACCGGTGGCCTCCGCCGGCTGCACCGGCCCGGGCCCGGCCACGTCCCGCTGGTCCACGAACCACCGGCCCACGACCACCGCCAGCGGCACCAGCACCGCCACCACCGGCCCGTACAGCAGGCCCAGCGACAACTTCCAGTGCGCCCCCGCCCAGGCCAGCGAGGCCCCCACGATGCCGCCCAGGCTGTACGCGGCGTGGAAGCCGAGCATGATGCTCCGCCCGTACGCCCGCTGCAGGCTCACCCCGAGCATGTTCATCGAGGCGTCCAACGCCCCCACCGCCAGCCCGAACACCGCCAGCGCCACGGCCACCTGCGCCATCGACCCGACCGAACCGACGGCCAGCAGCGCCAGACACACCACCGGCTGTACGCACCGCAGCACCCGGCTCGGCCGCACCCGCTTCACCAACTGCTCGGTGACCACGCTGCCGACGCCGGCCAGCACCGGCACCGCCGCCAGGAACGCCGGCAGCAGCCCGTCCGAAATCCCGTACCGGTCCTGGATCGCCGGTATGCGCGTCACGAGGAGGGCGAAGACCGCACCCTGGACGAAGAAGCTGAGGGCGAGCGAGACCCGGCCGTGCCGCAGCTGCGCTCCCGGTACCAGAGGGGCCGTCATGGCCGCTCAGCGTAGAACTCCCGGCTACCGCTGGGTAGATGGATCACACCACCAATTCCGACCTCCGCCCGACGGGTGACACCCCCTCACCCCCGTGACCCCGGTCGCCCCTCAAGCCGAGCCGTCAGCCCCCGCCCCCTCAGCGCTCACTCCCTCAAGGGCGCCGGCGCACCAACAGGTCCGGCAACTCGGTCATCCGGCCGAAGAGCTCGGTCGCTCCGGCCTCCGCGAGCCTCGCCCCCGGCGTCATCGCCGTGAACCCGAAGACGTCCATCCCGGCCGCCACCGCCGCCTGGACCCCCAGCGGACTGTCCTCGACCACCGCGCACCGCTCGGGCGCCACACCCATCTCGCGCGCCGCATGCAGGAAGAGATCCGGCGCCGGCTTCCCCCGCCCCACGTCCTGCGAGGAAAAGACCCGCTCCGGCCCGAACCACCGGTCCAGCCCCGTCGTCCGGTGCCCCACCCGGATCCGCTCATGACTCCCGGACGAACCGACACAGTACGGAATGCCGTCCGCGGCCAGCTTCTCCAAGATGTCCGTCACCCCCGGCACCGGCTGCAGCTCCCGCTCGAAGGCCGCGAAGACCCGCCCGTGAAAAACCTCGTCGAAGTCCCCCGGCAGCCGCCGCCCGGTCCGCTCCAGGACGATTTCGTGAACGCGGTGCATCGCCGAGCCCATGTAGTCGCGTATCGATTCCTCGTACGACGTGGGATGCCCCAGCTCGGTGAGATAACCGGCCAGAATCGTGTTGGACAGGGGCTCGCTATCGACGAGCACCCCGTCGTTGTCAAAGATGACCAGGTCATAGCGCATGCCCTGACCCTAAACGCAGAAAAGCCCCGCACCATACGGTGCGGGGCTTCCCACAAAGATTGTTCGGCGGCGTCCTACTCTCCCACAGGGTCCCCCCTGCAGTACCATCGGCGCTGAAAGGCTTAGCTTCCGGGTTCGGAATGTAACCGGGCGTTTCCCTAACGCTATGACCACCGAAACACTATGAAGTTAACCAACCGGAGCATGACTCAACGGTCGTTACTTCAGAACCTACACAGTGGACGCGAGCAACTGAGGACAAGCCCTCGGCCTATTAGTACCAGTCAACTCCACCGGTTACCCGGCTTCCATATCTGGCCTATCAACCCAGTCGTCTACTGGGAGCCTTACCCTCTCAAGGAGGTGGGAGCCCTCATCTCGAAGCAGGCTTCCCGCTTAGATGCTTTCAGCGGTTATCCTTTCCGAACGTAGCCAACCAGCCATGCCCTTGGCAGGACAACTGGCACACCAGAGGTTCGTCCGTCCCGGTCCTCTCGTACTAGGGACAGCCCTTCTCAAGACTCCTACGCGCACAGCGGATAGGGACCGAACTGTCTCACGACGTTCTAAACCCAGCTCGCGTACCGCTTTAATGGGCGAACAGCCCAACCCTTGGGACCGACTCCAGCCCCAGGATGCGACGAGCCGACATCGAGGTGCCAAACCATCCCGTCGATATGGACTCTTGGGGAAGATCAGCCTGTTATCCCCGGGGTACCTTTTATCCGTTGAGCGACGGCGCTTCCACAAGCCACCGCCGGATCACTAGTCCCTACTTTCGTACCTGCTCGACCCGTCAGTCTCACAGTCAAGCTCCCTTGTGCACTTACACTCAACACCTGATTGCCAACCAGGCTGAGGGAACCTTTGGGCGCCTCCGTTACCCTTTAGGAGGCAACCGCCCCAGTTAAACTACCCACCAGACACTGTCCCTGATCCGGATCACGGACCCAGGTTAGACATCCAGCACGACCAGAGTGGTATTTCAACAATGACTCCACACCAACTGGCGTTGATGCTTCAAAGTCTCCCACCTATCCTACACAAGCCGAACCGAACACCAATATCAAGCTATAGTAAAGGTCCCGGGGTCTTTCCGTCCTGCTGCGCGAAACGAGCATCTTTACTCGTAATGCAATTTCACCGGGCCTATGGTTGAGACAGTCGAGAAGTCGTTACGCCATTCGTGCAGGTCGGAACTTACCCGACAAGGAATTTCGCTACCTTAGGATGGTTATAGTTACCACCGCCGTTTACTGGCGCTTAAGTTCTCAGCTTCGCCATGACGAATCATGACTAACCGGTCCCCTTAACGTTCCAGCACCGGGCAGGCGTCAGTCCGTATACATCGCCTTACGGCTTCGCACGGACCTGTGTTTTTAGTAAACAGTCGCTTCTCGCTGGTCTCTGCGGCCACCACCAGCTCAGGAAGAAAATTCCATCACCAGCAATGGCCCCCCTTCTCCCGAAGTTACGGGGGCATTTTGCCGAGTTCCTTAACCATAGTTCACCCGAACGCCTCGGTATTCTCTACCTGACCACCTGAGTCGGTTTAGGGTACGGGCCGCCATGAAACTCGCTAGAGGCTTTTCTCGACAGCATAGGATCATCCACTTCACCACAATCGGCTCGGCATCAGGTCTCAGCCTTAACGTGTGACGGATTTGCCTACCACACGGCCTACACCCTTACCCCGGGACAACCACCGCCCGGGCTGGACTACCTTCCTGCGTCACCCCATCACTCACCTACTACAAGTCTGGTTCGTCGGCTCCACCACTCCCCTACGCTCCGAAGAGCTCAGGGCGGCTTCACGGACTTAGCATCGCCTGATTCAATGTTTGGCGCTTCAAAGCGGGTACCGGAATATCAACCGGTTGTCCATCGACTACGCCTGTCGGCCTCGCCTTAGGTCCCGACTTACCCTGGGCAGATCAGCTTGACCCAGGAACCCTTAGTCAATCGGCGCACACGTTTCCCACGTGTGTATCGCTACTCATGCCTGCATTCTCACTCGTGAACCGTCCACAACTCGTTTCCACGGCTGCTTCACCCGGCACACGACGCTCCCCTACCCATCACAGCAGACGTTGGTCCTAATGCTGCAATGACATGACTTCGGCGGTGTGCTTGAGCCCCGCTACATTGTCGGCGCGGAATCACTTGACCAGTGAGCTATTACGCACTCTTTCAAGGGTGGCTGCTTCTAAGCCAACCTCCTGGTTGTCTCTGCGACTCCACATCCTTTCCCACTTAGCACACGCTTAGGGGCCTTAGTCGATGCTCTGGGCTGTTTCCCTCTCGACCATGGAGCTTATCCCCCACAGTCTCACTGCCGCGCTCTCACTTACCGGCATTCGGAGTTTGGCTAAGGTCAGTAACCCGGTAGGGCCCATCGCCTATCCAGTGCTCTACCTCCGGCAAGAAACACACGACGCTGCACCTAAATGCATTTCGGGGAGAACCAGCTATCACGGAGTTTGATTGGCCTTTCACCCCTAACCACAGGTCATCCCCCAGGTTTTCAACCCTGGTGGGTTCGGTCCTCCACGAAGTCTTACCTCCGCTTCAACCTGCCCATGGCTAGATCACTCCGCTTCGGGTCTTGGGCACGCTACTCAACGCCCTATTCGGACTCGCTTTCGCTACGGCTTCCCCACACGGGTTAACCTCGCAACATACCGCAAACTCGCAGGCTCATTCTTCAAAAGGCACGCAGTCACGACGTTGAATCCGAAGACTCAACGCGACGCTCCCACGGCTTGTAGGCACACGGTTTCAGGTACTATTTCACTCCGCTCCCGCGGTACTTTTCACCATTCCCTCACGGTACTATCCGCTATCGGTCACCAGGGAATATTTAGGCTTAACGGGTGGTCCCGCCAGATTCACACGGGATTTCTCGGGCCCCGTGCTACTTGGGTGTCTCTTAAACGAGCCGTTGACGTTTCAGCTACGGGGGTCTTACCCTCTACGCCGGACCTTTCGCATGTCCTTCGCCTACATCAACGGTTTCTGACTCGTCCCACAGCCGGCAGACTGTAGAAAAGAGATCCCACAACCCCAACCACGCAACCCCTGCCGGGTATCACACGTGACTGGTTTGGCCTCATCCAGTTTCGCTCGCCACTACTCCCGGAATCACGGTTGTTTTCTCTTCCTGCGGGTACTGAGATGTTTCACTTCCCCGCGTTCCCTCCACACTGCCTATGTGTTCAGCAGCGGGTGACAGCCCATGACGACTGCCGGGTTTCCCCATTCGGACACCCCCGGATCAAAGCTCGGTTGACAGCTCCCCGGGGCCTATCGCGGCCTCCCACGTCCTTCATCGGTTCCTGGTGCCAAGGCATCCACCGTGCGCCCTTAAAAACTTGGCCACAGATGCTCGCGTCCACTGTGCAGTTCTCAAGCAACGACCAGCCACCCACCACCCCAACCCGAAGGCTGAGTTCACTGGGGCCGGCATCGCGAAGGTCCAGACTCACAGTCCGTACCCTCAGATACCCAACAGCGTGCCCGACACCCTTGACCAACGAACCGCGTTCCACGCCGAAGCAGTACTAACGCTCGTCTCTCAAGTGTGCCGAGTAGTCAACGTTCCACCCATGAGCTAACCACCGCAGGACATTCGCCTGCGTTATGGCTCTGGACAACCTTGCGGCTGCCTAGATGCTCCTTAGAAAGGAGGTGATCCAGCCGCACCTTCCGGTACGGCTACCTTGTTACGACTTCGTCCCAATCGCCAGTCCCACCTTCGACGATTCCCTCCCACAAGGGGTTGGGCCACCGGCTTCGGGTGTTACCGACTTTCGTGACGTGACGGGCGGTGTGTACAAGGCCCGGGAACGTATTCACCGCAGCAATGCTGATCTGCGATTACTAGCAACTCCGACTTCATGGGGTCGAGTTGCAGACCCCAATCCGAACTGAGACCGGCTTTTTGAGATTCGCTCCACCTCGCGGTATCGCAGCTCATTGTACCGGCCATTGTAGCACGTGTGCAGCCCAAGACATAAGGGGCATGATGACTTGACGTCGTCCCCACCTTCCTCCGAGTTGACCCCGGCAGTCTCCTGTGAGTCCCCATCACCCCGAAAGGCATGCTGGCAACACAGAACAAGGGTTGCGCTCGTTGCGGGACTTAACCCAACATCTCACGACACGAGCTGACGACAGCCATGCACCACCTGTACACCGACCACAAGGGGGACCCTGTCTCCAGGGTTTTCCGGTGTATGTCAAGCCTTGGTAAGGTTCTTCGCGTTGCGTCGAATTAAGCCACATGCTCCGCTGCTTGTGCGGGCCCCCGTCAATTCCTTTGAGTTTTAGCCTTGCGGCCGTACTCCCCAGGCGGGGAACTTAATGCGTTAGCTGCGGCACGGACGACGTGGAATGTCGCCCACACCTAGTTCCCAACGTTTACGGCGTGGACTACCAGGGTATCTAATCCTGTTCGCTCCCCACGCTTTCGCTCCTCAGCGTCAGTATCGGCCCAGAGATCCGCCTTCGCCACCGGTGTTCCTCCTGATATCTGCGCATTTCACCGCTACACCAGGAATTCCGATCTCCCCTACCGAACTCTAGCCTGCCCGTATCGAATGCAGACCCGGGGTTAAGCCCCGGGCTTTCACATCCGACGCGACAAGCCGCCTACGAGCTCTTTACGCCCAATAATTCCGGACAACGCTTGCGCCCTACGTATTACCGCGGCTGCTGGCACGTAGTTAGCCGGCGCTTCTTCTGCAGGTACCGTCACTTTCGCTTCTTCCCTGCTGAAAGAGGTTTACAACCCGAAGGCCGTCATCCCTCACGCGGCGTCGCTGCATCAGGCTTTCGCCCATTGTGCAATATTCCCCACTGCTGCCTCCCGTAGGAGTCTGGGCCGTGTCTCAGTCCCAGTGTGGCCGGTCGCCCTCTCAGGCCGGCTACCCGTCGTCGCCTTGGTAGGCCATCACCCCACCAACAAGCTGATAGGCCGCGGGCTCATCCTTCACCGCCGGAGCTTTCCACACGGAGGTCATGCGACCCCGTGTCGTATCCGGTATTAGACCCCGTTTCCAGGGCTTGTCCCAGAGTGAAGGGCAGATTGCCCACGTGTTACTCACCCGTTCGCCACTAATCCCCTCCCAAAGGAGGTTCATCGTTCGACTTGCATGTGTTAAGCACGCCGCCAGCGTTCGTCCTGAGCCAGGATCAAACTCTCCGTGAATGCTTCCGGGTACTCCCGGTGAACACTCGCGTTGAGCGGAACCAGAGGGAGGAATAATCCCTCGGTTCACAGCGTCCTCGCTGTGTTTTTCTTCAAAGGAACCTCGTCACCAGACCATCCGGTCCGGTAGACGGGGTATCAACATATCTGGCGTTGACTTTTGGCACGCTGTTGAGTTCTCAAGGAACGGACGCTTCCTTTGTGCCTGTTTCACCAGGCTCTCCGGGCGCTTCCCTTCGGTCTTGCGTTTCCGACTCTATCAGATCCTCGCGGTCCTGATTTTCGCCGGTGCGTTTCGGCCTTTCGGCTTCTTCGCGGTTCCAACCTTACCAGATCCGTTTCCGTCTCCGGCGCCCTGTTGGAGCGGGCTCGGCCGCTTCGCTTTCGCTTTTCGGCCTTTCCGACTCTATCAGATCTTGTTCGTTCCGTTGACCGGTCCGAATTCGTTTCCGATTCCCCGTCGGAGGGGGTTTTGCCGCGCCTTTCGGCGTGTCCACTACGTTAGCGGAATTCCTCGTCGACGCATAATCGCGCCGCGGTCCGAATTTCGGCATGCCGAAATTGTTCCCGGTGAGGGACCGTGCAGTAGTGGTGTGCCGCGAGGCGGCGGAAGGGCTGCCGCAGAACCGTTCCGGCGCTGTGGCAACTCGGAGGACACTACAGATCGGGGTGACCGGTGTCAACTCGCGCTGGTCGGGCCGCGCGTCAGTCGAGGTCGGTCAGGCGTCCGCCGGCGTCCGGCTGGGCCTCTTCCACCCGGCGCAGCAGGCGAGTGAGGACCTGGCCGAGGAGTTGACGCTCCTCGCCGGAGAGGTCCTGGAGGAGGTCCTCCTCGAAGACCGTCGCGAGGCGCATCGCGGCGAGCCACTTCTCGCGGCCCTCGTGGGTCAGTTCGACGATGACGCGGACGCGGTTGTTCTCGTCGCGTTCGCGGGTGACCAGTCCTTCGTTCGCCATCCGGTCGATGCGGTGGGTCATCGCGGCCGGCGTCAGGCCGAGGTGCTTGGCGAGTTCGCCGGGGCCCATCCGGTAGGGGGCGCCGGAGACGACGAGGGCCTTGAGGACCTCCCACTCGGCGTTGCTCATGCCGAGGGTCGCGGTCTGCCGCCCGTAGGCGACGTTCATCCGGCGGTTGAGGCGCTGGAGTGCGGAGACGACCTGCTCGACCTGGGGGTCGAGGTCCTGGAATTCGCGCTGGTAGGCCGCGATCTGTTCCTCAAGGGACGGCTCGGCTGCGTCGGCGGCCGCATCGGAGGGCTCAGGCATGCGGCGCAGTATGACATGAAAGTGATTGGCGTTGAAGTTCTTCTCGGTGTACTCTTTAGCTTCGAAGTTTAGAGTTGAAGTCTTCAGGGTGAGACCGTCCGGATGGCAACCGTCCGGGTCGCGCGTCTCGCCCTGGTGTCTGTCCAGCTCCTTCGACTGTCCCTTGTCTCTGATGACCTGACCTAGGTAGGTGAGTGTGACCACCGCGATGGGCGCCGCGCTGCGCCGGATCCAGCTCGGGAACGCGCTGAGCGCGTTCGGTAACGGCTTCACGGTTCCGTATCTGTACGTCTATGTGGCGAAGGTGCGCGATCTTGGTGCCAGTACGGCCGGTGTCGTGCTGGCGATGCTGGCCGTGGCCGCGCTGGCCGTGCTGCCGCTGACCGGTCGGGCGATCGACCGGCGCGGTCCCCTCCCGGTGGCCGTCCTCGGTACGGTCTCCGCCGCGATCGGCTCCCTGGGGCTCGGGCTGTCGTCGACCGAACCGCTGGTCATCGCCTCGGCGGCCGCGCTGGGTGCCGGTATAGCGGTGGTCCAGCCGGCCCTGGCGACGATGATCGTGTGGTGCTCGACGACGGTGACCAGGTCGCGGGCGTTCGCCACCCAGTTCTTCCTGAACAACCTGGGGCTGGGTGTCGGCGGTCTCGTCGGCGGGCTGCTCGTCGACGAGTCGCACGCGTCGAGCTTCGTGCGGCTGTTCGCCATCGAGGCCGTGATGTTCCTGGTGCTCGGCGCGGCGGTGGCGACCGTACGGCTGCCGCGGGTGCCGAAGGTCGAGGACGCGGTGCCGAGCGAGGAGCGGCCCGCGGGCGCCTGGCGGGCGCTGTTCGCCGACCGGCGGATGATGTGGGTCTGCCTGCTGGGGTTCGTGCTGTTCTTCGCCTGCTACGGGCAGTTCGAGTCGGGGCTGGCCGCGTACGCGACCGAGGTGACCCGCATACCGCCGTCCAGCCTGGGCATCGCGCTCGCGGCCAATACGGCGGCGATCGTGGCGGCGCAGTTCGTGGTGCTCAAGCTGGTCGAGCGGCGGCGCCGCAGCCGGGTCATGGCGCTGGTCGGCATGGTCTGGACGGTGGCCTGGCTGGCCGCCGGGCTGTCCGGGCTGGTGCACGGCGCGCAGGCGGTGGCGACGACGCTGCTGATCTCGACGTACGCGCTGTTCGGCATCGGTGAGTCGATGCTGTCGCCGACGGTGGCGCCGCTGGTGGCGGACCTGGCGCCGGCCTCGCTGATCGGCCAGTACAACTCGGCGTTCGCGCTGGTCAAGCAGTTGGCGCTGGCGGTCGGCCCGGCGGTCGGTGCCCTGATGGTCGGTCACGGCATGTACGCCGCGTACATCGTGATGCTGGTGGTGTGTGCGCTGGGCATCACCGCGCTGTCGTTGCGGGTGGGCCGGATGCTGCGGCCCTGGCAGGACAACCCGCACCGGACGGCGCCGGCCGCGGTGGTTCCCGCGGCGCGGGTGCCGGCCGAGGCGGAGTCGGTGGTCTGCGGGGCCTAGAGGCCCGGCAAGTGGTCTTCGGCCGCGGTCCCGTGGGGGGTCCGCGGCCGAATCAGTTCCGGGGCAGGGCGAATTCGCACCAGACCGCCTTGCCGCCGCCCGGTGTCCGGCGGGAGCCCCAGGACGAGGCGATGGTGGCGACGATGGAGATGCCGCGCCCGGCCTCGTCGGCCGGTTCGGCGCGGCGGCGGCGCGGGAGGTGGTCGTCCCCGTCGGTGACCTCGACGATCAGGCGGCGGTCCGTACGGCGCAGGCGCAGCCGCATCGGGGGCGTGCCGTGCTGGAGGGAGTTGGCCACCAGCTCGCTGGCCGCCAGGACGCCGAGGTCGTGCAGTTCCGGTGAGAAGCGCCAGGAGGCGAGCACGCCGGAGGCGAAGGCGCGGGCGCGCGGGGCCGCTTCGGTGCCGCCGTGGAGTTCCAGGGCGGCGTTGTGGAAGAGCTCGGCGTCGTGGCCGCTGCGCTCGGGGTGCTGGAGGACGAGGATGGCGACGTCGTCGTCATGGGCCGCCGTGATGCCCAGGGAGCGGAGCAGGCGGTCGCAGACGATGTCGGGCTCGCCGGCGGCGCCGGCGAAGGCGCGTTCCAGGGCCTCGACACCGTCGTCGATGTCCTTGTCGCGGCGCTCGACCAGGCCGTCGGTGTAGAGGACGGCGCTGCTGCCGGGGCCGAGGGTGACGGACCCGGAGGTGTGCAGCCAGCCGCCGGTGCCCAGGGGCGGGCCGGTGGGTTCGGCGGCGCGGCGGACCGTGCCGTCCGGGTCGCGGACGAGGATGGGCAGGTGGCCGGCCGAGGCGTAGACCAGGCGGCCCTCGTTGGGGTCGTGGACGGCGTAGACGCAGGTGGCGATCTGGTTGGCGTCGATCTCGGCGGCCAGGCCGTCCAGGAGCTGCAGGACCTCGTGGGGCGGGAGGTCGAGGCGGGCGTAGGCGCGGACGGCGGTGCGCAGCTGGCCCATGACGGCGGCGGCGCGCACGCCGCGGCCCATGACGTCGCCGATGACCAGGGCGGTGCGGCCGGCGCCGAGGGTGATGACGTCGTACCAGTCGCCGCCGACCGCGGCGTCGGTGCCGCCGGGCTGGTACGTCGCGGCGACCCGGAGGTCGTCGGGCTGTTCGAGCTCCTGGGGGAGCAGGGAGCGCTGGAGGGTGACCGCGGCCTCGCGCTGGCGGGCCTCGCTGGCGCGCAGCCGTTCGGCGGACTCGACCTGGTCGGTGACGTCGGCGCCGAAGACGAGGACGCCCTTGTGCGGGGCGACGCAGGCGACCTCGGGGTCGGGGGCCGGGCCGCTGGCGGCGACCTCGATGGGGGTGCAGGTGAAGGTGTAGTAGCCGTCGCGGGAGCGGTCGCCGCCGGCCCCGCCGGGCACCTTGCGGGACTTGACGGTACGGGGCTTGCCGCTGCGCAGGACCTGGTCCATCAGGGGGAGCAGGCCGAGCGCGTCGAGTTCGGGGAGGGCCTCGCGGGCGGTGTGGCCGGCCGGGCGGGGGCCGAAGACGGAGGCGTAGGCGCCGTTGACGTAGGCGAGGCGGTGCTCGGGGCCGTAGACGACGGCGACCAGGGCGGGGATGGTGCCGAGGATGTCGTGGACGGAGAGCGCGTCGACGGTGGGCGACAGGGGCACGGGCGCGGTTTCCTGGGCGGATGCCGGGTCGGGGCGCTCGGCGCGGGCGGCGGGGACAGAGCCGGTGGTGGTGGCGACCGTCGGGGCGGTCGGGGTGCCGTCCGCGGCCGCGGACGGGGCGGCGGGCTCCGGGGCCGCGGTGGGCGGGGTGGCCGGCGTGCCGGCGGCGGGGCGGGCGGCGGCGCGGTCGGACCGCGCGGCGGCGCGCCGCTGCGTGCCGGGGAGTTTGGCGCTCCAGCGCGTGAAGATCACGGAGGGGTACCTCTTACTTCGCGTCGTCGCGCGGGATCGGGCCGTCGGCATGGCGGGGCCTCCCGGCCGCGGGCCGGGGGAGGGTTGGGGGGCACTCTCGGCGCCCTTTTGCGGAATGCAGCAAACGTCCAGAATCCTCGTGATTGTCACTCTTTGCAGATACGAGCCCACCCATGGTCACACGTCCAGTGTGGCCGACCGGACGGACATCCGTCAGACGCCCGGCGGCCGGTGTGGAGTTCCGTACTCCGCAACCACCGGCCCGCCCGGGGCTGACGTCACGTCAAAATCCCTGTCCCCACGGCGCGTCAACTGGCTTCGTTGTGCCGGCCGGTGCCCGCGGCGAGTTCGAACTCGGCGCGCGGGTTCTCCAGCGAGCCAGCGAGACGATCTCGCGTTTGAACAGGCCCGCGAGGGTCCATTCGGCCAGGATCCGGGCCTTTCGGTTGAAGGTCGGCACCCGTCCGAGGTGGTACGCGCGGTGCATCAACCAGGCGGGGTAGCCGCGCAGCTTGCGCCCGTAGACGTGCGCGACGCCCTTGTGCAGGCCGAGCGAGGCCACCGAGCCGACGTACTTGTGCCGGTAGTCCTGGACCGTGCCGCCGCACACCGTGGCCGCGACGTTCTCGGCGAGCACCTTGGCCTGCCGGAGGGCGTGCTGGGCATTGGGCGCGCACACGGGGCGGGGCTCGTCGGGTTTGGCGGGCGGTTCGGCCGTCAGGTCGGGGACCGCCGCGGCGTCGCCCGCCGACCAGGCGTGTTTCCACGCCGTCCACCCGGAGCGTGGCATTGCACTTGAGGCGGCCGTGGTCGGTCAGGGGCAGGTCGGCCGCGGCCAGGATGGGGTGGGGTTTGACGCCGGCGGTCCACCCAGCGTTCTGGTGGGGAAGCGGGAGCCGTCGCTGAGCTGGGCGACGCGCTTCTCGCACGAGTCCAGTCGGGTCTCCAGCCGTACGTCGATGTTGCGGCCGCGCAGCTCCCGTACGGCGTAGCGGCCCATGTCCGGCCCCACTTCGGGCAGGATCCGGCCGGTCGCCTCGACCAGGATCCACTTCATGTCCTCGGCTTGATGTTGTGGTAGTAGCGGACGGCGTAGCGGGCCATGTCCTCCAGTTGGCGAGGGCCTCCACGCCCGCGTAGCCACCGCCGACGAAGACGAAGGTCAGCGCGGCGTCGCGGACCGCCGGGTCGCGGGTGGAGGAGGCGATGTCGAGCTGTCCGAGGACGTGGTTGCGCAGTCCCGATGGCCTCTTCGACGGTCTTGAAGCCGATGCCCGAATTCGGCCAGGCCCGGGACGGGCAGGGCGCGGGAGACCGAGCCGGGGGCCAGAACCAGCTCGTCGTAGACCACCTCGATGGCGCCGTCGCCGGTCTTCCTCGGCGACAGGGTGGCGATCGTCGCCCGGCGTTCGTCGTGGTTGATGTCGGTGACCTCGCCGACCACCACGGTGCACTGCGGCAGGACGCGGCGCAGCGGGACGACCACGTGGCGCGGGGAGATGGAACCGGCCGCGGCTCGGGCAGGAACGGCTGGTATGTCATATACGGATCGGGATCGACCACGATCCTCGACGGAGCCCTCCCGCAGCTGCTGCTTCAGTCTCCGCTGCAGGTTCAGGGCGGTGTACATCCCCACGTAGCCACCGGCCGACGACGAGAATGCGGGCCACGTTGTTCGAAGACACAGCCTCACAGGGGTTCTCCTCGCGCTGTCGACCTGGCCGTGCCGGCGGATCAGGCGGCCGGCGGCGGCGCGGCCACCCTCGGGTGCCGCGCTCCCCGGGAAAGCGCAGCACTGTTCCATGACGCACCCCGCAGCGCCTTTGTCCACAGGCCCGGCGAAATGTATGACCAAGGGCCGCCCTGGGGACGGAGCCCCGCTTCGCGGGCCGCCGGGCCACAGCTGCGCTGGTCAGCGGGCGGGTGGCGGAAAGCGTACGGGGGCATAATCCGGGCGGATCAGTCCGTTGGGCCGATCGGGGGGCGCACCGTGCGGAAGGCCCCCTTCAATCTTGACGCGGGCTCAACTATGTTCGTATCTCGTTGGGGTGCACCCTTTCGTCGGTGCGTCCCGGCAGTCAGGGCGGGGAGTCTCCGGGGGGAGACGTCATTACCGGGGGATCACTATGACCATTCAGGGCTCTCAATGGCCGACAGCCGTCGCCATGGCACACGCCACCGACGGCAGCAACGGCACAACACGGCCACAACGGAAACAGCGCTGGGGACAGCGCTGGGAACTGGCAACGGGGTCGGCGGCGGCCTCGGTGCCGGTACGGGCGCGGCGCGGCGGACGGACCACACCGCTGCGGGTCGACGCCCAGCGCAATCTGGAACACGTACTGCGCGCCGCCCGCGAGGTGTTCGGCGAGCTGGGCTACGGCGCGCCCATGGAGGACGTGGCGCGGCGCGCCGGGTCGGGGTCGGCACGGTCTACCGCCGCTTCCCCGAGCAAGGACGTCCTGGTCCGCCGGATAGCCGAGGAGGAGACCTCCCGGCTGACGGACCAGGCGCGTGCGGCGCTGGGGCAGGAGGACGACCCGTGGTCGGCGCTGTCCCGCTTCCTGCGGACGTCGGTCGCCTCGGGCGCCGGACGGCTGCTGCCGCCGGGGATCCTGCGGGTGAGCGCGGAGGCCGACCGGGCGGACGCGGCGGCGGACGGCCTCGGCGAGGCCCGGGTACCGCAGCAGCGGATGGCGCCCGGTCCGGACGGCGGGCCGGCCGACCTGCGGCTGGTCGAGCGGCACGGCCCGAGGACGGCCCGGCGGCCGAACCGGCGCCCGTTGCGGCGGAGACGACGCACGGCGCGGAGGCGCTGCTGGAGGTCGTCGGGCGGCTCGTGGAGCGCGCCCGGGCGGCCGGCGAGCTGCGGCCCGACGTGACGGTCTCGGACGTGCTGCTGGTGATCGCCACGGGCGCGCCCGCGCTGCCCGACCCCGGTCAGCAGCAGGCCGCCTCCGCACGGCTGCTGGAGATCCTGCTGGAGGGTCTGCGCTCGCGGCCCGCACGCTGACGTCGGTGGTCCGGTCCCGGTGGGGCGGCCTGGTGGCCTCGTGCCCCGGAGCCGGCGGGACCGGACCGACGGACCACGGGGGGCGTCTCGCGCTCTCGTGCGCGAGGTGAGCTCGGCCCGCGATCTCGGCCGGCAAAGTGGTCCGTACGGGTTTCCCGCGCCGTATGACCCGATTGCGCCATATGGCCCGTACGGGTGAACGCCCGTGCGGGCGGACGGACGCTCCCCTCGGATGAGTGGTTGACGGACGAGGCCCTGAGGCGCCGCCGCCCGATGTGGCACGCTTTGCGCGGTATTCGGGTGTGACGGCGGCTTCGGGGGCCTCGGCGATGGGTGTTGACGGGCGGGACGAGCAACGCGACGGCGAGACCGGGCCGGGCGGGTCCGGGACGGCGCCGTCCCCTCAGGTGCCCGGGCAGACCGGGCCGTTGGGGACCACCGCGCCGACGGGCGGGCCGGCCGGACGCATGCCCGCGCCGGCGGTCCGGCGGGCGACGGCCCCAGCGTGCCGCCGCAGCGCGACGGGGCCGGCCGGCCGGCGCCGCACGGCCGTCCGGGGGGCTCCCGGGACGCCGCGCGAGGAGCCGGCGAGGCGGATCAATTCCCGCCGTCCGACGACCAGTTGATCGCCGGCATGCGGGCCGGCGACGACAGTGCGTACGAGGAGATGTACCGCCGGCACGCCGACGCGGTCCGGCGCTATGCCCGGCACTGCTGCCGCGACGAGCACACCGCCGAGGACCTGACCGGTGAGGTCTTCGCCCGGACGCTGCAGGCGGTGCGCGGCGGCGCGGGCCCCGGCACCGCGGTCCGCGCCTATCTGCTGACCACCGTCCGCCGGGTCGCCGCCTCCTGGGCGAAGACCGCCCGGCGCGAGCAGCTGGTCGAGGACTTCGCGGTGTTCGCGGTCTCCGCGGACGGTGCGGCGCTGGACGACGGCACCCTGGACCTGGGTGCGGACGTGCGTGCCCTGCACGAGGCCGAGCAGTCGATGGCCGTGCGGGCGTTCCGCAGCCTGCCGGAGCGCTATCAGACCGTGCTGTGGCACACCACGGTCGAGGACGAGTCGCCGAGCGAGGTCGCTCCGTTGCTGGGGCTGACCGCGAACGCCACCGCCGTATTGGCGCACCGGGCCCGCGAGGGCCTCAAGCAGGCGTACCTGCAGGCCCACGTCAGCCAGTCGCTGACCGCCGGCGGGGACTGCGCCCGGTACGCCGACCGGCTCGGCGCGTACGCCGCGGCGGGCTGCGGATGCGGGCCGAACGGGGCCTGCGCGAGCACCTGGACGGCTGCGCCCGGTGCCGTACCGCGGCGCTGGAGGTCGAGCACGTCAACGAGCGGATCGGCGCGGTGCTGCCGGTGGCGGTCATCGGCTGGTTCGCCGCCGGGTACGCCGTGAAGACGGCCGCCGCGGCGGCCGGGGTCGCGGGTGCGGCCGGGGCGGGTGCGGCCGCCGCGGCCACGGGCGGTTCCGGTACGGCGGGCGGCGCGGGTGGTGCGGGCGGCGCCGCCGTGAGTGAGGGGCTCGGCGCCCCGGTCAAGGTCGGCATCGGGGTCGGGGTTGCGGTGGCCGGTGTGACGCTCGCGCTCGCGCTGGCCGGCGGCGGCCCCACGCCGGCGCCGCACCGCGGGCCGAGCCGCAGCGGCCGGCCCCCGCCGCGCCGCGCCATCCGTCGCCCGCCCCGGCGAAGCCGCTGCCACCGGCGGCCGGCGCCGCCCCGACCGCCGAGCCGGCCCCGTCGCACCCGTCGCACCCGTCGGCACCCCACTCGGCACCGTCCCGCCCGGCGCCCACCACTCCGACGCCCACCCCCCATCCGCCCGCACCGACTCCGCCTCCGACGCCCGCGCCCGAGCCGCCCCGGCACCACCCGAAGCCGCCGGAGCCCGCCCCGACCACGTACCAGGTCGCCGCGCTCGACCACGACTTCATGGGCGACGGCAGCCAGCCGGAGGTGCGCACCCTGGGGAGCGGCTGGCTGTGGCAGCGCCGGTCGCCGAAGATCGCCGGGACGACCTACGCACACGGCGCGACCATGCACGCCGGGTCGTCGGTCCTCATCGACCTCAACCGTCCGTGCACCTCCTACGACGCCGTGGTGGGCGTCGACGACCTCAGCATGGGGATCGGCGCCCTGCGCTTCTCCGTATACGCGGACGGCGAGCGGCTCTGGCGGTCCGCGGTGGTCCACGGCGATCAGCGGGCCGTCCCGGTCCACGTCCCCCTGACCGGCCACCGGACCCTGCGCCTCGTCGTCGACCCGGCGACGCCCCTGGACTCGGTGGCCCTGGGCGACTGGGCGGAGGCCCGCATCACCTGCCGCTGAGTCGGCCGGCGGCGCGAGCGACGCCCACGGACGGGCTTCCAGGCGTACGCCCCGGGCGTGCCCCCTTGCGTCCCGCCGTCGCACGCGCGGCCCTGCCCGGCGCACAGGCCGCGCGCCCGGCGTCACGCCTCGCGCCGCCCGCGACCCGGGCGGAACCGGCCCTCCCGGAAGCCCCGCTCAGGGGCGGCCGCGTGCCTACGGGAAGGGGCGGGCACCTACGGAGAGGCGGGCACCGCGAGCGTGCCCGGTGCCCGTCCGCGCAGCGGGCCCCTCAGGACAACCGGGCGCGCGGCACCACTCCGCCCGCGACCGCCTTCTGGCGCGGCGCCTCCGCCCCGGTCCAGCAGCTGCCGCGGCGGGCGACCAGCGGCGCAACCACAGCTCCGTGGCGACGAGTTCCGCCAGCCCGTCCATCGGGAGCGCGGCGCCCTCGGCCGCCGCCCGGAGGGCGGTGCGGACCACCCGCGCCTCGATCAGGCCGGCATCGGCCAGCAGGGGCGCGTCGAAGAGCTGCACCAGGTCGCCGACCGCACCGCGCAGCCCGGCGCGTACCGCCGCGGCGTGGGTGACGTGCGAGGTCGCGCCCCAGCCGGGCGGCAGGTCCCGTACGCCCGCGCCGGCCAGTACGGAGCGCAGGACGGCGGCCCGCGCGCCCGGCTGCACCCGGAGCGTGTCCGGGAGCGCGCGGCAGGCGAGCACCACCTGGTTGTCGAGGAAGGGCGCGTGCAGCCGCTGGCTGCGGACCTCCGCGGCCTGCTCGAAGACCCGGTGGTCGGCGGCCTGCCGGGCCAGCGCCGCGCGGGCCCGCCGCTCACCGGGCGCCCGACCGCGGCCGTTCGGGACGCCGCCTCGCTGAGGCGAACCGATACTTCGGCCAGCGCCTCACCCGTCAGCCAGCGCGCCGCGGGACCGGGACGGCACCAGGTCAGCGCGGCCAGCGAGGCGTCCACCGCCCCGCCGGTCACCGGCTCGTCGGCGAACTGCCGCTCCAGCAGGCGCCGCGCGGCCTCCGTGATGCCCTCCGGATACGGCGTACGGGCGAGCCGCCGCGCGGCCCGGTAGACGGTGAACGGCACCAGGACGGACTGGGCGGACGGGCCGTCCGCCTTGGCGAGTGCGGTGACCGGCCGCAGCAGATGGCGCCGGCGGCGGTCCATGAGCAGGTCGGCGAGCCGGGCGGGGTGGGCGTCGAGGACCTGCCGGGCGCCGTGCCCGACGAAGTGGTCCGCGCTGCCGGCCAGCAGCCGGCGCCGGTGGCGGCTCGCCACCGTCAGGGAGGGCCCGGGCTCGTCCGTGAGCGGGCCGCTGTCGAGGTCGGCATACGGGAGGGCCTCTTCGCCGGCGGCGACGACGACGTGGTGCAGCCGCGGGTTGTCGGCGATGCTGCGGGCCCGCTCCAGTTCGGCGTCGTGGTGGGCCGCGCGCCATTGGTGGCGCGGTCGTTGAAGGTGACGGCCAGCAGGCGTTCCCCGTGGCCGTTGAGGCGTCCGGGGCGGCCGGGCAGACCGGCGGCCAGAAGGGCGAGGGTTCCGGACGCGCTGCCTCCGGAGAGGTCGGCGCCGACGCCCGGGGCCGGCGCGCCGCGGGCCGCACGCCGCTCGGCGGGCCCATGCCGGGCACCGGGCCGGGGTCGAGGCCGTCGAGCCCGTCCGGGTCCGGGGCGTGCCGGGGGACCGCCAGCCGGGCGCGGACGGCCTCGACGAGCGCGTCCCGGACCCCGTCCACCGCCTGTTCCGGCGGGAGTTGGGGTGCGGCGACGGCGAGCGAGGCGGTCGGCTCGTAGGAGGTGATCTCGCTGGCGCCGCCGCGCAGCACCAGGGCGTGGCCGGGCGGGATCCGGCGGACGCCCTCGTACGGGGTGCCGGCGCCGAGCGCCTCGGGGGCGTCGGGGCAGGCCAGCAGCGCGGCGAGGTGGCCGATGTCGAGGCTGCCTCGATCAGGTCGGCGAGCGGCAGCGCGGCGGTGGCGTAGGCGGTGCCGCCCGCCCACGGGGTGTGGAAGACGGGGCGGGCGCCGGCCAGGTCGCCGGTGACGGTGATCCGCCGTCCTACCTGGACGACCGCGGTGTAGCTGCCGGACCAGGCGGTGAGGTGCCGCAGTGCGCCCCCGCGCGCCGCGTACAGGCCGACCCGCAGCTGGTCGTCGGTGGCCCCGCAGATGCCGAAGACGGCGAGCCGGGTCTCGGGGTCGGCCTGGACGACGCGGACCTCGTCCGGCCGCCAGTCGCCGACCGCCCACAGGGGGTCCGGGTCGCCCCAGAGGAGGTGCGCGCCCACGGGGAGGACGGTGCTGCTCCCGACGCCGTCCGGGTCCGCGGCGGACGGCCTCGTGGCGGCACTGCTCCACCCCACCAACCAGCGCATGCCGCCTCCACCCGAATTCCCGCCCGCCAGGGCCAACGGCCGCCCCGTACAGCGGATTGCCAAGCTGTCGCCGAGCTGTCGTGACGGCCGTGCCGCCCGTAGTGGCGACCATGCTGCCATGACAACGGCGTGGCGGAGACGTCGGAGCGGGACGTATACGGGCAGTTCACGGCGGACGGCGGGCGGCGGGCGCGGAGGGTCGACGGCCCACCCGCGGCGCGGCGTGGCGCAACGTGTCGGCAAAACCGACAACTGGTCATCTTGATGTGGTACTTGCTCCGCCGCTGCGCCAACTCGCCCCCGGTAGGCCCCCCGTGTGGCCCCCGGGGCGCCCGCGCGGCGCTCCTCGACGCGCCGCGGCGCGAAATCGTCACCCGTCGGTTTTCGGCCAAAGTCCGTACGGCACAGCGCAGTTGACAACTACGGGCCTCATGTCAACCGGCGGCACGATCCTACGGTGGACGGCCTGCGCGACGGTCCGGGAAGCGGGCTACGCCCCCCGGACCGGACCGTCACCCGCGGGGAATGAGGTGACGGTGTCCCCCAGCCCACTGGATCCAGTGCAGCGGGCCGACCCACGCACCAGCCATGGAAGCGCTCCCGAGGTCGGGCGACCAGCGCGCACGGACAGGCGCACGGGCACACGTACCCGGAGCACATGCCAACTCCCGCACCCCTGTCTGAACATGAATCTCGCCATCCGGGAGACCGACCCTTAACGGTCGGGATCCGGCGAACTACTCTGGGTGGACGCATGCCCCGGGGTAGCGGGGCGGCTGTCGCTGTGTCGAGGGGTGCGCATGTCCAGGGATATACGCGGGCCGAACGAGAAGCTCGGCACCGTTCTCGCCCTCGCGGGTATCAGCAACGCCGGACTGGCCCGCCGGGTCAACGACCTCGGCGCGCAGCGCGGGCTGACGCTTCGTTATGACAAGACGTCGGTGGCGCGATGGGTCTCCAAGGGCATGGTGCCGCAGGGCGCCGCGCCCCATCTGATCGCGTCCGCGATCGGCAGCAAGCTGGGCCGACCGGTGCCGTTGCACGAAATCGGGCTGGCCGACGCGGACCCGGCACCCGAGGTCGGTCTGGCCTTCCCGCGCGATGTGGGCGCCGCGGTGCGCTCGGCGACCGAGCTCTACCGTCTCGATCTGGCCGGGCGGCGGGCGGCGGGGCGGCATCTGGCAGAGCCTGGCCGGATCCTTCGCGGTGAGCGCGTACGCCACGCCCGCCTCGCGCTGGCTGATATCCCGGCCGACAGCTCGGTGGCCCGGGAGGCGGCCGAGGCGCGCGACAAGGACGCCGCGGCGGCCGGCGACGCGGGGATCCCGCAGCATGTGGGCCACAGCGACGTCAGCAAGCTGCGCGAGGCGGCGGAGGACGCGCGCCGCTGGGACTCCAAGTACGGCGGCGGGGACTGGCGTTCGTCCATGGTGCCGGAGTGCCTGCGGGTGGACGCGGCGCCGTTGCTGCTCGCCTCGTACAGCGACGAGGTGGGCCGGGCGCTCTTCGGGGCGACCTCCGAGCTCACCCGGCTCGCGGGGTGGATGGCCTTCGACACCGGCCAGCAGGAGGCCGCGCAGCGCTACTACATCCAGGCGCTGCGGCTCGCCCGGGCGGCCGCCGACGTCCCCTCGGCGGGTACGTCCTCGCCTCGATGTCCCTCCAGGCGACGTACCGCGGCTTCGCCGACGAGGGCGTCGACCTCGCCCAGGCGGCGCTGGAGCGCAACCGCGGTCTGGCCACCGCCCGCACCATGAGCTTCTTCCGACTGGTGGAGGCGCGGGCGCAGGCCAAGGCCGGTGAGGCGCGGGCGTGCGAGGTGGCGCTGAAGGCGTCCGAGGGCTGGCTGGAGCGGTCCCGGAGCGGCGACCCCGACCCGTCGTGGCTGGACTTCTACTCGTACGAGCGGTTCGCCGCCGACGCGGCCGAGTGCTACCGCGACCTGCGGCTGCCCCGCCAGGTGCGCCGCTTCACCGAGCAGGCGCTGTCCCGGCCGACCGAGGAGTTCGTCCGGTCGCACGGCCTGCGACTGGTGGTGTCCGCGGTGGCCGAACTGGAGTCCGGCAATCTGGACGCGGCCTGCGCGGCGGGCGCCCGTGCGGTCGAGGTGGCGGGCCGGATCTCCTCGGCCCGTACGACGGAGTACGTCCGCGATCTGCTGCACCGCCTCGAACCGTACGGCGACGAGCCGCGGGTCGTGGAGCTGCGGGAACGGGCGAGACCCTTGCTGGCGGCGCCGGCGTAGCGAGGCGGGGAGGTTCTTGCCCCGGGCCGGCCGGGCGGCGGGGCCGGCGGGCCGGGGGCCGGGCGGCGGGCCGGCGGGCCGGGCGGTGGTCCGCGACCGGGCCCGCCTCCGGGGTGCCGGTGAACGCACGCCGAGCGGAAATGCCGACGGGATTGTCAGTGCGGGCCGTCATGATGGGATACGTCGTCGGGATGGCGCGCGGGCCCGCGGTGACGGTCGGGCCTGCGGTCATGCGGTTGGGCATGCGGTTGGGGAGGTGCAGTGTCGTCGTACGACTGCGACGTGCTGGTGATCGGCGCCGGCATCATCGGGCTCTCTACGGCGTATGCGATCACGCGCGCCCGCGCCGGGCACGCGCGTCGTGGTGCTGGAGAAGGAGCAGGGCCCGGCCCGGCATCAGACCGGGCGCAACAGCGGAGTGATCCACAGCGGCATCTACTACCCGCCCGGCTCGCTCAAGGCCCGCTTCGCTCTCCAGGGCTCGGCGGAAATGGTGAAATTCTGCACCGAACACGACATTCCGCATGAGGTCACCGGCAAGCTGATCGTCGCCACCGACCGCAGCGAGCTGCCCCGGCTGCACGGCCTGATCCAGCGCGGCCGCGAGCACGGCCTGCCGGTCCGCGAGCTGGGCCCGGCCCAGATAGCGGAGTACGAACCCGAAGTCCGCGGCCTGGCCGCCATCCATGTCGGCACGACCGGCATCTGCGACTTCGGCGCGGTCGCCCGCCGGTTCGGCGCGCTCGCCGCGGACGCCGGCGCCCGGATCGTCTACGGCGCCGAGGTGACGATGATCGGCCGCCGCCCCGGCCGGGTGGCGGTCCGTACGGCCGACGGCACGGTCCACCGCGCCCGCGCCCTGGTCAACTGCGCCGGGCTGCACTGCGACCGGATCGCCCGGCTGGCCGGCGATGCGCCCGGATGCGGATCGTCCCCTTCCGCGGTGAGTACTTCACCCTCGCCCCGGAGCGCGCCGCCCTCGTCCGCGGCCTGGTCTACCCGGTCCCCGACCCCGCCTTCCCGTTCCTCGGCGTCCACCTCACCCGCGGCATCGACGGCGCCGTCCACATCGGCCCGAACGCCGTCCCCGCGCTGGCCCGCGAGGGCTACGACTGGCGCACGGTCCGCCCCGGCGAGCTGGCCGGCACCCTCGCCTACCCCGGCTCCTGGCGGATCGCCCGCCGCCACTGGCGCTACGGCGCCGGCGAACTGCACCGCTCCCTCTCCCGCCGCGCCTTCGCGGACGCGGTCCGTCGCCTCCTCCCGGCAGCCCGCGAGGAGGACCTCCTCCCCTGCCCGGCCGGCGTCCGCGCCCAGGCCGTCCTCCCGACGGCACCCTCGTCGACGACTTCCTCTTCTCCGAATCCCCCGGCATGATCCACGTCCTGAACGCCCCGTCCCCGCCGCCACCGCCTCCCTGCCCATCGGCCGCGAGGTGGCCCGCCGGGCGCTGGGGGTGCTGGAGGCGGCCCGGAGCTAGGGGTGTCCCCCGGACAGAGCGGGGAGGCGTCCGTGGGCTGCGGCGATCCGGAGCCCGCACTGCACCCCCGTAGAATCGAAACCACTGTGTCCGAGAACCGCATCCCCTCCCCCGCCCCCGTGACCGACGCCGTGGCAGCAGACGCTGTGGAAGCCGTGGCCGTGGCCGACGGTCGGCGTGCCGCGCCGGCGCCGCGCCGTGGCGAGCCGATGTTCCCCGACGGCACCGGGCCCGCGGCCGACCCCGCGGGGTCGCACCACGAGCGGCGGATCCGGTCCTTCCAGCCCCGCCGCAGCCGGGTGTCGCCCTCGCAGGCCGACGCGCTGCGCCGGCTGTGGCCGACGTGGGGCCTGGACATCGACGGGCTGTCGCGGCTGGACCTCGACGCGTTCTTCGGCGGCCTGCCGGTCGTGCTGGAGATCGGCTTCGGCATGGGTGAGGCCACCGCGCAGATGGCCGCCGCCGACCCGGCCACCGGCATCCTCGCCTGCGACGTGCACACCCCCGGCCAGGGCAATCTGCTCGGTCTCGCGGAGCGGAACGGCCTGTCCAACATCCGGGTGGCCAACGGCGACGCGATCATCCTGCTGCGCGAAATGCTGGCGCCGGGCTCCCTCGCCGGGTTGCGCGTCTACTTCCCCGACCCGTGGCCCAAGAAGCGTCACCACAAGCGGCGCCTGATCCAGCCGGAGTTCCTCACCCTGGTGACGACCCGGCTCGCGCCCGGCGCGCTGGTGCACTGCGCGACCGACTGGGAGCCGTACGCCGAGCAGATGCTCGACGTGCTCTCCGCCGAGCCGACGCTGGAGAACCTCTACCCCGGCTTCGCGCCACGTCCGGACTTCCGGCCCCTCACCAAGTTCGAGGGCCAGGGCCTGGACAAGGGCCACACCGTCCACGACCTGCTGTTCCGCCGCCGCGGCGCGTAAGACCGCCGCCGCTCGTTACGGTCGAGGGGTGCACCCGCCCGTTCCGCCACCGCCGCAGCCGCGCCGGAGAGCCCTCTGGCGCGGCACGCTCCGCCGTACGAACCGCGACACGAACAACGGCACCCCCCGGGAGACGACCGGGGACACGCCGCGCGACACGACCGCCGATACGCCCCGCGGTGCCGGCCGCGATACGCCTCGTGACCGGACCCGCGGCCGGACGCTCCGCGCCACCGCGCTGATATCCCTGCTCGCGCTCTCCGGCGGGATCATCGTCGGGACGGTCCGCCGGGAGACCGGTACCGAGGGCCTGCTCGTCGGGCTGGGGCTCGCGGTCTTCCCGGTGCCGCTGCTGCTCGCGGCGTTCCGCTGGCTCGACCGCGTCGAGCCGGAACCCCGGCGGAACCTCGCGTTCGCCTTCGCCTGGGGGGCGTGTGCCGCGGCCCTGGTGGCGCTGGTCACCAACGGCTTCGCCACCGACTGGATCGCCGCCAACATCGCGTCCGCCTCGCCCTCCGAGGCCGAGACCTGGGGCGCGACGGCGATCGCCCCGGTCGTCGAGGAGACGGTGAAGGCCGCCGCCGTACTGCTCCTCTACCGCTTCCGCCGGCGCGACTTCGACGGCATCACGGACGGCATCGTCATCGCCGGCATCACCGCCACCGGCTTCGCCTTCACCGAGAACATCGTCTATCTGGGCAACGCCTTCGGCGAGGACCGGTCCATGGGCCACAGCGGCCTGGACTCACTCACCGTGGGCACCTTCTTCGTCCGCATCATCATCTCCCCCTTCGCCCACCCCCTCTTCACCATCCTCACCGGCCTCGCCTTCGGCATAGCCGCCACCCGCTACCCCCGCCGCCGCGCCGCCCGTATCGGCCTCGCCGTCCTCGGCCTGCTCACCGCCGTCCTCCTGCACGCCATCTGGAACGCCGCCTCCTCCCTCGGCGACGCCGGCTTCCTCCTCGTCTACGGGCTCTTCATGGTCCCGGTCTTCCTCGCCCTGACGTCCCTGGCCGTCTGGGCCCGCAAACAGGAGCTCCTCTCCCTCCCCGGCTACCTCGCCCCCTACATCACGGCCGGCTGGCTCACCCCCGCCGAGCCGGACGCCCTGTCCTCCCTCAAGACCCGCGCCCTGGCCCGCGACATCGCCCGCCGCACCCAGGGCCCCGCCGCGGCCCGCGCCGTCACCGCCTACACCACCGCCGCCACCGCCCTCTCCTTCCACCGCCGCCGCGCCCACCTCAGGGGCCCGGACCCGGACTTCACCACCCGCGAGCAGTACCTGCTGCAACGGGTCAGGCATTACCAGAGGTGGGGGCGGCCGGCGTTGACGTGTGCGTTGCGGACTAGCCGCCGTACGGACGGTCCGCCCAACGCGACCGATGCTGACGGATGCAGTCGATCCGTATCTGGTGCTCCTTGACCCGCGTCAGCGCACGCACGAACTTCTGCGTCAGCCCGTCGATCACCTCATAGGCGTCGGTCAGCTGGAGGGCGCCCCGGTCGAAGAGGGCGTGGCAGTTCGGACAGAGGCACAGCACGTTCTCCACCGTGTCGGGCCCGTTGTGCGGCTTGCCCAGGGCCTGGATGTGCGCGGCTTCGCTGATCGCCTCACCCTCAGGTGACACCACCAGCCGCAGTCCGCATGCCTGGCAGGTGTGGTCATACATCCGCTTGACCGCGCGTACGACGGCAGAGTCACGTATGCGTCGTTCGTAGGCGACGGTACGGCGGAATTGCTCTTCCAGGTCCGTCGTCTGCTCACCGTCCGGGGCCACGGGCTGCGGCTTCGGCGATTCGCCGGGTGCCAGCTTGAGGAGCCGGAACTGGCAAATGCGGAAGCCTTCCTTACCGACCGTGGTCCAGCTCTCCGCGACTCGGAACAGGCCGCAGTACTCATAGCCACCCGTGGCCTTCTGCCGCTTGATGTCCAGACCGCGAATGACGCGTACCGGATTCCCCAGCGCCTGGTTCAGCAACAATCCGGCGTTACCGCGCGAGTCCATCGTCTGATCGGCCACCATGCGCTGGGTCGCGCGGTCGCGTCCGCCCTCGCCGGTGTAAGTGATCTCGGACTCCCCGTACTCGTCGTCGAGGTAGCCGCCGGAAAGGACGATGGAATCGACGCCCTGATGAGCGGTTCCGGAGATGCCCAACCCGCTCTGCCGGTGCACGCCTTTCGCATGCAACTCCGCATGACTCGTGAAGTGTTGACCTTCAACGACGCCCGGTGGGGTCCCGAACTTCACGGGGTTCGCCGCGTTCTTCTTCGCCATGCCCGCATACTGCCAACTGCTTGATCGCTACGTCATCGGCCGGTGCGGGAATCCCGGGCGTAGGCTCACAGAAGTTGTCTCTTCTGTGGTTTCTCTGGTGTCTCTTCTGAGGAGTGGAGTGGGCATGACCGGCGTTCCGAGCAGTGTGGTGGCGGCGAGTGGGTTGCTCGGGGGTTATGGGGTGGCTCGGTGGACGAAGAAGCGGCCGTTGGGGGGTGTGGCGTTGGCTGCGGCGGGTGCGGTGGCGGCTCGGGAGTGGCAGCGGAAGGCCGGTGGTAAGACGGCGGCCGCGTTGAGTGGGGCCTATGTGGCGGCGTTCGTGGGGTCGCATCCGTTGGCCAAGAAGATCGGGGCCTGGCCTTCGGTGTTCGCGGTGGCGGGTGGGGTGGCGCTGGCGTCCTGGGCGGTGGTGGACCGGCGGGGGTAGGGCGCCCGGCGGCGTTGCGGTGCGTAGGGAAGGAGCGGAGCCCTGGGGCCCCGCTCCTTCCCTTTGCGGCGGGCCCGTGTCCCGGATTACGCCGACGCCTCGTTCAGGAGGGTGAGTTCGGGGCGGTGAGGGTCAGCTCGGTGACGGCCAGGAGGGGGGCGAGCTGGCCGGTCGTGCGGGCGCTGGCGATCGGGGCGGCGACCGTCGGCTGGGCGGCGAGCCAGGCCAGCGCGACAGTGGCGAGCTCGGCGCCATGGGCGGCGGCGACCGTGTCGAGGGCCTCCAGGACGCGGGGGCCGCGGTCGGTGGACAGGTACTGCGCGGCCTTCCCGGACCGGGCGCTGTCGACCGCGGCACCCGGCCGGTACTTGCCGGTCAGGAAGCCGGAGGCCAGGGCGTAGTACGGCACCGCGGACACGCCGTTGCGGGCGGCCACATCGGCGAGTTCGCCCTCGTACGTGTCGCGGGAGACCAGGTTGTAGTGCGGCTGCAGGGCCACGTACCGGGCCACGCCCTCGCGGTCGGAGAAGGCGAGGGACTCCGCGAGGCGCTGCGCGGAGATGTTGGAGGCGCCGATCTCCCGGACCTTGCCGGCCCGGACGAGGTCGTCCAGGGCGGTCAGGAACTCGCCGACCTCGACCGACTCGTCGTCGTAGTGGGTGTAGTAGAGGTCGATGTAATCCGTGCGGAGACGGGTGAGGGACTCCTCGACCGCGGACTTGATGGTGGCGGCGGACAGCCCCTTGTAGTCGGGGTGCGCGCCGACCTTGGTGGCGATGACGATGTCGTCGCGATGGCCGCGGGAGGCCAGCCAGTTGCCGAGGACCGTCTCGGATTCGCCGCCCTTGTTGCCCGGCACCCAGGCCGAGTACACGTCGGCGGTGTCGATGAAGTTGCCGCCGCCCGCCACGTACGCGTCGAGTACGGCGAACGACTCGGCCTCGTCGGCGGTCCAGCCGAAGACGTTGCCCCCGAGGGAGAGGGGGAGACGGACAGCGAGCCCAGGGCCCTGGGGTGCGGGAATTGTTGCTTGTCGCGCTCATGGTGGGGCAGCGTCGCGGGGCGGGTGGTTATTCCCGCTGACGGAGTTGTTCCCGGTCCTCGGGCATCCCCGTTTCTCGGGCATGTTCGTTACTCGGACATCCCCTTTTCTCGGGCATCCCCGTTCCGCGGACATTCCTGTTCCGCGGACGGCGGCCACCGTCGCACCGTGGCCGCCCGTCCCGCCCCGCCCCGCCTCGCCCGTCAGGTGTTCAGACGTTGACGCCGTGGTCGCGCAGCCAGGGCATCGGGTCTATCGGGTCGCCGGCGCCGGGACGCACCTCCAGGTGGAGGTGGGGGCCGGTGACGTTGCCCGTGGCGCCGACCCGGCCGATGACGTCGCCGGTGCTGACCTTGCCCGAGGTCTTGACCATCGAGGACAGGTGGCAGAACCAGAGCTCGGTGCCGTCGTCGAGGGTCAGGACGATGCGGTAGCCGTACGAACCGGCCCAGCCGGCCTGGGTGATGGTGCCGGAGTGCACCGCCCTCACGGGCGTGCCGGTCGGGGCGGCGAAGTCCTGGCCGGTGTGGTCCGCGACCCAGCGGTCACCGGCCTGCCCGAAGCCCGCGGTGAGGGTGTACGAGGAGACCGGGGTGATGAAGCTCTGCGCCAGTTTCGCGAGGCGTTCGGCCTCCGCCTTCTGGCGGGCCTCCTCCTCGGCCTTGCGCCGGGCCTCGGCCGCCGCCTCCTTCTTGGCGGCCGCGGCCTTCTCGGCGGACTTCAGGTCCGCGGCGGCGTCCGTCGCGGCCTGCTTGATCGCGGCCTGCTCGGCGGCCTCGCGGGCCTCCTGTTCGGCGGCGCCCTGCTGGGTGTCGGCCTGCTGGAGGATGCGGCTGCGCAGCGCCTCGCCGGCGTTCGCGCCGGAGCCCGCGTCCGTGCCCGTGCTCGATCCCGCGTCCGTGTCCCTGCCCGGGCCGGTGAGCGGGTCGGCGGAGGTGGCGGCGGAAGCGGTGTGCGCGCCGCCGTCGTCGTGCGAACCGCCGTCGGATATCAGGTCGCCGACGCCGGGCAGGGAGGCGGCGTCCGGGAGGTGGTCGGCGACCGCGTCGGCCACTCCGCCGAGGTCGGGCATCGAGATCGGCACCGGCGGCCGGCCCTCGGCCGTGGCCATCCCGCCCGCCCCGACCGCCGCGATGACGCCGACGCCCAGGACCGTGCCGCCACGGGCGAGTCCACCGCCGCGCTGCTTGGCCACCCGGTGCTTGCCGCGGACCGGACGGACGGACTCCTCGGTGGGGTTCCATTCCTCCCACTGGCCGTCGGCGTCACCCTTCGTCCTGTCGGCCGTCGCGAAACGGGTGTCGGTGACGAAAGCGGGGTCAGTGACGAAAGCGGGGTCGCCGGAAGCCGCGAAGGCGTGGGGGGCGCCCGACGCGTACGGGGCACCCGGGCCCCGGTCGTCGGACTCGTAGGTGGACGGAGCCTCGGGAGGGGCCTGTTGGACGCCACGGGGGCGCACTCCTTTCCTTCCTTCTCGCCTACCGGGTTAGCTGACGGGTTCGGAGCAGGAAGGTCTCCTACGGGCACCCTCTGGCGAAGGCGTCCGATTCACCCCAAGGTGGTGGTTCCCCGGTTCCCTTGGTGCAGTTCGAGATGCTGGAGATGCGTGAAAAGCGCGTGCGGGATTCGGCGTCGGCGCGCGGTGCCGCCTCTTGCGGCGGCTGGGACGACCGCGCTGCGTTATCGGACAGTAATAGAGATCGCAGCGGTTTTCCAAGCCTTCCCGGGAATCCATATGCCTCGCGCACCAGCTTTGGCGTGGTCTTTTCCGGTCACCATGGCCATAAATCGGGCGAGTTGGCCGCACCACCCCGTGCCGCGCCTAAACGATCTCTCGGTGATTGTGCGTCAGTTGTTATGCGGAGGGGTGCCTGCCCCTTACGGAACGTGAAGACAGTAACGTCGGATCATGGTCGTCAACGCCGAGCGCCCTGGACACTCCGAGCGCCCCGGACACTCCGAAAGTCCCGGATACGCCGAGAGCCCCGGACCCGCCGAACGCCTCCGCAACACCGGTCCCGGCCGCCACGGCCGTCCCGGCCACCGCGGTGGCACGACCGGAAGCGCCCAGGACGTGGCGCGGCGGTACCAGGAGTTCTCCTGGCGTGAGGCGCGCGGGCGGTCCGACGCCCACGAGGAGTTGAGCGCACGGATCGGCCAGGACCAGGAGTTGTGCGAGCTGCTGGCGGGGTCGCTGCCGCCCGGCAACAAGCAGCAGCCCCAGCTCCTGCTCGCCGCCGTCCGCCATCTCGACGGCCCGCACGCGGAGCAGGGCCCGCGCGGCGCGGCGGCGTACGGCCGCTGGCGCGAATGGACGATCCGGCACTGGGACCAGGTGCGGGACGTCATCATGCGCCGCGGCACCCAGACCAACGAACCGGCCCGCTGCGCCACCCTGCTGCCGCTGCTCGCCCGGCTGCCCCAGCCGCTGGCCCTGCTGGAGGTCGGCACCTCGGCCGGGCTGTGTCTGCACCCGGACCGCTATCGGTACACGTATGCATACGGATCCGAAGACGGCTACGGGTACGAAGACGGGCACGGATACGGGGACGCGGGCGCGCCGGGTCCCGGCCACCCGGGCGGGCGCGGAACGGGAGCCCACCACCGGGTCGTCGACGCCGGAGCGCACGCCCCGTTCGTCGAAGTGGGCGCACCCGACAGCCCCGTGGTCTTCCCCTGTCAGGTGCAGGCACCGGCGCCGGCAGGGCAGGGACCGCACGTCCCCGCCCGTCTCCCCGAGGTCGTCTGGCGGGCCGGGATCGATCTCGCACCGCTCGACCCGGTCGCCGAGCCGGACGACCTGCGCTGGCTGCGGTCGCTCGTCTGGCCCGGCGACGAGGCGCGGGCGGACCGGCTGTCCGCGGCCGTCGACGCGGTACGGGCGGTGCCGCGGCCGCGGATCGTCCGCGGGGACCTGATCGACGAACTGCCCGCGCTGGCGGCCGAGGCACCGGCCGGGGCGACGCTGGTCGTGTTCCACACCTCCGTGCTGAGCTATCTGCCGCTCGCCCGGCGCGAGGAGTTCGCCCGGCTCGTACGGTCGGTCCTCGACGGGCGGGAGGGCGGCGGGCACTGGGTCTCCCAGGAGCACCACTCCGTGCTGCCGTGGCTCCCCCTGCCCGCGCACCGCACCCCGCGCCCGGACGACCCGCTGCAGCTGACCCTCGCCCTGGACGGGCACCCGGTCGCGCTCACCGGCCCGCACGGACAGAGCTTCCGCCCGCTGTAGTGGGCCCCTGACAGCCCTCCGGCAATCCCTTGTCAGAGCGTCGGCCCGCTGGAGCGCGCCGGGCCGGCGGCCTTGCGCGTACCCCCGCGGGTCGCCGCGCTCTCACTCCCCCATCGGCCGCTGCAGCGCCAGCAGGGCCATGTCGTCCGCCGGGGCCCCGCCGGTGTGCCGGGCGACGTCCTCGATGAGGGCGTCCAGGAGGCTGCCGGGGCCCGGGAAGTGCCGGCCGCGGAGCTTGTCCGCGGGGTCGTAGAAGCGGCCGCGCAGGTCGCGGGCCTCGGTCACCCCGTCGGTGAAGAAGAGGAGCAGCGCGCCGGCCGGGAAGAACGACTCGTCGGAACGGTCCGGCCAGCCCGCCACCTCGCTCATCCCCAGCGGCAGCGCCGGCGCGGCGGGCGTCAGCTCGCACAGCCCGCCGTCCGGGCCCAGCAACAGGGGCGCCGGATGGCCGCGGTTGAGGACCCGCAGCACCGACCGCCCGCCGGCCGGGATCTCGGCCAGGACCGCAGTGGTGAACCCCTCGTACCGGTCGAGCCCCGCGCGCCGCCCGCCCTCCCGTTGCAGTGCCCGCTCCAGCCGGCCGGCCACCGCCTCCAGGGTGGCCTCCTGTTCCGCCGCCTCCCGGAAGGCGCCGATGACGACCACGGCGGCCTCCACCGCCTCCAGGCCCTTGCCGCGGACGTCGCCGACGATCAGCCGTACGCCGTGCGCGGGTGTCCTGCACGGCGTAGAAGTCGCCGCCGATCCGGGCGTCCGCCCGTGCGCCCACGTACCGGGCGGCGACCGCGAGCCCGCCGAGCCGCTCGGGCGGCGCCGGCAGGACGGCCCGCTGCGCGGCCTCCGAGACGTCCCGTACGGACGCCAGGTGGGCGTCGGAGATCCGGACGACGCGGTTGATGGCGAGCGCCAGCAGGGCGACCACGAAGACGGTCGCGATCTCGGTCACCGACTCGTGGGTGTCCTGGGCGGCGCTGCGGTACGTCACCACCATGGACTCACCCGCCATGGCGGCCAGGGCGGTGAGGGCGGTGGCGGGCAGCGAGAAGAGCGGCGCCGCCACCAGCGGGGCGGCGGAGAAGAAAGGGGCGGCGGTATAGCTGGGCGGCGTCGCCATGTCGAACGCGAGGCCGCCGATGATGAGGACGGCGGGGAGCCAGCAGGCCAGGCTCCGGCCCACCGGGGACATCCGCGCCCGGCGCGCCCGGCGCTCCCCGTCGCCCGTGGAGGGCCCGTCGCCCTGCAGCATCCGCACCGGCCTGGCCTCTCCCCGCTCCGCCCGTCCGCCGTACGAGCACCGGCATACCGGCCGCATGCCGACGTCACCTCGACGTCCCCAGGCTGTCCGCTCCGGGACGGCCCGGCGAATCCACGGGGGCCGGACGGGTCGCTGCGGAACGGTTCCGCCGGCCCCGGTCGCTGATCGGCCGTATCAGGGTGGTGGCGCGGTGCGGGGGCGTCCATGGTGAAGCTGACCGCTTGCGCGGGCTCGGGCCGGGCCGCGGCGGTGGTCCTCCCGATCCGGTCCCGCCGAGGTGCGGCAGGCGCCGGGAGGACCGCGGAGGGCCGGTGACGACTGCTGGAGGCTGACTGTGCCATTGACCGAGAGTGTTCTGCTGGCGGCTGATGACGGCCGGCTGGAAGAGGTGTTCCGGGCCGCTCCGGCCGGTGAGGTGCCCCGCGGTCCGATGGAGGGCACCGCGATCCTGGGGGCCGGTACCAGCCTGGTGCAGCCGATCGCGGCACTGGTGCGGCTGGCCGTGTGGCGGGGAAAGGTGTTCAGCCCGGAGGGCGGCTACCTGAGCAACCGGCTCGGGCCGTTCGACACGTTGGCGGTGCTGGCCAGGGTGGCTCCGGGCCCGAGCCTGCTGGACGAGCGGGAGTGCATCGTCATCGACTACTCGCGCACGTCCTTGGTCGCGCGCGAGGTACGCGATGAGATCCGCCAGGTGGAGCCGGGCCTGTACCTGGGCGCGATCTGGCTGTCCGGCGCGTCGAGGATCGGCTGGTTCACCCTCCGCACGCCGGAGACCGACAGGGGTGCGGGCGGTGCCCCGGGCCGACCGGAAGGATGAGCCGGCCCGCCCGGGGCCGGCGTCCGTCCCGACGGCGCAGCACGCGTGGCGTTCCGGACGCCTGGACGTGGTGGATCCGGTATGCGCAGCACCCGCCCCGTTCAGCGGTGACATCCGTGCCCGGCCGGCCCTGCTGCGCCTCGTGGAAAGGCTTGTGACGCCATGACCGGACCCGCCGTACGCCGGCACGCTTTCCGCCGGCACGCCTTCCGGCGCCCCGCCCGGCGCCGCCGGCCGCGCTGGGCCCGGCCGGTGCCGGCGGCCGGCGCCACCCTCGCCGCGGCGTCGGCGGCGGTCACGCTGGCACTGGCCGCCGGCCCGTCAGGCGCACGGCCGGTCACGCCGTCGGGCGGCACGGTGCACGGCGCGGTGACCGGCGCGGGACAGCCGCTGCGCGGGGTGTCGGTGCGGTTGTGGGCGGGCTCGCAAGAGGGCAGCAGGGAGCTGGGCCGGGCCCGCACCGACGCGGCCGGGGCCTTCCGGATCCGGTACGCCCGGCCCGCCGGCGGGGTCCTGTACGTGGAGGCCACCAGCGGGCGCAGGCTGCGGCTGCGGGCGGTGGTCGGGGTCGGGTCCGGTGGCGCCGTCCGGCCGCGGACCCTGGACCGGGTGACGGTCGATGAACTCACCACCGTGGCGGCCACCTACGCGCTGGCGCAGTTCGACAGCGGCCGCCAGGTGGCCGGGCCCGCCCCGGGGCTGGAGAACGCCGCGGCGACCTCCTTCAACCTCGCCGACCCGACGACCGGAAAAGCCGGCCGGGTGGTCACCGGCGCCGCCAACGGTGCCCGCAACGAAACCCTGGCCACGCTCGGCACCCTGGCCGACCTCGTCTCCGCATGCACGACGGACGGCCCGCGGTGCGCGCGACTGCTGCGCCTGGCCACACCCCGCGGCGGCCCCGCCCCCACGGACACGGTGCAGGCCCTGCTGGCCCTGGCCCATCATCCGACCCTCTCCACCGCCGGCCTGTACGCCCTGGCCCGCACCACCGGCGGCCACACCCCCGCGCTCACCGCGCCCCCCGAAAGCTGGCTCCTGGCCCTGCGCTACACCGACACCGATCTGTACGCCCCCGGCCGCATCGCCTTCGACGCACGCGGCAACGCCTGGGCGACCAACAACTGGCTGCCGGGCACCCACACCGCCAGCCGCTACGTCAGCGTCCTGGACCCCACCGGCCACCCGGTCCTCGGCAGCCCCCTCAGCGGCGGGGGGATGAACGGCGGAGCGTGGGGCATCGCCGTCGACCACGCCGGTTCGGTGTGGGCACCCAGCTACGTCACCGGCGCCATGACGAAGTACTCGGCCACCGGCACCCCACTCTCACCCCCCACGGGGTGGGCGAACGGCGGATTCGACCGCCCGCAGGGCGTCGCCGTCGACCAGCGCGGCAACCTGTGGATCGCCAACTCCTTCGGCCTGCGGGGCAAACCGGGTCTGGGCAGCGTCGTCGTCTATCCGCACGGCGACCCCGCCAAGGCCTTCACCCTCCCCCACAGCGGCCTCAACCACCCCTTCGGCCTCCAGATCGACGCCCGCGGCCGGGCCTGGATCACCAACAGCCAGATGGACTTCGGCCAGCTCCTGGACTCCCGCAGAGCCGGTACTCCCGGCCGGCTCGGCGGCAGTGTCACCCTCATCGGACCGGACTTCACGACCCGGACCACCATCAACAGCAGCTCGTTCCAAGGGCCGTTGGGGCTCGCCCTGGACTCCCACGGCAACGCCTGGGTACCCAGCTTCTTCAACAGCACCGTCACCGAACTGCGCCCCGACGGCACCGTCGCGGGCGTCCACCGGCTGGCCCGGACCGTCTTCCCCTGGTCGATCGCCGTCGACGGCTCCGACCGGGTGTGGGTCGCCGGCTTCGGCAACGCCTCGGTGTCACTGCTGTGCGGCGAGAACCTGACCGCCTGCCCGCCCGGCGCCACCACCGGCACCACCCTGTCCCCCGCCACGGGCTTCCACCACAAGGCGATCCAGCACCTGACCGCGGTACAGATCGACCCCTCGGGCAACGTATGGCTGGCCAACAACTGGTCCGCGCTCCTGCCGCCCACCGGCGGGGTGGGCCTGGTCCAACTCATCGGCGCGGCCACCCCCGTCTGCACGCCCCTGACCCCCCAGCCGGTACGCCCCACGGCCACCGCCCAGCACCCCTGCCCGCAGCAGCCCGCCCCGGACCCGTCCGCCGGCCGGGCACCCGGCACCACGAGCCCCCACCGCTACACCGTCCGCCCCGGCGACACCCTCGGCAGCATCGCCGCCACCCACGGCACCACCTGGGCCCACCTCTACCGCACCAACACCGACACCCTCGGCACCGACCCCGACCGGATCCTCCCCGGCCAGGTCCTCGGCCTCGACTGACCCCCGACACGCCGGTGCGGCACGTACGGCAAAACGGAACGCCCCGGCCGGGGAATTCCGGCCGGGGCGTGGAACCGCACCTCAGGCGACGTGTCCTGGGGTGTTCCGGTGGGCCATCAGGGGCTCGAACCCTGAACCAATGGATTAAAAGTCCACTGCTCTGCCAATTGAGCTAATGGCCCGCACCGAGCAGCATAGCCCGAGGTCGTGCCGCAGCCCGAAGGCATTACCGAACGGCCAGGTCACAGGGGTGCCGCGGGCCGTGCGGCGGCCCCTCGGGCGGGGCGGTGCGACCGTACAACGCACCGGGCCCGTACGGCACTTGCGTGCGTACGGGCCCGGTGGTGAGCGGCGTCGGTCAGCGATCAGCCGTTGCGCTTCCAGCGCGGCTTGTCCTCGCGGCGGCCGTAGGAGCCGGCGGTGGCGCCACGGTGGTCGTCGCGGCGGCCGTAGGGGCGGTCACCGCCGGAGCGGTGGCCACCGGAGGAGGGGCGGCCGCCGGAGCGGTCATCGCGGTTGAAGGGCCGGTCGCCGCCACCGGAACGGTAGCCGCCGGAGCGGTCGTCGCGGTGGAACGGGCGGCTCGGGCGGTCGTTGCGGTCGCGGTTGAAGCCCCGGTCGTTGCGGTCGCGGTTGAAGCCGCCGCGGTCGTCCCGGCGGAAGCCACCGGAGCGGTCGTCACGGCGGTCACGGTCGAAGGACCGGCCACCGGAACGCTCGTCACGGTTGAAGCCACCACGGTCGTCGCGACGGTCGTCACGACGGTCCCGGCGCTCGAAACCACCCCGGTCGTCGCGGCGGTCACGGTCGAAGGAACGGCCACCGGAGCGGTCGTCACGACGGTCGAAGGAACGGCCGCCGGCACGGTCGCCGCGGTCGTCCCGGCGGAAGCCACCACGGTCGTCACGACGGTCACGGTCGAAGGACCGGCCACCGGAACGCTCGTCACGGTTGAAGCCACCACGGTCGTCGCGACGGTCACGGCGCTCGAAGTTGCCCCGGTCGTCGCGGCGGTCGGAGGCGGCCGGGCGACGCTCGTCGGCGGCGCTCCGCTCGGCGGCCTCGGCCTCGGCGGCGACCTCCGCCGCGGTGGTCTCGGCGGCGGCGGCCAGCACCTCGGCCGGGTCCTCACCGCGCTCGCGGGCGGCCCGCGCGGTCAGCCGGTCGGCGTCCTCGCGCAGCTCGGCGGCCCGGCGCTGCAGGCGCTCCAGCTCACGGGTGAGCTGGGCGACCTCGCGCTCGGCCTGCTTGGCGGAGTTGTTGGCGGACTCGGCCTGGACCTCGGTGAGCGAACGGGCGCCGGTGATCCGGGCGACGTCCTCGTCGAAGACGCCGGAGCCGACGATGTGCCGGGAGGCGTCCACACCGGCGTCCTCCATCAGGCGGAAGATCTGCCGGCGCTGGTGGGGCAGCGAGAGCGAGACGACCGTGCCGGACTGGCCGGCGCGGGCGGTACGGCCCGAGCGGTGCAGGTAGTCCTTGTGGTCACCGGCCGGGTCGACGTTGAGGACCAGGTCGATGCCGTCGACGTGGATGCCGCGGGCCGCGACGTCGGTGGCGACCAGCGCGTTGACGTAGCCGTCCTTGAAGTCCGCGAGCACCCGGGTGCGCGCGCCCTGGGTCATGCCGCCGTGCAGCGCGTCGGCCTTCACGCCGGACTCGACGAGCAGCTCGGCGATGCGGTCGGCGCCCAGCTGGGTGCGGACGAAGATGATGGTGCGGCCCTTGCGGGCGGCGATGGCGGCGGTGACCGGCGCCTTGTCCTTCGGCTTCACGACCAGGACGTGGTGGGTCATGGTGGTGACGTTGCCCTGGGCGCTGTCGACCTCGTGGCTGACCGGGTCGGTCAGGTAACGCTTGACCAGCGTGCCGATCTCGTTCTCCATCGTGGCGGAGAACAGCATCCGCTGACCGCCGGACGGCACCTGGTCCAGCAGCTCGGTGACCTCGGGCAGGAAGCCCAGGTCGGACATCTGGTCGGCCTCGTCGAGGACGGCGACCTGGACGTCCTCCAGGGAGCAGGCGCCGCGGTTGATGATGTCCCGCAGCCGGCCCGGGGTGGCGACGAGGATGTCGACGCCGCGCTCCAGGGCGTAGATCTGGTTGCCCATGGACGTACCGCCGCAGACGACCTTCATCTTCAGGCCGAGCACGTCGCCGTAGGGCTGGAGGGCGTCCGCGACCTGCATGGCCAGCTCACGGGTCGGCGTGAGGATGACGGCGCGCGGCTTCTTCTTCTCGGTGCGGCCGTCGGCGAGCCGGGCCAGGGTGGGCAGACCGAAGGAGAGGGTCTTGCCGGAGCCGGTGCGGCCGCGGCCGAGGATGTCCTTGCCGGCCAGCGCGTCCGGGATGGTCGCGGCCTGGATCGGGAAGGGGACCGTCACGCCGTTCTGCGCGAGCTTGCGCACGACGCCCTCGGGGAGGCCGAGGTCGGCGAAGGTGATGGCGTCGGCGTCGGCGTCGGCCTGGGCGTCCGCCGCGGCTTCGGCGTCGGACGTGTCCGTGGCCTCGGTCACCTCGGCGGCCGGCCGCTCGTCCTGCTCGTCGTGTGCGGGCATGACGGACTGATCAGTGGAAATGGACATGCGAAATGCGAAACCTTCCGGAGTCTCGGCACGCGCCCAAACTCCGTGTGTTTCACAACGACCGCCTCAATGCGGTCAGCCACGGCAAGGGAGAGAACGCGCCACGCGGCGCGCTTCTGTTCTGGCGCCGGGCAAATGGGATCAAACGATCTACCACCATACGCACTCCTCCCCCGGATGGCAAATGAGCCGCTGACCAGGGCTTTCGGGCCGGGCTCTGGGTCCGCCCGGTCCCACCCCGCGCCTTTCGGCCCACTTCTCCGCCTCCGCTCCCCCTTGTGAGCTCCGCCTCAGGCCCCCTCGTCCATGGTGCCCGGGTCCCCGGCTCCCCCGGTTCGGCCAGCGACGACATCGGCGAGACCGGGGACGGCCCGGACGCCTGCGCGGTCGGCGGGGGTGCCGGGGTGCTCGGCGGCGGGGTCGGGGCGGCGGTGGGGGTGCTGGGGGGCGTGGGGGTCACGGGCGGGGAGGACGGCCGGGCGGAGTGGGACGGCGAGGGGCCGGCGGGTCCGTGCGGTCCGCCGTAGCCACCGCTGTCGCCCGCGCCGGGTTCCGGGCCCGAGGGCTCCACCGGACCGGGGGTCGTCCCGGCCTCGGACGCCTTCGGCTTGGCGGACTTCGACTTCTTGCCCGGCTTCTCGTCCCCGTCGGCCGGGCGGGCCCCGCCGTTGCGGCCCAGCTGCCGCGCTCCGGCGCCGCGCCCGTCGGCGGTCGGCCCGCCGGGTCCGGGCCGCGCGCCCTTGCCGTCGTGCCGCGCGGCGCCGCCGGACGGCTTGGGCTCCCCCGGGTCGCTGACGCTCATGCAGCCGGCCAGGGACGCGGCCAGCGCGGTGACGGTCGCGGCGGCGACGGCGACCCGGGACAGCGCCCGGCCGGCCGGCGACCGCGGGACGGACGGCTGCGCGGCCGGCGACCGGGAGGCGCACGGCTGCACTGCGGGCGGCTGCGGCGACGGCACCGGTGGCTCCGGTGGCCGCGCCACCACGGGGGCGGACGGCGGTGTCGGGGACGGTGAGGGGCGGTAAGGGCTCGGGCGCACGGCGGGACCTCCGGATCCGGAGCGCAGGGACGGCGGCACGGACGCCCTGCCCAACTCCCGCCCCCCGCTTGAGGACACGCGCCCCGCGCCGCCGATCACGCCGGGGCGCCGCCGCGACTCAGCCGTAGCCGAGCGAATGCAGCCGGGCGTCGTCGATGCCGAAGTGGTGCGCGATCTCGTGAACGACCGTCACCTCCGCCTCGGCGACCACGTCCTCACGCGTCGCGCACATCCGGAGTGTCGGCCCCCGGTAGATCGTGATCCGGTCCGGCAGCACGCCCGCGTACCACTCGCCCCGGTCGGTCAGCGGCGTCCCCTCGTACAGCCCGAGCAGCTCGGGTTCGTCGGCCGGCGGCTCGTCCTCGACGAAGACCGCCACGTTGTCCATCAGCCGGGTGAGCTCCGGCGGGATCCGGTCCAGCGCCTCGGCGACCAGTTCCTCGAACTCCTCGCGCGTCATTTCCAGCACACCACCATTCTCCGCCACCGTTCCCCGCCTCCGATCGTCGCCGCCCGCCCGAAATCCCGCACCACCACTCGAGTCGCCGCACCCTGATTGACGGCCGCCGCCTCCGGGCATACGGGGCCAATGGCCCGTGCTGAGCGCTCCCGGACATCGGCCCCCGACCCACCGCGAAACCCCCTGCTCCGGTGGCTTCCCCGCCCGTTCCGCCCGCCGTGGCGTCCGGGCCGGGACCGGCCGCGCGGCGTATCCCCGCCGCCCGGAGCCGTCCGCCGCCCCTCCCGCTTGTGCCGTACGGAACCCGCCGTCGGCCCCCTCGACCCGCCGCGCCCGCTGGCCCGTTCGCTCGGCCTGATAGCCGTGGCCGCGCTCGGCTCCTGGCTGGGGCTGATCCTCATCGGCACCGTGCACGCCCCCGTCGGCCCGATGGACACCAGCATGGCCCTGCGCCCCTCATTGACCGGCGGGACCCGGATCGACGTCGCACCGCTCGGCGACCTGGAGCTGAGCAGCCACTACGCGCCGCTGCGGCTCGACGTCGACGTCGACCGGCTGGACCCGGTCCGCTCGCAGGCGCTGGTCTCCCACCCCGAACGGTTCGCCGGCCTGCAGGACGAGGTCGCCCATGACGTCACCCGCGGCGCCCTCGGGCTGGCGGTGCACTCCTGCCTCGCCGTGGCCGCCGGCGCCACCGCGCTGGGCCTGGTCGTCTACCGCCGCCCGCGCCGCGCGCTGGCCGCCGGCGGCCTGGCGCTCGCCCTGCTCGGCGCCTCCGCCGGCACCGCGTACGCCACCTGGAACCCGGACTCCGTCCTGGAGCCGAAGTTCTCCGGACTGCTGTCCTCGGCCCCGTCCGTGGTCGGCAACGCGCGCAACATCGTCAGCGAATTCGACGTGTACCAGAAGGAGTTGGCCCGGCTGGTCACCAACGTCACCAAGCTCTACGACGCCACCTCGACGCTGCCGGCGTACCAGCCCGACCCCAGCACCCTCCGCGTCCTGCACGTCTCCGACATCCATCTGAACCCGGCGAGCTGGCAGATCATCGCCTCCCTGGTGAAGCAGTACCGGATCAACGTGATCGTCGACACCGGCGACACCATGGACCACGGCTCGGCCGCCGAGAACCACTTCCTCGACGCGGCGTCCACGCTCGGCGCGCCCTACGTGTGGGTGCGCGGCAACCACGACTCGCGCACCACGCAGAGCTACCTGTCCGGCCGCCGGCACGTCACCGTCCTCGACAACGGCCGGGTGGTCCGGGTCGCCGGGGTGCGGATCGCGGGCACCGGCGACCCGCAGTTCACCCCGGACCGCTCGGTCGTGGCGGCCGGGGACGGCGCCGAGCGAGCCGCCGGCCGCCGGCTCGCCGACGTGCTGCGCACCGAGCGGCTGGCCGGGACGCCGGTCGACCTCGCGCTGGCGCACAACCCGGCCGCCGCGGCGGAGACCGACGGGCTGGTCCCGCTGGCGCTGGCCGGCCACATCCACCACCGCGAGAACACCACGCTGCCCGGGGGCACCCGGCTGATGGTCGAGGGCTCCACCGGTGGCGGCGGGCTGCGCGCGGTGCAGAACAGGAAGCCCGCCCCGGTCCAGGCGTCGGTGCTCTATCTGGACCGCAGGACCAAACGGCTGCAGGCGTGGGACGAGATCACCCTGGGCGGGCTGGGCCTGTCCCGCGCCGAGGTCAGCCGCCACCTCCCGCGGGAGAACCAGCCCGGCGCCACGCCGGCGCCGACCCGCTCCGCTCACCCGTCCGGCCCGCACGCCGGGCCGTCGGCCGGCCGCTCACCGGGGCCTTTTTCGCGGCCGACCAGGACCCCTTCCGACGGCTCCGGGTAAACCGTTTTGGCGAACGGTCCTCCCATCCCATATGCTTCTCACGTCCCCGACGGCGCCGGTAACGACGCCAAGGAGGCCACCAGCCCTCATCGTCTAGTGGCCCAGGACGCCGCCCTTTCAAGGCGGTAGCACGGGTTCGAATCCCGTTGGGGCACGCATTACCGTGTGTGAGAATGGTTCAGGCCGCTTTCACGCAATGCAAGGTCCTGTGGAGCAGTTTGGAGTGCTCGCCACCCTGTCAAGGTGGAGGCCGCGGGTTCAAATCCCGTCAGGACCGCTGCGGCTGGGTAGCTCAGTTGGTACGAGCGATCGCCTGAAAAGCGATAGGTCGCCGGTTCGACCCCGGCCCCAGCCACACCCATTGGACGAAGGCCCCGGTTCCCCGAACCGGGGCCTTCGTCGTTCCACCACCCGGCAGAATCCGTTCCGCAGCCCTCCGCCGCTCAGCCGTCCGCCGCATGGGCCGCGCCGGTCTCGCGGCCGCCCGGGTGGCGGTGGCGCCAGACCCAGAAGACCGTGCAGGAGAGCACCGACCAGCCGGCCAGCACGAGGGACGGGAAGGCGTGCTGGTGGCCGCCGAAGTAGACCGCGGTGTGCTGGGCGTTGACCGAGGCGCCCGGCGGGAGCCAGCGGCCGATGTGGCCGAGGACGGACGGCAGCAGCGGCCAGGAGACCGCGCCGCCGGAGGAGGGGTTGCCCAGCAGCACCATCAGGCCCCAGGTCGGGATCATGGCCCAGCGCCCGATGAGGGTGTTGAACATGGTGAAGACCATGCCGGAGGTGAACATGGTCAGGGCCAGGATCAGCCAGGACTCCAGGAACGGCAGCCGCAGGGCGCCCAGCCACCAGTCGACCACCGCCGCGATGGCGAACGCGCCGAGGAGCGCGTAGACGATCGTGCAGGCGGTCCGCTCGGCCGGGTTGAGGGCCCGGGCGTGCACGCTGAGCTGGATCGCGCCGACGAAGCCGATGATCACCGCGGCCAGGGAGATGTAGAAGAGGGCGAGACCGCGCGGGTCGCCCTTCTGGAGCGGGGTGATGTCCCGGATGCGGACGTCCACGCCGGTCGCCCGGCCGACCCGGGCGCCGGATTCGGCCAGCAGCTGGGCCACCGTGGCGCCCGAGGCGCCGGAGACGTCCAGTTCGACACCGCGTCCGTGCGCGCGCAGGACCGCGAACTCGCGCTGGTCGTCGATGGCCGCGCGGGCCGCGCCGTACGAGGGGTACTCGGTCAGCCGGAGCGAGGCGTGCAGGTCCTTCTCCATCCCTACGGCGAACGCCTTCACCTGCGGGGCGGAGGGGGAGCCGACCACCGCGGTGGGGATGTGCCGCGGCGCCGGGTTGGCCATGGCGTAGGTGTACGAGCCGGCGAAGAGGCCGGCGGCCGCGGCGAGGATGAAGACCAGCACGGTGGCGGGGAAGAACGGGGACCTCTTGTAGGCGGCCCACTTCTCCGCGCCGGTCCGCGGCCGGCCGTGGACACCGTGCGGGGGCGGGGCGTCCTGGTGGGGTCCCTCCTGGTGGGACGCGTCGGGTTCGCCCTGGGGGCCGGGGTCGCCGCGATCGTCGGACATGCGCACACGCTAAGCCACTGATGTCAGACATTCCCGTACAAGAGGCCGCATGCGGGCGGGCACCCGGCCGGGCCGGCAAATGGTTCGCCAGTCCTTCACCCGAGGTGAGATCCTGGGGGACGTATGTCCAGTCAGCCTGCCTCCGCCCTGCCCGACGGCATCTCCTCCACCCCGCCCGGCACCGCTGCTCCCACCCTCCCCGCGCTGAGCGCACGCCTGCCCGAGCTGATGCTGCGCGACGCGCAGCGGCTGGGGCGCCGGCTCGACGGCGCGCGCCGGATCCGTAAGCCCGAAGCCCGGGCGGCCGTGCTCGCCGAGATCGCCGACGGCATCGACGAGGCCGAGCTGCGGGTCGCCCAGCGGCGGGCCGCGCTCCCGGAGATCACGTATCCGGAAGAGCTGCCGGTCAGCCAGAAGAAGGACGACATCCTCGCGGCGATCCGCGACCACCAGGTCGTGATCGTGGCCGGCGAGACCGGTTCCGGCAAGACGACCCAGATCCCGAAGATCTGCCTGGAGCTCGGCCGGGGCGTGCGCGGTCTGATCGGGCACACCCAGCCGCGCCGGATCGCGGCCCGTACGGTCGCCGAACGCGTCGCGGAGGAGCTGAAGACCCCGCTGGGCGAGGTGGTCGGCTGGAAGGTCCGCTTCACCGACCAGGTCGGCGCCGACACCCTCGTCAAGCTGATGACGGACGGCATCCTGCTCGCCGAGATCCAGACCGACCGCGAGCTGCGCCAGTACGACACGATCATCATCGACGAGGCGCACGAGCGCAGCCTCAACATCGACTTCATCCTCGGCTATCTGGCGCAGCTGCTGCCCCGGCGCCCCGACCTGAAGGTCGTGATCACCTCCGCGACCATCGATCCGGAGCGGTTCGCGCGGCACTTCGGCTCGTTCGCCACGGTCGGGGCGGCGGACGCCACCGCGGACGACGGCGACGCGGCCCCCGGCGCGCCGATCGTCGAGGTGTCCGGCCGTACGTACCCGGTGGAGGTGCGCTACCGCCCGCTGCTGGAAGAAGGCGGCCAGGACGCGGACCGCGACCAGATCACCGCGATCTGCGACGCGGTGGACGAGCTGCAGGCGGAGGGGCCGGGCGACATCCTGGTCTTCCTCTCCGGCGAGCGGGAGATCCGCGACACGGCGGACGCGCTCAACAAGAAGCAGCTGCCGCAGACCGAGGTCCTGCCGCTGTACGCCCGGCTGTCGCACGCCGAGCAGCACCGCGTCTTCCAGCGCCATACCGGCCGGCGGATCGTGCTGGCCACGAACGTCGCCGAGACCTCGCTGACCGTGCCGGGCATCCGGTACGTCATCGACCCGGGCATGGCCCGGATCTCCCGCTACAGCTACCGCACCAAGGTCCAGCGGCTGCCCATCGAGCCGGTCTCGCAGGCCAGCGCCAACCAGCGCAAGGGCCGCTGCGGCCGGACCAGCGACGGCATCTGCATCCGGCTGTACTCCGAGGACGACTTCCTCTCCCGTCCCGAGTTCACCGACGCGGAGATCCTCCGGACGAACCTGGCCTCCGTCATCCTGCAGATGACCGCGGCCGGCCTCGGTGACATCGAGAAGTTCCCGTTCATCGATCCGCCGGACCGCCGCAACATCAAGGACGGCGTGCAGCTCCTCGAAGAGCTCGGCGCGCTCGATCCGCGGCAGAAGGACCCGAAGAAGCGGCTCACGCAGACCGGGCGCAAGCTGTCCCAGCTGCCGGTCGACCCGCGGCTGGCGCGGATGGTGCTGGAGGCGGACCGCAACGGCTGCGTCCGCGAGGTCATGGTCATCGCGGCCGCGCTGTCCATCCAGGACCCGCGCGAGCGGCCCTCCGACAAGCAGCAGCAGGCCGATCAGCAGCACGCCCGCTTCAAGGACGAGACCAGCGACTTCCTGGCGTTCCTGAACCTCTGGCGCTATGTGCGCGAGCAGCAGAGGGAGCTGTCCTCGTCGGCCTTCCGCCGGATGTGCCGCAACGAGTTCCTGAACTACCTGCGGATACGCGAGTGGCAGGACATCTACTCCCAGCTGCGCACGGTCGCCAAGACGATGGGGATCCATCTGAGCGAGGAGGACGCGGCACCGGACCACATCCACACCTCCCTCCTCGCTGGTTTGCTTTCGCACATCGGCCTGAAGAACGCAGGGCTGGAGGGCGGGAAGGAGGGGACCGCCAAGAACGAGTACCTCGGCGCCCGGAGCGCCAAGTTCGCGGTCTTCCCCGGCTCCGCGCTCTTCAAGAAGCCCCCGCGCTGGGTGATGTCCGCCGAGCTGGTCGAGACCTCCCGGCTGTGGGCGCGGGTGAACGCGAAGGTCGAGCCGGAGTGGATCGAGCCGCTCGCCCAGCACCTGGTCAAGCGCACGTACAGCGAGCCGCACTGGGAACAGAAGATGGCCGCGGTGATGGCTTACGAGCGGGTCACGCTCTACGGCGTGCCGATCGTCGCCCAGCGCAAGGTCAACTACGGCCGGATCGATCCGGAGACCTCGCGCGAGCTGTTCATCCGCAACGCCCTGGTGGAGGGCGATTGGCGCACCCACCACCAGTTCTTCCATGACAACCGCAAACTCCTCGGCGAGGTCGAGGAGTTGGAGCACCGCGCCCGGCGCCGCGACATCCTCGTGGACGACGAGACGCTCTTCGACTTCTACGACCGGCGGGTCCCCGACCACGTCGTCTCCGGTGCCCACTTCGACTCCTGGTGGAAGACCAAGCGCCGGGACGAGCCGGAGCTGCTGAACTTCGAGCACTCGATGCTCATCAACGAATCCGCCGAGGCCGTCACGAAGGACGACTACCCGGATTCCTGGCGGCAGGGAAAGCTGAAGTTCAAGGTCACGTACCAGTTCGAGCCGGGCGCGGACGCGGACGGCGTGACCGTCCACATCCCGCTGCAGGTCCTCAACCAGGTCGCCTCCGACGGCTTCGACTGGCAGATCCCGGGCCTGCGCGAGCAGCTGGTGACGGAGCTGATCCGGTCGCTGCCCAAGCCGATCCGGCGCAACTACGTGCCGGCGCCGAACTTCGCGGCCCGCTTCCTGGACTCCACGGTGCCGCTGCAGGGCTCCCTGACGGCCTCGCTGGCCGCCGGGCTGCAGCGGATGGTGGGCGTGCCCGTCGACCCGGCGGACTTCGACGTGGCCAAGGTTCCCGACCACCTCAAGATCACCTTCCGGGTGGTCGACGAGCGGCGGCGCAAGCTCGCCGAGGCCAAGGACCTGGAGGCGCTGCGGCACAAGCTCAAGCCGAAGACCCAGGAGGCCATCTCCAAGGCCTTCGAGCAGGCCGCCGAACGGCCCGGCCGGGCCCGCAAGGGCGGCGGGCCGCGGCCGACGAGGCGGCGCCGGCCGGCGTGGAGCAGCGCACCGGCCTCACGTCCTGGACGATCGGCGCGCTGCCGCGCACGGTCGAGACCCGGCGGGCGGGCCAGCCGCTGAAGGCGTATCCGGCGCTGGTGGACGAGGGCGGCAGCGTCGCGGTCCGGATCTTCGACACCGAGGCCGCGCAGCAGTCGGCGATGTGGGCGGGCACCCGCCGCCTCATCCTGCTCAACATCCCCTCCAACCCCGCCAAGTTCGCCCAGGACAAGCTGAGCAACCAGCAGAAGCTCGCGCTGTCCCGCAATCCGCACGGCTCGATCGGGGCGCTCTTCGACGACTGCGTGACCGCCGCCGCGGACCGCCTGATCGCGGCGCGGGGCGGCCCGGCGTGGGACGAGGAGTCCTTCCGCAAGCTGTTCGACGCCGTCCGGTCCGACCTGGTGGACGTCACGCTGCGGACGATCCAGCAGGTGCAGGAGGTGCTGGCCGCCTGGCAGGCGTGTGAGCGCCGGCTGAAGGAGACGTCCTTCCCCTCGCTGCTGCCGTCGCTGGCGGACGTCAAGGAGCAGCTGGCACAGCTCATCAAGCCCGGCTTCGTGACCGCGCACGGCGCCAAGCGGCTGCCGGACCTGATGCGCTATCTGATCGCCGTCGACCGCCGTCTGACGCAGCTGCCGACCAACGCCGAGCGGGACCGCACCCGCATGGCGAAGGTGAAGGAGATGCAGGACGAATACGCCTGGCTGCTGGAGCAGTTCCCGCCGGGCCGTGCGGTGCCGGCCGAGGCCCGCGAGATCCGCTGGATGATCGAGGAGCTCCGGGTCAGCTACTTCGCGCACGCCCTGGGCACCGCGTACCCGGTCTCCGACAAGCGGATCATGAAGGCGGTGGACGCGGCGGTGCCCGCCTGAAGGGCGGGCACCGGCATCGAGTTCGACCGCACCCCCTGACCTGCTGTACAGTCTTGCTTCGCAGCCCGCCGCAAGCGGAAAGCGAAACGCAAGGTCCTGTGGAGCAGTTTGGAGTGCTCGCCACCCTGTCAAGGTGGAGGCCGCGGGTTCAAATCCCGTCAGGACCGCTTTTTTACGGCCCGTATCCCCTGGGGATGCGGGCCGTACTGCTGTCCGGAGAGGCCGCGCCCGCGGCGCAGCCGCCACCGGAGACCGCAAATCCCCTCAGGACCGCAGCTGTTCGGCCCGCATCATCCTTCTTCGATGCGGGCCGTTCCGCGTTCGCGTGCCACGTTCGCGGGCGCCGTGCATGTCCGCCGTCCGCCGCGTGCCGTGCGCCGGTCCGGTGCCCGCCCGCCGCTGCCGCCGTTCGCGCGCCGTCGGCTGCGGGGGGTGACTGCTTTGCTGCCCGCTGTATTGACGGGACCTCCTGGCGCCGGTACTCACTTGGGGAGGTTGTGGGGGCCGGGGAGGTATGCGCGATGACGACTGCGGTACGACACGAAACCAGGGCGCTGTTGCGAGCCCATCTGGCCGCGGCCACGGGCTACCGCCATCTGACGCGGCACTGCCCCATCTGCCATCAGCTGCTGCGGCTCGCCATGGAGCCGCACACGGCCCGCTCCGGGCCCGCCACGCCGCCGTCCGCACCCGCTCCCGCCCCGGCCCCCGCGCCGGCCGTCAGCGAGCCGCCGGCGGCCGAGGACAAAAGTCCCGCGCCGCGGTGACCAAGGGCGCCTGCACGACGTCTTGTCCGGTGGCAGTGTGGGGAGTGGAAGGACCTCGCGGTAGGGGGCAACTCCCCTACCGCAGCGGGCGGATCGCTACAAGCAGCGCGCCGTGTGACGGGAGTCACCGAACAAGTTTCGCCGGGTAGGGAACTTACACCCGCCCTACAACGGGTCAATTTAATATGTGCAATTGCACCACCCTCCAGGCGCATCGAATGCCCTTTCCCGGAGTCACTCCTGAAGGCCCCCGGAGGGCCCCTGAAGGCACCGTGCGCGCCGCCGGGCGCCGGCCCCGGCGCCAGGTGGCCCGAGCCTCCTGACCGGCCCTGGAGCGGCCGTACACAAAAAAAATCGCGCTGGACCCGGCGGAGTCCAGCGCGATCGGTGACGTACCCAGGTGGAGCGGGTGTGGGCCTGTTGGGTCAGGCGCCGCGTCGTATGAAGCTGTGTGAAGCGTGGTGGAGCAGGTCGAGCCTGGTGCGCGAAGTGGGCGTTTTCGGGTTGGGGGCCCCGAAAACGGCCTGGCTACGCGGCTTTTCAGGCCTCGCTGCGCTGCTGCGGAATACCCGCCAGCAGTGCGCGGACCTCAGCCTCGCGGTAACGCCGATGCCCTCCGAGCGTGCGGATGGACGTGAGCTTGCCTGCCTTGGCCCAGCGGGTGACCGTCTTGGGGTCGACACGGAACATCGTGGCAACCTCGGCAGGGGTCAGCAGCGGCTCGGCGTCAGGGGTGCGAGCGGTCATGAGCGGCCTCCTCGGGAGAACCGAACCATCACGGTTCTTTCCTCTAAATTCTGCACCTTGACCCACGTTGCCCGAAATGGCGGACGCGGGCCGAGTCGGTTATAGGACGAACGGCTTGTCCTCGGCACTACAACTACACCATCTGTCCAGCCACGTCGGCCAAACCGATGGAATTGCCCTCTCAGGTGTTCAACCTCGGCGGATGCCGATGGACCGTGCCATAGCGGACAGTCACACCGCCGTGACGATCAGTCACAACGGGCTCAGCCGCCACGAGACCCCTCAAGGACCGCAATACCGATCTATCCGCCCTTAGTTGGACGGAAGGAGCCCGGGTCGGGCTCCTTGTCCTATTTTGGCACGAGGAAGAGGCTTGCTAGCAAGACCCGAAGTCAGTGCTTTAGGTCACGCTTGAGGCAATCGCCCGGTTAAGGACCTACGTCCCTTACCGCCCGACCACCGTGAAGCGAGCACCGTACGACAGCACCGTGAACTCGGGAAAGCGTTCGGGCGGTCAGCTCGAGAACTGACGTTCGCGGACCGCGCGCCACCGCTGGGAGAGCTTCTCGTACGCGGCACCGGCCCGCTCGCCGTCCCCCTCGCGCAGCGCCGCCAGTCCCTCCGCCACCTCGGCGGCGGAACGGTCCTCGGCGAGCTGCCCCTCGGGCACCGCGTGCACCAGCCCTCCGTAGTCCAGCTCCACGAGCGAGCGTGGGTGGAATTCCTCGAGCCAGCGCCCCACATCTACCAGGCCGTCGATCAGCGGCCCTCTTCCAGGGCGCTCCGCAGCGTCCGCAATCCGCGCGCGACCCGCCGCCTGGCCTGCACCATCGGCGTGCGGTAACGCAGCACGGCCCCCTGGTCACCCTCCGTGTACTCCCGCTCGGCGTCGTCGAAGAGGACGAACCAGCGGACCGGGACGTGCCAGGTCGCGCCGCGGATCCACGGCCGGGCGTCGGGGTTGCGTTCGCGCCACCGCTCGTAGTCGGTGGCAGCCTGCCGGCGCACCACCGGGGGCAGCGCCGCGTCGAGCACCGCCGCCGGCAGCAGCTCCTCCAGCCCCTCCAGGGCCTGCCAGCCGCGCAGCCGGGTGCGCCAGGGGCAGACGCACACGACCTCGTTCACCACCGCGACGAAGGCGTCCGCGCTCTCGTGGACCGGGACCGGCACCGGCGGGGTCGGCAGCAGGTCGGCCAGCGCCCGGCGCTGCTCGTCCTGGGCGGTGGGGGTGTCCTCCCGCTTGGCGTAGCGCGCCCAGTGGGAGCGCTCCGGCTCGGGGAACGCTGCCAGCGGCTCGTAGACCCGCAGGTATGCCATGTACGGGACCTGCACCGATGACGCCAGGGCCACACCCGCTCCTTACGAGGAAGTCCACCGCCCGAGGACCCGCCGCACGGCGTGCCCGACACGCCCGAGGGCCTCCGACCGGCCTGCGATACGACCAGATCGTCCCACGTCCGTCCCCCGGGAGAGGGTGATCCTCGGCACCTGACCGATCAACCGCCGCCGCAGGTCTTACGCTCTTCCCAACCGGCCCTCCCCACCCGTAGGAGGGCGTCCTTCGCGACTTATGGGAGTCACCACCGTGACTGACGTACGTCCGGCCCCCGCCGGCACCGACGGCGGCGTTCTGCACACCCTGTTCCGATCGGAACAAGGGGGCCATGAGCAGGTCGTTCTCTGCCAGGACCGGGCCAGTGGCCTGAAGGCAGTGATCGCCATCCACAGCACCGCGCTGGGTCCCGCGCTCGGCGGCACCCGCTTCCACGCCTACGCCTCCGAGGAGGAGGCCGTGCTGGACGCCCTGAACCTGTCGCGCGGCATGTCCTACAAGAACGCCCTCGCCGGGCTGGACCACGGCGGCGGCAAGGCCGTGATCATCGGCGACCCCGATCTGATCAAGACCGAGGAACTCCTGCTCGCCTACGGCCGGTTCGTGGCCTCGCTCGGGGGCCGCTACGTCACCGCCTGCGACGTCGGCACGTACGTCGCCGACATGGACGTGGTCGCCCGCACGAACAAGTGGACCACCGGCCGCTCCCCCGCCAACGGCGGCGCCGGCGACTCCTCCGTCCTGACCGCGTACGGCGTCTTCCAGGGCATGCGCGCCTCGGCGCAAACCCTCTGGGGCGATCCGACGCTGCGCGGCCGCAAGGTGGGCATCGCCGGCGTGGGCAAGGTCGGCCACCTCCTCGTCGAGCACCTCCTCAAGGACGGTGCCGAGGTCGTGATCACGGACGTCCGCGCCGACGCGGTGGCGCGGGTCCGCGCCGAGCACCCGCAGGTCACCGCGGTCGCGGACACCGAGGCGCTGATCCGCACCGAGGGCCTGGACGTGTACGCGCCGTGCGCCCTGGGCGGGGCGCTCAGCGACGACTCGGTGCCGGTGCTCACCGCGAAGGTGGTGTGCGGCGCGGCCAACAACCAGCTCGCGCACCCCGGTGTCGAGAAGGACCTCTCCGACCGCGGCATCCTCTACGCCCCCGACTACGTCGTGAACGCCGGCGGCGTCATCCAGGTGGCCGACGAACTGCACGGCTTCGACTTCGACCGCTGCAAGACCAAGGCGGCGAAGATCTTCGACACCACGCTGGCGATATTCGCTCGTGCGAAGGCGGACGGTATCCCGCCGGCGGCGGCCGCCGACCGGCTGGCCGAGCAGCGGATGGCGGAGGCGCGGAGGAGCTGACCGAAGGTTCCGGCCAGGGCGGCCGGAAACACCACCTTGCGCGGCCCGCCACGGCCGGTCGGGGAGACATCCCTCACCACCCGTCGGCGGGTCGCCGTACGGGACAGGTTAAAATCGCAGTTGACCAGCGGGGACGGGGCACCCTGCGGGTCGTGCCGAGCGGCGGGTGATGCGGGCGACGTACCGTATGGCCGCGGAAGCAGGTACCGTTAAAGCTCTACGGGCCGGTCTCTCTGTCGAGAGCCCGCTCTGATCCATGAACGCGTGTCAAGACTCTGGGGCCATCGAGCCCCGTCACTGAGGGGGTCGACCCATGGGGCGCGGCCGGGCCAAGGCCAAGCAGACAAAGGTCGCCCGCCAGCTGAAGTACAACAGCGGTGGGACGGATCTCTCAGCACTGGCCAGCGAGCTGGGTGCAAGTACGGCACCGTCGAGCCAGCAGCCTCCGAACGCGGAGCCGTTCGAGGATGCCGAAGACGACCCGTACGCACGGTACGCAGAGCTGTACAACGACGACGATGACGAGGATGAGGGCGACTCCTCACAGCAGCGTCGTCGTGCTTGACGTTCTGCGCGCTCGCGGCACCCGCTAGCAGCATCACGGACCCGGTCCTGGGCATTGCCCGGGCCGGGTTTTGTGCTGCCCGGAACGAGAGCGTCCGGGCGCCGGCCCGTCGGGAACCGGCCGTACCGGTCCACCGGAGGTGCGCCGCAGCGGCGGCCGCACCGGTGGGTCCCGGTGCGGCGGCCGGTCCGCTCAGGCGGCGTAGTCACCGGTCAGGGTCACCGCGTCGGCGTGGTCGCCGCGCTCGACGATCTCACCGCTGACCCAGGCGTCCACCCCGCGGTCGGCGAGCGTGGTCAGCGCCACGTCCACCGACTCCTGCGGGACGACGGCGATCATGCCGACGCCCATGTTCAGGGTCTTCTCCAGCTCCAGGCGCTCGACCGAGCCGGCCGTGCCGACGAGGTCGAAGACCGGGCCCGGCGTCCAGGTCGCGCGGTCGACGGTGGCGTGCAGTCCGTCCGGGATGACCCGGGCGAGGTTGTTGGCCAGTCCGCCGCCGGTGATGTGCGAGAAGGCGTGGACCTCGGTCGTGCGGGTCAGCGCCAGGCAGTCCAGCGAGTAGATCTTCGTGGGCTCCAGGAGCTCCTCGCCCAGCGTCCGGCCGAACTCGGCGACTTCCTGGTCGAGGGCCATCCCGGCCCGGTCGAAGAGGACGTGCCGGACCAGGGAGTACCCGTTCGAGTGAAGTCCGGACGAGGCCATCGCGATCACCGCGTCGCCCGTACGGATGCGATCGGCGCCCAGCAGCCGGTCCGCCTCGACGACGCCCGTGCCGGCGCCGGCCACGTCGAACTCGTCCGCGCCCAGCAGGCCCGGGTGTTCGGCGGTCTCGCCGCCGACCAGCGCGCAGCCGGCCAGCACGCAGCCCTCGGCGATGCCCTTGACGATCGCCGCGACCCGCTCCGGGTAGACCTTGCCGACGCAGATGTAGTCGGTCATGAACAGCGGCTCGGCGCCGCACACGACCAGGTCGTCGACGACCATGCCGACGAGGTCGTGGCCGATGGTGTCGTAGACGCCCATCTTGCGGGCGATGTCGACCTTGGTGCCCACGCCGTCGGTGGCCGAGGCCAGCAGCGGGCGTTCGTAGCGCTTGAGGACGGAGGCGTCGAAGAGGCCGGCGAAGCCCCCGAGCCCACCGACGACCTCGGGGCGGGTGGCCTTCTTCACCCACTCCTTCATCAGGTCCACGGCGCGGTCGCCGGCTTCGATGTCGACGCCCGCGCTCGCGTAGCTGGCGCCGGAAGGTTCAGCGGACATGGCTGAGAACTTTCGTGTCGTGTGTGTACGAGCTCTACGGGCGACGCAGCGCGTCGGCCCCGCCGACCCCGGCGGTGAGCGTCTGGACGCCGTCCACGTCGGACTTCGTCGGTGCCGCGGTCTCCGACTCCAGGAGGTGCTTGCCCAGCAGCTCCGGGTCGGGCAGCTCCATCGGGTACTCGCCGTCGAAGCAGGCGCGGCACAGGTTCGGCTTGGCGATCGTGGTCGCCTCGATCATGCCGTCGATGGAGATGTACGCGAGCGAATCGGCGCCCAGCGACTTGCCGATCTCCTCCACGCTCAGCCCGTTGGCGATCAGCTCCGCGCGGGTGGCGAAGTCGATGCCGAAGAAGCACGGCCACTTGATGGGCGGCGAGGAGATCCGGATGTGGACCTCGGCCGCACCGGCCTCGCGCAGCATCCGCACCAGCGCCCGCTGGGTGTTGCCGCGGACGATCGAGTCGTCGACGACGACCAGCCGCTTGCCGCGGATGACTTCCTTGAGCGGGTTGAGCTTGAGGCGGATGCCGAGCTGGCGGATGGTCTGCGAGGGCTGGATGAAGGTCCGGCCGACGTAGGAGTTCTTGACCAGGCCGGAGCCGTAGGGGATGCCGCTGGCCTCGGCGTAGCCGACCGCGGCGGGGGTGCCGGACTCCGGTGTCGCTATCACCAGGTCCGCGTCGGCGGGCGCCTCGGCGGCCAGCTTGCGGCCCATCTCCACGCGGGAGAGGTAGACGTTGCGGCCGGCGATGTCGGTGTCCGGGCGGGCGAGGTAGACGTACTCGAAGACACAGCCCTTGGGGCGGGCCTCGGCGAACCGGCTGCTGCGCAGGCCGTCCTCGTCGATGGCGACCATCTCGCCGGGCTCGATCTCCCGGATGAAGCTGGCGCCGACGATGTCCAGGGCGGCGGTCTCGGAGGCCAGCACCCAGCCGCGCTCCAGCCGGCCGAGGACCAGCGGGCGGATGCCCTGCGGGTCGCGGGCGGCGTAGAGCGTGTGCTCGTCCATGAAGCAGAGCGAGAAGGCGCCCATGACCTTGGGCAGGACGCGCGGCGCGGCCTCCTCGACGGTCAGCGGCTTGCCGTCCTCGTCGACCTGGCCGGCGAGCAGCGCGGTCACCAGGTCGGTGTCGTTGGTCGCCGCGACCTGGGTCGCGCGGCCGCCCTCGCGGGGCAGCGCGGCGACCATCTCGGCCAGCTCGGCGGTGTTGACCAGGTTGCCGTTGTGGCCGAGCGCGATGGAACCGTGCGCGGTGGCGCGGAACGTCGGCTGGGCGTTCTCCCACACCGAGGCACCGGTGGTGGAGTAGCGGGCATGGCCCACGGCGATGTGGCCCTGGAGGGAGCCGAGGGAAGTCTCGTCGAAGACCTGGGACACCAGGCCCATGTCCTTGAAGACGAGGATCTGGGAGCCGTTGCTCACCGCGATGCCCGCGGACTCCTGTCCACGGTGCTGCAGCGCATACAGCCCGAAATAGGTGAGTTTGGCGACCTCTTCACCCGGAGCCCAGACACCGAAGACGCCGCAAGCGTCCTGGGGGCCCTTCTCACCGGGGAGCAGGTCGTGGTTGAGTCGTCCGTCACCACGTGGCACGCCCCCGAGTCTAGGGCAGGTCGCGGATTCATCCGAACCGGGGATGGCCGCGGATCTGGATGAGTGCATGAACGGGACATGAAGCGTGCTTGACGTGGTCACGGCCACGCGGACAGGATTTCTGCCCATGCAGACCCCGCAGCCCTTGGCGCACCTGGTGTGTTGCCGGGCGCCCCGCTCCGCGCAGCGCCTGGTGCGCCGCCGCCACGTCGACCTCGGTCGCGTCGCGAGCGCGATCTGTCGCTGAGCACCAGCAGCGTAGCTGCGGGTGACGACGGGCCCCGCGAATTTCCCGGGCCACCCCACTGAGCTGGCCTTTCGCCACGCCGTCGCCCTACCTGCCACCCACCGGAATGTCGCTTCAGTCCCGTACGCACCACCTGCCGTACGGGCGCCCCGGCGTTCCGGTGTGAGATACGCGACGCCTCTCCGCCCGCCGCCGTCCCCGGGGGCCCGCGCGCCGCGCCCCGCCCCGAGACGACCACTCTGGAGAGCCGACCCCATGCCGTCCGTCGATCCCACCCGCGCCTCCGCGGCGCCCGATATGTCGCCCAACTCCCCCGATTCCGCTGATCCGTCCGCCCCCGTCCCGCCGACCGGCCTCTCGCGGCGCGCCTTCGGCGGGCTCGCCGGCGCCGGTGCCGCGGCCGCCGTGGGCGGGCTGGGCGCCGTCGCCCCGGTGGCCGGCGCGACCCCCGCCGCGGCGGCCGCCCCGTTCGCCGAGGAGGCGTTCCGTGCCGCGCCCGGCCGGCATTCCCGGCGCCCCAACATCCTCTTCATCCTGGGCGACGACCTGGGCTGGGCCGACCTCTCCTCGTACGGCTCGCCCCACATCCGTACGCCGCACCTGGACCGGCTGGCGCGCCAGGGCGTCCGCTTCACCCACGCCTACGCCGGCTCCGCCACCTGCTCGCCCACCCGCTTCTCCCTCTACACCGGCCGGTATCCGGGCCGTACGAAGGGCGGGCTCGCCGAGCCGATCGCGGACAAGAGCGTGGGCCTGGACCCGCACCACCCCACCCTCGCCTCGCTGCTGCGCACCGCCGGCTACGCGACGGCGCTGATCGGCAAGTGGCACTGCGGCTACCTGCCGGACCACAGCCCCACCCAGTCGGGCTGGGAGACCTTCTTCGGCAACTTCGGCGGGGCGCTGGAGTACTACTCGAAGCTGGGGCTGGCCGGGGAGTACGACCTCTACGAGGGCGACGCCGCATACAAGGACCTGCGCTACTACACCCGGATCATCACCGAGCGGGCGGTCGACTACGTCGAGCGCGACCATGACAAGCCCTGGCTGCTGAACCTCAACTTCACCACCCCGCACTGGCCGTGGATCGCCGACGGCGACGAGGAGGAGAGCGCGAAGATCGTCCGCCGGATCGAGGCGGGCGAGCCGGGCGCGCTCTGGCACCAGGACGGCGGCTCGCTGGAGAAGTACCGCGAGATGGTCGAGGACCTCGACCGCTCGATCGGCGAGGTGCTCGCCGCGCTCCGCCGCTCCGGCCAGGAGGAGGACACCCTGGTCTTCTTCGCCAGCGACAACGGCGGCGAGCGCTGGTCGTACAACTGGCCGCTGTCCGGGAACAAGGCGTCGCTCCAGGAGGGCGGCATCCGGGTGCCGACCATCGTGCGCTGGCCGGCCCGGCTGCGCCCCGGCCAGGTCAGCCACGAGCCGGTGTTCACCCCGGACTGGACGGCCACGCTGCTGGAGCTCGCCGGCGCCCGGCCGGACCGCGGGTACCCGCTGGACGGTACGAGCCTGGCCGGCTATCTGCTGCGCGGCGAGCGGATCGCCGAGCGCGACCTGTTCTGGCGGGTGCGCGGCGAGCGGGCGCTGCGGCGCGGTGACTGGAAGTACTACCGCGGGAAGAGCGGCAAGGACCAGCTCTTCCACATCGTCGGCGACCCCCGCGAGCAGGCCGACAAGGCGCCGGACGAACGGCAGCTGCTGGGCGAGCTGCGGGCGGCCTGGGAGGCGGTGGACGCCACGCTGCTGCCGTATCCGAAGGGCTGACCGGCCGCCTCGTGCCTGCGCCGGCCGCTCCGGAAGCTCCGCGGCCGTCAGGCCATCACCGGCAGGTGCTCGCCGAGGCCGGCCCGCTCGCCGCTGGCGCTGACCGCCGCGGCGGCCAGCTCCGCGTCCCAGGTCGTCCGGCCGGTGGCCAGGCGTATCCAGGTCAGCGGGTCGGTCTCGACGACGTTCGGCGGGGTGCCGCGGGTGTGCCGGGGGCCCTCGACGCACTGCACCACGGCGAACGGCGGGACCCGGACCTCGACCGACCCGCCGGGGGCCTTGACGGCCAGCGCATCGGCCAGCAGCCGCGTCGTGGTGGCCAGTGCCTGGCGGTCGTACGGGATCTCCGCGCCGGTCGCCGCGGCCAGGTCGTCCGTGTGCACGACGAGCTCGACGCAGCGGGTGACCAGGTAGTCGGCCAGCCGCATCGCGCCGGGCCGGGCGGCCACCAGGCGCTCCGCACCCTCCGGCGGCAGGGCCTGCTCGAACTCCGCCGCGGTGCGCGCCAGCAGCTCCACGGCGTCGGTGCCGGACGCCAGCGCGCGGGTGTCCGCGTCGATCCCGGGGGCGAGCGGCGCGGTGGCGAACGGCCAGTCCAGCAGGGCGGTCGTCACCTGCGGCGGAGCGGGCAGCGCGAGCGCACGCGGCACGCTGCCGACCGCCAGCGCCAGATGCGCCACGAGCTCCCGCACCGTCCAGTCGCCCAGCCGGGTCGGCCGGGCGAACTGATCAGCCGTCAGCTCACCCACGGCCGCGCGGACGTGCGCGAACTGCGCGAGGACGGCGGCGCGGGTCTTCTTCTCGTCGTACTGGCGGGAGCGCGACTTCCGGGCGGCAGGAGACATGCGATCAGCGTAAGCGGCAGCACTGACAACCGCCCGCGGCGCGGATCGCCCCCGAGCCGACGCCCGCACAGACGCGGAACGGCCCGCCAGACGTACTGGCGGGCCGTTCCGGCCGGGAAGGAACCGGGCCACCGGCGAACGGGGCCCGGGACGGGGCGTCAGGCAATCAGCCCCGGGATGGTGCCCTCATGGGCGGTGCGCAGTTCGCTGAGCGGGATGCTGAACTCGCCCTGGACGTCGATCTCTTCGCCGTCGACGACACCGATGCGGGTGGCCGGCAGGCCCCGGACGGTGCACATGTCGGTGAAGCGGACTTCCTCGCTCCGCGGCACGGCGACGACCGCACGGCCCGCCGACTCGCTGAACAGGAAGGTGAACGCGTCCAGCCCGTCGGGCACGACGAGCCGGGCACCGGTCCCGCCGCGCAGGCAGGACTCGGTCAGCGCCTGGATCAGTCCGCCGTCGGACAGGTCGTGGGCGGCGTCGATCATGCCGTCGCGGGAGGCGGAGATCAGGATCTCGGCCAACAGCCGCTCCCGCTCCAGATCCACCTGCGGGGGCAGACCGCCGAGGTGCTCGTGGATGACCTGCGACCAGGCCGAACCACCGAACTCCTCACGGGTGTCACCGAGCAGGTAGATCAGCTGCCCTTCCTCGGCGAACCCGATCGGCGTGCGGCGCGTGACGTCGTCGATCACACCCAGCACGGCGACGACCGGCGTCGGGTGGATCGCCGTCTCCCCGGTCTGGTTGTAGAGGGAGACATTGCCGCCGGTCACCGGGGTGCCCAGGGTCTGGCAGGCATCCGCCAGACCACGGGTGGCCTCGGCGAACTGCCACATGACGGCCGGGTCCTCGGGCGAACCGAAGTTCAGGCAGTCCGAGACGGCCAGCGGCTTGGCACCGGCGGCCGCCACATTGCGGTAGGCCTCGGCGAGGGCGAGCTGCGCGCCCGCGTACGGGTCCAGCTTCGCGTAGCGGCCGTTGCCGTCCGTGGCCAGCGCGACACCCAGGTTGGTGTCGGCGTCGATCCGCACCATGCCCGCGTCCTCCGGCTGCGCGAGGACCGTGTTGCCCTGGACGAAACGGTCGTACTGGTCGGTGATCCACGCCTTGGACGCCTGGTTCGGGGACGCCACGAGCTGCAGGACCTGGTCCTTCAGCTCCGCCGAGGTGGTGGGCCGGGCGAGTTTGCCCGCGTCGTCGGCCTGCAGCGCGTCCTGCCAGGACGGGCGCTCGTACGGCCGGTGGTAGACCGGGCCTTCGTGGGCGACGGTGCGCGGGGGGACGTCGACGATCTGCTCGCCGTGCCAGAAGATCTCCAGGCGTTCGCCGTCGGTGACCTCACCGATGACGGTGGCGATCACGTCCCACTTCTCGCAGATCTCCATGAACCGCTCGACGTGCTGCGGCTCGACGATCGCGCACATCCGCTCCTGCGACTCACTCATGAGGATCTCCTCAGGAGAGAGCGTCGCATCGCGCAGCGGAACGGAGTCCAGCTCGACCCGCATACCGCCCGAGCCGGCCGACGCCAGCTCGCTGGTGGCGCAGGACAGTCCGGCGCCGCCCAGGTCCTGGATGCCGGCGACCAGCTTCTCCTTAAAGATCTCCAGGGTGCACTCGATGAGCAGCTTCTCCTGGAACGGGTCACCGACCTGCACCGCGGGCCGCTTGGTCGGCTTGCTGTCATCGAAGGTCTCCGAGGCGAGCACGGAGACGCCGCCGATGCCGTCGCCGCCGGTGCGGGCACCGTAGAGGATGACCTTGTTGCCCGCGCCGGAGGCCTTGGCCAGGTGGATGTCCTCGTGCTTCATCACACCGATACAACCGGCATTGACCAGCGGATTGCCCTGGTAGCAGGCATCGAAGACGACCTCACCACCGATGTTGGGCAGCCCCAGGCAGTTGCCGTAACCACCGATCCCGGCCACCACACCGGGCAGCACACGCTTGGTGTCGGGGTGATCGGCCGCACCGAACCGCAGCGGATCGACCACCGCCACCGGACGAGCCCCCATCGCCAGGATGTCGCGGACGATGCCGCCCACACCCGTGGCCGCGCCCTGGTAGGGCTCGATGTAGGAGGGGTGGTTGTGCGACTCGACCTTGAAGGTCACCGCATACCCCTGGCCCACATCGACCACGCCGGCGTTCTCCCCGATACCGACCAGCAGCGCATCGTTCTCGGGCGCCTTCTCCCCGAACTGCTTCAGATGCACCTTGCTGGACTTGTACGAGCAGTGCTCGGACCACATCACCGAGTACATCGCCAGCTCCGCCCCGGTGGGGCGGCGGCCCAGGATCTCGCGGATCCGCGCGTACTCGTCCTCCTTCAGACCCAACTCTGCCCAGGGCTGGGCTGATTCGGGGGTCTCGGTGGCGTGCTTGACAGTGTCCAGAGTCATCAGGCGCCCACCAGCTTCTTCAGGATCGAGGTGAAGAATCCCAGGCCGTCGGTCCGGCCCGTCCCGATCAGCGGCTCCACCGCGTGCTCGGGGTGCGGCATCAGGCCCACCACATTGCCCGCCGCATTCGTGATGCCGGCAATGTCACGCAGCGAACCATTGGGGTTGCCGTCCAGATAACGGAAGACCACCCGGCCCTCCGCCTCCAGCTCATCCAGCGTGCGCTCGTCGGCGGTGTACCGACCGTCGATGTTCTTCAGCGGGATGGAGATCTCCTGCCCCGCCTCGTAGTCCGCGGTCCACGCCGTGGTGGCGTTCTCCACCCGCAGCCTCTGATCGCGGCAGATGAAGTGCAGATGGTTGTTGCGCAGCATCGCGCCCGGCAGCAGATGCGTCTCGGTCAGCACCTGGAACCCGTTGCAGATACCCAGGACCGGAAGCCCGGCCTTCGCCTGCTCGATGACGGTCTCCATGACCGGCGAAAAGCGCGAGATCGCCCCGGCGCGCAGGTAATCGCCGTAGGAAAACCCGCCGGGCAGGACCACGGCGTCGACCTGCTTGAGGTCCTTGTCACGGTGCCACAACGGCACCGCCTCGGCGCCCGCCAGACCGACCGCGCGCTGGGTGTCGCGGTCATCGAGCGTGCCGGGGAAAGTGATCACACCGATACGCGAGGTCATGACTCGACCCGCACGGTGAAGTCTTCGATGACGGTGTTGGCGAGGAACGTTCCGGCCATCTCGTGGACCCGGGCGAGGGCGGCCTCATCGACCGGTCCCTCCACCTCTAGTTCGAAACGCTTGCCCTGACGGACATCGGCGATCCCTTCGAAACCCAGACGAGGCAGTGCGCGCTGCACCGCCTGCCCCTGCGGGTCGAGGATCTCCGGCTTGAGCATGACGTCGACGACGACGCGTGCCACTGGCACTCCCGGTGGTGTGGTGCGTAAGGCGGTGCCCTCACAGTACCGTGTTCGAAAATCTACGCGCATAGATATCCCGCCTGCCCGATCACGGTGCGGTATCGGGCGGAGTGCCCCAAGGAAAAATCCTCGAAAAGATCCGGAGGCTGGATTGCGGGAAGACACGCTGACGAAATTAACTGGGCTTCACAATGCAATGCCCATCGCTGTACAAATGAAAAAGCATTGATCCCAATCAGCCGGATCCGGAGCATCACCCCACGTCAACACGGGGTCGCTCCACGAAAGGACCGATATCCGTGGCGCAGCGCGTAGTAGTAACGCTCTCCGATGACATCGACGGAGGAGAAGCCGCAGAGACGGTCGCCTTCGGATTGGACGGGAAGTCGTACGAGATCGACCTCAATCCCGCCAATGCGAAGAAACTGCGCGGTGCCCTCGCTCCCTTCGTCGAGGCCGGCCGCAAGCGGGCCAAGTCCGGCAAGGCCTACACCCGGACCGCGGTGAACCCCGACCCGGCCGCCGTCCGCGCCTGGGCCCGCTCGCACCAGATGGACGTCCCGCCGCGCGGCCGGATCCCCAAGAAGGTCTACGAGGCCTTCAACGCGGCGAACCACTAACCGACTTGCCGGCGTCCGCCGGCCCGGGCGCAGCCGACTTGCACAGCACCCCTACTGATCAGCTAGAGTCTGGAGCACGCCGAGGGGCGAGGCCGAAAGGCCGGGCCCCGAGGAGTCACGCGGGTGTAGCTCAGTAGTAGAGCGCCCCCTTTCCAAGGGGGAGGCGCAGTGTGCAATCCCTGTCACCCGCTCTGACAGTCTCGACCAGTCCTTTGGATCAGGTAGAGTAGCTGTCGCGCCACCGGTGAAAGCCGAGTGGATGCCTGCGGACGTAGCTCAGTTGGTAGAGCGCAACCTTGCCAAGGTTGAGGTCGCGAGTTCGAGCCTCGTCGTCCGCTCAGAATGAAGGCCCGGTCCTTGTGACCGGGGCCTTCTGCATTTCCCACCGCCGCCCGGAATCGTGATCTGCGGGAATTGGCGTGACGGATGTCACGGAGCCAAGTGATCGAGAGGGCGGGTCGGCCCGCAGATCGTTTTCCGGGTTCCGGGCATGACCGGCGAGAAGGTCCGGACCGTTCTTCGGGCCTTCCCGGCGGAAACGGTTTCGCCGGCCGGGAGTTGGCGGTCAAGAAGTCGAGTCCCCGGTGTTCCGCCGGCGCGGGGAGCCGGTGCGCGTCGGCCGCCCTCGGTTCCGGTGGGAGCCGGGCGAGGGTGATACGTCCTGCGGTGGCGGTCCCGGCTAGCCCTCGGGGTTGGCTATAGTGGAGCCCGCACCGCGCGGTAGGCGACTGGAAACAGGAGCTCGGCACGGAGCATGCGGACGTAGCTCAGTTGGTAGAGCGCAACCTTGCCAAGGTTGAGGTCGCGAGTTCGAGCCTCGTCGTCCGCTCCACGAAAGGGAGAGCCCCCGGTCGGTGACCGGGGGCTCTCTCCTTTTGTGTCCGGCCGGGCGTCCGGCGGCCGTTACGACCAGCTCAGGCCGGTGAGGCGCTCGTACGCCTCGATGTACTTGGCGCGGGTGCGCTCGATGACTTCCTGCGGGAGGGCGGGCGGCGGCTGCTCGCCGTGCCGGTCCCAGCCGGAGGTGGGCGAGGTCAGCCAGTCGCGGACGTACTGCTTGTCGAAGGACGGCTGGGGGCGGCCGGGCTGCCACTGGTCGGCGGGCCAGTAGCGGGAGGAGTCCGGGGTGAGGACCTCGTCGGCCAGGATGAGGGTGTCGCCGTCGAAGCCGAACTCGAACTTGGTGTCCGCCAGGATCAGTCCGCGTTCGCGGGCGATGTCGCGGGCCCGGGCGTAGACGGCCAGGGTGAGCTGGCGGAGCTGGGCCGCGGTCTCGGCGCCGACCTGGTGGGCGATCTCCTCGTAGGAGACGTTCTCGTCGTGGTCGCCGACCGCGGCCTTCGTCGCGGGGGTGAAGATCGGCGCGGGGAGCTCGGAGCCGTCGTCCAGGCCCTCGGGGAGCGCCAGGCCGCAGACCGTACGGGTGTCGCGGTACTCGACGAGGCCGGAGCCGGCGAGGTAGCCGCGGGCCACGCACTCGACGGGGACCATGCGCAGCGACTTGCAGACCAGGGTGCGGCCGGCCCAGTCGGCCGGGGCGCCGGGCGGGAGCTCGGTGGACAGCACGTGGTCGGCGGCCAGGTCCGAGAGCTGGTCGAACCACCACAGGGAGAGCTGGGTGAGCACCCGGCCCTTGTCGGGGATCTCGCTGGGCAGCACCCAGTCGTAGGCGGACAGGCGGTCGCTGGCGACCATGATCAGTTCACCGGCGGCGTTCTGGTAGAGGTCGCGCACCTTGCCGGTGTGGAGGTGGGTGAGCCCCGGGACCTCCACGGGCTCAGGCTTTTCTACAAAACCGGACACGCTTCCTCCGCGTAGGTTGATCCAGGAGTCGTACCGATTCTCCCGTACGCCGAGGTACGTCGCTGTCGCAGGGGTGGGGGTGCTCGCCTAGGCCGGCTTGAGGGGGTCGTGGCCCATGCTCATCAGGCCGTGACGCCAGGAGTCGCCGCCGGCCCGGGGGTCGCGGGAGGCGTCCCGCTGGGAACGGACGGTGTCGCAGACCTGCTCCATGATCCGTACGTCGTCCTCCGTGAGGTCGGTGCGGCGCTTGCCCAGGATTCCCAGGACCCGGCGGCCGGTGCGCTTGCCGGCCCGGTCGGGGACCTCCTCGGTCTCCTCGCCCGCCGCGTCGGTGCTCAGCCAGTCCCGCAGCTCGCGCGAGGTCATATTGACCAGGGCGTGGAACTCGTCCCAGAGCGTGTCGCTCACGGGCCCGGACTCCGCCATGAGATGCCTCCAGAAGTCGGCCGTGGGTCGGGATCTGTCGTTGGGTTCCCGGCGTTCCGTGACGACAAACACGGAAGAAAGGGGCGGGAGGAAGGGGTGTCCTCTCGGGTGGGGCGGGCGGACGGCGGGTTGAGCTCTTGAGGTGGATTGCGGGGCGGCGGCGGTACGGGCCACGCGGAAGCGGCTATTCCTCCCGAAGGTCCACCCCGCCCGCGATGGGTGGCGCGGACGCCGGGTAGGCGACGGCTGGGAAGGGAGGCAGAACCATGCAGCATCACGAGTTCCTCGCTCTGGTGCAGGAGCGCGCCTCACTGCCGGACCGGGGGGCGGCGGAACGAGCGGTTCGTTCGACGCTGGAGACGGTGGCCGAGCGGGTGCCCTCCGGGCTGGCCCGGCACGTCGCGGCGCAGTTGCCGCACGAATTGGCGGGCCATCTGACCCGGGAGCCACAGCAGGCCGGGGGTTCCACCGGACCTTCGGCGGAACGGGGCGGGGCGGCCCCTCCGGGCGACGGCGAGCGCTTCGACCTCACGGTTTTCGCCGCACGGGTCGCCTGGCGCGGCGGGGTCTCCGAGCAGGCGGCCCTCCAGGAGGCGGCGGCGGTCTTCGAGGTGCTGGACGCCGCGCTGGCCCCGGAACTGATGGAGCGGCTGAGCCACTCGCTGCCGCACGACATCCGCGAGCTGCTGCCCACCACCAGGGCGGAGGACGCCTGAGACGACCACGGACCCCGCGCGGGGCGGGCCTTCGGGCCCGCCCGGCCGCGTACGGGGCGCGTGGTCCGGCGCAGCGCGGCTCCTAGTCTCGTTTGCAGATCCGGTCGAGGAGGTTGGCGGTGGCGCGCTGGACGCGTTCGTCGACGTGGCCGGGGCGGTCCAGGGCGGGGGACCAGGCGAAGGTGCCGGAGGCGAAGACCAGGGCGCCGCTGGGGGCGCGGTAGAGGGAGGTCTCCTGGTGGCGGCGGGTGCCTTCGCCGTCGCGGTACGGGGAGTGCGCGAGCAGGATGCGGCGGGTGTGGTCGGGGAGGCTGGTGCGCGGGAAGTAGCGGTCGGCCTCGCCGGCGACCAGGCCGGGGAGCTCGTCGCCTTCGTGGGCGCCGGTGGCCTCCCAGAGCCAGTGGTCGCCGTTGCGGACGATCATCGGGGCCGGCTCGGGGACCCGGCCGGCGTACTGGATGCCCATCAGCCGCTGCTCGGGGTCGCCGAGCTCGCGCCACAGGGCGGGGCGGCCGGGGCCCTGGCGTTTTCGGCAGGTGAGCAGGGAATCGGGGCTGCCCGAGGGGGACGGGGCGAGCTCGACCTGCCAGTACATGGTGTTGGCGGAGAGGAAGACCAGGGAGGTGCCGGTGTCCCGGGCCAGCTCGATCGTGCGGCGCATGGGGACCGACCAGTACTCGTCGTGGCCGGGGAAGACCAGGCCGCGGTAGCGGGACGGATCGACCCGGCCGGCGTGCAGGTCGCGGGCGTCGGCGTAGGCGAGGTCGTAGCCGTAGCGCTCGGCCCAGCGGATGAAGTCGTAGGCGTGGCCGACGTGGAGGGGGAGGCCGGCGCCGGCGTAGGGGCGGTCGAAGGAGACGGTGGTGGCGGCGTCCTGCTCGCCGAGCAGGGCGCCCTTCTCGTCCCAGGCGTGGTACAGGCTGGCGCCCGTACGGCCGTCCTCGGGGAAGAGGTTGTACGCCTGCCAGGTGATGTCGGGCAGGAGCAGCAGGAGGTCGGCGGGGCGGTCGTCGCGGACCGTGAAGGGGATGTGGGAGCGGCAGCCGTCGGCGGTGGTCAGGACCGCGACGTAGGCGCCGAGCCGCCAGAACGCGGGGACCTGGAGGCGCCAGGACTGCCACCAGTGGTGGCAGGAGACGGTGCGGCCGGCGGCCATCGGGGCGGCTGGACGATGCCGGACAGCCGGGGGCTGGTGGTGATCTTGGAGGCGCCGGTGCCGGCGTAGTGGCCGATGCGGTAGACGTCGATGCTGAACGGCTGGGGCGGATCGACCGAGACCCGGAAGTCGATGGCCTCGCCGGGCGACACCGCGCCGGTGTCGGCGAAGCCCTTGATCTGGCCGTGGACGTCATCGGCGGTGCGCGGGCCGTTGAGCTTGCGGGGCGCGGGCGCCCGCAGATCGCCCTGGGCCACGGCGGGGTCGACGTACCAGGGGATGATGCGGCCGGAGTCGAAGTAGTTCTCGCTGCCGCGCAGCCAGGGCAGCGGGCCCTGCCCGAACGGGTCCGTGACCGCGTGGGCGAGGGCGCCCGATTCCCAGCGCCTGATGTGTTCCGTCGCCATCTTCCACTCCCCTCCCGCGTCCCCCACCGGCCGCGGCCGATCGGGCCGGTGTTGCGTCCGGCTGGGTGAACCCGGCCGCGCCCCAGCACATCACATTACGCACTCACTTCGTCACCCTTCGTCGTGAATTTAGATGCCCTTGGCTCCGAATCACGAACTGGAGGGGAACATTCAGCCGGTGCGGCGGGGCCCTGCACGGCCCCGGCTCACACCAGGCGGACGGGCTTCTCCGGACGCACGCCGACCGTGGTCAGCCAGCCGCGGAGCGGGCCCGCGTCGCCGTCGTCGACCAGGCTGAGGACCGGGCTGCCCAGGTCGGCCCGGCGGGCCCCGTCGACCAGCAGCGCCGGGCCGTCGAGCCAGTCCAGACCGGGGACCGCGCCGGCGGTGTCCACGGCGGCGCAGCAGACCATGGCCGTGACGTGGTCGGCGAGCAGCTCCCGGCCCGTACGGGGCGGTTGCAGCGGGAAGAGCGGCAGGCCGCCCTCGGCCAGGCCGTCGCCCCAGGCCACGCCCACCGCGGCGTCCTCGGCCAGGCTGCCGCGGGCGGCCTGGCGGGCCGCCTCCTCGCGCTCCTCGCGCTCGACCTCCGCGCCCAGCCGGGCGGCGACCAGGTCGCCGGCCTGCACGTCATGGGCGAGCCGGTCGATGACCCGGTCGAGCGTCGGGCCCGGCGGCGGCGCGGGCGCGGACGGCGGGCCGCCGGGGCGCCCGTCGCCGGGCCGGTGGTCCGCCGGGCCGCCGCGGCCCGCGGGCGGACCGGCCGGGCTGCCGGCGTACGAGAAGGACGGGGCGGGGGACGGCTCCACCGGGGGCGTGGCCGGCGCGGGACCGAGCGCCGGGGCCGGCAGGTCGTCGAGGACGCGGTGGAGGCGGGCGGCCTCCAGGCGCCACTTCCGGTCCACGACCTCTTCCGGGTACTGGTTCCAGCCGACCGGTGACCAGTCGGGGCCGGCCTCGGCCGGGCCGCCGTGGAAGAGGCGGGCGGCCAGCAGGGAGGCGGCGCGGTCGATGGCGCCGGGCTCCTCCAGGAGGTCGCAGGCGGGGCGCTCGCCCAGCCGGGAGGCGAAGCCGTCGGCGAGGCGGTCCCGGCGGGAGAGCTCGGTGAGCGCGGAGACCACGCCGGCGTCCAGGCGGGACGGCCAGCGGCCCATCCGCCAGGCGGGCAGCGCGACCCGGGTCAGCAGCCGGTCCCAGCCCGCGTAGGCCAGGCCGACCTGCTCCTGGGCGACGATCCGCAGGCCGTAGTCGACGCTCTGGGCGCGCTCGGAGGCGGCGGCCGCGACGGCCCGCTCCATGATCGTGGCGTGTTCGCGGCAGGCGCGGAGCAGCAGCCGGGCCACCCGGCCGGCGAAGCGGAGGGCGGGGCCGCGCAGCGGGCCCCGGGCCCGGGCGGCGACCGCGACGGCGGCGTCCAGGCCGCGGATGAAGCGGCGGGCGGCCGCTATGTCCGGATGGGCGGACGGGCCCGTGCCGGCCACCACGGGGGCGAGCAGGGCGCGCAGCTCGGCGACCCGCATCCACCACAGGAACGGCGAGCCGATCACCAGGACCGGGGCGGCGGACCGGCGCCCGGCACCGGGCTCGGGCCCCCCGGCGCCGCGCGGCGGGCCGTGCGCGCGGTGCGTACGGTCCTCCAGCCAGCTGTCGCAGTCCGGGGTGAGGGCTATGGCGGACGGCGCCGGGACCTCCAGCCGGTCGGCCAGGTCACGGACGAGGCGGTAGAGGTCCGGGGCGGATTCCTCTTCGATCGGCACGGAGGGGCTGAGCGCCGGCCGGGCGCGCGCGACCACCGCCCCTACCAGCGCGGCCAGGAGCAGGCTGACCAGCGCGAGCCCGCCGGCCACCCAGCCGGCCGGATCCCAGCCCGCGCCGATACGGCCGGTCGCGCGGCCGACGGCCAGCACCACCGCCACCGCTGCGGGCAGCAGCGCCACGGCCAGCGCGGCGCCGCGGACCCGCAGCACGGCGAGGGCACGGGCACGCGCCGCCAGGACGCCTGTTTCCGGACTTGCCACGAGCCTGTACACCCCCTGCTGTCCTGATGGAGCCGGACGGAGAGAACAGTGGACGGACGCCTTCGAACATTGCGCGTTGTGGTGCGAGCGAGCTCACTCACCACCACTCTGGCACCGGCCACTGACATCGCAATGCCGGTGAGCCACTTGCCGGACGTCCCCGTGGCCACCGCACCGGTATCGGACGCGGCGGCCGCAGGACGCTTGCGCGGCACCCTAGTTGGGGGGCTCCGTCTCGTCAGCCGGAATCTGGCGTGGTCACTCGATGGAATGGCTTTGGGCAAAGCCGGGAACCTGCGGCGGAGCGCCGTGTGCCCGGGGGCGCGGGCCCACGGCGCGGGCGTCTCAGGCGCCCGGGGCCTCCGCGGCGGCCTTGGCGGCGATGTCCGTACGGTGCTGGGAACCGTCCAGGGAGATCCGGCCGACGGCCCGGTAGGCACGCTCACGGGCGGTGGCGAGGTCGGCCCCGGCGGCGGTGACGGACAGCACCCGGCCGCCCGCGCTGCGCACCGCGCCGGCCTCGTCGAGCTTGGTGCCGGCGTGCAGCACGTAGGCGCCCGGGGCGTCCTGCGCGGCGACCTCGGCCAGGCCCTCGATGACGTCGCCGGTACGCGGGGTGTCCGGGTAGTTGTGGGACGCGATGACGACCGTGACGGCCGCGTCGTCGCTCCAGCGCAGCGGCGGCAGCGCGGCGAGGTTGCCGGTGGCGGCGGCCCGCAGCAGGCCGCCGAGCGGCGTCCTGAGGCGGGCCAGGACGACCTGGGTCTCCGGGTCGCCGAAGCGGGCGTTGAACTCGATCACCCGGACCCCGCGGGAGGTGATCGCCAGGCCCGCGTAGAGCAGACCGGAGAACGGGGTGCCGCGGCGGCGCAGCTCGTCGACGGTGGGCTGCAGCACGCTCGCCATGACCTCGTCGACCAGCTTCGGGTCGGCCCAGGGCAGCGGGCTGTACGCGCCCATGCCGCCGGTGTTGGGGCCCTCGTCGCCGTCGTAGGCGCGCTTGAAGTCCTGGGCGGGCTGGAGCGGGACGACGGTCTCGCCGTCGGTGATCGCGAAGAGCGACACCTCCGGGCCGTCGAGGAACTCCTCGATCACCACGCGGTCGCAGGCCAGCGCGTGGGCGCGGGCCAGGTCGACGTCGTCGGTCACCACGACGCCCTTGCCGGCCGCCAGCCCGTCGTCCTTGACCACGTACGGCGCACCGAAGGCGTCGAGGGCCTCGTCGATCTCTTCGGGGGTGGTGCAGACGTAGCTGCGGGCGGTCGGGACGGCCGCGGCGGCCATCACGTCCTTGGCGAAGGCCTTGGAGCCCTCCAGCTGGGCGGCGTCGGCCGACGGGCCGAAGACCGGGATGCCGCGCTCGCGGACCGCGTCCGCGACGCCCGCCACCAGCGGGGCCTCGGGACCGACGACGACCAGGTCGGCCTCCAGGCTCGCGGCCAGGTCGGCGACGGCCCGGCCGTCGAGGGCGTCGACCCGGTGCAATTCGGCCACCTCGGCGATGCCGGCGTTGCCGGGGGCGCAGTGCAGCGCGGTGACGTCGGGGTCGAGGGACAGAGAGCGGCACAGGGCGTGTTCGCGGGCGCCGCCGCCGATGACGAGGACCTTCACGACACGCAGCCTAGACGAGTGGGCCGGGCGGCCGGACGGCGGACGGGCCGACCGGAAACCGTCCGACGCCGCGGCGGCCCTCTTTCGGGTGAGATCCTCCGTCGTCCTCTACCCGACCTCGCACCACTTCTGGGCGGAAATAGCGTGATCTTGGAGCTGAGGCCAGCCGTTCGGCGGTAGGAAGGGGGCGGCGCGCGACGGTCCTCCCGTACTCCCCGCAGCCCGAAAGGCATGGGAGGGGTCCCATCGCAGGCACCGCAGGTATCCGTTCCGTAGAGCGCGCAGAGAGGGAGTGCACGGGTGAGTCAGCCGGAGATGCAGCCCGAGGGGCCCCCTGCGCAGGACGGCCGCCCGCTCCGCCGGTACGGCGTCCGCGGCCGGGCCCGCCAGGACGTCGCCGGCGGGCCTTCCCGCGGGCGGCTGGGGCGACCCGGGCGACCGCCTCGACGCGCTCTACCTCTGGACCGAGGACGGCGCGCTGCGGGCCGCCGACTGGTACCTGCACGACCGGCTGGCCAAGCGCCGGGGCGCCCGGGCGCTCCGGCTGGGCGCCGCCGCCGGGGTCACGGTGGGCGGGGTGCTGCCGCTGCTGGACCTGGCCGCGGTCTGGGAGGGCGGGGCGCCCTGGGGCTGCCTGTCGCTGCTGCTGGCCGCGGTGTGCGTGGGCTGCGACCGCTACTTCGGGGTGACAGCCGGCTGGATGCGGGACCTGGCGACCGCGCAGGCGATCCACCGACGGCTGGAGGCGCTGCAGTTCGACTGGGCGGCGGAGGGCGTGCGCGAGGTGCTCGGCCCGACGGAGGGCACCGCGGGCGAGGCGGCCGAGCGCTGTCTGGGGCTGCTCCGGCGGTTCAACGAGGACCTCGGGGAGCTGGTGCGGGCCGAGACGGCCGACTGGATGGCGGAGTTCCGCACCGGTCCGGTGCCGCGGGCCACGCAGTCCATGACGCCGTGGGCGGCCCCCCGCCAGGAGCACGCGGGGCCCCCGGCCGGTACGCGCTGCCGCACCGCGGCCGCCCCAACATGCCGCGCCAGCGGCCGCCGGAACCGCCGCGCTGAGGAAGGCGGGACGGCGACGGCGGGCGGGGCGGCGACGCGGCGGACGGGGCGGCGGCACGGCGCGCCCCACCGGAACCGCCGCCCCTCCGGATCAGCTGAAGACGATCATCGAGCCCTGGCCCAGGCTGCGGGTGGCCGCCGCGTGCAGACCGAGCCAGACATGGCGCTCCCGGGCGAACGGGCCGTCGTCCAGGGGCACCGCACCGGCCCGCTCCTCCAGCGAGGTCGGCCCGGCCGGCGGCTCCGGCGCGGCCGGCGGATTGGCCGGATCGATACCCAGGGATGGCGCAACCAGTTCCAGGTCCCGCAGCAGACCGTGCGAGGATCCCAACGGGCCGCCGCCCTCCAGCAGTTCGTCGTTGGCGAGCGGATGCGGGAAGTCGACCGGGACGTACGCGCCCGCGTGGTCGTAGTGCCAGACCAGGTGGGACTGTTGCGCGGTGGTCTCGAACATCTCCAGCAACTGCTCGTAGTCACCGCCCAGTTCGTCGACCGGGGTGACCTCCAGGCCGCACAGCCGCAGCAGGTAGGCGCGGCGCAGGAAGTGCAGTGCGTCGTAGTCGAAGCCGGCGATGGGGGCGACGTCCCCGGACAGGCCCGGCATGTAGCTGAAGACCGGGACCGGTGGCAGTCCCGCTTCCGTCAGGGCCTTGTCGTAGGCGGCGATCTCTTCGGAGAACGGGTTGTCGGGGCTGTGGCACAGCACATCGACGAGGGGTACCAGCCACAGGTCACATGCCACGGGTGAGGACTCGCTTCCGGTCGGGGACGGGGACACCGGCGCACGCACAGCTACGGGTGCGGCCCATTACGGCCGAGTCGGGACAGCGTAGTGCCCGCGGCGCCATCCGACGAGAGCGGGCGCGCAGGACGATCGCGGGCTACCGGACCAGTGCCAGGGCGTGCGCGTTGTACTCGGCGATCAGCCGCTGGGCGGTGGACAGGTCGCGCCGGACCAGGGAGTCGGCCAGGGCGCAGTGGCCGTGCCAGAGGCGGTTGGTGAGGTCGGGGGCGCGGCGCAGCAGCGGCACCGCGTACATCCAGGTCTGGACCCGGATCCGGTCCAGGAAGTCGCTGATGTAGGCGTTGTTCACGATGTTGCCGAGCTCGCGCCAGAACCGCAGGTCGTAGCCGATGAGCACGTCCAGGTCGCCGGCCCGGGCGGCCCGCTCGGCCTCGTCGGCGCGGCGCCGGATGGAGATCAGCACCTCGGCGGGGGTGGCGGCGAGCGCCTCCTCGGCGCCGCTGCGGAAGATCCCCTCGATGACCAGGGTGCGGGCCTCGACCATGGCCCGGAAGTCGTCGGCGGTGAAGGCGTGGACCTTGAAGCCGCGGTGCTGTTCGACGTCGAGCAGCCCCTGGGCACAGAGGTCGAGCAGCGCCTCGCGGACCGGGGTGGCGGAGACGCCGTACTGCTCGGCGATCTCCTTGACGGTGAACGGGTGGCCGCACGGCAGCCGGCCCGCCAGGACCTCGTCGCGCAGGGCGTCGGCGATCTGCTGACGCAGGGTGCTGCGACGTATGACTGTGCTGTCTCCGCCGGCCGCCATCGTGTGCGTCTCCTTCGCCGTCCCTGACCGCGGGTGGCAGCGGCCCCCGCCAACCATAGGCGAGGGCCGCGGGGTGCCGCTCCGCACGGCGGCCGCTCAGGCGGTGGCGTGCGCGTCGGCGCTCTGCACTGCGGGTCGTGGCCTCAGTGCGTGTGCGCGTCGGCGCCCAGCACTGCGGGCGGGCCTCAGTGCGTGTGCGCGTCGGCCGCGGTCAGCGCCTCGTCGAGGGCGGTCAGGCCCTCCTTGGCCTCGGCCTCGGTGATCGTGCAGGCCGGGACGACGTGGGTGCGGTTCATGTTGACGAACGGCCACAGCCCGCCGCGCTTGCAGGCCGCGGCGAATTCGGCCATCGGGGCGTTGGCCGCGCCGGACGCGTTGTACGGCACCAGCGGCTCGCGGGTCTCCTTGTTCTTGACCAGGTCAAGGGCCCAGAAGACGCCCAGGCCGCGGACCTCGCCGACGGACGGGTGCCGCTCGGCGATCGCGCGCAGGCCCGGCCCGATGACCTTCTCGCCGATCTCGGCGGCGTTCTCCACGATCCGCTCCTCGGCCATGGCGTTGATCGTCGCGATGGCGGAGGCGCAGGCCAGCGGGTGGCCGGAGTACGTCAGTCCGCCCGGGTACGGCCGCGTGTCGAAGGTCGCGGCGATCTCGGCGCTGATCGCGACACCGCCCAGCGGGACGTAGCCGGAGTTGACGCCCTTGGCGAAGGTGAGCAGGTCGGGGGTGACGCCGAACTGGTCGGCGGCGAACCACGCGCCGGTCCGGCCGAAGCCGGCCATGACCTCGTCGAGGATGAACACGATGCCGTAGCGGTCGCAGATCTCGCGGACGCCGGCGAGGTAGCCGGCCGGCGGGACCATGATGCCGGCGGTGCCCGGGACGGTCTCCAGGATGATCGCGGCGACCGACTGCGGCCCCTCGAAGGCGATGGTCTGCTCCAGGTGCGCCAGCGCGCGCTCGCACTCCTGCTGCTCGGTCTCCGCGTGGAACGGCGAGCGGTACAGGAACGGGCCCCAGAAGTGGACCACGCCGGCCGAGGCGGTGTCGGAGGGCCAGCGGCGCGGGTCACCGGTCAGGTTGATCGCCGCGGCGGTCGCGCCGTGGTACGAGCGGTAGGCGGACAGCACCTTGGCGCGGCCGGTGTGCAGCCGGGCCATCCGGACGGCGTTCTCCACGGCCTCGGCGCCGCCGTTGGTGAAGAAGATCTTGTCGAGGTCACCGGGGGTCCGCTCGGCGATCAGCCGGGCGGCCTCGGACCGTACGTCCACGGCGAACCCGGGCGCGAGCGTGCACAGCTTCCCGGCCTGCTCCTGGATCGCCGCGACGACCTTGGGGTGCTGGTGGCCGATGTTGGTGTTGACCAGCTGGGAGGAGAAGTCGAGGTAGCGGTTGCCGTCGTAGTCCCAGAAGTACGACCCCTCGGCGCCGGCGATCGGCAGCGGGTCGATCAGGCCCTGCGCGGACCAGGAGTGGAAGACGTGGGCGCGGTCGGCGGCCTTGACCGCCGCCCCGGCGGCGGGATCGGCGGCGGGAGAGGGGTGCGTCGTGGTCACGGTCAGTACCTCGGATCGGGTCGCTCGGGTCCGCCGAGGGATGGGCACGGCGAACGTCTCCCAGCGTAAGGATCACGATCCGCGCACCGGTACCGACAGTCTGTATGGCGCTCACCACGCCCACGGACACACTGTCTACGGTCTGGAGGAAGCTACGGGACCGCGCGCCCGCCCGCCGCCGGAAAGGCCGTCCGCACCGCGCGCCGCCAGTGCGCGGCGGTCAGCTCCGGGCGGAGGGCCGACAGCCCGCCGAGGTACTTGGTGAAGTCGGCTGCCCGGACGCCGTGGCCGTGCAGCAGCCGGTCGGCCGCGGTCGGCCGGCCGGTGGTCCTGGTCTCGACGAGGACCAGCCCGCCGTCGGCCCGTACGGTGCGGTCGGTGGTCAGGTCCCGGCAGAGCAGCGCCGCGTCGCAGGTGATGCGCTGGCCGTCCGCGACGAAGGTGGTCCGGGTGTAGGCGGTCTCCAGACAGTGGCCCAGGTCGGCGGGGGCGGCGATGCCGAACGAACGGTCCAGCACGGAGGCGAGGAAGCCGCGGGGGGCCGCGCCGAGGGGCTCGTCACCCGGCAGCAGCGGCTGCCGGTGCTTGACCGTCTCGCCGCGCCTCCCCTTGAGCTTGATCTCGAACTGCCGCTCCCCGGTGTCCTCGTAACGCCGCTCGCGGATCAGGTAGCCGGGCCGGCCGCCCGCCCGGTGATCGTGGAAGAAGCGCAGGTCAGGGGTGTCGTAGTGGACCGAGCGATAGCGGAACCAACGCCGCCCGTTGATGCACAGCACGGCGAACGGACCACCGGGCCGGCGCCGGTCGGTCAATTCGGCGGCCAAGGCGGCGAAGACCTCGACCGGGACGAGATAACTGTGTCCGAAGCGGGTGAGGAGTTCGGCCCGTGCCTGGACGTCGGCGAGCGGTACGGGGCGGGCGGCCATGGCGGCGCGGGCGAGGGCTCGTAACGCGGGAATCACACGGTCTCCTCGGCGGGCGGGACGGGGACGGACGATCGTGCGGATGCGGACGAACGGGCTGTGCGCGTGCTGGTTCTACGTTCCACAACCGCGCCAAGTTCCGCCACACGGAATTCGGCATCCACAACGCCGGGAATCGGCCACGTTCGGGGCCACAAAGACAGAGGGAGAAAGCGACCCCTGTCCCGCGCCGTCAGCGCACGTAGTTCTTCGCTGCCGGGCTATCTTCTTGTGAAGCTTGGCGGTCTGCCGCTTCGCCGAGCGGTAGCCCTTCGATACGGCCTGCGCGTGCTTGGGCTTCCTGCGGGCCATCATGCGCTGATACCGGGCAAGCTTCTGCGCGGCAGTCTTGCCGTGCTGCGCATGGGCAAGGTCGTGGTCGTCGGACGTGGTGGTTGCAGTCTCCTTCACGCCCCAGTCGATACCGATGTCCCGGCCCGTCGCGGGCAGCGCCTCGGTAGTCACAGGGACGACGAATGAGCAGTACCAGTGGCCGAGACTGTCCCGATACACGCGGACACTGGACGGCGGCTTGGGCAGGTCCCGCGACCACACCACGCGCACCACGACACCGCCGGCCAGGTGCAGACGCCCGTCCTTGAGTCGGAAGCCGCGCCGGGTGTAATTCAGCGTCGGCAAGGCTTCGCGCTTCTTCTTGTGCTTGGGCATCCCGGCCCGCTGCCGCATCGGCAACCGGGCCTTGAAATCCTTGAGCGCTTTGGCGCGGGACTTGCCGAAGTCGCGTATGAGCTGCTGCTGAGGAACCGAGCTGCCCTCGCGCAGCCACGGCGTGCGGGCACGAGCCTCGGTCAGCGTCATGTCCAGCCGCGCCGGACCGCACTTCTCACCTTCGGCGTGGGCCTTCTTCGAGCGTGCAACACACTCGTTCCACACCCACCGACACCGATCCCACTCGCCACCCAGCGCGGCGCGAGCACTCGCCGACACCCGCAGACGATAGGTCTACCGGGCATGCCCGACCCCTTCAGTTGACTGCACTTGCGTCGTCATAGCCCTCAACCTCGTTGGTGAGTACGGTAGTTGAGATCCCTGGATTTTATGGGCCGCCCACCGCCGCGACAGCCGGACGATGCATCACCCTGGCGATGGAGAGGCACCACCCGCACCCCGACCTGAAGGCCGGGGCATCGCCGGAGGAAGCCGGTGACGGTCTCGGGCGCGGCGGAGGTAATCGCCTCGAAGTCCCCTCCACCTGAGGCATGCGCTCGACCACAACCACCTGCTGCACTCCTTGCCGGACGAAAACCAGATTGCCGGGCATAGCCAGGCCCGGACAAGCGTTTCATGACGAATCACCCGTTCGAGTGCAGGAAAACACAAGGGCCCGCATCCGTCGGGAAGACGGGCGCGGGCCCTTGACGCAAGCGGTCCCTATGACAGGAACGAGTTGATCTCGATCGTCTCGTCGCGGCCGGGGCCGACGCCGATGGCGGAGATCGGGGCGCCGGACATCTCCTCCAGTGCCTTGACGTACGCCTGGGCGTTCTTCGGCAGGTCGGAGAAGGACTTCGCCTTGGTGATGTCCTCGGACCAGCCGGGCAGCGTCTCGTAGATCGGCTTCGCGTGGTGGAAGTCGCTCTGGCTGTACGGGAGTTCCTCGACGCGCTTGCCGTCGATCTCGTACGCCACGCAGACCGGGATCTGCTCCCAGCCGGTGAGGACGTCGAGCTTGGTGAGGAAGAAGTCGGTCAGGCCGTTCACGCGGGTCGCGTAGCGGGCGATGACCGCGTCGAACCAGCCGCAGCGGCGGTCGCGGCCGGTGGTGACGCCCCGCTCGCCGCCGATGCGGCGCAGCGCCTCGCCGTCCTCGTCGAAGAGCTCGGTCGGGAACGGGCCGGCGCCGACGCGGGTGGTGTACGCCTTCAGGATGCCGATGACCCGGTTGATCTTCGTCGGGCCCACGCCCGCGCCCGTGCAGGCGCCGCCCGCGGTCGGGTTCGAGGAGGTGACGAAGGGGTACGTGCCGTGGTCGATGTCCAGCAGCGTGCCCTGGCCGCCCTCGAAGAGGACGACCTTGTCGTCGTCGAGGGCCTTGTTGAGGATCAGGGTGGTGTCGGCGACGTAGCCCTTGATCTGGTCGGCATAGCCCAGCAGCTCCTCGACGACCTGGCCGGCCTCGATGGCGCGGCGGTTGTAGAGCTTGGTCAGCAGCTGGTTCTTGACGTCGAGCGCCGCCTCGACCTTCTGCGTGAGGATCGACTCGTCGTAGAGGTCCTGGACGCGGATGCCGACGCGGTTGATCTTGTCGGCGTAGGTCGGGCCGATGCCGCGGCCGGTGGTGCCGATCTTCCGCTTGCCGAGGAACCGTTCCGTCACCTTGTCGACGGTGATGTTGTACGGCGTGATCAGGTGCGCGTTACCGCTGAGCAGCAGCTTGGACGTGTCGACGCCGCGCTCGTTGAGTCCGCTCAGCTCGGAGAGCAGGACCGCCGGGTCGACGACGACACCGTTGCCGATGACCGGGGTACACCCCGGCGAGAGGATTCCGGAGGGGAGGAGATGCAGCGCGTACTTCTGGTCGCCCACGACGACCGTGTGGCCGGCGTTGTTGCCGCCCTGGTAGCGCACCACGTAATCGACGGATCCACCGAGCAGGTCGGTGGCCTTCCCCTTGCCCTCATCACCCCACTGAGCACCGAGCAGCACAAGTGCGGGCACAGGCGTACACCCCTTCCGGGCGGGGCATGTCCAACGTGCGTGGATGGCGTGGCGTTGCGTGTTCACGCGTCCGTCATCGCTGCAGCCGTCGAACCGGTGCCCCGGAATAGACGAAGCCCCTGGCGCAATAGCGCAAGGGGCTCTTGCACCGAGATGCTACCTGAGGAAGGACCGAGGTGTCGGCGCAGGCTTCTGGGCACTCTCCCGTGGACTCCGTTCGGGGGTACCCCTGCTCGTGGTCATCGATCCGGTCGCGCGCAGTACGGACGGGGAGTCTGTCCGGATCGCGCGGGATGTGCTGTGTGCGGGCGCGGGGGGTTCGGGGGCGAAGATCTGCCTGCCGGAGGGGCCGGAGGAGTTCGCGCGGGCGCTGGCCCGGCGGGGGCAGCGGCGGCCGGTGGTGATCGGCGACGACCGGGCGCTGCTGCGGGTCGTGGGGCTGCTGCACAGGGAGCGGGAGCTGGCCGGGGTGCCGGTGTCGATGGTCCCGGTGGGGGCGCCGGCCGCGGTGGCGCTGAGCCGCTCGCTGGGCGTCCCGCAGGACACCGTCGCCGCGGCGCGGACGGTGCTGGACGGTGCGGAGCGTGCGATGGACCTGCTGACGGACGACAGCGGTGGGATCGTGCTGGGCGGGCTGCGGATCCCGTGCGGGCGGGACGGCGGACGGAACGGCGGGCGGCGCGCGGCGGCCGGCCCGGGGCGCCGGGTGTTCGTGCCGGGTGCGGCCGGGCCGGTGGACGCCGGGGAGCCCGCGACGGGCGCGGAGGGCGCGGGGCCTTCCGGGGCGGACGGGTCGCCGGCCGTGGTGGGCGCCGACGGGCCCCGGCCGTGGTGGGGGCCGGCCGCCCGGACCGCGCGGACCGCGCTGGCGCTGCTGGCACCGGCGTCCGGGCGCTGGGGGTCGTCCCGTACGGAGGCCGGGGCGGCGGGCGGCCGGCGCGTGCGGGTGCCGGGGCAGCGGCTGCGGATCGAGGCGGACGGGGTGCTGCTGGCGGACCTGGACCGGCCGGTGCGCGGGGTGTCGGTGGTGCCGGGCGGGCAGGCCGGGGCGGGGTGGCCGGGGGCCGGGAGCGGTCGCGGCGAGGGTGTCGGCGACGGCCGGGACGGCGGCGGGGAGCTGGCCGAGGTCGTGGTGCACTGGCCGGGCGGCGGGCATCCGGTACGGGCCCGGGCGCGGGCCGTGACGGTGTCCGGCGCGGACTTCCACTACCGGGCGGACGCGGTGGTCGGCGGCCCGGTGCGGACCCGTACGTGGACGGTGCAACCGGGGGCCTGGCGACTGCAGCTGCCGCGGCGGGGGTGAACGGCGGGCGGCGGGGGTGAACGGCGGGCGGCGGGACCGAGGCTCCGGGCGGTGGGCCAGGGGCGGACGTCGGGACCGAGGCTCCGGGCAGTGGTCGAGCGGGCGGGCGGCGGGACCGAGGCTCCGGGTAGTGGTCGAGCGGGCGGGCGGCGGGACCGAGGCTCCGGGTAGTGGGCCCAGCGGGCGGGCGGCGAGGCTGAGGCGGGTGGCCGCCGGCCGCCGCGGCGCTCAGCCCTCGGGGCGTCGTAGCCCGCGCGCAGTTCGTCGCGGTGGTCGCGCCAGCGGTCCAGCAGGACGGGCAGCTCCTTCTGCAGGAACGCGAAGAAGACCAGGGTCTCGTTGAGCCGGCGGCCGGCCGGGGAGTCCGGGCCGAGGCTGTCGACGCCCTCGCGCAGCGTGCCCTCCCAGCGGGCGAGCACGTTCTCCCGGCGGGTCAGCGCCTCGTACCACTGGTCGCTGTGGACGCGGTAGCGGTCGCGGCGGGAGCCGGGCTCGCGCTCGCGGCTGATCATGTCGACCTGGGAGAGGTAGCGCACCGCGCCGGAGACCGCGGCCGGGCTGATCTGGAGCCGTTCGCCGAGCTCGGCGGAGGTCAGCACGCCGGAGTCGGAGGCGAGCAGGCAGGCGAAGACGCGGGCCGGCATGCGGGCCATGCCGGCGTCCACCAGCTGGGCCGCGAACCGTTCGACGAACTGGGAGATCGCCTGGGGGGCGCGGGGGTCGGCAGCCCGCCGCCCGTCGCCGCCGTCCGTACCGGCCGCACGTCGCGCATTGCTCATGTCCGCATCCTCTCCCCTGATCAACGCCACCCCGCTCAACTTTATACGGTTTCTTAACTTCACAAATTTGTGAAACACGCGTAGCTTCCAAAGCATGACCAAGCCAATCGCTCCCGCTCCCGCGATCAGGGTGGACGGTCTCCACAAGGCCTTCGGGCGGACCCACGCGCTGGACGGCCTCGATCTCACCGTCGAGGCCGGCGAGGTGCACGGCTTCCTCGGGCCCAACGGCGCCGGGAAGTCCACCACCATCCGCGTGCTGCTCGGCCTGCTGCGCGCCGACCGCGGCACCGTCCGGCTCCTGGACCGCGACCCCTGGCACGACGCCGTTGCGCTGCACCGCCGCATCGCCTACGTCCCCGGCGATGTCACCCTGTGGCGCAACCTCTCCGGCGGCGAGGTCATCGATCTGTACGGGCGGCTGCGCGGCGGACTGGACGCGCGGCGCCGTGCCGAGCTCATCGAGCGCTTCGAGCTCGACCCGACCAAGAAGGGGCGCACCTACTCCAAGGGCAACCGGCAGAAGGTCGCCCTGGTCGCCGCCTTCGCCTCCGACGTCGACCTGCTCATCCTCGACGAACCGACCTCCGGGCTCGACCCGTTGATGGAGGAGGTCTTCCAGAACTGCGTCGCCGAGGAGCGCGACCGCGGCCGTACGGTACTGCTCTCCAGCCACGTACTGTCCGAGGTCGAGGCGCTCTGCGACCGGGTCAGCATCATCCGCAAGGGGCGGACGGTCGAGTCCGGGTCGCTCGGCGAGCTGCGGCACCTGACCCGCACGTCGATCGTGGCCGAACTGGCGGGTCCCCCCAATGGTTTGGCCGCGCTCCCCGGTGTCCACGACCTGGACGTCCAGGGACACCGGGTCCGGCTACAGGTCGACACCGACAAGCTCGACGCCGTGCTGCGGTCGCTGGGCACCTCTGGGGTGCGCAGCCTGACCAGCACCCCACCCACCCTGGAAGAGCTGTTCCTGCGGCACTACCAGGACGACGTACGGGGCGGGGCCGACCGCGACCGGACGGCGGTCGCCCGATGACCGCCGTGGCCGCCGCGGTGCCCGCCGGCACCGCCCGCTCCCGCCAACTGGCCGGTACCGGCGCCCTGTTGCGGCTCGCCCTGCGCCGCGACCGGGTGATGATCCCGGCCTGGGTGCTCGGCCTCGGCCTGGTCGTGGCGAGCATGGGCTCGTCCTTCGAGGCGCTCTACGACACCTCCGCCGAGCGCGCCGAACTGGCCGGCTCGATGACCGCCAACGGCTCGCTGCGGGCGCTGTACGGCCCCGTCTTCAGCGACTCCCTCGGCGGCCTGATCGCCTGGCGGATGGCCGGGTTCGGGGCGGTGCTGGCCGCGGTGATGAGCCTGCTGATCGTCGTCCGGCACACCCGCGAGGAGGAGGAGACGGGTCGTCAGGAGCTGCTGTCCGCGGCGATGGTGGGCCGCCGGGCACCACTGACCGCGGCCCTGCTGGCGGCGCTGCTCGCCAACACCGTACTCGTCGTGCTGATCGCGGCGGGGCTCGCCCGGTCCGGCCGGCCGGCCGCCGGCTCGCTGGCCCTCGGGCTCGCCATCGGCGGCACCGGCATGCTCTTCGCCGGACTGGCCGCCATCGCCGCCCAGCTCACCGAGAGCGCCCGGATGGCCAAGGGGCTGTCCGGCGCGGTGCTCGGCCTCGCCTTCGCGCTGCGCGGCGCGGGCGATGCCGCCGACGGCACCGCCGGCTCCCCGCTCACCTGGGCCTCACCGCTCGGCTGGGCGGAGAACCTGCGGGCGTACGCCGACGAGCGCTGGTGGGTGGTGCTGCTCTTCCTGGCGGGCACCGCGCTCACCGTCGCCGCCGCCTACGCGCTGACCGCCCGCCGCGACCTCGGCATGAGCTTCCTGCCCGCCCGGCCCGGTCCGGCGGTCGCCCCGCGCACGCTGGCCGGCCCGTTCGGTCTGGCCTGGCGGCTGCAGCGGACGACCCTCGGCGGCTGGACGCTCGGCTATGTGTGCGCCGGCGCGGTCTTCGGCGGGATCGCGAGGGGCGCGACCGACATGGTCGGCGGCAACCAGCAGACCCGCGAGATCTTCGAGCGGATGGGCGGGCAGGCGCGGCTGACCGACGCCTTCCTGGCCACGATGGTCGGCATGCTCGGCATGGTCGCCGCGATCTACGCGGCCGGTGCGGTGCTCCGGCTGCGCGGCGAGGAGACCGCCGACCGGGCCGAACCGGTGCTGGCCGGTGCGGTGGGCCGGCTCCGCTGGGCCGCCGGCCATCTGGCCGTCGCCTACGCCGGCACGGCCGTCGTCCTCGGCTTCGGCGGGCTGGCGCTGGGCGTCTCGTACGGCATCTCGGTCGGCGACCTGGGCCGGGTGGGGCCGGTGCTGGCCGCGGCGCTCGCCCAGGTCCCGGCGGTCTGGACGCTCACCGGCCTGGCGGTGCTGGCCTTCGGGCTGCTGCCCCGGGCCACCACGGCCGTGTGGGCGGTGGTCGGCGGCTGCCTGGCGCTCGGCTGGATCGGCCCGGCGCTGAAGTTCCCCCAGTGGGCCATGGACCTTTCGCCCTACGGCCACCTGCCCAAGCTCCCGGGCACGGAGGCCACCGCGGCCCCGTTCGTCTGGCTGCTGGCCCTCTCCGCCGTCTTCCTCGCCGCCGGCCTGGCCGGCTTCCGCCGGCGGGACATCGGCTGATCCCGCCCGGCGGTTTCACGTGAAACGGCCACCCGCGGGCGTAGGCCGCCGTTTCACGTGAAACACCAACCCGCCGACGTACGCCGCCGTTTCACGTGAAACACCCCCACAGCCGTACGCCGCCGGAGCTGTAGCGGACTCCGGCGGCGTACTCGTGTCCACAGGCTGTGGATCGCGGTGGGGTCAGGCGCCGGGTGTCACCAGCCGCGCCTCGTACGCGAACACCGCCGCCTGCGTGCGGTCGCGCAGGCCGAGCTTCACCAGGATGCGGCTGACGTGCGTCTTCACCGTCGATTCGGCGACGACGAGATGGGCCGCGATCTCTCCGTTCGACAGGCCCTGGGCGACCAGCACCAGTACCTCGGTCTCGCGTTCCGTCAGATCGGCGATGCGCTCCTGGGCGGGCGCGCGGGGCGTCCCCAGCCGGGAGAACTCGGAGATCAGGCGCTTGGTGACGGTCGGGGCCAGCAGGGCCTCGCCGGAGGCGACGATCCGCACGCCCTCGGCGAGCTGGCCGGCCGAGGCGTCCTTCAGCAGGAAGCCGCTGGCCCCGGCGCGCAGCGCCTGGTAGACGTACTCGTCCAGATCGAAGGTGGTCAGGACCAGGACCTTGGCGTCCGCGTCGGCGGCGACGATCTCGCGGGTCGCGTCCAGACCGTTCATCTCCGGCATGCGGATGTCCATCAGGACGACATCGGGCTTGAGCTCCGCGACCTTCCGCACCGCCTGGCGGCCGTCCACGGCCTCCCCGACGACCTCGATGTCCGGCATGGCGTTGAGCAGGACGGAGAACCCTTCGCGGACCATCACCTGGTCGTCGACGATCAGCACCCGGATCATGCCGCACCTCCCTTGGCGGTGGTCTCGGACGGGGCGACCGGGATGAACGCCGCGACCTCGAAGCCGCCGTCCTCGGTGTGGTCGGCGGTCATCTCGCCGCCCAGCATCTGCACCCGCTCGCGCATGCCCAGCACACCATGTCCCGCGCCCGGGGAGGGCTTGGCCAGCCGGCTCGGGGCGCCGTTGACGATCCGCAGGCCGAGCCCGCCGAGCACGTAGGAGATCTCCACCCGGGCGTCGGCACCCGGCGCATGGCGCAGCGTGTTGCTCAGCGCCTCCTGCACGATCCGGTACGCGGAGAGCTCCACGCCCTGCGGCAGCGGACGCGGCGCACCGACGATCACCGCCTCGACGGTCAGGCCGGCGCCGCGGACGCTGTCCAGCAACGCATCGAGGCTGGCCAGGGTCGGCTGCGGGGCCTCCGGGTCGACCTCCCTGAACGCGTCCGGGTCCTCGGAACGGACCACGCCCAGGATGCGGCGGAGCTCGGTGAGCGCGGCGACGGCGTTCTCGCGGATGGTGGCGAAGGACGTGGCGAGCTCGGGCGGGGTGTTCTCGACCCGGTACGGGGCCGCCTCGGCCTGGATGGCGATCACGGACATGTGGTGGGCCACCACGTCGTGCAGCTCACGGGCGATCAGGGCGCGCTCCTCCAGCAGCGTGCGCCGGGACCGCTCCTCGGCGGTCACGGTCTGCGTCTCGACGACCTGCCGGCGCTCCTCGCGCCAGGCACGGACCGCGGCGGCGGAGATCAGCACCACTCCGGCGAAGACCGCCGTCGGCGGCACATCGCCCGGGTCGCCGCCGGTGAGCGCCGTCAGCACGGCCGCCAGCGAGAAGGTGACCAGCCACATCTCCACCGCCAGCCGCGGGCGGGTGCGCAGCACCACGAGGACCATCGTGGCGATCAGGGTCGCGAAGGGGGCGGCGGCGAAGTAGTTGGCGAAGGGGGAGAACGCCGCGGTGGCGAACACCGACACCCCGAAGGCACTCAGCGACAGCCAGAAGGCGCCCACCGGCCGGAAGAGCGTGATCGCCGGCGCGGCGGCGATCAGCAGGCTGAAGCCGGCGGCCAGGACGTCCGCCACCGGCCCGACGCCGTGGTACATGGTGAGGCTCGCCAGGAAGACCAGCCCCGAGAAACCGCTGACGAAGAGGTGCGGCAGCCAGCGCGCCCAGTGCCGCAGCCGTTCCGGCAGCCACGGGACCCACCGGTTCACCTTGGCGTCCTCCAGCGGCGGCATCGGGCGGAAGGCGAAGGCGTCGACGAACAGGTCCTGGCGCAGCCGATGCAGCGCACCATGAGCTATCCGGGCCTCTGAGCGCAGGGTGCTCTGCGACTGGGTCTTCTCGTTCACGCAGACAACGGTAAGCAGAGACGGACCGCCGGGCGTCCCCACCAATGGGGATCTGCCGGGGTCCGTCTCAAGTACTACCTGGTCGGCGCGGTGCCGGGGATCACCGCGGAACGGGCCCGGGCAGCAACCCGCACAGGGTGGCGCAGGCCGGGGTGCCCGGTGTCACCGGGGCGTAGTGCCCGACGCCCGGCAGCTCGCGCAGCTCGGTGCTGCCGGGGTGCGCCGCGGCGTACCGGCGGGAGAGCTCCGGGGGGACGTCCGGGTCGTCGGTGCCGTGCAGGATCGTCACCGGGACGCCGGCCGGTGGATGGCGGACCGGGTCGGCGGCGGCCAGGCGTTCCGCCAGGCCGGGCTCCGGTCCGAGCAGCTCCGCCACCGCCCCGTCGCTGAGGCCCAGCTCATGGGCGCGGGCCAGGTCGGCGACCGGCGAGACGGCCAGCACCCGGGCGACCGGGGTGCCGGGCCGGGCCGCGGCGAGCAGCGCGAGGTGGCCGCCCGCCGAGTGCCCGACCAGCACCGGAGCGCCGGCGCCGGGTGTCAACGCCGCCACGGCCGCGATGCCGGCCGCCACGTCCTCGAAGGTCCGCGGCGCGCCGCCGCCCGCCCCGACCCTGCGGTACTCGACGAGCGCGACCGGCCGCCCCTGCCCGGCCAGCGCGGCGGCCAGCGGCGACAGATGGCACCGGTCGTAGGCCGCGCGCCAGAACCCGCCGTGCAGCAGCACCACCGGCGGGCCGGTGACGGCGTCCCACGGGCCGTGGAGATCGACGACCTGGTCCGGGTGCGGCCCGTAGGCCAGCGTGCGGTCCGGCGCCACCGGGGCGAGCCCCAGCAGCGCCGACTCCTCGTCCGCCGCGCTCACCCGGCGGTCCCGGGCGCCACCGCGTCCGGCTGCGCGCCCAGCACCTCGCCGAGCACCCGCGCCGCCCGCTCCGCGTCCGCGAAGGAGGTGTAGAGCGGGGTGAAGCCGAAGCGCAGCACGTCCGGGTGGCGGAAGTCGCCGACCACGCCGCGCCGGATCAGCTCGTCCATCACCTCGCCGGCACCCGCACACTCCAGCGCCACCTGGCTGCCGCGCTGCCGGTGGTCGGCCGGGGTGACCGACCGGACCCGGCCCGGCGGCACATGGGCCGCCACGCACTCCAGGAAGAAGTCGGTCAGCGCCAGGCTCTTGGCCCGCACCTCCTCGATGGACACCCCGTCCCAGGCCTCCAGCGCCGCCTCCAGCGCCAGCAGCGACAGGATGTCGGGGGTGCCGACCCGGCCGCGCAGGATGCCGTCGGCGGGGGCGTAGCCGGGGTCCATCGCGAACGGGTCGGCGTGCGAGTTCCAGCCCGGCAGCGGTGACTCGAACCGCTCCTGGAGCCCCTCGCGGACGTAGAGGTACGCGGGCGAACCCGGGCCGCCGTTGAGGTACTTGTACGTGCAGCCGACCGCGAGGTCCACGCCGTACGCGTCGAGGCCGACCGGCAGCGCGCCCGCGCTGTGGCACAGGTCCCAGACGGCCAGCGCGCCCGCGGAGTGCAGCGCGGCGGTGATGGACGGCAGGTCGTTGAGCCGGCCGGTGCGGTAGTCGACGTGGTTGACCAGCGCGACCGCGGTGCGTTCGGTGACCTCGTCGGCGATCCGGGCGGGCTCCACCGGCCGCACCGCGAGTCCGGTCATCCGCGCCGCCGACCGGGCGATGTAGCCGTCGGTCGGGAAGGTCGTGGCGTCGACGAGGATCTCCGTACAGCCCTTCCCGGCCATCCGGACGCCGCCCACCACGGCCTTGAAGATGTTCACGCTGGTCGAGTCGCCGACCACCACCCGGCCGGGACCGGCCCCGATCAGCGGAGCGATCTTGTCGCCGATCCGCTCGGGCGCGGTCCACCAGCCGGATTCGGTCCACGAGCGGATGCGCAGCTCGCCCCACTCGCGGGCGACCACGTCGGCGATCCGCCCGGGCACCGCCCGGGGCAGCGCGCCGAGGGAGTTGCCGTCCAGATAGACGGTGTCGTCGAGGACGAACCGCTCACGGACCGCGGCGAGCGGATCGGCGGCGTCCAACTCCGCCGCGCGTATCGCCAGTTCGCTCCCGGACGCGGGAGCCACGGGGAACTCGGGGGTCTCAGACATGGCTGCGCGCCGTCCACAGCTCGGGGAACACGTTCTTGCGGGCCCGCTTCTCCAGCCAGGCGACGCCCGCGGAACCACCGGTACCCATTTTCGCCCCCATTGCCCGCCGGGTCGCGACCAGATGGTCGTTGCGCCATCGCCAGACCAGCTCGGCGACCTCGGTCAGCGCCTCGCCCAGCCGGACCAGCTCGGACTCCTGCTCCCCCGCGTAGATCTCCGCCCACACGGCCTCCACCGCCGGGTCCGGCTCGTAGCGCTGCGCCGGGTCCCGCTCCAGTACGGCCGCGGGGACCGGGTGGCCGCGGCGGGCCAGCAGCCGCAGCACCTCGTCCCACAGGCTCGGCTCGTGCAGCGCCTTCTCCAGCTCGGCGTGCGCGCGGGGGGCGCCGCGGTGCGGCACCAGCATCGACGCGGACTTCTCACCGAGCAGGAACTCCAGCCGCCGGTACATCGCCGACTGGAACCCGGAACCCTCGCCGAGCGCGCTGCGGTAGGCGTTGAACTGGGCCGGGGTCAGCTTGGCCAGCGGCTTCCACGCGGCGTTCAGCGCCTCCAGCTCGTACGCGGAGCGGCGCAGCGCGTCGATGGCCACCGGCAGGTCGTCACGGCGCAGCGCCTCGGCCGCGGTCCGCCACTCGTGGACGATGACGGTGAACCACAGCTCCATGACCTGGGTGGTGACCAGGAAGACCATCTCGCCGGGATCGTCGGAGAGCGGCTGCTGGAGATGGGTGAGGACGTCCGCCTGGACGTAGTCCTCGTACGGGGTGGTACCTGCGAAGTCGAGGTTCGGGGTCTCAGGCTCCTGAGCCCCGCCGGTTACCTCGTGGGACATCGCTGTCTCCTCGAAACGTACTCCGGGTAGCGGTCCGCCCCTGCCGATTCCGGCACGGGGGCCCCGGTCCCCACCGGGCATCTTCCGCAATGGTCCCTGGCATGTGCAAGGCCCGCCTGGTCTGGAGGCCAGGCGGGCCAGCGGGCACCTTCGCGGGCGCGGCGCCGTGGGCCGGGTCCCGTCGGGGCCCGCGGTCGCGTCGGGGGGTCAGCCCAGGGTCTGGGCGGCCGTCGGCGAGGAGTCCTTCAGGAACTGCGAGCAGCGCTCGTACTCGTCCTGCTCGCCGATCGCCCCGGCGGCCCGGGCGAGGGCGTGCAGCGCCCGCAGGAAGCCGCGGTTGGGCTCGTGCTCGAACGGCACCGGGCCGTGGCCCTTCCAGCCGGCCCGGCGCAGCGCGTCCAGGCCGCGGTGGTAGCCGGTGCGGGCGTACGCGTACGACTCGACGACCCGGCCGCCCTCGAACGCGTCGTCCGCGAGCTGCGCCCAGGCGAGGGAGGACGTCGGGTACTTCGCGGCGACATCGGCCGGCGCGGTACCGGCCGCGAGCGCCTCACGGGGCTCGGGGTCGTCGGGGAGGTGGGTGGGGGGCGGTCCCCCCAGCAGGTTTTCGTGAATGGGCATGCTCTTAGTTTCCCCACGGTGTGCGTGCGGCGGCCCCGCGCAGGTACGCGGCTTTCCCGCCGCGGGGCGACCGCTTCGCCTCACGTCCACGGACCAGGCCCCTCCGGCCCGTCCCCTCCCGTGGGGGAGGAGCGGTGGTGGGTGGGGGCCGGCGTCTTGGCTCAGGTGACTGGTCGCCGGGGTCCAACGGTGGGGAGGCCACCCCGCAGTGGTAGGTGCATTCGGGGTGGCAGGGTTCCTTGGTGGGTGGGGTCGGGGGGTGGGGTGCGGGGCGCACCGTCGTCCAGGCGATGAGGGCGCCGGCCAGGAGGACGGCGGCGCACAGGGGCATGGCGCGGCGGAAGGTGGCGGCGAATTCGTCGGCCGAGCGGTACGCCTCGGGGCCCATGCCCGCCAGGAGGGGCAGGGCGGCCACCGCCATCAGGCCCGCGGCCCGGGCCGCCGCGTTGTTGATGCCGCTCGCGAGACCGGCCCGGTCCACGTCCACCGACGCCAGCACGGTCGAGGTGAGCGGCGCGACCAGGGTCACCATTCCCATGCCCAGCACGACCAGCGCGGGCAGCACGTCGGCCAGGTACGAGGCGCCCGGGCCGACCCGGATCATCAGCAGCATTCCGGCGGCACACAGCACCGGTCCGGCGGTGAGCGGGATCCGCGGCCCGATGCGCTGGCCGAGTTCACCGGAGCGGGCGGAGAGCAGGAGCATCAGCACGGTGGTCGGCAGCAGGGCGACGCCGGCCTGGAGGGCCGAGTAGCCCGCGACGACCTGGAGCTGGAGGACGGCCAGGAAGAAGAAGCCGCTGAACGCCGCGTAGACGCACACCGTCACCGCGTTGATCGCGGAGAACAGGCGGATGCGGAAGATCGCGGGCGGCAGCATCGGGTCCGTCCGGCGCCCCTCGACGCGGACGAAGGCCGCCCCGAGCAGCACACCGGCCACCGCGGGGACGACCACGCCGGGCGAGGCGCCCCGGCCGGGCGCCTCGATCAGCGCGTACGTCACCCCGGCCAGCGCCAGCGCGCCCAGCACCGCGCCCGCCACGTCGAACCCGCGGCGCGCCGCCGCGTCCCGCTCCCGGGTCTCGGGGACGTGCCGCAGCGCCACCGGTACGCACACCAGCGCCAGCGGTACGTTCACGAAGAACACCCAGCGCCAGCCGGGCCCGTCCACCAGCCAGCCGCCGACGAACGGGCCGATCGCCGCGGCCACGCCGCCCAGCCCCGACCAGGCACCGACCGCCCGGGCCCGGTCGTCCGGCCGGAAGACCGCCTGGATCAGGGCGAGCGAACCGGGCGTGAGCAGCGCACCGCCGACCCCCTGCAGCGCCCGGGCCGCGATCAGCACCCCGGCCTGCGGCGCCAGACCGCACAACAGCGAGGCGGTGGCGAACCAGATCACCCCGATGACGAAGATCCGCCGCCGCCCGTACCGGTCCCCCAGCGCCCCGCCCAACAGGATCAGCGCGGAGAGGGTGAGCAGATAGGCGGTCACCGTCCACTGCAGCACCGCCAGGTCCGCATGGAGGTCCTGTCCGATGCGCGGCAGCGCGACATTGACGACGGTGCTGTCCAGCATCGCCATCCCGGACCCCAGGACGGCGGTCAGCAGGACCCACCGCCCCTGCGGGGACCTCAGCCGCACATCGCTCATAGCCCGAGCCTGCCCGCCACCCGGGCCCCTCGCACGACGAAGGGGCGGACGCCCACGGGCGCCCGCCCCCACTCGGCCCACCAGCGGCGGGCCGGCCGTAGACCTACGGCTACTTGATCTTGGTTCCGGTGGAGCGGAGGTTCGCGCAGGCCTCCGTCACCCGCTTGGCCATGCCGGCCTCGGCCAGCTTGCCCCAGCTGCGCGGGTCGTAGGTCTTCTTGTTGCCGACCTCGCCGTCGACCTTCAGCACGCCGTCGTAGTTGCGGAACATGTGGTCCGCGATCGGACGGGAGAACGCGTACTGCGTGTCCGTGTCGAGGTTCATCTTGACCACGCCGTTCTCCAGCGCGGTGGCGATCTCCTGCTCGGTGGAGCCGGAGCCGCCGTGGAAGACGAAGTCGAACGGCGCGGACTTGCCGTACTTGGCGCCGACGCCCTCCTGGAGGTCCTTGAGGAGCTCGGGGCGGAGCACGACGTTGCCCGGCTTGTAGACGCCGTGGACGTTGCCGAAGGAGGCGGCGAGCAGGTAGCGGCCCTTCTCGCCCAGGCCCAGCGCCTCGGCGGTGCGCAGCGCGTCGTCGACCGTGGTGTAGAGCTCGTCGTTGATCTCGTGGGTGACGCCGTCCTCCTCGCCACCGGTCGGGGTGATCTCGACCTCAAGGATGATCTTGGCGGCGGCGGCCTTGGCGAGCAGCTCCTGGCCGATGGCCAGGTTGTCGGCGAGGGTCTCGGCCGAGCCGTCCCACATGTGCGACTGGAAGAGCGGGTTCTGGCCCTTGGCGACGCGCTCCGCGGAGATGTCGAGCAGCGGGCGGACGTAGCCGTCGAGCTTGTCCTTGGGGCAGTGGTCGGTGTGCAGCGCGACGGTGATGCCGTACTTGTCGGCCACGACGTGCGCGAACTCGGCGAGCGCGACCGCGCCGGTCACCATGTCCTTGTTGTGCTGGCCGCCCAGGAACTCCGCACCACCGGTGGAGATCTGGATGATGCCGTCGCTCTCGGCCTCGGCGAACCCTCGCAGTGCGGCGTGCAGCGTCTGCGTCGACGTGACGTTGATGGCCGGGTAGGCGAACTTGCCTGCCTTCGCCCGGTCCAGCATCTCGTTGTAGACCTCGGGGGTTGCGATGGGCATCTGTCCGCTCCTTGTATGTGCGGGTGTGCGTTCTTGGCCCTGACCTGGGACGGCGACGTTGCCGAGCACATCTTCCCAGACTCCGCGGATTGCTCCACCTCCCCCATCCGGCCACCACGCGAAAGGGGTGGTCGGTTTCCCGTGAAACCGCCCACCCCTCAACGAACCCGCAGGTCAGCGCGGTAGGTCCGCGTCAGCGCCGGGTGCCGCGCCGCCCTCAGGCAAGGCCGAGGTCGGCGAGCTGGAAGCCCGTGATATAGGGCAGTCCGGCGTCGGCGATCGCGGACGCGGCGCCGCGGTCGACGATGGTGGCCACCGCGACGACCTCGGCACCCGCCTCGCGGGCCGCCTCGACGGCGGTCAGCGGGGAGCCGCCGGTGGTGGAGGTGTCCTCGACGACCAGGACCCGGCGGCCGGTGATGTCCGGGCCCTCGATGCGGCGCTGCATGCCGTGCGCCTTCTGGGCCTTGCGGACGACGAACGAGTCCAGCCGCCGGCCGCGCGCGGCGGAGGCGTGCAGCATGGAGGTCGCGACCGGGTCGGCGCCCAGCGTCAGCCCGCCCACCGCGTCGTAGTCCAGGTCGGCGGTGATGTCCAGCATCAGCTGCCCCACCAGCGGCGCGGCCTCGCCGTCCAGGGTGATCCGGCGCAGGTCGATGTAGTAGTCGGCCTCCTTGCCGGAGGAAAGCGTCACCTTGCCGTGCACCACGGCCTTGTCCTTGATCTGCTGCAGCAGCTCGCCGCGCACGTCGTCACTCATGCTCTTGAGCTTATGCGGTGTCCCCGGACAGGCTCCGCCAGCTCCAGGTCATGGAGATCTCCAGCGGATCGATGGGCGTGACCAGGCGCGGCAGGGTGTTGAGTCCGTTGGGCGGGCCGGTCTGCGGTTCGACGCAGACCGCGGCCTCCTGCTCGTCGTAGACCACCACCCACTCGGTGCGGCTGGTGACCTTCAGTTCCAGGCGGCCCGGCCAGGTGAGGGTGGCGGCCACCCCGCGCGGCATGCCGAAGCAGTCGTCCCAGGGGCCGGGCCGCGGGGTGATCCGGCGGCCGGTCGGGAGGTGGTCGGGGCCCCGCTCCTCCTGCCACTCGGGCAGGAAGTCGAGGTGTACGTCCTCCCCTCGCCGAGGTTGCGCCGGAACCACGGGTGCCAGCCGGCCTGCGCCGGGAAGGAGTCGCCGGTGGCCTCGACGCCCATGGTGAGGGTGAGCGAGGCGCCGTCCGCGCCGAGCTGGACGAGCTGGGTGACCCGTCCCGGGTACGGCCAGGGGGCCGCCGGGTCGGTGAGGTCGTAGGTGAAGGCCGCCTCCGTGGGGCCGGTGCGGACGGTGCGCCAGCGGAGGTTGCGGCCGGTGCCGTGGATCGCGTGCGGCGGGGCGTTCAGCGGCATGCGGTGCAGCTCGCCGCCGTTGCGGAACTCGCCGTGCGCGAGCCGGCCGCACCACGGAACCATCGGGAAGCAGCCGTACTTGTCGCCCTGCCGAAGCAGTTCCGTACCGCCGACGCGGAGGCTGTCGATCCGGCAGCCGTTGTCCGGCCGGACGGTCACTTCGGTGTCTCCGGCGGCCAGCCGTACCCCGTCCGGCGCGCCGCCCTGCGTGGTGTTGTCGGTACTCACGGGGCCCGACCCTAGCGGTGCGCCGGGCCGCGCCGCGGGAAGTCGCCGGGGGCCGCGGTCAGCGGCGGCGGCGCAGCACCCGGCCGACGACGACGGCGGACGCCAGCACCACCGCGGCGGCCGGCGCCGCCCAGCGCAGGGTGAGCGACGTGGCGTTGGGCTCGGGTGCGGGTACCGGTGCGTACCGGCCGCGCGGCGGGGCGTGGTCGACCTCCTCGGCGCTGCGCCCGATCATCGTGCGGCGGGCGTGCGCGGCCTCGGCCGGGGCGACCTCGTCCAGCTCGCCCTCGTAGCCGAAGCCGGCCTCCTCGGCGGCGTCGCCGGCGTCGGCCAGGTCGGCCTCCTCGATGGCGTCCTCGTCGCTGAGCGGGTCCAGGGCGGGCGGTGGCACCTCGGCGTCGAAGACGCCGGTCCGGGCGGGCCCCTCGGCGACCGGGTGCTGCCGCAGGTCGTCCGCGAGGTTCTCGGCGAACCGGTCCAGCAGCCGGCGCCCGGCGGTCTCGGCGGACCGGTCGGTGGCCTCGGCCAGCCGGCCGTCGCTGTGGACCGTGCCGGCGCAGGCCAGGGTGGTACCGGGGCCGGGCTCGGTGGCGGGGGAGAGCCGTACGGTCAGGGTCAGCACGACCGCGCCGTCGCCCACGGATTCGGTGCCCTTCGCCTCGACGGTCAGTTCGGCGGTGCCGTCGTCACCGGGGCCGCCGTCCGCCGGTTCGCCGACCGTGAGACTGCCGCGGTAGGTGATGGTGGAGCTTCCGATGCGCAGCCGCAGCCGGCCCTCGGGGCGGTGCGGGGCGGCATCGGCGTCGAGCTGGACTCCGGGGACACAGCGCGCCACCCGCTCCGGTTCGGTGAGCGCCTGCCGCACGGTCCGGACGGGAAACGGAACGTACACCTCATGCTCCATGACAACGGAGCCTACCCAGCAGCTCCGGGACCGTGCCCGCCCACGCACAACTTTCTGCACTCCGGCCCGGGTCGGGGCCGCCGCGCGTACCCTGCCCCGGGTCGCGGAGGGGGTCAGTCCTGGTAGCGCGGACGCATCAGCGTGGAGGCCGGCAGGCCGGGGATGCGGTCGCGGAGGTCGCCGTGGCGGGCGGCCCGGAGCGCCTCGCGGGTCACCGGTGGCGGGGGCGCGTCGGGCGCGGGGCCGAAGCGGGGGCGCTGCCGGGCGGCGAGCACGAAGCCCCAGTAGCCGGGCGACGGTCCGGCGGTGAGCGGTTCGCCGGTCGGCCGCGGGGTGGGATCGGCCGAGCGGTCCGGGCCGAGGAAGGACGCGGGGCGGCCGGGCATGCGGTACGGGTCGGTGGCCAGGCCCACCGAGCGGACCGTCGCGTCCACCGTCCAGTACGCCCGGGCCCGGGCCACCGGCGGTCCGGCGTGCACCACCAGCCGCCCGCGGTCGGCCAGCAGCCGCGTGGCGAGGCCGTAGAACTCCTGGGAGTACAGCTTGGTGCTGGCGGTGATGCCGGGGTCGGGGAGGTCGGAGACGATGACGTCGTACGGCGCCGTGCGGTGGCCGGGGACGTCCCGGTCGCGCAGCCAGTCGAAGGCGTCGGCGGTGACGACGTGGACCCGGGGGTCACCGAGCGAGTGGCCGTTCAGGCGGGTCAGGCCGGGGTCCGTACGGGCCAGCCGGAGGACGCCGGGGTCGAGCTCGACGACGGTGACCGAGCGGACCGCGCGGTAGCGGAGGATCTCGCGCACGGCCAGGCCGTCGCCGCCGCCGAGGACCAGGACCCGGGCGTGCGGCCCGGCGGCCATCGCCGGGTGCACCAGCGCTTCGTGGTAGCGGCATTCGGTGTCGCCGCTGACCCGGAGCCGGCCGTCGAGATAGAGCTCCAGGGGCGGGCCGGAACCTTTCCTCTCCCGTCCCGCACCGGTTCCCGTACCGCCGGTCAGCACCACTTCCTGGATCCCGGTCTGCACCGCGACCCGGGCCGCCGAGCCGTACACCGCCCGGCGCGCGGCCCGTTCGAAGGGCGCGGCCAGCAACACGCCGGTGGCGAGCAGCGCCAGCACGAGGGCGTTCGCCACGAGCAGGCTCCAGCGGGCGCGGCGGGACAGGTCGCGGCGGAACAGCCAGAGCACCAGGGCGCCGCCGGCCACGTCGTTGACGGTGCCGGTGACCAGCGCGCCGGTCAGCTGGCCGAGGCTCGGCAGCAGCAGGAAGGGAAAGGCCAGGCCGCCGACGAGCGCGCCGACGTAGTCCGCGGCGAACAGGTCCGCGACCGCCCCGCCGGCGTCCTGCCGCCGCACCCGCTGGATCAGGGTCATCAGCAGCGGCACCTCGGCGCCGATCAGGACGCCGATGACCAGGGAGAAGGCGACGAGTGCGGAGCGGGACTGGGCGAACCAGGCGAAGCAGGCGTAGAGCGCCATCGCGGAGCTGCCGCCGACCAGCGCGAGGCCGGCCTCGACCGCGCCGAAGCCGACCGCCGCCCGGCACCGCAGCCGCTTGGCGAGCAGCGCGCCGATGCCCATCGCGAAGACCATGACGGACAGCACGACCGATGCCTGGGTGACCGAGTCGCCCACCAAGTACGTGGCCAGCGCGACGAGTTCGAGTTCGTAGACCAGCCCGCAGGCGGCGCAGACGAAGACCACGCAGAGCACGAGCAGCCGGCCGAGCCCGGCCGGGACGGGCAGCCGCGCCGGCGTCATGACCTCCGGCGGCCCGAGGGTGCCGGTGAGAGCGGACTCTGGCGGGTCGATCATGAAGTGAACGCTACGTGACGATTCCGTACTGATTGGTCACCCACACGTGTGCACTCTGCGGGCTACACGCGTCAGTTGAGCGAAGTCGTCGTGCAAGTCGGCGGCGGACGGCGGGCGTTGTGCGCCCGCGTGCACCACACCGCGCGCGCCCCGCCGCCATTCCACCCGCCTGGCGCGTACCCGCAAGGGAGAGGTGTCCGCTCTAGACGGCCGCGACCGCTGCGCGTACGCCCACCCGGGTCCGGGTGGCCACCAAACGGCCCTCCTGCGGATACGCGTGCCAGGTCCGCCAGCGCACCTGGTCCCGCTGGCACTGCGCCAGCAGCGCCGTGAAGGCGTGCGGCGAACCGGGGAACGTCCCGGCGAGCCCGTACGGATGCTCGGCGACCAGCGCGAGCAACTCCTGCGCGCGCCCCGCGAACGAACCGCGCGACAGGGTCTCCACATGCGCGGCGAACTCGTACTCCCAGTCCCCCAGCCGCTTGGCCACGCCGAGCGGCAGCGGGGTGCTGCTGCCCGGCATGCAGGCGACGGTCTCGGAACACGTCCCGCGTTCCTCTTTCAGGATGACCTGGTGGGAGGCGCCGAGCAGCCTCAACTGGACCTGGATGTCGTGGTGTTGGAGGTCGAGCACGGCCAGGGCCGGCAGGGGTTCCCTGTCCAGCGCCCAGGCCAGGTCACAGGCGCGGGTATCGGTGTACGCCGTCTTCAAAGTGGTGAGCATGGGTCGGCTCCGCAAGCACGCAGTGGAATGGTGGGCCGGCCCGCCCGTGAAGGATCAGGAATGTACGTCTGCCTGCCGGCTCGTGCCCACGTGGGAATCGGAGAACGTGGGGGATTCTCTATGAAGAGGGAATCATGAATGCCCGGTCACCACAGCAGCTTTACCCATCTTCTCCGGGTTTCCATCCCCTAGAGGGCCTAGCAGTTCATCTGTTCAACTGCCGTGCGCCCAGCGGGTGTTGGCGCTCATCAGCGACCCGCCGGGCGCATATGCGGACGTGCATGCGCCACCCGCATGTGTACGGATCAGGACCCTCCGCCGCAGCCCCCGCCACCACCGCAGCCACCACCGCCGCCGCACGAGTGCCCGCCGTGGTGGCCACCGCCGCCGTGATGCCCGCCGTGGTGGCCGCTCGACCCCGAGTCACCACCCGCCCACCAGCTGGCGCCGGCCGAGCTCCCGCCGCGTCCGCCGCCCCCGTTCCGCGCGGCCGCGACCACGACCCCGATCACCACCGCACAGACCAGCGCGAAAAACACGAACCCCATCATCTGCCTCACACTCCTTTCGCTCCCCCGAAGCGAGGCACGCTCCGTCCGGCGCCCCATGCGCCGTCCCGGCCCCTCCCGGGCCGCCGGCCGCCGCGTCGGCGGCCGCTTGTCTCCGTGATGTGGTGGGGCTGATGCCCTGGCCCTCCCCGTCTCAAAGCACAGTTGAGGAAGTCCAGAGGTTCGGCGCAGGATGGCGCGCATGGACCGACCGCTGCTCAATCGCTGCCTCGCCGAATTCGGCACCACGATCTTCGCCGAGATGTCGGCACTCGCCGTCCGCACCGGCTCCCTCAACCTCGGCCAGGGCTTCCCGGACGCCGACGGCCCCGAGGAGGTCCGGGAGGCGGCGGTGCGTGCCCTGCGCGACGGCCGCGGCAACCAGTACCCGCCCGGCCCCGGCGTCCCCGAGCTGCGCACCGCCGTCGCCGCCCACCAGGAGCGCTTCTACGGCCACCTGGGCCTGTCGTACGACCCCGACACCGAGGTCCTGGTCACCGCCGGCGCCACCGAAGCCATCGCGGCCGCGCTGCTCGCCCTCCTCGAACCGGGCGACGAGGTCGTCGCGCTGGAGCCGTACTACGACTCCTACGCCGCCTGCATCGCCATGGCGGGCGGCCGCCGGGTGCCGGTGACCCTGCGCGCCGAGCCGGAATCCGGTACCTACCGCCTCGACCTCGACGAGCTGCGCGACGCCGTCACCGACGACACCCGCCTCCTCCTCCTCAACACTCCCCACAACCCCACCGGCACCGTCCTGACCCGCGAGGAGCTCTCCGCCATCGCCGCGCTGGCCGTGGAGCGGGACCTCCTCGTGATCACCGACGAGGTCTACGAGCACCTGGTCTTCGAGGGCGAGCACCTGCCCCTCGCGTCCTTCCCCGGCATGCGCGACCGCACCGTCACCATCAGCTCGGCCGGCAAGACCTTCTCCTTCACCGGCTGGAAGGTCGGCTGGGTCACCGCGGCGCCGGAGCTGATCACCGCGGTCCGCTCGGCCAAGCAGTTCCTCACCTACGTCTCCGCCGGCCCCTTCCAGTACGCCGTCGCCGAGGCACTGGCCCTGCCCGACGACTACTACACCGGGCTGCGCGACGATCTGCGCGCCAAGCGCGACGTGCTCGCCGCCGGCCTGGCCGACGCCGGCTTCCGGGTCTTCCGGCCCGCCGGCACGTACTTCATCACCACCGACATCCGCCCGCTCGGCGCCGAGCTGTCCCAGGACGGCGACGGCTTCGCCTTCTGCCGTGCCCTGCCCGAGCGCGCCGGCGTCGTCGCCATCCCCAACGCCGTCTTCTACGACCACAAGGACCAGGGCACCCCCTTCGTCCGCTTCGCCTTCTGCAAGAGCATCGAGGTGCTCCAGGAGGCGGCGGGGCGGCTGAAGGCGCTGACGGCCGGATAGCCGGCCGGCAGGACCCGCACACGACGACGCGGGCCCCGGAGCGGATGCTCCTGGGCCCGCGCAGCCGGGTCCGGGGTGAAAGGGGGCGTCAGCCCTCCTCCTCGCCCGGCTTGTCGTCGGAGTCGCCGTCGATCTCGGCCTCCAAACCGAGCTGCTCGACGATCCACTTGTCGAATTCGATCGAGGCGCGAACCCAGCTGACCGTGCTCGACACGAAGTGTTCGAGCGAAACACCGGTGCCGATCAGCATCGATGCCTCACCGATCAGACGGACCGTGCCGTCGTCATGGGTGTGGGTGTAGGCCTTGGGCCACAGCGTCCGGCGGTTCCAGTCGTCGATCGCCTCCAGCAGCTTCGACTTCTCGTCGAGGCCGTGGACACGGTCGTAGAACGTGCGGACGGAGAAGATCTGCTGCTCCTCCTCGCCCCGGAACATGAAGTACGTGCGGAACTGCTCCCACGGGGCGGCGAGGTCACCCTCCTCGTCGACTACGTACTTCAGCTCCATCTGGTCGAGGAGCTGCTTGACCAGGTCCTGGTCTGGCAGGACGGGACCATCAGGCCCCGACGGCTGCGGTTCGGGCTGGCCCCCGAAATTCGGAATCGAGGACGGGTCGATGCTCACCGTGGAATTCCCTTCGTATGGTCCCTGCCATCCTCCCCCACATCCGCCCCACCCTGGCAAGCCCGGACGGGGCCGGTGCGGGCAACGTGTGGGTCAAGGGCATGATCCGGACGGTCCACCGGCGGCACCTGGCCCGGCCCGGGCGGGCGGTCCGCCGCCCGGGCCGGGCCGGCTCAGGCCGCGGCGCGCCCGGCGGCCGCGATCGTCAGCCGCTCGCCGTCGCCGTCCACGTCCACCCGTACGGTGTCGCCGTCGAGCACCTCGCCGGCCAGGATGGCCCGGGCGAGCTGGTCGCCGATGGCCGTCTGCACCAGCCGGCGCAGCGGCCGCGCGCCGTACGACAGGTCGGGCGCGGGGGCGTCGATGACCGGTTCGTGCCCCAGCCAGGCGAGCCAGTCCAGCGCGCGGTCGGTGACGTCCAGGGTGAGCCGGCGGTCGCCGAGCCGGCGCTGGAGGTGGTCCAGCTGGATCCGGGCGATCCGCTGCAGCTGTTCCGTGCCGAGCGGGTGGAAGACCACCACGTCGTCGAGCCGGTTGAGGAATTCGGGCCGGAACGACGCCCGGACGGTCTCCAGCACCCTCTCCTTCTTCTCCTCCTCCTTCAGCAGCGGGTCCATCAGGAAGGCGGAGCCCAGGTTGGAGGTGAGGATCAGGATGGTGTTCCGGAAGTCGACCGTGCGGCCCTGGCCGTCCGTGAGCCGGCCGTCGTCGAGCACCTGGAGCAGGACGTCGAAGACCTCGGTGTGCGCCTTCTCCACCTCGTCGAGAAGGATCACGCTGTACGGGCGGCGGCGGACCGCCTCGGTCAGCTGGCCGCCCTCCTCGTAGCCGACGTAACCGGGCGGTGCGCCGACCAGGCGGGCGACGCTGTGCTTCTCGCCGTACTCCGACATGTCGATCCGGACCATCGCCCGCTCGTCGTCGAAGAGGAAGTCGGCGAGCGCCTTGGCCAGCTCGGTCTTGCCGACGCCGGTCGGGCCGAGGAAGAGGAACGAGCCGGTGGGCCGGTCCGGGTCGGCGATCCCGGCGCGGGTCCGGCGGACCGCGTCCGACACCGAGCGGACGGCCTCGCTCTGGCCGATCAGCCGCTTGCCGATCTCCTCCTCCATACGGAGCAGCTTCTGGGTCTCGCCCTCCAGGAGGCGGCCGGCCGGGATGCCGGTCCAGGAGCCGACCACGTCCGCGATGTCGTCCGGGCCGACCTCCTCCTTGACCATGGACTCCTTGGCGGCCTCCTGCTCGGCCTCGGCGGCCGCGGCCTCCTCCAGCTCCCGCTCGACGCCCGGGATCTCGCCGTAGAGCAGCTTGGACGCGGTGTCGAAGTCGCCGTCCCGCTGGGCGCGCTCGGCCTGGCCGCGCAGTTCGTCGAGCTTCTCCTTCAGCTCGCCGACGCGGTTGAGGCTCTGCTTCTCCTTCTCCCACCGGGCGGTCAGTCCGCGCAGCTCCTCCTCCTTGTCGGCGAGGTCCTTGCGCAGCTTCTCCAGGCGCGCGACGGAGCCGGCGTCGGTCTCGTTGCGGAGCGCCAGTTCCTCCATCTTGAGGCGGTCGACGGCGCGCTGGAGCTCGTCGATCTCCACCGGCGAGGAGTCGATCTCCATCCGGAGCCGGGACGCGGCCTCGTCGACCAGGTCGATCGCCTTGTCCGGCAGGAAGCGGGAGGTGATGTAGCGGTCGGAGAGGGTCGCCGCGGCGACCAGCGCGGAGTCGGCGATCTGCACCTTGTGGTGCGCCTCGTAGCGGCCCTTGAGGCCGCGCAGGATCGCCACCGTGTCCTCGACGGTCGGCTCGGCGACCAGCACCTGCTGGAAGCGCCGCTCCAGCGCGGGGTCCTTCTCGATCCGCTCGCGGTACTCGTCGAGCGTGGTCGCGCCGACCATCCGCAGCTCACCGCGGGCCAGCATGGGCTTGAGCATGTTGCCCGCGTCCATCGACGAGTCCCCGCCGGCGCCGGCGCCGACGACGGTGTGCAGCTCGTCGATGAAGGTGATGATCCGGCCCTCGCTGGACTTGATCTCCGCCAGGACGGTCTTCAGCCGCTCCTCGAACTCACCGCGGTACTTCGCGCCCGCGACCATCGCCCCCAGGTCCAGCGCGACCAGCCGCTTGTTGCGCAGCGACTCGGGCACGTCGCCCTTGACGATCCGCTGCGCCAGCCCCTCGACGACGGCGGTCTTGCCGACGCCCGGCTCGCCGATCAGCACCGGGTTGTTCTTCGTACGGCGGGAGAGCACCTGCACCACCCGCCGGATCTCGTGGTCCCGGCCGATGACCGGGTCGAGCTTGCCCTCGCGGGCGGCCGCGGTGAAGTCCGTACCGAACTTCTCCAGCGCCTTGTAGGTGCCCTCCGGGTCGGGGTTGGTCACCCGCTGCCCGCCGCGGTTCGCCTCGAACGCGGCCAGCAGCTTCTTGGCGGAGGCGCCCTGCTGCTCCAGCAGCTCGCCGGTGCGCCCGCCCTTGGCGGCGATCCCGATCAGCAGGTGCTCGGTGGAGACGTAGTCGTCCCCGAGGTCCCTGGCCCGCTGGGTGGCGTCCGCGATCGCGGTCAGCAGCTCGCGGTCCGGCTGCGGCGGGGCGACCGTCGAGCCCTGCGCGCTGGGCAGCCCCGCGAGCTGCCGCTCGGCACCGTTGCGCAGCGCGGCGGCGTCGGCCTCCACGGCGGCCAGCAGGTCCATGATGTTCTCGTTGTCCTGCCCGGCCAGCAGCGCGAGCAGCAGATGCGCGGACGTCATGTCCGCGTGCCCGGCGGTGACCGCCCGCTCATTGGCGGCGCTCAGCGCCTCCCGGCTCTTGTTGGTCAGCTCGGCGTCCACGGCCTCGTGATCCTCCTCGTACTCGTGCCCATAGCCCGTACCGGCGCAGGTTCCCTGAGCCAATCCTGCCTATGCCAACGTGCGATAAGTTGAGTCTATTCCACTCAAGCCTGATCCAGGCTCCGGCGCCCCTCCTTACCCTGCCCCCCATTACGCTGGCCCGCATGGCCCACGACCTCAGCGCCCTCAGTCCCGAGTACCTCGCCTTCTGGGGCGAGTACCTGATGTCGACGCTCACCACGCCGCGGCCGAACGGGACGCCGCACGTCGTTCCGGTGGGGGTCACCTACGACGCGGAGCAGCGGATCGCGCGGGTCATCACGCGCAAGGACAGCACCAAGGTCAAGAACGTGCTGGCCGCCGGGCCGGACGGGGCGAGGGTCGCGGTGTGCCAGGTCGACCGGGGCCGCTGGGCGACCCTGGAGGGCGTCGCGCGGGTGCGGACCGAGGCCGAGGCGGTGGCCGACGCGGTCGCGCGGTACGCCGAGCGGTACGGCCGGACGCCGGCCCCCAACCCCGATCGGGTCATGATCGAGATCGCGGTCACCAGGGCCATGGGCCGGGCCTGAGCGCTACCGGAGACCCCTGGTCCAGACCTGTCCGAAAACGGACTCTCCGCATCCGGCGTCACAGCATCACCTGGTACTCAAGTACGACGGGGACCGAACAGCACCGGACAACGACGGGCGACTTCAGCCTCGTCCCGGCCGGAAAAAGGCAGCTGGAGGCGCCATGGCGTCGGCTTTGCGCATCGTGACGACCGTTCCGCGCCGTCCGCACCCCGCCCGTCCCCGCCCGCACGCCGAGCTCTGCCCGCGCTGCGGCGGCCAGCTCGCGGTCAACCAGGACGGCTGGAAGATCTGCCACGCCTGCGGATACGCCTCGCCACCCGGTACAGCCCCTCCACCACGGACCGCCCTCGGGGGTATCGTCGCCCCCACAGTCGCCACGCACCGGAGGGCACGATGAACTCGGTCCGAGTGACGGCGATCGCCTGCCTGATGCCGCTGTCCGAGCTGGACGAGGACCCGTTCCTGGTCGATGACCGCAGCCAGCACGACATGTGCAAACAGTGGGCGGCGGCCCGTGATTACCACCTGACCTGCCAGCTCACCCTGCATCACCTGCGCGCCGACCACAGCGCGCTGTGGCGCGACGTCGAAAAGGGCCTGGTCGATGTGTTCGTGACGCCCAATCGGCGGGCGCTGGAGAACGCCATCGACGGCGCCGACGAGTTCAGCGCCCGGTGCGCGGCGGCCGGCGTCCGGCTGGAGATCGCCGACCTCGACGAGCCGGTCTACACGCTCGCGATGAAGTCCCAGGTGCACCGCCGGCTGTCGATGCCGACGGCGGGCTACAACGGCTGCTGAACGCCCCGCGCAGCGCCCTCGCCGGCCGGCAACGCCCCCTCGCCCGCCCGCACACGGCGAAGGGCCGGGGCGGCTCGTCACCACCCCGGCCCCAGGCCGGTGAACCGCGAGGCGCGGCGTCCGTCACTCGGACCGCTTCGGCCGCCACACCACCAGCGCGCTGGTCTGCTGCACGTCCTGATACGGCACCAGATCACGCCGATAGGAGGCGTGCACCGCGGCCTCCCGCTGCTGCATCGCGCTGGCCGCGCCCTCCAGGGCGCCCTGCAGCTCGGCGACCCGCTGCTGCAGGGCCGCGACCTGGTTCTCCAGCTCGATGATGCGCTTGATGCCGGCGAGGTTGATGCCCTCGTCCTGGGACAGCTGCTGCACCGTGCGGAGCAGCTCGATGTCCCGGGCGGAGTAGCGGCGGCCCCGCCCGGCCGTGCGGTCGGGCGAGACCAGCCCCAGCCGGTCGTACTGCCGAAGGGTCTGCGGATGCAGGCCGGAGAGCTGAGCCGCGACGGAGATGACGTACACCGGCGACTCTTCGGTCAGTTCATACGGGTTACGACGCTGCCCGCCCCGGCTCTCCATCTCAAGCTCCCTTCGCGGCCTGGAACAGCTCCGCCCGCGGGTCGGACCCCGCGGTCGCCTCGCGATAGGACTCCAGCGCTTCCCTCGCCTCGTCGCTGAGGTCCTTGGGAACGACGACCTCGATGGTGACCAGCAGATCACCCCGGGTGCCGTCCTTGCGGGCCGCGCCCTTGCCCCGGGCCCGCATCGTGCGTCCGTTGGGGGTGCCGGCCGGCACCTTCAGCGTCACCGGCGGGCCGCCCAGCGTCGGGACCTTCACCTCGCCGCCGAGCGCCGCCTCCGGGAAGGTGACCGGCACCGTGACGGTGAGGTTGTCGCCCTTGCGGCCGAAGACCGGGTGGGCGCCGACGTGCACGACCACGTACAGATCGCCGGCCGGGCCGCCCCGCTCACCGGGGGCGCCCTTGCCGCGCAGCCGGATCCGCTGCCCGTCGGAGACGCCCGCGGGGATGCGGACCTGCATCGTGCGCGCGCTGGTGGCCCGTCCGCTGCCCTTGCAGACGTCGCACGGGTCCTGCGCGATCAGGCCGCGGCCCTTGCAGTCGGCGCACGGGTCGGTCAGCGAGAAGCCGCCGCCCGCGCCCCGGCTGACCTGGCCGGTGCCGACACAGGTCGGGCAGACCCGAGGCGTACCGTTTTTGTCGCCGGTGCCCGAACAGGCCTTGCAGGCCGCCTGGCTGGACATCCGCAGCGGGACCGTGGCCCCGTCGACCGCCTCGGTGAAGCTCAGCGTCACCTCGGACTCGACGTCCTGGCCGCGCCGCGGCTGGGTACGCGTACCCGCGCCGCCGCCGCGGTTGAACAGACCGCCGAAGACGTCGCCGAGCCCGCCGCCGAAGCCGCCGGCACCGCCGCCGCCACCGGCCGAGCCCCCGAACAGGTCGCCCAGGTCGAAGTTGAAGCTGCCGCCGCCGCCCGGCCCCGGCCGGAAGCCGCCGTTGCCGAACAGCGCGCGCGCCTCGTCGTACTCCTTGCGGCGCTTGGCGTCCCCCAGGACGTCATTGGCCTCGGAGATCTCCTTGAAGCGCTCCTCGGCCTTGGCGTCGCCCTTGTTGGCGTCCGGGTGGTTCTCCCGGGCCAGCTTGCGGTACGCCTTCTTGATCTCCGCTTCGGTGGCGTCCTTGGGGACGCCGAGGACCTTGTAGTAGTCCTTCTCGACGAAGTCCTTGGTGCTCATCCCCGACGTCCCTCCTCCCGCGCGGTTCTTCTGTTGGTCCTCACGTCAGCCCTCTTCCGGGCCACCGTTCTCCTCGTCCGAAGCCTTGGCGTCCTCGTCCGAGGCGGACTTGGCGCCCTGCGCGCCCGGCTGCGGTTCGGCGACGGCGACCCGCGCGGGGCGGATCGTTCGCTCACCGATGCGATACCCGGGCTGCAGAATCGCCACGCACGTCGTCTCCGTGACGTCCGGCGCGTACGAGTGCATCAGGGCCTCGTGGATCGTCGGGTCGAAGGGCTCGCCCTCCTTGCCGAACTGCTGCAGACCGAGCTTGGCGACCACGGTTTCCAGCGACTCGGCGACCGACTTGAAGCCGCCGACCAGCTCGCCGTGTTCACGCGCCCGGCCGACGTCGTCGAGCACGGGAAGGAGCTCGGACAGGAGGTTCGCCGACGCGATCTCCTTGACCGCGACCCGGTCCCGTTCCACCCGACGGCGGTAGTTCTGGTACTCCGCCTGGAGCCGCTGGAGGTCCGCCGTGCGCTCGTTGAGCGCCGTGCGCACCTGGTCCAGCTGCGCCTGGAGCGCTACGTCCGTTACGTCCCCGGCCGGGGCCGAGCCCGCCGTGTCGGCGGACTCGGCTTCCTGCGCCGCGTCTTCGGGGGATGCGGCGTCAGAGGGGACGTCGGGCTTCTCCTCGAAGCCCGGGGTCTCCTCCGTCACGCGGCACCGTCCTTCTTGGGCTTCTCGTCGTCGACGATCTCGGCGTCCACCACGTCGTCGGCGGCGTCGGCCTTGGCCTGCTCACCGGCCGGAGCACCCTCGGCGCCCGCGGCCTGCGCGTCGGCGTACATGGCCTGGCCGAGCTTCTGGGAGACGGCCGCGACCTTCTCGGTGGCGGTGCGGATCTCCGCGGTGTCCTCGCCCTTGAGCTTCTCCTTCAGCTCACCGACGGCGGCCTCGACCTCGGTCTTGACCTCGCCCGGGACCTTGTCCTCGTTGTCCTTGAGGAACTTCTCGGTCTGGTAGACGAGCTGCTCGCCCTGGTTGCGGGCCTCCGCGGCCTCGCGGCGCTTGTGGTCCTCGTCCGCGTACCGCTCGGCCTCCTCCCGCATCCGGTCGACCTCGTCCTTCGGCAGCGAGGAGCCGCCGGTGACGGTCATCTTCTGCTCCTTGCCCGTGCCCAGGTCCTTCGCGGTCACGTGCATGATGCCGTTGGCGTCGATGTCGAAGGAGACCTCGATCTGCGGGACGCCACGCGGGGCCGGCGGCAGACCGGTCAGCTCGAACATCCCGAGCTTCTTGTTGTACGCCGCGATCTCGCGCTCGCCCTGGTAGACCTGGATCTGCACGGACGGCTGGTTGTCCTCGGCGGTGGTGAAGATCTCGGACCGCTTGGTCGGGATCGTCGTGTTCCGCTCGATGAGCTTGGTCATGATGCCGCCCTTGGTCTCGATGCCGAGGGACAGCGGGGTGACGTCCAGCAGGAGGACGTCCTTGACCTCACCCTTGAGGACACCGGCCTGCAGGGTGGCGCCGATGGCCACGACCTCGTCCGGGTTGACGCCCTTGTTGGCGTCCTTGCCGCCGGTCAGCTCCTTGACGAGCTCGGCGACGGCCGGCATACGGGTCGAACCGCCGACCAGGACCACGTGGTCGATCTCGGCCAGCTGGATGCCGGCGTCCTTGATCACGTTGTGGAACGGGGTCTTGCAGCGCTCCAGCAGGTCCGCGGTGAGCTGCTGGAACTGCGAGCGGGTGAGCTTCTCGTCCAGGTGCAGCGGGCCCTCGGCCGAGGCGGTGATGTACGGCAGGTTGATCGTCGTCTCGGTGGACGACGACAGCTCGATCTTCGCCTTCTCGGCGGCCTCGCGCAGACGCTGCAGCGCCATCTTGTCCTTGGACAGGTCGACGCCGTGGCCGTTCTGGAACTGCTTGACCAGGTAGTCGACGACGCGCTGGTCCCAGTCGTCACCACCGAGGTGGTTGTCACCGTTGGTGGCCTTCACCTCGACGACGCCGTCGCCGATCTCCAGCAGCGAGACGTCGAAGGTGCCGCCACCGAGGTCGAAGACCAGAATGGTCTGGTCGTCCTTCTCCAGGCCGTAGGCCAGGGCGGCCGCGGTGGGCTCGTTGACGATGCGCAGGACGTTGAGGCCCGCGATCTCACCGGCCTCCTTGGTGGCCTGGCGCTCGGAGTCGTTGAAGTAGGCCGGAACGGTGATGACCGCGTCGACGACCTTCTCGCCCAGATACGCCTCGGCGTCCCGCTTGAGCTTCTGCAGGATGAAGGCGCTCATCTGCTGCGGGTTGAAGTCCTTGCCGTCAATGCCGATCTTCCAGTCGGTGCCCATGTGGCGCTTGACCGACCGGATGGTCCTGTCGACGTTGGTCACCGCCTGGCGCTTGGCGACCTCGCCGACCAGCACCTCGCCGTTCTTCGCGAAGGCGACGACGGACGGCGTGGTCCTGGCGCCCTCGGCGTTGGTGATGACGGTGGGCTCACCGCCTTCAAGAACACTGACGACGGAGTTCGTCGTGCCCAGGTCGATGCCGACCGCACGTGCCATTTCAATTCCTCCAGCTGACTTGAGTGGAACAGGCTCAAGAGTGCAACACCGAGAAAAACCTGTCAACAGAGCTGAGTCGAGTCCACTCAACTTTTATGTCGCCCTTATCGTCACCCGGCCACCACCGAGGACGCCCGCCCCCGACGGAGGGTTGCCTTCGCGACACAGATCACCGGCCGGGCGCCTTCATGGGGCCGGGGAGAATGGGTAACCTCAGCCGCAGACTCAAAAAGTTACTCAGTAGTAGAGCGCTGGGCCCGCTCCACGCTCTCCGTCTTCCGCTCTCGCAGGTCCGAGGAGCCCCTCATGCAACTCGCCGCGATCATCGTGTCGCTGGTCCTCATCGCGGTCGGTGTCGCGCTATTCGGCCGCGCCATCTTGCAGATCTACCGCCAGATGCGGCTCGGCCAGCCCGTACCCGCCGGCACCCGCACCGATGCCCCCGTTCAGCGAACGGTCACCGTGGTCAAGGAGTTCCTCGGCCACACCCGGATGAACCGCTGGGGCATCGTCGGTGTCGCGCACTGGTTCGTGGCGGTGGGCTTCTTCTCGCTGCTGCTGACGATCGTCAACGCCATCGGCCAGCTCTTCAAGGCCGACTGGATCCTTCCGGTCATCGGTGACTGGACGCCGTACAACGTCTTCGTCGAGTTCCTCGGCACGATGACGACCCTCGGCATCCTCGCCCTGATCGTGATCCGCCAGCTGAGCAAGCCGAACAAGGCGGGCCGCAAGTCCCGCTTCGCCGGCTCCAACTTCGGCCAGGCGTACTTCGTCGAGGCCGTCATCCTCATCGTCGGCGTCTGCATCTTCACGCTGCACGCCCTGGAGGGCGCCCAGCACCACGTGGACGCCTACGAGGCGTCGTTCTTCATCTCGTACCCGGTGGTCGCCTGGTTCAGGGGCCTGGACGTCGCCACGCTCCAGAACCTGACCTACTTCTTCGCCGGCCTGAAGATCGCGACCTCCTTCATCTGGATGATCACGGTCGCCCTGAAGACCGACATGGGTGTGGCCTGGCACCGCTTCCTGGCGTTCCCCAACATCTGGTTCAAGCGCGAGGCCGACGGCGACGTCGCCCTGGGCGCGCTGCAGCCGATGACCTCGGCCGGCAAGCCCATCGACTTCGAGGACCCGGGCGAGGACGACCAGTTCGGCGTCTCCCAGATCGAGCACTTCTCCTGGAAGGGCCTGCTGGACTTCTCCACCTGCACCGAGTGCGGCCGCTGCCAGTCCCAGTGCCCCGCCTGGAACACCGGCAAGCCGCTCTCCCCCAAGCTGCTGATCATGGCCCTGCGCGACCACGCACACGCCAAGGCGCCCTACCTCCTCGCCGGCGGCGGCAAGACGATGGAGGGCGAGGAGAAGGCCACCGAGGAGCAGCTCGCCGACGTCCCCGCCAGCGCCCTCGCCGAGGCCGAGCGCCCGCTGATCGGGACGCTGGAGGAGAACGGCGTCATCGACCCCGACGTGCTGTGGTCCTGCACCACCTGCGGCGCCTGCGTCGAACAGTGCCCCGTCGACATCGAGCACATCGACCACATCGTCGACATGCGCCGCTACCAGGTCATGATCGAATCCAGCTTCCCCAGCGAAGCCGGCACCATGCTCAAGAACCTGGAGAAGAAGGGCAACCCCTGGGGCCTGGCCAAGAAGCAGCGCCTGGAATGGACCAAGGACGTCGACTTCCCCGTCCCCGTCGTCGGCAAGGACGTCGACGACCTCACCGAAGTCGACTACCTCTACTGGGTCGGCTGCGCCGGCGCCCTCGAAGACCGCGCCAAGAAGACCACCAAGGCCTTCGCCGAACTCCTCCACATCGCCGGCGTCAACTTCGCCATCATGGGCGGCGACGAGAAGTGCACCGGCGACTCCCCCCGCCGCCTGGGCAACGAATTCCTCTTCCAGCAACTCGGCGCGGAGAACGTCGCCACCCTCAACGCCGCCTTCGGCGAGGACGACGAAGACGAATCCACCAAGAAGCCCAAGGCCGCCAAGAAGATCGTCGCGACCTGCCCGCACTGCTTCAACACCATCGCCAACGAATACCCGCAGCTCGGCGGCCACTACGAGGTCATCCACCACACCCAACTGCTCCAGCACCTCATCGACGAGGGCAAACTCATCCCCGTCACCCCCGTCGAAGGCCTGATCACCTACCACGACCCCTGCTACCTGGGCCGCCACAACAAGGTCTACACACCCCCGCGCGAAATCATCGCCAAGGTCCCCGGCCTGCGGAACGAAGAAATGCACCGCCACAAGGAACGCGGCTTCTGCTGCGGCGCCGGCGGCGCCCGCATGTGGATGGAAGAGCGCATCGGCAAGCGCATCAACAACGAACGCGTCGACGAAGCCCTCTCCCTCAACCCCGACATCGTCTCCACCGCCTGCCCCTTCTGCCTCGTCATGCTCACCGACTCCGTCAACGGCAAGAAAAACGATGGCAAGGCGAAGGAATCCATCCAGGTCGTCGACGTCGCCCAGCTCCTGCTGGACTCGGTGAAGACGCCGACCGACCCGACGGACGAGCCGGAAGCGGCGAACGAGCCGGAGCCGGAGCCGGTGAAGTAGCCCACACCTGAAAACCCCGGGTGGGGGTGCACGTGAGCGATCACGTGCACCCCCACTCAGCTTTTGAGCGGGGGAGCGACTTTTCAGCGGGGGGGGCAACTTTTCAGCGGGGGAGCAACGGTGAGCAACCCCGCGGCGGGACAGCCGAGTACGCGGGCGGCACCGCACGGCGCGGCGCATGTCACAGCTCAGCCCCAAACGCACCCCCATCTCCCCACTCGGCCACCCGTCCCGCAGGGAGCAGGTACTTTCGAAGGCGTGGCTGGATTCAGGATGGGTCGCGGACGGGATGCCCGCCCCGCGCAGAACGGACAGCAGGGGCAGGCGCAGCAGGCGCCGTACGGGCAGCAGCAGGGGCCGTACGGACAGCAGGCCGCGCCGCCACCGCACGGGCAGTGGCAGCAGTACGGCGGCGGACCGCAGGGGCAGCCGCAGCAGTACGGCGAGCCCGAGTACTTCGGCGACGCCGGCGGCGCCGGCTACGCACCGTACGGCGGTGACAACAACGCCGGCAGCACCCGGCAGTTCAGCATCGGCGAGGCGCCGGACGCCTACGGCCCGTACCCCGATCAGTACGGCAACGGCCCGGACGGCGGTGAGTACGCCGCCGGCGGCACGTACCGCGCCGGCCAGTCCGCCGCCCCGCCGGCCGGCCCCCGGCTGCACTGGAAGCAGCTGCTGTCCGGCATCGTGCTGCGTCCCGACCCGACGTTCTGGCAGATGCGGGACCACACGGTCTGGGGCCCGGCCCTGACCGTCACGTTCATCTACGGCCTGCTCGCGGTCTTCGGCTTCGACAAGGCCCGTGAGGACGTGCTGAACGCCACGCTCTCCAACAGCATCCCCTGGGTGCTGATCACCGCCGTGATGTTCATCATCGGCAGCCTGATCCTGGGCGCGGTCACCCACACCCTGGCCCGCCAGCTCGGCGGCGACGGTGCCTGGCAGCCGACCATCGGCCTGGCCATGCTGATCATGACGATCACGGACGCGCCCCGGCTGCTGTTCGCGATGTTCCTCGGCGGCGACTCCACGCTCGTCCAGGTCCTGGGCTGGCTGACCTGGCTCGCCACCGGCTATCTGCTGACCTCGATGGTCAGCAAGTCGCACGACCTGCCGTGGCCGAAGGCACTCGGCGCCTCCGCGATCCAGCTGGTCGCGCTGCTGGCGCTGCTCAAGCTGGGCACCCTGTAGGCCACGGCCCGGCCCGGCCACACGTCGAGGGCCCGTCCCGGAGCACACCGCTCCGGGACGGGCCCTCCGCCTTACAGGGGCGCCGTACGTGATCGCCGTACGGGGGCGCCGCGCGTGATCGCCGTACCGGCAGCCGCCGTTACGCGAACCGCTGCCCCGTCGACCCGTCACACGCCCGCAGCCGCAGCGGCTCCTTCGCGCCGTCCAGCGTCAGGCAGAGCGACTGCGCGGCGGCCGGCCGGATCGTGCCGTCCGCCTGCCGGGCGAACTGCTGGTTGGCCACGCCCGAGCAGTTCCACAACACCAGCCCGGCCCCCGGCTCGTACCGTCCGCCCGGCACGTCCAGGCACCGGTCCTGGGTCAGCCCGACGTGCACCGACCGCTGGTCTGCGTCGTACCACCAGTCCTGGTGGCGCTGCCCGTTGCAGTCCCAGCCGCCGACCACCGTGCCGTTGCGGCTGGCGCCGCCGGTCGCGTCCACACAGCTGCCGGTGGCGGCGTTCCGCAGCGGCCGGTACGCGTCGTCCCAGGCCCCCGGGTACAGCTTCGGCCGCCCGGTGCTCGCCGGGTCCGCGCAGGACGCCTCGCGCAGTCCCGGTGCCGCGTACAGCTGGGTCAGGCAGGAGGCGAACGCCGCGTGCCCGCGCGCGTTGGGGTGGAAGGACTGCCGCACCGAATTGGAGTCGGGCGGGAAGGGGTTGGTGAGGTTCACGTACAGCCCGCGCGCCCAGGTGTCCTCCATGCACACCTCGTGGCCGTGGAAGAGCCGCGAGGAGTCGAGGTAGGTCACGCCGGTGTCCTGCGCGACCTTGCGGACGCCCCGTTCGAAGGCCGGTACGGCGGCGTTGCGCCCCCAGCCGGCGTCGGAGGTGTAGCCCGTGCAGCCGCCCGGCAGCTTCCCGGGGAAGTGCGGGTTGTCCTCCACGTCCGGCCCGATGGGGCTCGGGTACGACATCACCACGAGCCGGTAGTCGCCATCGGCGTACCCCGCGTTCCGCATCACGGTCCGCAGGTCGTTCACCGTCCGCTCGATCTTCGGCACCAGCCCGTCGACCCGCGCCTGCCACCCCGGCCGGTACTTCGGCTCGCAGGTGCCCTGGAGCAGGAACCAGTGCTCCACGCAGTCCGTCATCACCGGCCCGAACTGCAGGTCGTCATTGGCGCCGGCCACCAGGAGCACCATCTTCAGCCGGGTGTTCCGGGCCGCGATCGCCAGGCTGTCGCTCTGCACCAGCTCATCGGCGTACTGCTTGCTGCCGCCGATCACGATGTTCCCGCTGTACGCGCCCGAGCACGCGACGTTGTACGTGACGTCGGCCGCGATGCCGGTGCGGTGGATCGCCGCGTCCGGCGACCGGTGGCACCAGTTGGTGGGCCCGTCGGTCCCCGGCTCGTACGTCCCGACGCCCTCGCCGGAGATCTCGCTGTCGCCCAGCGAGATCAACGAGGTCTTGCGCTCGGCGAGCGGCCGCTCGGCCGGGTCCCCGTAGAGCTTGACCGCCTCCTGCGCCCGGACCTTCTCCAGCTCGGGCGGCAGCGGCGTGGTGGCCGTGATCGTCGCCCGGCCGGTACCGCCCGCGGCCCCGCCGGCGGCACTCGCCCCGCCGCCCGCCGCCAGGGTGAACACCACCCCCAGCACCGCTGCCGAGCCCATGACCGCGCCCCGTAAACCAGATCGTCCGCACCACCCGTGCCCCGCACGTCTCCCGCGTCTCGTACGCACCCTGCGGCCTCCCCTCCGGTCTGCTGTTACCGCGGGTTGTACTCGCAAGTAGGCGCCGGCGGAACACCAGGAACACCATTGGCCGAAAGACGCGCACAGCCCGCCCACCGCCACGCACCGCCCCCAACGCACAAGGGAGCCGGCCGAAGCCGACTCCCTTGTGTGGTGCGGTACTTATCGGGTCAGGCGTCGAGGATCTGACCCTCGCGCCGGACCACCGGCGGCTCGACGCTCCAGAGCAAGTGAACTGAATGATGGTAGTAGCATCTTTCTGCGCTGCCGGAGCAAGTCGCAGGCGGCCAGGGAGGGTTCGAGCATGGCACGCAAGGTGGGGATCTACACCCGTATCTCGCGGGACGACGAGGGCGAGGCACTGGGCGTTGCCCGTCAGCGCACGGACTGCGAGCGGCTGGCGGATCTCCGTACCTGGCAGCCGGTGAAGGTCTACGAGGACAACGACGTATCCGCGTTCAAGCGCAACGTGGTGCGCGACGAGTTCGAACTCATGCTGAAGGACCTGAAGGCCGGCCTGATTGACGGCGTCGTCGCCTACGACCTGGATCGGCTCGCCCGCCAACCGCGAGACCTTGAGCGACTGATCGAGATCTTCGACGAGCGCCCGCGGCTGGAGTTCGCGACCGTGACGAATGACGTGAACCTCGGCAGTGCGGACGGCCGGACCATGGCGCGGATCATGGTGGCGTTCGCCAACAAGTCGTCACACGACACTTCACGGCGGATCAAGCGCAAGCACCTTGAGTTGGCGCAGCAGGGGAAGAGCAACGGGGGGCCGGCGCCGTACGGATGGCGGAGGGACGACCGCAACAAGGTCGATCCGGAGGCGGCGAAGCACATCCGAGAGGCCCAGAAGGAAGTACTCGCCGGCGTTCGCATCGGCACCATTCGCACGCGGTGGCAGGAAGAGGGGCTGGGGAACCCTCGCGAAGGCACGAAGCGCATGGCCCACCATCATGTGGAGCACATCCTCACCAACCCCAGGCTGGTCGGGTACCGCACGTATCACGGCGAGATCCTCTACGACGGCGACGGCAAGCCCGTCATGGGTGAGTGGGACCCCATCAACACGGTCGAGGACTGGGAAGCCGTCTGCGCAGCCATCGCCGAGCGCAAGCAGGACAGGGCCGGCCAGTCGCTTGCCCGTAAGTACTTGCTCTCGGGCATTGCACGATGCGGCCTATGCAAGGCCAAGATCCGAGGCCAGGTCAATCGGAAGTGGCAGCCCGGCTCAAAGGGCGCGCAGTACACCTACCAGTGCTCCAAGGTGAACGGCGGGTGCGGCAAGGTCGGCCGCGTCGGCGAACCCGTGGACAAGCTGATCGCACGGCTGGTGCTCCAGGAGCAGCGTGAGAAGGCCAAGGCCACGGGTATCCCGGCCGAGGGGCGCTGGCCCAGGGAACAGGAGCTGGAAGACAGGCTCGCCGACATCGCTCAGCTCATCGAAGCGGAGAAGGCGAAGACCATCACCTTGTCCACCCTCCTGCAACTGTTGCCTGACAAAGAACGGGAGCGAGATGCCTTGAAGTTGGAGCGCGCCCGGTTCTACAAGGAGCAGAAGCAGGCGGAGGCCAAGGGGAGCACGGCCAACATGACCGAGGAGGAGTTCTTCGATCTGCCCATCGAGCGGCAGCGCGAGATCGTGTTGCACAGCCTCACGGCCGTGATCATCCATCCCGCAGGACGGGGTAAGCGGAAGTTCGATCCCGCTTTGATCGATCCAGTTTGGCGTTGACCACAAGAGCCCCGGATTCGTCCGGGGCTCCCTAATGAGCCCGTGCACGGCGACGCACTTGAACCGGCGCCTGATGGCCACACCGTTCTAATGATCGTCCGCCGACTGAACACGCGTGTAGGTGCGTCACGTCAGCCAGTCGTCGAAAATCTGCTGCGTCACAGCGCGGAGCAGTTCGTCCTCCACCGGACCGGCACCAGAACGGGGTGAGCGGAACTCGTACGGGACTCCTGCGGCGGCCCACACCTGCTCCGCACCCGGCGTGGCCACGACGCAGCCTAGCCGCAGGTCACCGGCGATCCACAGCACGCCACGCCCGTCGACCATGTCGTGCCACACGCCGTCGGGAACGACTGAGGAAAGTACCCGCGCCACGCCACCGTCCGGGCGCAGGAGGAGCACCAGCCGACCGCCGTCGCCTGTCTGCTCCAGCTGGCAGGGCCACGACTGGAACGGCTGGTCCAGGGCGACTTTCAGGATGGGGTCCGACCTCTTGAAGGCGGTTACGGCGACGCCCACTGACAGCGGCACGCAGCACATGGCGAAGGTGCCCACGTAGATGGCCCAGTCCGGGATGTCGCCGAACCCTTTGGGAATCCACTCCGTCAGCAACACGTAGACGCCCACAGCCGCTAACAGAACGGCCGCCCACGCCGCCCTGGGCACCCACCGCTGCTCGTTGCGCAGCCACTCCATGAAATCGGCGCGGAAATAGTGCGCCGCCGGCTGCGACGACACCTGATAGCCGTACTCGTCCGCCAACATAAAGCCCCCCAACTCCGTTGCGACGCTCCAATGATGGTCGAGCGCAGCGAGGTTGGGGAGCCTTCCGCAAGCCGATCGACGGACCAGCGGTGCCACCGGGCCACCGGGCCACCGCCCAGACAGGCCCGCGCGGCGCCGCCCGTCATCAAGACACTGAGCTGTTTCCAACCTGACGTCGACGTCCGTTGGTTGGGCAGCTCTGCAACACGATGAAGTTCCTGGTAGGAGGTGTCACGACCAAGATCCACCGCGCCCTGCATCATCGACGCTCTCGCCGAGGCCGGCCTCAAATGCTGGACCGAAAAAACCAGTGGCTACTGCTGCTCCCACTGCTCCTTGGTGATCTCGTACCGTACGCCCCCTTGCTCGGAGCCCTCGATCATCTCCATGTCGGAGGGGATGGGGATGTTGTCCGTGAGCGTCATCTTGAGTTTCTCCATGATGTTGCGCGAACCGTGGTTCACGGACATCGTCTCGGCCCAGATCGTGCGCACACCGAGCTCAGTAAATGCCTTCGCCAGCAAGCCTCGCGAGCCCTCGGTCGCATAGCCCTTGCCCCATGCCGCCTGCCGCAGTCGATAGCCGAGTTCGGCTTCGTCCAGCGGGCCCTCTGGTTGTGGACGCGAGTGGAACCAGCCGATAAATTCCCCGCTGTCCTTTTCGTGTGCGGCGAAGAGCCCCAGCGCGCCGCCCCACCGCTCGTAGCCGGCAAGGATGCGCGGCAGGTATTGCTCTCGGACGACCTGCGGCGCGGTCGGCTGGCCGCCGGTCAGGTAGCGCATCACCGCCGGGTCACTGTCCAGCTCGATCAGCAGGGCGGCGTCATCGGCAGTGAAGCGTCGCAGGACCAGGCGCTCGGTCTCCAGATAGACATCCATGAGTAGATCATGACTGGAGCAAGCCGGGCAGCCCAACGGATTTCCCTGGAACCTCGGTCGAGAGCTCTGCTGCTTCCAAGGCCGCACTGCGACACCCCGTCATCCCCTCACGTCAGCGTGAGAGTGGAAAGCGCTCACTGGAGATCATTTACGGGAAATCCTTTAGTCTCTACAGCCTGCCTTGAAGCAGGAGGGCGCGGCGTATCCACTCGTCATCGCGTTCGGGTGCGCGTGCCAGGTGCCGTCGCAGCCACTCATCCTCACGTGCGGCAGTCTCGTCATGTATCTCCGGCCGCTGTGTGCGCGGCTTCGTAGAAGTAGTCACTCCCCCACCTCCCCTTCATCCTTCGCACGTTCAGCGGCTTTTCTGGCTTCATGGATCTCGTAGCGGGTTTGGGCGGCTAGGAGTTCTTCGCCGGGTCGGTATCCGGAAGCGAGATAGGCCCAGGAGGATTCGGTGATGAGGGTGGTGTCTTCCTCGGCCTGCTCTTGGCCGGCCTCGGTGGCGGCTTGTGCGGTGCGCCAGGCTTTGCGGACATCGCGGAGGGCACCGAGGGTGGTGGAGTAGTTGCGGGACTTGGTGGAGAAGTGCCCGCGGAATCCGAGCATGTGCGCCCACTTCCACAGCTTGAGGTCAGCGAATTCGGGCAGGTGGCCGAGCGCCCAGGCGGTGCGGATCATCTGGCGGACGTGCTGTTGCACACGGAGGTCTTGGAGGGGTTCGGCCTGTCCGGTGCCTTCGCACTCGTGGCACAGATCGCGGAAGCCGTCGGGCCCGCGCTGGTAGCCGCGTCCGCCGCAGGGGACGCAGATCAGGGAGCGGTCGATGGTGCCGGAGTCTTCGGCGCTCTTGGTGGCGTACTTGGCGACGTATCCGGCAACGGCCTTGTCTGTGAGCTTGCCGTCCCCCAGTGCTGTGATCTCGCGGACATCGAGGCGATCGCCCCAGCGGATTTCGCGATCGCCGGTGTGGTCGGAGGTCACCGCGAGGACGGTGGTCTCGGCCGCGTCCCCGATGGCGGCTTTGAGGGCGTCGACGGTAGCCCAGGGGGGCGGGGGCTCTTCGCTGCCGTTGGGGCCGTCGAAGCGGATGACGGCGTGGAAGTGGACCAGGCCGCGCTTCTGGTACTCGGCAACCTTGGCGAAGGAGATGCGCAGGGCGGCGTTCAGGGCCTTTTGCGTCATCCGAAAATGAGCGGCGAGGGCGCGGCGGAGGTAGGTGGTGAAGCGCGCCCACAGGGCACCTGCGTGGGCGTTCCAGAGCACAGCGCCGGTGTAGTCGTAGGTGGAAGGGCGCAGTGGGGTGCCCAACTCGGGGGCGGTTTCGCCATGTTGCACGCCACAGGCACAGCGGGGTTTGTCGGTGGGAATGTTGTGGACGGGGCCGAAAGAGGGGGCGGTGAGGGTGGCAAAGACGCGGGGGTGGGTGCGGACGGTCTCGGGCACTGTCTTGCCGCCGGAAAGGCCGGCCTTGATCAGGTGGTAGGTATCCGCGGCGTAGACGCGCGAGCAGGCAGGGCAGCGGGAGGCGCGGCGGTTGCCGCAGGTGGTCAGGAGGCGGCCGGTGGGTTCGTCGGTGGTGCTGTAGGAGCGCAGGACGGTACGAGTGGCGGCGTCGAGAGTGGCGGTGCGGCCGACGAGATTCACGGGCCGGGTGCATCCCGCGACTTGGCGGACCTGTTCGTTGACACGGTCGAAGTCGCCGAGGTTGGCCAGTTCGAGCAGGTCCCGCACCGCAAGGCTCTTCACGTGGCGCAGGTCGAGTTCCCTGGGCATGACAAGGCGTCCTTTCCGCTGGGTGGTGGTGCCCTGAGCAGCACCGAGCGAGGGGGCTGCTCAGGGCATGGCGGACCGAGCCCGGTAGGGCAGGGCGGGAAGTAGCCGGGAAGGCCGGCGTAGAAATCAGGCGGTCAGGGCCTGGTGTGCTGCGGTCGCCAGGGCAAGACCGACGCCGAGGCGGGCTTTGAGCTGGGCAACCGTGATGGGTTCGCTGTGCTCGGCCTGGTGGGACGCGGCGATCTTGCGCGCTTCCTCCAGCAGCGGAGCGGGGACCGGGGCCGAGGCCACAGGAGCCTGCGGGGCCTTCGCAGGAGCTACGACCGGAGCCGCAGTCGGGGCAGGGGTCAGTACGGAGGCCGGGGCCGGTGTGGTGTCGGCCGGGGCAGGAGTCGACTCCGGAGCCGGGTCCGGGGCTGAGCTGGTTTCGACGGCGACCGGGGCCGGGGCCGGTTGCGTCACGGTGTGGAAGTGGCGCAGGAGCTGCGGGCCGACCGCTCCCCAGCCCAGCAGGAGCAGGGGTGCCACCGCGTCGACGGCGGCGCGGCCCCAGTGGTGGGTGATGAGGGGTTCGGCGATGTTGAGGGCCAGGGTCAGCAGTCCTGAGAGGTGCATCAGCCGGGAGGCGGAGCGCATCTGCTCGGCCGCGATGCCGCGCAGGGAAAGGTAGCGCAGGGCCACCAGGAGGCCGACGACGGACAGGTCGACCATGGGGGCGATCAGCGGTGCGACGGGGCGGGGGACGCCCAGGCGCAGGGCCAGGGACCAGACGTTGCCGAAGGAGAAGACGAACGCCAGGGCCGCGATGACAGCCATGACCACGGTGATGGTGCGCTGAGTGATCCGGTCCTCAGACATAGAGGGTTCACCTCCTTCCTTCTCTCGTGTGGTGTGCGTGGATCAGCGGTCGATTCCGGCGAGCCTGGCGGCGTTGGGGCCGAGGAAGGTTTCAAGCACCTCCCGTTCTTCCTCGTTGGAGACCCGGTAGGCAGCGATGCCGATTTCTCCGCACAGCTCCAGTTCGTCTGCCTCAAGGGCCAGGCGCATGGCTCGGATGACCGCTCGTATGTGTGCACGCATGTCAGGCCGCTTCCTTCCGGATGTCATCGTCCTTGTCCAGGTCGACGCGTGTTTCGAGGTAGGCGCCGGCGTGGTGGTCGAGGAGCGTTTGCGGGTCGTAGGTGTGGTGCGCGGAGTTGCTGGCGATCTCGGCGGTGTGCGCGTCGGCCACGTAGGGGGTGCGGATGCGGGTGAAGCCGGGGCGGTTCTGCAAGGCCATGGAGGCGACGCCGACATAGGCGGGGTCTTGCAGATGCATCGGGTTGGCGTCCGGCCAGTCCCGGATGGCTTCGCCGAGTGCCGCCACTGATGCTTCGGCGGTCTTCTGCGCGAAGGACAGGCCCACCGGGCAGACATCCCGGATGAAGGTGGGGATGGCATCGCCTGTGAGCTTCTGTGTGGCGAGGATGACCAGGATGCCGACGCTGCGGCCCTTCTTCACCAGGTGCTCGACGAGCCGGGCATTCTCCGCCGTGAGCGCCGCGAGCCGCTTGGATTCCTTGTCGCTGCCCCTGTAGTCGCGGAAGTAGGTGTGCGCCTCATCGATGATCAGGACCGTCAGAGGCCATTTCTCGGACGGTCCGACATGCCACATGTTCTTGACGCCCAGCACGTGACCGATGCTCGCCGAGCGCTCCCGGCTCAGCTTCACGAGCCGCTTGAACAGGTCGTTCGCCTCGTCCAGGTCGTCACCGACGAACGCGAACAGACGCGGCATGATGTCGGCGTAGTCGCCCTCATAAGCCTTCGATACCTTGCCGTCCGCTATCACGAACTGGACGTTCGGCGAGGGTGCGCAGTCGCAGAGGAACCGGTTGAGCAGTGAGGTCTTGCCGTAGCCGGGAAGGCCGGCAACGGTCACTCCGGGAACGTCCTTGAGCGACACCGTGACCGGTTGGGCGTACTCATCCACACCCAGGTGCCAGGTGGTGAGCTCTTCCGGTTCCGTGCCGGTGGGCTCGTGCTCGGTGGGAGTGATCAGCGGATCCACACGCACCCCACGTATCAGCACCCGTCCGGGCCCATCAGGTTGAACCGAGACGCGTTCACAACGCCAGGCGTCCGCGAGGAACCGCGCGGCCTTTTGGAACTCCTCCAGGCCGACCTTGGGCAGGCAGTTCGCCCGCACGATCACCCCGAACCGGTCGGGCTTGACCTTCAGTGCCGGAATCCTCACCCGCGGCTTGGGAGGCTTGTCGGCATCGGCGGTAAACGAGGCGAGCGCGGTGGGCATCTTGTCCGTGACCGAAAGTCCGGCCATCTGGGCAAGGCGCTTCCAGCCCACTCGCACGCGGACCGCCTGACGGATGCTGGCCCGCATGGTGCGGTCGGCCGCGATGTAGCGGCCCAGCCACAGCGACGCCATGACCGCGAAGACGGCCAGCACTGCCACGCTCACCAACGGGGCGTAGGCGTAGATCTCTTGCACTGTCATGCCGTGTCCTTCTCGCCGTAGATGAAGGCCGCGAGGGCCATTTCGAGATCGCCCCAGTCCAAGGCCTCGATCACCAGGGGGTAGCCGTGGTCGGCAAGAACGGCAGCCACTTGATTGATCAGCTCTTCGCTGAAACGGGGATCGGGCCGGGGGGCTGGGACCGGATAGGCCCGGTCCCAGCCAGGAATGAAGCCCCTCACTCCGCCGACACCCCTACCTGGTCAATCACCAGCTCGGAAGCGCGGTAGGCCACACCCGAGGACACCTGACCGTTGAACAGGTTGGCCCACGGATTGGCCATCAGGTCCACGGTCTTGACCGGCGTACCGGGCTTGAGACCGTCCGGCAGACCCTTCGCCGGAACGGTGACCTTCAGCGCCTCAGCGCGCTCCCCCTCCATCAGGAAGATCATCACCGTGTACAGCGGGGTGTTCGTCTCCCGGTCGAAGGCACGCTCGCCCTTCTCCTGGTCCACCCACTTCGCCACCGGCAGCGCGCCCACCATGAGCTGCGTCTCGGGCAACAGACCAACGCGAATGCTCGTGCGGCCAGCCATGTATCTCTCCAATCCGTTTCACACCGCCTGGTGCGGTGCTTGCGTACCTCCATATACACATAGCCAGGCTAGCCTAGTCAAGTCTGATAGCTAGAGATGTGCTAGCTAGCCCTGTTGCTGCAGGGGGATTCCTGGGTTAGCCGGGCTAACGCGGGCTACCCTGAGGACATGACGCCCCCAAGCCAGCACGACCCACGCCCGCCCTACCAGCAGGCCGCAGACGCCCTCCGCCGCGAGATCCAAACGGGCCGCCTCAAGCCCGGCGAGCAGCTCCCCTCACACCGTGAGCTGCAAGAGCGGTTCAACATCGCGAACATGACTGCGCGTTCTGCACTGCGCGTGCTGCGCGAAGAGGGGCTGATCTACACCGTGCAGGGGCGCGGCAGCTACGTCGCCGACAAGCCCGCCGGCCACCGCCCTGAGGTCGGGGAGAAGAAGGAAGCGCCCGAGAGGGCAGAGGCGGACTCGGCAGCCGGCCACGCGACCGAGCCCGTCACCATCGAAGACCTCCGGACTCTGCAAGAGCAGCTCTACAACCTCAACGCACTGGTCCAGGACCTGCGCAAGGAATTTGCCGAGCTGAAGGCGGAGCACAAGCAGCGCTAGGTGTGCTGTCCCGGCACGTTGGTGACAGGCGACACGCCTACCGCGGTGTTTGAACGAGGTGAGGGCCTTCTGGCTCGGTGGGGATTGCGACATCTACCGCCGAGTGCAGGAGGCCCTCGTGATCCACCGTAACGCCCCGCTGACGCCGACCGGCAGGCTGCGTCTGGCCCGGTGCGTCGTCGACGACGGCTGGCCGTTGCGCCGGGCCGCAGAACGGTTCCAGGTCAGCCACACGACAGCTGCCCGCTGGGCCGGCCGCTACCGACTGCACGGGCACGCAGGGATGGAAGACCGCGCCAGCAGCCCCCGTCATCAGCCTCGCCGCACCCCCGCCACAGTGGAGGAACAAGTCATCCGTCTGCGACGCGAGCATCGGATCGGCCCGCTGCGGCTGGCCGCCCGTGCAGGCGTCGCCGCCTCCACCGCACACCGCATCCTTAAGCGCCACGGGCTACCGCCGCTGGCCGCAGTGGACCGGGCCACCGGCGAGCCCGTCCGCCGCTACGAACGCGCCCGGCCCGGCGAACTCGTCCACATCGACGTCAAGAAACTCGGCCGCATCCCCGACGGCGGCGGTCACAAAGTGCTCGGACGGCCCGCCGGACGCAAGAACCGCACAAGCACCGGATATGCCTACCTGCACACCGCCCTGGACGACCACTCTCGCCTGGCCTACACCGAAGACCTCCCCGACGAGAAAGCCGCCACCTGCGCAGCCTTCCTCACCCGCGCCACCACCTGGTTCGCGCAACGTGGCATCACGGTCGAACGCGTCCTGACCGACAACGCCTGGGCCTACACCAAGAACACCTGGCGCCAGACCTGTCGCGACCTGGGCATCCAACCGCGCTGGACACGCCCCTGGCGCCCCCAGACCAACGGCAAGGTCGAACGCTTCCACCGCACCCTGCTCGACGAATGGGCCTACCACCAGCCCTACACCTCAGACGCCGAACGACAGCAAGCCTTTCCCGACTGGCTGGACTGGTACAACTACCACCGACCCCACACCGGAATCCGTGGCAACACCCCAGCCAGCCGCGTCACCAACCTCTCCGATCAGCACAGCTAGGCCGCCTCCCGATCCTCCCTCAGCTCCGCCATGTCTTGCCGCAGCGCCCGTACTTCCTCCGCTAGACGGCACGCCATCGCGGTCATTTCCCGGATCAGGGCGAGCGTATCCACCTCGTGCGCGCCCGCCGAGGTCTTCAGTTCGGTCCCGTTCATCGCCTTGGCCATCCCCGTCTTGTACGTCATTTCGCTTCCACCCCAATAAGCGCCCGCGCCCTTACCACCTCGCTCACCACATCGGCCCTGAGCGATAACGGATGCGTCTCAACGTGCGTGGTAAGCCCCACCCGAGGGCGGTAAGCGCCACGAAGAGCGATCCTCCGCCCCGTTCTGCACCACGGACCGCACAGGTTCACAGCACCCTCCCTCGTCCACTCAGCTCCCTTGAACGAGGGGCCATCCTTGGCGGGGCTTACGCCACTTCGCGAGAACATCCCGCCTCCTTTCGCCGCGTCACACCACATCACCGAAACCGGACACCTCCTCGGCACCGAGTACGGACACGAGGCCCATACAGCTGGCCCCGCAATCCCTTTCACCCGTACCAAGTCCGAGAAATAAGCCGTTTGTGACACGGCGTGACGCAGTTCACACAACTTTCGCTTCCTCCTCGTCGCTCGACACCGGGTGACCCATGGTCCGGAGAAACGCCGGTTGGGCCAACGGCCGATCTCGTGGTACGAGCACCCGCCTCACCACAGAGAAGGGAGCCGCGACGCGGCCGATGTGACACCCAGCCCTCAGGCATGAGGCAAGTCACACCCATCCCTCCCACCTCAGACGTCGAGTCACTGCGCGCGGAGCGCAAAGGACCTGTGGATAACTTTCGGCACCATCGACCTGAAAACGACATGCGAGAACCCTGCATCGGTCAGCCTGTGGATATTTTTCGGCAGCCCGAGAGACGAAGCCGCGCAAGCATCGCGGTTAGTGCAAGCAGGGACTAAAGCGTCACATCAGGGCGAAATGCCACATTCGGCTTCGCGGCAGCAGACAAGGTCGAGCAGCAGCCGAGCTGTTCAAAGTTTCTTTACTGGATCAAGAGCGGCCCGCTGCGCGGGCCGCGCGCGCTGGCGGCCGAAGGCCGCCGACGCTCGATGCCTTCGTCCCCGCTTACGGCGGCCCCCCGCCGCTCAGCGCGCAACGCCAAGCAAGCGGTCCGACTGAGCCCAGGAAGCAACCACACCAGCCCAATCCAGCACCGCCAGGCCCCGCCCCGACAGCAGCCCGCCAGTTCGCCACCACCCGGCCCACGCGACCAGCAGCCACAGCACGCCAATTCCACAGCCTCACCCCGCAGTTCATGACCGGATCAAAGACATGGCAGCGTGGTACAGGCCGGATGGGGCTGAGGTACACACGTGGCGGGCGCTCGTCACAGCGCGGGCGCGTCGTGGCTGACTGTCTGTGGCGGAGGCTGAAGAGCACCCCACTCTTACCGGCCGTCCGTACTGCCCTTTCCCCGACCCTGAACAGTTCCGCCACCCCTTCTCACCATCGACTTGTGGTGGGCCGGCCGCAGTGAGCACGACGACAGCCCCGGTACCATCGGCACCGGGGTTCTGATCAGGAACTCCCCGACCGGACCGCCCGCGTGCTGCCAGGCTCAGGGGTGGTCCGGTCTCTCAGTTTTTGTCGTAGTGGCCGGCATCTCCGGCGAGGCAATCAGCCAGCAAGCCCCCGCTGACAACGGTTACGTTGCGCAGCTCGCGGTACAGGCGCGTGGCGAGCATCCCGCGAAGCCCCGGATCACCGCAGGGCAAGAGCCCGTCGATCTCGTGAGCCTTCCAGCCTTCGGCGGTCAGCTTGTAGGGAGTGCCTGAGTACCCCCAAAGGCGAGGTGTCCGGACCCGCAGGACGACGAAATCCGTCTTCCGCAAATGGGGGCATTCTTCGATGGCCGTAACGGCGTGCTCGTCACAGACCGGAGGCATGGCCGTCAACGAGCGCTCCGGCCAAGTCGAAGGCGAGAGAGGTCCACGCCAGTCCAGGAAAAGCCAGCCATCCCTGTTCTTGGACGCCGGGTTGCCGCACACCTGGCACTTCATCCAGTACATGGTGTTGTACTGGCGCGATGGGTGCATGGAGTCAAACTCCGGCCGGCCTTCACCAGGCAGAAAGGCCATCCGGCCCCACAACACCTTGTCCCGGCCGACGCGGTCAGTCTCCCGCTCATTCCTGTATCCCAGCTTGGGCCCCTCAGGGCCGAAATTCACGACCAACTGGTCCTCGAAGTCTGGCAGTTCGGCCGACCACGAATTCACGAAGGGCACTACCGAAGGCTTGCGTACCGGACAGTCAGCCACCTCCGAACTCCTCACCATCTACCTCTCCATGTCCTTGATCCGGCGCTTCGACGGGTTGCCCGAGTCCACGCGGGCCGCAACACTCCAGCGCCGATCGCAGCAACCCCAAGGCGCCCTGCAAGTCGAGGCAATCAGCCCGGCCGTGCGCACGGCGGCAGACCAGAGCCCGCGTCCCCTCCACCTCGGCGGCCGTCAAACCCGATGCCACGGGCAGGGAGTCAGCCAACACATTCGACTTCCTGCGGAAACTCACGACTGCGCCCCCGAACAGCGACAGGTGCGCACTGGATCGCCCTGCGCAACAACAACGACCTGGGGATCGATGTCCGCGCGGGAGACCGGAGGCGGAACGCTGTGAGCGTCCACCGCCCCAGCAACGATCACCACAGGCGGGGTCAGCCCCAGCACACCCAGCAGGAGCACGGCCAGGCCCTCTCGGCCCGGCGTCACTCGCGCATGGCGGCCACTCACCGCGTGCTCCGGACGCCGGCCATCGCGCTCAACGGCGCCCAACTGAAAAACAACTGCGCGCCGTGGCGGCCGAGATGATCCAGCTCCGGGTAACGCCTCTCGCAGGCCTGGGACAAGGCGTTGGGCCACCGCGTGATGACCACCCCAACCTCACCCCGCTCGGCCATCTCCCGCACCCTCATCCAGCCGGCACGCCGCTGCGGAACCGGCTCACCGTACGGATCCGAAACCTCAGCAACGATGTGCAAGCCGTTCCTGACAGCGAAGTCACGGCCCTCTTGGACAGCGCGCTTGTGCGCCACGCCAGGTGCGTCCTGACTGCGCTCCGCACAGATGTAAAGAACGGCCGGAGTGCTGGTCTCAGTCATCGCGTGCCTCCTTGGCAGGGCCGGGTGAAACCGCATGGCGTAGCGGTCGGAGGTAGTTGCAATTGGCGGCCCGGTGGACATGCGCAGCAGCATCGCGTGGACGCGTATGGCGCCCAAAGGCCCAGCTGATTACCCAACTTGGGTAACATCACCCGCCGTAGAGAATGAGCGACCTCTCGTAGCCGTCAACCGGCGGGAGCCTGCCTGATGCCGATGCCGCCCGAGCCGCGAGAGCTTCCCGCCCGGCTGCTCACTGATCCTGAGATGGTCGACGCCTGCCGCGTCCGGGACTTCAGCAGGGTGTTCCGGCTGGTAAAGAAGCACGCCGGCGTTTATCCGTCGATGATCGCCCGTCTCTGTGACCTCACCCCGAGCCGCGTGGGGGAAGTGATCGCCGGAGAGCGTCGCTTGCAGCACATGGAAGTGATCGAACGCATCGCGGACGGGTTGCACATCCCCGGGCACATGCTCGGGTTGGCTCGGCGTTCTTGGGAGACACCCGCAGCCTTCGCCGTGATCGAGCGCGAGCCGGCTCAATCAACTGCGCTGGCCGAGCAGCCCAAGCCGGTGGATCTCCCTGGATCCGACCTGGACGGCATCCTTGCCCTCACTTCGTCGACCGATCCGAGCCCCTCCACCCTGCAAGCGCTCCGGGCCTCCATCGAGGACTACTGGCGGCGCGACGACCAGCATGGCGGCGAGGCGCTGAGGCCGGCGGTGGTCGGCCAACTTCGTTACGTCGTAGACCTTTTGGGCACCAGCAGGTCACGTTCCATCAAGGACGACTTGTACGGGGTAGCCGCCGAGCTTGCCCGCCTCACCGGCTGGACGCACTTCGACGCCCGCCAGTACAACCAGGCCCGCGCCTACTTCACGCAGGCCCTGAAGCTCGCCAAGGAAGTCGACGACCGGCAGTTCATGGCCAACGTCCTTGCTTGCATGAGCTTGCAGGCGACCTACCAGGAGAAGCCCACGGACGCTCTGGCCTTCGTCCAGGCCGCGCAAGATGCAGTCCGCGGCGGCACCGGATCGACTCCGCGCGTCCAGTCGATGTTGGCCATGCGAGAGGCGTTTGCCCACGCCTCACTGGGCAGCCGGGCCGCCACCCACGCGGCGATCTCCGAAGCACACCGCCAGTTCGAACGTATCCGTCCGGACGACGCGGACCCCGCTTGGGTGGTCTACTTCGACGAGCCCAAGCTCATCGTGGACACCGGCATCGCACACGGCCAGCTCGGCGAAGCAGCAGCCGCCGAACCACTGATCGCTGACGCCGTGCGCAGGGAGCACAGCACCAACCAGCGCGGCCGAGCCTTCCACGCGATCTGGCTAGCTCGCACGCAGCTGCAACTCGGGAAGCTCGACCAGGCGTGCCACACCGCTACGGAAGCCTTGGAGCCCGCCTCCTCGGTTGCTTCCGAACGACTGGCCGGCCACCTCAGGGAGTTCTACGGAGAGCTGGCTCCGTACCGGGGCGAGCCGGTCACCACCGCCTTCGAAGCGCGGCTCAGAGAAGTGCTCCCCACCTGATTCAGCGGACCGCCTCATCCATGAGCACGTACAGCAGCCCCACGAGCGAACCGCTGCTCACGACCTCCCGGCGGTCGATCATGGCGCGCGCTTCGGCGAGCGGAACCCACTCGATGCGGTCAGACTCGTTCTTCTCAGTCGGAGGCCCGACGTAGGTCGCGCTGTCAGCCCGGAAGACATGGTGCTGAGAGTCGGTGATCCCGTTCGCCGGCTCCGCGTAAATCAGCGGCTTCATCGGCCCCGGACGCCAACCGGTCTCCTCCAGAACCTCACGGGACGCGGCCTGCTCCGGCGTCTCCCCCTCCTCTATGAGGCCCATGGGCAGCTCCCACGCCCAGGAGTCGGTGATGAAGCGATGGCGCCACATCATCAGGATCTCGCGCTGATCATTGACCACGGCAGCCACGGCCAGGTGGCGGAGCCGAACGACATGGTGCTCCCAGCGGCGCCCGTCCGGTTGCTGAACATCCACCAGGCACAGATTCACCCACTGGTTCGTGTAGATCTGCCGTTCGCCATGGGTCTTCCACTGCATGAACGCCGCCCCTCTCGCTGATGGTCCACAGCATCTCAGACAGGGCCTGCCACCTGGCCCCCGACTTCGAGCTCAAAGATGGTTGAACAGGTAACGCCTACACCGCTCGATAGCCCACACCCCAACGCGTAGTATGTCCAGTAAGTACCTTTACTCCCCATGCTCTTAGTGATGAGGAGCGCGGTTGTGATGGGACTGCTGGCGTTGTGGGCCGAGCAGTTCGAACTGGATCCCGCGATACCTCGCGCCCTACGAGGCGCCGACCAGCGCCTCGCCAACACGGCGCGGGTGATGGATCAGTTGGGGGCTGCGTGGGCGTACGGGCGGCCGCTCCCGCCAACTTCCGGGAAGTTGGCAATGTGGGCAGAGTGGCTAGACCTGCCGGGTGTTGCCGGATTCTGGGGCGTTGGGCTCTGGCTGCCTGACGGGCCACGGGATGGAAAACCTCTACCAACCATGTTCGTCGAGCCGGGTCTTGCAAGTTCGGAAGGCCAGCCGTTCTACGGCCACGAGGACTCTGAGATACGTCAACGCATGTGCTCCCTAGGTTTCCCGGATCCATTGTTCGGCGCAAACATGTGGGTCGTTGGTCGGGAGGCACCTGAGCCCCAGAGTTGCCGCCCCGGAGCCCGTGTCCAAATCTTCGAGAACTCAACGCTTGGATGCCGGGCAACACTCAGCACTGGCGAGCGAGCGGCCACCACCGCAGGACACAGCGCTCGCCAGCGTGGCGAAACCGTTCGTGTGGGTGGGCGCCGAATTGGATACGTGTCAAGCACACAATGCCCCCAAGTTCGAGCCCCGGGCTCTACTTGTGCCGACATCACGTTGGTTAAGCTCGACGATACGCACAATGAGAGACCTCACACGCAATTTCACTCGTACGCGACGGCGATGCCCGGAGACGATCTGGTTGTAAATCTCGCATCCGGCAGAGAAGACGCATGGGTTCGCGGAACTTCCGACTCGTATTGGGAAGAGCGCACATATGGCGCTTGGGGTGCGGTCATTCACCTTAACCGTCTCGTCAGCGAGAAAGGGGATTCTGGTTCTCCGGTTGAAGTTGGCCCGCATTCCGGACATCTCACCGGGCATGTCATTGCTGGCGACCCTGGCCACACATTGGTGCAGGATCTCGACTACCAACTCAAGCACTTCGGTGCCCAGCTGCGGCCCTGACAATGAAGAGTGAGGTAACCATGAGCGTCTTGACTTGGATCGTTACCCTCGCTTCGGTTGCGAGCGCTGGCATCATGTTGGGAATCGGCATCTGGCAGGAGAATGTATACATCAAGCCTGTGCGTGCAGCAGCTACAAAGGCGGTGGAGATCGGAAAAGAAGCAGTTTCACGCAACGCTGACCTACTAGCCGAAGCCGAGAAAGTCGAGAAGAGTGAAGCCCCAGAAGCACTGGAAGCTCAGTCCAAGGCCCTTGACGCAATGGGCGGCACCCTCGAAGGTGTAGCAAAGTTTGCCGAGTCCCTTAAGGACCTCGATGCCGCCACCCGCGCTTATCTAATCTCTGTGGTATTTCTCCTCGTGGCAACCCTGGGCGTTTCCGTCGGTCAATTCGCTGGGTAGTGGCACTTTTCTACGGAGACCTCAGATTGAGATGCCGAAACCTTCAAGCCAGCGCCTCACAGCCGGCGCAGGGCGCCTGCCTCCCTATGGCACCACCGGCATGCACTGGCGGCCGTGGGCAGGGGAGCAAGGGAGCAAGGGAGCAGGGGAATGTTCGGCACTCCGGTGAGGGCCAAGCCACCTCTGCCAGGTTGAGCAAACGATCAGGTTGCCGGTTTGGGATCACGCCGACCGCCCAGGACGCCAGACGCCTCACCGGCACCCGGTGAGGCGATTGGTGTCTTGCTGAACCATAAGATCGCTTAGAGCAAACTCCGCCCGCCACTGTCTGGAATTTGCCAGGTAAGACGGGTCCTACAGAGCGTCCTTCGACGGCGTGATCGGTGTGCCAGACTTACGACATGGAGGCAACACAGACCAGGGGAAGTTGATCCAGTCGTCCGTGCGCTTCCAGACGTACTCGCACTTCACCAGCGAGTGCGACTTCTCGTAGATCACCGCGCTGCGCACCTCGGCCACGGTTTCCAGGCAGAAGTCGCGCACCAGCTTCAGCGTCTTGCCGGTGTCGGCCACGTCGTCGGCGATCAGCACCTTCTTCTCCGAGAAGTCGATCGCGTTCGGGACCGGCGCCAGCATGACCGGCATCTCCAGGGTGGTCCCCACACCGGTGTAGAACTCGACGTTCACCAGGTGGATGTTCTTGCAGTCCAGCGCGTACGCCAGGCCGCCCGCGACGAACACTCCGCCCCGGGCGATCGACAGCACGATGTCCGGCTCGTACCCGTCGTCCGCGATCGTCTGCGCCAGCTCGCGGATCGCCCCGCCGAACCGCTCGTACGTCAGGTTCTCCCGCACGTCACTCACGAATCTCTCTCAGACCTTCTCTGTTTCGACCTACGACCTGGCCCTCGGCCCACGGCCCGGGCCCGGCCCACGGCGCCCCCCGCCGTGGGCGGCCTCACACCTTCGTACGGTGGAAATTCCGGAACGACCGGGACGGCGTCGGGCCGCGCTGCCCCTGGTAGCGGGAGCCGTACCGCTCGCTGCCGTAGGGGTGCTCGGCCGGCGAGGTCAGCCGGAACATGCACAGCTGCCCGATCTTCATGCCCGGCCACAGCTTGATCGGCAGCGTGGCCACGTTGCTCAGCTCCAGCGTCACGTGCCCGCTGAACCCCGGGTCGATGAACCCGGCGGTGGAGTGCGTCAGCAGCCCGAGCCGCCCCAGCGAGCTCTTGCCCTCCAGGCGCGAGGCGACGTCGTCGGGCAGGCTGATGACCTCGTACGTCGAGGCCAGCACGAACTCGCCCGGGTGCAGGATGAACGCCTCGTCGCCCTCCGGAACCACCTCACGGGTCAGGTCGGGCTGCTCGACGGCGGGGTCGATGTGCGGGTAGCGGTGGTTCTCGAACACCCGGAAGTAGCGATCGAGACGCACGTCGATACTGGACGGCTGCACCATCGACTCGTCATAGGGGTCGATGCGCACCCGGCCGGCATCGATCTCGGCCCGGATGTCCTTGTCTGAGAGAAGCACGCAGACGAGGATACGCGCCCGCACCACCCCCACCGCACGACGAGGGCCCGGCCCCACCAGGGACCGGGCCCACCGCTCTCGGACGATCGATCCACGCGCGCTCGACGCCGTGGATCACCACCGCTACGGGTTGATCACTACCGCTTCGCGTGCTCGACGGGCACCGAATGCCGCAGCCGAGCACAGCGCGGGCAGCGCAACAGCCGTCCGGGACCGAGCCGGTCGGTGGTCTGCATCGGGAACGAAGCGGTGCTGAACACGTGGCCCTCGGCACAACGTACGACGGTGCGCTCCATCAAGTCCCTCTCCCAACTGCGTGGACAACAAAAGCCACATTAGGGGATGAACTGGGCGCCACCACACGCGGCACTCCGGGCCCCCACCGTACGCCCCAACTCCCGCCCCGCACACCCGCATCCCACGCGGACCGCGCCTCCGCGCCGCCCCCTCTTCCCGCCCCATCCGGACATGCCAAATGCACCGCGGGGCGGCGATGGGGTAGAGTGTGCGACGATGTTCCGCTCTCGGAAGAGACGGAATGACGCGGGTGTAGTTTAATGGTAGAACATGAGCTTCCCAAGCTCAGAGCGCGGGTTCGATTCCCGTCACCCGCTCCACATGGGAGCCCCAGGTCGGAGACCTGGGGCTTTTTCGTTGTTCAGGTCTCTTCGGTGCGGGTGCGCGCTCCGTGTGGCCGTCTCTGGGAAAAGCCCACAGCGAGCGGGTTGTTGACGAGGCGCTCACGTCACGCCGTGCATGACCATGTGAGGTCTGGGCCCGGGTCTCTCCGGTACCGGGAGATCCTTCCGTGCGCTCCTGTGCCGGAGCGCACGGAAGGGTGGCGGAGCCGTCCCGGCACCGGCTGGGCGTCAGGGTTCGATGACCGGTGCGCTGGCGCTGGACGGGGACAGGATGGCCGTCGGGGTGACCGCGCCGGCGAAGCTGACCTCATAGCCGTTGTTGCGGAGGATGAGGGTCAGGGTGAGCGTCTCGTTCACCCGGGCGACGCCCTGGGCGTCGGTGTTGGCGATGCCCAGGACGTTGCTGCCGGCCTTGAAGAGGATCGGCTGGTTGGGCACCGGAAGGCCGGTGACCTGGTCGGTCAGCGTGGCCGTCAGGAACGGGAAGTACACGTGCGGCGGGAACAGCTTGCTCAGCGCCGGGGTCGCGGTCAGCGAGGTGGCGTGGACCGGGAGCAAGTAGGTGAAGCCGCCCACCAGAGTGGCGCTGCCACCAGGGGTGGTGACGGTGACGTCCGCGGGGCCGGCCGCGCCGGGCGGAGTGGTCGCGGTGAGCTGCGTACCGGTGGCGTTGACCGTCACGCCGGTCGCGGGGTTGCCGCCGATGTCGACGCTCGCCCCGGTCAGGTTGGTGCCGGTGATCGTCACCACCGTGCCGCCCGTGATGGGCCCCGAGTTGGGGGTGATGCTGCTGATCGTCGGGTCGAACTGGATGACGCTGACGCTGGCCCCGGCGATGTTGGTGACGTAGACCTTGTTGTTGGGCGCGACCACCAGGGCGATCGGCTGGCTGCCGACGGCGATCGGGGCGCCGATGGCGGTGTTGGTGGTGGTGTCGATCACCGACACGTTGTTCGACCCGCGGTTGGCCGTGTAGGCGTTGCCGTCCGGGCCGACCGTGATGCCCCACGGGTTGGTGCCGACCGGGATCGTGGTGGTGATCGTGTCCGTGGTCGTGTCGATCACGGACACGTTGTTCGACCCGATGTTGGCGACGTAGGCGTTGCCGTTGGGGCCGATCGCCACGAAGTTCGGCTGGTTGAAGCCGGGGATCGTGGTGATGACGGTGGCGGTGGCGGTGTTGATCACCGTCACGTTGTTGGCGTTCCGGTTGGCGACGTACGCCTTGCCGTTGGGGGCGACCGCGATCCCGACCGGGCCGCTGCCGGTGGGGATCGCGGCGCCGACAATGGTGTTGGTGGTGGTGTCGATCTCCTGCACGTTGTTCGCCCCGAAGCGGCTGACGTAGACGTTGCCGCTGGGGATGACCGCCGCCGCCGCGGGGCCGCCGCTGAGGGCGATCGTGGTGAGGACGGTGCTGGTGGCGGTGTTGATGACCGTCACGTTGTTGGAGATGTTGTTGGGGACGTAGGCGTTGCCGTTGGGCGCAACTGTCAGCCAGGCCGGCGTGGTGCCGGTGGGGATCGCGGCGCCGATGACGGTGTCCGTGGCGGTGTCGATGGTGAACACATTGTTCGACCCGGAGTTGGCGACGTAGAGGTCGCCGTTGGGGATGAACGCCAGCCCGACCGGGTTGCTTCCGACGGGGATGGACGTGACCGCCAGGAAGGTGCGCACCGGCGCCGCCGTCCGGTGCACCGCCCCCGCCTCGGCGGCCGGTTGTGCCTGGCCGGGGAGGAGAGCCGTGCACAGGAGATCCTGGCACGGCGACTGAACGTGGGTATTCATGTGGGACCCCTTTGGTGGGGGCCGCCCGGGGCCCGGCACACCCCTGCGCGGGGAAGAGCACAGGTCCGGTGATCCCTGTCCGGGGCACCACACACCACAGCCGCGGCCGCAGGCCGCAGATCACCTCAACACGGCGGGCTGCGCACCCCCGAGAAGGGATGGGCAGCCCGTTTGGTTCGGTAGCGACGTCATCCCCATCTCGCGCGACAGCGAAACCTCCCCGCCCGCGGCCCCCGCCCGCGATCCCCGCCCGCCGGTTCCCGCCCTCACGGCCTCACTGCCTCACGCCCTCACGCCTTCACGGCCTCACGCCCCCACGGCCTCACCCGCGGCAGCCAGTCGGCGCTTTAGTAGAGGCCGAGCGGGACCGCCACGTCCCCGAGGAAAGTCCGGACCATTTCCCGGCCGGGAGTGCGTCGTCAGCCGACTGCCGATTCGCCCGCCCGCGCAGCCTCCGCTTCACCGGTCGGCACCGGGCTCTTCTCGGCGATGCTCACCGGCGTCCGCATGTTCATGGTCTCGTTCCTCCTCAGGACGAAAACCATTCTTCGCGCGAGGGCGAGACGCCGGCAGGTCCGACTGTCGCCGGTCAGGCAGGACAAATGTCATGCGGGCAGGTCACCTGAGGAGGAGAGGAAGCCGCCGCGATGAGCCCGGTGCGCACCTTCCTGACCGGGCCAGCGGGGGGGGAGACGCTCTCCGTTGTCCCTCCGGGTCACGGCCGGTTCGGGGCGCTGATTATGCTGACCGCTGCGCGGTGGGTGCGAGACGGTGCGCCACTCCGGTTGCTCTTGGGAGGGGTGTGGGTATGGCCAAGCCTGTGCGTGCGGCGGTCGGCGAGGTGTGGGTCAAGTGCACCTTCTGTCAGGGCGATCTGTTCCGGGACCGTGAGGTGAAGCTCAACAGCTCCGGCATGGAGATCATGGGCTTCGGCTGGGCGAACGAGTCGGCGACCGGGCTGGTCTGCTGGAACTGCGGCTATGTGCACCTGTTCGTGAACCGGGATCTCGAGCTGTACAAAGTGAAGAAGGACAAGGGTGAGTTAGGTCCCCCTCGGCGGGCGGGTCCGGTTCTCGTCGCCCGCTCCATGGCGAAGGCCCCGGTCGGTGACCGGGGCCTTGTGTGTTGCCGGGCCTGCTTCGGTGCGTGGTGGGGGGACGCGGGCCCGTGCGTGATGTGGGGGGCGCGGGCTCAGTACGTCATGTGGGGCGCAGGCTCAGTACGTCATGTGGGGCGCGGGGCTCAGCGCTTGATGAGCTTGCCGACCGCGTTGGCCTCCCATGCCTGGTCGGTCAGGAACTTCCAGGACAGGTTGATGAACCCGTGGTCGCCCCAGCCGGAGCCCCAGGAGTTCTCCACCCGCACGCCCTTGCTGTTGTAGCCGACGATGGCCATCGCGTGGCCGCCCGCCATGGGGTCACCGGCCGTCAGGGAGTAGCGGTAGGAAGCGGCCGTCCGGGGGGTGACGGCGAAGAAGCTGTTGTGGACCGGCATCGCGACGGTGACCGGCAGACCCTTGGCGAGCGCCGCCTTCACCTCGGCCTGCAACCGGCTTCCGGTGTGCAGCGGGGTGTAGCCGGACAGCTTCCACTTCGCGGCGTTTCTCGTCTCGGCGGCGGTCGGCTGGGTGGTGTAGTCGAAGTCCCCTTGCCAGTAGTGGGACTTGGCGTCGACGCCCTGCTTCATGGCGATCCGGAAGTGATCGGCCAAAGAGGTCCCGCGCTGCTGCCCCTTGACGACCTGCGCGTAGGTGAACATGGGCGCCTGGGGGCCGCCGGAGATCTTCTGCTCGCGCTCCAGGAGGCCGTAGGCCGTGTAGTCGACTGCCCAGGCGGCGCAGGAACCGACCTGGCCCTGGTTGCCGGGGGCGGGCGCGTACTTGCTCAGGTCGACGCTATCGGGAAGGGCGGCTTGGGTCGTCGAGGGCTTCGCCCCGACCAGGGCGCCGGGCGCGAGCGCCGCCAGCCTGGGCTTGAGGGCCTTGCCGAGCGCGGTCGTCCGCCCGTTCTCCTTGGACGGCACCGCGCCGGTGGCGAAGCGTTTCGGCTTGCCGGCCCCGGCATCCGGTATCTGCGATGCCCCGGCGGTGGCCGCACGGTGGTCGGCGGTCTTCCGGGGGCCGGTCGTCTCGGTGGCGGCCGACGACACACCGACGGTGACCGCGCCGACCACCCCCGCCGAGACGAGCGCGATCACCGCACGCGACCTGCCGCCCATCGCCTTCCACCGGTGCGAACCGTGACTCATCGATGTCCTCGTTCCTTCGGAATCCTGTGCTGTCAGGGACCTGACAGTGAGGGAGATTCCTCAGGTCGCGAGGGATAACAGGAATGCGGTGCCGGAAAGAAAATTCCCTTGTCGGGGAGGGGAGTTGGGTCAGTCGGAGAAGTCCTGGGTGAGCCAGACGGTGCCGTTGGCGTCCCGGTGGACGCCGATGCCGACGTGGCGGAACGTCGAGCTCAGGATGTTCTGCCGGTGTCCGTCGTTGGGCGGCTTCTCGTCCAGCATGGACTGCGTCAGGCCGACGGCGGCGGAGGCGATCTGCTGCGGGTCCGGCCCCGCCGAGGCCTGCCCGATGTTCTCCCCGGCCGCCCCCCAGTGCACGCCCTGGGCCGTCTCCCGGTCGCCCAGCGGCGCTTCACCGGGGCACTGGTGGGACAGGCCGCATCCGCCGTCCATCGCGGTGTTGTGGGCCTGGGCGCTGCGGGTGAGACCGGTGGCGAGGGTGTAGGGCGGCAGACCGTGGTCGACCCGCGCCTTGTTGATCAGGGCGAGGACCTGCTGGGCGGGGTCGACCGTCCGGCTCGGCCGGGGCGTCGGGGTCGGCGACGGGGTCAGCGGCGGACGGGCGGGCCGTTCGTCGCGGCTCGCCGCGGGGGTCTCCCGGCGGCTCGGCGCGGCCTTGGGACGCGCGGGAGGCGTGCTGGTGGAACGACGGACCGAGGGTTCCGGGCTGGGCGAGCTCGGCGACGTCGTGGCGGGCACGCTGCGGGGCAGGGCCGCCGCGCTCGTGGTGTCGTGGCCGCCGCCGGAGGGGACGAGGGTGAGGGTCAGGGCGGCCGCGGCAGCGGTGGCGGTCACCGCGGCGCCGCCGGCCATCGCGCTCGCGCCCCGGGGGCGGGCCTGCAGCATCCGGCGGACGCCCCTGCCGCCCGCCTTGGGCGCGCGATGCGCTCCCCGCCGTACTGCCGCCTTGGCCACCTGCCCGCCGCCGGTGCCGGGAATGTCCTGTTGGGAGGCGACGGAGGCGATGTTGACGACGGACGCGCCGTGGCTGCCGGACACCAGCCAGAGCAGACCGGCCGCCGGCGGCACCAGACCCAGACCGACGAGCAGCCCTTCCGCCGGGACCAGCCCGATCCAGTACCCCGAACACGCCGCGCAGCCGCGCGCGTGCCGGGCTATTCGCTTGCGCCACAGTGCGGAGGGGACGCCGTCCCAGTGGGCCACCATCGCCAGCAGTTCCCCGCAGCGCGGCTCCGCCGACAGCGCACGCACGACGACCCTGGCCGTCTCCAGCTGGACCTTCATCCGCTGCACCCGTACCGCGGTGTGCTGCTGGGTCAGCTCCAGGGCGGCGGCGACCTCTTCACGGGTGAGCTCGCCCGCGGCCTCCAGCCACCACAGCGACAGCAGTGCCCGGTCGTTCTCGTCCAGCCACCGGGTCGCCTCGGCGACCTCCCTGCGCTGTCCGGCGAGGCCCAGGCGGAGGATGGTCAGATCGACGAAGTCGGTGGCGGGGTCGGCGACGTCCGCGACGTCGTCCACCCTGGTGTCGGTCGGTGACGCCTGCCTGCGGTGCCAGTGCCGGCGTATCTCGTTCATCGTCACGGCCACCAGCCAGGAGCGGAACCGGTCGGGATCGCGCAGCCCGTCGAGCCCCTGCAGCATGCGGAGCATGACCTCCTGCACCACATCGTCGACGTCGGCGTGGCCGCGGAGTGCGCGGCCCACGATGTTGTAGACCAGCGGCAGAAAGCCGGTCACCAGCTCGTCCTGCGCCTGCTGATCCCCAGCACGCGCGGCCACCACAGTCGCTGCTCCAGGATGTGGGTTCACGTTCCGGCTTCCTTCCTCGCTGTGCAATCGGTCGTGCGATCGGTCGTGCCATCGGCCCGGCGATCGGTCGTGCCATGCCTGGGGATCCTCCCGCCCTGGCCGGATAACAGAAAACCTCGGGGTACTTCCCGAGGCCGGCATCGGGCCTTCGCTCAGGACCGCGACGGGAGCGGGGCACGGCACCGGAGGCGGGTACCGCGGGCGGGACCGACGGCCTCGCCGGCCGCACGGCAGCGCTTGTTAGTGGGGCGTTACCGGTGCGCTACCGGTGCGCTAGCGCTCGCCGCGAGAGTCGTACGCGTCCAAAGGGCGTTGGTCGGGCCTCACGTTCCGCCTCACGTTCCGCCTCACGTTCCGCCTCACGTTCCGCCTCACGTTCTGCCTCACGTTCTGCCCCTCGTTCTGCCCCTCTTTCTGCCTCTCGTGCTCTTCTCGGCCGCCTTCTCGGGGCGCGGTGGAACCTCGGTATCCGCTGTCCCCTCTCTTTGGGTGTCCCACTTCGCTGGGCGCGCCACCTACCAGAACTTCGAACCAATGCGATGGGATCGTCATGCGTGAATTCAGCCGCCGCCGAATATTCGGGCTCGGCGCGGGAGCGGCGGCCGCGCTGTCCGTCGCCGGCTGCTCCACCGCCGGGTCGTCGGCCTCGGGCACGGTCGGAAGCAATTCCGGGAGGGGATCGCAGGGCAAGCCGATAGGCGACGGCTCGACCGCGTACACCGGGCAGCAGCCCATGCAACCGCCCAGGCCGGAGCGGCTGCGGCCGGGGCAGAAGCCGCCGCAGTTCGTGGTCTTCTCGTGGGACGGTGCGGGCGAGGTGGGCAATGGTCTCTTTCCGCGGTTCCGCAAACTCGCCCGCGACCACAATGCCTCGATGACCTTCTTCCTTTCCGGGCTCTATCTGCTGCCCGAGTCGAAGAAGCGTATGTACCGCCCGCCGAACAACCCCGTCGGCGCCTCCGCCATCGGCTACCTCAAGGACGACCACATCAGGGAGACCCTGAAGAATGTGCGGGCGGCCTGGCTGGAGGGCCATGAGATAGGCACGCACTTCAACGGCCATTTCTGCGGTGAGAGCCACGGCTCGGTGAAGCATTGGACGCCCGCCCAGTGGGACGACGAAATCGAGCAGGCCGTGTCGTTCGTCACCAAGTGGCGGACGAACACCGGCTTCACCGACCTCGAAGCGCTGCCCTTCGACTACGGCAAGGAGCTGGTCGGCGGCCGCACGCCGTGTCTGCTCGGCCAGGACAACCTGCTGCCCACGGCGAGGAAGCGGGGCTGGCGGTACGACGCGAGCTCGCCCGGCGGCCTGCAGGTCTGGCCGGTCAAGAGGCAGGGCCTGTGGGACTTCCCGCTCCAGCAGATGCCCTTCCCCGGCCACTCCTTCGAGGTCCTCTCGATGGACTACAACATCATGGCCAACCAGTCGAAGAACTCCACCAAGGCCCCGCCGGCCAACTACCCGGGCTGGCGCAAGCAGGCCGCCGGGGCGTACATCGCCGGTTTCCAGCGGGCCTACGAGACCAACCGGGCGCCCTTCTTCATCGGCAACCACTTCGAGCAGTGGAACGGCGGCATCTACATGGACGCCGTCGAGGAAGCGCTCAAGCACATCGCCGACGAGAAGCACAAGGACGTCCGGCTGGTCTCCTTCCGCCAGCTCTGCGACTGGCTCGACGCCCAGGACCCCAAGGTCCTCGCCGACCTGCGCCGGCTCGGCGTCGGGCAGCCGTTCACCGGACGCGGCTGACGGCAGCGGGAAGGCCGCGCACGAGCCCGCCCGCGCGGCGGCATCCCGGGACGGGACGCCGCCGCGCCGCTGTGCTCAGGCTCCGGTCCGCTCCACCGGGATCCACAGTTCCGAGTCCGCCCGCGTCGCGTCCTGCGACAGACGGGCGCGCAGGATCTCGGGTCCCTGCCTGCTCTGGTACGGGTTGGACGGGAACCACTGCGTGAACACGTCCCGCCACAGGAGCTGGAGTGCCTGCGGGAACGGTCCGGAGTTCTCGAAGACGGCCCAGGTCCCCGCGGGGACGGTGAGCGCGTCCAGGTCCTCCGGCACGTCCGCCCCGGTCACCACGCCGTGGTAGTAGTCGAGTTCGGTGCCCTCGGCCCGGCTCGGGTCGAGGTCGTCGCTGACCGAGACGATCCCCTCCGGCTGCTGGTCCGACAGCGCGTTGATGCGCCCCACGGTCTCCTTGTCGATGCCCCGGATGAACTCCGCGATCGCCGGGTTCACCCCGACATGGACCAGCGGGACGCGGGCCTTCTTGCCGACGACACGGAACTCCCCCTTCTCCACCACGCGATAGCGCATGCTGCTACTCCCTTCGACGATGAGGCGAAAGGACATCCGGGGCTGGGAGCGCAGCGCCGCGCCGGTCCGCCGGGCCTCGCCCGGTCCGATGCCGTGCACGGTACGGAACGCCCGCGCGAACGCCTCCCCCGAGCCGTAGCCGTAGCGCACCGCGATCTCCAGCAGCGTCCGCTCCCCCGCGAGCACGTCGGCCCCCGCGACGGTGAGCCGTCTGCGCCGGACGTACTCCGACAGCGAGACCCCCGCCAGCGCGGAGAACAGCCGGCGGAAGTGGTACTCCGACGTCACCGCGATCCGCGCCAGCTCGGCCACCTCGATCCGCTGGTCGAGATGCGACTCGATGTGTTCCAGCGCCTCGTTCAACCGCTCCAGCACTCCGGTCCCCTTCCCTTGACGCGCCTCACGCCAGGAACACCGCAGCATGCCGCACCCGACATCCTGTGCCCGGTCCGATCAGGTGGGACGGGGGTGTGGTGGTCGACCCTGCGTCCGCGTCGACGGCTGTGCCGCAGGGGTGTTGAGCAGGGCCAGATAGTGGCTGAGGTGGGTGGATGCGTGGAGCATGGCGAGGCCCTGGGCGGTGAGCTTGTAGTGCCAGTCGTCCAGGGCGGCGGACAGGGTCGCGGTGTCGCCGGCCGTGCGGATCTGCTGGACCACGGCGGAGATGTGGTCCAGCAGGTAGCCGCCGCGCCTGAGGAGGTGGGCGAACTCGGCGTCGCGGATGTCGCTCGGGCGGTAGATGCGGTGTCCGGTGCGCGGGTCGCGGGCGGGGTGAGGATGCCGGCGTCCTCCCAGTTGCGCACGGTTGCCGGGGTGACGCCGAGTTGGTGGGCGAGTTCGCCGACGGTGCGGGCGGCGGGGGCCGCCGAGGATTCCGTGGTGGCGTCCCACTCCGCCGTCAGGTGATCCACCGCTCTGCGCACCGCGTCGAGGGTCTCGCGGTCGCGGAGCAACTGGCTGTGGCCGCGGTCGATGAGCACCAGGGCGTCATCGACGGCGTCGCGGTGGAGCGCGTTCATGATCTGGCCGCCGGCCGCGTGCCCGTAGCCCGGGATGAGGGCGAGGAAGGCGCGGAGCGCCGCCGCGTGCACCTCGGTGTAGATGCGGTAACCGCTCCCTGTGCGCTCCGCGGGCGGGAGGAAACCGTCCCGTTCGTAGTTGCGGACCGCCTGGGTCGAGATGCCGTGCTCGCGCGCGAGGTCGGAGGGGCGCATGGTTACCACCTGTTTGAGACTTTGGGCGGAGCCAGTCGTGCAGTACTTGGGCAGGAATGAGAAAAGTATCAACCGCCCTTTCAAGGATACGATTGAGGCTCATGAGTCAGGACATGCAAGACTTCGTGAGTACGTCATGTGAGCTGCTGGCGCTCGGTGAGCCGACGCACCTGGAGCCCGCCTTCGGGCGGCTGCGGAACGAGCTGCTCGTCCAGCTGGCCGACCGTGGCTTCCGGTCGATCGCGCTGGAGATCGACCGGGTGCCGGCGCTGCGGGTGAACGACTTCGTCCAGGGGGGACCCGGAACGCTCGACGAAGTGATGAGCGAGGGCTTCTCGACCGGCTTCGGGGAGGTGCTCGCCAACAGGCAGCTCGTTGCCTGGATGCGCGAGCACAACGAAGGCCGGCCGGCGGAGGAGCGCCTGGCCTTCCACGGCATCGACGCCGAGATGGAGAACTTCAGCGCACCCAGCCCGCGGCGCTACCTCGAATACGCCCGCGACTATCTGAAGCCCGACCTCGATGTCGATCTCGCGGGCCTCGCCGGGGAGGACGAGCGGTGGAGCCGCACGGAGGCGATCCTGGACCCGGCGATGTCGATCGGTGACACGGCCGAGGCCGAGAAGCTCCGGACGCTCGCGGACGACATGCTCACCGAGCTCCATGCGCGCGCCCCGGAGCTGATCGCGACGACGTCACGTGCCGAGTGGTTCCGGGCCAGGACACACCTCACGGCCGGGCTGGGCCTGTTGCGCTACCACAAGCAGTCGGCACAGCGCATCGACGAGAGCGCCCGGATCTGCGGGCTGCTGGCCACCCGGGACGCGCTGATGGCCCAGAACCTCCTCGACGTGCGCGACATCGAGGCCCGGCGGGGGCCGACGCTGGTCTTCGCCCACAACCTCCACCTGCAGAAGAACCGGAGCACCATGCCGATGGCGGGCAGGGACCTCGACTGGTTCTCCGCCGGCGCCATCGTGGGGTGTCTGCTGGACGAGCGGTACACCGTCGTCCTCGGCACCTTGGGCAGCAGCGACGTCCTCGGGCTGGGGGAGCCGGCGGCGGATACCTGGGAGGCGATCCTGCAGGACCGCATCACCGGCTGGGGGCTGACCGCGGCCCGTACGGTCACCGCGGCCGCCACGGCAACTCCCGTCCGTACACGGACCGATACCACCCCGCAGCAGGGCTACTTCCCGCTCGACCGGGCGACCCTCGACGCGGCGGACGCGCTCCTGCACGTCAGCGACGGCCCGACCGCCGTGCGGCCGTTCCGCCCGTAGGACCGGCGGGGGCGGCGGGGCGCCGGGTGTGACGAGGGGGATCCGGCGCCCGCTTCCCCCGAGCGCGAAAAATAGCGGGAAAAATAGCGGGAAATATACCGGTCGCATTCAGGACACGGCAGGAAAAGAGAGTTCGAAGCACCCGGGCAGGGATCTCGAAACCGATATGCAATCGCAGGTTCAAGAGGGGTTTCGGGTACTCGGGCGAGGCAAGTAAGGGGGCATGAACAGCCCTCATGACCCCATGCCGGTAAACGACAATTACGGCCCCTACAGCACTCATCCCGACATCCACCGGCGCGGCCGGGACGGCTCCGGGGCACACCGGACGGCCCTGGTCATCCACACGATCGCGGACATCGCCGCAGGCATTCTGGGCCTGTGGATCCTGCTGTACCTGCTGGAGGCCAACCGGGGAAATGTCTTCGTCGGCTCTGTGCACGGCCTGGCCGGCTGGCTCGCCGGCTGGTCCCAGGACATCTTCACCATGGACACCGAAGGCCTGCGGGTATTCCTCAATTTCGGTCTGCCCGCAGTGATTTACCTCCTGGTCGGCCATGGGATCGCCGCACGGATACGCCGCCTCTGACCCGAATTCCCGCTGCCGGGGGACCGTTACGGCCGGCAGGCAGATCCGCCGGCGCCGTCGCGAGCCGGCGGATCGACCGCTCGGCCCCGGTGCGCGGACGACCTCACCCGGCCGCCGCTTCCCCTCTCGACGTCCACAACGTGCCGGTCCGCGGATCCGCCACAGTGCCGGTCCACCGATCCACCACGAGCCCGAGGGCGCCCGGTTGCGTACGACCGCGCGCGGGAGTGAATCCCGGCGGCCCCCTGTACGCCGTGTGCGCTACGTCACATACTCGCCATGTGTGGGGGAACCCTAGCGGGTGGAGAGCGGACAGGGCGGTGAAGTGCGGAAACCCGGGCTTTTTCGATCTTGGGCGTGGTGGCACCGAGGAAGGAGTGACTCCTCTTGTGTGGAATGGAATTACCGATCCGTTGGCGGAAACCTGAGTTTTGGCCAATTCGGAGTGGCGGGGGTCGCTCACACGGGTGGGGGTCTGACCTCCGGGTCGTTGGCTGAGGGACGGGGGTTGATGGCTGGATGGTGAGGGGTATCGGCCGCGCGGGCGGCTCGGGGTGGGGCCGTTTACCTGGGGGTTCGGGGGGTACTGCCGAGTATTCGAGGTGTGGCGTAATTCACTCGACCCAAAGGGTCACTCTGCGACCATCAACGCCTACGAAAAACCGGCCATACGGACTGCTGCCGTGGGGGGAGTGGCCATGGGGCTGCTCGGCGACGAGCTGGCTTTTGCGCGGGCTCTGACAGCCCAGGAGAACGAGAGCGTGATGGCTCTCGGGAGCCGGAAGCGTTATCCGGCCGATGCCCACCTTCTGACGGAGGGCGACCGGTCCAGTCACGTCATGATCATTCTGCGCGGATGGGTGACCGTTTCCGTGGCCACGGACCGGGGTGCCACCCGGCTGATACTCGGCCTGCGCGGCCCGGGTGAACTCCTCGGGGAAATGGCCGCGTTGGACAGTCATCCCCGCAGCGCCACCGTGCGCGCCCTGGGGCCGATCGAGGCCCAGGTCATCTCCGGCGACGCGTTCCGTCGCTTCCTCGCCCTGCACCCGCGGGTCAGCGGACTGGTGATCCGCCAGCTCACCTTCCGGCTCCGCAGCGCCGACCAGGAGCGGTCCGCGCTCGCCTCGCTCACCGTGTTGCAGCGACTGGCCGCCCGGCTCAGCGAGTTGTCCCGGGTCGAGCCCGCCGGCCCCTACGCCCCGCCGGTACCCGGCCGTTCCAGACCCGGGACCGTCGTCCACCTGGCCCAGGACGAACTGGCGGCCACCGTGGGGGCCACCCGCGAAGCCGTCGCCAAGGCCCTGCGGCTGCTGCGTACGCAGCAGGTCGTGCGTACCGGCAACCGGATGGTGGAGATCCTCGACCCCGCGCTGCTCGGCCTCCTCGCCGAGGGCCATCAGGAATGAGAACGGCAGGAATGCGCACCGCCGGAACGCGTGCGGCGGGAACGCGCGCGGCAGGGGCGCGGACCTGACGCAGAGCGCACGCCCGGCGTGTGTAAACGGCTACAGACGGCCCCGGTCCCGGGCCGGAAGCTGATGGGGACGGCAATCGAACGGAACGGCAGGACAGGGGGCTCGGGGTGGACGACGACGCGAGGGATGTCGCGGAGGCTCACTACGAGTTGGTGATCAGCGTCGACGCCCGGCGGTCCGGGGAATGGGACGACGTGGACAGGCCACGGATGCGCGACCGGATCTACCGGGTCCTGGAAACGGCGTTCAGCCACGCCAAGGTGGCGCCGGACGCGGTCCACATGGAGGACCGCGGCGACGGCGTACTGCTGTCGGTGGCCGGCCGGATCGCGGTGACCCGGCTGCTCGGCCTGTGGACGGTCGAGGTGCGGGAGAAGCTGCGGGACGAGAACCGCGGCCTGCGGGTCCCCCTCGGGCTGCGGGTGGGCATGCACGTCGGCCCGGTGGTGCACGACCGCCGGGGGATCAGCGGACACGCGGTCGACCTCGCCTGCCGGCTGGCCGACTCCCCCGTCGGGCGGCAGCTGCTGGACGCCGAGCGGGCGGATCTCGTGCTGGTGGTGTCCGCGTCGCTGTACGAGGACGTGGTCCGCCACGGCGGCAAGTTCATCGAGCCGACGCGCTACTCCCGGGCCCGGCTGGCGCTCAAGGAGGGCGCGGTCACCGCCTGGTTCCACCTTCCCGGACGGGACGCACCGGCGATACCGGACTGCCTCGATCCGGGCGAGGGGCGGACGCGCGCGGTGCGGGGCGCCGGGGACGCGGGGGGCGGGGCCGGGGCCGGGGCCGTGCACCACCGCGACGGCGAGGACGAACAGGACCACGAGGACGGCGGCGAGGACGGCGACCGCGACGGGGGCGGCGGATCGGGTGGGTCCGGTGGGTCCGGCGGGTCCGGCGGGTCCGGCGGGTCCGGCGGTGACCGGTACGTCGTCCGGGGCGACATGTCCCGGCACGAGAACAACGTCTACCACCAGGGCGTGCACATCGGGCGGGTCACCGGCGACACCGAGCGGCGGAAGGGCTGAGGCACATGGCCGAGGAAGAGCAGGCGGGGGGACCGGCCGAGCCCGAGGCCCCGAAGGCGGCCGGCGGGCCGTCCCCGGAGGACGGGCACAAGGCCCGCGGCAAGGACGGTGACGACCGGGCGCGCGGGGCGGACGACAAGGGGGACGGCGGGGACGCCACCGACGACGAGGCCGCGGAGCGGGAACGCGAACGGGAGCGCGCCGCGGGGCGGTTCAAGGAGCACACCGGCAATCCGCTCGCCGGGGAGGAGAGCGAGGACGGGCCGACCGACCTCGCCGCCGCGTCGCGGGCCCGCCGCGCCACCCGGATGCTGTTCGACACCGGGCGGGACCTGAACAGCTTCGACCGTTCGTACATCCAGAGCGCCCACATCGGGGACATCCACCTGCGGATGGACGCCCGGCAGGCCGCGGCGGGGGTACGCAGCGGGCCGGTGCCGGACGAGGAGCTGCGCCGGCTCCGGCGGGTGCACGTCGAACCGGAGGGGTACTTACGGCTGCGCAACGCGCTGCGGGCCCGCCGGCTGCTGGTGCTCGGCGCGGCGCCCGGCACCGGGCGCACCAGCACCGCACTGGCCCTCCTGGACGAGGTCACCGCCCTCGCGGAGGACGGCCCGGGCGAGGAAGCCGGGTCCGGGCCGCGGGTGCTGCGGGTGGACGTCGAGACGGACGGCGGCGTGCCGAAGCTCGCCGGTTCGCTGGAGGAGCGGCACGGCACCGGCTATCTGCTGGAGCTGTCGCTCGGCAAGCCCGGTGCGCTGCCGCCGGACGCGATGGACCTGGACGGGCTGGCCGCGGCGCTGGACGAGCGGGAGTCGTTCGCGGTGATCGTCGTGACGGTCGGGTCGGCGGCGAATCCGTTGCTGGCCGGGCGGTACGGACTGCTCTGCCCGCCCGTGCCCACGCAGGAGCTGCGCACCGCCCGGCTGCGGGAGCGGCTGGCGGAACACGTCGCGGCGGCCGGGGACGACGGCCCGGACGGCGGCACGCGGGTGGCCGAACTCCTCGCCCGTGCCGAGGAGTTGGCCGAGCAGACGGAGATCAGGGACGCGGTCGGGCTGAACGACCTGCGCCCCGCCGAGGCCGAACTGCTCGCCTCGCTGCTGGCCGGGCACCTGCTGGACGACGTCTCCTACGAGGAGCTGCTGACCGGCTGCCGGAGTCTCGCGACGGGCCAGGCCCACGAGTGGTTCGCCGGGGTGGACCGGGCGCTGGCCGCGCCGCCGCCGGCCGCGGACGGGAGCGCGGTGCGGCGGCCGGGGACGGCGGCGCTGTTCCACCCGGTGGCGTTCCGGATCGCGCTGGCGGTCCTGGGCGGCGCCCCGCACAGCGCGGTGGCCGCCGCCGCACACCTGCTGACCTGGGAACTGTCGGTCCAGAGCGATCCGGACCACACCCCGGCCCGGCCGCTGTTCTGTGACGACCCGGAGTCCGACCTGGCGCTGTCCCGGGCCGAACTGACCGACGGCACGGTCGAGGTGGCCGGCACCGAGGTGCCCGCCCAGCTGATCTGGTACCGGGGGCGGCGCTGCCCGGCGCGGTGCTCAGCGAGGTCTGGGACCGGCACTTCCCGGTCCGCGGCCCGGTGGTGCGCTGGCTGCGCCTGCTGGCCGACGACCCCCGTCCCCAGGTGTGGATGCGCGCCGCGGTGGCCGCCGGGGAGCTGTGCGTACGGGACTTCGACCACGGTTACGCGGAGCTGATCCGGCCGCTCGCCGAGGCGGGCACGCCGCTCCGGCGGATCTTCGCGGCCACCACGATGGACCAGGCGGCCGGGCACGCCTCGCACCGCAAGGCGGTGCGGCGGCTGGTCGACGACTGGAGCCGGTACGGGACGAAGTCGCTGCGCTGGACCGCGGCGATGGCGCTGGGCTACGGGAACGCCGCGGCCACCACGGACGACGCCCTCGACGCCCTGGCCCGGATCGGGGTGCGGGACGACGGGGAGCAGCTGGCGGTCGCCTCGTTCAACGTCGTACGGCTGCTGGCGCTGCCGGACGGGGCGACGGTGCTGCGGCGGATGGCGGAGTGGACGCACCACAAGCGCGAGCCGTACCAGGACCTCGGTCTGGTGACCACGGTCCGGCTCGCGGTGACCAAGGTGGACGAGGTGCTGGACTCCGAGCCCGACTCCGGGCTCGGGGACCGCGGGGACTGGCCGCTGCCGCTCGCCCTCGCCGTCGCGCACCCCGAACTCGTCGCCCCCATGGCCGACTTGATGTGGACCGCGCTGAACACCGCGCGGTCGCAGGAAGTGGCGATGGGCGCGCTGGAGGCCCTGCTGCGCACGGCCGTGCGCAAGGACGGCACGGAGTGGACCCAGCCAGGGCTGGCGGCGCTGCTGCCCGCGCTGGCGACCGAGGAGCACGACCGGCGGCGGCTGGACTGGCTGCTGCGCCGAATGATGAAGGATCCGGACAATCCGCTCCCCGACGCGCAGGCGCGCTCCCTGTGGTGGCTCGCCGTCCCGCCGCGGGACCGGACGGGCGAGAGGTACCAGGAGGAAACGCATGGCTGACGACCAGGGCGTGGCGGGGGGCGGGGCGGACGGCCCGGGGCCGGCGGGTCCGTTCCTGCGGGAGTACGCGCCGACGGGCCCGTTCCGGCACACGAGCGCGCGGACCGCGTCGGTGCTGTTCTACCGGAACGGCGGCTACAGCGTGGCGACCGTCTCCGGCGTCCAGCACCACGACAAGCGGGCGCTGGCCCGGCCGCACACCATCTGCGAGATCGCGCTCGGCACGTTCGTCACGACGCTCCAGCTGGAGCTGCCGGCCGCCGGGGGCACCACGTTCTTCAAGGCCGAGGTGGAGATCCACTGGACGGTGAGCGATCCCCATCTGGCCGCCACCGAGGTGGTGACCGACGTCGCGCAGCGGCTCACCGCGCCGACGCTGGAGCGGCTGCGGGAGGTCTCCGCGGAGTTCCCGGTCAACCAGGCCGAGCAGGCCGACCGCGCCATCACCCGGCAGTGCGCCGGCGGGCGCTGGGACGACCTGGGCGCCGATCTCGGGCTGCGGGTGCGGCTGTACGTACGGCTGCGGGTGGACGACCGGACGATCCATCACATGGACGACATCCGGGACGCGCACGCCTCGGCGGAGCTGACCCGGGTCCACCAGAACAAGTTCCGGGCCATGCTCCAGGGCGGGGAGCTGGACCAGCTCAGCTACATGCTGGCGGCCGAGCCCGAGGCGGCCAAGGCCTTCCTGGAGAAGATCCGCCAGGAGGGCCGGGCCGACGAGAAGGAGCGCGTCGAACGGCTCTTCGCCATGGTCGACAGCGGCCAGATCCACTCCACCGATGTGGAGACCCAGGCGCTGGAGCTGCTCAACCGGGGCCGCCACAGCGTCCAGGGCCCATCGGCTCGCTGCCCGCCCGCCGGGACACCCCGCAGCTGGGCCCCGGCACGTCCGAGCCGTTCACCCCGGACTGGGTCGCGGACGACCCGCCGTCCGGGCCGGGCGCCCGTCGTACCTGGACAAGGACGACCCGGCGGACGGCGGTCCGGTGGACGCCGAGCCCGAGCCGCCGCGCCGCCGCCGGCGCAGCCGCGACGACGGATGGTCCTGGGCGGAGGAGGACTGATGACGGCCGACGGCGGTACGAGGAACTCCCCGACCCGGTCGTGCCGGTGCCGGACGGGGGTCGGCACGGCCACGACCGGGCGGGGGAACGCATCGCCGAACGGCTGCTGAACACGGTCCGGGAGGACCTCGGACGGGCCGACTCCAAGGCGGCCGTGCTGCTCTCCGGGGCGCTGGCGCTGCCCGCGTTCCTGATCGGGTGGCACGGCGCGCCCGACTGGCGCGGTCCGGCCGACCTCACGCTGGTCGCCGCCGGGGTGCTCTGGGCGGCCGCGGTGGCCGCGCTGGTCCGGGCGCTGATGCCGCGTACCGGCACGCTCCGCACGCAGGACGGGGTGACGTTCTTCGGCGATCTGCTGGCCCCCACGACCTGCCCCGGCTGGCCGCGGAGGTCGCCGCGGCCGGGCGGGACCCGGCCGGGTGGCTGCTCATCCAGGCCGTGGACGTCAGCTCGATCCTGTCCGCCAAATACCGGGCCATCCGCTGGGCGGTGGGCGCGCTGGCCCCGTCGGCGGCGCTGGCCCTGGCCTGGAGCCTGACCGCGCGCTGACCGGCGGCCGGCCCGGCGCCGCCTGCCCGGCGGCGCACCACCACGCACACGACGCAGAAACGAAATAAGGGGACGGCCGTGGGAACAGTGAGGGGAAAACGGCGGAACGGAAGGGGCTGGGCGCGGCGCGGCGCGGTCCGTGTGCTGGGCGGCGCCGCGGTGCTGATATCCCTGCTGGCGCCCGCCGCCCATGATCCGGTGCCGGCGGCCGCGTCGAAACCGGCCTTCAAGTCGGTCAACTACGCGGTGGCGGTGGACGAGTCGGCCAGCCTGGCGCCCGACGACATGAAGGCGGAGAAGGCCGCCGCCGCCCGGATCGCGGTGGGCGACGTCTCCTCGGCGTCCCACGTCACGGTCTTCGGTTTCGCCGCCGCCGAGTCCGGTGACCAGCGTGCGGTGGACCCGGTGTGCCCGCGGACCACGCTGGACGCGGCCGGGCGGGACTCGATCGGCGGGTGCGTCGGCAAGCTGCACAGCCGCAAGAAGGACGAGGGCACCGGCACGGACTTCCCGAGCGCGATACGCCAGGGCGTGCACGAACTGAGCTCCGGCACCGACCCGTCGGTGCCGCGGGTGCTGTTCCTGCTCACCGACGGGCAGATGGACGTCACCGGCAGCCCCCAGTACGGCGACCCCGCGCACCGCAAGGACGAGGGCGAGCGGCAGCTGGACCTGGAGCTGAAGAACGCCCGGGCGCAGGGGGTGCAGATCTGGCCGCTGGGCTTCGGGCCCGACCCGGACAAGGCGCAGCTCGACCGGATGGCCGCCGGCGGCTACCAGAAGGGCTGTGTGGAACTGCCCTCGGCGCTGCCGACGGCCGACAAGGTCTCCGGCGCCAAGGACCTCGGCGCGAAGCTGGAGAAGGTCTTCGCCGCGGCGCACTGCCTGCGCTACCAGCCGGGCTCCAGCCCCCAACTGCCGCCGGCCACCATGGAGGTCGGTATCTCGCCGCTGGCGACCGTGGGCAGCATCGTGGTCGACAAGAGCGACCCAAGGTGACGATCACCTACATCGACCCGAACGGCCATCAGGTGCCCACCTCGGGGTCGTACCGCAAGTCGCACTTCGAGCTGGCGGGCGCCGGGGACACCGTCGAGGCGCTGAAGATCGTCGACCCGGTGCCCGGCGTGTGGCAGGTGAAGGCCGAGGCGCCCGAGGGGCACCGCTCGCTGCCGGTCGGGGTCAGCGTGCTGTGGCAGGGCGAACTGCGCGGCGCGATCACCATGGACCCGCCGTCGCCGCAGGCCGGCCAGAAGGCCACGGTGACCATGCGGCTGCAGACCCGCGAGGGCTACCAGATCAAGGACCCCCGGGACTACGCCGGGCTGCGGGTCCGCAGCGAGCTGACCGGGGACGGCTTCGCCGCGGTGCCGCTGCGGCTCACCGACGACGGGAAGGGGCCCGACCCCACGGCGAGCGACGGCTCGTTCACCGGTTCCGTGACGATCCCGCACGGCGCCCACGGGGCGCTGAAGGTGAGCGGCACGCTGACCGCTTCCGGGCTGAGCGCGGACACCCGCAGCGAGAGCGGCCTGGTCGCGCCGGACGTGCTGCCGGTGTCCGGCACGCTGCGGCTGCCGGCCGCGGACGCCCACCCCGGGGACGAGGTCACCGGCACCCTGAGCGTCCACAACACCGGCAAGACCCCGCACACCCTGCGGCTGTCGGTCACCGACCTCCAGCCGGGGCTGGTGTCGGTCACCCCGGCCGAGATCGAGCTGAAGCCCCATGACTCCGGGACGCGGACGGTGACGGTCCGACTCGGCCCGGCCGACGCCTTCGGCGACCGCCTCGACGACGACGGGCTGGAGCTCGGCGGCACCGTCACCGCCGTCGACACCACCGACCACGACCGGACGGTGGTGCGGTCCCCGCTGTCGGTGACGGTGACGCCGCAGCCCGGCATCTGGGACGCGTACTGGTGGGCGTTCCTCATCGCCGCCGCGGTGATCGCCGCGGTCGTCGCCGCGGTCCTCGCCTGGCGGCGGCAGTGGCGCGGCCGCGTCGACCCGTACGGCCTGGTGCTGCAACTGGTCTCCGAGGACGGCGACGTGGTCGCCACGCACCCGGCCGGACACGGGCACAAGCAGTGGTACGAGTTCGCGGTCGTCGAACCGCACCGCAGCCCGCGCATCGAGCGGCGCAACCACGGCCGGTACGCGATCCAGCGCAGCCCCGAGGGCGGCGCGTGGCTGCGCGAGCGGGGCGCCGGGCGGACCCGGCTGACCGCGCACGGCACCGTCCCGCTGGCCGACGGGCTGAGCCTCTCCCTCGGCGAGGAGACCCGCTCCACCAAGTCCCGCCGCAACCGGCCCACTGGGGGCCCGCGGTCGCGGACCGGCCAGACCCCACCACCCCCACGGCCGCCACCGAGGACGACGGCACCAGCACCTACGAGTCGTACCGGTGACGCGCGGGGCGGGCCGGTCGCGCACCGGCCCGCCCCGGCGCACCGCCCCGCGGCCGCCGGGCCGCGCGCACCGCACAGATCGACGACGGACCGGCCGCCGGTACGGCCACAACGGGAGGAACCCATGAAAATCTTCCAGCCGATGCTCTTCGTCGGCCTGGGCGGCACCGGTGGCCTGGTCGGCGCCGAACTGGAGCGCCGGCTGCGGGCCGAGCTGTGCGGTCCGGACGGCGTCGCGCTCAGCCACCTCAGCGGCCACGCCCCCTACCAGCTCCCCGACTGCCTGCAGTTCGTGTACGCCGACTACAGCGAGACCGACCTCCAGCGCCTGCCGCAGTTCAACGTGGACCCGTCGCTGCGGGCCGCGTACGCCCGTACCTCGCGGGCGACCCACAACCTGCTGCCGAACTTCGACAGTTCGCCGGAAGTGACCAAGATGCTCCGGGCGAGCCTGCGCGAGGAGGTCGCCGACTGGCTGCCGCCGCGCATCGACGAGCCGAAGGTCACCCCGCTCCACAACGGCGCCGGCCAGCTGCCCACGGTCGGCCGCGCCGCCCTGTTCGCCACCCTGCGGCACAGTCTGGCCCCGGTCCTGGAGCCGCTGCTCCAGGCGATCGACGCGATCGCCAAGTCGGCCGGTGAACTGAGCGAACTGGGCGGCGGCAAGGTCAACGGCTGCGACGTGTTCGTCGCCTTCTCGGTGGCCGGCGGCACCGGCGCCGGGATCTTCCTGGACTACCTGCACCTGATCAACCAGGCGTTCAAGATGCGCCGGTTCGACGGGGTGAAGATCTACCCGCTGGTCGTGATGCCGTCCTCGTTCTCCTCGGCCGCCGGCGGCGGGCGGGAGGCGGACCTCAACGCGGCCCGGGCGCTGGTCGACCTGTTCCGGCTGGTGGACGGGCAGAACGCGCCGACCGAGGGCGCGGAGATCGGCGACTTGGACCACGACTCCTCCGGCCTCGGCATCCGCTACCCGGGCACCACCCCGATCCGGCTGCGGACCGGCATCCTGCCCACCGCCTTCCTGTTCAGCCCGACCGCCGGCATCCGCCAGGACGACCTGCGGCGCTCCATCGTCTCCCTGGTGATGTCGCTGATCGGCACCGAACTGGGCGACGGCCGGTCCCGGGGCCGGACGACCGCGGCCGACGACGACTACCAGACCTTCGCCGCGAGCTTCATCAACCGGGGCGTGCACCGCAGCGCGATGTCCCCCACCGGCATCGGCCGGCAGGGCGTCTCCACCAGCCTGGTGGCGTCCATGACCGCGCCGATGGACCAGCTGGCCGACCTGGTGGCCGGCCGGCTGCTGCGGGAGGCGGTCACCGACCTCGTCGAGCGGCCGCGGACCACGCTGCGGGACGGCGCGGTGCCGATGATCCGGCAGCTGTTCGCCGACTCCGGCCTCGAAGAGCTGTGGGAGCGGCGGCAGTTGCCGGTCCCCGAGCCCGAGCCGCTGCCGCGCGGCAGCCGGGCCATCGAGCAGGCACTGGGCGAGCGGATCGCGGACATGCAGCGGCTGCTGGCCGACCTGCAGTCCGTCGCCGACCGCCAGACCGCCTCGATGGCCGACCGGTTCGTGCCCCGCCCCGCCATCGACAAATTCCTGCAGAGCGTCGACCCGTTCCTCGCCGAACGCATCGTGCGCGGCGTCCCGGACAGCGACGAACCGATCGCCCGGCTCGGGTTCCTGGGCATGCTCAACAGCCGCGCGGTCGCCCCCCAGCGCCCGGCGGGGGTCACCGACCAGCCGCCCAAGACACCGCGGATCAAGGGCCGGCTGGCCGGTATGTCCCCGGCCCGCTGGGGCGACGACGACGTGCAGGCGGTCCTCCAGGCACAGGACGCCTGGTACCAGTGGCGCAGCCGGATCGTCTGGCACGAGGCCTGGCGGGAGCAGCAGCAGCGCTGGCAGCCGCAGGCGGACGCCGCCGGCACCGACCTCGGGCGGCTGGTGAACGCCTTCCGCAAGCACTCCGAGCAGGAGCGGAAGCTCTCCGCGCAGAAGGGCCTCGAACTCTACGAGGACCGCACCGGCATCTCGTACCTGCTGCCGCCGCAGCGCACCCTCAACCACTTCTACGAGGACCTGGTCACCCGGCTGGTCCGCCGCGAGGGCCTGCGCGAGCACGACGACGAGGCCGCGCTGCTGCTCAAGATGATCGACGGGGACACCTGGCGCGCGGTGCACGCGCAGAGCCGCCGCAACCCGGACGGCGCGGTGGCGGCCGTCAAGGCCCAGCTGGAGGGCCGGATCACCCGGCTGTTCGCGGAGAGCGGCGAGCACCTGGAGGAGCGGCCGCTGCTGCCGCCGATGGGCACCCTGCTGGCCGCCGCGGCGGGCGACGCGGACGCCACCGACCAGGTCAGCAAGGAGGCGCTGGAGCTGTTCGGCCGCAAGCTGACCGGGCTGCTGCCGGTGGGCTTCACGCCGGAGGGCACCGGCCCGCTGCGGGTGCTGGTCACCTACCCGCGCGTCCAGGCCGTGGAGGAGGTGCAGGAGTTCCTCGGCAAGGCGCTGCGGCTGCCCTCCGACGCCAAGAACTCGGTGGAGTACCGCGGTGTGGAGAGCGACTCGATCACGGTGGTGCTGTTCCGCAGCGAGATGAGCCTCACCCAGGTGCCGGAGGCCCGCAAGGTGCTGCGTCAGTGGGCCCGGGCCAAGGACAGCGAGCAGGCGCACGACGTGCTGCGGTGGCGGCAGCGGCTCGGCTACCGGGACAGCTGGATGGTGAGCAGCGAGGAGGACCGCCGCGCCATCCTGCACCGGCTGCTGTGCTGCATGTGGAACGGCCAGGTGGACGTGGTGGACGGCGACACGTCCTCGCCGGACCGGGTGCGGCTGCGGCTGTTCCCCGAGAAGGGCGAGAACGTACCCGGGGTCCGGCTGCGGCTGGGCGACTTCCCCGGCGGGGTGTCGAGCTGGGCGGAGCTGCTCCGCTCGTACGAGCGCTGGACCGTCCTCGACGACGAGCGGATCGTCGAGGACTACTGCCGCGAGCTGATGGGGGCCCAGCCGAAGGGGCTGGCCCGGAGCGGCAGCGATCCGCATCCGCTCTTCGTCGAGCTGGTCGAGAAGATCGCGCCGGCACAACTGAGGCTGCTGGAGGACCGCCGGGAGCGCGGCGGGGAGCGGGTCGAGGGCTGGGTCCGGCCGCTGTGGGAGTTCTGGGCGGAGACCCTGCCGGCCGCGCTGGACACCGAGTTCGGCGACCAGCGCGCGATCCAGCCGACCCTGCGCACCCTGCTGGAGCACGTCCGCGGCGGCACCCCGGAGCCGCGGCCCCGCAAGGAGTTCTCCGAGCCCCGGCGCCCGGTGACCGAGGACGACGACTGGGGCACCGCGCCGCGGTCCTCGGCCGGGGCGTACCAGGACGACGACGGGTACGGCGAGGACGCGTACGGGAGCGGCCGGGACCGCGAGGACTCGTACGGGAGCGGCCGGGACCGCGAGGACCCGGGCCGCGACCGCGACCGGCTCAACGGGCACGCCGCCGGCGACGGCCGGCCGTGGGCGCCCTGGGACGACGAGGCCCGGGAGGACCGCTCGTCCGGCGGCACCGACGACGGCGGCCGGGACCGTGCCCGCCGCAACCCCTGGGACGGTGATGCGGAGTGACCACGACGGAGGAGGCCACCGCCGTCGTCCACCTGGACCTGCGGACGCAGGCGGGTCAGCTCGACACGTCCGCGGCCGTGCGGTCCGCGGTCGCCCGGCAGCTCGGCCGGGCCGGGCTGCCCGAGCCCGACCACCCGCTGTTCCTGGTGGTGGACACCCCGGCGGGACTGACCGAGCACCAGCGCCAGTACGAACTCCTCGCCGCCTACCGGGCGTTGGGCGAGGTCCGGATGCTGGTGCTGCTGGTGGGCAGCGCGCCCGCCGTGTACGCCGGCGACGAGGAGGTGCTGCCGCCGGACCGGCGGCTGGTGCGGCCCGCGGTGCTGCGCGGCTCCGGCACCGCGCTGCTGTGGGCGGGCGATCTGCGCTCCGCGCGGACCGCGCTGGAGCAGCCCGCGGCCGACGACCCGGCGGCGCTGGCGGTCCTGGTGGACCTGCTGTCGGTGCCGGACGTCTTCCAGCGGGTGCTCGACGACCTCGGGTCGCTGCCCGACACCGTCGCCGCGCCCGGGGTCCGGCTGCTGGAGCAGGACCTGCCGCCCGAGGTGCGGGACCGGGCCTGGCGCGATGCGCTCAGCCGGTTCGCCGGCGAGGACTCCGACCACGCGCCGGAGTTGCCGGCCACCCGGTCCGGCGCCGATCTGCCGGAACCGCTGCGCGGCCTGGTGGCCGGCCGCGGCGGCCGCGACCTGCGGCACCGCGAGACCGGCGGGGTGGCGGACGACGCGTACCGCGCGTGCGCGGAGGCGCTGGACGACGCCGAGGAGGAGCTGGCCGGGCTGCGGACCGTCCTCGGCCTGCTGCGGCCCGTCCACCGGGGACCTTCGAGGCCGAGCTCGACCGGGCGCACCAGGCGCTCGTCGACTACCGGGAGCTGGTCGCGACCGCCCTGCACAACGGCGGGGTCTCGGGCGCCGCACCGTCCGCCGCCGAATCCTCCGCCCGGCTCGCGGCCCTCGGCCTGCGGGTGCCCTCGGCCGAGGGTGTGGGCGAGCGGATCGGTGAGGGGCTGCGGGAGTTCGCCGGGAAGCTGCTGGGGCAGGGGCTGGCGCTGCGCGCGGTGGCCCGACGGTTCACCGCGCTGGCCGGGCGGGTGGAGCCGGTGCCGGGTTCGGCACTGCTGCCGCGGCTGGCCGAGCTCCCGATCGCCGACGCGGTGGCCGGGCGGTCCGGGGCGGCGGCGGGCCCGCTGCCGGTGGCCCCGGCCGCGGTGGTGGCGGCGGGCGGGGCGGGGCTGCTCGGCGCGCTGTGGCAGGGGCCGTTCCTGGCCCTGGCGCTGCTCGTCCCGCTGGTCTTCCTGGGCCTGGCGGCGCTCGGCGCGACCCGGCTGCGGGGTACGGGGCAGCCGGGCCGGTGGGCCGTGGGCCCCCGGATCGCGGCGTTCGTGGGCGCGGCGGCCGGAGTGACGGTGGCGTACGCGACCGACCCGCCGCTGTGGCTGAGCACCGCCGCGGCACTGGTCGGCGTCGGCGCCGCGGTGGAGACCGCGCGCCGGCTGTGGCGGAGCGCGGCCGACACCTGGGGCGCCGACCAGGGCACCCTCGCGATGCGCCGGGCCCTGGCCGGGGTGGACGCGCTGCTGGCCGAGGCGGTCCGGGAGCACTGGGCCGCCGACGAACGGCTGTACTGCGCCGACGCGGCCCGGTCCGTCGCCGGCATGCTGCGGGCGACCGCGGCCGCCGCGGACGCCGAGGCGGCCCCCGAGCCCGACCGGCCGGCCGGCACCGGCACCTCCGGCACCGAGCCGTCGGCCGCGGACGACTGGCTGTCCAGCGCCTCGGCCCTGGAGACGGGCACCTTCGCGGTGGCCGACGACGCCGACGGCGACTGGGCCAGCGCCTACGCCTGGGACGACGAGCCCTCCTGGGACGAGCCCGCCGCCCCGGCCGAGGAAGAGCGCCCCGCCGGGCCCGCCGATCCGTGGGAGGACCGCACCGCCGGCGCTCCGCGCTGGCTGGACCGGGAGAGCGGCGAGGGCGGGCCGGAGCTGGTCGCCACCCTCGCCGGGGACCTGACGGACGCCGCGATGGTCGCGATGGCGCCGTACTGGGGCGCCGTCGAACGCGGCCAGGCCGGGACGCTCGCCGTCCGGCGCACCGAGGAACGGGTCCGCGAGCTGCTCTCGGCGGCCCGCCGGCACCTCCAGCACAACGGGGTGCTGGCCGCACCGCCGTTCGCCGCCGGCCACCGGGTCCGCGCCACCTCGGCGAACCTCCTGGGGACCGACCCGCAGCGGGTGGCCGAACTGGTGGGCGCGGAGGCCGACCGGCGGGCCGTGGTGCAGCTGTCCTCGCCCGAGCAGGGCACGCTGCTCAACCGCGACCCGGCGGCCGCGGTGTGGCTCAGATTCGCGCCGGACGCGGTGCGCGGCGAGGTCGAGAAGGCCTGGCGGGCCGGCGGCGCGGGCCAGCCGGCCGACGCGCTGTGGACGTCGTCCGGCCGGTACGCCGGGCTGATCCGGCTCACCCCGCTGCGGATGGGCGTGGTCGACACCGTCCGGCCCCGCGAGAGCTCCGGGCCCGCCGGGTTCGGCGGCACCGACGGGCCCTCCCAGGTCGATGCGTACGAAGGAAGGGACGGCGAGCCCTGGTGACCAGCACCTCGCACCCCCACGTGGTGCAGCCGGACGGTACCCGGCGGGCCACGCTCGCCTTCACCGTCCCGTCGGGGCGGCGCCGGGTCGCCCCGGTCCGCTTCGGCCGCGAGTCCCGCCGCGATCCGCAACTGCCGCAGCGCATCCGCAACGGCCTGCTCGACGACGAGGGCCAGCAGTGCGTCCAGGTCCGGCTGACCGCCGCGGACGCGGCGAATCCGGCGGCCCGGGCCCTGCTGGACGCCGAGGCGGGCACCGCGCTGCGGCTGCACCGGGTGCTCGACGACCCGGAGCACGCGGCGCTCTTCCCACAGATCATCGGCTACGAACTCGACACCGCCGAGCCGTTCCTGCTGTACGCCGCGCCGCGCGGCAACGCCGCCGCACGCACCCATGTGATGTCCGCCAGCGACCAGCGGGTGTTCGCCCGGGACCTGCTGCGGGCGCTGTGCCTGCTGGACGGCCAGGGCCTGGTGCTGCGCGGCATCTCACCGGCCAACGTGCTCTGGGACGGCAACTCGGTGCAGCTCTGGGGGCTGGAGGGGGTGGCCCCCGTCGGGCGGCCGCGGACCCGGTGGGGCCGGGCCCCCTACTGCCCGCCCGAACAGCGCCGGGGAGAGGGGTTCGTGGACTCCCGGGACGCGGTGTGGAGCGCCGCCCAGGTGCTCTACCAGCTGGTGACCGGCCGGCCCGGCCCGGCCGACCGGGCGCCCGACGACCTCGCCGCGCACCGGGTGCTCGCCGAGACGCTGCGCGGCGCCTTCGCCCCGCGGGCCGCCGACCGCCCGACACCGGCCGGGCTGCTCGACCTCCTGGCCCCGGGGGCGGCCCGGCAGCTCACGCTCACCGGGCCCGCCGACGACGAGATGCGCCCGGACCGGGAGGCGTTCGACCAGTCCCTGCGCCTCAAACGGCAGGCCCCCGCCGCCGAGGCCCGGGAGGGGACCGGCGGCGGGCGGGGGACCGGCGACGTCCTCTGCCCCTACTGCCTGGAGCCCATCCAGCTCGACCTCACCGCGCTGTACGTCACCGACAGCCGGATGCAGTACCAGCAGCTGGACGTCAAGGGGATCACCAATGCCCTGCGGCGGCAGGACGTGATGCGGTCCGCCGTCCAGAAGTGCACCGCGGACCCGGACTTCCCCGAGCACTTCATCCCGGTGCCCTACCTCACCTACGGCCGGCCGCTGACCGTCGCGATGGTCGGCCAGTCGTCCACCGGCAAGAGCCATCTGCTGACCCAGATGATCGCCGAGATCACCGACGGCGGCCTGGAGCCGTTCGGCCTGAAGTGGCAGTCCGTCAACCCCGAGCAGCACGCCCGGTTCGTACGGGAACGGGTGCAGCCGCTGCGCAACGGCAAGGTCCTCGACCACACCGGCGGCATCGGGCTGGACGGCTTCGCCCGCTTCGTGGAATCGCTGCTGATCACCGACGCCCGCGGGCAGGTGCGCCCGGTCGCCTTCTTCGACCTCGGCGGCGAGGACCTGGTGCGGACCGACGCGGCGCTGCGCTTCCTGCTCGGGGTCGACGCGCTGGTCTTCGTCGTCGATCCGGCGCTGGCGCTCCCGCTGCCGCATCTGGACCACGCCAGGGAACGCTGGGGCCTGGAGGTGAACCGGGACGGCGATCTCGCCTTCGGCACGGTCCTGGACCGGCTGCCGAAGAACGGCCCGTATCTGGACGTGGCGGCCGCGATGGTGCTGGGCAAGGCCGACCTGCTGCGGTTCCAGCCGCCCGTCGACCGGTGGCTGGGCGAGGAACCGCCCACCACCCTCGACCCGGCGCGGGTGCGCGAGGAGAGCCGGGACGTCCACGCCCTGCTGCGCCGGCACGCCGGCCAGGCGTGGCTGCGCCCGTTCGACGCGATCCGCCGCTGCACCCTGCACGTCGCGTCGGCCACCGGCGGCCAGGAGGACCACGGCCGCTATCCGACCGGGGTCGGGCCCCGCCGGGTGCTGGCGCCGTTGGTGTCGCTGCTGGCGATGCACGGGGTGATCGAAGTGCCGGGCGGCGCCGAGGCGTTCGCCGTCGGAGGGGCGGCCGCGCGGCCATCGGCGCCGCCGCCGGAAGCCAGCGGATCAGGGGGAGAGGAAGCGGAGTGAGCGACTTCACGGAGCGGAGACCGGCGCACCGGACGCCGGCCGGCACCGGCGGGCCGGCCCCCGCGGGCGGAACGGCCCACACGAGCGGAACGGCCTTCACCGGCGGACCGGCCGGCGGCGGAGCCGTGGGCACGGTGCACCAGGTGGTCTTCCGGTGGGAGGGCAACCAGGGACGCCAGGGCACCGGGATGAAGGCCGTCGCCCACTCCTGCACGGCCGAGCGCGCCGAGGAACTGGGCCGGGAACTGGGCCCGTTGCTGTGGGTCTCCGGTACGGCCGCGTCCCGGCAGAGCGTCGTCCGCACGGTCTCCCGCGACGGCGACGTGATGCTCGTCCAGCGCTGGCCCACCACCGACCGGGGCGGCCGCCCCAGCACGGTCAGCCATGTCCTGCTCGGTGACCGGGAGACCCTCAAGACCCGCCTGTGCCTCGGCCTCGCCTACGGGGGTTGGGGCCCCCGGAAGTCCGCGGAAGAGGCGACCGGGAGGAAGCCTCCGGTGGAGTGCGGGGAGCTCGAAGCGCTGGCCTACGACCGCCTGCTGGAGATGGCGGAACGGCTGCCGACGGTCAAGCACCCGCTGATCCTGGTCACCGCGGAGTGGCTGCGCGACCCGTCCCAGCGGGTGTCGCTGCTCACGGACGGGGAGCAGCCGTCCGGCCGCGCGGACGGGGACCTCGCGCCGCTGGTCTACCTGGGCCTGTTCCTGCTCTTCGGCTCCTGGCTGGGGCACGAGTGGACGTTCGCCACGTACGACACGGTGGACAGCCATCCGCTGCGGCTGATGTGCGTACCGCGCTGGGAACCGGACGCGGGCGGGTCGGGCCCGCTCGCCCGGGTCGTGGTCCGCAAGCCGGCCCAGCCGCAGTTCGAGCACAAGGCGGCGAACCGGCTGGTCGAGCACCTCCTGGCCCACCCGCCGGCCAGCCCCGGCCTGCCGCAGCTGGTCGACGAGTTGCGGAACGGCGCGACGCTGGACTGGCCGCGGCGGCAGACCCTGCTCAAGGACATCCTCTCCACCGACCGGCCACCGGCCCCCCGCCCGGCCGCCGCGTCCCCCCAGCCGGACCCCGGACCGACAGCGGGCCCCGGACCGACAGCGGACCCCGGACCGACAGCGGGCCCCGCGCCCGCCCCCGCACCGACGCACCTGCCTGAGCCGACGCACGCGCCTGAGCGGACACACCTGCCGCCGCCCGTACGGGAGACACCACCGCTGCGGCAGACGGCGCCGGTACGGGAGGAACCGCCGGTGCGGGATACGCCAGCGGTGCGGGAGGAACCGCCGGTACGGGAGTCGCCATCGGTGCGGGATACGCCAGCCGTGCGGGAGGAACCGCCCGCCCGGGACACGCCACCGGTGCGGGAGGAACCGCCGGTGCGGGAGCGGGACACACCACCGCCGGTCCGCGAAACCCCACCGGTCCGGGAGGCACCCCCGGTCCGGGAGGCACCACCCGTCCGGGAAACACCCCGGCCCGGGAGACGCCACCCCCAGCGGCGCCCCGGCCCCCGGCGTCCCACGAGCCGCCCGCGGGGCACGAGCCGTCGCCCCAGGCCCCCGGCCGTCCACCACCCTCCAGACACCCAGCGCCTTCGAAGTGGCGTCCCTGCGCGAGGCGTTGCGCAATCCCCTGCCCCGGAACGACCAGCAGCGCGATCGCCTGAAGGAGCGGCTGCACGCCCTGCCCGACGAGGCGCTCCTGGACGCGCTGAGGGCCGGTGGGCTGCCACCGGAGCCCCTGGGGATGCTGCTGGACGAACTGGGGGACGACCGACGGGTGCGCGAGCGCCGGCCGGAGATGCGGCACGACCTGTGCCGGGAAGTGCTCGACAACGGCCTGTACTTCGAGCCGAACGGACCGGGCGCGGAATACGTCTCCCAGATGGCCATGGCGCGCCGGGCGGCCGCGCTCTTCCACTGGGCCGTCCTGCCCCTGGCCAAGGACGCGCGCTATCGGACCCCGCTGCAGGAGCTGCTGCACCACATGTGCCGGAACCCCAGCCCCGCCGCGGGCAACTGGCTCTGGGACAGCATCGTCGCCCCGGCGAACGGCATCGCCCCCGATCTGCCGCCCGAGGTCTGGCAGTCGCTCCTCCGGAGCATGTACGAGCAGCGCCTCGCCTCCACCCCCGCCGCCCCGGCGCCCACCGCCCAGCCGCCGGCCCCGGCGTCCCCTACGACCGCACCGGATCCACCTGCCTTCGGGAGCCGGTTCAACGAATGGACCTCCAGCCTGGGCTGCGTGGTGGGCAGCGGCGTCGGCGTGATCCTGGTGCTCCTCACCATCGTGCTGATCTTCGCGTAGCGGACAACGGGAGGGCCCCGGCCGGAAAGCAACCGGCCGGGGCCCTCCTCTGTCCGCTCAGTCGCTCATACAGGTGTTGCCGACGGCGGGGTTGACCAGCCCGATGATGTCGATGCTGTTGCCGCACAGGTGGATCGGGAGGTGGATCGGGACCTGGATGGTGTTTCCCGAGATGATGCCTGGCGAGTTCAGGGCCGCGCCCCCTGCCCCGGAATCGGCGGCCGCGACACCGGCACCCCCAGGACGGCGGTGGCGGTCAGGGCCGTGGCGGCAAGTGCGGTACGGATGCGCATGGTTCCTCCTGCTTGTGAGGGCACACTCGCCCGGAAGCGTCTCCGCGCCCCGGCCCGGAAAACGCCCATGGCGCGAGGCAGGGAACGAAACCCCCTGTACGGGTGGGAGCGTCGCGTATCGCGTTCCGCCGTATCCGCCGGCGCGCCACCGTAGTGATAGCGGCGCAATCTTGACCCTGCGTCAGGACCGGAGCGTCACCGCTGCCGCCACCGTTGCCGCCCAGCCCTCATCACTTCACGTATTGCGCAACTCAGGAACCACTGGGCCGGGTCCCGCGTTGAAGCCGACGGATGCTGCACGCCCGGACAGTTGTGGAGGAGCAGATGAGTGTGGCCCTGACCAAGGGCGGCAATGTGTCGCTCAGCAAACAGGCGCCCGGCCTGACCGCCGTGAGCGTCGGGCTGGGCTGGCAGGTGGGCGCCGCCGGCGGAGCCGGCTTCGACCTGGACGCCAGCGCCCTGCTGTGCGGCCGGTCCGGCACGGTCCTCTCCGACGACCACTTCGTCTTCTTCAACAACCTCCGCAGCCCGGACGGCTCGGTCCGCCACTCCGGCAGCGAACCGGTCGGCGGCAGCGGTGGTGACGACGAACGGATCCACATCGACCTGACCACGGTCCCGCCGGAGGTCGAGAAGATCGTCTTCCCGGTCTCGGTCTACGAGGCCGAGCAGCGCGGGCAGAGCTTCGGCCAGGTCCACCGCGCCCACATCCGGATCGTCGACGAGACCACCGGCACCGAACTTGCCCGCTACGACCTGCGCGGGGACGCGGCCGCCGAGACCGCCATGGTCTTCGGTGAGCTCTACCGGCACGGCGCGGAGTGGAAGTTCCGGGCCGTCGGCCAGGGCTACGCCTCCGGGCTGGCCGGGATCGCGCAGGACTACGGCGTGGACGTCCTCCGGCCGCAACCGCCGGCCGCCGCAGCAGCAGGCGCACCGGCCGTGCCCGTCGCGCCGTACCCGCCCGCCCCTCAGACACCGCCGGCAGTCGCCCCGTCGGCCCCGCCCACCTCAGCCGCCCCCTCACCCACCGGGAGTTCCCCCATGACCTGCTTCTTCGACCCCGGCCACGGCCCCGGCAGCACGCCCGTCACCTGGTCCCCGCAGTGGGGCGTCCCGCGCCAGATCCAGGCGTGCCCCGGCTGCGCCCAGCGCGTCCAGACCACGCCGCCGCCGTACTACTCCGCACCCCAGGCCGGGTACCCGGATCCGTACGCGCAAGGGGCCCCGCAGGGCTACCCGGCGCCGATGCAGCAGGGCTATCCGCAGCAGCCGGACCACCACCAGCAGGGCGGCGGCCGGCGGTTCGGCACCGGTGCGCTGATCGGGCCGGCGCGGCCGGGCTGGTCGGCGGCGCCCTCCTCAACGAAGCCTTCGACGACGACGAACCGGACGTCGTGGTGAACAACTTCTACGAGGAGTAGGCGCAAAGACGTGAACGAAGGGGCGGGCACCGGCGTCCGGGTGCCCGCCCCGTTCCGCGAATGCCGCGGAGACGACGCGTCAGCCGAGCAGCTTCCGCATCCGGGCGATCTCCGCGTTCTGGGCGGTGATGATGTCACCGGCGAGCGTCTTGGCCGGGCCGTACGCGCCCTGCTTGCGCTCGGTGCCGGCCATCGCGACCGCGCCCTGGTGGTGCTTGACCATCAGCTTCAGGAACTGGGTGTCGAACGCCTTCCCGGTGGCGTTCTTCATCGTCTCCATCTCCTGGGCGCTCATCATGCCGGGCATGGCCTTGCCACCGCCGTGGTCCATGCCCTCCATGCCGTGCGTACCGCCGGGCATGTCGGTCATGTCGTGGTCCTGCGGGACCTTCTCGCCCCAGGACGTCAGCCAGCCGGACATGGTGGTGATCTCCGGATCCTGGGCCTTCTTGATCGTGGCGGCGAGCGTCTTGACCTCCGCCGAGCCGGCCCGGGTCGCGGCCAGGTCCGCCATGGCCACGGCCTGGCGGTGGTGCGGGATCATCTCCTTCGCGAAGGTGATGTCGGCGGCGTTGTGCGTGCCCGCGGACGCGCCGGCCGTCGCGGACGGCTTGCCGCTCGGGGACGTGTCGTCGGTCCGCCGCCGCTGCCGCTGCCGCAGGCGGACAGGGTGAGGGCCGCCGCGGTCACGGCGGCCGCCGCCAGCGCGGCGCGACGGATCAGGACGGTTCGGGCATTACGGATCGCGTGCATGACGCAGAGCTCCTGGGATGTGGTGAAAGTGAAGGCGTGCTCGTCCGCGACGCGGGCCGGCCACGAGGGCGTACGGCGCCGCGCCGGGCGGGCGCGTCCTATATCCGCAGGACCTGGAGCTGGGCGAGGGAGGGCGGGGCGCGGGCCCCGGTGGTGCCGTCCGCCAGCCGCCCGGCGAGCGGCACCGTGCGGTCGGCGGTGTCGGGCAGGGAGGCGGGCAGCACGGGCAGGACCACGGCGCCGGGAAGCGCGCCCGAGGCGCACGTCGGGTCGGCGTGGTGGGCGTGCCCGGTGCCTCCGCCACTGCCGTCGGCGCCGTCGTCGTGGCCCGGGCAGCAGACACGCTGTCCGTGGTCGCGGGAAGCGGAGCCGGGGGCCGGCGCCGGGGCGGCCATCGCCCTCGCCGGCCGGAGGTGGTGGGCGGCGTGCGAGGGGGACGAGGTGGCCGGCAGCGCGCCGGTGTTCGCCAGGCCGTGCATGCCCAGCAGGCCCGCCAGCACGGTGAGGACGAGCAGCGCCTTCAGCCGCAGCCTCGGCTGCGGGGCGGACGCGTGCTGGCGGATGCTCACGGGCCCATCGTAGGGAAGGCCGCGCGAGGGGCCCGCGCCGGTACCGCGGGGGCCGACTGTGATCCGTGTCGCACAGCGGCGCCGTGAAGTCCAGCCTGCCCGTACCGGATTCATCAGGGCTTGTCGGTCATGCCGGGGCCGCTGCCCGGGGATCTGCACGGAAGCGTCACAAGCTCTTCGTATCGCGTCCGGGGGGTGCCGTTAGCGTTGCTGGTCGCTCGATCCCTCGTGCGAAAGTGAACCGGTCTCCGGCGTCCCTGGCGGCGCAACAGCACAGAAAGCTCGCAGATGGACTACTGCTCCTCGTGCCGCCGGAACCTCAACGGGGCGCTCGTCTGCCCGGGTTGTGGCGATTACGCCCCGGACATAGCCCCGCCCGCCCACCACCGGGCCCGTACGGGTGCCGAGGCGGCCGCACTGTGGGAGTCCTGGCAGGCGCCGGAAGCCACGGCCGCCGCCCCTACGAGGACGCCATGGCGCCGGCGCGGGCGAAGACGGCTGCCGCGACCGCCACCGAGGCGGGCCTCGCGGCCTCCGAGGGCACGGACGTCCCGGCCGCCACCGGCACCGGACAGGGCCGCGCCGCGCGGCGCCGCCAGCTGGCGCGGTGGAAGAAGTACCGCCGCCGGGCGGTGGCCGCCACCGCGTTCGCGCTGGTCGGCGGCACGGTGACCGCGACGCTGCTGCAGAACAACCGGCCCGCCGCCACCCACACCCAGGCCGCCTCGTCGCCGGACCCGGAGACCGTGTCCGCGCCCGGCACCCCGACCGCCTCGGAGGAGCCGGACGGCCGGGCCTCCCGGCACCCCGGCGACCGCGCGCCCCTGGGCCGCCACCGCAAGCCCGACGCCGGCACCGGCCACTCCTCCGCCCCGGCGGCGCAGCAGCCCGCCGCCGCCCCGACGCACTCCGCCACGGCCCCGAGCACGGCACCGCACACCGCTTCCGCGCCGGCCCCGGGCGGGCACTCCGGCCACACCGACTCGGCACCCGCGGCCGCACCGGCCTCCTCCGGACAGTCCGATCAGGGCTCGGGCGGCTCCTCGGCGCAGCAGCCCGCCGGTTCCGGCTCCGACTCGGGCTCGTCCACGACGAGCCCGACCGCCCCGGCACAGCAGCCGTCGACGACGCCGAGCTCGCCGTCCACCGAGCCGACCTCGCCGTCGCACCTCTGCGTGCTCGGCGTCGTCTGCCTCTGACCGGCCGGGCCGTCGTTCAGCAGGCCCCGAGGTCCTGCCAGACGCCCCATTCGCCGGTGGTGCCGGGTTCCTCGCCGGTCGTCCACCACTTGGCCTTCCAGGTGTGGCCCTGGTGGGAGACCTGCTGGCCGCCGGTGTAGACCGTGCCGGCCGACCAGGCCGCGGCGGTGCACTGGTGGCCGCTGCCGCCGGTGACGGTCAGGGCGTAGGTCGTGCCGTGGCTGCCGGTGGTGCCCGTACCGGTGACGGTGAGGGTGTACGTGCCCGACGCCGTCTCCGGGGTCGTGGCGAGGGTGAGCGTCGAGGTGCCGCCGGCGGTCACCGAGGCGGGGCTGAGCGAGGCGGTGACGCCCGCGGGGGCGCCGCCGACCGTGAGCTTCACCGGCTGCGCGGCGCCCGCGGTCACCGCCGTCTTCACCGTGGTGGTGGCCGTCCGGCCCGCGGCGACCGAACCGGCGACGGGTGCGGCGGTCACCGAGAAGTCGTCGGCCGGCGTGCCCGAACTGCCCGTGAAGGGCGCGAAGGTGTGGGTGAAGTCCCAGGTGTTCTGCTGGATGCCGGAGCAGTTGTCGGCGGCCGCGCCGCCGGGGCAGCCGCCGTTGTCCCGCTGGAGCGCCCAGAACGACAGGGTGTTGAGGCCCTTGGCGACCGCCCAGTCGTAGACCTGGGTGGCGTGGGCCGGGGTGAAGGTCTCGGCCGGGCCGAAGTCGTCCACGCCGGGCATCTCGGTGACGCCGATCATCCCCCACAACTGGGCGGCGGACTTGCCGGGGTAGAGCTGGGCCAGCTGGTCGTGCAGGCCCTGGGCGGCGGTCTTGGTGTCGGCCGCCATGTCGTGGGCGGCGTTGTCGTAGTAGTCGAACGTCATGATGTTGGCGACGTCCACCCGCGTGCCGTTGCCCACCGCGTTCCGCAGCACCGCGAGACCGCTGTCCGCGAGGCCGTGGGTGGTGGTCGGCAGGGTGTAGGAGATCTGCAGGGTGCGCCCGTTGGCCGCCGCCCAGTCCTGGACCTGCTTGAGGGCCTTGTTCCGGCGGTCGATGCCGGCGGCGTTGTTCAGCGAGTCGACCTCGATGTCCATGTCGAGCCGGGCCACGTCGTAGGTCGTGACGACCTTCTCGTAGGCGGCGGCGATCCTGCTCACGTCCGTACAGCTGTCGGCGATCTCGGTGCCGGTGGTGTCGGCGGTGTAGCCGCCGAACGAGGGGATGGCGTCCCCGCCGCGGGCCTGGAGGGTCTTGATGTCGTCGCCGAACGCGGCCGGGGAGACCGGCAGCCCGGTGTCGCCGTTCCAGTAGGGCGTGCACGAGCCCTTGGCCTCCGTCTGGAGGAAGGCCATGGTCAGGTGCTTCGCGCCGGAGGCGGCGGCCAGCGCGGCGGGGCTCTCGCCGGTCCACGCCTCGAAATAGGGGGCGAAGACCCGGCCCGGAAGGGGGGTCGCCGCGTGGGCGGTGCCGCCGCCCAGCGCGGTCAGGCCGGCCGCGGCCACCACGGCGGCGGCGAGAGCCGCCCGGAAGGAGCGCATACGTCTCATGTCTGTCCCAGGGGGGTGAGAGGGGAGGACGTCGCCAACTCCCGCCACTGACACGGGCGTTGGGCACGAGATACGCACTATGGGATAGCCCCGCGGGCGACGGCCCGTCAATGGACTGGACCAAGACAGGATTAGACCAATTCGCGTGCGGCGGCGCTGCGCGCCTGCCCAGCTTTCAGGCGGCGCCCTGGACCACTCGCCCACCCCGGGCGAGGAAGACGACGGCGAGCAGCCCGACGGCGACGAGCACGGCGCCCGCCACAGACGGGCCGGGCAGGGTGCCGAGGACGGCGACACCGAGCGCGGAGCCCGCCTGGCGGATGCCGTTCAGGGCCCCTGGCCGGTCGCGGCGGAGTCGGGCGGCGCGGCGGCGGCCATCTCGGCGGCGGCGCCGGGGATGGACAGGGTGCCGGTGGCGGCCAGCGCGAGTTCCGCCGCGACGAGGAGGGGCAGCGGCGGGTGCGGGCCGGTGGCGCAGGCCAGCAGCACACCCGCGAGCGCGGCGGCGGACATGCCGGTCAGCAGCACCGGGCGCGCCCCGTACCGCGCCACCAGCCGCCCGGTGAAGAACGGCATCACACACACCGGGAAGGTGAGCGGCAGGACGGCCAGGCCGGCCCGCAGCGGCGGCAGCGCGTACGCGTGCTGGAGCCACACGCTGAGCGTGTACAGCCCGCCGAAGTAGGCGAAGCAGGACACCGCCGCGGCCACCATGGCGACGCGGACCCGCGGCAGGGTGAACAGTGCGGGCGGGAGGACGGGCGCGGCGGCCCGGCGCTCCCAGAGGGCCAGTACGGCGAAGGCGAGCAGTGCGGCGGCGATCGGGGCCCAGGCGGCGGGCGCGGCCCAGCCGTCGAGCCCCGACTCGACCAGCCCGAAGGTGAGCGCCCCGAGCGCGGCGGTGGAGAGCAGCAGACCGGGGCGGTCAACGGCCCGGGTGGCCCGGACGGGCGGGGCCGGCAGCCGGCGGGCCAGCAGCAGCGCGGCCAGCGCGAGCGGCGGGTTGACCAGGAAGACCAGCTGCCAGCCGCCGAGTTCGACCAGGGCGCCGCCCAGGACCGGCCCGGCGGCGGCGCCCAGGCCGCTCAGCGCGGTCCAGGCACCGATGGCACGGGTGCGGCGGGCGGGCTCCGGGTGGAGCGCGATCAGCAGGGCGAGCGAGGCGGGCACCAGCCCGGCACCGGCGGCGCCGAGCAGCGCGCGGCCGGCGATGAGCAGACCGGCGTCCGGAGCGGCGGCACAGAGCGCGGACAGCACGGCGAACGCGCCGAGCGCACCGCGGTAGAGCCGGCGGGCGCCCCAGCGGTCGGCGAACACCCCGGCGGCGAGCAGCAGTCCGGCGAAGACGACGGTGTAGGCGTCGACGGCCCAGGGCAGCGCGGCGGGCGCCGGGTGGAGGTCGTGCGCCAGGTCGGGGACGGCGACGTTGAGCACGGAGGTGTCGAGGAGGACGAGCAGGTTCCCGGCCGCGATACCGGCGAAGGCGAGCCGCGAGCGGGGCGGCGCGGACGGCGGGGCGGACGGAGAACTGCCGGTGGTCGGGGAACTGCCGGTGGTCAGGGAACTGCCGGGGGACACGGCACGGTCGGTGGACATGGCAGAACCGTCGCCCGGGGACCGTTCGGCGCGCGACGACGCAACTCCGATGGCCCCATCGGGAATTCCGATGGCCGACGGCACGGAGCCGGCCACCGCCCCCTCAGGGGCGCCTGCGGCCGGTGGCATCCTGATCGGGTGGACACTCGCTATCTGCGTGCCTTCGTCGCCGTGGCCGAGCACGGCGGGATATCCGCCGCCGCGCAGCAGCTGGGCTACGCCCAGTCGAGCGTGAGCGCCCAACTCAAGCGGCTGGAGGCGGAGCTGGGCGCGACCGTACTGACCCGCGGCGGGACGGGCGCGGCGCTCACCGACGCCGGGCGGCGACTGCTGCCGCACGCGCGCGAGGCGCTGGTGCTGGAGGACCGGATGCGCCGGGCCGCGCTCGGGGACCGCCCCGGCTGCGGATCGGTGCCCAGGAGTCGCTGGCCCACGCCTGGCTGCCGGAGGTGCTGGCGGCGCTGGAGTACGGCGCGGGCGGCCCCGGCGCGAGCGCCGACATCGAGCTGACGGTGACCAGCCGCAGCCGCCTCCACCCCGCCTTCGCCGCGGGCGAGCTGGACCTCGTCTTCCAGTACGACAACGGGGTGCGCGCGCTCGGCCCGCACGCCGTGGTGGGCCACGACCGCACCGTCCTGGCGGCCGCGCCCGGCCACCCGCTGGCCCGGCAGGACACGGTGACGGCCGGGGAGTTGCTCGGGTACGACTTCCTGGTCGCCGAGCCGGGCTGCACCTCCGAAATGCTGGTGGACCGCCTCGGCCGGGACCTGCTCGCGGGGGCCCAGCTCACGATGGTCGTGGGCTCGTTCTCCGCGCTGCTGCGGCTGACCGCGCACGGGCACGGCCTGGCCCTGCTGCCGGAACTGGCGATCGCCCGCGAGCTGGCGGCCGGCGAGCTGACCGCGCTGCGGCTGCCCGGACGCCTCCAGCCGGTCGCCATCGTCGCCCACTGGCACCCCCGCCCCGGCCTGGCCGAACCCGCCCTGCGGGCCCTGATCGACCTGGCCCGCCGGGCGGACCCGCTGCCGGACGTCGCCCGCGGAGGGTCAGGCGGCCGACCGCGTGCGGGACTTGAGGACCTGGGTGCCGATGGCGAGGGTGACGGCGAGGAGGAGGACGTAGAAGACGCCTATCTTGCGTAGGTCGTCGAGGAAGAACCAGACGGCGGTCAGGGCGGTGAACCAGAAGGCCACCAGCGCGAAGCCGCCGGCACGTTCGTCGCGGTACCCGGCGGCGAGGCACAGCGCGGCGACGACCGCGAGGAGCAGGGCGATGACGACGTAGTGGGTGTCCCAGCCCAGGTAGCCGCGGGCCAGTTCGGACCACACGGCCACCGCCTCGGCGACCGGGCCCCACACCACCGCGCAGGCGAGCCGCGCCGACCAGAGCAGGAGCACCGCACCGGCGACCGCGGCGAGCAGCGCGACGCGGGAGAACTGGCCGACCTCGATCACCTGCGAGCGGGAGATGACCAGCGACAGCACACAGCCGAGCAGCGCCACCGCGCCCTCGGCGGTGGGCCGGAAGACCACCCCGCCGGCCAGCCACCGGCGCCGCGGCCGCGGTGCCGGCTCCGGTGCGGCGGCCGGCCCGCCCGACGGGGCCGGGTCGTGCGACGGTGCCGGGCCGGCCGGTGCCCCCGCCCGCGGATCGAGCGCGGTGGGGGTCGGGACGACGGCGGGGACGGCCGCGGGTACCCGTTCGGCGGCCGGTACGGGCTCGGGGGCGGGGGCGACGGCCTCGGTCAGGGCGGTGCGCATCGCGGCGGCGCTCGGGTACCGGCCGTCGCGGTCCTTGTGCAGCGCCCGGAGGATCACCGTGTCGAGGGCGGGCGGCAGTGCCGGCCGGAGCCGGGACGGCGGGACCGGGTCCGCCGCCAGGTGCTGGTGCATGACGGAGAACGGCGAGTCCCCGGTGTACGGCGGGCGCCCGGTCAGCAGTTCGTGGAGCAGGCAGGCCACCGCGTAGAGGTCGGTGCGGTGGTCGGTCTCGGCGCCGTTGATCTGTTCCGGCGCGAGGTAGGCGGGCGTGCCGACCGCCACCCCCGTGCCGGTCAGCCGGGTGGCCACCTCGCTGAGCGCCTTGGCGATGCCGAAGTCCACGACCTTGGCGGTGCCGTTGCCGGTGAGCATCACGTTGGCGGGCTTGATGTCCCGGTGGACGATGGCGTGCCGGTGGCTGTGGTCGAGCGCGTCCAGCACCTGGCAGGTGAGGTCGACGGCCTGCGCCGGGGGCAGCGGGCCCGCGTCGAGCACCCGGCTCAGGGTGCGGCCCTCGACGTACTCCATCACCAGATAGGGCTCGGTGGACCCGTCCGCGGTGTCCTCGCCGACGTCGTGCACGGTGGCCACACCGGGGTGGTTGAGCGCGGCCGCGGCCCGCGCCTCGCGCTGGAACCGGCTCAGGAACTCCGGCTGCCGCGCCAGCTCGGCGGAGAGCGTCTTGACCGCGACGGTGCGGCGCAGCCGGTGGTCGACGGCCCGGTGGACGGTCCCCATCCCGCCCTGCCCGAGCTGTTCCACCAGCTCGTAACGCTGCCCCAACATCCTGCGCTCCACCGGGTTCCTCCACGGACCGTCACCGTTTGCACCACGGCCGAAGACGTCACCGGGCGGGGGCGGGTTCCGTGCGGGGAGGGCGTGTGGGATCCCCCACTGCGCCCCGCGGTGGCCTGGGGTGGTCCGGGGCGCCGCCGGGACCGTCACTCCCCGATGCCGATCAGCGCCAGCGTGATGTTGTCCGGCCCACCGGCCTCGATGGCGGTCTTCCACAATTCGAAGGCGGCCCGGCCGGTGTCGTGGGCGCGCAGGAGGTCGCCGAGGGCGGATTCGGGGACCGGGTCGGTCAGGCCGTCGGTGCACACCAGGTAGCGGTCGAGCGGGGTGAGCGGGGCGGTGGTGACGTGCGGGGTGATCTCGTTGTACGTACGGGTGCCGCCGAGCGCCTGGGTGACCAGGGAGGTGGTGCGGTGGCCCGGGGCGAGCGGCGGGCTGTCGTCCACGCTCATCCGGTGCAGGCCCTCCTCGGTCACGGACAGCACCCGGCTGTCGCCGACGTTGAACACCACCAGGGACTCGCGCAGCACCACCGCACCGGCGACCGTCGTGCCCATGGTGCTCAGCTCCGGATCGCGCCCGGCGGCCGCGTACACCGCCCGGTTGCAGACGTCCAGGGCCTCCCGGACCGCCTGCTCGCTGCCGAGCCCGGGGCCGACCGCGGCCAGTTGCCGGACGGTCAGCGCACTGGCCACCTCGCCGGCCGGCTGGCCGCCGATGCCGTCGGCGACCGCGACCACGAGCGGGGTGCCCAGCGGGAACACCAGCGTCTGCGGGTTCTCGGTCACCGTGCCGCACAGCGTCCACGGCCCGGCCACCAGGCTGTCCTCGTTGTGGTCGCGCAGCAGCCCGGGATGGCTGAGGGCGGTGACGGTGATGTACGGCATGGCGGGTCCCGTCTCTCTCCGGCCGGCGCGGGCCGGCCGTGGTCAGCCCTGGCCGCCGCTGCCGCTGCCGCTGCCGTCCAGCGTGCGGCGCCGCAGGAGCCGGGTGATGTCCTTGGCGGTGACGATCCCGACGAGGTGGCCGCCGTCGACGACCAGGATGCGCGGGCCGGTGCGCAGCCCGATCCGGTCGATCGCCTCGCCGAGCTCCTCGTCCGGGGCGGCGACCGCGCACTGCGACAGCGGCACCGCCACCTCGCGCACCCGCAGCGTCTCCCGCTCGGCCGGCGGTACGGCCGCCAGCCGGCGCAGCTGGACGAGCCCGCTGGGGCGGCCCTCGAAGTCCAGCAGCGGCAGCGCGGAGTGGTGCGCGGGCACGGCCACCTCGTCGATGAACCGCTGGACGCTCAGCCAGTCGGCGCCGCTGGTCACCGGGGCCGTCATGGCGTCGGCGACCCGCAGGCCCCGCAGCTCGGTGTGGAGCGCGGCGCGGCGGTGTTCCGCGCCGGCCACGACCATCACGAAGAGCCCGACGAAGACGATCCACAGGCCGCCCGGCGCCCCGCGCAGCACCGAGATCCAGCCGCCGGCCACCAGCAGGACGGCGAGCACCTGGCCGCTCCGGGAGGCCGCCAGGTCGGCCCGCTCGCGGTCCCCGGTCCGCCACCACAGGACGGCCTGGACGACCCGCCCGCCGTCGAGCGGTACGGCCGGCAGCAGGTTGAAGACGCCGAGGAAGAGGTTGGCCCAGCCGAGCCACATCAGCACCACCGCGGGCACCTCGGCCCAGCCGGTGAGCTGGGCCAGCCCGATGCCGGCGCCGAGCGCGGCGCCGCCGATGAGCAGGCTGGTGAGCGGGCCGCTGACGGCGACCGCGAAGGCCGCGGCGGCGGTCTGCGGCCGGCCCATCCGGGTCATCCCGCCCAGCGCCCACAGCGTCACGTCCTCGACGGAGATCTGCTTCCGGCGGGCGGTCGCGGCATGGGCGGTCTCGTGCAGCAGCAGGCTGCCGGTGAGCAGCGCGGCACCGACGACCCCGGCGAGGGCGTAGACCGCCTCCGGCCGGCCCGGGGTCCAGGCGGGCAGGGCCTGCCGGCCGAGTCCGTAGGCGAACATCACCACCAGCAGGGGCACGCTCCAGTGCATCCGCAGCGGTACCCCGGCAACCTGTCCGACACGCACCGAGCCGTTCATCGCCGTCTCCCACGCCCATTGTCGCTCGCGGGCCGGGTTCTCCGCTGGACAGGCGTCCTACGCTGGTCATACGGCCGCGATCGCGGTCGCACCGTCCGTACCGGGCTCTGCCGGAGGTGCGCCATGGGGCACAGCCACCACTTCCACCTTGATCAGGGGGGCCACTCGATCACCGTGAACGTCGGTCCCGGCCGGGACGGGGAGGTCGAGCTCCTCGTCGACGGCAAGGTCGTCGCCTACCGCAAACACCACGCGCCGGGGATGAACGTGCTGAGCGGTGAGCTGCCCGACGAACCCGTCCACCCGTTCCGGGTCCTGCTGCGGCAGCCGCACCTGGTTCCGTCCATGCCGCGCTGCACGCTGGAGCTGGACGGGGTCAAGCAGCCGATGCCGGAGCGGCTGGTGCTCTGAGCCGGGGTGCGCGGCCGCGGGCCGTCCCGGGGCCGCGCCGGCCCGATGCCGGGGGTGCGCCGTGGGGCGTTCCGGGACGAGGCCGGTCCCGGGGACGGTCCGTCCCTAACGGCAGCGCCCCTGCCCGAGTTGTTGGGCCACCCGGCTGATTCTGGCCGACGAGCGTTTTACCTCCTGCGGGTTGAAGGGGGATGCGGACCGGCGGGCGCAGCACGATACGTCTGGCATCGGAACGATGAACAGGCGAGGGAGCATCGTGAGAAGACTTGCGCAGGCGGGCACCGTCATCGGAGCATGCGGGCTGGTGCTGCTCAGCACCAACACCGCCCAGGCCGTGACCATTCCGGGCGAATCACTGCTGTCGGCGGCGGTCGGGGCCGACCTCGGCACCGTCACCGGCATGATTTCGGGCGTGGTGTGCAACAACCGCTTGGCCGATTTCCACTACAAGTCCCCCAGGATCAACTCGCCGTCGCCGCAGCCCTGCATCAACGGTCCTGTCCACAGCGGCAACAGCGTGCACAGCGGCAACTTCATCAACCACGGCAACCCGAACCACAGCGGCAACTTCGCGAACACCAACGGCTCGACCAACAGCTCCAACCTGGTCAGCGGCGCCCAGCAGGGCAGCGGCAACACCGTCCAGAAGATCCTCAAGCTGCATCCCTGACCCGTCCGCACCTCACACAGCGGCCCCGCTTCCCGGTACGAACCGGGAAGCGGGGCCGCCGCAGTTGGCCGTCAGATCTTGGTCGATCCGGGGCCGTTGTGCTGGATGTCGTTGCCGGTGTGGTTCTCGGCACCCGTCGTGCCACCACTGTCGACGTTCGTGTTGCCGTTGCTGTTGGTCGGGCTGCCGCTGTCGCTGTTGTTGCCGGACATGTGGACGTTCTGCGAGTTCTTCGTATTACCGGAGTTGACCGGTCCGTTGACGCAGACCCGGGCCCGCGGCGAGCAGCGGATGATGGAGTGGAAGGAGGCCCAGACGTCGCTGTCGATCACGTTGCCGCCCGTTCCGAACCCCCCGTACCCGCCGTCCCAGGCCAGGGCGGGGCTGACCCCGCCGGCGGCCAGGAGCATGCCGCAAGCTCCTGCGATCACGATGCTGACGCGTGTTCTCTTCTTCACTGTGCGCTCCTGCACTTCGCGATGGATGAACCCGCGGTCTTGCTACCGGGCGGGCCCGCCTGCACCAAGCCTGTGCAACGGCCCGTCCCTCTCATTCACCCTCTCCGACCACTGGATTCACCGTGACGGCCCTCGCTTTCCGGCATCCCTGGTGGGCCGTTGCTCCCCGGCACAACCCGGCCACGGTGCCCGCGCGCCGGCCGGATCCGTCTCCCCGCCGCCGGGTAAACGGCCCGGCGAATGGAAAGGGTCATAGGGCCCAGGTCGAACTGGGATCCGTCTCGTTCCTCGCCGGGGAGGGAAGTTCCGGGATGCACGGTGCCCCTCTTCACCTGGTACCGCGCCTGGAGCCGCCGCTGTCGTCGTTGCTGTCCGAGCCGGGCCTGCTGCACGCCCTCGTCGACGGCCTCGGCTCCCCGCTCAACGTCGTCCTGCCGGAGCGGATCGCCACGAACGTCGGCCGGTTCCGCGCCGCCCACCGCCGGCACGGCCTCGGCGGCCAGGTGTTCTTCGCACACAAGACGAACCGCTCGCAGGCCCTGGTCCGGCGGCTGGCGGCGACCGACGCCGGCATCGACGTGGCGTCGCTGGACGAGCTCCGGCACGCCCTCGGCGCCGGGTTCGCGCCGGAGCGGATCCTGGCGACCGGCCCCAAGGACCCGGCGTTCCGCTGGCTCGCCGCCCTGTCCGGCGTCCTGGTCGGTGTGGACGGCGAGGAGGAACTGACCGGCCTGGCCGCCCTCGTACGCGCCCGCGGCCTGCCCCGATTACGCATCCTGCTGCGGCTGTCGGGGTTCGAGTCGGCGTCCGGGGTCACGGTCCGCTCGCGGCCGAGCCGGTTCGGGACGCCGGTACGGGCGCTCAAGGGCCTGCTGGACGCGGTCGACCGCCACCAGGACGCCGTCGAACCGGTCGGCGTCGCCTACCACCTGGACACCACCAGCCTGGACGAGAAGGCCATCGCGCTGGAGGGCTGCCTGACGGCACTGGATGCCCTGCGCCGCCGCGGGCACCGGCCCCGCGCGCTCGACGTCGGCGGCGGCTTCGGCGTCAACTACCTCGCGGACGGGGCCGCTTGGGACCGCTACACCACCGCGCTCACCGAGGCCGTGCTCGGCATCCGCCCGCCGCTGACCTGGGGCGGGCACGGATACGGCCTGCGCGCCGAGGGCGGCACCCTGCGCGGTGCGCTCGGCCTCTACCCGGCGTACCGCCCGGTCGCCGGGCCTGCCTACCTCGACGCGCTGCTGGCCCGCCCGGCCGCGGGCCTGGGCGGCCGCCCGCTGGGCACGCTGCTGCTGGAGAACCTCTACGACCTCTACAGCGAGCCGGGCCGGGCGCTGGCCGACCAGTGCGGGCTGTCCCTGGCCCGGGTGCTGGAGGTGCGGGAGCACGGCGACGGCCCCCGCTCGTGCGGCTGGCGATGACCGCGGGCGACGTCGGGCTGGAGGAGCACGGCGTCCTGATGGACCCGGTGGTCGTCCCGCGTACCCCGGCCGAGGGGAACGGCCGGGGCGGTGCGGGGCCCGCGTACCCGGTCCATCTCACCGGCGGCCTGTGCCTGGAGACCGATCTGATCACCCGCCGGACCGTCTTCCTGCCCCGGCCGCCCCGGCCGGGCGATCTGCTCGCCTTCGCCAACACCGCCGGCTACTGCATGGACTTCCACGCCACCCGCGCGCAGGGGCAGCCCCTCGCGCGCAAGGTCGCCGCCTGGGAGGAGGGCGGCACCTGGCGGTGGTGCCTCGACGAGCAGTACTGGCCGCTCACACCTCCTGGGGACTCACGGCATGAGGTACGACAGCATCACCGACGCCATCGGCAACACCCCGTTGGTACGCATCGACCCGGCCGTGCACGGCCTGCGCCACATCGACCTCTACGCGAAGCTGGAGATGCTCAACCCGTTCGGCTCGGTCAAGGACCGGGCGGCCTGGCACATGGCCCGCCCCGGCCTGCCCGGCGCGGTCGAGCGGGACGCCACGCTCGTCGAGCTGTCCAGCGGCAACACCGCCAAGGCCCTGGCCGTGATCGCGGGCATGCACGGGCTGTCGTTCAAGAGCGTCACCAACCGCATGCGGGTGCCGGAGATCAAGGAGCTGCTGCTGTTGCTCGGCGCGCGGATCGAGGAGCTGCCGGGCCGGACCGAGTGCCTGGACCCGACCGACACCGAGGACCCGCTGACCCTCTTCCACCAGGAGCTGGCCCGGCCGGGCGGGACGAGCCTGCACACCGACCAGTACTTCAACGCCCGCAACACCGAGGCCCATGCGACCGGCACCGGCCCGGAGATCCTCGCCGACCTGGACGGGCGCGCCCCGGACTGGTTCATCGCCTGTGTGGGCACCGCCGGCTCGTCCACCGGCGTCGCCCGGGCCCTGCGCGCGCACGACCCGGCGGTCCGGGTCATCGGCCTGGTCGGCCAGAAGTCGGACTTCATACCGGGCATCCGGACCCTCGACGAGGTGCACGAGGTCGGGCTGTTCGACCCGGCCACGTACGACGCGATCGAGGCGGTGAGCGCGGACGAGGCGATCGACGGGATGCTCACGCTCAACCGCCGCTGCGGTCTGCTCGCCGGGCCCACGGGCGGCGCCGCGTACCACGGCACGGTGCGCCATCTCCGGCCGCTGGACGACGGGTTGACCGAGCGCGCCACCGCGGTCTTCATCGTCTGCGACCGGGTCGAGAGCTACCTCAGCTACGTCCGCGACCGCCGCCCCGAGCTGCTCGGCCGGCCGCCGGTGACGAACTCCGTCGCCACCCTCACCGACGCCGAGGTCAGCGCGGCCACCGTCATCGAGGTCGCCGACGCACAGAAGTGGCTCGCGGCCGAGCGCCCGCTGGTCGTCGATCTGCGCGGCCCGTTCGCGTACGCCGCGCTGCACATCGACGGCTCGATCAACATCGTCGACGAGCTCTTCGACGAACTCGTCCGCGGCGGGCTGCCGTTCAGCACCCGGCAGCCGGTGCTGCTGGCGTGCCCGGTCGGCGAGAAGTCCCGGAGCTACGCGGCGCTGCTGACGCGGATGGGCCATCCCGACGTCCGCAGCCTGGCCGGCGGCATCATCGCCTGGCGCGACGCGGGCGCCCCGCTGGTACGGGACTGACGCGGTGGCCCCCGCGGACGACGTGGCCGCGCTGCGGTCCTGGCAGCGCCCGTTGCGCGAGCAGTTCCCGATCATCACCGCCCACCCGGAGCTGGCCTACCTCGACAGCGCGGCCACCACCCAGAAGCCGCGGGCCGTCCTGGACGCCGTGCACACCTACCTCACGACCTCCAACGCCAACGCCGGCCGGGGCACCTATCCCTGGGCCAACGCCACCACGGCCCTGGTGACGCGGACCCGGGACCGCGTGACGGAGTTCCTGCACGACCCCGCCCCGGACCGCTCCACCGTCCACTTCACCGGCGGCACCACCGAGGGCCTGCGCACCGTCGCCCGGGACTGGCTGGCCACCTGGCTCACCGACGGCGACGAGATCGTCGTCCCCTTCGCGGACCACCAGGCCAACCTCGCCCCCTGGCTGGAGGCGCAGGCGCTGCTGGCCGCCCGCGGTCTGCGCATCGAGGTCCGCGCCCTGCCGTACCAGGACGGATCCGGTGACTACGACCCCGCCGCGCTCGCCGCGCTGGTCGGCCCGCGCACCCGTTTCCTCGCCGCGACCCATGTGCACCACGTCTACGGCGCCGACATGAACGTCCACCGCCTCCGCGCGGCGGTCGGCCCCGAGGTGCCGATCTGCCTCGACGCCGCCCAGAGCATCGGCCACCTCCCGGTCTCGGTGGCCGACCTCGACGTGGACTTCGTCGTCTTCTCCGGGCACAAGGCGCTGGCCCCGCCCGGCACCGGCGCGATCTGGTCCCGCGGGCTGCGCGGCCCCGCCTTCCGCCCCGGCGGCTGGCAGGGCACCCCCAACACCGCCGGGATCGCCGGACTGGCGGCGGCCCTGGACTGGCTGGACGCGGCGGGCCCGGACCGGATCGAGCGCTGGACGGTGGCGCTGACCACCCGGCTCACCGACGGCCTGAGCCGGCTGCCCGCGTACGAGGTCCTCGGCTGCCGGGCCAGCCTGTCCGCCGCCTCCCCGGTGCAGCGGCGGCGCAGCCTGGTGACCTTCCGCCACCACGCGATCAGCTCCCAGGACCTCGGCTTCATCCTCTACAGCCACGGCTTCATGGTCCGCTGTGACCACCACTGCCAGGCCGGCGCGGCCACCGGTGCGACGGACGGCTCCGTAAGGGTGAGCCTGCACCTCCACAACACCCCTGAAGAGATCGATGCGCTACTCTCCACCCTCACCAATCTACAATGATTTTCACTACCATTGACGGGTCGCGGCCTTCCCCCGGGCGCGCGCCCGGACCCGGGTGGAACGGCAGAGGTGCACGGCGGAATGAGCGTCAGCATGGCGACGGCCGCACACTGGGTGCGGCGCTGGGAGGACCAGCAGCAGCGGTACGCGATCGACCGGGACGAACGGCTCACGGTCATCGCCGACGTCGTCGAGCACGCCACCGCCGGCCACGCCCAACCCCTGGTCGTCGACCTCGGCTGCGGCCCGGGCGCGCTGGCCGCCCGGCTCACCGACCGGCTGCCGCACGCCGAGGTCCTGGCCGTCGACGCCGACCCCCTCCTCCTCGCGCTCGGCCGCTCCCACTACGGCACCGCCACCCGCTACGTCGAGGCCGTCATCGGCCGCCCCGGCTGGCTCGACGCCCTCGCGCTGGCCCGCCCCCTGGACGCCGCCGTCTCCACCACCGCCCTGCACTACCTCGACGAGCGCGCCCTGCGCCGGGTCTACCGGGACCTCGCGGCCGTGCTCCGCCCCGGCGGCGTCCTCGTCAACGGCGACCACCTCCGCCCGGACGCCCACAAGATCTCCGAGCTCGCCCGGGCCGTCGGCCGCCGCCGCGCCCGGCGCCAGCGCGTACTGCACCACGAGGACTGGGAATCCTGGTGGGCCGCCGCCGGCACCGACCCGGAACTCGCCGACCTGCTCGCCGAGCGCCGCAGCCGCCCGCTGCCCGCCAGCGAGGGCGAACACCTCACCCTCCCGCCACCTCACCCTGCTCCACGAGGCCGGCTTCGACCAGGCCGGCCCGGTCTGGCAGTTCGGCGACAGCCACGTACTGGTGGCGGTGCGCTGAGCTCGCGGGAGGTCCGCTACGCCCGCAGGCGCAGCCGCTGGCCCGGGAAGATGTGGTCCGGGCCGTGCGGGAGCCGGTGCTGGTTGAGCTCGTAGAGGGCCTGGGTGCCACCGGGGACGTGGTTCCGCTCGGCGATGACGGAGAGGCAGTCACCGGTGCGGACGACGTAGGTCGCGCGGTTGGGGTGGTGGTACGCCGCGGCGCGGACGGAGGGGTGGAGCCCGGTCGACGGGGCCTCCTGGACCAACTGGTCGGCGTCGGCGGGCGGTTGCTGCGCCGGGTCCGTTGTCTGCGGGGGCGGGGCGGAGGTCCGCTGGGCCGGCTGGTCCGGGGCGGCGGCCGGTGGGGCCTGCTGGCCCGGGGAGGTGGCCCTGGGGGACTGCTGGGTGTAGCCGCAGCGCGGCCAGGCGGAGAGGCCGCGGTCGCGGACGATGCGCCGGCCGACGGCGATCTGCTCGGAGCGGGTGGCCAGGTCGGCCCGCGGGGCGTAGCGCCGGCCGCCGTAGGCGCGCCAGGTGGCGGGGTCGATCTGCAGGCCGCCGTGGTAGCCGTTGCCGGTGTTGATGTGCCAGCGGCCGCTGCTCTCGCAGTCGGCGATCCGCTCCCAGTCGGGCACCGGCCCGGACGGCCCGGCCGCGGCGGACCGGTGCGCGGCGAGGCCGACGACGGCCAGCACGGCGAGCAGCACGGACAGGACCGTGTGGGCGGACCGCTTGGCGAGGGGCGACGGCATCACGGGATTCCTCCGCTGTGCTCCGGCGGCGCCGTGACGCGCTACTCGCCACGGCCGGTGGGCACGCACCAAGTAACCCGGCGATATGGTTTTCGGCCTGTCCGGGGGGTACGACATGCGCGAGTTTCACCCCGGTGGTCCATTGCCCGGTGCCGGTGCCGTAGTGGTCCCTTACGGTGCCGCCGCCCACGCCCGCCCCCGTTATGGCCCGAATTCCGGCCAATGGCGGGAATTCCCCGCCGACCGGATTCCCGGCCCGGATGTGGGAACGGGCATTCAGCTGACCGAATAGGCGAAGGAAGGGGCGAGCGGGAGCGGTTCCGGGTCGCCACCGCGAACTCGTAGGAGGGGGAGAAGGTGAAGTTCCGTACCGAAACCGGAACGTCGCAGCCGTAGGGGCCGGGCACGGTGACCGTGCCGTGGTCCGCCGGGAAGCCCGCCTCGATGCGCTCCGGAGCGCTGGACAGCCCCCCGCCGGCGGCCTGCATGGCGGCGTCCTTGCGGACCCAGAAGCGGGTGATCATCCGCTCCCGCTCGGTCTCCGGGAAGCGGTCCGCGGCGCGCAGTTCCCGGGCGGTCAGCACCTCGTACGGGGTGTGCGGCGGCGGACTCCCGCGCCGCACCGACTCCACCGAGAAGCCCATCTGCCGGGCGTCCTCCCCGCAGGCCACGACCAGCAGGCCGCGCGTTCCGTACAGCTCCCAGTAGGAGGCCTCGGCCATCGCGGTGCTCACCCGGGCGGGGAGCCCGGACAGCAGCCAGCGGCGCGAGGCGTCGTCGAGGGTGGCCGCGGAATGGCCGTTGAGGCCCAGACAGCTGTCCGGGGACAGCGCACTGCCCGAGCCGCGGAGGGCGGAGGACGAGCCGGCGGAGGAGGGGGCGGACGGCAGGTACGACAGGGAGGGGGAGGGGGAGGGGACGAGAGCGGACGGGGACGACGGGGAGGGGCCGTCCTCGCCGATCGGGACGATGAATATGGGGACGGGGGCGAGGGGCGCCAGGCGGGGCCGGGCGGGGTGGTGCGGGCGGCCGGGGACGTCCTGGTCAAGGTATCCCGGACAGAGTTCGAGAAGAGCGGCGTTCGTTTCCACGTACTTTCCGTCCTCCACTGGTGAGCGGTGCCAAGACTGCCCTGGGTGAGTGGCAGCCCGTCAAACAGCTGGAGTCTCCCCCTATTCCACCTACATCGATCGATACAGACAGCCCAAGGTTTGCAGATCCTCCGGATCCTTCGAGTCATCCCTCTTGCTGATGTCCGGCTACATACTTCGATGTACGGGAGACCGACCCAAATTCGGGCGCCAGGGCCAGGAGAACGGGCAACGCCCGGAAGTACTGTCCTCGTGTGTGGTTACGTCTTTTCAGAGGTACGAACGCGCGCCGCCCTCCCCTGCCGCTCCGTGACCTCAGACTGGCCGTGGGCTTCTTCGCCGCCTGTCTGATTCTCTACGTCCTGGGCGGGTCCCGGGTCATGGGCGACATCCCCGTCTGGCAGGCCGTCCTGCCGGTCGTCGTGCTGTGCACCGCGAGCGCGTTCCGCAGCACCCTGCCGACGGCCGCGGTCTCGGTCGGCACCGTCACCGTCCTCGTGGAGATGACGTCGAGCGGCGGCCTCGGCCCGGTCCTGGTCTACACCGACCTGCTCTACGCCGCGGCGCTGTACGGCGCGCCCTGGCTGTGCCGGGTGCTGCAGTTCGGGACGGTCGCGGTCACCATCGCCACCACCATCACCCTGATCGCCATCAGCGACCGTTCCGAGGGCGTGACCACCGGCGTCATCGTCGCGATGCTGCTCATCTCCCCCGTGTGGACCGGCATCCTGATACGCAACCACAAGGAGCGCGCCGACGCCGAGCGGGAGCGCGCCGCACAGATCAACCGGCTCGCTGAACTGGACCGCAAGACCATCCTGCAGACCGAACGCACCCGGATGGCCCGCGAGTTGCACGACCTGGTGGCCAACCACCTCAGCGCGATCGCCATCCACTCCAGCGCGGTGCTCTCCCTGACCGAGGCCCGGCGGGACCGGAACGGCGAAGCCGGATCCGCCGACTCCGCCGGATCCACCGAATCCGCCGGGTCGGCCGACTCCGGGGAGGACGACCCGGTTCTGCGCGCCCTGGCCGTCATCCGGGAGAACAGCGTGCAGGGACTGGCCGAAATGCGTCGCATGGTGGTGCTGCTCCGCTCCGACCGGGGCGTCGACGACGACTGGGACCGGCCGCAGCTCAACGCCCTGGGCGCACTGGTCGAACAGGCCCGCCCGGCCGCCGACGCCGCCGCGCTGACCCTCCACACCGAGTTCCCCGAGACCTTCCCCGAGGTCTCGTCGGTGATCGAGGTGACCGCGTACCGCATCGTGCAGGAGGCACTGACCAACGTCCTCAAACACGCCTCGTCGGGCCGGGTGCGGATCCGCTGCGAGGCCGGCACCGAACGGCTGACCATCTCGGTGGACAGCCCGCTGGCCCTGCCCGACGTCCGCGCCCGGCAGCGCCCGGTGGCCCAGCTGACCACCGGCGCGGGCGCCGGGCTGACCGGGATGTCCGAGCGGGCCGCCCTGGTCGGCGGCATCTTCGACGCGGGACCCGACCGCACCGCCCCGGGACGCTGGCGGGTACGTGCGGTGCTCCCCCTGACCCAGAACACCTAACGAACCGGAACGGGGGCGACGACGAGAGGCCCAGCGGCCGAGAGGCGGACCAACGTGAACGAATCGGTGCAGGCATTACCGGCACGGCGAGCCATACGGGAGGACCTGGTGCAGGACACGGCGGCGGACGGGCGGACGGAGCAGCCGGCGGAGCAACCGTCCGAACGGCCCCCGCACATCCGGGTCCTGGTGGCCGACGACCAGGCCGCCGTCCGGTCCGGCCTGGTCCTCGTCCTGCAGACCGACCCCGGCATCACCGTCGTCGGCGAGGCCGGCGACGGCGAGGCGGCGGTCCGCATGGCCGACGAGCTGCGCCCCGACGTGGTCCTGATGGACATCCAGATGCCCTGCTCAACGGGGTCGCCGCGACCCGCCTGATCGTCGAACGGCAACTCGCCGAGGTCCTCGTGCTGACCACCTTCGACATCGACGAGTACATCTTCGGCGCCCTGCGCGCCGGCGCGGGCGGCTTCATCCTCAAGAACGCCGAGCCGACCGTCCTGGTCGGCGCCGTACGCGAGGTCGCCCACGGCGAGGGCTTCCTCACCCCGGCCATCGCCCGCCGCCTGATCACCGAATTCGCCCACCGCCCCCCGTCGGCCCGCCCGGCCCTGCCGCACGGCACCACCCAGGCCCTCGACACCCTCACCAAACGCGAACGCGAAGTCCTCGCCTGCATCGCCCGCGGCCTCCCCAACAGCGCCATCGCCGCATCCCTCAACCTCGCCGAGGGCACGGTGAAGACCCACACCAGCCGCATCCTGTCGAAGCTGAACCTGCGCAGCCGGGTGCAGGCGGCGATCCTGGCGCAGCAGCAGGGGATCTAGTCCGGCGGGTGGGAGGGAGCGGGCCGGGGGGCTGACGCCGGTCAGCCGTCCTCGCCGGGGTGGTCTTCGCCGCGGGCCAGGGGGGTCGTGGACCAGCCGTGTTCCAGGAGGGCGAACAGGTCGCGGATGGCCTGGGCCGGGTCGGGGCTGGTGCGGGCGAGGGTGGGGGCCTCCAGGGCGAAGCGGGCCAGGCCGGTGACGGCGAGGTCGTCCGGGGGCAGCCCGGTGGCGTCGGCGAGCGTGGCGGCCAGTGCCTTCTCGTGGCGCGACCACATGCGCCGGGCGGCATCCCGCAGCGCGGGGGTGGATTCGACGAGGACGAGGACGGGGTCGTCGGCCCGCAGGGCCGTACGGGTCCGCACCAGGTGGTCGCGCAGGGCGTGCAGGACGGGCCGGCCGGGGGCCCGGTCGCGAACGGCGGCGACCAGGGCGCTCTCGACGTCCGCGTCCAGGTCGAAGACGAGGGCTTCCTTGCTGGGGAAGTGCTTGAAGAGCGTGCTCAGCGAGACGTCGGCCGCCTCCGCCACTTCGCGGACGCCGACGTTGTCGTAGCCGCGTTCCGTGAACAGCCGCAGCGCGGCATCCGCCAGGGCCTGCCTGGTGCGGGCCTTCTTGCGCTCGCGGCGCCCGGTCGTCGTCTCGGCCATGCCCCCACCCTACCCCAGCTGAGGTGACTCGATCAGAAACGCAGTCGGATAGGAAATCGAATCAGTTGTACTTTTGTAGCCGCTGTGCTTCTGTGGTTGCGCATCCGCACCCTCTCGATCCGTGGAACGGAGCGTGGCCCTCATGTCCACCACCCCTCGCATCGCGATCATCGGCGCCGGTCCCGGCGGCCTCGTCTGCGCGCGCGTCCTCCAGCAGCACGGCCTGCCCGTCACGGTCTTCGAGCGCGAGCACGACCCCCGCTCCCGCTCGCAGGGCGGCACCCTCGACATCCACGAGGACACCGGCCAGGTCGCCCTGCGCGCGGCCGGACTGTTCGACCGGTTCCGCGCGCTGTCCCGGCCCGAAGGCCAGCAATGGCGCCTGTACGACCGCCACGCGGCCCTGATACGCCACGACCGGGCCGGCGAGGACGATCTGAGCAAGCCCGAGATCGACCGCGGCCAGCTGCGCGCCCTCCTGCTGGACTCCCTCGCCCCGGCACCGTCCGCTGGGGCCACGGCGCCGAGGCCGTCACCCCGCTGCCCGACGGAACCGTCCGGCTGCACCACCACGACCGCACCGTCGAGGACTTCGACCTGGTCATCGGCGCCGACGGCGCCTGGTCGCGGGTGCGCCCCGCGCTCTCCGACGCCCAACCGTCCTACGCCGGGGTGACGATGGTGGAGATCCGCTTCGACGACGTCGACCGCCGGCACCCCGGCATCGCCCGCCTGGTCGGCGACGGCACCATGTCGGCCAAGGCCGGCCGCCGCAGCCTGGTGCTGCAACGCAACAGCGACGGCCACATCCGCGGCTACGTCAACTTCCGCGGGCCCCAGGACTGGCACGCCGGCCTCGACCTCGCCGACACCGAAGCCGTACGCGCCCGCCTGCTCGCCCAGTACCAGGGCTGGGACGAGAGCTTGCTGGCCATCCTGCGCGACAACGAGGGCGCCTTCATCAACCGCCCGATGTTCGTGCTTCCCGTTCCGCACGCCTGGCAGCGCGTCCCCGGCATCACCCTGCTCGGCGACGCCGCCCACCTGATGCCGCCGGTCGGCGTCGGCGCCAACCTCGCCCTGCTCGACGGCGCCGAACTCGCCCAGGCCGTCATCGACCACCCCACCGTCGACCAGGCCCTCGACGCCTACGAGAGCGTCATGCTGCCCCGCGCCGCCGACCACGCGAAGACCGCCCAGCAGATGCTCACCAGCCTCATGCCGGACACCGACTCCGACACCGCCGCCTTCCCCGACACCCAGTGGCCGACCGGTACCGGATCCACGCCCGCCCGGTAAGCGGATCGATCACGGCCACCCCCACCGGCCCATTCGGGAAGACCCGCGGCGCCGCAGACAGGTACGTGGGAATCAGCCATCCACCAGCAAGCGCCGCGCCACCGCATCGTTCTGGCGGAAGAAGATCGCGTCCGTCCCCGGCCGGGGGAACTGGGCCGGGCCGACGATGACGCGGTCGTGGTGGGTGGTGCCGTGGGCGTCGACCGGGTGCAGGTCGGGGCCGGACAGCCGGAGTTCGCCGGTCGGGGTGCCGTCCTCCGTGCGGGCCTCGGTGAGTTCGCCGCGGGAGAGGAGGGCGCGGAGCAGCGGGTCCGCGAGGCGGTCGGGGGCGGGAGCCGACAAGCGGGCGTCGAGAAGGACGGCGGCGTCGTGGGCGGCGCCGGGCACCGCGGGGCTGGTGGCGCGGAAGACCGGCCCGGTGCCGTCCGTGGCCGGCGTCGTGATCTCCACGCGCATCTCGGGGCCCACGAACACCACCACTCCGGCCTCGGCCAGGGCCAGCAGTTGCTCGGCGCGCAGGGGCGGGGGGCCGGAACTCAGGTACGTGCCGAGGGAGAAGCGGGCGAACGCGTCCGCCAGCTGGTCACCGGCCAGGTCGCCGGAGCGCCACAGGTCCTCGATGACCGCGCCGGTGCGCTGGAGGCCGTCCACCAGCGCGGTGGTGACGGCCCGGGCCGGGCCGGTGCGGCGGTGGTGGACCTCGGCGAGGTGCGCGCGCAGCCAGCGCTGGAGGCCGTCGGCGTCGGCGAAGCGGCGGCCGGCGAGCGGGGCGGACACGAGATCGAGGTCGAGGCGGTCGGCGGGGTCCGGAACGGCCTCCCGGGCGAGCTTGGCGAGGCGGTCCGCGTCGGTGAGCAGAAGCGCGTACTGGGCGTCGAAGTCGTCCCACGTCATACGGACACGGGCGGGCTGTTCGGCGAAGAGCGCGCGGTAGTGGCACCAGCCCAGCTCGGCCAGGACCAGCGGCCAGACGTCGCGGCCGAAGGTGGCGCCGGGCCGGGACAGCCGGGCCCGGCAGGCGTCGGCGGTGGCGAAGCGCGGGGCGGCGGGGCGGGACGGGACGGCGGCGCGGGCCGGCTTGGGCGGGAGGGGGACACCGCGGCGGGAGCCCGCGTACAGACGGGGCTCGCGGCCGGAGGGCAGGTAGCGGAGCCGGCCGTCCGGGGTGCGGTCGAAGCGGCCGCCGCGGCCCTCCGTCAGCAGGGCCAGGCAGTCGATGAAGACCAGGCCGAGGCCGCGGACGACGACCGGCGCGCCGGGCGGGACGGCGTCCAGGGCGGCGGGGTCGGCGGGGCCCGGCCCGATGCGGGTCAGGCCGGCCGGCGCGGGCTCGGTACGCACGTCCGGGTGCCCTTGCGCCAGGACCACCCGGTCGGCGAGGAAGGGCGGTTCGGCGGAGTCGAGGACCACCTGTTGGCGGGTGCCCGGTGCCGCGCCGTCCGCGGACGTCCGGCGCAGGTCGATCGCGCGCGCCCGGTGGACGTACAGGCGGACTGAGGAGGGTCGTCCGGCGGTCACCGTCTCGAAGAAGTGGCGCAGGTAGCGGCCCTGGTCGCGGCGCGCGGCGTAGGCACCGTCGTGCAGCGGGCCGGTCAGCCACTCGGCGGTGGTGGGGCCGGGGCGCGGCGGCCCGGCGCAGGAGACGCTCGGGTCGGGGTAGAGGGTGACCTGCTCGGCGGCGGAGTTCATCCACAGCAGGCCGGGCTGGTCGGTGCGCCAGGTGCGGCCGGCGCCCGGCGGGTACGGGTCGACGAGGTGCAGGTCCAGGGGCCGGTCGCCGTACAGGGCGGGGACGTTGGCGAGGATCCGCTCGACGAGGGAGGTGCCGCGGGGGCCGCAGCCGATGATGCAGAGGGAGCGGGCCGCCGGCTCGGTACGGTCGTTCAACTCGGCTCTCCCCCCGAGGAGTTGGGCTACGCGGAAAAAGGGAACCCGGTGGCCCCGCGCCGGGAGCACGGGACCACCGGGTACCGGGTCAGCAGCCGGTGCTGACGGTGGAGCCGAGCGCCTGGGCGTCACGCTCGCCCGGCACCTCCAGACCCTGAAGATCCATGATGCTCATTTACGACACCTCCCTTCCGTTGTCCGTTCCGGATGCGTACAGTGCGTAGGACGACACCGAACTCGGTGTCAGCAGCCGCCGCTGAGGGTGGAGCCGAGCGCCTGAGCGTCACGCTCGCCCGGCACCTCCAGACCCTGAAGATCCATGACCGACATGTGAACCTCCCTCCGGGGGGTGAGCAGGAGCGGTGGACAGCGCCGATGACGTATCAGGTGCCGTTGCGGGACACCTGGACCCGACGGGCCGTGCAATGACGGTGCACGGCCCGTCGGCGTCATTCAGCAGCCGGTGCTGACGGTGGAGCCGAGCGCCTGGGCGTCACGCTCGCCCGGCACCTCCAGACCCTGAAGATCCATGATGGTCATTTACGACACCTCCCTTCCGTTGTCCGCAGTGCCCGCCGGCCCGGTCGGGACGGTGGGGGTCGCGGTGCCGTGGGCACCACGGGCGCGCTCCGGGACGGCCGGTTGACCGGCCGCGGCGGACCGCGGGTCAGGGAGGAACGGCAGCAGCGGGGTGCCCCGTTCGGCGGCGGAGAGTGCCAGCAGTACGCCGGCCCCGCCGGTGGCCACGTCCATGGAGATCCGGGCCCGGCCGTCACAGGGGAAGACCGTTGCGCCGTTCAGCGTCATGGCGTGCTGGTGGAGGTTGGTCAGATGGCGGCGCAGATACCGCTCGGCGGTCTCCGGTGGCCAGGGGGCCTGCGCGCGCAGGGTGGCGAGGGTGCCGATGAGACCGGCACGGCCGCCCCACAGACCCGACTCGATGACGAAGTCGGAGGAGCAGGCCCGGAGCAGCCCCGGTAGTGCCTCGCGGAGGCGGGCGTCGTCGCGGTGGCGGAGGAGTTCGGCCGCCACGAGGGCGATGCCCGCGCTGCCGTTGTCGAGGTAGGGCAGCAGGCGGAAGCCCTCGTCGACCTGGAGGGTGTCCTGCGGTCCGGGGCTGCAGCGGTCGAGGTCGCGGTGGACGGCGCGGACCGCCTCGTCGAGCAGGGCGGGGTCGCCGGTCGCGCGGTGGGCGCGGAGCAGGAAGAGCGCGGGGCCCGACCAGCCGTACATCAGGCCGCCGGCGTGGGTGGAGCCGCGCCGGCGGGTGCGCTCGATGGGTTCGGTGCGGGCGGTGGCGAGCCGCGCGGTGACGCGGTCGGCCAGATCGAGGGCCTGTTGCCGCAGGGCGCCGTCGTCCAGTACGTCGGCGAAGTGCAGGAGGTTCAGGCCGGCGCCGGACAGGCCGCGATAGAGGCTGGGGCAGTGGCGTACCGGGAGCCGGTCGGCGGCCCGGTCGAGGGCTCGCAGGGCTCCTTCGCGGTCGCCCAACTCCGCAAGGACGTAGGCGATTCCGTGCAGGCCGTCGTAGAAGCCGATGCGTTCGGCGGTGACCCGGTCGACGGCGGCGCGCAGCCAGGCCGCGCCCTCCTCGTCGCGTTCCCCGAGGGCGGTGTGGCGGGCCCACAGGACGCCGGCGGCGCCGTGTCCGAAGCCCGCGCCGCCCTCGGCGAACTGCGCGAAGTCGCCGGGGTGGAGCCGGTCGGTGCGGTGCGGGGTGGCGCTGTCGCGCAGCCCGCGGTCGATCGAGGCCAGGATGTCGGAGGGTGGGAACGCCTCCGGCACGCTGCGCAGCGGCGACGTGGTGTTGTCGTTCGGGGCGAGCTGGGGGGCGAGCCGGGACACCAGGTGGCCGGGGAGGCCGAACCGGCGGGTCGCGGTGTCGAGCAGGGCCGACGCCTTGTCGGGGGCCAGTCCGCCGAGCGCGGCGAGCGGCAGGAACATCCACAGGGCGATCGCGGCCAGTGCGTAGTGGTCGCCGTCCGCGCCGGTGGCGTCGGCCCGGTGGAAGCCGGGGGCGCCGAGGCTGCTGGGGGTGGCCAGGTCGATCTGGTCGGCCACCTCGAAGTCCAGGAGGACGGGGACGTCGCCGGGCTGGATGATGAAGTTGCCCGGGTGCAGGTCGCCGATGCGCACCCCGCGGTCGTGCACCGAGGCGAGCAGCTCCTCGATCCGGCCGAACAGGGCGAGGGCGCGGTCCCGGTGGGCGGCCACCGCCGCCTCGTCGGGTTCGGGGACGGTCAGCGGGTAGAGCCCGGCGAGCCAGGACTGGAAGTCCTGTCCTTCGATGTCCTCCAGGACCAGGAAGAGGTGTTCGCCGGCCTGGAAGGTGCCGAAGGTGCGGGGGATGCCGGGCAGTCCGGCCAGTTGGGTCAGGATCCGGTGCTCGTGGGCGAGCCGGGCGACCGCGTCCCGGCCGACTCCGTCGGTGCCGGAGTACGGCCGGCCCTCCTTGAGGACGACGCTGTGCTGTCCGGCGCCGAGGGCCTGTTCACCGGCCGGTTCGGCGCGGTAGACGCCGCCGCCGTGCGAGAAGTGCAGTGCGCCGGTGATCCGGTACGGGAAGTCGTCCACGGCCTGCCGGGCGGCCAGCGAGTCCTTGAGGACGTCGGGGACGGTGACCCAGTCGGGGGTGTGGAAGACCGGAGTGCGACGGTCCGGTTCGGGCGTCCCGTCGGGGCGCCGGAAGGCCGGGACCAGCTCGCCGTCGGCGTCCTCCACGTAGTGGGTGCGGAATCCGCCGTAGCGGACGTAGAGCGGGCCCTGGCGGAAGCGCAGGTCGGTCAGGACGTACGGGCCGGGGCGGCCGCCGACGATCGCGTCCAGTCCTTCGAGGGTGCGGGCCAGTTCGGCCTCGTCCTCGGGGTAGACGGTCAGCAGCTTGCCGGCGGAGGAGCGCTGGGCGTACTTGCGGCTCAGGGCACGCTGGACGTTGGCGCTCTTGAGGTACTTGAAGGCGATGCCGTGCCGGGCGCAGTAGCCGGCGACGTCGGCGAGGGTGCGGGGGGCGTCGTCGGGGGACGCGCTGACGTGGATCTTCCAGCCCTGGTCGGGGAGCCGGTCCTCGGGCGGGCGGCAGATGGTCCAGGCCTCGTTGTCCTCGCGGGTCCAGCCGTCGGGCAGCGGCGGGGCGGGGAAGCGGGTGGCCTCCAGGTCCCAGTTGCCGGGCCAGTCGAAGAAGGTGCGGTCGGCCAGGGCGAAGCTCTCGGCGCCGTCTCTCATGCGGCACCCCGCTCGGCAGGGACGATCGCGTTGGGGGTGGTGACGTCCGGTTCCAGGTAGGGCGTGAGCGCGGTCCGGTCGGCCGTGGCGAGGTGCGCGGCGAGCACCGCCCTGGCCTGCACCTTGTCGTCCTCGGACACGAAGTCCTCCAGCCCGACGGCCAGTACGCGGTTGTCCTCGCTGGGCTTGAGCGAGGCGTAGTGCTCGTCGCGCAGCAGGCCCCACACGATCGCGTCGTGGTACTCGCCGTCGAGGTAACAGTGGTCCCGCAGGATGCCCTCGACCACGAACGGGGTCTTGGTCATCAGCCGGATGATGCCCTTGTTGTAGCCGGCGGTGGTGACCTGCACCCGGTGGGCGTCGAGCTGGTGGAAGAGGTAGTCGACGAGGAGGACGACGGCCTCCGCGCCGTAGCCGCGGCGCCACAGTTCGGGCGAGCCGATCGCGCCGCCGACGGTGTAGCCGCCGATCCTGCCCGACCGCTGGTAGCTGACGGTGCCGATGCGGGTGCCGTCCTTGGTGCGGATCACCAGGTGGTGGACCCGGCCGGAGCGGTTGGCCTGCTCGACCTCGGCGGCGCCCAGCAGCTCCCAGTCACCGCTGAGCACGGCCGCGGGCGAGCCGGGGCGCAGCCAGGAGGCGATCGCGGCCCAGTCGTCGTCGCCGGGCCATTCCAAGGTCACCAGTCGTCCCTGCATGGTGCGTGTCCCTCCTCTGTGGTCTCGTGTGTCAGCGGGTGCGGCGCTCGGGGCGCGTACGGGGTCATGTGCGGTAGCGCTTCAGGACGAGGACGGCGTTGTGACCGCCGAAGCCGAACGAATTGCTCAGCACCGCGTCGCCGTCCCATTCGCGGGCACCCTTCACGACCAGGTCGAGGTCGTCGTCCTCGGGGTGGTCGCAGTTGCGGATCGGCGGGATCCTGCGGTCCCGCAGCGAGAGCACCGCGGCCGCGGCCTCGGCGGCCCCGGACGCGCCGAGCATGTGCCCGGTCATGCTCTTGACCGCGGTGACCGGTGTGCGGCGCAGCTGGTCGGGGCCGAGCACCTCGCGCAGCGCGGCCGCCTCGATGCGGTCGTTGAGCACGGTGCCGGTGCCGTGGGCGCTGATCTGCCCGACGTCATCGGGGTCAGGCCCGCGTCGGCGAGCGCCCCGCGCATCGCGCGGACCGCACCGGCGCCGGTCGGATCGGGGGCGGTGGCGTGGTGGGCGTCGGTGGTGGCGGCGTAACCGGCGACCTCGGCGAGGATCGTCGCGCCGCGGCGTTCCGCGTGGCCGGCCTCCTCCAGGGTCAGGACGGTGGCGCCGACCGCCATCACGAAGCCGTCGCGGTCCCGGTCGAAGGGCCGGCTGGCGCCTTCGGGGTCGTCGTTGCGGCGGGACAGTGCCCGGGCGTTGGCGGTGCCGGCCAGGTCGGCGGCGGTGAGGGAGTCGTCCGTGCCGCCGGCCAGGACCACGTCGGCCCGGCCGTGGCGGATCAGTTCGGCCGCCTCACCGATGGCCACCGCGCCGGTCGCGCAGGCCGCGGAGACCGCGCAACTCGGGCCGCTGATGCCGTACTTGATGGACAGCAGACCGGCCGGGTGGTCGATGGCGGTGAGCACCGAGTGGTACGGCGAGACCCGCCGCGCGCCCTGGTTCTTGAGCACGTCGTACTGCTGCTGGATGGCGTGCGCGGCGCCGTAGCCGGAGCCGATCACCGCGGCGAAGCGGTACGGGTCGACGTCGGCCCTGGGTTCGAGGCCGGCGGCCCGCATCGCCTGGCCGGCGGCGACCACCGCGTACTGCGTGAAGAGGTCGGTGCGCCGGACCTCCTGCGGGGTGAGGAAGCCGGAGCCGGCCGGGTCGAAACCGGTGAGGTCGCCGCCGATGCGGACCGGGAGGCCGGAGGTGTCGAAGCGGGTAAGCGCGGTGACACCACTGCGGCCGGCGAGGAGGGCGGTCCAGAAGTCTTCGGTGGTGTTTCCCACGGGGGACACCACGCCGCAGCCGGTGACGACGACGCGCCGCCGATCTGTGCGTAACTCCATGAAACGCCTCCTGATTTCCTGCCCCGTTGTCACGCTCGGGGCGTCCTCATGACCAGAAACATGACAGCTGAGTCATCGTCTTGTCAACAGGTTGCGGGAGACGCGGTCAGTCGAGGTTTCCTGTCGATCCGTGTCATCAGGCCTCGCACCAGCGGAAACGCTCTCAGGGCGATGACTGACAGAGTCAGGAAAATTGACTATGGCGAGGGTTCGAGGAGGCGAGGAGGGGGGCCTGGGCGCGGGGGCGGGCTCCGGGGGCGCGCGCCCCACGGCCCCCTGGTAGGGCCCGGCGTACATAGAAAGTGACAGTCCGCGGGCCGGAAAGTGCCTACCTGCGGACGATCCGGAGACCGGGCCGCGACGGGACGCTGGTGACTACCACCGCCCCGCGCCGGCCGGCCGGGGCGCCATCACCGGGCCATCACCGGGACGAGGAGACAAGGGAACCGATGAAGGGTATTGCGATAGGCATTGTTCTGGCGGTCATCGGACTGGTCCTGTGGCTGACCACAAAGGAAGTCGAGACACCGATCGTCTCCCTGCACAAGGCGGGGCTCATCCTGGCGATCGTGGGCGGCGCGGAGGCACTGTTCGCGCTCCTCGGATTGGGAAAGAAAGCTAATAAATGAATGCGTCAATTACGTGCAATAACGACATAAGGGCATAGCACCCCAGGGCCCATTGCGCCGCCGCGGCGTCTTTCCGTCCCGGCGGTCGCCCGCCCACTTTTGCAACCGGTCGCAGCGCAAATCCCGTTCACCGGCCACGTATATACGGACCGCGGCCTTGCTTTTGTGCTCAACCACATGGGTGCCGATGCGGCCGTCCGCCGGCTTTTCCGGCCGCCGGCCGCGGATCTGCCATTGCCGCGTTTGCTTTCGCGTTCGCCGGGCGGCCTCGACAGGCCCGCTATCGCGCTCACCGGACGTCGTCGACCGGCGGCCCACGCACGCACCGGAGCGGCTTCACGAGTCGCTCCGGAGCCGTATCGGAGCGGCTTCACGGGCCGCTTCGGGGCCGTATCGGAACGACTTCAGGGCCCTCTCGGAGCGGCTTCAGGGCGGCTTCAGATCCATCCCGGAGCGGGTTCAGGGCGGCTTCAGATCCATGCCGGAGCGGGTTCCGCCCGGCTCCAGCGCCGCCCGAGGGCTGGTGTCAGAGCTGGTCTTGCGGCTGCCTGGCCGGGCTCTCGGCGAGCCGTACGAGCCGTTCCCGGGCCCGCTCGGCGTGCCGGTACGCCTGGGCCCGCCGGAACAGGTCGGCGGCCTGCCGGTAGTGTCCGGCCGCCCGCTCACGGTCCCCCACCCGCTCGCACGCCGCCGCGATCTCCTGGAGCGCGGCGGCCTTCTCATGGCTGCGGCCGGTCTCGGGCAGCGCGGCCAGCTCCTCGCCCAGGGCGGCCAGCCGGTCCCGGTCGCCGGAGGCCTCCGCGCAGACCGCGTCCGCGGTGGTGAGCCAGAGCGGGAATTCCGGTTCCTGCGCCACCGAGGCGACGACCAGCCCGCGTTCGACAATGCTGCGCGCCGCCGCCGCATCGCCGCGGTGCAGCAACAGCAGGGCGTACTGGCCGTTGACCTTCTCCCACAAGGGGAACCCGGCGGCCGGGGTGACCCGGCGCGCGCACTCGCCCAGCAGCTCGGCGGCACGCTCCCACTCGCCGCGGTCCCGCAGCGCGAGCGCCCGGTGCAGATCGATGGTGGCGCGCGGCCCGGGAAGGATGCCGTCGGCCGGCGGGCGGGAGAGCTCGGGCTCGGGGGCCCAGTCCGGGCAGCCGCTCCAGTAGGCGCAGCGGGTGAGCACGTCGAGGACGAGCAGCAGGTGGAAGCCGGTGCCGGGGCCGGTGGCCGGGCCGCCGGCGGGGCCCTGGGCCGGCCGGCGGTCGGTGCATTCGAGGTGGCCGGTGAGGGCGTAGCGCAGCCCGTCCTGCACCCGGCCGGCCGATTCCAGCAGGTCGGCGAGGGCGATCAGGGCACGCAGCCGGGCCTCGGCGTACGGCGCGGGGGCGAGCGCGTCCAGCATCCGCAGCAGGACGTCGGCGCCCTCGTCGGCGCGGCCGAGCGAGCCCAGTATTTCGGCAATGGCGAGCTGCGCCTCGGTAAATACGTCGTCCTGCCGGCCGGCCGGCTCCATCGAGGCCAGTGCGCGGAATTCTGAGAGCGCTCCCTCGGCGTCGCCACCCTCCCATTGCCGGCGGGCCGCGACCAATCGTCCGACCAGGTCCAGCCGGCGGGCCAGGCCGGGGCTTTCGGCCGGCTGGGGGCTGCTGGAGATTTCGTCCACGCCGACGCCGAGGCGGGCTGCGAGGATCTTGAGCGCCCGGCCACTGGGAATGCGCTTCCCGCGCTCGACCAGCGAGATGTAGCTGGACGACATTTCGGACCCGGCAAGGTCGTGCTGCGTCATTCCCGCGCTGACCCGAAGCTCTTTGATTCGCCGCCCGGTGTCCGCCAGCTCAGGCATTCGCCAAACCCTCCGGATTTCGAACAGTGGATGACTCCGGCCGGTCGGATCAAAACGCCGAGTCACAATGAGTGCTGGGCACTTTACCAAGCAGTCAAGAAGAAGTCGACCGATATTCGGATTCCTTCACCGGTCTTCACCGGTGGTCACCGAGATCATTTCCCGGGTGACTACCGGAGCGGAAAACCGGCCGCCGAGTACACCAAAGCCGGGGAAGTCCGCCGCCCCGTCAATCCCCCGGAACCGTCGCGCGCGGCGGTCCCTCCCCCGGCGGCCCCCGTCCGCCGCGTCCCGTAGCCCCGTTCCGAAGCCCCCGTTCCGAAGCCCCGCCCGCTCCGTACGCCGCGACCGCCACGTACGCCGAACTGTGTGCCCGGGGCCGCGGGTCAACCTTTCGATGTACTACCCCGCGCCGATGCCCACGCCCGGCCCGACGTGGTGCGATGAGCACGCACACGCCCCACCTCGCCGGACCCCGCGGAGGCACCCTCCATGACCCAGCCCCAACGTCCCGACCTCACCAAGGATGTGGCGCCCACATCCGCCTCCCCCGGCCCCTCCGGATCCGCCCGCTCGGTGCTGGCGTCGGACGCCGAGCGGGAGACCATGGTCGAACGGCTCAGGGAGGCCACCGCGGAAGGCCGGTTAACCCTCGAAGAGCTCGCCGAGCGCTCCGAGGCGGCGTATCTGGCCCGGACGCGCGAGGAGTTGGCGTCCGTGGGCGAGGACCTGCCCCATGTCACGGCCCCCGCGACCGCCGGCTCCGGCCAGCGCTCGTTCCGCGCCCTCTTCGGCGACCTCGTGCACCACAGCCCCGCGCTGGAACACGGCATCGAGGCCACCGCGGTCCTCGGCGACCTCACCCTCGACCTGTGCTCCTCCCCCGCCCCGCCGACCGGTGAGCTCACCATCGAGGCCAAGGCGCTCGTCGGCGATGTGCACCTGCTGCTCCCCGAGGGCGTCCGGGTGGAGATGAACTGCAGCAAGGTCTTCGGCGACCTCCGCGATCTGACCCGGGCGCACTCCGGCCCCGAGTCCGTCACCCCGCGCATCCGCGTGAACGGCTCCGCCGTCTTCGGCGACATCATCGTCGCCCACCCCAGCAGCGACCGCCGCTCGTACTGGCAGAAGTGGCTGGACGAACGCCGCGGCCGGGCCTGACCGGAGGAGCAGCCGTGACGACCCTTCAGGCCGCGCCCCGCCCCGAGGCGCCCGCCCCCCTCCGCGACGAGGGCCGGATCGGGCCGCGGGCCACGGCCCGGCACACCGGCGCGCTGGTCCGCCGCAACCTCCTCCGGATCCGGCAGAACCCGGAGTCGATGATCGACGCGCTGCTGATGCCGATCGTGCTGACGCTGCTGTTCGTCTACGTCTTCGGCGGGGTGATCGGCCGCGGCGGCAGCCGCGCCCAGTACACCGCCTTCCTGGTGCCGGGCCTGATGGTCATCCTCGGCATGACCATCGCCATGGCCGTCGGCACCGGCGTCAACGACGACTTCCGCACGGGCGTGATGGACCGCTTCCGCACGATGCCGATCGCCCGCTCCTCGATCCTCGTGGCCAAGGTCGTGGTGGAGACGGGCCGGATGCTGGTCGCCATCACGGTCCTGCTGATCGTCGCCGCCCTGCTCGGCTTCGACTTCTCCGGCCGCTGGCCCGGTATAGCCGCGGCCATCGGCCTGACCACCCTCTTCGGCACGTCGCTGATCTGGATCTTCATGCTCCTCGGTCTGACCCTGCGCACCGCACAGGCCATCCAGGGGCTCTCGGTGATCGTGCTGACCCCGCTGCAGTTCGCCTCCTCGATCTTCGTCTCGCCCACGACGATGCCGGACTGGCTGGCCGCCTTCACCCGGATCAACCCCCTGACCCACATGGCCGACGCGGCCCGTGGACTCGCCCTGGGGGAGGGCCCGGTGGCCGGCCCGGTGCTCTGGACGGTGGTGTGGTCGGTGGGCCTGACCGCGCTCACCGCCCCGCTGGCCGTCGCCAAGTTCCGCCGCAAGACCACGAACTGACACCATCCGTACGCAAGGGAGCGCATCCCCGTCACGCCTTCGGCGTGGCTCCCCGTACGAAGAAGACGTGGACCGGCCCCGCCCCCGGCCACCCCCGAGCCGGGGAAGGGGCCGGCCCACGCACGCCCCGACGCACGCACGCCCCGACGCACGCGGGGGCCGTGCCGCCGACGGCGGCACGGCCCCCAAGAAGCCGGGTCCCTGCTACTCCTCCTCCGCCCGCTCCGGGAAGTCGCCCGCCGCGCCCGTCATCCCCGGTGGGGTGTCCGCCAGCGCGACCGCCACCTCGACGACGGACGTGGTGCCGGCGGCGACCTCGCGCCAGGCCGCGGCCAGCGCGTCGGACAGCCGGTCGGGGTCCGTCACCCGGCGGTGGCCCAGGCCGTAGGCGCCGGTCAGACCGTCGGTGCCGGTGGGCCGGGGGCGGGTGAAGGCGAAGCGCGAGTCCGGGCCGGAGACCCGGTCGAGGTTGGACTGCAGCCAGCCGTAGCCGCCGTTGTCCAGGACGACGTAGAGGACGGCCGCGCCGGCGTCCGCGACCGTCGGCAGCTCGGCGCGGAAGAGGTGGAAGGCGCCGTCGCCCACCACCGCGACCACGGGCCGCCCGGCCGGCTCGGCCAGCCGTACGCCGACCGCGGCCGCCGCGCCGAAGCCCAGCGGCGTCTGCTCGCTGGGGACGACGGAACCGCCATCGGCACCGAGCGCGTAGTGCGGGAAGAAGTACGACCACATGTCCTGCAGGCCGTTCTCCTGGACGAGGACCCGGCCGGCGGGGACGGCCCGCTCCAGCTCGGCCAGCACCCGGGCGACCGGGACGGTGCCGTCCGGCGTCCGTTTCCCGGCCTCCTCGGCCCGGTCCGCGGCGCGCTGCGCCAGCGCGGCCCGTACGGAGCGGACCCGCTCGGCCCAGGCCCCGTCCGGCCGGTGCCCGTCGAGCAGCCCGGCCCAGCCGTCCACGGTCGACGCCACGTCCGCCAGGACGTACGCCCCCGGACGGTCCAGGACCAGGCTCTCCTCGCCCAGGACGGCCTGGACGACGGGGAGTTGGTCGGCACCCTCCGGCCAGCCGAAGGTGGCCGTCTCCTCCAGGCGGCTGCCCAGCGCGACGACCAGATCCGCCTCGCGCCACAGGGCGTCCACGGGCCCGACGGTGTAGAGGCCGCTGACGCCGCAGTGCAGCGGGTGGTCCTCGGCGACGGTGCCGCGGCCGGAGGCGGTGGTGAAGATCCCGGCGCCCAGCCGCTCGGCGAACCGCTCGATCCGGCGGTCCGCGTTGCGGTGCCGGGCACCCCCGCCGACCAGCAGCAACGGCCGCCGTGCGGCGGTGATCCGGGCCGCGGTGGCGGCCAGCGCGGCGGGGTCGGGGGCCGGCCGCTGGGGCACGGCCGGGCGCCAGGGCCCGGTACGGGGGACGGGTTCGCCGGCGATCTGCTCGGCGAGTTCGACGTAGACCGGTCCGGGCGTGCCGTTGACGGCGAGCGCGGCGGCCTTCTCCAGGGCGCCCGGCAGCCGCTCGGCGTGGTCGACGCGGACCGCCCACTTCACGTACGGGCGGACCGCGGCCAGCTGGTCCAGCTCCTGGAAGGCGCCGGTGCCGACCCGGTCCAGCCGGGTGCCGTCGGCGATCAGGATCAGCGGTACGGCGGCGGAGCGCGCCTCCAGCAGGCCGGTGAGCGCGTTGGTCACCGCCGGGCCCTTGCCGATCACACAGACCCCGGGGCGGCCGGCGGCGAGCGCGTAACCGGTCGCCATGAAGACGGCGTTGCGCTGGTCGCGGCAGAGCACCACGTGGACGTCGGAGTCCTCCAGCGCGCCGAGCGGTGCCATGTCGTCGCCGGGCAGCCCGAAGACCGCGGTGGTGCCCAGGTGGTGGAGGTGGTCGGCGATCGCCGCCCAGGCGGACGGGTGGGCCGCGGGATGCTGGTTCATCGGCCGCCTCCCGGACGGTGGGCGGCGACGGCCTTGGAGATCAGCACGGGCTCGGCGCGCAGCTCCCGGCCGTCGGAGATGTAGTTGGCCATCCGGCCGTAGCCGCCGAAGGGGGCGTTGCCGTCGTCGATGGACAGCAGGGTGGTGTCCAGGGTGACGGTGGTGCGCCGGCGGAGCGCCTCGACGAGGGCCGGGGCGTGACCGTAGACGCTGGAGCCCAGGGCGCGTTCGGTGAAGGTGCCGGTGGTGAGGGTCGCGGCGAGCGCGTCCTCGTCGCGGTAGGAGGCGACGTTGAAGATCGGGGCGAAGAACTCCGGCACGTGGGTGCGCGGGGTGACCTCGTCGCCGACGACGACGGCGGGGTCGAGGCGGCGGGCCCGGAAGTCGACGTGCCCGCCGTGCACGATGCCGCCGCGGTTGCGGGCCAGGAACTGCGCGCCGTCCTCCAGCGCGCTCTCGTAGAAGATCGGCCCGAAGTCGGCGTCCGGGTCGGTGTACGGCCCGTAGCGCAGCCCCTTCAACTCGCTGACCAGGGCGTCCACGAACGGGTCGAGGAGCGAGGCGTGGACGGTGAAGAGGTCCGGGCCCAGGCAGTCCTGGCCGGTGTTGAGGACACGGATGGCGAGGGCGTCGCGGGCGGCCCGCTCGACGTCGGCGCCGGGGGCGACCACGAACGGGTTGACGCCGGAGCCGAGGAAGAGGAACAGCTGGCCGGGGGTGAGCCGGGCGCGGATCTGCTCGGCGTTGGCGTAGGCGCCGGTGAAGACGACGACGTCGGCCGGGCTGACGTGGTCCTGGAGGAACTCACGCTGGCTGGCGGTGGTGAGGGTGATGGGCAGGCGGTGCTGCTCGGCGAGCAGGGCGTGCAGCCGGCGCATCTGGTCCTTGACGCGGCTGGAGGGGCGGAAAACCAGCCGCTCCGTGTAGAGCGCGGGGACCAGGAGGTAGAGGGCGTAGGAGTAGAGGATGACGTTCGACGGCATGAAGGCGGCCAGCCGGGGGACCCGGCCGGGCCGGTGGGTGGCCACCTCGTCCAGGGCCCCGTCGAGGGTGGCGACGGTGGACTCGATCTCGTAGCGCGCGGCGCGGTGGGTGGAGATCTCGCACAGCAGCGCGTGCACGGTGTCGGCGTTGTCCACCAGAAAGTCCCGGACCCGGCGGACGGCCGCCGCACGTCGGCCGTCGACACGGTCCTCCGGCTCGGCGGCCACGGTCGGCCATGCGGGAGCGGAGCTCATATGTCCCTCCTCGGGGCGTAGTCCATGGAGGGTCAGCGTCAGCCAATTGTCATTTATTGTCAAGTAAAGTCATTACACTCGACCGGCCTTTGTGACAAGCATCCCTCGTCGCACCCCGTCCGCAACCCCCGCCGCGGACCTGCCGATCCCGCCCCATCGGCCCGAACACGCCTCCGAACTGTCGCGATGTCCGTCGAACAGACAAGAGGAATACCGACCTCCGTAAGTGACAAAAAATGACTCCTCGCCGGAGCGAAGGTCGTCCACAGGGGCCCCCGAGCGGGCCTCCGGTGAGTAGACTCCCCGTCATCACGTTCCACTGTCCGGCGCCGTCCGTACACCGTCACTGTCCGTCCGCCCAACTCAACTGCGAGCGATTCCTTGGTGATTGAGCAGCCTGCTTTCGGGAAGCGAGTGCGGGAGGTCCGCCGCGCGCAGGGCCTGTCCCAGGGGGACCTCGCCGGGGGCGATCTCTCGCCCAGTTACGTCTCGCTGGTCGAGAACGGCCGCCGGATCCCGAGCCCCAAGATCGCCCGGTCGATCGCCGAACGGCTCGGCACGACCGTCGAGGCACTGAGCGCCACCGAGGAGCCCGGCGCCCGGCTGACCCAGCGCCTCGGCCTGGTCGGCCAGTTGGTGGCGGCCCGCGCCAGCCAGCTGGCCGGCGACTGGGCCGCGGCGCGGCGCCAGCTGGAGGCCGTGGTGGAGCAGGCCGGCGGCGCCGACCAGGACGAGGTGCGCTGGGAGGCCCACTGGGAGCTGGCCACCGTCCTCGGGCGGCTGGACGATCCGGCCCGCCACGAGGCCGCGCTGCGTCGGCTGCTCGACGACCCGCTCACCCGCACCGCGCCGGTCCTGCACGCCCGGGTCGCCATCGAACTCGCCCAGCTGCTGCGCACCGAGGGCCGCCTCCCCGAGGGCGTCCGCTTCGCCGAGGAGGCCGTACGGGTCACCACCGAGCTGGAGCCCGGCCGCCCGGAGCGGGCCCAGGCCCGGATGGCGCTGCTGTCCGCGTCCGTCGACAGCGGCGAGTGGAGCCGCGCCGAGCAGCTCGGCACGGAACTGCGCGCCGAGGCCGCACCGCTCCCGGCCGGCGAACTGCGGGCCGGCGCCCTGTGGGCGGTGGCCGGTGCCCAGTATCTGGCCGGACATCCCGACGAGGCCCTGGAACTCCTCGCCGAGGCCGAGGACCTGCTCGCCACGACCGACGGCGTACGGCTCCGCCTCCGGCTGGCCCGGGCCCGTGCGCTGCTGGCGCTCGCGGCGGGCCCGGCGGACGAGGCGGACGCCCTGCTCACCCGCGCCCGGCAGGCCACCGCGCTGGTCGGCACCCCCTCGGCCCGGACCTGGCTGGCGGTCCTGGAGACCGCCGCGGCACTGCGCCACGACGACGGGCCGGCGGCCGCCGACCACGCCGCGGGGATCGACCTCACGGCCGGTGACCTGTCCCCGCTCGACCGCGCCCGCTGCCTGCTCCACCTGGCCCGCGCGCACCGCGCGGGCGGCCACGAGGACGCCGCCGAGGCCGACTTCAAACTGGCCGCCGAGGGCTACGAACAGGCCGGCGCCTTCCGCCTGGCCCTGGAGACCTGGCGCGAACTCACGGCCGCCGCCCGCCGCCCGGAGAGCGGAGACCCGCACGCGGTCCTCATGCCGTAGTTCCGCTTTGCGGTTCCTCCCACGTACTTGGCCGTCCCGCCGCGGGGCTCCCTCGCCGTTGCGCTTTGCGGCGCCTCCCACGTACCCGTCTGTTCCGCCGCGGGGCTCGCTCGCCGTTGCGCTTTGCGGCGCCCCGCACGTACCTCGCCGTCCCGCCGCGGGGCTCCCTCGCCGTTGCGCTTTGCGGCGCCCCGCACGTACCTGTCTGTCCCGCCGCGGGGCTTGTTCGCCGTTGCGCCTGGCGGCGGGCGTGGTGTTGTCGGGTGCGGTGCCGGCCCTCCAGACTTCGTCCTCCGGTCCAGCCCCTCCCGTGAGTGGGAGTTTCAAAGCTGGTTGGGGGCGGATCTGGTCTGTTGCCTGCGGGCGCGTGGGCATTACGTGCACCCCCACCGTCGTTTTCTTCCCCTCTCACGGGAGGGGACGGGCCGGAGGGGCCGGTTGTGTGGACGTAAAGCGTCAGCAGTCCACACGACCGGCCCCGGAGGCCCGTCACCGCACCCACCACAACCCAGCCCGCCGCAGGCGCAACGGCGAACAACACCCGCGGCGGGACAGACAGGTACGTGCGGGGCGCCGCAAAGCGCAACGGCGAGAAACCACCACGGCGGGACGGCCAAGTACGTGGGAGGCACCGCAAAGCGCAGCGGAACGGCTACCTGGAAGGCACCGCAACGCGCCACGTACGAAGCCCCGACGCCGGGGCGGCCATGGCCGCGGAGGCGACCGTGCGCGGGCCGGTGGGGAGGTCGCGGACGTAGGCGATGCCGCCGGGGTGGGCCGGGGACGCCGGGATGACGACCTTGCCGTCGCGCGCCTCGCTCAGCGCGTCGATCTCGTCGGCGAGGGCCAGCCCGCCCCGGCCGGTCAGCCGCAGGGCCGCCTCCTTGCGGGTCCACAGCTGGGCCAGCCGGTGGGCCCGCCGGTCCTCCGGGGCCTCCTGGACGTAGCGGCGTTCCAACGGGGTGAAGGGCAGCAGCAGTTCGCTGACCGGGCCGCGCGGCACGGTGTGGACGGAGAGGGCCACCGGCAGGTCCCTGGTCACGGCGAGGAACTGGCGGCCAGGGTCGGCGGCGATGCCGAGGCAGAGACGCGCACCCGGGGGCCAGCCGACCGCGGGCGGGGGTGCGGCGGAGACCGGGCGGCCGAACCCGTCGTGGGTCACCGGAATATCCCGGGGAGAACACTGGAGTAACCGTCCGAGAAATTCCGTCAAACAGGCGGTCTGGCGAATGTCTGCGCCGTCGGGCCAGAATATGTGCAATGCGCCGTCGGCTAATTCATCGGCGCGATCCGGGTGCCAAAGCCCCTCGTCACCAGGTGTGTTGGACGTGCCGCCGGGGTCGGCATGACTGAGCGAATGGCCGCTCGGGTGCGCGTCACAGAAAGGCTCGTCCCCCGCATAGATCCCCTCGCACCATGTCGACTTTCTGTGGACGGTTGAGATCCACAGAAAGCAGTGCACTGAGTCGATTTGATTTACCGTTCGGAGATCCTCAAGGTAACCCTGGTCTATGCCTGCGTCAACAAGCGACGACCGAAAATCAACTCTGGTTTACTCACGGGCATTACCAAATTTCGCCAAGTTGCGGCCGAGGATCATGTCGGACGCTCTTCGTCCCGGTCCGTCCAGGACTGCCGTGGTCGGCGCGCACAGGTCCCGGACCTGCGGAGAAGTCACAACTACCGTGCAGGGATCGCCCGTTGGGTCATCTGACCGATATTCAAATTGACCACCGCTCGGTGCGCCAGCGGCGCACTCCTGCCGGACGGGACCGTACGCGGCAGGAGCGCGCGCCGGCCGGGGGACCCGCGTGGCGTAGGCGTTCCCGGGCGGGGCTCAGGACGCCAGCTGCTTCTCGACCCGGAGCACAATGTCCAAAACTCTACGCATGTCCTTCATCTCCTCTTCGGGCAGTGCGATCCCGAAGCGCTCCTCGGCGACCACGATCACCTCGGCCATGGCCAGGGAGTCCACGTCCAACTCCTCGACCAGGGACTTCTCTTCGGTCACCTCGGCCGGCACGACGCCGGCCACCTCGTGCAGGATCTCGGCGAGCTCGGCAACGATCTCTTCTCGGGTCGGAACGGTCATGACGATCACCTCTCTGTCGGAGACGGGCGGGAACAGGGGTCCACGGCCGGATGTGCGGCCGGATGGATGCCGGGCCGTACGACACGCGTACGGCCGGGCGGGTGGCCGGGCGTACGGCCAAAGGCGCGGCACCGTTGCCGCCCACGCGAGGTGACGGAGTGCGGCGGACGCCGGCGCGCTGACGTGACACAAGAGTCACTGTTTTGACTATGCTTGACTATTCTAGTCAACTGGAGGTCGGATAGGTTGTCAATGACGACCTATCAAGACCAAGGCCGGACATTGGCGTTGAGTTTTGTCCGGTGACTCTGGAGTCGATGACGAGTCAGACGGAGGCACCGCATGAGCGGTCTGCTCGACGGAAAACAGCTGGTGATCACCGGAGTGATCACCGAAAGCTCGATCGCCTACGCGGTGGCCCGGCTCGCCCAGGAAGAGGGCGCCAAGATCGTCCTCACCGCGTACGGGCGGCCGAGCCTGGTGGCCCGGCTCGCCCGGCGGCTGCCGGAGGAACCCCCCGTCGTGGAACTGGACGTCACGGACGAGGCGCAGCTCAGCACGCTCGCCGACCGGGTCGGCGCCCACCTGGACGGGCTCGACGGTGTACTGCACTCGGTCGCCCACGCCCCCGCCACCTGCCTGGACGGCGGCTTCCTGACCGCCCCGTGGCGCGATGTGTCCGCCGCGCTGCACACCTCCACGTACTCCCTGGTGGCGCTCACCATGGCCTGCCGGCCATTACTGCGCCCGGGCGCCTCCGTCGTCGGCGTGGACTTCGACGCCTCGCGGGCCTGGCCCGGCTACGACTGGATGGGCGTCGCGAAGGCGGGACTCGAAGCCTGTTCCCGCTACTTGGCGCGGGACCTCGGCGGCCACGGCATCCGCGCCAACCTCGTCGCGGCCGGCCCGCTGCGCACCCTGGCCGCCCGGGGCATCGGCGGCGACGGCCCGTCCTTCGAGAAGGACTGGTCGACACGGGCCCCGCTGGGCTGGGACCCGCAGAACGCGGAACCGGTGGCCCGTACCTGCCTGGCCCTGCTCTCGGACTGGCTGCCCGCCACCACCGGCGAGATCGTCCACGCGGACGGCGGCCACCACATGATCGGCGACTGACCCACGATGACGGGCAGAGCGACCCCCGGCCCGGCCGGCCCCACCGGCCCTCCGGCGCCCGGCAGCGGCAGCGGCAGCGGCACCGATGTCCTCCGCTGCGGCCCGTACGTCCTCGACCGGGCGCGGATCGCCGGGTTCGCCGCCGCGCTCGGTGACCCGCACCCGGCCTACACGGATCCGGTCGCCGCCCGCGCTCTCGGCCACCCCGACACCCTCGCCCCGCCCACCTACCTCGTCACCCTCGCGGCGCACGCCGAGGACCAACTGCTGCGCGCCCGGCCGGACCTACCCGGCCTCGACGGTGCCGTGCACCGGGCCCAGAGCCTGCGGCACGCCCGCCCCGCGCACGCCGGCGACGTCCTCCACGCGACCGTCCGCCTCGCCGACGTCGCGCACCTCGCCGGCCGTCGGCTCCTCACCCTCGACTGCGCCTTCCACGACGCGGACGGCCTGTGGGTGGCCACCACCACCTCCACCCTGCTGTGCCGTCCCCTCGACCCCACGGGATCGGAGCACCCATGACCGACACCATCGCCCCTCCGGTCGCCGCCGCCCGGCTCGTCGACGGCACCGCGACCCCGCGCGGCGGCACCCCGCCCGACGCCACCGGCGCCCTCGACGGACCGGCGCTCGGCCGCCGGCTGGCGGCCACCGCGCGGGCCCTGCACGGGCTCGGCATCCGCGCCGGCGACCGGGTCCTGGTCCAGGGCGACAACAGCATCGACTACGTCGTGACGCTGCTGGCCCTGATGCGGCTGGACACCTCACTCGTCCCGCTCGACCACCGGCTCTCCGCCGGTGACGCCGCCGCGGCCGCCCGCCAGGCCCGGGTCCGCTGGCTCGTCACCGCCGCGGACCCCACCACCGGCTTCCCCGGCGTCCCCGACCACCGCATCGTCCACTATCCGCACCTCACCCCCGTTCCCCCCTCCGCATCCACATCCTCACCAGCGCCTTTGGCCGCCGAGGCCGACCCCCTCGACGCCTGGTTCCGCCGGTCCGACGCGCTGGTCCTGTGGTCCTCGGGCACCACGGGACGCCCCAAGGGCATCGTCAAACCCGGTCACGCCGTCCTCGACAACTCGCTGCGCACCATCCGGGCCATGGGCTACCGCGCGGACGACGTCCTCGCACCGCTGCTGCCCTTCTCGCACCAGTACGGGCTCTCCGTCATCCTGCTGTGGTGGCTGACCCGTTGCACCCTGCTGGTCACCCCCTACCAGCGGCTCGACGCGGCGGTCGGCCAGGCCGCCGCGCACGGCGCCACCGCCGTGGACGCCGCACCGTCCACCTACCACTCGCTGCTCGGCGTCGTCCGCCGCCGCCCGGAAGTACGCGCCGGTCTCGCCGGCGTCCGCGTCTGGGGCGTGGGCGGCGCGCCCCTGCCGGCCCCCTGGCCGAGTCCTTCCGCACGACGATGGGCCGCCCGTTGCTGGACGGCTACGGCCTGACGGAACTCGGCAACGTCGCACTGGCCACGCCGGACTCACCGCACGGCTGCGGGCGCCCCCTGCCCGGCGTACGGCTGCGCGTGCTGCGCCCGGACGGCACCGTTGCCGCGCCCGGCGAACTCGGCGGCATCGAGGTGCGCTCGCCCGGGCTGATGGCCGGCTACCTGCGCGAGGACGGCTCGCTCCGTCCCGTCGACCAGGACGCCTGGTACCCGACGGCCGATCTCGGCAGCGTCGACGCCGACGGCACGGTGCGGGTGGTGGGCCGCAATCAGGCCGTGCACCGGCTGGGCTTCACGCTCTATCCCGAGAGCCTGGAGCGCCGTGCCGAGGCCTGCGGCCGCCCGGTCAAGGTCCTGGCGGTGGAAGACCAACGCCGCGGCAGCGCACTGCACTTCGTCGTCGCGGACCCGGAGGGCGATGCTCCGCTCACCTGGCGCCGGCGCCTGGCCGAGCACCTCGCGGAGTACGAACAGCCCAACGTGGTCCATGTCGTCGACCACTTCCCCCTCACCGCCAACGGAAAGCCGGACGCGCGCGCGTTGCGTGCTCAGCTGGGGTTGGGGTCCTGAAGGGGAGGAACTCTCAAGTCTTTGGGTGTTGTTGAGCTAGGGATTCAGCTGGGGATTCCACTAGGGATTCCGCTGGGGATGGTGCGCTTCACGTCGTGCGAGGGCGAGGGGTCTGCGTCTCGCCGTACCCGCGTCTCGTCTGCGTCTCGTCTTGTCTGCGTCTCGCCTTGCCTGCGTCTCGTCGTCGGTCTGCGTCGCGTCTCGTCGGCGCGGAGCTGTCACGCGCCGTCCCGCCTGTGTCAGGGCCGGCGGGCCTGGCCGGTGGAAATGCTCGCGCGGAACTGCCGCTGCCCGGCTCAGACCGTACGGGCGGGGTGCGCACGGCGACGGGCGGCCGGGATGGCCGCGGGACGCGGGTTCACGCTGCCGGCGGTCTGCGGGGCGGCCCCGGCGGAGGCGGTGGACAGCGGCTCGGTGCCACGGATGCAGCGGCTGCGCAGACCGGGCGAGGCCCCGTGCGCCTCGGCGTGGATGCGCTGCTTGATGGTGGGCGGCAGCTCGGGCCGGGCGAGCATCGGCCGGGCGGGCGCGGCCTGGCCGTACCGCGTCACCGTGCGCGGAGCCGGCACCGTGGGCCCCTCGACGACCGGTGTCTCCAGAGCGGGCGTCTTTGCCGCGGGTGCCGGGGCAGCGGGTGCCGCCGCGACGGGTGTCCCTGGTGGCGGGGTGTCCCCGTCCGGGCCGGCCGCGCCCCGCGGCTCGGTGCCCGCGTCCGCGTCGCCCAGCGTCCGCTCGTAGAGCGCGGCCTCCCGGCGCGCCGCCGACGCCGGCGCGGAGACACCCAGCGATGCCAGCAGCTTGCCGAGCACGGCAAGGCACATCGCCCAGAACGTCATGACCTTGTTCGCAGCCATGGCTCCTCACTTCCGATCAGGATCTCCCGAGAGATCCGCTTGCTTCCCTCTGTACTTCGGTTGCACTGCCTCAGTTGCCGCGTTCCGCTCGCATCGCTTACGTTGCGCCGCTTCTGTTGCGTTTTCTTATGATGAGTACGCAATGGGAGGATTCACGGACCGACGCCCCCGGGTCGGCGTTCTTCCGATGAACACCACCCGTACGCAGTAGCCACCGCGGGTGCGCGCCACGGATTCCCGGGTTATGGCGGGTCGCGGGCAGGCCGGGGCGGGGAGCCCGCAGGCCAGGAGGGAGCCGGGATTCAGCCCGGGATTCAGGCTTCAGGCCGGGGTGACCGGGTGCGGCGTTCCCGTGCGGGCCATCTCCGCCATCATGCGGACGGCCTCGGGCTCGGGGGTGGCGGGCGGGATGATCTGCAGGTCCCAGCGGCCGTTGCCGGTGGAGACCAGGCAGAGGGTGTCCGGCCCGTGGTGGCCGCTGGTCCGGCGCAGGCGGACGACGTGGCCGTCGACGATGATCCGGGCCGGCAGGGCGGGCCAGGCGTCGCCGTTCACGGTGGCGTGGGTGATCCGCGGCCAGTCGAAGGGCAACGCCATCAGCAGCGCGGGGAGTTCGGCCAGCAGATCGGTCGCATGCGGCCACCAGATCCCGTCGATGCGCCGGACCGTCTCGCTGTGCGGGGCGATGGCGACCCGGGCGACGGGCGGCGGGGCGTGGTGCTGCCCGGCGGTCGTCACAGGTCGCCGCCCGTCTTGCCGGAGGGCGGTGGGGTGGGGGGCGGTGGGCCGGCCAGGGGGCCCGGGTGGGCGGCGTCGCGCGGGTGCCTGCGGATCCGCTGCCGCATCGACTGCTTCCAGTCCGCGTACCGGTGGGTGGCCATCCGTCCGGTCTGCTGGGCATTCAGCCGGGCGAGGAACAGCGCCCCAGCGCGATCAGCGCCAGCAGTACGACCACGGTCAACAGAGTCTGCATGGTGCTCACCTCACTCGGGCGAACCGCGGCAGATCGGTGGACGGCGGACGGTCTGTGCGCGGCAGACGGTCGGTGGATCGCGGCCGATCCTGGTGCGCCCGGTGTTGTGGGTCCCCGAGTCCCTTGGTGCTTTTACGGTACCCCGCACGGGCCCGGCGCATCCCTCCGTAGCAGGTGAAAGGCCCTGTGCGCTCGGTAATCGGCCCGGAGGAGGGCGATCTCCGGGCCGGGGGGCGCGACCTCGCGAGGGACCTCGGGGCAGGCGGGCGCCGGACCTCCCCCGCCGCCCTCCCGGACCTCTCCGGGCCCGGCTCCGCCGCTCAGGCGCCGACGGGTGCCGGCGTCTAAGATGCCCGTCGTCCCGGCCGGCGGGACACCCCGCGCGATGGGAGGCGACGGCATGGGCCAGAAGCCCTTCGGGACGGCGCCGGACGCCGGGGGAACCGGCCGCCGGCGCGGGCAGGGCCAGCTGGAGTCCCAGGTGCTGGCCGCGCTGCACCACGCGCCCGGGCCGGTCACCGCCGCCTGGGTCCAGGAACGGCTCGGCGGCGACCTCGCGTACACGACCGTGATGACCATCCTGTCGCGGCTGCACGCCAAGCAGGCCGTCTCCCGTGAACGCTCCGGCCGCGCCTACGTGTGGACCCCGGCCGCCGACGAGGCCGGGCTCGCCGCGCTGCGGATGCGCCGGGTCCTGGACGGCGAACCGGACCGGGACGCGGTCCTCACCAGCTTCGTCTCCGCCCTCTCGCCCCACGACGAGCAATTGCTGCGCACCCTCCTCGACCGCGCCGCGGACGACGCCTCCGGCGCGGACGGGACGGACATTCCGCAGGGGACCGCCCACCCGGACGAAGCCCGCGGAGCCTGACCGGTGGGCGTCTTCGTGTTCCTGCCGCTGGTCCTGCCGCTCACCGCGCTGCCGATCGCCCGGCTCGCGGAAACAGCACCTCCACCCGCGCGCCGGCACCCGGCTGCTGACCCTGCTCGCCGCCGTCCTCGGGCTGTGCAGCACGCTCTGCCTGGGGCTGCTGATGGTCGTCGGCACGGCCCAGCTGCCCGGCAACCCACTGCCCGACGGCTGGTCGGACCCCGAGGTGCGGGCCGCCGTCCCGTACGCCGAGGTCGCCGGCGCCGCCGCGATCCCGCTGCTGGCCGCCGCGCTCGCCGGCTGCGGGACCGCGCTGCTGCGGCACCGGCGGATCCGGGACCGTACGCACCGCGCGCTGGACGGGCTGCCGGCCGGCGCCGACCCGGCGGTGCTGCCCGACGACGAGCCGTACGCCTATGCCGTGCCCGGCACCGCCGGCCGCCCCGGCCGGATCGCGGTCTCCCGGGGCATGCTGCGCAGCCTGGACGAGGACGAGCGGCGCGCCCTGTTCGCGCACGAGCGCGCCCACCTCGCCTGCCGGCACCACCGCTACCTGCTCGCCGTGCGCCTCGCCGGCTGCGTCAACCCGCTGCTGCTGCCGCTGCGTTCCGCGGTCGCCTTCGCCGCCGAGCGCTGGGCGGACGAGGAGGCCGCGCGGGAGGTCGGCGACCGGCGGCTGACCGCCCGGGCGGGGCAAGGCGGCGCTGGTCACCCGCGCCGCGCCGGCTCCGGGGCTGGCGCACTTCGCGGCCGCCGAACCGGGCCCGGTGCCGCGCCGGGTGGCCGCGCTGCTCGGTCCCGTGCCGCCGGCCCGGCACTGGCCCCCGGCGCTGACCCGGGCCGGCCTCGCCGCGCTGGTGGCGGCCGCGGGCACCGCGGCCTCCGCGCTCTCCGCGCTCAACGCGGCGGTGGCGCTGTTCCTCGTCCTGAAGGCGGCGACACCGCTCTGAGGGAAGACCCGCTCCGGGGGACGACGCCCCGAGCGACCGGAGTCCGGCGGCGAGCCGCCGGGGTCCGTTGTGCCGTTCCGGGGGCGGCGGGTCCGCACGGCGGGCACACTGTTCGGATCTGATCCGGCTCCGCTCCCGTTCCCCCTCATCGGCGTCCTTCTACACGCATGTAGAACTTGCCGGTACAGTTGCCCGCACACATGCGCAACGGGCGTGTCCGGAGGGGGAGATGGCGACGAGGTGCGGACTCCTGAGCCGGGACTGCCCGCCTCCAGAGGCGGAGGTGCGGTGGGTCTACCAGCCGGTGGAGGTCCAATACCGGACGACACCTGGGTCTTGGGCCGGATCAGCGGCTGGTGGACGGACGCCGCGGGCGAGGTGTGGTGCCGGCTGCGTACGCTGCCCGGCGGCGACGGCCCCCGCTGGTTCCACTACGACCCGGAATCCGTCCGGCTGTTGCCCAGCGCGGGCATCTGACCCACCGCCTCCGCACCGGCCCGTCCGGCCGGTGCCGCCGTCACCCTGCCGGCCGCCCTTGCCCGCGACTTTGGCGTCCCGTGCAACCTTCGGGGCGCCCGAACCATCTGCTTCAGCAGACCGGCGCACTCCTCGTACCGAGTGCGCCCGGCACGAGCAGTTCGACCAGCACCACCCCCGACCAGCAGAACCAGCAGCAGGACCGGCAGGAACGGCCTTTCCGGCAGGAACGGCTTCCCCGGCGGGTCCGGCGCGATCAGAAGAGCCAGAAGGGCCATCCGCGTGCATGACAGGCAGCCGCACCAGCAGACGGCCCCTGGGACGACGACGCGACCACCGACGCCACGCCCCACGCCTCACCCGACGGGCCCGGACGCCGCTCCGGCGGCTCCCGCAGGGCGAACCGGGCGAAGCCGTCGGGCCGGCGGAGCGCGTCAGGAGGGAAGGTCCGGATGACCCGACGCGGCCGGATCGTGGCCTGGACCGGCGGGGTGCTCGGCGTCCTGGTGCTCGGCACCGCCGGGGTCGGGGCGTGGGTCTACCAGCACCTGGACAGCAACATCCACGGCGTGGACATCGGCGTCGACGGCAAGCGGCCGGTCAACCTCAGCCCCGGCTCCAAGAACATCCTGGTCGTCGGGTCCGACAGCCGGGCCGGCGCCAACGCCAAATACGGCAAGGGCCTGACCACCATGCAGTCGGACACCCTGATGTGCTGCACATCGCGGCCAACCATAAGTGGGCCACCGCGGTGTCGTTCCCCCGTGACTCGTGGGTGCAGATCCCCGCCTGCAGCCGCAGCAACGGCTCGAAGTCGTCCCCGCACCACTTCAAGATCAACGAGGCATTCTCGATCGGCGGTGACGGCGGCAGCGTCACCAAGGCCGCGGCCTGCACCATCAAGACCGTCGAGAAGAACACCGGCCTGCGGATCGACCACTTCACCTCGATCGACTTCCAGGGCTTCAAGGGGATGGTCAACGCGCTCGGCGGCATCGAGGTCTGCCCCAAGCACGCCATCCACGACAAGAAGGCCCACCTGGACATGGACGCCGGCTGCCAGAACGTCCAGGACGAGAAGGCGCTCGGCTACGTCCGCACCCGCTACAGCGTCGGCGACGGCTCCGACCTCGGGCGGATCGGCCGTCAGCAGGAGTTCATGAAGGCGCTGGCCGCGAAGGCGCAGTCCAAGCTGACCAGCCCGGGCGACCTCTACGGCTTCCTGGACTCGGCGACCAAGTCCCTCACCACCGACAACGAGCTGGCCGGCCTCAAGCAGCTCTACGACCTGGCCTCGACGGTCAAGGACATCCCCTCCGACCGCCTCACCTTCCTGACCGTGCCCAACTACTACCGCGAGGCCGACGTCCCCACCGACCACGCCAATGTGATCTGGCAGTACCCGCAGGCCGGGCAGTTGTTCAGCGACCTCGCCCACGACCGCGAGATCGGCGCGGCCGGCAAGGCGAAGTTCGCCGAGGCCGCCAAGAGCCCGATGACCGCCCGCTCCGTGCGGGTACGCGTCCTCAACGGCACCGGCACCCCCGGCCAGGCCGCCACCGCGGCGGGGCAGCTGCGGCAGCTCGGTTTCACGGTCATCGGCACCGGCAACGCCCCCGCGACGGACAAGACCACGCTCACCTACCCCGGCTCCCTCAAGGCGCAGGGCGAGATCCTGGCCGCCCGCCTCCCGGGCCTGAAGCCGACCCAGGCCGCCGACGCGACACCGGACACGGTGACGCTGACCATCGGCCCGGACTTCACGGCGCTGATGGGCGGCTAGCCACGCGGCGGGGGCCACCGCGGGTGGCGCGGCGGATGACCGGCCACGCCGCCACGGCCCCGGCCAGCACCCCGGCCGTGTTGTTCGCCCAGTCGACCGGCTGGCAGGAGCGCACCGGGCGAGGCGAGCCGTCCGCCCGCCCCGGCCACGATCTGATCGGGCAGCGTGATCCCCAGACCGGACGGCACAGCGTGCCAGAGCAGCACAGTGTGCCCGAACCGCGCGGTGCGCGCCCGGGCCCCGTCCTTTCCCCGCGCCTCAGCCCCGCGTACTCCTCACGCCTGCAGCCGCTCCACCGGCCGGGCCGTGTGCACCTCGATGTCGTGCGCCGCCCGCTGCAGCAGCTGGTGGCTGAGGTCCGACATCGCCCGGGCCACGGCCAACTCGTCTCCGATGGCCGGGACGTTCTCGTCCGCGGGATTGCACCGCGCCGAGCCCTGGCCGACCATCTGGCCGCCTTCCTTGCCGCGCAGCCTGGCCTCCGCCCGGACCTCGCTGCCGGTCTCGGTGATGCTGATCTCGGTGTTCCATGTCTTCGTGGCAGTCACCGGAAGCCTCCTCATCCGCCCGTACGCAGCACATGAACCGCCCCCACGAAAATCCTCGCACCGGGGCCCGCGGGTCGCACCTGCAGCTATGTGCACCCCGACCCTCGGGTTTTCCCCATGGTCCGCGCCCCCGCCGGCGCCTTAACCTCTCTCTTCGCGGTCGTCCGGCGGCCCGCCTCTTTCGACCGCTTCCACCCACCAACTGCCTTTCGCACCGGGGGACTTCATGCCGCACCGCCACCACCACCGCACCCGCCTCCCCCGCCGCACCCTCGCGGCCGCCGCGGCGGCCGTCGTCGCGGTGTGCGGCATCGCTGCCTGCGGCCTTTTGCCCGGGGAGACGTTCGAGGACGACGCCGTGGTGTCGAAGAGGATCACGGCGGTCCGCCTGGACAGTGACTCGGGCGGTGTCACGGTGCGCGGCGGCGAGGGCGGCGGCAAGAACGGCGCCGCGGTCTCGCTGCACCGCTCGGTGGAGTACCACGGTGACCGCCCCCAGGGGGCGACGCACCGGGTCGAGGACGGGGTGCTGGTGCTCGGCGGCTGCGGCGACGAGTGCTCGGTGACGTACACGCTCGATCTTCCGGCCGGCATCCCGGTCAGCGGGGAGACCTCGAACGGGGCGGTGAACCTGAGCAAGGTGGGCGCGGTGAAGGTGACCACGAGTTCCGGGCCATCGACCTCGACGGCGTCACCGGCCCGGTCGACGTGCGGACCAGCAACGGCCGGATCACCGGACGCGGCCTGGCCGGCGGGCACATTTCCGCCGAGACGTCCAACGGCGCGATCGACCTGACCCCGGCCCGGCCGCAGCACGTCCGGGCGAAGACCTCCAACGGCTCGGTCACCGTACGGATGCCGAAGGGCAGCTACGACATCGCTGCGGACACCAGCAACGGCGCGAAGCACATCGGCCTGGCCGACGACCCCGAGGGCCGCTACCGGCTGATCCTGAGCACCTCGAACGGGGACATCACCGCGAAGGCGGCGTGACGCGCGAGGCGTAAGGCGTGAGGTGCCGGTGCCCGGCCGGTCGGCCGGGCACCCGGGAGGACTACTCCTCGCCCTCCAGCTCGCCCTCGGTCTCCAGGAAGACGTCGCGCAGCGCGGCCAGGGTCTCCGCGTCCGGCTTCTCCCACATGCCGCGGGACTCGGCCTCCAGGAGGCGTTCGGCGATGCCGTGCAGGGCCCAGGGGTTGGCGTCCTGGAGGAAGGCGCGGTTCTCGGGGTCGAGGACGTAGGTCTGGGCGAGCTTGTCGTACATCCAGTCGGCGACCACGCCCGTGGTGGCGTCGTAGCCGAAGAGGTAGTCCACGGTGGCGGCGAGTTCGAAGGCGCCCTTGTAGCCGTGGCGGCGCATCGCCTCGACCCAGCGGGGGTTGACGACCCGGGCGCGGAAGACCCGGGAGGTCTCCTCGACCAGCGAGCGGGTGCGGACGGTCTCCGGGCGGGTGGAGTCGCCGATGTAGGCGGCCGGGGCCTGGCCGCCGCGCAGCGCCTTCACCGTCGCCACCATGCCGCCGTGGTACTGGAAGTAGTCGTCGGAGTCGGCGATGTCGTGTTCGCGGGTGTCGGTGTTCTTGGCCGCGACCGCGATCCGCTTGTACGCGGCCTCCATCTCGTCCCGGGCCGGGCGGCCTTCGAGGCCACGGCCGTACGCGTAGCCGCCCCAGACGGTGTAGACCTCGGCGAGGTCGGCGTCGGTGCGCCAGTCGCGGGAGTCGATCAGCTGGAGCAGGCCGGCGCCGTAGGTGCCGGGGCGGGAGCCGAAGATGCGGGTGGTGGCGCGCCGTTCGTCGCCGTGGGCGGCCAGGTCGGCCTGGGTGTGGGCGCGGACGAAGTTGTCCTCGGCCGGCTCGTCCAGGCCGGCGGCGAGCCGTACCGCGTCGTCCAGCAGGCCGGTGACGTGCGGGAAGGCGTCGCGGAAGAAGCCGGAGATGCGCAGCGTGACGTCGATGCGGGGGCGGCCGAGCTCGGTGAGCGGAATGGCTTCGAGGCCCGTGACGCGGCGGGAGGCGTCGTCCCACACGGGGCGGACGCCGAGCAGCGCCAGTGCCTCGGCCACGTCGTCGCCGCTGGTCCGCATGGCGCTGGTGCCCCACAGGGACAGGCCCACGGACTGCGGCCAGTCGCCGTTGTCGGTGCGGTAGCGCTCCAGCAGCGAGTCGGCGAGGGCCTGACCGGTCTCCCAGGCGAGCCGGGAGGGCACGGCCTTGGGGTCGACGGAGTAGAAGTTGCGGCCCGTCGGCAGCACGTTGACCAGCCCGCGCAGCGGCGAGCCGGACGGGCCGGCCGGGACGAAACCGCCGTTCAGGGCGTGCACCGCGTGGTCGATCTCGTCGGTGGTGGCGGCGAGCCGCGGGACGACCTGGCGGGCGGCGAAGTCGAGGATGTCGGCGACCTGCGGGCCGTGGCCGGCGGCCACGCCGGGCACCGCGGCCGGGTCCCAGCCGGCGTCCTCCATCGCCTGGACCAGGGCGCGGGCCCGGGCCTCGGCCTCGTCGGCGGTGGTGCGGGTCGCGGCGGACTCGTCGAGGCCGAGGGCCTCGCGCAGGCCGGGCAGGGCGGAGGTGCCGCCCCAGATCTGGCGGGCGCGGAGGATGGCCAGGACGAGGTTGACCCGCGCCTCGCCGGCCGGGGCCGCGCCGAGGACGTGCAGGCCGTCGCGGATCTGGGCGTCCTTGACCTCGCACAGCCAGCCGTCGACGTGCAGCAGGAAGTCGTCGAAGCCGTCGTCGTCCGGGCGCTCCGCCAGGCCCAGGTCGTGGTCGAGCTTGGCGGCCTGGATGAGCGTCCAGATCTGGGCGCGGATGGCCGGGAGCTTGGCCGGGTCCATGGAGGAGATCTGCGCGTACTCGTCGAGCAGCTGCTCCAGGCGCGCGATGTCGCCGTAGGAGTCGGCGCGGGCCATCGGCGGGACGAGGTGGTCGACGAGGGTGGCGTGCACCCGGCGCTTGGCCTGGGTGCCCTCGCCGGGGTCGTTGACCAGGAAGGGGTAGACGAGCGGGAGGTCGCCGAGGGCGGCGTCCGGGCCGCAGGCGGCGGACAGGCCGGCGTTCTTGCCGGGCAGCCACTCCAGGTTGCCGTGCTTGCCGAGGTGGACCATGGCGTCCGCGCCGAACCCGCCGTCCTCGCGGGACGCGGCGATCCAGCGGTAGGCGGCGAGGTAGTGGTGGGACGGCGGCAGATCGGGGTCGTGGTAGATCGCGATCGGGTTCTCGCCGAAGCCGCGCGGCGGCTGGATGAGCACCAGCAGATTGCCGCGGCGCAGCGCGGCGAGCACGATGTCGCCGTCGGGTTGTGGGTGCGGTCCACGAACATCTCGCCCGGCGGCGGCCCCCAGTGCCGCTCCACCGAAGTGCGCAGCTCCTCCGGGAGGGTGGCGTACCAGCGCCGGTAGTCGGCGGCCGGGATGCGGACCGGGTTGCGGGCCAGCTGCTCCTCGGTGAGCCACTCCTGGTCGTGGCCGCCGGCCTCGATGAGGGCGTAGATCAGCTCGTCGCCGTCACCGGATGCGAGGCCGGGGACGGGCTCGGCGCTCTCGTCGCCGAAGTCGTAGCCGTCCGCGCGCAGCCGCCGCAGCAGTTCGACGGCGGAAGCCGGGGTGTCCAGCCCGACGGCGTTGCCGATCCGGGAGTGCTTGGTGGGGTAGGCCGAGAGCACCAGCGCCAGGCGCTTGTCGGCGTTGGGGAGGTGGCGCAGCCGGGCGTGGCGTACGGCGATGCCGGCGACCCGGGCGGCCCGCTCGGGGTCGGCGACGTAGACCGGCAGGCCGTCCTCGTCGACCTCCTTGAAGGAGAACGGCACGGTGATCAGCCGGCCGTCGAACTCCGGGACGGCGATCTGCGAGGCGGCGTCGAGCGGCGAGAGGCCCTCGTCGTTCTCCTCCCAGGCGCTCCGCGGCCCGGTCAGGCACAGCGCCTGGAGGATCGGGACGTCCAGCGCGGCCAGCGCGCCGGCGTCCCAGGACTCGTCGTCACCGCCGGCGCCGGCCTCGGCGGGCTTGGTGCCGCCGGCGGCGAGGACGGTGGTGACGATGGCGTCGGTGGTCCGCAGCGCGTCGATGAGTTCGGCCTCGGGGGCGCGCAGCGAGGCGACGTACAGGGAGAGCGGGCGGCCGCCGGCCGCCTCGATCTGCGCGCACAGTTCGTGCACGAAGCCGGTGTTGCCGCTCATGTGGTGGGCGCGGTAGTAGAGCACGGCCACGACCGGGCCGGTGCCGTCGGCGGCCGGTCGCTCCAGGCGGCCCCAGGTGGGGGCGGGCACGGGCGGTTCGAAGCCGTGGCCGGTGAGCAGCACGGTGTCGGAGAGGAAGCGCGCGAGCTGTTCGAGGTTCGCCGGACCGCCGTGCGCGAGATAGGCGTGCGCCTCGGCCGCGATGCCGACCGGGACCGTGGACTGCTCCATGAGCTGGGCGTCCGGGGCCTGTTCGCCGGTGAGGACGACCACCGGCCGGTGCTGGCCCTCGGCGAGCAGCAGGTCGAGGCCCTCCTGCCAGGCGCGGATGCCGCCGAGGAGGCGCACGACGACGAGGTCGGTGCCGTCGAGCAGGGCGGGCAGCTCGGTGACGTCGAGGCGGGCGGGGTTGGCGAGCCGGTACGCCACCGGGCCGGTGGCCGCGCGGGCACTGAGCAGGTCGGTGTCGGAGGTCGACAGCAGCAGGATTCGGGGGGCCGCGGGGTGGTCCCCGGACGAATGCAGCATGCGAGCGCTGGCCTTCCTCGGGGTGTCCGCGCCCCGGGTGGTCGTAAGGACGGCGGGAGTTCCTGACTCACCCGGCTCCGGCCGGGTTCACAGTGGCGGGACCGCGCCGGATTCTCACCGGGCTTCCTCCCTCGGGCCCGAGGGCCCGGCGCCGTCGCTGGCGTCCGACGGGTCAGCCGACCCGCCGACCTGCATAGTAAGGGCTGCGGGCGACGGAGGTAAGCGGGCCTTCACGGGGGCGGTGCGCGGCCGCGGGCAGGGGATTCGGTACGCCCGGTACGCGGGGCTCCATCACCCGTGCCGCGGTGGCCGGATTCGTCCGATTCATGGCCGGATCCGCCCCGGATCGGGCGCGCACGGTCGTAGGTATGCTCGCCGCCATGCCGCCCTCCCCCTCACCACGGCCCCGACCGGCCGAGCCGCCCGTGCGGGCCCGCGGTGACGCCTGCCCGGGAGCGCTGCGGCTGCATCCGGCCGCCGACGGCCAGCTGGCCCGAGTACGCATTCCCGCGGGCGATTTGACGGCCCATCAGGCCATGGCGCTGGCCGATGCCGCGGACGTGCTCGGCGACGGCCGGCTGTCCCTGACCTCGCGCGGCAACGTCGAGCTGCGCGGCCTGCCGGACGGCTGCGGCGGCCGCCTCGCCGGGCTGCTGCACGACGCCGGCCTGCTGCCGTCCGAACGCCATGAACGCATCCGCAACATCCTCGCCTCCCCGCTCGCCGGACTGGACCGGAACACCCCTGCTGACGTGCGGTGGTGGGCCCGTCGGCTGGACGCGCTGCTGTGCGCGAGCGACTCCGCGACCGCGCTGTCCGGCCGTTTCCTGTTCGTCCTGGACGACGGGCGGGGCGATGTGGCGGCGCTCGGCGGCGATGTGACGTTGATCGCAGAATCGGGCATCACGGGTGCGGCGGGGTCCGGTGGCGGGGCGCTGCTGCGGGTCGGCGACGACCCGGCGGCGCTGCGGATCGCCGGCCCGGACGTACCGCGCGCGGCGCTGGCCGCCGCCGAGACGTTCCTGGCCGCCGCGGCGGCCGGCGGCAGCGGCGCCTGGCGGGTGCGCGAACTCCCGGACGGCCACGGGCTGTCCGCGCGGGACCTGGCGGAAGCACTGCGCGCGGCGGGCATCGAGGCGTCGTACGTGGCGGAGACCACCGGGGTGCGGGGCGCGGCGCCCGGCCCAGCGGGTGCGTACGCGGACTCCTCCGCCCCCGGCATCGTCGAGGGCCGCGACGGCCGCCGCGCGCTCTCCGTACTGGCGCCGCTCGGCAGGCTGTCGGCGGCCCAGTGGCGGCTGCTCGCCTCCGTCGCGGCCGATGACGGATCCGGCGAACTCCGCCTCACCCCGTGGCGCGGCATCGTCGTCCCCGGCCTGCCGGCCGCCGCGGCCGCGCCCCGCCTCCGCGCACTGGCCGCCGCGGGCCTGGTCACCGACCCGTCCTCCCCCTGGCACCGCATCGGCGCCTGCATCGGGCGGCCGGGCTGCGCCAAGTCCCGCACCGACGTCCGGGCGGACGTGGCGGAGGCGGTCGAGGCGGGCTCACCGTTGCCGCGGGGCGTAACCCCGCCCGTCGACTCCGCAGCCCTGCCCGTCCACTGGTCCGGCTGCGAGCGCCGCTGCGGGCACCCGCACGGGGCCTGGATCGACGTGCTGGCGACCGAGGCGGGCTACCGGGTCGCGGTCGTCGACCCGGAGGCAACACCCGCCGCACCCACCACGCCGAAGACGACGCCAACCGCACCACCCGCAACACCAGGAACGCCAGAAACGAGGCCAGAGTGACCGCGTTCGACTACGAGAAGGACGGTGCGGAGATCTACCGCCAGTCCTTCGCCACCATCCGGGCCGAGGCGGACCTCTCCGGCCTGCCCGCCGACGTCAGCCGGGTCGCGGTCCGGATGATCCACGCCTGCGGCATGGTCGACCTCGTACGCGATCTGGCCTTCACCCCCGGCGTGGTGGCCGCCGCCCGCAAGGCGCTGCGCGACGGCGCGCCGATCCTCTGCGACGCCAACATGGTCGCCAGCGGCGTGACCCGCAAGCGGCTGCCGGCCGGCAACGAGGTGCTCTGCACGCTGGCCGACCCCGCGGTGCCGGACCTGGCCGCCCGGATGGGCACCACCCGCAGCGCCGCGGCCCTGGAACTGTGGCGGGACCGCATGGAGGGCGCCGTCGTCGCGTTCGGCAACGCCCCGACCGCCCTCTTCCGGTTCCTCGAAATGATCGAGGAGGGCGCGCCCCGCCCGGCCGCCGTGATCGGCATACCCGTCGGCTTCATCGGCGCGGCGGAGTCCAAGGACGCCCTGATCGCCCATCCGTCGGAGCTGGACCACATCGTGGTGCGCGGACGGCGCGGCGGCAGCGCCATGGCCGCGGCCGCCCTCAACGCCCTTGCAAGCGAGGAAGAGTGAGCGTGAGCGAGCAGCAGGAAATCGGCACCGGCACGGGGACCACCGGCCGTCTCTACGGCGTGGGCCTCGGCCCCGGCGACCCGTCCCTGATGACCGTACGGGCCGTCGAGGTCATCGCCGAGGCCGACGTCATCGCCTACCACAGCGCCCGCCACGGCCGCTCGATCGCGCGCTCCATAGCGGCCGGGCACCTGCGCGCCGACCACATCGAGGAGCCGCTGGTCTACCCGGTCACCACCGAGTCGACCGACCACCCCGGCGGCTACCGCGGCGCGCTCGACGAGTTCTACGAGGAGGCCGCGGCGCGCCTCGCCGCGCACCTCGACGCCGGCCGCACGGTGGCGGTCATCTCCGAGGGCGACCCGCTCTTCTACGGCTCCTACCAGCACATGCACAAGCGGCTCGCGCACCGCTACCCGACCGAGGTGATCCCCGGCGTCACCTCGATCAGCGCCGCCGCGGCCCGCCTGGGCAAGCCGCTCGCGGAGGCCGACGAGGTCCTGACGATCCTCCCCGGCACGCTGCCCGAGGAGGAACTGACCGCCCGTCTGGCCGCCACCGACACCGCCGTGGTCATGAAGCTGGGCCGCACCTTCCCGACCGTCCGCCGCGCCATGGAACGCGCCGGCCGCCTCCCCGAGGCGCACTACGTCGAACGCGCGACGATGACGGGCGAGCGCACCGCCGCACTCGCCTCGATCGACTCCGACACGGTCCCCTACTTCTCCGTCACGGTCGTCCCCAGCCGCATCGCGGCCCAGTCCGTGACGCCGCCGCAAACCGAGGCGCCGTCGCAAGCCGAGGCCGCGGAACCCGTCCACGGCGAGGTGGTCGTCGTGGGCACCGGCCCGGCGGGCCCCCTCTGGCTCACCCCCGAGTCCCGCGGCGCCCTCGCCGCCGCCGAGGACCTGGTCGGCTACACCACCTACCTGGACCGCGTCCCGCCGCGCCCCGGCCAGCGCCGCCACGCCTCCGACAACAAGGTCGAGTCCGAACGCGCCGAACTCGCCCTGGACCTGGCCCGGCGCGGCCGCCGGGTGGCCGTGGTCTCCGGCGGCGACCCCGGCATCTTCGCCATGGCCACCGCCGTCCTGGAGGTCGCCGCCCAGGACCCGTACCGCTCGATCCCCGTACGCGTCCTGCCGGGCGTCACCGCCGCCAACGCCGCGGCCGCCCGCGCCGGCGCCCCCCTCGGCCACGACTACGCGGTCATCTCCCTCTCCGACCGCCTGAAGCCCTGGGAGGTCATCGCCGAACGCCTGCACGCCGCGGCCGCCGCCGACCTGGCCCTCGCGCTGTACAACCCCGGCTCCCGCAGCCGCACCTGGCAGGTCGGCAAGGCCCGCGAGCTCCTCCTGGAACACCGCGCCCCGGACACCCCGGTCATCCTCGCCCGCGACATCGGCGGCCCCGAGGAATCCGTCCGCACCGTCCCGTTGGCCGACCTCGACCCCGCCCAGGTCGACATGCGCACGCTCCTGATCATCGGCTCCTCCCAGACCCAGGCGGTACGCCGCGGGGACGGCACGCAGGTGGTGTGGACGCCGCGGAGGTATCCGGAGAAGTAGGCCGGAACGAGCGGGTGGCATGACTCCCTGGGAGCCCAGGGGTCATGCCGCCTGCCGGCAGACCGGACAGCGGTCCGTCCCGTCCCACTCCTCCCAGCCGAAGGTCGCGGGTGCGAGGAAGCGTCCCTCCAGTTCCTCACGCACGGCCACGCGGTAGGCCCAGACCGCTTCGAGGTAGGGGTGGTAGACGTCGTGGAAGGCGCGCGAGCTGTGCCCGGCGCCTTCCGCCACGGCTCGCTGGAGCGCCCGCAGCCGCTCGAACATGGCCTGTCCCGCGCCGGCGACGGCGGTGCTCGCGTCGATGAACAGCCGCTCGCGCACCTCGTGGATCCCGGCGTCGGTCAACGCCGCCCGCGCGGCGGATTCGTTCTCCGCCCCGTCGCCCGCCCCCTGCGCGATCTGCCGAAGCCGCGCGTGGCACACCCCGGCCGCGGAGATGAACTCGATGTAGACCGCCCGCCGCCGCTCCGCGCTACTACGGGCTTTCTCGTGCCGCTGCTTGAGCTGATCCGCGAACACGGTCCCGGAAATGGCGATCAGACCACCACTCACGGTCGCGACGAGAGTCCCCCAGTCCACGCGTCCCCCTTCACGCCGGCTATGAACGACGACCAGGCGGCGACGGGAATGCACAGCGTGGGGCCGTCCGGATTCTTGCTGTCACGGACCGGGACCGCGTTGGGAATGCCGTCGGCGACCTCGATGCAGTTGTCGTCCCCGCCGTCGCAGTAGCTGCTCTTGCGCCACGTGATGGTGGGGCTCGACATCCCCCTCACAGTTGGTCTTCCTTAACCGTTTCTATGAAGGCCGACCACGCCGTCGCACGGAACCACAGCACCGGGCCGTCCGGGACCTTGCTGTCACGGACCGGGACCGCGTTGGGAATGCCGTCGGCGACCTCCAGGCAGTTGTCGGCACCCCCGTCGCTGTAGCTGCTCTTGCGCCACGTGACCTCGACCAGTTCGGGGATGGTCCTCATGGTCTGTTGTCCTCCACCAACCGCTCGATGAATGCTGCCGAATCGCGAGGCGAGAGCGCTGCGTCGCGCAGTTGATCGTAAGACAGGCGGTATCGCTCAACCTCCCCTGGCTCATCGAGCAGTTCGCCTGACTTGTTGCCTTCCAGGTAGGCAACAGCGCTACCGTCCGCCATCCACAAGAGCCAGAGTGAACCACCCATCAGGCTATGCACCGCTGCGGCGAACGGAAGCACTTGGATGGCCACGTTCTGAGTCTTGGCAGCCTCCGCGATCCGCACCAGCTGGGCATGCCAGACCGCCGGATCGGGCGCCGGGCGCCGTAGTGCAGACTCGTCGAGGATGATCCGGACGCTCGGTGACCGATCGCGCTGTAGCAGTTCCTGCCTACCCAGGCGAGCGGCAACCGCTTCTTCGAGCTCGTCAGTGCTTATGGGCGTCGGCGACGAGGAGAGCACTACCCGGGCGAAGTCCTCGGTCTGGAGCAATCCAGGGACACTGATCGCGTACGAGTGCAGGATCGTCGCCTTCGCCTCATGCTGCATGAACAAGCGGTACTTGTCCTTGAACGCATCCAGTCGCGCCAGCTTCCAGAGCCTCACCAGCAGTCCCGCCGTCCCGTAGGCCCGATCCAGGGCCTCCATGACGGGCAGCTTCGACAGGCGTTCGCCGGTTTCCAGGCGGTTCAGGTACGTGCGGTCGTAGTTGGTGTCCTCGGCCAGTTGGGCCAGCGACTTCCCCGATGCCTCGCGTAACCGGCGGAGTTCACAGGCGAGGACCCAGCGGGCGGAATCCTCATTCTCGGAATTCTTTTCGACCATCCCCACTCACTCCCCTTGTTGCTTATTCTCACGACAACGCCCACCTGCTTTCGCAAGCGAGGCCGCATCCACAACTCTAGGCATCGGCAAGGGCGTTGGCAGCCCTTGCCAGGATCCGAACTTGAGGAAGGGAAGAAAAGATGGTGGAGCGCAGTCGGGCCGCCGCGACGATCAAGGATGCGGAGAACGCGCGGGATGAGTTGCGGGTGGCGTTGAAGGGCGCGGGGCTGACCTTGCCCTCGTTGACGCTGGACGGGGTTTCCTTGGCGGGGGATTTCCCGCGACCCCTCGTCGACCTGGGGCGTTGTACGCCGCAGACCGCGCGGCGGCTCGCCGAGGCGTTGCGAGGGGAGGTTCGGTGAATGCTTCGGTGAATGGTTCGGTGAGGGGCGAAGAAAAAGAGCCCGAGACGCCACGTGAGCCGGAACGCGCGGCACGGAATGTGGAAGTCGCGCGGCTGCGGCTCGAAGAGCTGGTGCAGCGGGTGCGGGAAGCGAATCGGCTCAGTGTGCAGCGGCCTCGTTGAAAAGAAGGCGGAGCCAATTCGCCGCCTCGGCCGGAGTGGCCGCCTCCGGAATTCCCTCCGGCGTCGGAGGCCGGCGTACGACCACGACCGGAATTCCCGCCTCCCGGGCCGCGGCCAATTTGGGGGCGGTGGCCGCCGCGCCACTGTCCTTGGTGACGAGGACGTCGATGCGGTGGGTACGGAGGAGCTCGCGCTCGCCCTCCAGGGTGAAGGGGCCGCGGTCGAGGAGCACCTCCATCCGGGGCGGGTGCGGGGGCTCGGGGGCATCGACGGAGCGGACGAGGAACCAGAGGTCGGCGAGGTGGGAGAAGTGGGCGAGGCCCATGCGGCCGGTGGCGAGGAAGATGCGGGACCCGAGGGCGGGGAGGGCCGTCGCGGCCCCCTCCAGGGAGGCGACCTGGTGCCAGGTGTCGTCGGGGCCCGGCACCCAGCCGGGACGGCGGAGCGCCAGCAGGGGAACATGGGCGGTGGCGGCCGCCTCGGCCGCGCTGAAACTGATCGTGCCGGCGAAAGGATGGGTGGCGTCGATGAGCGCGTCCACCGCGTGCTCGCGCAGCCAGCGGGCGAGGCCCTCCGGGCCGCCGAACCCGCCGATGCGCACCTCCCCGTCGGGCAGACGCGGCGCGGCGACCCGGCCGGCGAGCGACGACGTCACGCGCAGCGCCGGCTCCGCCGCCAGGGTCGCGGCCAAGCGGCGGGCCTCGGTCGTACCGCCGAGGATCAGTACGTGGCGTGGCGGGCGTGCTGCGTCGGACATGGGATGTGGGTTCCTCCGTGGGTGAAGCGCAACCGCAGGGTACGGGGCCGGGCAACGGGCAGGCCGCGGGAGGGCGGAGTGCGCAGCTGGCGCACACCGGGCTGCGGCACGGGTGGACGACCGGTGCCTGTGCGACGGCGGCGAGCACGGCCGCGTACACCGCGCTGCTGAGCGGCGAGTTCCCGGACCCGGTGACGATCACCCTGCCGAAGGGCCAGACGCCGTCCTTCGCGCTGGCGGTGGAGGAGCTGGACGCCGGGTCCGGCGGCGCCATGGCCGGGGTGGTCAAGGACGCGGGGGACGATCCGGACGTGACGCACGGGGCGTTGATCCGGGCGCGGGTGCGGAGGCTGCCGCCCGGGTCCGGCGTGGTGTTCAAGGCCGGGCCGGGCGTGGGGACCGTGACCCGTCCCGGACTGCCGCTGGACGTCGGCGAACCGGCGATCAACCCCGTACCGCGGCAGATGATGCGGGAGCATCTGGGCGCGGTCGCGCGGCGGTACGGCGCGGCCCCCGGCGAAGGCCGCGAACCCGACGTCGAGGTCGAGATCTCCGTCGATCACGGCGAGGAGATCGCCCGGAGTACGTGGAATCCGCGGCTGGGCATCCTGGGCGGGCTGTCGATCCTGGGGACCACCGGGATCGTGGTCCCGTACTCCTGCTCGGCGTGGATCGATTCCATCCGGCGCGGGGTGGATGTGGCACGTGCGGCGGGGCGTACGCATGTGGCGGGGTGTACGGGATCGACGTCGGAGAAGGTCGCGGTCGCGCTGCACCATCTGCCCGAGGATGCGCTGCTGGACATGGGGGACTTCGCGGGCGCGGTGCTCAAGTACGTGCGGCGGCACCCGGTGGAACGGCTCACGATCTGCGGCGGGTTCGCCAAGCTGTCCAAACTGGCGGCCGGACATCTGGACCTGCACTCGGCGCGGTCCCAGGTGGACAAGGGGTTCCTCGCGGAGCTGGCCCGGCAGGGCGGGGCCGACGAGGCGCTGGCGGAGGCGGTGGCCGGGGCCAACACCGGGCTGGCCGCGCTGCAGTTGTGCGCGGCGGCCGGGGTGCCGCTGGGCGATCTGGTGGCGGCGCGGGCGCGGGACGAATCGCTGGCCGTGCTGCGCGGGGCGCCGGTGGCCGTCGACGTGATCTGCATCGACCGGGCGGGGCTGGTGGTGGGCCGGGCGGAGCCGCGGGGGCCCGGGGCCGGCGGCGGGCGCCGCTGACGCCGGCCGAGGCCCCGTGGCTCCGCCCGTGGCCTTCAGTGCCTGGCGCGGAGGACGTCCTTCCGCCCCGTCTGGGCGGCGTCGCGGAAGCGGTAACCCATGCGGTCCGCCACGCAGTCGGGGCCGTTGGTCAGGCTGCCCAGGGCCGTGCCGAGGGCGCAGGTGGCGAGCCGCAGGGGGCTCTCGCGCATCCAGTCCGTGCGGTAACGGCGCTCGCTGGTCCGGCCGTAGTCACGCAGGCCCGTGCTCTCGTGCGTCCGGGCCACCGGGTCGGTGCTGCCGCCCACCGGTGCGGGGTCGGTCTTCGGCCGGGCGGCCGTCTGGTGGGCCGGGGTGTCGGCGACGGCGACGGTGCCGCCGGCGAGGGTGAGGAGGGCTGCGGCGGCGACGGATCCGGCGGCCAGTCTCGTGCGGGTGCGGGTGCGCATCGTGGGTGCTCCTTTGCTCGGGTGCCGCGGGCTTCCCTTGGTCCGCGCGTGTCCACGTTCCTTACCGGTCCCGAAGGGCCGGTAACGGACATTCACCCCGATGCGGTCATATGATCAGTCAGACGCCCGATCAGTGGGCGCGTCCCCGCCTCAGCCCGCGTCGGACGCCGTACGCCCGCCCGGGACGGCCCCCGGCGCGCCGTCGCACGGACCGTGCGGGCGTTCGCGGTCCGCCGAGTACAGGTGGCTGTCGCGGAACTGCTCGGCGCCCAGCGTGCGGCCGACCATGATGACCGCCGTACGGACCACGCCCGCGGCCTTCACCTGGTCCGCGATGTCGGCGAGGGTGCCGCGCAGGACGAGTTCGTCGGGGCGGGAGGCCATGGCGACGACGGCGGCCGGGCAGTCGGCGCCGTAGTGGGGCAGGAGTTCGGCGACGACCCGGTCGACGTACATCGCCGCCAGGTGGAGCACCAGCAGAGCGCCGCTGCGCCCGAGGGTGGCGAGGTCCTCGCCCTCGGGCATCGGGGTGGCGCGCTGGGCGACGCGGGTGAGGATGACGGTCTGGCCGACGGTGGGCACGGTCAGTTCGCGCTTGAGCGCGGCGGCCGCGGCGGCGAACGCGGGGACGCCCGGCACGACCTCGTACGGCACGCCGGCCGCGTCCAGGCGGCGCATCTGCTCGGCGACGGCGCTGAAGACGGACGGGTCGCCGGAGTGCAGCCGGGCGACGTCGTGGCCCTCCTCGTGGGCGCGGACCATCTCGGCGGTGATGGTGTCGAGGTCGAGCTGCGCGGTGTCGATGAGCCGGGCGCCGGGCGGGCACTCGGCGAGCAGTTCGCGCGGCACCAGGCTGCCGGCGTAGAGACAGACCCCGCAGGACGCGAGCATGCGGGCGCCGCGGACGGTGATCAGGTCGGCGGCGCCGGGGCCGGCACCGATGAAGTGGACGGTCATGGTCGTTCGGTCTCCTGGGGAGGCGGGCGGTACGAGGAGGTGGGCCGCGGGGTCACGACCGGTCTTCCGGCGGTTTGACCGCCGCCCACTGGGTCACCGGCATCGCCTGCCGCCAGCCCGTGAAGCCGCCGACCGGGGCGGCGTGGGCGACCGCCAGCCGGACCAGTTCGCCGCCGTGCCGCCGGTACCGGTCGGCGAGCAGCGCCTCGGACTCCAGCGTCACGGTGTTGGCGACGATCCGGCCGCCCGGGGGCAGCGCCTCCCAGCACGCGTCCAACAGGCCGGGGGCGGTCAGGCCGCCGCCGATGAACACCGCGGGGGTGGGCAGGCCGGCCAGCGCGGCGGGCGCGGGGCCGTGCACGACGTGCAGCGCCGGGACGCCGAGGGTGCGCGCGTTGCGGCCGATCCGTTCGGCCCGTACGGGGTCGCGTTCGACGCTGACGGCGCGGCAACTACGGTGCGCGCGCAGCCACTCGATGGCGATGGAGCCGGAGCCGCCGCCGATGTCCCAGAGGAGTTCGCCGGGGGCGGGGGCCAGCGCGGCGAGGGTGGCGGCGCGGACGTGGCGCTTGGTGAGCTGGCCGTCGTGCTCGTAGGCGGTGTCGGGGAGGCCGGGCACGGTGGAGAGCGGTGCGGTGCCGGGCTCCCGGACGCAGTCCAGCGCGATGACGTTGAGCGGGTCGGCCGGCGCGTCCCACTCGGCGGCCACCCCCTGCGTCAACTGCTCGCGCTCACCGCCCAGTTGCTCCAGTACGCGCATCCGGCTCGGCCCGAAACCGTGCGCGCGCAGGAGGGCGGCGACCTCGGCGGGGGTGCCGGCACCGGCGGACAGCACGAGCAGCCGGTGGCCGTCGTACAGCGCGCGGGCCAGGTTCTCGACGGGCCGTCCGACGAGCGTGACGACCTCGGTCTCCTCGACCGGCCAGCCGAGGCGGGCGCACGCGTAGGAGACGGAGGAGGGGTGGGGCAGCACCCGCGGCCGGTGCCCGGCGCCGCTCTCCGCCAGCACCTCGGTCAGCGTCCGCCCGATCCCGTGGAACATCGGGTCACCGCTGGCCAGTACGCACACCCGGCGCCCGGCGTGCGCGGCGAGCAGCCCGGGGACGGCGGGGCGCAGCGGCGACGGCCAGGTGACGCGCTCACCGGGGCACTCCCCACCGGGCAGCAGCGCGAGCTGACGCGCACCGCCGATGACCACCTCGGCCGCCCGCAGCACCTGCTGCGCGGCCCCGGACAGTCCCTCCCAGCCGTCGGCTCCGATACCGACGACGGTGAGCTGCTCGGAACCGGCCGGTGCGGATGGTGCGGGGCTCACTGCCGTCTACCTCTTGCCTCTCGCCTCGGGACCTTCGCGCGTCGGGGCCTTCGCGCGCGTGTCGTACGGGAGCGGAAACTCTACTGACCGGGGTGGGCGGGGCCTCGACCGGGACGGTCACACCGCGTCTCGGGCAGCCGGCAAGGTTTCCGCAAGGGTGTGGCAAGGCTTCCGTCCGGCCGCCCGGGCACTCCCCCCACGACGGACCGTCCGCGACGGTCCGAGCAGCGTCGACATCGCACAGACTGGGGGATGCCATGACGGCATTGCGAGTGTTCGAGGGCAGGCAGCAGCAGCCGTTACGGGAGTGGCTGACGCTCACGGGACGCAAACGCGTCCTGGTCGTCGTACACACCGTGCCCTACGGGAAGCGGCTTCAGGAGGTCTTCTGCCTCCTGGAGTCGGACCTCCGGGTCCAGGTGGTCTTCACCGCCCCGCCGCACCCGTTCAGCGACGGGGTGGCCCGGCTCATCGAGCGGCTGGGCGGCGCCGTACTGCCGTGGGAGGTCGCCGTCCGGATGGAGTTCGACCTCGCGCTGGCGGCCGGGCCGCGCGGCGTGGAGCAGATCCGGGCGCCGCTGATCATGCTTCCGCACGGTGCCAACTTCCTCAAGCGCGTCACGGAGGGGGCGGTCACCCGCGTGGCGGGCCTCGGCCGGCAGGACCTCACGCCGGGGGGCCGGGGGCTGCCCGCCGCCGTGGTGCTGCCGCACCGGGACGATCTGGCGGGCCTGGCGTACTCCTGCCCCGAGGCGCTGCCGGTGGCGACGGTGGTCGGGGACCCGGTACACGACCGGATGGTGGCCAGTCTGCCCCGGCGCGGTGCCTACCGCCGTGCGCTGGGGCTCGGCAAGGGAGAGAAGCTGATCGCGGTCGTCTCCACCTGGGGGAGCCGTTCGTCCTTCGGGGCGATCGAGGCGCTGCTGCCCCGGCTTCTGGAGCTGGTGCGGCGGAACCGCAAGGTGGCGGTCCTGGTCCACCCCAACGTCTGGTCCGGCCACGGTGCCTGGCAGGTACGGGCCTGGTTGGCGCAGTGCGTCCGGCGTGGCATCGCGGTGGTGCCGCCGGAGGCGGACTGGCGTTCCGTGCTGATCGCGGCGGACACGATCATCGGGGACCACGGGTCGGTGACGCTCTACGGCACGCTGACCGGGGTGCCGATCCTGCTGGCCGCCTCTCCGGAACAGGAGATCAACCCCGCGTCGCCGGCCGCCGCCCTCGCCCGCACGGCGCCCGCGCTGTCACCGGCCCACTCCCTGGCGAGCCAGCTGACGTATGTGGCGGCCGAATACCACCGTCACCATCGGGAGGAGTACGGGGCGATCGCCGCGCGCATCACCTCCGAGCCCGGCCGGTTCAGCCGGAACATGCGCCGTCTGCTCTACGGGTTGCTCGGACTCGGCCAGCCCGCCCACCCGGCGCCCACCCGGCCGCTGCCGCTGCCACCGCCGCTGGCCTCCTGGTCGGCCGCGTCGGGCGAGCGGTACGGCTACGGACCGGACACCGGGACGGGGGTGTCGGCATGACGACCACGGCCACCACGGGTGCGGTCTGGGCCGTCCGGGGCCGACGCCGAGTGCGGGTGACACCGTGCAGGGCCGCGGGGAGCGGCACCTCGATCGCCGTCACGGTCTCCGTCGGGGAGAGCGGGGAGAGCGGGGGCGCCGCCCCGGCCGCCGATGCGCACTTCAGCAGTCGGGACACCGGCGCCACCGGGGAGCACGCGCACGCCGCCATCGGCGCGCACGCCGGTGTCGATGACCACTTCGCGGTGGACGCCGATGCCTGCACCGACGAGCGCTGGCTGGTCTGTGCCGATGTGCTGCACGGCGGACGGCCCTGGCCGGCCGGGAGCGCGGTGGCCTGGGCGCGGGAGCTCCTCCTGCGCTACCCGGGCTGCCGGCTCGCCGGGCTGCCGCTCATCGGTGGCGGCTGGGTGGTCGCGGAACGCCTCGGCGGCTGCCGGCTGCATCCGAAGGTGTTCCGCCGGTCCCCACGGACACACCCGGAGCGGGCGCGGGCGGCATGGGAGTACTCCCTGATGGCCTCGTGCCTGCACGGTCTGGTCGTGACCGGGCACTCGCTGGACGAGCTCCTGCCCCTCACGGTGCTGGCATTCGCCCGGCACGGCGCGCCACCGGCCCGTTAGACACCGGCGCACGGCGCTCAACGGGGCGCCGGCCCTTCAGGATCTGCTGGTTCCGCATCCGCCGGCTCCGCATCCGCCGGCTCCGCATCCGCCGGCTCCGCCGGAGCGGTCGCCAGCAGATCCGCCATCCGTTGCGCATCGGACGGGCTCTGCAGGGCGTACAAGTCCCGGGCCCGGCCGAAGCAGTCGTACGCCGTCCGGGCGTCCGCGTGGTCCGCGGCGCTTCGGCCCAGCATCTCCAGCACGCGGGCCTGCCAGGGCGTGGCCCCGGCCTCCTCGAAGAACGCCAGCGCCGCCCTGAGTTCGCCGGCCCCGTCCTCGTACGCCCCGGCCACGGCCCGGGCCCGCCCGTGGAAGGCGAGCGCACGGGCGGCGTCGTAGGGGTCGTCCACGGCGAGGAGCGTCCTGCGGGCGAGCGCGAAGTACTCCGCTGCGGGCCGCCCGTCCCAGAGCGCGCCCGGTGACTCCAGTGCCATCTCGCCCAGCACGATGCGCGACAGGGCCGCGCCGCGCGGGTATCCGACGGCCTCCCAGGTCTCGATGGCCCGGTGCAGGAAGGCTCCCGCCTCGCCGAACCGGCCCGCCTGCCGGTGCGCCGACCCGATCCCGTGCAACGCCTGGCCCTCGTCCCGGGCGTCGCCGGCCTCCTGGGCCGCCTCCAGGGACCAGGTGAACCACCGGACGGCGTCTTCGACGCGGCCGGCGACGCTGAACCCGATGGCGCCGGAGTTGAGCATCTGGCGCTCCGCGGCCCGGTCCTTGCCGCGCCGGGCGGCCCGTAACCCCACCATGTGCGCCTCCAGCCACAGCTCGTGGTGGCGCAGCCGGTGGAAGAGCGGCCAGAGCGCATCGACGAGCTGCCACGCCAGGTCGTCCCAGCCCTCCTCGTACGCGGCCCGCACGGCCGCGAGGAGATCCAGGCGGTGCCCGTCGAGCCAGCCGAGGGCGCCCGAGGGCTCGGTGAACGGGCAGGGGAGCTCGACCGGATGGACGTAGGTGCGGCGCAGCGTCAGCTGGATCGGGGACAGGAACCGCTGGGCCTCGGTGGCGGTCGCCAGGTACCAGTCGCAGACCCGCCGTAGCGCCTCGCTGCGGGCCTCCGGCGGCTCCTCCGCCCGGCCGCGCTCCGCGGCGTGCAGGCGGACGAGGTCGTGGAAGCGGTAGCTGTCCGGGCCGATGTCCTCCACGAGGTTCGCCTCGACCAGTGCGTCGAGGAGTTGTTCGGCCTCCTCCAGCGGGACCGCGCAGGCCGAAGCGGCGATCCGGGCCTCGACGGTACGGGCCGGCAGCAGGGCCAGGCGGCGGTAGAGCCGCGCGGCGTCGTCCGGCAGTACCGCGTAGGACGCGTCCAGCGCGTGGTGCACGGAGGATTCCTCCTCGATCGTCAGAGCGGCCAGCCGGCGCCGGCCTTCGGCGAGCGACTCCACCAGGGAACGCATCGGCTGCCGGGGGCGGGAGGCCAGGCGGGCGGACGCCAGGCACAGGGCCAGCGGAAGTCCGCCGCAGAGCGCGATCAGCCGGTGCGCGTCACCCGCCTCGCTCCGCACCCGCTCCGCCCCGACCCCTCGGGAGAGCATCTCTTCCGCGGCAGCCGCGTCGAGCAGCCCGAGTTGGTGGTGGAGCGCACCGTCCGCCCGTAAACCGGTGAGGCGGTGTCTGCTGGTCGCCACCATCAGGCCGCTGCGCCCGCCCGTCAGCAGCGGGCGGACCTGGGCGGCCGAGAACACGTTGTCCAGCATCACCGACACCCGCAGTCCGGCGGTGACGGAGCGCCAGAGCGCGGTCTGTTCGCCCAGCCCCGCCGGTATCGGGCCGATCCCCAGCGCGCGCAGGAACTGGCCGAGCACTTCGGACGGGGTGGCGGGGCCGTCGGCGGAGTGACCGCGCAGGTCCGCGTACAGCTGGCCGTCGGGGAAGTGCTCGGCGAGGTCGCCCAGCCATCGCGACACCAGCGCCGTCTTGCCTACCCCGGCCGGCCCGGAGACGACGATCAGGGGTGTGGACCCGTCCGGGCCGCTGGTGCGGAGGCCGTTCAGCGCGGCGAGGTCGCCTTCGCGGTCGGTGAAGTGCGCTGAGACGGGCAGGAGTTGGCGGGGCACCGGCAGCCGGGCCGGCGGGCCGGCCGGATCGCGGGCATGGATGTGGATACCGCCGTGGACATCGCCGGCCTGGACGGTGGGCCCCTCGATCCTCGCCGAGCCCCCTATGGCATTGCCGTTCCGATGCATCTGCAGCCCCCGTCCCGGTAGGTCCCGGATCGCTTCAGCCTTCCCCGCGGCACCGGCCGGGAGTCCACTGCCCAGGTCGGGCCGCTCGATCCCGGCCAGCGCCCCGAGGCTCTCTGGCCTCTGCCACTGGCGAGTGCCATGCTCGCTACAACAGATGGTGCGCCGATCAGGGGGAGGCGCTGGTGGACATCTACGTACTCGGCCCCATTTGTCTCGGAACTCAACGACACAGAATCGGACTCGGCTCCGACAAGGAACGCTGCGTGCTGGCCTCGCTCGCCCTGTCGGCCGGCCGGCCCGTGGCCCTGGAAACCCTCGTCGACCGGCTGTGGGACGACGTCCCGCCGGCCAAGGCCCGCCAGTCCGTCCACACCTACGTCTCGCGTGTCCGCCGGGCCCTCCGTACGGCCGGGCCGGACAGCGCGCCGCGGATCACCCAGCACGCCCACACCTACACCCTGGCCGTCGCCCCGGACCGCGTCGACTGGCACCGCTTCCAGGGGCTGACGGCCCGGGCCCGGACGCACTCGGCGGAGGGCGACGACGGCGCCGCGGCGGCCCTGCTCCACGAGGCCGAGGCGCTCTGGGACGAGGAAGCCCTGGCCGGGCTGCCGGGGCTCTGGCCGGAGCGGATGCGGGCCCGGATGGCCGAGGAACGGCTCGGCGCCGCCACCTCCCGGATCGCCGCGGAGCTGCGGCTACGGCGGTTCCACGGTGCGATCGGCCCGCTGTCCTCACTCGTCGGGCAACACCCGCATGACGAACTGCTGCTGGAATACCTGATGTTGGCCTATTACGGCTGTGGGCGGCACGCCGATGCGCTGCGCGTCTACCAGCGGGCCCGCCGTCGGCTGCGCGAGGACCTCGGCGCCGACCCCAGCACCGAACTGACCCGTGTCCACCAGCACATCCTGCGCCGCGCGCCGCTGGGCGACCTGCTCGGCCCGCCGGCCGTTCCGCGCCGCGCGGCGGAGGCCGCGCCCGCCACCCTCCGGAACCTCCCCCGCCACACCGCGCTCGTCGGGCGGCGTACGGAGTTACGGCGGCTCTGCGCCGCCGTCGACGACACGACCGGTGCCCCCGCCGACACCCCCGCCCCCGGTGCGGTCATCGCGCTGGAGGCGATCTCCGGCATGGCAGGGGTCGGGAAGACGGCGGTGGCGGTGACCGCCGCCGAACGCCTCGTCGCGCGGTTCCCCGACGCCCAGCTCTACCTGGACCTGCGCGCGCACGCGCACGTCCACGAACCTCTGCACGCCGGGGCGGCGCTGGCCCATCTGCTGCGCCTGCTGGGGATCGCGCCGGATGCGATACCCGGGGAGATCGAGGAACGCAGCGCGCTGTGGCGCACGTTGATGGCGCAGAAACGGGCGGTGGTCATCCTCGACGACGCCGCCGACACCGACCAGGTGCGGCCGCTGCTCCCCGACAGTGGCTCGTCGTCGCTGGTCATCATCACCAGCCGCCGCCACCTGGCCGGTCTGCCCGGAGCCCACTGGCTGGCTCTCGACATCCTGCCTCCGGACGACGCGACGGCGCTGTTCAGGAAGTTCGCGGGGGAGGAACGCACCCAGGACGCCGCCGCGGTCCGGCACATCGTGCGGCTCTGCGGCTATTTGCCGCTGGCGATCGAAATCGCCGCGAACCGGTTCAACGCCCGGCCGTCGTGGACCCTGAGCACCCTCCGGGAACTGCTCTCCCGGGGTCCGGGGCGGATCAACGAATTGCGCGACGGCTATTCGGAGGTGGCCCGCGCATTCGAGATGTCGTACCAGACCCTGAGCGTGCCCCAGCAGATCGTCTTCCGGCGGCTGGCACTGCACCTGGGCTCCGAGTTCGGGCCGCACGCCGCGGCGGCTCTGGTGGATCTTCCGTTGGCCGAAACGGAGCGGTTGCTCGAAACGCTGCTGCATTGCCACCTTCTCCAGGAACCCACACCGCACCGCTTCCGCTTTCACGATCTCCTCGCGGAGTACGCCCGCACCCTGGCCTTCTCCGAGGACACCGAGGAGCAGCGCGGCGCCTCGCTCCGGCGGCTGGTGGACTTCTACCTCCGGGCGGCGGACGCCGCCGACCGGCTGCTCTACCCACGTCGCCTACGGCTGTCCCGGCCCGGCCCCGGGAACGCGCCGCCGCCGCTGCCCTCCTTGAGCCATGCGGACGCCGCCAAGGACTGGCTGACGGTGGAGCGTGCGAACCTCCTCACCACCGAGCGCTACGCCCGCACCCACGGCCCGGCCGGCCACGCCGCGATGCTGAGCCACATCCTGGCGGGCTTCCTGGACGCCGAGTGCCACTGGACGGACACCGACCGGATGCAGCGCCACGCCGTCGAGCACTGGGAGCAGGCGGGCGACCGGCATGCGCTGTGCCTGGCGCTGCTCGACCTCAGCGGCACGCACGCCAACACCTCGCGCTATCCCCAGGCCGAAGCGGCCGCCCGGCAGGCCCTCGATCTGGCCCGCGCGGTGGGGGCGCCGGACGCGGAGGCGGAGGCCCTCCGCGGGCTGGGGGTCCTGCAGTGGCACCTCGGGCGGAACCAACAGGCGCTCAGCCTGCACCGGGAGACGCTCGGGATCCATCTCCGCTCGGGCGACACCTGGGCCCGGGCCCGCTGCGAGAACAACATCGCCATCGCGCTGCTCTTTCTCGGCGAACACCAGGCGGCTCTCCACCATTTCACCCACGCCATCAACAACTTCCGGCTCGCCGGCGACGAAGGAAATGCCGGAAAATGCATCAACAATCTCGGTGATTTGCATATGCGCACGGGAAATGCCGAGGCTGCGAGGCACTCCTACGAGGAATCTCTGGCCCTTGCCCTCACCTATGGCAGTCTCGCCGAACAGGTCACCACTCAGGCCAATCTCGCCGGACTTCTCCTGAGGTCGAACGAAGCCGAAGACCTCACCTCGGGACTGGCCATGTACCAGGAATGCCTCTTCACTTTCCGCCGGCTCGGCGACCGCCGGAACGAGGCCAATGCGCTGATCGGGGTGGGCATCGCCCACCACCGGCTCGGCCGCTATCCGGAGGCCGCCGGACACCACGCCCAGGCCCTGGTGCTGGCCCGCGACATCGGCGCGGCCCACGAAGAGGCCCATGCCCTGCACCGACTCGGCGCCGCGGAGGCGGCACTGGGCAAGCTCGGCGAAGCCGCCGGGCACATCGAGATGTCCCTCGCCCTCGCGGACCGCATCCAGGAGCGGGAACAGCAGGCCCGCTCACTGGATGCCCTCGCCGGGGTTCGACTGCAAGAAGGGCGGCACGAAGAGGCCCGAGAGTTGTGGCAAGATGCCATTGGCATATTCCAGGAGCTCGACCCCTCGGAATCCGCCCGGATCGACCGCCACTTGGCCGCTCTCGCCGAAACGGAACCGAGTCGCAGGCGTCGCCACATCGGTTCGTGAGGCGAATTGCCACCTATCTGCGCTTTTCGAAAGTTACCGATTGGTTTTCGTTTGCCTTGTGCGCTTCTTCCATGGTCAACTCCTCTCCCTTCGACCTTTTCCACAGCCTCTACAGGGACGGAAGTTGACCATTTATCTGAAGCGTGCCGGAATGACTGCGGCAGTCATCACCGCCGGCACGATGGCGGCCACGCTGGGCCTGCAGACCCTTGGCGCGCAGTCCGCGGCGGCGGCACAGCCCACCGCCGCCGAACGACCGATGGTCGCCGCGGCCGGCAGGAGCGCCTCGGAAACCATCTGCATCCCGACGTTCCACCGCGGCGACTGACACCACGCGGACCGGACGGTCGGGGTCCGTTCAGGAGCCCGGGCCGTTCGGTCTCGCACCGCTCTGACCAGGCACGATACGCCGTTCGACGGTAATGACAACGGTCACCGGTGCAGCCTTTGGATCTTTTGCCGAAGTGCTGTTTGCTTCGCAAGGAAGGGACCGGAGGAAGGAGCGCCATGAGCGGGCACGCGCACAGTCACGGGCACGGTCACAGCCATGCGCACGGGGTGGCGCCGGACGCCGACCGGCGGTGGCTGCGGGCCGCGCTCGGGCTGCTCACCGCATATATGGCGGTCGAGGTCGTCATCGGTGTGCTGGCCGGGTCGCTGGCGCTGATCTCGGACGCCGCCCACATGCTCACCGACGCGGTCTCGATCCTGCTGGCGCTGATCGCGATGCGGCTGGCGGCGCGGCCGGCGCGCGGCGGGTACACGTACGGGCTCAAGCGCGCCGAGATCCTGTCCGCGCAGGCCAACGGCATCACCCTGCTCCTGCTGTCGGTCTGGCTGGCGTACGAGGCGGTGCAGCGGCTGATCTCGCCGCCCACGGTGGGCGGGGCGATGGTCCTGTGGACCGCGCTCTCCGGGATCGTGGTGAATCTGATCTGCACCTGGCTGCTGTCCAAGGCCAACCGCTCCAGCCTGAACGTCGAGGGCGCCTACCAGCACATCCTCACCGACCTGTTCGGGTTCGTGGCCACCGCGCTCTCCGGTCTCGTCGTGCTGACCACGGGCTTCGAACGGGCCGACGCGATCGCCACGCTGGTCGTCGTCGCGCTGATGCTGCGGGCCGGTACGGGGCTGGTGCGGGAGTCCGGGCGGATCTTCATGGAGGCGGCGCCGGCCGGGCTGGACCCGGACGCGCTGGGCGATCGGCTGGTCTCCCAGGACGAGGTCGTCGAGGTGCACGACCTGCACATCTGGCAGATCACCTCCGGGCAGCCGGCGCTCTCCGCGCACATCCTGGTGGCCCCCGGCGGCGACTGCCACAAGGTGCGCCGCGGACTGCAGGAGCTGCTGAGCGGCGAGTACCGCATCACGCACGCCACGCTCCAGGTCGATCACGTCGGGGAGCAGGCCGAAGCCGGCGAGGTGCTGACGCTCGGCCCGCGGCCCGGCACCGGGGCGCAGCCGGAGCCGCCCACCGCCCCCGACCACTGCGAGGACGCACACGGGCCGGTGCACCGGCCGTGGCCGCACCGGCACTAGCGCCCGTCCCCCGGGCCGGTGTCCCGGCCGCACGAACGACTTGGCCGAACGGCTTTCCCGAACGACTTTCCCGCCGCGGTCACATTTCTCCGTCGCGATCCGTCAGGGCAGTGACAGCAACACGAAAGCCCGAAGGAGACGGCGATGGAAACGCGTGCGATCACGGCGGAGATCCCGATGGTTCCGCGGATGACGGAGGACCCCGCGGAGCTCGTACCCGAGCTGGCGGCGGTGTCGGGGGCGCTGTTCAAGCTCACCGGCAACGGTTCGGTGCCGCGCTCCACGATCAGTCTGGTCCAGCTGCGTGCGGGCCAGATCGTCGGCAGCACCTACCTGACGGTCCTGCACACGGGCTTCCTGCGCAAGGCCGGGGAGTCGGAGGAGCGCATCACGTCGGTGGCGTCCTGGCAGGACTCGCCGTACTTCACCGGTGCCGAGCGGGCCGCGCTGGCACTCGTGGAGGCCGCGCTGCAGCCGTCCGCCCACGGTGAGCGGGTCTCCGACGAGCTGTACGCCCAGGCAGCGGAACACTACGAGGCCAAGGCGCTCGCCACCCTGATGTTCGCGATCGGCCAGGTCAACTTCTTCATCGCCGTGGCGGTCATCGCCAAGCCGGTGCCCGGCCGGTCGTTCACCGACCCGTGGAATTGAGACCGCCCGGGTAAATCGGGTGAACCCGGGGCGGCGGCGGGCCGCATGACGCCGGTCGCGGGCGGCGCGGTGCTCCGATGGCGGGATGAGAACCGGCATGAGAACCGGCACGAGGACCGGGACGGGGAGCGGCACGGGGACCGCCGTTGTCCGCGCGGTGCTGTGCGCTGCTGCCACCTGCGTCGTCACGCTCCCCGGACCGCCCGCCGCCGCGTACGCCCCGCAGGTCGCGCAGGCGGCGCCGGCCGTCTCCGTCACCGTCGCGGTGACCGACGGGACCGACGACGCCGAGGCGGGGCGGCGGCTCGACTACCGCGTGACCGTGCACAACCTGGGCGCCGATGATGTCCACGGGGTCCGGGTCGAGCAGCGGATGCCCGCGACCACGACCTCCGTGACCGCTTCCGACGGCGTCGTCGAGGGGCGCGGAACGGAGGAGCGGAAGGTCACCTGGCGGGCCGATCTGCCGGCGCGCGACATCCAGGTGTTCACCGCCGAGGCCGTGCTCGGTGACCGTCCCGGCGGCGCCGCCACCGCCGCGCCCGGGACCCTGCGGGCCGCCGCCACCGCGTGCGTGTACCTGGGCGACTCCTACGCGCCGGTGGCCTGCTCGGGCGATGTGGACGACCTGCCGGAGTCCCGGGCGGAGGACCCGGGCGGCGGTGGCTGGGTGTGGTGGGCGACGGCCGCCGCGGCCGCGGCGCTGCTCGGGCCGGGGGCGGTGCGGGTGGTGCGCCGCCGGCGGGCGGCCGGTGCGGGCTCCGCGGGCTGAGGCCACCGCGGCAGCCGGGCTCACGGCCGGGCTCACCCATTGGCACCGGTCCCGGTCGCGGGCGCCGGGCGTTCCCACTTGCCTGGAAGGTGGTCGCCGTGATCGCCGTGCAGGAAAGGACAGGACGCGATGCCAGCGAGCGCACCCGTACGCCTGGGCGGGCGGGTGACGGAGGGGGACGGGCCGCCGGGCGGAGTGCGGTGGCCGGGGCGCGCGCTGGCCGGCGGGGTGCTGCTGGTCGTGGGGGCGCTGCTGCTGCCGCTGAGCCTGGCCGCCACCTGGGCGCGGTCCCGGCTGACCGAGACGGACGGCTATGTGGCGGCGGTGGCGCCGCTGGCCGGGAACGCCGCGGTGCAGCAGGCCGTGGTCGACGACGTGACGGACGCGGTGATGGCGCACGTCCGGATCGACGGGCTGCTGAAGGCCGTCAGTCCCGCCCGGCGGCCCGCGGTGCGCCGTCATTTCACCCGCGGCATCCGGGAGTTCGTGGCCAAGCAGGTGCGGCAGGTGGTCACCGGGCGCGGCTTCGCGGACATGTGGAAGGGCGTCCACCGGTCCGCGCACCGGACGCTGGACGGCAGCCTCGCCGCCCCCGCCGATCCCCGCGCCCCGGTCACACTCGATCTGACCCCCGTCGTGGAACGGGTCCGCCGTCAGGTGGCGCACAACGGCATGGGGCTGGACCTGCTCCGCCGGGTGCCGCGGTCCGGGGTGGAGATCGTGCTGCTCAAGGCCCCCGACGTCCCGCGGATCCGGGCCGGTTACGAGGTCGTCCGCAGGGGGGCGCTGCTGCTGCCGCCGGCCGCCGCGCTGTGTCTGGGCGGCGGGCTGCTGCTGGTGCGGCGGCGCCGGCGGGCGCTGGTCTGTGCCGGTACGGGCTGCGCGGCGGCCGCCGCCCTGCTGACCGTGGCGCTGGCGCTGGTGCGCGGCCGCACGCTGGCGGCGCTGCCCGCGATGGTTCCCCGGCCCGCCGCCGGGGCGTACGCCGATGCGCTCACCGGGCCGCTGCGGACCGGGGTCTGGCTGCTGGTGGGCGCGGGGACGCTCACCGCGGTGCTGGCCGCGGCGGGGCCGCCGGCGGTCCGGGCCTGGCGGAAGCGGAGCTGACGCCCGGCCGGGTCGCTCAGACGGTCAGGACGGTCTTGCCCTGGGCGCGGCCGGTGCGGCTGGCCTCCAGGGCTTCGGGGGCCTCCTCCAGGGGGACCTCGCGGCCGACGAGGACCGTCAGCCGGCCCGCGTCGACATGGCCGGCCAGGATCTCCAGGAGCTGCGGCGAGGGGCGGTTGACGAAGTTGAAGCCGCGCAGGTTCTGTTCGGTGAGCTCGTCCGCGTCCGCCGAGCCGATCAGGGAGACGGCGGTGCCGCCGTCGCGTACGGTCCGGGTCAGCTCGGCGAACTCGGCGGGGCCGCCGGTCATGTCGATCAGCACGTCCACGCCGTCCGGATGGGCCGCGAGGACCTGGTCGGCGACCGGGCCCGCGGTGTGGTCGACGGTCTCCGCGGCGCCCAGCGTGCGCATCAGCTCGGCCTTGGCCGGGCGGGCGGTGGCGATCACCTCCGCGCCGCGGCCGGCGGCCAGCTGGGTGGCGAAGGTGCCGACGCCGCCGGTCGCACCGACGATCAGCACCCGCTTGCCCTCACTGATCCGGGTCTCCTCGACCAGGTTGTACGCGGTCATGCCGGCCGTCGGCAGCGCCGCGGAGGTCGCGTAGGTGACGCTGCGGGCGGCGTGCGCGATGCGGTCCTCGTCGGCGAGGGCCAGTTCGCAGTACGAGCCGCCGCCCCGCTCCGGCCGCTGGAACTGGCCGAACACCGCGTCGCCGACGGTGAACCGCCGGACGCCGGTGCCGATCGCCAGCACCTCGCCCGCCCCGTCCGTGCCCAGCACCAGGGGGAAGGCCACCGGAACGGCGTCGCCGAACATGCCGTCGGCGATCTTCCAGTCGACCGGGTTGAGTCCGGCGGCGGACAGCCGCACCAGGACCTCGCCCGGCCCTGGTTCGGGCTGCGGCAGATCCATGAGGCGCGGCTGTTCACCGAATGCGCTGACTGCTACGGCTCTCATCGTGGCGTTCCCTTCCACCCTTCCGACCGGTGGCCGAAGGGGATCGTAAGCACGCCGGTGCGGCCGGACGCGGCAGGAGGAGAGGCGGTGCGGCGGAAGCAACTCGTACGGCCCCCGGGCCATGCCGCCAGCCGGGCCGAAGCATGCCGCCGGCCGGGGACCGCCGCGCCGCCCCTTCCGTCGGCCGCCGCGGTGAACAGGCGCGCTCGCCGGGCTCCGGCCCGCCGCATCGCCGTACGCCGCCCCGACCGGCTCCCGCGACCGGCTCCAGCGCGGTGAATTCCCCGGTCCGCCGCGTTGCGGCGGAAGCCGTTCACCGTGCGAGAAGGTGCCCCTCGGGTACACATGACGCCATGCGCGTACTGGTGGTGGAGGACGAGGAATTCCTCGCGGAGACGATCGCTGCCGGCCTGCGCCGCGACGCGATCGCCGCGGACATCGCCCACGACGGCCGGGCGGCGCTGGCCAAGATGCGGCTCGGCGCGTACGACGTGCTCGTCCTGGACCGCGAGCTGACCGGGCTGCACGGCGACGACGTCTGCCGGCACGTCATGGAAATGGGCCTGCTGACCCGGGTGCTGATGCTCACCGCGTCCGGCACCGTCCACGACCGGGTGGCGGGGCCGGGCCTCGGCGCCGACGACTACCTCACCAAGCCGTTCGCGTACGAGGAGTTGCTCGCCCGGGTGCTGGCACTGGGCCGGCGCACCGGGCCCGGGCTGCCACAGGTCATCGAGCGGGCCGGGGTCGCCGTGGACACCGGCCGCCGGCTCGCGCTGCGCGACGGCCGGCCGCTGCCGCTGTCCCCCACGGAGTTCGGGGTGCTGGAGGTCCTGCTGCGCGCCCAGGGCGCGGTGGTCAGCGGGGACGATCTGATCGAGGAGGTGTGGGAGGAGCACATCAGCTACCGCACCAACGCGGTCCGGGTCACGCTCAGCACGCTGCGCGCCAAGCTCGGCGACCCACCGGTGATCGAGACCGTGCCGGGCGCCGGCTACCGGCTGTGCGACCGGCCGGGCGGCGGCCGGTGAGGCTGCCGCGGCCGGACCCGATCGCCCCCGTGACCCGATTGCCCGCATGACGCGAAGGGGCGCGAGCAGCGGGATTCAATGGGCCAATGATCCGGTTCGACTCCGTCACCAAGCAGTATCCGGACGGCACCACCGCCGTGGACGACCTGTCCTTCGAGGTCGAGGAGGGCGAGCTGGTGACCCTCGTCGGACCGTCCGGCTGCGGCAAGACGACGACCATGATGATGGTCAACCGGCTCATCGACCCCACCCGCGGCCGGATCTTCGTCGACGGCGCGGACATCGCCGGTGTCGACCCCGTCCAGTTGCGCCGCCGGATCGGCTACGTCATCCAGCAGACCGGCCTCTTCCCCCACCGGACCGTCCTCGACAACACCGCCACCGTGCCCTTCCTGACCGGCTGGAAGAGGGCCAAGGCGCGGGCCCGGGCCGCCGAACTCCTGGACCTGGTGGGCCTGGACCCGGACATCTACGGCCCGCGCTACCCCGACCAGCTCTCCGGCGGCCAGCGGCAGCGCGTCGGGGTCGCCCGAGCCCTCGCCGCCGATCCGCCCGTCCTGCTGATGGACGAGCCGTTCGGCGCGGTCGATCCGGTCGTCCGCGAGCGCCTCCAGAAGGAGTTCCTGCGGTTGCAGGCCACCATGCACAAGACGGTGCTGCTGGTCACCCACGACATCGAGGAGGCCATCCGGCTCGGCGACCGGATCGCGGTCTACGGGGCCGGCCGGATCGAGCAGTACGACACCCCCGCCAGCGTCCTGGGCGCGCCCGCCACCCCCTACGTCGCCGAATTCGTCGGCACCGACCGGGCGTTGAAGCAGCTGTCGGTCACCGGCATCGACCGCGGCGACCTCGAACGCCCGCCGTTCGCCCGCCTCGGTGAACCGGCGTCCGAGGCGGCGCGGAGACTGCGGGCCGAGGGCGCCCGCTGGGCGGTGGTGCTGGACGAGGACGGCGAACTGCACGGCTGGGTGGGCACCGAGGAACTGGCCGGCGCCGCGGGCACGGTCGCCGGGCACGCCCGCCGGATGGAGGCGTGGGTACCGTTCACCGGCACATTGAAGGCCGCGTTCAGCGAGATGCTCAAACACGACGCCGGCTGGATCGCGGTCCTGGACGGCCACCGCTTCCTCGGCGTCCTCACCCCGACCAAGTTGCACGAGGCGCTGCGCCGCACCATCGACTCGGACGAGCGGGGGGTGCCGCGGGACCGGGCGAGGGTGGACTCGGTACCGACGGAGTGAGGCACGGCCACGCGCAGGCACGGCCGGCTGTTTCACGTGAAACGGCGCGGTCGCGGAGAGGGTGCCGGTTTCACGTGAAACACCCTGCCGTCGCCGCCCGCCTCAGCCCTTCGGCAGCAGCCCCTTCTCCTGCAGGTAGTGACGCGCCACATCCGCCGGCAACCGTCGCCAGCTGTCCACCTGCTCGTTGAGATGGGCCAGGTCAGCCGTGGTCAGGACCTTGTTGAGACGGTTGAGCGCGGCGGCCGGCCGGGCGCTGCCCGCGCGGGACCGGTTGACGACGGGCAGCACGTAATCGGCGTTCTGCAGCTTCTTGTCGTCGGTGAGCACCACCAGCCCGAACTGGGCCAGGGTCGCGTCGGTGCTGGTGGTCAGCACCATCTGGTCCTGCCCGTTCTGCACGGCCTGCTTGGCGGGGGTGGTGCCGACGCCCTTGGGGTCGATGGCGGTGACGTTGATCCCGTACGTCTTCCGCAACCCCGGGGCGCAGAAGGGCCGTTGCACGCATTCCTCGCCCGCCGCGAGGCGTACCGGCAGTTTGGCGCGGCCCAGGTCGCTGAGCGTCTTGAGGTGGTGCTTGCGGGCGTACGCGGCGCTCACCGCGAACGCGTTCTGGTCCACGGCCCGGCCGGCCGGGAGCACGGTCAGCCCGCGGGGCCCGGCCAGCCGGTGCAGTGCGCGCAGTGTCACCCCGAGGTCGGGCGAGGCCACCGGCGGCGCCTTGGAGCCGTGCGCCTTGGCGTTCAGCCAGTCCGCGAAGGTGGCCGCGTACTCGGGCACGACGTCGATCTGCCCGGCCTCCAGCGCCGGTTCGTACAGCTCGCGGTTGCCGACGGTGAGGACGTGGGTGCGGTACCCGGCGTGGTCGAGCAGCGCGGCGTACATCTGGGCGAGCAGCTCGCTCTCGGTGAAGCCGGCCGAGCCGATCGCCAGATCGCGGCTGTCCCCCGGCGAGGCGGTGATCTGAGAACGGGTCTCCAGGGAGGGCCGGTGGCGCAGCCGGCGAGCACCGGCAGCGCGACCAGGCCCAGCGCCATCAGGGCGGCGGCCGCCCCGGCCCTCACCGGCCCCGCCCCCGCGCCCAGCCGCCCGGCGCATACCGTTCGACCAGCTCGAACCCGGCCTCCATCAGCAGGGCGAACACCGCGACCAGCACCGCACCTGCGACCACCTGTGGGGTGCTGGCGAGGCTGAACCCCGCGGTGATGATCCGGCCGAGCCCGCCGCCACCCACCAGCGCGGCGAGCGTGGCGGTCGCGACGAGCTGGACCGCGGCGATCCGCACACCGGTCAGGACGAGCGGGAAGGCGAGCGGCACCTCGACCCGCCACACCAGCTGCGCCCCGGTCATCCCCATGCCCCGCGCGGCCCGCACCACGTCCCGGTCCACGTCACGCATCCCGACGTACGCGTTGGTCAGCAGCGGCGGCACCGCGAACAGCACCAGCGCGATGACCGTCGGCCACTGCCCGTGCCGGCCGAGGGGCGTGAGCAGCAGCAGGACCAGCACGGCGAAGGTCGGGACGGCACGGCCGACGTTGGCGAGGTTGACGGCCAGCGCCCCGCCACGCCCGAGGTGACCGAGGGTCAGCGCGACGGGCAGTGCGATCAGCGCGCTGATGACCAGGCAGGAGACGGTGAGGACGAGGTGCTGGAGGAGGCGGTGCCAGACGCCGTTCTCCCCCGACCAGTTGGCGCCGGTGGTCAGCCAGTCCCAGACCGCGGCGAGGGTGTTCACGTCCGCCGTCCCGACGCCGCCGCGACCGGCCGCGGGTGCCCGGCGGCGCGGCCCCGCCGCCCTGCCCGCCGCCCCCGCGCCGTACGGCCCGCCCGCCGCCAGGGCGTGAGCAGCCGTTCCGCGCCGAGCAGCAGCAGGTCGAAGACGATCGCGATCAGGACGCACAGCACGGACGCGGTGAGCACCTGTGCCTTGAAGAAGGAGTTCATCCCCGCGTAGATGAGGTTGCCGAGTCCGCCGTAGCCGACGATCGCGCCGACGGTGGTGAGCGCCACCGCCGAGACCGTCGCGATCCGCAGTCCGGCCATCGCGGCGGGCACGGCCAGCGGCAGTTCGACGGTGAGCAGTTGGCGCAGCGGGCCGTAGCCCATGCCGCGGGCGGCGTCCCTGGCCTCGGCGGGTACGCCGTTCAGCCCGGCCAGCAGGTTCCGTACGAGCAGGGTGAGCGAGTACAGGGCCAGCCCGACCACGACGAGCGTGGCGGACAGCCCGTAGACCGGCAGCAGCAGCGAGAACATCGCCAGCGACGGGATCGTGTAGAGGACCGTGGTCACACCGAGGACCGGGCCGACCGTCCACCGCCACCGCCGGGCCAGCAGCGCCAGGGGCACCGCGACCAGCAGCCCGAGCGCCACCGAGACGACGGTCAACTGAAGGTGCTGGAGGACCGCGTCGAGCAGGATCTGCCGGCGCGTGGACAGGTAGTCGCCGCAGATCCACTCGTTACGGGCCAGACAGTCGTCCGGCGACGGTGCGGTCACGGTACGAGTCCACCCCGGCGGGGTCGGAGTGTCGCGGCGGACGCGTCCGATCGTGCCCCGGGGTTCGCGCCCGGAGCTCTCTCCACCGCATGTATACATCGAGTGTGTACTGCGTGTGCATAGTCCCGGAGGGGCGGTAGCCACCCGTATCCGGGCTGCCCCGTACCCCTCACCACTGCCCGCCCGAGAGCACCCCGAGAGAGCCCCGAAAAGAGCCCCGCATGCCGAAGCACTTCCGCACCCCTGTGGAGCGTGACCGCCAAGGACTACGAGACCAACGACTCGGCGCTGATCACCAAGCGGGTGCTGGAACAGACCGAACGCGACGGCATCATCCTGCTGCACGACATCTACCCGGGCACGGTCCCGGCCGTCCCGGACATCCTCAAGGAACTGAAGAAGCGCGGCTACACGATCGTCACGGTCTCCCAGCTGCTCTCCCCGGCGAAGCCGGAGCCGGGGATGGTGTACCGGCCGTAGCGGCCGACGCCGGTACCGCCGCGGGGACGCCGGCGGTTCCGGGAACGCCGTGAGCCCGGCCCCTTCTCGGGACCGGGCTCACGGCTACAACTACCGTTGTTCGGCTGCGGGTTGGGGCGCGCTCAGCCCTGCGGCCGCTCGGCCTCCACCCGTCGGCGGCCCTTGTCATCGGTGGTCCCGGCCGGCGCCTTGGACGGCCCGGTCGGCTTCGCCGGGGCGCCGCCCTGGCCGACCTTCGCGCCCGGCTTGCGCTGCGCCGGCAGCGGCACGGTGTCCTGCGGGAACGTCAGCTGCTGGCTCTGCCACTCCATGGCCGGCACGACCTCGCGCCGCCAGGTCGTGAACTGGTGGCTGCCCTGCGGCAGGATGATCGAGTCCACCGTCATCGGCGCCTTGACCGCGTGGATGAACTGCATGGTGGCGCCGTAATCGGCCTCGCCCTTACGGCTGCTGGCGACCAGCGTGGAGACCTGCGGCGCGGGCAGGTGCTTCAGCCGCCACAGCAGATCGTGCTCGCGCTCTCGCTGGGCACCCTCCGGACCGGCGCCGAACAGGCTGCCGGTGGTCAGGTCGTCCTTGATCGCGTAGTCGCCCGAGAGCGAGACCGCCGAGGTGTACACCTTCGGGTTGCGCATCGCGAGCTGCAGCGAGCAGGTGCCACCCGACGAGTACCCGAACGCGCCCCAGGCGCTGGGGTCATGACCCACCCGGTACGTCGACTTCATCGCGTCCGGCAGGTCCTTGGTGAAGAACGTCTCCGCCTGCGGCCCGCCCGGCACGTCCACGCACTCGGTGTCGCGCGGCGGCGCGATCGTCGGCCGCACCATCACGATCACGGTCGGCTGCATCCGTCCCTGCGCGATCAGCCGGCCGGCGTTCTGCGGCACCTGCAGATGCTGCGCGAGGTTCATGATCCCGCCCGGGTAGCCGCTGATCACGACCATGACGGGGAACCGCTGCCGGCGGTACTGCTGCTGGAAGTACTGCGGCGGCAGGTAGACGAATCCGGGGTTGATGGCCCGCGTACGGCGCCCGATGATCCGCACGGACTCCATCTTGCCGACCTTGTTGGCGGGCCCCTTGGGCAGACCGGTCACCCGGTCGAGCCCCTGAGGACCGGCCGGCTGGATCAGCCCGGCCTTCATGTTCCCGACCGACGCGTACTGCCCGCCGCCCTGGCTCACGGCCACCGGCGGCGCCTTCTCGTTGTTGCCCAGCAACTCGTCCCAGTTGCCGTAGAACTCGAAGTTCGTGTTCACGGCGAGCGCGAGCGCGCACACGATGGACACCTGGGTGACCACGATGGCGCCCAACCTGCCCAGGACGGGTCCGATCCCGCGCCGCGACAGCCGGGGCCACAGCCACACCGTGGCGGCCACGCAGGCAACCGCCAGCACGATCACCGTGTATTCGAGCGACTGACTGGTCAGCCCCATGCGCCCACATCTCCCGTCACCCTCGGAAGGGTTCTTGCCTTCTTACGGCCGCCTAAGGCACAACGGGCGGCTCCGGACAATGGTCACCGGAGAAGACGGGCACACCTGCGCATCGGATACCTGAACGACCCAGTTCTTACTTACCTCTTGCCACATCGTTTCCGCGGCGTGATGTGCGAGCACCCCGGAGGACACCCGGAGAGCCCTCGCATCCACACAGGTCCAGACCAACTCCCCCTCCCTCACGGCCTCCACGCCCCGTCCCCACGTCCTGTCTTCACGGATGTGATATCCCGGCGCCGTGCCACAGCGATGTCACACCGGCCCCGGCCGAAACCCGACCGGCACCCGGTTCGCCCTGGATGGCCCCCGGATGGCCCACGGATGGCCCACCACACGAGCCGCAGGGTCCCACGATGAGGCCGCTCCCGGCCGCTACGCTTACGTATCCGTCCTGGTCAGGGACATGTCCGTGCTTCACGGACATACGCCGCACCGCACCCACCACACGCAAGAGAGGTTCGCCGATGGGCATTCGGAGTCTGCTGCGCAACGCTTTCGGTCGCTCCAAGGCGACCCGTGAAGAAACCGGCGCGGCACAGAACAGCGCCGGCACCCCGGAGTCCGCGACCATCCCGGAGGCCCGCGAGGAGTCCACCCCGGCCGCGTCCCCCAAGTCCCCCAAGCCGTCCGACAAGCCCGCCGAGGCCGAGGTCCCGGCCGCCCGCACGGCCCCCACCGAGCCCCCGGCCACCAACCCGGCCCCGACGACCGCCACCCTGCCCGCCCAGGGCTCACCGGTGGACCGCGCGGAGCCGCCCGTACGGGAGAACGCGGAAGAGCCCGAGGCCAAGGACGACGACAAGGCCGAGGCACACGCCCCCGAGGCGGACATCGCCGCCTCCGACACCGCCGCCTCCGACCTCGTGAGCCAGGCCTTCGACAACCCGGCCCCGGCCACCAAGCCGGAGCCGTCCACCGCCCCCGAATCGCAGTCCACCCCTGAGGCGGAGGCGATCACCGAACCGGCGGCCAAGACGGATGCCGAACCGGCGGCCCGGGTGGACACGGAACCGGCGGCCCAGGCGGACGCCGAACCCGCGGCCCAGGCGGACGCCGAACCCGTGGCGCCCGAGCCGCAGGCCGACGAGCAGGCCGAGCCGGAGGCCAAGGCCGAGCCCGAGGCCGAGGTCGAGGCCAAGGTCGAGGCCAAGGTCGAGGCCGAGCCCGAGGCCGAGGTCCAGGTCGAGCCCGAGGCCAAGGCCGAGCCGGTGCAGGAGCCGGAGCCGGTGCAGGACGTGACGCCGGAGCCGGCAGCCGAGACCCCGGCGGCCGAGCCCGAGGCGGAGACCGAGCCCGAGGCGGAGACCGCGACGGCCCCGAAGGCGGAGGACGCTGCGGAGGCCGAGGCCAAGGACGACGACAAGGACGACGACAAGGCCGCGGACGCGCCGAAGGCCGAAGCCGCACCGGAGCCGGCGACCGAAGCGGACCCGGAGGCCGAGACCACCCCCGAGCCCGAGGCCACCCCGGAGCCGGCGGCCACGACGGACGCCGAGGCCGTGCCCGCCCCGGAGGGGAAGATCCCCGCCGGCCTCCTCCCCCTCCACGCCGCCGCCGGCGCCACCCTGGAGAAGCACGGCCTCACCACCCAGCGCGCCGTCGTCTACCTCGTCCTCGACCGCTCCGGGTCGATGCGCAACTACTACAAGGACGGCACGGTCCAGAATCTCGCCGAGCAGGCCCTGGCCCTCTCCGCGCACTTCGACGACGCGGCCACCGTGCCCGTCGTCTTCTTCTCCACCGACATCGACGGCACCGCCGATCTGGACCTCGCGCACTACGAGGGCCGCATCGAGGAACTGCACGCCGGCCTCGGCCACATGGGGCGCACGAACTACCACTGGGCCGTCAACGCCGTCGTCGAGCACTACAAGAAGTCCGGCAGCACCGCCCCGGCCTTCGTCATCTTCCAGACCGACGGCGCCCCGACCTCCAAGCCGGCCGCCGAAAAGGCACTCTGCGAAGCCGCGAAGCTGCCCATCTTCTGGCAGTTCATCGGCTTCGGCGACCCGGAGGCCAAGGGCTTCGACTTCCTGCGCAAGCTCGACGACCTGACCGTTCCGGAAAAGCGCGCGGTCGACAACGCCGGCTTCTTCCACGCCGGCCGCGACCCCCGCAGCCTCTCCCACGACGAGCTCTACCAGCAGCTCATGGTCGAGTTCCCCGAGTGGCTCACCGAGGCCCGCACCGCCAAGGTCCTCAAGGACAGCTGACGCCCCTCCTCCACGCGACCCCCACCGGCCGCGGCCGGGCCCCACGGCCCGGCCGCGGCCGCTTGGCATTGCGCCGACGCGCGCATCGCTCCGGCAGCCCCGAAGATCACCCGGTGATGCGCCCGGTGATCAGCCGCCGCGGGCACTGTCCGCACTGCAAAAACAGCCGCGCGGGCACCCCCACCCCGTCCAGTACGATATTGACGTTCCGTAAAGCAAATCCTCACTCACCGTAGCGACTTGGGAGCAGCCGGCAATGGCTCGACACCTCATCACCAGCGCCCTTCCGTACATCAACGGGATCAAGCACCTGGGCAACATGGTGGGGTCCATGCTCCCGGCCGACGTGTATGCCCGGTACCTGCGGCAGCGGGGCAGCACGTGCTCTACATCTGTGCGACGGATGAGCACGGGACGCCGGCCGAGCTGGCGGCGAAGGAGGCCGGCCAGTCGGTCGACGCGTTCTGCGGCGAGCAGCACGAGAAGCAGAAGGCGATCTACGAGGGCTTCGGGCTGCGCTTCGACTACTTCGGGCGGAGCTCCTCGCCGGAGAACGTCGAGCTCACGCAGCACTTCGCGCGCAAGCTGCACGAGAACGGCTTCATCGAGGAGCGGGCCATCCGGCAGGTCTACTCGATCGCCGACGAGCGCTTCCTGCCCGACCGCTACATCGTCGGCACCTGTCCGCACTGCGGCTACGACAAGGCGCGCGGCGACCAGTGCGAGAACTGCACCCGGGTGCTGGACCCGACCGACCTGATCGACGCCCGGTCGGCGATCAGCGGCAGCGGTGACCTGGAGGTGCGGGAGACCAAGCACCTGTTCCTGCTCCAGTCGAAGCTGCAGCACGAGGTCGAGGGCTGGCTGGAGGGCAACGGCAGCAAGGAGTGGCCGACCCTCGCGTCGTCGATCGCGCACAAGTGGCTGACCGAGGGCCTGCAGGACCGGGCGATCACCCGTGACCTGGACTGGGGTGTTCCGGTCCCGGCGGACGTGTGGCCGGAGCTGGCGGCCGAGGGCAAGGTCTTCTACGTCTGGTTCGACGCGCCGATCGAGTACATCGGCGCGACGAAGGAGTGGGCGGACGCCGACCCGGAGAACCGCGACTGGAAGTCGTGGTGGTACGAGGCCGAGGACGTCCGCTACACGGAATTCATGGCCAAGGACAACGTGCCGTTCCACAGCGTGATGTTCCCGGCGACGCAGCTGGGGACCCGCGAGCCGTGGAAGAAGGTCGACTTCCTCAAGGCCTTCAACTGGCTGAACTACTACGGCGGGAAGTTCTCCACCTCGCAGCGCCGGGGCGTCTTCACGGACGCGGCGCTGGAGCTGCTGCCGGCCGACTACTGGCGCTACTTCCTGATGGCCCACGCGCCGGAGTCGGACGACACCTCCTTCACCTGGGAGCTGTTCTCGTCGTCGGTGAACAAGGACCTCGCGGACACGCTCGGCAACTTCGTCAACCGGGTGCTGTCGTTCTCCCGCAAGCGGTTCGGCGACGAGGTCCCGGCGGGTGCCGAGGCCGGTGCCGCGGAGCAGAAGCTGGGCGAGGAGATCGCCGGGCTGCTGGCCGAGTACGAGGGCCACATGGAGGCGCTGCAGTTCCGCAAGGCGTCGGCCTCGCTGCGCGCCCTGTGGAGCGCGGGCAACTCCTACCTGGAGGAGAAGGCCCCTGGCTGGAGATCAAGACCGACAAGGACGCGGCGGCCCTGACGCTGCGCACCGCGATGAACCTGATCCACCTGTACGCGGTGGTCTCCGAGCCGTTCATCCCGGCGTCGGCGAAGGCGATGCGGAGTGCGTTCGCGCTGGCGGACGACACTGCCGTGTGGGTCTCGCAGGACGAGGCGAAGGCGCTGGCGTCGGTGCCCGCGGGGACGCCGTTCACGGTGCCGCCGGTGCTCTTCGCGAAGATCACCGAGGAGGACCTGGACTCGTACCGGGAGCGTTTCGGTGGTGCGGAGGGTTAATCCTCCGAAACACCGGACGGCCGGCCGGTCCTGCCGCCTTTGCGCCCGTTCCGCCCCTGAGGGGTGGGACGGGCGCACGTGTGTGGAGGAGCGGGCGGCCTGGGGTGTCTCAGGGCTTCGTGCCCGGTGAGACGTAGGCGGTCAGCGCCTTCAGGCCGGGGGTCGGGGGAGGGGGGCCTTGCGCCAGCCGCGGGCGTAGTGCGGGGGCCGGTGGCCGGCCGCGAGGAGGATGGCGGCGGGGCGGCGGGTGCCGAGCCGGGCCAGGGCGGTGGGCGTGATGCTGGCGTCGTGGCCCGCGGGCTGGCGGGACGCGCAGCCGGCCTGGTAGGCGACCCGGACGGCCTCCTCGCCACTGACGGCGCACGGCGGCCGCAGACCGGCGGTGCGCAGGGTGCGGACGATCCGGCCGATGTCGTTCTGGGCGCGTACGGTTCCGCGCTGCATCTTGTGCAGGATCGCCAGCTGGACCGCCTCGTGCCCCAGCAGCGCGACGATCAGCAGGGCCACCGCCGGGGCGTGCCGGCGGCGTGGGAGCAGGACCAGCCGGCACAGGAACCAGGCGGCGGGCATCATCAGCAGCGCGTACGCGGGCAGCAGGAAGCGCGGGGCGGCGTAGTCGACCGCCAGGAGGTAGGGGGCGGCGAGGCAGAGGCCGATCAGGGACGGGAGCACGACGGGTGCCGCGCCGTAGCGGTGCAGCGAGCCGTCGGGGTCGTGGAGGCGGAGGGTCGGCCAGGTCTGCCCGTCCCGCTGGCCCACCCCGCCCGTGCCGAGGCGGTCGGCGCGGGCCGAGTCCAGGACGAGGCTGCCCAGCCGTACGGGGTCGAGCCAGAGGCCGTCGCGCCGGCCGGAGTGCGGTCCGTGGCCGGGCGGCCACACCGGTCCGTAGCGGTGCAGCGGGCCGCCGGGTTCGCGGGCGCGGACCGCGGACCAGACCGCGCCGGCCACGGCCAGCGGAAGCGCGCACCACCATGCCGCCGCCACCGGATGGTCCCAGGCCAGGTGGCAGGGGCGGCACAGGGTCTTGCCCTGGAGCGCGCGGGCGTGGTCGGCGAAGGACGGGTGCCAGCCGAGGCCGCCCTGGATCTCCGCGGCCTGCCTCAGCCGGGCCGGGAAGCCGCCGTAGGAGACGTACGCCTCGATGATCCACTCGGCGCAGCCGAGGGCGAGGCCGACCGGGAGGGCGAGCAGGACGGTGGACCGGCGCCAGGCCGGTACGACGAGCCCGGCCAGGAAGAGCGGAACGGCCAGCCACACCGCATCGGTGGGACGCATCAGCGCGACCAGTGCCACCGCGGCGGCGAGGCCGGTGGCCGCGCCCCGGCCGGCCGTCGGAGCCAGCTGTACGGGCGGCTGGCGCACCGCGAGGAGGAAGCAGCCGGTGGCGGTGAGCGCGGCGTAGCCGACCCACAGGTTGGGCATGGCCTGCGGGCCGTAGAAGAGGGTGACCCACAGGCCGGCGAACAGCGCACCGCCGAGCGCGGGGACGGGTGGCGGCAGCAGGCGCCGCCAGACGCACATGGTGAGCAGGAGCCCGGCGCCGGAGAGCAGCGCGAGGTAGCAGTGCAGCGCGGGGGCCGAGGTCGTGAAGAAGACGACCGGGGCGAGGAGGAGGGTGACGCCGCGGGCGCGGGGTGCGCTGAAGTACGCGGCCGGGGTGTGCGGGTCGACCTGGCTGACGTAGACCGTCTCGTCCCATCCCAGGCCGGGGGTGGCGACGGCGAAGTAGAGCTGCCCGGCGGTGAAGACGGCGGCGACGGTGATCAGCCACCGCAGATCGCTGCCCGGTGCGGGGCGCGTCGGGTGGACCCGCGGGCCCAGTCCGGTCGGGCCGGGGAGGAGGCTGGCTTGCTGCATGGGCACCACCCTGCGGGGGTGGCGTGCGCCCGGCCACATGTGTGGTGCGGTTGGAGCACAGGGCGCCGCGCGCGGTGCACGGCCGGGGCGCCGGGTCGCGACATGGCGAGGGGCGGTGTTTCACGTGAAACGAACGACGTGAAACACCGCCCCTGCGGCCCGGCGGGAGCCGGCTCCGGCCCCGGCCGGTGGCGGCTACTTCACCTGCGGCTTGCGGATGTTGAGGCTGAGCTCCTTGAGCCGGGCCTCTTCCAGCTCGGTGGGCGCGCCCATCATCAGGTCCTGCGCGTTGCCGTTCAGCGGGAACGCGATGGTCTCCCGGATGTTCGGCTCGTCCGCGAGCAGCATGACGATGCGGTCGACGCCGGGGGCGATACCGCCGTGCGGCGGGGCGCCGAAGCGGAAGGCGCGGAGCATGCCCGCGAACTTCTCCTCGACGGTCTCACGGTCGTAGCCGGCGATCTCGAAGGCCTTGATCATGATGTCCGGCTCGTGGTTACGGATCGCGCCGGAGGACAGCTCGACGCCGTTGCAGACGATGTCGTACTGCCAGCCCAGGATGTCCAGCGGGTCCTTCTCCTCCAGGTCCTTCATGCCGCCCTGGGGCATCGAGAAGGGGTTGTGGGAGAAGTCGATCTTGCCGGTCTCCTCGTCCCGCTCGTACATCGGGAAGTCGACGATCCAGCAGAAGCGGAAGACGTTCTCCTCGAAGTGGCCGGCGCGCTTGGCGGCCTCGACGCGGACCGCGCCCATGATCTTCGAGACCTCGTCGAACTCGCCCGCGCCGAAGAAGACCGCGTGACCGGCCTCCAGGCCGAGGCGCTCGGTGAGGACCTTGACGTTCTCCTCGGTGAGGAACTTGGCGATCGGGCCGGACAGGGAGCCGTCCTCGCCGACGCGCACCCAGGCCAGGCCCTTGGCGCCCTGCTGGACCGCGTAGTCGCCGAGCTGGTCGAAGAACTTGCGCGGCTGGTCCTGCACGGCCGGCACCGGCAGCGCACGGACGTGCTTGCCCGCGAACGCCTTGAACTCCGAGCCCTCGAAGACGTCGGTGATGTCGACGAGCTCCAGCTGGGCACGCAGGTCCGGCTTGTCGGAGCCGTACTTCAGCATCGCCTCGCGGAACGGGATGCGCAGGAACGGCGAGGTGACGTGGCGGCCGCCGCCGAACTCCTCGAACAGCTCGGTCATCAGCTTCTCGACCGGCTGGAAGACGTCCTCCTGCTCGACGAAGGACATCTCGATGTCGAGCTGGTAGAACTCGCCCGGCGAGCGGTCGGCGCGGGCGTCCTCGTCGCGGAAGCACGGGGCGATCTGGAAGTACCGGTCGAAGCCCGAGATCATCAGCAGCTGCTTGAACTGCTGCGGGGCCTGCGGCAGCGCGTAGAACTTGCCCGGGTGCAGGCGGGACGGCACGACGAAGTCGCGGGCGCCCTCCGGGGAGGTGGCGCTGAGGATCGGCGTCGCCATCTCGTTGAAGCCGAGGGCGGTCATCTTCTGGCGGATGGACGCGATGACCGCCGAGCGCAGCATGATGTTGCGGTGCATCCGCTCGCGACGCAGGTCGAGGAAGCGGTACTCCAGGCGCTTCTCCTCGTTGACGCCGTCGTCCGTGTTGATCGTGAACGGGATCTGCTGGGCCGCGCCCAGGACCTCGACCTCGGTGACCTCGATCTCGATCTCGCCGGTGGGCAGCTCCGGGTTGACGTTCTCGGCGCCGCGCGAGACGACCTTGCCGTCGACGCGGACGACCGTCTCCTTCGTCAGCTTGTCCAGCGCCTCGGCGCCGGGGGTGCCGGGGCGGGCCACGAGCTGGACGAGACCGTAGTGGTCGCGCAGATCGATGAAGAGGATGCCGCCCAGGTCACGTCGATTGTGCAGCCAGCCACTGAGGCGTACGTCGGTGTCGACGTCCGCGGCTCGGAGCTCGCCGCAGTTATGGGACCGGTACCGGTGCATCGCTCATCCAAGTCGTCGCGAGTGTCGAGGTGAGGAGTTGTCGGGAGGGGGGCGGGGGGTCGGGATCCGGTGCGGACGCCCGGCCGCTCTCCCCGTGGATCACCCGAAAGGCCACCCCAGGATTGACATAACCGCTCCAGGTTACCGCCCCGGCCCCGGCACTTCGTTGACATATACGCATCAGCGGTTCCCGGCGGGTTCCCGGCACGATTCCGGCGCGATCACCGGGGTGCACCGGGAGCGGGTGACTGGGACGAGGGTCACATCCGTTCTCTGGTCGACCTCCGGCAAACGCCCCTAAAGTGAGGCAATGCGCACCAAGGACCTCCTGGCTGCCATCGCGACCGGCCTCTGGCACTGGGACAACGCCACGGGACGGGTGAGCCTCGATGCCGAGGCGGCCCGGCTGCTCGGGTTGCCGGCCGAGCCGGTGGAGCTGACCGAGGCGGCGGTGCGTTCCCGTTTTCATCCCGTCGACTTCGCCGAGATCAACGGCATCGTGCAGCTCGCGGTCGCCGAGGAGACGCTGGCCGAGGCCCGGCTGCGGGTCGTCGACGAGCAGGGGCGGGTGCTGCGGCTGGTCCGCACCCGTTCCCGGCCCCGCATGGTCGACGGTGACTTCGAGCTGGTCGGCACCCTCCAGGAGGTGCCCGAGCCGCTGCCCGGCACCTCCGCCGCACACACCCCGATCACCGGCGACTGGCGCCGCTCGCGCGAGGCCTTCCTGCTGGACGCGGGGCGGGCGCTGGCCGAGGCCCGGTCCACCGCCGAGGTGCTGCGGGTGGCCGCCGGGCTGTCGATGCCCGGTTTCATGCCGGACGGCCTCGCGGTCTTCGGGATCGAGGGCGACCGGGTGTCGGTCATCGGCCACCACGGGCACCGGCCCGGCGACGAGCAGCCCTTCCTCGACATGCCGCTGGAGACGGAGTACCCGGCCGCGGAGGTGATCCGCACCGGCCGGGCCATCTATCTGCCCACGCCCGAGGAGTACCGCGGCCGCTACCCGGCCACCTGGCCGCTGGCCGCCCGCTTCGGCCGGACGTCCTGGGCGTTCCTGCCGCTGGTCAACGCGGGTCGGACGATCGGTGCCTGGATGGCGGGGTTCGCCGAGCCGGTCGCCTTCACGCCCGACGAACGCTCGGTGCTGACCACCGTCGCCCGGATGCTGGCGCAGGCGCTGGCCAGGGCCGGGATGCAGGAAGAGCAACAGGAGCTGGCGCTGGGGCTGCAGCGCAGCATGCGGCCGACGGTGCAGCCGGACATCCCGGGGATGACGGTCGCGGCGCGCTACGTCCCGACCGGCGGGGGCCTGGAGGTGGGCGGCGACTGGTACGACATGATCCCGCTGCCGTCGGGCCGGATCGCGCTGGTCATCGGGGACGTGCAGGGCCATGACGTACGGGCCGCGGGCCTGATGGGGCAGCTGCGGATCGCGCTGCGGGCCTATGCGTCCGAGGGGCACCACCCGGACGCGGTGCTCTCGCGGGCGTCGCGGTTCCTGGCCGGGATCAATGCCACGGAGTTCCGCGGGCACGGCGAGGACCAGCGGTTCGCCACCTGTCTGTACATCGAGGTGGACCCGTCGACCGGGCTGCTGGACATCGCCCGGGCCGGTCACCCCGACCCGGCGATCCGGCTGTGCGACGGAACGATGCTGATCCGGCCGACCGCGGGCGGGCTGCCGCTGGGCATCGTCCCGGACACCGACTACCCCACCACCCGGCTCGTCCTGGAGCCCGGCGAGACGATGATGGTCTGCACCGACGGGCTGATCGAGACCGGCGGGCACGACCTGGAGACCGGGTGGTCGCGGCTGCGCGGCATCATCGAGTCGCACGAGGTCGGCGCCGACGACGGGGATCTGGAGCGGCTGGCCGACGCCCTGGTCCAGGCCGTGCACGGACCCCCCTCGCACCACACCACCGGGCCGCTGGTGGACCGCCGCGAGGACGACATCGCCCTTCTGCTGCTGTCCCGTGAGGGCGGCAGCTGCGGTGTCGGCACCGGAGGACTGCTGGCGCAGCAGCCCGTACGGCGCACCGCGCTCTCCGTGGCCCAGGCCGAACCGCAGCGGATAGCCGAGGCGCGCCGGCAGGTCCGCGAGGTGCTGCACGACTGGGCCGACCCGGACCAGGTCGACTCGGCGGTGCTGATGGTCTCCGAAATGGTCACCAACGTCCTGCTGCACACCGACGGGGACGCGCTGCTGGTCGCCGAGATCTCCGGGGAGCGGGGCGCCCGCCGGGTCCGGGTCGACGTCTCCGACAGCAGCGACGAGCTGCCGCACCGCCGTAGCCCGGGCGAACTGGCCTCCTCGGGACGGGGGTTGGTGTTGCTGGAGCTGCTGGCCGGGGCGTGGGGCGTGGATCCGCGCGGGGACGGCAAGTCGACGTGGTTCGAGCTCTACGAGGACGCGGGGGACGCGCTGGGCCCGGTGTCGCCGGAGCTGGCGGAGCCCGAGCCGGAGTCCGAACCCGCCGCGTAGTGCTTGCGCAGTTCGTGCAGGACGCCGGAGACCGCGGCGGTCAGCGGGACGGACAGCAGCATGCCGAGGATGCCGGCCACGCTCGCGCCGGCCGTGATCGCCAGCATCACCGTCGCCGGGTGCATCTGGACCGTACGGCTCTGGATCATCGGCTGCAGGACGTGGCCCTCCAGCACCTGGACGGCGAGGACGACGCCGAGCGCCCACAGCGCGATCACGAAGCCCCGGTCGGCGAACGCGACCAGGATCGCCACCGCGCCGGAGATGAAGGCGCCGAGGTAGGGGATGTACGCGCCGACGAAGACCAGTGCGCCCAGGCCCGGGGCACCCGGCACCTTGAGGATCAGCAGGCCGACGGTGATGCAGAGGGCGTCGATCAGCGCGATGAAGGTGGTGCCGCGCATGAAGCCCTGTATGGCCTGGAAGCCGCGGCGGGCCATCCGTTCGAGCTGGGGGCCCGAATTGCCGGGCGCCCAGTCGTGCAGCGCGCGGACGGCCTTGTCCGCGTCGCGGAGGAAGAAGAACGTCAGCAGCAGGGCGAGGACCGCGGCGGCGATGAACTGGCCGACGACGCTGACCCCGGCCAGCAGCCCGGAGGCCGCCTCGCCGCCGAACCTGGCGACCAGACTCTTGGCGTTGGAGGCCAGGTCGCCGAGCGACGCACCGGCCACACCGAAGTTCTTGGAGAGGCCCTGGCCGGCGTCCTTGAGCGAGGCGATGATCTGGTCCCCGGTGTCCACCAGCGCGCTGACGACGACGTATCCGGCGCCGCCGACCACCACCAGCAGGACGGCGCAGGTCAGCCCGGCCGCCAGCGAGCGGTTGAGCCGCATCGCCACCAGCCGCCGGTAGAGCGGCCCGAGCAGCGCACTGCCGAGCAGCGCCAGCAGCACGGGCGTGACCGCCGCACTCAGGAAGACGCACAGCCATACGCCGACGGCCAGCACGGCCGCGATCAGCAGCGCCACCGCGCACCAGGCCGCGGCACGGCGGGCCTCGACCGGCAGCAACGGCTTCTCCGTCAGCGGCCGTTCGGGGCCGGGGCCGCTCCGGTCATGATCCGCATCGTTTCGCACCCGGACAGTCCACCATGGCGCACGCTCCGGAAACGGGCGGGGGAACGCGCCGGAGGCGGTGTTTCACGTGAAACACCTCGTTTCACGTGAAACACCGCCCCTTGTCACGACGTCCGACGCCGGGTCAGTGCTCCCCGGCGGGGATCGTCCCGAGCCGGCCGGCCTGGAAGTCCTCGAAGGCCTGGGCCAGTTCGGCGTGGGTGTTCATCACGAACGGGCCGTAGTGCATCATCGGCTCGCGGATCGGCAGCCCGCCCAGCAGCACCACCTCGAAGTTCGGGCTGCGCGACTCCTGGGTCTCGTCGGCCCGGATCGTGAGCGAGTCGCCGGCCCCGAACACCACCGCCTGGCCCATACGGAACGGGCGCCCGTCCGCGCCGGCGGTGCCGCGTCCGGCCAGGGCGTAGGCGAGGGCGTTGAAATCCTTGCGCCAGGGGAGGGTCAGCTCGGCGCCGGGATTCACCGTCACATGCATCATCGTGATCGGCGTGTGCGTGACGCCCGGCCCGTGGTGGCCGTCGATGTCACCGGCGATCAGGCGCAGCAACGCCCCGCCGTCGGCGGAGGTCAGCAGCTTGACCTGGCCGCCGCCGATGTCCTGGTAGCGGGGGGCCATCATCTTGTCGCTCTTCGGCAGGTTGACCCACAGCTGGAGGCCGTGGAAGAGACCGCCGGACATGACCAGCGACTCCGGCGGCGCCTCGATGTGCAGCAGGCCGGAGCCCGCCGTCATCCACTGCGTGTCACCGCCGTTGATGACCCCGCCGCCGCCGTGCGAGTCACGGTGCACGAACGTGCCGTCGATCAGGTACGTGACGGTCTCGAAGCCGCGGTGCGGGTGCCAGGGCGTGCCCTTGGGCTCTCCGGGCGCGTACTCCACCTCGCCCATCTGATCCATCATGATGAACGGGTCGAGGTGCTTGTAGTCGATGCCGGCGAAGGCCCGGCGCACCGGGAAGCCTTCGCCTTCGAATCCGCTCGGCGCGGTGGCGACGCCCAGCACGGGACGGGCCTGCGCCGCGGCGGGTGCCGCCACACGGGGCAGGGTCAGCGGGTTCTCTACGGTCACAGCGGGCATGACGGCCTCCTCGGTCGCTCACCAAACTTAGTTGAATGCTGAACAACCCGCAAGGCACGCTGCATTCCCGCCCGCGTTTTTGCAGGTCACAGGAGCAAAGCAGACGGCCGGCCGAGCAATGTCGGCCGGCCGTTCAGGAAGCCGGGGCGGTCGCCTGCGGTCCCCGGGGGACGCTCAGCCGTACATCCGCCGCATCGCGAAGTCGACCATCTGCTCCACGGCCTTGGCGTCGAAGACCATCCGGTGGTCGCCCTCCATGTCGAGGACGAAGCCGTAGCCGGTCGGCAACAGGTCGAGCACCTCGGCGCCGGTGATCACGAAGTACTTGGACTCCTTGCCCGCGTACCGCCGCAGCTCCTTGAGCGAGGTGAACATCGGGATCACCGGCTGCTGGGTGTTGTGCAGCGCCAGGAAGCCGGGGTTGTCACCGCGCGGGCAGTACACCTTGGACGTCGAGAAGATGCCCTGGAAGTCCTCGGCCGACATCGAGCCGGTCGTGAAGGCGCGCACCGCGTCGGCGAGCGAGGGCGGGGACGGCTCGGGGTAGAGCGGCTGTTCGCCGTAGCCCCCGGGGGCCGGCTGCTGCGGCGGTGGCGGAGGCGCGCCGTACTGCTGCCCGGCACCCGCGTTCTGGTCGTAGCCGTACATGCGCCTCAGCCTACTGAGTCGGCGCGGCACCGGGGGACGCTCGTCACAGATGGGCGGAAGGGGTTGATTCTTATTACCCGCGGGTAGCATCATGCTAGCTACTAGCCGGTATTGCGTCTGAGGTCCCAGCCTTGGGGTCCTCTCCCGAACCCTTACGGAGCCGTACCCATGGGCCACTACAAGTCGAATCTCCGCGACATCGAGTTCAACCTCTTCGAGGTGCTGGGCCGTGACAGCGTGTACGGCACCGGACCCTTCGCGGAGATGGATGTCGACACCGCCAAGAGCGTGCTGTCCGAGATAGCCCGACTGTCGGAGAACGAGCTCGCCGAGTCGTTCGCCGACACGGACCGCAACCCCCCGGTCTTCGACCCGGACACCAACACCGCGCCGGTCCCCGACACGTTCAAGAAGAGCTACCAGGCGTACATGGACGCCGAGTGGTGGCGGCTGGGCATCCCGGAGGAGATCGGCGGCACCACCGCGCCGCGCTCCCTGCTGTGGGGCTTCGCCGAGACCATCCTGGGCGCCAACCCGGCCGTCTGGATGTACGCCTCCGGCCCCGCCTTCGCCGGCGTCCTGCACGACGAGGGCACCGAGGAGCAGCACCGCATCGCCCAGCTGATGGTCGAGAAGCAGTGGGGCTCCACGATGGTGCTGACCGAGCCGGACGCCGGTTCGGACGTCGGCGCCGGCCGCACCAAGGCCACCCAGCAGGAGGACGGCTCCTGGCACATCGAGGGCGTCAAGCGCTTCATCACCTCCGGTGAGCACGACATGTCCGAGAACATCGTGCACTTCGTCCTCGCCCGCCCCGAGGGCCACGGCCCGGGCACCAAGGGCCTGTCGCTGTTCATCGTGCCGAAGTACGACTTCGACTGGGAGACCGGCGAGCTGGGCGAGCGCAACGGCGTCTACGCCACGAACGTCGAGCACAAGATGGGCCTGAAGGCCTCCAACACCTGCGAGATGACGTTCGGCGCCAACCACCCCGCCAAGGGCTGGCTGCTCGGCGAGAAGCACGACGGCATCCGCCAGATGTTCAAGATCATCGAGTTCGCCCGGATGATGGTCGGCACGAAGGCCATCGCCACGCTCTCCACCGGCTACCTCAACGCCCTGGAGTACGCCAAGGAGCGCGTGCAGGGTCCCGACCTGGCGGCCTTCACCGACAAGGCCGCGCCGCGCGTCACCATCACCCACCACCCCGACGTGCGCCGCTCGCTGATGACGCAGAAGGCGTACGCCGAGGGCATGCGCGCCCTGGTGCTCTACACCGCCACGGTCCAGGACGAGATCATCGCCAAGGAGGCCGCGGGCGAGGACGCCAGCGCCGCCAACCGCCTCAACGACCTGCTGCTGCCGATCGTCAAGGGCTACGGCTCGGAGAAGTCCTACGAGCAGCTGGCGCAGTCGCTGCAGACCTTCGGTGGCTCCGGGTACCTCCAGGAGTACCCGATCGAGCAGTACATCCGCGACGCCAAGATCGACACCCTCTACGAGGGCACCACCGCGATCCAGGGCCAGGACTTCTTCTTCCGGAAGATCGTCCGGGACCAGGGCCAGGCGCTGACCGTGCTGTCCGAGGAGATCAAGAAGTTCCTCGCCGACAACACCGGTGGCGAGGAGCTGGCGCAGGCCCGCGGCGAGCTGGCCAAGGCCGCCGCCGACCTGGAGGCGATCGTCGGCGCCATGCTGACCGACCTCGCCGCGACCGAGCAGGACGTCAAGTCCATCTACAAGGTCGGGCTCAACACCACCCGCCTGCTGATGGCCTCCGGTGACGTCGTCGTCGGCTACCTCCTCCTCAAGGGCGCGGCGGTCGCCGCGGAGAAGCTGGCCGGCGCCTCGGCGAAGGACAAGCCGTTCTACACCGGCAAGATCGCCGCGGCGAAGTTCTTCGCGCACAACATCCTGCCGGGCGTCTCCGTCGAGCGCGGCCTGGCCGAGTCGGTCGACCAGTCGCTGATGGAGCTCGACGAGGCCGCGTTCTAAGGAGCGGACCGGGAGCGGCAGGCCGCGTCCCGGAGCAGGGTCCGCTGCCCGGGCGCGCGGCCTTCCTGAGGACCTCTTCTCAGAATTCTTAGAGGTCTCTCATAGAGGCCGTCCAGACTGACGTGACCCGCCTCCCTTCCCCCGGGGAGGCGGGCTTCGTCATGTACCGGCCCGCCCCACCCGGTCGCCAGACCGGAATCGTTCGTTCCAGTGGGGTTCTCCTTCTGGAATGCAGAAATCGTGGCCGGAAGGGAGCGGAGTCACTCCGCACGCGCACGGGGAATGCGGGGCCCGGCTCCTTATGCTGAATCCATGACCAACTCCGCCCGCTTCGATCGCGGCCACACCGACGACCTGATGTCCTTCCTCGCCGCCAGTCCGTCGCCGTACCACGCGGTCGCCAATGCGGCGGAGCGGCTGGAAAAGGCGGGTTTCCGGCAGGTCGCGGAGACCGACGCCTGGGACGGCGAGAGCGGCGGACGGTATGTGCTGCGCGGCGGCGCGATCATCGCCTGGTACGTCCCCGAGGGCGCGAACGCGGCGACTCCGTACCGAATTGTCGGGGCTCACACCGACTCTCCCAATCTGCGGGTGAAACCGATTCCGGACACCGGCGCCCGCGGCTGGCGGCAGGTCGCCGTGGAGATCTACGGCGGCACCCTCCTCAACACCTGGCTCGACCGCGACCTCGGGCTGAGCGGCCGGGTGACGCTCGCCGACGGGACCCACCGGCTCGTCCACGTCGACCGGGCGCTGCTGCGGGTGCCACAGCTCGCCGTGCACCTCGACCGCTCGGTCAACGCCGACGGCCTCAAGCTCGACAAACAGCGGCACATGACGCCCATCTGGGGCCTGGGCGAGGTGGCCGAGGGCGATCTGATCGCCTTCGTCGCCGAGGAGACCGGCGTCCCGGCCGGGGACATCAAGGGCTGGGACCTGATGGTGCACAGCATCGAGCCGCCGGCCTATCTGGGCCGCGACCGCGAACTGGTCGCCGGGCCGCGGATGGACAACCTGCTGTCCGTACACGCCGGTACGGCCGCGCTCACCGCGGCCGCCGCCCGGGGCTCCGCGCTGACCAGCATCCCGGTGCTGGCCGCCTTCGACCACGAGGAGAACGGCAGCCAGTCCGACACCGGCGCCGACGGACCGCTGCTCGGCACGGTCCTGGAGCGCTCGGTGTTCGCCCGCGGCGGCTCGTACGAGGACCGGGCGCGGGCCTTCGCCGGCACCATCTGCCTGTCGTCCGACACCGGGCACGCGGTCCACCCCAACTACAGCGAACGGCACGAGCCAGGGCACCAGCCGATGCCCAACGGCGGGCCGATCCTCAAGGTGAACGTCAACCAGCGCTACGCCACGGACGGCAGCGGGCGGGCCGTCTTCGCGGCGGCCTGCGAGCGCGCCGACGTACCCTGGCAGAGCTTCGTCTCCAACAACTCGATGCCGTGCGGGACCACCATCGGGCCGATCACCGCGGCCCGGCACGGCATCGCGACCGTCGACATCGGCGTGGCGATCCTGTCCATGCACTCGGCCCGCGAACTGTGCGGCGCCGAGGACCCCTACCTGCTCGCGAACGCCCTGACGGCCTTCCTGGAGGGCTGAGTTGGATTTCTCGCTGCTCGGCCCGATCGCCGTGACGGCCGGCTCCCAGGAGCTGCCGCTCGGCCCAGCGAAACGGCGCAGTGTGCTGGCGCTGCTGTTGCTGCAGCCCAACACCACCGTTCCGCTGGAGCAGTTGATCGACTCCCTGTGGGAGGACGAGCCGCCCGAGCATGCCCGCACGGTCGTCCAGGGGCACGTCTCCCGACTGCGCGCCACGCTCGCCGAGGGCGGCGCCGATGCGTACGGCATCGAGCTGGCCACGCACGGCTCCGCCTATCTGCTGCGGCTGCCCGAGGAGCTGATCGACGCCCACCGGTTCAGCGAACTGGTGACACTGGCCCGTCCCGAGGCCGCGCCGGCCGACGCGGTGGCGCTGCTGCGTGAGGCGCTGGGCCTGTGGCGCGGACCGGCGCTGACCGGCACGGTCACCAGCCCGCCGTTCGCCGCCGCGGCGCATGCGCTGGAGGAGCGCCGGCTGGCGGCCGTGGAGGCGCTGGGCCGGGCGCACGGCGCGCTCGGCGAACACGAACAGGCGGTCGCGATCCTCTACTCCGCGGCCGCCAACCACCCGTTGCGGGAAGGACTGATCGCCGGGCTGATGCGGGCGCTGTTCCGCACCGGGCGGCAGTCCGACGCCCTGGAGTGGTTCCACCGCACCCGCCGGCTGCTCAACGAGGAACTGGGCGTCGACCCCGGCGAGCGGCTGCGCAGCGCGTACGAGGAGATCCTGCGTGCCGAGGCGGCGGGCAGCGGGCGCGGAGGCGCGACGAAGCCGGCGACGGGCGGGGGCCGGGAGACGGCGCCTTCCCCGGGCGGAGGCCGGACGCCCGTGCACGGGAGCACGGCGGGTCCGGAGCCCGACGGTCCGGGGCCCGAGGCGGGGCTTGCCGCCGCTCCGGGCTTCGGCCCCGTATCGGGCGGTACGGGCGCCGGGGCCGAGCGGACCGGTGCCGCGCCGCGGCTGCTGCCCCGGCCACCCGCCCGCTTCCTGGGCCGCGAGCACCAACTCGCCGCACTGACCGACGCCTTGATGGACCGCACCACGGGCGAGAGTCCGCTCGCGGTGGTCGCCGGACCGGTCGGCGTCGGCAAGACCGCCTGTGCCGTGCAGTGGGCGCATCTGCACGCCGACGCCTTCCCCGACGGCCAGCTCTTCGCCGACCTCCGCGGTTTCGGCGAGGGCGCCGAGGCGGCGCCGGCCGAGATCCTGCGCGACTTCCTGCTCGCGCTCGGCACCCCCCAGGAGCAGATCCCCGGATCGGCGCAGGCCGCCTCCGCGCTGTTCCGTTCGCTGGTCGCCGAGCGCCGGCTGCTGGTCGTCCTCGACAACGCCCGCAGTTCGGCACAGGTACGGCCGCTGCTGCCCGGCGGTCCGCACTGCGCCACGGTCGTCACCAGCCGCAGCCGGCTCGACGGTCTGGTGGCCACCGACTGCGCCCGGCCGGTGGGCCTCCAGGCGCTCGGCCACGAGGAGGGCGCGGCGCTGCTCGGCGCCATGCTCGGGCCGGAGCGGGTGGCCGAGGACCCGGCCGCCGCGCGCGAACTGGTCGACCTGTGCGACGGGCTGCCGCTGGCGCTGCGGGCCGCGGCCGCCCAGCTGACCGCCCGGCCGCGCTGGCGGCTGGCCCGGCTCGCGGCCGCACTGCGCGACGAACAGCGGCGGCTGGCGCTGCTGTCGGCGGAGGACACCGGGATCGCGGCGGCGCTGCGGATGTCCGTCGCCCGGCTCTCCGCGGACGACGCCCGGCTGCTGTCGGCGCTGGCGACCAGCGCGGACGGACACCTCAACGCGGCGGTGGCGGCGGCGCTGGCCGGCTACGACCCGGAGCGCACCCAGGACGGCCTGGACCGGCTCGCCGAAATGCACCTGGTGGACGAGGAGGCCACCGATGTCTACACGATCAGCACGCTGACCCAGCTGTTCGCCCGGGACGAGCGCGGCGAGGGCGGGGGGAGCGGCGCGTAGCGGCGGAGCGGCAGGGAGGGACGTGCGGCATCAAAAACGTCGGCAGGTAAGGACGTTAGGCGGGCGTTAGTGGCGCGGCAGCGGCGGGCGGCAACCTGAGGGCATCGACCGACCGAACCGGGGGAGACCGCAATGCCGCAGCGTCCGGACCGCACCAGCAGCCCTCGCACCGCCCGTCCCGCCCGTCGGGGAACGCTGCGGATCGCCGCCGCCGGTCTGACCGCGGTGGCCGCCCTCGGCCTCACCGCCTGCGGCGGGCAGGACAATCCGCTCCAGACCAGCGCGGCCAAGCCGTTCCACCCCGCGGCGCAGGGCGCCGAGGACTCGGCGTCCCGTGCGCCCCGCAAGCTGCCGGTGAAGGAGGCCGGCGAGACGGGGAGCGGGGCCCGGCCCGACGGCGGTGCGGCGGAGCAGGCCTCCGCGCGGCGCGACGTACCCGGCGCGGACGGCGGCATCGACGCCCGTCCTGCCGGCGGGACCGCCGGGCCCGGCCGCACCCCGGACGTACGGCACTCCGCCTGTGACGCCGCGGCGATCCGGATCGTCGCCAAGCCGCTGCGGCGGCCGGTCAACCACCTGCTGCTGGTGGCCACCAACACCTCCGGCGCCACCTGCGACCTCTACTTCGCTCCCAAACTGCGCTTCGACGACGTGCAGTCGCCGCTCGCCGACCTGCCGGAGAGCAGGCCGCAGGCGGTGGTCACCCTCGCGCCCGGCGAGTCGGGCTACGCCGGTGTGCTGACCTCCGCGGCGGACGGATCCGGCCGCAACGGCGGCAGGCGGACCGCGCTGTACGTCAGCCTGCCGGGCCGTGACGGCAAGGGCAGCGTCGGCGGCTCGGCGAAGGTGGCACTGCCGGGCGGCGCGGTGTACGTCGACGACAGCGCGTGGGTGACGTACTGGCAGTCGGACGCGGGCGACGCCGCCGCCTGGTGAGGCGCCGCGCCACCGCCGACTCCCCATGAACCAGGGCGCCCGCATCCCCCAGCGGGCGCCCTGCCAACTGTCCCGACATGTCTCACGCCGGGGCCCGTGATGTCCCATGCAACGGGCGTCTCCGCAGGTCAACGCCGTGCACGCGGCGGCGATGTCCCAAGGAACACAGAGCCCCGGGCCGGCGCCCTGCCCTCGTCCCACGATGTTCTCCGTCGCCGCGGCGGGACCACCCGGCGGCTCACCGACCGGCCGCCGGCCATCCCGGCCAACCGGCCGTCCACGGAGGGGAATCGGTATGGAGGAGCACACGCACAGCGGTCGCCGGACCGTGCTGCGGAAGGTGCTGCCCGCGGTGGTCGCCGCGGGAATCGGCGTCGCGGGAGGCGCGGGGTCGGCCCACGGCAGTGAGCCCGGCCCTGCGGCCGCCAACGGCGTACGGCAGGCCGCGGGCGCGGACATACGGCAGGCCACAGCCGCCGGCCGGCAGACGGCGGCCGCCGCGGACTTTCCCACCTGGGGGACGCGATGGGTGGTGCACGCCGGCCCCGACATCAACTCCCCCGCCGTCGGCATGGTCAACAGGGCCGCCGCGGGCCAGGACCGGATCACCGCCGACTACCAGGTCGACACCGGACACCAGGTCTGCGAGGGCAGCGCCTGCTCGACGTACATGGCCCACCTCACGGGCCCGGTCACCGGCTTCCTCACGGTGGTCGCGGTGGACATCCCGCAGGACCGGCTGCCGGGCGTACCGGTCCACGGCGGTGGCGGCCGGCCCCAGCCCGGCGGCTCCCGCCAGGAGGTGCTGGACCGGGCCGCCACCTGGCTCACCGCCAACAATGGCGCCCAGGTCCCGTACAGCCAGGCCAAGGTCTGGAAGGACGGCTACCGCCAGGACTGCTCGGGGTATGCGTCCATGGCGCTCGGGCTGCCGACGCCGGGCACCAACACCGTGGGCCTGGCCACCAACCGCGGTATCACCCGGCCGATTTCGCTCGGCGAACTCAAGCCCGGTGACCTGCTCATCGATGCGTCCGGGGACAACAACAACCGGCATGTGGTGATCTTCGAGAAGTGGAACAACGACGCACACTCCTCGTACACGGCCTATGAGCAGCGCGGCGGCCACGGCACCGACCACCGGACGTTGACCTACGGCCTGCCGGGCGGGGACGCCGAGTTCACGCCGTACCGTCCGGTGAAGTTCGGCGACTGACGCGCCGTACGCTCTCGCACCGCTGTTTCACGTGAAACGGCGAGGTGGAGGCGAGGCGCTGACGCACGGTCCGTTTCACGTGAAACGTCACCAGCTGGTCCGGGTCCGATCCGGATCGCGTAACGAGGGGCACTTCCGTCACAGGGGAGCGGAAGTGCCCCTCGCCTGCGCATGGCCGCTGTGCTGGAATGCGGGATGTGTCTGGCAATCAGAACCACGCCGCTCATCCCCGACGTAAGCCACTGGCTCCTCTCCCCGACGAACTCTCCGGTCCTGCCCGCGACTTCGCCACCGCCCTGCGCCGTATGCACGGCGAACTCGGCTACAGCCTCAAGGAGTTGGAGGGCCTGTTACCGGCGAGCCGCTCGTCCCTCTCGCGCTATCTGCGGGGCCAGGGGCTGCCCGATGAACGGCTGCTGGTCCAGTGGTGCAAGCTCTCCTTCACCGGCGAGGACCGGCTGCCCGCGCTCGTCGATCTGCTGCACCGGGCCCAGGAGGCAGCGGACTCGGGCCCCGAGACCGCACGGGGAGCGGGCGGGACGGACGAGCCGGCGGACCAGGGGACGGAGCAGGAGGCGCGGGGACCGCGTCGGCTGCCGCTGGTGCTCGCCGCGCTCGGGACGGCCGCGGTGCTGGCCGGTGCCGCGGTGGCCATTCCCGCGCTGACCGGCCAGGACCGGGCGTCGGACGGCTCCTCGCACGACAGCGCGGGTACCGGCGGAGTGCAGGGATCGGAGACCTCGGCGAAGGGCACCGGGTCCGCCCGGATCACCGTCAACAACGTCGAACGTGCCTGCCAGCATCCCCGCACCGACAACTGTGCGCTCGGCCTGGCCCGTGACCCCTACCAGGTCTACCGGCGCGCCAACGTCGTGGCGCACGTCTGGCACGGCGACGTGCTGCACGCGGTGTGCCGGATCGCCGACGGCGTGACGGTCACCGACGAGATGGGCGGGCACAGCAGCATCTGGTTCCGGGTCGATCACGGCGGCGCGCGGATGTGGGCGCCGGGGATCCGCATCCGCCCGGAACAGCTCGAAAACACCACATTGCCGACCTGTCCGGAGGGATCCTGACCCTGCTCCTCCGGGCCGCGGCTCCGCCGCTATCGCTGACCTGCGGCGATGACGCTCCGGCCGGAGCCGCCGCGATCCCGCCCTGGAAGATCGAACCGCGATCGATATCGTGGCCGTGCCATGACAGACACACCTCGCTGACCGTAGCGACCCACTGGGGGACTCCACCCATGACCGCACCCCGCTCCCGCCGCCGCTCCGCCGCGTACGCCGCGCTGGCCCTCGGGCTGGCCGGTTCGCTGGCGCTGACCGGCTGCAACAGCCACTCCTCGAAGAAGTCGAAGAAGACCTCCTCCTCGTCCTCCAAGAGCAAGAAGCGCAAGATCATCGGCGGTGGTGCGGCCGCGGCGGGCGCGGGAGCCGGGGCGGCGTCGCGCCGGGTGACGGGCTGCTGGCCCAGCACCTACCGGGTCACGTTCTCCCAGCAGACCGGCCCGAAGAGCCATGTCACGGTGAAGTTCAAGAACACCACCGGCAACACCTGCCGGCTGTACAACGGCCCGCAGCTGCGCTTCAACAACGCCAAGGCGCCGCTGCCGCTGAGGACGGGCGACCCCGGTGTCCTGGGTGGCCCGACGATCGACGTGCCCGCCAAGGGCTACGCGTACGCGGTCATCCCGACCAACACGGCGGCCAGCAAGGGCACCGAGCAGAAGTCGGTGACCATCGACTTCATGGGTTCCTCCGCGGATTCCACCACCCGCGGGCCGGTCACCCTGAACTTCGCGGAGAAGCGGCTGCACATCTCCGTCGGCCAGAGCAAGGTCACCAACTGGTCGCGCAGCGTCCACGGGGCCGAAGTGATGGCCGGCGTCGGGGACTGACCCGGCACCACACCGCCGCGGCCGCACCGGCTTGGCCCGGGCCCCGTCAACGGGCCCGGGCGCCGGTGGTTATGCGGCGTCCAGCCCCGCCAGCACCAGCCGAGCCGGGCCACGCCGTCCGCGGTGACGGTCACCGGAACGCCCCAGTCCTGCTGGTGGACGTGGCAGGCGGGGTACTCGATGTCCGGGGCGTCGTCGCAGGACGCGGCCATCGCCGAGACGTGCAGCACGCCCTCGGTCACGCCGTCCGCGAGCACCAGCTCCGGCTGAGATCGGTGCCGGCGCCCGCGCCGTCGGCGAGCAGCTCCGGCGGGGTCGCGCTGACCAGCAGCCGGGTCGACGGGCCGTAGCGGGTATCGAGCTTCTGACCCGCCGGGGCCTGGAAGACCACATCGAGCCGGAGCGCGCCCGGCGCCACCTCGGTGGCCGCGCGCTGGGTGCGGTGCGCCACCGCCTCCACCCGGACCGCCTCCTCGGGCAGCCGCAGCCGGGTCAGCCGGTGCCGCGCGGACTCGACGACCACGATGTCGTCGTCGACGAGCACCGCGGCGGACGGCTCGCGCAGGTCCGTCGCCAGCGTCGTCACCTCACCGCTCGCCGGGTCGTAGCGGCGCAGCGCGTGGTTGTAGGTGTCCGCGATCGCGACCGAGCCGTCGGGCAGCGCGGTGACGCCCAGCGGGTGCTGGAGCAGGGCCTGTTCGGCGGCGCCGTCGCGGTGGCCGAAGTCGAAGAGACCGGTGCCGACGGCCGTGCGGATGACGTATCCGTCCTCCGCGGGCTCGACCCAGCGGACCGCGCTGGTCTCCGAGTCCGCGATCCACAGCCGGTCACCGGCGGCCGCGAGCCCGGACGGCTGGGCGAACCAGGCCTCGGCGGCGGGGCCGTCCACCAGGCCCTCGTTCGTCGTGCCGGCGGCCACCTCGACCGTGCCGGTGGCCGGGTCGTACGTCCACAGCTGGTGCACACCGGCCATCGCGATCCACAGCCGGTCCTGCCACCAGGCGATGTCCCACGGCGAGGAGAGCGCCACCTCGCGCGCCGGTCCGGACGTCGGGGAGCCCTGCCACCACTGCTTGCCGGTGCCGGCCACCGTCTCCAGCGTGCCGTCGACGGGGTCGAAGACGCGCAGGGCGTGGTTGACGGTGTCCGCGACGGCGACCTTGCCGTCGGGCAGCAGGGCCAGGCCCTGCGGTTCGTTGAAGGTGTCCGGGGTCAGACCGCGCTCACCGCTGCCGATCCGGCGCAGCACCTGCTCGCCGTCCGCGGCGAGCTCGACGAGCTGGTGGCGGGTGGTGTCGGAGACCAGGAAGCTGCCGCCGGGCAGCCGGACCGCCTTGCCGGGGAAGCGCAGGTCGGTGGCGACCGGCTCCGGCGGTACGTAGGGGCCGTCGCCGCGCCGCAGGGTGCCCTTCGCCTCGTGCTCCGCCGCCAGCTCCTCGACGAGCGTGGCGATGGCGTGCGCATGGCCTTCGCCGGCGTGCTGGGCGACGACGTACCCTCGGGGTCGATCACCACCAGCGTCGGCCAGGCCCGGACCGCGTACTGCTTCCACGTGGTGAGCTCGGGGTCGTCGAGGACCGGGTGCTCGACGCCGTACCGCTCGACGGCGTCCACGACGGCCTGGTGCTCGGCCTCGTGCACGAACTTCGGGGAGTGCACACCGATGATCACGACCGTGTCGCGGTGCTTCTCCTCCAGCTCCCGCAGCTCGTCCAGGACGTGCAGGCAGTTCACACAGCAGAACGTCCAGAAATCCAGGACGACGATGCGTCCTCGCAGGTCGGAGAGGGTCAGATCCTTGTCGCCGGTGTTCAGCCAGCCGCCCTTGCCGATCAGCTCGGGGGCCCGGACGCGCGCACGTGAAGCCATGTGGACATTCAACGTCACTCAGGTGCGTGCGCATTCCGCAGGGGCGTCGGGGAACAGGTCAGCCATGCACCCCTCACCCGCGGCGCAGCCGCCACGCTCCGGCACCTTCCTCGTCCGCGACCGGATCTTCGGCATCGGCGACGACTACTGGATCGACGACGAGCACGGCCGCCATGCCTTCCTCGTGGACGGCAAGGCGCTCCGGCTGCGGGAGACCTTCGAGCTGAAGGACACCGAAGGCCGGGTGCTGATCACCATCCGGAAGAAGATGCTGGCCCTGCGCGACACGATGACGATCGAGCGGGACGACGAGCCGCTGGCCACCATCCGCCGCAAGCGGCTCTCGCTGCTGCGCAACCACTACCGCGTGGAGCTGGCGGACGGCACCGTGCTGGACGTCAGCGGCAAGATCCTGGACCGGGAGTTCGCCGTCGAGTACGAGGGCGAACTCCTCGCCGACATCTCGCGGCGCTGGCTGACCGTGCGCGACACGTATGCGGTCAAGGTCGTACGGGACGACGCGGATCCGGCACTGCTGATCGCCGTCGCGGTGTGTGTGATCCGGCTGGCCGAGCGGGAGCGCGGCGTGGGCTGAGCGGCGGGCGCCCGGAACGCCGCGCCGGAACCCGCTGCGGTCGCGGGACATCGTCCTACGATGGTCCCCCGAAAGCACTGCCGGGGTGCCCGTGCGCAGCGGTAACTTAACTGCACAGACAGCAGCCCGCGTACGAACCGTCCGAGGGGTCCCGTGACCGTCCATCCCAGCCTTCAGTCCTCCATCGATGCTGGACGCACTCCATAGAAGCGATAACCGAGCTGGTGACGCCGCTCGTCGAAGGCGAGTGGAACCGGGCGACGTGCCTGCCAGGATGGTCAGTTCGCGATGTGGTCTCCCACATCATCGGCCTGGAATGCGAAATGCTGGGCGATCCGCGGCCGATCCACACGCTGCCGCGCGACCTCTACCACGTCCGCAGTGAGTCGGCGCGCCGCATGGAGGTGCAGGTCGACGTCCGCCGGCACCACACCGCGCCGGAAATGCTCAGCGAACTCGAATACACCGTCATCCGCCGTTCCCGGCAGCTGCGCAACGAGTCCCGCCAGCCCGACGCGGTGGTGCGCAGCCCGCTCGACGAGGACCGGACGCTGGAATTCGTGCTCCAGCAGCGGGCGTTCGACGTCTGGGTGCATGAGCAGGACCTGCGCCGGGCGCTCGGCAAGCCCGGCAATCTCGACTCCCCCGGCGCGCAGGTGACCCGTGATCTGCTGGTCAGGGTGCTGCCCGGCATCGTCTCCAAGAGGGCCCAGGCGCCCGCCGGTTCGGTGGTGGTCTTCGACGTCAGCGGTCCGCTGGAGTTCCTGCGTACGGTCCGGATCGACAACGAGGGCAACGCCACCATCGACGGCAGCGTCTCGCTCGGCCCGACGGTGACGCTCGCCCTGGACTGGGACACCTTCCACCAGCTGGCCTGCGGCCGGGTCCGCCCGGCTGCGGTCGCCGAGCAGATCAAGATCGATGGCGACCAGGAGCTGGCCGAGGCGATCCTGGACAACTTCGCGGTCACGCCGTAGCGAAGTCGGGCCGGCGGACCACGACGCGTCGGCCGGCCCCCGTTTCACGTGAAACTTCGGCGCTGTTTCACGTGAAACAGCGCCGCTCAGGCCGGAACGTGCACCGCCTCGACGCGGCTGACAACGAGCCGCTCGCGCTCGCGGCGGGCGGCCCGGCGGCGCAGCCGCAGGATCTGGGAGACACCGACCGCTTCGAGGACGAAGACCGAGGCGAAGGCGATCCGGTAGTTGTCGCCGGTCGCGTCCAGCAGGACGCCGATCGCGAGCAGGGTCGTCATCGACGCGGTGAAGCCGCCCATGTTCACGATGCCGGAGGCGGTGCCCTGACGCTCCGGCGGATTGGCGGGCCGGGCGAAGTCGAAGCCGATCATCGACGCCGGGCCGCAGGCGCCCAGCACCGCGCAGAGCGCGATCAGCAGCCCCATCGGTGCATGGTCGGCCGGCCAGCTCAGCACGCTCGCCCAGAGCAGCGCGGTGGCGCCGACCGTGCCCAGCGCCAGCGGCATGCGGGCGGCGTGGTGGCGGGCGATGATCTGGCCGTAGACCAGCCCCACGGCCATGTTGGAGAGCACCACCAGGGTGAGCAGTTCACCGGCGGTGCCGCGGGACAGGCCCTGTGCCTCGACGAGGAACGGCAGGCCCCACAGGAGCAGGAACACCATGGCCGGGAACTGGGTGGTGAAGTGCACCCACATGCCCAGCCGGGTGCCGGGCTCCCGCCAGGCGTCCGCGATCTGCCGCCGCACGAACCCGGCGCCGGTGTGCGCGGCCGCGGCCGGCGGCGGCTCGAAGCCCTCGGGGTGGTCCTTGAGGAAGGCCAGCAGCACGATCAGCACGACGATGCCGCCGGCCGCGCTGGCGGCGAAGGTCGGGGTCCAGCCGAAGGTGTGCAGGAAGCGGGCGAGGACGAGGGTGGAGACCAGGTTGCCGGCCATGCCGACCAGGGCGGCGATCTGGGCGATCATCGGGCCGCGCCGGGCCGGGAACCAGCGCGAACCCAGCCGCAGCACGCTGATGAAGGTCATCGCGTCACCGCAACCCAGCAGCGCGCGCGAGCCGAGCGCCATGGGATACGAGGCGGACAGCGCGAAGCCGAACTGGCCCAGGGTGTAGAGGACGACGCCGAGGGTCAGCACCTTCTTGGCGCCGAGCCGGTCGACCAGCAGCCCGACCGGGATCTGCATCCCCGCGTACACCAGCAGCTGGAGGATGGAGAAGGTCGACAGCGCCGAGGCGTTGATGTGGAAGCGCTCGGCGGCGTCCAGCCCGGCCACGCCCAGGCTCGTGCGGTAGGTGATCGCGACGAAGTAGACGGCGACGCCGATGCCCCAGACCGCCATGGCCCGGGGGCCGCCGGGCGGGTCGGAGGGCAGCGGCCGGGCGCCGCCGCCTATGCCGGAGCGGGCGGAACCGCCGCCCACGGCGCCCGTACCCGAGCCGGAGCCGCCCTCTATGGAGCCGTCCGGTCCGCCGGTGCCACCGCTCATCGCACGTCTCCCTGGGCGAGGTTGCGGACCCAGCTGACGTGCCGGTGCACGACGTCGGTCGCGGCGTCCGCGTCACCGGCCCGCAGCGCGTCGAGGATCTCGGCGTGCTCGGCGATGTTCTTGGCGATCCGATCGGGGTGGGCGTGCATCACCGCGACGCCCATCCGCAGTTGGCGGTCGCGCAGCTGCTCGTAGAGCCGGTCCAGGATCTGGTTGCCGGCGCTGCGCACGATGGCGGCGTGGAAGGCGCGGTCGGTGACGGACACGGCGGCCAGGTCACCGGACGACGCCTGCTCGCGCATGGTGTCCAGCAGCTCGGTCAGCTCGGTGAGCAGCGGCTCGCTCGCGGGCACCGCCTTGGCGGCGGCGTGCTTCTCCACCAGCAGCCGGGTCTCGACCACGTCGGCGATCTCCTGTGCGGAGACCGGCAGCACCATGGCGCCCTTCTTCGGGTAGAGCTTGATCAGCCCCTCGACCTCCAGGCGCAGCAGCGCCTCGCGCACCGGCGTCCGGGACACGCCCACGGCGTCGGCCAGTTCGCCTTCGGTGAGCAGCATGCCGCCCTCGTAGTGGCGCTGCAGGACGGCGTCCTTGACGTGCGCATAGACCCGCTCGGCGGCGGGCGGTTGTTTGGCGGCGGATTCTCTGGCGGGGGCGGTGGGCGTGGACGCTGAGGGCATGCGCACAGGATAGATACAACAGGTATGCGTCCGAAACGTGATTCCGCGATGCGGACGATCGATGGGTACGGACGACTGACAGGTGCGGACGACCGGTGGGTGCGGACGATGACGGGGCGGCCCGCGCGTCGTACGTCAGCCCGGCATCCGCCCCTGGGCCACCAGGCGGTCCACGACTTGGGAGTGGGCCGGGGCACAGCGCTCGCGGGCCTCCCGGCGGTCGAACCAGGCGTACTCGGCGATCTCCCGGCCCGGCACCGGCACGACGTCCTGCGGCCCGCCGGTGAAGCAGGTCATGTGCAGCCGGCGGCCGTTCTGGCCGTGCGCGACGTCATGGATGACGAACGCCTCCGTCAGGGTCCCGGCGGGGACGTCCAGGCCGAGCTCCTCGGACAGCTCCCGCGACAGCGCCTCACGGGCGGACTCCCCGGGCTCGTACTTCCCGCCGGGGAGGTAGAACGTGTCCTTGCCGCGCGTGCGGACGCTCAGCAGCCGGCCCTCCCGCACATGCAGCCAGCTCACCGACTTCAGCGGCGCCGCCCGCTCCAGCACCAGCAGCGGATGGCCGGTCTCCTCGTCCACCCGCCGCCCCCGCTCGGTGAAGCCCAGGTGCGTGGAGAAGCGGCGGGCGCGCGCATTGCCCTCGAAGACCTCCAGGGTCAGCGCGCCGTACCGCGCCGCCGCGTGTTCCACCAACTGCCGCCCGACACCGTCCCCTTGGGCCTCCGGCGCGACGAACGGCCCGCCGATCCCGCCGTCGGGGAGCAGGCCGAGCAGTCCGATGACCGTGCCCGCCCGTTCGGCGACCCAGTTCTCGGCCCGGACGAGATACACCTCGCGGAGGATCCGCGCGCGCTCGCCCCCGCCCTCCCCCTCGATGAACGGATGCGCCAGGCGCACGGCCCGTGACCAGAGATCGACGACAACATCCTGGTCAGCGTCCCGGTACCGGCGGATGATCACGTTGCTGCTCATTCCGCCGACCGTAAGCGGCCGGTCCGGCGACGGCAAACCCTTTCCCGGCCCCTGCCGCAAGGGGGACCACAGGCGGACGGCGGGTCCACCTCAGGTCTGACCCGAGTCCGTACCTGGCGCGTATGGAGCGGCCCGGATTCCGTGGGTGAATGGAGGCATGGAGCCGGGGAGGCTCCGGAATTCAAGGGGAGTTGACCATGCTGTCCAGGACGAACGCCGGCCGTCGTGCGCGGAACACCGTCGTACTGGCATTGATCGTCGCCGGTCTGTGGGCGGGGGTCGCGCTGACCCGCGGCGCGGCGCACGCCGATGAGTCCGGCCCGACCGGGCCGGTGGCGCACTTCAGCCGCGCCGTGGAACTCATCCGCGGCTGACCGGCCCTACGACCGGACCGGGTGCGGCCGGCCGCGGTAGGTGCCGAAGGACCAGCGGTTGCCCTCGGGGTCGCGGGCGCTGAAGCCCCGTGAGCCGTAGTCGGTGTCGGCCAATTCGTCGGTGATCTCCGCGCCGGCGGCCCGGGCCCGGGCACACAGCGCGTCGGGCCGGCCGGTGACCACATAGGCGCCGGAGGTCCCCGGCCGCAGCCCGCAGGGGTCGTCGTCCGCCTCGCGGGCGGAACCGAGCATGATGCCGCCGCCCTCGGGCCAGGAGAGCTCGGCGTGCTCGACCCGTTCGCCGTCGCCGTAGACAGCGGTGGCTTCAAAGCCGAACGCCTCCGTCAGGAACCGGATCAGGGCGCGGGCGTCCCGGGCCCGGAGCACCGGCCACACCTGAGGCGCGGGCGCCGTCGCGGAGTCGTGCGGGGACGTGGTGGCGTCGGATGTGGTGGCGTCGGAAGTGGTCTTCGGCATGAGCGCCGTTCCTCCTCGGTCGGTACGGCCCCGGGTGGGCCGCCGCCCTCAGCCTTCCGCGCAGCCGTCCGCCGGGGCTTGGACGTTTCGGAACTCCTCGGCGAGCCACCGGCTGGGCGGACAGCCGGCCAGCGAGCGGAACTCCCGGGCGAGGTGCGCCTGGTCGAAGTAGCCGCAGTCAGCGGCCAGTTCGGCGAGCAGCGGGGGTGAGCCGGTACGGGCCGCGGCGCCCAGCCGCCGTCGTGCGCGGTCGAAACGGATGACCCGGGCGGCGGTCTTGGGCGTCAGACCGGTTTCCTGCCGGAAGCGGGCGGTCAGATGGCGGGCGCTCCAGCCGATGTCGGCGGCGAGCGCCGCGACCGGCACGGCGCCCCGGGAGGTGGTCAGCAACTGCCAGGCGCGGGCGACCTCGGGCGCCGGGGCGGGCCCCGCACCACCCGGCTCCCGGTCCAGCCACCGCAGCAGATGGACGTCCAGCAGGGCGAACCGCTCCGGCCAGCTGGCGGCCGCCCGCAGCCGCTCGGCGACGTCCCGGCCCCGCGGCCCGAGCACCGCCTCCGCGGGGAGATCGATACCGGCCAGCTCACCGGCCGGCAGGCCCAGCAGCGCCCGGGCACCCAGCGGGTGCAGAGCGAGCTGGATGCCGGACTGGCGGCCCTGATGGGTGATCAGCGCGGGGCGGGTGTGCAGCCCGCCGAGGAGGGTGGCGTAGCTGCCGGGAGCCTGGCCGGGGTCCGGGTGGCCGGCCAGGGTGAGCGGCTCGTCGAGGGTGAAGATCAGCGTCAGCCGGGGCGAGGGCAGCCCGCGGTGCAGGGCGGGCGGGACCCCGGCCTGCCGGTATGCGGCGTAGGAGCTGACATACGGCCGGAGCGCGGGCGCCGGCCGGGCGATCAGCTGCTCGTCAACGGCACCGGACGGAACGGCGGCCGGCGCGCCCCTGGCATGAGGGCGGGCCGGTCCGGCGGGGGCGTGGGGCGGTGTTTCACGTGAAACACCGGCCCCGGCCCCAGGCGTCGTTTCACGTGAAACGACGCCCTGGCCCGACCGGCCCCGCATCCCGGGTCAGCCCCAGGTGATCAGCCGCTTCGGCCGCTCCAGCACCGCCGCGATATCCGCGAGCAGCTTGGAGCCCAGCTCACCGTCGATGAGACGGTGGTCGAAGGACAGCGCGAGGGTGGTGACCTGGCGCGCCTTCACCTTGCCCTTGTGCACCCAGGGCTGGAGCTTGATCGCACCGACGGCGAGGATCGCCGACTCCCCCGGGTTGAGGATCGGTGTACCGGAGTCGACGCCGAAGACGCCGACGTTGGTGATGGTGACGGTGCCACCGCTCATGGCCGCCGGAGAGGTCTTGCCCTCGCGGGCGGTGGCGACCAAATCGCCCAGTTCCTCGGCGAGTTGGGGGAGCGTCTTGGACCCGGCGTCCTTGATGTTGGGGACGATCAGCCCGCGCGGGGTGGCCGCCGCGATGCCGAGGTTCACGTAGTCCTTGTAGACGATCTCCTGGTTCGCCTCGTCCCAGGACGCGTTGACCTCCGGGTGCCGCTTGAGGGCGACCAGGAGAGCCTTGGCGACGATCAGCAGCGGGTTGACCCGCAGGCCGGCCATGTCCGGGTCCTGCTTCAGCTCCTGGACGAGCTTCATGGTGCGGGTCACGTCGACGGTGATGAACTCCGTGACGTGCGGCGCGGTGAAGGCGCTGGCCACCATCGCCTGCGCGGTGGCCTTGCGTACGCCCTTGACCGGCACCCGCCGCTCGCGGGCCGCCGCGTCCACGACCCCGGTCACCACGGGAGCGGCGGCCGGTGCGGCGGGAGCCTCCACGGCCGGTGCCTGCGCTGCCACCGGGGCGGCGGCCGCGTGCACGTCCTCGCGGGTGATGATGCCGTCCGGCCCGGTCGGGGAGACGGTCGCCAGGTCGATGCCGAGGTCCTTGGCGAGCTTGCGCACCGGCGGCTTGGCCAGCGGTCGCCCGGCGGTCGCGGCGCCCACGGGCCGGGCGTCCGGCGTCACCGTCACGGCCGGCTGCGGTGCGGCGGGAGCGGCCGGCTGCGCCGCGGGCCGTCCGTTCAGCTCGGCCTGGAGCGCGGCCTTCACCGGCTCCGGCTGCGACGGCACACCGGCCTGCGGCTTGCGCGCCCGGCGCTTGGTCGAGGACGGCGCGGCGCCGTAGCCGACCAGTACCGCCTGGCGGCCCTGCGGCTCGGCGTCCTCCTCGGCCGGAGCGGCCTCCTGCGGCGCGCTCGCGGTCGCGGGGGCCTCGGCCGGTCCGGCGCCCGGGTCGGTGTCCACCGCGATGATGGCGGTGCCGACGTCGACGGTGACGCCCTCGCCGAAGCGCAGCTCGTGCACCACCCCGGTGTAGGGGATGGGCAGTTCGACGGCGGCCTTGGCGGTTTCGACCTCACACACGACCTGGCCGTCGGTGACGGTGTCACCGGGCTGGACGTACCACTTGAGGATCTCGGCCTCGGTGAGCCCCTCGCCCACGTCGGGCATCTTGAACTCGCGGAAGCGCTGGGCCTTGGCGGTGCCTGTAGTCATGGTCACGAACTCTCCTCAAACCCTCAGTACGCCAGCGCACGATCGACGGCGTCGAGCACCCGGTCCAGCCCCGGAAGGTACTCGTCCTCCAGCCGGGAGGGCGGGTACGGGGAGTGGAAGCCGCCGACGCGCAGGACCGGGGCCTCCAGGTGGTAGAAGCACCGTTCGGTGATCCGGGCGGCGATCTCCGCGCCCGCGCCGAAGAACACCGGCGCCTCGTGGACGACGACCAGGCGCCCGGTCTTCTGCACCGACGACTGCAGGGTGTCGAAGTCGATCGGGGAGAGCGAGCGCAGGTCGACGACCTCGACCGACTTGCCCTCCTCGGCCGCGACCTTGGCGACGTCCAGGCAGACCTTCACCATCGGGCCGTAGGCGGCCAGCGTGAGGTCCGAGCCGCTCTGGGTGACCCGAGCCTTGTGCAGCGGGTCCGGGATCGACTCGGTGTCCAGCCGCGACTTGTCGTGGTAGCGCCGCTTGGGTTCGAAGTAGATGACCGGGTCGTCGCCCGCGATGGCCTGCTGGAGCATCCAGTAGGCGTCGGAGGAGTTCGAGGGAGTGACGATCTTGAGGCCCGCGACGTGCGCGAACAGCGCCTCGGGGGACTCGGAGTGGTGCTCGACCGCACCGATGCCGCCCGCGTACGGGATGCGGATGACGACCGGCACCTTGACCTTGCCCAGCGCGCGGGCGTGCATCTTGGCGAGCTGGGTGACGATCTGGTCGTAGGCGGGGAAGACGAAGCCGTCGAACTGGATCTCGACGACCGGGCGGTAGCCGCGCAGCGCCAGGCCGATCGCGGTGCCGACGATGCCCGACTCGGCGAGCGGGGTGTCGATCACCCGGTCCTCGCCGAAGTCCTTCTGCAGTCCGTCGGTGACCCGGAAGACGCCGCCGAGCTTGCCGACGTCCTCGCCCATGACGAGGACCTTGGGGTCGGCCTCCATGGAGGCACGGAGCGAAGCGTTGATCGCCTTGGCGATGGTGATCTTCTCGTGGACGGCCATGGTCAGTTCCCCTCCGCCAGGACATCGGCATCGACGAACGACGCCTGGTACGCGGCGAACTGCGCGCGCTCCTCATCGACGAGCGCGTGCCCGTCGGCATAGACATTCTCGAAGATCGCCATGTGGTCCGGGTCGGGCATGGCACGGACGGCCTCGCGGACCCGCACGCCCAGGGCCTCGCTCTCCTCGTCGATGGTGGCGAGGTACGCCTCGTCGACCAGGCCCTCGGCCTCCAGGTACGTCCGCAGCCGCAGGATCGGGTCCTTGGCCTCCCAGGCCACCCGCTCCTCGTCCCCGCGGTAGCGCGTCGGGTCGTCGGAGGTGGTGTGCGCGCCCATCCGGTACGTGAACGCCTCGATCAGCATCGGGCCCTGGCCGGTGCGCGCCCGCTCCAGCGCCGCCTTGGTCACCGCGAGACAGGCCAGCACGTCGTTGCCGTCGACCCGTACGCCGGGGAATCCGTAGCCGCGGGCGCGCTGGTAGAGCGGCACCCGGGTCTGCTTCTCGGTGGGTTCGGAAATGGCCCACTGATTGTTCTGGCAGAAGAACACGACGGGGGCGTTGTACACCGCGGAGAACGTGAAGGATTCCGCGACATCGCCCTGGCTGGAGGCACCGTCACCGAAATACGCGATGACCGCGGAATCCGCGCCGTCCTTCTGGACACCCATCGCATAACCGGTCGCGTGCAGCGTCTGCGAACCGATCACGATGGTGTAGAGGTGGAAGTTGTTGCTGTTCGGGTCCCAGCCGCCGTGATTGACACCGCGGAACATGCCCAGCAGGTTCGTCGGGTCGACCCCGCGGCACCACGCCACACCGTGCTCGCGGTACGTCGGGAAGACGTAGTCGTCGTCGCGCAGCGCGCGTCCGGAGCCGATCTGAGCGGCCTCCTGGCCCAGCAGCGAGGCCCACAGGCCCAGCTCGCCCTGGCGCTGGAGGGTGGTCGCCTCGGCGTCGAACTTCCGCGTCAGCACCATGTCGCGGTAGAGGCCGCGCAGTTCTTCGGGGGAAAGGTCGATGGCGTAGTCCGGGTGCTCGACCCGCTTCCCTTCCGGGGTCAGCAGTTGTACGAGCTGATCCTGCTCCGCCTCGTCGGGCCGGCCGTTGGTACGGGCCTTGGCCGGCGACGCCTTCTTGGCAGGCGTCGCCTTCTTGGCGGTGGTGCGCTTGCTGCTGCCGCGGGTGTTTTTCCGCTGCGCAGTGCCTTCCACGGTCACGTGCTGCTCCTCCGTCTGTCCGGCCCCCGGGGTCCGCCGGTGGCCGTATTGCGGCTCACCCGGTATCCGATACGGCGCACGGGGTGTGTGCGAACGCGGCCGGATCCGGGTGGAACAAAGCTCCCGGACAGTGGCCTGCTCATTGCACGTTACCCATTGTCAAAGCCGAAGTGGAAACGGCGCTGACCTGCGATTTTGCTTGGATTTCCAAGTAAAATCGCAAAGGCTGGAACAACTCCTGGTCACAGCGTTGCAGGCCGCCGGGACAACGGCACGTTATATCGGTGACCTGGAGCACGGGAAGACTTGATGTGTGAGACTGAGCCCGTGCCCGAAGACGGAAAAATCACGGTATTCCTACTCGATGACCATGAAGTCGTCCGCCGCGGTGTCCACGAAATGCTCGCGGTCGAGGCTGACATCGAGGTGGTCGGCGAGGCCGGCACCGCCGAAGATGCCCTGGTCAGGATCCCTGCGACGCGTCCCGACGTGGCCGTGCTGGACGTCCGGCTGCCGGACGGCAGCGGGGTCGAGGTCTGCCGGGAGATCCGTTCGCAGAATCCGGACATCAAATGCCTGATGCTCACCTCGTTCGCGGACGACGAGGCGCTCTTCGACGCGATCATGGCCGGTGCGTCCGGTTATGTCCTCAAGGCCATCCGGGGGAACGAACTGCTCTCCGCCGTACGCGACGTGGCCGCCGGCAAGTCGCTGCTCGACCCCGTGGCCACCGCCCGCGTACTGCAGCGGCTGCGGGACGGCAACGCCACCAAGGAGGACGACCGGCTGGCGAGCCTGACGGAGCAGGAGCGCAAGATCCTCGACCTGATCGGCGAGGGCCTGACCAACCGCGCCATCGGGGAGCGGCTCCACCTCGCCGAGAAGACCATCAAGAACTACGTCTCCAGCCTGCTCTCCAAGCTCGGCATGGAGCGCCGCTCCCAGGCCGCCGCCTATGTGGCGCGCCGGCAGGCGGAGCGCCGCTGACCGACGGATTCCGGAGCGGCCGCGCTTCGGGCGCCGCCACCCCGGCCACCGCCCGGGTCATGGCGATTCAGGACCATCGTCCCGTTTACTCCAGGCTGCTGGACCCTGTTGACGAGCCCTCCCGACCGGCAGGGTGGGACCATGCCCACCGACCACCACCGTGCCATCGAACTGCTCGCCGCACCCCCTACGGGCGGGTCTCGGCCAGTCGGCGGGCGCTGCCCTTCACCACCGTCACCCGGCACCTCGTCCTGGACGACGGACGGCTGATCCTCCGGCTGCACCGCGGCTACGGCTACCACGGGGCGCTGGACGGGAGCGTCGTCGCGTACGAGGCCGACAACGTCGGCAGCGGGGCGCCGGACACCTGGTCCGTGCAGTTCACCGGCACCGCCCGGGTGACCCTCCCGGATGCCGCCGAGCGGGAGCGCTTCGGCCGCACGCCCCGGCTGGCCGACGGGGCGCCCTTCGATCCCGTCTTCCTGGGCGTGGAGCCGGAGTTCGTCACCCTGCACCACCTCACCGAGGTGCCGGCCCTCGGCCTCGCTCACTCTGCGTGAGGCTTTCCGATACCCCCACCCGCATAGGTGTAGTTGATCTAACATCTGGCGCGTGCTGCGCTCATCTGTAGTCCGGACGGCGGCGACGCCCGACAAAGACGCCCTCGGATCCCTGCTCCGCCACTACACCGGCGCCGGCGCGCCGCTGTCCTGCGAACCCGTCGCCGAGGGCCTGCTCAACCACGGCTACTTCCTCGCCACCACCCGCGGCCGCTACTTCCTCAAGCACCACCTCGACGGCGACCTGGCCGCGATCACCCGCCAGCACCGCGCCACCCGGCGGCTCGCCGCGCTCGGCCTGCCGGTCGCCCCGCCCGTCGCCGACGCCGACGGCCGCACCGTCACCGTCCTCGACGGCCGCTGCTACGCCCTGCACCCGTGGGTCGAGGGGCGCCACCTGAGCGGGGCCGCGCTGACCACCGGGCAGTCCCGCCGGCTCGGCGCCCTGCTCGGGCTCGTGCACACCGCGCTGACACAGGTCATGGCGGACGAACCGCATCCGCCCCGGCCGCCCTTCGCGGACGCCGGCGCCGACCCCGAGCGGACCTTCGAGACCATCGACGAGCTGCTGGACCTGGCCCGCTGCGCCCCCCGCGCACCAGCTTCGACGAGCTCGCCGAGCACCGGCTGCTGGAGCGCCGGGCCCTCCTGGAGCGGCAGGCGCACCGGCGCCCCGCCCCCGGCGCGGAACCCGCCGCCGGCTGGGTGCACGGCGACTTCCACCCGCTGAACGTGCTCTACCGCGGCACCGAGCCGACCGCGATCGTCGACTGGGACCGGCTGGGCGTCCAGCCCCGCGCCGAGGAAGCGGTGCGCGCCGCCGCGATCTTCTTCGTACGGCCCTGCGGCACCCTGGACCTGGCCAAGGTCGCGGCGTACGCCGGTGCCTACCGCAGCGCCTGCGGAGCCGGCGCCGACGAACTCGCCGCGGCCGTCCACCGGGTGTGGTGGGAGCGGCTGAACGACTTCTGGATGCTCGCCTGGCGCTACCAGCTCGGCGACCGCCGCACCGATCCGCAATTCCCGGCGGCGGCCGCCCTGGCGGTGTGGTGGACCCGCGAATACCGCGCCGTGCGCGACGCGTTCACCCGCTGACCCGGACCCACGCGGGGCCGGTCAGCCGCCGGTCGTGCCCAGCGTGGTGCCGCTGTCCGCGCCCGAGGACGCCCCGCTGTCCGCCCCGGCCGTCGAGCCGCCGTCGGCCGTACCGCCGTCCGCGGTGCCGCCGTCGGCCGTCCCACCGTCCGCGGTGCCGCCGTCGGCCGTGCCACCGGTCGTGTCGGTGGGCGGCTCGGTGGTCGGCTCGCTGGTCGTCGGAGGCTGCGAGCTCGGCGGCGCGGACGTCTCCGGGGTGCTCGGCTGCGTCGTCGGCGGCTGGGTGTACGAACCACCGTCGCCGCCGGTGCCGCCCGGCTGGGTCTCCGGAGTGGTCGGCTCCTCGGTCGTCGGCTCGCTGGTCTCCTTGTGCTTCTTCGGCGTCGGCGACTGCGAGGCGGGAGTCTCGTGCTTCCGGCCCGGGTCCTTGGTGTTCTGCAGCGCGAAGGCCACACCGACCGCGATGGCGATCAGCGCGAGCGCCGCGATCAGCAAGGCCTTGCCGCGGCCGCCCTTGGACGGGCGGGGCCCGCCCTCGAAGCCTCCGTCGTCCTCCCGCATCCCGTGCGTGAGGATCGGCTGCGCCGTGGTCTGGCCGGCATCCGGGTGCGGCAGCGCGGTGGTCGCGGCGGTCCCCATGGAAGGGTGCGACCGCCCTCGTGCATGACGACCGGACCGGTGTTCCAGGTGCCGGTGTGCCCACCCTGCTCCTGCAGCATCTGCAGCGAGTACTGGACCAGCCCGCGCATCTCCTCGGCGGTCTGGAACCGGTCGTCGGGGTCCTTGGCCAGCGCCCGCATGACCAGGCCGTCCAGCTCCGGCGGCACGCCCTCGGCGACCTCGGAAGCCGGCACCGGCATGTCCTGGACGTGCTGGTAGACGACCGAGAGCGGGGTCTCACCGGTGAACGGCGGCCGCAGGGTGAGGAGTTCGTAGAGCAGACAGCCGGTGGCGTAGAGGTCGGAACGGGTGTCGACGGTCTTGCCGAGCGCCTGCTCCGGGGAGAGGTACTGGGGCGTACCCATGACCATGCCGGTCTGGGTCATGGTGGACTGCGCGCCGTGCAGGGCGCGGGCGATGCCGAAGTCCATGACCTTCACGGCGCCGCTGTTCGTGATGATCACGTTCGCGGGCTTGATGTCACGGTGCACGATGCCGTGCTGGTGGCTGTAGGCCAGTGCCTCCAGCACGCCCGAGACGATGATCAGCGCCTGGTCCGGCGGCGGGGCGTCGGCGTTCAGCAGCAGATCGCGGATGGTGTGGCCCTCGACCAGCTCCATCACGATGTACGGCACGGTGTTGCCGCCGACCAGGTCCTCGCCGGAGTCGTAGACCGCGACCACCGCGTGGTGGTTCAGCCCGGCCACGGACTGTGCCTCGCGGGTGAAGCGGGCCTTGGACACCGGGTCCTCGGCGAGGTCGGCACGCAGCAGCTTCACGGCCACGGTGCGGCCGAGGCGCACGTCCTCGGCGGCGAACACCTCCGCCATACCGCCGCGCCCGAGGCGCCGCGTGAGCCGGTACCGGCCGTCGCCGACCAGGCCGCCATTGCCCCACATCTCCGGTGCCTCGGGGACACGGGAGCCGGTGGCCTCAGGATCGGACGGGCCCTGGGGGCTCTGCGTCGGTGCCATCGGTCCTCGCCGTCGAATCGATCCGCCCGAGAGCGGTAAGGTCATCGGTCTTCGCTAGAGCACGCTACAGGTTCCGCGGCACCCACCGGTCCGTCGTGGACCGGCCATCAAACCCGCCGTTCGCCTGACATCGCAAGTTCACCCCCGGTGATTCAGGGTGCCGAACGTCTCAGGTCCGTGACCGGATCTTGCACATCTGGTCACGGAACGGGCACACAGCTTGACGTGTCCGGGCCCTGGGGCACACTTGGCTGCGGAATTCCAGATTTTGATCGCTATAACGTGCGGGTAGTGCGCCGTGCGCCTAGGGGGAAGCGGAACGATGAGCCAGGACGGCGCTCAGGGCCAATTCGAGGGCCGTTCGGTCGGCGGAGGACGTTACCAGCTTCGTGATCTTCTCGGGCCGGCGGAATGGCATCCGTGCACCTCGCGCACGACACCGTGCTCGACCGCGACGTCGCGATCAAGACACTGCACACCGAGCTCGGTCGCGAGCAGGCCTTCCGCGAGCGCTTCCGCCGCGAGGCACAGTCAGTGGCGAAGCTCACGCACACCAATATCGTCTCGGTCTTCGACTCCGGCGAGGACGAGCTCGACGGCGGCATGGTGCCGTACATCGTCATGGAGTACGTCGCGGGCCAGCCGCTGCGCTCCGACCTCGACACCGACATCGCCCAGCACGGCGCGATGCCGACCGAGAAGGCCCTGAAGATCACCGCCGATGTGCTCGCGGCGCTGGAAGTCAGCCACGAGATGGGCCTGGTCCACCGCGACATCAAGCCCGGCAACGTCATGCTGAACAAGCGCGGCGTCGTCAAGGTCATGGACTTCGGCATCGCCCGCGCCATGCAGTCCGGCGTGACGTCCATGACCCAGACCGGCATGGTGGTCGGCACCCCGCAGTACCTCTCCCCCGAGCAGGCGCTGGGCCGCGGGGTGGACGCCCGCTCCGACCTCTACTCCGTCGGCATCATGCTCTTCGAGCTGCTGACCGGCCAGCTGCCGTTCGACGCGGACTCCCCGCTCGCCATCGCCTACGCGCACGTGCAGGAAGAGCCGCCGGTCCCGTCGAGCATCAACCGCTCGCTGCCGCCGGCCGTGGACGCGCTGGTGGCCCGGGCGCTGAAGAAGAACCCCAACGAACGGTTCCCGACCGCCGAGGCGATGCGGGACGAGTGTCTGCGGATCGCCGGGTCGGGGCAGTCCGGTGCCACCCCGCTGATCATCGGCGAGGGCCCCGGCGCGCACCAGCGGCTCCTCGGTGTCCTCCGCGGTCTTCCCCACCGCCGCCGGAAACCCGCACACGCCGGCCCCGCCGAACGTCCAGCAGCCCTACCAGCCGACGCAGGCGGCCGGCTTCGGCCCGCAGACGCCCCCGCCGCCGAACAACGCCTACCCGACGCCGGCCCCCGGCCCGATTCCGGGCCCGGCGCCGTTCAACGCGGGCGGTTACCAGGCTCCGCCGGCGTACACCCCGCCCCCGCCGCCGGTCACCGCCTCGATGCCGTCGGCCGGCGGTCCCGGCGGGCGGAAGAACAACACCCCGGTGATCGTGGTCTCGGCGATCGTCGGTGTCGTCGTGGTCACCGCGATAGCGATCGGCATCGGCCTGAGCGCCGGTTCCTCCGACGACAACGGCGGCGACGTCACGCCGTCCTCCTACTCGGCCTCGCCCAGCGAGAGCATCCGTCCCGAGGACAAGACGGCGACGATCCTGACGTCCGAGTGCACCAACCCGACCAAGAGCTACGCCGACAAGGGCAAGGTCCTCTTCCCGTCGTTCCGGTTCAAGAACCTGGACTCGGTGAAGGAGTGCATCAAGGCGGCCGGCTGGAAGTACAAGATCGTCAAGGAAGAGGACAGCTCGATCTGGGGCAAGAACACCGTCACGGATCAGTCCCCGGCCGCCATCAGCTGGTGGTACCCGACCAAGGACGCCACGATCGAGCTGACCATCTCCACCGGTCGCAGCGGCTGACGGTCGCACCGCACACAGAAGGGGCCGGCACGCATCCGCGTGCCGGCCCCTCGTGCCTACGGTCAGAGGTACGGGCCCGAGCGGGCGCCGCCGTGGCCGGGCTTGCCCTCGTCGCCCTCCGTGGGCAGGACACCGGGCGGCAGGGCACGGCGCATCGACTCCAGCTGGGCCCGGGCGGCCATCTGCTGGGCGAACAGCGCAGTCTGAATGCCGTGGAAAAGGCCCTCCAGCCAGCCCACCAGCTGCGCCTGGGCGATTCGCAGCTCCGCCTCCGTCGGCACCGACTCATCGGTGAACGGCAGCGACAGCCGCTCCAGCTCCTCCACGAGTTCGGGGGCCAGCCCGTCTCCAGCTCCTTCACCGAGCTGGCGTGGATCTCCTTGAGCCGGACCCGGCTGGCCTCGTCGAGAGGAGCCGCCTTCACCTCTTCCAGCAGCTGCTTGATCATGCTGCCGATGCGCATGACCTTCGCAGGCTGTTCGACCATGTCCGTCACCGGGACCTCGCGGGGCTCCTCGCCGTCGTCCCCGCCACCGGAGCCGGCGCTGCCGAGCGCCATGCCGTCCGGGCCGACAACCAGGACGTGCGGGTTCTCCTGCGACCGTTCGTTCATCGGCATATCCATGCCGCCATTCTCTCGTACGAGCGCTTCTCGACGGTGGTGCCCCCAGGAGAACGTGATCCACCATTCCGGGGGACCCGAGCTCCGGCGTTTCACGTGAAACCACGGATTCTCGCTGTTTCACGTGAAACCACGCCAACCGCTCCCACCGTTTCACGTGAAACAAACGGGAGCGTTTCACGTGAAACGGTGTCGCGCGCTTCCTCGTTTCACGTGAAACGAGGAACGCGGAAGCAACGGTCTCAGCGGCGGCGCAGGCGCAGACCCAGGAACGCCAGGCCCAGGCCGGTCAGCGCCAGGCCCGCGCCCATCGGCAGAACCCGCTCGACCGGGGCCGTCGGGGCTCCAGGGCGTATGGGCGGGCGGTGTCCCGTCCTCGTCCGTGGTGCCCGTGGTCGCGTCCTCGGGGACGGTGGGCGACGGGAGCGGCGGCAGCGTTTCGTACGAGCGGGGGCTGCGCCGTTCCGCCGTCCTGACGCGGTGCGACGGCGTGGAGTGCGAGGGTGCGGGGTCGGATGCGGCCTCCGCCGGTGCGTGCCGCTTCGCGGGGTCGCGACGGCCGGGCAGCGGGTGGGAGCGGTCGGTGTCGGGCGGACCGCCCGGCCCGGCCTTCCGGAAGTGGCCGTGGCCCCCGAAATCCGCGCTGCCGGGGCCGTCCCCGTGGAAGCCCGGACCGAACAGGTGCGGGTGGTGGTGCCACCGGCCGTGCCAGCGGCCCGGGTGGTGGTGCGGCACCCGGCGCGGATAGCCCGCCATGTCGTACGGGAAGCCGGGGAAGCCGTCCGGGAACTCGCGGAAGCGGGCCGGAGCCCCCGGCCGGCCGGCGTGGCCCCGGCCCGGCACGAACGGCTCATCGACCTGCGGCAGGTCGCTCACGAAGTCCTCGGCGGCGAAGGCATCGGCCCCGAGCATCTCGGGCCGCAGCTCCTCCGGCACGTTGTCGTCCGGCGAATCGCCCGGGCGGACGAGCTGCGGTGAACGGTCCACCGGCGTGGCCTGCCGGTCCGCGGCCGCCGCGGGGCGGCTCCCACCGGAACGGGCAGGACGACGGCGGCGACCAACAGACTGCTGGCAATGCGCGAACGGAAACCTGGAGCGACCACAGTGCCCCTCCCGTGCCGAGCCGTCGGGTGACCAGCCCAGCGTCACATGTGATCAGATGCACGGCATCTTGGGACTGTCCGCCGGGTTATCCGGCGACGGCCCGGGAGGGGGATCCGGAAGGCCGCAGCGCGGCCGGTTCAGACGGTCAGCACGACCTTGCCGACGTGCACACTCGCGTCCACGACGCGGTGCGCCTCCGCGGCCTCGGACATCGGGAGCGTACGATCCACGATCGCCCGGACCTGGCCGTTACCGATCAGCGGCCAGACGTGCTCGCGTACCGCGGCGACGATGGCCGCCTTCTCACTGAGCGGGCGGGCACGCAACCCGGCGCCGGTGATCGCGGCGCGCTTGGCCATCAGCGCGGCGAGGTTCAGCTCCGCCTTCACCCCGCCCTGCAGCCCGATGATCGCAAGTCGGCCGCTGACCGCCAGCGCCTTCACGTTCCGTTGCAGGTACTTCGCGCCGATGATGTCGAGGATGACGTCCGCGCCCTTGCCGTCGGTGGCCTTGCGGATCTCCTGGACGAAGTCCTGCTCGCGGTAGTCGATCAGGATGTCCGCGCCGAGCTCCGCGCAGCGGGCCAGCTTCTCGGGGCCGCCCGCGGTGACCGCGACCCTCGCCCCGACCGCCTTGGCGAGCTGGATCGCCATCGTGCCGATACCGCTCGCGCCGCCGTGGACCAGCAGCGTCTCGCCGGGCCGCAGGTGGGCGATCATGAAGACGTTCGACCAGACCGTGCAGGTCACCTCGGGCAGCGCGGCGGCCGTGACCAGGTCCAGGCCGGGCGGCAGCGGCAGCACCTGCCCGGCCGGCACCACGACCTTCTCCGCGTAGCCGCCGCCCGCCAGCAGCGCGCACACCTCGTCGCCGACCGCCCAGCCGTGCACGCCCGGGCCGACCGCGCTGATCCGCCCCGAGCACTCCAGCCCCGGGTACGGCGAGGCTCCGGGCGGCGGGTCGTAGAAGCCCTGCCGCTGGAGCAGGTCGGCGCGGTTCACGGCGCTGGCCGCGACCTCGATCAGGACCTCGCCCTCGCCGGGTGCGGGTCGGGCACATCCGTCCAGACAAGTGCTTCGGGGCCACCGGGCTCCGGGATAGTGATCGCTCGCATGGGCGCGAGGCTACTCGTCGTCCGCGGACAGAGCGATGGCACGGGGGCCGCCGGCCACCGACGCGTCGTCACATCACCCTGGCCCGACCTGGGTCAAGGGCCCGTCATTCGTCGTCCAGCCGGCGCATCGGGGAGACGGTGGTGCCCGGGAGGGTGGGCCGCGCCGGCTGCTTGGCGGGCAGGTCCGGCTCCTCCGACACGGCCGCCCGGACGATAGTGATCAGCCGGTCCGTGCTCTGCAGCGGGCTGGCCTCCGGATCGTCGTAGCCGAGCAGCCGGTGGCCGCGCAGCACGGACACGACCAGGTCGTCGGTCTCCCGCACGGACCTGCCCACCTCGGCCTTCACCACCGGGCGTTCGACCAGGTCCAGGCCGCTGCCCTGCTGGATCAGGTCCTCGATGACCATGCCCGCGCTGGGGCTGTGCACGGAGAGCCCAGCAACCGGCCGGCCGCACTGGCCGAGGTGATCACCGCGTCGGCGCCGGACTGCCGCAGCAGCGGGGCGTTCTCCTCCTCCCGCACCGCCGCGACGATGTGCGCCGCTTGTTGAGCTGACGGGCGGTCAACGAGACGAGCACGGCGGTGTCGTCGCGCTGGGTGGCGATGACGACCTGCCGGGCGCGCTGGACCTCGGCGCGCAGCAGCACATCACTGCGGGTCGCATCGCCGACGACCCCGGCGAAGCCTTCGGCCACCGCCGCCTCGATCACCTTGGTGCTGGGGTCGACGAGGACGATGCGGTCGCGGCCGACGCCGGTGGCCCGGAGGGTCTGCACGGCGGACCGCCCCTTGGTGCCGTAGCCGACGATGACGGTGTGGTCGCGCACGGCGTTTCTCCAGCGTTTGAGTTGCCACTGCTCGCGGGTGCGTTCGGTCAGCACTTCCAGGGTCGTACCGACCAGGAATGATCAGGAAGAGCACGCGGAGCGGCGTGATGAGCAGGATGTTCAGCAGCCGCGCGCTGTCGCCGTACGGGACGATGTCGCCGTAGCCCGTCGTGGAGAGCGTGACGGTGGCGTAGTAGAAGCAGTCGAGCAGGTCGACCGTGCCGTCGGCGTTGTCGTGGTACTCCCCGCGGTCCGTCCAGACGATGAAGACCGTCGCCAGCAGCACCAGCAGCGCCATCATCAGCCGGCGGGCGACCTGGCGCAGCGGCGCCTTCGGTGCCCGGCGCGGAGTATCAGGCGGTGGGAGCGGTCCTCGGGCACGTCGTGCGCCGTGCTGTCGTGGGAGGGGAGCTTCACACCGCGCCTCCGGCCGGGCCGAACGGGTCCCCGAAGGCGGCCCGGTCCACCGGCCCGCCCGCCGACCACCCGCTGACCAGGGGAGTTCCAGGAGTTCGAGTTCGGTGCCGCGCTGGGCGCCGCCGGGCGGGACGACCGCCAGCGCATCGGCGGCGGCGATCCCGCGCAGCATGGCCGGGCCGTGGAAGTGCAGCGGCTCGGCCGTCAGGCCGTACCGCTCGTCGTCGCGGTAGGCCACCGGGACGAGCCGGGTGTCGTGCGGATGCCCGTGCACCGGCGCGGTCAGCGGGGTACGGCACGGGGCGGGCGGCCGGCGGTAGGCGAGGGTCCGCAGCAGCGGCTCGGCCAGCGTGCAGAGCCCGGACACCGCGGCGAGGGGGTTGCCGGGCAGGCCGACGAGGTGCCGGCGCGGGGCCAGTCGGGCCAGCAGCATCGGATGCCCGGGGCGCACCGCACACCGTCCACCAGCACCTCGGCGCCGAGGCGGCGCAGGGTCGGATGCACATGGTCGACCGGCCCGCGCGGTGCCACCGGTGGTGATCACCACGTCGGCGGTGGACTCCGCCAGCGCGCGTACAGCGTGTCGGCGTCGTCGGCGAGGTGGCGGGGGGCGGCCGCCACGACACCGAGGGCCTGCAGCCAGGGCCCGAGCATCGGCCCGAGCGCGTCCCGGATCCGGCCGGCCTGCGGCAGCCCGTGGTCCAGCAACTCGTCGCCGAGGACGAACACTTCGGCCCGCGGCCGGGGTAGGCGGTCAACTCGTCGTAGCCGGCCGCGGCGGCCAGGCCGAGGACGGCGGGCGTCACCAGCGCGCCCGCGGGCAGCAGGTGGTCGCCGCGGCGACACTCCTGGCCGCGCGGGCGGATGTCCTGGCCGGGCGGTACGGGCCGCGGCGCGTGCAGCTGCCGGCCGCCGCCGGGCAGGTCGCGTACGTCGCCGTGCTCGCTGCGCAGTACGGCGGTGGCACCGGACGGGATACGCGCGCCGGTCGCGATCGCGATGGCATGACCGTCCTGGAGGGCCTCGGCAGGGGACTGACCGGCGAGGATGCCCGGATCGGCGGCGCCCCCGGGCCGGTCGACGCGCCAGGGGCCGGGGCCGGAGACCGCCCAGCCGTCCATGGCCGAGGTGTCGAACGACGGCAGGTCGGTGAGGGCGGTCAGCGGGACCGCGAGCGTCCGGCCGAGCGCCTCGGCGAGCGGGGTGGCCGTCGGCGCGGGCGGCCCGGGGACCGCGTGCGCGGCGAGTTCGCGGGCGCGCTGCCAGGGCGTGGCGGGCGGCTGGTGGTGCGGAGCCGAGGCCGGGGGCCGGCCGGTGTCCGCGGGGCCGGAAGGTCCGGACGCACCGGTGGCGGTGTCCGGGTCGTGGCTGCCGCGCGCGGTGGGTGCACCGGAGGCCGCCGTGGGCGTCCCGCCCGCGGACGGGACGCCGTGGCCCGGTCCGGGGCGCCGGGTGGGGCCGGTGGCCGCTGCGCGGGTGTGGTTGGCCAGGGCGAGCGCGTCCTCGAACGGGTCGCCGCGCGCAGGTCGTCCCGGGCGGCGCCGAGCGCCCCGCCGGTCTCGCCGTCGGTCATTCCGCGGGCTTCGTTCCGGTGCCCGCGGCGTCCGCGGAGCCGCCGGCGGCTCGGCCTCCGCGGCCCAGCGGTTCGCCAGGGCGGCGGCCCGGTCGGTCAGTTCCTTGACGTCCCGGCCCTGTTGGCCCGCCGCGTATCCGATCAGGAAGGTGGTCAGCGGCGCGGCCGGGCGGGCCACGCCGTGCGCCGCGTCCCGCGCGAGGTCGAGTAGCGCCGCCACGTCGACATCGAGGTCGATGCCCAGTTCGGCCTTGACTGCGGTGATCCATTCGTCCAGCACGTGTCCATGCTCCCTGATCCGGGCGCGTGCCGCGCCGAGGTCTTCCCAGGTGTCGCAGTCGAAGGCGGCGGCGGCGGGGTCCGGGACCCGGACGAGCGTCAGGCCGGCCAGCAGGGCGCGCAGCGGCAGACCGGCCGCTGTGCCGTGCTCGGCACGGATGCGGGCCAGCGCGCGGCGCAGCGGCTCGGCGCGGTAGGCCGCGACCAGCGGCTGGTCCCGGCCCGAGGCGTCCTGGAGCAGCGCGCCGTCCACCGGGGCGGCGGCCGCCGTCAGCAGGGCGCGTACCGTCGCGGCGGTCAGGAACGGCAGGTCCGCGGAGAGGACGAGCACCGTGGGGGCGGTGGTGTGCCGCAGGCCGGCGTCCAGCGCGGCGAGCGGGCCCCCGCCGGGCGGGTCCTCACGGGCGTGCAGCACGGCGCGGGCGGTCGGGGCGCGGGGCCGACGACGACGGCGCGGGCCGCATCGGGGCAGGCGGCGAGCACCCGGTCCAGGAGCGGGCGGCCGCCGACGGACAGGGCGGGCTTGTCCGCCCCGCCGAGCCGCCGGGCCGCGCCGCCGGCCAGGACGATCGCGTCGTGGTCGGTGTGGTCGTTCACCCCTTGAGTATCGCCAGCCGCGGCGCACTCACACAGGTGTCGTGCGCGGGCCCCTCCGGGCCCGACGGGGGCCGGGTCCGGAGGGGGCCGGGCTCACAGGCCCCGCAGCAGCAGTGCGGGCCGCTCGACGCAGTCGGCCACATACCGCAGGAAGCCGCCCGCGGTACCGCCGTCGCACACCCGGTGGTCGAAGGTGAGGGACAGCTGGACGACCTGCCGGACCGCCAACTCGCCTTCGTGCACCCAGGGTTTGGCGGCTATCCGGCCGACGCCGAGCATCGCCGCCTCCGGGTGGTTGATGATCGGTGTGGAGCCGTCGACGCCGAAGACGCCGTAGTTGTTGAGGGTGAAGGTGCCGTGGGTCAGCTCGGCCAGGGACAGCCCGCCGGCCCGGGCGGTCTCCGTGAGCCGCGCCATCTCGGCGGACAGGTCCTCGGCCGTACGGGCCTGGGCGTCGCGGACGACCGGCACGACCAGGCCGCGGTCGGTCTGCGCGGCGAAGCCGAGATGGACCGCGGGCAGCCGGACGATCTCCTGGGTGCGGGTGTCGACGGTGGCGTTGAGCTGCGGGAAGCGCGCGAGCGCGGCCGTGGTGATCCGGGCCAGCAGCGCGAGCAGCGACACCTTGGGGGCGCCGGGGACGTTCATCGCCCGGCGGGCGGCGAGGAGTTCGGTGGCGTCCGCGTCCACCCAGCAGGTCGCCTCGGGGATCTCGCGGCGGCTGCGGCTGAACTTCTCGGCGGCCGCACCGAGCATCCCGCGCAGCGGGATCCGCTCCTCGCCCGGGATGGGGGCGACGCCGGGGGCGGCGGGCGCGCCCGCGGGGGCCGTCCGTTCGACCGGGACGGCCGCGGCGGCCTGCTGCGGTGCGCGCTCGCGGCGGGCGCGGAGCGCGGACTCGATGTCCGTACGGAGGATCAGGCCGTCCGGCCCGGTGCCCGTCACCTCCCGCAGGTCCAGGTCGTTCTCCCGCGCCATGCGGCGTACCAGCGGCGAGATGACGGGCACCGTGCGGCCGTCGGCGTCCGCGGCGCGGGCCGCGCGCTCCGCCGCGGCCTCCTCGGGCGGCGTGGCGGGCTCGGCTCCGGTCGGGGGCTGCGGGCCGCCCGTCTCGGGGCGCGCGCCGTCCGCGGGGCGGATCCGGCGCCGCCGGGCCGCGGCCGCGCTCGTGCCGTACCCGACCAGGACGTTGCCGGAGCCGTTCTCCGTCGCGTCGGCGGCCGGTGCCTCCGGGGCGGTCGCCGTCCCGTTGGCGGCGCCCGTCGTGGGGGTCCGCTCCGCCAGATCGTCAGGCACCGCGCCGACCGCGACCGTCACCAGGGGTGCGCCGACCGGCACTTCGACGCCTTCGTCGCCGTAGCGGGCGGTCACCACGCCGCCGTACGGGCACGGCACCTCGACCATCGCCTTGGCGGTCTCGACCTCGACCACCGGCTGGTCGACGGCGACGACCTCGCCGACCTCGACCAGCCACTGCACGATCGTCGCCTCGGTGAGGCCCTCCCCCAGGTCGGGCAGGGTGAATTCACGGACCACGGCCATCACGCACCACGTCCTTCGGTCCAGTCCGACTCCCACTGCAGGCGCGCGACGGTGTCCAGGATCCGGTCGACGCCCGGGAGGTGGTGCCGCTCCAGCATGGGCGGCGGGTAGGGGGTGTCGAAGCCGGTCACCCGCAGCACCGGCGCCTCCAGGTGGTGGAAGCAGCGCTCGGTGATCCGCGCGGCGATCTCCCCGCCGGGACCGCCGAATCCGCCGGCCTCATGGACGACCACGGCCCGTCCGGTGCGCCGTACGGACGCGCAGACCGTCTCGTCGTCGAACGGCACCAGGGAGCGCAGATCGACCACCTCCAGGTCCCAGCCCTCGGCGCGGCCGGCCTCGGCGGCCTCCATGCAGGCGGGCAGCGAGGGGCCGTAGGTGATCAGGGTGGCGCTGCTGCCGCGCCGGCGTATCTCGGCGCGGCCCAGGGGCGCGACCGGGTGGGGGCGTCCGGCGACCACTCGGCCTTCGACCAGTACAGCCGCTTGGGCTCCAGGAAGACGACCGGGTCGTCGGAGGCGATGGCGGCCCGCAGCAGTCCGTAGGCGTCCTCGACGGTGGCCGGGGTGACGACATGGAGCCCCGGGGTGGCGAGGTAGTACGCCTCGGAGGAGTCGCTGTGGTGCTCGACGCCGCCGATGCCTCCGCCGTAGGGGATGCGGATGGTCAGCGGCATCGGGACCGCGCCGCGGGTGCGGTTGCGCATCCGGGCGACATGGCTGACCAGCTGCTCGAACGCCGGGTAGGCGAACGCGTCGAACTGCATCTCGACCACCGGCCGCAGCCCGTACATCGCCATGCCGACGGCGGTGCCCAGGATGCCGGCCTCGGCGAGCGCGGTGTCCGTGCAGCGGTCCTCGCCGAACTCCTTGGCCAGGCCGTCGGTGATGCGGAAGACGCCGCCCAGGGCGCCGACGTCCTCGCCCATCACATGGACGGCGGGGTCCTCGGCCATGGCGTCGCGCAGCGCGCGGGTCAGCGCCTGCGCCATGGTGGCGGGCTTGCGCGCGGTGGCCGGAACGGTGGTCGTCATGGCCTGGCCTCCTCGGCGGGCGCGGTGCCCGCGGCGTCCTCGGGGTGTCCGGCGGCCTCGGCGTCCAGCTCGGCGCGCAACTGCGCGGCCTGGGCACGCAGTTGGCCGGTCTGCTCGGCGAACACGTGGGTGAACAGGTCCATCGGGTTCAGCACCGGGTCGGCGTGCATCCGCTCCCGGAGGTCGGCAGCCAGCTGCTCGGCGCTCTCCCGGGTGGTGGCGACGAACTCGTCGGTCAGCAGGCCGCGGTCGGCCAGCTCGTGCTCCAGCAGGGCTATCGGGTCGTGTGCCCGCCAGGTCTCGACCTCGGCGTCGGTGCGGTAGCGGGTGGCGTCGTCGGCGTTGGTGTGCGCCTCGATGCGGTACGTGACGGCCTCGACGAGGGTGGGGCCGCCGCCCCGGCGGGCGCGCTGGACGGCCTCACCGAGCACCTCGTGCATCGCGGGCGCGTCGTTGCCGTCGACCAGGCGGCCGGGCATGCCGTAGCCGACGGCCTTGTGGGCGAGCGAGGGCGCGGCGGTCTGCTTGGCGAGCGGCACGGAGATGGCGAAGCCGTTGTTCTGCACCAGGAAGACGACCGGGGCCTGCCAGAGCGCCGCGAAGTTCAGCGCCTCGTGGAAGTCGCCCTCGCTCGTGCCGCCGTCGCCCACCATGGCCAGCGCCACCACCTCGTCGCCCTTGAGGCGGGCGGCGTGCGCCAGGCCCACGGCATGGGGGAGCTGGGTGGCGAGCGGGGTGCACAGGGGGGCGATGCGGTGTTCGTGCGGGTCGTAGCCGCAGTGCCAGTCGCCGCGCAGCAGGGTCAGCGCCTGGACGGGGTCGAGGCCGCGGGCCACGGCGGCCAGGGTGTCGCGGTAGCTGGGGAAGAGCCAGTCCCGCTCCTCCAGCGCCAGCGCGGCGGCGACCTCACAGGCCTCCTGGCCGGTGGAGGACGGATAGACCGCCAGTCGTCCCTGCCGGGTCAGGGCGGTGGCCTGGGCGTTGTACCGGCGGCCGCGCACGAGCTGGGCGTACAGCCGGGTCAGCAGGTCGGAGTCGAGGCGGGCGGCGGCGGCCGTGCCGAGGACGCGGTACGGCTCCTCGTCGGGCAGGAGAGGGGCGGGGTCGACGCGCGGGCGCCACGCGGGCGGCGGGCCGGCCAGGCTGCTCTTGTTCCTGCTGCTGCCGGGCTGCTCTAGGACCGTCATGACGAGCACCTCCTCGGTACGAAGGGGTGGCGCGATGGCGCCGCAGAAGGGTGGTGGGCGGACAGCGGATGGGCAGGATGAAACCGGTCGGGGCGGGTGAGCCCTTCCCTACCGATTGTTCGGTCGTCGATGCATTTTGGCTACAGGCGGGTTCAGCCTGTGGACAAACGGTTCTCCACAGCTTCAGATGAAGACAGGGCGTCCACAAAGGGGAGGCGGGACCATATGCCGGACGAACAGATGGCCAATAACAACGGTCAGCCACCGTCGCCCGAACCGCCCGCCCCGGCCGCCCCGGCCGCACGCCCGCTGGACACCATCGACCGGTCGATCCTGCGCATGCTGCAGACCGACGGCAGGGCCTCGATACGCTCCGTGGCCGAGCGGGTCCATGTCTCGCGCGCCAATGCCTACGCGCGCATCAACCGGCTGCTGGACGACGGGGTGATCCGCGGTTTCAGCGCCCAGGTCGACCAGGAGCGGGCAGGCCAGGGCGCCTCCGCGTACATCACGCTGAAGATCGTGCAGAACTCCTGGCGGACCGTGCGCAAGCAGCTCACCGCGCTGCCGGGCGCCACCCACATCGCGCTGGTCAGCGGCGATTTCGACGTGCTGCTGCTGGTGCACACCAAGGACAACCGTGAACTGCGGGAGCTGGTCCTCACCCGTATCCAGTCGATACCGGAGGTGCTCAGCACCCGCACCCTGCTGGTCTTCGAGGAGACCGATCTCGGGCCCGAGGGGGAGTGAGCCGCCCGGCGCCGCGGGCGGCCGTCAGGGCCCCGTCAGGGCCCCGCAGGACGTCAGGCCCTCACAGAGCCCCGTCAGGGGCGGCGCAGGCCCGCGAACGCCGTGCGCACCACGGCCTCGGCGACCTCGTCGCGGTTCGCCGTACCGCCCCGCCCGGGCCGGTACCACTCGACGATCGAATTGATCATGCCGAAGAGCAGCCTCGTGGCGAGCCGGACGTCCACGTCGTCCCGCAGGTCGCCGTCGGCGGCGGCCTGCTTGAGGAGGGCGGAGACCTCGTGGTCGAACTCCCGGCGGCGCTCCATGGCCCACCGCTCGGTGTCCGTGTTCCCGCGCACCCTCAACAGCAGCGTCACGTACGGGAGTTCGTCCATCAGCACCTCGGTCACCCGGCGGGTGACGTGCTCCAGCCGCTCGATCGCCCGCCCCTGGAGGGCCGCCGGCTCCTCCAGCACGCCGAAGAGGCCGTCCAGGGCCCGGCTTATGGCACGGTGCAGCAGCTCTTCCTTGCTGCGCACGTGGTGGTAGATCGAGGACTTGGAGATGCCGGCCGCCTTGGAGAGGTGCTCCATGGAGGTGCCGTCGTAGCCGCGCTCGATGAACACCTCGACAGCGACGGCGAGCAGCGAATCGGGCGTGTAGGTGTCGCGCTTGGCCATGGTCATGATGAGAGCACCTGTTCCTCGAGGTCCGCACGGCGCCGCAGCGCCCAGGACGGTACGTAGCGTCCCTGGGCATTCTGGTGGTGCATCGAGTCCAGCAGGTCCCACACCCAGTGGGCGCCGAGCCGCTCGGCCCACTCCATGGGGCCGCCGGGGTAGTTCACGCCCAGCCGCATGGCCGTGTCGATGTCCTCGGGGGTGGCCACCTGGCGGGCGGCGGCGTCCACGGCGAAGTCGACGATCATCGCGACCGTCCGGGCGACGATCATGCCCGGGACGTCGCCGATCACGCTGACGTCCTTGCCCAGCGCCTGGAACAGCCCGACGGCCTCCGCGACGTCCGCCTCGGAACAGGTCTCCGAGGCGGCCAGCGCGATCCGGGTGGCGGCCCGGTAGTCGAGCGAGAGGTCGAAGCGGATGTACCTGTCGTAGACGACGCTCGTCGCCGGGTAGCCGTTGGTGAGCGCGAGGCAGGCCCCGCCGGGCAGCCGGATGAAGCCCTCCGACTCGCCGGGCGTGCGGTCGCGGGTGACCTTGATGCCGGCCTCCTCGATCAGCTCTCGGAGCACCGCGGCGGGGCCGGGCAGCCGCGCGTGCAGGGCGACGGCCTCCGGGGCCGGGCAGGGCTCCGCGGTGTGCGGCGCGGGCCGCTGGGCGCCCTCGGAGTAGTCGTACCAGCCGCGCCCCGCCTTGCGGCCGTGCAGCCCGGACTCCACCAGGCGGCGCTGCGCCAGCGAGGGGGTGAACTTGGGGTCCTGGAAGAAGGACTGCCACACGGAGTGGGTGACCGCCTCGTTCACGTCCTGCCCGATGAGGTCGGTCAGCTCGAACGGCCCCATCTTGAAGCCGGCGCCGTCGCGCAGCACCGCGTCGATGGTGGCGGGGTCGGCGACCCGCTCCTCGTAGGCGCGCAGGGCCTCGGCGTAGAAGGGGCGGGCGATGCGGTTGACGATGAAACCGGGGGTATCGGCGCAGCGGACCGGCTTCTTCCCCAGGCGGCGGCGGTGTCGTACGCCGCGCCGGCGGCCGCCTCGTCCGTGGCGAAGCCGCTGACCACCTCGACCAGCGGGAGCAGCGGCGCGGGGTTGAAGAAGTGCAGGCCCACGCAGCGGCCGGGGCGGCGCAGGCCGCCGGCGACCGCGGTCACGGACAGCGAGGACGTATTGGTGGCCAGCAGGCAGTCGTCGCCGACGATGTCCTCCAGCGACCTGAACAGCTCCTGCTTGGGCTTCAGCTCCTCCAGGATCGCCTCGACGACCAGCGCGGCGTCGGCGAGCTCGGTGAGGGCAGTGGCGGGGGAGAGGCGCTCGCGCGCGGCGTCCCGCTCGGCCGCCGTGATCCGGCCTTTCTCCACCAGCCGGTCCAGCCGCCGCACGAGCGCGCCGGCGGCCTGCTCCGCGCGCCCGGGGGCGCTGTCGTAGAGCCGTACGCGGTGGCCGGCGACCAGCGCGACCTGCGCGATTCCCTGTCCCATGGTGCCGGTGCCCACCACTGCCACGGTGTTGCCGGTGCCGATTGCCGTCATGCCCGCTGATCCTCCCCGACCGACTTTTCCACAGGCTCGCCGGGCCCTCTTGCCCCGACCGATCGTTCGGTTACTCTAACTCCGTTGTCCTGTCCGCTCCCAGCCCTATCCGCTCTCCGCCCGGCTCGACGAGGAGTTGGTCATCGATGGCCGCCGAAATGACCGCAGCGCAGTTGATCGAGAAGCACCGTCCGACCCTCGACCAGGCGCTGGAGGCAATCCGTACCCGCGCCTACTGGTCCCCGCACCCCGAGCACCCCAAGGCGTACGGCGAGACCGCCGCGGCCGACGGTGCGGCCGCGTTCGAGGCGCTGCGCGGCAAGCGCTTCGAGCTCACCCAGCCCGGCACGGACGACTGGACGGGCCAGGAGGTCTCGCCCTACGGGCCGGAGCTGGGGATCAGCTATCCGCACCCGGACGTGGACGTCCTGCTGCCCGCGATGCGCGCCACGATCCCGGCCTGGCGGGACGCCGGTCCGGAGCTGCGCGCGGCGGTCTGTCTGGAGATCCTGGCCCGGATCAGCGCGCGCACCCATGAGTTCGCCCAGGCCGTGATGCACACCAGCGGACAGGCGTTCATGATGGCGTTCCAGGCCGGCGGGCCGCACGCCCAGGACCGCGGCCTGGAGGCGGTGGCGTACGCGTACGCCGAGCAGACCCGCACCCCGGGGCAGGCGGCCTGGTCCAAGCCGCAGGGCAAGCGCGACCCGCTGGAGCTGTCCAAGAGCTTCACGGCCGTGCCGCGCGGCGTGGCCCTGATGATCGGGTGCAACACCTTCCCGACCTGGAACGGCTACCCCGGCCTGTTCGCCTCCCTGGCCACCGGCAACCCGGTCCTGGTCAAGCCGCATCCGCGGGCCGTGCTGCCGCTGGCCATGACCGTCAAGGTGGCGCGCGAGGTCCTCGACGACGCCGGCTTCCCCGCCGACCTGGTGTGCCTGGCCGTGGACCGGCCGGACGAGGGCCTGGCCAAGACGCTGGCGGTCCGCCCCGAGGTGCGCATCATCGACTACACCGGCTCGACCGCGTTCGGCGACTGGCTGGAGACGCACGCCCGGCAGGCCGAGGTCCACACCGAGAAGGCCGGCGTGAACACCGTCGTCATCGACTCCACCGATGACTACAAGGGCATGCTCAGCAACCTCGCCTTCTCCCTGTCGCTCTACAGCGGCCAGATGTGCACCACCCCGCAGAACCTGCTGATCCCCCGCGGCGGCATCACCACGGACGCCGGGCCGAAGTCGTACGACGAGGTGGTCAGCGACCTCGCGGGCGCGGTGAGCGGGCTGCTCGGCGACGACGCGCGGGCCAACGGGCTGCTGGGCGCGATCGTCAATCCGCAGGTCAAGGAGCGGATCGAGGCCGCCGGCGGACTCGGCGAGGTGGCTCTGGCCTCCCGTGAGGTGACCAACCCCGACTTCCCCGGGGCGACGGTCCGCACCCCGGTGATCGTCAAGCTGGACGGGGCCAAGCCGGATTCCGAGGCGGCATACCTCTCGGAGTGCTTCGGGCCGGTGTCGTTCGCGGTGGCCGTCGACTCCGCCGCCGACGCCGTGGAGCTGCTGCGGCGGACGGTCCGCGAGAAGGGCGCCATGACGGTCGGCGCGTACACCACGGACGCCGAGGTCGAGCGGCTGGTGGAGGAGGCCTGCCTGGAGGAGTGCGCCCAGCTGTCGCTGAACCTCACCGGTGGGGTCTATGTGAACCAGACCGCGGCGTTCTCGGACTTCCACGGCTCCGGCGGTAACCCGGCGGCGAATGCGGTGCTCTGCGACGGCGCGTTCGTGGCCAACCGCTTCCGGATGGTGGAGGTGCGCCGCCCTGCATGACGTGAGCCGGGGGCCGGGGCGCCGGCCCGCATGACGTGAGCCGGGCCGGGCGCCGGGCCGCGTGACGTGAGCCGGGCCGGGCGCCGGGCCGCGTGACGTGAGCCGGGCCAAGCGCCGTCCCGCATGACGTGGCCGGGGCCGGCGTCGGTCAGCCGGCGTCCGGCCCGTCGATCCGTGCGTGGCGGCCGATCCAGGCGTGCATCGCGATGGCGGCCGCCGCGCCCGCGTTGATCGAGCGGGTCGAGCCGAACTGCGCGATCGAGCAGACCAGCGAGGCGTGGCGGCGCGCCTCCTCGGTCAGCCCCGGGCCCTCCTGGCCGAAGAGGAGCACACACCGCCGCGGCAGCTGTGTCGTCTCCAGCGGCACGGACCCCGGGAGATTGTCGATCCCGATGATCGGCAGCCCCTCGGCGGTGGCCCAGGCGGTGAGGTCCGCGGTGTCCGGGTGGTGGCGGACGTGCTGGTAGCGGTCGGTGACCATCGCCCCGCGCCGGTTCCAGCGCCGCTGGCCGACGATGTGGATCTCCTTGGCCAGGAACGCGTTCGCGGTGCGCACGACGGAGCCGATGTTGAAGTCGTGGCCCCAGTTCTCGACCGCCACATGGAAGTCGTGGCGACGGGTGTCGAGGTCCGCGACGATCGCCTCGCGCGTCCAGTAGCGGTAGTGGTCGACGACGTTGCGGCGGTCGCCGTGCGCGAGCAGCTCCGGGTCGTAACGGTCGTCCTGCGGCCAGGGCTCCGGATGCGGCCCGACGCCGATCTGGGCCCCGTAGCCCTCGTCGTACTGGAGGGGCTCGGCGGGGGCGGTTTTCTCGCTGCTCACCCCACGAGCGTATGGCCACCGCCGCCGTGGTCCGTACGAGCCGGGGGTTCACCGCCTCCGGGGCCGCCGTCCGGGACGGCCGGGACGGCGCGCGGGAAGAGCCGTTCGCGCAGGCCGGAGGCGCGGGCGGAGACCCAGGTCAGGAAGTTCGTCGGCAGGAAGACCGCGTCCGCGGCGATCATGGCGAGCGAGAAGAACGGCAGTCCCAGCAGGAACGCGATCGAGAGGTGCTCGCAGATCATGATGACCAGGAGCACGTTCTTGAGCCGGCGGTTGAAGAGCGTGAAGGGGAAGGCCACCTGGACGATCACCGTGCCGTAGGTGATCAGCATGACCATCAGGCCGTTGCTGCCGAGCAGCTGGGAGAGCGCGGGCCAGGGGGAGAAGTAGTCCAGGTGCATCGGGTAGTAGACCGCGGTGCCGTCCTGCCAGCGGGAGCCCTGGATCTTGTACCAGCCGGCGGTGGAGTAGACGAGGCAGACCTCGACCATGATCACCAGCAGTGCGCCGTTGTGGGCGAGCTTGGTGAGGGTGTCCAGTACGGTGCGCGGCTCCCCCGGCGCGTAGCGCTGGACCGCCCACCAGAGGGCGTGCGCGGCCCACAGACCCCACAGGACCAGGCTCCAGCCGATGTGCGGGAACGGGCCGTTGTCGAACCACAGGAGGGCGTAGCCGCCGGTGAGCTGCGCGACGGCGAGGGCGAGGCCGAGCACGGCCCACAGGACGATGCCGGTCAGATCGCGTCCGCGGCCCGCTCCCGGCGTCTGTGCGGCGCTCGGCGCCCCCTCGGGCGCCTCCCCGCCGGCTTCCTCGGCCGCGGCCGCCTCCGCCGCGGCCCGGGCGCGCTTGGCGCGGCGTGCGTCCAGCGACCAGACCTGGCCGCACCGGGTGAGCACGAGATACATCGACATCAGGTGGATGACGTTGTCGCCGCCGTCCCCTATGAAGACGCTGCGGTTCTGCAGCGAGATCACGCCGAGCATGAAGAGCACCGACATGGTGCGGGTGCGCCAGCCGAGCAGCAGCGCCGCGCTGGAGGCGACGGCCATCAGGTAGACGCACTCGAACCAGCCGCGGCCGTCGGACCACAGCAGCATGGAGAAGGCGTGGTTGGCGTCCAGGAGGCGGCGCGCCATGTCCAGGCTCCAGGGGCTGTCGGGCCCGTAGAGCGTGAGGCGGTGCGGCCACTCGCGCAGCAGGAACAGCAGCCAGGTCGCCGAGAAGCCGATCCGGATCACGGCGGTCTGGTACGGGGCCAGCGCGCGGCCGGTGGTGCGGCCGAAGAGGCGGCCGATGGCGCGCTCGATCCGGGTCTCCTCGTAGGGGGCCGGGGTAGCGGCGGGGGCCTGGGGGTCGTGGGGTGCGTGCGCTTGCTGCGACACGTCGGTGGGCTCCGTGGTGTGCGAGGGCTGCGAGGTGCTCCGGGGCTGCTGGGGCGTCGGCGACGTCACTGGCTGTTCGCCCCCTCGGGGAGGTCGGCCGAGGTGATCTGCCACCAGGGCTGCACGCGGTACACGGGCTTGTCGCTGATCTTCTCGGTGCTCCACGGCGGCGGGCTGACCGCGGCCGTACGGGAGCGGACCTGGATGCGCTCGACCCGGCCGCCGGCCGCGGTCCACTCGCCCTGCATCCGGAACATCACGATCCGCCGGATGTAGCGCTCGGCCAGCTCGCCGCGGGCGCCGATCGGACGGCCCTGGGCGTTGTGGCTGTTGACGAAGAGCTCCCAGCCCCGGCGCAGCTGGTTCTGCTCGGTGTGGCTGGGCAGCGGGTTGTGGAGTATGGCCCGGCCGTCACGGGCGGTCAGGTCGGTCCACCCGGTGGTGCGGCTGCTGCCGTCCTCGGCGCGGACCTGCGCGCGGACCTGGACCGCGACGTTCTGCTGGAGGGGGTTGGGCGCGAACAGCTTCCAGTTCTGTTCGTACTCGGGATAGACGTAGTCGCTGATCAGGGAGCCCTGCTGCTTGCTGAGCGTGTTCTGCGGCGCGACGTGCAGGAACATCATGGCGAGATGAATCGCGACGATGACGGCGACGGCGCAGGCCGCCACGCCTATGACGATCCGCGAGGGTAGCGACAGCGCGGCCAAAGGCCGCGATTCGTCCCCGTATGACTGCATTCCCGCCCCGTTCCCGTAAACCCATGCGGTCAACTCCGCCCCGGAACCGTACCTACGCGGCCCCACCCGGCACACCCTCCCCCGGGTTATCCACAGGCTTGACACCCGCTGCCCGCCCACTCACCATTGAACCGAACGATCGGTCGGTCGGGAGCGAGGGGGCACACATGACGACGATCGCGCCGGAGGAGGCGGCTCAGGAGGCCGCATTCGACGCCACCGTGGCCGCGGACGAGCGGATCGAACCACGGGACTGGATGCCGGAGGCGTACCGCTCCACACTCGTGCGGCAGATAGCGCAGCACGCCCACTCCGAGATCATCGGCATGCAGCCGGAGGCCAACTGGATCACCCGCGCGCCCTCCCTGCGCCGCAAGGCGATCCTGATGGCCAAGGTGCAGGACGAGGCCGGCCACGGCCTGTATCTCTACAGCGCCGCCGAAACCCTCGGCACGAGCCGCGACGAGCTCCTCGACAAGCTCCACACCGGCCGCCAGAAGTACTCCTCGATCTTCAACTACCCCACCCTGACCTGGGCGGACGTCGGAGCCATCGGCTGGCTCGTGGACGGCGCGGCGATCACCAACCAGGTCCCGCTGTGCCGGTGCTCCTACGGCCCCTACGCCCGCGCGATGGTCCGCGTCTGCAAGGAGGAGTCCTTCCACCAGCGCCAGGGCTACGAGCTCCTGCTGACCCTCAGCCGCGGCACCGAAGCCCAGCACGCGATGGCGCAGGACGCGGTCGACCGCTGGTGGTGGCCCTCCCTGATGATGTTCGGCCCACCGGACGACGAGTCGTCGCACTCCGCCCAGTCCATGGCCTGGAAGATCAAGCGGCACTCCAACGACGAGCTCCGCCAGCGCTTCGTCGACATCTGCGTCCCCCAGGCCGAGGCCCTCGGCCTCACCCTCCCCGACCCCGACCTGGTGTGGAACGAGGACCGCGGTCACTACGACTTCGGCTCCATCGACTGGACCGAGTTCCGCGAGGTCCTCAAGGGCAACGGGCCCTGCAACGAGCAGCGGATCAACCGCCGCCGGCGGGCCCACGAAGAAGGCGCCTGGGTGCGCGAGGCAGCCGCCGCACACGCGGCCAAGCACGGGAAGGCCGGACGATGACGACGACACCCCGCCCCGCGGAGACCCCCGCCTCCGGCGCCCCCGCCGAAGCGGGGGACACCCGCCCCACCGACTGGCCTCTGTGGGAGGTCTTCGTCCGCAGCCGCCGCGGCCTGTCGCACACCCACGCCGGGAGCCTCCACGCCCCGGACGCCGAGATGGCGCTGCGCAACGCCCGCGACCTCTACACCCGGCGCTCCGAAGGCGTCTCCCTCTGGGTGGTGCCCTCCGCCCAGATCACCGCCTCCTCCCCGGACGAGAAGGACGCCTTCTTCGAGCCGGCCGGCGACAAGCCCTACCGCCACCCGACCTTCTACGAGATCCCGGAGGGGGTGCACCACCTGTGAGGGACACCGTGACCACCCCCGCCCTGCCCCTCGGGGACGATGCGCTGATCCTCTCCCACCGCCTGGGCGAGTGGGCCGGCCAGGCCCCGGTCCTGGAGGAGGAGGTGGCGCTGACCAACATCGCGCTGGACCTGCTCGGCCAGGCCCGGGTGCTGCTCTCCCTGGCCGGCGACGAGGACGAGCTGGCGTATCTGCGCGAGGAGCGGGAGTTCCGCAACCTCCAGCTCGTCGAGCAGCCCAACGGCGACTTCGCCCACACCATCGCCCGCCAGCTCTACTTCTCCACCTACCAGGAGCTGCTCTTCGAGCAACTGGCTTCCGGGGACACCGAGTTGGCCCCCCTGGCCGGCAAGGCCGTCAAGGAGGTCGCCTACCACCGCGACCACGCCACCCAGTGGACCCTCCGGCTGGGCGACGGCACCGACGAGAGCCGCACCCGCATGCAGCGCGCCCTGGACGCCCTCTGGCGCTTCACGGGCGAGATGTTCGAGCCGGTGCCCGGACTGGAATCGCTGCCCTGGGCCACGTTCCACGACGTGTGGACCACCCGCATCACCGCCACCGTCGAGCAGGCCACCCTCCGCCTCCCCGAAGGACCGCAGCGCGGCGCCTGGACCGCCGGCGCGGGCCGCCAGGGCCTGCACACCGAACCGTTCGGACGGCTGCTCGCCGAGATGCAGCACCTCCACCGCAGCCACCCGGGGGCGACATGGTGACCACCGGCGACACCACTGCCACGAGGGCCGACTCACCCACCTCGGCCGGCAGGTCCACCACGGCCGGCACGGCCCTCGAAGCGGAACTGCTGGCACTGGCCGGCTCCGTTCCCGACCCCGAGCTGCCCGTCCTCACCCTCGCCGAACTCGGCGTCCTGCGCGATCTGCGGCTGACCGCCCCCGACCGCGTCGAGGTCGAGCTCACCCCCACCTACACCGGCTGCCCCGCCATCGAGGCCATGTCCGCCGACATCGAGCGGATACTCCACGACCACGGCATACCCGACGTCGAGGTCCGTACGGTCCTCAGCCCGCCCTGGACCACGGACGCCATCACCGCCGAGGGCCGCCGCAAGCTGGCCGACTTCGGCATCGCCCCACCGCGCCCGGCCGGCCCGGCCGGCGGACCGATCTCCGTCGACCTCACGATCCGCTGCCCGCACTGCGGATCGACCGACACCACCCTGCTGAGCCGGTTCTCCTCCACGGCCTGCAAGGCGCTGCGCCGCTGCGAGTCCTGCCGCGAACCCTTCGACCACTTCAAGGAGTTGTGATGTTCCACCCGCTCCGGGTCCAGGAGGTCGAGCGGCTCACGGACGACGCGGTGGCCGTCACCTTCACCGTCCCGCCCGAACTCCGCAGCGCCTTCCGGCACACCCCCGGGCAGCACATCGCGCTGCGCAGAACGGTCGACGGCCAGGAGACCCGCCGGACGTACTCCATCTGCACCCCGGCCACCGACGAGCCCGTCCTGCGCGTCGGCATCCGGCACGTCGAGGACGGCGCCTTCTCGACCTACGCACTCAAGGAGCTGGCCGTCGGCGACACGGTGGAGGTGATGGCCCCGGCCGGCCGGTTCGTCCTCGCCCCGCGCCCCGGGCACTTCGTCGGGATCGTCGGCGGCAGCGGCATCACCCCCGTGCTGTCCATCGCCAGCACCCTCCTCGCGCAGCAGCCCGACGCCCGCTTCTGCCTGATCCGCAGCGACCGCACCGCGGCCTCGACGATGTTCCTGGAGGAGGTCGCCGACCTGAAGGACCGCTATCCCGACCGCTTCCAGCTGATCCACACCCTCTCCCGCGAGGAACAGCAGGCCGGCCTGCCCTCCGGCCGCCTGGACGAGGACCGGCTCCGCACCCTGCTGCCGGCCCTCCTGAAGACCGACGCCATCGACGGCTGGTACCTCTGCGGCCCGTACGGCCTGGTCCAGGGCGCCGAACGCGCCCTGCGCGCCCTCGGCGTACCCCGCAACCGCATCCACGAAGAGATCTTCCACGTCGACAACGGCGCCCCGACCGCGCCCGCGGCCAAGGCCCCCGCGCACAGCACGGTGACCGCCACCCTCGACGGCCGCTCCGGCACCTGGCCCGTCCACGACGGCGAATCACTCCTGGAAGCCGTCCTCCGCAACCGCGCCGACGCCCCCTACGCCTGCAAGGGCGGCGTCTGCGGCACCTGCCGGGCCTTCCTGGTCTCCGGCGAGATACGCATGGACCGCAACTTCGCCCTCGAATCCGACGAGGTCGACGCCGGCTACGTCCTCGCCTGCCAGTCCCACCCGGCCACGGAGAAGGTGGAGCTGGACTTCGACCGGTAGGGGACGACTACGGACCTCCCACGGCATGGGCGGCCCACGCCCATGGGCCGCCCTATGGGCCGTCCCCGGCCTTTGAACGGCTACGTCGGGCGAATCAGCGGTTCAGGGGGCCGGCTCGGCGGCCGTCCCTTCACCACCGCACCACCACCGCCATTCCCAATTCCTGGAACATGTTCTACCTTGGCGCCTGACTTGACGGCTCGTCAGGTCGTGGTGCCGTGCGGAAGGAAGGACAGGCAGTGGACTTCACCTTCACCGAGGAGCAACAGGCCGCCGTCGAGGCAGCGCGGGCCGTCTTCTCGGGGACCGCTCCGGACGACGTACCCAGCCCGGCACTGACCACCGGAGCGGTCGCCGACGACTTCGACCGCGCGCTGTGGCGCAAGCTCGCCGACGCGGATCTGCTGAGCCTGCTCATCGCGCCGCAGTACGGCGGCGCGGGCCTCGACCCGATAGCGCTCTGTCTCGTTCTCCGCGAATCGGCGAAGGTGCTGGCCCGCGTGCCCCTGCTGGAGTCCGGCGCCGCGGCGCTCACCCTCCAGCGGTACGCCGATGCCGCGCTCCGTACGGACGTACTGCCGCGGGTCGCCACCGGCGACCTCGTCGTCACCGTCGCCGCCGCCGGCCGTACGGGCCATGAACCGGCCGAACTCGCCGTCCGCGCCACCCAGGAGGGCAGCCACTGGATCCTCGACGGTGCCCAGACCGCCGTCCCCTGGGCCGCCACCGCCGACCGGATCCTGCTGCCCGCACACACCGCCGAGGGCAATGCCGTCCTCGCCCTCGTCACCCGCACCCAGCCCGGCGTCACACTCGCCGACCAGATCTCCACCAGCGGCGAGCGCCAGGCCGAGGTCCGGCTCGACTCCGTCCGTATCAGCGCCACCGAAACGCTCACGGACCCGGCCGCCTGGGAATCCCTCCGCCATCTCCTGACCATCGGCACCTGCGCCCTGGCCCTGGGGCTCGGCGAACGGGTACTGGCCATGACCAGCGAGTACACCGGCAAGCGCGAACAATTCGGGTTCCCGCTGGCCACCTTCCAGGCCGTGGCGGTCCAGGCCGCCGACCGCTTCATCGACCTGCGCGCCATGGAGGCCACCCTCTGGCAGGCCGCCTGGCGCCTCACCGCCGACGCAGCCGGCCCGCTCCCACCGGCCGGTGACATCGCGGTCGCCAAGATCTGGGCCTCCGAGGGCGTACGCCGCATCGTCCAGACCGCCCAGCACCTGCACGGCGGATTCGGCGCCGACACCGACTACCCGCTGCACCGCTACCACGCCTGGGCCAAGCAGCTCGAACTCTCCCTCGGCCCCGCCGCCGCCCACGAAGAGGCCCTCGGCGACCTGCTCGCGGTGCATCCACTGGGGTGAGCCGTGGCGCGGAGGCCGCACGGGCTCGCCGGGCCGGCGCATGCGGCCCGGCCCCGGGGGCCTGAGGCGTGGCGACGCACGCCCGTCCCGTGCAGCGGCCGGCTGAACGCGGGTGGGTACAGGTGCGTACAGGTGGGCAGCGGAGGTCGGCCAGCCGTGCCACGCAGGCGCTGGCCGACCAGCCCTGGCCGGCCAGGCACCGATCGACCAGGAACCGGCCGACTAGGAACCGGCCGGCTGGATAACGACCTGGTAGGCGCCCGGCTGGCTGGCTGGCTGGCTGGCTAGATAACGGTCCCCGCTCCGCCGTTACCGTCCGAAACGGGACGTCCGGCGGCCTCCCATGCCTGCATGCCGCCCGCGACGTTCACCGCGTCGACGCCCTGCTGGATCAGGTACTGCGCCACCTGGGCCGAACGGCCACCGACGCGGCACAGGACGTAGACCTTGTCGCCCTCGGGAGCCTTCTCGGTCAACTCCCCGTAGCGGGCGACGAACTCGCTCATCGGGATGTGCAGCGCACCTTCGGCGTGCCCCGCCTGCCACTCGTCGTTCTCCCGCACGTCCAGAAGGAAGGCCTCGGCCGAGAGCGCATCGACATCGACGGTGGGTACAGAACCAAATTGCATGGTCCCGACGCTACCCGACCAGCTGCGCGAGGTACGCCTCACGTTCTGCGACGTCGGCGAGCAGCTTCTCAGCGATCTCGTCCAGCAGCCGGTCCGGGTCCTCCGGCGCCATCTTGATCATCGCGCCGATCGCGCTCTCCTCCAGCTCGGCGGCAACGGCCGCCAGCAGCTCCTTGCGCGTGGCCAGCCACTCCAGGCGGGCGTAGAGCTCCTCACTCTCGCTGAGCCGCTCCTCGGCCGGCGCCGGACCGGCCGCCCACTCCCGCGCGAGCGCCTGCAGCGCCACCTCGTCACCCCGGCCGTACGCCGCATTGACCCGCGCGATGAACTCATCCCGCCGCGCCCGCTCCGCATCGTCCCGTGCCAGGTCGGGGTGGGCCTTGCGGACGAGTTCGCGGTAGGCCTTACGGACCTCCTCGCTGGGCCGCACCTTCTGCGGCGGCTGCACCGACTGCTCGGTGAGCATCGCCTGCGCCTCCGGGAACAGCCCGTCCGACCCCAGCCAGCCGTGGAAGAGCTCTTCCACCTCCGGCATCGGCAGCACCGACGCCCGCGCCTCGCGCGCCTTACGGATGTCCTCGGGGTCGCCGGTACGCGCTGCCACGGCCTCGGCGATCTGCGCGTCCAGCTCGTCCAGCCGCGCGTACATGGGACCGAGCCGCTGATGGTGCAGCCGGGAGAAGTTCTCCACCTCCACCCGGAACGTCTCCACCGCGATCTCGAACTCGATCAACGCCTGCTCCGCCGCCAACACGGCCTTGGCCAACCGCCGCGTCCCCTCATCGGCCGCGTCTTGGCTGGGGGAGGAAGACTGCGACTGCTGACCGTGGGAGTCCTGGTCACCGGATGGGGCCTGGCCGGATGCGCCCGACGGGGCGGTGTCGCCGGACGAGCCGGAGCCGTCAGACGGTGACGGCTGTGCGTCCGTGCCTGCGGTCGGGGCGCCCTGACCGCCGTCGCGGGCATCCGACGCCTGCGGATCCCCCAGGGCAGCCGCCGTGTCCGGCCCGTCCGCTCGGTGCTGGTCGTCCTGTGTGTTGTCCGCGTGCGAGTTCGTCACCCGGTCAGCGTACGGCCCGAGCCGGCCCCCGCCCTCCGTCGCCACCGGCCGACCGGCCGGGCGCCGCTCCCGTCGTTCCATGCCTTGGCCGTGTGGGCTCACTCCATGCCTTGGCCTTGTGGGCCCTGAGAGACCGGAGCTTCGCCTTTCCCTGCTGCCTTCCCCCCGGGGCCCCTCCCCTCCCCCCACCCCACCCCGCCCCTCACCCACCACCCACCGACCACCGCTCACCACCTACCGCCTCACCCACCCCCACCGGTCGCCGCTAACCGACCGCGGACCGTCGACCACCGACCACCGCAAACCGGGACCGCCGACCGCGAACCGTCGAACCACCGACCGCCGCACCACCGGCCACCGGCTGCCGCCTGCCGCCTGCCGCCTGCCGCCTGCCGCCTGCCGCCTGCCGCCTGCCGCTAACCGCATACGCCCGCCGCTAATCGACCGCCGACCGCGACCACCCACCGCCGCCCGCCGCCCGCCGCTAGCCGCTTACGCCCGCCGCCCGCCGCCCGCCGCCCGCCGCCCGACGAAGCAGCTCGACACCCCCAATCGGCAGCCCTCACCCTCAGCCACCGCCCCGAACCGTCAGGTCACACCTGCACCTGCACCTCGTCACCAACCGCAAGATCACAAGTCCCGTCAGGCACGGCTCGGTGAGGCCACCCCCTGAGCGGCAGCCGCCATCGGCCCCCCTGGCGGCCACCAGTCAGGCCGGTGCCCGTCGCCGCTACGCCCGATCAGCCCCGATCAGCCGTGATCAAGAGGCCATCGCGGCCGGGCGCCCCTCGGGTGCCGAGCGGCCGTCGGGCCACCACGGATCGTCGCGTCGAGTCGCAGCGCGCCGCGCGACCCGTGCCCGCCGCCCGCCCGGATCCGTGGTGTCAGCATTGTCAGCGCCCGCACCCGTACCCGCACCCGTCCGAGTACGGTCCGAGAGGCAGGGCCACCTTCCACGACCATCCCTCCTGGCCCATTCCTCAGGGCCCAGCCGGGGCCACCCAGCCCCCCCGGCAGCCGCCTCCCAGCCAGCGCCACGACCAACAGTCGACGCTCGTCAGACCGCTGAGGCTTTCCTCAGTGCGCTGAGGCTTTCGTCATCCCGCTGAGGCGAGCGTCGGTCGGCAGAGTCGATCGATCGCCGAAAGAAGCCATCGCCGACGGCAGAGACGAGCCCGAAGAGGTGTGGCGGCTCATACCCCCATTTCTGCCGCCACCCGGCCGTTCTTCACTGCTGTTGTCAATGCGGTGTGGTCCGCTTCCGTGCGGTCTGCGTAGGCGACGGCGAACTTCGCTATGGCCTCGTCCAGTTCTTCGCTCTTGCCGCAATAGCCGGCCACCAGGCGTGGGTCGGCGCTGTGGGCGTGGGCTCGGGCCAGGAGGGCGCCGGTCATCCGGGCGTAGTCGTCCAGCTGGTCGCCGGTCAGTTGGGCCGGGTCGACGCTGCCCTTGCGGTTTCTGAACTGGCGGACCTGGAAGGGAAGTCCGGCAGCCGGATCGCCCGTCCCCTGGGCAGGGGTAGTGGAGCGGGTACCTCCATCGTCGGCCACGGGTATGTCCTGCACAGTCGTCCAGCCGAGCAAGATGTCGCTGACGACCTGCATCCTCCGCTGGCCGAGCACCACCCGCCGGCCTTCATGCGTCACCGCCGGGGACGGGAAGCCGGCCTTCTCCACATACGGTGTCAGCGCGGAGCTACGGGCCTCCTTGACCTGCAGAACCAGTGGCTCGCCGCGGTGATCCAGCAGCAGCACCACGTACGACCGCAGGCCCACGCTGCCCGTGCCGACGACTCGGAAGGCCACGTCGTGCACCGCGTACCGGGCCAGCAGGGGCAGCCGGTCCTCGGGGAGGGTGTCCAGGTAGCTGGTGAGGGAAGCGGCCACGGCTGCCGCTTCGGCGTCCGGCACCCGGCGCAGCACCGGTGGCGCGTCCACGAACCGGCGGCCTCCGTCCGCCGTCCGCTCGGTCGCCTTCGCCGCGAACCGCGCGCTGGTGTTCTTCCGCGCCTTGGCCGACACCCGCTCCAGCGTCCCCAGCAGGTCCCGGGCGTCGGTGTGTGAGACCAGTTCCTCATCGGCGATCGCGTTCCACGCCTCCGTCACCGGCAGCTTCGCCAGCAGCCGCATCGTGCGTCGGTACGCGCCCGCCGCGTCCTGGGCGGCTTTGCGGCACTCGTCCTCATCCGCACCCGCTTCCCGGCCCGCCAGGACCATCGACGTGGCGAGCCGCTTCACGTCCCACTCCCACGGCCCGTACAGGGTCTCGTCGAAGTCGTTGAGGTCGATGACGAGGCCGCCGCGGGCATCGCCGTAGAGCCCGAAGTTGGCGGCGTGGGCGTCGCCGCAGATCTGGGCGCCGATACCGGTCACCGGATCGGCCGTCAGGTCGTACGCCATCAGGCCCGCGGAGCCGCGGAGGAAGGCGAACGGGCTCGCGGCCATCCGGCCGACCCGTATCGGCGTCAGGTCGGGAAGCCGTCCGGCGTTGGATTCCTCCACCGCCGCTACCGCGTCCGGGCGTTCGGCCGCGCTCGACAGTGCGGACTGCGCGGCACGGGGCAGCCGCTCCCGCAATGCCCGGCCGGCGGCCTTGGGCGACGGGCCTTCTGCATCGGCCTTGGCAAACCCCGGTACGTACGGCACACGCGTCATGGCGGGCCACCTCCCCCTTCAGGACCTTCACGGCTGCGGCGACTTCGGCGACGCCCACCAGGTCGGTGAGGTCGGTCGGCGAATTCTCTGTCACTGGGCATTGCTTACCGGCCGCCGGACGGAACTGCTTCCGGCCTGCCGACGTGCCATGACGGTACCGACGTCGCGTCATCGCGCGCAGGGCCTGTGGATAACCCTGCGTATGCGCATGTGTATGCGCCTGCGCTGGTCGCTGAGGAGGGGAGAGGAGGTCCGGGGCAGGGGAGGCAGGGGGCCCGTCCTGCGGCCAGGCGTTGGCATCACCCCACAGCCCGCAGCCCACAGCCCGCAGCCCGCAGCCCGCAGCACAACCCGCAACCCGCAACCCGCAACCCGCCAAGCTCCCAGCAGCAGCCGTCAACTGCCACGCCACCGACCGACCGACCACTACACGCCCACCACCTCCTCCAGCTCTTCCTCCGCCATCTCTTCCTCCGCCATCTCTTCCTCCGTCAGCTCTTCCTTCGTGGCCTCGTCCGACGAGCCGGTGCCGGGCGCCGCCGCCCTCACCAACCGGCGCGGCCTGGGCTCCGGCACCGTTGCCGCCACCGCGGCCGCCGCCACTGCCGCCGCATTGGCCGCCGCTTCCGCCTCCGCGGCCCGCCGGCGCCGCTCGGCCAGCCCCGCCAGGCCGACCATCAGCACACCGACGAGCAACCAGCCCACCAGCGTCCAGACGTGGCCGGACAGGCCGTAACCGTGGAAGTAGACGTGACTGCGGAGGCCCTCCACGAAGCCGGCACCGTTCCAGAAGGAGTGCAGCGCGGCGAAGAAGCCGTTCTGCATCTCAGGCCGGAAAATCCCGCCGGACGAAGTGAAGTTGAGCATCACGAAGAGGGCCATCACGCCGAGCGTCGTCCACCGCTTGAGGAAGGTGTGCAGGCCGGTACCGATCAGCAGAACGCCGGCGGAGTACAGCCACGCCATGCCCCACAGGCCCCACAAACCGTGGTCGACGAGGTGGAACACCGGGCCCGCGAACGCCGTGCCGATGAGGCTGACCACGGCGGACGTGCCGATCGCCAGCGCGGCCCGCAGCCGGAGCGGCAGCACGGCGCCGGCGCCGCCGATCACCGCGACCGAGGCGTACGAACCGATGCTGATCGCCACCAGCAGGAAGAAGATGCCCTGCCCGGTCGGATCGTCCTCGGCGGGCGGTGCGACGTCCGTGACCTTCAGCGGGGCGCCTTGCTGGGCCGCGAGCGGCGTGAAGATCTTCTGCACGACGGAGGCGCTGGTGTCGGATCCGGCGGTGGCGACGAGCAGTTCGGGCGCCACCGGTCCCTGCGTCCGCCCCTGCGTGCCCTCCGGTATCCGTCCCTGCGCCGGCCCCTGCGTGCCCTTCGGAGTCCCTCCCTGCGCGCCCTCCTGCGGCTGAGCCTGCGCGTGCGCCTTCGCATGCATCACATACGCACCGAAGATGTCCTGGTGCTTCAGCTGCTCGACCGCCGTCGGCCGATCGGGGACCGTTCGCACCTCCAGGTCACCGCCCGACGTGTCGTTGAGGGACTGGGCGAGCAGCTGTGCGCCACGGCTCGATCCGACGACCGCGACCGGCAGGTGGTGGGGTGCCGGATGCGCGAACGCGCCCAGGTAGGCGAGCCCCATGCCGATGCACATCAGCAGGGGTGTGACCAGGTGCGCCAGGACATGACGGAGCCCGGCCGCGTGGGCGGCGGGGCGGCCGGCGGGCGCGGCGCGGTGCCCGCCGTGGGGCGCACTTCGGTGGTGGTCGGGACGTCGGACCGTACTCATGGGGCGAGCCTTCTCAGCTGAGGGGTTCTGTCGCTGGCTTGTGGGGTGGCTTGGGGGTGGACTGATCGCCACGGCTGGCGAGTGGACTGATCGCAACGGTCGGCAAAGGGACCGGAGCGGCGATGGTTGGCAAATACAACTCATGCTTACGTTGTACTCTACAACTACATCTACGAAAGGCAACCCGTGCCCCATCGCGACGACTCCGTCGAGACCATCCAGCAGGAGATGACCGCATTCGCCCGACGGGCCCGCGCGACCGCCGCCCGGATGCATCCCGAGCTGTCGCTGGTCTCCTACACCCTGCTTGCGCACCTCGATGACCAGCGCGGATGCCGCGCGACGGACCTCGCGGCGCACTACTTCCTGGACAAGTCCACGGTCAGCCGGCAGATCGCCGCACTGGAGAAGCTCGGTTTCGTCGAGCGCCGGGTCGACCCGGACGACCACCGCGTCCAGGTGCTGCATCCCACCGAGAAGGGCGCCCAGGTACTCGCCAATGTCACCGCCAGCCGTCGCCAGGCCTTCCACGAGCGCCTGGCCGACTGGGACGAGGCCGATCTCGACCGCTTCGCCACGTACCTACGGCGCTACAACGCGGCCCAGGAGCGACTGGGCTGACCGAGGTACCCCGAAGGCCCTACCCCAAGCCCCTGACCCCAGGCCTTGACCCCACGCCCTGGCCTCAGGCCCAGAGCCCAGACCCCAGACCCAGCCCCAGCCCGCCGCCTACCTCCGGAACCGCTGCGGACATTGCCCGCCGTCCGCCAGATAGGTCTCCGCCCAGCGCCCCAGCTCCTTGAGGGCGGGATCCATCGCGAGACCGGCCTCCGTGAGCCGGTAAGAGACGCGCAGCGGAGGGCCCGCGTCCACTTCGCGCACGAGCAGGCCGACCCCCGCGAGCTCCATCAGCCGGTCGGAGAGCATCCGCTCGCTGATGCCGGGGATCGCCCGTCGCAGGTCGGCGAAGTGCACCGGGCCGGACATCAGGGTGGCGACGATCAGCCCCGTCCAGCGCTTCCCGAACAGCTCGAAGACGCGCGCCATGCCGTCGTCGACCTGCTTACACGTCGCCTCACTGTGGTCCGCCATACACCCAGCGTACCGCCCTCTTGTTGGCTACTGCAGAAAAGTAAGCCCCTGTGCTATGAATAGTGACGTACGGAATTCAACCAGCTAGCCAAACGTTGGTCACCCCGTACTCAGCCAGGGACCGTGCAGCAGTCCCCGCGGGGCCCTGGGGTCCCGAACCGAGTGCTGAACCGAGTGCTCAACCGATCTGAAGACCCGCTCCCCCACCCGGCCCTGACCGGCCGGATGGCACCAACCGAAGGAACGATTCCCATGGCCACGCTTCTGCTCATCGACTCGTCCGTCTCCCCCGAGGGCGTCTCCGCCTCCCGCTCGGTCACCGCGGCCTTCCGCAAGACCTGGGAGGAGCAGCACCCCGAGGGCACCGTCATCCACCGCGACCTGGCCGCCGACCCGCTGCCGCACCTCGACGGCGTCGCCGCCTCCGCCGCGTTCTCCGACCCGGCCACCCACACCCCCGAGCAGCAGGCCGCGTTCGCCGTGCGGGTCAAGCTCGCCGAGGAGCTGGAGCAGGCCGACGCGGTCGTCATCGCCGCGCCGATGTACAACTTCACGATCCCCTCCACGCTCAAGGCGTGGCTCGACCAGGTGATCATCATGGGCCGCACCGCGGGTGAGGCGCCGTCCGCCAAGGGGACGCCCGTCACGGTCGTCGCCAGCCGTGGCGGCTCGTACGCGCCGGGCACGCCCCGTGAGGGCATGGAATACGTGCAGAACTACATGGAGGCCGTGCTGGGCGGCGGCATGGGGATGGACGTCGAGTTCATCGTCCCCGAGCTGACCATGGCCCCCGTCAACCCGGCGATGGCCGACCTGGTGCCGCTGTACGAGACCTCCCGCGACAAGGCCCACGAGGAGGCCGCCGCCAAGGCCAAGGCCCTCGTCGCTCGCCTCGCCGCCTGAGCACGGGAGCCGGACCCCGAACTCGGGCCCGAGCCCCCAGAACCCCCGGAAGCCCCAGAACCCCTGGAACCCCTGGAACCCCTGGAACGGGACCGCCCAGCCGCGGGCTCCGAGCACGCCACAGCGCCCGGAACCCGCGGCGGGGGCCCGCCAACGCGCCTCACGATCCCCGACCGCCCCACGAAGCGCGCCTCACGACGTGCGCCCGCTGCACGAAGCGCGCCTCACGAAGCCGCCTCACGAAGAACGGCACAACATCACCAGCGCACCCGTCGCCAGTGCGCCGCCCAGCCACATCACACCGGCCGGCCCCCAGCCGTCCGCGGCCCGGCCGCCCAGGAGGGCGCCCAGGGCGATCGCCCCGTTGAACACCGCCACGAACAGCGCGGAGGCGGCCTCCCGCGCACCGGGTGCGGCCGCCGTCAACCAGGTCTGGGTGCTGACCGAGACGCCCCCGTAGGCCAGCCCCCATACGGCCATCAGGACCGCCGGCCCGGCCGGCCCGGTGCCCCGTCCCAGCAGCGGCACCAGCAGGACCGTTCCGGCGAGCACCCCGCAGATCACCAGCAGCGTCGCGCGCGGGGACCGCGCCGCCCCGGCCCCCGCCCCGAAGTTCCCGGCCAGACCGGCGAGGCCGAAGGCCAGCAGCAGCGTGCTGATGTGGCCCGGCTGTACACCGGCCACGTGCTCCAGCACCGGCCGCACATACGTGTACGCCGCGAAATGGCCCGTCACCAGGAGCGCCACCAGCACCAGCCCGGTCCGTACGGGCGCACCGCGCAGCAGCCCGAGCACCCCGCCGAGGCGGACCGCGGCGGACTCCGGAAGCGGCGGCAGCAGGACGACCAGCGCGAGTGCCACCAGCGCGCACACCGCGGCCATCCCCACGAACGCGGTGCGCCAGCCGCCCAGTTCGCCCAGGGACGTACCGGCCGGAACCCCCAGCACCGAGGCCGCCGCGACCCCGCTGAAGACCAGGGACGTGGCCGCCGCGACGCGGTGCGCGGGCACCAGCCGCACCGCGAGCCCCGCCGCGATCGCCCACACCCCACCCATCCCCAGCCCCACCAGCACCCGGGCCACCAGCAGCACCGCGACGTTCGGGGCGTACGCGGCGAGCAGGTTCGCCGCCGTCAGCGTGGCCATCAGGGCGGCCAGCACCGCCCGCCGATCCCGCCGCCCCATCAGCAGCGTCAGCAGCGGCGCGGCCAGCGCGGCCACCAGGCCGGTCACGGTCAGCGTCAGCCCCGCCGTACCGTCCGAGACCCGCAGCTCCCGGCCGATCGGGGTCAGCAGCCCGACGGGCAGCATCTCGGACGTGACGACCGTGAAGGTCGCCGCCGCCAGCGCCGCCACCGCCGGCCAGCCACCGCCCCACCCAACCGCCCTCCCGCCACCCAACTCCCCACACCGGGACCGTCCTTGCCGCTCGCGTCCCGTCACCTCCACGGGCTTCTCCGAGGTCTCCCCCACGTGCGCCATCACCGGGCTCACCACCGGGCTCACCACCGGCCCGTCCTCACTCGTCGTCATACCCCCAGCCAATGCGCACGCCCGCCGGGGAACAACGGCCAACTCCTCACCCTTCTATGAGCAGAGCTCATCGATCTTCTCTGAGCAGAACTCATCGATCCCACGAGCGGGTACACCTCATGACCGCTGCCCCCGGCCTCGAACTCCGCGAGCTGGAGTGCTTCCTCGTGCTGTCCGAGGAACTGCACTTCGGGCGCACCGGCGAGCGCCTCTACGTCTCGCAGAGCCGCGTCAGCCAGCTGCTGCGTTCCCTGGAGTCGCGGATCGGCGCCCGGCTCGTCGACCGCACCAGCCGCCGGGTCCGGCTGACCCCGCTCGGCGAGGAGTTCCGTACGTCGCTGCGCCCCGCGTACGACGCCCTGCGCGTCAGCGTGGAGCGTGCCCGCAGTGCCGCCCGGGGCGTCGAAGGGCGGCTGACGATCGGGTTCCAGGGGACCGCGGACGACCGGATCATGCGGGCCATCGACACCTTCCAGCGCCGCCACCCCGGTTGTGCCACCGAAATCGTCGAGATCCCCCTGTGTGACCCCTTCGGTGCGCTGCGCAGCGGTGCGGTCGACGTCGCCGTGACGCTGCTGCCCATGGCCGAGCCAGACCTCACCCTGGGCCCGGTCTTCTCCGCCCAGCAGCAGACCCTCGCGGTGTCCGTACGGCATCACCTGGCGTCCCGGACCGCGATCGGCGCCGAGGAGCTTGCCGGCGTCCCGCTGATCTCCCCGGACGTCCCGGCGCCGCTTTACTGGCGCGCGGCCCACGCCCCGGCCACCACACCTCAGGGCCGCCCCATACCGGCCGGCCCGCGGATCAGCACCCTCCAGGAGGGCCTCACCCTCACCGCGGCCGGGCGCGGGGCGATGCTGCTGTGCCGGCCCACCGCGGACTACCACGGCCGGCGCGACCTCATCTTCGTCCCGGTGACCGGACTCCCCGACTCCGTCCTGGGCCTCGTCCACCACACCGCACGCGAGACCGCCCGGATCCGCGCCTTCCGCACGGCCGTGACGGACTCGCTACCGCCTGACGAAGTCCGTGAAGCCGTCTCTCTACAGCCGTGACGGAGGCCACACAAGCCGCGCCCGGCCCCTCGCCCAGATCCCACCCCGGCCCGACCCCGGGCCGAGAAGGTGACCGAGGCAACAATGTGAGGAAGCCAACCTGCACAGGGACAACGAAAGACCCCCGGTCTCCGGATTTCTCCGGAGACCGGGGGTCTCATCTGTGCGCGAGGGGGGAGTTGAACCCCCACGCCCTTTCGGGCACTGGAACCTGAATCCAGCGCGTCTGCCTATTCCGCCACCCGCGCATGGGTGTTGCCGTTCGATTCTCTCACGCGATCCGGGTTGTTCTGTCCGGGTCTTGTGCGAGCGCCTTCCGACATCCAGAACATTAGCACGCTGGCCGGGGTGGGTTCACACGCCTTTCCCCCGGGCCCCTCCCCGCCCGCGTCTCCTGGGACCCGGACGGGGTCCCAGGCCCGTCCAGGGCCGTACAAGGGCATGCGGCGCCGGGAGGCGGCGGGCGAAACCGCGAGGTGACCTGCACCACCGGGAGGTGACATGCAGCACCACATACGGGGACGGGCGGGGCCGTGAGGTGACGCACGGAGTCGTGAGGTGGCGTGCGGAGCCACCTGCCGGGCAGGGTGTCCGGGGCCCGGTCCGACTGCGCCCCCGGCCGCCCGGAGTGCTCGGCGGTTGCGGGACACTGTCATCGGGGCACATCTACGATCGCAGTGCACGAGCAGCGGGCAAGGAGCGGACAGGCACCGGGCAACCCTGTGAGAGGCGACACTCGTCCTCAAGGCGGGAAAGGGGAACCAGCCGATTTCCCAAGGCGTGGATACGATCAGTAAGCAGTATCAGGACCACCCGATCAGGACGACACCGACGGAGACTGAGGAAGGAGGTGCCCCGTGGGAGTACTGAAGCGTTTCGAGCAGCGTCTCGAAGGTCTCGTCAACGGCACCTTCGCCAAGGTGTTCAAGTCCGAGGTGCAGCCCGTTGAGATCGCCGGTGCGCTGCAGCGCGAGTGCGACAACAACGCCACCATCTGGAACCGCGACCGCACGGTCGTCCCCAATGACTTCATCGTCGAACTGAGCGCCCCGGACTACGAGCGGCTGAGCCCGTACAGCGGGCAGCTCGGCGACGAGCTGTCGGCCATGGTCCGCGACTACGCGAAGCAGCAGCGCTACACCTTCATGGGGTCGATCAAGGTCCATCTGGAGAAGGCCGACGATCTCGACACCGGCCTGTACCGCGTGCGCAGCCGCACCCTCGCCTCCAGCACGTCCCAGGAGCAGCCCGGCCAGGCGGCCGCGCAGCGCGCCTCGGCGGTCCCGCAGGGCCCGCGCCCCGGCGCCGGCCACGTGAGCCCGCCCCCCATGCCTTCGTCCCCGCCTCCCGGCGGCGCACAGCCCGCACCCCGTGCGGCACCGCCCGGTGCAGGACCGCAGCCCTACGCGCAGACCCGGCGCTGGATCGAGATCAACGGCACCCGCCACCAGATCTCGCGCCCGACGCTCGTGCTGGGCCGCAGCACCGACGCTGACGTACGGATCGACGACCCGGGTGTCTCCCGGCGTCACTGTGAGATCCGGGTCGGAACGCCCCCCACGATCCAGGATCTGGGTTCTACCAACGGCATCGTGGTAGACGGGCAGCACACCACCCGCGCTAGTCTCCGCGACGGCTCGCGGATCGTCGTGGGCAGTACCACCATCGTTTACCGGCAAGCCGAAGGGTGAAGCGGGGGCAATGTCAGAGCTGACCCTCACGGTCATGCGGTTGGGTTTCCTCGCCGTACTGTGGCTGTTCGTCATCGTGGCCGTCCAGGTCATCCGTAGCGATCTGTTCGGCACCCGCGTGACTCAGCGCGGGGCCGCCCGGCGGGGCGGGCAGGAGGCCCGTACCCAGCGCCAGGCCGCGCCCCCGCAGCAACAACAGCAGCGCCGCCAGGAAGGCGGCCGCGGCGGCAATCGCCAGCGCCGCGGAGCGCCCACGAAGCTCGTGGTCTCCGAGGGGTCGCTGACCGGCACCACCGTCGCCCTCCAAGGCCAGACGATCTCCCTGGGCCGTGCGCACGACTCCACGATCGTGCTGGACGACGACTACGCGTCCAGCAGGCATGCCAGGATCTACCCGGACCGTGACGGCCAGTGGATCGTCGAGGACCTCGGTTCCACCAACGGCACGTACCTGGACCGGACCCGACTGACGACCCCGACACCGATTCCGCTGGAGCCCCGATCCGCATCGGCAAGACCGTCATCGAGCTGCGGAAGTAGTACGACAATGAGCGAGCGGAGCGAGCGAGCCGCGGCGGTCCACTCGGCGGACCCAGGCGTGCTCCCGACCGGAGGGTGGGCAGTGTGGCCAGGCGAGACCGGCTGTACCCCGAGCCGACGGGTGAGGTGCGCATGAGTCTGTCACTGCGCTTCGCCGCCGGATCGCACAAGGGCATGATCCGCGAGGGCAACGAGGACTCCGGCTACGCCGGGCCGCGGCTGCTCGCCATCGCGGACGGTATGGGCGGTCAGGCCGCCGGTGAGGTCGCCTCCTCCGAGGTGATCTCCACGCTCGTCCAGCTCGACGACGACGTCCCGGGGTCGGACATCCTGACCTCGCTCGGCACTGCCGTGCAGCGTGCCAATGAGCAGCTGCGGGTGATGGTCGAGGAGGACCCCCAGCTCGAAGGCATGGGGACGACGCTGACCGCGCTGCTGTGGACCGGCCAGCGGCTCGGCCTGGTGCACGTCGGCGACTCCCGCGCGTACCTGCTCCGGGACGGTGTGCTGACCCAGATCACCCAGGACCACACCTGGGTGCAGCGGCTGGTCGACGAGGGCCGGATCACCGAGGAGGAGGCCACCACCCATCCGCAGCGGTCGCTGCTGATGCGGGCGCTGGGCAGCGGTGATCACGTCGAGCCCGACCTGTCGATCCGCGAGGTGCGGGCCGGCGACCGCTATCTGATCTGCTCGGACGGGCTGTCCGGCGTCGTCAGCCACCAGACGCTGGAAGAGACGCTGGCCGGCTACCACGGGCCGCACGAGACCGTGCAGGAGCTGATCCAGCTCGCGCTGCGCGGCGGCGGCCCGGACAACATCACCTGCATCGTCGCCGACGTCCTGGACGTGGACGGCAACGACACGATGGCCGGGCAGCTCAACGACACCCCGGTGATCGTCGGTGCCGTCGCGGAGAACCAGAACCAGCTCAACGACCCCAGCACGCTCCAGACGCCGGCCGCGCGGGCCGCCGAGCTCGGCCGTCCGGGCGGGCAGCCGTCCGCACCCGGTGGTGCCTTCGGGCCGCCCGGGAGCGGTGACCCGGAGGTCGGCGGTCCGCCGCAGGGCTCCTTCGGCGCGTTCATGGACGAGGACTTCGTCAAGCCCAAGCGGGGGCGGTGGCTCAAGCGGTCGCTGTTCGGCGTGCTGGCGCTGGCCGTCGTCGGCGGCGGGCTCTACGCGGGCTACCGCTGGACGCAGACCCAGTACTTCGTCGGCGCCAAGGACGACCACGTCGCGCTGTACCGCGGCATCAGCCAGGACCTCGCCTGGTTCAAGCTCAACGCCGTGGACGAGGACCACACCCGAGATCGAACTCAAGTACCTGCCGCTGTACAGCGGAACCAGGTCAAGCAGACGATCGCGGTCGACAGCCGCCTGCAGGGCGGCGACAAGGTCACCGAGCTGAGCAAGCAGGCCAACGCCTGCCGCAGCAAGGAGCAGCGGGAGGCCGCCGAGCGCGAAGCGGCGCGCAACAAGGGCAAGGGCCAGGCGGGCACGCCCGCGAAGCCCGGCACGAAGCCCGGTACGCCGACCACCAAGCCCGGCACCACGGACAAGTCCGGCACCGGTACGGCGGGGGCGCTGTCGGCGCCCGCGTCCGCGACTCCCACACCCACTCCCAGCCAGGCCCCTCCGAGGAGCAGCAGAAGCTGGAAAAGAATTGCAGCACCCAGCAGTGAGGGCCTAGGGGGCCGTAGATCTCATGAGCAGTACCACCAACACCACCACCATCGGCACGATCGGAGCCCCGAGCCGCCGCAACACCGAGCTGGCGATGCTCGTCTTCGCGGTGATCATTCCGGTGTTCGCGTACATCAACGTGGGCCTGGCCAAGGAGGAGACCGTCCCCGCCGGTGTGCTCGGCTACACCCTGGGGCTCGGCCTGCTGGCCGGCGTGGCGCACCTCGTCGTACGCAAGTGGGCGCCGTACGCGGACCCGCTGATGCTGCCGATCGCCACCCTGCTCAACGGCCTGGGTCTGGTCTTCATCTGGCGGCTGGACCAGGAGCCGCAGATCAGCACCCCGCAGCTGGGCGGTGCGATGGCGCCGGGGCAGCTGATGTGGTCGACGCTGGGCGTCGCGCTCTTCCTCGGCGTACTGATCTTCCTCAAGGACCACCGTGTCCTGCAGCGCTACACCTACATCTCGATGGTGGTGGCGCTGGTCCTGCTGATCTCGCCGATCTTCTTCCCGGCCCGCTTCGGCGCGCGCATCTGGATCACCATCCCCGGTGTCGGTTCGCTGCAGCCGGGCGAGTTCGCCAAGATCATCATCGCGATCTTCTTCGCGGGCTACCTCATGGTGAAGCGGGACGCGCTGGCGCTGGCCAGCCGCCGCTTCATGGGCCTGTACCTCCCGCGCGGCCGTGACCTCGGACCGATCCTGGTCATCTGGGCGCTGAGCCTGATGATCCTGGTCTTCGAGACCGACCTCGGTACCTCGCTGCTGTTCTTCGGCCTCTTCGTGATCATGCTGTACGTCGCCACCGAGCGGACCAGCTGGATCGTCTTCGGTCTGCTGCTCAGCGCGGGCGGCGCGGTCGCCGTGGCCACGTTCGAGTCCCACGTCCAGGTGCGTGTCCACAACTGGCTGAACCCGCTGGAGCTGCTCAACGGCGGTGTCACCGAGACCGCCCAGGCCATGTACTCCTTCGGTTCCGGCGGCATCCTCGGCTCGGGTCTGGGCCAGGGCTACTCCCGGCTGATCGGCGGTATCGCGCCCAAGAGCGACTACATCCTCGCCACCGTCGGCGAGGAGATCGGGCTGGCCGGCCTGATGGCCATCCTGATGCTGTACGGCCTGCTCATCGAGCGCGGCATCCGTACGGCGCTGGCCGCCCGTGACCCGTTCGGCAAGCTGCTGTCGATCGGCCTGTCCGGCGCCTTCGCGCTGCAGGTCTTCGTCGTCGCCGGCGGTGTGACCGGCCTCATCCCGCTGACCGGTATGACGATGCCGTTCCTGGCCCAGGGTGGTTCCTCCGTCATCGCCAACTGGGCGCTGGTGGCCATCCTGCTGCGCATCAGCGACACCGCGCGGCGCCCGGCGCCGACCCCCGCACCGTCCACCGACGCCGAGATGACCCAGGTGGTCCGCCCGTGAACAAGCCCCTGCGCCGGGTCGCGATCTTCTGCGGCCTGCTCGTCCTCGCCCTGCTCATCCGCGTCAACTGGGTGCAGTTCGTCGAGGGTGACCAGCTCAAGAACGACACGCACAACCGCCGGGTCGCCATCGAGCGCTACAGCACGCCGCGCGGCAACATCATCGTCGACGGCAAGGCGATCACCGGCTCGACGACCACCGACAGCGGCGACTTCAAGTACAAGCGGACGTACAAGAACGGCAAGATGTGGGCGCCGGTCACCGGTTACGCCTCGCAGGCGTTCGACGCCAACCAGCTGGAGAAGCTCAACGACGGCATCCTCACCGGCACCGATGACCGGCTCTTCTTCAGCCGCACGGTCGACATGTTCACCGGCAGCAAGCAGAAGGGCGGCAACGTCGTCACGACGCTGGACGCCAAGGCGCAGAAGGCGGCCTTCGAGGGCCTGGGCAACCAGAAGGGCGCGGTCGCCGCGATCAACCCGGAGACCGGGGCGATCCTGGCGCTGGCCAGCACCCCGTCGTACGACCCGTCCACGTTCGCCGGCATGAGCAACAAGGACGCCGAGGCGTACAACGGCCTGCTGAAGAAGAACAACCCCGACGAGCCGATGCTCAACCGGGCGCTGCGGCAGACCTACCCGCCGGGCTCCACCTTCAAGGTCGTCACGGCCTCGGCGGCGCTGGAGAACGGGCTGTACAACGACGTCGACGCCAAGACCAACTCGCCGGTCCCGTACACGCTGCCCGACACCGCCGGCCTTCCGCTGAAGAACGAGGGCTCCATCCAGTGTGAGAACGTCAGCCTGCGCGAGGCCCTGCGCCTGTCGTGCAACACGGTCTTCGGCAAGGTCAGCGCTGACCTCGGCAACAAGAAGATGAAGGCCGAGGCGGAGAAGTTCGGCTTCAACAACTCCAAGATCGACACCCCGGTGCGGGCCGCGGAGAGCATCTTCCCCACCGACAACCGGCCGCAGAATGCCATGGCCGGTATCGGGCAGGCGTCCAACCGGGCCACGCCGCTGCAGATGGCCATGGTCGCCTCGGCGGTCGCCAACGGCGGCAAGCTGATGAAGCCGTACATGGTCGACCAGCTGGTCGCGCCGAACCTCAACGTGGTGCAGCAGCACACGCCGCAGGAGATGAGTCGGCCGCTCAGCCCGGAGAACGCGCAGAAGATCCAGAGCATCATGGAGACCGTCGTCAAGAGCGGCACGGGAACCAATGCACAGATCCCGAACGTCACAGTCGGGGGTAAGACGGGTACCGCCCAGCACGGCGAGAACAACAAGGACAACCCGTACGCCTGGTTCATCTCCTACGCGAAGACCGACAAGGGCACCCCCGTAGCGGTCGCTGTCGTCATTGAGGGATCCGACACCCTTCGCGATGACATCGCCGGTGGCAAGCTCGCCGCTCCCATCGCGAAGCGCGTCATGGAGGCGGTACTCGAAGGCGAGAAGTGACTCGGGTCATGCCAGTACCGGTCACGTATCAGGTTGCGGCTCCGGCCGGTCCGATGCGGCGTCCCGGGTACGGTAGCCCGGACAGCACACCGCCGGACCACACACGGGTGCGGTCGGGACTGACGGAGAGGGCTGGAGAAGCTTATGGAAGAGCCGCGTCGCCTCGGCGGCCGGTACGAGCTGGGCTCGGTGCTCGGCCGCGGTGGCATGGCCGAGGTGTACCTCGCGCATGACACCCGCCTCGGCCGCACCGTAGCGGTGAAGACGCTGCGGGTGGATCTTGCCCGCGACCCGTCCTTCCAGGCCCGGTTCCGCCGTGAGGCCCAGTCGGCCGCCTCGCTGAACCATCCGTCGATCGTCGCGGTCTACGACACCGGCGAGGACTACGTCGACGGTGTCTCGATCCCGTACATCGTCATGGAGTACGTGGACGGGTCCACGCTGCGTGAGCTGCTGCACTCCGGCCGCAAGCTGCTGCCCGAGCGGTCGCTGGAGATGACCACCGGCGTCCTCCAGGCGCTGGAGTATTCGCACCGCGCCGGCATCGTCCACCGCGACATCAAGCCGGCGAACGTCATGCTGACGCGCACCGGCCAGGTCAAGGTCATGGACTTCGGCATCGCCCGCGCAATGGGTGACGCCGGCATGACGATGACGCAGACCGCGGCGGTCATCGGCACCGCCCAGTACCTCTCGCCCGAGCAGGCCAAGGGCGAGCAGGTCGACGCCCGCTCCGACCTGTACTCCACCGGCTGTCTGCTGTACGAGCTGCTCACCGTCCGGCCGCCGTTCGTCGGTGACTCGCCGGTCGCGGTGGCCTACCAGCACGTCCGCGAGGAGCCGCAGAAGCCCAGCAACTTCGACCCCGAGATCACGCCGGAGATGGACGCAATCGTCCTGAAGGCGCTGGTCAAGGACCCGGACTACCGCTATCAGTCGGCCGACGAGATGCGCGCCGACATCGAGGCGGCGCTGGACGGCCAGCCGGTCGCGGCGACCTCGGCGATGGGCGCGGTCGGCTACGACCAGGACCAGCCCACGACGATGCTGCGGGCGCAGGACCCGGCGGGCCAGACCACGATGCTCCCGCCGATGAACCCGGACGACGGCGGCTACGGCTACGACGAGCGGGCCGACCGGCGCCGCGGCGGCGGCCAGAAGAAGAGCAACGTCTCGACGATCCTGCTGGTCCTCGCGGCGGTGCTGGTCCTGGTCGGGGCGATCTTCATCGGCAAGGCGATGTTCACCGGCGGCAAGCAGAACGCCAAGTTCGCCGCCCCGAACCTCGTCGGCCGGACGCTGCAGGAAGCCAAGCAGTCCGGGGTGAACAGCTCCTTCAAGGTCAAATCGGCCGGCCGCAAGCCCTGCACCAACGTCAAGAGGAACCAGGTCACCTCCCAGGAACCGGCGCCGAACACCCAGATCGCGAAGAACGACACGATCACGGTGACGATCTGCGCGGGTGCGGCCAAGGTGCCGGTCCCGGACGTCAAGAGCCTGCAGTTCGAGGAAGCCGAGCGGGAGCTCCACAACAAGGGCTTCGAGAACGTCAAGCGGGTCGATGAGGAGTCCGACCGGACGGCGGGCACCGTCATCCGCCAGGACCCGAGCGGGCAGAGCAAGGCGACCAAGGACACCGAGATCACCCTCACCGTCGCCAAGGAGATCCAGAAGACCAGCGTCCCGGACGTCAAGGGCCAGGACGCGGCGGCGGCCGAGAAGCAGCTGACGGACCTGGGCTTCAAGGTCACCAAGACCGAGCAGGACGCCCCCGACCCGAGCCAGGTCGGCAAGGTGATCGACCAGACCCCGGCCGGCAACACCCCGGCCAAGAGCGGCTCCACGGTCAACCTTGTGATCGGCAAGGCCGCAGCGCAGACTCCGGTGCCGGAGGTGCGGAGCCAGAAGCTGAAGGACGCGAAGAAGGCGCTGGCACAGGCCGGCTTCACCAACGTCCAGGTCAACGGATCGCAGGACGACAACGCGCTGGTGATCAACCAGGACCCCGCGGGCAACACGCCGTCCGACCCGAAGTCGACCACCGTGACGCTGACCACCGTCGGTGGTGGCGGTAACAACGGCGGTAACAACGGTGGTGGCGGGTTCATCGGCGGATTCGGCTGACAGCCGGCACAACATCACGAGGAAGCCCCGGCAGCCCTTGGAGGGCTGCCGGGGCTTCGTCATGTGCCGGACGGGCGGTACGGGGCCGTTGCGGGCCCTGCGCGGCTAGCGCAGTTCGGCCGGCGGTGTGCGGTCCGCGTCGACCTTTTCCGTGCGTTCCAGCTCGCCCCAGACGATGTAGCGGTAGGTCGAGGTGTAGACCGGGGTGCAGGTCGTGAGGGTGATGTAGCGGCCGGCCTTGTGCTTGCCGGACTCCTTCGGGACCTTGTTGAGGACGTCGACGTTGTACTTCGAGGTCTCGGGCAGGACCGCGAAGACCTTGTAGACGAACCAGGTGTCCTTGGTCTCGAAGACGATCGGGTCGCCGTCCTTGAGCTTGTCGATGTTGTGGAACTTCGCGCCGTGGCCGTCGCGGTGCGCGGCGAGCGTGAAGTTGCCCTTCTTGTCCTGCGGCAGCGCCGACTTGACCGGCTTGGTGTAGTAGCCGGCCACGCCCTCGTTGAGGACATCGGTGCTGGTGCCCTTCTTGACCAGCACCTCGCCGTTGTCCATCGCGGGGACGTGCAGGAAGCCAATGCCGTCCTTGGTGTCCAGCGCGCCGGGCCCCTTGGGGCCGCTGCTGGCCCAGTGCCGGCGCACCTGGTCGCTCTGCTGGTGCGCCTCGCGGTCGGCGAGGACGTTGGTCCACCACAGCGAGTACGCGACGAACAGGCCCAGGATCAGCCCGGCGGTGATCAGCAGTTCACCGATGACGCTGACGACGGACGCGATGGTCCGGCGCACCCGGCGCGGTGGCGAGGGCGGCGGCGCGGACCGGTCGCTCTCTTCGTCGGTTCCGGTTGCAGTCACCGCGTAGCACCCCTCTTGTTTTCGCTAGCCGCCGAGCGCTTCCGGTTTGCCCTTGCTCCGCGGCCGCTCGTCGACCATCTTGCCCCAGACGATCAACCGAAAGGTACTGGTGAATTCCGGGGTGCAGGTCGTCAGGGTGATGTAGCGGCCGGGCTTGGTGAAGCCCGAACCGGGCGGCACCGGCCCGATCACGCTGGTGTTGCTGGGCGACGTCTGCGGGAGCACGCTCTCCATCTCGTACGTGTAGTAGGCGGCCTTCGTCTCGACGATGATCTTGTCGCCCTTGACGAGTCGGTTGATGTAGCGGAACGGCTCGCCATGGGTGTTGCGGTGGGCCGCGAGCGCGAAGTTGCCCTTCTTGTCCCAGGGCATCGCGGTCTTGATCCCGCTGCTCTTGTCGTAGTGACCGATCATGCCGTGGTCCAGCACGGCATGCTTGTCGGTGCCCTGCGCTATCGGCGCCTTCACATCGAGCTTGGGGATGTACATGATCCCGAAGCGCTCGCCGACGGCGAGGTTCTTCTTCTCCGCACCGCCCTTGTTCCACTCGTGTTCGAGGTTGGTGGTGGCGCCGCCGGCCTCCTCCTCGGCCCGCACATTCGTCCACCACAGCTGGTAGGTGACGAACAGCAGCATCAGCACGCCGAGGCTGATGAACACCTCGCCCAGGGCGCGGCTGGCGATCAGGCTGGGGCTGTCCTTCGCGGCACGGGCGGCCTGGCGGGCTTCCACGCGGGAGAGGGGACGCGTCGGTTCGGAGGCCGTGGCTGCGGGGGCAGCGCCGCTGTGACGGCCGCGTCGTCCGCCTCTCTTCGCGGCCTCCTGAGCGGCCTTACGGCGGGCCGCCCGGCCGCCGGGCGCGGGCGTCTCCGCCGCGCGGGAGGTCGTGGTCGTGGTTTCACGTGAAACACCGGCCCCTGTTTCACGTGAAACGGCGTCGGTTTCACGTGAAACGGCGTCCCGGCCGGCCATTGCGGCCTTGTCCGCCTGGCGCAGTGCCATGGTCTCGTCGTCGTCCCGCCGGGGCTTCGCGGCGGGCGCCGGCGCGCTGGGTGCGACCGGGGCGGGAGCGGGCACGGCGGGAGCGGACGCCGTCGGGGGCGTGGCTGCGGCATGCGGCCCGGCTATCGGTTCGGGTGCGGCCGGGGCGGGGCCGCCGGACCGGGTGCGGGGGCCGTACGCCTGGCCGTAGGCGGCGGGGTCCGGGCCGTAGGACCGCGGCGTCCCGGGGCCGGGCCGGGGCGGGGTCGGGGGCTGCGGCTCCTGGTGGGGGCGGAACCACGGCGAGGACGGCCCCTCGTCGGCCGGTGGGGCCGCGTGGCGCCGCCGGCGGCCGGTGCCGGGCGGCGGCGCTTCCTGGCTCGGCAGCGGGTCGTTCAGCGGGTCGCTGAGCCGGCCCACCGCCGCCTCGAACGCATCGGGCTGCCCGAGCGGCTCCGGCTGCCCGGCCGGGTCCTGCGGCGCGTACGGCTGTTCCGGCCCGTACGGCTCGTAGGATCTCCCTTCACGCTCGGGGCGTAGGTCGGTCACGCGCCGGCCTTGCCGACCACCGGGGCAAGCCCCGTCGAGCGCTCCACTGCTCCTGCGTCGCCGCATTCGACGAGCCAGTTGGCCAGCATCCGGTGTCCCCACTCCGTCAGCACCGACTCGGGGTGGAACTGTACGCCCTCGACCGGGAGTTGGCGGTGCCGCAGGCCCATGATGATGCCGTCGTGCGTGCGGGCCGTGACCTCCAGTGCGTCCGGGACGGTGGCGGGTTCGGCGGCCAGCGAGTGGTAGCGGGTGGCGGTGAACGGCGAGGGCAGTCCGGCGAAGACGCCTTTGCCGCCGTGCTCGACGAGGGAGGTCTTGCCGTGCAGCAGCTCGGGCGCCCGGTCCACCACCCCGCCGTAGGCCACCGCCATCGACTGCATGCCCAGGCAGACGCCGAAGACCGGGACGCCGGTGTCCGCGCAGTGCCGGACCATGTCGACGCAGACGCCGGCCTGCTCGGGGGTACCGGGGCCGGGCGAGAGCAGTACGCCGTCGAAGCCGTCCTGGGCGTGCCGTGGCGCGACCTCGTCGTTGCGCAGCACCTCACACTCGGCACCGAGCTGGTAGAGGTACTGGACGAGGTTGAAGACGAAGCTGTCGTAGTTGTCGACGACGAGAATCCGTGCGGTCATCAGAGGGCAGCCATCCCTTCGTCGACAGTGACGTCATTGAAGGGCAGCAGCGGCTCCGCCCACGGAAAGACGTACTGGAAGAGCACGAAGACGACCGCCAGTACGAGCACCATGGAAATCAGCGCCTTGACCCATGTGTTGCCCGGCAGATGCCGCCAGATCCAGCCGTACATGCTGTCGCTGTCCCCTTGCCGATGCCGATGACGATGTCGATTGCGACACCAGAGTAAGGGGCGAGGGCGGGGGCGGGTGGGTCAGCCGGTCAAAGCCGACGGCCTTCCCTGGGCGACGGGTTGGGTGGAATCCAGATGGGCCCAGGCGATCAGCCGGTGGCTGTGGCCCCACTCCGGTTCGCAGGTGGTCAGCGTGAGGTAGCGGCCCGGGCCGTTGAAGCCGGACTTCCGCGGCACCGGGTCGATCACGCCGATGTCGCTCGGCAGCGTCGTGTACGGGCGGTTGTCGATGCGGTAGGTGAACCAGGTCGTGCCGTCGCTCAGGACCACCGCGTCCCCGGGCCGCAGCTCGGGAAGTCCTTGAACGGGTCGCCGTACGTGCGGCGGTGGCCGGCCACGGCGAAGTTGCCGAGGTCGCCGAGGCGCGCAGTGCGGGCGTAGTGGCCGAGGCCGCGCTGGAGGGTGCCGGTCGCGGTGCCTTCCAGGACGGGCTTGGCCCAGTCGGCGCCGAAGCGCGGGATGTACATCACGGCGAAGGAGTCGCCCGCCCGGTAGCGGCGGGGCGGTGGGGCCTGGGTGGGGCTCTCGCCGGGCGCCGGTGTGCGGTCGGGGGCGGCCGCCGCTCCGGACGACCACCGGTCGTGGAGCTTGCCGATCTCGCCGTCCATGGCGCTGTCGGCCCGTACGCCGGTCCAGAAGAGCAGGTAGACCACGAAGAGGACGATCAGTGCGCCGGCGGTGAGGCAGATCTCGCTGAGCGTCCGTACGATCCATCGCGCCGTCGTCCGGCTCCGCAGCGTCATCCGGCCCGCCCCTCCCGCCGGCCCGCGGGCACGGCTTACGGCTTCACAGGCTGTGCGTAATGGAGATCCACTGTGCCGGAGTAGCCGGGCAGAGTCACCGCCTCGCGCTGGTCGACTTTCCAGCCCAGGCCGTAGGCGTTGACGTACTGCAGGTAGTTCTGGATGGCGGGGGAGGCGGTCAGCGCGTTGTTGAGCGCCTCGCGGTCGCCAACCGCGGTGATCTTGTACGGCGGGGAGTAGACCCGGCCCTGGAGGATCAGGGTGTTGCCGACGCAGCGGACCGCGCTGGTGGAGATCAGCCGCTGGTCCATGACCTTGATGCCCTTGGCACCGCCGTGCCACAGGGCGTTGACCACGGCCTGGAGGTCCTGCTGGTGGATGACCAGGTCGTTGGGCTGCGGCTCGGGGACGCCGGGGATCTTGGCGGTGGCGTTCGGCGGGGCGTCCATGAGCGTCACCGTCACGCCCTGGCCGGACACCGGCTTGGTGCCGGCGTTCTTCTCCAGCGCCCGCAGCTTGGCGTCCTCGGCCTTGGAGCTGCCGTTGTCGCGCCGGGCGAGGCCGTCGACCTCCTCGCGCAGGGTGGCGTTGCGGTCGTCCTGGACACCGTTCTTGTGGCTGCGTTCCTGGATGAGGTCGGAGAGGCGCAGCATGGAGTCGTCGGAGCGCAGGTTGGTGCCCCGCGCGGTGTCGAAACTCAGCCAGAACAGCAGCCCGGCGAGCGCGAAGACCACGAGCGTCAGCAGCCGGACGGGCCGCAGACGGGCACGGCGGGGAAGGCCGGAGGGGTCGGCGGGATTGCTCAACGTACCCTTACTCCTTACGACGCCGCGGAAGCACTACGCTAACGGACGCCCGGGAAAGGAATCCGACCCCATCGCGTCCGCGCCCGGCGCACACCGCAGCGCATCGACAGGAGAGTTCCTCGTGCCGAAGTCACGGATCCGCAAGAAGGACGATTTCACGCCGCCGCCGGCGAAGACCACCAACCTGAAGATGAACTCCGGTCGGGGTTGGGTGGCGCCTGTGATGCTGGCGATGTTCCTGATCGGTCTTGTGTGGATCGTGTTGTTCTACGTGTCCGAGGGCGATCTGCCGATCGCGGCCATGGGCAACTGGAACATCGTCTGCGGCTTCGGCTTCATCGCGGTGGGCTTCGGCGTATCCACTCAGTGGAAGTAGCGCAAGCCCTGCCCAAGGCCATCCACACGGTTATCCACAGCCGGGGAAAACTTCAGAAGATCTGTGGATAACCCTCCGGCGGTTGACGCCGGTGTGATCGGCCGGGCCCTCGGCCCCGGCCGTCCCCTCCCCGCTCCTTCCTGCGGAAACGCAGGTCACAGCGGTCCGGAAGCAGAGTTCCGCACAGCTTGCACAAGATCGGCCACGCACTGTGGACAACGTGTGGGTGACGGCCCTCAGCCCACCAGCTGGAGGGTCCGTACCCACACCACCGCGGCGATCGCCAGCACCGCCACCGCACACGTCGCCACATGCACCGCGTTCCGGCGGTCACGCGGTGCGTGCACCATCCCGAACGCCACCGCGGCGCCCACGATCAGCCCGCCGACGTGCGCCTGCCAGGCGATGTGCGGCCACAGGAACGTGAAGCCCAGGTTGAGGGCGAGCAGGATCAGCACCGGCTTCATGTCGTAGTTCAGCCGGCGCATCAGCACCGCGGTCGCCCCCAGCAGCCCGAAGATCGCGCCGGAGGCACCCAGCGAGGGCTGGTTCTGGGCGGCGAGGAGGTACGACAGGGCGCTGCCGCCCAGGCCGGAGAGCAGGTACAGCGCGGTGAACCGCAGCCGGCCGAGCGCCGCTTCCAGCGGTGGGCCCAGCCACCACAGCGAGAGCATGTTGAACGCGATGTGTGCGACCTGCTGGTGCAGGAACATCGCGGTCAGCAGGCGGTACCACTCGCCCTCGGCGACCCCGACGAGCTGGTAGCGGGACGGGTCGAAGGCCAGGCCCAGCAGGTCGAGCCGGTCGGGCAGCGGGCTCGTCGGGCCGCCGGTTGCCAGCACGGCCACGAACACCGCGGCGTTCAGCCCCAGCAGGATCTTGGTGATCAGCCGCCGGTCGGCCGCGACCGTGCCGCCCGCGAGCGTGCGCGGGGCGGTCGCCCGCGGGGAATGGCCGGTGCCGCTGCCGCCGCGTACGCAGTCCGGGCACTGGAACCCGACCGAGGCGCTGACCATGCACTCAGGGCAGATCGGGCGGTTGCACCGGGTACAGCGGATGCCGCTGGGACGGTCCGGGTGGCGGTAGCAGCCGGGCAGGCCGTCGTCGCCCCGCGCGTCCTGCGGCTCCTGCGGGCTGCCTGGCACCTGGTCCATCGGTCCCCTCGTCCTCTTCAATGTCCACCGGGCGGCATCGAAACACGGGCATCACAACACACCGCCCCTCCCGCCCGCCGCCCGCCTACCACCCCTGGACGAGCTGCGGGCCCCGCCTGATTTACGTCCAGGCGGGGCGCAATGGTTCCCCGGACGGGACCGGGGCGCAATGGTTCCCGGGCCGGGCCCGGCGGCACCGCGGGTCAGCGGGTCTCGACGACCACCGACTCGATCACCACGTCCTGGACCGGACGGTCGGTGCGCGGGTTGGTCTGGGTGGTGGCGATGGCGTCCACGACCTTCTTGCTGGCCTCGTTGCTGACCTCACCGAAGATGGTGTGCTTGCCGGTCAGCCAGGCGGTCGGGGAGACCGTGACGAAGAACTGGGAGCCGTTGGTGCCCGGGCCGGCGTTGGCCATGGCCAGCAGGTACGGCTTGTCGAAGGCCAGGTCGGGGTGGAACTCGTCGCCGAACTCGTAGCCCGGCCGCCGGTGCCGTTGCCGAGCGGGTCGCCGCCCTGGATCATGAAGCCGCTGATCACCCGGTGGAAGACGGTGCCGTTGTACAGCGGGGCGGTGGTCTTCTGCCCGGTCTCCGGGTTCGTCCACTCCCGCTCACCCGTGGCGAGCTCGACGAAGTTCTTGACCGTCTTGGGTGCGTGGTTCGGCAGGAGCCGAATCTCGATGTCGCCCTGGTTCGTCTTCAGGGTGGCGTACAGCTGCTCAGCCACGATCAACCTTCCATGAGTCTTTGCTGACGGGCCCCCGATCCTCGCACGAAGAACCCCTCCCGTCGCCGGACCACCACCTCTTACCGGGCTTCGCACTGATTTCGGGCGCGGTCGGCGGCAAAGCGTGGCATCGTCGTCCACAGAGCTCCGGAAGTGTCCGGTATTGACCCGTATGCCACCCTGCGCATGCCGTATGTCGCGTGAACGGGCATGATCTTCCAACGGGTGGACAGGCGACATAGCAGACAAGGGGAACCGACCCCCCGAGCCCCCGGACACGCCACCGAGGAGGAGGATCCCGTGACCCGCAAGGACAGCGTGCGCACCGCGACCAGTTCGGCCAGGGACAGCGTGCGGCACGCCGCGGAGGCGGTGGCTCCGTATGCCGGTACGGCCAAGGATGCCGCCGTGCACTACGCGCACGAGGCCCGTACGCGCATGGCCCCCAAGGTGGCCGAGGCCGCCCACCAGGCCCGTGTGCAGTACGACGCCCATCTGCAGCCGCGCATCGAGCACGCCCGCGGCGCCCTGCCGCCCAAGGTGGACGCGGCGGCGAACCGGGCGGCGCGCCGGACCCGCAAGGCGGCCCGCCAGGCCGCCGACTACACCGCACCACGGCTGGAGCACGCCGTGAGCAGTGCCCGCGCCGCGGCCGATCCGGTACGCGAGGAAGCCGTGGCCCGCGGTACCGCCGCGCTCGCCGCGCTGCGCGGCCAGGTGACCGCCAAGGAGATCGCCAAGCTCCAGAAGAAGCACAGCCGCCGCGCCCGGCGGGGCAAGCTCGTCAAGCGCCTCACCGTGCTGGGCGTCCTGGCCGCCGGTGCGGTCGTCGCCTGGAAGTGGTGGGACAAGCAGGCCAACCCGGACTGGCTGGTCGAGCCCCCGGCCCCCACCGAGGTCGGCGACCGCGGCCGGCTGAGCGCGGTCGACGGCAGCGAAGGTGCCGCGCTCGATCCCGAGGTCCAGGCCAAGCAGGAAGAGGCCGATGAGCGCGGAGGCGGCAGCACGCCCTGACGCCGGGCCCCGCCACAGCACACCGGGCCGCGTCCCCACCCCGTCCGCGGGGCGGCGGGCGCGGCCCGTTCGCCTGCCGGCGTCCGCCGGCCCCGCACGCGCGGACGGCGATGATGGCCCGTCAATCCCCCAGCGCAGCAAAAAACCCTTCTGACCAGCGATGACGCCGACCGGAAGGGTTTGGGGAGTGGAGCCTAGGGGAGTCGAACCCCTGACATCTGCCATGCAAAGACAGCGCTCTACCAACTGAGCTAAGGCCCCTTCGCGCACCAGGGTACCCGGTGTCCGGGCGCTTTCCCGACCGGGTATCGCCGCACCCCGTCGCTCTCCGTAGGATGCTTCGCGAGATTCGCGGCAGCGAAGCGATCGGGGAGACAGGGGAGACGGTATGGACGCAGCACAGCAGGAAGCCACCGCGCGGGCCCGGGAGCTGCAGCGCAGTTGGTACGGGGAGCCTCTGGGCGCGCTGTTCCGCCGACTCATCGACGACCTCGGTCTCAACCAGGCCCGGCTCGCCGCCGTGCTCGGGCTCTCGGCCCCGATGCTCTCCCAGCTGATGAGCGGGCAGCGGGCGAAGATAGGCAACCCGGCCGTGGTGCAGCGGGTCCAGGCACTGCAGGAGCTGTCGGGCCAGGTCGCGGACGGCAGCGTCAGCGCCGCCGAGGCCACCGACCGCATGGACGAGATCAAGAAGACGGCCGGCGGCTCGGTACTGAACAACACCGCGCAGCAGACGTCGTCGACGGGGGCGACCACGGTCCGCCGGGTGGTCCGCGAGATCCAGTCGCTGCTGCGCTCGGTCTCCGACGCCGGGGACATCATCGATGCCGCGAACACCCTCGCCCCCACTCACCCCGAACTGGCAGAGTTCCTCCGGGTCTACGGTGCCGGTCGCACCGCGGACGCGGTCGCCCACTACGAGGCGCACCAGAGTTAGCCACAGGGGACTTCGCGGGTACAGGAAGCGGACGGGGCGCAATGGGTGAGATCTTCGCCGGCCGGTACGAGCTGATCGACCCGATCGGACGCGGCGGGGTGGGCGCGGTCTGGCGCGCCTGGGACCACCGGCGGCGACGCTACGTGGCGGCGAAGGTGCTCCAGCAGAGCGATGCGCACACGCTGCTGCGCTTCGTCCGCGAACAGGCACTGCGGATCGACCATCCGCATGTGCTGGCCCCGGCGAGCTGGGCGGCGGACGACGACAAGGTGCTGTTCACCATGGACCTGGTGAGCGGCGGCTCGCTGGCCCATCTGACCGGCGATTACGGGCCCTTGCCGGCGCGGTTCGTGTGCACGCTGCTGGACCAGCTGCTGGCCGGGCTGACCGCGGTGCACGCCGAGGGCGTGGTGCACCGCGACATCAAGCCGGCGAACATCCTGCTGGAGGCCACCGGCACCGGCCGTCCGCATCTGCGGCTGTCGGACTTCGGCATCGCGATGCGCAAGGGCGAGCCGCGGCTGACCGAGGCCAACTACGTGGTGGGGACGCCCGGTTACTTCGCGCCGGAGCAGCTGCTGGGCGCCGAACCGGACTTCCCCGGCGACCTGTTCGCGGTCGGACTGGTCGCGATCTACCTGCTCACCGGCGTCAAACCGGATCCGGAGGCGCTGATCGGGCACTTCGCCGACGGGATCCCGAACGCGCCCGAGGGCGTACCGGAGCCGTTGTGGCAGGTGCTGGCGTCCCTGGTGCACCCGAACCCGGACGCGCGGTTCAAGACGGCCACCGGGGCGCGCAAGGCGATCCTGTCGGTGGTCGAGCTGCTGCCGGAGGCGACGGTCGAGGACGAGGTCGTCGAGGTCTTCGACCACATCGGGCCGCTGCCGGCCGGTTTCGGGCCGGAGGGGCCGCTGGCGACCGACGGGCCGGACGAGCCCACGCAGGACGACGGACCCGCGGCGGCCGGTGCCGGGACGACCGGGCCCGGGACGGCCGGACGCAGCACCCTCACCGGCACCGGGACGTCCGGGCGGGGCTCCTTCGCCGGCACCGACAGCTTCCCGCTCGCCCCGCCGGAACCGCGCACCCCACCGGAGCCGACCACCCCGCCGACGCCCGCTCCGCTGCCCCAGCCGGTCCCCGCGACGCCCCCGCCGCCCCCGGTGCCGGCGTACGAACCGACCGCCGCGGTCCGCCCCGAGGCGGCCGCCACCCGTCCCTACACGGCGGGCCCACACCTGGTCCCCGGGCAGCCGCCGGCCGGTATGCCGGCCGCCGCTCCGACCGTGGCGCCGCCCGCCCCCTACCGCAAGCCGGGACCGCCCCCGAAGGTCGCGGTCCCGGTGCTGATCGTGGCGCTGCTGTGCATCGCGGTCGGCGTCTGGGCGCTGCTCTCGGCCTGAGACCGCGCCCGGACCATCCGGACCCCGCGGCTCACCAGCCTCCCGGGGGCCCGAACTGCTGGCTCTCCTGCTTCCGTTGGGCGGGCGGACCGGCCGCCGCGGACCGCCGGGCCACCAGCGTCCACACCCCGAGCGCGGTCAGCAGCACCACGCCCGTGCCGATCCCGGCGTACGCGACCGTCATCAGGGTGCCGCTCCGCGCCGAGTCCTCCTGTGCGCTGCGGCCGTTCTGGGCCGCGTCCCGGTCGTCGGGCGTGACGGAGAAGTTCTGGGTGGGGAGGCGTATTCAGGGCCAGGCTTGGGCTTCTGGCGGACGTCCACGCGGAGCGTGAGGTCGGCGCCCTTGGCGAAGTACGGGGCGGTGTTCGGGTTGAGGCTCACTTCCAGGTAGTACCAGCCGGCGAAGCGCATCGCGCTGACCGCGTCGGTCGGGTTGAAGCGGTTGCCGTAGTCGACGGGTGCGGTGAACTTCTTCGCGGCGGCCCCGTTGTCGTACGCGACGAAACTGTCGTTGCCGACCGCGCCACGAGCAGGGTTGTAGACGCTCAGCCCGAGCGCGTTGGCGAGGAAATGCGAGGTGCCGGTGGTCGAGTTGGGCAGCTCCGCGCTGAGGTTGAGCTGCTGACCCCAGTCCACCGGTACGCGGTAGAAGCGGGTCTCGCCCGGCTCGATGTGGTCCTTCCAGACACCGGGGGCGACCGAGCCCGCGTCGTTGAAGCCGGTGCCGCCCTTGGCCCGGCGCTTGGTGGGGGCGGTCCGGGCAGGGGCGTGGCGGTGGACCAGGTGCCCGGCTGCGGGCGAGGAGGGGTGCTGCCCTTGATCGGGGGCTCTTGCAGGTAGTCCAGCTCGACCGGCCAGGCGTCGGGCCCGGAGGTCGCGGATCCCTCGCGGGTGAGGACGACGAAGTACGGCCCGGGCTTCTGGCATTGCGTGCGGTCGCTGCCGATGCGGCGGGTGGCGTAGTCGGCGATCGGATAGGCCATTCCGCCGCCGTGGAAGGACGGTGTCGCATCCGTGCCGCAGGGCTGGCCGCCGCTGTCCTGGACGCTGATGGTGAACTGGTCCTTGTAGTCCTCGACCTTGGTGCCGGGCCGGGGCGCGGCGACCACCGAGAAGTAGGCGTTGGTCGTGGCGTCGAGGGTGACCGCGTAGTACTTCTGCTGGCCGCGCCGAAGGGTGTCGGTGTGCAGCCCGGGCTTGAGCTCGGGGGCGTCCGCCCTGCTGGGGCTGCCCTTGACCGCCGTGGCATCGTCCGCCGTCCGGTAGCCGGGCACGGTCGCGGCCGAGGCCACGCCCACCGCCCCGGGCATTACGGCCACCGCTGCCAGCGCCGTCAGCGCGGCGGCCGCCCGTCCGCTGTGTTTCACGTGAAACACGGTCCGCCTCGCCGTGCGTACGGTCACCACGAGCCACCCCTCTTCGGATCCGAATTCCCGCCGCCGGCCGACGGTTTCCGGTGGGCCCGTACGTAGGCCAGTGCCAGACCGGCCAGCATCAGGACCCCCACTGCACCGACGGCTACGGCCATCACGCGTCCTGTGGACCATCCTCCACCGTCCTGTGAGGCACCGTCCGTCCGGCCCCCGGGAGTTCGCCCGGAGGCAGCACCGGTGACGGTGGCCGCACCGGCCTCGGGGCCGGCCTTCTCCTTGCCCAGCACCGCGACCCTCAGCACCACCCCGATACGCGGGTTCTGGGCGATCTCGGCGGCCTTGGCGCCCAGCGTCACGGCCAGGTAGAAGTCGCCCTTCTGGTGCACGGGAATGACGTTGGGGTGGCCCTCGTAGCGGTTGGTCCAGGCGACCGGGACCGTGCCCATCGCGAGCGAGGCCGGCCGCCCGTCGTACGGCACCGAGACGTCGAACTCCCCGGTGCCGCTGCCGACCGGGATACGGGCCGGTGTGTAGACCTGGGTGCCGCCGAACGAGGGGGTGGCGCTGTGGCCCCTCACCGTCGGTTCGTTGGCGAACTCCACGTCGTAGCGCAGCTGCTGGCCCCAGCCGACCGGCACCTTGTACCAAAGGGTCTGCGCCGGAAGGAGCCTGCCCCGCCAGACGCCCGGATGCAGGGTGCGCGCGTCGTTGAATCCGGTGCCGCCGGTGACGTCCCGGGGCGCGCTGGTGGGCAGGATCGCGTCCTTGCCGCCCGCGCCGTACTCGGCTCCGACTGTGCGGGGGTGACGCCCTTCGTCAGCCGTGGTTCCACGTGAAACGTCAGCTCCATCGGCCAGCGCGCGGCGTCCGAGCCCTCGGCGGCCTTGCGCTCGACGACCAGCCAGTACCGGCCCGCCTTGTCGCAGGTACCGGTGCCCGTCTCCGAGGGGACCCGGCTGACGGCGGACGTCAGTGGCGTGGCGCCCTCCGACTGCCCGAACATCGCGGTACTGGACTCACAGGCGCTGTCGGTGCCGTACGCGATCCGGGTGCGCACGGTGTCGAGGAGGCCGACGGTGGCCCCGGCCTGCGGCACCACGGTCGCCGAGAAGTCGGCCGTCGACGCGGCGTCCAGATCGACCGCGTAGAAGCGCTCCTCGTTGGGCCCGATGGAGTCCAGGTACTGACCGGGGGCGAGGTGCGGGGCGCTGCTCTTTGTCGCCGTGCCGCGGACCTGCTTCCCCTTGAACCGGTAGCCCTCCGCGGAGAGTTGGCCGGCCTCTGGAGCTGGCGGGCCAGCGCTCGGGCGTCCGGGGCGTCGTAATAACGGCCGTTGCCGGCCTTGGCGATGCATTCCAGCTGTGCGCGGGCCTTGCCGGCCACCTGGAAACCGATGGCGTCGATGTGCAGATCGACGCCGGACGCGGCGAGTTGGGCCGCGACCTTGCACGGCGGCGGTGCCTGGCAGTTGTCCTCGCCGTCGGAGATCAGCAGGATCGTGCGCTTGCCGACCGAGCCGCCGGCCGGCCGGGGGAGGTCATCGGCCGCCTTGCGCAGCGACAGCCCGATGGGGGTGTCGCCCTTCGGCCGGACGCCCGTGACGGCCCGCTTCAGCCCCGCCCGGTCGAGCGCGCCGACCGGACGGACGAGCCGGGTGTCGTCGCAGCCCTTGGGTTTGTCGGCGCCGTAGACCCGCAACCCGGTCGGATAGCCGTCCGGCAGGGCGTCCACGACGGCGCCCACGGCCTTACGGGCGGCGGCGATCCGAGTGCTGCCGGCCCGTCGCTCCCGCTCATCGAGCCGGAGGAGTCGAGCACCATCACCATGCCGCTGCCCGCCGCGGCCGGCGCCGCCTCGGCTGTCCCCGCGGCGATGGCCTGAAACGGTGCGGCCACGGCGGCCAGGGCCAGCATCAGCCCGCCGAGCAACGCCACCGCCCTCTGCGTGGTCGGTGTGCCATGCCTTGATCCCCCTGGAGTCCTGCTGGTTACGACACAGACAGAATCTTTGCTTATGCAAGCTAATGGTGTGCGATCGCAAACTCAAGAGCGTCACCGTCACGGTCCCGCAACGACGATCAGCCGCCCCGGCCCACTCCCCGGCACCCCTCGCACACCGCCCCGCCCGCCCCCGGACATACGAAACCCGACTGCCACCGGGCAATCGGGGTTCGTACGAACTTGCTGTACGTAGGTGCGTCTCAGACACCCGAACCTGCGGGCACGGAGTCGGTCGCCTCCGTCCACAGATCCTGCTCGGCGCGATCCGCCTGGATCTGGCGGTACACGAGGAGCCCGCCGATGGCGGCCAGTGCGACCAGGAGAAGCTTCTTCACCGCGCGACCTCGTCTTTCGTTGACGTAGGGGACCTATGTCGGCCGATGATACACACCGGCCGATACCGATCGGTTACCTAGCTCGCAGTCGGCAACGCCTCGTTCGCGGGCGCCCGCCGCGAGCCAACTTCCGCACCGGAACAACGAATCGGCCCGGCGGGGAGTTCCCCGGCCGGGCCGATCGGTGCGGTGCGGCTACCAGGACTTGAACCTGGGGCCTCTTCCTTATCAGGGAAGCGCTCTAACCGTCTGAGCTATAGCCGCGCGTTCGCTGCACCGAAAGATTAGCGCACTTCAGAGGCGTTCCCAAAATCGGTTCCGGGAGCCCCCCGGACGCCCTGTCGTACGGGCCTCATTCGTCCTCGGCGAGGGTCAGCTCCACGCCCCCGACGAACCCGGCCGAGAGGTTGTAGATGAAGGCGCCGAGGGTGGCCAGCGCGGTCGCCAGCACCACGTCGATCACCGCGATGATCCCGGTGAACAGCAGCACCCGCGGCAGCGACAGAAACGTCTGGAGATCGAAGCCGCCGCCGTCGCCGGAGCCGGTGGCCTCGCTGATCGTCCCGCCGACCGTGGAGAAGACGCCCATCGCGTTCATGACCATCCACAGCACCGAGACGGCACGACCGTGCAGATGCCCAGCGCGATGGAGAGCAGGAAGCTGACCTTCATCACCGACCACGGATCGGCCCGCGCGACCCGCAGCCGGGCCTTGCGCGTCCGCGGGGCCGTAGCGGCGCCCGTACGGGGCTTGCGGACCGCCTGGGGCCCGCCGCCCTGCCCACCGGCGGTGGAATACGCCTGGGGCGGCTGGTACGGCGCTTGCGGGCCCTCTGCGGCCTGCTGGGCCGGATCCTGCGGCTGCGGCTGCGGCTGGCGGGTGTCGCTCACGGGTCCCCCCTGGTGCTCGCCCTCGTGTCGGGGGCCGTCGGCAGAAATGGCGGAGCCACGGGCGCTGTCCTCCGTCACGGTCGCGGGTCCCGACGGGGAGTCCTTCCCGACTCCCCGTCCACCCGCCGCAGCGCCCGTGGCTCCACTCATGACCTACTCCTCGTGCTACTCCGCCGGGGGCTCGGTCACCTCTGCCGCCTCGGTCTCGGGGTCCTCCCCGTCGACCTCTTCGGCTTCCCGGCCGGCCTCGGCGTTCCGTGCGATGCCCACGACGGCATCGCGCTTGCCCAGGTTGATCAGTTGGACGCCCATGGTGTCACGGCCGGTCTCCCGGACTTCGTTGACCCGCGTACGGATCACGCCACCGCCGAGCGTGATGGCGAGGATCTCATCGGTCTCCTCGACGACCAGCGCGCCGACCAGCGAACCCCGGTCCTCGACGATCTTGGCGGCCTTGATGCCCAGACCGCCGCGGCCCTGGACGCGGTACTCGTCGACCGCGGTGCGCTTGGCGTACCCGCCGTCCGTGGCCGTGAAGACGTAGGTGTTCGCGCGGACCACGTTCATCGAGAGCAGCTCGTCACCCTCGCGGAAGCTCATGCCCTTCACACCGGAGGTCGCCCGGCCCATCGGCCGCAGCGCCTCGTCGGACGCGGTGAAGCGGATCGACTGGGCCTTCTTGCTGATCAGCAGCAGGTCGTCGGTCTCCGAGACCAGCTCGGCGCCGATCAGCTCGTCGTCCGTGCCGTCCTCCTGCTCGCGCAGGTTGATCGCGATGACACCACCGGACCGCGGCGAGTCGTAGTCCTTGAGCGGCGTCTTCTTCACCAGGCCGGCCTTCGTGGCGAGGACCAGGTACGGCGTGGCCTCGTAGTCGCGGATCGCCAGGATCTGCGCGATCTGCTCGTCCGGCTGGAAGGCGAGCAGGTTGGCGACGTGCTGACCACGGGCGTCGCGGCCCGCGTCCGGCAGTTCGTAGGCCTTGGCGCGGTAGACCCGGCCCTTGTTCGTGAAGAACAGCAGCCAGTGGTGGGTGGTGGAGACGAAGAAGTGGTCGACGATGTCGTCTTCCTTGAGCTTCGTGCCCCGAACGCCCTTGCCGCCGCGCTTCTGCGAGCGGTAGTCGTCCGTCTTCGTGCGCTTCACATAGCCGCCACGGGTGATCGTGACGACGATGTCCTCCTCGGCGATGAGGTCCTCGATGGACATGTCGCCCTCGAAGGGCACCAGCTTGGAGCGCCGGTCGTCGCCGAACTTCTCGACGATCGCGGCGAGTTCCTCGCTGATGATCTGGCGCTGCCGCTCGGGGGAGGCCAGGATCTGGTTGTACTCGTTGATCTTGCGCTGCAGCTCGTCGTGCTCGGCGGTGATCTTCTGGCGTTCCAGGGCGGCCAGCCGGCGCAGCTGCATCTCCAGGATCGCGTTCGCCTGGATCTCGTCGATCTCCAGCAGGCCCATCAGGCCCTCGCGCGCGACCTCGACCGTGTCACTGCGCCGGATCAGCGCGATGACCTCGTCGATGGCGTCCAGGGCCTTGAGCAGACCGCGCAGGATGTGCGCCCGCTCCTCGGCCTTGCGCAGCCGGAACTTCGTCCGGCGGACGATGACCTCGATCTGGTGGGTGACCCAGTTGCGGATGAACGCGTCCAGGGAGAGCGTGCGCGGCACGCCGTCCACCAGGGCGAGCATGTTCGCCCCGAAGTTGGTCTGCAGATCGGTGTGCTTGTAGAGGTTGTTGAGGACGACCTTGGCGACCGCGTCCCGCTTGAGGACGATCACCAGCCGCTGGCCGGTGCGCGAGGAGGTCTCGTCGCGGACGTCGGCGATGCCGCCGATCTTGCCGTCCTTCACCAGGTCGGCGATCTTCTGGGCGAGGTTGTCCGGGTTGACCTGGTAGGGCAGCTCGGTGACCACCAGGCACTGGCGGTTCTGGATCTCCTCGACCTCGACGACCGCGCGCATGGTGATCGAGCCGCGGCCGGTGCGGTAGGCCTCCTCGATGCCCTTGCGGCCCACCACCAGCGCGCCGGTGGGGAAGTCCGGGCCCTTGACCCGCTCGATCAGCGCGTCCAGCAGCTCCTCGGCGGAGGCGTCCGGGTGCTCCAGTGCCCACTGGGCACCGGCGGCGACCTCGCGGAGGTTGTGCGGCGGGATGTTCGTCGCCATGCCGACCGCGATACCGGCCGAGCCGTTGATCAGCAGGTTGGGGAAGCGGGACGGCAGGACCGTCGGCTCCTGGTTGCGGCCGTCGTAGTTGTCCTGGAAGTCGACGGTCTCCTCGTCGATGTCCCGGAGCATCTCCATCGACAGCGGCGCCATCTTGCACTCGGTGTACCGCATGGCCGCGGCCGGGTCGTTGCCCGGGGAGCCGAAGTTGCCGTTGGAGTCGACCAGCGGCATCCGCATCGACCACGGCTGCGCCAGACGCACCAGCGCGTCGTAGATGGAGGTGTCGCCGTGCGGGTGGTACGTACCCATGACGTCGCCGACGACGCGGGCGCACTTGTAGAAGCCCTTCTCGGGGCGGTACCCGCCGTCGTACATCGCGTACAGGACGCGGCGGTGGACGGGCTTGAGGCCGTCCCGGACGTCCGGCAGCGCACGCGAGACGATGACGGACATCGCGTAGTCGAGGTAGGAGCGCTGCATCTCCGTCTCGAGCCCGACGGGCTCGACGCGCATCCCGACGCCTTCGATGGCGGCGGGCGCGCCCTCGGCGGTCACGCCGTCCGGGGTCACAGGGGGGTTCTCGTCGGCCATGGTGGTTCAAAGTCCTTTCGAGCTGCGGCTGTTGTTCGGGCCGACAGGGCTCAGATGTCGAGGAAGCGGACGTCCTTGGCGTTGCGCTGGATGAACGAGCGGCGTGCCTCGACGTCCTCGCCCATGAGCACCGAGAACAGGTCGTCGGCGCGGGCCGCGTCGTCCAGCGACACCTGGCCGAGCACACGGTGGTCGATGTCCATGGTCGTCACCCGCAGCTCCTCGGCGTTCATCTCGCCGAGACCCTTGAACCGCTGGATCGAGTCCTCACGGATCCGCTTGCCGTTCTGCTTGCCGAGCTCGACCAGCGCGTCCCGCTCCGAGTCGGAGTAGGCGTACTCGAAGTCGTCCCGGCCCCACTTGATCTTGTACAGCGGCGGGCGGGAGAGGTAGACGTGACCGGCCTCGACCAGCGGGCGCATGAAGCGGAACAGGAAGGTCAGCAGCAGGGTGTTGATGTGCTGGCCGTCGACGTCGGCGTCCGCCATCAAGATGATCTTGTGGTACCGGAGCTTCTCGATGTCGAAGTCCTCGTGCACGCCCGTGCCGAAGGCCGAGATCAGCGCCTGGACCTCGTTGTTCTGCAGGATCTTGTCGACCCGGGCCTTCTCGACGTTGAGGATCTTGCCGCGGATCGGCAGGATCGCCTGGTACTCCGGGTTCCGGCCGGACTTGGCCGAGCCGCCGGCGGAGTCACCCTCGACGATGAAGATCTCGCACTTGGTCGGGTCGTTGGACTGGCAGTCGCTCAGCTTTCCGGGCAGCGACGCGGTCTCCAGCAGGCCCTTACGGCGGGTCAGATCGCGCGCCTTACGGGCGGCCACCCGGGCGGTCGCCGCCTGGATGCCCTTGCGGATGATGTCCGCGGCCTCGTTGGGGTTGCGGTCCAGCCAGTCGTTGAGGTGCTCGTGAACCACCTTCTGGACGAAGGTCTTGACCTCGGTGTTGCCCAGCTTGGTCTTCGTCTGGCCCTCGAACTGCGGCTCGGCGAGCTTGACCGAGATGATCGCCGTCAGACCCTCGCGGATGTCCTCGCCCGTGAGGTTGTCGTCCTTCTCGCGGAGCAGCTTCTTGTCGCGCGCGTAGCGGTTGATCAGGCCGGTCAGCGCCGCGCGGAAGCCCTCTTCGTGGGTGCCACCCTCGTGGGTGTGGATGATGTTCGCGAAGCTGTAGACACCCTCGCTGTACTGGGTGTTCCACTGCATGGCGAGGTCGACGGAGAGGTTCCGCTCCTTGTCCTCGGCCTCCACCGAGACGACCGTCGGGTGCACCAGCTCGCCCTTGCGGGAGTTGAGGTACTTCACGAAGTCGACGATGCCGCCCTCGTAGTGGTACCGCACCGAGAGCGGCTTGCCGTCCTCGTCCACGTGGTCCGCGCGCTCGTCCTTGAGCGAGATGGTCAGCCCCTTGTTGAGGAACGCCATCTCCTGGAAGCGCCGGGACAGCGTCTCGAAGCTGTACGTGGTGGTCTCGAAGATCTCGCCGTCGGCCCAGAACGTGACCGAGGTGCCGTGCTTGTCGGTCGCCTCGTGCTGGGCCAGCGGGGCGGTGGGCACGCCCTGCTTGTACTCCTGGGTCCAGCGGTAACCGTCCGTGTGGATCTCGACCGCGACCCGGGTCGACAGGGCGTTCACCACGGACACACCCACGCCGTGCAGACCACCGGAGACCGCGTACCCGCCGCCGCCGAACTTGCCGCCGGCGTGCAGGACGGTCAGCACGACCTCGACGGCCGGCTTGTTCTCGGACGGCACGATGCCGACGGGGATACCGCGGCCGTTGTCGACGACGCGCACGCCGCCGTCGGCCAGGATCGTCACGTCGATGGTGTCGGCGTGGCCGGCCAGCGCCTCGTCGACGGAGTTGTCGACGACCTCCTGCACGAGGTGGTGCAGACCGCGCTCGCCCGTCGAGCCGATGTACATGCCAGGGCGCTTACGGACCGCGTCCAGGCCTTCGAGGACGGTGATCGCGCTGGCGTCGTACGACGTCTCCACCGAGGAGTCGCCCATGGCGCCGGCAGGAACCCCCTCTTCAGTAGAAGCCGTGTTGTTCTCGTTGAGGTCGCCGGAGTCGGCCACGAAGCGCCCTTTCTGGCACAGCACAAGCCCCTTCCGCGCCTGTGCGGGTCACCCCGGGAAAACAGGCGGGAGCGGCTGCGTCGTTCGACATATTCCGCGAGTGGGCGGGATTGCTACCAGTGTACCGGTGGCGCCGACACTCATGGGGGTTTGCAGGCACCTGAGTCGTCATGTGCCGCCCTGAACCGCCGTCCGCCGACTCCCCATATTCGAGACGGGGCCCCAGGACGCTCAAACGGGCACTCAGCGCTTCCGGCTGTCAACCGGCGGCTACCGTGAGCGGAGTCTCACCCGCCGCAGTGGTTCACCCGTGTCCTACGGCCTATCCGTAGGTGTCGCCCGGCCCCTTGCTGCCGGGCGCGCGCAGCGCTCCGTACCGGCGGGCGGGACCCCCCGGACCCAGCACCTTGAGCATCTTGACCGTGCCGTGGCCCAGGTCCTCGTTGAGCCGGGCCACCAGCTGGGGGGCCAGCAATCGCAGCTGGGTCGCCCACGCCGTGGAATCGCACTGCACGGTCAGCACCCGGGCATCCTCGTCGTAGCGCTGCGGCTCGCAGTGCTGCGCCACCTCGGGGCCGACCAGCTGCGGCCAGCGGCCCATCACCCCGCCGACCGCGGCCGGGGTCTCCCAGCCGCGCTCCGTGATCAGCCGGTTGATCGCCGCCCCGAGCGGCAGCGGATCGCGGCCGTCCGCCCGCGCGCCGGAGCGCAGGCCCCCGCGCCGGGCCTGCTTCTTCTGCTGCGCGGCCGCGCCCCGCGCCCGCGCCTGCTCCTTCGCAGCCACCAGCGCCTGCCGGGCCAGGTCCACTCCGGACAGCTCCGGGGGCTCGGGCCGGTCGGACTGCTGCTCGCTCACGGGGTCACCTTCTCGACGGCGCCGTCGGAGACCGCGTAGCGCGCCCCGACCAGCACCCCGGGCACATCGTCGTCGACCGCCGCCGTCACCAGCACCTGCTCGCCCGGGGCCACCAGCTCCGCCAGCCGCTCCCGGCGCCGCGCGTCCAGCTCGGCGAAGACGTCGTCCAGGACCAGCACCGGTTCGTTGCCCTCGGCGCGCAGCAGGTCGTACGAGGCCAGCCGCAGCGCCAGCGCGTACGACCAGGACTCGCCGTGGCTGGCGTAGCCCTTGGCCGGCAGCTGGCCGAGCTTCAGCACCAGGTCGTCGCGGTGCGGGCCGACCAGCGTCACCCCGCGCTCGATCTCCTGCTTGCGGGCCTCGCCGAGCGCGGCCAGCAGCACGCCGTACAGGTCCTCGCGGGACGTCGCACCGGCCATCGCCTCGCCCGCCGAGGGACGGTACTCCAGCGTCAACGGACCGCCGCCCGGGGCGAGTTGCTCATACGCCTTGTCGGCGAGCGGCTGCAGCGCGGCGATCAGGTCGAGGCGCTGCGCCAGCAGTTCGGCGCCGGCCCGGGCCAGATGCTGGTCCCACACGTCGAGCGTCGAGAGGTCCATCTGCCGTCCGCCGTGCCGCCGGGCCAGCGCCGCGGTCTTGAGCAGGGTGTTGCGCTGCTTGAGGACGCGGTCGTAGTCGGCGCGCACCCCGGCCATCCGGGGCGAGCGCGCGGTGATCAGCTCGTCCAGGAACCGCCGGCGCTCGCCGGGGTCGCCCTTGATCAGCGCCAGATCCTCCGGCGCGAACAGCACCGTCCGCACGATGCCCAGCACATCACGCGGCCTGACCTGCGAGGACCTGTTGATACGGGCGCGATTGGCCTTGCCGGGATTCAGCTCCAGCTCGATCAGCTGCTGCCGCTCGCCCTGCGCGACGGCGGCCCGGATGACCGCCCGCTCGGCGCCCATCCGCACCAGCGGCGCGTCCGAGGAGACCCGGTGGCTGCCGAGCGTGGCCAGATAGCCGACCGCCTCGACGAGGTTGGTCTTGCCCTGCCCGTTGGGGCCCACGAACGCCGTGACGCCCGGATCGAGCGGGACCTCGACCCGGGCGTACGAGCGGAAGTCGGCGAGCGACAGATGCGTCACGTGCATGGCGGTGCGCCGACCTCCCCCGGCTGCGTGGTGGTGCCAGTACTGCTGGTGGTTACTTCTTGCTCTCGACCGCGTGGCCGCCGAACTGGTTGCGCAGCGCGGCGATCATCTTCATCTGCGGCGAGTCGTCCTGGCGGGACGCGAAGCGGGCGAAGAGCGAGGCCGTGATCGCGGGCAGCGGCACGGCGTTGTCGATGGCGGCTTCCACAGTCCACCGGCCCTCGCCGGAGTCCTGTGCATAACCGCGCAGCTTCTCCAGGTGCTCGTCGTCGTCGAGGGCGTTGACGGCCAGGTCGAGCAGCCAGGAGCGGATGACCGTGCCCTCCTGCCAGGAGCGGAAGACCTCGCGCACGTCCGTGACGGAGTCGACCTTCTCCAGCAGCTCCCAGCCCTCGGCGAAGGCCTGCATCATCGCGTACTCGATGCCGTTGTGGACCATCTTCGCGAAGTGGCCGGCGCCGACCTTGCCGGCGTGCACCGAGCCGAACTCGCCCTCGGGCTTGAGGGCGTCGAAGATCGGCTGCACCTTGGCGACGTCGTCCTTGTCGCCGCCGTACATCAGCGCGTAGCCGTTCTCCAGGCCCCAGACGCCGCCGGAGACGCCGCAGTCGACGAAGCCGATGCCCTTGGCCTTCAGCTCCTCGGCGTGCTTCTCGTCGTCGGTCCAGCGGGAGTTGCCGCCGTCCACGACGATGTCGCCGGGCGAGAGCAGCTCGGCCAGCTCGTCGATCGTGGACTGGGTGGCGGCACCGGCCGGCACCATGACCCAGACCACCCGCGGACCCTTCAGCTTGTCCACAAGCTCCTGGAGGCTGTTCACATCCGCCAGGTCCGGGTTGCGGTCGTATCCGACGACGGTGTGGCCGGCGCGGCGGATGCGCTCGCGCATGTTGCCGCCCATCTTGCCGAGACCGACGAGACCGAGCTCCATCAGAGACCCTCTTTGCACGTAGTCGTTGCTGTTCGTACCCGAGTCCGAGCCTACGCCCGCAGGTCCGCGCACACCTGTGGGCTCAGCCGCTCATCAGGGCCCTTCAGCCGGTCGCCGCAAGGGCCCCGCCGCGGCGCGCTCCCGGCCGTCAGCCCGACAGCCGCACGGGCATGCTGCAGCCGTGCGAGGGCCGACCCTCGCGCTCCCGGCCGTCAGCCCGACAGCCGCACGGGCATGATCAGGTACTTGTAGGCCTCGTCCGCCTCGGCGTCCTTGGCGGGGCGACCGCTCAGCAGCGCCGGCTTGGTGGACGTCGTGAACGACAGCTGCGCCACGGGGGAGTCGATCGCCGACAGGCCCTCCAGCAGGAAGCCCGGGTTGAACGCGATCGAGATGTCGTCGCCGTCCAGATCGGCGTCGACCCTCTCCACAGCCTGTGCATCGTCGCTGGAGCCGGCCTCCAGGATCAGCACGCCCTGCTCGAAGCTCAGCCGGACCGGGGTGTTGCGCTCGGCGACCAGCGCCACGCGCTTGACGGCCTCGACGAACGGAGCGGTCTCGATCACCGCGACCGAATTGAACTCGGTCGGGAAGAGCGTGCGGTACTTGGGGAGGTCGCCTTCCAGCAGACGGGTGGTCGTGCGCCGCCCGGCGCCCTCGAAGCCGATCAGGCCCTCGCCCTGGCCGGAGCCGGACAGCGCGAGCGTGACCGTGTCGCCGCTGCTCAGGGACTTGGCGGTGTCCAGCAGGGTCTTGGCCGGGACCAGCGCGACCGCGGAGGCGTCCGGGCTCTCCGGCTTCCACAGGAACTCACGGACCGCGAAGCGGTAGCGGTCGGTGGAGGCCAGGGTGACGGTGTCGCCCTCGATCTCGATGCGGACGCCGGTGAGCACCGGGAGGGTGTCGTCACGGCCGGCCGCGATGGCGACCTGGGCGGCGGCCGCGGCGAAGACCTCGCCGGGGACCGTGCCGGTCGCGGTCGGCATCGCCGGCAGGGACGGGTACTCCTCCACAGGAAGGGTGTGGAGGGTGAACCGCGAGGAGCCACAGACCACGGTCACCCGTACACCGTCGGTGGAAATCTCCACCGGGCGGTTGGGGAGGGCGCGGCAGATGTCGGCGAGCAGCCGGCCGGAGACGAGGACCGTGCCCTCCTCTTCGACCTCGGCCTCCACCGAGACGCGCGCCGAGACCTCGTAGTCGAAGCCGGAGAGGCTCAGTGCGCCGTCCTCGGCCTTCAGCAGCAGGCCCGCGAGGACGGGCACCGGCGGACGGGCCGGGAGGCTCTTGGCCGCCCAGGCCACTGCCTCCGCGAGTACATCGCGCTCCACCCGGATCTTCACCGGAAACCGCCTCCTGCTGTTGCTGGCTTACGCCCTGCTGGCCTTCGTCGTCGGCTCAGTGGCCGGAGACCAGTCTGACGCACGCCACCGACAGTCGGTGCGGCTCGGGGTCAAGTCGACTCGGGCGACGTCGGACGCCGGGCCGCCGAGTTGTGCACAGGCCCCGTTTCCGAACGAGTTCCCCGGTAGATATCCGTGGTCGTAGTAGTAGGCCCTGTGGAAACCGTGGACAACTGCGTCTGCGCAGGTCAACGTCGGTTTTTTGTCCACCGAGGCTGTGGGCGGGGGCCGTGGATAAGCGGCCTGTGCTGTGGACTGCGGAAAGTTCTGCACACCCGATGCACAGGAGACGGGCAGTTCTCCCCAGTGCCATCCCCAGCTTTACCCACGTTCCCCACAGCCCAACCCATCACCTTGGTGTGACCGCTTTCACTCAGCCCGGTGAGAGGGGGTGTTGCGTTGCCGAACAGTGGACAGGGGTGTGGAGAAGCTCGGGATTGCTGGGGACAACGGCGGCTCACCTGTGGGCGGGCGGTGGACAAAAGATCCACTGCCCTGTGGACGAAATCTCTGTCCACACCCTGTGGAGAGCGGTTGGCCACAAATCCACACCCGGCTGACCTCCTCCGATCTCCCCTCGGAGGGCCCGGCTGTGGATCCCACAGGGATAACTTTCCTCTCCCCAGGGTGTGGACGGAAGATTCTTGCCCAATCTGTGGAGAGAGGCCGTGACCAGGCGCGGAATCGAACACGGCCGGCGGCGCTCCACAGCCCGGGGACGGCGGCGCGGCGCGTCGTACACCGCCCCGGGGCGGCCCCGGAACGGCGAAGGGCGCCCGGGAGCGGGTCCCGGGCGCCCTGGGCGCGGTCGGTCCGAGGCGGCGCGTCGGCCGCGCCCTCAGCCGTTCTTGATGCGGTTGGTCAGCTCGGTGACCTGGTTGTAGATCGACCGCCGCTCGGCCATCAGCGCGCGGATCTTGCGGTCGGCGTGCATCACGGTCGTGTGGTCCCGGCCGCCGAACTGCGCGCCGATCTTCGGCAGCGAGAGATCCGTCAGCTCGCGGCACAGGTACATGGCGATCTGCCGGGCGGTGACCAGGACCCGGCTGCGGGACGAGCCGCAGAGGTCGTCGATGGTCAGGCCGAAGTAGTCGGCGGTCGAGGCCATGATCGCGGTGGCGGTGATCTCCGGAGCGGCGTCCTCGCCGCCGGGATCAGGTCCTTCAGCACGATCTCGGTGAGCCCCAGGTCCACCGGCTGCCGGTTGAGCGAGGCGAACGCGGTGACCCGGATCAGGGCGCCCTCCAGCTCGCGGATGTTGCGCGAGATCCGGGACGCGATGAACTCCAGCACCTCCGGCGGGGCGTTCAGCTGCTCCTGCACCGCCTTCTTGCGGAGGATCGCGATCCGGGTCTCCAGCTCGGGCGGCTGGACGTCGGTGATCAGGCCCCACTCGAAGCGGTTGCGCAGCCGGTCCTCCAGGGTGACCAGCTGCTTGGGCGGCCGGTCACTGGAGAGCACGATCTGCTTGTTGGCGTTGTGCAGCGTGTTGAAGGTGTGGAAGAACTCCTCCTGCGTCGACTCCTTGCTCGCCAGGAACTGGATGTCGTCGACCAGCAGGATGTCCATGTCCCGATAGCGCTTGCGGAACGCGTCCGCCTTGCCGTCGCGGATGGAGTTGATGAACTCGTTGGTGAACTCCTCCGAGCTCACGTACCGCACCCGGGTGCCGGGGTAGAGGCTGCGGGCGTAGTGCCCGATCGCGTGCAGCAGGTGGGTCTTGCCCAGACCCGACTCCCCGTAGATGAACAGCGGGTTGTACGCCTTGGCCGGGGCCTCGGCGACGGCGACCGCGGCGGCGTGCGCGAAGCGGTTCGAGGCACCGATGACGAAGGTGTCGAAGAGGTACTTCGGGTTCAGCCGGGCGGTGGGCTCACCCGGGCCGGTGGCCGGCGCGGGCTGCGCGGCGAGCGGGCCCGGGGCGCCGCTGGGCGCCGGCAGCGCGGCACCGGGGCCGGAGCGGCCGTTGTGGCCACCGGGCTGGTGCTCGGGGAGGTCGCGGCGCTGCGCGTCGTACGGGGAGCGCGCGCCGTCGGAGTGCCCCGGGGGGACGCCGCGGTCCTGGCCGCGGTAGTCCGGCTGCGCCTGCTGGTGCTGCGGTACGTGGGGCGCCGACGGGTACGGCTCGCGCCACTGCTCCGCGGACGTCTCGCGCTCGGGGAAGCCGCCCAGGTGCTGCTGCTGCCAGCCGTAGTCCTCGCGCGGGCCGGGGCCGCCGGGGGCGATGTGCTGGGGCCAGGCGCCGGGTTCGTGCCGCGGCTGCTGGTAGTCCGGGTAGGCGGGGCGGACGCCGGGCAGGTCGTCGCCCTGGTGCCCGTAGCCCTGCCGGCTGTCGTGCCGGGGCTCGTAGTCATACGTCTCGTGCTGCTGCGGCGCCGGGTGCTGCTGATGGTGCTGCGGCTGCTGGGGCGACTGGTGCTGCACGGGCGCGGACGGCGCCGGCGGCTCCTCGGAGGAGTCGTCGACGGTGATAGCGATCCGGATCGGGCGGCCGCACTCATGGCTGAGGGCCTCCCCGATCAGCGGCGCCAGCCGGCCTTCGAGCACGCCCTTGGCGAATTCGTTGGGCACGGCGAGCAGCGCGGTGTCGGCCACCAGCGCCAGCGGCTGGGTGCGCTTGAGCCAGTCCTGGTCCTTCGGCTTGAGGCCGTCGGCCTCCGCACGAAGAAGATGATCGAGCACGCGCGGCCACACTGCGGCAAGATCGGCAGGTACATCAGCCACAGGGCACGCTCTCTCACAGTCCCACGAATGTGTGATTCTCAGGACGGGCGGGAAGGAATCGGAGTTCAGCCAAGGTAGTCAGGGCGGGCCTGGTGATTCAAGTCGTTGTCCACAGGCTGTGCATAGTGTGTCCTGACGACGTGCCGTGCGGGCTCCCATGGAGCCGGTTTGACCGGATGGCGTAGCCGCGCGTACCGTGACCAGGTCGAGTTGTCGATGGCTGCTGCCGCCTGCCTCCGATGGGCAAAGATCGCGCTCTGGTGATCGTGTAGCGGTGCACTTAGGCGTTGCGAGCTACTCGTGGGCGCACGGTGACAGCCAACGACGCCCCACATCTGTCTCACCTTGAGACAACAAGCATTCCTGGAGCCCCCGAGTGAGCAAGCGCACCTTCCAGCCGAACAACCGCCGCCGCGCGAAGACCCACGGCTTCCGTCTGCGCATGCGGACCCGTGCCGGCCGCGCGATTCTCGCGACGCGCCGCAGCAAGGGTCGCGCCCGCCTGTCGGCCTGAGCAGCCCGACCTAGGTCCATGACGTGCTGCCTACCGAAAATCGGCTGAGGCGGCGCGAGGACTTCGCGACCGCGGTACGCCGGGGACGCAGGGCCGGGCGCCCGCTCCTTGTCGTGCATTGTCGTAGCGGTTCAACGGACCCGCACGCAGCGGGGGAAAGTGTTCCCCGACGCGTGCGGGTTTCGTCGTGAGCAAGGCCGTTGGCATCGCGGTCGTCCGCAACAAGGTCAAGCGGCGCCTTCGGCATCTCCTGCGTGACCGGCTGGACCGGCTTCCCGCCGGTAGCCTGGTTGTCGTACGGGCCCTGCCCGGCGCGGGCACCGCGGACCACGACGAGCTGGCCCGCGACCTGGACGCCGCCCTGGAGCGGCTGCTGGGAGGGTCGCCGAGAGGCTCCAACCCCGCGGGGGCCGCGACCGGCAGTGGTTGTGCCGCGGACCCCCGGAACCCCGGCCGGGGCCCGGGAGGGAGCGCACAGTGAAGTACCCGCTGCTGCTTTTGATCAAGATCTACCAGTGGACCATCAGCCCCCTGCTGGGGCCGGTCTGCAAGTACTACCCGTCGTGCTCGCACTATGGCTATACGGCCATCGACCGGCACGGCGCGGTGAAAGGGACTGCGCTGACAGCCTGGCGCATCCTGCGCTGCAATCCGTGGTCGCTCGGTGGCGTCGACCACGTCCCTCCCCGGAAGCGTCCGGTCTGGCACCAGCGGCTGAGGAGCCGTCTGGGCGGGACTGCCGTCCATGAACCCGCCGCCCAGCCCGAGACTCAGCCCAACGCCCAAGGAGCCTGATTCGTGGACACGATCCTGAATCCTCTCTATTACGCCGTTTCCTGGATCATCGTCCAGTTCCACTCGTTCTACAGCCTGGTCTTTGATCCGAACAGTGGTGCGGCGTGGGGTCTGTCCATCGTCTCGCTGGTGGTGCTGATCCGTATCTGCCTGATCCCGCTCTTCGTGAAGCAGATCAAGTCGACGCGGAACATGCAGGCGCTCCAGCCGAAGATGAAGGCGATCCAGGAGCGCTACAAGAGCGACAAGCAGCGCCAGTCCGAAGAGATGATGAAGCTCTACAAGGAGACGGGCACCAACCCGCTCTCGAGCTGTCTCCCGATTCTGGCCCAGTCGCCGTTCTTCATCTCGCTGTACCAGGTCCTCAGCCACATCGCGAACGGCAAGACGGTCGGTTTCATCGACCAGACGCTGCTGCAGAGCGCGCAGAAGGCACACATCTTCGGCGCCCCGCTGGCCGCGAAGTTCATGGACAGCGCGGCGAAGATCGAGAGCCTCGGTGCCTCGGTCACCAACGTCCGCGTGGTCACGGTCATCATGATCGTCCTGATGTCGGCGTCGCAGTTCTACACGCAGCGCCAGCTGATGACCAAGAACGTCGACCTCACGGTGAAGACGCCGTTCATGCAGCAGCAGAAGATGCTGATGTACGTCTTCCCGATCATGTTCGCCGTCTTCGGCATCAACTTCCCCGTCGGTGTCCTCGTCTACTGGCTGACCACCAACGTGTGGACCATGGGCCAGCAGATGTTCGTCATCCGTCGTAACCCGACCCCGGGCAGCAAGGCGTTCGCCGAGCGCCAGGAGCGGCTGCGGGCCCAGGGCAAGCTGGTCGAGAGCCCGGCCGAGGTCGCGGCGAAGAAGGCCGTCGAGGAAGCGCGCCAGAACCGCCAGCAGCCCAAGCGTCAGACGAAGTCCAAGCGGCAGACCGGCGCGACGCCGGCCGGCGGTGCCCAGGCCCGGACGCAGAACCGTACGCGGGCCGGCTCGGCGGGCACGGCGGACGACTCGGCGGGCTCCGGCCAGGGCGGAGCGAAGAAGCAGTCGCTGGAGAAGAAGTCCGCGCAGGACGGCACCGCGCAGAGCGGCTCGTCCGGGTCCCGCTCCGCGAAGTCCGGCCAGCGCAAGGGCCAGCAGCGCCCCAAGCACCCGTCGAAGAAGTAAGAAGGAGTCCTTTCGTGACGGACACGACCCCTGCCACCGAGGGCACCGACACCCTGACCCGCCTGGAGCAGGAAGGCGAGATCGCGGCCGACTACCTCGAGGGTCTGCTGGACATCGCCGACCTCGACGGTGACATCGACATGGACGTCGAGGCCGACCGCGCCGCTGTGTCGATCATCAGCGACTCGACCAGCCGCGACCTGCAGAAGCTGGTGGGACGCGACGGTGAGGTGCTGGAGGCGCTGCAGGAACTGACCCGGCTGGCCGTGCACCGGGAGACCGGTGACCGCAGCCGTCTGATGCTGGACATCGCCGGCTTCCGGGCGCGCAAGCGCGAGCAGCTCACGGCGATCGGTGCGAAGGCGGCCGAGGAAGCCCGTGGTACCGGTGAGCCGGTGAAGCTGGACCCGATGACGCCGTTCGAGCGCAAGGTCGTGCACGACGCGGTGGCGGCGGCCGGGCTGCGGAGCGAGTCCGAGGGTGAGGAGCCGCAGCGCCGAGTGGTTGTCCTCCCGGCCTGACCGCTCAGCGCTTCCGTTTTTTCTTTGGCCCCGTCTGCTCGCAGGCGGGGCCAAAAGTTGTCAGCGTTCTGTGTTATTCCGGGTGCGTGACCCAGGTTCCCGGCAGGAAAAACAGTCCAGAGGAAGGGCGGTTCCCGTGACGGAGGCAGCAGCGGAGCTCCCTCCTGCGCCGAAGGCGGCACAGGAGGTATTCGGTGAGCGCTTTCCGGAGGCCGTGCGCTACGGCGAACTGCTCGCCGACGCAGGGGTGACGCGAGGGCTGATCGGGCCGCGCGAGGTGCCGCGGCTGTGGGAGCGGCATCTGCTGAACTGCGCGGTGCTCTCCGAGGTCGTGCCCGAGGGCGTCTCGGTCTGTGACGTGGGCTCGGGGGCCGGGCTGCCCGGCATCCCGCTGGCTCTGGTGCGGCCGGACCTGAAGATCACGTTGCTGGAGCCACTGCTGCGGCGGACGAATTTCCTCCAGGAAGTCGTCGAGTTGCTCGGCCTCGACCATGTGACGGTCGTGCGGGGACGGGCCGAAGAGGTCATGGGCAAGCTGCCGCAGGTGCATGTGGTGACCGCGCGGGCGGTGGCTCCGCTGGACCGGCTGGCCGGCTGGGGCGTTCCGCTGCTGCGTCCGTACGGCGCGATGCTGGCCCTCAAGGGCGATGCCGCGGAGGAGGAGCTCAAGGGTGCCCGGGCCGCGCTGAGCAAGCTCGGTGTGGTCGACACCTCGGTGGTGCAGGTCGGCGAGGGCATCGTGGATCCGCCGACGACGGTGGTACGGGTCGAGGTGGGCGAGAGCCCCGGCGGTGTGCGCTTCGCGGCGAAGCGGGCGAAGGCGGCGCGAGCCAGTCGTCCGACGAGGGGGCGCCGGCGCTGAGGCATCAGCCGGAGCCGTGGAGACCGGCGTGGGCAGAGGGAATCCCCGTTCCGCGAAATAGGGGAAGCGGTATTTCCATAAACCCCATCAAAACGGCACAAGACGGAGTGTCGCGGCTTATTCAGACGCGACGCTGGCATCGTGTTTCACGTGAAACGTCGCTCTCTGCTGCAAGGGATCATCGGCCGTGGTCGTGCGGCTGCCGCGCCGCGCGACCGTAGACCCACACGGGTAACGGAAGTATCCACAGACGTGGGTTTGTCCACAGGAGAACGGACCTCACTGGTTCACGACGCCGAAAGCATGGCAGGCTCTGAACATTGCGAGCCTGATGTCGAGGAGAGTGAATCCTTGCGGTCCGACGCCAACATCGCGGGACCGATGACCGATCCGGTCCCCGGTCCCCGTAGCGAGTCGTTCGGGGACGACGTTTCACGTGAAACGCCGCCCCCGATGGACGACACCCCGATCGGTCGTGCAGCTCAGCTGGCGGTAGAGGCACTCGGCCGCGCGGGCGAGGGGCTTCCCCGGCCCGAACAGACCCGGGTCATGGTCGTTGCCAACCAGAAGGGCGGGGTCGGTAAGACCACGACCACCGTGAACCTGGCGGCCTCCCTGGCCCTGCACGGGGCACGGGTTCTGGTCATCGACCTCGACCCCCAGGGCAATGCGTCGACGGCGCTGGGGATCGACCATCACGCCGAAGTGCCGTCCATCTATGACGTGCTGGTGGACAGCAAGCCGCTCTCCGATGTGGTGCAGCCGGTCGTGGATGTGGAGGGGCTGTTCTGTGCGCCCGCCACGATCGATCTGGCCGGCGCCGAGATCGAGCTGGTCTCGCTGGTGGCCCGGGAAAGCCGGCTGGACCGGGCCATCAAGGCGTATGAGCAGCCGCTGGACTACATCTTCATCGACTGCCCGCCCTCGCTGGGCCTGCTGACGGTCAATGCGTTGGTCGCGGGGGCCGAGGTGCTGATTCCGATTCAGTGCGAGTACTACGCACTGGAGGGACTGGGGCAGCTGCTGCGGAACGTCGACCTGGTGCGGGGTCATCTCAACCCGCAGCTCCATGTCTCGACGATTCTGCTGACCATGTACGACGGACGCACCCGGCTGGCCTCCCAGGTCGCCGACGAGGTCCGTAACCACTTCGGTCACGAGGTGCTCCGTACCAGCATCCCCCGCTCCGTGCGGATCTCCGAGGCACCCAGCTATGGGCAGACAGTGCTCACCTATGATCCCGGATCCAGTGGTTCGCTTTCGTATCTCGAAGCGGCCCGGGAGATCGCGCTGCGTGGGGCCCCGCAGACCGGGGGCCAGGGCCTCAGCGTCACCTATGAAGGACAGCACAGCATCTCGGAGGGGACTCAGTGAGCGAACGACGTAGAGGCCTGGGCCGTGGGCTCGGGGCGCTGATCCCCGCGGCACCGCAGAGCACGGACCATGCCGGGCCCGCGGTGGGGCAGGGAGCGACATCACCCTCGTCCGTACCGGTCCTGGCGCCGGAGCGAGGGGTGGCCGCCGCCAAGGTGACCTCGCTTCCGACGCACGGTGTTTCACGTGAAACGGAAGCGCCGGCAGCGGTGGAGCCGTCGGCGGACGGGGTATCGGAGGTGGCGGGTGCGCACTTCGCCGAGGTGCCGCTCGATGCCATCACCCCGAACCCGCGCCAGCCGAGAGAGGTCTTCGACGAGGACGCGCTCGCCGAACTGATCACCTCCATCAAGGAGGTGGGCCTGCTCCAGCCGGTGGTGGTTCGTCAGACCGGTCCCGGCCGGTACGAGCTCATCATGGGGAGCGCCGCTGGCGGGCCTGCCGTGAGGCGGGGCTGGAGAAGATTCCGGCGATCGTGCGGGCGACGGAGGACGAGAAGCTCCTCCTCGACGCGCTGCTGGAGAACCTGCACCGGGCCCAGCTCAACCCGCTGGAAGAGGCGGCCGCCTATGACCAGTTGCTCAAGGACTTCCAGTGCACGCATGACGAGCTGGCCGACCGGATCGGGCGCTCGCGTCCGCAGGTCTCCAACACGCTGCGTCTGCTGAAGCTCTCCCCGTCCGTGCAGAAGCGGCTGGCTGCCGGGGTGCTCTCGGCGGGTCATGCCCGGGCGCTGCTCTCCGTGGAGGACTCCGAGGAGCAGGACCGTCTCGCGCGCCGCATCGTCGCCGAGGGGCTGTCGGTGCGTTCGGTCGAGGAGATCGTGACGCTCATGGGGTCGACCCCCGCGAGCCCGAGCAAGGCGAAGGGGCCCCGTGCGGGCACCCGGGTCTCCCCCGCGCTCACCGGACTCGCCTCCCGGCTCTCCGACCGCTTCGAAACCCGGGTGAAGGTCGACCTGGGCCAGAAGAAGGGAAAGATCGTCGTTGAGTTCGCCTCGATAGACGATCTGGAGCGCATCCTCGGCACTCTCGCCCCAGGTGAAGGTCCCGTCCTGGGTCAGACGCTGGCCGAGGAGAACGATGAGGAGACCGGCGAAGAGCAGTGAGCTGACGCCTACGGCTCCCGGGCGGGCCGTGTTCCGGAGTCCATACCGGAACACGGTCCGCCCTTTGCTCTCTCGCGCTACCCGTGCCCGTAAAGGGTGGATACGATGCGTTCGGGTATGGCACGCATCCACGTGGAGACGCCTCACATCGAGGAGAGGGCCATGCGATCGGTGAGCCGCACCGGAATGCTGGCAGCGGGCTTCGGCCTGGCAGCCGTCGGAGGCTTCGTTGGTGGTCTGCTCAGAGAGCCGGCCGTGCTGACGGCACTGCGCGGTGCGGCGGGCGAGAGAAGTGAGGACCTGGTTCCATGGGCCGTCGGCTCGTACCGCTCACGCTGGACAACCTTCCGGATCTCCCCAAGCGCTGCCGCTCCTGTGTCTTCTGGGAGCTCGACCCCGTCAGCGGCGAGGCCGCGGTAAAGGCGGGACGTCCCGAGCTGGAGAAGGAAGCCTGGATCTCGGCGGTCCTGCTGGAATGGGGATCCTGCGGGCGGGTTGTCTACGTCGACGAGGTGCCGGTGGGGTTCGTGATGTACGCCCCTCCGGCTTACGTGCCGCGCTCGATCGCCTTCCCGACCAGCCCGGTATCACCGGACGCGGTGCAGCTGCTGACCGCATGGCTGACGCCCGGATATCAGGGCCAGGGGCTGGGCCGGGTCATGGTTCAGACGGTCGCGAAGGACCTCACTCAGCGAGGGTTCAAGGCGATCGAGGCGTTCGGCGATGCTCGCTGGACCGAGCCGGCCTGTGTGCTGCCCGCCAACCATCTCCTCGCGGTGGGCTTCAAGACCGTACGGCCTCATCCCCGCTTTCCGCGGCTGCGCCTTGAGCTGAGGACCACGATCTCGTGGAAGGAAGATGTGGAGATGGCACTCGACCGCCTGCTGGGCGCCGTCCAGAAGGAGCCCGCCCTGCGGCCGCTGTAGCGCACGATGTTTCACGTGAAACGGAGCTCTGTTTCACGTGAAACGGAGAACGGGCCCGTCCTCGGTGAGGAACGGGCCCGTTTCACGTGAAACAGACGATGAGGTGACTCAGGCGAGGTAGTCCGCCAGGTCGCGCTCGATCGCGGCCTTCGGCTTGGCGCCGACGATGGTCTTCACGACCTCGCCGTCCTTGTAGACGTTCATCGTCGGGATCGACATGACGCCGTACTTGGCGGTGGTCGCCGGGTTCTCGTCGGTGTTCAGCTTGGCGATGACGATCTCGTCGTGCTCCGCGGCAATGGCCTCCAGGGAGGGGGCGACCTGACGGCACGGGCCGCACCAGGTGGCCCAGAAGTCCACGAGGACGGGCTTGTCGCTCTTGAGGACGACCTCTTCGAAGTTGGCGTCCGTGACGGTCACCGTGGCGCCGGCCATGGCAATCTCCTTATTGGGTGGGTGGTGGGAAAGCTGGGGCCGCGGGTCAGGCGGCCGGGGTCTTCTCGGGCTCGGGGGTCGACTCGCCGTCCGCCAGCGCAGCGAGGTACCGCTCAGCGTCGAGAGCGGCGGAGCAGCCCGTGCCGGCCGCGGTGATCGCCTGGCGGTAGGTGTGGTCGACCACGTCGCCGGCCGCGAAGACGCCCGTCAGGTTGGTGCGGGTGCTGGGCGCGTCGACCTTGAGGTAGCCCTCGTCGTCGAGGTTCAGCTGGCCCTTGAAGAGCTCGGTGCGCGGATCGTGGCCGATCGCGATGAAGAGGCCGGTGACGGGAAGCTCCGAGGTCTCGCCGCTCTTGAGGTTGCGCAGGGTCAGGCCGGAGAGCTTGTTCTCGCCGTGGATCTCGGCGACCTCGCTGTCCCAGACGAACTTGATCTTCGGGTCGGCGAAGGCACGCTCCTGCATCGCCTTGCTGGCCCGAAGGGTGTCGCGGCGGTGGACGACCGTGACCGACTTGGCGAACCGCGAGAGGAAGGTGGCCTCCTCCATCGCGGTGTCGCCGCCGCCGATGACGGCGATGTCCTGGTCCTTGAAGAAGAACCCGTCGCAGGTGGCGCACCAGGACACGCCACGACCGGAGAGCTCGTCCTCACGGGGCAGACCGAGCTTGCGGTGCTGCGAGCCGGTGCTGACGATGACTGCCTTCGCGCGGTGCACATTGCCGGCGGTGTCGGTGACGGTCTTGATGTCCTCGCTGAGGTCGACCGAGACGATGTCGTCGGGCACCAGCTCGGCGCCGAAGCGCTCGGCCTGGGCGCGCATGTTGTCCATCAGGTCCGGCCCCATGATGCCGTCGCGGAAACCGGGGAAGTTCTCCACGTCGGTGGTGTTCATCAGCGCGCCTCCGGCGGTGACGGCACCTTCGAAGACCAGCGGCTTCAGGGACGCGCGGGCGGTGTAGAGCGCTGCGGTGTAGCCCGCGGGCCCGGAGCCGATGATGATCACGTTGCGGACGTCGCTCACGGGTGTCTTCCTTGTCTCTGCCGACTGCTTGCTGGGGCTCTCGGAACTCTCACCCCACCCAACGGATCCTACGGGGCATGCATTCCCGGAGTGTCACAGCGCACTACTCGTCGTTCAGTCTCGCGGGTACGAGTGCGACAGCAGGACCTTTCCGGGGGCCGGTGGCGTAGCCGAGACACAGGAGGACGAGACCACATACGCCGAGACGCGCTTGGCATCCGCCGGGTCCGGCAGGACGACCAGGAAGGCGTCCTTGCCCTGGTAGCGGGTGTGGCTGGACGCGAGCGGGGCCTCCGGGCGGCCGATGCCGAGGCGGACGCAGGACGGAATGGTGTCGGTACTGCCCCGCAACGGGCTCTCGGGAGAGCTGCGGGCACCGATGTCCGGCGATTTGTGCGAGCCCTTGGTCGCCAGTAGGGCGTGGACGTGGGAGCCGAGATTGGCGGCGGTCAGGCCGGTCGCACCGCCCGAGCCTTTCTCGGTGGTCGCCGTGGGCCGGGGAGGTCCGGCCTGCGTACCCTCCGTGGCGGCGTTCTGCAGGAGCAGGCCGCCGACGCTGAAGACGGCTGCGGCCGCTGCGGTGCCGAGCAGCACTCGCGGCCAGCGCCGTGCCCGGGAGGCCCGGCCGCCGCGTGTCTGCCGGCCCGGTCCGGAGGAACCAGTGGGACGTCCGGCGGGGCGGGTGATCGGCGCGCCCCGGACAGGTGCCTCGGGCTCGGTTTCACGTGAAACAGGAGCGGGACGGGCGGTCGTTTCACGCGCCGCCGTGGTACGGGTCACCGTTTCGCTGGTCGCTGTTTCACGTGAAACATGCGCGGCGGAGCCCGGAACGGTGGCATTGAGAAGTGCCTCGGCTGCGAGGGCGGCATCGATACGCCCGGCGACATCAGTCGGCATGCGCATCGGCCCGGGGAGCCTGCCGAGCATCCCCCGGATCTCTTCCAGGGAGTCGTAGACGTCCTCGCACAGGGCACAGCCGGCGAGGTGGGCGCGCAGTTCCGCGCTGCGCGAGGGGGAGAGCAGTCCGTCCGTGAGGTCGGAGATCTCGGAGACCTCCGGGTGCTCACCCGTGCCGGTCGTCGACGTCACGCTCGCCCACCTCCGCCCTTCACGGCACCTGTGTCCTTCGGTCCTGCCGTCGGTGGGACGGATGTCCCCTGCGCCCGGTTCCTTCCCCGGCTCGCCGGGTTGCTACCCCCGCCGTCAGCCCGCAGATGGGTGACCAAGGGAGGAGGCGGGCACGGCCGCGTGCGCAGCGGCTCTTCACCGTTCCGGTCGGGATGTCGAGGATCGCGGCTGCCTCGGCGACGGGGTATCCCTGCATGTCGACGAGGACCAGGGCGGCGCGCTGTTCCTCGGGAAGAGTGCGCAGGGCGCGGAGCAGCTCGCGGTGCAGGTCTTGGCGCTCGGCGGGGACCGCGGCGGACTCCTCGGGTTCGAGGAGCTGCTCCAGCCGCTCAGTGTCGGCAACCGGCGCGGTGCGCCGGGAAGCGGCCTTGCGGGCCCGGTCCAGGCAGGCGTTGACCGTGATGCGGTGCAGCCAGGTCGTCACCGCGGACTGTCCGCGGAAGGTGTGGGCCGCGCGGTAGGCGGAGACCAGGGCGTCCTGTACGGCGTCCGCGGCTTCCTCACGATCACCGAGAGTGCGCAGTGCCACCGCCCAGAGCCGGTCGCGATGACGCCGGACGATCTCCCCGAACGCATCGGGGTCGCCCTTCACGTGCAGCGCAAGGAGATCGGCGTCGGTTGGTGTCGAAGCCTCGTCGCTGTCGGTGGACACGGGCCCCCCGGCCGTAGCTGCCTGATCTCGGTCCCATTGAAGCCCGCCGGGTGGGGAAAGTAAATGTGCCGAGGGGCGTTGATCAGCGGGCGAGCGACCCGTTTCAGCCGCTCGCCCGCTACCGCTCAGCCCGTCACCTTGATCTCGGAGATCCCGCCGCGGAACCAGTCGTCGCCGTCGCTCGGCAGCTCGGTGATGTGGATCAGCACGTAACGCGTCTTGACGGCCTTGTCCAGCTTCACCGTCAGCTTCTCACCGGCCTTCGTCGGCTTGGAGAGCCGCCGCGAGAAGTCACTGAGCGCTGCCGGGCTCGATGCGGACGGCGCCGCTGCCAGAACCTCAGCGGTCTGGCCCGGACGGTACATGCTGACCTCTACACCGGAGACGTCCTTGGCGCTTCCGAGGTCTATGACGATGCCGCTGCCGTCCTTGCGGGCCGGCAGGTTCCCGAAGTTCGGCCAGCCCTGGAAACGGCCGGTCACCCACGCCGTCGAGGGCTTGCCGTCCGTCGCGTTCGACGCCTCGTTTCCGGAGAACGCAGAGGCCAGCGGAGAGAACTCCGTGGCACTCTGGATCGCCAGCGGAGCCGACGGCTTCTTCTTCTCGGTGCCACCCTGCGGCTGCGAGTTCCCCGGATCGTCCTGGTCCTTCTCGCGCTTCAGCAGGGTGTCCGCGAGCTGCCAGCTGCCCAGGCCCAGCGCCGCGATGAGCAGCGCGGAGACGGACCACTTCAGGGCCCGGCCGGTACGGCTCTGGAGCGGGGGCGGCGGAGTGGCGATCGCCTGCGTCGGGCGGCCGGCCGGGGCGTTGTGGGACGCCGCCTGCCGGTAGCTGCCCTGCTGGTACCCCGTGCGCTGGTACGGCGGGGGCGTGCTGAACGCGGTCTCCGGGGGCCGGATGCGGGGCATCGCCGCGACCGCCTTGGACAGCTCCTCCGGCGTGGTGCACGGCTGCTCCTGGCGGGAGGCAGTGGCGCCGTCGTTGATCAGCGCGCGCATGGCGAGCTCGGAGAGGCCGCGGTGGACACCGGCGCGCACCTGGTCGGGCGCGATCAGCCCGACGCCCTTCGGCAGCCCGGTCAGGCCGTGCGCGTCGTTCTCGTACGGCCAGCGCTGGGTGAGCGCGGCGTACAGCAGTGCGCCGATCGCCTCGGTGTCCGTGCGCTGCGGGTGCTCGCAGGTGATGCCGCGGAGCGCGGCCATGACGGCCAGGCCGCGGATGCGGTACTGCCCGGATTCGGTCCGCAACACCGAGCTGGGGGTGATCCGGAGGTGGGCCAGGCCCTCGCGGTGTGCGGCGGCCATGGCCTGGGAGACCTGGCTGACGAGCTGGTACGCCTCGTGTGGCTCCAGGGGGCCGTTGGCGAGGTGGGTGGTCAGTTCGGTGGCGTCCGGAAGCCACTCGTGGACGACGTAGACGAGGTCGTTCTCCTCGACGGCGTCCAGGACCTGGACGAAGCGGGGGTCGCCGAGCAGCGCCGAGGAACGGGCCGCGGAGAGCACCGGCCGGGCCCTCGGATGGTCGGCGGGCAGGATGTGTACGCCGACGGCGCGGCGCAGCTTTTCGTCGACCGCACGCCAGCTGCTGAATCCGTCCAGACGGGTGACGCACTCTTCGAGGCGGTAGCGTCTGGCGAGCTTGTGGCCGCTGTGCAGATCCGGTGGCTGGGCCTCGTCCGCCGCACGCGTTTCGTCGGTGCGTGCCGCGTCCTCGTCCCTGCTGGATACCTTCTCGGCCTTAGCACCGTCGTCCGTGACCTCGCCCGCCTTGGCGGTCAGCGGCTCTTCGCCGCTCGTGTCGGCCACGTCGACGGCAGCCGTGCTCCGTTCCGCCACCGTCGTTCCTGCCTCCCCATCCGTTGCAGGCTCAATGAGCCAAGACAATTGTGCCCACAGTCCGCCACTATGCACGACACACGGTGGCAGTCGATGGTTGTGCTCAATCAACGCCCAAGCTTTGACCGGACCATGCCGACCAGGGCGTTCATTTCCTCGATGCGCATTTTGCGTGCGGCGACGTAGAACACGCCCAGAAGGGCGGCGGCGCCGACGATCAGAGCGGCCAGCGAGCCGATGAACCCGCTGCCCAGCGTCTGCATGATCGCGTACACCAGGACGCCGGAGACGAGCGTGGCCGGGATGCTGGCGCCCGCCAGCCGCGCGTAGGTCCGGACGACGTGCGCCGTGTCGAGGTCACCGTCCATCCGCCTGCTCAGCCGCTGCCAGGCCACGCCGACGCCGATGATGTACGCCAGGCCGTAGGAGGCCGCCATGCCCACCACGGCCCAGCGGGCGGGCAGGACCAGGAAGCAGAGCCCGGAGGCGGCGGCGTTGACGGCGGCGACGATCACCGTGTTGTAGAAGGGGGTGCGGGTGTCCTCGTACGCGTAGAAGGCGCGCAGGACGACGTACTGCACCGAGAACGGGATCAGGCCCACGCCGAAGCCCATCAGCATGTAGCCCATCGGGACGCCGGCGCCGGACGAGCCGTAGACCAGGGTGCACAGCGGGACGCCGAGGGACAGGAAACCGAACGCGATCGGGACGATGGCGACCGCGGAGGTGCGCAGGCCCTGCGACATGTCGTCCCGGACGGCGCCGGTGTCGCCGTCGTGCGCGGACCGGGCCAGCCGCGGCAGCAGCGCCGCCATGACGGAGACGGTGATGATCGCCTGCGGCATGTTCCAGATCAGCTGGGCGCTGGCGTACGAGATGAAGCCGGTGCCCGGGTGTCCCTGCTGGTCGGCGGTGTTGCCGGCCCAGGTGGAGAGCTGGGTGACGACGAGCACGCCGGCCTGGTTGGCGAGCACGAAGAGCACGGTCCACTTGGCGAGCTTGGCGGCCTTGCCCAGGCCGTGGCCGCGCCAGTCGAACCGCAGCCGGAGCTTGAAGTCGGCGTCGCGCAGGTACGGGATCATCGCCAGCGCCTGGACGACGAGCCCGAGGAGGGTGCCGATGCCCAGGAGGCGGATGCCCTCGTCGGGGATGGTGGTGACGCCGATGTGCGAGGTCTTCGCCGTGCCGTAGACCCAGATGAAGAGGCCGAAGGTGGCGATCATGACGATGTTGTTGAGGACCGGGGTCCACATCATCGCGCCGAAGCGGCCGCGGGCGTTGAGGATCTGCCCCATGACCACGTGCAGGCCCATGAAGAAGATCGTGGGGACGCAGTAGCGGGTGAACGCCACCGCGACCTCGTTGGCCGCCGGGTCCCGGGAGATGTCGAACGAGACCAGTTTCACCAGCAGGGGCGCTGCGACCACCGCCAGCACCGTCAGCACCCCGAGCACGACGATGACGAGGGTCAGCAGCCGGTTGGCGTACGCCTCGCCGCCGTCGTCGTCCTCCTTCATCGCGCGCACCAGCTGCGGCACGAAGACGGAGTTCAGGCCGCCGCCGATGGTCAGGATGAAGATCATCGTCGGGAGCTGGTAGGCGACCTGCCAGGAGTCACCGAGCACCGCGCCGCCGAGCGCGGCGACGATCAGCGCCGAGCGGACGAAGCCCGTCAGGCGGGACACCATCGTGCCGGCGGCCATCACGGCGCTGGACTTGAGCAGTCCGGAGGCCCGGCCGCCGGAGGGCTTGCCGGCCGCCGGCACGGGAGCGGGCTCCGGTTCCGTCGCGGTCTGCTGGGGCACGGCCTCCGGGCCGGGTACCGCCCCGGTCACCGGCGCCCCGGCGGGCGGGCCGGCCGGGGCGGGGCGCTGGGGCTCGTAGGGATGCTGATCCCGGTAGAGGTGTGCAAAGGCGTCGGACTCCGGACGCTCGCCCCCGGCCTGATTGACCAGGGGATCGACGCCCATGAACTGCGTCGTCGCGGCGTCGTCACCGTACGGAGCGGCCCGGTCCGGGCGCTGCGGCGCGGGTGTGCGGGGCGCGGCCCACGCCTGCGGGTCAGGAGCCTGCCGCCCGGGCCCGGGCTGCGGGTAGAACGGCTTGGTGGGCTGCCCCGGGGACGGCGGCGGGTGCGCGGCGCGGTCGTAGCGCGCGTCGCTCACCGGATCCTGGGCCATCGGGTCCTGGGCGTGGTGCGGGTCGTTGCGGTAGGCGTCCCGGACGTAGGGGTCCTGCTCCGTGGGGAACGGGGGCGTCGGAGGGACCGGCCCCATGGGGTCGCCATTGGCGCCCCGGCCCCGGTCACCGTCGTACGGCGCATTCATCGCTGCCCCACCTCATCAGTCGCCGGCCATCCGGCCCCGCCATCTATCAACGGTCCACTTTCTCACCTGAGCCGGACGGCTCGGAGTTTTCCGAACCGGTGTCCGGCGCGGGGTCACTCGGCTGCTCGGGCTCGTCTCCGTCCGTGCCACCGTCGTTGCCGTCCGTGCCCGCCGTGCCTTCGGAGCCGTCATCGGGGCCGTCCTCCTCGGGCCGGCTGCCCGCCCGCTTGCGCTGGAGGTAGATCCGTACGCCGGCGAGCACGAGCAGCAGCACGCCGCCCGCGATGACGAGCATCACCGTGGCGGTGATCTCCGTGACGTTCACCTGGAACGTCATGGGCTCACCGTAGGGCTTGCCGTCCGAGGTGTAGAGCTGGGCGGTCACCCAGGCCCGGCCGTTGGCGTTGGCGGTGGTGTCGAACTTGAACGACTGGCTGTGCCCGCCGTCCACCGAGATCTGCTGCGACTTGCCCACGTCGAGCCGGTTGGGCTGGGAGGACGTGAGCCGCAGCGTCATGTCCCTGACGCCCTGGAAGAGGTTGTTCTGGACCGTCACCGGAATCGTGGCGCTGCGCCCGGAGAGCGTGGCCTCCGACTTCTGGATCAGGTGCACCTTCGTCGTCAGGTTGTCGAGGTAGTTGCGCACGGAGTGACGGAAGCCGGCGGCACCGGAGCCGTCGCCGCGCCACTGCGTCGACATCTCCCGCATTATCGCGTTGCCGAACGGGGTCACCACCCGCTCCGGCTGGGCCAGGATCGGCTGGAAGTCCTCCAGCGACGACTGCGTGCCCTGGATCTGCCGGAACGCCTCGGTGGGGAGCTCCTGCCGGCGCAGCGAGGCCGGGTAGGAGGCGCTGCTCGGCACCTGGCGGGTGGCCGCGGGGTCGGGCTTGGCCTTGGCCGCGGCGCCGAGGTTCTGCGCCTGGGTCCAGCGGCCGGACTCGTCCAGCTCACGCAGGGCGGTGGCCATGGCGTGCGCCTGGCTGGCCGACGGCATCCGCTGCGGCGCGACGACGACACTGCGCTGCCGGTCCGGGTCCTGGAGGCCGATCATCTGGGTCTGGGCGAGGAATTCCTGGACCGCGTGCGTCGCGTTCGTCGCCTTCGACATGTCGCCCTCGAAGGCGCGGGAGAGCTGTGCGTCCGCCACGATGGCGGTGTTGCCGCCGCCGATGGGACGGGCCGCCGTCGGGGTGTACGACAGCTGGCCGGCGTCCCGGAGGCTGTCGCTGCGGGTGATCACGTTGTGCGCGCCGGCCGAGGTCGCGACATCGACGATCGAGCGGTCGATGGCGCCGTCGAGGGGCCAGGCGAAGTCCGTACGCGGCTTGACCCCGAGGATCGTGTCCACGGTCTTGTCGGCGAGGTCGGTGGCCGGCCCGAGGTGGCCGAGCGCACTCGGCACGCCCTTGCCGTGGTGGGCGAGCGAGGCCAGGTCGGGGTCGGCGAAGGGCAGCGCGACCACCTGGTGCGACTTCACCGCCTCTTCGAGCTCGTGCAGCCACTGTTTGGCGACCGCCTGGTTCTTCCCCATGGGGCCGTCCGGGCCGTTCACCCGGTACGACTTGGTCATCGCGTCGACGGTCGCGAGCAGGTCCGGGTCGATGACGAAGGTCACCGGGAGGTTCTTGCCGAGCGTGACCATCTGCTGCAGCCGGCCGCCGGGGGCGAGCTCGGCGGCGAGATCGTCGTTGCGGAAGACCGGGGTCTGCTGGGTGTCGGCGTCGGTCTCCGCCGTGAGGTGCGTGGACGAGATCAGCGGCCACATGTAGGTGAGCTGCGTCTTCTTGTCGGCAGCCGCGGACTGCCAGGGCAGGAAGGTCCGGTCGATGCCCAGGAGCTGGTCGTACGGCGAGGACTGGGAGTGCCCCGACAGAGAGACACCGATCTGATACACGCCGTCATCGTTGAGATCGAGGTCCTTGACCGGGACGCTCAGGCTGAAGGGGCGACTGGCACCGGCCTCCAGCTTGTCGATCTTCTCCGTGTGGCCCTTGATCTCCTCGCCGTCCACGCTGGGCAGATAGCCGGTCCGACGGGAGGCCGTCTCGATCGAACTGCGGTTGCCCAGCGCGTCGCCGCGGTGCATGCCGACGTGCGCGTCGGTGATCGTGCTGCGGCTGTCGTTGGTCAGGGTGCCGGAGACGGTGACGGTGTCGCCCTTGCCGGGAGCCGACGGCGACATGGAGTCGATGGACACGTCGACCGCGTGCGACCCGGCCGCAGCGGCCTGGGCGGAGGGGGCGTGCGGGGCCTGGAGCAGTCCCACGAGCAGGGGTACTCCAGTGACGAGTGTCACGGTCCTGCGCAGCCATCGACCACGCGGCCGTTCAGTCCCCTGGAACCCTGCCGCCTCGGCCACGCGCTCGCCCGTCCCTCGTCGTCGTCAGTGGTCGTCGGAATGTGCGTCCACGAATGGTAACGAGACCCGCCGCGGACGAGTGCCGCGGACTGCTCCACATGATCGCGGAGCCGACGGCCGCCCGACCGTCCTGTCCCCTTTATTACCTGCGCCTTTATTACGTGGCGCTTCGCGCGGCGCGGCCACGTACCCTGTTCTGTTGTGCCGAACGCCAACAATGACCTCCCTGCCCCGCACGCCGAGCGGGCCCCGCAGTCGACGAACGCGTTGAACCACGTACAGCGCCGCGCCGTGAGCGAGCTCCTGCGGGTGTCCCCCGTCGCGGACGACCTGGCCCGCCGATTCCAGGAGGCCGGGTTCACACTTGCCCTGGTCGGCGGCTCGGTCCGGGACGCGCTGCTCGGCCGGCTCGGCAACGACCTGGACTTCACCACCGACGCACGCCCCGAGGACGTCCTGAAGATCGTCCGGCCGTGGGCGGACGCGCTCTGGGAGGTCGGGATCGCCTTCGGCACGGTCGGCTGCAAGAAGGACTCGTTCGACATCGAGGTCACGACCTACCGCTCCGAGGCGTACGACCGCACCTCCCGCAAGCCCGAGGTGTCCTACGGCGACTCCATCGAGGACGACCTGGTGCGCCGGGACTTCACGGTGAACGCGATGGCGGTCTTCCTGCCGCAGAAGGAGTTCGTCGACCCGCACAACGGCCTGGAAGACCTGGCCGCCCGCGTGCTGCGGACGCCGGGTGCGCCGGAGGACTCGTTCTCGGACGATCCGCTGCGGATGATGCGGGCGGCCCGGTTCGCCGCCCAGCTGGACTTCGAGGTCGCGCCCGAGGTCGTCGCCGCGATGAAGGCGATGTCCGACCGCATCGACATCGTCTCCGCGGAGCGGGTCCGGGACGAGCTGAACAAGCTGATCCTCGCGCCGCACCCGCGCAAGGGACTGCGACTGCTCGTCGACTCCGGCCTGGCGGACCGGGTCCTTCCCGAGCTTCCCGCGCTGCGCCTGGAAAGTGACGAGCATCACCGTCACAAGGACGTCTACGAGCACTCGCTCACGGTGCTGGAGCAGGCGATCGACCTCGAAGAGGACGGTCCCGATCTGGTGCTGCGGCTGTCGGCCCTGCTGCACGACATCGGCAAGCCGCGGACGCGCCGCTTCGAGAAGGACGGCCGGGTCTCCTTCCACCACCACGAGGTGGTGGGCGCGAAGATGACCAAGAAGCGGATGGCCGCGCTGAAGTACTCCAACGACATGATCAAGGACGTCTCGCTTCTGGTGGAGCTGCATCTGCGCTTCCACGGCTACGGCACCGGCGAATGGACCGACTCGGCGGTCCGCCGCTATGTCCGTGACGCCGGCCCGCAGCTGGAGCGGCTGCACAAGCTGACGCGTTCGGACTGCACGACCCGCAACAAGCGCAAGGCCGGTGCCCTGTCCCGCGCCTACGACGGGCTGGAGGAGCGCATCGCGCTGCTGCAGGAGCAGGAAGAGCTCGATGCGATCCGTCCGGACCTGGACGGCAACGACATCATGGAGATTCTGGGTCTGCGGCCGGGCCCCGAGGTCGGCAAGGCGTACAAGCAGATGCTGGAGCTCCGGCTGGAGCACGGGCCCATGGAGCGCGAGGCGGCGATCGCCGCGCTGAAGGACTGGTGGGCCACGCAGCAGGGCTGATGTTTCACGTGAAACGGCCGGACGGCCGGCCGGGTGTGATGTTTCACGTGAAACGAGCAGACCGCGGACAGCTGCCACGTTTCACGTGAAACGAGCGGACGGTGGCTCGGTGTCGTGTTTCCCGTGAAACGTGGCGCAGACGGCTGGGGCGGTGTTTCACGTGAAACACCGCCCCAGAGCCGTCTTCAGGAGACGGAGTGCGCTACTTCGTGGGGGTCAGGCAGAGCACCATGGCCGTGTCGGCCCGCCGGCGGCGGTGCACCGTCTTGACATAGGCGTCCTCGCCGGCGGAGCACACGGTCGGGTCCGAAGTGCCGTCGTGCACCTTGGAGACCTTGTACTGGGCTTCCCCGCTGCTGCAGTCGACCACTGCGAGCCCGTCGTCGAGTGAACTGCTGGACTTCTTCACGCAGTCGCCGGCCTCGGCGTTGCTGGCGTCGTCGCGGCTGGTGAACCAGAAGAACGCGAAGGCGGCCAGAACGACGACGATCCCGATGCCCCGCAGGATCGACTTGGCGGAATGGGTCTTGGTCGGGCGGGGCGGCGGTATGGGAGCGCCGGGCTGCACATAAGGCTGCTGCGGCTGTGCCGGGTACCCGGGCTGGGGCTGACCGTAGGGCGCCTGCGGCTGCTGGGGATAGGCGTATCCGCCCTGGGGCTGGCCGTACGGCGCCTGGGGGGCCGGTGGCGCCTGCGGATACGGGTTCTGGCCGTAAGGCTGCTGCCCGTACGGCGCCTGGCCGTATGGATTGGGACCCGGCGGCGGCATGGTCATGGAACTCCCCCGATTTTGTTGTGTACAGGCTTGTGTGGGACGCCCGTAAGGTACCGGGTCCCGGCGCCCACCGCAGGGACGGTGTCCTACGGGCCGAGGGAGGGCGGGGCCTAACTCCGCCGAAAGCGGGCCATTGCCGCGGCGACCAGCCCGTAGATGACGGTCACCATCCCGAGCAACGCGGCCGATCTGCCGTCCGGCGGCAGCATGAGGGCGGCGACCGCGGCGGCGCCGACGAAGGCGACATTGAAGAGCACGTCGTACAGGGCGAAGATGCGCCCGCGGAAGGCGTCGTCGACCCACGACTGGACGACCGTGTCGGTGGAGATCTTGGTGCCCTGGGTGCCAAGACCAAGCACGAACGCGGCGGCCAGCATCGGCCCCGGTGTGAAGAAGAGGCCCAGTGCCGGCACCAGCACCGCACATCCGAAGGCACAGCAGGCGATCCAGCCGAACGGGGTGAGCCGTTCCACCGCCCAGGGAGTGACAACGGCGGCGGCGAAGAATCCCGCCCCCGACACCACGACGGCGATGCCGAGCAGCGCCAGGCCCTCGGACTCGGTGGCCGACCACGCATACCGGCACAGCATCAGCACCATGACCGTCAGTGCCCCGTAGCAGAAGCGGATCAGGGTCATCGCGGCCAGGGCACGGGCCGGTACGCGCCGCTGGGCGAGATGGCGCAGGCCCGCCGCGAGGCCCCGGACGGTGCTCAACAGGGCCTCGCCCAGGTGGGGTTGGAGCTGCGTCGGGTCGGGGCCGAGCAGCTGCGGCGTCATGCGCAGGGCGGTGAGCGCCGAAAGGAAGTAGAAGGCCGAGGCGAGCAGCACCACGAACGCATCCACGTCGGGGCCGATCAGCCGGATGGCGAAGGCCAGCCCGCCACCGGCCGTCGCGGCGAGCGTCCCGGCCGTCGGGGCGAGCGAGTTGGCCATGACCAATTGCTGTTCACCGTCGACGACGCGGGGCAGCGCGGCCGAGAGGCCGGCCAGGACGAAGCGGTTCACCGCCGTGACCGAGAGGGCCGAGGCGTAGAACAGCCAGTCCGGGACCTTCGACACGATCAGCGCCGCGGTGGCCATGGCGAGCAGCGTCCGCAGCAGGTTCCCGTACAGCAGGACCTGACGGCGCCGCCAGCGGTCGAGCAGTACGCCGGTGAACGGCCCGAGCAGCGAGTAGGGGAGCAGCAGGATGGCCATGGCGGAGGCGATGGCCGCGGGCGAGGCCTGTTTCTCCGGGGAGAAGACGACGTAGGTGGCGAGCGCGACCTGGTACACGCCGTCGGCCGCTTGGGAGAGCAGCCGTGCGGCGAGCAGCGAACGGAAATCGCGTAGCCGGAGTAATACGCGGAGGGCGCGCACAGCATGCATGGGGCACAGCCTCACACAGCCCGCAGGCCCCCGGGTGGAATACCCGGGGGCCTGCGAAGGATGGTGGCGACCGGCGCCTCAGCGCTCGACCTCGCCCTTGATGAACTTCTCGACGTTCTCGCGGGCCTCGTCGTCGAAGTACTGGACCGGCGGGGACTTCATGAAGTACGAGGACGCGGACAGGATCGGGCCGCCGATGCCGCGGTCCTTGGCGATCTTCGCGGCACGCAGCGCGTCGATGATGACGCCCGCGGAGTTCGGGGAGTCCCAGACCTCGAGCTTGTACTCCAGGTTGAGCGGAACGTCGCCGAAGGCGCGGCCTTCGAGGCGGACGTAGGCCCACTTGCGGTCGTCCAGCCAGGCCACGAAGTCCGAGGGGCCGATGTGGACGTTGTCCTCGCCCAGCTCGCGGTCGCGGATCTGCGAGGTGACGGCCTGGGTCTTGGAGATCTTCTTGGACTCCAGGCGCTCGCGCTCGAGCATGTTCTTGAAGTCCATGTTGCCGCCGACGTTCAGCTGCATCGTGCGGTCCAGGACGACGCCCCGGTCCTCGAAGAGCTTGGCCATGACGCGGTGCGTGATGGTGGCGCCGACCTGCGACTTGATGTCGTCACCGACGATCGGGACACCGGCCTCGGTGAACTTGTCGGCCCACTCCTTGGTGCCGGCGATGAAGACCGGGAGGGCGTTGACGAAGGCGACCTTGGCGTCGATGGCGCACTGGGCGTAGTACTTCGCGGCGTCCTCGGAGCCCACCGGGAGGTAGCAGACCAGCACGTCGGCCTGGGTGTCCTTGAGGACCTGGACGATGTCCACCGGAGCCTCGGCGGACTCCTCGATGGTCTGGCGGTAGTACTTGCCCAGACCGTCGAGGGTGTGGCCGCGCTGGACCTGCACGCCGGCGTTCGGCACGTCGCAGATCTTGATGGTGTTGTTCTCGCTCGCGCCGATGGCGTCCGCGAGGTCGAGGCCGACCTTCTTGGCGTCGACGTCGAAGGCGGCCACGAACTCGATGTCACGCACGTGGTGGTCGCCGAACTGCACGTGCATGAGGCCGGGCACGCGGCTGTCCGGGTCGGCGTCCTTGTAGTACTCGACGCCTTGTACCAGCGAGGCGGCGCAGTTGCCCACGCCGACGATGGCTACGCGAACCGAACCCATTCCGGTTGCTCCCTGTGTTCTCGATGAGGAACTGCGCCGCAGTGCCTCATGTGGTGGTGTCATCGGACGGATCCGGCCGGGATCCACCCCGGTGCCGGGGCAGGCCGCCCGTATCTCCTGACTGGTTCTTCTTGTTCTGCGCTGCGGGGTCCGGCGCGCGATGGTCGCGTCCGGCACGCTCACTCTCGATGAGCCCGTTCAGCCAACGGACCTCACGCTCCACGGACTCCATGCCGTGGCGTTGCAGTTCGAGGGTGTAGTCGTCCAGCCGCTCGCGGGACCGGGCCAAGGACGTGCGCATCTTCTCGAGGCGCTCCTCCAGCCGGCTGCGGCGGCCTTCCAGTACACGCATCCGTACGTCCCGCGACGTCTGGCCGAAAAATGCGAAGCGGACGCCGAAGTGTTCGTCCTCCCACGCATCCGGACCGGAGTGGGCGAGCAATTCTTCGAAGTGTTCTTTGCCCTCTGCGGTCAATCGGTAGACGATCTTGGCCCGCCGCCCGGTCAGCGCCGCGGCGGGAACACCCTCCGCGTCACCGTCCGTCTCCTCGGTGAGCCAGCCGTTCGCGACCAGCGCCTTGAGGCAGGGGTAGAGGGTGCCATAGCTGAACGCACGGAACACCCCGAGCGACGTATTGAGCCGTTTACGCAGCTCATAGCCGTGCATCGGGGATTCACGGAGCAGGCCGAGGACGGCGAACTCAAGGATGCCGGAACGTCTGCTCATCCTCCGCCTCCTCGGCCCGGTGCGTTCTTTATGCCGTCCTGATGTATCGACTCGATACATCCAGACGATAGAACGGCCCCTGGGGCGGAACAAGAGGGGGGACGGTGAACGGCGTCACATCACTGATTCGTGCCATCCAACCTGACTGATTTGGAGTGAATTTCAACACTGGGCAGGTTTTGGCCGTGCGTAGTCTGTGCGGCATGCAGACTGCCGGGAACCGCGGGCCGATATCAGACGTCCCCGTCCTCGGTGTAGTGCGGCTCGCGCCTCTGGGGCGGGCCGCGCATCGGGGGGACCTGAAGACAACTGCCGCCTTCAGGCGACGAGATAGCGCGCCTGCCCGAGGAGTATCCGTTCCATGAGCGAGCACCGTCGCAAACCGCCACAGCCGCAAAGTGGCGGACGTGCCGCGGCCCGACGCGCCGCACAGCAGTCAGGGTCAGGGCGTCGTGCCGCCCCTACGTATGGCTCCGCTGCCGGCCCCACCCCTCCTTCCGGCCCGCCCGGGCAGGAGCCGAGGCAGGGCGGGCGGGCCGAGGCCCGCAGGGCCGCCCAGCGCGGCGGCCGCCGCCGGGCGCCCGACACCGCAGCCATGGGCTCCGGTGGTGGCGGCCGCGGAGGCCGTCGTGGCGGTGGCGGTGGTGGCCCGAGGGCGGCCGCGGCCGCGGCCGTGACGGCGGCGGCCCGCCCGGCAAGAAGCGGTTCATCGACTATCCGCGTGCCAACAAGTTCGGCTGGCGGCGGTTCGTCCCGTCCTGGAAGCAGGTCGCCAGCCTGTGTGTCGGCTTCCTCGGCCTGATGGTCGGTGCGGCCGGTGTGGCGCTCGCGATGGTCAAGGTGCCGAGTGAGAGCGACGCGGCGAAGTCGCAGAACAACGTCTATCTCTGGGCCAACGGCAAGGTCATGGCCCGCGACGGTGAGACGAACCGTCAGAACGTGACGATAGATGAGATTCCGAAGTCGATGCAGGATGCCGCGATCTCAGCCGAGAACGCCTCCTTCCGCACGGACTCCGGTGTCGACCCGATGGGTATCGCCCGCGCCGTGGTGAACATGGCCAGAGGCGGCGAGACCCAGGGTGGCTCGACCATCACGCAGCAGTACGTGAAGAACGCGATGCTGAGCCAGGAGCAGACCCTTGACCGCAAGTTCAAGGAGCTGTTCATCGCGATCAAGGTCGGCTGGAAGATGGACAAGCCCCACATCCTCCAGGGCTACCTGAACACCAGCTACTACGGCCGCGGCGCGTACGGCATCCAGGCGGCGGCCCAGGCGTACTACGGCAAGGACGCGAAGAAGCTGACGCCGGACGAGGGGGCCTTTCTCGCGGCTGTCCTCAAGGGCGCCAACCTCTACGACCCGCGGGTGGCACCGGGCCGGGTGCGACGGCGGCGGAGAACACCAAGCGCGTCAAGGCCCGCTGGTCGTGGATCCTGGACCGCGAGGTGGCCAACCACCTCATGCCGAAGGCACAGCGGGCCAAGTACACGACGGACCGCTTCCCGCGGCCCATCCGGCCGAAGCCCGTGGCCAGCAAGAGCGGCCAGATCGGCTATCTGATGGACGTCGCCAAGAAGTACGTCCTGAGGCACGCCAACATTCCCGAGGCCCGGTTCGACAAGGGCGGCTACACGATCCGGACCACCTTCGACGAGAAGAAGACCCAGGAGCTGGAGTCCGCGGTCAAGAAGGTCGACAAGCGCTACATCGACCCGAAGAAGCGGGAGAAGGACAAGTTCGTCCAGTTCGGTGGCGCGTCCGTGGTGCCGGGAGACGGCAAGATCGTCGCCCTGTACGGCGGTGAGGGCTACGACAAGGGCCACTTCAGCAACAACGCCGACACCTTCGGTGTGCCGGTCGGTTCGACCTGGAAGCCGTTCGTCCTGGCGGCGTCGATGAAGTACGGCGTCCCCAAGACCCGGCCCGAGGGGCTCTCGCCGGACAGCCTCTACAACGGCAACGACCACCTCAAGGTGAAGGACGCACAAGGCAACTTCGTGCTGAAGAGGGACAACTCGCCCTTCTATCAGGAGAACGAGAGCAACCACCCCTGGGGCTACATCTCGCTGGTCAAGGCGATGGAGCAGTCCGTCAACACGCCCTTCGTCCAGCTGGGCATGGACGTCGGCATGGACAAGGTCCGGGACATGGCGCAGGCCTGCGGTATCTCCGAGGCCAGCTTCGACAAGCACCTCAACCCGTCCTTCGCGCTGGGCACCTCCACACCGAGTGCGATCCGCATGGCCGATGCCTATGCGACGTTCGCCGAGTCGGGCACCAAGGTGGAGCCGTACTCGGTGACCAAGGTGACGTCGGGGGGCGTGGACGTGCCGGGCTTCGATAAGCCCAAGCAGGAGACGGCGATGGACGCCAACATCGCCAACAACGTCACCAAGGTCCTGAAGAACGTCATCCAGAACGGCACCGGCAAGGCGGCCCGCCGCCTGAACATGCCGGCCGCGGGCAAGACCGGTACTACCGACGAGAACAAGTCGGCCTGGTTCGTCGGCTACACCAAGCAGCTCTCGACGGCCATCACGATGTTCCGTGAGGACGCCCAGAACCCGCGCCAGCTGTCCATGAACGGTGTCGGTGGCTTCGACTCGATCCACGGTGGCGCACTGCCCACCGAGGTGTGGACCGAGTACATGCTGCAGGCGATGAACGGTGTCACCCCGGAGGACTTCCCCGCGGCGACGCCCATCGGGCAGAAGGCGGACGAGGCGGGCATGCCGGCCCCGACGCCGACGCCCACGCCGTCGGACACCCCGTCGGCGACCCCGTCGGACAAGCCCACCGAGTCCGCTCCCCCGAGCGACAGCCCGAGCCCGTCGCCGACCGACACCTGCTCGCCGTTCGACCCCACCTGCCGGGACACGGCGGTAACGGCAACGGTGGAGGAAAGGGCGGCGGCACCGGCGGACCGGGCGGCAGTACCGGAGGCACGACTCCGACACCGGATCCCACGGATGCCAACGGCGGTGGAGGCATCTTCGGCGGACCGCAAGGCTGACCCCGCGACCGTTTCACGTGAAACAGCGCCATGTTTCACGTGAAACGGAGGAGCCGACGAGGCCCCTGCCCGGCTTGACCGGGCCGGGGCTTCGCCATGTTCTGCCCCCGCTCGTACGGCAGGATGGGCCCATGACGAGCGTGCGACAGGACGAGCCGGTGCGGCCGACGAAGCGGGACGAGGTGGCGGCGGCCGGCAGCGAGCTGATCGGAGGGCCGTTCGGCCGGCACGCACTGTTCGGTACGCACTGGCTGACGCCGGTACGCGTCATCGCGCTGGTCGCGATCGGGATGTTCGCGCTCGGCATGGTGCAGAAGCTCCCCTGCTACAACGGCGGCTGGTTCTTCGGCGCCACGAGCCAGTACACCCATGCCTGCTACTCCGACATCCCCCATCTCTACTCCGGCCGCGGCTTCGCCGACGGGCTCATCCCGTACTTCGACCGGCTGCCCGGCGACATGGAGTACCTGGAATACCCCGTGCTGACCGGCGTCTTCATGGAGGTCGCCTCCTGGATGACGCCGCACAGCGGGGACCTCCAGTTCCGCGAGCAGGTCTACTGGCTGGTCAACGCCGGGATGCTGATGATCTGCGCCGCCGTCATCGCGGTGTGCGTGACCCGTACCCACCGGCGGCGTCCCTGGGACGGCCTGCTGGTGGCGCTGGCGCCCGCCTTCGCGCTCACCGCCACGATCAACTGGGACCTACTGGCGATCGCCCTGACGGCGGCCGGCATGCTGATGTGGGCCCGCAGCCGCCCACTGGGCGCAGGCGTCCTGATCGGTCTGGCGACCGCGGCGAAGCTGTACCCCGTGCTCCTGCTGGGGCCGCTGCTGGTGCTGTGCTGGCGGGCGGGGGCCTGGCGCGCGTACGGCAAGGCGGTGGCGGGCGCGGTGGCGTCCTGGCTGGTGGTGAACCTGCCGGTGATGATCACGCACGATGCGACGGGCTTCCACATCCGCGAGGGCTGGGCGAAGTTCTACGTCTTCAGCCAGCAGCGGCCCATCGACTTCGGTTCCGTCTGGCTGCTGATCTCCCAGCGCACCGGCGCCGCGCTGGAGAACGCCAACACCTACGCCACGCTGCTGATGATCCTGGGCTGCGGCGCCATCGGTGTGCTGACCCTCTATGCGCCGCGCCGGCCGCGCTTCGCCCAGCTCGCCTTCCTCGTCGTGGCGCTGTTCATCCTCACCAACAAGGTCTACTCCCCGCAGTACGTCCTCTGGCTGACCCCGCTGGCCGTGCTGGCCCGGCCGCGCTGGCGGGACTTCCTGATCTGGCAGGCCTGCGAGGTCATGTACTTCCTCGGGATCTGGATGTACCTCGCGTACACCGGCAACGGCGACAAGCACCAGGGGCTGCCGCCGGAGGGCTACCAGCTGGCCATCGCGCTGCACCTCCTGGGCACTCTCTACCTGTGTGCCCTGGTCGTCCGGGACATCCTCATGCCGGAGCGCGACGTGGTCCGCAGGGACGGTGACGACGACCCGTCGGGCGGTGTCCTGGACCGTAGCCCCGATGCGTTCGTGCTCGGGCGGGCGTACCACCCGCCGCGCCATGCGGTGCACTTCGAGAAGGCACCGCGGGTCCGCTGGGGCGTGGCACGCGACTGAGCCGGCCGGCCCCCATGCGACGGGCCCGGTGCCGCAGAGGGGATCTGCGGCACCGGGCCCGTCGTCCGTCCGGTGGGGTTGCTGTCCGGCTCAGCGGTCCACGAGACGGTCGTACTGGGTCGTGGTGTGCCGCAGATGGGCCACCAGCTCCTCGCCGACCTGCGGCTCCGGCGCGTCGGCCGGCACGAAGAGGATCGAGACCTGCATGTGCGGCGGCTCGGCGAACCACCGCTGCTTGCCGGCCCAGAGATACGGCGCGAGGTTGCGGTTGACGGTCGCCAGGCCGGCCCGGGCGACTCCCTTGGCGCGCGGCATCACGCCGTGCAGCGCCTTGGGCGCTTCCAGTCCCACGCCGTGCGAGGTGCCGCCGGCCACCACGACCAGGTAGCCGTCGGAGGCCGCCTTCTGCTGGCGATAGCCGAAGCGTTCCCCCTTGGCGACCCGGGTGACGTCCAGCACCGAGCCGCGGTACTCGGTGGCGTCGTGGTCGCCGAGCCAGAGCCGGGTCCCGATCCGGGCGCGGAACCGGGTCTGCGGGAACTGCTGCTGGAGACGGGCGAGTTCATTGGCCTTGAGGTGGCTGACGAACATGGTGTGCAGCGGGAGGCGGGCGGCCCGCAGCCGGTCCATCCAGCCGATGACCTCCTCGACCGCGTCGGACCCGTCGGCGCGGTCCAGCGGCAGGTGGATCGCGAAGCCCTCGAGCCGGACGTCCTCGATGGCCGTGGCCAGCTTCGGCAGGTCCTCCGGCTTGACGCCGTGCCGCTTCATGCTGCTCATGACCTCGATCACGACCCGGGCGCCGACCAGACCGCCCACGCCCTCGACCGAGGAGACCGAACGGATCGCCCGGTCGGGCAGCGGCACCGGCTCCTCGCCGTGCCGGAACGGCGTCAGGACGAGCAGGTCACCGCTGAAGTAGTCCTTGATGTGGGCCGCTTCGTAGGTCGTCCCGACCGCGAGAATGTCGGCGCCCAGGCGGGTGGCCTCCTCGGCGAGCCGCTCATGGCCGAAGCCGTAACCGTTGCCTTTGCAGACCGGGACCAGCCCGGGGAACTGCTGGAGAACGCTCTGCTGATGCGCCCGCCAGCGCGCGGTGTCGACGTAGAGGGTGAGCGCCATGGCCGGGCCCGGAACCTTTCTCGTGGCTGGGGTGTGTCAGGAGTACGGACGGTGCGGTGGAGCGGTCAGCGGCGCGACATGTAGATGTCGAGCGCCTTGTGCAGCAGCTTGTTGAGCGGGAAGTCCCACTCACCGAGGTACTCAGCTGCCTGCCCACCCGTGCCGACCTTGAACTGGATCAGGCCGAAGAGGTGGTCGTTCTCGTCCAGCGAGTCGCTGATGCCGCGGAGGTCGTAGACCGTGGCGCCGAGCGCGTAGGAGTCCTGCAGCATCTTCCACTGCATGGCGTTGGAGGGCCGGACCTCGCGGCCGATGTTGTCCGAGGCGCCGTAGGAGTACCAGACGTGCCGCCGACGACGAGCATGGTCGCCGCGGAGAGGTTCACGCCGTTGTGGCGGGCGAAGTACAGCTTCATGCGGTTGGGATCCTCGGAGTTGAGGGCCGTCCACATGCGCTGGAAGTAGCCGAGCGGCCGCGGGCGGAAGCGGTCGCGCTCCGCGGTGATCTCGTAGAGCCGCTGCCATTCGGCCAGGTCGTCGTAGCCGCCTGGACGACCTCGACGCCGGCCTTCTCGGCCTTCTTGATGTTGCGGCGCCACAGCTGGTTGAAGCCCTTGTGGACCTCCTCCAGCGAGCGGTCGGCCAGCGGCACCTGGAAGACGTAGCGGGGCTGGACGTCACCGAAGCCGGCGCCGCCGTCCTCGCCCTGCTGCCAGCCCATGCGCCGCAGCCGGTCGGCCACCTCGAAGGCGCGCGGCTCGATGTGGGTCGCCTCGACGTCGCGGAGCCGCTTGACGTCCGGGTTCTGGATGCCCGACTTGATCGCGGCCGCGTCCCAGCGACGGATGATCACGGGCGGGCCCATCTTCACGGAGAAGGCGCCCTGCTGCTTGAGGTGGCTGAGCATCGGCTGCAGCCAGTCCTCCAGATTCGGCGCGTACCAGTTGATCACCGGTCCCTCGGGCAGATACGCGAGGTAGCGCTTGATCTTGGGCAGCTGGCGGTAGAGCACCAGGCCGGCACCGACCAGCTCACCGCTCGCGTCGAACCAGCCCAGGCTCTCCGAACGCCATTCGGCCTTCACATCCGCCCAGGCCGGAACCTGCATGTGGCTCGCCGCGGGCAGGCTCTGGATGTATGCCAGATGCTGCTCTCGACTGATGGTCCTCAGGGTCAGGCTCATGCGGGGCGCTCCTCGGCAGGTGTGTCCCCTTGTTCGGGGCTCCGGCTCTCGCGCCGAAGCCTACTGTGGCCGGGGAGCGCCCCGTCTGGGCCATACGTGCCGGGGCCCCGTATGCCGCAGTGGCACCGGGGCCGGGCGGCTATCCGATGACGCCTCCGAAGAGGCCGCCGTGCGCCATGCCGAGGAAGAAGCCGAAGCCTGAGGCTCCGAGGCCGATGATCAACAGGAAGCGCTCACCCGTCGTCGACGAGATGAACTGACCCCACAGGCCGCTGCCGATTCCGACCAGGCCGACCCAGGAACTGACCAGATGCAGACTGGGAGAAAGTGTGGTGAAGGCGGCGATCGCGCCGAGCACCACGGTGACAAGGGCGAAGGTGTTCTCTACGGGATGGTCCTTGCCGTCGCTGTTGAGAAGCGAGAGCAGACTGCGCTGGATCCTGGCTGCCTGTGCCATGCGGCACCTCCCATGACAGGGCGGCGCACTGTAACGCCGCTCACACCCGTTGTGTTCCAGATTGGGGGGTGTACCGGGCGGATTTCAACCGGAAGACTTCAGGCAGGTAGTGTGTACCGTCTGCGCCTATGTCTGCCCGATGACCGGTCCGGCTCGGCGCGGAACGCATATGACCCTCCTGCCACGGAACGACCGTGGCCGCTGAGTCCAAAGGAGGTGGGTTCACCATGCGTCACTACGAGGTGATGGTCATCCTCGACCCCGATCTCGAGGAGCGCGCTGTCTCCCCGCTGATCGAGAACTTCCTCTCCGTCGTCCGTGAGGGCAACGGAAAGGTCGAGAAGGTCGACACCTGGGGCCGTCGTCGTCTCTCGTACGAGATCAAGAAGAAGCCCGAGGGCATCTACTCGGTCATCGACCTGCAGGCCGAGCCTGCGGTCGTCAAGGAGCTCGACCGTCAGATGAACCTGAACGAGTCGGTCCTCCGGACCAAGGTTCTCCGTCCCGAGACCCACTGAACGCGTCAGCGTCCAGCGGTAACCGGGTCCGAGTAGCAGCAACACCAGCAGCCAGCAGCACACCCGCCGAGAGGTTCCCCTAATGGCAGGCGAGACCGTCATCACGGTTGTCGGCAATCTTGTCGACGACCCCGAGCTGCGCTTCACCCCGTCCGGTGCGGCGGTCGCGAAGTTCCGCGTCGCGTCCACCCCCCGCACCTTCGACCGTCAGACCAATGAGTGGAAGGACGGCGAGAGCCTGTTCCTGACCTGCTCGGTGTGGCGCCAGGCGGCCGAGAACGTCGCCGAGTCCCTGACGCGGGGTACCCGCGTGGTCGTCCAGGGCCGCCTGAAGCAGCGGTCGTACGAGGACCGCGAGGGCGTGAAGCGCACGGTCTACGAGCTCGACGTCGAGGAAGTGGGCGCGAGCCTCAAGAACGCCACGGCCAAGATCACCAAGACCAGCGGTCGCGGTGGCCAGGGCGGCGGCTTCGGCGGCGGTCAGGGCGGTGGCCAGGGTGGCGGCGGCTGGGGCGGTGGCCCCGGCGGCGGCCAGCAGGGCGGCGGCGCTCCCGCCGACGACCCGTGGGCGACCGGCGGTCCTTCTGGCGGTGGCCAGCAGGGTGGCGGCGGTGGTGGCTGGGGCGGCGGCTCCGGCGGTGGCTACTCGGACGAGCCGCCCTTCTAAGTCCGTATCGGCTCGGCGCTGCGCTGTTTCACGTGAAACAGCGCCGTGAAACGGGCGGCGGCCTTGAGGGCGTCAGCACAAACTTCTTGAACTCACTGGAGAGAGACAATGGCGAAGCCGCCTGCTCGCAAGCCTAAGAAGAAGGTTTGCGTGTTCTGCAAGGAGAAGATCTCCTACGTCGACTACAAGGACACGAACCTGCTGCGGAAGTTCATCTCCGACCGCGGCAAGATCCGTGCCCGTCGAGTGACCGGCAACTGCACGCAGCACCAGCGTGACGTCGCCACGGCCGTGAAGAACAGCCGTGAGATGGCGCTGCTGCCCTACACGTCCACCGCGCGATAAGGGAAGGGTGACCGACAAATGAAGATCATCCTCACCCACGAGGTCTCCGGCCTCGGCACCGCCGGTGACGTCGTTGACGTCAAGGACGGGTACGCCCGTAACTACCTGGTTCCGCGTGGTTTCGCGATCCGCTGGACCAAGGGTGGCGAGAAGGACGTCGAGCAGATCCGCCGCGGTCGCAAGATCCGCGAGATCGCCACGATCGAGCAGGCCAACGAGGTCAAGGGCCGGCTCGAGGGCGTCAGCGTGAAGCTGGCCGTGCGTGCCGGCGACGCGGGCCGCCTGTTCGGTTCCGTCACCCCGGCCGACGTCGCTTCGGCGATCAAGGCCGCCGGTGGTCCGGACGTCGACAAGCGCCGCGTCGAGCTGGGCTCGCCGATCAAGACCCTGGGCGCGCACCAGGTCTCCGTGCGTCTGCACGCCGAGGTCGTCGCGAAGCTGGGCGTCGAGGTCGTCGCCGCGTAATCGCAGCACCGAGCCGAAGGGCCGCACCCCGTCCTGGGGTGCGGCCCTTCGCCGTGCCGGTCCGCGTTCGCCGTGGCCGACGACGGTGGGCTCAGTCGTCGTCCTGGGCGCGCCTGTAGAGCGCGGCGACGTCGTCGTCGAAGTACGCGGCGTACGAGACGTCGTCCTGGTCGCCGCCGCCTTCGTGGCCGCCGAGGACACCGATGACCGTGCCGGTGTGGCTCTTGGGGTCGTAGTCGGCCAGCCAGGGGCTGCCGCTCGTACCGCCCTCGAAGTCGGTGCACTGGATGCGCATCTGGGTGTCGCTGTACTTCGTGGTGCGGTTCTGGCAGGAGATCGGGGTGTCGCGGCTGGTGGGATAGCCGGTGATCTTGACTTCGTTGTCGAAGCCGCGGTCTATGCCGAGGGTGTTGCCGCCCAGGACGTCCTGGATGTCCTTGCCGTCCTTCTTGTCCAGGATGAGGAAGGCGACATCGAGGTCCTCGTCCTGCGACTTGGCCCAGCGATCGTCGAGGATCACCTTCTTGACCTTCCACAGACCGGTGGGCTCGTCGCCGTCGCGGTAGTCGGGGGCGAAGACGAGGTCGTCGACCGTGCTTCCGGCCTCGGCGTCGAAGGCGCAGTGCGCGGCCGTGATCAGCATGTTCCGGCCCGGGCTCTGCACCACGCTCGCGGTGCAGAAGTGATCGCCGGAGTCGTTCTTCTCGAAGACCACGCCGACCCGGGCGTTCTGCTCGGTCCGGCGGGGGGTGTACGCGTTGCCGTCATCGGCCGGTGCGGTCGCCGCGGGATCCTGGTCCTGCGGGTCCTGACCCGACTCGCCGGACTTGCCGAAGCTGCTCCGCCCGCTGGCTCTGCTGCTGGTGTCCGACACGTCCGAGGCGTATCCCGCCACGGCAGCGGCCATGACGATGACGAACGTCATGGGCAGCAAGGACCTTCTGGCAAGCGAGCGCACCCCGTCATTATCGACAAGCGCGGAGTGTTACGGGAGATGCTTCAGCGAGAGGCTCCGGTCACAATCCACCGGCCGGACCGAGTGCGCAGCAAGAGCGTGAGCATGCGGACGGTCATCATCAGGGCCATCGTCCACCACAGGGCGACCAGACCGCCGCCGAAAGCGGGCACGGCGAGCGCGGCCGGAGCGAACACGGCCAGCGTCACCACCATCGCCCAGGCGAGATACGGACCGTCCCCCGCGCCCATCAGCACGCCGTCGAGGATGAAGACGACACCGGAGACCGGCTGGGTCACGGCGACCACCAGGAGCGTGGTCAGCAACGGGTCCCGTACGGCGGGGTCGGAGGTGAACAGCGGGATGAACAGGGGGCGGGAGACGACGACCAGGAGCCCGAGGACCAGGCCGGAGGCGATGCCCCACTGCACCATGCGGCGGCAGGCGGCCCGGGCGCCGGCCCGGTCCCCGGCGCCGAGGTAGCGGCCTATGATGGCCTGCCCGGCGATGGCTATCGCGTCCAGCGCGAAGGCCAGCAGGTTCCACAACGTGATCACGATCTGATGGGCGGCGACCTCGGCGTCGCCCAGCCGGGCGGCGATGGCGGTGGCGATCATCAGCACCGCGCGCAGCGAGAGCGTACGGACCAGCAGCGGCACGCCGGCCTGGGCGGAGGCGCGGATGCCCGCCGCGTCGGGGCGCAGCGAGGCGCCGTGCCGGCGCGCGCCGCGGACGACGACGGTGAGGTAGACGGCGGCCATGGCGCACTGGGCGATGACGGTGCCCCAGGCGGAGCCGGCGATGCCGAGGCCGGCGCCGTAGACCAGGCCGACGTTCAGGGCGGCGTTGGCGGAGAAGCCGCCGATGGCGACGTAGAGCGGGGTCCGGGTGTCCTGGAGGCCTCGGAGCAGGCCGGTGGCGGCCAGCACCATGAGCATCGCGGGGATGCCGAGCGCGCTGATGCGCAGGTACGTCGTGGCGTACGGCGCGGCGGTGCCGGAGGCGCCGAAGGCCTCCACCAGCCAGGGGGCGGTGGGCAGCACGGCGGCGATGACCGCGGCGCCGAGCAGCAGGGCGAGCCAGATGCCGTCCATGCCCTGGCGGATGGCGGCGGGCAGGTCGCCCGCGCCGACCCGGCGGGCGACCGCGGCGGTGGTGGCGTAGGCGAGGAAGATGAAGACGGAGACGGCGGTGGTGAGCAGCCCGGCGGCGACGCCGAGGCCGGCCAGCTGGGAGGTGCCGAGGTGGCCGATGACGGCGCTGTCGACCATGACGAAGAGGGGTTCCGCGACCAGGGAGCCGAAGGCGGGCACGGCTAGGGCGATGATCTCGCGGTCGTGGCGGCGGGCGATGCGCCGCGGGGTCGCGGGAGCCTGTGTCATGCACTCAATCTAATCTTCCACAGGTAAGAGATGCAAACCCTTTGCGCTCCTTACTTTGCGCGCTCCGGTGCCGTCTTCTCCGTGCCGTTTGTCGCGATCTTGAACAGGCGGTGGAAGTTTTTCTCCCCCACAGCCTATGGATGAGAAAACCGCAGGTCAGGGCCGTGTGCACAGGGTGATTGTGTGCTTGTCCACAGAAGTTTCCCCCGCCCCGTGCACAGGATCCGGGGAGTTCTCCACAGCTGAGGGTCAGTCATCCACACGGCCTGTGGATAACCAGATTGGCGGACGGCGCCCATGGGCCTACCGTGGTCCGGCGCCCGCCGCCCGTTTCCGGTCTGAGACCACGTCCGAACTCGACGCGCCGTAACCGGAGTCGGGCGTCTCGATTGTCAGAGCTGTGCCGTAAGAAGGAAGCGCACAGCAAGGTCCGCGCCGCGGACGGGAGGAGGTGCCGGGGTGAGCATTCCCGAGCCCATGGAAGACCCCTGGGCGGGCTCCGGCCCCAGCGACCTGCTGCCGGCCGCCCGGTCCCGGCGGCCCGACGGCAAGGGCCGCGGCCGCGGGGACCGGCCGGACCGCGACGACGACGGCGGATCCTGGTCCGGCGGTTTCGAGCGGGTCCCCCCGCAGGACCTGGACGCCGAACAGTCCGTGCTCGGCGGCATGCTGCTGTCCAAGGACGCCATCGCGGACGTCGTCGAGGTCCTCAAGGGCGAGGACTTCTACCGCCCCGCCCATGAGCTGGTCTTCCAGGCGATCCTCGACCTCTACGCCAAGGGCGAGCCGGCCGACCCCATCACCATCGCCGCCGAGCTCACCAAGCGCGGCGAGATCGCCCGGGTCGGCGGCGCCTCCTACCTGCACACCCTCGTCCAGTCCGTCCCGACGGCCGCGAACGCCGAGTACTACGCCGAGATCGTCCACGAGCGCGCCGTGCTGCGCCGGCTGGTCGAGGCCGGCACCCGCATCACCCAGATGGGATACGCGGCGGACGGCGACGTCGACGAGATCGTCAACAGCGCCCAGGCGGAGATCTACGCCGTCACCGAGCAGCGCACCAGCGAGGACTACCTCCCGCTCGGCGACATCATGGAAGGCGCCCTCGACGAGATCGAGGCGATCGGCTCCCGCCAGGGCCAGATGACCGGCGTGCCGACCGGCTTCACCGACCTGGACTCCCTCACCAACGGCCTGCACCCGGGCCAGATGATCGTGATCGCCGCGCGTCCCGCCATGGGTAAGTCCACCCTCGCGCTGGACTTCGCCCGCGCCGCCTCCATCAAGAGCAATCTCCCCAGCGTGATCTTCTCGCTGGAGATGGGGCGCAACGAGATCGCGATGCGCCTGCTCTCCGCCGAGGCCCGGGTGGCGCTGCACCACATGCGTTCCGGCAGCATGACGGACGACGACTGGACGCGGCTGGCCCGCCGGATGCCGGACGTCTCCGCGGCGCCGCTCTACATCGACGACTCGCCCAACCTGTCGATGATGGAGATCCGCGCCAAGTGCCGCCGACTCAAGCAGCGCAACGATCTCAAGCTGGTGGTCATCGACTACCTCCAGCTGATGCAGTCCGGTGGCTCCAAGCGCGCCGAGAGCCGCCAGCAGGAGGTTTCGGACATGTCCCGTAACCTCAAGCTGCTGGCCAAGGAGCTGGAGCTCCCGGTGATCGCGCTCTCCCAGCTGAACCGTGGCCCCGAGCAGCGCACGGACAAGAAGCCGATGGTGTCGGACCTCCGCGAATCCGGCTCGATCGAGCAGGACGCCGACATGGTCATCCTGCTGCACCGCGAGGACGCCTACGAAAAGGAGTCCCCGCGCGCCGGCGAGGCCGACCTGATCGTGGCCAAGCACCGTAACGGCCCCACGGCCACGATCACGGTGGCCTTCCAGGGCCACTACTCGCGCTTCGTGGACATGGCGCAGACCTGACGACGCGCCTCGGCCCGGCGATCGACGCCTGCGTCAGCCGCGAGGGCGGGCGGGAACGTCCGGGCGGATGCCGGTGTCCGGGCGGGCGTCCGCGTCCGTGTGGAGGTGGAGGTCGAGTCCGCTGGTGCCCGGTGCCTCGACGCCCGGCAGCAGTCGCATGTCGCGCCCGTAGTCACCGCCGTCGAGCGACCGGAACGGAACCGGTGCGTCGGTGAAGAGTCCATCGAGATGCCGCCCGAACTCCCGCTTCGCCGCCGCGAGTTGTTCCTCCGGCAGGTCGTTCGCGCCGTACACCGCGAACGGTTCGAGCGGTGTCATGCCGGTGAACCAGAACAGGCCGTGCTGGACCGGGTGCAGGACGTCCGCGAGCCGCCCGTGGATGCCCCGGTCGGAGAACGCGGACTCCCGGGCGCCGGCCGTCACGGACACCAGCGCCCGGCGCCCCGCCAGGGCACTCTCGCTGTAGGGCGGCGGAACTGCCGGGCCGTACCCGAACCCGCTGGTGAACACCCGGTCCATCCAGCCCTTGAGGATCGCGGGCACCGAGAACCACCACAGCGGGAACTGCAGGATCACCGCGTCCGCCCAGCGCACCTTCTCCTGCTCCGCCGCGATCTCGGGCGCCAGCCGCCCCGCCAAGGTGGCCCGTTCCGAGGCTGCCATCACCCGCAGCCGCCGGTCCGCGGCATGGTCGGGGAAGTCGTCGGCGTCCACCGTCGCCTTCCACTTCATGGCGTAGAGGTCGGACACCTGCACCTCATGCCCGGCCGCACGCAGGTGCTCGACCGCGAAGGCGGTCAGAACGGCGTTGAGCGAACGGGGTTCCGGATGGGCGCTGACGACGAGGATCTTCTGCGGTTGCTGCGGCGTGGCTTCGGTCATGCGGCCACGTTCTCCCGTGCGCGGCCGGCTAACCAGAACCCGCTTCAACCGCCGGAACGGCAATCCTGGTAACGCGAGGGCCACCCATACTTGACCGCATGGACGGTGCGGACCACATCGAGCAGACAGGCGGCGGGGGCAACGGGACGGGCCACGGGACAGGCCATCGGACCGAGCCCGCGGCCGGGAACGGGGTCATGACCGCGAACGGGGCCGGGATCGGGAACCGGGCCGGTGACGGCGGCGGGCTCGACCGCATCGACGACCGCGTAGGCGACCGCGTCGACGACCGCATCGACGGGGTCGGGGACACCCGGCGGGCGCTCGGCAGTTTTCTGCGGGCCCGCCGGGGGCGGGTGGCGCCGGAGGACGTCGGGCTCGCCGGCGGCCGTCGGCGCCGGGTGCGGGGGCTGCGCCGTGAGGAGTTGGCCCAGCTCGCGGGGATCAGCGTGGACTATTACGTGCGCCTCGAACAGGGCCGCAACACCCAGCCGTCCCCCGAGGTGCTGGACGCCCTCGCCGACGCGCTCGGCCTCGACGGGGCGGAGCGCAGGCACCTCGCCACGCTGGCCGATGCCCGGCGGGGCCCCGCGCCCGTGGCCCGGGTCAGCCCCGTGCTGCAGCGGATGCTGGACGCCATGGGCGGCCTCCCGGCTTTCGCGACGAACCATCGCCTCGACGTGGTGGCGTGGAATGACCTGGGGTCCGAGCTGATCGGTGGCCTGGCCGACCCGGAACGGCGCGACCGGAACAACGCCCGATTCCTCTTCCGCGACCCCGCGTCCCAGGAGCTCCATCCCGAGTGGCCGGACAGGGCAGCGGAGGCCGTGGGCCAGTTGCGGGTCGCCGCAGGCCGTTACCCCGAGGACGGGGAACTGGCCGCGCTCATCACCGAACTGTCCACGCACAGCGCCGAGTTCCGACGGATCTGGGACAGCGGTGAGGTAGTGATGTGCGGCTCCGGACGCAAGCGACTGCGGCACCCGGTGGCCGGCCTGCTCACCCTGGACTACGAGACGCTGCACGTGCCGACCGCACCGGGTGAGACGGGCCTCGTGGTGCATGTGTTCAGCGCCGAGGCGGGCAGCGATGAGGCGGTTGCCCTCGCCCGGCTGGCGACCGCTGGGGTGCCGGCATGAGGCGGCCCCGGCAGGGTCCGGAGATCCGTGGGACCGAGGCCGGGCGTTGACCTTCAGGTTGGTCGAAGCTCCAGAATCGCGTGCATGGACGACACCGGCGAGCTGTTGAGCATCGGCGCGTTCGCGCGGCAGGTGGGCCTGGCGCCGAGCGCCCTGCGGTTCTACGACGACTGCGGGGTGCTGCGGCCGGACCAGGTGGACGGCGCGACGGGCTATCGGCGTTATGCCGCGGAACAGGCGGCGCGGGCGGTGCGGCTGCGCCGTCTGCGGGAGGCGGGGCTGCCGCTGGTCGATGTCGCGGTGGTCCTGGACGGTCCGCAGGAGGCGGCTCGGGAGGTCCTCCGTGACCATCTGGAACGGATGCGGCGGACGGCCGATGAGGCGCATGCGGTGGTGGCGGGGTTTCTGCGCGAGGCGCCCGGCGGGGTGCCTGGTGAGGCAACGGACGGCAACGGCTGGGCGCGGGCGCGGGTGGGCGGTGCCGAGCTCGCCAGCGCCGTACGGCAGGTGGCACCGGCGGCCGCGAGGGGCGCGACCGCTCAGGAAATGCCCGTACTGGGCTGTGTGGCGCTCGAACTCGCCGACGGTGAGGTGAGGTTGATCGCGACCGACCGTTATCGGCTGGCGGTACGCGTGCTGCGGCCGGAGGAGTTCGCGGGCGGGCCGCGGCAGGTCCTCATCGGTGCGGACGCTGCCCGGAGCCTGGCGGAATGGGCCGTACGGCAGGTGTCGGTGGACGTGGAATGTGATGGGGAGACGGCGGGCGTACGACTGCGGAGCGGAGCGAACGGAGCGAACGTAGGGGACTGGCGCGAGGTGCCGGAGCCCGTTGGCACCGCGGGTGGTGGGTCCGCTGAAGGGCACCTGGCGAAGGGCGCGGCGAGGTTTCCGGATTACCGGATGGTGCTGGAGGACCTGGCAGCGGAGCGGCAGCGACTGATTGTGGACCGGGTGGGGCTGAGGGACGCGGTAGCGGGGCGGTCGGGGGTGGTGTCGTTGTCGGTCCCTTCCAGGGCCAAGTGCGAGGCCGAGGGGAGGCAGCGGGCCGTTTCACGTGAAACACGCGACGGATTGGTCGATGTTTCACGTGAAACCGCGGAAGCCGACCCAGAGGCCGTGCCGATGCTGGAGGTGGCGGGCGGGGACAGGCAGCCCGTCCGGCTGAAGGCCGTCCTCACGGGAAGAGCACTGCGTATCGCCTTCGACCCAGCGGTCCTTGTGCCTGCGTTGGAAGCCGGAGTGGGGCCGGATGTGCTGATGGAGATCGTCTCGGCGGACCGGCCGGTCGTGGTCCGCTCCGCCGACCAGGGAAGTTTCACGACGCTGGTGATGCCTGTACGCGGTGCCGGGGGCCGGCGATGACGGAGGAGGGGTGCCGACCGATGGATCCGGAGCTGCCCGTGGTGCGGTTGTGCGGGGAAGGGATGCAGGCCGAGGCGGAGGGGCGGGCGGAAGCCGCGCGCGAACTCTTCCAGCAGGCCTGGGACATCGCCGCCGACGACTATGAGGCATGCATCGCCGCGCACTACCTCGCGCGGCACCAGAAGTCGGCGGAGGAGACGCTGCGGTGGAACCAGGAGTGTCTTGACCGCGCCGATCGCGTCGCGGATGAGCGCGTGCGGGAGTTCTATCCCTCGCTGTATCTGAACATGGCCCACGCCTATCGCCGGCTCGGCCGCCGCGCGCTCGCTCACCACTACTTCCTGCGGGCAGCGGAGTCGGTGTGTGACGCGGCCGGAGGCCGGCACGATCGACACGGCCAATGTGACCACTACGACCACCACGGCCAGTACGGCGACTGGAACCGTTTCGCGATCGCGGAAGGGCTGCGGGCGACGGCCGACGCGGTGCCCGCCGAAGTGTCCGACGTCCCCACGCTGCCCAGTGCCGCGGCGCTCCAGCCCCTCGATGCCGAGCTCGACGGACGCATCCAGGAACTGTTGGCGCGTTGGTGTGCGCGGGCCGACCTCAAGGCGCTGGGGCTGACGCTCCCGGCGTACCTCGGCCACCTCGGAACGGAAGCGGACCGCGTACGGCTCCGGTCCGCGCTGCACATGGTGCATGCGGCGCGTTGGCTGCCGGCGGACGAGCAGACCGAACTGGGTGCGGTTGTCGGGGCGACGGCGCTGCGGTGAGAGGTGAGGATAGGGGCCGGCCGAGTTGGACCTGCCGTTGAGGAGCGCACCATGACCATCACCCAGTCCGCGGAGTCGCCTGAGCCCGTAGCGGACGGTCCCCGGCCGGTGGGCGGGGAGCCGGTGTGGGCCGAGACCTCTGCGGCGTTCACGGAGCTGTTGCCCCAGACGCGGCGGGCGTTGCTGCGCCGACTGGCCGTCGGGCAGACCGAGGGGCGGGCGCCTTCGATGGTGGGTGCGGTGGTGCGCGAGGGACGACCGGTCTGGATGGGGAGCCGGGGCTCGGTCGAGGGGGCGGCGCCGCACGGCGATGTCCAATACCGGATCGGCTCGCTCACCAAAACGCTGATCGCCGTCCTCGTGATGCGGCTCCGCGACGAAGGGCTGCTGCGTCTGGACGATCCCGTGGGCAAGCACCTCAAGGGCACCCCGATCCCTGAGGCGACGTTCGCCCAACTCCTGTCCCACTCCTCGGGATTGACGGCCGAGCCACGTGGCCCGTGGTGGGAGCGGACCGCGGGTGAGCTTCGCCCCGAGCCGGCCGATCTGTTCGATGACCGCCCGCAGCGGCTCGCGGCGGGGCGTCGCCACCACTACTCCAACCCGGGATACGCCCTGCTCGGCGCCGTCGTCGAACGGCTTCGGGGCGGCATGCCCTGGTACGAGGTACTGCGGGGCGAGGTCCTCCAGCCCTGGGCATGGTCCGTACGACGCTCGATCCCCAGGCGCCCCACGCGAACGGCTGGGCGGTGCATCCGTGGGCCGATGCGCTGCTGCCCGAACCCGCCCACGACACCGGACTGATGGCTCCGGCAGGGCAGTTGTGGTCGACACCGGACGACCTGTGCCGCTGGGCGGCCTTCCTGCTGCGCGGTGACGCCCGGGTGCTGAGCGCGTCGACCGTGGCCGAGATGCGCACGCCCGCGGTGCCGCCGGAGGAGAACGGCTGGGACGCCGGGTACGGGCTGGGGCTCCAGCTCGTACGCCGGGGAGGGCGTCGGCTGGCCGGGCACACCGGCTCGATGCCCGGGTTCCTGGCGACACTGTGGACCGACCCGGAGGAGGACGTGGCGGCGATCGTGCTGGCGAACTGCACCTCGGGTCCTGCGGTCCCCACCATCGCGGCCGAGCTCGCCGGAATCGTGACCGCACACGAACCACGGATCCCCGAGCCCTGGCGCCCGCTGTCCGGACCGCTGGATCCGGAGCTGCTGGCGCTGACAGGGCCCTGGTACTGGGGCGCGAACCCACATGCGTTGCGGCTGCGAGCCGACCGCGAGCTGGAACTCGCCCCGCTGTCCGGGACGGGACGGGGCTCGCGGTTCCGTGCCGAGGACGACGGCACCTGGACCGGCCTGGACGGCTACTACGCGGGCGAGACGCTGCGGGTGGTGCGGAACGAGCAGGGCGCGGTCAGCCATCTCGACCTGGGCACCTTCGTCTTCACCCGCGGCCCCTACGAGCCGTCGGAACCGGTGCCCGGCGGAGTGGACCCGGAGGGCTGGCGGGTCTGACGCCCGTAAAGCGGCGGCGCGGACTCCGGACGTACAGTCGAATCTGATGTCAGGAGCCGCGCCGAGGCGGCTCGCTACCGCTGGAAGGCCCCATGTCTGCCGTGTCTGATCCGACCGCGAACACCGCCGCCCCCGACCTGCTCGACCAGCCGCCGCTCACCGCGGCCCACTTCGCGCGCATCGAGGACAAGGTCGCCGCGCTGATGCGCACCCGCTGCGACGTCGTGACGATGCAGGGCGAGGCGCTGCTGCCGCTGGAGGCCTGCATCCGGTCCGCCGTACGGCCTGGCAGCACCGCCCTCAACATCATCACCGGTCCCTACGGGGAGACCTTCGGCGGTTGGCTGCGTTCCTGCGGCGCCGAGGTGGTCACCCTCTCCGCACCCTTCACCGGGGCGGTCGACCCGCGTCAGGTGGCCGAGGCGCTGCGTGAGCGCCCCGAGATCGACTTCGTGAGCCTGGTGCACGCCGAGGCGGCCACCGGCAACACCAACCCCGTCGCCGAGATCGGTGCCGTGGTGCGGGAGCACGGCGCGCTGCTGATGCTGGACGCGGTCGCTTCGGTCGGTGCCGAGCCGCTGTTGACCGATGAGTGGGGCGTGGACCTGTGCGTCATCGGCGGGCAGAAGGCGCTGGCCGGGCCCGCCGGAGTATCCGTGGCCTCGGTCAGCGCCCGGGCGTGGGAGCGGATCGCCGCCAATGAGCAGGCCCCGAGGCGTTCGTACCTGTCGCTGCTGGACTGGAAGGAACGCTGGCTCGACGGCGGTCGTACGGCCCTGCCGCACGCGCCGGCCCAGCTGGAGATGCTCGCGCTGGAGCAGGCGGCGGACCGTATCGAGGCGGAAGGGCTGGACGCGGTCATCACTCGGCACCGGGCGGCCGCAGCGGCGACCCGGGCCGGCGTAGGGGCCCTGGGGGAGCTGACTCCGTACGTCGTGCGTGACGAGGACGCGGCGCCGGCGGCGACAACCCTGCGCGCGCCTGTGGGAGTCGACGCACGGGAGATCGTGGCCGCCGCACTCGCGGTGGACGGAGCGGTACCCGTGCAGGCCGCGGCGGGAACGCTGGCCAAGGAGATGATCCGGGTGAACCACTACGGCCGTGCCGCCGACCTTGCCGTGGTCAGGGCCTCGCTGGTGGCGCTGGCCGGCGGGCTCCGTGCGCTGGGCGTCTCGGTGGATGCCGAGGGCGCGGCCGTTGCGGCGGGCGAGGCATGGGACGGGGTGTTCACCGGCTGAGGGGTGCCGCCTGGGGTCGTGTTTCACGTGAAACACGACCCCAGGCGGATGCGCCATGCACCGCCGTTTCACGTGAAACCAGCTCACTCGCTCGGGCCCCGAGGTCGCCGAAGTGCTCCTCAAGGGCCCATTTTTGTTTGCCAAGTTCCCTTCGCAGGAGGGCAGTTGGGGTCTGCGCCCTTCTGTGTGCGGACGGGGAGACCGACCCGACCGGGTGTACTCCGGTGGCGCGTCAGATGCGCTGGCGGCAGGCTGAATGCTGAAGATCCCCGACGCGCTGAAGGTTCCCCCGGCAACGTCCGGTGGCTCTGACTCATGCTCCGGCCCGGCTCGTGTGCTCGACAGCCCCGGCTTGTGTGCTCGACAGCCCGGCTTGTGTGCTCGACCGCGCCCCCTCCCCGGCAGCTCGCCGTGAGTCCCTTAACGATCATGTCCAAACGCTCTCATAGAATCGGAACGAGCGACCCGCTTGGTAGTGCGGGGGCGCGCGAACCGATGGGGCATGGTCTGCGGGAGGTCCGGCGATGGCGGAGGGTGGTGCCCGGCGCGGTCATGCGCCCGCGCGCTCTGATGCACGGCGCAACAGGGCGCTCGTGCTCCAGGCGGCCCGATCGGCCTTCGAGGAACAGGGGTTGGGGGTGCCGCTCGGCGAGATCGCCCGCCGGGCAGGGGTCGGCGCGGGCACCGTCTACCGCCATTTCCCTTCCAAGGAAGCCCTGTTCAGGGCAGCCGTAGTCGAGCGGATCGAGCTCTTCACGGACACCGCAAGGGACTTGGTGGATGTCGACGACCCCGGCGAGGTCTTCTTCCGCTACCTGTCCTCGGTGGTGCGCCTCGCGTCACGGAACAAGGCGCTGTGTGACGCGCTGGAGGCGGCCGGCACGGGACGCTTCGCGCCGTCACCGGAGGCCGGGCGGGACTTCGACGAGGCGCTGGAATCCTTGCTCACCAGAGCCCAACTCGCCGGCAAGGTACGGCTGGACGTCGGGATCGCCGACCTCAAGGCGCTGCTGGTGGGCTGTCTCTCCATGGAGCAGGCCCGGTCCGGATCGGACACGGACGGCGGGGCGCCGGGCCGGATGACGGCGCTGATGTGTGATGCGCTGCGCACCCATGACACCGTAACGAAACTGCCTGGTTCGCCCGGAAAGCGTAACGAAACGTGCTGTGTGGAGTGCGGGACGGTGATCGAACCCGCGCGCACCGGCCGACCCGCGCGCTACTGCGGCGGGGCCTGCCGGCAGCGGGCACACCGGGCAAGGGGCCGCACCCGGCGGATGTGACCCCGTCCCCCGTTCAGAGCATCAGCTTGAATCCCAGGTGGGAGGCCTCGAAGCCGAGGCGCTCGTAGAAGCGGTGGGCATCGACGCGGGTGGCGTCAGAGGTCAGTTGCACCATCCCGCAGCCCAGCGCGCGTGATTCGGCGATGGCCCACTCGATGAGCTGGGTGCCGAGGCCGCTGCCGCGTCCCTCGCGGTGGACGCGTACGCCCTCGACGATCGACCGGGTGGCGCCGCGCCGGGACAGCCCGGGGATGACCGTGAGCTGGAGCGTTCCGATCGTCCGTCCTTCGCGCGCCGCGACGATCAGGTGCTGGTTCGGGTCGGCGGCCAGTGCCGTGTAGGCGGCGACGTACGGAGCCAGGTCGTCCGGCGATTCCCGGGTGGCGCCCAACGGGTCGTCGGCAAGCATCGCGACGATGGCGGGCAGGTCGGCCTCGGTGGCGCGGCGTATCTCGATGTCGCTCATGGGCGCGACCCTATGCCTCGGCATCTCCGCCGCGCCGACCTGGCCGCTGGTCAGTCCTGTGACGGGGCGAGGGTCTGAACCGCCGTGACCAGCGGCGCCAGCTCGGGCCGCTGTGCGGCCTCCTGCAGGGCCTCGCAGAGGGCCCCGTCATGCGTCGGCCGGGCCTCCACCAGGAGGGCCAGCCCGTCAGCCGTGACATTCGTATAAATGCCACGTCGGTCGTCGGGGCACAGGTAGCGGGACAGCAGACCGCGGTCCTCCAGGCGGGTCACGAGGCGGGTGGTGGCGCTCTGGCTGAGTACGACCGAGTCCGCGACCTGGTTCATCCGCAGATGACCGCCCGGCCCGTCGTGCTGCTCGCTGAGCACGTTGAGAACCGAGAACTCGCGGACGCTGAGGTCGTGCTGCGCCTGCAGAGCGCGCTCGATGTGCGACTCGATGCGGCTGTGCAGAGCCGAGAGCGCGCACCAGCCCTGAGCCAGGGCGGGGGTGGCCGCCGGCGGGCAGCCGGGCCCGGTCTCCGGGGCCACCGCGGTCACCGGGACCTCCGATCCCGTGGCCTCCACCTGCGGGGCGCCTGCTCTCGCGGCCTCCGTCTGCGGCCGAGCTTTCTGCTTCTCGCGCGTCTGCTGCGTCATCGAAGACCTCCTCATGGGGCGCACGACCCAGGATAGGACACCATCGAAATATCCAGCGCTTGCAATTAACCCGCGTCTGCAATTATTGTGGACGCTCGTAAGGGACGGACGCAATCATTCGAAGGGATCCGTCATGCCTCTCGCACTCCTGGCTCTTGCCATCGGTGCTTTCGGGATCGGAACGACCGAGTTCGCGGTCATGGGCCTGCTGCCCGACATGGCGGCCGGCTTCGATGTCTCCATCCCCCTCGCCGGATACGCGACCACCCTCTACGCCCTCGGCGTGGTCATCGGCGCCCCGCTGATGACGGCGCTCGGCACGCGCTTCACGCGCAAGCAGATGCTGATGGTGCTGATGGGCCTGTTCATCGTGGGCAACCTGCTCACGGCGCTCGCACCCAGCTTCTGGATCATGCTCGCCGGCCGGATCGTCTCCGCGTTCACGCACGGCGCGTTCTTCGGCATCGGCGCCATCGTTGCCGCCGACCTCGTCGCCCCCCAGAAGCGCGCCGCCGCCATCTCGCTCATGTTCAGCGGCCTGACCGTCGCCAACGTCGTGGGCGTGCCGGCCGGCACGATGCTCAGCCAGCAGTTCGGCTGGCGGACCACCTTCTACGCCATCACCGCGCTCGGCGTGATCGGCCTGCTGGGCATCATCAAGCTGATCCCGGCGCAGCAGGCGAAGGCCGCCTCGCGCCTCGGTAGCGAGCTCGCGGTCTTCCGCAACCCGCAGGTCGGTCTGGCGATGCTGATGACGGTCCTCGGCTTCGGCGGTGTCTTCGCCGCGGTCACCTACCTCGCCTCGATGATGACCGAGGTCACCGGCTTCGCCCCGTCCTCCGTCATCTGGCTGACGGCGATCTTCGGCCTCGGCATGGTCGGGGGAAACCTGGTCTCCGGCCGTTTCACCGACCGCGCCATGATGCCGATGCTGTACGTGTCGATGACCGGCCTGGCGCTCTCGCTGGCCGCGTTCAACTTCACCGCGCACAACAAGATCGCCGCGACGATCACCATCGCACTGATCGGCATCTTCGGCTTCGCGACCGTGCCGCCGCTGCAGAAGCGGGTCATGGACCAGGCGGCCGCCGCGCCCACGCTCGCCTCGGCCGGCAACATCGCGGCCTTCAACTTCGGCAATGCGCTGGCCGCTTGGCTCGGCGGGCTGGTCATCTCGGCCGGCCTCGGCTACACCGCACCCAACTGGGTCGGTGCGCTGATGACCGCCGCCGCGCTCGGTGTGGCGATATTCGCCTCCGCCCTGGAGCGGCGTCAGACGGGCCGTGGCCAGGTGGTGGCCGCGGGCGGCTCCACCACGGTCGCCGACGAGCCCATGGCAGCGGCGCACCTCTGATACCCGCGGCGGCCCCGTACGGCTGAGGTACACCGACCGACCGACTGCTCCGCACGGGCAGTGCAGCCCCGCAAGAAGCCCCGCAAGAAGCCCCACAAGAAACCTTGCAAGGAACGTCGCAAGGAATCCCGCAAGAAACCCCACAAGGAACCCCTCATGAGCACCTCACCTTCCTCCACGGCCTCGCCCTCCTCCACCGCCTCCTCTTCCACCACCGGCCCCAATGCCGCCTCCCCCGCCGACAGCGGCGCGCCCGTCGTGCGTCCGCTCACCACCCGCGATGCGGAGAGCCTCATCGAGGCCGCCGTGCGGGCGGCCGAGGGCACCGAGGTGCGGGGCAGCGTCAGCGTTCTGGACGCGGGCGGGCATCTGCTCGGCTTCCGTAGGGACGATGCGGCCGTGCTGATCTCCGGGGAGACCAGCACCCGCAAGGCCTTCACCGCCCTCCAGCTGGATGCGCCGACCGCCGACCTGGTCGAGCTGGTACGGCCCGACGGCCTCTTCCACACGCTGCCCACCGCGCTGGACCGGCCGCTGCTCTTCCTCGCGGGCGGGGTGCCACTCCACCGTGACGGGCGGCTGATCGGCGCGATCGGCTTCGGCGGCGGCGCCCCCGACCAGGACCACCAGATCGTCCTCAGCGCGATAGCGGAGGCGGGCCTGGAGTGAGCTGGGGTGAGCTGGAGTGAGCCGGAGCGGGACTGGACTGAGCGGGGGATGAAACGGCCGACCGGCCGCCCGTCTGCTGACGCCCGTGCCCGCCCGTCAGCTGACGCCCCTGCCCGCCCGGCCGTTCCCCGGCACCCGGCGGGCGCGGGCCCCGGCCGCCCGGTCCTCGCGAAGTCGGCGGCCGAGGCGGGTCGGTCCCCAGGGCTTGAGGACGGAGATCGCGGTGAGGAAGAAGTAGGTGGCCGAGGCGACCGCGGGTGCGATGACGAGGCCGATGTCGGGGGCCGGGATGCCGGTGGTGGCTTCGGCGGCGAGACGATCGATGCCCGGACGGAGTGAGAAGACCGACAGCAGCACCGTGACGAGCGTCAGCCAGAACTTGACGTAGACCCAGCGGTGCCGGGCCAGTCCCCAGGGGGTGCCCAGCGACAGCACCAGACCGGTGACCAGCGCACTGAAGGCGAGGGGGAGGACCAGCCAGTCACCGAAGACCTTCATCGCACGGTAGGCGACGGCTGCCATCTCGGGGGAGCTGGTGGTCCAGCCCGTGATGCTGAGCGCCAGCAGCCCGAGCGTGACACCGAGCCAGCTGACGGATGCGGCGACATGGAGGACGAGGAGGGCCCGGCGGGCGGGCCGGCTGAGCTGCTGCATACGGTCCACGGTCGTGGCCGGGCCCGTGTCGTACATCTGCCGCCGGGAGTATCCGCGTATACGCGTCCCTGAGTACGGCCCACATAGGCCCGCATCCGGCCCGCGGGTGCGGGTGCGGGTGCGGTTGCGGCGGTGGCGGTTCGCGGCCGTCGCCATCCCACTGCCTCTCAATGCCCGAGTCGCCTCGCTGTCCGACCTGACGTCTCCCTTGCCCGGCTCTGGCCCCAGACCCGGCTCCGGCCCCGGCCCCGGACCCCTCCACCCTCCCCCTCTACCTCGGCCCTCCCTCACCTCGCCCGCCCCCACTTCGCCCCGACCCTCGCCCCGCCCGGACCCGCAGCTGCCCCCTGCCCCCTGCCCCCTGCCCCCGTGATCGTGCAGTGGTTACGCTCCCCGGCATGGGGACGCTGCATCTGTTCGATATGGACGGGACCTTGCTGTACGGGTCCGCGGCCGCCGTGGAGATATCGCGGCAGCTCGGTCTCGACCGGGAGATCGCCGAGTTGGAGCGCCGGTTCGCCACGGCGGAGCTGACGCCGGTGCAGTTCGCGCAGTTGGCCTGCGACCTCTGGGCCGCCGAGCTGACCGAACTTCAAGTGGCCGCCGCCTTCGAGGGCGCACCCTGGCTCGCCGGAATTCGGGAGGTCTGGGCCGATATCCGTACCCGCGGCGAACGGTGCGCGGTGATTTCCCTCTCGCCCGGCTTCTTCGTCGAGCGGCTGCTGGACTGGGGGGCCGACACGGCGCACGGTTCACGCTGGCCCGCCGTGCCGATCAGGCGGCCGGTGAATCCGGCCGGCATCCTCTCGTCGGCGGCGAAGGTGCGGATCGCAGACGAACTCTGCGTGCAGTACGGGTTGACCCGTGACGACTGCGTGGCGTACGGCGACTCCATGTCGGACACCGCACTGTTCGCGGCGGTGCCCCGGTCCGTGGCGGTGAATGCCGATCACCACGTCAGTGACCTGGCTTCATTTGCCTACACGGGGCGTGATCTGCGGGAGGCATACGCATTGGTCCGTACCGGCGGGTAATTCCGTGCTTTCCGCGGCTGATTCACCCGTGTGTGCGCGAAAAATGCGCTCTGTGCTGAGGATCGCGGATATCGGAGGGGCGTGCGGAGTGTTCCAAGATCAGGGCTTGTGGTTTCAACTACTGCCGGTATGGTCGAGTCCGGCTTGGCGGGGTGAGGGCTTCCGCGGGCATGCAAGGACGCGGGCAAAGCTTGTCAGCGTAGCGGTGAAGTGGCCCGTGACACCCGGACTTCCGGCTGTTTGTCCGTTGTGGTGGGCTGGGTGGCATGCTGTTGACGCGGCATCTGCTCCACATTGTCGCAGGGGAGTGAGATTTGTCCGCTTTAGCGGGTGTTGCCGGAATCGCTTGAGTCGATTAAGAATTCCGGTCAGGGCGGGGGAATTCCGGGCAGTTCCGGTCTACGGAAGTGCGAAGACGACCGAAAGACGTTCGAGGCGAGGCAGACCATGGACGCTCCGACCACCACATCGGCCGATAGCGGCTCTTCTGGCGGCAGCAGCGGCGATTGGGGTTGGTTCACTCCGCCGGCGAAGAAGTCCTCCGGGGAACAGCCGGAGCGACAGGATGCCCGGGACCACCAGGATCCGGGCACTCAGGACAGTCAGCGCCGGGACGGCCGGGACCGGGACGGCCTGGACGGGAACGCTCCCTACGGAAGCGGCCGGGCCGAGCCTGAAGGCTGGGGCGAGGCCAACGGCCGGGTGAGCCCAGCGACCGGGACGAACGTGCCCATCACGGCGAACAAGGCGAGCGCAGCGAACACGCCTATCGCAACCAACCCGACCAGCGGGACCAACGCCACTACCGCGGCGAACAAGGCGAACGCGAACTACCACGGCGTACCGGACGGCCGTAATGCGCCGAACGTCCCGAGCTCCCCGCATGCCTCGAACGTTCCGCACCCTCCGAACGACCGGAGCGGATACCAGTCGGCCGGTCAACCCGATCCGGCCGGTAGGTACCGCCGCCGACCGTGGGACGGAGCCGCCGCAGGCTCCCAGCCGCACCGCGAGCCCCCCAACCCGTTCGGCGAACCCGACCCCGCGTACGGCGAACCCGACCCCGCGTACGGGGGCCCCGCCGCCCGTACGGCGACCCCGCCCCGGCATACCGGGGCCCCTCCCGCCCCTATGGCGAGCCAGTTCGTCATCCGGCTCCGGAATCCACCCGTCATCCGGCCCCGGAGCCCGTCCGTCGGCCGGCCCCGGAGCCCACCGGTCAGCCCGCCGCAGAGATCACCGGCCAGCCGGCTGCGGAGGCCGCGCGCCGCCCGCCCATGGAGCCGTCGCCGCCCCGTCCGTCCGTATGGGAGCGTGGCGCCGCCCGTGGCCATGAGCCCGAGCCCGTCCATCAAGCGGCGCGCCACACGACAGCGGCGCCCACCCACAGCGCCACCCCCGGCCCCGGTGATCCCCACCGCGGCGCGGCTGGCCCCGGCACCACCGGCCCCAGCACCCCCACCGGCAACATCCCACCGCCAACAGCCCCCTCAGCAACATCCCCACCCCAACAGCCCCCTCACGCACACCCCACCCCCGGTACCGCCGCTGCTCCCCCCGCTCCCCCGTTCCCCCCGCCCCCAGCCCTCCCTCGCCGCGCTCGAAGCCACCGTGTCCGAGGCGTCCGCTTCGCCCGACGCGATCCTCATCCGTCGCACCATGGCCGAGATCGAGCCCGTGGCCGACAAGGTCACCTCGTACTTCTACGCGCTGCTCTTCGTCCAGCACCCGGATCTGCGGGCCCTCTTCCCGGCCTCGATGGACACCCAGCGCGACCGGCTGTTCAAGGCGCTGCTCACCGCGGCCACGCACGTCGACGACACCGAGGTGCTCACCGGCTACCTCGCCAACCTCGGCCGCGGCCACCGCAAATACGGCACCCAGCCCGACCACTACCCGCGGTCGGCGAGTGCCTGCTCATCGCGCTCGCCCGTTACGCCACCACCAGTTGGGCCCGGAAACCGAGGCCGCGTGGGTGCGCGCGTACACCGCGATCTCCCAGATCATGATCGACGCGGCCGCCGAGAACGAGGCCGTGGCGCCCGCCTGGTGGCAGGCCGAGGTCGTCTCGCACGAGCTGCGCACGCCGGAGATCGCGGTGGTCACGGTCCGTCCGGACCAGCCGTACCCGTTCCTCGCCGGGCAGTACACCAGCATAGAAACGCCCTGGTGGCCGCGGGTCTGGCGGCACTACTCCTTCGCCTCGGCGCCGCGTTCCGACGGTCTGCTCTCCTTCCACGTGAAGGCGGTACCGGCCGGCTGGGTCTCCAACGCGATGGTGCACCGCGCCCGCCCGGCGACGTCCTCCGGCTCGGCGCACCGGCCGGTTCGATGACCGTCGACCACACCACCCGCAACGGCCTGCTGTGCGTCGGCGGCGGCACCGGCATCGCGCCCATCAAGGCCCTGATCGAGGACGTCGCCGACCACGGCATCCGGCGCCCGGTCGAGGTGTTCTACGGCGCTCGCAGCGACCACGACCTCTACGACCTCGACACCATGCTGCGACTGGAGCAGACCCACCAGTGGCTCTCGGTCCGCCCGGTCGTCGCCACCGGACCCGCGGTCCGCGGCGGAACCAGCAGCGAGACCGGTCAACTCCCCGATGCAGTGCGGCAATACGGTCCGTTCCGGGAATACGACGCATATCTTTCCGGGCCGCCGGGCTTGATCCGCAGCGGTGTGGACGCTTTGGTGGGGGTCGGCATTCCGTCCGACCGTATACGGCACGACTCGGTGGAAGAGCTGGTCTCGGTAGGGGATTGAGGTCTTGGCAGAGCACGGCGAATACGGGCCGACAGGGGAGGCGCGGGGTATGCGGGGTATGCCGCAAGGAGAGCGCCCCGGGAGCGACGGCGAGCACCTGGTGCAGCAGAGACTCGGTACGACCGAGCGCGCCGACCGCTTCTACCGCGACCAGGTGCTGGACCACCTCAATGCCCGTATGCGGGAGTTCGTCGGTCGGCAGGAGATGTTCTTCCTGTCCACGGCCGACCGGCACGGCGAATGCGATGCAACGTTCCGTGCCGGTCCACCCGGATTTGTGCAGGTGCTCGACGCGCGCACGCTGGCGTACCCGGAATACCGGGGCAATGGCGTCATGGCATCCATCGGCAATATCTCGGAGAACCCCCGCCTCGGCATCCTGATGGTCGACTTCACCCGGGACCGCATCGGCCTGCACGTCAACGGGCGGGCCCGGGTGGTGATGGACGAGGAGATGCGGGCCGGCCATCCCGCTCTGCCGGTCGATCCGGTCCCCGGCCGGCGCGCCCAGTTGTGGGTCGTGGTCGAGGTCGAGGAGGCGTACATCCACTGCGCCAAGCACATTCCGCATCTGCAGAAGGTCCCGCCGCAGCAGCGCGGGGCGCGGGCCTGGGGCACCGACGACTTCAAGCGGAAGGGCGGTGACTTCTTCGACGCGGCGGCCGAGGCGGACGACCGAGCGCCCTTCCGCCGCCCGGAGCGCAAGAACGAACACCTCCGGGGCGGCTTGCACGAGGACGCCCCGGCGAGGCACCGGTGGCGCACGGGACCGGAAACGAAAACGGAATCGTGCCCGGAAACGGAATCGGGGCCGCGAGCGGAAACGGAAACGGTTCAGCACTGGACGGCACCGCGACACCCGGCCGTCCCTCCCGGATCGCCGAGACCGGCTCATCGTCCAGTGCCCGGGCGGCCGCCGCCCCGGGCCGGGACGACTTCGTGGGGGAGCTGAACGCGGAGTTCCTCGACCGGGTTGAGCGGGTGCTGGCGCGTGCCCAGCCGCGTCGGCCGGCGGAGGACGAGCCGGAGTTCCGCGGCTGGTTCGGCCGACGCGACAGCTGAGGTGCCAACCCGGCCGCGGGTCCTGCACCCTGGGCTCACCCCGGGCCGGGCTCAGCGCAGGCCAGCCTCCCGGCTCACCCCAGATCCGGCGCGTGCATCGCCCGTACGCCCTCGATGTTGCCGTCCAGATAGTGCCGCAACGACAGCGGAACGACCTCGACGGAGGCGATGCCGACGCGGGTGAACGGCACCCGCACGATCTCGTAGTCGCCGCACGGCTCGTCGACCTCGGGGCCGTGCCGGCGAGTGGGATCCATGGAGTCGAGCCGGCAGACGAAGAAGTGCTGGACCTTCACGCCGTCCACCCCGCCGTCACTGAAGTGCTCGACGGTGTCGACGAAGACCGGAACCACGTCCTTGATCTTGGCGCCCAGCTCTTCGTCCAGCTCGCGGTGGAGCGCGTCGACAACCGTGGCGTCCTCCGGCTCAACGCCGCCACCAGGGTGATCCAGTACGGGGCCCGTCCCGGCTTGGTGCGTTTGATCAGAATCAGGTCCTCGCCGTCGAGCAGAATCGCGCGGGCGGTGCGTTTGACGACTGGCCGTACGGTCATAGTCGACAGATGCCGCAACCACGCCCTGGTGAAACCCCCGCCCCTCCACCACCAGTCACCGGGGCACCGCGGCTCCTCACCGGTCCATGGGCCACCGCAGCTCGTCATCGGTCCACCGGCCCCCGGCGGCTCGCCGCCGGCCGACCGATGCCCGCAGCTCGTCACCAGTCGACCGCGGACCGCAGCAGCCACTCGTGAGCCCGGGCGATATGCGGCAGGCCCAGCGTTCCGGTCCGCACGGCGAGGAAGTAGGTGCGCAGCGGGGGCACCGGAGGATCGAGCAGCGCCACGACCTCGCCGCACGCGAGTGCCTCGGCGCACAGGTAGCGCGGCAGCACGGCCAGCCCCGCCCCGGCCGTCACACACGCCAGCACCGCGCGGAGATCGGCGGTGATGACGGCGGCGGACGCCGCGGGCTTGGCGTCGAAGACCTCGGCCCAGTAGCGGGCGATCATCGGCAGGCTCTCGTGGACCTCGACGAGCGGTACGGAATCCAGTACGCGGACGCCGCCCGCCTGCAGCGCGTCCGGGCCGCCGAACTGCGCCGACCAGGACGGCGCGGCGATCAGTACGTGCTCCTCGTCGCACAGCGCGGTAGCGGTCAGCAGCCCGCCGCGTGGCCGGGTGGTGGTGACGGTCAGGTCGTGGTGGCCGGCCGCCAGCCCGGTCAACAGCTCGTCCGCGGAGCCGAAGGCGGTGCGTAGGGAGAGGCCCTGGGGGATGAGCGGAGCCAGTGCGGGAAGCGCGCGTCGGGCCATGAATTCCGGTGGCCCGGCGAGGTGCAGGGTGCGGGTGACGGATTCCCGGTCGAGGCCGGCCTCGGTGATCTCGGTGAGCGCGTCGAGGTGCGGTGCCACTTTGTGGGCGAGCTCGTCGCCGAAGGTGGTCGGTGTGACGCCACGGGCGCAGCGGAGGAACAGCGGACGCCCCAACTGGCGTTCCAGCGAGCGAATCTGGCTGGTCACGGCGGGCTGGGAGAGCCCGAGTAACGCCGCAGCGCGGGTGAAGGAACCGGCTCGGTGCACCGTGACGAAGGTGCGCAGCAGAGCCAGATCCATCCCGTACCTCCTGCGTCCCTCGGAAGCCTGGTCGCGGGCCAGCCATAAAATTGCGGATAGGGCTGTGTCTCTAGCGTGATTGGACACTGACGCTCAGTCAACTAGCCTTGTTCGAGCGGTTGGTTTCACGTGAAACATTCGGTTTCACGTGAAACACGTGGCGGCGCGCACCACGCAACCGCGGCCGGCAGGGTGACGAGGGGGGATACCCTGCCGGCCCTCTCATGTGATGCCCCGGGACTGGCCGTTGGGGGACCGCCCGTTCGGGGACTGGCTGTTCGGAAGCTGGCCGTTCCGACTCTCGCCGCCAGCGCCAGCGCCAGCGCCAGTGCCAGCGTCAGGCCAGTTCGCGTGAGCCGATTCCGCCGCTAGTGGCAGATCATCCCGCGTTGCCCGCACCGCCCGCACTACCTGCACTGCTCGCATCGCCCGCGTGGGCGGTGTCCAAGGCGCGGAGGACGTCCGCGATCAGATCGTCCGGGTCCTCGATGCCGACCGAGAAGCGGATGAAGCCCTCGGGAACGGCGTCGCCGCCCCAGCGGGCCCGGCGTTCGGCGGTGGAGCGCACACCGCCGAAGCTCGTGGCGTCGTCGACCAGGGTGAGGGCGGCCAGGAAGCGTTCCGCGTGGGCCCTGTCCGGGAGGGTGAAGGACACCACGGAGCCGAAATGCCCGGGGCGCATCTGGCGCGCGGCGAGCGGGTGGGCCGGGTCGGCCGGCAAGCCGGGGTGGCGCAGGCCGGTGACCTCGGGACGGTCGGCCAGTGCGGTGGCGAGCGCCAGGGCGCCGGCCGACTGCTGGCGGACGCGTAGCGCGAGGGTGGCCAGCGAGCGGTGCGCCAGCCAGCTCTCCATGGGCCGGGGATCGCGCCCACGGTCTTGCGCCACTGCCGTACGGCATCGGCCAGCGCGGCGTCGCGGGTGCTGACATAGCCGAGCAGGACGTCGCCGTGCCCGGTCAGTGCCTTGGTGCCGCTGGCGACCGAGAAGTCCGCCCCGAGGTCCAGCGGGCGCTGGCCGAGCGGCGTGGCGAGGGTGTTGTCGACCGCGACCAGGGCGCCGCGCCGGTGAGCCTCGTCGGCGAGCCGGCGGACATCACACACATCGAGGCCGGGGTTGGAGGGTGTCTCGATCCACAGCAGCCGGGCGCCGTCCAGCACGTCGAGTTGGGCGTCGTGTGCGGTCGGGGCCGTACGGACCTCGATGCCGTAGCTCTCCAGCCGGGCCCGGACGGCGGGCAGCAGCTGATAGCCGTCGCTGGGCAGCACGACGGCATCGCCGGAACGCAGCTGGGAGAAGAGGACGGCGCTGATCGCCGCCATCCCGGAGGCGAACGCGACGGTGTGCGCGGTGCCGTCCGGGGACTCCAGCTCCCCGATGGCGCGTTCCAGATGGGTCCACGTCGGGTTGGTGTCGCGGCCGTAGGTGTACGGGCCGGAGGCGTCGCCGGGGAGGTGGTAGTGGGCCGCGAACACCGGTCCGGGCAGCGCCGGTTCGAAGGCCTCCGGCTCCGGGAGCCCGGCTCGTACGGCGCGGGTGCCGTCGCCCGTCATGCGCTCTCCTTCTCCTGCGGGTGGTACGGGCCCTGCGCGGGGCGTCGGTCGTCGGGCTCCGGTGTGCGCGCCGGGAGCAGCGTCCGTTGGGTGAGCGCGGTGCGGACCTCGGCCAGCAGGCCGTCGCTCGCCGCCTCGATCATCTCCAGGCACTCCTCGAAGCCTTCGAAGCCGCCGTAGTACGGGTCCGGGACGTCGAGGTCGGCGGCGGCCCGCACCGCGAACGAACGCAGCAGGCGCACCTTGGCGGCGTCCTGCGGTGTGGGGGCCAGCCTGCGGAGTTCGCGCAGATGGCCGGAGTCGAGGGCGATCACGAGGTCGAGGCGGGCGAACCAGGAGGAGCGGAACTGCCGGGCGGTGTGGGCGGTCGGGTAGCCGGCGGCACGCAGGACGGCGACCGTGCGCGGATCGGCACCGTCGCCCTCGTGCCAGCCGCCGGTGCCCGCGCTGTCCACCTCCACCAGGCCGCCGAGTCCGTCTTCCGCGACCCGGGCGCGGAAGACGGACTCCGCCATCGGCGACCGGCAGATGTTGCGGTGCAGACGAAGCAGACGCGGTACGGAACGGTCAACGGTCAGTCCTCGTCGGGAAGGATCACGTGCATCGCCCAGGAGACGACCGAGACGATCACGCCACCGAGCACAGCCGTCCAGAAGCCGTTCACATGGAAGGCGAGGTCGGCCTTGCCCGCGAGCCAGGAGGTCAAAAGCAGCATCAGCGCGTTCACGACCAGCGTGATCAGGCCGAGGGTGAGGATGAACAAGGGGAGGGACAGCAGCTTCACGACGGGCTTCACGATGAAGTTGACCAACCCGAAGATCAGCGCCACGAGGATCAGGGTGAGTATCTTGCGGCCGGTGTTCTCGCCGGTCAGCGTGATGTCCTTGAGTAGCCAGATGGCCACGGCAAGCGCCGCGGCGTTGGCGATCGTCTTGACCAGAAAATGCTTCATGGTGAGATCGTCGCAGACGAGTGTGAATCATCAGAGGGGTGCGAACGGCATGAAGGCTTTCAGGCTGGAGGAACTGGAAGCAGAGCGGGTCGCGAACGACGGCGCGTATCTGCAGTTCATCCGGGAACGCAACATGTCGGTCGGGCTGTACGCGCTGGACGCCGGCAGCATCGATCCGCAGCAGCCGCACGCGCAGGACGAGGTGTACCTCGTCGTCAGCGGCCGGGGATTGATCACCGTCGGGGCGGAAACGGAGCAGGTGGCGCGTGGCAGCGTCGTCTATGTGCCGGCCGGGGTACCCCACAAGTTCCATCACATCAGCGAGGATCTGCGGGTGATGGTGGTCTTCTCTCCTCCTGAGAGCTAAGGGTCGGGGCCCCGAACCCGTAGGGGACGAGTCAGGGTCGAGCCGGGGATACGAGGCCCCCACGGCGGTGTCCGGCGCCCTAGCATCGTGGGTGATGGAAGAGCCTGAAGCGGCAGGAGCGCGGCCCGCGGACGGTGCCATCGGCGCTGAACGCAGCGCACCGGACAGATAGCGCGGTACGGACAACGGTACAGACAGCGCGACCGACAGAAAGCAGGGCAGAGCAGTGGCTGGTAAGGGGATATTCACCGGACTTCCGTGGTGGGTCACCTGGGTTGTGGTGCCGTCGTCCTGATCGTGGTGTTCGGCGGCCTGATCGCCTCCGCGCTCCACTTCCTGATCGGCCTGCTGTTCAAGGTCCTCATAGCGGCGGCTCTGATCGCGGGGGTCATCTACCTGGTCCGCCGCTTCACCGGCTCGTCGTCGTCCTCGTCGAAGACCGACTGGTAAGCCACGGGTCTGCGCCGCCGGCCGCCGCCACCGCGGCGGCCGCGCGTGTGTGCGTCCTTCGCCCGGGCGCTCACTTGCGGGCGGCAGCTCTCCCCTCAGCAGTCGCCCACCCGGGCACCCGCTCCCTCGTAGTGGTCCGCCCCCGGGCATCCGCTTGCCCGGGCGGGCGACCACCTGCCACGGCGGGCCCGGGACGAGGATCGCCGAAGGCGAAGGCGCGCTCCGAACCGAACGCGACCTTGGACGGACGTGACTACGGACATGACTACGGGCGAACGTGATCCCCGGACGGACGTGACGGACGTGACGGGCGCGACCCGCGGGCGCGACCCCGGACGGGCGTGAGCCTGTGGCGGGCGTGACCTCGGACGCACACCGCCAGGCATGCACACCGCCAGGCATGCACACCGCCAGGCACGGACACCGCCAGGCACGAACCTCGTCAGACGCGGGCGCCGCCAGGCACCGACGTGGCCCTGGGCGGGCGTTGCCTCGGGCGGAGTGGGTACGGGCGACCTGGGTACGGGCGATGTGGAGCCTGGACGAGGTGGCCTACATGAAGGTCGGGACGGGACCGAGGTGGTCCCGGATGGCGGTGCCCTGCCCGGCAAGGGGCGAACGCGACCACCCCCGCCGCATCAACTCCCCTCGTGATCGCCGCTGGGCCAGGCGGGTTAACTCCCCCGGCTTTCGGCCTATCGACGCGACGGGCGGAGCTAGAGTGCGGTCCGCAGACGTCTTCCGGATGGTGACGTTCCGCATGTTGACGTTCGAACGGTGACGCCCGGACCGTGATGCCCGGGCGGTGGCGCGCGGATGTCGTGATGCGGAGGGTGAGGTTCGGGAGGCGCTGCATGAGGCGAGGCCGGGACGGGTGTCACCGGGGGACGGGAGACGCATGCGGGCGCGGGAGCGGTTCCCGCGACCGGGGTGCCCGGGCCCGTGGCGCGCGGAACCTGGGGGTTGGCGTTGGCAATGGCGAATGGCGAATCCGGCTCTCACCCCACCCTGATCGGATCGGTGCAGCGGGCGCTCCGGTTGCTGGAAGCGGTGGGGGCGCACGAGGACGGGGCGCCCGCCAAACAACTCGCCAGAGAGACCGGGCTGCCGCTGCCGACGACGTACCACCTGCTGCGGACCCTGACCCACGAGGGGTATCTGCGCCGGGAGAACGGCGTGTTCGTCTTCGGGGAGGCGGCCGAAGCCATCGGCCGGGCAGGAGCCAGGCGCCGGCAGCGGGCCCAGATCTCGGAGGCGCTGGCACTCGCGGGCCGGGAGTTGGGGGCCGCCGTCTACTTCGCCGTCTACCGCGAGGGTGAAGTCGAGGTCGTGGCGGTGACCGACGACCCGGAACGGCCACCCGTGGAGGAGTGGGTCGACTTCCGCAGCACCGCCCACGCCCACGCGATCGGGCAATGTCTGCTCGCTCAGCTTGACGACGCGACGAGGAAGGAGCATCTGGCCCGCTATCCCATGCAGTCCATAACCCCGTTCTCCCTGGAAACCGAGGACGATCTGCTGCGCCGCCTGGATACGGTGCGTCGCGAGCAGGTCGCCTACGAGCGCCAGGAATATGCCCTCGGCACGGTCTGTTCGGCCATTCCCGTCCAGGTCGGCGCCGCCGCGGCGGCCCTGGCGGTCTCCCTGCCGGCGGAAGAACTGCATCGATTGCGGTCCGTTACGGATCGACTACGAAAAATGGCGGAGGCGACACTAACGACACTCGCCTTCTCTATCAGTATCTGAAAACTCACTCCTTGTGATCTGCCTGCGCCTGGCCGACGATGGCGTCAATAGGGCTATGGGGGATGTTTCCCGGCCATCTCCGATCAAGTGCGGGGCAGTGGTTGATGACCGACACAGTTCAGGCAGAAGTGATCATGAGCTTCGTCGTCTCCGAGGAGCTTTCGTTCCGGATCCCGGTGGATCTCGACTTCGACAGCGCCGATCCGTATGCCGTCCGTCTCACCTTCGACCTGCCCGGCGATGCGCCCGTGACCTGGGCGTTCGGTCGTGAGCTGCTGCTGGACGGGCTGAGTCGGCCGTCCGGTGAGGGTGATGTGCGGATCGAACCGGCCGGGCCCGCGCACCTCAGCGACGTCTTCATCAGCCTTCAAGTGGGCCTCGAGCGCGCCCTGTTCCGGGTCAGTGCGGCGCCCCTGGTCGCCTTCCTGGACCGTACGGACCGGCTCGTCCCGCTGGGCAAGGAAGAGGTCTGTGACACCCTGGAAGCGGTGCTGGACCAGATCCTCACGGAGGCTCCCGCCGGCTGACCCGCCCGCGTCCCACCGGCCGTGCCCAACCGCCCCCGACCGCGGGTCGCGCCCACTTGGCCGCGATCCCGGTCGCGCCGGCCTACTGCGGCCCCGGTTCATCCCCTCTGGCTGTGACCCCAGTCCGTACCCACCTGGCGGCGGCTCGGTTCGTTCCCACCTGGCTGCGGCCCGGGTTTCGCCCCTGTCTGGTTGCGTCCCGGTGCGTACCCACCTGACCGTGCCTGACCGTGTGACCCGGTGCGTTCCCGACTGGCTGCGGCCCTGGTGCGAGCCCACTTGCCGTGGGCCTGGTCCGCGACTACGTGGCCACGACCCCAGCCGCACCCACCCAGTTGCGCCCGCCCCCCGCCCGCCGCCCGCCCGCCCGCCCGCCGCCCGCCTGACCGCCTGCCTGCCTGCCCGAGTCGCCCGAGTCGCCCGAGTCGCCCGAGTCGCCCGAGTCGCCCGAGTCGCCCGAGTCGGCCGAGTCGGCCGCGTCCCGCGTGCTCGCGTCCCGAGCTTTGGGGCCCTCGTGCCCTCGTACTCGCGTCCCCGGGTTCCGGGTTTCCGCGTCCGTGGGTGCACCGCGTTCTGGGGCTCCCGCGTCTCTGGCCTCCGGGCCTCAAGCCCCAGCTCCCGGCTCCCGCCCCGCCCTGCTCACCGCCTACGTCGTCTGCCGCGGCCTCCGCGGTGACCGGAGCCGGCGCGGGGGGTGGCTCTCGTTTGCCCTGATGCCCCGGTCGTCTCCTGCGTCCCGTAGGGGTCCGGTGGGGCTGCCGCACTCCGCGTTCCGGGGATACCCGGCGGGGTGGCGGGGCCTCGCGTGCCAGGGGTTTGCGGTGGGGCCCCCGTGCCCCGCCTGCCCGGCTTTTTGCGGTCTGCTGCGACGACCAGGGCCGCCAGTAGCGTCGTCAGGGGGACCGAGGCCACCAGGCCGATGCTGCCCACCAGGGTGCGGACGATTTCCTCGGCGACGACCTCGCTCGTGGCGACCGTGCTGACGCTGCTCTGTGCGATCGAAAACAGCAAAAGCAACGGCAGGGCGGCGCCCGCGTAGGCCAGTACGAGGGTGTTGACGACGGAGGCGATGTGGTCCCGGCCGATCCGCATCGCCGCGCCGTACAGCTTCCGCCAGCCGGCCGACGGGTCGGCCTCCCGTAGTTCCCAGATCGCCGCGGTCTGGGTGACCGTCACATCGTCGAGCACGCCCAGCGAGCCGATGATGATCCCCGCCAGCAGCAGACCGCGGATCTCGATGTTCGGATAGAGGCCGTGTACCAGGCCCGTGGTGTCGTCCGTATTGCCGGTCAGCAGCGCCCAGTTGATGAACACCGACCCCAGCAGCCCGATCAGCAGCAGCGAGGCGAGGGTGCCCAGCACCGCGACCGAGGTGCGGGCCGTCAGGCCGTGGCACATGTACAGCGCGATCAGCATGATCGCGCTGCCCCCGACCACCGCGACCACCAGCGGATCGGAGCCCTGCAGGATCGCCGGCAGGATGAACAGCGTCAGGACGACGAAGCTGGCTGCCAGTGCCACCAGCGCCAGCACCCCGCGCAGCCGCCCCACGACGATGACCGCCAGGGCGAAGATCCCCGCCAGGATCCACATCGGCACGGACCGGTCGACATCGCTGACCGAGTACTGGAGTTCCTTCGGCGCCTTGGGGGAGTAGGCCACCACGACGTCCTGCCCGGTGGAGTAGTGCCGGAGCGCGTCCGGCGTCACCACCGTCTGGAAGGTGCGTCCGGCGTTCTCGCCCGTGGTGACCTTGATCGTCGCCTGCTGGCAGGGCTTTCCCTTCGCCGCTCCCCGGTTGGCTGCTGCCCGGTCGGCGACGGTGGCTGGGGCTGCTGCTCGGCATGTACGTCCGCACAGTTCACCTCCGCCACCTTGATCACGCGGGCCCGTTCCGTGGGCTGGTCGAAGCCCACCCCGGACGGTTTGTGCGGGGCGCACCGCCCGGCCAGAGCACGACCAGGCCGACCGCCACCGCGGCCGCGAACGGAATGAGCACCGCCGCGATCACCTTGCGCAGATGCCGGGAGACGGGCGCGGCCGGCCCGTGGCCATGCCCGTGGTTGTGGCCATGCCCGTGGCCATGACTGTGCCCGTGCCCATCGTTGTGCCCGTGGCCACGGCTGGGCCCGTCCTCGCCCTCACCCCCATGCCGGCCGGCCTGCTGACCAGCCTGCACGCCGGCCTGTGGACCAGGCCGTGGCGGTCCGGACTGCGGACCAGGCTGGGGCGGCCCGGACTGCGGACCAGGCTGGGGCGGGCCGGGCTGAAGGTGGGGCTCGTGAGTGCTCACCGCCCGATCATTGCAAGATGTCCGGCTGCCCTCGCACGACGGGCGGCCGCTGTCGGCGCTCTGTTCCGCTATCGGCGCTTCGTTCCGACGGGCCCCCTGTTCACTCCGCGGCATCGGCCGCTACCGTGGTGCCACCTTTGCAATCGCGGGAGCTCGGAGCACCGGGCTGAGAGGGCGCTGACCTTCGTCCCAGCTGTGTTTCACGTGAAAACACCAGCGGACGGATACGGCTGCGTCGACCGCCGAACCTGTTACCGGGTAATGCCGGCGTAGGGAGTTGGGTCTTATGACTCTGCAGGATGCACGCACGCCCGAAAGCGGAAGCGGTGCCAGCGGCGAGCCGAAGGAGATCGGCTGGCACAAGGGCTATGTCTCCGGATCGCGCCCGGACCTGCGGGTACCGGTCCGGCGAGTGCACCTCACCAACGGCAAGGACGTGACGCTCTACGACACGTCAGGGCCGTATACCGACCCGAACATCGAAACCGACGTCCGCCGTGGCCTGGCGCCGCTGCGGGAGAACTGGATCATCGCCCGCGGCGACACCGAGGAGTACGCGGGCCGGCCCCTGCGGCCGGAGGACGACGGCCTCAAGCACACCTCACGCGCGGCGGCCTCAAGAACCTCGACGCGGTCTTCCCCGGCCGCCCGCGCCAGCCGCGCCGCGGCCGTGACGGCGTCGCGGTCACCCAGCTCGCGTACGCGCGGCGCGGTGAGATCACCGCGGAGATGGAGTACGTCGCCCTCCGCGAGAACGTGAGCCCCGAGTTCGTACGCGACGAGATCGCGGCGGGGCGGGCGGTGCTGCCGGCCAACGTCAACCACCCGGAGATCGAGCCGATGATCATCGGTAAGAACTTCCTGGTGAAGGTGAACGCCAACATCGGTAATTCGGCGGTCACTTCCTCCATCGAGGAGGAGGTGGAGAAGATGACCTGGGCGACGCGCTGGGGCGCGGACACGGTCATGGACCTCTCCACCGGCCGCAACATCCACACCACCCGCGAGTGGGTGCTGCGCAACTCCCCCGTCCCGATCGGCACCGTCCCGCTCTACCAGGCGCTGGAGAAGGTCGACGGCAAGGCGGAGGAGCTGACCTGGGAGATCTACAAGGACACCGTCATCGAGCAGGCCGAGCAGGGCGTGGACTACATGACGGTGCACGCCGGTGTGCTGCTCCGCTACGTCCCGCTCACCGCCCGCCGCAAGACCGGCATCGTCTCCCGCGGCGGCTCGATCATGGCCGCGTGGTGTCTGGCGCACCACAAGGAGTCGTTCCTCTACACGCACTTCGAGGAGCTCTGCGAGATCCTCGCCTCCTACGACGTGACCTACTCGCTCGGTGACGGCCTGCGTCCCGGCTCCATCGCGGACGCCAACGACGAGGCGCAGTTCGCGGAGCTGAAGACGCTCGGCGAGCTGAACACCATCGCCAAGCGGCACGGCGTACAGACCATGATCGAGGGCCCGGGCCACGTCCCGATGCACAAGATCAAGGAGAACATCGACCTCCAGCAAGAGATCTGCGAGGAGGCGCCGTTCTACACGCTCGGCCCGCTGACCACCGACATCGCGCCCGCCTACGACCACATCACCTCCGGTATCGGCGCGGCGATGATCGCCTGGTGGGGCACCGCGATGCTCTGCTACGTCACGCCCAAGGAGCACCTGGGCCTACCGGACCGCGATGACGTCAAGACCGGCGTGATCACGTACAAGATCGCGGCCCATGCGGCGGACCTGGCCAAGGGGCACCCGGGCGCCCAGGAATGGGACGACGCGCTCTCCGACGCGCGCTTCGAGTTCCGCTGGGAGGACCAGTTCAACCTGGCCCTCGACCCGGACACGGCACGCGCCTTCCACGACGAGACGCTGCCCGCCGAGCCGGCCAAGACAGCGCACTTCTGCTCGATGTGCGGGCCGAAGTTCTGCTCCATGAAGATCAGCAGGAGCATCACGGAGCAGTTCGGCGGCGACGCGGACGCCACGCCCGAGGAGGTCGAGGCGGGGATGCTGGAGAAGTCGAAGGAGTTCGCGGCAGCCGGGAACCGGGTGTACCTGCCGCTGGCGGACTGATCGGCTGACGGCGTGTGGTGGGGGCCCAAACAGGGCCCCCACCTCCGCCTCCCCCACCGATTCCGTCGCCCCGGGTCCTGGTCCGCCCGTGGTCCCGGGTCCTGATCCGCCCCGTCGTCCGCCCCGGTGCCTAGTCCGCCTCCTCGTCCGGCCCCTCGTAATCCGGGCTGGTGAAGTCCGGGCTGGAGTAGCGCGGGCGGGAGGCCGACGAGCCGCTTTCCGGGCTGGTGAACTCGGGACGGGAGTAACCGAGGGTCGGGATGCGGCTCTCGGAGACCGGGGTGCGGCGGGGGACGTAGTGGACCGGGTCGTCGTCAGGAGTGGCCGTGGGGTCGGCGAGCGCCTCGCGCAGAAAGGGCAGCAGTCCGCGTTCCAACAGGGCGCGCCGCCACGCCTCCCGGGCCTGGTCCAGGGCCTCGTACAGCTCGTCCACTCTGGCGGACTCGGCGGACGGGCCGTTGCGCAGTGCGGTGACGACCAGGCAGGTCATCGCGACCAGGGAGCCGGCCGCGGCGAGCGCCGCGAACACCCAGCCGACGCTGATCAGCGGCTGCGCCAGCGACTTGTCGGGGCTGACCGCGCGCAGGACGTAGCCGATGACGAGGAAGAGCACGGCGGCGATACCGGCGAGGACCGGGGCGAGCACGGTGACCACCGCCGCCAGCCCGGCACCGGTGTTTCCGGCCCCGATGACGGCCGGGTCGGTGGCCGGTCCCGTTCCCCCGTCGTCGCCCTCCTCGTGCTCCTCGTGCTCCCCGACGGGCGTCACGGGGCCGGACGCCGGGCCGGATGCGGCCGGTGCCGGTGTCCGCAGCTCGGCACGGAGCTGGACATAGCGCTGATATTCGGCCGTCGCGCAGGCGGCGATGGCGGTGGTCGCGCTGAGCGCCATCGTGCGCAACTGCTCGTTGTTCAGATGCTTTCCCGTGGCGGCGGTGAGGTCGTCCGGGCGGTATTCCGCGGTACGCAGCGCCTCATCAAGGAGCCGCGCGAATTCCGCGCGGTCCTCGTTCAGCAGGTGCGGAGCGCTGTTCATGTGCATCCCCCGATGCTCCGTAGGGCCGTACGGCCGGCGTGGGCCGGGCAGTGGGCGGAAACGGAGGAGAGCCTGCTACGGATAGACCGATGGTAGAGCGACTCCGGTACGGGGTGACAGAGAGTTTGCGGAAATTGAGTAACCGCCCGACCGGATTCCGCCGGTGTCTCCCCTCGTTCCCGCCCCGTACCGGCCGTCCCGCCGGTCGGGGGGATACCTGCCCCGGGAACGCTCAGCCAGTCAGGGGGAGTTGGACGACCAGCAGCTTTCCGGCCATCGTGATGCCGCCGTCCATGGCGATGGCCAGCCCGTCGGCGTAGACGTGCGGACCGTCGACGGCGATGCCGTCGCCCTCGCCGTCCTCCGTGCCGACCTCGCCCAGGAGGTACGGGATCGGGCTGTGGCCGTGCACGACACGGTCGCCGCCGTAGGCGTCGAGGAGTTCGCGCACGGCCTGCGAGCCGGACTCGTCGCGGAAGGCGAAGCGCTTGGTGAACTTCCGGAAGAGGTCCCAGACTTCGTCGGCGTCGCTGCGGGTGAGGACGTCGTGGACGGTGTCGTTGACGGCCTCGATGGAGTCGCCGTAGTCGAGGTAGGCGGTGGTGTCGGAGTGCACGAGCAGATGCCCGTCCTCCTCCATCACGGCGTCCAGTCGGGCCATCCACTGCAGGTGGTGGTCCTCCAGGCGGTCCATGTCGGTCTTCTGGCCGCCGTTGAGGAGCCAGGCGGCCTGGAACGAGGCGGTGCCGGCACCGGACTGCACGGGGGTGTCGCCGAACCGCTTGGCGCCCAGCAGCAGCAGCTCGTGATTGCCCATCAGGGCCTTGCAGTAGCCACCGGCCGCCGCGGCCTCCGCGGACAGCTGCATGACCAGGTCGATCACGCCGATGCCGTCCGGGCCGCGGTCGGTGAAGTCGCCGAGGAACCACAGGCGGGCGTTGCCGGCCGCCCAGCTGCCGTCGGCGTCGATCAGGCCCTCGGCGGCCAGCGCCTCGCGCAGCTCGTCGTAGTAGCCGTGCACATCGCCGACGACGTACAGGGGGCCCATGCCCTCGGGCGCGTCGGAGCCGTTGGCCGGCTCGGGGACCGGCGCGACGGACGGCTGGTCGATGAGCGTGTCGGTACGGCCCGGGGTGACGACCGGAAGGTCGCGCGCGGTCGGGGTGTAGTCCTCGGGCAGCTCGACCGGCGGCGCGGCCGGCGGCACCGAGGGGGGCGCGGGGGGCGGCGCGACCGGGGGACCGGCGGGCAGATGGAGCGGCGGGCCGGCCGGTGGCACGGGGGATCCTGCGGACATTCCGGGCGGTTGAACGGACGCCGGAGCTTGTCCACCCATGGTCCACACCATGGGCCCCTGACTGGCCCCTGAGTCATCGACCCCTCCACCGTTGCGCCGCCGTGCACCTCTCGGACCTTGCCTGGTCGACGGCGGTCCGCGGTGTCGTGCGCCCATCATAGGAATGCCGGTCGCGGGTTGTGACGCACCCGGGGGTGGTCAATCCACTGGAGCCCGGCAATCGCGGCTGATTTCTCCCGAGATCATCCAGTTTTTCTGCGTCAACGCGGGCGCCCCGGCGTCGTCCGGCACGCCCGCTCGTTCGTGTTCGGCGGAACGTCAGTCGCCGGCGGGTCCTCGTGGTGGGCTGACGGTCGTGCGCGGGGACCGTCGCTGGGAGGAGGTGCGCACGATCAGATCGGTCGGTATCACCTGCTCGATCGGGCGTCCGGTGTCGAGACCCTCGATGGCGTCGATGAGGATCTGCACGACGGCGGTGCCGATCCGGCGCGGCTTGAGGGAGAGCGTGGTGATCGGCGGTTCGGTCGTGGCGTAGACGGTGGACTCGCTGCAGCAGACCAGCAGCAGGTCCTCCGGGACGCGCAGGCCGTAGCGGCGGGCGGCGGCGAGCAGATCGGTGCCGTTGGGGTCGAAGAGGCCGTAGACGGCGTCCGGCCGGTCCGGGCGGGCCAGCAGCCGGTCGGCGGCCACCGCGCCCGCGCACGGGTCGTGGGCCGGGTACGACTCGTAGACCGGATCCTGTCCGACCCGCTCGCACCAGCGCAGATACGCCGTGGTCGAGAGGCGGGTGTAGGTGTCGGTGGTGGTGCCGGTGAGCAGGCCGATGCGGCGGGCGCCGGCGTCGGCGAGGTGGTCGAGCAGGCCGAGGACGGCGGCCTCGTGGTCGTTGTCGACCCAGCCGGTGACCGGCAGGGCGCCGCCGGGGCGGCCGTCGGAGACCACCGGGATGCCGTGCCGGACGAGTTCGGTCACGACCGGGTCGCCGTCGGCGGGGTCGATGACGACCGTGCCGTCCAGGGCGACGTTGGACCACACGTCGTGGCGGGAGGTCGCGGGGAGGATGACCAGCGCGTAGCCGCGGGCCAGGGCCGCGGAGGTGGCCGCTCTGGCCATCTCCGCGAAGTACGCGAACTCGGTGAAGGTGAAAGGTTCATCCCGTACGTGGTCACGGTCAGGCCGAGGAGCCCCGACTTACCGGTACGGAGGGTGCGGGCGGCTGCGGACGGGCGGTAGCCCAGCCGGTCGGCCACTTCGCGGACGTGGCTACGGGTGGCATCCGGAAGCCGGCCCTTGCCGTTGAGCGCGTCGGAGACGGTCGTGATCGACACACCGGCTGCGGCGGCAACATCGCGGATGCCCGCCCGCCCCAGCCGGCGACCGGTCGCCCGGCTCACCTGGTGCTTCCCTGCTGCTGTCATGGCGAGCCGATAGTAGGGCTCGATAGGGCCATTCGCGGGGCGTTGACCGGTGTGATGGAAAGGCACGTTTCTGCAAGGTGATTTACCGTCAGTTTCCCTAGAAACAAAGGAAGTTGAGGGCTAAGAAGGCTATTTGGGGGGAGATTCACCGGCTCGGCCTGTCGATCGGTTCAGGTCTCGAAGAGGTCTCAAGTCACCTTGACGAGGGATGCGCGCCACGGCGTAGGCCACCGGCGCGCGACTGCGAGCGGGGCGCGCCCCGAAGGTCTCACGCTGGCCCCTTCCGAGTGATCTTGGTGCACGGGTGCGGAGGAACGTGCCGGGCGACCGGGTTCCGGCCGGGGCTGCCGCCGAACGGGTCAATCCTCTTAAGGTGTGCAGTATTGGAGATGGACGGGACGGTCGAGGAGGACCTGCGGTGAGCGAGAAGACCCCGAAGCTGCGTGCGGCGCTGGACGGCATCCCCACCTACAAGCCGGGGCGGCCGGCGCCGGCCGACGGTCCCGTCACCTACAAGCTGTCCTCCAACGAGAACCCCTATCCGCCGCTGCCGGGCGTCCTGGAGAGCGCGGTGACCGCCGCGGGGGCCTTCAACCGTTACCCGGACATGGCCTGCACGGGCCTGATGGCGGAGCTGGCCGACCGGTTCTCGGTGCCGGTGGAGCATCTGGCGACCGGCACCGGGTCGGTGGGCGTGGCCCAGCAGCTGATCCAGTCGACGGCCGGGCCGGGCGACGAAGTGATCTACGCCTGGCGCTCGTTCGAGGCGTACCCGATCATCACCCAGGTGTCCGGGGCCACCTCCGTGCAGGTGCCGCTGACCTCCGGTGAGGTGCACGACCTGGATGCGATGCTCGCCGCGATCACCGACCGGACCCGGCTGATCTTCGTCTGCAACCCCAACAACCCCACCGGCACGGTCGTCCGCCGTGCGGAGCTGGAGGCGTTCCTGGACCGGGTGCCGGGGGACGTCCTGGTGGTGCTGGACGAGGCGTACCGCGAGTTCATCCGCGACCCCGAGGTGCCGGACGGGACCGAGATCTACCGCGACCGTCCCAATGTCTGCGTGCTGCGGACCTTCTCCAAGGCGTACGGCCTGGCGGGGCTGCGGGTGGGGTTCGCGGTCGCGCACGAGCCGGTGGCCGCCGCGCTGCGGAAGACGGCGGTGCCGTTCGGGGTGAGCCAGCTCGCGCAGGACGCTGCGGTGGCGTCGCTGCGCAGCGAGCAGGCCCTGATGGAGCGGGTGGACGCGCTGGTGGCCGAGCGGGCGCGGGTGGTCGACGGGCTGCTCGGGCAGGGCTGGACGGTGCCCGAGACCCAGGCCAACTTCGTCTGGCTGCGGCTGGGGGACCGTACGACCGACTTCGCGGCGGCCTGTGAGCGGGCCGGCGTGGTGGTGCGGCCGTTCGCCGGCGAGGGCGTCCGGGTCACGATCGGGGAGACCGCGGCGATGGATCTGTTCCTGCAGGCGGCGGAGGATTTCCGCAAGGCGCTGTAAGCGGCTGAAAGGCGCCGGCAGGCGCACCGGAAGGCTCTGCAACGCCTTGCAGAGGAGTGGCACGTCGAGGCCGCGGGGTCGTCGACCCGCGGCCTCCGGCATGGTGGGCGGGGCCGCTCACGCCTTCTGTACGTGGATGGGGTCACCGCTGCGGACGGTGGCAAGCGCCCGGGGATCGCCGTCGATGCGGCCCAGCACATTGCAGGGGGAGGCCAGCCGGGGCTCGTCGCCCTCGGAGATCGGCGTGGGGCCGAAGGGGAGCGCGAGGGCGTTCCCGGGTGGCCAGAAAGCGACGGTGCCGGCCTCGACGACCTGGCGGGCGTCGGGTTCCAGCGCGGGCGAGAGTCCGGTGTCGAAGTAGACCTCCTCGCCCCAGGTGTGGGCGGTGGCGTCGACCGGGAGGGCGGCCATGAGTGCCGCCGCGGTCGGGGTGTCGTCGAGGGTCGCGGTCAAGTGCCCGGCGGGCCAGGTGATGCGGATCTTCATGGCGATGAATTCAACAATGTGTTGAAGGCTTGCGGAAGAGGGCGTCCACACTCGGAGAAGGGGCCCGCAACCTCGGCGGAAACGTTCACACGCCATGGATTCGAGCGTGACCGCGGTCACGTACCCCCCTTACCCAAGGCCGAGGGGGCATGGGAGATAATTGCTTGTGAATGTGAACGCGTTCACAAGCCCGTCCCGGTATTTACCGCTTTGTGTGACGCAAAAGGGACATTGCCGTTGGCAAACGGCGAGGTAAGGAGCACGGCATGGAACTGGCCTTGGCGCCGGAGACTCTGGCGCGATGGCAATTCGGCATCACCACCGTCTACCACTTCCTCTTCGTCCCCCTGACGATCTCCCTCGCCGCTCTGGTGGCCGGACTCGAGACCGCATGGGTGCGGACGGGCAAGCAGCAGTACCTCAGGGCCACCAAGTTCTGGGGCAAGCTGTTCCTGATCAACATCGCGATGGGTGTCGTCACCGGCATCGTGCAGGAGTTCCAGTTCGGCATGAACTGGTCCGACTACTCGCGGTTCGTCGGTGACGTCTTCGGTGCCCCGCTGGCCTTCGAGGCGCTGATCGCGTTCTTCTTCGAGTCGACCTTCATCGGGCTGTGGATCTTCGGCTGGGACAAGCTGCCCAAGAAGATCCACTGCTTCTGCATGTGGATGGTCTCCATAGGCACGATCCTGTCGGCGTACTTCATCCTGGCCGCGAACTCCTGGATGCAGCACCCGGTGGGCTACAAGTACAACGCCACCACCGGACGCGCCGAGCTCACGGACTTCTGGAAGGTGCTGACCCAGGACACCACCCTGGTCGTCGTCTTCCACACGCTGACCGCGGCCTTCCTCACGGGCGCCGCGTTCATGGTCGGCATCTCCGCCTTCCACCTGATGCGCAAGAAGCACATCAAGGTCATGCGGACCTCGCTGCGGCTCGGGCTGATCACCCTCGTCATCGCCGGCATCCTCACCGCGGTCAGCGGTGACACGCTCGGCAAGGTCATGTTCAAGCAGCAGCCGATGAAGATGGCCGCCGCCGAGGCGCTCTGGGACAAGGAGGCGCCGGCGCCGTTCTCGGTCTTCGCCTACGGAGACGTGGAGAAGGGCCACAACAAGGTGGCCATCGAGATACCCGGCCTGCTCTCGTTCTTGGCCCATGACGACTTCTCCTCGCCGGTCCCCGGCATCAACGACGTCAACAGGTCCGAGCAGCAGAAGTTCGGCCCCGGCGACTACCGGCCCAACATCCCCGTCGCCTACTGGGGCTTCCGCTGGATGATCGGCTTCGGCATGTCGTCGTTCGCCATCGGGCTCGCCGGGCTCTGGCTCACCCGCAAGAAGTTCTGGCTGTCGCCCGGACTGCGCACGGGCGACGAGGAACCACCGAAGCTCGCGCTCACCAAGAACAAGGTGCTCGGCGCCCGCCTCAGCAAGTGGTACTGGTCGCTCGCCTTCGTCACCCTCGGCTTCCCGCTGATCGCCAACTCGTGGGGCTGGATCTTCACCGAGACGGGCCGGCAGCCCTGGGTCGTCTACGGCGTGCTGCGCACCTCGGACGCGGTCTCCCCCGGCGTCTCGCAGGGCGAGGTGCTCACCTCGATGATCGTCTTCACCACGCTCTACGCGATCCTCGCCGTGGTCGAGGTCAAGCTGCTGGTGAAGTACGTCAAGGCCGGGCCCCCCGAGCTCACCGACGACGACCTCAACCCGCCCACCAAGATCGGCGGGGACAGCGCCGACGCCGACCGGCCGATGGCCTTCTCGTACTAGGAGGCGACCGTGCAACTCCACGACGTCTGGTTCGTTCTCATCGCCGTCCTGTGGACCGGATACTTCTTCCTCGAAGGATTCGACTTCGGGATCGGCGTCCTCACCAAGCTCCTCGCCCGCGACCGCAGCGAGAAGCGGGTACTGATCAACACCATCGGCCCGGTCTGGGACGGCAACGAGGTCTGGCTGCTCAGCGCGGGCGGGGCGACCTTCGCCGCCTTCCCCGAGTGGTACGCCACCCTGTTCTCCGGCTTCTACCTGCCGCTGCTGGTCATCCTGGTCTGCCTGATCGTGCGCGGCGTGGCCTTCGAATACCGCGCCAAGCGGCCGAGGAGCGCTGGCAGCGCAACTGGGAGCACGCGATCTTCTGGACCTCGCTGCTGCCCGCGGTGCTCTGGGGCGTGGCGTTCGGCAACATCGTGCGCGGGGTGAAGATCGACGCGCACAAGGAGTACGTCGGCGGCCTGCTCGACCTGTTCAATCCGTACGCGCTCCTGGGCGGCCTGGTCACGCTCACGCTGTTCACCTTCCACGGCGCGGTCTTCGCCTCGCTCAAGACGGTGGGCGACATCCGGGCACGTGCGCGCAGGACGGCGGGCGTCCTCGGACTGGTCGCCGCCGTGCTCGCGCTGGGCTTCCTGGGCTGGACCCAGGCCGACAAGGGCGACGGCAGCAGCCTGATCGCCATGATCGTCGCGGTGGTCGCGCTGGTCGCGGCGCTGGGCGCCAACAGGATCGGGCGCGAGGGGTGGGCGTTCGCCTTCTCCGGGATCACCATCGCGGCGGCGGTCGCCATGCTGTTCCTGACGCTCTTCCCGAACGTCATGCCGTCCACGCTGAACGAGAGCTGGAGCCTCACGGTCAGCAACGCCTCGTCCAGCCCCTACACCCTGAAGATCATGACCTGGTGTGCGGGGATCGCCGCGCCCCTCGTGATGCTCTACCAGGGCTGGACGTACTGGGTGTTCCGTAAGCGCATCGGCACCCAGCACATCGCCGAATCCCACTAGCCGATACGCCGCCCTTCGGGCGGCCCCGGCAGGATGGAATGTTTCACGTGAAACCCGTCGACCCGCGCCTGCTCCGTTACGCCCACGCCACCCGCGGCTTCCTCATCGCGGTGGTGCTCCTCGGGCTGGCCGGAGCGGGCCTGGTCGTCGGCCAGGCGATGCTGATCGCCGAGATCGTGGTCGGTGCCTTCCGGCACGGCCTCGGTCCCGGCGGTCTGGCCACTCCCCTGGCGCTGCTCGCCGCGGTGTCCGTGGGCCGTGGCCTGGTCTCCTGGCTCACCGAGCTGGCCGCGCACCGCGCCAGCGCGACGGTGAAGTCCGAGCTGCGGATGCGGCTGGTCGAGCGGGCGGCACGGCAGCGTCCGGAGCGGGCCACCGGCGAACTGACCACGCTCGCCACCCGCGGCATCGACGCCCTCGACGACTACTTCTCCCGCTATCTGCCGCAGCTGGGGCTGGCGGTCGTCGTCCCGGTCGCGGTTCTGGCCCGGATCGTCACCGGCGACTGGATCTCCGCGCTGACGATCGTGCTCACGCTGCCGTTGATCCGCTGTTCATGATCCTCATCGGCTGGGCCACCCAGTCGCGGATGGACCGCCAGTGGCGGCTGCTGGCCCGGCTGTCCGGGCACTTCCTCGACGTCGTCGAGGGCCTGCCCACCCTCAAGGTCTTCGGCCGGGCCAAGGCCCAGGCCGCCGCGATCCGCACCATCACCGGCGAGTACCGGCGCGCGACGCTGCGCACCCTGCGGATCGCCTTCCTCTCCTCGTTCGCCCTGGAACTGCTCGCCACGATCTCGGTGGCCCTGGTCGCGGTCGGCATCGGCATGCGGCTGGTGAACGGCGAACTCGATCTGTACACCGGCCTGATGGTGCTGGTGCTCGCGCCCGAGGCGTATCTGCCGCTGCGGCAGGTGGGGGCGCAGTACCACGCGGCAGCCGAAGGGCTCGCCGCGGCGGAGGAGATCTTCGCCGTGCTGGAGGCGCCGCTGCCCACGCCCGGCACCGCACCGGCGCCCGAGGGCACCGCGCTGACCGTCGACAACCTCGTGGTCCGCCACCCGGGACGGACCGCGGACTCGCTGCCCGCCACCTCGTTCGAGGTCCGGCCCGGCGAGACCGTCGCCCTGGTCGGCTCCTCGGGTGCGGGCAAGTCCACGCTGCTCAGCGTGCTGCTCGGCCTCACCGCACCGACCGAAGGTCGGGCCCTGGTCGACGGCCGGGACATCGCCGGGCTCGCCCCCGACAGCTGGCGGCAGCGGATCGCCTGGGTGCCGCAGCGCCCGCAGCTGTTCGCCGGGACCGTCGCCGAGAACGTACGGCTGGCGCGGCCGGACGCGGACGACGCAGCCGTTCGCACCGCCCTCGCGGACGCCGGTGCCCTGGACTTCGTGGACGCGCTCCCCGACGGTCTGGCGACCCGACTCGGCGAATCCGGTGCCGGGCTCTCCGCCGGCCAGCGGCAGCGGCTGGCGCTGGCCCGGGCCTTCCTCGCCGACCGCCCGATCCTGCTGCTGGACGAGCCGACCGCGAGCCTGGACGGCGCGACCGAGGAGGCCATCGTCGCCGCGGTCGGCCGGCTCGCCGCGGGCCGGACCGTGCTGCTCGTCGTGCACCGCCCGGCGCTGCTGGCGGTGGCCGACCGGGTGGTGCGGCTGCCGGACATCGCTTCCGACGTGCGGGAAGCAGCTGTGGACGCGGGCGTACGGGCGGGCCGCGGCGCGGCCCCGGCCGCCGCCCCGGATGTTCCCACCGCCCCCGCTCCGGACCGCCCCGCCGACCCCGGCGAGGGGCTCGACCTGGCCCCCACCCGAGCCTCGGCCCCCACCCGCCTGCGGCGGATGGCGCGGGCCCGGCGGGCCCGGTTCGCGCTGGCGCTGCTGCTCGGCAGCCTCGCCCTGGGCAGCGCGGTCGGCCTGATGGCCACGTCCGGCTGGCTGATCTCGCGGGCCGCGCAGCAGCCGCCGGTGCTCTACCTGATGGTGGCGGTGACCGCGACCAGGGCGTTCGGCATCGGGCGCGCGGTCTTCCGGTACGCCGAGCGGCTGGTCTCCCACGACGCGGTCTTCCGCATGCTCGCGGACGTGCGGGTCGCCGTCTTCCGGCGGCTGGAGCGGCTGGCGCCGGCCGGGCTCGCCGGGCGCCGGCGCGGCGACCTGCTCTCGCGGCTGGTGGCCGACGTCGATGCGGTGCAGGACCACTTCCTGCGCTGGCTGCTGCCCGCCGGGGCGGCGGCGCTGGTCGGTGCGGGCGCGGTCGGCTTCACCGGCTGGCTGCTGCCCGAGGCCGGCGCGATCCTGGCCGCCGGGCTGCTGCTCGCGGGCGCCGGGGTGCCGCTGCTCTCGGCCGCGCTGGCCCGGCGGGCGGAGCGGCAGCTGGCCCCGGCCCGCGGCAAGCTCGCCACCCGCGTCGTCGATCTGCTCACCGGCACCGCCGAGTTGACGGTGGCCGGCGCGCTGCCGGCCCGTACGGAAGCGGTGCGGCGGGCGGACCGCGAGCTGACCCGGATCGCGGCCCGGTCGGCGACCGTGGCGGGCACCGGCGCCGGGCTCTCGGCGTTGCTGTGCGGGCTGACCGTCGCCGCCGCCGCGGTCGCCGGCGTCCAGGCGGTGCACGCCGGGCGGCTGGACGGGGTGGCGCTGGCGGTCGTCGTGCTCACCCCGCTCGCCGCGTTCGAGGCGGTGACCGGGCTGCCGCTCGCCGTGCAGTACCGGCAGCGGACCCGGCGCGCGGCCGAGCGGGTCTTCGAGGTGCTGGACGCGCCCGCACCGGTGCGCGAACCGGCCGCCCCCGCGACGGCTCCCGGCACGCCGTTCCCGCTGGTCGTGCGGGGTCTGACCGCCCGCCACGCCGGGCAGGGCCGGCCCGCGCTGGACGGCGTGGACCTCACGCTGGCGGCCGGCCGCCGGATCGCCGTGGTCGGCCCGTCCGGGTCCGGCAAGACCACCCTGGCGCAGGTGCTGCTGCGCTTCCTGGACCGGGAGGCGGGCACGTACACGCTGGCCGGAACGGACGCCCAGGCGCTCGACGGTGACGCGGTCCGGCGGCTGGTCGGGCTGTGCGCGCAGGACGCGCACCTCTTCGACAGCTCATTGCGGGAGAACCTCCGGCTGGCCCTGCGGGACCGGAGCGCCGGTCCGGGCGAGGACGCGGACCGGGTGCTGTGGGACGCGCTCGGCCGGGCCCGGCTCGACGACTGGGTGCGCGGGCTGCCCGACGGCCTGGACACCATGGTCGGCGAGCACGGCGCCCGGCTCTCCGGCGGTCAGCGGCAGCGGCTGGCCCTGGCCCGTGCGCTGCTCGCGGACTTCCCGGTGCTCGTCCTGGACGAGCCAGCCGAGCACCTCGACCTGGCCACCGCCGATGCGCTGACCGCCGATCTGCTGGCCGCGACCGAGGGCCGCACGACGCTCCTGATCACCCATCGCCTCACCGGGCTCGACGCCGTCGACGAGGTGCTGGTGCTGGACGGCGGACGGGTCGTGCAGCGCGGTGGTCCGGCGGAGCTGGCCGCGGCCGACGGCCCGTTCCGGCGGATGCTGGAGCGCGAACGAGCGGTGGACGAGGCCTACGGGCCGGCACCGGCAATCTGACGCTTTTGCAGGTAAATGGCCTCTTATGGGGGGTCTCATTAGGCTCGAGGGCATGGATCGCGCCGCCCGCACGGACCCGCCCGCCCCCGACCCCATGCACGAGGCCACCGAGGCCACCCGCAGCCTGCAGGGCCTGTCCGCCGAGCTGACCGCCCGGGTACCGCAGCTCCTGGAGGCGATGCGCACGGTCGGCGCGGGGCTCGATCTGCACATCACCCTCGACCGGATCGTGCAGACCGCGGCCGAACTCGCCGACGCGCGCTACGCCGCCATCGGGATCATCGACGACGCCCGCGAGGGGCTGTCGGACTTCGTGACGTACGGCGTCGGCGCGCGGGAGCACCAGCGGATCGGCGCGCTGCCGGACGGCGACAAGGGGCTGCTCGGCGCGCTCATCCACGACCCCAAACCGCTGCGCCTCGCCGACCTCACCCAGGACCCGCGCTCGGCCGGCTTCCCCCCGGAGCACCCGCCGATGCGCACCTTCCTGGGGGTGCCGATCCGCGTCCAGGGCGAGATCTTCGGCAACCTCTACCTGACCGAGAAGCGTGGCGGTGGGGAGTTCAGCGAGGAGGACCTGCACATGGTCCGGGTGCTCGCCACGGAGGCGGGCATCGCGATCGGCAACGCCCGGATGTACGCGGCGACCCGCCAGCGGGAACGGTGGATCGACGGTTCGGTGGCGGTCACGACCGAACTCCTCGCGGGCAGCGACGTCGACGACGCGCTCGCCGTGGTGGCCGAGCAGGCCAGGAAGCTGGCGGATTCGGCGGCGGGCATAGTGCTGCTGCCCGACGACGAGGGCGGTCTGGAGATCGTCGCCGTATCGGCCGACGACCCCACCGGCATCCTCGGGACGCACATCCCGCCGGACAGCCCGGTGGCCCGGCAACTCCTCGACGGCGAGCCGGTGTTCGTGGACGACTCGGCCAGCGACCCCCGGATGGTCACCGCCATCGCGGCCCGTTTCGGCCCCAGCATGCTGCTGCCGCTCAAGAGCGGGGGCCGGGTCCTGGGCACCCTCGCCACCCCGCGGACCAGGGGCGCCCGGCCGTTCTCCGCCGCCGAGCGGACGCTGGCCACCCAGTTCGCCGCGCAGGCCGCGCTGGCGCTGGTGCTGGCCGACGCCCAGCGCGACCGGGAGCGGCTGGCGGTCTACGAGGACCGCGACCGGATCGCCCGTGACCTGCACGACCTCGTCATTCAGCGGCTCTTCGCGACCGGCATGATGCTGGAGGGCGCGCAGCGCAGGTCCGTCGTCCCGGAGGTGGCGGCGGGCATCGGCAAGGCCGTCGACGAACTGGACGTCACCATCCAGGAGATCCGGACCGCGATCTTCGCCCTCCAGCAGAGCCCGGTGGAGGCGCCGTCGGGCCTGCGTACCCGGGTACTGCGCGAGATCGGCACCGCCGCCGTACCGCTCGGCTTCCAGCCGTCGGCCCACTTCGTCGGTCCGGTCGACTCCCGGGTCGGCGAGCTGACCGGCAAGAACTTGATCGCCGCGCTGCGCGAGGCGCTGTCCAACGCCTTCCGGCACGCCCACGCCTCGCGGATCGAGGTCGTCGTGGACGCGACGATCCGGCTGCCGGACGGCACCGACGGGGTCCGGCTGACGGTCGCCGACGACGGCATCGGCATACCGGCCGGCGGCCGTCGCAGCGGTCTGCAGAACCTCGCCAAGCGCGCGGAATCGCTGGGCGGCGCCAGCACGTACGGGCCCGGGGTGGGCGAGGACGGCGCGGGCACGACGGTGACCTGGGAGGCGCCGCTGTGAGCCGCGACCTGGGAGGCGCCGCTGTGAGCCGCCGCGCCGGCCCGGTGTCACTCAGGGGCGCGCGGCACCCCGCTCGGCACTCCGCTCGGCGCACCGCTGCAGAATCCGCTCGATGACCAGGGCGACGCCGTCCTCGTTGTTGGACGCGGTACGGCCCGTCGTGGCGGCCAGCACCTCCGGGTGGGCGTTGGCCATGGCGTACGAGGTGCCGGCCCAGCTCAGCATCTCTATGTCGTTCGGCATGTCCCCGAAGGCGACGACCTCCTCCCGGGAGATGCCGCGTTCGGCACAGCAGTGGGCCAGCGTGCCGGCCTTGCTGACGCCCGGGCCGCTGATCTCCAGGAGGGCGGTGGGGCTGGAGCGGGTGAACGATGCCAGATCGCCCGCGGCCGACCGGGCCAGCGTGAGGAACGCGTCCGGTTCGAGGTCCGGGTGGTGCGCGAGCAGCTTGATCACCGGCTGATCGGGGAAGGCGGGCGGCTCCGCATCGGCTGCGGAGCCCGCCCCGTCGGGCCCCAACGGCGCCACGAAGTCGTCTGCCAGCAGCTTCTCGACCGGTGCCACGACCGCGGCCGGGTCGAGCAGGAGCGGCGGGTACTGCGGTTCGTAATGGATGCCGCTGGTGCGCTCGACGGCGAACGAGGTGCCGGGCGCGGCGCTGCGCAGCGCGTCCACGACCTCCCGCGCGAGCGCCTGGTCCAGCGGGCTGACCTCGACGATCCGGCCGCCGCGGTGCAGATCGACGACGGCCGCGCCGTTCGCGCAGATCGCCAGGCCGTGGCCGTGCACATGGTCGCTGACCACGTCCATCCAGCGGGCCGGGCGTCCGGTGACGAAGAACACCTCGATGCCGGCCCGCTCGGCGGCGGCGAGCGCGGCGATGGTCCGCTCGGACACCGTCTTGTCGTCGTGCAGCAGGGTGCCGTCGAGATCGGTGGCGATCAGCCGGGGCACGACGGCCGGTTCGGGCGGAACGGCCGGTCCGGGGGCAACGGCCGGTTCGGCCGACCGGGGTGGCGTGGCGGAGGCATCAGTCACGGGCCCATCTTCCCGCACCAGTGCGCACAGGCGTGCGGTGGGTCGCGCGGATGAGCCGGTGTGGGAGCCGGACGGAGGACGGGGTGGGCGGCCGCTCACGGGCCAGGGCGGGGTGCCGGCTCAGGGCGGCGGGATGTGCGCGGTGACCGGCGGCGATCGTGGGGAACACCCGGACGGCCGTACGCTCGATGGCATGCGACTGAGCACCGTGATACTTCCCGTCCGCCGCTGGTCCGAAGGTGGACGGGAGGTGTGGCAGCGCGCCGAGGAGCTGGGCTTCCACGCCGCCTACACCTACGACCACCTGTCCTGGCGGAGCTTCCGCGACCAGCCCTGGTTCGGTGCCCTGCCCACCCTGACCGCCGCCGCGGCCGCGACCTCCCGGCTGCGCCTGGGCACCCTCGTCACCTCACCGAACTTCCGGCACCCGGTCACCCTCGCCAAGGAACTGATCTCCCTCGACGACATCAGCGGCGGCCGGTTCACCCTGGGCATCGGCGCCGGCGGCAACGGCTTCGACGCCACCGCGCTCGGCCAGGAGCCCTGGTCGCCGCGGGAGCGGGCGGACCGCTTCGGCGAGTTCGTGCCGCTGCTCGACCGGCTGCTGACCGAGGACGTGGTCTCGTACGAGGGTGCGCACTACTCCGCGGACGAGGTCCGCAACATCCCCGGCTGTGTGCAGCGGCCGCGGCTGCCGTTCGCGGTGGCCGCGACCGGGCCGCGCGGCCTGAAGCTCGCGGCCAAGTACGGCCAGGCGTGGGTGACGACCGGCGACCCCAAGGTCTCCAATGGCGGCGGCAGCTCGGCCGACTCCCTGGAGGCGGTCCGCGGGCAGTGCGAACGGCTCGGCAAGGCCTGCGCGGAAATCGGCCGCGATGCCGGCGATCTGGAGAAGATCATGCTCTCCGGCTTCACCCCGGACCGGCCGCTGGACTCCGTCGACGCGTTTGTGGACTTCGCCGGGAACCACGCCGCGCTGGGCTTCGACGAGCTGGTCCTCCACTGGCCGATCGCCGATTCGCTCTTCGCGGCGGACCTCGACGTCTTCGAGCGGATCGCCACGGAGGGGCTGGCGCAGCTCGGCGAGTAGCAGCTCGGCACTGAGGGGGCGGGGCCGAGGAGGGGCGGGCCGGGCTGCGGCGTGTTTCACGTGAAACACGCCGCCTGGCTCTCACGCGAAATCCGCCGCCCGGCTCTCACAACCCGCCGCTCGGCCCGACCCGCCGCGCCCGGTCATTCGCTCACCTCCGCTTTACCTCGTATATAGCCCGGAAGAGGGAGAATCGGGACAGCGGCGCAGTGTGGCGGACGCGGCGCGCCGGGCGAGAACGGCGTGCGAGCGGGCCGGCGCACTGCGCGAAGTGCGGTGTTCGTGGAGGAGCCATGGCACAGACCCGATTCGCCCCGGACCGCGGGCTGACCTCGCGGATGATCACGACGATGTTCTTCATCGGGCTGCTGTACGTCGTGGTCGTCGGCGTGCTGGTGGTCCTGCTCAAGGGCGCCTGGGTGGTGGTGCTGCTGATCGCGGGAGCCCTGTTCGTCGCGCAGTTCTGGTTCAGCGACCGGATCGCGGCCTTCAGCATGGGGGCACACGAGGTCACGCCCGAGCAGGCGCCGGTGCTGCACGGCGCGGTGGACCGGCTGTGCGCCCTGGCCGACATGCCCAAGCCGCGGGTCGCGATCGCGGAGTCGGACGTGCCGAACGCCTTCGCCACCGGCCGCAACCGGAAGAACTCGATGGTGTGCGCCACCACGGGCCTGCTCCGGCGGCTGGAGCCGGAGGAGCTGGAGGGCGTGCTGGCCCACGAGCTCTCGCACGTCGCGCACCGCGATGTCGCGGTGATGACCATCGCGTCGTTCCTCGGCGTACTGGCGGGGATCATCACCCGCGCCGCCCTGTGGAGCGGCGTCGGGCGCAACAACCGGGACCAGAACGCGGCCATCGCCGTGCTGATCGTCACCGCGGTCAGCGCGGTCGTCTACGCGATCAGCTTCCTGCTGACCCGGCTGCTATCCCGTTACCGCGAACTGGCCGCCGACCGCGCGGCCGCGCTGCTGACCGGTCGCCCCTCGGCGCTGGCCGCCGCGCTGACCAAGGTCACCGGGCAGATCGCCCGGATCCCGACCGAAGACCTGCGCAAGGCCCAGCCGTACAACGCCTTCTTCTTCGCCCCGGCGTTCAACAAGGAGAGCTTCCACCAGCTGCTGTCCTCGCACCCGACGCTGGAACAGCGCCTGGACCAGCTGGGCCGGATCGCGGCGCAGCTCGGGACGTGAGGCGTCCGTGACGATCACCGGCCCGCCCTGACGGTGCGGGCCGGCCCCTCCAGGAGCAAGGAGTACCCCGCGCATGGGATTTCTGGACGCCCTCCTCGGCCGCAGCAAGCCGGTACGCCCCGATCTGGACCAGCTCTTCGCGCTGCCGTCCGCCGCGATCACCCTGCAGGCCGCGGCCGGATTCACGCCCACCGGCCTCGGCTCGGTGTGCTTCGCCAGTGTGGAGGGCGGCGCGTTCGCCCGCATCCAGGAGGAGGCCCGGTCCCTGCTGGACGGGCCGGTGGAGTTCACCCAGGACGCGTACGGCTACACCTGGCTGCTCGTACGGCATCCGCCGGAGGACGTGGCGGGCCTGGTCAACGACCTGCACGCGGTCAACACGTCCCTGGAGGAGGCGGGTTTTGGCCCACAACTACTGTGTTCGCTGGTCGGCTTCCGTGACGACCGACAGCGGTCGCTGGCGCTGGTCTACCTCTACAAGAGGGGCACGTTCTATCCCTTCGCACCGAAGCCGGGCGGTGGGGAGAAGCGCGAGAATCCGCTCGAACTCCAGGTCAGGGCGATGCTCGGGGACGATCTGACGATCGAGAAGGACCTGGCGCGGTGGTTCCCCGTATGGGGCGCACCGGGGTTGTGATCCTCGGGCGGGGTGGTGCTCTCCCTCGTGCGGGATGGTGGCCCCTCCCGCGGGGTGGTGAACCCGGTGGACGGGTCGGTGGACGGGTCGGTGGACGGGTCGGTCACCCGGGGAAGCGGAGGAAGCGGGCGGGCACCCGGTCGGTGAGCCAGACGCCGTTCGCGCTGACGTGGAAGACATGTCCGGCCCGGTGCATCGCCGCCGCGTCCACGGCCAGGACCACCGGCTTGCCGCGCCGGGCGCCCACCCGGGTCGCGGTGTCCCGGTCCGGTGAGAGGTGGACCGCGTGCCGGCCCATCGGCAGGAGTCCCGCTTCCTGGATGGCGGCCACATTGCGCGCCACCGTGCCGTGGAAGAGGTACGCGGGAGGTTCGGCCGGCGGCAGTCCGAGGTCCACCCGTACGGAGTGGCCCTGGTTGGCGCGTATCCGGCCGTCCTCGATGGTGAAGCGCTGTTTGTCGTTGCCGGCCACCACGGCCGCCAACTCGTCCCGCGAGAACCGGAATCCATGGGCCGCGGCCGCCGGCATCAGGGCGTCGACGGGCACCCAGCCCTGGGCGTCGAGAGTGAGGCCGATCCGCTCCGGTTTATGGCGCAAATGCTTCGACAGGTACTTCGAGAGGCGCACGGAGCGCTGGGTGTTCATGCCTCCAGGGTGCAGCGCCGAGCGCCCCGGAGGCATCCGAATTCACGTCCCGCCGGTCTCGTCCCCCTGCGGGCCCTCGGCGTCCTTTCCCTGCGCTTCGTGGCTTCGTCCGTGTCCTTCGTGCTGGGCGTGCGCGAGCTCGCTGGCCCGTCGTGCCTTGGCGGTGGTCACCTGCTCGGCCGCCCAGCGGGCCCACTCCTCCTGGGCCGCCGACATCCGCAGGCCGTACTCCAGGGCGATCCGTCCGTAGACCGAAATCATCTCGTCGTCCCACTGGGCGTTCTCGTCGACCTGCTCGCACATGGCGCGGGTGCGCGCGGCGAGCTCGGCCTGATGGAGAAGGAAGGTCTGGGCTTCGAGCGGCGTGACGATGCCGAGGAAGAAGACGCGCAGCAGGCCGTCATCGCGCTGCGGACCACTCGGCTCGACCTTGGTGAGCCAGTGGCGCAGCTCCGTCAGGCCGTCGTCGGTGATCGCGTATTCCTTGCGGCCGCGGGGTCCGTGGGCGGTGACCTCGACCATGCCGGCGGTGGTGAGCTTGCCGAGCTCGCCGTACACCTGGCTCTGCGTGGCCGGCCAGACCATCGAGAGCGTGGCGTTGAACAGCTTCATCAGGTCGTAGCCGCTCGCGGGGGCTTCGGACAGCAGACCCAGCACGGCATGTCTCAGGCTCATGACCGGCACATTACCTTCCACTGTTGACATGTCAAAGGAGGACCTTCTAGATTCGACATGTCGAAGTTGGAATGTGCGGCGGAGATGCGGACGGCGAAGGGTGCCGGTCGTGCGGCCGCGGACGAAGAGGGGGAGTCATGAACTATCTGCGGGGCTTCGTGCCGTGGCTGGTCTTCGCGGGGGTTTCCACGGCCGGCTGGCAGTGGGGCGCTCTCGCCGGTGTGCTGACGGCCGCCGCGCTGCTCATCGCCGACCGGGCGGCGGGACTTTCGCTCGACTACCGCGTGCTGGAGTACGGCACGATCGTCTTCTTCGCCGCCCTGTCCGCGCTGGCCTTCGCCCGCCCCGACAGCGGCCTGCGGCTGTACGGCAGCGCGCTCTCGATGGGCTGGCTGGCGCTCATCGCCTGGGTGTCGATAGCGGTCCGGCGGCCCTTCACGATGGGCATCGCGCGCCGGATGGCTCCGCCCGAGGTCTGGCACACCCCGCTGTTCCGCCGCATCAACGTCGTGCTCACCGCCGCGTGGGCGCTCTCCTTCACCCTCACCGCGACCGCCCAGGCCCTCGTCTCCGCCTACCAGCTGGACACGGTCTACTCGGTCCTCATCCAGGTCGCCGGCTTCGTCCTCCCCGTCCGCTTCACCTCCAGCTACCCCGACCGGGCCCGGGCCCGCTTCGAGCAGCAGGCCGCCGCGCAGGGCGGCGTCCAGGAAGGCATGGCGTCATGACCACCACCTCCCCGACCACCCCGTCCGCCTCCGATGCCCCCGCTCCGCACCTGGCCGGCAACTTCGCCCCGGTCGCCGAGGAGCTGACCGCCTACGACCTCCCGGTCACCGGCACCGTGCCGCCCGAGCTCAGCGGCTGGTTCCTGCGCAACGGCCCCAACCCGCGGGACGCTGCCACACCGCACTGGTTCTTCGGTGACGGCATGGTCCACGGGCTCCGCCTGGAGGGCGGCCGGGCGGTCTCCTACCGCAACCGCTGGGTCCGCACCTCGACCTTCACCGACGGCGTGCCGCCCCGCGACGCACAGGGCCGCCGCAATCTGTCGGCGGGCGTGGCCAACACCCACGTCGTCCGGCACGCCGGCCGCACCCTCGCGCTCGTCGAGTCGTCGTTCCCGTACGAAATCGACTGCCGCCCCGGCCATGAGCTGGAGACCGTGGGCGTCCATGACTTCGGCGGGCGGCTCACCACCGCCATGACCGCGCACCCCAAGACCTGCCCGACCACCGGCGAGCTGCACTTCTTCGGATACGGCGGGTCCAAGCCGCCCTATCTGACCTACCACCGGGCCGATGCGGACGGGGAGTTGGTGATCAGCCGCCCCATCGACGTCACGGCGCACACGATGATGCACGACTTCCATCTGACCGAGCGCCATGTCATCTTCATGGACCTCCCGATGGTCTTCGACGCCCACCGCCGCCCCGGGATGCCCTACCGCTGGGACCCGGAGTACGGCGCCCGGCTGGGCGTCCTGCGCCGGGACGACCCGCACGGCGAGGTCCGCTGGCTGCCCATCGACCCCTGCTACGTCTTCCATGCGCTGAACGCCCATGACGACGGCGACCAGCGGATCGTCCTCCATGTCTCCCGCTATCCCGACTTCACCGGCAGACAGCCGTCCTGCCTGTGGCGCTGGACGATCGACCTGGCCTCCGGCACGGTCGCCGAGGAGCAGCTGGACGACCAGTACTGCGAGTTCCCGCGGGTGGACGACCGCCTGGTGGGGCAGCGGGCCCGCTTCGGCCACGCCACCGTCGCCGAGGCCCCGGGGACGGGCCACATACCCGGCGCCCTGCTGCGCTACGACCTGGAGACCGGCGCGGTCGTCCGCCATGACTTCGGTCCGGGCCGCACCCCGGGCGAGGCGGCCTTCGCCCCGGCGGACGACCGTCCGGGCGGACCGGGCTGGCTGCTCACCTACGTCTACGACGCGACCACCGACACCAGCGATCTGGTCGTCCTCGACGCCGAGGACATATCCGCCGACCCGGTGGCCACGGTCCATCTGCCGCAGCGGGTGCCGTACGGCTTCCACGGCAACTGGCTGCCGGACCCGGCACGTTGAGCCGGCGAGTCGTTGCGAGGTCCCGACAGGTTTGTCCCTCCGGGGCGGAATAACCGCGACCGCATGCTTCTTGAGACCTGAAAAGCGCGAAGTGGCACGCCCGTTGGGGGTGCCGGCTCAGGTGCCGGGCGGGGGCCCGGCACGGGGGGCGGTGTCCGCGGGGCCCTCGGGCGGGTCCTGGGGGCCGCCCGGGAGCAAGGCGTCCATGGTGCGGGCCTGCACCTCGCGCCGGGCGGCGGCCGCGATGAACGCCGCGGTGTGTGCGGGGCCCACCAGGTCCCGTACGGCCGCCACGGCGTCGGCGGGCAGCGCCACCGCCTCGGCGCCGGCATCGGACCCGGCCGCCGTGGCGGGCATTCGCGCGGGGCCCGGCGCCTTCTCGGGGGCGGGGCCGGGAGCAGGGCTCGGGTCGGTCGCGGTACGGGGGTCCGTGACCGGCCCGGAGCCTGCCGGTGCCGAGGGGGCGCTGCCCCTCGGTCCGTGGCTCTCCGCGGGGAGTGCCTCGCTGAGGTGCCGGCGGAGGTAGCGGGTGGCCAGGGTCCGCATGGCGCGGGCGAGTTCGGCGTCGACGGTCTGCTGGGCCAGCGGCCGCAGCCGGCGGACGAGGGCGGCGGCCTCGGCCGCCTCGGCGTTGCTGGGCGGATGGTCCAGGAACTGCTGGAAGACGTGCTCGGTGGTGAAGTCCAGGAAGCGCGAGGCGATGTGTTCCACCTGGCCGCGCAGCTCCCGGAGATGGGCGGAGATCGCCAGCAGCGGGACGCCCGCGGAATGCAGCTCGGCGGCGACGGCGAGCTCCTGCGGGCTGGGCACGAGGAACTCGTCGTCCTGGCCGGGGAGCCGTTCCAGGACACCCAGCTCGACGGCCTCGGCGACCGCCGCCTCGTCGGAGGCGCCCCCGAAGGCCGCGTCCAGGTCGGCGCGGCTGATCCGGGACGCCTCCTCGTCGGTCCACGGGCCGTCGATCTCGGCGACCAGGCCCAGCACCCCGCCGAGGTCGAGGCCGGCGTCCCAGGCCTGGAGGAGCTCCTTGATGCTGGCGAGGGTGTAGCCGCGGTCCAGCAGATCGGCGATCTGGCGCAGTCGGGCCAGATGGGTGGTGCCGTAGACGTTGGCCCGGCCGCGGCGTTCCGGGCGGGGGAGCAGCCCGCGGTCCTGGTAGGCGCGGATCGTCCGAACCGTGGCACCGCTGAGGTGGGCCAGGTCGTCGATGCGGTACTCGGCCGGGCGGGGTGCGGCCGCCGGCTGCTGCTGGGTCACTGCGGTGCTCCTCCTCCGTCGGCCGCGCGTTACGAGACGGCCGCGCGGCCCACCGAGCCCGCCGCGGCCCGGGCGGCCGGTGAGGACGCCAGGTAGGCGACGGCCGTGCGCAGCGACCCTTCCTGCGAGGGATGGTACGACCGCCGCAGATAGCGCGGTATCGCCGCTCCCAGCTCACGCCAGGTGGGGAGCAGTCCCTTGCGGACGGCCCGGTTGTGCTCCCGCAGCGCGTAGCGGGAGCGGGCGGCGAGCTGCGGGTCGTGCCGGAGGAGGTAGGCCGCGCCCCAGAGCCAGAGATGGAGCAGCACGGGGGCGGTGACGGCCATGCCCAGCACCCGGCGGGCGTACCGGCCCGGGTCCTCGCCGCCGGTGTGCTGATACACGTCGAAGGCGACCGCCCGGTGCTCGACCTCCTCCGCACCGTGCCAGCGCAGCAGGTCGAGCATGACCGGGTCGGGCCCGGCCCGGTCGAGGCCGTCGGCGGCCAGCACCCAGTTCCCGAGCACCGCGGTGAACTGCTCGATGGCGGCGACCAGGGAGAGCCGGAAGCGCAGCCACTCCCGTTCCGGGACGGGGACGCCGAACGGCGGCCGGTCGCCGAGCAGACGCTCGAAGAGGAAGTCGACATGCCGGGTGTAGGAGCCGGTGTCCAGGCCCTGGTGGGCCAGATGGTCGAGGACGTAGGAGTGCTGGACGCTGTGGGTGGCCTCCTGGCCCATGAAGCCCTTGACGTCCTTGAGGAGCTGCTCGTCCCGGACCAGCGGCAGGCCTCCTTGAAGACCTTGACGAACCACCGCTCCCCGGCCGGCAGCAGCAGGTGCAGCACGTTGATGACGTGGGTGGCGGTGGGCTCGTCGGGGATCCACAGCAGCGGCGTCGCACGCCAGTCGAACGAGACCCGGCGCGGGGTGATCGGGTGCTGCTCCTGGAGGGGGAGGTACTCATGCGCGGCTCCTGACAGGCGCAGTGGTCCGGCTCTCGGGAATCTCCGGTCGCCGGGGCTCCTCCTGGCGGGCCGGGGGCTCGCCTACAGCCGCGGCTCGATGCGGGCGAGGGCGCGCAAGGCTCGCGGGGCGAAGCGCGACAGGAGGTGGGCGCCGCGGGCCTCGGGGGTGACGGGCACCACCGCCTGGTTGCGGACCACCGCCCGCAGGATGGCGTCGGCGACCTTCTCCGGCGGGTAGTTGCGCAGCCCGTACATCCGCGCGGCCTTGGCCTGGCGGCGCTTCTCCTCCTCGGCCGAGACCCCGGCGAAGCGGGCGGTGCTGGTGATGGCGGTGTTGACCAGCCCGGGGCAGATGGCCGAGACGCCGATGCCCTGCCCGGCCAGTTCGGCGCGCAGGCACTCGCTGAGCATCAGGACCGCGGCCTTGGAGGTGCTGTAGGCGGGCAGCATCTTCGACGGCTGGAAGGCGGCAGCCGAGGCGGTGTTGACGATGTGGCCGCCCTGACCGCGGTCGGCCATCCGCCTGCCGAAGATCCGGCAGCCGTGGATGACGCCCCACAGGTTGACGTCCAGCACCTTCTTCCAGTCGTCGGTGGTGGTCTGGAGGAAGGAGCCGGACAGGCCGATCCCGGCGTTGTTCACCAGCACGTCCACGGGGCCGTACTCGGCGTCGACCTTGTCGGCGAGCTTCTCCATGGCCGCCTCGTCCGCGACGTCGACGACCTCGGGCCAGGCCTGCGGGGCGCCGACCAGGCGGGCCAGCTCGGCGGTCCGCGCCGCGCCGTCCGCGTCCCGGTCGACGGCGATCACCCGGGCGCCGGCCTCCGCGAAGGCGAACGCGGTGGCCCGGCCGATGCCGCTGGCCGCGCCGGTCACCAGCACCAGTTGCCCGCCGAACCGGTCGGCGTACGGGCCGCGCGGGCCGACCTGCTTCGCCGGGTCGCCCTCCTCCTTGGCGGTGACGAACTCGGTGATCCAGGAGACCAATTGGTCGGGGCGGGTGCGGGGGACCCAGTGCTTGGCCGGGAGGGTGCGGCGGACGAGCTGCGGCGCCCACTGCTCCAGGTCGTCGTAGAGCCGCTGGGAGAGGAAGGCGTCGCCGGTGGGGGTGATCAGCTGGACCGGGCAGTGCGCGTAGGCGTCGGCGCGCGGGCGGCGGAGCCGGGCGCGGACGTTGTCGCGGTAGAGCCAGGCGCCGTGGGCCGCGTCGGTGGGGAGCGAGGCGGTCGGGTAGTCCCCGGCCGGCACCTTCTCCACCCGCTGGAGGACGCCCGGCCAGCGCTTGCCGAGCGGGCCCTTCCAGGCCAGTTCGGGCAGCACGGGTGTGTGCAGCAGGTAGACGTACCAGGACTTGGCGCCCTGGTTGAGGAGCTGGGCGGCGCGGCGTGGGGTGGGCCGCACCATCCGCTTCTTGATCCAGTGGCCGAAGTGGTCCAGTGACGGGCCCGACATGGACGTGAAGGAGGCGATCCGGCCCTCCGCGCGGCGCACGGTGGCGAACTCCCAGGCCTGTACCGAGCCCCAGTCGTGGCCCACGACGTGCACCGGGCGGTCGGGGCTGACGGCGTCGGCGACGGCCAGGAAGTCGTCGGTCAGCTTCTCCAGGGTGAAGCCGCCGCGCAGCGGCCGCGGGGCGGTGGACCGGCCGCAGCCCCGGACGTCGTAGAGCACCACATGGAAGCGGTCGGCCAGCCCGCGGGCCACCTCGGACCACACCTCCTTGCTGTCCGGGTAGCCGTGCACCAGCACCACCGTGGGGTGTGCCGGGTCGCCCAGCTCGGCGACGCACAGCTCCACGCCGCCGGTGTGCACCCAGCGCTCCGGCGCCCCCGCGAGCCCCGGGCCGCGGCCCGATCCGCGGTCCTGCGCCCCGCCCTGCGTGCGGCCCGGCTCCTCGCCGCGGCCCGCAGCCGCGTCCCGTCCACGTCCCGTCTTCACGCGGCCTTCTCCTCCTGCCAGCGCCGCACGTGCGGCAGATCGTCGTCCAGCCAAAAGGCGCTTTCCTGGGGGTCCTTGGAGTCCGTCACGACCAGGATCTCCTCGAACTTCGCGCCGGTGCCCCGGAATCCGAGGTGGGGTTCGACCGCCCACAGCCCGGGCTGCGGCGGATGGTCGGAGAAGGTGTACGGGCTCCACAGCGGGGACCAGCCGTCCCGGTGGCCGTGCAGCGCGTCGGAGGCGAGGCCCTTGAGGGACTGGGCGCCGAAGCCGAAGAGGGTGGGCGACCAGCGGCGCTGCTTCACCCGGTCGATCTTGTGCGCGATGACGCCGAAGGGATAGGCGCGGTGGCGGTTGGCGTAGCCCTGCCGCACCATGAGCCGGTCGACGTCCTGGTAGATCTCCCGCAGCGGGCGGCGTTCGCGGACCTCGCGCAGGATCAGCTCGCGGTGCGCCTCCAGGTCGGCGAGCAGCTTGTCGTGCACGGGGTTGAGGCCGAGGCAGCCGGAGTAGCCGATGTCGGCGGTGTAGCCCTGGTGGACGGGGGCCATGTCGAGGATGAAGGGCATCCCCGGTTCCAGCGCGCGGTTGGTGGGGAAGAACTGCAGCGGTATCCGGAAGTTGACGAACGCGGTGCGGTCGCCGAACCAGGCGAACGGCAGGTGGAACCAGTCCCGCACCCCGCGCTCGCGCAGCCACTCGCGCTGCATCCGCGCCGCCGCGCGCTCGGTGATCCCGGGCTTGAGCTGGGCGGCCACGGCCTCCGCGCAGGCGTAGGCGAGCCGCTGGACCTCTCTGAACCCCCTGAGTTCTGCGGTGAGTTCTCCGGCTGCTGCTGAGGTCGCTGTGGTGACTGGGGCCATCGCCAACCGTCCGTCCGTGAGCCGTGCATCGCGGTACGCGCCCGTAACTTGACACTGATGAATGTGACAATGACTGGCGGCGACGTCAAGGGGTCCGACGCAACCCCGCGGCCGGAAGCCGGGCGGCCCGCCCCTACGGGCCCGACCCTGAGGCGGGGCCCCTCAAAGCAGGAGAACCCCTACGGGCACGTAATACCGCAGGGGGATGCCGATACCGACTTGTGGGTTGACGACCGGTGTGGCGGACGCCACTACCGTCGAAGACGTGACTGTGATCGTGACCGAAAGCCTGAGCAAGCGGTTCCCGCGGGTGACCGCTTTGGACCGGCTCTCCGTTGACATCGCCCCCGGCGTGACGGGCCTGGTGGGTGCCAACGGCGCCGGAAAGTCCACCCTGATCAAGATCCTGCTAGGACTGGCCCCGGCCAGCGAGGGATCGGCGCGCGTCCTCGGCCTGGACGTGGCCAAGGACGGCAACGCCATCCGCGAGCGGGTCGGCTACATGCCCGAGCACGACTGCCTGCCGCCGGACGTCTCGGCCACCGAGTTCGTCGTGCACATGGCCCGGATGTCGGGGCTGCCGCCGACCGCGGCCCGCGAGCGCACCGCCGACACCCTGCGCCACGTCGGTCTCTACGAGGAGCGCTACCGCCCCATCGGCGGCTATTCGACGGGCATGAAGCAGCGGGTGAAGCTGGCCCAGGCGCTGGTCCACGACCCGCAGCTGGTGTTCCTCGACGAGCCCACCAACGGCCTCGACCCGGCCGGCCGGGACGAGATGCTCGGCCTGATCCGGCGGGTCCACACCGACTTCGGCATCTCCGTCCTCGTGACCTCGCACCTCCTCGGCGAGCTGGAGCGCACCTGCGACCACGTCGTCGTCATCGACGGCGGCAAGCTGCTGCGGTCCTCCGCCACCGATGAGTTCACGCAGGTCACGGCCTCCCTCGCGGTGGAGGTCACGGACACCGAGGCCCACCCGGACGGCGCCGAGGCGCTGCGCGCGGCCCTGGCCGCCGCCGGCGTCGCGGTGACGACCGGCGCTCCGGGCGCCGCCGGCCTCCCCTCGTCCGGCCACCTCCTGCTCGTCGAGGCGGCCGGTGAGCAGACCTACGACCTGGTGCGGGACACCGTCGCCGGACTCGGGCTCGGCCTGATCCGGATGGAACAGCGCCGCCACCAGATCGCCGAGGTCTTCCGCGACGCGGACCGGGCCCAGGCCACCCCCGCCGCCGCGGGCGCCCCCGGCGCCCCGTACGCCACCCAGGAAGGAGGCGCCCACGATGTCGCCTGAGCCCATGACCCCGGCGCCCACCGCCCCACCCGGCGCCTCCATCCACAACATCGGCTACCGCCACTACGACGGCCCGCGACTGGGCCGCGCCTATGCCCGCCGGTCGCTCTTCTCGCAGAGCCTGCGCGGCGCCTACGGCCTCGGCCGCTCGGCCAAGAGCAAGGTGCTGCCGATGCTGCTCTTCGCGGTGATGTGCCTGCCCGCCGCGATCATGGTCGCGGTCGCGGTGTTCACCAAGGCCGGCAGCCTCCCGGTCGGCTACACCCGCTACGCCATCTACCTCCAGGCCGTCATCGGCCTCTATCTGGCCGCCCAGGCCCCGCAGTCGGTCTCCCGGGACCTGCGCTTCAAGACCGTGCCGCTGTATTTCTCCCGCCCCATCGAGCGCGGCGACTACGTGGCCTCGAAGTTCGCGGCGATGGCGAGCGCCCTGTTCGTCCTCACCGCCGCCCCGCTGCTGGTCCTCTACATCGGCGCGCTGCTGGCGAAGATGGACTTCCTCGACCAGACCAAGGGCTTCGCCCAAGGACTCGTCTCCGTGGTGCTGCTGTCGCTGCTGTTCGCCGGGATAGGGCTGGTCGTCTCCGCGCTCACCCCGCGCCGCGGCTTCGGCGTCGCCGGCGTGATCGCCGTCCTCACCATCCCGTACGGCGCGGTGACCGCGGTCCAGGGCATCGCCTTCGTCCAGGGCAGCGAGTCCGCCGTCGGCTGGCTCGGACTGTTCTCGCCCATCACGCTCATCGACGGGGTGCAGTCCACGTTCCTCGGCGGAAGCAGCTCCTTCCCCAACGGGCTCGCGCCGTCGACCGGTGCCGGGTTCGTCTACCTCCTCGTCACCCTGATCGCCATCGCCGGCTGCTATGCCCTGCTGATGCGCCGCTACCGGAAGGCCGGTCTATGAGCACCCTCCACATCGACCACGCCTCGCGCTGGTTCGGCAACGTCGTGGCCGTCAACGACATCACGATGACCATCGGCCCCGGGGTGACCGGTCTGCTCGGCCCCAACGGCGCCGGCAAGTCCACGCTGATCAACATGATGGGCGGCTTCCTCGCCCCCTCCAACGGCTCGGTCACCCTCGACGGGACGATGATCTGGCGCAACGCCGGCATCTACCGCCACATCGGCCTTGTCCCGGAGCGCGAGGCGATGTACGACTTCCTCACCGGGCGCGAATTCGTCGTGGCCAACGCCGAGTTGCACGGCCTCGGGCGACGGGAGGCGGCCCGGGCGCTGGCCACCGTGGAGATGGAATACGCCCAGGACCGCAAGATCGCCACGTACAGCAAGGGCATGCGGCAGCGCGTGAAGATGGCCTCCGCACTGGTCCACGACCCGTCCGTGCTGCTGCTCGACGAGCCGTTCAACGGCATGGACCCGCGCCAGCGGATGCAGCTGATGGAGCTGCTGCGCCGGATGGGCGACGAGGGGCGCACGGTCCTGTTCTCCTCGCACATCCTGGAGGAGGTCGAGCAACTCGCCTCGCACATCGAGGTGGTGGTCGCCGGCCGGCACGCCGCGTCCGGCGACTTCCGCAAGATCCGCCGGCTGATGACCGACCGCCCGCACCGCTATCTCGTCCGGTCCGACGACGACCGGGCGCTGGCGGGCGCGCTGATCGCCGACCCCTCGACGTCCGGGATCGAGGTCGATCTCGTCGACGGCGGACTGCGCATCCAGGCCGTCGACTTCGGCCGCTTCACCGCACTCCTGCCGCGCGTCGCCCGCGACCACGGCATCCGCCTGCTGACGGTCTCGCCCTCCGACGAATCGCTGGAATCCGTCTTCTCCTACCTCGTAGCGGCCTGAGGCTGAAAGGAGCCCTGACGCATGTCCACGAGCACGACCAATCCGACCGCCCCGCCGGCGCCGGCCGCCGCGCCCCGGGCCTCGCTGTTCCACCCGACCGTCGCCCGGCTCACCTACCGAGCCCTGCTCGGCCGGCGGCGGGCCCTGATCCTCTTCGTGCTGCCCGCCCTGCTCCTCGTCATCGCGGTGGCCGTCCGGGCCCTGACCGGCGCCGATGACAGCACCGCCGGCGGGATCCTGGGCGGTTTCGCCCTGGGCACGATGGTCCCGCTGATCGGCGTCATCGCCGGCACGGGCGCGATCGGGCCGGAGATCGACGACGGATCGGTGGTCTACCTCCTGTCCAAGCCGGTCTCCCGGTCGACGATCATCTTCACCAAACTCCTGGTCGCGATCGGCGTCACGGTCGCCTTCTCCGCCCTCCCCGTGCTGCTCGCCGGCTTCCTCCTGAACGGCAACAGCCAGCAGATAGCGGTCGGGTACGCGGTGTCCGCGGCCGTCGCCGCGGTCGCCTACAGCGCGCTCTTCCTCCTCTTCGGCACGATCACCCGGCACGCCGTGGTCTTCGGGCTGGTCTACGCCCTGGTCTGGGAGGCGCTGGTCGGCACCCTCGTGCCCGGTGCGCGGACCCTCAGCGTCCAGCAGTGGGCCCTCGCCATCGGTCAGAAGGTCGCCGCCGAGGGAGCGATCACCTCGGACGTCGAACTCCCCCTGGCGATAGGCCTGTTGACGGCCCTGACGGTCGCCGCGACCTGGTACGCCGGCCGCCGGCTGAAGGCCCTCACCCTGGCGGGCGAGGAGTAGGACACCGCGCCGGCTGCCCCGGGGCCGTCTTCCTAGGCGCCGCCGTTCTTCTGCCGGTCGTTGAACTCCCGCACGTTCTTCAGGTGCTCCTGGTAGTCGGCGGTGAAGCGGGTGTCGCCCGGTTTGACGGTGACGAAGTACAGCCAGTCGCCCGCGGGCGGCGCACCGGCCGCCTTGAGGGCGTCCGCTCCGGGGTTGTCGATCGGAGTGGGCGGCAGGCCCTCGTAGCGGTAGGTGTTGTACGGGCTCTTGGTGCGGGTGTCGGCGTGGCTGGTGTGGAGCGTGCTGCGGCCCAGCGCGTAATTGATCGTCGAGTCCATCTGCAGCGGCATGTGCCGGGCCAGCCGGTTGTCGATCACGCGCGCGACCTTGCCCATGTCGGCGGGCCGGTCGGCCTCCGCCTGCACGATGCTGGCGATCACCACCGTCCGGTAGGAGGTGATGCGGTCCTCGGCGAGCCGCTGGTTGCCGGTCTTGACCATGTACGACAGCAGCGACGCCGGGGTGGTGTCCGAGCGGATCGGATACGTCGCCGGGAAGAGGTAGCCCTCGGGGTTGCCCTTCGCCTCGGCCGGCAGCGGGAGGTGCGCGTTCTTGGCGGCCTTCGCCGTGGAGCCGCTGGGCAGGTGGAGGGCCTTGTCGGCGGTGGCGTAGATCTGGGCGGCCCGCTGTCCCTCGGGGACGGTCAAGGTCTGCTCGTTCGCCCGCTCGCGCAGCAGCCGGGTCACCAGGACCACGGCGACGACGACCAGGACGGCCAGCACGGCCACCACGATGAGCCGGCCGGTGCGGGAGAACCGCGGGCCCGGCCGGCGAACGGTGTGCTGAACATCGCTCATGGGGGCACGGTAAGCCACACTCCCCGAGCCCTCGGGGGGCCACCCCCGGATCGTTGCCAACGAGGGAGATCGTTCACCGAACCGCCATCGCCCGCCCACCCGGCGGGCCTCGCCACCGGCCCGTTCGGCTGCCGTACCCCGGGGCACGCCAGTCGTACGCGGGCCCCCGGCCAGGCGGGCGGGCCCCGCCGGCCTGGCGCGGCGCCCGCCCTCAGGCCGTGTGGGTCGCCGTGTCCCCGATCCGGCGGTCGCGGCCGGCGCCCAGGGCGAGGAGGGCCAGGGCTGCGCAGACGGTGAGCAGCAGGAGGAGGGGGACGGTCCAGCCGTCGGTCGTCTGGTGGACGGCGCCGAGGGCGAGCGGGCCGGCGGCGGCGAGGAGGTAGCCGCCGGTCTGCGCCATGCCGGAGAGGCGGGCGGCCGTATGGGCGTCGCCGGAGCGCAGCACCATCATCGTCAGGGCCAGCCCCAGCGCGCCGCCCTGCCCGACGCCGAGCAGCGCCGCCCACAGCCAGGCGCCCGCCACCGGCGCCGTGAGCAGTCCGCCGACGCCGCAGGCCATCAGTGCGGACACCGCCACCCCCAGCAGCCGCTGCCGCCGCATCCGCCCCGCCAGCATCGGCACCACGAACGAACCGGCCATCTGCAGCAGCGTGCTGAACGCGAAGACCAGCCCCGCTTCGCCCTTGCTCATCCCGTGGTCGGTGAAGATCGTCGGCATCCAGGCGATGACCACGTACGCGATCAGCGACTGCGAGCCCATGAACAGCGTGACCTGCCAGGCGAGCGGCGAGCGGGCGAGCCTTGGGCCGCGCTCGACCGGGTGCGCGGGCGTGGCCGCGGCGGTGCCGTGCCGGGTGCCGCGCCGCGCCAGCACCGCCTGGGGAACCCAGACCGCCGCGGCGACGGCGGCCAGCAGCGCCCAGGAGACCAGCGACCCCTGCCAGCCGCCGAGCGCGCTCTCCAGCGGTACGGCCGTGGCGGCGGAGACGGTCGCGCCGAGGATCATCGCGGTCGAGTACAGCGCCGTCATCCCGGCGGCCCGGTCCGGGAAGTCCCGCTTGATCAGGCCGGGCATCAGCACGTTCAGCAGGGCGATGGCCGCGCCGACGACCGCGCAGCCGGCGAACAGCGCGACCACCGGCGGCGCGATCCGCAGCACGATGCCGCCGCACAGCGTCACCAGCGCCCCGCAGAGCACGGTCTCGGTGCCCCAGCGCCGGGCCAGTACGGGGGCGACGACCGAGCCCAGTCCCATGAAGATCAGCGGGATGGTGGTGACCAGGCTGCTGACCGTGGCGGGCAGATGGAAGTGCGTGCCGATCTCCCCGAGCAGCGGTGACACCCCGGCGAGCGCCGCCCGCATGTTGAGCGCGGCGAGCACGATCCCGGCCAGTACGAGCGCCGGGTGAACGGTCCGCAGCCGGCGCCGCGCCGCGACGACCGCCGGTGCCGCGACGAGATCCTCTTCGGCGTCGATCAGCCGGGCGTCCGGGCGGGGCGGAGCAGCGGGTCGGGGTCCTGACATGCGTATGTACCTCGCCAAGCGTTACGGAAGACGGAGAGAAGGGAGAGGAGTGAGAAGGGAGGGAGAGAAGAGAGGGAGCCCGGAGCCGGGGTCAGTGGGGCGGGGTGGCGGTGGGGGGCTCGCCGAGCAGGGCTTCCACGGCCCGTTTCGGTTTCTCCAGCAGGTCGCGGGTGGCCCGCTCCGCGGCGTCCGGGTCGCCCGCGGCGATCGCGTCCAGGACGGCGCGGTGGTCGCCGTGCACGATCTTCGGCATCGCCTGGTCGTCCAGCGCGCTGACCAGCGCCTCCCGTACGGAGCTGCTGAACCAGCCGTAGGTCGCGGTCAGCGCGGTGTTGTGGGCGGCGTCGACGACGGCCTGGTGGAAGGCGATGTCGTGATCGGCGTAGAGCTCCAGGCTGCCGGAGCCGGGCTGCCCGGACGCGTCCGTCAGCTCGGCCTGGGCGTTCAGGGCCGCGCGCATCCGCTCCAGATCGTCCGGCCGGTGCCGGAGCGCGGCCAGCCGGGCGGCCTCCGCCTCCAGTGCGATCCGCAGTTCCAGGACGTCACGGATCCCGGCCCGCCGGACCCCGCGCAGGATGTCGCCCGGGTCCGCGGTGGAGACGACGAAGGTGCCCTCGCCCTGCCGCGACCGCAGCATTCCCGCGTGTACGAGCACCCGGACGGCCTCGCGCACGGTGTTGCGGCCCACCTGCAACTGCTCGGCGAGCGCGTGCTCGGTGGGGATCCGCGAGCCGACCGGCCACTCCCCGGCCGTCAGCTGGGCCCGCAGCGCGTCGACCACGGTGTCCACGAGGGATCGCCGTCCCGCAGCCTGCAGTGCCATGGCCGTCCCGTGCCTTCCCGTTGCCTGGCCGGGCCGCGACCGCCCGCTCAGTGGCGTGCTCGATTGCCCCGTTGGCCAGTTGCCCAGTCATCCTACAAATATGGCTTCATGGTACATGCAAGTGGCGGCGAACGGTCCGCGGGCCCCGGGGCGGTCCCGGGGCCCACGGACCCAGTTGCCGTGCGGAGAGCGAGCGGCAGTCAGCCAGACCTCACAGACCTCGCAGATCTCACAACCCTCACAGGCTTGTCAGACCTGACCGACCTGACAGACCTCACAGGCCGATGTCGCGTTCCTGGATGTCCGCCAGGGATTCGCGGCGGACGAGGAGGCGGGCGGTGCCCGAGGTGACCGCGACGACCGGGGGTCGGCCGACGAGGTTGTAGCCGGAGGCCATGGAGAGGTGGTACGCGCCGGCCACGGGCACGGCGAGCAGGTCGCCGGGGCGGAGGTCGCCGGGCAGCCGGGCGTCGGCGGCCAGTACGTCGCCGGCCTCGCAGTGCCGGCCGACGACGCTGACCCGTTCCGGGGCGGCCGACGAGGCCCGGCCGACCAGCCGGGGCGCGTAGCGCACCCCGTACAGCGCGGGCCGCGGGTTGTCGCTCATCCCACCGTCCACCGCCACGAAGGTGTGCGTCCCGGTGCGCTTGACGGACAGCACCCGGTAGAGGACGACACCGGACGGGCCGATGATCGCGCGGCCCGGTTCGACGGCGAGCCGGGGAACCGGCAGGCCGGCCGCCGCACAGCCGCGCACCAGCTCGGCGCGGATCCGGGCGCCGAGCGCGGCGATGTCGAGGGCGGGCTCGCCGGGCCGGTAGGCGACGCCGTGCCCGCCGCCGAGGTCCAGCTCGGGCAGGGTGACGCCGTGCTGTTCGCGGATCCGCGCCAGCAGGCCGACCAGCCGCCGTACGGCCGACAGATACGGCTTGGCGGCGGTGATCTGGGAGCCCAAGTGGCAGTGCAGACCGGTGAGTTCGAGGCGCGGCTGGCCGAGGACCCGGGTAATGGCGTGCTGCGCGGAGCCGTCCGCGATCGACAGCCCGAACTTCTGGTCGTCGGTCCCGGTGCGGACCTTGGCGTGACCGCCCGCGGCGATTCCCGGGACGACCCGGATCAGCACCTTCTGGCGGGTGCCGGCCGGGACCGCGGCGGTCAGCCGGGCGATCTCGGAGGTGGAGTCGATGACGATCCGCCCGACGCCGAGCCGGAGCGCGGCCCGGAGGTCCGCCGGGCTCTTGGCGTTGCCGTGCAGCACGATCCGCCCGGGCGGGAAGCCGGTGGTGACGGCGAGTTCCAGTTCGCCCGCGGAACAGACGTCCAGGCCGAGGCCCTCTTCGTGCACCCAGTGGATCATGGCGCGGCACAGGAATGCCTTGGCCGCGTAGAAGATGTCGGCGTCGGGGAAGGCCCGGAGGTAGGCGCGGCAGCGGTGGCGGACCTCGTCCTCGTCCAGTACGTAGGCGGGGGTGCCGAAGCGGTCGGCCAGTTCGGTCAGCGGGACGCCGCCGAGGGTGAGGTCACCGGGGCCGTGCGGTAACGCGGAGCCGGGCCAGACGGAGAGCGGGTCGGGCGGCGGGGCGGGGAGCGGATCGGGCAGCGGGGCCCCCAGGTGGGCGGCGGGGGCCGGTGCGGGCGACGGCGTCGGGGCCGGGCCGGTGAGGGGGCCGGCGGTCGCGGACGGTGCCGGGCCGCCGGGCTCCTGGGCGGTGCGGGGCAGGGTGCTGTGGCTCATGGTGTTCGCCCCTCTCAGACGGCCCGCAGGTGCGGCGTACGGGACGCCCGGGCCAGGTGTGAGGCGCCCGCCGCACGGGCCGCCTGGGGCACGCGTGGTGCGCCCGGGGCGTGGGTGGCGCGGGGGCCTCCGGGGTGAGGCGGGGATCGACGGTCAGGGCCGTCGCCCCGAGGGGCTCGGCCAGCGCCCGCAGGGCCGGCTCGGAGAGCCTGACCCACGGCTGGCCGCCGCCGAGGGCCGCGGCGAGGCGTTGGGCCGAGGTGAAGCCGACGGCGGTACGCCCGCCGAGCGGGGTGCGGAACAGGCGGGCCGTACAGCCCGCGGGGCCCGACCGGACGGGGACGAACAGAGGCCCGGCCGGGACGCGATCGGAGGGCTCGGGATCTTCCGCGTAGAGATGGTGGGACACGGCGTTGCTCCTCGAACAGGACATCGGCGGCCCCGGACCGGTGGATGACGCTGCGTATGCCGGGGCTCGGCTCTGCCGACGCTATGCCCGGGGAACGGCCCCCTCCGCCGGACGCTGACGCGTCATTGACGAGTTGTGGACCCTACTTGACGCGATGCTGCCGCCCGGTGGCCGATTGTGGGGCGGGAGTGACGCGGTGGATCCGGCCGCACCGCCGCTTCGTTCCGGGCCGGCCGGCCGAATCGCCGCTCGTTCCGGGCCGGCCGCCGGCTCGTTCCGCGCACCCGGCACGGTGGAACACCGCCGTCCCCCATCGTGTGGACCACGGTCCTTGACCTTGACACTGTGGAAAGCACTCCACTGGAAGGCGTCATGTTCAGCATCGGAGATTTCGCCCAGTACGGCCGCGTATCGGCGCGCATGCTGCGCCACTACGACGCGATCGGGCTGCTGTGCCCGGCCCGTACCGACCCCGTCACCGGCTACCGCTTCTACGAAGCCGCCCAGCTCGCCCGGCTCAACCGGATCATCGCGCTCAAGGACCTCGGATTCAGCCTCCAGCAGGTGGGGGCCATCCTGGCCGAGGAGGTCAGCGTGCCGGAACTGCGCGGCATGCTGCGGCTGCGCCGGGCGGAGCTGGCGGCGACGCTGACGGCGGCCGGCGAACGGCTGGCGCAGGTCGAGGCGAGGCTCCGGTCCATCGAGAGTGAGGGACACATGTCTGCCGACGATGTGGTGGTCAAACCGACCGGGACGGTACTGCTCGCGGAGCTGAGCGGGGTCGCCGCCGGCTACGGGCCCGAGGACATCGGCCCGGTGATCCAGCCGCTCTACGCCGAGCTGTGCGCGCACCTGGAGGCGGCCGGCGTCACCCCGGCGGGCCCCGGCCTGGCGTACTACGAGGACGTGCGGGGGAGCGCGGGGAGCGCGACGGGGGACGAGCCGGGGCCCGGCGCCGTCGTCGTGCACGCCGGGCTGACGGTCACCGCCGAGGCGCTGGCCAGGGCCGGGGCCCGGTGCGGCGGGACGGGGGCCCCGGCCACCGGCACCCCCACCGCGACCGGCCTCGGCTTCGACGTGGTCGCGCTGCCCGGGCTGGAGTGCGCCGCCACGGTGGTGCACCGCGGCCCGATGAGCCGCATCCTGCCCACCGCGCAGAACCTGGCGCACTGGATCGACGCGAACGGCTACCGCTCCGCCGGGTACGCCCGCGAGCTCTACCTGGAGTGCCCACCGGACCAGGAGAAGTGGGTCACGGAGATCCAGGAACCGGTGGTGCGGGCCGCCCCAGACACGCCGTGACGGTCTCCGCGAACGCCACCGCCGCCGGGCTCAGGGCGTCCCACTGACGCACCGCCCACCCGGTGGCGAGCGGCGGCAGCGCGGGGATCGGCACCAGCCGCAGGGACGGGTGGGCGGTGGCCCCGAGGCCCGGGGGCCGGGGGACGACCGCGGGGCCGACGCCGAGTTCGGCCAGCAACAGGGCGGTGTCCCAGTCGGCGACGCTGGTGGTGCTCGGCGGCGGCACGGCGCCGGAACCTTCCCCGTGCGGCGGCTCCCGATGGCCGAGCTCCCCGTCGAGCCGATGGCTGAGGTGCCCGTCGAGCCGCATCCGGGAGGTGGAGTTCTCCGGCAGCCGTATGTGCCGGATGACGGCCAGTTCCTCCGGCTCGATCCGCTCCCGCGCGGCCAGCGGATCATCGCTGCGTACGGCGAGCACCCACGGCAGCCCGACCACCGGATGCTGCTCGATGCCACGCACCGGTGGCCCGAGCGTGATCCAGGCGAGTTCGGAGTCGCCGTCCACCACCGCCTCGAAGCAGCGGCGGCTCGAACTCTCCGTCCGGAACTCCAGGTTGACGTGCGGATGGCGGCCGCGGAAGGCGACCACGGCCTCGGACATGAAGTGCCGTACGGTCGTCGCGCCGGTGGTGACCCGTACGGTGCCGCCGTCGCCCGCCCGCAGATCGGCGAGTTGACGTAGCGCCAGGTCGAGCCCGCTCAGGCCGTCCGCCGCGGCGCGCCGGAGGATCCGGCCGGCCTGGGTGGGGGCGACCCCGCGCGGCCGGCGTTCCAGGAGCCTGATGCCCGTCTCGCGTTCCAGGCGCTTGATGCGCTGGCTGACGGCCGACTGGGTGCAGCCCAGATCACGGGCGACGGCACTGAGATTGCCCGCCTCGCAGACCGCCACGAAGGCGCGAAGATCATCGAGTGTCACCCGGGTACGGTACGCCGCGCCCGACGCTCAACCCGAGCCAGGGCTAAGGCATGTGGGGGGAGGTCAGAGAGCCGTCTTGGGGGCGCGGCAAACGCCTCGTCCCGCGGCGAACCTTGACCGGCGCGCCCAGCCGCGGCGAACGACCACCGGCGCGTCACGTCGCGGCGTACGACCACCGGCGCGTCACGTCGCGGCGAACGACCACCGGCGCGTCACGTCGTGGCGTACGACCACCGGCGCGTCACGTCGCGGCGAACGACGACCGCACCTGCCGGCCGTTGACGATCAGCGCGACGCCGAGCAGGGCGACCCCGCAGACCCCCTGCTCGATCTTCAGCCACGCCGGGAAGGAACCGGGGATCGCCAGGATCACCGCGATGGCCACCAGCATCACGCCGGAGAGGATCCGCACGCGGCGGTACGCCGGGCGGGAACCCCGGGCCGCGCGGCGGGCGGAGACGAACATCACCACCGCGCTGGCGACGACGATGACGGTGCGCACCCAGACGGCGTCGTTCACCACCGCGGCGTCATCGCGCAGGGCGACGACCGCCGCGAGGGTGAGGACGCTGAGGCCGAGATAGCCGCCGACGAGCAACGTCGTGCGGCGGAGCGCCGCCAGGGCGCGCGGGGCGAGCGGCTGCCCGCTCAAGGAAGGGAGGGTGGCGGGGGAGGGGGTCTCGGGGCGTAAATGCCGGGCGGCCATGGGCGTCGTCCTTTCGTTCCGTCGGCGGGCCGGTTCCAGCATCCGGCCCGCCCGCCGCCGATTCCTCGGCCGCGTGGACGAAACGAGGCACCGCCGCTCTCCGGGTCCCGTCCGGGCCACCCCGTAGTGGACCGGCACCGGGAACCCGGAAATCTCCCCTGATCCGCCCCTACCGATCCGCCGGTGCGGGCCCGACGGCCTCCGCCGCACGAGCGCCTGCGCTCCCGCCCCCGGGCCCGCTCCCGTCCCCGCCGTCGCCCGCGCGCCGCCGTACGACCGCCAGCACCAGCAGACCGGCCGCCACCGCCACCAGCCCGGAGATCACCACGATGTCCCTCAGCCCGGCCATATAGGCGGCGTTGACGACCTGAGGGGAGACGGCCTGGCGGGAGACGGCCGGGTGCGCGGCGGACCCGCGCACGCCGTGCAGCGCGTCGGCGAAAACGGTGCCGAGGACCGCGATGCCCAGGGCGTAGCCGAGCTGGCGGAAGGTGTTGACCGCGCCGCTGGCCATGCCCGCGCGCCAGGGCGGTGCCGCGCCGAGCGCCGCCGACACCAGTACCGGCATCGCCATCCCGATGCCCACCCCGCTCACCGCGAGACCGGGCACCAGCGTCGCCCAGCCGGAGCCGGCATCCAGCAACGCCCAGTGCAGCAGGGCACCCGCACCGGTCAGCAACAGGCCGACCCCGACCGGGAGTTGGGGCGCCATCCGCTGCAGGTGACGGCCGCCCAACGCGCCGACCAGCAACGACATCACCGCCATCGGCGTCACCGCGAGACCCGCCCGCACCGGGCTCAGCCCCAGGATGTCCTGCACCCACAGCCCCACGAACGTCAGGTACGGGAACGCCGCCGCCTGCAGCAGGAGCGCCGCCGCCATCAGCGTCGCGAACGACGGCCGGCGCAGCAACCCGAGGTCGAGCAGCGGCCGGCGCACCCGTCGTTCGATCACGAGGAACGCCACCAGCGCCAGGGCCGCGACCACCAGCGAGCCCAGCGTCCCGGCCTCCGACCAGCCGCGTTCCCCGCCGCGGATCAGCCCGTACGTCAACGCGCCCGCGCACGCGGTGAAGGACGCCGCGCCCGGCCAGTCGATCCGGGCGGCCGGGGACCCTCCGGCCGCGTCCGTACGGGACCGGGAGGGGTCGCCGTAGGACTCGGGGACCCGGCGCAGCGTGATCACCACCGCGACCGCGGTCAGCGGCAGATTGACCAGGAAGATCGCCCGCCAGTCGACGTACTCCGTGAGCAGCCCGCCCAGGACGGGACCGATCGCGGCCGCGGCGCCGCTGGTGCCGCCCCAGACGCCGAACGCCACACCGCGGTCCCGGCCCCGGTAACAGGCCATCAGCAGCGGGGTGTTGGTGGCGAACATCGCCGCCGCGCCCACGCCCTGCACGGCACGTGCCGCGATCAGCACGCCCGGGCCCGGCGCCAGCCCGCAGGCCAGCGAGGCGAGCGCGAACAGGGCCAGCCCCGCCACGTACAGCCGGCGCCGCCCGAAGAGGTCGGCCGCCGAACCGGCGACCATCAGCAGCGCGGCCAGCGCCAGCGCGTAGATGTCCATCACCCACTGGAGCGAGGTGAAGGAGGCGCCCAGGCCGTCGGCTATCCGGGGCAGCGCGGTGTTCACGATCGTCACGTCGACCAGCAGCAGGAAGTTGCCGAGGGTGATGGCGGCCAGGGGCCACCACTTGCCGCGCCGGCCGGCGCCCGGCGTGGCCTCCGGTGCCGCGCCGCCGGCCGGCCCGTGGGGCGCGGCAGGCGTGCCTGGGCTGCCGGGTCTGTGGGATGCGCCGGACGTGCCTGGTCGTCCGCTGCCGGGTCTGTGGGGTGCGCCGTGCATGAGTGGTTGTCCTCTTTCCGCCGTCGCTTCGATGGCGACCCCACGGTCGGTTCCGTACCCGCCGGTCTCCCAGCCACCGCGCTCCCGGCGGCGCAATCCGACACGCGCTAGCCTCGGACGGTGAAAACCGACGGGAAGCCCGGCGCGGGCGGGGGCGGTTTCGACGCCCTCGACCGCCGGCTGGCCCATGCGCTGCAGCTCGACGGCCGCGCGCCGTTCAGCCGGATCGCGGAGGTGCTCGGGGTGTCCGACCAGACCGTCGCCCGCCGTTACGGGCGGCACCGCAGCAGCGGTGCGCTCAGGGTGCTGGGACTGTCCGACGCGCGGGCGTTGGGCGAGGTCGAGTGGATGGTCCGGGTGCAGTGCGCGCCGGAGGCGGCGGTCACCGTCGCCGAGGCACTGGCCCGCCGTCCGGACACCTCGTGGATCTGCCTGATGTCCGGCGGCACCGAGATCACCGCGGTCTGCCGGGCGGCGAACAGCGACCACAGCGACGCACTCCTGCTGGAGAAGCTGCCGCGTACCCCGAGCGTGGTCGGCGTCACCGCACACTGCCTGCTGCACGAGTTCTGCGGCGGTCCGCAGGGCCTGATCAGCAAGTCCGGGGCGCTGACGGACGAGGAGGCCGCGTGGCTCGGCCCGCCGCCCCCGGACGTCGATCCGGCGGCCGATCCGGTGGTGCTCGACGACGCCGACCGCCGGCTGTTCGCCGCCCTGGCCCGGGACGGCCGGGCGCCGCTGGCCGAACTCGCCGCCGTCACCGGCTGGTCGCCCACCACGGTCCGCCGCCGTCTCGCCGAACTCCGGGCGACCGGGGCGCTGTATTACGACGTCGATTACGACCTGCGGAAGTTCGGGTACGGCGCGATGGTCGCCCTCTGGCTGTCCGTCGCCCCCGCCGAACTCGCCGCGGCCGGCGCGGAGTTGGCGGAGCATCCGGAGGTGGCCTTCGCCGGTGCCACCACCGGCCCGAACAACCTGTTCGCGTCGGTGCTCTGCCGGGACGTCCGGGCCGTCTACACGTACCTGACGACCCGGGTCGCGGCGCTGCCCGGCGTACGGACGATGGAGAGCGCGCCCCGCATCCGGCAGATCAAGGGGCCGGGCCCGCTGGTCGCCGGCTCGCCCGCGGCCCGGGGACGCCGCCGATGAGGACACCGATGAGGATCCTGATGGAGCCCCCGCGCGACCCCTGGGCGCGGCCCGCGGGCAACCCCGTGATCTGGGTGAAGAACTGGGTCCGGTCGTCCCCGGCACCCACATCTGGCTGCTGATCATCGGTGTCACCAGCCTCGTGATCGCCTCCGCCTCGGAGGGGCTGGGCCAGTTCCTCATCCACCGCACAAGCAGCAACATCCACGAACTCAACGAGCATCCGCTGCCCTCGCTGCTGATCAGCGGCTTCTGGATCGAGAACCCCGGATCGTTCCTGCTGTACGTCGTGATGTTCGAGCTGGTGCACGCCAACGTCGAGCGCTGGACGGGCAGTTGGCGCTGGCTGCTGGTCGTCGGCGGGGCGCACGTCGCCGCGACCCTGGCCAGCCAGGAACTCGTCCTGCTGGCCATCGAGGGGCACCAGCTGCCGCGCTCGATGACGCACGTCGTCGACATCGGCGTCTCGTACGGCCTGGCGGCCGCGGCCGGCGTGCTGACGTACCGTCTGCGGTCCCCCTGGCGCTACGGCTATCTCGTCGGCGTACTGGCGTTCTTCGCCATCCCCCTGACGACCGGCGCCACCTTCACCGACTTCGGCCACGCCATCGCCCTGACCATGGGCTTCGCAGCGTGGCCGTTGACACCGGCGGCGGAGGTGACGGGGGACGACCAACCCGACGCGGAGGACGCGGGAGCCGACACGCGGGAAGAGGGCGGCGGGGGCGGGCGTTAGGGGTTCAAGGGGCCTTCCGAACCCCTACGGGTGAGGCGAACGGATCCCGTAGGGGACGCGAGCGCCCCCTCGGGGGCCTCAACGCTGGGGCGCGGGAAGGTATTCCGCAACCGGCCCCATCGCCCCGAGCCCCCGCCCTCACACCCCGTAAAGCCGCTCCAGAACCACCGCGATGCCGTCGGCCTCGGAGGAGGTGGTCACCTCGTCGGCGACCGCCTTCAGTTCGGGGTGGGCGTTGGCCATGGCGACGCCGTGAGCGGCCCAGGCGAACATCGGGATGTCGTTGGGCATGTCGCCGAACGCCAGTGTCTCCTTGGCGGTGCGGCCCAGGCGGCGGGCGGCCAGGGACAGCCCGGTGGCCTTGGTCAGGCCCAGCGGCAGCAGTTCGACGACGCCGGGGCCGGCCACCATGATGCCGACCAGGTCACCGGCGACCTGGCGGGCGGCCGCCGCCAGTGCGTCGTCGTCCAGCGTCGGGTGCTGGAGGTAGACCTTGTTGATCGGGGCCGCCCACAGCGCGTCGTGGTCGTCGATCATGACGTTCGGCAGCGGGCCCTCCTGGAAGCGGTAGCCGGGGCCGACCAGCACCTCGCCCTCCAGGCCGTCCCGGCTCGCCGCCAGATACAGCGGGCCGACCTCGGCCTCGATCTTGGACAGCGCGAGACCGGCCAGCTGGCGGTCCAGCGTCACCGAGGTCAGCAGCCGGTGCTCACCGGCGTGGTAGACCTGCCCGCCCTGGCCGCACACCGCGAGCCCGCGGTAGTCCAGGGCGTCGAGGATGTGCCGGGTCCAGGGCACCGCACGGCCGGTGACGACGATGTGCGCCGCGCCCGCCGCGGTGGCCGCGGCGAGCGCCTGGCGGGTGCGCTCCGAGACGGTCCCGTCCGGGCGCAGCAGCGTCCCGTCGAGGTCGGTCGCGATGAGCGTGTACGGCAGCGGCGGGACGTCCGCCGGAGCTGATCCGCTCACTTGGCGCCGGACTCCTGGCGCGCCGCGACGGGCTCCAGCACGGTCCGGCCGCCCAGGTAGGGGCGCAGCACCTCGGGGACGCGCACCGAGCCGTCCGCCTGCTGGTGGTTCTCGAAGATCGCCACGATGGTGCGCGGGACGGCGCAGAGCGTGCCGTTGAGGGTGGCGAGCGGGCGGACCTTCTGCTTGCCGTCGGCGTTCTCGCGCATGCGGACGGAGAGCCGGCGGGCCTGGAACTCGTCGCAGTTGGAGGCCGAGGTCAGCTCGCGGTACTTGCCCTGGGTCGGGATCCACGCCTCGCAGTCGAACTTGCGGGAGGCCGAGGCGCCCAGGTCACCGGTGGCGACGTCGATCACCTGGAACGGCAGCTCCAGGCTGTTCAGCCACTGCTTCTCCCAGTCCAGCAGGCGCTGGTGCTCGGCCTGCGCGTCCTCCGGCGCGACGTAGGAGAACATCTCCACCTTGTCGAACTGGTGGACCCGGAAGATGCCGCGGGTGTCCTTGCCGTACGTGCCGGCCTCGCGGCGGAAGCAGGGGGAGAAGCCGGCGTAGCGCAGCGGCAGCTGGCCGGCGTCGACGATCTCGTCCATGTGGTACGCGGCGAGCGGGACCTCGGAGGTGCCGACGAGGTAGTAGTCGTCCTTTTCGAGGTGGTAGACGTTCTCGGCGGCCTGGCCGAGGAAGCCGGTGCCTTCCATGGCGTGCGGGCGGACCAGTGCCGGGGTCAGCATCGGGATGAAGCCGGCCTCGGTGGCCTGCGCGATGGCGGCGTTGACCAGCGCGAGCTCCAGGAGCGCGCCGATGCCCGTCAGGTAGTAGAAGCGCGAGCCGGAGACCTTGGCGGCCCGCTCCACGTCGATGGCACCGAGTGCCTGGCCGATCTCCAGGTGGTCCTTGGGCTCGAAGCCCTCGGCGGCGAAGTCGCGGATGGTGCCGTGCGTCTCCAGGACCGCGAAGTCCTCCTCGCCGCCGACGGGGACGTCGGGGTGGACGAGGTTGCCGAGCTTGAGCAGCAGCTGCTGGGTCTCGTCCTTGGCCTCGTCCTGCGCGGCGTCGGCGGCCTTGACGGCGGCGGACAGCTCGCCGGCCTTCTTCAGCAGCGCGGCCTTCTCGTCGCCGGTGGCCTTGGGGATGAGCTTGCCGAGCGTCTTCTGCTCGGCGCGCAGCTCGTCGAAGCGGACGCTGGACGACCTGCGCCGCTCGTCGGCGGAGAGAAGCGCGTCGACGAGCGCGACGTCCTCTCCACGGGCGCGCTGGGACGCGCGCACACGGTCGGGGTCCTCACGGAGCAGGCGAAGGTCAATCACACCACCAGGCTACCGGGGCCGCGCCCCGCGCTTCGACGCGATATTCCCTCCCATTGCAATTTGTCCGGTTTGAGAGGTTTATTCCATGGCGGGGATGCGGTAAATCCGCCGGGGAATTCCCGCCCATTCGCATCCCTCCCGGTCGTCATGATCTTCTGGAGGGGGCGGCGGAGTCATCCGGTATGCGGATGTTCGCGGCGTCCGTGATCGGTGATCCACTGGGCGGGATCGGGGAGTTGGAGCGACCTTCGGGACCCCCGCGCGGTGAGGTTGTCCACAGGGGAGAGGGGTTCGCGGATTTTTATCCACAGGCTGTGCGTGAAATCTGTGGAAGTCGGCGGCGATCATTCCGGTTCCGAAATGGTCGGCTATGGATTCTCTGTCCAAACCCCGTTCACGCACTCTTTCGTGTGGGATTGCCTCGCTCTAAAGGATGGACCGCAGGAATTATGCTGACGGGTCCGAGGTGGGGTGCTGTGGAGGGATGTGAGGTCGGTAGGGCGATTTGTCGACGATGTCCGGCTGCCATGTCGACTTACCCACAGGTCGAGAACCGAGTCTGTGGATAACTTTGTGGACAACCCACAGGCGCTCAAAGCCGCAGGTCGGGAGCTCAGCCCCGGCCGTCCAGGCAGCGTGCCAGCCAGTCCGAGGCCTCGGTGAACGCCGAGTCGGTCATCTGCCGCCGCACGCTCGGCGTCGTCTCGTCCGCCCGCGGATACGAACCGAGGAACCGCACCTCCCGGCAGACCCGCTTGAGGCCCATCAGGACCTCGCTGACCCGGCGGTCGGTGATGTGCCCCTCGCAGTCCACCGAGAAGCAGTAGCGCCCGATGCCCTCGCCGGTCGGCCGGGACTCGATGCGCATCATGCTGACCCCGCGCACCGCGTACTCCTGGAGCAGTTCGAGCAGCGCACCGGGGTGGTCCTCGGCCAGCCACAGCACCACCGACGTCTTGTCCGCGCCGGTGGGCGCCGCCGGCCGCGCCGGGCGGCCCACCAGCACGAAGCGGGTGGCCGCGTTCTGCGCGTCGTGGATGTCGGTGACCAGCGGCGTCAGGCCGTACGTCGCCGCCGCGAACTCACCGGCGAACGCACCGTCGTAGCGGCCCTCCTGCACCAGCCGCGCTCCGTCCGCGTTCGAGGCCGCCGACTCCCAGACCGCTTCCGGGAGTTGGGCCGCCAGCCACTTGCGGACCTGGGGCTGCGCGACCGGGTGCCCGGTCACCGTCTTGACCTCGTCGAGCGTCGTACCGGGGCGCACCAGCAGCGCGAAGGCGATCGGCAGCAGCACCTCGCGGTAGATCATCAGCGGCTCGCCGGAGGCCAGTTCGTCGAGGGTCGTGGTCACCCCGCCCTCGACGGAGTTCTCGATCGGCACCAGGGCGGCCGCCGCCTCCCCGGCCCGCACCGCGTCCAGGGCGGCCGGCACCGACACCATCGGTACCAGCTCGCGCGTCGCCGCCTCGGGCAGGCTGCGCAGCGCGGCCTCGGTGAACGTGCCCGCGGGGCCGAGATAGGTATAGCGGCTGGCCGACATCCTTAGGACTCCCTCGCGTGACTGCGGGGGCACCCCGCCGATCTTCTCCCTGTCCTGCCACGATACCGAGCCGTCCCGGCCCCCGGACCGGCCTTCCGAAGGCCGGACGGCGCACCGGGCCTCCGCCGGGCGGTCCCGCTAGCCCTCCAGCAGCGGCTGCCCCACGTACCCGCCCGGCACCGCGGCCGGCGGTACCGCGTACAGGCCGCTCGCCTCGTGCCGCAGGAACGGCGAGAGCGCGTCCCCGCGGTCCAGCTTCCGCTGGATCTGGGTGAAGGCCCGCAGCGGGTCGGCCTGCCAGCAGACGAACAGCAGCCCGGCGTCCGGCGCGCCGTCCTCCCGGAAACCGTCGTGGTACGAGAACGGGCGGCGCAGCATCGCCGCGCCCTGGTTGGACTCCGGCGCCGCGACCCGGGCGTGCGCGTTGGCCGGGATGACCGGCAGCCCGTCCGCTCCGGTGGCGTCCAGCTTCATCGGCGTGGTCTCGGAACCGCCGGTCAGCGGCGCTCCGTTGTCCTTGCGGCGCCCGATGACCCGCTCCTGCTCGTGCCGGGAGCGCTTCTCCCAGTCGTCCAGCAGCATCCGGATCCGGCGGACCACGGCGTACGAGCCGCCGCGCATCCACTCCTGCTCGGCGTCCCGCCCGACGAATATCCGCCGGTCGAAGTCCGCGTCGGTCGGCTTGGGGTTGTTGGTGCCGTCGACCTGGCCCATCAGGTTGCGGGCGGTCATCGGGTGGGCGGTGGCGCCCGGGGTGCGGTTGAAGCCGTTCATCTGCCAGCGCAGCCGGGCGGTGCCGGCCGCGTCTTTCTGCAGCGCCCGCAGCGCGTGGAAGGCGACCAGCGCGTCATCGGCGCCGATCTGGATCCACAGGTCGCCGTTGCTGCGCTCGGGGTCCAGCGCGTCGGCGGAGAAGTCCGGCAGCGGATCGAGCTGGTCGGGGCGGTGCTTCGTCAGGCCCGTACGGTCGAAGAAGCTGTGGCCGAGGCCGAAGGTGACGGTCAGCGAGGACGGGCCGGCGTCCAGCGCCACGCCGGTGTCGGCGTCCGGCGTGCGCCCGGCCATCAGCTCCTCGGCCGTCCGCGACCAGCGGCGCAGCAGCGCGGCGGCGGCCTTGCGGTCGCTGCCCGGGGCCAGGTCGAAGGCGACCAGGTGCCCGCTGGCCTGCAGCGGGGTGGTGATCCCGGCCTGCTGCTTCGCCCGGTCGTCCCGGAACGGCACCTCGGTCGAGCCGAGGGAGCTCAGGGCCGCGGCGGGCCCCTCCTCATGGGCGGCGGCCGTCCCCAGGGCACCGCCGGCGCCGCCGACGACCAGCCCGGCGGCGCCCGCCGCGCCGACGGTGCCGAGCAGCCGGCGGCGGGAGAGCGTCAGGGCGGTCCGCGGGCCGGCCGGCTCGGGCGCCGGGGCCTGCGGTTCGGGGGCCCGGGGTTCGGGGGCTTTGGCGGTTCGCTTGCTCATCAGCCGATCTTCACGTTCCTGAACTCGGTCACCTGGTCGATGTCGGAGGTCCGTACGAGCAGCGAGAGCTGCCACCGTCCGGGGACCGGCAGCAGGACGCCGCTGGCGCGCCAGTGTCCCTTGCCGGTGTGCCGGGGCACCACCGTCAGCGGCCCGAGCTTTTTGGCCTTGAGGGTGAATTCGACCTTCACCTCGGGGACGTCCTTGGCCCGGCCCTTCGGGTCGGAGATCCGCAGCCGCAGGTCGTTGGCGTTGCCGCTGCGGCCGGGGTCGAGGTCGAGGCGGGCGGTGCCCTTGCCGCCCGGGCCGCCGGTGTCGAACGGGACGGTGAGGACCTGCGGCTGGTTGGCCGCGGCCGACTGACCGCCCGACACGGCCTTGACCGCCTCCTCGGTACGGGCCGGCTCGGTGGCGGTCAGCACCGTCGTCACCACCAGCAGGAGCACCGCGACCGACGCCTCGGCCAGTACGGACCGGCGCAGCCCCCGCCGCTCGGGGTCGGCGTCGCGCAGCCGCTTGGTGCGGGCGGTGCGCAACGCGGCCTGCTGGCGGGCGAGTTGGGCGGCGCGGGCGGGGTCGGCCGGTCCCGTCGTGGGAGTCGCCGCCGGTTCCGTCGCGGGCCCGTCGTCCTGGGCGGTCTTCCCGGCCGTGCCGGCCGCCGGCACGGTCACGGCCTTCTCGGAGAGCTGGTCGGCCTCGTCGGCCTCGTCGGCCTCCTCGGCCTCCTTGGCCTCCGGGGCCGCGTCCGCCGCTTCCGCGTCCGCCGCTGCCGCTTCTGCCGTCCGTACCTCCGTCAGCCGCGCCGTCCAGCGCCGGGAGAACCAGGCGATGCCCACGAGCACCACCACCAGGCCCACCTTGAGCAGCAGCAGCCGCCCGTAGGCGGTGCCGGTCAGCGCGGTCCAGGTGCCGACCTGCCGCCAGGACTGGTAGAGGCCGGTGGTGACCAGTACCAGGACGGAGCCGAACGCGATCCGGGAGAAGCGGCGGACGGCGGTCCGTTCGATCGGCGGCCCCCAGTACAGGGACACCACCAGCGCCGCCAGCCCGCCGAGCCAGGTGGCGACGGCGAGCAGGTGCAGGACGTCGACCGGCATCGCGATCGCGGGCTGCAGCCCGGTCGAGGCGTGTTCGGCCATCGCCCAGGTCGTCGCGAGGCCGGCGGCGACGATCACCCCGCCGATGCCGAGCCCGAACGTCAGGTCCTTGCGGCGGCGGGCCGCCTCGGCAGGGTCCTCGGGCGCGTCCTCGGCGGTCCGGCCCGTGTCGTCCCTGTCGTCCCCCCTGTCGTCCTTGCCGTCCCCGTCGGCCCGGTCCTCGTGGTCCCCGCCGTCCGCCCCGGCACCCGTCTCCGGGGCTTCCCGCGGCTCCCGCGGTTCCTGCGCCCGGGCGTACGCCCCGAACAGCACCGCCACGAACAGCGCCGCCGCGGCGAGCAGCAGCAGCCGGGAGACCAGCGCCGCGCCCGGCTTGGTGATCAGTACCTGCTGCAGGCCGCCGAGGTCGAAGACGTCGGAGACGTCGCCGGAGCCGGTGTACGGGGTGCGCAGCAGCAGCATGGCCACGGTGGTGCCGGTCAGCACCGCCCATCCCTGGACGACCAGGCGCTGGACGGACCGTACCCGGGCGGCGGCCGGCCGGCAGGCCACCACGAAGGCGGCGCCGCCGGCCAGCAGGACGAAGCCCGCGTACGCCAGCGCGCGGGCGATGCCGTAGAGCGCCCCGACCAGGCCTCCGCCGGCCTCCTGCTGGGCTACCGGCGCGGTGGTCTTCGAGGGCGCCCCGATGGAGAAGGTGAAGGCACCGGAGACCGGGTGGCTGTCGGCGGAGACCGCCTGCCAGGCGACGGTGTACGTGCCGTCGCCCAGGCCCGGCGGCAGCCCCGTGCCGTATTTGACGGTGCTGCCGCTGCACAGGTTGCGCAGTTTGCCGCGGTCCACGCGTTTGCCCTGCGGGTTCAGGACCCGGATGGAGTCGCCGCCCATCGCGACGCCCTCGGAGAAGGTGAGCGCGACCTGTTCGGGCGCCTGGTCCACCACCGAGCCCTGCGTGGGGGTGCTGCCGGTCAGCGCGGCGTGCGCGGACGCCGGGGCGGCGCCGCCCAGCAGCGCGCCGGCCAGTGCCACCGCGACGAGCAGCACCCGCAGTACGGCGGACCGCCGTCGTGGCCCGGTGATGACCATAGTGATCGCTCCCTCAACTGCCGTGTGAGTGCGGTTGCGTGACGTACCGTGCCGCCCGTTACTTCTTCGGCTGGTAGTTGACGGCCTTGACCGGGACGCTCACCCGGACGGGGTCGGCATGGGCGAACTGCAGCTGGACGGTGATCACGTCGCCCTTGGTCGGCTTGTACTTGAGGCCCATGAACATCAGGTGGTTGCCGCCGCGGCTGAGCGTCAGCTCGCCGTTCGCCGGGATCGGCAGCGAGTCGACCTGCTCCATCTTTCCGCCGGACGTCTTGTGGAGGGTGATGTCCTTGGCGAAGTTGCTGGTGACCGCGGTGAGCTTGTCGGCGGTGCCGCCGGTGTTCTTGACGGTGAAGAACGCCCCGGCCATGTCCTGGGTGACCGGCTGCGGCAGGTACGCGCCGCTGACCGACAGCTTGGGGGCGCTGCCGTCGTCGCAGGCGCTCAGGGCCAGACCGGCGGTGAGGGCGAGGGCGGCGGCGAGGGTGGTGCGGCGGTTCACGGGTTCTGTCCCTTGATGATCTTCGGAAGTGCGGTGGTGTAGTTGTCGGAGGTCGCCTCCTGCATGCCCAGCCAGTGGATCTTGTCGTCCTTGGGGGAGCTCAGCAGGACCTGCGCGCCGTGGGTGGAGACCACATCGCCGTTCTTCTTCTTGACCGGCTTCTCGATCCCGATGTTGACGCTGCGGGCGCCCGCCTGGATGGTGTCGAAGCGGCCCGTCAGGCCGATGAAGTCCTTGTTGATGCCGCCGAGCCACTTCTTGAGGGCGGCCGGGTCGTCGCGCTCCGGGTCGGAGGTGACGAAGACGACCCGCAGGTCCTTCTGCTCGGCCTTCGGCAGCTGCTTCACCGCGACCGCGATGTTGGCCATGGTCAGCGGGCAGACGTCCGGGCAGTGGGTGTAGCCGAAGTAGATCAGCGTCGGGTGGCCCTTGGTCTTCTCCAGCAGGTCGTACTTGGCGCCCTGGGAGTCGGTCAGGACCAGGTCCGGCTTCTCCATCGGGCTGTCGAGCGTGACGATGGGTTTGGCGGCGGTGCCCCCGGAGACCTCGGCGACCGGCTTGTCGCCGTCACCTCCCTGGTCGCAGGCGGTCAGGCCGAATGCCGTGACGGCCGCGACGGCGGAGGCGAGCAGGGCCCTTCTACGCATTGCGCTACGCATTGCAGATGTATCCCGTTTGTGTGGTGTGGTCCGGCGCCCCGCTCATGGGGAACGGGGCGACGGGCCGGCGGCGCGGTGCGGCGCCGCCCGGCCCGTAGTGGCGATCAGGCGTTGCGCCGCCGGCCGGCGAACACGCCGAAGCCGACGCCGATGACGCCGACGACGATGCCCGCGGCGCCCAGGAGACGGGCCGTGCCGTCGCTGGCGTCGGTGGCCGCGGCGGTCTTCACGTCCCCGCTCCTGTCCGCGCTCTTGGCGTCGGCGGCCGCGCCGTGCGCGTCGTCCTCGGCCGCGGTGAGCTTGAGCACCGGCGCCGGGTTCTCCGGCTCCGGGCCGCCCTCCTTCGTCGGCTCGATCCAGCGCACGACCTGCTTGTTGTCGTACGTCTGGAGGGCCTTGAAGACGAGCTGGTCGGCGTCCTTGGGCAGCTGGCCGATGGAGAGCGGGAACTGCTGGAACTGGCCGGGCTCGACGCCCTTGCCGTCAGCGGTCCAGGTGATCTTCGAGGGCGCCTCGGTGATCTTCTCGCCCTCCATCTCGATCGGCTTGGCGAGCTTGGTCTTGGTGACCGACACCTTCCAGCCGGGCACCGGCTGCGGCATGACCGACGCCAGCGGGTGGTCGGTCGGCAGGGTCACCTCCAGCTTCACCGTCGAGGCGTGGTCCTGCTCGTTGGGGACCTTGAAGTTGACCGTGGCGAAGCCGCCCTTGGGGGCATTGTCGGACTGCACGCTGACGTGCGCGAAGGCCGGCCCGGCGAGCAGCAGCACACTGCCGGCCGCGATGCCGCCCACCAGGGGCAGTCTGGTCTTGATGAATCCGGCAATTCCGGATGACTTGGAAGTTTCGGAGATGTCAGAAGTACCGGACATCGTGGGCTCGCTGGGCAGGGTCGACGCGTTCGACATGGAAAGCACTCCACAGGAAGGAGAGAGATACGGGTGACGGTGATCGGTGGCGCGCACACGGCGACGCCGCGCGAGCCCGTACCCTCCCCCAGCCTTGAGGCATGGGAGGTACTCCCATGTGGGAACGTGCGTCGCGTGACGTCAGGCCGCGAGGGCCAGGGCGGTCACGACAGGCGGCCCTCGCCGGATCACACTGTGGTCGAGCGCAGCACCCTGCGGGCCGGGTTTGTCATCCCCGTACGAAACGAGGGCGCGCAGCAGTGCCTCGTGCGCCGCGCCGAGGCCTGCGAGCAGGGCGCCGACGAGCGTGAGCGCCCCGCGCACCGCACCGAGCAGGGCGTGGACGGTCAGCTCGTACGCGGCCGGGGCCGACAGCCGGACCAGCCGCCACAGCGCCGCCTCGCCCCGCCGCAGCAGCCAGCCGACCGCGAGCGCGGCCAGCAGGTGCCCCAGCAGCATGGGCAGCGACGGCAGCAGACCGTGCGTCATCGCCGGGTCGGCTGCGGCGCCGCCACGTGCCGTCCCGGGTCCACCGGGTGCGCCCAGACCGGCCGCGGAGGCCATGTCGTAGCCGCCCCCGTCGAGGAGCCGCCGCGCCCGCGCACCGTCCAGCCGGCCCGTGCCGAGCCCGCACATCAGGTGCCGGGCCAGGTCCACGGCCGTCGCGTCGGACAGCGCGCCGTGCCCGGAATCCCCGGCGCCGCTCGCCATCCCGGCCATCGGCATCCGCTGCCGCGTCATCCGCTCGGCCGTCGTCAGGCCGCACACCTGGCCCCACACGAACAGCGAGTGCAGTGCCAGCTGGCCCACCGCGAGTCCCGCGGCGATGCCCGGCAGCGTCCGCTCCCGGCCGGCCAGCGGCGCCGCGACCGCGAACACCACGGCGGCGGCGACGCCCAGCGTCCACAGCGGAACGGCGGCACAGGAAGCGATCATGTGCCCGGCCGCGGACAGCGTGACACAGACCGCGGTGAAGACCGCGGCCCTCAGCAGCCGCAGGTCCGCGGCCGCGCGCGCTGGGGAGGCGGGCGGGGCAATCATGGCCGCGCCATCATCCCACTGCCTCCGCCCGCGGCCTACGGCAGGTCGGCCCGACGGGGGTGCCTCCCGGGGGCGTCCAGGGCGTCCGGCGGGGCGCGCGGTGGCGCGGGCGCGGCGCTGCGTCTACACCGGTGCGCTCACTCTTCGCATCCGCCGAATGAGCGGTATCACGTCCCGGACATGCTTACGGACCTTGGGGCACGGCAATACGTATCGATATGTCGAGCCGCGGCCAGGAGGCTGGAGCGATGAGCATCTGGTGGTCACTCCATTTGCGGCGCGAGGCTGCGAGCGTGCCGCTCGCCCGGCGTCTGCTGCTGGGCACGATGGAAACGGCGGGCGTCGACCCGGACATCTGTTACGACCTGTCGGTCGCTCTCTCCGAGGCGTGTGCGAACGCCGTCGAGCACGGCGGCGACGGAGCCCCCGAGGACTACCGCGTGACGGTCTTCATCGACGGCGACACCTGCCGCATCGAGGTCACCGACTCGGGCCCCGGTTTCCGCGGCGCCCCCTCCGCCCCGCCCCATAGCCCCGCGGACCGCCCCCTGCCGGCCCCCGTCCCCGCCCCCGCCCAGGCCCCCGCGTTCGCGGAGGACGGCCGGGGGCTCTTTCTCATCGAGGCCCTCACCGACCACGTCCGCTACCGCAACCGCACCGGCCGCCCGGGCGCGGTGGTCAGCTTCGACAAGATCCTCAAGTGGCGGGAGGGCGCGGCGCTGCCGATGGCGTCCTGAGGCGGCGTCGGCGGGGGCCGTGCGCGGGCATCGGACGCGGCGGCGCGGAGTGTAAGTGCGATGCTGCCTCGCGGAGCCGCCGGCTGGCCGGAAAGTGCCTGGCCGGGAGGGATGGCGGCGCGGTCTCGCGGTGGGAGGACCTCCCCCGCGGCGTCCCCTGTCCCGACGAGACCGGCGCACACCAAATCTAACGCGAAGATGCTCGCGTTAGTCTTTGTCGGACAATACTTGGCGTGATCCCGCACTGCAATACGGAGCCGGCGTGACGACAGCGCACCAGCCCCGGGGCGCCCCGGGCGAGACCCGACCCGGCGGGCGCACGGCGCGCACCCGCGAGGCCGTACTGGCCGCGGTGTTCGAGGAGTTGGGCGCCGGCGGGTTCGCCGGACTCACCATGGAGAAGGTCTCCCAGCGCTCGGGCATCCACGTCGCGACGCTCTACCGGCGCTGGCGCAGCATCGAGGGCCTGGTCTGCGACCTGCTGACCGAGCTGAGCTCCGACGTGCCGCTGCCGGACACCGGCACGCTCCCCGGCGACCTCCACGCGCTGGCCCACTCGATAACCGCGTTCTACGGCGAGCCGCGGACGCGGCGGCTCATCGAGGCGGTGGTGTCCGCGGCGGCCCGCGACCCCCAGGTGGCCACCGTGCTGCGGTCGTTCTTCGGCGAACGGCTGGCGCTGGCCGGCCGGATGGTGGAGCGGGCCGTCGCGCGCGGCGAACTGCCCGCGGACACCGATCCCGAGCAGGTGATGTCGGCGCTCGGCGCGCCCTTCTACTACCGGATCCTGATCGCCCGCCGCCCGGTCGACGCGGCACTGGCGGAGTCCGCGGCCACCGCCGTGTGGGCCGCGGCCCGGGCGGGCGCGTACCCGCGGGAAGGCCACGGGCCGGTGGACGACGCCACCGGCCCGTGAACCAGGGTTACTTCCGGGGTTACTTCTTCAGCCCGGCCATCCAGGCCTCGACCTCGTCGGACCGGCGCGGCAGCGCGGCCGAGAGGTTCCGGTTGCCGTCCTCCGTGACGAGGATGTCGTCCTCGATGCGGACGCCGATGCCGCGGTACTCCTCGGGGACCGTCAGGTCGTCCGCCTGGAAGTACAGACCGGGCTCAACGGTGAGGACCATGCCGGGCTCCAGCGTGCCGTTGACGTACGTCTCGGTGCGCGCCGCGGCGCAGTCGTGGACGTCCAGGCCGAGCATGTGGCCGGTGCCGTGCAGGGTCCAGCGGCGCTGCAGGCCGAGCTCCAGCACCCGCTCGACCGGGCCCTCGACCAGACCCCACTCGACGAGCTTCTCGGCGAGCACCCGCTGCGCCGCGTCGTGGAAGTCGCGGTAGGCGGCGCCCGGCTTGACCGCCGCCATGCCCGCCTCCTGGGCCTCGAAGACCGCGTCGTAGATCTTGCGCTGGAGGTCGGAGAAGCGGCCGTTGATCGGCAGGGTGCGGGTGACGTCCGCGGTGTAGAGGGTGTCGGTCTCCACACCGGCGTCCAGCAGCAGCAGGTCGCCGGAGCGGACCGGGCCGTCGTTGCGGACCCAGTGCAGGGTGGTGGCGTGCGGGCCCGCGGCGCAGATCGAGCCGTAGCCGACGTCGTTGCCCTCGACGCGGGCGCGCAGGAAGAACGTTCCCTCGATGTAGCGCTCGGACGTCGCCTCGGCCTTGTCCAGGACCTTCACGACGTCCTCGAAGCCGCGGACGGTGGAGTCGACGGCCTTCTGCAGCTGGCCGATCTCGAACTCGTCCTTGATCACCCGGGCCTCGGAGAGGTGGACCCGCAGTTCCTCGTCGCGCTCGGCGGTGACCTTGTCGGCCAGCGCGGCCTCGATGCCGGCGTCGTGCCCGCGGACGACGCGGACCGGGCCGGTGGCCTCCTTGAGCGCGTCGGCCAGCTCCCGCACGTCCTTGCAGGCCACGCCGAGCAGCGCGGCGGACTCGGTGAGGCTGTGGCGGCGGCCCACCCACAGCTCGCCCATGCCGTTGAGCCAGAACTCGCCGTTCTCGCGTTCGGAACGGGGCAGGCGGTAGAGCGTCGCCTCGTGGCCGTCCTTGGTGGGCTCCAGGACCAGCACGCTGTCGTCGGTCTGGTCGCCGGTGAGGTAGACGTACTCGGTCGAGGCGCGGAAGGAGTACTCGGTGTCGTTGGAGCGGGTCTTCAGGTTGCCCGCCGGGATCACCAGGCGCTCACCGGGGAAGCGCGCGGACAGCGCGGCGCGGCGGCGGGCGGCGTTCGGGGCCTGCTCGATCGGCTGCAGGTCGCGCAGCTCGGTGTCGGCCCAGCCACTCTTCATGTTCTCCGCGAGCTCGTCCGAGACGCCCGGGTAAAGGCCGTTCTTGCGCTGCTTGATCGGCTGCTCGTCCTCGTCCGGGGTCTCCGGCGTGAGCTCGTCGGTCACAATGCCTCCTTTTAAGAGTGAACCGCATTCCATCGTATGTGCCGACGGATGACGGTCCAGGGGGCAACGGGTGTGACCTGTCGGGCAGCGGCCGCGCCCCCTCCCGGGGCACGGCCGCCCACCCGCCTGACCTGCACGCTCGCGGGCGCTACTCCTCGAAGTACGCCACCAGCAGCACCACGTCCTCCTCCGACGACGGGTCGTGGAGCCCCCGCGGCAGCATCGTGCGCAGGACGTGGTCGGCCACCGCCTCCGGATCATGGCGGATCGCCCGGGGGACGCCCGCGGCGGCGGTGTGCAACCGGGCGAAGGCGCGGTCCATGGGCTCCCCGGTGCGGTGCAGCAGCCCGTCGCTGTACAGCAGCAGGGTCTCGCCGCCGGCCGGTTCGATCTCCACGCTCGGCGCTTCCCAGCAGGCCAGCATGCCCAGCGGCGCGGACAGCGTGGTCTCCACGAACTCCGTCCGCAGATCCCCGAGGATCAGCGGCGGGCAGTGACCGGCCCCGGCCAGCACCAGCTTGCGCGGCAGCACACCCGGCACCGGCGGCGCGGGCGGCCCGCCCGGGGCACCCGGCGGCGGCTCGGTGAACGCGAACAGCGCGGTCGCGCTGCGCGCCGGCTCGGTCAGCCGCAGCAGCAGCTCCAGGTCGGAGAGGACCGCGACCGGGTCCTCGCCCTCCATGACCGCGTACGCGCGCAGCGACGCCCGCAGCCGTCCCATGGCGGCCACCGCGCTCGGCCCGGACCCGGTCACCGAGCCGACGGCCAGGCCCAGCGCGCCGTCCGGCAGCGGCAGCGCGTCGTACCAGTCGCCGCCGCCGCGCGGCCCGGTGGTGTGCCGCACCGCGAGGCGGACGCCCGGGACCCGCGGCAGCCGGTGCGGCAGCAGCTCCTCGCGGAGCGTGGCGGCGGCCTGCCGGCTGCGGTGGAGTTCGAGGAGGCGGGCGAGGTGTTCGGAGGCGTGGGTGCGGTAGAGGCCGACGAGGTGGCGCTGGCGCTCGGTGGGGGCGGCCGGTTCGTCGTAGAGCCAGACCGCGGCGCCGGTCCGGCCGACGGGATCGGCGGTGAGCGGCACGGCGTAGCTGGCGGCGTACCCGAGGCGGGCGGCGACCTCCCGCAGCCGGGGATCGAGGTCCTTCTCCCCGGGGATGTCGGGCTCGCTGATCTCCGTGCGGTCGTCGGGCCCGCCCCCGCCCCCGGGGGTGTCGTCGCCGGCGCCGGAGACGCCCGGCTCCGGAAGGCCGTCCAGTATCCGCGCGTACGACAGGGCGCGGCGCGGCACGGTCTCGATGTGACCGATCTCGGCGTGGCCGAGGCCGAGGCCGACGGTGGTCTCCGGGCCGAGGCCGTCGGCCGGCGCCAGGACGACCAGACCGCGGCGGGCGCCGACCAGCGAGGCGCCGGCGCGCAGCAGCTCGTGCAGCGCCTCGTCCAACGTCCGCGTGCGGGCGAGCCGTTCGGTCAGGTCGTGCAGGGTGCTGAGGTCGGAGATCCAGCCGGCCAGCCGGTCCTGGACGGCGGCGAGTTGGTCGAGGGCGGAGACGTCGGGGGTGGCGGGGGCGGAGCCGGGCGAGGGGTCGGGGGCGGCGGTTCCGGCTCCGTCGGTGGCGGGGTCGGACGCGTCGTCGGAGGGGTCGGAGGGGCTGCCGGAGGCGGGGTCCGCGGGGGTCTTCGCCACATGCGGGCCGACAGTGTGCGTGGGAGCGGGCAGAGCTGGTTCGATTCCAGCCACTTTCGGTACGTGAGGGGCAGTCATGGCCGGCGGCTATCGTCGCGCCAGGCATTACTCCAGTTCAGGCCGCTGATTGTGAGGGAGTGCGGCTTTTTGTTGAGTGACGTTGTGCGATCCGTTCGGGCGCTCAATTTCCTCAATAGCATCGCAAACCCCCATGTCATGCTGCTCCGCTATCAATGCCTCCAGATGTACACGCACCAGAGAGGGGATGTCCAGCATTGTCCCCGTGGGGTTTGTGGTGTCAGTGAGGTCTGTAGATTGGCCTGAAAACAGCCCCACGAGCGTCAATTTGAGGTCGACTGGCGCCGATCGACAGCGCGTCATCACCACCATGGCGGGTACGTAATCGGAAAGGTGCGGGGCCAGTTGGGCTCGCACCGGGAACTCTCCGGCGGGCACCGGCGTCTCATACGGCGACGACCGCACGCACTCCCAAGTGGCGGGGACTGCACCACCGGAAGCGCAAGCGCCATGCGCGCGCCACCCCTCGCCACGTTCCCCGCTCGGCGTACGACGTGATGCGCTGCCTTGTACACGCGGTGACCAGAGATCCACGTGGCGTGATCGACGCGCGATCGACCCCGGCGTGCATGACCGGGCCGCAAGAGCGCCACCACGGCGTCGAGCGGCCCGTGCGCAACCATGCGGACCGGGCAAGCAGTGCCTGGAAGTGCCATGAAGAGCGATGGACGAAGCCCTCGGCAAGCCCTTGGCGTTAACGGAAAGGAACGAGCGCTCATGCGCGAGATCCTCGGAAGGCGACGCAAGATCCTGTTCCGGCGCACGGGGAGGTCGGCGCTGCTCGGTGCGGCGCTCCACTGCGCCACCGAGTGGCAGTGGCCCGTACTTCCCGGTGTCGCGCTCGCCCCCGCCGGCCGGCAGCCCGCCGGCGCCCGGCTCGGCCTCGGTGAGCGGCCCACCCGCCGGTGCAGCTGCCCCGACCCGGACTGCGTGGTGCCCGGCGCACACCCCTTCGACCCCGGCCTGCTCGCGGCGACCACCGACGCCCGGATGGTGCGCTGGTGGTGGACCAACCGCCCGTCCGCCCCGATCGTGCTGGCCACCGGCGGCCGCGCGCCCTGCGCGGTGAGCCTCCCGGCGGTCGCCGGTGCCCGCGCGCTGGCCGCCCTGGACCACTTCGGCGTCCGCGTCGGCCCCGTGGTCGCCACGCCCACCCGCTGGTCCCTGCTCGTATCGCCGTACGGACTGGAGGAGTTGGGGGAGCTGCTGCACTCGCAGGACTGGGTGCCCAGCTCGCTGCGGTTCCACGGCGAGGGCGGCTATGTGGTGCTCCCGCCGTCCCAGATCGGCGCCGGCCGGGTGCGCTGGGAGCGGCCACCGGCAGCGACCCCCGCCGCCCCCTGGCTGCCGAAGGTGGCGACCATCGTCGACGCCCTCGTGACGGCCAGCACCAGCACACCGGACGGCGGCAGCCGGCTCGCCTACTGACCGGCGCGGGGCGGGCGACGGCCGAAGGAACCGCGGGCGGTTCACCCGTACGGGTGTGACGGGCCCCGATCACTACGGGAAATGGGTGTCCGGGTGACCGGCCGCACCGCCCGCGGCCGATAGGTTCGGCCCACCGTCAAGCCGTCGGCGTCGACGACGGCAACTCAATCGCAGGTGGGGCCCATGCAGCGTGCGCAGAAACTCCGCATGACCGGGCTCGCCGGTGTGGCCGCGCTCGCCGTCGCCGTACCGCTCGGCGCCGCGATGGCCGGCCCGGCCGAACCACTGCTCCCCCACCGCCGGGCCGCCGGGCCCCGCCTCGGGCAAGGAACGCGCACGGCCGAAAACCGCCCCCTCCTCGGACGGGACATGACGGGGGAAAGCGGCGCCAAGGCCAGGAAAAGCGGCATCGGGGCAGCGGGGAAGAAGGACGCCGTGATGCGGGAGATCGGCGTCGCCGCGGACAAGGTGGCCGCGGCCGCCCGCTCCCACCGCCCCGTCCGGTCGCCCGCCGGTCTCCGGGCCGGGGCCCCGACGGCCCCCTGGACGACCTCGGGCTGCCGCTCCTCTCCGGCCGGATCATCCACTGCGGTCCCGAACTCGCTTCCGGGCGGGGCATCGAGGCACAGACCTGTGTACTCACCGAGAGCGGCCGGACCTGGGGGCGGACGTACTACCGCAATGTCACCGGCGGCGCGCTGCGGGCCGTACTGACCCTGCTGCGCCCGGACGGCCGGAGCGTCCAGGTGAACTGCGAGGTACCGGCGGCCGATGTGCCGGGCGTGTGCGAGACGCCGGCCGGCCGGACCGTACGCGCGGGTCGCACCGGGTACACGGCGGTCGCGGAGTTCTCGGACCGGGCGGGCGAGCGGCTGCTGCTGCGCTCCGGCAGCAACTCGGCGGCGGACGCCGGGAGCCCGGCGGCGGATGGCCCGGCGGTGGTCGGCGGCTCGGGCTGATCGCTCGCGCGTGCTCGCCGGTGCTGATCGTCCGGTCGATCGGAGTGCCTGGTTCCGGACATGGAAGCGCCCGGTCGCTGGCGACGGGGGATGCACCAGCGACCGGGCTTTTAGAACCGTAACAAGAGATCGGCGGTTAGCAAATTCGATCGTGGAATTCCGGACGCTCATTTACCGTCAGGTAGGGGGAGTTGTGACCGGTGTCACGCCGGGGCTCCCGGAGGCGTACGGTGCGCACGATCGCCGCCGGGACGGTCAGCTCAGCGTGATCTGACGGTTGGTGAGACCACCGCGCGCCCGGCGCTCGTCGGCGGTCAGCGGGGTCTTGGCGGCGAGCGCCTCGGCCAGCCGCTCGGCGAACTCCGCGGCCGGCTTGGCCACCTCGTCCGCCCCCATCTCCGAGGGCAGGTCCCACACCGGTACGACCAGCCCGTGGGCGCGGAACGAACCGACCAGGCGGGTGCCCTCGCCGAGCGAGGACGCGCCCGCGGCGTGCAGCCGGGCGAGCGCGTCCAGCAGCTGCTCCTCGGGGTGGGCGGTGACCCAGCGCAGGTGGTTCTTCTCGGGCGCCTCGCACCAGTACGCGCCCTCCAGGCCGGGAATCCGGGCGGTCGGGATGGCGGCCGCGTTGGCCCGCTCCAGAGAGGCGGCGACCTCACCGGTGGCGTTCTCGGCGTTCTCCACCCAGAACTCGAAGCCCGTGTGGACGGTCGGCTCAAAAGATGCGTTCAGGTCGAGCAGGTCCTGCAGGCGCGGACCCTCGGCGGAGGGGCGCGCGGCAGCGACCGGATTGCCCGGTTCCGCGGCCAGTGCGCGCTGCAGGGTGTCCGCGAGGTCGCGGCTGATGTCCCCGGAGGCGGTGTCGTTCTGCAGCCCGAGCAGGATGGCCCCGTTGTCGCGGCGCAGCGCGGGCCAGGCCATCGGCAGCACCGTCGCCAGCGTCACGGAGGGCACGCCCTCGGGCAGCCCGCCCTTCAGCGTCAACTCGGCGGTGGCGGCGGGCACCAGCTCGCGCAGCGCCACCCAGTCGCACTCGCCGGGCAGGCCCTCGAAGGGGCGCTGCACCAACTCGGTGACGGCGTGCGCCGCGCGCCGCCCGTGACACGCCTTGTACCGGCGGCCGGAACCACAGGGGCAGGGCTCACGAGCGCCGACGACCGGCACCTCCCCGTCCTTGATCTGCGGTGCTGCGGACTGGGGCTGGGGGCGGCGCTTCTTGGCCATGCGACGGCTTCTCCTGGTCGATCCCGGGCGTACGCGTTTCGGCGCGAGCCTAGAGGATCGCGTACCGGGCCGCCCTGACCGTGCGGGGGCCGTCGCGGGTGTTTCGTGGGTGGTGGGTACCGACCGAGCCGGCCGAGCCGACTGGTCCGGCGTGCACGCCGCCTACGCCAACTCCCAGCGCCGCCGGGCCGAACCCCAGTACGTCTACGCCAAGCCCTCGATGTCCAGGAAGGCGGCAGGGTTCAGCGGCCGGCCGGTGGGCGCGAGTGAGGACGGCAGCCCGGCAACCGGGTCGGTCATCGCGTCGACCGTCGGATCGGGCAGCAGATCCACGCGCGTAGCGAAGGCGCCCTGAAGAGAGAGCACGGCCCAGACCGTGACCTCACCCGGGGTGCTGTCGCGTACGCCCCAGTCCTTGGTGAGCGAGCGGATGATCGCCAGTCCCCGGCCGCCGTGCGCGGTGATGGAGGGAGTGGCCGGGCGGGGACGGGTCGGCCCGCCGCCGTCCGTGACCGCAACGGTCAACCGGCCCTGCCCGTCGATCTGCCAGGACGCCCGCACGGACGCCGCGGCCCCCACCCGCGAGCCGTTCCGGGCCGCCATCGGGCCCGTCGGGCCGGGTTCGTCGATCGGACGGGCATGCCGACAGGAATTGCTCAGCAACTCCGAAAGGACCAGGACCGCGTCATCGACGACCGTGTCCTGAACTCCGCTTGCCAACAGCTCTTCACGCATGCGTCGCCTGGCCATGCCCACACCCACTGGACCATGAGGTACGGCCATGATCGACGACGTCGGCACCTCTTGTGCCACCACCAACGCCACCCCCGAGACCTCCTTTGCCCCACGCCACGGGATGAATGCCCCAATGGACTGGACCGGAAACCGGCCAACCGGCACGCAGTGACGCACAAACCGGCATCGGATACCGGCCGAATGCGCCGGTGCACACCCTGTGATGGGCTTTAGCCAAGGCCGAGTTGCATTCGCACCTGCTTGGGGCGATTTGTAATCACCGCATCGACTCCCAATTCCTGGCACAACACGACATCGTCGGGCTCGTTGACTGTCCACACATGCACCTGATTGCCCGCCCTGTGTGCCTTGGCGACGTATTCGGGATGTGCCCGGAGGATCCGGATGCCGGGTCCCGCGATGCCCACGCCCGCCGGTAGCCGGCCGTCGCGGTAGCGGGGGGTGAGGAATTGCATCAGGTAGACGGCGGGGATGGCGGGCGCCGCGGCCCGGACGCGGTGCAGCGAACGGGCGGAGAAGCTCATCACCCGGACCGGAGACGGCCGGTCGGTGCTCATGGCCGGTTTCGTGTACCCGAACCTGCCCAGCAGCTCGACCAGCCGCTCCTCCACCTGTCCGGCCCAACGCGTCGGATGTTTGGTCTCGATGGCCAGCTCGACCCGGCGGTCCGCGTCGGCGACCAGCTCCAGCAGCCGTTCCAGCGTCAGTACGGACGTCCGCTCCGGATCCTCGTTCTGCCGGTCCGGCGCCTCGCCGCCGAACACCCCGCTCCGGCGGTACGGCGCCTCGGCCCCGAACGTCTCGCCGCCGAGCGCCTCCTCCTTCCAGGAGCCGAAGTCGAGGGAGGCGAGATCGGCGAGTTCGAGGGCGGAGACCGCGCCGCGCCCGTTGGAGGTGCGGTTCACCCGCCGGTCGTGCACGCAGACCAGATGGCCGTCCGCGGTCAGCCGGACGTCGCACTCCAGCGCGTCCGCCCCGTCCTCGATCGCCTTGCGGTAGGCGGCCAGGGTGTGTTCCGGGGCGTCCTCCGAGGCGCCTCGATGGGCCACTACGGACATGGCGGGACGATCCGGATGGCGGTCCTGGGCGGGGCGTGCATAGCTCACCGCGTTATCGTGCCACTCGCCGGTGCCGGTGGGCCGGGCGTACCCCGGACCCCGGGCGTATCCGGGATCCCGGGCGTACCCCGGAGCGAGGGGGCGGCCGCGTTTCGGCTCCGCCGCGGTTCTCGCCGGGAGCATCGTCGAGGACCTCGCCGCCGTACCGACGCGGACCCGGCCGCCGTGGAGCCCGCTCGTGGAACTCGACGTGGACCCCGCTCGTGGAACTCGGTGTGGACCCTGCTTGTGGGTGGCCGTACTCCGACGTGCGGAACAACGGATGCGCCCGTTTTGTCCGGCATAAAGGATGAGAGCACAGTCACAGCCTCGGCTTACGGCACTCTGACGCGCGGTGGGAAAGGCTGGGACGGAGCTTCGCCCGTATCGCCTGGCCCGTACCGCCCGGCCGGGGCCCGCGGATCCACCGCGCGGCCCCGACCGACGGCCCGGTCCGGCGGCGCGGGACTCGCCGAGACCGCCGGGATCCTGAATCCTGGGGTACCGGAGTGCCGGAGCACTGGAGCAGTGGAGTACCGGGAGACCGGGAGTACCGGAGCACGGAAGCACGCGGGAAAGCACGGAAGAGCACGGAAGAACATGGAACGGCCCGCCGGGCGTACTGGTGAGCCGCGAAGTGGGTAGCCGAGCCAACCGGAGGTGGCCCCGGTCGATCGGGCCCACCGCTCCACCAGGCACTCCGGCGACGACGGGGACGCCCTCCGAGAGGTACTCGGAGACGTCCTCAGACGTCTTCGGAGACGTCACTCGGGGACGCCCTTCCGGGCGCCTCGGGGCGCACTCCGTGTCACTGTCGTCACCACCCGGTCGGACCGTGAGGCCCGGCCGGACCGCAAGACCCCCGTACGGGCCGCCGGCCCGGGCGGGACCGTAAGGCCGTGAAGCTGAGGAGAGAGCTGTGAGCACCGAGAACGAGGGAGCCGTCCCGTCGGAGGCCAGGCCGCCGACCGGGGCGCAGCCGGACAGCGCTGCCGCGTCCGCCTCCGGCGCCCAGGCTCCCGGCGCCCCGCCCGCGACTCCCCCCGCGGCACCCCCGCCGCCGGACTTCGCCCCGACCGTCGCCTCTGCGGGCGACCCCGGGCACGCACAGCCACCCCACCAGTCGCCCCAGGCACCCCAGCCACCCCAGACGCACCAGTCCGGCTACCCGGGTGGCGAGCCCACCGCCCCCGGGCACTCGGGTGGCGAGCCCACCGCGCAGCTCCCCCGTACGCCGCGGCCGGCCACGGTTCCTCCGGCGGCGGCTGGGGCGGGCCCCCGTACGGCGGTGGCGGCGACCCGTGGGCAGGGGCCGGCGCCCAGGCTCCCAAGCGGCGCACCGGTGGGCTGATCGCCGCGGTCCTGGTGGCGGCGCTGGTCGCCGGCGGAGTCGGCGGCGGCATCGGCTACTGGGCCGCGGGCCGCGACGACACCGCCTCGACGACGGTCTCGGCGCCCGGTGACGCCGGCGCGCTGAACCGCAAGCCCACCTCCGTCTCCGGGATAGCGCAGCGCGCGCTGCCGAGCGTCGTGACGATCGAGGCGCAGGGCGCCACCGGCGAGGGCGGCACCGGCACCGGCTTCGTCTACGACAAGCAGGGCCACATCCTCACCAACAACCACGTCGTCGCCAGCGCGGCCGACGGCGGCAAGCTCACCGCGACGTTCTCCAACGGCAAGAAGTACGACGCCGAGGTAGTCGGCCACGCCCAGGGCTACGACGTCGCCGTGATCAAGCTGAAGAACCCAGGTGATGCCACCCTCAACCCGCTCCCGCTGGGCAAGTCGTCCAACGTGCAGGTCGGCGACGCCACGATCGCGATCGGTGCGCCCTTCGGCCTGTCCGGCACGGTCACCACCGGCATCATCAGCGCCAAGGACCGGCCGGTGGCGTCCAGCGACGGCGGCGGCAGCCAGGCGTCGTACATGAGCGCCTTGCAGACGGACGCGTCGATAAACCCGGGTAACTCCGGCGGCCCGCTGATGGACGCCGGCGGCAACGTCATCGGCATCAACTCCGCGATCCAGTCGGCCGGCAACGGCGGTGGCCTGGGCGGCGAGTCCGGCCAGTCCGGCAGCATCGGGCTGGGCTTCGCGATCCCGATCGACCAGGCCAAGCGGGTGGCGCAGGACCTGATCAAGACCGGCAAGCCGGTCTATCCGCAGATCGGCGTCCAGGTCGGCATGCGCGACAGCGGCGACGGCGCGACCATCGCCCAGACGGGCAACAACGGCTCCGAAGCGGTCACCCCGAACGGCCCTGCCGACAAGGCCGGCCTGCGGCCCGGCGACACGATCACCAAGCTCGACGACACGGTCATCGACAGCGGCCCCACCCTCATCAGCGAAATCTGGCAGCACAAGCCGGGCGACCAGGTCACCCTGACCTACAAGCGCGCCGGCAAGGAGCACACGGCCAAAGTCACCCTGGGGCAGCGCACGGGCGACAAGTGACGCGCTAATCTGATCCCGCGGCACCCGCGCTCCCACGCGCCGGCGCCGCGGGGAGGCTTGCCCGAGCGGCCTAAGGGAACAGTCTTGAAAACTGTCGTGGCGGCAACGTCACCGTGGGTTCAAATCCCACAGCCTCCGCCGAGGTCAGCTAAGTAGCTGGTCAGAAGGGGTGCCCCGCATTAGCGGGGCACCCCTTCTGCATCCGTCCTGTCTCACCCCGGTTCGCCTGTATCCCGGTGCTGACCAGGGCGTACGGGCCAGCGGCGTGGCCAGGACAGGGTCAGGGGCACCGCGTGAGGTAAAGACGAAGACGGGGGTGACCGTAGCGAGAGACTCGGCGATGTTCGCTCGCTGCTTCGCCGCAGCCTGCGGCCACTTCATGAGTGCGTACGCGACGCTGTGGTCGTACCAGGTCGGGCTGTTGAGCGCGTCCAGCTCATTGGCCGGCAGATCGCTTTCCTCGTCGAACTGCTGCCGGTCTCGGAGGGCCTCTTCCAATCTTGTTGAAGTCGGCACAGAGGTGGCAAGAATTCGGTTCCCCCTCTGGCGTGGTTACCCTGTAATCGAACAAGTAGGGACCGCAATTCCACTATTCATCCTTCCCGAAGGGCGACCCGTCGTAGCCACCCTCCAGAGGCTGTCTGAGTTCGTCGAGGTGGTCATTGGCGATCTTCAACGGAATTTCCCCTAAGGCGGGATACGGTCGCGTGTGTGGATAGATGAACCGGGCTCCAACCGTGCCTGACAAGAAGGTCGGAGGCCGCCAAACTGCATGGTGGATGTGGGATGGAACTCACGCTGGTTCGCGCCGCGAAGGGTTTCAAGATTGATGTGTCTTGATCCGTCCAGTTGGGCCTCCCCTGACCTCTTCCTGCCCGTACCCTGAGCTGCCATGGACGAGGGGATTGCGGCGCTCGTAGGAGCAGCCGTCGGTGCAGCTGCGACCACTGTCGGCGCTGGATTGGCTTTTGGGACAGCAGTCAGGCAGGCAAGGATCCAGGCACGAGCTGAGCACGCGCAATGGCGGCGACAGGTGCGTCGGGAAGCATTCCTCGTCTTTCACGCCCTGATAGAAGACGTGTACAACCAGAACTGGGATGTCCTGGAAGCCATGTCCCTTCAGGGCGTGCAAACTCCGGCTCACGTCCCCATCCCGCTTTATGAATCCCGGAGGGCGGCCCATGAGGTTATGGATCACATCAGGCGGGCAAGAGGGGCTGTCCAAGTGGAGGGCCCACGGTCCATGTACCAGCTAGCCAACCAGCTGGACATGTTGGCTTACGCCATCCTCGACGAAGTAGCCGTCCTTCAGTCGAAGGAATCTCCGGAAATCGAATCGATCAGGCGAACTGATCAAAGACTCCGGGCCCTTCAGTCCGGGGCAGAAGGCATCCTCGACGCCGCAGCCAAGGTGCTCGATGATCCTGAGCCGACCGCCCCTGTTCCACGAGCTCGTCGGTGAGCCTGATGAGGAGTGGTGGCCCGACGCATCCAAACGGCACCAGATCGAGCGGGGAATGGTGGTGAGAGCAGCGGTGCCCATCGAGGCCGCCCGTCGTCGGCTCGGCAGATGAATCGTGCTTCCCGCTGCGGGATCCCCACGGGGAGGTCGAAGGCTCGTAGTAGTGTGCCTGAGCTCTTCAGGGGGTGAGCCTTGCCACAAGTGAGGGTCAGCTGTGGCTTGGTGACGTTGGCTGCCACCTCACTTCGACCAGAGCCCCTGCCTCGCGGAGAGCCATCGCCGCGGCGGCCGCCGGCTCTTCCGGAAGCCATTCCAGGACGGTTGCTGGCACGTCCCTGATGACGGTCTTGCTATGCCACAAACTCAGCCCCGTCAGCCTGTGCAGCACCTTCATCACTTCAACGGCCCGGGGGCCTGGATCCAGGACCACAACTGAGGTCGACACTTCGTCGCAGACAGGTTCTATGTACTCGGGCACCGTGCGCTCGCCTCCCTGTGGTCTGGCAGCAGGGTAGGCCTTGATCCACGCGGCGCCATTGACACGCACGCTCGCGCTTCCGAAAGTCTGGGTGCCTGTGGACGAGACGGGGACCGGCTAGGAGCCGGGGAAGGTCCTGGTTGGCGAAGCGGGTGAGCCAGGCAAGTCCAAGCGACGCCGATCCGGAGGAGAGTTGTCACAGCCCGTCGACTGCAGGAACCGTGCGGGACACCTTGGCGTTTGGCCCACGTGAGAGCGGTGGTGTTCCTACCCTGTTCCTTCCATAGTCCTGAACCTCGGGGGAGCAAATGAGTACTGAGATCGTGCAGTTGGTGGAGCAAGCAGCGCCCTACCTGTCGTCCGCGGTGAGTGCCTATGGGGCGGCTGTGTTGACCCGGGCGGAGAACGCGGCCGTGGAGAGCACAGCGAATCTGGGACGACGCATTCTGCAGATTGTGTGGCGCCGCCGTGACCAGCAAGGCCAGGCGCAACTTGAAGCCGCCGTCCAGGACGCCGCCGATGCCCCGGACGATGAGGATGCGGCGGCCGCCTTGCGTCAGCAGATCAAGCGTGCGCTGCGCGACGACACCGAGTTGCTGTCCGAACTGGCCCGGATGCTGCCCGTAGCTGGCGGGACTGTGAATGTGACGGCATCTGGCGAGCGGTCCATCGCTGCCAAAACCATTGGCACGGCCGTTACCGGAGACAACACAACGATCAAGCCATGACAGACAGCCTTGGGCCTGAGGTGGGTGGCCAGCATGCGACGGGCCCACGATCCATGGCGGTCGGTGGCAGTGTGGGCGTGGCACTGACCGGAGACGGTGCCCAGGTGGTGACGTTGCCGGCCGAGGCGGTGCGCTGGGCCCAGGAGGTGAACGCGCCACCGGGCGCGGGTAATCTCCCCGGGTCTGCGTCCGGCGTCTTCGTTGGGCGAAGGGACGAACTCGCCAAGCTGCACGAACTCTTGGCCGATCAGGGCGATGCCGCGGTCACCCAGGTGTCCGGCATACGCGCGATCCATGGGCTGGGCGGGGTCGGCAAGAGCACGCTCGCCCTGCACTACGCCCATGAGCACAGGCGCACGTACAAGCTTGTCTGGTGGATCAACGCCGCTAGCCCCGAGCAGATCATCACCAGTCTGGCCGCCCTCGCCACGCGGGTATGCCCGCAGTGGGCCGCAACCGCAGGGGTGCAGGAACGCGCGGCTTGGGCGATCTTGTGGCTTCAATGGCACCCTGGCTGGCTGCTCGTGTTCGACAACGTCGAAAACCCCAATGACCTGCGCCATTACCTGGGCACTCTCCCAGACGGACATCACCTGGCCACCAGCCGTGCCGCGACTGGTTGGCATTCCATCGCCCCCACCATTCCTCTGGGCTTGCTCGATGCCGAGGCGGCCGTGTCCTTGTTGTGCACCCTAGCTTTCGGAGACGAGCAAACCCCTACATCGGAACAACGCCGGGACGCTGCGGTCCTCGCTGCCGAACTCGGCTACTTGCCCCTGGCACTGGAACAGGCAGGTGCCTACCTCTTCGAGACCGGAACCTCTCTGGCCGACTATCGGAGTCTGCTAGGGAGGGTCATGGACAAGGCCGCGGGCGGCATCAACCCTGAACGAACCATCGCCCGGATCTGGCGCCACACCATCAACGCCATCGAACACCGCAGTCCGCAGGCTGTCAGGCTTCTCAACGCCATCGCCTGGTTGGCCCCGGACGACATCCCCCGTGCCCTGCTCGCTCCGATGTGCCCCGACTCAGTCGCCCTTGGCGAGGCACTGGGCGCTCTATACACGTACAACATGATTTCGTACAGTGACGACCGTCAGAACGTCAGTGTCCACCGACTTATGCAGACCGTTCTGCGCCACCAAGCCACCACCGACGGTGACGGCTACCAAAGCGGCCGCCAAGAGGCTGAATATCTCATTTGGCAAGCCTCACTCGATGAAGACGCAAGTACCTCACAGTGGGAGCAACTACTCCGCACGTCGTCGCGCTTGCCGAGTCCACCCCACCAAACAGCCCCGCATCGATCGAGACGACCAACGTCTACCATGCTGCGGCTCAATACCTTTACCGCCAAGGACGCCAAGCGCACACCATACCTTTACGTGAAGCCGGACTTGCTCAGTGTGAGCAGGTTCTGGGCGGCACTCACCCCGGCACGCTTGTCAGCCGGAATAATCTGGCCTCTGCCTATGAGTCGGCGGGGGACTTGGATCGAGCCGTCGCGTTGTACGAGGCGACGCTTGCTCAGTGCGAGCAGGTTCTGGGCAATACCCACCCAACCACGCTGACCGTGCGGAGCAACGTGGCCTTCGCCTATAAGAAGGCGGGGGACTTGCAGCGAGCCGTCCCGCTACTGGAGGCGACGCTTGCTCAGTGCGAGCAGCTTTTGGGCGACACTCACCCGGATACGCTGACCGGCCGGAATAATCTGGCCTCTGCCTATGAGTTGGCGGGGGACTTGGCCCGAGCCATTCCGTTGTACGAGGCGACGCTTGCTCAGCGTGAGCAGGTTCTGGGCGGCACTCACCCGGATACGCTGACCGGCCGGAATAATCTGGCCTCTGCCTATGAGTCGGCGGGGGACTTGGCCCGAGCCATCCCACTACTGGAGGCGACGCTTGCTCAGTGTGAGCAGGTTCTGGGCGGCACTCACCCGGATACGCTGACCGGCCGGAATAATCTGGCCTCTGCCTATGAGTCGGCGGGCGACTTGGCCCGAGCCATTCCGTTGTACGAGGCGACGCTTGCTCAGCGTGAGCAAGTTCTGGGCGGCACTCACCCGGATACGCTGACCAGCCGGAATAATCTGGCCTTCGCCTATGAGTCGGCGGGCGACTTGGCCCGAGCCATTCCGTTGTACGAGGCGACGCTTGCTCAGTGTGAGCAGGTTCTGGGCGATACTCACCCGGATACGCTGAGCAGCCGGAATAACCTGGTCTCTGCCTATGCGTCGGCGGGGGACTTGGCCCGAGCCCTCCCACTACTGGAGGCGACGCTTGCTCAGTGTGAGCAGGTTCTGGGCGGCACTCACCCGGATACGCTGAGCAGCCGGAATAATCTGGCCTCTGCCTATGAGTCGGCGGGGGACTTGGCCCGAGCCATCCCACTACTGGAGGCGACGCTTGCTCAGCGCGAGCAGGTTCTGGGCGATACCCACCCGGACACGCTGACCAGCCGGAATAACCTGGCCGGCGCCTACCGGACGGCGGGGGACTTGCAGCGAGCCATCCCACTACTGGAGGCGACGCTTGCTCAGCGCGAGCAGGTTCTGGGCGATACCCACCCGGACACGCTGACCAGCCGGAATAACCTGGCCGGCGCCTACCAGACGGCGGGGGACTTGCCGCGAGCCGTCGCGTTGTACGAGGCGACGCTTGCTCAGTGCGAGCAGGTTCTGGGCGATACTCACCCAAGCACGCTGACCGTGCGGAATAACCTGGCCTTCGACTATGAGTTGGCGGGGGACTTGCCGCGAGCCGTCGCGTTGTACGAGGCGACGCTTGCTCAGCGCGAGCAGGTTCTGGGCGATACCCACCCGGACACGCTGACCAGCCGGAATAACCTGGCCGGCGCCTACCAGACGGCGGGGGACTTGCCGCGAGCCGTCGCGTTGTACGAGGCGACGCTTGCTCAGTGCGAGCAGGTTCTGGGCGATACTCACCCAAGCACGCTGACCGTGCGGAATAACCTGGCCCTCGCCTATGAGTCGGCGGGGGACTTGGGCCGAGCCGTCCCGTTGCCAGAAGTTCCAGACATCCGTCCCTGAGATCAAGGGTGGTGGATGCCAGCAGTCGCCGAGGGCCCTCCAGGACGCAAGGGATGCCCCCATGGGGCTGATGTTCCGGAATTCGGGCGCATTTTGTAATGCGAGTGTCTCGAAGCCGTGCAGGTTCTGGCGTGAGGCAGCAGGGCCTACGGCTGACAGAACTAGAGCTGTGGGCCATGCGCGGGCCAACGGAGCGACATTACCTCTGTCGGCAGGAGTTTGCGCAGGTCAGGGCTGGACTGTTGGGCGCCAGAGTAACGCTCTTGAAAACTGTCGTGGCGGCAACGTCACCGTGGGTTCAAATCCCACAGCCTCCGCCGAGGTAGGAAAACATGCAGGTCGGAGCGGGTTCCGGGGTTACCGGGGTCCGCTTCGGCTGTGTTTGTTGGTCGGGTGCGCCAGGCTTTTCGTGCTTGTGGGGCGTCAGTAGCGCAGTACGCCTGCGATGCAGCCCTGGTCCGTGAGTGTGCCGTCGGGTACGAATCGGACCTCGGTGCCGGTCTCCAGGGCCTGCTCGATGATCTCGTCGATCATGTCGTCGCGTGCCCCGGAGTGGGCGGTGTCCGCCGGCTGGAGGTGCCCGCCCTCCTCGCGTACGACGGTCCGGAAGTGGTCTTCGACGGCGAGCAGGCGCACCCGCGCCTCCTTCACGGCCTGCCAGACCTCGTCGAGACCGCCCGCGAAGTCGTGCCGCCCCTGTGCGGTCTCCAGCTCGGCGACGACAGTGGACGTCGCCGCGGACTCGCGCGCGGTGCGCAGTGGCTCGACGGCCTCCCGCACGCCGGCGGCCGGCCCGTCGGCGAGACCGCCGTGCTCGACGGTCATGGTGTCCGGACCGAGCGGCCCGAGCTCCTCCAGGAGGGTCAGCGCGGCGGACGACCCGATCACGTAGAGGGGCGGGGTTCGGCGGTGAGGACGGCCCGCAGCTTCTGGTGTGCCTCGCGCAGGAAGTGTCGGGTGGCCTCGTCCTGGAAGGTGCTGGGCAGGTCGCCGATGCGTTCCTTTCGCTCCGCGTCGTAATCCTCGAGGCTCCGGGTGTGGGGAAAGCCGTCACGGGTGTGCTCGGCGGCGCGCTCGGGCTCGCCGTTCCACAGTGAGACCCGGTCGGCGGCCACGGCCAGTGCCCAGTAGGGCTGCTCAGCGGCCTGGGCCGCGACGAGGTTTCGGGTGAGGAAGGTGTCGGCGAGGACCACGCGCTCCGGCACGTCACGGGCCACCGACCACACCTGGTGTTCGCCCCGCGCCGCATAGATGATGAGACCGTCCTCGGCGTGGACGAGATCGACCTCGGCCACGGCTCGGCGCAATTGGTCGAGGACCTCGATGCGCCCTTCGCGGGGCACGTCCGGGTCGTTCTGGACGGCTTTCTCGGCTTCGGCGACGAGGTTGCGCAGGCGTACGGGGTCCTGGGCGTTCTCCGGTTCGCGGCGGTGCGTCGGCATCACGAGGGAGACGGCAGGGTACGGGCGGGGCCGGCGCAGTTCGGCAAGCACGTCACTGCTGAGCATGGGGTCCATGCGGAAGCCTTCCTGCTGGTTCGGGCAGATGCCGGGGCGGGGCCTCGGGATGCGGTCCGGCGGTCGACGCGGCCGTTCGCGGGGCGATTACCGGGGTCCGGCGAGCTGCTCTGGCAGCGGCCTCCCCCTTTTTTGCCCTATAAATCGACATTTTGTACTGATATGGCGGTGCTCGCGAGTCGGTGTGGTCTTGATCTCCGTGCGGCAGTGCCCAAGTTATGGAGTGCCCAGGTGAGGGGTGCCCGGGTCGGGAGTGCGCAGGTTGGGAGTGCCCCGGCCGGGAGTGCCCCGGCCGGGAGTGCCCAGGGTGGGAGTGGACTGATGGGTGTCTGGCGGACGTCTGGCGGAGGTGAGGGGGCGGGGCGGGGGAGTGTCGGTGGCGGCCGGGTCAGTCGGCCGCGCTTTTGGTCTTCGTCTCGTAGGTGTCCAGTTCGCTGCGTAGCGTTTGGCCCGGGTACAGCCGCTCGTGCGGTTTCGGTAGCACCAGTCGGAGGCTGCTGAGGGGGGCGACGGTGGGGCGGGCGTCGTACTCGATGCCGTCCTCGTTCTCGTAGTCGTCCAGCCGGTCCCACGGAGGGATGACGAAGGGGTACGACCTCCACCGGAAGTGGCCTTTTCCGTCCGGGTGTATCTGCCACTGGGTGCCTCGGTAGTGGTTGTGCACCTCCCCGAGGTACCAGGCAGCGACCTGCAGGAACGCCTCGTCCTCCTGCTCAGGCCGCCGATGTCCTGCACCCACGTCGAGAACCGCGACTGCTGTTCACGTAGCCACAGGGCAAGACGTCGTTCTCCGACCGCAGTACGTCCAGCTCGCGCGCTTCCCTGATGTCCTTGGCGCTCCAGTTCCCTCTGCTCATGGGCCCGACCTTAGTTACCCGCACTGACATCGCCGGGGTAACGGCCGTGCTGGTGTGGGGAGTTGGGGAGCGATCCGATGTGTCGGTCGAGGTCTCGGTGGTCGAGGCCTCGGCGGTTGAGCTTTTGACGGTCGAGGTTTTGTCGGCGAGGTTTCGTCGGTTGAGGTGGGGATAAATGGGTGGCGCTGTGGGGCGTTTGGGGGAAGTGTGGGGATATGAGTCGTATGCAGGAGTTTGAGGAATTGGTGGCCGAGGCGGAGGCCGTGTCGGTGGAGGGGTGGGATTTTTCGTGGCTGGAGGGGAGGGCTACGGAGGAGCGGCCCTCTTGGGGTTATCAGCGGGCGATGGGGAGCGGTTGGCGCGGGTGGGGGCGGCGCTGGACATCCAGACGGGGGGTGGGGAGGTGCTGGCCGGGGCTCCGAAGTTGCCGCCGGTGATGGTGGCCACGGAGTCCTGGCCGCCGAACATCGCCAAGGCCACCGCGCTGTTGCACCCGCTCGGTGCGGTCGTGGTGGCCGATGCGGATGAGCCGCCGCTGCCGTTTGCCGATGCGGCCTTCGATCTGGTGACGAGCCGCCATCCGGTGACGGTGTGGTGGGAGGAGATCGCGCGGGTGCTGCGGCCCGGGGGGACGTACTTCTCCCAACAGGTAGGGCCCGCGAGTGTTTTCGAGCTGGTGGAGTACTTCCTCGGGCCGCAGCCGGCGGACGTACGGCGGGCGCGGCACCCCGAGGACGCGCGGCGGGCGGCGGAGGCGGCCGGGCTGGAGGTGGTCGACCTGCGGGCCGAGTCGTTGCGGACCGAGTTCTTCGACATCGGGGCGGTGATCTATTTCCTGCGGAAGGTGGTGTGGATGGTGCCGGGGTTCAGTGTGGAGCAATACCGGGACCGGCTGCGGGAGTTGGACGGGCAGATTCGGCGGGAGGGGTCGTTCGTGGCCCACACGACGCGGTTTCTGATCGAGGGGAGGAAGCCGGAGCGTGTGGGGTGACGGGCCCGCCTTTGGGTAGCGCGCCCTTTGGGGGGGTGGGGTGGGGTGGGGGGTGGGCGGCTTGGGCGACCCCGTTCTGGGGTGTGGGGTGGGGGCTCAGGCCAGGTCGGGTCGGCATGGCTGCTCCTGGTGCCGGCGGGACGCTGAGGCGATGGTGGCGCGGGCCTCGTGTTCGCGGAGGCCGGTGTGGCAGGCGGCCTCGGTCAGGCGGGCGGCGAGCTCCGGGCCGAGGCCGTCCTCGTAGGCGCGGCAGGCGGCCCAGAAGAGCCGGGCGTTGCGCTGGCCGACCGGGGAGGAACGCACGAAGCGTACGAGCGCCGCGGCGGGCTGGGGCGGGACGCCGGGCGGGGACTCGTATCCGGCAGCGGTGTGCTGCGGGGAGGTGCGCCGGGTGGGCGTGCGGGGGTCCGTGAGGGGGCCCAGGAGCGGGTCCGTGAGCAGCGTGAGCAGGGCGCTGGGGACGGGAGCGGGGCGGGCCGGGGCGTTCGGGGCGAGGACGTAGCGGCCGTGGGTGGTGAGTGAGCCGGGGCCGACCAGATAGCCGCCGCCCCTCGAACGTCGATACCGGGGGCGAGGCGGCCGACCGAGTTCGGGACGGGCGGGGACGGTGGGCCGGTGAACCAGACGTGCCGGCCGCCGCTGGGGGTGCGGACCATGATCGTCGGCGGGACCGGGAAGTCGTGCGCCTCGGCGAGGAGCAGCAGGGCGGTGAGGCCGTCGGCGCCGTTCTTGATGTCGAGGTCGAGGCCTATGAGGTGGTGCGGCGGTAGGCCGCAGGCGATGCCGTAGCCGGTGGCCCAGGGGGCGGCGGCGAACATGCGGCGGATGGTGAACGGGTCGGTGCTCGCATCGTGGACACCGTGCCCGAGACGGCCGCAGCCGCCGTGGCAGGGCGGGACCTCGGGGTGCCCGCGGTGCGGGGACCGGAGGGCGGGCAGCTTGGCGCGGGTGAGCGGGATGACGGGATAGCCGCGCTCGGCGGCCCTCAGTGCTTCGGCCAGGGCGGCGGTATGGGCGTTGGGGGGTGGGGTGAGGGCGGGGTGGTGGGGGCTGGCGGAGCTGATGCTGCCGATATCGCTGCTGCTGCTGCCGCCCGCGCTGCTGCTCTCGATTCCGCTGCTGCTGCCGATACCGCTGCCGCTGCTGGCGCTGGCGCTGGCGGGATGTGGCGGGGCGGCGGTCGGTGGTGCGTGCCACCATGCGGTGGCCGCGGCGGCCGTGGCCGCCGCGTCGGTCGATGGCTGAGGGTGACCGCCGGTGGGTGACTGTGACCGCCCGTCGGTCAATGGCTGAGGGTGACCGCCGGCGGGTGACTGTGACCGCCCGTCGGTCGATGGCTGAGGGTGACCGCCGGTCGGTGATTGTGACCGCCCGTCGGTCGGTGGCTCGGTATGGCGTAGGTGCAGGGCTGCCATGGCGTTATTTTCGTACGAATGTTCGACGAAGGGAAGGGGGGCGTGCGACGGAGGGTTTTGTGCGCCGGGTGTCCAGGCCGGCGGGTGGGGGTGCTCACCCCTGTGGGGGGAGGGGTGCCGGCGGGCCGTGTCTTCGTCGTGCGGCGGAGGTGGGTCGACGCGATGCAGCGGGGGTTTACCCGGGGTTCCTCATGCTTGCGGGGGAATCGGCTCTTCGCGGCGGATTCGGCGGGGATTCGTGGGCAAGCCTGAGTTCGCGACGTCGAGGCAAGCATCGCGGTGGCTGGCCAACTGCCCGATGAACCAACGGAGTTACCGCACTTGACCAGGCGTGATCAGGCCCGGCGGGCCCGGTCCGGCAGGTCGGATCCAGAAGTTGTGTTCCGTAGGAGGAATTGACATGGCAAGCACCCGTACCGCCCGCGTCCTCGCTGTGGCCGCGGCACTGCCCTTTGCGGCGGCGCTCCTTTCCGGTGTGGCGCAGGCCGACAACGGCGGCTTTGCGAACAACGGGTCGAATGCGGCGTCGACGAGCCAGGGGGGCGTTCTCATCGGCGGCGACAACCACGGCAATGCGACCAACGGCCAGCAGGTCGCCAACGGTGCCGGCGCCTCCAACCAGAACAACACCGCGAGCGTCAACGGGTCCGGTTTCACGACCATCGACCAGGACAACGCCACCGTCAGCTTCGGGAACAACATCGGCTGACCCGGGGCCGCCGTATGGGGAATGGCGGCTGAACGAGGGGTGATACGTCGAGGTCGGTACCGAGGGCATGGGCTGCTCCGGGGTTCACCGCACCGGCCTTGACAGTGAGCGGGTTTCTGACGGACAGTCAGAAACCCGCTCACTTGTGCGTGCGTGTATGTGGGGGCGTTCAGTTCGTTCAGGTCGTTCGGGTTGCGGCATCGGGCCACAGAAGGGGAGGCCGTCGACGTGCACCTCGCCCCCACCGCGCGCCAGGAGCGCCTGCGTGCCGAACTCCGCGCGTACTTCCGCGACGTCATGCCGAACGGGGTGCCGGAGGACGCCGCCGCGCAGCGTGCGGTGCTGCGCCGGATCGGCGGCGACGGCATGCTCGGCCTCGGCTGGCCGACGGAGTACGGCGGGCAGGGGCGCGGCCCCGACGAGCAGTTCGTCTTCTTCGACGAGGCGTACCGTGCCGGCGCCCCGGTCTCCATGGTCACGCTCAACACCGTCGGGCCGACCCTGATGAAGTACGGCACCCGGCGGCAGAAGGAGTTCTTCCTGCCGCGGATCCTCCGGGGCGAGATCGTCTTCGCGATCGGCTATACGGAGCCGGAGGCCGGTACGGACCTCGCGGCGCTCCGTACGCGTGCGGTGCGCGTGCGGGCCTCTGATACGGAGGGGCGGCAGGGGCCGCAGGGGCCGCCGGGAGGCGTAAACGGCGGCGGGGGCGGAGACGGGTCCGGCAGTGGGGCCATCGACGGGGCCATCGGCGGGGCGGCCGGTGGGGCGGCTGGTGGGGCCACCGGTGGGGCCGGTGGGCGGCCGGTGGGGCCGGCAGCGAGGCCGACGGGCACTGGCTGATCAACGGTGCCAAGATCTTCACCAGTAACGCCCACCAGGCCGACTGGATCTGGCTGGCCTGCCGTACCGACCCCGACGCACCCAAGCACAAGGGCATCTCGATCATCCTTGTGCCGACCGGCGCGCCCGGCTTCTCCTGGACGCCGATCGAGACGGTCGGTGGGCTGCGGACCACCGCCACGTACTACGACGACGTACGCGTCCCGGCCGGCAACCTCGTCGGCGAGGAGAACGCCGGCTGGCGGCTGATCACCAACCAACTGAACCACGAGCGCGTGGCGTTGGCCGCGATCGGTATGCAGGCCGAGGACGCGTACCGCGCGGCGCTGGAGCACGCCCGGACCGTCGACCCGGAGACCGGGGAGCGGCCGGCGGACCGACCGTGGGTCCGGTCTCGGCTCGCCGAGGTGCACGCCCGGCTGGCCGCGACCCGGCTGCTGAACTGGCGGCTGGTCGGTGAGGTCGGCGCCGGGAGGCTCAGCCCCGGCGATGCCAGCGGGGTCAAGTTCGCCGGGACGGAGAGTGCGGTCGAGGTCTACCGGATGTGCCAGGAGGTGGTCGGCGACGCCGCCCTGGTACGGGCCGGTTCGCCGGGCGCGTTCGGGGTGGGAGACGGGGGCGGGGGCGGGAGAGGGAGCGGCGATGGGGGCGGAGATGGGGGCGGTGAAGAGGACGGTGGAGGGAATGGCGGAGGGAACTGCGGAGGGAACTGCGGAGGGAATGGCGGAGGGAGCGGTGGAGGGAACGGCGAACTGGAGCGGATGAATCGCGCGGCGCAGATCAACACGTTCGGTGGCGGCGTGAGCGAGGTCCAGCGGGAGATCGTCGCGACGGTGCGGCTGGGGATGCGGAGGGGACGGCGATGACGGCGATGACGGCCACCGGGGGCAGCGATGAGCGGGCGGGGCCGGGGGCGCCGGTGAGGGGACGGCCAGTGGGGGCGCCCGCGGGGGAACGGCTACCGGGGGCGCCTGTGGGGGGACGGCGCCCCGGGGCAGCGGCGAGCCGACGGCCGCCGGGGGCCTGAACGAGTCGACGGCCGCCGGGAGTCTGAGCGAGTCGACGGCCGCCGGGGGTCTGAACGAGTCGACAGTCGCCGGGGCTCTGTACGAGCCGACGGCCACCCGGGATCTGTACGAGCGGCTGAAGGCGTACGAGGGGCGGCCCGCGGCCACCGCCGGGGTCGGGAAGGACCCGGTCAACGCGGTGATGATCCGGCACTGGTGCGAGGCGATGGGGGACGCCAACCCGGCGTACGAGGGGCCGGACGCGATCGCACCGCCGACGATGCTCCAGGCGTGGACGATGGGGGGCTCTCCGGCCATCAGGGCCGCTCGGGGGCGTACGACGAGCTGTCCGCGCTGCTCGACGGCGCGGGCTACGCGGCCGTGGTGGCGACCGACTGCGAGCAGGAGTATCTGCGGCCGCTACGCCCGGGCGACCGGATCACCTTCGACGCGGTGATCGAGTCGGTATCGGAGCGCAAGACCACCAAGCTGGGGACCGGCCACTTCGTCACGACGCGGATGGACATCCGGGCGAACGGGGAACTGGCCGGGACGCACCGCTTCCGCATCCTCAAGTACGCCCCGGCGCCGGCACGTCGTAAGGGACCGCCACCACCGCCACCACCGGCACCCGCACCGGAGGCACCGGCGAAGGCGCGGCGGCCGCGGCCGGTGATCAACCGGGACAACGCGGGGTTCTGGGAGGGCGTAAGCCGGCACACACTGCTGATACAGCGGTGCGGAGGATGCCGGACGCTGCGCTTCCCCTGGCTACCCGGCTGCCAGGCATGCGGTTCCCCCGAGTGGGACACGGTCGAGGCGAGCGGCACCGGCACCGTCTACTCGTACGTGGTGATGCACCACCCGCCCTTCCCGGCCTTCGACCCGCCCTATGTGGTGGGACTCATCGAACTCGCCGAGGGCGTGCGGATGGTCAGCAACGTGATCGGCGTGCCCTACGACAAGGTGCGGATCGGGTTGCCGGTGCGGCTGGAATTCCTGCGTGTGGAGGAGGAGTTGGAGCTGCCGGTCTTCCGCGCGGACGAGGCCTTGCAGGGGTCGGTCTCCCGTGGGGGCGAGACGTCGCTGCGGCCGGTCTCTCGCGGGGATGAGGCGTTGCGGCGGCCGGTCTCTCGCGGGGATGAGGCGTTGCGGCGGCCGGTCTCCCTCGGGGATGAGGCGCTGCAGCGGTCGGTCTCCCGTGGGGCGGGGAGGGCTGAGGGCTGATGGACTTCACGCCCGCCGAGGAGCAGTCGGCCGCCCAGCAGCTCGCGGCGCGGATCTTCGGCGACCTCGCCACGCACGACCGGCTCACGGCGGCCGGTAGCGCCTCGGACGCCGAGCTCTGGAAGGCGTTGTGCGCGGCCGGCCTGCCGGCGGCGGTCGAGGAGATCGGGCTGCTGGGGCTGGCGCTGGTCCTGGAGGAGCAGGGCCGCACCACCGCGCAGGTACCGCTCGCGGCGACCTGCGCGTACGGCGTGCTGGCCGTCGCCCGGCACGGCACGGAGGAACAGCGGGCACGGCTGCTGCCGGCGCTGCGGGACGGCACCGCGGTGGCCACCGGCGCGTTCCCGGCGCGGGGGCCGTCACCGCGGCTACGGGAGCTGCAGAAGGGGCTACGGGCGTCGTCACAGCGCCCACCTCCGGACAGACGATCGTGGACGGTACGCCCGGTAGATCCGGTGCATCCGGTACGCCAGGTGCGCCCGGTACCGCGGACGGCATTGGGCGGCTGACCGGCGTCGTCCCGGTCGTGCCGTGGTTGCGCGACGCCACCCACGTACTGGTCCCGGACGCGGAGCAGGCGCTCTGGTTGGTGCGCGTCGCGGACACCCGGGTCGAGCCCGTGGAGACCACCGCGCCCTGGGCGGCGGGACGGCTCACGCTCGACGGAACGCGGGCGGAGCGCCTGGGTGAGCCGCAGACCGAGTGGCTTGACGGGATACGGGCCGAGCGCCTGGGAGGCAAGCGGGCGGAGCACCCGGAGGGCGGCGCGCAGGCCGAGCGGCTCGACGGGACGCGGAGGGACGGACCCGCGGACCGGCCCCCGACCCCGTACGACGACGTGCTGGCGTGCGCACGTATCGCCTTCGCCGCGCTGCAGGCCGGGGTCTGTGCCGGCGCGCTGGCGCGCACGGTGGCCCACACCACCACACGCGAACAGTTCGGCCGCCCGCTCTCCACCAACCAGGCGGTCCTGCTCCGCGCGGCCGACGCGTACATGGATACCGAGGCCATCCGCGTCACCACCTACGAGGCGGCCTGGCGACACGACGAGGGATGCCGTACGGCGAACATGCGCTGACCGCTGCCTGGTGGGCCTCCGAGGCGGGCAGGCGCGTGGTGCACACCGGCCAGCACCTGCACGGCGGCGTCGGCGCGGACCTCGACCACCCCATCCACCGGCACTTCCTCTGGGGCCGCCAGCTCGACGCCCACCTCGGCTGCGGCGCCGAACTCCTGGAAGAACTCGGCGCCTTACTGACCGAGCCCCCGACCAAGGAGGCGCAGCATGACGAGGCCTGAACACCCCGCGCCTGAACAGCAGATGCCTGAGCAGCCCATGCCTGAACAGTGCACGCCTCGGCAGCCCACGCCTGCACAGTGCACACCTGGGCGGCCCATGCCTGAGCAGTGCACGCCCGGCCAAGGCGCACCGGACGTCCGGGCCGGTGACGTGCTGCCCGCCCTGGAGATCCCGATCACCCGGACGCTGATCGTCGCCGGAGCCCTCGCCTCCCGCGACTACCAGGACGTACACCACGATGCCGAGCTCGCCAGGGAGAAGGGCTCCCCCGACATCTTCATGAACATCCTCACCACCAACGGGCTGGTGGGCCGCTACCTCACCGACCACTTCGGCCCCACCGCCGTACTGCAGAAGCTCGCGATACGGCTCGGTGCTCCCAACTACCCGGGAGACACCATGACGTTGACGGGAACGATCACCGAGGTCAGCACCGCCAGGGACGCCGCCACGGACACCGAAACCGCCACCGAAACCGCCACCGAAGCCACCGCCCCGGCCGCTGGCACCGCAACCATCGACGCCGCCACGGACACCGAGCCCCACCCCGCCCCCGCCCCGCCCCCTCCACCCCACCCACCACCTCCACCGGCCCCACCAGCCCCACCACCGCCAGGACAGCCGGGACCGCCAGGACCGCCGGGACAGCCGGGACTGCCAGGACAGCCGGGACAGCCGGGACCGCCGGGACTGCCAGGACCGCCGCTCAGGTCTGCATCCGCATCGTCGGTACCAACGCGCTCGGCAACCACGTCACCGGCACGGCGACCGTCCGCCTGCCTTCGGCCGGCCGGGCCGCGGCGTCCCGCGCGGCCTGGTCCCGCCTCTCCCCGGAGGGCACCGTATGAGCCTGCACCGTCCCGACGCGCTCTCCGGCGCGCCGCCATCGCCGGGATCGGCGCGACGGAGTTCTCCAAGGATTCCGGCCGCAGCGAGCTCAAGCTCGCCGTCGAGGCGGTACGCACCGCGCTCGACGACGCCGGGCTGGACCCGGCCGACGTCGACGGGCTGGTCACCTTCACCATGGACACCACCCCCGAGATCACCCTCGCGCAAGCAGCGGGCATCGGGGAACTGTCCTTCTTCTCGCGCGTCCACTACGGCGGTGGCGCGGCCTGCGCCACCGTCCAGCAGGCGGCCCTCGCCGTCGCCACCGGAATCGCCGAAGTCGTCGTCTGCTACCGGGCGTTCAACGAGCGCTCGGGCCGCCGCTTCGGTTCCGGCGTGCAGGAACGGCAGCCCTCCGCCGAGGGTGCGGCGCTCGGCTGGAACCTCCCCTTCGGTCTCCTCACCCCCGCCTCCTGGGTTGCGATGGCGGCCCAGCGCTACCTCCACACCTACGGCCTGACCCCGAGGTCTTCGGTCATGTCGCGGTCACCGACCGCCGTCACGCCGCCCGCAACCCGGCCGCGTATTTCTACGGCAAGCCGATCACCCTCGACGATCACGCGGCCTCCCGCTGGATCGTCGAGCCGCTGCGGCTGCTGGACTGCTGCCAGGAGACCGACGGCGGCCAGGCCCTCGTCGTCACGACCCCCGAGCGGGCCCGTGACCTGCGCCGTCCGCCCGCACTGATCACGGCCGCGGCGCAGGGTGCCGGCCGCGCCCAGGAGCAGATGACCAGCTTCTACCGCGACGACCTGACCGGCCTGCCGGAGATGAACGTGGTGGCCCGCCAGCTCTGGCGCACCTCACGACTGACCCCCGCCGACATCGACGTCGCCATCCTCTACGACCACTTCACCCCCTTCGTTCTCATGCAGCTGGAAGAGTTCGGCTTCTGCGCGCCCGGCGAGGCCGCCGACTTCGTCGCCGCGGACGCCCTTCCGCTGAACACCCACGGGGGCCAGCTCGGCGAGGCGTACCTGCACGGCATGAACGGCATCGCCGAAGCCGTCCGGCAACTCCGCGGCACCTCCCCCAACCAGACCCCGGACGCCACCCACGTGCTGGTCACGGCGGGGACCGGCGTACCGACCTCCGGGCTGGTCCTCAGCCGGGACGGAGCCGGCGCCCCGGACGGCGCCCCGGACAGTTCCCCGAACGGTTCCGCGCACGGTTCCCCGAACGGTTCCGCGCACGATTCCCCGAACGGTTCCGCGCACGATTCCCCGCACGGTTCCGCGCACGATTCCCCGCACGGTTCCCCGAATGGTTCCCCGGACGGTCCCTAGGGGACCGCGGCGTCCCCTCCCCCCAGAGGAGGTGCGGGCCGCCGTCTCCGTACAACTTGAGGGGGAGGCCGCTTCGGCACCTGGGGCCGATCCGTCCACACCCCCCTCGCTCCTAGCGTGGGAGCCATGACCACGCCTGTGTGCACCAGCGCTTCGACCGCCGCTGTGTTCCCCAGCTTCTCGTCCTACGTACGGGCCCGGGGCCGGTCCTGCTGCGCGCCGCGCGGTCGCTGTCCGCCAACCCGAACGACGCCGAGGACCTCCTCCAGACCGCCCTGGCCAAGACGTATGTGGCCTGGGAGCGGATCGAGGACCACCGCGCGCTGGACGGCTACGTCCGCCGCGCGCTGATCAACACCCGTACCTCGCAGTGGCGCAAGCGCCGGGTGGAGGAGTTCGCCGTCGACGAGCTCCCCGAGCCCGACCCGCTGCCGTCCCCCGACCCGGCCGAGCTGGAGGGCCTGCGGGACGCGATGTGGCGCGCGGTGATGCGGCTGCCCGCGCGCCAGCGGGCCATGGTCGTCCTCAGGTATTACGAGGACCTGAGTGAGGCCCAGACCGCCGAGGTCATGGAGGTCTCGGTCGGCACGGTCAAGAGCGCCGTCTCCCGTGCCCTGGCCAAACTCCGCCAGGATCCCGAGCTCGCCATGATCGCCTGACGGAACGCCGGCACCACGCGGGGGCGTCCGGCGGCCATGCCGGCGGGACGGGGGAAGCGGACCAGTCGGCGCCTCAGGTCGACGGGGGGTGAAGGGACGGTATGTCATCGGGATGCTCCTAACGGGTCGGTAGTTGCGCACCGCGCACCGCGTGCCGCGTGCCGCGTGCCGCGTGCTGCGGGCCGTGCACCGCGCGCTGTTTGCTTCGTGCTCCGGCTTTCGTTTCGTGCTTCGCGTGTGCTGCCTCGCGCCTCGCGCCTCGCGCCTCGCGCCTCACGCTTCGCTCCTTGCGTTTCGTGCTGAGGCAACTCTCGCCCCGCAGCGGTGCGTTGGGCATCAGTGATCAACCCTGGTCCGACCCTGAGGTGAACCCCGACAGTGCTCCGGGGCAAGCGGACGATCAGCGTCCCCCGGCGCGTCCCCGTTGCCTAAACTCGGGACGGGTGGATGCGTGCGGAGGGCCGGTGGGGGCCGCGAGACGACGGGGGCGCGAGTGAACAATCCGATCCCTATACCCATGGCTCTGGCGCTGCCACCGGTACGCGCGAGGGGGAGGGTGCGGCGGCTGTGGCGTTCCCGTAAGGCACTGGCCGGGCTCACCCAGTGGGTGATCGACTGGGGAATCCCCTTCGCGGTCGGCATCACCCTGCTGTCCGTCTTCGCCTCCCGGGCGGCGAGCCCGAGCGAGGTCTACCGGACGTTCACCCTCATCGATCCCCCGGACCACACCCTGCTGTGGCTGGCCTCGGTCATCGGCTGGCTGGCTGTACCGGCGGTCATCGGTGGGGTGGCCGGTCATGTGATCGCGACCCGCATCCAGAGCGTGAAGTCGATCTCCACCAGCACCCTGTTCCAGCGACGTACCTGGACTGCACGACTCCGGCCGCCGTCCCGGATCGACTACCTCGGGAACTACTTTCACGGCACACTGGCGGAGCAGGCCTTCGTGGACGCCTTCGTGCGCATCGCCCACCGCAATGACTGGATGAAGGCGCAGGACCACTGGGAAGTCATCATCCGGGACACGATGAGTACCCAGCAGTTTTCCAAGCTCGACCGGCACGAGTGCCTGCGCCAGGCACAGGACACCACGCGTATCCACATGCGGCCGGCGGCGCTCATCGGGTTGTGCGTGGTGTGCATTGCTCGCAAGCCATAGGGATCGCAGGCCGTAGGGATCGCAGGCCGTAAGCCGTAAGCCGTAAGCCGTAAGCAGGGAGAGGGTGGCGGTCGATGCAGGCTGAGAGTGCGGTGGAGATCGTGCGGGCGTCCCTGGCGCTGGCATTTCCCACCGCCACCGAAGAGGGCCTGACCCGGGCCGCCGAGCTCGTGCTGCGCTGGGGCTCCGAGGGGGTGGGGTTCAGCTGGAGCCTGATCTGGCGGAGCGGATGCTGCTCGACCTGATGGCGGTCACCGGTCAGGACGTGGAGGAATTCGACGCGGCCCGGGAGCCGGGCGGCGAGCTCACACGCGTCGAGGCGGCGCAGAGCCGCGCCTGGAGCCGTACGAGGGAAACGCAGAACGACGGGCTCCCGTACATCCCCAGGCCGCCGGAGCAGCCGGGACGCCACCGCTTCCGGGGCGGGCCGGGGCAGGAGCCCGGGCGCGGGACGTACCGCACGGACTAGCGGACCAGGACGCGTCACGCCCGGGGGGCGCCCGCACGTGCCTGCGGAGCGCCGCCCGTCACGCCCAGGGATCGCACGTCCCCCCCCGGGGGCCGCCCGTCGCGCGTGGGGGCCGCCCCGCGTCCCCCGAACCGTCCGGCGGCCGGCCCGGCGGCCGGCGGGGGCCTGCGTTACGCCTCGTGGCTCACCAGTAGCCTGCCGACCGCCGTTTCCAGTTCGGCGACGCGGTCGGCGAGGTGGGTGCGGTCGAGCGAGGATGCGTCGCGCAGGAGGAGTTCCAGGTCCGCCAACTGCCCGGCGATGTCCGCCAGATGGGCCGCATCGCCGGGGGTGAGGGCCGTGGGTGTCGTCGGGTGCGGGACGGGGCCTTCAGGAGGGCCGCCGGCCACCTCGGCCTCCCCGGGGCCGTGGGCTCCGCAGACGTGGCGGATGTCGCCGAGGTGGCCGATGCGGCGGTGGTGGGCGCGGATGCTGCCGAGCTCTCCGGTACGCCAGCGGACTTGCGGGCCCCCTCCGGTTCACCGGCCCTCTCCGGTTCACCAGCCCTCTCCGGCCCACCAGCCCCCTCCGGCCCACCAGCCTCCTCCAACCCACGGATCTGCTTCGGCCCATGAGCCTCATCCGCCGCCTGTTCCGATTCGGCCGCGCCCGGACGGTTCTCGTTCGTCAGCAGGCGTTTCAATTGTTCTGCCTGGGCGGCCAGTTGGCGGTTCTTGCGGTGGAGGTCCAGGAAGACGTTCACCTTGGTACGCAGGAGCCAGGGGTCGAAGGGCTTGATGAGGAAGTCGGCGGCGCCGACGGTGTAGCCGCGGTAGGCGTAATTGGGATCGACCGAGGCGCCGGTGAGCAGAATGATGGGCACGTCTTTCGTCTGGTCCAGGCCCTTGATGTTGGCCGCGGTCTCGAAACCGTTCATGCCGGGCATCAGGACGTCGATGAGGACCACCGCGAATTCCTCGCGCAGCATTGCCTTGAGGGCCTCTTCGCCGGAGCGTGCGCGCACGACCTTCTGGGTGAGGGAGCCCAGCACGGCCTCCAGCGCGACGAGGTTCTCCTCCATGTCATCGACGATGAGGATGCTCGAAGTGGTGTCCGGTGCCGTCGTCATGACCGCCGTCCTGACTCCGGTCCGGCCGCTTCCTGGTCCTCAGGTGTGCGCGGCGTTTCCGGGCCATCGAGCGCCCCGGCCGCCGTTCCGCTGTCGTCCTGCCGGCCGGTCTCCCCGGCCCCGTCCCCGCCGGCCGGCTCGCAGCCGTTCCCGGAATCCTCGGCCGGATTCGGGTCCAGCAAGTGGCAGATCACCGAAAGGAGGCGGTCCACGTCCACCGGTTTCGGGATGTAATCGTTGGCGCCGCTTTCGATCGCCTTTTCGCGGTCGCCGGGCATGGCCTTCGCGGTGAGCGCGATGACCGGCAGGTCCGCGAATCGGGGGGCTTGTCGGATCGCCTTGATCATCTCGTAACCATCCATTTCCGGCATCATGATGTCCATCAGCACCAGAGAGACGTCCGGTGTCCGGTCGAGAACTTCCAGGCCCTCGCGGCCGTTCTCGGCGTATTTCACATTGATGCCGACCCGGCCCAGTACGTGGGTGAGCGCGAAGACGTTGCGGATGTCGTCGTCGACGATGAGGATCCGGCGGTTCGCCAGGATCTGGCCGGCGCGCCCGCTCAGCCAGTCCTTCAGGCGGGTGGTCTCGGGCCAGGTCACGTCGCCGCCGTCGGCCGAGCGGGGGCCCGTACGGGAGGCGGCCGGCTCGGCCCGGCCGGCGAAGACCTCGCCCCTCGACGGGCCGTGGCCGCCCGCCGGGGGCGGACGGGGCAGCCGGTGCGCCCCTGGACGCGGGGGCGAGCCCGGTTCCGCGGGCGCTTCCGCCGCCCGGACGGTGCTCCGCCGCGCCGGTGGGGCGGCTCTCGGGACCGCCGTTGGGCCTGGGCTCGGTGCCGTCGACGGGCCGGGGTGAGGCTGCCGGGGCGGGGGCCGGGAGCGGTGCGGTGTAGCGGGCCGGGACGTAGAGGGTGAAGGTCGAGCCGACGTCGGGTTCGCTCTCGGCGGTGATCCGGCCGCCGAGCAGCGCCGCCATGTCGCGGCTGATGGACAGGCCCAGGCCGGTGCCGCCGTATTTGCGGTTGGTGGTGCCCTCGGACTGCTGGAACGCCTCGAAGATTCCGCCGAGTTTCTCCGCCGGAATGCCGATACCGGTGTCCTTGACGGAGAACGCGACGACGTCGTCGGCGGTGCGCAGCGATTCCTCCTCGAAATGCCGGCCGGAAACGCGTGCCACGAGGAGTTCCACGCCGCCGGCGGAGGTGAATTTCACCGCGTTGGAGAGGAGGTTGCGGAGGATCTGCTGGAGGCGCTGTTCGTCGGAGAACAGTTCCTCGGGGACGTCGTCGGCGACCTTGACGTCGAAGGTGAGGCCGCGGTCGACGGTGAGCGGCCGGAAGGTCGCGCGGACGTAGTCGAGGAGTTTGATGAGCGCAGCGGCTTGGGGTGGACGTCCATCCGGCCGGCCTCGATCTTCGACAGGTCGAGGATGTCGTTGATCAGCTGGAGCAGGTCGGAGCCGGCGCGGTGGATGGTGACCGCGAATTCCACCTCCTGCGCGGAGAGCCGCCCCTCGGGGTTGTCGGCGAGGAGCCGGGAGAGCACCAGCAGGGAATTCAGCGGGGTGCGCAGCTCGTGCGACATGTTCGCCAGGAATTCGGACTTGTACTGCGAGGAGGTGGCGAGGAGTGCCGCCTTCTCCTCCAGCTCGGCGTTGGTGAGCTGCAATTCGTCGGAACGCTGGCGGAGTTCGGCGGTGAGCCGCTGGGATTCCGAAAGCAGCGATTCGGTGCGGGAGTTGGCGATGATGGTGTTGATGGACACCCCGATGGTGTTCACGAACTGGTCGATGAAGGCGAGGTGGACGTCGCTGAAGCGGCTGAAGGACGCCAGCTCGATGACGCCGAGCACCTGGTCCTCGAAGAGCACCGGCAGGATGACGATGCTGGCCGGGGCGGCGGCGCCCAGGCCGGAGCTGATGGTGATGTAGTCGGGCGGTGCGGAGTCGACCACGATCCGCTTCTTCTCCATGGCGGCCTGGGTGATCAGCCCCCAGCCGGGGGTGCCCAGGCGCAGCCGCGGCAGGGAGCGCCGGCCCTCGGGCTGGCCGGTGCCGTAACCGGCGATCAGCTCCAGGCCCTCGCCCGGCTCGGCGCCCGCCTCGGCCAGGAAGAACGCGCCGAACTGCGCGTTCACCAGCGGGGTCAGCTCGCGCAGGATCAGGTCGGCGACCTCGACCAGGTCGCGGTGGCCCTGCATGAGGCTGGCGATACGGGCGAGGTTGGATTCCAGCCAGTCCTTGGCGCGGGTGGTCTCGCGGAGGTTGGCGACCATCAGGTTGATGTTGTTCTTCAGCGCGGCGACCTCACCCTGGGCGTCCACGGTGATCGAGCCGGACATGTCGCCCTGGGTGACCGCGCTGGCCACCTCGGCGATCGCGCGCACCTGCGTCGTCAGGTTCAGGGCCAGGTCGTTGACGCTGGTGGTCAGCCGCTTCCAGGTGCCGTAGACGCCCTCGACCCGGGCCTGGCCGCCCAGTTGTCCCTCGCTGCCGACCTCGCGGGCGACGCGGGTCACCTCGGAGGAGAAGGAGGAGAGGGTGTCGACCATGGTGTTGATCGTCGTCTTGAGTTCGAGGATCTCGCCGCGGGCGTCGACGTCGATCTTCTTGGACAGGTCGCCCTTGGCGACGGCGGTGGCGACCTGGGCGATGTTGCGGACCTGGGACGTCAGGTTGTCGGCCATCGAGTTGACGTTGTCGGTGAGGTTCTTCCAGACGCCGGACACACCGTGGACCTGGGCGCGGCCGCCGAGCCGGCCTTCGGTGCCGACCTCGCGGGCGACCCGGGTGACCTCGTCGGCGAACGCCCGCAGCTGCTGGACCATGGTGTTGACGGTTTCCTTGAGTTCGAGGATCTCGCCGCGGGCGTCGACGTCGATCTTCTTGGACAGGTCACCGTTGGCGACGGCCGTGGTCACCTGCGCGATGTTGCGGACCTGGGACGTCAGGTTGAGCGCCATCGAGTTGACGTTGTCGGTGAGGTCCTTCCAGACCCCGGACGCGCCCCTGACCTGCGCCTGACCGCCCAGGTTGCCCTCGGTGCCGACCTCGCGGGCGACGCGGGTGACCTCGTCGGCGAAGGCGGAGAGCTGGTCGACCATGGTGTTGATCGTCGACTTCAGTTCGAGGATCTCGCCCTTCGCCTCGACGGTGATCTTCTTGCCGAGGTCGCCCTCCGCGACCGCGGTGGCGACCTGGGCGATGTTGCGGACCTGGGACGTCAGGTTGTCGGCCATGAAGTTGACGCTCTCCGTGAGGTCCTTCCAGACCCCGGATACGCCCCTGACCTGGGCGCGGCCGCCCAGCTGGCCTTCGGTGCCGACCTCGCGGGCGACGCGGGTCACCTCGTCGGCGAAGGCGGAGAGCTGGTCGACCATGGTGTTGATCGTCGACTTCAGCTCCAGGATCTCGCCGCGCGCGTCCACGGTGATCTTCTGGCTCAGGTCACCGTTGGCGACAGCCGTGGTCACCTGCGCGATGTTGCGGACCTGCCAGGTCAGGTTGGACGCCATGAAGTTGACGTTGTCGGTGAGGTCCTTCCAGACCCCGGATACGCCCCTGACCTGGGCGCGGCCGCCCAGCTGGCCTTCGGTGCCGACCTCGCGGGCGACCCGGGTGACCTCGTCGGCGAAGGCCCGCAGTTGGTCCACCATCTTGTTGACGGTCAGCTTCAGCTCCAGCAGCTCGCCGGTGGCCTCGACCGTCACCTGCTGGGTCAGGTCGCCGCGCGCCACCGCAGTGGTGACCACCGCGATGTCCCGCACCTGCGCGGTCAGCCGCGACGCCATGGTGTTGACCGCCTCGGTCACGTGCAGCCAGTCGCCGGACAGCCCCTGGACCTTGGCCCGGCCGCCCAGCCGGCCCTCGGTGCCGACCTCACGGGCGACCCGGGTGACCTCGCCGGTGAACAGGGACAGCTGGTCGACCATGCGGTTGACCCCGCTGCCCAGACGGCGCAGATCGCCGCGCAGCTCCCGGCTGCCGTCGTGCAGCTCGACGTGCTGGGTCAGATCGCCGTCGGCCACCGCGTCCAGCACCCGGTCGCCTTGGCCAGCGGCACCACCAGCGCGTCCAGCACGGTGTTGGCCGCCTCGATGCTGGTCGTCCACGCGCCCTGGCCGGGGCTGGCGGAGATCCGCTCGTCCAGCCGGCCCTGCCGGATGATCTCCCCGCGCACCCGTTGGAGTTCCGACGACAGATGGGCGTTGCGGGTCACGATCTGGTTGAGGGCTCCGGCCAGGTCCGCCAGGAGACCGTCCGCGGAGGAGCCCTCCGGGATCGCCACCCGGCTGGTGAAGTCCCCGTCGCGCAGCGCGTTCATCGCCGCGAGCAGCGGCCGCAGCTCGCGCGTACGCACCCACTGGCCGTTGCCATCCGGCTGGGGCGGGTCAGGAGCCATGACGCACCCTCCCCCCAATGATCGATGTGGAGAGCTACATTTCCGCGAGAGATCCTTTTGGGGCGGGTATGACATAGTATAAAGCGCTCGTAATTACTTTCTCCCGGTATATCAGGGGCCCGTAGTGGCAGCGCTGTCCAGCCCGTACGCGACGGAAACCGTTTCCCGGAAGGGTCTGCCGGCCAACCAGCTCGCAGCTCCGGTGCGCGCAAATTCGTCCGTGCGCTGCTCACCGAACGGGCCGCCGCACCGTCCGCCACCGCCGGACCGGGCGCCCCGGCGATCACCTCCGAACTGATCTACACCGCGGTACTGCTCACCAGTGAGCTGGTCACCAACGCCGTGATGTACGCCGGCACCGACATCGACGTGACCTGCCGCCTGGAACACGGCCCGCCGCCCGACCCCGAAACGGGGACGGCCGGCGACGGTGTGGCGTGGTCCTGGAGGTCTCCGACCGCCACCCCGCCCGGGCGTGCGCGGCGGGTGGACGCCCGCACGGGAGAGCCGGATACGGCCTCCAGCTGGTCAGCGCGCTGGCGGAGTCCTGGGGCGTCACCTACCGCAGGGCGGTCAAGACGGTCTGGTTCCGGCTGGAGGCCACCGAGGGCGAACCGGTCAGCCCGCCGCCCCAGGAACACCGCGCCGAGCCCCCGCCCCGCCCCACCCACCCGGTGACCGGGCGGCCCCCGCCGCGCACGCCGCCGAATGGGCCGACCGCGGCGGCCCGTCCTTCCTCGCCGAGACCAGCGAGCTGCTGGCCGGCCAGCTCGACCAGGACATGGTCACCGCGCTCGCCGCCCAGCTGCTGGTCCCCGGCTCGCCGACTGGTGTGCCATCTGGCTGAGCACCGAGGGCGGCGGACGGCAGCTGTCCCGCGTCTGGCACGTCGACGAGCGGCGGATCCCGCCCCTCCGCGCCGACCTGGAGCGCGACCCGCCCCGTGAGATGTTCCGCACCGGCGGCACCCCTGGCCCTGGCCGGAACACGCCGGCGCGTCCCCGGCGGGCGGCTCGGCGCTCGCCTTCCCGCTCACCGCCCGCGACACCGAACAGGGCGTCCTGCTGCTCGGCCGGGCCGGACAGCTGCGGATGACCGACACCGTGGTGCGGATGGTCGAGGACGTCGCGCGGCGGGTCGCCCAGGCCGTCCACACGCCCGCCAGTACACCCGGCAGACCACCATCAGCCTGGCCCTCCAGCGCCGCCAGCTGCCCGCCTCACTGGCCAGCATCGAGGGCGTGGACACCGCGATCGTCTACGAGCCGCACGGCGAGGGGCAGACCGTCGGCGGCGACTTCTACGACGTGTTCCCCATGGGCGGCCGCCGCTGGTGCTTTCTGCTCGGCGACGTCCAGGGCAAGGACCCCGAGGCGATGTCCGTCACCGGACTGGCCCGGCACCTCGTCCGGCTGCTGGCCGCGAGGGGCACGGCGTGGAGTCCGTCCTCGGCCGGCTGAACCTCGCCATGGCCGAGGAGACCGCCGAGGCCCTGGAACTGGGCGGCGAGCAGGCCGGTACCCGCTTTCTGAGCCTCCTCTACGGCGAGCTGGAGGTCGACCCCGGCGTGCCCGGAGCCCGCTGTACGGTCGCCAGCGCAGGGCATCCGCCGCCGCTGCACATGTTCGTCGACGGCACCGTCGAGCCGGCCTCCGAACCGCAGATGCTGCTCGGCATCGACGAGGGCACCGAGTACCAGGCCAGCTCCTTCGACCTGCGGCCCGGCGAGACGCTGCTCTGCGTCACCGACGGGGTCACCGAACGCCGGTGCGGCAACTGGCAGTTGGACGACAACGACGGACTGATCCGGGTGCTCCGGGACGGCCTCGGGCTGGGCGCCAAGGCGCTGGCCGAGCACGTACGGCGCGCGGCGCACGACTTCGGCACCGGCCCGGTGGAGGACGATCTGTCGGTGCTGGTCCTCCAGGCGCTGCTGCCGACGGTCGAGCCACGGGCCTGAGGGCGGGGGCGCGGCGGATCCGGACCGGGCGGGCCGTGCCGCCCCGGCTCAGGCCCCGCCGGCCCGGCTGACCAGCAGTTGCCCGCCGCCCGCGACCACCCCTCCGCCGTGCCCGACGACCGGGTCGAACTGCCCGCCGAACGGCCGGTGCCCGGACGCGGCGCCGCCGTCGGCCGGCCGCAGGACCTCGGTGGTCCGCGGCGCCGCCTGGACGGTGCCCGACGCCAGCACGCTGACACCGCCCAGGGCGGCGAGGACGAGGCAACGGCGGAGGTGGGGGCGCATGAGGGCTCCAGTGAGCAGAGGTGACGGGTTGCCCGCCAGCGTGCGGCCCGCCCCGGCCCCGCACAAGCAACCCGCCCGGCGGGCCATCCCTGTGGGTGAACGCCCGGCCGGTGTCCCGGCCGGGACGCGGGTGACGGAACGCGGCACGCAGGTAACCGAACAGAAGGAGGAAATCAGTCTCGTGCTCGCCGGCTAGTGACATACCGCGTGGTATGCCAGCAGAATCACCAGGAAATTACCCTCGCGTAACGGCCGCTGTCTTGGGAGGCCCCTGGTGTACAGCACGATGCAGGACGTACCGCTGCTGATCTCACGGATTCTGACCCACGGATCCACGGTCCACGGTCAGTCCCAGGTGACCACCTGGACGGGCGGCGCACCGCACCGCCGCAGCTTCGCCGAGATCGGCCGCCGGGCCGCCCAGCTGGCCCACGCGCTGCGCGACGAGCTGTCCGTGGCCGACGAGGACCGGGTCGGCACGCTGATGTGGAACAACGCCGAACACATGGAGGCGTACCTCGCCATCCCCTCCATGGGGGCGGTGCTGCACACCCTCAACCTGCGGCTGCCCGCCGAACAGCTGGTGTGGATCATCAACCACGCCGAGGACCGGGTCGTCCTCGTCAACGGCAGCCTGCTGCCACTGCTCGCCCCGCTGCTGCCCCAGCTGGAGACCCTCCGGCACATCGTGGTCGTCGGCCCCGGCGACCGGTCCGTCCTGGACGGCGCGCGGGCCCGGGTGCACGACTACGAGGAACTCATCGCCGACCGCCCGGAGACGTACGACTGGCCGGAGCTCGACGAACGGGACGCCGCGGCCCTCTGTTACACCTCCGGCACCACCGGCGACCCCAAGGGCGTGCTCTACAGCCACCGTTCGCTCTACCTGCACTCGCTGCAGGTCAACAGCGCGGAGGCGTTCGCGCTCTCGACACGCGACATCACGCTGCCCGTCGTGCCGATGTTCCACGTCAACGCCTGGGGCCTGCCGCACGCCGCCTTCATGGCCGGCGCCTCGCTGCTGATGCCGGACCGCTTCCTGCAGCCCGCCCCGCTCGCCGAGATGATCGAGACCGTACGGCCCACCATCGGCGCCGCGGTCCCCACCATCTGGCAGGGCCTGCTCGCCGAACTGGACGCGACCAAGCGGGACGTTTCCTGTCTGCGGACCGTCGTCATCGGCGGCTCCGCCTGCCCGCCCGCCCTGATGCGCGGTTCGAGGAACGGCACGGCATCCGTGTCGTGCACGCCTGGGGCATGACCGAGACCTCGCCGCTGGGCTCCGTCTCGCACCCGCCGGCCGGGGTGAGCGGCGAGGCGGAGTGGGACTACCGCGCCACGCAGGGCCGCTTCGCCGCCTCCGTCGAGGCCCGGCTGATCGGCCCGGACGGCGCGCAGCTGCCGCACGACGGCGCCGCGGCCGGCGAGCTGGAGGTCCGCGGCCCGTGGATCGCCGGTGCCTACTACGGCGGCGCCCAGGGCGAACCGCTGCGCCCCGACGACAAGTTCAGCCCCGACGGCTGGCTGCGCACCGGAGACGTCGGCACCATCACCCCGGACGGCTATCTGACCCTGACCGACCGCGCCAAGGACGTCATCAAATCCGGCGGCGAGTGGATCTCCTCGGTCGAGCTGGAGAACCACCTGATGGCGCACCCGGACGTCACGGAGGCCGCGGTGGTCGCCGTACCGGACGACAAGTGGGGCGAGCGGCCGCTGGCGACCGTCGTCCTGAACGAGGGCGCGACCATCGGCTACGAGGACCTCAAGGCGTTCCTCGGCGAGCGGATCGCCCGCTGGCAGCTGCCGGAGCGCTGGGCGGTGATCCCGGTGGTGCCCAAGACCAGCGTGGGCAAGTTCGACAAGAAGGTGCTGCGGCGGCAGTACGCGGACGGCGAGCTGGACGTGACGCTGCTGGCCTGAACCGGCCCCAACCGGGCGCCCGTCCCACGGGCGCCCGGTACCGCCCGGTACCGCCTGGCCAGCCGCTACGACCGGTAGCGGAAGACGATCCGGCCGCGGGTGAGGTCGTACGGGCTGAGCTCCACGAGCACCCGGTCCTGCGGCAGGATTTTGATGTAGTTCTTCCGTATCTTCCCGCTGATGTGCGCGAGGACCGTGTGCCCGCTCTGGAGCTCCACCGTGAAGGTGGCGTTGCGCAGGCAGTCGACGACGGTGCCCTCGACTTCGATTCCCTTGGCTGTTTTCGTCATGTTCTCTCACTTCTCTGTCGGCGGCCGTGCGGACGGTGGGGAAACGCCTCACGCCGGCCCCGGTCCGGCCGGGCGGTGAGGTGGCGGAGCGTCAGCGGCACACCAACTCCAGGTTGCTGCTGGCGCGCCGGGCGCCGATGCCGTCGAACAGCGCCGTCGCCGCCCCGTTGGATTCGTTCACCTCGGCCGCTGCCCTTTCGATCCCGGTGCGGTGCAGCGAGCCCAGCACGTGGGCCAGCAGCGCCCGGGCGGTACCGCGGCGGCGCCAGCCGGCCCGGACCGCGATCAGCCCGATCCGCGGCAGCCGGGTCACCGGCGCGAGCCTGAGCAGGCCCACGTACTGATCGGACGCCGCTGCCACCGCGTACTTCGACGGGTCCACGACGGTGACCCCGTGCGGGCGGGGCAGCACCTCGGCGGGCATCGCCTGCCACCCGACGGTGGCCTCGATCTCCTCGCGAAGGGCACGGTCCAGCGCGCGCAGCGGGCCTTCCGCCGCCTCGCCGGCGGGCACGATCGTCACGCCCGACGGCGGCCGCACCGCGTCGAGCCCCGTGACCCGCGGGTCGGTGGGCACGAAGTACTCCCACTCGCGGCGTCGGATGGTGAAACCGACCCGCTCCCAACGGGACTTCGCCTCGCGGTCGGCCTCGTCGACCAGCGTGTACAGCGGCCTGGGCAGGTCGGCCAGCATCGCCTCGACGAGTTGGCCGAAGGCCGCGCCGTGCCACGCGTCGATGCTGACGAAGATCCGCCCGTCGGGCCGGCGCGCAACGTCACCGCAGCCGACCACGTGAGTGCCGGCCAGAGCGTGCCATTCCTGCTCCGCGACCCGCGTGATCACTACCGGGCGCTCGTCCGTGCCCGCAGGGAAATGCGCAGTATTCATAGGTGTCTGCCTTTCAGGAGGGCCTTGCGTACAGGCACCCCCGGCGACACCTACGTCAGTCGCCCGACCATGAAGGAAAGGGGGGAGCGCCCATGGGACACAGCGTTCACGGGTCTCACCTCCTGGTCAGAACTTCACGGCCGCCTGCAGACTACCAACCGCGGCCGTCTCGCCCAAGGCATTTTTTTCCGCGGGTACCTCCCGCGGAGATCCCTCGATCCGCAACCCGGCCACGCGACCGTAACTCCGGGCGGGCCGCCCCTAGTTCGTACCGATCTTCGCCAGCAGATCGACGATCCGGGACTGCACCTCGGCACTCGTCGAACGCTCCGCCAGGAACAGCACCGTCTCACCGGCCGCCAGCCGCGGCAGCTGCGCCGGATCCATGTCGGCGGAGGTGTAGACGACCAGCGGGGTGTGGTCGAGCAGCCCGTTCGCGCGCAGCCAGTCGACGATGCCGGCCCGCCGGCGCCGCACCTGCATCAGGTCCATCACGACGAGGTTCGGGTGCATCTGCGTCGCCAGGGTCACCGCGTCGGTGTCCGCGCCGGCCCGCGCGACCTGCATCCCGCGCCGCTCCAGCGACGTGATCAGCGCCCCGGCGATGGTGTCGTTCTGCTCGATGAGCAGCACCCGCGACGGGTGGTTCTCGCTGTCCCGCGGCGCCAGCGCCTTGAGCAGCACCGCCGGGTCCGCCCCGTAGGCGGCGTCCCGGGTCGCCTGCCCCAGACCGGCCGTCACCAGCACCGGCACCTGGGCCGCGCCCGCCGCCTGGCGCAGCGACTGCAGCGCGGTACGGGTGATCGGCCCGGTCAGCGGGTCGACGAAGAGCGCCGCGGGGTACGCCGCGATCTGCGCGTCGACCTCCTCACGGGAGTTGACGATCACCGGGCGGTAGCCGCGGTCACTGAGCGCCTGCTGGGTGGCGACGTCCGGCGCCGGCCAGACCAGCAGCCGGCGCGGATTGTCCAGCGGCTCCGGCGGCAACTCGTCGTCCATCGGCATCGGCTGACGGTCCATCACCTCTATGGCGCCGTTCGGCCCGTCCAGCGGCTCGGGACCCTCGCTGCCCTCGTCGGGAGCCGAGATCGCGAAGGCCCGCCCCTCGCTGGCGTCCATCAGAAGCGGCTGTGCCTGCGCCGCGGGCGCCGGACCGGGCTGACCGGCCGCCGGCGCACGGTCCTGCGGCGCGGCCGGCTGCGGACCCGGACGCGGCCCGGCCCGTCCGGTACGGACCCGGCGGCCGCCGCGCGCTCACCGTCCTGCGGCGGCGCGGCGAGCTTACGGCGCCGGCCCGAACCCGCGGACGTACCGCCGGGCGGGGTGCTGCCGGGCGGCAACGGCCGCTGCTGCCCGGCGATCTGCTGGGCGAACGGCACGCCCTGCCCGAGCGTACGCACGCTGAAGGCCCGGCCCTGGGCCGCCGCCTCGTCCTCGGAGCCCGGCGGGAGCGGCTGACGGTGCGGCTGACCGGCCGGCCCGCCCTGCGCGGGTACCGGCGCCGCGGGCGTCCCCTCGGCGGGGCTGGGGCGGCCCCGACGGCGGCCGGTCGGGGCGGGCGGCGCCTCGGGCCCGGCGGGCGCGTCCCCGCCCGGCACCGGCGCGATGCCGGGCGCCGGACCGGTCCCGGCCCCGGTCGCACTCGCCGGCCCGGCCGGCTCCGCGGAACCGTCGGACCCGGCGGGCTGGGCCACCAGCCCCTCCGGCCCGGCCACGAACGTCCCGGACGACTCGGAGTCGGCCATCGCGGCCGCCGCACGCTCCTCGGCGGCCGCCCGGCGGGCCAGGCGCCGGCCGGTCGGCTCGTCGTCCCACGTCTCTTGTGCCTCAGGGGAGTTGGCGGCCCCCGCGGCGGCCTCCAGGGCGTACCCGGGCGGTCCGGCGGGCGCCGCGGCCTCCGGACCGCCGGCGACCGGCCGACGCGCCCGGCGCCGGCCCGTACCGCCGGCCTCCTGCGGCCCGGCGGCCTGCGCGGGCACCTGATCGGCGACCGCGGGCAGCGCGGGCAGCCCCGACGGGGCCGGCTGCGGGGTCCGGTCCGCCGCGGCCGGCGGCAGCGCGAACGCCGTCCGCTGACCGGTCTGCTGCGCGGCACCGGTGGCGGCGGGCGCCCGGTCCCGCTCGCCCTGCGCGGCGCGCTCCGGCGCCTCGGCCAGCGCCCGGCGGGCCCGCCGGCCGGCCGGCTGGACGGGGCCCAGACCCTGCGGCTGGGCGGGCGCGGGGGCCTGGCCCGGAATCTGCGGACGGGCGGGAACGGGGCCGGTCGACGGCCCGGACGCGGCGCCCGGCCCGGTGGCGGTCCCGGCCCGGTCCGGTCCGGCGGTCGGCGCCTGCCCCGGCTGCTGACCGGCGGACGGGTCCGCACCCGAGGGCAGCGCGGGCAGCCCGGCGCCCTCCGTGCCGCCCTGCCGGGCCCGCCGACGACCCGTAGGAGGCACGGCCTCGGCCCCCGCCATACCCGGCGGCAGCCCCGGGCCCTCGCCCTCGGCAGCCGCCGCGCCCGGCTCGCCCTCGGGCGCGCCCTGCTCCCCACCGGGGCGACGGGCCCGCCGACGACCGGTCGGCTGCGCGCCACCGGCCTGCGCCGGCACCGCCGCACCCTGCTCCCCACCGGCACCGAGGGACTCACCGGCCCCATCGGTACCGCCGTCACCCGCCGCGGGCCCCTGGCCCGTTCCGTCCTTGCGCGCCGCGTCGCCCTGCGTACCCCGGGCCCGCGCGGTCGGGACCGGCATCACCGTCGTCTCGTTGCCGACCGGCACCTCCGCCGACCCGGCCTCCGCGGCACCGTCCGCCGACTCCGCGTCGTCCGCGCCGTCGATCCCCACCGGCAGCTCCAGCACATAGGCGCTGCCGCCCGCACCGGGCCCGCTGCCCGGCACCTCATGGGTCTGCAGCAGCCCGCCGTGCTGCCGCACGATCCCGCGGACCAGCGGCTCGTGCACCGGGTCACCGCCGCCGAACGGCCCGCGCACCTCGATCCGTACGACCTCGCCGCGCTTGGCCGCCGCCACCACGATCGTCGAGTCCCCGGGGATCGCGGTACGCCCGCCGGTCCCCGGCGCGCCGTCCCCGGCCGGCATCCGCCCCGTCGAATCCACGCCCGCGACATCCGCGATCAGGTGCGACAGCGCCTGCGCGATCCGCTCCGCGTCCACCACCGCCTCTATCGGCGGGGCGTGCACCGCGAACTGCGCCCGGCCCGGCCCGATCAGCTCGATCGCGCCCTCCACGCCCGCGGCGACCACACCGTCCAGCGACACCTTCGCGCGGTTCAGCTTCTCCTTGCCGGCGTCCAGCCGCTGGTAGCTCAGGACGTTGTCCACCAGCGTCGTCATCCGGGCGTGGCCGGCCGCGAGGTGGTGCAGGATCTGGTTCGCCTCCGGCCACAGCTGGCCGGCCGGATCGGACGCCAGCGTGCCGAGCTCGCCCTTCAGCTCCTCCAGCGGACCGCGCAGCGCCTGCTCCAGTACGGCCAGCAGCTGGGCGTGCCGCGCCGCCAGCGCGTCGAGGGCCCGCCGGTCGGTGAAGGTCATCACCGCGCCGACCAGCTGATCGCCGTCCCGCACCGGCGCCGTGGTCAGGTCCACGGCCACCGCACGCCCGTCCTTCGCCCACAGCACCTGCCCGCGGACCCGGTGCTTGCGCCCCGACTTGAGCGTGTCGGCCAGCGGTGTGTCCTCCCAGGGCAGCGCCGACCCGTCGGTCCGCGAGTGATGGATGAGCGGGTGCAGTTCCTTCCCGCCCAGCTCACTCGCCCGGAACCCGAGGATCTGCGCCGCGGACGGGTTGACCAGGACGACCTTGCCCTCGGAATCGACCCCGACCACACCCTCGGCCGCGGCCCGCAGGATCATCTCGGTCTGCCGCTGCTGGCGGGCCAGCTCGGCCTCGGTGTCCAGCGTGCCGCTCAGGTCCCGCACGACGAGCATCAGCAGCTCGTCACCGGTGTAGCCGTTGCGGTGATCGGCGTAGGCGGCCTCGAAGGCGGACTCGTACGGGGTCCGGCCGTCCTCGAGGTTTGCGCTGGTCACCTCGACCAGCAGCTCGGTGCCGTCCGTCCGCCGCGCGACCATCCGCGTCGGCTTCGTCCGCTGCCCCGCGACCTCCTCGTCCCGGCGCCGCATCGAGCCCGGGATCCGCTTGGAGTCGAAGTCCGGCAGCAGGTCCAGCAGACCGCGCCCGACCAGGGCCGTGCCCGGCGCCTCGAAGGTCTCCAGCGCGATGGTGTTGGCGTTGACGACCGTGCCGTTGCAGTTGACGAGCAACAGCGCGTCGGGGAGGGCGTCGAGTATGGCTGCGAGGCGAGCAGCGCCTCGGGATGGCCTGCTGCTCACGAGACGCTTCCCTCCTGTTACCGCACCGTGCCGGGCCCGCCGCGGCGGACCGTCGGGATGGAGTCTACGGGCACTCGCGCGCGACGCGGAGGCGGATGACGGGGAGGTTATGCCGCGGCGCCGTGCGACTCGCCGCACGCCCGACATGTGCCCCTCGTCCTGACCTGGGACGCTACTGCGGCACGAAACGGGTCACGAACTCGTCGCGGGGAGCAGAGGTTCGAAGCGGCTCCAGCGTTCGATCTCACACCCGTTGGTGCGTCGGAAGTCCGCGTTGACGGGCCGTCCCGCCCACGTCCCGCTCACGTGCGCGGTCGCCGGACCGCCGTAGATCATCGTGCACTGCGCGTGCTGCGGCACCGGCGCGAACGGGTCCTTCCCCCACCGCGTCATGGAGTCGAGCTTGGCGCACGCCCGCCGCACATGGTGGTGCGTCCCGTGCGCGGGGTGGCAATACAGCTCGAAGGTCCCGTCCGTATGCGCCGACCCGGACCGGTGGACGGTAACGGTGAGGTGATCCTGGGGCGCCCCCTGGGGCACCCGCCGGGACGCCCCTTGGGGCACCCGTCGTGACGTCGGGGCGACGTGGTGCGCGCCGTGCCGGGAGGGATAGGGGTGGCCAGCTGCCCCCGCTGCGTATCCCGCCCGATCAGCAGATCCGGCCCGACGACCGTCTGCCGGCCACCGGCACCCCCACCCCCGTGGCTGCCGCCCTGATGGTCAATCCCGTTCGGGGCGTGGTGGCCCGCGCCCGTCACGCCGTCGCCGGCCCGGTAGTGGGGGAGCGGGATCGGTGCGGCCGACGCTGCCGGCGCCACCAGGGCCAGCACGGCGGTGGCTGCGGTGACGGCGGTGGCAGCGGCGGCGAAGGGGGACGACGTCCGGCGGTGCGACATCACAGGCTCCAGAGAGGCGAGTGCGGGGCGGTACGCGGTACGTACACGCCGGGGGCGCACGACACGGAGGTCGCCACGGCCCCACACTCCTAACGCGCCGCCGCCCCCGACGTTGCGCCGCAGGAACGTCTTTGCCGGGTGGCCCGCGCGCCTAGTACCGTAGGGGGCGATTGGTGACAGCCCTCGGAGCTGTGCCATCATCGACTCACACCACAGCGCGCCTGCGCGCGTGGGGTGCGTGGAGGCGTCGCCTAGTCCGGTCTATGGCGCCGCACTGCTAATGCGGTTTCGGGCTTACCCCCGATCGAGGGTTCAAATCCCTCCGCCTCCGCTCTGCACCGTTCAGGCCCCGGTCATCCCGACCGGGGCCTGAACGCTTTCCGGCGCATGGCATGCATGGCGAGGGCTTCGCGGGGCGGCCCCCCCGGAATGTCTTGCGATCTCCCCCGATGATCTCCCCCGATGATCTCCGTCGGTGATCTCCCCCTGATCTTCCCGACCCTCCCCTTGGGTTGTTCTTCGTGGCCCCCGTCACACCCACCGCCGGGCTCAGCCCGTCCATTCCGCGCGACCCCACCCCGAAGAGGGCTCCCCCCGCCCGAACTTCGCTCAGATCATCGACCGCCGACCCCGCCGCGGATCACCCCCACCCCCGACCGCAAACACATTTCCGCAGGTCAAAGGGGGTGAGGGGAATGGATTTCGCCTGACGCCGCAGGTCATGTAATGTTGTTCCCGCAACGCCGACCGGCAAGAAAAACCGCCGGAAAGCCAAGCGCTCGTAGCTTAACGGATAGAGCATCTGACTACGGATCAGAAGGTTGCAGGTTCGAATCCTGCCGAGCGCACAGCAGGTCAAAGCCCCCGCCGGGTAATCCGGACGGGGGCTTTGTCGTGCTGTACGGCAGCGTAGACATCCATGGTGATCTCGATCGCCGAGTGCCGCGGGATCCGCTGTGCGGCCTTCGGTGGTGAAGATCGGCTCCTCGCCGTTGCCCGCTCGGTAGGGTGCGGCCGGGAGGGGAGCGATGACGGGGCACGACTGGAGTGACGACGACACTGACTACGCATCAGCGGTCGGCCGGACGTGGATCGTCGTGGTGATCTCCTTGCTTTGCGTGTTGTTCGTGGTCGGTGCTGCCGTCGCCCTTGGCCTGGGGCTCTTCGGGTTGAGTGGCATGCTCTCGCTGATCAGTGATTGACCCACGCAGCGCAGGAGCGGAACGCAGCAACCGTCGTGGCCTGAAGCGGCGACCGGTGACCCTGGCAGGCAGGTAGATCAGGCCGAACGACCTCGGCAACCTTGCCGCCGGTAGTTCACGACGAGGTGGTCGTAGGGTAGTTCGCCGTGCTCAGCCGGGCGAGGGCCGGAAGGAAGGCGTGCCTGTCGGTCACTGTGGCGATGCTCCGCACGGCTGCAGGGTGGAGCCAGGCGGAACGGGTGTGGTGGTCGGTGGTGGGAAAGGATTAGGCGTGGGGGCCGGAGTCGCGTAGTGTTCGGGGAACCGACGCGGGGTGGAGCAGCTCGGTAGCTCGCTGGGCTCATAACCCAGAGGTCGCAGGTTCAAATCCTGTCCCCGCTACTGACGCCGCAGGGCCGTGGATCTTCATCCACGGCCCTGCGGCTTTTTTGCGTTCCAGGGGTTCCAGGGACATCGCGTTCGCGCGGTGTCAGGGGTGGTGGGGCGGGGGTGGGGTTGTGTAGTGGGCGTAGGGGCCCGCGGGGGTGGGGGTGAGGTGGGGGTGGAGGAGGAGGTCGTCGTCGTAGTCGCCGGTGTTCTGGTGGCGGAAGGCGAGGGGGTCGGTGGTGGGGAGGGCACGGAGGCGCTCCCGTAGGCGGGTGGCGGCGGTTGCGTAGGCGGTGGGGGTGGTGCGGTCCGCGCTGGGGATCAGGAGGGGCGGGAGGACCGACATGCCGGTGTACCAGAGGGTGCCGTGCTGCAGGGGGAAGAGGAGATCGTTGAGTTCACCGTTGACGCCGCGCGGGCCGAGGGTGGCGGCGCGGCCGCCGGCGGTGGTGATCACCATGGCGCGTTTGCCGGTGAGCTGGCCGTCGCCGTAGCGCAGCGGGCGGCCGGTCTCCGGGTCGGTGTGGCCGAAGGCGAAGCCCCTGATGAAGACGCGGTCGAACCAGCCCTTGAGGATGGCGGGCATGCCGTACCACCAGAGGGGGAACTGGACGATCACGGTGTCCGCCCAGGTGACCTTGGACTGTTCCTCGGTGATGTCCGGGCTCAAGTGGCCGTGGGTGTAGGCGTGTTCGGAGGCCGGGCCGACGTGGAGGCGGTCGGTGGGGTCGTGGCCGTAGTCGGGGGCGTCGACCACCGGGTTCCACTTCATGGCGTACAGGTCGGAGACGCGGTACTCGTGGCCGTGGGCTTCGAGCGTGCGCAGGCCCTCGTCCTTGAGGGCGCCGCTCAGTGAGCGCGGGTCGGGGTGGGCGAACAGCCAGAGGATCTTCATGGCACCCACTGTCCGGGCGGGCGGGCGTACGGACGAGTGGCCGGATGGCCATACAGTGCAAGGATCGGGCCATGGGGAAGGGGAATGGTGTGGGGAATGGTGGGAGGAACGGTGGGGGGCCCGGTATGGGGAAGGTCATGGGGGCCGGGGCCGGGGCCGGGGCCGGGGCTGGGGTAGCCGTGGGGGGTGAGGGGGTGCGGCGGCATCGGGTGGCGGTGCTGGTGCGGGACGGGATGCTGCCGATCGAGGTGGGCATCGTGCACCGGATCTTCGGCGAGGCCCGATCGGCGGACGGGGAGCCGCTGTACGAGCTGGTGACCTGTGCGCTGGAGCCGGGCGAGGTGCGGACGGACACGGATTTCACGGTGTGCGTGGCGCACGGGCCGGAGGCGCTCGCCGAGGCGGACACCGTGGTCGTGCCGGCCTCCGGGGCGGATTACGACCGGGCGAAGAGCACGGCCGGGCGGCTGAGCACGGAACTGGCCGAGGCGCTGGGGCGGATCCGGCCCGGGACGCGGATCGCGTCGATCTGTACGGGCGCGTTCGTGCTGGCGGCGGCAGGGCTGCTGGACGGGCGGCGGGCGACCACGCACTGGCGGTCGGTGGACGACTTCCGGCGACTGTTCCCGCACGTCGAACTGGACGCGGACGTGCTGTACACGGATGAGGGGGACGTGCTGACGGCGGCGGGGGTCGCGTCGGGCATCGACCTGTGTCTGCACATGGTGCGGTGCGATCACGGCGCTGCCGTCGCCAATGACGTGGCCCGGAGGACCGTCGTACCGCCGCACCGGGAGGGCGGCCAGGCGCAGTACATCCGGCGGCCGATGCCGGAGGCGCAGGTGTCCTCGACGGGCCGGGCGCGGGCCTGGGCGCTGGAACACCTGGACCGGCCGGTGACGCTGCGGGAGCTCGCGGCGTGCGAGGCGATGAGCGTACGGACCTTCACCCGGCGGTTCCGGGAGGAGGCGGGGATCTCGCCGTTGCAGTGGCTGACCCAGCAACGGATCGAGCGGGCACGGCAGTTGCTGGAGGAGACGGAGCTGACGGTGGACCGGATCGCGGCGGAGGCCGGCTTCGGGACGGCGGCGTCGCTGCGGCAGCATCTGCAGTCGGCTCTGGGGGTTTCGCCGCGGACGTATCGGAGCACGTTCCGGGGGCCGGGGGTGGGGGCGGGGGCGACGCCGGGGCCTGGGCTGGGGGCGGCAATGGCACCGGGGGCGTAGGAGCCGGGTGCTCGTGTGTGGGCCGGGCGTTGTCAGTGGGGGGTCGTACGCTGGCGATGTGTGGTGGCGATGTACGGGACCGCGCTGGTCAGGCGGTGGTTCGGGGGTACGGACGGGGCCAAGGCCGGGGCCGGGAGCGGGGTTCGGGCCGGGGTCGGTGTCTGGTGCGCTGACGGACTCCGGTGCGCCGAGGGGAGCTGACGGGCTGAGGGAGGCCGGTGGGCCGGCGGGTGGTGGTTCGGCGCCTCCGGCGGGGCGCGGGGCGGAGGGGGCGTCGGCGGGGTTCGGGCAGCGGCTGGGCTGGTATTGCGCCGAGCGGGACGAGGAGCGGGAGAGTCTGCTCCCCGCGGGCAAGATGCTGGCCTTCGCGGCGCAGGGGGAGCGGCGTTGCCTGGGCGTGCGGCGGGCCGGCCGCTGGCTGGTGTGCCCGTATGCGGCGGTGCTGGACGGGGAGAGCGCCAAGGACCAGTGCGCGCGGTGCGCCCAGTTGGACCGTTCGCGGTCGGTGGCCGCAGACACCATGGCCGATGACCCGCGTCCGTACGCCGTCTACCTCGCGTACTTCGGGCCCGGTCTGCTCAAGGTGGGGATCACGGCCGCCGAGCGGGGACCGGCGCGGTTGGTGGAGCAGGGCGCGGTGGCGTACGCATGGCTGGGCCGCGGTCCGCTGATGGCGGCGCGGCGGGCGGAGGCGCTGCTGGGGAGCGCCCTGGCGATCCCGGACCGCTTCACGAAGGCGGCGAAGCGGGCGGCGCGGGGGGTGCTGCCGGCGGTGCCGGAGCGGTGCGCCGCATTGGCTCAACTCCACGCGAGAGCAAGGGCGTTGGGTGGCTGGCCGGAGACGCTTGAGCCGGTGGAGTTCGCGTGCACGGACCATACGGAGCTGTTCGGGCTCGACCGGGTACCGGCCGATGCGGCGGTGTTGGGCGGGCTGACGGCGGGGGCGGAGATCGTGGGGGAGGTGTTGGCCGGGGCCGGGTCGGATGTGTATGTGCGGCTGGTGGGAGGAGTCGAGGGGGAGGCGGGGGAGGCTGCTGAGGGGCGGCGTCGGCGTTCCGGTGCGGGGCAGGGGGCGGGGGCCGGCGGGCCGTGGCCGGTGGTGGTGATGGATGCGCGGTTGCTGTCGGGGTGGGTGTTGGGGGCGGCCGCGGGGCGGGTGACGACCGTGCCGGTGTTGCCGGCCCGTACGGCGGGACCGGGCGGGCCGGAGCGGGGAGGGGAGCGGGGAGTTGAGCAGGAAGGGCTGTTCTGAGGCGCGCCGGGGGCTTTGAGGGGGAGGCGGAACGGGTGCTTTGAGGGTGAGGTGCGACGGGTTCTTCGACAGGGAGGCGGGACGGGTCCTCCGTGGGGGAGGGCGCGCCGGGCTGTTCGAGGGTGAGGCGGAGCGGGTGCTTCGTGGGTGAGGCGCGCCGGGCTGTTCGCGTCTGAGGTGCAACGAGCTCTTCGAGGGGATTCTGCTGAGGTGGAGGCGCCTGCGAGGCTGGGTGGCCGGCGGTCGCCGGTGTGGCGGATGGACTGAGGAGGGGCCGGGGTGGCGGACGGGGACGAGCGGGTGGCGGCGTTCTGGCGGGAGCTGGGGCTGCCGGGGCTGATCGACGTCCATACGCACTTCATGCCGGAGCGCGTGATGGCGAAGGTCTGGGCGTATTTCGACGCGGCCGGGCCGTTGGTGGGCCGGGAGTGGCCGATCGTGTACCGCTTCGAGGAGGACCAGCGGCTGGCGGTGCTGCGCGGCTTCGGCGTGCGGGCGTTCACCTCGATGATCTATCCGCACAAGCCGGGAATGGCGCAGTGGCTGAACGGCTGGGCGGCCGACTTCGCGGCCCGTACGCCCGATTGCCTGCGGACCGCGACGTTCTTCCCCGAGGACGGCGCGGAGGCGTACGTACGGGCCGAACTCGCCGGCGGGGTACGCGTCTTCAAGGCACATGTGCAGGTAGGGGCGTACGACCCGGCAGGTGCGGAGCTGGATGCGGTGTGGGGGGCCGTCGCGGAGGCGGGGGTGCCGGTGGTCGTGCACTGCGGGTCGGGGCCCACGCCGGGCAAGCACACCGGTCCGGAGCCGATCGCGCGGGTGCTGGCGCGGCATCCCCGGCTCCGGCTGATCATCGCGCACCTGGGGATGCCGGAGTACGCCGACTTCCTGGAGCTGGCCGAACGGTATCCCGGGGTGCACCTCGATACGACGATGGCCTTCACTGACTTCGCGGAACGCACCGCACCGTTCCCGCGGGCCGAGCGCGCCCGGCTGGCGGACCTCGGTGAACGGGTGCTGTTCGGCAGCGACTTCCCCAACATCCCCTACGGGTACGCCCATGCGCTGGAGGCGCTGGCCCGGTTGGGGATGGGGGAGGAGTGGCTGCGCGGGGTCTGTTACGGGAATGCGGCGCGGTTGTTCGGGGTGGGGGACGGGGCCGGGGGCGGAGCTGGGGGGGGGGCGAGGACGGGGGCGAGGTGTAGTTGGGGCTGTCGCTGTCGCTGTCGCTGTGGCTGTGGCTGTGGCTGTGGCTGTGGTTCTGGTTGAGGCGGAGGCGGAGACGGAGGCTGGAGTGGCGACCGGGGTGGAGGCCGCGGTGGCGACCGCGGTGGCGACCGGGGTGGAGACGGCGGCAGGGGGCGTGGTGGAGCGGTCTGCTGGCGGTGTGTCAGGTGCCCCAGGGCGCTAGCGGGCTGTCGGTGATCCCGTGGCGGCGGTGGCCAGGTGGGTCAGGGCCGCGGCCAGGTCGGTGAGGGTGGCCTCGTCCGAGACGCGTTCCGCCGTGGCGTCGATCTTGGGGCCGATGGCGGGGATTTCGCGGCAGGCGGCCGTGATGACCTCGCCGGTCATCATGCGCAGGGTCTCCCGGAGCTGGGCGTTGGCGTGATCGCCGCCGGTGGGGAAGGGGACGCGGTGATGACCGCGACCGGCTTGTGGACCACCTCACCGCTGCTGACCAGCCAGTCGAGCGCGTTCTTGAGGACGCCGGGGACCCCGTGCGCGTACTCGGGGCTGACGACGAGCAGGGCGTCGGCGGACGCCACTGCGGTGCGCAGGGCGGCGACGGCGGCGGGGGGCGTGGCGTCCTCGCCGTCCAGGTCGGGGTTGAAGTGAGGGAGCGCGCCGATGTCTGCGGTGGTGGCGGGGCCGTCCCACAGGGTGAGGGCGGAGTTCAGCACCGCGCCGTTGGAGGAGCGGGCGCGCAGACTGCCGGAGAGGGCGACGAGGCTCAGAGCTTCGCCCGGCAGAGCTTCGCCCGGCAGTGCTTCGCCCACCAGCGCGTCATCCGGCAGCGCGTCATCCGGCCGGGAGTCGGCCGGCTGGGAGTCGGCCGGTCGGGAGCCGTCCGAAAGGGAGTCGCCCGAAAGGGAGTCGTCCGGACGGGAGTTAGGGGGCAGGGCGTCGTGGGGCGGGGCGTCGTGGGTCATGGGGGGACGGTACGCCGGGCGGTCGGGGGCGGCTGGGTGAGGTCCCGTGAAGGGGTAAAAGTGCTGGTCAGGGCGATTGTCAGTGGGGGGTGCCATGCTTGGGGCAGTGGTGATCGGCCTGGACCGCGCGGGGGGCGGCCCAGGCCGGTCACGGACCCGATCATGGGCCCGATTACGGACCCGATCGGACCAGGTCATGGGCCCGATTACGGACCCGGTCATGGGTCCCGGTCGTGACCCAGCCCGGGCCGTGACCCGGCCGCGGGCTGCGTCCGGGATTCTCAGGAGATTCACAGGAAGGAGCAAGGGAGCTCTCACGAGCGGGGGTCAGGCTCACCGGCATGACCGTGACTTCGTCGTCCTCAGCGGCTCTTCATGCTGCGTCAGTTCCGGTTTCGTCGGTTCCGGCGGGCTCGGCGAGAAGAGCGCCCGGGAAGCAGCCGGAGCTGTTGCGGCCGGACGGCAGCCCGGTGCGAGTGCTGGTGGTTGACGACGAGTCCTCGCTCGCCGACTTGCTGTCGCTCGCGCTGCGGTACGAGGGCTGGGACATCCGTGCCGAAGGGGACGGCGCGGGGGCGCTGCGCTCCGCCCGTAGCTGGCGGCCGGATGCGGTGCTGCTGGACGTCATGCTGCCGGACATGGACGGGCTGACGCTGCTCGGACGACTGCGGCGCGAACTGCCGGACGTGCCGGTGCTGTTCCTGACGGCCAAGGATGCGGTCGAGGACCGGATCGCCGGGCTGACGGCCGGCGGGGACGACTACGTCACCAAGCCGTTCAGCCTGGAGGAGGTCGTGGCGAGGCTGCGGGGCCTGCTGCGCCGGGCCGGGGCGGCGGCCGCCCGGAGCGAGTCGCGGCTGACGGTGGGCGATCTGGTACTGGACGAGGACAGTCATGAGGTGTGGCGGGACGGGCAGGAAATCCACCTGACGGCCACGGAGTTCGAGCTGCTGCGGTATCTGATGCGCAATCCGCGGCGGGTGCTGAGCAAGACCCAGATCCTCGACCGGGTCTGGAGCTATGACTTCGGCGGCCAGGCCAATGTCGTGGAGCTGTACATCTCGTACCTGCGGCGGAAGATCGATGCCGGGCGGGCGCCGATGATCCATACGCGGCGGGGTGCGGGCTATCTGATCAAGCCGGCTGGGTAGCGGAGCGGTGCCCGATCCCGTGCTTGCGCCGCTGCCCGGTCACGGTCACGGTCACGGTCCTGACCCCGGTCACGGTCCTGGTCCCGGTCACGGTCCCGATCCTGACCCCGGTCCCGGTCCTGGTCACGCTCCCGGCCCTGATCCGGATGCCGAGAGGGCACCCGATTCGGGACCCGCAGCTTCGCCCGTTTCGGGCGTGGGGGCCGTGCCCGCGTCCGCGTCCGCGTCTGTTTCGGGTTACGGGGCCGTGCCCGCGTCCGCGTCTGTTCCGGGTGGCGGGTCCGTGCCCGGGCCCGTAACCGAAGGTGCACCCTCGCCTGCGTCCGTGCCTGAGTCCATGTCCGCGTCTGCGCCTGTGTCCGTGCCCGTGCCTGCGTCCGCATCCGTGCCCGTGCCCGCGTCCGAGTCCGTGTCCGGGCGCAGGTGGTCAGGGCGGGCGCTGGTGGGGCGGCGGTGGACGTTGCGGACGCGGCTGGTGGTGTCGGCGGTGGCCCTGATTGCCGTTGTGGGGGCGGTGATCGGGGTCGTCACCACCATCGCGTTGCACTCGTACCTCCAGGGGCAGTTGGACAAGCGGCTGAGGGATACCGTCGTACGGGCGGAGATGCCGCGGCCGCACGATCCGATGCGGAACGAACCCCTCGACTTCGTCGCTATGGGGGGTCAGCCCCCGGGCACGGTGGGCGCGCGGGTCGGGCCGGACGGGGCCCTTGACGTAGGGGCGCGGCTGAACAAGTCGACCAGCCGGGAGCCCTTGGAGCGGCTGGCGTGGCTGACCGCTGGGCAGGTCGCGGCGCTGGACGGCGTACCGAGGGACGGCCGTCCGCACACCGCCGAGCTGCCCGGGCTCGGCGACTACCGCGTGCAGTCCGCGAGGGACGGCTCACTGGTGGCCGGGCTGCCGCTCGGCGAGGTCGAGGACACGGTCGGCCGGCTGGTGCTCATCGAGACGTGTGTGACGGTCGCCGGGCTGGTCGCGGCGGGGATGGCCGGGGCGAGCATGGTGGGGATCGCGCTGCGGCCGCTGCGCCGGGTCGCCGCCACCGCCACCCGGGTGTCCGAACTGCCGCTGCATCAGGGCGAGGTGGCGCTGCACGTCCGCGTACCGGCTGCCGAGGCGGATGCCCGGACCGAGGTGGGCCAGGTCGGGGCGGCGCTGAACCGGATGCTGGGACACGTGGGCTCGGCGCTGTCGGTGCGTCAGGAGAGCGAGATGCGGGTGCGGCGGTTCGTCGCCGACGCCAGCCATGAGCTGCGGACGCCGCTGGCGTCGATCCGGGGGTACGCCGAGCTGACCCGGCGCGGGGACGAGCGGCCCGGGCCGGTGACCCGGCACGCCCTGGGGCGGATCGAGTCGGAGGCGGAGCGGATGACGGGGCTGGTGGAGGACCTGTTGCTGCTCGCACGGCTCGATTCGGGGCGCCCGCTCTCGTACGAGCGCACTGATCTCTCGCCGCTGGTGGTGGACGCGGTGAGCGATGCCCGGGCGGCCGGGCCCGGGCACCGGTGGCGGTTGGAACTGCCGGACGAACCGGCGTGGGTCCACGGGGACGGCGGGCGGCTGCACCAGGTCCTGGTGAACCTGCTGGCCAACGCCCGGACGCACACACCGGACGGGACGACGGTGACGGCTCGGGTGGTGCCGGCGGTTGGAGTCCCGGAAGTCGCAGTCCCGGAAGTTGGGTTCCCGGCGGTTGGAGTCCCAATGCCGCAGGGGCAGGGCGTACAGGGGCAGACCGCACAGGGGCAGACCGCACACGGTCAGGCCGTACAAGGGAAGTCATCACAGGGTCAGGCCCTGCACGGGCGCGTCCAACAGGGCAGGGCCCCACAGCCCGCCGTCCGCCTCCAGGTGGAGGACGACGGGCCCGGCATTCCGGCGGACCTCCTGCCGCGGGTGTTCGAGCGGTTCGCGCGCGGGGACGCCTCCCGTTCGCGGGCGGCCGGCAGCACCGGGCTCGGGCTCGCGATCGTGCAGGCCGTGGTTGCCGCGCACGACGGTACGGTCGGCGTCGAGAGCGCGCCGGGGCGAACCGTCTTCACGGTGACCCTGCCGGCTTCACGGTGACCGTGCGGCCTTCACGGTGACCGTGCGGCCTTCACGGTGACCTGCCGCCTTCACGGTGACCCGGTCGTCTCCACCGTGACCCTGCCGGCGGGGTCCCCCGCCCCCCCGGCCCTGACCGTGCCCCACCGCCTTGACCGCACCCCGGGCTCCCTGACCGCACCCCGGGCCTCCGGCCCACGGCTCAGGAAGCTCACCGCTCGACTCACTGCCCGGCTCACAGCTGAGCCACAGGCTCACCACACAGCCATGACAGGGCGGTTGGCGAGGGTCGGGTGCATGACGACGACACAGCCGCCCGACACACCGCTGGGCTCCCTGCCACCTCGCGAGCATCTGTGCCTCGACCAGACCGCGACCGTGCTGGATGTGGTCATCCCCGTCTACAACGAGGAGGCGGACCTGGAGCGCTGCGTCCGGCGCCTGCACGAGCACCTCGCGCGGACCTTCCCGTACGGGTTCCGGATCACCATCGCGGACAACGCGAGCACCGACCGTACGCCCGAGGTCGCCGCACGGCTCGATGACGCGATCGACGAGGTCACGGCCGTACGGCTGGAGCAGAAGGGGCGCGGGCGGGCGCTGCGCACCGTGTGGTCGCTCTCCGAGGCGCCGGTGCTGGCCTATATGGACGTCGATCTGTCGACGGACCTCAATGCCCTGTTGCCGTTGGTGGCGCCGTTGATCTCGGGGCACTCGGATCTGGCGATCGGCTCGCGGCTCAGCCGGAGCGCGCGGGTCGTTCGCGGACCGAAGCGGGAGTTCATCTCGCGAACGTACAACCTCATCCTGCGGGGTTCGCTCGCCGCCCGCTTCTCCGATGCGCAGTGCGGGTTCAAGGCCATACGGGGCGATGTCGCGGAGCGGCTGCTTCCGATGGTCGAGGACACCGGGTGGTTCTTCGACACCGAGATGCTGGTGCTCGCGGAGCGGGCCGGGCTGCGCATCCATGAGGTGCCGGTGGACTGGGTCGACGACCCGAACAGCACCGTGCACATCGTGCGCACGGCCACCGACGACCTGAAGGGCGTCTGGCGGGTGGGACGGGCGCTGGCGACCGGTGCGCTGCCGCTGGACCGGCTGGCCCGCCCGTTCGGGGACGATCCGCGGGACCGGGAGCTGCCCGGTGTGCCGGGCGGGCTGGCCCGTCAGCTCGTCGGCTTCTGTGTCGTCGGCGGGCTCAGCACCTTGCTGTACCTCGGTCTCTACTCCCTCTTCCGGCTCGGCACCGGTGCCCAACTGGCCAATGCCGGCGCACTGTTGTTGTCGGCGATGGCCAATACGGCGGCCAACCGGAGGCTCACCTTCGGGGTACGGGGGCGGGACCGGGCGGTCCGCCATCAGGCCCAGGGCCTGGTGGTCTTCGCCATCGGCCTGGTCCTGACCAGCGGGTCCCTGGCCGCACTGGACGCGGCCAGCGGGCCGGCCTCGCACGGCACCGAACTGGCGGTGCTGGTGGCCGCCAACCTGGCGGCGACCGTGCTGCGTTTCCTGCTCTTCCGCGCCTGGGTGTTCCCGGACCGCGAGCGCCGGGACGTCGTCGAGGACGTCCACGTGGGCGCCCACGAAGGCGTCCACGAGGGCGTCCACGAGGGCGCCCCACCGCGCGACCAGAACCACGACTTCTTCAGGAGCACCCGATGAACCCGCGTCCGCATCCGCATCCGCATCCGCATCCGCATCCGGACCCGTACCCCCCTGGCACCGCCTCCCGGGAGCGCTGGGCGCGACCCGCGCTGGTGGCGTTGCTGCTGGTCACGGCCGTGCTCTACCTCTGGAGCCTGTCCGCCTCCGGCTACGCCAACCAGTTCTACTCGGCCGCCGTACAGGCCGGCAGCGAGAGCTGGAAGGCGTTCTTCTTCGGCTCGTCCGACGCCGCGAACTCGATCACCGTCGACAAGCCGCCGGCCGCGCTCTGGCCGATGGCGCTGTCCGTACGCCTCTTCGGCCTCAGCTCGTGGGCGATCCTGGTGCCCGAGGCGCTGATGGGCGTGGCGACCGTCGGGGTGCTCTACGCGGCCGTACGGCGGCGGTTCGGGGCGGGTGCGGGACTGCTCGCCGGCGGGGCGCTGGCGGTGACGCCGGTGGCGGCGCTGATGTTCCGGTTCAACAACCCGGATGCACTGCTGTGCCTGTTGATGGTGTGCGCGGTCGCGGCCGTTCTGCGGGCCCTTGCGGACGGCCGGACGAAGTGGCTGGTGCTGGCCGGGCTCTGCTTCGGCGCCGGGTTCCTCACCAAGACGCTCCAGGCGTGGCTGATCCTGCCGGCGCTCGCCGTGGTCTACGCGTGCTGTGCGCCGGTGGGCCTGCGCAAGCGGTTCGGGCAACTGCTGCTCGCCGGGCTGGCGATCGTGGTGTCCGGCGGCTGGTGGGTGGCGATCGTCGAGCTCATGCCGGCGTCCTCGCGGCCGTACATCGGCGGCTCGCAGACCAACAGTTTCCTGGAGCTGACCTTCGGCTACAACGGCTTCGGGCGGATCAGCGGCAACGAGACCGGCAGCGTCGGCGGGGGCGGACACGGTCCGGGCGGGGGCGGTCCGGGCGGGGGCGGCGGCTGGGGCGAGACCGGCATCACCCGGCTGTTCTCGTCCGACATGGGCGGGCAGATCTCCTGGCTGCTGCCGGCCGCGCTGATCCTGCTGGTGGTGGCGGTGGGGCTGCTGTGGCGGGCCCGACGTACGGACGCCGCCGCCGTACCTGCTGCCGCCGAACAGGCCGGGGGCGGTCAGGCCGTCACCGTGACCTCTCCGGCCGTCACCGTGCCCTCTCCGGCCGGTCTCGCCGCCGAACAGGCCGGTCAGCGGGCCGAGTTCCTGGTGTGGGGCGGCGCGCTGCTGATGACCTTCACGACGTTCAGCTTCATGTCCGGGATCTTTCACCAGTACTACAACATCGCGCTGGCCCCGTACATCGCGGCGCTGGTCGGTATGGGCGCGGCCCTGCTGTGGCGGCGCGGTGGGCGGCTGGCGTCGATCGTGCTGGCGCTGACGGTCGCGGTGACCGCGGTCTGGTCGTACGTCCTGCTGGACCGCTCGCCCGACTGGCTGCCGTGGCTGCGCTGGACGGTTCTGGTGCTCGGGGCGCTGGCGGCGGTGGGGCTCGTGCTGGGGGCACGGAAGACGGCGGCGGCGGACCGGCAGGACGTGGTGGCGGACCGGCAGGAGGCGGCGGCGGACCGGCAGGACGTGGTGGGGGACCCGCAGGAGGTGGCGGGGAACCGGCAGGAAGTGGTGGGAGCCCAGCAGGAAGCGGCGGGGGCCCGGGTCCCGGTCGCCCGGTGGTTCGGTGTCGTCGCCGCGGGGCTCGGGGTGGTCACGGCGCTGGCCGGACCGGTCGCGTACACGCTCGACACCGTCAACACGCCCAAGGGCGGGTCGATCATCACGGCCGGGCCTTCGGTGCGCGGCGGTATGGGCGGGCCGGGCGGCGGCTTCCCCGGAGGCCGACACCGCATGTGGCGCGGCAACAACGGTGCGATGCCGGGCGGCGGCGGCATGCAGGCCGGGGCCCACGGAGCGCCTGGAGCCTTCCCCGGGGCCCCTGGTGCCGCTGGCGCTCCCGGCAACGCTGTCGGTCGCCTCCCGGGCATGCCGGGAGCGAAGGGTGCGGGTGCCGGTATGGGCCGTGTGCGCGGTGGCATGGGGGGCCTGCTCAACGGCAGCAAGGTGAGCGCCCGGGCCAAGGCCCTGGTGGAGAAGAACGCCGGCGATTACACCTGGGCCGCCGCGGCCATCGGCTCGCAGAACGCCGCCAGCTACCAGCTGGCCACCCAGAAGCCGGTGATGTCGATCGGTGGCTTCAACGGCAGCGACCCGTCGCCGACCCTGGCGCAGTTCAAGAAGTACGTCGCGGAAGGGAAGATCCACTACTTCATCGCGGGCGGCCGGGACGGCTTCGGCGCCGGGGGCCCCGGTGGCCCCGGTGGCCGGGAGTGGCCCGGTGGATTCGGCGGCCGTGGTGGCCGCGGTGGTCCGGGCGGCGGACAGGGCCACTCGTCCAAGATCAGCTCCTGGATCGAGCAGACCTTCAAGAAGGTCACGGTCGGCAGCGCCACCTTCTACGACCTGACGAAGCGCGCCTGAGCGGCGAGCTTCTGCCCAGTGGCGAAGAGGGCCCGAGTAGTGACGCAGGGGGCCTGACCAGTACGGACGCCGGGGCCCTGACCGGTACGGACGCCGGAAACGGTCGCACCATAAACGGTCGCCCCCATAAACAGGCGCCCGGAAATGGTTGCCCGGAATTGGTCGCCCCCCGCCCCCACTCGGCCGAAAACCAAATGTACGGCGTATAACCCTCCCTGTACGGTGTATGGCAACCGCTCGCACCGTACAGGGAGCCCGTATGCCGTCCCCCGTGGCCTCCGACGCCGCACCCACCACGCTCCAGCCGCCGGGCCGGCATGCCGCCCGCTGGCTGATCCTGGCCGTCATCTGCGTCGCCCAGCTCACGGTCATCCTCGACAACACCGTCCTGAACGTCGCCATCCCCTCCCTCACCGAGGAGATGGGCGCGACCACCGCCGACGTCCAGTGGATGATCAACGCCTATTCGCTGGTCCAGTCGGGCCTGCTGCTCACCGCCGGCAATTCCGCCGACCGTTACGGCCGCAAGAAGATGCTCGCCGTCGGCCTGGTGCTGTTCGGCCTGGCCTCGCTCGGGGCCGCGCTAGCCCAGTCGCCCGGCCAGCTGATCGCGGCCCGGGCCGGTATGGGCGTCGGCGGAGCCCTGCTGGTCACCACCACGCTCGCGGTCGTCATGCAGATCTTTGACGACGAGGAGCGTCCCAAGGCGATCGGCATCTGGAGCTCGGTCAACTCCCTCGGCTTCGCCGCCGGCCCGCTGATAGGCGGTGCGCTGCTCGACCACTTCTGGTGGGGTTCGCTGTTCCTGGTCAACCTCCCCGTCGCCGTCATGGCGGTGGCGGCCGTGGTCACCCTCGTCCCCGAGTCCAAGAGCCGCGGCGGGGAACGCCCGGACCTCCCCGGCGCCCTGCTCTCCATGATCGGCATGGTCGGGGTGGTCTTCGCGATCATCTCCGGACCGCGCGACGGCTGGCTCTCCGGCCAGGTGCTGATCTCCGCCGCCATCGGGATCGCCGGCCTCGCCCTCTTCGCGGGCTGGGAACTGCACACCCCGCACCCCATGCTGGACATGCACTTCTTCCGCAACCGCCGGTTCATCGGCGCGGTCTCCGGCGGGATCCTGGTCGCCTTCGGGATGGGCGGCTCGATGTTCCTGCTCACCCAGCACCTCCAACTGGTGCTCGGTTACGGCCCGTTGGACGCCGGACTGCGGATGGCGCCACTCGCCGTCACCGTCATCCTGATCAACTTCACCGGCCTGGGCGCCCGTCTGATGCCGAAGTTCGGCACCCCGGGCATGATCATCACCGGGATGTCGCTGCTCGCCGCCGGACTCGCCGCCATATCGGTGCTCGGCGGACACAGCTACGGCGGCATGCTCACCGGCCTCATCGTGATGGGCATCGGCGTCGCGTTCGCCATGCCGACGATGGCCAACGCGATCATGTCCGCGATCCCGCCGGCCAAGGCCGGCGTGGGGGCCGGGGTCAACGGCACGCTGATGGAATTCGGCCAGGGCCTGGGCGTCGCCGTCCTCGGCGCTGTCCTCAACATCCGCTTCACGGCCCTGCTCCCGCTGGTGGCCGCGGGCGCCGGTTCGCTCTCCGCGGCGCTCGCCCGTACGCACACCACCGCCGAACGCACCGCCGTCCAGGACGCCTTCGCCTCCGGCATCGGCACCAGCCAGCTGGTCGGCGCGGCCGCGGTGTTCCTGGGCGGGCTGCTCGCCGCCGTACTCCTGCGCCGGGCGGAACGCACCGGGGAGGGCCAGGGGACACCGGAGGCACAAGAGGCGCAGGGGGCGGCAAGGGAATCCAAGACACCGGGAGCGCCGGGGATGCCGCACGGACCGGAAGCGGCCGCCGCTGCCGCGGAATAGCATCGACGGTGCGGAAGATCGACGGTGCGGAAGACCGACGGTTCAGGCCGACGGTTCAGACCGACGGTTCAGAACGACGGTGCGGAAGATGGACGGTCCGGAGGATCGACGGTCGGGAGGGTCAACGGTCCGGAGGGCCGATGGTCCTGAGGATCGTCGAACGCCGACGTGCCGAACGAGCACGCCGATGTGTCGAACGAGCGCGCCGATGTGTCGAACGAGCACGCCGACGTGCTGAAAGAGCACGCCGGCGGGCGGAACGAGACCGCCGACGGGCAAGACGTGAACCCGTACAGCAGGCGAAGAAGAAGAGGACGGACGCCATGACCGCGACCAACGGCCGTGCCGGTAAGCGGCCGCACAGCGTCTGGTTGACCGAGCGGCCCCCGCTCAAGCGCAAGGCGGAGCAGCCGGCCGGTCTCGACCTCGAAAAGATCATCGGGGCGACCGTCCGGCTGCTGGACGACGAGGGGCTGGCGAGGTTCTCGATGCGCCGGCTCGCCGCCGAGCTCGGTGTCACCGCGATGTCCGTCTACTGGTACGTCGACACCAAGGACGATCTGCTGGAGCTTGCCGTCGACGCGGTGGCCGGCGAACTGCCCCTGCCCGACGAGTCGGAGCCCGGCGCCGACTGGCGCGAACAGCTCCGGGTCCTCGCCACCGGCTACCGCGACATGCTGCTGCGCCACCCCTGGGCGGCCCGGCTGCTGGCCGAGTTCATCAATATCGGCCCGCACTCCACCGCCTTCTCCAACGCCACGCTGCGGGTGATGGGGAGCAGTGGCCTGGACGCCGAACGCACGTCCGGCGCGCTGGCGTCGCTGTTCCACTTCGTCTACGGCTTCGCGACGATCCGGGCGACGCACGAGGCGCGGTGCCGGGCCGCGGGCATCAGCCTGGACGACTACTTCGAGCAGGTCGTCTCGGCCATCTCGAGCCGCCCGGAGTTCGCCGAGACGATGGAGCTGTCCCTCCACGCCGACCGTGTCCGCACGGGCCGGTCGGCCGTGGCCATGCTGGACCGGGACTTCGCCTTCGCGCTCGACCTGCAGATCGCGGGGATCGAGGCGATGCGGGGCGGGCTGCGGGGCGAGGAGGAGGCGAAGGGGTGATCGGGGCGGGGCCTCAGTCAGGGGGCCCGTACCGCTTTCTGATCCGGTGGGAGTCACCCCAAGGGCGGCTATCCCCAACGGGGATGCCGCCCTCCGCGTTGCCCTCGGCGTTGCCCTCCGGGCGGAATGCAGCATTCCACAGCGCACCCCAAAACCACTGGACACATGTACCAAGATCCGGACAATAGTGCGGGTGCTCCGCACACCTACGCGGAGCGCACCGCCGATTCCGCATACCTCATGGAGTCCTACGTGACCCAGCCTTCCAGGCGTGCACGCGCGCTGGCGCGTCTCGCCACCTCGGCGATCGCCGTCGCCCTGGCCGGTGCGACCGCCGGCACCGCCCTGGCCGACGCTCCTGCGACGACCGGTCCGGCGAAGAACGTCGCCCGGAGCGCCACCGCGGCCGGGCAGCACAAGCCCACCCCGGCCGCGCCGTTCTTCTTCCTCTCCGGGATCCTGCCGTCGGGCCAGATGTACGTCTACATGGCCGACGGGAAAGGCGGCTTCGACGACCGGTCGGGCGCCTACGTCTGGCCACACTTCAGGTACGGGGTGTCGATCGACCTCGATCTGACCGGCTACCAGGACGGTGCGTACCACGTCATGGACGACGGCGTGCTGAACCTTTGGCGGGACGGGCGCCTCAAGAAGGTGGCCACCGGCTGGGGTCGGTACAACGTCGTCTTCTCCCCGGGCACCCTGGGCGGCGCCAAGCACCCCGACCTCCTGGCCCGCGACAAGGAGGGCGTCCTGTGGCGCTTTCGGACCAAGGCGGACGGCTCGCTGGCACCGCGTGTCAAGGTCGGCCCCGGCTGGAACCAGTTCACCCAGATCGCCGGTCAGGGCGACCTGACCGGCGACGGCAAGCCGGATATCGTCGCCCGCGACAAGCAGGGCGTCCTCTGGCTGTACAAGGGGACGGGCGATCTGCGGAAGCCGTTCGCGTCCCGCGCGAAGGTCGGCGCCGGCTGGAACCAGTTCAACAAGCTGGTGGCCACGGGTGACGTCGACGGCGACGGCCACAGCGACCTCCTCGCCCGCGATCCCAAGGGCAACCTGTGGCTGTACGAGGGGACGGGCAAGGCGTCGTCGCCGTTCACGTCCCGGGTGAAGGTCGGCTCCGGCTTCAACCAGTACCGCGATCTGTTCTGACCGTCCTTACGTGGCGAGGCGTTCGCGCTACGTCCAGTAGCGCGGCGCAGGATCTCTACGCGGCCCGTTTCGGCCCCACGAGATCCCACGTACGCTCCGCCTCACGCCATCGGCAAGTTCTCCCCCTGCACCGCCTGGATGTCCAGTTCGACCTTCAGGGTGGTGCCGATCGCCGCGATTCCCGCGGCCACGACCTGGTTGTAGTTCATCTTGAAGTCCTCGCGCCGCAGTTCGGCGGTGGCGCGGAAGGCCGCGCGGACGCCGCCCCACGGGTCCGGGCCGGTGCCGAGGTAGCTGAGGTCGAGGTCCACCGCGCGGATGACGCCGTGCAGCGACAGGTCGCCGTGCACGGTCCAGCGGTCCGGGCCGGCCGGTGACAGCCCGGTGCTGCGGTAGGTGATCTCCGGGTACACCTCGACGTTGAGGAAGTCCTCGTTGCGCAGATGCCCGTCCCGCATCCCGTTGCCGGTGTCGATCGACGACGCCTTGATGACCGCGTCGACCCGCGACTTCCCGAGGTCCTCGGCGATCTCGATGCGGCCGCTGAACTCCGTGAACCGGCCGTGCACGCTGGAGATCCCCAGGTGCTGGGCGACCGCGCCCACCGTGGAGTGCATCGGGTCGATGGTCCAGGCACCGGGCGGCGGCAGCTCGGCCCCGCCCTGCCGGGCCAGCACGACGTTGCCCACCTCCATCCGGCCGCTCGCCGTCACGATCGCGCTGGAGGCGACCGGTGCGTAGCCGACGGCCGTCACGATGACCGTGTACGGGCCGGCGGGCAGCGGCGCCTCGCTGCGGATGGCACCGTCCTCGTCCGCCGCGGCACGCAGCACCTGCGTGCCCGTCATGTCGGTGACGGTCAGCACGGCGTGCTGCACCGCCCAGCCGTCCCGTGTGCGGACCTGCGCCCGCACGCCCGCGGCTCCCGCGCCCGTCGAAGTCATTGCCTCTCCCGTGTGTTGCTGGTGGTGCCCCGGCTCCGGGCCCTGGCGGGTCCGGGAGCCCGGGGGTGTCGGACCCCGGCGGCGGCGTGCAGGCCGTCCCCTGCCTGTGCGCCACACCGCCGCCGGAGTCCTGGGGTCCGGTCCGGAACGCGTCTCCGCTCACCGCGCGTCCCGGCCCGGGGTCTTGCTGCCCGGGTTGCTCCGTCGTCATTCCGTACGGGCCCGGGCCCCGGGTCAGTCCCCGGGGTGGGCGAGCTGGACGTCGTAGCCGTCCACCCCGCGGGCGTCGACCGCGAGACCGGTGGCCAGCGGCGGGTAGCCGCTCGCGATGACCGTGTAGTCACCGGCGTCCAGGTCGGTGAAGGCGTACGCGCCGTCCTCACCGGTGGTCGAGGTGGCCACGACGTTGCCGGCCGCGTCCACCAGCGTCACCCGGGCGTCGGGCAGCGGGCGGCGGTCCGCACCGGCCCGTACGACGCCCTGCACCCGCGCGCCGGACAGCAGCTCGACCTCGATGCGGGTGGTGCCCTGGCCGCCGATCTCGACCGGCAGCGCGGCCGGCCGGTAGCCGGCGGCGTTCACCGCGACCGTGAAGGTGCCGGGGGCCAGCTCGTCGAAGGAGAAGTACCCCTCGGCGCCGGTCTTCCCGGTGGCCAGCACCTCGCCGCGGACGTCGGTGACGACGACCATGGCGTCCACCACCGGCTCGCCGGTGACCGCGCTGCGCACCTGGCCGCCGAGGCCGCTGGTGCCGCTGAGCAGGATGTCGTAGCCGTACGGCTGGTCGCCGACGACGACCGTGGAGGCCTGCGGCTGGTGCCCGTCGGCCGCCGCGATCAGCACGTACGAGCCGGCGCCGGGGGCGTCCAGGACGTACGAACCGTTGGCCTGGGCGACCGCCCGGCCGAGCTGACGGCCGCCGAGCGAGATCAGCGTGACCGCGGAGCGCGGGACGGGGTGGCCCTCCGCGTTGCGCACGAAGCCGTGGACGGACGGCCCGGCGGGCACGGCGTCGCCGCCACCGGCCGAGGCGTAGCCCTGCAGGGGCTGCGCGGCCGGCTGCGCCCACGAGGGGGTGTGGCCGCCGTCGTCCGAGGTCACCGGCGCGGCACTGACGAGTACGGGCTCCCGCTCCCCGGACGTGCCCTCCGCGGCGGCGCCCGCCTGCAGCGGAAGGGTCGCCTCCGACGGGGTCACCGGCGGGCTCGCCGACGACGGCGCGGCCGCGCCGCTCTCCGCGCCCTGGGCGCCCTCCGAGCTCTGGGCCAGTCCGCCACGCGTCTTCAACGCGACCTCCTTGATGAACAGGGTGAAGAGGAAGGCGAGCAGCGCGCAGGGCGCCGCGTAGAGGAACACATCGGCGACACCGTGGCCGTAGGCGCTCTCCATGACGGTGCGCAGCGGCGCCGGGAGGGCGTCCAGGTCCGGGATGCCGCCGCTGTTGCCGGCGGCGTGCGCGGCGGCCTTGGCGGCCTTGGGACCGAGCTCGGCGAGCCCGTCCTTGACGTAGTGGGTGACGCGGTTGGCGAGCACCGCACCGAGGGCCGAGACGCCCACCGCACCACCGAGGGAGCGGAAGAAGGTCACGACGGACGAGGCGGAGCCGAGGTCCGACGGGGCCACCTGGTTCTGCGTGGCGAGCACCAGGTTCTGCATCATCATGCCGATGCCGAGACCCATCAGCGCCATGAAGATCGCGATGTGCCAGTACTCGGTGTCGTAGCGGATGCTGCTCAGCAGGCCGAGGCCGGCGGTCAGCAGCACACCACCGGAGACCAGCCAGGCCTTCCAGCGGCCGGTCTTGGTGATGACCTGACCCGAGACGGTCGAGGAGATGAACAGCCCGCCGATCATCGGGATCGTCATGATGCCGGACATCGTCGGCGACTTGCCGCGCGCCAGCTGGAAGTACTGGCTGAAGAAGACGGTGCCGGTGAACATCGCGACACCGACGAACAGCGAGGCCACCGACGCCAGGGTGATCGTCTTGTTGCGGAACAGCCGCAGCGGGATGATCGGCTCCGTGGCCTTGGTCTCGACGAAGACGAAGACCGCGCCGAGCACCACCGCGCCGCCGACCATCGCGGCGGTCTGCCACGACATCCAGTCGTACTTGTCGCCGGCCAGCGTCACCCACACCAGCAGCAGCGAGACCGCCGCGCTGATGAAGAACGCGCCCGCCCAGTCGACCTTGACGCCCTCGCGCTTGACGACCGGGAGCTTCAGGGTCTTCTGCAGCACGATCAGGGCGATCACCGCGAACGGCACACCCACGTAGAAGCACCAGCGCCAGCCGAGCCAGTCGGTGTCGGTGATGACGCCGCCGAGCAGCGGACCGCCGACGGTGGCGACGGCGAAGGTGGCGCCGAGGTAGCCGCTGTACCGGCCGCGCTCGCGCGGCGAGATCATCGCGGCCATCACGATCTGGGCCAGGGCGGACAGACCGCCCACGCCTATGCCCTGCACGACACGGCAGGCGATCAGCATGCCCGTGTTCTGCGACAGACCGGCGACGACCGAGCCCGCGACGTAGATGATCAGCGCGAACTGCACCAGCAGCTTCTTGCTGAACAGGTCGGAGAGCTTGCCCCACAGGGGCGTGGTCGCCGTCATCGCCAGCAGCGAGGCGGTCACGACCCAGGTGTAGGCGCTCTGCCCGCCGTCGAGGTCGTGAATGATCTCGGGCAGCGCGTTGGAGACGATCGTCGACGAGAGGATGGCGACGAACATGCCGAGCAGCAGCCCGGACAGCGCCTCCATGATCTGACGGTGCGTCATGGGGGCCCCGTCGGAGGCGTGGTGATGACCGCCTCCATGCTTGGCGTGGCCGCCCCGCACACCGGCTGGTGTGGTCGTAGCCATGTGGTTCCTTTTCATCCTGCGGGTGTACGGGTGCTGAAGTCGTGGTGTGCCCGGGTCCGGCAGTCGCCGAAGCTCGTACGGAGCCGGGCGAGCAGCTCGTTGAGGAGACCGACGTCGTCGTCGCTCCAGTCGCCGAGATACCGGGCGAGCGCGGCGGTGTAGCGCTCGGAGAGCTCCTGGAGCACCTCCGTGCCGCTCGGGGTCAGGCGCAGCAGCCGCGACCGCTTGTCCGCCGGATCGGGCTCACGCTCGATCCAGCCGCGCTCGCAGACGTGCGCCACGTGCCGGCTGGTGACGGACATGTCGATCGCCATCAGCTCGGCCAGCTGACTCATCCGCATCTCGCCGTGCCGGTCGAGAAGGGTGAGCACGGCGGCCGAGGCGGGCGGGCAGTCCTGGGGCAGGATCCGCCCCATCTCCCGCTTCACGGCCCCGATGGCGCTGAGTTGCCTGGCCAGCTCCTCGTAATGACTGTGAGCGGCCACCGGCTCCTCCACCCATCCATCGCTCAGCTCGATCGCACGTCTTTTGTTGCTTGGGGCAACCATACGCACAGTTGGTTGCTGAAGGCAAACGAATGGGTGGCATGTGCAGGCAAAAGCTGGCCCAAGCTCTTGTCGCGAATCCGTCAATGATTGGCCGGTTCGCTCAACGTCGCAGGTCCGCGGGGGTGTGCCGGACCTCCGTCCATATCGCCACAACGCGACCACAACACTCACAAGTGGCACACCTCACGCGGCGGGCTCTCCCCATCGACCCACCCGTCCCCCTCCTCCGGGGGCCGCCCCACACGCGCCCCAGGGGTGCCCCCGGGTCCCCGGTTCGCTAGGGTCCTGCCTCATGGCGACCAACCCGCAGAACCAGGCCGACGGGAACTACGACCCGGCGGGCAACACGCAGATGTTCCGTGCCTTCGTGGACGAGGGCGGCACCCCCCAGACCGGCGGCCGCCGCGCCCCGGCCCCCCAGCAGTCGGCCGGCCCCCGCGTGGGCGTCATCGTCGGCGTCATCGTCGCCCTCGTGGTCATCGCGGGCGCGGCATGGCTGGCGCTGTCGTAACCAGTCGCCCTTGGTTCCAGTTCACGGTTCCCGGATCCCAGATCTCGGTTCTCGGTTCTCGGTTCTCGGTTCTCGGTCTTACGAAGACGGGGCCCGGCGGTAACAACCGCCGGGCCCCGCTCTCTTGCGCTCTTCAGGTGCTAGCCGGTTCGTCCGCCCCGGCTCTCGACGATCCGCAGCGCATCCCGCAGCGCTTCACACAGCCTGTGGACACAGAACCGGAGCTCGTCGACGGACGGCCTTGCCGGCTCCCGCAGCAGTTCGGTCGCCCGCGCCAACACTTCCTCGCCGGTGCTCACCTGCACCTCTTCCATGTCGTCGGCGAGCTGTGAGAGAAACCCGCCGCTGTGGTCGGTGGAGAGATAACAGGGCTGCCCGTCCGGCCCACTCCAGGGCAGCAGCCGCATCCCGCTACGCCTCATGAAGTCACCGCCATCTCGCGCAGAAAGGCCCGTTCCCGGCGGGCCTGTTGCTGCTCGTGGGCGAGGAGGTAGGGGCGTACGAGCCGGGAGGCGTCGCCGTCGAGGGGGGATTCGGGGTGGTGGGGCGGGCGTTGAGGTGCGTGGTGACCGGGTGGCTTGGGGAGGGCGAGGGCGGCGGGGTGACGCCGTGCCCTTAACCGGGCGAGGGCTCGGCGCATAAGGTTCAGCATGTCGACGCTCCTTGTGCAGCGTTGGCCATGCCCCGGGGGTGTTGGCGCACCCGCCGGGGTCTTTTCGTCCGCCAGCATATCTACGGGTGCTATAGGTGTCTACCACTGAAATATCTCGCTCGCCGTACAGCGGCTTGCTTAGCGTGCTCAATTGATCGAATTCGCCCCGGACCGGCCCAGATGGCGCCAAGTCGCCGATGTGATCCGCGAGCGCATCGCTGATGGCACGTATCCGGTCGGCGGCCGCGTGCCTTCGGTGCTCCAGCTTGAGGAAGAGTTCGGCATTGCTGGGGTAACAGCCCAGAAGGTGCACCGCGGCCTGCGGGCAGAGGGGCTGATCTACACCGAGCCGGGAATGGGTTCTTTCGTTTCGAAGGAGCTCCGGGGAGAGCTCAAGCGTCCCAAGTGGGAGCAGATTGCCGACGTGATCCGCGAGCGGATTGCGGACGGCACGTACCCGCCGAAGCATCTGATCTCCGAGGTACGGCTGGAGCAGGAGTTCGGCGTCGCGCGCGTGACCGTTCGTAAGGTCACGGCCGCCCTTCGGGAGGAAGGGCTCATCGTCACCACGCCGGGGATGGGGTCCTTCGTGACGTCTCGTCAGCCCGATAGCGAGAAGTGAACGGCGAGGCGAGCCCGGCCTCCGACGACGGGTAGGGCATCCCGTAGGTCGTACGGCGCGCAGGGCACACCCTGCCCGGCAGCCCCTAGGGTACAGCCGAACAGATCCCGTAAGGGTCGCACGCGCCCCCTGCTGGGGCCGCAACGCGAGGGCAGGGGCCACGTATTCCCCATCCCAGCAAGCACATTGCCGGTGATGCTGCGTTGTCCAGCTGCCGGGCGGCCGGCCGTGGGTGCACGGGCCGTGGGGCAGGGCCCCGGGGGAGCAACCCGCCCCTCCGGAACGACTTGCGCTTTCCGTTGCGTCAACTTCTACGTTCGTTCTCGAGGCCGGAAAGACCGGCCCGGCGATGAAAGGGCACGGTCATGGCCTGGTCGATCGCGGACGTGGCCCGGATGTCCGGGGTGACGTCCCGGACCCTGCGGCACTACGACGACATCGGCCTGCTCGTCCCCGCGTACACCGGGAGCAACGGCCACCGCCACTACGGTGAGGCCGAGCTGCTGCGCCTGCAGCAGATCCTGCTGATGCGTGAACTGGGCCTGGGCCTCCGCGACATCGCGGACGTTCTGGAGCACCAGGTCGACCAGGCGGCCGCGCTGCGCGCGCACATGCGCAGGCTGGCGGCCGAGCGGGACCGGCTCGATGCGCTGGTCCGCACGATCGGCCGCACCATCGCCGAACTGGAGGATGACAAGGACACCGACACCATGGAAAAGATCAGTAGCCCGGAGAACCTGTTCGTCGGCTTCGACACCGCTCGCCACGAGGAAGCCGCCGACGAGCGGTGGTCCCGGCAGGCGGAGCAGTCGGGGCAGTTCGCGGCGACGCTCAGCGAGGCGGACATGGAGGCGATGCAGCGTGAGGCGACCGCCGCGATGGTGCGCATGGCGGAGTTCCTGCGGGTCGGGACGCCGGTGACCGACCCGGCGGTACAGGCCGAGGTCGAGTCGCACTACCAGGGCATCTGCCGGATGTGGACCCCGAGCGCGGCCGCGTTCAAGGCCCTCGGGCAGACCTATGTCGACGACCCGACGTGGCGCGCGGCCTACGACCGGGTCGCCGCCGGCCTGGCCGAGTACCAGCGGGACGCGATGGCGGCCTACGCCGACGCCAGGCTGAGCTGACCGGCCGTCACCGACCGACGCCGGCCGACGCCGGCCGACGCCGGCCGACCACGGCCGACACCGGCCGACACCGACTGTCCGGGGGCTGCAGACCCCGGCAGCCGGGCCCCCCTTCCCGGAACACCGCGCTGTGATCGTGCTGTCGGGGCCGGGTGTACGGCGGCCCGAGCGCGCGGACGACGACCGCGCCGACCGTGTGAGGGCACGGCCGGCGCGGTGGTGGGGGGTGGCGAACGAGGGGTCAGGCGGCGTTGACCGGGTTGACGTAGGTGCCCGGGTGGGTGGCGCCGGACTGGTCCAGGATGGCGCCGCCGTAGGGCCACTTCAGCTGGAAGTGCTGCTTCTCGTTCGGCGGCGTGACCAGCACCGTGCCCGGCTCGATCTTCCTGTCCTCGGAGCTGACCGACGGCAGCAGCGTGATGGTGAACGCCGCGGAGCCGCCCGGCCGCAGCGTCACCGGCGCCGGCTTCTTCGAGGAGCGCGGAAGGTCGATCGAGTGGCCGTCGTTGGCCTTGAGCTGCACGCCGGGGAAGCCGCTGATCGTGCAGACGCGGTGTCCCGTGTTCTTCAGCCACACGGTGACGTTCTGCTGCGCGTCGCTGTGCATGTCCGGGATGCCGCCGCCCGACGAGCCCCAGCCGGCCTGCAGGCTGCCGGTGGTGCAGCGGGCGGAGGAGCCGTGCTTCGAGGAGGTCTGCGAGGCCGAGCCGCCGCTGCCGCCCGTGCCGGAGCCGTTCTTACCGGACTGGGAGCCGCCGCCCGACGTCGTACCGGAACCCTGACCACCGGACGAACCCGAACCCGAACCCGAGCCCGAGCCCGAATCCGACCCGGACGAACCGCTCGCCCCGGCGGACGACGCGGGGCTCGAAGAGCCCGCGGGGGCGGGCTTCGGGGAATTGCCCTGGCAGGCGGTCAGCGCCAGCGCGGCCGCGGCGATCACGGTGGCGGCGGCTGCCTTGCGTCCGAGGTGGAGCGTGGTGTGGTGCGACATCGGGAGTCCCCCTGGCTGCGTCAGTACGGTCACGGCCCGACCTCCGGCCCGCTGACACCAGATTCCCGGGCCCCGCTGTTGATCAACTAACAGCTCGCTAACGCCCGGACGGCAGCAAGGGGGAGGGGAGGGGAGGGGAGAGGTCCCTTCCTCCCGCCCTCCCGCCGTCCGGCATCTCCTCGCCTACGTCGCGTCCGCCGCGGCCTCCAGCGCGGCGATGTCGATCTTCTTCATGCCGAACATGGCCTTCATGGCGCGGGCCGCCCGTTCCTGGTCCGGGTCGTTCAGCAGCTCCGCCATACCGCCCGGCGCGACCTGCCAGGACAGGCCGTACTTGTCCTTCAGCCAGCCGCAGGGGCCCTCCTCGCCGCCCTCGGAGAGCTTGGCCCAGTAGTAGTCGATCTCCTTCTGGTCGGCGCAGTTGACCATGAGCGAGATCGCTTCGGTGAAGGTGAACTCCGGGCCGCCGTTGATCGCGAGGTACGGCTGGCCGTCGAGCTCGAACTCGACGGTCAGGACGGTGCCGGCCTCGCGCGGGCCCGCCTCGTTGTAGTGGGTGACGCTGGTGATCTTCGAGTTCGGGAACACCGAGCAGTAGAACTCGGCGGCCTCCTTGCCCTGGGTGTCGAACCAGAGGTTGGGGGTGATGCGGGGCATGGCGATCTCCTACGGGGTCTGCGGCCCACGGTTCGTGGTCCGCGGTCGGCCGTTGTGGCGTGCGTTACCTGTATCGACCGTTGCACCGGCCGGTACGCATCGCCATCCGGGCGGAAATCTCTACGAGTCGCCTGCGCGCGCACCTCTCCACGGGTCACCCGCCCCACGCGAAGCGGAAGTCCCTGGTGTCGAGGTGCATGCCCAGTGGCACCCGCCAGGCGTCCACGCACACCCGCCAGCTGCCGGTCTCCTTCTTGCCGGGGGCGAGGGGCAGCGGGACCTCGTGCGTGGACGTGAGGGTGGCCCAGTCGACGCCGAGGGGTCCGATGACGTGGCTGCCGAACGTGACCTTTCCGGTGGTGACGGGGTGGTCACCGGTGTTGACGAAGTCGAGGCTGACCTTCTGGCACCAGCGGACGTCGGTGCCGGCGACGACGGGATGGCCGACCAGCAGACCGCCGGGGGCGCCCGGGCCGGCGGGGATGCCGGGCTCGGGGGCGCGGGGGAGTCGTGGTGCGGGGGACGGGTGGGGTCATGCGGCCGCGGGTGGGCGGTGGCGTCCCGTGCGAGCCGGGGGAAGGGGTCTCCTGGCCTCCAGGGGGACCCTCACTGCTAGCGCCGCCGGGACGGTGGGCACCGGGCGCCGTGGTGGACGCGCCGCTCCCTGCGCTCGTACGGCTGGAAGGGCTCCCGCCGCTGCCGTTCCCCCGGGCGCTGGTGCCGCCGCCGCTGCCGCCGCCCCTGCCGCCGTCGGGCCCGCCCCCGTTCCCGTCGTACGGCGTCAGCTCGATGCCGTCGCGCGGCGGTACGGGGTGCTGTGGCGCCTGTCCGTCGCCCGGGCCGGCCGCGCCCACCGCGACATGGCCCCGGTCGGCCGCGTCGCCGCAGCCGGTGAGCAGGACACCCAGACACAGCACGGCCGCCGAGGCGGAGGCGAGGGTCGTTGTCGTCCGTCGTCGCATCGGCACAGTGTTACTGACGGATCGTCAGGTGTATAGGGAGGGCGTGGGGCGGTTCCGTGGGTTCGGGCGATGGCCGCCGTATCGCGCCAACTGCCCGCCACATGTGCCGCATTGGGGCGCCGCTTGCGCAGGCACGCCGAAAGCGGGCCCCGTAGCCGGTGCGGCACAGGTCCCGTCAGGGGTACTCGTCTCCGGATGCGTCAGCTGTCGGACGCGTCGACGGCCGGTTTCTTCAACTGTCCGCCGAGCGGCGCGGAGCGTCAAAGGCCCCTCGGCGGACCGTTCCTCAGTCGGAGATCAGGCCCTCGCGCAGCTGCGCCAGGGTGCGGGTGAGCAGGCGGGAGACGTGCATCTGGGAGATGCCGACCTCTTCGCCGATCTGCGACTGGGTCATGTTGGCGAAGAAGCGCAACATGATGATCTGGCGTTCCCGGGCGGGGAGTTTGGCCAGCAGGGGCTTGAGGGACTCCCGGTACTCGACGCCCTCCAGGGCGCTGTCCTCGTAGCCGAGGCGGTCCGCGAGGGAGCCCTCGCCGCCGTCGTCCTCGGGGGAGGGGGAGTCCAGCGAGGAGGCGGTGTAGGCGTTGCCGACCGCCAGGCCGTCGACCACGTCCTCCTCGGACACGCCCAGGCACAGGGCGAGTTCGGGGACGGTCGGGGAACGGTCGAGCTTCTGGGAGAGCTCGTCGCTGGCCTTGGTGAGGGCGAGCCGGAGCTCCTGGAGCCGGCGGGGGACCCGCACCGACCACGACGTGTCGCGGAAGAAGCGCTTGATCTCGCCGACGACGGTCGGCATCGCGAAGGTCGGGAATTCCACCCCGCGTTCGCAATCGAAACGGTCGATCGCCTTGATCAGACCGATCGTGCCGACCTGGACGATGTCCTCCATCGGCTCGTTGCGGCTGCGGAAGCGGGCCGCGGCGTAGCGCACCAGCGGCAGGTTGAGTTCGATGAGCGTGTCACGCACGTACGTGCGCTCCGCGCAGTCCTTGTCGAGCGAGGCCAGCCGCAGGAACAGGGAGCGGGAGAGCGTGCGGGTGTTGATGGCGTCGTCGTCATGCACGTGCGGTGCGGGCGCGGGAATCGCAGGAAGCACCTTTGAGCTGCCCAGTTCTACGGACATGCCACCCCCTTGAGGTCGCGGACGGATCGCTGCGGCGTCCCGGCCCGAGGCGGACCGGGAAGTGATGCCTCCACCTGAATACCGGAGGCAGCGCTACGGCAAACGCGGTTCCTGCAGAATGTCACATGTCGGCAACACGCTGTAGCGCCTTGTCGACATATCTGTGCAGGATCGGGTCGCCCGTCCCGGTTATGCGTCGATCCTGTTTGCGGATCGCAGGCGGGCGAAGCTCCGCGACAGTAGCCGGGAGACGTGCATCTGCGACACCCCCAGTTCGGCAGAGATCTGGGACTGCGTCAGATTGCTGTAGTAACGCAGCAGAAGGATCCGCTGTTCGCGTTCGGGGAGCTGGACGAGGAGGTGCCGTACGAGGTCGCGGTGCTCGACGCCGGCGAGCTCGGGGTCCTCGTATCCGAGGCGGTCCAGCAGGCCGGGGAGGCCGTCGCCCTCCTGGGCGGCCTCCAGTGAGGTGGCGTGGTACGAGCGGCCGGCCTCCAGGCAGGCCAGCACCTCGTCCTCGCCGATCTTGAGCCGTTCGGCGATCTCGGCGGTGGTGGGGGAGCGGCCGTGCAGCACCGTCAGGTCCTCGGTGGCGCCGTTGACCTGCACCCACAGCTCGTGGAGGCGGCGCGGCACATGGACCGTACGGACATTGTCTCGAAAGTAGCGTTTGATCTCGCCGACGACGGTCGGCATGGCGAAGGTGGGGAACTGGACGCCGCGGTCCGGGTCGAACCGGTCGATCGCGTTGATCAGGCCGATCGTGCCGACCTGGATGACGTCTTCCATGGGCTCGTTGCGGCTGCGGAAGCGAGCCGCGGCGTAGCGCACGAGCGGCAGGTTCGCCTCGATCAGGGCGGCACGGACGCGGGTGTGCTCGGGGGTGCCGGGTTCGAGGTCGGACAGCTCGGCGAACAGCACCTGTGTGAGCGCCCGGGTGTCCGCGCTCCGGCTCTCGCGGGACGGAGCCTTGGGCGCAGTACGGGCCGTCACGGTCACGCCACCCTTCCAGTGCTCGGTGGTGCAGGGACTCGCAGTGCATGTATCCGGCAAAAGCGGTCATAGCATCACAAGACATGTGCACTGTGTGCAAGCACCCCATAACGCCGTGTTGAAGAGAGAGTTGGGTGGTGAGAGGGGTGGCGGGAGGAGGTGTTGCGGGGGCGCGGAGGGAGTGGGGCAGGGCGCGCGGAAGCCCCCCGCCCGCGGGGGGCGAGGGGCTCCGGTGAACGGGTGCGGAAGGTGTGCGGATCGTGCGCCGAGCGCTCCGGGGGACCGGGTGCGGGGTGCCGCGGCTCAGAATTCGTAGTCCGCGATCACCCAGGTGGCGAATTCGCGCCACTGGGCGGCGGCCGCCTGGTGGGCCGGGTGCTCGATGTACCGCTTCAGGGCGTCCTTGTCGGCCACCGCCGAGTTGATCGCGAAGTCGTAGGCGATCGGGCGGTCGGTGATGTTCCAGGCGCACTCCCAGAACGTCAGCTCCGGAACCTCGTTCTCGAGTGCCGCGAAGGCCCGGGCGCCGGCCTGGACGCGTTCCTCGTCCCGGGAGACGCCGTCGTTGAGCTTGAACAGGACCAGGTGGCGGATCACAGGGGCCTCCGTGCGGCGGGTGATCAACGGGGCCGGCCGGGAGCGGGCGGCCCTACTTGATCAGCTGGGTCATGAACTCGCCGACGCCCTGAGCAGCGGACGAGATGCCCTCGAAGCCTACTTGGACCAGCTGGGCGGCACGCTGAGGGGAGGTGATGATCGTGTACAGCACGAAGACGATGAGGAGGTACAACACGATCTTCTTCGCCTGCGCCATCGTCCCGTCTCCCCTGTGGCAGTCCCCTGCGGTGTCCCTGCAGCTCCCGCGGTGGTGCGGGCGGCCGGATGCAGTCGGGCGAGTGTAACCACACGTGTTCGATCCGGGGAGCCGGGAGTACGCACGGTTCCCCTCCGGCAGGGGCGGACCGCACCCCGACCCGGGCTCCGACCCGGTCCCTGAGGCGGCCCCTGATCCGGACTTTATGGACCAAAGGCCCGGCGAAGCAGGTCCTTTGCCGGGCCGTCGGAGGGGGCCCCGCAGGCACCATGAAAACGGTGGCCCGAGGATCTGGCAGGAATCCGCGGGCCCCGGACCTGGGCCTCGCTGCGGGGTCCACGCCGCGACTTCCCCCCGGAAAGCGGCGTGGGCTTGGGGGTTCGGTCCGCGCCGGGGGGAGCGGCTTCCCTGAGGCCGCTCCCCCCGGCCCACCGTCCCCCCGGACCGGCCCACCGTCCCCCCGGACCGGCCCACCGTCCCCCCGGACCGGCCCGCCGTTCCCCTCCCCCCGGACCGGCCCGCCGTGGTCCCGGCGCCGCACGCAACCGTCACCCGCCGTCCCCGCGTCCCTCACCTCGTACGACGCGGCGTCCATGCATCATGTACGCGACAGAATGACGCGCGGCGGCGCGCCGCGGCGCGGTGCGGACGGCCGCGTGGGACGACGAAAGGACCACGGGCTCCGACGATGAAGATCGACTGGGACCGGCGTACCTGCGCGCGCCGCGGGCACATCACCTATCTCCCCACCGAGGAGCACCTCCGGCGGAACCTGCGGGCCGACACCGCGCTCGGCGAGGCCTGGCGCTGCCTGCGCTGCGGCGACTTCGCGCTCGGCGAGCCGCACGGCGCCGGGCCGGCCGCCGACGCCCCGCTCGTCCCGCGCGGCAAGGTCCTCCGCGACCTGTTCATCCTGCGCTTCCTGGCCGTCGAACGGGCGGTGCGCGGCGTCTTCATCGTGCTGGCCGCGGTCGGCGTCTGGCAGTTCAGCAACCGCAAGGACGCGGTCCGCCGGTTCTTCGACGAGTACATCGCCGTGCTCCGCCCGGTGGCCCGGCACTTCCACTACGACCTGGACCACTCACCGGTCGTCGGCACCATCCAGAAGACCTTCGGCTACCGCCACTCCACCCTGGTGCTGGTGGCCGTGGCCCTGCTGGTCTACGCCGTCATTGAGATCGTCGAGGGCGTGGGCCTCTGGTACGCCAAGCGGTGGGCGGAGTACCTGACCGTCGTCGCGACCGCCGCCTTCCTGCCGCTGGAGATCTACGAGCTCACCGAGAAGGTCAGCTGGCTCAAGATCGCCACGCTCGTCATCAACATCCTCGCGGTGCTCTACATCGCGCTCGCCAAGCGGCTGTTCGGGCTACGCGGCGGCCGGGCGGCCTTCGACGCGGAGCGGCACAGCGCCTCCCTCCTGGAGGTCGAGACCTCGGCCGGCCTGTCCACCACGACCCACAACGCCTGAACGCCTCAACGTCCGACCCCGGGGGGACCCACCATGCCCACATCCACATCCACATCCACACCCGCACTCACACCCACGCCGGTGAACTCCGCGCGATCCGGCTCCGGTTCACCGCGCCCGTCCGCCGCCCGCCGGCGCACGGCGGTGGTGCTGGCGCTGCTGGCCGGCCTGCTGGCCGCCGCCGTCGCCCCGGCCACCGCGGCCGGCCGCACCGCCCCGGAGGCGGCCCGCACCGCAGCCGTCCGCACCGAGACGGTCCGCACCGAGGCCGCGGGCACGCTCGCCGCCGCCCCCGCGCAGTCCGCCGCCTACGGCCACCACGGGGCGTTCCACTCGTCGCACGGCTCGCACCACTCGATGCCGCACTTCAAGACCGTCTCCAAGGACAAGAAGTCCTCCTGGAAGTCGAAGGGCAAGACGAAGAAGAAGCGCGGCTTCTTCAAGAAGCTGGGCATCTTCCTGATCGTCCTGTTCGTCGTCTTCCTGGTCCTCATCGTTCTGGTGATCTGGCTGATCGTGCATTTCGTGCGCCGTGCACTGCGTGGCCGCCGCAACGACTAGCCGCCACCCCGGACATGACGAAGGCCCCGATCCGGAAGGGATCGGGGCCTTTGCCCTTGAGCGGTAGCGGTGGGATTTGAACCCACGGAGAGGTTGCCCCCTCACGCGCTTTCGAGGCGCGCTCCTTCGGCCGCTCGGACACGCTACCGAGAGAGAGCTTAGCCCACGGGGGGCCGTGCACCGAAATCGGATTCCCGGGGCGGGACGAACGGGGCGGGGGCGGGGCGGGTACGCGGCCCCGCCACTGGTCAGCGGTCGCGGAAGAACGCGGTGAGCAGGGCCGCGCACTCCGCTTCGAGGACGCCGGTGATGACCTCAGGGCGGTGGTTGAGACGTCGGTCACGCACGACGTCCCAGAGCGAGCCGGCCGCACCGGCCTTGGCGTCGCGGGCGCCGTAGACGACCCGGTCGACCCGGGAGAGCACCAGCGCGCCGGCGCACATCGTGCAGGGTTCGAGGGTGACGACCAGCGTGCAGCCGGTCAGCCGCCACTCCCCGACGGTGCGTGCCGCCGCGCGCAGGGCGAGGACCTCGGCGTGCGCGGTCGGGTCGCCGGTGGCCTCGCGTTCGTTGTGCCCGGTGCCGAGGACGGTGCCGTCCGCCGACAGCACGACGGCACCCACCGGGACGTCGCCGGTCCCGGGGCGCGGGCGGCCTCGCCCAGCGCCTGCCGCATCGGCCCGATCCAGGGATCACGCAACGGATCGGGCAGCGGAGCGGGCGCCGGGGAAGGCGGGACATCGGGCAGCGGGCCGGACCGGGGGCGCTCATGCCACCCAGTGTCCGTGACCGGGGCGGGTGCGGGTGACCGGGCGGGGCCGGCGCCGGGCCGGGGCCGGAGCGCAGCGGTCGCCGCCCACCGGACCCCGGCTCCGGACACCGCGCCACCGCGGTTGACCGGAGTCGCTGCGACCCCGGCTACCGGACCGCCTCCAGCACGTCCGTGCAGCCCAGGGCATCGGCGATCTCCGAGAGGGCGTCGCCGTCGAGGGCCAGCAGTTCCTTCTCGCCGACGCCGAGGTCGTCCAGGAGCCCGGCGTCGCCGAGCGGTCCGGCCGGGGTCGGGCTGCCGTTGTCGGTGTTCGCCTCGGCCTCGTCGTCCCGTTCGGGTTCGCCGTCCTCCGTCCCGTCCAGGTCGAGGCTGTCGAGGTCGTCCTCGACGGTTTCGTCCCGGCCGAGCAGTTCGTCGGTCAGCAGGGACCCGTACGAGCTGCGGGCCGCGGCGGCGGCGTTCGAGACGAAGATGCGGGGGTCGTCGTCGCCGTCCACCCGGACCACTCCGAACCAGGCGTCCTCCTGCTCCAGCAGGGCCACCACCGTGTCGTCGTCGACCGCTGCCTCTCGGGCCAGATCGGCCAGATCGGTCAGCGTCTCCACATTGTCGAGCTCCGTATCGCTCGCTTCCCACCCGTCTTCGGTGCGCGCGAGCAGTGCGGCGAAGTACACCGTGACTCTCCCACTGGTCATAGGCGTGCCGGGCCGGGGCGGGGCGGCGTGCACGCCGGTGGTCCCGCCCCTTCGGAATCGTGGCAGAAACAACGCGCTCGCGCGGGGTCTTCGACGCTGCGTCGTGCGGAGGTTGTGCGAGATGTCGCTCACGTGCCGCAGCATTACCGGGCACCGGGGCCTGTTCCGCTCTCAGCGGAATGCCCTCGATTACCAGCGGAAAGAGCGCATCCGCATGGCCTGGCGCATCCGTTCGGCGCGCACCCGGCGCGGCTGGACGCGGTTGCGGAGCTCCTTCGCCTCGTGCAGTTCGCGCAGGAACTGCGCCCGGCGCCGTCGGCGCGCCGCCTCGCTCTCGGGGTCACGGGCGGTGCCCGCGTCGTCGATGTCGTAGGCGTCGTCGGTGTTGTCGGTGTTGTCGGTCCACTGGGGGTCGGGCACGCTGCACACCACCTCGGCGAGGACTGCGCCCGAGGACGCGATGCATGATCGGGCGTACGTGCCCACTTTCCCGCTATCCGGCGGAGTGATGCCAGCCGGGCCGGGCCATCGTGGCCGGCGGCCGGGCGGTGCACGGCGGGCGCCGGGGCTCTCCGCCTCGGTTACTGTCGATGTCATGCGGATCCACGTCGTCGACCACCCGCTGGTGGCGCACAAACTCACCACTCTGCGCGACAAGCGCACCGACTCCCCCACCTTCCGGCGGCTCGCCGACGAGCTGGTCACCCTGCTCGCCTACGAGGCCACCCGGGACGTGCGCACCGAGCAGGTCGACATCGAGACGCCGGTGACGGCGACCACCGGCGTGCGGCTCTCGCACCCGCGGCCCATGGTCGTGCCGATCCTGCGGGCCGGTCTGGGCATGCTGGACGGCATGGTGCGGCTGCTGCCCACCGCCGAGGTCGGCTTCATGGGCATGGTCCGCAACGAGGAGACCTACGAGGCGCACACCTACGCCACGCGGATGCCCGACGACCTCTCGGGCCGGCAGGTGTACGTCGTCGACCCGATGCTGGCCACCGGCGGCACGCTGGTCGCGGCGATCCAGGAGCTGATCAAGCGCGGTGCGGACGACGTCACCGCGATCTGCCTGCTGGCCGCACCGGAGGGCGTCGCGGTCATGGAGAAGGCGCTGGCCGGTACGCCGGTGACGGTGGTCACCGCGGCGGTCGACGAGCGGCTGAACGAGGACCGCTACATCGTCCCCGGCCTCGGCGACGCGGGCGACCGGATGTACGGCACCGCCGGCTGACCCCACCCCTCTTTCCGAGCAGAGCTCTTCGAGCCGGGCTTTCCGAGCAGCGAGCGGGCCCCGCACCATCCGGTGGTGCGGGGCCCGCTCGCACGGCCGCCAGATGTTGCGGCTTCCGTACGGTCAGCAGGTGGCGTCGCGGGCCGGTTCCTGGGCCGGACGGTTCAGTACGGCCAGGGACTTGGCGGCGGCCTGCGGGGTGGCGAGTTCCTTGAAGGCGTCGCCGATGATCAGGTCGAGATCGGCGCCCTTGCGGCCGTCGGTCTTCTGCTCGGCGCCGGTGAGCTGGGTGGCGAGCACCTTCAGTGGGCCGTCGGCCGCCGCCGTGGGACCGAGGAGTATCCCGGCGCCCTTGACCTTCTTGTCGTAGGCGGCCGGGGCGTTGCCCACCTTTCCGATCTTGAAGCCGCGCTTCTTGAGTTCGTCGGCGGTGCGCTTGGCGAGCCCGGACCGCTGGGTGGCGTTGAAGACGTTGACGGTGAGGGTGCCGGGCGCGGGCGGTTTCTGCGCGGCCGGCGTGGCCCGTACCGCGGTCTTCCGGCCGCCGTCCGGGCAGTGCTTCTTGTCCTGGGCGGCCTGCGCGGTGCCGCTCCGGCCACCGAAGACGTCGATGAGCTGCAGGGTGCCCCAGCCCGCCAGGCCGAGCGCGCAGGCCGTGGCGAGGAGGGTCAGGACGATCCGGCGACGGTGGCGGGGGCGGCGCATCCGCGGATACCTGTCGCCCGTGATGCGGTACTTCTTACCGCCCATGCCCGGGGGCGTCAGCATGCTCATGGGCGCAGCGTAGTGCGGGTGACAGGCCGTGCCTACTAGATGATCAACGCGTGGCGCGAGACCCAACCCAAAAGGGTCAATTCGGGCAGGGTGGGTTGGGTGGGGACGTGCCGGGCCGGGCGGTAACGGCCGGTTTCTGCCCGGTGTGCGGGGGAGTCCTCGGCGGCCGGCGTGCGGGATCGGCCGGGCCTCGGCGCAGGGGTGGACCCGGCAGGGGGTACGTGCCGTTCGGGTGCGGGCTGCTGGCGGAGCGTCAGTCCAGTTCGAGAACCCGGGCGTGCAGCACCTGGCGCTGCTGGAGCGCGGCGCGCACCGCGCGGTGCAGACCGTCCTCCAGATACAGGTCGCCCTCCCACTTCACGACGTGCGCGAAGAGGTCGCCGTAGAACGTCGAGTCCTCGGCGAGCAGCGTCTCCAGGTCGAGCTGCTGCTTGGTGGTCACCAACTGGTCGAGGCGTACCGGGCGCGGGGCGACATCCGCCCACTGGCGGGTGCTCTCCCGGCCGTGGTCGGGGTACGGCCGCCCATTTCCGATGCGCTTGAAGATCACACGGAAAGCCTACCGGGCGAGCGGCACCGGGCGCAGCCATCCCGCAGCGGTGGAAAGGTGATCTTTGCCGAAAACCGGGACCGAAACCCCCGATGGCCTGGTCCGGGCCCGGGGTCTGCCGGGCAGGCACCCGCCCGGAAGTCGCCGCGCGGGCCCCCGGATCCGCCTCACCAGCGCAGGGCGGCCGCCCGGCTGGGCTGCCAGTACGTGACGCGGGCGGTGCGCGGATCGACCCGGGCCGGGGTGCGGTCGCCCAGGCCGACCTGGGTGGCGACGGTGTGCGCGGCCAGCGCGACCCCGAACTGCGAGACCTTCCGGCCGTTGCCGCCCGTACCGGTGGTGATCAGGGCGTAGGCCGTCGCGTTGGGCGCGAGGGTGCCGACGGAGCCCGGCCGGCTGCGCCCGATCACCGGCACGGCGGGCCGGCGGCCGTCGCCGAAGCTCAGCAGCGGATGGTGCGGAGCAGCGAAGTCGCAGGGCCGGTTTGCGTAGTTGGTGACCGTCAGCAGCATCCGGCGGGCCCGGTGCGGCAGCGCGCCGGCGTGGAAGCGGAGCATCTCGGGCGTGCAGATGACCCGGCCGCCCGGACCCCGGGGCGGGCCGCCGTCCGTCACGGTCGGCGAGGCGGGGGCCGGGGAGACGGCGGTGGCCGGGTCGTCGGACCGGTTGGCGCCGGTGCCGTGGCAGGCGGTGACCGGCGCGAGGACGGCGGTGACGGTCAGCGCCGCGGCGAGGGCCCGGCGGGCGGAGGGGAAGAGCGGCGGCATGAGGGCTCCCGGACGATGGCGTGTCCCTGACCTTCCGCGCCGCCGCTGCTGATCGGCTAACGCGCGGCTAACGCCCACGGGCGAGGAACGCGGGCCGGTCGAAGGAGGGCCCGGACCTGACGAAAGTCGGGGGCCGTTCCTGCCGAACGGCGGCGGTGCCGGGACCCCGCGCTCCTTAGCGTCGGCCGAAACGACGGCAACGACGGCAACGGCAGCAACGACGGAAATGGCAGCAACGGCAGCAACGACGGCGACGACAGCAACGGCGGCACCGGCGCAACGACGAGGGGGACAGCGGAATGCCACAGGTGACCACCCGGCTCCGAGGCGGGGGAAGCGCGGGAGGAACGGGACGCACGAGAGGAGAGGGAAAGGCGGCGCGGGGGCGTCCGCCCGGCCGGGGCCGCCCCGGCCGCCGGCTCTGGTGGGCGGGCACCGTCCTCCTGGCCCTCGCCGTGCACAGCAACTGGCATGTGGCGCTCGCCGCCTGGCTGTTCCCCGTCTTCCTGCTGCGCTACGCCCGGCTGCGGCCCGCCCGGCACGGACTGCTGCGCGTCGGATACGCGCTGGGACTCGGCCAGTTGGTGTGGCTGCTGTCGACGGGCCTGGTGTTCGTGCCGTCCGCACTGGGCGCGTTCGCCGCCCTCGCCCTTCTTCAGACAGCGGCGTTCGCCGCCGACCGGCTGGTCGCGTCGCGCACCGCCTCCGCGGCCGGCACCCTGGCCTTCCCCACGGTCCTGGTCTGCGGCGAGTACCTCTTCACCCGGCTCGTCGACTTCGGCGACTACGGTCTGCTCGGCTTCACCCAGCACGGCTTCCTGCCGCTGCTCCAACTCGCCTCCGTCACCGGCACCTACGGCATCAGCTTCGTCGTCGCCTGGACCGCCTCGACGGCCCACTGGGCGTGGCAGCGCGGCTTCCACCCGCGGGAGATCCGGCGCGGCGCACTGGTGTGGGCCGCGGTGCTCGCCGTCGTCCTGGGCGCCGGCGGCGCACGGCTGCTGTTCTTCCCGCCGACGACGAAGACCGTACGGGTCGCCGGCATCAGCGCCGGCCGCGCCGCGGAACGGGCCACCGAGCGGGCGATGCGGGCCGGCGGCCTGCGGCCGTACCGGCCCCGCGAGTTGGTCCGGGCCGCTCCCGGCCGGGTGCGTACGGCGCTGGCGCCGGTCGCCGACGACCTGGTGGCCGGCACCGAGCGGGAGGCGCGGGCCGGCGCCCGGATCGTGGTGTGGCCGGAGACCCAGGCCGGGGTCCTGGCGGCCGACGAGCACCGGCTGCTGGGCCGGGTCGCCGCGATCGCCCGGGCCCGCCACGTCTACGTCGACGCGGCCTACGAACTCTTCGTCCCGCAGGCCCCCTACGTACGGAACGTCGCCGCACTGGTCACCCCGGACGGCAAGGTCGCCTGGACGTACGACAAGACCCACCCCACCCCCATGGAGCAGATGCGGCCCGGCAAGGGGAACGTACCCGTCGCCGCTTCGCCGTACGGCCGGCTGGCCACCGTCATCTGCTACGACGCCGACTTCCCCGCCCTGATGCGACAGGCGGCCGACAACGCAGCCGCCCTGGTCATGGTGCCCGCCAACGACTGGCCCGGCTTCGACGCGCTGCACGCCCAGCGGGCCGTCCTCCGCTCCGTCGAATACGGCTACAGCATGATCCGGCAGTCCGTGCACGGCGTCGCCACCGCCGTCGACCACCAGGGCCGGATCCGGTCCACGGCCGACTACTTCACCGCGGACCGGCAGACCCTCGTCGCCCAACTGCCCGTACAGCCGCGCACCGAGACGGTCTACGGCGCGGCCGGCGATGTGTTCGCCCTGCTCTGCGCGGTCGGCACGGTACTCGTGCTGGGGCTGGCAGTCGCCGGCGGGCGCGCCGTACCGCTGCTCCGCGGCGGCTCCGACGGCTCGGTGCGCGGCGCCCGGGACGGCTCGCCGTCCGGCCCCGGCGAGGCGGTGGCTCCGGACGTACTGCCCGCGGACGCGCCGCCCGCCGACGCACCGTCCGGGGCGGCACTGCCCGGGAACGTGCGGCCGGGCGAGGGGCGCGCGGACGGCCCGTCCGGGCCGGTGGGCGGCCCGGGAGCGACGGTGACGGCGACGGGCGTACCGGGCGCGGCGGCGTCGCGGGCGCCGGCCGGTCGGACGGGCCCGGGACGCGTCGGGAGCGGCCGCGAGATAGCCGAAGGCGACGGCCGCGGCCGCCACGGCCGCGGCCAACGGCAGCCCGAAGCGGCGCAGCCCGGGGTGGCCCGGCCAGGACGGGCGCAGCCACCAGCGGCGGGCTCGGGACCGCCGCGGGCCGGCCGGCCGCCGGGCGGGGTGCGACCGCGGCCCGGGCGGCGCGGCCGGCCGCAGGTCCCGGACCTCGATGCTCTCCGCACGCGCCGCGAAGGCCCGCCGCAACCGGTCTTCCACCGGCCGCACGGACCGCCTGCCAGGACCGTTCATGACCGCCCCTCCAAGATCTTCTCCAGGGAGTCCAGCGCCCGGCTGGCGATCGACTTCACCGCACCGCGGCTGATCCCCAGCGTGGCCGCGATCTGAGCTTCCGTCAGATCGCCCCAGTAGCGCAGCACCAGCACCTCCCGGCGGCGCGCGGTCAGCCCGCTCAGCGCGGCGAACACCTCGCGGTGCTCCTCGTCCAGCACGATCCGCTCCTCGGCGGACGGCGCGTCCGCCTCATGGGGCGGGGTGTAGTCACGCGCGGTACGCCGGCGCCGCAGCACCGAACGGGCCGCGTTCACGACCGCCGTACGCAGATAGGCCAGCGCGTTGTCGACGTCCGCGAGCCGCTCACCGTGCCGCTTGTAGAGCGCCGTGAACGCGTCCTGGACGACGTCCTCGGCGGTGGCCCGGTCATCGACCAGCAGCACCGCCAGCCGCACCATCGCGAGCCGCTGCGCGTGGTAGAGCTCGCTGATCGTGGGTGGAGGGTCGGGCGGTGGGGGCTCCCCCGTCGTCGGGCACGGGGGCTCCCCCGTCGTCGGGAGGGGTCGGGCCGGAGGGCCCGGACGGGAGCTGTCGCGGAGGGAGTCGGAGGTGTCGCGGTGGGCGGAGGCCGGCCGGACGGTGTGCAGCAGCCACCGCGCGGGCACCAGCCACCGCGAAGGCACCAGCCACCGCCACCGGGCACGCCGGCGCCCCGGCACGGCGAACCGGACCGGGGCGGGGCAGACGGCTGCGGAGTACTCCATGGACGTACGTACCGGGACGGGCGGCGCGGACGGACTCAGCCGCGCCGGCGGCGGACCGCGTAGACGGTGGTGCCGCCCGCGGCGATCAGCGCGGCCGCGGCACCGCCGATCGCCGCGGTGGTCCCGGAAGAGGCACCGGTACGCGCGAGTTGCTTGCCGCCCCCGGCGGACGACGGAGACGACGGAACGGGGCTCGGCGCCGCGGTCGGCTTCGTGCCCGGCGGCACGCTGGGGCTGGGCGTCGCCGTGCTCGGCCGCGGTCCCGGCCGGGTGGGCGACGCGGACGGCTCAGGACGGGAGGAGGGCGGGGCGGTCGGCTCCGGACGGGCGGACGTGGGCGGGGCGGTCGGTTCGTGGTGGCCGGGAGTGGTGGGCCGGGCACTCGGCACCGCCGACGCACCGGCGGCCGACGAACGCTCCGCGGCGTACGCCGACCCGGCAGCCGCCACCGGGACGGCAAGCACCGGTACGACGGCCAGCGCGAGCGCCGCGACGAGCCCGGCGCGGGCAGGGGCCCGGCGGCCGGAGGCAGGGGCGTGCCCCGTAGCGGGGAACGAGGTCGGGTCCGTGGTCGGTTCCGTGGTCGGTTCCGTGGTCGGTTCCGTGGTCGGTTCCGTGGTCGGGTCCATGGTGGGATCCGTGGTGGAATCCGTAGTGGGGGACGGGGTGAGCTTCGGGGTCACGGTCGGCTGCTCCACGTTCATGCGTCGAAGGGCGGCGCCGATTGGCGCCCTCACCCCTCACGACGCCCGGCGGACGCGGGGGTTGCCGCACGTACCCGGATTTCTTCCGCGCACCGCTTCCCGCCGCAGCCGCCGGTTCCGCACCACCGTTTCCCCTCGCCTGTCCGCCGGTTCCGCACCACCATTTCCCACCGCAGCCGCCGGTTCCCCGCGACGGCGCACGCCCCGGCCGGTTGCCTCAGATCGTCGACGCGTCGATCACGAACCGGTACCGCACGTCACTCGCCAGCACCCGCTCGTACGCCTCGTTGATCTGCTCCGCGCCGATCACCTCGATGTCCGCGCCCAGCCCGTGCTCACCACAGAAGTCGAGCATCTCCTGCGTCTCCGGGATGCCGCCGATCATCGACCCGGCGAGCGACTTCCGCCCCGGGATCAGCGCGAACGCCGCGACCGGCAGCGGGTGTTCCGGGGCACCGACCTGGACCAGCGTGCCGTCGGTGCGCAGCAGCCCGAGGTACGCGTTCAGGTCCAGGTTCGCCGACACGGTGTTGACGATCAGGTCGAAGGTGCCCGCGAGCTGCTCGAACGTGGCCGGGTCGGAGGTCGCGTAGTAGTGGTCCGCGCCCAGCCGCAGACCGTCGTCCTTCTTGCGCAGCGACTGGCTCAGCACGGTGACCTCCGCGCCCATCGCGTGCGCGATCTTCACGCCCATGTGCCCGAGGCCGCCCAGACCGACCACGGCCACCTTCTTGCCGGGACCGGCCTTCCAGTGGGCGAGCGGGGAGTAGAGGGTGATGCCGGCGCAGAGCAGCGGGGCCGCGGCGTCCAGGGGGAGGGAGTCGGGTATGCGCAGCGCGTAGTTCTCGTCGACGACGAGGTGGGTGGAGTAGCCACCGTGGGTGGTCTCGCCGTCCCGGCCGGTCGCGTTGTACGTACCGACGTTGCCGAGCTCACCGGTGCAGTACTGCTGCAGACCGGCCCGGCAGTTGTCGCACTCCCGGCAGGAGTCGACGAAGCAGCCGACGCCGACCCGGTCACCGGTCCGGTAGCGGGTGACCCCGGCGCCGACCTCGGCCACCACACCGGCGATCTCATGGCCGGGGACGATCGGGAAGTTCCCGCCGTCGCCCCACTCGGCGCGCACGGTGTGGATGTCGGAGTGGCAGATGCCGGCGTACTTGATCTCGATCAGGATGTCGTGGGCCCCCAGCTCGCGGCGCGGAATCGTGATCCGCTCCAGCGGTGCTTTCGGGGCGGGGGCGGCGTACGCGGAGACAGAGGTGTGGGTCATGCCATCGAGAATGCGTGGTTCCGCTTTCCGTAACCAGTGCACCGTTCAACATATGCACAGCAGGCCTAGTACTGGCGGAACCACCTTGGGCCGTGGGTACGGCCATGGGCAGGGGCGCGGCTGCGGGCAGGGGCGTGGCTGCGGGCACGGGCGTGGCCGCAGGCATGGTCACGGCCGCGGGCAGGGCCGTGGGCATGTCGTCAGGAGAAGACGACCGACCGTACCTTCAGACGCTCGGAGGCATGGCCGCCGTTCGGCCGGAGGTTGAAGTAGTCGCCCGTGCAGTCGGCGCCGGCGAAGACCGTCGCCGTGGAGGCGGTGTAGTTCCGTGGCGTGTGCGCGGGCGCAACGGCCGGGTCGGCGACCTCCGGCAGCGTGAGGCACTCCCGGCTGGGCGGATCGGCCAGCAGCCCCAGGCGCGGCGCACCGGTCCCGTCGTCGTAGACGTAGCTGAACGGGCCGGTGGCCGCCCCGGCCGAGGACGCCGGCAGCAGCGTGGCGAGCGCGAGGGCCCCGACCGCGGTGGCGACCACGGTGACGGAACGCCGCAGACGCCCGGGCCGGCGGACGGACACGGTTTCAGGCAGGCTCTCGGACACGGTCTCGGGCACGGTCTCGGACACACGCATGGGCAGCTTCCTTCCCTACTTCTCCCGCGGGGGCTCGGCGCCCCGCGCGAAAAGCGAGCTGCCCATGCACACGCCCGACGATGTGCCCGTCACACGAAGGAGTACTGCCGAATCGATCCGGCGGGCGTCGCCGATCGATCCAGCGGGTATCCCCGATTGATTCAGCGGGCGTCGCCGATCGATCCGGCGGGCGTCGCCGGGAGCCGCATCGCCGACGGCTACACCCGCTCGACCTGCTCCACCGTGATCGCGGCCGCCGGGCAGATCGCCGCGGCCTCCCGCACCGCGTCATGCAGCTCGGCCGGCGGCGCGGCATCGAGCAGCACGACGATCCCGTCCTCCTCCCGCTGGTCGAACACGTCGGGCGCGGACAGCACACAGCTCCCGGCCCACAGCACTTCTCCTGGTCGATGTGGACGCGCATGACTCTCTCCCCAGTGGTGGCAAGCCTCAGTGGTGGCAAACGTCAGTGGTGGCAAAAACGGTGGGCCGGCGCCTGGAAGCGGCGGGGGCCCGAAACGACGTGGCCCGAAACGACGTGGCCCGAAACGACGTGGCCCGAAACGGGGTGGCCCGAAACGGGGTGGCTCGAAGGGCCAGCCGGCTAAGCCATGGCCCGGCTCACCACGCAACCGGCAGCGCGTACACCCCGTAAACCCCCATGTCGTGCCGGAAGCGGATCTCCTCGAAGGGGACGTCGAGCCGCAGGTCCGGCAGCCGGCGGAGCAGCGTCTCCAGCGCGATCTGCAGCTCCACCCTGGCGAGCGGCTGCCCCAGGCACTGATGGACGCCGAAGCCGAACGCGACATGGCGGCGCGCATCGCGCCCGACGTCGAGGGCGTCCCCGCCGGGGAAGACCTCATCGTCGCGGTTCGCGCTGTTGAGCGTGCACAGCACGCCCTCGCCGGCGCGGATGGTGACGCCGCCGAGCGTGACGTCCTCGGTGGCCATCCGCGGCAGACCGTTGTGCACGATCGTCAGATAGCGCAGCAGTTCCTCCACGGCACCCTTGACCAGCGACGGGTCGTTGCGCAGCCGCGCCATCTGGCCGGGGTTGCGGAGCAGCGCGAGCGTCGAGAGGGCCGTCATGTTGGCGGTCGTCTCATGCCCGGCGACCAGCAACAGCCGCCCCATCGACGCGATCTCGACGTCATCGAGCTCGCCCCGGGCGACCAGCCGGCTGACGATGGCGTCGTCCGGCCGCTCACGCTTGGACCCGGCGAGCCGGACCAGGTACGCGTGCAGTTCCTGCTGCGCGGTCCGGATGTCCTCGGGCCGGGACCGGAGGCTGAGCAGGATGCTGCTGCGCCGCTGGAAGAACTCATGGTCCTCGTACGGCACGCCGAGCAGCAGGCAGATCACCAACGAGGGCAACGGCAGCGCGAATTCGGCCACCAGGTCCGCCGCGCTCCGCCCGTCGGTCATCCGGTCGAGCAACTCGTCGGCGATGCGCTGCACCTCGGGGCGCATCGCCTCCACCTTCTTGACCATGAAGTCCGCGGTGAGCATCCGGCGCAGCCGGGCGTGCTCGGGGTCGTCCATGCGGAGGAAGGTGGGGTTGTTGGCGACGATTTCCCGCCCACCGGCCGTGAGGAACGGAAACCCGGGCCGGGTCGCATCGGCACTGAACCGCGGGTCCCCGAGCACCGCCCGGACATCCTGATGCCGCGTCACCATCCAACACGACGACCCGTCCCACAGCGTCACCCGCGCCACCGGCTGCTCCCGCCGCACCCGCTCCACCCCCGCCGGCGGATCAAACGGACACCCGTCCCCCCGCCCCACCGGCACCACCAGCCCACTCTCCTCGGCGAGCGGGGCGCTGCCGGGGGCACTGGTGGCGTGGGTGGTTCCGGTGGTTCCGGTGGTTCCGGTGGTTCCCATGGTGCTGGTGTTTCCGTTGGCCCCTGCGGCGCCAACGGCCCCTGCGGCGTCAACGGCCTCCACGCTGCCGGCGCCATCCTCCACGTCGATCGGCTTTACGGTCGTCATTCGGCTGGTCCTTCCACGATCGGGACACGGCTCTGCCGTGGCCAACGGTGCGGGGTGGCGCCACTCCTCGACGGGGCGTTGCAAGCGCACGACGCGATGTCCGAAACCCGACGTCCGAATCCCGGCCCGGCGCGCGCACAACTTACCCAACTACTTACCTAAGTTAAGCAACTAACCGTTCACACGTTAACTCAGCGCCGGCAAGCGACGGAAGGAAAGATCCGAGCTTCCCCAAGGTTGGCTCAAAACCGAGACCCCACCCGCCCCACAGGCCCCGCCCCGCGCGGCCCACAGCACCCGAACCGCCACACAGTCAGCAGTGTTGAAGGGGCACCAACCCCGACAGGCCCCGGTACGGGAACCAGCACGGATGGGGTACGAGCACCGCTCCAACTGCGGCGCGAAAAGCCCTCCGCCCCGGGTACGGGAACCGTTCCGGCTCGGGCACGAGAAGCGCTCCGCCTCGGGTGCGGGAAGCGCTTTGCCTCGGGTGTGCGAACCGTTCCGGCTCGGGCGAGGGGACCGTTCCCGCCCGGGTCCGGGAACGTTCCGACTGCGGCGCGAGAAGCCCTCCGGCCCGGGTACGGGAGCCAGCGTGCAAACAGGTACTGAGCAGCGCTGATCCTGGTATGCGCTGGGGGTTCCGGAATCCCAAGGGCCGCTAAAGTGCCTGCATGCCGGACCCCGGAAGAGACCAGGACCCCACCGCCGCGCTGCAAAGGGTGCTGGCCACGCTGTCCTATCTGCTCACCCGCTCACGGGCTCACGAGCGCCAGGCGACTCAGGCGGGCGTGACGGCGGCCCGCTCCGATCTCTGGCTGTTGATGGCACTGGAGGACAGCGGCGGCGCCTGCCGCGTCGGCGATCTCGCCGAGCTGCTGATGGTCGAGCCGCCCCATGTCACCCGGCAGATCGGCCAGTTGGAGGCGCAGGACCTGGTCGAACGTACCCAGGACTCGCTGGATCGGCGCGCCCGGAAGGTGGCTATCACCCGCACGGCAAGGCCGTCCTCCAGCGCCTGCAGCAGGCCAGTCAGGCCGGTTTGCGTGACGCCCTTGCCGACTTCGACGACACGGACATCGCCGCCACCGTCGCGGTCCTTAACCACCTGGTCGGCTACGCCCGGCACAAGCACGCCGAGCACGCCGACGAGGAACGCCAGCGGCGCCGTGGGGCTTGAGGCCGTTCCCTGATGCCCGCAGGACGTTCCCTGACGCTCCGCAAGACCGTTCCCTGACGCTTGAGGGGGCATGGCGAGGGGGTGGGGGTGGGTCGCGGGGGCGGGGTGGCTGGGAGCGTGCTGGTGGGTCCGGCGGGAGCGTGCTGGTGGGTCCGGCGGGCTGGAGGCGTCGGGGTCTCCTTCCCGTGTGGGGTCGCCTTGCGTGTGCCTCCTTATTCCGGCAACGGCTACGGAGAGTTATTAGTTCCGGGTTGAGGGTCGCTGATTGTGATGGAGTTGGGGGTGGGTTGATTGCCCCGCCGCGGGTGGGGCTGGGCGGGCGGTATGTGGGCCAAGGGAGCCCCGGGCCCTCGTGAGGTCGGGCCCGGGGGCGGTCCCGGGTGATCCCGGGTGGCCCGGGTGGCCCCGGGTGGCCCCGGGTGATCCCAGGTGGTCCCGGCGGGTCCCGGGGCGGCGGCTATTCGATTTCCACCCGGCCGGAGGGGGTGGGGTTGGCGGGGGAATTGGGCTTGGAGGCCGAGGAGGACTTGGTGGGGGACTGGTTGTCCGGGCTGCCGAGGTTGCGGCGGACCGAGTCCAGGATGGTCAGGCCCTGGCCGACGAGGCCGGCGGCGATCTCGCCGAGGCCGTCGGTGCCGTTGAGGACGTTGACGTTGGCGTTCGACAGGCCCGCGGAGGCTTCCTTGACGATCTGGGGGAGCTGGTCGATGAGCATCCGGTCCAGGGCCACCCGGTCGTACGAGGCGGCGGCCTCGGCCTGGATCTTCATGCGCTCGGCCTCGGCCATGGCCAGGAGCTTGATGCGCTCGGCCTCGGCCTCGGCGGGCTTGACGACCTCGGCGACCAGTTCCTGCTGGCGCAGCTGGGCACGGCGTTCGGCGAGCTCGGTCTGGGCGGCGAGGACCTCTTGCTGCGCGTGGGCCTGGGCGAGCGGGCCGGCCTGGGCGGCATGGGCCTGGGCGCGGTCCACCTCGGCGGAGTACTCGGCCTGGACGACCGCGGTCTGCCGGTTGTACTGGGCCTGATTACGGGCGGCCTCCTGCTGCGCCTCGACCGCGGCCTGGGTGGCCTGGGCCTGGGCGATCTGGGCCTGACGCTGGATGGCGGCCTTGTGCGGGGCGGACATCGCCTCGATGTAGCCGGTGTCGCCGTCGTCGATGGACTGGATCTGCAGCGAGTCGACGATCAGGCCGATCTTGGCCATCTCGGTCTTGGACGTCTCCAGTACCTCGGTGGCCAGCTTCTGCCGCTCGGTGACGATCTCCTCGACCGTCATCGAACCGATGATGGAGCGCAGGTGACCGGCGAAGATCCGGCCGGTCAGGACCGACATCTGGTCCTGGTCCGACAGGAACCGCTGGCCGGCGTTGACCACGCTCTCGGTGTCGTTGCCACCTTGAACGCGATCACGGCACGGACGGTGAGGGCGATGCCCTGCCGGGTCACACAGGTCTCGGCGACCTCTGCCTCGCACATCGCCAGGGTCAGGAAGCGCACCTTGCGGAACACCGGCAGCACGAACTTGCCGTGACCGGTCACCACCCGGAATGGCGCGCCGCCCTGTCCACGCCTGCCACCCGAGATCAGCATGGCTTGATCGGGGGCGGGAACGCGGTAACCGAACATCTTCGTCTCCTCAGCCGGCGTTGCCGGCGTCGCCGGTCAACGCGTCCAACGGATCGGTCCACTCCATGACGTCGACCTGGCGATTGCCACGGGACTCGATCACGAGCACGGTTGCCCCTACTGGAAGGGGCTCGGCGGACCAGGCGAGAAAGGCCTCGGAGCCACCCCTGACCCGCACCAGAACCTCACCGGGACCGGCAGCCCGCGAGTGCCGATCAGGAGCACTCCCGTGCAGCCGATCACCGCGTCGTCCTGCACCATCGGCGGCTGCCCTCCCCCGTTACGTTCCTGGAATTCGACATTAGCGCCCTCGCACGCGGGGGCCTATGGGGGATGTCGGTGAGTTGGAGTGTCGGCTCCGACCGCCTTTCGGATCATCCTCATCCGGCGGCCGCGGGGAAGGGCTCGACGGGGGCGGAGGGGGGCGCTGGCGGCTTTCGTCGGGAGGAGGGGAGGGGAAGGGGGGAAACGGGGAGCGGATCTCCGGCCGGGAGCTTGGGGAGCGGGCAGGGGTGGGGCGGGTCAGTCGATGACCGTCAGGCGGTGGTCGTGTCGTCGTCGTCCGGGGCGGGGAGTCGGCCGCCGCGGCTGTCCGCGATGCGTAGGGCGTCGTCGAGTGCGACGGTGGCCCGCTTGAGCGTCACGCGGAGGGTGAGCGTCCCTGCGGTCGGATCGTCCAACACCTCCTCGGCGTCGATGAGTACGCCGGCGCCGTCGCGCATCTGCTCGGCCTCCATCGCGTCGGCCTTACGGGAGAGGAAGCCGCCGCTGTCGTCGGTGCTGAGGTAACAGGGGTGGCCGGAGGCGGTCGTCCACGGCAGCAACCGGTAGCGCGAACCGGGGAGCTGGGGGTTGTCCGGGTCGTAGGTCATCGGGTGTCCACCAGCTTCCGGCGCTGCCCGTGCTGCGCCTGCTGCTCGTGCTGTGTGTGCTGTGTGTGGTCTGCGTGCTGGGGATGCTCTGTGTGTCGGGGGTGCCGTGTGAGTTGGGTGCGGCGTTCTTGTCGTTCCTGTGGGGTCATGACGTACGGGCGTACGAGGTGCGCATCCTCTCCGCGCAGCGGAATTTCCGGGGCTCGCCGGAGTCGGAGCACTCGGCAGGACGCGCAGGTCAGCGCGGTGTGGAGGGGATCCGTACGAGGCGGGAGAGGGGCGGGGCGCGGTTGCGCGAGGCTGGGGAAGAGGAAATGCAGCAGTGCGGCGCAGAGTGGGGCGATATGTTTGCTCACGTCGTCAATTTCCTTGTGGTTCAACCTCTGTGGGTTGATGGCCGTGCCCCCGGACCGTCCCAGCGGTCGCGGGGTTTTGCGTACGGCACCCAGCCTGTAGTGACGGGGAGTAACCTCGCTAGTAACAGAGTGTGACGGTTTATTCGTCACATATGGGGGTGGTCGAGGTGAGCAGTACGTACGGCGATTGGCTCCGGCAGCAGAGGGAAGCGGCAGGGCTGACGCAGCAGCAATTGGCCGACACGGCGGTGATGACGCGGTCGCACATCGCGCACATCGAGGCGGGACGGCGGATCCCGTCCAAGGAGGACGCCCGCCGGCTGGACCAGGCCCTTGATACGGGGAATGTGTTGAGTAGTTTTCGGCCGCAGGACGACGCGGCCATCGCCGATTACTTCGAGTCGGCGCGGCATCTTGAGCAGCAGGCGACCATGATCCATGAGTTTGCCCTGTCGTACGTTCCCGGCATCCTTCAGACGGAGCGGTACGCGCGTGCGGTTCTGGGGGCCGGCTTTCCTCCTCGGAGCGACGAAGAGTGTGACCGGCACGTCGTCACACGCCTGGAGCGCGCGAAGATCCTCGGTGACCCGGTAACGCCCATGGTGTGCGCGCTACTTGACGAAGCGGTGCTGCGTCGGCCGGTCGGCGGTCAAGAGGTCATGGCGGAACAGCTCCTGCACATCGTCCACCTGGCCGAGCAGAGGCGGGTGCGCGTCCACGTAATGCCGTTCGGTGTGGGGGTTTACCCGATGCTGCAGAGCATGCTGACGCTGATGTGGTTCGAGGATCAGCCTCCGGTCGGCTATTCCGAGGGCCAAGCCATCGGCAAGGTGCACGACTCCCCGGCCGTGGTCCATCGACTGCAGAGCGTCTACGCTCTTGCGCTGGGCGAAGCACTGTCAATGCAGGAGTCGATCGGCCTGCTGAGGGCGACAGCGAAGGAATACGGACACCATGACTGAGCACAGCATCCGGGATGCTTCGACGCTGAGCGGTTGGCGTAAGTCCTCTTACAGCGGGTCCGAGTCCGGCAGCTGCGTCGAGGTCCTCGACGGTCACCGCGCCGGTGTTCCCGTCCGTGACTCGAAGAACCCGTGTGGCCCCGCACTGGTCGTCGGAGCCGCGGCGTGGTCCTCGTTCATCGCGGCGGTCAAGGCTGGGGCTTGAGGGCCGTTGCCTTGAAGAAGGTGTAGTGGAAGGTGCCGTCGGGGTCGGTGGTGCGGTGGAGGTCGGTGATTCCGCGGTTCCAGGCGGCCGTGGTGGTGAGCCCGGCCGCCAATGCCTCGTCGCGTACGGATTCGATCATGGCGATGAAGGTCTTGCGGGTGAAGCCGTCCACCAGGGTGGGGCGGGTCGCGTCGGCGTAGACGGTGCGGGGGCGCACGGTGATCTCGGCGTACCCCGCTCGTGTGAGCAGGGGGTGGAGTTCGCGGCCGATCAGGGCGTTGCCGCCGGCCGCGGACTGGAGGCGTACTTGGTGGTCGATCACCGTTTGCGCGTGGCGGCTGTCCGGGTGGAAGAGGACCGAGCCGTGATCGCCCTCAATGACGGTGAGGGTGCCGCCGGGCCGTAGGACGCGGCGCAGTTCGGCCAGTGCCTGCGCGGGGTCCTGGAGGTGTTCCAGGACGAAGCAGGTGAAGACGTGGTCGAAGGAGGCGCGGGCGAAGGGGAGTTGGCGCAGGTCGGCGTGGCGCCAGGTGACGGGGGCGGCGGGGGCCTGGGCCGTCACGTGGGCGCGGGCCTGGGCGAGTGACTCCTCGGAGTGGTCGACGGCGACGATCTGCGCGCCGGGGCTGCTCCGTACGAGGTGGACGGTCTGTGCGCCCACCCCGCAGCCGGCTTCCAGTACGCGGCTGCCGGGTTCGTAGGCCGTACCGGCGTGCAGCAGGGCGGCGAGGGTGTCGGCCTGGTCGCCGAGGCGGCGGGCCTCCTGGGGTGAATAGCCGTGGACATAGGGGGAGTTGGTGGCGGGGGCGTGGTTCGTGGTGGGCATGGGGACAGCGTGGCGCGGACAATGGATCGGTGAACAGGTCCAAAGGCGGGGTGGCTGAGGGGTCCATAAGGGCGGCGGGGACCTCTGATTTTCTTCAGCTGGACATCGGGGAGGCGCCGGCCGGGGGACGGGCCGACTGGCTGGCGCGGCGGCTGCGGGAGGCGATCGCGGACGGTCGGCTGCCGGTCGGGAGCAGGTTGCCGGCGACCCGGGTGCTCGCCGCTGACCTGGGGGTTTCGCGGGGCGTGGTGACGGAGGCGTACCGGCGGCTGGGGGAGGACGGGCAGCTGGCGGGGCGGGGGAGGGGCGGGACGGTGGTCGTGGCCGCGCCGGTGGCCACTTCTTCGCCCGCCCGGGTGGCCGATCCGGCGGGTGAGGCGGCGGACGGGGCGGCTGGCGGGGCGGAGGGCGCGGCGGCTGGCGGGGCGGGCTCACCGGAGCCGTTCGCTTCCCGGGCAGCGGCGGGCTTCGGGCCGGGGGGTGGGTCGGAGGTTGGGCGGGGCTTCGGCTCGGGGGTTGGGTCGGAGGTTGGGCGGGGCTTCGGGTCGGGGGTTGGGCCGGGGGTTGGGCCGGGCTTCGGGTCGGGCCTCGGGACGGGTGTCGGGCTGAGCGTCGGTCTCGGTGTCGGGGCGGATATCGGGCCCGACGTCTTCGATGTGCTGCGGGCGGCGCCGGCGCGGATCGATCTGTCGCCGGGCGTACCGGATCTCGCCGCGTTTCCGCGGGCGGCCTGGCTGCGGGCCGAGCGGGAGGTGCTCGCCGGGTTGCCGGCCGCCGGGTTCGGTTACGGGGATCCGCGGGGCGCGCCCGCGCTGCGGCGAGCGGTCGCCGCCTGGCTGGCGCGCTACCGGGGATCGCGGTGGATCCGGAGGAGGTGATCATCACCACGGGTACGGCGCAGGCGCTCGGGCTGGTCGCGCAAGTGCTGCGGGGCGCGGGGATCCAGGAGATCGCGGTGGAGGATCCGGGGTCGCTGGGGGCGCGACAGCATCTGCGGTACTGGGGCGTGGCGACGCCGCCGGTTGGGGTGGACGAGGAGGGGGTGCGGGTCGAGGAACTGCGGGCGAGCGGGGCGCGGGCGGTGCTGCTCACGCCCGCGCACCAGTTCCCCACCGGCGTGGTGCTGGGCGGTGCGCGGCGGCGGGAGCTGATGCGCTGGGCGGCGGACGACGGCGGGTTGATCATCGAGGACGACTACGACGCCGAGCACCGCTACGACCGCCCCCCGGTGGCCGCGTTGCGCTCGCTCCTTCCCGAGCAGGTCTGTTACGCGGGCAGCGTGTCCAAGCTGCTCGCGCCCGCGCTGCGGGTGGGCTGGTTGCTGGCGCCGCCGGCGTACCGGGAGGCGCTGGTCGACGCCCGGCGGTTCGCGGACCTCGGCAACGCGGTGCTGCCGCAGCTGGTGCTGGCGCGGCTGATGGAGACGGGTGAACTGGAGCGCCGACTGCGGTGGGTGCGGCGGCGCCACCGCCAGCGCCGGGACGCCATGATCGCCGCGGTCCGGCGCCATCTGCCCGGCGCGACCGTGCACGGCGCGGCGGCGGGGCTCCACCTGACGCTGACGTTCGGGGCGCGGAACCCTCGGGGCTCCGTCGACTCGGCTCATGTGCTCGATTCGGCCCGTGTGGTGGATTCGGCCCGTGTGGTCGACTCGGCTCGTGTGGTGGACGTGGAGTGGGCGGCGGCGCGCTGGAGCGGGGCGTCAAGGTGCAGCCGCTGTCCTGGCACCGGCAGCGGGCGGGGCGCCGGGGCTGGTGCTCGGCTATGCGGCGCGTACGGCGGGGGAGATCGCGGCGGGGGTGGCTGTGCTGGGGGAGGTGGCGGGGCTGGGCTGGGCGGGGAGCGCGGGGCGGACGCCATGACGCGGAGGGCGGGCGTCCGATCGCGCCCCCTGCCTGGCCTGCGGGTGGTGTGGAGTGTGGCGGCGCCGCGTTGTGGAGTGGGGTCAGGTGAAGGGGAGGGGGTTGCCCTTTTCGTGGTCGGGGCGGGGCCGAAGATGCGGCGGTCGGACTGCTGGATGGGGACGTCGTGGATGCCGGCCTCGCGGCGGCGCATCAGGCCGTACTCGTCGAACTCCCACAGCTCGTTGCCGTAGCTGCGCCACCACTGGCCGTCGGCGTCATAACTCTCGTACTGGAAGCGGACCGCGATGCGGTTGCCGTGGAACGACCAGAGTTCCTTGCGTAGCGCGTAGTCCAGTTCGCGGGACCACTTCTGGCGGAGGAAGGCGATGATCTCGTCGCGGCCGCGGAGGAAGGTGTCGCGGTTCCGCCAGATCGAGTCCTCCGTGTAGGCGAGGGCCACTCGTTCCGGCTCGCGGGTGTTCCAGGCGTCCTCGGCGGCCTGGACCTTTTGCAGGGCGCTCTGCTCGTCGAACGGGGGGAAGGGTGGGCGTGGTGATGTCATGCGCATTCCTCTAGGCGGTGGTGGAGGGGTGAGTGAGTGGTGGTGGGTGGTGGGGAGAACGGGCGTTCTCCCGCGGGGTGTGGGTTAGTGTAGAGAACGATCGTTCTCCTTGCTAGGGGGCTCTCCGATCGGCCCTGTCCCTGTCCCTGTCCCTGTCCCCGCCACTGCCCCTGTCTCCCGGTCGGCTTCCGGTCGGCCCGACCAGCCCGGACGTGCCCCATGCGCCAGGAAGAAGCCCGTACGGCTCACGGCGAGACCCTCGCGGCTCGCGACGAGGCCCCCGCGGGTCGAGACAAGGCCTCCGCGGGTCGCGATGCGGCCCCCGCGGGGCGCGGCGGGGTCCGTGCGGGTCATGACGACGAAGTCCGCGTGCGGATACTCGATGCTGCGGAGGGGCTGTTCTACGGGCGCGGGATTCAGGCCGTGGGGATGGATGAGCTGCGGGCCGCCGCGGGGGTTTCGCTGAAGCGGCTCTATCAGTGCTTTCCGGCCAAGCGGGACCTTGTCGAGGCGTATCTGCGGCGGCGGGACGCACGGTGGCGGGCGGCGCTCGCGGAGTACGTGGACGCGCGCGCGGGGGGGCCGGAGGGGCGGGTGCCGGCGGTCTTCGACTGGCTGGCGGAGTGGTTCGCGGAGCCGGACTTCCGGGGGTGTGCCTTCCTCAACTCGTTCGGAGAGCTGGGGGCCACGTCGCAGGAGGTCGCGCGGGCCGCGCGGGAGCATAAGCGGGCGCTGGTGAGCTATCTGGACGGGCTGGTGAGTGACCTGCCGGGTGAGTTTCCGGTGCGGCAACGCTCGCTGCTCGCCGGCCAGTTGGCGCTGCTGGTCGACGGGGCGATCAGTGCGGCCGCCGTCGCGGGGGAGGCGGCGGCGGCCCGGCAGGCGCGGGCCGCCGCCGAGGTGCTGCTGGCGGCGGCCCGGTCGGAGGGTGGTTCGGACGGCGGCTCGGACGGCGCGGAGCCGGCGGCCCCGTAGCGACGGCCGCCCGCCCCGTAGCCACACCCACCGGCCCGCAGTAACAGCCGACGCTTCCGCCCCGACGGCCCCATCCCGACGACCCCGCAGTGGCCGCCCCCTAGCGCCCCCCGTAGCCGCCCCCCCGTAACGACCCCTAGGCCTTGGCCTAGGTCAAGACCTAGGCCAAGGCCCGTTCCAGGCTTGTCAGGGCCGATGCCAGTTCCTCCGACGTGATGGTCAGGGGCGGGGCGAGGCGGATGGTGGAGCCGTGGGTGTCCTTGACCAGGATGCCTTCCGCCAGGAGGCGTTCGCTGATCTCGCGGCCGGTGCCGAGGGCCGGGTCGATGTCCACGCCGGCCCACAGGCCGCGGGCGCGGAAGCCGGTGACGCCCTTGCCGGTGAGGGCGGCCAGGCCGGTGCGCAGCTGCGCGCCGAGTTCGGCGGCGCGGCGCTGGAACTCGCCGGTGGCGAGCAGCTCGATGACGGCCGAACCGACCGCGGCCGCGAGCGGGTTGCCGCCGAAGGTGGAGCCGTGCTGGCCGGGGCCCAGGACGCCGAGGACCTCGCGGCGGGCGACGACCGCGGAGACCGGGACGATGCCGCCGCCGAGTGCCTTGCCGAGGAGGAGGACGTCGGGGACGACGGATTCGTGCTCGACGGCGAGGGTGGTGCCGGTGCGGCCGAGGCCGGACTGGATCTCGTCGGCGATGAAGAGGCAGCCGGCCCGCCGGGTCAGTTCGCGGACGCCGGTCAGGTAGCCCTCGTCGGGGATGATGACGCCGGCCTCGCCCTGGATGGGCTCGATGAGGACGGCGGCCGTGGTGTCGTCGACGGCGGCTTCGAGGGCGGCGAGGTCGTTGTACGGGACGGTGCGGAAGCCCGGGGCGAAGGGGCCGAAGCCGGTGCGGGCGGTGGCGTCGTCGGAGAAGCCGACGATGGTGGTGGTGCGGCCGTGGAAGTTGCCGTCGGCCACCACGATCGTCGCGCGGTCGGCCGGGACGCCCTTGACGTCGTAGGCCCATTTGCGGGCGACCTTGATGCCGCTCTCCACGGCCTCGGCGCCGGTGTTCATCGGCAGGACCATGTCCAGGCCGGTGAGCTCGGCGAGGGCCTCGGCGAAGCCGGCGAGCCGGTCGTTGTGGAAGGCGCGGGAGGTGAGGGTGAGCTGGTCGAGCTGGCGGTGGGCGGCCTCGATGAGGGCCGGGTGCCGGTGGCCGAAATTGAGCGCCGAGTAGCCGGCGAGCATGTCGAGGTAGCGGCGGCCCTCGACGTCCTCGACCCAGACGCCCTCGGCGCGTGCCACCACGACGGGCAGCGGGTGGTAGTTGTGGGCCAGGACCGGGCCCTCGGCCCGGATCAGCTCGGCGGACGAACGGGGCGCGCCGACGGGGCGGTGGGGGCCGGGGCGGTGCGGACGGGTGCGGTCATGAGCGGATCTCCTGGGTGCAGCACTTGATGCCGCCGCCGGCCTTGTGGAACTCCGAGAGGTCGACGGGGACGGGGACGTAGCCGCGGGCGGCGAGCTGGTCGATCAGGGCGGTGGCCGGTGGCGCGACGAAGACGTGCCGGCCGTCGGAGACGGAGTTGAGGCCGAACGCCATGGCGTCGTCCCGGGTGGCGAGCAGGGCCCCGGGGAAGAGCCGGCGCAGCACCTCGCGGCTGCCGGACGAGAAGGCGCCCGGGTAGTAGGCGATCTCCGCGTCGCCGGTGGCGGGGTCCTCGGACAGGACGAAGAGCGCGGTGTCGAGGTGGTAGAAGTACGGGTCGACCAGCTGCAGGCCGATGGTCGGGACGCCGAAGTACTCCTGCACCTCGTCGTGGGCCGCGCGGGAGGTGCGGAAGCCGGTGCCGGCGAGGACGTAGCGGCCGGCCGGGACGAGGTCGCCCTCGCCCTCGCACAGGGCTTCCGGGCGGTAGACGTCGTAGCCGGCGGCCTTGAACCAGGTCTCGTACTCGGTGGACTCGGGGCGGCGCTGCGGGGCGTGGAACCGCGAGCCGAAGACCCGGCCGTTCACGACGAGTGCGGAGTTCGCCGCGAACACCATGTCGGGCAGGCCGGGGACCGGTGGGACGGTCTCGACGGTGTGGCCGTGCGCGCGGTAGGCGGCGGCCAGGGTCTCCCACTGGCGGGCGGCCAGGGTGGTGTCGACCTGTGTGCCCTCGCGCATCCAGGGGTTGATGGCGTAGCGCACGTCGAAGTGGCGGGGTTCGCACATCAGGTACCGGCGGGGGCGCGCCACGCGGGCGGCCGCCGGGACGGGGCTGTTCGCACTGCTCGGGGTGCTCGTCGCACTGCTCGTCGGCACAGAAGTATCCCTTCCTCTCCGGTGGGGCAGGTGGGTGACGGCGATCGATGAGCTGTGACGCAGGGTCACTGATCGTCACCTGGGCCTTACCACGGTAAGGAGGGGTGGATTCCGGCCACAAGCAACAAATGCTGCGCATGCAGGCAGGAATCCTGCGTGGTTTCGCTCAGATGCGCTCGTTTGCTGCTTGGGCTCCGGCTTCCGGGCTGTCCGGGAGGAGGTGGGAGAGGACCATGTAGCTGATCGTCTTCCGGATGAACGGTTCGGTCCGGATCCGCTCCAGGACCTCCTCGAAGTGCTCGACGTCCGTGGCCCGCACGTGCAGCAGGGCGTCGGCGCCGCCGGTGACGGTCATCGCGGCCGCGATCTCCGGGTGGTTGCGGACGACCTCGGCCAGTCGGCGGGGCGGGGCGGCGCTGTCGCAGTACACCTCGACGTAGGCCTCGGTCAGCCAGCCCAGGGCGGCGGGGCGGACGGTGGCGGAGAATCCGGTGATCACGTTGTGCTCGCGCAGCCGGTCCACCCGGCGTTTGACCGCGGTGGACGACAGCCCGATGGCCGTTCCGATCTCCGCGAAGCTCGCCCGGCCGTTGTCGAGCAGGGCCGCGATGATCTTCCGGTCGAGATCGTCGAAGGGCACGGCCTTGTGGGTCACGGCTGGACCTCCCTGTCCTTACGAGTCCTGCGTGAGCGCGGGATCGCCTCAGTGTGCGTGATCGCTCCGGGTGCACGTGCGGGCGTGTGCCGAACGGTGTGCGCGGTGTGGGCGATCGCCTCACGGTAGCGGTCCGCGGGCGCCGGGCGGTGGCGCAGCCCGGGGGGTGTCCCGCAAACCGCCAGTTCAGGAATCCGTGCAGGTCAGATGGGGTGGCGTAACCTCGCGGCAACACCGGTCGCCTAGCGTCGCGGGCGTCGGGAGGAGGGTGCGGATGTCGGCGGAGCAGGGGCGGCGGGCGGATCAGGCGCGCCGGGTGGCGCATGTGCTGCGGGGCCAGGTGCTGCGCGGGGCGTTCCCGGGCGGGGCGCTGCCGGACGAGCGGGCGCTGGTGGCCGAGTTCGGTACGTCGCGGAACACCGTGCGGGAGGCGCTGGGGCTGTTGCGGGACGAGGGGCTGGTGGAGCGGCGCCGGGGGGTCGGCACCGTGGTGGCGGGGCGGACGTACCAGCATCCCCTGGGGGAGCTGTCCGGGCTGGCGGAGGTGCTGCAGCGGCACGGCGTGGTCGTCAACGAGGTGCGGGAGGCGCGGAGCGTGCGGCCGCCGCTGGCGGTGGCCCGGCGGCTGGGGCTGGCGGAGGGGGCGGCGACGGTCTATCTGGAGCGGCTGCGGCGAGTGGACGGGGCGCCGTTGTCGCTGGACTGCACGTATCTGATTCCGGAGGTCGGGGAGCCGCTGCTGGCGCGGGGGCGGGCGACGCTGGAGCGGCAGGACGTCTTCGACCTGATCGAGCGGGTGGCGGGGGCGCCGCTGGGCCGGGCGGAGGTGTCGGTGCGGGCGGTGGTGGCGGATCCGGCGACGTGTGAGGTGCTGGCGATGCCGGAGGGTGGGGCGGTGCTCGCGGTGGAGCGGCTGACCCGGCTCGCCGACGGGCGGCCGGCCGATCTGGAGTTCATCCATCTGCGCGGGGACCGGTTGACGCTGCAGGCCACGTTGGACCGGGCGCGGGACGTCAACTCCGTTGTGGAGTGAGCGGGTTGGGGTCGCGGCGGGGCGGCGTGGTGCGCTGACGGTCGCGATGTGCCTGTGCGTCACGCTGGTGGTGGGCATGGTGTCCGCGGTCAATCTGGCGCTGCCGGACCTGTCGGCGAGTGCGCTGCGTCCGTCGGCGCAGGCGGTGGTCTGGGTCGTGGACGGCTATGTCGTGGTCTTCGCCTGTCTGCTGGTGCCGGCGGGGGCGCTCGCCGACCGGTGGGGGCGCAAGGGGACGCTGCTGTGCGGGCTGGGGGTGTTCACGCTCGGCGCGGTGGTGTGTGCGGTGGCCGCAGGGGTGGGGTGGGTGATCGCCGGGCGGATGATCAGCGGGGTGGGTGCCGCGGCCGTGTTGCCGACGACGCTGGCGCTGCTGGTGGAGGGGCGCGAGGACCGGGCACGGCGCAGGGCGATCGCGGTGTGGGCGTCGATGACGGGGCTCGCCGCCGTGTGGGGCAACGTCGGGGGCGGGGCGGCCATCGAGTTCGGGAGCTGGCGGACGCTGTTCCGCTGTGTGGTGCCGCTGGCGCTCGGTGCGCTGCTGCTGGTCGCCGCGGTCGCCCCGGCAGGGGTGGCCGGCGGCCGGCCGGATCCGGTCCCGGCGGGCGGCAGTGCCCTGTTCACCGGGGGGTGCCTGGCGCTGCTCTACGGGATCGTCAGCGGGCCGGGGGAGGGCTGGGGCAGTCCGGTGGTGCTGGGGGCGTTCGGCGCGGCCGGGCTGCTGCTGGCCGGCTGGGTGCGGAGCGAACTCCGTTCGGTGCGGCCGTTGTTGGATCCGAGGCTGTTCGCGCGGCCGGCCGTGCGGGCCGGGGCGGTGGGTATGGCGGCGCTGTTCACCGGCATGTTCGGCCTGTTTCTACCTCAACGGCCAGTATTTGCAGTACGCGAAGGGTACGGGCCGTTCGGGGCGGGGCTGCGGCTGCTGCCGATGGCCGGGGCGCTGCTGGCCGGGCCGCGCTGCGGGCTGCTGCTGGAGCGGGTGGGCGGGCGGCGGGGCGCGGTGGTGATGGGCATGCTGGTGCTGGCCGGCGGGCTGTGCACGGTGTCCGCGGCCGACGCCCGTACCCCGTATCCGCTCTATGCGCTGGGTGCCGGGCTGACGGCGCTGGGCTGCGGGATCGCCACGCCGCTGCTGTCGCACGCCATGATGGCCGCGCTGCCGCCGGAGCGGGCCGGGACCGGGTCCGGACTGCAGAGTCTGAGCCGGGAGTTGGGCAGTGCGGTGGGCATCGCGGTGACCGGGACGGTGACCACCGCGGTCTTCACCGCCCGGCTGCCCGCGGCGCTGGCCGGACCGGACGCGCCGACGACGGTCGCGGCGGCCGAGGCCCGTACGTCCGATCCGGAGGTGCGCGAGGCGGTGGTCGCGGCGTTCACGGACGGTCTGCACAGCGCGACGCTGGCCCTGGCGGCCGCGCTGGCGGCGACGGCGGTGCTGGTGGCGTGCTGGATGCCCGGGGAGCGGGGGCGGTGAGGCGGGCGGGCGCGGGGCCGGAAGGGTCCCGCGCCCGTCGCGTCAGGACTCGTAGACCGGCTCCACCCGTTGGAGCTTGGCCCTTTCGACGACCTGGGGGCCGAGCTTCGCGGCGCGGGCGACCAGGGCCTGGGCGTCCCAGTCGGTGGGCCGGCCGTGCCACAGGCGGAGCCGGCCGGCCACGACGACGGCGGCGATCTGGTCGCGGTTCGCGAGCCGGACGAGTTCCCAGCGCAGGTCGTAGGAGGGGGTGAGTTCGGGGACGTCGAGGTCCACGACGAGGTAGTCGGCGGCCTTGCCGGCGGCGATCTCGCCGGTGACCTTGCCGAGGCCGACGGCGTCGGCGCTGTGGGTGGTGGCGTGGTCCAGCCACATCCGGCCGGCGCCGCAGACCGAGTCGCCGGAGCCCAGGCCGTACGCGAGGCGCTGGGCGGTCTCGCCGGCGTCGATCAGGCGGAAGCCGTCGCCGCGGGTGCCGTCGGTGCCCATGCCGAAGCGGACGCCCAGGGCGGCCAGCATGGTGGCGTGGGCGACGCCGTTGCCCTTCCAGGCGCTGGCCACCGGGTTGTAGCTGATGGCCGCGCCGGAGTCGGCGAGCAGCCGCATCTCGGTGGGGTGAGGAGGGTGGCGTGGGCGCCGAGGGTGTGCGGGCCCAGGGCGCCGATGTGGTGGAGGTATTCGACGGGGCGCCGGCCGACGCTCTTCAACGAGCGTTCCACGGAGGCGAGGTGCTCGTTGACGTGGATCTGGAGGACGGCGCCGGCCTCGGTGCACAGGGCGGCGGTCTTCTTGAGGGTCTCGGCGGGGGCGTCCTCGGGGACCGCGATGGCCAGGGAGGGTGGACGAGGGGGTGGCCGTCCCACCGTGCCAGGGGGCGGGGCCGCCGGTGCCGTCGGAGACGATCTTGGAGAGCACGCAGCGGATGCCGGCCTCCTCGGTGCCCTTGGCGATCGCCGCGACGTCGACGGGGGCGCGGGTGCCGGCGTCGGCGACGGTGGTGAAGCCGCCGCGCAGCGCCTCCAGGGCGGCGAGTTTCGCGGAGACGTAGGCGCTCTCCTCGTCGAGGGCGTGCTCCAGGGGCTCCCAGACGGTCTTGAAGATCTCCGAGGGCTGGCCGAAGGACTGGGCTTTGCCGAAGCTCTGGGTCAGGTGGTGGTGTGCGTCCACGAAGCCGGGCATCAGCAAGTGGCCGTCCAGGCGGACCGGTTCGAGGTCGCGGTGGGCGGCGATGAGTTGTCCGGCCGGCCCGACGGCGCGGAACGTCCCACCGGAGACGAGGACCGCGCGGTCGCGCACCGGGCCCTGGGGCAGGAGCAGCAGCTCGGGCACGAGGAGCTGCCGGTGGCCGTGGAAGTCCTCGGGCCGCGGCCCGTGGTGGGTGCGGCGGTCGCGGCCGGGCTCGTACTGCCGAGTCCCGATGCGCCGATGAGTCCGCCCATGCCGGCCAGAAATCCCCGCCGGCCGAATCCGCCGTGCTGTTCGTTCGCCAACCCGCTCGCCTGCTTCCCGTACTCCGGTACGTGGTGCGTACCGTTCGCCGATCCGTCCCCGGGGTGGCCCGACCCTAGGACCGGGCCAGAAGCGGAACAAGGGTTCCGGCATGCGGGATTTACGAGGTGGGGTGGGGGGTGGCGCTGGACCGGGCGGTGTCGGTGGTGCGCCTGGTCAGCAGGGGCGGACCGGGCGGGGAGGGTGGCGTAACCTCGCCGAAACATGGGGCGGGTGGGGATCCGTAGCGGCGTACGGCCCTCACGGCCCCTGCCGGGCCCCGCGTGGGATCCTGGTGCGTCATGGATCTGCCGGGCGGACGGTGGACGGACGCGCGGCGATGACGAGGATGCCCCGATGAGACTCTGCTTCCTGGTGGAGGAGCAGTACCGCCACGACGGCATGCCCCGGGACGTGATCCGCCAACTCGGCGCCTGGGGCCACCAGGTGGACGTCGTGTGGCCGGGCCGCTCGCTGATCCCGATATCCGAGTCGGTGCGGCCGGCAGCCATGACGCCTGGGTCCTCAAGACCGTCTCGGGCGGGCCGGGGCTGACCCTGCTGGAGGCCGCCGCCGCGGTCGGGCTGACCACGGTCAACGACGCCCGGGCGATCCGCGGCGTCCGGGACAAGGCGCTGGCCGCGGTGATCGCCCGCACCCACGGCCTGCCGGTGCCGGCGACCTACGCGGCGGCCCGGGCCGAGGAGTTCGCGGAGCTGCCCGCCAGCGCGTTCCGCTCGTGGTGAAGCCCGCGGACGGCAGCTCGGGGCGCGCGGTGCGGCTGGTCGAGCACCCCGGCCGGCTGACCGGTCCGGACGCGCCGGAGCACGCCGGCGGCGGCTGCTGATCGCCCAGCCGTACGTCCCCAACTCCGGTACCGATCTGAAGGTCTACTGCGTCGCCGGTGAGCTGTACGCCACCGAGCGGTGCTCGCCGCTGCACCCCGGGCACGACGTACCGGAGCGCCAGGTGCCGCTCACCGCCGAGGTCGCCGGGATCGCGGCGGAGGTCGGCGCGGTCTTCGGGCTCGACCTCTACGGCGTGGACGTGCTGCTCGGCCCGGACGGGCCGGTGGTCGTCGACATCAACGACTTCCCGAGCTTCCGTCAGGTGCCGGACGCGGTGGCCCGGGTGTCGGCGGCGGTGCTGCGGCTCGCCGGCGGGGGCGGCGGGAACGGCGCGGGCCGCGGCCTGCCGGTGCCGGCCGCCGCGGCGCCGCCGCGCCGGAGACCGTCCCGCTGGCGGCGATCGGCGGCGACCGGTGAGGATCGGCCTGATCACGGCGGATCCGGCGCACCCGGTGCTCGCCGCGGCCACCGGACTGCTGACCGGGGACGGCCACCGGGTCGAGCACCTGGCCCCGGACGGCGCGGCGCCCGGCCCGGACCGCGGCGCGCTCGCCGACGTGTACCTCCTCAAGGCGCGGACGCCGCGGGCGCTGGCGCTGGCCGCGCGCCTGGAGTCGTACGGCGTCCCGGTGCTCAACTCCGCCGCGGCGACGGCGCGTTGCCAGGACCGGGTGGCGATGGCGGAGCTGGCGCGGACGGCGGGGCTGCCGTTCGCCGTGACCCGGCCGGTGGACGCGATCGAGGAACTGGCGGCGGCCGGGGAGCCGGCCGGGCCGCTGGTGGTCAAGAGCCGGCACAGCCGGCGCGGCGATCTGGTGGCCCGCGCCGACACCGCCGCCGACCTGCGGGAACTGGCGGCCGCCTGGCCCGAGGAGCCGGTGGTGGTCCAGGAGTTCACCGCGAACAGCGGCTGGGACCACAAGCTGTGGGTGGTCGACGGGCGGCTCTTCGCCGGGCTGCGCCGCTCGGAGCTGGCACCGGACGGGCGCGGGCCGACCCGGCCGCTGCCGCCCGGCGACCTGCCCGCGGGCTGGGCCGAGCTCGCGCTGCGCACCGGCGGGGTCTTCGGCCTGGCGGTCTACGGCGGGACGTGCTGCTCGCCCGGACGGCCCGGTGGTCGTCGACGTCAACGCCTTCCCCGGCATACGGGGGCAGGCGGGTGCGCCGGAGGCACTGGCGGAACTCGCCCTGCGCACGCCCGCACCGCCCGCACCGTCCGTACCGCCTGTGTCGCCCCCACGGCCGGGGAAACGAAAGCGCGGCATCAAAAAAGCGTCTGAAGTGATCACCGGTGCGGGGCCGAACGAGCAGAAGGCGGCGGTCATGGAGGCTCGTCCTCCGCAACGTCTAACGCGCCGGACCCGGGGTAGCGCTGGCTCCGTTGAGGGGGCGTGGTTCGGCACGCCTTCCTTCCGCACGTATGGGGAGAGGCCAGCAACGGTGACACAGCCATTTGAATTGCCCACTTCTACACGCCCTACCCGGCGCGGCTGAAACCCGCACCTGGAGGCGGCGCGCACACACTCCCGCCGGTGGGCCCGCGAGAGGGGGATGCTGGAGGGCTCGGGCATCTGGGAGCAGCGGGACCTCGACGCCCACGACTACGCCCTGCTGTGCGCGTACACCCACCCCGACTGCGACGCGGACGCGCTCTCGCTGGTGACGGACTGGTACGTCTGGGTCTTCTTCTTCGACGACCACTTCCTGGAGAAGTTCAAGCGCACCCTGGACCGGGAGGGCGGCAAGCAGTACCTCGACCGGCTGCCCGCCTTCATGCCGATGGACGACGCCACGCCCGTACCGGAGCCGGCCAACCCGGTCGAGGCGGGCCTCGCCGACCTGTGGGCCCGCACCGTGCCGCACATGTCGTTGGACTGGCGCCGGCGGTTCGCCGAGAGCACCGAGCACCTGCTGAACGAGTCCCTCTGGGAACTGTCCAACATCAACATCAACCGGGTGCCCAACCCCGTCGAGTACATCGAGATGCGCCGCAAGGTCGGCGGCGCGCCTGGTCCGCGGGCCTGGTCGAGTACGCGGCCGGCGCCGAGGTCCCGGCCGCGGTCGCCGCCTCCCGGCCGCTGCGGGTGCTGCGCGACGCCTTCTCCGACGGCGTCCACCTGCGCAACGACCTCTTCTCCTACCAGCGGGAGACCGAGGAGGAGGGCGAGCTGAGCAACGGCGTCCTGGTGCTGGAGACCTTCCTGGGCTGCACCACCCAGGAGGCCGCGGACGCGGTCAACGACCTGATCACCTCCCGGCTCCAGCAGTTCGAGAACACCGTGGTCACGGAACTCCCCGCGCTGTTCCTGGAGACCGGCCTGGACGCCGGGTCCTGCGCGGACGTGCTGGCGTACGCCAAGGGGCTGCAGGACTGGCAGTCCGGCGGCCACGAGTGGCACCTGCGCTCCAGCCGCTACATGAACGGCGGCGGAGCGGCGGCGGCCGGATCCGCGCGGCCCTGGTCGCCGTTCGCCGCCGCCGGCCTGGGCACCTCGGCGGCGGACCTGAGGACGGCGCTGACCACCGCCGGCGCGCTCCGCCTCCGCAGCCACACCCACGTGCCCCACCAGAAGGTCGGCCCGTCCCGGATCCCCGACATCACCATGCCGTTCGCCCTCAGCCTGAGCCCGCACCTGGACGGCGCCCGCCGCCGGGTCATCGACTGGGCGCACCGGATGGGCATGCTGCGGCCGCAGCCCGGGGTGCCGCTCTCCGACGTCTGGGACGAGCCCGCGATGGAGCGCCACGACCTGGCGCTGTGCGCGGCCGGCATCCATCCGGACGCCACCGAGGACGAACTCGACCTCGGCTCCCAGTGGCTGGCCTGGGGCACCTACGCCGACGACTACTACCCGCAGGTCTTCGGCCGGACCCGGGCATCGCCGCGGCCAAGGTCTGCACCGAACGGCTGTCGGCGTGCATGCCGCTCGACGCCACCGCGCCCGTCCCGGAGCCGGCCAACGCCCTCGAACGCGGGCTGGCGGACCTGTGGACCCGCACGGTGGCGGCGATGACGCCACAGGCGCGCCGCGATTTCCGGCAGGCCGTCGACGTCATGACGGCCAGCTGGCTGTGGGAGATCGACAACCAGATCCAGAACCGCATCCCCGACCCGGTCGACTACATCGAGATGCGGCGGGCGACCTTCGGGTCCGACCTCACCATGTCCCTGTGCCGGATCGGCCACGGCCGCCGGGTGCCGCCCGAGGTCTACCGCACCGGCACCCTGCGCGCGCTGCAGAACTCCGCCGCCGACTTCGCCTGCCTGATGAACGACGTCTTCTCGTACCAGAAGGAGATCGAGTACGAGGGCGAGGTGCACAACGGCGTGCTCGTCGTCCAGAACTTCTTCCAGTGCGACTACCCGAGCGCGCTGGCCATCGTGGCGACCTCATGACCTCGCGCATCGAGGAGTTCCAGCACATCGCCGCCAAGGAACTCCCGGTCGTCCACGACGACTTCCGGCTGTCCGCCGAGGCCCGTGAGGTGCTCGACGGCTACGTCCGCGAGCTGGAGAACTGGATGGCCGGCATCCTCAACTGGCACCGCGGCTGCCGCCGCTACCTCGCGTCCGAACTCCGCCACCCGAAGGGCGCGCCGGGCTGGCCGGGCGTCCCGGAGGGACTCGGCACCTCGGCGTTCCGGCCCGTGCGGCGGCCGGTGCCGAGCGGCGGACGGCCGTAGCGGCGGCGGCCCGGGGGACCGCGGACCACGGGCCCGCGCCATGCCTCCGTGCCCCTGCCGTGCGCACTACCGCGTCATGTGCCTCGGACCTATGGTTCATGACCCCGTGGGACGCGGGGCGAGGTGAGGGGGCGTGCGATGACGGCAGGCGGGTCGGCGGCGGGGAGCGCGGCGGGCGGATCGGCATCACGGCGGGCCCAGGAGGCCGGCGCCAGGAGCGGCTGTTACGGGAGCAGTGGCGGGCCGCCCGCCGGCGGGCCGAACGCTGGGAGGCGGCGAGCGAGGGGGAGCGGCGGATCGCCGCCCAGCTGCTGATGCTGACCGAGCGGGGCTGGCGGCTGCTGGTGGACCGGCGCTGGCCCGGCACCCGGGCCGCCAACGTGGACATGCTGCTGATCGGGCCCGGCGGGGTCTTCGTCATCGACGTCAAGAACTGGCGGGCCGCCCCGGAACCGTCCGGCGGGCGGCTGCGGGCCGGCGGGTTCTCCCGCGACGAGCACCGGCGCAAACTCCTCGCGGTCACCAAGGCCGCCGAGGGCGCGGTGGCGGCGCTGGGCATGTCACCGGTGGCGGTGCGCCCGCTGATGGCCTTCGCCGGCCACCGCGTCGACTCCGAGCTGGGCCGGCTGCGGCTGCTGGGCGAGCACGAGATCGGCCCGGCGCTGCTGTCGGAACGCACCCGGCTCTCCGCGGGCTCGGTACGGGCGCTCGCCGAGCACCTGGGCCGGGTCTTCCCCGAGTACGAGGACCCGGCGGCGGCCGACCGGACGGGCATCCGGACCGCGCAGAACCGGCCCGCGGCCACGCCGGCCGCACCCTCCCCGGCGGACGACGGCCTCTTCGACCTCGACGGGCTGCGCCGCGCCGCCCTGGACGAGGCCCGGCGGGCCCCCATCGAGCAGTGGATGACCTTCCTCGACCCCGACCAGCTCGCGCTGGTGCGCCGCAACTGGGCCGGCCCGGCCCGGATCAGCGGCCCGGCCGGCACCGGCAAGACGGTCGTCGCGCTGCACCGCGCCGCGTACCTCGCCCAGCGCACCGGCGGCCGCGTCCTCTACGTCACCTTCGCCAACAACCTGCCGCGGGTGCAGGCGACGTTCCTCGCCACCATGGCCCCCGCGGTGGCCGACCGGATCGAATTCAGCAGCCTGCACCACTGGGCGCGGACCTACCTCCAGTCCCGCGACGTACCGGTGCGCCTGCACCGGGAGAAGGCGGAGACGGCCTTCAGCCTCGCCTGGAAGCACCTCGGCCGGGACAGCTGCCTGGCCGAGATCGATCCGCTGCCCCGCTACTGGAAGGAGGAGATCGACCACGTCATCAAGGGCCGCGGGATCACCTCCTTCGACGCGTACGCCGCGCTGCCCCGCCGGCGCCGCCGCACCAGCCTGCGCCATCCGCACCGGCAGGCCGTCTGGGCCCTCTACGAGGCGTACGAGGCGCAGCGCACCGAACGCGCGGTGCACGACTTCAACGACGTGCTCTCCCTCGCGCTCGCCGAGGCGGCCGGCCGCGGTGGCCACTCCCCGTACACGGCCGTCGTCGTGGACGAGGTCCAGGACCTCACCCTGGTCGGCGTGCGGCTGCTGCACTCCCTGGTGGGGGACAGCCCCAACGGGCTGCTGCTGGTGGGCGACGGGCAGCAGGCCGTCTATCCCGGCGGGTTCCGGCTCTCGGACGCCGGGATCGACATCCGCGGCGACCGGGGGCAGGTGCTGCGCGCCAACTACCGCAACAGCAAGGAGATCGTGGACACCGCGCTGTCCGTCGTCGCCGAGGACGCCTTCGAGGACATCGACGGCTCGCGGACCCCGGGCCGGCGGGACGTCGACCTGACGTACCACCACGGTGAGGTGGTCCGGGCGGTGCTGCCCTCGCCCGCGGCGCACGACGCGGCGCTGGTGGCGGTGCTGCGCGGCCTGACCCCGCAGGAACTGGCGGACTCCGCGGTGCTGTGCCCCGCCACCCGGGCCATCGCACGCTACCGGCGGCTGCTGACCCGGGCGGGCGTACGGGTGTGCCTGCTGGAGAGTTACGACGGGCGGCCGGTCGCGGCGGTGAAACTGGGCAGCTACCGCAGGGCCAAGGGGCTGGAGTTCAAGCGGGTCTATCTGCCCCGTTACGAGGCGAACCTGACGGTCGGGAAGGAGGCGGAGGACGACGGCGGGACCGCCCGTGAGCAGGGAGAACTGATGCGGAGCCAGCTCTTCGTGGCGATGACCCGGGCGCGGGACGTGCTGTGGCTGGGCAGCGTCCGGCCGAGCGGCACGGCGGGTGAATCTACCGACAGGGAGGAATAGGACAAAACGGCCCCGGGAACGTTGGGTCCATGCGACGCAAGACCGCTCTTCTCGGCGCCGTGGCCCTCACCGGAGCGCTCAGCGCGGCGCTCGCCGTGACCGTACCGCCCACGGCGCGGGCCACCACCGGCACCATCATCTTCCACATGCGGCCGGGCAACCGGCAGTACCAGATCGTCGACCCCGGCGACGACCACTGCTACGGGCTCGGGCCCGGGGGCGGCGAGGTGGTGAACGACACCCCGCTCGACCTCGTCCTGTGGCCCTCGCGCGACTGCACCGGCAACCCGATGGCCACCGTCCGGGCCGGCACGGAGGCGGTGTTCGCCCGCTACGGCAGCCTGCAGCTGGCCCCGTCGGACGACTACCAGGAGGACCCCCCGCGCGACGAGGACCCGCCGCGCGACCAGGACCCCCGCGGGATGACGACCCGCCGCGCGACCAGGACCCGTCGGGTGACCAGGACCCGTCGGGTGATCAGGACCCGTCGGGCACCGAGAATCCGCCGGGCGACCAGAACCCCCCGCCGGGTTCCGAGAACCCGCCGGCCGATCAGGACCCCCCGTCCGCCGTCCACCCGCCCTCGGCCAAGCCCTCGTCACCGCCCGTGGCACGCCACTCGTCGACGCACCCGTCGGCGCATCCGTCGACGCACTCGTCAACCTCGTCAACGCACCCGTCGACGCATCCGTCAGCGCCCTCGGTACGTCGTCCCGCCCGGCACTCGTCCTCGCACACCGCGCGGCACTCGTCCCGCACGCGGCCCGGCACTCGTCGCGCCACGCGTAGCGGAGGCCGACCTCCCAAGGGGCGGTGGGCCGGATGCCCGAGTTGCCGGACGTCGAAGGCTTCCGGCGGACGCTTGTCGCGTGTGCGCGGGGCCGGGTGATCCGGCGGATCGAGGTGTACGACGAGGGCGTGCTGCACGAGGTGAGCCGGCAGCGGCTGCGCGGCGAGCTGGAGGGCGCCGGTTCACCGAGCCGGAGCGGCACGGGAAATGGCTGCTCGCGCACACCGGCGGCCCCACCCTGCTGCTGCACTTCGGGATGACCGGACGGCTGGTCTGCTGCTCCCCGGACGATCCGGTCCACCCCCACGACCGGGTGGTGTTCACGCTCGGCCGCGAACGCCAGCTCCGCTACCGCGACCAGCGCAAACTCCAGGGCCTGTGGCTCATGGACCCGGCCGGTACGGAACGGATCCTGAGCCGCCAGGGTCCGGACGCGGGGAAGGTGGGCCGGGCGGACTTCCGGGCCGCGCTGGCCGGGCGGCGCGGCAGCCTCAAGGCCGTCCTCATGGACCAGTCGGTCCTCGCCGGGCTCGGCAATCTGCTGGTCGACGAGATCCTCTGGCGCAGCGGCCTGCACCCCGGCCGCCGGGCCGGCGACCTGTCCGCCGACGACTGCGACCGGCTGCACACCGAGATGCGCCGCACCCTGCGGGCGGCGGTCCGCGCGGGCTGCGTCCCGCCGCGCGACTCCTGGCTCACCGGCCGGCGTGACGACCCGGGCCCCGCCTGCCCGCGCTGCGGCACACCACTGCGCCGGACGCGGGTCGCCGGACGGGGCACGGTGTGGTGCCCCCGCTGCCAGCCGTGAACCGACGTACCGTGCCGCGCCGCGGCCCGAGGTGAGCACTCCGAGGAGGAGCCCGATGAAGTCCCCCGTCATCGCCCCGTGCCTGGGCGTGCCCGACACCCAGGCGGCCTGCGACTACTACGAGAAGCTCGGCTTCACCGCCCTGCCGGGCACCGACGACTCGGACGACGACCTGCGCATCCTGCTCTTCGACGGCGAATTCGCGTTCATGGTCTACCGGGACCAGCACCTGCGCGGCTGGCTCCCGGTCCTCAAGGACACCCCGGTGGGCGCGTTCGGCATGTTCTACCTGGCCGTCGAGGACTTCGAGGCCTACGTCGAACGGATCCGCCCCCTGGTCAGCGTCACCAAGGACGTGCTGACCCACCACGGCCAGAAGCTCTTCTACTTCACCGACCTCAACGGTTACGTGGTGGGGGTCACCCAGCGGCAGACGTGGTGAGGCGGGGCCCCGGTCCCGGTCGACGGTGCGTCACCGTGCCCTCGTAGGGGGCGCGACGAGTGGCCCGGCCGCCTTGAGGGTGCGGAGCACCGGTGCGGTCTCCAGGGCGTGGATCGCGCGCTGGCCGCCGAGGCGGTGGGTGAGGTAGCGGTGCAGGGCAGCCGGGTCGGAACAGAGGGCGTGCGCAACCACGTTCGTCCGTCCGGTGGTGGCGGCGACGAAGGCGAGTTCGTCGTGGCGGGCCAGGGCGGTGGCGACCTGCTCCAGGCGGGCGGGGGCCACCGTCATCCAGAGCAGCGCCTGCGTGGTGGCACCGAACAGCGCGTCATCGCATTCGACGTCGAAGAACAGCGCACCGGAGGCCCGCAGGGCGGCCAGCCGGCGGGCGACGGTGGCCGGTGACCAGCCGGTGGCCGCGGCCAGTTCGGCCTGGCCGGCCCGGCCGTCCCGCTGCAGCGCGGACAGCAGTGCCCGGTCCTCGTCGGCCGGCGCGGCGCCCGCGGAGGGGGCGGGGGCGGCGTTCTCCCTTGTCGAGGGCGCGAGTTGGCGACGCTGTCGCGCGTCGAGGACGTTCGCGCGGCCGCGCCAGGCGGTGGGGCCGCCGAGGTAGGTGTGCAGCAGGTAGTGCGCGGAGACCGCGGTGATGCCGGCGGTGCGCGGATGTCGTGCAGCAGGAGGGACCGGCCGTCGGCGCCGCCGGCCGGGGTGTGCACCACGGCGATGATCTCCGTCCCGCCGGAGGCGAGCTTCACCCACGAGGTGTCCGGCCGCCGGGCCAGCGCACGGGCGAGGTCCTGGGCGCTGTGCGGGGTCGCGGTGAGCCGGACCAGCCACTGGGCCCGGCCCGCGCGGTGCGGATCGGTCAGTCCGACGACCCGCAGACCGGCCTCGGCGGACAGCCGCCGGTAGCGGCGGGCCACGGTCTGCGTCGAGACGCCGAGCACCTCGGCGATCCGGCTGAACGGCGCCCGGCCGTCGAGGTGCAGTGCGTGGACGAGCCCGCGGTCGATCTCGTCGAGCGGCATGCCCGGGCCTCCTGACTGTGCGCGGATGGATGAATCCTTCGCCGAAGGGGCCCGTGATGGAAAGAATCCGCGACCGGAACCCCCTGGCTGGAATGTTCACCGTACGCGCCCGCAGGCTCGGCCGTGCATCCGTGACGGCCGAAGGGACACCCCATGCCGAACCACCCCTTGTCGAACCACCCGCTTTCGAAGCGCTCCGGGCCGGCCCGCCCGCGGCCGGCGGGCCCGGCCGGTCCGCCGGCCGCGCCGTACCCCCGGCGTGGGGCCGCGCTGGCGGCGCTGCTGCTCGCCGAGGCGATGAACCTGCTCGACTCCACGATCATGACGGTCGCCGCCCCGGTGATCCACGCCGACCTCGGCGGGCCGGCGTCCGGCATCCCCTGGTACAGCGCCGCGTACACACTGCCCTTCGCGGTGCTGCTGATCACCGGCGGCCGGCTCGGTGACATCGCCGGCCGCCGGCGGCTGCTCCGCCTGGGGATCGCCGGCTTCGTCCTGGCCTCCACGGTCTGCGCGCTGGCCGGCTCCCCGGCGATGCTGATCGCCGCGCGGGCCGTCCAGGGCGCCGCGGCCGCCCTGGTCATCCCGCAGACCATCGGGCTGATCCGGGCCATGTTCCACGGCGACGCGCTGGCCCGGGCCATGGGCAGCATCGGCCCGGTGATGGGGCTGGCCGCGGTCTGCGGGCCGGTGCTCGGCGGGGTGCTCACCCACGCCGACCTGCTCGGCTCGTCCTGGCGGGCGGTCTTCCTCGTCAACCTCCCGCTCGGCCTCGCCGTCCTCGCCGCGACCCCGCTGCTGCCCGAGGACCGCTCGGAGCGGCGGCCGCGGCTCGACCTCACCGGCACGGCGCTGGCCGTCCTCGGCACCGGACTGCTCGTCCAGCCGCTCCTCGACGGCGGGCTGACCCGGTTCGCGCTCCGGCCGTGGGCCGTCCTGGCCGGCGGGCTCGCCGTGCTGACCGTCTTCGGGCTGCAGCAGCGCCGCCGCGCCCGTAAGGGCCGTAGCGCGCTGGTCGAGGCGGGACTGTTCCGCGGCCGCGGCTTCCCCGCTGCGCTGGCCGCCTCGCTGCTGTTCTTCGCGGTGGTGAACGGCCTGATGATGGTCGTCGTGCTGCAGCTCCAGCTCGGCCTGCACACCGACGCCCGGTCGTCCGGGCTCACCCTGCTGCCCTGGTCGGCCGCGATGGCGGTGGCGTCCTGGAGCGCCGGCGCCCATCTGGTGCCCCGCTACGGCTCCCGGGTGATGTTCGCCGGGCTCGCCGCGCTGCTCGCCGGCGCGCTGACCGCCGTCGCCGTCTACGCCACCGCCCCCGCCGCCTCCTACCCGTGGCCGCTGCCGGTGGCGCTGGCGGTCTGCGGGCTGGGGCAGGGGCTGTTCGCCGTCCCGTTCTTCACCACCGCGCTGCACCGGGTCCGGCCGCACGAGACGGGCTCGGCGGCCGGGCTGCTCAACGCCGCCCAGCAGCTCGGCGGCACGCTCGGCACCGCACTGTTCGGCGCGGTCTTCTTCCACGCGTTCAGCGCCCCCGCGGCCCCGTCGGCCGGCGTCACCGGCGCGCTCTTCGCGCTGCACGGCGTACGCGATGCCTTCTGGGCCGCGGTCGCCCTGCTCGCCTGCACCGTCGTCGCCGCGGCCGGTATGCGGCCAAGTCCCGTGGCGGCCACGGCGGGTGATCGGTGAACGGGCGGTCCGGGACGTGGGGAATGGCGGCTGCACAGAGTGATGAATTGTCCACTCTGTGCAGAAAAATTAAGAATTTCAGCTTTCGTCTGAAATTTCACGTATTTTCCTTGTTGTCAGTAGGTCGGCGACGTAGCTTGGGAGTTGACGCCACCGGTAACGGGGCGTCGGAAAGGAAACAATCAAGGAGGCAGCATGAGCTTCCGGAAAGTCTTCCCGCGCAACAACAGGCGCGACTGGGACCGTGACCGGGACCGCTACAGGAGGCGTCGCCGCAGGCACGGCCGCCGGCACAACAGGCGCCGTTACTTCGACTACGACTACTGATCCACACCTCTGAGTTCGAGGCAGGCTCGCGTGGCGCGCGGGTCCGCCTCGTGCGTTTGAGCGGGTGTGCGTGAGGGCCCCTCAGCGGCCTTTCCGCCCGGTCCGACCAGCTGACTGATACGGCGTGGCCATCATGCATCTGCGCAGCTCGCGACGGCGGCCGGTGCGCACCGAGAAGCCACCGGCCCCGGCGCCGACCGAAGCCTTCGCATCACCACCGGCGGCGTCGGCACCGCCATGGCCCCAACCGGCCCCGGAACGCGCGTCCGTTGAGGGCGGCCCGGAACGGGAACCCCCGGACAGGGAGCCCGCGACCGAAGGACTCGGCCGCGGTCTGTGGGGCCCGCTGGCCGACCCCGCCATCCGCACCCGGCGCGTCGGGCTCAAGGAGTCGCTCCGCCGCTTCTGGCCGCTGACCAAGGGCGACCGGCGCTGGCTGCTCCTGGTCTGCCTGTGCGCCGTCGCCGCCGCGCTCACCGAGACCGCGGCCATCCTCCTCTTCGCCCAACTCACCGACCACGCCCTGCAGAAGGGCTCGGTCAGCGCCTTCTGGCAGCCGGCCGGGCTGTGGCTGACCGTGGCCGTCATCGGCGCGGTGGTGGGCTACCTCGGCAACTCGCTCGCCGCCTGGACCGCCGAGCGTTTCGTGATGCGCCTACGGGCCCGGGTCTTCGCCCATCTCCAGACGCTGCCGCCGCACTTCTTCCAGCGCAACCGGCGCGGTGACCTCGTCGAGCGGCTCACCGGTGACGTCGACGCCATCGAACAGCTGGTGGTCTCCGGGCTCGTCCAGGCGGCCACCGCCCTCTTCGGCGTCATCTTCTACGCCGGCGCGGCCCTCTGGCTGCGCTGGGACCTCGCGCTGGCCACGTTCGTGCTGGCACCGGTGTTCTGGAGCGCCACCCGCCGCTTCACCGGCCGGGTCAAGGAGGTGTCCCGCCGCGAGCGCGCGGCGGACGGCGCGATCACCTCGGTCGTCGAGGAGGGCCTGGTCAACGTCGTGCTCACCCAGGCGTACAACCGCCGGCACGAGGAGGAGAAGCGGCTGGACCGGCAGGCCCGCGCCTGGTTCCGGGCCTCGGTGACCAGCGCCCGCCTCAACGAGCTGTACGAGCAGATCGTCGAGCTGCTCGAAACGCTCTGCGTCCTGGCGATCATCGGCCTCGGCGCGTGGGAGATCTCCGCCGGCCGGATGACCCTGGGCCAGCTGCTCGCCTTCGCCGCGTTCATCGGCTACCTCTACCCGCCCATCCGCTCCCTGGGACAGCTGGGCCTCACCGCAACCGAGGCCACCGCCGGCTCCGAGCGCCTGCTGGAGATCCTCGACGCCCGCCCCGCGGTCACCGACCCGCCGCCGTCCCTCGTCGCCCCGCCGCGCTTCACCCGCGCCCTCGGCGAGGTCGAGGTCCGGCACGTCAACTTCCACTACCCCGACAGCCCCGACGAGGTCCTGCACGACCTCTCCTTCACCGCGGTCCCCGGCGAACTGCTGGTCCTCACCGGCCCCAGCGGCGCCGGCAAGTCCACCCTGGCCGCGCTGCTGCTGCGGTTCTACGACCCGGACACCGGCACCGTCCGCCTCGACGACATCCCCGTCCACCAGATGCCGCTCGCCCAGCTGCGCCGCAACATCACCCTGCTCCCCCAGGACACCCTCGTCCTGCACGACACCATCGAGGAGAACATCGGCTGCGGCCGCCCGCACGCCACCCACCAGGACGTGGTCCGCGCCGCCCGCGCCGCCGACGCCGACACCTTCATCTCCGCCCTCCCGGACGGCTACCGCACGGTCATCGCCCCGGGCACCGCCCGGCTCTCGGGCGGCCAGCTGCAGCGCGTCGCGATCGCCCGCGCCATGCTGCGCGACGCCCCCGTCCTCGTCCTCGACGAGCCCACGACGGGCCTGGACATCCTGGCCACCCAGCGCATTCTCGCCCCCCTGCGGCGCCTCGCGGAGGGCCGCACCACCCTCGTGATCTCCCACGACCTGGACCTCGCCACCGACGCCGACCGCATCCTCGTCCTCGACCAGGGCCGCCTCGTCGAATCCGGCACCCACCCCGAACTGCTGGCCCACAACGGCCTGTACTCCACGCTCTTCCACGCCCACCCGCCGGCCACAACGGGCAGCCGGCGCCGCCGCACCGCCTGGCGGGACAGCCGGGGGCGGGGCCCTGGCACGGCTGAGATGCGGGGGCGGGAGCGGCGCCACGGCGTCAGGAAGCGCCCGCCACCGCGGCGGCGCGGGCGGGGGAGCGGCACAAGGGCGCGGCCGGTGCCGGTGCCGGCGGTAGGGGCAAGGGCGCGGTACGTGCCGGAAGGGGCGGTCGGTTTCGGTGTCGGCACCCCGACCCGGTTCCATGGTTGGCCGCGTCCCCCTCCCGGACCACGGGACGGAGAGGACCCAACGGGCCGACAGGGCCCACCGGGCCGACAGGGCCCACCGGGCCGAGAGGGCCCACCGGGCCGAGAGGGCCCACCGGGCCGAGAGGGCCCACCGGGCCGAGAGGGCCCAGCGGAGCGAGAGGCAGACCACCCCCTGAACAAGCAGTACGCCCTGCCCGCGCTCACCGGCCCGCCCATGCTGCCCGCGCTCCCCGCGGAGATCCTCTCCGTCGCGCTGCTGGTCCTGGTGCTGGTGTGCGCCGTGGCCCGGCCCTTCCGGCTGCCGGAGGCGGCGGTCGCGGTGCCCGCCGCCGTAGTGGTCGTCGGCACCGGGGCGCTCTCCCTGGCCCACGCGCACGAGGAGGCCCGGCGCCTCGGCTCGGTGATCTGGTTCCTCGCGGCCGTACTGGTGCTCGCGCGGCTCTGCGACGACGAAGGGCTGTTCCGCGCGTGCGGGGCCTGGACGGCGAGGGCGGCGGCCGGCCGGCCCCGGCGGCTGCTCGCCGCGGTCTTCGGCCTGGCGTCCGCCATCACCGCGGTGCTCAGCCTCGACGCGACGATCGTGCTGCTCACCCCGGTGGTCCTCGCCACCGCCGCGCGGATGGGCGCCCGCGCCAAGCCGCACGTCTACGCCTGCACCCACCTCTCCAACACCGCGTCGCTCCTGCTGCCCGTCTCCAACCTCACCAACCTGCTCGCCTTCGCCGCCAGCGGCCTGAGCTTCACCCGCTTCGCGGCGCTGATGGCCCTGCCCTGGCTCGCGGCCATCGCCGTCGAGTACGCGGTCTTCCGCCGCTTCTTCGCCACGGACCTCGACGCGGGGGTCACCGACCCGGACGCGGGGGGCACGGACCCGGACGCGGCGGCCACCGCCCTCGACGTGACGGCCACCGACGTCGACGCGGCGGCCACCGCCCCGGGCGCGCAGACCGCCGTGGAACCCCCACTACCGCTGTTCCCGCTGCTCACCGTGGCCGGCACGCTGGCGGGCTTCCTCCTCGCCTCGGCCGTGGGCGTGGACCCGGCCTGGGCGGCGACCGCCGGCGCCCTGCTGCTCGCCGTACGCGCCCTGATACGGCGGCGCACCACCGCCCTCGGCCTCCTCAGGGCCGCCTCGCTGCCGTTCCTCGCCTTCGTCCTCTCCCTGGGACTCGTGGTCCGCGCGGTCGTCGACAACGGCCTGGCCGCCGGCCTGAGCCACCTGGTCCCGGGCGGAACCCCCGGCGGACACCCCACCGCCCTCCCCACCCTCCTGGCGCTCGCCGCACCCGCCTCGGCCTCCTCACGGTGCCCGCCGCGCTCACCCTCACCCTCGCGGTCGTGGCTCTGTGGGGGGCACTGCACTTCTCCTGACCGGGCGGGCCGCGGGAGACCGCAGGAGACCGCAGGTCACCGGCCGTTCCGCGGCTCACCCTTCCTTCGGGCCGAGGTCGGCGAGTGCGGCTCCCAGCCGTCGTGCGCCCTCGGTCAGCTCGGCGTGATCGGCGGTCGCGGCGAAACCGAGACGCAGGTGGGCCGCGGGCGGCTCGGTGGCGAAGTAGCGACTGCCGGCGCTGACGGCGACGCCGCGTTGCCGCGCGGCGCCGGTGAGGACGGTGTCGTCGACGCCCGGTGGCAGGCGAACCCACAGGTGCAGCCCGCCCGTGGGCAACCCGGCCAGGGTCGCACCGGGAACCTCCTGGGCGACCGCGGCGGCCAGTACGGCGCACCGCTCCCGCAGCGCCGTACCGAGAGAGCGGACGTGCCGCTCCCAGGACGGGGAGCTGAGCACCTCCAGCGCGGCCTCCTGGAGCGGGCGGGTGACGAAGAAGTCGTCGACCAGGCGCACCGCCCGCATGCGCTCCATGACCGGTCCGCGGGCCACCAGCGCCCCGATCCGCAGGCTCGGGGCGGCGGGCTTGGTGAGTGAGGTGACGTGCACGACCGTGCCGTCGCGGTCGTCGGCGACCAGCGGCCGCGGCACCGCGCCGCCGTGTCCCAGGTGCCGCGCGAAGTCGTCCTCCAGGACGAACGCGCCCGAGGCGCGCGCCACATCGAGGATCTGGTGGCGCCGTGCGGGCTCCAGCACGGCGCCGGTCGGGTTCTGGAAAGTGGGCTGGCAGTAGAGCAGTCGCGCGCCGGTCATCGCGAACGCGTCGGCCAGCATGTCGGGCCGCAGGCCGTCGGCGTCGAGCGGTACCGGAACCGGCCGCAGCCCCGCGGCGCGGGCGGCGGCCAGCGCCCGGGGATAGGTGGGGGACTCCACCAGGACCGGGCTGCCGGGCCCGGCGATGGCCCGGAACGCGATCGACAGGGCACTCTGTCCGCCGGCGGTGACGAGCACGTCCTCCGGCGCCACGCTGCCGCCGACGATCCCGGCGAACACGGTGCGCAGCGCCGTCAGGCCGCCGGCCGGGGCGCGGTCCCAGGCGTCCGGACGGCGGGCCGCCCGCGCGAGCGCCGCGCTCAGGGCCCGGGTGGGCTGGAGCGAGCGGTGCACGTAGCCGCCGTCCATCGTGATCGTCCCGGCCGGTGGCGGGCCGAGCGGGTCGGCGATCAGGTGGGTGTCGACGGCGCGGTCGGTGAGGGCGACCGTCTGCCAGTCGGTGTCCGGGCCGCCGCCGGCCGCGTCGCGCAGCCGGTGGCGCTGCGCCGCGAACGTCCCGCTGCCCGGACGGGTCACCACCGCGCCCTCGGCGGCCAGCGCGGCGATGGCCCGCGCCACCGTCGCCGGGCCGACCCGGTACTCCTTGATCAGTTCCCGGCTGCTCGGCAGCCGGTCGCCGGGCGACATCCGGGAGACCAGCGTACGGAGACTGTCGGCCAACTCCCCAGAAGTGCTACCGTCATTCATGAGAGATCACAATAGCGCTTCTGGTTCGGGTCAGGAAGCACTTCAGCTCGACGTCGCCGCTCTGCGGGCCGAGACCCCGGGGTGCCGCCGGGTCATCCACTTCAACAACGCGGGCTGCGGACTGATGGCCCTGCCCGTGACGGACGCGATGATCGGCCATCTCAACCTCGAAGCCCGGATCGGTGGTTACGAGGCGTCGGCCGCCCGGGCCGCCGAGGTCCGCGGCTTCTACACGGAGATCGCCGCCCTCATCAACACCGCGCCCGGCAACATCGCCTTCGCGGGCAGCGCCACCCACGCCTACGCCAACGCCCTGTCCTCGATCCCGTTCGAGGCCGGCGACACCATCCTCACCACCCGCGACGACTTCATCTCCAACCAGATCGCCTTCCTCTCCCTGCGCAAGCGGTTCGGCGTACGTATCGTCCACGCGCCCAACGCCCCGGAGGGCGGGGTCGATGTGGCGGCGATGGCCGCGCTGATGCGGACCCACCGCCCCCGCCTGGTGTCCGCCACCCATGTCCCCACCAACTCGGGACTGGTCACACCCATCGCCGAAATCGGCCGCCACTGCCGGGAGTTGGACCTGCTCTACCTGGTCGACGCCTGCCAGTCGGTGGGCCAGTTCGGCCTCGACGTGGCGGAGATCGGTTGCGACCTCCTCACCGCCACCTGCCGCAAGTTCCTCCGCGGCCCGCGCGGCTCCGGATTCCTGTACGTGTCCGACCGCGTCCTGCGCGCCGGCTACGAACCGCTGTTCATCGACATGCACGGCGCCCGCTGGACCGAGCCGGGCGGCTACCGGCCCGTGGAGACGGCGGCCCGGTTCGAGGAGTGGGAGTTCCCGTACGCCACGGTGCTCGGCAGCGCCGCCGCGACGCGCTATGCCCGCAAGGTGGGCATCGAGGCCATCGAGCGGCGCACTCCGGCGCTCGCGGCCCGGCTCCGCGACCGGCTCGCGCCCATCCCCGGGGTGCGCGTGCTCGACCGCGGCCCGCGCCTCGCCGCGCTCGTCACCTTCGGCGTGGCGGGCTGGCAGCCGCAGCCGTTCAAGGCGGCCCTGGACGCCCGCGGCATCAACTCGGCGCTCAGCTTCCGGGAGTTCGCGCAGTTCGACTTCGGGACAAGGACGTCGACTGGTGCCTGCGCCTGTCGCCGCACTACTACAACACCGAGGAGGAAGTGGACCACGTCGCGGACGCGGTCGCGGAGCTCGCCGGCCAGGGACGGCGATGACCGCCACACAGGCCCGCACCGGGGAACCGGCCACGGAAAGCCTCTGGCGCAACGGCGACTTCCTCAGGTTCTGGTGCGGCGAGACCCTCTCGCTCCTCGGTACCCAGGTCACGAACCTCGCGCTGCCGCTGACCGCGCTCAACGCCTTCCACGCCACCGACGAGCAGCTGGGCGTCCTGCGGTTCCTGCAACTCGTCCCGTACCTCGGGCTCGCCCTGGTCTTCGGGGTGTGGGCGGACCGGTCCCGACGGCGCCGCCTCATGCTCGGCGCCAACCTCGTCCGGATGCTCCTGCTGGCCCTCGTCCCCGTTCTGTACTGGACGGACGCGCTCGGCCTGGTCCCGCTGCTGGTGATCGCCTGCACCGTCGGCGTCGCCTCGGTGCTGTTCGACGTGAGCTGGATGTCGTACGTCCCCACGCTCGTACGCGACCCCCGCCACTACGTCGAAGCCGGCGCCAAGATGGGGATGAGCTCATCGGCGGCCGATGTGGCGGGGCCCGGGCTCGCGGGCGTCCTGGTCGGCGCCCTGACCGCACCCGTGGCGCTGATCGTCGACGCGTTCTCCTATCTGGTGTCGCTGATCTCGTTGCTGCTCATCCGCACGCCCGAGCCGCGCCCCGAACCGCCGGCCGCACGACGGCACCTGCCGACCGAACTCCGGGACGGCTTGCGCTGGGTACTGAGGAACCCGGTCCTGCGGTCGCTGGCCCTGATCGGGTTCTGCTGCAACTTCTCCATGATCACCGTGTGGACGATGTTCCTGCTGTACGGAACGCGCGACCTGCACCTGGACTCGACGACTCTCGGCGGCATCCTCGCCACCGCCTCCGTGGGCGGCCTGATCGGCGCGGCGATCTCCCGCAAGGTCATCCGGCGCTTCCGGCTCGGCCTCGTCTACCTCGTCGCCCAGTCCGCCCTCCTCATCGGCCCGGCGCTGATCGCCCTGGCCGCCGGCCCCAGACCGGTGATGCTGGGGATGTTCGTCCTCTCCTTCTTCACCACCTACCTCGGACTCGGCGTCGCCGGCGTCCTCATCGTCAGCCTCCGCCAGGCCAGTACCCCGCCGTCGATGATGGGCCGGATGACGGCGGCCTTCCGCACCCTGCTGTTCGGCGGCGGCGCCCTCGGCGGCCTGGCCGCGGGCCTCCTCTCCGGCCGGATCGGCGCCCACGGCGCACTGGCCGTGGCGGCAACCGCCTCCGCCGCCGTCCTGATCCCCCTCGCCCTGTCCCCGGTGACCCGCCTACGCGACCTGCCACCACCACCGGAAGACCCCGGTGCGCCGCCGCGAGCGGACGAGCGGGCCGCCGGCTGAGAACGAGAACCACGAAGGGCCCGACCGCAAACCGGTCGGGCCCTTGGGCTGCTGCTGGGCAGGCGCGGAGAGCCGCCGTCACCCCGCGATCCGGGCTCCGAACTCCGGCCACCCGCTCGTCGGCAGACCGACCGTTCCCCGGGGGGCTACTGGTGCTTCCCGCCGCCGCTCCCCTCGCTCGGCTGGCCGTTCCCGGTCGGGTTGTGCGTGCTGCCGGGGTTGGCGTCGGGCGTGGCGTTGCCGCCGGCGTTCCTCGCCGCGCCGTTGCCGGCGTTCGCGGCGCCCTTGCCGGGTTTGCCCGTGCCGGCCGGCCCGCTCGGCGCGCCCGTCGCCCGCGTCAGCTGCGCGGAGCAGTACGCGGCGACCTTGTCCTTTCCGCCGGCGGCCGCGACGAGCCGCTTCCAGGCCGTCGCATCGAGGGCTTTGCCGTGCCCTTCGACCTGCTTGTAGGCGCGGCAGTGGGCCTCGGTGTCCCGGGCGCGGGAGAGGCGGTCCGTGGGGCCGGGGCGGCCGGAGGGCGACGGCGAGGCCGTACCGCCCGGCCGGCTCGGGGCCACCGCAGAGGGGTGCGTGCTCCCCCGACCGGTACCGGCACCGTCGGTGGACGAGCCGGCCGAACCGACGGCCGCGACCGCGACACCGCCCAGCGTGAGGCCGGCGAACACCACGCCGAACGTCAACCGTGCCGGGCGCCGGACCCGCCGCTCCTCGCGCGGCCGCCAGTCGTCCCGGCGCCGGGTCCGTGCCCGGCGCCCGTCCGTGCCGTGACCGGCCGCCCGGAAGGCGGCCAGGGCCCGCTGCTCGGCCTCGGGATCGGGGCGGTGCGTGCGTAGGGCGGCGCCCAGCACCGTTTGCAGCGTCGCGGAGTCAGGCGCGTCCGGCGGGCCGGACACGCTGCCGTCAGGGTGCCCATGCCGGTGACGGGCCGGTGCTCCGTCGCCGCTCAGCCGTTCACCCATGTCCGCTTCCGTTCTCGTCCGACCGTTTCGATCCGTCGAGGTGCCGGGCTCGACGCCTTTCGGCCGTCCACTGTCGCCCTCGTCGTTCATTCCGACTTCCCCAGCGTTCGGGAAGCCCCATCCGTCACACCCTCGTCCGCCTCGCCGCCGACACCCAGCTGGCGGGCGAGACGCTTCAGGCCCCGGTGGGCGGCCGTGCGCACCGCTCCCGGGCGCTTGCCGAGGATGCGTGCTGCGGCAGGACCGTCCAGACCCACGACGACCCGCAGGAGCACCGCCTCGGCCTGGTCACGCGGCAGTCGGCGGACCAGCTCCAGGGCGTGCTCGGTGGAGAGGGATTCCAGGGCCTGGTCATGGGTGTCGTGCGGTCCGGGCAGGTTCAGCACGTCCTGTTCGGTCCCGCCGGCCCGGGGCCGCACGCGCTGGCGGCGCAGGTGGTCCAGTGCCCGGTGCCGGGCGATGGCCGCGGTCCAGCCGCGGAACCCGGCCCCGTCCCCCTGGAAGCGTCCGAGGTCGCGGGCTATCTCCAGCCAGGCGTCGGAGGCCACGTCCTCCGCGTCCGCACCGACCAGCCCGTGCAGATAGCCGAGCAGGCCCGGCTGCACGAGCCGGTAGGCCACCGCGAAGGCGGCCTCGTCGCCGTCCTGGGCCTGCGCGACCGCTGTGCCCAATTCCCCGTCGTACGTCTTCGCGCGCCGGGGTTGCCCTGCCTGGCCCAAGACTGTCCTCGTTCGCACCGGGTTCATTGCGGGTCCGTGTCGGCCTCCGTGCTCCGGTCGTCACGGCGGTTCCCATGGTGAACAGCGTCCGCCCTCACAAAAGTGTCACGACGTCCAGGGGTCCTTCACGTCGCTGCAGCGTGGGCAGGGGTGTAACACTTCCGGCCGCGTGCGCTCTCTTCATGCGGGCGACCGCGTCGGTCGGCCAGGACAGGGGACACGACTCGTGCGGTGGACGGACGGAAGCGGAGCGGTGTACGGCGAGGATCCGTACGGCGGCGCCGGCTACAGCTATGCCTATGGCCACGAGCCTGCCTATGGCCACGAGCCCGTCTACGGCCACGAGCCCGCCTACGGGGGCGCGTACGGAGGGGGCGTCACGGGCGTCACCACCGGCACGGCCGCCCCGCCGGCCTGGAACGAGGTAGCGCCCGCGCCGTGGACGCACCGGACGGCGCAGGCCACGACGGCATGGGACGACTACCCGCACGGTGACGTCCTGACGGCCGAGCTCCCGGCGTTCGGCACGGACCAGCTCCCGGTGTCCGACACAGCGCAGTTCCCGGTGTTCGACGCGCCCGATCACCCCGTGCCGGCACCCGACGAGCCCCAGAGCGAGTCGGCGCGGCCCGTCTTCGTCGACTCCTCGGGGCGACGCCAGCGCCGCGTGCTCCGCGCCGCCCGGCTGCTGGTGATCCCCGCCGGCGGCTATGTCGCCGTGCTGATCAGCACGATGCTGGGCGGCCCCAGCATCAGCTCTCCGTTCGTCCCGCACGCGGACTCCGCGCACTCGGCCAGGCCCACGGCGACCGCACCCGACCCCTCGACCGGCACCGGACACCCGGCGCGGAGCGCGAGCCCCACCGCGACGGACTCCGGCACCGCGGGGCGGAAGACCCCCGGCCCCACCGGCCGGCCGACAGCCTCCGCCGGCCCGGTGGCCCCGTCCCGGCCCACGGCCGCGCCGTCCACGACCGCCGCCCCCACCAGGGCCGCCACCCCCGCCCCCAAGGGGCGTGCCCTCGGCTCGTCCCACAAGCCCGTGAAGTGACCCAAGGCCCCGACGTGACCGACCGCCGACACCGCAACGCTCCTGCCCGCCGCCACGGCCGCACCCGCCGGATCACCCCCCGCGCCCACTGGCTCCTGCTGAGCGTGCTCGTGGTGACCCTGTCGACGGCCCTCCTGCTCCAGGGCTACACCCACCACATGTTCAAGATCACCTCGGACGCCGTGACCGGTGCCCGGGGACGGCACGAGGCGGTGCCCGGTCGGGTGACCCACGGCGGCCCCGTGATCGCGGACGCCGCCACCTCCGCGCACACCGCCCGGGTCAAGGACCGCACCCTCGCCCTCACCTTCGACGACGGCCCCGACCCCGTCTGGACGCCGCGCATCCTGGACGTACTGCGCCGCAACCACGTGCACGCGACGTTCTTCGTCGTCGGGACCCAGGTCGTGGCCCACCCGGAGCTGGTCCGCCGGATCGTCGCCGAGGGCCACCAGATCGGCATCCACACCTTCACCCATTCCGACCTGGCCCACCTCGCCCCCTGGCAGCGTTCCCTGGAGCTGCGGGAGACGCAGCTGGCGGTGGCCGGCGCCGCGGGGGTCACCACCGCACTGCTCAGGCCGCCGTACTCCTCGGAGAACGACGCGCTGAACGACGCCGACTGGTCCGTCCTCCGGCAGGCGGACACGGCCGGCTACGTCACGGTGCTCGCCACCCGGGACGCCGAGGACTGGCAGCGCCCCGGAGTGCACCGTGTCCTCGCCCACGCCACACCCCACGGCCACGCCGGGCAGATCGTGTTGATGCACGACGGCGGCGGTGACCGCTCACAGACCGTCGCCGCGCTGGGCGCCCTGATCCCGAGGCTCAAGGCGCAGGGCTTCCGGTTCGCCACGGTCGGCGCCTCGGTCGGCATGGCCGCGCCGGTCCGGCCCGCCGGGCCCGGCGACCATCTGCAAGGCGTGGCCCTCATCGGGCTGCTGCAGGGGGGCGACTGGACCGTGTGGATGCTCGGCGTGCTGATGTACGCGGCCGGAGCGATCAGCGTGCTGCGCGCGGCGGTCGTGCTGATCGCGGCCCGCCGGCACCGGCGGCTGCGGACGGGCCCCCGCGGCCGGTCCTGGGGGCCGCCGGTGACCGAACCGGTCAGCGTCATCGTGCCCGCGTACAACGAGAGCGCCGGGATCGAGGCGGCCGTGCGCTCACTGCTCGCCTCGGACCATCCGGTGGAGATCATCGTGGTGGACGACGGTTCCACCGACGGCACCGCCGACCTGGTGGAGTCGCTCCACCTGCCGGGGGTGCGGGTGATCCGGCAGCAGAACGCGGGCAAGCCCGCCGCGCTCAACACGGGGCTCGCCGCCGCCGCGTGCGAGCTGGTGGTCATGGTCGACGGCGACACGGTCTTCGAATCCGACACCGTCCGCACGATCGTGCAGCCCTTCGCCGATCCCCGGGTGGGCGCCGTCTCGGGCAACGCCAAGGTCGTCAACCGCGGTGGCCTGCTGGGCCGTTGGCAGCACATCGAGTACGTGGTCGGTTTCAACCTCGACCGCCGCCTGTTCGACCTCGCCGAGTGCATGCCGACCGTCCCTGGGGCGGTCGGCGCGTTCCGCCGCCGGGCGCTGCTCGCCCTCGGCGGCGTCAGCGACGTCACCCTCGCCGAGGACACCGACCTCACCATGGCGCTGTGCCGCGCCGGCTGGCGCGTGGTGTACGAGGAGGGCGCGGTGGCCTGGACGGAGGCGCCCGCGTCACTGAACGCCCTGTGGCGGCAGCGGTACCGCTGGTGCTACGGAACCCTGCAGGCGATGTGGAAGCACCGTGGCGCCTTGGTGCAGCGCGGCGCTGCCGGGAAGCTCGGCCGCCGCGGCCTGGTCTACCTCCTCCTCTTCCAGGTCCTGCTGCCCCTGCTCGCCCCCGTCGTGGACATCTTCGCCCTGTACGGGCTGCTCTTCCTCGACCCGGTCCGGATCATCGGGCTCTGGCTGGCCTTCCTGCTGCTGCAACTCCTGATGGGCCGCTACGCGTTCCACCTGGACGGGGAACGGCCCGGCCCGCTGTGGAGCCTGCCGTTGCAGCAGTTGGTCTACCGGCAGCTGATGTACCTGGTGGTGATCCAGTCCGTCTTCACCGCCGTTTCGGGCTCCCGCCTGAGATGGCAGCGGATGGAGCGGTACGGCAGCCTGCGGGCCCCGGCGGGCGCCGAGGCGCCCGGCCACGGTCTGCCCGGGCAGGATCCCGCCCCCGTGCAGCCGGCGCCGTACGAGGCCCTGCCGCAGCCGGCGCCGTACGAGGCCCTGCCGCAGCCGGCGCCGTACGAGGCCCCGCCGCAGCCGGCGCCGTACGACCCCTTCCACCAGCCGGAGGTGTACGCCGACTTCCACCGGCCGGCACCGTACGACCGCTTCCACCGGGCGGAACCCCACGACGTCCCTCCGCAGCCCCCACCTCACCACGGCTACCGGTAACCCCCACCCCCATCGATTTCCGGCAGCCCGCACCACACGACATCACGCACTCGCACCGAGTCGCACCGAGTTCTACCGAGTTCTACCGAGAGGACCGTGATCCGAGCCCATGAGCGGACACCGGCGCCGACCGTCGCAGCAGTCCCGTGGCGGCACGCCTGCCGAGGGCGTCCGCACCACGGGCCACCGCCCCTCGCGGCACCGGCCCCACGGACCGGGCACGTCACGCCGTGCCCGGAGAACGGCGCCGGAGAAGGGGCCGGAGAAGAGACGGTGGATCGACTACCCGCACCGGGGCAGGACGGGCCCGCGCCGCTGGCTGCCGTCGATGCGGCAACTGCTGGCGCTCTTCCTGTTCTTCTTCGGCGGCACGGCGGCGGCCGTCGGCTATGCCTACGCCACGGTCACCATCCCCGACCCCAACCCCTCGACCCTGCTGCAGAACAACGTCTACTACTGGTCGGACGGCAGGGTCCTGGCGACCGACGGCAGCGTGAACCGGCAGAACGTCCCGCTCTCCCAGGTCCCCGCCGACGTGCGGTGGGACTTCATCGCCGCGGAGAACGCCTCCTTCTACACCGACCCGGGCATCGACCCGCAAGGCGTCCTCCGCGCCGTCGTCCACATGGCCGAGGGCGGCACCGTGCAGTCCGGGTCGACGATCACCCAGCAGTTCGTCAAGAACACCTACCTGGACCAGTCGCAGACGGTCTCGCGGAAGATCAGGGAACTGCTGATCTCCACCAAGATCGGCGCCGCCATGAGCAAGCAGCAGATCCTCCAGGGGTATCTGAACACGTGCTTCTTCGGCCGGCAGGCCAACGGCATCCAGGCCGCGGCCCGCATGTACTACGGCCTTCCGGTGCAGAAGCTCAATGCGAGCCAGGGCGCCTTCCTCGCCGCGGCGGTCAACGAGCCGAGCCTCTTCCAGCACGCGGACTCCGACCCCACGGCCCGGGCGAAGGCGCGGGCACGCTGGTCCTGGGTGCTCGACCGGATGGTGAAGATCGGCAAGCTGACGCCGGGCGAGCGGGCACGGTACGCGGCCGCGGGATTCCCGGCACCCAGGAAGTGGACCCTCGGCTCGGGTCTCCCGGGCCAGACCGGCTACCTGGTCCAGCTCGCCCGGTCGTACGCCGAGGCACACGACCCGACGATCACCGACAGCAGCCTGAGCAGGGGCGGTTACCAGATACACACCACCTTCGACAGGAAGCGGACCGCGGAGCTGGCCCGGGCCGTCGCCAAGGTCCGCGCGCAACGCCTCGACCCCGCCCACCGGTCGGTCGACCGGGACGTCCAGGTCGGCGCCGCCTCCGTCGACCCCACGACCGGCAGGATCCTCGCCGTCTACGGCGGCCCCGGCTACGCCCACGCCCACTACTCGGACAACGCCGACACCTCCGGCGTCCCGGTGGGCTCGACGTTCAAACCCGTCGTCCTCGCCGCCGCGCTCCAGCACCGGGCGGTCCTGCGACCCGGCAGGCCCCCGGTGCCGATCACCCCTGCCAGCAAGTTCAACGGTGACGACGGCATCAAGATCAAGGACCGGCAGGGCGACTACGTCACCGACGACAAGGACCCCACCGGCCTCCTCCACCAGCACAACGACACCCCCCGGCGGTGGGGCTACATCTCCCTGCGCAAGGCGATGGAGCAGTCGGTCAACACGCCGTACGTGCAACTGGGGGAGGACGTCGGCCACCGGAACGTGGCGGGGACGGCGCAAGCCCTCGGCCTGCGCCGCAGCAGCCTCGCCGCCCCCAGTGCCGGCTTCTACATCGGTACCTCGACACCGAGCGCCATCCGCATGGCGGGTGCCTACTCGACCTTCGCCGCCTCCGGTATGCGGGCCACCCCCTACTCGGTGACCAAGGTGACCCACAACGGCTCCGCACTGCCCGGCTTCACCGCCCCCGCCCCCGTACGGGCACTGCCGCCGGCCGTCGCCGACAACGTGACCGACGTCCTCCGGGGCGTGATAGCCCGGGGCACCGGCACCAAGGCCAGGGCCCTCGGCAGGACGGCCGCGGGCAAGACCGGTACCACCGACGACTACCACTCGGCCTGGTTCGTCGGCTACACCCGCCAACTGGCCACCTCCGTGGTCCTCTTCCGCGAGGACGCGTCCCACCCCCAGCTCCAGTCCCTGGTGGGCGTCGGCGGCCTGCAAAAGGTGTTCGGCGGCGACATCCCCACCGAGATCTGGACCCGGTACATGAGCGACGCCCTCGCCGGCCTCCCCGACACCCCCTTCCCCGCCCCCGCCCCCCTCGGCCACGGCGCCGACGAGCCGGGCCTCCCCACACCCTCCCCGACCACCACCCCCGCCAGGAAGGGCGGAAAGGCCGGCACGCCCGACAGAACCGGCAAGCACGGCAAGGGAGCGACCACCGCTCCCACCCCCACGCCGTACGCACCGACAACGAGCCCCAAGTGCCGCCACCACAAGTGCCGGTGACCGCGAGCGTGCACTCTCTGGTGCCCGTTTCCACGCCCGGGTGTCAGTGGCTGCTGTTAGCGTCCGGCCGTTCTGGAGGGCTGGATGGGGAGGGATCGCATGGGCGCGTCGGGGTGGAACTATTCCGTGCCGTATCAGGAGGATCTCGTCGGGGCATTCGAGGGGCTGCGACGGACGGTCTTCGAGAAGCGGGAGTACTACTGGGGCCCTGGTGCCGACTGGTGGCCGGAGGAGGAGCGGCTGCCGTGGCCGAAGACCATGGACGAGCTGTGGGAGCACGAACTCGTCCAGCACGACGGGACGCACTCGATCCTCGACATCTTCCGGATCATCGGGCCGGATGAGGAGCCGGACTACGGCACCCTGAAGCAGGTGACCGAGGAGGAGGCGCTGCGTGTCCTGGGCACGCGGAGGCCCACCCGGGCTCACGTGCCGCGCTTCGAGGAATTCGACTACTGGCGCTGGTACGGCCGGTGCGCCGTGCTCCACGACGATGAGGGCGCACCGCAGGAGATCTACTTCTGGGGCTACTCCGGCGACTGAGCCGACCCACCGGACTGCAGCCGGCAAAGTCAGCGGGCGGGCCGTGCAAACGGCCCGCCCTCTGGGCCGCCCCGCGCCATGGAACGGGCCGCCCCGCGCTCTGCGTCTCGACCCGGCCGCTGGTGCGCAGGCGGGGTCAGTCGTGGGGGCTCTCCGGCCACGACCCCCGCACGGCATAGAGCGCTCCGCCCACGAGGAAGGCGCCGGCTGCGACTGCCCATGCGGCGGACTGCGGCCCCGGTTGCACGGGCCAGGCCCAGATCGTGGCGGCCCGGCCGGGGACGCCCTCGCCTGCCAAGGACACCGCGCCGAGATACGCGACCGTCGGCAGCCAGCTCAGCCGGGGCCGATCACCGTGGCGGCCGCCGCAGTGATCCCCACCGCCCCTGCGAGGTTGCGGACCATCACGGGGGCGCCGAACTCCTGCGTGTGCCCTGGCACGGCGAGCGCAAGTGTGCCGGCGGCGAGGGTGGTCAGTGCCAGCAGATGGGCCAGCCGCCGGGGTCGCGCGGGGCGCGCGGCCGTCCGGTCCAGCTCCGCGGAGTGCTGACGCAGGCTGGTGCCGATCGCCGCCGCGGCGAGTATCGGCGCGAGTACCACCAGCGGCACGTGCCGGAACGGGTCGGTGGAGGCGTTCAGCCGGTGCGCGCAGACGGCGGCCAGGAGCGCGGTGCCGAGGAGCGTGGCCACGGTGAGCGGCAGGGCACGCGAGCGGCAGTAGAGGACGAGTCCGTATGTCGGTGAGTAGGCGGCTGTTCTGGGCCTCACAGGGTGGGCACCCCGCTCACGTCGCAGCGGCCGGCGGTCGCGAAGTAGCGGCCGAGCCATGCGCGCCGCTGGTCGTCGCGCATGGCCGACAGGTGGGACAGCGCCCGTGCGCCGGCTTTGGCGTCGGCGGCTGCCGTCGCGTCGCCCCACTCGCGGGCAGTCTCCTGCACGGTCTGCCGTCTGCGCTCACTGAGGCTGTTGGAGACCAGCCAGTCCCGTACGGCGTCGTCGGTCCGCTGGGTCGGGAAAGTGTCGCAGTCGCGCGACGTCAGCGCTGCCGCGGCCTCCCACGCGAACTGCTCCGGTTCGGCCAGCGCGCCACGGACGACGCTCTGACCGAGGTAGAGCGTGGGCAACTCCACCTCGCCGCTGCGGGGGCACGGTGCAGGTCCTCGAAACGGGTGGGGGCGTTCGCCACTCCGTCGAGCCGGCTGGTGATCCCCGACAGGGCGCGCGAGACCTCCGGCAACAGGCCGCGGTTCAACGCGTTGACGCACACGCGCGGAGACGAGTCGTTACACACCTGCGCCTTCCCGGCGGGATCCAGGTGCCACATGTCCTCGCCCGTCCGCATGAGGGCACGGCCGCGGCGGCCGCGACGGCCAGGGCAGGCAGCGCGGCGTACCAGTGACGGCGGGCGGCGTACGAGATGACGGCTGCAGTGGCGAGACCGGCCGTCCACGCTGCCATCGCCAACGGCTGCCACCAGACCGGCAGTGCGTCGCCACCGCCGCCGTGGGTCGTGGCCGGGCTGAGGAAGCGGAGCGCTGACTTCTGGTGTGTGGGCAGCGCGAGTGCCACATAGGCGAAGCCGGCGACGGCCAGCGCGGCCAACCGCCACCGCACGAGCCGTCCGACGACCATTCCACCCGTCGTCATCGCGGCCAGGAACATCGCGTCCGCTGCCGGCAGGGAGGCGTGCGGCCGGCCTGACGAGACGTACGGCCAGGTGGCCGCCAGTGTCCCGGCCGCGACGAGTACGAATCCGGCGAGAACGCCGAGTACCACCGGCGCCGCCGACACCAGGAACTGCGCGAGCGGGCCCCTGGTGCCGGAGACCCGCAGCTCCGTCGTGCGTGACCGGTGCTCCCGGCCGCCCTGCCAACACCCGGCGGCTGCGGCCAGGGGACCGCCGAGCAGGACGGCCGCGCTATGCAGTTGCAGCTGCGTGTGGCCCCAACTTCCCTGCCAATAAGCTGCCTTGGCTGCCAGTGGCGGAGCGAGAGTGAGGAACGCCGCGAGCGCGGCCCAGCGGGCAGGGCCGCTGTGCACCTCGGCGTACAGCGGGTGGTGAGTGCGGCGCTCCGGCTGCGGGGTGCCGGCGACGGACGGCCGGGAAAGGGTCGGCGTGCTCATCGGCGTGCTCCTGCGGTGGTTGCCGCCTCGGCGCGGTGGCCGCGCAGGGCTGCCGTGTAGCCGCGCTCCATGGCGTTGCCGCCGATTGCCGCGCCGTCCACGCTCTCGCCGAGCTCGGCGAGTGAGGTGGGCGTACCGCGATAGGCCACCTGTCCGGATTCGACGAGGGTCACCTCGGTGCACGCCGCGGCCACGTCCTCCACCAGATGGGTGGAGACGACAACCGTGCTCTCGCCGCCCAACTCCTGGAGCAGTGAGCGGAATTCGACCCGCTGTTCAGGGTCCAGTCCGGCGGTCGGTTCGTCGAGCAGCAGCACGGCCGGATCGTTGACGATGGCCTGCGCGATACCGACCCGCCGCACCATGCCGCCCGACAGCGTCTTCACCTTGGCATCGATGCGGTCCGTGAGCCCGACCCGCGCGACGGCACGCTCGACCGCCGCCCCGGCCTCGGCGCCCGGCATCTCCTTCAGCCAGGCCACGTACGCGACGAACTCCCGCACGGTGAAACCGGGGTAATACCCGAAGTCCTGTGGCAGGTAGCCGAGTCTGCGCCGGGCCGCCGCCAGCTCTCGGTGGCCGGACAGGTCGTGACCCAGCAGTTCCACGCGTCCGCCATCAGGGCGGGCGACCGTGGCCAGTACCCGGATCAGGGAGGTCTTGCCGGCGCCGTTCGGGCCGAGCAACCCGTGCACTCCGGGGCCGAAGTCGAGGTCGATGCCGTCAAGGGCGACGGTCCTGCGGTGCCGGACGGTCAGTCCGGTGATGCTTATGGTGGCCGTGGTGGTCACGGATTCTCCAGACGGTCGAAACGCAGGCCCCGGCCGGAGCCCGGGCTGAAGTCGAAGGAACGGCGGCGCAGGGCGAGCACACCCGCGCAGAGCGCGGCGGCCACGGCCCAACCACCTTGTACAGAGCCCCCGGAGAGGTACTGCGCCAGCTGCTCGGCGAGCGCGGTCACCGGGAGAGTCCTGCCGTCACCGCCACTGTCTCCCCCGCCGTCGCCGGACACCGAGAACACGGGCAGCAGTACTGCGAACGTCCAGCCTGCGGCGACGATCCCAGTGGCGGTCCGGCACCCGACGTACGAGCCGAGCGCGAGAGCTCCCAGCGCCAGCGCCAGCGCCGGCAGTAGCCAGGCCGCGGCGCCGGGCATCCCTGGGGGGCCCGGCAAGAAGGCGCCCACTGCCGTGAGCAACGGCAGGCTCACCCCGAGAACAGCGGCGGTCCTGGTAAGGAGAAGACGCAGGCCGCCGGACGGCGTCGTGGCGCTGATCTCGTACATCGGATCGGCACGCGGCCCGTACGAGAGCGCGACGCCGGCGAGCGGCAGCACGGGGGCGAGCGCGAGCAGCAGGGACGCGCGCCGTCGAACCCGGCTCCGTAGGCCAGTCCTGCGGCTGCGGCACACACCAGCAGCAGCGCGACGACCCACGGTCCCCGCAGTGCCGGCCCGGCGGCCCAGAGCGCGCGGCCGAGTCGACGGGTGAGGGAGGGAGAGGGGTGGCGGGCGGCGCCCGTGGCCTCGTGCGCCTCCGCTTCCGCAATCGCGAGCAGCACCGATCCCCGTATCTCTGCCAGTACCGCCGTCGCGCCTCCCGTCGCGCCGACCGCCCTCGACACCGTGGTCGCGCACGGGGTGCATGCCTCCAGATGCCTCTCCAGGGACCACGCGGCGGGCTCGGGGAGGGACCCGTCCGCGTAGCGCGCGCTCATCACCGCGTCCACATGCCATGCCGAGGCGGCGGCATCCCGCCCCCTCCCACCCGGGTGTTCGTCTTTCCACGTCATGCGAGGTCTCCCAACGGCATGCCACCATCGGACAATTGAGACAAGAGGGTGCGGAGTTCGCGGCGGGCCCGCATTGCCCGGGTCTTCACCGTGCCCTCGGGTATCCCGAGCAGAAGCGCGGCTTCGCGTGTGGTGAGCCCGTCGACGACGGTGGCGCGCAACACCTCGCGCAGCTCCGGGGAGATCCGGTCGAGAGCGGTGCCCACTTCCCCGTACTCAAGCCCGGCCAGGACCCGGTCCTCGGCGGACGGCGCGGCCGCCACCGGCTCGTACTCGACCCGCTCGGCCCGTGCCTGGGCTCGCTGCGCGTCCACCAGCCGCCGCGCCGCGATCACCCACAGCCAGCCGCCGCACTCACCGCCCCGGTAGGTACCGGCGGACCGCCACACGGTGACAAAAGTGTCCTGAAGGACCTCGCGCACGGTCTCCGGATCCCCGCACCGCCGTGTCAGCCGCGCGTGCAGCCAACCGGCGTGCCGGTCGTAGAGCGTGGCCAGCGCAGCCTGATTCCCCCGGGTCACGGCACGCAGCAGCACCGCGTCGTCATCCCGGTCTCGGTCTGCCCCCATGGGGCGGAACAGTCTCACGCCCCCTCTATCGCTCGGCGGACCGCACCTGGTTCATGAGGCACGCGGAAAAGGGCGCTGAACGAGGACTTACCTCCGCATCCGGAAGAACCGCCTGCGTCCGAAGTGCGAGCACGGCCGCGGTGACAGACGCGCCCGGAGGCCCGGCTGATGCTGCTGGGCGTCCCGGACCGGGGCGTCGACCAGATCATGGGGTGGGAGCCGGGCGGCGCCGCGAGGATGCGCGCGGTACCTCCACGTGCCGGACCACCTGCTCAAGGAGGTGGCCCAGAAGATCGGAACGGCGATCTGGGGAGCCCCGGAAACAGCCCTTGTGGACAAAGACGCAGGACAACGAGGGCTGAGGAACGTCGAAGGGCCCCACCGCGAACGGTGGGGCCCTTCGACATCGTGCCCGGTGAGAGCACTGGCGGAGGATACGAGATTCGAACTCGTGAGGGGTTGCCCCCAACACGCTTTCCAAGCGTGCGCCCTAGGCCACTAGGCGAATCCTCCGCCGCAAACAATACAAGACGTTGGGGAGTGCTCGCGAACATGATCCGGGGGCGGGGGCCGGGAGGGGGGTGGATGAGGGTCGGCGCGGGGGACGGGTTCGTGGGTTGGGGGTGGGATCCGCTAGGGTGGGTCGCAGCCCCTCACGTGGCGCTATCTGACTGAACTCCCCCAGGGCCGGAAGGCAGCAAGGGTAGGTCGGCTCTGGCGGGTGCGTGGGGGGCGCTTGCGTTTGGGGCGCCTGCGTTTGCGGGGCAGGTCGATCGGGGGAGGGCGATCGGGCCGGTCGATTGTCGGTGGGGGCCGATATCGTCGTAAGCGTGTCGTCCCTTGCGCTGTACCGCCGCTACCGCCCCGAGACCTTCGCCGAGGTCATCGGGCAAGAGCACGTGACCGATCCGCTGCAGCAGGCGCTGCGGAACAACCGCGTCAACCACGCGTATCTGTTCAGCGGTCCGCGCGGCTGCGGCAAGACGACCAGTGCGCGGATCCTGGCCCGGTGCCTCAACTGTGAGGAAGGTCCCACTCCGACGCCCTGCGGGACGTGCCAGTCGTGCGTGGACCTGGCCAGGAACGGGCGGGGCTCGATCGATGTGATCGAGATCGACGCGGCGTCCCATGGTGGTGTCGACGACGCGCGTGAGCTGCGGGAGAAGGCGTTCTTCGGGCCGGCCAGCAGCCGCTACAAGATCTACATCATCGACGAGGCCCACATGGTGACCTCGGCGGGCTTCAACGCGCTGCTGAAGGTCGTCGAGGAGCCGCCGGAGCATCTGAAGTTCATCTTCGCCACGACCGAGCCCGAGAAGGTCATCGGGACGATCCGGTCGCGGACCCATCACTATCCGTTCCGGTTGGTGCCGCCGGGGACGCTGCGCGAGTACCTGGGACAGGTCTGCGGGCAGGAGGACATCCCGGTCGAGGACGGTGTGCTGCCGCTGGTCGTACGGGCCGGGGCCGGGTCCGTGCGGGACTCGATGTCGGTGATGGACCAGCTGCTCGCCGGGGCGGGTGCCGACGGTGTGACGTATGCCATGGCCACGGCCCTGCTCGGGTACACCGACGGCTCGCTGCTGGATTCCGTCGTGGAGGCGTTCGCCGCGGGGGACGGGGCGGCGGCGTTCGAGGTCGTGGACCGGGTCATCGAGGGCGGGAACGACCCCCGGCGGTTCGTGGCCGATCTGCTGGAGCGGCTGCGGGACCTGGTGATCCTCGCGGCGGTGCCGGACGCGGGGGAGAAGGGGCTGATCGACGCCCCCGCGGACGTCGTGGAGCGGATGACGGCGCAGGCCTCGGTGTTCGGGGCGGCGGAGCTGAGCCGCGCCGCCGACCTGGTCAACACGGGGCTGACGGAGATGCGGGGCGCGACCTCGCCGCGGCTCCAGCTGGAGCTGATCTGTGCGCGGGTGCTGCTGCCCGCGGCGTACGACGACGAGCGGTCGGTGCAGGCGCGTCTGGACCGGCTGGAGCGGGGCGCGGGCGCGGCGCTGCTGGGCGGAGCGGGCGCGGGCGGCCCCGGTGGCATGCCCGGCGCCCCCGGTGCGGGTCCCGGAGGTGAGCCGGCGCCCGTCGCGGCGTCCGGTGGCGGGCCCGCGGCCGGGTACGTACCGGGTCCGGAGGCGCATCCGCCGATGCCGGCGCCCGGCGGCCCGTCGGGGCCGGCTGCCGCGCGTGCCGCGGTACGGGGCACGGGGGCGCCCGCCGCTCCCTCGGCTCCTGCTGCCGCCCCCGGCGCCGGTTGCCCCGGCCGCGGGTGGCGTACAGGGCGGCGAGGGCGCGGCCCCGCCGGCCGGTGGGCCGGCCGCCGGCCGTGAGGGTGGTCCGGCGCGGCCCGGGCGTGGCCCGGCGGGACGGGCCGGGGCGGGGCGGGCACGGCTGCCGGCGCCGGTCCTGGTGGCGCCGCCTCCGGTGGTGAGGCGCCCGGTGGCGCGGCCAACGGCAGTGGCGCGGGCAACGGCGGCGAAGCCGGCCAGGGCAGTGGCACCGGTGGTGCGGCGCGGCAGCCCGGGGGCTGGCCGACGGCCGTGGCGCCGGGGCAGGGCGGCGGCCAGGTGCCGGCGCCGCAGGCCGGCAGGACCCCCGCGGGGCCGCCGGCCGCGAGCGGCCCGGCGGGTGGCGCGCCCGGTGGGGCTTCCGGGCCCGGACCGCAGGCCGGTGGGCCGGCTCCGGGGGCGGCGCAGGGTGCCGCCCAGGTGCGCCAGATGTGGCCGGACATCCTGGAGGCGGTGAAGGCCCGCCGGCGCTTCACCTGGATCCTGCTGAGCCAGAACGCCCAGGTCTCCGGCTTCGACGGCACGACCCTGCAGATCGGCTTCCCCAACGCCGGGGCCCGCGACAGCTTCGCCAACGGCGGCAGCGAGGACGTGTTGAAGGACGTCCTGGCCGAGCGGTTCCAGGTGCAGTGGCGGGTCGAGGCGATCGTCGACCCGTCCGGCGGCGCCAATCCGCCGGCCGGTGGCGCACCCCGTAGCGGGGGCGGCGGCTTCGGCGGGGCGCCGGCGCAGCCGTCCGCACCCCAGGCACCGTCCTCGCAGGGCGGCCCGGCGGCGTCCGGCGGGGCGTACGGCCAGGGCGGCGGCCCGGCCGGTGGGCCCGGCGGCGGTGCCGGTGGTGGCGGTCAGGGCGCCCGGATGGCGCGGGAGGCGGTGGCCCCGTCCGCGTCCGCGGGCGGCGCCTCGGGCGCACCCGCCGTGGAGCCCTCGTACACCCCCGAGCCCCCGCCGATGTCGATCGAGTACGACATGCCGGCCGAGGACGACCCCGACCTCGTCGACTCCGCGCTGAGCGGGCACGACCTCATCGTCCGCGAGCTGGGCGCGACGGTGATCGAGGAGTTCACCAACGAGTAGGGCACCCACGGCCCAGGAGTGGTTGACCGACGAGTGGTTCAACAACGAGGGTCCGGCGATGCGTGGGCCGGAAAAGGCCCGGGAGAGGGCAGGGAAAGGGACGGAAATCGGCGGCAGAAACCGCGGGAGAAACGGCGGGGCGCACGGCGGGAAGAGCGGTGCGTAGGGGGCGGTGACGGTGCGTGGCCGGAAGGGCGGGCGTACACCGGACGTACACGTGTGCTCCTCCCTGCGGCGTAGGGCGCCGGGGCGTCGAAACACGTAGGCTCGGGCTACCGCACAATCGTTGTCGTATGGCAGGAGTCACGTCGTGATCCCCGGTGGTCAGCCCAATATGCAGCAGCTGCTCCAGCAGGCCCAGAAGATGCAGCAGGATCTTGCGGCCGCCCAGCAGGAGCTGGCGGAGACGCCCGTGGAGGGTTCCTCGGGCGGCGGCCTGGTCAAGGCGACGGTGACCGGCTCCGGTGAGCTCAAGGGCCTGGTCATCGACCCCAAGGCGGTCGACACCGACTCCGCGGAGGAGACGGCCGAGACGATCGCCGACCTCGTGCTGGCGGCGGTCCGCGACGCCAACGCCAAGGCCCAGCAGCTCCAGCAGCAGAAGCTCGGTCCGCTCGCCCAGGGTCTGGGTGGCGGCGGCATTCCCGGCCTCACTTTCTGAGGAATCCCCGGTCTCCCTTTCTGAGGAGTAGCCAACTAGCGTACGCAGCACGGCAGAAGAGAGAGAAGACGTTCCGTGTATGAAGGCGTGGTCCAGGACCTGATCGACGAGTTGGGCAGGCTGCCCGGCGTCGGTCCCAAGAGCGCGCAGCGGATCGCCTTCCACATCCTTCAGGCCGAGCCGACCGATGTCCGCCGGCTCGCGAACGCGCTGATGGAGGTCAAGGCGAAGGTCCGGTTCTGCAGCGTCTGCGGCAACGTGGCGCAGGAGGAGCAGTGCCGGGTCTGCCTGGACCCGCGGCGTGACCCGGCGGTCATCTGTGTCGTGGAGGAGCCCAAGGACGTCGTGGCGATCGAGCGGACCCGCGAGTTCCGCGGCCGCTACCACGTCCTCGGTGGCGCGATCAGCCCCATCGAGGGCGTCGGCCCCGACGACCTGCGGATTCGGGAACTGCTGGCCAGGCTCGCGGACGGCACCGTCACGGAGCTGATCCTGGCCACCGACCCGAATCTGGAGGGCGAGGCCACGGCCACGTATCTTGCCCGCATGATCAAACCCATGGGTTTGAGGGTGACGCGACTGGCGAGCGGTCTGCCGGTCGGCGGCGATCTGGAGTATGCCGACGAGGTCACGCTCGGGCGGGCCTTCGAAGGGAGGAGACTTCTCGATGTCTGATGCCACGCTGCACAACGCGCGACAGAACCCGGACGACTTCGCCGTTTCGATCTCCGACTCGATCGAGAGCTTCATCGTCGCGGTCACGGAGGTCGCCAAGGGGGACGAGCCGGACAGCGCGGTGCCCTTCCTCCTCCTGGAGGTCTCCCAGCTGCTGCTCACCGGCGGCCGCCTGGGCGCGCACGAGGACATCGTCCCCGAGGAGCGCTACGAGCCGGACACCGGGCCGGAGCCCGATGTGGACGAGCTGCGGGAGCGTTTCGCCGCCCTGCTCGACCCGGTGGACGTGTACTCCGAGGTCTTCGACCCGTACGTGCCGCGCAGCGAGCCGGTGGCCTGCCGGATCTCGGACGATCTGGCGGACATCATCACCGACCTGCGGCACGGGCTGGCGCACTACCGCGCCGGGCGGATCGTCGAGGCGTTGTGGTGGTGGCAGTTCTCCTACCTGACCAACTGGGGCCCGACCGCCTCGGCCGCCCTGCGGGCGCTGCAGTCGCTGGTCGCCCACGTACGCCTGGACCAGCCGCTGGACGAGCTGGACGGGCTGGACACCGACAGCGGCGTCAACGGCGACGGTGACGAGGAGCGGCTCGCGGAGGAGGCCGGGAAGGTCATGGCCGCGGAGATCGCCGGGCCGCTGGGGCTCCGGGAGCTGCGGGGCACCTGAGCCCGCGGGAGCCGGGCCGCCGGGCCGGCGGCTGTGACCTGGGTTACCTTTCCGTGTGTACCGGCCCGTAGCGGGCATGTGCTCGCCGAGCGGGCGCGACGGTGCGCCACGCGGAACCGACCGGCGGGAGATCACGCGGTGGGCCGGGCGTCTCCCGACGTACGGCAGGGACGGTCCGTCTCACGGACGCGTCTCACCATGTGATAACGGCAGGGCGGACTCCGCTTGCTCGTTAGACTGAGCCGACCGCAGTACCCCCATGTCCGGGGGTCCGGGAGGAAACTCCCGAAGAGACAGTTGCGAGGAGCGCACGTGGGCCTTGTCGTGCAGAAGTACGGCGGCTCATCCGTTGCGGATGCCGAGGGCATCAAGCGCGTTGCCAAGCGAATCGTCGAGGCCAAGAAGAACGGCAACCAGGTTGTCGTGGTGGTTTCGGCGATGGGCGACACGACGGACGAGCTGATCGATCTCGCGCAGGAAGTGTCCCCGATTCCGTCGGGGCGCGAGTTCGACATGCTGCTGACCGCCGGAGAGCGGATCTCCATGGCCCTGCTGGCGATGGCGATCAAAAACCTCGGTCACGAGGCGCAGTCCTTCACCGGTAGCCAGGCCGGTGTCATCACCGATTCCGTGCACAACAAGGCGCGGATCATCGATGTCACCCCGGGCCGTATCCAGGCCTCCATCGACGAGGGCAACATCGCCATCGTCGCCGGTTTCCAGGGCGTGTCCCAGGACAAGAAGGACATCACGACGCTGGGGCGCGGTGGCTCGGACACCACCGCGGTGGCGCTGGCCGCCGCGCTGAACGCCGACGTCTGTGAGATCTACACCGATGTGGACGGTGTCTTCACCGCCGACCCGCGGGTCGTCAAGAAGGCCCGGAAGATCGACTGGATCTCCTTCGAGGACATGCTGGAGCTCGCCAGCTCCGGCTCCAAGGTGCTGCTGCACCGCTGCGTCGAGTACGCACGCCGTTACAACATCCCGATCCACGTCCGGTCGTCCTTCTCCGGGCTGCAGGGCACGTGGGTCAGCAACGAACCGCAAGGGGACCAGCCGATGGAGCAGGCAATCATCTCGGGCGTCGCACACGACACCTCCGAGGCGAAGGTCACGGTCGTCGGAGTCCCGGACAAGCCGGGCGAGGCCGCGCGCATCTTCCGTGCGATCGCTGACTCCGAGGTCAACATCGACATGGTCGTGCAGAACGTGTCCGCCGCGTCGACCGGTCTGACCGACATCTCCTTCACCCTTCCCAAGGCCGAGGGCCGCAAGGCCGTGGCGGCCCTGGAGAAGACCCGCGCCGCGGTCGGCTTCGACTCGCTGCGCTACGACGACCAGATCGCCAAGATCTCGCTGGTCGGCGCGGGTATGAAGACCAACCCGGGCGTCACCGCGACGTTCTTCGAGGCGCTGTCGAACGCCGATGTGAACATCGAGCTCATCTCGACCTCCGAGATCCGCATCTCGGTCGTCACCCGCGCCGATGACGTCAACGAGGCCGTGCGCGCCGTGCACACCGCCTTCGGTCTCGACTCGGAGAGCGACGAGGCCGTGGTCTATGGCGGCACCGGTCGATGATCCCGGCCGAAGCGGGCCGTCCGTCCCTCGCTGATACGGCGGGGGCGGAGGCCCGCACGGCCCGTGAGCCGGCCGGCAAGCCGGATCTCGCCGTCGTCGGCGCCACCGGCGCCGTCGGCTCGGTCCTGCTCGGCATCCTGTCCGAGCGGGCCGACATCTGGGGCGAGATCCGGCTGATCGCGTCTCCGCGCTCGGCAGGCCGCAAACTGACCGTACGGGGCGCCGAGGTCGAGGTCGTCGCGCTGAGCGAAGAGGCCTTCGACGGCATCGACGTCGCGATGTTCGACGTCCCGGACGAGGTCGCCGCGCAGTGGGCGCCGGTCGCGGTGTCCAAGGGCGCGGTGGTCATCGACTCCTCGCGCGCGTTCCGGCGGGACCCGGACGTGCCGCTGGTCGTCCCGGAGATCAACGCGCACACGGCCCGGGTGCGCCCGCGCGGCATTCTCGCCGGCCCCGGCTGCACCACCCTCGCGATGATCGTCGCGCTCGGTGCGCTGCACGCCGAGTACGGGCTGAGCGAGCTGATCGTCTCCTCGTACCACGCCGCCTCCGCGGCCGGGCGGGCCGGCGCCGAGACGCTGCGGGCCCAGCTGTCCGCGGTGTCCGGTACGGACCTGGGGGCCACGCCCGGTGACGTACGGCGGGCCGTCGGCGACACCCTGGGGCCGTTCCCGGCGCCGCTCGCGCTCAACGTCGTGCCCTGGGCCGGCACCCTCCAGGAGGACGGCTGGTCCTCGGAGGAGCTCGACGTCCGTCACGAGTCCCGCAAGGTCCTCGGACTGCCGGAGCTGCCGGTCGCCGCGACCTGCGTGCGGGTGCCGGTGCTCACGACCCACTCGCTGACCGTCCACGCCCGTTTCGAGAACGAGGTCACGGTCGGCGGCGCGCACGAGATCCTGGCGGCGGCACCCGGCGTCGTGCTGTGCGACGCCCCCGAGGAGGACGAGTACCCCACCCCGTCCGACGTCGTCGGCACGGACCCCACCTGGGTGGGACGCGTACGGCGCTCCCTGGACGATCCGCGGGCGCTGGAACTGTTCGTGTGCGGCGACAACCTCCGCAAGGGCGCGGCGCTGAACACGGCCCAGATCGGGGAGTTGGTGGCGGCGGAGATGCGGGGGCCGCGGGCGGAGCGCGGGGCGCGGGGGTAGGTGGCACTGGGGCTCGTGCGGGCCCCGTCCGGTGCTTGTGTGGGGCCTCTCCGAGGTGGGCGGCCGTGCGGTGCCTGTGTGGCTGGCTGTGTGGTGCCTGAGGTCTTTGGTTTCTTTGTTTTCTTTGGGTTCTCTGGGTTGGGGCCGGTTCCGGTGGGGGTTGTTGCTCGGTTCTGTGAGGGGTGACTTGGCGGGATTGGCCGTCGCGGGCCGACCGTCTGGGGGATACTTTGAGGGACGTGTGAAGATCCTGTGAGCGAATCGCTGGTCCGTACCTCTTGATCTGGGCTGACGATCTGTTCGACCATTCGCTCCCCGCCACACTGCAACCGGCAGTTCGGCGGGGAGCGTCTTTGTGGCCATCCCGGGGGAGGGGCGGTCCGGGACGCCTGCGGGTCTGCACGTGTGAGACCTCGGGTGTCGGGGCGAACTCATCGGGATAAATGGGGCATTCGGGAAGAGCTGGTACGCATGAGGGCATTTGATGCATCGTCAAAAGCGGTGCCTTGCGCGTACAACCCTTATGGGGGAAGCGTGTCCAACAAGCGTGGCAGAGGTACTCGGTTTCACCATCGCCCCAGCGGGCGCGGCAGGCGCGGCAGTGCGTCCGCAGCGGCCCCGCGCAGCCGGGGGCATGCCAGTGATCGCACCCTGGCCCACCACGCGTCCCGCGCAGATTCCTTCTCAGCGTGGGGACACTGACGACGCGATGGCCGTGGGCACCACAGTCGACCACCTCACCGAGACCTACCGCGCGCACTACCGCTCCCTGCTCGGTCTCGCCGCACTGCTCCTCGACGACACCGCCTCCTGCGAGGACGTCGTACAGGAAGCCTTCATCCGCGTGCACTCCGCGCGCGGCCGGGTGCGCGACCCCGAGAAGACCCTCGCCTACCTCCGGCAGACGGTCGTCAACCTCTCGCGCTCCGCGCTGCGTCGGCGCATCCTCGGCCTCAAGCTGCTCTCCAAGCCGATGCCCGACATGGCCAGTGCGGAGGAGGGCGCGTACGACCTGCTGGAGCGGGACCAGCTGATCAAGGCGATGCGCGGGCTGCAGCGCCGCCAGCGCGAGGTGCTGGTGCTGCGCTATTTCGCCGACATGACCGAGGCACAGGTGGCGCAGACGCTGGGCATATCGCTCGGCTCGGTCAAGGCGTACGGGTCGCGGGGCATCGCGGCGCTCCGCGTCGCGATGGAGACTCCGGCATGAGTGGCAACAGGTTCGGCCGGTACGGGCCGTTTGGCGCGGGTTCTTTGGGGGGCGTGACCGGGTCGTTGGGGTCTTCGGCTGGGTCTGTCGGGTCGGTTGGGCCCATGGGGCCGGTCGGTTCGGTTGGTTCGGTTGGTTCGGTTGGTTCGGTTGGTTCGGTTGGGCCCATGGGGCCGGTTGGTTCGATCGGTTCGGTTGGCTCGGCCGGTTCTGAGGGTGGGCTGGGTGGCGTGCCCGGGGGGCGCGCGGTTCCGGGCTGGGCGGCGGGGCGTGCCGGTGTGGACGACGCCTCGTACCGCACGCGCGGCGCGTCGGCCCATGGGCCGCAGGGGCTGTACCTCGTACGCGAGGCACACGACGGTGGCCGGGCGCGCGGCGGCGGCCGGGCGCACGGCGGCGGTCAGGGCGGCTCCGCGAGTCACGGGAGCCGCGAGAGCCACGAGACCCGGGAGCAGGAGCCTCGCGGAGGGCATGAAGGCCGCGAGCTCTGCGCGAGCCGGGAGACCCGCGAGAGCCATGAGTACGACCGGGGAGTGCGTGATCGCGAGACCCGGGCCCGCGAGGCCGAGGCGGGTGAGACGCGGTCCCGTGGGGGCGAGGCCGGTGCGACCCGCTCCCGTGGGGGCGACCGCGACAACGATGCCCATAGCGGCGGAGCGTTCGACGGTCCTGTCTCCGGGGGCCCGGCCTCCGCGGGGCCGGCCTCTGCGAGCTCTGCCTCCGGGGCAGCGGGGGCGACGGTGACGGGGATGACCACGGCCGTAGCCATCCCACCGGCGGTGGATTCGGTGGCGGCTTCGGCGACGAGGACGATCTGAGGCGCCTCCTGCAGTCCAGCGTCGACGGCCTCGAACCGTCCCCGGACGCCCTGGACCACCTGCGCCGCGCCGTACCGGCCCGCCGCCAGCGCCGTCGGCACGTCGTCGTCGGCGCGGCCGCCGCACTGCTGCTCGGCGGTACGTCGATCCCCGCCATGCTCCACGTCGTCAACCTCGCCGACGGCTCCCCCGACCGGCCCGCCAACGCCGCGAGCAGCCAGCGCGCCCACGACGCCGACGGCGGCACGCACGGCGAGGGCACCGAGCAGGCCGGGCCGCGCCCGACCGACCAGGGCGGCGCCAGGCCGGGCGGGGGCCAACCCGCCGGCAAGGGCAAGGCCGCGGAGAAGAACGGCGCCGGTCATGGCGCGGGTGCCGGCACCCCCGCCCCGGACGAGACCATGGATGTCACCTCGCCGGTCTGCGGGCGTGATCAGCTCGGACAGGGAACGAGCAAGGTCGGCCAGGCGGACGCCGACGGCCGCGTCTACGGTGCGTTCCGGGTGGTCAACACCTCCACCACACCCTGTTCCGTCCAGGGCGGCGGGACCGTCGTCCTGGCTTCCGCGCAGGGGTCCACGAACCCCGACCACATCCACGTCGTCGACCACACCTCGGGTGACGAGGCCACCGGCCTACCTGATCCGGCCACCACCCCCGACCAGCTGGTGCTCAAGCCCGGCGAGGCGTACGAGGTGAAGTTCGCCTGGATCCCGCAGGCCGGCGGCGGCCCCACCGGGTGCGCCAACCCGGGGCCCTCGCCGACTCCCGACCCTCGAAGGACCCGGGGCAGTCCCCGGACGCGGGGGCCACGACGGGCACCGACGGCGGCCAGGCGGGCGGCGACGACGGTACCGGCGGTGGCGGAGCCACGCCCGGAGGGATCGTTCTCAGCCATACGCCGGAGGCCGGCGAGCCCGCCGCCACCGACGCCAAGATCACCGACGCCTGCGCCGGAACGGTTTACCGCACGGAGGCGGTGGCGGCCCAGTAGGGCCCGGCGGGACTCGGCCAGGGGGCGGTGAGGGCCCGCCGCGCGGGCCCCGTACCGTTGACGGGGTGTACCGGTTCCTGCTGACCCCGCGGTGGTGGGGGATCAACGTCTTCGCCGTGCTGGCGATTCCCTTCTGCATCTTCATGGGCAGCTGGCAGCTGAGCCGCTTCGAGGACCGCGTCGACACCCACCGGCAGCAGGAAGACCGCTCGGCCCGGGCGAAGACCGCGGCCGCCCGGCCGCTCGACAGCCTGCTGCCCGTCGACAAGGTCACCTCCGGACGCCAGGCCAGCGCCCGCGGGCACTACGACACCGAGCACCAACTGCTCGTCCCGGCCCGCACGCTGAAGGACAAGCGCGGCGAGTGGCAGGGCTTCTACGTCCTCACCCTCCTGCGCACGGACCACGGCAAGGCGCTCCCGGTCGTACGTGGCTGGCTGCCCGGTGACGCCGATGCGAAGGCCGACGCGGCGAAGGTGCCCGCGCCGCCCAAGGGCGAGGTGACGGTCACCGGCGCGCTGCAGGCCTCCGAGAACCAGGGCACCGACGGCGTCCAGGCGGGCGGCGGACTGCCGCACGGTCAGCTCGGCATGATCAGCGCGGCGTCGCTGGTCAACATCGTGCCGTACGACGTCTACGACGCCTGGATCACGCAGACCGACCCGCCGGCCCCGCTGCACGCGGTCCCCCCGGCCGCCGCCGAGGGCAGCGGCCTGGACCTCAAGGCCTTCCAGAACCTCGGCTACACCGGCGAGTGGTTCGTCTTCGCCGGCTTCGTGGTCTTCATGTGGTTCCGCCTCTTCCGCCGCGAATCCGAAGCCGCGAAGGACGCAGCCCTGGGCCTCCTCCCGGAAACGGGCGAGGCGGGGGTGTTTCGGCGGCTGCGGGGGATGTGTCGGCTGGGGTTTCGGGTGTGGCGGCTGGGACGGCGGAGGCGTCGGCTGGGGCGGCGGACGTGCTGACTGGCCAGGAACGGGGCGGGGCGGCGGGGGTGGGGCGGGGCTGAGGGGCTCGGTAGCTGGTCCCCCTGGGGGGCCGCCCCCCGCCCCCACCCCTCCCACCCCACCCCCGCCCACCTGCAACGGGCACCTGCAACGTCGTTGCACCTGGTCAGAGGGCGTACGACCGTTGTAGCCGCAATGGAATCGGTGTGCCACGGTAGCCCCATGGCAGGCAACCGCACCCCCTCGCACCGCCCTGACCAAGCCCAACCGCACAGCCACGACCACGCGGACCTGGCGCACCCCCGTGACGGCCGTGGCGACGGCCCCGCCGGCCTCGGCGACGGCCCCGTATTTCTCGGCGACGGCCACGGCGACGATCCCGCCGTCCTCGGCGACGGCCCCGCCCACCCCGGTGACGGCCTCGGGGACGGCCCCACGGGCAAGCTCCCGGCCACTCCCACCCCGGCCCCCACGGCCACGGCCCCAGCCACTCCCACCCCGGTCACGACGGCCACGACCACGGCCACTCCCACCCCGGGCTGCCGTCGCAGGCCGGGCGTTGGGGGCGGGTGCGGCATCAGCTTGGTCATCTGCTCACCCCGCACAGCCACCAGGCCGCGGACAAGGTCGATGCCGCGATGGAGACCTCCCGGGAGGGCATGCGCACGCTGTGGCTCTCGCTCGGGATCCTCGGGGGACCGGGCTGGTCCAGGCGGTCGTCGTCGCGATGTCGGGCTCGGTGGCACTGCTCGGTGACACCCTCCACAACGCCGCGGACGCCCTGACCGCAGTGCCGCTCGGCATCGCCTTCGTGCTCGGCCGCCGTGCGGCGAACCGCCGCTACACCTACGGCTACGGGCGCGCCGAGGACCTCGCCGGTATCGCCATCGTTCTCACCATCGCCGCCTCCTCCCTCCTGGCCGCTTACGAGGCCGTTGACCGCCTGCTGCATCCCCGTGACGTGACCCACCTGGGAGCGGTGGCCGTGGCCGCCGTCGTCGGGTTCCTCGGCAACGAGTGGGTGGCCCGCTACCGCATCCGCACCGGCCGCAAGATCGGTTCCGCGGCCCTGGTCGCCGACGGGCTGCACGCCCGCACCGACGGTTTCACCTCCCTCGCCGTCCTCCTCGGTGCCGGAGGCGCAGCTCTCGGCTGGCGCCTCGCCGACCCCCTCATCGGTCTGCTGATCACTGCCGCCATCCTCGTCGTCCTCCGCGACGCGGCCCGCGAGGTCTACCGGCGGCTGATGGACTCCGTCGACCCCGAGCTCCTCGACACCGCGGAGGCCGCCCTGGGCACGGTGGCCGGGGTCCGTGACGTGGGCCAGGTCCGCATGCGCTGGATCGGTCACACGCTGCGTGCCGAGGCCGAGATCGTCGTCGACGCCCAACTGACCGTGGTGCAGGCCCACGCGCTCGCCGTCGCCGCCGAGCACGCACTCATCCACGCCGTCCCCCGGCTCACCGCCGCGACCGTCCACACCGATCACACGACCGAGGGCACCGGGATCACCGATCCGCACGCCGCCCTCTCCCACCACGCGGTGGCCTGAGAGGGGGCCGCGTTACGGAGCGGCGTACGGGGCGGCGTTACGGGCCCGTGTTGCGGAGCCGCGTTATGGGGCCGTGTTGCTGGGCCGCGCCCGCGAGAGCACTGCTCTCCTGTTCTCCGGCTCTCCAGTTCTCTTGCTCTCTTGCTCTTTCGCTCTCCTTCCGGGAGGTCGCCCCTCTTTCCTGTGTCCGTGCTTGTGCTGCCGTGCTGCCGTGCTGCTGCTCAGGCGTTCTCGTGCTTGGTGGCCAAGTAGCGCTGGGTGAAGTCGAGTTCCAGGCGGACCTGCTTGATGCGTTCCTCGACGACGAGGGAGCCGTGGCCCGCGTCGTAGCGGTAGACCTCGTGCGGGTGGCTGCGCTGTTCCAGGCGCTGGACGTAGTTCTCCACCTGCTGGATCGGGCAGCGCGGGTCGTTGACGCCGGCGGAGATGTAGACCGGGGCCCGCACCGCGTCCACGTAGGTCAGCGGGGACGAGGCCTCGAAGCGCTCCGGGACCTCCTCGGGGGTGCCGCCCAGGAGGGTGCGGTCCATGGCCTTGAGGGCTTCCATCTCGTCGTTGTAGGCGGTGACGTAGTCCGCCACCGGTACCGCCGCGAGGCCCAGTGCCCAGGCGTCCGGCTGGGTGCCGACCCCGAGCAGGGTGAGGTAGCCGCCCCAGGAGCCGCCGGCCAGGACCAGCTGCTCCGGGTCCGCCAGGCCGGAGCCGACCGCCCACTCGCGCACCGCGGCGATGTCTTCGAGCTCGATCAGCCCGACGCGGTGCTTGAGCGCGTCCGTCCAGGCGCGGCCGTAGCCCGTCGAGCCGCGGTAGTTGACGCGTACGACCGCGAAGCCGTGATCCACCCACGCCGCCGGGGACGAGGCGAAGGAGTCGCTGTCGTGCCAGGTCGGGCCGCCGTGGATGTCGAACACCGTCGGGAAGGGGCCGTCGCCCGCAGGCTGCTGCACCAGGGCGTGGATACGGCCGCCGGGGCCGTCCACCCAGACGTCCCGCACCGGCACCGATCCCGGCGCCTTCATGCCGGGCGGGTCCAGCACGACGGCACCGCTCGTCGAGCGCACCTCCGGGGGCTGCGCGGCCGACGACCACAGGAACTCGACCGTGCCGTCGGGCCGTGCCGTCGAGCCCGAGACCGTGCCGGCCGGGGTCTCGACCCGGGTCAGTATCGCGCCCGCCGGCTCCGCTCCGAGGTCGTACCGCCACAGCTCGCTCCGGGCCTGGTACTCGTGCTCCACGAGCAGTGCCGAGCCGTCCGGGTACCAGTCGGCGCCGACGTCTCCCGGGAGGTCGATCTCCAGGGCCGTCTCCTTGCCGGTCAGCGGGTCCCAGATCATCGGCTCCCAGCGGCCCCGGCGCTGGTGCCCGACCAGCAGCCGGGAGTCACCGTCCACCGGTGCGAAGCCCAGCACCGACAGGCCCAGCTCCTCGGTGCCGCCGTTGGTGTCGTCCAGCTCGGCGACCGTGGAGCCGTCGGGCCGGACGACGCGGATCGCGGAGTGCATCGCGTCGCCGTGCTCGGTGTGCTCGATGGCGATCAGTGAGCCGTCGTGCGAGAGATCGCCGACGCCCGCCGACTCGCGGTGCCGGTAGATCTCCGCGGGGGACTGTCCCGGGCGTACGACGTGGATGGTCGAGCCGTCGTCGTCCGTGGAGCGGCCGACGATCGCGGTGCCGTCGCGGCCGATGGCCAGGCCTCCCGGGTAGGAGGGGGCGAGTCCGGGGGTGGCCGGCTCGTCCGGCCCGCCGGCGAACGGCTGCCGCATCCAGACGCCGAACTCGTCCCCGTCGGTGTCCGAGAACCACCAGACCCATTCGCCGTCCGGCGAGAGCGTCCCGTCCGTCGTGCCGTTCGGCCGGTCCGTGGCCTGTCGCTGGGCGCCGGTCGCCCGGTCCCAGGTGTACAGCTCGAAGGTGCCGGTGGCGTTCGAGACGAACAGGGAGCGGTCCGGGGCGTCCTCGGCCCAGTCCGGCAGTCCGATCCGCGGGGCGCGGAAGCGCTTCTCCCAGTCGGGCATGTCCGTGGTGTCCCGTTTCGGCGAGGCGGCCGGGTCAGGTGTCGACGTGCCCGGGCCCGTTATGGGGTCGGCCGAGTCCGTCAGCGTCCCGGAGGAGCGGGCGGAGCGGTCGGGGTCGGCCGAGGAAGGGGTCGGGGCGGGCGTGCGGTCGGGTCCTGCGGTCGTCTCGTCAGTCATGCGCCCATTCTGCGCCCGGCGCTCGAAATGCGTTGGCGAGGGCCACAACCCTGTGGATAACTTCGCGATATGCGAAAACACACCGGCCCCGACGACTGGCGGGAGACCAATCGCGCGAGGTGGGACGAGCGGGTGGCCATCCACACCGCGAGCGATTTTTATGACCAGGAGCGCTTCCGCCGGGTCCGGGACGTGATCCGCGACTTCGAGACCGCAGAGGTCGGGGACGTCACCGGCCGGTCCCTGCTCCACCTCCAGTGCCACTTCGGGCAGGACACGCTTTCCTGGGCGCACCGCGGCGCCGCCCGCGTCGTCGGCCTGGACTTCTCCGAACCGGCCGTGGAAGCCGCCCGCGAGCTCGCCGCCGGGCTCGGCTACGGCCCGGACCGTGCGGCCTTCGTCGCCGCCGACGTCTACGACGCCGCCGAGGCCGTCCCCGACGCCTCGTACGACATCGTCTACACCGGAATCGGTGCCCTGAACTGGCTCCCGGACCTGGAGCGCTGGGCCGACACCGCCGCCTCGCTCGTCGCACCCGGAGGCTTCCTCTACCTCGCCGAATTCCACCCGCTGGCCGACGCGCTCGACGACGAGACCGGCGCGCGGATCGTCCACGACTACTTCCGGCGGGACGCCTGGGTCGACGAAGTGCCCGGTACGTACGCGGACTTCGAGGCGCCGACGGTCAACAACCGCAGTGTCGAATGGCAGCATCCGCTGGGCGACGTCGTCTCCGCACTCGCCGGCGCCGGTCTGCGCATCGACTTCCTGCACGAGCACGACATGACCATGTTCCAGCGGTTCGCCGCACTTCGGCGGGGCGACGACGGGTACTACCGCTTTCCCGCCGACCGTCCCCGCGTTCCCCTCATGTACTCGCTGCGGGCCAGTCGTCCTCGTTGAGGTGCGTTCCTACGGGCCCGTTGCCCCGGGGCTCCGGGGGCGGTGCCGTTCGTCCGTACCGCCCCCGGCTAGTGTGGCCGACCGGTCCCGGCCGGTCAGGCGGCAACGACGGGCACCGGCGCAGGCCATCGAAGAACGATGCAGGCCATCGACGAACGATGCAGATCAACGTAGAACAACGCAGAACAACGCAGAACAACGCGGAAACGCCGCAGAACAACGGGGGATTGCCGTGCGGAAGCCGATACGTATCGCGGGCGCCGCGGGTCTCAGCGCGCTCATGCTGCTGGCCGTGGGATGTGGCGGGCCGGGTAGCGGCAAGGCGGCGCCCGGGCCGTCGGAGGCCGTGACGCCCGCCAAGCCGCTGCCGATGAAGGCCACGCCCCGCCAGGCCACCTGGACCGACTCCGACGACAAGGCGCACCCGCTGCGGATCACCCCGACGCGGCTGGCCCGCGGCTCGGACTCCGACCTCTCGCACATCCGGCTGGACGGCGACCTGAAGGGGAAGGTGCCGTACTACCTCACCTTCTCGTACACGAACACCGGCAAGAAGACGGTGAAGAACCTGTCCCCGGAGCGGAACTTCTCCGTCACCGGTGCGGACGGCCAGCCGGCCCAGCCGGTCTCGCTGTTCCAGTCCAACCCGTTGGCCACGAGCTCCGGACTGCCGCCCGAGTGCCGCGAGGGCGGCGCGTCGCAGCTGGCGGCCGGCGCCACCGCCGCGCTCTGCCAGATCTACATGCTCCCCAAGGGGCAGCCGCCGACGACCGTCTCCTACAAGGACGACGGGGGTGACACCCTCATCTGGAAGGTGGGCGAGGGCGGTGCCGAAGGCGGTGCGTCGGACGGGATCCTGCCCGCGGGCAAGCCGGCCGACGGCGTCACGGAGGACGCCGACAAGCGGCCCGTCTCGCTGCGGATCACCCCGAAGAGCGTGCGCGCCGGCTCCATCGCCGACCTGGGCCGTTTCGACCTGGACGCGGACCAGAAGAAGATGGTCCCGTACTACGTCACCATGCAGTACCGGAACAGCGGCAAGTACGACCTGCTGCCCAGCATGAACGACGGGGTGACGCTGCAGACCGCGGCCGGTCAGACCGTGCGGAAGATGGTGCTGATCGACATCGGCGGCCCCGGTGTCAGCCAGTGCCCCGAGGCCGTCCCCGACAAGATGCTGAAGCCGAACGGCGTGGTGACCGAGTGCTCCATCCACCTGCTGCCGAAGGGCGACGCGCCGACAGCGGTGATCTTCAACGGTGAGGGCGAGGGCTCGCACCAGGTCACCTGGCGCGCCTCGGTGGCCGGCAAGTAACCCCACGCACCGGGGAAGTGGCGGGGCGGCCGGCCGGTCGACGATCGGCCGGCCGCCCCCGCTCCCTCCGGGGCCGGGACGAGGTTCCGCCCCGCCCGGAGCGCGGGCTCTCAGCTCAACCGCAGCGGCAGGGACGCCAGCCGCCAACTGCCCGGGATCTGCACGCGTTCCAGGCGCTCCGGTGGGACGGCGAGCGCGACGCCGGGAAGCGTGCGAGCAGCTTCCCGAGGGCGACCTCGGCCTCCTGTTTGGCCAGCGTCGCGCCGAGGCAGTAGTGCGGACCGTGGCCGAAGCCCACGTGGTTCTCGGCGTGGCCCGCGGGATGGCGGGTCAGATCGAGGCGTTCGGGGTCGGTGTAGTGGCGGGGATCGTGGTTCGCCGACACCAGGATGAGCTGCACGGCGTCGCCCTTGCGGATCAGGGTGCCGGCGAGCTCGACGTCCTCGGTGGCGTACCGCAGCTGCGTCATGTGCACCGGCCCGCACCACCGCATCAGCTCATGGACGGCCCGCGGGAGCAGGGCCGGATCGTCCTGGAGCAGGCGGAGTTGGCCGGGGTGGGTGAGCAGCGCCGCCGTGCCGTTGCCTATCAGGTGGGCGGTGGTCTCGTGACCGGCAAGGACGAGAGTGAGGACCATGGTGACCATCTCGACGTCGCTCAGCCGGCCGCCGTCGTCGTCATGGGTGCGGATCAGCTCGCTGAGCAGGTCGTCGGTGAGCGCGCCGCGGCGTTCGCGGATCAGCTCGTGGATGTGGTCGATCATCGCGGGGAACGTGACGCCGAGCCGATCCGGTTGGAGGGAGACGAGGTCGGCACCCCATTGACGCCATTGCGGACGGTCGGCTTCCGGTATGCCGACCAGTTCACAGATGACCGTGATGGGCAGCGGGTACGCGAAGTGCGGGATCAGGTCGACGACGCCGTCCTCGGCGTGCTCGGGGAGCCGGTCCAGCAGGGAGTCCGTTATCTCCGCCACGCGCGGCCGCAGGTTGGTGATCTTGCGTGCGGTGAACGCGCGGGACACCAGGCGGCGGAGCCGGGTGTGGTCCGGGGCGTCGTTGTTGAGGATCGATCCGAGCAGGTAGACGCGCAGGTGCTCGGGGAAGCCGAGCATGTCCAACAGCCGCACCGTGGGCGAGTCCTCGGGCCTGGCGCCCAGGGAGGAGGCGACCGGGTTGTTCGCGAACCGCGGGTCGCGCAGGACCTGCCGGACCTCCTCGAAGCGGGTCACGAACCAGGCGGGCGAGTCGTCCATGAACCTGCCCGCGGACGACCGGCCCCTGCTCGCGCAACGCCCCGTACCCGCCGTAGGGGTCGCTGACCAGCGCGGGATCCATCAGCTGCGGCTCGCCCGGGTGTTTCCCGACGTGCGCGGTGAACGGGGAGCGGGGTAATGCCGACATCTTTCGTTCTCCTCCGGTTGGGAGTGGGCGAGGCGGCCGCGGTCGGTCACCGGCCGCCGTCTCCGGCCGCCGCCGCGCCCGCGGCGGCGGCGTACCCGCCGCTGGGTCTCAGCGACGTACCTGGCGGTCCATCTCGCGGGCGGACGCGTCCGCCAACTGCTCGTAGAGGGCGATGACTTCCGGTACGGCCGCGGTGGCGGCCCGGTGTTCGTGCCCGGGGGCGGTTTCGAGCGTGCTCCGGACGGTCCGGGCCAGGATCTCCGCACGCGTCCCAGGGGTGTCCGGAGCCCGATCGTGGAGCAGCGTCTCCGCGGTGAAGAACCCGGTGGCGATCGCCATCAGCGCGTACTGCTGGTGGCGCACCTCCGTGTCGGTGCGCACCAGACCGTGTGCACGCAAGACCTCAAGGTGGCGTCGCAGGGTCCGGTCGGCCTCGACGATCAGCTCCGCGAACTCCTTCTTGGCGTGGTCATTGAGCCGGCCGAGGACATCGGAGTCATCGGTGTACAGGGCGCGCAGCACGGGCTCGGCGAGGAAGTCCTGGAAGCGCCCGCGCATCATCCGGCTCGGCAGGACCTCCAGCGGATCGGCGCGGAGGCGTTCCACATGCCGTTGCTGGCTGCGGGATTGCGCCTTCAGCATGACGGCGAGAAGCAGGGCATCCTTGGTCTTCCAGTGGAGGTAGACCGTTCCCTTGCCCACCTTGGCGCGCCGGGCGATCTCGTCGATCGTGATCCGCGCGTACCCCCAGGCGAGCAGCAACTCCCCGGCCACCGCCAGGATCCGCTCCCCGCGCTCCGCCCGCTCCACGGCTTCTTCCGCCTCCCCCGCCGGTACGCGGATCCCTTGGGCTCCGCGTCCGTCTCTGCGCCTGTCTCTGCGCCTGACTCCTGGCTCTGACTCCGTGACCAGATATGAAATCTGGTCACGGAGACCAGGCTAGGGACGGCGACGGGGAGGCCGGAAGGCGCTTTCCGGACAGGCGGTCGATGGCGGGGCGGCGGAGGCGGGCCGGCGAGCGTCGCCGGCCTCAGGAAGGCAGGAACAACCCCAAAACCCCGTCGAGCGACCAGCTCTGCCAGCTCATGGTCAGGAGGCCGACGGTCGAGATCAGCGCCATCATCAGGTTCTGGCCCTGTTCCGCCCAGTCGTGGATCATCAGGATCAGGTAGATCAGATTGAGCACAGCGCCGGCGACCAGGGCTATCGGGGTGAGGAAGCCCGTGATCAGTCCGAGGCCGAGGGCCAGTTCGGCGTAGGCGACGAGGTACGCCATCAGGCGGGGGTGCGGCTTCACGAGGCGGTCGAAGCTCTTGCGGACGGCGGGCCAGCGGTGTTCGGCCGCGATGCCGGCCGCCCAGTCGATGCCACCGCCGGCGAACCAGGTCTTCTTGTCCTTGTGGCGCCAGCTCTCCAGCCACCACAGCCCGAGGCCGATCCGGAGGACCGCGCACCACTCGGCGCCGCTGAGCCAGATCGTGTGCGGGGTCGTGCCCATGTCGTCCCTCGATTCGTCCGCGGCGGAGATGTGAACTGATGGAGCGTCAGATGAGTTCGGTGTCCGCAAGTTCAGCGGCTGGCGGCTCATCCCGCAAGTGGGGCGGCTCGGGTCGTAAGGGCCGGCGACCCGGGAGGGGGGAGTTGCCGGGCGCGCCTTGTCGTCGCGAGGGGAGGTCATAGCCTCGGAACTGATGGGTCGTCAGATTCGGGCCCGTAGGGACTCACCGGCGGGCAGTTGGGGGTACAGCGTGATCAGCAACGAGAGCGGCACGGCGGAGCTTCCCAAGGTCATCAGCGTGGACGATCACGTGATCGAACCGGCGCACCTCTTCGAGACCTGGCTTCCGAAGAAGTACCAGGACAGGGGGCCGAAGCCGTTCACCGCCGGCATCGGTGAGCTGGCGTACGTGGGCGGGAAGTACCGGTTCACCACGGACCCGGACGGTCAGATCACGGACTGGTGGGAGTACGACGGGCAGATCTTCCCGTACAAGCGCATCATCGCGGCCGTGGGCTTCTCCCGGGACGAGATGACGCTGGACGGGATCACCCGGGAGCAGATGCGGCGCGGCTGCTGGGACCCCAAGGCGCGGCTCGCGGACATGGACGTCAACCACGTGGAGGCGTCGCTCTGCTTCCCGACGTTCCCGCGCTTCTGCGGCCAGACCTTCGCCGAGGCGCAGGACAAGGAGGTCGGGCTCGCCTGCGTCCGGGCGTACAACGACTGGATGGTGGAGGAGTGGTGCGGGGACAGCGGCGGCCGGCTGATCCCGCTGTGCCTCATCCCGTTGTGGGACATCGACCTGGCGGTCGCGGAGATCCGGCGCAACGCCGCCCGCGGGGTACGGGCGGTGACCTTCAGCGAGATCCCACGTACCTGGGACTGCCGTCGATCCACTCCGGGTACTGGGACCCGTTCTTCGCGGCGTGCGAGGAGACCGGGACGGTGGTGAACATGCACATCGGGTCGTCGTCGCAGATGCCGGCGGCCTCACCGGACGCCCCGCCCGCGGTCCAGGCCGCGCTCTCCTTCAACAACGCGATGGCGTCGATGATGGACTTCCTGTTCAGCGGCGTGCTGGTGAAGTTCCCGCGGCTGAAACTCGCTTACAGCGAGGGCCAGATGGGCTGGATCCCGTACGCACTGGAGCGCGCCGACGACGTCTGGGAGGAGCACCGGGCCTGGGGCGGGGTGAAGGACCTGATCCCCGAGCCGCCCTCGTCGTACTACTACCGGCAGATCTTCTGCTGCTTCTTCCGGGACAGGCACGGGGTCGAGGCGATCGAGACCGTGGGGGTCGACAACGCGACGTTCGAGACGGACTACCCCCACGTCGACTCGACCTGGCCGCACACGAAGCAGGTGGCGGCCGAGCACATGGCGGGGCTGCCGGACGAGGTGACGTACAAGCTCCTGCGGGGGAACGCGATCCGGATGCTGGAGCTCCCCTTCGACCAGGGGTGAGGGGTGTTCCGGAGGGGAGCGGTCCGGCACCGCGGCTCCGGCCCGGGCGCCGGGCCCGGGGCCTCGCGGTGCCGGACGGGCGTCGAGACGCGTCCTACGTCCAGCCGGCGGCCGCGGCGGCGGCGACGGCGTGGGCCTCGGCGGCCTCCGCCTCGGCGTTCAGCGGGTCACTGGCACCCAGGCCGTCCCGCCCGGCGGCCCTTCCCGCGGCCAGGGAGGCCTTGAGGGCGGCGTCGTACGCGGCGTCGCAGAGCTGGTTGACGCCGTGGGAGCGGGCTATCTGGGCGGCGAGGACGGCGGCCGCGGCCGCGTTGCGTGCGTGCCGGGCGTCCGCGGCGGGGTCCGGGCCGCCCGCGGCCAACGCGGCGACCGCGTCGGCGGACAGCCGGAGCGCGTTGGCGGCCTTCGCGGAGGCCGCCGCCGGCACGGCCACCACGGAGTCCGGGGCGGCCGCGAAGCCGGCGAAGCGGCAGGCGGCGGCCGTACGGGCACAGGCGCTGCGGGCGCGTGCGGTGTGCCTGGCCCTGAGGGCGTCCTGCGCGGTGCTTCGCTGTTGTTGCTCGACTCCACCGGTCTGTCGTTGCTCGACTCCACCGGGCTCGGTCATGGCGGTCTCCTTGCCTGCATCGGCTGTCGTCGCCGGCCGCGGACACGGCGTCCGTCGGGGCCGGCCAACGGGTGCCGCGCAGGGTGGCACGCCGGGCACCAACAGGCCAGAGGCATGACTCCGGAACCCTTCGATCGCCTCGCGCCCCCTAGCCGTCGCCCTCGGCCCGCACCTCTCAGTCGCCCGCCCCTCAGCCGTCGGCTCTCGGCCAACGCACCTCAGTCCCCGGCTCTCAGTCACCGCCCCTCAGTCATCGGCCCTCGGATAACGCCAGTCGAGGTGCGCGAGCTCGCGTGCCCGGGCCTCGGCGACCGCCATCCGTGCATGGCGCTCCGCGCTGTCCGTGTGGGACGGCTGGCTGGTCGCCTGGCCGGGCCATTTGCGGTAGAGGAGGCCGATCTCCGAGGAGAACCAGCCGCGGGCGGTGGCGTTCAGGGCGAGCAGCAGGCCGGTGTCCTCCGAGGCGGGCAGGGCCATCCAGCCGCCGAGGGCGAGGAGCAGGTCGCGGCGGACGAAGAGGGACGCCGGGTGGACCTGGGCGCGGAAGTCGTTCGCCTTCCAGAAGTCGAGGACGGCGCCGCGCTCGATCGGGCCCGCCTCGGGGTCGCCGGGGAAACCGGCCGTCGAGCCGTCGGGCAGCAGGTCGAGGACCCGGGACGTCGCCCAGCCGATGCTGCGGTCGCCCTCCAGGGCGGCCAGGTCGCGGGCGAGCGTGCCGGGCGTCAGCTGGTCGTCGGCGTCCAGCACCTTGATGTACTCGCCCTCGGCATGGGCCAGGGCGATGGTGCGGGCGACCCCGGGGCCACCGGCCCGCCCCTGGCGGAAGGTCACCCGCGCGTCGTCGGGCACGTACGGGGCGACCTCGTCGGTGTCACCGTCCTCCTGGACGACCCAGTGCCACTCCCACCCCTGGGGGAGGTCCTGCTCGCGGAGGGACTTGTAGGCCTCCGGGAGGAAAGGGGCCGAGGGGGCGTGGACGGCCGTGACGATGATGACGCGCCGGCGCACGGCACTCACCACCTTTCCAGGGGAGTGGTGAACAGCATTTCCGTGCGGTCGCCGGGCAGGACGACGTGCGAGACGTCAACGATCCGGTCCCGGGTGTCGATCGACGTCTTGCGGAGCACGAGCACCGAGGTCCCGGGCGGGAGCTCCAGCTCCTCCGCCTCCTCGGGCGTCGGCGGGCGGGCGGTGACGCGTTCCTCGATGCGGTCGACCTCGATGCCGACGGTGGAGAGCTGGGCCTGCGAGCCGCCCGGCCAGGGCTCGTTGGCCGCGTCGAGCAGGGCCGGGTTCCCCGCGATCAGATCGCGGACGAGGTAGGACGTCACCAGGCTGAAGGGGGCGCTCTCGGCCGCGCAGCGCGTCCGGTAGAAGCGCGCGAGGAGCGGGGTGCCCTCGGGGAGGCCGAACGCCGCCGCGAGGTCCCCGTCCGCGGTGGTCTCGCGGTACGCCGCGTGGAAGATCAGGTCGTCGACGTCCAGGCCGGTCTCGCGCTCGGTGGCGCCGGTCCGGGCCCGCTCCTCCAGGGACCGGCGGGCGCGGTTCTTCTCCCACTGGTGGCGAAGATTGGTGCGTACGGTCGTGGTGCGGGGGCGCCGGACGAAGTTGCCGCGCCCGTGCTGCTTCTCGATCAGGCCCTCGTCACGCAGGACCCGGAGCGCGTCCCGGACGGTCGGCACGCTGCGGCCGAACTCCTCGGCGAGCTTCGCCTCGGCGGGGAGGCGGTCCCCGGGCATGAGCTGACCTGCGCGGATGGACTGCCGAAGCTGGTCGGCGATCCGCTCGTACGCCACCGCCATCGCCTTCACCGTCCCGTCGCTCGGTGCCGCGGCCAGCGGGCTGATCAACGGGCTGACCGGCCGGACGACACCAGGTTACGACTCATAAAGAGGTGTTGACGAGTTGGCGGGCGCGTCGGGAGCGGCAGGCCTGAACCGGGAGCGGCAGGCGTGAACCGGGAAACGCAGACATGGAAGCGCCCGATCGCTGGCGACGGGGGATGCACCAGCGATCGGGCTGCGGCCAAGAGTAGCAAGGCTGTCAGCACGGCGGGAGTCAACTGCTTAAACGGGACCCGGAGTTGTGAGCGGAGTCACGTCGTCCCAGGTCGTCGTCATGTGCCGCACGGCGGCTCGTACGAGAGATGGGGCAGGTACTCGCGCCATTTCTCCGGCGTCAGGACGCCCCGCGTGGTGGAGCAGATGCGGCGGATCGCCGGGTCGGGGTCCAGGCTCCACAGCCGGACGGTGCCGGCGCCGCTCGACACCGCGAGCAGGTGGCTCTTGGGGCTGAACGACAGGAAATTGCCGGTCTTGGCGTTGGGGCTGGCCGCCTGGCCGATGGGCGTGGCCCGGGACGGGTCCGTGACGTTCCAGAAGCGGACCGAGTTGTCGTCGCCGCCGCTCGCCAGGGTCCGGCCGTCCGGGTTGAAGGTCAGCGACACGACCGCTTCGGTGTGGCCGGTGAGCGGCGGGCCCAGCGGCGTCGCCCGGCGGGGGGCGGTGACGTTCCACAGCCGGACCGTGTCGTCGTCGCCACCGCTGGCCAGCGTGTGGCCGTCCGGAGTGTAGGCGAGCGCGTTGACGGGGCCGAGGTGCCCTCGGAGCGGGGCGCCGGCCGGGGCGGCATGACGCGGGTCGGACACGTCCCACAGCCGGACGGTGCCGTCCGCGCTGCCGCTGGCGAGCGTACGGCCGTCCGGGCTGAAGAGGAGGGAGTTGATGAAGCCCTTGTGGCCGGTGAGCGGGGCGCCGAGCGGAACCACGTGGGACGGGTCGCCGACGTTCCACAACTGGACGGTGCGGTCGTCGTAGGCGGTGGCCATGGTGCGGCCGTCGGGGCTGTACGCCAGGGAGTCGGGGCCCGCGAAGCGGGTGTGCAGGGTGAGGGGCGGCCCGGCCGGGACCGGGTGGGCCGGGTCGGCGACGTTCCACAGATACACCGACCGGTGCCCGGTCCGTACGACCAGGGTGCGGCCGTCGGGGGAGAACGCCATCGAGCGGTGGAAGCCGTCCGCGCGCATGAAGGGTTTGCTCAGGGGCACCGGCCGGCCAGGGGCGTGCACGTTCCACAGCCGGACCCGTCCGTCGAGCGCGGCCGTGGCGAGCACCCGCCCGTCCGAGCGGAACGTCCCGTTCCGGCCGATCATGTCCGACGCCGGTATCGACCACAGACGGACCTTGCCGTCGCCGCTGCCGGTGGCGAGGGTCCGGCCGTCGGGACTGAAGCCGAGGGCGTACATCTCGCCGCTGCCGCCCGCGAGGGGCTCGCCCACCTGCGAGGGGTACGCCGGATCGCTGACGTTCCACAGGCTCGCCGTGCTGTCCGCGCTCGCGGCGGCGAGCATCCCGCCGCCGGGGCTGAAGGCCACGGACCAGATGGGACCGGTGTGGCCGGTGAGCGGCGAGCCGATCGCCTTGGCGCGCTCGGGATCGGACACGTCCCACAGCCGGATGGTGCCGTCCGCGCTGCCGCTGGCGAGGGTGCGGCCGTCGGGGCTGAAGGCCACGGAGTGGACCAGGTCCGTGTGGCCGGTGAGCACCCGGTCGACCGGCCGGGGATGACGCGGGTCGGAGACCTGCCACAGCCGGATGGTCTCGTCGTCGCTGCCCGCCGCGAGCATCCGTCCGTCGCGGCTGAACGCGACGGAGCGTACGGGGGCGGTGTGGCCGGTCAGCGTGGCGAGCGCCTTCGGGCGGCGCGGGTCGCGCATGTCCCACAGCCGGACCGTGCGGTCCTCGCCGACGGAGGCCAGGGTGCGGCCGTCCGGGCTGAAGGCGACCAGGTAGATCGTGCCCTGGTGGCCGGCCAGCGGCGCGCCGAGCCGGGACGGGTGGCGGGGGTCGGTCACGTCCCACAGCCGGATCGTCCCGTCGTCGCCGGCGCTGGCGAGGGTGTGCCCGTCCGGACCGAAGACCGCGCTGCTCACCCAACTCTTGTGGCCGGTCAGGGGCTTGCCGAGCGGCTCGGGGCGGCCCCGGTCGCGCACGTCCCACAGCCGGACGGTGCGGTCGTAGCCGGCGGTGGCCAGGGTGCGCCCGTCGGGGCTGAACGAGGTGAGGTAGACGGCGCCGGTGTGGCCCCGGAGCGGGGTGGCCAGCGGGGCGTTCACGATGGAGAGCAGCCGGTTGTTCGCGCCCTCGTCATGGGGGCGAAGGTGGTGCGCCACCAGGTCGAGTTGGGCCGACAGGGACGGGTCCGTGTACTGGGCGCGATCGGCTTCGGTGAGCACCTGCTGGAACACCGAGTCGTCCCGCTGCTGCCACGCCACCACCGCCGAACCGAGCGCCAGCATCGCCATGACGACCACGGCCGCCACCGCACCACGGCTGAGCCACACCGTGCGCCGGCGCAGCCGGACCGAGGCGGCCAGGAACTCCACCGCGTTGCGGGTCAGAAAGGTGTCGCCGGCGGATTGCGCCCAGTTGCGGGCCTGCTCCAGCCGGGAACCGCGGTAGAGGAGGGACGTGTCGCGGTCCGAGCCCTCCCAGGCCCGGCCGTCCTCCTCCAGGCGCTGGCGCAGCAGATTGCCGTTCCGGTCCTCGTCGATCCAGTCACGCAGCCGCGGCCAGGCGTGCAGCAGCGCCTCATGGGTGATCTCCACGGCCTCCGCGTCGAGCGTCACCAGCCGGGCGTGCACCAGCGCTTCGAGCGATTCCTCCGTTTTGTGCGGATCCGTTGACTCGTCCGCCAGTTGGCGCCGCGTCCCCCGCCTACGGGTGGCCTGGGTGTCCTCGCCCAGCCGGACCAGCCTGAGGAGGAGCAGCCGCGCGGCCGTGCGCGCCGTCGGGTCGAGGCCGGACCAGGCCCGCTCGGCGGTCGCCGCCACCGCTCCCTGGATGCCGCCGGCCGCGCGGTAGCCGGCCAACGTCAGCCGGCCCGCCTTCCGGCGCTGCCAGGTGGCGAGCAGGGCGTGCGAGAGCAGCGGCAGGACACCCGCGTCGTGCGCCCCGTCGGGACCGTTGGCGCTCACCTCCCGGACGATCAGTTCCGCCAGCCCCGGTTCGAGTTCCAGCCCCACGGCCTTGGCCGGCCCGGTCACCGTCTCCCGCAGCTCCGCGCTGGTCAGCGGCCCGAGCACCATGTGCCGGTGCTGCAACGCATCGGCCAGTTCGGGATATCCCAGACATTTCTCGTAGAAGTCGGCACGTATGCCGATGATGACGAGCGCGGGTGCCGGGCCGTCCGGGCGTGGGGATCCCCCCTGTTCGACCGGAGCCGAGAACGTGGGGGAGGGCGTGCACGCGGCGTGGAGCAGCTGGATGAACGTCCGCCTGGCCGCCTCGTCGGAGCAGAGCGTGAACGCCTCCTCGAACTGGTCCACGATCACCACCGGCCGAGCACCGGCCGACGCCCCGCGCCGCGCCCATGCCGACACGGCCTCCCGCACGGCGTGCGCGAAACGGGGGGTGCCGGGTTCCGGCGGGGTGGCGGGCTTGGCGCCGGCGTCCGGCGGGGTGCCGGGGGGCGTGGGAGTGCGAGGAGCCTCCGGAGTGCCGGGCTCTGTTCCCGTGGGCTTGGTCCCCGTGGGCCGGGTCGCCGTCGGCTCCGCCGCCGGGGGCTCCGGCGTGGTGGGGACGACGTCGGCGAGCTCGGGAATCCGGCGGAGCAGCTCCCCGACCGGATCCCCGCCCGGCACGAGTTGCAGCACCTCCCGCGCCCCACCGCCCGGCTCGTCCCCCACGCCGCCGCTCCGCAACGCGGGTACCAATCCGGCGTTCAGCAGCGACGACTTTCCGGCCCCCGAGGCGCCCACGAGCATCACGAGACCGCCCGTCCGCTCCGCCGCGCGGAGCTGGGCGACGAGGGCCTCCGTGCTCCGCTCCCGGCCGAAGAACCACCGGACGTCCTGCGGACGGTACGGGGCCAGGCCGCGGTACGGGCACACACCGGGTACGGGCACGGCCTCGTCCGGCGGGCGTTCCTCGTCCTGCGCGGACGCCGCGGCACGGTCGCCGACCGCCCGCTCCCACAGCCGCTGCCACTGCGCCAGGTCGTACAGACCCGTCGACACCGGAACCGGACGCAAGCGCCGGGCCTGGGGGATCAGGACCTGCAGCACCGCCGCGAGGGCGGCGAACTGCGCGGGCACGTTCTTCGCCCGCCGCCAGTCGCTGATCCGCTGCACGGACACCCGCACCGGCCGCCCACGCTCGTCGACCCGCTGCAGCCGGACGACCGCCTCGGCCACCTTCTTGAGGGGAGGGTTGCCGGCCTCCTTGTACAGCAACGCGAGACGCTCGGCGAAGGCTGAGCGCGCCCCTGAGTCGGAACTCAAGGCCTCCACTCCTTACTTCCCCCGCAGCTGGACATCCGGACCGGAAAACTCACCTTAGCTGGCTGACCTGTGGTTAAGCCCCCGGCCCGACTCCGGAATCTCCTCGCCGGGACCCACGACTGGCAGTATCCCGAACCAGCGGCGCAGCACCCGGGCCTTGCCCGGCCGGGAAAGGCCAGGCCACCGACGCAGTACCCGGAGCACCCGAAGTACTCGGAGTTCCGGACCACTACTGGGACCAGTCGGCGTTCACGGAACACCGGAGTTCTCGGAGCACTGGAGCTCCGGGCGTTCTCGGAGTTCTCGGAGCAACAACTCCTGACGCCTGTTCCCGGCCCCTTCAGCACGAGGACTGAGGAGCCGGCCCGGCCCGGACTGCCGCCGCGCGTCGACCAGGGTCCGGCCCTTCCCGGATCCGCGCCGGTACGGGGGGCGCGGATCACGCCGCCCGCGCTGTTCGGCACCGGTCCCCACGAGGGGAGGGACCGGCGCCGAATGGCGCGGCGTTGCTTTTGCGGGAGTTCGTGGCGGGAGCGCTGGCTGAGCGTGGCGCGGAGCGCCTCCCGGGCGCCGGGAACGGAACGGCCCCGCACCCAGAGGATGCGGGACCGTGGTGCTGGTTCCAGGCGTGGCGCCGGGTCAGCTCTCGGGCGCCGCCTTCCGGCGGCGCATCCACCACATCAGCCCGCCACCGGCAGCGACCAGGGCCGCGGCCGTACCGGCGATGAGGCCGACGGGGGTGTCGGATCCGGTGTGAGCGAGGTCACCGCCCGGGCCGTTCGCCGGCGGCCGGCTTGCCCCGCCGTCACCGGTGGGCGGGGTGCTCGTGCCCGGGTCCGGCGTGTGGGTGGCCGGAGGAGTCGACGGTTCGCCCGGCTTGCCGGTGTGGGTAGGGGTAGGTGTGGGTTTGTCCCCGCTGCCGTCTCCGGTGGCCTTCGCCGCGGTGTTCCCGCCGAGGAACAGGGTGTCCTGGTTCTCGGCGTCGTCGGTCATGGTGTGCACGGACGTCTTCGTGGTGCGCGGAAGGTTCCGGTGCTGGGCCTGAAAACGCAGGCGGGTGATGTTGCGCTTGGGAGACTTGGAGAAGTCGACACCGCCCACGATGTAGATCTGCGTGGTACCGCCGGTGGGGACCTCGTAGCGGAACTCACCCTCCTTGAAGATCTTCACGTACCGGTTGAAGACCCCCTCGCGCGTCCACTTCTGGTTCGGCGCCCGCAGCGGCCACTTCGCCACGTCTCCGGAGTTGATGATCTTGCGGTAGTCGGTGGGCGCCTTGGCGTCCTGCCGGCGGATCCACTCCGCCGCCACCCGGGAGGTGTAGACGCGGCGCAGGTCCGCGTACTGGGGGGCGGTGTTGATGGTCTTCTCGACCGCGGGCACGATCATGCGGTCGATGACGGCCTGGGCCCGCTTGATCGTGGCCTGGTCCGGGTCGCAGATCGGCTCACCGGGGCCCTGGGTGATGGTTTTCTGCGCGGTGGACTTCAGGCCGAGCGGTGCGTCGAGGATGTAGATGCCGCCGTCCTGCTCGCGAACCTTGGCGGGCCTGGGCTCGATCCAGTTGCGCAGGCCCGGCATGCACGGCTTGCCGTTCTCCTTGGGCAGGGCTGCCCAGTACCGCTTCCCCAGGTCCGTCTTGGGGTCCATGGCCTTGTAGAAGTCGTGCTTCATCCGAAGGTCGGCTTCCAACAGCACGCGGCCGGCGTCGGTCTTGCCGAACTTGCTGTCCATGATCTTGTCCGGCTGGTCCGGGTTGAGGTTGACCCAGAACTTCTCCGGGGTCAGGGCCAGCCAGGTGAAGAACGCGTCGGAGATGAGCTGGGCCTTGGCCCTTCCGCCGTAACCGGGGTTGGTCTCCTCGTCGGCCTTCTTGGCGGAGAAGGAATAGTCCATGCCCTGGCCCTTGACGGGCTTTCCGACGTACTTCAGCTCCAGCGTGGTGAAGTCCACGCCGCCCGGTCCGCGGACTCGCTGACCGGAATTGCCGAGTCGACGACCCCGCTCGAACTGCTCCCTGGCCTCCTTGGGCGTGGGAACGGACCGGTTGATCTGGTCGTTGCCGCCACCACGGGACCCGGTGTATTTGCCCGGGTTGGGGTTCATGTACGGGTCGTAGTTGCTGAACCGGCCGGGCTTGTAGCGGGCGTGGTAAGTGGACCGGTGCTCGTAGCGGATGATGCGGGGCCGGCCGTCGGGCCCGTTGCCGAACTCCTTGGCCAGCCTGTCGTACATCTTGCGGGTCTCGTCGGTCTGTTCCTGCCCGAAGATCGGCCGCAGGCGTACCTTCGGGTCCGCCTTGAGGACGGCCCGGTCCTTGGGGCGTTGGCCCCCCGTGTGGTTGCCGCCCGACTTGATCTCGACCCGGTCGCCGGTCTTGTAGTTGACGGCGTCGTACCGGCGGTAGCGCTTGTTGCCGTCCTTGTCGGTGTACTGGACGTCCTCTTCGCAGTACCAGTCCGGCCCGGTCAGCCCGAGGTCCTGTACGACCTTCTTGTGGAAGGCGCGTCCACGGCCGCCGCGGGCAGCCATCTCCAGATAGGACTCGTTGAGCCAATTGTGGAAGCTGCCGAACTTGTTCTTGCCTCCGGCGTCGTCCAGGAACCGCTTGTAGGAGGCCCAGACCTTGCGCGGGTCGCCTTCCTTGTAGCCCTCCGGCCCGTGTTCGAGGGCATTGAGGACCTTCTGCTGTTCGGCAGGGGTGTTCCCTGGCAGGATCACGCCGTCCATGGCCTGGCGCTGGGAGTCGAAGAAGTACTCGTCCCACTCGTTGGAGGGGCGTACCGGCTTGTCCCAGGGGATCTTGTCGATCGGAGTGGGAGGAACGTGCTGGAGGCCGAACATGTCCTCGCACAGTTCCTGCTTCTTCTTCGCCGGCGGCTTCGGCGCCGCGTCCGCGGTGCCCTGAAGGGACGGCAGTCCGGTTAAGGACAGGATGCCGGCACAGGCCAGCGCGATCGCCGTGCGTCCCAGGGCACGCAGACGACGCGGCCGTATCGGATGGGTCACGTGGTTCTCCGTAGGGAGCCCAGAGGTGGGTCTCTGAGTGCGCGGCGTCAGGGGCCCCCGTGGTCGTTGACGCCGCCAAGCCCGCCCACCCTAGGTGACCAACTCACGTACTCCGCAAGGCGATTCGGCGCGGCGTGTCCTGAACTCGCCACCGTGGCAAGGATGTCGGTGGCGGCGGTTACGGTGGCGTGATGAGTGACAATGATTTCTGGAGCTGCCCGCCCGACTCCAGGGTCTGGGGGTCCGGGGACCACACCATCACCCTCGTCCTGCCCCCTTCTCCGACCCTGGACCGGTACGTGCCGCGCATGACCCGGTGCGGGCACGGGAGTTCGCGGAGGCGTTCGGGACCGTCGACGAGGTCCTTGAAGAGGTGCAGTCGGCACCGGCTGCGGAACCGATGGCTTTGGCGACGCGGCAGGACCTGGATTTCATCAGGGTCGGCTGCTGGGGCAATGTGCTCGCGATATCGGATCCGTCCCTGGCGGACAACGGCACTGCCCGCCCGGTGCGGGGCCAGGCCACGGCACTTCGTGACCGGTATCCGGGGGCTCGGATCGTCGGGTCGGCGCATGTCGACTGCGGGGAGACCCACGCCGAGGACGTCATCATCGTGCCCGGCGTTCCGCTGCTGCATTCCGAAGGGTGGCCCGGTGAGGAGCCGTGGACCCTCACAGGTGACCTACAAGCCGTCCTGGACGCCCTCGGCATCACTCCCGAGGTGTTGGAGGAAGAGGACGTCGAGCTGTCAGACGATCCCCGCTACAGCGACTGGGAGGGGCTGTCGCGTCTCGCGTTGGGACGGTACGACCCCTGGGGTCGTGCCGATCTCCTCACGTCGGTGTTCCGGGTCCGGCACACCGAGTCCGCGACGGCCCTGATGGAAGAGATCTGGCTCCCTGACGTGTGAGGGGACCGCCCCTCTCGGGCACAGTGCGCGGCCGCGCTGGTTTTTGCCTGAGCGCACGCGCCTCCCCATGGCGACGGCCTGGAACACGGGTGCATGCTCAGGCCTCGGGCCCCGGCGTTCGCATGCATACGTAACAGCACCATTGCCAAGTGCCTCGTAGAGGACGGTCGTTGGACCGCTGATGCCGGACGAGTCTCGATCAAGTCCGCTGCTCCGGCCCGCACCTTCGGGGAGCCACTCTGCCCCGTGGCCAGGGCCGGGGGAACGGGGAAGTGATGCCGCTGACACCACCAAGGCCGGACCGATGGCGTGGCGTGCACCGCGTCCGGGTGTGGTGAGCCCGGTAGTGTGCCCCACGTCACTGTTCCCGGAGCTCAACGACCTCTTACGGGCGCGGCAGCTTGCGCGTCAGTAGGGGCAGTTCGGGAGCGGTTCCCGAAGTTGGCCCCCACATGGCTCCCCAACGGTCTGCGGGAACAGGTCAGGGGCCCGACCCGCTCAGCGGATCAGGCCCCTGACCTGGTGTTCCTTCAGTCGGGGTGGCGGGATTTGAACCCACGACCTCTTCGTCCCGAACGAAGCGCGCTGCCAAGCTGCGCTACACCCGAAGCAACGAGCTCTACTTTAGCGGACCGATCCCCGTAGGCGAAATCCGGTTCCTGGAGAGACGTGGGGAGGGCCTGACCTGGTCGATCGCGATGGTGATCACGGGGAGCAGGCAGCTCGCCAGGGCGAGGGTGAGGGCGGTGGCGAGGCTGCCCGGGCGGGCGCCGGTCGGGGTGGGGAGGGCGAGGGTGGCGGCGAGGTAGAGGAGGGGGTACGCCGGCCACTGCCAGGCGTGGCGGGGGCGGAAGCCGCGGGGCGTGGTGAGCAGGAGCCAGTCGGCGAGGGCGGCGAGCGGGGTGAGCGTGGTGAGGAGGAAGGGGGAGAGGGGGTGGGCGGGCGTGCCGGGGGCGGGGCTCGGGAGGGCGAAGACGGTGGTGGAGGTGGCGGGGAGGAGGTGGTGGAGGACGGCGACGAGGGTGAGGAAGGAGAGCACGGCACCGGTGAGGCCGGGGCTCAGGGGGCGGCGGCCGGTCCAGGCGCGGTGTGCCGAGGCGGCGGCGACCAGGGCGGCGGCGAGGTTGGCCTGTGCGGTGAAGGAGGCGAGCAGGCGGGCGGGGCCGGGGGTGGCGACGGCCGCCAGGACCAGGCCGGTCAGGGCGGCCGCGGTGATCAGGAGGCGGTAGACGGCGGCCAGTGGGTGGCGGGTCGTGGGGGCGACGGCCGCGGCGGGAGTCCGGGCGGCGGCGCCGGCCGGACCGGTGGCGTGGCGCGTGGACTGCGAGGTCCGGTTGGGGTCGGACATTCCTCCACGTTAGGGGGAGGGGGCCGCAAGGAGGAGGGGGCCCTTCGGCCGGTTTGGCGCGCGGGGAGGGAAGCCGTTCGGATGGTCGACCGGAGGGAGGTCCCGAGGTGGTGCCTTCTGGAGGGAGGTCCCGAGGTGGCTCCCCCTGGAGGGAGCTCCCCGGGTGGTTCCTCCCGGACAGGGTGGCCGGTTTCCTCATCCGGAGGGAGATGAGGCGGTTCGCCCCGCCCCCTCCCGGTGGTCCATCCGTCCGTACGGCCCGTCCGTACGGTCCGGCGGCGGCCGGTCGGGGAAGCCGCCGGGGATCAGCCGTACGCCTCAGTCGCGGGCGGTGAGGGTGAGGAGGGTGGCTTCCGGGGGGCAGGCGAAGCGGACCGGGGTGTAGCGGTTGGTGCCGCAGCCGGCGGAGACGTGGAGGTAGGAGGTGCGGCCGCCCGCGGTGTGGGTGGAGAGGCCCTTGACCCGGTCGGTGTCGATGTCGCAGTTGGTGACGAGCGCCCCGTAGAAGGGGATGCAGAGCTGGCCGCCGTGGGTGTGGCCGGCCAGGATCAGCGGGTAGCCGTCGGCGGCGAAGGCGTCCAGGGAGCGCAGGTACGGGGCGTGGACGACGGCCAGCGAGAGATCGGCGCCGGATTCGGGGCCGCCGGCCACCTCGGCGTACCGGTCGCGCTTGATGTGCGGGTCGTCCAGGCCGGTGAGGGCGATCTCGACGCCCTCCAGCTTGAGGCGGCCGCGGGTGTTGGACAGGCCCACCCAGCCGGCCGCGTCGAAGGCGTCGCGCAGTTCTTCCCACGGGTTGTGGACGGCGCCCACGACGGGAGCGTTGCCGTTGAGGCCGTGGCGGCCCTGGACCCGCTCGATCAGGTAACGGGCCGGGTTGCGGAGCTTGGGGCCGTAGTAGTCGTTCGAGCCGAAGACGTAGGCACCGGGGAACTCCATCAGCGGACCGAGCGCGTCCAGGGTCTCCGGGACGCCCTCGGGGTCGGAGAGGTTGTCACCCGTGTTGATGACGAAGTCGGGGCGCAGCCCGGCCAGCGACTGCAGCCAGCGCTGTTTCTTGCGCTGGCCGCTGACCATGTGGATGTCCGAGACCTGCAGGACGCGCAACGGGCGCATACCGCGCGGCAGTACGGGGACCGTGACCCGCCTCAGGCGGAAGGAGCGGACTTCGTAGCCCGCGGCGTAGGCGAGGCCGGCCGCGCCGACTGCGGTCAGGGTCAGGGGTACTCCGTATCGCGCGCGCATGGTTCCCATCGTTGCAGAGTGGCGAGGGGTCGGTACACCGGGAGGGACGGGCGGGGCGCGGACGGGTGTCGGCGCGGGAGGTGCCGATGCGGGCGGGCGCCGGCGCGTAGGGTTGGGGGCCCGGCGGGCCGGCGGGGGCCGGCAGCGGTCGTGGGCTCGCGGCGGGCGCGGGGAAAAGGCGCGGCGGTTGTCGGTGGGTGGGGGCATACTCGACGGCATGACCACGCTCAAGTCCAAGCTGCAGCACGACCTCACCGAAGCGATCAAGGCGCGCGACGAGCTGCGTTCCTCCACCCTCCGTCTCACGCTGACCGCGATCCAGAAGGAGGAGGTCGCGGGCACGGAGGCGCGCGTGCTGTCCGACGGCGAGGTCGAGAAGATCATCGCGCGGGAGGCGAAGAAGCGCCGGGAGGCCGCGGAGGCGTTCGACCAGGGCGGCCGGAGCGAGTCGGCCGCGCGGGAGCGGGCCGAGGGCGAGCTGCTCGCCGACTACCTCCCCAAGCAGCTGACCGACGAGGAGCTGGAGTCGCTGGTCGCGGCGGCGGTGGCGGAGGCCAAGGGCAGCGGTGCCGAGGGGCCGAAGGCGATGGGCGCGGTCATGAAGATCGTCAACCCGAAGGTGGCCGGGCGCGCCGAGGGCGGCCGGGTGGCCGGAATGGTGAAGAAGCTGCTGGCCGGCTGAGTGTCGGCGGGGACGGAAGTCCTGGACGCCTGAGCGGCCCCGGAGACGGAAGTCCTGGCCGGCCGAGCGGGTCGGACGGAGGTTCTTGCCGGGAGGCACACGGGCGGAGGTCCTCACCCGCGGTGTACGGGCGGAGGTTCCGGACGCCTGCGGACGCCCGCGGTGGAAGACGAGGGGCCGCCCCAGCCGGTGCTGGGGCGGCCCCTCGGTCGTCTTTGGGGCTCAGGAGACGGGCGCCAACCGGGGCGTCACCACCCGCCGTTGCCGCCGCCCAGGATGTCGGGCCAGCCGGGGAGGTGCCAGCCGCCGCCGGGCTTGTTGTCGCCGCCGTGGCCGCGGCCGGGCTTGGGCTTGCCGGGGCCCTTGTCGTCGCCCGAACCCTTGCCCTTGTCGGGGTCGCCGATCGGGACGGTCGGCAGGGCCGGTGCGGGCCGGCCGGCCAGGGCGCCGGTCATCGCGTCGCGCCAGATGGGGCCGGGGGTGTCGGCGCCGTAGACCTTGTCGTGGGGGACGCCGCCGATGGTGATGTTGTACATCTTGCGCTGGTGCTGGGGGTCGCCCACCCAGACGGCGCCGGCCGCGTTCGGGGTGTAGCCGACGAACCAGGCGGCGTAGCGGCTGTCGGTGGTGCCGGTCTTGCCCGCGCTGTCCCGGCCACTGAGACCGGCCTCCTTGCCGGTGCCGTCCTCGACGACGCCCTTGAGGAGGGTGTTGATCGTGTCCGCGGTCTTCTTGGACATCGCCGTACGGCAGCTGGTCTGCGGGACCTTCAGGGACCGGCCGCGGGCGTCGGTGATGGACTCGATGGCGACCGGGGAGCAGTACTCGCCGCCGTTGGCGAAGGCGGCGTAACCGGCTGCCATGGTCAGCGGAGACATTTCCTGCACGCCGAGCGTCATCGACGGAACTTGCTGCAGGGGCTTGCCGTCGGCCCGCTCGATGCCCATCTTCTGCGCCATCTTGACCGCGGGGCAGATGCCGATGTCGCTGATCAGCTGCACGAAGTAGGTGTTGACCGACTTCGCGGTCGCCTCCTTCATGGCGTACGGGCCGACCTCCTTCCGGTTCTCGTTCTGCGTCGTCTCGCCGCTCCCGTTCCACTCGCCGTCACAGGTCTGCACCGGGCTCGGGTACGGCATCCGGTACGGCGAGGGGTACTCCTGCTCGGGGCTGGTGCCCTGCTCCAGGGCGGCCGCCGCGATCACCGGCTTGAAGGTCGAACCGGGCTGGTAGCCGGCGCCGCCGCCCATGTTGTGGTCGACCGAGAGGTTGATCATGGTCTGGTTCCCGCGGAAGCCGTACGGCCGCGACTGGCCCATGCCGAGGATCTTGCCGGTGCCCGGCTCCACGATGGTCGCGGCGGTGGCGACCTGGTCGTCCTCGTAGACGTGCTTGGCGATGGAGGCCTGGATCGACTTCTGGGTCTGTCGGTCGAGGGTGGTGCGGATGGTCAGGCCGCCCTGGTCCCAGCGCTTCAGACGGGCCTTGCGGGTCTTGCCGAAGGTTCTGTCGCCGAGAAAGGCCTTGCGGATGTAGTCGCAGAAGAAGCCGGCGCCGTCGGTGGCGGTGATGCAGCCGTTCTTGGGCCGGCTGATGGCCAGCTTGATCGGCTTCTTGGCGGCCGCGTCGGCCTGCTCCTGGGTGATGTCCTTCAGGTCGGCCATCCGCTGCAGCACGGTGTTGCGCCGCCGGGTGGCCTCCTGCGGGTCGTTGACCGGGTCGTAGCGGCTCGGCGACTGGACGATCCCGGCGAGCAGCGCCGACTCCTCCAGGTTCAGATCCTTCGCGTGCTTGCTGAAGTACCGCTGGGCGGCCGCCTCGACGCCGTACGCCTGCTGGCCGAAGAAGGTGATGTTGAGGTAGTTCTGCAGGATCTTGCGCTTGCCGAGCTCCTTCTCGACCTGGATCGCGTACTTGAGCTCCTTGACCTTGCGGCCGATCGTCTGCTGGGTGGCCTGCGCGACCTTGTCCGGGTCGTCGCCGGCCTCCTCGACGAACACGTTCTTCACGTACTGCTGGGTCAGCGTCGACGCGCCCTGGGAGACGCCGCCGGACTGGGCGTTCTTGTTGAGCGCCCGCAGGATGCCCTTCACGTCGATGGCGCCGTGCTGGTAGAACCGGGCGTCCTCGATGGCGACGATCGCCTGCTGGATGTACGGCGACATGTTCTTGAGGCTCACGACCGTGCGGTCGCGGGAGTAGACCTTGGCGATCTCGCCGCCGTCCGAGTCCAGGATGGTGGTCCGCTGGCTGAGCGGTGGCGTCTTGAGGTTCGCCGGGATCTCGTCGAAGCCCTCGACCGAACCCTTGGCGGCGAGGCCCAGCGCCCCGGCCGCCGGCAGCGCGAGACCGGCGAGCACCGCTCCGGCCAGGACGCTGACACCGAGGAACCTGGCGGTCCGCTGCGTCGTGGACAGACCCCCGCCATCGCGCTTCTTAGCCATGGGAGGCAGCCTAATCCGTTGCCACATACGTGCGGACGGAGCGGGGGGTGCGGGGCCGCTCGTACACCGGGTGGTGACCTCGGGGTGGTGCGGCCGTGACCTCGACGACCTCGGCGGCGACCCGCTCGGGTTTCCGCCCCGGGCCGTGCGTGACCTCGGGGGCATCCCGAGTCGATCTCCGGATCCGGCCGGATCCGATCTCCGTGCTCGGCCGGATGTGATCCCTCGATGGCCGTACGGGCGCGGTCGCGTCGCACGTGAGGTGCCGAGGTTCCCATTCGCCGGACAGGGGCGCACCTGTTCGCTTAGCCTGTACTCAGCTGCCACAGCCGAATGGTTACGCGTCAGTTCGTCAACCCCTACTCCTCGCGGACCGAGCCCCCACGCGTCCGCGTGTGCCCACAGAAACCCCGTGTCAGGGCGGCGAACTGTCCCGCCTTATGCGCTATGTGACGTATGCCGCACGGTCACTCCGTTGGGTGATCTGCCGCGTACGCATAGTCCGTTCGGGCCATTCAAGATTGGGCCCGAAGGGGGTGTTGCGCCCTGTCCGCCCGCCGTAACGTCCTCAACTGGCAACGGTGAATATGCCGTTTGCCGCCGTGGGGGAGCCTCGATTCGGGAGAGGACGGCGCCAGCATGAGCTGGGTAACCGACTGGAGTGCACAGGCAGCCTGCCGCACTACCGATCCGGACGAACTGTTCGTTCAGGGTGCGGCGCAGAATCGCGCCAAGGCGGTGTGCACCGGATGTCCGGTGCGTACGGAATGCCTGGCCGACGCCCTGGACAACCGGGTGGAATTCGGCGTGTGGGGCGGGATGACCGAGCGGGAGCGGAGGGCGCTGCTGCGTCGCCGCCCGACCGTGACGTCATGGCGTCGCCTCTTGGAGACGGCGCGCACGGAATACGAGCGCAGCACCGGCATTCTGCCGATGGACTGCGAGGACGAGACCTTCGACGAGTACGCCGCGGTCGGATAGCCGGACGGCCGGGATGCACCGGCCGGCGGAACAGGGCCGGTTGGGCGCTGGGCCCGGGTGTGGTTCGGTGCGTGCGTCGACGGTGGTTCGGGCGGTGGTTCAGCCGTTGCGGTGGTTCAGCCGTCGGTTCGGCCGGCGGTCGTGAGTCGTCGGGTCAGTCGTCGGTGTCGGGGTCCGTTGTGGTGCCGTCCAGCGCCAGGCGGTCGCCGATGGCGCGCAGGCCCGCGAGGTCGTGGACGTCGCCGGGCAGCGCGGCGACCTCCGTCACCGGGACCTCGGGATGGAGCGCGGTGAAGCGGTCACGGGTGCGCCGTTCGCGCGCGAGGACCTGCATACGTTCCGCGTGCAGGCGGAGGAGCCCGGCGGCCAGTTGAGCCGCCGAGGCGGAGGTGGGTGCTACCGGGTCCGCGGCAGCGGGGGAGAGGCCGCCAGCGGTACCGGAGGCATCCTTCCCGCCGTCGAGATCCACAATGCCGGTTGGTTCAAGATTATTTTCGGTGTGGACGCCATCGGAGCCGTCCTCCTCCGTGAGGCCCTCGCCGAGGGTCTCCGCGGCGGCCAGGGCCCGCTCGGCGCTGAGTTGGGCGGCGCCGCTGCCGTGCACGCGGTTGAGCACCAGGCCGGCCAGCGGCATCTGCTCGGCGGCCAGCCGCTCGACGAAGTACGCCGCCTCGCGCAGCGCGTCCCGCTCCGGCGCGGCGACCACGAGGAACGCCGTACCGGGGGCCTGCAGCAGGCGGTACGTGGCGTCGGCGCGGGTGCGGAAACCGCCGAACATGGTGTCCATGGCGGCCACGAACGTCTGGACGTCGCGCAGGAGTTGACCGCCCATGAGCTTGCTGAGCGTGCCGGTCATCATCGACATGCCGACATTCAGGAACTTCATGCCGGCCCGGCCGCCGACCTTCGCGGGCGCCATCAGGACCCGGATGAACTTGCCGTCCAGGAAGGAGCCGAGGCGCTTGGGCGCGTCCAGGAAGTCCAGCGCGGAGCGGCTCGGGGGCGTGTCGACGACGATCAGGTCCCACTCGTCGCTCGCGCGGAGCTGGCCCAGCTTCTCCATGGCCATGTACTCCTGCGTGCCCGCGAAACCGGCCGACAGCGACTGGTAGAAGGGGTTCTCCAGGATCGCGCGGGCCCGGTCGGCGTCCGCATGGCCCTCGACGATCTCGTCGAAGGTGCGCTTCATGTCCAGCATCATCGCGTGCAGTTCGCCGCCGGCGGCCTCGTCCACGCCCTTGACCCGGCGGGGGACGTTGTCGAGCTCGGAGATGCCCATCGACTGCGCCAGCCGCCGGGCCGGGTCGATGGTCAGCACCACGACCTTGCGGCCGCGCTCGGCGGCGCGCACGCCCAGGGCGGCGGCGGTGGTGGTCTTGCCGACGCCGCCGGAACCGCAGCACACGACGATGCGGGTGCGCGGGTCGTCGAGCAGTGCGTCGACCTCCAGCCACGGGGCCGAGGCGTCCAGCGTCGTGTCGTCGGAGGTCATATGGGCCCCTGTTTCCGCAGGTCTCTGGCCAGTTGGTACAGCCCGGCGAGGTCCACTCCCTCGGGGAGCAGCTCCAACTCGTAGGTGGGCAGGCCGATCGCGGTCAGCTCGGCGTACTCGGCGCGCTCCAGCTCGACCCGCTCGGCGTGCTCGCGGGCCTGCTCCAGCAGGGGGTCGATCAGCCGGTCGGCCAGCCCGCCGCGGCGGGCCCCGCCCAGCCCGGCCTGCGAAAGCGCCTTGGCGACGCCGGCACGTGCCCCGCGGGCCGCGAGAAGGTCGAGATCGCCGTTGTCCAGCAGCGCGGGACGGGTCATGTTGATGACGATGCCGCCGACGGGGAGGCCGGCGGCGCGCAGCTCGGCGACGCCGTCCGCGGTCTCCTGGACGGGCATCTCCTCCAGGAGCGTCACCAGATGGACCGCGGTCTCCGGTGACTTCAGGACCCGCATCACGGCCTGCGCCTGATTGTGGATCGGGCCGATCTTCGCGAGACCGGCCACCTCGTCGTTGACGTTCAGGAAGCGGGTGATGCGGCCGGTCGGCGGGGCGTCCATCACCACCGCGTCGTAGACGAACCTGCCCTGCTTGTCCTTGCGGCGGACCGCCTCGCACGCCTTGCCGGTCAGCAGGACGTCCCGCAGGCCGGGGGCGATGGTCGTGGCGAAGTCGATCGCGCCGAGCTTCTTCAGGGCCCGGCCCGCGCTGCCGAGCTTGTAGAACATCTGGAGGTAGTCCAGAAGGGCGCGTTCGGCATCGATGGCCAGGGCGTGGACCTCGCCGCCACCTGGTCCCACCGCGATCTTGCGTTCCTCGTAGGGAAGCGCTTCGGTCTCGAACAGCTGGGCAATGCCCTGCCGGCCCTCGACCTCGACCAGGAGGGTACGGCGCCCCTCGGTGGCCAGGGCGAGGGCGAGGGCAGCGGCGACCGTGGTCTTGCCGGTGCCGCCCTTGCCGCTGACGACATGGAGCCTGCTCACGCAAAGGAGCCTAACCAGTCCGCGTCGCGGCTACGCACGGGATACGCCTGGGAAGACCCGGAGATCCGTCCGTGCCGGACCCGGAGCCGGGTCAGGGATGTCCCGTAGGGGACGGCCCGGCCCGGGCCCGGGCGGCCCGCGGTGGACGGCGTCCGCCACCGCACCGGACAGGCATTACGCTCGGCCCATGACCAAGTGGGAATACTCGACCGTGCCGCTGCTGGTGCACGCGACGAAGCAGATTCTGGACACCTGGGGCGAGGACGGCTGGGAACTGGTCCAGGTCGTGCCGGGCCCGAACAACCCCGAGCAGTTGGTGGCCTACATGAAGCGGGAGAAGCAGGAGTACAAGGCGTGAGCGCGGCGGAGGACAAGATCGCGGAACTCGGCCTGAAGCTGCCGGACGTCGTGCCCCCGCTGGCCGTCTACCAGCCCGCGGTGCGCTCCGGCGCGTACGTCTTCAGCTCCGGCCAGCTGCCCATGGTGGGCGGCGCGCTGCCGGCGACCGGCAAGGTGGGCGCCGAGGTCAGCCCGGAGCAGGCCCAGCAGCTCGCCGCGACCTGCGCGCTCAACGCGCTGGCCGCCGTGAAGTCCGTCATCGGCGACCTGGACAAGATCCGGCGCGTGGTGAAGGTGGTCGGCTTCGTGGCCTCCGCGCCGGACTTCACCGGCCAGCCGGGCGTCCTCAACGGCGCCAGCGAGCTGCTCGGCGAGATCCTCGGCGACAAGGGCGTGCACGCCCGCTCCGCGGTGGGTGTGGCGGTGCTGCCGCTCGACGCGCCGGTCGAGGTCGAGATCCAGGTCGAGGTCGCCGACGAGGCGTAGGCGTTGCCGGTTCCGGCCGCCGGGACGGGGCTTTGTGCGGGCCGTACGGTCCGCAGGGCCTTCCCGGCGGCTTCATGGCGGCCGCGGGACGCGCGCGCCTCGTAGGAGCGCGCTCCCGCCGGCCCGCCGGAGCGGCCGCCGGCTGCGGCCCGGCGGAAAAGGACCCTCGAACATCCGCGCGTGAGCGCATAGCATCCGGCCATGTCGTCCACGACGAATGGCCAGTGGTACCCACCGGAGTGGCCGGGCCGCATCCGGGCGCTCGCGAACGGCGAGCTCACCCCTGCCGAGCCCCGCCGGGCCTCGACCGTCCTGCTGCTGCGCGACACCGGGACCGGCGGCCCCGCCGTCCACATGCTGCGCAGACGCACCTCCATGGCCTTCGCCGGGGGCGCGTACGCCTATCCGGGTGGTGCGGTCGATCCCCGTGACGAACGCCCGGTGGCCTGGGCCGGCCCGTCGCGCGCCCAGTGGGCGGTCCGGATGGGCGTCGATCCGGCCACCGCGCAGGCCATCGTCTGCGCGGCGGTACGGGAGACGTTCGAGGAGGCCGGCGTGCTGCTCGCCGGGGAGTCGGCGGACACGGTCGTCGCGGACACCACGGGCGAGGACTGGGAGGCCGACCGGGCCGCCCTGGTGGCGCACGAGCTGTCCTTCGCCGACTTCCTGAGCCGCCGCGGCCTGGTCCTGCGCTCCGACCTGCTGGCCGCCTGGGCGCGCTGGATCACCCCGGAGTTCGAGCCCCGGCGCTACGACACGTGGTTCTTCGTCGCCGCGCTGCCCGAAGGCCAGCACACGCTGCCCCAGGGACTGCCGGTGGGCCCCGGGGGGAACGCCGTCGCGGCCGGTGAGGCGGACCTCGCGTTGTGGACCCGGCCGGGGGAGGCGGCCGCCGGGTACGACCGCGGTGAGCTGCTGATGATGCCGCCGACGATCGCCACGCTGCGCGCGCTGGAGCCGTACGCCACCGTCGCGGACGTGCTGGCCGCCGCGGAGGCGCAGGACCTGACGCCCGTATTGGCGCGGGCGCGCCTGGTGGGCGGTGAGATCGTACTGAGCTGGCCGGGCCACGACGAGTTCACCAAGCACATCGCGCCGGGGGGCGGTGCCGGGGACGGTGCCGCTGAGGGCGGTTCCGCCACGGGCGGTTCCGTCGCGCACGGGGCCACGGAGGCGGGCGGCGATTCCGACGGTCCCTCAGGGGCCCAGCGGGCCACCGGCGTCCCGGGAGCCACCGGCACGCCCGGAGTCACCGGCACCTCGGGAGGGACCCCCACATGACCGAAGCAGCCGCTCTCCCGGGGCAGCCCCGGGGCGGAGTGATCTCCGGGCCCGCCACTACGCGGGCGCACTGCGTGCTGGCGCCCAACCCGTCGGCGATGACCCTGGACGGCACCAACACCTGGATAGTCGCCGAGCCGGACTCCGACCTGGCCGTCGTCATCGATCCCGGGCCGCTCGACGAGGGCCACCTCCAGGCCGTCGTCGACATCGCCGAACGGTCCGGCAAGCGCGTCGCGCTGACCCTGCTGACCCACGGGCACCCGGATCACGCCGACGGCGCCGCCCGGTTCGCCGAGCTGACCCGGTCGCCCGTCAGGGCGCTGGACCCGGCGCTGCGCCTCGGTGGGGAAGGGCTCGCCGCGGGGGACGTCATCACCACGGGCGGTCTCGACCTGCGGGTGGTGCCCACCCCGGGGCACACCGCCGATTCGCTGTCCTTCCATCTCCCGGCCGACCGCGCCGTCCTGACCGGTGACACGGTCCTGGGGCGCGGCACCACCGTGGTGGCGCACCCCGACGGGCGGCTGGGCGACTATCTCGACTCGCTGCGCCGACTGCGCTCCCTCACGGTGGACGACGGGGTGGCCACGGTCCTGCCGGGCCACGGGCCGGTGCTGAACGACGCCCAGGGGGCGGTGGAGTTCTATCTGGCGCACCGTGCGAACCGGCTCGCCCAGGTGGAGACCGCGGTCGAGGCCGGCCACCGGACCCCGGCCGAGGTCGTCGCCAATGTGTACGCCGATGTCGACCGCTCCTTGTGGCCGGCCGCCGAACTGTCGGTGCGGGCACAGCTGGAGTACCTCGGGGAGCACGGGCTGATCGAGGAGTGACACCGTCGGGGCGGGATGCCCCGGCGCGGTGTTTGCCCGCCCGGTGTCCTACGGGCGGGGAGCCTTCGCCCCGTGGACGGCGAGGTATTCGCCTGCCAGCCAGGGGGCCAGGCCGGAGAGCAGCTCGTCCAGCAGGTGGGGGTACGCGGCGGGAGCGCGGGCGGGCGGGCTGCGACGCGCATCTGGTCGGCGTGCGCCGGGTAGTAGCGGCCGAAGATCTCCGCGGACTCGGCCAGGTCGCTGGTCCAGCCGCCCCAGCGGGGCATGACCAGCGTGAACCCGGTGCGTACGAGCCGCCGCGTCACGCCCCGGGTGAGCCGGGTGCGCGCGGCCTCCGTAGTGGCCGCCTCGGCCTTCTTGCGCAGTCCGGGAGGTCGCGGAAGAGATCCCCGTTGGTCTCACGGGCAAGGAGCGAGGTGGGGCGGTAACGGGGCAGCCGGTCGGCGAGGTCCGGACCGTCGAGCGGGGTGCACAGACAGGCCACGAACCAGCCCAGGTCGTGCCGCTCCAGGTCGCTCAGCAGCCGGTCGGCCCCGAACAGCAGCAGCCCGACGCCGTCGACCTCCCGGAACGCGGTGTCCAGCGCCTCCTCGACGGCGCGGGCGGCGGCGTGGTCGTCGTCGGACGGCTCGTCCCGTAGGGCGAGGAGGGCGTCCAGATCGGAGACACCGGGGGCGGCGGTGCCACGGGGGATGCTGCCGAAGAGGTAGCTGCTGTGCAGGCGATCGCTGAAATGATCGGCGATACGGGAGCGCAGCCCCGCCACCACGGGCGCGAACGCCGGGGGCACCCGCTCCAGCGAGCCCTCCCGCACGAAGCAGCCGTCGTGGTCCAGGCCCCTGCCGGTGCCGGTGCCGGTGGCGGTGGCGTTGTGCGTGCTGTCGTGGGTCCCGTCGGGCGTCATGGCGCCACTATGGCGAGGGAGTGCGGCGGGGACGACCGTATTTCGCGGGAGGTTGGGGGTGCGGGGCCCGGGCCACCACGGCGAAGAGGCCGCTCACCCGGGGCCGCCTGCTCGGGACCGCCCACCCGGGGCCGCTCACCAGGGACCGCCCACTACGGCGAAGGGCCCCGCCGGAGCAGGGCCCTTCGCCGTAGTGGCAGGTGTGTCAGCGCGAGCGCTTGGCGAGCCGCTCGACGTCCAGCAGGATCACGGCGCGCGCCTCCAGGCGCAGCCAGCCGCGGCCCGCGAAGTCCGCCAGGGCCTTGTTGACCGTCTCACGGGAGGCGCCCACCAGCTGGGCCAGCTCCTCCTGGGTCAGGTCGTGCACGACATGGATGCCTTCTTCGGACTGCACGCCGAAGCGGCGCGACAGGTCGAGCAGGGCGCGTGCCACGCGGCCCGGCACGTCCGAGAAGACCAGGTCGGACATCTGGTCGTTGGTCTTGCGCAGTCGGCGGGCGACCGCACGCAGCAGGGCCGTGGCCACCTCGGGGCGGGCGTTCAGCCAGGGCTGGAGGTCGCCGTGCCCCAGGCCGAGGAGCTTGACCTCGGTGAGGGCGGACGCGGTGGCCGTGCGCGGGCCCGGGTCGAACAGCGAGAGCTCACCGATCAGCTCTCCGGGACCGAGGACGGCGAGCATGTTCTCCCGGCCGTCGGGGAGGTGCGGTGCAGCTTCACCTTGCCCTCGGTGACCACGTACAGGCGGTCGCCGGGGTCCCCTTCGTGGAACAGGGCGTCGCCGCGGGCGAGCGTGACCTCTCCCATTGAGGCGCGCAGCTCGGCCGCCTGCTCGTCATCGAGCGCCGCGAAGAGCGGTGCGCGCCGCAGAACGTCGTCCACGAGATCTCTCCTTGTCGACATGCTCCGGGGGACTGTGGTCCCCATCATGCCGGAATGCAAAACAGTGCGATCAATCACAAGTTTGCCGGACCGGTGGCCAGAGCCATAAGGCAGGGGGCCGATTGGAGTCAGGGATCACGGTGATCGAGCCGGATGTCAGTGGCTGGCCTTAGTCTGGCCGAGTGTCCAATACGCCGGTGAGAGCAGAGGACTGGGGGCCGGACGAGTGAGCGCGGGACGTGATTCCGCTGTGGGCGAACAGGCGTCCGGCGGAGCTTCCGAACCGGACAAAAGTAACAAATCGCCTTCCGGGGTGAGCTCGACCCGGAAGCCGACCGTCCGGAAATCCGGCGCGTCGCGGTCCGCGGCACAGGACACGAACGAGGCGGGCCCGACCTCGGTACGTACCAGCTCGGCAGGGAAGAAGGCCGCCGTGAACGAAACCCCCGAGAAGCCGGTGGCCGCGAAGAAGGCCGTCACGAAGAAGGCGACGGCCAAGAAGGCCGTCACGAAGAAGGCCGCCACCACGAAGGCGGCGGACCGGACCGCGCCCGCGAAGAAGACGGCCACCAAGAAGACGGCCACCACCAAGAAGACCGCGGCCAAGAAGACGGCTGCGAAGAAGACCGCCGCCAAGAAGGCCCCCGCGCGCAAGGCCGAGTCGCGCGCTGCCATGGTGCGCCGGGCCCACCAGATCAACGACGGACTCGCCGAGCTGTATCCGTACGCGCACCCCGAGCTGGACTTCAGCAACCCCTTCGAGCTGCTGGTCGCCACGGTCCTGTCCGCCCAGACCACCGACCTGAGGGTCAACCAGACCACTCCGCGGCTGTTCGCGGCCTGCCCGACGCCCGAGGACATGGCCGCCATGCCCCCGGAGGAGCTGGAGGAGCTGATCCGCCCGACCGGCTTCTTCCGGGCCAAGAGCAAGGCCCTGCTCGGCCTGTCCGCCGCGCTGCGCGACCGCTTCGGCGGTGAGGTCCCGGGCCGCCTGGAGGATCTGGTCACGCTCCCCGGGGTCGGCCGCAAGACCGCCAACGTGGTGCTCGGCAACGCCTTCGGCGTCCCGGGGATCACCGTCGACACCCACTTCGGCCGTCTTGCCCGCCGCTTCGGCTGGACCACCGAAGAGGACGCGGTCAAGGTCGAGGCGGACGTCGCGGCGATCTTCCCCGAGAGCGAGTGGACGATGCTCTCGCACCGCGTCGTCTTCCACGGCCGCCGGGTGTGCCACTCCCGCAAGCCCGCCTGCGGCGCCTGCGCCATCGCCCCGCTGTGCCCCTCGTACGGCGAGGGCGAGACGGACCCGGAGAAGGCCAGGAAGCTGCTGAAGTACGAGCTGGGCGGCCAGCCGGGCCAGCGCCTGAAGCCGCCGCCGGACTACCCGGGGCAGCCGGCGCCTCCGCTGGCGCCCCCGGCCGCCGCTTCATGACGGCAGCCACGACGCCCCCTCGGGGGACCGATGATCCACGCCAGGCCTGAGGGGGCGCGTATGCGGAGTGCACGGGAGCAGCAGTACGGCGAGGAGGCGGGCGTCAGCGCGGCTCCCGGCGGGGAGGTCACGGTCTCGGCCGACGGCCTGCCCGAGTGGCTGGAACCGGTGGCCCGCGCGGCCGCCACGGTCGAGCCGCACCAGCTCAGCCGCTTCCTGCCGCCCGAGGACGGCGGCCGGCAGTCCGCGGTGCTGATCCTCTTCGGCCACGGTCCGCGCGGCCCCGAGCTGCTCCTGATGGAGCGGGCCGGCACCCTGCGCTCCCATGCGGGCCAGCCCTCCTTCCCCGGTGGCGCCCTCGACCCGGAGGACGGCGATCCGGAGGGCGCCGGTCCGGTGCGGGCGGCGCTGCGCGAGGCCCGGGAGGAGACCGGGCTGGATCCGTCCGGTGTGCAGGTCTTCGGCGTGCTGCCACGGCTGTACATCCCCGTCAGCGGCTTCGTGGTGACCCCGGTCCTGGGCTGGTGGCGGCGGCCGAGTCCGGTCGGCCCGGTGGACGAGGCGGAGACCGCCCGGGTGTTCACGGTCCCCGTGGCCGATCTCACGGATCCCGCCCATCGTGTGACCACGCGCCACCCCAGTGGTCACGTCGGTCCGGCCTTCCTCGTCGAGAACGCCCTGGTCTGGGGCTTTACGGCCGGAGTGATCGACCGGATCCTGTACTACGCGGGGTGGGAGATTCCGTGGGACCGTGACAAGCAGGTCCCGCTCGACTGGCGCTCGTGAGACGGTGTCCGGCGTGAACGTCCTGGACATTCTGCTGCTGGTCGCGGCCGTGTGGTTCGCGATCATCGGGTACCGGCAAGGTTTTGTCGTCGGCATCCTTTCCGTGATCGGCTTCCTCGGAGGCGGCCTGATCGCGGTCTATCTGCTGCCCTTGATCTGGAACGAGGTCACCGGCGACGCCACGCCCGGTACCTTCGCGGCCATCGCGGCGGTCGCCATCGTGATCGTGTGCGCGTCCGTGGGCCAGGCGCTCACCACCCACCTGGGCAACAAGCTCCGCCGCCACATCACCTGGTCACCGGCGAGAGCGCTGGACGCGACCGGCGGCGCGCTGGTCAACGTCGTCGCGATGCTGCTGGTGGCCTGGCTGATCGGCTCGGCGCTGGCCGGGACGTCGCTGCCCACGCTCGGCAAGGAGGTCCGTAACTCCAAGGTGCTGCTCGGGGTTTCCCGGGTGATGCCGCCGCAGGCCAGCACCTGGTTCGCGGACTTCTCGTCGGTGCTCGCGCAGAACGGCTTCCCGCAGGTCTTCACGCCGTTCTCCAACGAACCGATCCACAACGTGCCGGCGCCCGACCCCCAGCTGGCCACCAGCCCGGTGGCCGCGCAGGCCAGGCGCAGCATCGTCAAGGTCGTCGGCACCGCCCCGAGCTGCGGGAAGGTCCTCGAAGGCAGCGGTTTCGTGTTCGGCCGGCACCGGGTGATGACCAACGCCCACGTGGTCGGCGGGGTGAACGAGCCGACCGTCCAGGTGGGCGGCGAGGGCCGGACGTACGACGCGAAGGTCGTGCTCTTCGACTGGCGGCGCGACATCGCCGTCCTGGACGTGCCCTCCCTGGACGCCCCGGCGCTGCACTTCGCCAAGACGGACGCGAGCAGCGGCAAAAGCGCCATCGTGGCCGGCTTCCCGGAGAACGGCGGCTACGACGTCCGCGCGGCCCGCATCCGCAGCCGCATCCAGGCGAACGGCCCGGACATCTACCACCGCGGCACGGTCGGCCGTGACGTCTACTCGCTCTACGCCACGGTCCGGCAGGGCAACTCCGGCGGTCCGCTGCTCACCCCGAACGGCGACGTCTACGGCGTCGTCTTCGCGAAGTCGCTGGACGACTCGCGCACCGGCTACGCGCTGACCGCCGACGAGATCCGCCAGGACATCGTCAACGGGCGTACGGCCGAGCGGCAGGTCGACAGCCAGGGCTGCGCGATCTGAGCGCCCTCACGGGGCTTCAGGGGGGCGTACGCCCCCTGTCGTCGCCGGCGCGGGGGGTGCGGTCAGGTGCGGGGATGGCGCAGGCGCGCGCTCATCCAGCGCGCCCGGCGGCGCAGGATGCGCGGAATGCCCATCGGATGCGCCGGATCGGGGGACGCGCCGGACCTGAGGTCCGGAGTGCCCCTGTCCTGAGTGCCCACTGCAGCGGCACTGCTGCGGCGGTTGCGTGCCACGTCACGGTAGTCGTGCGTCCAGCCCATACCCTCGACTCTGCCCGTGGCCCAAGGTCCGTAACCGCCTCGGGGACGGCCAATTGGCCTATGCGCCGGGCAAGTCGCCATTCGCCATACGAACGTTCGAGCGCCGGGTGAGCGCGCTCCGCCGAGCGGTACGCGCCGTCCTGGTCAGCGGTCCGGTTCCGGGTCCTTCAGCCAGTTGATCAGCTCGGTGGAGAACGCCACCGGGTCCTCCTCGTGCGGAAAGTGCCCGAGGCCGTCGAACAGCCGCCAGCGGTACGGGGCTTCGACGTACTCGCCGGAACCGGCCGCGCTGCGGGTGCGCATCACCGGGTCCAGCGACCCGTGCAGATGCAGGGTCGGGACCCGGACCGGCAGCTTCATCCGGCGGTTGAACTGGATGCCGTCGGGGCGCGCCAGCGACCGCACCATCCAGCGGTACGGCTCGATCGAGCAGTGCGCGGTCGACGGGATGCTCATCGCCCGCCGGTAGACCTCGACGGCCTCGTCGTCGGGGAGTTGGGGGCCGGACCAGTCCCGGATCATCCGGCCGACCAGCGCCGCGTCGTCCGCGGTCAGCCGCCGCTCCGGCAGCCAGGGCCGCTGGAAGCTCCAGATGTGCGAACTCCGGGCGCTCTGGCGGACGTCGGCGAGCATCGCCGCGCGCCAGCGCCGCGGGTGCGGCATCGAGGCCACCGCGAGCCGGCGCACCAGTTTGGGCCGCATCACCGCCGCGGTCCAGGCGAGATAGCCGCCGAGGTCGTGCCCGACGAGCGCGGCGTCCGGTTCGCCCAGGGACCGTATGACGCCGGTGACGTCCAGCGCGAGGTTCGCCGGGTCGTAGCCGCGCGGCGTGCGGTCGCTGCCGCCGACGCCGCGCAGGTCCATCGCGACCGCGCGGAAGCCCGCGTCGGCGAGCGCCGGGAGCTGCTGCCGCCAGGTCCACCAGAACTGCGGGAAGCCGTGCAGCAGGAGCACCAGCGGGCCGTCGCCCATCTCGGCGATGTGGAAGCGCGCGCCGTTCGCCGCGACGTCGCGGTGCGTCACCTCTCTGTCGCCGGGGACGTCCAGGCGGACGACCGAGGCGGTGCTGTCAGGGGCTGTCATACCGATGAGCGTGTCACAGACTCCAGGACCGGATGGTCCTTGGTCTCGATGCGCGGGTGCGGCTTGGCGTTCTGCAGCACGGCCGCGGTCTCCCTGGCGGAGTTGATCGACTTCTCCGGCTTCTTGATCTTCTTGATCTTGGCCATGGCGATGAGGGCCAGCAGACCGGCGAGGACCAGGAAGGCGCCGCCCACGATCAGGAAGGACCAGGCGAGCCCCAGGCCGAGGTTGTGGATGCCGTACGCCGCCGCGAAGCTGAGCACCGGCAGCGCGAACAGCGCCAGTGCGCCGGCCACCATGAACGCGGCGCTGCCGATGCCGGCCCGCTTGGCGTCCTGCCGCAGCTCCGCCTTGGCCAGCGCGATCTCGTCGTGCACCAGTGCGGACATCTCGGCGGTGGCCGAGGCCACCAGCTGTCCGAGGCTGCGGTCCGCGCCTGTGTCGGCTGCGCTCATCGCCGTCTCCCTCATCTCGTCAACCGGATGCAAAGCCTCTCAGATCATGCCGGACCATCGTCTCCGGCGTGCGTGCCGGAGGCCACTTCGGCAAGCCGCCGGTGTTCGGCGGCCTTTGCCTCGTGGATCGCCGCCATCCGAAGGTGATATTCCGGTTTGTCGAGCTCGTAGACGTCGGGGATGCCGTCCTGGTCCTCGTCCCGCTCCTCGTCCTCGGTCAGCTTCTTGTACTTCGCGTTGCGGATCTTGAGCAGGACGCCCGCGAAGACGGCCGCGAGCAGCGAGCCGACCAGCACCGATGCCTTGATCTCGGCGGTCAGTGCGGCATCGCCGGCGAAGGCGAGCTCGCCGATCAGCAGGGAGACGGTGAAGCCGATCCCGGCCAGCGAGGCGACCGCGAAGACGTCCGGCCACTTGAGGTCGGGGTTCAGCTCGGCCCGGGTGAAGCGGGCGGTGCACCACGTACCGCCAAAGATGCCCAGCGCCTTGCCCACTATCAGGCCGAGGACGACACCGAGCGTCTCCGGGCGGGTGAAGACCTCGTGGACGGCGCCGCCGGAAAGCGACACCCCCGCGGAGAACAGGGCGAACAGCGGCACCGCCAGCCCGGCCGACAGCGGGCGGACCAGGTGCTCGATGTGCTCGCCGGGGGACCGGGTCTCGCCGTCGCGGCGGTGGCAGCGCAGCATCAGGCCCATGGCGACGCCCGCGATGGTGGCGTGCACCCCGCTGTTCTCCATCAGCGCCCAGATGACCACGCCGAGGGGCACGTAGACGTACCAGCCGCGGACGCCCTTGCGCAGCAGCAGGTAGAAGACCGCCAGGCCGACGGCGGCGAAGCCGAGCGCCAGGAAGTTGATCGTCGAGGTGAAGAAGACCGCGATGATCAGGATCGCGAAGAGGTCGTCGACGACGGCGAGGGTGAGCAGGAAGGCGCGCAGCGCGGAGGGCAGCGAGGTGCCGATCACGGCGAGGACGGCGAGCGCGAAGGCGATGTCGGTGGCGGTGGGGACGGCCCAGCCCTGCAGCGAGCCGCCGCCCAGGACGGTCACGGCGACGTAGACGAGCGCGGGGGTCACCATGCCGCAGAGGGCGGCGATGACGGGGAGCGCGGCGGCCTTGGGGTCGCGCAGTTCACCGGCGACCAGTTCGCGCTTGAGCTCGATGCCGGCGACGAAGAAGAAGACGGCCAGCAGGCCGTTGGCGGACCAGTGCTGGAGCGAGAGGTCGAGGCCGAGGGAGGCCGGGCCGAGGTGGAAGTCGCGGACCGCCTCGTAGCTTCCGCTGAGGGTGTTCGCCCAGATCAGCGCGGCCACGGCGGCGACGAGGAGGAGGACCCCGCCGACGGTCTCGGCGCGCAGTGCTTCGGCGACGAAATTCCGCTCGGGCAGGGACATCCGCCCGAGGAATATGGAACGGCGGTTGCTCGTGGGCGCGCTCACGCGGTGACCTCCGGCCTTCGGCAGCTGTGTACGGCTGTGTCAGTTGCCGACCAGACTTCCCGGCGCACCCAGAGTTTCTTAGCGCGTCATTGACGCCCTTCCCACTGTACCGGGCGGGTGCGAGGGAGTACTCGGTGGCCTCACTTTACGGGCAATTCGGGCGGGTGGCCGCCGGGGCGGAGGGCCGAGTGCCGGGGGATGTTGCCGTACGCGCGAGGGGGCACCGGGCCGCTGCCGGCCCGGTGCCCCCTCCGCGAACGGTCCGGCTCAGTCCTCGGAGGCCGCGCTCGGCAGCTTCGCCTGGATCAGGTCCATCACCGAGGAGTCGGTGAGCGTCGAGACGTCCCCGAGGTCGCGGTTCTCGGCGACGTCACGCAGCAGCCGCCGCATGATCTTGCCGGAGCGGGTCTTGGGCAGCTCCGCCACCGGCAGGATCCGCTTGGGCTTGGCGATCGGGCCGAGCTGCTGGGCGACATGGGCGCGCAGCTCCTCGACCAGCCCCTCGTCCTCCGCCGCGCTGCCGCGCAGGATGACGAAGGCGCAGATGGCCTGGGTGGTCTGCGGGTCGGTGGCGCCGACGACCGCGGCCTCGGCCACCTTCGGGTGCGAGACCAGCGCGGACTCGACCTCGGTGGTGGAGATGTTGTGCCCGGAGACCAGCATCACGTCGTCGACCCGGCCGAGCAGCCAGATGTCGCCGTCCTCGTCCTTCTTCGCGCCGTCGCCGGCGAAGTACTTGCCCTCGAAGCGGGACCAGTACGTGTCGAGGTAGCGCTGGTCGTCGCCCCAGATCGTGCGCAGCATGGACGGCCACGGCTCGGTCAGGACGAGGTAGCCGCCGGCGCCGTCGGGGACCTCGTTGGCGTCGTCGTCCACGACGGTCGCCGAGATGCCGGGCAGCGGCAGCTGCGCGGAGCCGGGCTTGGTCGCCGTGACGCCCGGCAGCGGGCTGAGCATCATCGCGCCGGTCTCGGTCTGCCACCAGGTGTCCACGATCGGTGCCGAGTCCGCGCCGATGTGCTTGCGGTACCAGATCCACGCCTCGGGGTTGATCGGCTCACCAACCGAACCCAGGACGCGCAGCGACGACAGGTCGAACTTCGCCGGGATGTCGTCGCCCCACTTCATGCACGCCCGGATCGCGGTCGGCGCGGTGTAGAGGATCGTCACGCCGTACTTCTGGACGATCTCCCACCAGCGGCCCTGGTGCGGGGTGTCCGGGGTGCCCTCGTAGAGCACCTCGGTCGCGCCGTTGGCGAGCGGGCCGTAGACGATGTACGAGTGGCCCGTCACCCAGCCGACGTCGGCGGTGCACCAGTAGACGTCCGACTCCGGCTTCAGGTCGAAGACGGCGTGGTGGGTGTACGACACCTGGGTGAGGTAGCCGCCGGTGGTGTGCAGGATGCCCTTGGGCTTACCCGTCGTCCCGGAGGTGTAGAGGATGAAGAGCGGGTGCTCGGCGTCGAACGCCTCGGGGGTGTGCGTCTCGCTCTGCCGGTCGACGATGTCGTGCCACCACACGTCGCGGCCCTCGTGCCAGGCGATGTCCTCCTGGCCCGTACGGCGCACCACGAGCACGCTGCGGACGTTCTCCGTGCCGGGCCTGGTCAGGGCCTCGTCGACGGCCGGCTTGAGGGCGGACGCCTTGCCGCGGCGGTAGCCGCCGTCGGCGGTGATCACCACGCGGGCGTCGGCGTCGTTGATCCGGGTCGCCAGCGCGTCCGCGGAGAAGCCGCCGAAGACGACCGAATGCGGCGCGCCCAGGCGGGCGCAGGCCAGCATGGCGACGACCGTCTCCGGGATCATCGGCAGGTAGATGGCGACCCGGTCGCCGGCCCGCACGCCCAGCTCGGTGAGGGCGTGGGCGGCCTTGGAGACCTCGCGCTGCAGCTCGGCGTAGGTCAGCGAGCGGCTGTCGCCCGGCTCGCCCTCGAAGTGGATGGCGACCCGGTCGCCCAGGCCGTTCTCCACATGGCGGTCGACGCAGTTGTAGGCGACGTTCAGCTTGCCGTCGGCGAACCACTTCGCGAAGGGCGGGTTGGACCAGTCGAGGGTCTGGGTGGGCTCGGTCTCCCAGGACAGGCGACGGGCCTGCTCGGCCCAGAAGCCCAGCCGGTCCGCCGCGCCCTGTTCGTACGCGGCAGCCGTGACGTTGGCGTGCGCGGCCAGCTCGGCGGGTGGTGCGAACCGCCGTTCCTCTTTGAGCAGGTTGGCCAGGCTTTCGTTGCTCACGACTTCTCCCAATCACAGGGGTGTCCGATGTGTCCCAGGCCATAGCTCATCAGCCCGCACCGGCCCCTGACAAGGGCTGTGGACAAAAAGTGGTGTAGACCTGTTGACGGCCAGTCGGTTCCGTGCTGCCGAGCGGGCTGCCGTGCAGGTCAGGCCTGACCGGGGACGCCTCGCCGCGGACCGCGCGGAACCGCCCGGTGGCCTCGTCGAGCACGTACGCCTGGGCCTCGCCGACGTGGAAGTACATCCCGTGCAGGGTGAGTGTTCCCTCCGCCACCCGGCGCGCCACGCAGGCGTGCGCCCTGAGGTGGTCGAGCTGCTGCCGGACGTTGACGAGTGCCAGCCGCTCCTGATCGTCGCTCACCGGACGGCCGCACAGCGCGACTTCGCCCCGGCCCAGCCGTCCGATGCGCTGCATCCGGGCCAGGCTCGGCAGGCCGTGCCGCAGCCAGCGGGAGAGCGGGGTCGGCTCGCCGTCCTCGGGTGCCGCGGCATTCAGCAGGGCTCCCATGGCGCCGCATCCGGAATGCCCGCACACCGTGATCGAGCCGACCCGCAGGACCTCGACCGCGTACTCGATCGCCGCGCCCACGGAGTCGCACGAGGCGTCCGAGCCGGGCGGGGGCACCAGATTGCCGACGTTGCGCACGGTGAACAGGTCGCCCGGGCCGCTGGCGGTGATCATGCTCGTGACCAGCCGGGAGTCGGCGCAGGTCAGGAACAGCTGGGTGGGCCGCTGGCCCTCGCGCGCCAGCCGCGCCAGCTCCTCGCGCACCAGCGGGGCCGTATGGCGCTGGAACGCGCTGATCCCGCCCAGCAGTTGGCTGCCGCTCTCCGGAGCCGGGTCCTGGTCCGGGCCGGGCCGGGTGCACTCGTGGTGGCGCCACGGTGTCCACGGCCGGCAGGAGTGCGCGTCGGCCGGCTCGGCGACCGGCCGGGCCGAGCGGCCGCCGAGGGTCACCCAGCCACCGTGTGCCCGATGGGCCGCCGACCAGGACTGCAGCGCCTCGTAGGCGGCGTGGTCCATGAAGGAGCCGCGGAGTTCGATGACGACATCGGTGTGGGCCGGGACCAGCGCCAGCGCCCGGGTCAGCCGCGGCACCGCCAGGAACGTCAACTGGCCGCTGATGCGCACCCGGTAGCCCTCGCCCTCCTTCGTGACGGTGACGCGCGTGTGGGTCAGCCGGCGCAGTGCCAGGAAGGCCGCGACGGCGATGCCGGTCAGCACGCCCTGGAGGACGCCGAGCAGGACCACCCCGCCCAAGGTGGCGGCGTAGACCGGGAATTCGCGGTGCCGCTGTACGTGCCGGATGTGCGCAAAGCTCACCATCCGTACGCCGACCACCATCACCAGGGCGGCCAGTGCGGCGAGCGGGATGAGCTCCAGGGCGGCCGCCGCCAGGCCGGCGCACAGCAGCACCCACACGCCGTGCAGCACGGTGGCGCGGCGGGTGGCGGCGCCGGCCCGCACGTTGGCCGAGCCGCGGATCGCGCCGCCGGAGACGGGCAGGCCGCCGAGCAGGCCGGAGACGGTGTTGGCCGCTCCCTGGGCGGCCAGTTCGCGGTTGAGCCGGAGGCGGCCGGTGGGAGCCTCGGACCGCTCGGCGGCGAGCCGGTCCACGGCCACGGCGGACAGCAGCGACTCCATACTGGCGACGAAGGTGACGGTCAGCACCGCGGCGGCCAGGGCCGGAACGGACGCCTCCGGCAGCGTCGGGAGCGTGGGCACCTGCCAGGACGGCAGCGCCACACGCGGCACCGCCGACCCCGCGCCGACCGCGGTCGCGGCGGCCACCGCGACCAGCGGCGCCGGCAGCGCCCGTGCCCACCGCCCGGCGCGGCCCGGCAGCCGCCCCCAGCCGGCGAGTACGGCCACGGTGACGGCGCCGATCAGCAGCGCGGTGGGGTGCGGATGCGCCAGCTGGCCGGGGAGGGCAGCGATGTTGTCGAGCGCCGAACTGTCGGGCCGGCCGCCGAGCACCACATGGAGCTGCCCGATGGCGATGGTGGTGCCGATGCCGGCCAGCATGCCGTGCACGATCGCCGGGCTGACGGCCAGCGTGGCCCGGGCCACCCGCAGGGCGCCCAGGGCGAGTTGGGTCAGGCCGGCCAGGACCGTGATCGCGCAGGTGGCCCGCCAGCCGTAGCGCTGGACGAGGTCGGTGGTGACCACTAGGAGGCCGGTGGCGGCGCCGCTCACCTGGAGGGGCGCGCCGCCGAGCAGACCGGCGACGATGCCGCCGACGACCGCGGCGATCAGTCCGGCCTGGAGCGGGGCCCCGGTGGCCAGCGCGACGCCGAGCGACAGCGGGACGGCGAGCAGGAACACGACGGCCGAGGCGGAGAGGTCCCGGAGCCAGGCGGCCCGGCCGGTCCGCTTCGTCCGGGGTTCGGCTGCCTGGGGGCCGGGCTCGGGAGGAACGGCCGCTCGAAGGGAGCGGGGCGGCTGCGGCGGCGATTTCTCGATCTGCGACATTCCCGTCTCCTCCGGGGCGACGCGGTCGCGCGGGGCGCGATCGTGGGCGGCGGTGTACTGCGGCGGGTCGCGAGCCGGCCGGTGGGCGTCGTGGTGGGTGACGGTCCGGTGACTCTCAAGCAGCGGTAAACGAAGCGTAATGACGCGTAAAGGTCCGGAGAAGGGTTTGCAGGCATTCGCCCCAATTCACCCCTCTATCGGGTGAAGATCCTGGCTCCGGCGTTGCCGAGGCGGGTAAACGGGGGCGGCCGCCCCGGTGGGCCCGGCGCGAGCCGTGCGACGACTCGCGCCGTCCGGTGATCAGGCCGGCTGCGGGGTGGCCGCCCCCTCGGAGAGGACGAACGCCGGGTCGACCTGGGCCGCGAGATCGACGCCCGTCTTGGCGTTGCCCCAGCTCTCCGCGTTCTTCAGGTGGAAGTGCACCATCTGGCGCGTGTAGCGCTCCCAGTCGCGGCGTCCGTAGGAGGCGTCGGCCGCGTCGTGCAGTGCCTCCAGGGCGCGGCGGTTGGCCTGCTCCAGATAGGCGAAGCGGGCCGGCCGGCCCTTCTCCATGGCGCGCACCCATTCCGAGTGCCCGACCGTCACCAGCAGGTCGTCGCCCGCCGCGTCGCGCAGGAAAGCCAGGTCGTCCGGGCTCTGCACCTTGTTGCCCACCACCTTGAGGGGGACCCCGAAATCCCGGGCGTACTCCTTGTACTGGCGGTAGACCGCGACGCCCTTACGGGTCGGCTCGGCGACCAGGAAGGTCATGTCGAAACGGGTGAACATCCCGGAGGCGAAGGAGTCGGAACCGGCCGTCATGTCGACCACGACGTACTCCCGCGGCCGTCAACAAGGTGGTTCAGGCAGAGTTCGACGGCGCCGACCTTGGAGTGGTAACAGGCCACGCCGAGGTCCGACTCGGTGAACGGCCCGGTCGCCATCAACCGGACCGGGGTGCCGTCCAGTTCCACCGTGCGGGCGCACGCGTCGTACACGGGGTTGTCCTCGCTGACCCGCAGGAGGCGCGACCCCTCGCCGGGGGGGTCGTCTTGATCATGGCCTCGGCGGACGGGATCCGGGGATTGCTGCCGCGCAAGTAGTCCTTGAGCAGCGGGAGATGGGCGCCCATCGCGGGAAGCGCGGCGGCCTCCGCCTCGTCGAGGCCGAGGGCGGCCCCCAGGTGTTGGTTGATGTCGGCGTCCACGGCGATCACGGGGACCCGGGCCGCGGCGAGATGGCGGATGAACAGGGAGGAGAGGGTGGTCTTGCCGCTGCCGCCCTTGCCTACGAAAGCGATCTTCATGTTCACGAAGGGTAATCCGGCTGTTCCTCTGAGTGAGAGGTCTGCGTGAAGAAGACCACTCCTTCGAGGGGTTCGGGCCGACGGTGCGTAGGGTCGTACCCATGGCTGGCAACTCCCCGGGACCACCCCCGCACCCCGAAGGCGAGCGACGATCCGCTCGCGACCCTGGCCTTGCTCCCGGGAGTCACCGACTCCGTGGACTCCGTACGCAAGGGCGTCGACCGGGTCTACGGGCACCGGATCATGCGGCGCCGCAGCAACGAGGTCAGTTCCGAGGCGGCGCTGCGCGGAGCGCGCGGTTCCGCGGCCCTGTCGGGCGCCGACTGGGCGCTCGAAGAGGTCAGGCGCCGGACCGACTTCGGCGTCGAGGGCGAGTCGCTGACGGTCGGAGCGGCCCTGCGGCTGACCGCCGAGGCCGGCCAGCTGCTGAGCGTGTGGCGGCAGTCGCCCCTGCGGGTGCTGGCGCGGCTCCACCTCGTGGCGGCCGGCAAGGAGGCGGCGGACGACACGGTGGGGCGGCCCCGGCTCGCCGCGGAGCCGGTCGAGGAGCCGCTCATCGAGCTGCCGCTGCCGGACGCCGACGAGGTGGCCGGGCGGCTGGACGGCCTGTCGCGGCTGCTGCTGGCCGGCACGGAGGCGCCCGCCCTGGTGCTCGCCGCGGTGGTGCACGGCGAACTGCTGGCGCTGCGGCCGTTCGCCTCGCACAACGGGCTGGTCGCGCGGGCCGCGGAGCGGGTCGTGCTGATCGGCAGCGGACTGGACCCCAAGGCGATCTGCCCCGCCGAGGTGGGGCACGCGGAACTGGGCCGGGCGGCCTACGTGGCGGCCCTGGAGGGCTACGTCTCGGGCACCCCGGAGGGCGTCGCCGGATGGATCGCCCACTGCGGACGCGCGGTGGAGCTCGGCGTACGGGAGAGCACGGCGGTCTGTGAGGCCCTCCAGCGCGGCGCGGCATGAGCGGCGGAGGCGCGGTATCCGGCCGGTGAGGGCGGCGGTATCCGACCCGGTAGCCGGAATTCCGGAACGCATTGCTTGATTTGGCCCGACACAGGGTTGCGGCGGTACCAATCGGTGGTACCGCCGCTGGCATGTCTGCCGGGTTACCAGGCGTGCTCGAATATTTGCCCATCAGGTCGGAATCTTCGTCCGGTTACCTGGTGCGGCTGGCCCGTAATCGACGGGTCGGCGTCGCGTGGGTGCCCGGCATTCATGCATCGGTCCGTGGGCCACTTTGCTGCGTTAAAGGTGTTCCTCTCGGATGTCCTTGGTCTCGCGGGCCGTTAAGTCCTTTGTACTACTCGTGCCGGGCAAGCGGAACCCCGGGCCGCAGATCTTTACGTTTGGCTTCAAACGCGGTCAATACGGGCGGCGCGGCCGATCCGGCCAATACGAGCGAGGGGCGGCTTAGCGGCTTTCCGCCGGCTCGCGTACCAGACCAGGGTGGCGGTGGCGGCCGCCGCGCCCACCGCGGCCATCGCGGCGAGCGCCGGCCGGGACGGCATGGACAGCGCCGGCAGCCGCTGCTTGAGCGGAACCGGGCGGTTGAAGGAGAGGATCGGCCAGCCCCGGGCGACGGCCTCGCGGCGCAGCGCGCGGTCCGGATTGACCGCGCACGGATGCCCCACGGCCGACAGCATCGGGACGTCGGTTGCCGAATCGCTGTACGCATAACAGCGCTCCAGGTCATAGCCCTCCGACTCGGCGAGCTCCCGGACGGCCTCCGCCTTGGTGGGACCGTAGGCGTAATACTCCACCTCTCCGGTGAATCGGCCGTCCTCGCCGACGACCATACGGGTGGCCACGACCCGGTCGGCACCGAGAAGTTCCCCGATCGGTTCGACCACCTCGGCACCCGAGGTGGAGACAATGACGACATCACGCCCGGCGGCGTGATGTTCCTCGATGAGTGAGGCCGCCTCGTCGTAAATGATCGGGTCGATCAGATCGTGCAGTGTCTCGGCGACGATCTCCCGCACCTGGGACACATCCCAGCCGCGGCACAAGGAGGAGAGATATTCCCGCATCCGCTCCATCTGATCGTGATCGGCGCCGCCCGCGAGGAACACGAACTGGGCATACGCAGTGCGCAGTACGGCCCGCCGATTGATCAGGCCGCCTTGGTAGAACGACTTGCTGAAGGTCAGCGTGCTCGACTTAGCAATGACGGTCTTGTCCAAGTCGAAGAACGCGGCAGTACGGGGCGTCGAGTGAGGCACGGAGTGGTTTTCCACGGGGCGAGCATAGGCGGCCCACCATTCGGCGTAAGGTCTGGCGCGTGGGTTTGCCTGAGAAGGCTCTCGGGTACACCATGGAAGTCACGGATCGTTCGCGACCGTGCTAACCCGGTCCGGCTCCTCCCCCCCCCGAGTCGGCCGTGGGGACGACCCCCGCTCTCCCCCCGCGGGGGTCGTCGCATGTCCGGGGGCCTTTTCCGCCGTGAGGCACCGATCCGCCCGTCTTTGCGCCCGCTCGGGCCCTGCCTTCACGACGCCGTCCTCCCCTTACGCACCGTAGTCAACTTGCTGCTCTGAGGAAGGCCTCGACGGGTCGCCCCCTCGTGCCCCTGGAGCACCTCGCGAGGCCCTCTTGTGTCACGGAAGTGGCCGCCGGTCGCTGGAATAGGTGACGGGGATATTCACAGGCGCGGAGTTGTCCACAGATTTGGACCAAGATCCACTCGGATTTCCCGATCCCTGCATCGTAAAAGTCCGCGAGTTCGCGGAGTGCGAGTCGCGTAGCGATAGGGGACGGGACATGGCTGGAACCACGCGATCGGAAGGGCCGGCCCGGGCCGGCGAAGAGTGGGGCGGCCCGCTGATCATCACCGAGGACGAACGGCTCCTCGACGACCTGCTGCGGCTGTGCGCGGCGGCCGGCGCGCTGCCCGAAGTGGCGCACGGCCTGCCGGCCCGCAAGGGAGGCTGGGAAGCGGCGCCCCTGGTCATCGTCGGGGCCGACTGCGCGGGCAGGTTACGCGGTGCCGGGCGGCGTCCGGGCGTGATCCTCACGGCCCGGGGCACCGACGACCGGGAGACCTGGCGGCAGGCCGTCTTCTTGGGCGCCGAACGGGTCCTCGGCCTTCCCGACGGGGAGCGCTGGCTGGTCGACCGGATCGCCGACGCGGTCGAGGGGGACGGGCCGCCGGCCCTCACGGTCGGCGTCATCGGCGGCCGCGGCGGCGCCGGGGCGAGCACCCTGGCCGCCGCGCTGGCCGTCACCGCCGCGCGGACCGGGCGGCGCACGATGCTCGTCGACGGCGACCCGCTGGGCGGTGGGCTGGACGTCCTGCTGGGCGGGGAGAAGGAGAAGGGGCTGCGCTGGCCGGCCTTCGCCGAGTCGCGCGGCCGGGTGGCGTGCGGCGCCCTCGAGGAGTCCCTGCCCCGGCTGCACTCCCTACGGGTCCTCAGCTGGGACCGCGGCATCGAGGTCGCCATTCCGCCGCCGGCCATGCGTGCGGTCGTCTCCGCGGCGCGCCGGCGCGGTGGGGTCGTGGTGGTGGACCTGCCGCGGCGCGCCGACGAGGCGACGGCGGAGGCGCTTTCCCAGGTGGACGTCGGACTGCTGCTGGTCCCCACGGAGCTGCGGGCGGTGGCGGCGGCCCAGCGGGTGGCCGCCGGGGTGCAGCCCCTGGTCCGCGATCTGCGGCTGGTGGCGCGCGGAACCCCCGACCGCCACGGACACGGCCTGCCCCGGCCGAGATCGCCCGCCTCATGGATCTTCCGCTGGCCGGTGAACTCCCTTGGGAGCTGGGCCTGTTCGCAGACCTTGCCCGCGGTCTGCCGCCGGGCTCCCAGGTGCGCGGTCCGCTGGCGGGCTTCTGCGCGGAGTTCTGGTCCCGGGCGACGGCGGGCCGGGACGGCGGCGCGCTTCCGGGAGCGGAGCGGAAGGGTGCGCCCGGCGGCGCCGGCCCCGCGGCCGCGGGCCCGGACGGAGCGGACGGAGGCCGGCCGTGAAAGAGGGCGAGGGCCTGCTAGAGGCGGTGCGGCGACGGCTCGCCGAATCCGGGGCGGAGCCGACCCCGGCCCGGGTGGCGGTGGCGCTGCGCGAGGAGGGGCGGCTGCTGGGGGACACCGAAGTGCTGGGCGTGGTGGGGGCGTTGCGCTCCGAGATGGTGGGCAGCGGACCGTTGGAGCCGCTGCTGGCCGCGCCCGACGTGACGGACGTCCTGGTCACCGCGCCGGACGAGGTGTGGGTGGACCGCGGCGGCGGCCTGGAGCGCACGGACGTCCGCTTCCGGGACGGCACGGAGGTCCGCCGGCTGGCCCAGCGGCTGGCGGCGGTGGCCGGCCGGCGGCTGGACGACGCCCGGCCCTGGGTGGACGCCCGGCTACCGGACGGCACCCGGCTGCACGCCGTCCTGCCCCGGTGGCGGTCGGCGGGACCTGCCTGTCCTTACGGGTGCTGCGGCCCAGGGCCTTCGCGCTCGCGGAGCTGGTGGCGGCCGGGACGGTCCCGCCCGGCGGCGACCGGCTGCTCCGGGCGGTGCTGGCGGCCCGGCTGTCCTTCCTGATCAGTGGCGGTACGGGCTCCGGAAAGACCACGCTCCTCAGCTCGCTGCTCGGCCTGGTCGGCCCGGCCGAGCGGATCGTCCTGGCCGAGGACTCGGCGGAGCTGCGCCCCGACCACCCCCATGTGGTGCGGCTGGAGACCCGGCCTGCCAATCAGGAGGGCGCGGGCCGGGTGACGCTGCGGGACCTCGTACGCCAGGCCCTGCGGATGCGGCCCGACCGGCTGGTGGTGGGCGAGGTGCGGGGTGCGGAGGTCACGGACCTGCTGGCCGCCCTCAACACGGGCCATGAGGGCGGTTGCGGCACGGTCCATGCCAACGCCGCCTGCGACGTCCCGCGCGCCTGGAGGCTCTCGGCTCGACCGCGGGCCTGGATCGGGCCGCGCTGCACAGCCAGTTGGCGGCCGCGCTCTCCGTCGTCCTCCACCTGGTGCGCGACCGGACCGGCCGCCGCCGGATCGCCGAGGTCCACGTCCTCGAACGCGATCGCGACGGCTGCGTGGTGACCGTCCCGGCGGCGGTCTGGAGCCCGGACGGCTTCCAACGGGCCCCGGCTGGGACCGGTTGAGCCGCCTGTGCGAGCGCGGCGGGAGCGAGTGGTCATGAACGGCGCCGGGGTGGCGCTGGTGGGCGCGGTGGTCTGTGCGGTGGCCGCGGCCCGGCTGGCGGCCGGGAGGCGGGAGGACGTACGGCGGCGGGCCCGGGCGGTCCTCGGGGGTGATGCGGGCGATCGCACTGCCCAGGGGTGGTCCCGCTGGCTGGGGGAGGAGGTGCGGACATGGTGCGCGGGGCGGCTGACCGACGGGGAACGGCGATGGCGCCTCGGGCGCCGGACCGACATCGGACGGGAAGTGTGGTGTCTGCCGGCCGGGCTGGCGCTGGGCGTGCTGGGCGGTTCCGTGCTGCCGGTGCTCGCGGCACCGGTGGCCGGGTACCTCGTCCGGCGGTGGCTCGCCGGCCGTCGGGCGGAACGGGCCCGCGAGCGGCGGACCACCGAGGTGATCGGGCTGTGCACGGCGGTGGCGGGTGAGCTGCGGGCCGGCCGGCAGCCGGCCCAGGCGCTGTACGCCGCGGGGGCACCCCCGGCGCTGGGCCCGGCGGTCCGGTCGGCGGCCGCGGCCGCGCGCTACGGCGGGGACGTGCCCCGCGCGCTACGGGCCGCGGCGCGGCAGCCCGGGGCCGAGGGGCTCACCGCCGTGGCGGCGTGCTGGCAGGTGGCGGTCGAGGGCGGTGCGGGCCTGGCCTCCGGTCTGGAGCGGATCGCGGCCGGACTCCGCGCCCGCCGGGAACTGCGCGAGGAGCTGCGGGCCCAGTTGGCCGGTCCCCGGACGACCGCGCTGATGCTCGCGCTGCTCCCGGTGGGCGGCCTCCTGATGGGCGCCGCATTGGGCGCCGACCCCCTGGGGGTGCTGCTGCACTCCCCGGCCGGCTGGGGCTGCCTGGTGCTCGGTGGGCTCCTGGAGTGGGGCGGGGTGGCGTGGACGGCCCGGATCGTCGCGGAAGCGGAAGGCACGGGCGGTACGGGCGGCACGGAGGGCGTGCGAGGCGCGCCAGGGGCGGACAGCGCGGAAGGCGCGAAGGTGCGGAACGTACGGAACACACGGAAGGCGCGGAAGGCGCGGAAGTGCCGGACGAGGCCGCGGGCGTACGGAACCCGCACAGAAGGGACATGTGGTGAGCGCAATGGCGGGGGCGGGGATCGGCGCCGCGGACGTTGTCCACAGGGTGGGGATGACGGTGGGCGTCGCGGTGGCTGTCGCGGCGGTGGTGCTGTGCGCGATGGCGACGGGGTGCGGCATGGCGGTGCTGGACGAGGTGCGCCGGCGCCGGGTCGTACGGAGACGGGTGGTGGCAGTCCTGGGCCACGGGCCGGACGGGGACGGTCGTCGGGGGAGCGGTGACGGGCCGTCGGGTCGAGCCGGCTCCTGGTGCCCGGACGGCGCGCGGGGCGTCCGCGGGGAAGGCCCGGGACGGCCCAGCGGGAGCCGGTGGGCCGGCGAGATGGGCCGGGCCCCTGGGCGCGGCGGTCTTCGTGACCCTCCTCATCGGCGGGGCGATCGGCGTTCTGGCGGGACTCGTCGCGGGTTTCGTGGCGCACCGCAGGCTGGCGCGCCACCAGGAGGCGCAAGCCGCACGGTCGGCGGCCGAGGAGGTGCACCGGCAACTGGCGCCGGCCGGCGATCTGTTGGCCGCCTGCCTGGCGGCGGGAGCCGGCCCACGGGAAGCCGCCGAAGCGGTCGGCCGGTCCCTCGACGGACCGGTGGCCGAACGGCTGCGGCAAGTCGCGGCGGAGCTGCGACTGGGAGGCGAACCCGCCGTCGTATGGGGGAGGTTGTCCGCACTGCCGGGTGCCGGGGAGCTCGCCCGCTGTATGGAGCGCGCCGGAATATCCGGTGTGCCGGCGGTGGAATCCGCGTCCCGGATCGCCGCCGCTCTGCGCGCCGAACGGGACAGAGCCGCGGCCGCGCGGGCCCGACGGGCCGGCGTGCTGGTCACTCTCCCGCTGGCCGGGTGCTTCCTCCCGGCGTTCGTCCTGCTCGGGGTGGCACCGGTGCTCATCGGGCTCGCGGACGGCCTGCTGGGGCGCAACTGACAGCGAGGGCTGACCGCGAGGGCGGACGGCGAGGCCTGAGCCGAAATGGCGACGCGAGACGGCGCCGCCAGCCAACGCCAACGCCAACGACCCAACAACGACGACAACAACAACGACTCAAACAACGACCACAACCGAACAACAACAACGACAACGACCGCGACCCAGACAAACGACCCAGACAGACGACCAGACAAACGACCAGACAACGACGACGAACCGGTCGGGAGGCGGCCGGGGAACGGGGGTTGGAATGTTCCGGCGATGGAGGAAGCGGCTGTGCGGGAGGGCGGCCGACGACCGCGGGATGGCGACGGCCGAGTACGCGATCGTCACGCTCGCGGCCTGTGCGCTGGCCGTGGTGTTCTACCGGCTCATCACGAGCGGCACCGTGCGTGCGGCGCTGCGGTCATTGATCGAGCAGGCGCTCCATGCGCCGTCGTAACGGCGGATGGCCGCTCCGCGGGGCCCGCGCGGCCCCGCGGAGGGCGCGCGACGCCGGCTCTGTGACCGCGGAGACGGCTCTGGTCCTGCCGGTGCTGGTGATGGTCGTGGCGGCCCTCATCTGGGGATTGATGGCGGCCTGTGCCCGCATCGAGTGCGTGGACGCGGCGCGGGCCGGGGCCCGGGCGGCGGCGCGGTCGGAACCGCGGGCGGCGGTGCTCTCGGCCGCGCGGCGCGTGGCGCCCCGGGGCGCGCGGGTGGCGCTGGCCCGGGAGGGCGATCTGGTGCGGGTGCGGGTCGAGGCCGCACTGCCCGGTGTCGGGGAGCTGACGGTACGCGTCGGAGGGGAGGCGGTGGCTCTTGCGGAGGAAACGGTGGGGCGATGAGGGCTCGGCGACGGTCTGCACGGTCTTCGCCGCCGCGGCACTGTGCGCGGTCTTCCTGGCCCTGATGGGCCTGGGCCAGGCCGTCACGGCACGCCACCGGGCGGGTGGCGCCGCCGACCTGGCCGCTCTGGCCGCCGCGGACCGCGCCGTACGGGGCCCGGGCGCTGCCTGCGCGGCCGCGGGCCGGGTGGCGGCTGCGCAGCACACACGACTGGTGCGCTGCGCGGTCTCCGGCCCGATCGCGGACGTCTCGGTGGAAGCAGGCAGCGGTCCCTTCACCGCCCAGTCACGCGCCCGCGCCGGCCCGACGACCCAAGGGACACCCGCTGCCCGTACAGCGGCCCAAGGGACGCCCACTGCCAGCACAGCTGCGCAGCGGACGTCCGCTGTCCGTACGGAGGCGCAGACGAGTTCCGTCGCCCGTACGGAGGCGCAGGGGCGTTTCGTGGCCCGTACGGAGGCGCAGGGGCGTTTCGTTGCCCGTACGGAGGCGCAGGGGCGTTTCGTGGCCCGTACAGCGGCGCAGGAGCGTTCCGTTGCCGTACGGAGGCGCAGAGGCGTCTCTTGGCCCGTACAGCGGCGCAGGAGCGCTCCCCAGCCCGTACGGAGGCGCAAGGGCTGTCCCTTGCCCGCCAGGTGGCACACGGCGCACCCGCCGCCGCTCGTACGGCAGTGGAAGGGAGACCCCCTGCTTGCCAGGGTGCGCGTGGGGCAGCCGCCGTTCGTGCGGCGGCGCAGGGGAGGCCCACCGGTCACCGCGGAGTACGAGGGACGGCCCCTGCCCGCCCATCGCCCCCGGCGCGTACGTCAGACCGCGGTCTTCGGGGCCCCGCGGAGGAGTTCGCCCAGGAGGCGGATGGCGCCGCGTTTGTGGAGGGGGTCGTTGCCGTTGCCGCATTTGGGGGACTGGATGCAGGACGGGCAGCCGGCCTCGCACTCGCAGGAGGCGATGGCGCTGCGGGTGGCGGTGAGCCAGTCGGCGGCCGTGTGGAAGGCGCGTTCGGCGAAGCCCGCGCCGCCCGGGTGGCCGTCGTAGACGAACACGGTCGGCAGCAGGGTGTCCGGGTGCAGCGGGACGGAGACCCCGCCGATGTCCCAGCGGTCGCAGGTGGCGAAGAGCGGCAGCATGCCGATGGAGGCGTGCTCGGCGGCGTGCAGCGCGCCGCCGAGCTGCTGGGGGCCGACGCGGGCGGCGTCGAGCTGGTCCTCGGTGACCGTCCACCACACCGCGCGGGTGCGCAGCGTACGCGGCGGCAGATCGAGCTTGGTCTCGCCCAGGACCTCGCCGGTGATGAGCTTGCGGCGCAGGTAGGACACGACCTGGTTGGTGACCTCCACGGAGCCGAAGCACAGCCGGGCGTCCCCCCAGGGGACCTCGGTGTCGGTCTCCAGGATGGAGATGGCCGTGGTGTCGCGGGCCGTCGTGGAGTACGGCGGGCTGGCCTCGTCGACGAGCGCGACGTCGTCGTGCAGGTCGAGCTGGCGCACGACGTAGGTACGGCCCTGATGGAGGTGGACCGCGCCGTCGTGCACGGTGGTGTGCGCGGCGGCGGCGTCCACGGTCCCCAGCAGCCGCCCGGTGCCGGCCTCCACGACCTGCACCGGCGCACCGCCCTGGCCGCGGATGTCGGTGAGGTCGGCGGCCCGTTCGCGGCGCGTCCAGTGCCAGGCGGTGGCGCGCCGCCGCAGCAGGGCCGCGGCCTCCAGCTGTGGCATCAGCCCTTCGGCCGCGGGCCCGAAGAGCGGGAAGTCGGCCTCGGTGAGCGGGAGTTCGGCGGCGGCGGCGCACAGGTGCGGGGCGAGCACGTAGGGGTTGTCGGGGTCGAGGACGGTCGACTCGACCGGCTGGTCGAAGAGCGCCTCGGGGTGGTGGACGAGATAGGTGTCCAGCGGGTCGTCGCGGGCCACGAGCACCGCCAGCGCGCCTGCCCGGCCCGTCCGGCCCGGCCGGCCTGCTGCCACAGGGACGCGCGGGTCCCCGGGTAGCCGGCGATGACCACGGCGTCCAGGCCGGAGACGTCCACGCCCAGCTCCAGCGCCGTGGTGGCGGCCAGGCCGAGGAGTGCGCCGCTGTGCAGGCTGCGTTCCAGGGCGCGGCGCTCCTCGGGCAGATAGCCGCCCCGATAGGCGGCGATCCGTGCGGGCAGCGAGCGGTCCACCTCGGCGAGCCGTTCCTGGGCGATCAGCGCGATCAGTTCCGCGCCGCGCCGGGAGCGTACGAAGGCGACCGTGCGCACGCCCTGGACGGCGAGGTCGGTGAGCAGGTCGGCGGTCTCGGCGGTGGCCGTGCGGCGCACCGGGGCGCCCTGTTCACCGTGCAGCTCGGTCAGCGGCGGCTCCCAGAGCGCGAAGACCAACTCGCCGCGCGGCGAGGTGTCCTCGGTGATCTCCACCACGGGCAGACCGGTGAGCCGGGTCGCCGCCCGGGACGGTTCGGCGGCCGTGGCGGAGGCGAGCAGGAAGACCGGTTCGGCGCCGTAGCGGGCGCAGACCCGGCGCAGCCGGCGGATCACCTGGGCGACGTGCGAGCCGAACACGCCGCGATAGGTGTGGCACTCGTCGATGACGACATAGCGCAGCGCGCGCAGGAAGGAGGACCACCGGGGGTGGGCCGGCAGGATGCCGCGGTGCAGCATGTCGGGGTTGGTGAGCACGTAGTTCGCGTACTGGCGGACCCACTCGCGCTCCTCGACGGGGGTGTCACCGTCGTAGACCGCGGGCCGCACGGCGTTGCCCAGCGGGGCGGCCAGCTCGCGTACGGCGCGCCGCTGATCGGCGGCCAGGGCCTTCGTCGGGGCCAGATACAGGGCCGTGGCGCCCCTGCCGTTGGGCGCCTGTGAGCCGTCCAGGAGCGTGGAGAGGACCGGCGCCAGATAGGCCAGGGACTTGCCCGAGGCGGTGCCGGTGGCCACCACGACCGACTCGCCGCGCAGCGCGTGTTCGGACGTCCGTGCCTGGTGGGCCCAGGGACGCTCGATTCCGGACGAACGGATCGCGTCGATCACTTCCGGCCGGATCCGATCGGGCCAGTCGGCATGGCTGCCGATGCGCGGGGGCAAGTGCTCCGTATGAGTGATGCGCGCAGCGCGGGTCGCGCCCCGGGCGAGACGTTCGAGAATCATGCCTGGGGAAGGGCGCGCGCCCGCATCCGGCGGGACTCGATTGGAGGCCATCGGCACCGAGTGTGTCACCGGAGTGACGGACAATGCTCAAAGGGCGTCGTGCACGCCTGCTGGTAAGTGATTGAATGCCATCGCGGCTGCCAGATCCGCCCCTACCTTCGGTGGGGAGGCCCCAGGGGGGCGACCGCTCGATAGCAAGGTGCTGGAGGATCCGTGGACCTGTCCCTGTCGACCCGGACCGTTGGCGACCGTACGGTCGTCGAGGTCGGTGGCGAGATTGATGTATACACCGCGCCCAAGCTGCGGGAGCAGCTGGTCGAGCTTGTGAACGACGGAAGCTACCACCTCGTGGTGGACATGGAACGTGTCGACTTCCTCGATTCCACTGGGCTCGGCGTCCTGGTCGGCGGACTCAAGCGGGTGCGCGCCCATGAGGGCTCGCTGCGCCTGGTCTGCAACCAGGAGCGCATTCTCAAGATCTTCCGTATCACCGGTCTGACCAAGGTGTTCCCGATTCACACCTCGGTCGACGAAGCCGTCGCAGCCACTGACTGACGGCTTGCCGGGCCCCCGCGCCGGCAGGCGCGGGGGAAGGAAGGAGTGGGGGGTACCGGACGGCTGTCCGGCCCCCTGCGTCGCACGCCCGCATATCGAGGGGGATGGCATGGCCACCGTCGAACTCCGTTTCAGCGCCCTTCCCGAGCACGTCCGCACCGCGCGACTGGTCGCGGCTGCCGTGGCACGGCGGGCCGGGGTGGACGAGGCCGTCCTCGACGAGGTGCGGCTCGCGGTCGGCGAGGCCTGCAGCCGGGCCGTGGGGCTGCACGAGAGCCATGACATCGCGTCGCCGGTGCGGGTGCTGCTGATCGAGGACGAGAAGAAGTTCTCGATCGAGGTCGGCGACGGCGTGCCCGGCGGGACCACCGCGGCGGGTGCCCGGGGTGCCGGCGAGGCCGAGGGCGCCGCGGAGAGCGACGCCGAGGGCGAGGACGAGATGGGCCTCGCGGTCATCAGCGGGCTGGTCGACGACGTCGAGGTGACCGCCGGTGAAGAGGGCGGCATGATCCGCATGAGCTGGCCCACGACGACGGCGGCAACGATCCCGTAGCCGCGACCGGGGCTGCCCTGCCGCGGCCCGTACCCGCCGGTACCCGCGCTCGTGCCGCGCGTCTGAGGTCTTCCTGCCGTTCCCCTGAATGTTCCTGGCGTGCCCCTGCACGCCGCTCTGCGCGGTGACCACGGGCTTCCGCCACCCGCTCCCCATGCGTTGCGATCCGGACTCGATCTGACGGGCCCTCATGGGCCGTCGTGAGTTCTCACGGGCCCTCAGAGGGGCTTCTGTGGGCGGTGGGTCACCCGTTCGGCCGCGGCCGGGCGGCTCAATTCTCTCCGGGGTCACCCGTGCCTCATTCGGCGCAACCGCCGGGGCGGTGTCCTTGAGCAGCGGAGATCAATGCGTGATCAAGCAGTGATCAGTACGACGAAGAGATCATCTGCCGACGGTCAGTGAATTCAGCGCATTCCTTCGTCCGGGCGAATTCCGGGCGCCGTCTACCTTTTGATCTTCGCGACTACCGGCGAATTCCCTTTGAGGCGCCCTGTTTTGATCAACCGGGGCTCCCTACAATCCGTCCACATCTCTTGCTCAGGACGCCTGAGCGTGCTTCCGCGCGCCCATGTGCCAAACGTCAAGGAGGACGAATGGCGGGGCCTTACACCCCTCAGTTGCTTGACACCCGCTCTTTTCTGGCCGGGCCGTCACTGACCGCGGGCAACCGCGGCATCGTGCTGGTGATCGCCGTGGTGGCGCTGGCGGCGCTGGCCGTCGCGGCGGTGCTGGTCCGCCAAGTGCTCGCGGCCGGCGAGGGAACCGACAGTATGAAGAAGATCGCGGCGGCGGTGCAGGAAGGCGCAAATGCCTACCTGGCACGGCAGTTGCGGACCCTCGGCGTATTCGCGGTCGTGGTGTTCTTCCTGCTCATGCTGCTGCCCGCGGATAACTGGTCGCAGCGTGCCGGACGCAGCGCCTTCTTCTTGATCGGCGCGGCATTCTCGGCGGCCACCGGCTATATCGGCATGTGGCTCGCGGTGCGCAGCAATGTGCGTGTGGCGGCGGCCGCCCGGGAGGCCACTCCGGCCGAGGGCGAATCCCGGGAAAAGGATCTTACGGCGGTATCCCACAAGGCGATGAAGATCGCTTTCCGTACCGGCGGCGTGGTCGGCATGTTCACCGTGGGACTCGGTCTGCTCGGTGCGTCCTGTGTGGTCCTCGTCTATGCGGTCGACGCGCCGAAGGTGCTGGAGGGCTTCGGCCTCGGTGCCGCGCTGATCGCGATGTTCATGAGGGTCGGCGGCGGCATCTTCACCAAGGCCGCCGACGTCGGCGCCGACCTCGTCGGCAAGGTCGAGCAGGGCATCCCCGAGGACGACCCGCGCAACGCCGCGACCATCGCGGACAACGTCGGCGACAACGTCGGTGACTGCGCCGGTATGGCCGCCGACCTCTTCGAGTCGTACGCGGTCACCCTGGTCGCCGCCCTCATCCTGGGCACCGCGGCCTTCGGGGACGCCGGCCTCGCCTTCCCGCTGCTGGTGCCGGCCATCGGTGTGCTCACCGCGATGATCGGCATCTTCGTCGTCGCGCCGCGGCGCCGGGACCGCAGCGGCATGACCGCCATCAACCGCGGCTTCTTCGTCTCCGCGGGCATCTCGCTGGTCCTGGTGGCCGCCGCGGTCTTCACCTACCTGCCGTCCAGCTACCGCGACCTGACCGGCGTCAGCGACCCCCTGGTCCTGGGCCACAGCGGTGACCCGCGGATGCTGGCCCTGGTCGCGGTCGCCGTCGGCATCGTGCTCGCCGCGCTGATCCAGCAGCTGACCGGCTACTTCACCGAGACCACCCGGCGGCCCGTACGGGACATCGGCAAGACCTCGCTGACCGGCCCGGCCACCGTCGTCCTCTCCGGCATCTCGGTCGGCCTGGAGTCGGCCGTCTACTCGGCGGTGCTGATCGGGCTGGCCGTCTACGGGGCGTTCCTGCTGGGCGGCGCGTCCATCACCCTGGCGCTGTTCGCGGTGGCGCTGGCCGGCACCGGCCTGCTGACCACCGTCGGCGTGATCGTGGCGATGGACACCTTCGGACCGGTCTCCGACAACGCCCAGGGCATCGCCGAGATGTCCGGTGACGTCTCCGGGGACGGCGCGCAGGTGCTGACCGACCTGGACGCGGTCGGCAACACCACCAAGGCCATCACCAAGGGCATCGCCATCGCGACCGCCGTACTGGCCGCCTCCGCGCTCTTCGGCTCCTACCGGGACGCGATCGCCACCGCCGTACGCAACGTCGGCCGGGCGGCCGGCGGCATGGGGCTCAGCCTGGACATCTCGCAGCCCAACAACCTGGTCGGGCTGGTCCTCGGCGCCTCGGTCGTGTTCCTGTTCTCCGGGCTGGCGATCAACGCCGTGTCGCGGTCGGCGGGAGCGGTGGTCTTCGAGGTGCGCCGGCAGTTCCGGGAGAAGCCTGGGATCATGGACTACACCCAGACGCCCGAGTACGGGCGGGTGGTCGACATCTGCACCAAGGACGCGCTGCGCGAGCTGGCCACCCCGGGCCTGCTGGCGGTGCTCACCCCGATCGCGGTCGGCTTCGCGCTGGGCGTCGGCGCGCTGGGCTCGTTCCTGGCCGGGGCGATCGGCACCGGCACCCTGATGGCGGTCTTCCTCGCCAACTCCGGTGGCGCCTGGGACAACGCCAAGAAGCTGGTCGAGGACGGTCACCACGGCGGCAAGGGCAGCGAGGCACACGCCGCCACCGTCATCGGCGACACCGTCGGCGACCCGTTCAAGGACACCGCCGGACCGGCGATCAACCCGCTGCTGAAGGTGATGAACCTGGTGGCGCTGCTGATCGCGCCCGCTGTGGTGAAGTTCTCATACGGCGAGGACAAGAACATCGGCATCCGGATCGCGGCGGCCGTATTGGCGCTCGCCGTCATCGTCGGCGCCGTGTACGTGTCCAAGCGGCGCGGGATCGCCGTGGGTGACGAAGACAACTCCGAGGAGCCCGACGGCGTCGCCAAGTCAGCCGAGACGGCGGTGGCGTCCTAACCGGAACCGACCGTTCGGAAGGGCTCACGGACCGCTCAACTGGGCGGGTGGACGGCGCTTTTTGCAGGCGCCGGACACCCGCCCTCGGTCTGCCCGGGTGGCCCTGCGCTCCTTGGTGCAAATGGCTGCAATGAGGGCCGGACCGACTGCCCGACCCAGGGACCAGGCCGTTCGGACGTGTATGTTCCGGGGCCGAGAGCCATGGAAGGGACCAATCCGGTGAACAAGAAGCTTGTGGCTGCACTGTCCGGCGGGGCGGCACTGATGCTCGCGCTGACCGGCTGCAGCGAGGACAACAGCAAGAAGCTCAATGACTGGGCGAAGAGTTTCTGCGACCCCGCGCAGGCCCCGTTCAAGCAGATCCAGGACGCCAACGCCGCCATGCAGACGGCCGACAACGGCAGCGCGGACTCCAAGAAGGTCCAGCGGACCGACTCGGCGGCCTTCCAGAAGATTTCGCAGGCGTACGCCTCGCTGGCCAAGTCCCTGCAGCAGGCCGGGGCGCCGCCCACCGACCAGGGCAAGCAGGCGCAGGAGAACGCGGTCAAGGAGCTCAACTCGCTCTCCAAGGGCTACGCGGACCTGCAGAAGCAGGTCAACAACCTCGACACCTCGGACAAGCTCAAGTTCGCCGACGGGCTGCGTGACCTGTCCAACGGCATCAACAAGCTCAACAAGCAGAGCGAGGCCGCCTTCAAGAACCTGGAGGCCGGTGACGTCGGCGCCGCGATGGCGAAGCAGAAGGGCTGTCAGAACCAGGCCGCGTCCGGTTCCCCGGTGCCCACGCCGTCCAAGAAGTCGTAACGCCTCCGCGGGCCTTTCACCGGCCCGGCGACGCGCCCGGGAAGGGCGTGCCGCCGGGCCGGTGCCGATTGTCGGTGGCAGCACGGACAATGGTCGGCGTGAGTACGCACCTCCCCACCGCCGATGTCCAGGACCCCGAGAGCAACGCCCGCACCGCCCGGCTGCGCGAGGCGCTGTTGACCGCCGCCTTCACCGCCGACGGGCTGCTGGACCTGCTGGGCGCGCCCGCCTACGCCGCGCTGGCGCGCAACGAGACCGTCCCCGCGTTGCGCGCGACCCGCGGCGACAGCCCACTGGAGACCCTGGTGCGGCTGTTCCTGCTGCAGCGTCCGGTGGGGTTGGGCCGGGCGCGGGCGACCCTGCCGGTCGAGGACTGCCTCGCCGACGGCTGGGTGGTGCAGGACGGCGACACCCTGCGCGCCACGGTGGACGTCCGCCCGTACGGCGGCCCCGAGGGGCAGGACTGGTGGATCGTCTCCGACCTGGGCTGCGCGGTCGGCGGCGCCGGCGGCATCCGGGGCGCCGGGGAGACCGAGCGCGCGCAGCTGGTGCTCGGCGTCGGCGGCGCGTCCACCACCCTCGCCGGGATCACCGTCCGCCGGCCGGTCGGCAAGGCGCTCGACCTCGGGACGGGCTCCGGCATCCAGGCGCTGCACGCCGCCCGGCACGCCACCCGGGTCACCGCCACCGACCTCAACCCCCGTGCCCTGCGGATCACCGCGCTGACGCTGGCGCTCTCCGGGGCCGGCGCGGCGGACCTCAGGGAGGGCTCGCTGTTCGAGCCGGTCGGGGACGAGACGTACGACCTGATCGTGTCGAACCCGCCGTTCGTGATCTCGCCCGTAGGGCCGGACGGCGCCCGGCTGACGTACCGGGACGGCGGGATGGGCGGCGACGACCTGTGCCGGATCCTCGTCCAGCAGTCCGCCGCGCACCTCAACGACGGCGGGTACTGCCAGATGCTCGCCAACTGGCAGCACGTCGAGGGCGAGGAGTGGCACGACCGGCTGCGCTCCTGGGTGCCGCGCGGTTGTGACGCCTGGATCGTGCAGCGCGAGGTGCAGGACGTCACCCAGTACGCCGAGCTCTGGCTGCGGGACGCCGGTGACCACCGCGCCGGTGACGAGGAGTACGCCGCGCGGTACGACGCCTGGCTGGAGGAGTTCGCGGCCCGGAAGACCAAGGCCGTCGGCTTCGGCTGGATCACGCTGCGCAAGTCCGGGTCCGACGCCCCGTCCGTCACGGTCGAGGAATGGCCGCATCCGGTCGAACAGCCACTGGGGGACGCGGTCGTGGCCCACTTCGCGCGCCAGGACTACCTGCGCGCCACGGATGACGCCGCACTGCTGGCCGGGCGCTTCCGCCTCGCCGACGGCGTGGTCCAGGAGCAGGTCGGGCTGCCGGGGGCCGAGGACCCCGAGCATGTGGTGCTCCGTCAGAACCGCGGTATGCGGCGGGCGACGAAGGTGGACACCGTCGGGGCGGGCTTCGCCGGCGTGTGTGACGGCACGCTGCCCGCCGGACGGATCCTGGACGCCATCGCCCAACTCGTCGGCGAGGACCCGGTGCTGCTGCGGGACCGTACGCCCGCCTCGATCCGGATGCTGGTCGAGCAGGGCTTCCTGGAGCCGGTGGCGGAGGAGGAGTAGGGAGGAGCCAGGGGGCGCGGCGGGGCGGCGCGGGGCTTCGTACAGGACGGGCGGAAGGCGTTCATCCGGTGTTCGCCGGGACGCCGCCCCGGGGTGCCACGCTGCCCGCATGGAGAGAGGACCCGAGGCATTCGCCGGCGTGGCGTTCGCGCTGTTCGGAGCCGGACTGCTGGTGTGGACGGGGGCGTGTGCCCGGACCGGTACGCCGGTCGCCGAGGGGGTCAGCCGGCCGGTGGCCGCGGTCACCGCGCTGTTCGCGGGGGTGCTGTTCCTGGTCGTCGGGGGCTGGCTGCTGGTGGCGCTGTAGGCGGGCGGTCGGAGGTCCGCCCGCGGTGTGCGTCCAGTTCCAGACAGTTCTGTCACAGATGGCCGATCTGTGACGGTGCGCGGAACGTCCGCGGGCCGTCCGTCATGTTCCTCGGTGAAGGTCACCACGGCCCACACACCGACAGTGAGGAACTCTCATGAACCGCGCACTCCGCTACGCCACCGTCGGCGTCATCGCCGTCTCCCTGTTCGCCGGGGGCTCGGCCGCCGCCTTCGCCGCGCCGCAGGACCTCCACGCCGCCAAGCCGGTCGTGGCCACCGCCCCGGCCGCCGCGTCGCTGACCGCCAAGGCCAGCGTGAACTCCGTCAAGGCCTGGCAGGAGTTCCGGGTCTCCGGCGCCGCCAAGGGCATCACGGCGGGCACCAAGGTCACCGTGCAGCAGAAGCAGGGCACCAAGTGGGTCTCGCTGCCCGCGCAGTCCCCGATCGCCAAGAGCGGTGCCTACTCGGTGCGGGTCAAGCTCGGCATCAAGGGCGTCAACCAGCTCCGCATCGCCGCGGCCAAGACCGTCTCGCCGGTGGTCTCCGTCACCGTCCGCTGACCCCGGAAGCCTCCGTCACCGTCCGCTGAACCCGGCGCTCACCGTCACCGTCCGTTGAGGCCGCCGGGCGTCAGCCGGCGAGATTGCGGACGAGCATCCACGCCGCGGCGATGCCGAACACCACGGCATTGCCGCGGCCCGTGAGCTGCAGCCGGTAGGCGCGTCCGCGCAGCCCCTGGACCAGCCAGCGCAGCAGGACGTACGCGATCGCCGGCACGCCCAGGACGAGCAGCACCGCGTTGTCGTGGAAGGCCCGCACCACCTCGCCGTGCAACAGGTCGTACGCCATCCGTGTGCCGCCGCACGCCGGGCACAACACCCCGGTCATCAGCCGGAACGGGCAGGGGATCAGCACCTGCCCGGACTGGTGCGGATTCGTGTGCCAGAGATAGACGGCGGCCGCCGCACCGGCGGCGAGGGCGAGCGACGCCCGCCGGACGGTGCGGCTCCGGATCGCCGCCCCGGAGGGCGGCCCGGACCGTTGCACGTCGCTCACACGCTCAACGACCGTGCGTAGTTGACCTGGTTGAGCACGAACATGACCTGCTCGCGCGACTGCACCGGGACCATCGTGGAGTGGTGCCGGCCGCCGCTGGCGACCGTGACCTGCACGAAGCCGGTCGTCGTGCGCTCCTTCATCAGCAGGAAGAGCAGCCCCAGCAGGCAGAAGAAGAAAAAGATGATGGCGAGCACGACCGCGTGGGCCGGCATCTTCTCCTCGGTCCGCGACATGTCCGTCGCGGTCCACACGGCGCCCTTGAGCGGCATCGACCCGGTCGGCGTCGTGATCGTGTCGCCGCTCACCGCGATGTCCCCGAGCGACAGCGCCATCCCGGCGGGCTGCGGACCGGCCTGGAAGCCGCCGGGACCCGGCGGCGGGGGGCCGGCCGGAGCGCCGGGGGGCGGGAATCCGGGTGGCGGGGGCGTCGAGCCGGGCTGCGGATAGCCGTACCCGGGCGCGCCGGGGCTGCCGCCCTGGGGATAGCCGTAGGCGGAGTCGGCCGGGCCGGGCGGCGTGGCGTACGGATTCTGGCCGGGCTGAGCGGGCTGGCCGGGCTGCTCCGGTGGCGGTCCGGGGTACTGGTTCGCCATGGGTGAGATTCCCCCCGAGAGTGTCACGTGACGACGGCGGTATCCGGCCCGAGCGGTGGGCCGTGCCGTGTCCATCCTGCGCCCATCCTGCCAGCAGGCTCACCTGACGTATCAAGGCGATGACAGGATCCGGGGCCGCCTTGTGACAGTCGCCTCGGCGGCACGCGGACCGCGGATCCGGATCATGCGCGGGCCTCCGGGAGGTGCCGCGGGGCCGTCATGATCCAGATGGCGCGTGCCGGACCCGTGGTGGGCGGCTGAGGTGGTCCAGGCGGCATGAAGGCATGTAGTCGGGTTACCGTTCGAGTGGCGTTGCGGGGTTTTTCCGTTTGACACGGGGGCGGGAGGTACCGTCACACTCCGCAGCGTCAAGCGTCACCGCAGTGCGCCCCCGCATCCGGCCGGGGGGCATTTTCCGCGTCGACCGGAGAGAAGAGCGAAGTTGTCCCCGACCAACGAAGCCACGAAGGGCGGCGGCCGCCGACTTGTCATCGTCGAGTCGCCTGCCAAGGCGAAGACGATCAAGGGCTACCTCGGCCCTGGCTATGTGGTCGAGGCCAGCGTGGGGCACATCCGTGACCTGCCCAACGGCGCGGCGGAGGTGCCGGCGAAGTACAAGGGCGAGCCCTGGGCCCGGCTCGGGGTGAACGTCGACGCCGATTTCCAGCCCATCTATGTGGTGAACAGTGACAAGAAGGACCAGGTCAAAAAGCTCAAGGAGCTGCTGGCCGAATCCGACGAGCTCTACCTCGCCACCGATGAGGACCGCGAGGGCGAGGCCATCGCCTGGCACCTCCAGGAGATCCTCAAGCCCAAGGTCCCGGTCCACCGCATGGTGTTCCACGAGATCACCAAGGACGCGATCCGCGAGGCCGTCGCCAATCCGCGCGATCTGAACCAGAAGCTGGTCGACGCCCAGGAGACCCGCCGGATCCTCGACCGCCTCTACGGCTACGAGGTCTCGCCGGTCCTGTGGAAGAAGGTCATGCCGCGGCTGTCGGCCGGCCGGGTGCAGTCCGTGGCGACCCGTCTCGTCGTCGAGCGGGAGCGCGAGCGCATCGCCTTCCGCTCCGCCGAGTACTGGGACCTGACCGGCACCTTCTCCACCGGGCGGGCCGGTGACTCCAGCGACCCCTCGACGCTGACCGCGCGCCTGAACAGCGTCGACGGCCGCCGCGTCGCGCAGGGCCGCGACTTCGGCCCCAACGGTCAGCTCAAGAACAGCGATGTGCTCCACCTGGACGAGGCGAACGCCCGCGCGCTCGCCGCCGCCCTGGAGAACACCGACTTCTCGGTGCGCTCCGTGGAGTCCAAGCCGTACCGGCGCTCCCCGTACGCGCCGTTCCGGACCACGACCCTCCAGCAGGAGGCCAGCCGTAAGCTCGGCTTCGGCGCCAAGGCGACGATGCAGGTGGCGCAGAAGCTGTACGAGAACGGCTTCATCACCTATATGCGTACGGACTCCACCACGCTCTCGGACACCGCGGTCGCCGCGGCCCGGGCGCAGGTGACGCAGCTGTACGGCGCCGGCTACCTGCCGGACAAGCCGCGCACGTACGCCGGCAAGGTCAAGAACGCGCAGGAGGCGCACGAGGCGATCCGCCCCTCCGGCGACCGCTTCCGCACGCCCGCCGAGACCGGGCTGACCGGCGACCAGTTCAAGCTCTACGAGCTGATCTGGAAGCGGACCGTCGCCTCCCAGATGAAGGACGCGACCGGTAACTCCGTCACCGTCAAGATCGGCGGTACCTCCGCCGACGGCCGGGACGCCGAGTTCAGCGCGTCCGGCAAGACCATCACCTTCCACGGCTTCCTCAAGGCCTACGTGGAGGGCGCCGACGACCCCAACGCCGAGCTGGACGACCGCGAGCGCCGGCTGCCGCAGGTCGCCCAGGGCGACGCGCTGGCCGCCCGGGAGATCACCGCCGACGGGCACGCCACCAAGCCGCCCGCCCGCTACACCGAGGCCACGCTGGTCAAGGAGCTGGAGGAGCGGGAGATCGGCCGCCCGTCGACGTACGCGTCGATCATCGGCACCATCCTCGACCGCGGCTACGTCTTCAAGAAGGGCACCGCGCTCGTCCCCTCCTTCCTCTCCTTCGCGGTGGTCAACCTCCTGGAGAAGCACTTCGGCCGGCTGGTCGACTACGACTTCACCGCCAAGATGGAGGACGACCTCGACCGCATCGCCCGTGGTGAGGCGCAGGCCGTGCCGTGGCTGCGGCGCTTCTACTTCGGCGAGGGCGAGGACGCGAGTGCGGTGGGTGCCGCGTCGGACGCCGGCAACGGCGACGGCGACCACCTCGGCGGGCTCAAGGAGCTGGTCACGGACCTGGGCGCGATCGACGCCCGGGAGATCTCGTCCTTCCCGGTCGGCGAGGGCATCGTGCTGCGGGTCGGCCGCTACGGCCCGTACGTCGAGCGCGGTGAGAAGGACAGTGAGGGCCACCAGCGCGCCGACGTGCCCGAGGACCTCGCGCCCGACGAGCTGACCGTGGCGTACGCGGAGGAGCTGCTCGCCAAGCCGAGCGGCGACTTCGAGCTGGGCATGGACCCCGAGAGCGGCCACCAGATCGTCGCCAAGGACGGCCGCTACGGCCCGTACGTCACCGAAATCCTCCCCGAGGGCACCCCGAAGACCGGCAAGAACGCGGTCAAGCCGCGCACCGCCTCGCTCTTCAAGTCGATGTCCCTGGACACCGTGACGCTGGCGGACGCGCTCAAGCTGATGTCGCTGCCGCGCGTCGTCGGCAAGGACCCCGAGGGCGTGGAGATCACCGCGCAGAACGGCCGCTACGGCCCGTACCTGAAGAAGGGCACGGACTCGCGCTCCCTGGAGAACGAGGAACAGCTCTTCACGATCACCCTCGACGAGGCGCTGGCGATCTACGCCCAGCCCAAGCAGCGCGGGCGGGCTGCCGCCAAGCCGCCGCTGAAGGAGCTGGGCACGGACCCGGTCAGCGGCAAGCCGGTGGTGGTCAAGGACGGCCGGTTCGGCGCGTACGTGACCGACGGCGAGACCAACGCGACGCTGCGGCGGGACGACGACGTCGAGACGATCACCCCCGAGCGCGGCTACGAGCTGCTGGCGGAGAAGCGCGCCAAGGGGCCGGCGAAGAAGAAGACGGCGAAGAAGGCGCCGGCGAAGAAGACGGCCGCCAAGAAGACGGTGGCGAAGAAGACCGCGGCCAAGAAGACCACCGCGAAGAAGACGACCGCCAAGAAGGCCACCGCGAAGACCGCGGCGGCGAAGAAGACGGCGGCTTCGGCGGAGGACTGAGGCCCACCGGGACCGGGGCCCTGCGCCCCTGGTCAGGCATGGTGTGCGGGCGGGCACGACGGATGCGTTCCGTCGTGCCCGCCCGTTTGTACGGGCGGCGCTCGACGGTGTGCGCCCTCCCGATAGGCTGGCGGGATGACGCGTGCCGAGCAGCCAACGGTCGTGACCCCCACTTCTGGCGCCCTAGCGGCGGATTCCCGCGAGCGCGCCGTGCGAGCCCTGCTGCGCTTCCCCCCACTGAAGCGGCTGTGGAGCGCCCAGTTCGTCGGGGGCATCGGCGATGCCCTGTCCATGCTTGTCCTGGTGGTGCTCGCCCTGCAGGCGGCGCTGTACGTGCCGCTGGGGGTGAGGCCGTCTTCGGCGGCGGCTATCGCGGTGCCGCCCTCGCGGTCACCGCGGTCTTCGGTACCCGGATGCTGGCGACGTTGCTCTTCGGGGCCGTCCTCCTGGGCCCGCTGTCCGCGCTCACGGCGCCCTCCGGGCCGCTGGACCGCCGCTGGACGATGATCGCCGCGGACGTGCTGCGGCTCGCACTGCTGGTCATCGCCCCCCTCTGGATCGACTGGGCCCCCGGCAACGCCCTCGCCTGGGTCCTGGTCACCGTCTTCGTCACCGGCGTCGCCGAGCGCTTCTGGACCGTCGCCAGGGAGAGCGCGGCGCCCGGCCTGCTGCCCGCGCCGCCGCCCGAGGGCGCCGCGGTCCGGCCGCTGCCGGACAACCTGGACGCCCTGCGCCGCCTCTCGCTGCGCACCACCTTCATCTCCCTGCCGATCGCGGCCCGCCCCCTGGTGGTCGTCACCCTCATCAGCAAGCTCCTGGGCACCGGCATCGACTGGTTCCAGCTCCACCAGGTGGCGCTCGCCTCCTATGTGGCGGCCGGCCTGTTCGCCGCCTCCGTGTCGATCCTGTACTTCATCGAGCTCCCCGGTGGGCAGACGCCGCGGCCGCGCTCCCCCCTGGAGGGGCTGCGCCGCCCGAAGGCCGCGAAGTCCGCGCAGGGCGAGCCGGCCGGCGCCGACAAGGCCGTACGGGCGCCATCCCGCTGCTGGTCACGGCCTGTGCGGCGGTCGCCGCCGGGATCGCCGCGGCCGTCTCGCTGGCCGTGCTGCACGCCTACGACCTCGCGGGCGGACCGGCCTCCTTCGCCCTCCTGGTGCTCACCCTCACCGGCGGTACGGCCGCCGGCATCCGCGGCGCCCACCGGGTGCTGCCGCGCTCTCCCGGCGCCGGCTGCTCGCCCTCGCGGTGGCCGCCACCGGCGTCGCCCTGCTGGCCATGGCCTGGTCCCGGACCCGACGACCGTCCTCGTCCTCGCGCTGCTGGCCGGCGTCAGCGCCGGCATCGCGGCCAATACGGGGCACGTCCTGCTGGACCAGGAGGCCGAGGAGTCCCGGACCGCCCGTACGACCGAGCACCTGCAGGCCGTCGTACGGCTCGCGATCGCGCTGGCCGCCATCGTGGCGCCGCTGCTCGCCGCCCTCATCGGGCCGCACCACCTGGGCAACGACACCTTCGACTTCGCCTACGGTGCGCCGCCTACACCCTGATGCTCACCGGCGCGCTGCTGCTGCCGGTCGCCGTCCTGGTCCTCGGCAAGGTCGACGACCGGCACGGCGTCCCGCTCCGCCGCGACCTGCGGGAGGCGCTGCGCGGCGGCGACCCGGCGCAGGCGCCCGCGCCCACCGGCTTCTTCATCGCACTCGAAGGCGGCGACGGGGCCGGCAAGTCCACCCAGGTCGAGGCGCTCGCCGAGTGGATCCGCAACAAGGGCCACGAGGTCGTGGTGACCCGCGAGCCGGGCGCCACCGCCATCGGCAAGCGACTGCGCTCGATCATCCTGGACGTCGCGACGACCGGGCTGTCCGACCGGGCGGAGGCGCTGATGTTCGCCGCCGACCGCGCCGAGCACGTGGACAGCGTCATCCGGCCCGCCCTGGAGCGCGGCGCGGTCGTCATCTCCGACCGGTACATCGACTCCTCGGTGGCCTACCAGGCGCCGGGCGGAACCTCGCCCCCACGGAGATCGCCCGGATCAACCGCTGGGCAACGGACGGCCTCGTCCCGCACCTGACCGTCCTGCTCGACATCTCCCCGAGACCGCCCGGGAGCGCTTCACCGAGGCGCCCGACCGGCTGGAGTCCGAGCCCGCCGAGTTCCACCAGCGGGTCCGGGCCGGCTTCCTCACCCTGGCCGCCGCCGACCCCGCGCGCTATCTGGTCGTCGACGCGGTCAGGACCCCGAGGCCGTCACCACCGTCGTACGGCACCGCCTCGACCAGGTGCTTCCGCTGTCCGAGGCCGAGACCAAGGCCCAGGAGGAGGCCCGTAGGGCGGCCGAGGAGGAGGCCCGCCGCCGGGCCGAGGAGGAGGCCGCGCGCAAGGCCGAGGAAGCGCGCCTGGAGCGGGAGCGCCAGGAGCAGCTCGCCAAGCTGCGCGCCGAGGAAGAGGAGCGCAAGCGCCAGGAGGCGAGCAGGCCAAGGCGCTGGAGGCCGCCCGCCAGGCGGCGGAGGCCCGGCAGCGCGCCGAGGAGGCCCGCCAGGCGGCCGAGGCCGAGCGGCAGCGCCGGGAGGCCGAGGAGCGGGCCCGCCAGGCCGAGCAGGAGCGGCTGCGCAAGCAGCACGAGGAGCAGGCCCGGCTGCGCAAGGAGGCCGAGGAACGCCGCCTGGAGAAGCAGCGCAAGGCCGAGGAGGCCCTGGTCCGCGCCGAAGAGGCCCGGATCGCGGCAGCGGAGGCGGCGGCCGCGGCGGAGGCGAAGGCGGCGGCCGAGGCGGCTGCCGAGGCCGAGGCCGCGGAGGCGCCCACCAAGGAGACGCCGGTGGCGGACCTGCGGAAGCGGCTGAGGGAGGAGAGCGGGGACGGCTCCTCGTCCGGGCCGGCGACGTCGGGTTCGGGAGCGTCCGGTTCCGGGTCGGAAAACCTCCGGTTCCGGTTCGGCGGTGCCGGTCAGGCGGGTGTCGAGCCGCACGAGCGGACGGAGTCGCTGCCGCGGCCCGAGGCGCGGGGCGGCAACGCGCCCGGCGCGGCGGACGAGACGGCGGTGCTGCCGTCGGTCCGCGACGCCGGCCCCGACGCGGGCACCGACGCCGAGCAGACGGCCGTCCTGCCGCCCGTACGGGACACCCGGCAGGGTGGTCAGGACGCCTGGCACCAGGACACCCGCGGAGCAGCGGAACGACCGGCAGGGCCGGAACGACTGGCAGGCGCGGGGACACCCGGGGCGAGGACCCCACCGAGCGGGTGCCGTCGTGGATGTTCCGCAAGGAGACGCCGAGCGGCGCCTCGGCCCCGGAGTCGGGCGCCGAGCGCACCCGCGAACTCCCGCAGATCGACCCGTCCACGGGTCACCCGTCGGAGACCCGCCGCGCGCCCGCCGGCGACCCGAATGGGCGGAAGAGACCCCGCTGGACGATCTGCCCACGCTCGCCGACGAACTGCTCGGGCCGCGTGACGACGAGGACGCGGACGACGGCGCGGCGACGACGGCCGTCGCGGGGCCGGGGCCGGCGCCGCTAGCCCGGACGGGAGCCGTCGCGGACGTCGTGGCAGGCACGGGCCGTGGCCGCAGTGGGAACACTGCGGCCACGGCCTTTTCGCGCCTTCCGCGGGCTCGTGCGCAGGCTCCCGGGGCGGCCGACGGGGTCCGCGCGGCCCCGTCCGGCCGCCCCGGCGCCGGCTTCCGGATTCGTTTGTCAGTGGGTTGCACCACAATGGTCAGGTCGCGGGCGACGCGCGGACGGCGATCCCGGCCGCGGCGGCGACCGGCGGTCACAGACACGAAGGCACCGGAGAAGAGGGACGGCGGCAGCGATGGCGGGTGGGACGACGTGGTCGGCCAGGAGCGGGTGACGGCTCAGCTGGCCGCTGCCGCCGGACGCGGGACGCCCTCGTCACCGCCGAAGCGGCGGGCCGGGCCGGGCAGCTCAGGACCGGACCGGCACGCCGCCCGCGGGCGAGCGGGGCGGTGCCTCCCAGATGACGCACGCCTGGCTGTTCACGGGCCCGCCCGGCTCCGGCCGGGCCACCGCCGCGCCGCCTTCGCCGCCGCCCTGCAGTGCGTCAGCCCCGACCGCGCCCTCGGCGGGGCCCCGGGCTGCGGCTTCTGCGACGGCTGCCACACCACCAGGTGGGCACCCACGCCGACGTCGAGATCGTCCGTACGGACCTGCTCTCCATCGGCGTGAAGGAGACCCGCGACCTGGTCCGCCGGTCCTCGCTCTCCCCGGCCGGCGGCCGTTGGCAGGTGATCGTCCTGGAGGACGCCGACCGCCTCACCGAAGGCGCCGGCAACGTCCTCCTCAAGGCCGTCGAGGAGCCCGCGCCCCGTACGGTCTGGCTGCTCTGCGCGCCCTCCATCGAGGATGTCCTCCCCACCATCCGCTCCCGCTGCCGCCACCTCTCGCTGCGGACCCCGCCGGTCGCCGCGGTCGCCGACGTCCTCGTCCGCCGCGACGGCATCGCCCCGGAGGCCGCCGACCGCGCCGCCCGCGCGACCCAGGGCCACATCGGCCGGGCCCGCCGCCTGGCCACCGACGAGCGCGCCCGCGCCCGCCGCGCCGCCGTCCTGAAGCTCCCGCTCCGCATCGACGACATCGGGGGCTGCCTCAAGGCCGCCCAGGAGCTGATCGACGCCGCGGGGGAGACGCCAAGCAGGTCGCCGAGGAGGTCGACACCAAGGAGACCGAGGAGCTGCGCGCCGCGCTCGGCGCCGCCGCCGGACGGGCGGCCGGGCTGCCCCGCGGCACCGCCGGCGCCATGAAGGAGCTCCAGGACAAGCAGAAACGCCGCGCGACCCGCACCAGCGCGACAGCCTCGACCTGGCCCTGGTCGACCTCACCGGTTTCTACCGCGATGTCCTCGCCCTCCAGATGGCGCCTCGGTGCCGCTCGCCAACGACGAGGTGCGCGACAGCCTGGAGCGCATCGCCGCCGGTTCCACCCCCCAGCGCACCCTCCGCCGGATAGAAGCGGTGATCGCCTGCCGCGAGGCCCTGGACCGCAACGTCGCCCCCCTCCTGGCGGTCGAGGCGATGACCGCCGCCCTCCGCGCCGGCTGACCACCCGCCCCGCCCCGTAAAGCCGCAGCGGACCCCCGCCCACCCGACCAGCCACCGCTCAGGACTGCCAACAGCCCACCCGCACCCGCTCTTCAGCACCACCGAAGCAGTGGCGAAGCACCGCCGAAGTAGTACCGAAGCGCCACCGAAGCCACCGAAGCACCGCCCAAGCACGAGAAGCACCACCGAGAAGCACCACCCGAGCCCCACCACCACGAGGTATCCACCACCCCGACCACCGGCTCTCCCGGCTACCAGACCAGGCTCCAGCTTTCAGGGACCGCGACCAAGGGACCGTCCATGGCCACCAGCCGTCTGCTCCGCACCTCCGCCGCCGTCGCGGCGGCCACCGCTCTGCTGATCTCCGCTGCTCCTCGGGCAGTTCGTCCCCCGATGCCCATGCGTCGTCCGCCGTACGACGGAGGCCGGCGCCCAGCGGCCCGCCGATGACGCCACCCTCCGGCCCCTGCCGGCCGCATCCCGGCCAACCTGCGCCCGTACTACGACCAGAAGCTCAGCTGGCATCCCTGCGGGGTCGCCGCTTCGAGTGCGCGACGATGAAGGCCCCCCTGGATTACGCGCACCCCTCCGCGGCCACCGACCTGAAGCTCGCGGTGGCCCGTAAGAAGGCCACCGGCCCCGGCAGCCGGCTCGGCTCCCTCATGGTCAACCGGGCGGCCCCGGCGGTTCGGCGATCGACTACCTCCAGCAGTACGCCCCGCAGCCCGCGTCGGTCCGCGCGCGCTACGACATGGTGGCGATGGACCCGCGCGGCGTGGCCCGCAGCGAACCGGTCGAGTGCCTCACCAACCAGCAGATGGACCGCTACACCCAGACCGACCAGACCCCGGACACACCGGCCGAGGTCAGCAAGCTCGTCACCGCGTACCGCGACTTCGCCAAGGGCTGCCAGGCCCGCTCCGGCAAGGTGCTCCGGCACGTCTCCACGATCGAGGCGGCCCGTGACATGGACGTCCTGCGCGCCGTCCTGGGCGACAAGAAGCTGACGTACGTCGGCGCCTCCTACGGCACCTTCCTCGGAGCCACCTACGCCGGTCTCTACCCCTCCCGCACCGGCCGCATCGTGCTGGACGGCGCCATGGACCCGCGCTGGACTCCCGCAGGATCAACCTCGACCAGACCAAGGGCTTCAACACCGCCTTCACCGCGTTCGCCGCGGACTGCGTCAAGAAGAAGGACTGCCCGCTCGGCCACAAGAACGCCGCGGACGCCGGCAAGCAGCTCGCCGCCCTGTTCAAGAAGCTCGACGCCCACCCGGCGGAGACGGGCGAGGCCCGCAAGCTCACCGAATCCCTGGCCACCACGGGCGTCATCGCCGCGATGTACGACCAGCGCGCCTGGCCGGTCCTGCGCGAATACCTCGCCCAGGCCGAGGCGGGCAACGGCCGCGGACTGCTCACCCTCTCGGACAGCTACTACGAGCGCCCCCAGCGGCAAGTACGCCAACCAGATGTACGCGAACCCCGCCGTCAACTGCCTCGACCTGGCGCCCCCCTTCACCGGCCTCGACCAGGTCCGCGCCGCCCTCCCCGCCTTCCGCAAGGCCTCCCCGGTGTTCGGCGAGAGCTTCGCCTGGTCCGCGCTGAGCTGCGCGTACTGGCCGGTCAAGCCCACCGGCACGGCTCACCGCATCCCCGCCAAGGGCGCCGCCCCGATCGTCGTCGTCGGCACCACCCGCGACCCGGCCACCCCGTACGCCTGGGCCCAGCCCTCGCCGCCCAGCTCTCCAGCGCCACCCTCCTCACCTACGAGGGCGACGGCCACACCGCCTACGGCCGCGGCAGCAGCTGCATCGACAACGCGATCAACAGCTACCTCCTGACCGGCACACCCCGCCCAAGAACAAGCGCTGCACCTGACCGCACCCCGGCCTACCGCGTGACCCACCCCACACCCCACCCGCCCACCTCTGACCACCCCGCAATCGGTTACGGACCACCCCTCACTGTGTGTAGACTGGGCCGCGCACCACGCCGCCTTAGCTCAGTTGGCCAGAGCAACGCACTCGTAATGCGTAGGTCTCGGTCGAATCCCGAAGGCGGCTCATCTTGAACCCCAGGTCGGATCTACTCCGACCTGGGTTTTTCTCGTTCAGCGATATTAGGACGGGCGCCGAAAGTGGCAGTGTGCCTGTCAGCGGTCTCAGTCTTGGTCTCAGTCATGCGTTCAGACGGGCACCGAGGGGCTTCCAGCCGGGGCCGCTGTAGAGCTAGAAGCGCATGGATTGGCTACTCATCGATCCAATCGGAGGTCGGGGGGGACGCCTTGCTGAGGGCCTCCCGTGCGGCGCTCGTGAACCGTTCCCGGCTGAGTTCTCGCGCTTGCTTGTTGCGTAGGAGTACCTCCCCCATTGAGAACGCCTCGCTCGCAGCAGCGGAGATTCGCTCAAAGTTCGCGCTCAGCGCTTCCCGTGCCTCTCCAGAAGCCTGCCGATATCGCTCCATGCCCTCCATTGCCGCCTGTAGGAGGGGTGGCCATCTAGCTCGCGCATGTCACGCCCCTGACTTCGATGGGCGGTTACAAGTTCTACAAGCTGATGGTTGCGCCGCCGCATCTCCTCCGTCGCCTCGACGCAGCCTCGGTGGGTATCGGGTGTCCGTCGACCTCTGCTACCGCAGCTTCGGCCACCTCGATGAACCGACGGCAACTTTGACGTCTTCCTGCATCGACTCCGCCAGGGACTCAGCTGCATGCGTGACTTCAGGAGGGCCCAGATTGCGATGCGTCGTGCGCGCTCCGCCATACGGTCTGCGGCCAACCGAAGATCCTCGAGGCCCGTTGAGTCTGGGGCGTCAGCTTCTGCGGATGCTTGGGTAAGACGTAGACACTCGTCCCAGGCTTCGAGGAAGCTCTCATAAGTATTGAAGCGCTGCTGTCTTAGCCAATGACCGTGCTCCACGGCGCCCTGGTCCTGAACCTGCCGTCGGACTGCCTCGCGCTTTTCTCGGCACCGAACTTGGTTGCTCGCGCTCCAACAATGGCTCCCAGCCCGGTAGCGGCTAACCCGATCACAGCGACTACGAGAGGAATCACAAAGTCCTTCACGCTGGTTCATCATGGTGGTACAGCCAGAGCTTGGGAACCTTGTGTCGTATCGACGCTGTACCCCAGGCCGAAGTGACTTCGGCCTGGGGCTTGTTGGTCAGCGGATGCGGCGACGACGTGAGCGGGTTGCGTGATTCCCGACGGAAGCAGCCTTGATCGCGGCGGGGCGCTCGGGAGCCGCAGGTCTGCCACGCGCATCAAGGCCCGACCGGCGGAGAAGAAGAAAAGGATCCAGCCATCCTGTGGTTCCAGATCGGTGCCGCCAGCGGGGTGCGGCGGCGGACCGCATATGCGCGCCGACGACCTGACCACCGAGATCGGCCACCCGTAGTCCCTCGGGGTCGAAATTCGGATCGAGCAGGATCAGCGTGCGGAAACGGGCGGCGGTGATCGGTCCTCAGGGGCGCTCCGGCACCAGGCCCCACTACGGCGGGTCCGTCACCACGACGGAAGGAACGCAGGCGCGGCTCCATCGGCACTCCCGGCGTGTCGGCGTACGGCGGGTGCGGCGGGTGCGGGGACGGCGGGTGGCGCGTACGGGGGCGGCCCCATGCGGCCCGAACCGCGCCGTGGTGCCGTACCGCACCGCACTGGCATACCGCACCGCACCGGCATACCGCACCGCCCCCGGCATACCGCAGAACCCGGCGCTTGGCGAGGCGCCGGGCGCGGCCTCACGGATGCGGCCGCCGGGTCCGGAATGGACGCGTGCCCGCAGGCCGTTCACCGGCCTCCCCGCTCATTTCGCTCCCTCCTCTCAGCACCGGCTCTGACCTGGGAAACCTGGGGAAACCTGCGGAGAGGCGCCGCGGCGAGCCAGTGGCGCAGCGCCCGCGCCCGCCCCTCACCGGACCGTCCGTGTGGCCGACCCGCCGGGCCGCAGGCACGTTGAAGGTCTACGAGTCCTCTGCGTCCACGGCCTACGTGGCGGGGGCCCGGCGTGCGCGGCCGAGCGGGAGGCTGCGGCATGCTTCGGAGATCGTTGCGAATACCCGCCGCCGGAGTCGCGTATCTGGTGACGGCGGCGATGTCGTCGTCGGCCATGGCGTCGGGGCCGGAGGAGTACGCGGACGTCGCCGTGAGCAGCGGGCGCGGGCCGGGCCCGGCACCCCCGCCGCCATGGTCATCGCGCACCGCGGCGCCTCCCGTTACGCGCCGGAGAACACGCTGGCCGCCGTGGACGCGGCACATCGCCGCGGCCTCATATGGGTGGAGAACGACGTGCAGCGCACCCAAGGACGGCCGGCTGGTGGTGATGCACGACACCACGCTCGACCGGACCACCGACGCCGCGAAGGTGTTTCCCGGGCGCGCCCTGGCGAGTGGGGGACTTCACGGCCGCCGAGATGGCGCGGCTGGATGCCGGAGCTGGTTCGGCAAGCGGTTCGCGGGGGAGCGGATCCCGACCCTCGCCGCCTATCTGCGGCGCCTGGACCGTAATGGGCAGCGCCTTCTGCTGGAGATCAAGTCCCCTAAGGACTATCCCGGAATCGAGGCCCAGGTCGTCCGGGAACTGCGGTCCCGTGGCTGGCTGGATCGCGACCATGTGCGGAGCCGACTGGTGGTGCAGAGCTTCAGCGTGACCACCGTGAAGGCCGTGCACGAACTGGTGCCACAGGTGCGTACGGGAATCCTGGAGCGCCCGATGTGCACAAACTGGCGGCCTATGCCCGCTTCGCCGATCAGATCAAACCCCCGTATGTCGGCGCTGAGTTCGCGCTGGCTGGCGGCGCGGTCCACCGGCTGCGCGGCCCGCACGGGCGCCCCTTGCAGGTCTACGCCTGGACGTGGCGAAGAACACCACCGCGCGGTCCGTGCGCGCCAGGGGAATCGAAGGTGTTATTGAATAGCGGTGGCGTCGCCGACGGTGCGCCGGCCGGCTCCGGCCCCTGACGGTGCGTGAAGGTGCTGTGGAGGGTGGATGGGTGCCGGGTGGCCGCGCCAGGCGGGGATTTACGCGATTCCCGCCGCGCAGCTAAGGTGCCTGGGATGTTCGACGCCGCCACCCTTCCCGTAAAAGAACTAAGACGCAGGATTTGGCTTTTGGGTTCCGATTTGCGGCCCGCGCGGGCCAGCTTCCGGCTTCTCCCGTGGGCCCGTTCCGGGAGGCTTCTTGAACAACGATTTTCCGGTATACGGCCAACGGCGGGTCCCGCTCCCACCGCCGCGGCAGACGCCGAACGGCACGAACGACGGCTCCGGGGCTGGCGCCCCGTACGCCTCCTCGTACTCCGCGCCGCATTCCTCCGCGTCCTCGTATGCATCCCCCCACTCGTCCCCGCACTCGTCCCCGCACTCGTCCTCCTACGCCTCCCCGGCAGCAGCGACGGCCGCGACGACGATGGCGCCCGCTGCCTCGGAGTCGTCCGTGTCCGAGCGCTCCATGGGTGAACACTCCATGGGTGAACGGGCCCTGAGCGACGGGGTCATGGCGGACGGGTCGGTGGCGGAACGTTCCGCGGCACCGGCGGACGGACGGCTCCCGGCTCGGCCTCGCACGCCAGGCCCCGGGGCCGCGCCAAGGGCCGGGGACGGGCCGCGCCGCGCACGACGGCACCGTCGACGCCAAGGCCGGCACCCGTGCCCAGGCCGCGGGCGGCGCCAAGCCGAAGTCGCGCGACGCGTTCTTCGACAACGCGAAGTACCTGGCCATCGTGCTGGTCGCGATGGGGCACTCGTGGGAGCCGCTGCGCGACGGCAGCCGGTCCGCGGCGGCGCTGTATATCACCGTCTACGCGTTCCATATGCCGGCCTTCATCATCATCTCGGCTATTTCTCGCGCAGTTTCGATATGCGCAAGGACCGTTTGCAGCGGCTGATTACCGGCGTCGCCGTGCCGTACATCCTCTTCGAAGTCGCCTATACCTTCTTCAAGAAGTGGGCGGATGACGACCCGCACTACCCGATAAGCCTTACGGATCCCTGGTATCTGACCTGGTTCCTGCTGGCCCTGTTCATCTGGCGGCTGACCACCCCGCTGTGGAAGATCGTGCGCTGGCCCGTACCGCTGGCGCTCACCATCGCCGTCCTCGCGTCCGTCTCCCCGGACATCGGCGATGACCTGGACCTCCAGCGGGTGCTGCAGTTCCTCCCGTTCTTCGTGATCGGGCTGTCGCTGCGGCCCGAACACTTCAGGCTGGTCCGTCGCAAGAAGGCCCGGATCGCGGCCGTCCCCGTCTTCGCGGGTGCACTGGTCTTCGCGTACTGGGCGGCCCGCGTATGAACGCCGCCTGGTTCTACCACCGGGATGGCACAGGAACTGGGCGCTCCGTGGTGAGCGGTGCGGTGATGACGCTGGCGATGTTCGGGTGCTCGCTGGTACTGGTGGCGTGCTTCTTCGCATGGGTACCGGGCCGCACGATGTGGTGCACGGCGCTGGGCGCGGCACCCTGTACGGCTATCTGCTCCACGGGTTCCTGCAAAGGATCGCGCTTCTGGAACTGGTACGACGTGCACTGGGTCCACACCCCGTGGGGCGCGTGCTGCTCACCCTCGCCGCCGGCACCGTCATCACGCTGCTCTGCACACCACCGGTCCAGCGGATGTTCCGCTGGGCCATGGAGCCGAAGATGACCTGGGCCTTCAAGAAGGACCCGGTGGAATGGCCCGCGGACGCACCTGACCACCGCCGAGGGCGGCAAGAACAGCACCAGGGCGCCTGCGCCGCCGGAATCCGGCGCGCGGGCGCCCCTGGCGCGTACGGGCGCCAAGCGCGTACCGCCGGTCGTGGCGCGTACCGCCGACCCTGGCGTGTACTGCCGGTCCTGGCGTGCACCGGGCCTCATCCGGGGCGGAGCCGGGCTGCCTCGGCGGCAAGCCCTAGGACGAACAGCCGATCCCACCGCGGCGACGGATCTCCTACCCTCGGAAAGGGAAAACCCAGGTCAACGGGGAGACGAAGCGTGCGTACCCATACCGCTTGGGCGGTGATCAGCTGGACCTGGAGGCGTATCTCGCCCGCATCGGCTACGAGGGCGACCGCCGGCCCACCCTGGACACTCTGCACGCACTGCACGCCGCCCACCTGTCCTCGATCGGCTTTGAAAACCTCGAGATCGTGCTGGGTCGTCCCGTCCCGCTCGACCTGGAGTCCTTGCAGACCAAGATGGTCGCGCAGCGCCGCGGCGGCTACTGCTACGAACAGAACCTGCTCTACGCCGCCGCTCTGCACCGCCTCGGCTTCCGGATCTCCGGCCTCTGCGCCCGGCCCCGTATGGCGACCGGCGCATCCGCCCGGCCACACACGCGCTGCTCAAGGTCGAGCTGGACGGTGAGGACTGGATCACGGACGTCGGCTTCGGCGCCGAGGGGCTGCTCGAACCCCTTCCGCTACGGGACGCGTCGAGTCCCACCAGGGGAGTGGACCTTCGGCCTGGTCCACGAGAAGGAAACGAGAGAAAGAGGCCGACCTCGAGGCCGGGGCATGGGTGCTCCGAACCCGCCACGTGACGACTGGTTCGAGCTCTACGCCTTCGGGACCGAACGCCGCTTCCCCGTCGACTACGCGGTCTTCAACCACTACATCTCCACCCACCCCCGCTCGCCCTTCACCGCCAGATGGTGGTGCAGCGCCCGAGCCGCGAACTGCGCAGGACGCTGATCGGCCGGGAGTACGCCGTGACCCGCCCGGACGGCACCCGCGAAGCGCACGAGGTGAGCCCCCAGGAACTCCCGGACCTCCTGGCCACCGCATTCGGCATCACCTTGTCGGCAGCGGACGCGCGTGCCCTGGTGGCGTTCCACGAACGCTAAGCGAGACGCCAGATGCGAGGCGCCGGACTGGCAGCCCAGGCCGCCCGACCGTTCGTCTCCTCCCAGCTACCACTACCCAAACTACCGGCCATCGGTGGTCAGCTTACCGCACCACGGCGATCCCCTCGATCTCCACCAGGGCCGCCTCGTCCCAGAGCCGGGTCGCGCCGATCACGGCCATCGCCGGGTAGTCACTGCCGACCAGCCGCTTCCACACCCGGCCGATCTCGCGAGCGTGCCGGCGCGGTAGTCCTCGATATCGACGGCGAAGACGGTGAGTTTGGCGAGGTCCGACGGCGCCGCCCCGGAGGCTGCCGCGACGTCCAGGAGGTTCGTCAGGGCGCGCTCGAACTGCTCGACGATCCCGCTCCCCACGATCCGGCCCGAACCGTCCAGGGCGGTCTGACCGGCCAGGAAGACCAGCGTTCCCGGTGCGGCCCGGACGGCGTGACTGAACCCGGTGGGCGGCGCAAGGTGCGGCGGATTGATCCGCTCCAACTCCCCGTCGGACACGGCCTTCCGCTCACCACCCACCGAGTCCGCGCAACGGACGGGCCCACCGCGTCCCCGGCACCGCTCGCCGCCTGCTCTGACGCACCACTCATCTCAGCCTCCGCACTCATCCCCACGAACTCCCTTCCACCGCCAACTCGTATCGCACCCGAATCCGCACCCGCACCCGCACCGCACCTGTACCACACCCACACCCACACTCATCTCAACCCACGCTCATCCCCACGCTCACACCCGCTCTCCAGGGATGGAAGCCCGTCGGGTGGGTCACCAACACACCTTGCCCCGAGCCGCGGCCGTCAGCACGTGCTTGATCAGTGCGCTTCCCTGTGGCCGTGGCAGCAGCAGTGGCCGTTGCCGTTGTCGTACCAGCAGTCGCCAGCGGCCCCCTATGCCGTCCAAAGCGCCTCGGGCGGCATAGGGGAGGCAGCGTATGAATCCGGCCTCGTGGTGGAACGGGGCTCTCTGATGCGCCTGGATCGCTGCCTTGTGATCGGGCTGGGCGTTGCCGTACGCGTAGCGGCGCATCGCGTCCACGCTCTGCCACAGGGAGAACGTGCTGACGAAGCGCGGCGGTCTGGCCAGGGCGAGGGACGCGAGCAGCGCGGGATCGGCGGCCGCTCGCCCGGCGGCCCGGAGTTGGCGCGGAGGAACGGCAGGGCGCGACGAAGGCGGAGCTGCCCGAGGGTGAGGACGGCCACCGGGCCGTCGGCCGGGCCGGCCGACGCGCCGACTTCCTGCTCGCCGCCGTACCCCTGGTCGTCATCCGCCGCGGTGCCGGGTGCGACCTCCACCGGCATTGCGCTCCACGATCCGGACATCCGGATGGGCCGTAGTCGTACGTGCCAGCCGTCCGCCAGCCGTTCCGCCAGCGAGTGCTTTTCGAGGAAGCCGTCGAGTGCGGCGTCGCCTTCCCAGGAAGCGAGCAGTGCGACCCGGCCGGGGCGCAGCTTGGGTGGGCCGCCGCGATGACCCCGGTCAGTGTGGTCTCGGCGGAGCGCAGCCCGGGAACGGCGCCCGGATGCAGACGCGTGCGGAGGAGGGTGGGCACGGCGCGCGCTCCCACGTCGGCGACATGCAGGGAAATGATCACAGCGACCCCCGTATCCGGGCGCCTCACGGTGAGCCGACCCGTAAGTTACTCATGCGTATACCAAGTGGTACACGACCTAGTATCCTTCATCACAGCGATGATTGCGAGAGGAATCGAGCAGTCGGAATCGGCCAAACGTGAGGGACGGATATGAGGGGTGGCGAGGGGCGTATGAGGGAGATCGACCGGGGGCGTGCGGCGCGCGCCGAGGCCAGGACGCGTATCGAGGACACCGCCGCCCGGCTGTTCGCCGAGCGCGGCTACGCAGGCACGACCATCGGGGAGATCGCCACCGAGGCCGGCCTGAGCAAGCCCATGCTCTACCGCCACTTCGACTCCAAGCAGGAACTGCACCTGGCCCTGCTGGAGCGGCACCGCGATGAGCTGGCGGCCGCCCCGGTCCAGCAACTCCTGCACGGCGAGGGGGATCTGGACACGCGCATGAGGGCGATGTACGACGCCTGGTTCGGATATGTGCAGAGCCATCCGTACACCTGGCGGATGATGTTCCGCGACACCACCGGGGACGCGGAGGTGCAGGACTTCCACCGTGAACTGCAGCGCAGGCAGCGCGAGACGGACATGGCGCTGCTCCGCGAGTTCGCCCCCGGTCTGCCCGAGGGCGAACTCGAGCCGCTGGCCGAGGCGATCCGCAGTTCGCTCTACGGACTCGCCCTGTGGTGGCTGGACCGGCCCGACCAGCCACGGGAACTCCTGGTGTCGGCGATGACCCGGATCACCCGTGGCCTGATGTCAACCGCGTCAACAGTGTCAACCGTCGAGTAGCCGGGGGAGAGGCAGCTCACCGCGCCCGGATCGGCGCAGTGGCCGCAGCGCACTCAGGCTTCCGCCCCCGCCCCTTCCGCCGGCTCCGGATAGAGCGCCGACCGCACCTGATCCCTCCAGTGCCCCTTCGTCTCCCTCGCGAGGCGGGTGTCCGGAGCGTGCAGTTCGAAGCCGTGCCAGGCGCCGGGGACGTTGCGGACGGTCACCGGCACGCCCGCGTCCATCAGACGCCGGGCGTACGCCAGACCGGTGTCCCGCAGCGGATCGAGATCACAGACCATGACGTACGCGCCGGCCGCAGGCCGGAGAGGTCGGTGGCGCGAGCCGGCGAGGCGTAGGCGTCCGGCACCGTCGTCCCCTCAGAGAAGGTAGTGCTGCCAGGCCAGGCGCACCGTCCGCAGGCTGTTCAGCCAGGGTTCGGCGGGGCGTCGATCCCGGAAGCCGGCTTCCGCGTCCTCCCTGACGTCCGGGATCGGCTGCTCGGCGGCGCGGTCGTCCACGTCCGGCACGCAGAGCGACTGATGGACCAGCGCCGGGCCGCCGCGGGTCGCGCGCCATCAAGGCGACGGCCGCGCTCAGCCCGCCACCCGCCGAATTGCCGGTGACGGCGATCCGGTCCGCGTCGATCCCCAATTCGCCCGCCTGCTTGGCCGTCCACTCCAGGGCGAGATAGCTCCTCCACGCCGGCCGGGTAGCGGTGCTCCGGAGCGAGCGGTATTCCACGGTGACGACAATGGCGGCAGTTCACGGCAGAGCGCGATCGCCGAGCGGTCCTGACCGGGCAGCGAGCGGCCGGTGGCGTATCCGCCCCACCGTGGAAGTGCAACACAGCGGGCAACGGGTCTTCCCTCGCCGGTCCCGCCGGTCCGCCGGTTCCGCCGGACCCGCCGGTCCTGCTGGCCCCGCCGGTCCTGCTAGTCCCACTGGTCCCGCCGGACCCGCCGGACCTTCGCGCCCCCGGCGCTCCCCGCGCGCTCCGGCCGATAGACCTCGACCGTGAGGGCGCTCCCGTCCGGCCGCGCGATGTTCGTACCGCTTGCTTGCTCACCCCGGTCCGATCGGCCGGCGCAGCGCCAGCAGCCCGAGGAACCTCTCGCGGGTGCCTCGATGTCCTCGTACGGATCCGAGAACTGCCTCAACTGACCCAGACAGGGGACGAGTTCGGGATGCACGGCACGACGGGCGGGACGATCACAGGGAGTCTCTTCTCAGCCATATGCGTTGTCCTATCAGCGTTGAGGTGCGGAGGGGGCACCTGGCAAAACCCGGGCGCGCAACAGCGGAGACCGCGAGCAGGAGAGACCCCCACCGCACGAGGAGGAGCCCGCACCTCACTTCGCGTTCGGCGTAGCACTCCACCACCGCCGTCGGTGAAGGCGAAACGGACGGGCGTCTCGCCGAAGGCGGTCCGGCCCGCCGTCGCGGCCCATGCCGTGATGGCCTCGGACACCTCGCCGCCTCCTCCGCGGGCAGTGCACGATCATCTCGTCGTGCTGGAAGAACACCAGCTCGGCACGGAGACCACCCGCCCACAGCGTCCGGCGCAACGCGGCCAGCAGCAGCAACGCCCAGTCGGCGGCGCTGCCCGCACAACGAAGAAGTACGGGTGAACCGGCCCCGGGCACGGGCGGCCGCCGAGCTGGCGCCGACGCTGTGGACGGCTCCTCCTCCTGGGGCAGACCGCCTCGTCGGGCGGCGCCATGGAGGCGGGCGGGCAGGTGCGGCCCAGCCATGTGCGCACCAGGCGCCCCTCCTCGCCCGCGCGCGCCGCGTCGTCCACATACGCCACGGCCGCCGGATAGCGGCGGCGCAGATCGGCCATGTGCTTGAGGGCGTCGCCCGACGTCTGGCCGTAAATCGCCCCCAGCAGACCGAGCTTGGCCCGGTCCCGGTCGCCGCCCGAACGCGCGGGCGGCCAGGTCCGCGTAGAGATCCTCGCCGCTGCCGGCCACCTCCATCAGCCCCCGGTCGCGGGAACGGCGGCCAGCACCCGCGGCTCCATCTGGGCCGCGTCGGCGACCACCAGGCGCCACCCCGGATCGGCGCGCACCGCCCGGCGGATCACCTTCGGGATCTGCAGGGCGCCCCCGCCGTTGGTCGTCCAGCGGCCGGAAACCGTGCCTCCGGGCAGGTACTCGGGACGGAACCGGCCGTCGTGCACCCACTGCTGCAGCCATGCCCACCCATGGGCGTGTGCAGACGGTAGAGCTTCTTGTACTCCAGCAGCGGCGCCACCCGGGATGATCGACCTGCTGCAGCTCCCACTTACGGTGGAGGTCAGCGAAATCCCGGCCCGGCCGAACGCCTTGATGATGTCGTTCGGCAGGTCGGGACGCACCCGCGCCCCCGGCCGAACGCCCGGACACCTCGTCCGCCAGCTCCGCCATCCGCCGTGGCTCCAGCCCCCCGGAAAACGCTCGCCCAGCAGCTCGTCGAGCAGCGCACGATGCACGTCCGCGCGCCACGGCACCCCCGTACGCCCCATCTCCGCGGCCACCAGCATGCCCGCGGACTCGGCAGCGAGCAGCAGCCGCATCCGCTCCGGATGCTCGGCCCGTGCCGTACGCGCCACCTGCGCGGCATAGACCTCCGTCAGCGCCGACAACTCGTCCGTACCGGGCGCAACGGCACCGGACCCGGCTCGAAAGGGACGGCTGGGTCTCCGCCGTACGCGCGGCGCGTCCGGCGGTACCGGCAGGGAGCGCAGCCGCGCCCAGGCCGCGGCCAGCGACCGCGGCTGCCCCGACTGGCCCTCCTCATGACCGATCAGCAGCGCCTCCGCCGCCTCCACGTCATAGCACCGCTCGACGCGCACCCCGGCAGCCAGCAGCCGCCGGTAGATCTCCGCGGTGGACCGCCACACCCACCGCTCGACCTCCGGCCGCGACCGCACGGCCTCGGCGAGCGACGGCTCGCTCACCACCGGCCCCGCCGCCCGGCCGTCCGGAGTGAGCGGGCAGAGACGAGCACCCCGTCGCCCGTCTCCACCACCGCCCATCTCATGTCCTGAGTCTTGCACCAGGGTCTGACAATCGCCCTGACCTGCACGTTCGCCACACGGCAGCGGTGCAAACCGCCCCCGGCAGCCACGAGCACGGTCGCGGCGCGCCTACCCCACCCGCACCACCAGCCGCCGTTCGCGGCCCGTACAACGGGCCAGATGGGCGGCCTCCGCCTCCAGCCCCGCGGCCGGTACCGCACCGTGCTCCGCGAACAACGTCACGTCCACCGTCTCCTCGGTGAACTCCCATACGCCCGCCACGCGGCCCTCGTGCACCACCACGGGCGAGATCCAGCCCCCGCTGCGGCTGACCGCGGGTGCGCCGCGCGGCGGCGATCAGCCGCGTATCGCCCGTCCCGGGCCCGAGGACGTACTGATCGAAACCCGCCAGCAGCCGCACCTCCTGCGACGGCTTGATACGCGCCAGCTCCGCCACGTCCGCACTCCGCACATACGTCGTACCCCCACCCCCGCCCCCGTCCGCGCCGCCGCCCTCGGCTCGATCTCGACCGGTGTCAGCCGGTCACCGAGCGACGCGAACCACCCTCGGAGCACGGCCTTACGGGTCGCGCCGCGCAGCAGCCAGGCGTCGAACGTGGCCGGTGTGGCCGGACCGTGGGCCGCCAGGTACGCCGAGATCACCGCCGGCGCGGCCTCGTCCGGGTCCGGCACCCCTCCCCACCCGGGCACCCAGGAGCTCGGCGCGGTGAACGTGACGTTCTGTCCCTGTGGTGGGCCCTGGATCAACCGGCCCGTCCAGGCAAGCGGTTTGAGGACGGTGCCCCAGCCGGACGCCAGCTGCTCGCCCAGTCCTCCGAGGCCCGGCCGGGCCAGCACCGCGTCGATCAACTCCTGCCGGGTCAGCACCTGCCCGTCGAGGATCTCGTCGACGGCCTCGCCCAGGGCCGCCATCTGCCGCGGATCCACCCCGAACGCCCGCTGCCAGGAAGGCTTTCCCACGTACGCGCCGCCCCCAGCAGCGCCAGATACGCCGCCGCCCCGTCGGCCGGCAGCAGATGCAGCGTGCCCCGCATCGCCCACGTCCTGACCAGGAAACGGGCCGCGAGCGCCTCCTGGACGACGCCACGGCGGGCTCTTTCTGCCGTATCGCCAGGGCGAGTTCGGCCGCGGAGGCGACCTGCGCCTGCACACCGGCCAGTTGCCCGACGAGCTGCTCCACCGGGGCGTCCGTCCGCGCGTCAGACTCTGCTGCCGCAGCCGCCACGCCAGCACCTGCGCATGTGTCACCTTCATCACGCCATTGGACCCGACGCCACTGACAATCGGCTTTGAGCAGGAGGGGGTTGGCGGTTGGCGATAGTTTCGCAGCCGCGATACGCGCTCGACGATGACGAGGAGATACCGGGCAGGGCGAGTTGCCCAACGCAGCGGTCGCCAGTTGCGCGAGACATCCCTTTCACCCGTTTGAGCCGCTACTTTTGCCCCAGTTGGTGAGTTGAACTGCTTGTCGCTCTAAGGGGCGCCGCAGGTAATTGAATGCAGCTCAATGAAGAGGTTCACCGTGAAGTTTGTCCCGAAGGCCGTCGTCCTGTCCGCAGCCGCGGGTATCGCTGTGGTGGGGGCGGCCGGTATGGCCAGTGCCACCGGCGGTGCCTCCGCCGCGGGTGCGCCGTGAACTCCCCCGGTGTCATCTCCGGTAATGCCATCCAGATTCCGATCGATATCCCGATCAACGTATGCGGTAACACTGTCAACATCATCGGACTGCTCAACCCGGCATTCGGCAAAACTGCCTCAACCGCTGAGCGCTGTACAGAGGTTGAGAACCAGGGCCGCTGACGCGGGTGGCCCGCCACGAGGCCGGTACGCATTCCCGTACCGGCCTTCGTGCCACCCATCCCGCATCCGCGGCTGAAAGGCCGCCCGGATGCAGTGATATGTGTCTATCGTTCCGCGGCATTCGGGTGAATCGGCGAAACCGCACCCACAGAAGCGAGTTGACCAGGACGCTCCGGATACGGGCACTCCGCTTCGAGAAGGGTAAATCGTGATCAAGAAGGTCCTGGCCACGACGGCTGTAGCCGCGTCCGTCGTCGGCATCTCGGCGACGGTCGCACCCCAGGCGATGGCGATCGGCAACCACCACGGCACGTCGACGGTGAATGGCAACGGAGCCAAGACCGCGTTCGGCAACTCCACGACCCACGGCAGCATGAGCCCGCAGCTGGAGCTCGTGCAGGGCTCGCTGAACGAGATCTGCCTCGGTCTGGGCAAGGTGGACGCACAGATCCTCGGGGTGTGGCGCCGATCGCGCTGCAGGACATCAACGTGCTGTCCAACCCGCAGAACCAGCAGTGCACCCAGAACTCGACGCAGGCCAAGGGCGACGAGCCGTTGTCGCACATCCTCAGCGACATCCCGATCCTGTCCGGGAACGGCGTCGGCAACCACTGAGCAGGTCATCGGCTGCAGGCCTCGGGCCGCCGGCTCTCATTTCAGAGCGGTCCGGGCCTGTGGCACTCGGTACGGGCCGCAGGGACGGAATTTCTCGATCCCCTTCGGTAGGAATTCGTATCCGGCGGGTGCCTCCTCCGTTCGAACTCCGGTGTTTTTTCCGCGTCGTATGCGTGGCGGCAATCTCCCGAAACGGTCTTGCACCCTTCGGGCGATTCCTCCGAAAACCTCCGGGCAAGAGTTTCGTCCACGAGGAGAAATCGTTACCAATATCGGCGGCGGCGTTACGGGCGAGCAGATCAGCGCCCGTGCGACACGAGGGTCGTGTTCGCTACGGACCCGCTGCAGGAAGGGCTGAAAGTGAAGTACGCAAAGGTCGCAGCAGTCACTGCCGGCACGCTCATGGCAGTGGGCACGGCTGCGCCGGCGTTCGCCGACGCGGCGTTGCCGCGGGCGGCACCAAGGAACTCCCCCGGTGTCATCTCGGGCAACGCCATCCAGGTTCCGATCCACATTCCGATCAACCTGTGCGGCAACACCATCAATATCGTCGCACTGCTGAACCCGGCGTTCGGCAACACCTGCCTGAACCACTGACTCGAAGGTTTTCGAGCGATGTTCATGTGAACCGACCCCGGTGCGCGGCCCTGCGCATCGGGGTCGGTCGGCATTCTCTCGGCCCTGCCGGACGGATGCCCGCGCCACGCCTTTCGGGTGGCGTTACCGGGAAGCCGGAACTTCAGAGTTTCTCCGGGCGGCAGCACTCGTTAGTGAAGTGGAAAGCGGTGAACGGAGCAGCGAAGTGAATGCTCACGCGGCGTCGGCGCCGCGGGCCCGTCAAACACCGCCGGAGAAGGGACAGTTGAAAGTGAAGTACGCAAAGTCTGCGGCGGTTGTGGCCGGTTCCGTCATGGCGCTCGGTGTTGTCGCGCCCGCTTTCGCCGCTCAGCCCGGAGCCCCGCGGATGAGCCTCAACGGCGGGCTGACGGACGCGGTGAACTCACTGCACAGCAAGTTGGACGGACACCAGCTCGCGCCGGTGGCGAAGAAGGTCAAGAGCGCGGGGGAAAAGGTCAAGTCCGCCAATGCGAACCAGCTGATCCGTGGGGTCACCGGGGCGGCCAAGAGCATTCCGATGCTCGGCGGTCTGCCGCTGAAGTCGTAACCGGGGCGCACGGCGTCAGCCCCCGACTGCTGATCGCCGAACCCCGCGGACCCGCGACGGGGAATCGGCGCGGGTCCCCGTAATCGAGGGGGATATTGGCGAGTCGGAGAACTTTGCTGTCCGGCTCTGTGCGCCGCGTACGAGAACGCGCGAAAAGCCGTCGCCATCGCCCGGGCTATTTTCCGCCGTGAATCCGATCGGCGAGTCGGATCAGGGTGCCAGCTCATTTGAGTGAATGAGCACAACCAACCTCGCCCTTGTGAGTTGGTCAGACTGCCCGGCCCAAGGGCATCCCGAAACACGAAGGATCAAGATGATCAAGAAGGCTCTGGCGACCGCAGCCGCAGCCGCGTCGATTGTCGGCGTTGCCACCGCTGTCGCACCCGCCGCAATGGCGATCGGTAACCAGCACGGAACGTCCACCGTCAACGTAACGCGCCCAGCAGTACTACGAAATTCGACCACGTACGGCTACATGAGTCCGCAGATCGGTTTGATCCAGGGCTCGCTGAACAAGCCCTGCATCGCTGTCGGTAAGGTGCCTGCCCAGCTCCTGGCCGGGCGGCTCCGATCGCTGTTACAGGACATCAATGTCCTGTCGTCGCCGCAAACCAGCAGTGCACCGAAAACTCCACCCAGGCCAAGGGTGACGAGGCGCTGTCGCACATTCTGGACAACATCCCGATCCTGTCGGGCAACGGCGCCGGCAACCACTGACCGGTTGAGTAATGCCCGGGCCGCCCGGCTCTCCTTCTTTCGGCGGCCCGGTTTTTGCTGACCGCCCCAGGGCCGGGGAATTGTTATTCGCTCGTGACTGAAAATCGGCGCAACCCGGTTCGTTAGGAAGGGTTGTGGAGGGAAGCATGCCAATGCCCTTGCGAAAATTGATGGGGTTGCCAGGGCATTGGCATGCCGGCCGGAATCAAGAACAGGGCCCGGGCAGCCGTTCGGCGCGGCGAGGGCCCTGTGTCGTGAAATCTCCCTGACGCTGGCGAAGCGGCCGGTGCAGAGGCCGGTGAGGTCGTCGCTGAAGGCCTGGTAAGAGCAGGCCGGCGAAATTCTGGGCGGATTTATCGCATTGTCTTTGCGGGAAGTGTGTGAGTGGCCTCTTTTTCGGAGGTCCGCGCCAGCTATTCGGGTGACGCTGCGCAACTCGCGGCTGCGTGGCGGGTTGTTCAAATAGGGCTCCCGTGCCGGGAGTTCTGTCTCCTGAAGGGTTTGCGTGAATGAAGAAGATCATTGCCGGTGCGGCCGTAGCGGCGTCGCTGGTCGGTATCTCCGCTGCGGCCGCTCCGCAGGCCATGGCGATCGGTGACCAAAAGGGCACCAGGACGGTCAACGGAACGGAGCCAAGACCGCGTTCGGCAACGCCGCCACGCACGGGAAGCTGAGCACCCAGCTCGGGCTGGTCCAGGGCTCGCTGAAACAAGCCGTGCCTGGCTCTGGCAAGCTGGACGTCCAGGCTTCCTCGGTGCGTTGCCGATCGCGGCGCAGGACATCAACGTGCTGTCCAACCCGCAGAACCAGCAGTGCACCGACAACTCGGCGCAGGTCAAGGCGACGAGACGCTGTCGCACATCATCGACGACATCCCGATCCTCTCGGGCAACGGTGTCGCCAACCACTGAGTCGGCCGACGGCTTCGGCCGTTGCACCGCTTGTGTCTCCGGGCGGCCGGCGCCGCGTACGCGCTGCCGGCCGCCCGGCCGTATTCGCACCACGGGGGAGCGGCCGCGGGCCCGTCCGCAACGACTGCAGACGAGGATGAGAGATGCGACAGAGCCTGAGGACCTGCGTGCTCATGGCCCGCGGCGTCGCGTGCTCGGCGCGGCGGCGCGGGACGGCGTGCGCGGACGCCGGCGCCGGGGGAGGCGCCTCGGACTCTCCGGGGTGCTGTCCGGTAACAGCGTCCAGGTGAGCGTGGACGCCCCGGTCAACGCGTGCGGCAACTCGGTCGACGGGCGGCGCGCTCAACCCCGCCCTGGGCAATTCCTGCGGGCGGTGTGGCTCCCGCGCGGCCGTACCGCCGCCTCCGGTGGCGCAGCGGCCGCCCATGTCTCCGGGGAAGGCGGCGGAGCCGGTGCGGCGCCCGGAGAAGGCACCGCGCGCGGCATGCGCCCCCGCGCCGGAGAAGCTGGTGCCGAGCAGGCGCGCCCGGCCGGCCACCAGCCGGCGCACGCGCCCGCGCACGAGGCCGTGCACCGGCCCGCACCGAGGCCCGTACCGGATCAGCGGATGGGTGCGGTGGCCCGGGCCGGGCGTCCGCGGGCTCGGCGCTGCTGGCGTCCACGGGGACCGGCGAGCTCGGGGCGCGCCGGTGCGGCGGGGGGCTGCTGCTGGGCGGGTGCTGCTGCTGCGCAGGGCCCGTACGCGACGCCGGTGAGCGGCGCGGACGACGCCGATCACCGGGTGGGGAGGAAGCGCGCGGTGGCGCGGGGTGATTCCGGGGCGCCGGGGCGTAGCGGCCGGCCGAGCGGGTCCGGCGGGCCGCTCGGCCTGGGCCGCCCGGTCGAGCCGGCCGTCGGCATCACCGGACGGTCGACCGCGGGCCGTCGCATCGCTTCCGGCGGCGGGGCTGCGGCTGGAAGCCGGCCTTCCGGTGGTACGACGGATCGTGCGGATCAACGCGTGAGCGCACGCTCCGGTACGGGAAGGATCGTTCTTTCGCTCATTGGTGGGACCTGCCTCGCAGGGCGTTTGAAGTGCGTGGAAGTGGGAGTTCCGCGGGGTGGGTGCCGGGCGGTTCGGCCTCTGGCAAAATGGCGAAAAAGCCGCAAATGTGATGAGTCGGTGAGGTGGGGACATGCTCATTGCGCTGGCGCAGACCGACTGCGTGCTGGGCGAGGTGGCGGACAATCTCAAGACCGCTCATGAGCAGATCGAGCAGGCCGCGACCCAGGCGCCGATCTCGTCGTCTTCCCCGAACTGAGCCTGCACGGCTACCACTTGGGCGCGCTCAAGCGCGACGAGTCCCTCCAGGCCAGCGATCCGCGACTGCTGGAGCTGAGCACCCTGGGCCCCGACGTCCTCGTCGGCTTCCACGAGCAGACCAGCCTGCGCGCGTACAACACCGCCGCCCACTACGCGTCCGGCGCGCTGCTGCACGCCCACCGCAAGCTCTATCTGCCCAATTACCTCGCCTGGGAGGAGCGCAAGCACGTCAGCCCCGGGCAGTCGCTGCGCGCCTACGAGCTGAAGCGGTCCCGGAGCGGCGGCCGGGGCGCGACGCTGGTGTGCAACGACGCGTGGCAGCCGGTGCTGCCGTGGCTGGCGGTGCAGGACGGGGCGGAGGTGTTGTTCGTGCCGACCAACAGCGCGGCGAGCCTGGACCCGGAGGCGATGGACACCGGCCTGTACTGGGACACCCTGGTGTCCTATACGGCGAAGATGCTGCAGTGCTGGGTGGTCTTCGTCAACCGGGTCGGCAATGAGCACGGTGCGACGTTCTGGGGCGGTTCGCGGGTGGTGGACCCGCGTGGTGCGGTGGTGGCGCAGGCTCCGAAGTGGGAGCCGGCGCTGGTCACCGTCGAGATCGACCTCGCCGAGGCGCGCCGCCAGCGCCGGGCGGTGCCGCTGGTCGCCGAGGCCCGGCTGGGTCTGATCGACCGCGAGGTGCGGCGGCTGATCGACGAGGGCGGCGACCACTGACCGGGGCCGGGCGGCCGGCCGGGGTCAGTGGCTGGCGGCGGACTCCGTACGGGGTTCCGTGCGGGGCGCCTCGGCGGCCCGGTCGTCCTTGAGGGCCTTGGCCTCGGACTTCAGGATCCGCATCGAGCGGCCCAGGCCGCGTGCCATGTCGGGCAGCTTCTTCGAGCCGAAGAGCAGCACCAGGACCGCGATGATCAGGAACAGGTGCCAGGGCTCGAAGGCGTTGCGGAGCATGGGCGCACTCGCTTCCGTCGGGGGCCGCCGGGGGTGGCGGGCGTTCTGTCCAGTATTACCCGGCCGCGCCGGGCGGTGCGGTCCGGGGGGCGCGGCCGGCGTCGGACGGCTGAGCGGGCACCGGCCGGCGGACCGGGAGCGGGGGGCGGCGCGCTCCTCCGCCGGTGTGCGGCAACTGCGGATGACGGCCTGGAGGACGGCCCGGCGGGCCGCGTAACAGGCGACGGCCGCCCGGCGCCGCGCCTTCCCCGTGATCCTGCCCTGCTGGGGCGTCGAAGGCGTTGAACGCGTTGAACGTGTCGTAGGGGGCATCGAAACCACTCCTTCCGGTAGAGGCCCAGGTCAGAGCCTATTGAAAATGGAAACCATTTCCGTATACTAGCCGGCATGGCCCGCAACGAACTACGCCCGGTCGTCAAGCTCCGGTCCACCGCAAGCACCGGATACACCTACGTCACCCGCAAGAACCGCCGTAACGACCCCGACCGCCTGGAACTGCGCAAGTACGACCCGGTGGCCGGCCGGCACGTCACCTTCCGAGAGGAGCGCTGAGCCCCATGCAGCACGGAATCCACCCCGCCTACGGGCCGGTCGTCTTCCGCGACCGGGCCGCAGGCCACGCCTTCCTCACCCGGTCCACCGCCACCAGCGACAAGACCGTCGAGTGGGAGGACGGCCGCACCTACCCCGTCATCGACGTCGAGATCTCCTCGGTGAGCCACCCCTTCTACACGGGCACCGCCCGGGTGCTGGACACCGCCGGCCGCGTCGAGCGGTTCGAGCGGCGTTACGGCAAGCGGGCCCGCTGATGGACCGGCTGAAGGTCGTGCTGGTGGGCGGACTGCACGCGGACGCCCGGCGGGCCACCGTCGAGCGGCTGCTGCACTCCGTCCCCGGCAGCGTCGCCCTCCACCACGACCTCGCCCCGGCCGCCGACGGCACCGTCCGCCGCACGGTCCGCGACGCCGGCGGCACCCTCACCGCCGGCGAGGCACCGCTCGTCAACGACTGCGCCTGCTGCGCCCTGCGCGAGGACCTGGTGCCCGAACTGGAACGACTGGCCGCCGGCCGCACCTGCCGGCTGGCGGTCGTCGAACTGTGGGACTCCGTCGAACCCAAGGCGATGGCCGAGGTCATCACCACCTGCGGCAGCGAGAACCTCGCCCTGACGCAGGTGATCACGGCCGTCGACCCCGCACTGCTGCTGCCCTACCTCGGCTGCGGCGACGACCTCGCCGAGGCCGGCCTGGCCGCCGCGGCCTCCGACCGGCGCACGGTCGCCGACACCTGGGCCCGGCAGCTGGAATACGCACCCGTACTGGCGCTCGCCACGGGCGACGAACCGGCCGACGCCGCCGACCTGGCGCTGCTCGCCCAGCTGCACCCCACCGCGCACCAGGTGCCCGTGGAATCCGCGCAGTTGGCGGCCGCCGCCACCGCCGGATTCGATGTCGAGGCGGCCGCCGCCCGCCAGCATCCGGCCTGCGCGCTGCTGCCCCAGGAGGCCGACGCGGACGGCGTCAGCACCCTCGTATGGCGACACACCCGGCCCTTCCACCCCGAGCGGCTCTACACCGCGCTGGAGGGCCTGACCTGTGCGGCCGCGCGCAGCCGGGGCCGCTTCTGGCTGGCCGACCGGCCCGACACCCTGCTCTCCTGGGACGCCGCCGGCGGAGCGCTCTGCGTCGAGAACGCCGGGCCCTGGCTGGCCGCGCTGCCGGACGCCGCCTGGGAGATGGTGCCGCCGATGCGCCGCGCGGCCGCCGCACTGGACTGGCACCCCGAGCACGGGGACCGCGCCCAGCACCTGGTCTTCACCTCGCCGGGACTCGACCGCGAGGGGCTCACCTCCCTCCTGGACTCCTGCCTGCTCACCGACGCCGAGTACGCCGGCGGCCCGCCGGCCTGGAAGAGCCTGCCGGCCGCGTTCGACGAGCTTCTCGATCCGGTTTCGTAGCGTTTCTGGCTCTTTCGGCAGGTCGCCGCACTTCGCCCTCCCGGCCCTCCTTTATGCGTCGGCGGAGGTCTGGCGGACGCTGACCGGGTCCGGGTTGATCTCCCAGTGGCTGATGACCGGCGATTTTCGGCTGGCCGTAGGGCACCGCTACGAGACGCGCGGACTGCCGCGGCCGACCGCCCACTTCTCCGGCACGGTCGTCGCCGAGGTGGTCGCCCAGCTGGTCGCCGAGCTGGTCGCCTTCGAGCCGTGGGCCCTGGAACCCGAGGGGCGTGGCACACGTCTCTTCCTCGTCCATGAGGGCTTCGGCCGGACGGCCCGTACCAGGTACCGGTGCACCGCATCATGGGCGGCGGCCGGAGAGCGATCGTGGGGGAGGGCTTGGGCAGGTGCTCGACGAGCTGTGACGGGAGCGGCACCGGCTGTCGTGCACGTGCATCTGCGCATGCATCCGCATGTGAACGCAGCTATGATCCCGGGCAGTTGACACCATTTCTCACCGGGAGAGCCCTGTGCCCCACGCATACAACGGCATGGCCGCAACGGATCTCCATGACGTGACCTGGCAGAAGAGCCGGCACAGCAACTCCCAGGGCTCCTGTGTGGAGTTCGCCAAACTGCCCGGCGGTGAGATCGCGGTCCGCAACTCCCGCTTCCCGGACGGTCCGGCGCTCGTCTACACCCCGGCCGAGGTGCGGGCCATGCTGCTCGGTGTCAAGGACGGGGAGTTCGACCACCTCGTACCGGACTGAGCGGCCGCGCGACCGAGCGGCTACGGGGCGGGGCGGCGCCACGCTTCGTCGCCACGTGCGGACGCCTCGTCGGCACGTGCGGACACCTCGTCGCCTCGTGCGGACGCGCCGTCGGCACATGCATATGCAAGGAGCGCCTGCCGGCATGGCGGGCGCTCCTCTTGTGCGACGGGTGGCGGGCACGGCCGGCTACGGCAGCCGGAACTGCGCCCACACGATCTTGCCGTGGGTGACGCCGGAGAGCGGGTGCCAGCCCCAGCTGTCGCTGAACGAGTCGACCAGATAGAGCCCCCGCCCCGATTCCGACGCCGAGTCCGCCGCGGAATCCGCCTCACCGGCCACCGGGGAGTCGTCACTGGGGTCCCGCACCGCACAGATCAGCCGCTGCGACCAGCGCATCAGATGCAGCCGCGCGGGCGGCGGGGCGTCGGCGTGCTCGGGGCGGCGAGGACCGCATGTCTCAGGGCGTTGGTGACGAGTTCGGACACCACCAGCGCGACCGAGTCGAAGAGCTCGTCCAGTTCCCAGCCCTGGAGCGTGTCACGGGTGAAATTCCGTGCGGAGCGCACCGATTCGTACCGCGGGGGGAGCGTGCACGACGCGGATCCGGAGACGGCCAGCGGGTCGACGGGAGGAAAGCCCTGCCATAACGGCTCGAGCATGGTCAAAACCTTGGTCCCCATGCGAGGCACTCCTGGCGTTCGCGGACGTCATGATCCTGGCCGGTTCAGCCGGATCTGGCGGATCTTTCACGAGCGTGCATGCGTGCGCCGCCTATGGTTCCCAATGTGCGAGACAGATGCAAGGGCAGATGCACGTGCACGCGCCTCGATTGCGGCAAACCAGCCCGGTTTGACGGCAATTATCGCCACCGGTTCTTGTGGAGGGCTTGCGAGAGCGGCTCATATCAGTAACCGGATGAGCACTCAACGAAGCCTGAACGTGGCAGACTGCGGCCCACCATTGGACGGGGTGGGTCACAGGAGGGTCAGAGAGGTGTCCGCAAGTGAGTCGAGCGGGTCGGTGGTGCGGCGGATCCTGCTCGGGTCGCAGCTTCGCCGACTGCGTGAATCCCGTGGGATAACCCGTGAGGCGGCCGGCTACTCGATCCGTGCATCCGAATCCAAGATCAGCCGAATGGAGTTGGGCCGGGTCAGCTTCAAGGCACGCGACGTCGAGGACCTGCTCGTGCTGTACGGAGTCAGCGATCCGCAGGAGCGCGAGGCGCTGCTCTCCCTCGCACGCGAGGCCAACGTCGCGGGCTGGTGGCACAGTTACACCGATGTGCTACCCAGCTGGTTCCAGACGTATGTCGGTCTGGAAGGAGCCACGTCGCTCATCCGGGTCTACGAAGTCCAGTTCGTGCACGGGCTGTTGCAGACCGAGAGCTACGCGCAGGCCGTCATCCGACGCGGCATGCCGGACGCCGCGCCCGCCGACATAGAGCGCCGGGTCGCGCTGCGCATGGAACGCCAGAAGCTGCTCGTCGCCGAGCGGCCCGCGCAATTCCACTGCGTGCTCGACGAGGCCGCGCTGCGCCGCCCGTACGGCGAACGCGAGGTGATGCGCGAGCAGTTGCGGCATCTGATCGACGTATCCGAGCGTCCCAATGTGCGCCTCCAGGTCATGCCATTCAGCCTGGGCGGGCACGCGGGGGAATTCGGCGCCTTCACCATGCTCGGATTCCAGGAATCGGGACTCCCGGACGTCGTCTTCCTGGAACAGCTCACCAGTGCACTGTATGTGGACAAGCCCGAAGAAGTGGCCCAATATGCACGGGTGATGGACCGCCTCCAGGAAGAGGGGGCCCAGTCCGGCGGAGACCAGAGACCTTTTGCGTGGTCTACTCCAACTTATGTGACGTCTATCCCAAGTCATGTGACGCGTCGGTAGGATGCGCCCCATCAGGAGTCAGCACCCCCCAACTAGGCGCCCCGCGTGCCCTGTTCTCCAGATCGGGATGGCATGTCCTACTTCGACGAGTTGGCCTATCAGTTCATCGACGGTGAGTGGCGCTCCGGAAGCGGCTCGTGGGACATCGTCGATTTCAATCCCTACAACGGCGACAAGCTGGCCTCCATACCCTGCGCCACGGTCGAGGAAATCGACCAGGCCTACCGCGCCGCCGAGCGTGCGCAACGGGAGTGGGGCGCGGTCAATCCGTACACCCGGCGGCTGGTCTTCGAACGGGCCCTGCGGATCATCGACGACCGCGAGGCGGAACTGTCCGAGGCGATCGCCGCCGAGGTCGGCGGCACGCTCACCAAGGTGGGCTTCGAGCTGCACCTGGCCCGGGAATTCCTGCGCGAGGCGATCCAACTGGCGCTGCGCGCCGAGGGCCGCATCCTGCCGTCGCCCATCGACGGCAAGGAGAACCGCCTCTACCGGCTGCCGGTCGGCGTCGTCGGCGTGATCAGCCCCTTCAACTTCCCCTTCCTGCTGTCGATCAAGTCCGTCGCGCCGGCCATCGCGCTGGGCAACGCGGTGGTCCTCAAGCCGCACCAGAACACCCCGATCTGCGGCGGCGGGCTGGTCGCCAGGCTCCTCGAGGAGGCCGGGCTGCCGGCCGGCGTGCTCAACGTCGTCGTCACCGACATCGCCGAGATCGGTGACGCGCTCATCGACCACCCCGTGCCCAAGACGATTTCCTTCACCGGCTCGGAGAAGGTCGGCCGCCACGTCGCCACGGTCGCCGCCGCCCACTTCAAGCACTCGGTGCTGGAACTCGGCGGCAACAGCGCGCTGGTCGTCCTCGACGACGCCGACGTCGACTACGCCGTGGACGCCGCTGTCTTCAGCCGCTTCGTGCACCAGGGCCAGGTCTGTATGGCCGCCAACCGGATCCTGGTCGACCGCGCCGTCGAGCGCGAGTTCACCGAGAAGTTCGTCGCCAAGGTGGCGTCCCTCAAGGTCGGCGACCCCACCGACCCGTCGACCCACATCGGCCCGCTGATCAACGAGGGTCAGGCCGAGGCGGTGTCCTCCCTCGTGGACCGCGCGGTCGCCGAGGGCGCGTCGGCGCTGTTGCACGGCGAGGCCCACGGCACGCTCGTCGCCCCGAGCGTCCTGAGCGGACTCCCCGACGACTCCCCGCTCCTCACCCAGGAGATCTTCGGGCCGGTCGCGCTCCTCGTCCCGTTCGACGGCGACGAGGAAGCCGTACGGATGACCAACGCCACGCCCTTCGGGCTCAGCGGCGCGGTGCACACCGGCGACATCGAGCGCGGGGTGCGGTTCGCCAAGCGCATCGACACCGGGATGTTCCACGTCAACGACGCCACGGTCCACGACGAGCCGATCGTCCCCTTCGGCGGGGAGAAGAGCTCGGGGGTCGGCCGGCTGAACGGGACGCGATGGTGGAGGCGTTCACCACCACCAAGTGGATCTCCATCCAGCATGGGCGGTCGGCGTTTCCGTTCTGAGGCTCCTCTGGGGCTCCTCCGAGGCTCCTCTGAGGCTCCTCTGGTCTGACTCGACGAGGCCCTCTGACGCCATGGGGCCCTCTGACGCCATGGGGCCCTCTGACCTCATGAGGTCCGCTGACGCCTTGAGGTCCCTCGGTTTGGCCCGTCTGGTCGATCTGAGTGGCCCCACCCCCTGGGTGATCTGGACCCCCTGGTGACCTGGGTGCTCTGACCGATCTCGTCTCGCGGGGCCTCGCGGGGTACTGGCCTCATCCTCGCGGGGTGCTGACCTCGCCTGGGCGGGTGCGGTGCTTTCGGGCCGCGCTGCCTCCTTTCTTTTCCGGCAACGATTACGGAGGGTAGTTTTGTTCCCCTGAGGGTAGCAGAGAGTGATGGGTTGGGGGAGAGGGGGACGGCAGGGTGGGAGCCGGTGGCGTGGGGTGTGGGTTCTAGGCTGGGGGTGAGGGTCGGGGCTTCGTCCGTTGGCGGGCTCGGCCAGGCGTGATGCCGAGACGGCGCGGTGTCGCGGCGATGTCGTGACGGTGTCGAGATGACGCGGTGCCGAGGCGATGTCGAGATGACGGGATGCCGAGGTGGCGTGTTGTCGGGCGGCGGGCGCAGAGGTGACGGGACGCGAGGGGTGCGATGTCGGCGATCCGGCTGCTGGTACTGGGCGCCGTGCGGCAGCACGGGCGGGCGCACGGCTATCAGGTGCGCAACGACCTGGAGTACTGGGGCGCCCACGAGTGGTCGAACGCCAAGCCCGGCTCGATTTACCACGCGCTCAAGCAGATGGCCAAGCAAGGGCTGCTGCACGCGCACGACATCGCGCCCAGCACGGTCGGCGGTCCGCCGCGTACCGAGTACGAGGTGACGCCGGCCGGTGAGGCGGAGTATTTCTCGCTGTTGCGGGAGGCGCTCTCCCGGGCGGACCAGAAGTTCGACGTGCTGAGCGCGGGCATCGGCTTCGTGGTGGACCTGCCGCGGGACGAGGCGGTGGCGCTGCTCAAGCAGCGGGTGCGGGCGCTGGAGGAGTGGCGGTCCACGGTCACCGATTACTACACGCCGGAGGAGGGCCCGGGGCAGCTCGGCCACATCGGCGAGATCATGAACCTGTGGGTGCACTCGGCGGACAGCGGTGCGGAGTGGACCCGCGGGCTGATCGAGCGGATCGAGGGCGGGGCGTACGTCTTCGCGGGCGAGGGGGAGCCGTTCGTCGGGGTGCTCGCCGAGGGGGAGGGGAACCCGTACGCGACGGGGGAGCCTCATCCCGGCGATGTGCGCTGAGGGGGATGTGTGCCGGGGGATGTGCACTGAGGCCTTCGAGGACCTGCGGGGGCCTGCGGGGGCCTGTGAGGACCTGCGGGGGCCTTCGGGCGGCAGCCTCTGCGGACCCGTGCCCCCGGGTGCCTCTGCGGACCCTGCGCCCCCCGGGTGCCTCTGCGGAATCTGCGCGCCCCCGGGGTGCCTCCGCGGACCTGCGCAGAAGCACCCGGGTGGCGTCCCCTAGTGGTGGAAGGCTGTGGCCAGGCGTTCCGGGCGGTCCAGGGGGGCGGTCTGCTGGCGGAGTTCCGGGAGGAGTTGCGTCAGGTCGGCGAGGAAGAGGTCGGCCAGGTCGCGGGAGAAGCCGTTGCGGCAGACGATCCGTAGGACGGAGAGGTCCTCGCGGTTCGGCGGGAAGGTGTAGGCGGGGAGCAGCCAGCCGCGTTCCTTCATGCGGCGGGAGACGTCGAATACGTCGTACGAGGTGACGTGGTCGGCGGTGGTGAAGGCGAAGACGGGCAGTTGGTCGCCGTGGGTGAGGAGCCTGAAGTCGCCGAGGGCCTCGATGCGTTCGGCCGTGGAGCGGGCCACGTCGCGGGTGGCCTGCTGGACGGCGCGGAAGCCGGCCCGGCCGAGGCGGAGGAAGGTGTAGTACTGGGCGGCGACCTGGGCGCCGGGCCGGGAGAAGTTGAGCGCGAAGGTCGGCATGTCGCCGCCCAGGTAGTTCACCCGGAAGACCAGCTCCTCCGGCAGCGCGTCCATGTCCCGCCACAGCGCCCAGCCGACGCCCGGGTAGACCAGGCCGTATTTGTGGCCGGAGGTGTTGATGGAGGCGACCCGGGGCAGGCGGAAGTCCCAGACCAGGTCCGGGTCGAGGAACGGGGCGATCATCGCGCCGGACGCGCCGTCCACGTGGACGGGGATGTCGAGGCCGCTCCGTTCCTGCACCTCGTCGAGCGCGGCGCAGATCTCGGCGACCGGCTCGTACGACCCGTCGAAGGTGGAGCCGAGGACGGCGACGACGCCGATGGTGTTCTCGTCGCAGAGGCCGACCGCGGAGGCGGCGTCCAGGTGGAAGCGGTCGCCCTCCATGGGCACCAGGCGGGGCTCGACCTCCCAGAAGTTGCAGAACTTGTCCCAGCAGACCTGCACGTTGGCGCCCATGACGAGGTTGGGGCGGGCGCTGCCCGGGTAGCGGTCGGCGTTCCGCCGCATCCAGCGCCGCTTGAGGGCCATGCCGGCGAGCATCCCGGCCTCGCTCGACCCGGTGGTGGAGCAGCCGACGGCGGCCGACGGGTCGGGCGCGTGCCACAGGTCGGCGAGCATCGCCACGCAGCGCCGTTCCAGTTCGGCGGTGCGCGGGTACTCGTCCTTGTCGATCATGTTCTTGTCGCGGCACTCCGCCATCAGGACCCCGGCCTGCGGTTCCATCCAGGTCGTGACGAAGGTGGCGAGGTTGAGCCGGGCGTTGCCGTCCAGCATCAGCTCGTCGTGGACGAACTGGTAGGCGGTGTGCGGGGAGACCGGCCCGTCGGGGAGGGTGGTGTGGGGTGGTGACTCCTCCATGCCGGAGACCGGGTCGGCCTCGCCGTAGAAGGGGTTGACCGGACGTGCGGTGCGCTTCCGGTCGGACTCCGATGCGCCTTTGTGCAGAGTCAACTGTCGCCCCTTCGCGTCACGTTGCCGGCGCCAGGCCGTGCTTGATGGCTTTGGTGAACTTCACGACGCGCTGCGCCTGGATACGGGCGGCGGTGCGCGCGTCCTCGTCGAGCGGGGTGTCCGGTCCGCCGACGTGGGAGGTGCCGTACGGGTTGCCGTCCCGGTATTTCGCCGGGTCGGTGTAGCCGGGAGTGACGAGGATGCCGCCGAAGTGGTGGACGGTCTGGTAGAGCGCCAGCAGGGTGGATTCCTGGCCCCCGTGCCGGGTGGCGCTCGCGGTGAACCCGCTGTAGACCTTGTCGGCCAGCCTGCCCTGGTGCCAGAGGCCGCCGAGGGTGTCGAGGTACTCCTTGAGCTGGGCGCTGACGTTCCCGAAGCGGGTCGGCGTCCCGAAGATCACCGCGTCGGCCCAGAGCATGTCCTCGTGGGTGGCTTCCAGGATGTCCGCGGTGGCCTCGGCGTTGGCCGCCCACGCCGGGTTGGCGTCGACGGCGGTCTGCGGCGCGAGTTCGGCGGTCCGCCGCAGCCGTACGTCCGCGCCCGCGTGCTCGGCGGCGTCCGCGATCCACTGGGCGAGCGTGGCGATGGTGCCCGTCGACGAGTAGTAGATGACGGCGACGTGCACGTCGTGCGGGGGCAGGTGCATGCGGCATACCTCCTCATGCCCGACAATACGGGCATGAGGAGGGTGGGGCCATCACCGTGGGCCCGACGGCGACTCAGGCGCCGAGCGTGCCGTTCTTGACGGCGTCGACGAAGGCGGACCAGTGGGGGGCCGCGAAGACGAGCGCCGGTCCGTGCGGGTCCTTGCTGTCCCGGACGGGGACGAGGCCGGGGAGGTCGTCCCGCACTTCGAGGCAGTTGGCGCCGTCGGGGTTGCTGTGGGTGGACTTCCGCCAGGTGGCGGCGCCAATGAAGTCCTCTGCTACTTCGATGCAGTCGGCGCCGTCGGGGTTGCTGTGGCTGCTCTTGCGCCAGGTGGCAGAGCTCAGGTCAAGCTTGTTGCTGGGCTTCATCTCTGTATCCCCTCGCCGCTTCCTCGATCAGGGCCAGGGACGCCTCGGGCGGCAGCGCGGCGGCCCTGAGCAGATCGTATGACCTCCGATACACCGTCACGTGAGGTGGATAGTCGATGATTTGGCCGCTGTGCTCGCCTTCGGTCCAGATGAGGGGCGGGGCATCCGGGAAGGTCATGACTTTGGCCAGCCCCATGGGCAATGGGTGACCGACGGTCGTTTCCGGGAGGACCTGCAGAACGCTCTGGGTGTTCCGGATCAGCTCGTGGATGTGCGTCAGCTGCTCAGCCATCTCCTCGGGAGGGAGCAACGGCTTGCGGATCAGTTCCTCGCGGAGGATTGCCCAGTACTCGGGGCGGGCGTCGCTCTTCCAGACCTCCGCGCGGTTGATCCGTGCGCGGACCTTTTCTTCGACGACGTCGGGTGCTTCCCACGGCCTTGCAGTCTGTACGAGTTTCCGGACGTACGCGCCGGTCTGCAGCAGACCGGGGATCACCAAAGGCGCCCAGTCCTCGATTGTCGTGGCCTGCTTCTCCAGGTCCGGAATATCGGCGAAGTAAGGCGGATGGCCGCTCTGTCGCGCCTTCTGCGCATCCTTGCAGCGGCGCTCGAAGAAGCCGTCCGTGCCCAGCTTCTGGTCCACGTGACGGGCCAGGTCCATCGGCATGCCCCGTTCGCCCCGCTCGATCTGGCTGAGGAACGAGAGGCCGCGGAAGCTGCCGTCCACTAACTGTTCGAGGGTGAGGCCCGCCTTCTCCCTCAGGTAGCGCAACTCGGCGCCGTAGAAGCAGGGGACGCTGGCGGACGGATCGGGGTCCTTGCGAGGAGGCATGGTTCACCACCTGTTTCGTCGGGTTGCCTGGCGCAACCCAATTGCCTTCCACGCTACGTGCGTTGACGTCACGCTGTGAGGGATTCGTCACACAGTGCACAGAAGGGTGCCCAGCTCATGCTCAGCCATTTCCCTCACGACCAGGACGTCCACGACTGCACCGAGGCGCTGCGGACCGCCCTGCGGGCCCACGACATCACGTTGCCGTCGCTCGGCGTCGATCTGCCGGGGCTCGCGGGGAGTTACGCGCTGCCGCTCGTCGCGCTCGGGAGCTGCAACACCGAGACGGCCCGCAGGCTCACGGACGTGCTGCACAAGGCGGCCGCGCGGTAGCCGCGGAACGCCAGGGCTTCAGCTCGCGCTGGCCAGGGAGAGCTTCGCGGCGAAGCCGAGGAAGGCCGCGCCGGCGCCCGCGGACAGGCCCGCGGTCAGGCGCCGGCGGCGGCGGAAGGTGGCCGCCAGGTACGTACCGCTGAAGATCAGGATCGACAGGTACGTGAAGCTGAACAGCTGGGCCCAGGCGCCCAGGGTCAGGAACGACAGCACCGGGTGGGCGTAGGACGGGTCCACGAACTGCACGAAGAAGGAGATGAAGAAGAGGATCGCCTTGGGGTTCAGGAGGCTGACGATCAGGGCGCGGCGGTAGGGGCGTTCGGCGGCCTCCTTGCGGGACGCCGCGGATGACGCAGATGCCGAGGGGGCCGCGCCGCCGGCCGCCTCCGGGGTCTCCGCGTCGCGGGTCGCCTTCCGTGCCTCGCGGCCGCGCCACAGTGCCCAGGCGCCGCGCAGCATGCCGACCGCGAGCCAGGTCAGATAGCCCGCGCCGGCGAACTTGACGATGCCGAAGAGGACCGGGCTGGCCTGCAGCAGGGAGGCCACGCCGCCCGCGGACAGCGTCATCAGCACCGTGTCGCCGCACAGCACGCCGGCCGCCGCCCGGTACGCCACCCGGGGGCCGCGGCGGGCCGCCACCGAGACGACGTACAGCGAATTGGGCCCCGGCAGCAGAATGATCAGCGCGAGCCCGACCAGATATGTCGACAGATCCGTTATCCCCAGCATGGGCGGAAGGATCTCACCCCCGATTCCACCGCCCCACCGCTTTTCAGAATCCGGACTTGCACCTCACGCGGCGTGAGGACACATCGTGGAGTGCGTACCGAGAAGGGAGCGGAAGTGAGCTATTCGGTAGGGCAGGTCGCGGCCTTCGCCGGGGTGACGGTGCGCACCTTGCACCACTACGACGAGATCGGGCTGCTGCACCCCGGTGAACGCAACCACGCAGGTCACCGCCGCTACGGCGACGACGACCTGGACCGGCTGCAGCAGATCCTGTTCTACCGCGAGCTCGGTTTCCCGCTCGACGAGGTCGCGGCCCTCCTGGACGATCCGGGCGCCGATCCGCAGGAACACCTGCGGCGCCAGCACGATCTGCTGACCGCGCGGATCGGCAAGCTCCAGGAAATGGCCGAGGCCGTCGAACACGCCATGGAGGCACGCAGGATGAACGTACGGCTCACACCGGAGGAGAAATTCGAGGTCTTCGGGGATTTCGACCCCGACGCGTATGCCGCGGAGGCCGAGGAGCGCTGGGGCGGCACCGACGGCTACCAGGAGTTGCAGCGCCGGGCGGCGGCGTACACGAAGGAGGACTGGAAGCGGCTGACGGCGGAATTCGACGCCATCCACCGCCGGATGGCCGATCTGCTCGCCGAGGGCGTGCCGGCGGACTCCGAGGCGGCGATGGACGTCGCGGAGGAGCACCGGCAGTTCATCGGCCGCAGCTACTACGCGTGCTCCTACGAGACGCACACCGGGCTCGGCGAGATGTACGTCGCCGATGAGCGGTTCACCGCCACCTACGAGGCGATCCGGCCCGGGCTCGCCGTGTACATGCGGGACGCGATGCTGGCCAACGCGGTCCGCCACCTGTGATCCGTACGGGCCGGGGCGGCGCGGCTTTCCGCCGGCCGCCCCGGCCCGTACGGCGCGCGTCCGGGCACCGGCCGGCCGGGGTGCCGGATCAGGCCATGGGGGCGATCACCACGGCGGTCCCGTAGGCGCACACCTCGGTGCCCACGTCGGCCGCCTCCGTGACGTCGAAGCGGAACATCAGCACCGCGTTCGCGCCGCGCGAGCGGGCCTGCTCGATCAGCCGCTCCATCGCCTGGTTGCGGGTCTCCACGAGGGTCTTGGTCAGGCCCCGCAGTTCGCCGCCGACCAGCGACTTCAGGCCGGCGCCGATCTGGCTGCCGAGGTGCCGGGAGCGCACGGTGAGGCCGAAGACCTCGCCGATGACCCGTTCCACGTGAAACCCGGGGACGTCGTTCGTCGTCACCACCAGGACGTCGGCCTGTGCGTGCTGTCCGCCGCCGTAATCCTCGATGCCCATGGGTGTGCACCTCCTCAGGGGCCAGGATCACCCGGGTCCGGGGGCACGGCCAGCGGTGGGGGAGCGGTCGGGTGGGACCCGTGGCGGGGGCCGGGGCGGGCGCCTGGAACCGAGGGGGGCCGCGGGGCGTTGATAGCTTTGGGCCGACACCCGGCGCCCGCGCCCGTTCCGCACGCTCGTATCCCAGCTCGTCGCACCCGCACGATCCGGCGCCCTCGACCCAGGAGCCTTCACCCCGTGAATACTCTCGCGCTCGGCCCCCAGTGGCTGGACCCGGACTATCTGATCGCGACGTTCGGCCTGATCGGCGTCCTGGTCATCGTCTTCGCGGAGTCCGGCCTGCTGATCGGCTTCTTCCTGCCGGGCGACGCGCTGCTGTTCACCACCGGCCTGCTGGTCACGACGAACAAGATCACCCAGCCGCTGTGGGCGGTGTGCGTGCTGATCGTGCTCGCGGCGGTCCTCGGCGACCAGGCCGGCTACCTCTTCGGCCGCAAGGTGGGGCCGTCGCTCTTCAAGCGGCCCGATTCCAAGCTGTTCAAGCAGGAGAACGTGGTGAAGGGCCATGAATTCTTCGAGAAGTACGGCCCGAAGTCGCTGATCCTGGCGCGCTTCGTGCCGATCGTCCGGACGTTCACGCCGATCATCGCGGGCGTGAGCCGGATGAACTACCGCCCCTTCATCACCTTCAACCTCATCGGCGGCGCGCTGTGGGGTGCGGGGGTGACGCTGATGGGCTCGCTGCTGGGCAACATCGCGTTCGTCCACAAGAACATCGAGATGATCCTGATCGCGATCGTGCTGATCTCGGTCGTGCCGATCGTGATCGAATTCCTGCGCGCCCGCGGCAAGGCGAAGAAGGAAACCCCGGCGGCCGCGGCCGGCCCCGGCCCGCACGGCGCGTCCCCTGCCGAACCGGCCCGCCGTGGCCGCCACGCCAAGCGCTGACCAGACAGCCCGGCACCGCACCACCGACGCGAGCCCCCTCCGGCCTTCCTCCACCCCCCAACGGGAGGGGACGGGCCGGAGGGGGCTGGTGTGTGGACGTAGGGCGAAGCAGTCCACACACCAGCCCCCGGAGGGCCGTCACCGCACCCAAAAACACCCCGCCCGCCGCGTGGGGGCACCTCCCACGCCCTTCAGGCAGTGGGGGAGCCACGGCGAGAAACCCCCACGGCGGGGAAGCCGACGACGTACGCGGACCCGCCCGCCACACGCACGGCGGGCATGCAAGCATCGTGGGTAGGCGGCACAGTGCAGCGATACCGCACAGCGCAGCGACATGGCACAGGAGGAGCGAACACCGTGGCGTCGGACCCACAACGCGGCCAGCGCAACAGCAACGGAAAGAGCGGCGACAGCGACGCGGGCCCCCGCGGCGGCAGGGGCGGCGCCGGCCACGAGCCGGCGGGCGAGGACCGCAAGCCCGCCTCCGACGAGGCGCACAGCGCCTTCACGCCGCCGCTCGGCGTGCCGTACCCGCCGCTGCCCGAGGACGAGCACCCCACCTCCGAGTTCGCCCTGCCGGCGGGTCTGCGTCCGGAGCCGCCCCCCGAGCAGGAGGGCTCCGCGTTCACGCCGCCGGCCGGCACCACCACGGGACAGACCCCGCTGCCCACGCCCGCGGGCGCCACCGCCATGGGCCTGGCCTTCACCCCGCCGCACGGCATCCCCACGGTCCGCCTCACCAAGGAGGCGCCGTGGCAGGACCGGATGCGCACGATGCTGCGGATGCCGGTCGGGGAGCGGCCGGTCCCGGAGCGCCGGGAGCGCGGCGACGAGGAGACCGGCCCGGCCGTCCCCCGCGTCCTCGACCTGACCCTGCGCATCGGCGAGATCCTGCTCGCCGGCGGTGAGGGCGCCGAGGACGTCGAGGCGGCGATGTTCGGCGTGGCGCACGCCTACGGGCTGGAGCGGGTCGAGCCGACCGTCACCTTCACCCTGCTGTCGATCTCGTACCAGCCGTCGCTGGTCGACGACCCGGTGACGGCCAGCCGGACGGTGCGGCGGCGCGGGGTGGACTACAACCGGTTGTCCGCGGTGTTCCGGCTGGTCGACGAGATCGCCTCCGAGGGGATCACCCTGGAGGAGGCGTACCGCGGGCTGGCCGAGATCCGCCGTAACCGGCACCCGTACCCGAGCTGGGCGCTCACGGTGGCCTCCGGGCTGCTGTCCGGTGCGGCGTCGATGCTGGTCGGCGGCGGGTCGCTGGTGTTCCTCGCGGCGGCGGTGGGCTCGATGCTCGGTGACCGGCTGGCGTGGCTGGCGTCCGGGCGCGGGCTGCCGGAGTTCTACCAGTTCGTGGTGGCCGCGATGCCGCCGGCGGCGGTGGGTCTGGCCTTCGGGCTGGCGCACTCCAGCGTGCAGGCGTCCGCGGTGATCACCGGTGGGCTGTTCGCGCTGATCCCGGGGCGGGCGCTGGTCGCCGGGGTGCACGACGGGCTGACCGGCTACTACATCACCGCCGCGGCCCGGCTGCTGGAGGTCGGCTATCTGATCGTCGGCATCGTCGTCGGCGTGCTGAGCGTGCTGTACATCGGGTTGCAGGTGAACCCGGGGCTGAAGGGGCTCAATCCGGAGCAGGCGCTGGGGGCGTACAACGAGCCGCTGGTGCAGACGCTGGCGTCGATGCTGCTGGCGCTGGCGTTCTGCGTGCTGCTCCAGCAGGAACGTCACACCGTGGCGTTCGCGACGCTGAACGGCGGGGTGGCGTGGGTGGTCTACGGCGCGCTCGCCAACGTCGCGGGGATCAACCCGGTGCCGGCCACCGCGATCGCGGCCGGTCTGGTGGGCCTGTTCGGGCAGTTGCTGTCGCGGTACCGGTACGCGTCCGCGCTGCCGTACGTGACCGCCGCGATCGGCCCGCTGCTGCCCGGTAGTGCCACGTACTTCGGGCTGCTCAACTTCGCCCAGGGGCATCTGCCGCAGGGGCTGACGTCGCTGGTGCAGGCGGCCTCGCTGGCGCTGGCCATCGCGGTGGGGGTCAACCTCGGTTCCGAGGTCGCCCGGCTGTTCCTGCGGGCGCCCGGGTTGCTGGAGGCGGGCGCCGGCCGCCGCGCGGCCAAGCGGACCCGCGGGTTCTAGCGGGCGGGCCCGCCGAGGGAGGAGACCCCTCGGGGGGAGACACCCCCTGGGGGTGTCTCCCCGGTCAGGCCGCGCTCGCGGCCGGCAGTGCGCGCTTCGCGCCGCAGGCCGGTGCGCGCTTCGCGCCGTCGGCCAGCGCGGGCTTGTCGTTCTGCGCGAGGACGTAGAGGAGCGCCGGGTGCGTGGCGCCGAAGGCCAGCACGAAGCGGTTGAGTCCCATGAACTGTCCGATGCCCAGGTGGAAGAGGGTCATCGAGCCGAGCCAGGCCTTGGCCGCGGGCTTCGGCAGGACGAAGACCAGCGGGAAGCCGACCTCCGCGGCGACCGTTCCCCAGGTGATGAGCTTGCCCAGCATCGGGTACTTGTGCACGAGCTGGAAGATGCGCGGGTCGCCGTAGTTGTGCGTACGGATGACTCCGCTGAACGCCTCGCCGCTGAGCCACACCGGGGACACGAGCTTGACCACGCCGGACGCGACGTAGGAAATGGTCGTCTCCAGCGCCATGGCGCGCATGGCCACGTCGCGGGCCTTCTCACCGTCCTTGAAGGTGCCGGTAGAGGCGAGGACGACGTTGATCACCTGCTGGAGCTGGTCGGCACCGTCGCCACCGAAGGGGGTGTGCAGCCGTCCGGCGGCGCCCGTCACGGCGAGGACGGCGCTGCCCGCCGTGCGCACCCCGCGCTTGTGGCCCCAGATCAGCGTGGCGGCAGAAGCACCCGCCTGCACTCCGTAGAGGGCGACCGCCGCCTTCTTGGAGCTGAGGGCGCGGGTCAGCCGGGGAAATCGCTTGGCGAACTTGGGGCGCATGTTCGCCAGTTGGCCGCTCAGCAATTCACCGTCTTCGAACTTACGCGTCTGGCTCAGCATTTCCAGTGCGGAGACCAGCGTACCCAGCGAAGCCACTCGGCGTGCCGTGACCTCGGGCGGAGCGTCGAGGAACATGGATGGGTGCTCCTGATGATGTGATGCGAGTACGGTGGAATGGGAAGCGGCGGCACGGTATGCGTATCGGGCGTACCGTGCCGCCGCGTCTTGGATCAACCGGGGCTAACGGTGCCGGTCAGGCGGCACCATCTGCCGGTCGGCTCAGCCGTGCTGGACGTTGTGCGTGACCTGGTTGAGCGCGATGGCGGTGGCGCAGGTGACCGCGATGCCGGCGGAGACGGCCTCGGGGGTCGCGACGGTGGCCAGCGGGGTCATCATGGTCGGCGCGGCGTCGGAGCCGATACGGCCCGGCTGCACGTCCATCAGGTTGGTGTTGGCGAATTCAGCCACAACAGACATTACTGTCCTCTTTCTCTCAGAAATCTCAGAGCGAGTTCTCCAGCCGTTCGGCGGGAGGACGCGAACTCACGCGGTGCAGGGCTTTCCGAGTGAGCTCGCAGCTTCCGGCCGAGGGGGTTGATCGGCTCGCTAGGCCGCTACGGGAAACGCGGCCGCTTCAGGGGTGGCGTCGCCGGGGGCGGCGTGGTCGTTCAGCGGGAATTGCAGGGAGACGAAGACCGGCTCGATCTCCCGGTCCCCGGGGGCCTTGAGGAACGACTGCATCAGCATGAACTGGCTGTGCGAGGCGCCCTCGGCATGGGGCAGATGGCGCTGGATGTAGCGGGAGAGCAGGCGGTAGCCGGACCCCAGCGTGACGAGGTGCAGTTCCGGTCCGAAGGCCACCGAGCGGCCGATGGTGTCCTGGCTCGCGTCGAACAGGGCCTTCGGGGAGCGGTTCCGGGCGTTCCAGGCCAGGGCGTACCACGGGCGGTCGCGGGTGATGGGCACTTCCTGCCATTCACCGGGCTCGCCGTCGACGATGTCCCGGTAGAGCAGGTGGTTGTCCTTGACTCCGGGATTCGGTCCGAAGAAGCGCCAGTTCGGGACCGGAATCTGCCACCTCCCGCGCCGCAGGAGGTTGTCGAAGCGGTTCTCGGGCAGCTGTCCCGCGGCCGTCGCCACCAGCCAGGCGGCGAGCGACGCGGTGACGGCGACCGTCTTCACGCGCTCGGTGTTCACCTTCACGATCACGCCAGCTCCTCTTCCCGTTCGGCGGCACGCTTGCCGGCCGGGCGGTCCTTGACGGGCTTCTCCCGCTCCGGGCCGGTCCCGGAGGGCGGTTCGCCGGCGATCACCTCCGCCACCTGTTCGGCGTGGGCCGGCACCGCGAGCACGGACTCGTGGTCCGAGCCGTCGATGAAGTGGTGCCGGGACCGCTTCGAGATGGCGGCGAGCCTGGCCTGGACCGCGTGATGGGTGGCGTTGTCCCCGACGTTGTTCTCCGCCGTGACGACGGTCAACGGGCAGTCCAGATCGGTCAGTTCGGGGAACGTCATGGCGTCCAGGTACTCCTGGCGGGCGGTGGCCCAGGCACGCGGGTGCGTCATGAACGCCGTGTAGCTCCGGTTGATCTGCGGGCGGTACTGCTTGTTCACGTTCTTCGCCGGGCGGAAGGCCGAGAGGCCGGCCCAGGCGTAGACCTGCTCCATCACCAGGGACTGGCGGGCCCACCGGTCGACGTTGGTACGGCGGGAGTGGCGCAGGCTGATCACTTCGGTGGCGTCGATCATGACCACCGCGGTCACGCCCTTCAGCGCGCCCGGATGCCGCGACGCGTAGGCCGCGACGAAGTACCCGCCCAGGGAGTGGCCCGCCAGGACGACCGGGAGGTCGGCGATGTAGGTGTCGCGCAATTCCTGCAGCAGCTCGAAGTGCCGGTGCAGACCGTATTGCGTGACCGGCGTGCTGAGCCCGTAGCCGGGACGGTTGAACCGCAGGTATCCCATGTCGTCGGGAAGTGCGCCGCACACCCAGTCCCAGTATTCGTGGGGTGCGCCCAGGCCGTTGTCGAGCAGAACGACGCGCCGCGCCTGCGGAGGAATATGGACGGCGACCTCGACGAGGCTGCCGTCCGGCCTCTCGTGCAGCAGGTAGCGGCGCGCACGTTCGCGCCCACCGGTGAATCGCGTTACTGCGCCGGTCAGCAGGCTCGCGCCGGCCAAACCGGCCAGGCCGACGGCGAATTGGCGCTCAAGAGACGCCACATTCCCCTCCCCCGTGATTCGAAGTGGCTGTTGCCGAAAAACCTAACACGCGATTCCCGGATAAAATAACGAGTTAATTGACTCTTTGTGCCGGGTGGGTCCTGCCGCGGGGCAGCGGAACGCGGATGCCCGCGCCGCGGCTGTGCTTGCGGAGTTCCATGTACAACTCGCCTATCGTGGCCTTCAGGTTGGCGATCTCCTGGGTGAGTTCGGCTATCCGGGAGGCATTCTCGGAGGTCTTGCCACTCTCGCCGGCGAGGCCATTGCGGCCTCCCTCAATAAACTGCCGGCGCCAGTTCGAGACGGACTGCTCGGAGACTCCGGCCTCGCGAGCTGCTTCTGCTGCGGTCAGTTCACCGGTCACCACTCTCAGTACGAGAGCGAATTTCTTGTCGGCCGGCAATATCGGAGGACGTCCCACGTGCGACCCTCTTTCGTCATCCGTTTTCTGGGTGCTGCCCTCAGGGCTTGACGTAACAGCAGATGAACATCGGGGCGCTTTCGCTGTACGGGCTGCCGTCCCAGTGCGCCAGATGGGATTCGGGCGTGAGGCCGGCCGCGCGGGCGTAGCCGTCGATGTCCTCCGGCGTGGTCAGCCGGGTGAGTTCGGAACCGACCCGGGTGGTGCCGTCGGCCTGGTAGAGGATGTGGGAGCAGTGCCACAGACCGCCGTCGAGCAGGGTGGAGTGGGTCTGCACGCCACTGCCGGGCTCCGGGTGGGGCATGAAGTAGGTGGTGCGGCTGAGGCCTTCGTGCATGGCCACGACCGGCGGCTTGTTGTGCGTCTCGATGACGAGCCGGCCGCCGGGGGCGAGGAGATCGGCCGCGCGTCGGACGGCCTGCCGCTGGTCCTCGGGAGTGGTGAGCACCGAAAGCGTCGCGCAGACGCAATACACCAGGGAGTAACGGGATTCCGAGGTGTAGGTGCGGATGTCGCCGTGTACCGGGGTGACGTCGCCGGCGCCGTCCGTCAGCTTGACGCGGAGCGCGTCCAGCATCTCCGGCGAGGAGTCCACGCCCGTTACGTGGCCGATCTTTTCGGAGAGCGGGAGGGCAATCCGTCCCGTTCCGACGCCGAACTCGAGGGTTCCCCCTCGGGATCGGGATGGAGGGCCGCCAGCCCCTCGACGGCGGCGGCGGTAATCGCGTCGTCCGGAAGTAGTCGGTCGTACCAGCCGGCGAACTGGCGCCCGTAGCCTATGTCCTGGACTCCATTTTCCACCCGTGTTTCCCCTCTCTTCTGCCCCCACTGTCGATGCCCGGGGAACGTCAAGAAGACGAAGAGCGAGGCAAGGCGCGATACGTCACCAACGGGTGGCCGTACGGGAGAACCGCGGCCGGCTGCGTGGTTGGTCAGACCAGCAGCTGTGGTCGATCCCGTGATGACGTCTCAACGAAGTGTGGGGGGAGTAACTTTACGACGAACGTTATCAGCCACGTCTGCGGGCTCGCAATCGATTATCTGGCTCAATCCCCATGCCTCCAGGGCCGGTTGGGATTGGTTGACGCCGAAACAGATGAGTGTTCCTGCATTAGTTGGCAGGGCTGAATTGGCGCGGTGTCGGCGAGAGTGACACGTCGGCTGCGGTGCGTATACCGAAACAATGCCGGAGCGCCGAGAGCGCCGCGAAATAGCCGGACATGCCGTGCACGCCGGGCCCCGGCGGGGTGGCCGAGGAACACAGGAAGACGCCGGGCAGCGGTGTGCGGTAGGGATCGAGGCGCGGCACGGGCCGGGCGATGCTCTGGTACAGCGTCATCGCGCCGGTGCCGATGTCCCCGCCCACGTAATTGGGGTTGTAGGTCTCGTACGACGCGGCGGCGACGGAGCGGTGCGCGAGGACGGTGTCCCCGAAACCCGGGGCGTAGCGCTCGATGCGGGCCCGCACCAGCGCGAACGGGTCGGTGGGATCGCCGTTGGGCACGTGCGCGTACGCCCACACCGGGCGCTTCCCGGGCAGCGCGCGGCCCGGGTCGGTCGCCGCCGGGTCCACGACGAGGACGAAGGGCTCCCGGGTCCGGATCCGGCGGGCGGTCGCCGTCTCCTGCCGGACGATCTCGGCGCGGGTGCCGCCCAGGTGCACCGACCCGGCCCGGCCGACCGCGGGATCGGCCCACGGGATCGGTTCGGAGACCAGGAAGTCGACCTTGGCGGCGCCCGGGCCGTAACGGAACCGTGCCAGGCCGCGCGCGTACGGGCGGGGCAGCCGGTCGCCGGCCAGGGCCAGGAAGTTCTTGGGACTGGTGTCGAGCAACACCGCCCGGGCGCCGCCGAGTTGCTCCAGGTCCGTCACCTCGTGCCCGGTGTGGAAGACGCCGCCGTGCGCGGTGATGTCCGCGGCCAGCACCTCGGCGATCCGGGCGCTGCCGCCGCGGGGCAGCGGCCAGCCCGTGCCGTGCGCGAGGTGGCCGAGCAGCATGGCCACCGCGCCGCCGGCGAGGCTCGGCAGCCTGCCGACCGCATGGGCGGCGACACCGGTGAGCAGGGCGGCCGCCTCCTCGCCGGCGAAGTGCGCCGCGCCGAGCCCGGTGCCGTGCACCGCCACCCGGCTCGCCAGCAGCAGGGCTGCCGCCGGGTCCCGCGGCAGCCGGCGCTGCCCGTTCATGATCAGGTCGACGATGCCGTCGCTGTGCTCCAGCAGGGGCTCCATCAGCCGCCGCCAGCGCGGGCCGTCGGCGCCCAGGTGCGCGCAGGTCTCGGCCAGCGACCGGTACGCCAGGGCCGCACGGCCGCCGTCGAGCGGATGGGCGTAGGCGATCTCGGGCTGCAGCAGCTCGACGCCGCGCTCCGCCAGGCCGAACGCCCGGAAGAACGGGGAGGCGGCGGCCATGGGATGGACGGCGGAGCACAGGTCGTGCCGCACGCCGCTGTCGAAGAGGGGCGCGGTGCGCAGCCCGCCGCCGATGGTCTCGGCCCGTTCGTACAGCGCCACCCGCAGGCCGGCGCGGGCCAGGACCACGCCGGCCGCGAGCCCGTTGGGGCCGGTGCCCACGACGGCCACGTCGGTGCCGTTCACCACTGCTCCTCGCTCCTGATGGGCCGGAGCCGGATGGTCTGTTCGTTGAGGGTGGCCGGCGGGAGCCCGCCGAAGGCCAGGGAGAGGGAGAGCGTCGTCTCCGTGTCGCGGGGGTGGCCGCGGTCCGGGACCCGGGCGGGGACGCGGCCGCCGGAGTCGGCGTGCAGCTGGGAGCCGGCCAGCCGCCGGTAGAGCGCGTCGCGGGTCATCAGGTCCTGGTGCCGGCCGGTGGCCCGGACCCGGCCGTCCTCCAGCACCACGATCTGCTCGGCGTCGATCACCGTGGAGATCCGGTGGGCGATGGCGATGACCGCGCAGTGCCGGGAGACCCGCTGGAGGACGTCGCGGAAGTCCCGCTCGGAGTCGGAGTCGAGGTGGGAGGTGGCCTCGTCCAGCAGCATGACCGCCGGCTTCTGCAGCAACGTGCGGGCGATGCACAGGCGTTGGCGCTGTCCGCCGGACAATCCGCTGCCCTGGTCGCCGAGTTCGGTGTCGAGGCCCTGCGGGAGATCGGCCACCACCTTGGCGAGCCCGGCCATCTCCACCGCCTGCCGGATGTCGGCCTCGCCGGCGTCGGGGCTGGCGTAGGTGAGGTTCTCCCGGACGGTGCCGCGCAGCGCCGCGCTGTCCTGCTGGACGTAACCGACCAGCCCGCGCAGGGCGTCGAGGGGCAGCGCCTCGATGTTCCGGCCGCCGACCAGGATGCTGCCGCCGCTGGCCGGATAGAAGCGTTCGATCAGCTGGAACAAGGTGGTCTTGCCCGCGCCGGACGGCCCGACGACGGCGGTGAGCCCGCGCGCCGGGACCTGGAACGAGACGCCGTGCAGGACGGGGGACCGCTCGCCCCGGTCCCCCCGCTCGTAGCCGAAGCGGACGTCGCGGAACTCGACCGCGGCCCGGCCGTGGGCCGCCAGCACCATCGGCGCGGTGTGCCCGGCGTCCGCCGTCCCGCCGCCCTCCTGGGGCATGTCGGCCAGCTCGTCGACCTTCTGGATGGCGGCCCGGCCCTGGACGAACTGGCCGACCGCCATGAAGAACATCACCAGCGGCGACACCAGCTGGAACAGGTACATGATGAACGTGGTCAGGGCGGCCATGGTCATCTCGCCGCGGGCCACCCAGGCCATGCCGACGCCGACGACGACGGCCAGCGCGCCCTGCGTGCCGACGTTCATGGACGGCGTCAGCAGGGCGCCGTAGGCGGTGCCCCGGATGCCGGACCGCCGGGCGTTCCCGGCCAGCGCGCCGATGCGGTCGGCCTCACGGGACTCGGCGCGGGACGCCTTGACCGTGGGCAGGGCGGAGAGCACGCGCTGCACGGCGGTGCCGAACGCGCCGATGTCGTCGCGGTTCTCCAGCGCCACCTTGCGCAGCTTCCGGGCCAGCAGCAGGGAGACCACGCTGGCGGCGCCGAGACAGCCCAGGGTGATGACCATCAGCCCCGCGTCGATGCAGAACATCAGCACCACGCCGCCCAGCACCGTGACACCACTGGTGATCAGCTGGGTCAGGCTCTGCGAAAGGGCGATCTTCACCAGTGAGGTATCGGTGACCGTGCGGGTGAAGATATCGCCCTGCGGCCGTTTCCCGAATGCGGTGAGATCGGCGCGCAGCAGACGTTCGGTCAGGAGCCGGCGGACGTCGAAGACGATGTTCTCCCCGGCCCGGCCGATGACGTAGGCCTGGAGAGAGGTGAGAACCGCGCCGGCGCAGAAAAGCGAGACGAGCCAGGTGATGGGGGCGCCCAGCGATTCGCCGCGGCCCGCCGCCTCGATCAGCCGGCCGATGGCCACCGGCTGCGTGAGCGAGGCGGCCACCCCCGCCAGGCCCAGTGCCACGCCCGCGACCAGCAGCGCGGTGTGTTGTCGGAAAACCGTGGCGACCAGTCCCGCGCGTTTCGTCCCGCCCCTCTGGCTTGCGCGGCCCACGCGATGTGCCATGAGTGCTCCCCCCGCTTTGACGACGGTCACGCCGTGCGTGACCCGGAGAACCGCCTTGCCTATTGGGGTGCTCTCGTCAAGGTGGCGAAGCTAGCATCGGCGCGCGCTGTCAACTTATGGGTTAATTGGCCGCCGGGAGCGCGGTGCGCGGAATAGGCGGGGCCTATGCGCGGCCGCCGTAAGTTAATTTATCTGCCGCTTATTTGGCGATGATCACGGAGCAGCCGGGCGTCGCACGCAAACTTTACTCATTGCTTCCCGCTTTTTACCGGAGAACGGGAATTTCTCCGCGCGCCGCCACGCACACCGGCCGGCACAAACCCCCGGCACAAACGGACGAAGGGCGGCACCCGGTTGGATGCCGCCCGTTCGCGTACGAAATTCACCGGGCGCAGACCTGCGCCCGGGCGCTTCGATCAGTGCCCGCCGTGCGCCTCGGCGCGCTTGTACGAGGCCTCGATCTCGGCCTCGGCGTCCGCGCGGCCGACCCAGTTGGCGCCCTCGACGGACTTGCCCGGCTCCAGGTCCTTGTAGACCTCGAAGAAGTGCTGGATCTCCAGGCGGTCGAACTCCGACACGTGGTGGATGTCACGCAGGTGCTCCACGCGCGGGTCGGACGCCGGGACACACAGCAGCTTGTCGTCGCCGCCGGCCTCGTCCGTCATCCGGAACATGCCGATGGCGCGGCACTTGATGAGGCAGCCGGGGAAGGTCGGCTCATCCAGGATGACCAGGGCGTCCAGCGGGTCGCCGTCCTCGCCCAGGGTGTTCTCGACAAAGCCGTAGTCCGCCGGGTAGCTGGTCGAGGTGAAGAGTCGACGGTCCAGGCGGATCCGACCGGTCTCGTGGTCCACCTCGTACTTGTTCCGCGAACCCTTCGGGATCTCGATGGTGACGTCGAACTCCACGGGTGGCTCCTCCATGATCAACACATACGTCTGGTGATTAAGTGTCCCCCACGCAGGTGTGTGGTGGCGAAAGGGGCTGGTCCGAGGTGCCGGAGACCAGGAAATGGCAGGTCAGATGGCAGTCGGCGCAGCGTTCGGCGCAGCGCACCGCACGGGAGGCGGCCGACGCGGCCGGGCGCTCGGCCCGGGCGGCGGCCGGCACCGTACGGCAGGCCTGGCAGGACACCCCGCGGCACACCCAGCAGACCTGGCGGCTGACGGCGGTCTCCGCAGCCACCGGCCTGACGGTCGCGCTCGTCGCGGTGGCGGCGGCCGGCCCGTGGGACTCCGGTCAGCGTACGGCCGAGCGGGCCGAGGCGGCGGTCGTCGACGGATCCAGTGGTGAGCATCACGCCGCCGAGCCCGACCGCCCGGCGCCCAGCGCCGCTCCCGTCCTGCCCGCGCTCGGCGTCCGCGCCGCCGCGGGCGCCGGCCGGGGCGCGGCACCGGTACCGACCGGCGCCGGGCTCGCCGACGCCCTCGCGCCGCTGCTCAAGGACCCGGCGCTGGGTCCGCTGCGCACCGCCTCCGTGGTGGACGTCGCGGCCGGCCGCGAGGTCTTCGGCTCCGACCAGGGCAAGGCCGCCACCCCGGCCTCCACGGTCAAGCTCGCGACCGCCGTCGCCGCGCTGTCCGCCCGCGGCCCGGAGCACCGCATCGACACCTCCGTGGTCACCGCCGGCAAGGACCGCATCGTCCTCGTCGGCGGCGGCGACCCCACGCTCACCGCCCGCGCCCCGCAGCAGACCACCGCCGAGCAGCCCGCGAACCTCCGCACGCTGGCCGACGCCACCGCCCGCGCGCTCAAGCGGCGCCACCTGACCACGGTGGGCCTCGGGTACGACGCCTCCGCCTACTCGGGGCCGGTCGACCACCCGTTCGGGCCCGACGAGAACCTCGCCCCCGTCACGGCGCTGATGACCGACGAGGCCCGCCTCGACGACAGCGACCACGGTCCGGCGCCCCGCGACGCCGACCCCGCCGGGACCACCGCCCGCACCTTCGCCGACCTCCTCCACGAGCGCGGCATCACGATCGACGGCACCCCGAAGGGCACCAAGGCGCCCGCGCACGCCGAGCGGCTGGCCGCCGTCCACTCCCTCCCGCTCTCCTCCCTCGTGGAGCGGATGCTCACCTACAGCGACAACGACATCGCCGAGGCGCTGGCCCGGCAGGCCGCGCTCGGCTCCGGCCGGCCGGCCAGCTTCGACGGCGCCGCCAAGGCCGTCCACGACGCCCTCGCCCGCCAGCACCTGCCGCTGGCCGGCGCGGTCTTCAAGGACGGCAGCGGCCTGGACCGCGGCGACAAGGTGTCCGCCGCACTGCTCTCCCGCCTCCTGCTGCAGGCCGCCGCGCCCGACCACCCGGCCCTGCGGTCCGTGGTCACCGGCCTCCCGGTGGCGGCCTTCACCGGCACCCTCAGCAGCCGCTACACGGGCCAGAGCGCGGGCGCCGGCGCGGTCCGCGCCAAGACGGGCACGCTCACCGGCGTCAACACCCTCGCCGGCACGGTCGTCGACGCCGACGGCCGCCTCCTGGTCTTCTCCTTCATGACCACCGGCACCACGGATGCGCCGGGCGCGCAGCGGGCACTGGACAACTTGGCTTCTGCGGTGGCGAATTGCGGGTGCCGGTGACTTCCCACGTACCTGTCTGTCCCGCCGCGGGGCGTCTCGCCGTTGCGCTTTGCGGCGCCCCGTACGTACCTGTCTGTCCCGCCGCGGTTGTTGTTCGCCGTTGCGCCTGCGGCGGGCTGGGTTGTGGTGGGTGCGGTGACGGGCCTCCGGGGCCGGTTGTGTGGACTGCTGACGCTTTACGCTCCGCTGCGCTCCGCCTTCGCTCTTTATTGAGCCCTTGGAAGCGAAGCCCACACAACCGGCCCCTCCGGCCCGTCCCCTCCCGTGAGGGGGAAAGTGAAGGACGGTGGGGGCGCACGTAATGCCCACGCACGCGCAGCCAACAGAGCAGGCCCGCCCCCAACCAGCTGAGAAACTCCCCACCACGGGAGGGGCTGGACCGGAGGACGAAGTCTGGAGGGCCGGCACCGCACCCGACAACACCACGCCCGCCGCCAGGCGCAACGGCGAGACGACCCGCGGCGGGACGGCCAACTACGTACGGGGCGCCGCAAAGCGCAGCGCCCCGCGGCGGGAAAGCCAGGTACGTGGGAGGCGCCGCAAAGCTCAGCGGACGGCTACCAGGCGCCGTCGCGCCCACGTACCGTGAAGTCATGACGAGCATCGGTGGAACCGAGATGGTCGACTGGAACCTCGCGGTCGCGACCGCGACCCGGTTCGTGCGGCCGGGCCCAGAGGTGAGCCGGGACGAGGCGCGGGCGATCGTCGCCGAGCTGCGCAAGCACGCCAAGGCGTCCGAGGCGCACGTGCGGGCGTTCACGCGGCTGGCGCAGCCGGACGCGCAGGGCGAGGTGCCGCACGACACGCCCGTCCTGGTCGTGGACCGGCCCGGCTGGGTCAGGGCGAACGTCGCCGGCTTCCGGGCGGTGCTCAAACCGCTGCTCGCCAAGATGGAGGACCGCCGCTCGACGGTCCCCGGTGGCGCGGTGCTGGGCGCGGTCGGCGGCAAGGTGACCGGCGTGGAGCTGGGGATGCTGCTGTCGTTCCTGGCGTCGCGGGTGCTCGGCCAGTACGAGACGTTCGCGCCGCCCAGCCGGGACCTGCCGGCCGGCGAGCAGGGCGGCCGGCTGCTGCTGGTCGCGCCGAACATCGTCCACGTCGAGCGCGAGCTCGAAGTGGAACCGCACGACTTCCGGCTGTGGGTGTGCCTGCACGAGGAGACGCACCGCACCCAGTTCACGGCCGTGCCGTGGCTGCGCGACCACATCGAGGGCGAGATCCAGTCGTTCCTCGGGGAGACCGACATCGATCCGGGCACCCTCCTGGAGCGGCTGCGGGAGGCCGCCCAGTCGCTGGCCGGTGCCCGGCCCGAGGGCGAGGAGGAAGAGGACGGCGGCCGTTCGCTCGTCGATCTCGTCCAGACGCCGGCCCAGCGCGAGATCCTGGCGCGGCTGACCGCCGTGATGTCCCTGCTGGAGGGGCACGCGGATTACGTGATGGACGGGGTGGGGCCGGACGTCGTGCCGTCGGTCGCCGAGATCCGGGAGAAGTTCCAGAAGCGGCGGGCCAGCGGTGCCGGACGGCTCGACCAGGCGCTGCGTAAACTGCTCGGCCTGGACGCCAAGCTGCGGCAGTACCGCGACGGTGAGCGGTTCGTCCGCGCGGTCGTCGAAGAGGTCGGGATGGACGGCTTCAACCGGATCTGGACGTCGCCGAACACCCTCCCCACCAAACAGGAGATCGCCAAACCGGCGGACTGGGTCGCGCGGGTGCACCGGAAGGCGGACGGGGCACCGTAGGCGAACGTTGTGAGCTGGGCACACCGCGTGGCAGTAGAGCGCCCCTTCAATCACCCGTCTGAGGGACCGTTACGGATGGATAGGCGTGCAATGCTCGGGGAACCGCTCGCCTCTGTCACCATCTAGGCACTCTGTGTGACGAAAAGCCCTCACCGGCCCGAGGCACCCCCAGCTGAACGATTGGAAACGGACATGGGTCCCCATCCAGCGGTCGCCGCGATACGCCTGGCGGTCCGCCGCGTACTCCACGACGTGCTCACCCACCACAGCGCACAGGACCGGCACGAGCCCCGCTCGTGCTCGTCGCATGCTCCGGCGGCGCCGACTCGATGGCGCTCGCCTCCGCCCTCGCCTTCGAGGCGCCCAAGCTGGGCGTCCGGGCCGGGGGCGTGACCATCGACCACGGCCTCCAGGAGGGCTCCGATCTGCGCGCCGCCGAGGTCGCGCTGCGGCTGCGGGCCCTGCGCCTCGACCCGGTCGAGGTCGTCGCCGTCACCGTCGGCCGCGAGGGCGGTCCGGAAGCCGCCGCCCGTGACGCCCGGTACGCCGCCCTGGACGCTCTCGCCGAGCGCCACGGCGCCGCCGCGGTCCTGCTCGGGCACACCCGCGACGACCAGGCCGAGACCGTGCTGCTCGGCCTCGCCCGTGGCTCCGGGACCCGTTCGCTCTCCGGTATGGCCGCCACCAGCGGCGCCGGCGGCCGCTACCGCCGCCCCTTCCTGGACGTCGACCGCCAGACCGCCCGCAAGGCCTGCCTGATCCAGGCGCTGCCCGTCTGGGACGACCCGCACAACTCCGACCCCGCGTACACCCGCTCCCGGCTGCGCCACGAGGGCCTGCCCGCCCTGGAGAAGGCGCTGGGCAAGGGCGTCGTCGAGGCGCTGGCCCGGACCGCCCAGCTCTCCCGCGACGACGCCGACGCCCTGGACGCCTGGGCGGCGGACGCCGAGGGCGCGGTCCTCGACGACACCGGCGGCCTCGACGTCGCGGCCCTGTACGCGCTGCCCCCGCGGTCCGCCGCCGGGTGCTGCGCCGGGCCGTGATCGGCGCCGGTTCCCCCGCCGGTTCGCTCTTCGCCCGCCACATCGAGGAAGTGGACCGGCTGATCACCGCCTGGCGGGGCCAGGGCGCCATCAACCTCCCCGGGCGGGTCGGTGTCCGGCGGCAGGGTGGCAGACTTGTCATCCGGCAGGGCTGAGCCGCAGACGCTGCCTTGCATCTGAAGTCTCACGGCTGACGTGAACACCGAACCGAGCGAGAGTGGCACGGGTGGACGACAAGGACATGGGCTCCGACCTTCAGTCGGTACTCATCAGCAAGGAAGAGATCGACGCGAAGCTGGCCGAGCTGGCCGCCAAGATCGACGCGGAGTACGCGGGCAAGGACCTGCTCATCGTCGGTGTCCTCAAGGGCGCCGTGATGGTGATGGCGGATCTGGCGCGCGCGCTGTCCACCCCGTCACGATGGACTGGATGGCCGTGTCGTCGTACGGCGCGGGCACCCAGTCCTCCGGTGTGGTCCGCATCCTCAAGGACCTCGACACCGACATCAAGGGCAAGCACGTCCTGATCGTCGAGGACATCATCGACTCCGGCCTCACGCTGTCGTGGCTGCTGTCGAACCTCGGCTCGCGCGAGCCGGCCTCGCTGGAGGTCGTCACGCTGTTGCGCAAGCCGGAGGCGGCCAAGGTCGCCATCGACGTGAAGTGGATCGGCTTCGACATCCCCAACGAATTCGTCGTGGGATACGGCCTGGACTACGCGGAGAAGTACCGGAACCTGCCGTTCGTCGGTACCCTCGCGCCCCAGGTCTACGGCGGCTGACGGTGCCCGCGCGCCCGTCCGGCCGGTGGGGCCGGACGGGTCCGGCGCAAACTGCCGCGGCCCGGCGGGAACCCTTCGCGGCCGCCCGCCGTTGGAGCAGGGAGAGCTAAATCCCCGGCCGCATGTTCTCTGTCGGCGCAGGCGCCGGGTGACAATGCTGGGGTACCGTCCGAAGGCAGTTCTTTTTTCGGGCCAGTAATACACCGTACGCACGACCAGCCCTCAGCGGGCGTTGTGCCTCACTGTGGCAGGAGGGACGGGCCGCCAACGGCTCCGTATGGATGGACGTGAAGCGATACTTCCGTGGGCCGGTCATGTGGATCGTGCTGGCCGTCCTCGCCGTGGTCGTGTTGATGCAGGTCGTCGGCTCGTCCGGCGGCTACAAAACGGTGGACACCGGTCAGGTCGTCAAGGCGATCGCTGACAACAAGGTGAAGTCCGCCGAGCTGACCACCGGCGATGAGAACAAGATCAAGGTCGAGCTGTCGGGCTCCAACAAGGTCGACGGCTCCAACAAGATCCAGGCGAGCTACATCGGCGACCAGGGCGTCGATCTGGCGAAGAACCTGCAGGCCAAGTACCAGACCGGCGAGATCAAGGACGGGTACACCGTCTCCCCGTCGAAGCAGAACCCGTTCGTCAGCCTGCTGGTGACGCTGCTTCCCTTCATTCTGATTCCGATCGCCTTCCTGTTCCTGATGAACCAGATGCAGGGCGGCGGCTCCCGGGTGATGAACTTCGGGAAGTCGAAGGCGAAGCTGCTCACCAAGGACACCCCCAAGACGACCTTCGCGGACGTCGCGGGGTCGGACGAGGCCGTCGAGGAACTCCAGGAGATCAAGGAGTTCCTCCAGGAGCCGGCCAAGTTCCAGGCGGTCGGCGCCAAGATCCCCAAGGGCGTACTGCTGTACGGCCCGCCCGGAACGGGCAAGACGCTGCTCGCACGCGCCGTCGCCGGCGAGGCGGGCGTCCCGTTCTACTCGATCTCCGGCTCCGACTTCGTCGAGATGTTCGTCGGTGTCGGTGCCTCCCGGGTCCGTGACCTCTTCGAGCAGGCCAAGGCGAACGCCCCGGCGATCGTCTTCGTCGACGAGATCGACGCCGTCGGCCGGCACCGCGGTGCGGGCCTCGGCGGTGGCCACGACGAGCGCGAGCAGACCCTGAACCAGCTCCTCGTCGAGATGGACGGCTTCGACGTCAAGGGCGGCGTGATCCTGATCGCCGCGACGAACCGGCCGGACATCCTCGACCCGGCGCTGCTGCGCCCCGGCCGTTTCGACCGGCAGATCGCCGTCGACCGTCCGGACCTGCAGGGCCGTCTGGAGATCCTCAAGGTCCACCAGAAGGGCAAGCCGGTCGCCCAGGACGTCGACCTCTCGGCCGTCGCCAAGCGCACCCCCGGCTTCACCGGTGCCGATCTGTCGAACGTCCTGAACGAGGCCGCGCTGCTGACGGCCCGGAGCGACGAGAAGCTGATCAACAACCACTTCCTGGACGAGGCGATCGACCGCGTCGTGGCGGGCCCGCAGAAGCGGACCCGGATCATGTCCGAGAAGGAGAAGAAGATCACCGCGTACCACGAGGGCGGACACGCCCTGGTCGCGGCGGCCTCCCCGAACTCCGACCCGGTCCACAAGATCACGATCCTGTCCCGCGGCCGGGCCCTGGGCTACACCATGGTCCTGCCCGACGAGGACAAGTACTCCACCACCCGCAACGAGATGCTCGACCAGCTGGCGTACATGCTGGGCGGCCGCGCGGCGGAGGAGCTGGTCTTCCACGACCCGACCACCGGTGCCGCCAACGACATCGAGAAGGCCACCGCCACGGCCCGCGCGATGGTCACGCAGTACGGCATGACCGAGCGGCTCGGCGCGATCAAGTTCGGCACCGACAACTCCGAGCCCTTCCTGGGCCGTGAGATGGGTCACCAGCGCGACTACTCCGAAGAGGTCGCCGCGCTGGTCGACGAAGAGGTCAAGAAGCTGATCGAGACCGCGCACAACGAGGCGTGGGAGATCCTGGTCGAGAACCGCGACATCCTCGACAACCTCGTGCTGACCCTCCTGGAGAAGGAGACCCTCGGCAAGGAGGAGATCGCGGAGCTGTTCAAGCACGTGGTCAAGCGCCCGGCCCGCCCGGCGTGGACCGGTTCCTCGCGGCGTACGCCGTCCACCCGCCCGCCGGTGCTCTCGCCCAAGGAGCTGGCCCCGGCCAACGGCGCCGTGACGGCGGCCACCGTCTCCACGGAGAAGAAGGTGGAGACCTCGGAGGAGCAGCGCCCGGAGAGCTGATCACCAGGCCCCACGGGCCCTGGAATACATACCGCGCCCCCCAGGTTTAGCCTGGGGGGCGCGGTATTTCCGCAATGGACACCGCGTTCGAGCGGGCGCAGAAGGAACGAGGCACATATGACGGACCCTGTGACGCTGGACGTCGACGGCACGATCGGTACGTTCGACGAGAAGCGGGCCGAGAACGCCGTCCGCGAGCTGCTGATCGCGGTGGGCGAGGATCCGGACCGCGAGGGTCTGCTGGAGACGCCGGCGCGGGTGGCCCGTGCGTACAAGGAGATCTTCGCCGGGCTCTGGCAGAAGCCGGAGGACGTGCTGACGACCACGTTCGACCTGGGCCACGACGAGATGGTGCTGGTCAAGGACATCGAGCTGGTGTCGAGCTGTGAGCACCACCTCGTCCCGTTCGTCGGTGTGGCGCACGTCGGCTACATCCCGTCCGCCGACGGCAAGATCACCGGGCTGTCGAAGCTGGCCCGCCTGGTGGACGTGTTCGCCCGGCGCCCGCAGGTGCAGGAGCGGCTGACCACGCAGATCGCGGACTCGCTGATGGAGATCCTGGAGCCGCGCGGCGTGATCGTCGTCATCGAGTGCGAGCACATGTGCATGACCATGCGCGGGGTGCGGAAGCCGGGCGCGAAGACCACGACCTCGGCCGTCCGCGGTCAGCTGCGCGACGCGGCGACCCGGGCCGAGGCGATGAGCCTGATACTCGCGCGCTGACGCCCCCGGAACGGCGACGGGGCGGCACATCGGCCGCCCCGCCACACACGAAGCCCTCCGTCGGGCCAGGCGCAGGGGATCACGCCTTGAGGTGGTTCCCCAGCCATTCGAGGGCCGCGGGGATCTCGCGGCGCCAGGTGTTGAAGTTGTGGCCGCCGCTGTCGAGGATGATCGACGAGACGCGGGTGGGCGACTTCGTCTGCTCGATGAAGCGGAGCGTCTGCTTGTAGTTGCCCTCGCCCTGCTTGCTGCTCGTGACCAGGAGGTTCACCGGCGGCGCGGGCAGGTGCCGCTGACGCCACAGCAGGTTGTTCTCGCGCTCCAGCCGCAGGTCGCCGCCGAAGAGGTCACCGGTGGTGGCGTCCAGCGGGGCCTTGTAGGCACCGGAGAGGGCCACCGCGGTGGAGTACGCCTCGGGGTGGCGCATGGTCATCTTCAGCGCGCAGTAGCCGCCGGTGGAGTCGCCGATGACGCCCCAGCTCTTCGCCTCGCGCCCTATTCGGTAGTGCTCGGTGATGTCCGCGCGCAGGTCCTTGGTGAAGAAGCTCTCGGTCTGCGGGCCGTTCGGTATGTCCACGCACTCGGTGTCCCGCGGCGGCGCGACGGTCGGCCGCATCATCACCAGGACGGTGGGCCGCATCCGGTGCTCCTTGAGCAGGCCGTGCTGGGTCTGCGGGAAATGCAGCTTTTTGTAGAGGGCCTCGGCGGTGCCCGGGTAGCCGGTGAGCACCAGCGCCGCCGGGAATTTCTTCTTCGTGTATTTCTTCTGGAAGTACTGCGGCGGCAGATAGACGAACGCCGGGCTGGCGATCTTGGAATGCTCGCCGCGGACGAGCACCTTGTCGATACGGCCGGCCTCGGAGGGCCGGGAGCCGTTCTGGACGCTGATGCGTTCGGTACCCAGCATCTGCAGCTTGGTGCCGTTCGGGCCGGTCTGGTAATTCGTCACCACACCCGGTTCCTGCTCCTGGCCGAAGAGGTCGGCCCAGGAGGCGTAGAAGCCGAAGGAGTTGTTGGCGAACAGGCCGACCGCGGCGAACAGGGAGAGCTGGGTCGCCAGCAAAAGCCCGACCCGGCCGAGGACGGCGCGCCAGTTGCCCTTGGACAGGCGCGGCCAGAGCCAAACGGTGAGGATGAACAGTGCCACCGCGACGAGGACGGCAAGAAGCAGCACTTTCTTGCTGGTGAGACCCATGTGGTGCTTTCTTCCGGGCGGCCGGGTCATCCGTACCGCTGGTGGAACCCCGAGCCCTGAAACGCCGTCATACAGGGCGCAAAAAGTCCAGATGCTGCGACTAGGCTCGCACGTCTTCTCGACCGGGGCGACGGGAAAGTGATGTCTGACAGGCTAGATGGCGAAAAGTCGGAGAAGGTTGCGTGGCGAACGCCACGCTGGCTCCGCGGCCCGCGGCCGGAAGCGGTGCCCGGGCTCATCGGCACCGCCGGCGCGGCCGTCGGCCTGTTGAACCTGGTCGCCGGTGTGTTCCCGCGCTTCCGGCACAGCCGGGTGCACGCCCTGGCCGAAGTGCTGCCGGGCGCGGTGAGTCCGCTGGCCGCCGCCGCCTCCATCGTCGTCGGCATCCTGCTGCTCCTCCTGGCCCACGGCCTCAAACGGCGTAAGCGGCGGGCCTGGGGAGCGGCGGTGGCGCTGCTTCCGGTGGGTATCGCCGCTCAGTTGGTGTACCGCCACTCCGTTTTCGGCGCGGTGCTCTCCACTGCACTGCTGGGATACCTGGTGTGGCACCGGAAGGAATTCGCGGCCCTGCCCGACCCGCGCAGCCGCTGGAAGGCGCTGGCCAACTTCGTGGTCCTGGGCGGCGCGAGCTTCGCCATCGGCATGGTGATCGTCAGCTCCCACCCGGGCAAGATCGTCGGGTCGCCGTCCTTCCTGCAGCGCGCCGAGCACGTGCTGTTCGGCCTCTTCGGCTTCGAGGGCCCGATCGGCTACACGAACCAGGTCGACTACACCGTCGGCTACTCCCTCGGCGCGCTGGGCCTGCTGACCGTCGCCACCACCGCCTATCTCGCCCTGCGCCCCGAGCACCCGGCGGCCCGGCTGACCGAGGACGACGAGCGGCAGCTGCGCGAGCTGCTGGCCCGGCACGGCGGCCGGGACTCGCTCGGCTACTTCGCGCTGCGCCGCGACAAGGGCGCGGTCTTCTCCCCGACCGGCAAGGCCGCGGTCTGCTATCGGGTGATCTCCGGCGTGATGCTCGCCAGCGGCGACCCGATAGGCGACGTGGAGGCCTGGCCGGGCGCCATCGAGCGCTTCATGGAGGAGGCGCGGGCGCACTCCTGGACCCCGGCGGTGCACGGTTGCAGCGAGACCGGCGGCCAGGTCTGGACCCGTGAGACCGGTATGGACGCGCTGGAGCTGGGCGACGAGGCGATCGTCGACGTCGCCGACTTCACGCTGTCCGGCCGGGCGATGCGCAACGTGCGCCAGATGGTCAAGCGCATCGAGCGCAACGGCTACACCACGCAGGTGCGCCGGGTGCGCGACCTGGAACCGGAGGAGCTGGAGCGGGTACAGAAGGCCGCCGACGCGTGGCGTGACACCGACGAGGAGCGGGGCTTCTCCATGGCGCTGGGCCGCATCGACGCGGTCAAGGACAGCGACGCGGTGATCGCGACCGCGCATCTGGCCCCGGCGGAGGGCGAGGAGCCCGGCCCGTTCGGTGACCTGAAGGCGCTGCAGTACTTCGTGCCCTGGGGCACGGACGGCATCTCGCTGGAGCGGATGCGGCGCGACCGCAGCGCCGACCCCGGCATGAACGAGCTGCTGATCGTCGCCGCCCTGCAGGCCGCGCCGGACCTGAAGATCAAGCAGCTCTCGCTGAACTTCGCGGTCTTCCGCTCCTACCTGGAGCGCGGCGAGAAGCTCGGCGCGGGGCCGGTGATGCGCATCACCCGCGGGACGCTGCTGTTCCTGTCGCGCTGGTACCAGATCGAGTCGCTCTACAAGTTCAACGACAAGTTCGGCCCGCGCTGGGAGCCGCGCTTCGTGGTCTTCCGCACCACCCGGGACATCCCGCGCATCGGCCTGGCCACCATGCAGGCCGAGGGCTATCTGGAGCTGCCGCGCGTACTGCGCCGCAGGAAGGCCGTGGAGCCGCTGCCGTGCGCGCACACGGTGGAGCCGGTCCGGGCCGCGGAGGCGGTCGAGCGGGTGGCCTGACGGACGCCCGGACGGCCGTCCGGGCGGGAGCGGCGCGGGGTGCCCCGGTGGTACGGCCCGCGGCCGTTCCCGGCAGGCGGCGGTCGCAATCCGGCCGGTCGGCACACGGCCTACGCTGGTCCCATGAGTACCTTGCGTGGCCGGGTGGCCGGACTGCCGGACTGGGACCGCTGCGCGGTGATGGGCGTCGTGAACGTGACGCCCGATTCGTTCTCCGACGGCGGCGAGTGGTTCGACACCGAACTCGCCGTCAAACACGGCCTGGACCTGGTGGCCCAGGGCGCCGACCTGGTGGACGTGGGCGGCGAGTCGACCCGCCCGGGCGCGGCGCGGGTGGACGAGGCCGAGGAGCTGCGGCGGGTCGTCCCGGTCGTACGGGAACTGGCCGCGGCCGGCGTCGTGGTGTCCGTCGACACCATGCGCGCCTCGGTCGCCGAGCAGGCGGTGCGGGCGGGCGCGCGGCTGGTCAACGACGTCAGCGGCGGGGCCGCCGACCCGGCGATGGTGCCGGCGGTGGCCGCGCACCACGTCCCGTTCGTCGTGATGCACTGGCGCGGCCAGTCCATCGACATGAACAACCGCGCCCGCTACGGCGACGTGGTCACCGAGGTCGTCGACGAGCTCGGGCGGGCCATGGAGCGCGCGGTGGCCGGCGGTATCGACCCGGACCGGATCGTCATCGACCCCGGCCTGGGCTTCGCCAAGCAGGCCGAGCACGACCTGGCCCTGATCGCCCGTCTGGAGCGGCTGCGGGCGCTGGGCCGGCCGCTGCTGGTGGCCGCATCGAGGAAACGGTTCCTGGGCAGGGTGCTGGCGGGGGACGAGGGAGCGGCCCGCCGCCGGCCCGGGAGCGGGACGCGGCGACGGCGGCGGTATCGGCGATGGTGGCGCGAGAGGGGGCCTGGGCGGTGCGGGTGCACGAGGTCAGGGCGAGCGCGGACGCGGTGCGGGTGGCCCGTGCCGTGGAGGGCGCGACGGCAGCGGCCGCCGCGGGAGACCCGGACGCGGCCCCCGGGGCCGGCGGCGGGGAAGCGGGCGGGACGACGGCGACCACGACGGGAGCGGTGTGAGCGGCTTGGGCCCACGGACCGACATCGAGCTGGTCGAGCAGGCGAACACGACCCTGTACGAGACCATCGAGCGCGGCGATCACGAGGCGCTGTCCGAGCTGTGGCTGGACGGTCAGGTGAGCGTGGTGCACCCCGGGTGGCCGGTGCTCCGCGGCCGCGGCGAGGTGCTCCGCTCGTACGCCCTGATCATGGCGAACACCGAGTACATCCAGTTCTTCCTGACCGACGTCGAGATCGACGTCATGGGCGACACCGCGCTGGTGACCTGCACCGAGAACATCCTCAGTGGCGGGCCGGCCGAGGACGACGGGTCGGTGGGGCCGCTGATCGGCCAGCTGGTCGTGGCGACGAACGTCTTCCGGCGCACGGACGACGGCTGGCGGGTGTGGTCGCACCACGGTTCGCCGGTGCTGGCGGACCGCGAGGACGGCGAGGACGAGGAGGACGAGGGGGAGCCGGACGCGGGCGGGGTGTGAACGGGAGGCGCCGGGGGCGTGGCCGGTGCGTGCCGGTGCTGTGCCCGGCGGGGAGCCGGTGTGTGAGCCTCGCCATGGCCGTCCGGACTTGCGCCGATCGGCCGGTTCTGTGCCGTCGTCAGCGGTGGACGTCAGCCATATGGACGGGGCGCACCCGTTCGAGCCAAGTGCGGGACGGGTAGGGGTGGGGCGCGGACCAGGGGGTAAGAGGCGCGCGGACGATCTCCCGGCCCGCTCGATGCGGCACGCCTAGCAGCAGGACGGGGTCTTGTCCATAGCCCCCGTGGGCGAGGACTGTCGGTGCTCGAAGGTAGATTCGATGGCGGGCAGTGTTGCCGGATCGCTCCGGCGCCTGCCCGGAACCGACGAACAGTGGCGCCAGAGGTGCCGTGGACCAGTGGGAGTGATTCGCGTGGATCGTGTCGCGCTGCGTGGGCTGAAGGCCCGAGGCCACCACGGGGTTTTCCCGCGGGAGCGCGAGGAAGGCCAGACCTTCATCGTCGACCTGGTACTCGGACTGGACACCCGCCAGGCGGCCGCCTCCGACGATCTCGCGAAGACCGTGCACTACGGCGTCGTGGCCGAGGAGGTGGTGGCCGTCGTGGAGGGCGAGCCCGTGGACCTCATCGAGACCCTGGCGGAGCGCATCGCCGACCAGTGCCTCAAGCACGAGGGCGTGCAGGAAGTGGAGGTGGTGGTGCACAAGCCGGACGCGCCGATCACCGTCCCCTTCGACGACGTGACCATCACCATCACTCGGAGTCGAGTACATGAACACCAGCAGTGACCCGACCGTACAGCCGGTGCCCGCCTCCGTCGTGGAGCAGGTGGACGCCGCCGATGTGACGCTCTCCAACCCCAAGCGCGCCGTGATCTCCCTCGGCAGCAACCTCGGCAACCGCCTGGAGACCCTGCAGGGCGCCGTCGACGCGCTGGAGGACACCCCCGGTCTGCGGGTCAAAGCGGTCTCCCCGGTGTACGAGACCGAACCGTGGGGCGTCGAGCCGGGCAGCCAGCCGTCGTACTTCAACGCCGTGGTGCTGATCAAGACGACGCTGCCGCCGGACTCCCTCCTGGAGCGCGGGCACGCCATCGAGGAGGCCTTCCTGCGGGTCCGCGACGAACGCTGGGGGCCGCGCACCATCGACGTCGACATCGTGGCCTATCAGGGCATCGTCTCCGACGACCCGCGACTGACGCTGCCGCACCCGCGCGCCCATGAGCGTGCCTTCGTCCTCGCGCCGTGGTACGACATCGAACCGGAGGCGGAGGTCCCCGGGCGCGGTGCGGTGGCCGAGCTCCTCTCGGCGGTCGGCCGCACGGGCGTGCTGCCGCGTGCGGACCTGGAACTCCGGCTGCCGGAGTAGGCGTTGGACCCAAGGAGCCGTGGCGCCGGTGCGGTCGTCGGACTCACCTGACGGCGACGGCGGCGGTACGGCGACGAGGACGGCCGTGGTGGCGGTGAAGGGCAGGACGGTGCGAGGGGCGATCGCTCGGTGAAACAGCTACACATCAAGGTGCTCGTCGGACTGTTCCTGGCAGCCGGGGTGCTGGCCTGGGGCGGCGCCCGGCTGTGGGACTCCTTCGGCACGCTCCCCAGCGTGCCGGTGGCCGCGCCCATCGTGCTGGCGTTCCTCGCCGCCGTGCTCGCCGGCACCGCCTTCGAGTTCCGCGGACGGCTGCGCGCCCAGCGGGAGCGGCGGCCCGGCGCCAAGGGCGTCGATCCGCTGCTGGCCGCCCGTGCGGTGGTCTTCGGCCAGGCGAGCGCCCTGGTGGCGTCGCTGGTGGCCGGGCTCTACGGCGGAGTCGGCGTCTTCCTGCTGACCGCCGGCCTCGATGTGGAACCCCGCCGGGACCAGGCGATCTACGCCGGTCTGTCGGTGGTCGCCGGCGCGGCCGTGGTGGTCGCCGCGATCTTCCTGGAGCGGGTCTGCAAGCTTCCGGACGACGAGGGCGACGGCGGGGCGGACGCGCGGGTCTGACCGCGGACTGACACCGGGCGGGGCCCGGTCTGCGACAGCGAGAGCTGCGCGGGCCGGGCCCCGCGGCGTTCGTGCCCGTACTTCCGGTCGTGAACGGGGCGTTGCGGCTGGATGGCGATACGGACCGGCGGTGGCGGAACCGGTGCGGTTGTCAGTGGTCGGGTCTAGGGTCGGTCGCGACGATATCGAAAGGATGAGCGAACGAGTTGCGCCACGGCGGGGTGCCACACCGGGTGACCGACGTGGCGTGATCGACGGGGCGTGACCGGGGCGAGGACCGGCGGGGGAGGTGACGGAGATGAGCGGCCGGGCGGGCGGGGCGAATTGCCTGGAGGCGAACGACTGGGTGTGCGGTGAGTATCTGCGCACCCGCAGCCAGGAGTTGACGGACGCCACGGTCCAGCACATCGGCATCACCGCCGTGTCCGTCGCGCTCGGCCTGCTGCTGGCCTTCCCGCTGGCGCTGGTGGCGCGCCGCTGGCGGGGCGCGGCCGGACCGGTCCTGGGGCTGACGACGGTGCTGTACACGATCCCGTCGCTGGCGATGTTCGCGCTGCTCACACCGGTCTTCGGGGTCTCGGCGGCGGTGGTCGTGACGGGCCTGGTGCTGTATTCGCTGACGATCCTGGTGCGCAACCTCCTCGCCGGTCTGCAGGCGGTGCCCGCCGGGGTGCGGGAGGCCGCCCGCGGGATGGGGTACGGCCCGGTGCGGCTGCTGTTCGGCGTCGAACTCCCGCTGGCGATACCGGCGTTGGTGGCCGGGCTGCGGATCGCCACGGTCTCGACGGTGGCGATGACGACCGTCGGATCCGTCGTCGGCTACGGCGGTCTGGGCAATCTCATCGCCAGCGGAATGGCCGGATTCTTCAAGGCCGAGGTGCTGACGGCCTCGGTGCTGTGCGTGCTGCTGGCACTGGTCGCCGACGTCCTGCTGATGGCCCTCCAGTGGCTGCTGACGCCCTGGACGCGGGCCGGTGGCCGGGCCGGGGTGCGGAGCAGGGCGGTGGCGTGGGCGCGCGGCCGGACCCGTGCGGTGAAGGCGGTGGGCTGAGCGATGGGAGTGATCGCGGGGCCTGGCAGTGGCTGACGACGGCCGCCAACTGGGCGGGCGAGAAGGGCGTGACGCACCGCCTCGCCGAGCACGTCCGGCTCAGCGCGGTGTGCCTGGCCCTGGCCTGCCTGATCGCGCTGCCGCTGGCGCTCTGGCTGGGCCACCTCGGCAAGGGCGGTGCGCTGGCGGTCAATCTCGCCAACATCGGGCGGGCGGTGCCGACGTACGCGGTCCTGGTGCTGCTGACGCTCAGCCCGCTGGGCCGGCACGGCGACTGGCCGACGGTCCTCGCGCTGGTGCTGTTCGCGGTGCCGCCGCTGCTGACCAACGCCTATCTCGGGATGCGGGAGGCGGACCGCGATGTGGTCGAGGCCGCGCGCGGTATGGGCATGTCCGGGCCGCAGGTGCTGTTCCGGGTCGAGATACCGCTCGCCTACCCGCTGATCATGACGGGTCTGCGGTCGGCCACGGTCCAGGTGGTGGCGACCGCGACGCTGGCGGCGCTCGCCGGCGGCGGGGGCCTGGGCCGGATCATCACCGCCGGCTTCGGCAACTACGACACCGCACAGGTCGTCGCGGGCGCGCTGCTGGTGGCCGTCCTCGCGCTGGCCGTGGAGGGCGCCCTCGTCCTCGCCGAGCGGCTCCTCGACCCGATGCGGGGCGGGCGGCGGGCCACGCGGTCCGCCTCGGCCCGAGCAGAGCTGATACCGGCGGACTGACGGCCGGCGGACTCACGGACCGACTGACGGACTACCGGAGAGGCTGACGGACTCACGGACCGACTCACGGACAGGCGGACGGGCCGGCTGACGGGCCGGCGGACTGACTGACGGACTGACTGAACTGACGGACGGGCTGAAGGGCTGAAGGGGCATCCAAGTGGCATCGACGAGAAGCAACACGGCACGCACGGCACGCACGGCACGCGAGACCCGCACGGCACGCACGGCGCGCACCGCGGTGGTCGCGGGCACGGTGGTGGCGGTGGCGGCCGGGCTGGCCGCGTGCGGCGGCCCGACGCTGGAGGAGAAGGGCGGCGGCGACGGCAAGGGCGGAGAGCGCGGCGAGATCGTCATCGGCTCGGCGGGCTTCACCGAGTCCAAGGTGCTCGCCGAGATCTATTCCCGGCTCCTGCAGGACGCCGGTTACCGCACCCGGGTTCAGACCCTCGCCAATCGTGAGCTGTATGAACCGGCCCTGGAGAAGGGCCAGATCGACGTCGTTCCCGAATATGCCTCCACGCTCGCCGAATTCCTCAACGCGAAGAAGAACGGCAGCAAGGCGAAGCCGGTCGCGTCCGGCGACATCGGCACGACGGTCGCGGCACTGAAGAAGCTCGCCGGGCCGCGCGGACTGAAGGTGCTGCCGGCCGGCCGTGCGACGGACCAGAACGCCTTCGCGGTGAGCAAGGAATTCGCCGCCCGGCACAAGCTCTCCACCCTCTCCGACCTCGGAGAATCGAAGCAGAAGATCAAACTCGCCTCGGGTGAGGAGTGCGAGACCCGGGTGTTCTGCAAGCCGGGCCTGGAGAAGACGTACGGCATCGACATCACGGGCCTGGACCCCAAGGGAGTCGGGACGCCGCAGGCCAAGCAGGCCGTCAAGGACGGCACCGATCAGCTGGTGCTCACCACGACCACGGACGCCACGCTCGACAGCTTCCAACTGGTGCTCCTCAAGGACGACAAGCGGCTGCAGAACGCCGACAATGTGCTGCCGGTGGTGAATGCCGAGAGCGCCGGGGACAAGCGGATCGAGAGCGCCCTCGGGAAGCTCACGCGCATCCTGACGACCGAAGACTTGATCAACTTGAACCGCAAGGTGGATGCCGCGCGTCTCAAGCCCGCGGATGTCGCACGGTCATATGTGGAGTCCAAGGGACTGGTCAGGAAGTAACCAGCCGGAAACGGATTTGTGGGCCGGGCCCCATAGATCCCGCACGCACGGTAAGTTTCTGGCCATGCCACGAGGACGCCACCGCCATTCCCCACCCCTCCACCGGCTGCTTCCTCCCACGACGGTCGCCGGTGTGTCCCTTGTCTGCGCCGCGGGCCCGTGGTTTGTCGGCGATGATCTGGTCCAACGCGTGCTCGCCGCGGGCGCGGCGGCCGCGGCCGTCACCGGCGCCGTCCTGCTGCGGAGCTGGGACCGCAAGGCCGGCCGACGGGTCGCCGAACTCACCCGCGCCCGGGTGCGCGACGAGTGGCGCACCGAGGAACGGATAGCCGAGCTCGAAACGGACCTCGAGGAGTCCCGCGAGCTGCGCACCGCCCTCGACACCAAGCTGCGCGCAAAGCGCGCCGAACTGGCCCGGCTGCGCAGCGAACACGCCGAGCTGCTCCGCCGTTACGCCACCGCCGAGACCGAGCGGGCCAGCGCCCTGGAGGGCCGCCGGCTGCTCGCCATAGAGGCGACCGCCCCGGCCCGGGCACTCCCGGCCGCCGCCGGCGCCACCCGGGTGCCCCGGCCCGCGGGAGCGACCAAGGCCACCGCCCCTGACGCCCCGTCAGCGGACCGCCGGGGACGAGCGGACGGTCAGACGTCGGCCCGTCAGGCGTCCGCGGACCGCCAGGCATCGGGCCGGCCGTCGACGGACCGGCCGGCGGCCCCGACCGCCGCTGCGTACGCGCAGGCCGACCAGGCGCTGTGTCAGCTGGCGCGCAACGCCGCCCGGCAGCGCGCCGCCGCCGAGCGGCCCGCGCAGTCCGCACCGGGCGGCCACACCGGCCAGGACGGGGACCACAGCCAGGGGAACGGCCAGGCGGCCGCCGCACAGCGCACGGGCGGCGCCCTCCCCGCCCGTACGGCCCCCGCCGCCGGACCCGCGCTCCGCCCGGTCCCGTCCGCCGCCGCGGTCGCCCCGTCCCGTCCCACCGCCCCGCGCACCGTGGGCGGCTTCGACTTCTTCGGCAACGCGACCGCCTCCGGCCCCCGTCAGCTGCCCGCGCCGCTGGAGGACGACCTGGCGGACGTCGTCGGCGACGAGGCCGTCGCCGAGCACTCGGCCCGTACGGCGGCCCGTGCGGCCCTCCCCGGGGCCCGTACGGAGACCGCGGACGCGCCGGAGGCCGGTGCCGCGCAGGCCGCCGGTGAGCGGGCCGCGGACGACGGGCGGGACGCGGAGGAGCCGGCGTCCGCGGCGTCCGCCGAGGGTTGCCAGGACGATGTGCCGGCCGCGGACGGCACGACGACCAGCGGCGTCGGCGAGGTCATCGACCTGACCGCCCACGACGAGACCGAGCAGCTCGACCTCGGCGCCCTCCGGAGCGCCATTTCCTGACCTGACCGCTGTCGTCCGAGCCGGCGGGCTCCCGACCGCCCGCCCTCGCTCCGCACTCGGCCCCGAAGCCCGACCGGCCCGAAGCCCGACCGGCTCCGGGGCCGAGCGGTTTTTGGGGCCGGGTGGTTTTCGAGGCCGAGGGGATTCGGGACGGCAGGGGCCAGCCTCGCGACACTGTTGTCCACAGGCTGTGGACAATGTCGCCGCTCTACTTGTCGATGTCGCCGACCACGAAGAACATCGAGCCGAGGATCGCGACCATGTCGGCGACCAGCGTCCCCGGCAGCAGCTCCACCAGCGCCTGGATGTTGTTGTACGACGCGGAGCGCAGCTTCAGGCGGTACGGCGTCTTGTCGCCCTTGGAGACGAGGTAGTAGCCGTTGATGCCGAGGGGGTTCTCGGTCCAGGCGTACGTCGTGCCCTCGGGCGCCTTCAGCACCTTCGGCAGGCGCTGGTTGATCGGCCCCGGCGGCAGCTCCGCGATCCGGTCCAGGCAGACGTCGGCGAGATCCAGCGCGTTGTGGCTCTGCTCCAGCAGGCACTCGAAGCGGGCCAGGCAGTCGCCCTCCTCACGGGTGACCACCTTGAGCGTGGACGCCAGCTCCCCGTACGCGAGGTACGGCTCGTCCCGCCGAAGGTCGAAGTCGACGCCCGAGGCGCGGGCGATCGGCCCGGAGACGCCGTAGGCGTGCACCGTTTCCGGGGCGAGCACCCCGACGCCGCGCGTCCGGCCGCGGAAGATCTCGTTGCCCAGCACCAGGTTGTCGAAGACGTCCATCCGGGACCGCACGTCCGCGACGGCCTGCCGGGCCCGGCCCAGCCAGCCGGCCGGCAGGTCCTCCTTGAGGCCGCCGACGCGGTTGAACATGTAGTGCATCCGGCCGCCGGAGATCTCCTCCATGACGGTCTGGAGCTCCTCGCGCTCACGGAACGCGTGGAAGACGGGGGTGATACCGCCCAGTTCGAGGGGGTACGAGCCGAGGAACATCAGGTGGTTCAGCACGCGGTTCAGCTCGGCCAGCAGCGTCCGCGTCCACACCGCGCGCTCGGGCACCTCCATGCCCAGCATCCGCTCGACGGCCAGCACCACACCCAGCTCGTTGGAGAACGCCGACAGCCAGTCGTGCCGGTTGGCGAGCATGATGATCTGGCGGTAGTCGCGGGCCTCGAAGAGCTTCTCGGCACCCCGGTGCATGTACCCGATCACCGGCTCCGCGTGCTGGATCCGCTCGCCGTCCAGGACGAGGCGCAACCGCAGCACACCGTGTGTGGAGGGATGCTGCGGGCCGATGTTCAGCACCATGTCGGTGCTCTCCGCCGCGCCGCCGATGCCGACCGTCGTCTCCGTCATGGGAACAGTTTCGCAGCCCGCCACCCCGGCGGACGTCCTGGGCCTGCGCCGTCCCACCCCTTGGAACGCCGCCACGGCCACCCGCCGGAACGCCTCCGTCCGGGAGCCGCCTCACGACTCGAACGGGCCCGGCCCTCGCTGCTGGAGCGGGCCCGGCCTTCGCTGCTGGAGCGGGCCCCGGCCCTCGCAGCTGGAGCGGCCCCGGTGGTACGGCCCGCGCTCCCAGCCGTACGGCCCGAGCTCCCGGCCTCACGGCTTGAGCAGGCCCGCGCACTCCCCGCCCACCGGCTCCACGAGCCAGCCGAAGCCGCCGAGGCCCGCCGGATCGGTCAGTTCCGCCGCCGCACCGGCCGCACCGAGGGCCCGGACGTACGCGGCCGGGTCGGTGGACGCCAGGGAGAGCGGCGGACGCCGGCCGTCCACCCCCAGGGCGTGCAGCGCCTCGCGCTGGGTCAGCAGCTCGGCCGACGGCCCCGCGCACGCGTCCAGCGCCACATGCGCCGTGATGTCACAGCTGCCGTCCGGGACGGGGCGCACCTCGCGGCCCTCACGGAAACCGGTGAGGGTGCCGAAGGGCGGACGGTCCTCCCGCGCATGCGCGTAGTCGGCGGCGACCGCGAGCCCGGCGCGCAGCGTACGGACGGCCCGCGCCCACGCCTCGTCCCGAGGACGCCCGATCTCCGCCCGGAGCCCGGGGGAGGGCGCGGTACGGCCGGTGGCAGCAGTGGACGGGGCCGGCAGGGGCGACCACCATCGCCGCAGCCACTCCGCGTCCGCGCCGTCGACCGGTTCACCCAGCCGCTCCGCGCCGTCCGCGCGGACCAGCACCCGGCGGGCCACACCGTCCCCGTCCGTCTCGACGACGTCCACCGGCACGTTGTCGAGCCATTCGTTCGCGAACAGCAGCCCGGTGACCGATTCCGGCGCCGGCAGCTCGTCCCGCCAGTCGATCCGCGGATCCAGCCCCCGGGGCGCGCGGCCCGCTCGACGGCGTACGGGCGGAGCCGGGCGGCCACCCCGTCCGGCAGCGCGGCCAGCACCCCCGTCAGCAGCTCACCGCGGCCCGCGCCCACATCGACCAGCGCCAGCTCCTCCGGATGGCCCAGCGCGCTGTCCACCCGGCACAGAAGCCCGGCGACGGCACCGGCGTACAGCGGGGAAACATGCACCGACGTGCGGAAATGGCCGGCCGGACCGGGGCCGCCGGACCGCGTGTAGAAGCCGTCGTCCGCCCCGTACAGCGCCCGCTCGGTCGCGTCCCGCCAGCCGCACCACTCATTCGTCACCACCCCACGGTACGGGCGGGGCACCAAGTCAACCCACGGGTTGATGTGCAGGCCGTCCCCCGGTCCGACACATTTGACGCATAGGGTCTCCACCTTGGGGAGTAGAGCTGACGTAGAGGATCGCCCCTCCGGTTGACTCGTACACCTTTCCGCTCTGCCTACGCTGGGTTACGTGCAGCGCCTCTATGACTTCCTCCGCAGGCACCCGACGGGAGTGGACACCTTCTGGGCCGTCCTTCTCCTCGGGTTCACCAGCCTGTGGATCGTCGCCGACGTGAGCGGCATGCGCCAGCTCCCCGCCGTGATCTTCACGGTCGGCCTCTGCCTCGTCGTGGCGCTGCGCCGCAAGGCGCCGGTGAAGATGCTGCTGCTGACGGCCGCCATCGGCGTCGGCCAGCTGATCTTCAACCTCCCGCCCAACCCGGGCGACTTCGCGATGTTCGTGATCACGTACACCGTCGCGTCCGGCACCTCCACCGCCCGCTGGGCCTCCCGCTGCGCCCTCCTCGGCGCCCTCGTCGGCCCGGCCCTGTCGCTGTTGCGCTTCGGGGAGGGACCCGGGAACCGGCAGCCGTGGGAAATGCTGTTCTTCACGGCGCTGCTCACCGTCCCCTTCGTGCTGGCCTGGGTCCTCGGCGACTCCGTGCGCACCCGCCGCGCCTACTGGGCCCAGCTGGAGGAGAAGGCCACCCGGCTGGAGAAGGAGCGCGAGGCCCAGGCCCGCATCGCGGTCGCCGCCGAGCGCGCCCGGATCGCCCGCGAACTGCACGACGTCGTCGCCCACAACGTCTCGGTCATGGTCGTCCAGGCCGACGGCGCCGCCTACGTCCTCGACGCCGCGCCCGAACAGACCCGGCAGGCCCTGGAAACGATCTCCGGCACGGGCCGCCAGGCACTGGCCGAGATGCGCCGCCTGCTGGGCGTGCTGCGCACCGGCGAACAGTCCGAAGGCGGCGAGTACGTCCCCCAGCCCGGCGTCGAACAGCTCACCGACCTCATCGACCAGGTCCGCGGCGCCGGACTGCCCGTCGAATTCCGGGTGGAGGGCGAACCACGCTCCCTGCCCAGCAGCGTCGAACTGACCGCGTACCGCATCGTCCAGGAAGCGCTCACCAACACCCGCAAACACGGCGGCCCCGACGTCGGCGCCACCGTCCGCCTCACCTACCAGGACGAGGACCTCGACCTGCTCGTCGAGGACGACGGCCGCGGTGCGCAGCACGAGCTCTACGAATCGGGCGGGGCGGACGGCCTCGGCCACGGCCTGATCGGCATGCGGGAACGGGTCGGCATGGTCGGTGGCACCCTGATAGCCGGCCCGCGCCCGGGCGGCGGGTTCCGCGTCAGCGCCGTACTCCCCCTGAAACCGGGCCGGTGAGCATGTGATGCGGTGAGCCGAGCAGGTCGCCCTCGCGGCGGCCCGCTCGCCCCACACAGCCCCACGCGACCCACACAGCCCCACTGGACCGGCACCGCCCGACTGGCGCCGCCCCACTGGACACACACAGCCCCACGCGACCCACTGCACCCTGCCCGACCCGCTCCACCCGATCCCCCTGCCCACCCGCTCCGCTCATCAGCCCACGAAGGGACCCCTCACCCATGACCATCCGCGTGATGCTCGTCGACGACCAGGTGCTGCTGCGCACCGGGTTCCGGATGGTGCTGGCCGCCCAGCCCGATATGGAGGTCGTCGCGGAGGCGGGGAACGGCGCCGAGGCGCTGGAGGTGCTGCGCTCCGCCAAGGTGGACGTGATCCTCATGGACGTCCGGATGCCGCATCTGGACGGCGTCGAGGCCACCCGCCGGATCTGCGAGGGCGGCCAGAAGGAGGACGCCCCCAAGGTGCTCATCCTGACCACCTTCGACCTGGACGAGTACGCCTTCTCCGCGCTCAAGGCCGGGGCCAGCGGATTCATGCTCAAGGACGTGCCGCCCGGTGAACTGCTCGCGGCGATCCGCGCGGTGCAGAGCGGCGACGCCGTCGTCGCACCGTCCACCACCCGCCGGCTCCTCGACCGCTTCACGCCCATGCTGCCCGCCACCTCAGGCGAGCCCAGCCGCCCCGAGCTGGAGCGGCTCACGGACCGCGAGCGCGAGGTGCTGCTGCTGGTCGCCCAGGGGCTGTCCAACGGCGAGATCGCGGCGCGGCTGGTGCTGTCCGAGGCGACGGTCAAGACGCACGTGGGCCGCATCCTGACGAAGCTGAGCCTCCGCGACCGGGTCCAGGCGGTGGTGCTGGCCTACGAGACGGGCCTGGTGCGGGCCGGCGGGCGGGGGCGTAGGGCCCCGTATCGGGGGCAGCGGGGGCGTAGGGGCCGACGGGAACGTAGGGCTGCGGGAGGCCGCGGGCGCGTAGCCAGGAGTCGGGGGGAGGTGCCGGGGAAGGTCTCAGCGCAGTACGCCCTCCAGGAAGTCGCTGCCCAGCCGGGCCACCACCTGGAGGTCCAGCTGGTGCAGCACATAGCGCCCACGGCGCCGCGTCTGGATCAGCCCGGCCTTCTTCAACGTCGTGACGTGCCGCGACACCTCCGGTGAGGTGATGCCGTACGCGTTCGCCAGCTCCCCCGTCGTATGCGGCCCCCGCGCCAGCGTGCGGCACAGCTGCATCCGCATCGGATGCCCCAGTGCCTCCAGCCGCTGCTGGGTGAGTTCGAGCGTGACCGGCGCCGGCAACTCCCGGCCGGCGACGGGGTACTGGATCACCGGACGCCAGCCCGGGGCGTGACTGACCAGCAGATGCGGCCAGCCGAACGACGTCGGCAGGAACGTGACACCGGGATCCCCGGGGTTCGCGAACGCCGTCGTACGGCCCCTGGCCAGCTTGTCCACGACGATGCGGACGCCGCCGCTCCCGTCCTGCGCCTCCTCCAGCGACAGCGCGGCCGAGGTCGCGGGCAGCGTCTCGGCCAGGCCCTTGCGCCGCAGCAGTTCGGTCTTGTGCCGGGCGTCGGCCGCCAGTTGGATCCCCACCCGGCGCCAGATGTCCCCGAAGAACGCGTCCTCGCAGTCCTCCAGCAGGCGCCGCAGCCAGATCCGCAGGCCGTCGGGGTCGGTGAGCATCCGGTCGGTGAAGGCCGCCTGCCGCGGACCGCGCGCCGCGGCCATCTCCCGTACCCGCGCCCGTTCTTCGGCATCGACCAGCGGCGACGGCGTGCAGCGGGTGTACGTCGTCGAGCAGGAGATCTCGAACGCGGCGGCCACGAACCGCTCGTCGTCGATCTTGTCGAGCTCGTCCAGTTCCTCGCCCAGCGTCGATCCGGGGCGGGCCGGCAGCAGGATGTCGGAACGGGAGGACCGCCACAGGAAGTCCGCCTCGCACAGCCGGTCGGCGAGGTCGGTCTTCAGGGCCGCGTTCGTGGCGGTGACCCAGCCGTGCAGCCCGGGGTGGTGCCCCGGCTCCGACAGCGCGTGCAGCGCGGCGGCCAGCTCCGCCAGGGGAGAGGGGGCGAAGACGATGCGCTCCGAAGGCAGCCCGGTGATGTCGATGACGTTGGCCATGTGCCCATCATGCGCGAGCCCGCGACCTGCACGGTCGTCGATTGACGGCTCCCGTCAATCGATGCGCCACGGGCGGACCGTCCGCTCCAGAGTGGCGGCATGAACGTGAACCAGCAGCACCTTCTCGACGCCTACCGAGCCGCCCGACGAGGCGAGACCACCCCGCCCCTCCCCGGCGCCCACACCGTGCGCACCGTGCGCGAAATCCGCTGGTGGCGACGCCTCCGGAGGGCGGCATGGGGAACCTCGGGCGCGGAGCGGGGTGCGGGCCGGGGCGCCGGGCGGGACGCCGCGAGTGCCGGGCGGAACGCCGCGAGTGCCGGGCGGAACGCCGCGAGCGTCGGGCGGAGAACTCCAAGTGCCGGGGGGGGCCGGCGTGGGGGAGTGGAGGGGGCGGGAGGCGGGGTGGGGTAAGGGGGCGGGGCGAGGGGTGCGAGGGACGGGCCTTGGGGGGCTCCCCCGGCCTCTCCCTCCCGCCTCCCCCGGGGGCCTCCCCCCCACCCCACCCACCCCACCCCCTCGACAAAGGCCCGTTAAGCCCCCGCCCCCGCCCCCGTCCTTGCCCCCGCTCCCACCTCCGCCCGCACCTCGTCCACGTACCGCACGAACTCCGCAACTGCCGTACGGACGTCCTGCGGTGTCCAGTCCAGGGCGGGCGCGGCGATGGTGACCTCGGTCAGGGCCACTCCCGGCGGTTCGGTCAGGCCTCGTTCGAACCAGCCGCGGAACAGCGCCGTCCTGCTCTCCTCCGCCTGCCGAATGACGGCCTCGTCCAGGACCTTCGACGGGTGCGGCAGCCACACCTGGAACTGATGGGTGTGCGGCACCTCCGGATTGACCCTGAACCAGGGCACGCCGGCCGCCGTCAGGCCCTCGCGCAGCGCCTGCGCGACGACCTTGGCGTGGGCGACGTACTCCGGCAGCCGGGGGAGTTCGCGGTCCAGGCCCGCGAGGGCGGCCAGTGCGGCGGGCCACTGCTGGAACAGCTGGCCGCCGTAGCGGTGGCGCCAGGCACGTGCCTCGGCGACGAAGTCCTCGGAGCCGGCGAGCGCGGCGCCCGATATGCCGTCCAGCGACTTGTAGTACGAGACGTAGACGCTGTCCGCGAGTGCGGCGATCTCGGGGAGGGTGCGGCCGAAGTGCGGGCCGCACTCCCACAGCCGGGCACCGTCGAAGTGCACCACCGCATCCCGGTCCCGCGCGGCCGCCACCACCGCGGTCAGCTCGTCCCATTCGGGCAGGACGAAACCGGCGTCGCGCAGCGGGAGTTCGAGGGCCAGGGTTCCGAACGGCTCCTGCAGGCCGTAGATCTCCTCGGCGGTCGGCAGTCGGGGCGCGCGGGTCGGATGGACCATCCGCAGCCCGCTGACCACCGCGTACGCGTCCCGTTCGTGCATCTCGAGGTGGGAGAGCGGATGGCCGGCGACCGTCGCGTTCCCCGTACGCCCCGCCCAGCAGCGCAGTGCCACCTGCTGCGCCATCGTGCCGGTCGGGAAGAAGGCGGCGGCCTCCGTGCCGAGCGCCTCGGCGGTGCGGCGTTCCAGCGCGCCGACTATGCCGTCGTCGTCGGCGTAGACATCGGTGAGGTTGTCCAGGTCGTAGGCGGTGGGGGCGTCGGCCACCAGGCGGTCCAGCCGCTCGCGGACCGTCTCGGGCCGCGGGCCGGCGCGAGCGACCGCTTCACCCGGCGCAGGGCGGCGATCCGCCGCGCATCCCGGGAGCCGCCGCTCCCGGCTGCCTTGCTCGCGCCGTGGCCGTGCTGCTCCCCCTCGCTTCCGTCCCCGCGGATGCCGGGCCGTCGGCAACGCCCTGGGCATTGCCTTCACCGACGCCCGCTGCGGCACCCTCGCCGCCACCTTCACCGTCGCGCACGCCGGCACTCTCACCGACACCCGCGCCGAAGCCCGTCTCGCTGCCCTTCATGATTCCCTCATCCCCTCATCCCCGTCATCCCCCTCATCCCCGTGATCCCCCTCATCCCCGCCATTTCCCTCGTCCCCCTGCTCCTTCGTGAGCCTGAGCCCGCCCTCGGCCTGCGCCCACCCCCCCTCGCGTGCCGTTTCGCCCGTGCGGTGGGTTGCCGTCGGGACCGATCATGGCGCAGCCGCGCACAGCCCGCGAGCCCTGTGGAAAACTCTGTGGATAACTCTGGTGGGAGATCTGGACGACACTGGTGAGAGATCCCCGTCTCACCCTCCGCACAGCTCTGAAGTCCCCCGGAAACACTCGCGTAGCATGGCGAGGAATCGTCCGGTACCCCCTGAGGACTGGAACGGAAGGCCATCGCCACGTGAACGCACATCCGCCCACCGAGGCCCAGGACCGCCCCGCCCGGCTGACCGTCGGGGTCGTCGGCGCCGGCCGGGTCGGCCCCGCACTGGCCGCGTCCCTGCAGCTCGCCGGGCATCGCCCGGTCGCCGTCTCGGGGGTCTCCGACGCCTCCGTCCGGCGGGCCGCCGAGCTGCTGCCGGACGTCCCGCTGGTCACCCCGGCCGAGGTGCTCGCCCGCGCCGAGCTGGTCCTGCTGACCGTCCCCGACGACGCCCTCGCGGGCCTGGTGAGCGGCCTCGCGGAGACCGGCGCCGTACGGCCGGGGCAGCTGCTGGTGCACACCTCCGGGCGCTTCGGAACGGCCGTGCTGGACCCGGCCACCCGGGCCGGGGCGCTGCCGCTCGCGCTGCACCCCGCGATGACGTTCACCGGCACCTCCGTGGACGTCCAGCGGTTGGCGGGCTGCTCGTTCGGGTGACCGCGCCCGAGGAGCTCCGGATGGCCGCGGAGGCGCTGGTCATCGAGATGGGCGGGGAGCCCGAATGGATCGCGGAATCAGATCGTCCGCTCTACCACGCGGCGCTGGCCATCGGCGCGAACCACCTGGTCACCCTGGTTGCCCAGTCGCTGGAGCTGCTGCGTGACGTGGGCGTGCAGGCCCCGGACCGGATGCTGGGCCCGCTGCTCGGCGCCGCCCTCGACAACGCGCTGCGGTCCGGCGACGCCGCACTGACCGGCCCGGTGCGCGCGCGGTGACGCGGGCACCGTCGCCGCCCACGTCGCCGAACTGCGCCGGCACGCTCCCCAGAACGTCGCCGGATACCTCGCGATGGCCCGGGCGACCGCGGACCGGGCGCTGGCCCACGGGCTGCTGAAGCCGGAGCTGGCCGAGGACCTCCTCGGCGTGCTCGCCGGTTCCGCCCCCGACACCACCACCGCCCCGGCGCGAGCGGCCCAGGACCGGACAACCCCGGCCAGGACGCCCCCGACAACGACGCCCCGACAAGGACAACCCCCACCACGACGGCCACGGTCCCGATGCCTTTGGTAACGGCCCCGAGGGAGACGAGCGATGACCCTGCTCCACACCGCCGCCGCGCTCCGTGACCTGCCCCGCCGTAGTGGCGCGCGGGCCGTCGTCATGACCATGGGGGCGCTGCACGAGGGCCATGCGACCCTCGTCCGCGCCGCCCGCCGCCGGGCCGGAGCGCAGGGCCAGGTCGTCGTCACGGTCTTCGTCAATCCCCTGCAGTTCGGGGCCGGCGAGGACCTGGACCGCTACCCGCGCACCCTGGAAGCGGACGTCGAGCTGGCCCTGGCGGCCGGTGCGGACGCCGTCTTCGCGCCGTCCGTCGACGAGGTCTATCCGGGCGGCGAACCGCAGGTCCGGATCACCGCCGGGCCCATGGGGACGCGCCTGGAGGGGGCCAGCCGGCCCGGCCACTTCGACGGCGTGCTGACCGTCGTCGCCAAGCTGCTCCACCTGACCGCGCCCGACCTCGCGTTCTTCGGGCAGAAGGACGCCCAGCAGCTCGCCGTCATCACCCGCATGGCCGCCGACCTCAACTTCCCCGTCGAGATCATCGGCGTCCCCACGGTGCGCGAGGACGACGGTCTCGCCCTCTCCAGCCGCAACCGCTATCTGTCCGCCCCGGAGCGGCGCACCGCGCTGACGCTGTCCGCGGCCCTGTTCGCGGCCCGCGACCGGCTCACCGCCGAGGAGGCGCTGCGCGCCCGGGCCGCCTGCACGGCCCACGCCGCCCAGGACCGTTCGGCTGCGCTGGCCGCCCTCGGGGAGGACCGGGCGGCCGCCGACGCGCACGCCGTCGCGTACGCCGCCGCGGTCCCCCGGCACGCGCCGTCCGTCGCGCGCGCCGCCGCCCGCGCCGTCCTGGAGGACGCCGCACGGCTCGACCCGCCCCTGGTGCTCGACTACCTGGCGCTGGTCGACCCGTCCGACTTCACGGAGATCTCCGACGCGTACGTGGGGGAGGCGATCCTGGCGGTGGCCGCCAAGGTCGGCACCACGCGCCTCATCGACAACCTCCGCCTCACCTTCGGCGCGGAGTCGCCGGCCTCCGGCGCCGCTTCCGGGTACCGCGACGACGCGGCGACCGGGCACCAGGAAGCTCCGGCCCCCGCACCCGCCGCCCGCGAGCGGTCCGCCCCCGCGACCGCCGCACCACCCACCCCACCCCCCGGCCCCCTCGGAGCGACCCGATGACCGCGCCCGCCACCGGAACAGCCACCGGCCCCGGCCCCGTACCCGGCACCGGCATACGTCTGAAGGCCCCCGCCCCCGGCTGGGCCATCGAGGCCGACGTCGTCGTCGTGGGGTCCGGTGTGGCCGGGCTGACCGCCGCCCTGCGCTGTGCCGCGGCCGGCCGGCGGACCGTCGTGGTCACCAAGGCACGCCTCGACGACGGCTCCACCCGTTGGGCGCAGGGCGGTATCGCCGCGGCCCTGGGGGAGGGCGACACCCCCGAGCAGCACCTGGACGACACCCTCGTCGCGGGCGCCGGACTCTGCGACGAGGCGGCCGTACGCCTCCTGGTGACCGAGGGCCGGACGCCGTCCACCGGCTGATCGCGGCCGGCGCCCGCTTCGACACCACCCCGGGCGGCGACGAGATAGCGCTCACCCGTGAGGGCGGCCACCACCGGCGCCGGATAGCGCACGCCGGCGGCGACGCCACCGGAGCGGAGATCTCCCGCGCCCTGGTCGAGGCGGTCCGCGCCGCCGGACTGCGCACCATCGAGAACGCCCTCGTCCTGGACCTCCTCACGGACGAGGCCGGCCGCACCTCCGGCGTCACCCTGCACGTCATGGGGGAGGGCCAACACGACGGTGTGGGAGCCGTGCACGCCCCGGCCGTGGTCCTCGCCACCGGGGGCATGGGGCAGGTCTTCTCCGCCACCACCAACCCGGCCGTGTCCACCGGCGACGGCGTCGCCCTCGCGCTGCGCGCCGGCGCCGAGGTGTCCGACCTCGAATTCGTGCAGTTCCACCCCACCGTCCTGTATCTGGGCCCGGACGCGGAGGGCCAGCAGCCGCTGATCTCCGAGGCCGTACGGGGCGAGGGCGCGCATCTCGTCGACGCCGACGGCGTCCGCTTCATGGCCGGACAGCACGAGCTCGCCGAACTGGCGCCGCGGGACATCGTCGCCAAGGCGATCCTGCGCCGGTCGCTCGAACAGGGCGTCGCGCACATGTACTTGGACGGCCGACACTTCGGCGCCCCGATGTGGGAGAGCCGTTTCCCGACCATCCTGGCCGCCTGCCGCAGCCACGGCATCGACCCGGTCACCGAACCGATACCGGTCGCCCCGGCGGCGCACTACGCCTCCGGCGGCGTCCGCACCGACCTGCACGGCCGCACCACGGTGCCCGGCCTCTACGCCTGCGGTGAGGTCGCCTGCACGGGCGTCCACGGAGCCAACCGGCTCGCCTCCAACTCCCTTCTGGAGGGCCTGGTCTTCGCCGAGCGGATCGCCGCCGACATCGTCGGGGGCGGCCTCGCGCCGCGCTCCGCGGACGGCCCCGCCCCGGTGGCCGGCGGGGCGCCGGCCGCGCCCCGGACGACCCTCCCGCTGCTGGCGCCCGAGACGCGCACGGCCGTCCAGCGGATCATGACCGCCGGCGCCGGCGTGCTGCGCAGCGCCGAGAGCCTCGCCCGTGCCGCCGCCGAACTCGACCGCATCCACCGGGAGGCCACCGAGGCGGCCGCCCAGGAGGCCGGCGCCCCGGAGGCCGCGCAGAAGGCCCCCGAGCCCGGTGTGGAGGCCTGGGAGGCCACCAACCTGCTGTGCGTCGCCCGGGTGCTGGTCGCCGCCGCCCGGCGCCGCGAGGAGACCCGCGGCTGCCATTGGCGCGAGGACCACCCCGACCGCGACGATGCCTCCTGGCGCCGGCACTTCCGCATCACCCTGGACGCGGACCGCGCGCTGACCATCCGTACGACCGAGGACGCCGGCTTCCCGCCGGCCCTCCCGTAGCCCGCCGGGCCCCCGCCCGAAGACCCCCACCGACCACCCCATCCCGAAGACGGAGCCCATCCCGTGAGCAGCACCCCCGACGACCTCCCCCTCCTCCAGATCGGCGGGCCCAGCGGCGGCACCCCCACCGGTGGCTGCGGCGACGCCTGCGGCTGTGGTGGCGGTGACGACGCCTCGTACGAACTCGACCCGCTGACCTGCGGGCTCGACCCCGATCTGGCCGCGCTCCTGGTGGCCGCCGGGCTCGACCCGGTACAGGTCGAGGACCTCGCGCACCTCGCCATCGAGGAGGACCTCGACCAGGGTGTGGACGTCACGACCGTGGCCACCGTCCCCGAGGACGCCGTCGCCACCGGCGACTTCACCGCCCGCGAGGCCGGCACGGTCGCCGGTCTGCGGATCGCCGAGGCGGTGCTGTCCATCGTGTGCACCGACGAGTTCGCGGTCGAGCGGCACGTCGAGGACGGCGACCGCGTCGAGGCCGGCACCAAGCTGCTGAGCGTCACCACCCGCACCCGCGACCTGCTCACCGCCGAGCGCAGCGCGCTCAACATCCTGGGCCGGCTGTCCGGTATCGCGACCACCACCCGCGCCTGGGCGGACGTCCTCGAGGGGACGAAGACCAAGGTCCGCGACACCCGTAAGACGACGCCGGGACTGCGCGCCCTGGAGAAGTTCGCGGTGCGCTGCGGCGGCGGCGTCAACCACCGGATGTCGCTGTCGGACGCCGCGCTGATCAAGGACAACCACGTCGTCGCGGCGGGCGGGGTGGCCGAGGCGTTCACCGCCGTCCGCACCGAGTTCCCCGGTGTGCCGATCGAGGTGGAGGTCGACCGGATCGACCAGATCCCGCCGATCCTCGCCGAGGGCGCCGACCTGATCCTGCTGGACAACTTCACCCCGGAGCAGACCAAGGAGGCCGTCGAGCTGGTCGCGGGCCGCGCGATGCTGGAGTCCTCCGGCCGGCTCACCCTCGCCAACGCCCGCTCCTACGCCGAGACCGGCGTCGACTACCTGGCCGTGGGCGCGCTCACGCACTCCTCGCCGGTCCTCGACATCGGCCTGGACCTGCGCGAGGAGGACGGCGGTCACGACGACGACGGCGAGGAGGCCGGCTCCCGGGACGCCGAGCCGCGTGAGGACCGCTGACCGCCATGCTGCTGACCATTGACGTGGGCAACACCCACACCGTCCTCGGGCTCTTCGACGGTGAGGAGATCGTCGAGCACTGGCGGATCTCCACCGACGCCCGCCGCACCGCCGACGAACTCGCCGTGCTGCTGCAGGGCCTGATGGGCATGCACCCGCTGCTCGGCGACGACCTGGGCGACGGCATCGAGGGCATCGCCATCTGCTCCACGGTGCCCTCGGTCCTCCACGAACTGCGCGAGGTCACCCGCCGCTACTACGGCGACGTGCCCGCCGTCCTGGTCGAGCCGGGCGTCAAGACGGGCGTGCCGATCCTCATGGACAACCCCAAGGAGGTCGGCGCCGACCGCATCATCAACGCCCTGGCCGCGGTGGAGCTCTACGGCGGCCCCGCGGTGGTCGTCGACTTCGGCACGGCCACCACGTTCGACGCGGTCAGCGCGCGCGGCGAATACGTCGGCGGGGTCATCGCGCCGGGCATCGAGATCTCCGTGGACGCGCTGGGCGTCAAGGGCGCCCAGCTCCGCAAGATCGAACTGGCCCGGCCGCGCAGCGTGATCGGCAAGAACACCGTCGAGGCGATGCAGTCCGGCATCCTCTACGGCTTCGCCGGCCAGGTCGACGGCGTGGTCCACCGGATGGCGCGGGAGCTGGCCGACGACCCCGACGAGGTGACCGTGATCGCCACCGGCGGCCTCGCGCCCATGGTCCTCGGCGAATCCTCGGTGATCGACGCGCACGAGCCCTGGCTCACCCTCATCGGACTGCGCCTGGTCTACGAGCGGAACGTCGCCCGGTCCTAGGGCCTGCCCCATCGGACAGACCCCAGGAGCCGGTGGCCCGGCGCGGGTGGCGGCCGCCCGCGCCCGCCGTACCGGTTCTGTCGGGTTCTGCCGCGCCACCATTCACGAATTAAGCCGGTTTTGTCGGAATCGGTCGTAAAGTCGCCATATGCCAATGCCAAACGGAACCCGCGGCGGCATGGCGTTCAGCGCCGATGAGTTGCGTGTGCTCCGTCGCGCCCTCGCCCATGCCCTGACGACGACGTCCTCCGCCGCCCCGCCCGGGACCCCCGGGCCGGAGCGCGACCGGGACATCCAGGAATACCTCCGGCTGGCCGAGGCGGTCGACGAGGCGGTCCGCGAAGGCGGCCGGCTGCGCACCTTCCTGCTGGCCGACCTCGCCCGCTACCGCGACGCCCTGCCCGGCTCCGCCGCCGGCTACCTCGCGCAGCTGAAGGAGGCACTGGCCGCCGGGCACGTGCCCGGCCCCGACGACCTCGCCGCACTGCGCGCGCTGCGCACCTGCTGCGCCGGCGGGGCCGAACGCGCGCGCCGCAGCGCCCTGCTGCGCCACTGCGAGCAACTGGCCGAACAATCCGTACGGGTGCGGCTCCGCGCGCTGCCTGGCGGCCGCTCAGGGGCCCGCAACGGCCGGGACCAGGAACCCGCGCGGGAGCCCGAACCCAAGCGGCCCTCGCAGCCGGAGCGCGAGCCGCGGCCGAAGGCCCCCCGCCCGGACCGCCCCATCCCCACTCCCGGGGAGGTCTTCCCGCCCCGCCGCAAGCCCGCCCCGCCCCCGGAGAGCCGCACCGCCTGAGCGCTGCGTACCCTGGGTGCGTACCCGCGGCGGCTTACGCCCTATAAGGAGGCCATACGCCATGGATTACGTCGCAGCCCTGCTCCCGCCCGTCGTGATGGCGGTGGCTTTCACCTGCCTGATCGTGACGATGATCAAGAGCCAGGGCGGTGCGAACAAGTCCAAGGAGGACGCCGCCGTGGACGCGGCGCTGGCCCGGGCCGAGTCCCCGGGGCAGAAGCCCACCGCGCACGGCGCCTGATCCGCCGGCCGCCGCACCGGCGGCCCGCACGCATCCACGGCCCGGGACCGAGCGTCCCGGGCCGCCTCCTTTTCCGGCTTTCCCTGCTCCAAACGCAACGAGATCAACGGGCATTCTGGACATCTCCCACTATTGTTCTTGTGTGCCGAGACGCTTGGGTGATCTGGAAGACGCGGTGATGACGCGGGTCTGGGAGTGGAACCGCCCGGTCACCGTTCGAGAAGTCCTGGAAGATCTCCAGAAGGAACGGTCGATCGCCTACACCACGGTCATGACCGTATTGGACAACCTCCATCAGAAGGGCTGGGTGCGCCGCGAAGCAGAAGGCCGCGCCTATCGATATGAGGCGGTCTCCACTCGCGCCGCCTACGCCGCCGCACTGATGAACGAAGCGTGGTCCGCCAGCGACAACCCCGCCGCCGCACTTGTGGCCTTCTTCGGCATGATGTCGCCGGAACAACGGCAGGCTCTGCGCGATGCCGTACGGATGGTGCAGGTCGACGACCCGGCGGAAGACCCGGAAGAGCGGGAAGGCACCGAAGGCCCGGGAGAGGCCGCCGCACAAGGCGAACGGGCGGAACCGCCCGGGCCCGTGGAAGAAGACCGGACGCCCGCGCCACCGGAAGCGGCCGGCGAACCCGGATCCGGTGAAGGGGATGAGCCCGGGGCGAACGCCGGCGGCAAGGGGCGATAGCGTCCCGGCATGCCCGCGCATTCAAAAGGCCTCACCGTCCGCCGCGCCAGGACCGGCGATGTCCCCGCCGTACGCCGTCTCATCGACGCCTACTCCCGCGACGGGATCCTGCTCGACAAAGCCACCGTCACGCTTTACGAGGACATCCAGGAGTTCTGGGTCGCCGAGCGCGACGAAGACGCCGAGGTCGTCGGCTGCGGCGCACTCCACGTGATGTGGGAAGACCTGGCGGAGGTCCGCACCCTGGCCGTGGACCCGCAGCTCAAGGGGGCCGGCGTGGGTCATCAGGTGCTGGAGAAGCTGCTGGCCACCGCGCGCTGGCTCGGAGTACGGCGCATTTTCTGTCTCACCTTCGAAGTCGACTTCTTCGGCAAGCACGGCTTCGTCGAGATCGGCGAGGCCCCGGTAGACGGTGATGTCTACAGCGAGCTGCTGCGTTCCTATGACGAGGGCGTTGCCGAGTTCCTCGGCCTCGAACGAGTGAAGCCCAACACCCTGGGTAACAGCCGGATGCTTCTGCACCTGTGATGAGTGTTCTATGTCCGAATCGCTCCCCTATCTCATGGCTACGGAAGCATGCGTTCCCCGGTCTGCGGGCAAGTGAACCCTACCCAAGGGTTTGTGTTTTTCCCGGAAAAGCGGTTTGCTTTCCGTCGTAATCCGCATTCGATGAAAGGGAAACCGGTGGCACAGAAGGTTCAGGTTCTTCTTGTCGACGACCTCGACGGCGGCGAAGCCCACGAGACCGTGACGTTCGCGCTCGACGGTAAGGCCTACGAGATCGACCTCTCCGACAGCAACGCCGAGAAGCTGCGTGAGTCGCTCGCGGACTTCGTGAAGGCCGGCCGTCGTACCGGTGGACGTTCCGGCGGTCGCGGCAAGGCACGTGCGGCGGCTTCCGCCGGCAGCCAGGACACCGCGAAGATCCGCGCTTGGGCGAAGGAGAACGGCTACAACGTCAATGACCGCGGCCGTGTCCCCGCCGACATTCGCGAGGCATTCGAGAAGGCCAACGCCTGATCTCCGCACACGCGGTCCGATTGGGCATTACGAACACGCAACAACCGGGCACGGTGGCACTCCGTCGCCGCCGCGCTCACGAGCCGTACGAGGTCGGGGACGCCACCACCGTCCCCGATTCCTGCCCCGAACCCCGTGGCGGGCAGGGAATTCTCCGCCTCGTGCCCGGTCCGGGGAGGTCGCACCCATACCGCGGCCTCCCACGAACCGAATGCAGCAGGCGATGAGGGGTCGAAGGGGAACGCCGGCGCGGGCATCCGGCCACCGGCCCCCGCGCCGTGAGATCCCCGGCCAGCGGGCCCCACTCCAGCCATTCCAGGATTCCCGGGAGTTCCTCGGCACCGCCCGGCGCGACGAGGACGAGCAATTTCGGCCGGTTACCCGGAGGGTTCGCGTCGCCTCCCGGCCGCAGCAGCGCCACCGGGCCCAGCAGCGGCCACCGCCGCAGCACCGCGCTCCCGGCGCCGGCCGGCATCTCCAGCACGTCGAAACGCACCCCGGTCAGCAGCTCCAGCGGCTCCGTGGGCGCCGTCGGCCACCCCATGTCGTGCTCGTACCGGTGACGGACGGCGGCGAGCGGGCCGAGGGGGCCCGCCGGACCGGAGGCACCTTGCGGGCTGTGCTGGCTGTACGGGCTGTACGGGCGCGGGAGCACGCGGGGCATGCCCGGTGCAACTGCCCCCGATCACGGAAGTTACGGTGGGTGTGGCCGCGCATACGGACCGTGCTCGCGTAAGAGGCGTGGCGGGGCTTCCGGCGGCGCGCGGATGTTCGCCCATAGCGGATGGAAGCGGCCCGCGCCGCATGGAGTGTCAGAGGCAGCGGGTAAGACAGTCTCAGTGGGAAGAGACGGTGTGACCGGCGCACGAAGCGCCTCGGCCCGGCTTTCGGCGGGATGCGGGCGGCGTGTCGGGGGAGGGCGCGTTCGCCACGGGCGTAGTGGCGGAGGGCGTATATGCCTGGCCTGCGGGAACATCGTCTCGCACCATCGAGTTGGAGCAGATGTCAGCTGTTCGGCAGTAAATTTCCCCGCCGGTGCGGGGGTGATCCGGACGGGTGTCGGCAGTTGGAATGAGCTGTCCCGCCCCGCGGGACTAGCATGCGGAAGGACAGGGAGGGGACCGACCCCTAACTGCCTGACCGCTCTGAGGAGCGATTAACGATGTTCGAGAGGTTCACCGACCGCGCGCGCGGGTTGTCGTCCTGGCTCAGGAAGAAGCCCGGATGCTCAACCACAACTACATCGGCACCGAGCACATCCTCCTGGGCCTGATCCACGAGGGTGAAGGTGTCGCCGCAAAGGCCCTGGAGAGCCTCGGCATTTCGCTTGAGGCGGTCCGTCAGCAGGTGGAGGAGATCATCGGTCAGGGCCAGCAGGCCCCGTCCGGGCACATTCCCTTCACCCCCCGTGCCAAGAAGGTCCTGGAGCTGTCGCTCCGCGAGGCCCTCCAGCTCGGCCACAACTACATCGGCACCGAGCACATCCTGCTCGGCCTGATCCGCGAGGGCGAGGGCGTCGCCGCCCAGGTCCTCGTGAAGCTGGGCGCCGATCTCAACCGGGTGCGGCAGCAGGTCATCCAGCTGCTCTCCGGCTACCAGGGCAAGGAAGCCGCCACGGCCGGCGGCCCCGCCGAGGGCACGCCCTCGACCTCCCTCGTCCTGGACCAGTTCGGCCGCAACCTCACGCAGGCCGCTCGCGAGACCAAGCTCGACCCGGTCATCGGGCGCGAGAAGGAAATCGAGCGCGTCATGCAGGTGCTGTCGCGCCGTACGAAGAACAACCCGGTCCTCATCGGCGAGCCCGGCGTCGGCAAGACGGCGGTCGTCGAGGGCCTGGCCCAGGCCATCGTCAAGGGCGAGGTGCCCGAGACCCTCAAGGACAAGCACCTCTACACCCTCGACCTCGGTGCCCTGGTCGCCGGCTCCCGCTACCGCGGTGACTTCGAGGAGCGCCTGAAGAAGGTCCTCAAGGAGATCCGCACCCGCGGCGACATCATCCTGTTCATCGACGAGCTCCACACCCTCGTGGGTGCGGGCGCCGCCGAGGGCGCGATCGACGCCGCCAGCATCCTCAAGCCCATGCTGGCCCGGGGTGAGCTGCAGACCATCGGCGCCACCACGCTCGACGAGTACCGCAAGCACCTGGAGAAGGACGCGGCCCTGGAGCGCCGCTTCCAGCCGATCCAGGTCGCGGAGCCGTCGCTGCCGCACACGATCGAGATCCTCAAGGGCCTGCGGGACCGCTACGAGGCGCACCACCGCGTGTCCATCACGGACTCCGCGCTGGTCGCCGCGGCCACCCTGGCCGACCGCTACATCTCCGACCGCTTCCTGCCGGACAAGGCGATCGACCTGATCGACGAGGCCGGCTCCCGGATGCGGATCCGCCGGATGACCGCGCCGCCGGACCTGCGCGAGTTCGACGAGAAGATCGCCGACGTGCGCCGGGAGAAGGAGTCCGCGATCGACTCGCAGGACTTCGAGATGGCCGCGGGCCTGCGCGACAAGGAGAAGCAGCTCCTGTCCGCGAAGGCGAAGCGGGAGAAGGAGTGGAAGGCCGGCGACATGGACGTCGTCGCCGAGGTGGACGAGGAGCTGATCGCCGAGGTCCTGGCGACGGCCACCGGCATCCCGGTCTTCAAGCTCACCGAGGAGGAGTCCTCGCGCCTGCTGCGCATGGAGGACGAGCTCCACAAGCGCGTCATCGGCCAGAAGGACGCCATCAAGGCGCTCTCCCAGGCCATCCGGCGCACCCGTGCCGGCCTGAAGGACCCCAAGCGTCCCGGTGGCTCGTTCATCTTCGCCGGCCCGTCCGGTGTCGGTAAGACCGAGCTGTCCAAGACGCTGGCGGAGTTCCTGTTCGGCGACGAGGACGCGCTGATCTCCCTCGACATGTCGGAGTTCAGCGAGAAGCACACGGTCTCCCGGCTGTTCGGCTCGCCCCCGGCTACGTCGGCTACGAAGAGGGCGGTCAGCTCACCGAGAAGGTGCGCCGCAAGCCGTTCTCCGTGGTCCTCTTCGACGAGGTCGAGAAGGCCCACCCGGACATCTTCAACTCGCTGCTGCAGATCCTGGAGGACGGTCGCCTGACCGACTCCCAGGGCCGGGTCGTGGACTTCAAGAACACCGTCATCATCATGACGACGAACCTCGGCACCCGGGACATCTCCAAGGGCTTCAACCTCGGCTTCGCGGCCCAGGGCGACACCAAGTCCAGCTACGAGCGGATGAAGAACAAGGTCAACGAAGAGCTCAAGCAGCACTTCCGCCCCGAGTTCCTCAACCGTGTGGACGACACCGTCGTCTTCCACCAGCTCACCGAGGACGACATCATCCAGATCGTCGACCTCATGATCGCCAAGGTGGACGAGCGGCTGAAGGACCGCGACATGGGCATCGAGCTCAGCGGCACCGCGAAGTCGCTGCTGGCCAAGCGCGGGTACGACCCGGTGCTCGGCGCCCGTCCGCTGCGCCGCACGATCCAGCGCGAGATCGAGGACGCCCTCTCGGAGAAGATCCTCTTCAGCGAGCTGCGCCCGGGCCACATCGTGGTCGTCGACACCGAGGGCGAGGGTGACAACGCCAAGTTCACCTTCCGCGGCGAGGAGAAGTCCGCCCTGCCGGACGCCCCGCCGATCGAGTCCGCGACCGGTGGTTCGGGTCCCAACCTGAGCAAGGACGCCTGAGCGGAAACGCCTCACCGCACAAAGCGGCCATAGCGCCCCAACCGAATAAATCGGAGCAGGTGCACCGGAACTGCCCGGAATCGTACGAAACGATTCCGGGCAGTTCCGTTTCCGTTTGCGGATACGTGCGGATACGGGGGCTCGGTATACGGCGGATACGCACGATGCAGTAGATACGGATGAGACACCCGGCGCCGCGGAAACCCCTCTTCCGGATCTCCTCTTCCGGATCCCCTCTTCCGGCGCGCTTCCCGCGGCACTTCCGCACACTTCCATGATGCTTCCGCGAGCTTCCGGAACGATTAGCTCCGGTAATTACCGCCGCACCACACGAATTCCGTCCGGGACCCCCTGCACCGGCGGAATGCGGCGGCCGATCCGCAGCGTGTCCAGATTCGGAAAGGCGGACAGCCACTCCATCGAAACGCCGAGGTCGTACGCGAGCCACAGCCGGGTCAGGCCGTCGGCCGGCGCGATGCCCTCGACCAGCTGGTCCGGGGTGAAGTACCCCGCGATCCGCAGGTGCGGACGGCCGCCCAGCCGGCGCAGCGCCCGCAACTCCTCCGGGCCGGACACCGGGAAATACAGCTCGGCCGGATCGAGGTGGGCGATGATCTCGCGGGCGTAGCGGGCCGTGTCGTAGCGCCGCCACGCCCCGGCGAGCTGCGCCCGGATGTCGTGGTGCGCCCGGTCGCGCAGCCCCGTCAGATAGTCGATCGCCATGTCGTCCGCGATCGACGTGGCGGTGATCGCCAGAAGGACCGCTTCCCGGTCCGGGACCTCCGTGGGGTCCGGCAGCATCTCCAGCACGATCGGCCCGATCCAGCCCAGCGCCCGGGCCGCCGACGGCGTCCCGGGACGCACCATGTCCCGGGTGAAGCGCTGCACCCGCGCCCGGACCGCCGGATCCAGCTCCGCGGCGTGCTCCAGACAGGCCGCCGCCAGCAGCTTGCGGTGCCGGGCCTCCGCGGCCCGCACGCCCGCATGCGGGGCCAGCAGCCCGTCCAGCAGCGCCGCGCACTCGTCCGGCCGGGCCAGCGCCACCGCCATCCGGATGACGTCCTCCCACGCGTCGTGGTGCGCATGCTCCAGCAGCAGCGTGAAATCGTGCCGCTGCACCACCGCCCGCGCGGACAGATAGTCCTGGAACGTGCGGTGCACGAAGTCGACGGTGCCGGGCGTCGGCTCCCGCAGCAGCCCGGTCCGGTTGAGCAGATGCCGGAACACCTCCTCCGGCCCGCCCTGCCGCGCGGCGTCCGGAACGGCCGGCAGATGCTCCGCCAGCGTCGCGACCGCCGTCGCCCGGTCCATCTCCGAACGGCCGTGGATCAGCATCCAGTGGGCCAGCTTCTGCAGCAGCTGGATCTTCGGCTGCCGGGTCAGCTCCACCCCGTCGGGCGCCCCCATCGCCCGCTCCCGGTCACGCCGCTCCAGCAGCATCGACAGCGCCGCGTCGTAGAGCTCCTTGCGGCCGTGCGGCAGATAGCCGCGCCGGTCGCGGTGGAGGGCGCACAGCAGCCCGCACATCAGCGGATTGGTCGCCAGCCGCCCCAGATCGCGGGTGATCCGCACCGCGTTCAGCAACGTCCGCTCGTAGTCGGCGAGCCGGTCGAGGTCGGCCGGGCGCTGCTGGGCCGCGGCCCGGTGCCAGCGCTGGATGAACGCGGCGACGTCCTCCCGGCTCATCGGCGCCAGCGCCACCTCCCCGAAGCCCTCGTCGGCCAGCCAGTTGCCGGGCACCGCGGACGGCCGGGAGGTGACGATCCAGACGTTGTCCGGGTAGCGGCCGGTCCACTCGCCGAGCTTGCGGCGCAGCTGCTCCCGCTCGTCCTCCGGCGCCTCGTCGACCCCGTCGACCAGCAGCAGCGCCCGCCCCTCCGCCAGCACCCGCTCCGTCCAGCCGGCCGGCGCCCGGTCCGCGTCCTGATAGCCGACCGCGTCCAGGAACGTCTCCGGGGCGGGCAGCCCCGCCCGGGCGAAACGGCGCACCGGCAGCAGGAACGGCACCCGGCCGCGCAGCTCCGCCAGCGCCTCCGGCAGCTCGTCGCGGGCCGTGGCGACGGTCAGCCACTGCAGCAGCGTCGTCTTGCCGGACCCGGCCACCCCGCGCACCAGCACCCGCCCGCGCCCGGCCAGCGCCCGCTCGGCGGGCAGCGGCGGATCGTCCTCCGGGGACCCCGGCTCGCACTGCAGCCCCAGATAGGCGGCGTCCAGCGGCCAGCTGTCCGGGGAGTGCGCGAGGTCGATGCCGTAGATGGTGAGGTGGTTGTGGAGGGCGGCGGTGCGCCGTGCGTACTCCTCCTCGAAAGCCGCCTCGTCGACGGCCTCTTCCTCGACGGCCTCTTCACCAGGGGCGCGGTCCGACCGTGCGGCGGGCGCGGTGTGCGGCCCGTGGATCAGCTCGGCGAGCGTACGGGTCTGCTCGGCGAGGGTGTGGGCCACGTACGGCGACCGCCGGGTGAGGAAGTACAGGACGTGCCGGGCCACCACGTCCACCAGCAGCCCGTACAGCCGCGCACGGTCCCCCGCGAGCCGGCGCGCGGCCGCGGGCACCCGCGCGCACAGCCGGCGGGCGAACTCCGCGGGCAGCAGCCGCGCCGCGTCGACGTCGTCCATCCCGGTCTCGGCGAGCGCCCGCAGCGTACGGGCCAGCGCGGCGGCCAGGTCCGGGTCCCCGGCACCCGTCGCCCGCGCGACGAGGGACGCGGCCAGGTCGTCCAGGTCGGACGCGCTCAACTCCGGCTTCTCACCGGTGAACGACACCAGCAGCGCGATCGGAACGGGCCGGCCGACCAGCTCGGTGACCGGCCCGTCGGTGCGGAACAGCCTGCGGACGAGGGGATCGACGATGTGCGGGGCGAGACGTGCGGCGAGGCTCGTGGGATCCATGGACTTCCCGTAACTGCGGTACCGGGCAGGGACGTTGAGCGCCTTTACCCGGCCCAGCCTAAGTGCGGGGGCGGGGACGGAGGGTGAGTTCGACGCCGGGCGGGAGGTCGGGGAGGGGGTCGGGGCGGAGGTTGTAGAGGCCGACTTCGCGGAGTGCGGACAGCCCGGTCAAGGGGGGAAGGGCGATCGGGGCGTCGATCACGCCGTAGATGTTGAGCCTGGTCAGGCGGGGGAAGGCCGGAAGGAGCGTCTCCAGAAGCACGCTCAGCCGGGCAGCGGACACCCGTGCCGGATTGGTCAGGTCGAGGGTGGTGACCTGGGGGAGCCGGACGCCCGGCGGAAGGTCCAGCGACCACACCTCGGCGGACGCCAGGCCCACGGACAGCCAGCGCAGCTCCGCAAGCGAGGCCAGTTCGGCCCATTGGTACTCGCCGAAACCATCCGTGAGCCGATGGAGGTACAGGCTGCGCAAACCGGGCCAGGAAGCAAGACCAGCGCACTCGGCCCCAAGGGGCTGGCCGAGGGCGAGGAACCTCAGCGGGGCACCGGCGGGCAGCGCCGCGGTGCCGTCCGGCAGCCGGGTGTAGACGTAGAGGTCGGTGAGGCCGGTCAGCGCATCGAGCCCGCGCGGGGTCGGCAGGTCCTGTCCCGGCGGCGCGGAGAGGATCAGGGTACGGATGCCGAGGTCAGCGAGCGGGGCGAGGTCCTCGACCGCGGGGCACCCCCACAGCGACAGCCACTCCAGATTCGGGAACTCGCGGAGGAAACCGAGGTCGGCGATCTCCGGGTTCGACTCGATCGTCAGGCTCCTGAGCGGTTCGTGGACCAGCTCGTCGAGGAGCTCGCGAGCGGTGAACGCGCCGCTTGCCACGACACCGCGCCGGCCCCCGAGCCCCTTGAGCGCACGCAACTCGGCGGTGGATTCGGCAGTGACCATCACGTCCTGGTCGAGGTGCCGAAGAACGTCCCGGGCGTACGACTCGGTGTCGAACGCCCGCCAGGAAGCGGCCAGTTGCACCTGGGTGCGGCGCGAGTCATGGGAACGGAACCGCTTGATCACCTCCAGCCCCGCATCCGACCCGACCAGCGCCGCCGTCGCCACCACCTCCTGCGCCTCGTCGTCCTCCAAGCCGTCCGGGCCGGGGAGCAGCTCCACGACCAGCGGCCCCACCGAGGCCAGCAGCCGTGACTCCTCCCGGCTCCGCGGCGGCAGGATCGCCCGTGCCCGCGCGTTCACCTCCTCCCGTACGGCCGGGTCGAGTTCCGTCGCGTGCTCCAGGCAGGCCAGGGCGAGCAGGTGGATCCGCAGCCCGGCCGGCGGGTCGGCGGCGGCGTCGCCGCGGGCGAGCAACTCCCGCAGGAGTTCGGCCCGTTCGCGCGGGCGGGCGTGCGCCACTGCCAACCGGATCACGTCCTCCCACTGCACGTCGTCCGCATGCGCCACCAGCAGCCCGATGTCACCGTCCTCGACGGCCGCCTTGGCACCCAGGTAGTCCTGGAACGTGCGGTGGACGAACTGCACCGAACCGGCCACCGGCTCGCGCAGCAGCCCGCTGCGCAGCAGCAGATGGCGCAGTACGGCCGACGCGTCCCCCTGCCGGGCGGCCGCCGGCACCGCCGGCAGCGCCTCGCCGACGATCCGCTCGGCCCGCTCCCGGTCCAGCTCGGTCCGGCCGTTGCGGATCAGCCAGTACGCCAGCCGCTGCAGCAGCTGGATCTGCGGCTCGTCGTTCAGCTCGATGCCCGTGGGGGCGGCCATGTCGCGCTCGCGGTCGCGGCGGGAGAGCAGCATGACCAGCGCCGCGTCGTACAGCTCCTTGCGGCCGGTGGGCAGATAGCCGCGCCGGTCGCGGTGCAGGGCGCAGATCAGCCCGCACATGAGGGGGTTGGTGGCGAGCCGGGCGAGGTCCTGCTTGGTGTGGACGGCGGCCAGCAGCGACTGCTCGTACGCGTCGAGGCGGGCGGGGTCCTCGGCGTCGCGGCGGGCCGCGTCGTGCCAGCGGCCGATGAACGCGGTGACCTCGGCGCGGCGCAGCGGCGCCAGCGTCAGCTCGTCGAAGCCGTCGGGGGCGAGCCAGTCGTCGCGCACCGCGGAGGGCCGGGTGGTGACCAGCCACAGGTTGTCCGGGAACGCGTCGAGCAGATCGCGCAGCCAGTGCCGGGCCTGTGCGCGCTCGCGGTCCGGGATCTCGTCCAGCCCGTCGACGAGGAGCAGGCCCCGCCCGGAGGCCAGGACCCGGTCGGTCCAGCCGTCGGGCCGGGCGCCGGACAGCGGGCAGCCGACGGCCGCCAGGAAGTGGTCCGGGGTGGGCAGCGGCGCGCCGTCGCGGGTGAGGGTGCGCAGCGGCAGGACGAACGGGATCCGGCCGTAGAGGTGGGGGAGCGGCGTCTCGCCGGGGGCCTTGGTGCAGGAGACGGCCAGCCACTGCACGAGGGTGCTCTTGCCGGAGCCGGCCACGCCGCGCAGCAGCACCCGGTCGCGGCCGGCCAGGGCCTGGTCGGCGGGGAGCGGGGCCGGGGCGCCGGCCGGGTGGGCGCCGTCCTCCTCCCACGGGCCGGGGGTCTCCGGTCCGCGCCCGGCGGCCGGCGTCGCCGCGAGGCTCAGGTACGCGGCGTCGAGCGGCCACCGGTCCGGGGAGTGGGTCAGGTCGATGCCGTAGATGGTGAGCCGGCTGTGTTTGCGCGCCACGTAGGTGAGATAGCTGCGCTCGAAGGCGAGGTCCGCGGCCCGTGGGGAGGGGTGCCGTTCGAGGAACGCGTCCATGGTGGCGATCAGGCCGTCCAGGCTGCGGCTCTGCTGGACGAGGGTGCGGGCGACGAAGGCCGACCGCTGGCTGAAGAAGTGCACGATGTGCAGGCAGGCGGTGTCGAGCAGGGCGCGGTGCAGCAGCTCGGCGTCCCGGGACAGGTCGCGGGCGGCGGCCGGGGCCGCGGTCCGCAGGCGGTCGGCGAGGGCTCCGGCGCCGAGCCGGACGGCCTGGACGTCGTCCATGTCGAGGTCGCCGAGGGCGTGCAGGGTGGCGGCCAGCGCGTCGGCCACCGCGCGCTCCTCGTCCTCGGGGACCGGCCGCTCGCCGGGGCCGTGGCTGCGTAACGCCCGCCGCACCAGTTCCGCGGCGAGTGTGTGCAGGTCCTTGCGGGTGAGGGTGCGCTGCTCGCCGGTGAAGGACACCAGGGCGGAGATCCGTACGGGGGCCGCGACGAGGCCGGCGCCCGGCCCCTCCTTGACGAAGAGCTTCCGGACGAGCGGCGCGACCACGCCGGACGCGAGTCGTATGCCCACTGCTGACGGGTCCATCGTGCGCGCCGCCTCCCCCGTGGCCGGTGGTCCGGGACCGGTGATGTGGCCGTCGTGCGGCCGGTCATGTGGTGGGGCCAGGCTAGCCGGGACGGTGTGGCGGCGGTCACGGAATTCGCCATCCCGGGCCCCCGGACCGTCCCTCCGCAATAGCCGGATGAATGCCCGCGAGTAATGCGGGTCACAGCTCTCCGGTAATCCAGGTCACATCGTCCGGGTAACCCAGGTCACAAAGGAACCGGGCCGGTGGTGACATGACGCACAGCCGGTTTCGGGTCTACTAGCGGAATTAGAAGAAAGGGTGGGCGGGGGAGCGGGGGTTTTCCGGGGGCGCGGCGGGGTCCGGTGGGGGCGGAGGTCCGAGCGGCACCGCCACCTGGGCAATGTGTGAGTAAAAGGCCTGATCAGCTGCGGTTTCGTAGGCTATCCGGCTGTCCGTTATGCGGTGATTCATGCCGGTCATGCAAAGGTCCGGGCGGAATGCAAGAGGCTCTTTCCCGACGACTTTCGTACGGGCCCGCTTAGTAGCGGAGGGTCTTGGCCAGGCGGCCCCGACCGGTTACCAAGGAATGGCGCTACCGGGCCGCAGCCGGGAAGTCGCGAAATTCCTGATCTCTCTGATCTCCCAGATCTTGCTGATCGAATTCCGGAAGGAAAAAACCCGCATGTCGAAGTTCGCCGCCATTCGCCATTCCAAGAACTCCGCCGGTACCCCGAAGACCGCGAAGTCCCTGCTGCGCCGCCGGGCCGCCGTCGTGGCCGCCGGTGTCGGTGTGACCGTCGCGCTCGGCGCCGGTGCCGCCTCCGCCGCCGACGGGGGTCTGCTGGGCCTCACCTCGCACGTCGGCTCGACCGTCAGCGCGCAGGCCGACGCCCAGGCCAAGGCCGCCGCCGGCGCCAAGGCCGCCGCGGCCAAGGCGAAGAAGGACGCGGCCAAGAAGGCCGACGCCTGGGTCAAGCCGGTCGACAAGTACACGCTGGGCGAGCCCTTCGGCATTCCCGGCAGCCACTGGGCCCACAAGCACAGCGGCCAGGACTTCGTCGTGCCGAGCGGCACCGCGGTCAAGGCCGTCCACAAGGGCACCGTCATCAAGGCCGGCCCCTGGGGCGGCGGTGACGGCCCGGCGTACGGCAACGCCATCGTGATCCAGCACGAGAACGGGACGTACACCCAGTACGCGCACCTGTCAGTGATCCAGGTCCACGTCGGCCAGCAGGTCGGCACCGGTCAGCAGATCGCGCTGTCCGGCAGCACCGGGAACTCGACCGGCCCCCACCTGCACTTCGAGGTCCGCACCGGCCCCAACTACGGGTCGGGCATCGAGCCGACCGGATTCCTGCGGGCTCACGGCGACGCCGTCTGAGCTGAATCCGGCCGGGCTGGCCGGCGGTTCGGCGGGTTCGCCGCCGTGACCAGTTCTGTGGCGACCTCGAGGATGGCCCTGCGCTTCTCCTCGGGGTCGCCTTCGACGTGCTGCATCGCGAACATGCCCGCGTGCATGGAGAAGAGCGCCGTGATGCAGCGCACCTGATCCGTCAGCTCCGCATCGTCCTCCTTCAGGAGGCCGAAGAGGGTCAGCATGCGCGCCTTGAAGGTCTCGCCGATGCTCAGATCGCGCACCGCGGCCTGGTTCTCCTGCATGAAGCGGAACAGCGGCTCGGCCGAACGCAGCGCCTCGTTGTAGCGGCGGATCACCTCCAGCTTGGTCTGAAGGGTCCGCGGCTGCCCCTCGGCCCAGGCGATCAGCTCGTCACAGGGCCGGGCCAGGTCCTGGAACAGGCTGATGACGATGTCTTCCTTGGTCTTGAAGTGGTAGTACAGCGCCGCCTTCGTGACCTCCAGCTTCTCCGCGATCTCCCGGAGCGAGGTCTTCTCGTAGCCCTGTTCGGAGAACAGCTCCAGAGCGACGTCCTGAATGCGCTGGCGGGTGTTTCCCCGGCGCGGCTGCCCTGTGCTCATGGTGCTCTCCTGCGTCGTCGATGCTGGTGGGAGGCGTGCCCAGGACCGGGCCAAAGAAACTTACTTGACGCCCGGCTAGTTAGCCGCCTACCTTCCTCACTGTACTGAACTAGCCGGGCGGCAAGTAAGTAGGAGAGGGAAGGCAAATGGGGAAGTCGCAGTCTGCGACCCCGACGGGGGACGGAAGAACCGCGGCGGCCGGGGCACAGCCCCCGGCCGCACCGGAGGGCAAGCAGCCGGCGAGCGTGCGGCTGGTGCTCTTCGCGCTGATGATCGCGATGCTCCTCGCGATGCTGGACAACATGATCGTCGGCACCGCGATGCCGACCATCGTCGGTGACCTGGGCGGGCTGGAGCACCTGTCCTGGGTCGTCACCGCCTACACGCTCGCCACCGCCGCCTCGACCCCGATCTGGGGCAAGCTCGGCGACATGTACGGCCGCAAGGGCGTCTTCCTGACGTCCATCGTGCTCTTCCTGATCGGCTCCGCACTGTCCGGCATGGCCCAGGACATGGGCCAGCTCATCGGCTTCCGCGCCGTCCAGGGCCTCGGCGCCGGCGGCCTGATGGTCGGCGTCATGGCGATCATCGGCGACCTGATCCCGCCCCGGGAACGCGGCAAGTACCAGGGCATGATGGCCGGCGTCATGGCCGTCGCCATGATCGGCGGCCCGCTCGTCGGCGGCACCATCACCGACCACCTCGGCTGGCGCTGGAGCTTCTACATCAACCTGCCGCTCGGCGCGGTCGCACTGATCATGGTCACCGCGGTGCTGCACCTGCCGAAGAAGCGCTCCCAGGCCCGCATCGACTACGTCGGCTCCGCGCTGCTCACCCTCGGCATCACCTCCCTCGTCCTGATCACCACCTGGGGCGGCACCGAGTACGACTGGCTGTCGCCGCAGATCATCGGCCTCGGCATCCTGGGCGTCGTCGCCCTGATCGCGTTCATCCTGGTCGAGCGCAAGGTCGCCGAGCCGGTGCTGCCGCTGCACATCTTCCGCAACGGCAACTTCTCGCTCGTCACCGTCATCGGCTTCCTCGTCGGCTTCGTGATGTTCGGCTCGATGACCTTCCTGCCGCTGTTCCAGCAGACCGTGCAGGGCGCCTCGGCCACCAACTCCGGCCTGCTGCTGCTGCCGATGCTGCTGGCGATGATGGCCGTCTCGCTGTTCGCCGGCCGGGTCACCACCCAGACCGGCAAGTACAAGGTCTTCGTCGTGGTCGGCAGCGGCCTGCTCACCGCCGGCATGGCCGTACTGTCCCTCATGGACACCGAGACCACCCGCTTCACCTCGGGCGTCTACATGGCCGTGCTCGGCGCCGGTATGGGCTTCCTGATGCAGACCACGATGCTGATCGCCCAGAACAGCGTCGAGCTGAAGGACATGGGCGTCGGCTCCTCGTCCGCCACCCTCTTCCGCACCATCGGCGGCTCCTTCGGCGTCGCGATCCTCGGCGCGATCTTCACCAACCACGTGCAGTCCACGATGGCCGCACGGCTCGGCAAGGCCGCCGGCGACAAGATGGCCGGCGGCGGCGCCCAGATGGACCCCAAGCGCCTGCCCGAACTCCCGCCGGTGATCAAGGACGCGTACGCGCACGCCGTGGCGAACGGTGCCCACCAGGTCTTCCTCTGGGGCGCCCTGGTCAGCATCATCGGCTTCGCCGCGGCCTGGTTCCTGAAGGAGGTCCCGCTGCGGGGCGGCCCGGCCGCGAAGTCGGCCGCGGACCCGCAGGGCGGCTCCGCGGAGCCGGAGCGGGTGGCGGCGGCGGTCTGACACCCACGTACTCGGCCGTCCCGCCACGGTGACGGACCTCCCGTTGTGAGTGGTGAAAAACCCTGAGTGGGGGTGCACGTGAACGATCACGTGCACCCCCACTCAGCTATCTCCCCCCACTCACGGGGGGGCTGGACCGGAGGACGAAGTCCGGAGGGCCGGCACCGCACCCGACAAACAACGCCCGCCGCGTGGGGGTACCTCCCACGCCCTTTAGGCAGTGGGGGAGCGACGGCGAGTGAGCCCCGCGGCGGGAGAGACGGGTACGTACGGGGCGCCGCAAAGCGCACAACGCCGAGCGAGCCCCGCGGCGCGAAAGACGGGTACGCACGGCCGCAAAGCACTACGGCGAGCAACAACCGCGGCGCGACAGCCACGTACGTGGGCGGCTACCGATCCGGCAGGTGGATGACCGGAAAGCTCCCCGTACTCGTCGGGGCGTTCTCCGGCAGCCAGAGGACGGAGATCGCGCCCGTCGAGCCGTCCGTCAGCTCGTCCGCGTTGCGGAAGGTCAGACGGGCGCCCAGCACACGGGCCTGGCCCGCGGCGATGGTCAGGCCCAGCCCGTGGCCGCGGCCCGCCCGGTCGCTGCTGCCGGTGCGGAACCGGCTCGGGCCCTCGCGGAGCAGCGCCTCCGGGAAACCGGGCCCGTGATCGCGCACCCGCAGCACCCGGCCCTCGACCGTCACCTCGATCGGCGGCTTGCCGTGCCGCGCCGCGTTCGCGATCAGATTGCCCAGGATCCGCTCCAGCCGGCGCGGATCGGTGGTCGCCTCGGAGTCCCGTACGACATCGATCTTGATGTCCGGGTCCAGGGCCCGCACCCGGCGGGTCACGAACTCACCCAGCGCCACGTCCTGCAGCTCGGCGCGCTCGGCGTAGCCGTCCAGCCGGGCCACCTCCAGGACGTCCTCGACGAGCGTCCGCAGCGCCTGCGCACGGTCCCGGACCAGCTCCGACGGGCGGCCCGGCGGCAGCAGCTCGGCCGCGGTCAGCAGACCGGTGACCGGCGTGCGCAGCTCATGGGCGATGTCCGCGGTCACCCGCCGCTCCGCCTCGATCCGCTCCTGGAGCGCGTCCGACATGGCGTCCACCGCCCACGCCAGATCGTCCGTCTCGTCCCGGACCCGGCCGCCGACCTCGTCACGGATCCGTACCGAGGTGTCCCCGTCGGCCAGCTTCCCGGCCGCCGCGGCCGCCTTCCGCAGCCGCTTCGACAGCCGCCCGCCGACCAGTACACCCAGCGCACAACCGCCCACCACCACGGCGGTCGAACCGATCAGCAGCGCCTGGTCAAGATCGTCCAGAACGGCGAACCGGTCCGGGAACCGGTCGTGCATCGACAGCACCCGGCCGTCGCTCAACGGCGTCGCCGCCCACACCTCCGGCGCCGTCTCCCCGGTGTCCTGCAGATACGTCGCGCGCTCGTTCTCCGCGACCTCGCGGCGCAGCGGCTCCGGCAGCGCCGGATCGTCGATCTTCGCCCCGAACTGCAGCCGGCTGGTCGACTCGAAGATCTTCTGGGTGAAGTTCAGCCGCTCGACCTGCACGTCCCGGCTGTTGTCGAGCATGGAATGGCGGGCCGCGTTGTGCACGACGAGGCTCAGCGCGATCGCGACCAGCGCTCCGACGAGCGCGATCGCGGCGCTGAGCTTCCATCTCAGCCCTGTCCGCAGGGCCAGCCTCACCACCGGCGGCGTCAGCCTCTCAGCTTGTATCCGAAACCGCGGACCGTCTCGATCCGGTCCTGGCCGATCTTGCCGCGCAGCCGCTGGACATGGACGTCCACGACCCGGGTGTCACCACCCCAGCCGTAGTCCCACACCCGCTCCAGCAGCCGGTCGCGCGAGAGGACCGTACCCGGCGCGTTGGAGAACTCCAGCAGCAGCCGCATCTCGGTCGGCGTCAGCGCCACGTTCTCGCCGCCCTTGCGGACCTCCATGCCCTCGGTGTCGACCTCCAGATCACCGAAGCGCAGCACCGCCTCGTCCGGGGCGTGGTCCGCCGCCGCGGCCGGCTTGGCGCCGTCCGGGCCGCTCGCGTGACCGAAACGGCGCAGCACCGCACGGATCCGCGCCACCAGCACCGCCCCGTCGAACGGCTTGGTGACGTAGTCGTCCGCGCCCGCCTCCAGGCCCAGCACCACGTCGATCGAGTCGGCCCGCGCCGACAGCATGATCACCGGAACCGTCGACTCGTCACGGATCCGCCGGCACAGACTGACCCCGTCCAGCCCCGGCACCATCACATCGAGCAGCGCGATGTCCGGACGGTTCGCACGGAACGCCTCCAGCCCCGCGAGCCCGTCCGGCATCGCGGTGACCACGAATCCGTCCCGCTCCAGCGCGAGCTGCGTCGCCTCGCGGATGACGTCGTCGTCCTCGACGAAAAAGCACATGGGTGTCGGCCATGCGGTTGTCTCAACCCTCCGGTCCCGCGCCGCTGTCCCCGGTCGCCGGGATGCTGTCGACGGTGGTCTTGCTGTAGTCGGTGTGGTACTGGTCGGCCTGGGTGAAGCGGCCGCCCGCCCAGTGGTACGTCGTCACGTCCTCACCGGACGGACAGCACACCTTGTCGCCGGCCGCGTAGGTCTGCTTCGAGACCTCCAGCTCACCCTTGTTCACCGCGGCGGAGACCGACGGCTGCTCATTCGCATACACGTTGTCATACCCGTCCTTCGCCCCGCTGTCCCTGCGGTACACGTAGGACCCGATCCCCACGGAATCCGCGCAGGTCATGACGTTGACGATGACATCGGGCGACGAACCGCCGGTCAGCGACGCATACGTCACCTCCACCGGGTACTCGTCGGCGGCGCACGGCTTGTACAGGGACTTCTTCACGTCCGCGCCGACCCTCGGATCGTCCCGCATCAGCCGGACCGCGTCGACCTTCTTGTACCCGGCCGACGAGGTCGGACTCGGCGCGCTGCTCGCCGCCCCTTGGGCATCGGGGTGCTGCTCGCCGACCCCTCGCTGCGCACACCCTCGCCCCCGGATTGCACCCGGCCAGCAAAAGGCCGACGGCGGCCACCCCCGCCGTGGCCGCGCCGCCTCTGGTCAACCCGATCCTGGTCAACCTGTTCCTGGACAATCCGCTCCTGCTCACCGTGCTGCTCGCACAGCCGCCGATCCCGCTGCTGTTCGTTGAGTGACTGAGTTGAGTGACTGAGTTCAGTGACTGAGTTCAGTGACTGAACTCAGTGCCTGAAGTGAAGGTATTCGTGCGTTCCCTGATGTGATTGTGACGCCTCGACCTATGAACCGTACGGCTCCGGACCACGTGACCGTTTTCACACATTTGTCATGCGTGTGATCACTGAGGGCTCCCCCCGCACGTCAGGCCGCACACCGGCCCGCGCCACCCGCCATCAGGCCGCGCACCGCTCCTGGTCCTGCCGCGCCCGGTCCTGCTCCCCGCGCTCCAGCATCCGCGCGTCGATGTCGCGGGCCTGCAGCTCCTGACGCAGCCGCGCCAGCGCACGGTGCAGCGTGCTCTTGACCGTACCCGTGGACATCCCGAGCGCGGCAGCCGTCTCCTCCGTGCTCATCTGCTCCCAGTGCCGCAGCACCACGACGCTGCGCTGCTTGGGAGCCAGCACCCCGAGGATGTCCATCAGCAGCGCCCGGTCCGCGCGCTGCTCGGTGCCGTCGTCCACGCTCGCGTCCGGAAGCTGCTCGGTGGGCACCTCCTCCAGCTTGCGGGCCCGCCACCACTCCGTACGGGTGTTGATCATGACGCGGCGGAGGTAGGCGTCGGCCAGCGACTTGTCCGCGATCCCGTCCCAGCGGCCGTACGTGCGCACCAGCGCCGTCTGCAGCAGGTCCTGGGCGTCGACCGGATCGGGCACCAGACGCCGGGCGCTGCGCAACAGGGCCTCCTGCCGCGTCCGCACGTACTCTTCGAAGTCCAGTACCTTGCCGCCGCTGGTCGCCATCCCGACGCCTCCGATCCGCTTGCGATTCCCCACGTTGACTGCGCTGGCGGTCATCTCCAGCACGTGGAAGACGCTACGGAGGGGGTGTTGCGGCGTAATGTGCGTCGGCCCCACAGCGAGTGCACGGAAAACCCTCGGTTGTGTAACAGCGCGCCGGGGGTCATACCTCGGGGGGACGGCGACCCCCGCGCCGTCATACTCCGGTCGGACAACACCCCCGCCGAAAGGCCCATGAGGCCCACGGCATCCGTCACGGCGCACGTGACGACGCGCGTCACGGGACCTTCACCACCAGGTGGTCCGGCACCACGCCGCCCGGCCGAAGAATCACCATCCGGCCAACTACCGACCCTTTTCGGCCGTGAAAGACAGTCAGGGACGGCTGCGGGTGCAGCCGCCCCTGACTGTGCGGGGGTGCCGGGGCCGTGCGGGGCGCCGGGCGCACGGACCCGCCGTACGGCGGACGGAGTACGGCGCATGGGTACGGCGCATGAGGTACGGCGCGTGAAGTACGCACGCACGAGGGCGCGGCGTGGTCACGCACGGGCGGCCCGGACCGGCACCGGTAACTCGGCCGACCACGTCGGCCGAGACCGTCGATCGAGGTCACCGGTCGGGGCCGTCGGCCGAGGTCATCGATCGGGTCACCGGTCGAGATCATCAATCGGGGTCACCGGTCGAGGTCAGCGACCGGGGTCACCGGTCAATGACCCCGAGCGGGGCGACCGGTCGAGGTCAGCAGCCAATGACCTCGACCGGGGGTGTCGACCGACGTGCCGCCTACGACAGCGGCAACCGGTACCGTCCGCCGCCCAGCGGTTCCACCAGGCCGTCCGAGACCAGCCCGTCCAGCGCTCGGGCGCGCTGCACCGGCTCGTCCCATACCGCGTCCAGCACCTGCTGCGGAACCGGAGCCACCGCCTCCCGCAGCACCGCGAGCAGCTTCCCGCGCACCTGCCGGTCGGTACCGGCGTACGTCTGGGTGCGCCGCGGCGGCCCGTCGTGCGCAGGGGAGCCGGCCAGCCGCCACGCGCACCGCGAGGCGATCGGGCAACGGTGACACTCCGGCGTGCGCGCCGTACACAACAGCGCACCCAGCTCCATCGTGGCCGCTGCCCAGCGCGCCGCCAGCTTCTCGTCCTCGGGCAGCAGTTGGCGGGCGAGCTTGCGCTCGGCGGCGGTGGTGGCGTTCGGCGGGAACTGCCGGCCGGCCACTGCGCGCGCGAACACCCGCCGCACGTTCGTGTCCAGCACCGCGTGCCGCTGCCCGTACGCGAACGAGGCGACCGCCGCGGCGGTGTACTCGCCGACGCCGGGCAGCGCCAGCAGCTGGGCGTGTTCGCGCGGTACGTCACCGCCGTGCCGCTCCTGTATGGCGGACGCGGCGGCGTGCAGCCGCAGCGCGCGCCGCGGATAGCCGAGCCGGCCCCAGGCGCGGACCGCCTCGCCCGGCGCCTCGGCGGCCAGGTCGGCGGGGCGCGGCCAGCGGGCCAGCCACTGCTCGTACACCGGCAGCACTCTGCTGACCGGCGTCTGCTGGAGCATGAACTCACTCACCATCACACCCCAGGCGCCCGCCTCGGGGCGGCGCCAGGGCAGATCGCGGGCATGCTCGTCGAACCAGTCGGTGACCGGCCCGTGCAGCGCGGTCCCGTCTGCGGCCTCCGCGGCCGGAGCGGCGGCGGAAGCGGTCTCGGCGGCGTCGGACGTGGCAGATGAGGTGACAGGCGTCGAAGTCATGGCACCGACGATCCTGGCACGTCCGCACGCGCCCAGGAAACGCACCGGCCGCGCCCCGCCGCACGCCCACCCACTCGCAGGACGACTGCATACGCACGCCTGGCCGCTACCGCCGGTACGCCACCCCACGACCGCCTCCGAAAACTCACTACAATCCGAGGGAACTGATTACTCTCCGTAATCGTTGCCGGGATTAGGAAGGAGGCGACAAGGCGAAGCAAGGGAAGGCGGGGCCGGGCGATAACGGGGCGCGGCAGGACGCGCAGGAAATGCGCACGGGTGCGGGGCGCGGGGCACAGGGCACGGGGTGCAGGGTGGAGGGCACAGGGCACAGGGCACAGGGCGCGCGGCGCAGGACACAAGGAGCGAGGCGCGAGGCGCGAGGCGCGAGGTACGAGGCACAGGGCGCAAGGCCGGGATACGGACATGGCGAAGGCGAACGACAGCGACGGGCAGATGCAGATGCCGCAGGCACCAGACGCGAGCGACAGGCGTACGGCAGAAGCGAGCGAGGGGCATACGGCGAGGACGGGCGGCAGCGCTGGTGGGTCCGTTGGGTCCGTGCGCGGTGACGAGTCCGTGCGTGGCGGCGCGACCGCCGCGGGCCCTGCGCCCTGCCCGCCTGCGATCGAGCAGGCACTGGCCGCTCACACGACGATCACCCTGGCGTACGTGGACGAAGACGGCCCCCAAGCCTGCGCGGTGCTGTACGCCACCGAGGCAGCCGACGTGACGGAGGCAGGTGCGGGTGCAGGTGCAGGCGCGGCCGGCGGGCCGGTGCTGTACTTCGTCACCGCGGCCACGACCCGCCACGGCCGGGCCCTGGCCGAGCCGGGTGTCCTGGGCGAACAGGGGGCCCGGGCCGAGTCGAGGACCCGGGTCGCCTTCACGGCGCAGCGCGACGGCCAGGAGTGGAGCGCCCTGACGGGGATTCAGGGTCGAGGTCGCTGCCGGCCCCTGTCGGGCGCCGAGCGGGCCGTCGGCTGGCGGGCCTATACCCGGCGCTTCCCGTTCGTCGAGGCGGACGAGCGGCTCCGGGCCGCGTTGGAACGCACCACCCTCTGGGAACTGCGCCCTGACTGGCTGCGGCTGATCGACAACGGCCAGGGCTTCGGTCACAAGGAGGAGTGGCGGCGGCCGGAGGGGACGTAGGCACTGGGCGGTGCCGGGAGGCGCCGGGGGCGGCGCCGGTGGCGGTGCAGGGGGGCGGGGTGCCGGGGGCGGGGGTGCTGCCCGCAGCGGTGGCGGTGGCGGTTGGCTGGCGGGTTGGTCGTGTGTGTGGGGGCGGTTGAGCGGGGTGTAGGAGGGGTGGGGGATGGGTGGGGTTGGTGAGGCGGAAGGGATGTGTGTGGCGGGTTGGGTGGGTGTGGGTGGTGGGGGCCGGGCTGATCATGGGAAAAGTTGCAGTCTGATGCGGCGGGTAGTGGCCGGTGCGGCTGCTGATCTCTCGTAGAGTTTCCGCGTGGGATCACTGCGCAATCCGATCGGGCCGCTTCCCTCCTCCATCTACTGGCGGCGGAGGGCCGTTGCGCTGGCCATCGTCGTCCTGCTTGCCCTACTGGTCGTGTGGGCCCTCAACTTGGGCGGCGGGGGTAACAGCGGCGACGAGGGCAAGGGCGGTGCGCACGGGAAGGGGCCCGCGACGTCGATCACGCCCGGACCCTCGTCCGCGGGCCCTGCGATCAGCCAAAAGCCGGGCGGACGCGGTGAGTCGGGGTCCGGAGGGGAGTCGGGGGACGGCTCCGGGTCCGGTGGCGGAGCCGGCTCTTCGGGCGGCGGGAGCGGTGGCGCCGGCGGCGAGGACGACGGGTCCGATGGTGGTTCCGGGGGCGGTGGCGCGGGAGCCGGCGGGCCGATCGGACAGGGGTCCGGCAAGGGCGTTCCGGCCAGTTCTTCGTTGCCCAACTGCACCGATCCGAAGGTCGAGTTGGTGTTGCGGAGCGTCAAGGACTCGTACGCGCCGGACAAGAAGCCGAAGTTCGAGCTGACCATCAAGAACACGGCCGATGCGGCCTGCAAGGTGGACCTCGGGCGGAAGGCGGCAGTGCTCACGATCAGCGACGCCGCGGGTGACGACCGGGTGTGGGCCTCGAACGACTGCCCCTCGGGCACCGCACCGGCGCTGTTGCAGGTGCCGGCCAACGGCTCGGTGAAGCGCACCGTCGAGTGGGACCGGCGGGCGAGCGGACCGCAGTGCGCGACGCCCAGTTCGGCCACGGTGCCGTCCGGCAAGTACCGGATCGAGGCAAAGGTGCCGGGGCTGAAGTCCGCCCGTACGTCGTTCGTTCTGGCCGAGGACTAAAGCGGTCACCGTCTTTACCGCCTTCACCGCGTTCACCTCCTTCACCGGTTCGTCGTCGGCCGTTCGTTGATCGCTGTTGGCCGTCGCCCCTCAGCCGTCGCCCCTCAGCCGTAAGCCGTCGGCCGTCAGCGGCTGGCGGCTCGTCGTTCGCTGGGCGCTGGGGAGCCTTGGCCATTCGCGTTTCACGTTTCACGTTTCGCGTTTTGCCTTCGCGTTCGTCGTACGGCGTTGGGCGTCGGGCTCGGGGCGGCCCTGATTCGGAGGCGGGGCCTCCGGTAATTCTGCTGGTGGGGATTTCGCTGATGGCGTGCGGTGCTGGTTCCGGCCGTCGGGGTCCGGCACAGTCGGCGGTATGAAGCTACTGATGCTGGGCGGTACGGAGTTCGTGGGGCGGGCGGTCACCGAGGCGGCGGTGGCGCGGGGCTGGCAGGTGACGGTCTTCCACCGGGGGAGGCATGCGGCACCGGAGGGCGTGACGGCCTTGCACGGTGAACGGGGGGTGGCGGGCCCGGAGGGTCTCGCGGCGTTGCGGGAGGGGGAATGGGACGCCGTAGTGGACACCTGGAGCGGTGCGCCCTCGGCGGTGCGGGACGCGGCGCGGCTGCTGGCCGGGCGGGCCGGCAGGTATGCGTACGTGTCCAGCCGGTCGGTGTACGCGTACCCGGCGGCGTACGGGCTCGACGAGGACGGGCCGCTGGTGGCCGGGTCCGCGGACGCCACGGACGCCGAGGACTACGCGGCGGCCAAGCGGGGCGGGGAGTTGGCGGCGCTGGACGCGTTCGGGGAGCGGGCGCTGCTGGTGCGGGCCGGGCTGATCCTCGGGCCGTACGAGAACATCGGGCGGCTGCCGTGGTGGCTGGGCCGGATCGCCCGTGGCGGACCGGTTCTGGCGCCGGGGCCGCGGGAGATGGCGCTGCAGTACATCGATGTGCGTGATCTCGCGGAGTGGACGCTGGACGCGCTGGAGGCCGGGCTCGGCGGGGCGTACAACCTGGTGAGCGAGACCGGGCACGCCACGATGGGGGAGCTGCTGGAGAGCTGTGTGAAGGTCACCGGCTCGGATGCGGAGCTGCGCTGGACGGCGCCGGAGGACGTGCTCGCGGCCGGTGTGGAGCCGTGGACCGAGTTGCCGGTGTGGCTGGCGTCGGATGAGTCGCGGGATGCGATGTTCGGGGCGGATGTGTCCCGTGCGCTGGCGACGGGGCTGCGGTGCCGGCCGGTTGCGGAGACGGTGGCCGATACGTGGGCGTGGTTGCGGAGTATCGGTGGGGTGGCGCCGCAGCGTCCGGACCGGCCGGTGGTGGGGCTGCCCGAGGAGAAGGAGGCGGCGGTCCTGCGGTAGGCAGGAGCCGGGGGATTCGGGCGGGGCGGGGTGGCGGGGAGAGGAGGGGAAGGCGGCGGGTGGGGGCCCTTAGGGGGAGCCGAACGGATCCCGTAGGGGACGCGCGGGCCCCTGCGAGGCCACAACGGCGAGGGGTGGGTGGGCTATTCCGCACCCACCTCCTGCACCCGCCACCTACCCGCAGCTCTCCACGCGTACCGCTGCACGCGTACCGCTCCAGGCTTACCGCGCCACGCGTACCGCGCCACGCCTATCGCGCCACGCGTACCGCTCCACGCCTACCGCTCTACACGTACCTCTCCAAGATCGAGGACTCCGCCAGGCGGGAGAGGCCCTCGCGGACGGAGCGGGCGCGGGCCTCGCCGACGCCGTCGACGGTCTGGAGGTCGTCGACGCTGGCGGCGAGGAGTTTCTGGAGGCCGCCGAAGTGGTCGACGAGGCGGTCGATGACGGTGCCGGGGAGGCGGGGGACCTTCGCCAGGAGGCGGAAGCCGCGCGGGGAGACGGCGGAGTCGAGGGTCTCGGGGGCGCCGCTGTAGCCCAGCGCGCGGGCCACGTTGGGGAGTTCGAGGAGTTCCGCGTGGGTGAGGGAGTCCAGCTCGGCGAGCGCCTCGGAGACCGTGCGGGCGCGCTTGGCGGTGGGCTCGGGTACGTAGTCGCGGACGACCAGTTCGCGTTCCGGTTCGACGCCGGCGATGAGCTCTTCGAGCTGGAGGGCGAGCAGCCGGCCGTCGGTGCCGAGTTCGACGACGTACTCGGCGATTTCGGTGGCGATGCGGCGGACCATTTCCAGCCGCTGGGCGACGGCGGTCACGTCCCGGACGGTCACCAGGTCCTCGATCTCCAGGGCGGAGAGGGTGCCGGCGACCTCGTCGAGGCGGAGCTTGTAGCGCTCCAGGGTGGCGAGGGCCTGGTTGGCGCGGGAGAGGATGGCCGCGGATTCCTCCAGGACGCGGCGCTCGCCGTCGACGTAGAGCGCGATCAGCCGCATGGACTGGCTGACGGAGACGACGGGGAAGCCGGCCTGGATGGAGACGCGCTGGGCGGTGCGGTGGCGGGTGCCGGTCTCCTCGGTGGGGATGGAGGCGTCGGGGACGAGCTGGACGCCGGCCCGGAGGATCTTGGTGATGTCCTTGTCGAGGACCAGTGCGCCGTCGAGCTTGCAGAGCTCGCGGAGGCGGGTGGCGGTGAATTCGACGTCGAGGACGAAGCCGCCGGTGCACATGGTCTCGACGGTCTTGTCGAAGCCGAGGACGATCAGGCCGCCGGTGTTGCCGCGGAGGATGCGTTCCAGTCCGTCGCGCAGGGCCGTGCCGGGGGCGACGGCGCTCAGCGAGGCGCGCATCAGGCTCTCGGTGCCGGATCCCCCGCCGGACCTGCCGGGAGTCGATGCCCGGTCGTTGGCTGCCACTGCACTCCTCCGTCGCACGGTCTGTCGGTCCGCGGGCCGCCCGGCCCTTGCTGTGGTTGACGTACCACCGGAGCGTACGTGGCCGACAGGCAATTCTGCGGTGACGGGCGAGACCAGGGCAAAGTCTACCGGCGCACACCCTCCTCCTGTGGGGCCTCCCGGCGTACGCGCTTGGGCAGGACGGTGAGCGCCTGTCCGACGTCGGCGACCTCCAGGACCCGCATGCCGTCGGGGATCTTGCCGGGGTCGGTGGGGACGAGGGCGTGGGTGAAGCCGAGCCGGGCGGCTTCGGAGAGCCTGCGCTGGACGCCGGTGACGCGTCTGACCTCGCCGGCGAGGCCGACCTCGCCGATGGCGACGAGGTTCTTGGGCAGGGGGGTGTCGCTGGCGGCGCTGGCGAGGGCGAGGGCGACGGCGAGGTCGGCGGCGGGTTCGGTGAGCTTCACGCCGCCGACGGTGGCGCTGTAGATGTCGCGCTTGCCGAGGGCGCTGATCCGGCCGCGCTGTTCCAGGACGGCGAGCATCATCGAGACGCGGGAGGTCTCCAGGCCGGAGGTGGTGCGCCGGGGTGAGGGGATCTGGGAGTCGACGGTGAGCGCCTGGACCTCCGCAACCAGCGGGCGGCGGCCCTCCAGGGTCACCGTGAGGCAGGTGCCGGGGACGGGTTCGTCGCGGCGGGTCAGGAAGAGTCCGCTGGGGTCGGCGAGGCCGGTGATGCCTTCGTCGTGGAGCTCGAAGCAGCCGACCTCGTCGGTGGTGCCGTAGCGGTTCTTGACGCCGCGGACGAGGCGGAGGCGGGCGTGCCGGTCGCCTTCGAAGTGGAGGACGACGTCGACGAGGTGTTCCAGGAGGCGGGGGCCGGCGATGGCGCCGTCCTTGGTGACGTGGCCCACGAGGAGGGTGGACATGCCGCGTTCCTTGGAGGCGCGGATGAGGGCGCCGGCGACCTCGCGGACCTGGGCCATGCCGCCGGGGGCGCCGTCGATCTCGGGGGAGGCGACGGTCTGGACGGAGTCCAGGACCAGCAGGGAGGGCTTGACGGTGTCGAGGTGGCCGAGGACGGCGGAGAGGTCGGTCTCGGCGGCGAGGTAGAGGTGGTCGTCGAGGGCGCCGATGCGGTCGGCGCGGAGCCGGACCTGGCTCGCGGATTCCTCGCCGGTGACGTAGAGGGTGGGGTGGGCGGCGGAGGCGGATTTGGCGGCGGCGTCCAGGAGGAGGGTGGATTTGCCGACGCCGGGCTCGCCGGCGAGGAGGACCACCGCGCCGGGGACCAGGCCGCCGCCGAGGACGCGGTCGAGCTCGTCGACGCCGGTGGAGCGGGCGGTGGCCTGCTTGCCGTCGACCTGGCCGATGGGCAGGGCGGCGGTGGTGACCCGGCCGGGCGCGGTGGTGCGGACGGCGGGGGTGCCGCCGAACTCCTCGACCGTGCCCCACGCCTGGCATTCCGGGCAGCGGCCGAGCCACTTGGCGGTGGTCCAGCCGCATTCGGTGCAGCGGTAGGAGGGGCGGTCCTTGCCCGGCGCTTTACGAGTTGCCATGGGGTTCACGGTAGCGGCGGGGTCCGACAACGCCGCTACCGCCGCCGGACCCGGCCACCGCCGGCCGCCGGTGCCCTGGGCCCGGGCCGCGGGCGACGGGTGGCCGCCGGTGCCGGCCGGGCCCCGGGCGGTATCGCCTCAGGTCCGGGCCGCCTGGCGGCGTTGTGCCGTCCGCGCCCGTCGTTCGTTGCTCCGACCGGGTGGCGCACGCCGCGTGCGTTCCCGGTGCCGCGGCGGGGTCGTGTCCCTTTTGAGGGAGATGGTCACCCGTAAGGGTTAAAAGTGGTCCGGGAGAGTAAGTCCGGCTGCATCATCCGCCTACCGTCGCCGGGGTGATGAGCAGCAGGCCCGAGCACCCCACGCACTCCACCGGCGCACACCGGTCGCGCGGCGACGACCGGCGCCGGAGCCGTCCGCAGTCCGCCCAGCCGTCCCCCCGGCCCCTCCAGCCGCCCGTCCCGGGTGTCCCGGACGGGCCGGGTGACGGCTATCAGCCGTATCTGGACGGCCTGTTCACCTACTGCCTGTCGGTGCTGTGCGAGCACGACGCGGCGACCGCGGTGCTCGGCGAGGTGCTGGCGCTGGCCGAGCGGCACCACCACCGCCGCCCGGCCGACCCGGCGTTGCTCCGCGCCTGGCTGTACGCGCTGGCCCGCTGGGCGTGCCTGCGCCGGCTCGCCGAGCGGACCGGCACCGGCACCGCTGCCGGCGCCGGTGCCGCGGCGCCCCGGGACAGCGAGCGGCGGCAGCGCGAGCTGGCGGTGCTGGCCTGGCCGGAGGCCGCGGGCACCGCTCCCGGGCAGCGGGAGGCGCTGGAGCTGTCGGTGCGGCACCGGCTCTCCGCCGACGAGGTCGCCGCGGTGCTCGGCGCCGACCCGATCGCCACCCGCGCGCTGCTCGCCACCGCCTCCTGCGAGGTGGAGCGGACCCGGGCGGCGCTGGCCGTCGTCGAGTCCGGCCGGTGCAAGGAGGTGGCGCAGCTGGCGGGGGACAGCAAGGTGCTGCTGGGGGCGGCGCTGAGCCGGGAGCTGGTGCGGCACGTCGACGACTGTGCGACCTGCCGGCGGACCGCGGAGCGGGCCACCGCGCCGGGGCCGTGGCCGGGCACCGCGCCGGCGGCCCGGGGTTCGCTGCCGTTGGTCACCGCGCCGCAGGAGGCGGTGCTGGGGGCGCTGGCGGCGGCCCGGCGGTCCCGTACGGGCCGGGCCGACGGCTCCGCGGCGGCGGCCGGGCGCCGGGGCCGCTCGGGTGGGCCAAACGGTTCTCCTCGCTACGACCGCAACGGTTTCCCGGTGGGCCCGCCGCCGGACCGGTCGGCGCGGCGGCGCCGGCTGCGCGCCCGGGCGCTGACCACGACGGTGGTCGCCACGGTCATCGCGGCGCCGGTGCTGGCCCTGTGGGCGGCCTACCGCGGGGCGCCCGCCACGGGGGAGACCGTGGCGGACGGCACGCCGTCGGTGACGGCGAACGACACGGACGCCGGGGCGCGGCTGGACGGCGGGTACGAGAACGCCGGGAACGCCCGGACCACGCCGTCGCCGGCCACCAGGGGCGACGGCCGGACGCCGGACGTGTCGGTCGCGGTGATCGGCGCGGACGGCACCCCGCTGCGGCCGGGCGAGGCGGACCGTACGGCGTCGGGTCCGGGGCGGCTGACGGTCGCCGCGCAGCCCAGCGGCGGCACGACGGCGATCACGATCAGCGCGTCCGGTGGCGAGCCGGTGCACTGGACGGCGACGCCGGGCGCGGCGTGGCTGCAGATGAGCCAGACGGCGGGCTATCTGCGGCCCGGGCAGTCCACGACGGTCACGGTCTACGTCGACCACGACCGGGAGCCGGCGGGCCACTGGCGGACCCGGATCGCCATCCGGCCGGGCGGCACCGTGGTCACGCTGGAGGGCCACGGCGGTGCCGGCCCGGCGACCGCCCCGCAGGGCCCGTCGCCGGCCGGCCCGTTGCCGTCGCGTCCCCGCACACGCCGGCGCCCACGGACCCCACGCCCGCGGATCCGACGCCGGCCCCGTCGCAGTCGAGCCCGACGCCCGGCCCCTCGGACCCGTCGCCGTCGCCGTCGCCGAGCGGTTCCGCGGCGACCTCCGGGGCGACGCCCTTCAAGCCGTCGGACACCCCGTCGCACACGACCCGCCCGGCCCGCTGAGCTGCGGGCCGGGCGGGGGCGGAGCGGTGATCGCCGTGGGTCTACGGCCGGGGGTCCGCCGGGTGCGGGGCCATCGGCAGCTGTGCGGCCAGCCGCTGTTCGCACAGTTCGGCGAGCTTGGCGTAGCCCTTCTTGCCCATCAGCTCGGTCAGTTCCGGCTTGTAGGAGACGTAGACCGGTTCGCCGGCGCCGTGCGCGGAGGTCGCGGAGGTGCACCACCAGTGCAGGTCGTGGCCGCCGGGGCCCCAGCCGCGCCGGTCGTACTCGCCGATGGTGACCTGCAGCACCTGGGTGTCGTCGGGCCGGTCGATCCAGTCGAAGGTGCGCCGGACCGGCAGCTGCCAGCAGACGTCGGGCTTGGTCTCCAGCGGCTCGCGGCCCTCGCGCAGCGCGAGGATGTGCAGCGAGCAGCCGGCGCCGCCCTGGAAGCCGGGGCGGTTCTGGAAGATGCAGGAGCCCTGCCAGCGGCGGGTCTGCCGTTCGCCGTCCTCGTCGACCTCGACCCAGCCGCTCTCCGTGCCCACGTCGTGGAACTGCCACAGGTCGGGCGTGAGCCGCGCCACGTGCTCGGCGACCCGCTTCTCGTCGTCGTCGTCCGAGAAGTGCGCGCCGAGCGTGCAGCAGCCGTCGTCCGCCCGGCCGGCCTGGATGCCCTGGCAGCCGCTGCCGAAGATGCAGGTCCAGCGGGACGTCAGCCAGGTCAGGTCGCAGCGGAAGAGCTGTTCGTCGTCGGCCGGGTCGGGGAAGGTGACCCAGGCGCGGGCGAAGTCGAGTCCGACCTCGTCGGCCGGGGGCTGGTTCCCCTCGGCCGCCTGGGCGCGCCGCTTTTCTGCCTTCTTCGGCGCTTTTTCGTGCTTCGCCTTTTTCGTCTTTGCCACGACTCCAGCGTACGGCGCGCCGTGCGCAGCCCGGACGGGGCGGGCTGCGCGCCGCGCCGGGGCCGCCGGCCGTACCGTTCCCGGCAACGGTACGGACCGCGCCGACCAGCCCTGCCGGGCGTCGCGTTAGGTTTCCCGGTATGAGACTCGGTGTCCTCGATGTGGGTTCGAATACGGTCCATCTGCTGGTGGTGGACGCACACCCCGGCGCGCGGCCGCTGCCCGCCTACTCGCACAAGGCGGAGCTGCGCCTGGCCGAGCTCCTCGACGACGGTGCGATAAGCGATGCCGGGGTGGAGCGGCTGGTGGCCACCGTCCGGGAGGCGCTGCAGGTGGCCGAGGACAAGGGCGTGGAGAGCGTGCTGCCGTTCGCGACGTCCGCGGTGCGGGAGGCGTCCAACGGGGAGGACGTGCTGCGCCGGGTCGCCGAGGAGACCGAGGTGGAGCTGCAGGTGCTCTCCGGTGAGGACGAGGCGCGGCTCACGTTCCTCGCCGCCCGCCGGTGGCTGGGCTGGTCCGCCGGCCGGCTGCTGGTGCTCGACATCGGCGGCGGTTCGCTGGAGATCGCCTACGGCCTCGACGAGGACCCGGACGTGGCGGTGTCGCTGCCGCTCGGCGCCGGCCGGCTGACCGCGGCCGCGCTGCCCGGCGATCCGCCCGACCCCGAGGACGTGCGCACGCTGCGCCGCCGGGTGCGGGCGGAGATCGCCCGCGTGGTGAGCGAGTTCCGCCGCTACGGCACCCCCGACCAGATCGTCGGCACGTCCAAGACGTTCCGGCAGCTGGCCCGGATCGCCGGTGCCGCCCGTTCCGCCGAGGGCCTCTACGTCCAGCGGGAGCTGACCCGCAAGAAGCTGGAGGAGTGGGTGCCGAAGCTGGCCGGGATGTCCGCGCGGGAGCGGTCCGAGCTGCCCGGGGTGTCCGAGGGGCGGGCGCGGCAGCTGCTGGCCGGGGCGCTGGTCGCCGAGGCGGCGATGGACCTGTTCGGCGTGGAGACCCTGGAGATCTGTCCGTGGGCGCTGCGCGAGGGCGTCATCCTGCGGCGGCTGGACCACCTGCCGTAGGGGGCATCCCCTGGGGCCGGCCGGGCCGGGGCGGCGGTGCGTAGGGCGGCTGCGGCGGTTGCCGGACGGTCCCGGGCCGCGGGCGGAGGCGAAGACACGCACGTGAGACTCGTCACGCCGTCGATCAGCCCCGTCACCTGCGTACCCCCCGCCCCACAAGCCACAACGGTGGGCGCCGGGGGTCCGGGCCTCCCGCCCCGCGCACAGCTCCGGCCCTTACGCTGTCCCTCGTGACAGAGCCAGTGGTGCGCATCCCGGATGCGAAGGTCGCGCTGTCCACGGCCTCGGTGTATCCGGAGTCGACGGCAACGGCCTTCGAGATCGCCGCGCGCCTGGGGTACGACGGCGTCGAGGTCATGGTGTGGACCGACCCGGTCAGCCAGGACATCGAGGCGCTGCGCCGGCTCTCCGACTACCACGGCGTGCCGGTCCTGGCCGTGCACGCGCCCTGTCTGCTGATCACCCAGCGGGTCTGGTCGACCGACCCGTGGGTCAAGCTGCAGCGCGCCCGCAACGCCGCCGAGAAGCTCGGCGCCTCCACCGTCGTCGTGCACCCGCCGTTCCGCTGGCAGCGCAGCTACGCCCGGGAGTTCGTCCGCGGGGTGTGGCGGATGCAGAACGAGACGGACGTGCGGTTCGCCGTCGAGAACATGTATCCGTGGCGCTACCGGGACCGCGAGATGCTGGCGTACGCCCCGGACTGGGACCCCACCAACGACGACTACCGGCACTTCACCGTCGACCTGTCGCACACCGCGACGGCCCGCAACGACGCGCTGGACATGGTGGAGCGGATGGGCGACCGGCTGGCGCACGTCCACCTCGCCGACGGCAACGGCTCCGCCAAGGACGAGCACCTCGTACCGGGCCGCGGCAGCCAGCCGTGCGCCGAGGTGCTGGAGCGGCTGGCCGCCCACAACTTCTCCGGGCATGTGGTCGTCGAGGTCAACACCCGCCGGGCGATGTCCGCCGCCGAACGCGAAGCCGACCTGGCCGAGGCGCTGGCCTTCACCCGGCTGCACCTGGCCTCGCCGACCTGGGTGCCGGGGTCCTGAGCGGGGCGGGTTCCTGACCGGGACGGGGCGGCCGATGCCGGGGCCGCGGCCCAGCCGGCCACGGCCGGCCCCAGCCGGTCCCGCCGGGCCGCCCGGGGGCGCTGTCCGTACTCCGGTCACCCGTCTCACATACCGGAGCCGGTGTCCGGATCTTGGATCAAGAGCGTAACCTCGGGATCAGCCGCGGTATGCCGCTGCTGCTGTACGGCTGAACGTACGTATCCCGAGGGAGTGACCATCGTGCCCGAGCTGAGGTCCCGCACCGTTACCCATGGCCGCAACATGGCGGGCGCCCGCGCCCTTATGCGCGCCTCGGGCGTAGCGGGCGCGGACATCGGCCGCAAGCCGATCATCGCCGTGGCGAACTCCTTCACCGAGTTCGTGCCGGGCCACACCCACCTCCAGCCGGTCGGCCGGATCGTCAGCGAGGCGGTCAAGGCGGCCGGCGGCATCCCCCGCGAGTTCAACACGATCGCCGTCGACGACGGCATCGCCATGGGCCACGGCGGCATGCTGTACTCCCTGCCCTCCCGCGACCTGATCGCGGACAGCGTGGAGTACATGGTCGAGGCGCACTGCGCCGACGCGCTGATCTGCATCTCCAACTGCGACAAGATCACCCCGGGCATGCTGAACGCCGCGCTGCGGCTCAACATCCCGACCGTCTTCGTCTCCGGCGGTCCGATGGAGTCCGGCCGCGCCACCCTCGTCGACGGCACGGTCCGCACCCTCGACCTGGTCGACGCGATCTCGGACGCGGTGAACGACAAGATCTCCGACGCGGACATCCTCCGCATCGAGGAGAATGCCTGCCCGACCTGCGGTTCCTGTTCCGGCATGTTCACCGCCAACTCGATGAACTGCCTCACCGAGGCCATCGGCCTCTCCCTGCCGGGCAACGGCTCGGTGCTGGCCACGCACACCGCCCGCAAGGCGCTGTACGAGAAGGCCGGCCGCACGGTCGTCGAGCTCACCACGCGCTACTACGAGGGCGGCGACGAGTCGGTCCTGCCGCGCAACATCGCCACCTTCGACGCGTTCGAGAACGCCATGGCCCTGGACATCGCCATGGGCGGCTCGACCAACACGATCCTGCACCTGCTCGCCGCGGCCCAGGAGGCCGGCGTCCCGTTCGGCCTCGAAGCGATCGACGCCGTCTCGCGCCGCGTCCCCTGCCTGGCGAAGGTCGCCCCGAACGTCGCCAAGGACCGCACGTACTACATGGAGGACGTGCACCGCGCCGGCGGCATCCCGGCCCTGCTCGGCGAGCTGCACCGGGCCGGACTGCTCAACGAGGACGTGAACTCCGTCCACAGCCCGTCGCTCGCCGACTGGCTCAAGACCTGGGACGTGCGCGGCGGTTCGCCGTCCGCGGAGGCCGTCGAGCTGTGGCACGCGGCCCCCGGCTGCAAGCGCTCCGCCGAGGCGTTCTCCCAGTCCGAGCGCTGGGAGGCGCTGGACGAGGACGCCGAGGGCGGCTGCATCCGCTCGGCCGAGCACGCCTACTCCAAGGACGGCGGCCTCGCGGTCCTCAAGGGCAACCTGGCCGTCGACGGCTGCGTCGTGAAGACGGCCGGCGTCGACGAGTCGATCTGGACGTTCGAGGGCCCGGCCGTGGTCTGCGAGTCCCAGGAACAGGCCGTCGAGAAGATCCTGAACAAGCAGGTCAAGGACGGCGACGTGGTCGTCATCCGCTACGAGGGCCCCAAGGGCGGCCCCGGCATGCAGGAGATGCTCTACCCGACCTCGTACCTGAAGGGCCGGGGCCTGGGGAAGACCTGCGCACTGATCACCGACGGCCGCTTCTCCGGCGGCACGTCCGGCCTGTCCATCGGCCACGCCTCCCCCGAGGCGGCCGGCGGCGGCACGATCGCCCTCGTCGAGGACGGCGACCGGATCCGCATCGACATCCCGAACCGCACGATCGAGCTGCTGGTCGGTGACGAGGAACTGGCGGCGCGCCGCGAGACCCTCGGCGGCGTCTACGCCCCCAAGAACCGCGAACGCAAGGTCTCCGCGGCCCTGCGCGCCTACGCCGCGATGGCCACCAGCGCGGACAAGGGCGCGGTGCGGGACGTCAACCTGCTGGGCTGAGCCCCCTGGGCATCGCACATGGAGGAGCCCCCACCGCGGTGGGGGCTCCTCCATGTTCCGGCTGCTGCCACGTCAGACGGCGGGCAGCTCCCCGCCCTTGACGGCATCCACGAACGCCGCCCACGCGGCCGCGGGGAAGACGAGCGCGGGGCGGTGGGGGTCCTTGCTGTCGCGGACGGGGACGAGGGGCGGGAGGTCGGGGGAGACTTCGATGCACTGGCCGCCGTCGGGATTGCTGTAGCTGGACTTGCGCCACGTGACGGTGCTCAGGTCGATGGCTCGCACGGCACTTCCTCCAACATCCGCATGACGAACTTCCGCGATTCAGCCGGGCTCAACGCCAGGTCACGCACCGCATCGTACGCGCGTTGCAGTCGCTCAACTGGCCCGGTTTCTTCGATGAGTTCACCACGATGGGCGTTTTCGGTGTAAGCCACGGTTCGGCCGTCGGGGAGTCGCAGGAACATGACGTCGGTGCTCACGAGACCGTGCGGACCGGAAGCGTCAGGCAGCACATGGAGCGTGACGTTCGGGGTCGCGGCCGCGTCGGCCAGGTGCTCCAGTTGCCTTCGCCATTCCGTCGGGTCCTGCAACGACGCACGCAGCACGGCCTCGGAGAGGATCGTCCGGAACGGTGGCGCCTCATTGCCCCTCAGCAACTCGCGGCGCCCTATGCGCGCTTCCACCTGTCGCGCCAGGTCTTCCCCCTTGGCGCCACCTACCGCAAGCACTTCGCGTGCGTAGCCTTCCGTCTGCAGCATGCCCGGGAAGACGCTCACACCGAAGTGCCACAAGCTCAACGCCTCGGCCTCCAGCGTCATGTACCGCCGGTACCGCTCCTTGAACTGCGTAGGATCCCCCGCGGCCAACTCCCAAAGCGTCAGCAGCAGTCCAGGTGTCCCGTAGTGCTGGTCCAGGGCCTGGACGACCTCGGGGCTGCCGAGGGTCTGGCCGGATTCCATTTTGCCGAAGAGGGACCAGTCCCAGCCCAGCGTCTCGCCGAGCTGGCGGAGGGTGTCGCCCTTGCGGGAGCGGAGTAATCGCAGCTCCTCCACGAAGCGTTGGCGCGGCTCCTGGCTGCGGCCGGTGACCGCTCGTCTCGGCGGCATGGCGACCTCCTCCGTGGAAGGTGTGGAACGTACGTCTCGGCGCGGCGAAGTACGCCCGGCAAGGGGTATTCGCGTCCTTCTCCGCATGCATCCTGGTGAGGGTTGGAATACGCAGAGTAGTCGGCTTCCGGGGTCCCGACAGGGAAACGCAGGGAAGCGACAGAAGGGTTGGATGGGCCATGACGGCGGAACGGTTCAGTGGGCACGCGGCGGCGGAAGCGGCGCGCGATGAGTTGATGAGGGCACTGGCGCGGACCGGGATCGTGCTGCCCTCACTGAGTGTTGACCTGGTGTCGTGCAGCTATCCACACCCGCGTCCGCTCATCGAGTTGGGGCGGTGCAACCTGGAGACGACGTTCAAGCTGATCGCCGCGCTGAGGAAGGCGGCGGGGCGGTGAGCGGCCCGACCGGGTGTTCCGGGCGGCCGTCCCCGCCCCGCGTGCCGTTGCCGCGGCACCGCAGCCCGTACGCGTACGACGCCCTGAGCGGGCCGATGTTCATCGACACCCCGCTGCGGCCCGTACGCCCCTACCAGCTCGCGGGGTCCTTCAGCGGGGCCGAGAACACCGTGCCGTCGGGCGCCGCCGCGTAGATCCGGCCGCGGCGGGCGTCGGTCCAGGGGGCGGGCACCGTCTCCAGGAAGCCGTTGCTGCGCGTGCGGGACAGCCGTGGCCGGGTCTGGCCCACGACCCCGCCGTTGGCGGTGTCGACGGCGATCAGCCGGCCGTCGGCCGCGCTGAAGAACAGCCGGCCGCCGCTCACCACCGGCACCGAGCCCCGGCTGACCGACGTCTCGGTGTACCAGTGGTGCGCCCCGGTGGCCTGCAACGCCCCGCCCTCGCCCAGCAGATACACCGTCTCGCCGTGCACGACCGCGGACACCTGGTCCGGCGAGCCGGTCACCGGCAGGGTGCGGGTGCGGCCGGTGGCGGGGTCGTACCGGAGGACGGCGGTGGTGCGGTAGGAGAGTTTGGGGTCGGTGACGGTGAGGAACAGCGGGCCGGGCCCGCCCGTTCCGGCCCCGTCCGTTCCGGCCCCACCTGTGTGGGCCGGACCGGTCACCCCAGCCGGTCCGGCCGGGGTGAGGAGGCCGGGCAGCCGGTGCGCCCAGCGGACCGCGCCGGTGGCCGGGTCGATGGCGGTGACCTGGGAGTGGGTGCCGTCGGCGGTGGGCTCGGCGGCGTACGCGGTACGCGGCGCGCCGGCGAACGCGGTGAACAGCGGCAGTTGGTGGCCGGCGAAGCGCTTGTGCCAGCGCTGCCGGTGGGTGGCGCTGTCCAGTGCGGTGACCGTGCCGTCCGAGGCGGTCAGCAGCACGCGGTCGCCGAGGACGGTGGCGCCGCCCTCGTAACCGGAGACGTCCTTGCTCCAGCGGGTGGCGCCCCGGCCGCCGGGGGAGGGGTCGAGGGCCGAGAGGCGTGTGCCGTCGGCGGAGAAGACGTAGAGCAGCCCGCCGGAGAGCACCGGCGCGGTCGGGGTCGTGGCGCGTTTGCCGGCGGGGGGACCCTTGTGCCGCCAGGCCACATGGCCGGTGTCCGGGTCGAGCCGGGCGGCGGGGAGTCCGGACTGGCCGCAGAAGACGGCGCCCGAGCCGCCGGAGCAGTACGCCATCTCGGCGTCATGGCCCGGGGGCCGCGGGAGGATCGTGGTCCGCCAGGGGCGGGCGTCGCCGGTGGCGGTGTGGGGCGGGTGGGTCTGCAGCGCGGGGTCCTGGCCGGAGCCCGGGGACAGCAGCCGGACGCCGGCGAGGACGGCGGCCACGGCCACGGTCACGGCGAGGGCCACGGCGGAGAGCGGGGCGCGGCGCCGGGGGTGATGGGGGTTCGGCCCCTGCTGCCGGTGGGCGCCCTCCGGCGGTCGGGGCGGTGCCGGTGAGTCCGGTGGTGCGGTTGTTCCCGTTGGTGCGGGCACCTCCGGTACCGCTGCGGGTACGGGGGCGACGGCCCGTACGTGCGTGGTCTCCGCCCGCGAGGGGCTGGCCGCGGCCCGTACCGTCCCGCCACGCTGCTCGGGTATCCGCGACCCCGGGGCCGGGGCCGGGGCCGGGGCCGGAATCCGGCGTGCGCCCGGATCCGGGCCGGGGGCCTGCGACGACGGCATCCGGTCCGCCGGGGGCGGCGCACCTCCCGCCCCAACCTCCCCCGGCGGCACGCCCGCCGTCAGCCCCGCCACCGCGCCCGGCACCGGGTCGACCTCCGGCGCGTCGGTCCGCAGCAGCTCCATCAGGGCGTCCGGCGTCGGCCGGTCCGCCGGCTCCTTCGCCAGGCAGCTCTCGATCAGCGGCACCAACTCCCGCGGTACGCCCGCGAGATCGGCGTCGTCGTGCACCACCTGGTACGCGACGATGTACGGGCTCTCCGAGTCGAACGGGCCGCGCCCGGTGGCGGCGTGCACCAGCACCGAGCCCAGCGCGAAGACGTCCGCCGCCGGGCCGACCTCGCGCGGCCGCTGGAACTGCTCGGGCGCCATGAACGGCGGCGTACCGATCAACTTGCCGGTCTCGGTGCGCATATCGCTGTCGGACGGCCGCGAGATGCCGAAGTCGATGACTTTCGGCCCGTCCGCGGCGAGCAGCACGTTGCCGGGCTTCAGATCGCGGTGCACGACCCCGGCGCGGTGGATGTCGCGCAGCGCCTCGGCGAGCCCGGCGGCCAGCCTGCGCACCTCGCCGGGGGTCAGCGGGCCGTTCCGCTTCACATGGTCGGAAAGCGTCGGACCGGGAATGTGGAGGGTGGCCATCCAGGGGCGTCCGGCGTCCGGGTCGGCGTCCACGACGGGGGCCGTGAAGGCCCCGCTGACCCGGCGGGCGGCCGCCACCTCCTGCCGGAACCGCCCCCGGAACTCCGGGTCCTGGGCGAATTCGGCATGGATGACCTTGACCGCGAGCAACAGTCCGGAGGAGGAGCGGGCCAGGTGGACCACGCCCATACCGCCGGCCCCGAGCCGCGCTTCCAGCCGGTATTTCCCGGCGTATTCCGGACGCTCCGCTTCCGGCCCGACGCCGGAATCGCGCAGCGCTGGCATGGTTCCACCCCCGTGTCATTCCCCGTGCCATTCGGTCGCAGGTGCGACGCGCGGAGCCTAGTCGATGACACGTGCGAAAGCGGTGAGGCTTGCTAGCGTGCGCGTGGCACAACCGGCCCGGCACCGTTCGGGCACCGCACAACCGGCCCGGCACCGCCGGGCTGTCACACCGGCCCGGGACTGCTGGGCTGTCACACCGGCCCGGGACTGCTGGGCTGTCACACCGGCCCGGCATCGCCGGCCGGACAATCGTCAACGGGGGAATCGACATGACGACACAGGAATCCGCGGAACCGGCCGACGGCGGCCAGGTGCTCGCCGCAGCCGGGGGGCTCAGCTATCCGGTCGCGCCCGGCTACCGCGTCAAGGTCCGCAAGGGTCCCGGCACCGACTACCCGGTCGTCCGGCAGCTGGCGGAGGGCGCACGGATCGAGATCCGCTGCCAGCGGCACGGGGAGCGGGTCAGCGGCCCGTACGGCACCTCGGACATCTGGGACAGCATCGGGCCCGGCCAGTACATCTCCGACACGTACGTCCACACCGGCAGCGACGGAATGGTCGCGCCGCGCTGCATGTGAGCGCGGGACGGCGTGCTGCATGTGAGCGCTGGGCGGCGTGCGGGCGCTGGGCGGCGTGCGGGCTGCTGAGTGCTGCACGGGGTGGGCACGGTACGGGGTGAGCGCCGTACGGGGCGAGTGCCGTACGGGGTGCGTGCCGCTGCACGGGGTGAGCGCGGTACGGGATGCGTACCGCTGCACGGGGTGAGCGGCGACGTGTCCCGGACAGGGGCCCGGGGATAATCGGTGCCATGAGCGACGAGCAGACGCCGCCTCCCGGCCCTCCGAACGCCGGCGGGCCGGGAAACGGTCCGGAGAGCGGTCCGGTGAGTGGTCCGGAGAGCGGGGCGGAGAGCGACGGCCCGCAGCCGGAGCCGATCCGCTTCTTCGGCACCACCTGGGTCCACCACGACGGCGGCTACGCGCTGCGCCGGGCCGGCGTCGCGGTGGGCTCGCTGGCGCTCGCCGCAGCCGGGGCCGTCGTGCTGCGCTTCGCGTTCCAGGGGCTGGAGATCGCCGCGGTCGGCCCGTTCGTCGGCATCCTGGTGGTCGCCGGCTTCGCCATCTGCAGCGCGCTGGCCTTCCGCCGCACCTGGGACGGCTTCGTACGGCGCCCCGGCTCGTCGTCGTCGGCGGGCGCGGCCGACACGTCGGGGCAGAGCCTGATGCTCATTGGTTTCATCGGGTCGCTGCTGGCGTACTTCTGCCGCAGCCTCGTCGAGGCCCCGGGGGAGCGGCTGCACCGCGCGGAGTACGCCGAGGCCCGCGAGCGCCATGAACGCCGCCGCAGCACCCGTACGGGCAACCCGGCGGCCCGGAAGTCCAAGAACCCGAAGAGGCCCAAGAACCGCCGCTGAGGGGGACGAGGAGGGGACGAGAGTCACCACCGAGGGGCTCAAGAACCGCCACTGAGGGTCCCAAGAACACCACCGAGCGGCCCAAGAACCGCCGCTGAGGGAGCAGAGGGGCGCAAGAACCGCCATCGAGGGGCCGGGTGGCGCGGATTTCCGGTCCGCCCAGGCCTGTGGGCCCGGCCAGCCCACCAGCCCGCCAACCGGGCGGGGCTTGCGCTCCGGCCCGGCATGGCGCCGTGCCGGGGTGCGGCGGGCCCGGATGCTGAGGTCCTCCGAACCACGCGGGAGAGACCATGGGCCCCCACCCCGGCCTGCGACAGGCCCCGAAAACGACCTCCGTCGGCGCTGAGCATGCCGGTCCCGGCCAGCCGGGGGTCATCGGCATCGCGCTTGCCGCGGTACTCGCGGCCGCCCTCGCGCAGGGATCCTGGCAGTGGTTCTCCACCTACATCGGGGTGACGCTCCTCGCGCTGATCTTCACCTTCCAACGGCTGCCGGAGCGGAGGCCCGGTCCCGGCTCCGCGTACCTGCGGAGCCTGGCGGCGTACTCCCTGGTCGTCGGCCTGTGCGTGGCGATCACTCTGGCGCCCGCGCTGCAGCGCTGGGCGTGGCTGTTCCCCATGCCGGGCACGCGCGCCGCGTGTCCTGCGGTGGGCAGGTACGAGGGCATCCGGGCGGAGGCCGCGCTCGCGAACCTGGCCGGTCGCGACGGCGTCGCCCTGGCTCATGCGCGGGCGGCCCAGAGCCATGTCGCCGTCGCCGACTGCCTGTCGGCCACCACGACCCTGTGGCTGCCCGTGTACGGCGCAGGGGCGGCCGTACTGACGGGCCTGTGCGTCTGGTCTCTCGACCGCGCCCGGACAAGGAAGGCGGCGGTCACGGCCCTGGCCCCGGCCCCGGCGCCGTCCGACCGGAGCGGGTGACGTGCGGGGGTCCGCGGAATGCACCTCTCCGAGGAATGGACCTCTCCGCGGAAGGCACGCCTCCGCGGAAGGCACGTCTCCGCGGAAGGCGCGGCTCCGCGGAAATAGGCCGCACCTCGGAATTCGCCGCACCTCGGAAGTTCGCCCCCCAGACCCGGAATACCTCTCACCGCGCCGGAGTTGTGGACCCGCAGGGGGCGCGTTCGTCCCCTACGGGATCTGTTCGCCCGCCCCCTAGCTAGGGCCCAGGCCCCCCGGCCCTCGGCCCCCCAGCCCCACCCCCCGAGGCCACCTACCGAGCGGAACCCTCCCCGTACCGTTCCGCCATCGCCGCGAACACCGCCCGCTGCTCCCACCGCGTCTCGTCGAGCATCGTCACCACGCCGTACGACGTGAGGTCGGCGCCCTTACGGGTGTTGAACGCGGCGAAGGTGAACCACAGCGCGGTGTCCACGCCCTCCTCCTCGAAGACGTCCAGCAGCTCGCCGAAGTAGCGCACCTGCTCGCCCTCGTCCGGCACCGCGCCCGCCGGCGGCTGCCAGGCCAGCCCGCCCCGCTCGCCCGCGCCCCGGTAGGCGCAGGTACCGAATTCGGTCACCGCGACCGGCTTGCCGTGCGCGAAGTGCCCGCGCACCTCCTCGCGGAACCTCGCCGCGTTGTACGCCGCCCGGTACGCGTCCACGCCCACCAGGTCGAACGGCCGCCAGTCGACCTTCTCCCACGGGCCCGAGGCGTAGGTGATCCGCCCGCCGAAACGCCCCCGCACCAGCTCCGCGACCTCGCCGAGGAACGCGTTGAGCCGCTCCTGCACCGGCCCCAGCGACATCCACCAGTCCCGGTCCCCGGTCACCATCGCGTCCAGCCGCTCGCCGTACTTCTCGCCGGGGATGAAGCCCGAACAGAACGCGCTGATCTCGCAGCCGGCGACGAACACCACCTCGGCCCCGCCGGCCCGTACGGCCTCGGCGCGGTCCGCGCAGTCCGCGAAGAACGTCCGCAGCTCCGTCGGCCCCAGGTCCACCGGGAACGGCGCGAACCACACCTCCAGCCCGGCCTCGGCCGCGCAGCGGGCCGCCACGCTCAGCCGCTCCGGATCGCCGCCCGATATCCGCACCGCGTCGCAGTGCAGTTCCCCGGCGATGACCGCCATGTCCTTGCGGACGGCCTCCTCCGCGAAGCTCTTCCGCGAAAGGTCCTCGCCGGGAAGGAAGCCGGTGTCGTAGTTGATTCCCCGTGCGCGCATGGTCTGTTCCGTTCCCCTCGGGTCAGTTTCTGCTGGGTCTGGCGCTGTGGTCGGTGTGGTCGGTGTGGCTGGTGTGGGGTGTGGCGCTGTGGTCGGTGTGGTTGGGGTGGTTGGTGTGGTCGGGGTGCGGCTCAAGGCCGTCCGCCAGCAGGGAGAACGCCAACTCGACGTCCTCGGCGAGCCGTTGGCGGGCTTCGCTGAGTGAGGCGCCGTCGGCCAGCCGGCGGAAGAACGCCTCCTGGAGCGTGACCAGCGACGCGCTGATCTGAGCCGCCATCAGGACGGCGGCCATCTCCCCCTGCCTGCCGGTGCTCCGCTCCCTGCCGGTGCCCCGTTTCCCTCCGGAGTCCCGTTGCCCGCCGTCATCCCCGATCGCTTCGCCCTCATCTCCAATCGCTTCGGCCTTATCCCCGACCGCTTCGGCCTCGGCCTTGAGGGCCTCGGCGAGCTGCTGTCGCTGCTCGTAGAGGAGGGCGTTGGCGGCGGCGCTGAGGGCGGGGCTGTCGAAGATCACCCGGATCCGGGAGACCAGTACCTCGGGGTCGAACCCGGTCATCGGCCCGGCCGCCAGGGCCCGGAAGTGCGCCCGGAGCGCCGCCAGCGGCGACTGTCCGGCCGGCCGCCCGGTGACGATCCCCGCCAGGTCGTCGTCCCCGACCCCTGGAGCGCCAGCGACTCCTTCGTCGGGAAGTACGCGAACAACGTCGCCTTGGCGACCTCCGCGGCCTCCGCGATCTCGTTGACCGTCACCGCCTCGAACCCGCGCTCCGCGAACAATCGCCAGGCCACCGCCGCGATCCGCTGCCGCGTCTGCTCCTTCTTCCGCTCCCGCAAACCAGCCATGACAGGACTATAACCAGACCGAGCCTAAAAATGAACCCGGTCTGGTTTTTGGTCGCGCTCCGGATTTTTGCCAAGCGGCGGCGCGACGGGGCGGCCGCGCGGCAGCATGCCCGTATGACCGGCACCCCGCCCCCGTCCGTGCAGCCGCCGCCCCCGGGCAGCCTCGCCCGCTCCTTCGACGCCGTCGCCGGGCAGTACGCGTCCGCCCGGCCCGGCTACCCACCGGCCCTCTTCGCCGCGATCGAGGAACTGGCCGGACGCCCGCTGGCCGGCGCGCGGGTGCTCGACGTCGGGGCGGGAACGGGCATCGCGACCGGGCTGCTCACGGCGCGCGGCGCGAGCGTGACCGCCGTGGAGCCCGGCGCGGCCATGGCCGCCGAACTGCGCACCGCCCATCCGGACGTCCCACTCGTCCGCGGCATCGGCGAGGCGCTCCCGTTCGCAGGCGGCGCGGGCTTCGACCTCGTCGGCTACGCCCAGGCATGGCACTGGACCGACCCGGCGCGCTCCGTCCCGGAGGCGCTGCGCGTGCTGCGGCCCGGTGGCGCGCTCGCGCTGTGGTGGAACCTGCCCGACCCGGACGTCCCCTGGGCCGCCGAACAGGAGGCCAGGCTCGCCCGCCGGCTCCCCGGCTACCACGCCCACCCGATCGCACCGGAGGCCCCCGCCCTGCTCCGCGGCCTGGGCCTCGGCCTGCGCCCGGAGTGCCGCGTGCTGCACTGGACCCGTCGGGTCCCCCTCGACACCCACCTCGCCATGCTCGGCAGCCGCTCGTACTTCGCGGCCCTCGGCCCGGCGGCGGCCGCCCCCGTCCTGGAGGCCGAACGGGCCGCCCTGCTCGACGTCTTCCCGGACGGCACGGTCGAGGAGGCGTACGCCCTCGACCTCACCGTCGCCCGCCGCCCGCCGATGTCACACCCGGCCCCGCCGCGTCGTCCCTAGGGGCAGGCCCCGGAGGGGCCGGACCTCGACCCGGCGGCGGACCGGGCGGGGCGAGGCGTACGAAGCGAGGGGGACACCGCACGTGGCGGAAGCGAGCAGGCACACCACGGACAGGCACACCACGGACAGGGACACCACGGACGGGAACACCACGGACGGGAACACCGCAGACGGGAACACCGCAGACGGGAACGCCGCAGACGGGAACGCCGCAGACGGGAACGCCGCAGGCGGGGACGCCGCAGACAGGCACACCCCAAACGGGGAAACCACAAACAGGGAAACCGCAGGCAGGGACACCGGCCCGGCTGCGAGCAGCCGCCCCGGCCCGGCCGCGAGCAGCCGCCCCGGGCGCCCGGCCGAGGGCCACCTGGCGGTGTTCGAGGCGGAGCGGGGACGGCTCTGGGGGATCGCGTACCGGATCACGGGGACGGTCAGCGACGCGGACGACGCCGTGCAGGAGGCCTGGCTGAGGTGGCAGGCGCTGCCCGTCGACCCACCCGTGGACAGCCCGCGCGGCTTCCTCACCACCGTCGTCAGCCGGATCTGCTACGACCTGCTGGGCTCGGCCCGGGCCCGCCGCGAACGCTACGTCGGGCCCTGGCTGCCGGAACCGCTGGTCGACGGCACCGGCGCCGACCCGCTGCCCGGCAGCGCGTACGGCGACGCGCCCGAGGACCGGGTCACCCTCGACGAGTCCGTGGGCATGGCCCTGCTCACCGTCCTGGAACGGCTCACCCCCGCCGAACGCACCGCCTTCATCCTCCACGACGTCTTCGCCGTCCCCTTCCCGGACGTCGCCGAGGCGGTCGGCCGCACACCCGACGCGGTACGGCAGCTGGCCTCCCGCGCCCGCCGGCGGGTACGGGCCGAGGCGCCGCGCCGGACCGTCGACCGGGCCGAACACCGGCGCACCGTCGAGGCGTTCCTGTCCGCCGTCATCGGCGGCGACCTCGACGCGCTGCTCGCCGTCCTCGACCCCGAAGTGGTCTGGCGCTCGGACGGCGGCGGCCGGGTGAGCGCCGCGCGCCGCCCGGTGCTGGGCCGCGAGAAGGTCGCCCGCTACGCGCTGGGCCTGGTCGCCCGCGGTGCCGAACGCGGACCGGTGCGGGTCGCGCTCCAGCAGGTCAACGGTGCGACGGGGCTGGTCTTCGCCGACGCGGCGGGGCGCCAGGCCGGGGTGTTCGCCTTCACCGTCCACGACGGACGGATCACGGAGGTCGACGCCGTCGTCAACCCGGAGAAGCTCGGCCACGTCGATCTCGATCTCGACCGGGCGCTCACCCCCGGCCAGGAGTGACGTCCCCCCCCCCCGGCCAGGAGTGACGTCCCCCCTGGCCCGCGCCCCGCTGTCACACTCCCGCCGGCCGTGTCGTCCCCCTTCCGGCGACGCCGCGCCGGCCCGGTGCGACGCCTCCACCCAGGAAGACGACATCCCGCCCAGGAGGACGCGATGAAGAAGCTGAACAAGATCGCGAACGGCGTGACGGACCACCGGCCGCGCGGCGCACGCCCCCGTAAGGCCGCAAGCGGCAGGGTCGTCGTCCTCGGCGGCGGCTACGCCGGCATGATGGCCGCGCTGCGGCTCGCCCCGCACGCGCGCGTGACCCTGGTCGACCCCGACGACCGGCTCACCGAACGGGTCCGGCTGCACGAAGTCGCCGCCGGACGGCCCGAAGTCGCCCATTCCCGGGCCGAGTTGCTGCGCGGCACCGGCGTGGAGCACCTCGCGGCCCGGGCCACCGCCCTCGACCCGGACGCCCGCGTCGTGCATACCGACCGCGGCCGCACCCTCCGCTACGACCGCCTGGTCTACGCCCTCGGCAGCCACACCGACCCGCGCGGCGCCGGGCAGCGGTCCTTCACCGCCGAGACCGCCACCGCCCTCCACCGGCGGCTGCTGACCGGCCCCGGCGCGCTGGCGGTGGTCGGCGGCGGCCTCACCGGCATCGAGATGGCCGCCGAACTCGCCGAGGCCCACCCGGAGTGGCAGGTCCGGCTGCTCACCGGCGGCGAACTCGGGCCAGGCCTGTCGGTCCGCGGCCGGACCCACGTACGGACCGTCCTCGACCGGCTGCACGTCCGCGTCACCGAGGGCCGGCGGGTCACCGACGCGGACGACCTGGACGCGGACGCCGTGGTGTGGACGGCCGCCCTGCGGGCCACCGGGGCCTCGCCCGGGACGCGGGCCTCGACACCGACCCGGCAACCGGCCGCATCCGGGTCGACGCCGCACTGCGCTCGGTCAGCCACCCGGACGTCTACGTCGCCGGTGACGCGGCCGAGGCCCGCTCCCTGCGGGCCGGCACCCTCCGCATGGCCTGCGCCACCGCCCTGCCGACCGGCGCCCACGCGGCCGGCGGCATCATCGCCGAACTCCGCGGCGCCGCACCCCGGCCGCTGACGTTCGCCTACTTCGTGCAGTGCGTGAGCCTGGGCCGGCACGACGGCCTGATCCAGTCCGTACGCGCCGACGACACCCCGCGCGAAACGGTCCTGACCGGCCGCCCGGCCGCCCACGTCAAGGAACAGGTGGTCCGCTCGACCCGCCGCTTCCTCACCCTCACCGCCCGCCACCCGGCGGCCGTCCGCCTGATCCCCAACGTCAGCTAGCGGGCATCCCCATCCTCAGAACACCACCTGTCCGACGCCACCCTCTCCAGCACCACCTTGTCCGAGGCCACCCTCTCCGGCACCACCCTGTCCGACGCCACCCTGTCCGGCTCAGAACACCTTGTCCGGCTTGCCCTTCCCGTACAGCCACGCGTCGAAGAGGGGCTTCAGGTCCACGTCCGTGCGGGCCTGGCAGAAGGCGATGTAATCCTTCGAATCGGCGTTGGAATAGCGGTACTTGGCCGGCCACTCCTTCAGGATCCGGAAGAACGTCTTGTCACCCACGGCCCTGCGGAGCTGCTGGAGCAGCATCGCGCCGCGCTCGTACACGGCCGTGCCGGTGACGTTCTTCGCGGCGCCCGGGCGGCCCGGCGGGAAGTCCCAGCGCTCGTTGTGCGGGTCGTCCTTGTAGAGCGCGTCGAACTGCTGCTGGGGCGTCTTGCCGCCCTCGTGCTCCCCCCACAGCCACTCGACGTACGTCGCGAAACCCTCGCTGAGCCAGGTGTCCTGCCAGGTCTTCGGCGTCACCGAATCGCCGAACCACTGGTGCGCCATCTCGTGCACGACGGTCACGGTGTCCGGCGCCCCGGCGTAGACCGGCTTGGTCTGGGACTCCAGCGCGTACCAGTCGATCCGCGGCGGGGTGTGGTCGACGATGGCGCCCGCCGAGGCGAACGGGTACGTCCCGAACAGCCCGCTCTCCCACTTGATGATCTCCGGCAGCCGGGCCAGCGGCTTCCGGCTCGCCGCGGCCTCCGCCGGGTCCACCGCGACGTACAGCGGCAGCCCGCTCGGCGTGCGGGAGGTGTGGACCTCGAACGTGCCGATGGTGGCGGTCGCCAGATAGCTGGCCATCGGCTCCGGGTTGTGCCAGGTGAACGTGGCCTTCCCCTTGGACACCTTCTCCGACCGCAGCTCCCCGTTGGCGACGGCCGTGTAGCGCCGCGGAACGGTGATGGTGAAGTCGTAGGTGGCCTTGTCCTCCGGGTGGTTGTTGCCGGGAACCACGTCATCGCACCGGCCGGCTCCCCCGACACGAACGCCCCGTCGGGCGTCTTGACCCAGCCCTCCGTCGACCCGTCCGGGTCCTTCAGCTCCTGCGGCGTGCCCGCGTACTCGACGGTGGTACGGAACCGGGTGCCCTTCGCGATCCCCACCGGCGGCTGCACCGTGAGCTTGTGGCCCTTGCGGGAGAACGACGCGTCCTTGCCGTCGACGCGGACCGCGGACACCCGCAGCCCCTCCAGGTCCAACTTGAAGGAGCGCAGGTCCTGGGTGGCCCGGGCGGTGATCTCCGCGGTCGCGTCCAGATGCTTCCGCTTGACGTCGTAGGCCAGGTCGAGGCCGTAATGCCGTACGTCGTAACCACCGTTCCCGAGCGCCGGGAAGAGCGGGTCGCCCACCCCGCCACTGCCGCCGTCCCGGTGGCGCTCAGGGCGGCACCGGTGCAGGAGGACAGCAGCAGGGCGACGGACAGCGCGGCGGTCGCCCCGCAGCGACGAAGGGGCCGGCGGTTCACAGCGCTCCTCGGGGTCGATGGTCACCAGCTCCTGACCCTACGGTCATTTCCGCCGGAACGCCGCTCTGTTGTTGTAAGGGCCCTTCGATGCCGTAAGGCCCGATAGCTGCCGTAACGGTCCGCCGGTGCCGTAACGCTCCGCCGGTGCCGCAACGGCCCCGTAGCTGCCGCAACGGCCTCGTCGGTGCCGCAACGGCCTCGTCGGTGCCGCGATGACCTTCTGCCGCCGTAGGGCCCCGCTGCCGGCGGTATCGGCTCGTCGGGGGCCTACGGGACCACGGCTCTACGGCTCTACGGCTCTACGGCTCTACGGCTCTACGGCTCTACGGCTCTACGGCCCTACGGCCCTACGGCCCTACGGGCTACGGATCTACTGGTTCACGGGCTTACGGGCTTATGGGCTTATGGGCTTATGGGCTTACGGCGCCACGGACGGCGTGGTCCGCCGCGCCGTCCCATCCGTCCCATCCGTCCCGTCCGGCCCGCGGCGCTGCTCCTCCCAGTTGCCGAGCGCGGCCGCACACGCATGATCGAGATGGCGCAGCCCGGACAGATCCAGCTCGATCTCCCGGTCCCGGGGCAGCGCCTCCAGCTGGTCCAGCAGCTTCGGCAGCCGCAGGAACGTCGCATGGCCCACGGCCCGCACCCGGATCGGCCCACTGCCCTCCAGGCCGGTCACCTCCAGGTGCACCTGCGAGGTCGCCCACGCCGACTTGGCGACGGCCAGCAGCAGCCCGAGCAGCACCCCCTCGAACATATTGGTGGCCACGATCGCCACCGCCGTCGCCGCCAGCACCACGGCCTCGCCCCGGTGCTCCCGCCACAGCGGCCGCAACGTCCTCACCGGCAGCAACTTCCATCCCGCGTGCACCAGTACGGCCGCGAGCGCCGCGATCGGAACGATGCCCAGCGCCGCCGGGAACGCCGCCGCGAACACCAGCAGCCAGACCCCGTGCAGCACCCGCGACGCCTTGGTCCGCGCCCCCGCCTGCACATTGGCGGCACTGCGTACGATCACCGCGGTCATCGGCAGCGCGCCGAGCAGGCCGCACACCGTGTTGCCCGCGCCCTGGGCCAACAGCTCCTTGTCGTAATTCGTCTTCGGCCCGTCGTGCAACCGGTCCACCGCCGCCGCGCTGAACAGCGACTCGGCGGAGGCGATCAGCGCGAAGGCGAGCACGGTGCCCAGCACCCCGGCCACCGCACCGGCCTCCACCAGCCGGGCGACATCCGCCCCGCCCGGCGGCTGGACCACCTCCAGCAGCCCGGAAACCTCCACCCGCGCCACCGGCAGATCCAGCACCGCCACGGCGACGGTGGCCAGCGCCACCGCGACCAGCGGCGCGGGCAGCACCCGCGCAGCCCGCCGCCACTTCGGCCAGAGCACCAGCACCGCCAGCGTCGACGCCCCGACCGCCAGTGCCACCAGCGCCGGGTCGGACCCGATGGTGTCCACCGCGAGGTCCGGCAGCCCGCCCAGGTTCGCCGGCCCGTTGCCCGGCGCCTTGGCGTCCACCAGCGCGTACAGCTGCCCGGCGATCAGCACCAGCCCGATGCCCGCCAGCATCCCCTGGACGACCGCGACGGAGATCGCCCGGAACCAGCGCCCCAGCCGCAGCGCCCCCATCACCAGCTGCAGCACCCCGGCGCTCAGCACCAGGACGCCCAGCGCACCGAGCCCGTACTCCTGCACGGCCTCGTAGACCAGCACGGTCAGCCCCGCGGCCGGCCCGCTGACCTGCAGACTGCTGCCCGGCAGCAACCCGGTGAGCAACCCGCCGACGATCCGGTGACCAGCCCCAACTCAGCCGGCACCCCGGACGCCACGGCCACCCCGACACACAGCGGCACGGCGACGAGGAACACCACGAGCGAGGCGGTGACATCGGCCCGGACATGGGACGGCCGCGCCGCACGGGGCGCCCGCGCCACACGCGCCTCATGAGGCCGTGCGACGTCGTGCCGTGAAGGTCGTGAAGGTCGTGAAGGCCGCGAGGGCGAGTCCTTCCGGGACGACGTGCCCTGCCGGAAGGAAGTGTCCTGCCGGGACGACGTGCCCTGCCGGGACGACGTGTCCTGCCGCGGTGATGCGCCCTGCTGGGATGACTGGGGTGACGTGTCCTGCCGGGACGATATGGACGGCTGGACGGAACGTCCGCGACGTACTCGGAACCTACGCATGAGATGCCTCCAGCGAATCGGAACGCGGCGGCCCAGCACACGGACACACACGGCAGGCACGAACCAGGACGGCCGGATACGGGCACGAGGCCGCGCACGGGCGCGTACGGGTCCGCACCGGCACGCGCGAACCGCGCGGCAGGCGCCATGAAGGGTGCGGAGCGATGACGGCTGGATTCCGTCGAATGCGCGGGCCGGGGGAGGGCCCTGGGGCAGCTCTCTGCTCTCAGCTCTCAGCAGCGGAAAACGAGGTGGTGGACCGGCAGTTCACCCGATCGCGACAACGGCACGGCCTGACGCCCTGTCAGCGGCGCAGTGATCGCCGTCCCGCCCTCAACGGTCCGCACGGGCGCGGCAACCGACACCGCGTTCCCCGACGGCACGGGAGCACACAGCGAACCGGAGGACCGCCCACCCCGCCGCCCCGGACAACGCCCCCGGGCCGCCTGCGGATGCTCGAACCCCTCCCCAACCACCGGCCCCTCAGCAACCGTTCGCCGAGACTCAACCACTCGCCCAGACTCAACTGTTCGCCCAGACTCGGCCGCTCGTCCGAACTCGGCAGAACGCCCCGACTCGGCAGATTGCCCCGACTCGGCATATCGCCTTGCCTCAGAACCGTCCACGCGCCCGGATTCACCGACGGTGTAGCCGCCCGCATCCGGCTCCCCGTGCCCGGCCGGCGAGGCCGAAGCGCCCCGCCCGCCCGCCCCGTATACACCCGCGCCAACGGAGGAAAGCGAGCCCAACGCCGGTACGAACGCCACAACGAGGCCCACGACAACGATCACGACGATCAACAGGAGCCGGCCGAGGCCGCCGACCCGGATCTTCGCCATCGTCGCCCCTTCCGGCGCGGCTGGACAGGTCACCCCATTGTGTCGAGCCTCAGCCGCCAAGCCGCCACTTATCAGGTAACCACCCTGTAAACGCGGAGTTATCCAACAGGACGGAATGGTTCCGTTCGCGCCAGCGCCCGCCGGCGCACCCCACCCACCCCCACACGCCACCCCGCACCCCACTTCCACCCCCACTCCGGCCCACCCTCACTCCGGCCCACCCTCACTCCGGCCCACCCCCACTCCGGCCCGCAACGCCCCAGGTAGCCCCCGGCCCCGGAACGCCCACCCAGCTCCACCCCACCCCACCCCCTCTCACTCTCTGCTACTCTCAACAGGAACTAATCACTCTCCGTAATTGTTGCCAGAATAAGGAGGCAGCGGCGCCGGCCCAGAGGCACCCCCGCAGCCACCCCCAACCGAAGAACAACCGAAGAACGCTCAACCAAAGACGCACCGACGCATCACCCCACCCCCCCCGCCCCTCACACCCCACCCCAGCCCTCACACCCCACCCCTCACACCCCCACCCCAGCCCTCACACCCCACCCCTCACACCCCGACCCCAGCCCTCACACCCCGCCCCTCACACCCCGACCCCAGCCCTCACACCCCACCCCTCACACCCCGACCCCAGCCCCAACAACCGCCCCAGCCCACAACCGCCTCCACGAACCGCCCGCCGCACCGCCACCCCGCCGCCGACGTACGCCCCGCCACCCCACCCCGCCGCCCCGCCCCCAGCGCCCCAGCCCCCTCCCGCATCCCCACACCCCCGCCCTGCCGTCCCCCCCACCTCTGCCTACATCACGTGTCACGTGCCCATGCCACGTGTCACGCGCCGGCCACCGGCCAGGCGCGGCCCGTGCCGCGGTCCACCCAGCGGAACGCGCCGCCGCCGGCCAGCCCACGGTGCGAGGATGACGGACGACAGCACGCACACGGGTGGCAGCGGTCAGCGGCGGACCAGCGGGCGGACCACAGGCACAGTCACCCCGCCACCGCCACCGCCCCCCCCGGCCACCACACGCACGCACCAGAACAAGCAGCACCGGCACAGCGCAGCGGAAAGGCGAACCGGCACCATGACCCAGAAGGTCGCAGTCCTCGGCACCGGAAAGATCGGCGAAGCCCTCCTCAGCGGAATGATCCGCGGCGGCTGGGCCCCCTCCGACCTGCTGGTCACCGCCCGCCGCCAGGAGCGTGCCGCCCAGCTGCACGACCGTTACGGCGTCGAAGCGGTCAGCAACGCCGAGGCCGCCAAGTCCGCCGACACCCTGATCCTCACCGTCAAGCCCCAGGACATGGGCACCCTGCTCCGCGAGCTGGCCCCGCACGTGCCCGCCGACCGCCTGGTCGTCAGCGGCGCGGCCGGCATCCCCACCTCGTACTTCGAGGAGCGCCTGGCCGCCGGCACCCCGGTCGTGAGGGTCATGACGAACACCCCGGCCCTGGTCGACGAGGCGATGTCCGTCATCTCCGCCGGCACCCACGCCACCGCCGCTCACCTCACCCTCGCCGAGGAGATCTTCTCCACCGTCGGCAAGACCCTCCGCGTCCCCGAGAGCCAGCAGGACGCCGCGACCGCCCTCTCCGGCTCGGGCCCCGCGTACTTCTACTTCCTCGTCGAGGCCATGACAGACGCCGGCATCCTGCTCGGCCTGCCCCGCGACAAGGCCCACGACCTCATCGTCCAGGCCGCGATCGGCGCCGCCGTGATGCTCCGCGACAGCGGCGAACATCCGGTCAAACTCCGCGAGAATGTCACCTCGCCGGCCGGCACCACCATCAACGCCATCCGCGAACTGGAGAACCACGGCGTCCGCGCCGCCCTCATCGCCGCGCTCGAAGCCGCCCGCGACCGCAGCCGCGAACTGGCCACCGGCAACGGCTGACGGGTCCCCCCCCGCCACCCTTGTCACTGTGGGCCCCGGCAACGAGGTGCCCGCCCCCAAGGGCGGGCACCCGAATACCTACGCCTTACGCCCCAGGCCCTTAAACCCCCACGCCCCTAAACTCCCACCCCATAGCCCGATAAGCCGCGTCCACCCGTGGCTTCGCCAAGCCGCGGGCCCGGTCGGCTCCGGCGCGCAGGACGTCGTCGACGTACGCCGGGTCGGCCGCCAATTCCGCATGGCGTTCGCGTAGCGGTCGCAGGGTTTCCACCACCGCGTCCGCCACGTCCTTCTTCAGGGCCCCGTACGACGCGTAGCCCTCGGCCAGCCGCTCCGGATCCCCGTCCGTACAGGCGGCCAGCACATCCAGCAGGTTCGCGATGCCCGGCCGCGCCTCCGGCTCGTAGACGACGTCATCGCCGCCGTCGGTCACCGCCCGCATCACCTTCTTCCGCACCACCTCCGCCTCGTCCAGCAGAAAGACGGTCCCCGCCGTCGGGCGTGCGACTTGCCCATCTTCGACGTCGGTTCCTGCAGATCCATCACCCGCGCGGCAACCCGCGGAGGCATCGCCTTCGGTACGACGAAGGTCGCCCCGTACCGCTGGTTGAACCGCACCGCGAGGTCCCGGGTCAGCTGCACGTGCTGGGTCTGGTCGTCCCCGACCGGCACCTCGTCCGTTCCGTACGCGAGGATGTCCGCCGCCATCAGCGTCGGATACGTCAGCAGCGACAGCCGCACACTTCCGCCGCGTGCCTGCTCCCGCGCCGCCTTCTCCTTGTACTGGATCATGCGCCGCATTTCCCCGTCGGTGGCGGTGCACTCCATCAGGTACGCCAGTCGCAGATGCTCATCCACCTGGCTCTGCACGAAGACCGTGCACAGCTCCGGGTCCAGCCCCGCCGCCAGCAGCAGCGACGCGGCCTGCCGGCTCAGCCGCCGGACCCGCGCCGGACCGTGTTCCACGGTCAGCGCATGCAGATCGACCACGCAGAACAGCGTGTCCGCCCGGTGCTGGTCCTCCGCCACCCACCGCCGCACCGCCCCGAGATAGTTCCCCAGCGTCAGATGCCCCGTCGGCTGCACCCCGCTGAACACCCGCACGCGTCCGCCGCGCCCCCGCACCAGGTCGCCCCCGGCCACGCAGGCCTGCTCCCGCACCAGTTCCTTCATCCGTCATCTCTCCCGATTCCCGCACTCCCGGAGCTCCCGGGGTGCGCATCGAGACCGCCGAACTCGCCGGCCGGCTACGAGAAGCAGAAACGCGAACGGCCGCCGAAGCGGCGGCCGTGGTCATGCATGCGCTGTGGTCGGCCGCCGTCAGGCGGGCCACCACTGCTGTACGAGCGCATGCGTAGTCATGCCGCCCAAAGTACCGGGCAAATCCGCGCCCGGCACGGGTTTGAAGCACCTCACCCGCTCGTGTAGTGTTCTCCGAGTTGCCACGGAGCCGAACGGCCCCAGGCGACCATCCCGCCGCCTCGCGGCACACCACTACTGCACGGTCCCTCACCGGGAACAATTTCGGCATGCCGAAATTCGGACCGCGGCGCGATTATGCGTCGACGAGGAATTCCGCTAACGTAGTGGACACGCCGAAAGGCGCGGCAAAACCCCCTCCGACGGGGAATCGGAAACGAATTCGGACCGGTCAACGGAACGAACAAGGTCTGATAGAGTCGGAAAGGCCGAAAAGCGAAAGCGAAGCGGCCGAGCCCGCTCCAACAGGGCACCGGAGACGGAAACGGATCTGGTAAGGTTGGAACCGCGAAGAAGCCGAAAGGCCGAAACGCACCGGCGAAAATCAGGACCGCGAGGATCTGATAGAGTCGGAAACGCAAGACCGAAGGGAAGCGCCCGGAGAGCCTGGTGAAACAGGCACAAAGGAAGCGTCCGTTCCTTGAGAACTCAACAGCGTGCCAAAAGTCAACGCCAGATATGTTGATACCCCGTCTACCGGACCGGATGGTCTGGTGACGAGGTTCCTTTGAAGAAAAACACAGCGAGGACGCTGTGAACCGAGGGATTATTCCTCCCTCTGGTTCCGCTCAACGCGAGTGTTCACCGGGAGTACCCGGAAGCATTCACGGAGAGTTTGATCCTGGCTCAGGACGAACGCTGGCGGCGTGCTTAACACATGCAAGTCGAACGATGAACCTCCTTCGGGAGGGATTAGTGGCGAACGGGTGAGTAACACGTGGGCAATCTGCCCTTCACTCTGGGACAAGCCCTGGAAACGGGGTCTAATACCGGATACGACACGGGGTCGCATGACCTCCGTGTGGAAAGCTCCGGCGGTGAAGGATGAGCCCGCGGCCTATCAGCTTGTTGGTGGGGTGATGGCCTACCAAGGCGACGACGGGTAGCCGGCCTGAGAGGGCGACCGGCCACACTGGGACTGAGACACGGCCCAGACTCCTACGGGAGGCAGCAGTGGGGAATATTGCACAATGGGCGAAAGCCTGATGCAGCGACGCCGCGTGAGGGATGACGGCCTTCGGGTTGTAAACCTCTTTCAGCAGGGAAGAAGCGAAAGTGACGGTACCTGCAGAAGAAGCGCCGGCTAACTACGTGCCAGCAGCCGCGGTAATACGTAGGGCGCAAGCGTTGTCCGGAATTATTGGGCGTAAAGAGCTCGTAGGCGGCTTGTCGCGTCGGATGTGAAAGCCCGGGGCTTAACCCCGGGTCTGCATTCGATACGGGCAGGCTAGAGTTCGGTAGGGGAGATCGGAATTCCTGGTGTAGCGGTGAAATGCGCAGATATCAGGAGGAACACCGGTGGCGAAGGCGGATCTCTGGGCCGATACTGACGCTGAGGAGCGAAAGCGTGGGGAGCGAACAGGATTAGATACCCTGGTAGTCCACGCCGTAAACGTTGGGAACTAGGTGTGGGCGACATTCCACGTCGTCCGTGCCGCAGCTAACGCATTAAGTTCCCCGCCTGGGGAGTACGGCCGCAAGGCTAAAACTCAAAGGAATTGACGGGGGCCCGCACAAGCAGCGGAGCATGTGGCTTAATTCGACGCAACGCGAAGAACCTTACCAAGGCTTGACATACACCGGAAAACCCTGGAGACAGGGTCCCCCTTGTGGTCGGTGTACAGGTGGTGCATGGCTGTCGTCAGCTCGTGTCGTGAGATGTTGGGTTAAGTCCCGCAACGAGCGCAACCCTTGTTCTGTGTTGCCAGCATGCCTTTCGGGGTGATGGGGACTCACAGGAGACTGCCGGGGTCAACTCGGAGGAAGGTGGGGACGACGTCAAGTCATCATGCCCCTTATGTCTTGGGCTGCACACGTGCTACAATGGCCGGTACAATGAGCTGCGATACCGCGAGGTGGAGCGAATCTCAAAAAGCCGGTCTCAGTTCGGATTGGGGTCTGCAACTCGACCCCATGAAGTCGGAGTTGCTAGTAATCGCAGATCAGCATTGCTGCGGTGAATACGTTCCCGGGCCTTGTACACACCGCCCGTCACGTCACGAAAGTCGGTAACACCCGAAGCCGGTGGCCCAACCCCTTGTGGGAGGGAATCGTCGAAGGTGGGACTGGCGATTGGGACGAAGTCGTAACAAGGTAGCCGTACCGGAAGGTGCGGCTGGATCACCTCCTTTCTAAGGAGCATCTAGGCAGCCGCAAGGTTGTCCAGAGCCATAACGCAGGCGAATGTCCTGCGGTGGTTAGCTCATGGGTGGAACGTTGACTACTCGGCACGGTCGGTTGGGATCATTAGTACTGCTTCGGCGTGGAACGTGAGTTTTCAACTGGTCGGGTCGGGCACGCTGTTGGGTATCTGAGGGTACGGACTGTGAGTCTGGACCTTCGCGATGCCGGCCCCAGTGAACTCAGCCTTCGGGTTGGGGTGGTGGGTGGCTGGTCGTTGCTTGAGAACTGCACAGTGGACGCGAGCATCTGTGGCCAAGTTTTTAAGGGCGCACGGTGGATGCCTTGGCACCAGGAACCGATGAAGGACGTGGGAGGCCGCGATAGGCCCCGGGGAGCTGTCAACCGAGCTTTGATCCGGGGGTGTCCGAATGGGGAAACCCGGCAGTCGTCATGGGCTGTCACCCGCTGCTGAACACATAGGCAGTGTGGAGGGAACGCGGGGAAGTGAAACATCTCAGTACCCGCAGGAAGAGAAAACAACCGTGATTCCGGGAGTAGTGGCGAGCGAAACTGGATGAGGCCAAACCAGTCACGTGTGATACCCGGCAGGGGTTGCGTGGTTGGGGTTGTGGGATCTCTTTTCTGCAGTCTGCCGGCTGTGGGACGAGTCAGAAACCGTTGATGTAGGCGAAGGACATGCGAAAGGTCCGGCGTAGAGGGTAAGACCCCCGTAGCTGAAACGTCAACGGCTCGTTTAAGAGACACCCAAGTAGCACGGGGCCCGAGAAATCCCGTGTGAATCTGGCGGGACCACCCGTTAAGCCTAAATATTCCCTGGTGACCGATAGCGGATAGTACCGTGAGGGAATGGTGAAAAGTACCGCGGGAGCGGAGTGAAATAGTACCTGAAACCGTGTGCCTACAAGCCGTGGGAGCGTCGCGTTGAGTCTTCGGATTCAACGTCGTGACTGCGTGCCTTTTGAAGAATGAGCCTGCGAGTTTGCGGTATGTTGCGAGGTTAACCCGTGTGGGGAAGCCGTAGCGAAAGCGAGTCCGAATAGGGCGTTGAGTAGCGTGCCCAAGACCCGAAGCGGAGTGATCTAGCCATGGGCAGGTTGAAGCGGAGGTAAGACTTCGTGGAGGACCGAACCCACCAGGGTTGAAAACCTGGGGGATGACCTGTGGTTAGGGGTGAAAGGCCAATCAAACTCCGTGATAGCTGGTTCTCCCCGAAATGCATTTAGGTGCAGCGTCGTGTGTTTCTTGCCGGAGGTAGAGCACTGGATAGGCGATGGGCCCTACCGGGTTACTGACCTTAGCCAAACTCCGAATGCCGGTAAGTGAGAGCGCGGCAGTGAGACTGTGGGGGATAAGCTCCATGGTCGAGAGGGAAACAGCCCAGAGCATCGACTAAGGCCCCTAAGCGTGTGCTAAGTGGGAAAGGATGTGGAGTCGCAGAGACAACCAGGAGGTTGGCTTAGAAGCAGCCACCCTTGAAAGAGTGCGTAATAGCTCACTGGTCAAGTGATTCCGCGCCGACAATGTAGCGGGGCTCAAGCACACCGCCGAAGTCATGTCATTGCGATATTACTCCTAACGGGGATCGTGATGGGTAGGGGAGCGTCGTGTGCCGGGTGAAGCAGCCGTGGAAACGAGTTGTGGACGGTTCACGAGTGAGAATGCAGGCATGAGTAGCGATACACACGTGGGAAACGTGTGCGCCGATTGACTAAGGGTTCCTGGGTCAAGCTGATCTGCCCAGGGTAAGTCGGGACCTAAGGCGAGGCCGACAGGCGTAGTCGATGGACAACCGGTTGATATTCCGGTACCCGCTTTGAAGCGCCAAACATTGAATCAGGCGATGCTAAGTCCGTGAAGCCGCCCTGAGCTCTTCGGAGCGTAGGGGAGTGGTGGAGCCGACGAACCAGACTTGTAGTAGGTGAGTGATGGGGTGACGCAGGAAGGTAGTCCAGCCCGGGCGGTGGTTGTCCCGGGGTAAGGGTGTAGGCCGTGTGGTAGGCAAATCCGTCACACGTTAAGGCTGAGACCTGATGCCGAGCCGATTGTGGTGAAGTGGATGATCCTATGCTGTCGAGAAAAGCCTCTAGCGAGTTTCATGGCGGCCCGTACCCTAAACCGACTCAGGTGGTCAGGTAGAGAATACCGAGGCGTTCGGGTGAACTATGGTTAAGGAACTCGGCAAAATGCCCCCGTAACTTCGGGAGAAGGGGGGCCATTGCTGGTGATGGAATTTTCTTCCTGAGCTGGTGGTGGCCGCAGAGACCAGCGAGAAGCGACTGTTTACTAAAAACACAGGTCCGTGCGAAGCCGTAAGGCGATGTATACGGACTGACGCCTGCCCGGTGCTGGAACGTTAAGGGGACCGGTTAGTCATGATTCGTCATGGCGAAGCTGAGAACTTAAGCGCCAGTAAACGGCGGTGGTAACTATAACCATCCTAAGGTAGCGAAATTCCTTGTCGGGTAAGTTCCGACCTGCACGAATGGCGTAACGACTTCTCGACTGTCTCAACCATAGGCCCGGTGAAATTGCATTACGAGTAAAGATGCTCGTTTCGCGCAGCAGGACGGAAAGACCCCGGGACCTTTACTATAGCTTGATATTGGTGTTCGGTTCGGCTTGTGTAGGATAGGTGGGAGACTTTGAAGCATCAACGCCAGTTGGTGTGGAGTCATTGTTGAAATACCACTCTGGTCGTGCTGGATGTCTAACCTGGGTCCGTGATCCGGATCAGGGACAGTGTCTGGTGGGTAGTTTAACTGGGGCGGTTGCCTCCTAAAGGGTAACGGAGGCGCCCAAAGGTTCCCTCAGCCTGGTTGGCAATCAGGTGTTGAGTGTAAGTGCACAAGGGAGCTTGACTGTGAGACTGACGGGTCGAGCAGGTACGAAAGTAGGGACTAGTGATCCGGCGGTGGCTTGTGGAAGCGCCGTCGCTCAACGGATAAAAGGTACCCCGGGGATAACAGGCTGATCTTCCCCAAGAGTCCATATCGACGGGATGGTTTGGCACCTCGATGTCGGCTCGTCGCATCCTGGGGCTGGAGTCGGTCCCAAGGGTTGGGCTGTTCGCCCATTAAAGCGGTACGCGAGCTGGGTTTAGAACGTCGTGAGACAGTTCGGTCCCTATCCGCTGTGCGCGTAGGAGTCTTGAGAAGGGCTGTCCCTAGTACGAGAGGACCGGGACGGACGAACCTCTGGTGTGCCAGTTGTCCTGCCAAGGGCATGGCTGGTTGGCTACGTTCGGAAAGGATAACCGCTGAAAGCATCTAAGCGGGAAGCCTGCTTCGAGATGAGGGCTCCCACCTCCTTGAGAGGGTAAGGCTCCCAGTAGACGACTGGGTTGATAGGCCAGATATGGAAGCCGGGTAACCGGTGGAGTTGACTGGTACTAATAGGCCGAGGGCTTGTCCTCAGTTGCTCGCGTCCACTGTGTAGGTTCTGAAGTAACGACCGTTGAGTCATGCTCCGGTTGGTTAACTTCATAGTGTTTCGGTGGTCATAGCGTTAGGGAAACGCCCGGTTACATTTCGAACCCGGAAGCTAAGCCTTTCAGCGCCGATGGTACTGCAGGGGGGACCCTGTGGGAGAGTAGGACGCCGCCGAACAAATTTTGATAAAGCCTCGCCCCGAGTTGAAGTAATTCAACTCGGGGCGAGGCTTTTTTGCGTTCTGGGGCGTCGTGGCGTTCCGGGGGCGTCGTGTGGATGGGGGACGGGCGGTCGGTGGGCCTGGGCGTGGGGCGTGGGGGCAGGTCGTGGGCCTGGTCCGGTCGGTGTGACGTAGATCGTTGTTGTGATTCTAGGTCGCGTGACCTAGTCTCGGGGTTGTGGACGATGACATCCAGCTTGATGTGACGGGCCCGGTTCTTGTGGTGGGTGGCTACGGGACCGTAGGCGGGGACTTGGCGCGGCTGGCGGCTACTTCGTGGCCGTTGCTCCTGACGGGGCGTACGCCGGAACGTGGGGCGGCGCTGGCCGAGGAGGTCGGTGCGGCGGTGCGGCGGTGGGATCTGAGTGATCCGGAGCCGTTCTCGGCGAAGGTGCGGGCCGTGATCAGCACGGTGAACGACCCTGAGGACCGGGTGCTGTTGGCGGCGATCCGGGGTGGTGTCCCGTATGTGGACATCACGCGGTGGACGGCGCGGCTGCAGCGGGCGGTCGCGGTGGCGGCGGTGAACCCGCCGAAGGCGCCGGTGCTGCTGTCGTCGAGCTGGATGGGCGGGGTGACGGCGCTGGTCGCGGCCGCGCTGGCGGCCGAGGTCGGCGGGGCGTCGGCGGTGGAGATCGCGATCCGGTACGACCTGAAGGACCGGGCGGGCACGGACTCGGTGGAGTTCATGGACCGGCTGGGGCTGGACTACGAGGTGACCGAGGGCGGGCAGCGGCGGATGATCATGCCGCTGTCCGGGGCCGGTCATGTGGCCATCGGGGAGCACCGGACGAAGGTCGCGCGGATCGACACGCCGGAGCAGTTCACGCTGCCGCTGGTGCTGGGGGTGGACACCGCCCTCACGCGGATCGGGTTCAGTGCCAACTCGTCGACGTCGACGCTGCTGGCGCTGAAGAAGACCGGGTTCTTCCGGTGGGGGCGTGGCGAGAAGTTCCAGTCGACGCGGCGGTCGATGCTGTATTCGCCGGGTGAGGGCGGCAGCGCGTGCCTGCGGATCGATGTGCGCGGGCGGGGCGGTGAGCGGCGTACGGCCGTGCTGACGGATCCGGCCGGGCAGGCTCATCTCACCGCGCTGGGCGGGCTGTTGGGGCTGCGTCGGGTGCTGGGTGAGGACGGGGCGGCCGCGCCCGCGGGGTGGTGTTCCCGGAGATGACGCCGGTGCCGCAGGACGTCGTGGCGGCGCTGGAGAAGGCCGGCGTCGGGGTTGAGGTGTCATGAGCGAGGAGAAGGACGGCGGGGCCGGTAAGGGCTCGACGCTGACGCGGCAGGGGAGTATCCGGCGGACGAGTCTGCTGGACGCGGCCGAGGCCGTGCTGGTGGCCAAGGGGTCGGATGCCTCGTTGCGGGCGATCGCCGGTGAGGCGGGGGTGCGGGTCGGGCATCTGCAGCACTATTTCCCGACCCGGGCCGATCTGATCAAGGCCGTGCTGGAGCGGGCGCTGGAGCGTTCGCTGGAGCGGCTGGCGGAGACGACGGGGCTGCGGATGGTGCGGGACGACCCGTCGGCCATCGAGCTGCCGGCGGGGCAGGCGAACCCCGACGAGGTGGTGGGGGTGGTCCTCGCCGAGCAGGAGGATCCGCAGCTGGTCCGGCTGTATGTCGAGGTGTGGGCGCTGGCGGCGCGGGACGACGAGATCGCCACCGTGGTGCGGGAGTTCTACCGGAAGTACGTGGCCCATGTGGAGGCGTACGTCCAGCAGGGGCGGCCGGACTGGCCGGGTGAGTTCTGCCGGGCCCGGGCCGAGACGTTCGTGGCGCTGGTCGAGGGGGCGGCTCTGATGCGGTCGGGGATCGCCGGCAGCCGGTCGTCGTCGATGGATGCGCAACTGGCGCAGTTTGCCGTGCAATTGCTCCGGGACTGAGCGTTCCGGGCCAACCAGGGGGATCAGGGGGAAGTACGTCATGACCGAAGTGGTGGATCTGGCCGAGCTGGCGTCGACGGCGGGGCTGGAGCAGGAGCTGGACCGGCTGGCGAAGCGCCATGGGATCATCCGCACCCGGCAGTTGAACGGGCAGGAGACCTGGACGGTGCTCGGGGCGGCGCTGACGCGGGAGCTGTTGAGCGATCCGCGGCTGTCCAACGACGTGCACACGCATGCCCCGCACGGGGCGCTGGTGCCGGGGATGGCGGTGGCGCTGCTGGAGCAGGACGACCCGGATCATGCGCGGCACCGCCGGCTGGTGAGTGCGGCGTTCGCGTCGCGGGCGGTGCGGCAGCTGGAGCCGCGGATCGCGGAGATCACCGACCAGTTGCTGGACAAGCTGGGGGACCGCGGTACGGCGGACTTCATCGAGGAGTTCACGTATCCGATGCCGCTGGAGGTGATCTGCGAGCTGCTGGGGGTGCCGGCGGAGGATCGGGATCCGTTCCGGCAGTGGGCGATGGACATCTCGGCGGCGCCGTCGTTGGAGGCGATGCAGTCGGCGGCCGCGGAGCTGTTCGGGTACTGCATCGGGCTGATCGGGGCGAAGCGGGAGCGGCCGACGGAGGATCTGCTCAGTGAGCTGATCGCGGCGCGGTTCGAGGACGGGAGTGCGCTCAGTGATGAGGAACTGTCGTCGTTCGCGGCGGTGTTGCTGATCGCGGGGCATGACACGGTCACGAATCTGCTGGCCAACGCGTTGCACGATCTGTTGGCGCATCCGGAGCAGTTGGCGGCGCTGCGGGCGGATCCGTCGCTGGTGGGTGCGGCGGTGGAGGAGGCGTTGCGGTTCCGGGGGTCGGCGATGACGACCGTGAACCGGGTGGCGCTGGAGGACGTCGAGGCGGGCGGGGTGGTGATCCGTAAGGGGGAGCTGGTGCGGTTCCTGCTGAACGCGGCGAACCGGGATCCCGAGGTGCGGGACGATCCGCATGCGTTCGACCTGGGGCGGGCGACCGCGCAGCATCTGTCGTTCGGGGTGGGGCCGCACTTCTGCCTGGGGCAGCGGCTGGCCCGTCAGGAGGCGACGATCGCGCTGACCGAGATCCTGCGGCGGTTCGGCACGCTGGAGCTGGCGGTGCCGGCGGAGGAGGTGCGGTGGCTGCCGTCGGATGCGATCCGGGGGCTGGTGGAGCTGCCGCTGCGGTACGAGCGCTGACGCGGTATCAGGAGCAGGGTGAGAACGGTGGGGGCAGCGGGATGGTGGAGATCCGGGTCGACCGGGACGTGTGTGACGGGCTCGGGCAGTGTGCGCTGGTGGCGCCCGAGGTGTTCGCGCTCGATGACGACGAGCGCCTGGTGGTGGCGCCGGAGGTGCCGGACGGGCTGGCGGGTAAGGTGGCCGCCGCGGTGCGGGCGTGTCCGGTGCGGGCGCTCGTGGTCGAGGGGGCCTGAGCGTTGCGCGAGGTCGTCGTGGTGGGGGCGGGGCTCGCGGGGGTGCGGGCCGCGGGGGCGCTGCGGGCCGAGGGGTTCGACGGCCGGTTGACGGTGGTGTCGGACGAGCGGGAACTGCCCTATGACCGGCCGCCGCTGACGAAGCAGGTGGTGGCCGGGACGATGACCGGGGACGACATCCGGCTGGCGGGTGAGGGGGAGTTCGGGGCCCGCTGGATCCGGGGGACGGCGGCGGTCGGGCTGGACCGGGAGCGGCGGCGGGTGCGGCTGGCCGACGGTGCGGAGCTGCCGTATGACGGGGTGGTGCTGGCGCCGGGTGCGAAGGCGCGGGAGTGGCCCGGGGCCGGGGTGCCGGACGGGGTGGTGACGGTGCGGGGGCTGGCGGACGTCCGGCGGTTGCGGGCGGAGGTGGCCGGCGGGGCCGATGAGGTGGTGATCGTCGGTGCCGGGTTCGTCGGGGTGGAGCTGGCGTCGTCGCTGAGCGGGCTGGGGGTGAAGGTGACGCTGGTGGAGCCGTTCGGTGTGCCGCTGCGGGCGCTGGGCGGCACGGTGGCGGAGGTGGTGTCGGCGGCGGCGGGCCGGGCGGGGGTGGTGCTGCGGCTGGGTGTGGGGGTGCGGGGTTTCGCGGCGGCCGGGGGTGGCCGGGTGCGGGCGGTGGTGCTGGCGGACGGGGCGGAGGTGTCCGCGTCGTTGGTGGTGGTGGCGATCGGGATGGTGCCGGCCACGGGGTGGCTGGTGGGGTCGGGGCTGGCGTTGCCGTCCGGGCGGATCCACTGTGACGAGCGGTTGTTCGCGCGGGCCGCGGGTGGTGCGGGTGTGGCGGATCCGGCGGTGGTGGTGGCCGGGGACGCGGCGTGGTGTGAGGCGGTGCGGACGGCGGAGGGGCCGGTTCCGTTGGAGCACTGGAGCAATGCGGCCGCGCAGGGGGAGCTGGCGGGGCGGAATCTGCTGGCGGGGCCGGTGGCGGCCGAGCCGTATGTGCATGTGCCGTCGTTCTGGACGGCTGCGTTCGGGTTGCGGATCCGGTCGGTGGGGCTGCCGGGTACGGGTGACCGGGAGGTGGTGGAGGCGGGGTCCGCGGCGGAGGGTTCGGTGCTGGTGGCGCACTACCGGGGGGAGCGTCTGGTGGGTGCGGTGAGTGTGAATCAGGGGAAGCTGCTGCCGGGGTATGCGCGGCGGTTGAATTAGGCGGCCGGGTCGGTTTTTGGGCCGGGTTCGGGCCGGAAAAACTGGCCCGCGGGTATGTGAATCCCACGTTAAGTTTTTCATTACCACGGAACCTTTTGAGTTGACCCCGCGGGGAAGAGATTGGGTCACGTGACCTATCGCACATTTCCGTGACGCTTCTGGGGAGCTCTGGTAACGTTTTTATCGCGCCTCCGGGAGAGGCGGTGCAGGTCCTTTCGGCGGGCCACGACGAGGTGGCCGCCGACGTTTTACGGCCTGTTCCTGTGTAAGCAGGTATCGGGGGGATCATTTGCTACGGGGGATGGCATGTGTCACGCGTTCAGCGATGTCTGAAGCGATGTCTGAAGCAATGTCCGTAACGATGTCAGGTGGCCGGGCTTCCCGCTTCCCGGGAGAGTGCCCCGGCGTTCCGCGGCCCATGGCCGAGTGTGCCGCGCTGGCGGCCGCCGCCTCTTGCCGGGCGTACTGAGCGGAATTCTCCGACGGTTTTCCGGTAATTCATTCCGGCTTTGCGAAGCCGTTCCGTGTAAAAGCGTCGCGGTGCTCAGTCGTGTCCTCTCACCGCACTTTCCTTCCGGTTTTCGGCCGGTCGACGAAACGTGCCGCCAGGTAATTTCCGCTGCCGTTTTCCAGTGTTTCCATGGCCGGTAAAAGGTGGCGTGCAGAGTGCTTTCGAAACGAGGAGAGAACCATGCAGAACCCGTACGAGGCAGACCGCATCCACGACATCGTCCGCGAGGGACTGGCGCAGGTGCTGGGCAGCAGCGTCGATGAGATCACCGCGGACGCCACCCTCGTCTCCGACCTCGGGGCCGAATCCCTCGACCTGGTCGAATTCCGCTTCGAGATGGAGACCAAGCTCGGCGTGGCGCTGCCCAAGTCCAATGTGCTCGACCAGCTGGCGTCGGCGCTCGGCGGGTCGGAGCAGCTCTACGACGAGCGCGGCGGGATCTCCGAGCTGGCCGCCGAGGTGCTGCGGCGCAGCGCGTTCGGCTACCGCGAGGAGCAGGTGCACGCCGGGATGCGCCCGTACGAGGTCGCCGCGGCGGCCACCAGCGCGCACTGGGCGGCGTTCACCCACCGGATCTTCGACCACCTTCCCGAGGCCTGCACCGAGTGCGCCGCGGACAAGGCGCAGATCGCGCCGTCCGGCAAGGTCCAGTGCGCCGGCTGCGGTGCCGCGCTGGAGGCGGCCACCGGTGACGAGGTGATGGCCGAGGGCGTCCGTACGGCGCTGGCCGCGCTGGGGCACGCCCAGCCCGTCGGCTGACCCCGGCCCGCCGCCGAAGGCGTTCGACGTGCGAAAGGAAAGCAAGTGAACCCCCACATACCCGCCGGGGCCGGTCATGAGGTCGTGGTGACCGGTATCGGCCTGGTGGCCGGTCGACTGACCGACCCCGAGGCGCTGTTCGACCATCTCGCGCAGGGGAACACCCTCATCGCCGAGCACCCGCTCCACAAGGAGTGGGGCGTGCCCTGCGCCGTCTCGGCCCACATCGACCCCGAGGTGCGGCGGTCCCTGGAGGAGGCGGTGCCGCCGGAGGCCCGCCCGCTGGGGCCGGCCGGCGCGCTCGCCTGGCACGCCGCCGCCCAGGCCTGGGAGCGCAGCGGGCTGCCGCGGCGCCTGGACTCCGAGCGCGGCGGCGTCTTCCTCGCGTGCAACCGCATGGTGATGGAGCCCGACGAACTCGCCGGTCTGGCCGGCCATGTGGACTTCGAGGCGGGTGCGCTGGACCTGGACGGCTATCTCGACGCGGGCGGGCCTGACCCGCGGCGGCACGAGCGGGTCCAGCCGGACACCGCCACCGCGCGGCTGGCCGACTACTTCGGTGCGGCCGGGGTGCTGGAGACGCACGCGGACGCCTGTGCCGCGGGCGGGATGGCCATCGGCAGCGCGTACCGCTACATCCGCAGCGGCACCCTCGACGTGGCGCTGGCCGGGGGCGCGGAGAGCCTGACGACGCTGACCTCGGTCGCCGCGTTCTACGGGATCGGTGCGCTGGCGCCGGCCGGGGAGCGGGCCGCGGCGGAGCTCAGCCGGCCGTTCGACAAGGACCGTTCCGGGTTCGTCATCGGGGACGGCGCCGCGTTCCTGGTGCTGGAGTCGCGGGCGCACGCGGAGGCCCGGGGCGCCCGGGTGCTGGCCCGGATCGCGGGCTACGCCGGGGTGACCGAGGCGGTGAAGATGACGTCCAGTTCCCGCGACGGCTCCGACTACGCCACCTGTATCCGGGCGGCGCTCGCGGACGGCGGGCTGACCCCGGACGACATCGACCACGTCAATGCGCACGGCACCTCGACCGAGGCCAACGACACCTGCGAGGCGGCGGCGCTGCACACCGTGTTCGGACAGCGGGTGGGCCGGATCCCGGTGACCGGCAACAAGTCCGCCATGGGGCATTCGCTGGCGAACAGCGGGGCGGCCGAGGCGGTGCTGTCGGTGCTCAGCCTGCAGCGGCAGGCCGTGCTGCCGACGCTCAACTTCCACGAGCCGGACGAGGTGACCCGCGGTCTGGACATCGTCACCGAGCAGCGGCACACGCCGGTGACCACGGTGCTGTCCAACTCCTTCGGCTTCGGCGGGCAGAACTGCTCGCTGATCCTGGCGCAGGCGGGGTGAGCGGCGCGATGACGAACCTCGATGCGGTGCGGCTGACCGCACCCGGCTTATACACCGCGGCGGGCGCGGACCCCGCGTCGCTGTGGGAGGCCCTGGTGGCCGGCAAGGACACCGGCCGGCCCGACGAGCTGCTCGCCGAGGCCTGGCCCGGCGCGGGGACCGCGTTCCTCGTGGACGACCCGGACGCGGCGACGCTCGGTGTGCACCGGCGGGTGCTGCGCACCTCCGAGAAGCAGGCCCGGATGGCGCTGTACGGGGCGCGGCTGGCGCTGACCGGGCCCTCGGTGACCGGCCCGGTGGGCGGGGAGGGCTGGGGGCTGTACCTCGGACTGCCCACGGTCGACGAGCAGTTGTTGCGGTTCTCCGCCCTGGACGGGCTGCGGCGGGCGGCGGACGAGTCGCCCGGTGCGGTCGCGGCGCTCTACGGTCGGGAGGTCCCGCCGTTCAGCGGGCTGTCGCACCTCAACAGCACGGCCGCGGCGCACATTTCGGCGGTGTTCGGGCTGACCGGTGCGATGGCCGCGTACTCCCCGTTCTCCGACGCGGGCCTGGTGGCGCTGGTCGACGGGGTGCTCTCGGTCGCCGAGGGCGAGAACGAGGCGGCCGTCATCGGTGCGGTCAGCCCGAAGGTGCATCCGCTGCTGTTCCCGCAGTACGAGGAGCTGGGCTGGACCGGCGCCGCCCCGGGGAGGGGGCCGCGTTCCTCGTCGCCCGGCGTGCGCAGGACGTACCGGGGGCGCAGGACGTACCCGCGGCGCCCGAGGGTCCGGCGGTGCGGCTGGCCGGTTACGGGCGCGGGTTCGGTGCGGACGGTGCGGACCGCACCGAGGCGCTCGCCGAGGCGGTGCACGCGGCGCTGGCGATGGCCGGTACCGACGCCGCGGGGATCGGCTGGGTGCTGCCGGACGCCGGGTGGACGGCGGCCGGCGAGCAGGTCCAGCGGGCCGCGCTCGACCGGGTCTTCGGGCCGGCCGGCGCCCGGCCCGCGGTGGCCGGGGCCGAGCGCGCCACCGGTGTGCTCGGGCCCGCCCATCCGCTGGCCCATGTGGTGCTGGCGCTGCACGGGCTGGCCACCGGGCGGCTCCTCGCGGACGACGGGGAAACCGTCCGCGAGGAGCCGCTGCCGGTCTCCCGGGTGCTGGTGCTGGCCTGCGGCGCACGCGGTCAGGTGTGTGCCGTCGTACTGGAAGGAGCCGGATCATGAGCCGCCGCGTCGTGGTGACCGGACTGGGCGCCGTCTGCGGACTGGGGCTCGACTGGCAGACCATGTGGGAGGGCCTGTGCGAGGGCCGCTCGGCGATCCGCGGCTGGCAGCCGCCGGGCGTGGACGACTTCCCGGTGCGCTACGCGGCGCCGGTCGACGACGCGGCGTTCGCGGCGCGGTACGGGGCCGACGAGGACCCGGGGCCGGTGGAGCGGCGGGTGCGGTTCGGGCTGGCGGCGGCCGGCCAGGCGCTGGCCGACGCCGGTCTGGCGGCCGGTGGGGACGGGACGCGGCCGGCGGGCCGGATCGGCACCGCGGTCGGCTCGGGCGTACCGGAACGCGACCCGCTGGAACTGCTGCCGGCCCTCGGCGAGGACGGGCAGCCCAGCTGGCGGGCGCTGTACGCGCGGCGCGACCAACTGGACCGGGCCAGCGGCCTGTTCTGCACCAATGACGCGCTGGCCGCCGGGATCGCGGCCCGGCACCGGCTGCGCGGCCCGGCGCTGAACTTCAGCACCGCCTGCGCGGGCGCCACGCACGCCATCGGGCACGGGTTCCGGATGATCCGGCGCGGTGAGGTGGACGCGATGGTGGTGGGCGGCGCCGACTCGGTGCTGAACCTGCCCACCATGACCGGGCTGCACCTGCTGGGGGCGCCGTCCACGTCCGAGCTGTTCGGGGACCGGCTGTGCCGCGCCTTCGACCGGGACCGCAGCGGTCTGGTCGCCGCCGAGGGCGCCGCGATGCTGGTGCTGGAGAGCGAGGAGAGCGCCCGGCGGCGCGGCGCGACCGTCTACGCCGAGGTGGCGGGTTTTGGGAGCTCCCTGGATGCGTATCAGGTCACGGCTCCGCATCCGGACGGTGTGGGCGCGGCGCTGGCGATGCGCCGGGCGCTGGCGGACGGCGGCGTGGCCCCGGAGGCGGTGGACTCGGTCAATGCGCACGGTACGTCCACGCCCCTGAACGATCCGATCGAGACCCGGGCGATCAAGGACGTCTTCGCCGGCGGCGAGCACTACCGGAAGCTGGCGGTGACCGCCAACAAGACGATGCTCGGGCATCTGATCGCCGCGGCCGGCGCGCCCGAGCTGATCGCGACGGTGCTGTCCGTGCGCGACGGCATCGTGCCGCCCACGCTCAACCTGGAGAACCCCGACCCGGCCTGCGATCTCGATTACGTCCCGGACAAGGCCCGGCACCAGGAGGTGTCGGTGGCAGTGAGCAATTCCTTCGGCTTCGGCGGCCTCAACGCCAGTCTGGTGGTACGCGGTTATGACGACTGACCTCCCGAGTACGAACCCCTCGGACGAGCTCCACGACGACCCCAACCCCCACACCCCCACACCCCCCACACCCCCGGCACCTCGGCCACGGCCTTCGACCCGGACGCGATCGTCGTCACCGGCATCGGCGCGGTGCTGCCCACCGGGCGCGGCCCCGAGGCGCTGTGGTCGGCCTGGCGGCAGGCGCAGCCGGCGCTGTCGCCGTACCGGGACCCGTACGTGCGGACCCGGAAGATCAGCCACTTCGGGCACGTGCCGGACGCGCTCCAGGAGGAGAGCCGGGACAGCGTCCCGCACAAACTGCGCAAGTTCGGGACGCCGTTCACGTTCAACGCGGTGCTCGCCGCGCAGGACGCGATGGCGGCGGCCGGGGAGAGCTGGCAGCAGGTGCCGGAGGAGCGGCGCGGGCTGTACGTCGCGCAGGACGACTCCACCGACCTGAGCGCGGCGGCGTTCCACAAGGCGCTGGACAACGCCCGCACGGACCACTCGCCGGAGGCGGGGGTGAACCTGACGCGGCTGGTGGCGGAGGCGTTCGGCAACGCGGCCACCTTCAACCCGTTCACCGTCATCCGGGCGCTGAACAACAACACCCTCGCGCTGATCAGCATCGCGCAGCGGTTCCGGGGCGACTGCGCGGCGTTCGTCCAGGACGCCGGGGCCGCGCTGGGCGCGCTGCAGCGGGCGGCCTTCACGCTGCGCGAGGGGACGTGCGACACCGCGCTGGTGGTCGGCGCCGGCAGCTACAACGAGCCGCTGAAGCTGGCCGCGCAGTACCGCGCCGGCCATCTGACGCCCGGCGGGCCCGACGGGGCGGCGGTGCGCAGCTTCGACGCGGAGCGGGACGGCACCGTGCTGGCCGAGGGCGCGGTGGCGCTGGTGCTGGAGCGGGCCGGGGACGCGGCGGCGCGCGGGGCGCGGCCGCTGGTGACGTTCCTGGGCGCGGCGCTGCGGCCGGCGGTGGACAGCGGCGTCGGCCCGTCCGCCCTCGCCGAGGGCCCGCGCGGGCTGCTGGCCGAGCACGGCCTGACGCCCGACACCCTCGGCGCCCTCCTCGCCGACGGCAAGGGCACCGTCCGGCACGACGCCGCGGAGGCGGAGCTGCTGCGGGCGCTGCTGAAGGACAGCGGGGTGCCGGTCGGCTCGCTGCGGCCGGTCACCGGCACCCTCGGTGCCGCCGGGCCGCTGGCCGAACTCGCCCTGGCGCCGCACCTGTTCGCCACCGGGGAGCTGCCGCCGATCGCGCATCTGCGGACGCCGCCGGACGACGGCACCGACTTCGTCATGGGTGCGCCCAGGAAGCGGCGGATCGACTCCGTCCTGAGTCTGCACAGCACCTTCAACGGGTTCGCCGGAGCCCTGCTGGCCCAGCGGCCGCACACGGACTGACGCACGAGGGGACCACCAACACATGTCGCAGTTCACCGAGTTCGTGCAGCCTCAGATGGGCCGGATCTTCACCGCCCTGGGGCTGGACGTGGAGTACGTCCGGGCGGCGGGCAACACCCTCCACCACCTTGACGAGCAGGGCGCCGAGGTGCCCGTCCTGGACCTGATGGGCGGCTACGGCTCGCTGATCCTGGGCCACAACCACCCCGAGATCGTCGCCCACGCGCACGATCTGCTCGACCAGCGGCGGGCCGTGCACGCCCAGTTCTCGCTGCGGGAGGAGGCCGGCCGGCTCGGCGCCGCGCTCAGCGACGTCGTCCGCCGGGAGACCTCCGTCAAGGAGCCGTACGTCGCCACGTTCGGCAACAGCGGCGCGGAGGCCGTCGAGGCGGCCGTCAAACACGCCGAGCTGGTCCGGGTCCGGGCCGTCGCGGAGCTCGCCGACTCCGTCGCCGCCCATGTGGAGCGGGCGCGGGAGGCGGTCGGCCGGGGCGAGGCCGTCGTCGACGCGGACGCCTTCCACGCCCCGGCGGTGCGGGAGCGGGCGCCGGAGGGCGAGGGCATCGAGGCGCTGCTGGCGGCGGTCGGCGCGCACAACGCGGCGGCGCTGGCCACCCGGCCGCTGTTCCTGGCGCTGGAGCGGTCCTTCCACGGCAAGCTCGTCGGCAGCGTCCAGCTGACGTACAACAGCGGCTTCCGGACGCCGTTCGCGCACCTCGGGACGCGGGTGCGGTTCGTGCCGATGGACCGGCCCGAGCTGCTGGACGACATCGCCGACGAGGAGCGGGTGACGCTGCTCGACGTCGAGACCGACGGCGGGCGGGTCCGGGTCGTCGAGCGGGACCTGCCGGTGATCACCGCGTTCCTGGTGGAGCCGGTGCAGGGCGAGGGCGGCATCCACGCGCTGACCGTCGAACAGGGCCGGGCCATCCGGCTGTTCTGCAACAAGGTCGGCACCGCGCTGATCATCGACGAGGTGCAGAGCGGCCTGGGCCGCTGCGGCGCGTTCCTCGCCAGCTCGCTGATCGGGCTGCGCGGCGACTACTACACGCTGTCCAAGTCGCTCGGCGGCGGCCTCGCCAAGATCTCCGCGATGCTGGTGCGGAAGTCGCTGTACCAGGGCGAGTTCGACATCATCCACAGCTCCACGTTCGCCATGGACGACTTCTCCTCGGGCGTGGCCCGGAAGGTCGTCGAGCTGCTGGAGGCCGGCGACGGGCAGCTGTACCGGCAGGTCACCGAGCGGGGCGAGCGGCTCACCGCGGTGCTGAACGACCTCAAGGCCGCCTACCCCGACGTCATCGAGGACGTCCGCGGCAAGGGCCTGTTCCTCGGCGTGCAGCTGCGCGACCAGGGCGGGGCCCGCTCGATGGTGCTGCGCGGCAGCGCGTACACCGGGTCGCTGGGCTATCTGCTCTCCGGCTACCTGCTGCGGCAGGAACGCATCCGCATCGCGCCGACCGGCAGCGCCGGCAACGTGCTGCGCATCCAGCCGTCCGCGTACCTCACCGACGAGGAGATCGAGCAGCTGCGCGGGGCGCTGGACCGGCTGTGCCGCATCCTGCGCCACGAGGACACCCTGCACCTGGTCCACCCGGCCAGCGACCGCCGGATCCCCAAGCCGCGCGCCGAGATCCGGGACTTCCGGGGCGCGCTGCCCGGCTACGAGCAGGACGCGCCGCGGCCGGTGACCGGGCCGGTGCGCAAGGTCGCGTTCCTCAACCACCTCATCGAACCGGCCCACCTGCGGCAGGTCGACCCGGCGCTCGCCGACCTGAGCGACGCCGCGCTGCGCTCGTTCGTCCTGGGCATGGACCCGGTCAAGAAGGCCGCGCCCTATCCGGGCATACGGATCGACTCGCCGCTGGGCAGCGCCGTGGAGTTCGCGCTCTACCCGCTGATGGTGTCGTCCGAGCAGATGGGCGGCTATCTTGCGTCCGGTGACGTGACGGGGATCCGCGCGGACATCGAGGAGCGGGTGCAGGCGGCCCGCGACGACGGCTGCGCGGCGGCCGGACTGGGCATGTACACCTCGATCGTCACGAACAACTGCACCTCGCTGCAGGTCCCGGGCATCGCGCTGACCAGCGGCAACGCGCTGACCGTGGCGATGGGTGTGCAGGCGATGGAGCGGGGCGCGCGGGACCGCGGCTGGAAGGTCGAGGACGCCACGCTGGCCGTGGTCGGCGCGGCCGGCAACATCGCGTCGGTCTACAGCCAGCTGTTCGCCGAGCGGCTCGGGCGGATCGTGCTGGTCGGCAGCCGCCGCGACGGCTCCGTCCGGCGGCTGCGCAACACCGTGCACGGCATCTACCAGGAGTGCTGGTCGCGGATCGCGGCCGGCGGCGAACTGACCGGCATCCCGGCGCGGCTCGCGGAGGAGCCGCTGATCACCAAGTGGCTGGCCGAGGGGCCGGGCGGCGACGACGCCGGGCGCGGCCGGGCCATCGCCGAGCACCTTCAGGAGCGCTACGGCAGCGACCCGTTCCTGACCGTCACCCAGGACAGCGCGGCGCTGCGCGAGGCGCAGCTGGTGCTTGCCGCCTCCAACAGCCCCGAACCGTTCCTGACCGGCGAGCACTTCGCCGACGGCGCGGTGATCTGCGACATCGCGGTGCCCAACAACGTGGTGCCGGGTGTGCCCGAGCAGCGGCCCGACCTGGCGTACATGCTCGGCGGGATCGTCGCCACGCCGAACGGCGAGAGCCTGCACCCGTCGGCGCGCGCCTTCCTGGAGGCCGGCCAGCTGTTCGCCTGCATGGCGGAGACCGCGCTGATGGGCCTGGCGGGCCTGGACCAGCACTACTCGTACGGGAACATCAGCCGCCAGCAGGTCATCGACATCGCGGCGCTGGCCGACGCGCACGGGCTGCGGCTGGCCGACTACAAGAGCGCCCACTCGGTCTGAGACCGGACCGCACCGACTTGCGAGAGGACATCATGGAATTCGAAGGCCAGGTGGCGCTGGTGACCGGCGGCAGCCGGGGCATCGGCCGGGCCATCGCCCTGAAACTGGCGGAGGGCGGCTGCGACATCGCGCTCAACTACCGCAGCGCCACCCGCGAGGCGGAAGCGGCCGCCGAGCGGATCGCCGCGCTCGGCCGCCGCGTCGAGCTCATCCAGGGGGACGTCTCCGACCCCGACGTGCCGCAGCAACTGGTCGCGGGCGTACGCGCCGCCTTCGGGCGGATCGACGTCCTGGTCAACAACGCCGGCATCACCCGCGACGAACTGCTGGTCAACCAGAGCCTGAAGGACATCGAGCAGGTGCTGGCCACCAACCTCGTCGCGCCGATGCTCACCGTCCAGGCCGTGGCGCCCCTGATGATGCGCCAGCGCTACGGCCGGATCGTCAACATCTCCTCGTCGGCGGCCTCCAAGCCGGGCCGCGGGCAGTCCAACTACGCGGCGGCCAAGGGCGGTCTGGAGGCGTTCACCAAGGCGATGGCGGTGGAGCTCGCGTCCCGCGGGATCCTGGTCAACGCGGTCGCCCCCGGCGTCATCAACACCGAGATGACCGACACCATCCGCAGCCACGGCGAGGACGAGATCATGCGCCGGCTGCTGGTGAAGTCCTACGCCGAACCCGAGACGATCGCCGACGCCGTGGCGTACCTGGCAAGCCCGCGCAATACGTACGCGACGGGCGAGGTGCTCCACATCGACGGCGGCCTGAAGATGGCGTGAGGGGACGACGACCATGACCGATGACGTGACAACGACCGGGGTTCCGGGCGGGCCGGGCGGCGGTCCGGCGCCCGGCGAACTGGCCGGGAAGACGGCCGTGGTGACCGGCGCGGCCCAGGGCATCGGCCGGGAGACGGCCCTGCTGCTGGCGGAGGCCGGCGCCGCCCGGCTGATCCTCCTCGACCGGGACGCCGGGCAGCTGGAGACGGTCGTCAAGGAGGCCGCCGGCCTGGGCGCCACCGCCGTGGCGGTCGCCGCGGACCTGCGCGACCGGGAACTGGTCCGCAGGCGGCTCCGCGCCGAACTGCGGGCCGCCGGCACCCTCGACATCCTCGTCAACAACGCCGGCGTGGCCGACGAGAACGGGCCCGACGACGAGACCACCTGGCTGCGGGTGCTGGACATCAACCTGCACGGCACCTTCGCGGTCACCGCGGCCTGCCTGGAATACCTCGTCGCCCACGGGCGGATCGTCAACGTCTCGTCGATCCTCGGCAAGGCCGGCAAGATGCGGAACACCGCCTACTGCGCCTCCAAGCACGGCCTGATCGGCTACACCAAGGGCCTCGCCCTGGACCTCGCGGCCCGCGGCATCACGGTCAACGCCGTCCTGCCCGGCTGGATCGACACGCCCATGCTGCGCCGCGAACTCGCCGCGCAGGCCGACGAGATCGGCGCCGACCCGGCCCGGATGCTGCGCCAGGCCCGCAAGGGCATCCCGCTGCGCCGGCTGGTCGAGGCGCGGGAGGCCGCGGAGCTGATCGGGTTCCTGGTGTCCGGCCGGGCGGCGGCGATCACCGCGCAGAGCCTGACCGTCGACGGGGGCTACACCCGTGGAATGTAGCCGGTGGCTGCGCAGACTGGGCCCGGCGCCGCCCGCGGACGGGGCGCCGCCGGCCGCCCGGGTGGTGTGCTTCCCGCACGCCGGCGGTGGCGCGGCCGCGTTCCGGCCGCTCGCCAAGGCGGTGGCGGCGGCCGCCGCCGAGGAGGGGGCCGGCCCGTACGAGGTGCTGGCGGTGCGCTACCCGGGCCGCCACGACCGCCTCCACGAGGAGCGCCTGGAGGACCTGCGCGAGCTGGCGGCCCGGGCCTTCGGGGACTGCTGCCGCTCGCCGGGCGGCAGCCCCTGGTCCTGCTCGGGCACAGCATGGGCGCGCTGATCGCCTACGAGGTGGCCCGGCTGCTGGAACGGACCGGCGCCGGCCTGCCGCTGCGGCTCATTGTCTCCGGTGCCTGGGCGCCCTCCCGGGTCCGCGGCGGCACCGTCCACCTGCGGGACGACGACGGGCTGATCGAGGAGATCCGCCGCACCCGGGGCACCGACCCCCGGGTGCTGGACGACCGGGAACTGCTGGCCATGGCACTGCCCGTGGTCCGCAGCGACTACAAGGCCGTCGAGACCTACCGGCACCGCGCCGGCCCGCCGCTCGACACCCCGCTCACCGCGCTGGTCGGGGACGCCGACCCGCTGGTGGCGGTGGACGACGCGGCGGCCTGGCGCGCGCACACCGCCGGGGACTTCCGGCTGCGGGTCTTCCCGGGCGGCGACCACTTCTACCTCACCGGGCACTGGCCGGACCTGGCGCGGGCCGTCGTCGCGGCACCGGACCGGGCGGCCTCAGACCGGCAGGGAGCGGTGCGGCCAGCGGGCCCGGGCCTGCTCCGCGGAGCGCAGGGTGGCGAGCGTCAACAGGCCGCGCGTCCGGCCCGCCTCCAGCAGGTCGGGTAGCGCGGGCAGCGGCGCGAGGGCCGCGATGTCGTCCAGGACGAGGGTGAGTGGTGGGTCGAGCCGACCGGCGGATGACCGTTCGGCCATGCGGCGGCCGTGCTCGACCACGTACGAGAGGAGTGCGGTGAGCAGCGGCATCGCACCCGGGTCGGTACGCGGATCCTCGACGGGCTCGCCTACCACGTAGAGCGTTCCCCCTTCGTCGATGAATGATTCGAGAAGGAGCGAATCCGCGCGCAGCGGATTGCAGGCGTCCCGGATGTGGATCGACGACAGCGCGCCCAGCGCCCGCCCGACCAACTCCTTTGCCGCTTCCCGGCGTTCGGCGTGCGCGGTGAGCACCGACTCCAGCTCACCGGCCTGCCCGGCGGACGCCTGGGCGCTGGTGCGCAGGATCCGCACCGGTTCCTGCGCGCCGCCCGCGGCGTGCGCCCAGCGGTGCAGCTGCCGGAACGGCCGGCCGTCCACCGCGGCGGCGTGCAGCCAGCAGCGCAGCAGTGTCTCCGCGGCGTCCGCGAGCGCCGAGTCCAGCGAGCTGGTGGGGCGTACGGGGGCCAGCAGGGCGGCGGCGCGCGCGGCCGCGGTGGCGAGGTCCTCGCAGCCGGCGGTGGGCGACCAGCGCATCCGGGCCGGGGTGTCGAGGCGGTGCGTGGGGTCGTAGGTCAGCAGTGGACCGAGCTTGGCCCGGGCGTCCTTGGTCCCGGCCCACAGCGCGGGGTCCGTGGTGGCCACGATCAGCGCGCCGGGGGCCGCGGCCGCGACGGTGCTGGCGGCGGCCCGGGCGGCGGCCCGGTCGGCGGTGAACTCGACGCGGGGGAGCGCCGGTTCACCGGGCGCGGCGACCGCGCCGGGCCCGCCCGGGGACGCGGTGCGCTGCTCGGGGACGGGGCCGGGCGGGGCGGGGGCGGCCGCATCGGCCGGTGTCCCGGGAACGGTCTGCGCGTCCGGTACGGCCGGGGCTTCCGGGACGGCCTGCGCGTCCGGGACGGCCGGTACGGGCTGTGCGGCGGGGGCGGCCGGTGTCGCCGGAGCGGCCGCCGCGACCGGCTCGGCCGGCGCGTCCTCGACGAGCCCCGCCCGTGCCGCCCGTGCCGACGCCCGGGCCCTGGCCCGGCGGGCGGCCCGTACGGCGCGGTAGCGGGTGACCGTACCCATCGTGAAGATCGTCAGGACCAGCAGGACCATCAGCTCGCCGATGAGGATGCCCCAGAACAGGCCGTACCCGGAGAGCTGGCCCTTGGGGGTGCCCGGCCAGGCGGCGGCCATGTCGTGCGGCGCGGACACCAGATGGCGCAGGGCCAGCGGCGTACCGGAGTAGTCGACGCCCGCCGGCCAGGCGCCGTGCGCGAACAGCCCGGCCAGCCCGGTCGCCGTCCACACCAGCAGGGTCAGGCCCAGCAGGAAGGCGAGCAGGCCGACCAGCAGGGAGTCCGGGATGCCCCGGCCCCGGCCGCCGTGCCGGTCGCGGGGGTGCGGGCGGTCCGGGCGGTCCGGGTGGTGCGGACCTCCGTACCACCCGTCCCGGTCGTCGTCCCGCCGGTCGTCGTACCGTTCGCCGTGCCGGCCGTCGTAGGGCCCGTCGTCGTATCCGCGCCTCACGCCACCGTCTCGCTCGACTCGTCTCTCCACCGGCGCTCCATCGCCATCGCCTCGGCGCGCGCCTCGGCCTCCGCGTCCGCCGCCGCGTTGAGGGCGGCCCGGGTGTCGTCGTCCGCCGGCAGCGGGGACGACTCGGTCATCGCCCGGTCGGTGTAGACCAGCGGCCGTTCGGCCTCCGTGATGAGGTGCTTGACGACCTGGACGTTGCCGTTGACGTCCCAGACCGCGATGCCGGGCGTGAGGGTCGGGATGATCTCCACGGCCCAGCGCGGCAGGCCCAGCACCCGGCCGGTGGCCCGCGCCTCGTCGGCCTTCTGCGCGTAGATGGTCCGGGTCGAGGCCATCTTCAGGATCGCCGCGGCCTCCCGCGCGGCCGCGCCGTCCACCACGTCCGACAGGTGGTGGACGACCGCCACGAACGACAGGCCCAGCCGGCGGCCGAACTTCAGCAGCCGCTGGAAGAGCTGCGCCACGAACGGCGAGTTGATGATGTGCCAGGCCTCCTCGACCAGGAAGATGCGTTTCTTCCGGTCGGGGCGGATCCAGGTGTGTTCCAGCCAGACGCCGACGATCGCCATCAGGATCGGCATCGCGATGGAGTTGCGGTCGATGTGCGAGAGGTCGAAGACGATCAGCGGGGCGTCCAGGTCGATGCCCGCCGACGTCGGCCCGTCGAACATGCCGCGCAGGTCACCGTCGACCAGCCGGTCCAGCACCAGCGCCACGTCCAGGCCCCAGGCCCGCACGTCGTCTATGTCGACGTTCATCGCCTCGGCCGACTCGGCCTCCGGATGCCGCAGCTGCTCGACGATGTCCGTCAGCACCGGCTGCCGGTCGGTGATCGTCTCGTTGACGTACGCATGGGCGACCTTGAGGGCGAAGCCGGCCCGCTCGTCGAGGCCGTGACCCATCGCCACCTCGATGATCGTCCGCAGCAGGGCCAGCTGGCCGGTCGTGGTGATCGACGGGTCGAGCGGGTTGAGCCGGATGCCGCCGTTGAGCGCCGCGGTCGGGTCCAGCCGGATGGGAGTTATCCCCAGCTCCTGGGCGATGAGGTTCCACTCGCCGACGCCGTCCTCGCCCTGCGCGTCGAGCACCACGACCTGCCGGTCCCGGAACCTCAGCTGCCGCAGCACGTACGTCTTCTCCAGCGCGGACTTGCCGTTGCCGGACTCGCCGAGCACGAGCCAGTGCGGGGCCGGCAGCTGCTGGCCGTACAGCTGGAACGGGTCGTAGATGTAGCCCTTGCCGCTGTAGACCTCACGGCCGATGATCACGCCGGAGTCGCCGAGGCCGGGCGCGGCGGTGGGCAGATAGACCGCCTGGGCCTGTCCGGTGGAGGTGCGTACCGGCAGCCGTGTCGTCTCCACCTTCCCGAACAGGAAGCTGGTGAACGCCTCGGTGAGCGCTCCGAGCGGATCGAGCATGGCCATGACGTACGCGCCTCCCAGCGGCTTTAGCGGCGGATCCCGGTCGCGAACGGCAGGGTGTTGACGAACGCCCGGTGGTGCTCCCGGTCGCACCACTCCAGCTTGAGGTACGACTTGCCGGCCGACGCCCGGATGGTCCGCTTGTCCCGGGCCAGTGCCTCCGGTGACCGGGACGAGACGGTGAGGTAGCCGACGAGGTTGACGCCGGCCGCGCCGGACGCCAGGTCCTCGCCGCGCTGGTCGACGCGGCCGTGGTGGGCGACGTCCCGCGGGTCGACCACCCGGTTCATCTTCGCCGCGCGGCTCGCCTCGGCGTCGTCGTTGGTCTTCTCCGTCAGCATCCGCTCGATGGCGACCTCGGTGGGCTCCAGGTCCATGCAGACCGCGACCGTACGGATCACGTCCGGGGTGTGGACCAGCAGCGGCGCGAGGAAGTTGACGCCCACCGGGGTCAGCGGCCACTCCTTGACCCAGGCGGTGGCGTGGCACCAGGGCGCCCGGGTCGACGACTCCCGGGTCTTCGCCTGGAGGTACGTCGGCTCCATCGCGTCGAGCTCGGCCGGCCAGGCGTTGCGCTTGCTCATCGCCTGGATGTGGTCGATGGGGTGGTCCGGGTCGTACATCGAGTGCACCAGGGACGCCAGCCGGGCCTGGCCGAGCGGCTGGCGGACCCGGATGTCGGCCTCCGCGAGCCGGGCGCAGATGTCGGTCAGCTCACGGGCCATCACCACCGCGAGCCCGGCGTCCCGGTCGAGCTTCTTGCGCAGCAGCCCGCCCTGGTGCATCCGGCCGGCCCGCGCCATGGTGTGCGCCTCGGAGGCCAGCTCGCGGGTGTAGTGCATACAGGCGACGAGGTACGCGCGGTGCTGCTCGCTGCTCGTCGACACCATCGACTGCAGCTGGTCGTAGGAGTCCCGCAGCCACTGCGGGGACGTCCGGTCGCCCCGCTGGGCGACGTCCTTGGCGTGCGCGTCCGGGTCGGCCGGGAGGGTCCGCGCCAGCATCTGCAGCCGCGTCACGAAGCCGTCGCCGTTGGCCACGTGCTTCAGCAGCGTCCCGAACCGGTCGACCAGCGCCTCCTGGTCCTCGCTGTCCCGCAGCCCGACGCCCGGGCCCTCGATCTCGATCGCGGCGGTCACCGTCCGCCGGTCGGCGTGCAGCAGCACCGCGATCTCGTCCGGGCCGAACGGCGCGCTGAGCCAGTTGATCCGGCCGATGCCGGGCGGCGGGCCGATCTCCACCTCGCGGCCGTCCAGCCGGGTGCCGGCCTCCGCCGCGCCGGAACGGTAGACCGCGCCGCCCTTGCGGACCGTGCGCCGGAAACTGCGCCGGATCTCGAACCACCGGTAGAACGTACGGCCCTTGTACGGCACGTAGACCGCGGCGAGCCCCAGCATCGGGAAACCGGTGAGGCTCACGATCCGCAGCGGCAGCATGGGCACCAGCAGCCCGCACATCATGCCGAGGAACGCGCCCGCGATGATCAGCGCGATCTCGCCGGTCTCGCGGTTCTTGCCGACGATCGCGTTCGGCCGGGCGCGGCCGATCAGATACGTACGGCGGGGTGCGACCGGGTGGGACTGGGTGCTCAACGCCCGTCACCTCCTGCTGTCTTGCCGGTGCGGGCGCTGCTGCTCGGGCCGGGGCCGGGATTCGTACGGGGAGCGGGGGCGGCGGGGGACGGGCCGCGGCCGCCGCCGGTGCGGGAGCTGTGCGCGGCGACGCCGCCGGAGACGGCGTCGGCCGGCCGGGACTGGCCGCCCTGCGCGCCCTGCGGCTGGCCGCCGTCCCCGCCCGCGCGGCGGGTGCTGTGCGTCTTGATGCCCTGCGAGACCAGCGCGGCGGGCGAGCTGAGCACCGCGGCGGCGGCGTTCTCCGCGCCCCGGCTCATCCGGTTGTTCCGCGAGGCGGCGATCTCGTCGCCGAAGCCCGGGACGAACCGGTAGATCACCGCGCTCGCGAAGATCGCCAGCAGGATGATGGCGAGACCGGACACCACCGCCGAGATGGCGTTCGGGCCCTTGTCGCCGGAGAGCGCCCCGGCGATGCCCAGCACGATCACGATCACCGGCTTCACCATGATCACGGCGATCATGATGCCCGCCCAGCGGCGCACGTGCCCCCACATGTTCTTGTCGACCAGCCCGGCGTACACCACCGTGCCGAGCAGCGCCCCGACGTACAGCAGCGCGGCCCGGATCACCAGCTCCAGCCACAGCACACCGGCGGCCAGCACGGAGACCAGGCTGACCACGATCAGCATGATCGGCCCGCCGCCGATGTCGGTGCCCTTGGTGAGCGCCTGCGAGAACGACCCGAAGAAGGTGTCGGTCTGTGCGCCCGTCCCCTTCGCGATGATCGCGGTCACCCCGTCCGTCGCCGACACGACGGTGTAAAGGATCAACGGCGTGAACGCCGACGCCAGCACGGTCAGCCACAGGAACCCGACCGCCTCACTGATCGCCTCCGTCAGCCGCACCCCCCGCACCGCCCGCTTGGCCACGGCGAGCAGCCACAGCACGAGCGTCAGCACGGTGGACGCGGCGAACACGACGGCGTACTGCCGCAGGAACGCCGCATTCGTGAAGTCCACCTGCGAGGTGGCGTTCACGGCCTCGGAAAGCTTGTTCACGATCCAGGCGGCGGCTTTGGCACAGCCTTTGGCTAGGGATTCGAGGGGGTCGAGGGGGTTGTTGTCGAGGGGGTTGGTGGGGGGAGTGCCGCCGCCGGTTTGGTGTTGCTGTTCGCAGTCCTGTTGGGCCGGACCGCTGAAGACGCCACAGCCTGTCGGGGTGGGAGACGGGGCAGCCATGGCGCGCGTCGCCAGCAAGACGGCGAAGGTCTGCGCGCTCGCCAGCAGGGCGAGAACCGAGACCGCACGGCGATGCATCGACTTACCGGGCATACGTGAAACCTCCGTAGCCTTGCACGGCCTTGGTCATGTCCTCCGCCGAGGCAGCGGATTGGTCGCGCCCGATGGGAGCAGGCCCGCTTTTCTGGGTGAAGTCGGTGACCTTCCAGTCCCCGTTCAGCCACTTAAGGTCGAAGGTGTTCGTGTACCAGCTCTCTGTCACGGGATTCTGTGACTTCGTGCCTGCGAGCCCGAACAGGGCGGAGTACCAGACGGAGACCTTGGCAGTGTCGCCCTTGAACGATTCCACCTTGGTGCCGACCGGATTCGCCCGTGAAACGAACGTCATGCCCTTGGGAGCGGTGCCGTCGGGCTTGAGGCCGATCCGGCCGAGGAAGGCGGGGTTGGCGTATGCCTTGTCGAGGTCGTTCTTCCGCGCCGCGGCCACGGACGGCGCGTAGACCGTCTTGGCGATCTCCTGCCGCCTGGCGGCGTTGTACATTCCGTCGCTGCTCAGCGCCACCACATAATTCGCCGCCGCCGACTGCGCCCCCTGTTCCGTCTTGGGGAAGCCCGCGCCGATGCCGCCGTTCTTCGTGGTGACGGGCTTGGTGCCGGTCGGGGTGGTGGGGCGGGCGGGGCCGGGGGCGTTCTTGGGGGAGTCGCCGGAGGTGTCGGAGCCGGTGCTGCCGCTGTCGCCGCGGTTGGCGAAGGCGATGGCCGCGAGGAGCAGGACGATCACGCCGACGACCGTGATGAGGTTGCGGCTGGACAGCCCGCCCCGGGGCCGGCGTCCCGGGCCGTAGGGGTCGCCGCCGCCGTCGGGAAGTCTGGTGCGGGTCTGGCCCGTCTCGGGGCCGCGGTGGCCGTCGCCGCCGTAGCCTCCGTCGTCGCTGAGACTCATCGCCCCTGTGCCCCCTCTGCCTCTGGCGCCGTCGCCGTCCGTGCCGTCGTTGTGCCGCCCACATATGACCGTAGCCGCGCGGGCGGCAGCTCGGGCGCGGGGATACGAGTAGATCTCACGGTGACGGGTCCTCAGATGCGGTGCCGCGGAGGCGAATGGGGGACTGTGGGTTATTTGTACTCATCGCCTCGCTCCGCGTCGGCCGTCGCCCTCTTGCGCCTTTTCGGGCCTTCCTTCCCCCGGATCCACCTGTCCCCGCCCGGCGGGCAACCCAATCGGCCCGCTGGTGGCGGGCGTGCGAAGGGCGCGTGGCGGGCCCGGTGGACCGGGGTGAGTGGGCGTCAGCATGGGGCCTTCACAGGGGGCCTTCGCGGGGGAGGTGCGGCCGGGTGGGAGCGGGCGGGGGCACGGGACGGCGGAGGGAGGACGGGCGGGGGCGCAGGGGGTGCGGCGCGGGGAAGGACGCCTGCTCGGGTGCGCCCAGGGGCGGCGGTACCGGACCGCCCCGGCCGCGGTATCGGACCGGACCGGCCTCGGTGTCGCGCCGCTGCGGCCTCGGACCGCTCCCTGCCCCGCCCGGATTCCGCGCCGCCCGGATTCCGCCCCGCCCGGATCTCGACCCGCCCGGATCTCGACCCGGCCCCGCCCGGCCCCGGCGGCGCTACACCGCCATTCCGTACACGATGGTGAACAGCGTCCCCAGCGAGCCGATGATGAAGACGCCGGTCAGGCCGGCCACGATCAGGCCCTTGCCCTGTTCGGCGCTGAACGTGTCGCGCAGCGCGGTGGCGCCGATGCGCTGTTTGGCGGCGCCCCAGATCGCGATGCCGAGGCACAGCAGGATCGCCACCGCCATGACCACTTCGACCATCACGCGGGCCTCGTTGCCCAGGCTTCCGAACGGGCCCCAGTCCGGGGCGATTCCGCCGATGATGGTGGTGATGTCGCCCTTCTCGGCTGCAAGGACCATGTGTGACATCTGCGCCATGTGTGAACTCACCGCCCCTTTATGGGTCGTTGATGATGCCGCTGCGCCGGCCGGCGCAGGTCGGCCGTTCCCTTCGCCCTCTATCTTCGCTGACAAAGACGCCGTCAGAAGTCGACTTGACGCCTTTCTTCGACGGATCCCATGGGGGTGGCGTGTACGCGCGGGTGCGGACCACCCATTGAGCCGACGGGTCTCACTGTGTGTATCACGGGGGATAACCGTGAGCAATGATCATCGGTGCGGCGGGGAGGTGCCGCGGACGGCCGCTCCGGCTACTTCGGTGCGTGCGTCATGGCGAAGACCATGACGAGGGCCACCAGGTGGATCGCGAAGAGGAAGTACGCCACCCGCCACCACAGGTGACGGTTCATCTGCCGCTGATTGTTCGGGTCCATGGCTCTCGTCCTGGTTCGGGTGTCCCGTGCAGTGTCGCTCATCCGGCGGTGTGCCGGGTGCCGCGCGGGGCGGATGTGAGCGGGATCGCGTCCGGGGCGGCGCGCCCCCTGCGCCGCCGGTGTGACGCGCGACGCGCACCGCACGGCCGGAAAAAGGCAGTGAACCGCGCCTGAATGGGGGAGGGTTGGGGGGTGCGGAAATTCTGGGTGGCCGGTGGGCTCGGGTCGGGGCTGGTGCTCCTGCTCGGGCTGCTCGTGATCGGTACGTACGTGGCGGCGGCCGGGCTGGCCGGGGTCGGCGGGCGGGCGCTCGGGCTGGCGAAGGGTGCGGTGCCGGCCGCGTACCAGGATCTGGTGCAGAAGTGGGGCACGCTCTGTCCGGCCATAAGCCCCGCGCTGCTGGCGGCGCAGCTTTATCAGGAGAGCGGGTGGAACCCCAAGGCGCAGAGCCCGGCGGCCGCGCAGGGCATGGCGCAGTTCATCCCGGGCACCTGGCAGACGCACGGCATCGACGGCAACGGTGACGGGAAGAAGGACGTCTGGGACCCGGAGGACGCGATCCCGTCGGCCGCCTCGTACGACTGCGAGCTGGCCAGTTACGTGAAGAAGGCGCCGGGCGACGCCACGCACAACATGCTGGCCGCCTACAACGCCGGTGCGTACCGCGTCATCCAGTACAACGGCGTCCCGCCGTACCGCGAGACCCAGAACTACGTGAAGACCATCACGACCCTGGCCAAGAGCTTCGAGGCGCCGCGCGGGCCGGTGGCGCCGTCCCGGCAGGCCGCCGGGGCCATCTACTACGCGCAGGACAAGCTCGGCCGGCCGTATCTGTGGGGCGGGACGGGCACGGCCGCGCAGGGCGGGCGGTTCGACTGCTCCGGGCTGACCAAGGCCGCGTACCACTCGGTGGGCATCGAGCTGCCGCGGGTGGCGAACGACCAGTGGAACGCCGGGCCCCATCCGAAGCGGAGCGAGCTGCTCCCGGGGACCTGGTGTTCTTCGCGTACGACCTGAACGATCCGCGCTCGATCCACCACGTGGGCATCTACGTCGGTGGCGGGTACATGATCAACGCGCCGTACACCGGGGCGGTGATCCGGTTCGACAAGATCGACACACCGGACTACATCGGGGCGACCCGCGTCACCTCGGATGGCGCAAAAGCGCTGCCCGCCGCGAACGCTGCGTGAACATAGGGCCCTGAACTGCAGTGATGAGTCAAGCTTCGATAACGTCCTGGTGATCATCCGGTGGAGAGTGGAACGACCGGGGCGGTCATCACGTTTCCTAGGCGTGGGGACGTAGCAGCTCGCAGCAGCACACGCTCGACGACCACGGGGGTTGGCAGCACACGGACGGCGCACGCGCGCGCGAAAGATAAGGGCCGCGGTAGATGGCTGGACTCGCATTCGAGGGGCCGAACCCCGACGTCGACGTGCTCGACGGCATCAACGGCCTCGCGAAGGACGCCCCCCACTGGGTCAACAAGGCCATGGAGTACATCGGCGAGTACGGCATCATCGCCGCCCTCGCTGTGCTGTGCCTGATCGCCTGGTGGTCAGCGCGCCGCCGGCCGGGCGCCGCCGGTTCCGTCGCCGGCCTGGTGTGGGCCCCGCTGGCGGCCGGGATCGCGCTGCTGGCCAACATCCCGATCCGCGAGTTCGTCGAGCGGCCCCGGCCGTTCAAGGACCACGCCGGACTGGCGGTGCTGATCCCCGGCAAGAGCGACTTCTCGTTCGTCAGCGACCACGCCACGCTGACCATGGCGGTCGGCGTCGGGCTGTTCATCGCGCACCGCACCTACGGCCTGATCGGCATCGCGCTGGCGCTCGCGGAGGGCTTCTGCCGCGTCTACATGGGCGTCCACTACCCGACCGACGTGATCGGCGGCTTCGCGCTGGGCACCGCCGTCGCCCTGCTGCTCGCGCCGCTCGCCCAGGCCCTGCTGGTGCCGCTCACCACCGCGATCGGCCGCTCGAAGGTGTTCTGGCTGGTCCGCGCGCCCGGCGTGCCGGCGGACGGCCGTCCCGGCCAGGACGGCGAGGGCAGCCGGGTGGTCGCCTCCGGACCGGCGCTGCCGCGCGGCCCCAAGGAGCGGGACAAGGACCTGGCGGCCTGACGGACGCCCACCGGCCCGGCCCCCCTTACGGGAACGAAGACCTGGCGGATGCGGACGGCCCGGACCCCACGCGGGGGCCGGGCCGTCCGTATGTCCGCCGGCGGGCTCAGAGCGCCTGCGGGAAGGTGCTGAACAGCCGCTGCGGGTCGTAGGTCTTCTTGACCTGGGCGAGCCGTCCGGCGGCCGCCCCGTAGTAGGCGGTCTTCCAGTCGGTCAGGTTCGGGTCGGTGTAGTTCTGGTACGCGGCGCCCGAGGAGTACCGGCGCATCGCGTCATGGAAGGAATCCAGCCACGCTGTGCGGGTGCCGGGCGAGCCGCTCGCCGGCCAGGACGTCAAGTACTGGGCCAGGAACCGCGATCCGCGGTGCACGAACGCGGTGTCGGTGCGGCCCACGCGGTTGATCGCCCCGCCCAGCGCGGTCAGCGCCACGTTCCCGGCGACGCCCTTGCGGCCGCCGCGCTCGATCTGGTCCATCAGGGTCCGGATGCCGGCCGCCGACAGCGAACGGTCGAAGAAGTGCGAACGGGCCGCGTAGGTCTCGCGGCCCAGCTGGCCGCCGCCGGTGTGCCCGGGCAGCGAACCCGGCATGTGGCACTGCGCGGAGGTCTTCGACGAGCAGCCCGCGTAGCTCTCCATGGCGTCCAGGTAGCCGATCGGGGTCAGGTGCACGGTGGACGCCGGGCCGGGGCCGCCCGCCTGGTCGGCGAGCCGGTCCACGGCGTTCTTCAGATCGCCGTACGTCCCCAGGGAGAACGCCGCCACCGACACCCCCGGGGTGCCGCCGGGCCGGGCGTCGAGATGGCAGGCGGACCATATCTCGTCCGCCTGCACCGGCCCCCACTTCTGCCAGGACGCGACCACCTTCGCCGCCTTGGCCCACGGCCAGGTGATGTACGCCATCACCGCGCGCGGCGCCGGATGCGTACGGAAGCGCAGCTCGGTGACCACGCCGAAGTTGCCGTTGCCGGCGCCGCGCAGCGCCCAGAACAGGTCCGCGTGCTGCTTGGCGTCGCAGTCGACGGTCTTCCCGTCCGCCGTGACGACGGTCGCGCCGACCAGGCTGTCGCAGGTCAGCCCGTACGCCCGGGAGACCACGCCGTGGCCGCCGCCGAGCGTGAGCCCGGATATCCCGACGGTGGGGCAGGAGCCCCCGGGTATCGTCACGCCGTGCGCCGCCAGGCCCTGGTAGACGTCGATGAGCTTGGCGCCGGCGCCGATGCGGGTCACGCCGCCGGACGGCGCGCCCACCTTCGCCAGCGCGGAGACGTCGATGATGAGTTTGCCGTTGCCGCTGGACCAGCCCGCGTAGGAGTGGCCGCCGCTGCGGATCGCGACCTGGGTGCCGTACCGGCGGGCGAACGCCAGGCATTCGGCGACGTCGGCCGGGTGCTTGACGTACGCGATCGCCGACGGCTTCAGGTCGTCGTAGCGGGTGTTGTAGAGCCGCCGGGCGGCCGCGTAGGCGGCGTCCGAGGCGCGGACGAGCTTGCCGTCCAGGCTCTTGCCGAGCGCCGTCCAGGAGGCCGGGGTGGCCCGGCCGGCGGCGATCCGTGCGGGGACGGATGCCGCGTTGGTCTGCAGTGCGTCGGAGCCGGCCGTGGCGGAGGAGGAGGCCGCGCCCGTCCCGCCGCTCTTGTTGTCGCAACCGGTGGCCCAGACGACCGAGGTCGCCGCGAGTCCGCCGCCGGTCTGCAGGAGTGTGCGCCGCTTCACTGGGATGGATCCCCTCGATGTCGAACGGTCCTGCCCCGGTTGCCGGTGGCCCGGCTGGTCGTCGCGGGGCGGTCACGGGACCGCTGTTGCTTCCCTCACTAGGCAGATGCGTGAGGGGCGTTGGGGGTTCCCGGAACGGATTCCCTCATTCCACGGGGTGTTCGGGGCGGGGCCCGTCGCCGGCCTCCGACGCGTGCCGCTCCGCGTCCGTCCGCGCCTGGGAGCGGGCGCGCCGGGCCGGCCCGCGCCAGCCGCAGGCGCAGCGGGCCGTGCAGAAGGAGCCGCGTTCGGTGGTGGAGGTCGCATGCAGCGCTCGGTCGGGCACGCGCGCCACGCTACGCGCCTCGGATGTCGCCAGCGTGACGAGCCCCCGCAACGGTCGTTGAACGGATCGGTCGACGGAACGTCAGGCGCGCACGGGCGGGACGTCGGACCCTCCCGAGCGGACCGGCCGGCCAGGCCGGTCCCGAAGACAGCGGCCGAGGGGGCTCGTACGCGATGGTGGTGCAGGACAGGCGGGGCGGCCGGGCGGCCGCCGTGGCCCTGGCGTGCGGGACGGGTCTGGCGGTCGGACTGCTGACGGCGGGCTGTTCCTCCGAAGGCGCCGTGGCCGACGACCACGAGCCGCCCGGCGGGTCCGCCGCCGCGGCCGCCGCCCGGGTCCGCGGCAGCGCCGACGCCCTGCTCCGGGCCCGCTCGGCCCGGGTCCGCACGGCCATGGAGACGGACAGCGGCGGCACCCGCGTCGCCATCCGCGGCACCGGCGGCTACGACTTCACCACCGCCACCGGACGGCTCGTCGTGGTCCTCCCGGACCCGGCGGGCCGGCCGGGCGAGGGCCGCCAGCCGATCACCGAGATCCTCGCGCCCGGCGCGCTGTACATGAAGAACCGGGGGGCCGGGGTGCCGGCCGACAAGTGGGTGCGGGTGGAGACCGCCGCACTGTCCGACGGCAACCTCGTCACCGGCGGCGCCACCGATCCGCTCGCCGCGGCGGAACTGCTGCGCGGCGCACGGCAGGTGACGTACCAGGGCGAGGAGCGGCTGGACGGCGTGCCGGTGCGGCACTACCGCGGGACCACGGACATCGCGGTGGCCGCGCGGGCCGCCTCGGCGCGGAGCGGGCCGGCGCTGGTCGCCGCGGAGAAGGGGTTCACCACCGACGTGGTGCCGTTCGACGTGTATCTGGACGAGGCGGGCCGGCTGCGCAAGGTGCGCGAAAGCTTCCATTTCGCCAATGGCGCGCCCAAGGGGGCATCGGTGACGTCGACCACCGAACTGTCCGGTTTCGGGACGCCCGTCGTGGTCCGCCTGCCGGACCGCCGGGACATCTACGCCGGCAAGATCGCCTCCGCGGCCCCGTAGGGGCCCCGCCCGTCAGGGCCGGTCGCCGGGAGCGGAAATGGTCCTTCCGTGCCATGCGCGCGGCGTGCGCCCGTCCTTACGCTGGCGGTACCACCGCATGCGTGCGAGGCGCCCGGAGGAGGAGGTGTTGTCCGTGGCCGGCCACCGCCATTCGACGGCCCAGGACCACGTGGCCCTCGTGGAGATCGATCTGACCGGTGAGTTGATGATCGCGGCGGCGGCCGCGAGCGAGGACCGGCTCAGCCCGGACCGTATCGACGAGGTGCTGGACGTGGAGGCGAACGGAGCCGGGGGCGGGGCCGGCGGCGGGCCGTCCGGTGCCGCGGGACGTGGATAGCCCGCAGTCAGCTCCGCAGCATCCGCTCGATGGCCTTGGTGGCCTCCTGGACCTTGGCGTCGATGGCCTCGGGCCCCTTGACCGCCGCGTCGGCGACGCAGTGCCGCAGGTGCTCCTCGAGGAGCTGGAGCCCGAACGACTGCAGGCCCTTCGTGCTCGCCGAGACCTGGGTGAGTATGTCGATGCAGTAGACGTCCTCCTCCAGCATCCGCTGCAGTCCGCGGATCTGGCCCTCGATGCGGCGCAGTCGCTTGAGGTGTGCGTCCTTCTGCTGTGCGTAGCCGTGGACGCCGTGGGCCGGGGAGGTTTCTGCGGTATCGGTCACGGTGCGGGTGGTGCCTCGGGGGTCGTTTTCCGGCTGCGAGGAGTGGTCGGCCGCGGCGGCTGCGGTGCGGCCGGTGGTGTCGGCGTCCGTGGTCGTCATGGCCGTCTCCCGTGGTATTTAGGCGATCTATATACCCCTGGTGGGTATATGGTACCGAACTTTGCGGGCACTCGTGGTACCCCGTGCAGAGCATGCTGCCCGATGGGCGACACTGAAGGAATGCCGGTTAGCAGTGGCTGGATGATGCGCCTAGCATCAACTCGACCGAATCCGATGCACCCCGAGGATTTCACGTGCGTTTTCGTCTGACCCCCAGGGAGACGAGCTTCTACGACATGTTCGCCGCCTCCGCGGACAACATCGTCACGGGCTCGAAGCTCCTGATGGAACTGCTCGGGGCGGACGCCTCCGCACGGGCCGAGATCTCCGAGCGGATGCGAGCGGCCGAGCATGCGGGAGATGACGCGACCCACGCGATCTTCCACCAGCTGAACTCCTCGTTCATCACGCCGTTCGACCGCGAGGACATCTACAACCTCGCCTCGTCGCTCGACGACATCATGGACTTCATGGAGGAGGCCGTCGACCTGGTCGTCCTGTACAAGGTCGAGGAGCTGCCCAAGGGCGTCGAGCAGCAGATCGAGGTGCTGGCGCGGGCGGCGGAGCTGACCGCCGAGGCGATGCCGAACCTGCGGACGATGTCGAACCTCACCGAGTACTGGATCGAGGTCAACCGGCTGGAGAACCAGGCCGACCAGATCCACCGCAAGCTGCTCGCGCACCTCTTCAACGGCAAGTACGACGCCATCGAGGTACTCAAGCTCAAGCAGATCGTGGACATCCTCGAAGAGGCGGCGGACGCGTTCGAGCACGTCGCCAACACCGTCGAGACCATCGCGGTCAAGGAGTCCTGAGCCCTACGCCATGGACACCTTCGCGCTCATCGTGACCATTGCGGTCGCGCTCGGTTTCACCTACACCAACGGCTTCCACGATTCGGCGAACGCGATCGCGACCTCGGTCTCGACCCGGGCGCTGACCCCGCGGGCCGCCCTGGCGATGGCCGCGGTGATGAACCTCGCCGGTGCTTTCCTGGGCAGCGGCGTCGCCAAGACGGTCAGTGAAGGGCTGATCGCCACCCCGCACGGCAACCACGGGATGGGCATCCTGTTCGCCGCGCTGCTCGGCGCGGTGGCCTGGAACCTCGTCACCTGGTACTTCGGCCTGCCCTCGTCGTCCTCGCACGCCTTGTTCGGCGGCATGGTCGGCGCCGCGCTGGCCGGCGGGACCGAGGTGATCTGGTCCGGGGTGATCGAGAAGGTCGTCCTGCCGATGTTCATCTCGCCGGTGATCGGCCTGGTGCTCGGCTACCTGGTCATGGTCGTCATCCTCTGGCTGTTCCGGCGGTCCAACCCGCACAAGGCCAAGCGGGGCTTCCGCATAGCGCAGACCGTCTCGGCCGCCGGCATGGCGCTCGGGCACGGCCTGCAGGACGCGCAGAAGACCATGGGCGTGGTCGTGATGGCCCTGGTCATCGCCGACGTCGAGGACAAGGACGCGGCCATCCCGATCTGGGTCAAGCTGGCCTGTGCGATCACCCTGTCGCTCGGTACGTACGCGGGCGGCTGGCGGATCATGCGCACCCTCGGCCGCCGGATCATCGAGCTGGACCCGCCGCAGGGCTTCGCCGCGGAGACCACCGCCGCGTCGGTCATGTACACCGCGTCGTTCATGTTCCACGCGCCGATCTCCACGACGCACGTCATCACGGCCGGGATCATGGGCGTCGGCTCGACCAAGGGCTCGCGTGCGGTCCGCTGGGGCGTCGCCAAGAACATCGTGATGGGCTGGTTCATCACGATGCCCGCGGCGGCACTGGTCGCGGCGCTCGCGTTCTGGCTGATCCAGCTGGCCTTCGGCTGACGCACCGGCCGGCGAGCACTCCGGCCACCACCACGCAGTGGGCCCGCCCCCGGGAAGGAGGGGCGGGCCCTTCGCCTTGCGGTGGCACCGCCATGCAGCACCGCAGGACGTTTCTGGGGCGGCCGGCCGGTGGGCCTAGCCGAAGCGGCCGGAGATGTAGTCCTCCGTGGCCTGCACCGACGGGTTGGAGAAGATCCGCTCGGTCTCGTCGATCTCGATCAGCTTGCCGGGCTGGCCGACCGCCGCGAGGTTGAAGAACGCCGTACGGTCCGAGACCCGCGCCGCCTGCTGCATGTTGTGCGTCACGATGACGATCGTGAAGCGCTCCTTCAGCTCACCGATCAGGTCCTCGATGGCGAGGGTGGAGATCGGGTCGAGGGCGGAGCAGGGCTCGTCCATGAGCAGCACCTGCGGTTCGACGGCTATCGCGCGGGCGATGCACAGCCGCTGCTGCTGGCCGCCGGACAGGCCCGAGCCGGGCTTGTTCAGCCGGTCCTTGACCTCGTTCCAGAGGTTGGCGCCCTTGAGGGACTTCTCGACGATGTCCTTGAGCTCGTTCTTCTTGTACGAGCCGTTCAGCCGCAGCCCGGCCGCGACGTTGTCGAAGATCGACATCGTGGGGAACGGGTTGGGGCGCTGGAAGACCATGCCGACGGTGCGGCGGACCGCGACCGGGTCCACACCGGTGCCGTAGAGGTTCTCGTCGTCCAGCAGCACCTTGCCCTCGACGCGGCCGCCGGGGGTGACCTCGTGCATCCGGTTCAGGGTGCGCAGGAACGTGGACTTGCCGCAGCCGGACGGGCCGATGAAGGCGGTCACCGTGCGGGGCTCGATCGTCATGGAGATGTCGTCGATGGCCTTGTGGCCGCCGTAAAACGCGGAGAGGCCGCTGACGTCGATTCGCTTGGCCATGGAAATCACTGCTTCTTTCGCGGGGGTACGTCTGGTCGCTGGGTGGGCCGCGTCAGCGACCGGCGTGCTGGGGGGCCTTCCAGCGGGCGATGCCGCGGGCCACCAGGTTGAGGATCATGACGAAGGCGATGAGGACCAGTGCCGCGGCCCAGGCGCGGTCGTAGGAGGCCTCGGAACCCTGCTGCCACTGCTGGAACACGTACAGCGGGAGCGACTGCTGGGCGTCTTCGAAGGGGTTGTTGTTGATCGTCTTTGCGCCCCACACGAGGAGCAGCACCGGTGCGGTCTCGCCGGTGATGCGGGCGATGGCGAGCATCACGCCGGTGGTGATGCCGCCGATCGACGTCGGCAGGACGACCTTGAGGATGGTGCGCCACTTGGGGACGCCCAGGGCCAGCGAGGCCTCGCGCAGCTCGTTGGGGACGAGCTTGAGCATCTCCTCGGTGGAGCGGACCACGACCGGCATCATCAGGATGGCCAGCGCCATCGACCCGGCGAAACCGGACGGGCCGAAGCCGAGGATCAGGATCCACACGGACAGGATGAACAGGCCGGCGACGATCGACGGGATGCCGGTCATCACGTCGACGAAGAAGGTGACGGCCCGGGCGAGCCGGCCGCGGCCGTACTCGACGAGGTAGATCGCGGTGAGCAGACCGACCGGCGCGGCGATCAGGGTGGCCAGGCCGACCTGCTCCAGGGTGCCGATGATCGCGTGGTAGATGCCGCCGCCGGGCATGGCGTCCGGCAGGGTGCCCATCGAGTGCGACAGGAAGTAGCCGTTCAGGACCTTGCTGCCGCGGGCGACGGTCTCCCAGAGCAGGGAGGCCAGCGGGACGACGGCGAGCAGGAAGGCGACCCAGACCAGGCTGGTGGCCAGCCGGTCCTTGGCCTGCCGGGTGCCCTCGACGGCCGCGGACAGCACGAAGGTGCCGCCGATGAAGAGCAGGGCGGCGATCAGGCCCCACTGGACGGTGCTGTCCAGTCCGGCGGCCAGCCCGATGCCGCAGCCCACGCCGACCGCGACCAGCGCGAGCACCGGCGGGGTCCAGCGGGGCAGCCGGGCCTGCTTGAGGGAGACCGGGAGCGGATTGCGGCCGTTGGCGACCGTACGACGGTCCGTCACCATACTCATGCGGCGGCTCCCGAGTACTCCTTGCGGCGGGCGATGATCAGGCGGGCCGCGCCGTTGACGAGCAGCGTGATCACGAAGAGGACGAGACCGGAGGCGATCAGGGCGTCCTGGCCGAACTGGTCGGCCTCGCTGAACTTGCTGGCGATGTTCTGCGCGAACGTGCCGCCGCCCGGGTCGAGCAGGCTGGCGCTGATCAGGAAGCTGGGCGAGAGGACCGTGGCGACGGCCATGGTCTCGCCGAGGGCGCGGCCGAGGCCGAGCATGGAGGCGCTGATGACGCCGGAGCGGCCGAAGGGGAGCACCGACATCCGGATGACTTCCCAGCGGGTGGCGCCGAGGGCCAGCGCGGCCTCCTCGTGCATCCTCGGGACCTGGAGGAACACCTCGCGGCTGACGCTGGTGACGATCGGCAGGATCATGATCGCGAGCAGGATGCCGACGGTGAACAGCGAGCGGGCGGCGCCCTGGGAGTAGCTGAAGATCCCGGTCCAGCCGAGGTAGTCGTTCAGCCAGCCGTAGAGGCCGGACAGGTGCGGGACGAGGAAGAGCGCGCCCCACAGGCCGTAGACGATGCTGGGCACCGCGGCGAGCAGGTCGATGACGTAGCCGAGCGGCGAGGCCAGCTTGCGCGGGGCGTAGTGCGAGATGAACAGCGCGATGCCGACGGCGACCGGGACCGCGATCAGCATGGCGATCACCGAGCTGACGACCGTGCCGAAGGCGAGCACCGCGATGCCGAACTTCGGCTCGGTGCCGGTGGCGTTCCAGTCGAACGTGGTGAGGAAGTCGGCCTTGTCGCCGGAGATGGCGAGCACGGACCGGTAGGTGAGGAAGACCGCGATGGCGGCCATGATCACCAGCAGGGCGATGCCGGAGCCCCGGGAGAGCCCGAGGAAGATCCGGTCACCGGGGCGGACCGCCTTGCCCGAGACGGACGGACGCACGTCTCCGGGTGGTGGCGGGTTGTCTATGGAAGAAGCAGTCATGGATTCTCCGGTCTGCGGAGTCCCGGGGGACTCCAGGCGCGGCGGTGCACCGGACGGGTGGCGGCCCGAAGGGGGCCCTTGTGGAAGGGCCCCCTCGGCCGTGTGGCGACGGTCGGGCCGCCACCCGGGTGGGTCAGGAGAGGGTCTTGACGGTGGCGCGGACCTTGTCGGCGATCTCGGTGGGCAGCGGGGCGTAGCCGAGGGCCTTCAGGGCGTCCTGGCCGTCCTTGCTGGCGACGTAGGTCAGGAAGGACTTGGTGGCCGGCAGGGTCTCGGCCTTGTTGCCCTTGTCGCAGGCGATCTCGTACGTCACCAGGGTGATCGGGTAGGCGCCCTCGGCCTTGGTGGTGTAGTTGAGCTGCAGGGCCAGGTCGTTGCCCTTGCCGACCTGCTTGGCCTCGGAGATGGCCTTGGAGGCGTTGTCGACCGTGGCCTCGACCGGGGCCTTGGCGCCGGTGTTCAGCTTGACCGTGGGGATCTTGCCGGAGGTCGCGTAGGACAGCTCGAAGTAGGAGATCGCGCCGCTGGTCTGCTTGACCTGCGAGGAGACGCCGGCCGAGCCGGACGCCGCCTGGCCGCCGGTGCCCTCCCACTTCTTCGCCGGCTCGTGCTTCCAGTCGCCGGGCGCGGCACCCTTGAGGTACTTGGTGAAGTTGTCGGTGGTGCCGGAGTCGTCGGAGCGGTGGAAGGCCTGGATCTTCAGGTCCGGCAGCTTGGCGCCCGGGTTCAGCTTCTTGATCGCGGCGTCGTTCCACTTGGTGATCTTCGAGTCGAAGATCTTCGCCAGGGTCGGGGCGTCCAGGACCAGGTTGTCCACGCCGGGGACGTTGTAGCCGACCGCGATCGGGCCGCCGACCATGGGCAGGTCGACGGCCTGGCCGCCCTTGCAGACCTGCTTGGACTTGGTGATTTCCTCGGGCTTGAGGGCCGAGTCGGAGCCCGCGAAGGCGGTCTGGCCCTGCAGGAAGGTGGTCACGCCGGCGCCGGAGCCGGTCGGCTGGTAGTTGATCTCGGTGTCCTTGCAGGCGCCCGAGTAGTTCTGCACCCAGACGTCCATGGCGTTCTTCTGCGCGGACGAGCCGGACGCGAGCAGCTTGCCCTTGCCCTCGCACTTGATGTTCGAGGTCTTGGCGGCGCTGCCGCCACCGCTGCCGCCGGTGGTGTCGTCGGAGCCGCACGCCGTCAGGGCCAGGGCACCGGAGACGGCGAGAGCGCCAACGGCGAGGGCGCGAACCCGGTTCTTGCGCTGAAGCTTCACTGTCGGGAATTCCTTCCTGGGGCGCGCCGCATCGTCGGCGTGCGAAGTGGTGAGCTGTGTGGTGACCGCCGTGGGGGTGCGGTTGAGGCGTGTTTTCTGCCGTGTCGCGCTTGCCTTCCGGGCGTGACGCGCACTCGGTACGGCCGAAATTAGGCAGATCAGGTGAAGCCGCCGATGGAGGGGAGTGAACGCAGGGTGAACCTCGGCCATCGGCTGGGTGCGTGGAAAGAAGTGCTCGCCCACCCGTACTAAAGGGCCCGTCGCTCTGTTGAATTACCGGCCGGTATGGCAGCATCCGCGCCGGAGAGTTGACGCGAATCGGTGCGGAACGACCGGAGGTGGCTGGTGGGGAGCCAGGGGGCACGGCAGGGCGTTCGGGATGTACGGGGTGCACAGGGTGTAACGGGTGAATCGGGCGGGCCGGCCGGCACGGGCCGCCGGCTGGCGGTGTGCACCGCCGTCGTCCTGTGCGCCACGGGCCTGCTGGGCGCCACGGCGTCCACCGCGTACGCCGACGACCCGAAGGACCCGCCCGCGGGCGCCGGGAAGGCCTCAGGCGATGCGGACGCCGGCGCCCGCCACCTCGACGACGTGCGGAAGAAGATCGACGCCCTCTACCGCAAGGCCGAGCAGGCCACCGACGCCTACAACGCCGCCAAGGAGCAGGTCGAACGCCAGCAGAAGGAGATCGTCAAGCTGGCCCGCACCATCGACCGCACCCAGCACGACCTGGCCGCCCTCAAGCGGCAGGCGGGCGCCCTGGCCAGCGCGCAGTACCGCGGCGGCGGGCTGCCGGCCGAGGCGAAGCTGATGCTCGCCTCCGACCCGGAGGCCTTCCTCGACAACGCCACCCTGGCCCGCAAGGGGCAGCTGGCCGCCAAACGCGTGATCAGTCAACTCGCCCACCTCCAGGGCGATTTGCAGAACTATTCCGACGCCGCGACCGACCGCTGGGAACAGCTGGAGGCGAACCGCAAGAAGAAGGAAAGCGCCCGCAAGGACATCGAGAAAAAGATCGACGCGGCGAAGGAGCTGGAATCCCGGCTGGCCGCGAAGGAAAAGGCCCGGCTGCAGAAGCTGGAGGACGAAGCGGCCTTCCGGGAGCAGCAGAAGTGGCTCGACTCGGGCGTACTGGACGAGATCAGCAATAAGGCGTCGGCGGCCGGCCGTAAGGCGATTTCCTACGCCACCGCACAGCTCGGCAAGGATTACGTGTGGGGCGCCGAGGGCCCGGACACCTTCGACTGCTCCGGGCTCACCCTGCGGTCCTGGGAGCATGCCGGGCGGACGATTCCGCGGACCTCGCAGGAGCAGTGGCGGCAGCTGCCGCACGTCGCGCTGCAGGACATGCGGCCGGGCGATCTGATCATTTATTTCTCCGATGCCAGCCATGTCGGGATGTATCTCGGTGACGGCGCGATCGTGCACGCCCCGCGGCCCGGCCGGCAGGTGACGATCACCGGGGCCGGCTCGATGCCGATCCTCGGGGTGGTCCGGCCGGACGGTGATCCGCGGCACCATGACGCGGATCACGTCCGCGATAAATGACCGGATTGTTTCCTCTCCGAGAGTTGCCGGCTTGTCGCCGAATGCACTCAAGCGGGGTGATATTCGTCATTCCGTATTCCCCCCGGCCCAGGTCAAATGCCTTATCGGCCGCGGCATATGACGATGGCCGATTGCCGATGGCCATTCCGTACCGCTCCGTTCTGGCGCTATGGTCGCCTGTCAGTGCCCGGTGCGTGCCCGTTCGACAGACCCAAGAGCGGAGCGGAGCCGGGCACCGTGGTGCGCCGGTCGGCGCCCATGGCCCCTCGGGGGGAGGGAAGGAAGCAGACCCATGCCCGTACCCGTACCGCACCCGCGGACGGTCGTGCTGCCGCACCAGGCAGGACCGGTGGACGACGCCTGCGCGCTTACCGCGCAGGTCGCCGGCGCGCCGGGCGCGGGGGACGCGACGGACCGGGGCACGGACGCCCCGGAAATCGAACAGCGACTTTCGGCCGATCACGGCCCGGTCCACCAGGGCCTGACCCTGCTCCTCATCGGCGAGGACCCCAACAGCCACGTCCCCGACATGTGGGACTGGGCCGGCCGCAAGGTACGGCTGCGCACCGCCCGCAACCTCACCGAGGCCGAGCGGCTGCTCACCGACGACGTGCACTGCATCCTGCTCGACCTGCCGCCGGCCGAACCCGCCGACCGCGCCGACCGTGCCGCGGGCGAGCGCGGCAGCGGCCCTGGCGGCGGCCCTGGCGGCGGCCCTGGCGATGCCCTGGGCATGCTGCGCGACGTCCTGCGGCTGGCCCCCTCGCACGCCGTCCTCGTCCTCACCTACGAGACGGACGCCGAGCGCGCCGCCGACGCCGTACGCGTCGGCGCCCAGGACTACCTCTTCCGCGACGAACTGGACGGCGCGGTCCTCAGCCGCGCCGTGCGCTACGCCGTCGAACGCAAACGCGCCGACCTCGCCCAGCGCCAGCTCACCGAGTCGCGGATGCTCGCCCAGGAGAACGCCCGCCTGGAGCGCGGACTGCTGCCCACCCCGCTGCTGGACGGCTCCGACCTGCGGTTCGCCGCCTGCTACCGCCCCGGCCGCAGCCGCGCGCTGCTCGGCGGCGACTTCTACGACACCGTGCGCACCGCCGACGGCACCGTGCACGCCATGATCGGCGACGTCTGCGGCCACGGCCCGGACGAGGCCGCCCTCGGCGTCGAGCTGCGGATCGCCTGGCGCGCGCTGACCTTCGCCGGACTGTGCGGCGACGAGCTGCTCGCCACCCTCCAGAAGGTGCTGGAGCACGAGCGCGCGGACGACGAGATCTTCGCGACGCTGTGCACCGTCGACATCTCCGCGGACGGCCGCCGCGCCGGACTGTGCCTGGCCGGGCACCCCGCGCCGCTGCTGGCCCGGGCCGGTGAGCGCCCGCAGCTGCTGCCGTACGAATGCGGCGGTCCGGCGCTCGGCCTGCTGCCGGAGGCCCGCTGGCCGCGCCGCCAGGTCGAGCTGGGCGGCTCCTGGAGCCTGATGATGTACACCGACGGCCTGATCGAGGGCCGGATCGGCGAGGGCAACCAGCGGCTCGGCCAGGAGGGCATGGCGGAGCTCGTCGGCCGGCAGATGGAGTCCGGGCTGCAGGGCGACGCCCTGCTGGACGCGGCCGTCCGGGAGGTACGCGACCTCAACGGCGGCGAGCTGACGGACGACGTGGCCGTGCTGCTGCTGGACCGCCGCTGAGCGGCGCGGCCGCGGGCTTTCCGCACGAAGGATGACGAGGGCCCCGGAAGGATTCCGCGGGCCCCGGGGGCTCAGCGCCCGCCGTTGAACGGCCCGTAGGGCCCGTCCGAGCTGGAACCGCCGCGCCGCGGACCGCCGCCACCGCCGGAGACCGCACGCAGCGCCGGCCGGACGTCGACGGTGTAGACGATCACCGCGATCACGCCGATGATCGGCAGGAACGACATCACCGGCAGGATGAACAGCAGGGCCGTGGCGATCGCCAGGAAGATCAGCCACATGCCCTTGGTCTGCTTGCTCGCCGCGCGGTAGGCGTCCTCGCGGCGCACCGCGGCGTCGATCAGCATCACGGCGGCATAAATGCCCAGGGCGAGCTGCGCCCAGCTCAGAATCGACTGGAACCCGTAGATCAGCACGCCGTCCTCCGCCCGTTCGCCTGCCGTGTGGTCTGGTGCAGTGTGGTCCGACTGCCCGGCCATCGAGGGCCGGGGGGCGCCGGCTGCCGCCCGTGCGGCCCCACCGTACCCGCACAACGGGCCGGGCACGCCAAGTGTGCCCGGCCCGGCCGTGATCCGCGCCTCAGTGCGCGGTGCGCGGCCGTGCGCTCACTTCGCGGAGGGCGGGGTGCTCTTCTTGGCCGGCGCCGGCGCCGGCGCCGGTGCCGGCTTGCGCTGCGCGACCGGCTTCTTCGCCGCGGCCGACTTGGTCTGGGGCGAGCTGGTGGACTTGGCCGACGGGGCGGCCTTGCTCTGCGTCTTGGAGCCGTTGGCGGTGCCCGTCTTCGCGGTGCCGCTCTTGGCGGCGGGCTTGGCGGGGGCCGGCTCCGGCTCGATCGCCACCGCGACGTCCTCGGTGCGGTTGGCCACCTCACCGCGCCAGGTCGCCACCGCGCCCCGGCCGCGCTCGGCCAGCTCCTCGTAGCCCTCCCGGGCCTTCACCGCGGTCTCGGCGACCCGGCCGACGCCCTGCAGCGCCAGCTCCTGCGCCTGGTCGCGGAACTTCTTGAAGTCGCCGTCGAGCGACTCCAGCAGCTCGGCCAGCTTCTCCTGGGCGTCCTTGGCCTGCTTGGTAACCAGGGCCTGGACCTCCTTGGGATCGGTGCTGCGGACGGAATCGAAGCGCTTGGGCGCCTCGGCCCGGAGCCGCTCCACCAGCTGCGGCACCTCGCCGAGCTTCTCGGCGGCCAGATCGATGGTGCCGGCCACGGCGTAGAGCGGGGTTGCGTCGGTCAGGACCTTGCGGAGCTCATCGGTGTTGATGGCCATGACGTGGTTCCTCCTGGAACGAATCGGTTGCTCAGGTGGCGTGCGGGCCGTCGTCGGCCTCGGTCTCATGGGCGTCCGCCTCGCGTCCGTCCGCATGGCCGCCCGCTGCCCGGTCCTCGCGGCTGACCAGTCCGTTCTCCTTGCGGAAGGACTCGTAGATCTGCAGCAGGACCTGTTTCTGTCTCTCGTTCAGCGCCGGGTCGGTGAGTATCGCGGTCTGCACCTCGACCCCGTCCAGACCGCGTCGCTCATCCAGAATTCCGGCCTGGACGTACAGCGTCTCGGCGGATATACGCAGCGCCTTGGCCAGCTGCTGGAGGATCTCCGCACTGGGCTTGCGCAGGCCGCGCTCGATCTGGCTGAGGTACGGATTGGACACCCCGGCGGCATCCGCGAGCTGCCGCAGGCTCAGCTGCGCGGTGCGCCGCTGCTCCCGCAGGAACTCGCCGAGATTGCCGACGTTGAGTGATGCCATGCCTCGATGGTGCCTCGCCGTGCTAACTATTGCAAGCAAGCGCTAGCAAAAGTGGTACATGCGGGGAACGAGTGCCACACCGGTCAGGAACGAAGAAGCGCGGCCTGCCGCCCGCCCGTAGCGTGAGCCGCACGACGAGGCGCCTTCCCGCGACCCGGCGGGCACCATGGCAGTTCCAGCAGAGGGAGACACCGATGAGCAGGGCCCCGAGAGCGGACGGGCAGTCGCCGGCGCCGCACGTTGCCGACCGCCACGAGTGGATCCGCGTGCACGGCGCACGCGTGAACAACCTCAAGGACGTCAGCATCGAGATACCGAAGCGCCGGCTGACGGTGTTCACCGGCGTCTCCGGCTCGGGCAAGAGCTCGCTGGTCTTCGACACCATCGCCGCCGAGTCGCAGCGGCTGATCAACGAGACCTACAGCGCCTTCGTGCAGGGCTTCATGCCGAACCTGGCCCGGCCCGAGGTCGACGTCCTGGACGGGCTGACCACCGCGATCGCCGTCGACCAGCAGCGGATGGGCGGCGACCCCCGCTCCACGGTCGGCACCGCCACCGACGCCAACGCGATGCTGCGGATCCTCTTCAGCAGGCTCGGCAAGCCGTACGTCGGCCCGCCCGGGGCCTTCGCCTTCAACGTGCCCTCGGTCAGCGCGTCCGGTGCGATCAAGGTGGAACGCGGCGCCAAGAAGGCGGAGAAGGTCTCGTTCCACCGGGTCGGCGGCATGTGCCCGCGCTGCGAGGGCCGGGGAGCGGTCTCCGACCTGGACCTGTCCCAGCTGTACGACGACAGCAAGTCGATCAACGAGGGCGCGTTCACCGTCCCCGGCTACACCGGCGGTGGCTGGAACTCGCGGCTGTACGCGGAGTCCGGCTTCTTCGACCCGGACAAGCCGATCCGCAGGTTCACCAAGAAGGAGCTGCACGACCTCCTGTACCGCGAGCCGACCCGGATGAAGATCGCCGGCATCAACATGACCTACGAGGGTCTGATCCCGCGCATCCAGAAGTCGATGCTGTCCAAGGACACGGAGTCGATGCAGCCGCACATCCGGGCGTTCGTGGAGCGGGCGGTCACCTTCACCACCTGCCCCGACTGCGACGGCACCCGGCTCGCCGAGCACGCCAGGAAGGCCAAGATCAAGAAGATCTCGCTCGCGGACGCCTGCCGGATGGAGATCAGGGACCTCGCCGACTGGGTGCGCACCCTCAAGGAACCCTCGGTGGCGCCGCTGCTCACCGCGCTGCAGCAGACCCTCGACTCGTTCGAGGAGATCGGCCTCGGCTACCTCTCGCTCGACCGCCCGGCGGGCACCCTCTCCGGTGGCGAGGCGCAGCGCGTCAAGATGATCCGCCATCTCGGTTCCTCGCTCACCGACGTCACGTACGTCTTCGACGAGCCGACCGCGGGCCTGCACCCGCACGACATCCGGCGGATGAACGACCTGCTGCTGCGGCTGCGGGACAAGGGCAACACGGTGCTCGTCGTGGAGCACAAGCCCGAGGTGATCGCGATCGCCGACCACGTCGTCGACCTCGGCCCCGGCGCCGGTACGGCGGGCGGCACCGTCTGCTTCGAGGGCACCCTCGACGGGCTGCGCGGCAGCGACACCGTCACCGGGCGCCACCTCGGCGACCGCGCCTCGCTCAAGGACGCGGTGCGCACGCCCGACGGCGTCCTGGAGATCCGCGGCGCGACCGCGAACAACCTGCGGAACGTCGACGTGGACATCCCGCTGGGTGTGCTCACCGTGATCACCGGCGTCGCCGGCTCCGGCAAGAGCTCCCTCGTGCACGGGTCGATCCCGGCCGCGGAAGGGGTGGTGTCGGTCGACCAGGCACCGATCCGCGGCTCCCGGCGCAGCAATCCGGCGACGTACACCGGGCTGCTCGACCCGATCCGCAAGGCGTTCGCCAAGGCCAACGGCGTCAAACCGGCGCTGTTCAGCGCCAACTCGGAGGGCGCCTGCCCCACGTGCAACGGCGCCGGCGTCCTCTACACCGACCTGGCGATGATGGCCGGCACCGCCACCACCTGCGAGGACTGCGAGGGCAAGCGGTTCGAGGCCTCGGTGCTCGACTACACCTTCGGCGGGCGGGACATCGCGGAGGTGCTGGCGATGCCGGTGACGGAGGCCGAGGAGTTCTTCGCCACCGGGGAGGCACGTACCCCCGCCGCGCACAAGATCCTGCAGCGGATGTCCGATGTGGGCCTCGGCTACCTCACCCTCGGCCAGCCGCTCACCACCCTCTCCGGTGGCGAGCGGCAGCGGCTCAAACTGGCCACGCACATGGCCGAGAAGGGCGGCGGCCGATCCGTCTTCGTACTTGACGAGCCGACCGCGGGCCTCCACCTCGCCGATGTCGAGCAGCTCCTCGGCCTGCTCGACCGGCTCGTCGACGCCGGCAAGTCGGTCCTCGTCATCGAGCACCACCAGGCGGTCATGGCCCACGCCGACTGGATCATCGACCTCGGCCCCGGCGCCGGCCACGACGGCGGCCGCGTCGTCTTCGAGGGCACCCCGGCCGACCTGGTCGCCACCCGTTCCACCCTCACCGGCCAGCACCTCGCGGAGTACGTCGGGAGCTGAGGAGGGCCGGGCAGCGGGCCGCCCGCTGCCCGGCTGTCGCTGGTCGCAGGCAGGCCCCCGAACTCCCCAAAACCCTCCGTGACCTGGGCAAATACTCGATAATGGAGGTATGTCGACACATCACGACGACAGGAGTGAACCCTTGACCACCACCCCTGACCTCCGCCCGGACGCCCCCGCCGCCGGCGCACGTTTCTCGCCGCTGCAGGACCTGATGTACGGCCACATATACGCCGATGCCGTGCGCGCCGTCATCGTGCACGGCATCGCGGACCTCCTGGCCGACGGCCCGCGCACCGCCGAGGACCTGGCCGAGCGCTCGGGCACGCAGGCCGTACCCCTGCGCCGGATCCTGCGGATGCTCGCCACCCGGGGGCTGTTCCACGAGGAGAACGGGGCGTTCGCCCTGACGGAGAGCGGGACGGGCCTGCGCGCCGATGTGCCCGGCTCCCAGCGCGCCACCGCCCTGCTGTTCACCGACGAGATGTTCCGCCGGTCCGCCGAGAACATCCCCGACACCCTGAGAACCGGGGAACCCGGCTTCGAAACCGCCTACGGCGTCCCCTTCTTCGCGCACCTGTCCGCCACGCCCGACAAGAGCCGCCTCTTCGACGCCGCGATGACCTCGCGCACCGGCCAGGCGGACGAGGACATCGCCGGCGCCTACGCCTTCCCCGACAGCGGCACGGTCGTGGACATCGGCGGCGGCCGGGGCGGCCTGCTCCGCGAGGCCCTCACCCGCTCCCCGGGTCTGCGGGGCGTCCTCTTCGACCGGCCCGAGACCGTCGCCGGCCATCTGCTCGGCACCGCGGAGCTCGACGGCCGCTGGCGCACCGAAGGCGGCGACTTCTTCACCGCCGTACCGGAGGGCGGGGACCTCTACCTGCTCAAGAACATCCTGCACGACTGGCCCGACGAGGACTGCCTGCGCATCCTGCGCACCATCCGCCGGGCCGTGGCGCCCGGCACGCGGCTGCTCGTCGTCGACGCGGTGCTGCCCGCCGACGGCTCCCCGCACCCGGCCCTCGCCCTCGACATCGTCATGCTCATGGTCGTACGGGGCCGTGAACGCACCGCCGCCGAGTTCGAGGACCTCCTTACCCGCTCCGGCTTCCGCCTCCACCGCATCGTCCCGACCCGCGCCATGTCCTCCCTCATCGAGGCCGAGGCCACCGGCGAGGCGGTGCCGGACTAGGCCGCGGACGGCCCGGTGACCGCGGCCCGGTAGGCGTCCAGGGCGGGGCGGGGCTCGCGGCCGAGGAGCGTACGCAGCGCGTTCGCCTCGATGCCGGAGCCGTCCAGGAAGCCGCCGGCGATCGCCGAGTACGTGCCCACCAGCATCGGGACCTGGTACGGCAGCGCCCCGCCGGACGCGGCGATCGCCTCCCGGGCGGCGCCGAGCGAGCCGGGTTCGTACGAGCCGCCGACCGCGTCCGCCAACTCGGCGCCGCCCAGCGCCCGTTCGCCCACCAGCTCGTACACCCGCCCGGCGTGCCGCTCCGGCTCGGTCGCCACCCGTGCCGCCACGGCCGCGAGGTCGGCGCGGGCCACCGCGGCCAGCCGGCCCGTGCCCAGCGGCGCCGCGATGGTGCCGTCGGGCCCGGGGGCGGCGATGGCGGCGAGGAACTCGGCGTACAGCCCGTTGCGCAGCACCGTCCACGCCAACGGGCCGCGCGCGAGGCGGCGTTCGGTCCAGCGGTGGGCCAGCGCGTACGCCAGGTGGTCGCCGTCGCCGCTGAGGCTGGTGTAGACGAGGTGCCGCACGCCCGCCTTCTCGGCCGCCGTGATCGCGGCGTCGTGACGGGCGATGACGATGTCGTCCTCGCCGTAGCCCGCGGAGATGAGCAGCAGGGTGTCCACGCCGGTGAAGTCGAGGGAAGCCGGGTCGTCGAAGTCGATGCGGCGTTGCGGGGCTTGGGCGGGCCGGGGGGCCTGAGTGGCCTGAGTGGCCTGGGTGGAATCTGTGGTGGAGTCGGGTGTGCGGGTGCCGAGGACGACGTCGTCCCGGCCGGCCAGTTCGGCGGCGACGAGACGGCCGAGGGCGCCGTTGGCGCCGGTGATCAGAATCATGGGATCCCCCTCCTGAGCTGTGTGGTCCCATCATCCGGAGGGCAACTACGGCGCGTAAGGAGGCACTTTGATGTCAGTAGGGCACACGGGGGTAACCGCCTCGGCGGCACCGGAACCGGAAGCGGTGTCGGGGGCGGTTTCGGTGTCGGAGCCGGGAGCGGGGCCGGGGCCGGAATCGGGGTCGGCCGGGCTGGTGATCGAGTGTGAGACGCCGCAGGACGAGTGCGGTGTCCGGGACGCACTGGACCGGCTCGGGGACAAGTGGTCCGTCTACGTGGTGGTCGAACTCTCGCCCGGCACCAAGCGGTTCAAGGAGCTGCAGCGCGCCATCCCGGGCAACATCTCGCAGCGGATGCTGACCCTCACCGTCCGGCGGCTGGAGCGCGACGGGCTGGTGAAGCGGACCGTGTACCCCACCGTTCCGCCCAAGGTCGAGTACGAGCTGACGGAGCTGGGGCGCAGCCTCACCCACCTCGTGAAGGCCCTCGCGGACTGGTCGATCGCCCACCGCCCGGCCATCGCCGCCTCCCGGGCGGCCTGGGACGCCGCCCACGCGGACGGTGCGCACGCGGACGGTGCGCACGCGGACGGTGCGTAACGGTACGTCCCGAGGGCTGAGCCCCCTTCCGCCCCGGCTCCCGGCCCTTTCGCCCCGGCTTTCGGCTCACTCCCTGAGCCAGAAGCTGGTGGCGTCGAGCCAGGCGTCGAGCAGCGCCTCATCGCCGACGACCTCGACGTCGCCGCCGGGGCCGCCGGGGGCGAACCGCCGGCCGTAGACGAACAGCAGCAGGTCGGCCAGCGGGCCTCGGGCGGTGACGGTGGCCGGGCCCCTGCCGCGGCGCGAGGCGAGCGTGTCGCCGTCCAGGCCGACCAGCCATTCCGCGCCGGCATCCGGGGCGGTGCCGGTGGCCCGGAAGCACAGGGTCCGGCCGCCGGCCAGGAGGGCGGGCAGGTCGGGCCTGGTCTCGAATACGGGCGGCAGGTGGCCGAAGCTCATCCACTCGTCCAGGGCGTCGGCGGCGACCGCGTCGTCCACGGTGAAGTCGGCGCCGACGGCGAAGGCCGCGTCCGCGCGGTGCACCACCGTCTCGTGGGTCATACGGCGGGCCCAGAAAACCGGCGTGCCACCGGGGCCACGGTCCACACCGCGGCCTCCGGCCCCGCCGTCCGCAACGCGTCCGCCAGTTTGCCCGGCGCCTTCGGTGAGCCATCCGGCGAGTTCGGCCGGGTCCTGGTCCGTCGCGTCGGAGACGTTGTTGATCCGCTCCTCGGAGACCGGCCCGGTGGCCCGGGTCCGCACGATCGTCTCCACCCAGCGATGCGCCTCGCCCAGGTGGCGCAGCAGCTGGCCGAGGTTCCAGCCGGGGCAGGCGGGGACGGGCGTGGCCAGTTCGGCACCCTCGACATGGGACACCAACAGGGCGGTCTGCGCGACGATTTCGGAACAGTGGCGGTCATAGCTCATCGAAGCCATCGAAGGAGACATGGCGTCACGATAGGGCGCCACCGGACCGGCCCTCACCGGATTTCCCACCGGCGGTTCCCGTAGGGCGCCGGGTCCGGCCGGGTCCCGACGATCACCGTGGCGTACAGCTCCGCCGAGCGCGCGATCCGCGGGCGCAGCCCCGCCCCGGTGAACGCCTCGACGGCCCGCGGCGCCTGCCGTTCGCTCGTCTCGACCAGCAGATGCCCGCCGGGCGCCAGCCACTGCGGCGCGGCCCCGGTCACCCGGCGCAGCACGTCGAGGCCGTCCACCCCGCCGTCGAGTGCCACCAGCGGCTCGTACTCGCGGGCCTCCGCGGGCAACAGCCCCACCTCTTCGGTCGGTACGTAGGGCACGTTGGCCACCAGGACGTCGACGCGGCCGCGGAGCCCGGGGGCAGCGGGCCGAAGAGGTCGCCCTCGTAGACCGCGCCGCCGACGGGCCCGACATTGCGGCGGGCGCAGCGCACCGCGGCGGGCTCGACATCGGCCGCGTACAGCTCGACCCGTTCCAGACCGGCGGCCAGCGCGGCGCCCACCGCTCCGGAGCCGCAGCACAGATCGACGACCACCGTGGGCCGCCGGCGCGCCCCGGACTCCGGGCCGACGGGCCGGCGCCGCAGGCCGAGCGCCTGCTCCACGAGGAACTCCGTACGGCGGCGCGGTACGAAGACACCCGGGTCGACGGCGATCCGCAGCCCGCAGAACTCCGCCCAGCCCAGGACGTGTTCCAGGGGTTGGCCGAGGGCGCGGCGTTCCACCATGGCGGCGAGTTCATCGTGGCTACGGGCGGTGGCGCACAGCAGCGCCGCCTCGTCCTCGGCGAAGACGCAGCCGGCGGCACGCAGCCTGGCGACGACGTCCGGGGGTGAGGGGAGTGCGGAGCGTGCAGGGCCTGGGGGGCTTGCGGGGCCCGAGGGGCGTGCGAGGTGCGGTGACGGCATGGGTGGTGAGCCTTTCGGGGCGCCGAGGGCGGGCCCGGCTCACCTGTGCCGGAAGGTCACCTGAAGCGGTGGACCACGCGGACGGGAGACGGGCGCGCCTGCCTGAACTGGCGGGGTATCGGTCTCACCTCCTCGGTCACTCCACGGCTGGGACGGCACACAGTACCTGACGGCATGTGAGCGAGCGTCACTCGATCGAACTGATTTTCAGGAAAGTACTTGTCGAAGTGGAAAGTACTTGGCATGCTGAAAGCACGGGTTCGGCGGGGGAGCCGAACCGATGGAACGTCAGGGGGGGACTGATATGCCCGAGCAGGCATACGCATCCGAGGACGCGGCGGCCGCGCTGGCCCGCGCACAGGAGTTGGGCAGTACGGTCCGGGCGAGCACGAAGTGGTCCGTCCGCTACCAGGTGATCTTCGGCTGCGGGTCCGGGGTGATGGTGCTGGCCCTCGGATTGCTGGGACAGCCGTACGGAGTGGCGCTCAGCAGCATCCTCTGGTGCGCCACCGTGGGCGGACTGTCGGTCTACGCCGCCCGGCAGCGGGTCGCCCGGCGCGGCTTCGGCCGCTGGCACGCCGGCCTGATCATCGCCTGGGGTTTGCTCTACAACGCGGTGCAGGTGCCCGGCTTCATCTGGTTCCAGGGAGTCACGGCGTGGTGGGTGGCCGGAGCGGTCCTGGTGGCCCTTCCGGGGCTGATAGGCGGCTACGCGGAGGCCCGCCGGTGAGCAGCTCGCGGCAGTTGCCCCAGGGGGCTCATCCGCGGCACGGGCTCGACGAGGTCATCCACGCGCCCGTCCGCTTCTCCATCGTGGCGACCCTGGCGGCCGCCGACAAGGCCGAGTTCGCCTTCGTCCGCGATACCGTCGAGGTGAGCGACTCGGTCCTCTCGCGCCAGGTCTCCACCCTGGAGAAGGCCGGCTACGTCGCCGTCACCAAGGGCTACGTCGGCAAGCGCCCGCGCACCTGGCTCGCCCTGACCTCCGACGGCCGCAGCGCGTTCGCCGCCCACTGCCAGGCCCTGCGGGCGATAGCCGAGGGCATGGGCTGACGAGCGGAGGCCGAGGCCGGGACCGGTCCCGCACCGCGCCGTGTTGACTTGGAGCGCACTCCAACTCCTACCGTCCAGAACGGGATTGATCACACGGCCCGCCGGCCCGCCGGCCCGTCCAGGAGGTACCAGCACTATGACCACGACGACCGTTCCCCAGCGCAAGCTCGGTGAGCTGGAGGTATCCGCGCAGGGGCTCGGCTGCATGGGGATGAGCCACGGTTACGGGGAGTCGGACGACGCGCAGTCGATCGCCACCATCAACCGGGCGCTCGACCTCGGCGTCACCTTCCTGGACACCTCCGACTTCTACGGCGCGGGGCACAACGAGGAACTGATCGGCCGGGCCATCGCCGGGCGGCGGGACGAGGTCGTGCTGGCGACGAAGTTCGGGTTCGCCAACCGGCTCGGCGAGCCGACCGCGATCCGGGGCGACGCGGCGTACGTACGGCAGGCATGTGACGCGTCGCTGCGCCGGCTCGGGGTCGACCACATCGACCTCTACTACCAGCACCGGGTCGACCCCCAGGTGCCGATCGAGGAGACCGTCGGGGCGATGGCCGAGCTGGTCGCGGCCGGCAAGGTGCGCTACCTCGGACTGTCCGAGGCGAGCGTGGCGACGCTGCGCCGGGCGCATGCGGTGCACCCGATCGCCGCGCTGCAGAGTGAGTGGTCGCTGTGGACCCGGGATCTGGAGCAGGAGGTCGCGCCGGTCTGCCGGGAGCTCGGGATCGGGCTGGTGCCCTTCTCGCCGCTGGGACGAGGGTTCCTGACGGGGCGCTACACCAGCGTCGAGGGCATGGCGGAGACGGATGTGCGACGGACCCAGCCGCGGTTCGCCGACGGCAACCTTGAGCAGAACCTGGCCATCGTCGAGAAGCTGAACGAACTCGCCGCGGAGAAGGGAGTCACTGCCGGGCAGCTCGCGCTGGCCTGGGTGCAGCACCGCGGGGACGACGTGGCGCCGATCCCCGGGACCCGCCGCCAGAAGTACCTGGAGGAGAACATCGGGGCGCTCGCCATCGAGCTGTCCGCCGGGGACCTCGCCGCCATCGATGCCGCGGCCCCGGCCGGCCAGGTGGCCGGAACCCGGTACGACGAGGTGAGCCTGAGCTTCGTCGACGGCTGACCGGCCGGGGCCGGCCACCCCGGCCGGCTGGCCCTCCCGGGCCGGCTACGCGGGCGACATCACCTCGTAGAGGTTGCCGGAGTCGTCGGTGAAGAACAGGCCGCGGGGGCACAGCGGGTGGTCGATGCGGCCGTTGTCCGGGGCGCGGGGTCGTTGCCGTAGGGGATGCCGGCCGCCTCGATGCGGGAGAGGATCCCGTCGAAGGTCTCGGGGTCCACGTCGAAGGCGAGATGGTGGCCTTCGGCGTCCGGCACGGTCATGAAGTCGAGGGTGAGCGTCTCGTTGACCCGAACCGGCGCAAAATGCCCCAGCCGACCGGCCGGCGGAAGCTCCGTCAGCCCCATGACCTGCGCAAAGAACCGCGCAGCGGCACAGTGGTCGACGGCCGGGACGATCGTGTGGTTGAGGGTCACGGGCATGGAGGACTCCTGAGGGTCGGGGCGGACGGGCACGGCCACTCGTGGCTGGTGGGTGCGATCGTTCGTCGTTCCCCGGGCAAGGGGATGGGATGTCGTTGCCGGGAGCGCTGGTGCGTTGTCGCCGGGGTCGGGCGGCGGTCCATCGCGCATCGCCGGGCTGCGGCCGGGGCTGCGGCCGGGGCTGCGGCCGGGGCTTGCGAGGCGGTGGGGATGCGTCGCTGCGGGAACGGCCGTTGGCCGCCGGTGGGGCGGAACGCCTCGTGGCCGGCGTGCGGAGCGGGTTCGAGGGTGCTGCGCGGTCCGCGGGTTGTTGTTGTCGCCGGTGCGCGGTGGTGCGGCGTGGGCGGCGGACGGCCGGCGGCGGTGCGTTGCCTGAGGGGCGGAGTGGGGGCGTTGGCCGCGGGTGGTCCTACGTGTCGTTGCCGGGGTGGGTGAGGGTGCCGTGGAGGAGGACGGCGATGAGTTCCTCGCTGGTGAGGGGGGCATCGGCCTCGGAGACCGGGGTGGGGAGGCGGGTGAAGAGGAGGCCCAGGAAGGCGCCGGCGACCTTCTCGGGGGCCAGTCGGAAGGCGTCCCGGTCCGGCTCGATCAGTTCGGTGACGGCTTGACGTAGCGCGGCGGCGGACCGGGCCCGGGGGTCCTCCGGCGGTCCGTCCGTCTTGGCCCCGGCCTCCGGGGTGACGGGGCCGGGCTCGCGGCCGCGGCCGCGGAGGTGGCCGGAGGCGTGCAGGGAGCCGACGACCGTACCGATCCGCTCCATATGGGCGCGCAGCGCCTCGGCCGCTTCCGTCAGCCGGGCGGCGAGCGGCTCGTCCAGGGAGACCGAGGCCAGTTCGCGCAGGACGTGGTCCGTGCTGACCGCCTCGCGGACGCAGGCGTCCAGCACCTCGTCCTTGTCCTTGAAGGCCCGGAAGATCGTGGCCTCGCCGATGCCCGCCGCGCGGGCGATCTGGCTGGTGGTGACGGCCGCGCCGTACTCCGCCACCAACGGCAGCGCGGCGGCCACGATCATGGCCCGGCGCTGTTCCACACTCATGCCGGGTGCGCGCCGGCGTGCAGGTTGTGGGGTCATGCTCCCATGGTACGGAGTGAGTGCTCACTCCGTCAATCGCTCGTTCTCCTCGCCGGTCTCCCGGCCACGCCTGGTCTTCCGCCTCGCCGTCCGTGCCACGCCGTCCGTGCCACGCCGTCCGTGCCACGCCGTCCGTGCCTGGTCTTCCTTGCCGTGTCTTCCTTGCCTGGTCGTCCGCACCTCGTCATCCCTGCCTGGCCGCGCGCCGCGCATGACCGCCGAACGCTCCTTAGACTTCTTGCAGCGGATCGCTCGCAGCGGATTGCTCGCGGATTGCTTGCGGCAGAGTTTTCGCTTCGGGCTCCTCGCGGTGGACTTCGTGCGGCGCGGTGGGTCTGGTCAGCTCTCGTCAGCTCTCGTCATCGCGGCGGGGTCCCGTCGTTGCGGAGCGCGGAGTGCGGTGCTGCCGGGGCGCTCTGGTGCGGGTTTCTTGCCGTCGTCGTACGGAAGGGCGGCGTGTCATGGACTGGAAGCTCGAACTGGTGCCGGTTCCGGTGGCCGATGTGGAGCGGGCCAAGCGCTTCTACAGCGAGCAGCTGGGCTTCGACGTCGACCACGACGTCTCGGTCGGCGGCCAGGCGCGCATCGTGCAGCTGACCCCGCCCGGCTCGGAGTGCTCGATCGTCATCGGGGCGGGCACGGGGGTCACCGAGGTGCCGCCCGGTTCCGTGCAGGGGCTTCAGCTGGTGGTGTCCGATGTGGCCGCGGCCCGGGCGCAGTTGGTCGAGCGGGGGGTGGCGGCGAGCCCCGTGCAGCACGTCGAGGACGGCGCGCTGGCCGACGGGCCCGGCGGGGCGTGGAACTCGTTCGTCTACTTCACCGATCCCGACGGCAACGGCTGGTCGTTGCAGGAGGGGCCCGAAGGCGACGGGGGGTAGGCCACCCCGCAGCCGGCCGCCCCGCCCCGCTCCCCGCATCGCCCCGCCCGCCCCCCGAAGTCGTGTCTACGATCGGGGGATGGCGACGGTTCGGGAGCAGGAAGCGTTTTTGCGGGCGTTCCACGCGGCGCACCCCGCGGTGACCGTACGGACGATGGCGCACGGACGGGCCGAGGACGGGCGGTCGAGCTACGAGATCCTCCGGGACCGGGTGGCGGCCTGCGACCGGGTGCTGGATCTCGGTTGTGGTGACGGGCTGTTGCTCGAACTCCTCGCCGAGCGGGGGCGGCGGCGCGGCCGGGCGCTGTCCGGACTCGACCTCTCCGCCGAGGAGTTGGCGCTGGCCCGCCGCCGCCCCGGTCTCGCCCGGGCCGATCTGCGGACCGGACGCGCCCAGCAACTCCCTTCGAGGACGGCCGGTTCGACGGTTGTGTGTCCCATATGGCGCTGATGCTGATGGGTGACGCCGAGCAGGTCGCGGCCGAGGTGGCCCGGGTGCTGGCGCCCGGCGGCACGCTGGCGGTCGCCGTGGGCGGCGGCGCGGCCGGGGACGAGGCGTATGCGGCGTTCCTGCGCGTGGCCCGGCCGCTGTTCCAGGCCGCACCCGCCGACCAGCGGATTCCCTCGCTCGGCGACCGGCGATTGCGGAGCCGCGAGGGGTTCGACGCGGTGTTCGGCCCGGCCGGATTCGGGCCCGTGCGCTGGGAGACCGTACGGATCGATCTGACCGGACCGCCGGAGCGCGTCTGGGCGACCGTGGGCGGCATCTACGACCTGGGGCCGCTCGACCCCGCCGTCGCCGCGGAACTGCGGGTCCGCTTCGCGCGGGAGGCGGCGGCCCTGGCACTGCCGGACGGCCGGATCCCGTGCGCGATGCGGGTGCACATCGCCACGGCGGTGCGGGAGGCGTGACTCCCGCCCCCGCTACCCCGGGTGCCGTTGGTCGTACGTGGCCTCCAGGTGGGACATGTGGGCCGTGCCCCAGGCGCCGAGGGGGCCAGCGCTTCGTTGAGGGAGCGGCCGGCCTCGGTGAGGGAGTACTCGACCCTCGGCGGCACCTGGGGGAAGGTCTCGCGGTGCACGATGCCGTCGGCTTCCAGCTCACGCAGCTGCTGGGTCAGCACCTTCTCGGTGATCTTCGGCAGGCCGCGGCGCAGTTCGCCGAACCGGTGCGGGCGTTCGGCCAGCGCCCACAGCAGCAGCACCTTCCATTTGCCGCCGATGACGTCCACCGCGGCGTCCAGTCCGCATTCGTACGGCTTGTTGCGTGCGCTCATGACCGGGCCCGGCTCCCCCTGATGGCGTCCTGACGAGTTCTGGCGGGTGCTGACGCGTTCCGCGCGCTGTGGTGTGCTCCAGTGCGTTCTGACGCGCCCTTCCCGCTGGAACAAGTATCCAGGGCCGGGGAGCGGTTGGCGGGCGACGGCCGGCGCGCCCTCACAGCCCCTGGGCGGCCATCCACGCCGGGTCCGGGTCGATGGTCTGGAGGACCTCGATCAGGGTGCCTTCCGGGCCCAGACGTTGAAGCGGCGCTGCCCCCAGGGCTCGTCGCGCAGCGGTACGGCGATCGGGACCCCCTTGGCACGCAGGGCGGCCTCCTCGCCCGCGGCGTCCTCCACCATGAAGCCGAGGAGGGCGCCGGCGGTCTTCTGATGGCGGAAGTCCGGAGGCATGGCCTCGTGCCCGCGCAGGGTGAAGTCCAGGGCGCAGTCGGGGTGTTGGGGGTGCTGGAGGCTGGCGTACCAGTCGAGCTCGACGAGCGGCCGGAAGCCGAAGTGGTCGACGTAGAAGCGGGTGCTGGCCGCGACGTCGTCGGTGAGCAGGGCGGTGCCGAACTTGGCGAAGCGCATAAGGATCCTCTCCGGGCGCGGCCGGGCGGTCCGGCGGCGCGGTGGGGTGCCACCGGGTCAGGGCGGTTACGGCCACCACCGGTGCAACAACTCCAGTTGTAGTACTCTGACTGTAGTGGTTGCAAGAGGTTTTCGAAAACGTCCAGAGAATCCCAGATATCCGAGGTGTTCGAGATGGTGCGTAATCCGGAGCGGCGAGCGGCGTTGGTGGATGCCGCGATCGAGGTGCTGGCGCGGGACGGTGCGCGCGGGCTCACCTTCCGGGCCGTCGACGCGGCCGCGGGGGTGCCCGGTGGCACCGCGTCCAACTACTTCTCCAACAGGGACGATCTGCTGGGCCAGGTCACCGGCCGGATCCACCAGCGGATCGCGCCCGACCCGGACGAGGTCGCCGAGGTGATGGCGGCGCCGCGCAGCCGGGCGCTGGTGGCCGACCTGATGCGGTGGATCAACCGCCGGGTGACCGAGAACCGCACCGGCTATCTGGCGATGCTGGAGCTGCGCCTGGAGGCGACCCGCCGCCCCGAGCTGCAGGCCGAGTTGACCCGGGTCATGCGGGCGACGCTCGACGGCGACATCGGCTTCCACCTGGAGAGCGGGCTGCCGGGCGACCGGACCGCCGTGCTGCTGACGTATCTCGCCATGACCGGGCTGATGCTGGAGCAGCTCACCCTGCCCGGCGTGGTGCCCGCCGAGGAGACCGACGGGCTGATCACGGCACTCGTCGACCGCACGATCGGGCCGTCGGGGGAGCCGGGGTAGCGGCGTTCCGGCCGGTCCGGCCCCAGGGCCCGTAAGGGTGCGCCCCGGCTCCGATGGGCACGCGCCCTACCCCGTAAAGGCGCGCCCTCCCGCGTAACGACCCCGTAGGGGCTCGGACTGGGCCCCCTGGCTCCCCTAGCCCCCTAGCCCCTTAGCCCCCGTAAGGGCGTGCCGTGCGGGCCTCGCGGAGGGCCAGGGCCCACCACTCCAGCTGGCGGAGCAGCGCGTCGGCGGCCTTGTCGGCGGGGGCCGGGTCGTGCAGTCGGCCCTGGTCGTCGAAGAGGTTGCCGGCCAGCGCGAAGCTCACCGTTTCGCGCACCGTCGTCGCGTGCAACTCGGCGAAGACCAGCCGCAGTTGCTCGACGGCGCGGAGCCCGCCGGAGATCCCGCCGTACGAGACGAAGCCGACCGGCTTGGCCTGCCACTGCGGGAACAGCAGGTCGATGGCGTGCTTGAGCGGGGCCGGGAAGGAGTGGTTGTACTCCGGGGTGATCACCACGAACGCGTCCGCCTGTTCCACGCGCTTGGCGAAGGTCTCGTACTGCTCGCTGCCGTGGCGCAGCTCGTACGGGCGGACCTCGGCCAGGTCGATCACATCGAGGTCGACCTGGGCGCGGGTCTCCGCCTGCCGGGAGAACCAGTTCGCGATGACGGGCGCGAACCGGCCCTCCCGGGTGCTGGCGACGATCACTGCGAGGCGGTAGGTGTGCTCGGACATGCGGATCCTCCGTGGCGGACGGCCGGGGTCGGTGGACGGCGGGGTTCGCCGTCGGGATCCGAAGCTAGGACCTCAATCGAACTTGAGGTCAAGCGCGCCCCGGGACCGTCGCCGCGGAGCACCGCCCGCCGCCGTGGAGCACCGCCCGGCCGGACGGACCCCGCCGATCACTCCACGCCGATTACTCCACGCGCTCCACGCCGATCACCCCGCACCCGCCACCCCGATCACTCCACGCCGAACAGCTTCAGCAGCTCCGTCTTCTGGAACATCTGGGCCGTCTCGATCGCCGACGGCGCGCCCGCCGACGGGTCGGCCCCGTGCGCCATCAGCACCTTGACGACCTCGTCGTCGCCCTTGAACACCGCACCGGCCAGCGGCGTCTGGCCACGGTCGTTGGGGCGGTCGGGATCGGCGTCGCGCTGCAGCAGCGCCTCCACCGTCGCCGGATGGCCGTGGTACGCCGCCAGCATCACGAGCGAGTCGCCCTTGTCGTTCGTCAGATTGGCGGGCACGCCGGCGTCCACGTACGCGGCGACGGTGTCGGTGTCTCCGTGCCGCGCCAGGTCGAACACCTTGGACGCGAGCTGCAGTACCTCGGGGTCATGCGCATGCTCGATCGACTCGGGCCCCTGCGGCTGGGGATTCGCGTCGCTCATGGTCGCCGGCCTCCTGCTGTCGTGAGTGGTACGTGCATGATCGGTACGGGACGAGTGCGTGATACCCGTGCGGTACCTGCGTGCACTTGGTTCCTGCACCGTCATCGCCACTTTATGCAGGCCACCGCCCTCCCGGCAGCGCCGGCGCACCCCGCACCGGCGCCACCCCCGGGGGAGTCGGCGTCAGCGGCCGGGTCAGAACGCCGCGCGGATCTCGCCCACCCGGACCCCGCCGCCCAGCAGCGGGACCTCCGCCAGACGGGACAGCACCGGCGCGTCGACGCCCATCAGGCGGAGGGTGCGGACGAGGACCGGGCCGAGCGCGCGCCCGGCACCGTCGTCGATCTTGAAGGCCAGCGCCCGGCCGTCCGGCAGGGCCACCGCCTGCACCGCCTCGGCGCCCATCTTGGACAGCGTGCCGGGCAGTTCCCGCATCAGCCAGGTGTCGGGGCGGCGGGTGCCGGCGACGTACTCCGGGTGGGCGCGCATCGCGTCCGCCACCTGCCGCTCGGGCGTGCCCGGGTCCGCCAGCACGAAGTGCCGGAAGGCGCGGGCCAGGCCCGTCAGGGAGAGCGAGAGCAGCGGGGCACCGCAGCCGTCCGTACCGACGTGTGCGACGTCCTCGCCGCTCGCGCCGCGCACGGCCTCGGCCACCAGCTGCTGCAGCGGATGCGCCGGGTCCAGGTACGACGCCAGCGGCCAGCCGTTGCGCGCCGGCGGCGAGCATCGCGGTGTGCTTGCCCGAGCAGTTCATGGCCAGCCGGTCGCGGACCTGGCCCCCGGCGAGGTACGACTCCGCCTCCTCCGGGTCCAGCGGCAGGTCGGGCGGCGTCTGAAGCTGGTCGGCGGTGAGCCCGTGCTCGGCCAGCATGGTCCGGACGAGATCGAGGTGGAAGGACTCGCCGGAGTGGCTCGCGGCGGCCAACGCCAGCCGCTCGCCGGAGAGCTCAAGCCCCGCGCGCAGGACGGCCGCGGCCTGCATCGGCTTGTTCGTGGAACGCGGGAAGACCGGCGCCGTCACGTCTCCCAGAGCCGTCTCGACGCTGCCGTCCGCCGCCAGCACCACCAGCGAGCCGCGGTGCCGGCCCTCGACGAAACCGGAGCGCACGACCTCCGCGAGGACGGGGGAGACGTCCTCCGGGGAACGCGGGGTCGGAACGGATATCGGGGTGGGCGAGGACGAGGTCATCGGCGGCCTTCCGGACGGGGACGGGGCCGACCCGCGCCCGGGAGGCTCGTGGCCCGTCAGGACAGCAGGTCGTCCACTTGTGCTTCGCCTTCACGGTACCTGCGGGCGATTTCCGCACTGCACTCGTCGGTGGTGCGCTGCAGCGCCCCACGGCGCTGTGAGACCTGGCGTTCGTAGCGGATCAGCCGGCCCATCGCGTCGTGCAGCTCCTGGTCGGTCCGCGCGGTGAGGTCGGACAGCTCGACCTCACCGAGCATCTCGTCCGCCATCCTGCGGTACTCCTCGCTGTGCGGTGTGCCGAGCGTCACATGCCGGGCCGACGAGCGGTGCCGCGACGGCAGGTCCGTCAGGATCTCCGGCAGCCGGTCCAGCAGCGGGGAGTGCTGGGCGGTACGGCGGGCGATCTCGGCCCGCAGGATGTCGATCCGGCCCTGCAGCAGCCGCCGTAGATAACTCAGGTCGGCCTCCTCCTGCTGGGAGTCCCGGCGTACGACGCGCAGCTCGGGCAGCTCCAGTCCGGAGAGATCGGGTGTGTCGGCCGGGCGGCAGCGGTCGCGCTGCTGCGGGGGGCGGGGGTGCTGCGCCTGGCCTGCCTGGAGCATGGGGCCGTCCTTGGTGCCGGCCGGCTCACCGGGAGCCGCTGCCGTGGTCGTCGTGGTGGCTGTGGTGGATGTGGTGGGGGATGCGGTGGTGGCCGTCGACGCGCCGGGGGCCGCCGGGGCGGCGGGTGCCGACCGGCCGGTGCCGGATGCGGTGGTGGCGGCCGGAGCCGGTGGTTCGGTCGATGTCGTACGGGCGCTCGGTGTCGTACGGGCGCTCGGTACGGGACCGGGTGTCTGTCCGGCGCCGGCAGTGCTCATGAATGGTTCCGTCCCCTCGTCCGGGCCGCGTCCAGGGCATGTTGTCCATGAAACGCACCACGTGCACGCATCGTGCCACTCTGTGCGGTCCTTCTGCAGGGCCATGGCACCCGAACGGCCCCCGTAGGGGCACGGCTGTCCGAAGCCGTACCGCCGACCGGCATGATGGCGGGTATGCGAGCCGTGGTGCAGAGAGTTGACGGCGCCCGCGTCGAGGTGGCGGGCGAGACGGTCGGGGAGATTGTCGGGGAGGGGCTGTGCGTCCTGGTGGGCGTCACCCACGAGGACACCCCGGAGAAGGCGGCACAGCTCGCCCGCAAGCTGTGGTCGGTACGGATGCTGCAGGGCGAGAAGTCCTGCTCGGACACCGGGGCGCCGCTGCTGGTGATCAGCCAGTTCACTCTCTACGGTGACGCGCGCAAGGGCCGCCGTCCCACCTGGAACGCCGCGGCCCCCGGCCCGGTCGCCGAACCGCTCGTCGACGAGGTCGTCGCCCAGCTGCGAGCGCTGGGCGCCCACGTCGAGACCGGCCGCTTCGGCGCGCAGATGAAGGTCTCGCTGACGAACGACGGGCCGTTCACGGTCCTGGTCGAGGTGTGAGGGACGGGGGGCCGGGGCGGGGGCTCGGGCGGCGGCTTCAGGGGGACGAGGCGCCGGTCAGGGCCCGTAGGGGGAGGCGAACGGATTCCCTAGGGGACGTGAACGCCCCCTGCGGGGCCACAACGGGGTGGAGCGGGGCGGGTATTCCGCCTACGGCTCCACCACCGTCTCCTGTGCCGCCGCCGTGCCGCCCGCGGTCAGTTGTGCGTCCACGGGGACGTTGCGCTTGACCAGGGCCAGGGCGATGGGGCCGAGTTCGTGGTGGCGGGCCGAGGTGGTGACGAAGCCGAGTTGGCGGCCCTCCTCGCCGTCGGCGGCGAGCCGGACCGGGGCGCCGTGCGGGGGCAGGTGCACCTCGCTGCCGTCCAGGTGCAGGAAGACCAGCCGGCGCGGCGGCTTCCCCAGGTTGTGGACCCGGGCGACGGTCTCCTGGCCGCGGTAGCAGCCCTTCTGGAGGTGGACGGCGGTGCCGATCCAGCCGAGCTCGTGCGGGATGGTGCGGTGGTCGGTCTCCAGGCCGAGCCGCGGGCGGTGCGCCTCGACGCGCAGCGCCTCCAGCGCCAGCACGCCGATCGCCGGGCCGTGGGCGTCCGCGAACGCCGGCAGCTCCGCGCGCGGCAGGAACAGGTCACGGCCGTGCGCGGTCTCCCGGACGACGGTGCCCTCGGGTACCTCGGTGATGGACCCGGCCGGCAGGTGGACCACCGCGATCTCGTCGGTCCGGTCGGCGATCTCGACCCGGTAGAAGAACTTCATGCTCTCCAGGTAGGCGATCAGCGCCTCCTGGCCCCCCGGCTCGGTGTGCAGCCAGGTCGTCTCCCCGTCGTCGACCAGGTACAGCGCATGCTCGATGTGGCCGTGCGCGGAGAGGATCAGCGCCTCCGTGGCCTGGCCGGGCGGGAGTTCGCTGACGTGCTGGGTGAGCAGCAGATGCAGCCAGCTCAGCCGCTCGGGGCCGCTGACGGTGAGCACGCCGCGGTGCGAGAGGTCCACGAAGCCGGTGCCGTCGGCGAGGGCGCGCTGCTCCCGGAAGAGGTCGCCGTAGTGCGCGGCGACGCCTTCGTCGGGGGCCTCGGCGGGGACGGCGCCGGGCAGCGACAGCAGCGGGCTGACGGGTGATTGTCGCAGCATGGCCCCAGCCTACGACGCGGTCGCGGCTTTCGGCCGGGGTGGCTTCAGCCCTCGTCGCCGGCGGCCTTGGCGCGGCAGGCCGCACACCGCCCGAAGATCGCGAAGTGCTTCATATCGGTCTCGAAGCCGAACTGTTCGCGCAGCGTCGCGGTGAACGGCTCGGCCACCGACAGGTCCGCCTCGATGACCTCGGTGCAGTCCCGGCACACCAGGTGGATGTGGTGGTGGCGGTCGGCGAGGTGGTACGTCGGCGCGCCGTGGCCGAGATGGGCGTGGCTGACCAGGCCCAGCTCCTCCAGGAGCTCCAGGGTCCGGTAGACCGTGGAGATGTTCACGCCGCCGGCCGTCTTGCGCACCTCGGTGAGGATGTCGTCCGGGGTGGCGTGTTCCAGCCTGTCCACGGCCTCCAGGACGAGCTGCCGCTGCGGGGTCAGGCGGTATCCGCGCCTGCGGAGGTCGCTCTGCCAGTCGGTGGTCACCACACCGCCAGTGTAGGAGGGTGGACGGCGGCGGGGTACGCGCCGCGTCAGCCCCCGCCCGTACCCGGCGTCAGCCGCCCGCGGGTACGCCCCGCAGGTAGCGCGCCAGGGCGCCGACCGCGGCCGGGTTGCGGGGGCTCTCGACGAGCTCGGCGTAGTCCATCGCGTAGATCCGCCGGTGCTTGATCGCGGAGACGTGGGCGAGCGGCGGGTAGGACAGCAGGAACGCCTTCTTCTGCGCGGCGGAGGTGTCGCCGTAGTCGTTGATGACGATCACGTCGGGGTCGCGCTCGACGACGGTCTCCCAGCCGACGGTGGTCCAGGAGTCCTTGAGGTCCGCCATGGCGTTGGCCCCGCCGGCCTTGGTGATGATGTCGTGCGGACCGGCGTACCGGCCGGCGGTCAGCGGCTTGTCGCGGCCGTCGTCGTAGAGGAAGACGGAGGGCCGGCGGGCGGGGGCCCGGTCGGCGGCCTCGGCGATCTGCCGCCGGTAGCGCTTCACCAGGGCGGCGGCGCGGTCCTCGACGCCGAAGATCTTCCCGAGGTTCGTCAGGTCGGTGTAGAGCGCCTCCAGGGGCGGCATGACGCCGCGGGCGCCGCCGTCCGCGCCGTGCCGGCAGGACTCGGTCAGCACGTAGGCGTCGATGCCGAGCTTCTCCAGGGACGCCGGGGTCAGGCCGTTGTCCTCACCGAAGCCGTAGTTCCAGCCCGCGAAGACCAGATCGGCCCGGGCGTCCAGGGCGAGTTCCCTGGTGAGGGTCTTCTTCGACAGCCAGGGACCTGGTCGTAGGCGGCCTTCCACGGGACGGCGTCGACCCGGCCCTTGTCGTCCGGCATGACGTAACCGGCCATCCGGTCCGCGAGGCCCAGCGCGAACATGATCTCGGTGATGCCGACGTCGTTGGTGACCACCCGGCGCGGCGCGTGGTCGTAGGTCTTGCGCACCCCGCAGTTCTCGACGGTGACGGGGCGCTGGCCGGGCGCCCGCCGGCGGTCTCCCGGCCGGCGGTGCCGGCGCCGGCGGGATCGTCGGCGACCCGGGCGCCGCAGCCGGTCAGGGCCAGGGCGAGGACGGTGAGCAGCGCGGCGGAACGGCGGGGCATGACGGGTCCTTAGGACGAGGCGGGCGGCAGACGGTCGAACAGCAGCTGGACGGCGCCGGATTCGGGGTGCCGGACGCGGTGGGCGCGGACGCCGAAGACCTCGGCCAGCAGCTCGGGGGTGAGCACGTCGTACGGCGGGCCGGCGGCGACGATCCGGCCCCGGGAGAGGACGTGGAGCTCGTCGCAGAACCGGGCGGCCAGGTTGAGGTCGTGCAGGGCGGTCAGCACCGTCAGGCGTGCCCGGGCGGCGTCGCCGTCCCGGACGAGGGCCAGCACCGCCAACTGCTGGGCGATGTCGAGGTGGTTGGTCGGTTCGTCGAGGACCAGGACGCGCGGCTCCTGGGCCAGCGCGCGGGCGATCAGCACCCGCTGCTTCTCGCCGCCGGACAGCCCGAGGAAGCCCCGCCCGGCCAGGTGGGCCGCGCCGACCCGGGCCAGGGCCCGCGCGCACACCGCGGTGTCCGCGGCACTCGCCCGGCCCGCGCCGCGCTGGTGCGGCAGCCGCCCCATCGCCACGACCTCGGCCACGGTGAAGTCGAACTCGGTCCCGGACTCCTGGGCAGTGCGGCCAGCAGCCGGGCGCCGGCCCGGGCGTCCATGGCGTGCAGGTCCGCGCCGTCCAGCCGGACCGCGCCGGCGGCCGGGGGCAGCGCCCGGTAGACGCAGCGCAGCAGCGTCGACTTGCCGCTGCCGTTGGGCCCGACCAGGCCGACGACCCGGCCGCTCGCGGCCCGCAGGGTGATGTCGTGGACCAGCCGGGTCCCGGCCACCTCCACCGACAGACCGGTGATGTCCAGCCGCATCAGGCACCGCCCCCGAACGTGTAGCCGCGCCGCCGCATCAGCAGCACGAAGCACGGGACCCCGATGACGGCGGTGACCACGCCGACCGGCAGCTCGACGGGCGCCAGCAGCACCCGCGAGACCAGGTCCACCCACACCAGCAGCACCGCGCCGACCAGCGGGGCGACGGCCAGCACCCGGCGGTGGTCGGCGCCGGTCAGCATCCGCGTCACATGCGGCACCATCAGCCCGACGAAGCCGATCGCGCCGCTGACCGCGACCACCGCGCCGGTGACCGCGGCGGCCACCACGAACAGCTCCCGGCGCAGCCGCCCGGCGTCCACCCCGAGCGCGGCGGCGGTCTCGTCGCCCATGGCCAGCGCGTTCAGCCGGCCCGCGGAGAGCCGCAGATGGACCAGCGCGGCGGCCACCGCCACCACCGCGATCGGCAGCGACCCCCAGCCGGCCCCGCTCAGGCTGCCCAGCAGCCACATCATGGCCGAGCGGGCCGCCTCGCCGCGGTCGGCGGTGAACACCATCAGGGTGCTGATCGCGGAGAAGCCGTAGTACATCGCGGTGCCGGTCAGCACCAGCCGCAGCGGGGTCAGCCCCTGGGCGGTGCGGGCGGCCGCGTAGACCAGGGTCATGGCGAGCAGCGCGGAGCCGAACGCGGACACCGACAGCGCCCAGACCCCGAGCCCGCCCAGCGCCCCGAAGAGCAGCACGGCGTTGGCGCCGACCGCCGCGCCGGAGGAGATGCCGAGGACGAACGGGTCGGCGAGCGCGTTGCGGACCAGCGCCTGCACGGCGACGCCGACGGCGGAGAGCCCGGCGCCGACGACCGCGGCCAGCAGGGCCCGCGGGAAGCGCAGCTCCCACACGATGGTGTAGGCGGGGACCTCGCCGGAGGTGATCGTGCCGCCGGTCAGCCCGGCGGTGAGGTGGTGCACCACCTCCGCCCAGCCCACCCCGGCGGCGCCGAGGCCGGTCCCGCACAGCACGGAGCCGAGCAGGGCGAGTAAGAGCGCGGCCACCAGGGGCGCGGTGCGGGCGGGGCGGGCCAAGGGGCGGACACCTCAACGCTCGGGCCGCGTCCTGAGGGAGGAAGGAGCGGCGGCCCGGCGCGCTGGTGCCCGGCGGCGTCCCCTCGCAGTCCACGGCGAGTTGTCGGGAACGTGCGCCGCCGCGGGCGATCGGACTTGCGGAAGGGAGGCTTCCGCTCACCGTTGCGGGTCAGTGCCGGACTCTCACCGGACTTCCCCCGCGGGGGCGCGTCAAGCTGTGTGTGCGGGCCGGTCAGCCCTGGTACGGAGTGCCGTCGGGGTTGAAGAAGGAGACCCCGTCCGGCATGTCGTCGGGCAGGCTCTCGGCCCACTCCTTCAGGCCGGCGACCTTCTTCAGGTGCGCGGACATGTACGGCCGCAGCGGCACGTCCGGGGTCGACTTCTCGCCGACCCACATCAGGTCGCTGTTGACGTAGCCGTAGAGCCGCTTGCCGCCGCTGTACGGGCCGGACGCGGCGGTCCGCGCGATGGCGTCGGTGGCCAGGTCGATCTGCGGCTTCTGGTGGGCCAGCTCGCCGTACCAGACCTCGACGACGCCCTGGTCCCGGACCATCACGACCTCGACCTTGCGGTCCGCGTCCACCCGCCAGTAGCCGCTCTCGCTCTCCAGCGGGCGGACCTTCTTGCCCTCGGAGTCGAGCACCCAGCTGTGCGAGGTGTACTCCAGGAAGTCACGGCCGTCGTGGGAGAACGTGACCTCCTGCCCGAAGTTGCACTTCTCGGCACCGGGGAAGTCGGCGACGCCGGCGCCCTCCCAGTGGCCGAGGAGGAAGGCGAGCGGCACCAGGGCCGGGTTCAGGTCGGAGGGGATCTCGATCATGAGAGCTCAGGCGATCTGTAGAGAGGGGAAAGGGGTGTCCGCGTGCGTCAGCGCTGGCCCTGGAACAGCTTCGCCCAGGTCAGACCGGCGAACGCGATCACGCCGACGGCGACCAGGACCAGCAGGGTGGTGAAGAATGCCTCAAGCACGGGTGCGCTCCTTGGACGGAGTGAGGAAGTAACGGACCGCTTGCGAGTCTAGTCGGCGGCATCGGCCACGGCGCTGTGAGGTCTGCCGCCGGCCCGCGCCTACTCTTGCCCCATGGCGAAGAAGCTCGTGATCAAGGTGACGGCGGGGTCGGATGCACCCGAGCGGTGCTCGCAGGCGTTCACGGTGGCGGCGGTGGCGGCGGCCAGCGGCGTCGAGGTGTCGCTCTGGCTGACCGGGGAGTCGGTGTGGTTCGCGTTGCCCGGGCGGGCGGCGGAGTTCGAGCTGCCGCACGCCGCACCGCTGCCGGAGCTGATCGACGGAATCCGTGCGGGCGGCGGCGCGATCACGGTCTGCACGCAGTGTGCGGCCCGCCGCAACATCGAGCAGAAGGACCTGATCGAGGGCGCGGGCATCGCCGGGGCCCAGGTCTTCGTCAGCGAGATCATGCCGGACGACGTGCAGGCGCTGGTGTACTGACCACTCCCGGGAGCCGACCGCGGTGCCCCTGGCCGTCCCCGGGCGGCCGGGGGGCGCTACCGCGGGTGCTTGTCGTCGCCGCGGTCGTCGAGCTCCCGCCACCAGCGGTCCGATTCCGGGTCGCCGGACTCGTCCCACCAGCGTTCGCCGGGCTCGCGGCGGTTGCCGATGATCGCCGCGACCGGCGGGATGACCATGGCGACGACGCACATGCCGACCGCGACCGGTACCGACCACAGCCGGACCACGCCCCAGGCCAGCACGAACAGCACGAGGCACACGCCCATCAGCACGAAGTACCGGCGGTGACGGCGCTCTGCGGGGGTCTGTTGGTGCGCGTACACGATTCCACGGTAAATCCGCGGGGGTCCGGAAAGAAGCCGGGGCGCGGCCCGGTTCCGCGGCCGGGGCAACGCGAAGGGCCGCACCCCCGCCAAGGCGTCCAAGCCTCGGGGGTGCGGCCCTCACGGCCGTACGGAAGGTACGGACAGGGGTCGCCGTCAGACGGCGATGGCGACCTCCGCCAGCCCGCCCTGCTGGGCGACGACGGTGCGGTCCGCCGTGGCGCCGGGGACGAGCGCGCGCAGCGTCCAGGTGCCCTCGGCCGCGTAGAAGCGGAACTGTCCGGTCGCGGAGGTGGGAACCTCGGCGGTGAACTCGCCGGTGCTGTCCAGGAGTCGGACGTAACCGGTGACGGGCTGGCCGTCGCGGGTCACGCTGCCCTGGATCGTGGTCTCACCGGGCTTGATGGTCGAGGCGTCCGGGCCGCCGGCCTGTGCTCCACACATAGGGGTACTTCCTTGAGGGGTTCGGGGGAGAAGCCTTGTTTACTTGTTGGCGCCGAGCTCGATCGGGACGCCGACCAGGGAGCCGTACTCGGTCCAGGAGCCGTCGTAGTTCTTGACGTTGGTCTGGCCGAGCAGCTCGTGCAGCACGAACCAGGTCAGCGCGGAGCGCTCACCGATCCGGCAGTAGGCGATGGTGTCCTTGGCCAGGTCGACCGACTCCTCCTCGTAGAGGGCCGTGAGCTCCTCGTCCGACTTGAAGGTGCCGTCGTCGTTGGCGTTCTTCGACCACGGGATGTTGCGGGCGCTGGGCACGTGGCCGGGGCGCTGCGACTGCTCCTGCGGCAGGTGCGCGGGGGCGAGCAGCTTGCCGCTGAACTCGTCGGGGGACCGGACGTCGACCAGGTTGAGGCTGCCGATCGCGGCGACGACGTCGTCACGGAAGGCGCGGATCGAGGTGTCCTGGGCCTTGGCCTTGTACTGGGTGGCCGGGCGGTTGGGGACCTCGGAGCCGTCGACCAGGTCGCGGGAGTCCAGCTCCCACTTCTTGCGGCCGCCGTCGAGCAGCTTGACGCTGTCGTGGCCGTAGAGCTTGAAGTACCAGTACGCGTAGGAGGCGAACCAGTTGTTGTTGCCGCCGTAGAGGACGACGGTGTCGTCGTTGGCGATGCCCTTGGCCGAGAGCAGCTGCTCGAAGCCCGCCTGGTCGACGAAGTCGCGGCGGACCGGGTCCTGGAGGTCCTTCTTCCAGTCGATCCGGACCGCGTTCTTGATGTGGTTCTTGTCGTAGGCCGAGGTGTCCTCGTCGACCTCGACGATCACGACCTTCGGGTCCTCGAGGTGGGCCTCGACCCAGTCGGCGTCTACGAGGACGTCGCTACGGCTCATGTTCTTCTCCTCCGGGGCAGTTACGGGGGCGGTTGGGGAGGTGGCACGCGGGTACGCCGGGCGCGCCGGAGGCTTCCGGACGGCCCACTGACGATCGTCGGGGCGCCGGAGCGGCGCGGTGCGGGGGACACGCGGGGGATTCGGCCGGAGCGGCCGGCCGGCCGGGCGAGGGGAACACCCCGTGCTCATGACGAGCCTGGGGGAGGGGCGCACCCCGTCAGACAGGGCGACAGAGCATGGCGGCGACGCGGCACAGGTCCACTGCCCGCCGCTTCGTGAGGACCGCCAGTCCCCGCGGACGGGAACGGCTCAATGCGCTCTGCATGGCACCGATCGTAGGGACGCGAAGCCGGGCATGTCACCGGCGTGTCGAATGATGAGACGCGTTTGTCCGCGATGTGAGATACGAGGCGGGAGCGGGCGGCCACCGGCCGGGCGCCGGAGGCCGTTCGGCGGTGGGGGGTCTGGGGTGCGGACCCGGGTGTCTCAGCAAATGGACGGCCGGGTGGTCGAGTCAGTGTCGGGCCGGGCGGCGGGCCGGTGGGGCGGCCCGCCGCGGGCGCCCGGGGTCAGCCGGGAAGCTTGACGTCCGTGCCGGAGGCGGAGATCGACAGCCCGTCGGCCAGCGTCGCCACCTTGTCCAGCTTCAGGTTGCCCGGCAGCTGGTCCAGCTTCCAGTCGTGGTCGGTCTGGGCCCGCACCTTCGACTCGCAGCCCGGCAGCGCCCGGCACATCGCGGGCAGCCCGTCGGCGCGCAGCCGCACGGTGGTGCCGTGGACGATGCTGATCGAGCCGGTCACGTCCAGCGAGCTGAGGAGCGGCAGGTTCGGCGAGATCTTGACCTGGCTGCGGCCGTTCTTCTGCCCGCCGTAAGTGATCTTGACGCCGCCGCCCGCGGCCTTGGTGAGGTCCGCGTAGCTGATCCGGGCGTTGCCGGTGGCCGTGGCCGCGCTCTCTATGGACATGTAGTCGCTGGTCAGCGCCACGTCGTGGAACTGCGCCGACAGCTTGTCGATGCGCAGCGCGTGCCCGCCGGCGCGGGCCTCGATCCCGCCGAGCTCGGCGTCCACCTCCTGCAGGTCCCGCCCGGCGACCTGGGTCAGGAACGGGAAGCCCTTGATGGTGACCTCCGGGTTCTTGTCGAGCCCCTGGCTGCTGCGGATCTTCTCCGCGGCCTTGTCCTCGACGAGGTTCACCGCCACCCGGTCGGCGGCCACGAAGAGCCCGCCGAATATGACGACGAGGACCAACAGCACCTTCAGTGCACGCATCGAACCACTACCCCCACACTGGGCCGGCACTGCCCGGCCGGCCCGTCGCTTGGCGTGCAGGCCCCCTGCCTGCGATCCGGACGGTCCCCAGGGGCCTGTCCGGTGGATCAGACCCTAAACGACGCCTTCCCCAAAGGGGAGCGGCGGCCGCGGGCGGGCGCCGAAGCGCTCGCCCGCGGCCGCCGCTGAGGCATCCGGCGCGGGTCGTCGGGCCCAGGGCCCGCCCGAGGGGTCCGGGTCTAGCCCAGCGCCCGCCCCAGGACGTACACCGCGGGGGCGGCGAGGGCCAGCGGCAGGGCCACGCCGGCCGTCATGTGGACGAAGCGGGAGGGGTAGTCGTAGCTGGCCACCCGCAGGCCGATCAGGGCGCAGCCGCCGGCCGCCAGGCCCAGCAGGGCGCCGGACGTGCCCAGGCCGGTCAGCTGGCCGGCCGCGATCCCGGCACCGGCCGCCGCAACCAGCGAGATCCCGACCGAGACGAACGAGGGCAGCGGCAGCGCCCGGGCGAGCGTGGCCACCCCGACCGCGGCCGCGCCGACGACCACCGCGTGCGGGTTCGCGGCCAGGTGGCCGGCCGCGAGCACCGCCAGCGCGGTCGAGGTCAGGCCCGCGGTCAGCGCGTACATCCGCTCGTCCGCGCTGCTGCGGTTGCGCAGCTGGAGGATCAGGACCAGCAGGCACCACACGCCGAGCGTGCCGATGCCCACCAGGGGCGCGCTCGCGGGGTCCGTGCCCAGCAGCGCCGCGTCGGTGGCCAGCCCGGCCAGGAACGCCAGCGCGATGCCCTGGCGGGCCGGCCACATGCCGTTCAGCCGGAACCAGCCGGCGGCGGTGACCGCCTGGAGGAGCACCACCGGCACCGCGAGCACCGGCTGGGCCAGCGGCGCGGTCAGGGCCAGCAGCAGCGCGAGGACGGCGGTCAGCGCGGCCGGCTGGATGCCCGGCGGGATGATCGGCGAGCGGCCCTCCAGGCGGGCGCGCTGGTTGGGCGCGAGCGGTGCGGCGGGCAGCGAGGGCGGGGCGGCCGCCATGGTGGCGGTCGCGGCCGGCTGCGGAGCGGGCAGCGGCGCGGCGTGCCCGGGCTGCTCCGGTCCGGGCCGGTCGTGGCCGTACCCGGACTGCCCGTAGGGGTCGCCGTAGGCGGCCTGGGGGTCGTGCGGGGCGGTGGCCGGCTGGTGCGCCGGCTGCCCGTAGGGGTCGGGCCCGCCGTACTGCTGCTCCTGGTAGGGCTCGGGCTGCCCATAGGGAGCCGGACGGCCGTATGCGTCCTGCGGGGCGTAGGGGCCGGGCTGCCCGTACGGGGCCTGCGACCCGTACGGGTCCTGGGGGGCGTACGGGCTCTGCGGGGCGTACGGGTCGTGCGGCTGGTACGGCTGGTGGCCCTGCGGCTGGTGGTCGCTCATGATCGGCTGCTCACCCTCCCGCGAACGGCGGCAGGACCTCGACGGTGCCGCCCTCGGCCAGCGGCACCCCGGCGTGGTCGCGGGTGCCCACCGGATCGCCGTCCACCAGGAACGAGCAGCGCATCAGCACCCGGGCGAACTCGGGGTTCGCGGCGTGCGCGGCGCGCGCCGCGTCGAGCGCCTCGGCGAGCGTCGCCGCCCTGTAGGGCTCCTCTGCCGTGCCCGCGGCGGCCTTGGCCGCGGCCCAGTAGCGCACGGTGCCAGTTGTTGTCACGGCGGCCTCTTCGTCGTGTCGGTCGGGGGACCGCCCTCGATGGCGGCGGCCCCGTCGTTGCCGCCTCCATGATGGCGTACGCGGCGGCCGGGGCCGTCCGGGGCGAGTTCCGGTGGCGGCTTTCGTCCCGCTCCCGGCGGCCTTCCGGAAAATCGATTGCCGAAGGCAAGTGTTCACTTAGGCTCATTGTGTGTTGGTACGACTCGCGCGGGCGCATTTGCGCCCCCACCGGCGCTCGATGACCCTGATCGTGCTGCTCCAGCTGATCCAGACCCTGGCCACCCTCTACCTCCCCACCCTCAACGCCGACATCATTGACAACGGTGTCGTGCAGGGGGACACGGGCTACATCTTCCGTACCGGCGGTTTCATGATCGCCGTCACCCTGCTGCAGATCGTCTGCGCGATCGGTGCCGTCTACTTCGGCGCGCGCACGGCCATGGCCCTCGGCCGGGACATCCGCGCCGCGGTCTTCGACCGGGTGCAGTCCTTCTCCGCCCGCGAGGTCGGCACCTTCGGCGCCCCGTCGCTGATCACCCGTACCACCAATGACGTCCAGCAGGTCCAGATGCTGGTGCTGATGACGTTCACGATGATGGTCTCCGCGCCGATCATGTGCGTCGGAGGTGTCGTCATGGCGCTCAACCAGGACGTGCCGCTGTCCGGCCTCCTGCTGGTCATCGTCCCGGTCCTCGGGATCCTCGTCTCACTGATCGTGCGCCGGATGCGGCCGCTCTTCCGCGGCGTGCAGGAGCGCATCGACACCGTCAACCGCGTACTGCGCGAACAGATCACCGGCATCCGCGTGATCCGCGCCTTCGTCCGCGACAGGCACGAGCGCGAGCGGTTCGCCGGGGCCAACACCGGCCTCTACGACGTCTCGCTCCGCGCCGGCCGGCTGATGTCGATGATGTTCCCGCTGGTCATGCTGATCGTGAACCTCTCCAGCGTGGCCGTCGTCTGGTTCGGCGGACTGCGCATCGACAGCGGCGGGATGCAGATCGGCGCACTGACGGCCTTCCTCAGCTACCTGATGTACATCCTCATGTCGATCATGATGGCGACGTTCATGGTGATGATGCTGCCGCGCGCCGAGGTCTGCGCCGAGCGCATCCAGGAGGTGCTGGCCACGGACTCCAGCGTCGTCCCGCCGCAGGACCCGGTCACCACGCTGCGCCGCCGCGGCGAACTGGAGCTCCGCAACGTCGAGTTCCGCTTCCCCGGCGCCGAGCAGCCGGTCCTGAAGGACATCTCGCTGACCGCCCGCCCCGGTGAGACCACCGCCGTCATCGGCTCCACCGGCAGCGGCAAGTCCACCCTCCTCGGGCTCGTGCCCCGGCTCTTCGACGCGACCGGCGGCGCGGTCCTCGTCGACGGCGAGGACGTCCGCGGCCTCGACCCGGAGACGCTGGCCGGCGCCATCGGCCTGGTCCCGCAGAAGCCGTACCTCTTCTCCGGCACGGTGGCGAGCAACCTCCGCTACGGCAACCCGGACGCCACCGACGACGAGCTGTGGCAGGCCCTGGAGACCGCCCAGGCCCGCGACTTCGTCGAGCGGATGGAGGGCGGTCTGGACGCGCCCGTCGCGCAGGGCGGCTCCAACGTCTCCGGCGGCCAGCGGCAGCGGCTGGCGATCGCCCGCGCACTGGTCCGCCGGCCCGAGATCTACCTCTTCGACGACTCGTTCTCCGCGCTGGACTACGCCACCGACGCCGCACTGCGCGCCGCGCTCTCCCGCGAGACGGACCGGGCGACGGTGGTGATCGTCGCCCAGCGGGTCGCCACCATCCGCGGCGCCGACCGGATCGTCGTGCTCGACGAGGGCCGCATCGTGGGCACCGGCACCCACACCGAGCTGATGGCCGACAACGAGACCTACCGGGAGATCGTGCTCTCCCAGCTCACCGAGCAGGAGGCGGCGTGACCACCGCGGACAAGGGGGCGGCCACCCGCGCCCCGGCGGCCACCGAGGGGACGACCACGGCGGCCCCGAGACGAGGGCCGGCCCCGGCGGCCGGCCCGGCCCGCTTCATGGGCGGGCAACCCACCGAGAAATCCATGGACTTCAAGGGCTCCGGCAAGCGCCTGCTGGGCCAGATGCGGCCCGAGCGCGGCATCATCTCCGTCGCCCTGCTGCTGGGCGTGGCGAGCGTGGCGCTGACGGTCGTCGGCCCCAAGGTCCTCGGCCACGCCACCGACCTGATCATGTCCGGCATCATCGGCCGCCGGCTGCCCGAGGGCATCACCAAGGCCCAGGCCGTGGCCCGGCTGCGGGCGCACGGCCAGGGCGGACTGGCCGACATGCTCGGCGCCATGCCGTTCGTGCCCGGCCGCGGCATCGACTTCGGCACGGTGGGCGTGGTCCTGCTCTGGGTCGCCGTGATCTACGCCGCGGCCTCGCTCTTCGGGTTCGTCCAGGCCCGGATCGCCACCAAGGTCGTCCAGCGGACCGTCTTCCGGCTGCGCGAGCAGGTCGAGGAGAAGCTCGGCCGGCTGCCCCTGAGCTACTTCGACAAGCAGCAGCGCGGTGAGGTCCTCTCCCGGGCCACCAACGACATCGACAACATCCAGCAGACGCTCCAGCAGACCCTCAGCCAGATCGTGTCCTCGCTGCTGACCATCCTCGGCGTGCTCGCCATGATGTTCTGGATCTCCTGGCTGCTGGCCCTGGTCGCGCTGGTCACCGTCCCGGTCTCGGTGGTCGTCGCCACCAAGATCGGCAAGCGGGCGCAGCCGCAGTTCGTCCAGCAGTGGAAGACCACCGGCAAGCTCAACGCCCACATCGAGGAGATGTACACCGGCCACAGCCTGGTGAAGGTCTTCGGCCGGCAGAAGGAGTCCGCCGAGCTCTTCCGCGTGCAGAACGAGGCGCTCTACGCGGCCGGCTTCCGGGCCCAGTTCATCTCCGGCATCATCCAGCCCGCGATGATGTTCATCGGCAACCTGAACTACGTGCTGGTCGCGGTGGTCGGCGGGCTGCGCGTCGCCTCCGGGGCGCTGTCCATCGGTGATGTCCAGGCGTTCATCCAGTACTCCCGCCAGTTCAGCCAGCCGCTGACCCAGGTCGCCTCGATGGCCAACCTCGTCCAGTCCGGCGTCGCCTCCGCCGAGCGGGTCTTCGAACTCCTCGACGCCCGGGAGCAGGACCCCGACCCCGAGCGGCCGGCCCGCCCCGAACACGTCCGCGGCCACGTCGGGTTCGAGTCCGTGTCGTTCTCCTACGCCGAGGACAAGCCGCTGATCGAGGACCTGTCGCTGGCCGTCCACCCCGGCCAGACGGTCGCCATCGTCGGCCCGACCGGCGCCGGCAAGACCACCCTGGTCAACCTCCTGATGCGGTTCTACGAGGTGCGCGGCGGCCGGATCACCCTGGACGGCGTGGACATCGCCGCGATGTCCCGCGAGGAGCTGCGGGCCAACATCGGCATGGTCCTCCAGGACACCTGGCTCTTCGGCGGCACGATCGCGGAGAACATCGCCTACGGCGCGCCGGCCGGCACCTCGATGGACAAGATCGTGGCGGCCGCCAAGGCCACCCACGTGGACCGCTTCGTGCGCACCCTCCCCGACGGCTACGACACCGTCCTCGACGACGAGGGCAGCAACGTCTCGGTCGGCGAGAAGCAGCTGATCACCATCGCCCGGGCCTTCCTCGCCGAGCCCGCCATCCTCGTCCTCGACGAGGCCACCAGCTCGGTCGACACCCGCACCGAGGTCCTCATCCAGCACGCGATGGCCCAACTGCGGTCCGGGCGCACCAGTTTCGTGATCGCGCACCGCCTCTCCACGATCCGGGACGCCGACACCATCCTCGTCATGGAGAACGGCGCCATCGTCGAACAGGGCTCCCACGACGCCCTGTTGGCGGCCGACGGCGCCTACGCCCGGCTGTACGCGGCCCAGTTCGCCGAGGCGGTGGTGGAGGCCGACTGACCCGGCCCGCGCGCCGGCCGGCCCCTTACCGCACCCGCGCCCGTATGACCTGCGAGTAAACCCAACTCCCCCTGGAGATTGCGGATTTATGTGTAGGTCATACGGGCGCGCCGCTATCGTGTGGTCAACACGTCACGCACGGCGACGAAAGGGGGTGGGTCGGGTGATCCGTGCGTACAAGTTCCTCATGCGGCCCACCGTGGGTCAGGTGGCGCGCTCGCCGAGATGCTGCGTGATCACTGCTCGCTCTACAACGCCGCGCTGCAGGAGCGTCGTGACGCTTACCGGCACAGCTCGAAGACGACTGTTCGGTACGGGCAGCAGTCCGCACAACTCAAGGACATCCGTGCCTTTGATCCGGAGCGTCAGGGGCGCTGGTCGTTCTCCTCCCAGCAAGCCACGCTTCGCCGGTTGGACAAGGCGTTCGCCGCCTTCTTCCGCCGGGCCAAGGCCGGGGACAAGCCGGGCTATCCGCGCTTTCGCTCGGGCAAGAGGTTCGACACCGTGGAGTGGCCGAAGGACGGCGACGGCTGCCGCTGGGATGCAGCCCCGCACGACCCCGTTACCCGCGTCCGGCTGCAGGGCGTCGGGCACGTCAAGGTGCACCAGCACCGGCCCGTGATCGGCAAGGTCAAGACGATCAGTGTGAAGCGGGAAGGACGACGCTGGTACGTGGTCCTCACCGCCGAGCGGACCGCACCCCAACCGCTTCCGGCGACGGGAAGCGTGGTCGGCATCGACATGGGCATAGCCAACTTCCTCGCAGACTCCAACGGCGAGTTCGTACCCAATCCGCGACATGGCCGGAAGGCCGCCGCCAAGTTGGCAGCTGCGCAGCAGGCACTCTCCCGGTGCAAGCGCGGCAGCAAGCGGCGTCGCAAGGCCGTGGAGGCTGTGGCTCGTCTGCATCGCAAGGTCCGTCGCCAGCGACTCGATCATGCGCACAAGACCGCTTGCGATCTCGTTCGTGAGCGCGAGTTCATCGCGCACGAAGACCTCGAGATCCGCAACATGAGCAAGACCCCGGCCCAGGTGCCGGACCCCGAGAGGCCCGGCAGCTTCCTGCCCAACGGGGCTGCTGCGAAGGCAGGGCTCAACCGTTCGATCGCCGATGCCGGATGGGGGGTGTTCCTCCAGATACTCACCGCCAAGGCAGAATGCGCCGGACGGGAGGTGATGGCCGTGGACCCCCGCGACACCTCCCGGCGGTGCCCCGAGTGCGGGCACACCGCCAAGGAGAACCGGCCCACACAGGAGACCTTCCACTGCGTCTCGTGTGGCCACCAGGAGCACGCTGACACGGTCGGGGCCCTGAACGTTCTACGGGCCGGGCTGGTCCGTCGCGAAGCCGTACGGGCATAGCGAGAAGCCCCCGCATTCACGCGGGGGAGGAGTCACGCCAAGGGGTGCGGCCGCGTACCGGCCAGGAGGTGCTGGACGTCGACGATCCCCAGGTCACCGGCATGGACGCGGACGGGCGGCCGCAGGCGATCCTGCGCTACGAGTACCGGGGCCTGGCGCATCTCCGGAAGTACATCTGGCAGACCGTCCACGCCACGTTGCACATCAACTCCTACGAGGAGTCGATCCTGGCCTGGCGGGTGACCTGGGCGCTGATCGTGCACCCGGTCGTCATCGCTTTCACCGACGGCACCGAGACCGACGACTGAGGCGTGGGGAGTGTGCCGGTGCGCGCACCCGTGCGCTCCCCGTGCGCTCCCCGGCCCCGGGAACGGCCGCCCGCCGCCGGTCGCCGGGGACGCGGCGTCCCGTGGTCCGGACTGATCATGTCCGCATGCCGGGACGCCTCGGGGGGCGGATCGAGGCGCCGCGGGGCCGGACGGACCGCTGGTCGAAGGGCGTGGGCGGGCCGGCGGCGGGGGGTGTCCGCAGGCTCCCAACTCGCCCTCCTACTGGGCCGTTCGGGCGGTTCGGGAAGTCATGATCCCTGCCCCGGCGGCCGTCAACGGAGACCCGTGACGACCACTCGAAGTGATCGACGGAACACAAGAACGTGCAAAATCAGCCTCGGGTCGGGTACCCATCTGAGCTATTCTGCTGGGCAAGAAGGATCCGGGCAGCGTTGCCCCCGGGTCCTTTTGTGCTTTCAGCCACGTTCCGCGCGGCTGCGAGGACCGTACGAAGCAGTGCCGCAGACACCCCGGCCGAGCCGGGAGGTGCCCCCGTCGCAGGGACCGAGGAGGAACCAGACGTCATGGGCGAGCGAAGCAGGCAGGACCGCGAGCAGAAGAGGATGCAACACCCCGAGAACCGGGTAGGTGGTCGCAGGTGAGTTCGCTCCTGCTGCTGACCAACGCACTCCAGCCGTCGACGGAGGTGCTCCCGGCGCTCGGGCTGCTGCTGCACAGCGTGCGGGTGGCCCCGGCCGAGGGTCCGGCGCTCATCGACACCCCCGGCGCCGACGTCATACTGATCGACGGCCGGCGTGACCTTCCCCACGTGCGCTCGCTGTGCCAGCTGCTGCGGTCCACCGGACCCGGCTGCCCGCTGATCCTGGTCGTCACCGAGGGCGGCCTGGCCGCCGTCACCGCCGACTGGGGCGTCGACGACGTCATGCTGGACACGGCCGGCCCCGCCGAGGTCGAGGCGCGGCTGCGGCTGGCGATGGGCCGCCAGCAGATCACCACCGACGACGGGCCGATGGAGATCCGCAACGGCGATCTCTCGGTGGACGAGGCCACCTACAGCGCCAAGCTCAAGGGCCGGGTGCTGGACCTGACCTTCAAGGAGTTCGAGCTGCTCAAGTACCTCGCGCAGCACCCGGGCCGGGTCTTCACCCGCGCCCAGCTCCTGCAAGAGGTCTGGGGCTACGACTACTTCGGCGGCACCCGGACCGTCGACGTCCACGTCCGCCGGCTGCGCGCCAAGCTCGGCCCCGAGCACGAGTCGCTCATCGGCACGGTTCGCAACGTCGGCTACCGCTTCGTCACCCCCGAGAAGCCCGAGCGCTCCGCGGAGAGCGGCGGCAAGGCCAAGGACGAGGGGGCGAAGCGGGCGGAATCCGACCGTAAGGAGGGCACTGCGCAGGGCCGCACCACGTCGGGCGCCGACGGCCCGGACCCGGCGGTCTCCGCGACCGCGGACTCCGCAGGCCCACGGCCTGCCCGCAGGTAGAACGACCCGCGTAGACTGCCGCGCGTGGCCAAGGTGACGCGGGATGATGTGGCAAGACTGGCGGGGACGTCCACCGCCGTTGTCAGTTACGTCATCAACAACGGACCACGGCCGGTCGCCCCGGCCACGCGCGAGCGGGTGCTCGCCGCCATCAAGGAGCTCGGCTACCGGCCGGACCGTGTCGCGCAGGCGATGGCGTCCCGCCGGACCGACCTCATAGGCCTGATCGTGCCGGACACCCGGCAGCCGTTCTTCGCGGAGATGGCGCACGCCGTCGAACAGGCCGCCGCCGAGCGGGGCAAGATGGTGCTGGTCGGCAACGCCAACTACCTCGACGAGCGCGAGGTGCACTACCTCCGGGCGTTCCTCGGCATGCGAGTGGCCGGGCTGATCCTGATCAGCCAGGGCCCCAGCGAGCACGCCGCCGCCGAGATCGACGCCTGGGACGCCCGGGTGGTGCTGCTGCACCGCCGGCCGGACGCCATCGACGACGTCGCGGTGATGACCGACGACATCTGGGGCGCCCAGCTGGCGACCCGGCACCTGTTGGAGCACGGGCACCCGTACGTCGCCTTCCTCGGCGGCACGGAGGAGACCCCGAAGTCCGGCGACCCGGTCACCGACCACGTCGAGGGCTGGCGGCGCGCCATGCTGGAGTCCGGCCGCTCCCCGGACGGCCACTACCACCAGGCCGCCTACAACCGCTACGACGCCTACCAGGCCGCGTTGAAGCTGCTGGCCGGGCCCGACCGGCCGCCGGCCATCATGTGCGCGACCGACGACCAGGCCATCGGCGTGCTGCGCGCCGCCCGCGAGCTGCGCATCGACGTGCCCGGCGAGCTGGCGGTGGCCGGCTTCGACGACGTCAAGGAGGCCGGGCTCACCGACCCGCCGCTGACCACGGTCGCCTCGGACCGTCAGGCGATGGCGCGGGCCGCGGTCGACCTGGTCCTGGACGACGGGCTGCGGGTGGTCGGCTCCCGCCGCGAGCGGCTGCGGCAGTTCCCGTCGCGGCTGGTCGTCCGGCGGTCGTGCGGCTGCGGCGGCTGACCGCGCGCGGCGCCGCACCGGTCCTCTTTATACCGGGCATATCTACTTCTGCCGGGTCTCTCACGGCGTTCTCAGACGGTTCTCATGCACCGCACGCACAGTCATCTCATGACCGACAGCTACCGCCGAAGCGGCGATGAGATCCACCAGCAGGGGTTCGCGCAGGGGTTCGCGCACGGGGCCGGGCAGGCCTTCCCGCCGCCGCCCCCGTACGCACCGGGACACGGCGGGACGGCCGGGGCGGCCGAGGCACCGCCCGGTGCGCCGCCACGGGCCCGTAAGCCGGTCGCGCTGATCGCGGCGGTCGCGCTCGCCTCCGGTCTCATCGGGGGCGGCAGCGCGGCGCTGATCGCCGGCGCGACCACGCGCGCCGACCAGAACACCGTCGGCACCCCGCTGGTGAACGCGGGCAAGGACAGCGGCAGCGGCGTCTCGGCGGTGGCCAAGGCGGTCAGCCCGTCGATCGTGGAGATCAAGGCGCGCACCACCGACGGGGAGTCCACCGGCTCCGGCGTCGTGCTCACCCGCAGCGGCGAGGTCATCACCAACAACCACGTGGTCTCCGGCGCCGACACGGTCCAGGTGACCTTCAGCGACGGCAGCCGCAAGACCGCCAAGGTCGTCGGCACCGACCCGGACAAGGACCTGGCGCTGATCAAGGTCCAGCAGGCGAAGGGGCTCACCCCGGCCTCGCTCGGCGACTCCGACAAGATCGCGGTCGGCGACGGCGTGGTGGCGATCGGCTCGCCGGAGGGCCTGACCGGCTCGGTGACCAGCGGCATCGTCTCCGCCCTCAACCGCGATGTGACCGTCCCCAAGGAGGACCGCCAGGGCCGGCAGGACCGGCAGGGCGGCCCGGGCGACGGCGGCGGCTGGCCGTTCGAGTTCGGCGGCAACCAGTACAACGGCGACACCGGCTCCTCGAAGACCTCGTACAAGGCGATACAGACCGACGCCTCGCTCAACCCCGGCAACTCCGGCGGCGCCCTGATCAACCTCCAGGGCCAGATCGTCGGCATCAACTCCGCGATGTACTCGCCGAGTTCGGCCAACAGCAGCACCGCGGGCAGCGTCGGCCTGGGCTTCGCCATTCCGATCAACACCGTCAAGGCCGACCTCGACTCGCTGCGCGGCGGCGGCAGCGGCGGAAGCAACAGCGGCGTCTGACCGGCGCTCCGTGTCACCCCCACATCGCCCCCTGCCGTGCGAGGCTGAAGAGCAGCCGTCCGTTTCCGTATCCCAGCCGAGGTAACCACGCACATGAGTCCCGCCGAGCACGGTGACCACCCCGCCCGCATCCTCATCGTCGACGACGAGCCCGCGGTCCGCGAGGCGCTGCGGCGCTCGCTCGTCTTCGAGGGGTACGGGACGGAGGAGGCGGTCGACGGTCTGGACGCGGTCGAGAAGGTCGCCGGCTACGACCCCGAACTGATCGTGCTCGACGTCCTGATGCCCCGCATGGACGGGCTGACCGCCGCCCGCCGGCTGCGGGCCAGCGGGGTCACCGTGCCGATCCTGATGCTCACCGCCCGCGACACCGTCGGCGACCGGGTCACCGGCCTCGACGCCGGTGCCGACGACTACCTCGTCAAACCCTTCGAGCTCGACGAACTGCTGGCCCGGATCCGCGCCCTGCTGCGCCGCAGCTCCTACACGGCGGCGGCCGGCGCGCAGCCCGCGGAGGACGAGACGCTGGGCTTCGCCGACCTGCGGATGAACCTCGCCACCCGGGAGGTGATCCGCGGCGGCCGGCCGGTCGAGCTGACCCGTACGGAGTTCACCCTGCTGGAGATGTTCCTCGCCCATCCGCGCCAGGTCCTCACCCGTGAGCAGATCCTCAAGGCCGTCTGGGGGTTCGACTTCGAACCCACCTCCAACTCCCTCGACGTGTACGTGATGTACCTGCGCCGCAAGACGGAGGCGGGCGGCGAACCGCGCCTGGTGCACACCGTGCGGGGGGTCGGCTACGTCCTGCGGGCGGAGGGCGGGGCGGAATGAGCACCGGCCGTCCGGGCCCGATGGCCCGGTTCCACCGGCTGCCGCTGCGCTCGCGACTGGCGATGCTCACGGCGGTGGCGGTGGCCTTCGCGGTGGCCCTCTCGGCCGCCGCCTGCTGGCTGATCACCCGGGACCGGCTGACCGAGCAGCTCGACACCCAGCTCAGCAGCGTCGAGGTGGACGCCGGGTACGTCCGGGCGCTCACCGCCTACTGCAACAGTCCGGACGGGGTGCACTTCCAGCCCACCCCGTACACCATCCAGCTGGTGTCGGCCGGCGGCTACGTCTGCACCTCGCCGGACAAGTCGCCGATCCCGCCGCAGCGCGCGGACACCGCGGTGGCCGCGGGACGGCTGGCGACGTCCCAGCACACCACCCGGGCCCAGGACGGGGCCGAGATGCGGGTGTCGACCAAGCCCTTCGAGGGGCCGCTCACCGACGCGGCGGGCAACCGGCTGGCGATCTCCGTCGCGATGCCGATGAAGCAGGTCACCGACCCGCTCAACCAGCTCGCGCTGGTACTGCTGGTGGTCGCCGGAGTGGGCGTGCTGGGCGCGGCGACCGCCGGACTGTGGGTGGCCCGGGCCGGCCTGAAGCCCGTCGACCGGCTCACCGACGCCGTCGAGCACGTCGCCCGTACGCAGGACCTGGCCATCCGCATCCCGGCGGACGGCGACGACGAGATCGCCCGGCTGTCCCGCTCGTTCAACGCGATGACCGCGGCGCTGGCCGCCTCCCGCGACCTCCAGCAGCAGCTGATCGCGGACGCCGGCCACGAGCTGCGCACCCCGCTGACCTCGCTGCGCACCAACATCGACCTGCTGGTGCGCAGTGAGCAGTCCGGCCGCCCGATCCCGCCCGCCGACAAGGCGGCCCTGCTGGCGTCGGTGAAGGCACAGATGGGCGAGCTGGCGGCGCTGATCGGCGATCTGCAGGAGCTGTCCCGGCCGCCCGAGCCGGGGCAGAGCGCGGTCGAGGTCGTCGCGCTGCACGAGATCGTCGGATCGGCGCTGGAGCGGGCCCGGCTGCGCGGCCCGTCGCTGACCCTCGCCGCGGACGTCGCGCCCTGGTACGTGCGCGCCGAGCCGGCCGCGCTGGAGCGGGCGGTGGTCAACCTGCTCGACAACGCGGTGAAGTTCAGCCCGCCGGGCGGCACGGTCGAGGTCCGGCTGGCCGGCGGGCAGCTGACCGTGCGCGACCACGGCCCGGGCATCCCGCAGGACGAACTGCCGCATGTCTTCGAGCGGTTCTGGCGCTCGCCGTCCGCCCGCAGCCTGCCCGGCAGCGGGCTGGGCCTGTCGATCGTGGCCCGTACGGCGGAGCAGGCGGGCGGCGCGGTACGACTGCGCTCCGCCGACCTCGGCGGCACCGAGGCGATCCTCACCCTGCCGGGCGCACCGACCCCACCACCGGGGAGGCCCGTCCCACCGGGGAGGCCCGCCCCACCGGAGCCGCCCACCCCGCCACCCGGCCCGCCGGAGCCGCCCGCGGCGGGCTGAGCGGCCCGCCGCGCCGCGTCACTTCTTCTTGGCCGCGTCCCCGAACGGCAGGTTCGTCCCCGACAGCTGGGCCCGGATGCCGTCCCGTTCGACGGAGATGTTGCGCAGCCGGACGTCACCGGGGGTCTTGGGGAGCTGGAAGGAGAGCGACAGCCGGTCCGCGAGCTGCGGCTTGGTCAGGCCGCTCAGCGCGCCGAGGACCTTCGGGTCGATGCCGACCTTCCGCAGCAGCCAGGGGTGGTCCATCACCACGTCGACGAGGTTGACCTTCATCAGCTCGTGGACGAAGCGCGGCGACCCGGTCAGCTGGTGCAGCTTGTCGTCGCTGCGCAGCGCCTCGTCGAGGTACGCCTTCGGGATGCCGATCCGCTGGGCGATCGCCGGGATGCTCAGCATCGCCTTGACCTTGGCGGCCTGTTGGCTGAGCTCGGCGGCGGCCTTGCGGGTCAGCCGCAGGCCCTCCTCCTTGCCGGTGCCCGGCCGGTAGACGGCGACGTCGCCGATGTCCAGTCGCATCCGGCTGATGTCGGTGGACACCCCGCGGTCGCCGGCCCGCCGGATGCGCGCCTCGGCCCGGACGCGGAGCTCCTGCCCGGCGATCGGCAACTGGCCCACCGCGCGCACGGAATCGTGCCCCAGGCCGCTGAACTTCACCTGGGAGGCGCCGAGTTCGCGGTTCATGTCGTCGAAGGCGAGCAGCACGTCGCCGTGCATGGAGCCGATCGTGGCGCCCTTGATGGAGCTGGGCAGATCGCCGTCGAGGCGGACGTCGCGCGCGGTCGCCTCGAACTTCGCCAGCGAGACCCGGTCGGCGGCCAGGTCGGGGATGGTGACCTTCACCTGGTCGACCCGCTTGTCCAGGACCTGGGTGAGGAACGGGAAGCCCTGGATGTCGACTTCGGGCGTGGCGTTCAGATGCAGCGCGCTCTTGAGCTTCTCCGCGGTCTTGTTCTGCGCGTACAGCACCGCGAACCGGTCGAAGAGGGTCAGGAAGGCGGTGCACACCAGCACCGCGACCAGCAGCTTCACGGTGATCGGGACGGCGGCGAAGCGGCTGATCCCGCGCTTGGTCCGGCGGTGGTTGGGCGGCGACCAGGCCTCGTCCTCGTCGGGGCGCAGCCCGAGGCCCAGCGGATCGTCGCTGTCGTCACGCTCGTTGAGGTAGCCGCGGCGGCGCGTGGTGCCGGCGTACGCGGAGGCGTCGTCCTCCGGTCCGGTCTCCGCGGCGGGGTCCGGCTCGGGGTCGGCGAGGGCGGCCAGGTCGGCGTACGGGTTGATCGGGGAGAGCCTTCTGGTGTCGCCGGCGGGATCGTCCTGGGCGCCGCTCGTGACGGGGGTGTGGGGGCGGTACGAGGCGGCGGGCTCGGGCGAGGGTGAAGATATGCGTGTGGGGGTTCGCATCCGTACATCCCACCACGATCGGGGCCCTCGAACGCAAGTCTTACCGAAGGTATGTCGGATACGCGAAGCTTGTCGTAGCGCTCTTGAGGAAATTTTTCCGCGCCGCCAACGGTTGCTGAATTACCGTCAGCGCTCTTCCGGCGCCTCCCGCGCCTCCGCGCTCCTACCGTTCCTCCCGAAGGTGGCCCCATGATCGTGGTAACCGGAGCAACCGGCAACATCGGCCGCAGCCTCGTCGACCGGCTCCTCGCGGACGGCGCCGCGGTGCGCGCCCTGACCCGCGATCCGGCGCGCGCCCAACTGCCCGCCGGGGCGGAGGTGGTACGCGCCGATCTCACCGGCAGCGCCGCCGACTTCGCGCCGCTCCTCGCCGGGGCCGACGCCCTCTTCCTCAACCTGGCGGCCGGCGGCGACCGGGCCGCGCTCGCCCTCGTCGAGGCCGCCGCCAAGGCCGGCGTCCGCCGGATCGTCCTCAACTCCTCGATGGCGGTGACCGACACCCCCGCCGACGAGAACAACTTCATCGCCCGCATGCACGCCACGGTGGAGCGCGCGGTGCGCGACTCCGGCCTGGAGTGGACCTTCGTGCGCGGCGGCAACTACGCCACCAACGCACTCGCCTGGGGTCCGGCGATCCGCGAATCCGGAGTGGTCCGCGACGCCCACCCGGGCGCCCAGGGCGTCCCGGTCCACGAGGCGGACCTCGCGGACGTCGCCGCCGTCGCCCTCCTGGACCGCACCGGCACCCACACCGGCCAGGCCTACCTCGTCACCGGCCCCGAGGCGCTGACCGTCGCCGACCAGGTCGCCGAGATCGGCCGGGCGATCGGCCGCGAGACCCGGGTCGAGCAGATCACCGAGGAGGCCGCCGCCGAGGCGATGTCCGGCCCCCACCTGCCGAAGGAGGCGGCCCTGGAGCTGGTCCGGATGTTCGGCAGCACGGTCGACGCCCCGGCCTTCCCGCTCTCTGACGCGGTCGAACGGGTCACCGGCCGTCCGGCCCGCACGTTCGCCGAGTGGGCGCGCGATCACGCGGCCGACTTCTCCTGACCGGCCCGGTGCCGACGGCGGCTCCGCACCGCCAGCGGCACCATCAGCACCGCGCCCACGAAGAAGTACGTATTGATCGCCATCTCCGTCCAGAACCCCCCGGACGCGGGATCGGCGGGCTGCTCCGCCAGCCCCAGCAGGCCGTACGGGGTGAGCCCGGCCGCCGTCGTGATGTTCTCGACCAGGCCCGGCACGCCCCGTACGACCAGCAATCCGGCACCGCACCACAGCGGCACCGCCACCATCCACCAGGGCAGCCGCCGCCCCCACGGCCGTACGGTCGCCAGGCTCACGACCGCGCCGACCGCCGACATCGCCACGATCAGCCCGTCATAGGCGAGGAACACCCACACGGGCACGTCGTCCTGCGCGCCCATCGCCGTGCGATGGTCCACGCCCATCCACACGTGCCACACGAACGACACCACGAGCCACCCGAAGGCCCCGTAGGCCCAGGCGCTTGTCGCCTGCCGACTCTTGGGACCCGCCCCACCGCGTATCGACGTCATACCTGCACGCTAGGAGCGGCCCCGCGGCCGGGTCGTCCTCCTCATGGTGGGGCCCCTCCGCCGCACGGCGGAGGGGCCCCACAGGGGGTGCTAACTGACCGGCGTATTGCCGACGAGAAGGACCTTGACGTGGACGCGTCCCGCGTTGATCTCGTATGTCGCCCGGTAGCTTCCGATGCGTAAGCGCCACACATCCGTGGAGCCGAGCTGCGTCGCGCAGGACGGTTTCGGGTTGCGGGCCAGGGCGTTGACCGCGTCCTTGAACGGTTTCACCTTGTCACCGTCGCGCTGGATGAGCTTGCGCATCGCTGCGGTGGCTTCGGCCGTCCATACCAGGGTGTACTTCACGGCTGCGCCTCCCGTGCGTCCTCGGCAAGGAGCGCCTCCACTTCGTGGTGGGCCAGCAGCGGCCGCTGAGAGGACTTCACCCGCTCGGCGAGATGCAGCTCCGCCGCCTCCTCCAGCTGAGCCCGGCGAAGGTCGTTGTCGCCAGCGCTGTCGACCACGGCCTGGAGCCACCAGTCGTCCAGCAGGAGTTCCAGGTCGTCGCCGTCGCCCAGGGCACCCACCTGCTGCCAGAAGCCGGGGAGCCGGTGTTCGGGGAGTGCCTCGGCGATGGCACCGATGGTGCGTGGGATATCCGGAAGGCGGACCTCGGAGTCGTCCATGCACAGTCCTTTCATGAGGCCGGGGGCTTCCTCTCTGCTCTTCCGGCTGATCGTGGTGGTGCAGCCTGGACAACGAGAGGAAGCCCCCGGGGCTACTGCGGGCCCCTGCCCGTCACTTCACCACCGTGATGCGGTTGGCCGCAGGCGGCGTCAGTGGCGACGACGCCGAGGAATGGGCGGTCAGGTACGCCGTGAAGGCGTCGAGGTCGGACGGGCCGACGTACTTGTTCTTGGCGTCCTTGAAGGCGGGGAAGCCGTCGCCGCCGCCGGCGAGGAACTCGTTCATCGCGACGCGGTAGGTCTTGGCCGGGTCGAGCGCGGCGCCGTTCAGTTTGACCGAGTCCTTGACGACGCGGTCGGCGCCCTTCTTGGTCATGTCGAGGGTGTAGGTGAGGCCGTCGGAGATCTGGAGGATCTTGGGGGACGCCTCGTTGGGGCCGCTGACCTGCTGCTGGAGGGCGGTCAGCAGCTGGGCGCCGGTGAGGTCGACGACGTTCATCATGTTGGTGAAGGGCTGGACCGTGAACGCCTCGCCGTAGGTGACGACGCCGTCGCCCTCGGGGCCGGACGCCTGGTAGGCGAGGTCGGAGCGGATGCCGCCGGGGTTCATCAGGGCGAGCTGGGCGCCGCCCTTGTCGGCGGCCTTGGTCGCTTCGAGCTGGGCGTCGGCGATGACGTCGCCGAGCGGGGACTCGGGGGCCTCCGCGCCGCGGCCGGCGATGTCGGCGGCGATGTGGCCGACCGGGCGGGCCGCGACCGGCGCGGCCAGCTTGTTCCAGCGGCCGATCAGGGACGTCATGTCCGCGGCCTTGGGCTGGGTGCGGTCGACCACGTGGTTGACCGCGCCGGGCGCCTTGACGCTGGTGCGGACGATGTCGTGGGTGCGCCGGTCGTAGGTCAGCTCGGTGTCGGTGTAGAGCTTGCCGTAGGACGCGGCGGAGGTGACGGTGCGCGGCCGGCCCGACGGGTCGGGGATGGTGCAGGCGTAGGCCTGGTGGGTGTGGCCGGTGACCAGCGCGTCGACCTTGGACGTGACGTGCTTGGCGATCTCGGTGATCGGACCGGAGATCCCGTCGCCGGGCCCAGGGCTGTCGCAGTTGTAGTTGTACGAGGTGGAGGCGGGCAGGCCGCCTTCGTGGATGAGGGCCACGATCGCCTTGACGCCCTGCTTGTTGAGGACCTTGGCGTACTTGTTGATCGTCTCGACCTCGTCGTGGAACTTCAGGCCCTTGACGCCGTTGGCGCTGACGATGTCCGGGGTGCCTTCGAGGGTCACGCCGATGAAGCCGATCTTCACGCCCTTGTGCCGCCACACGGTGTACGGCTTGAGCAGCGGCTTGCCGGTCTTCTCGTCGGTGACGTTGGCGGTCAGGTACGGGAAGTCCGCGCCGGCGAACTTCTTGCCGTCCTCGTAGCAGCCGTCCTTGGGGTGGCAGCCGCCGTTCTGCAGGCGGGTCAACTCCGCGCGGCCCTCGTCGAATTCGTGGTTGCCGACGGAGGTGACGTCCAGGCCCAGCTTGTTCATGGCCTCGATGGTCGGCTCGTCGTGGAACAGCCCGGACAGCAGCGGGCTGGCGCCGACCAGGTCGCCCGCCGCCGCGGTGACCGAGTAGGGGTGGCCCTTGCGGGCCGTGCGCAGGGACTGGGCCAGGTACTCGACGCCGCCGGCCGGCACGCTCTTCTTGGTGCCGTCGGCCTGCAGCTCCTCGACCGTGCCGGAGGAGCCCTGCGGCGGTTCGAGGTTGCCGTGGAAGTCGTTGAAGGAGAGCAGCTGGACGTCGACGGTGCGGCCGGGGTGACCGGTCCGGTCCGGGTGCACGGTGTCGGCCCCGGCCGGCAGGGCGGCGACGGTGACGCCGATCCCGACGGCGGCGGCCAGTGCGGCCGAACCGGTCCTCAATCTGCTGATGGCGCGGCGCCGTTGCGGTGTCGCTGGCATGGGTTCCCCTCCTGGATGGTCCTGAGCGGACCGCAGCTTATTGTCGACGCGCGTAGCGCAACAGGGGGTGCCGGGTTACGGGACGGTTGCCGGGGAGCGGCGGACCGGCGGGCGGCACCGGCGTGGCCCGGCGGGCAGAACCGTACGGCGGCGCCCTGATGCCGGTGCGACACCCCGGCAGGGTCGTACGCTGCACACATGACTGACGCTGCACAGGAGATGGGCCGGACCGGCCGCAGGATCCAGGTGGTCGACGAGGTCGCGCCGGAAACGGCCGCGGCCGTCCTGGAGCTGATCGAACGGGCCGCGCGCACGGACGGGCAGCCCGCGGTGTCCGAACAGGGACGGCTGCAGCTGCGGGGCGGCAAGCGCCCGGGTGTCGCGCATGTGCTGGTGTACGCGCACGGGGAGGCGGGCGAGGAGCTGCTGGTCGGCTACGGCCAGCTGGAGGACACCGATCCGGTGGAGGCGCCGGCCGCCGAGCTGGTGGTGCACGCCGGGCACCGCGGCCGCGGGCACGGCCGGGCGCTGGGCACCGAGCTGCTGGAGCTGTCCGGGCGCCGGCTGCGGGTCTGGGCCCATGGCGGGCACCCGGCCGCCCGGCACCTCGCGCAGACCCTGGGCCTGACGATGTTCCGCGAGCTGCGGCAGATGCGGCGCTCGCTGGGCGACCTGGAGCTGCCCGAGCCCGTACTGCCCGAGGGCGTGACCGTACGGACCTTCCAGCCGGGCACCGACGACGCGGCCTGGCTGGAGGTGAACGCGGAGGCCTTCGCCCACCACCCCGAGCAGGGCTCGCTGACCCAGCGCGACCTGGAGGACCGCAAGGCCGAGGCGTGGTTCGACCCCAAGGGCTTCTTCCTGGCCGAGCGGGGCGGGCGGCTGGTCGGCTTCCACTGGACGAAGGTGCACGCCGAGGAGGGCCTGGGCGAGGTCTACGTCCTCGGCGTCCGGCCGGGCGCGCAGGGCGGCGGCCTGGGCAAGGCGCTCACCTCGGTCGGTCTGCGCCACCTGGCCGGGCAGGGGCTGCCGACCGCGATGCTGTACGTCGACGCCGACAACGCGGCGGCGGTGAGCGTCTACGAGCGGATGGGGTTCGTCACGCACGAGACGGACCTGATGTACCGGTCGGAGACCTGACCTCCGCCAACCGGGGCCGGCTGCCCGGTGGTTGACCGGTGCGGCCGGGCGTACGTCCCGGCGCGGGCGAGCAGTTCCGCGTGCCGGCCGGACTCCAGCAGCCGGCCGCGGTCGAGCACCAGGATCCGGTCGGCGTCCGGGGCCGGCTGGAGGTCGTGGGTGATCAGCACCGGCTCGCCCGGCCGGGCGGTGAACGTCACGGCGTCCAGGGCGGGGGCGCCGGCCGGGGCGTCCGGGGTGGCGGCCCCGGATTTCGCGGCGGCAGGGGCGGGGTAGCGGAACGAGACCTCCTCGAAGGCGGCCCCCCGCGGGCCCGGCGGTACGAGGGGACGGTCCGGGCCGGCGGATCGGTGACCGCGGGCCGGGCGTCGAGGATCTCCGGCAGCCGCTCGGCACCGGCGGTGGCCGCCGAGACGGTCAGCCCGAGCCGGCCCAGCGCCCGCACCGGCGGGTAGAGGCAGCTGAGGAAGGCGGCGAACGCGAGCAGCTGGCCGAACCCCCGGGCCCCGCGCACCGAGGCGCGCAGCCGCGCGCGGGCCTCGGTCGCCAGCCGCATATCACCGCCAGCCAGCGCCGGTCACCTTTGAGCAGTGGCCAGAAAGCGCGGAACGAATGCCGGACCGCTCTGCCGCGTCCGCCTTTCTCCTGCGCCGTGTACGTCGTCGTCATTCCCGCTCTTCCCGGCTCTTTTCCCGGCCTTCCGGTGGCCTTTCACAGCATTTCCCCGGCCTTTCCGGTGCCTTTCTCGGGTTTTTCTCAGGTTCCGCCCGACGTTCGCCGGCCCGGTCGCGGCGACCCGGGACGGGTCCCGGCGCGGCACCGGGGCCCGTCGCCGACGGTCCGTCAGCCGTCGAGCACCCGGCGGGCGGTGGCGGTCGTTCGCGCGCCGCCGCGGTGGCCGGCGACGACGTCGCCGTGGCCGCAGTGGTGGGCCGGGCGGGCAGGGACGGCGATGACGACCCTGCGGAAGCTCATGGATTTCTCCTCGGCTCGATGAATTTCTTTTGCATTCCCCCTTCGCGGCCCTTTTGTTGCGACGTGGAAAACCCTATTGCGGAAAATCCGGTGCACCTCGCCGAATTGCATGAGGTCTTGCTTAATTGCGGCTGAGGGTATTACTCATGTGGAACGGCGGCGGTGACAGGGTGGCGGCGCGGTGGCACAGTGGCCGCGGAACCGCCCGCTCCGGGCGGCGCCGCGGCCGGCCGCCCGGCCCCGCGCCGTAGCGTCCCGCTTGCCTGTGCGCCACATCCGCGTTACCGCTGATTCAAGGTCGGTTGCGAGCATCGCTGAATGCAGCCCGCTGTGCCGAACCTCCCCAACCCGAGGCTCCATCTCGCGCCGCCTCCTCCTGACGCGCCTGGAACCCCCCGGACGCGGAAGAATAAGGCCATGAACCAGCAGCCCAGCGCTCAGGCACAGATCCAGCCCGAGATGCCGGCCACCAGGCCCGCCAAGGCCCCGGCGGCCCCCTCGGCCCAGCCTTCCGTGGGCTCCATCGCCGCGCACCGGCCGCACGCGGTCCGCGGGACGGTGCCGGGCCTGGAACCCGACCTCGACGCCGACCCGGACGCGTACGTGGACCAGGGCGAGGTGGGCGCGGACGGCGCCGAGCTGCCCGCCGACCGCTTCCTGGACCGGGAACGCAGCTGGCTGGCGTTCAACGAGCGGGTGCTCGAACTCGCCGAGGACCCGGCCACCCCGCTGCTCGAACGCGCCAACTTCCTGGCGATCTTCGCCAGCAACCTCGACGAGTTCTTCATGGTCCGGGTCGCCGGACTCAAACGGCGGATAGCGACCGGCGTCGCCACCCGCTCCGCCTCCGGCCTCCAGCCCCGCGAGGTGCTGGACCTGATCTGGACCCGCTCGCGCGAGCTCATGGCCCGGCACGCCGCCTGCTTCCAGCAGGACATCGCCCCGACCTCGCCGACCAGGGCATCCACCTGATCCGCTGGCCCGACCTGACCGAGAAGGAACAGGCCCGGCTGTTCACCCTGTTCCGGCAGCAGATCTTCCCGGTGCTCACGCCGCTGGCCGTGGACCCCGCGCACCCCTTCCCGTACATCTCCGGCCTCTCGCTGAACCTGGCCGTCGTCGTCCGCAACCCGGTCAGCGGCCACGACCACTTCGCCCGGGTCAAGGTCCCGCCGCTGCTCTCCCGCTTCCTGGAGGCCTCCCCGCAGCGCTACGTCCCCATCGAGGACGTCATCGCCGCCCACCTGGAGGAGCTGTTCCCGGGCATGGAGGTGCGCGCGCACCACATGTTCCGGGTGACCCGCAACGAGGACCTGGAGGTCGAGGAGGACGACGCCGAGAACCTCCTCCAGGCACTGGAGAAGGAGCTGATGCGGCGGCGGTTCGGCCCGCCGGTCCGGCTGGAGGTCGAGGAGTCCATCGACCCGGCGGTGCTCGACCTGCTCGTCCAGGAGCTGAAGATCTCCGACGCCGAGGTCTACCCGCTGCCCGGCCCGCTGGACCTGACCGGGCTGTTCGGCATAGGTGCGCTGGACCGGCCCGAGCTGAAGTACCCCAAGTTCATCGCCGGCACCCACCGCGACCTCGCCGAGGTGGAGTCCGCCTCGGCCCCGGACATCTTCGCCGCGCTGCGCGCCCGAGACGTCCTGCTGCACCACCCGTACGACTCCTTCTCCACCTCCGTGCAGGCGTTCCTGGAGCAGGCCGCGGGCGACCCCGACGTGCTCGCCATCAAGCAGACCCTCTACCGCACCTCCGGTGACTCGCCGATCGTCGACGCCCTGATAGACGCGGCCGAATCCGGCAAGCAGGTCCTGGTGCTCGTCGAGATCAAGGCCCGGTTCGACGAACAGGCCAACATCAAGTGGGCCCGCAAGCTGGAGGAGGCGGGCTGCCACGTCGTCTACGGCCTGGTCGGCCTGAAGACGCACTGCAAGCTCTCCCTGGTGGTCCGCCAGGAGGGCGACATGCTGCGCCGCTACTCCCACGTGGGCACCGGCAACTACCACCCCAAGACGGCCCGGCTCTACGAGGACCTCGGGCTGCTCACCGCCGACCCGCAGGTGGGCGCCGACCTCTCCGACCTCTTCAACCGGCTGAGCGGCTACTCCCGCCGGGAGACCTACCGCCGCCTCCTGGTCGCCCCCAAGTCCCTGCGCGACGGCCTGATCCAGCGGATCACCAAGGAGATCGCGCACCAGCGCGCGGGCCGGCCCGCCTACGTCCGCATCAAGGTCAACTCGATGGTCGACGAGGCCGTCATCGACGCGCTCTACCGCGCCTCGCAGGCCGGCGTCCCGGTCGACGTCTGGGTGCGCGGCATCTGCGCGCTGCGCCCGGGAGTGCCCGGCCTCAGCGAGAACGTCCGGGTCCGCAGCATCCTCGGCCGCTTCCTGGAACACTCCCGGATCTTCGTCTTCGGCAACGGCGGCGAGCCCGAGGTGTGGCTCGGCAGCGCCGACATGATGCACCGCAACCTCGACCGGCGGATCGAGGCGCTGGTCCGGGTCACCGACCCGGCGCACCGCGCCGCCCTCAACCGGCTCCTGGAGACCGGTACCTCGGACACCACGTCCTCCTGGCACCTGGGCCCGGACGGCGACTGGACCCGGCGCGCCGTGGACGCGGACGGCGCGCCGCTGCGCAACGTACAGGAAATGCTCATCGACGCCCGGAGGCGCCGGCGTGGCCCAGCGACCTGACCAGCGGACCGGGGGGCCGGCCGGTCTCCTCGGCACCGGATGCGAGCCCGGCGGGGCGGCCGGCGCCCGTGCCGCGGTGGTGGACGGACCTTACGGACCGTACGGTCCGCCGGCGCCGTACGACGACCCGGCGGCCGGTGCCGGAGCCGGCCCGCACCTCGCCGGGCGCACCGCCGAGGACGTTCTCGCCGGCTACCTCCACCAGCAGTCCGCGGACTTCCTGCGCGGTCTGCGGCTGCACCGGGAGAGCGGGCCGGACGCCGAGGGCGCCGGGGCGGCCGCCCGCGGGCTGCGCCGCGCCGCCCGCCGGATCAGCGCCACCCTGCACACCTTCCGGCCGCTGACCGAGGAGGCCTGGGCCGACCAACTCCTCGCCGAACTGGGCTGGTTGTCCGGGACCCTGGCCCGCGAACAGGCCTGCGCGGCCCGCCGCGACCGGCTGATGGCCGCCCTGACCCGCCTGACCGGCCGCACCGACCGCCCCGAGCGCGGCACCGACCGCGCCCCGCGCACCGGCCGCGGCGCACGGACCGACCGCGCCGAACCACCGGGCGGCACCCGCACCGCCGGCGCCCGGAACGCCGACGCGCGGGACACCGGCGCCCGTAGGGCGGAGGCCCCCGACGCCGGCTCCGTCGAGGCGCGGGACACCGAGGTCCCGGACGCCGATGCCGTCCTCGCGGCCGGTGCCGCGCGGGCCGGGGCGCTGCTGGACCGCCAGCTCACCCTCGCCCGCACCCGCGCCCACTCCGCCGCGCTCCAGGCCCTGGGCTCGTCCCGCTTCCACGCGGTCGCCGACTCCGTCGCCGTGCTCGCCTCCGAGGTGCCGCTGATCCGTGCGGCCGCGGACGTCCCGGCCGCCGAGGCGCTGCCGCCGCTCGCCGAGCAGTCCGGCCGCCGGCTCGCCGAGGCGGTCGGCGCGCTGCCGCTGGTCCGCGCCGGTCAGCCGTACAACGCCGAGGCGCTGGCCGACGGTGCCCGCCAGGACGCGCCCTGGCACCAGGTCCGGGTGCTGCTCCGGCTGAGCCGCTACGCCCAGGAGGTGCTGGTCCCCGAGTGCGCCGACCCCCGCCTGGCGGAGGCGGCCCGGCTCCTGGAGGGCCACCGCGACGCCGCCGAGGCCGCCGCCGCAGCCGCCGCCGCGGCCCGCACCCCGCGCATCGCCCCGGCCACCGCGTACGCCCTCGGCGTCCTCCACGCCGACCAGCGCCACCAGGTCGAGGCGGCCCGCTACGCCTTCGGCCGCGTCTGGCTGTCACGGGAGAAGGCGCTGAAGGGAGTGGACCGATGACCGCCCCCGGGGAGAGGCCGGCCCGTAAGCCGGACGCCCGTAAGCCGGACGCCCGTAAGCCGGACGCCCGTAGGCCGGACGCCGGCAAGACGGTGAGGGCCGCGGGCTGCGTCCTGTGGCGGCGCCGTCCGTCCGCCGAGTACGGGCTGGAGATCGCGCTGGTCCACCGGCCGAAATATGACGACTGGTCACACCCGAAGGGCAAGCTCAAGCGCGGCGAGGACGCACTGGCCGGAGCGGTCCGCGAGGTGGCCGAGGAGACCGGCATGGACTGCCGCCCCGGCGCGCCCCTGCCGACTTCGTACTACTTCGCCAACGGGCGGCCCAAGCAGGTCCGTTACTGGGCCGCCGAGGCGTTGGCGGGGGCGTTCACGCCGACCGACGAGGTCGACCGGCTGGTGTGGCTGGCGCCGGAGGAGGCCCGCAACCGGCTCACCCAGGAGCGGGACCGGCCACTGATCGACGCCCTGCTCGCCGCGCTGCACCTGGCCTGACGCGGACCCGCGTCAGCGGCGGCGCAGTGCCGGATCCGTGACGGCCGGGGCAGGTAGTAGCTGTCGACGCGGTTGAGGTCGGTGCCCGGGGGGACGATGGCGTCGATGCGGTCCAGGACGTCCGCGTCGAGGGTGACATCGGCGCCGTCCAGCAGGCTCTCCAGCTGGTCGAGGGTGCGCGGGCCGATGATGACCGAGGTCACCGCCGGGTGCGCGCGGACGAAGGCGGTGGCCAGGTGGGGGAGGGTGAGACCGGCGTCGGACGCGACCTCGGACAGCGCGCGGACCGCCTCGGCCTTGCGGGCGTTCTCCGGGACCGACAGGTCGAACTTCTGGGTCTCCAGGGCGGCCCGTGAACTGGCCGACAGATCGCGGCCGGAGAGCCAGCCGGCGCTGAGCGGGCCCCAGGTCAGCACGCCCATGCCGTGGCGCTGCGCGGTCGGCAGCACCGCGTTCTCCACCCCGCGCGCCAGCATCGAGTACGGCGGCTGCTCGGTGCGGAAGCGGACGTGGCCGCGGCGCTCGGCGGTCCACTGGGCCTCGACGATCTGCTCGGCGGGGAACGTCGAGGTGCCGATCGCCCGCACCTTGCCGGAGCGGACCAGGTCCGAGAGCGCGGACAGGGTCTCGTCGATGTCGGTCGTGGGGTCGGGGCGGTGCACCTGGTAGAGGTCGAGGTGGTCGGTGCCCAGCCGGCGCAGGCTGTCCTCCACCGCGCGCATGATCCAACGCCGGGAGTTGCCGCCGTGGTTGGCGTCCGGGCCCATCGGGTTGAAGAACTTGCTGGCCAGTACGACGTCGTCGCGGCGCCCCTGGAGCGCCTTGCCGACGATCTCCTCGGACCCGCCCGCCGCGTACACGTCCGCGGTGTCCACGAAGTTGATGCCGGCGTCCAGCGCGCGGTGCACGATCCGTACGCAGTCGTCCTGATCGGTGTTGCCCCAGGCGCCGAGCATCATCGCGCCGAGCGCGTACTCGCTGACCGAGATGCCGGTGCCGCCGAGGATCCTGCGCTGCATGAACTGCTCCTGCCGTGTGTTCGCGGGTGATCCCTGCCCGAGTGGGGCGTGCACCACCCTGGCGCCGTGGCGGAGGGCGGACCAGGCCCGTCGCAGCCTGGGTCCGGCGGAACCACCCATGCGACGCCGCGGCGCATACTGGACGGATGCTGCACGCGGAAATCGAGATCAGCTCGTTCCTCAAGGCGCGCCGCGCCGCGCTCGACCCGGCCGACCTGGGTCTGCCGAGCGGGATCGGCCGCCGCCGGGTGCGCGGGCTGCGGCGCGAGGAGGTCGCCCAGCTCGCCGGCATCAGCGTCGACTACTACACCCGCATCGAGCAGGGCCGGGCGCCCGCCATCTCCGACTCCGTCCTGGACGCCATCGCCCGGGCGCTGCGGCTGTCCGGCGGCGAGGTGACGTACCTGCGCAACATCGCCGTGCCCCGGCGCCGGAGCGAGGCGGACTGCGTGCCCGGGCCGGTTGCCGGGCAGACCGTACGGCCGGAGATCCGGCAGCTGCTGGACGCCATGGCGACCTCCGTCCCGGCCATGGTCATCGGCCGCGGCCTGGACATCCTGGCCTGGAACGCGCTCGGCGGCCGGATCGCCTTCGACCTGGACGCGCTCACCCCGGACCGGCGGAACACCGCACTGCTGGTCTTCCTCGACCCGGCGGCCCGCGCGCTGCACCCCGACTGGGAGGACAAGGCCGTCGAGGTGGTCGGCAATCTGCGCGCCGACAGCGGCCGGCACCCGGACGACCCGCGGATCTGCGAGGTCGTGAACGAACTGCTGGCGCGCAGCGCGGACTTCCGGCGGATCTGGGAGGCCCAGTCGGTGCGCGAGTGCCTGCGCGGCACCAAGCGCCTGAAGCACCCGGACGTCGGCGACCTGGAGATCACCTTCGAGAGCTTCCGGCTGCCCACCGACCCGGACCAGGCGCTGGTCACGTACACGGCCCCGCGCGGCTCGACGACCGAGCGGCGGCTGCGCGAGCTGGCGGCCCGGCCCGCCGCGGCCCGCGGGCCGGCGGCGACCTCGCTGGCGGTGTGACTCGGTCCGGGCGGGCGCGCGGGCGCTCGCGGGGACGAACGCACCGGACCGCGCCTAGCCGCGGGGTGCCAGCGCCTCCCAGCGCACCGTGACCTCGCCCTGGCGCCGCCGCCGCGGGTCACCGGCCAGCGGCCAGTCCGCCGCGAGGGACGCCACCGCGGCCCGCCACCGCTGCCGCGCCCCGAGCGCCCCCAGCGGGGCGGCGGCCGCCCAGGCCCGGTCGAAGTCGCGCAGGAAGGCGTGCACCGGCTCGCCCGGCACATTGCGGTGTATCAGCGCTTTGGGGAGGCGTTCGGCCAGGTCGGAGGGGTCTCCAGGGTGCCGAGCGGGCCGCGAAGGTGACCGTGCGGGGCCCTTCGGGGCCCAGCGCCACCCATACGTGCCGACGCCCTATCTCGTCGCAGGTGCCCTCGACCAGCAGCCCGCCGGGGGCCAGCCGCGCGCACAGCCGCCCCCAGACGGCGGCCACCTCGTCCTCGTCGTACTGCCGCAGCACGTTCGCGGCCCGTATCAGAGCCGGCGCCCGCCCCCGGTCGCCGGGCAGCGGCACCTCGAAGCCGCCGTGCAGGAAGTCCAGCCCCGGCTTCTCGTACGGGCGGGCGGCCGCCACCCGCGCCGGGTCGATCTCTATGCCGACGACCCGGGCGTCGGGGCGGACCGTGCGCAGCCGGCCCAGCAGCTCGACCGCGGTCCAGGGCGCGGCGCCGTAGCCGAGGTCGACCGCGACCGGGTCGGCCGAGCGGCGCAGCGCGGCGCCGTGTTCCGCGGCTATCCAGCGGTCCATCCGGCGCAGCCGGTTGGGGTTGGTGGTCCCGCGGGTCGCGCTGCCGACGGGCCGGGTCGGCGCGGGGTGAGCGGGGGCGGGGCGGCGGGGCATGGCTTCGAGAGTATGGGGGCCGGAGCCCTCCTTGTGCCACGGTCACGTGCGATCGGTCACGTGCACCGAACGGTCACACTTTGGCAAAGTGCGACGATGAGTCGCCGGACGGAAATGCATCGCCCGGATGAGTTGTTGCAGCAGGTCGGTGGCGTGCCGCCGCGCCCCGGCTAGGAGGTAGCTCGACGTGAGCCCCTATGTGTCCCGGCTCCGCAGCCGTCCCCATGGCCCGTTCCCGGCACCGTCGCGGCTTCGTCTGCCCGGCGGCGCGCGCCGTCCGCGCCGGGTGGCGATGCTCAGCGTCCACACCTCCCCGCTGCACCAGCCCGGCACCGGCGACGCCGGCGGCATGAACGTCTACATCGTCGAGCTCGCCAAGAAGCTCGCCTCGATCAACATCGAGGTGGAGATCTTCACCCGCGCCACCACGGGCACCCTCCCGCCCGCCGTCGACCTCGCCCCCGGCGTCCTCGTCCGGCACGTCGACGCCGGCCCCTACGAGGGCCTCGCCAAGGAAGAGCTCCCCGCCCAGCTGTGCCCTTCACCCACGGCGTGATGCGGCCTGGGCCGGCCACCGCCCCGGCTACTACGACCTGGTCCACTCCCACTACTGGCTCTCCGGCCACGTCGGCTGGCTCGCCGCCGAGCGCTGGGGCGTCCCGCTGGTGCACGCCATGCACACCATGGCCAAGGTCAAGAACGCCGCCCTGGCCGTCGGTGACACCCCCGAGCCGGCCGCCCGGGTCATCGGCGAGACCCAGGTCGTCCGGGGCCGCCGACCGCCTGATAGCCAACACCGCCGAGGAGGCCGACGAGCTGATCCGGCATTACGACGCCGACCCCGGCCAGGTCGCGGTCGTCCACCCCGGCGTCAACCTCGACCGCTTCCCCACCCACGGCGGCATCGCCGAGAGCCGGGCCGCGGCCCGCGCCCGCCTCGGCCTCCCCCAGGACGCGGTCATCCCGCTCTTCGCCGGGCGCATACAGCCCTCAAGGCCCCGACATCCTGCTGCGCGCGACCGCCGCCCTGCTGGCCGAGGACCCCTCGCTGCGCTCCCGGCTCGTCGTGCCGGTCGTCGGCGGTCCCAGCGGCAGCGGCCTGGCCAAACCCGGGGCCTGCAGAAGCTCGCCGCCCGGCTCGGCATCGCCGACCTCGTGCGGTTCCCCGCCGGTCGGCCAGGAACAGCTCGCCGACTGGTACCGCGCCGCCTCCGTCCTGGTCATGCCCTCGTACAGCGAGTCCTTCGGCCTGGTCGCCATCGAGGCCCAGGCCTGCGGCACCCCGTCATCGCCGCCGCGGTCGGCGGCCTGCCGGTGGCCGTCCGCGACGGCGTCAGCGGCTTTCCTCGTCACCGGCCACGACCCCGTCGACTACGCCCGCGCCCTGCGGCGCTTCCTGGAGGACCCGGACCTCGCCACCCGCATGGGCGCCGACGCCGCCGGCACGCCCAGTCCTTCGGCTGGACACCGCCGCCGCGGCCACCGGCGACGTCTACACCGCCGCGATGCAGGAGCGGCGGCGTCACCTACGATCGGCCCATGGCTGACGACCTGCCCCAGGCTGACGACGTACGCCCCGCGGACGCACGACGGGTGATCGAGAAGGCGCTGGACGACGCCGCCCTGGAATGGGAGTCCCCGTCCGACGGCACCTACGTCGTCAAGCTCCCCGGGACCCGCAAGCTGTCGACGACCTGCTCGTCATCGTCGGCCGGCACTCCCTCTCCATCAACGCCTTCGTCGTCCGCCGCCCGGACGAGAACCGAGGCCGTGCACCGCTGGCTCCTGGAGCGCAAAACCCGCCTCTACGGCGTGAGTTACGCGATCGACAAGCTCGGCGACATCTACCTCGCCGGCAAGCTGCCGCTGATCGCGGGTCACGCCGGACGAACTGGACCGCATCCTCGGCACCGTCCTCGAAAACGCCGACGGCAGCTTCAACACCCTCCTGGAAATGGGCTTCGCCACGGCCATCCGCAAGGAGTACGCGTGGCGGGTCTCGCGGGGGGAGTCGACGCGGAACTTGGGATGCCGTTCACGCATCTCACGCGCAGGGGCGAGTAGCCCACGTACCTGTCTGCGGCGCCTCCCACGTAGTTGGCCGTCCCGCCGCGGGTCGTCTCGCCGTTGCGCCTGGCGGCGGGCGTGGTGTTTTCGGGTGCGGTGCCGGCCCTCCAGACTTCGTCCTCCGGTCCAGCCCCTCCCGTGAGTGGGAGTTCTTAGCTGGTTGGGGGCGGGCCTATCCGTTGCCTGGGGCGCGTGGGCATACGCACCCCACCGTCGTTTTCTTCCCCCTCTTACGGAGGGGACGGGCCGGAGGGGCCGGTTGGTGTGGACGTAAAGCGTCAGCAGCCAACACACCGGCCCCGGAGGTCCGTCAACGCACCACCACAACCCAGCCCCGCAGGGCGCAACGGCGAGCGAACCCCGCGGCGGGACGGCCAAGTACGTGGGAGGCGCCGCAAAAGCGCAGCGCCCCGCGGCGGGACGGCCAGGTACGTGGGGCAAGCCGTTGCCGGAACGGCAACAATGCTTGTCGGTGCGCCCAGTCCGCCGCATCGTCGGCTATGGCACACCAACTGGAGGGACGGAAGCGATGAGCGGTGACAACACGGGCAGCACCACCACGGCCACCACCTCGGGCACGACGACGCGACTTCGACTGGGCCGCGATGGCCGATCTGCTGGAGCTGGAGGGCGAGGTCCACAGCCCCTACGTGCGCCAGGCGTTCGAGGAGCTGACGCAGCTGAGCCCGCGCCGTGTCCTGGACATCGGCAGCGGCCCCGGGTGGCCGCCTGCCGCTGGCGGCGCTGTTCCCGCAGGCCGAGGTCACCGCGGTGGACGGCACGCCGGAGCTGCGGTCCGGGCCCGGGAGCGGGCCGAGCGGCTCGGCGTGCCGCTGCGGACCAGGGTCGCCGAATTCCCGGCGGGCCTCGCCGACCTGGGCCCGGCGGACTGGTGTGGTCCGCGCAGGTCGTGCACCACGTCGGCGACCAGCAGGACGCCCTGAACCGGCTGGCCCGCTGCTCACCCCGGGCGGCGTGCTCGCCATCGTCGAGGGCGGACTGCCGCCCCGCTGGCTGCCGCGCGACCTCGGCTTCGGCCGTCCTGGCCTGCAGAACGCATCGACGGCGCGACCGCGGTCCGCTTGGCCCGGATGCGCGACGAACTGCCCGGCTCGGTGGCGGTGGTCGAGGACTGGCCGGGCATGCTGCGGGCCGCGGGGCTCACCCGGCGCACGGAGCCGGACCTTCCTCGTGGACCGCCCGGCCCCGCTGGAGGACGGCACCCGGCAGTTCGTACGGCGGTCCTGGAGCGCTGCCGGGAGACCCTCGCCGACCACCTGGACGCCGAGACCTCGCGACCCTGGACCGGCTCCTCGACCCGGCCGACCCGGCGGGCGTCGACCGGCGCCCGGACCTGTTCCTGCTGACGGCGAAGACGGTGCATTACGCGTCGTCGCCGGAGTGAGGGGGCGGGAAGGCGAGCTGCCCGCCGGTCCGCGCGGACCCGGCCGGGCAGGTCCGCGTGCTCACGGTACGAACCGGACCTCCGGGTAGTGCGCCGACGGCCGGTCCAGCAGCCCGCCGTCCTCCGTCCGCCGCAGCCACCGGTCGAAGAACGCCGAGACGTACGCCCGCTGCGCCGCGACCGCCCGGGCCGGCCGCACCGACCCGATCATCTTCGCCACCTCGGCCGGGGACAGCCCCACCCGCCGGGCGACCTGCGGGGATCAGCGTCTCCGCGTCCGTGTACGTGGCGTGGCGGCTGCCGCGCAGCGTCAGGTCCGAGCCAGGCGCCGTCCCGGCCCTTGCTGTGTTCCCAGACCGCGCCCCAGGAGGCCACCGTGTGGTGGGTGTCCCGTCCATCCCCATCAGCAGCAACGGCCGGTCGACGCCGTCCGGCCGACCGTCGACGGGTGCGACGGGTCGTCGTCCGCTGGGTGTAGCCCATCACTCCGTCGAGGTTCGCCGCGGCCCGGATCCGCCGGTCGTCGTGCATCGTCTGCGCCGCGGTGAACCCGCCGGCCGACTGCCCGAACATCCCACGCGCCCATGTCCAGCGCCCCGCGCAGCCCACGCGGCAACGGGGAGGCGTCCCCCCGCCGGCCCAACTCGTCCAGTACGAACCGGGTGTCGGCCACCCGCACCGCGCTGACCTTCCGCAACAGCTCGTCATCCGCCCCGGCTTCTGTGCCTTTGGCGATCTCCGCAAGCATCACGCTGCGGGCCACCCGTCCGCCCGGGAACTCCACGGCCGGTGCCTCGTAGGTGTGGTCGAGGGTGACCACCACGTATCCGCGTGACGCCAGTTCGTCGCAGAGCGTGCTGCCGAACCCGCGGGATCGCCCGCGCCGGGGGAGTAGAGCACCACCGGCAGCCGCCGCCCGGGCCGCCGCGCCGCCACCGGCGCCCCCGTGTGCGCGGCGGTCCGGGTGGCCTGCCAGGCGACCTTCCCCGGCGGTACCTGCTCCGAGAAGCTGTTCATCCCGGTCGAACGCGGCCGCCTCACGGCGTCATCTCGCGGCCCGCGGATACCGCCCGGCCGTTGCGCCTGCCGGATACCGCACGCTGACCATCAATTCCCGGTACCGGTGCCCCGGCGTCCCGCCACCCCACGGATCGCGCCGCTGACGGTCGATCAGATGGCAGGGCCGCCGTGCCGACCTGATAGCGGCCGGTGGGCGCGGGGAGGGTCATGGCCGCCGCCGCGCGGCTTTCCCCCGTACCGGCCGGCCGGCCCCCGCCGTCGTCGCGGAGGGCTTCTCCGGCGCAGTCCCGGCCGTCGCTATCGCCCCTCCCGCCACCAGCGCCCCACCCGCCACCAGCACCCCGACCGTCGCGCCCACCGCGTCACCCGTCGCTCCACACCCGTGCCCATGCCCCACTCCCCGCCCGTTCCGCCGGATCATCCGTACGCCCGGACCGCTCGCCGGCCCGCCCGTACACACCACCAGCGTCCCGAAACACCCCGCCCGGCTCGACCGTGCAGCCACGTCTCTTGGGGGTGGGGCTACCACGAACATCGGGTGGCCGGGCCGGGCGCCTCGGCTGCCGGCGCCGGGTCACGGCACCTCGTGGCGCACCAGAGCGCGGGCGAACGGCTCACCGGTGGCCTTGGCGTAGGCCATGCGCCGGCGCACCTCGGCGAGCGTGCGGGGCCGGTAACCGGGGCCGCCGCAACGGCTCTTGTGGAATCGGATGCCGGCGTTCAGCAGCACCGAGAGCACCCGCCAGCCCGCGGTGTCGCGGCGCTTCGGCGGCGCGAACGCGGAACCGACGTGGATCAACGGGCTCCGCGCAGCGCGGGCAGCGGCGTTCGTGGTCGCCTTCGTACGGCTGCTTGTAGGAGGCCCGGCAGGGGAGGCAGACGTACGAGGTCCTGGACCGGGGCGTGGAGGCGGCGTGTGACATGGCCGAGAGGCTGGCCACGAAGGGCGGGAAGGGCGACGGGTTTCCGGCGCCCCGCCCGCCGTCACGCGACCGGTTCCCCCGTCGCCGGAGCGGCCGCCGGTGCGGTGGCCGAGGAGGAGGCGGGAGTGGTGGTCGTGGCCCGCTGGGCCGGGAGGCGGCGCAGCAGGAGGCCGTAGCCGAGGGCCGCCACCGTGCCGACCGCCGCGCAACCGGCCCAGAGGGCGTTCGCGCCGTAGTGGTCGATGACCGTGCCGCCGATCAGAGGGGCGGACAGGGAGGCGATGGACCAGGAGAGCGCGTACATGCCCTGGTAGCGGCCGCGGCCGTGTACGGGGGAGAGGCGTACCACCAGGCCCATCTGGGTGGGGGAGTTGATGATCTCGCCGAGCGTCCAGACGACGACCGCGAGGGCGTACATGGCGACCGAGCCGGCCAGCGCGGTCAGCCCGAAGCCGTAGCCGGCGAGCAGTGCCGAGCCGATGAGGAGCGTCGCGGGGCTGCGGTGCTCGATGAAGCGGGTCACCGGGATCTGCAGGAGGACGATCAGGATGCCGTTGACCGCGATGACGGCGCCGAAGTCCGCGCTGGAGAAGCCGTCCTGCCCCATCGAGACCGGCATGGAGACGTAGGCCTGCTGGAAGAGCAGGGCCAGCAGGAGGTTGAGGCCGACCACGGTCATGAAGCGGCCGTCGCGCAGCACGGTCAGCATGGAGACCGGGGCGGCGGACGCGCCCTCGGCGGCGGGGTCCTGCGGGCCGGCCGGGGCGCCGGCGGTGGGCCGGGATTCGGGGAGCTTCCAGAAGACCACCAGCGCGCAGGTCAGCACCAGCGTCGATTCGCCGAGGAAGAGGGCCAGATAGCCGTGCTGCGCGATGAGGCCGGCCGCGGTGGAGGAGATCGCGAAACCGAGGTTGATCGCCCAGTAGTTGAGGGAGAAGGCGCGCACCCGGTCCTCGGGGGCGACGATGTCGGCCATCATCGCCTGGACGGCGGGGCGGGAGGCGTTGGTCGCCATCCCGACGACGCCGGCCACCACCGCGATGGCCACCGGGTCCTCCATGAAGCCGAGCACCGCCACGGACACCGACGTCGACAGCTGCGCGATCAGCATCGTGGGCCGCCGCCCGAGCCGGTCGGTCAGTACCCCGGCGCCCACGGAGGAGATCACCCCGCCGAGCCCGTAGAGCGCGCCGACCAGGCCCGCGTACGAGGCGGAGTAGCCGCGCTCGACGGTGAGGTAGAGGGCCAGGAACGTGGCGACGAACGCGCCCAGTCGGTTGATCAGGGTGCTGGTCCAGAGCCACCAGAACTGCCGGGGCAGCCCGGAGACGCTGTCGACGGCGGCTCGCCGGAGGGCGGACAACCGGCCGGGCGGGACTCGTGGGATGGAGTGGGCGTGGGCATGACAGTGAATTCCCCGGGCGGTGTGCGGTGCGGTGCCGTGCGATGTGTCGCGTGGTGGGTGAGTGGCGGTCGACGACCGGCTCACTGTCGGATGTGTAAGTGGCGCTGGCCGTAAGCGCAACCTACATACCGCCCCGCCCCGGCCACCAGTCATTTGACGAAAAGCGTCAAACGTCACGCGGACGCCCAGGTCCTGGACCTGGGCAAGGCCGTATCCGGATTTCGATTACGCTCGACGGCATGGCCGACGCACCGTACAAGCTGATCCTGCTCCGCCACGGCGAGAGTGAGTGGAACGCGAAGAACCTGTTCACCGGCTGGGTGGACGTCAACCTCAACGAGAAGGGCGAGAAGGAGGCGGTCCGCGGCGGAGAGCTGCTGAAGGACGCCGGCCTGCTCCCCGACGTCGTGCACACCTCCCTCCAGAAGCGCGCCATCCGCACCGCGCAGCTGGCCCTGGAGGCCGCCGACCGCCACTGGATCCCCGTGCACCGCTCGTGGCGCCTGAACGAGCGCCACTACGGCGCGCTGCAGGGCAAGGACAAGGCGCAGACCCTGGCCGAGTTCGGCGAGGAGCAGTTCATGCTCTGGCGCCGCTCGTACGACACCCCGCCGCCGGCGCTCGCCAACGACGCGGAGTTCTCGCAGTTCGACGACCCCCGCTACGCCACGCTCCCGCCGGAGCTGCGCCCGCAGACCGAGTGCCTCAAGGACGTCGTCGTCCGCATGCTGCCGTACTGGTTCGACGGCATCGTCCCGGACCTGCTCACGGGCAAGACGGTCCTGGTCGCCGCCCACGGCAACAGCCTGCGCGCCCTGGTCAAGCACCTCGACGGCATCTCCGACGAGGACATCGCCGGCCTGAACATCCCCACCGGCATCCCGCTCTCCTACGAGCTGGACGCCGACTTCCGCCCGGTCACCCCGGCGGCACCTACCTCGACCCGGAGGCCGCCAAGGCCGCCATCGAGGCCGTGAAGAACCAGGGCAAGAAGAAGTAACGATGGCGATCGCGCCCCTCACCTGCATGTTTGGTGCAGGCGAGGGGCCGTCGCCGTTCTGGGCCGGCTGTGGGCCGTCTGCGGGCCGTCAGTACAGGGCCTGTTACACGATCCCGTAGACCAGGGACCCGTGGGAGCCCGAAACGGCCTTACCCTTCCTGCCGTTGAATGCCTGCAGCGTGAACCGCTGTCCGTTGTGGAGCTTCGGCTTGTACGTCTGGCACTGACCGCTGCCCTTGGCCATGTCGTAGCCGAAGAAGTTGCCGTCGTCCTCGATCGTCACCATGACGGTGAGGCCGTCAGCGGCGTTGTCGCACACCTTGAGCGTGTTGGTGGAGCTGTTGAACACGGCGCTCCCCTTGTTCATGTAGTGGGGTGTGCGGTGTACGAGGCCGCGTGTGCGGGCGCGGTCGCGAGCACGGTGGCTGCCGCGGCGAAGGCGACGGCCCCCAGCGTCCGGGCGTAACGCATGTTTCCTCTTTCTCCAGGTGAGTCGTACAAGACTCCAGGTGAGCCGTACAAGATCGCGACGCTACCAGCAAGATCAACTTCATGGAGCGGGAAGACGGGCTGCGGCTCACGTCAGCTCACCATCGCCGTTTTCGGCTGCTGTCGGGGCCGACTACGCGCTGCGACCTCGCGGTCCCGGTGGCCCTCAGACGCGCTCCCCCGGTACGTGCCGGGGGACGGAGACCAGGCCGTAGATGACCAGCAGGGACATGACCATGACGAAGATCGACCAGTAGGGGAACGCCGACAGGAAGATGAGCTGGCCCACCAGGCAGGCGGAGGCCAGCACGATGCCGGTGATCCGCGCGGCCCGCGCCCCGAGGAAGACGCCCAGGCTCGTCAGGATCTGGGCCGCGCCGATGATGATCCACACCCAGCCCCAGAAGGCGAAGTTGAAGATCAGCAGGCGGTTGCCGTGGTTGGCGGTCGTGGCGTAATAGCCGTGGTCGAGCAGCGCGACGAAGCCGTTGATCAGGTCGAACAGGCCGCTCAGCATCAGCAGGATGCCGGCGAACGCGACCCAGTGGGACCGTTCGGCGGGCGGTACGGAACGGCTTTCCGGTGTGGGCTGACTCGACTCCATGTGTCCCATCGAGCCGGGCGGGGGTCGGCGGCGCAACCGGCGGGGAGCCGTTGGGGCGAGGCGCCGGGCGACGTCCCGGGGGACGTCCGAGGCGCGCGGAGGCAGCATGGGAGGGAGGGAAGGGGCGGCCGGGGAAGGGGCCGGCGGTATTCCTCCGCGACGGGAAGGATGAGAGCGATGCCCAAGTTCATGGACATCCATCGCAACATGAAGGGCCTCACGGCCGACCAGCTCAGAGAGGCGCACCAGGCGGACCTCGACATCCAGGGCGAGGAGGGCGTGACGTTCGAGCACGCCTGGGCCGACACCGACTCCGGTGAGGTGTTCTGCCTGTCGGAGGCGCCCTCGGCGGAGGCCGTCCAGCGCATCCACGAGCGCGCCGGACACAAGGCGGACGAGGTCCACCAGCTGACGCTCAGCGTGTGACCAGCACGACGGGCCCCGGCCGGTATCGCTGCCGGCCGGGGCCCGGGTGCGCCGTGCTGTCGTGACGCGGGGCTGTCGTGACGGGCCGCTAGCAGCCGCCGCCGCACTGGCAGGAGCCGCCCGACTGGCAGCCGCAGCTGCAGCCGGGGCCGCAGCTGCACCCGGCGAGCAGCGGGAGCTGCGGGCGGTCGCCGGCCGTCGGGGTGTGCGGGGACGCGGGGTTCGGAGAGTCCGCCATGAGTGCCATGCATTGCCTCCTAGGGGTCACCTGAAGCCATTGCATGCCCGCGCGCCGAGGCGCGTCAACGGCGCGCGGAGGCACACCGCAACGGCGCACGGTGGCGCACCGGCAGACGTACCGGACGGACCGCGGACCTACGCGCCCCCGGCCGGCCCGGCAGGTCCACGTGGCCCGGCCGGCGTCACGACCTACGCGCCCTCGACCGGTGCCGCCGGGGCGATCTCGTCGGCGTGCTCACCGGTGACGAGGTAGACCACCCGCTTGGCGACGGACACCGCGTGGTCCGCGAATCGCTCGTAGTAACGGCCGAGCAGGGTCACGTCCACGGCCGTCTCGATGCCGTGCTTCCAGCGGTCGTCCATCAGGTGCTGGAAGAGCGTGCGGTGCAGCAGGTCCATCGCGTCGTCGTCCTGCTCCAGCTGGAGCGCCAGCTCGACGTCCTTGGTGATGATGACCTCGGCCGCCTTCGCCATCAGGCGCTGCGCCAGCTGCCCCATCTCCAGGATGGTGGCGTGCAGATCGCGCGGCACGGCCGTCTCCGGGAACCGCAGCCGGGCCAGCTTGGCCACGTGCTGGGCCAGGTCGCCGGAGCGCTCCAGGTCGGCGCTCATCCGCAGTGAGGTGACGACGATCCGCAGGTCGGTGGCGACCGGCTGCTGCCGCGCCAGCAGGGCGATCGCCCGGGCCTCCAGGTCGCGCTGGAGGTCGTCGACCTTCTCGTCGCCGGCGATGACGTGCTCGGCCAGCTTCAGGTCCGCGTCGAGTATCGCCGTGGTGGCGCGCCCGATCGCGGAGCCGACGAGCCGGGCCATTTCGACCAGGCCCTCGCCGATCGAATCCAGCTCCTCGTGGTACGCGTCCCGCATCTGTGTCCTTCTCTCGCGTCGAGTGTCGGGTGTCGTGTGTCGCGTGGGGGGAGTGCGGCGGTGGGTCCCGGCGGTGGTCCGGTGTCCACGCTCTCACGGTCCGTGTCCGCGCGGGTCCCTCCCGGGCGGTACCGGCCCGTCACCCGGACCGCACCCTCACCCTGCGGCCGGATCGCGACCTGCGGTGCCACCGGGGGTGAACCGGTGCCGACGCCAAGGTGAACTCTGGGCGACCTGCCACCGCCTCCGGGGCGGCCGTCCGCCCGGTGCCGGCGCCCGGAGTGAACCCGCGCGGACGCCACGGTGAACTCTGGGCGACGGCTGTCCGAGCAGCGGCTCGCGAGGCTGGGGGAGTGTCGGACCCGGCACATACTCTGGAGTCATGAACGTGGATGCGGCCGTCGCCGCAGTGGCAGCGATCGCCGGGTTGTGCACCGGTGTCTTCGCGATGCTGGCGTTCCGCTGGAGCGAGCGCGACCAGGCCAAGCCCACCCGCTCCTCGCTCCACACGGACGCGGTGCTGCCGCCCGGCGTCGACACCGTCCTGTCGGTGCTCCGCTCCTCCGCCGTGGTCCTCGACGAGGCCGACGCGGTCGTCAAGGCCAGCTCCGCGGCGTACGCGCTCGGGCTGGTCCGCGGCGGCAAGCTCGCCGTCGAGCCGATGATGCAGATGGCCCGGGACACCCGCAGGGACGGCGAGATACGCCAGGTCGAGCTGGACCTCCCGCGCCGGGGCACCGGCCGCGGCGAGGCGCTCGCGGTCTCCGCCCGGGTCGCCCCGCTCGGCTCCCGGCTCGTCCTGCTGCTGGTCGAGGACCTCACCGAGGCCCGCCGCATAGAGGCGGTCCGCCGGGACTTCGTCGCCAACGTCAGCCATGAGCTCAAGACGCCGGTCGGCGCGCTGTCGCTGCTCTCCGAGGCCGTGATGGACGCCAGCGACGACCCCGAGGCGGTCACCCGCTTCGCCGGCCGGATGCAGAACGAGGCCACCCGCCTGACCAACCTCGTCCAGGAGCTGATCGACCTCTCCCGGGTCCAGAACGACGACCCGCTGGAGGACGCCGAGCCGGTCCGCGTCGACGAGCTGGTCGCCGAGGCGATCGACCGCTGCCGCCAGCAGGCCGGCGCCAAGCAGATCACCATGGCCTCCGGAGGCACCGCCGACCTGAGCGTCTGGGGCAACCGCGGCCAGCTCGCCGCGGCCCTGGGCAACCTCGTCGAGAACGCCGTCAACTACTCCCCGGCCCGCACCCGCGTCGGCATCGCCGGCCGGCGGATCTCCGCGCCCGGAGGCGACCTGATCGAGATCGCCGTGACCGACCAGGGCATCGGGATATCCGAAAAGGACCGGGACCGCATCTTCGAGCGGTTCTACCGCGTGGACCCGGCGCGCTCCCGCGCCACCGGCGGGACCGGCCTCGGCCTCGCCATCGTCAAGCACGTGGCCGCCTCGCACGGCGGGGAGGTCACGGTGTGGAGCGCTGAGGGACAGGGCTCCACCTTCACCCTGCGTCTCCCGGAAGCCGGGGCCGTACGCGACCGCGAACGGCCCGACGACCTCGCCGCGGAGGGCCTCGACGACGAGGACCGCCCGTACGAGACCTTCAACGATCCGCTCCCTGCTCATCCAGCCCCGGAGGTCCTTCCGTGACCCGAGTGCTCGTCGTCGAGGACGAGGAATCGTTCAGCGATGCACTGTCGTACATGCTCCGCAAGGAGGGCTTCGAGGTAGCCATCGCGGCTACGGGCCCTGACGGACTGGACGAGTTCGAGCGCAACGGCGCCGATCTCGTCCTGCTGGACCTGATGCTGCCGGGTCTGCCCGGCACCGAGGTCTGCCGCCAGCTGCGCAACCGCTCCAACGTCCCGGTCATCATGGTGACCGCCAAGGACAGCGAGATCGACAAGGTCGTCGGCCTGGAGATAGGAGCCGACGACTACGTCACCAAGCCCTTCTCCTCCCGCGAGCTGGTCGCCCGCATCCGCGCCGTGCTGCGCCGCCGCGGCGAGCCGGAGGAGGTCACCCCGCAGGCCCTGGAGGCCGGCCCGGTCCGGATGGACGTGGACCGCCACGTCGTCACGGTCTCCGGCGGCAAGGTCGACCTCCCGCTGAAGGAGTTCGACCTCCTGGAGATGCTGCTGCGCAACGCGGGCCGGGTGCTGACCCGCATGCAGCTGATCGACCGGGTCTGGGGCGCCGACTACGTGGGCGACACCAAGACCCTCGACGTGCACGTCAAGCGCCTGCGGGCCAAGATCGAGCCCGACCCGGGCGCGCCGCGCTACCTCGTCACGGTCCGCGGGCTGGGCTACAAGTTCGAGCCGTAGAGACACCTTCTCGGGGACGCCGACGGCCGCCGCGGGCAGGTGTGCGCGGCGGCGCGCCGGAGTACGCGTCAGGGGCGCCCATCCGGGGGGATGGGCGCCCCTGACACGTTCTCCGGGCCCTTTGCGGGCCGTGGGTCAGTGGGCCGAAGCCGAAGCCGAAGCCGACGTCTTGGGCGAGGCGGAGCCGGCGCCGGCCTTGGGCTTGCCGGACTCCGACGGCGAGGCCGACTCGGACGGCGAGGCGGTGCCGGACGGCGAGGCGGAGCCGGACGGCTGCGGCACCTGGGAGGGCCCGTAGCCCTCGAAGTACGCCTTCGCCGGGACGACGTACGCGCCCAGCTTCACCTTGCCGGCGGAGCTGAAGCTGAACGTCAGCGGCTGGAGGTTGCCGTCCTGGACGGCCTCCCGGCCGCTGGCGAGCACGGCCGAGGCGTTGCCCTGGCCGCCGATCACGACGGAACCACCGGCGGGCACGGTGATCGCGCCCGCGGAGCCGCCGGCCGGCGACAGCTTGGCCGACTGGCCGGTGCCGTTGACGGAGATGGCGGTCAGCTTCTGGTCCTTCGCGCCGTTGTTGAAGACCGTCGCGGTGACCACGGCCGGGCCCTTGGCGTTCAGGTCGGGCTGGGTGACCACGGACGCGTTCTGGATCTTGATGTCGCCCGCGGAGGTCGCGGCGTTGTCCGGCTTGACCTGCAGCGTCTGGGCGTCGTTCCCGGCCCCGCAGGCGGACAGCGAGGCGATCGAGAGCGAAAGGACGGTGGCGGCGAGGACGCCGCGTCGAAGGCTGCGGCTCACGGCGGCGGCATCTCCTTGACGAGCTACGGCGGCCGAACGTTCGTGCCCGGTCGCGGATGGACGGCTGGGGCGGTCCTGCGTACGCGTCATGACGACGGGTACGTAAAGCCGCCCTAAGGGTGTGTCAGCGCCGCTAGGTTACCGAGCCGTCCCCGCGCCGCCGCACCCGACCCGCCCCCAGCGGGATCACGGGCCCCCGCCCCGCGCGCGCCCCGGGGAAAGCCGGCCGTGGTTCGGGCCCCGGCCGGCGAAGGGACGGGGAATCCGCGGCCGCCCGCGCGGAACACTCACGCGCGTGCGGAACACCCGACGACAACCAGGATGAACGGACACCGACAACGCGCCGGAATATCTTCGGACGGCCGTTCGGGTGCCGGCCCGCCGAATCCGCGCCGTTTTCCCCGGCCGAAAAGGAGTATTCGAAGGGAATGTGAAGGCCCCGCGGAATTGATCACACTGTTCGGCCGTCGAGCGGTGATCAATTCGGGAAACGGCCGCAAGGGTCCGTGAGCAGCCGAACGGAGTAGCGGAACTCGCTCATGCGGATCCGTGCAAAACGGGACTTTCGGCCTCTCGATCAAGGGCTTCCGGGTGTGTGACGGGCACGTTTCCGCTCACCCGAGAAGCCCCTCCGACCTGCGAATACCCGCGTCCCGGCCCCCCTCGCAGCACGTCCCGGCCGCTGTTGTCAAGCCCCGAGATATGCCCTGACCTGCGAAAACGCCATTCAGAACGGTCCGTTCCCGTGTTAGCATGGATAGCCACGGAAGGGGTACCTGTCACATGACGTTCAAGGTTGGCGACACCGTGGTCTATCCCCATCACGGGGCCGCGCTGATCGAGGCCATCGAAACTCGCCAGATCAAAGGCGTGGACAAGACCTACTTGGTGCTGAAGGTCGCCCAGGGCGACTTGACTGTTCGTGTGCCAGCGGACAATGCGGAGTTCGTCGGCGTACGCGACGTGGTTGGTCAGGACGGGCTGGACCGGGTCTTCGAGGTGCTGCGTGCGCCGTATGCCGAAGAGCCCACGAACTGGTCCCGTCGCTACAAGGCAAATCTTGAGAAGCTCGCTTCCGGCGACGTGATCAAGGTCGCCGAGGTCGTGCGTGACCTGTGGCGGCGCGAGCGGGAGCGCGGGCTCTCCGCAGGTGAGAAGCGGATGCTCGCGAAGGCCCGCCAGATCCTGGTGAGCGAGCTCGCCCTCGCCGAGAACACCAACGAAGACAAGGCCGAGGCCCTGCTCGACGAGGTCCTCGCGTCCTGACGACGCTGTCCGGCGCCCCGCCGACGCAGCGGCGAGCGACGCAGCAATGACGTAGCAATGCCGCGGTGCCCGAGTGACGACCTCCTCTGTGGAGGGTCTGTTGCCGGGCGCTGCGGCATATCTGGCTGTGACGTCTGACGTTGACGCCTGACTGTGACGCCTGGCTGCGATGATCTGGCTGTGACGATCCGGCCGTGACGATCCGGCTGTGAAAAACACGCCGAGAAAGACACGCTGTGAAAGTCGCGCTGTGGATATCGCGTGGTGACGGACCGGCGGTGAAACGAGGCCGGTCCGTGAAAGGCGGGCTGCCGACGGGACGCCGGGCCCACCCAGGTGTGCCGGGCCCGGGCAGCTGCCCCGACCGATGTCACGGAAGGGTCCGGTCAAGGCGTCGCACCCGGCACTCCCCCAGCTCTTACGGGCGGGGGGTTCTCCCAGGCCATACCCACCTCGTCCGAGGAAACAAACCTGTCTGCCCCAATTCCGGGCTCGCCCCGGACTCCGGAGCCATCGATGTCAGATCCCACCCGCCCGATCCGCACCGCCGTGGTGATCCCGGCCGCCGGCCGCGGTGTCCGGCTCGGTCCCGGCACCCCCAAGGCGCTGCGCACGCTGGGCGGCACCCCCATGCTGGTGCACGCCGTCCGAGCGATGGCCGCCTCCCGGGCCGTCTCCCACATCGTCGTGGTCGCCCCGTCCGACGGCGCCACCGAGGTCGACCGCCTGCTGCACGAGTACCCGCTCGCCGACCGCACCGAGCTCGTCGTCGTCCCCGGCGGGCAGACCCGCCAGGAATCCGTACGCCTCGGCCTGGCCGCGCTGCCCGAGGGCATCGACGTGGTGCTGGTGCACGACGCGGCGCGCCCGCTGGTCCCGGTCGACACGGTCGACGCGGTGATCGCGGCGGTACGCGCCGGGGCCCCCGCCGTGGTCCCCGCGCTGCCGCTCGCCGACACCGTCAAGCAGGTCGAGCCGCAGCCCCAGGGCGCCCCCGAGCCGGTCGTCGGCACCCCGAGCGGTCCCTGCTGCGCGCCGTGCAGACCCCGCAGGGCTTCGACCTGGAGACGCTGCGCAAGGCGCATGACACCGTCGTGGAGGGCGAGGGCGCCACCGATGACGCCGGGCTGGCGGAACGCCTCGGCGTACCGGTCGTGGTCGTGCCCGGTCACGAGGAGGCGTTCAAGGTGACCCGGCCGCTGGACCTGGTCCTGGCCGAGGCCGTACTCGCCCGGAGGAGGGCCACCGATGGCTACGTCTGAGCAGATCCCCGCCGGCCCGCTGGTCCCCCTCGTGGGCATCGGCACCGACGTGCACGCCTTCGAGCAGGGCCGTGAGCTGTGGTGCGCCGGGCTCCTGTGGGACGCCGCGGAGAGCGACGGCTACGGGCTGGCCGGCCACAGTGACGGCGACGTGGCCGCGCACGCCGCCTGCGACGCGCTGTTCTCGGCGGCCGGCGTCGGCGACCTGGGTGCGCACTTCGGGACGAGCCGCCCCGAGTGGTCCGGCGCCTCCGGCGTGACCCTGCTGGCCGAGGCCGCCCGGATCGTCCGCGCCGAGGGCTTCACCATCGGCAACGTGGCGGTGCAGGTGATCGGCGTCCGCCCGAAGGTCGGCAAGCGGCGCGACGAGGCGCAGAAGGCGCTCTCGGCGGCCGTCGGCGCGCCGGTCTCGGTCTCCGGGACCACCTCGGACGGGCTGGGCCTGACCGGCCGCGCCGAGGGCCTGGCGGCGGTCGCCACGGCCATCGTCTTCCGTGTAGCGGCGTAATACGGAGGCGCGGGTCCGGCCACGGCGTCATACGGAAGACGCGGGTCCGGCCACGGCGTCATCTGGGACGCGCGGGTCCGATCGGCCCAACAGCGGCCGGTCGGACCGGCGCCGGCCGGCGGGAATGCCGGGCGGCGCACGGGTGTTGAGGCAGGATCGGAGTGCTCGTGTCCCTCGGAACGGCCCGCAGGAAGGACCCCTCGTGACTGCCACCCTGTCCGACGACCTCAAGATGCTCCTCGACACCCCGGTCTTCGTGACCGTGGCGACGATCCAGCCCGACGGCAGCCCCCAGGTCTCGCCGGTGTGGGTGAAGCGGGACGGCGACGACCTGCTGATCTCGACGACCGTCGGCCGCCGCAAGGAGGCCAACCTCCGCCGGGACCCGCGCGTCTCGGTCGTCCTCCAGCCCTTCGACGCCCCGTACACCTACGCCGAGGTCCGCGGTACGGCCTCGCTGACGACCGAGGGCGGGCCGGAGCTGATCGACGAGCTGTCGCTGAAGTACACCGGCAAGCGGTACGCCGAGTTCAACCCGGCGGCGGGCGAGGACGCCCAGCGGGTGGTGGTCCGGATCACGCCGCGCAAGGTGGTCGGCGGTATCTGAGAGGCCGCGTCCGGCGCCGCCCGCAGGGGACGGAAGTGCCTCGCGGGCGGCCCTCACTTCAGGCTTTACTTCCGGCAAATCGGAAGGATATGACGGTTCTGTGTCCCTGCGGCCGATGCGTCGCGGGGCACTGCCAGGTTCCGACTACCCTGGTTCCGTGACGATTCGCCTGTACGACACCAGCGCCCGGCAGATTCGCGACTTCACCCCGCTCACGCCGGGCTGCGTCTCGATCTACCTGTGTGGTGCGACCGTGCAGGCCGCCCCGCACATCGGGCACATCAGGTCGGGGCTGAACTTCGACATCATGCGCCGCTGGTTCGCCCACCGCGGCTACGACGTGACGTTCGTCCGGAACGTCACGGACATCGACGACAAGATCATCGCGAAGTCGGCCGAGCAGGGCCGCCCGTGGTGGTCGATCGGTTACGAGAACGAGGTCGCCTTCAACGAGGCGTACGACGTCCTCGGCTGCCTGCGCCCCACCTACGAACCGCGCGCCACCGGCCACATCCCCGAGATGATCGAGATGATGCGCGGCCTGATCGAGCGCGGCCACGCCTACGCCTCGGACGGCAACGTCTACTTCGACGTCAAGTCCTTCCCGGAGTATCTCCGGCTCTCCAACCAGGAGTTGGACAACCTCCAGCAGCCCTCCGGCGCCGGCGAGACCGGCAAGCGCGACCCCCGCGACTTCGCCATGTGGAAGGCCGCCAAGGAGGGCGAGCCCAGCTGGGAGACGCCCTGGGGCCGCGGCCGGCCCGGCTGGCACCTGGAATGCTCGGCGATGGCCCACAAGTACCTGGGCACCGCCTTCGACATCCACGGCGGCGGCGTCGACCTCGTCTTCCCGCACCACGAGAACGAGATCGCGCAGGCCCAGGCGTACGGCGACGACTTCGCCCGGTACTGGACCCACAACGCCTGGGTGACCATGAGCGGCGAGAAGATGTCCAAGTCGCTGGGCAACTCCCTGCTGGTCTCGGAGATGGTCAGGCGCTGGCGCCCCATCGTGCTGCGCTACTACCTCGGCACCCCGCACTACCGCTCGATGATCGAGTACAGCGAGGACGCGCTGCGCGAGGCCGAGTCGGCGTTCGCCCGGATCGAGGGGTTCGTCCAGCGGGCCGTCGAGAAGGTCGGCGTCGTCGAGCCCGCGGCCGAGGTCCCGCCGGCCTTCGCCGAGGCGATGGACGACGACCTGGGCGTCCCGCAGGCGCTGGCGATCGTGCACACCACCGTCCGGCAGGGCAACTCCGCGCTGACCGCCGACGACAAGGAATCGACGGTGGCCCGGTTCGCCGAGCTGCGTGCGATGCTGGGCGTGCTCGGCCTGGACCCGCTCGACGAGCGTTGGTCCGGCGGCGGCACCGACCGCGGTGAGGACCTGCACGGCGTCGTCGACTCCCTCGTCCGCCTCGTCCTCGACCAGCGGCAGTCGGCCCGCGAGCGCAAGGACTACGCCACCGCCGACGCCATCCGCGACCAGCTCCAGCAGTCCGGCCTGGCCATCGAGGACACCCCCTCCGGGCCGCGCTGGTCGCTGTCCTGACCCCCGTCGCGCCCGTGGGCGGCCCGCCGGATTCGCCCTTCCCGGCGGACACGGGCGACACTCAATCCATACGTACGTACCCACTCCACGTCGCGAGACGTCGAGAGCAGTGAAGAAACAGGTGACCCATGGCCGGCAACAGCCAGCGCAGGAACCGCCGCACGTCCAACAAGAAGGGCGCCCAGGTCGGCAGTGGCGGTAAGCGGCGCCGGGGCCTGGAGGGCAAGGGCCCGACCCCGCCCGCCTCGGCGCGCAAGGGACACGTCAAGAACCGCGTCGCCAACGCCAAGGCGAAGCAGGCCGCCAAGCGCCCGGCGCCGCGCCGCGGCGGCGCCAAGGGCACCGCCGAGCTGGTCGTGGGCCGCAACCCGGTCGTCGAGGCGCTGCGCGAGGGCGTGCCCGCCACGACGCTGTACGTGCAGCAGTTCATCGACAGCGACGAGCGGGTCCGCGAGGCGCTGCAGCTCGCCGCCGACCGCGGGATGAACATCCTGGAGGCGCCGCGCCCCGAGCTGGACCGGATGACCAACGGCCTCAACCACCAGGGCCTGGTCGCCCAGATCCCGCCGTACGACTACGCGCACCCCGAGGACCTGGCCGCGGCCGCCTTCGACGACGGTGAGGACCCGCTGATCGTCGCGCTGGACGGGGTCACCGACCCGCGCAACCTCGGCGCGGTCGTCCGCTCCGTCTCCGCCTTCGGCGGCCACGGAGTGGTCGTGCCGGAGCGCCGGGCCGCCGGGATGACGGCCGGCGCCTGGAAGACCTCCGCGGGCACCGCCGCCCGTACCCCGGTCGCCCGGGCCACCAACCTCACCCGCGCCCTGGAGTCGTACCAGAAGGCCGGTCTGACCGTCGTCGGCCTGGCCGCGGACGGCGACACCGAGCTGCAGGACCTGGAGGTCCTGGACGGCCCGGTCGTCATCGTCGTCGGCAGCGAGGGCAAGGGCCTGTCGCGGCTGGTCGGCGAGACCTGCGACCTGCGCGTGCGGATCCCGATGCCGGGCGGCGCGGAATCGCTGAACGCCGGTGTCGCGGCCGGCGTCGTCCTGTGGGAGGCGGCCCGCCGCCGCGCCTGACCGTCCGCGGCCCGGGGCGCGTACGTCCGCGTACGCCCCCGGGGCCCACGGCTCCGCGCCCCGTCCCTCCCCACCCTGGGGCACAACCTGACCCTCCGTGGGCCTTTTGGACGCGCATCCCGCATCCCGTGATCTTTTGACGGGTCTCGGACAGATCGACCCGGTCAAGGCAGTGTCTTAACCGCGGGTCACTCGGTTAGATGAGCGTGGACACCAGAACACCCCGCACGCCTACGGGGGGACGCTCGCCGGGTTTCGATGACGAGCCGGGCCTGAGCTCGGTCAAGGTGCCGTGCGATCCCGCGCAGGTCATCGTCAACCACGCCAGCTTCCGCGTACAGCTCGCCGGGCCCATGGCGGGTGACGCCATGGCCGACACCGCGCGCATCCCCGCCGTCCGCGCACCGTCCTCCGGTGCCAGACGCCGGGCTCCCGTGGTGTGGAGCGGCCGCACCGCACCGGGCGGCACGGCCGGCGCCACCACCCAACTCCTGCACGCGGTGCGCGACGCGGGCATCGGCCTCGACGGCGGCCAGGGCGACGACGTCGGCACGACCCAGGTCCTGCCGCGGGTCCGGCTCGACGAGCCCGCCCCCGCCCAGACCGTGATCGGCCAGCGCGGCCCCGCCGAATCCGACCGTACCCTGCTGCGCGGCGTACGCCCCGTGGGCAGCGCCTACGCCGACAACAACGGCGCGCCCCCCTACCGCCCCGCCTACGGCGGCCGCGGCCCCGCCGAGGACGGCTACGACGACGACCACTTCGAGGCCCGGGACCCCTACGACACCGGGTCCCGCCGTCGTGGCGCCGACACCGTCCGGCACGCCTACTACCCGGGCCGCCGGATGAACCTCGGTGTGGTCCTCCTCCCGCTGCGGATCTTCCTCGGCCTGATCTCCGTCTACGCCGGCATGGGCAAGCTCTGCGACCCCGTCTACTTCGACGGCGGGGAACGCGGCTCGATGGTCAAGTGGCTGCTGTCGCTCGACCCGTGGGCGCTGGCCGTTCCGCTGCGCGACTTCGCCGTCTCCCATCCCGTGGGCGCCGGCCTGACCGTCGCCTTCCTCCAGGTCGTCGTCGGCGTCCTGACCATGTGCGGGCTGTGGCAGCGGCTCGCCGCGTCGATCGGCGCGCTGCTCTCCGCCGCCCTGCTGATGACCGTCAGCTGGCGCATGGTCCCCGCCTACGACGCGCCCGACATCATCTACCTCGCCGCCTGGAGCCCGCTGATCATCGCGGGCGCACCCGTCTACTCCATGGACGCCCGGCTGGCCGGCGAGGCGTGGCGGCGGCTCGGGCCCCGCGTGGAGGTCGCCGACCTGCGCCGCCGGGTGCTGCGCCGCGGCGCGATGATGACCACGATGGTGGCCGGTCTGACCCTGCTCATCGGCTCGCTGCTCGGCGGCGCCGTACGGTCCGCGACGGTCACGCCCGTGCCGCGGCCCGGTGAGCCCGCGATCAACAACCTGCCCGGCTCGCCACTGCCCCGCCCCGGCAAGAACGCCACCCGGCCGGGCCGGCACCACCCCGGCAGCGCCTCCTCCCGCGCCGGCACGCCCTCCGCGGGCGCCTCGCACAAGGCCCACAAGCCCCGCCCGTCCGCGTCGACGCCGGGCACCGGCCGCTCGACGGGCACCACCAGCGGCTTCTCGCAGCAGCCCGGCGCCACCACCAGCGCCCCGCAGCAGACCGTCCCGACCCGCGTCCCCGTCCCGAGCCACGCCGCCCCCTCCGCGGGCGGCACCGGCGGCGGCACGACCGGCACGGGCTCCACGGGCTCGGCCGGCTCCGGCGACTCCGGCAGCCGCGGGAGCACCCTGGGCGGCCTGCTGGGCTGAGCTCCTGACGGGGGGCTCCGCGCCGCCCGCCTCCCCCTGGATCTGCGCCGCCGCCCACCCCTTCGGGGGGTGGGCGGCGGTGTGTGGGGCGGTTGCCGCGCCGCGGGGCGCGGTGTGCGGGGAGGGGCCGGAATCACGGATCGGCAATATCGGCACACGGCTTCCGTGGTGCGGGCATCATGTGCTGACCGACCAGCGAACGGGGCCCGCCATGTCGTCTCAAAAGCCTGCTCCGGAGCCACCTCGGCCGCCTCGCGGTGCACCGATATCCCTCGACGGCGACGGAACCCTGAGGGTCAACCGGTGGCGGGCTCCCGCGAGGGGCGCGACCGTCCAGACCATCGACGGCACGGGCAAGCGGGTCACCGTGACACGACTGTTCGTGACCGGCGTGTTCGCCTTCGCGTTGAAGAAGAAGACCGGCGCACTGTCCGTCGTGGTCTGTGCAGCGGACGGCGACAGCGCAACGGTGAAGGTCTCGGCGAAGAAGGCCCAGAACGTCATGGCCTGGGCCGTCGCGTTCAACGCCTGGTCCGAAGCGAACAGCTGAGTCGCTCCGGCCGCCCCGAACAGCTGCGTATGGCCCCGCGGAGCGCCACGTACGACCGGCAGGCGCGCGTACGTGGCGAGGGCGAGCCCCGGGAGCCGACGGGCGGTCGTGCGGCTGCAGCGGCCGCTCAGGGGCGTTCGGGCGGTGTAGGGGCGCCGGGTGGGTCGGCCGCGGCGTACGGGGCCATACGCGAGACCCTCAACGCCGTTGCGCGCTCAGTTCCTTGGCGGCCTCGGTGAGGTCCTTGGCCGTGTCGATGGCGCGCCAGTACGCGCCGTGCGGAAGCGGGTAGCCGGCCAGCCGGCGTTCGCGGGCGAGGCGGGGGAAGGTCATGCGCTCGTGGTCGCCGCGTACCGGCAGCAGGCCCGTGAAGGCGGCGGAGAAGACGTAGACGCCGGCGTTGATGAGGTACGGGGAGGGCGGCGCCTCGATGAAGTCGAGTACGTGCCCGAACGCGTCGGTCTCCACGACTCCCCAAGGGATGCGGGGGCGGGCCAGCGCCAGCGTGGCCTCGGCGTCGCGTTCGTGGTGGAAGGCCGCCATCTCGCGCAGCGGGAAGCGGGTCCAGATGTCGCCGTTGGTGGCGTACCAGGGTTCGTCGGGGCGGGGCAGCGAGCCGGCCGCGTACTTGAGGCCACCGCCGCGGCCCAGCGGCTCGGTCTCGATCACCGTCGTGACGCGCAGGGGGAGTTGGGCGTGGTCCAGCCACTCCTGGAGCACTTCGGCGAGGTGGCCGCAGGAGATGACGACGTCCGTCACGCCCTCTTCGGCGAGCCAGTCCAGCTGATGGCCGATGATCGGGGTTCCGGTTCCGGGAATCTCGACCATCGGCTTGGGGCGGTCATCGGTGTACGGGCGGAGACGCGAGCCCTGGCCGCCGGCCAGGACCACGGCCTGCGTGGGGTACGAATGCTGGGCGCCTGTCATGGTTCGCACCCTATGGGGCACGAGGAGCGGTCGGTGGCTACGCGGGGCGGGGGACGGTCACTGGGCGCCCGCGACGCCGGTGGCGAAGGAGGTGTCGCAGACCGGGCGGGAGTAGGCCTGGGCGCGGTGCGCGGCACCGTACTTGGCGACCGCGGCGCGGCCGAGGTCGCGTGCGATCGAGGCGCAGTGCCTGGCGAGCGAGGGGTGCTTGGTGGTCGCCTTCTGGAGGTCGGTGAGGGCGACGCCGGGGTCCTTCTCCTGGAGCTCGACCAGGAGGCGCTTGCGCAGGGCCTCCTGGGGGGCGACCGGGTTGGCCTTGGTGGAGGCATCCCCGGAGGACGCGGTCAGCATCTGGGAGTCGGTGGCCGTCGTCGCCCACGGGACCCGGGTGACCGCGAGGGTCCCGGAGAGTACGAGGACGACGGGGAGGACGAGGGCGAGGGTTCTGCCGATGTGGCGGGCTGCGGAGTTCACGGTCGTGATGGTAGCGAGGAGTGATGATTTGGCGACATTTGGTCACCTTATCGAGCGACGTAATGCCTCGTCGGTCCAGTAGTGATGTTGACGCACTGGTACGAAAAGCCCGTTCTGTCCCCGTGTGGCGCGCGCCGTACGACCGTGAACGCAGCGGTGGCGGCGCCGGGTTCTACCCGCCACCGCCACCACTCACACGCACACCCGCCACGGGTGCCCGCTCAGTACCGCTCAGTCCGAGAGGCGCTCCCCGGACGACGTCGAGAACACATGCGTCTCGCCCGGCCGCGGCACGACGTGCAGCCGGGTGCCCTTCTCCGGCACCTGGCGGCCGTTGACGCGGACGACCAGGTCCTTCACCTCGCCGCCGACCTCCGCGGTGCCGTACACGTAGCCGTCGGCGCCCAGTTCCTCGACGACGTTGACGGTGACGGCGAGACCGGCCGGGGCGTCCGCGCTCTCCTTGGACAGCGACTGCGCGGCGGCGCCGTTCTGCTCGACGATGTCGAAGTGCTCGGGGCGGACGCCCACGGTCACCGTGCGGTCACCCTTGTCGGCGGCCGCGGTGAGCGCCTCCCGGCTCACCGGTACGACGCTGTTGCCGAACTTCACCCCGCCGTCGGTGATCGGCACCTCGACGAGGTTCATCGCCGGCGAGCCGATGAACCCGGCCACGAAGAGGTTGGCCGGCCGGTCGTACATGTTCCGCGGCGAGTCGACCTGCTGGAGCAGTCCGTCCTTGAGGACCGCGACCCGGTCGCCCATGGTCATGGCCTCGACCTGGTCGTGGGTGACGTAGACCGTCGTGATCCCGAGCCGGCGCTGCAGCCCGGCGATCTGCGTACGGGTCTGCACGCGCAGCTTCGCGTCCAGGTTGGACAGCGGCTCGTCCATCAGGAAGACCTGCGGCTCCCGCACGATCGCCCGGCCCATCGCGACCCGCTGCCGCTGACCACCGGACAGCGCCTTGGGCTTGCGCCCCAGGTACTCGGTGAGGTCCAGGATCTTCGCCGCGTCCTCGACCTTCTGCCGGATCTCGGCCTTCGGTACGCCGGCGATCTTGAGCGCGAAGCCCATGTTGTCGGCGACGGTCATGTGCGGGTAGAGCGCGTAGTTCTGGAACACCATGGCGATGTCCCGGTCCTTGGGCGGAAGGTGGGTGACGTCGCGGTCCCCGATGCGGATGGCGCCCCCGTCGACGTCCTCCAGCCCCGCGAGCATCCGCAGGGAGGTGGACTTGCCGCATCCGGAGGGGCCGACCAGGACGAGGAATTCGCCGTCCTCGATGGCGATGTCCAACTTGTCGACGGCGGGCTTGTCGGAACCCGGGTAGATCCGGGTTGCCTGGTCGTAGGTGACCGTAGCCATGGTGATGAGTCCCTTCACCGGCAGGAACGTGCCGGACGATCCGAGTAAAAGGAGTGGTGTAGTCCACTGATGCGGACTTCCTCGTGACGCTACCCGCGGCGGACCCCGGTGTCAGTAGTCCGGCCCCACCAAATTAAGGAGCCCCGCACCCGGCCCGCCTGGGTACACTTCTTCCGGCACGCCTCCTTAGCTCAGCTGGTCAGAGCACCGCTCTTGTAAAGCGAAGGTCGTCGGTTCGAATCCGACAGGGGGCTCTGGACGTGAACAGGGAAGAAGCCCCGGGCCGGTTGGCGGTCCGGGGCTTCTGACTTCCGCTGACCTCCACGGGTGACGTCAACGCCGTCGATGCTCACTCACGAGCGATCCGCCGCTTCAGTAGCCGGTCCATGTGGCTGATCGCTTCCCGCTGTGTGTCCTGTGTCACATGCATATAGACGTCCATGGTCATGCTGATCTGGCTGTGCCCGAGGATCTCCATCAGCACGCGCGGAGCCACGCCGGCCGCGGTGAGCAGGGTGGCGCAGCCGTGCCGGGCGCGGTGAGCAGGGTGGCGCAGCCGTGCCGGGCGTCGTGCAGACGGATCGGGCGGCGGCCCGCCGAGGCCGTGAGCCAGGAGAAGGAGCGGTTCAGATTCCGCGGCTCGATCGGGCGGCCGGAGCGGGCGAGGAAGAAGGCGGCGTAGAGCGGATCACGGCGGCCTCTTCGAGGAACGTCAGCGTCTCGTCCAGCGTCCAGGGCGTTGTCTCGCGGCTGACGACCTTGGGGGCCTCTACGAGCGAGGCAACGTTCCGCGTGACCAACTCCTCCCGGGTGGCTGCTGTTCGACAACGAACAGGGCCGCTTTCCGCTCTACCCGACCCCCTTGCGGACCCCCTCCCGTACGCAGCGAGGCGGGTGGGCTACGGCAATGCACAGGGGTCACGACCACACCTGCGAAGGTGCCGCACGCAACACAACCGGGCCCCGGTACGCGCCAGCGCGTACCGGGGCCCGGCCCATGTCCACCCGTCAGGAGACTCGTGTCAGCTTCGCGCCGAACGACGGCTCGGCGAGGTCCTTCTGCAGCACCACGGGCACCTTCACCTCACCCATGCCGCCACCCGCGGTCAGCTCACCGACCTGCGTACCGGCCTTCGCCGTGTGCGGGAGGGCCTTGCCCCCGGCGGTGAGCTTCAGGTCGACCTTGAGACCGGGCCAGCCGACCACCGTCAGATCCTTGGTCGCCACGAGCGGGGTCGTACCGCCCAGGCCGTCGTCGACCTGGCCGACGACCGCGCCCTTCTTCACGACGGTGCTGGTGGTCAGCGCCTTGCCCACGGCCAGGATGAGCTGCTTGCTGTAGGCGGTGGCGGTGTCGATGATCGGGGTTTTGTGCTGCCCGAAGACCGCGCCGATGATCAGCTGCGTGGAGCTGCCGACCTTCTTCTCCGCGGCGAAGAGCAGGTTGCCGCCGGCCTTGGTCGTGGAACCGGTCTTGATGCCGACGACGCCGTACATGGGGACAAGCTTGTTGAAGTTGCGTTGCGTCTTCTGGTACGCGAGGCCGCTGCCCTTCCCGGAGGCGGTCGTGGAGTGGTACTCGGTCGACTTGGAGATCTCCCGGAAGACCGGGTCCTGCATCGCCTTCTTGCCCAGCTTCACCTGGTCCTCGGCCGTACTGACGGTGCTCTCCAGGAGGCCGCTCGCGTCGGTGTAGGTGGTGTTCGTCATGCCGAGCTCCTTGGCGGTGTCGTTCATCTTCTTGATGAACGCCGCCTCAGTGCTCGCATCCCAGCGGGCCAGCAGCCGCGCGACGTTGTTCGCGGACGGCAGCATGACGGCCTGGAGGGCCTCCTTCTCGGAGATCTTCTGGCCCTTGTGGACCTCGACGACCGACTCCTTCACCCTGACACCGTTGACGAAGTCGTCCTCGGCCTTCTGGTCGACGTCGATCAGGGGCTTGTCCTCACCCTTCTTCAGCGGGTGGTCACGCAGGATGATGTACGTCGTCATCACCTTGGCCACACTGCCGATGGGCAGCGGCTTCATCTCACCGTAGGAGCCGACCCGGCCGAGGCCGTCGACGTCCACGATCGCCTGGCCCTCAGGGGGCCAGGACAGCGACGGCGTGTCGCCCTCGAAGACGGAGGACGACTTGCCGACGATCGCCAGTTTCGGGTCAGGCAGCGGGCGCATCGTCTGCACGACCACGAAGATGATCCCGAGGAGCACCACCAGCGGCGTCCAGATCTTCACCCGGCGCACCACGGTGCGCACCAAAGTCTCCGGCGGGGGCGGAGTGTTCGTCAGCTGGGCGAGCAGGTCAAGCGGAGCCTGAGGCTCCGCCGGAGAGTCGGCCGGAGGAGCTGCCGCCGGCTTCGGAGGAGCCGGCGGGCTCGCGTTGGGCTTGGCTTCCGGCTTGGGGGCCTTGAGCGGCTTCGGCGCCGGGGCGTCGTCCTTCTTCAGCGGGATGAACTGGCTGGTGCGCTCGGACTCGGAGTCCGGGTTGGCGGGAGCCTTGAGCAGCCTGGTGGGCTGGTCGGCGGAGCCGGCCGCCGCCGGCTTGGGGGCCGCAAGCAGCTGGGTGGCCTGATCGACCGAGCCCGCCTTGTCATCGCCGTCGCCGTCGCCGTCGCCGTCGCCGTCGCTGTCGCCGTCGCTGTCGCTGTCGCTGTCGTCCTCGGCCTCGGCGACGGCGGTCTTGAGCCGGGAGTCCTCCTTGGGCTTGTCGTCACCGTCTGCACCGGCCCCCCGGGAGGCAGCCTCGGGCCCGGACTTGGCCTCGCCCTCGGGGGCCTTACCGCTGCTGGCGGCGCCGGGCTTGTCGGTGGCCTGCTCGGCCTTACCGCCTTCGGCGATGCCGGACTTCACAGCACCGAACACCGCGGTCGCCTGGTCAGCCTTGCCACCACCGGTGGCGCCGGGCTTCCCGGGAGCCTGATCGGCCTTGCCGTCGCCTGCCGCGCCGGACGCCGCGCCCGCCTCGGCCGTACTGGCGCCATCGGCGGCGGCCTTCGAGGCGCCGGAGGCAGCAGTGTCCTGGTCGGCCTTGCCGCTGCCGGTGGCGCCGGGCTTCGCGGGCCCGGTCGATTGACCAGCCTTGCCGCTGTCGGGTCTGTTGGCTTCCGTGGATGCCTGGGTGCCTTCGTTGTTATCGGGTCTGTTGGCTTCCGTGGATGCCTGGGTGCCCTCGTTGTTATCGGCTTCGTTGGCTTCCGTGGATGCCTGGGTGCCTTCGTCGTTATCGGGTCTGTTGGCTTCCGTGGATGCCTGGGTGCCTTCGTCGTTATCGGCTCCGTCGGCCTCCGTCGACGCCTGGGCGTCCTCGCCGTCACCGGCCTTCGCCGACGCGGACGCCGGCGCCCCGCCGGCCTTGCCGGCGGCACCGGCCGCGCCGTCACGCACAGCCAGCCTTGGATCCGGACGGCCGCCGTCCGCGCTCTGTCGGGTCGCCACGGAACCCCCGGTTCCCGAACCGGCAGCGGCGGTCGCACCGTCTCCGGCCGCGGCACCGGCTGGTCGCCCCTCGCCACGACCGCCGTCAGCGGCGACGGCGCCGGAACCACTGTCCCTGCCGCCGGCAACACCCGTACCGGCCCTGGCTGCAGGCCGACCGGCACCGGTACCCGCGCCCGAAGCCGGCCGCAGGCCGCTCCGCTGCTCCGACATGTTGGGGGACTCGCCCGCCACCGATGGCTCCTCAGAATTTCCGCGCCGTACACCTGTAGCGCTTCAAGCGCCAACACGCTTCAAGGTCCGGACTTCACTCAACGTCTAGCCAGTGTCCTCTGTGATCGTCGCGCGATTGCGCACCTGCACGGACAGAGGGCTTTGCCTGGGTTCACCCACGTGCTAGACGAAAGGACATACCTACCGGTTCCCACGAAACCGCCACGCGCTCTCGACAGGCCCATGTGAGATCGGCGTCGGGATTGTGCTTGGTGGCCCTGCGGCCCTGGCGCCAGGAGACGGTGGGGGTCGCCACCTGTCCGGCGGCCAGGGGCCAGCGCACGCACCACGTTCACACTGACGCCGATCCGGCAATCGCCGGAAAGGCCATGTACGAGGCGTCGGTGCATGACGGGGTGACGTGGGCGTGGCGCGCCGAGACAGAGCCGAAGAGGTCTTGGGTTCACAATCCCGCTGTGCCGACCCTCTTCCTGCGTGAGCGATGCGTGAGCGGACGGCCGAACACGCGGCGCTGAAAGCCGGACCCGGGATCAGACCGGGTGGCGCTGAACTGCAAGAACAGCACCACCCGGCAGATGTGAACGCCCTCGATCACGGATTCGACCCCACTTGTAAAGCGAAGGTCGTCGGTTCGAATCCGACAGGGGGCTCTGGACGTGAACAGGGAAGAAGCCCCGGGCCAGTTGGCGGCCCGGGGCTTCTGACGTCCATCGAGGTCCATCGACGTCCATCGACATCCATGGGTGACGTCAACGGCGTTGGCGATCTTTCGCGAGCCATCCGTCGATGCCGATCCGGCTGTGGTCAGGGATCTCCCTCAGCGGACCACGCGGTGGGGGTGCTGGGTCACAGCCCGCAGGAGCCGCGGTCGAGGTGGAAGTACCGGGCGTTGGCCCAACGGCACAGCCGGATGCCGACGATGACGCCGACGATGGTGATCAGGGCGGGCAGGTATCCGCTGGCGACCTGGATGATCGGGATTGCCGGGCACCCGCCCGAGATCGCCCAGCCCGTACCGAACAACACCGCGCCGGGAATCACGCCGGCGTGGATGCGCCCTGGGGTGCGGCGGACCCGCAGTAGAGCGAACGCGCACACGAGGATCACCACAGCACCCGCGAAGGAGAGCAACATGCGCAGGTCCTGGAAGGTGAACATGCGGTTCAGCTCGGCGTAGTCGCCGAAACCGATGTTGGTGACGGTGTAACCGAGGGCCAGTCCGGTGATGATGTTGGCCAGCAGGATCGCGCCCCGGGTGCGCATCAGATCACCTTCCACAGGAGGAACGACACCGCGACGGCGGTGCCGAAGAACACGGCGGTCGCGACGATGCTGACCGGCCGCAGCCGGCCGCAGCCGCTGAGTCCGTGGCCGGAGCTGCACCCACCGGCCAGCCGAGTGCCGAAGCCGACCAGTACACCTCCCACGAACAGCGTGGCGATCATGGTGGTCGAATCGGCGGTGACCAGGTCCCGGAAACCCGGGCCCATGTCGTGGCGGAGGTGGAACCGCCCGGAGGTGACCGCGGCGATGAACCCACCGAGGAAGATCGACAGCAGCAGGGCGGCCTGAGTGACCAGCGGGGCCGGGCGCAGGCTCGTGGCCGCCGGGCGCTCGCTCGCCGCCGATGCGGCGTCGGCTTCGAGCGGCTGCGGCTTCTCGTGCGGAACCTGCGGCGCGGTGGACGCGCCGGTGTCCGTGCCGAAGTGCTCCGCCGTGGCTGCGGCAAAGGCCTCGGCCAGAGCGTGATCGTCGGTGAACTCCTCGTCCATCCGCTCCAGTTGGCGTTCGCGACGCCAGTGCAGCACGCGGTCCCATGCGGCCGACACCCCGAGAGACCGATCGGTGATGAGGGTGTGGTTGAGGGTGACCAGGGCGAGCCCGATAGCGCCCGCCCACCAGGGCCAGTAGGTGCTCATGCGGGTCCTCTCATCCAATCGGCGAATCGAGCCCACCAGCCGCGCTTCGAGCCGGGCGCCTGCCGGGTGTGTCGAGCGGGGCTGTCCGAAGGGCGGAGGGTCGGTGGGGGCGGTGACGGCTGGTCATGCCGGGCAGCCGCCGGCCGAGTTGGCCCGAACCGGGCCATGGCTTCCGGCGACGCCGGAGCGGGCCGTGGTGGCGGGGACTGCCGGGGGGTCGCCGCCGTCGTGCCGGCGGCGGCGGATCGGCCCGCCTCGGCCGGGGCTTCGAGGTGCCGCGCGCGGACTCCGTTGGGCAGCAGGCTGATCGGCACGCGCTCGCCGGTGAGTGACATCTGGTAGCGCGCACAGCCGAGCCATCGATCTGCGCTGTCGCAGTAGTACTCGCGCCAACCTTGCAAGCTCGCCCTGAGGAGGGGGAAAAGGGGGCATCCTGTGGCATGCGAGCAACTCACGTTGCTCCCTTCTGACCGGCGCACCACCCGTTCGGGGAGAGTGGTCGCCGTTCTCGATTCCTGCCCTTGCTGTGCCCGGTCGACGGCCTCAAAAGCAATGCGGTGATGGGCAATGAAAAGGAGGCGCGGTGCCTCCCGTTCTCGACCGGGCGCGATGCAACCATTGTTTCGGTGTCCCGAGCAACTCAGGGATTTTTTTCAAACAGGTCACTTGGCACTACTTGGTGAGATACTCTCCGCGACGGATATGCGGCGTCTGCCTCTCATGTCCGGATGAATGGCGACCGTCGGCGAGGCTTCTCGGGTCGAGAATCGACTTCGCGAGCACAGTTCGTGCGGTGCGAGGCAGATGTTTCTGAAGGGGTTGTGAATTCTGGAGCCTCTTGTGGTGATGGCGTGAATATCGTGGATATGGAACGAAGAACTAAAGGAGCCGATCATGTGCCAACGTGCTGTCTGTCCGTCGTGCCGGAGGTTGACCTATGAGGGGTGCGGGAAGCATGTGGACCAAGTGCTCATGGGTGTACCCGCCGCTCAGCGGTGCATGTGTGAGTCTGGGGAACACAAGCGTGCGCGCGCAGCGGAGGCGCCGAATCGATCGGAATCGGCACCAGCCCGACAGAGTGGGGTGTCGCGACGCGCGGACGCTCCCGGGGGCGCAGGGATTCCACCGGATCGGTCGGGGAGCGGCTGGTGGGCTCGGCTCATCGATTGGGTGAAAAGCCCGGCCTGAGGTGACCATCCGAGTGTGCTCGCTTTTGGCGTCTTGGGCCCAAGGCGTGGGTTATCGGGCCGGGGGAGCCCGGATTTCAGAACTCCGGGGTGTCAAGTGACGCCGAGCGCGGAGCCGGCACCGACACCTGGTTCGTGGCCGATGCCATCGGCGCTCTGCGGGAAGCATCCGCTTCTTCTGGTGACCTCGTCCTCATCCTCATCCGCACCCACTTTTCGCGGGTCCGCGGCACCGAAGAATGCCGGAGCACGATGATGCTCCGGATGGAGAGATGACGCTCCGGATGGAGAGATGATGCTCCGGATGGAGATCTGGCAGTCGCGCGTCACCGCGTCGAATTCCGGGAATTCCGGGCAGGCCGTCGTGGACGCATGCGAGAACTGCCGTATGTGCGCAGGAGCGGGCCGGCACGGGGGGAACCAGTCCGCTCCTGCGCTCGGCGCCCGCGTACCTCGCCACGAGGGCGGGCGCCTCGACCCTCATGATCGGGTCACTCCTTCCTGCGTGCCGTGGCCCTGGAATGTCACAGGTGGCGGGAGATGGCCACGAATCCAGCGCTCTTGTGAACGAAGCGACCCGAAGCCGTCACGACTCGCAAAGCCGTCACGACTCGGCCGGGAACCACCATGCCCGCGTCCTCGTCCTCCGGTGGGGCTGCCCGTGGCGGCCGGGCGCCGCGCCGCCCGGAGAGACGAGGTTCCAGGGCCGATACGCTGGGGCGCTGCGGCACCCCGCACCTTGATCCGCGCCCCCACGGCGAGCCATGGCTCGCGGCGATCAAGACGTCTTTGGGCATGAGGATGAAGAACAAGTGCTGATAGCGGGCCGATACCGGCTGGGAGACACACTCGGGCGGGGCGCGATGGGGGAGGTCTGGCGGGCCTTCGACGAGACGCTCGGCAGACCGGTTGCCGTGAAACTGATGCTCCCTCACGACTCCGACCCCACCGCGACCTCCCGCTTCCGGCTGGAGGCACAGACCGCCGGTCGCCTCAGCCACCCGCACGTGGTCGGCGTTCTCGACTTCGGCGAGCACGAAAACCGTCTGTTCCTGGTGATGGAGCTCGTCGACGGGGGCAGTCTCGCCGACCTGCTCCCCGTCTCCGGACCGCTGCCCGCCGAGCACGTGGCCCGTATCGCCGCACAGGCCGCCGTGGGGCTGGCCGCCGCGCACCGGCAGGGCATCGTGCACCGGGACATCAAGCCGGCCAACCTCCTGCTGGGCGCCGACGGCACCCTGAAGATCGGCGACTTCGGCATCGCCCGCTTCCTCGACGACCCCGGTGCCGCGCTCACCGCCACCGGGCAGATCGTCGGCACCAGCCTTTACCTCGCGCCCGAGCGGGCCCTGGGCCGCACCGCCGGCCCGGCATCCGACGTGTACTCCCTGGGCTGCGTGCTCTACCAACTCCTCACCGGCCGGCCGCCGTTCCAGGCGGACAGTGCGGTCGCGGTGCTTCATCAACACCTCGATGCCGCCCCGGTCCCACCCCGGCAACTCGGCGCTGATCTACCGCCCGCCTTCGAGAACTATCTGCTCGGTCTGCTGGCCAAGGGGCCGGAGAGCCGGCCCACGGCCGAGGAGGCGGCGGACTGGTTCGGGCGCGGAGCCTGGCGCGGTGCGCCGGAGCCGCTGCCCAGCGAACACCAGGCTCACGGCCGCCTGGGCCGGCCGCACGTCACCGGCTCAAGGGCGGCCGCCCCCGCACGCTCCGTCCCCGCTCCCACCGGCCACGCCGACGGTGCCTTCGCCCCGGTGGCGGACACCGAGTGGCGAACGAGCGTGCACCGGGCCGCGACCCGCCGCTCACGCCTGCCGTTCCTCCGCCGTTCCCGGCTGGTGGCCGTGCTGGCCGGCGCCGGCGTCTTCACCCTGGCGTTGGTGCTGGGCCTGGTGTGGTTCTCGCCCGGCACCGGCTCGGCGGAGGGGTCGCAGACCAACCCGTCCACGCGCACGAGCCCCGCCACGCCGCCCCCCTCGACGTCGTACGAGACTGCTTCCTCACCCCCGGTACAGCCTGCCGAGCAGAAGCCGGAGAGCGCGTCCGACGTCACACCAGGACCCAAACAGGCCAACAAGCCCGGCAAGCACAGGCACTGACAGGGGCGCGGGACCCGGAGTCCCCACACGGTCCGCATCGCCTGGCGCCTGTCGCCCTGACCGCGCCGGACCTCAGGGGCGTGCCGGGTCAGGGGGCGTGCAGGCGTGGCGGGGTCGAGAAGGCGCTCGTTGCGGCGGGTTTCGGGTGGGGTGGCGGGGTGGGCGGCGTAAGTTCGCCGACATGGTGACTTCGATGATGCAAGAGGACTACGAGCGGCGGTTGGAGCGGGCGGGGCGGGCGGCGGCCGTCGCCGGGCTGGCCGGGCTGCTGGTGACGCCGGGGCCGGATCTGGTGTGGCTGTGCGGCTATCGGCCGCCCGCGGCCACCGAGCGGCTGACGGCCCTGCTGATCGAGCCGGGCCGGCGCGCGCGGCTGCTGGTGCCCGTATTGGAGCAGCCGGATGCGGAGCAGTCCGCCGGGGCGGGCGCGCTGGAGGTGTCCGGGTGGAGCGATGGCGCGGACCCGTATGCGGTGCTCGCCAAGTGGATGCGTCCGGACGGGCGGTACGGGGTGTCCGACGCGACCTGGGCGCTGCATCTGCTGGGCTTCCAGCGGTCGGTGCCGGGGGCGGCGTACGCGGCGCTGACGGAGGTGCTGCCGATGCTGCGCGCCGTCAAGGACGTCCACGAGGTGGCGCGGCTGGCGGCGGCCGGGGCGGCCGCGGACGCCACGTACGAGAAGATCCTCGGGGTCCGCTTCGAGGGGCGGCGGGAGTCGGAGGTGGCCGCGGATCTGGCCCGGCTGCTGATCGAACACGGGCACAGTCAGGTGGACTTCACGGTCGTCGGGTCGGGCCCCAACGGCGCGAACCCGCACCACGAGGCGGGGGAGCGGGTCATCGAGGACGGCGACATGGTGGTGCTCGACTTCGGTGGCCTCAAGGACGGCTACGGGTCGGACACGTCGCGCACGGTGCACGTCGGGGAGCCGGGAGCCGAGGAGCGCAAGGTGCACGACATCGTGCGGGAGGCGCAGCAGGCGGCCTTCGAGGCGGTGCGGCCGGGCATCGCCTGCCAGGAGGTCGACCGGGTGGCCAGGAGGGTGATCAAGGCGGCGGGCTACGGCAAGTACTTCATCCACCGGACCGGGCACGGCATCGGGGTCACTACGCATGAGCCGCCGTACCTGGTGGAGGGCGAACATCTGCCGCTCGTACCGGGGATGTGCTTCTCGATCGAGCCGGGGATCTATCTGCCGGGGCGGTTCGGGGTGCGGATCGAGGACATCGTGACGTGCACGGAGTCGGGCGGCCGGCGGCTGAACGAGACGAGCCGGGAGCTGGCGGTGGTGCGGTAGCCAGGGAGCCGGCGGTGGTGCGGTAGCAACGCTGGCGGTCGGTGCCGGGGGCGGCCTGTGGGCGAGCGGGGGGCCGAGGCCGTGGGCGGGTGGGGCCGTAGTGGTGCCCCGGCTCGGCTCCTCCCTCGGCCTCGGCTTGCCCGTACTCCCGGCACCAGGATCACCTTGCTCCCGGCACCAGGAACCCCTTGCTCACGGCACCAGGATCACCTTGCCCATCGTGGTGCGGGTCTCCAGGGCGCGGTGGGCGGCCGCGGCGTCCGCCAGGGGGAAGTGCTGGACGGACGGGACGAGGCGGCCGGCTGCGGCATCCGCGAGGGCGGCGGTCTCCAGGGTGCGGATCGGGTCGTCGCCCCCGGCCCGGGCCAGCATCGGCGGGCCCAGCACCTGCCGGGAGGTGATCCCGCGGGCCGCCAACTCGCCGTCGGAGAACTCCGTCGGGCTGCCGGAGGACCAGCCGAAGCGCAGATGGCGGCCCCCTTGGGCGAGCAGGTCGACGGCCGCGCGTCCGGGTGCGCCGCCGACCGAGTCGAAGACGAGGGTGGCGCCGGGCGCGCCCCGGTCATCGAGGAAGGCGCGGACGCGGGCCGGCCAGGTGTCGTCGGTGTAGTCGACGGCGAGGTCGGCGCCCAGGGCACGGACACGCGCCACCTTGGCGGGGCCGCCGGCCAGTCCGATGGCCGTGGCGCCGGTGTTCTTGAGGTGCTGGACGAGCAGCGAACCGATGCCGCCGGCGGCTGCGGGGACGAGGGCGATGTCGTCGGGGGTGAGGTCGGCGAAGAGCAGGATGCCCATGGTGGTGCGGCCGGTGCCGATCATGGCGACCGCCTGGGCGGCGTCCAGCCCGTCCGGGACGTCGTGCAGGCGGTCGGCGGCGACGACGGCGAGTTCGGCGTAGCCGCCGGGGGCCGCGCCCAGGTGGGCGACGACCCGCCGGCCCAGCCAGTACGGGTCGGTGCCCTCGCCCAGGGCGTCGACCGTGCCGGCGACCTCGCGGCCGGGCACGGTCGGGAGCTCGGGCAGGGGCAACGGCCCGCCGGTGTGGCCGGCGCGCAGTGTGGTGTCCAGGAGGTGGACACCGGCCGCGGCGACGGCGATCCGTACCTCGCCGGGGCCGGGGGCGGGGTCGTCGACGGTCTCGTGCAGGAGGTTCTCGGCGGGGCCGAAGGCGTGCAGGCGTATGGCGCGCATGGTGGGGGTTCTCTCCTTGCCGACGTCTGGTGGGAGCCCGGGTCGACGTTTGGTGAGAGCCCGGGGCGCCGTCAGTCTGCGACCTCAAGTTGGGTTGAGGTCAACGGTGAGGGGAGATGGGTGAGGGGCGAGGGGCGGGGGTGGTCGGTGGGTGGGGGCAACGGTCGGGGCCCGTGGGGGAGATCGGGGGTGGGGTGAGCGGTTGCGGGGTGCTTCCGCCCTGGTCAGGGGGCGTTGTCAGTGGGGTGGTTCACGATGGGTTACGACGGTTTCCGACGGACGGATTTCCGGCGGAGCACGACGGTTGCGTTGCGCAGGCGGTGCGTGTGCGGTGCGTGCGTGCGACGCGTATGCGGGTCGAGGGTGAAAGGGGTGATCGCGTGGCCGGGCGCGGTGAGGAGACGGTGCGGGCGGCGCGGCGGCCGGAGGTGCGGCTTCCGGAGCTGGTGGCGTACGACGGCGGGGAGTTGGAGGAGGACGGGGATTACGACGGGCTGGAGTTCGCGGACGCCGACTGGGCGCGGCAGTCGGCGCGCGGCGCGCGGTTCATGGACTGTGCGCTGCGCCGCTGCGGGCTCGACGCGACGGTGCTCGGCCGGGCGCGGATCATCGACAGCGTGCTGAGCGGGGTGCGCGGGGTCGGGACGGATCTGTCCGGGGCGTCCCTGCGCGATGTCGAGGTCTCGGACGCCAGGCTCGGCGGGACGCAGCTGCACGGCGCGGTCCTGGAGCGGGTCGTGGTGCGCGGCGGGAAGATTGACTTCCCGAACCTGCGCCGGGCGAAGCTGCGGGACGTCGCCTTCGAGGGGTGCGTGCTCATCGAGGCGGACTTCGCGGGGGCGGTCCTGGAGCGGGTCACGTTCGACGACTGCACCCTGGCGCGGATCGATTTCTCCGAGGCGCGGATGAAGGACGTCGATCTGCGCGGTGCGGCGGCGGTGGACATCGCGCGGGGGATCGACCGGCTGTCCGGGGCGGTGATCAGTACGGCCCAACTGATGGATCTGGCACCGGCATTCGCGGCGCAGATAGGGGTGCGGGTCGAGTAGGGGAGTGGGGGGAGGGGATCAGGGGGAGGGGCGGCCAGCTTCCGGCGCCCGGCCAGCCTTCGGCCTCGGCCAGCTTCCGGCCCCCGCCAGCCTTCCGGCCCTCGGCCGGCCGGGCTTCGGGTCGGGCTGGCGGTCTTTCAGGGCCGGGCGGCCGGTGTTCGCTCCGGGCTGTTGGCGTCGGTCAGACGCGGGGGAAGCGGGACTGCAGGTCCCAGATGGCGGGGTTGTCGCCGAGGCCGTCGTGCATGTCCGTGAGGTCGGCGATCAGGTCGTGCAGGAAGTCGCGGGCCTCGCGGCGGAGCGCGGCGTGGTTGAAGGTGAGCGGGGGCTCGTCGGCCGGCATCCAGTCGGCCTCGACGTCCACCCAGCCGAAGCGCCGCTCGAAGCGCATCAGGTCGGCGGATTCCGTGAAGTCGAGCTCGGCATGGACGGGACGGGCCGAGCGGCTGCCGCGGGGGTCGGTGTCGAGCTGCTCGACGATGTCGCACAGCGCCCAGGCGAAGTCGAGGACCGGCACCCAGCCCCAGGCGGTGGACAGTTCGCGGTCCGCCGTGGTGTCCGCGAGGTACACGTCGCCGCAGAAGAGGTCGTGGCGGAGCGCGTGCACCCCCGCGGTCCGGTAGTCCGTCTGCGGCGGGTCCGGAAAGCGGCGGGAGAGGGAGTAGCCGAGGTCGATCACGCCTTGATGGTGTCACGCCGGTCGGTGGACGGACGTTCGCACCGGCTCTGACCGCGGCCGCTCGCGGACTCTGACCGGGGCCCGGGGGCCGCTGCCTCGCCTCGTGGGGGTGGGGACGGGGACGGAGGCGGAGGTGGGGGCTTGGGGGAGCCGTCAGGGCAGCAGGCGCTGTTCCTTGGCTACGGAGACCGCGCCGGCCCGGGTGTCCACGGAGAGCTTGTCGTAGATGCGGCCGAGGTGGGTCTTGACCGTGGCCTCGCTGATGAACAGGGCACGGGCGATCTCCCGGTTGCTCAGCCCGCGGGCGAGCTGGCCGAGGATGTCGAGCTCGCGGTCGGTGAGGGTGGGGCGCGGGCTGCGCATCTGGGCCAGTACCCGGTGGGCGACCGGCCCGGAGAGCGTGCTGCGCCCCGCGGCCGCGGCTCGGATGGCGGCGAACAGTTCCTCCGGCCGCTCGGCCTTGAGGAGATAGCCGGTGGCACCGGCGTCGATGGCGCGGGTGATGTCGGCGTCGGTGTCGTAGGTGGTCAGGACGAGGACATGGGGGATCGAGCCGGCCGAGCCGGCTGAGCCGGCCGCGCCGGCCGGAGTGACACCGGCTCCTGCGTCCTCCCGGGCTCGGGCGGTGATGCGGCGGGTGGCTTCGATGCCGTCGATGCCCGAGCCGAGTTGGAGGTCCATCAGGACGACGTCGGGGCGGAGCGCGGCGGCCAGCGCCACGGCCTCCTCGCCGTCGCCGGCCTCGGCGATGACCTCGATGCCGTGGGCGCTGCTGAGCAGGGCGAGCAGTCCGGCGCGGACGACCGCGTGGTCGTCGCAGAGCAGGACGCGTACGGGGGTATGCGGCGCGTCGCCTGCGGAGGAGGTCGCGGAGGAGGTCATGGCGTGCGCTCCAGGGGACGGCGGCGGACAGGACGGTGCCCTCGCCCGGTGCGGATTCAATGGTGAGCGTCCCGCCGAGCTGCCGCATCCGGGCGTGCATGGCGGGCAGGCCGTGGCCGCGCCCTTGTGCGGCGGCGGTGGTGAAGCCCCGGCCGTCGTCAGCGATGTCGAGGACGACCTGGTCGCCCAGGTAGCTGAGGGTGAGGGTGACGGTGTGCGCGGCGGCGTGCTCGCGGACGTTCGCGAGGGCGCCCTGGGCGATGCGCAGCAGCGCGGACTGCACCCGGTCCGGGAGCGGGACGGGGGTGCCGTCCTGATGGAAGCGCACGCTCAGCCGCCCGCCGGGCCCGCCGCCGCCCGGCCCATCCGCAGGGGGACCAGCCGCGGGACCAGCCGCGGGACCAGCCGTGGCGCCGGTCGTGGGACCAGCCGTAGGACCGGTTGTGGAACCAGCCGTGGGGCCGGGCGTGGGACCAGCCGTAGGACCGGTCGTGGAACCAGCCGTGGGGCCGGTCGCCGGGGCAGCCGCGGGGCCGGCCGCAGAGGCAGCCGCGGGGCCGGTCGTGCGGGTGGCCAGGCGGCGGAGGGCCTCCGGGAGGGGGGTGCCGCCGGCCAGGTCGGCCGGGGCGAGGTCGTGGACGAAGCGGCGGGCCTCGGCGAGGTTGCGGGCGGTGATCTCGGTGGCCGTACGGAGATGACCGCGGGCGGTGGCCGGGTCGCTGTCCCAGGTCCGGTCGGCGGCCTGGAGCAGCATCTGCTGGCTGGACAGGCCCTGGGCGAGGGTGTCGTGGATCTCCATCGAGAGCCGCTGCCGCTCGGCGAGCGTGCCCTCGCGCCGCTCGGTCGCGGCCAGTTCGCGGCGGGTGCGCAGCAGATCGTCGATCAGCGCACGCTGGCGGGCCGCCTGCCGCTCCATGTGGACGAAGACGGCGGTGGCGAGCGCGGCGACGGCCGGCGGGGCCAGCACCAGGATCGGGTCGAAGCCGGCGGACAGCCGGAGTTGGGCGGCGACGACGAACGCGGTGAGCAGGCCGACCAGCACCGACGCGGCGCCGGCCGGCAGCGTTCGCAGGCCGGTGTAGAAGAGCGGCACGGCGCACCAGGCGAAGCTCGGTGCGAGCAGGACCACGACGACCCAGACCGTCACGACCGCGGCCAGCCAGAGCAGCCGGCGGGTGTCGGTCTGCCCGGCCTCCCGCGTACTCTGCCCGGCCTCCCGCGTACTCTGCCCGGCCTCCCGCGTACGGGCCGTACGGCCCGTACGAGGCGTACGAGGCGTACGAGGCGTACGAGCCCTGCGGAGGGTAGGGCGACCGGGGGTCGGGCCCAGGACGTGGAGCAGGGCCAGGGTGATGCTGAGGGCGATGATCCAGGGGGTGCGGGGCTCGCCCGGGTGCCGGAGCAGGAAGCGGGCGAGCGAGGCGGCGAGCAGCAGGAAGAACGTCAGGTGCAGCACCGGCTCGAACCAGCGGGCGTCGGGGTCCCGGCCCGCGTCCCCGCTCGCCCCCTCGGCCTTGCCGGGGCCCCGGTCCGCGTCCCGGTTCGCGCCCCTGTCCGGCGGCTGCTGAGTGATGTGCACCGTGGTCTCCTCGTAGGCCGACGTCCGTCGGACGGGCCCTGGCCGGGCGCCGACCTGGTAGTCGTAACCCGGGCGGAGCGGCGCCCGCATCAACCGATCGGCCGACACCGGTATCCCCCATCATGCACGGCGATCCCGGCCGGACCGCCGATCCGGGCGGGCCGGTCTCCCTTCGACGATGAGGGCATGAATCCGAGAATTCCGTTCCGCTCCCACCAGGTCTCCGGCGAGGTCTCCCCCAAGGGCTCCCACCGGGACTCCTCCAAGGCCTCCCGCAAGGCCTCCCGCAAGATCTCCGCGGTCGGTGCCGTCGCCGCGGCCGGTGCCGTCGCGACCGCCCTGGTGGGCGCGGGTGTCCTCGGCGGCGCCTCCGCGACCGCCGCGTCCTCGTCCGCGCGTGCCGACGCCGCGTCCACGGCTTCCGCCGCGTCCTCCTCCGCGAACGTCGGCAAGGGCCTCACGCGCACCACCACCCACCTCACCCTGGACGCCGCCACCAAGGCCGCCCAGGCCGCGCTGAAGGCGGCCGAGAAGGCCGGGCAGCGGATCTCGGTGGCCGTCGTGGACCGCAACGGCAGCACGCTGGTCGCGCTGCGGGGCGACGGCGCCGGGCCGCAGGCGTACGAGTCGGCGGCGCGGAAGGCGTTCACGGCGGTGTCCTGGAACGCCCCCACCTCCGAGCTGGTCAAGCGCCTCGACCAGGCGCCCACGCTCAAGGACATCCCCGGCACCCTCTTCCTGGCGGGCGGTGCGCCGGTCCGGGACGAGGACGCGCCGATCGCCGGGATCGGGGTGGCGGGGGCGCCGAGCGGGGCCCTCGACGAGCAGTTCGCGCAGGCCGGCGTGCACGCCCTCGACGGCTAGCCGAACCGCGCACGCCTCGACGGCCGGCCGAAACCGCGTACACCCGCGACGGCCGGCCGAACCGCGTACACCCGCGACGGCCGGCCGAACCGCGTACACCCGCGACGGCCGGCCGAAACCGCGCACGCCCGCGACGGCCGGCCGAACCGCGTACACCCGCGACGGCCGGCCGAAACCGCGCACACCCTCGACGGCCGGCCCGCCGAACCGGTCGGGTGCCGCGTCGGCTACGGCAGCGTCAGCACCCGGGGCCCGTCCTCCGTCACCGCGACGGTGTGCTCGAAGTGGGCGGCCCGGCTGCCGTCCGCGGTGCGCAGGGTCCAGCCGTCGTCGTCCGTGAGGTAGGCGTCCGTGCCGCCGGCGAGGAACATCGGCTCGATGGCGATCACCAGGCCGGGGCGCAGCACGAAGCCGCGGCCCGGCCGGCCTTCGTTCGGGACCGGCGGGTCCTCGTGCATCTGCCGGCCGATGCCGTGGCCGCCGAAGTCGCGGGGGATGCCGTGGCCGGCGGCGCGTCCGATGCTGCCGATCGCATGGGAGACGTCGCCGATCCGGGCGCCCGGTACGGCGGCCGCGATACCGGCCTCCAGCGCCCGCCGGGTGGTCTCCATGAGCCGCTCGTCCTCGGGCGCGGGGTGCCGACCGTGAAGCTGGTGGCGGCGTCGCCGGCCCAGCCGTCCACCACCGCGCCGCAGTCGAGGCTCACCAGGTCGCCGTCGCGCAGCCGGTAGCCGTCCGGGATGCCGTGCACGATCGCGTCGTTGACGGACGCGCAGAGGACGGCGGGGAACGGGGTGGGCGCGAACGACGGGCGGTAGCCGAGGAACGGCGAGGTGGCGCCGGCCTCGCGCAGCACCGCGCGGGCGACCTCGTCGAGGTCCAGCAGCCGCACGCCCGGTGCGGCGGCCGCGCGGGCCGCGGCCAGCGCGTCGGCGACGACCCGGCCGCTCACCCGCATCGCGTCCACCGCGGTGTCCGTCTTGATTTTCACCATGGATGACCTCCGCAGGGCAGGGAACGTGGCACCGGTATTTCTTTACCGGTAATTGTTTACCGGTATTAGTATCACGAGCATGGTGCGGACTCCACTGACTCCTTGGGAGCGGGAACGCGGTGAACGGCTCGGCGCGCTGCTGCGGACGGCGCGCGGCGGGCGGAGCATGGTCGAGGTCGCGGCGGCGGCGGGGTTGTCCGCCGAGACGCTGCGGAAGATCGAGACCGGCCGGGCGCCCACCCCGGCGTTCTTCACGGTCGCGGCGCTGGCCGGCACGCTCGGACTGTCGCTGGACGAGGTGGCGGTGCTGGCCGTGCCGCCCGAACCGGCGGACGGGGCGGGGAGCGGAAGCGACGCGGCCGCCTGAAACGCGCGCAGGGCCGGCCCCCCGAAGGGGACCGGCCCTGAAGCGAGCCCGCGGCCTACCGGTCGCGGACGGCTCTGCGCACTGGCGCGCCGACGACTCAGACGTTGACGCCGAAGTCCTTCGCGATGCCGACCAGGCCCGACGCGTAACCCTGGCCCACGGCGCGGAACTTCCACTCCGCGCCGTTGCGGTACAGCTCGCCGAAGACCATGGCGGTCTCGGTGGCCGCGTCCTCGCTCAGGTCGTAGCGCGCGATCTCCGCGCCACCGGCCTGGTTGACGATGCGGATGAAGGCGTTCCGCACCTGGCCGAAGTTCTGGCTGCGGTTCTCGGCGTCGTAGATGGACACCGGGAAGACGATCTTGTCGATGTCGGCCGGCAGCGCCGCCAGGTTGACGTTGATCTGCTCGTCGTCGCCCTCGCCCTGGCCGGTGACGTTGTCACCGGTGTGGACGATCGACTGGTCCGGCGTGCTCTTGTTGTTGAAGAAGACGAAGTGCTGGTCGGAGTAGACCTTGCCGGTCGTGTTCACCGCGATCGCGCTGGCGTCGAGGTCGAAGTCCGTGCCGGTGGTGGTGCGGACGTCCCAGCCGAGGCCCACCGTGACGGCGGTCAGGCCCGGTGCCTCCTTGGTGAGGGAGACGTTGCCGCCCTTGGACAGGCTTACAGCCATGGGGATGTCCCTTTCCTAGTCAACGCGTCGAGTCGTCGGGCTCCGTGCTGCCACGAAGCTACCGTCACCCACCAGAACGCCTTCGGGGGACCGTGAGGTTCCAGCTCCCTTTACTTTCTTTGCCCAATCCTGATGCCGGTCTCCACGGGGCCTGCCGGTGTCCGCGTGCCGTGCCGGCGCCCCGCGTGCCGTGCCGGTGTCCGCACCGCGCACCGCGCCGCTCGGCCGCTCAGCGGCGGAATCTGATGTGCGGCCAGGTCGAGGGGGGCGAAAAGCGGGTGACGGTACGGCCGGATTCGCGGGATCATAGGGCCATGTCCGGGCCCCATGTCATCCGCGGTTCGGTCGTCCTTCCCGAGGCCGAGCTCGTCTGGCGCTTCTCGCGGTCCTCGGGTCCGGGCGGCCAGCACGTCAACACCAGCGACAGCCAGGTCGAGCTGCGCTTCGACCTCGGCGGCACGCAGGCGCTGCCGCCGGTGTGGAAGGAGCGTGCGCTGGAGCGGCTGGCCGGCCGGCTGGTCGACGGCGTGCTGTCCGTACGCGCCTCCGACCACCGCTCCCAGTGGCGCAACCGCGAGACCGCGGCCGTCCGGATGGCCGCGCTGCTCGCCGAGGCCAGCGCGCCGCCGCCCAAGCCGCGCCGGAAGTCGCGGATCCCACGGGGCATCAACGAGCGCCGGCTGCGCGAGAAGAAGCAGCGCGGTGACACCAAGCGCGGCCGCTCGGGCCGCGACTGGACCTGACCCGCGGCCCGGCTGCCGGCCCCCGGCCGCTCACCCCAACTGCCGGTAGCGCCCCCGGAAGTACGTCAGCGGCCCGTCCTCCTCGTTCGGGACCCCGGTGGCCAGCACCCGCCCGATGACGAGGGTGTGGTCGCCGGCCGTGACGCGCTGTTCGGTGCGGCACTCCAGGGTCGCCAGCGCGCCGCCGATGAGCGGGGCGCCGGAGGCTTCGCCCCGTACGTGCGCGATGTCCTCGAAGAGAAGCCGGTCGCTGATACGGCCCTTCATGGCGAATCGTCCGGCAATCTGCCGTTGATGCCCCGAGAGCACGGAGACGGCCCACAGCGGCTGCTCCGCCAGCAGGTCGTCCATCCGGGAGCCGTTGCGAACGCTCACCATCACGAGCGGCGGGTCGAGTGACACGGAAAGGAAGGCCGTGGCGGTCATGCCGGCGTCCTCGCCGCGCGGCCCGGCGTCCGGGTCGTGGGCGGTGATCAGTACGACGCCGGCGGCGAGCCGGGACAGGGCGGCGCGGAACTCGTCGTCACTCACCCCCACAGCATGCGGGATCGGCGCGCCACCCGGCACGGAGGCCGGCGCGACGGTGGGGGCGGCGGTGGCGGCGGGCCCGGGGGCCGCCGCATCGACAGGGGTTTCCGTGAACACGCCATGAACGCTAACTTCCCGCCGTCCGGACGCGCATCGGGCCCCGGGACCACCCGCGTCCTAGGTCCAGCGACGGAGGTCGTATACAGCGGGCCGACCCCTCGGAATTTGCGTTCAGAAAGTGTAGAAAGAGTGAAGGCGGGTCTGCTGCGACGGGGTGGTACGGCACGGTCAACGCTCGCTCACCGTCTGTGACTTGAGTCACAGCGGCCTCTAATTGTTGACCCTGTGTACCGAGTGAAGAGCTCACTGTGATTCAGTGAGCGTGGAATCGGACGACAAGAATCGTGGAGTCTGCTGTCGAGGTCTCAGGGGAGCGAGCGATGGAGACCGAGTCGGAGCCATACGTCCGTCTTGCGACCCTGCGGCAGCTGCACCAAGTGGTCGCCGAACTGAACACCGCACGCAGCCTTGCGGACACCTTGCAGACCGTCGCCGACGGCGCCGTGAACGGCCTCGGCTACGAGCTGTCCGCGGTCAACCTCGTGCGGCCCGACGGCGATCTCGTGGTGGCCGCGGTCGCCGGCAGCGCGGGCGCCGAGGCCCTGATGGCCGGCCGGGTCGGCTCGCGCTCCTCCTGGGACCGCCGGCTGTCCATGGGCGAACGGTGGGGCGACCTCTGCTTCATCCCGTACACCGAGGGCTGGGTGCTGGATGACGACGACGTACCGCAGTGGCACACGGCCGGGCCGGCGCCGCGCTTTCCCGACGAGTGGCACCCGATGGACCGCCTCTTCGCGCCCATGTACACCGCGGGCAACGGCGGCGGCGAGCTGCTCGGCGTGATCTCCGTCGACCGGCCGCGCAACGGCCGGCGCCCCGGCCCCTGGGGCCAGGAAGCGCTGCAGATGTACGCCTTCCAGTCCGCGATCGCGATCAGCAACGCCCGGCTGCGGGCCAACATGCAGCGCGCCCTGGTCCGGCTGGAGCGCGAGCAGCAGGCCCTGCGCGCCAGCGAGGAAAGCTTCCGGCAGGCCTTCGAGTACGCGCCGAGCGGGATGGCCGTGGCCGAAATGGGCGGGGACCAGCACGGGCGGCTGCTACGGACCAACGACGCGCTGTGCCGGCTGCTCGGCCGCACGGCCTCCGGGCTGCGCCGCTACTCCTTCTCCGACCTGGTCCACCCCGAGGACATCGGCACCCTGCTGCGCACCTCCGCCGAGGGCGGCCGGGCCGAGCTGCGGCTGGCCCGCCGCGACGGCACGTACGTGTGGGTCTCGCTGCGCAACTCCGTCGTCGCCGACACCGCCGACGGCCCCGCTACCTGCTCACCCACGTCGAGGACATCGAGGAGCGCAAGCGGCACGAGCTCCAGCTCGCGCACCGGGCCAGCCACGACTCGCTGACCGGCCTGCCCAACAGCGCCGAACTGCGGGCCCGGCTCGGCGCCCGGCTGTGCTCCCGGCCGGCCGGCTCACTGGCGGACGCCTACGCCTCCTCGGGCGGCGCGGACCCGCGGGACCCGCACGGCTTCCGGCCGGACGGCAACGAGCCCTTCGACGGCGTCGACGGCTTCGAGGGCAAGGCCCCGGTCCCGTTCGACCACCACGTCCACCTCGTCGCCCCCGCGGACGGGCCGGCCGACGACGGCTCCAAGGGGCTCGCGGTCCTCTTCTGCGACCTCGACGGCTTCAAGTCGATCAACGACCGCTTCGGGCACAACACCGGCGACGCGGTGCTGATCGAGGTCGCCCGCCGGCTGACCAGCGGCGTACGGGACGGCGACACCGTCGCCCGGCTCGGCGGCGACGAGTTCGTGGTGCTCGCCGACGGTCTCGGCACGGCCGACGCCCAGGACCTCGCGGTGCGCCTGCGGAACGCGATCATCCCGCCGATCCGGGTGGAGGGCCGGGCGGTCCGGGTGGGCGCCAGCTTCGGCATCGGCTGGGCGAGCTGCGGGATGACCGCCGAGGAGGTCCTGGAGTCGGCGGACCAGCGGATGTACGTCGAGAAGCGCTCCCGGTCGAAGGCGAACCGGCGGGCGGCGGGCTGACACCGGGCGCCGGGCTGCCGCCGGGCGACGGCTCGGGCGGGCGCCGCGCCAAGGACCGGGCGCGAGCCGTGCGGTGGGGCGTTGCGCACCACGCGGCGCATCTCACATCCGCGGCCCGCCGGCCCCCGCACCAGCAGTTCACCGATCCGTAGCGATCTTGTGGCCCGCCGGGCTCGGTGTGGCCCGGACGCGAGGGGGTAGGCTGCGCCGATGCGGCGCGGCGCCGCCGGGGGCCCGGACCAGAGATTCGCGCAGAAGACGTCTGCGCACGCGTACCGACCGACGCGTTCATGACGCGCACACATCGCTTGGGAGTGACACGGAATGACGGCCGGCAACAACGGCGCGGACACGCCGGAGAACGACGACCCCTTCGCCTACCTCTACCGCGCGGAAGGCGGCGAGGGCGGGGCACCGGGCTCGCCGGGCGCCGGCGGGGCGGCCCGCCAGCCGGGGGTGCCGCGCACGTCGTACAACCAGGTGCGGGCGGTCGGCCAGCGCCAGTACGGCCAGCAGGCCCAGCAGCCGGTCACCTACGGGCAGCCGAACGCCAGCTACGCCGCGCCGGAGACCCTGCCCGGCGGCGACCGCACCCGGGCCGTCCCGGCGCCCGGCCACGGCGCCGAGCCGGAGCCGCGCCGCCGCAACGGGCTGCTGATCGGCGCGGTCGCGGTGGTCGCGGTGGTCTGCATAGGCATCGGCGTCGCGATGCTCACCAACAACGGCGACGACAGCAAGAACGCCAACGCCGGCAAGTCCGGCCCGACGGCCGGTGACACCGTCAAGCCGAGCGATCAGCCCCACAGCAAGCCCAAGCCCGGCGAACTCCCCAAGGAGGACGCCGGCAGCCTGCGACTGGACGGCGGGGCGACCACCGCGAAGGACGTCCAGGGCGCCCACTCGGCAAGTGGTTCCTACGTCACCGGCCTCAACCAGGTCGGGGCGAAGGTGCAGTGGACCGTGGATCTGCCGGACGCCGGTGATTACCGGCTGTACGTGCGCTACAGCATCCCGGGACAGGACGCCAACGCCACGCTTACGGTCAACGGCAAGCCCAACAACCAGCCGCTGGGCCTGAAGAACTTCATCCACTCGCCGGAGGGCGACTGGAAGAAGGGCTGGCAGTCGACCTGGGCCCCGGTCACCCTGAACAAGGGCACCAACACCGTTGAGATCGCCTGTGCGCAGGGCAACCAGTGCAACGCCATCCTCGACCAGCTGTGGCTGAAGGGCGTCAAGTAGTGGCCGAGGCCGCCGTTTCCACAGCTCAGGCGCCACGACCGGTGGCCTGATACCTGGTTGTCAACGCCGTGGTGATCGAGTGGACTGGGCAGCGTCAGCCACTCGATCTGCGGAAGGTCCGACCACATGAAGATGCGTGCGCTAGCCCTGACCGGGGCCGCACTGTTAGCCACTCTGCCGCTCACCGTCGGAACAGCCGGCGCGGCTGCCAAATGCCCGAAGGGCAACGTTTGCGGCTGGTCACAGCCGAATTTCGGGGGACGCGCCTACAGCATCATCAGTCCCACGTCGGGGTGCAACGGGTTCGACGGCGATGCCCGCTCGGTGTCCAACCAGAACCGGCACCGGGTGACCCTCTACAGCGACAGCGGATGCTACGGAAAGCACTTCGACCTGACTTTCGGGCACTACTCGGCCAAGACTCCATGGCCGGTGAAGAGCATCGCCGTCTGGGGACCGTGACGCGGGGACAGTTGGCATTGCTCTGACAGAGGCCGAGGGCGCGACCGGGCGGGTCGTGTGCTCGGCCCGTTGTCTGCCGCGGTAGGCCCTCTCACTTGTCGATCCCCAGGTCGGTACGGGAAGCCGTCACCACCACGCCCCCCAGCAGCTCCTGATACGTCGCCCGGTCGAACTCGCCGGCCGCCGGGGCGCGGACCGTCGCGGCGGACAGGGCGACCGCGCGGGCGAGGCGGGCGGGCCACGGCAGGTCCTCCACCAGGCCGGAGAGGAGTCCGGCGACCGCGGAGTCGCCGGCGCCGGTCGGATTGCCGGCGAACCGCCGGGGCGGAGCGGCCTGCCAGGAGCCGTCCGCGGTGACCGCCAGCATCCCGTCCGGGCCCAGTGAGGCGGCCACCGCGTGCGCGCCGCGGCGGCGGGCGTCGCGGGCGGCGCGCAGCGGTTCGGTGCTGCCGGTCAGGGCGGCCAGCTCGTCGGCGTTGGGCTTGGCGAGGTCGGGGCGGGCGGCCAGGCCCCGGCGCAGCGGTTCGCCGCTGGTGTCGAGGAGGACGGGGACGCCGGCGGTGCGCGCGGCGCGGGTGAGGCGGGCGTAGACGTCGACCGGGACGCCCGGCGGCAGGCTGCCGCACAGTGCCACCGCGCGGGCCTCCCCCAGCAGTTCGCGGTAGGTGCCGAGGAAGGTGTCCCATTCGGCGGGGAGACGGTCGGGCCCGGCTCGTTGAGCTGGGTGGTGTCCCCGGTGGTCTCGTCGACGACGGCGACCGTGCGGCGGGTGGCGCCGCCGACCGGGACCAGGGCGTCGGTGACCGCCGTCTCGGCGAGCAGGGCGCGCAGCGCGTCGCCGGTGCCGCCGCCCGCGAAGCCGGTGGCGACCGTGCGGTGGCCGAGCGCGGCCAGCACCCGGGCGACGTTCACGCCCTTGCCGCCGGGCCGTTCGGACACCTCGGTGATCCGGTGCGTGCGGTGCGGGCGGAGCCGGGGCACGCGGTAGGTGATGTCCAGGGCGGCGTTCAGCGTGACCGTGAGGATCATGGTCGCCCCTCCGGGCAGTCATGGCCGGGCGGCCGGGGTCGGGCAACCGCGCACGGCGGTGGCATGCGGACAAGTGCGCGAGCGATCATGCCATCGTCGGTGGCGGTTGGCCCAGACCCTCAGCTCACCTCACGCGCTGTGCGGGCGCACCACCCACTCGCCCCGGCGCATGACCCCGACCAGGGTGAACGCCGCGTCCAGCACCACCAGGTCGGCGTCCTTGCCGGCCGCCAGGGACCCGGTCCGGTCGTCGATGCCCAGCAGGCGGGCCGGGGTGGCCGACAGTGCCTGGACCGCCTGATCCACCGTCAGGCCGTCGACGAGGACGGCCCGTTGGAAAGCCCGGTCCAGGGTGAGGGTGGAGCCCGCGATGGAGCCGGCCGTGGGGCCGTCGCTGATCCGGGCCACCCCGTCCCTGACCTCGACCTGCATGGGCCCGAGCGGATACATCCCGTCGTCCATGCCGGCCGCTCCCATCGCGTCCGTGATGAACGCGACCCGGCCGTTGCCCGCCTCGCGGACGGCCAACTGGAGCATCGCGGGGTGCAGATGGGTGCCGTCGTTGATCAGCTCGACGGCGATCCGCTCGTCCTCCAGGAGCGCGGCGACCGGACCCGGCGCCCGGTGGCCGAGCGGGGGCATCGCGTTGAAGAGGTGGGTGGCGACGGTGGCGCCCGCGTCGATGGCCTGCCGGGCCGCGTCGTAGGACGAGTCGGTGTGGCCGACGGCGGCGATCACCCCGGCGTCGGAGAGCAGCCGTACGGACGCCAGACCGCCGGGCAGTTCGGGGGCGAGGGTCATCATCGCGGCGGTGCCGTGGGCCGCGTCGAGGAGCTTGCGGACGTCGGACGGGTCCGGGTCGCGCAGCAGCCCCGGCTGGTGGGCGCCGCAGCGGTGCGGGGAGATGAACGGGCCCTCGAAGTGGATGCCGGTCAGCTCGCCCTGCTGGACCAGTTCGGCCAGCACCCCGGCCTGCCGGGCGAGTTCGGGCAGCCCGCCGGTGACGGTGGAGGCGACCATCGAGGTGGTGCCGTGCCGGCGGTGGGTCTCCACGACCGTCATGCACTCGCCGGGGTCGGCGGACGAGAACGAGCCGCCGCCCCCGCCGTGCACATGCATGTCGACGAAGCCGGGCACGACGAGGTGGCCGGTCAGGTCCACGGCGTCGGCGCCGCGGTCCTCGGTCAGGTCGGCGTCGCGGCTGTGGACCGCGGCGATCCGGCCGCCCTCGACGATGATCCGGCCGCGCTCGACGACGCCGGACGGGCGGGCGATCCGGGCGCCGGCCAGGACGGTGCGCCGGGGACCCGCGGCCGGCTGCACGGACAGTTGCTGTGCCATCAGGCGGTTACCTCCGTGGAGAGAAGATCCCAGGCGAGGAGTCCCGCGCCCAGGCACCCGGCGGCGTCCCCGAGGGCCGCCGGAACGATCGAGGGGAGCCGCTGGAACGTAACGCGCCGCCGGACCGCTTCCCGCAGAGGCGTGAACAGCGTGTCGCCCGCCTCGGCCAGTCCGCCGCCGATGATCAGCAGCTCCGGGTCGAGCAGGGTCAGCCCGGTGACCAGGCCGTCGGCCAGCGCGTCCACCGCGTCCCGCCACACCGCGCGGGCCCGCGCGTCGCCGGACGCCACGGCCTTGGCCGCGTCCGCCGCGCTGGCCTCCGGGTCGCCGCAGGCCGCCGCCCAGTCCCGGCCCACCGCGGCGGCCGACGCCAGCGTCTCCAGGCAGCCCCGCTGCCCGCAGCCGCAGGCCCGCCCCCCGGGCCGGACGACGATGTGGCCGATCTCGCCGGCGCTGCCGTGCGCCCCGGCCTCGATGCGGCCCCCGATGCCGATGGCGCCGGCGATGCCGGTGCCCAGCGGTACGAACAGGAAGCGGCCGGCGTCCCGGCCGGCGCCGATCCGGCCCTCGGCCAGGCCGCCGGTGCGCACGTCGTGGCCGAGCGAGACCGGCACCCCGCCGAGCCGCTCGGAGAGCAGCGCCCGCAGCGGGACGTCCCGCCAGCCGAGGTTCGCGGCGTAGACGGCGGTGCCGGTGGTCTCGTCGACGATGCCGGGGACCGCGACGCCGGCGGCCTCGGCGGCGGTGCCGAAGCGGGCGGTGCCGATCTCGCGGAGCTCGGCGGCGAAGCCGAGGATCGTCTCGACCACCGCGTCGGGGCCGCGCTCGCGGCCGGTGGGCCGCCGTGCCTCGTAGAGCAGGGCGGGTGGTGTCTTCCCGGACGGTTCGGGATCCACCCCTACGAGGGCGGCCTTCATCCCGGTGCCGCCCACATCCAGGGCGATGACATGTCTCACGGGAACAGTTTCGCGCGCTGCGCCCCGAAAGGTCTAGTCCACTCACCGGTCCGGTCCGGGTGAAGGAAGTGTGGGAGCGAAGTGGGGAGCCCGCTAACGGAGCGCAACCACCGGTGGTGTAGACCTTGTAGCGGACGCGGGGGGAAACCCGCTGTTCACGCCGGGCGAGGGCGATCCCCGAGACGGTGTCGAGGAACCCGGCAGGCACAGAATTTCGGGACAGGAAAAGGGCGGTAACAGCGGGTGCAGCGGCGGTACTTGAGCCTGGCGGCGGCAGCGACGGCCACCACCATGACACTGACACTCACCGGCTGCGGCGGCGGATCGGGCGACGGCGACGTCACCCTCAAGCTGATCGCCGCGGACTACGGTGACGGCGAGGCCAACAGCTCCCAGCACTACTGGGACCAGCTCGCCCGCGCCTTCGAGAAGAAGAACCCCGGCATCAAGGTCGACGTCGAGGTCGACAGCTGGACCAAGGTCGACAAGCACGTCGAGGACCTGGTCAAGGAGGGCAAGGCCCCCGACCTCGCCCAGATAGGCGCCTACGCCGACTACGCGGCCAAGGGCAAGCTCTACAGCGCCGACCAGCTGCTCTCCATACCGGTCCAGGCCGACTTCACCCCCTCCCTCGCGGAGGCCGGCGAATACCACCGCGTCCAGTACGGCATGCCCTTCGGCGCCAGCACCCGGCGGCTCTTCTACAACAAGAAGCTGTTCGCCCAGGCCGGCATCACCAGCCCGCCGAAGACCTGGGACGACATCGCCCACGACGCCGCCCTGCTGAAGGCGCACGGCGTCAAGATGCCCTACGCACTGCCGCTCGGCCCCGAGGAGACCCAGGCCGAGACGCTGATGTGGATGCTCAGCGGCGGCGGCAGCTACACCGACACCATCGGCAAGTACCAGATCAACTCGCCGGAGAACATCAAGACCTTCAACTGGCTGAAGGACGACCTCGTCGGCAAGGGCCTGACCGGCAGCGACCCGGCCAAGCTCAACCGCGAGGACGCCTTCGCCGGCTTCGCCGACGGCGACGTCGGCATGCTCAACGGCCACCCCACCCTCATGAAGCAGGCCGAGGCCAAGGGCATCGACTACGGCACCGTCGACCTGCCCGGCGTCAAGGGCCCGGCCAAGGCCACCATGGGCGTCGCCGACTGGATGATGGCGTTCAAGCAGAACGGCCACCGCGCCGAGGCCGGCAAGTTCCTCGACTTCGTCTACAGCGACAAGAACGTCGAGAAGTTCTCCGGCGACTACGGTCTGCTGCCCGTCACCACCTCCGCCTCCCAGGCGATGATGGCCGACGACCACTACGCCAAGCTGCACAGCTTCCTCAAGCAGCTGGCCGGCGCCGAGTTCTACCCGGCGGACAAGACCTCCTGGCCGCTGGTCTCCAAGACCGTCAAGGCCAGGATGGGCGCCGCGGTCGGCCCCAACGGCAACCCGGCCGGCGTGCTCACCGACATCCAGAACACCGCGGACACCGAGGACAACAGCGGCGAGTGACGCCGCGCGGGGGACCGGGCCACCCGCCCGGCCCCCACCCGTCCGACCGTGCGCTTATCGTGGGAACGTGATGACGAGCGGCCCCGGCAGTACGGACGACCCGCAGGCCACCGGCGGCGCGGGCGGCTCCGGGCTGTCCGCCCGGGACGAGGCGGTGCTCGCCGTCGAGCGCCGCTCCTGGCCCGGCCCCGGCCCCAAGGAACGGGCCATCCGCGAACGGCTCGGCCTCTCCCCGACCCGCTACTACCAGCTCCTCAACGCCCTGCTGGACGACCCCCGCGCGCTCGCCCACGACCCCGTCACCGTCAACCGCCTGCGCCGGATCCGCGAAGCGCGCCGCGCCCGCCGCTGACCGGGCGCGCCGCTCGCGGCGGGGACGGCGCCGCGACCCGTCGGCCGGATGCGCCCGTGCACCGGCCGTGCGCCCGCCCACCGCCGGTAGGGTCGGCGCCATGGGCAGCCCCCCGAACGTGCCGACTCCCGTCACCCCCGCCGGCCGCGACGGCCTCGCCGCGCTGCTGGCCCACCCGGAACGCGCCGTCGTCGCCCTCGACTTCGACGGCACCCTCGCCGACATCGTCCCCGACCCGGAAAAGGCCCGCGCCCACGACGGCGCGGTCGCCGCCCTCGGCCGCCTCGTACCGCACCTGCGCGCCGCCGCGGTGATCACCGGCCGGCCGGCCACCGTCGCGGTCCGCCTCGGCGGCTTCGCCGCCGTCCCCGGACTGGACCACCTCACCGTCCTCGGCCACTACGGCGCCGAACGCTGGGAGGCGGCCACCGGCACCGTGCACGCCCCGCCGCCGCACCCCGGTGTCGCCGCCATACAGGCCGAACTCCCCGGCGTCCTGGACGCCTCCGGCGTCTGGCACGGCACCTGGGTCGAGACCGCCATCGAACGCAAGGGCGGCCGGGCCATCGCCATCCACACCCGCCGCGCCGACGACCCGCAGGGCGCCTTCGAGCGGCTGCGCGCACCGCTCACCGCGCTGGCCGAACGCCACGGCCTGATCGTCGAACCGGGCCGCCTGGTCCTCGAACTCCGGCCGCCCGGGATGGACAAGGGCGTCGCGCTCGCCGACTGGATCCGCGAAACCGGCGCCTCGACGGTCCTCTACGCCGGCGACGACCTCGGCGACCTGGCCGCCTTCGCCGCCGTCGAGAAACTCCGCTCCGAGGGCCTGACCGGCCTCCTGGTCTGCAGCGGCAGCAACGAGGTCACCGAACTCGCCGACCGCGCCGACCTGGTCGTCAACGGCCCGGCCGGCGTCGTGGACCTGCTCGGCGCACTGGCGACCCGCCTCACTGAGCAGTGACCTCGCCCGCGGGCCGGTGGTGCTACCTCTTCAGGCCCAGTACGGCCTCCGCCGTCGTCCAGTCCGTCGCGATGGCCCGCTGAGCCTTCGTCAGGTCGGCCTTGCCCGAGCAGATCGCGGCCTTGAGGCGGTTCTCCACCACGTCCTTGGGTTGTTGGGACCGGCGCCCGGCCGGTGTCCCGGTGACGGCGGCTCGACCCAGAGGTTGCGCGGATCGTTGGGGTCGCCGCCCAGCTGGAGGCTGATGAGGTGGTCGTACTCGGCGTCGTGCAGCGGGCCCGTGTAGCCGTACGACGCGGCGTTGGCCGTCTTCTCGCGGCCGGTGATGTTCACCGGGGGCCGGATGTCCTTGGTGTAGCCGCTCCGGCAGATCGTCGACTTCAGGGTCGCCGGGGTCACCTTGGGGTTCGTCGCGCCCGGCGTGCACGTCGGGTCCGGCAGCGGCTGCTTGCCGGCGGTGTGACGGACGTGGCAGCTACCGGCGGAGGGCTGCCGCTGCACGGTGTACGCACCCTGGGGGCCGGGCCCCATGGCTATCGCCCCCGAGGGCGACGGGGGACGGCGTCCCCGAAGGGCCCGAACCCTCCTTGGGGTCGAAGTGGGGCCGGGGGGACGAACACCCGCCGGCCGCGAGGGCCAGCACGGCGACGGCCGCCAGCGTGGACGTACGGACGGAAAGCGGCAGGGCACGCGCGGAGTTCGGCATGGAAAAGAACTACCCCACCGCGGCCCGGAACAGCCCGCGCCCCGGTGGCACGGACCCGCACGGCGCGTGGCGCGGGCCCGGACACCGCCGTCCGACCGCGCCCCGCGCCGCCCCCGCTCACTCCGCCTGCAACGCCCGCAACTGGTCCATGAACCAGCGGGCCGGTGGCAGCGCGGTCGCCGCCGCGGCCAGCCGCTCGGTGCGCTCCGCCCGCTCCCCGGCCGTCATCGACAGCGCCTCGTGCAGCGCCCGCGCCGTGCCGCTCACGTCGTACGGATTGACCGTCAGCGCCGCGGCCCCCAACTCCTCGTGGGCGCCGGCCTCCCGCGACAGCACCAGCGCGCAGCCCTCCTCGGACACCACCGGGATCTCCTTCGCGACGAGGTTCATCCCGTCCCGGATCGGATTGACCAGCGCCACGTCCGCCAGCCGGTACGCCGCCAGCGACCGCGCGAAGTCGTCCTTCACGTGCAGCACCACCGGCCGCCAGCTCTCCGTGCCGAACTCGGCGTTGATCTCCTCGGCCAGCCGCCCGACCTCCGCGGTGTACTCCCGGTACACCGCCAGGTCCTGCCGCGAGGGGTACGCGAAGGCCACGTGCACCACCCGCTCCCGCCACTCCGGCCGGTCCACCAGCAGCTCCCGGTACGCCAGCAGCCCGCGCACGATGTTCTTCGACAGCTCCGTGCGGTCCACCCGCACGATGCTCCGGCGCGCCGCCCCGTCCGGCCCGGTGCCGATCTGCTCGCGCAGCGCCGCCAGCCGCTCGTCCACGTCCGCCCGCCGCGACCGCTCCCGCAGGAACCCGGCGTCCGCCCCCAGGCCGTACACCCCGAGCCGGGTGCCGCCGGTGCCGCCCAGCACCTCGGCGCAGCACGCGCTGAACGCGTCCGCCCAGCGGTGCGTCAGGAACCCCAGCTGGTCGGCGCCCGTCATCCCGCGCAGCAGCTGCTCGGCGATGCCGTCCGGCAGCATCCGGAAGTACTCCGGCGGCGCCCAGGGGGTGTGCGAGAAGTGCGCGATCCGCAGGTCCGGCCGCAGTGCCCGCAGCATGCCGGGCACCAGCGCCAGGTGGTAGTCCTGCACCAGCACCGCCGCATGGGGCCCGCCTCGTCGGCGAGCGCCTGCGCGAAGGCGTGGTTGTACGCCTCGTACGCCCCCCACTGCCGCCGGAACTCCGCGTCGAAGGCCGGCTCCAGCGGCGTCTGGTAGAGCATGTGGTGGACGAACCACAGCACCGAATTGGCGATGCCGTTGTAGGCGTCGGCGTGTACATGAGACGGGATGTCCAGCATCCGGACGCGCTGCCCGCCGGTGTCGGCCGCGTCCAGCGCGCCCCCGGCCCGCCGCACCGCCTCCCGGTCGCCCTCACCGAGCGCGGCACACACCCACACCGCATCCGTCTCGGGCCCGATCGACGACAGCCCCGACACCAGCCCGCCCCCGCCCCGCTTCGCGGTCAGTGCCCCGTCCTCGCCCAGGGCGTACGAGACCGGTCCGCGGTTGGACGCGACGAGAACCTCGGCACCTGCGGGCACCACACTGCGCTCGGAGACCATGTCGCGAGATTAACCAGTGACAGATCCGTGCAAACGTGCGACGCGGGTCAGGCCGCCCGCCTGGCCGCGTATTCCGGGATGTCGGCCATGGGCGGCCGTTCCTCGGTGTCCACGTCCGTGGTGCGGGGCACGAACCCCGCCTCGCCGCGGTCGAACTGGGTGAGCCGGGGCCGTACCAAGTGGCCGCGGGCCAGGCGGAGTTGAGCGGTGCGGTAGATCGCGGCGGCCATCCGGCCGAGGGCCTGGCCATCCTGATGGCGGTGCTTGCGTACGCCGACGTCCACCTGGGCGAGGGCGTCCAGGCCGACCGTGTGCAGTGCGTCGACGAGCAGGCCCAGCTCGACGCCGTAGCCGACCGGGAACGGCAGCCGCTCCAGCAGTACGCGCCGCGCCGCGTACTCGCCGCCCAGCGGCTGGACGAAACCGGCCAGCTGCGGCCAGTGCAGGTTGAGCAGCGGACGGGCGACGAGTTCGGTGACCCGGCCGCCCTGGCCCGGCCCCGCGCCCTCGTCCCCGGTCTCCAGCGGGCGGTCGTACATCGCCTTGACGAACTGCAGGTCCGGATCGGTCAGCAACGGGCCGACGATCCCGGAGACGAAGGTCGCGGAGAACTCGCGCAGGTCGGCGTCGACGAAGCAGATGATGTCGCCGGTGGTCGCGAGCAGCGAGCGCCACAGCACCTCGCCCTTGCCGGGGACGGCGGGGATCCGCGGCAGGACCGCGTCACGGTGGACGACGTTGGCGCCGGCCGCCGCCGCGACCTCGGCCGTCCGGTCGGTGGACCCGGAATCCAGCACCACCAGCTCGTCGACCAGCGGGACGGCGTCGGTCATCAGCTCGGCACGGATCGTCGCCACGATCGTGCCGACCGTGGCCTCCTCGTCCAGCGCGGGCAGGACGACACTGACCGTACGGCCCGACTGGCGCTTGGCCGCCAGCAGCTGCTCCAATGGGCGATCGGCAGCCGACCAGGAGCGGCTGCGCAGCCAGCGCTCCACCTCTTCCAGCACGTCTACGACTCCTCGGTGGCCGCCGGTACAGCGGTCGCTATGTGATCCATTGTGTGATCCATCTCGCGGTTCGGACGACTATCTCAACTGTCAGTGCCGTCGGTTACAGTCTTGAACAACGCGGATGACCCTCGCATGTCGGGGTCACCACGCGACAAACGCCTGGGTTTCGGCCCAGCGCCATACCGCTCATCCAGAGGGGCAGAGGGACACGGCCCGTTGAAGCCCCGGCAACCCTCCAGTCGGTCTCCGCGTACAGCGCGCGAGGCTCCCGGCTAGGGAAGGTGCCAAATCCGTCTCGCGACGAGATGCGTCGCGAGGAAGATGAGGAGAAAGGGCCTCGCCTCCATGGCTGTGCAAGTCACCGAATCCGCCGACAACGCGACCCCCGTCGCCCTGGGCCCCGCCGTAGCGCTGTCCTGCCGGGAGTGCGGTGAGCGCTTCGACCTCGGTCCGATCTTCGCCTGTGCCAGCTGTTTCGGGCCGCTCGAAGTCGCCTACGACCTGCCGAGCGGCGACCCCGAGGCCTTGAGGAAGCAGATCGAGGCCGGTCCGGACAACATCTGGCGCTACGCCCCGCTGCTCCCGGTCCCCGCCGACGTGGCCGACAAGCCGAACCTCAACCCCGGCTTCACCAAGCTCGTCAAGGCCGACCGGCTCGCCGCCGAGCTCGGCGTCACCGGCGGCCTGTACGTCAAGGACGACTCCGGCAACCCGACCCACTCCTTCAAGGACCGTGTCGTCGCGATCGCCGTCGAGGCCGCCCGCGCCTTCGGCTTCACGACCCTGTCCTGCTCCTCGACCGGCAACCTCGCCGGCGCGGTCGGCGCCGCGGCGCGCCGCGCGGGCTTCAAGTCCTGCGTCTTCATCCCGCACGACCTGGAGGCCGGCAAGGTCGTCATGGCCGCGGTCTACGGCGGTGACCTGGTCGGCATCGAGGGCAACTACGACGACGTCAACCGCTTCTGCTCGGAGCTCATCGGCGACCCGCTCGGCGAGGGCTGGGGCTTCGTCAACGTCAACCTGCGGCCGTACTACGGCGAGGGTTCCAAGACGCTGGCCTACGAGATCTGCGAGCAGCTCGGCTGGCGGCTGCCGGACCAGATCGTCATCCCGATCGCGTCCGGCTCCCAGCTGACGAAGATCGACAAGGGCCTCAAGGAGCTGATTGCCCTCGGGCTGGTCGAGGACAAGCCGTACAAGATCTTCGGCGCCCAGGCGGAGGGCTGCTCGCCGGTGTCGACGGCCTTCAAGGCCGGGCACGACGTCGTGCGCCCGCAGAAGCCGAACACCATCGCCAAGTCGCTGGCGATCGGCAACCCGGCGGACGGGCCGTACGTGCTGGACATCGCGCGCCGGACGGGCGGTGCGGTGGAGGACGTCAACGACGAGCAGGTCGTGGACGCGATCAAGCTGCTGGCCCGGACGGAGGGCATCTTCGCGGAAACCGCGGGCGGTGTGACCGTCGGCGTGACCAAGAAGCTCATCGACGAGGGTGTGCTCGACCCGGCGCTGACCACCGTCGTCCTCAACACGGGTGACGGTCTGAAGACGCTGGACGCGGTCGCACCGACCACCGGGCCCACGGCCACGATCCGTCCGAACCTGGATGCGTTCCGCGCGGCCGGCCTGGCCGGCTGAGCCCGCGTCGTTTCCGAACCCGTACTCCGTAATCCCGCTCCGGAAGGCAGAACCATGAGCGTCAAGGTCCGCATCCCCACCATCCTCCGCACGTACACCGGCGGCGAGGCCGAGGTCACCGCCGAGGGCGGGACCCTCTCCGAGGTGATCGCCGACCTGGAGAAGAACCACCAGGGCATCGCGGCCCGTGTGCTCGACGACGCCGGTAAGCTGCGCCGCTTCGTGAACGTCTACGTCAACGACGACGACGTCCGCTTCGAGCAGGGTCTGGAGACGCCGACGCCGGACGGCGCGGGCGTCTCGATCATCCCCGCGGTCGCCGGAGGCTGCTGACCCTCCGTCCGGGCCCGGCCGCGCGTCCTCTTGGCGCGCGGCGCCGTCCGGATAGTGATCGAACAGGCGTGGATTTGCGCCATCTCTCCCCCCGCTTGACCGGAATTGCCCCGTCCATCAAAAACGGACGGGGCAATTCCGTTTAGTGAAAGGGGATAGCATTGTGGCGATCTCCTCGCTGTATATGTCCCCGGGTATGCCGAGCGCATAAGAATCCGTGCTGAGTTGTGCTCAAAGTGTGTGCGGCATTTGTCGGTTAGGCACGCCTATGCCCGGCCCGGCTTGCCCGGGAGAATCGCGATTTCACCGCATATAGCCGATTCTCCGGCGCCAGAATTCTCGTCCGATTGACCTGTTGCGCTGGGCATCGGTCCAGATACATTCAGCGGCGGTCGACGCGTTCCGGCGCACACCCCACGGGCCTTTCGCGGGGTGAGGTCTGACCCGGGTCCGCGGAGTGCGGTCCTGCGCAAGGGCCAGTAATAGGGGAGTTAGGCATGGCTCAGGGCACCGTCAAGTGGTTCAACGCGGAGAAGGGGTACGGCTTCATCGCGGTCGACGGTGGTGCGGATGTATTCGTCCACTACAGCGCGATCCAGATGGACGGCTACCGCACCCTTGAGGAGGGCCAGCGGGTCGAGTTCGAGATCTCGCAGGGCCAGAAGGGGCCGCAGGCGGACATGGTCCGGGTGGCCGGCTGAGGCGCCGACCGACTGCTGCGTTGTGAAGGCCCGTACCCCTGAAGGGGGTACGGGCCTTCTGCCGTGCGCCTCGAAGGACGGACGGGCCTCCGCCTGCCCCCTCGATGGATGGGCCACGCCCAGAACGGCTTGCGCCCACCCGTCGCCCGACCGCCACCCCTCAATGACGCCCTCCGGGCGGCTTGTGCCCACCCGTCGCCCGACCACCACCCCTCAATGACGCCCTCCGGGCGGCTTGCGCCCACCCGTCGCCCGACCGCCACCCCTCAATGACGCCCTCCGGGCGGCTTGCACTCGCATGCCCCGAGTGCTAATCATTGGCGTTAGCACTCTCCGAGTGAGAGTGACAATGAAGGACCGGGTCGGTGAGGCCCGCGGGCCGGGTGGGGCAAGGAACCACAGCAGGTCTGCAGGTCGTCCGTCGCGGGCGCCAGCGCGGTCCGGAGCAATCCACCCCAGTCCGGGAGGACCACTTCACATGGCCAAGATCATCGCGTTCGACGAGGAGGCACGGCGCGGTCTCGAGCGCGGGATGAACCAGCTCGCCGACGCCGTCAAGGTCACCCTCGGCCCCAAGGGCCGCAACGTCGTCCTCGAGAAGAAGTGGGGCGCCCCCACGATCACCAACGATGGTGTGTCCATCGCCAAGGAGATCGAGCTCGAGGACCCGTACGAGAAGATCGGCGCCGAGCTGGTCAAGGAGGTCGCGAAGAAGACGGACGACGTCGCCGGTGACGGCACGACGACCGCGACCGTCCTGGCCCAGGCACTGGTCCGCGAGGGCCTGCGCAACGTCGCCGCCGGCGCCAACCCGATGGCCCTGAAGCGCGGTATCGAGAAGGCCGTCGAGGCCGTCTCCGCCGCTCTGCTGGAGCAGGCCAAGGACGTGGAGACCAAGGAGCAGATCGCCTCCACCGCCTCCATCTCCGCCGCCGACACCCAGATCGGCGAGCTCATCGCCGAGGCCATGGACAAGGTCGGCAAGGAAGGCGTCATCACCGTCGAGGAGTCCCAGACCTTCGGTCTGGAGCTGGAGCTCACCGAGGGTATGCGCTTCGACAAGGGCTACATCTCGGCGTACTTCGCCACCGACATGGAGCGTATGGAGGCGTCGCTCGACGACCCGTACATCCTCATCGTCAACTCCAAGATCGGCAACGTGAAGGACCTGCTGCCGCTCCTGGAGAAGGTCATGCAGTCCGGCAAGCCGCTGCTGATCATCGCCGAGGACGTCGAGGGCGAGGCCCTGTCGACCCTGGTCGTCAACAAGATCCGTGGCACCTTCAAGTCCGTCGCCGTCAAGGCCCCGGGCTTCGGTGACCGCCGCAAGGCCATGCTCGGTGACATCGCCATCCTCACCGGTGGCACGGTCATCTCCGAGGAGGTCGGCCTCAAGCTGGAGAACGCCGGTCTCGACCTGCTCGGCCGCGCCCGCAAGGTCGTCATCACCAAGGACGAGACCACCATCGTCGACGGTGCCGGTGACAGCGACCAGGTCCAGGGTCGCGTCAACCAGATCCGCGCCGAGATCGAGAACAGCGACTCGGACTACGACCGCGAGAAGCTCCAGGAGCGTCTGGCGAAGCTGGCCGGCGGCGTGGCCGTCATCAAGGCCGGTGCCGCCACCGAGGTCGAGCTCAAGGAGCGCAAGCACCGCATCGAGGACGCCGTCCGCAACGCGAAGGCGGCCGTCGAGGAGGGCATCGTCGCCGGCGGTGGCGTGGCCCTGCTGCAGGCCTCCTCGGTCTTCGAGAAGATCGAGCTCGAGGGTGACGAGGCCACCGGTGCCGCGGCTGTGAAGCTGGCCCTGGAGGCCCCGCTGAAGCAGATCTCGGTCAACGCCGGCCTTGAGGGCGGCGTCGTGGTGGAGAAGGTGCGCAACCTGGCCGTCGGCCACGGTCTGAACGCCGCCACCGGCGAGTACGTCGACATGGTCGCCGAGGGCATCATCGACCCGGCCAAGGTCACCCGCTCCGCGCTGCAGAACGCCGCCTCCATCGCGGCGCTCTTCCTCACCACCGAGGCCGTCATCGCCGACAAGCCGGAGAAGGCCGCCGCGGCCGCTCCGGGCGGCATGCCGGGCGGTGACATGGACTTCTGATCCACCGCGCCGGACCTCCGGCCCGCTGGACCAGAACGCTGATCCTCCCGGATCACACGTCCTGAACGCCGGGGCGGCACCCTCCTCCCAGGGGGTGCCGCCCCGGCGGCGTTTTTCCCCGGCCCGCCGCCGTGCCCTGAGCCTCCCGAGGCGAGGACGGCATGGTGGTTACGCTGTGCACTGGATTGGCTATGGAAAGTCACGGCCAAGGGTCTCGGGGTGGCCGCGCCCCCTGTGATCGCAAACGAAGGAGTATTCGTGCGAGCCAGGGTGCGTAGAGGTCTGATCAGGTCCGATGCGGACGGCGACTGATCATGTCCGGGCGAGAGCGGAACGCGAACCTGCCGGCGGGACGGGCGCGAGGCGATGACCGGGCGGTGCGCCCGCGGCGCGCGGGGGAGCTGCCGCAACGGGGTGTGGGCCGGTCCGGTGATCCGGGCCGCCGGGACGCCTGGGCGGCCCGGCTGCTCGCCGTGGCCGCCGTGCTCTACAACGGCTGGGTGCTGGAATTCGTGCTGTCGACCGGCCTCGACCCCCGGCACTCGTACGTCAGTGAGCTGTACGCCGCCGACCAGCCGCTGCGCGGTCTCTTCGGCGGCATCGAGTGCGTCTGCGCCGCCCTCGTCGTCCTGGCGGCGCTACTGGCGTACGGCCCGGCGGCGGGCGGCTGGTCCCGTGCCGGGTGGGCGGCGCTGGCCGGAATGGGGCTGTCGTCGCTGGCCGACGTGGCGCTGCCGATGCGCTGCGCGCCCTCACTGGAGCCCGGATGCGAGGCCGTGCACCCCTGGCACACGGCCACCAGCGCTCTGGCCCACTTCTTCCTCTTCGCGTCGATGGCGCTGCTCAGTCGCGCCGCCGTGGTCGAGCGCCCGCACCGGCAGCTGATCCGCCGCTGGGGGCCGCGGGTGCTGGCGCTGGCCCTGCCGGCCGCCGTGTGCACCGTGGGCCCGCTGTTCGGCCGGCCCGGTTGGCACGGCGTCCCGCAGCGTGTCCATCTGGTGCTGGTGGGTGTGTGGTTCGCGCTGCTGGCCGCCGAATCGCGCCGGTCGGCCGCGACGGCCCGGGCGTCCGCGGCAGCCCCTGCGGAGGTCCCGGCACCCGCGCCCACGCCCACGCCCTGAGGGGTCGTCACGCGGTGCGGGGGAGCCACTCGGGCGTCCCCGGCTTCTGCGGGTAGGGCGACGGCTCCCGCTCCGTTTCCGCTTCCCCTCCCCGTCGGCGGCGGACGTATCGAGGGCGGGTGCGCCGCAGTTCGGCGGCGTGCTGGCGTGCTGGCGTGCTGGCGTGCTGCCGTGCTGGGCCGGCCGGCCGGCCGGACGGGCGGGCGGGCGGCGGACGGTGCCGGGCGTCAACCGCAGGAGGTGACCTCACTCGTTCGAGGGTGGCGGGCGTCCGGAGGTCCGGCTATTTGACCGAACCGATCGATGGCCGCCTGCCGGACGCGTACGCTGCTCCGACGATGACCGAGTTTGTCGAAGAAGTCCGTTCCCGTGTGGTGCGCCTGCTCCAAATGGCCAACACCACGGACGACCGGCTGCGCAAGCAGATCATCGCCTATGCCGACGCGACCCCCGAGCCGCCGCTGATGGGCGCGGACGGGATCGGCACGACGGGCTGCCCCCGCTGCCGCCGCACGATGTGGCAGCAGCGGGACACCGAAGGGCCCGTCTGGGTCTGCGCGTTCTGCGGCCACGTCGAGGCGGTGTCGACCCGCGAGCACGAGGGGTCGGAGGCCTAGGCGGCACCCTGGCTTCCGGCCGGTGCCGGGGCGGCGGAGGGCGGCGCGGTGTGGGTCGCTGCCGCCGTTTCCGCTGCTGCCGCTGCTGCCGCCGAGACGGGCGCTTCCGGCGTTTCCGGTCTTTCTGCGGCTGCTTGCGTATGCGGCGTGTGGGGTGGGGCGTTGAGGTCGGTGCGCATCTGCTTGCTGAAGCCGAGGAAGTACGTCGCCAGGAAGCCGGTCAGATAGCCGACGGCCAGCCCCATCGCGTAGACCGCCAGTGTGGTGACGATGCCGTGGTTGCCCTGGACCAGGGGGAACAGCGCCCAGCCGGAGGGGCCGATGGCGGTGGCGCCGACGGTGTCGCCGAGCTGGTGGAAGAGGCCGATGAACCCGCCGCCGAACGCGCCGCCGAGACAGGCCGTGACGAAGGGCCGCCCGAGGGGGAGCGATACGCCGTAGATCAGCGGCTCGCCGACACCCAGGAAGCCCGCGGGCAGGGCCGACTTGATGGTCGTACGGATCGAGCGGTTGCGGGGGAGGCGGACGTAGACGGCGAGGGCGGCGCCGACCTGGCCCGCGCCGGCCATGGCGAGGATCGGCAGCAGGACGGTGTAGCCCTGCTGCTGGATGAGGGTGGTGTGCAGCGGGATGAGGGCCTGATGGAGGCCCAGCATGACGAGGGGGAGGAAGAGCCCGCCCAGCAGGAAGCCGGCCGCCGCGCCGCCGTGCGCGAGCAGCCAGGTGGCGAAGGACCCGAAGGCGGTGGCGGCCTCACCGGCGACGTACATCAGGCCGAAGAGCGTGACCAGGCCGGTGATCAGGACGGTCAGGGTGGGGGTGAGGAGGACGTCGAGCGCCTCGGGGATTCTTCTGCGGCAGTGCTTCTCCACCTGGACGGCGAGCAGCGCGGCGGCCAGTGCGCCCAGGACGCCGCCCTGGCCCGGGGAGAGAGGGCGGCCGAAGGCGGTGATGTGGGCGACGCCGGGGAAGACGATGACCGCGGCGACCGCACCGCCGAGCACCGGTGTCCCGCCGAACTCCTTGGCGGTGTGGTAGCCCACGAACACCGCGATCAGCGACATGAAACCGGAGGCGATGGCGGTCAGGGCGGGGACGACGGACGGCAGCCAGCCGAGGTTGGTGAGCAGGCCGTTGATCCCGGCGACGATGCCGCAGCCGATCAGTGCGGGGATCAGCGGGACGAAGATGTTCGCCACCCGGCGCAGGAACAGCTTGACCGGGGTGGCGTTCCGCGCCTTCTGGCGCGCCTTGAGCGCGGCACCCGCCGCGGCGAGCTCCTCGGCGGTGGCGGGCGGGGCGGTGGCGGCGGGGTGTGTGGTGCCGGTGGGCCGTGCGTCGGCCGGGGCCGGGGCCAGGGTCTGGGCGGTCGCTGTCGCTGCGGCTGTCGCTGTCGGTGTCGCGGTCTCCGGTTCCGTGGCGCGGGCCTGGTCCAGCAGGGTCTCGAACGCGGGGGTGACCCGGGCGACCGCGCCGGGCCCCAGCACGATCTGGTACGTGGACCCGTCCTCGACCACTCCCATCACGGCGGGCAGCGCCTTGAGGTCCTCGTCCCGGACCAGGGAGCGGTCCCGGATGCCGAGGCGGAGCCGGGTCATGCAGTGGGCGACGGAGGTGACATTGGGGGCGCCGCCGACCAGTGGGAGGAGCGCGGCGGCGGTGGCGCGGTGGGCGTCTTCGGGCATGTGCGGTGCCTTGCTGTGCGGACGAACCGGGGCGGGGTCAGCGGGCTCGGGCTGCTTCCAGGGCCGCGCGCAGGTGGCCGTCGGAGGCGGCGAGGAGGCGGGCGGCGGCCGGGCCGTCGACGCCGGCGAGCAGGGTGAGGATGGCGTTCTTCACCTCGCCGTCCGTTATGGCCAGCGCGGTCTCGATCTCGGCGTCGGTGGCGCCGGTGGCGAGCGCGACGATCCGCCGCGAGCGGGCCCGCAGCTTGTCGTTGGAGGCGCGGACGTCGACCATCAGATTCCCGTAGGTCTTGCCCAGCCGGATCATGGTGATGGTCGAGAGCATGTTGAGCACGAGCTTCTGCGCGGTGCCCGCCTTGAGCCGGGTCGAGCCGGTCAGCAGCTCGGGGCCGACGACGATCTCGATGCCGTGCTCGGCGGCCGCGGCCAGGGCCGAACCGGCGTTGCAGGACAGGCCGATGGTCAGCGCGCCGCGGGCCCGGGCGTGCTCGACCGCGCCGACCGCGTACGGGGTGCGGCCGGAGGCCGAGACGCCGACGACGGTGTCCCGCTCGGTCAGCCCGATCGCGGTCAGGTCCTCGGCCGCGAACTCCTTGCTGTCCTCGGCCCCTTCGACGGCCGTGACCAGCGCGGACGGGCCGCCGGCGATCAGGCCGAGGACCTCGGAGGGGTCGGTGTTGAAGGTCGGCGGGCATTCGCTGGCGTCCAGCACCCCGAGCCGGCCGGCCGTGCCGGCGCCGGCGTAGACCAGCCGGCCGCCACGGGCCATCCGGGCGGCGGTGGCGTCGATGGCGGCGGCGATCTCGGGGAGCCGCCGGGCGACCGCGGCGGGGACGGTGGCGTCCTCGTCGTTCATCGTGCGGGCGATGTCGAGGGTGGCGCGGCGGTCGATCTCGGCGAGGTCGGGACGGAACGCCTCGGTGGTGAGGCCGTCCAACTCGGCGCGCAGATCGGCGTAGTGGGGGTGGTCGGCGGTGGAGGTCATGGCTCGGCGGCTCTTTCCGGGTCGGGCGCACACCGCCCCCGTGCGGCGGGCGGCGGTCAGGGCTGGTGGCGGTGGGCCAGCGCCTCGTAGGAGGCGGAGAGGGCGGGGGCGGCGGTTTCGTACGTCCGCTGCGCGACGCCTATGAACAGGCAGTCCACGACCAGCAGTTGGCTCGTCCGGGAGGACATCGCGGCCGGGCGCAGCTCGCTCTCGCGCGCGGTGGAGGTGGTCAGGATGTGGTCGGCGTACGCGGCGATCTCGCCGTCCGGGCGGCCGGTGATGGCGATCGTCGTCGCGCCGTGGTCGAAGGCCACCCGCAGCGGCTCTATGACGTCGGTGGTGCGGCCGGAGTGGGTGATCGCGAGGGCGACGTCACCGGTCCGCATCTGCACGGCGTTCGTCACCGCGAGGTGGGGGTCGGCGTGCGCATGCGCGATCAGGCCGATGCGCAGCAGCTTCTGGGCGAGGTCCTGGCCGACGAGGTTGGACGCGCCGATGCCGTACACATCGATCCGGCGGGCGGACGCGAGCGCGGCGACCGCCGCTTCGAGCTGGCTGACGTCCAGCGCGGCCGCGGTGTCGGCCAGGCACTGCTGCTCTTCCTGGGCCAGCTTGGCGACGACGTCGACCAGGGAGTCGTCGACCGCTATGTCGGCCGTCACCGCGGGCGCGCCGCCGGCCGCCTGCTGCGCGGCGAGCGCGGCGAGCGCCAGTCGGAGGTCGCGGTAGCCCGGATAGCCGAGCAGCCTCGACGTGCGTACGACGGTGGCTTCGCTGGTGCCGGTGCGCTCCGCGAGGCCGGTGACGGTCAGTGCGGCGCAGCCGGCCGGGTCGCTCGCGACGGTCTCGGCGACCCGCTGCATGGAGCGGGTCATCGTCGGCGCGAGGGTGCGGACCTTGGCGGCCAGCGCCGCGGGGGCGGGTGGGGCCGGGGCCGGTCGGGTCTCGACGGCCACGCCCTTGAAAGTTTCCTTCAGGCTGCTGCTCACGCTTGAAAAGTAATTTCATCAGCGGCGTTGCGTCAATCCCCTCCGCGAGGGCTGTGGACAACGCGCGGCCTCCGCCGCCGGGCCTGTGGACAACGTCGAGCGGCGTCCGGCGCGCGGGAGACAATGGGGGGCATGGAGCTGGAACAGGCATTGCACGCCGCGCGGGCGCTGGTGCTCGCCGACCTGATGGCGGACGAGGTGGCCGACGCCGACATCGTCTCGCTCGTGGAGGACGCGGTCGTCCACCGCCGGTGGTGGGTGGAGCAATGGCCTGAAGGCGCGGCGTTCGTCGCGGGACTGATAGCGCAGGACGTCCAGGACGCCCTCCTGGAGCGGTACGGCCGCTGGCCGCTGTGCCCGGTGTGTACGGAGTCGGGCGACCCCCATGCCCTCGATGTGGAGCCGGAGTTGGGGCCCGACCCGCACTGGGTCTGCCCCAAGACGGCGGTCGCGGTCGCCCGCGTCGGCCGGCTCCGTGCCCCGGCGGAAGGCTGAGGTGGCCGTTGGCGATCTACATAGACCCGCCGATATGGCCGGGGCACGGCCGTATGTGGTCGCACCTGGTCAGTGATGTGTCCTTCGCCGAGCTGCACGCCTTCGCCGCGAGCATCGGCGTGCCCCGGGGCGCCTTCGAGCGCGACCACTACGACCTGCCGGCCGAGCGGTACGACGATGCGGTGCGCGCCGGGGCCGTGGAGGTCGGCAGCAAGGAACTGCTGCGCCGGCTGACGGCCGCCGGCCTGCGCCGGCCCAAGCACCGGCCGGCGCGCCTGCCGTAGGGACGTGACCTGTAGGGACGCGAGCCGTGTGGACATGACCCGTACGGACGCGAGCCGCATGGACGCGGCCCGGCGCGCCTGTCGGTGCGCCGGGCCGTTGTCACAGAGGTCGGGCGTTTTCTCGCGGTCTCCCGAGTTGCCTTGCGGTATCTGGGCTGTTTCGCCCTGCCTGGAGCCGCTTCGCCGTCCCTGGAGCCGCTTCGCCGTCCCTAGAGCTGCTTCGCGGTCTCCGACGCGGTCGTCGTGACGGCCGCCGCGCCCGCCGTGCCGGTCGTGCCCGCGGTGCCCGTCGTGCCCGCGGTGCCCGTCGTGCCCGCGGTGCCCGTCGTGCCCGCCGTTCCGGACGACGCGATCAGCCGCGAGCGGTTCGTCGTGCGGTGCAGCCGGAAGGCGACGGCGGTGGTGAGGACCGCGACCGCGGCCAGCACCGCACCGGTCCAGGCCACGGACGGGTAGCCCCAGCCGGCGCCGATGGCCAGGCCGCCGAGCCAGGGGCCGACGGTGTTGCCGATGTTGAAGGCGGCGGTGGTGGTCGCACCGGCCAGCGTGGGCGCGGCGTTCGCCACGTTGAACATCCGCGCGTTCAGGGCCGGGGCCGTGGTGAACGCGGTCACCCCGAGCATCAGCGACAGCGCGATCGCGGCCACCGGGCTGTGGGCGGTCAGCGCCAGTACGGCCAGGACGACCGTGGACGCGGAGATGCCGCCGAAGAGCGTCCCGAAGAGATGGGCATCGGCGATCCGGCCGCCGATGAAGGTGCCGATCAGCGCGCCGACGCCGAACAGTGCCAGCACCGTGGGCACCCAGCTCTCGGCGAGCCCGGCGGTGTCGGTCAGCAGCGGCGAGAGGTAGGAGAACAGCGCGAAGACCGCGGCGGCGTTCATGGCCGTCGCGGTCAGCGCCAGCCACACCTGCTTGTCCTTGTAGATGGTCAGCTCGCGGCGCAGCTGCGGGCGGTCGTCGCCGGTCGGCACGCTCGTCCGCGGCACCAGCGCGACCACGCCCAGCAGCCCCACCGCGGCGAGCCCGGCCACGGCCCAGAAGGCCGCCCGCCACCCGGCGTGCTGCCCGAGCAGGGCGCCGGCCGGGACACCCGCGATGTTGGCGATGCTCAGCCCGCCGACCATCACGGCCATCGCCCGGGCCCGCGCGGTCACCGGGACCAGCGAGACCGCCACCGCCGCACCGACCGCCCAGAAGCCCGCGCAGGCGAGCGCGCTGACCACCCGGGAAGCGAACAGCACGCCGTACGACGGGGCCAGCGCGCCCGCCACCTGGCCGAGACCGAAGACCGCGAGCAGCGCGATCAGCGTCGTACGGCGCGGCAGGCGGAGGGTGGCCGCGGCGAGCACGGGCGCGCCCACCACCATGCCGATCGCGAAGGCCGACACCAGGAGCCCGGCCTGCGGAATGGAGACCCGCAGATCACGGGCCAGCGGCTGGAGGATCCCGGACAGCATGAACTCGGACGTGCCGAGGGCGAAGACGGAGAGGCCGAGGATGTAGACGGCGACGGGCAGGCGGGCACGGTCGGACGGTGCGGGAGCTGGCATGTCAGCTACTAACAGCGATAGGACGCCTTACATTCCCGTCGCCGGTGCCGCCCTTCCGGTCAGCCGCCGCCGGACAGCAGGTCCAGCTCGGTGGCCAGGTTGCGGCGGGCGAGGTGTTCCCACCGGTCGTAGCCCTGCGGGGTCCTGAACAGGCGTGGCAGCGCCAGGAGTTGGCGCAGTACGGCGGAGCGGCCGGCCGCGAAGTCCGCGTCGGGCACGAAGGCGTACTCGTCACGGACCGAGGCGGCGTAGGCGGCGTACGCGTCGGGCGAACCGGCGAGCACCGCGAGATCGGCGTCACACAGCACCTCGCCGTCCGGGTCGTCGGGCGCCGGGTCGTGGGTGACGGTGAGCCGCACCAGCCGGGCCACCTCGGCCGTACGGGCCGCGCCGACGCCCAGTTCGGGCAGTGCCCGCTCGGCCAGGGCCGCGCTGCGCTCCTCGTTCTCCGAGCGGTCCGGCCGGTAGACCGCGTCGTGGAACCACGCCGCCAACTGGACGACGGGTACGTCGTCGGCGTGCTCGGCGAGTTCGTCGATCCGGTCGAGGACCGCGGCCAGGTGGGCGACGGTGTGGTACCGCCGCTGCGGCTCGCTCCAACGGGAGAGCAGGTTGTCCGCATACGGGGCGGGGTCGGGGGCCGGGGGGCCTCCGGGCGCGGCGGACCTCCTCGTGCCGCGGGCCGCGGCGACCGTGGCGGCCCAGCGCGTGCGCAGCTCCGGTACCGGGTCGATGGTGCTGCCTGCCGTACGGGACACGGACGTCATGCGAATCATTGTGCCTTGCGCCTGGCGACCCCGTAGGCTGGGAATATTGGACTAGACCTGTTGGGTGGTGTGCGGACGCAGGGCTCCGCGCCACTTGTCGCCGAAGGATTGGGGTCATATGAGCAAGCGCGCGCTCCTGGAGGTGATCGCGCTCGGCCCGCAGGACGCGGTCGCCGCCCAGGAAGGCGGTGCCGACCGCCTGGAGCTCGTCACCGACATGGCGGCCGACGGGCTCACGCCCGCGACGGCCACCTTCGCGGCGATCCGGGCGGCGGTCGATCTGCCGCTGCGGGTGATGCTGCGGTCCGCCGACGGGTTCGCGGCCGGCGATCTCCCGGCGCTCTGCGGCCGGGCCGCGGCCCTGCGGGAGGCGGGGGCCGAGGAGTTCGTCCTCGGGTTCCTGACGCCGGACGGGCGGCCGGACCTCGCCGCGGTGACGGCGCTGGCCGACGTGATCGACGGCTGCTCCTGGACCTTCCACCGCGCCATCGACCGGGCCGCCGACCGGGACGCGCTGCGCAAGGAGCTGGCCGGCATGACGAGCGCCGGGCTCGACACCTATCTGACCGCCGGTGATCCCCAGGGCGTGGCGGCCGGGCGGGCGGTCCTGGTGGCCGAACAGGCGCGTACGGCCGCGGGCGAGCCCGGGTACGCGCCGCGCATCCTGGTGGGCGGCGGCCTCGGCCTCGACCACGTCCCGGCGCTGCGGGCGGCCGGCCTCGACGCCTTCCACATCGGCGGCGCCGCCCGCCCCGACGGCTGGTCCGCACCGGTCGACGCGGCCGCGGTACGGCGGTGGCGCGAGGCGCTGGACCAGGAGGCGGAGCGACCGGTTCCGCTGGGGTGACCGGAGGGGCGGGGTGCACGGATGCACCTCTCCCCACGGGCGTGCTGCCCAGGGGCGTATCCCTTGCGGCCGCGGCCCCTCAGGAGCGTGCCGCCGGAGCCCCCGCCTCCGATACGAGGGCGGAACTGGGGAGCGAAGCGGACACGGCCGGGCCGGCCGGGCCAGCCATGCCGGCCGTGCCGGCCGCCCCGGCCGGGCGCCGGCGGGTCGTGACCGCGGCCAGGACGACCGCCACCAGGCTCAGTGCGGTCGAGGCGAGCGGGAACCAGCGGTCGCCGAGCACGGTGAGGGCGAGGCTGCCGACGCCGCCCGCGGTGGCCATGCCGAGGTAGAGCGCGCTGCTGTTGAGGGAGATCAGCAGCGGCGCGTTGGGCGGGTCCAGAGAGGCGAGACGGTGCGGCAGCGCCACCGCGACCGCCCATCCGGCGAGCGGCGAGAGTGCCGCGTAAGCCAGCGCGCCGGGCATCGTCGCCGCGATCCAGGGCAGCGCGAGGAAGGCGAGGGCGGCCAGTGAACCGCCGGCGAGCAGCACGGCCCGGACGCCCAGCCGGTCGACCGCGCGGCCGCCCAGCCAGCTGCCCGCGATCGAGGCGAGACCGGACACCAGCATGATCAGGCTGAGCCGGCCCGCATCGCCTCCGGTGGCCGGGCGTACCGCCGTGCCGAGATAGATGTAGACCGTGTTGATGGCCAGGAAGAACACCAGCGTGCTGGCCGCGGCGGCCAGCACGCTGCCGTTGCGCAGCGGTGCGAGGCGGGCGCGCAGCCCGGGCGCGGTGGCCGGCGCCGGCAGGTCGCGCAGCAGCAGGGCGAGGCCCAGGAACGCCGCGGCGCCCAGTGCGACCACCAGCCACATGGTCAGCCGCCAGTCCGTCCGCCCGATGTAGGTGCCGAGCGGGACGCCGAGCGCGGTGGCCACCGTCATGCCGCCGAGCACGGTCGCCAGCGCCCGGCCGCGCCGCTCGGCGGGTACGAGCGTGGTGGCCACGGCGTTGGCGGTCGGGGTGTACAGGGCGGCGCCGGCCGCGGCCAGCACCCGAGTGGCCAGCAGGAGGGGGTAGTTGGGCGCCAGGGCGCTCAGCGCGTTGGCGGCGGTGAAGACGGTGAGCGCGGTCAGCAGCACGCGGCGGCGCGGCCACCGGGCGGCGGCGGTGGCGAGCACGGGGGCGAGCACGGCGTAGGAGAGGGCGAAGACGGTGACCATCTGGCCGGCGGCCGGTACGGAAACGCCCAGGTCACGGGCGATCAGTCCGAGGATGCCGGCCATCACCATGGAATCGGTGCCCATGGCGAAGGTGCCGAGGGCGAGCAGGAGCAGGCGGAGACGCACGGGTGTCCTTCCCGGTATGAGCGGGGACGAGGTGAGGCGCAACTACGCAGCAGCCGCACCTCATTGGGACGCGGGTGCGGTGTGTTTGATGTACGTCAAACAATATGGATTGTTTGGCGGATGTCAAACAGTTTCCGCGGGGAAATACAGTGGGGCGTGAGCGAGCGACGGAAGGAGGCCGGACGGCCGTGGAGAGTGGCGTCGGTACGGACGGCGGGGACGGCGCGCTGCTGGCGCAGCCGGAGACCGAGGACATCCAGCTGGTGAAGGTGCTGCACGCGCTCGGGGACCCGACCCGGCTGCATCTGCTGCGGATCTACGCGAGCGGGCAGCAGTACGACTGCTCGTCGGAACGGCTCGGCCTCGGCCATCTGCACAAGTCGACCGTCTCGCACCACATGCGGACCATGCGCGAGGCCGGGATCACCTCCACCTGGGTCGTCGGCCGCAACCGCTATGTGCAACTACGCCGCGCCGACCTCGACGCGCGCTTCCCCGGCCTCCTGGACGCACTGCTCAACTCCGTCGAGGGGAGGACCTGTTGGGCCGGGCGGCGGCGGGGCCTGACCGGGAGGCGCCCAGGCCGGCCGGTACCGCGGTGGCCGGCCCCGGCGGATCGCCGCCGGGCCGGCCGTCGGGCGGCTCATCCCGAACTACCTGCTATCTAGATCAGATGCCCTCTCAGACCGGCCCGTCCGTCAGCTGCTCCGGCAGCGGAGCCGAGTGGACCACCGTCAGGCCGGAGACCGGACGGGTCAGGCAGACGTACAGGCGGCGCAGGCCGGTCCGCTCGTCCGGTTCGCCGTCGACGATCGCGGCCGGCTCGTCCAGCACCACGTAGTCGTACTCCAGACCCTTGGCGAGCGTGGCCGGCACCAGCGTCAGCCGGGACCCGGCCGAGGTCTCCGCACCCGGGGACAGCGGGGTCACCCCGACCGCCTCCAGGGCCGCACGCAGCTCCGGAATGCGGGCCTCCGCCGCGATCAGGCCGATCGAGCCCTCCTTCGTCAGCGCATCGTCGCAGGCCGTGAGGGTCGCCGCGGTCAGCTCCCCGACCTCGACCCGACGGATCGCGAAATCGCCCGCCGACTCACGGATCGAGGTCGCCTCCGTCAGATCCGGCGCGATCGCCGGCAGCAGCCGGGACGCGTACGCGATCACCTCGCGCGGCACCCGGAAGCCCTGCGTGAGCTCCTCGACCGCCGCCCCCGGCTTGCCCAGATGGGCCAGCGCCTCCTCCCAGGTGTCGGTCGCCCACGGCGTCGTCCCCTGGGCGATGTCGCCGAGGATCGTCACCGAACCCGTCGTGCAGCGCCGGCCGACCGCCCGGTACTGCATCGGGGAGAGGTCCTGCGCCTCGTCCAGCACCACATGGCCGAGCGAATGCGTGCGCTCCACCAGGTCCGTCGCCTCGTCGATCAACACCGCATCCGCCGCCGACCACTTGGCGCTCTTCACACTGCGCGCCGGCTTGGCCCACAGGATCGTCTTCTGCTCCTCGGGCGACAGGATCCCCTCGGCCTGCTCGGCGAGGAACTCGGCGTCGCCCAGCAGCCGCAGCACCAGCTTCGCCGGATCGACCGGCGGCCAGACCTCCTTGACCACGGCCTTCACGGCCGCGTTCCGGGCCACCGCGTTCTGCACCCGGTCGTCCGGCGCCTCCCCGGCCTGCTCCATCCGCACCAGGACGGCGTGCGCGATCCGCTGCGGAAGCGCCTCGCGGGCCGCGCCGTAACGGATGTCGCGCGCCATCAACTCCTCCACGATCTCCTGGAGTTCGTACGCCGGTACGCGCCAGCGGCGGGAGCCGCGGACCACCACGCAGGGCTCCTGCGGCAGCGTGATGTGCGAGCGGACGGCCCGCCGCAGGACCTCCGCCAGCCGCGCATCGCCCTTGACCGTCGCCGCGGCCGCCTCGTCCGTACCCCGCACCTCGACGTGCCCCACCAGGTCGTCGACCGTGGCCTGCTTGACCTCCAGCTCACCCAGCGCCGGCAGCACCTGCTCGATGTACTGCAGGAAGGAACGGTTCGGCCCGATGACGAGGGTGCCGGCCCGCGCCAGCCGCTCGCGGTGCGCGTACAGCAGATACGCCACCCGGTGCAGACCGACCGCCGTCTTTCCGGTGCCCGGCGCCCCCTGCACACACACCGAACCGGCGATGCCGGCGCGCACGATCTCGTCCTGCTCGGGCTGGATCGTCGCGACGATGTCCCGCATCGGGCCGACGCGCGGCCGCTCGATCTCCGACTGCAGGAGCCGGCTGGTCCGCTCCAGCTCTGCCGGGTCGGTGAGGTGCTCGTCCTCGTAGGCGGTCAACTCGCCACCGGTGTAACCGAAGCGGCGGCGCAGCCTGAGGTCCATCGGGTCCTTCTTGGAGGCCCGGTAGAACGGCTGGGAGACGGGCGCGCGCCAGTCGATGACCATCGGGTCACCGTCGGCGTCGTGGACGTGCCGCCGGCCGATGTAGAAGTTCTCCCCGTCCGCCCCCTCGGCGAGGTCGAGGCCCGGGGCGTGGAGGTAGTCGAGGCGGCCGAAGAACAGCGGGGTGTGGGAGAGATCAGCGAGCGCCTTGATCCGGGCTTCGATCTCGCCCTGGAGCACCTCGGCGTTGACCCAGTTCGCGGTGACGTCCGCGATGTTCAGTGACTCGGCGTCGGCGCGCATGGCGCGGAGCGCGGCGCGGGAAGCGGCGAGATGGGCGCGTTCGCGCTGGAGGGGCTCGTCGTCGGACAGGTCGTGGGCGTGCGAGGGCACGGCGTTGCCTCCGGTGGCGGTACTGCGGCGGGCGCGCCGTGGTCGCGGGCGCGGCGGGCCGGTGTCGGTGCGTAGCGCAGGTCATGCGATGCGCGGGTCAGCGGCGTGAAGCGGAGGCCGGCCGGTTTCCGACCGGTCGGCGGCACTCCTCGGCGGGAGGCAGGAAGACGCGCGATTTTAGTCAGGGGTGGATGGCGGCGCCAACGAATTATCGGCGGGGTCGGGGCCGCGCCGGGGCCGCAGGCGGTCCGCGCCGTACCCCGGGTTGACGACCCCTACAACTGTGGGTCTCCCGTAGGGGTCGGAGTGGGTCTGGAGACTGACGCCAGACCCCCCAAGGATCGATCCGTGGACCGATGTGCGGCAATCGCGTGAAATTCATCATGGACCCATGACCAGCGCAACGATCCCACCCGCATCCGTCCCGTCCCTCTCCTCCCTCGCCTCCGCCCCTCTCCACCCGGCCAAGGGCGCCCCGGCCCGCGCCGCCCGGGCCGCCGGTGCCGCCTCGGCTTCCGGGCACCGACACCTCGTGGGCAACGCCCTTCGCGCGATAAGGGTTTTCGCCGCCGCGGCCTTCAGCGTCGCCGTCCTCGGCGAGTACGCGGACGACCGCCGGGGCGGGGGCTGAGCCCCGTGGGCCGAGCACGGAGCACATGGGCTCAGGTCCCTGGGACCGGCCATGTGGGTTGAGCCCCGGCCGGGGCCGGCCCTGCCCGGGATCGATCCTGGCCGACGCCGCGACAACATCCGGATGACCGGAAACCGTTACGGCCTGCCGGTCCCGATCCACTAGCGTCGGCGCGGAGTGCGCGCTCACGACGACGAGGCGAGGCGACGAGAGGGGTCCACGGGGTGTCTTCCGCCGACGGCATGCGGACGGAGAGCGAAGAGACCGCAACGAAGGGGGAGGGGGAGGGGAGGGGGAGGGCCCCCGAACCAGAACCGACGAAACCCCGCCCCCCAGCCCCACCTCCACCAACTCCGCCCCACCTCCACCACCCCCACCGGCAAGAGACCCAACCCCACCCCACCGACAAGAGACCCAGCCGCACCAGCACCCTTCTCACCTCCGCCCCCACCCGCCACCTCCTCTACGCCGCCGCCCTGTTGCTCGTCTCGTTCGTCGGGCTGTGGGTGCTCTACGAGGTGCAGCCGCTGCCGATGTCCGACATAGCGGTCTACCGGGCCGAGGGGAGGCCGCCGCGAGCGGCGGTGATCTCTACGGCTTCACGGTCACCAAGTGGGACCTCCCGGCCACCTACCCGCCCTTCGCCGCCCTGCTCTTCATCCCGACGACCTGGCTCTCCCTCGGCACCCTCAAGATCGTCTGCGTGCTCGTCAACGCCGGGCTGCTCGCCCTGCTGATCCACCTCTCCTGCCGGGCCGCCGGAGTGCGCCGGGCCGCGCACACCGTGCCGGCCGTTCTGGCCGCCACCGCGCTCGGCCTCTGGCTCGAACCGGTCTTCCAGACGTTCGTCTTCGGGCAGGTCAACCTCGCCCTGACCTGCCTGGTCCTCTGGGACCTGGCCCGTCCGGACGGCGCCCGCGGCAAGGGGTTCGCCACCGGAATCGCGGCGGGCATCAAGCTCACCCCCGCGATCTTCGCCGTCTACCTCCTGATCACCGGCCGGGTGAAGGCCGCCTTCACCGCCCTCGCCGGGTTCCTGGTCTCGGTGCTGCTGGGCTGGCTGGTGCTGCCGGACGCCAGCGTCGAGTTCTGGACCCGGCGGATGTTCGAGACCGACCGGGTGGGCAAGGTCTGGATCGTCGACAACCAGTCCCTCCAGGGCCTGATCAGCCGCGTTCTGCACAACCCCGCACCGGGGCTGCTGTGGGCGGTGCCGGCGTTGCTGACCGCGGCAGCCGGGCTCTACGCCGCACGCCGGGTCTATCTGCGCCGCGGCCTCGACACCTGGGGCGTGCTGTGTACGGCCGTGACGGCGCTGCTGGTCTCGCCGATCAGCTGGTCGCACCACTGGGTCTGGTGCGTACCGCTGCTGATCGGCCTCGCCGCCCGCGTCCGGCGCCACCCCTGGCGGCGCGCCCTGCTGGTCGCCGTCACCCTCGCCTTCACGGCCCGCACGATGTGGATCGTGCCGCACCACGGTGACCTGGATCTGCACTTCTCCTGGTGGCAGCAGCCGCTCGCCGCGCCGTACCCCCTGCTCGGGCTGGCGCTGCTGGCCGCCCTGATCTGGTGGACCCGGCATACGGCGAGCGCGCCGGGAGAGCCGGGAGTGCCGGGGAAGTCCGGGGTGGCCGGGCCCCGCCGTATCCCGTCCCCGCGCACCGACCAGGACCTGACCGCCCGGACCCGCACCGCGTGAGCCCGGGCCGGGCGGGCGTCCCCGGGACATGCCTGACGGGTCCGCCGCGGGGCGCTTCCTCCGTGTCCCCGCCCCCCGTCACCGCCGCCTACGCGTCCTCGTCCGCCGCCAGCAGTTCGTCCGCGTCGACGATCCGGTACGCGTAGCCCTGCTCGGCCAGGAAGCGCTGGCGGTGGGCGGCGAAGTCCTGGTCGATGGTGTCGCGGGCGACGACGGAGTAGAAGCGCGCCTCGTGGCCGTCGGCCTTCGGGCGGAGCACCCGGCCGAGCCGCTGGGCCTCCTCCTGGCGGGAGCCGAAGGTGCCGGACACCTGGATCGCGACGGTCGCCTCGGGCAGGTCGATGGAGAAGTTCGCGACCTTGGAGACGACCAGTACGGAGATCTCGCCCTGCCGGAACGCGTCGAAGAGCTTCTCCCGCTGCGCGTTGGTGGTCTCGCCCTTGATCACCGGGGCGTTCAGATGCTCGCCCAGTTCGTCCAGCTGGTCGATGTACTGCCCGATGACCAGGGTCTGGTCGCCCTGATGGCGGCGGACCAGGGCCTCGGTCACGTACTGCTTGCTGGCCGTGGTGGCGCAGAAGCGGTACTTCTCCTCGGTCTCGGCGGTGGCGTACGCCAGCCGTTCCGTCTCGGTGAGGTTGACCCGTACCTCGACGCAGTCGGCCGGGGCGATGTAGCCCTGCGCCTCGATCTCCTTCCAGGGGGCGTCGAACCGCTTCGGGCCGATCAGGGAGAAGACGTCCGACTCCCGGCCGTCCTCGCGCACCAGCGTCGCGGTCAGCCCCAGCCGGCGCCGGGCCTGCAGGTCGGCGGTGAACTTGAAGACCGGCGCGGGCAGCAGGTGCACCTCGTCGTAGACGATCAGGCCCCAGTCCCGGGAGTCGAACAGCTCCAGGTGCGGGTAGACGCCCTTCCGCTTGGTCGTCAGCACCTGGTACGTGGCGATGGTGACCGGCCGGATCTCCTTCCGCGTCCCGCTGTACTCACCGATCTCCTCCTCGGTCAGCGAGGTGCGGCGGACCAGTTCGTGCTTCCACTGCCGTGCCGAGACCGTATTGGTCACGAGGATGAGCGTGGTGGCCTTGGCCTGTGCCATGGCGCCCGCCCCGACCAGCGTCTTGCCCGCGCCGCACGGCAGGACGACGACGCCCGAGCCGCCGTGCCAGAAGCCCTCGACGGCCTGCTGCTGGTACGGCCGCAGCGCCCAGCCGTCCTCGCGCAGCTCGATCGGGTGCGCCTCACCGTCGACGTAACCGGCGAGGTCCTCGGCGGGCCAGCCCAGCTTGAGCAGCGTCTGCTTGATCTGGCCGCGCTCGGAGGGGTGGACGACCACGCTGTCCGGGTCCAGCCGGGCGCCGACCAGCGGCTGCACCTTCTTGGAGCGGAGGATCTCCTCCAGCACCGGGCGGTCGGTGGTGGTCAGCACCAGCCCGTGCGTGGGGTGCTTGATCAGCGTGAGCCGGCCGTAGCGGGCCATCGTCTCGGCGACGTCGACGAGCAGCGCGTGCGGCACCGGGTACCGGGAGTACTGCACCAGCGCGTCCACGACCTGCTCGGCGTCGTGCCCGGCGGCCCGCGCGTTCCAGAGCCCCAGCGGCGTCACCCGGTACGTGTGGATGTGCTCCGGCGCCCGCTCCAGCTCGGCGAAGGGCGCGATGGCCCGCCGGCAGGCGTCCGCCAGCTCGTGGTCCACCTCCAGCAGCAGCGTCTTGTCGCTCTGGACGATGAGGGGTCCGTTCACGCGCCTCGCCCTTTCCGTTCGGTGTGCGGCCCGGGGACGGGAGCGTCCGGTACGGCCAAATCTCCAGTGTGCCCCATCGGCGGGGAAGCGAGGGAGGGCCGGAGCGGGGCGGGGCGGCACCGGTGGCGATGGCACTCCGGCCGGGCGGCGCCACGAGGCGGCGTCACGAGGAGGCGCCCGGCCTCCCGCACCGCGCCCCGCGCCGCGGCTCACACCCCCCCCCCCCCCCGCGCCGCGGCTCACACCACGTCGTCCGCCAGTTCCGCGACCCCGGTGATCCGGTGCAGCGGATAGGTGCGCACCTCGTCGGCGGTGTGGTCGTACGCCGTCACGAAGCCGCCCTCCACCCGCACCGGGGCGATCACCCGCTGGCTGGCGGCACCGTCCGCGTTGACGTAGCCGATCCACAGGGCCGAGCTGGTGAGCACCGCGGCCTGCATGGTGGCGAGGGTCTCGGCGGAGGTGGTGCGCGGGAATGTGCCGGGGGCCGGGGCGGGGGCGTGCACCGGCTTGCGTTCCGCCGTGGCGGCGAGGTCGCCGGCGCGGATGGCGCGCACCGCCGCCTCCAGGAGGGTGCGGTCGGGCGACGGCGGGCCGTCCGGGACGGGGGCCGGGGCGGTGCGCGGCGGGGTGCGGTACGAGTCGGCGCGGGCGATCAGCACGTCGCCGGCGGCGGACTCGGCGGCCGGGGCGTAGCCCATCGCCCGCAGTCCGTCGAGGAGTTGCTCGGGCGCGGTCTGGGCGGCGAGCACGGTCGGGGCGAGCCGGCGCAGGCGGAGCCCGGCGGCGCGCCGGTCGGCGAGGATCTCGGAGAGCAGCGCGTCGTCGTCGCAGCGGACGTAGGCGGCGGCCGCGCCGATCCGCAGCCGGCCGTGCTTACGGGCCACGTCGTCGACGAGGTAGGCGAGCGGCTGGGGGACCGGCGTGCGGGAGTGGCTGCTGAGGAAGTCCTTCAGTTCGGCGGCGGACCGGCCGGCGTCGAGGGCGCGGCGGACCGAGGCCGGGGTGAAGCGGTAGACCGTGGCACCGCCCTTGGACTCGATGTCCGCGAGGACGTCCAGTGCCTCGGCGAGCGGGCGCTGCAGCGGGCCGGGGGCGACCGCGGTCAGGTCCGCCTGGAGGAGGACGTGGTCGAGGGGTTCGGGGAGGAGGGGGGCGAGCAGGGCGGCGGCGCGGGTCGCCGCGGCACCGGCCTCGGCCCCGGATGCCACCCGGTCCCGGATGTCACGGCGGCTCCGGATGCGACCTCGTCCCCGGGTGTCACCCCGCCCCCGGCTGTCTGCTCCGCGCCGATCAGGACCCGGCCGTGGGCGGCGAGCGCGCCGCGCCCGGTGACGCCCAGCAACTCGGCCTCCTCCAGGGCCCATTGGGCCAGGCGCGAGCGGAGGTCGTCGGCGCCGGCGGGCCCGGGCTCGGCGGCCCCGCCCGCCGCTGCCGCAGTGCCGCCGGCCGCCGATGCCGCGGCGCTGCCCGCCGTCGGTCCCGCGGTGCCGCCCGCCGTCGCTGCCGCCCCGCGCAGCGGACGTTCCCAGCGCAGCCGGGACAGCACCGTCGTCGCCGGTACGGACGTACCGGGCGGCAGCGTGGCGAGCAGGGTGAGGGCGCGGCGGCGGACCTCGGGGCCGGGGAGCGGTCCAGGTGCGGTCCGAGGGCGGCGAGTGCGCGGCCCTTCGCGTCGGCGGTGCCGACCACGCCCGAGGTGCGGGTCGCGGTCAGCCAGCCGGCCGCCAGCACCGCCCACCGCTCGTGATCGGGCAGCTGCCGCCACTCCTCGGCGGCCGGGGTGGCGGCGTACCGTTCGTCGGCCTCGCCGTCGGAGGCGATCAGCCCGGCCGCGTAGGCGAGTTCGAGCCAGAAGGCGGCGAGCCGTTCGGTGGTGTCCAGGGCGGTGGCGGTGCGCTTGAGGTCGCGCACGCTCATCCCGCCGGCGCGCAGCACGGACGGGCCGCCCAGGTCCCACTCCTTGAGCAGTTCCTCGACGGTCGCCAGGGCGGTGAACGCCTGGCTCGCCGCGGCGTTGTCCACAAGCTGTGGATCACGTTCCGTCGTGGGCGTGAGCGCCGGCGGCAGCGGCTCCGGGTCGTGGTGCGCGCGCCCGCCGCGCAGATGGAGCGCCGCCTCCCGCGGCAGGACGACGTTGCGGGCGCCCGCCGGGAGCAGCAGACCGCGGTCGAGCAGCCACTGCAGATGGGGGCCGGGCGGTCGGTGACCGCGCCGTACGGCGGGCCCCACAGCAGCTTGTCGAGGACGGCGACGGACTCGGCCGGCGCGGTGTCCAGCAGCGCCGCCATCCGCTCCCGGTCGCGGAACAGCCCGGTCAGCGCGGCGACCGCGGAGACCGGGTCGTGGGTGGTGGGCAGCCCGGCCGCGGCCAGGATCTCCTGCAGCCGCCCGGGCGACATCCCGGCGGCGGCCTCGGCGACGGTCGGGCCCAGTCCGGTCGGTGAGGGCCGCGTGGCGCCGGGCGCCAGCAGCTCCCGGGCCGTGCGCACCAGCCGCAGCCGGTCGTCCGGCCCCCACACCAGGGCCTGCCCGCGCAGCTCGGCGACGGCCGCGGGCAGCGCGGCGGCCACCGCCTCGTCCCCGGCGTCCCGCCCATCAGGGCGGCCAGCGTGTCGTACGGGCACGGGTCGGGTGCCACCGCCAGCGCCTCCGCGGTCTGCAGCGCGAACCGGTCGAGCCGCTCCACCGCACGCACCACCGATGCCCGGGTCCCGGCCCGGGTCGCCAGCTGGGTGACGTCGCCCGGCACCGGGCTGAGCAGATCGGGCCGGGCCCGCAGCAGCCCGACGAGCCCGCCGTCACTACGGGTCCGCAGCTCCTCGGCGAGGGTCCGGGGGGTATCGGTGGTCATTCGTACAACGTTAGCGGGGTGAACGGGGGAGGGGCAGGGAGCGGCGGCGGGTACCGGAGGATCCGGCGCCGGGCGGCTCGCGGCGGATCCGCCGGCGCCCCGCCGCCGCTCCGGGCCGGGCGGCGGCCGGCGCGGTACCGTCGGGGCAGCAACCAGCGGACGCCGCAGGGGATTTCGTGGGGATCGAGAGTGAGCAGCTCGTCTTTGACTATCTGAGCCGGGTCGGTGACCTGGCCCAGCAGCGGGGCCTGCCCCCGGCCGCGCGGATGCGGCTGGTGTCGGGGCTCCGGACGGAGATCGAGGCGCAGAGGGCCGACTCGGTGGTGGGCACCAAGCGGCTGCTGGCCCGGCTGGGCACGCCGGAGGCGCTGGTCGAGGCCGCCGGCGGCGCCCCGGCGGCGGCCGGGACCCCGCGGCCGGAGCCGGCCCCGCCCGCCCCGCCCGCCCGGTCCGCCGCCCGCGACCGGCTCGGCGCGCTGACGGCCTGGCGCGACGGGCTGCTCGCCAAGGCGGCGCCGAAGGACCGGGCGGAGGACCGGGCGGCGGAGGAGCGGGCGGCGGAGGGGGACGGCGCGGCGAACGGGCACGGGAGGGCGACCGGCGGCGGCGCGCCCCGGAACGGCGACCGGCCGGGTTCCGGCAGGTGTGGTCTCTTCACCAAGGGGGCGGGGTTCGGTAAGGGACCGGCGTCCGGCAAGGTGCCGGGCCCGCGCGCCGGTGAGCCGGAGTCCGCGCCGTCCGTCGGGCTGCCGCCGCACCTCGCCGGCGCGGACGAGCTGGGTGACGCGCAGGACGCGCCCGACTGGTGGCGGGTGGAGCCCGGGCCGTACGGGCCGGGGGACACCGTGCCCGGTTTCGTGGGCGGGATCGAGATCCCGGAGATGTGGCAGCACCCGAAGGGCGACTCCGCCGGGCGGCCGTCGTCGCTGCGGAAGGACGGCACGGAGGCGGACGGCGACGCGGACGGGGAGACCGCCCGGGCCCGGGTCAAAGGCGGTGCGGGCGGCGGTGCGGACGAGGGCGCGGGCGGCGACGGGGAGGCGGTGGAGGCGGTGGAGGCCGTCCGGCCGGTGCCGCTGCGGGCCTGGCTCAGTCCGGTGCCGGCGCTGGCGGTGGTCCTCCTGGTGGCCGGGGCGGTGCTGGGGTCGTGGCTCGCGCTGGCGGGCGGCTGGGCACTGGCCTATGTGTCGCGGCGGCTCAGCCCGGCCGAGGCCAAGTTCGCGGCGCTCGGGGTGCCCGGGACCGTCGTCGGCGGTCTGCTGGTGTGGCTGTGGGGCCGGTTCGACGGGCGGTGGGGCGAGCCGATCGCGCAGGGCCGGCTGGGCCAGGAGCTGATGGCCGCGCTGCCGGGTGTGGTGCGGGTCGCGGCGGTCGCCTCGGCGCTGTTCCTGCTGTGGCGGATGCGGCGGGCGGCCCGGTAGCGGGTGCCCCTGGGCGGCGGCCCGCCGGCCCGGGCCCCCTCCGGGGACCCACCCGCCGGGCCCGCCGCGGCCCGTCACAGGTAAGGCAGGGCCGAGCGGAGCCACCGTCCGGTCCCCGCGGACCTCCCGGCACAATGGCGGGCATGGCTGCCTACCCCCTGACGGTCGGATTCGACCTCGACATGACGCTGATCGACTCCCGGCCCGGCATCAAGGCCGCGTACGAGGAGCTGTCCGCCCGGACCGGCACCCCTGTCGACGCCGAGGCCGCGGTGACCCGGCTCGGTCCGCCGCTGGAGGAGGAGATCCGCCGCTGGTTCCCCGCGGAGCGGGTGGCCGAGATCAGTGCCCTGTACCGGGCGCTGTACCCGGAGTACGCGATCGCCTCCACCCCCGCGCTGCCCGGCGCGCACGAGGCCATCGCCGCGGTGCAGGCGGCCGGCGGCCGGGCCATCGTGGTGACCGCCAAGTACGAGCCGAACGCCAAGCTGCACCTGGCACACCTGGGCCTCGCACCGGACGCGGTGATCGGCTCGCTGTGGGCGGAGGCCAAGGCCGAGGCGCTGCGCGACCACGACGCCCGGGTCTACGTCGGCGACCACACCGGAGACGTGCGCGGCGCGCACACCGCCGAGGCGCTGTCGGTGGCCGTGGCCACCGGGCCGTGCGACGCGGCGGAGCTGCGGGCGGCCGGCGCCGATGTGCTGCTCGGTGACCTGACGGAGTTCCCGTCCTGGCTGGCGCGTTACGTCGCCGAGGGCGCGGAGGGCGCGGACGGCACGGAGCCTTCGGCGGCCGCCACCGCCTGACGCCGCTGCACCACCGCGGAACGGACCACTCCGCTCGCGGCCACCAGGAAGCCGGCGCCCATCAGCATGCACAGCCAGTAGAAACCCCATGGCAGCGGCGTGGTCCCGAGGAACAGCGGCGTCACCGTGGCGAGAGTGGCCAGCGCGCCAACTAGGAACATGATCGCGCCGATTCGGACCAGCAGATCCCCTGCGCGGGGCGTTTCGTCAGACACCTGACCAGGGTAAGTCCGCACCGGAAGCACAGAGGATCCACCCGGCGGCGTCTTGTCACCGACCGGGGACCATTAGCCTTGGGTGTGGCGGGTCCTGCGGCCCGCTGCATTGCTATCCAGACCGTTTTTCTTCCGCGCTTCCGCGGCGGACCAGCCCAAGCTTTTTCCAACGAGTACGAGGACGAGGACAGACGTGCCTACCGGCAAGGTCAAGTGGTTCAACAGCGAGAAGGGCTTCGGCTTTCTCTCCCGCGACGACGGCGGTGACGTCTTCGTGCACTCGTCGGTGCTGCCCGACGGTGTAGCCGCACTCAAGCCCGGCCAGCGCGTCGAATTCGGCGTGGTCGCGGGCCAGCGCGGCGACCAGGCGCTGACGGTGACACTCCTCGACCCCGCGCCCTCGGTGGCCGCCGCCCAGCGCCGCAAGCCCGACGAACTCGCCTCGATCGTCCAGGACCTCACCACGCTCCTGGAGAACGTCACCCAGCAGCTGGAGCGCGGCCGCTACCCGACAAGGTGCACGGAGCCAAGATCGCCGGCATGCTGCGGGCGGTCGCCGACCAGCTGGACGTCTGACCCGGGGGAGCGCCCGGCACACCTCATACGAAACGCAGCGCATCGCGGCCGAGGGGCGGCACCAGCCCCTCGGCCGCGGCGCGGGTGAGCAGCCCGCGCACCGCGGCATAGCCGTCCTCACCGAGGTCGGCGGTGAACTCGTTGACGTAGAGCCCGATGTGCTGGTCGGCCACCTTCGGATCCATCTCCTGGGCGTGCTCCAGGACATACGGACGGGACGCCTCCGGGTCGTCCCAGGCCATCAGCACCGACGTCCGGATCGCCGCCGCGAGCTCCCGCAACACCCGCTCGCCCAGCGACCGCTTGGCGATGATCGCGCCGAGCGGGATCGGCAGCCCGGTCGTCTGCTCCCAGTGCTCACCCATGTCCGCCAGGCACACCAGCCCGTAGTCCTGGTACGTGAAACGGGCCTCGTGGATGACCAGACCGGCGTCGACCTTGCCGTCCCGCACGGCCGGCATGATCTCGTGGAACGGCAGCACCACGATCTCCCCGACCCCGCCCGGCACCTCGGCCGCCGCCCACAGCCGGAACAGCAGGTACGCCGTCGACCGCTCGCTGGGCACCGCCACCGTCCTGCCCGTCAGGTCCGCGCCCGAGCCCTGCGCGCGGGTCAGCACCAGCGGCCCGCAGCCGCGCCCCAGCGCCCCGCCGCAGGGCAGCAGCGCGTAGTCGTCGAGCACCCAGGGCAGCACCGCGTACGACACCTTCAGCACGTCGAACTCACCGCGCTCGGCCATGCCGTTGGTGAGGTCGATGTCGGCGAAGGTGACCGCGAGCTCCGGCGCGTCCGGGACCCGGCCGTGCGCCAGCGCGTCGAAGACGAAGGTGTCGTTCGGGCACGGCGAGTACGCGATGTTCAGCGGCCGGGTCACGGGCCCTCCTCAGGGACGTGGGGTCCCCCCGCGTGAGCGAAGTCGAGCGTGGGGGAGGATCCGGAGCCGGCCCGGCGGTGGCCACCAGGGCTCCGGGAAGCGTACGGAAGGCGCCGGTCAGCGCGGTCAGCGCGGCCCCGATGCGCCAGGCGGCCCGGTCGCGCGGGCCGACGGCGTTGGAGACGGCCCGGACCTCCAGCACGGGCACGCCGTGCGCGGCGGCCGCCTCCGCGACCCCGAAGCCCTCCATCGCCTCGGCCAGCACCCCCGGGTGACGCCGAGCCAGCTCGGTGGCGCGGGCGGCGCTGCCGGTGACCGTGGAGACCGTGACGACGGTGCCGGTGACCGCGCCGGCCGCCGCCGCGAGGGCCTTCACCAGCGCCGGGTCGGGGCGGTGCAGCACCGTCCCGAAGCCCAGATCGGTGACCGGAACGAAGCCGTCCGGGGTCTCGGCGCCCAGATCGGCCGCGACGATCGCCTCCGCGACCACCACCGCGCCCAGCGGCGCACGGGGCGCCCAGCCGCCGCCGATACCGGCCGAGACCACCAGGTCGTACGGCTGCCCGGCGAGCGCCGCGGCGGTCAGCGCGGTGGCCGTCCCGGCGGCCGCGGCGGCCGGTCCGACCCCCGCGGCCAGCACGTCCAACGCCACCGGCCCGCCGTCCGCCCGGCACAGCTCGTAGCCGCCCGGCAGCACGGCCGGCGCGCCGCACTCCGCCGCGGCGCACACCGCGTCGCGCTCGGCGGCCACCGCGGTGACGGCCAGCACCCGCGGCGGCCGGCCGGCGGCGCTCGGCGCGCTCAGCGGGCTCAGTCCTTCTGCTTGAGCGTGAAGTGCCACATCGTCGTGGGGCCGTCGCCCTCGTGGAGCTCGGCGACCTGCAGGGTGACGTCCTTGGTGTACGTCGTCTGACCGGTCTGCGGGTTCTGCTGCATGAACAGCGTGTCCGCGTCGAAGCTGCGGTACGTCTGCTTGCTCGGCTCGCGCATCACGGGGCCGGCGCCGATGACGATCCAGCCGGACTTGGCGACGTCCGGGTCCACGCCCACGCGCACCTTCTCACCCGGGTGCACGGTGATCGTCTTGCCGCCCTTCTTGGTGATGCAGGCGGCCACGGCCTTCCGGGACAGTTCCTTGCCGTTGCCGTCGCAGCCGGGGGTGGCCTCGGCCGTCACCGTCGACGAACCGACGGTCACGGTCGCGAGCGCGGTCGGCTTCTCGCAGGCGGAGAGGGTCACCAGACCCAGGGACACGGCACCGATGGCGGCAGCGGCGCGGCGGCCCTTGCCCCAGGAGATCAACGCAGCGGTCATACGGGCAGGCTATCTGGCGCTCCGGCCCACGCCACCCCCGGGTACGGCGTGCCGCGCGGCACGCCCCCAGGGGGACCCGCCGATCACGCCCGCCCGACCGGGAAGACGCCCCCCACGGTCCGTCCCGCCCGCGCTCAGGCCACCCGCGGCGTCGGCGTACCGCCCCGCCGCGCCGCCTGCAACAGCCCCCGCACGGACAGCGCCGCACCCGCCGTCACCAGGCCCGCGGCCACCGCCATGCCCACCACCCGACCAGCGGCAGCGCGATCCCGAGCGCCCCGCCCACCACCCACGCCAACTGCAGCGCCGTCTCCGACCGGGCGAACGCCGAGGTGCGCACCTCCTCCGGCACATCGCGCTGGATCATTGCGTCCAGCGACAGCTTCGCCAGCGCCTGGCACAGCCCCGCGGTCGCCGCCGCCGCGGGGACCACGACCACCGCCAGCACCGGGTAGAACACCGCCGCCAGCACCGTCGCGCACAGCGCGAGCCCCAGCACCGCCGCGACGATCGGCTCCGGCCCGCGCGCCCGCAGCCACGCCCCGACCGCCGTGCCCAGCGCGTTGCCGACCCCGGCCGCCACCGCCACCAGCCCCAGCGACGCCGCCGCGCCCAGCGCGCCCAGCGGATGCTCGCGCAGCAGGAAGGCCAGGAAGAACGTCAGGAAACCGGAGAGCGCCCGCAGCGCGGCGTTCGCCTGCAGACCGTGCAGCACGGACGGCCCGACCGTCCGCAGCCCCGGCTTCGGCGCCCGCCCCGCCGCCCCCGCCACCGGCCCGTTCCGGGACGCCAGCCGGGCCCGCCGCTCACCCTTCGCCGAGTCGACCTTGTGCGGCAGCGAGAACGACAGCACCGTGCCCACCGCGAACACCACGAACGCCCCGTACAGCGGGCACGCCGGCCCGAGCAGATGCAGCCCCGCACCCGCCGGCGCGGCCAGCCCGGTCGCCAGCAGCCCCGCCAGCGTCACCCGCGAGTTGGCCTTCACCAGCGAGATCCGCGGCGGCAGCAGCCGCGGCACCACCGCACTGCGCACCACGCCGTACGCCTTCGACGACACCAGCACGCCCAGCGCCGCCGGATACAGCTCCAGACCCCCGGTCGCCACCGCCCCCGACATCGTCACCGCCAGCAGCGCCCGGGCCAGCATCGACCCGGCCATCGCCGCCCGCCGGCCGTGCGGCACCCGGTCCAGCAGCGGCCCGACCACCGGCGCCAGCAGCGCGAACGGCGCCATGGTCACCGCCAGATACAGCGCCACCCGACCGCGCGCCTCCTGGGTCGGCACCGAGAAGAACACCGTCGACGCCAGCGCGACGGTGATCATCATGTCGCCCGCGGAGTTCACCGCGTGCAGCTCGATCAGTTTGCCCAGCCCCGACTCGCCCGCGCCGTGCGCATGCGTGGCCCGCCGTACGCCCCGGGCCGCGCCGGTGAACGGCCGGTGCAGCGCCCGCCCGACCGCCCGCGCGGCCCGCCGGCCCCGGCTGCCGCCGATCCCGCCGCGCGTCGGTGCGCGCGGCTTCCGTACCTTCGACGCCCTCGCGGCAGCCACCTGGCCATAGTGCCCCAACTCGCCCAGGAGGGGGCGGTTCCTCCCTATTGCCGCGCGGGGCGCACCGGTCCGCCGCCGCCACCCGCTGCCAATTGCCGCTCCCTCCGAGGAGTCGTACACGGTTGAAGGGGTAGCGTGTCTAGCGCGCCACCGGCGGTCGGTTTTGGCCGCGTGTCTCATTGCGATCCGCGATCCCGCAGAATGGGTTGTAAGAGGTGCGCTCGACCGAACCGATCGGGCGCGGACGTCGACGCGGTCCCCAGGTCCGCTCCGCCCGCCCCGGCCTCCGGACGGACAAGGACAGCTCCGGCTGGCGCACTCGTGAGACGGCGTGGAAGAGAGAATCGATTCTTGTGAGTGCTGCGATGCGAAGCCGTACCCCTGACCGCCTGTGCGCCGAGGCGGTCGACCTCGCCCGGGCGGCGGCGGAGGAGACCGCACTCCCCGGCATGGTCGGCGAGCACATCGAGGCCGTGGCCGACGGCGACCGCGTCGTCACCCATCTCTTCGCCTGCAACGAACCCGGATACCGCGGCTGGCGCTGGGGCGTGACGGTCGCCCGCGCCTCCCGCGCCAAGGTCGTCACCCTCGACGAGACGGTCCTGCTGCCCGGCCCCGACGCCCTGCTCGCCCCCGAGTGGGTGCCCTGGAGCGAACGCCTCCGCCCGGCGACATGGGCCCCGGCGACCTGCTGCCCACCGAGGCCGACGACCTCCGCCTGGAGCCCGGCTTCACCGGCGAGGACGTCCCGCCGCCGAACTCCCCGGTCGCCGAGGGCATGGCCGCCGACGTCGCCGACTCCGAAGAGGCCGACGTCCTCCCCGGCTCGCCCGCGGTCCAGCCCGCCCCCGCCCGCGGCGGCATCGCCGACGTCGCCGGGGAACTCGGCATGGCCCGCGCCCGGGTCCTGTCCCGCTACGGCCTGCACGCCGCCGCCGACCGCTGGGAAGAAGCCTTCGGCGCCAAGACCCCGATGGCCCAGGCGGCCCCCGCGACCTGCATGACCTGCGGCTTCCTCACCCGCTCACGGGCTCGCTGCGCCAGGCGTTCGGCGTCTGCGCCAACGAGTTCGCCCCCGCGGACGGCCGCGTGGTCTCCCTCTCGTACGGCTGCGGCGCCCACTCCGAGGCCGCCGTCATGCCGAAGCCGCCGCGCCCCGCCCCGCCGGTGGTCGACGAGACCGTCGTCGAACCGCTGGCCCTGCGGCCGGAGCGCGACGGCGGATCCGTGGAGGAAGCCGGCCCGGCGGAGGAGCTGGGCCACAGCTGAGGGCGTCGTCAGGGGCCGGGCCCGGCCGCCCCTCGGGGCGCGGCCGACCCGGCCCCTTCGCCGTCCCCCACCGGGCGGGGCGCCCCACCGCACGGGCCCGGACCCACCCCTCCCCGCCGCGGGCGGCCGCGGCGCCGCGGCCGGCAACGTGGGGCGATACCGTCAGGGCAACCGACGGACACAGAGGAGACGAAGACGTGGCAGCTACGTCGTGGGTGCGAGGCGCAGCCGGCGACCCGTTCGGGACGGCTCGGCTGCGGCGCGGTGTGCTGGACGCCTGGGCCGCCTCACCCGCCCGGTTCCGGGAGGACGCCAACGCGGAGGAGGACCTCGCGCTCGGCGGCTACCGCGACCGCCTCGCCGTGGAGCTGGCGCAGAACGCCGCCGACGCGGCCGCCCGGGCCGGCGTCCCCGGCCGGCTCCGGCTGACCCTGCACCCGGCCGACGGCGACGCCCCCGCCGTCCTCGTCGCCTCCAACACCGGCGCCCCGATCGACGCCACCGGCGTCGAATCGCTCTCGACGCTGCGCGCCTCCGCCAAGCGCGAGGCCAGCGTGGCGGCCGGCGCGGTCGGCCGCTTCGGCGTCGGCTTCGCCGCCGTGCTCTCCGTCAGCGACGAACCGGCACTCGTGGGCCGCACCGGCGGCGTCCGCTGGTCGCTGGCCGAGGCCCGCGCGCTGACCGAGGAAGTGGCTGCGCACAGCCCCGGCCTCGGCGGTGAGCTGCGCCGCCGCGAGGGCCACGTACCGCTGCTCCGGCTCCCGCTGCCCGCCGAGGGCACCGCACCCGAGGGCTACGACACCGCCGTCGTCCTGCCGCTGCGCGACGGCGCCGCCCAGGACCTCGCCGAGCGGCTGCTCGCCGCCATCGACGACGCGCTGCTGCTCACCCTCCCCGGCCTGGCCGAGGTCATCGTCGAAACCCCCGAAGGCGTACGGGAGTTGCGGCAGACCCGGCAGGGGCCGTACCTCGTCGTCGAGGACAGCGAGCGCGGCACCACCCGCTGGCGGGTGGCGTCCGACAGCGGCCGGCTGGACCCCGCACTGCTCGCCGACCGGCCCGTCGAGGAGCGGCTGCGCCCGTTCTGGTCGGTGACCTGGGCGGTTCCGGTGGACGCCGACGGCGCCCCGGCACGCCCGCGGACCGCGCCGGTCGTGCACGCCCCGACACCCACCGACGAGCCGCTCGGCCTGCCCGCCCTGCTCATCGCCTCCTTCCCGCTGGAGCCGACCCGCCGCCACGTCGCGCCCGGCCCGTTCGCGGACTTCCTGGTCGGACGGGCCGCCGCGGCGTACGCGGACCTGCTGGCCGGCTGGCAGCCGGTGACCGCCGGCAGCCTCGACCTGGTGCCCGGACCGCTGGGCAAGGGCGGCCTGGACGGCGAACTGCGCCGCCAGGTGCTCGACCTGCTCCCGCGGGTCCGCTTCCTGCCGAGCGCCGCCGCACCGGCCGCCACCGCGACCGGCGCCGGCGAGCAGCCCGAGCCCCGGGCGCACCGCGCGACGAGTGGGACGACACCGAGGGCACCGCGGACACCCCGCGCTACGTCCTGCGGCCCACCGAGGCCGAACTGCTGGAGGGCGCGGGCGGCGCGACCGTCGCCGTCCTCGCCGAACTCTTCCCCAGCCTGCTCCCCGCCGGCCTCGAACGCCGCCCGGAGCTCCGGGCGTTGGGCGTGACCCGGGTCCCGCTCGGGGAGATGGTCGACCGGCTCGCCGGTGTCGAACGCCCGCCGGGCTGGTGGTGGCGGCTCTACGACGCGCTGGCCGGCACCGACCCCGACCGCCTCACCGGCCTGCCGGTGCCGCTGGCCGGCACCGCGACGCCCGGCCCGGCCGGCGCGCACGGCGCGGTACGCACCACCATCGGCCCCCGCCAGGTCCTGCTGCCGCTGCCCGACGGCGGCCCCGACGAGGACGGCGGGTCCGCCGCCCGGCACCGCACCCTCGCCCGGCTCGGCCTGAAGGTCGCCCACCCCGAGGCCGTCCACCCGCTCCTGGAGAAGCTCGGCGCCACGCCCGCCGCGCCCCGCGCCGTGCTGACCACGCCCCAGGTGCGCGCCGCCGTGGCGAACTCCCTCGACGCCGACGAGGACGCCTACGACCTCTTCCCCGACGACGACCTCGGCGGCGCCGGCCCCGGTGGCCCGCTCGGCTCCGAGGAACTGGCCGAGACCGTCCTCGGCCTGGTCCGCGACGCCAACCTCGCCCCGGGCGACGAGCCCTGGCTGGGCGCCCTCGCCCTCCCCGACGAGGACGGCGAGCTGGCCCCGGCCGGTGAGCTCGTCCACCCCGGCAGCGACTTCGAACGGGTCATCCGCGAGGGCGAACTGCCCGCCTGCGACGCCGGCCTGGCGGCCCGCTGGGGCGAGCAGCCGCTGACCGCGGTCGGCGTCATGGCCGGCTTCGCCCTCGTCCGCGCCACCGACGTCGTCCTCGACCCGGACGAGATGGAGCCGCGCGACACGGACTTCGCCGAGCCCGACGACGTCGGCCTGCTCGACGCCGTCGACGTCTGGTGCGAGGACGTCCTCGACACCCTCCCCGAGACCCCGGTGCCGCCGGTCGTCACCGAACTGGTCGCCGTCCGCGACCTCGACCTGGTCGACGACGACGCCTGGCCCGAGGTCCTGGCCATGCTCTCCCGGCCGCCGCTGCGCGACGCGCTGACCGCCCGGTCCGCGTCCTCCTCCCCGACGGCACCACCGAATCCGTCCGCCCCTACACGGCCTGGTGGCTGCGCGGCCACCCGGTCCTGGACGGCCGCCGCCCCGCCGGGCTGCGCTCGGCCGGCGGCGACCCGCTGCTGGCCGGCCTCTACGAATCCGCGGACGCCGGTGACGTCGACGCCCAGGTGCTGCGCGCCCTCGGCGTCCGCACCTCCGTCGCCGCCCTCCTCGACGAACCCGGCGGCGCCGCGGAACTCCTCGGCCGGCTCGCCGACCCGGACCACCCCGTCGGCGCCGCCCAACTCCACGCCCTCTACGGCCTGCTGGCGAACCTCGACCCCGACCAGGTCACCCTCCCCGACTCCTTGCGCGCCGTGGTGGACACCGAGGTCCGGGTGGTGGACGCCGTGGACGCGGTCGTCGCCGACGCCCCCGACCTGATGCCGCTCGCGACCGGCCTGGCGCTGCTCCCGGTCAGCCCGGACCGCGCCGCCGATCTGGCCGAACTCCTCCAGGTGCGCCGGCTGAGCGAGGTGGTCACCGCCGAGGTCCGCTCCGAGGGCGTCCGCCACGAGGTCCCCCCGGCGGTCCGCACCCTCCTCGGCCCCACCACCCCGTCCACCTACGACGAGCACGAGGAACTCCTCGTCACCGCCGCCCCGGACACCGCCGGTGGCCCGGCCGCCACCACCGAACTCGACTGGCGCTGGACCCCCGACGGCACCCTCCACGCCGCCACTCTGGAGGGCGTGGCCGCCGGCCTCGCCTGGGCCACCGCCCAGTGGCCCCGCCGCTTCGAGGTCGCCGCCCTCCTGGAGGACCCCGACCGGGGAGACGAACTGGAACGCGCGCGCTGGTTCGACTGACGGCACGGCCGGGGAACGAGCCCCCGCGTCCGGCCGGTGCCGAAGGCGTCCGCCGGGAACCTCAGCCGGTCTCGTCCCCCAGCCCCTCCGCCAGTACTTCCGCCAGGTGCCGTCCCGGTCGGTCGCCGAGCTGCTGGAGCTGGGTGCGGCAGGAGAAGCCGTCCGCGAGGATTTCGGTGTCCGGGGTGGCCCGGCGTACCGCCGGGAGGAGCTGGTCCTCGGCGCAGGCGACCGACACCTCGTAGTGGCCGCGTTCGTAGCCGAAGTTGCCGGCCAGGCCGCAGCAGCCGCCGGAGAGGGGGCCGGTGAGCCCGGCGCGGTCGCGGAGGCGGCGGTCCGCGGCGTCGCCGAGGACCGCGTGCTGGTGGCAGTGGTCTGGCCGGCGACCGGGCGGTCCAGGCGGGGCGGCCGCCAGTCGGGGGCGTACTGCTCCAGGGTCTCGGCGAAGGTGCGGACGGCGGACGCGAGGCGGGCGGCGCGGGGGTCGTCGGGGAGGAGCTCGGGGAGGTCGGTGCGGAGGGCCGCGGCGCAGCTCGGTTCGAGGACGACGAGCGGGCGGCCGGGTCCGAGGAGGGGGGACAGGGCGTCGACGGTGCGGCGCATGACCTGGCGGGCCCGGTCGAGCTGGCCGGTGGAGACGTAGGTCAGGCCGCAGCACAGGGGCCGGTGCCGGCGGAGGCGGAGGCCGGGGCGCGGGGGTGCCGTCGGGGGGAGCAACGGGCGCAGTCCGGCGGCTTCGAGGACCTGGACGGCGGCGCGCCCGACCTGGGGCGCGAGGTGGTTGGTGAAGGTGTCGGGCCAGAGGATGACCGGGCGACCGGAGGTGCTTCCTGCCGTTCCTTCCCCTCGCCGCCGCTGCCACCACCACCGGGTGAAGGTCTTCGTGGCCAGCGCCGGCAGCGGCCGCTCCGGGGTGAGACCCGCGAGGCGGCCCGCCAGGGTGGCGGCGAGGGGGGTGCGGGACAGGGCGTTGACGGCGGGCGCCACGGGGGCCGCGAGGCGCAGCCATTGGGGGAGGCGGCCGAGGGTGTAGTGGGCGGCGGGGCGCAGCCGGCCCTCGTAGTGGTGGTGCAGGAACTCCGCCTTGTACGTGGCCATGTCGACGCCGACCGGGCAGTCGCTGCGGCAGCCCTTGCAGGACAGGCACAGGTCGAGGGCGTCGCGCACCTCGGGGGACCGCCAGCCGTCGGTGAGCACCTCGCCGGCGAGCATCTCGTGCAGCAGGCGGGCCCGGCCGCGGGTGGAGTGCTGTTCCTCGCCGGTGGCGCGGAAGGACGGGCACATCACGTCCGGGGAGCCGGGGGCGCTCGCGGCGTTGCGGCATTTGGCGACGCCCACGCAGCGGCGGACGGCCGCGGTGAAGTCACCGCCGTCGTGCGGGTAGCCGAAGGCGACCGGGACCGGCTTCCTCGGCAGCGGGTCGAAGCGGAGGTTGTCGTCGAGCCGGGCGGGGCGCACGAGCATGCCGGGTTGAGGCCGGCGGCCGGGTCCCAGAGCGTCTTGAAGTCGCCGAAGAGACCGACCAGTTCGGGTCCGTACATCTTCGGCAGGAGTTCGGCGCGGGCCTGCCCGTCGCCGTGTTCGCCGGAGAGCGAGCCGCCGTGCGCGACGACGAGTCCGGCCAGGTCGTGGGAGAAGGCGCGGAAGCGGCGGATACCGGGCGGGGTGAGCAGGTCGAAGTCGATGCGGATGTGGATGCAGCCGTCGCCGAAGTGGCCGTAGGGGGTGCCGCGCAGGCCGTGCTGCGCCAGCAGGGCGCGGAAGTCCCGCAGGTAGGGGCCGAGCCGGTCGGGCGGGACGGCGCAGTCCTCCCAGCCGGGCCACGCCTCCGAGCCGTCCGGCATACGGGTCGCGGTGCCGGAGGCGTCCTCGCGGATCCGCCACAGCGTGCGCTGGCCGGCCGGATCGGTGACGACGGTGTGGTCGGTGCTGCCGTCCGCGGCCGCCGCCCGGCACAGCGCCTCGGCGTTGGCCGCCGCCTCCGCCGGGCTCGCACCGCCCGTCTCCACGAACAGCCAGGCGCCGCCCCGGGGCAGCCCGGCCGCGTCGCCCACCAGATCGGCGGCCATGCCCTCGACGGTCAACGGACGCCGGACCAGGAGGGTGTGGGCGGCCTCGGCGGCGGCGCCCTCGTCCGGGTAGCCGAGGATGGCGAGCGCCCGGGCCGCGGGGGTCTCCACCAGCCGTACGGTCGCCTCGGTCAGCACGCCGAGGGTGCCCTCGCTGCCGGTGAGGGCACGGGCCAGGTCGGTGCCCCGTTCCGGCAGCAGCGCGTCGAGGGCGTAGCCGGAGATGCGGCGGGGGAGGTCGGGGTAGCCGGTGCGCAGCAGGGCCAGTTCGCGGTCGACGAGGGCCTTCACGCCGTCCCGCAGACGCGGCGGGAGGCCGCTGGGGGCGCCGGTGGCGTCGGCGCCCCGGCCGGCCCGTACGCCCTCGCCGCCGTAGGTGAGCAGGGCCAGTTCGCGGACGTTGTCGGCGGTGGTGCCCCAGGCGACCGAGTGCGAGCCGCAGGCGTTGTTGCCGATCATGCCGCCGAGGGTGCAGCGGCTGTGCGTGGACGGGTCGGGGCCGAAGGTCAGCCCGTGGGCGCCGGCCGCCGCCCGCAGGTCGTCCAGGACCACGCCGGGCTGGACGACGGCGGTGCGCGCCGCCGGGTCCAGCGAAACGATCCGCCGCATGTGGCGGGTGAAGTCCAGGACCACCCCGACGCCGGTGGCCTGCCCCGCGATGCTGGTCCCGCCGCCGCGCGGCACCACGGGCACGCCGTGCTCCCGGCACACCCGTAGTGCCGCGGCGACATCATCGGCGTCCCTGGGGGCGACCACCGCCTGCGGCACCCGGCGGTAGTTGGACGCGTCCATCGTCATCAGCGCCCGGTCGGCCGCGGTGAACGAGACCTCCCCCCGCACCGCGGCCGACAGTTCCCGGGCCAGGTTCCGCTGCTCCGTCTGCGTGCGCTCAGCCATGTCTCCAGCCTGCCCACTGGGGCGGGGTCATGCGACGGCCCGCGGGCCGTCCGGTGTGGCGGCCGTGGCCGGGTGGAAGCGGAAGAGGCGCTGCGGATCGAGACGGGACGAGAGGGCGGCGAGCCGGCGCCGCGCGGCGGCGTCGTGGACACTGCGGGCGACCTCCGCGGCGTCCGGCCGCTCCCCGTGGCGGCCGAAGAGGAAGTTCACGCTCCGGCCGAGCCGCCAGGGCTCGACGGCGGCCAGCGCCTCGGCGTGCAGCGCCCGTACGGTCCCCAGGTCGTCGCCCTGGAGCGGCGAGAGGAGGCGCAGCGCGTAACGGGCGGCGCGGTGACCGACGGTGCCGGAGCCGGCCGGGGCGGCCAGCGCACCGCCGAGGTGATTGAGCTGCACCACGCACATGGTCGGCGCGGCCGGCCCGGTGAGCCGTGCCACCCGGCGCAGCGCCGCCGCGTCCAGATCGCTGAGCAGCGCGTTGTCCCCGTCGTAGGCGTGCGGGTCGCTGGGGTCGCGGTGGATGGTGTGCGACTCGGCGTACGGCATCTCGCGCAGGTCGTCGCCGACCCGCGGGCCCACCGCCCGCAGCGGCGCCACCAGTTGCTCGCCCCGCTCCGCGCCGCCCGTGTAGGCGATGCGCACATGCGCCAGATACCGGCCGCGCAGTTGCTCGGGCAGCTGCGGCAGGTCGGGGTAGGCGATCAGGGCGACGGACGAGGTCAGTTCGTCGGGCACGGTCTCCGTCCAGCGCAGATACGCGGCCAGTACGTCGTCGACGTGCTCGGCGCCGAACACCAGCTGGCCGCCGTAGAGCCGGGCCACCGGCATCAGCGCGAACTCCATCGCGGTGACCACGCCGAGGCCGTGGCCGCCGCCGAGCAGTGCCCCGAACAGCTCGGGGTCCCGCTCGGCGGTGACGTGGCGCAGCCGGCCGTCGGCGGTGACCAGGTCCACGGCGCGGACGTGGTCGGCGGCGTAGCCGTAGGTGCGGGCCAGGACACCCACCCCGCCCCGAGGGTGTACGAGATGACGCCGACGCCCGGGGACGAGCCGTTGAGCGGCGCGAGTCCGTGCGGGGCGGCCGCCTCGACGACCTGGCCCCAGACCGCGCCGGCCGCCACCCGCGCGGTGCGGGCCACCGGATCGACCGTGACCCCGGCCATCCGCTTCGTGGTGATCAGCAGGCCGCCGTCGGTGCCGGCGGCCAGGCCGTGCCCGGTGGCCTGGACGGCGACCGGCAGGCCGTGCGCGCCGGCGAACCGCACCGCGGCGACCACGTCGTCGACGCCCGCCGCCCCGACGATGACGGCCGGCCGGTGCGGGTGCGCCAGCTGGAAGCCGGTGCGCTCGGCGTCGTACCCGTCGTCGCCGGGGAACAGGACGGGGCCGCGGACGGCCCGGGCGAGGGCGGCGGTGTCGAGCGCGGTCGGGGCCGGTGCGGCGGGCTGCGGGGCGAGGTCGTTGATCTCCATGCCCCGTACTCTCGCGGGATAAGTTGACACCCACCGTCATATATAAATCGGGGTGTGAAATCGGACCGCCTGCTGTCGATCCTGCTGCTGCTCCAGACCCGCGGCCAGGTCCCGGCCAGGGAACTCGCCGAGCGGCTGGAGGTCTCCCCCCGCACCGTCTACCGCGACGTCGAGGCACTGTCCGCGGCCGGCGTGCCGGTCTACGCCGAGCGCGGCCGGCACGGCGGCATCGCCCTGCTGCCCGGCTTCCGCACCGACGTCACGGGCATGACCACCGACGAGGCCCGCGCCCTGTTCGTCCTCGCCGCGCAGGGCGCCCACACCGCCCTCGGGCTGGACGACGCGCTCGGTTCGGCGCTGCGCAAGGTGATGGCGGCGCTGCCCGCCCCGCACCGGCCGGCCGCGGAACTGACCGGCCGCCGCATCCTCGTCGACCCGGACCGCTGGCTCGGCGGCCCCCGCCCGGCGGCCGACCTGGACGCGCTGCAGACTGCCGTCTTCACCGACCTGCGGCTGCGGATCCGCTACCGCCACAGCGGCGAGACCCGGCTGCGCACGTACACCGTCGACCCCTACGGGCTGGTGGCGAAGGCCGGCACCTGGTACCTCGTCGCGGACCGGCGCGGCAGGCCACAGCTGTTCCGGGCCGACCGGGTCGCGTCCGCGGTCGTCACCGACGCCCCGGTGCGGCGCCGGCCGGGCGTGGAGCTGTCCGAGGTCTGGCAGCAGCTGCGCCGCCAGGTGGAGGACCGGCCCACCGACGTCCGGGTGACCGCCCGGATCCGCCGCGACCGGCTGGACCTCGCGGTACGGATCCTGGGCGGCGCCCTGACCGGCCCGCCCCGTACGGGTGACCGGGACGGGCCCGGGCCCGGGCACGGGAACGGGATCGGGGGCGGCGAGGCGGACGGTGTCGGTGCCCGGGAGGCCGGGGACCACGACGAGCAGTGGGCCGTCATCGAGCTGGCCTTCCCCGTGCTGCGCGCCGTGCGGCAGCTGCTGCAGTTCGGCGACGCGCTGGAGGTGCTCGCCCCGCCCGAGGCCCGCCGCGTGCTGGCCGAGGCCGCGGCCGGCATCACCGCGCTGTACGCCACCGACCCGTAGCCCCCTGCTGTCGCCGTAGCACCGCCCCGCCCCGCCGCCCCGCGCCCTGTCCACGGACGACGCGCCGCCATCTCACCGTCTGGACGTGCCGCCGGACCGCGCACGGTGACGGATTAGGCTTCGTCCGTGGCTGATATCCAGATTCCCGCTGACATCAAGCCCGCCGACGGACGCTTCGGCGCGGGCCCCTCCAAGGTGCGGACGGAGGCGCTGGCCGCCCTGGCCGCCACCGGCAGTTCCCTCCTCGGCACGTCCCACCGCCAGGCGCCGGTCAAGAACCTGGTCGGCAAGGTGCGCGACGGCGTGCGCGACCTCTTCCAGCTCCCCGAGGGCTACGAGGTCGTCCTCGGCAACGGCGGCTCGACCGCGTTCTGGGACGTCGCGACGCACGGCCTGATCGAGCGCAAGTCCCAGCACCTCTCCTTCGGTGAGTTCTCCTCCAAGTTCGCCAAGGCCGCCAAGCTGGCGCCGTGGCTGGACGAGCCCACCGTCATCTCCGCCGACCCGGGCGACCACCCGGAGCCGTCGGCCGAGCAGGGCGTGGACGTCTACGGCTTCACCCACAACGAGACCTCGACCGGTGTCGCCGCCCCCATCAAGCGGGTGGCGGGCGCCGACGACGGTGCCCTCGTCCTGGTCGACGCCACCTCCGGCGCCGGCGGCCTCCCGGTCGACATCGCCGAGACCGACGTCTACTACTTCGCCCCGCAGAAGTCCTTCGCCTCCGACGGCGGCCTGTGGATCGGCGTGTTCTCCCCGGCCGCCATCGAGCGCGCCGAGCGGATCCACGCCTCCGGCCGCCACGTCCCGGAGTTCTTCTCGCTCCCCACGGCGATCGACAACTCCCGCAAGAACCAGACGTACAACACCCCGGCGCTGTCCACCCTCTTCCTGCTCAACGAGCAGCTGGAGTGGATCAACGGCCAGGGCGGCCTGGACTGGGCGGTGCGCCGCACCGCCACCTCCTCGCGCACCCTCTACGGCTGGGCCGAGGACGCCAAGTACGCCACCCCGTTCGTCACCGACCCGGCCAAGCGCTCGCAGGTCATCGGCACGATCGACTTCACCGACGAGGTCGACGCCGCCGCCGTCGCCAAGGTCCTGCGCGCCAACGGCATCGTCGACACCGAGCCCTACCGCAAGCTCGGCCGCAACCAGCTGCGCATCGCGATGTTCCCGGCGATCGAGCCGTCGGACGTCGAGGCCCTGACGGCCTGCATCGACTACGTCATCGGCCAGCTGTAACGGCGGGTTCCGCACCACACGTCACCACCGGCCCCGCGGGCGACCGCCGGGGCCGGTGGTATGTCCGCGCCTGTCACGCGCCTGTCCGGCGCCCGCCCGGTGCCGGACCGCACGACCACCCGAACGGGCCCCCGGAGCGCCACCCGTACGGAGGCATCGCAGAGTGACGAAACCGCCCGGATATGCCTGTATGGGGGCATGACGACTCCCCCGAGCCCCGACCTCGCCCCCTTCGAGCGGCAAGGGGCGGTCCTGCTGACCACGTACAAGCGGGACGGCACCGGCGTCGGCACCCCGGTCAACCTCGCCGTCGACGGGGACCACGCCTACTTCCGCACCTACGGCAGCGCCGGCAAGGCCAAGCGGATGCGGAACTTCCCGGACGTGGAGATCTGCGCCTGCACCTGGCGCGGCCGCCCCACCGGCCCCACCGTCAACGCCCGGGTACGACTGCTGGACCCGCAGACCCGCGCATACCGCCGGGCCGAACGCTCCCTGACCCGGAAGTACCCGCTCATCCACGGCCTGTTGGTGCCCCTGCTGCACCGGCTGAAGCGGGAACGGACCCTGCACTACGAACTGCGGCCGGCACCGGACGGCCCCTCCTAGGCACGCCCTTCCTGGGCACGCCCCTCCCAGGACGCCGCTCCCGGGCGCGCCCCCGCTACGAGCGCCGCCGCAGCAACCTGCGCACCACCACGACCAGAGCCGTCGCCACCGCGAGCACCAGCGCGCCCTTGGCGTAGCTGGGGTTGAGGTCCTTGCCGCCCGAACTCCCCCTGCCCGACGCGGAGTCGGACCCCTTCCCGCCGTCCTCCCCGCCACCCGCCCGGGCCGAGTCCGGCAGCTGGCCGCTGCTCAGGCCCACCGGAGTGACCTCGCTGTCCCGGCCCTCCGAGCCGTACATCAGCGTCCGGCCGTCGGGGGTGAAGGTGACCGACTCGCCCTGCTGCTGCATCGGCACGCCCACGCTGCCGAGGTCCTCGGGACGGCCGTTCTCCCAGCGGAAGATCCGCGCGCCGAAGTAACCGCGCAGCACCAGCCGGGTGCCGTCGGGCGAGAACGCCCCGTCCGTCACCCACAGGTCGGCCGGCGCGACCTTGCGGAACGTGTTGACCCCGGACGAGGTGAGATGCCGCGGCCCCTCGTAGAGCGCGCCGCCGCCGTCCTGCTTCTTGCTGGCGATGTAGACCCGGCCGGTCCGGGGATGCACCATCAGCGCCTCGGCGTCCCGCGGGCCGTCCGCGTACTTCACGGTGTACTGGGTCGCCGTCACCGTGGCGTCGCGCAGCCGCTTCGGTTCGGGGAAGCGGTAGATCCAGACGTGGTCCCAGGTGCCGCCGAGGTTGTCGCCGATGTCGCCGAGGTAGAGGTCGCCGTCCGGGCCGAGCGAGATCGCCTCCACGTCCCGCGGCGCCCCGATGCCGCGCAGGGTGATCCGGGCGACGGTGCGGCCCGTCCTGCCGTCCACGGCGTAGACGTACGGGCCGTCGTCGCTGTCGTTGTGGGTCCAGTAGATGCCGGGGTGCGCGCGGCTGGCGGCCAGGCCGCTGGACTCGGTGATCCGCGGATCGCCGATCGTGAAGCCGTCCGGCTCATCGGCGGCGGCCGGCACCACCGCCACCGCCCCCACCCACAAGGCCCCCGCGGCACCGGCCGCGCACAGAAGCGAACGCATGGGCACAGACTGCCATCCGCGGGGCCGGGCGCGGGCCCCGGGAGGCCGGCGGCAGACCGGGCGCACCCGGCGTGGCCAGCGTCACGTACCCGGCAGTAGGGGTTCTCGGACATCATGGCCGGATGAGGATCATGTTCGTCGGCGACTCGATGACGATCGGGAGCGCCGGCGATTACACCTGGCGATACCGGATGTGGCAGCACCTGAACGCCTGCTTCGGCGGCCCGTACCGGATCGTCGGGCCGCGCCGGACGCTCCACGACCCCGCCGAGGACGCCGCCACCTCGCACGCCTACCGCGACCCGGACTTCCCCGAGTCCGCCCGCGGACACCTCGCCGGATGGGGCGAGGGCTGGCTGCACATGGCACCGATGATCGGCGAGACGGTCCGCCACCACCGCGCCGACACCCTGCTGGTCTCGCTCGGCCTGATAGACCTCGGCTTCTACACGAACGCCGCCCAGACCGCGGAGAACGTCCGCGAGTTCGTGGCCGGCGCCCGGGCCGCGGCGCCGCACCTACGGGCGGTGCTGATGCCGGTCATTCCCAACGTGCGGGCGGCGGCGGACCCGGCGTTCGGCGCGGAGTGCGCACACTTCAACGAGCTCCTGGCCAAGGCCGTCGCCGACCTGTCCACCCCCACCTCGCCGCTGCTGCTGGCCTCCGAACCGCCGGGCTGGCACATCGACCTGGCCACCTACGACGGCACCCACCCCTCCGAGCGGGGCGAACACCTCCTCGCGTCCTCCTTCGCCGACGCGATGCACCAGGGGTGGGGGGTCGGGCGGGCGTACCAGGCCCCCCTGGTCTGAGCCTGTCCGCTGCGCTTGGCTGGCTTCCCACGTACCTGGCTGTCCCGCCGCGGGGCTTGCTCGCCGTTGCGCTTGGCGGCGCCTCCCACGTACCCGTCTCTCCCGCCGCGGGTGTTGTTCGCCGTTGCGCCTGGCGGCGGGCGTGGTGTTTTGGGTGCGGTGCCGGCCCTCCAGACTTCGTCCTCCGGTCCAGCCCCTCCCGTGAGTGGGAGGTAAGAGCTGGTTGGGGGCGGATCTGGTCTGTTGCCTGCGGTCACGTGGGCATTACGTGCACCCCCACCGGCCTTAACTTCCTCCCCAACGGGAGGGGACGGGCCGGAGGGGCCGGTTGTGTGGACGTAAAGCGTCAGCAGTCCACACGACCGGCCCCGGAGGTCCGTCACCGCACCCGACAACCACCTAGCCCGCCGCAGGCGCAACGGCGAGCGAGCCCCGCGGCGCCGCAGACAGGTACGTGCGGGGCGCCGCAAAGCGCAACGGCGAGAAACCACCACGGCGGGACGGCCAAGTACGTGGGAGGCACCGCAAAGCGCAGCGCCCCGCGGCGGGAGAGACGGGTACGTGGGGCCAACAGCCAACGGCACTTGCCTAGAGCGCACTTAAAGGCGTTGGCTGAACGACCATGAAGTACACGCAGCTCGGACGCACCGGACTCAAGGTCAGCCGACTCGTCCTCGGGACGATGAACTTCGGCCCGCAGACGGACGAGGCCGACAGCCACACGATCATGGACGCGGCGCTCAGCGCGGGCGTCAACTTCTTCGACACCGCCAACGTCTACGGCTGGGGCGACAACAAGGGCCGCACCGAGGAGATCGTCGGCTCGTGGTTCGCCAAGGGCGGCGGCCGGCGCGACAAGACCGTGCTGGCCACCAAGGTCTACGCGAACATGGCCCCGGACGGCGAGGCGGCCTGGCCCAACCACGACAAGCTCTCCGCCGTCAACATCCGGCGCGCGGTGGACGCCAGCCTCAAGCGGCTGGGCACCGACTACATCGACCTCTACCAGTTCCACCACGTCGACCGGGACACCCCCTGGGACGAGATCTGGCAGGCCATCGACGTCCTCGTCCAGCAGGGCAAGATCCTCTACGCCGGCTCCTCCAACCACGCCGGCTGGCACATCGCCCGCGCCAACGAGACGGCCGCGCGCCGCGGTTCGTACGGGCTGGTCAGCGAGCAGTGCCTCTACAACCTCTTCGAGCGGCGTGCCGAGATGGAGGTCATCCCGGCCGCGCAGGGCTACGGCCTGGGCGTCATCCCCTGGTCCCCGCTGCACGGCGGGCTGCTGGGCGGCGCACTCCGCAAGGAGCGCGAGGGCGGCGGCGCCCGGTCGGTCTCCGGCCGCTCGGCCGACTCGCTCAACGACGCGAAGACCCGCGCGCAGATCCAGTCCTACGAGGACCTGCTCGACAAGCACGGCCTGGAGCCCGGCGAGGTCGCCCTGGCCTGGCTGCTGACCCGGCCCGGTATCACCGGCCCGATCGTCGGCCCGCGCACCGCAGGACAGCTCGCCTCCGCGCTGCGCGCCATCGAGCTGGAACTCCCGGACGAGCTGCTCGCCTCGCTGGACGAGATCTTCCCCGGCCCCGGACCGTCCCCGGAGGCGTTCGCCTGGTGAACCCCGGTTCGCTCGCAAGCCGTGCCTGCGGACGCGATCCACGAGCTCTGATCCGTCGGTCCTGATACGTGAGCCGCGGGCCGCGCACGTCGCGTCCGGGTGGGCGTCAGCGCAGCGCTGCCGCCACGATCACGACGATGAGCAGCACGGCGAGCAGGCCGGACATGATGCGGTTACGGGTCTTCGGGTCCACCCTCTGAGCGTAACCGGGGTGGACCCGAACATTTCACCGGGCCGTACCGTCCGCCCTCCTCACTCGCCCAGCGGCCAGGACGCGACCTCTTCGTAGTGGGACTGCGCTCCGGCCGTACCGGGGGCCGGCGGATGGCTGCGCATCAGGGAGAGCGCCCCGACCGTCCAGGAACGGCCGCTGAATTCCTTCAGGGCGGCCGCGTACGGGGCGAGCTTCAGATGCCCGACGCGGTTCCGGGCGAGGGTGAGGTGCGGGGTGTAGGGGCGGTGCTCGTCCACGTCGAGACCCACCCGCCGGCCCGCGGCCGCCGCCGAGTCGGCCAGCTTGCGCATGGCGGGACGGTCGCCGTCCGCGCCGGCCCACACCACCCGGTCCGCGAAACGGCCACCGCCGGCGATCCGCAGCTCGTACGGATCCCGGCGGTGGGCCGCCCGGCCCAACCGTTCCCGCAGCTCGGGCACGGTGTCCTCGGGGACCTCGCCGTAGAAGGCGAGGGTGAAATGCCAGCCGTCCCGTGCGCTCCAGCGCAGACGCTCGGCCGCGGGAAGCTTCTTCAGCAGCGCCACCTCGGCGGCGAGTTCGTCGAGCACGGCGGCGGGCGGCAGGACGGCGGCGAAGAGTCTCATGCGGTCAGTGTGGCGCAGCCGGACCCCGTACGGCCGCGACCGGAAGCGACCGGTTCCCCGTCCTCGGTCGTGCGCTTCGCCTGACTCCCGCGGTACTTTGTCATCGGGTGGATGACATAGGGAACGTCATCGGCGAGTTGACACCGAGGTCCGGACAACGTGAGGTCTTGCCCCGAGACGGGCACCGACCTCGTGGTGTCCCGCGTCTTGTCGCCGATACGTCGCGAAGGAGAGACCCGTGCCCGCAGACGACGAACAGCCCCAGAGCGCCGCACCCGCGTCCTTCCCCGCCGCCACGGCTGCGCTCCGCGCCATCGACGAGGCCCTGCGCACCGCCCGCACGACGGAGACCGACGCCCCGGCCGGCGAGCCGGACCATGCGGCGGCGGGGAACGCCCCGTCAGCCGCGGAGGGCAGCCATGTCGAGCAGGTGCTGGCCTCGCTGCTGTTGTTGCGCGCGGTACGTGAGCGGCTGGCGACGTGGGAGACGGGGCTGATCGAGACCGCCCGGGAGGCCGGCGCCAGCTGGGCCGACCTGGCCGAACCGCTCGGAGTGGCCAGCCGCCAGGCCGCCGAACGCCGCTATCTGCGGCTCCGCCCCGGCGCCACCGGCACCACCGGCGAGCAACGCGTCAAGGCCACCCGCGACCGCCGCGCCGCCGACCGCAGCGTCACCGCCTGGGCCCGCCACAACGCCGCCGACCTGCGGCGCCTCGCCGGCCAGATCGCCGCCCTGACCGACCTGCCCACCGCCGCCCGCACGCCCCTCGAAGAACTCGGCCAGGCCCTCGGCGACGACGACGCCGCCCGGCTCATCGCCCCACTCACCGCCACCCGCCCCCACCTCCAGCACCGCCACCCCCAACTCGCCGCCCGCATCGACGACCTCACCCGCCACACCGAGCGCCTCCGCCAAACCAGCGACGACCAGCGCCGCACCACGCCCTGACGCCCTGAGGGCGGGGAGACCGGGCCGGGAGCAAGCCGGAGAAGCCACGCGCTCGGTGGCTCGGCTCGACGAACCAGCCGAGCCGCCGTACGCCGCCCCCTACGCCGTGCGCCTACGCCGCCGGAGCCAGCTCCTGCCCCTCGGACCGCGTACTGCCGGGGCCCGGGGGACGAACCTGACGTGCGGGTGGCCGGGGCGCAGGTCGATCTTGAGGCGGAGGCCGCCGACCCGGGCGAGGATCAGGCCGATCAGGGCCGCGGCCGCCATGGAGATGAGACCGCCGGCCAGGAAGCCGATCCGGGCGCCGAAGGCGTCGGTGACCCAGCCGACGATCGGGGCACCCAGCGGGGTGCCGCCCATGAAGACCATCATGAACAGGCTCATCACCCGGCCCCGCATCAGCGGGTCGGTGGCCATCTGGACGCTGGAGTTGGCGGTGACGTTGATCGTCAGGCCGACCATGCCGATCGGGGCGAGCAGCGCCGCGAAGACCCAGAACGACGGGGCGAGCGCGGCGGTGACCTCCAGGAGGCCGAAGAGCAGTGCAGCGCCCACCAGCAGCCGCAGCCGCGAGCTGCCACGGCGGGCCGCGAGCAGCGCGCCGATCAGCGAGCCGGCCGCCATCAGGCCGTTGAACAGGGCGTACGTACCGGCGCCCTGGTGGAAGACGTGATAGACGAACGCGGTCAGCCAGATCGGGAAGTTGAAGCCGAAGGTGCCGATGAACCCGACCAGGACGATGGGCCAGATCAGGTCGGGGCGGCCGGACACATAGCGCAGGCCCTCGCGCAGTTGGCCCTTGCTGCGCGGGACGCGGTCGACCTTGTGGAGTTCGGCGGTCCGCATCATCAGCAGACCGGCGACCGGTGCCACGAAGGACAGGCCGTTGAGGAGGAAGGCCCAGCCGCTGCCGAAGGCGGTGATCAGGACACCGGCGACGGCGGGGCCGATCAGGCGCGCGGACTGGAAGTTGGCGGAGTTGAGGCTGACGGCGTTGCGCAGTTCGTCCTGGCCGACCATCTCGGAGACGAACGCCTGGCGGGCGGGGTTGTCCACGACGGTGACCAGGCCGAGCAGGAAGGCGACCAGGTAGACGTGCCACACCTGGACGTGCCCGGTGAGCGTGAGCGCGGCGAGGGCGAGGCCGGTGAGGCCCATCGCGGACTGGGTGAGCAGCAGCAGCTTGCGCTTGGCGAAGCGGTCGGCGATCACCCCGCCGTAGAGGCCGAACAGCAGCATCGGCAGGAACTGCAGCGCGGTGGTGATACCGACCGCGGCGGAGGAACCGGTAAGGCTGAGCACCAGCCAGTCCTGGGCGATGCGCTGCATCCAGGTACCGGTGTTGGACACCATCTGTCCCGTGGCGAACAGACGGTAGTTACGAATCCGGAGCGAACTGAACGTGCCCTTACGCGGTGTTTCTGTGCGCGGCGCGGCAGCGGGACCGTTGGCTATACGGGCGCCGGGGGCGGGCGCGGGCGCGGGGGCGGAGGCGGAGGCAGGGGCCGGGATACGCCCGCCACGGGCCCGGATGTGCGAGGTGGTCTTGGCCGCCTCGCCCCCAGCCGCGTCGGCCCTGGTCACCTCAGGTGTGGTCACCTCAGGCATGGTCACATCGGATGCGGTCACATCGGCCGAAGTGGAGCGGATCGGTATCGCGGTATCCGAGTTCGCGCCGCCGTGCGCGGCGTCTCCGCGAACGGATCCATCGTGAACGGCGTCATCGTGAACGGCGTGAACGGCGTGAACGGCGTCACCGTGAACCGTGCCATCGTGACCGGTGTCGCCGTAAGTCGCGTCACCGTGAACCGCGTTGTCGTAGGAGTTCGGTGCGGGGGCGGAGTGTGCTCCGGATCCCGTACTCAAAGTGGGTTCGCCTCCTCGGCCTCGTGTTCTCTACAGCTGTGCCAGCTTCTCCAGTACGGGCGCGGCGGCCCGGAGCTTGGCCCACTCGTCCTCGTCCAGTCCGGAGGCCAGCTCGGCGAGCCAGGCGTTGCGCCGACGGCGGCTCTCCTCCAGCATCGCCTCGGCCTCTTCGGTCTGGGTGACGACCTTCTGGCGGCGGTCGTCGGGGTGGGGCTCCAGCCGGACCAGTCCCTTGGCCTCCAGCATGGCCACGATGCGGGTCATCGACGGCGGCTGCACATGCTCCTTGCGTGCCAGCTCGCCGGGGGTGGCGTGGCCGCACCGGGCCAGCATTCCGAGCACCGACATCTCGGTGGGCGTCAGCGATTCGTCCACCCGCTGGTGCTTCAGGCGGCGGGACAGGCGCATCACGGCGGACCGCAGGGCATTGACCGCGGCCGCGTCCTCTGGGGAGCCCTCCCCGCCTTCCGGCTGGGAGTGGGACAGTTCCGGCATGGTCTTTAGCATAACTCATTACCCTCTCTAAGGAAAGCGAGAAGCTGCTACTCCTCGCGGATCACCCATATGAGTGAGGACGCGGCGGAAAGTGACACACCTGACCGCTCAGGGGCGGGACCGTGTCCGTATGGGATCGCGAGTGCTCAGCCTGCGCGTGGACGGGGAGCTGCTGGAGCGCATTCGGCAGCACGCCACAAAACGCGGAATGAGCGTCCAGGACTATGTCGTCCGGACACTCATCCGCGAAGACTTCGATGAACGCTTCAAGACCTCGGTCGACGAGACCGAACGCCTCGGCGTCTGGGGAACGGTCACCTGAACGTCCCCAGTGCACCCAAACGCATCCGGGTGCATCCAGGCGCGTCCGGGTGTTCAGGTGCCTTCAGGTGCGTCCAGGAGGCCGCCCCCGCGCCCGAGTGCCCGGCAGGCACCCCAGGCCGCCTACCTAAATCCCTCACTCTCCGCTACTCTAAGGCAGGAACAAATAACTCTCCGTGTTCGTTGCCGTAGAGGAAGGAGGCGGGCGGCGAGGGAGGCAGTGCCGGCCGGCTACTTGACCCCGAGCGCCAGCTCGATCGGGTGCAGCAGGAAGTAGACCAGGAAGCAGAGGCCGACGACGTCCAGCAGCCACGGGATCTGCTTGAAGCGCCCGGTGGCGGTGCGCAGCAGGATGTAGGCGAGCACGCCGATGCCGATGCCGTTGGTGATGCTGTAGGTGAACGGCATCGAGATGATCGTCAGGAACGCCGGGATGCCGACGGTGGGGTCGCCCCAGTCGATGTCCCGCACGTTGGCGGCCATGATCAGGAAGCCGACGACGAGGAGCGCGGGGGTGGCGGCCTGCGAGGGCACCACCGTCGCCAGCGGCGTGAAGATCAGCGCCAGCAGGAAGAGGCCGCCGGTCATCAGGTTCGCCAGGCCGGTCCGGGCCCCCTCGCCGACGCCGGCCGTGGACTCCACGAAGCAGGTATTCGCGGAGGCGGAGCCGAAGCCGCCGCCCGCGACCGCGATGCCGTCGACCATCAGGATCCGGCCCATGCCCGGCAGGTTGCCGTTCTCGTCGGTCAGCCCGGCCTCCTCGCCGACGCCGATGATGGTGCCCATCGCGTCGAAGAAGCCGGAGAGCAGCACGGTGAAGACGAACAGGCAGCCGGTGAGTACGCCGACTTCCTTGAAGCCGCCGAAGAGGCTGATGTGGCCGATCAGTCCGAAGTCCGGGGCACCGATGATCTTGTCGGGGACGTTCGGGACCGCCAGGCCCCACGCCGCGTCCGGGGTGTTGGTGACCGCGTTGATGATGATCGCGACGACGGCCATGGTGACCATCCCGATCAGGATCGCGCCCTTGGTCTTGCGTACGACCAGCACGAACATCAGGGCCAGGCCGATGATGAAGACCAGCACCGGCCAGCCCTTGAGCTGACCGCCCTGGCCCAGCCCCATCGGGACGGTGGTGTGCGCGGCGTCCGGGTTGCGGCTGACGAAGCCGGAGTCCACCAGGCCGATCAGCGAGATGAACAGGCCGATGCCGATCGCGATGGCGCGCCGCAGGCCGTTGGGGATCGCGTCCATGACGCGCTGCCGCAGGCCGGAGGCGACCAGGATCATCAGCACCAGACCGGCGAGCACGACCATGCCCATCGCGTCCGGCCAGCTCATCTTGGGGGCGAGCTGGAGGGAGACCACGGCGTTGATGCCGAGGCCGGCGGCGATGGCGATCGGGACGTTGCCGAGCAGGCCCATCAGGACGGTGCTCAGGCCGGCCATCAGGGCGGTGGCGGTGACCAGCTGCCCGTTGTCGAGGTGGTGGCCGAACTTGTCGACTCCGGAGCCAAGAATGATCGGGTTCAGCACGATGATGTAGGCCATCGCGAAGAACGTGGCCAGCCCGCCGCGGAGTTCACGGCCGACCGTGGACCCCCGCTCGGAGATCTTGAAGAACCGGTCGAAACCGTTCTTCGGGGGCTGCGGGGCCGGGTTCTCAAGGGTGTCGACCGGCGTGGTGGCCGAGGGGGACATGCGGGACCTCAGTCGGACGGGCCTGGGCAGGCGCAGGGGCCCGAGGGCCCGGAACACGTACAGGAGCATCACTATCCGGATCAGATTGGATGAATCAACGATTCAAAACAGTCAGATCCAGAAAGGTTCAGTATGAATAAACAATGCAGTGATCGCTATCTCCGCGCGTAGACCCTTGGTGGGTACGGGCCGCACTCAACGGCAACTCTGATGGAAGGCCGCCCGGCCGGCCCCCGTAAGCTGAGCACCATGTGGAAGAAGTCCGAACTGCGCGAGGCCCCGGCGCCTCTCGAGGGCCCTGTCGTCGGCACGATCACCGGCGGCACCATCATCTGGTTCGTGCTCTTCCTCGGCCAGCTCCCCTTCTACGGCTGGTTCGCCGACCGCGGTCACGCCTGGTGGGTGTGGACCTGCCTGGCCGGCGGCGGCCTCGGCCTGCTGGGCATCTGGTACGTCCGCAAGCGTGACGCCGCCATCAAGCGTGACGCCGCGGCCAAGCAGGCGGCGACCGCTACGGACGCGCACTGACCGTTCGGCGCGGCGGTCCTCTTCCGTTGGGTCGGACGGCTGGGTCGGACGGCCGACTCCCGTTGGGTTCGGACGGCCGACTCCCGTTGGGTCTCCCGGTTGACGGGTAATCCTGTCTCGTTGGGCATCCCGGTCGATCGGTGGTTCTGTCCCGTTGGGCCGTCGGCCGACGGGTGATCCTGGCATTTCGCCCGTAACGTCGAGGGCATGACGGAGCGGGCCCGAACCGGAGCCGAGCACCCCGTACCGAGCGGCGAATCGGGTGGCCGAAAATCGACCGGTGGTGAGCCGGGCGCGCGGGAACGGGCCGATCGTGAGCCGACGAGCCGGGGTCGGGCCGATCGTGAGCCGACAAACCGGGATCGGGCGGACCATGAACCGGGCGACCGGCAGTCGGCCGATCGCGAGCCGGCCGACCCCGAGCCGGCAGACTCGGGGCGGGCCGGACCGGTCGACAGCCCCCCGGGTGGTCCCGAAGTGGTCGGCCGGTCGTCCGTCGGCCGCGCCCCTGCCAGTCACCCCTCACCGCTCCCCGGCCTGACCCCCGCCCAGGTCGCCGAGCGCGTTGCCCGGGGTGAGGTCAACGACGTGCCCGTGCGGTCCTCGCGCTCCGCCGTAGAGATCGTTCGCGCCAACGTCTTCACCCGTTTCAACGCGATCATCGGCGTCCTCTTCGCGATCATCCTCATCGTCGGGCCGATCCAGGACGGGCTGTTCGGCTTTGTGATCGTCGCCAACACCGGCATCGGCATCGTCCAGGAACTGCGCGCCAAGAGGACGCTCGACAAGCTGGCGGTGATCGGCGAGGCGCAGCCGACCGTCCGCCGGGACGGCACCGCCTCCCGTATCCCCACCTCCGAGGTCGTCCTCGACGACGTCATCGAGCTCGGCCCGGGCGACAAGGTCGTGGTCGACGGCGAGGTGGGGGAGACCGACGGGCTGGAGATCGACGAATCGCTGCTCACCGGCGAGGCCGACCCGGTCGTGAAGAAGCCCGGGGACCCGGTGATGTCCGGCAGCTTCGTCGTGGCGGGCGGTGGCGCCTTCACCGCGACCAAGGTCGGCCGCGAGGCGTACGCCGCGCAGCTCGCGGAGGAGGCCAGCCGTTTCACGCTGGTCCACTCCGAACTGCGTACCGGCATCAGCCGGATCCTCAAGTACGTGACGTGGATGATGATCCCGACCGCGCTCGGCCTGATCCTCAGCCATCTGCTCACCCTCGGGCTGCCCGGCGACGCCGCGATCCGGCGGATGGTCGCCGGCATCGTCCCGATGATCCCCGAGGGGCTGGTGCTGCTGACCTCGGTCGCCTTCGCCATCGGCGTCATCCGGCTCGGCCGCAAACAGTGCCTCGTCCAGGAACTCCCCGCCATCGAAGGTCTGGCCCGGGTCGACGTGGTCTGCCTGGACAAGACCGGAACGCTGACGGAGGGCGGCATGGACGTTTGTGACCTGCGCGTCCTCGACGGCACGGGCGGGTCCCTCGACGGCCCGGGCGGGTCCTACGCCGACCCCGCCACCGCCACCGCCCCCGCCAGGCCCGCCACCGACACCGACAGGCCCGCCACCGACCAGCCCTCCACCCACGAGCCCGCCACCCACGAGCCCCCCGCCCGCCAAGCCCAGAGCGAGTCCTACGTCCGCCAGGTCCTCAGTGCCCTGGGTGACGCCGATCCCCGCCCCAACGCCTCCCTCCAGGCCGTCATCGACGCCTATCCCGCGGACGGGTCCTGGCGCTGCACCCGGTCGCTCCCGTTCTCCTCCGCCCGCAAATACAGCGGTGCGTCCTTCAACGGCCCGGACGGAGAATCCAGTACCTGGCTGCTGGGTGCCCCCGACGTCCTGCTGCCGCCGACGGACCGCACCCTGACCGAGACCGACGACCTCAACGCCCAGGGCCTGCGCGTCCTGCTCCTCGCCCGTGCCACCCGCGAGCTGGACGACCCCGAGGTCGCCCGGGATGTCCGGCCCACCGCGCTGGTCGTCCTGGAACAACGGCTGCGCCCCGACGCGCCCGACACCCTGCGCTACTTCGGTGAGCAGCGGGTGCATGCCAAGGTCATCTCCGGCGACAACGCGGTCTCGGTCGGCGCGGTCGCCGGCAAACTCGGGCTGCCGGGTGCCGACGCTCCCGTGGACGCCCGCCAACTGCCCCGACTCCCGGCCGATCGGGACGCGTTGGCCGCCGTCCTCGACGAGGGCACGGTCTTCGGCCGCGTCACCCCGCAGCAGAAGCGGGAGATGGTCGGCGCCCTGCAGTCCCGCGGCCACACCGTCGCGATGACCGGCGACGGTGTGAACGACGTGCTCGCCCTCAAGGACGCCGACATCGGCGTGTCCATGGGTTCCGGCTCCGAGGCCACCCGCGCGGTGGCCCAGATCGTCCTGCTCAACAACAGCTTCGCGACCCTGCCTTCGGTGGTCGCCGAGGGCCGCCGGGTGATCGGCAACATCACCCGTGTCGCCACCCTCTTCCTCACCAAGACCGTCTATTCGGTCCTGCTCGCCATCCTGGTGGCCTGCTGGCAGATCCCGTACCCGTACCTGCCGCGGCACCTCACCCTGCTCTCCACGCTGACGATCGGTGTGCCCGCGTTCTTCCTGGCCCTCGCCCCGAACAAGGAACGCGCCCGTCCGCACTTCGTCCGCCGGGTCATGCGCTATGCGATCCCCTCCGGTCTCATCACCGGCCTGGCCGCCTTCGCCACCTACCTCCTGGCGCGCGCCCACTACACCGGGCCCGGCTCCCTCGCCGCCGAGACCAGCGCCGCGACCCTGACCCTCTTCCTCACCGCCCTGTGGGTCCTGGCGACCATCGCCCGCCCCTACACCTGGTGGCGGATCGCCCTCATCCTCACCATGGCCGTGGCCTTCCTCGTCGTCCTCGCGACCCCGTGGCTCCAGGCCTTCTTCGACCTCCGCCTGGTCGGCACGGTGATGCCGTGGACGGCCGTCGCCGTCGCCCTCGTGGCCTCGGCCCTCCTGGAACTCACCTGGCGCCGGATCGCCCGCCGCTTCCCCGCCTGAGCCCGCGCGTCCGCCCGCCCCCGTCCCGTCCCGCCCGCATCTCATCCCGGTCACAGAACCCGTGCCGCCGTGGCGCCCCCGCTGCCCGTCCCCCTACCCTCCGCCCCATGAAGCCGATTACGGGGGACCTCGCCTACGAGCTACTGGCCCGTGGCTCCCACCATTCCCACCACTACCACCACACCGGCACCTACGGAGGCGGCGGCGACGGCGTCTTCGACTGGTGGGAATGGCTGATCCTGGCCATCGGCGTCATCGTCGTGATCTGGGCCGTGGTGAAGAAGTTCAGCTCGGACTGACGGCGCGGGCGGGTGGCGCGTAACGGGAGTTCGTACGGCCTGACGGGGCGCGTCCCGCCGGGGAGGCGGCGGGCTGCGGTCGGTGCAGCCCGCCACCCCTCCCAGCCGGCGACAACGACGACCAGGACGACCGCCCGGTACCAGTCGGCGGCCGGCCGTTCTTCACGGAGGCTCTGCCGGAAAGTCGAAGTCTCGACCTGATTCGAAGCTACCTGGGAGAGTGCGGAGATGAACACAATTCCTGACGCGTCTGCTCTGAGCGGCTGGCGTAAGTCCAGTCACAGCAACGGCGAAGGGGCTGAGTGCGTCGAGGTTGCCGACGGCCACCCCGGTCTCGTCCCCGTACGCGACAGCAAGGTCCCGCAGGGTCCGGCGCTGTTCTTCCCCGCGGGCGGCTGGGCGGCGTTCGTCGCGGCCGTGAAGCGCGGCGAGTTCCGGGTCTGAGTCCCGTCACGCCTCCCTACCCCCTTGTTCCGCTCCCCCCCATCACCTCCCGCGCGAGCCGGAGCGGTGGCCGTGGTGGTGACGCCCGCGGCGCGTTCGGCCAGCTCACCCAGCGCTTTGATATCGCTCGCTCCATGGCATTGCCGGAGAGCGCATCTCTCGACCTGGTCCGTCGCTACCTAAGAGAGTACGAAGATGACGAAGAAGATTCCTGAGGCATCTGGCATAGCCGGCTGGCGTAAGTCCAGCTACAGCAACGGCGAGGGGGCCGCGTGCGTCGAGGTTGCCGACGGCCACCCCGGTCTCGTCCCCGTACGCGACAGCAAGGTCCCGCAGGGTCCGGCGCTGTTCTTCCCCGCGGGCGGCTGGGCGGCGTTCGTCGCGGCCGTGAAGCGCGGCGAGTTCCGGGTCTGAGTCCCGTCACGCCTCCCTACTTCCTTGTTCCGCTCCTCCCATCACCTCGCGCGCGAGGTGGATGAGGTCCGGGATGCGGGGGTGGCCGGGGGCGTCGCGCCAGGCGAGGAGGACGGGGACGGGTGGGGCGTCGGTGAGGGGGACGTAGGCGATGGCGGGGTGGGGGTACATGTCGGCGGTGGCGGTGGTGGTGACGCCCACGGCGCGGCCGGCGGTGACGGCGGCGAACCAGTCGTCCTGGTTGGCGATGGGGAGGGTGGAGGTGGGGCGGGCCGCGGCGGGCCACAGGTCGAGGGTGGTGGTGCCGGAGACGGTGTTGAGGGCGATGGTGCGGGTGGCGAGGTCGCTGAGGGAGAGGGCGGGGCGCCGGGCCAGCGGGTCGTCGGCGGGGAGGCCGGCGACGCGGGGTTCGGTGGTGAGCTGGGCGGTGAGCAGGCCGGGGGTGTGGACCTCGCCGCGGAGCAGGGCCGCGTCGACGTCGCCGCGGGTGAGGCCGGCCGTGCGGTCGTCGATGCGGAGGAGTTCGAGCGGGGTGTCGGGGTGGACCTGGCGCCAGCGGCGGAGCAGGGCGGTGGTGCCCGTACCGGCGGCGGACCAGGCGTGGCCCAGGCGGAGGGGCCAGGCGGTGTGCCGGCCGAGGCGCAGGGCGCGGTCGAAGGCGGTGACGGCGATGGCCGCCTGGTCGCGGAAGGAGGCGCCGTCGGGGGTGAGGGCGAGGTGGTGGGTGGAGCGGTCGACGAGCCGGCGGCCCAGTTCCTGTTCGAGCTGGCGGAGAGTGCGGGAGACGGCCGGCTGGGTGAGGTGCAGGCGCTCGGCGGCGCGGGTGATGCTCAGGGCGTCCGCGATGGCGAGAAAGCAGCGGAAGTGACGCAGCTCGATGCTCATGCGCGCGGAGCATAACAAGAGGAAGAAGAGCATTTCACGGACCGGATGGGCGGGCCTTAGCGTGGGGATGTGGATGCTTTCGCCGACGGTCCTGAGGGACGTGTCTCCGCCACCCCGTACGACCACTCGACTATTGCCGCGTCCGGTGAGGGCACACCCGTCACACCCGTCACGTCGGTGACGGGTGCTACCGCCATGGGCTCCGGAGAGGCCGCGGTTCCGCGGCCCGTGCCGGCCTCGCCCGAGGTGCTGACGGCGGAGGCCGGGGCCGCGGGTGCCGGTGCCGCCGGGGCGCGCGGACGGATCGGGTCGGTGGCGCTGGTGATCGGCGGCATCGTGTCGCTGCAGTTCGGATCGTCGGTGGCGGTGCTGCTCTTCCCGCGGGCCGGGGCGCTCGGGGTCGTCACGCTGCGGCTGGTCGTCGCCTCGTTGGTGCTGCTGGTCGCCTGTCGTCCCAGGGTGCGGGGCCACTCGCGGGGCGACTGGGGGACGGTGCTCGCCTTCGGGGTGGCCCTGGCGGGGATGAACTCGCTCTTCTACCAGGCGATCGACCGGATCCCGCTGGGGGCGGCGGTCACGCTGGAGTTCCTCGGGCCGCTGATCCTCTCGGTGGCCACTTCGCGGCGGCTGCTCAGTCTGGTGTGGGCGGCGCTGGCGTTCGGCGGGGTGGCGCTGCTGGGGCGTGCGGGGTTCGACGGGCTGAACCTGGTCGGCGCGGGGTGCGCGCTGGCCGCGGGCGGGCTCTGGGCCGCGTACATCCTGCTCTCCGCCCGTACGGGACAGCGCTTCCCGCAGGCGGACGGGCTGGCGCTGGCGATGACCGTGGCGGCGCTGCTCAGTCTGCCGCTCGGTGTCGTCAGCGCGGGTGCCGCACTGATCAACCCGGTCACGCTGGGGCTGGGGGCCGCGGTGGCGATGATGTCGTCGGTGCTGCCGTACACGCTGGAGCTGCTCGCCCTGCGCAAGCTTCCGGCCTCGGGTTTCGCGGTCATGATGAGCCTGGAACCGGCCGCCGCGGCCACCGCCGGGTTCCTGGTGCTGGGCCAGGCGCTGGGGTGGCCGGAGATCGTCGCGATCGGGCTGGTGGTCCTCGCGAGTGTGGGCGCGGTGCGGTCGGCGGGGCGGTAGCGGGCGGCTGGAATGACGGCCGGCCGGAATGACGGTCGGCTGGAACGAACAGTCGGCCGCAATGACGGGCGGCCGGAACGACGGTCGACCGCAATGACGGTCGGCCGGCTCATCGGTCCGCGGCACGGACTACGGACCGCGGACCGCGACACGGACCACGGACCACGGACTGCGGGCACCGCCCCGCCCTCCTCCCGCCCGCGCGGCCAAAAAACATGCGGCCAAAAATCATGCGGCCAAAAGTCGTGCGGCCAAAAATCATTCACGCATGCTTGATTGTTTCTCCCCGCGCTGACACCCTCGGACCGCGCAGTCGTCCAGTCGCCGTCGCCTGAGCCAACACGCCTCGCTGGCATGCCAGTTGGGGCCGATGAGGGGAGTGCCCCGTGTCCGATCGTGACCCCGGTGCCGTCTTGGCGGATCTTCTCGCGGACCTCAGGGCCGAGAGCGAGGAGCTGGACGGGCTGGTGGCCGGGTTGCCGGCCGGGCGGTGGGCGACGGCGACGCCCGCCGAGGGGTGGACGGTCGCGCATCAGATCGCGCATCTGGCCTGGACGGACCGGCAGGCGCTGCGGTCGGCGACCGACCCGGAGGGGTTCGTGCGGGCCGCGCGGGAGGCGCTCGCCTCGCCGCTGACCTTCGTCGACGAGGCCGCCGAGGCGGGCGCCGCGGTGCCGCCGGCGGAGCTGCTCGCGGACTGGCGGGCCGGTCGTGAGCAGCTGCTCCGGGTGCTGGCCGAGCGGCCGGCGGGGGAGAAGCTGCCGTGGTTCGGGCCGCCGATGAGCGCCCCGTCGATGGCGACCGGACGGCTGATGGAGACCTGGGCGCACGGGCAGGACGTCGCCGATGCGCTGGGCGTCACCCGGCTGCCCACCGTGCGGCTGCGGCATGTCGCCCGGATCGGCGTACGCGCCCGGGACTTCTCCTACGCCGCCCATCAACTCACGCCGCCCGCCGCGGAGTTCCGGGTCGAGCTGCGGGCGCCGGACGGGGCGGTCTGGGCGTACGGGCCGGCCGGGGCCGGGCAGCGGGTGACCGCGGACGCGCTGGAGTTCTGCCTGCTGGTGACCCAGCGGGCACACCGCGACGACCTGCCGTCGGTGCGTGCCGAGGGGGCGGAGGCGGAGCGCTGGCTGGGGATCGCGCAGGCGTTCGCCGGACCGCCGGGAAGGGGCGCGCGCCCGGGGCCGGGGGAGCCACCGCGTGAGCGGGGGCGGGCCGCTGCGGATAGGCAACGCCTCCGGTTTCTACGGCGACCGGTTCAGCGCGTTCGAGGAGATGCTGACCGGCGGGCCGCTGGACGTCCTGACCGGCGACTACCTCGCCGAGCTCACCATGCTGATCCTCGGCCGGGACCGGCTGAAGGACCCCTCGCGCGGCTACGCCCGGACCTTCCTGCGGCAGTTGGAGGCGTCCCTCGGGCTCGCCGTCGAGCGGGGCGTGCGGATCGTCACCAACGCCGGCGGGCTCCATCCGGCCGGGCTCGCGGACGCCGTACGGGAGTTGGCGGCGAAGGTCGGGGTGCCGGTGCGGGTGGCGCATGTGGAGGGCGACGATCTGCTGGGGCGGGGCTGGGGCGACGGGGTGCTCACGGCCAACGCCTACCTCGGCGGTGAGGGGATCGCGGCCTGTCTGCGGGCCGGGCCGAGGTGGTGGTCACCGGGCGGGTCACGGACGCCGCGCTGGTCAGCGGGGCCGCCGCCGCGCACTTCGGCTGGGCGTCGACGGATCTGGACCGGCTGGCGGGGGCGGTGGCGGCCGGGCACGTACTGGAGTGCGGGGCGCAGGCGACCGGCGGCAACTACTCCTTCTTCGCGGGGCATGACGTGCGGCGGCCCGGTTTCCCGCTCGCGGAGATCGCCGCGGACGGCTCGGCGGTGATCACCAAGCATCCGGGGACCGGCGGGGTGGTCGACACCGGGACGGTCACCGCGCAGCTGCTGTACGAGACGGCCGGCGCGCGCTATCCGGGGCCGGACGTCACCACCCGGCTGGACACCGTGCGGCTCACCCAGGTCGGCCCGGACCGGGTGCGGATCGACGGGGTGCGCGGGGAGGCGCCGCCGCCGGACCTCAAGGTGGGGCTGACCCGGCTCGGCGGCTGGCGCAACGAGGTCACCTTCGTGCTGACCGGGCTGGACATCGAGGCCAAGGCGGAGCTGGTGCGGACACAGATGACCGCGGCCTTCGACGCGGCGGGCCGGCGGCCGGCCGAGGTGCGCTGGACGCTGGCCCGTACGGACCGGGCCGACGCCGACGTCCAGGAGGAGGCCGGCGCGCTGCTGCGGCTGGTGGTGCGGGATGCCGACCAGGAGGCGGTCGGGCGGGTGGTCAGCGGCGCCGCGGTCGAGCTGGCGCTGGCCAGTTACCCCGGTTTCCAGCTGACCGCGCCACCCGGCAAGGGCGCCCCCTACGGGGTGTTCGAGGCGGTGGCGGTTCCCCGGGCGGAGGTGCGGCAGATGGCCGTCCTGCCGGACGGGGAGCGGGTGGCGATCCCGCCGGTCACGGAGTCGGCCGCGCTGGTGCCGGTGCCGGAACCGCCGCTGCCCGCCCCGCTGCCGGTCACCGCCACCCGGCGGGCGCCGCTCGGTCTGGTCGCCGGGGCCCGCAGCGGCGACAAGGGCGGCGCGGCGAACGTCGGCGTCTGGGCCCGTACCGACGCCGCCTGGCGCTGGCTCGCGCACACCCTCACCGTCGACCGCTTCCGCCGCCTCCTGCCCGAGACCGCCGAACTGCCCGTCGCCCGCCATGTGCTGCCGGGGCTGCGGGCCCTGAACTTCACCGTCGACGGGCTGCTCGGCGAGGGCGCCGCGGCGCAGGCCCGGTTCGACCCGCAGGCCAAGGCCCTGGGGGAGTGGCTGCGCGCCCGGCACCTGGACATACCCGAGGAGCTGTTGTGACCGTACTGGGAACCGCGCTCGACACCGCCGGCCCCGGCTACGCCGAGCGGCGGGCGGCGATGCTCGCCAAGCTGGCCGAGGTCGAGGCGGAACACGCCAAGGCGCTCGCGGGCGGCGGCGAGAAGTACGTCGCCCGGCACCGCAAGCGCGGCAAACTGCTCGCCCGCGAACGCATCGAGCTGCTGCTCGACCCCGACACCCCGTTCCTGGAGCTGTCGCCGCTCGCCGCGTGGGGCAGCGACTACACCGTGGGCGCCTCGCTGGTCACCGGCATCGGCGTCGTCGAGGGCGTCGAGTGCCTGATCACCGCCAACGACCCGACCGTGCGCGGCGGCGCCAGCAACCCGTGGTCGCTGAAGAAGGCCCTGCGGGCGAACGAGATCGCGTCCGCCAACCGGCTGCCCTGCATCTCGCTCGTCGAGTCCGGCGGCGCCGACCTGCCGTCCCAGAAGGAGATCTTCATCCCGGGCGGCGGCATCTTCCGCGACCTCACCCGGCTCTCCGCCGCCGGGATCCCCACCGTCGCCGTCGTCTTCGGCAACTCCACGGCCGGCGGCGCGTACGTCCCCGGCATGTCCGACCACGTGATCATGGTGAAGGAGAAGGCCAAGGTCTTCCTGGGCGGGCCGCCGCTGGTGAAGATGGCCACCGGCGAGGAGAGCGACGACGAGTCCCTGGGCGGAGCCGGGATGCACGCCCGGACGTCCGGGCTCGCCGACCACTTCGCCGTCGACGAGGAGGACGCCATCCGGCAGGCCCGGCGGGTCATCGCGCGCCTCAACCACCGCAAGGCGTACGGAGATCCACCGCTCGCCGAGCCGCCCGAGCACGACCCGGACGAGCTGCTCGGCATCGTGTCCGACGACCTGAAGGTGCCCTTCGACCCGCGCGAGGTCATCGCCCGCATCGTCGACGGCTCCGACTTCGACGAGTTCAAGCCGCTGTACGGGAGCAGTCTGGTCACCGGGTGGGCGGCGCTGCACGGCTATCCCGTCGGCATCCTCGCCAATGCCCAGGGGGTCCTGTTCAGCGCGGAGTCGCAGAAGGCGGCCCAGTTCATCCAGTTGGCGAACCAGCGGGACATCCCGCTGCTCTTCCTGCACAACACCACCGGCTACATGGTCGGCAAGGAGTACGAGCAGGGCGGCATCATCAAGCACGGCGCGATGATGATCAACGCGGTCTCCAACTCGCGGGTGCCGCATCTGTCCGTGCTGATGGGCGCTTCGTACGGTGCGGGGCACTACGGCATGTGCGGCCGCGCCTACGACCCCCGTTTCCTCTTCGCCTGGCCCAGCGCCAAGTCCGCCGTCATGGGCCCCCAGCAGCTCGCCGGTGTCCTCTCGATCGTCGCGCGGCAGTCCGCCGCCGCGCGGGGCCAGGCGTACGACGAGGAGGCCGACGCCGCGCTGCGCGCCATGGTCGAACAGCAGATCGAGGCCGAGTCGCTGCCGATGTTCCTGTCCGGGCGGCTCTACGACGACGGCGTCATCGATCCGCGCGACACCCGCACCGTGCTCGGCATCTGCCTGTCCGCGATCCACACCGCACCGTACGAGGGCGCCCGCGGCGGCTTCGGCGTCTTCCGGATGTAGGGGGAGAGATGATCTCCAGTGTGCTCGTCGCCAACCGCGGCGAGATCGCCTGCCGTGTCTTCCGCACCTGCCGTGACCTGGGCATCCGCACGGTCGCCGTGCACTCGGACCCGGACGCGGACGCCCTGCACGTACGGGAGGCGGACCTCGCCGTGCGGCTGCCGGGTGCCACCCCCGCCGAGACGTACCTGCGGGCCGACCTCGTGGTGAAGGCCGCGCTGGACGCGGGCGCCGACGCCGTGCACCCGGGGTACGGGTTCCTGTCCGAGAACCCCGGCTTCGCGCGGGCCGTCATGGACGCGGGGCTGGTCTGGGTCGGCCCGCCGCCGGAGGCGATCGAGGCGATGGCGTCCAAGACGCGCGCCAAGGAACTGATGGGTATCGCGCCGCTGACGGAGGTCGGGCCGGACGACCTGCCCGTGCTGGTGAAGGCCGCCGCCGGCGGGGGCGGGCGCGGCATGCGGATCGTCCGTGAACTGGCGGACCTGGAAGCCGAGTTGGCCGTGTCCCGGGCCGAGGCGCGGTCCGCCTTCGGGGACGGTGAGGTGTTCGTCGAGCCGTACGTCGAGGGCGGGCGGCACGTCGAGGTGCAGGTGCTCGCCGACACGCACGGCACCGTGTGGGTGCTCGGCACGCGCGACTGCTCGCTGCAACGCCGCCACCAGAAGGTGATCGAGGAGGCGCCGGCGCCCGGGCTCGGGCCCGAACTCGAAGCGGAATTGCACGAGTCGGCCGAGCGGGCGGTGCGCGCCGTCTCGTACGTCGGTGCCGGCACGGTGGAGTTCCTCGTCGCCGGCGGCACCGCCCACTTCCTGGAGATGAACACCCGCCTCCAGGTCGAGCACCCCGTGACGGAAGCCGTGTTCGGGCTCGACCTCGTCGCGTGGCAGCTGCGGATCGCCGAGGGCGAGGCCCTGGACGCCTCGCCGCCCGTGCCGCGCGGACACGCCGTCGAGGCCCGCCTGTACGCCGAGGACCCGGCCGCCGCCTTCGCCCCGCAGACCGGCACCCTGCACCGCCTCGCCGTCCCGGACTCCGTCCGGCTCGACACCGGATACACCGACGGCGACACCATCGGCGTGCACTACGACGCCATGCTCGCCAAGGTCGTCGCGCACGCGCCCACCCGCGCCGCCGCCGTCCGCGCCCTCGCCGGCGCGCTGGAGCGGGCCGCGGTGCACGGCCCGGTCACCAACCGCGACCTGCTCATACGGTCCCTGCGCCACCCCGAGTTCACCGGCGGGCGCATGGACACCGGCTTCTACGAGCGGCACCTCGCCGAGCTGACCGCCCCCGCCGAGGACCCGTACGCGCCGCTCGCCGCCGCACTGGCCGGCGCGCGGGGACACCGCTTCGGCGGCTTCCGCAACGTCCCCTCGCAGCCGCAGTCCAAGCGCTACCGCTCCGAGCAGTACGGCACCGAGCTCGAGGTCGGCTACCGGCACACCCGCGACGGGCTCGAAGCCGACGGCGTCCGTGTCGTGCACGCCTCACCGGCCCGCGTCGTGCTCGAAGTGGGCGGAGTGCGACGGACGTTCCGCGTCGCCGCGTACGGCGACCGGGTCTACGTCAACGACGTCGCCCTCACCGCCCTGCCCCGGTTCACCGACACCGGCGAGCAGCGCGCCCCCGGCTCCCTGCTCGCCCCCATGCCCGGCACCGTCGTCCGCGTCGCCGAAGGGCTCGCCGAGGGCGCCGCCGTCACCGCCGGGCAGCCCCTGATCTGGCTGGAGGCCATGAAGATGGAGCACCGCATCACGTCTCCCGCCGCCGGAACGCTCACCGCCCTGCACGCCGCCGTCGGCCGTCAGGTCGAGGTCGGCGCGCTGCTGGCCGTCGTGGACGTCGCGGACACCGCCGACGTCGTACAGGAGGGAACGCCCGCATGAGCACCGTCCTCGAAACCGAAGAGCACCAGGCCCTGCGCGCCGCCGTCGCGGCCCTCGGCAAGCGGTACGGCCGCGCGTACCTGACCCGCGTCGTCGCCGCCGGCGGCCACCCCGAGGAGCTGTGGGCCGAGGCGGCCAAGCTCGGCTACCTCGGCGTCAACCTGCCGGAGGAGTACGGCGGCGGGGGCGGCGGCATCGCCGAACTCTCCATCGTCCTGGAGGAGTTGGGGGCGGCCGGCTCCCCGCTGCTGATGATGGTGGTCTCGCCCGCGATCTGCGGCACGGTGATCGCCCGCTTCGGCACCGACGAGCAGAAGCGGGCCTGGCTGCCGGGTCTGGCCGACGGCTCCCGCACCATGGCGTTCGGCATCACCGAGCCCGACGCGGGCTCCAACTCGCACCGGATCACCACCACCGCCCGCAAGGACGGCGGGGACTGGATACTCAACGGCCGCAAGGTGTTCATCTCCGGCGTGGACATCGCCGACGCCACCCTCGTCGTCGGCCGCACGGAGGACGCGCGCACCGGCCGCCTCAAGCCCTGCCTGTTCATCGTCCCGCGCGACACCCCGGGCTTCGGCCGCAACCACATCCGGATGGAACTGGCCGCCGCGGAGAAGCAGTTCGAACTGACCCTGGACGACGTGCGGCTGCCCGCCGACGCCCTGGTGGGCGGGGGCCCCTCGCACGCCGTCGGCAAGGGGGGAGAGGACGCCGGACTGCTCCAGCTGTTCGCCGGGCTCAACCCCGAACGCATCATGACCGCCGCGTTCGCCCTCGGCATGGGCCGCTACGCCCTCGACCGGGCCGTCGACTACGCCCGCACCCGCCAGGTGTGGAAGGAACCCATCGGCGCCCACCAGGCCGTCGCCCACCCGCTCGCCCAGGCCCACATCGAACTCGAACTGGCCCGGCTGATGATGCAGAAGGCCGCGCACCTCTACGACGCCGGTGACGATCTGGCCGCCGGCGAGGCCGCGAACATGGCCAAGTACGCGGCGGGGGAGGCCTGCGTGAGGGCCGTCGACCAGGCCGTGCACACCCTCGGCGGCAACGGCCTCACCCAGGAGTACGGCCTGGCCTCCCTGGTCACCGCCGCCCGGGTCGCCCGGATCGCACCGGTCAGCCGCGAGATGATCCTCAACTTCGTCTCGCACCAGACCCTGGGGCTGCCCAAGTCGTACTGAGGGACGATGATCCTGTGGGGGCGGGGCGAGCGACAGCGCCGCCCGCCCCACCCCCACCGCCCCGCTGAAGACCTCATCCTTCCGCGTCAACGCACCCGCCAGGGAAAGGAGTTCGACCGCCCGATGACCGACGCACCCGTGACACCGCTGGTGACGCGCTCCCACGAGCGCGGCATCACCACCCTCACGCTGGACTCGCCGCACAACCGCAACGCGCTCTCCGCCCGGCTGGTGGCCGCACTGCACCAGGCCCTCGCGGACGCCGCGGCCGACGACGGCACCCGGGCGGTCGTACTGACCCACACGGGCACGACGTTCTGCGCCGGCGCGGACCTGTCCGAGGCCACGACGGGCGCGGCGAAGGACGGGCCGCTGGAGCTCGCCCGGCTGCTGCGCGCGATCGTGGCCCTGCCGCGGCCCGTCGTCGCCCGGGTCACCGGCCACGTCCGCGCCGGCGGCCTCGGGCTGCTCGGCGCGTGCGACATCGCGGTGGCGGGCCCGGCGGCCACCTTCGCCTTCACCGAGGCCCGGCTCGGGCTCGCCCCGGCCGTCATCTCACTGCCGCTGCTGCCCCGTATCGACGCGCGGGCCGCGGGCCGCTACTACCTGACGGGCGAGAAGTTCGGCCCGGCGGAGGCCGCCCGGATCGGGCTGGTCACGCTCGCGGCCGATGACGTCGACGCCGGTCTGGCCCCCGTACTGGACGGCTGCGCAAGGGCTCCCCCCAGGGGCTCGCGGCCTCGAAGAGGCTGGTCACCGCGGAGGTGCTGGCCGCCTTCGACCGCGACACGGACGCGCTGGCGGAGGAGTCCGCGCGGCTCTTCGGCTCCGCCGAGGCCCGCGGGCATGACCGCCTTCCTGGAGCGACGGGCCCCGGTATGGGCGCGCTGACCCCGGCCCACGGCGGCCGCACGGGCGACGAGCCGCGCACCGAGGGCCGGCCGCGGACGGGCGGCCGGCCGCCCACCGGCAAGGAGCCGCAGCAGGAACGCAGCCGCGCCACCCGCCGCAAGCTGCTGGAGGCCGCGATCTCCTGCCTCGCCGAGCGAGGCTGGAGCGGCAGCACGGTGTCCGTGGTCGCCGAGCGCGCGGGCGTCTCCCGGGGCGCCGCCCAGCACCACTTCCGCACCCGCGAGGACCTCTTCACCGCGGCCGTCGAGCACGTCGCGGAGAAGCGGCAGGGCGCCCTGAAGGCGGTGGCGCACAACCTGCCGCCGGCCGGGTCGATCGCCCGTACCTGGATCATCGTCGAGGAACTCGTCGGCCTCTACACGGGCCCGCTGTTCCGGGCGGCGCTGCACCTGTGGGTGGCCGCCTCCGACGAGGAGCAACTCCGCGAGCGGGTCACCGCCCTGGAGGCACGCGTCGGCCGGGAGGCCCACCGTACGGCGGTGGCCCTGCTCGACGCGGACGAGTCGGTCCCCGGCGTCCGCGAAACGGTGCAGGGCCTGCTCGACATGGCCCGCGGCCTGGGCCTCGCGAACCTCCTGACGGACGACTCGGCGCGCCGGGATCGGGTGGTGGAACAGTGGTCCAAGATCATCGATACGGCTCTGCATTCGCGGGGGTGATCCCCACGTACCCGTCTTTCCGCCGCGGGGCTTGTTCGCCGTTGCGCTTTGCGGCGCCCCGCACGTACCCGTCTTTCCCGCCGCGGGGCTTGTTCGCCGTTGCGCCTGGCGGCGGGCGTTTGTGTTTTGGGTGCGGTGCCGGCCCTCCAGACTTCGTCCTCCGGTCCAGCCCCTCCCGTGAGGGGGAGTTCTTAGCTGGTTGGGGGCGGGCGTGATCTGTTGCCTGCACGTTCGTGGGCGTCACGTGCACCCCCACCGTCGTTTTCTTCCCCCTCTCACGGGAGGGGACGGGCTGGAGGGGCCGGTTGTGTGGACGTAAAGCGTCAGCAGTCCACACAACCGGCCCCGGAGGTCCGTCACCGCACCCAACAACACCTGGCCCGCCGCAGGCGCAACGGCGAGATCACCCGCGGCGGGAGAGACGACTACGTACGGGGCGCCGCAAAGCGCGCAACGGCGAGCAACACCCGCGGCGGGACGGCCAGGTACGTGGGGTTAACGCCCCGAGAGGCTCTCGAAGCCGTCGATCTTGCGCGGGCTCCGCGCACCAGGCCCCACGTATCGGGCCGACGGCCGGACCAGTCGGCCCGTCCGCTTCTGTTCCAGGATGTGCGCGCTCCACCCCGCCGTACGGGCGCAGGTGAACATCGACGTGAACATGTGCGCCGGGACCTCGGCGAAGTCGAGGACGATGGCGGCCCAGAACTCCACGTTGGTGGCCAGCACCCGGTCGGGGCGGCGGTTGTGGAGTTCCTCCAGTGCCGCCTTCTCCAGGGCCTCGGCGACCTCGAAGCGCGGGGCGGCCAGTTCCTTCGCGGTGCGCCGCAGCACCCGCGCCCGCGGGTCCTCCGCGCGGTAGACACGGTGGCCGAAGCCCATCAGCCGCTCGCCGTTGTCCAGCGCCTGCCGGACGTAGGCCCCGGCGTCACCGGTCCGCTCGATCTCCTCGATCATGCCGAGGACGCGGGACGGGGCGCCGCCGTGCAGCGGGCCGGACATCGCGCCGACCGCCCCGGACAGCGCGGCCGCGACGTCCGCGCCGGTCGAGGCGATGACCCGGGCGGTGAACGTGGAGGCGTTCATGCCGTGCTCGGCGGCCGAGGTCCAGTACGCGTCGACGGCCTTGACGTGCTTGGGGTCGGGCTCGCCGCGCCAGCGCTTCATGAAGCGCTCCACGACCGTCTCGGCCTTGTCGATCTCCTTCTGCGGCACCATCGGCAGGCCCTGCCCGCGCGCCGACTGGGCGACGTACGACAGCGCCATGACCGCGGCGCGGGCGAGGTTGTCGCGGGCGGTCGCCTCGTCGATGTCCAGCAGCGGTTTCAGGCCCCATACGGGCGCGAGCATCGCCAGCGCGGACTGCACGTCCACCCGGATGTCGCCGGAGTGCACCGGGATCGGGAACGGCTCGGCGGGCGGCAGCCCGGGGCTGAACGCCCCGTCGACCAGCAGCCCCCAGACGTTCTCGAACGACACGTGTCCCACGAGGTCCTCGATGTCGACCCCGCGGTAACGGAGCGCGCCGCCTTCCTTATCCGGTTCGGCGATCTCCGTCTCGAACGCGACAACTCCCTCGAGTCCGGGTACGAAGTCGGACATCAGGCGGCTCCTCAAAATGGGGTCGGCATACGGTCCGTGACCGGCTGCCGTGCGGTCGGGTCTGGTGCGGTGCCGAAGCGGTTACGCGGCTGCGCCGGGCAGCTCGCGGTCCGTTCCGGTCACCCGGGTGATGCCCCGCCAGGGCTTGGGCCACGCGAGGCGCTGCCCGCGGTGGGTCGGGCCGCGGGCCGGCGGACGCGGTGTCGTGCGGTACGGAGGTGTGGTGCGTCCCGTCAGGGTGATTGCGTCCCGTCAGTCCGGACGGAACACGATAGCTTCCCCTGTCCAGGGGCCACAGTGGGCCGGGCCATGATTTTGGCGGGTCCCCCACCTGCGGGGAAGCGTGAGATCCGGCACACTGGTCGATTTGCCTACGGGAGGGTTACGGCTGGTCGACGGGGGCAGACTTCCGCCCCTCCCAGCTGACCGGGTCGCGGGTGATGTTGCAAGATGAGGCCGTGCACCCAGCCGACGCGCATCACGAGATCCCCGATCCCTCCTCCATGCGGGCGCACTACCGCGCCGAGGGACTCGCCGAGTCCGACCTCGCCGCCAGCCCGTACGACCAGTTCGCGCGCTGGTTCACGGACGCGACCGTGGCCCGTCTGCACGAGCCCAACGCCATGGTCGTCTCGACCGCGGACGCCGCCGGCCGGCCGAGCTCACGGACCGTGCTCCTCAAGGGCTTCGACGACCGCGGTTTCGTCTTCTTCACGAACTACCACAGCCGCAAGGGCCGCGAACTGGCCGAAAACCCCTATGTCTCGCTGCTGTTCCCCTGGCACCCCCTCGCCCGCCAGGTCGTGGTGACGGGCACCGCCGAGCGCATCGGCCGCGACGAGACCGCCGCCTACTTCCGCACCCGCCCGCACGGCTCCCAGCTGGGCGCCTGGGCCAGCGATCAGTCCGCCCCGGTCGCCTCGCGCACCGAACTGGAGCAGGCCTACCAGGAATTGGCGGCCCGCTACCCCGAGGGCGAGCAGGTACCCGCCCCGCCGCACTGGGGCGGCTACCGGGTCGCGGCCGAAACGGTCGAGTTCTGGCAGGGCCGGCACAACCGGCTGCACGACCGGCTGCGCTACGTACGTGAGAAGGCGGCCGACGCCGGGACGGGAACCGGGGCCGCCGAGATCACCTGGCGGGTGGAGCGCCTGGCGCCCTGACGCCGTCCTGGCGTGCGGCTTCCGGCACGGGCCCGGCGGGTTTCCGCCGGGCCGTTTCTCGTTGCCCGGGGGCAGTGGGTATCGCCCGGGGGCCGGGCGGAACGCAGACGACCCGCGGGCTGTTTCCTCCGCGCTCGGTGGCGCAGAGGGCCGGTCGGACGAACCGGCAGCCCGCGGGTCGGGTGACTGCTTGGGATTGGCCGGCTGCGCATCTGCAGTATGCGCTGGTCCGGCGCTGCACTTCGGTGAAGCGTCGGGCCGCTAGCCCGCAGCCACCTCACGCGTCCGGTGCGAAATCATCTGCCGAACCACCTCCCTTCTCGTGTGCTCCACACACTAGGAAGCCGGCCCGCCCCGCACAACGGATTTTTTTTCGGGAAACAACGATTTCCGGGAAACGGGTGTGTTGCAGGTCACGTTCCAGTTCAATGTGCCCAGGTGAGGCACGTGCAGCCGGGTTCGTGAGGGGTGCCAGTGACTGCTTCGTCGGCTTCTTCCGGTCTTTCTTCCGGTGCGTCGGTCCCGCCGCGCCGCGCCGCCGAGGAGTCCGACGACTCCGGACTCCTCGCCGCCCTCCTGGACGGTATGGACGCCGCCCTGGTCGCCTTCACCGCCGACCGCACGGTCACCCACTGGAACCACGAGGCCGAGCGCATCCTGGGCTGGACCACCGCCGAGGCCGTCGGCCGTACGGGCCTGGCCGGCTGGGCGGTCCGCAAGGAGGACGCCGAGGGCATCGAGACCGTCCTCGCGGCCGCGATGCGCTCCCCGGGCCGCCAGGTGCACGAGTTCGCCCTGCTGACCAAGGACGGTCACCGGGTGCTGGTCCGCACCCAGTGCTCGGCGGTGCGCGGCCCGGACGGCCGGGTCGCGGGCGCGTACTGCGCCTTCAGTGAGGTGCACACCCAGATCGACCTGGAGCGTTCCATCGCGCTCAGTGAGGCGCTCTTCGAGGACGCGTCGTGGGGCGTGGTGCTGGTCGACGCCGATCTGCGGCCCGCGGTCGTCAACGCCCACGCCGCCCGTGCCCTGGGCGTGGGCCGGACTGCCCTGCTGGGCCGGCCGCTGGGCGAACTGCTGGACCAGGGCGTCGAGGAGCTGGAGTGCGCCCTGCAGCACGTCCTGGGCGAGGGCGCCCCGCCGGCCGTCGCCGAATTCTGGGTCACCCTGCGCTCCGAGGACGCCGAGCATCCACGCCGCTGCTGGCGCAGCGGCTTCGTCCGGCTGGCGTCCCCGCTGGCGGAGGAGCCGGTGCCGCTCGGCGTCGCCTGGCTCTTCCAGGACGTCACCGACGCCAAACGCGCCGAGCAGGACGGCTCACTGTTGCGCTTCCGGGCCCATCAGCTGCACCGCGCCGGCCGGGCGGCCGCGGAGTGCCCGGACCCGTCCGAGGCCGCCGCGGTCCACCTCGACTTCGCCCTGGCGGGCTTCGCCGACCACGGCCTGGTCGACCTCACCATGAACCACCGGGCCGCCCCGGCCCCGTACGGGACGGTCACCGCGGACGACACATACGAGATAGACGGCGCGTACGGCGCGGACGGCGCATACGGGGCCGACACCACGCACGGGACCGAGGGCGGTGGCGGGGCCGGCGGCGCGTGCGAGAGCGGTGACGGGGGCGCGAGGCCGGGGGAGCAGGCTCGGGCGACGAGGGCGCGGAGCCCGTGGGGGAGCGGGCCGGGGCGCCGTGCGGCCTGGTGCGGACGCTGGCCTCCCGGCCGGTTCCCCGGGGCCCTGTGTGGCGCTCACCGCGACCGGCATCCCCGTGCCCTACGTACCGGGCCACCCGGCACTCCAGGCGTACGCGCGGCGCGGTTCGGTCCGTACGAGCGCCGGTGCCGCCGCGCCCGAGAGTTGGGCGGCGGCCCGCCACTGGCCGGACGGGGCCGTGCACGGCCTGTGCGTGGTGCTGCGCAGCCGCGGCCGCACGCTCGGCGTGCTGACGTTCCTGCGATTGCCCGCGCGCCGCCCCTTCGACCGCGCGGACGCGGAGTACGCGGAGGAGGTCGCGGCCCGGATCGCCGCGGCACTGGACCTCGCGGGCGCGTCGTCCTGCTGACGGGGCGGGCGGCGGGCCTGCCGACCGGCTCGATGCCGGTACCCGGTACCTGGGGCCGGTGCCCGGAACCCGGTGCCCGGTGCCGGAACCCGGTGCCGGAACCCGGTACCGATACCCCCTACCCGGTACCGGTACCGGTTCAGTTCCGGTAGAAGATCCGGTCCGCGTAGTCGCTCATCACCCGGGCGTTCCAGTCGTGCCCACCGTCGACGTTGCCGGAGCGCAACAACGGCGGGTCGATGCCCCGCTCGGCGAGCGTGCCCGCCGCGGTCGCCACCACGGCCTGCATGATCGCGCTGGTGACGACCGTCGAGGCCGGCGCGAACGGCGCGTCGATGCCCGGCAGCGTCAGCTCCGCGTCGCCGACCGGGATCCGGCTGTCCAGGACGAGGTCGCAGTGGTCCTTGAGGAAGTCGCCCGACGCGTGCCGGGACTTGGTGGCCTCCGCGTACGCCACCGACGTCACGCCGATGACCTTGATGCCGAGGGCCCGGGCGTTCATCGCCATCTCCACGGGGAGCGCGTTGCGCCCCGAGAGCGAGATGATCACCAGTACGTCACCGGCCTCCAGCGGGCTGGTGTCCAATACGGCCGCCGCCAGCCCGTCGACGCGCTCCAGGGCGCTGCCGAGCGTCGCCGGCCGTACGTCCATGCCGACGACCCCGGGGACGGAGAGCAGGTTCATGATCGCCAGGCCGCCGGCGCGGTAGACCGTGTCCTGCGCGGGCAGCGAGGAGTGCCCGGCGCCGAAGGAGAAGACCCGCCCGCCCGCCACCACGGTGTCCGCGATCAGCCGCCCCGCCGCGGTGATCCGCTCGCCCTCCTCGTCGCGGACCTGCCGCAGCAGATCGATCGCGGCGTCGAAGTACGTCCCGGCCAGCTGGTCACTGCGGTCGCCGTCAGCCATTGCCGCGGGCCCTCCCTCTCCTGGGGGTCTCGTATGCGTTCTCGCGCTGTCGATGCGGTGTTGTGTTGCGTTGCGTTGGGTCACCTGGCACCGCCCGGGCCGACCCCGCGTTCCCCCTCGCCTTCACGCCCGTCCCGTTTACGTCCGTCCCGTTCACGCCCATCCCGGCCATGCCCGTTCCCACCACGCCCATCCCGGCCACTTGTGATCAGTGGCGCGGATCACGTTGCGGTCTGGACCAGTGCCCTGTCAATACGGCCGCGCCATACCACCGTGAGGGTCCGGTGGGCGGACGAGGAGGCACCGATGTCAGTGGGATGCGTCAGAATTGAGTCCAGGGCCACCGCACCACACATCGAGGGGCACGCATGTCCGGACTGATCGACACCACGGAGATGTATCTCCGCACCATCCTCGAACTGGAGGAGGAGGGTGTGGTGCCCATGCGCGCCCGCATCGCGGAGCGGCTCGAACAGAGCGGCCCGACGGTGAGCCAGACGGTCGCCCGCATGGAGCGCGACGGGCTGCTGACGGTCGCCGGCGACCGCCACCTGGAGCTGACGGAGGAGGGCCGGCGGCTGGCGACGCGGGTGATGCGCAAGCACCGCCTCGCCGAGTGTCTGCTCGTCGACGTCATCGGGCTCGAATGGGAGCAGGTGCACGCCGAGGCGTGCCGCTGGGAGCACGTGATGAGCGAGGCGGTCGAGCGCCGCGTCGTGGAGCTGCTGCGGCATCCGACGGAGTCGCCGTACGGCAACCCCATCCCGGGCCTGGAGGAGCTGGGCGAGAAGGCCGAGGCCGACCCGTTCCTGGACGCGGGCATGGTGAGCCTGATGGACCTGGACGCCGGGGCGGACGGCAAGACGGCCGTGGTGCGCCGGATCGGCGAGCCGATCCAGGCGGACGCCCAGCTGATGTACACGCTCCGCCGCGCGGGAGTGCAGCCGGGCGCCGTGGTGAGCGTGACGGAGTCCCCGGCCGGCGTCCTGGTCGGCAGCAGTGGCGAGGCCGCCGAACTGACCTCCGACATCGCCTCCCACGTCTTCGTCGCCAAGCGCTGACACCGTCCCGACGGGCCGCCGGCCGACCGCTCCGACGGCCGCTCCGGCGGGCTGCCGATTGACCGTTCCGGCGGCCGCTCCGGCGGGGTGCCGATTACCCGTTTTGGCGGTCGCCCCGGCGGGCTGCCACTTGACCGTCTCGTCGCCGTCGCGGCAGACCTTCTCGGTGACCGCTGCGGCAGACCGCTTCGGTGGTCGTTGTGGCGGACCGTTTTGGTGATCGCTGCTGCGGACCGTTTTGGGCTGCGTCGGCGGACCTTTCTGGCGGGCTCGTTCGGCGGCTCTGTCGACGGCCTGTCCTGGTGGGGCCGTTCGGTGGGCTGCCTGGCGTCCGTTTAGCAGGCAGGCCCGCGACGGGCTCTCTCGACGGACGGATTGTGTCGGGCCGCTTCGACGAACCTCTTCGGGGCCGATTCGGTGGAGCTGTCCGGGTGGGCCGTCTCGGTGAGTTGTCCGGGCGGGCCGGTGCGGCGGGCTTTCGGTGGTCGTCTCGGCGGGCGGTTTTGGCGGACCCTGTGTGCGGCCGTCTCGGCGCCCTGTGTCGAGGGGCTGTGTCCGGGGTCTTCGGCGGGTGGGCGCGGGGGACCGTTTCCGCGGGCCGTTCCGGTGTGACCGAGGTGCAGCGGGGCCGGCAGAGGCGCGGCAGCGCCGCGGCGGAGGCCGAGGCCCGGTGCCGGTCCGGTGGCGGCCCGGCCAAGGGCCCGGCCGGGGGCTGGGGGCCGGGGGCACCCTCGGATCATCGACGGGTTCCCGAAGACTCCCTCCAGGGGCAGTTGGCCACAGGACACCCTTATTTACGTCCCAAAATCCCGCAGGGCAAGAGGCTCTCCGCACCTCAGGCGGGCGCTCGCCCCTCCGGACCGGAACATTCCCGTCAGTGGCAGGTGGGCCGCACCCCAGGCGCGCGCTCGCCCCTCCCCGGCAAATTCCTCCTCCGCGCCTTACTCCCCGACCTCCCGCCCTTCCCGCCCCGCCCTCGCCCCTCCCGATTTTTCCTGCCGCCCCCGCCGTCGCCTTCCTCCATGAGCCCGCTGAGCTGCGCTGATACTCCGTTCGGTGGGCTCGTCAAGTGATTGCCCGTTGAACGGACTTGTGCGAATCCGTGCGGTTCGGCCGGTTGCGTGTCACGCTGACGCATGGCCCTGCGCGGGCCTGTCCAGGCCGGGGAGGGGGCTCGGATGCATCCACAGAGTGCGGGACGGTCAGGGCCCCGGCGCTGCGAGCAGCCGGGGCCCTGCCTCCCCATGTCCCCCACCCAAGACCCGGAGCCCCGAGCTCTCAGGGTCTTCCCCCACGGGCCCCCTTCCCGGTAGGGCCCGCCTCCCGGCAGATGTCTCCCCGTGGCGAGCGCGGCCAATCCTTGAGAGAGGTCACTCGAACGAGGGGTGTTGGGCGCTGGAACGGTGCGTTCGAATAGGGGTTCGATAGTGTGGAGCTGCTCAAGGGACGATTGGGGGTGCCAGAGCACATGGTGCGGCGCATCGATGTGACAGGGGCCGGCGGCGTACGGCTCGCCGCCTGGGAATTCACCGACCCGCCCAAGATCGACGGCGGGTTGGGAGGGGGCGAGCAGCGGCCCGGCGTGCTGCTGCTCCATGGCTTGATGGGCCGCGCCTCACACTGGGCGGACACCGCCCGCCGGCTGAGCGCCCGGCACCGCCCGGTCGCCCTGGACCAGCGGGGCCACGGCCGCAGCGAGAAGCCCGCCGACGGGCCGTACGACCGCGAGGCGTACGTCCAGGACGCCATCGTGGCCATCGAGCAGCTCGACCTGGCTCCGGTCGCCCTCGTCGGCCATGCCATGGGTGCGCTGACGGCGTGGCAGTTAGCGGCCCGGCGCCCGGATCTGGTCAGTGCGCTGGTGATCTGCGATATGCGGGCCTCCGCACTGGGCGCGGCCTCGCAACGCGAGTGGACCGAGTGGTTCCGCTCCTGGCCGGTGCCGTTCGCCACGCTCGCGGACGTCCGCAAGTGGTTCGGCGAGGACGACCCGACGCTGGAGCGGCCGCGCCCGGCTCGCGGCGAGTTCTTCGCCGAGGTGATGGCCGAGCGCGCCGACGGCTGGCGCCCGGTCTTCTCCCGGCGCCAGATGCTCACCGCCCGCGAGACCTGGGTCCATGACGCCCACTGGGAAGAGCTCGCCCAGGTGACCTGCCCGGCCCTCGTCGTCCGCGGCCTGGACGCCGAACTGGGCCGCGCCGAGGCCCAGGAGATGGTCCGCGTCCTCCCGCGCGGCGCCTATGCCGAAATCCCCGACGCCGGACACCTCCTCCCCTGGGAGAAACCCGACGACTGGTGCGCCGCCATCGAACCCTTCCTGAACGCGGCGACGCTGCCGGCCTGAGCGGAGGATCGGCCGGGAGGGGGGTGACCGGGACCAGCGCCGCCGACCGGCCGCGAGAAACACCGACCGCGACGGCCCGGCCCGGTGCGCCCGGCCCCGGTCACGAACAGCCGAGGCGCACGCCTCGCCACGGCCCGCCACGGCCGGTCTTCGGCGGGTGGCGGGCGCGCCACGGCCCTTAACAACAAGGCCGCGGCGCAGGGGCGGGCCCACCGCGGGCGTGGGCGTGTGGGTGTGGGTGTGGGTGTGGGCGTGTGGGCGTGTGCGTGCGGAGGTTAGGCCGGAGGGGAGGCCGGCTGGTCGCCGACGGGCTACACCAGCAGTTCGCCGGCTCTGTCGCAGCACTCGTGCCCCCGCGTCAGGGCTCCCCGACACTCGTCGGGAGGCTCGTCAGCGCACCCTTCGGACGCGTCGGGGCCGGCGGCGCTCCTCGACGCTCGTGACTGCCAGCAGTCAGCGGCTCGCTCGCCCCACCAATCGCCCGCCCCCCAACACCCCCTCTGTCGGCAACAGCCCCACTGCCCCCAACGCCCCCACTGCCCGCAACAGCCCCACTGCCCCCAACAACCCCACTAGCCCGCGTTGTTGAACTTCCACACGAACGGTGAGTCGCTCTGGCCCTCGCCCGCCCAGTGGACCTCCACGGACTTGGTGCCCTTCGGGATCATGTAGGTCTGGCAGATCGTGTGGCTCTGCCCGGCCTTCCAGCTCTCGATGTCGATGGTGTCCTCGCAGCCGGGGCCATCCTCGGCGGCACCTATCAGCAGGGCGCCGGGCCGACCGTCACCGTAGAGCTCGGTCTCGTTGCCCACCTTGGGCATGTCCTTGACGACACCGCCGCCCTTGTTCGTGAACTTCACCCAAGCAGTCGCGGCCACCAGCCCCTTGGCGTCCTTCGGATCCGACACCAGCTTCCTGGCCTCGGCCTCGGTGCCCACGTGGACCTTCTGCGCGACGACCTCGTAGGTGATATTCGCGCTCTCTTCCTTGAACCGCCCGGTGCCGGTCTGGCCCGACTTCTGCTCACCGCCGCCGTCCGGGTCCGACGTCTTTTCCGTCTTGGGGGCATCAGCGCCGGCATTGCTCTTCCGGCCGTCCTGCGTGGCGGACGCATCCTTCTTTCCATCGCAGGCGGTCAGGGCCAGCGCCAGTACGGCGACGGGCGCGGCGACGCGCAGCCAAGCGGTCTTCGTGTGCAGCAAAACGCTCTCCCAGCAGACGTTCTCCCCCGCGCGCCTCCACCATTCCGGTGTGTGCGAACGGCTGTTTCGGCGGAGCGTAAGACCGTGCAACTCTTTTGTCGAAGCGATTCTGGCCGGGGTTCGTGCAATCAACTCCGACTATTTCGCGTCGATTTCCCGCAAAGGGTGGGGAATGGTCGAGGTGTGAGGACAATGCATTCGCGGCGTTAACTGAACTTTCTCTCCATTTGTCGAACTGATTAACCTCGACGGCTGCCGCGTCGATAAAGCATCAGCAAATTTTCTCCCGACATATCAGCTATCACGGCAGCGGAAGTTGAGGCCCGGATCAGTCCAACGTGCGGGTGAAGTCACCGCGTTGGACGCGCGCCGCGAGCGAGTCGCCGTCCCCGCCCAGCAGCGAGCCGTACCCGGTGGCCGCCCAGATGCTGTCCTCGGCGGGTATCTCGAAGTACGGCACCGGTCGGCCGTCCCGCCGATCCGTGAGCACTTCCGGCGCGCGCCGGGTCCGTACCGCGCGCAGGCACGTCTCGCAGGCGGCAACCCGCAGTTGCTCGCGGCGGCCCAGCGGCCGCCAGGGTATGCGGCGCACGGCAGGCCCGTGCAGCGGGTGGAAGAAGCACAGCGGGAGGGTCGCCGGAGCCTTGGACAGTGCCGCGCGGCCCTCGGCGACCAGCGCGAACGCCCCTGCCAGGTCGACGGCTCCGCGGGCCCGGTCCAGGACCGTGCCGGCCGCGGCGTACGCATCGAGGGCCCGCTCGACGGTCGTCGGATCACCCTGCGCCGCACGTGCCTCCTCACCCAGGCGCACCACCTCCTCGGTGGCCCGGTCGCGCAGCCCGGCTTCGTCGGCCTGCCGAGCGGCGGCGAAGACCGAGCGCGGCAGCGCGAACGGCGTCGTGAGATCACGCAGCCGCGAACGCCGGCGCAACAACAACTCCGCCGCGGCCAACAGCAACACCGGCCCGACGACCAGGCTCAGCAGCCGGACGAGCGGAGACCCACCGCTCCCCGCACGGGAGGCGTCCTTGCCCGTCCCGTCGGCCCCACCCGACTGCGTGGGCTTCGGCTTGCCGAGGCTGGCCGTGGCCTCCTTGTACACCTTGTCGCCGTTGCCCGCCTTGATGATGCCGATCGCCCGGGAGACGCGCTTGGCCAGCCCCGTGCCCTTCATGTCGTCCTGGAAGAAAACCGCCGCGGCGGCGTGCATCGCCTGATGGGCGCCTTCGGGCCATTCGCGGGCGGAGATGTCGTCGGGCAGGTCCCCGAGCGTGATGAGGATGGACGGGCCGCCGCCCATCCGGTCGTGCACCACCTCGGCAAGCTGCTCGGGCTTACCGCCCCAGCTGTCCCCCTCGACCAGCGGCACCAGCACGACGCGGATCGGCAGCTTGGTCTCCTTGATCTGCGTGACCAGCTCCCGCTGCTGCGACGCATCAACGGCCGTCGCCAGCGAGGGATCCACATACACGGGAGATCCCCGCAGCGCCTCCGCAATCTTCTTGCCCGGACTGGTCGGACCGTGGCCGGCCTGCCCCACCTGCCCGGCAGCGGCAGTGGCCGCGGCCACAGAGGTCGCCTTGGTCGTGGCCATGGTGGGTGTAGCCATGGCGGGGGAGGCCGCGCCGTACAGCAGGGTGGCGGCTGATATCCCGAGCGCGAGCGAGAGCGGGAGCGAGACGGAGCGCGTGGACCACTGCCGGCGGGCCGCCCAACGGCTTGGCAGTGCAGCCCGGGTGGCGCTGGGCCGGGGAGCCGTGGTGCCGGGCCGTGCGTCCGGGGTGGCGCCGGGCCGTGCGGCTTGGGTGGCGCCTGGCCGGTTGATCGGATCCCGCCGCTGGGCTGCCTGACCCCGCTGATGAGCGGCCCGGTCGCGTTGTTCAGTTTGTTCAGTTATCCGGTCGCGTTGTGGGGCGAACCAGCCGCGTCGTTGCGCGGGCCGGCCTCGTCGCTGGGTTGCGGCTGCCGGGGCGCCAGGGTCAGTGCACACCGAAGTACTCCCGTACATCGCGGGTGAGTTGATCTATTTCGGCGCCGTCGGCGAGCGTGGCCAGCGGCCCGGGCAGGGTGGCATACGGGACGTACGCTCCGCGCCCCTTGCTCTCCTCGGAACGCAGTTTCAGCACGGCACCAGGTGTCACCCGGCACCCCTCGCACACCGGCAGCGTCCACATCGCGCTGGCAGCGCGGCGGCGGGCGGCAGGACCGCCGGTGCCGCGAGCGCCGGCCGCGTCGGTGGTGCTGCGGGTGGCGCCGCCGGGGGTGCCGCCGCCCGGGCGTTTCTCCGTGCGCTTACGGGCGGTGCCGTGCAGCGGATTGCGGTGGCAGACGTGGCGGGCCGAGGCCGGCTCGTCGATCGCGGTACGGCCCGCACGGGCCAGCACGATGGCGCAGGCGAGCACGGCCGGAGTGGCATCCGCGTCGATCCGGCCGTCGCTGTCCCCATCGATCAGCAACGCGGCCGCATCCAGGCATTCCCAGGCTCGTCGCTGGGCCTCCGCGGGCAGCGCAGCAGCCGTCGGTTCGGGTGCTCCCGGTTCCGGCACTGTCCCCGGTTCGAGCGCTGCGGTGAGGGCATCCAGGTCATGGCGGGCGGCTCGCCGCAGCCATGCCAACGAGGGCCGCACCGGAGCATGTGGGCCATGGGCGGCACCGGCACCGGAGCCACCACCCGCCCCGTAGCGTCGACGCCGGGCCATCACGATCACGCGTATCGTTCCGCAACCGGCCGCTACCAGCCCCGTGACCAGGAGCGCGGCGAAGACGCCGAGCACCAGGCCGGGGTGGAAGTCCCCGGTGAACAGGCCGGGCAGCGCCTGCTCTTCGACCGGATCGACCGCCGGCGGCGGGTCGTAGCCCAGGGGATCCGACTCGGCGGCGCCCGACTTGGCGGCCTTGGCCTTGCCGAGGTACGTCAGCAGCTGATCGAGACGGCGGCCGAGTGCCGGGTCGGCGGACCCGGAGTACTCCAGATAGCGCGGCCGGTTCATCAGATACGTCGGATCCACGGGCGTGCCGTAGTTGGCGAGCTCGATCCCGCCGTCGGAGGGCTCGGCCAGCACGATCAGGACCTTGCGGTGCAACCGGTCGTGCAGCGCCTTGAGCAGCAGGTCCTTGTTGCCGTCGGACTCGTCGTCCGGATTGCTGGAGACGGCGGCGATCACCGTCGGGATGCGCAGCGCCCGTAGTTGCGTGCGCAGATGGGTGCGCTCGGCGGTGTCCAGTGCGGGTGGGCTCTCGGGATCGACGTACAGCGGGTCACGGCGCAGCCCTTCGGCCACCCGATCGACCCTCGCCCGCATATCGGCGGCGGTGGGAAGCGAACCATCCCCACTGGTGGTGTCGTCAAAGACCTGCGAGGCGGCGAACGCGACCAGGCCGCCCAGGACCACGGCCGCCACGACCAGGGGCAGCATCCTCACACGCTGCCCGCCCGAGGCCCCGACGCTCTTCGTCTTCGCGCCTTTCCCGGCTCCGCTCCCTCCGGTGCCGGCCTTTTTGCTTCCTGTCCTGCTTCCCTTCGTGCCCTTCGTCTTGCTTCCGGCCGGGCTTCGCTTCGTATGGGCCGTCGTCTTGGGGGCGACAGGCCGCTTCCCTGCGCTCAGCGGACCGCCTGCCGCCGCCGCGCGCCGTATCCGGCGGCGCCGCACGGCGTACAGGGTGAGCAGCAGGGCCGTCAGCGGGATGCCGGTGACGGCGACGCCGGTCGCGAAGCTCTGGTCCTCGCGGGCGGTCCGGTCGGTGTGGAGGAGCGGCAACTCGTCCACCGAGTCGCCGTATTTGGCGTGTGCCGCCTCGGCGCGCTGATGCGCATGGCCGGAGGTCAGCACGTCGACGAAATGCCGGAACACCTCGCGCGGGGTGGCGTCGTACGGCAGCTCGTACAGCGTCGCGCGGCTCGCGTCCTCGGCGCCGGGGAGGCTCACGCCGTACGTCTGCACCGCGTCCAGACCCGTGGGGCTCAGCGTCACATAGAGGCCCTTGCGGGCCAGCCGGTCATGGACCCCGGCGAGCAGACCGGTGGCCTCGGAGCCGTAGTGGGTGTTCGGCAGGATCATGACGTACGTCGGGACGCCCAGCCGCCGGGCTTCCTTGGCGAAGTCCGGTGCCGTCGACCGGGGGACCGCGCGCGGGATCTGGTCGCTGATGAAGACCGGGTTCTTGCGCAACTGCCCGGCGAGATAGGCGGTCTGCGTCGGGGCGTCGGCACCGCCCGGCGCAGCCTGCACCCCTCCGGCACAGAACAGCACCGCCAACCAGCCCATGACCAGCACAACTCCGGTGCGCAGCACCGCCCCACCACCCCTCGTTCTGTCGATGCCACGACGCTACCGCCCCTGCCGATCGCCCGCTGCACCCTGTGGATAACTTCACGACCAGCCCCGACCGGCGCGCCTCGCCCGTCCTGAATGCGGTGCCTCGCCTCACCGATGAGGCTGCTGGGGAGCCCGCCGAAGCGCCCAACGGGTTGGGCTGCCCGCCCGGCCCGACCAGGTGCTTTCCCCCGTACGCGGAGCCGGCCCGGCGGGGGAGCGGGGGAGCGGGGGAGCGGGGGGGGCGAGCAGCTGCCGCCTTCCCTCGGCCGGCCAGCGGGGCGCACGTAGCGGCAACGCGTCCATTGCCTACGGCCGTTGGGACACCGCCGGGCCGGCCTCGTCCGCGGCGACGCCGGGGCTTCCCCGCCCCCTCCCCCTCTCCCCCTTCGGGGGGGGGGGCGGGGGTGGGTTCGGGGGTGGGGGGATACGCGCGAGGCATCGAACCCAGCCAGGCAGCGCCCGCCGATCAGCGCCAGCCAGAGCAACGCCCGCCGGACGGAAGCAGTCAGCCGGGCAACCCGGCCAGAGCAACGCCCGCCGGACGGAAGCAGTCAGCCGAGCGACCCCGCCCGAGCAGCGCCCGCCAGACCAAAGCAGTCAGCCGGGCAAAGCAGTCAGCCGGGCAACCCCGTCAGCCGGGCAACCCCGTCAGGAGCCCGGACCACCCACCCGCCCGCCCGCCCCTCCCTCAGCCCGCCCTCACCCCTTGCTCACCGCCGCGAGGATCTCCGGCAGGCGCCTGACGGTGCGGGGGGCCGCCAGGCGGAGGCCCAGTACGGCTGCGCCGGTGCCGTAGACGACGCCCAGGGGCAGCAGGATCCACAACAGGTGGTGGAGGCCGGCGACGTGGAGCCAGATGGTGAGGCCCAGGAGGGGGGCGCACAGAAGGGCGCCCACCAGGACACCGCCGAAGAGGCTGAACCAGGCGATCGAGCCCTGGCCCGGGGCCACGTTCTTGTTGCTCTCCGAGGGATCGAGTACGGGAAGATCACCGAGGTCAGTGCGCCGGTGCCGATCAGCGCGCCCAGCAGGGCCAACGAGAGGCCGTACACCTGCAGGAAGTCGGACCACGGGCCGATGAACGCGGCCGCGCCGACCGAGACGAGGGTGACGTACGGGACGGCCACCAGCGCGAGGGTGCACGCCCGGGCGCGCAGCTCCTGGTAGGCGTCGCGCGGGGTGGCGATCGTGGAGGCGACCATCCAGAAGGCCGAGGTGTCCTGGCCGAACTGGTTGTACATCTGCAATCCGAGCAGCGCCGGCGCCGAGAACGCGGTGTAGATGCTGCCGTTGCCCTGGAGCGAGGAGACGACCGGGGCCAGCAGGCCGGCACCGAGGGCTGTCGCCCAGGACATCTTCGACTTGGGGTCGCGCCAGGCGTAGCGGAGCGTACGGAGCATGACCGGGCCCGTACGGCCGCCGGGCAGCAGGCGTACGAGCCCGCCCTCACCGCTGCCGGACCGGCGCGCGCTGTCCTTCTCCACCGCCTGGAGGGTGGAGGAGTCGGGGGACGTCATCAGGGCGGTCAGCGAGCGCTGCCACCAGAAGAGGAGGAGCGCCAGGGCCACCGCCGCGAGGGCCATGCCGGCCACCGCGCGCCCGTAGGCGCCCTGGCCGGTGGCCTCGACCGCGCCGATCGCGGAGGCCGGCGGAAGCCAGCGCAGGACGTCGCCGAGCGGTTCGAGGACGGCCAGGCCGTCCGGGCGGCCGAGCTTCTGGGCGGCGATGTTGACGGCCTGGGCGCCGAGCGCGATGAACAGGCCGCTCAGGACGGCGAGATCACGGCCGCGGCGGCTGGTCAGCAGCCGCACCGACGCCGTGGCGACCGCGCGGGCCAACGCCACGCACACCAACACCACCAGGACGACCGCGAGGACGCCGACAACGGCGGCGGCCGGTCCGTCCGCCAGTGCGATCACCGCGCCGGTCACCAGCGCCAGGGTGACGACCGGGCCGATGCCGATCAGGGACGTCACCAGCAGGGAGCCGATCAGCGGGCGCGGCCGCAGGGGCAGCATCACCAGGCGGGTCGGGTCCAGCGTCTCGTCACCCGTCGGGAAGAACATCGGCATCACCGCCCAGCCGAGCGTGAGGATCCCGGTCAACAGCACGGCCAGCGCGCCGACATGGACGTTGCCGCGCAGCGCGATCAGCCCCAGCACCGCGCCGGCCGCGAACAGCAGGCCGACGATGACCGAGCTGACGTACGCGACGGTGCGGCCGGCCGACTGGCGGAGCCCGTTGCGCAGCAGGGTCAGCTTCAGCTGTACGAAGACGGCGGTGAGGTTCGGCGCCGCGGCCGGAGGCGCGGCCACCGCGGTGGATTCGGTGCTCATCGGGCGCCGCCACCGCCCAGCCAGTCCAGGCTCTGCCCGGCAGCGCGGTCGTTGGCGCCGACCAGTTCGAGGAAGGCGTCCTGCAGTGTGGGCGCGGCGCCGCGGACCTCGGCGAGCGGGCCGTCCGCGCGGATCCGTCCGCCGGCCATCACCGCGACCCAGTCGCACAGCGACTCGACGAGCTCCATCACATGGCTGGAGAAGATCACGGTCGCCCCGGAGGCGGTGTAGCGCTCCAGTACGCCGCGGATGGTCTGCGCGGAGACCGGGTCGACGCCCTCGAAGGGCTCGTCGAGGAAGAGGATCTCGGGGTTGTGCAGCAGCGCCGCGGCGAGACCGATCTTCTTGCGCATACCGGTGGAGTAGTCGACGACCAGCTTGTGCTGGGAGCCGGCGAGATCGAGGACGTCCAGCAGCTGGCCGGCCCGCTTGTCGACCTCGTCGCCCGGCAGTCCGCGCAACCGGCCCATGTAGGCGAGGAGTTCACGCCCGGAGAGGCGCTCGAAGAGCCGCAGCCCCTCGGGCAGCACGCCGATCCGGGACTTTACGGCGACCGGGTCGCCCCAGACGTCGTGCCCGCCGATCTCCACCACGCCCGAGTCCGGACGCAGCAGACCGGTCACCATGGAGAGGGTGGTGGTCTTGCCCGCGCCGTTGGGGCCGACCAGCCCGATGAAGCGGCCCGCGGGGAGCGTCAGGTCGATGCCGTGGACGGCGATCTGCTCGCCGAACTTCTTCCACAGGCCCTGGACGCGGACGGCGGGTGCCCCGCCCAGGGTTCCCGGGGCCGCGGACGGCCCGCCCGGAGAACTGGCCGATGTCTGCTCGGGCGGCGCCGCCCCGGCCCGCACCTCGTTGTGTTCCGGCTCGTTGCCCACCGGTCCTGCCCTCCGACGTCCCCGCAGGAGCCGTCTTGACCCCCGTCTGAGTCCCACGATACGAGCGGCCACCGACAAGCCGTCGGGCGGAGGGCGTGCCGGGCAACGACCGGCCGTGCGGGGGCCCGGCCGGGGGGCAACTCCCTGCCCCGCGGTTCGCCGTTCCCGTCTTTCAGCACCCCAGAGGTTCGCCGTCCCCGTGGTTCACCGCCCCAGCGGTTGGCCACCCACGGTCCACCGCCCCGCGGTTCACCGCCCCGGGCAGCCACCGCGTCCCGGGCGCAGGCGTACGCCAGGGGGCTGATCAGTTCCTCCGCGTCCGGCAGCCAGCGGTTGGTGGCGGTGGGGCGGCGCGCCCACTGCACGAGCCCGTGCGCCCCCACCCGGGTCGGCGGGGCGGCGATGTACTCGCCCTCGCCCCGGCAGATCAGGTCGAGCGCGGCCGGGCCCAGCCCAACCCCGTACGAGATCGGGGACCTTCACCGCGGCACCGGGGAGGACGAGGAAGAGCATCCGGCGGTCCGGGGTGCGGGTGACCGGCCCGAGCGTCAGCCCCATGCGCTCCATACGGGCCAGCGCCAGGCAGCCCGCGGTCTCGGGCACGTCGAGGGCCTCGAAGGTCCGCCCCGTCGGCAGGAGGATCGACGCCGGGGCTGCTTGCTCCACATACGGCGGACGGCGGTCGCGCTGCCGGACGCCAGGCCGGCCCAGCCGGGCGCCATGGGGTGCGCACCGGGCACGGTGCAGTCGTCGGCGTCGCACGAGCAGCGCGGCCTCTCACCGTCGTGCTCCAGCCATGCGCCGGGGAACACGTCCCAGTGGCGTTCTTCCGCGTAACGCACCGCAGTGTCGAGCAGCTGCTCGCCGCGCTGCTTGGGGATCTGCGAGGCTCCTGTGACTCCGATGGTCTCTTCCACGCAGATGACAACTGCCCCTGTCACCAAGGGTTACGGCCGAATGGATGACCTGCCCGGCGCATCGTTCTTGCACGTGGGGCGCATGGGTGCACCGGTGGGGGCGCGTATGCGGGCCGGGCCCAGTGGGTGGGTAGCCACCTGCGTGACGGGCGGAGAGGCCGCCCGACGGCAGGCCGCGGTGCATCAGGGGAGCCCTGCACGGCGGCGCCGTTTCCAGTGCACGGGCACCGCCGCGCCATTCCCCACCAGCAGCACACGTCTCGTGAGTCGACTTCGTGACCGGACAAAAAGTGACCGAATCCCGTTACCGGAACTCCTGACCGAAACTCGTGACCGAATCCCGTGGTCCTGCGGCCCCGGCTCATGAGTTCGGAAAGCGCCTGCGGAAAACGTCTTCGGAAACCGACTTCGTGCACGATCTCGGAGCACGTCTCGTGAACCCACGCTTCGCACGCAAGTACCCCGGATAGTGCGCAAACCGCACACCATCCGGCATCCACCTGCAAAGCGTGTATCGCTCAGATCCTTCCTATCGCACGTATCCCGGATCTCTCGGATATCCGGGATATCCGTGGGGAAGCGATCCCGGGGAACGGCGTTCCACGGTGAACGCGCAGCAATCCAGGGGGTACAAGCATGGCCGCCAGGCCACTCGTCGCGCGGCAGCCCAATGAACGGCTGCAGGCGCTGATTCAGGAAGCCGGGTGCTCCAACGCGGGGCTCGCCCGCCGCGTCAACATGTGCGGGGCGGAACACGGCCTCGACCTGCGTTACGACAAGACCTCGGTGGCCCGCTGGCTGCGGGGCCAGCAGCCGCGGGGCCGTGCCCCGGCCGTCATCGCGGAGGCACTCGGCCGCAAGCTGGGGCGCACGGTCACCATCGACGAGATCGGGATGGCCGACGGCAAGAACCTCGCGTCCGGGGTGGGGCTGCAGTTCTCGCCGACCGTCCTCGGGGCGATCGAGCAGGTCTGCGAGCTGTGGCGCAGCGACGTCGGGCGCCGTGACTTCCTCAGTGGCTCCACGGTCGCGGCCTCGGCACTGGTCGAGCCCAGTCGTGACTGGCTGATCACCGGCGCGGACAGTCAGGTCGCACGGAACGCCGGGGCCCGGTCGGGGTGTCGGACGTCCAGGCGGTACGGGCCATGACCACGGCACTCAGCGAGCTCGACCACCGTTTTGGCGCCGGGCACGTGCGGCCCGTAGTGGTGCACTACCTCAACAGCGTGGTGTCCGGCCTGCTCGCCGGTTCGTACCGGGAGTCCGTCGGGCGGGACCTCTTCGCCGCCGTCGCGCGGTTGACGGAACTGGGCGGCTACATGGCCGTCGACACCGGTCAGCCCGGCCTGGCGCAGCGCTACTACATCCAGGCGCTGCGGCTGGCCCAGGCGGCCGGCGACCGCGGATACGGCGGCTACGTGCTCGCCGCGAGCATGAGCCACCTCGCCGCCTCGCTCGGCAATCCACGGGAGATCGCCCAACTCGCCCGCGCCGCCCAGGAAGGCGCCCGCGGACACGTCACCCCGCGCACCGAGGCGATGTTCTTCGCGGCGGAGGCCCGCGGGCACGCCCTGATGGGGGACGGCCGGGCCTTCCAGGCCGTGGCCGGGCGGGCGCTCGCCGCGATGGAGCGCGCCGACACGGCCACCGAGGCGGGCGACGACCCGGTGTGGATCTCCCACTTCGACCAGGCGTATCTGGCCGACGAACTCGCGCACTGCCATCGGGACCTGGGGCAGCCCGGCCGGCCGCCCAGCGGGCGTCGGAGGCGCTGGGCGGGCATCCGGAGGGCCGGGCCCGGCGCCGTGCCATCGGGCTGCTGCTGCTGGCCGGCGCGCAGGTACAGCAGCGCGAGGTCGAGCAGGCCTGCCATACGGGCACGCAGGCCGTGGAGCTGCTGACCGGGCTGCGGTCGGACCGGGGCTCCGAGTATCTGGAGGACTTCCAGCTGCGTTTGGAGCCGTACCGGGACGAACCGGTCGTAAGGGAATTCAGTGCACGACTGGACCTACGGGCCGTGGCGGCGTGATCCACGCACGGAGCGCGTCCAGTACGGCGCGGCGACTTCTATGGCGACTGCCATGTCGTACGGAGTCGGGTATGTCGCCAGGTTCCTCGCCGTAGGTGTCGCCCGGTTCGTCGTGGGGCATCGGGTGGGCCGTCGATCACGGCCCGCCCGGTGCGCGCCCCGTTCCCGTCCGGTGCCGGGCGGGGCGGAAGGGGTGGTGACCAGGGGACGTGGTCGAACGTTGCTGCGACCCGGTAGCGTGCAGCCGACGATTCCATAGGTCTGCACGTTGGTAGGAGTCACGGTGACGCAGAGCGGACAGGGTCACGACCCGCAGAATTCTGCGGCCGGTCCCGCGCGAGAGGGCATTGTGCTGCCCGCTAACGGTGAGCCGTACATCCCCGACCAGCAGGCCGCTCCGTCGGCGGGGCAACCCTGGGCCAGCCCTGGGGGCCCGGCCAGCAGGCCGCGCCCGCCCCGCAGAACACTCCCGCCGCGCAGCCGTACGGGCAGGCGCCCGCGCAGGGTCAGAACTACGGGCAGGAGCCGGGACCGGGCCAGCACTACGGCCAGGGGCCCCAGCAGAACTACAGCCAGGGACCCCAGCAGAACTACGGCCAGGCGCCGTCGCAGGGCTACGGATATCCGCCGGCGCAGGATGCGGGGGCACCGGTTCCGGGCGCGCAGGCTCAGCTGCCGCCCCAGCAGCCCGGTGGACAGGGCTTTTCGCCGCCGCCCCAGGGGCAGCCCCCGGTGCCGCCCATGCCGCCGTCGACGCCGCAGCAGGCGGCCGCCCCGCAGCTGCCTCCGCAGCAGACGCCCGGCCAGCAGCCCGCTCCCCAGCCGTACGACCAGCAGCACGTCCCGCAGCCGTACGACCAGCAGCCCGCTGCGCAGCCGTACGACCAGCAGCCTTACGGGCAGCAGCAGCCCCCGCAGCAGTTTCCGCCGCAGCCCCAGCCCGGGCAGCACCCCGCGTCCTCCGGCGAGCTGGTGCGCGCCACCCGGCAGGCCGGTGCGCCGCTGCCGCCCGCCACGGGCGACGCCGAGGCCACCACGGTGATCCCGCCGTTCGACGCCCGCTCCGGCGGCCCCGGTGGCGCCGCCCCGCTGCCCCCCGAGGCGTCCTCCCGCCCGGAGACCCCCGACGAGTCCACGACGATGCTCCGGGCCGTGAAGCCGGGGCAGAGCGGGCCGCACGGCCAGGCCCAGCCGATGCCCGGCGCCGGCGGCGGAGGCGACGCCGAGGCCACCCAGCTCATTACCCCGGTGGGCGCCGGTGCGCCCACCCCGGCTCCGGGCGCACCGTTCGGCGTCCGCCCGGGCGCACCCGGCGACCGCCCCACCCCCGCCGAGTTCGACGGCCTGTTCCGTGACGGGCCGGCGGCGGCCCCGGCCGGTGCGCCGGACGCCACCGCGCAGCTGCCCCGCTTCGAGGACCCGGGCCGGCCCCCGTACGGCGGCCAGGGCGGCCAGGGGTACGGCCAGCAGTTCCCGCCCGGCGGCCACGACCCGCAGGGCCCGTACGACCCGTACGACGAGGACGACGGCGGCAAGCGCCGGCGGCTGGCCCCGATGGCGATCGTCGGCATCGTCATCGTGGCGCTCGCGGGCGCCGGCCTCGGCGTCGGCTGGGCGCTGAGCGGCGGCAGCGACGACACGACGCAGAAGCAGGGCTCCGGAGGCGGCGGCAGCACCAAGGCCGCCAAGGAGTCGGAGGCGCCGAAGGCCACCACGGACCCCGCCGAGGCGCAGGCGAAGGGCCTGGACGCCCTGCTGGGCGACAGCAACAACAGCCGGGCCTCCGTGATCGGTGCGGTCAACAACATCAAGTCGTGCAACAACCTCGGCAACGCGGCGAAGGACCTGCGGGCCGCGGCCGGGCAGCGCAACGACCTGGTCAAGCGGCTGCAGCAGCTGCCGGTCGACAAGATCCCGGACCACGACCGGCTGACCGCGGCGCTGACCAAGGCGTGGCAGTCCTCGGCCGCCGCGGACAACCACTACGCGGCCTGGGCCGGCCAGCTGGGCGGCAAGAAGGGCTGCCACAAGGGGCACGCCCGCGGCACCAAGCAGGCCGTACAGGGCAACACGGCCAGCAGCCAGGCGACCCAGGCCAAGCGGCAGGCGGCGCAGCTGTGGAACCCGCTCGCCCAGAAGTACGGCCTGACGGAACGCCGCCCGGAACAGCTCTGAGGCGGCGGCCGGTTCGGGGCGGGACCCTGAGGAGCCGCGCGGGCTCAGTAGTCGTCCGTGCGCCGGCCTTCCAGGGTCCTGGTGACGTTCACGAACCCGCGCTGGGCGGAGACCAGTTCGCCGTTCCGCACCACCTGGTAGGTCACCATGCCGTTCACGATGCGCGGGAAGTCCTGGACGGCGAGCATGTCGTCGTCGCGCCAGCGCAGCTTCGGGGTCAGGCCCCCGGTGTCGATGGCGCGCTCGCCCCGGTCGAGGGTGGCCTGCAGGGCGTGCGAGGTGATGTCGGTCACGCCCGCGTCGTCGAGCTGCTCGATCAGTGAGCGCAGCACCGTATAGGCGATCCAGGTGGTCTGCACCCCCTGGTCGGCCGGATCGATGCGGTTGTCGTCGAAGGCGTAATCGTTGATGACCTTCCGCATCGGCCGCCAACGGGGGTCGTCGGCCACCGGGTACCAGCCGGTGATGTCCGCGCCCTCCAGAGGGCCCGACGTGCCGCCGGAGCGGTTCACCAGGGACTGGCCGACGCTGCCGAGGACGGACGCGACCCGCACCTTGGGGCTGTCCTCCTGGAGCCGTCGGAAGGCGTCGAAGAACGCGTCCGTGTGGTCGCCGAGCGAGGCGGCCACGCACGCGCCGGGGGCCCTGCCGCCGGCCTTGGCCCTCCCGTAGACGGCCGGATCCGCGCCCACTTCGTCCAGGGCGTGGGTCACCTGGGGCGTGTAGTCGGTGCCGTCCTCGGGTGCCTTGATGTCCTTGGCGGGGTGCCGGCTGCCGCTCTGCAGGCCGGAGTTGAGCAGGGACGGCATCTGGTCGCCCTGGATGGTGTCCGGGCGGACCAGTGCGACGCGCTTGCAGTCGGCAGCCAGCTGGCGGCCGTTGCCGGCGAGCAGGGACGCCTGGCCGCCGTTCACGGGGTACGACAGCGGGCTCTGGAACTCCTCGTCGGAGGCGCCGTAGCCCCCGATGAACGGGACGCCCTTGACCTCCAGGGGGGACATGAACGAGCGGCCGTACTGGCTGTAGGAACCGACGACGGCGACCGCGCCCTCGTCCACCGCCCGTTGGGCGCACTGTGCGGCGGCCACCGAGTCGTTGCGCTCGTTGCAGGTCAGTACCCGTAGCCGGTGTCCCCGGATGCCCCCGTGCGCGTTGACCGAGCGGGCGTACGCCTGGGCCATGGCCGGCATTCCCGGCATATTGGTCGCTCGGGTGTCCTCCGGTGCCCAGGTCATGACCGTGACCGGCTCCCGTTCCCCGGAATTCCCCACTCCGGGGAGGGAGCCGCAACCGGAGAGCAGCGACGCGAGGGCCGCCGTACATGTCACCGCCGCGGCGATCGTGACCGCGGGAGCGTGGGGCAACAAGGGGCGGGGGGAGGAGCGTCGCCGTCCGGTCATGGCACCGCAGCCTTCCGTCCTGCCCGGAACGCCCGAGTGACGAAAGGGCAACGGATGGTGACGTAGCGGTGAACTCCGGGGGGCTGTGTGAGATCGTTCGCGCGGAACGTACGATCGAATGCTGTGCAAGGTTCGGAGAAGTCTTCCCGTCGCGGCCGTCGCTCGACCACCATGGGCGGCATGCCACTCAACGACATGCCGTGGTGGCGCTGGCGCTGCAATGTGCGCTCCGCGCTGCACATGCTCTCCGACCCCGCGTTCCACCAGGAGACCTGGCTGGCCGGCCGGCCGGGATACGGGGACGTCACCGACGCCGTCTACCGGCTCGTCGAGGACACCTGGCTCGACAACTGGTCCGCCGACAAATACGTCGGCACGATCTTCCGGGACGCCCAGGAGGCCCAGCTGGTCGACGTCGCCGTCCTGAGGGTGCTGCGGATCATGCACCAGGTCGGCGCGGACGCCCCGGTCGCCGCCTACATGGCGCACGAGGGCTGGGCGGAGGCCGTGCAGGCGGCCCGTGCGGCCCATGTGCACATGGCGACGGCGGACGGTGAGGACCCCGATGCGCCGCCGCGCTCGCTGGAGGTGCTGGCCATCATGACGGGCGGCGCGGACGCCCCGGTCTGACCTGCTCCGCAGGTGTGCGACCCTATGAGGTCATGAGCGAGTCGCAGCCCACCCAGCCCGGTCGAAACGGTCGGAACGATCAAAACGATCGGAACGATCAGTACGTGCTCACCCTGTCCTGCCCGGACAAGCAGGGGATCGTGCACGCGGTGTCCAGTTACCTCTTCATCACCGGCTGCAACATCGAGGACAGCCAGCAGTTCGGCGACCACGACACCGGGCTGTTCTTCATGCGCGTCCACTTCAGCGCGGACGCGTCGGTGAGCGTGGACAAGCTGCGGGCGAGCTTCGCGGCGGTGGGCGACTCCTTCGGCATGGACTGGCAGATCCACCGGGCCGACGAGAAGATGCGGGTCATCCTGATGGTGTCCAAGTTCGGGCACTGCCTCAACGACCTGCTCTTCCGCTCCCGGATCGGCGCGCTGCCGGTCGAGATCGCGGCCGTGGTCTCCAACCACACGGACTTCGCGGAGCTGGTCGGCTCGTACGACATCCCGTTCCATCACATTCCGGTCACTCGCGACACCAAGGCGCAGGCCGAGGCGAAGCTGCTGGAACTGGTGCGGGCGGAGGGCGTCGAACTGGTGGTGCTCGCCCGCTACATGCAGGTGCTCTCCGACGACCTGTGCAAGGCGCTGTCCGGCCGGATCATCAACATCCACCACTCCTTCCTCCCGAGCTTCAAGGGCGCCAAGCCGTACCACCAGGCGCACGCCCGTGGCGTGAAGCTCATCGGTGCCACCGCGCACTACGTGACCGCCGACCTCGACGAGGGCCCGATCATCGAGCAGGAGGTCGAGCGGGTCGGCCACGAGGTCACCCCGGACCAGCTCGTGGCGATCGGCCGGGACGTCGAGTGCCAGGCCCTCGCCCGCGCCGTGAAGTGGCACAGCGAACGCCGGGTGCTGCTGAACGGCAGCCGGACGGTGGTCTTCGCGTAGACGGTGGTCTTCGCGTAACGGTGGGGTTCGCGTGGCCGGGGGGCGCGTGACGGCGGGGTTCGCTTAGCGGTCGTCTTCGCCTGAGCGGGGCCGTCGTTGCCACCTAGTACTGCAACCGCATGTGGTGTGACCGTGTGGGCTGGGGCTCGTTGGTGTGACTGTGTGAGAAGTCGCTGACGGTTGAGCAGATCGAGTCGTGGTCCGAGGGAATAGCGGATTTGCATGCCCGCATCGGGCATCGTTTCGGCAGGTCAGAGCCACGAGACCGGGCCTTGGACTACCTGCGGGGCCTCCTGGCCCCTTTGGAGAGGAAGAACGGCTGGACGCTGGCCGAGCAGGTCGGCCAGCTCCGCCCGGACGGCGTCCAGCGGCTGCTGAACCATTCGGACTGGGACGAGAACGCCGTCCGTGACGATGTCCGCGACTTCGTCGTGGAAACCATCGGGACCAAGGACGGGATCCTCATCGGCGACGACACCGGCTTTGTGAAGAAGGGCACCAAGTCTGCCGGGGTCCAGCGGCAGTACTCCGGCACCGCCGGACGCAGGGAGAACTGCCAGGTCGGCACGTTCTTGGCCTATGCCTCCACCCGGGGGCGGGCGTTGATCGACCGCGAGCTGTATCTGCCCGCCTCCTGGACGGACGACCGCGCCCGGTGCCGGGCGGCCAAGATCGGCGACGAGGTGCCCTTCGCCACCAAGATCGAGCATCTGAAGTGGATGCTGCAACGCGCCCTGGACGCGGCCGTGCCCTTCGCCTGGGTCACCACCGACGAGGCCTACGGACAAGTCCGCCATTTTCGGTCCTGGCTGGAAGAACGCAAGGTGGCTTATGTGGTGGCCACCAAGGTCAACGACACGGTGACCGGTCTCGACGGCTGGCAGTACCGGGTCGACGAGCTGATCGCCACCCGCCCGAAGCAGGCATGGAAACCGCTCTCGGCGGGAGCCGGCGCCCACGGCCAGAGGATCTATCACTGGGCCCGCGCCGCCCTCAGGCCGCGACAGGAGAACGGGTTCGGGCACTGGGTGCTGGCCCGCCGCAACATCAGCAACCCTGCCGACATCGCCTACTACGTCTGCTTCGGACCGGTCTCTACGCGTCTGAAAGACCTGGTCAAGGTGGCTGGAGCGCGGTGGGCGGTGGAGGAGTGCTTCCAGAGCGCCAAGGGCGAGTGCGGCCTGGATCACTACCAGGTGCGGCACTACCGGGCCTGGTACCGGCACATCACCCTGGCCATGGCGGCCCTGGCCTACCTGACCGCCGTCCGCGCAACACAAGCCGCAAAAGGGGCAGCGGATGCGACGAACACGACCTCGTACCCCTCAGCGTCCCCGAAATCCGCCGCCTGATCGGGCACCTCGCCCGCACACCCCACTGTCACACCAACGAACACCGTCTGCACTGGTCACACTTCCGCAGACACAGCCAAGCCCGAGCCCGCCACAGCCACTACCAACACCGCGGCCACACACCCCACATGCGGTTGCAGTACTAGGGGAGGGGCGAACAGATCCCGTAGGGGATCGACGGGCCCCCTGCTGGGGCCACAACGTGGTGGGGCGGGGCGGTATTCCCGGAGCTCGGCCGCACCGGCGCACGCGTGGCCTTGGCGCACGCGCAGTCCTTGGCGTAGGCGTCGGCGTACGCGCAGGCGTCGGCGTACGCGCAGTCGCGTGCCCTTCGGCGCGCGCCCGCGACTGCGCCTGCCCCTGCGCCACTGGGGACTTCTTCCTCCCGGCCGTGGTTCAGAGGCGGGACAGGGACGCCGTGGCGAAGAGGACCTCGCGGATGGCGTCGCGTTCGCCGTGCTGGCCCGCGGCGGCGTCCTCGGGGGAGATGTGGCCGGCCGCCAGCTGGCAGAACTCGGAGCTGTCCAGGGCGATATGGGCGACGGTGTGGTCGGGCGTGCCCAGCGCGGCCGGTGAGTCCAGCGCTATGTACCAGTGGCCGCCGCCGTTGCCCTCGACCTCCAGATGGAGCGTACGGCCCGGGGCGCCGGCCTCGACCAGCCGCTGCGGCGGTGACGCCAGTCCCGCCCGGCGGCGGTCGGCCAGCGCGCTGGGCAGCAGCCGGGCGGCGAGGTCGACCATGCGGTTCAGGTGCGCGGCGGCCGGGGCCTCGTACGGATAGTCCACCGCGTCCGCGATGTCGCCGGCGTGCACCCAGCACTCGAAGGCGCGGTCCAGGAAGGCGTCGCGCAGCGCGAGCCGGAAGTCGCCGTAGGGGACGGCGAGTTCGGCGACCTTGCCGCCGGCGAACGACACCTGTCTCATCAGCGCGTAGCTCTGCTCGCGCCACGGCTCATGGGTGGCGAGCGGGCTCGCCGTCCCGCTGCAGCCGCGCCACAGCGTCTCCGTGCGGATCAGTGGGTCCGGGGTGCCCGGCGGGGCTGCCGTGCCGAGCGGGTCGGGGAGCCCGAGCGCGGTTGCCACCAGGCCGTCCACCGCCATCAGATGCCCTATGACCCCGGCGACCGTGGTCTCCCGCTGGACCGGGCGTTCGCCCTCGAACCAGCGGAGCCGCACCGGTGCGCGCCACTCCGCCTCGCCCATGTCGCGCAGCAGGGCGTCCAGTTTGGCGGTCTCCGCGTCGTACGGTGCCGCCCACTCGGGCACCGGGATGCGCGCCGGGCGGCGGCCCAGACAGCCCTCCAGCACCCGGGAGCGCAGCAGCGGGTCGAGGTCGAGGCTGTCGGCGGGGTGCAGCAGGCCGACCGCGTCCCGCAGGCGCACCGCCTCGTCGGCGCAGGAGGCGCAGTCGGTCAGATGCGCCTCGACGGCGGCGGTCTCCTCGGCGGAGCAGGCCGACAGTGCCCAGGCGCCGAGCAGTGACTTCAGGACGCGGTGCGGTGGGGCGGACGCCGGGCCCGGGAGTGGGGCGGGCGGGGCGGCTTGGTCGGTCATGGGCTCGGCTTCCGGGGTGCGCGAGGAGTGCTCACGCGGGGCGTCTGCGCGCGGTGGTTCCGCGGGCGGGGCTTCGGTGTCCGCGCGATCGCCCGTGTTACCCGCACTGCGCGCACCACCGGCACTACGCGCACCACCGGCACTGCGGGCACTACCCGTAGTGCCCGCATCGTCTGCGCTGCCTGCATCACCCGCACCGTCAACCAATTCCCCGGTCGGATCGCCCGACGGATCCCCGGTCGGATGGCCGGAGGGGCCCCCGGACGCATCGCCGGATGGATCGCCGGAGGGATCCCCAGACGCATCGGCGGCCGCGTCGCGGAGCGGTACGGGCAGGACGGGTGGCGTGGGCGGCACGGGCGGTGCGAGGGGCTCGGATGGTGGGGGAGGGGCGGGGGTGGCGTCGGGGAGCGGGCCGCGGTCCTCGGCGGCGGGGCGCGGTGCCGGTATCCGCGGCCGTTCACCGGGGCCGCTGGGCAGCTCGGGGCCGTCCCACTCGTCCGGGCCGTTCACAGCGCCCGTCCGTGGCCCTGGCCGGGCGGGGCGGCGGTGCCGGGAGCGGCGGACGCGTAGGCCGAGCGGCGGGTGGGCGGCAGGGCGGTGGCGTTGTGGGCGGTGGACAGCAGCTGCAGGCCCAGGCGCAGCCGGCGGCGGCCTCGTCCTCCGTGACGCCGAGGTCGGCGGCGGTCTGGCGGTAGTCCCGGCGCTGGAAGTACGCCAGCTCCAGGGCGGCCCGTAGGGGTGCGGGCATGGAGGTGACGATGTAGTCGGCGCGGGCGGCGGTGGACGCCTCGCGGATCTTCTGCTCCATCTCGGCCTGGGCCGGGGCGTCCGTGCCGCCGTCGCGGGCACAGGCGGCCTCGGTCTGGCGGAGTCGCTGAACGGCCTGATGGCGGGTGAGGCCGGCGATCCAGGAGCGCAGCGGGCCCTGTTTGGGGTCGTAGGAATCCGGGTGTTCCCAGATGGCGGCGAAGACTTCGCGGGTGATGCGGTCGGCGGCGTCCTCGTCCTCCAGGACGCGGTAGGCGAGGCTGTGCACGAGCGAGGCGAAGCGGTCGTAGAGCTCGCCCAGCGCGGCGGCCTCGCCGCGGGCGAGCCGCTGCTGCATCCGCCTGTCCCAGCGCGGTGGCGCATCGTGTCCCATCGGACCCCCATCCCTGCCCGTCGCCTTCGGGCTCACACCTCAGCCGTCACTCCTGCGCATCTGTACACCTTCATGCCCGGGACTGTGGGCACGGTCACGGAAACCTCCGTGCCTCGAATGTAATGCGCGGGCCTGACAACACACGCTCCTTTGCGGCAAATCGAACCTTGAGGGGGACGCGGGTGGTAGGGGCCTGACGGCCCGGGTCCGGCCGGAAGTGGCCCCGGAAAGCGTTCGGGAGGCGCCCGGAAGCGGCGGTGGGCGGCTCGAAGTTGCCCGTTGCTGATTGTTCATGCGCGTTTGAGGCGATGTGTTATCCGGGTGTGACCAGAGGTGGGCGGAAAGTTGCCGCCCCTGGGGCATAGCCTTGGGCGTGAACGGCCTGTTACGTCCCACGGCTACCGCCGGGAACCAGGATGAGTTTCAGGACATCGAGGCCGGGCAGTCGAGCCGGGGAAGGATGAGTTCCGGATGTAACCGGGCACATCCGGTCCGAAAGCGAGCGAAAGGCTTCGAGCGCGTGTCGTTGAAGGTGGCAGAGGACGCACAGGGCCCCTGGGCCGTACTCCAGGTCTCAGGTGAGATGGACCTGGTCACGTCGCCTGCGGTGCGCCAGCATGTGCACGACGCGGTGGCCGACGGCCGCAGATCGCTCGTGCTGGACCTCTCCGAAGTCCGTTTCTGCGATTCCAGCGGGGTCGGCGTGCTGATCGCCGCCCGCCGGCTGATGCGCTCGTGCCAGGGGCGGCTGCGGCTGATCCTGCCCGCCCAGGGAGCCGTCGACGGCTCGCACGTCAACCGGGTGCTGGCCGCGCTCGGCGTCCGCCGGCTCTTCGAGGTCTACCCGGACCTGTCCACCGCCGTCGACGAGGCCGCCGCGCCGCTCTCCGCCTGACGCCCCGGGAGCGTACGAGAGGCCGTAGGGCTCCCAGGTCCCCGGAAGCGCAGGAGAAGCCGTAAAGCTCCCAGGTCCCCGGAAGCTTCTGACGTTCCGCAAGCCTCCCAAGTCCCCGGAAGCCTCCGACGATCCGCAGTTCTCCGACGTTCCGCAAGCCCGAAGCGCCCCGAGCGCCCGCCCCCCCCGAGCGCCCGCCACCCGCCCGCCCGGCGACCACCCCCGCGTTCATCCCTCCGCCCGCGCCCCTCCCGCACTCACCCCGCCCCGTAAGGGAATTCCGCCCGCACCACGAAGCCGCCGTCGGAGGTGTGCCGCGCCTCCAGTGTTCCGCCCAGGCTCTGGGCGCGCTCGCGCAGTCCCACCAGGCCGTGCCCGCCGCCGGGCAGCACCGGCGCGGTCGCCGTCGCGTCCGGCGGCCCGTTGCGTATCTCCACCCGCAGTCCCGGCCCGGCCTCCCCGCAGATCTCGTCCGCCGGATCGACCCGGACCCGCACCTGCGCACCCGGAGCGTGCTTGCGGACGTTGGTCAGCGCCTCCTGGACCGTGCGGAAGGCGGCCCGCTCGACCGTCTTCGCGCCGCCCGCACCGGCCACCACACCGCCCTCGTACGTCACGTCCAGCGCGCTCATCTCAAGCAGCCTCGGCAGCTCCTCCAGGTCGGGCTGCGGCGCCAGTCCGTTCGCCTCCCCGCCGTCCCCGCCGTCCGCCCGCAGCACCCCCACCATGTGCCGCAGCTCCTCCAGCGTCCGTACGGACAGTTCACGGATCGTGCGGGCGCCGGCCCGCGCCGCCTCGTCCTCCGTACTGACCTGCACCGCCCCCGCCTGCAGGCTGATCAGGCTGACCTGGTGGGCCACCACGTCGTGCATCTCGCGGGCGAGCCGGGCGCGTTCGGTGGTCTTGACCCGGTCCGCGAGCAGCCGGTCCTCGCGGCGCAGGCTGCGGGTCAGGTCCTCGACGCGGGAGGCGAGTTCGCGGCGGGTGCGCATCAGCAGGCCCAGCGCGATCGGGGCGGCCGAGGTGACGCAGGCGTCGATGAGCACCAGGGTGTTCTCGCGGTACGCGGTGAGTTCGAAGTCGGAGATCGGATACGGCAGGAAGTGCGCGGCGATCAGCAGCACCGCGCAGATCCCCAGCCGCCGCCGGCCGGGGCGCCGGGCCGCCAGGGTGTAGAGCCCGATCATCGGCGCGAACCAGATGTAGCCGATGTACAGGCCGGGCAGCGTCACGAGGAAGACCAGCAGCGGGAAGCGCCGGCGCAGCAGCAGGGCGGCCGCGGCGACCACCGAAACGCCCAGTTCCAGGGCGAGTTCCAGGCCGTTGACCAGCACCGCGTCGGCGATCGCGAGCAGTACCGGCACGACCACGGGCGCGATCCGGCGCAGCCGCCGCCCCCACGTCCCGGCCGCGAACGCCCGCCACCGGGCCGACCCGCGCGCGAGCAGCCGCCCGCCGCCGGACCTCACCACGCCCCCCGGGGAGCCCCGGACACCAGGCCCGCACGGTCGGCGACGATGGCCGCCTGGATGCGGTTGATTCCCCCCAATTTGCCCAGCACGGCGCGGACATGGTCCTTGACCGTACTGGGCGCCAGCCCCATCCGGCCGGCTATCTGGGCGTTGCCCAGCCCCTCGCCGAGCAGGGCGAGCACCTGCGACTCCCGCGGGGTCAGCCCGCTGACCGCGCGGGCCGCCGCCGCCTGGTCCTCGGCCGTCAGATAGCCGCCGATCACCGCCCGGGTCACACCCGGATCCAGCACGCTGCCGCCCGCCGCCAGGGTCCGTACGGCCCGCACCAGCTGTTCGGGATCCGAGTCCTTCAGCAGGAAGCCGGCCGCGCCCTCGCGCAGCGCCGCGGTCAGGTACTCCTGGGCGTCGAAGGTGGTCAGCATCGCCACCGCCGGCGGCTCCGGCGCGGCGCGCAACTGCCGCAGCACGGTCAGCCCGTCCACGTCCGGCATCCGGATGTCGAGCAGCACCACCTCGGCCGCGCAGCGCAGCACGGTCTCCACGGCCTCGGCGCCTCCGCAGTCCGCGACCATCTCGATGTCCGGGGCGGTCCCCAGGATCATCCGGAGTCCGGATCTGACCAGCCGTTCGTCGTCCACCACAGCGACCCGGATCACCGGCCGCCCCTTTCTGCCTTCTGCTGGTTCACACCCGTCAGGGCCCGCGGAACCGCCCGGCGCTGCGCGACTCCGTACCTCTGTCCGGCTCCCCGCCCTGCGACGGACCCGGACCCCCGCCGAGCGGCGGGGGTGAGCCCGCGACCTCGGGAGGATGCCATGCGGGCCGCCGCACGGGCAGAGTGGTCCACATGCTGCACCACTGAAGAGGCCACAAGCCCAGGACGCGTTGCAGTTCACATCGGCGGCCGCCGCGACCCCCACACGCGGCGGCCGCTGCATGGCGTTGCGGGGGCGGTTCGGAGGGGGATCTCCCCCGCACCGCCGGCAGCCCGCCCCTGACGCCCCCTGAGGGAACTCCTCGCCGGTGTCCGGCCTCCCCGCACTGACGCCGACGTCCCTTACGGGAAGCCCCTAAGGGCATCCCGCCGTGCCGCCTACGGGCGTGGCACCGCGCCGCCTAAGGGCGTCCCGCCCCTGCCGTGCGCAGGCCCTCCGCCCGCAGTCCGCCGTACGGTCCGAAGCCGCGGCCGGTCGCGAGCACCACCACCGACGTCATGGCCGCTAAGCCGTACGCCGTGGTCGCCATCGACAGCGTGCCCTCGGTGGTCTCGAAGGACCGGTTGAAGAAGCCCGTCACGGTCAGCCACACCACCGTCCGCACGGTCAGGTACAGCTCGACGGAGGCGAACACCAGCAGCGCGCCCCGTACGTCGTGCCGCCCCCGGAAGGCCAGCAGCCCGAGGATCAGCAGTACGGCCACCGAGCCGACCGTGGTGAACTCGATGGACGACTCCAGGTCGAGCGTGCCCTGCACCGACCCGTCCACCACCCCGCGCAGATAGCGCACCACGTCCGTCCCGCCGGCCGTCAGATCGCGTCCGGTCCAGCCCAGCCGTGCCAGGCCCATCAGCAGGAACAGCACCCCGCAGACCCGCGACGGGCGGCGCCAGGTGGCGTCCGGGCCGGCGGCCCGCGGCCCCGTCCCGGCCCTGCGCCGCTCCGTGGCGGGGAACATCACGACCAGTACGACCAGCGCCACCACCAGCCCCAGCCCGCGGGTGGCCAGCGTCCAGCCGCCCAGCGGGTCGTTGCGGTACTGGTCGCGGTAGGCGGTGTCGATGAGGCCCACGCCCTCCCGCAGTGACAGGGCGAGCAGCAGGAAGCCCGAGAGCAGCGCCGCGGAGCGGGCCACCCGCCGCTGGGCCAGCGCCAGACCGGCGACCACGAGGAACACCGCCGTGAGGGACCACTCGTAGGGGCCGAGGATCTGCGGTACGGGGGAGGCGCCCGGGTTGAACAGCCCCTCCAGGAAGTCGCCCAGGGTCCCGTCCGACTGGACGATGCCGTAGACGGTCCAGGCGGCGAGCGTGCCGCCGTAGAGCGCCAGGCACAGTGCGGTGGCGAGGTAGGCGCCGCTGTGCTCGGGAGCGGCGCGGCCGGGGTCGGTGCCCGGTCGGACGTCCACCGTTCCGCCGTCCTGCATCATGCTGACCGACCCCCGCTCCGCGTGCCGCAGCCGCCGTACCGGCTGTTCCCGTACGGCAGCCTCACTGTGTCAAGGACGGTGGGAGAGCCGGTGGAGGTTCCACCCCGTGTGTCGTGCGGGCCGGTTGGTGTGTTCAGCGCACTTGTCGTGCGGACGCCGCGCCCTCCGCATCCGCCGCGCCGAGGGCGGCCACGCGGCCGTCAACGACTGCCCCCACGGCGGAAGTTGATCATCAGGAGAACGGCCCGCGGGCGGTCGGTGCAGGTCAGCGACGGGGTGGGTGGATGCCGCCGCGGTGGTGGGGAGCCGCTCCCTCCGGTCGGGCGGCGGTGCGGCAAGATAAGGGGGCATGGGGATCTTCGGGGGCGAGGGCCGGCTGATCGGCGGTCGGTACCGCCTGGGAATACGGCTGGGCCGCGGCGGCATGGGCACGGTCTGGCGGGCCACCGACGAACTGCTCGGCCGCCAAGTGGCCGTCAAAGAGCTGCACTTGGACGAGGCGACCGCCGAACCCGAGGCGCGGGTGCAGCGCGAGCGGGCGATGCGCGAGGCCCGTACGGTCGCCGGGATCAAGCACCCGAACGTGATCGTCGTGCACGACGTCGTCGAGCAGGACGGCCGGCCGTGGATCGTGATGGAGCTGGTCGAGGGCCCGTCGCTGGCCGACCGGCTGCAGAGCGGCGGCCCGGTCGCGCCGCGTGAGGCGGCCCGGATCGGTATGGCGCTGCTGGGCGCGTTGCACGCGGCGCACACCCGTGGCGTGCTGCACCGCGACCTCAAACCCGCCAACGTCCTGATGGAGTCCGGCACCGGCCGGGTCGTGCTCACCGACTTCGGCATCGCCCAGGTCCCCGGCGTCACCACGCTGACCGACGCCGGCGGCTTCGTCGGCTCGCCGGAGTACACCGCCCCGGAGCGGATGGCCGGCCGGCAGACCGGCCCCGAGGCCGACCTCTGGTCGCTGGGCGTGCTGCTGTGCGCCGCGCTCAACGGCGAATCGCCGTTCCACCGCGACTCGCTGGGCGGGGTGCTGCATGCCGTCGTCTACGACGAGATCGAACTCCCCGAGCCCGCCCGCCCGTTGCGGGCCGTGCTCGGCGGCCTGCTGGAGCGCGACCCGGACCGCCGGATGGGGCTGACGGAGACGGAGCAGCTGCTGCGCGGCTACCTCCACTCGGGCCGCGCCCCGGAGCGCGGGGCGGCCGGCCCGGCCGCCCCCGGGACGCCGTTCCCGGGTACGCAGGCCCCCGGCACGCCGTTCCCCGGCACCCCGGCCCTCGGTACGCCGGGCGGCCCCGGCGCCCCCGCCCCGCCGCACGACCGCCCCGTCAGCGGCCCGCCCGGTGCGCCGCTGCCCGGCGAGCCCGTGCCCGGCGGCCATCCGCCCGCCGAGGAACCCCTGGCCGCCGCCCCCGCCCCTGGGCCACGCCTCCGGCGGCTCCGGCAGCGGGCGCTCCGGCGGGCGGCCCCCGGGCCTGCCGATCCGCGACGCCCTCGACGAGCGGGCGCTGGCCGCGGCGGCCCGCCCGCACACCGGCCGCACCCGTACGGCGTTGCTGATCACGCTCGCCGTCGTGGTCATCGGGGGCGCCGGCGCCGGCGTCACGGCCCTGCTGATGCAGCAGGGCGGCACCGACGACACCGCCGGCCGGGGCGGCCGCCCGGGCCACTCCCAGCAGGCCTCGGACGCCGGCCCGACGAAGAACGGCCGGCCCGGCGCGCCCCGCCCCACGGTCACCGTCACCTCCGCGCCCTCCCCGGGCGCCACCGGCGGGATCCCGGACGGCTACCACCTCGTGAAGGACCCGGTCGGCTTCGCGCTCGCGGTGCCGGTCGGTTTCACCCGCTCCTACGAGCACGACCGGGTCTACTACTACTCGCAGGGCAAGCGGTTCCGGATCGGCGTCCAGCTGCAGAAGCGGGTGCCGGAGGGGCCGATCGGCGCGATGCGCACCGCGGACGCCGAGGGCCCGGCGAACTACCGCGGCTACCGCGCGGGCCAGGTCACCGAGACCACCCACAACGGACTCCAGGCCGGGCTCTGGGAGTTCGTCTGGGACGGCAGCGCGGCGGACGGCGGTTCGCGCTACACCTACGACCTCAGCTGGGACGAGAACGGCCGGATGATCGACGTGTGGATCTCCTCGCCGCTCGGCTCGCGCACCGAGGCCAAACGTCACTTCGACACCGCCCTCGACGCCTTCCGGCTGACCGGGACGTGACCACCGAAGATCCGCCCCGGTCCCGCCGGGCCCCCGTTCGTCCCTGACCAGAGCCCTTACGGCCAGCGGACACTGGCGCGGTTGTGGGCAGCCGGTGAAAACCCGTTACTGCCGGGTACACAAAGCGTCCGGGGAGGAATACCCTCGCCGACATGACGGACTCGCAGGACACCGGAACAGCTGCCTCCGCCGCGGAGGCCCCCGAGCCACCGCGCCCGCCGAGGCCCCCGCAGCGCCGACCGAGGGCAATCCGGTCGCGCCCGCCCCCGCGGGCAGCCGCACCGCCGCCGACGTGGTCACCCCGAGGTCGCCGCGCGGCTCACCCGCGGCGTGGTCGGCAGTGGCGGTACGGCCAACCACACGCCGTTCACCGGCGAGAAGCTGGCCGACCTGCCGGAGTCCACCCCCGAGGACGTCGCCACCGCCTTCGAACGGGCCCGGGCCGCCCAGGAGCGCTGGGCCAGGGTCCCGGTCCGGGAGCGCGCCGCGGTCCTGCTGCGCTTCCACGACCTCGTCCTGCGCCGTCAGGCCGAGGTGCTCGACCTGATCCAGCTGGAGACCGGCAAGGCCCGGCTGCACGCCCACGAGGAGGTGCAGGCGGTCGCCGTCGCCGCCCGCCACTACGGCCGCAAGGCCCCCGCCTACCTCCGCCCCAAGCGCCACACCGGCGTCGTCCCGACCCTCACCAAGGTCACCGAACTCCGCCACCCCCGCGGCGTCGTGGGACAGATCGCCCCCTGGAACTACCCCTTCGAACTCTCCATAGGCGACGCCCTGCCGGCCTTCGTCGCGGGCAACGCCGTGGTGATGAAGCCCGACACCGAGACCGCGCTGACCGCGCTGTGGCCCGCGAGCAGCTCATCGAGGCCGGGCTCCCGGAGGACGTCTGGCAGGTCGTGATCGGCGAGGGCCCGGTCGTCGGCCCCGAGGTCGTCAAGCACGCCGACTACGTCTCCTTCACCGGCTCGACCCGCACCGGCCGCGAGGTCGCCCAGGGCGCCGCCGCCCGCCTGATCGGCGTCTCCCTCGAACTCGGCGGCAAGAACGCCATGCTGGTGCTCCGCGACGCCGACCTGGACAAGGCCGCGGGGGCGCCGTCCGCGGCTGCTTTCTCCTCCGCCGGCCAGCTCTGCATCTCCATCGAGCGGCTCTACGTCCACGAATCCGTCGCCGACGACTTCCTCGCCCGCTTCGCCGCCCGCACGAAGGCCATGCGGCTCGGCAACTCCCTCGCCTACGGCGCCGACATGGGCTCGCTGGCCGGTGAGCGCCAGCTCCAGGCCGTCGTCCGGCACGTCGAGGACGCCGTCGCCAAGGGCGCCGAAGTGGTCGCCGGCGGCCGCCCGCGCCCCGACATCGGCCCGTTCTTCCACGAACCGACCATCCTCGACGGCGTGCAGACCCCGATGGCCGTCTGCGACGAGGAGACCTTCGGCCCGGTCGTCTCCCTCTACCGCTTCCGTGACGAGGACGAGGCCGTGGCGCTCGCCAACGCCACGCCGTACGGCCTGAATTCCAGCGTCTGGACCAAGGACGGCCGGCGCGGCCGGGCCGTCGCCGCCCGGCTGCGCACGGGCACGGTCAACGTCAACGAGTCGTACGCGGCCGGCTACGGCAGCGTGCAGTCGCCGATGGGCGGCATGGGGGACTCCGGCCTGGGCCGCCGGCACGGCTCCGAGGGCATCCTCAAGTACACCGAGGCGCAGACCGTCGCCCACCAGCGGGGTGATGCCGCTCGCGCCGTCCTTCGGGATGACCGATGAGAAGTACGCCCAGTTCATGACCCGCAGCCTGCGCGCGATGAAGGCGTTCCGGCTGAGGTGACCCGCCTCCGGGAGACCCGGTAGCCAGCCCCTCCGCCCCCGAACAGCAGGGAGAGCCAGTGCCCCAGGAGAACTCTGCCCAGAGCCAGGACCCGGACGGCACCCGGGCCGGCGGCTACGACTACGACGTCCTCGTCATCGGCTCCGGCTTCGGGGGCTCGGTCTCCGCCCTGCGCCTGACCGAGAAGGGCTACCGGGTCGGCGTCCTGGAGGCCGGCCGCCGCTTCACCCGCGAGACGCTGCCGAAGAACTCCTGGGACCTCAAGAACTACCTGTGGGCGCCGGCCCTCGGCCTCTACGGCATCCAGCGCATCCACCTCCTCGGGAACGTCATGGTGCTGGCCGGCGCCGGCGTGGGCGGCGGTTCGCTGAACTACGCCAACACCCTCTACGTCCCGCCGAAGCCGTTCTTCGACGACCCGCAGTGGAAGGACATCACCGACTGGCAGGAGGAGCTGACGCCGTACTACGACCAGGCCCGGCGGATGCTGGGGGTGCGGCTCAACCCGACGATGACCCCGTCCGACGTCCACCTGAAGGCGACCGCGGAGGCGATGGGCGTCGGGGAGTCCTTCCACATGGCGCCGGTCGGGGTGTTCTTCGGGGACGGCGACGACTCCGACGGGACGGCGCGGGCGAAGCCGGGCGAGGAGGTGCCGGACCCGTACTTCGGCGGCGCGGGACCGGCCCGCAAGGCGTGCACCGAATGCGGCGAGTGCATGACCGGCTGCCGGCACGGCGCGAAGAACACCCTCAACGAGAACTACCTCCACCTGGCCGAGCAGGCCGGTGCGGTGATCCACCCGATGACGTCCGTCGTCGCGCTCACCGAGGACTCCCGGGGCGGCTTCGCCGTCCGGACGCTCCCGACGGACGACAGGAGGAAAGGTGAGGGCAGGACCTTCACCGCCCGCCGCGTCGTCCTCGCCGCCGGCACGTACGGCACGCAGACCCTGCTGCACCGGATGAAGGACTGCGGGCTGCTCCCGCACGTCTCCGCCCGCCTCGGCGCGCTCACCCGCACCAACTCCGAGGCCCTGGTGGGCGCCCAGACCGACAACCGCCGCTACCGCAAGCGGCACGGCGCGGAGAAGGCCGACTTCACCAAGGGTGTGGCGATCACCTCGTCGATCCACCCCGACGAGAACACCCACATCGAGCCGGTCCGCTACGGCAAGGGTTCCAACTCGATGGGCGGGCTGACGATCCTCCAGGTGCCGTACCGCCCGGCGGGGCGGGTCCGGGGCTGGCTGGCCAACATGGCCCGCCATCCCTGGCTCGCGCTGCGCGCGCTCTCCAACCGGCGGTGGTCGGAGCGGACCATCATCGGCCTGGTCATGCAGTCCCTGGACAACTCGCTGACCACGTACCGGAAGCCGAGCGGCCTCGGCAAGGGCCTGCTCACCGCCCGCCAGGGCCACGGCGCCCCCAACCCGAACCAGATCCCGGAGGCCACCAAGGCGGCGACCCTGCTCGCCGAGGAGATCAACGGCTTCGCGGGCTCCAACGTCGGCGAGCTGATGGGCACCCCGCTCACCGCCCACTTCCTCGGCGGCTGCCCGATCGGCGACTCGGCGGTGACCGGCGTCATCGACCCGTACCACCGGCTGTACGGGCACCCCGGCATCTCCGTCGTCGACGGCGCCGCGGTCTCCGCGAACCTGGGCGTCAACCCGTCGCTGACCATCACCGCGCAGGCCGAGCGCGCGATGTCCCTGTGGCCAACAAGGGTGAGGCGGACCCGCGGCCCGCCCCGGGACGGCCCTACGAACGGCTGGCCCCGGTGAAGCCGGTCCACCCCGCCGTCCCGGAGAAGGCCTACGGCGCGCTGAACCTGCCGTTCCTGGCCGTGCCGGCGGTACCGCCGAAGAAGTCCCTGGCGTAACACGGCACAGGGCCGTCGGGAGCTCCCCGACGGCCCTGTGGTGTACGGCCCGTGGTTACGCGGCCGCGGCGCCGTCCGTCTTACGACGGCGGACGACGAAGAGCGCACCCGCGCCCACGGCCATCGCGACCCCGCCCACGAGGGCGATGGTCGGCAGCGCGGACGAGGAACCGGTCTCGGCGAGCTTGCCGGTGACCGGGAGGTCCTTCAGGTCGCCCTGCGGAGCCGGCTTGTTGGGCTGCTTCTTGCCCGGCTTGCTCTTGGCCGGCGGGACGCTGCCCGGCTTGCTGCCGGCGACCAGGACGTCGAAGTCGTACTCCGCGACGTCGGAGAAGCCGCAGACGTCGTCCTCGTTGTGGTACGCGCCGATGGTGAACGCGAAGCCGTAGCTGCCCGGGGTCTTGGCGTCGACCTTCAGACGCAGCTTGGCGTCGGCGTACTCACCGGGCTTCAGACCGTCCACGGACGCGAAGTAGCCGTCCTCGTCGGTGATGGCCGCCCAGGTGTGGGAGTCCTCGTCGTACCACTGCACGGTCAGCAGCTTGGAGACGTCGTCGAAGCTGTCGGTGCTGATGGCGTCCAGCGCGACGTACGCGTCGACCGACTTCATCGCCTTGTCGGAGGTGTTGGTGGCGCGGAAGGTGAAGTTCTTCCAGCCGGAACCGGCCACGACCTTGCTCGGCAGACCGCGCAGCTCGGTGCTGATCGCCGTCTCGTCCGACTGCTTGGCGCAGGTGTCGTCGTCGGTCGGCTTGCCGGTCGGCTTGGCGGTGGGCTTGGCCGAGGTGGTGGGCTTGGGGTCGCCGGTGGGCTTGGTGTCGTCACCCGGGGTGCCCGGGCCGCCGGTACCCGTCTCACCGCCGTTGCCGGTCTCACCACCGGTACCGGTCTCGCCGCCGGTACCCGTCTCGCCACCGGTCGCGGTCTCGCCGCCGGTCTCCGCACCGGGCTTGGCCTCGTCGCCCGCGGTGGTCTCGTCACCGCCCGCCGGCGTCTCCGGCTGCGTCGTGGTGTCGGTGGTCTGGTCCTGACCGGGGGTGCCCGGCGTCGGCTCGGCGCTCGCGCTGGTCTCGGCGTCGGCGCCGGTCGCGAACGCGGCAGGGGCCGCCATCAGGGCGGCAGGGGCTATGACGGCCGTCGCAGCGGCAGCCGTCAAGGCACGGCGAAGCTTCATCGAGAAGACCTCTCGGGGTCCAATGTGCCGTGGGTCGGCACCAGTTGATAGCTGGCCGTCGCGTTGGGGGGCGCGGTATGGCCGTGCGATTTCACGTACATGACCGGCCATGGCCGAAAAAGGTTGCCCACTCGAACCGAATTCTTTCGGTGACCCGGTCACATCGCTCACAGTGGTCACACAGCCGGCCCACAGGTGCCGCACAACCGCTCCACGGGCGGGGCCGGGGGCAGCGGTGGCACGGACCGGCCGACGGCGACCGTGCGCCCGGCGTACGCCCCTGACGAGGGCTCCTGGGCCCCCCATAGCGAAGGGCCCCGGATGCCGTCCACGAGGGGGGTGCGGACGGCCACGGGCCCTTGGCTTTCGGTGCCGGCGTCAGGGCAGCGCCGGCACCGAGGGGCGGCGCTGGGGGGGGGGGTAGCGCCGCTGGCTTACGGGGGTCGTGCGTGGTGCTCGATGGTGCGGTGCGCGTGGTGGTCCGGACCCGTCGCCGTGCCGGTTCGTCGCGGTCCGCGGACGCACAGCACGGCAAAAGTCCATACCAGGCGCGGTATGTCGTTCGTCAAGCATCGTCCTGGATACGCCTCACCTGGCGCAACCGTTTCGACCGGATGCGGTCGGTCCCGGGCGTCCCCAGGACCGACCACCCCATCGGTTGTGACCGGGCTGCTGTCCCCTGCTGACCGGTCACGGCACCGGAACGAGGTCCCACGACGCGGGCCGCGAAAGGCGGCCGGCGTCTCATCGCTCCGGTCTTCCGCCCGTGGGGCGGCGTCTACGCGTAGTCCTGCAGGCCGCGCCTGGCTGGCGTGGCACCGGGAACAACGAAGTCTCGCGGCGGCCGGTCACGCGCCGTACGGGTGAGTCGGCAACCGAACTCAAATCCGGCAGCTGCGCCGGCGCACACTCCTTTGCGATGCGCCCCGCCTGCGCCCCGCGATGCCCGGAACCGGCGCCGCGCCGGCGCAACGGTGATCACGTCCCGCCCCGAATCGACCACCCCGCGACCGCCCAGCGACCGGAACCGACCCTTCACCGCACGGAATCGGCCACTGACGGCCGCGGGTGCTCCGCCCGGCTCAGATCTGCCCCCGGGAGAGCTCCAGCAGGGTCATGGCCAGTGCGGTGCCGGGCTTGCCGAGCTGGTCGCGGTAGTGGGCGAGGATCTCCATCTCGCGGGAGAGGTTCACCCGGCGCCCGCCGGAGGTGATCCGCTCGCGCTGGATGACGGCCGAGACGGCCATCCGCTCCTGCACGAGACCGATGATCCGGCCGTCGAGATCGTCGATCCGGCGCCGGGCGTCGGCGATGAGCCCGGCGGCCTCCGGCGTATGGGCGCCGGTGTCGGGCGTGGGGGCGGATGAGGGGGCGGCGGCGGGGCCGGTGGTGGGACGGGTGGCCGGGCCGGCGGTCGAGGTGCTCATGTCCGTATCTCCTGGGGGTGTGGCCCCGGAGCCGATGATCGAGATCCGGACAGACGCAGGCGCCCCGGACCTTGTCGGCCCGGGGCGCCTGGGAAGTTGCTCGTCAGTGGATCAAGCAGCACGACCATGGCAGCCGGACGGGCCGGTGCCATAGGTAAAGACGAAGGTCAGCTGCTGGAACATGGGCCACAGTATGAGCCCGTTAGAATCGAAAGTCCAACCCTGCTCCACACCGCCGGAAGGCCGCCGAAGTGCCATCAGCGCCCCCTGCCGCTGCCCCGGACGTCGTCCTCGTAGTCGACTTCGGCGCACAGTACGCCCAGCTCATCGCCCGCCGCGTCCGTGAGGCCCGGGTCTACAGCGAGATCGTGCCGTCCACCATGCCGGTGGCCGAAATGCTCGCCAAGAACCCCAAGGCGATCATCCTCTCCGGCGGACCGTCGTCGGTCTACGCCGAGGACGCCCCCAGCCTCGACCGTGCCCTGTTCGAGGCCGGTGTGCCGGTCTTCGGCATGTGCTACGGCTTCCAGCTCATGGCCACCACCCTCGGTGGCACCGTCGACAACACCGGCGCGCGTGAGTACGGCCGTACCGCCCTGGCCGTCTCCCGCACCGACTCCACCCTCTTCGAGGGCACCCCCGCCGAGCAGTCGGTCTGGATGTCCCACGGCGACGCCTGCTCCGCCGCCCCCGAGGGCTTCACGGTCACCGCGTCCACGGACCTGGTCCCGGTCGCCGCCTTCGAGAACGACGAGCGCAAGCTCTACGGCGTCCAGTACCACCCCGAGGTCATGCACTCCACGCACGGCCAGCAGGTCCTGGAGCACTTCCTCTACCGCGGCGCGGGCCTCCAGCCGAGCTGGACGACGCACAGCGTGGTCGAGGAGCAGGTCGCCGCGATCCGCGCGCAGGTCGGCACCAAGCGGGCGATCTGCGGCCTCTCCGGCGGCGTGGACTCCGCGGTCGCCGCCGCCCTCGTCCAGAAGGCCATCGGCGACCAGCTGACCTGCGTCTACGTCGACCACGGCCTGATGCGCAAGGGCGAGTCCGAGCAGGTCGAGAAGGACTTCGTGGCCGCCACCGGCGTCCAGCTGAAGGTCGTCGACGCCGAGGAGCGCTTCCTCAACGCACTGGCCGGGGTCAGCGACCCCGAGCAGAAGCGGAAGATCATCGGCCGCGAGTTCATCCGCGTCTTCGAGCAGGCCCAGGCCGAGCTGGTCGCCGAGGCCGGCGCCGACGGCGAGGAAGTCGCCTTCCTCGTCCAGGGCACGCTCTACCCGGACATCGTCGAGTCCGGCGGCGGCACGGGCACCGCCAACATCAAGTCGCACCACAACGTGGGCGGCCTCCCCGACGACATCGAGTTCGAGCTCGTCGAGCCGCTGCGCCAGCTGTTCAAGGACGAGGTCCGGATGGTCGGCACCGAGCTCGGCCTGCCCGACGAGATCGTCCACCGCCAGCCGTTCCCCGGCCCCGGCCTGGGCATCCGCATCGTCGGCGAGGTCACCAAGGAGCGCCTCGACCTGCTGCGCGAGGCCGACGCGATCGCCCGCGAGGAGCTGACCGCGGCCGGTCTGGACCGCGAGATCTGGCAGTGCCCGGTGGTCCTGCTGGCCGATGTCCGCTCCGTCGGCGTCCAGGGCGACGGCCGCACGTACGGCCACCCGATCGTGCTGCGCCCGGTCTCCTCCGAGGACGCCATGACGGCCGACTGGACCCGGATGCCGTACGAGGTGCTGGCCCGCATCTCGACCCGCATCACCAACGAGGTCGCGGACGTGAACCGGGTGGTCCTGGACGTGACCAGCAAGCCGCCGGGGACGATCGAGTGGGAGTGATCGTCTGATCTCCCGTTGATGTCAATGCAACGCCGTCGCTCATTCGTTTGAGCGGCGGCGTTGTCGTTCAGCCTCGGTACGCTGGCTGCACAGGCGAGACTCCGTTGTATGGGAGCAACCATGAGTGCCGCACCCGAGGACGAGCTGGACGAGCAGTTTCACTACCCCGTCCCGCCCCCGGGCGGCTGGACCGCGGACGACCTCGACCGGCTTCCGGACCTTCCTCCGCACACGGAGCTGATCGACGGGAGTCTCGTCTTCGTGAGTCCGCAGACCCGATTCCATTCGCGCACCATGCGCCTCTTGGACAACGCACTCCTGGCTCAAGCGCCGGACCACCTGGACGTCGACCGGGAAATGGCCGTGAGGCTGGACGGCAAGAACCAACCGGAACCCGACATCGTGGTGTTCCGCCAGGAGGGCATCACGGACGACGTGGACCAGACGTGGTACCGCCCGGAAGATGTCGTCCTGGCCGTGGAAGTCGTCTCGCCCGACTCCATGGCGCGCGACCGCGACGTCAAACCCCGCAAGTACGCCACCGCCGGTGTCCCCCACTTCTGGCGGGTCGAGAAGAGCAACGGCCTCCCGGTCGTCTACGTCTACGAGCTCGACCCGGCGACCGGGGCGTACACGCCCACCGGCATCTACCACGACCGGATCAAGGTCTCCGTCCCCTTCCCCATCGACATCGATCTCAGCGCGATCAACAAGCGGCGCTGAGCGGCAGCGGTTGACGGCATGCGACCCGCGACGCAGGATTGCTTTCGTATTACGGCAGTCTGAATCCGCTATATGGAAGTTAGTGGGTGTGGCGCAATGAGCACGATCGCTTTCCTCGGCCTCGGCATCATGGGCAGCCCCATGGCGGTGAACCTCGCGAAGGCCGGGCACGCCGTCGTCGGCTGGAACCGCAGCCCCGGCCGGGCGGACGCGCTGGTCGCGGCGGGCGGCAAGGAGGCCGGGTCGATCGCCGAGGCGGTCCGGGACGCGGACGTCGTCATCACCATGGTCCCGGCGTCCCCGCAGGTCGAGGCCGTCGCGTACGGGCCCGACGGCATCCTGGAGAACGCCCGGCCGGGGACCCTCCTCATCGACCACTCCTCGATCACCCCGCAGACCTCCGTCGACCTGGCGAAGGCGGCCGCCGAGAAGGGCATCCGGGTGCTGGACGCCCCCGTCTCGGGTGGTGAGGCGGGTGCCGTCGAGGGTGTGCTGTCCATCATGGTCGGCGGTGAGCGGGCCGACTTCGACGCCGCGCGGCCGGTCTTCGACGCGGTCGGCGCGACCGTCGTCCACTGCGGACCGCACGGCGCGGGCCAGACGGTCAAGGCCGCCAACCAGCTGATCGTCGCGGTCAACCTGCAGGCCCTGGCGGAGGCCGTGGTCTTCCTGGAGAAGTCCGGCGTCGACCTGGCGGCCGCGCTGGAGGTCCTGGGCGGCGGCCTGGCCGGCTCCACCGTCCTGGCCCGCAAGAAGGACGGGATCCTCGCCCGCGACTTCGCCCCCGGCTTCAAGCTGGAGCTGCACCACAAGGACATGGGCATCGTCACCGACGCGGCCCGTACCGTCGGCGCCACGCTGCCGGCCGGTGCCGTCGCCGCCCAGCTGATCGCCTCCGCGGTGGCCCGCGGCGACGGCGCCCTGGACCACTCCGCGCTGCTGCGCGGCGTCGAGCTGCTGAGCGGGTACGGGCGGGAGCGGGGGGCGTAGCGGCCCAGCGGCCCAACTGCTCTGCTGCCCAGCGGCCGCGCCGTCAGCCGTGCGCTCCCCGTGCGTACCCCGTACGGCCGCCGGCGACGGTCAGCCGTTTCCGTCCTCCCGTACGGCCGCCGGCACGGTCAGCCGCTTTCTTCCTCCCGTACGGCTGCCGCCAGCCGTTCCAGCGTCGTGGCCATCGCCGGGCCCATCCGCCGGGGATAGCCGGGGAGTTCGATCACGAGGCGGGGGAGGCGGGCGCGCGACCAGTCGTAGGTGTGGGTGACCCGGGTGGCGGCGGGACCGTCCGCCGTACCGTCCAGGGGCGTCAGGGCGTAGCGCCAGCGCTGGCCACCGACGAGCCGGCGGCCGCCCAGCTCGCCCCAGGTCTCCCAGGCGATCAGCCGGTCCGGCTCGTACTCCACCACGAGGTTCACCGACCGGTACGGGATCCGGCCCTGGGCCATCGCCATGCTGAAGCGGTCGCCCGGGCCGAGCGGCGACGGGCCCTCGGGGCGACCGCGCAGCATCCCGGAGCCGTCCAGCGCGGCGTGCCGGTCCGGGTCCCGGAGGACGGCGAAGAGCCGTTCCGGTGCCGCGTCGATGTCCCTGCTGACCGAGAGCGTCCTGTGGGCCGTCATCGTCCACCCCTCCCCGCACCGCCGCCGTCCGGCGACCGTCGCCGGCGTCCGTCCGGTGCCGTACGTCCGTGCGCCCATCATGGCGGTGGGCGCATCCGGGCACGTCGGGGGGCTGGTTACCTGGGGTAGCGGAGGGTAGTTTCCGCTGCGAGCCGCACGAGCCAGGTACATGCCAGAAGGAGAACGGCGATGCCCGAACCGACGCCGATACCCACCGACCAGCTGCAGTTCGCCATGCCGCCGACGCACGAGACCGTCGAGGACGAGCGGCGCCATCGCAAGGAGCGTCTGGTGGCGGCGCTGCGCCTCTTCGGGCGCTTCGGCTTCGAGGAGGGCGTGGCCGGGCACATCACCGCGCGCGATCCGGAGTTCCCCGACTGCTTCTGGGTGAACCCCTTCGGGATGTCCTTCAAGCACATCACCGTCAGCGATCTGATCCTGGTGAACGCCGAGGGCCAGGTCGTCGAGGGCCGCTACCACGTCAACCAGGCGGCGTTCGCGATTCATTCGCAGGTCCACCAGGCCCGCCCGGACGTCATCGCGGCCGCCCACAGCCACTCCACCTACGGGCGGGCACTGTCCGCGCTCGGCGAGCTGCTGGAGCCGATCACCCAGGACGTCTGCGCGTTCTACGAGGACCACGCGCTCTTCGACGACTACACGGGCGTCGTGGTGGACGAGGAGGAGGGCCGCCGGATCGCGGCCGCCCTCGGACCGCACAAGGCGGTGATCCTGCGCAACCACGGGCTGCTGACGGTCGGCGACTCGGTGGACGCGGCGGCGTGGTGGTTCCTCACGATGGAGCGCTCCTGCCAGGTCCAGCTGACCGCGAAGGCCGCCGGCAAGCCGGTCCTGATCGACCACCCCAACGCCGTCCACACGCGTGAGCAGCTGGGCAACGACCTGGTCGCGTGGATCAACTACCAGCCGCTGTACCAGCAGATCACGCGGAGCGAGCCGGATCTCTTCGACTAGGAGACCGGTGCGCGAGTGGACCCCCGGGCCTTGCCCGGGGGTCCACTTCGCCGCTCACGGCCGCTCTCGGCTGCTCACGGCTGCTCACGCCACACGGTCTGTGGCGCCGTACGAGCCGCGGTACGAGGCGCCATCAAAGGTGCGGGAAGAGGTCCCGGAACGGGTCCGCACTGGCGGAGATGCCGCGGCTGAACGGCGAGTCGAAGTCCCAGACCAGGAACAGCAGGAAGGCGATCAGCGCGCTGAACAGGCCGGCCATCAGCATCTCCCGGCCGGACCGCCGGATCTGCAGGGTGAACATGATGCCCACGGAGATCGCACCGCCGGCGATCAGCCCGAACCACACCACCCCCGCAGCGTCGAATCGGCCGCGTGCGCCCGGGCGTTGCGGGCCCCGTCGGCCACCGCGATCTGGTCGACCAGCGGCTGGTAGGACTGCCCTTCGAAGTCGTTGCGCGGGTGGTAGTCGGTCACGTCGGCACGGACCTTCGTCAGGAGTTCCGTGCCCCGCTGGGTGAGTCGGCCCTGGTCGGACATGACCGGCCACTCCTTGTGGACGACGTAGGAGGCGTAGGCGTCCACGTCCGAGCGGATCCGGTCCCGTACCGGAGCGGGATAGGCCCGGGCCCGCGCGCTGACCTCGTGCAGCGCCTGTGCCTCGGCCCGCACGGTGTCCTCGGCCGCGCTCCGGGCCTCCCAGACCCCGGCGATGGCCAGGCCCAGCACGATCGCGTAGACCACCCCCACCATCATCGTCAGGTACTCGATCACATCGGGTGTTTCGGTCGGGTCGTGGTCGTCGGCGAGCCGGCGTTCCTTGAGGACCGTGATGATCAGGACGACGCCGCAGACCGCGGCCATGGCGATGCCCAGCACCAGCCATTGCGACATGGGGACCTCCTACGAGGAACGGCGCCCGGCGGAACCGGACGAGGAGCTCGAACGGGGACGGAGGGCGGCGCCGGCCAGCACGGCCGGGGCGGTGATCAGGAGGGTCGTGGTCACCATCGAGCGCCCGGCGTGCGCCTTGTGGTACGTGCGGGCGTAGTTGCGGGGCAGCACGGGCGCGGGCGAGGCGGGGCGGCGGGGTTCCGGCCGGGGTGTGGGCGGCGGGTCCGGGGCGTGGGTGCGGGGGGCCGGTGAGGGGGGAGGGGGCGGTGGTGGCGGTGGCGGGGGCGGGGGCGGGGGAGTTGGGGGTGGGGTCGGCCGGGGTGCGGGTGGCGGCGGGGCGGGCCTGGGGTGGCGCGGGCGCGGCGCCGGTGGCTGGGACGGAGCGGGCGGGCGCGTGGTCCTGGTGCAGGGGAAGTGCCAGCCGCGGGGCATGGGAAAGCCGGTCGGTACGTCCACGGGCGGTGTGGTCCCGGCGAAGGCGCAGTTGTCGCCGGCGGCCGGGCGGCCGAACCCGTTCGCGTACCGGCCCTGGACGGCCATGCGCCCGCCGGCCGCGGCCGGTTCACCGGCACTCACCGGCGCCGCGGCGGCGAACAGCGCCACCATCCCCGTCAGCAGGACGGTGGCCGCGGCGGCCAGACAGCCCGCCCGCCTGGGCGTGGGGCGGCCCGGTCTGTGGCGTGGTGCGTGGTGGGGGTGCGGTGGTGCGGATTCGTGTATTTGGGACACGGCGAGAGCTTGCGCAGCGGGCGGACGGCTCAGCCGTCACCGTGCCACGGTTCGCCCGAATAGGGGAAGCGCCCGGTTTGCGCGGTCGGCCGCCGAGCGGATGTGCGGGAGGCCGGGACGCTGTCCCGCCGCCGCGGTTGTGTCGACGTACCGATGTCGCGTCAACGTATCGATGCCACGCGTCCGCGTGCGCGATGCGGCGTCAACGTGGCGATGCCGGTACCACCCGTCACCAGCTGGACGGTTGCTCGCCGCCGCCGCCTTTTGAGGCACAATTCGCCTTTACACAGGACGAGTTGATCGCAGCGGTGGCGGGACGGTAACGGACGTGTCGGTTGATACGGCGGCCAGCATGGCCGGAACGGGCGAGCCGGAGGGCGGCGCGGAGCGCGCCGACGGTGATGAGTGCCGGTGCGGACGGTGCCCGCACGGCGCCCGGGCGGGCCACCGGCAGGCGGTCGCCGCGTTCGTCGCGCTGCGCGAGGACTTCGCCGCCGGGCGCGGCGTCCCGGCCGGGCTCGCGCACTCGGCCGGCGCCGCCCGCCAGTGGGTCTCCGACGAACTGACCCTGTCGGCCCGGGAGCTGGCCAGGCGCGGCGCCGCCGAGGGCGTCGCCTGGCTGAACGCCGTGCGGTGGCGCACCCTGCTGGTGGTCTGGGGCGCGGTGGTGGCCCTGCTGGTCGGCGAGGCGCTGACCGCGATCGGCGCCGGCTGGACGGCGTTCCGTACGGCCGGGCTGCTCGCGGCCGTCCTGCTGGCGCTGGGCCTGACCGCGGCGGCCTGGCTGCACCGGTCGCACGGCGGTGCGCTGGCGCCGCTGATCGGGGAGGACGGCCGGCTGTCCACCTCGCGGACGGTCGCCGCGGCCTGGGCGGCCGTGGTGCTGTACGCCGTGCTGATCATGGCCGTCCGGCTGGCGATCGCGTCCGCCCCCGACGAGCGGCACCGCCTGCTCGGCGGCCTGGCGCTCGCGCACTCCGGTACGGCGCTGGGGCTGCTCGGCCTCGTCTGCGGGGTGGCGGTGCTGGCGTACGGGCTGGTGGCCGTGCGGGTGCGGACCGGATGGCTGCAGAAGGTGCCCGCGGAGCGGCCGCGGGGCGCCGATCTGCTGACGGACGACGCCGGGCGCGGCAGCTTCCTGGACGTGCAGTACGTCCTGGTCAACGCCGCGGTGCTGGCGTTCGCCCTGGTCCGGCTGGCCGGGCAGCCGGGTCAACCGCCGCGACTGCCGTGGGGGTTGGTGGCCCTGGCGGGCGTCTCCGGGACGGCGTACCTCGCCGGGAAGCTGGTGACCGGCGGCCGCCCGGTGATCCTCTCGGTGGTCCGCGCGCGCGAAATGGGTGACCTCGCGGCGCCGGTCCGCACCGGCGACGACATCGAGATCCGCGGCGCCGGTTTCGTCCCCCCGGGGGCCACCACGCCCGACCGGCTGGCCCGCACCGTCGTACGGATCGGCGCGGTCCACGTCCCGGTACCGCTGGTCCCGGTGGCCGGCGGCTTCGCCAATCCCACGGACGGCGTGCTCACCGTCCCGGTCCCGGTCGATGTCGAACCGGGCCGGGTGGAGGTCCGGGTCGTCACGGCGGCGGGGGTCGAGACGGCGGCCTTTCCGATCGACGTGGTGGACTGAGCGATCACGGGGGGGCTGAGCGATCACGGTGGGGGGCTGAGCGATTACGGGGTGGGGACTGAGTGCCCGGGCGAGAGTAGTGGCAGGGCGCGTGCTGCCGGGCTCAACTCCCTGTGAACGCTCCACGTGAGGAGTCCACGTGCGGACTCCACGTGAAGCGTGCGGTGGTTTCGGTCTCCCCTCGTCGGGAGTGGGTTCCGCCGAACCCGGCCCGCCGGGTGTCGATTCTGTGTGCAGCAGTCGCCGGAAGTGCATCGGTCCGTTGAACCTCTTGCGCAGGTGCGTACGTACCTCTCTCTGAGGCGCGGGCGCGGGCACAATCGTCGCTCCCGGTGGCAACGGAGAGGCGGACGTCATGGTTCACGCGAATCGCACGATCGGTGCCGACTTGGCGAGCTCGGGCGCCGACGGGCCCGGCACCGGACTGCGCGGACAACTGGGGCGCCACGCGCTGCTCCCGCTGCGCCTCTTCCTGGGTGCCACCTTCCTCTACGCGGGGATCGACAAGCTGACCGACCCGGCCTTCCTGGCGGCCGGCGGGGCCGGTTCGCTCGGGGACATGCTGCGTCAGGTCCATGACGCGGCGGCGCTGCCGCAACTCGTCGACCTGGCACAGAAGAGCCCGGTGGGCTTCGGTTACGCCATCGCGGCGGGCGAGCTGGCGGTCGGGCTGGGGACGCTGGTCGGACTGCTCGGCCGGCTCGCGGCGTTCGGCGGCGCGCTGATCTCGCTGACGCTGTGGCTCACCGTGAGCTGGGCGACCACGCCGTACTACTACGGCAACGACCTCGCCTACTTGATCGCCTGGCTGCCGCTCGTGCTGGCCGGTACGCCGCGCTTCTCCCTCGACGCGGCCCTCGCCAACCGCCGCAAACGGCACGGCGCGCAGCTGTTTGGCTAGGGACGCCCTTTGGGCCCCGGGGAGTCATGGGTGCTGGGTCGTGGGCCCCTCCTCGGTGCGGTCGGTGCGGTCGGTGCGGTTGGTGCGGTCAGGGTGGTCGGTGCGGTCAGGGTGGTCGGCGTGGTCGGTGTGGTCTGTGCGGTCGGCGTGGTGGCGGCGGGTCGTGGACCAGACGGCGGCGGTGATGCCGGAGAGGAGGAGGCCGGCGGGGAGCGCCAGGAGCAGCAAGGGACCGGGCGCCTCCCAGACGCCCAGGGCGTCGAGGCCGTAGCCCGTGCCCAGGGTGAGGGCGGTGACTCCGGTGATCAGACGGGCCGGTTCGAAGGGGTGGCGCTTCACTGGGGGGCTCCCTGGCGGGTCGGGGCGGCCGTTGCCGCGGCCGGTCGCGGGGCGGCGGGCGCCGTGGGCGTGGTGGCCGACGGGGACGCGGTGGCCGGCGGCACGGGCGTCGACGAGGCGGACGTCGACGGAATCGGCGCCGGGACCGCCATGGCGCGCTGGATGTCGACCTGGCCGGCGCCGACGCTGAGGTCCAGGTCGAGCACGCCGTGCGGCTTCTCGCCCTTCTTCAGGCCGTCGGCGGGCACCGTGATCGTCTTGTCCTGACCGCCCGCCAGCAGCTCCACGTGCTCGGCCGCTTCGCCGGGCAGCCGGATGTCACCCAGGCCGACCGATATGTGCAGCTGGGTGGTGACGCCCGGGGGCAGGGTCACCAGGAGGCGGCCGGCGCCCACCTCGGCGCGGGTGTGGACCGTACGGCCGCCCTTGAGGGGCAACTCGCTGAGGTCCAACTCGCCCGAGCCGGAGCCGAGTGCGTAGTGCGGCAGTACGGCGGCGACGGTGGTCGGGGTCCAGCTGCGGTTCTGCCAGTCGGCCGTGAAGGTGCGCGGCAGCACCGTCACGCCGGCCAGCATCAGGGCCGTCAGCACCATCAGGAAGACCGTGCCGCCGCCGGTCCGGCCGAACCAGGCGCTGAGGACCAGCCCCAGGCCGAAGACGACCAGCGCGGCGGCCAGGCCCGCCTGGACGGACGGCACGAAGGTGGTGTGCCGGGCGACGGCGAGGGCGGTGCCGGCCCCGCCGAACAGGGCGAGCAGGAAGGTCCGGCCGCCTATCGGACGCCCGGGGCGCCGGTTCCTGCGCGGGCCGCCGACGGGGTGGGCGCCGCCCGCCGGGACGGGCGGTCCCGGCGGCCGGCCGGCGCCGGACCAGGCGCCCCGACCGGAAGCGGTGGCCGCGTCCGCGCCATGGGTGAAGCGGTAGGTGAGGTCCAGGGGGAGCGGGGTGGTCTCCGGGCCCCAGAGATAGCCCCCGCCGGCCGCGTCCCGCGAGCGCGGATCGCGCCACCAGGAGGGGCTGGTGGGCACCGGCGGCGCCTTGGTCTCCGGCGGGGCGTCGGCGACCGCCTGGGCCGTGGCGGCGTCCATCGACTCCGGGCCCCGGGCCTCCGCCTGCCGGCGCCGCCGCGACCAGTACGCCGAACCGCCCACCGCCAGCAGCAACATGATGGCGAAGGACATCATGCTGCCCTTGGCGAGCGTGGTCAGGAACAGTCCGCAGCCGACCAGCGCGAAGAGCAGGGCGGTCAGTGCGGACCCCTCGACGCGGCCGGACAGCAGCCTGCGGCCCTCGTTCTCCTCCTCGCCGTCGAGGGGGATCGCCAGCCAGGCGAAGCCGTAGAGGATCAGGCCCACGCCGCCGACGGAGAGCACGGCCAGCACGATCCGGAAGATGACCGGGTCGAGGTCCCACTGCCGGCCCAGCCCGCCGCACACCCCGGCGACGACCTTGTGCCGCCGGCTGCGGCGCAGCGGCGGATGCGGTGGGGTGGGGCCGGCGGGGTCGGACGGCGCCGGCTCCGCGACGGGGGCTGCTTCGTTCATGGACCCATGGTGACAAGATCAACGCGGCCGCGGCATCCGTGGAAACCCTGGCAGATCCCTGAGATCCGCCGCCGGCACCCCCGACACTTCTCAGGGCCGTGCGGAAATCCCCCGCCGACGGGCATATGCCACGCGGTTCCGCCCGGACCGGCGGACCCGAACCTGCCAGCGGTGGGCCGGGGGCTGACCGCCGCCGCCGGAGACTATCGTTGCGCCTCGGATACGTACGGGTTTCCGGAGGGGCGTGCGGTGACGGAGGCGGCGTCGGTGGACGAGGGGCGACTGGTCGCCGGGCGATATCGCCTGGTTGAACGGATAGGCCAGGGCGGGATGGGCACCGTCTGGCGGGCCCGGGACGAACTCCTCGGGCGTCAGGTCGCCGTCAAGCGCCTGCACGTGTCGCCGCAGCTTGAGGCGGACGAACTGGCGACCCGCCATGAACGCACCACCCGTGAGGCGCAGGCCGCGGCGCGCATCAACCACCCCAACGTCGTGGGCGTCCACGACGTCGTGGACGACGCCGGGCTGCCCTGCATCGTCATGGAGTACGTCCCCTCCACGACGCTCGGAGACGCCATCAAAGAGGCCACGCGGACCGGTGGTTCGGTCACCCCGCGCGAGGCCGCCCGGATCGGCCGCGGCATGATCGCGGCACTGCGGGCCGCGCACTCCGCCGGTGTGCTGCACCGCGACGTCAAGCCCGGCAACGTGCTGCTCGGCGAGGACGGCCGGGTCGTGCTCACCGACTTCGGCATCGCGGTCGCCTCCGGCACGTCCACCCTCACCAAGACCGGCGAGCTGGTGGGCTCCATCGACTACTTGGCGCCGGAGCGCGTCAAGGGCGGCACCCCGGGCCCCGCCTCCGATCTGTGGGCACTGGGCGCGACGCTCTATCAGGCCGTCGAGGGACGGCCCCCGTTCCGTAAGAACACCGCGGTCGAGACGGCCTACGCGATCGCCATGGACCCGCTCGAACCGCCGCGCAACGCCGGGCCGCTCACCCCGCTCGTCGAGGCGCTGCTCGCCAAGGAACCGGAGGACCGGCCCACCGTCGACGTCGTCGAACAGGCGCTGCGGGCCGCCGAGAGCGACGCGGAGACCGCGCTGCTCGGCTGGCCGCCGCTGGCCCCCGGGTCGGCCGGCGAGGAACCGATCAGACCGGACGAGCACTCGGAGGCGACGACCCGCGCGGTGCCGCACACGGGCGGCGTACCGGCCGCTCCGGCCCGCACAGGAGCAACCACCGGCACCGGCACGGGCCTGGCCGTCGACGGCGGCGTCACGGGCCGGGTGGCCCTCCCCGACGGCGGCCTCGGCGGCCGTAAGGGCGTACCGGCCGGCGCCGCCGCGTCCCGTAAGCGGCGGGGCGGCCGGGGCGTGGCCCTGAGTGTCGCCGGGGCGCTGGTCGTCGGCGGCGGCGCGGGAGCGGCCTGGTACCTGACGCAGCATGAGGATCCCGCCTCGGCCAACAAGGCGACGGGCGACAAGGCGACGAGCGACAAGGGCGTGCCCGTGCTGCCGGGTGTGCCGAGCAGCAGCATCGGACCGCCGCCGCCCCTCCCGGCCGGCTACCACAAGGCCGTCGAGTCCGGGGTGGGCGTGACCTTCCCGGTGCCCGACGGATGGCGGCGCCAGGTCAAGGACGGCGGCCGGCAGATCGTCTACGCCTCCGACGCCGAGCTCGCCCAGATCACCGTCAGCGTCCTGGACTTCTCCTCGGCCGACCAGGTGCAGCACTTCAAGGACGTCGAGTCCGACTTCCGGAAGCTGTACCCGGTGTACACCCGGCTGCGCATGCAGGACACGGTGTTCCAGGGCGATCCCGCGGCCATCTGGGAGTTCACGTTCGGCGGCCGGGCCCGCACCTACCGCGGGATCGACCTGGGCTTCGGCCGCGAGGGCGACAAGGAGTACGCGATCTACGTCGCCGCCCCCGCGGCGAACTGGACGAAGTTCGAGAAGGTCTTCTCGGACGTGAAGGACGGCTTCCGCAAGATCGCCCCCAAGAGCTGAGACCCCGACCGGCTCAGGGGAACGTCAGGGCCGGTTCAGGGTCGACCCTGATGCCCCGGCCGCCCGGCGCGTGTGACGATCGGGGACATGACCACCGCACCACCCCGCGCCGAGACGACCTACGCCCCGGCGCCGGACCCCGACGAGCCACCCGTGCGCAAGCTCTACCGCAGCGCCGACGGGCGGCTGCTGGGCGGCGTCGCGCGCGGACTCGCCGGGCACCTCGGCCTGCCGGTCTCCTGGGTGCGGATCGTCTTCGTGGCCCTCTTCATGGCCGACGGCATGGGCGCCCTGCTGTACGCCGCGTTCTGGTTCTTCGTCCCGCTGGGCGTCGGGGGCGTGGAGCACCGGCAGCCCGCCCCCGGCGACGGCCGGCGGCGGCTGGCCCGCCGGCCCGAGCGGGGGCAGGTCTTCGCGCTGATCGCCCTGCTGATCGGCGCGGCCGTCGTCGCCTCCCGCTTCCAGCTCGGCCAGGCCGACGGCTATCTCTGGCCGGTCCTGCTGATCGGCGCCGGCGTCGCCCTGGTGTGGCGTCAGGCGGACAACTCCCGGCGCGCCCAGTGGCTGGAGCTCGGCCGCCGCAAGGGGCTGCTGCCGGTGCTGCGCGGCGCGGCCGGGGTGCTGCTGGTCTGCGTCGGCGTGACCGGCATCGTGGTGCTGCAGGGCTCGGTGCAGCACCTCGGCTCGGTGTTGCAGGCCGCGCTCGCCGTCGTCGTCGGCATCGCCCTGCTGGCCGGCCCGTATCTGGTGCGGATGGCCCAGGACCTCTCCGAGGAGCGGCTGATGCGGATCCGCGCCCAGGAGCGTGCCGAGGTCGCCGCCCACGTCCACGACTCCGTGCTGCACACCCTCACCCTGATCCAGCGCAACGCCGACGACCCCCGCGAGGTGGCGCGGCTGGCCCGGGCCCAGGAACGCGAGCTGCGCGCCTGGCTCTACAAGCCCGAGGGCCGCGGCAAGGACGAGGACGAGGAGCCGGCCACGCTCGCGGAGGCGGTGCGCAAGGCCGCCGCCGAGGTGGAGGACCACCACGGCGTCCCGATCGAGGTCGTGGTCGTCGGCGACTGCCCGCTGGACGAGGCGCTGGGCGCCCAGATGCAGGCCGCGCGCGAGGCGATGGTCAACGCCGCCAAATACGGCGGCGAGGGCGGCGCGGTCCAGGTGTTCGCCGAGGTGGAGGGCTCGTCGGTCTTCGTCTCGGTGCGCGACCGGGGCCCCGGATTCGACCTGGACGCCGTCCCCGCCGACCGGATGGGCGTCCGCGAGTCGATCATCGGCCGCATGGAGCGCCACGGCGGCACCGCCCGGCTGCGCTCCGCCCCCGAGGGCGGCACGGTCGTCGAGCTGGAGATGGAGCGCACCGCGCAGGAGGCCGAGACATGACCGGGCCGCGCGGGACACGGGATGATGACCGGGCAGACACCGAGGGACGGACGGAAGACATGAGCAGCGAGGGCGCACAGCAGGACGGCAACGGGGGCGCGGAGGACGGCGACCGCACCGTACGGGTGGTGCTGGTCGACGACCACCGGATGTTCCGTACGGGCGTCCAGGCCGAGATCGGCGTGACCGAGCGGACCCGCGTCGAGGTGGTCGGCGAGGCCGCCGACGTCGACCAGGCGATCACGGTCATCACCGCCACCCGCCCCGAGGTCGTCCTCCTGGACGTCCATCTCCCCGGGGGCGGCGGCGCCGAGGTGCTGCGCCGCAGCGCCGCGATGATGGCCGACCCCGAGCGCCCGGTCCGCTTCCTCGCCCTGTCCGTCTCCGACGCGGCCGAGGACGTCATCGGCGTCATCCGTGGCGGCGCCCGCGGCTACGTCACCAAGACGATCACCGGCACGGACCTGATCAACGCGATCTTCCGGGTGGCCGACGGCGATGCGGTCTTCTCCCCGCGGCTGGCCGGCTTCGTCCTGGACGCCTTCGCCTCGACGGACGCCCCGCCGATCGACGAGGACCTGGACCGCCTCACCCAGCGCGAGCGCGAGGTGCTCCGGATGATCGCCCGCGGCTATGCGTACAAGGAGGTCGCCAAGCAGCTGTTCATCTCCGTGAAGACGGTCGAGTCGCACGTCTCGGCGGTGCTGCGCAAGCTCCAGCTGTCCAACCGTCACGAGCTGACCCGCTGGGCCGCGGCCCGCCGCCTGGTCTGACCCGCGTCGCCCCGGGCGGCGCCACACGGACAACAGGGGGCACAGAGGAAGGTGTAAAGAAGGACCAAAGACGGGCAACCAGGACCACCCGGATCGCCTCTAAGGGCGCGGAGAGGCTCACTGCCGAAGGCGGGGCCCGAACCACCCCACCCCACGTCCTTCGCGTCATGCGTCCTGGAAGCGAGTTCCCGATGAGCCTGACGGGCACGCCCTTCTTCCTCACCTCGATCGTGCTGCTGGTCATCGCCGTCGTGCTGCCGCTCGCCATCTGGAGCCGGATAGCCGGCCCGCCGATGCTGCGCGGCCTCGCCCGGCTGCTGATGCTGCTGTTCGCCCAGGTCACCGCCATCACCGTGGTGTTCGTGCTGGTCAACAACGCGAACAACCTCTACGACACCTGGGGTGACCTGCTCGGCACCGACAGTCACGTCGCGGTCGCGAAGGACCTCGGACCGGACGGCATGGGCGGCCGGCAGATCAAGAACCAGCCCAGGCAGATCCAGCAGTTCCGGCCGGCCGACGACCCGAAGGTGGGCCCCGGCGTCCAGATGACCAACCTCAAGGGCCGCATCTCGGGCGTGGTCGGCGAGGTGTACGTCTGGCTGCCGCCGCAGTACAACGACCCGGCCTTCAGGAACAGGAAGTTCCCCGTCGTCGAGCTGCTGCCCGGCTACCCCGGGTCGGCGAAGGCCTGGTTCGGCGCGCTGCACGTCGCCGAGCAGCTCGGCCCGAAGATGCAGCGCGGCGAGATCAAGCCCGCCATCCTGGTGGCGCCGCGCACCACCCTCCTCACCGGAGCCGACACCGGCTGCGTCAACATCACCGGCAAGGTCAACGCGGACAGCTGGCTGACCGTCGACGTCCGCCAGATGATCGTCGACAACTTCCGGGCCGGCGACCAGCCGCACTCCTGGGCCCTGGCCGGCTACTCGGCCGGCGCCCACTGCGCCGCCAAGCTGGCCCTGGCCCACCCGGACCGCTACCGCGCCGCCGTCGCCATGTCCGGCTACAACGACCCGGCGCTGGAGCCCGACTCGCTCGCCGGCAAGGACCCCGTGCTGCGCGTCCAGTCCAACCCGCTGCACATCCTGAAGGCCGCCAATGCGGCCGGCCGTCCGCCGCGCACCGCCCTGTACGTGTCGGGCGCGGCCGGCGACGGCTACCAGGCGGGCATCGGCCTCCAGCAGCTCGCGAAGCGCCCGACGACGGTCACCGTGCACCAGATCGCGGCGAACGCCGGTGGCCACACCACGGTGGTGTGGCGCAACCAGGTCCCGGAGATCTTCCGCTGGCTGGGCATGCAGCTGCGGGCCTGAGCCGCGGACACGGGCGCGGCGGACCGGGCGCGGCGGACCGGATCCCCCGCGCCGGCCGCGCGGCCCCTACGCCGGTCGCGTGGCGCCCGCGAAGGGCATCTGGTCGATCGGCGCGATCCGCACCGGCGCGCCCGGGTGCGGCGCGTGGATCATCTTCCCGTCGCCGATGTAGAGCCCCACGTGGCTGATGGCGGTGTAGAAGAACACCAGGTCACCGGGGGCCAGTTGGGAACGGTCGATGCGCGGACCGGCGTTGATCTGGGTGTAGGTCGTGCGCGGGAGGGAGACCCCGCCCGACCGCCACGCCGCCTGGGTCAGCCCCGAGCAGTCGTACGCGGCGGGCCCGGTCGCGCCCCAGACGTACGGCTTGCCGAGCGCGGCGTAGGCGAACGAAACCGCCCGGGCGGCCCGCGCGTTGGGCGCCTGCTGCGCCGAGGCGGTGGCCGCGGCCGCCGAGCCGGTGGGGATCCCGCCGAGCAGACCGCCGTCGCGCCCGCCGTCCCCGCGGTCCGCCCGGCCGCCCGCCGTCCCGGCCCGTGAGCCGTCCCGTCCGGCCATCCGGCCCCGCTGCTCCGCCGTCAGCCGGGCCAGCAGCTGCTCGGCGGCGTCCAGTTTCCGCACGACGGTGACCCGGTGCTTCTTCAGCGTGGACTCGTTCCGGGTCAGCCGTTCCGCGGTCTCCTCGGCCCGCTGCCGGACCTGCCGCACGCTGCCGAGCCGGCGGGTGTACCCGGCCACCGCGGTCGCCTGGTGGCTGCCCGTCCGCTCCAGCACCGCGGCGCCGTCCAGATAGCGCTGCGGATCGGCGGACAGCAGCAGCCGTACGGTCGGGTCCATGCCGCCGGAGCGGTACTGGGAGGCGGCCAGGGCGCCCAGCCCGGCCCGCGCGGTGTTCAGCTTCTGGGTCCTGCGGGCCGCCTCGTCCTGCAGCCTGCTCAGCTCCTCGCGTGCGCTCTCGGCGGCTTCCTTCGCGCCGTCGTACTTCTGTGTGGCCACCTCTGCCTCCTGGTACAGCGCGTAGACCCGGCCCTTGACCTGGGCGGGGGTGGACAGGTTCGCCGCCTGGCCGGTGCCGTCGAAGGCGGTGGCGGTGGCGGCGCCGGCGAGGGCCAGCGTGGCGGCCGTGCGGGCGGTGCGCGCGGTGCGCGAGCCGCCGGTGAGCGAGGCGAGCGGATGCTGCCTGGGCTTGCGGTGCGAGGCCACGGTGGCCGTCACTTCCTTCCCTTCGGGCCGTGGGCCCGGCGGCGGCCCGTGAGACGGGGGCCGCCGCCGTACCTCTCGGCGGGGCGGCCGACGGAACGCCGGTGCGGGGTCCGGCGCGGCGGGGAGTCGGCCGCCTGGAGGAGGACGCTAAGCCCGGGCGTCACGGGGGTGGGCTCGCTTGCGCGGCATTGTTCGGTTTCGACCGCTGCCGGAACGCGGCTGACCGGAGCGCCATCGCCCGGTCGCCGGGGCCGCTCCGCGCTGACCGAAGCGGCGAATGTGGACGCCCTGCCGGAAAGGGCGTGCTATGCGGCGGATACGATCCGGCCCCATGGACGTAGTCATCAATATCTTCGTCGGCCTGCACATCATCGGCATCGCCTCCCTGCTGGGCGGCTTCCTGACGCAGATGAAGGCGATGGGTGCGGGCACCGCCCGGTTCGTTCCGGCCATGCTGCACGGCGCGCTGACGATGCTGGTCACCGGCATCGTGCTGGTCGGCCTCAACCAGGCGCAGGACCACCCGGTCAACACCATCAAGATCGGCATCAAGATGGCCGTCCTGGTGGTGATCCTGGCGCTGGTCTACGTGAAGCGGGACGAGGAGCAGATCGACAAGGCGCTGTTCGGCGCGGTCGGCGGTCTCACGATGGCCAACATCTTCATCGCCGTCCTCTGGACCTGAGAACGCCGGCCGCCGGACCCGGGCCCCGTAGTGCCCGGGACCTGGCAACGACGCACCCACAGCAGCACACCGCGCGGCCGTCGCGCTCCGTAATTCCGGAGGCGAGGGCCGCGCGGTGGCGTGTGGGGGGTAGCCGTGGGGGGTGGCCAGAGGGGGAGCGGGGCCGGGCGTCAGCCCAGGCGGACGCTCCCGTAGATCGGCATGTAGTAGATCGACTCCTCCCGGACGTTGGCGCCCGGGTGCGGGGCGTGGATCATCTTGCCGCCGCCTATGTACATGCCGACGTGGCTGATGTCGTCGAAGAAGAAGACCAGGTCACCGGGTTGCAGGTCCTTGGTCGCCACCCGCTGGCCGACCTTGACCTGTTCCCAGGTGGTGCGCGGCAGATCGACCCCGGCCGCCTTCCACGCCGCCTGGGTCAGCCCCGAGCAGTCGTAGGACGAGGGCCCGGTGGCGCCCCAGACGTACGGCTTGCCGATCTGGGCGCGGGCGAACGCGAGGGCCTTCTCGGCCTTGGTGGACTGCGAGCCCCCGGTGGAGCCGCCGGTGTCCCCACCGGTCTGGCCGCCGGTCGAGCCGCCGTCCTGCTGCTGCTGCCGCTCGCGCTCCTGCTGCTTGCGCGCCTCCTCCGCGGCCCGGCGCTTGGCCGCCGCCTCCTTCTGACGCTCCAGTTCGGCCAGCCGCGCCTTCTCCTGGGCGGTCAGCCGGGACAGCAGCTGCCGGGCCTCGGCCAGCTTCTGCTGCACGGAGCGCTTGGACTCCTTCAGGGCGGCCTGCGAGCTCTGCAGCTGATCCAGGCTGCGGCTCGCCTCGGCCCGCTGCCGGGCGGCGGCCGCGGCCTGCTGCTGGTAGTCGGTGACGGCCTGCTGCTGCCGCCCGGTCAGCCGCTCCATCAGGTGGCTGCGGTCGAAGAACTGCTGCGGGTCCTTGGCGAGCATCAGCTGCGCGGTGGGGTTCATGCCGCCGGTGCGGTACTGCGCCGAGGCGAACGTTCCGAGCTCCCGCCGGGACGCGTTCATCTTCTCCGCCCGCTTGGCCGCGGCATTGAGCAGCCCGTCCACGGTCTCGCGCTGGTGATCGGCGCGCTCCTTGGCGGCGTTGTACTTCTGGGTCGCCACCTCGGCCTGCCGGTAGAGGCCGTCGACCTTCTGCTTGACCTCTTCGATGCTGGGCTTGGGGGCCCGGGGGCGGCGTCGGCGGTCTGCGAGAGCAGGGTGACCGAGGCGAGTGCGGCGGTGGTGAGCCCGGCCGCCGTACGACGGCTTCCGGGCGAGGTGAGAACGCTGGTGCGCGGCTTGCGATGGGACGCCAAGGCCGGCAACTCCTTCCGTGGACCGCCTACCGGGTTAGCTGTCGGGTTCGGGCGGTGTCACTGACGGAAGGCCGTGCCCTACGGTCCGTACGTCCGCTGGCGTCGGTCGGACGGATCGATTCACCCCGGTGGTGCTGGTGGGTCCCCGGCTCCGGGTGACCCTGGCGTGACCGGAGGGACACGTTGCGGGCAGGGCCGGACTCGGCGTGGGCGGCCCGTGCGAACACTGTCGTCCGCGGGGAGGCGGGCTGCCTGAGCGAGGACGTTAGCCAACTCGTGTGGCTCCTGTGAAGGCTGATGTTCGATATGCCCGAAACCTTTTCGTGACCTGAGAGATAGCGTTCCGCTTTGTCACTGTCCGGCCACTTGTCCACAGTCCCCGGCACGCTGTCGGTGCGGCGGCCTAGACTCGGTGGGCGATGAGCAGCCTCTTTGACGACAGCTTCCTGGCGGACCTCGGCCACAAGGACGAGGAGCCCCCGCCGCCCCCGAGGACGAGCACGGGCCGGTCCCCGAGGAGATCCCCGCCGACCTGTTCGGCGGGCGGTTCGACGCGCCCGTGCCCAGGGACGCGTACTACCGCGACGGCGCCGCCCGCCCGGCCATCGACCCCGCCGCGCTGCTTGAGGGGCTCAACGACCAGCAGAAGGCCGCCGTGGTGCACACCGGCGGACCGCTGCTGATCGTCGCCGGCGCCGGCTCCGGCAAGACCCGGGTGCTCACCCACCGCATCGCGCACCTCCTCGCCGAGCGGCACGTCCACCCCGGCCAGATACTCGCGATCACCTTCACGAACAAGGCCGCCGGCGAGATGAAGGAGCGCGTCGAGCAGCTGGTCGGCCCTCGCGCCAACGCCATGTGGGTCTCCACCTTCCACAGCGCCTGCGTGCGGATCCTGCGCCGCGAGTCCAAGAAGCTGGGCTTCACGTCCTCGTTCTCGATCTACGACGCCGCCGACTCCAAGCGCCTGATGTCCCTGGTCTGCCGCGATCTGGACCTCGACCCCAAGCGCTTCCCGCCCAAGTCCTTCAGCGCGAAGATCTCCAACCTCAAGAACGAGCTCATCGACGAGGAGACCTTCGCCGGGACGGCCGCCGACGGCTTCGAGAAGACCCTGGCCGAGGCGTACGCGATGTACCAGGCGCGGCTGCGCGAGGCCAACGCCCTGGACTTCGACGACATCATCATGACCACGGTCAACCTCCTCCAGGCCTTCCCGGACGTCGCCGAGCACTACCGCCGCCGCTTCCGGCACGTCCTCGTCGACGAGTACCAGGACACCAACCACGCCCAGTACACCCTCGTCCGCGAGCTCGTGGGGACCGGCACCGCCGACATCCCCGCCGCCGAGCTGTGCGTCGTCGGTGACGCCGACCAGTCGATCTACGCCTTCCGCGGCGCCACGATCCGCAACATCCTCCAGTTCGAGGAGGACTACCCGGACGCGACCACGATCCTGCTGGAGCAGAACTACCGCTCCTCGCAGACGATCCTCTCGGCCGCCAACGCGGTCATCGAGCGCAACGAGAACCGCCGCCCCAAGAACCTCTGGACCGACGCCGGCGCCGGCCCCAAGATCAACGGCTATGTCGCCGACACCGAGCACGACGAGGCGCAGTTCGTCGCCGACGAGATCGACCGGCTGGCCGACGCCGGCGACGCCAAGGCCGGCGACGTCGCCGTCTTCTACCGCACCAACGCCCAGTCCCGCGTCTTCGAGGAGATCCTCATCCGGGTCGGGCTGCCCTACAAGGTCGTCGGCGGCGTGCGCTTCTACGAGCGCAAGGAGGTCCGCGACATCCTCGCGTACCTGCGCGTGCTCGCCAACCCCGAGGACAGCGTCCCGCTGCGCCGCATCCTGAACGTCCCCAAGCGCGGCATCGGCGAGCGCGCCGAGGCGATGATCGACGCCCTGTCGCTCCGCGAGAAGATCACCTTCCCGCAGGCCCTGCGCCGGGTCGACGAGGCGTACGGCATGGCGGCCCGCTCCGCCAACGCCGTCAAGCGCTTCAACGTCCTCATGGAGGAGCTGCGGACGATCGTCGAGTCCGGTGCCGGGCCCGCCACGATCCTGGAGGCCGTCCTGGAGCGCACGGGCTACCTCGCCGAACTCCAGGCGTCCACCGACCCGCAGGACGAGACCCGGATCGAGAACCTCCAGGAACTCGCCGCGGTCGCCCTGGAATTCGAGCAGGACCGCGGTGAGGAGGCCGCGGCACCAGGGGCGGCCGCCCCGGGCGGCACCCTCTCCGACTTCCTCGAACAGGTCGCGCTGGTCGCCGACTCCGACCAGATCCCCGACGAGGACGAGGAAGGCAGCGGCGTGGTCACCCTCATGACGCTGCACACCGCCAAGGGCCTGGAATTCCCCGTCGTCTTCCTGACCGGCATGGAGGACGGCGTCTTCCCGCACATGCGCGCGCTGGGCCAGACCAAGGAGCTGGAGGAGGAGCGCCGGCTGGCGTACGTCGGCATCACCCGCGCCCGCGAGCGGCTGTACGTCACCCGCTCGACGATGCGCAGTGCCTGGGGCCAGCCCTCGTACAACCCGCCGTCGCGGTTCCTGGAGGAGATCCCGGACGACTACGTCGACTGGAAGCGGACCGGCCCGGCGACGCCGTCCGCGTCGATGGGCGGGCTCTCGTCCCGGGGCGGCAGCGGTGGCGGCTTCGGCGGGGGCATCGGCTCCTCGCTGTCCTCGTCCCGCGCCAAGGGACCGAGCGGGTTCGCCACCCGCCGGACCGGTGACCGCCAGGTGGTCTCGCTGGCCATCGGCGACCGCGTCACCCACGACAGCTTCGGGCTGGGCACGGTCGTCGCCGTCAAGGGCAGCGGGGACAACGCCGAGGCGACGATCGACTTCGGCGGCGAGAAGCCCAAGCGGCTGCTGCTGCGGTACGCCCCGGTGGAGAAGCTCTGACGAAGCCCTGGGCGCCGGCCGGTGGCCGGCGCCGCAGGAACGGTACGGCGGGGGTCAGTTCGGGTTGAGGCCGTGGCTGCGCAGCCACGGGATCGGGTCGACCGCCGCGCCGCCTCCGGGACGCACCTCGAAGTGCAGATGCGGGCCGGTGGAGTTGCCGGAGTTGCCCGAATAGGCGATCTGCTCACCGGCCTTGACCGAACCCGACCGGATCTTGGTGCTGCTCAGATGGCAGTACCAGGTCTCCGTGCCGTCCGGCGCGGTCACGATCGCCATGTTGCCGTAGGCGGAGTTCCACTGGGTGCGGATGGTGCCGTCGGTGGCGGACATGACCGGGGTGCCGTAGCTGACCGGGAAGTCGATGCCGGTGTGCACGGACATCCAGTTCACGCCGGCCTGGCCGAAGAGCGCGCTGAGCCCGTGCTGGGTCACCGGCAGGACGAACTTCGGCCGCATCGCCTCCTTGCGGGCGGCCTCCTCCGCCTTCCGCTTGCGCTCCTGCGCCTGGCGTTCCTTGAGGTCGAGCCGTTCCTGAGTGCGGCTGGCCCGGTCGCGGAAGTCGTCGGCGCCGGCGCTGAGTCCGGCGAGCTGGGTGTCGAGCTTCTTGTTGGCCGCGGTCCGCTGGACGCCGCCCGGGTCGGGCGCGCTGGCCTGGGTGGTGGTGTCGTCCTTGTCGTTGCCGCCGAGACCGGCGACGGATGCGGCGGCGACCCCGCAGACGCCCATGGCGGCGACCGACGGCACGGCGACGGTCAGCAGCGCCGAACGCTTCGCCGGGCGGCGCCGGCCGCGGCCGCGGACCGGCTTCCCGGCGGCGGGTCCGGCGACCCGCCGGGAAGCGGGCGCGGGGGCCGGGGAGGTCACCGGCATCGCCTGGGTCGGGGCCTCGGCCACGGCGGCGGCGTCGCCGTCGTGGGCGTCATCGGTGAGGCCGCCGGTGTCGTCGCGGTCGTCCCAGGCGACGGAGTCGGCCGGGGGCGGGCCGGGCTGGGCGGGGATGCCGGACATCAGCGGCTGGTCGGTGGTGGACCAGATCGCGGTGGCTTCGTAGCTCGCGGTGTCGAGCTGGTCCGTGTTCCTCGCGTCGACGCCGACGGCGTCGAAGGTCGCGGTCTCGAAGGCTGCCATCTCGAAGGCCGCGGACTCCTCGACCGCGGCGGCCTGCTGCCCGAGGGCGTCATAGCCGACCGTCGTCCCGTACGCCTCGTGCGCACCCACCGTCTCGTAGCCACCGGTCGTCCCGTACGCGTCGTACGCGCCGGCGGGGTAACTGCCGGTGTCGTAGCCGGTGGTGGGGTAGCTGCCGGTGTCGTACCCGCCGACGCCGTAGACCGTGGCGCCGTGGGTGTCGTAGCCGCTCGGGTCCTGCGCCGGGGTCTCGTACGAGGTGTGCGCGTACGGGTCGTAGGCGCCGCTGTCCCACTGCGCCGTGGGGTAGCCGCCGGTTTCGTACCCACCGGTGGCGTAGCCGTCGCCCGCCGCCGGGTAGGTCCCCGTGCCGTAGTCGCCGGTGCCGTAGCTGCCCGTGCCGTACGTGCTCATGTCGTAGGCGCCGGTGTCGTACGTGCCGCCGGGATAGCCGCCGGTGTCGTAACCGCCCGTGGCGTGGGCACCGGTGTCGTACGCGCCGGGGAGCGAGCCGAAGAGGGGGTCGCCGTCGCCATATTCGGCGCCACCTGCCGGGGAATGCTGCTGCCCGTAGGACTCGTAGGCCGGATAGGGCGCATACGAGGCGTCGGAAGCGGAGCCGGTCGGAAGCGTGGCCTCCGATGGGTGACGGTCGTTCACCAACTTCTCTTTCGCCTCGGCAGCAGGAGAATTAGCGGCGACTGTACCCGGCGGTACACGACGGCGACAATCTTCCACAGGTTTTGGGCTCGCCGAGACCGGGCATTTGGCCGCCTTTCGGCAGAGCCCATGCGAGTTCTTGGCGCCCCGTTCGATGTCTGTTCGATCGCCCGTCACGGTGCGGAGCGGCCTCAGGCCACGGATATGACTCCGCTGGTCCCCTCTCCGGCCGCCGGGACCGCCGCGGCCAGTGCCTCGCGTATGCCGGCCGCGACGGTGCCGTTCACCGGGAGGGCGAGATGTCCGACACCGGCGACATGAACGTTGTGGGCGAGCAAATCCGGGTGATCGATTCTGGCCGCGGTGGCTGGAATCATCACCTGATCCGCCTCGCTCCAGAAAGCGACGAATTGCGTGCGGCAATTCGGCGCCGGCAGCGACAACTCCGCTATCACCTCGGAATCGGGGCGCATCTGGCGGACGATCGGGTGCGCCGACATCAAAGGGGCGATGCGGGTGCCGGCGTGCGGGGTGCCGAGGGTGACGACCCTGCGGACCCGGGCGTCACCGCCGAGCCGCTGGACGTAGTAGCGGGCGATCAGGCCGCCCAGGCTGTGCCCGACGATGTCCACCCGGCGGTGGCCGGTCCGCGCGCAGACGTCCGCCACATGCCGGCCCAGCAGCTCCGCCGCCTTCCGCAGGTCGCAGGTCAGCGGGGAGTAGTTGAGCGCCTCGACATGGCACCAGCCGTGGCGCCGCAGCGAACGCCGCAGCAGCACGAAGACGGAGCGGTTGTCGATGAAACCGTGCAGCAGCAGGACGGGCGGATGCGCCCGGCCCTCGGTCGGGAGGAGCGGAACGGTGCCCTCCGTCGAGCGGGACGGCCCCGGCACGGGGCGTTCCCGGGACATGCCGGTGGGATAGAGGAGCAGATGCCCGGCGAGGACCGCGAGGTCCACGAGGGTGCTGCGAAGACAGGGCAGGGTCTGCATGACCGACCTCCCGAACGGCATGCGGCAGGCGGCGCTGACCCCCGATGCCCTCGTGGGAAGCCATGAGCGGCGGCGCACGGGCGCACTCGCCCCGATACGCGTGACGATCGATGGTGCGGCGGCCCGGCTGCGGCTCCCCGAGCGCCCGGCCCGCGCGCACTCCGCCCGGCCCTGGCGGTACGACGCACGGAACGCGGCGCGTAGCGAACGTGTCCCAGGTGTGATTTCCCCCTCGCCGGATGTCACGAAACGGCTGGATACTGGATGCTGGCGATAACGTTCGTTCACGTCGTGGCCGCCGGATCGCGGTCGCGCGCCCGATTGTCGGCTTGGCGGCACCACCGTGCCGTGCAGGGCTTGGAGGCAGTGATGAGTGTGGCTCGGCAGGACGGAGCGCAGGCGGGGACCCCTGGCGCGGCGGGCCGGTCGGGGCCGATCCGTGTCGTGGTGGCCAAGCCGGGGCTGGACGGGCACGACCGGGGCGCCAAGGTCATCGCCCGGGCGCTGCGCGACGCCGGTATGGAGGTCATCTACACCGGGCTGCACCAGACCCCGGAGCAGATCGTCGACACCGCGATCCAGGAGGACGCCGACGCGATCGGGCTGTCCATCCTCTCCGGCGCGCACAACACCCTCTTCGCGAAGGTCATCGCGCTGCTGGCGGAGCGCGACGCGGCGGACATCAAGGTCTTCGGCGGCGGCATCATCCCCGAGGCCGACATTCCCCCGCTGAAGGCCCAGGGCGTCGCCGAGATCTTCACGCCCGGCGCGACCACCGCCTCGATCGTGGAGTGGGTCAACGCGAACGTGCGCTCGCTGGCGGTCTGAGGCCCCGGGGGCGACGAGCGCGATCATGGCGCGGACCCGTCGCCCGGGGCGGCGGTAGCGGCACCGGCGGCCGTGTCGGCACCGGCAGCCGTGTCGGCACCGGCGACAGCGCGGGCAGTAGCAGCGGCGGCGGCGCCGGCGGTCGGGCCGCTGCCGCCGGTGGTCCCGGCGTCCGGCGGCGGGAGGAGTTCGGCGCGCATCGTGGCGCGCAGCCGGAGCGTGCCGACCAGTCGCTGGAACGCCTCGGACCAGTAGCCGCCGGAGCCGGGCGAGGCGCCCTCGGGCTCGTCCGTGACCGCGGTGAGCATCGCGAGCCGGTCCGCCGCCGCCGGGTCCAGACAGCGCTCGGCCAGGCCCATCACCCCGCTGAAGCTCCACGGATAGCTGCCGGCGTCCCGGGCGATGTCCAGGGCGTCGACGACGGACCGGCCCAGCGGCTCGGCCCAGGGGACCGCGCACACCCCGAGCATCCGGAACGCGTCCGACAGGCCGTGCGCGGCGATGAACTCCGCCACCCAGCCGGCCCGTTCGCCGTCCGGGAGCACGGTCAGCAGTTTCGTCAGGTCCCGTGAGGAGCCGGCCGGTGCGACCTCGTCGGTCCGGGACGGCGCGCCGGGCACGCCCAGCAGGGCCCGCGCCCAGGCCGCGTCCCGCTGGCGCACGGCGGCCCGGCACCAGGCGTCGTGCAGCTCGGTCCGCCAGTTGTCCGCCACCGGGAGCGCGACGATCTCCTCCGGAGCGCGGCCGCCGAACCACGCCTCCCATCCGCCGAGCGGCGTCGCCTCCACCAACTGGCCCAGCCACCAGGACCGTTCGCCCCGCCCGGAGGGCGGCTTGGACACCACGCCGTCCCGCTGCATCCCCGCGTCGCACTCCCGGGGCGGCTCGACCCGGATCACCGCCTCCGGGCCCGCCGCGGGATCCAGGCCCACGCAGACCTGCGCCCGCCGCGCCATCCGGGCCGCGAGGGCCGAACCGGGCAGCGCGGAGAGCAGCTCGGCGGCGGTGGCCCGGACCGTGCGGCTGCGATCGGACAGCGCCTGCTCCAGGAACGGCTCGTCGCCCGCCGTGAGCCCGTCGCGCAGCGAGTCGAGGAACATCAGCCGGTCCTCGGCGCGCTCCGTGGACCAGGTCGTCCCCAGCAGGTCCCGGCCCGCCTCCGGATCGCGGCGGCGCACCGCCGTCAACAGGGCCACTCGCTCCGCGAACAGCCCCTCCTCCCACCGCCGTGCGATCTCCTCGGGTGCCTCGCCCTCGGGCAGGACGGCCGCGCCGCCGGTCCCGCGGAGCGCGAACTTCCAGGCGTCGTTGAGCCGCGCCAGCCACAGCGCCCGCGGTCCGGCCAGCGCCAGCGCGGCCGGCCGCAGGTCCGTACGGGCCCGGGCGGTGTCGAGCAGCGCGGGCAGCAGGGCCTCCGGGGCGCGGTAGCCGTACGCGCCGGCGGCGGCCAGCCACTGGGGCAGCAGCTCGGTCAGGTCGGGGGACGCGCCGCGGCGGCCGCCGCCTCCCGTGTCGCCGCGGTCGGCGAGCAGCAGGGCGAGCCGGCGGCGCGCCGCGGGCGGCAGCGGCGGCCGCGGGTCGTCCGGTGCCGGGGCCGGCCGCTCACCGGCCGGGGCGGGGCGCAGCGCGGCCCGCCGCCGCACCGTGCTCACCGCGGCCGCGTCCAGCAGGGCCGCCGCGGCACTCTGCCCGGGCCGTACGGTCACCGGCGGCAGCCGCCGCTCGGTGCCCAGGAGCGCCGCGCTCACCAGATCGGGCCAGGGGGCCGGGGCGGTCGCCGGGGGTGTCGGGTTCGTCTCAGGGCTGGTGGTGGTCGTCATGCCCGTCCTCCAGGCATCGGTGGTGGAAGGGATCCTCGGGAGCGCGCGCTCCGGCGCGGCCGGGAATCGGGGTCACAGGGACACCGGGGACGGGTCCCAGGCGGTCAGCGGCAGGAAGCCGCGGTGGCCGCACTCGCCGAAGACCGTGATCGGCGCGCCGCCCGATAGGGCGGCCAGCTGCCAGACGCCCGTACCGCCCAGGCAGCGCGGGTCCAGCGGCAGCGCCGACTCCCCGTCCGCGTCGGCCAGTTGCCAGCCCCGGCCGTCGCGGCCCGGTATCGGGGTGACATCGGCGAGCACCACCGGCCAGGCGTCCAGCCAGGGGTCGTCGCGCAGCGCATCGCCGTACGCGGCCAGGGCGGCGTCGATACCGCAGCCCGGCGGGACCGGGCCCGGGTGGCCGGGGCGTACCGCTCGCCCAGGGTGGCGCGCAGCGGACGGGCACCGGGGTAGTAGGCGAGGTCCGCATCGATGACCAGACCGGGCGGCAGCGCCGGCTCCAGCGGGCGGTTGGTGCCGGCGAAGGACAGGTGCAGCGCCATCCGGCCGGTGCGCTCGCCGCGCAGGAAGATCCGGCGGGTGGTCAGCCTGCCGTCGTCGCCGTCCTGCTGGGCCAGCACCAGCCAGCGGTCCCGGACCGGCACCGCATCGGGGCCGGTCAGCAGGGTCGCGGCGTCCGTGGTCAGCCCGACCCGGGCGCGGACCGTGGCCGCCAGCGGGGCCGGCAGCCGGTCGATACCGAGGAAGCCCTGATCGAGGAGGTGCAGCAAGGCGCACTCCTCCAGCAGGCGGGCCGGCCAGTCGGCACCGGACGCCACCACCGAGCTCAACTCCCGCACCCGGGAGGCGAGGCCGGGCGCCTGGGCGTCGACCATCCGCGCGGCCGTCTCGTCCCACGAGCGTCCCCGCCGCCGTCGCCCGGTGCGCCGCCACCCTCCCGGCCGGCCGTGGCCAGGCCGGACTGCAGCAGATCCGCCAGCCGCTGTTCCAGCTCCGTGGCGCCCGCGCCGATCCGCTGCATCCGGCGCTCCGACCGGCGCCGGGCGGCCTCCGGATCGGCCGGCGCGCGCGAGGCGGAGGCGCCGGACGGACCGGCCGCCGACCGCTCCGCGCGCTCCCGGCGCGCGGCCAGCCATTCGCCGGCCCACTGCGGCGGCTCGCCGGCCGCCACCGCGCCCTCGTCCCCCGCCCAGAGCAGCAGCAGCCCCAATGCGTGCTTGCACGGGAACTTGAAGCTCGGGCAACTGCACCTGAAGGCCGGCCCCTTGAAGTCCACGACCGCCTGATACGGCTTCTTCCCGCTGCCCTTGCACAGCCCCCACACCGCGCTGCCGTCCGTGCCGGTCTCCGACCACGGGCCGGGCGCCGCGAGCTTGCCGCCCGCCCTGCGTGATGCCTCGTCAGGCGCCAGTGCCAGCACCTGATCCGTCGTCCAGCGTTCCCCCTGCGGATTCATGTCCCCGACGCTACGACGGCCCACTGACAACGCCCCTCGCGCGCGGTGAACTTGCAGGTCAGAGCGGGTTTTCGGGGCGTTGTCAGTGGCGTGGTGCAGGCTGGATCCAGCAAGCGGCCGAAGGGATTTTTCCCGGGCGTCGGCCGCGGATATGTGCGACGAGGGGGACCCATGTCCGAGCTCATCAACGACACGACGGACGGCACGCAGACGACGGCGGAGGGGGCCGCGGAGGGCCAGGCGCTGCGCCCGCACGCCGAGGACAGTTTCGCCGGCGAACTCAAGGCCCTCGCCGCGGCCGACGACCGGCCGCGGCCGGCGCGCTGGCGGCTCTCGCCGTGGGCGGTCGCCACGTACCTGCTCGGCGGCACGCTCGCCGACGGCACGGTCATCACACCCAAATACGTCGGCCCGCGCCGGATCGTCGAGGTCGCCGTGACGACCCTCGCGACCGACCGCGCACTGCTCCTGCTCGGTGTGCCCGGCACCGCCAAGACCTGGGTGTCGGAGCATCTGGCCGCGGCGGTCAGCGGTGACTCCACCCTGCTGGTGCAGGGCACCGCCGGCACCCCGGAAGAGGCGATCCGCTACGGCTGGAACTACGCCCAGTTGCTCGCCCACGGCCCCAGCCGGGAGGCGCTGGTGCCCAGCCCGGTGATGCGCGCGATGGCGCAGGGCATGACGGCGCGGGTGGAGGAGCTCACCCGGATCCCCGCCGACGTCCAGGACACGCTCATCACGGTCCTGTCGGAGAAGACCCTGCCCATCCCCGAGCTGGGCCAGGAGGTGCAGGCCGTCCGCGGCTTCAACCTGATCGCCACGGCCAACGACCGCGACCGCGGGGTCAACGAACTCTCCAGCGCGCTGCGGCGTCGCTTCAACACCGTCGTCCTGCCGCTGCCCGCGACGCCGGAGGACGAGGTGGACATCGTCTCGCGGCGGGTCGGCCAGATAGGGCGCTCGCTGGAGCTGCCGCCGGCGCCGGAGGGCCTGGAGGAGATCCGCCGGGTCGTCACGGTCTTCCGAGAGCTGCGCGACGGCCTCACCACCGACGGCCGGACCAAGCTCAAGTCCCCGTCCGGCACGCTCTCCACGGCCGAGGCCATCTCGGTGGTGACCAACGGCCTGGCGCTCGCCACCCACTTCGGCGACGGCGTGCTGCGTGCCGGCGACGTGGCCGCGGGCATCCTGGGCGCGGTGGTCCGCGATCCGGCCGCCGACCGGGTCGTCTGGCAGGAGTACCTCGAAACGGTCGTGCGCGAGCGCGACGGCTGGAAGGACTTCTACCGCGCCTGCCGTGAGGTGAGCGCATGAGCACGCACGACACGGGAGCCCCGCCGGGCGGCGGCCCGTTCCTGCTGGGGGTACGGCACCACGGTCCCGGATCGGCGCGTGCGGTGCGGGCCGCCCTGGAGCAGTGCGAGCCCGCCGCGGTGCTGATCGAGGGCCCGCCGGAGGCCGACGACCTGGTGCCGCTGGCCGCGCAGGACGGCATGCGGCCACCGGTCGCCCTGCTCGCCCATGTGCAGGACGACCCCGGCCGTGCGGCGTTCTGGCCGCTGGCCGAGTTCTCCCCGGAGTGGGTCGCGATGCGCTGGGCACTGGAACACGGCGTCCCGGTCCGGTTCATCGACCTGCCCGCGGCGCACACCCTCGCCATGACGGACGAGGCGGACGGGACGAGTGACCAGGGCGAACGGGACGGAGCTGGCGAACGGCTCGGCGAAGGCGAGCGGGGCGGAGGAGACGCACGGATCGGCAGAGGCGAGCGGGACGGAGGAGACGCACGGCTCGGCGGAGGCGAGCGGGGCGGAGAGCGCGGCCGAGTGGGGGAGGAGGTCGCCGGGCGAATCCGGGGACAGGAGCAGACCCACCCGGGAGAGACGGACCGCGACGAGGACGGCGTGCGGGTCGATCCGATCCGGGTGCTCGCCGAGGCCGCCGGGTACGACGACCCCGAGCGCTGGTGGGAGGACGTCGTCGAGCACCGCGCCGGGACCGGTGCCGCCCGCTCGGGAGGCCCCGACGTGGACGCGCTGGCGCCGTTCGCGGCGCTGGCCGAGGCGATGGGCGCGCTGCGCGAGACGTACGGCGACGGCGGCCATGACCGCGACCCGGTCCGCGAGGCCCATATGCGGCTCCAACTGCGTGCCGCCCGGCGGGAGTTCGGTGATGCCGTCGCCGTGGTGTGCGGGGCCTGGCACGTCCCGGCGCTGCGCCGCCGCACCACCGTGACCGCCGACCGCCGGCTGCTCAAGGGCCTGCCCAAGGTGAAGGCCGCGGTGACCTGGGTGCCCTGGACGCACCGGCGGCTGGCCCGGCGCAGCGGCTACGGCGCCGGCATCGCCTCGCCCGGCTGGTACGGCCACCTCTTCAGCGCCCCCGACCGCCCCGTCGAACGCTGGCTGACCAAGGTCGCCGGGCTGCTCCGCGAGGAGGACTACGCGGTCTCGTCCGCGCACGTCATCGAGGCGGTGCGGCTCGCGGAGGGGCTGGCCGCGGTGCGCGGCCGGCCGCTGGCCGGGCTGACCGAACTCGACGACGCGGTCCGGGCCGTGATGGGCGACGGCTCCGACGCGCCCTCCGCGCTGATCCACGACCGGCTGGTGGTCGGCGAGGTGCTGGGCGAGGTCCCGGAGGACGCCCCGGCGGTCCCCCTCCAGCGGGACCTGGCCCGCAGCCAGCGGACCCTGCGGCTCAAACCGGAGGCGCTGGAACGGGAGCTGGAGCTGGACCTGCGCAAGGAGACCGACGGCGGCCGCAGCCGGCTGCTGCACCGGCTGCGGTTGCTCGGCATCCCCTGGGGCGAGCCGGTCCGCTCCCGGGGCAGCACCGGCACCTTCCGGGAGACCTGGCGGCTGCGCTGGGAACCGGAGCTGGCCGTACGGGTCGCCGAGGCCGGCATCTGGGGCACGACCGTGCTCACCGCGGCCACCGCCAAGGCCGCCTCCGAGGCATCCGAGGCGTCCGCCCTCGCCGAGGTGACCGCGCTCGCCGAGCGCTGTCTGCTCGCCGGGCTCCCGGACGCCCTGCCCGTGGTGATGCGGGCGCTGTCGGACCGCGCGGCGCTCGACGCGGACGTGGGCCACCTCGCCCAGGCGCTGCCCGCCCTCGTCCGGTCGGTGCGTTACGGCGATGTGCGCGGCACGGACGCCGGGGCGCTCCGAGAGGTCGCCCTCGGCCTGGCCGAGCGGGTGTTCGTCGGGCTGCCACCGGCCTGCCTCGGCCTGGACGCCGACGGCGCCGCGGAGATGCGCGCCCACCTCGACGCCACGCACCGCGCCGTCGCCCTGCTCGCCCAGCGGCACGCCACGTCCGGGTCGCACTCCACGTCCGGGCCGCACCCCACGTCCGGTTCGCACTCCACGTCCGAGCCGCACGCCACGTCCGGTTCGCACTCCACGTCCGAGCCGCACGCCACGTCCGGTTCGCACCCCACATCCCAGCCGCACGCCACGTCCGGTTCGCACCCCACATCCCAGCCGCACGCCACGTCCGGGCCGAGGTTCGCGCCTGAGCGGAGCCCTGCACCTGAGCGGAGCCCCGCATCTGAGTCGAGCCCCGCATCTGAGTCGAGCTCCGCGCCTGAGCCGAGGTCCGCGCCGGAGCCGCGGCCGAGTTCGGAGCCCCCGAGCGGGGCGGATGCCGGCCTGCGGGCCCGCTGGGCCAAGGTGTTGCGGGCGGTCAGCGGCCGGGAGGCGGTTCCCGGGCTGCTCCGCGGGCGGGCGGCCCGACTCCTGCTGGACGACGGGCAGTTGGGCGTCGACGGGGCCGAACGGCTGATGGGGCTCGCCCTTTCGCCCGGCACCCCGCCCACCGACGCCGCCGGCTGGATCGAAGGGTTCCTGGGCAGCGGGTCCGGCGGGGACGGCGGCATGCTGCTGGTCCACGACGAACGGCTGCTCGCCCTGATCGACCGCTGGCTGACCGGCGTCCCGGACACCGCGTTCACGGACGTCCTCCCGCTGCTGCGCCGGACGTTCGCGGAGTACGAGTCCGGGGTGCGGCGCACTCTCGGCGAACTGATCCGCCGCGGCCCCACGGCAGCTACCACCGGCCCCGCCGGGCCCGCCGCCGACACCGCGACCGCGGCCGCACCCGGCTTCGGTCCCGGCCTGGACCGCGACCGCGCCGCGGCCGTACTCCCCACCCTCCGCCTGCTGCTCGGCATCGGGCAACACGGCTTCGACGAGGAGCGGCCCGACACGCGCAACGCCGTCAACGACCCGACAGGAGCGATGAGTTGACCAGCCGGCTTCCCGGCCCCCAGGCCGGAACGACAGCAGCCCCCGCCCCTGCCCCCACCCCCGGAGCCGAACGGCTCCGCCGCTGGCGGCTGGTGCTCGGGGGCGGCGGGGCGGACGGTACGGGACATGAGCTGCGCGGGCGGGATGCCGCGATGGACGGGGCGCTGGCCTCGCTCTACGGCCGTGCGAAGGAATCCGGCGGCCGGGCCGCGGACGGCAGCCGGCGCACGGCCGGCCTCGGCGCCTCGGCGCCCGGCGTGGCCCGCTGGCTCGGCGACATCCGGACGTACTTCCCGTCCTCCGTGGTGCAGGTGATGCAGCGGGACGCCATCGACCGGCTGGGGCTCTCCGCGCTCCTCCTGGAGCCGGAGATGCTGGAGGCGGTCGAGGCGGACGTCCATCTGGTGGGCACCCTGCTCTCGCTCAACAAGGTCATGCCGGAGACGACCAGGGAGACCGCACGGGCCGTGGTCCGCAAGGTCGTCGAGCAGCTGGAGCGGAAGCTCGCGACCCGCACCCGCGCCACGCTCACCGGCGCGCTGGACCGCTCCGCCCGGATCGCCCGCCCGCGCCACCGCGACATCGACTGGGACCGCACGATCCGCGCCAACCTCAAGAACTACCTCCCCGAGTACCGCACGGTCGTCCCCGAGCGGCTGATCGGCTACGGCCGGGCCGCGCAGTCCGTGAAGAAGGACGTGGTGCTCTGCATCGACCAATCCGGCTCGATGGCCGCCTCGGTCGTCTACGCCTCGGTGTTCGGGGCGGTGCTGGCCTCGATGCGGACGCTGGACACCCGGCTGGTCGTCTTCGACACCGCGGTGGTCGACCTGACGGACCAGCTGGACGACCCGGTCGACGTCCTCTTCGGCACCCAGCTCGGCGGCGGTACGGACATCAACCGCGCGCTCGCCTACTGTCAGTCCCGCATCACCCGCCCCGCCGAGACCGTCGTCGTGCTCATCAGCGACCTCTACGAGGGCGGCATCCGGGACGAGATGCTGAAGCGGGTCGCCGCGATGAAGGCGTCCGGGGTGCAGTTCGTGACGCTGCTCGCACTGTCCGACGAGGGCGCGCCGGCCTACGACCGGGAGCACGCCGCGGCCCTCGCGGCCCTGGGCGCCCCGGCGTTCGCCTGTACGCCTGATCGGTTCCCGGACGTGATGGCGGCCGCACTGGAAAAACGCCCGCTTCCCATACCGGACATGACGGAGCATCGGTGACAGGCGCGCCGGCAGGAGTTGCAGGGCACCTGGCCATTCGTGCAAGGATCAGGACATCGCTCGATCGCCCGCGATGTGTGTGACGCCGAGGCATTGTGCCCGGGTGTCCCCGTCTGTCGGCACCCGTATGGGAAGGCCCCTCCTTGTCTGCTGCGTTCGCTCCGCCCGGACCTGTGCGCCTGTCGCGCACGGTGGCCGTGCGGCGCGCGCTGCTGGCGGGGCTCTTCCTGGTGGGCTTCGCCGTTCTCGGCTTCGCCCTCGGTCCCGGCGCCCATGCCGAGGACCGGGTGGGCTCGCCGGCGCCGTCCGGGGCCACGTCCCCGGCGCAGGCCCCGGCCGCCGGTGACCGCACCACCGCGCACCGCACCACCGCGGACCGGACTACCGCGGACCGCACCACCGCGGACCGGACTACCGCGCGCCGCACTACCGCGGACCGCACCACCGCGCGCCGCACCACCGCGGACCGCACCACCGCGGACCGGACTACCGCGGACCGGACTACCGCGGACCGCACCACCGCGGACCGGACCGCCACGGACCGGAGCGCGGGCGACACGGACCGGACCGCCGCGGACCGGACCGCCGCAGACCGGACCAGCACGGACCGGTCGACCGCGGACCGGGCCACCCGTACCGGGCCGCCACCCGGTACGGGTCGGCCGAGCGCGCGCACCACGCATCCTGGGCGCACCGCTCGGCCGGCTCCGGCACCGCCGTCGAGCAGGAGGGCGCCGCGGCCGGCGCCCGGATCACCGAGCACGCGGACACCACCACCGCCGAACTCACCGACGCCGTACGGCCCGCCGCCGAGCAGGCCGGGCTCCTCGCCGGCACGGTCACCCGCCCGGTGACCGGCGCCGTGGGGGAGATCGGTGACGCGTTCGGCGGTGCGCTGCCCGTGCAGTTGCCGTCCGTCGAGCGCCCGGGCCGATCCGGCCACGGCGGCGGCTCGCCGCACGACGGTGGCGTGAGCGGCGGCGACCGCCCGGCCGGTGCGCGCACCGCCGCTCCGGCCGGCGGCTGCGCCGTCGTCCCGCCGGCGCACTGCGTCCAGGGGGAGGCCCCGCAGGGCGCCCCGCAGCTGCCGTCCGCCGTGTCCGGTCAGCGCGACGCGGACCGGCCCGGTCTGCCGGAGCAGCAGCTCCCGCAGGTCCCGACGGTGCCCGCGCCGCACTCCGCCGGCGACCAGCACGGTCCCCGTGGCGGGGACCAGCACGCCGCCGCACCGGCGGACGCACCGCGCTTCCGGCTGCTGCCCGGTGGCGCCCGTACGGCCGACGGCGCCCCGACGCGTCGCCGGGCCGAAGAAATCCTCGAATTCCCGGGCTAGGGCAGACCGCTCCGCGTCTCCGACTGGACCTGCCGCGCGGGGGCGGGACAGGTCTGCCCTTCACACCCTGCTGAATTCAAAGGACTTCACTTCCATGCGTACGAACATCCGTCGCGCCGTCGTCGTCGCCGCTGCCGCGACCGGCCTGTGGGCCCTGGGCTCGGTCGCCGCCAACGCGGCCGAACTGCCCGTCGGCACCCCGGAACTGCCCGCCACCGGCACGGTGACCGGTGCCACCCAGCAGCTGCCCACCGGCGCGCTGACCGGTACGGCGACCAAGGCCGCGGGCACCGCCACCGGCACCGCCACCAGCACCGCGCAGAAGACCGTGGGCGACGTGGCGGGCAAGGCCACCGGCGTCCTCGGCGGCGGTGCCTCCACCCAGGGCCTGCCCACCGGCACGCTGACCGGCACCGCCGACGCGAAGCACGCCACGAAGGCCAAGGCGGCCACGAAGGCCACGAAGGCCACGAAGGTCACGGCGACCAAGACGGCCACGAAGGCCAAGCAGACGAAGAAGGCCCTGAAGGCCGTCAAGAAGACCGCCGGCGTCGCGGACCTCGGTGCGGCCGGCCGCCTCGCGGACGGCGCGCTGCCCGGCGTCCCGTCGCTGCCCGGCACCCCGGGCGTGCCCGCCGCGGAGCTGCCCGGCGGTCTGCCCACGCTGCCCTCGACCCCGGCGCTGCCCAAGGCACCCGGTTCCGCCGACAACCTGCTGGCCGGCCTGGCCGGTGCCGGCACCCGCCCCGAGCAGCTGACGAAGCAGGCCCAGGCCGCGCTCGCCACCGCCCGCCCGGTGGTCGACGTCGTCGTGACCGACGGCAAGGCCACCGTCACCCAGGCCGTCACCGGCGTGCGGGGTGCGGCCCCGGCGCAGGCCGTGCCGGCCGTGCCCGGTGACCTGACCGACGCCGCCGGCATCCCGGCGCTGCCGGTCCTGCCGGCCCTCCCGGTCCAGGGCGTCTGAGGCCAGTAGGCCGATCTCACCGGTTCCGGCCGCGGCGGCGGCCGGGCACCGGAACCCCCGAACAGCCGGGCGGTCCTCTGTGGGGGAGGGCCGCCCGGCCTCGGTGTGTTCGGGGCCGGGAAGTTTTGGCACACACGCCGGGACCGGCGGGTGAGCACACCGTGAAATCGAGAAAAACGAGAAAAGGGGGAGGAGAGGCGCGAGTGCGACGAAGTCGCGGCCAGCCGGACACCGGTCTCGCCTCGCGCCCGCGCGAGTGATCAACTCACGTACCCGCGGGGAGAGTTGAGAGGACGGGGCAGTTCCGCCCCGGTGCGGATCAATCCCTCGGCCGACCTGCCGAAAACCGGACGGAGACCGAGCGTGGCCAAAGGATCTGTGACCGTAATCACCGCTGGAGTGTGATCTGCGATTTAGGGCCTCAGGTCCTGCGGCGATAACCTGCGAGACGGACATGCCGCGTATCCGGACACCGTGTATACGCCTCCCCTGTGACAGCGCCGTCACGTTGCCCTTCGCGGCACGCCCATCGCAGACAACCTTCCGCGATCACTACGGCGATTCTGAGAAGACAAGGGACGGACGCGCGTGGACCTGTTCGAGTACCAGGCGAGGGACCTCTTCGCCAAGCACGGTGTACCGGTGCTGGCCGGTGAAGTCATCGACACGCCTGAGGCGGCCCGCGAGGCGACCGAGCGGCTGGGCGGCAAGTCCGTCGTCAAGGCGCAGGTGAAGGTCGGCGGCCGCGGCAAGGCCGGTGGCGTCAAGCTGGCCGCGACCCCGGACGAGGCCGTCGCCCGCGCGACGGACATCCTCGGCATGGACATCAAGGGCCACACGGTCCACAAGGTGATGATCGCCGAGACCGCGCCGGAGATCGCTGAGGAGTACTACGTCTCGTACCTCCTCGACCGCACCAACCGCACCTTCCTGGCCATGGCCTCGGTGGCGGGCGGCATGGACATCGAGGAGGTCGCCGCGACGACCCCCGAGAAGCTCGCCAAGGTCCCGGTCGACGCCAACGAGGGCGTCTCCATCGAGAAGGCCCGCGAGATCGTCGCCCAGGCGCAGTTCCCGGCCGAGGTCGCCGAGCAGGTCGCCGAGGTCCTCGTCACCCTGTGGAAGACCTTCGTCGCCGAGGACGCGCTCCTCGTCGAGGTCAACCCGCTCGCCAAGGTCGCCAGCGGTGACGTCCTCGCCCTCGACGGCAAGGTGTCGCTGGACGCCAACGCCGAGTTCCGCCAGCCGGAGCACGACGCGCTGGAGGACAAGGACGCAGCCAACCCGCTCGAGGCTGCGGCCAAGGCCAAGGGTCTGAACTACGTCAAGCTCGACGGCCAGGTCGGCATCATCGGCAACGGCGCGGGTCTCGTCATGAGCACCCTGGACGTCGTCGCCTACGCCGGCGAGAACCACAACAACGTCAAGCCCGCCAACTTCCTCGACATCGGTGGCGGCGCCTCCGCCGAGGTCATGGCGAACGGCCTGGAGATCATCCTCGGCGACCCGGACGTGAAGTCCGTGTTCGTCAACGTCTTCGGTGGCATCACCGCCTGTGACGAGGTCGCCAAGGGCATCGTGCAGGCCCTGGAGCTGCTCAAGTCCAAGGGCGAAGAGGTCTCCAAGCCCCTGGTCGTCCGCCTCGACGGCAACAACGCGGAGCTGGGCCGCCAGATCCTGTCGGAGGCCAACCACCCGCTGGTGCAGCGTGTGGACACCATGGACGGCGCGGCCGACAAGGCCGCCGAGCTGGCCGCTAAGTAAGAGGGACGAGGACACTAACAACCATGGCTATCTTCCTCACCAAGGAAAGCAAGGTCATCGTCCAGGGCATGACCGGTGCCACGGGCATGAAGCACACCAAGCTGATGCTGGGTGACGGCACCAACATCGTCGGCGGTGTCAACCCGCGCAAGGCCGGCACCTCCGTCGACTTCGACGGCACCGAGGTCCCGGTCTTCGGCTCCGTCGCCGAAGCGATGGAGAAGACGGGCGCCAACGTCTCCGTGCTCTTCGTCCCGCCGGCCTTCGCCAAGGCCGCCGTCGTCGAGGCGATCGACGCCGAGATCCCGCTGGCCGTCGTGATCACCGAGGGCATCGCGGTCCACGACTCCGCCGCCTTCTGGGCGTACGCGAAGTCCAAGGGCAACAAGACCCGCATCATCGGCCCGAACTGCCCCGGCCTGATCACCCCCGGCCAGTCCAACGCCGGCATCATCCCGGGCGACATCACCAAGCCCGGCCGCATCGGCCTGGTGTCGAAGTCCGGCACGCTGACCTACCAGATGATGTACGAGCTCCGCGACATCGGCTTCTCGTCGGCCGTCGGCATCGGCGGTGACCCGGTCATCGGCACCACGCACATCGACGCGCTCGCCGCGTTCGAGGCCGACCCGGAGACCGACCTGATCGTGATGATCGGCGAGATCGGCGGCGACGCCGAGGAGCGTGCGGCCGACTTCATCAAGGCCAACGTCACCAAGCCGGTCGTCGGCTACGTCGCGGGCTTCACCGCGCCCGAGGGCAAGACCATGGGCCACGCCGGCGCCATCGTCTCCGGCTCCTCCGGCACCGCCCAGGCGAAGAAGGAGGCCCTGGAGGCCGCCGGCGTCAAGGTCGGCAAGACACCGTCGGAGACCGCGCGGCTGGCCCGCGAGATCCTCGTCGGCTGACCTCGGCCGAGCCCGGCAGACACACTGCCGGTCCTCGCGGCGTCGGCACCGCCGGACCCGTCCTGCGGCGCAGTGCTCGCCGTGCAACCGGACGCGGGCCCGTACCCCTGGTGGGTGCGGGCCCGCGCCCGTTTTTCCGGCGGGGGTCAGCGCACCTCGGGCAGCAGCCGGGCCTGGTCCGGCGGGGTGCGGTGCACGGCCCGGGACGTGCCGGAGCCGGGCTCACGGTTGGCCGGTGCCTTGGCGACGGGCGGCACCGGCAGCGCGGCGTAGTGGTCCGGCGCGGCGACCGCGACGGACAGGGTGACCAGCGCGAACAGCCCGGTCGACCCGAACACGGCCCGGGTCGTCCGGCGGGCGCTGCGCTCGCCTCCGGCCCGTACCTGCGCACCGGTCGGCGGCGGCTCCCCGGTGGCGGCCCCGTCGTCCGCCGGGCCGGTGAGGAGGGCGGCCAGCCGGTCCCGCAGGATCTCGCCCTGCCGCGCCGGTGGCTGCCCGGCGAGGCCCAGTCCGGGCAGCCGGGCGGCGAGCAGGTCCCGGGCGTGGGTGAGCCGGCCGGCCGCGGCCCGGGTGCTGGCCTCGACCTCCGCCGCGGTCGCGTACAGCCCGAGCCCGAGGCCGTCGTGCAGCAGCAGCACCCGCCGGTACGGGGCGGGCAGCGCGGTGATCGCCTCCCGCAGCGCACGGTCCGCGTCGTCCGGGGGCCCCAGCCTGCCGCCCGCCCGTCCTCCCGGCACCAGGCGGTGCCACGGCCGCAGCGCGTGGTCGTACACCGCGGCCCGCACCCAGCCCGCCGGATCCGGGGCCACCGCGACCTCCGGCCACCGCTGCCAGGCCAGGTGGAAGCCGTGTTCCACGGCCCGCCGGGCGAGCCGTGGCTGCCCGGTGAGCAGATGCGCCTGCCGGGTCAGGGCGGCGGCGTGACGGGTGTGCAGCGCGTCGAAGGCGGTGGCGGCGGGGGACCGCCCGGCAGTGGGCGGGGAGGCGTGCGCGGTCATGCACAGCAGTGTGGAAAGCCGCGAACCCCCATCAGCCGCGACACGTGCGACACGACGATCATTTCGCCGGTACGTGGTGGAATTTCGCTTTCTTGACAGCATGGCGGCGTGAGCGAGTACCTCGGCAGCGGCCCCGCATGCTCCCCGTCCGGCCGGACCGCGACCCGGCACTCCTCCGCGCTCGGCGCCGCCTTCCTCGGCGGGGTGACCGCCGCCGGCCTCGGCCTCGGCGCGCTGACGGTCGCGGTGCTGCTGCTGTGGGTCGCCGCCCCCTACCCCGACACCAGCCTGTCCCGGGCGCTGCACCTCGCCGCGGACCTGTGGCTGCTGGCGCACGGCGGGGACCTCGTACGGGACGTGCCGCACTCGGCCGTGCCGGCACCGGCCGCGGTCACCCCGCTGCTGCTCGCCGTCCTGCCGGTGTGGCTGCTGCACCGGGCCGCCCGGCACACCCTGGCCACCGCGGACGACCCCGGTCCGGCGGCCGGCCCGACCGCGCCGCGCACCCTGCTCGGCGCGCTGCTCGCCGGATACCTGCTGGTCGCGGGCGCCGCCCTGGGGTACGCCTCGGCCGGCCGGCTGGCCGCCGACCCGCTCAGCGCGCTGCTGTACGTCCCGGGCACCGCCGTCGCCACGATGGCCGTCACCACCTGGCGGGTCCTGGGGCACGGCGGTGCCGCCCTGTTGCCCGCGGGCGTCCGGCGGGCCGTGGCGAAGGTGCCGCGCCGACTGCGGAGCGCCCTCGGCGGCAACCGGCTCGCCGCCGCCCGCCGGGCCGCCGGCGCGGGCCTCGTGGCGCTGCTGGCGGGCGGCGCCCTGCTCACCCTCGTCGGGCTCGCGGTGCACGGCGGCCGGGTGCGCGACGACCTCCTGACGCTCGCACCGGACTGGGCGAGCCGCGCCACGGTGCTGCTGCTGTGCCTGCTGCTGCTCCCGAACGCGGCGGTCTGGGGCGCCGCCTACGGGCTGGGCCCGGGCTTCACGCTGGGCGCGGGGAGCACGATCGGCCCGCTGGTCGCCTCGGCGCACCCCCCGGTGCCGCGGCTGCCGCTGCTCGGCGGGGTGCCGGAGGTGGGCCCGGGCACGCCGCTGACCTGGGCGGTGGCCGTCCTTCCGGTGGCCGCCGGGATCTGGCTCGCCCGCTCGGTGGCCCGTATGGCGAGCGACTCCGGCTCCGCGGACGGTCCCTGGCCGACGTCCTGGTCCACGTCCTGGCCGGGGCCCTGGCCGTGGCGGCGGACGGCCGGTGTCGCGGCGTACGCGGCCGTGCTGTGCGGCGTCGGCGCGGCGGTGCTGGCAGGTCTGGCCGGCGGGGCGCTGGGGCACGGCGCGCTCGCCGCGTTCGGCCCGAGCGGCTGGCGCACCGGCCTCGCGGCGGCCGCCTGGACCGCCCTCACCGGCGTCCCCGGCGCCCTCGCCGCGCGCTTCTGGCAGCTCCGGCGCGCCCGGGGGACGGCACCGGCGGACGGCGCCAGGGCGACGACCGACGAGGCGGCGCCGACGGACGGAAAGGCAGCAACGGAAACGGAAACGGCAGCCGCAAAAGCAGCCGCAGCCGCCGCAGCGACAGCAACCGCAACAGAAGGAAAAACGGCGGCCGACGACAAGGAGACGGCCGACGGCAAGGCGGCGACCGACGGCACGGCGGCGGCCGCCGCGGCTCCCAAGCGCTGAGCGACCGGGTCGGTCGCCGTGTGCCGCGTTACTGATCCACGCTCAGCAGCGGGCGCAGTTCCTTCGGCAGCAGCTTCTCGCAGGACTTGCCGGAGGACTGCGTCAGAGCGTCGTTCACGCAGGTGAAGTAGTCGCGGTAGACGATCTGGACGGTGAACGTCGCGGCCACCAGCATCAGCGCGAGCGAGGCGGTGACCAGGCCCCCGACGGCCGCGGTGACCTGCGGCCGGGTGCTGCCCGGCGCGCCGGGGCGCGGGCCCTGGGCGGGCGGCTGGTGCGGGGCGGGGCGGCCCTCCATGGCGGCGGTGGTCGCCGAGGCGGTGGCCTTCGCCGGGTCCGGCTTGGCGCGCAGCGCGCTGATGCCCCAGTAGATCGCCAGCGCGCCGAGCAGCAGGGCGACCTCGGAGAGGCTGAAGAGCACGAAGAAGAACGCCCACATGCCGGCCAGCAGGGCGTACCGGGCCCGGCGCTGGGCCGGGTCGGTGGGGTCCCAGCGGAGGTTGCCGGGGCCGCCGGGGCCGCCGCCGGGCTGGCCGTTGCGGCCCGGGCGGGTGCCGAAGCCGCCGTTCTGCCGGCCCGGCTGCCGGGGGCTCCACTGGCTGCCCCAGCTCGGCGCCGGCTCGTCCGGTCCCGGCTGCGGCCGGTCGCCGCCGTCCTGCCCCTGCCCCTCTCCCTGATCCTGGCCCTGCCCCTGCCCGTTGGCGTACGGGGCCGGGTGCCGGGGCCGCCATTCCTGGTCGGGGGCACCGGCCGGCGGCGGCGCGAAGGGGTTGTCGCGGTCGGGGTCCGGCGAGGACGGACCGGAGGACGACGCCATGCGGCCGCGCGGCAGCACCACCATCCCGGGGGTGGTGGTGGGCCGGGGGTACCTCCCGGCGGTGGCCGGGGGAGGGAGCAGGAGGGCCGCGCGGCGGCGTCGGTCCGTCATCTGGAGTGTGTCTTCCCCTTGTCTCGTCCGTACGCGGGCCTTCGCGACCGGCGGCCGGATACCACGAACTGCGTGCGGTCTCACGCCCGACGCTACCTCCCGTCCTCGCCCCCGTCCCGCGGGGGCCGCTCGGTGTGCCGGTATCGTTGCTGACGGTCGGCGCCTTCGTAGGGTTCCCCGGATTTGCGGTACCCGCGGCCTTGTGCGACCACACAAAGCATGTGAGCTCACCGCACGCGAGATCGAGAAAGAGCCCCGCCGTGGCTTCGTCCCCGCCCCCCGCCCCGTCCGCCCGACCCGCCGGGCCCACCCGTCCGGCGCGGATCGTCGTGCTCGTCTCCGGTTCCGGCACGAACCTTCAGGCCCTGCTGGACGCCATCGCCGCCCGCGGAGCCGAGGAGTACGGCGCCGAGATCGTGGCGGTGGGCGCGGACCGCGGTGCCATCGCGGGCCTGGAGCGGGCCGAGAAGGCGGGCCTGCCGACCTTCGTCTGCCGGGTCAAGGACCACGGCAGCCGCGCGGAGTGGGATGCCGCGCTGACCGCGGCGACCGCCGCGTACGAGCCGGACCTGGTGGTGTCGGCCGGCTTCATGAAGATCCTGGGCAAGGAGTTCCTGGCCCGTTTCGGCGGCCGGACCGTCAACACCCATCCGGCGCTGCTGCCGAGTTTTCCCGGTGCCCACGGCGTGCGCGACGCGCTCGCGTACGGCGCGAAGGTCACCGGATGCACCGTCCACTTCGTCGACGACGGCGTCGACACCGGCCCGATCATCGCGCAGAGCGTGGTCGAGATCCGGGACGAGGACGATGAAGCCGCGCTGCATGAGCGCATCAAGGAAGTCGAGCGATCGCTGCTCGTCGAGGTCGTGGGGCACCTGGCCCGGCACGGCTACCGCATTGAGGGACGAAAGGTACGTATCTCGTGACCGCCGAAGGTACGAAGCGGCCCATCCGCCGCGCGCTGGTCAGCGTCTACGACAAGTCCGGGCTGGAGGAGCTGGCGCAGGGCCTGCACGCGGCGGGCGTCGAGCTCGTCTCCACCGGGTCGACGGCCGGGAAGATCGCCGCCGCCGGGGTGCCGGTCACCAAGGTCGAGGAGCTGACGGGCTTCCCCGAGTGCCTCGACGGCCGGGTCAAGACCCTGCACCCGAAGGTGCACGCCGGCATCCTGGCCGACCTGCGCCTGGACGCCCACCGGCAGCAGCTGGCGGAGCTGGGCGTGGAGCCGTTCGATCTGGTCATCGTGAACCTCTACCCGTTCCGGGAGACCGTCGCCTCCGGCGCCACCCCCGACGAGTGCGTCGAGCAGATCGACATCGGCGGCCCCTCGATGGTCCGCGCCGCCGCCAAGAACCACCCCTCGGTCGCGGTCGTCACCAGCCCGGCCCGGTACGCCGACGTGCTCGCCGCGGTCCGTGACGGCGGCTTCGACCTGACCGCCCGCAAGCGGCTGGCCGCGGAGGCGTTCCAGCACACCGCCGCCTACGACGTGGCGGTCGCCTCCTGGTTCGCCGACGACTACGCGGCCGCCGACGACAGCGGCTTCCCGGACTTCCTCGGTGCGACCTACGCGCGCAAGAACGTGCTGCGCTACGGCGAGAACCCGCACCAGGGCGCCGCGCTGTACGTGACCGGCGAGGGCGGGCTGGCCGAGGCCGAGCAGCTGCACGGCAAGGAGATGTCGTACAACAACTACACGGACACCGACGCCGCGCGCCGGGCCGCGTACGACCACGCCGAGCCGTGTGTGGCCATCATCAAGCACGCCAACCCGTGCGGCATCGCGGTCGGCGCGGACGTCGCCGAGGCGCACCGCAAGGCGCACGCCTGCGACCCGGTCTCCGCGTACGGCGGCGTGATCGCCGTGAACCGCCCGGTGACGGTGGCGCTGGCCGAGCAGGTCGCCGAGATCTTCACCGAGGTCATCGTGGCGCCCGGTTACGAGGACGGCGCGGTCGAGATCCTCGCCCGGAAGAAGAACATCCGGGTGCTCCGCGCCGAGGGCGCCCCGGCCGCCCCGGTCGAGGTCAAGCAGATCGACGGCGGTGCGCTGCTTCAGGTCACCGACCGCCTCCAGGCCGACGGCGACGACCCGGCCAACTGGACGCTGGCGGCCGGCGAGGCGCTGGCGCCGGAGCAGCTGGCCGAGCTGGCGTTCGCCTGGAAGGCCTGCCGCGCGGTGAAGTCCAACGCGATCCTGCTCGCCAAGGACGGCGCCTCGGTGGGCGTCGGCATGGGCCAGGTCAACCGCGTCGACTCCTGCAAGCTGGCCGTCGAGCGGGCCGGCGAGGAGCGCGCCCGGGGCTCGTACGCGGCCTCCGACGCCTTCTTCCCGTTCCCGGACGGCCCGGAGATCCTCATCGCGGCCGGTGTCCGGGCGATCGTCCAGCCGGGCGGTTCGATCCGCGACGAGCTGGTCGTCGAGGCCGCCAAGAAGGCCGGCGTGACGATGTACTTCACCGGCGCCCGGCACTTCTTCCACTGAGCGCCGAAACGGCCGGAGGGCCGCACCCCGTCCGGGGTGCGGCCCTCCGCCGTGTGTGCGGCGCGGTCAGTAACGCGGCCGGCTGAACCAGGCGTTGCCCTCGTCCTTCGAGACGAAGACCAGCACCAGGATGCCCAGGACCGTGTGGACCAGGCCGAGCGGGAAGGTGAGCAGGCTCAGGATGATGTTGCCCACGCCGAAGACGATGGTGCCGGTGCGGACGCCGGAACCGCCGTTGGCGAACTGCGCGGCCAGGGTGATCGCGGTCACGGTGAAGATCACGATGACCACGATGACCGCGATCAGCAGGCCCTTGCCGATGTTCATCGCCGTGATGTCGTCACTGGTGGTGTACGCCGAGGTGTTGTGCGACGCCTTGCTGACGCCGCCCAGCCCCATCACGGCGAGGACCAGGCCGATGAGGTTCAGCCCGGCCAGCACGAACAGCATCACCCGCGCGGCCTTGACGCCGCCGGGCATCACCGTCGGGTACTGCGGCTGCATGGCGGGCATCGGGCCGCCCGGGTACGGGCCGTACGGCGAGGGCTGCGGCGGCTGCTGGGGATAGCCGTAGCCGGGCTGCTGGCCCGGAGGCGGGCCGTAGGGGTTCTGATTGGGGTAGCTCACGGGCGGTGTCCTTCAAGCGACTTGAACGGAGCCCGCGAAGGCCCCGATCGCGCTGTTGCGAGGGGGCCTTCGGGGAGTGACGCAGGTCCGGCCGGGGCGGGGCCCCGGCCGGAATGCCGGTGCCTTACTGGGACTTGACGACCACCGTGCCGGCGATCTTGTCGGCGAACGTCTGCGACTTCTCGTCCCACAGCGGCCACAGGTAGCCCAGGCAGCAGAACCCGTCGAGGATGTGGCACAGCTTGCGGACGAAGGCCATACCGAAGCCGATCGGCTGGCCGGTCGCCTCCTTGACGAGGCGGATGCCGAGGGCCTTCTTGCCCGGGGTCTGGCCGGTGCTGCCTTCCTTGGCGAGCACGAACAGACCGGCGGCCAGGGCGATCAGACCGGCGATCGCGATGAGCACGAACGAGCCGACCGGAGTGGCGCTGTCCGCGGCCTTGTTGTAGGCGTCGCTGATGCACTGGATGTCACCGGGCGGGCAGGACGAGGTGTCCGGCGTGACCGTCGCGGCGCTCGCGGACATGGCCAGGGCGACGAAGTACAGGATCGTCGGGAGCAGACCCACGATCAGGTAGTCGATGAGGTAGGCGCCCACGCGCGCGCCCCAGCTCGCGTAACCCTGCGGCATGCCCGGCATGGCGTAGCCCGCCTGCTGCGGGTAGCCGCCGTAGGGCTGCTGCGGCGGGACCTGACCCTGCTGGGGGTAACCGTACGGCTGCTGCGGGGCCTGCGGCTGCTGCGGGTAGCCGTAGCCGGGGCCGCCCTGCGGGGGCACCGGGGGCTGCTGCCCGTAGGGCGCCTGCGGGGCCTGCGGCGGCTGGCCGTACGGGTTGTTCGGGTCGCCGAAACTCATGTGGTGTTTTCCTCCGTTGGGTCAGTGGGGACGACGCAGCGTGACTCGGAGGAAAAACAGGTTTCACTGGCCCGCCCCCGACGATGCCTGCGGCACTGCGGCGTCAATCCTTCTAGGTGGGCCTTGACTCTGTCCAGTCAGATAGCGGAGCCGTTGTCCAAGTGCAATGATCACTTCCGGCCATATCATGTCCGGTTTCTGCGGGGGCTGATGGGGCTCGGCGCGGGCCGCCGCACGACCGCGCGCGCGGGCTCCGCGCGCGCCCTGATTGGAACGTGACCGCCCTCATCCGGGAGGATGGAGACATGACTGCCCAGATTCTGGATGGCAAGGCCACCGCAGCCGCTATCAAGTCCGAGCTCGCCGCCCGCGTCGAGGCCCTGAAGGCCAAGGGCGTCCAGCCCGGCCTGGGCACCCTCCTGGTCGGCGACGACCCCGGCAGCCGCTGGTACGTCAACGGCAAGCACCGCGACTGCGCACAGGTCGGCATCGCCTCGATCCAGCGCGAACTGCCGGAGACCGCCACCCAGGAGGAGATCGAGGCGGTCGTCCGCGAGCTGAACGAGGACCCGGCCTGCACCGGCTACATCGTCCAACTCCCGCTCCCCAAGGGCATCGACGCCAACCGCGTGCTGGAGCTGATGGACCCGGCCAAGGACGCCGACGGGCTGCACCCGATGAGCCTGGGCCGGCTGGTGCTCGGCATCGAGGGCCCGCTGCCGTGCACCCCGTACGGCATCGTCCAGCTGCTGCGCCGCCACGAGGTCGAGATCAAGGGCGCCCACGTCGTCGTGGTCGGCCGGGGCATCACCATCGGCCGCCCGATGCCGCTGGTGCTCACCCGCAAGTCCGAGAACGCGACCGTGACCCAGTGCCACACCGGCACCCGCGACCTCTCCGCGCACCTGCGGCAGGCCGACATCATCGTCGCCGCGGCCGGTGTGCCGCACATCATCAAGCCGGAGGACGTCAAGCCCGGCGCGGCCGTCCTGGACGTCGGCGTGAGCCGGGACGAGCAGGGCAAGATCGTCGGCGATGTGCACCCCGGCGTGGCGGAGGTGGCCGGCTGGGTCGCCCCCAACCCCGGCGGCGTCGGCCCGATGACCCGTGCCCAGCTGCTGGTCAACGTCGTCGAGGCGGCCGAGCGCGCGGCCGGCTGAGCCGCGCGTTGCCCGTACCCTCGAAGAGGTCAGGCCCGGCCGCGGACGGCCGGGCGGACCGCCGGACCAGGACACCGAAGGGACTGCCAGCCATGCCAGCCGAAGCGCATTCGGACGGCGCCTCCGAGCCGCAGCGCTCCTCCCGCCGCTTCCCGACGCTGACCCGCGACACGGCCCGGCCGGAGGGCGGCGGACGAGCCGCTTCCGGCGAGCACTCCGCGCCCGCCCGGCAGTGGCCGCTGCTCACGGTCATGGGCGGGGTCGCCGTCGGACTGCTGCTGGTCGCGTTCGACGCGTTCCGCATCGGCACGCTGATCGTCGGGCTGTCCCTGCTGGGCGGGGCCGCGCTGCGCTGGGCGCTGCCGTCGGTCGGCATGCTCGCGGTGCGCTCCCGCTTCACGGACCTGGCCACGTACGGCGGGCTCGGCTTCGTGATCGTGGTGCTGTCGATGATGGTGCAGCCCAAGCCGTGGATCCACGTCCCGTTCCTGGACGACATCGTGCACTTCACCGTGCGCTGACGCGGCACCCGCGGCGCACGGCACGGCGGCGGCCCGCCCCTTCCCCCGTGGAAGGACGGGCCGCCGCCGCGTGCTCAGGGCCTCAGCACCACTTGTCCGAGTAGATGCTGAGGAGGTTGTTGCCGATGAGCTTCCAGCCGGTGCCGCGGTTCAGCTTGTAGTGGCGGCCGTGGTAGCCGGTCTTCTCGTAGACCGTCACGTTGCAGCGGGTGCCGTTGTTGTACGCCGACCACGGGTTGGCGAAGGCGCCGCCGTAGTGCCGCAGGTCACGGTTGTTGCCGGCGACCTTCTTCGGCGTCCCCTTGTAGTTGGGCCGGGGTAGACGCACAGGTAGCCGCGGGGGCAGTTGCTCGGTGCCCGCAGGACGGTGGCCGAGCCCTGCTTCGCGGGTGCGGGGGCGGCGCTGGCGACGGCCGGTGCCAGCGCGAGCCCCCCGGAGACGGCCGCGGCGGCCGCGGTGAGGGCGAGGCGCTTGCGAGCGTTCATGGTCGGGTTCCTCCCCGTAGGTGGCCAGGAGGCGGCGCGGGGTGGACCGCGCCGCCGTGGTGCGTCACCGACTGTGCGCCCCCGGTCCGCGCGGCCGCCACAGACTCCGGACCGATGGGGATCCCCTGGGACGTCCCAGCCGCTGACCTGCGGGGACGTCGGATCCGCAGACGCCGCGGTGGGACGGCGGACGAGGAGGAAGGAGGCGGTACGCATGTCCGGATACCGTGCGGAAAGAGTAAAAAGGGAAACCGGAGGGCGCATCCGGGCCATCATCGGCGCCATAGGGGGCTGCTGGCCTCGGGGGACAAGCACACGCGTATGGGGTGGAACATGCCGCGTTGGAAAGGGCTGCCCGAAACACTGGACCATCGGGTGCGGCAGCTCGTCGTACAGCTGCGGAGGCTGAAGGACCACAGCGGGCTGAGCCTGGCCTCGCTCGCCGCCAAGACCGCCTACAGCAAGTCGTCGTGGGAGCGCTATCTCAACGGCAAGAAGCTGCCGCCGCGGGAGGCGGTGGAGGCGCTGGCGCGGATCTGTGACGCCGACGCGACCCGGCTGCTGGCACTGCACGAGGTCGCCGCACAGGCGTGGGGCGCGGAACGGGCGGCGCCGCCCGGGGCCGCCGCCCCCGAGGAGGACGGACCCGCCACCCCCACACCCATAGCTGAGGACGAACTCGCCATCCCCGCACCCGTAACCGGGGCCGGCCCCGCGCCCGTTGCGGCGCCCGGCCGTCCGTGGCTGCGGCGCGGGCGGCTCGCCCTGCTCGGCGGGCTGGTCGTGCTCGCGGTCGCCGCGGCGGTGCTGGTGGCCGTCCGGCCGTGGCAGGACGACGGCGACGGCCGCGGGACCGGCCCCGCCTCCGCCGGCCGGACCACCACCGCCGCCACCCGGCGTTCCGCCACCGCGTCGGGGAGACGTTCCGCTGCCATGTCCGGCGCACCGCGGGCGTGTTGACCGCCGACCGCAGCCGCACCGCCACGGCGATCCTGGGCAGCGGCATGACCGGCTGGGAGGTCGTGGAGGCGCAGTGCCTGCTGAACCACCAGGGCTACGACCCGGGCCCGGTGGACGGCATCGTCGGGGAGCACACCATGCGCGCCGTCAAGCGGCTGCAGGCCGCCGCCGGGCTGCCCACGGACGGGATCGTGGGCCCCGACACCTGGAAGGTGCTGCGCCGGTGAGCGGCCCGGGCAGCGAGCTCTGCGAGAGCGTCGAGAGCTCCCGACTGGCCGCCGGATTACGGGAGTTGCGCGGCCGTACGGGTCTGAGCCTGGCCGCGCTCGCGGCCCGCACCCCGTACAGCAAGTCCTCCTGGGAGCGCTATCTCAACGGCAAGAAGCTGCCGCCGCGGGACGCCGTGGAGGCGCTGTGCCGGCTGGCGGGCGAACCGGCCGGCCGGCTGCTGGCGCTGTGGGAACTGGCGGACGCGGCCTGGAGCGGACGGGCCGCGCCCGCCGCGGCCCGGGCGGAGGCCGCCGCCGAGCGGGACGCCGCGGTCGAGCCGGGGCCCGCGGCCGGGCGGGACGCCGTGGGTGATCCGGAGGTCCCGGCCCGCCCCGTGCCGCCGGAACCGCCGCAGCGGCCGCACCCGCCGCCCCGGAGGACGCGCCGGCGGGTGGTGGCCGCGGCGGCCGGGGCCGGTGCCGGGGGGTTGGCGCTGGCCGTGGCGGTGACGTTCCTGGCGGGGGAGCGGGCCGGGGAGGCCCGCGGTGGCCCGGCCGCGAGCGCCGCGCCCACGTCCTCGGCGGTGACCGGCTGCCGCGGGCGGTCCTGCGACGGCAAGGACCCGCAGTCGATGTTCTGCGGCGGCGAGGGGATGGTGGACACGGTCGTCGAGGCCGCCACCGCCCGCGGCGCGCACGTCCAGGTCCGGTACGGCACGGCGTGCGCGGCCGCCTGGGGGCGGCTCCGCGGCGGCCGGATCGGGGACCGCATCGAGGTGACCGCGCCGGGGGCCCTGCCGCGGTCGGTGCGGGTCAGGGACCGGTTCGACGCCGAGGGCTACCTGGTCACCCCGATGGTGGCGGCCCGCGGCCCGCGGGGCGTCCGGCTCTGCCTCTACCCGGCGGGCGGCGCCCCCCGCGAGTGCTTCCGGCACTGAGGCGCGCTGCGCGAACGGCGGAGCGGGGCGCTCCCGGGAGGCGCTGCCCAGGTCCGAATGCTCCCGTGCGCCCAGCGGGAAGCGGACGTTCCCCTGGCTGGCGGTGTCCCTCCTGGGGGTGAATAGGGCGGGTCCGGGGGAGTCGCGCCGCGTACGGCGCGTGAGTGGGCGAACAGGGGGAGCCATGCCTCGCTGGAAGGCACTGCCGGAGGAACTCGATCCGGCCGTGGGGGAGTTCACGGAACGGCTGCGCGGCCTGGTGGACCGCAGCCGGCTGAGTGTGGCCGCCGTCGCGGACCGCACGGGCTACAGCAAGACGTCGTGGGAGCGCTATCTCGACGGGCGGTTGCTGCCGCCGCGCCGCGCCGTCGTCGCGCTCGCCGAGGCGACCGGCACCGACCCGGGACACCTCGTCATGCGGTGGGAACCGGCCGAACGCGCCTGGAGCCGGGCCGAGCTGCGGCACGACGTACCGAGGGAGGCGATACGGGCCGCCCCGGCGTGGGCCGTTCGGGAGGCCGCGATGGCACCGGGCGCGGTCCGTACGCAGGTCGCGCAGCTGCCGCGGCGGGGCGAGGAATACGGCGAGGAATACGGCGAGGAATACGGCGAGGAACACGGGGAGGCGCGGACCGCGGAGGCCGGCGGGCCGGGCCCGGGGGCGGAGGCCGGGCCGGAGCCGTCGGCCGGGCCCGGTGCCCTCGCCGGCCGGCGGGCCCGTCGGCTGCGGGCGCTGATGCTGGCGGTCGGCGTCCTCGGCGCCCTGCTGATGGCGCTCGCCGCGGTCCTCCTGCTGGCCCCCGGACGCTGACGGCCCGCCCCCGCGCGCCGGGGCGGCCGCGGCGGCCCGGCGCGCCGCCACTGGCCGGGAATCGACGGCCACGCGGCGTTCGCTGAAAAAAGGGGGGCATGCACCCGGTTATCCCGGGCAGGCGCCGGTTATCCCCCCACGGGTGTGGCACAACCTGGCGGCCGCCCGCTTCCCCCCTCCTTGAGCGGGCGGCCGCCGCCACGGTCCGTGCGGGCGGGCCGGGCGGAGGCCGGGTGGAGCCGTCGCCGACCGCGTTCCGGGCGGGCCGCCGTCCGGGCTCCTGGTACACCCGGTGAGGCGTGCCACACCGACCCGTCACCGGCACCGGTCAGGGGTCCGATAGCCTGACGGCCGGGTCTCTCGATACCAAGAGACCTCGATAGCTGGGCAGGGACACCCACCGCCACCCATGGTGGTCCAGGGGCTTGCCCCCGGAAAACACCGCGCAGGAGATCGCCATGACCCGCACTCCCGTCAATGTCACCGTCACCGGCGCCGCCGGCCAGATCGGTTACGCACTCCTCTTCCGCATCGCTTCCGGTCATCTGCTCGGCGCGGACGTGCCGGTCAAGCTGCGCCTCCTGGAGATCCCGCAGGGCCTGAAGGCCGCCGAGGGCACCGCCATGGAGCTGGACGACTGTGCCTTCCCGCTCCTCCAGGGCATCGACATCTCCGACGACCCGAACGTGGCCTTCGACGGCGCGAACGTCGCCCTGCTGGTCGGCGCCCGCCCCCGCACCAAGGGCATGGAGCGCGGTGACCTCCTGGAGGCCAACGGCGGCATCTTCAAGCCGCAGGGCAAGGCCATCAACGACCACGCCGCGGACGACATCAAGGTCCTGGTCGTCGGCAACCCCGCCAACACCAACGCGCTGATCGCCCAGGCCGCCGCGCCGGACGTACCGCGCGAGCGCTTCACCGCGATGACCCGCCTCGACCACAACCGGGCCATCTCGCAGCTGGCGCAGAAGACCGGCACGCCGGTCTCGGAGATCCAGCGCCTGACGATCTGGGGCAACCACTCCGCCACCCAGTACCCGGACATCTTCCACGCCACGGTCGCCGGCAAGAACGCCGCCGAGACCGTCAACGACGAGAAGTGGCTGGCCGACACCTTCATCCCGACCGTCGCCAAGCGCGGCGCCGCGATCATCGAGGCCCGCGGTGCCTCGTCGGCCGCCTCCGCCGCGAACGCCGCCATCGACCACGTGCACACCTGGGTCAACGGCACCGCCGACGGCGACTGGACCTCGATGGGCATCCCGTCGGACGGCTCCTACGGCGTCCCGGAGGGCCTGATCTCCTCCTTCCCGGTCACCACCAAGGACGGCAAGTACGAGATCGTCCAGGGCCTGGACATCAACGAGTTCTCCCGCTCCCGCATCGACGCCTCCGTCAAGGAGCTGGAGGAGGAGCGCGAGGCGGTCCGCGCCCTCGGCCTCATCTGAGTAACTCTCGTTCTCCCGCCGGAGCCCGCACGGTCCCCAACGACCGTGCGGGCTCCGGCCGTTGGGGCCTACTTCCGGTGCGGATGCCGCCGGATTTCGACATTGCAGTCGGACACCTTCGACCGGTTCCCGACCGCATACGCCGCCACTCGCTGCTGGGCCAGCGCTTCGCACACGTCGCAGCCGGTGGCCGGCTCGGGGTCCCGCACCGGCTCCCCCAGCTGAACGGACTGACGCGCGCGGCCGGTCACCACACCACCACCGGCGCCGCCGCCCGCCGCGCATGACGTGGTGAGGCGTCCGCGGTCCGATGCCTTCCGGTGCCGGGCAGTAACAGCCGTAGCAGCGGTTCGAAGAGCCGGATAGCGTGGTGCATGTCATCAATCTCTCTGGGTTGAAGGCCACGCCCCCGGACGTCTGCCAACGTCGCGGGGGTTCGCCGTTCGTTACTCTGGGTGTGTTCATCGTTGCTCAGCGGGGTGGGCGGTGACAACGCTGAGCGCGTGTCAGTGGGCAACTGTCACAAGGGGGTGCCGTGAGCCGACGCAATGGCGCGGGGGGCACGGCGGCTACGACGGCCGTCGTGTTCGGTGAACTGCTGAAGCACCACCGGGAGGCGGCGGGCCTCACCCAGGCGGCCTTGGCGCGGAAGATTCCGTGCGACCGCTCGCACGTGGCGCGTATTGAGGCGGGCACGCGTGTCCCACAGGACGCCTTCGCCAAGCACTGCGACGAACTGCTCGGTACGGGTGGGGTGTTGCTCCGGCTGTGGGGGAGGATCGACTGGTATCCGGAGGTGCAGCATCCGGACTGGTTCGAGCGTCGCGCCCAGATGGATGCGCTGGCTGTGGCCCTCCGGGAGTACCAAGAGCGGGTAATCCCCGGTTTGTTGCAGACGGAGGACTACGCCCGGGCGCTGTTCTCACGCGTTGCGAGCGGCAATGAAGTCGAGGAGCGCGTACAGGCCCGACTGAGTCGACAACAGCGCTTCCTGATGACCGCCGGCCCGCAGTACATCGTGGTCCTGGACGAAAGCTGCCTACGCAACCTTGTGGGGAGCTCTGCCATCATGCGTGAGCAGTGTGCGCACCTGCTGAACGTCCAACGCCATCGCAACATCCGCATTCAGGTGGCGCCAGCCGAATTCCCTGAACTCGTGCGCCCCAACGCCTCTATGTCGCTGATCACGCTGCCTGACGGGCACAGGTGGGTCTATTCGGAGTCCCTGGACCGTGGCTATTTCAACGACGATCCAGCTGTCTGCGTACGCCATGAGCGGACCTATGATGCGCTGAGGGCGGATGCTCTGTCGGCTCGGGATTCTGCCGCCCTGATCGGCGAGTTGATGGAAGGTTGCGAGCGCGATGGACACGGTCGATCTGGGCACGGCGATCTGGATCAAGAGCAGCCACAGCGGCGACAACGGCGGCAACTGCATCGAAGTAGCCCCCGGTATCCCCGGCGTCGTCCCCGTCCGGGACAGCAAGGACGCTGACGGGCCCGTGCTGTTCTTCCCGGTGGGTGACTGGTCGTCCTTTGTGACTGCCGTCAAGAAAATGACCCTGTCGTGACCTTGCGTTAACTCCCTGACACGGAGTGCTTCCCTGGCCTATGCTGCGGCTTCCGCGAGGCTTTTGGGGGAGGCCGATGGACCGGACGAACGTACCCGCGCAGTTCACGAAGCCCGCACCGCTCACTCCCGTCCCGCCCGGTGCCAGTGAGGCCACCAGGCTGCTGTGCGCCGGGACGTACCTGGACGAGGGGTTCCGGGACGCGGTCATCGACGAGCTCTACGTCCACGAAGAACGGTTCGCCGCGCCCTCGTTGGGCATCGACGCGGCCCGGGTGCTGGCGCACGCGCTGCGTGCCCGGTGGCTGGAGCTGGGCTGGGCGGCGGCGATCCTCGGCTTATGGATCGTGGCGATCCCGCTGTCCGGCGGGATGGTGACGTTCTACATCCTGCCCGTCGTCCTCATCGGACTGTCCCGCCTGGTCCGCCGGGCGCCCCTGCCGCAGTGGCTGGCCCGCTCGGCGTCCTTCGTGCTCCGTTGGTACGGCCGGCTGTCCCTGATCTTCTTCATGCTGGGGATGCTGGCCGCCGGATTCGCGGTCAGCCTCTGGTCGTCGCTGATCGGCCCACTGATCCCCAACCTGCTGTCCTTCGTCCTGCCCGGCAGCGGCGGGAGCGACAGCGGCGACTGGGGCGGCTCCTCGTACGGCTCCTCCTACGACAGTGGCAGCGACTCCGGCGTTTCGTCGGCCCTCGCGGCCTTCCCGTTCTGGGTCACGCTGCTGCTGCCGGTCGCGCTGGCCGTCCTGGTCGGGTTGCAGCGCGGGCAGTTCGCCCGTTCGCTGGCCCGGGAACTGTCCAAGGAGCGGTTCCCCGACGTGATGGCCGATCCGGCGGAGCGGGCCGAGGGCTTCCGGTTCCGGCGGCTGCGGGACCGGGTGCGGATCGAGCAGCACGGGCCGCTGGTGATGTACCGCGCGGCCAACCCGTTCTGCGGCGCCGGGTACCCGTACAAGACCTGGTCGCTGTCGGTGGAGCTGGTCCCGCATCCGGACCGGGAGACCGAGCCGCTGGACAACGGCGCGATCCTGGCCCGGATCGTGCCGCTGGTGGAGGCGCTGCGGGAGCCGTCGCCGCACGGCTCACCGCAGGCGGCGGCCGCGGTCCGCGACCGGCTGCGCGCCCTGGAACTCGACGAGTGCGTCTTCCTGCCGGCCGAGGGGCTGCCCGACCGGGCCGCGGCGCCGTACGCGCCGGAGGCGTTCGAGGCGCACCGGGCGGCCTCGGTCGAGGAGGGCGGCGAGACCCGGCGGCACTTCCTGCGGATCCGGGTCGGCGGCTGGAACGAGGGCATCGTCACCACGGTCTTCGTCCGGGTCCACACCCAGGGCGGGATGCTGATGCTGGAGGTCGCGCCGCACGTGCTGTGGCCGCTGCGGCAGCTCTTCCAGGACGCCGACCGGCTCGCCCACCAGTACCGGCACCACCACCACTTCGGCAAGGCGGTCTGGGCGCTGGCCCAGACGCCGCGCTCGGCCGGGAACGCGCTGCTCACCCTGGGGCGCGGGCTGCGCTCCGCGTGGCGGCTGGCCACCGCCGGGAACGGGGCGGCGCTCCCGGAGGGCCCCGGCGTCTCCGTCCGCGAACTGGGGTCGTACGGCGAGGCGTCGCTGTTCCAGGACATGGACGTGGCGCGGTACCTGAAGACCGTGCAGCAGCGGGTGACGGCCGGGGTGACCACCGCGCTGCGCGAGGCCGGTTACCAGACCGACGAGTTCGAGCAGCGCATCGTGCACGTCGCCGAGGGCGGCGTCTACGTGGAGTCCGCCCAGGGGGCCGTCGGCATCGGCGACCACAACACGATCACGCAGAACACCACCGCGGGTGGCACCGCCCCGAAGGGAAGGAAGAACAGTGGCAACGGCTGACGCGCGCGGCAACGGCATCCACATCGGCAGCGTCCGGGGAGCCTTCGCCATCGGCGACCACAACACCGTGACGCAGAACGAAGGCGGCGGCGCACCGGCCGCCGATCCGGCGCAGGAGGAACTGCTGCGTGCGGTACGGGAGTTGCGGGCCGATCTGGCCCGGGCGGTGCAAAGTCCCGAGGTGACCGCCCTGGACGAGGAACTCGCCGGAACGGAAGGCGAGATCGCCGAGGGCGGGGCGGCCGGGCCCGGGCGGCTGGCGCGGCTGCGTACGGCGCTGACCGACGCCGGCGCGGTGGTCGGGCTGCTGGCGTCCGGTGCCGCGGTGACCCAGGCGGTCGCGGCCCTGGTGGGTGGGTGACGATGCCGCGCGGCGGGCCGGCCCGCTGGAACGACGAGACGCAGAGCTGGGAGGACGGCAGGCCGGCGCCCGCCCCGTACAGCGGCCCGATGCCGCCCCGGCCGACCTTCGCCCCGAGCGCGGGCGCACCACCGCAGCCGCCCTTCGGCCCGTTACCCGACGCCTCCCTCACCGTCCCCGGTTCCGCACCCGGTCCCGGTCCCGCACCAGGTCCCTTCACCGGCGTCCCCGGTGCCGCACCCGGTGCCGCACCCGGTGCCGGCCCCGGTCCCCGGCGCCGTACCGCTGCCCTGATCGCCGGGGCGGCCGTGGTGGTGATCGCCGCCGGGGCCGGCGGCGGCTATCTGCTGTGGGGCCGCGACGGCGACGCGCCGCCCGCCGCCCGTACCCGGGCCTCCGCCCCGCACACGCCCACCGCCGCCACCACCCCGTCCGGCGTCGACAGCACGCCGCCCATGGACCCGGCCTCGTCGCCCGCCGTGCCCGCCGGCTACCGCCTCGTCCACGACGCCAAGGGCTTCACCCTCGCGGTGCCGGACGGCTGGGAGCGCAGCGAGCGCAAGACCGGGGTGTTCTACACCGCGCCGGACGACCGCGGGCTGCTGCAGATCTTCGAGATCACCGAACCGGACATCGCGCCGCGCGAGGCGCTGGAACAGGCGTCGAAGGGCTGGCCGGCAACCCCGGCTTCGAGCAGATCAGCCTCGGCGCGTTCGACGGCCCGGCGCCGGGCTCGGACGCCGCCCAACTGGTCTACGCCTATGACAGCGAGCGGCTCGGGACCCGCGTCAAGGTCGTCGACTGCGCCTTCACCACCGACGACGGCCGGCAGTTCGCCGTCCTGGTCCTGGGCACCGAGGCCGACTGGCCGCTCCAGCAGGAGACCCAGCGGATCGCCCTCCAGGCGTTCTCCCCGGAAGGCTGACGGCGCGCCCGCCCCGCCTGCTCGCCCGTCCCGCCTACTCGGCGATCTCGGTGCGCTCCCACCACTCGTACACCGGCAGCGCCCCCTCGGGGGTGTACTGCTGGCGGGTGGTGGGCCGGAAGTGTTCGTAGCCGCCGCGGAAGGGGATCTTCAGCTCGCTGCCGTGCGGATCGGCCGGCACGATCCGCTCGGGCAGTTCCGCGGGACCGCCCTCAAGCACTGCTTTCGCCGCTGTCTGCACCATGTCTGCATTCTCACTCCGCGGGGTGCGTCGCGCGCGCCGCGGATCAGTCGCGGGGGAAATTCTCCGTGGAGATGCTGAAACCGGGGAATGCGTGTGTGAGGTCGACCGGCTCGCCGTACTTGAGGGTGAGATCGCGCAGGTACTCGCCGTCCTGGGGGTGCGTGAAGACCCGGCAGCGGCCGAGATAGGGATCGGCGATGACATAGACCGGAATACCGGCTTCGGCGTAGATCGCCTTCTTCGGGCCGTAGTCGTTCACGGCGGTCCCCTGGGAGATGACCTCGGCGATGAGCTCGATGTCCTGATACCGCCAGCGTCCCAGTGCGTTCTTCTTGGCGCCGTCGGCGAATTTGGCGATGTCGGGGCAGAAGCCGTTCTCCTTGCCGGGGAAATCGATCCGGACGTCCGACAGCACCAGGACGTCCACCCCGAAGCGGTCCTCCAGCGCCCGCAAGAGCTGGCGGATGGTCAGCCAATGCGCGTCCCGCTGCGGCGACATGAAGATTGTCCCCCCGATGATCTCGGTCTTGTAGCCCTCGGGGGAGGCTCCCTCCAGCCGCGCGAACAGGTCGTCCAAGCGCTGTTGGTTTTCGGTGGGCTCTGCCATCTCCATCCCGTCGGTCGCGATCGCTTCGGTCCGCTCAAGGCTGATGGTCATCGTGGCGCTCCTCCCCGCTGCCACGTCGTACGGGCAGCCGCACGGTCCAACGATAGGGACCCGAGCCGGTCACGCGCTGTAGCGGCATATGCCATTCACGCGGTGTGTGTCCCCTGGAACAGGTCCTCCAGTGCCGAGATGTCGACGGTGTCGCCGGGGGGCGGGGTCGTGGTGGGGACCGGGGTGCCGTAGTTGCTCAGGAGGACGGTGCCCTTCTGGTCGTCGGCCTCGGCGGTGAGCTTGAGGGGGTAGTGGGTGCCCTTGATCGCGACGTAGAGGGTCTCGGTGACGCCGTCGGTGTGTTTGACGACGGGGAGGACGGGGGTGCCCTCGTGGGTCGTGGGGTGGCCCTTGGTGAGCTTGGCGGTGGGGGTGGGCTCGCCGGACGGGGGCGGCTCGCCGGGGCCGGCGGCGGACTCCTGGAAGGCGCTGAGGTCGCAGGCCGTGGCGAGGTTCTTCAGGAAGGCGTCGTGGTCGGCGGTGCCGTGCAGGAACGTGTTGCGGTACTTCGCGGCCGCCCGGGCGCCCTCCTCGCCGGGCAGCTGGCTCTTCCAGAACGCCGCGTCCGGCTTCATCCACACCTGGTTGCCGCGCTTGATGATCTCCACGCGGCCGAGCGCGCCCTTGCTGATCGCGCCGGCGCAGTTGCCGGCCTTGTCGAGGGTGATGTCGAGCTTGGTGGGGTCGGCGGTGGTCTCGGTGCGCAGCCGCAGGGACTTCGCGGTCACGAGCTGGTGCAGGGCGTCGTCGGAGATCTGCTGGGCCGATTTCCCCGCGAGGTCGCCCTCACCGTCGGGATCGCCGGCCGCCGCGGCGCCCGTACAGGCGGCCCCGGCGAGCAGGGCCGCTCCGCAGCCCAGGGCGGTGGCGGTGACGGCACGCCGTCTGGTGGTCATCTCGATACCTCCGGGCGGAGGGGGCGGAGGGGCGTATGAGGGACGGCCGCACGGACCACCTGCTGCCGGCGGGACGTACGGCACGATCTTCCCGCTTGGACATACGGCTATTCAGGTTACGTTCTGGGACATTTCTCTGCACGACGAGTGAGTCGGCTCACTTTCCGCGAATGTTTGGGCATAGGTGGGGCGCTTCCGGGGAGGGGTCCCCGTTGCTGGTGACGCCACTGGTTGCACCAGTGGGAACACAACGAAGACCGGAAGGCAGAAAAAATCGTGTCGGCAAGCGAGACCATTCACGTAGACGGGGTGTGGCGGGACGCCGCGTCCGGGGCCACCCGAGAGGTCCTCGACCCCGCCGACGCGACGACCCTCCAGGTGGTGGCCGAGGGCGGTGCCGAGGACGCGGACGCCGCGGTCGCGGCCGCCGCCCGGGCCTTCGACGGCGGCGCGGGCGCCTGGCCCCGTACGCCGGTCGCCGAGCGCTCCGCGCTGCTGCGCCGGGTCGCCGACCTGCTCCAGCGCGACCGCGAGGAGATCGCGCTCATCGAGAGCCGGGACACCGGCAAGACCCTGGAGGAGGGCCGGGTCGACGTCGACGACGTCACCAACGCCTTCCGGTACTTCGCCGACGTGGTGATGAACGAGAGCGGCGGCCGGGTCGTCGACGCCGGTTCCGCCGACGTGCACAGCGTGGTCGTGCACGAGCCGGTCGGCGTCTGCGCGCTCATCACGCCGTGGAACTACCCGCTGCTGCAGGCCAGTTGGAAGATCGCGCCGGCCCTCGCGGCCGGCAACACTTTTGTGATCAAGCCCAGCGAGGTCACCCCGCTGTCGACCGTGCACCTGGTCAAGCTGCTCGTCGAGGCCGGGCTGCCGGCCGGGGTCGCCAACATCGTCACCGGCGCCGGTCTGCCGGTCGGCCAGCGGCTGGCCGAGCACCCGGACGTCGACCTGTTCTCCTTCACCGGTGGCCTGGTCAGCGGCACGAAGGCCGGTGCGGCCGCGGTCTCCGGCGCCAAGAAGATCGCGCTGGAGCTCGGCGGCAAGAACCCGAACGTGGTCTTCGCCGACGCCTGCGCCACCGAGGAGGGCTTCGACACCGCCGTCGACCAGGCGCTCAACGCCGCGTTCATCCACAGCGGGCAGGTCTGCTCCGCCGGCGCCCGGCTGATCATCGAGGAGTCGGTGCGCGACCGCTTCGTGGCCGAACTCGCCCGCCGCGCCGAGCGGATCAAGCTCGGCCGGGGCACCGAGGACGGCGTGGAGTGCGGCCCCCTGGTCTCCCAGCAGCAGCTCGACAAGGTCGAGGCGTACGTCGCCTCCGCGCTGGCCGAGGGTGCCCAGCTGCGGTGCGGCGGGGCCCGGCCCGAGCCGTCCGCCGTCCGCCCGGCCACCGGCTACTTCTACGCGCCGACCGTGCTGGACGGCTGCCACCGCGAGATGAAGGTCGTCCGCGAGGAGACCTTCGGGCCGATCCTCACGGTCGAGACCTTCGGCACCGAGGACGAGGCCGTCGCGCTCGCCAACGACACCGAGTACGGCCTGGCCGGCGCGGTCTTCTCCGCCGACACCGCGCGCGCCCGCCGGGTCGCCGCGCGGCTGCGGCACGGCACGGTCTGGATCAACGACTACCACCCCTACCTCCCGCAGGCGGAGTGGGGCGGCTTCGGCAAGTCCGGCATCGGGCGGGAACTCGGCCCCACGGGTCTGGACGAGTACCGCGAGAGCAAGCACATTTACGAGAACCTCCGGCCCGAGCCGGTGCGGTGGTTCGCGGGCTGACCGGTCCCCCACCGGACCGCCCGCCTCCCCTCAACCCCCGCACCACCTGAGAACGTTGCAAGAAGGAGCACCCTCCATGCCCGTGTACGACTACGTCGTGGTCGGCGGTGGTACCGCCGGTTCCGTCATCGCCTCCCGCCTCACCGAGGACCCGGACGTCACGGTCGCCGTCATCGAGGGCGGCCCGTCCGACATCGACCGCGAGGACGTGCTGACGCTGCGCAAGTGGCTCGGCCTCCTCGGCGGCGAGCTGGACTACGAGTACACGACCACCGAGCAGCCCCGCGGCAACTCGCACATCCTGCACAGCCGGGCCAAGGTGCTCGGCGGCTGCTCGTCGCACAACACCCTGATCTCCTTCAAGCCGCTGCCGTCCGACTGGGACGAGTGGGAGGCGGCCGGCGCCACCGGCTGGGGTGCGAAGGAGATGGACCCCTACTTCGGCAAGCTGCGCAACAACATCGTGCGGGTGGCGAAGAAGGACCAGAACCAGATCGCCACGGACTGGATCGAGGCCGCCAAGACGGCGCTCGGCGTCCCGGAGGTCGTCGGGTTCAACGACCAGCCCTTCGACGAGGGCGTCGGCTTCTTCGACCTCTCCTACCACCCCGAGAACAACAAGCGGTCGTCCGCCTCGGTCGCCTACCTGCACCCGCACATCGAGGCCGGCGACCGGCCGAACCTCACGCTGATGCTGGAGACCTGGGCGCACAAGCTGGAGCTGGACGGCACCACCGCCAAGGGCGTCCACGTCCGCACGAAGGACGGCGCCGAGGTCTACGTCGAGGCCGCCCGCGAGGTGCTGGTGTGCGCCGGCGCCGTCGACACCCCGCGGCTGCTGATGCACTCCGGCATCGGGCCGAAGAAGGACCTGGAGGCGCTCGGCATCCCCGTCGTGCACGACCTGCCGGGCGTCGGCGAGAACCTGATCGACCACCCCGAGTCGGTGATCGTCTGGGAGACCAACGGGCCGATCCCGGGCAACTCCGCGATGGACTCGGACGCGGGTCTGTTCGTCAAGCGGGACCCGGAGCACAAGGGCCCCGACCTGATGTTCCACTTCTACCAGATCCCGTTCACCGACAACCCCGAGCGGCTGGGCTACGAGCGTCCCGAACACGGCGTCTCGATGACCCCGAACATCCCCAAGTCCCGCTCCCGCGGCCGCCTCTACCTCACCTCCGCGGACCCCGAGGTCAAGCCCGCCCTCGACTTCAAGTACTTCGAGGACGAGGACGACTACGACGGGCAGACCCTCGTCGACGGCATCAAGCTGGCCCGCGAGGTCGCCCAGGCGGAGCCGTTCAAGAAGTGGCTCAAGCGCGAGGTCTTCCCCGGTCCCCACGTGACCGACGACGCGGAGATCAGCGAGCTGGTGCGCAAGGCCGCGCACACCGTCTACCACCCCGCCGGCACCTGCAAGATGGGTGCCCCCAATGATGAACTCGCCGTCGTCGACCCGGAGTTGAAGATCCGCGGTCTGCACGGCATCCGGATCGCCGACGCCTCGGTCTTCCCGACGATGCCGGCCGTCAACCCGATGCTGGGCGTGCTCATGGTGGGGGAGAAGTGCGCCGAACTGCTCCACAAGGCTCCTACCAAGGGAGGTGATGCGTGATGGCTACCACCTCCGCCGGCGCATCCGAGATACCCAACGCCCGTAAAGCCGCCGACGCCGCGGAGGACGCCCGCGAGGTCGTCTTCTCCGTCCGGCACCTGTGGAAGGTCTTCGGCCCCAAGGCCGACAAGATCCCCGACGACACCTCCGTCACCGGACTGAGCGCCCAGGAACTGCGCGAGCAGACCGGCTGCACCGCCGCCGTCCGCGACGTCTCCTTCGACGTCCACAAGGGCGAGGTCTTCGTCGTCATGGGCCTGTCCGGCTCCGGCAAGTCCACCCTCGTCCGGTGCCTGACCCGGCTGATCGAACCGACCGCCGGCGACCTGGAGATGGACGGCGAGGACGTCCGCGCCATGGACCGCACCGCACTGCGCGAACTGCGCCGCCGCCGCGCCGCCATGGTCTTCCAGCACTTCGGCCTGCTGCCGCACCGCACCGTCGTCGACAACGTCGCCTACGGCCTGGAGATCCAGGGCGTCGGCAAGACCGAACGGCGCGAGAAGGCCAACGAGATGGTCGACAAGGTGGGCCTGGCCGGACTGGAGAAGCGCCGCCCCGGGCAGCTCTCCGGCGGTCAGCAGCAGCGCGTCGGACTCGCCCGCGCGCTCGCCGTCGACCCCGAGGTCCTGCTCTTCGACGAGCCGTTCAGCGCGCTCGACCCGCTCATCCGCCGCGACATGCAGGAAGAGGTCGTTCGCCTGCACCGCGAGGAGGGCCGCACCATGGTCTTCATCACCCACGACCTCGCCGAGGCGCTGCGGGTCGGCGACCGGATCGCCCTGATGCGCGACGGCGAGATCGTCCAGCTCGGCACCCCCGAGGAGATCGTCGGCTCCCCGGCCGACGACTACGTCCGCGACTTCGTCCGGGACGTCCCCCGCGAGCAGGTGCTGACCGTCCGCCGCGCGATGCGCCCGGCCGAGGACGGCGAGGCCGACCAGGGTCCGGCGCTGGCCGCCGACACCCTGATCTCGGACGCCATCGAGGCGGTGGCCCGCTCCGGCGGCGCCGCCCGGGTCGTCGACGGCGGCCGCTGCCTGGGCGTCGTCGACCACGCCTGCCTGCTCAACGTGGTCGCCCGGATCGACGAGGACCGGCCCGGCGAGGTGGCTGCCTGATGATGTACGCCGCCACCCCCCGCCACGGCGCCGTCCGCGCCGTCGGCTCCAGAGCCCCCGTCGCCTCCCGCCGCTCCCGGCTGCGCGCCGCGCTGCTGCGCCGCTGGCGCGAGGCCCAGCGCGCCGCCGCCCTGGGCGTGCCGACCGGCACCGTGAAGCGGGGGCGCGCATGAGTACCGCGTCCGCACCCCCCGCCACTCAGCGCGGCCTCGGCGCCGACGCACCCAAGGCCAACCCGGCCCGCGCCCTGCTGGCCCGCCGCGGCGTCGCCAAGCTCCTGCTGCTCGCCGTCGCCGCGGCCGTCCTGGTCCCCGTGGTGCACGCCGCCTGGCCCGGCGCCGCCTGGCCGTCCGCGCTCACCGTCGACCTGTCCGGGCCGCTCGGCAAGACCAGCGACTGGATCATCAACAACCGCGACAACCACTGGCTGTTCGTCTACTTCCTCGGCCACCTCTCCAACGCCGTGGTCATCTCCGTCCGCGCGGTCTATCTGCTGCTGCTCGCCCTCGGCTGGGCCGGCGTGACCACCGGCGTCACGCTGATCGCCTGGCGGGTGGCCGGCTGGCGGATCGCCGCCACTGCGCTGGTCTCCCTCCTCGTCAGCGGGGCGCTCGGGATGTGGGTCCCGACCATGCAGACGCTGGCGCTGATGGTCGTGGCGGTCGCCGTCTCGGTCGCCGTCGGCGCCCTGCTCGGACTGGGCGCCGGCCTCTCCGAGCGGCTGTTCCGGATCCTGCGCCCGGTCCTCGACACCATGCAGGTGCTGCCGGCCTTCGCCTATCTGCTGCCCGTCGTGCTGATCTTCGGCATCGGCGTGCCCGCCGCGCTGCTGGCCACCGTCATCTACGCGGCCCCGCCGATGGCCCGGCTCACCGCGCTCGGACTGCGCGGCGCCGACCCCGGCGTACTGGAGGCGGTCTCCTCGCTCGGTGCCACCGGACGGCAGCGGCTGCTGACCGCCCGCCTTCCGCTGGCCCGCAAGGAACTGCTGCTCGGCGTCAACCAGACGATCATGATGGCGCTGTCCATGGCCGTGATCGCCTCGGTGATCGGCGCGGCCGGCCTCGGTGACCGCGTCTACCAGGCGCTCGCCTCCGTCGACGTCGGCGCCGCGCTCTCCGCCGCCATCCCGATCGTGCTGCTGGCCATCGTCATGGACCGCACCACCGCCGCGGCCGGCGCCCGGATCGGCGCGGCCGACAACACCGCCACCGCCGGCCCGGCGTGGCTGCGCGGCTGGCAGGTCTGGACCGGCGTGGCCGCGCTCACCGCCCTGCTGGCCCTGGCCGGCCGGCTGACCGGCTCCGCGGTCTGGCCCGGTGCCTGGTCCGTGGACATCGCCCACCCGGTCAACGACTTCAAGGAGTGGATGGTCAACCACCTCTACTCCGGCGTCCCGCTCATCGGCGGTACCGCCGACTGGGCCGCGCACTTCACCAACTGGGTGCTCAACCCGCTGCGCGACGGCCTGACCGCGCTGCCCTGGTACGGCACGCTGCTCATCGTCGCCGCGCTGGCCTGGCTCATCGGCACCTGGCGCACCGCCCTGACCGCCGTCCTCGCGATGGCCGCCATCGGTGTGCTGGGCGTGTGGAAGCCGTCCATGAACACCCTCTCCCAGGTGCTCGCCGCCCTGATCGTGACCCTGGTACTGGGCTTCGGCACCGGTGTCCTGGCGGCCGGCAGCAAGCGGTTCGAGGCGATCCTCCGCCCGGTCCTGGACGTCATGCAGACCATGCCGCAGTTCGTGTACCTGATCCCGGTCGTCGCCCTGTTCGCCGTGGGCCGCGCCCCGGCCGCCGCGGCCGCGGTCGTCTACGCGCTGCCCGCGGTCATCCGCATCACCACCCAGGGCCTGCGCCAGGTCGACCCCGCCGCGATGGAGTCGGCCCGCTCGCTGGGCGCCACCCGCTGGCAGATGCTCCGCCAGGTGCAGCTGCCGCTGGCCCGGCCGGCCCTGCTGCTCGCCGTCAACCAGGGCGTGGTCCTGGTCCTCGCCGTGGTCATCATCGGCGGCCTGGTCGGCGGCGGTGCCCTCGGCTACGACGTGGTCACCGGCCTGGCCACCGGAGACCTGGCCCTCGGCCTGGTCGCGGGCGTGGCCATCGTGTGCCTGGGCCTGATGCTCGACCGGGTCACCCAGCCCACGGAACGCCGTACGACGGGGAAGGGAGCCTGATCATGTCCCGTACGCGCAAAGCCTTCCTCGGTACGACCGTGCTCGCCGGCACGGTGGCGCTCTCGCTGTCCCTGTCCGCCTGCGGCAAGGCCGACATGACCAAGCAGACCTCGCCGTTCGCCGCGGCCAAGGGCTCGAAGTCGGTCACACTGTCCGTGCAGACCTGGGTCGGCGCGCAGTCCAATGTGGCCGTCGCCAAGTACCTGCTGGAACACCAGCTGGGCTACCACGTCGACACCGTCCAGGTGGACGAGATCCCCGCCTGGGACGCCCTCAGCCAGGGCCGGGTCGACGCGATCCTGGAGGACTGGGGCCACCCGGACCAGGAGAAGCGGTACGTCAAGGACAAGAAGACGATCACCGCGGGCGGCGGCAACGGTGTCACCGGCCACATCGGCTGGTACGTCCCCAAGTACTGGGCCGACAAGCACCCCGAGGTCACCAACTGGAAGAACCTCAACAAGTTCGCCAAGCAGCTGCGCACGTCCGAGAGCGGCAACAAGGGCCAGCTGATGGACGGTTCGCCGTCCTACGTCACCAACGACAAGGCGCTGGTGAAGAACCTCCACCTCAACTACGAGGTGGTGTTCGCCGGCTCCGAGGCGGCCCAGATCACCCAGATCCAGCAGTTCGCCAAGGAGAAGAAGCCCTTCCTCACGTACTGGTACGAGCCGCAGTGGCTCTTCAACCAGGTGCCGATGGTGGAGGTCAAGCTCCCCAAGTACACCGACGCCTGTGCGGAGAAGGGCACCAAGGACCCGCAGTCCATCGACTGCGCGTACCCCACCACCCCGCTCCAGAAGTACTTCAACACCAACTTCGCCAAGAGCGGCGGCAGCGCCGCGGCGTTCCTGAAGAACTTCAAGTGGACCAAGGACGACCAGAACGAGGTCTCCGAATCCATCGCCTCAAGCGGCCTGTCCGCCGATGAGGCGGCCAAGCGGTGGGTGGACAAGCACCCGGACGTCTGGAAGGCCTGGCTGCCGAAGAAGAAGTAGGCGGTCGCCGGCCGGACGTCGGACGAAGGGGGTGCGGGCCCGTGGGCCCGCACCCCCTTTCTCGTGCGCCGGGCGGGCCCTTGCCTACGGGCCGTCCGGGCGGCACAGCCGCACGGTGCGTTCCGGCTCGGTCCGGTACGAGTGGTCGAGCCGCCACCCCTGCTCGGCGGCCACCCGCAGCACCGTCTGGGCGCCGGCCGCGCGGTAGTGCCGGCTGCTGACGGTGACCCGGCGCAGGATCCGGCCGTCGTCGTCGGCGGTGTAGTGGCCGCGCCGGTCGCGGGCCTGCTCCGTGGCGAACCGCTTGGCCAGATACTTCCGCAGAGGGGCCGCGTACGCCTCCGGGTCGCGGCGCAGCTCCAGCGTGCGCAGCCGCGGCAGGAAGACGAACGTCAGCAGCGGCATCGCGAGCCGGGCGGGCAGCGGCCCCCAGGGCGCGCCGGGCGGCGCCGGCGGGCCGTGCGGGTCGGGCACCCCGGTGTGCGCCGGGGGCGGCAGCAGCCGGAAGAGGTGCACCTTCTGCGTGCCGGCGCGGTGCCGGGACCAGTCCACCGACCAGCCGTGGCGCCGGGCCAGTTGCTCGACGCCGCCCGCGCCCAGTCCGCGGTAGTGGCGCAGCGGCAGCTGTGCGGTGGCCCGCCGGACGCCGCTCGGCGGGAGCAGGGCCGGCGCCCAGCCGCTGTTCTCCTCCGCCTTGGCGAACCGTTCCCGCAGCAGTTCCTCGGTGAACGGCGCCCAGTCCTCGGCCCGGCCGTGCCACTCGATGCGCAGCCGCCGCCAGGAGAGCGCGGCCTTCGAGAAGCTGAACACCCCCGGCGGCGGGCCGACATTGGCGTTGCCGGCGCCGTCGAGCCAGATCGCGAGGACGACCAGCCCGACCGCGACCAGGACCCACAGCGGGAGGTAGACGAACTGCAGCACGAACTGCGCCACCAGCCCGGTCCGGGACCGCCGCGGCGCCGGCCCGGCACCGCGCCCGGGCCCCTGCGGCGGCTTGCTGAACGACGGGGCCGCGGGCCCGGGTCCGGGGCCGGGTGGGGACATGGGTCTCCTCATCGGATGGCGCGTGGCGGGGTGTTGTCCGAAAGGAGCCTAGAACCCATCGGACCGGCCCTGCTGCGCCGGGTGGGGGCTCACCCGTTCGGATGGTGGCCGGGAGGTTCGGCCCGGCGCACGGGCCGGGACGCCCGAGGATGCCACCATGCCGCTTCCCCCGAAATGCCCACGACCGACTGTGACGACTGGTTGTGGAAGGACACCACCCAGACCAGTACCGACTGGGACAACTGGCGCTGGTGGTGCTGCCGTTGCCAGAAACAGTGGTACCCCACGGCGGAACAACTCGGGGAGTTCCGCCATGGGGCATCAGGAGGACCGGGCGGACCGGGACGGCAGCCGCGCGCCGCCGCGTACCGGGACCCGAGGGTGCCCGCCGCCCGTCCGTGACGCGCGGCGGTCCGCACCGGCTCAGGCGTTGTGCAGGCTCGCCCGCCAGTAGCCCTGCACACCGGCGTCGAGGGCCTGGAGCTTGTCGATCCCCTTGCCGAAGGAGGCGTGGCGCGGGGTGGCCTTCCAGGTGGCGGAGAGGGTGGCCGCCCCACGGACCAGGCGCGGCGTGCCGCCGCCCTTGATGTCCACCGCCGCGTTGACGTTGGTCACCGTCGCGCCGCCGCCCTTGAGCTGGGTGGCCCGGCCGCCCTTGGCCAGGTACTGCACCCACACCTTCTCGGTGGTGACCGGGATGCCGAAGATCTCCTCCGACATCGCGAAGCCGACCCGGGTGTTCACCGCACCGGCGACCTTTCCCTTGGCCTCGACCCGCACCTCCTTCACGAAGGACACATCCGGGTTGTACGGAGTGGCCCTGCGCAGGCCGCCGGGCCGGGTGGTGCCCTTCAGCGACGCGGTGAGCGCCTGGTAGACCTTGCGGTTCTGCAGGTAGCCGACGAACTTCTGCTGCTTGGCCTTCGGCAGCGCGCGGAACGCCGTGAGGGTCCGCTTCGCCTCGGGGGTGTGCCGGGACGCCAGGTACTGCAGGTAGCCCGTGACCGTCAGCTTGCTCATGAGCGAGTGCTGCACGGCGCCCACGGGCGCCGGCGGCGCCGGCCGGCCGGCGGCCGAGGCCGTGGGTGCCAGCACCGCGAGCGCCGCCGCGCCGGCCACGGCGGCTGACCCGATCCGGCGCATGGTGGAACCGCTGCTCATGAAATCTCCTCTTGCTCAGTTCCGGGGTACGGAGGGGAGACCGAGCGTACGAACGGGGCCGCCGGGGCGGTATTGACCCTTTGGCCGGTGCCCCTCGGGACAGGCCGGGGCCGGGGAGATCCACTTCCCAAACACGTACCGGCGGTTTAGGAACCCTTTAAGATCTGCGGTAAGTGCTCTTTCCGGCCATGTGGCCTCGCTTTGCTGGGCAGTTACCGACCGTGACGCCGCTCATGCCGGGCCGAGGTCGCGTCGGGCGGTCACCGCGCCCGCCTCCCGGAATGCCGGGGCGGACCGCGGACCGCAGCGCACGATGACCGCACGCCCATGTTCGTCCGCCGGAACCCCGACTCGACCAACCGGGGAGAAAGCGGGTCGACCGTGCCCAGCAGGACTCATAAGCAGAATACGGGGAAGGTAGAACTGCTTTGCCTCAGAGTCATACGTGCAACAAAAGTGACCTATCGGCTGCGCGGATAACCGTGGCGTACCCCACGAGCCCGCGCCCGACACCGGGAGACCCCTCCAGAATCCCTCATCTGACGCCGCGCGAACGCCAAGTGCTCATCCTCATCGGGAAAGCCGCGTCCAATCGGGAGATCGGGCAGCAACTCGGCATCACCGAACGCACCGTCAAGGCTCACCTGGCCAATCTCATGACCAAGATTGAGGTGGCCACCCGTATCGAAGCGGCCATCTTCGCCTACGCGCACCATCACGACATCAGCCCGCCGGACGGCAGTCTCCCGGTGGACCGTTCGTAATCCCGGCAGGCCGCCGGAAACCTCCTCGCCCTCGGGACGGGCGAGGAGGTTCCTTTACCTTCGGCCGAAATCCTCAATTCCCCTCGGTGGCCGTCCCTTTCGGTCAATGGCCGGAAGTCCGTTGGCCATCCGTCCGATGCCCGAAGAGGCAATAGCGGAATGCCGGGCGGCGGCGGAAGACTCTTTCCGGGCGATCACCGACAACCGGTGCGCCGCGAGAGAGAGAAGAGGAGTTCCATGCGCAAGACGATGCGGATGGCCGCCACCGCCCTCGCCGCCGCGGTCACGCTGGGTGTCGCGGCACCCATGGCCAGTGCGGCCCAGCACTCCCGGACGCCGGTCGTCTCCTCGGTCCAGGTGGGCGCGGTCCGCTCGGCCGGTGACGTGAACACCCTCACCGCGGTGACCTACGCGGCCGGCCTCGACAAGGCCCAGGCGCCGGGCATTTCGGGCAAGGACGCCAAGGACCGCGCCAAGGCGATCGTGAAGTTCCTCAAGAAGGTGCTCGGCAAGCACTACAAGGAGGCCAGGGCCGCCGCGAAGAAGGGCGTCGCCGCCTTCCGGAAGTGGGTGAAGACCCTCAAGCCGTCGAGCCCGGTCCGGATCGTCCTGGAGAAGGTCGACAAGTACGTGCTGGAGCTGATCGTCAAGCTCCTGCGGTAACCACCCGCCACCGGCCCACCTCCAGGAGAGGCTCAGGACCACCCCCGAGGTCCTGGGCCTCTCCGTCTTTCGTCCCCCGACCGCTGCCTGCCTCCTGTGGGGGGAGCGTGGGCGGCACTCGGCCCCGCACCGCTGCCGCCGGTGCGGGGCCGTCCGACGTGCGGTGACCCCTCCCGTTATGTCCCCGGGCCTCTCGGCCCTGGCCGTCTCCCGGGCCCTGAGGGGCGGCATAGTAGGGCGCAGTCCGAGACGGGACATGACACAGCACACCATGGCGCCGCGTGCCGCGGCCGCCACGCACCGGGGGGACTTCCGCTTCCATGCCTGCCATCCGCCGTTCCACCGCCGCGGCCGTCGCCGTGGCCGCTTTGCTCGCGGTCACCGCCACCGGGTGCGGCCCCAGCGACGACAAGGCCGCCGCGCCCGGCAGTTCGGCCGCCGCCGACCAGAAGGGCCCGGGCGACGGGGGCCTGAAGCTGCCCAAGGGCATGCCGACCAGCATCGACGGCCTGAAGAAGTGGAAGGACGGCGGCTGGAACGACTGGGGTGACTGGGCCCGCAAGGCCTCGGACTTCGCCAACCCGATCATCAAGGACCACTGGAAGGCCGACCGGCTGGCCAAGGCCAAGGCCGCCCCGGAGATCGGGGTGAACGCCACCGGCGCGGGCAGCGGATCCGCCTCCGACCCCGAGCCGCGGCCGGTCACCGCCGAGCAGGTCGCCCGCCCGTACCACCAGCACATGGCGCCGGTCGGCAAGATCTTCTTCGACAGCCCCAAGGGCCCGATGGTCTGCTCCGGCACGATCGTCGAGGACCCCGCGCACCCGGGGAAGTCCAACCTGGTGTGGACCGCCGGCCACTGCGTGCACTCCGGCAAGCAGGGCGGCTGGATGCGCAACATCGTCTTCGTCCCGTCGTACAACGACAACGGCGTCCCGATGAACCAGGTCGGCGCCACCCCCGCCCAGCAGGTCACCCCCTACGGCCGCTTCTGGGCGGACTGGATCACCACGTCCGGTGAGTGGATCAACATGGGCAGCGAGGAGACCGGCAACGGCGGCTCGGCCTACGACTTCGCGGTGCTGCACGTGAAGCCGGAGAACGGCAGCGGCAAGTCGCTCCAGGAGACCGTCGGCGCCGCCGCCCAGGTGTGGTTCAACGCCCCCTCCGCCGACGGCATCAGCTCGCTCGACGCGTTCGGCTACCCGGCCGCGCCCCCGTACGACGGCGCGCGGATGATGAACTGCCCGGCCCGCCCCGGCCGGCTGGTCATGCAGCAGGGCACGCCCGCCATGCACCGCATCGGCTGCACGATGACCGGCGGCACCTCCGGCGGCGGCTGGTTCGTCAACCGCGGTGGCAAGCTGACCCTGGTCTCCAACACCTCCATCAGCTCCAACGCGCACACCTGGCTGGCCGGCCCGCACCTCGGCCCCGAGGCGCAGCGGGTCTTCGACGGCATCAGCCGCAAGTTCGCCGGCCAGTAGCCGGCCCCGCCCGCTCCCTGCGGCGGAACGTCCTCCTACGGCCCCGGCGGCAGCGCCCGGCACAGCGCCGCCAGGGCCGCCGGGAAGGCACTCTCGGACGGGGTGGCATAGCCGACGACCAGGCCGTGCCGGGGCGGCGTCGATGCCTCCGGATGGCGGTACTCCGACAGTCCGTCGAGGGCCAGGCCCTGCCAGCGGGCGGCCCGCAGCGCGGCCCGCTCGTCCGACTCGCCCGAACCGTCCGGGAGTTGGAGGACGGCGTGCAGCCCGGCGGCGATGCCGGTGACGCGCAGCCCCGGCGCATGGCCGGCCACCGCGTCGACCAGCTGGTCCCGGCGCCGCCGGTAGCGCTGCCGCATCCGGCGGACGTGCCGGTCGTAGGCGCCGGACGTCAGGAACTCCGCGAGGGTGAGCTGGTCGGTGACCCCGGCCCAGGCCTCCCGTTCGCCCTTGGCCGCGAGGACCGCGTCGACCAGCCGGCCGGGCAGCACCATCCAGCCCAGCCGCACCGCGGGCGACAGGCTCTTGCTGACCGAGCCGAGGTGGATCACCCGCTTCGGGTCCAGGCCCTGCAGGGCGCCGACCGGCCGGCGGTCATAGCGGAACTCGCCGTCGTAGTCGTCCTCGATGACGTAACCACCGCCGGACCGCGCCCAGTTGATGGCGGCGGCCCGGCGGTCGGGGTGCAGCGGGACGCCGGTGGGGAACTGGTGGGCCGGCGTGAGCAGCACCGCCCGCACCTCGTCCAGGTCGGCCAACTCCCGGTGTCCGCGCCGAGTTCGTCGACCGCCAGGGGGCGGGTGAGCGTGCCGGCCGCGGCCAGGAGCTGCCGGTGGAAGGGCAGGCCGTACGACTCGACGGCGAGCGGGCCGGGCAGGACGGCCGGGAACAGCAGCCGCAGGGCGTGCGCGAAACCGGAGCAGATGACGATCCGGCCGGGGTCGGTGCGGACGCCGCGGGTGCGCGCCAGATAGTCGGTCAGCGCGCGGCGCAGTTCCGGGCGGCCGCGCGGATCACCGGGCCCGAACGCGTCGTCGGGGGCGGCGGTCAGCGCCCGGCGGGCGGCGGCGACCCAGGCCGTGCGGGGGAACGCGGCGGCGTCCGGCTGCCCCTGGAGGAGGTTGTGCCGGGGGCGGGCCGCCGGGACGCGGTGGGCCGGGGCCCGGGTGGGCGTCAGCGGCTGCGCCCGGTGTGCCACACGGGTGCCGGAGCCCTGGCGGGCGGTGAGCCAGCCCTCCGCGACGAGTTCGGCGTAGGCGTCGGCGACGGTGTTGCGGGCGAGGCCCAGGTCCGCGGCGAGCGAGCGGTACGGCGGCAGGCGGGTGCCGGGGGCCAGTCGCCCGGACCGTACGGCCTCGCGGAGCGCGCCGAGCAGGGCGGCGCGGCGGCCGCCCGGACCGGTCAGTTCCAGATGCAGATCGGCGCCCAGCCCCGTGGCGGAATTGACCCATGATTCCGGCATGGAAATGCACCCTACAGCCGGTCGCCCGGACTCATAGATTCACAGCATGACGAACACCGCAGGGCATGAGACGACGAACACCGCAGCCGCCCACGAAGCAACCGGAGCCACCGAACTCCGCGCCCCCCGGGTCAATTTCGCCAAGGCCGCTCCCAAGGCCTTCCGGGCGCTGATCGGCTTCGACGCCGCGGCTCGCGAGGGGCTGGACCCGGCCCTGGTCGAACTGGTCCAGATCCGGTCCTCGCAGCTCAACAAGTGTGCCTACTGCCTGCACATGCACACCACCGACGCCCGCAAGGCGGGGGAGAGCGAGGAGCGGCTGCACATGGTCGCCGTCTGGGAGGAGGCGGCGCACTTCTTCACCGACCGGGAGCGGGCGGCGCTGGCGCTCACCGAGGCCGTCACGCTGGTCGCGCACGGCGGGGTGCCGGACGCGGTGTACGAGCGGGCCGCCCGGCACTTCGCGGAGGACGAGCTGGCCCGGCTGCTGGCGCTGATCTTCACCATCAACACCTGGAACCGGATCGCGCTCAGCACCGGCAAGGTCGCCGGGACCGACGAACGCTGACGCTGACGCGGGGCCGGGCGGGGCCGACGAACGCTGACGCGGGGCCGGGCGGGGCGGGCGACCCCTGTACGCCCGCCCCACCGCGTCCCGTCCGTGGCGGCTAGCCCTCCGCGGGCCGCCCGCCCCGCAGCCGTTCGGCCACCTCCGCCAGCGTCGCCATCGCCGCGCGCTGCAGCCCGCCGCCGAAGGTGATCCGGGCCGCGCCCAGCGCGCCCAGCTCCTCCGGGTCGGGCCCGCCGGGCACCGCGAGGGCGTTCACCGGGCGGCCGATGGCGGCGGCCAGAGCGGACAGCAGCGCGGGCGGGGCGAGGATCGGGTAGACGCAGTCGGCGCCCGCCGCCGCGTAGAGCAGACCGCGGCGCACCGTCTCCGCCGTCTCCCGCTCGCCCTCGACGCCCCGCAGGTACGTGTCGATCCGCGCATTGATCACCAGCGCGTCACCGGCCTCGGCCCGTACCTCCGCCAGCCAGGCGGCCTGCTCCTCGGCGTCGCGCAGGGCGCCGGCGGCGTGGTCGCTGTCCTCCAGATTGCAGCCGGCCGCCCCGGCGTCCAGCAGCCGGCCCACCAGTTCCCTCGCGGACAGCCCGTACCCGGCCTCCACGTCCGCCGTGACGGGCACGTCCACCGCCCGTACGATCCGGGCGATCGCGGCGAACATCTCGGCCGGCGGCGTCCGGCCGTCCTCGTGGCCGAGGGCGGCGGCGATGCCCGCGCTGGGCGTGGCCAGCGCCGGGAAGCCGGCGTCGGCGAAGACCCGGGCGGCGGCCGCGTCCCACGGGCCGGGCAGGACCAGCGGCAGCCGCGGGCCGTGGTGCAGCGCGCGCAGCGTCGCGGCCGCGCTCACAGCTCCTGCCCCGGCGGCTGGCGGACCGTGACGTTGACCCGGTTCCAGTTGTTGATCGCGACGATCACCGCGAGCAGATGGGCCAGTTCGCGCTCGTCGAAGTGGGCCGCGGCCCGCTCGTAGACCGCGTCCGGGACGTGGCCCTCGGTCAGGACGGTGACGGCCTCGGTGAACGCCAGCGCGGCCCGTTCCCGCGCCGAGTAGAGGTCACCCGCCTCCTCCCACGCCGGCAACAGATCGATCCGCTGCCGGCTCACCCCGGCCTGACGCAGGTTCTTCACATGCATGTCGATGCAGAACGCGCACCGGTTGAGCTGCGAGGCGCGCAGCACCACCAGCTCGGCCAGGACCGGGTCGCCCAGGCCCTTCTTGGCGGCCGTGGTCAGTGCCAGCTGCGCCTGGTAGAAGGCGGGCTGCCGGCCCCAGAACTTCATACGGGCGGACATCGGTTCAGGCCCTCCCCGGGGTCATGCGGGTGGTCACGCCGAAGCGGTTCCAGGCGTTGATGGTGGTGATCAGGGCGATCAGCTGGGCGAGCTCGGGCTCCTCGAAGTGGGCCGCGGCCCGCTCGTACACCTCGTCCGGGACGAAGCCCTCGGTCACCACGGTCACGGCCTCGGTCAGCGCCAGCGCCGCCCGCTCCTTGCCGGTGTAGTACTCCTCGGCCTCCGCCCAGGCGCCGAGCAGGTAGATCCGCTCCTCGGTCTCCCCGGCCTCGCGGGCGTCCCTGATGTGCATGTCGAGGCAGAAGGCGCACTTGTTGAGCTGGGACGCCCGGATCTTGACCAGCTCGACCAGCACCGGGTCCAGGTCCTTCTTCGCCGCCGCGTCCAGCGCGATCATGGCCTTGTAGACCTCGGGCGCGAGCTTGGCCCAGTGCATCCGGGGGCCGGTTGATGTCGTCGTCATGGCCACGACGCTACGACCGTAATGGCGCACCGGTATGGTCCACTTCCATGGGGAATTCATGGGCCACTTTCGGCCGTGACCTGCATCTGGACCTCACCGGCCCCGGCGGGCTGCGGGCCGCCCTGATCCGCGCGCTGCGGGACGCCGTACGGACCGGACGGCTGACCCCGGCACCCGGCTGCCCTCCTCCCGCTCGCTCGCCGCGGACCTCGGCATCGCCCGCAACACCGTCGCCGACGCCTACGCCGAACTCGTCGCGGAGGGCTGGCTGAGCGCCCGCCAGGGCTCCGGCACCCGGGTCGCCGACCGCGTACTGCCGCGCACCGCCCCGCCGTGCGCCGCCCGCCCGGCCCGGCCGCCCGCCCCGGCCGGCCGCGCTTCGACCTCACCCCGGGCACCCCGGACGTCTCCGCCTTCCCCCGCACCGCCTGGCTCGCCGCCGCCGCCGCGCGCTGACCGCCGCGCCCAGCGAGGCGTTCGGCTACGGCGACCCGGCCGGCCGCCCCGAACTGCGCACCGTCCTCGCCGACTACCTCGCCCGCGCCCGCGGGGTCCGCGCCGACCCCGACCGGATCGTCGTCTGCACCGGCTTCATGCAGGGCCTGGCGCTGCTCGCCCGCACCCTGGGCACCGGCCGGCTGGCCGTCGAGTCGTACGGGCTGGACTTCCACCGCGACGTCCTCACCCGCGCGGGGCTGCGCACCGTCCCGCTCGTCGTCGACGCGCACGGCGCCCGCACCGAGGATTTGGCCGGGCTCGACGACGTCCGCGCGGCCCTGCTCACCCCCGCCCACCAGTTCCCCACCGGCGTCCCGCTGCACCCCGACCGGCGCGCCGCCGCCGTCAACTGGGCCCGGGCCACCGGCGGTTACGTCCTGGAGGACGACTACGACGGCGAGTTCCGCTACGACCGGCAGCCCGTCGGCGCCCTCCAGGGCCTCGACCCCGACCACGTGGTCTACCTGGGCACCGCCAGCAAGAGCCTGGCCCCCGCCCTGCGGCTGGCCTGGATGGTGCTGCCGGACCGCCTCGTCGACCCGCTGCTGGCCGTCAAGCGCACCGGCGAATGGCAGTCCGGCCAGCTGGAGCAGCTCACCCTCGCCGAGTTCCTCTCCTCCGGCGCCTACGACCGGCATCTGCGCGGGATGCGGCTGCGCTACCGGCGCCGCCGCGACCAGCTCGTCGCGGCCCTCGCCGAACGGGCACCCCACGTCCACGTCTCCGGCATCGCCGCCGGCCTGCACGCCGTCCTCGAACTCCCGCCCGGCACCGAGCAGTCCATCATCCAGGCCGCCCGCTGGCAGGCCCTCGCCCTCGAAGGCCTCACCCGCTTCCACGACCCCACCGCCCCCGACACCCCACGCGACGGCCTGGTGGTCGCTTACGGCACACCGCCGGAGCACGCGTTCGCGAGCACGCTGGACGCGCTGCTGGCGGTGTTGCCCGAGCCTCAGGGCTGAGGTCCGGCCCGGTCCGCCGTAGTGCCGGTGCGCCGGCGCGCCGTTCTACTGCGAGGACTTGTTCGGGAACTCCTCCGGGCGGGGAGGGCGCACTCGCTGACGGTCCCTTTCCTCCGCGGCGCCGAAACTCGCGTAATTCCTTCGAGCTTCCGTCAACGAGACGCGATTGGGTCCGCCAATGTACTCGTCTGCGTTGTGGTCGTCCTGTCCGTCGTCCTCCCATCCGCAGACCGGGCAAATCTCATAGAATCCTCTTTGCTCCAGGGTGAGAAATCCACAACAAGGGCAGGGGAGTTTTCCCGATGCGAACTCCTGACTGTCCTCCACAGCCCTTCCTTCATGGTGCTTCTTGATTCCCGTCGAGGGGATGTTGATTCCGCCGTGGTCCTCACCATCGGACTCGTCAGGTTTGCACTCGACCGACTACGTGGACACGGAACGCAGCGGATCGTTGATATCCACCGTGATCGACACACCGGAAGTGGAATTGAACACGGCGATATCTCCTGACACCTGAACCTCAGTGAAGGGGTTTGAGACTTGGAAGAAGATTACCCAGACGAGCGTGAGATCCGCATTCAGCCTTGCGCAGAAGCCATTGGATCCATGGGCTCCCTCGCCTCCCCAGAGAACCCCACCGTCCGTCAAAGGAACCGATCGCTGCCCGTCGACCGGGGTGACCCAGCCCGGTTCCTCCTCCAGAAACTCTTCGAGATCGAAAGCCTCCACGAGCTTCATTCCGCTGGGCGCAGCGGAGTCCATCTCCACCTCGTAAGAGCGGCCGTCCGGAAAGTGCAACGCATCCAGGGTCGGCAGGTTGTAATCCGTCCAGAGGCGTTCGATCGCACTCATTTATTCTTGCATCCCTTCCGCCTCCTCCGCTTTGCCACGTACGTATGCGGCGGCCGCTCCGTAAGGCCCTGGAGAGGAACAGGATTTCCGCGGCTATCCCTATTTTCCGACTTGGTCCTGCGGCGTTCGAACTCTTCGCCCCAGGTGCGACCAGTGGTCGAGGCCGGGTAGAGATCATTTGGATTGACCCGGTTGATGGTAACAGGCTCCCCATTTCACGCGCCGCATCAAGCCTTCGGTTGTCATGGCTGATGAGCTGACCGTCGACTTCCATCACTGAGCGCTGCCCCGGCCGTTTCCAATCCCATTCCCCGGCCCGCATTCTATCGGCGTAGTCGTGGGGGGAAACCGAACGCTGAGAGAAATTGATATCCGCTGGGTCAGCCCATTCGTGCTCACTCTCCGGGGAGAGTCCGAGTGGGTCGGCCCAGGTGAGCGGGTTGACGACGTAGGCCGCCGGGTGGGGCGCAGCTTCGAGCCCGAGTGGGTCCGGGGTGAGGAAGCGGCCGGTCTCGGGATCGTAGGCCCTGAAGTGGTACGTCTACTGGGCGGGATTGGCCGGAAATCGCCCTCTGTCGCCAACTGTCATGAGGGATACGGGAGTTACAGCTCCCGCAGGAACGAGACCCGGTCCAGTCCCGGGCCGTCGTAGTCCGTGTGGACCGGGGTGCCGTGCTCGTCGGAGTGATCGCCCGGCTCCAGGTGGAAACCCATGCGGGTGTGGTACGCGAGGGAGGCGCGGTTGTTGGGGCTGGTGATGCAGCGGACCCGGGTGCGGCCGGCCTCGTGCGCGAGGGCGAAGAAGCGTTCGTACAGGGCCCTGCCCACGCCGCCCCGCTTGCCGTCCGGGCAGACGCCGGCGAAGTGGATGTACGCCGTCGCCGGGTCGGTCTGGGAGAGGAAGCCGATCAGGAAGGCGTGCAGGGTGCCGTCGGGGCGTTCGACGAGGAAGCTGGTGTCGGCGAAGTGCTGCAGGAAGAGGCGGGGGACGAGCAACTTCCGTTGCAGTGCGCCGGCTTCACCGCCCAGGCCGCCCCACCAGTCGGCGAGTGCCGTCTGGAGGCGGGGGTGGTCCGGCGGTACGGGGTGGCGCAGCGACAGGTCCCCGGGGAGCGGGGCGGGAGAGGGGCGGCCGGCCTGCGTCATGGGTGCGTCATCCTTCGAACGGAGCGGAGGCGGTGAACTCACCCTAGGCACGCCGTGGTTGTCGCGCCCTAGCAGTCGGCCGCCGGCACCGCTTCCGGGGCCCGGTCCCGTTCCGCCGGCGCCTCCCCGAAGCGGGTCAGGAGGAGTGCGCCGGCGATGGCCAGGGCGAAACCCAGCACCGCCAGCGGGGCCAGGCCCTCGCGGGTGCGGTCGCCGAGCCAGGCGACGCCGACCAGGGCCGGGCCGATCGTCTCGCCGATCACCATGCCCGCGGTGGCGGTGGTCACCGAGCCGCGCTGGAAGGCGGTGGTCAGCAGCAGGAACGCCGCGCCGCCGCCGATCAGCAGGGCGTACGCGGCGGGGTTGGTGAGCAGGGCGAGCGGCGCGAAGTCGTCCAGCAGGCGGACCGCGACCTCCACCACGCCGAAACCGAAACCGGCGCCCAGACCGAGCGCCGCGGCCCGGGACCGTTCCGGCAACCGCCCCGCCAGCGCGCCGGCCGCCAGCAGCGCCACCGCGAACACCAGCGTCGCGATCCGCAGGCCCGGGGTGCCCCGCAGATGGCCCTCCGCGCCGGAGGCCAGCGCCAGCATCGCCAGCCCGCCGCAGACCACCGCCACCGCGGCCCACTCGCCGGGGCGCAGCCGGGTGTGCAGCACCGGCGCGGCGACCACGGCCGTCACCGCGAGGGTCGCCGCGAGCGCCGCCCCGACCGTGTAGATCGGCAGTGCCCGCAGCGCGACCAGCTCCAGCACGAAGCCCAGCCCGTCCAGGGCCAGACCGGCCAGATACCGCCACTGCCCGAGCACCCGCAGCAGCAGCCGCGGATCGACGCCGGAGTCCGTACCCGGCGCGGTGGAGCGCGCGGCGACGGCCTGGAAGACGGAGGCGGTGCCGAAGCACACCGCGGAGGCGAGGGCACAGACCATCCCAAGGAGCATGAAGCGACTGTAGGGGGCCAAGCCGGGAACCGGACGGGGGCCCTCCCGGACAGCGGGCGGGCCCCTTCTAGGCTGACGGGCGCACAGCACGTTCGTTCCCGTTGACGCGCACACCTGAGTCCGTCCACGGGAGATCACGGGGGAGACGGAAAATGGCCGAGAAAGCACGCCGCCGACTGCGGTCGAGCACGGTGATCCTGGGCGGCATGGGCGCCCTGGCCGCCGCCCTGACGTCCTGCGGCTCGGACCCGGACAAGCGCTGCGTGGACCGCAACAGCTACGACGTCGTCAAGGGCTACCGCGTCGTCGACGCCAAGAACTGCTCGGCGGGCGGCGGCTCGTCCACCGGCGGCTCGGGGACCGGCGGCGCCGGATCCGGTACGTCGGGCCGCGGCAAGCGCCCGGCCGACGCCCAGTGGTACTACGACCCGGACAGCGGCGGCGGCAAGTACGCCGACAACGGCACCTTCAGCCGGACCACGGCCGTCAACCGCGGCGGCTTCGGCTGCTCGGGAGGCCACGGCGGGCACGGGGGCCACGGCTCCTTCGGCGGCTGACCGGACACCGTACGGCCATGGAACGCCACACCATCGAGCCCCGCCCCGGCTGGCAGCAGACCGTCGAGGCGCAGGGCCTGATCTACCCCCTCACCCGCTACCCGGACGACTCGCTGCGCCCTACTGGGACGAGAGCGCGTACTACTCCTTCACCCTCCCGGAGATCGAGGCGCTGGAGGAGGTCGTCGAGGAGCTGCACGGCATGTGCCTGGCCGCCGCCGAGCACATCGTCGCCGCGACCGCTTCGCCGACCTCGGGATCACCGACCCCCGCCTGGCCGCGCTGGTCGCCGAGTCCTGGCGCCGGCGCGCCGAACTCCCCTCCCTCTACGGGCGGTTCGACCTGCACTACGACGGCACCGGCCCGGCCAAGATGCTGGAGTACAACGCCGATACGCCGACCTCGCTGGTCGAGGCCGCCAGCCCCCAGTGGTTCTGGATGGAGGAGCGCTTCCCCGGCGCCGACCAGTGGAACTCGCTGCACGAGCGGCTGGTCGCGGCCTGGAAGCGGCAGGCCCCGCTGCTGCCGCCCGGCGCTCCGGTGCACTTCGCGCACTCCGCGGGCGACGAGCTCGGCGAGGACCTGATGACCGTCGCCTACCTGGAGGAGACGGCCCAGCAGGCGGGCCTTCCGACCGTCAGCATCCCCGTGGAGGAGATCGGCTGGGACCGGCTCTCGGGCCGGTTCGTCGACCAGCGGCTGCGCTTCGTGCGGGCCTGCTTCAAGCTCTACCCGTGGGAGTGGCTGGCCACCGACGACTTCGGCCCGCACGTCCTGGACACCCTCGACAACGGCGGCGGCACCGGCTCCACCCTCTGGATCGAACCCGCCTGGAAGATGCTGCTCTCCAACAAGGCGCTGCTGGCGATCCTGTGGGAGCTCTACCCCGGCCACCCGAACCTGCTGCCCGCCTACCTGGACGGGCCGCGCGAGCTGGCGCACACCCGCGGCTACGCCGCCAAACCGCTGCTGGGCCGGGAGGGCGCCGGCGTAACCCTGCACCGGCCGGGCGACGAGCCGGCGCCGCGCGGCCCCGACGACCCGTGCTGCTACCAGGAGTTGGCGCCGCTGCCGGACTTCGACGGCAACCGGGTGGTGCTGGGCGCCTGGGTCGTCGAGGACGAGGCGGCCGGCCTCGGCATCCGCGAGTCGGCGGGACCGGTCACGGACGAGTACGCCCGTTTCCTCCCGCATGTGATCCGCTGACCCCGGCTGACCCCGGCTGACCCCGGCTGACCCGGGCTGACCCCGGCTGACCCCGGCTGACCCCGGCTGACCCGGGCGGATCCCGGCGGACGGGATGCGTACGGGTACGCGGACGTACGCGGTACGGGGCTGGCACAGCGGGCGGCCAGGGCCTCGCACCCGCCGCCGGCCGCCCGCTGCACGTCCGCGGCCCCCGTACGCCCCCGGCGAGCCGCCCGCACGCCCGCTTCTCACCCCTCCAGGACGTCCCTCAGCCGTTCCAGCCCCCAGTCCAGGTCCTCCTTGCTGATCATCAGGGGCGGCGCGAGCCGGATCGTCGCGCCGTGGGTGTCCTTGACCAGGACGCCGCGTGTCATCAGCTGCTCGGAGACCGCGCGTCCGGTGCCGCGGGACGGATTGACGTCCACCCCGCCCACAGTCCGCGGCCGCGCACCGCGTCCACCGTCCCGCCGCCCACCAGAAGCCCCAGCTCGCTGTGCAGATGCTCGCCCAACTCCGTTGCCCGCTGCTGGTATTCGCCGGTCCGCAGCATCGCGATGACCTCCAGCGCCACCGCGCAGGCGAGCGGGTTCCCGCCGAAGGTCGAGCCGTGCTCGCCCGGCGCGAAGACGCCCAGCACCTCGCGCGAGGACACCACCGCCGACACCGGCACCACCCCGCCGCCCAGCGCCTTGCCGAGCACGTACACGTCCGGGACCACGCCCTCGTGCTCGCAGGCGAAGGTCCGGCCCGTGCGGCCCAGCCCGGACTGGATCTCGTCAGCGACGAACAGCACGTTCCGGCGCCGGGTCAGCTCCCGCACGCCCGCCAGATAGCCGGGCGGCGGCACCCGTACGCCCGCCTCGCCCTGGATCGGCTCCAGCAGGACCGCGACGGTCCGCTCGTCGACCGCCGCCTCCATCGCGGCCAGGTCGCCGTAGGGGACGACCTCGAAACCGGGGGTGTACGGGCCGAAGCCGGCGCGGGCCTCGGGGTCGGTGGAGAACGAGACGATGGTGGTGGTCCGGCCGTGGAAGTTGCCGTCCGCGACGACGATCTTCGCCCGGCCGTCCGGGACGCCCTTGACCTGGTAGCCCCACTTGCGGGCGGTCTTCAGCGCGGTCTCCACGGCCTCGGCGCCGGTGTTCATCGGCAGCACCAGTTCCATCCCGCACAGCTCGGCCAGCTGGGCGCAGAAGTCGGCGAACCGGTCGTGGTGGAAGGCGCGGGAGGTGAGGGTGACCCGTTCCAGCTGGGCCCGGGCGGCCGCCAGCAGCCGCGGGTGGCCGTGCCCGAAGTTCAGCGCGGAGTACCCGGCGAGCATGTCCAGGTAGCGCCGGCCCGTCACATCCGTCATCCAGGCGCCCTCGGCGGTCGCCACGACCACGGGGAGCGGGTGGTAGTTGTGCGCGCTGTGGGCCTCGGCGGCGGCGAGGGCGGCTGCGATGCCGGGTTCCGTGGACGTCACCGTGACTCCGTTCCGGTAGACCGTACGGGGCGTGTGGAGTGAGGTGCCCATATGCCCCTCTATATTGCTCCTCAGGTCGTTCGTCCGGAAGCCGCCGGGGTGACCGGGGCGGCCGGGCGGTGCGGGCAGCGGGCCGTGAGGCGTTCCCGGCGCCGGGCCGTAGGGCGGAACGGGCGTTCCCGGCGCCGCGCGGTGGGACGGAACGGGTGTTCCCGGCACCGGGCCGCGCGCGGCCGTCTAGACTCGGCGGTGCGCATCGCGACTGGCGTACGGGGAAACGACCCCGAGGGAGCGCTGCGTGGCCACCACCACGAGGTGTCGCCCCGCCTGGGCACCCCGGGACCACGACCGGACCACCGATCGACCGCCCCGGAGGACGCCATGTCACTTCCGCAGTCCGCATCCCTCTCCCATCCCGCGCTGAGCGCCGCCGACCCCGAACTGGCCGCGCTGGTCGGCGCCGAGGAGCAGCTCCAGGCCGACACGCTGCGACTGATCCCCAGCGAGAACTACGTCTCCGCCGCCGTCCTGGAAGCCACCGGCACGGTCCTGCAGAACAAGTACAGCGAGGGATACCCGGGCCGTCGCTACTACGAAGGCCAGCAGAACATCGACCGCGTCGAGACCCTGGCCGTCGAGCGCGCCAAGGCCGTCTTCGGCGTCGAACACGCCAATGTCCAGCCGTACTCGGGCTCGCCGGCCAACCTCGCCGCCTACCTCGCGTTCGCCGAACCGGGCGACACCGTGCTCGGCATGGCGCTGCCGATGGGCGGCCACCTCACGCACGGCTGGGGCGTCTCGGCGACCGGCACGTGGTTCCGCGGGGTCCAGTACGGGGTGCGCGCCGACACCGCGCTCATCGACTTCGACGAGGTGCGCGAGCTCGCCCGCAAGGAACGCCCGAAGATCATCTTCTGTGGCGGTACGGCCGTCCCGCGCACCATCGACTTCGCCGCGTTCGGCGAGATCGCCCGCGAGGTCGACGCCGTCCTCGTCGCGGACATCGCGCACATCGCCGGGCTGGTCGCGGGCGGCGCCCACCCGTCGCCCGTCCCGCACGCGGACGTCATCTCCACCACCACGCACAAGACCCTGCGCGGCCGCGCGGCGCGATGCTGATGTCCCGGGCGAGCCACGCCAAGGCCGTCGACAAGGCGGTCTTCCCCGGTCTGCAGGGCGGCCCGCACAACCACACCACGGCCGCCATCGCGGTCGCCCTGCACGAGGCCGCCGCCCCGTCCTTCCGGGAGTACGCGCAGGCCGTCGTCGCCAACGCCAAGGCGCTCGCCGAGGCGCTGCTGGCCCGCGGCTACGACCTGGTCTCCGGCGGCACCGACAACCACCTGGTGCTGATCGACCTCACCTCGAAGGACGTCCCCGGCAAGGTCGCGGCCAAGGCCCTGGACCGGGCCGGCATCGTCGTCAACTACAACACGGTCCCCTTCGACCCCCGTAAGCCCTTCGACCCCTCCGGCATCCGCATCGGCACCCCCGCCCTCACCTCCCGGGGCCTGGGCACGGACCGGATGCCGCAGGTCGCGGAGTGGATCGACCGCGGCGTCCGGGCCGCGGCGAAGGGCGACGAGGACGCCCTCACGATGATCCGCAACGAGGTCGCCGAGCTGATGGCCGCCTACCCGGCGCCGGGGCTGGCTGTCGGGGAATAGCGGCCCCCACCTGCACGTTGTGGCCCCGCAGGGGGCCTCGCCATCCCCTACGGGATGCGTTCGACCACCCCCTGCGGGCCACCGCCCACGTGCCCCCGCCCCGCCCGACGCCGCGGGGGTCCCCCGCACGCCGCGGGGCTTTGCCCCGGCCCCCTGGTGCCCCCGCCCCGGCCCCTGGCGCCCCCGCCCCGCCCTCCCCACCCACCGGACGCCCTACCGCCCCCCGCGACCTGAGACAATCGGTCCATGGCTCTCGATCGTCCTCGTGTGCTCTCCGGTATCCAGCCCACCGCCGGCTCCTTCCACCTCGGCAACTACCTCGGCGCGGTGCGCCAGTGGGTGGACCTCCAGGAGTCCCACGACGCCTTCTACATGGTCGTCGACCTCCACGCGATCACCGTTCCGCAGGACCCGGCGGAACTGCGCCGCAACACCCGGATCGCGGCCGCCCAGCTGCTCGCGGCCGGCCTCGACCCGGAGCGCTGCACACTCTTCGTCCAGAGCCATGTGCCCGAGCACGCCCAGCTCGCCTGGGTCATGAACTGCGTCACCGGCTTCGGTGAGGCCTCCCGGATGACCCAGTTCAAGGACAAGTCGGCCAAGCAGGGCGCCGACCGCACCACCGTCGGCCTGTTCACCTACCCCGTGCTGATGGTGGCCGACATCCTCCTCTACCAGGCCGATCAGGTCCCGGTCGGCGAGGACCAGCGCCAGCACCTGGAGCTGACCCGCGACCTCGCGGACCGCTTCAACACCCGCTACGGCGACACCTTCGCCATCCCCAACCCGTACATCCTCAAGGAGACGGCGAAGATCTTCGATCTTCAGGACCCGTCGATCAAGATGAGCAAGTCGGCGTCCTCGCCCAAGGGCATCATCGACCTGCTCGACGACCCCAAGGTCACCGCGAAGAAGGTCAAGAGCGCCGTGACGGACACCGACACGGTGATCCGCTTCGACCGCGAGGCCAAGCCCGGTGTCAGCAACCTCCTCAGCATCCTCTCCACCCTCACCGGCACCTCCGTCCCGGACCTGGAGAAGTCCTACGAGGGCAAGATGTACGGCGCCCTCAAGACGGATCTCGCCGAGGTGATGGTCGATTTCGTCACACCGTTCCGGGACCGTACGCGGGAATTCCTCGACGACCCCGAGACGCTGGACTCCCTGCTGGCCAAGGGCGCGGAGAAGGCCCGCGCGGTCGCCGCGGAGACCCTCGCCACCACCTACGACCGGCTCGGACTCCTGCCGGCCAAGCACTGACGGAACGGTCCGCGCGGCCCGCCCCGGCTGGCCGCGCGGGCCCCGCCAGGGCCGCCGCCCCCACTCACGTGGGCACAACGGCCCGGCCGTCCGAGGGCCGGGGACGCTCCCCGTCCGGGGTGCGCACCCGGCACACTAAGAGGGTGCGCGAGCGCGCCGCACACACGTCAGGAGGGAGAAGCCAGTGGGGACCGTAACGCTGGGCGTTTCGATCGCGGTCCCGGAGCCGTACGGCAGCTTCCTCCAGCGGAAGCGCGCGAGCTTCGGGGACCCCGCCGCACACGGCATCCCCACCCACATCACCCTCCTCCCGCCCACGGAGGTCCAGGCCGACGCGCTGCCCGCCATCGAGCGCCACCTGGCCGGCGTCGCGGCCTCCTCCCGCGCCTTCCCGCTCCGGCTGGAGGGCACCGACACCTTCCGCCCGCTCTCCCCGGTCGTCTTCGTGAAGGTCACCGAGGGCGCGGCCGGCTGCACCGCCCTCCAGGCACGGGTCCGCGTCCCCTCCGGCCCGTGCGCCCGCGACCTGCAGTTCCCGTACCACCCGCATGTGACGGTCGCGCACGGCATCGCCGAGGACGCCATGGACCGTGCCCGGGCCGAGCTCGCGGACTTCTCCGCGACCTGGACGATCGCCGGGTTCGCCCTCTACCAGCAGGGCGCGGACGCCGTCTGGCGCCTGGAGCGCGAGTACCCCTTCGGCCCGCAGCCCCCCGCCGTCCCCCGCCAGGCCGCCGACCTCTCCCGCCCCCGGCCCCTTCCTGCTGATCCCGGCGCACGGGCCGCGGCCGGCCGTCCCCTTGGTGTGAGGCGGCCATCGTCCGGATGTCCGGAGGCCGTTACGGGGTAGTCGGACCTTAGGGTTCCGGATCACCGGGCGACCGACTGCCGTACGAGGGGAGCGCCGTGGACTGGTTGAGGAAACTGCCGGTGGTCGGGCCGGCCGTCGGCTGGCTGATGACCACTCACCTCTGGCACGCCTATGAACGCATGCTCCGGGTGCACTGGACCCGGCTCGCCGCCGCGATCACCTTCACCAGCTTCGTCGCCCTCTTCCCGCTGCTCACCGTGGCCGCCGCGATCGGCGCCGCCCTGCTCAGCGACCGCGACCTGCACAAGCTGCAGAGCAAGTTCGCCGAGCAGATCCCCGGCATCTCCGGGCAGCTCGATCTCGCCGGGCTCGTCGAGAACGCCGCCACGATCGGGCTGGTGGCCGGTGCCGCGCTGCTGCTCACCGGCATCGGCTGGGTCGACTCGCTGCGCGACTGCCTGCGCGCCGTATGGGAGAAGGGCGACGAGGACACCAACTTCCTCCTCGGCAAGCTCCGGGACGGCGCGCTGCTGCTGGGACTCGGCGGGGTCGCGCTGCTCTCGTTCGCCTGCTCGGCCTTCGCGTCCGCGGCGGTCGGCAAGGCGGCACACGCGCTCGGCCTGGCGGAGGGCGGCATCGGCACCGTCCTGCTGTCCGCCGCCGGCTTCTGCACCGCCGTCCTCGCGGACTTCCTGCTCCTCGTCTACGTCCTGACGAAACTGCCCGGTGCCCACCCGCCGCGCAGCGCCGTGGTGATCGCCGGCCTCCTCGGCGCGATCGGCTTCGAAGTGCTGAAGCTGCTGCTCAGCGGCTATCTCCAGGGCGTCGCCTCGCGCAGCATGTACGGCGCCTTCGGCACCCCGATCGCGCTGCTGTTGTGGATCAACTTCACCGCGAAGCTGCTGGTGTACTGCGCCTCGTGGACCGCCACGGCGGGGGAGGAGAGGACGAACGGGGCGGAGGAGACCGGCGCCGCGGGGCCCGGGACCGCCGAAGCGGGGGCGGAGGCCACCTAGCCCCCGCCCCCGCCTCACCCGCCGTCCCGTGCGGCCGCCGCCCGGTTCACTCGCCGTCCCGTGCGGCCGCCGCCCGGTTCACTTCGCGGCGCGGCGCCGGCGTAGCACCAGTGCCACCGCGCCCAGCACCACCACCGCACCGCCGGTGATCCCCACCGCGGTCCAGGTGCCGCCCGAGCCGGTGCTGTCCAGCGCCGCCTGGGTGCTGCCGTGCCCGCCCTTGTGGCGCTTGCCCTGGGCGGCCACCGCGCCGGTGCCGTCGTCCTCGCTGCGCGGCCCGACCAGCCGGCCGACCGGCTCGACCTTGTCGGCCGCCGCGAAACCCCAGTCGAGCAGCTTGGCGGCCTCGCGGTAGGCCTCGTTGTGCACCTTCTTCTCCGGGTTCATGACCGTGACCAGCAGCTTGCGGTCACCGCGCTGCGCCAGCCCGGTGAAGGTCGACCCGGCGTTGGTGGTCGAGCCGTTCTTCACGCCCTCGATCCCGGGATACGGCTTCATGTCGTAGTCCCCGCTCAGCAGGCGGTTGGTGTTCTGGATCCCGAACGTCGCCCGCTTGCCGTCCTTGCCCTTGTCCCCGGGGAACTGGGCGCTCGCGGTCGAGCAGTACTCGCGGAAGTCGGGGTTCTGCAGCCCGGCCCGGGCGAACAGGCTCAGGTCGTACGCGCTGGAGACCTGCCCGGCGCGTCGTAGCCGTCCGGCGTGACGACGTGCGTGTCGTTGGCGTTCAGTTCCTTCGCGTGCCGCTGCATCTGCGTGACGGTGGCCTTCGTCCCGCCGTTCATCGCGGAGAGCGTGTGCACCGCGTCGTTCCCGGAGCGCAGGAACACCCCGAGCCACAGGTCGTGGACCGTGTAGGTCAGGTTCTCCTTTATCCCGACCAGGCTGCTGCCCACGCCCATGCCCGCGAGGTCGGCGGGCTTGACCGTGTGCTTCTGGTTCTTCGGGAACTTCGGCATGACGGTGTCCGCGAACAGCATCTTCAGCGTGCTGGCGGGCGCCAGCTGCCAGTGCGGGTTCTTCGCGGCCAGCACCTTGCCGGACGCGGCGTCCGAGATGATCCAGGACCGGGCGGTCAGCGCGTCCGGCCCCGGCAGCTTCGGCGCACCGGGCTTCGGCTGCACGTGGACGCCGGGCGCGCCCAGCAGCTCCCCGCCGATCTGCGACATCTTGGCCGGCGGCGCGGGGGCCTTGGGGTCCTTCTGGTCGGCGTACGCGGTGCCGGCCAGCAGCGGGGAGGCCAGCAGCCCGGAGACGGCCAGTGCGGCGGCGGCCGACAGGGACCGGCCGCGACGCAGCGCCGCGCGCCCGGCAGCACCGGCGGCACGGGATGCTCCGGCGGCGCCGGCCGGACCGGACGTGCCGGACGCCTCAAGAGCGTCCGGGGCGCCGGGGGACGTGGAGGGGCGGGCAGGGACGGAAGCCGTGAAAGCACTGAAGGTCGTCGGCACGTCGCTGAACGTACCCCTCTTCGCCCCGGTCGCCGACATCACCCCACGGAAGAGTGCCCCTCCCGACGGCCGGATGGAGCCGCTGCCCATACTGGAACCCATGAAGCTCTCTCGCCCCGTGTCCTGGTTCCTGCTCGCCTTCGGGGTCTGGAGCTGGTTCATCTGGATCACTTTCGTCAAAAACCTCTGCAAGGACGGGAGCGGTCTGGCCTTCAACGACGCCGGCGACCCGACGGCGTACTTCTGGGTCCATCTGCTGCTGGCCGTGACGTCCTTTCTCTTGGGGACGGCAATCGGCGTGATCGGGTTCCGTGGCGTGCGGGCCCTGCGCCGCGAGGCGGCGGACAAGTAACGGACGAGCGGCGGCCGGCCAACGGGCGGGCAGGGGGCGGTCCGCGGCCCTGGGCGGGAAGCGGCCCCGCCCCGCGGGCTTCCTCACCCTCCGTGAACCGCCGTAATCGTCCCGGATTGTGAGCGATTCGTCGCGAGGAATTTTGCTGCGGGGTTTTCCCAGATCCGCTTCGGCCGGTCACAATCACCGAGCGACTTCCCCCGTCCTTCCGCGGACCCGGCGCTGCCCGGGTGCGGTCACGGCTGCCGTGTGCCGTCCCCGGCCCCGGGTGCCGTCGGAGCGGGGTGGGTGCTATCGGATGCGTGAAGGAGATGATCTCCCGTCGAGGAGGCATGTAGGTGGAAGGAAGGCTGACCATGACGTCAAACGCGCGTGGTGAGGTCGAGGCGTTCATCCTGGGAGACCGGTTCTCCTGTCTGGCGGGCCGTTCGGCCTGGCGCCAGGGCGGCATCACACACCGGCACTACGACGTGCTGGGGAGCGAGGAGGCCGCCCGGCTGATGGCGCTCGATCTCGCGGAATTCGTCGGCTCGGCGGATTGGAGCGCCCGGTCCTTCACCAGTTTCATCGCCACCTTTGAGCAACCCCGCGGCGTGGACGAACTGCGCTTCGAGGAACTCCTCTGGCAGCAGCTCCAGCTCCTCCACGAACAGGACGCGGAGAACCACCAGTGGGCGACGGGCTACGCCTCGGACCCGCAGGCCCAGGAATTCGCATACAGCGTGGCCGGGCACCCGTTCTTCGTGATCGGCCTGCACGAGACCCACCGCCGCTGGGGCCGCCGCCCGCCTTTCCCGATGCTCGCCTTCAACTCCCACGAGCAGTTCACCCGGATCAAGGGCGCCGGAATGTGGGACCGCCTGGCGGAGAAGATACGCAAGCAGGACATCAAGCTGCAGGGCGACATCAATCCGAATCTGCAGGAATACGAGGAGCTTTCCGAGGCCCGCCGCTATTCCGGCCGCCCCAAGCCCGCCGAATGGCAGTGCCCGTTCGTCCCCGTCCCCGCGAAGCGGGCCAGGACGGCGGAGGGGAGCGGGAACTGGACCGGGAGCGGGACCTGGACCGGGCACTGACCCCCTCGGGGGCCTGAGCGAAGCGTGCGGGGGCGGGCCGCCGGATATCCGGTCGGCCCGCCCCCACCGCTGAGCGCCGCGTTCCCGTCCCGCCCCCACCGCCGGGCGCCGCTTCCCTCTCTCTGGCCGCCCGCCCGATAGCGTGCTCGTCCGGGACTTCTGGAGCTCCCGGGACTTCCGGGGCTCCCGGGACACCTGGAGCTTTCGGGACGTCGGGAGCTGTCAGAACGCCTGGAGCTGTCGGAACACCTGGAGCTGCCAGGACGTCAGGAACTCCTGGGACACCTGAAGTTCCCGGTACAACTGGAGCTAGGGAGACGCGGTGGTCTTTGCCCTGATCGCGGTGCCGGTCCTCGGCCTGTTCTTCGGCGTGCACCGCTACGTCTGGTGCCGCCTGGTCCGCGACACCACGGCACGCGGCAGCCGCACCCGCCGCGCCGGCACCGTCGCCGCCTTCGCCCTCCCGCTGCTCTCCCTCGGCGCCCTCCTCGCCGGGCGGGCCGGCGTCCCGTTCGTGCTCCAGCAGGTGCTGGCCTGGCCCGGGTACCTCTGGCTGGCCCTGCTGCTGTACCTCGTCCTGGCACTGCTGGCCGGCGAGGTCGTACGAGCGGTGGCCCTGCGGCTCCTCCGGGAACGGGAGGCACCGGCGACTCCGGCCCCCGCCACGCTCCCGGTCCCGTCCCCCTCCCGCTCACCGGAAGGGCCCGCAGGACCCGAAGGCGCCGCAGGACCCGAAGGGCCCGAGGGCCGCGCTGCCCCCGACGGCCCCCGCGGGGCCACCCCGTCGCCCCCCGTACCCACCCCGTCCTCCGCCCCCACCCTCCTGCCGCCCCGCACCCCGCGCTGCCCCCGCTCCCCACCCCGCCCCGGCGGCTCTTCCTCGCCCGGGCGGTGGCCGCCGGGGCGTCCCTGGCCGCCACGGCCGCCGTCGGGTACGGGACCGCGACCACCTTCCGCGGCCCGTCCGTGAAGCGCGTGACCGTGCCGCTGGCCAAACTGCCGCGGGCGGCCCACGGCTTCCGCATCGCCGTGGTCAGCGACATCCACCTGGGTCCGATCCTCGGCCGCGCCCACACCCGGCGCGTCGTCGACACGGTCAACCGGACCTCTCCGGACCTGATCGCCGTCGTCGGCGACCTGGTCGACGGCAGCGTCGCCGACCTCGGCCCGGCCGCGGAGCCCCTGCGCGAGCTGCGCGCCCGCCACGGCGCGTACTTCGTCACCGGCAACCACGAGTACTACTCGGGCGCCGCCCAATGGGTGGATCACGTAAGGGAGTTGGGCATCCACCCGCTGGAGAACGCGCGGACCGCGCTGCCCGGCTTCGACCTCGCGGGCGTCAACGACCTCGCCGGTGCGACCGAACACGCCGGTCCCGACTACGACCTGGCGCTGGGCGACCGCGACCCGGCCCGCGCCGTCGTCCTCCTGGCGCACCAGCCGGTCACCATCCACGACACCGTGCGGTACGGGGTGGACCTCCAGCTCTCCGGCCACACCCACGGCGGCCAGATGTGGCCCTTCACGTACGTCGCCGAGGCCACGAACCCGACCATCGCGGGCCTGGAACGCTACGGCGACACCCAGCTGTACGTGACCCGCGGCGCGGGTGCCTGGGGGCCGCCCGTACGGCTGGGCGCGCCCCCGGACGTCACGGTGGTCGAACTCGCCTCCCTGCGCGCATGATCGCCTTAGGGTAGGGGACGAGCAGGTTGCGCCCGCAGGTAACAACCCCTCTACAAAGTGCGGCACCATCCTGCGCTAAATCGGACAGATCATGACTTTCGATCTTGCATCGAAGGTGCCCAACTCCCTAGTATTTATTGACTTTATGTTGCCCTTACCGACGGCTTCACGGGGCGGTGCGTGGGGGAACGGGCCGGGGCAGACGGGGAACGGGGAGAAGGAATGAGCGAGCGCTTCAGGGTCGATCTCGACGAACTGGACAGCGTGGTGCGCCAACTCCGCCACCTTCGCGGCGACATGGACGAACCCAGCCAGAAGGTGAAATACAGCACGACCATTCCGAAGTCGGCCTTCGGCGTCAATTTCCTTGAGGCGGGCGACCTCGCGAAGGCCCATGACGACATGCAGTCGTACATGTCGCAGGTCATCGACGCGCTCCAGGACCTCATCCACAAGTTCGGCGAGAAGACGGAAGCCAGCCGCGGTGCGTACGAGGACCAGGAGCACCAGACGAAGACCTCGATGAATGGCTGAGCACCACACGGCGACGCGCGCACGAAGGGCGGAGATGGAGATGAAGGGGGGCCTGCATGGTTGACGCCAAGCAGGAGTACGACAGCGCCAAGGCGATGGAGCAGCAGCGCAAGAACCATGAGCGGGAAGAGCGGCTGAAGTCGTTCAAGGGCCAGCACCTCACCCCTCGGTCTGCGTCCGACTTCCATCACCACGGCCTCAATGCCCTCCGGGCGATGATCGAGCACGCCAGCCCAGAGGCGGTTGAGACCTCCGGCCACCACTGGCGCGCCTCCGCCGACCGCCTGGGCGGCGAGGACGGCCGTGGCGGCATCCGCAAGGCCTTCATGGATGCGGTCGACCATGCCTCCGCGCACTGGGAGGGCTCGGCGGCGCAGGCGTTCCGCAGGGAAGCCGGCAAGGTGCTGGAGAAGATCGACAAGACGTACCAGCACTCGCGAAACGTCGAGTCCACGCTGATCGGTACTCGTTCCTCGGGGCCGGAGGCCGGCGTCGCGCACAATCTCCGCGAGGCCAAGAAGGCCATGTCGAAGATCCACGACCCGGGAGTCGTGGACCGGGCGACCGACGAGAGCGGCGACGACAGCCAGTTCAAGCGGGACATGGCGAACCCCAAGATGGACACTCGCATGGCCCTGGAGCTCAACAGGGACAGCCTGTCCCTGACCAAGGAGCGTCAGGTCGAAGCGGTCATCGTGATGGACGAGTTGGCCGCTCACTACAACGGGCAGGGCAAGCGGCTCCGTGAAGGGACCGGGCCGGGTACCGGGGGCGGCGACTGGCCCGTGGACCCGTCGACCACCCCGCCTCCGCCTCCGGTGCGCATGCCCGTGACGGGCGGCACCCATCCCCACCAGTCCACCGCACCGAAGATGCCGAACGGTGCGGGCGGTGGCGCCGTACCGGAAGGGTTCGACGCCCCCAAGCTGCACCGTCCCGACCTGCCCGTGACCACCGGTCTCGACAGCGTGCAGGGCGGCACCCTCGCCCCGCCGACGGGCGGCGGCACCTTCAGCGGCGGGACGACCGGTGGCAGCCACGGCGTGACCGGCGGCACGGGGGGCTTCCCCGGGGGCGCGGTCCCGCCCGGTGTCATCGGCATGCCCGGTGGCATGGGCGGATCCCGGGGCGCCGGTGGTGCCGGCGGGATGCGCGGCGGCATGCCGGGCGCCGGAGCGGCCGGCAAGGCAGGCGGTGTCAAGGGCGCGGCCGGGCGCAGCGGTCCGCAGGCGCGTACCCGCGGCGGACTGGTCGGCAAGCCGGGCGGCCCCGCGGGCGGTGCGAAGCAGGGCGGCTCGGGCCTGCACCGCAGCCGCGGCGGCAAGCAGGCGGGCATGATGGGCGCCGCCGGAGCGAAGGGCAAGGGCAAGGAGAAGGAGCGCACCACAGGGCAGCGCCCCGACTACCTCGTCGAGGACGAGGAGACCTGGAACCCGCAACGTAACGTTGCCCCTCGCGTCATCGAGTAGGCCGACGATAACGTCGCATGCGGCCAATGAGGAAAGGCCCCGCACTCTCATGTGTGCGGGGCCTTTCCTCAGGCGGAAAAGGCCGCCGGACAGCACGGCAAGAAGGAGCGAAGGATGAGGGTCACCCGAACACTGCGCGCGACGGTGGGTGCTGCGCTGACCGGAGCACTGCTGCTGTCCGCGGGCGGCACCGCCTCCGCGGACCAGGTGCGGAAGGCCGAGTGGCCGCTGGAGGCGTTCGGGGCCCAGCAGCTCTGGAAGGAGGCCACCGGCAAGGGCGTGACGGTCGCCGTGCTCGACAGTGGTTTCCGTACGACCCACCAGGACCTGACAGGGCAGTTCCTTCCCGGGCCGGACTTCGGAAAGGCGACGGAGGCCGAGGGCGCCAAGTACCTCAAGCCGAACGAGGACATCCGCGACCACGGCACCGCGATGGCCGGGATCATCGCGGGGCACGGCCACGGGCCGGGCGGCTCCGAAGGCGTCAAGGGCCTCGCGCCCGACGCCAAGATCCTCCCCGTTCCCGAGTACAAGAACAGCGGGCAGGCCACGCGTTGGGCGGTGGAGCACGGCGCGGACGTGATCAACATGTCCTACGGCGGCGACCTGGAGGGCGACACCTGCGAATCCATCCACTACGCCCTCGACAAGGGTGTGGTGGTCGTGGCTGCCATGGGCAACGACGGCCTGACTCGCAGGACGTATCCGGTGGGCTGCCCCGGTGTCATCGGGGTCGGCTCGGTCGACCAGTACGGCAAGGCGGCCGACGCCAACGACTACAACGCGGACACCGACCTGCTCGCGCCCGGTGAGAAGGTCGCCGTCGCCATGGGCAAGAGCGACCACGACTACGACACCGCAGCGAACGGCAGTTCCGCCGCCACCGCCTACGTGTCCGCCGCCGCGGCCCTGCTCAAGCAGAAGTTCCCCGATCTCACCCCCGGCCAGATCGCCAACCGCCTGGTGAAGACCGCCGGTCTCGCGCAGACCGAGAAGGACAAGCACCTCAAGCTCCCGGACGCCCACTACGGCTACGGTTTCATCCAGCCGGGCCCCGCCCTGCGCCGTGACATCGCGGCAGGTCCGGCGGCCGGCCGCTGCCGATGCCGAAGGGCAAGTACTCCGACACGGCCGCCGACAAGGGCTCCGACCCCAACCCGCCCATGGGCGCCAAGGACAAGGCCCTGCTCATCGGTGGCATCGCCCTCGGCGTGCTGGTCGTCGCCGGCATCATCATCGGCGTCGTCGTCGCGACCCGCCGTCGCAACAACCGCGGCAACCAGGCTTGGGGCTGAGCCGAGCCCTGCCGGCGGACGGGCTGACGGACGGGCTGACGGACGGGCCGGCGGACGGTGCAGTGGACGTGGCGCGGGTGGTGAGGCGCACCTACGCGGCTCTCGTACGGCTGCTCGTGCTGCGTCTCGTGCTCGCCCTCGGGCTGTGCGCGCTGCCCGTAGTGCTGGTCCGTCTCGGTGTCCCGAACGTCTTCGCCGTGTGGCTGTTGACGGTCGCCGGGATGTTCGTGGCCGCCTTCACTTTCTACCGGGTCGGGTATGGAATTCGGGTCACCCGTTGCGCGCGCGTACTGCGCCACTACCCCTCGAATTCCATACCGGGTGTCCAAGAAGGGCGAGAAATGGACCCGGTACGGCACTGTCTTCACCGTGCGGGTCTCCACCCGGGGCCGGCACGGGGCGCCCTTGATGAAGGCCGTCAACGCGGCGGGGCGGCGCCGCTGGCCGCAGGGGCTGGACGGTGGTGTCTGGGTCGCCGGTGATCTGCCGTTCGGTGGCGTCATGGTGGCGCCCGACGGTGGTGCGATGCTGTTCCTGAAGCCGGCGGACTGGGACAAGCTGGCGCCGCAGCGTGCGCAGGCCGGTGCCGAACGGGCGGGGCGGGCGGAGCGGGCCGGGCTCGCGCGGAAGACGACCCGGGCGTGGATGATGAGGCCGGGGGCCTGATCGTCATCTGCTCGCGCGGCAAGAAATTCGGGCGACGGGACCGGACCACCGCTGTTAACTTCGGGCGTTATGGACCCCGTAGGTGAAAAAGCGATACGTGCCTCCTTTGTGAATTGCTCGAAGGGGGAGGCGAGTCGGATCAATCTGCCGGTGGGGCTGGCCGGGCTGCCGTGGGAGGACCTGGACTTTCTGGGGTGGCGGGACCCCGGGGCGCCGGACCGGAGCTATCTGGTGGCGCCGCGGGGCGACGGGCTCGTCGGCGTCACTCTCAGGGTGCCCCAGGGGGTGCGGCGGAGTTTCACCAAGACGACGGTCTGCTCGGTCTGCATGACCGGGCACCCGGGGTCGGGGGTCAGTCTGCTGGCCGCGCGGCGGGCCGGGCCGTCCGGGCGGCAGGGAAACACCGTCGGGACGTACCTCTGCGCCGACCTCGCGTGTTCGCTGTACGTACGCGGGCGCAAGCAGTCCCAGCTCGCCGGGCGGCACGAGGAGACGCTGCCGGTGGAGGCGCGGATCGAGCGCACGGTGCGGAACCTGGACGAGTTTCTCGACAAGGTGCTGGAAGGCTGAGCGCGGGACGAGCGAGGGCGTGTGAGGGGCTGGCCCCTCGCGCGCCCTCGCGTCATTTTCCTCACGGGTTCTGGAACAGCACCTCCGGGTCGGCCGCGGACGGGCCGTCCAGCAGCGGGCGCGGGAGGCCGCGCAGGTGCTGGTCGAAGAAGGCGGTGACGTAGTCGCGGGTGATCTCGCCGGAGCGCTTGCCGGGGAGCGGGGCGGTGGGGTCGGTGACGCCGAGCTGGCCGCCCAGGACCGGGATGTCGATGAAGCTGAAGTGACCGGCGTCGCGGACCGTGAGCCAGCGCTTCCAGCCGTCCAGCCGCCGCCAGTCGCGCAGCCAGCTGGTGTCCTCGTCGTGCGGTGAGTGGCCGTTGAGCGCGCCGAGCATCAGGAACGGGCGGCCGTCGAGCCCGCCGCGGGGGACGGGTGCGAAGAACGTGCCGTCCATGTTGATGCCGGCGCGGATACGGGGATCGGCCGCCATGGCGGCCGCGGCGCTGTTGCCGCCGATGGAGTGCCCGGCGACGCCGATCCGCCGGGTGTCGATCACGGCGGAGTACCGCCAGGCGGGGTGCGTCCCGCGGAGCTCGTGCTTCCCGTGCCGACCCGTCCTCGTCAGGGCGTCGAGGACGAAGCGGATGTCGGCGGCGCGGCCGGTGGCGACCTTGGCCATCAGCCGCCTCCGTACGTCCCCTGGTGCCTTCTCGACCGTGTCGCAGGCGACGCAGGTGAGGGTGCGGCCGCCGGGGAAGGCCGTGCCGAAGGATTCGTAGGCGTGGTCGAGGAGGGCGACCACGTAGCCGTGCGAGGCGAGTTCCTCGGAGAGCAGGGAGAGCGTGGCGCGATTGAGGGAGAAGCCGGGGAGAGCACCACCAGCGGGTGCCTGCCGGGGGCCGGCCGGGCGTCGGTGCGGGCGTGGGTACGGGTGGCGGCGAGCATCTCGGCCGGCAGATTGGCGCGGTGGATGCCCTGGAGGAGGAGCTGGGCCTCCCTGGTGTTCATGTACGGGGCGCGGTGGTGGCCGGTGCCGGGCGGGCCGGGTAGTACAGCGAGGCCATCACCTCCCGTGCGCCCGCGGAGGGCACCCAGGGGTCCCGGCGCTGCGGGTCGGTGAGGTGCAGGGTGTCGCGCCCGATGGCGTAGGGGCCGGTGGGGCGCGGGAGGTGGAGCGTGGTGGCCGCCGGGGGAGGCGGGGGAGCCGGGGCGACGGCCGGCGCCGCCTGGGCCGCCTGGGTCGCCTGGGCCGCCTGGGTCGCCTGGGGGGCGGCGAGGGCGGCGCCGGCGAGCGGCAGCGGCAACGTAGCGGCGAGGACTAACGCGACCGCACCGCGGCGGAGTTGATCCCGGAAGTGCTTCACGTGCTTCACGTGCTGAACATGCTTCACGCGCTTCACGGCTGTCGTGGCTGTCGTGGCTGTCGTGGCTGTCGTGGGTGTCATAGGGGCGAGCGTAAGCAGGGCGGTGTGCGGGCGGTACTGACGAACGTCAGGGGACGACGGAGACGTTCGTCAGTACCGGACCGCCGCCTCACAGCCCGTGCTTGGCCAGGAAGGTGTGGATCAACTCCTGCCACTCCTCCGGCCGTTCGACGAACGGGAGGTGACCGGTGGCGATCTCCGCGTACTCGGCGCCGGGGATGTGGTCGGCCAGGTAACGGGAGTGGGACGGGTGCAGCAGGGTGTCCAGAGTGGTGGCGATGACCAGCGTGGGCACGGTGAGGGTGGGCAGGTCGGCGGTGGTGTCCAGGACGCGTACCAGCGCGGCCTGTTCGGCGGAGCCGGCGGGCGGCAGGGACGGGTCGGGGTCCAGGACGGCCGCGCGCTCGGCGGGGGAGAGGGCGTTGAACCTCTCGGGGGCCAGGCCGCCGAGGGCCCGCACCTGGGCGAAGCCGACGTGATCCCCGCGCTCCAGGAGGCGCAGCCAGAGGTCGAGCCAGACCGTGGTCCGGGCGTCCGCCTTGGCGAGACCGGCGGTCAGGATCAGGCCACGGGCCCGCTCGGGGTGCCGGGCCGCGGCCCGTACGGCCACGGCGGTGCCCATGGAGTAGCCGATCAGGGTGAAGGTGTCCATGCCGGCCGCGGTGGCCTCGGCGACCAGGGCGTCGGCCAGGGCGTCCAGCTCCAACGGGCCGGTTGCGCGCGGGGTGTTGCCGGAGCCGGGGTAGTCGGGGGCCACGACGTGGTGGCCGGTGGCGGTCAGGGTCGGTATGAGGCCGCCGTAGTTGCTGACGACGCTGCCGGTCGCGCCGTGGGCCAGCAGGAGGCCGGGCCCGGCGGGGTCACCGGCGACGGTGGTGGCCAGCTTCGGAAGGGTGGTCGAGGATGCGGGAATCTGCGTCATGCGGAAGAGGTTGCAGTGTGACACCGGTGTCAGGGTCAAGTCGGCAGCCAGTGACGGAAGGTGGTGGCCGGCGCGGGCCGCTGGGCCGGTACGCGGATGCGGTACGAGCATTCGTACGAGGATTCGGCACGAAGAGGGGTCGGTCGGATGCGGATCGGTGAGCTGGCGCGGCGTACGGGGGTCAGTGCGCGGGTGCTGCGCTACTACGAGCAGCAGGGGTTGCTGAGTGCCGAGCGGGATGCGAACGGCTATCGGCGCTATTGCGGCGAGGAGGCGGTGGAGAGCGTCCGGCGGGTCCGGGAGATGCTCGCCGCGGGGCTGAACACCGACGAGATCCGCGGCCTGCTGCCCTGCGCCCAGGGCGGCCCCGGGCTGGTGCCGTGCACCCACTCCAACGGGGTGGTGCAGCGCCGGATGGCCCAACTCGACGCGGAGATAGGTGAGTTGGTGCGACGCAGGGCCGCCCTGGAGGCGTACGCACGGACCATGCAGCAGCGGCGGGCCGAGGACGAGGCGCTGGCGTCCCTGGCCCTGCGCTCGGCCTGAGCACCCGCCCCGGACGGCGGCCGGCGCCCCGCGCCCGCCCCACACGGCCCGTTCGCCCACCCACACGGCGAAGGAGCACCCGCCCACCCGCCAAGGACGCGCCCGTCCACCCGCCAACGACGCGCCCGTCCACCTCCGACGACGCGCCCGCCCACCTCCGACGACGCACCCGTCCACACCGCGATGACGCGCCCGCCCCAAGAAGGCCGTAAAGCTTCTTGCGCTTTCCGCTTGCCATGACCCGCCCACCCGGCCGATCCTCTTGTGCACGCCGTTCGGGGGAGCGGTGGGGGAGCAGGGGGCTGCCGTGTTACGAGTGCACTTCACCGGGCAGGATCTGGCGCGTACCAGGGTGGCGGAGGGCGCCGACCCGCTCTGGGAGACCGCGCTGAGCCTGCAGATCCTGCGGGAGGACCGCGGCGAGCCGGCGCTGGCCGCCTGGCGCCAGCATGCGGTGCGGCACGGCCCCGGGCCGGTGCGGACCCTGTTCCCGCTGGTGCCGCTGCGCGGCTACTTCCCGGATTTCCTCACGCCCTACGCGGCGCTGGAGGGCGTCGAACCGGGGCTGGAAGCGGTGATGCGCACCCCGCGCGCGCGGCTGCGCGCCGAGGTGGCGCTGCTGGCCGGGCACCGGGCGCTGCCGGGCGAGGCGCGCGGCATCGGGGAGGGCGAACCGGCCGCGCTGCGCCAACTGGCGCGCAGCCTGCGGACGTACCACCACCTGGCGGTCGCGCCGGCCTGGCCGCGGATCGCCGGGCGGGTGGGCGCGGACCGGGCGTTGCGGGTGCACGCCCTGGCGCAGTCCGGGGCGGAGGCGATGCTGCGGACGTTCGGGCCGGTGATGCGCTGGCGGCCGCCGGTGCTGGAGGTGGCGTACCCGGTGGAGCGCGAGCTGTTCCTCCAGGGGCGGGGGCTGGTGTTCGTGCCCTCGTACTTCTGCCGGGGCGTGCCCATCGCGCTGGTGGACGACGCGCTGCCGCCGGTGCTGGTCTACCCGGCGGCGGAACGGGAGCCGGCCGGGGCCGCCGGAGGGCCCCGCTCCGCGGGCGGGCACGCCGAAGGGCCCCGCTCCCGTGCGTACGGGGGCGGGGCCCTCGGGGACGTTCCGGTCCCGGCCGGCGTCCGGGCCACGGCCCGGGCCGCCGTCCGGCGCTGAACGGCGGTACTAGAAGCGCCGCGTGATCAGCGCCCGCTTGACCTCCTGGATGGCCTTGGTGACCTCGATGCCACGCGGGCACGCCTCGGAGCAGTTGAAGGTCGTCCGGCAGCGCCAGACGCCGTCCTTGTCGTTGAGGATCTCCAGGCGCTGCTCGCCGCCCTCGTCGCGCGAGTCGAAGATGAAGCGGTGCGCGTTGACGATCGCCGCCGGGCCGAAGTACTGGCCGTCGTTCCAGAACACCGGGCACGAGGACGTGCAGGCGGCGCACAGGATGCACTTGGTGGTGTCGTCGAAGCGCTCGCGGTCCTCGGCGGACTGCCGGCGCTCACGGGTCGGCTCGTTGCCGGTCGTGATGAGGAACGGCATCACGTCCCGGTACGCCTGGAAGAAGGGCTCCATGTCGACGACAAGGTCCTTCAGCACCGTCAGGCCCTTGATGGCCTCGACCGTGATCGGCTTCTCCGGGTTGATGTCCTTGATCAGCGTCTTGCAGGCGAGACGGTTGCGGCCGTTGATCCGCATGGCGTCCGAACCGCAGATGCCGTGGGCGCAGGAACGGCGGAAGGTCAGCGACCCGTCCAGCTCCCACTTGATCTTGTGGAGGGCGTCCAGGACGCGCTCCTTGGGGTCGATCTCCAGCTGGAAGTCCTGCCAGCTGGCCTCCTCGGAGACCTCCGGGTTGAACCGGCGGATCCGGAAGGTGACCGTGATGTACGGGGAGTCGGCGAAGCCGGGCTCGGGCTGGCCGGCCTCGGCCGCCTTCTCCAGGGTCGGGGTAGCCATCAGTACTTACGCTCCATCGGCTGGTAGCGGGTCTGCACGACCGGCTTGTAGTCGAGACGGATCGACTCGGCGCCGTCGTCGCCCACCTCGCGGTACGCCATGGTGTGCCGCATGAAGTTGACGTCGTCGCGGTTGGGGTAGTCCTCGCGGTAGTGACCGCCGCGGGACTCCTTGCGGGCCAGCGCGGACACGGCCATGACCTCGGCCAGGTCGAGCAGGTTGCCCAGCTCGATGGCCTCCAGCAGGTCGGTGTTGAACCGCTTGCCCTTGTCCTGGATGGACACGTTCAGGTACCGCTCGCGCAGCTCGCCGATCTTCTCGACCGCGGTCTTGATCGTCTGCTCGGTGCGGAACACCATCACGTTGGCGTCCATGGTCTCCTGCAGCTCCTTGCGGATCTCGGTGACCCGCTCGCTGCCGGTGGCCGCGCGCAGCCGCTCGACCTGCTCCTGGACCAGCTTCGCCGGGTCCTCGGGGAGCTCGACGTACTCGGCGGTGGCCGAGTACTCCGCCGCCGCGATGCCGGCCCGGCGGCCGAAGACGTTGATGTCCAGCAGCGAGTTGGTGCCGAGGCGGTTGGCGCCGTGCACGGAGACGCAGGCGACCTCGCCGGCCGCGTACAGGCCCGGGACGACCGTGGTGTTGTCCGCCAGGACCTCACCCTCGACGTTGGTCGGGATGCCGCCCATGGCGTAGTGCGCGGTGGGCTGGATCGGGATCGGGTCCGTGTAGGGCTCGATGCCGAGGTACGTGCGCGCGAACTCGGTGATGTCCGGGAGCTTGGCGTCCAGCTGCTCCGGCGGAAGGTGCGTCAGGTCGAGGTAGACGTGGTCGCCCTCGGGACCGCAGCCGCGGCCCTCGCGGATCTCGGTGTAGATGGAGCGCGAGACGACGTCACGGGACGCGAGGTCCTTCATGACCGGCGCGTACTTCTCCATGAAGCGCTCGCCGTCCTTGTTGCGGAGGATGCCGCCCTCACCGCGGGCGCCCTCCGTCAGCAGGATGCCCATCCGCCAGATGCCGGTCGGGTGGAACTGGAAGAACTCCATGTCCTCCAGCGGCAGCCCGCGGCGGTAGACGGCGGCCTGGCCGTCACCGGTCAGGGTGTGCGCGTTGGAGGTCACCTTGAAGAACTTGCCGCAGCCGCCGGAGGCGTAGATGACGGCCTTCGCCTGGAAGACGTGGATCTCGCCGGTGGCGAGCTCGTACGCCACCACACCGGCCGACTTCTTGACGCCATCGACCTCGGTGATCAGCTGGTCCAGGACGTAGAACTCGTTGAAGAACTCCACGCCCTCCTTGACGCAGTTCTGGTACAGCGTCTGGAGGATCATGTGGCCGGTGCGGTCCGCGGCGTAGCAGGACCGGCGGACCGGGGCTCACCGTGGTTGCGGGAGTGACCGCCGAAGCGGCGCTGGTCGATCGTGCCGTCCGGCGTGCGGTTGAACGGCAGGCCCATCTTCTCCAGGTCGAGGACCGAGTCGATGGCCTCCTTCGCCAGGATCTCGGCGGCGTCCTGGTCGACCAGGTAGTCACCGCCCTTGACCGTGTCGAAGGTGTGCCACTCCCAGTTGTCCTCCTCGACGTTCGCGAGGGCGGCGGCCATACCGCCCTGGGCGGCGCCGGTGTGGGAGCGGGTCGGGTAGAGCTTCGTCAGGACCGCGGTGCGGCTGCGCTTGGTCGCCTCGATGGCGGCACGCATGCCCGCGCCGCCGGCGCCGACGATGACGGTGTCGTACTTGTGGATCTTCATGGTTCCAGTCAGCCCCGGCTTCAGGAGATGTTCGGGTCGAAGGTGAAGATCACCAGCGTGCCCAGCAGGACGGTGAACACCGTCGCGGTGTACAGCAGCATCTTCAGCCAGAAGCGGGTGTTGTCCCGCTGCGCGTAGTCGTTGATGACGGTGCGCAGGCCGTTGGCGCCGTGCAGCATGGCCAGCCACAGCATCAGCAGGTCCCAGACCTGCCAGAACGGCGAGGCCCAGCGGCCGGCGACGAAGGCGAAGCCGATCTTGGAGACACCGCCGTCGAGCACGAGCTGGATCAGCAGGTGGCCCAGGACCAGGACGACCAGCACGATGCCGGACAGCCGCATGAACAGCCAGGCCTGCATCTCGAAGTTGCCCCGGGAGGCGCGACCGGTCTTCTTGGTGCGCTTGCGCGGCGGCTCGATGACCGGGGCCGGGTTGTCCACGTCGTAGAGGCGGACGTCGCTCGCGGTGGCGTCTGCGGAAGTGGTTTCAGCGGACATCTCGCGTCAGCTCCCGAACAGCGTGCGCAGCGTGTGCTGCAGCACGGGGTAGAAGGCACCGGCCATCAGCACGACCCAGACACCCACGACGGTCCACAGCATCTGCTTCTGGTACCTCGGGCCCTTCGACCAGAAGTCGACCAGGACGACCCGCAGGCCGTTGAGAGCGTGGAAGAGGATGGCGGCCACCAGGCCGTACTCCATCACATTGACGATCGGCGTCTTGTAGGTCGCAACGACGTTGTCGTACGCGTCGGGAGAGACGCGGACGAGAGCGGTGTCGAGGACGTGTACGAACAGGAAGAAGAAGATGAGGACGCCGGTGACTCGGTGAGCCACCCAGGACCACATGCCTTCCCGGCCGCGGTACAGCGTTCCAGCCGGCACGGAAAAACCCTCCGGGAGCGGGGATTGGGGCGCCAGCCGGCTTCTCTGTCGGTCGGGCCCGGCCGGGTACGGTCCACCGGCCGCTCGTCATCGTATCGACGAGCTGTCGGTTCCTCGCGCGGGGGTCCTTAGGTGTGATCAAACAGGCACCAACGGGCTATCACACAAGGACGAACCGGGGCCTTACGGGTCGTACGGCGTGATTGCTGCGAGCTCGGGCCCGTGCCGGTGGCGGGCGCCGGTCTCAGGCCGCCAGGCGGCGCAGCCGGCCGCGGGCCACCCGCCGGAGCTGCTCCGCGGTGGCCGCCCGCTCCTCGTCCGGGCCGTTGCCCAGCCGTATGCGGATGCCGAAAAGGATCTGGTCGAGCGCCTCCTCCTCCCGGCAGCCGTCCAGGCAGATCACGAAAGCGTGACGGAAGCGCTGCTCGTATGCGGCGTATGCGGCATTCAGGGCGGTACGGGCGGTCGGTGTGCCGGCTCCGTGGGCGCCGGCCGGGGGCCGCGGCGGGGACTCGGCGGCGAGTGCCTCGTCCAGGCCGGCCGCCGGGAGGCCGGCGAACGCCCGGTCGGCGGCGGCGAGCAGGGCCTCCGGATCCCGGTACGGGCGCCGGTCGGCGACCTGGCCGGCCCACTCGCGGCTGCCGCAGCAGCGCAGCAGCGCGGCCAGGGCACCGTCCCGGTCCAGGGCGTTGAGGCGGCGCAGCCCCGTGCCGTCGGGGCGGGGTCGCGGCACGGCGGCGGAGGGGACCTGTGAAGGTATGCCGCACCGTGCGGGCTGGGGGCGCAGCGTCGGCCGGGCGGCCGGGGTGTCACCGGACAGCGTGGGCTCCTCGGACGGATGCGATCGGGTCTGTTCGACAGGTGCGGGGCGGGCGACTGACGGAAGCTGAGGGAAGCGGACCGACGCCGGGACGCGGAACGAAGCGGCGACGGGTGTGGCGGTGGTGCGTGGAACACGACACCCCGGCGGTATCCGGTGGTTCCAGGAGAGCCCTGGGAAAGGGGTGACGAACGAGGACGCCACGCTAACGACGCCTGTCGACAGCTGTCCGACGGATGCGCGAATTTCACTCGGAGGGGAGAGCCCCAGCGCATCCGGTGGACGACCGGCCCCGCACACCTGGCAATGCCTTCGCCCCGAAAAGTGAGGATTGCACGATGTCGAACCCGATGCGGCCGTCGCGCGCCGCGCTGCCGGCCGCGGCGCTCACCGGCGCGCTGCTGCTCACCGGCTGCTCCCACTCCGCCGAGACCGAGTCCCCCGGCAGCACCAGCGCCAAGGTGAACCCCGCAGTGACCCCCAGTTGGGCGCCGGTCACGGGAACGCCGCAGGTCATCCCGGCCGTACGCGATTTCCGCCGGGCCGAGGGGCCCGGCTGGCGCCCCTCCAAGGGAGCCCGGGTGGTGGTCCCGGCCGGCAAGGGGAGCAACGTCGCCGACGAGGCCGCCCTGATGGCCCGTGACCTGGGCGGCCTGACCGTTGTCTACGGCGACGAGCCGGTACGCCCCGGAGACATCGAGGTGAAGCTCTCCGGGAAGAACGGCGGAAAACAGGGCAACAACCTGCCCGTCCAGGGTGCCGCCGACGAGGCCTACACCCTCACCGCCAAAGGGACCCGGCTCACTCTCACGGCCCCCACCGACGCCGGAATTTTCTACGGCACCCGCACGATCAAGCAGGCCGTCCGCGCCGCCGGCGGGCTCCCCGAGGGCACCGTCAACGACCGCCCGGGCCGGCCGCAGCGCGGCATGTCGCTGGACAACGCGCGCAAGCCGTTCACCGAGGACTGGATCAACGCCCGGCTGCGGGAGATCGCCGACCTCAAGCTCAACCAGTTCCAGCTGCACTTCTCCGACGACCAGGGCTTCCGCATCCAGAGCGACACCCACCCCGAGGTGGTCTCCGCCGACCACCTCACCAAGGCCCAGGTCCGCCGGATCATCGCGCTCGCCCGGAGCCTGCACATCTCCGTCGTCCCGGAACTGGACTCGCCCGGCCACCTCGGCGCCGTGCTGGACCACTATCCCGACCTCCAGCTGCGCAACGCCTCGGGCCGGGTGATCCGGGGCGCGATCGACATCTCCAACCCCAAGGCCGGTCCGCTGATCGACTCGCTGCTGCGCGAGATGAGCCAGCTGTTCACCAACCCCAAGGGCGCCCCCGCCTACTGGCACCTGGGCGGTGACGAGTACCAGGCGCTGATGTCGTCCTCGCCGTCCACCTCGTACCCGCAGCTGGCCCGGGCCGCGCGGGAGAAGTACGGGAACAACGGCACCATCGAGGACCTGACCACCGGCTGGCTCAACGACCGGCAGAAGACCGTCGAGGGCCAGGGCAAGAACCGGATCGAGGCCTGGAACGACGGCTTCTTCACCGGCGGGGTGGTCTCCGCCGACAAGAACCGGACGGTCGCGTACTGGACCGGCAAGGAGATCGGCAAGCGGCCCCCCGAGGCCTTCCTGAAGGAGGGCCGCAACGTGCTGAACTTCAACGACGAGTACCTCTATTACGTCCTCGGCCAGCCCAACCAGTTCACCTATCCCACCGGCGAGCGCATCTACCGGGACTGGACGCCGATGGTCATCCGTGGAACGAGGGCGGTGAACGTCCCCGCCGCCATGACCGGCCCGGACCGGATCCCCGGCGCGCGCTTCGCGATCTGGTGCGACCGGTCCCAGGCGCAGACCGCGCCGCAGGTGGCCGCCGGGATCCGGATGCCGCTGGCGGCACTGGCGCAGAAGACCTGGGACCCGCGGACGCCGGCCCTGTCCTGGACGGCCTTCACGGCCCTGGCCAAGAAGGCGGGGTTGTCCGGTTGATGAGGAACGCGGCCGCCGAGCGGGCCGCCACCCGGTAAGAAACGGGTGAGAGAACTCAGCCTCCGTAACGGGACGGCCTGAGTCCACGAGGACGGCCGGGGCCGCCACCCCCCACAGGAGAGGCCCCGGCCGTCGTTCGTGGAGGGCCGTGTCGGCCCTCTATCCGGTACAGCGCCGGACGGCCCGAAAGCGTCACACGGGGTGCGGGCGGTGGTACGGCCAGTGGTCTGGACGCGGGCCCGGCCAGGCCCGTAACGTGCGCATCCGCGCCGGTGGGCGCACGGTCTCCCGTTTTCCGGTCCCGTGCGGCCCGCATTCCGGCCCGGGTGCGGAGCGGGTGTGCGCACGGGTTACGGTCAGCAGGAACGGCGGGGTTACCGGGGTTTTCCCCCCAGCGCCCCGATCGACGGCGAAGCGAAGCACTGAACCAGCAAGGACCGGGCGGCGGACATTCCACGTGCGACAGGATGGACCCGTGCGAGGGGACGACATTCAGCCGGACGACCGCCGGCTGACGGTGGCCGTACAGGCGGCGCAGGACGGCGACGAGGCAGCGTTCCGTACCGTCTACCGCGCCGTACACCCCCGACTTCTGGGGTATGTGCGGACGTTGGTGAGCGAAGCGGATGTTGAGGACGTCACCTCCGAGGCCTGGCTGCAGATAACCCGCGACCTCGCCCGCTTCAGCGGCGACGCCGACCGCTTCCGCGGCTGGGCCGCCCGGATCGCCCGCAACCGCGCCCTGGACCACATCCGGATGCGCGGCCGGCGCCCGGCGATCGGCGGCGACGAGAGCGAACTGGCCGACACCCCGGCGACGTCCGACACCGCCGGTGAGGCCCTGGAGGCCCTCGGCACCGGCCGCACCATGCAGCTGATATCCCGGCTGCCGCAGGACCAGGCCGAGGCCGTGGTGCTCCGGGTGGTGGTCGGGCTCGACGCCAAGAGCGCGGCCGAGGTGCTCGGCAAACGGCCCGGTGCGGTACGCACCGCCGCACACCGCGGACTCCGGAAGCTCGCCGAACTGATCGGCGACCCGCAGCGCGCCGGGGACCACCTCCCCGAACAGCAGCGCCCCGGGGACGTGGCGGATTCCCGCCTACGGGGTGTGACGGAATCGGCCGCACGAACGCAGAAGGACATGTGATGGCCGACGATCGGTACGACTGGCTCGACAAGGACACCGCGGAGCGGATGCTGCGTGGTGAACGGGTCGGTTCCCCGTACGGCGCCGGCGCACAGGAACTCGAACAGCTGCTGGCGGCCGCCGCCGCGGTCGGCGCCCGGGCCCCCGAGGCCGCGCCGCTGCCCGGCGAAGAGGCCGCCGTCGCCGCGTTCCGCACGGCTCCGGCGCCCGTTCGGCGGGCCGCGGCTCCGACGCCGCCGCGCCGACGGTCCATGCCACCGCCGTCACCGAACGCACCCGGTTCGCCCGCCCCTTCCGGCGCGGCTTCGCCGTCGCGCTCGCGGCCTGCGCCATCGGCGGGGTCGCCGTCGCGGCCGGAGCGGGAGTCCTGCCCGGCCCTTTCCGTGGTGGCGGCGGTCCCGAACCGGGATCCAGCGCCTCGTCCGCCGAGACGCCCGGCCCGGTGGCCACCACTGAGCCCGGCGAGGCCCAGACCGACGGCACCACGGGCAGCACGCCCGACGCCACGCACGGCGGGACGTCCACCGCGCCCTCCGACACCGGGACGCCCGGGGCCAGCCCCGGCGCGACCGGCGTGCCGGGCAGCGGTACGCCCGGCCGGCACGGCGACCAGGGCGGCAAGAAGGGCGACCCCGGCCAGGGCGCCAAGAAGAAGCTTTTGCTCACGCTCTGTCAGCAGTACGAGTCCGGCAACCGGGACCGCATGGACCGCGAGACGCGGCAGCGCCTCGAACGCCGGGCCGGTGGCGCGGAGAAGGTGCACGCCTTCTGCCGCGCGTATCTGGCGCGCTATCAGTCCGGCGGCGGCTCGGGTGACAACGATGGCTTCGGCAGCGGCCTCACCGGCACCGCACCCACCGGCGGCACCGGCGAGAGCGCCGGCTCCGGCGACGAGGAGGGCGACCAGCCCGCCCAGTCCCCCGGGCGCCTCCACCCCCGCCCCCACCCCGTCCGTGACCGGCACGGATCCCGCCGGGGCGACCCCGAGCGCCACCGCCTCCGGCGGGGTGTGACGTTTTTCGAGCCGGTGACGCAGTACTGAGTGAAGCCGACTGGTCATCGGCTGCGCGACGAGCCGGGGTTCCCCCCGTACCCACGGCTCAGCGCATTTGGCGCGGGCGGGGCACGTTCCCCCGGCCCTGCCCGCGCCCTTCTCCTTCTTCTCGGTGATCCGCCCCTAGGGCCTCTCTGATGGGTCAGGGTCGGACAGGCCCTAGCGGTAGACGACCACCTTGGTCCCCTTGTGCACCGCGGCGAACAGCGCCGCGATCTTGTCCTTGTCCCGGACGTTGACGCAGCCGTGCGAGGCGCCGCCGTAGCCGCGGGCCGCGAAGTCGGCGGAATAGTGGACCGCCTGGCCCCCGCTGAAGAACATCGCGTACGGCATGGCCGTGTGATAGAGCGTCGAGACGTGGCGCCGGCTCTTGAAGGCGATGGCGAAGGTGCCTTCCCGGGTCGGGGTGTACTGCGAGCCGAACCGCACGTCCATCGCGGACACCACCCGCCCGTCGACCACCCAGGCCAGGGTGTTGCTCCGCTTGCTGATGCAGATCACCCGGCCCCGCAGGCAGCGCGCGTCCGGGACGCCGACCGGCCTGGTCGTCGGCGGATAGAGCTCCGTGCGCGACGGCTCACGGGTCCGGGCCCGCAGCGCACGCCAGGCCGCGGGCTGCACCGTGCCCGTACGCGGCAGCCGCTGCTGCTTCTGGAACGTACGGACCGCGGCGGCGGTGACCGAGGCGTAATAGCCCGTCGGGGCGCGGTCGAACAGACCCAGCTGGGTCAATCGCGCCTGGAGTTCACGGACCTGCCCGCCGTGTGCGCCCACCGCCATCACCGTGCGCGGGCCCGCGGCGCCGGATGCCCGGTGCGGGGCGGGCGGGCCGGGGCGGTGTGCCGGGCCGCGGGCGCGGTACGCGCGGTCAGCGGCGGGGGAGCGGGCGTGGTCGGGGCGTAGCGGACGCCCTTGCTGTCCGGCGCGCCGGTCCTCGTCACCGTCACCGGCCGGCAGCCCACCGCGAGCGCGGCCACCGCCAGCACCGCGGCCGCCACCGGCGCCGTACGTCTTCCGCTGCTCCGCCTCATGCGCTACCCCCGGATCTGGGCGGCCCGACCGGCCAGTGGTGATGCTTCCCAGCGCTGCGGCGTGGCGAACCTGCGGGCATGCTGTGAGCAAGGCGTAAAACCGTGACGACGGTGCACCGACCGTCGGAAAAGAACCACCGGATCGCGGTCACCCAGGCGGAGGCGTACTTCCATGGCGCAGGAACCGGGCAGTGTGCGGCACAACGAGAGCGGGCTGCCCGTCGAGCCGGTGTACGGGCCGGAGGCGCTGGCCGGCTGGGACCCGGAACGCCGCCTCGGCGCGCCCGGCAGCTACCCCTACACCCGCGGCATCCACCCGACGATGTACGCCGGACGGCCCTGGACGATGCGCCAGTACGCGGGCTTCGGCACCGCCCGGGAGTCCAACGCCCGCTACCGCCGCCTGATCGCCCACGGCACCACCGGCCTGTCGGTCGCCTTCGACCTGCCGACCCAGATGGGCCACGACTCCGACACCCCGATCGCCTCCGGCGAGGTCGGCAAGGTGGGGGTGGCCATCGACTCCGTCGAGGACATGCGGGTGCTGTTCGGCGGCATCCCGCTGGACAAGGTGTCCACGTCCATGACGATCAACGCCCCCGCGGCGCTGCTGCTGCTCCTCTACCAACTGGTCGGCGAGGAAGAAGGGGTGCCGCCCGGCCACCTCACCGGCACCGTCCAGAACGACATCCTGAAGGAGTACATCGCCCGCGGCACGTACATCTTCCCGCCGGCGCCCTCGCTGCGGCTGGTCTCGGACGTGTTCCAGTACTGCCGCACCGAGATCCCCCGCTGGAACACCATCTCGATCTCCGGCTACCACATGGCGGAGGCCGGTGCCTCCCCCGCTCAGGAGATCGCGTTCACCCTCGCCAACGGCATCGAGTACGTCCGGACCGCCCTCGCCGCCGGCATGGACGTCGACGGCTTCGCCCCCCGGCTGTCCTTCTTCTTCGTCTCCCGCACCACCCTCCTCGAAGAGGTCGCCAAATTCCGTGCCGCACGGCGCATCTGGGCCCGCGTCATGCGCGAGGAATTCGGCGCCCGGAATCCCAAATCCCTCATGCTGCGCTTCCACACCCAGACGGCCGGCGTGCAACTCACCGCCCAGCAGCCGGAGGTGAACCTCGCCCGGGTCACGGTCCAGGCCCTGGCCGCGGTGCTCGGCGGCACCCAGTCGCTGCACACCAACTCCTTCGACGAGGCGATCGCCCTGCCGACCGACAAGGCGGCCCGGCTCGCCCTCCGCACCCAGCAGGTGCTGGCCCACGAGACCGATGTGACCGCCACCGTCGACCCGTTCGCCGGCTCCTACGCGGTCGAGTCGATGACCGACGACGTGGAGGAGGCCGCCCTCGCGCTGATGCGGCGGGTCGAGGAGATGGGCGGCGCGGTCGCCGCCATCGAACACGGATTCCAGAAGGAGGAGATCGAGCGCAACGCGTACCGCATCGCGCAGGAGACGGACGCCGGTGAGCGGATCGTCGTCGGCGTCAACCGCTTCCTCCTCGACGAGGAGGAACCGTACGAGCCGCTGCGCGTCGACCCCGCGATCGAGACCCAGCAGGTCGAACGCCTCGCCCAGCTGCGGTCCCGCCGCGACGCCCGCGCCGTGACCGCCGCCCTCGACACCCTCCGCAAGACCGCGGAGTCCCCGGACAACGTCCTCCCCCCGATGCGGGACGCGCTCCGCGCGCGGGCGACGGTGGGCGAGGTGTGCGACGCGCTTCGGGGTGTCTGGGGCACGTACGTCCCGCCGGCCGGGGTGTGACCCACGTACCTGTCCGTCCCCTCCGGCGAGGGGGGAAGTCAGGGCCGGTGGGGGTGGTCCCTCGCCGGCAGGCGCGCGGGGAACAATGGACGCATGTCCAGTCCGCGTCGTGCGTGCCCCGTCTGTACTCGAGAGATCGCCGTTGTCGGCGGCCGCTTCGCGCGGCATGACCCGCCGGGGCGGCGGACGGGGCTGGAGCTGATCTCCTGTCCGGGGTCGCGGCGGATCGCCCCGCTGATGGCCCCCGCCGAGCCGCTCTTCGACCCCGAGGAGCCGCCCTTCCCCGGCCAGCAGCCGCTGTTCTGACGTGCACCCCACCGGCCTCGACGGCGGGACGGACGAGTGCGTGGCGGCCCAACTAGGGTGCCAAAACGTCCAGTTCGGCCATCGCGCCCGTCGTGATCTCACGGGTCAGCCGCTCCGCGGCACTCGCGTCGCCCGTGCGGACCGCCTCCGCGACCTGGACGTGAAGGGTGACCGCGGCCGGGTCGGGGTCGGTGAACATGACGTGGTGGTGGGTGCGGCCGGTCAGGACGGCCGCGACGACGTCCGCGAGGCGGGCGAACATCTCGTTGCCGGAGGCGGTGAGGATCACGCGGTGGAAGGCCACGTCGTGGACCAGATACGCGTCGAGCTGCTGGCCGCGGGAGGTGGCGACCATGCCCATCGCGTGCTCGGTGAGCTCGGCGCACTGCGCGGGGGTGGCGTGCTCGGCGGCGAGCCCCGCGGCGACCGGCTCGACCGCCGAGCGCAGAACGGTCAGTGAGCGCAGCTGGCGGGGGCGGTCCCGGCCGGTCAGCCGCCAGCCGATGACCCGCGGGTCGTAGACGTTCCACTCCTCGGTGGGGCGGACGGTCACCCCCACCCGGCGCCGGGAGGCGACCAGCTGCATGGATTCCAGGACCCGGACCGCCTCGCGGATGACCGTGCGCGAGACGTCGAAGCGCTGCGCCAGTTCGTCGGTGCGCAGGACCGTGCCCGGAGGGTGGTCGCCCGCGGTGATCTCGGGCCCGAGGGCCTCCAGCACGCGGCCGTGCAGGCCCTTCCCCTCGTTCTCCATGGAGTAAGGGTACGTTCCCGCATCCCGGCCAATTAAGTATGACGTTTGCATCACAGACTCTTGAATACGTCGTACCTAATGGGTTTCAGTGGGGCATGCACGGGGTCAAGGAAGACAGCGAGGTAACCCGGGATGAGCACTCCCGACGCCGCCCCTGACGTCATCGTCGTGATGGGCGTGGCCGGCACCGGCAAGACCACGATCGGCCCGCTGGTGGCCGCCGAACTGGGCGTCCCGTACGCCGAGGGCGACGACTTCCATCCCCCGGCCAACATCGCCAAGATGACGGCCGGCGTCCCGCTGGACGACGCCGACCGCGGCCCCTGGCTGGATGCGATCGGTGCCTGGGCGCACGACCGGGCCGGTCACGGCGGGGTGGTCAGCAGCTCCGCGCTGAAGCGGGCCTACCGCGACCGGCTGCGGGCCGCCGCCCCCGGCCTCGTCTTCCTGCACCTGACCGGTGACCGCGCGCTGATCCAGGCGCGGATGGCCGAGCGCAAGGGCCACTTCATGCCGACCGCGCTGCTCGACTCGCAGTTCGCCACGCTCGAACCCCTCGGGCCGGACGAGGCGGGCGTCGCGGTCGACGTCTCCGGAACCCCGCAGCAGATCGCCGGGCGGGCGGTGGCCGCATTGCGCGCGCTGGCCGCATCCGCCGGGTAACCCCCTTCTCCCCCACCCGTCCACCCAAGTCCTCCCTCCCGTCCAACCAAGGGAAGCGCCGTGACCCATCTCAGCGTCGAGATGCTCGCAGCGGACGCGACCGTGCCGATCACCTCGGCCGGTCACGCCCAGCTGGGCATCGCCGTCCTGGCCGGCATCGCCGTCATCGTCCTGCTCATCACCCAGTTCAAGCTGCACGCCTTCCTGTCGCTGATCATCGGTTCGCTGGTGCTCGGCGCGGTGGCCGGGGCGCCGCTCGACAAGGTCATCGCCAGCTTCTCGACGGGGCTGGGGACGACCGTCGCGGGGACCGGGGTGCTGATCGCGCTGGGCGCGATCCTCGGCCGGCTGCTCGCCGACTCCGGCGGCGCGGACCAGATCGTCGACACGATCCTGGCGCGGTCCAGCAGGCGGGCGATGCCCTGGGCGATGGTGCTGATCGCCGGGATAGTCGGGCTGCCGATCTTCTTCGAGGTCGGCATCGTGCTGCTGATCCCGGTGGTCCTGCTGGTCGCCAAGCGCGGCAACTTCTCGCTGATGCGGATCGGGATCCCGGCGCTGGCCGGACTGTCCGTCATGCACGGGCTGATCCCGCCGCACCCGGCCCGCTGGTGGCGATCGACGCGGTCGGCGCGAACCTCGGCATCACCCTGGCGCTCGGCGTGGTCGTCGCGGTGCCGACCGCGATCATCGCGGGCCCGCTGTTCTCCCGCTACGCGGCCCGCTGGGTGGACATTTGCCCGCCGGAGAAGATGATCCCCCAACGGGCCTCGGAAGACCTGGAGAAGCGGCCGGGGTTCGCGATCACCGTGGCCACCGTGCTGCTGCCGGTCGTGATGATGCTGGCCAAGGCGCTGGTGGACGTCGTCGTCGACGATCCCACGGCCGGTGTGCAGCGGGTCTTCGACGTGGTCGGGTCGCCGCTGATCGCGCTGCTGACCGCGGTGATCGTCGCGATGTTCACGCTCGGCCGGGCGGCCGGTTTCAGCCGCGGGCGGACCGCGGCCACGGTGGAGAGGTCGCTCGCCCCGATCGCCGGCGTGGTACTGATCGTCGGCGCGGGCGGCGGCTTCAAGCAGACGCTGGTGGACTGCGGCGTGGGCCAGATGATCATGGACGTCTCCAAGGGCTGGCATCTGTCGGCGCTGCTGCTGGCCTGGCTGATCGCGGTCGCCATCCGGCTCGCGACCGGCTCGGCGACGGTGGCCACCATCTCGGCCGCCGGTCTGGTGGCCCCGCTCGCCGCGGGTATGAGCACCACTCATGTGGCGCTGCTGGTGCTGGCGATCGGCTCCGGCTCGCTGTTCTTCAGCCATGTCAACGACGCCGGCTTCTGGCTGGTCAAGGAGTACTTCGGGATGAGCGTCGGCCAGACGCTGAAGACCTGGTCGGTGATGGAGACGCTGATCTCGGTGGTCGGCATCGGGTGCGTGCTGCTGCTCTCCCTGGTCGTGTAGCCCCGGTTCGCGGACCTTCCGGGCGGACCCCCGCCGCCCCGGGCGCCTCAACCCCCCTCAGGCGCCCGTTCCCGGCGCGAGGCCGTACGAGCGGACATTCCCGCTCGTACGGCCTCGCGCGCTTCTTGAGCCCGGGTCAGGCGGCCGGCTGCGGGGCGGGCGCGCCGGTGTACGCGGCCAGGGCGGCGGCCACCGCGGTGGTGGCGCCGGTGGCCGGGGCGGCGAGGGCGAGGTAGCCGTCCGGGCGGACGAGGAGGACGGCGGGGCCGTCCCCGTAGGCGGCGCGGAGGTGGCCGTCGGTGTCGATCAGGTCGGGGTCCGGGCCACCGGCGCGGACGATCCGCAGCAGGGCCGGGTCGGCGTCGAGCGCGGCGGCGTCGAGGTCGGTGTCGCCGAGGACGAGCAGGGTGAAGTGCGGGCCCCGGTAGGCGTCGAAGAGCCGGACGGCCTTGCCGTCGGGGGTGTGGCAGGGGCGTCGGGCGCCCGGTCGCCGGCCCGCAGCGCGCCCTCGGGCAGGCCGGTGCGCAGCTCCCGGGTCAGCGGGCTCTCCGGGTAGCCGATGTCGAGCTGGTGCAGGTCGCGGCCGCGGCGCAGCGTGCGCGAGCGGTGCAGCCGGGTGCTGGTGTCGAGGATGCGCTCGGCTATCGGGCGGCGCTCGGCCTGGTAGCTGTCGAGCAGGGTGTCGGGTGCGCCGTGCCGCAGGACCAGGCCGAGCTTCCAGCCGAGGTTGTAGCCGTCCTGGACGCTGGTGTTGAGGCCCTGGCCGCCGGCCGGGGAGTGGATGTGCGCGGCGTCGCCGGCGAGGAAGACCCGGCCGGTGCGGAAGGTGTCGGCCAGGCCCACCTTGGGCCGGAAGACGGAGGTCCAGACGACGTCGGTGACCTGCTCGGCGGTGAGGTGGGTGTGCGCCGCGATCGCCGCGCGGACGGTCTCGGGTGAGGGGTCCGGGACCTCGCTGAAGGCCGCGATCATGCTCTGGAAGAGGTCGGTGCCGGCCAGCGGCAGCAGGCCGATGAAACCGCCCTGCGGCAGCTCCCAGCGGTGCCAGTGGTCGCGGTCGAGACCGCTGATCCGGACGTCCGCGAGCAGCGCGGCACCGGGCTCCAACTGCAGGTGCCCCGGCCCGCTCATCCCGGTGCCGAGCGCCCGCCGGACCGTGCTGCGCCCGCCGTCGGCGGCGACCAGATAGGCGGCGCGCACGGTGTGCGGCGTGCCGTCGGCGGTGCGCAGGCGGGCCGTCACACCGTCCGCGTCCTGGGTGAAATCGGTGAGTTCGGTGGAGAGGAGCACGCTGCCGCCGAGCTCGGTGAGCCGTTCGTGGAGCACCTCCACGTTACGGAACTGCGGCACCATCATCGCGTTCGAGTGCGGTGCGGCGGGCGTCGGATCGACCCGCTCGATCATCACCTCGGTGCCGGTGATCCGGCCGTCCTCCCAGCGGGCCGTGACCGGGTAGTCGCCGCCGACCGCGCGGATCGCGTCCAGCACCCCGAGGTCCTCGTAGACCTCCTGGGTGCGCGGCTGCAGGCCGGTGCCGCGGGCGCCGGGGGAGAGGCGGTCCTGGCGCTCGACGAGCAGGGCGCGCACACCGCGGCGGGCGAGGTCGATGCCCAGCGCGAGGCCGGTCGGGCCCGCGCCGGCGATCAGTACGTCCACGGCCGCAGGAAGGGTGTCCGGCTGACCGCTCATGTCCTTAACGCTGTTAAGTTCCATGTTTCCGAGGATGGCCTTAACGGTGTTAAGTTGTCAACATGGTTTCGCGCATCGACCGGAAACAAGTGGTCACCACCGCCCTGCGGCTGCTGAACGAGGTCGGCCTCGACGGCCTGAGCCTGCGCCGGATCGCCACGGAGCTGGACGTCAAGGCGCCCGCGCTCTACTGGCACTTCAAGAACAAGCAGGAACTGCTCGACGAGATGGCCACCGAGATCTTCCGGCGGATGGCCGCGCCGCTCACCGGCCAGGGGCCGGACGGGGCGGTCTTCGAAGGGACCTGGCAGGAGCTGCTGCTCACCGCCTGCCGTGGGCTGCGCCAGGCACTGCTCGGCTACCGCGACGGAGGGAAGGTCTTCAGCGGGACGCGGATGACGGACACCAGCTACGCCGGGCCGCTCGACGGCTTCCTGCGCCGGCTCACCACGGCCGGCTTCACGCTGGGCGAGGCGGCGCACGCATGGTGGACCGCGTACAACTTCACCATCGGGCTGGTGATAGAGGAGCAGTCGGTGTACCCGGAGCCCGGCCGGCCGGAGAACCGGGACCCGGCCTACGACCTGGACCAGCGCGAGGCGCACCTGGGGGAGCGCTATCCGCTCGCGGCGCAGGCCGGCCGGGAGATGTTCGGCGACCTCGACCGCAGCTTCGAGGCCGGCCTGCGGATCATCCTCGCGGGCATCGAGGCGACGGCCGGCCCGGAGGCCCGGGCCGGCCGCTGATCAGCGGCGTGGATCCAGCGCCCGCTTCAGACGGGGCGTCAGCGGCCGCTCCACGCAGCGGTACAGCAGCCACGCCAGCAGCAGCATCAGCACGGTCGTCAGGACCAGCGTGACGGCGGACGGCACACCGAGGCCGCGGTGCAGGGCGCGCACCACGACCCAGCCCAGGTGCTCGTGGACCAGGTAGAAGGGGTAGGTGAGCGCGCCGGCGACGGTCAGCCAGCGCCAGTCCGCCCACCGCAGGGCGCCCAGGGCGACCGCCCCGACCAGGACGAAGCCGAGGGTGACGACGGCGATGATGCCGGCCGTCGAACGGTAGGAGAAGGCGTGCACCGTCGGGGCGTGCCAGAGCCCGGCGACCGCGAAGTGCTGCCCGATGAGCCAGCTGACCAGGACGATCGCCCAGGCGACCGGGTCGCGGGGGCCGTAGCGGTGCAGCAGGTACAGCCCGATGCCGCCGATGAAGAACGGCGCGTACTCCGGCATCAGGACGACGTCCAGCAGTGGCTGGTGCGCGGCCTGGGCCAGCGCGGCGGCCAGCGTCCAGCCGGCGCAGAACAGGACCACCCGGCCGCGGGTGGCGCCCGGCAGGACCACGCAGAGCGCGAAGAGCGCGTAGAACCGCATCTCCGCCCAGAGGGTCCAGCACACGCCGAGGACGCGGTGCACGCCGAGCGGCTGCTGGAGCATGGTGAGGTTGGTCAGGACCTCGCTGGGCGCGAGCGCCTTGTAGGCGACGAAGGGGAGCGCGAACACCGCGGTGACCAGCAGGATCGCGGCCCAGTAGGCGGGATAGAGGCGGGAGATGCGGGAGGCGACGAAGGCCCGCAGGGTCCGGCCCCAGCCGGACAGGCAGATCACGAACCCGCTGATCACGAAGAAGATCTGGACGCCCAGGCAGCCGTACGCGAACAGCGGTGCCAGGGTGGGGAATTGATGGGCCGGGGAGCCGCCCCAGGCCCCGGCTATCTCACCGCCGCGCCCGCCGTAGTGGTACGCGGCGACCATCAGGGCGGCCAGCAGCCGCAGCCCGTCGAGGGCGCGCAGCCGGGACGGTGCTCCGTCGCGGCTGCGCCGACGTATCAGACGCTGCGGGGCGGGGGTGGCGAGGCCCGGCGCGACGGGTGGCGCGCCGGTCGTCGCCAGCGGCGGGGTCGTCGTCATCCGAAGACGGCCCGCTTCTTCAGCCGCCGCTGCACCGCCCGGGCCCGGCGCGCGACCCGGCGGACCGTGGCGTTGCGCGGGATGAACGACAGCTGCGAGGGGATCGCGCCGGGCAGCGCCAGCGCGGTCAGCCGGCGGCGCTTGAAGTAGCGCCAGGTCCGCGCGTCGAGGTGGGTGGCGAGATAGCGCTCGGCGTCCGGCCGCAGACCGGGGTAGATCTGGTGCTGCATGGCGTAGCCGACCGCGGCGACCAGCCCCTCGACGGACGCCGCGGTGGCGACCGTGCCCGGCCGCTCGCGAGTGTCCTCCAGGTCCGGGACCAGGGCGTCCACCAGCGTCACCGGGATGCGGTTGCTGTTCTGATACGGCGTGAGCCGCTCCAGCAGCAGATCGGTCCCGGTGCGGGCGACCGGCAGGCCGTAGAAGGTGGCCGCGGTCAGCAGCGCGGTGGAGAAGCAGCCGACGACCAGCGCGGGCCGCATCCGCTGGTAGAGCACCTCGGCCAGCACCGGACTGTCCAGCACCGTCAGGGCCACGTCCAGCTTCTCCGCCTCCCGCTCCAGCAGCCGCGACCAGCGGGCCGGTGCGGACGGGTGCGGCTTGAAGACGATCTCGCGGTGCCCGCGCCCGGCGGCGCCGCGCACCATCCGCACGTGCAGCTCCTCCTCCTCTTCCGGGGTGAGGATGCCCAGCGCGGAGAGGTACTGCCCGAGGAGCAGCGCCCCGCCCTCCGGGACGTCCAACGGGCCGCTGACGTCGGCGAGTTCGGACAGCACCTTGGTGAAGGCGTCGGTCGGGACCGTCTCCGCGGGCACCTCGAACTCGGTGAGCAGCAGCGGTGACAGGCCCGGCACCAGGTCCAGGTGCAGCAGCCGGCCGATTCGGGTGCCGACCAGCGGGTCGAGCTTGTTGCGGGTCGGGCCGTAGCTCATCAGGCCGTCCGCGTAGACCTCGACCGGCGCGTCCGGGAAGAGCTGGGCGATCGCCAGCGCCGGGTTGACCTGGATGGACTCCACGATCAGCTCGACCTGGTCGTCACCCAGGCCCCACAGCAGCCGCAGGTACCGCTCCCACAGCGGGACGTCGTCCGCGCGGGGGGACCAGCCGCCCGGGTGGAAGGGGCTGATCGTCTCGTTCCACGACAGCACCCGGTCGAAGCGGCCGCGCAGCCGCTCGAAGCCGGGCATGGTGTCCAGCGACGCGGTGGTCTCCGGGGTCGTGGCGTTGTTGCTGAGCAGCAGCAGCCGGCGGTCGGCCGGCGTGAACCGGTCGGCGTCCAGTGCCGCGGCGAGCGTCGCCGCGCCGTACAGCGTGGACGCCACGAAGATCTGGGTGCGGGCTCGGGTGGGCATCAGGCGGCCACCTCGGCAGGGACAGGGCGACGGCGCAGCCGCCGCAGCCGGGACGCGCGCTGCACATCCATCGATTCCAGTGCTTCCTTCAGTACGTCCTGCGGCATGCGCTTCATGGCCGCGGCACTCATCGAACGCAATTTACGAGCCACCTGCGGTTCAAACCTTTCGATCGAACCGAGATGGTGGGAAATGATCGCGCAATAGGTCCGGACCGCTTTCGGAAGCAGTTGGTCCGCATCGCGATCCTGTGCGGTTTCCTCGATCACCTGGTCGAATGCCCGGATGAAATCCAATTGCCGCACGTCACCGATCTGGGTCAGCGACGAGGCCACCCCGCGCCGGTAGAAAACACCGAGCAGACCGACCACCGCCATGGACTTCGCCTCGCGGTGCAGCCGCCAGATCCACGGCCGGTCCTCGGCGGTGCGCAGACCGTCCTTGAAATGCAGCACCCCGTCGTCCAGCAGCCGGCGGTGGTACATCCCGGCCCAGGCGTACGCATAGTCGACCGAGGTGGAGCGGTCCGCGGGCAGGATCACCTCGCGCGGATCCATCACCACCCCGCGCCGGCCGTGCGGGACGCGGTGCACGGTGCGCGCCCTGGCGGTGCACTGGACGTGGTCGGTGCGCACGAAGTCGCACCCGAACTCCTCTATCGCACCGAGGAGTTCGGCGAAGTAGCCGGGCGCCAGCCAGTCGTCGCCGTCGAGGAAGGTGAGGTACTCCCCGCGGGCCTGGTCCAGACCCGTGTTGCGGGCGGTGGCCAGGCCGCCGTTCCGCTCGTGCCGCAGCAGTCTGGCGCCCGGCAGCTCGCGCTCGGCACGCGCGAGGATCTCCGGGGTCTCGTCGCGCGAGCAGTCGTCGACGAGCAGGAATTCAAAGTCGTCGCGGGCATTGGCCGCGAGGCTTTTCAGGGTGTCGGGCGCGTATGTCTGCACGTTGTAGAACGGCACGATGACGGAGAGCTTAACCACCCGGGTGACGTTAGGTGCCGGTCCGGCATTCGTCTTTACGCGGTGTGGACACCGGGGTGAACGAAGAATGGCGGGATGGTTAACCGGGCCGGTAATCGGGCCGGTTCGCCATTCGTCGACCCGCTGTTAACCCTTTGTTGCGACCCAGTTGGCCCGACAAACGGAATGCCTTCCTAGCGTCTTCGACGTGCCATCACGTACCGCTTCCTCGCCGCGAGTCGCCGTGCTCGCCGACTCGGATACCCGATGGAAATGGGGCGCTTTGACAGCGTACCGAATCCAATCGGACATCCGGCTCGACGGGTATCTGCTCCGCGGCCGCGCCACTCCCACGGTCCGCCAGCTCGACGAGGTCGGGGCCCGGGCGGACGCGCTGCGCGAGATCCGGGGCGTCGACTTCGTGCGCTCCATCGACCGCACCCGCTACGACGTGGTCGTGCTGGCCTGCGTCGGCGGCGCGGTACAGGCGATGCTGCACGGCCTCGCCCGCACCTGGGAGAGCGCAGCGCACCGCCCCGTGGTCGTCACCGGCTACGTCGGGGTGGTCTACGAGAAGCTCGCCGACGGGCTGCTGCTGCGGCACGGCGCGGACGTCGTCCTCGCCAACTCCCGGCACGACGCCGACCGGTTCCGCGCCGTTTACCGCGGGGTCGGCGCCGACGACGACAGCGTCGTCGAGTGCGCCCTGCCGTTCCTCGGCGGCGACCGCTACACGGCCGAACACGACCCCTACACCGTGGTGTTCGCCGCCCAGCCCTCGGTCCCGGAGAACCGCGCCGACCGGACGTACCTGCTGCGCCGGGCCGTCGAGCACGCCCGCCGGCACCCCGGCCGCGAAGTGCTGATCAAGCTCCGCAGCAAGCCCGGCGAACACACCACGCACATCGAGGAACTGCCCTACCAGAAGCTCGCCGCCAAGATCCCCGGCGGACTGCCCGCCAACTGCCGCCTGGTGTACGGCAACATGGGCGAGGTCCTGGACCGCACCGACCTGCTGGTGACGGTCAGCTCCACCGCCGCCCTGGAATCCCTGCACCGCGGCATCCCCACCGCCGTCCTCACCGACCTCGGCATCCGCGAGGTCCTCGGCAACCACCACTTCCTCGGCTCCGGCTGCCTGGCCTCCTGGGACGAACTGGACGCCGGCCACCGCCCGGAGCCCGACCCGGACTGGCTGGCCCGCCAGGGAGTCGCCGCCGAGGGTGAGTACGGAAGCGCCTTCGACGCCGCCCGCGCCCGGGTCACCGCACTCCGCGAGGCCGCGAGCCTGCCGCCGCTGCGCCCGTACTACACACCGCGCACCGCCCCCGGCTACCTGCCCGGCATCCTCGCCCGGCACGGCCTGGACCCGCAGGGTGCCCCGCTCCCCGGCCACACCGACGCCACCGAGGAGACCGGCGGACTGCGCCGGATCGCCCGCGAGACGGTCCGCGAGGCCGCCCGCGGCGCCTACCGCCACGGCGTCCAGCGCGTCGCCCCCGCCATCCGCCGCTGGGGGCAGCTGTGAACCCCGCTGCCGCCCCCGGCCCGACCAAGGAGCCCGCAATGCCACCCACCGTGGTTGCCGTCATCCCCGCCCGCGGCGGATCCAAGGGCGTGCCCGCCAAGAACCTCGCCGCCGTCGGGGGCGTGCCCCTGGTGGCCCGCGCGGTCCGCGAATGCCGCGCCGCCCGCCTGGTCACCGACGTCGTGGTCTCCACCGACGACGCCGGGATCGCGGCCGCCGCGCGCAGTGCCGGAGCCGTCGTCGTCCGGCGCCCCGGCGACATCGCGGGCGACACCGCCACCAGCGAGGCCGCCGTCCTGCACGCCATGGACGCGTACGAGGCCGAGCAGGGCACCACCGTCGACGCGGTGCTGCTGGTCCAGTGCACCAGCCCGTTCCTGGTCCGCGAGGACGTCGACGGGGTGGCCGCCGCGGTCGTCGAGGACGGCGCCGACAGCGCGCTGACCGTGGCGCCCTTCCACGGCTTCGTCTGGCGCGACGCCGAGCCCGCGGTGGGCGGGGCGACCGCCACCGACGGCGGCCACGGCGTCAACCACGACAAGTCCTTCCGGCCCCGCCGCCAGGACCGCCCCCAGGACCTGCTGGAGACCGGCGCCGCCTACGCCATGGACGCGGCCGGCTTCCGCGCCAGCGGCCACCGCTTCTTCGGCCGCACCGAACTCGTCCGCACCGACCCGGCCCGGGTGCTGGAGGTCGACGACCCGCACGACCTCGCCCGCGCCCGCGCGCTGGCCCCGCTGCTGGACGCCCCGCGCCCCGGTTCCCTGCCGACCCGCGACGACATCGACGCCGTCGTCCTCGACTTCGACGGCACCCAGACCGACGACCGGGTGCTGATCGACGCCGACGGACGGGAGATCGTCGCGGTGCACCGCGGCGACGGCCTCGGCATCGCCGCCCTGCGCCGGGCCGAGCTCAAACTGCTGATCCTCTCCACCGAGACCAACCCGGTCGTCGCCGCCCGGGCCCGCAAGCTGCGGGTGCCCGTCCTGCACGGCATCGACCGCAAGGACCTCGCCCTCAAGCAGTGGTGCGAGGAGGCCGGAGTCGCGCCCGAGCGCGTGCTCTACGTCGGCAACGACGTCAACGACCTCCCGTGCTTCGACCTCGTCGGCTGGCCGGTGGCGGTCGCCGGGGCGCACGACGTGGTGCGCGGCGCGGCCCGCGCCGTCACCGCCACGCCCGGAGGCAGCGGCGCGATCCGCGAGATCGCCGGCTGGCTGCTGGGCCCCTCCCTCTAGCCCACCCGACCCCACCCCCTGAACCCCACCCCGCACACCCTTATCCACACGAAGGAATCTCCCCATGAGCACCAACTCCCGCCTCCGCAAGCTCGGTGCCCGCGAGGCCGGCCCCGGCCGCCCCGTCTACGTCACCGGTGAGATCGGCATCAACCACAACGGCGACCTGGAGAACGCCTTCGCGCTGATCGACGCCGCCGCCGACGCCGGCTGTGACGCGGTGAAGTTCCAGAAGCGGACCCCGGAGGTCTGCACCCCGCGCGACCAGTGGGACATCGAGCGCGACACCCCCTGGGGCCGGATGACCTACATCGACTACCGCCACCGCGTGGAGTTCGACGAGGACGGCTACCGCGCCATCGACGAGTACTGCAAGAAGCGCGGCATCGCGTGGTTCGCCTCCCCCTGGGACGTCGAGTCCGTCGCCTTCCTGGAGAAGTTCGACGTGCCCTGCTACAAGGTGGCCTCCGCCTCCCTCACCGACGACGAGCTGCTGCGCGCCATGCGCGCCACCGGCCGCACCGTCATCCTCTCCACCGGCATGTCCACCCCCAAGCAGATCCGGCACGCCGTCGAGGTCCTGGGCAGCGAGAACATCCTGCTCTGCCACGCCACCAGCACCTACCCGGCCAAGGCCGAGGAGCTCAACCTGCGGATGATCAACACCCTGCAGGAGGAGTACCCGAACGTCCCGATCGGCTACAGCGGCCACGAGACCGGTCTGCAGACCACCCTCGCCGCGGTCGCCCTCGGCGCCACCTTCATCGAGCGCCACATCACCCTCGACCGCGCCATGTGGGCTCCGACCAGGCCGCCTCCGTCGAGCCCGGCGGCCTGTCCCGCCTCGTGCGCGACATCCGCACCATCGAGGAGTCCCTCGGTGACGGCGTCAAGAAGGTCTACGAGTCCGAGCTCGGCCCGATGAAGAAGCTGCGCCGGGTCGCCGGCGTGGTCGCCGAGACGGAGGCCGCCGAGGCCCAGCCCGCGGCAGTCTGACACCGGCCGACCAGCCGACGGGAGACAAGGTGAGCTCACCTGAAGGGACCCGCGCCGCGCCCTCCACGCCCGGCGCAGAGGTCCCGCCCCAGGAGACGGCGGGTACTCCCGCCCGTCGTCTCCTGGGGGTGCCGCGGCAGCGCCACCGCACCCGCACCGCAGCCGGTGCCACGGCCCGCGCCGCCGCCCCCGGCACCGGCACCCTCGCCTTCGTCGAGAGCCCGGTGCAGCTGCTCAACGTCCTGGAATGGGCCCACGCGGCATCCCTGGAGGCCACCGGACCGGAAGCCACCGGACCGGAGGCCGACGCGCCGAAGGCCGCCGCGCCGGACGCCGACGCGCCGGACGGCAGCGCACCGGACGGCGGGCGTCCCGAGCGGCCGGCCACCGAGGTCACCATCGTCGTGCTCTCCCCGCACGACCCGATGACCCGCGGCCAGCTGCGCCGGATGGCCGAACTCGCCCGCGACGAAGGGCACACCGTGCGCTGGGAGGAGGCCCGCGGCGGCCCCACCGCGCCGCTGCGCACCATCGGCGGCCTCACCCCGCTGCTGCGCCGGGCCCGCCGGATCGTCATCGGCGACCCGTTCTCCCGCTACGTCCAGCTGCTGCTCGCCCTCACCGGCGCCCCCGACCTGGTCGTGGTCGACGACGGCACCGCCACCATGGAGTTCATCTCCCAACTCGCCCGCGGTGAACGGCTGGTGCGCTGGCACCGCAGCGGCGGCGGACGCGGCGCCCGGGACCTGGTCTTCGCCCCGTTCTCCGCCACCGCGCGCCGCCGGCTCACCCCGCGGCCCGAGGGCGGCCGGCGCACCGTCGGCGTGTTCAGCTCGATGCCCGTCGAGGCGCCGCCCGGTGTGCGCCTCGTCAGGAACGACTTCGCCTGGACCCGGGCGCGGTTCGGCCCGCCCCGCGTGATGGGCGCCGCCGACATCGTCGGCACCTCGCTCGTGGAGACCGGCGTCGTCGACGCCGACCGCTATCTGGCGGCCGTCGGCACCCTGGCCCGTACGCACGGCGCCACCCGCTACTTCGCCCACCGCCGCGAGAGCACCGACAAGCTGCACCGCCTCGCCGCCGCGACCGGACTGGAGATCGTCCGCCCCGACCTGCCGCTCGAACTGATCGCCCGCCGCGGCCCCGTCGGCCGGCTGATCGTCAGCTTCCCCTCGACCGTCGTGCACACCCTGCCGCTCGCCCTGGCCGGTACGGAGGTCCGGGTCGCGGTCTGTGATATCGACCCGGAGTGGCTGACGGCCAACGCTTCACCGCGCGCACAGGGTTTCCTCGACGGGGTCACCGGGACCGCCCGCGACGTGCAGCGACTTCCGTTCGGGCAGCGGGTGGCCACCGGTTGAGCGGAGCGCGGGGCATGGCGAGGGCCGTGGCGGGAAGCCGTACTTCATACCCCTCCCATAAACCGTCCATGCGCCGAGCGGCCTAGATTTTCTTCCCCTAAGGGGCTGAACTTTTGTTGATCGAGGGACAGTTGCCCCATCGGTGGCCCTAACCTTCAACAGGTGAACCAACTGATGTCCCGCGATTCCGACGACGCCGACGCCCCCGCCGACACCGCCGCCGGGGCCCCGCTGCCCGGCACGCTGCCCGAGGCGCTCGGTGCCGAACTCATCGACTTCCGCCGCGACTTGCACCGCCACCCCGAGCTCGGAAACCAGGAGTTCCGTACCACCGCGGCGATCAAGGAGCGGCTGGAGCAGGCCGGACTGCGCCCCCGGGTGCTCGCCACCGGCACCGGCCTGATGTGCGACATCGGCACGGACACCGCGTACGGCGACGGAACCGCCCCGCTGCTCGCCCTCCGCGCGGACATCGACGCCCTCCCCATCCCGGACACCAAGACCGTGGACTACGCCTCCGCGGTCCCCGGCCGGGCGCACGCCTGCGGCCACGACGTGCACACCACCGTCGTGCTCGGCGCCGGGCTGGTGCTGGCCGCGCTGGCCCGCAACGGCGCGCTGCCCCGCCCGGTGCGGCTGATCTTCCAGCCCGCCGAGGAGGTGCTGCCGGGCGGCGCCGCGGACGCCATCGAGTCCGGGGTGCTGGACGGCGTCGGCCAGATCCTCGCCGTGCACTGCGACCCGCGGGTGGACGCCGGCAAGATCGGGCTGCGGACCGGCGCGATCACCTCGGCCTGCGACCGGCTGGAGGTCGAGCTGGACGGCCCCGGCGGGCACACCGCCCGCCCGCACCTGACCACCGACATGGTCACCGCCGCCGCCCGGATCGCCCTCGACGTGCCGGCGCTGATCGCCCGCCGGGTCGACGCCCGGGCCGGGCTCGCCGTCACCTGGGGCCGGCTGTCGTCCGGCCACATCTGCAACGTGATCCCGCAGCGCGCCGAGCTGTCCGGCACGGTCCGGTGCCTTGATCTCGACGCCTGGCGCAAGGCCCCGGACATGGTGCACGCCGCCATCGACGAGATCGCGACGCTGTACGGCGCCAAATCGCAGATCAACTACGTGCGCGGGGTGCCGCCGGTGGTCAACGAGGCCGGCAGCGTGACGCTGCTCAAGGACGCGATGACCGCCCGGCGCGGCACCCACAGCGTGGAGGACACCGAGCAGTCCCTGGGCGGCGAGGACTTCTCCTGGTACCTGGAGGAGGTCCCCGGCGCCATGGCCCGCCTCGGCGTCCGCCGCCCCGGCGACCTCGGCCGGTACGACCTGCACCGCGGCGATTTCGACGTCGACGAGCGCGCCATCCAGGTCGGCGTGGAGCTCTTCACCGCCGCCGCCCTCCTGCCCCGCGGCTGAGGTAAATCCGACAGAACTCAACAATTCCGGCCGTCGTCAATCGCCGCGACGGCGGCTGTGAAGATCGTCCGGGCCCCGTACGCCTCGAATCGATAACGGCTTTCCACCTGCCCTTTACCTGACATCTACGCGCGTTACGATTCCGCGGAATCAGCGCCAATGGAGGCGCTACGAGTCGAAGGGGCCCTCGTGCACCGGGTAACCAAGATCGCTGCCGCGGGCATAGCCACCGCGGCCCTCACGCTCTCGCTGAGCGCCTGCGGCGCCTCGTCCACCGAGTCCGGTGGCAAGGACAAGGGCCTCGGCCTCGCCTTCGACGTCGGCGGCCGGGACGACCACTCGTTCAACGAGGCGGCGGCTCGTGGCGCGGACAAGGCCGAGAAGGACCTCGGCGTGAAGTCCAAGATGATGACCGCCAAGAACGGCGAGACCGAGGCGGACCGCGAGCAGCGGCTGTCCTCGCTGGCCGAGGCGGGCTACAACCCCGTCATCGGCGTCGGCTTCAACTACGGCAAGTCCGTCAACAAGGTCGCCAAGCAGTTCCCGAAGACCACCTTCGGCGTCGTCGACTCCGCCTCCCAGGCCAAGAACGTCTACGGCATGGTCTTCGCCGAGAACGAGGCTTCCTACCTCGCCGGTGTCGCCGCCGCGCTGAAGAGCAAGACCCACAAGGTCGGCTTCATCGGCGGTGTGAACAACGCGCTGATCCAGAAGTTCCAGGCCGGCTTCGAGCAGGGCGTCAAGGACACCGACGCCAAGGCGAAGGTCACCTCCGAGTACCTCTACGCCAACGACGACAAGGGCTTCAACGACCCGGCCGCCGCGAAGGGCAAGGCCAAGGGCATGCTCGACGCCGGTATCGACGTGATCTACACCGCGGCCGGCCAGTCCGGCAACGGCTCGATCGAGACGGTCGCCGGCAAGAAGGGCACCTGGGCGATCGGCGTCGACTCCGACCAGTACCTCCAGCCGGGTCTGGCGCAGTACAAGAACTCGATCCTCACGTCGGTCATGAAGAACGTCGACGTGGCGGTGTACGACCTGGTCAAGAGCGTGCACGACAAGAAGCCGCTGACCGGCAACAAGAGCTACACGCTCAAGGACGACGGCGTGCGGCTGTCCACGTCGGGCGGCTTCATCAAGGACATCCAGGCCAAGATCGACGCGGCGAAGAAGAAGATCGCGTCGGGCCAGGTGAAGGTCAGCGACACCCCGGCCAAGTAGCAGGTTCTCCTCGGTCCGGCGCGGCGGCCAGCACGCCGCCGCGCCGGGTCCGTCGGCCGGAGAGCCCCGGCAGGTTTCGGCTTTTTTCGGCGTCAACACTACGCGCGTAGCGCGGAGTTGGCGCGATATCTTCACCTCTTCGCTCCTTCGTACCACTCCCTGTCCCCCCGAGGAGAGTGCGCCATCAAAGCGTCCAGCAGCCCCCAGGCAGACAGCGCCCCCGCCGCGGCACCAGCGGTGGAACTCCGCGGGATCACCAAGCGGTTCCCGGGAGTCGTCGCCAACCACGACATCGACATCACCATCGGCCGCGGCACCGTGCACGCCCTGGTCGGCGAGAACGGCGCGGGCAAGTCCACGCTGATGAAGATCCTCTACGGCATGCAGAAGCCGGACGAGGGCACGATCGGCATCGACGGCGAACAGGTCAGCTTCCACAGCCCGGCCGACGCCATCGCCCGCGGCATCGGCATGGTGCACCAGCACTTCATGCTCGCCGACAACCTCACCGTCCTGGAGAACGTCGTTCTCGGCGGTGAGAAGCTGCACGGCATCGGAGGCAAGGCCCGCGCCGAGATCCTCAAGATCTCCGACCGCTACGGCCTCGGCGTCCGCCCCGACGTCCTCGTCGAGGACCTCGGCGTCGCCGACCGCCAGCGCGTGGAGATCCTCAAGGTCCTCTACCGCGGCGCCCGCACCCTGATCCTCGACGAGCCGACCGCGGTGCTGGTCCCGCAGGAGGTCGACGCGCTCTTCGACAACCTGCGCGAGCTCAAGTCCGAGGGCCTGACCGTCATCTTCATCTCCCACAAGCTGGGCGAGGTGCTCTCGGTCGCCGATGACATCACCGTCATCCGGCGCGGCACCACCGTCGCCTCCGTCGTCCCCAGCGAGACCACGCCCAAGCAGCTCGCCGAGCTGATGGTCGGCAGCGAACTGCCCTCGCCGCAGACCCGTGAGTCCACCGTCACGGACGTGGAGATGCTCAAGGTCGAGGGGCTGCGGCTGGCCACCGCCGACGCGGAGGGCGTCGAGCGCACCGTCCTGAACGATGTGTCGCTGACCATCCGCAAGGGCGAAGTCCTGGGCATCGCGGGTGTGGAGGCAACGGCCAGGCCGAACTGGTCGAGGCGATCATGGGCATGCGCGACCCCGACAGCGGCACCATCACGCTGGACGGCATCGACATCAGCCATCTGCCCACCCGCACCAGGCGTGAGGACGGCATCGGCTACATCCCCGAGGACCGCCACCGGCACGGCCTGCTGCTGGAGGCCCCCTGTGGGAGAACCGCATCCTGGGCCATGTCACGCAGAAGCCCAACGCCAAGGGCCGGCTGCTCGACCTGAAGGCCGCCCGCGCCGACACCGAGCGGATCGTCGCCGAGTACGACGTCCGCACGCCCGGCATCGAGGTCACCGCGGCCTCGCTCTCCGGCGGCAACCAGCAGAAGCTGATCTTCGGCCGGGAGATGAGCCACCATCCCAAGCTGCTGATCGCCGCGCACCCGACCCGGGGCGTGGACGTCGGCGCGCAGGCGCAGATCTGGGACCAAATACGCACCGCCCGCCGCGAGGGCCTCGCCGTGCTGCTGATCTCCGCCGACCTGGACGAGCTGATCGGCCTGTCCGACGGCCTGCGGGTGATGTACCGCGGCCGGCTCGTCGCGGATGCGGACCCCGCCACCATCACCCCGGAGGAGCTGGGTTCGGCCATGACCGGCGCCGCCAGCGGCCATCTGACCCACTCCGACAGCGACACCGCCGCAGACTCGGAGCCGCGCTCGTCCCAGGAGGGAGAGTCCGAGTGAAGAAGCTCGACAAGAACAAGCTGATCCTGGGCATCGCCGCGCCCGTCCTGGCGATCGTCGCGGCACTGGCCATCACCTCGGTGATCATCCTGGCCACCGGCAAGGACCCGATCCACGCCTACCTGGTGATGCTCGACTTCGGCTCCAAGAGCGACAGCCAGGTCTGGATCATCAACAAGGCGGTCCCGTACTACCTGTCCGCGCTGGCCGTCGCCATCGGCTTCCGGATGAACCTCTTCAACATCGGCGTCGACGGCCAGTACCGCATCGCGGCGTTCTTCGCCGCGGTGGTCGGCGGTGCGCTGACGCTCCCCGGCTTCCTCCAGATCCCGCTGATCATCCTCGTCGCGATGCTGGTCGGCTCGGTCTGGGCGGGTATCGCGGCCTGCTGAAGACCACCCGCGGCGTCAGCGAGGTGATCACCACGATCATGCTGAACGCCATCGCTGCCGCGGTCATCGGCTACTTCCTCCAGGACGGCCGGCTCGCGGTCAAGGACGGCAACCTCTTCCACACGCCGAACCTCCCGGCCTCCAGCCACTTCTTCACCATCCCCACCCAGCCCGCTCCCCTCGACGGCTTCCTCGTCGTCGCCGTCGTCGTCGGCTTCGCGTACTGGTTCGTGCTCAACCGCACCCGCTTCGGCTTCGACCTGCGTACGGTCGGCCAGTCCGAGTCCGCGGCCGAGGCCGGCGGCGTCAACGTCAAGCGGATGATCGTCACCTCCATGCTGCTCTCCGGCGGTGCGGCGGGACTGATCGGCATGCCGACGCTGCTCGGCGAGTCGTACAACTACGGCACCGACTTCCCCATCGGCATCGGCTTCACCGGCATCGCCATCGCGCTGCTGGGCCGCAACCACCCGGTCGGCATGGCCGCCGCCGCCCTGCTGTGGGGCTTCCTCGAACGGACCGGCACCCAGCTGGAATTCGAGGACTACCAGCAGGAGATCGTCGGCGTGATGCAGGGCGTCATCGTGCTGTGCGTCGTCGTCGCCTACGAACTCGTGCGGCGCTACGGCCTCAGACTCCAGCAGCGGCAGGTCGGCGCGGAGCTCGCCGCCCAGGCCCGTAAGACCGAGAAGGCGGAGGTGTCCGCGTGAGTACGAACCTCACGGCTCCGGTCGACCAGAGCCCCCAGCAGCAGAAGCCCAAGAGCCCCCGGGCCAAGCTCAGCTACCCCAAGGTCCTGCTGCTCGTCGCGGGCGGCCTGATCCTGCTGTCCCTGCTGCGGGTGATCACCGGCGCCACCAACCTGACCGAATCCGGCCAGTACATCGCCGCGCTCAACGCCGCCGTGCCGATCGGCCTGGCCGGCCTCGGAGGTCTGTGGGCCGAGCGCTCCGGCGTCATCAACATCGGCCTCGAAGGCATGATGATGCTCGGCGCCTTCTCCGCCGGCGTGGTCGGCTGGGAGCACGGCCCCTGGGCCGCGGCGCTGGCCGGTGTCGTCGGAGGCGCGCTCGGCGGCCTGCTGCACGCCGTCGTCACCGTCACCTTCGGCGTCGACCACATCATCTCCGGCGTCGCCATCAACATCATGGCGCTCGGCGTGACCCAGTTCCTCGCCAAGCTGTGGTTCGGCGCGGACGGCAGCGCGGCAGCGACCGCCGGCGGCAACGACAAGCAGTCGCCGCCGATGCCCGACATGCCGACGTTCACCGTCCCCGGCCTGTCCGACTGGCTCCACTCCATCGAGCAGCACCACTGGTTCCTGGTCTCCGACGTGGCCGGCATCCTCGGCTCCCTGGTCACCAACGTCTCCTGGCTGACCCTGCTGACCGTCGTCATCTTCGTGCTCAGCGCCTTCGTCCTGTGGCGTTCCGCCTTCGGCCTGCGGCTGCGCTCCTGCGGCGAGGGCCCGATCGCGGCCGAGTCGCTGGGCGTCAACGTCTACCGCTACAAGTACGCGGCGGTGACCGTCTCCGGCGCGCTGGCGGGCCTCGGCGGTGCGTTCCTCGCGATCTACGTGCACATCTACCAGGACGGCCAGACCGGCGGCCGCGGCTACATCGGCCTCGCCACCATGATCTTCGGCAACTGGCGGCCGGGCGGTGTCGCCATGGGCGCCGGCCTGTTCGGCTTCATGGACGCCCTCCAGCTGCGCGGTGGCGGCCCCACCGTCCACGCGCTGCTGCTCCTGCTCGCCGTACTGCTGATCGGCCTCGCGGTGTGGAAGGTGCGCGCCGGGCAGCGCACCCAGGCGGTGATCAGCCTGGCCGCCGCCGTGTTGCTCACCGTCTGGTACACCACCACGGATACGGTTCCGCTGGAGATCGTCGGCGTCGCCCCGTACATCGCCACGCTGCTGGTGCTGTCGCTGGCCGCGCAGCGGCTGCGGGCACCGAAGGCGATCGGCAAGATCTACCGAAGAGGCCAGGGCAAGTGACCGAAGCTCCCGACTGGGAGTCACTGCGCGCGCAGGCCCGGACGCGATGTCCCGGGCCTACGCCCCGTACTCCGGCTACCCCGTGGGCGCGGCCGCCCTGGTCGACGACGGCCGCACCGTCACCGGCTGCAACGTCGAGAACGCCTCCTACGGCCTCGGCCTGTGCGCCGAATGCGGCCTGATCTCCGCCCTCTTCGCCACCGGCGGCGGCCGCCTGACCGCCTTCACGTGCGTGGACGGCGCGGGCGAACCGTTGGTCCCCTGCGGCCGCTGCCGCCAACTGCTGTGGGAACACGGCGGCCCGGAACTGCTGGTGGACACCCGAGCGGGCATCCGCCCCCTGTCGGAGCTGCTGCCGGACGCGTTCGGGGCGGGCCATCTGACGGGGTGAGATGGACGGGTACGGGTACATACCCGTACCCTTCGGGGATGGGAAGGAGCACGACGATGTCCGATGCCAATATCCGCCTCCCCGAAGAGGCCAAGGACCGGCTTGCCGCGATCGCGGCAGCCGAGGGTCTGTCGCTGCGCGCCTACCTGGCCCGCCTGGCCGAAACCCTGCTGACCCGGCCGAGCGCGCCGAGCGCGCGGAGAAGGCCCTGGCCACGCTGAAGAAGTGGAACGGCTACGCCCCGACGCCGGCCGAGCAGGAGGACCTGGACAGTGAGTTGGACCGGCGCCTGGCCGGGGTGACCGGCCCGTGAGCGAGATGCACATCGTGCTGGATGAGACAGCGATGGCCGCAGCCGGCCAGGGAAACGTCCTCGCCTCCCGTCTCATCCACCGTGCGCACGCCGAGACCGGCTGGTTCCTCTACGCGCCTTCCTGCGCGCTGGTGGAAGCGGACCGGGCCCGGCCGGGAACGGCCGAGCACCTGGCGGCACTGCAGGGCATCACCGTGCTGGACTTGGACCTGCCCGCCGCGCTGGCGGTCGCCCAGCAGAAGACGTGGGCCGCGGCGCACAGTCGGTTCGCCGCACAGCCGACTCCCGAGCGGCCCGATGGGGCGATCATTGCGACCATCACTCCCAAGCGGTGGGAAGGCCAGCCGGTTCGGGTACTGGACCTCACCCCCTGACATGCTGGACCCGGTCTGCTGTGGCCCCGCGTACGGCGGGGCCACAGTGCGTCATGGAGCCGCGCCGGTGGCCGCTGTACGGGAGAGTCGTGGTGCCGATGCTCTACGAACACGGCGGCCCCGGACCTGCTGGTGGACACCCTCGCCGGCATTCGCGCCCCGTCGGAGCTGCTGCCGGATGCGTTCGGGGCCGGGACATCTGGCGGGATGACGGCGGGCTGACGGGCGACAGCCCTTGTTGTACGGCCCCAGGGGTGCCATCGCCCCCTTAGGGCACGGCACCCCCGCCACCCACTCCCGCCACCCACTCCCGCCACCCACCCCCGCTCAGCCCCCACCGTGCAGGTGAGCTAGCGGCGGCTGTGAACTGCGGGTCGGCGACCCGGTTTCTACCTCCAGCCGTCCAGCGAGACCTGTTCCCCGTCGGCCAGGTAGCGACGAAGAGCGCTGGCGGTGGTGTCGACGAACTCTTCGGGGAGGGCGTCGGCGTCGACCCAGCACACGTGGTCGTGCTTCCGCGGTTCCCGGTTCTCGGGTTCGCCGGTCCATTCGTGGGCGGCGAAGACGACGGTGAGGAAGCCGTTGGGGGCCTCGACGCCCCAGGCACCGTGGATGATGTGGGCGACCTTCAGTGCTTCGGGCTTCACGGTCAGGCCGGTCTCCTCGTACAGCTCGCGTACGGCGGTTTCGGTGATCGGCTCGCCGGGCTCGCTCTTGCCGACGGGGAGGTCCCACATCCCCTGTGCGAACTTGGCGTTCCGGCTGCGTTGAAGGAGGACGACGCGGTTGGCGGCCGTGTCGTGGACGATGACGGCGGCGACCAGAAGGGTCATGGCTTCGAGGGCGGGCTTGAGCGCTTTGGGCTGGTCGTCGGTATTCGGCTGAGCCACGGTGCATCCCTTCGTCGGCCGGTTGATCGGCAGCTTAGGCCAGCGCTTCCCGTGCGCGGCGGGCGAGCTCGGTGGCGCCCGGTACTTTGCGCCGCTGGTAGACGGCAAGGATTGATCTGAGCGATGTGATCGCCTTGCGCGTCCGGTCGGAGGTCATGCCTTCCATGAGGATCAGGGCCTGGGACCAAGCGGCGACGGCTTCGTCGGCGCGTGCCTGGGCGGCGAGACTGTCACCGAGGTCGGCATAGGTGAGGGCGTGGACACGTTTGTACTTCTGAGGGTCCCAACGGATGAGGGCGTCGCGGTGCTGCTGCTCGGTGCCGATGTGGTCGGCTAGGTCGGTCAGGGTGCGGGCGGTGTGGCTGGCGACGGTGCCGGCGGCCGGGCCGCTGACGCGGGAGTAGCTGGGCTGAGGTCCGTCGTAGCGGAGGAGGGCGTCTTCAGCGGCGAGGAGGGCGCGGGCTGCAGCGGGCTTCTCACCAATAGCGGCGTACGCGCGGGCGTGGGTGATGTGGAGGAGGGCTTCGGTCCGGCCATCGATGTGGTTGAGGCCGCGGGCGAGCGCGGCGGCGGCGAGATCGACGCAATAGTGGGGTTGTTTGAGACTGAGGGCCTGGTGAGCGAGGGCGCGCATCATCCAGGCCGCATGACCGTGGGGGTCGGCTTCGCAGGCGAGTTGGTAGCCGACCTGGTAGTAGCGCTGGGCGGCGCCTTCCTGGCCGAGGTCGTGGTGCTTCCAGCCGGCCAGATAGGCGAGTTCGGCGACCGCACCGAAGGCGGCTCGGCGTAAGGCATCGCCGGGGAAGCGTCCGCGGAGCATGGGGGCTGCGGTGTCGGCGAGATAGGCAGTGACGGTGGTCAAGCCGTGGCCACCGCCGAGGCGTTCGTCGGCCGCGCTGAAGGCGGTGGTGATCTGGCGCACGACATCCACGTCCTCCAGGCCGACCATGGCCGCTCCGGTGCGTGCGCGGAGCATGCGGGAGGTGGCCTCGTGGTCGTAGGCAAGCGGCATGGCCACGCCGGCGGTGGTGAAGGCGGCTACCGCGAGGAAGCGGCGGCGCTCTACATCGGCGCGGCCAAGGTCGGTGGCTGCGAGGACCGGGTCCGATTCCATTTCCGTTGCATCGTGGGCTCCGGCTGGGCCCAGGCCGATCTCGGTCTGGGTGATGGTGCGGCCTGCTCGACGAGACAGCGCCTCGGCGAGGTATTGGCCGGTGCGGCCAGTGGGCTGACGGGTGCCGTTCACCCAGTGGGAGACGGCCGACTTGTTGGTCTGGAGGATCTCACCGTTCTCCGCGGCGACGCGCCGCACGTCCTTGGCCAGGGCCTCGTAGGTGCAGCCGCTCGCATCGATGGTCTCGCGCAGGCGGGAGTTGGGCGCTTTCTGCCCTGCCACCCTCGCCTCCAATCCGGGGCGTGTAAACCACGTATACCGATTCAACTGCCTCTCACCGTACCCACTGTGCGTGACGGAAGGTTCACTAATCACCAGCCGCCCGGAACGGGCGCGACCGGGATCCAGGCTTTCCCTCGGTCCGGGCGGCTTCCTGAAGTGACGTAGATCTACGCCTAGTTCGGGCCGCCTGTGACTAGTCCCGGCCGATCAGATTCAGGCCGACGGTCGGCCGCACTCGTCACCGCGTGGCGATGGCGACATGCAGGACCCCCGCGATCGCGCGAACGATCCGGGGGCATGGCCATCAACTACCAAGGAGTTGACAACATGACCAACGCTACAGCGAGGTTCTTACTCCCGCTGCTGCGGCTGCTGCTTCCAGCGCGGGGCCGCCACCGGACGGACCGTACGCAGCCGGAGGCGAGGTGCGAGGACGCGCCGACGCTCGCCCTTCCTCGTGTGCCCGTTCGGCAGCCTGGGCTCCTGCGCGGCGAGGACTCGGCCCTGATCCGCCCATACGCCCTGACGACCGAAGAGCTGTACGCGCGCCGCTTGCAGAGCCCGCCGGGACGGGGGTTGTGGCTGGCCGTTCGCGGCGTCGACGCGGGGCCGCGCCGGATTCGCGGAGTTGAGGTGGCGGCGTGATGAATCCCGTGGAGAAACTGCGGTTGCTGCCGTGGTCCAGCCCCGACGGGAAGCCCTGCTACCTGGCAGGCGATGGCAACGGATACGTGTCCCGTCTGGCCGACGAGATCGAAACCGCGCAGCTCGCCTCGGCTGCCGAACTCATCGAGGAAGCACGCCGCACCCTTGACGCTCGTACGTGGACGTCCGGAGAACTTCGCCTGCTGGCCGTCGTGACCGCATCCCTGGCCGATGTGCACCGGGTAGCGGAAAGCAGGGGCGCGCGACTGCCTGTGCCGGACGATGACGAACCCGACGCTGAGGCAACTCCGGGAAACGGCGATGACGGCGGGCCCCGCCATCCGGCCCGGGCGTGCGGATGATCTGGGCACGGTGTGCGGACGCATGGTCGCGGCTGCGCTACGGGGCGGAAGAGACCTGGGGACGGCATGTGAGCCAACGGGAGCTGTACCGGCAGCTCGATCAGATGCGTGCGGCGTCCAACGCCGGTACCGCGTGGGTTGATGAGCTGACCGAGGAAGACGGAGCGGCGTTTGTGCGCAGGCTCGCTGAGCGGGGCGGGGACGTACGAGCACTTCCCATCCATCGCGAAAACATCCATCGAGAAAGGGGAAGCAATGCCCATCACAGTTGAGGGGCGTCGGCCTTCCGGGCTGGCACTCGACGCACCGGAGCTGCGGCTCCCGTTGAGCACCGACGGGCCCGTGTCCATGCCGGAGCTGTCGGACGGGGAGGGACCGGCGCCGTTCGCATTCCGGTTTCTCACTCCGGTCTCGGCAACGGGCGGCATCCTGCCGAGCAAGGTCGAGTACGACGAGGAGTCGCAGACCGGCCTCTACGAGGCAATGCCACCGGGCGTCTACATGACCAAGAATCCGCCGAAGACCTACGGGCCGACGGCTCCCACGGGCCAGATGGACGCGCCGGACGACCCCGGACCGAGCGACGACTGATGACAGGCGCCGGACAGGTTCTCATCCTGGCGGGTCGGTTCGACCCGACCTGCGATCTGGTGGTTGAGGAATTGAACCGGCGCGCCGTGCCCGTCTTCCGGGCCGATATGGCCGAGTTCCCGCTGAGGCTCACGCTTGCCGCGAGCCTCAGCGGGAACCACTGGCACGGCACGCTGAACAACGACCGCCGCACGCTCAACCTCGCGTCCGTACGCTCCGTCTACTACCGTCGCCCGACCCGCCCGAAGTTCTCCGAGCAGATGACCGCCGCAGCCCGCAAGGTCGCCGAGACCGAGGCTCGGTGGGGCTTCGGTGGATTGCTGACGGCATTGCCCTGTCGCTGGCTCCCCCCGCCTGGCAGGGCGGCGGATGCCGAGTACAAGCCGCTGCAACTGCGCGTCGCGGCCGACGTGGGACTGAGCGTTCCCCGCACTCTCATCACCAACGACCCGGACGCGGCGAAGGACTTCGCCGACTCGTTCGGCGGGCCTCTCATGTACAAGCCGTTCTTTCACGTGCGAGGGACCGTACACGGGCGGACTGCTGCCGTGTACGCGAGCATCGTCGACCCCGACGGCTTGCCCCACGCGGACATTGCCACCACCGCGCACATGTTCCAGGAGTGGGTACCGAAGGCGTACGAGGTACGGGTCACCGCCGTGGACGGCCGGATCTTCGCGGCGGAGATCCACGCGGGCTCGGACGCTGGTCACATCGACTGGCGCAGTGACTACGACAGCCACACCTACACGGTCTGCGACCTGCCGCCCGAGACGGCTGCCGGAGTGCTGCGGATGCTGGACCGGCTCGGCCTGCCGTACGGCGCGTTCGACTTCGTGGTGACGCCGGACGGGGAGTGGCGCTTTCTGGAGGTGAACCCGAGTGGTCAGTACGGGTTCATCGAGCAGGCGACCGGACTGCCGATCACCGCTGCGATCTGTGACTACTTGGAAGGGACCGGTCAGTGACGGACATCCTCGACGACGAACAGCGCTTGCTCCGGGCACGCGTCTCGCTCACCCAGCAGATCGACCGCGGCAGCGTGGTGCTGTCCTCCCAGTTGGCGGGAGCGTTCCTCAACGTTCCCCGGCATCCTTTCGTCCCCGTCTTCTACCGGCGTGAAGGGGAACGCTTCGTCCCTTGGAGGATCACCGACCGCGACGCAGATGCGTGGCTCGATGCCGTGTACACGGACGACTCTCTCATCACCGAAGTGGACGGCGTACACGCTGAGCAGGCTGGTGCCAGAGGAGTGACCGGCGTACCCACGTCATCCTCGACCGCGCCGAGCCTCATGGCGGACATGCTCGACGCCCTCGACGTGAACGAAGGCGACGAGGTGTACGAGGCCGGTGCCGGCAGCGGCTACAACGCCGCGATGCTCTGCCACCTAGCCGGGGACGCCCACGTCACGACCGTTGACCGCTCCGGCACCCTCGCGAGCCTGGCCCGCGAACGGCTCAATGCCATCGGGTTCGACCCACTCGTGATTCACGGCGACGGTGCGCATGACGTCCCGCACGATGCGATGTACGACCGGATCATCGCTACGGCCTCTGTGCGCCGCATCCCGCCCTTGTGGCTGGAACGATGCCGCGTCGGCGGCATCCTGGTCGTCCCCATCAAGGGCACCCTCGCCGGGGGAATGATCGCCCGGCTCACGAAGCGGCCGGACGGCACGGCAGTCGGCCGCATCCTGCACACCCCCGCTGCCTTCATGCCGCTCGACACCGGCACCGAATCGGAGGTGCGGGTACCGGAGATCCCCGAGGGCCCATGTGGTGCTGCCGAGCTCTCCGGGCGTGTACTGGATGACTGGACGTTCTCGTTCTTCGCTCAGCTTCACATGCCGCACGGCCTCCTCCGTACGTACGGTCAGAGCGCTGACGGCCTGCACGTGACGACGCTGTACGACCCCGCGGACGGATCGGCAACCCGCGTCGAGGACCTACCCGAGGGGGCCCCGCTGGTGACCTCCACCGGACCGCGCGACCTGTGGCGGCCGATCGAAGAGGCCCACCGGCGGTGGCGGCGACTCAACCGGCCACGTCGCGAGTGGTTCGGCATCGAAGCCACCCCCGCTGAGCAGACCGTGACGTACACGACACCGGACGGTCAGATCCACCGCTGGACGACGTAGCCGACCTCGGCGACAGGCCCGTCGGGCCCCAGCGCCCTGCGTCCTCGGGCCCAACGGACCCGCCCCCGTCCCCACCTCCCCGCCCTCCCTGGCCACCCCCGCGTCTATGCGTGTAGAACGGACCTACTCGTTCGAAAGGAACCGTCCATGGACGCCATCTCCGTCATCCGTACCAAGCGCGACCGCGGCGAACTGACCCCCGATCAGATCGACTGGGTCATCGACGCCTACACCCGCGGCGAGGTCGCCCACGAACAGATGTCGTCCCTGGCGATGGCGATCTTCCTCAACGGCATGAACCGCACGGAGATCGCCCGCTGGACCGCCGCCATGATCGCCTCCGGCGAGCGGATGGACTTCTCCTCGCTGCCCCGCCCCACCGCCGACAAGCACTCCACCGGCGGCGTCGGCGACAAGATCACCCTGCCGCTCGCCCCGCTCGTCGCCGCCTGTGGCGCCGCCGTACCCCAGCTCTCCGGCCGCGGCCTCGGCCACACCGGCGGCACCCTCGACAAGCTGGAGTCCATCCCCGGCTGGCGCGCGCACCTCAGCAACGCCGAGATGCTGGACGTCCTCCGCGACGTCGGCTCGGTGATCTGTGCCGCCGGCGACGGCCTCGCCCCCGCCGACAAGAAGCTCTACGCGCTGCGCGACGTCACCGGCACCGTCGAGTCCATCCCGCTGATCGCCTCCTCGATCATGTCCAAGAAGATCGCCGAGGGCACCGGTTCCCTCGTCCTCGACGTCAAGGTCGGCTCCGGCGCGTTCATGAAGCACCTCGACGACGCCCGGGAACTCGCCTCCACCATGGTCGAGTTGGGCACCGACCACGGCGTGCGGACGGTCGCCCTGCTCACCGACATGGCCACCCCGCTCGGCCGCACCGCCGGTAACGCCCTCGAAGTCCGCGAGTCCGTCGAGGTACTGGCCGGCGGCGGCCCCCAGGACGTCATCGACCTCACCCTCGCCCTCGCCCGCGAGATGCTCGACGCGGCCGGGCTGCCGGACGCCGACCCGGCCAAGGCGCTCGCCGACGGCTCCGCCATGGACCACTGGCGCCGCATGATCAGCGCCCAGGGCGGCGACCCGGACGCCGCGCTTCCGGTCGCCCGCGAACAGCACACCGTCACCGCCGCCACTACCGGCACCCTCACCACCCTCGACGCGTACGCCGTCGGCCTCGCCGCCTGGCGCCTGGGCGCCGGGCGCGCCCGCAAGGAGGACCCGGTCCAGGCCGCCGCCGGCATCGAACTCCACGCCAAGCCCGGCGACCGCGTCACCGCCGGCCAGCCCCTCCTCACCCTCCACACCGACACCCCGAAAAGCTCCCCTACGCCCTGGAGGCCCTGGACGGCGCCGTGCTCGTCGGCCCCTCGGACGCCACCTTCACGGCGGGCCCGGTCGTCCTCGAACGCATCGGCTGACCTGCGGTTTTCCCGTACGGGTGAACGGGATCGGTGGACCGGCGCCGGTCCCGTTCGGCATGCTGGGATCGGTGACGTACCGATAGAGGAGACCGCCATGAGCGCACTCACCGTCGACCACGCCGCGGGCAACGGCCCCGAGTGGGACGACCTCGTCCGCATCTGGGAACAGGCGGACGCACGCGAGGGCTGGAAGGTGGAGATCATCGAGGGGATCGTCACCGTGTCACCGCCGCCCGACAACAACCACAACTTCATCGCTGAGAAGGTCCAGCGCCGGCTGTACTCCGTGCTCCCGGAGGACTGGGGTATCTATCAGACGCTCGGGACGGGCATTCCCCTGCGCAAGGGCCTTTACATCCCGGACCTCGCGGTGGTCCCGGTCGATGTCGTGCTCGAGGAGACCGGTGAGTACGTCTCGGCATCCACCGCCAAGCTGATCGTCGAGGTCACCTCGAAGTCCAACGCGAGCAACGACCGGATCGCGAAGGCGGCGGGCTACGCCCGGGCCGGTGTCCCGCTGTATCTGCTCGTCGACCGGTTCGCCCCCGCCGGGCCCACGATCACCTTGTTCGGTGAGCCCACGGGCGACGTCTACCGGGTGCTGCATACCGTGAAGTTCGGCGACGAACTGGCGCTCCCGGCGCCCTTCGGCCTCACCTTGGACACCGCGATCTTCCCCGCCGTCTGACGGCAACGACGACGAAGGACCCGCCCCACCAGGACAGGTGGTGGGACGGGCCCTTCGGACCGAGGGGCGGGCGGGGCGTACAGCGGCCCCGGCCGCCAGCGGTTACGCCGCCCGGGCCAGGTGGAGCAGGCGTTGTTCCGCTACGGCCTTGCGGGTGGCGTAGAGGGTGATCGACGCGGCGCCGAGCATCGCGGCGAGGCCGAGGAGGACGGTGCCCTGCCAGCCGACCGCGTGGAAGGCGGCGGCACCCAGCGCGCCGCCCAGGCTGCTGCCGACGTAGTACGCGCACTGGTAGAGGGCCGACGCCTGGGCGCGGGCCGTCTTGGCGGTGCGGCTGACCGACGACGAGGCGACCGCGTGGCCCGCGAAGAAGCCGGCGGTGATCAGGACCAGGCCCGCGAGCACCGCGGCGATCGAGTCGGCGAGGGTGAGCAGCAGGCCCGCCGAGGTGGTGCCGACGGCCAGGTAGAGGGCGCCGCGACGGCCCACCCGGGCGACCAGCTGGCCGGCCGCCGCCGAGGAGACCGTACCGACGAGGTAGATCACGAAGACCGAACCGACGATGCCCTGCGGGAGGTTGAACGGATCGGCGACCAGGCGGTAGCCGATGACCGTGTAGACCGCGCCGAAGACCGTCATGAACAGCGCGCCGATGCCGTAGAGCCGGCGGAGCAGCGGATCGGCGAGGTGGCCGCCGAGCGTACGGGCCAGCGCCCGCGGGCCGACCGAACGGGGCACGAAGTGCCGGGCCTTGGGCACCAGCAGCCGGAACGTCACCGCGCACACCACGGCCATCAGCCCGACCGCGCCGAGCGCGGCCCGCCAGCCCCAGGCCTGGGCGACCCAGCCGGTCACGATCCGGCCGGACATCCCGCCGATGCTGTTGCCGGCCACGAACAGTCCGATGGCCGCCACCAGTGCCTTGGCGCGTACCTCCTCGGCCAGGAAGGCCATCGCCGACGCCGGCAGCCCGGCCAGCGCCACGCCCTGGACGGCGCGCAGGGCGATCAGGACGCCGAGCGACGGCGCGAACGGCACCAGCAGGGCGATCACCGCGGCGACCGCGAGCGACGCGGTCATGAGCGTGCGCCGCCCGAAGCGTTCGGACACCGCGCTCAGCGGGATCACGCCGAGGGCCAGCCCGAAGGTGGCCGCCGAGACGGTCCAGCTCGCCTGGTCCGGGGAGACCCCGAGGTCGCCGGAGATGGCGGGCAGCAGTGCCTGGGTGGAATACAGGAGGGCGAAGGTGGCCACTCCGGCGGCGAAGAGGGCGAAGCTCATCCGGCGGTAACCGGGGCCGCCCGGCCGCAGCTTGCCCGCCTCGGGGTCGGGCGCGGCGGCGGAGGAAGAGGAGCTGGTGGACGACTGGGGAGAGGCGGCCGCACGGTCGGTGACGGACGCCCCGGTATCAGCGGGAGGCATGCTTCGACCGTAGGACCCGACAGTTCATGCGTCCAATGCATGGAAACGGCATAATCGATTCCGTGCAGCATGAGCAGAGGTCAGAGGGGTCCCTGTTGCAAGGTCGCAACAGAAAAGATATTGCAGCGGGCGGACGCGGCCGGAGTGGGGCGGCGCTCCGGGGCAGGGGCGGGGCGGCCGGTGCGGAGTCCGGCGAGGCGGCCGAGCTCGGTGTCGGGTCGTGGGCGGCGGTGCTCGCCCCGCGGCTCGCCCAGTTCACCGCCGTCGCCCGGCACGAACACGTCACCCGGGCCGCGCAGGAACTCGGCGTGCCGCAGCCGACCCTCAGCCGCGCCATCGTCCGGCTGGAGGACGACCTCGGCGTCGCGCTCTTCGCCCGGCACGGCCGTACGCTCTCCCTCACCCCGGCCGGCCGGTCCTTCCTCGCCTCCGCCGAGCGGGCGTTGACGGACCTGGAGCGGGCCACCGAGTCGGTACGCGCCGACGTCGACCCGGCCGCCGGCAAGGTCGCCTTCGGCTTCCTGCACACCCTCGGGTCGGAGACCGTACCGGGGCTGATCCGCAGCTTCCGCGCCGACCACCCCCGCGTCCGCTTCCAGCTCGTGCAGAACTACGGCGAGGCGATGATCGAACGGCTCCGCGCCGGCGACCTCGACCTGTGCCTGACCTCGCCGGTGCCGGACTACCCGGACCTGGTCGCCCGCCGGCTCGACGAGCAGAAGCTGCGGCTGGTCGTCCCGGACGACCACCCGCTGGCCGCCCGCAAACGCATCCGGCTCGCGGAGGCCGCCGGCGAGTTGTTCGTGACCCTCGAACCGGGCTACGGGCTGCGCCGGATCACCGACGCGCTGTGCGCCGAGGCGGGCTTCACCCCGCGGGTGGCGTTCGAGGGCGAGGAGGCCGAGACGCTCCGCGGACTGGTCGCGGCCGGCCTCGGCGTGGCCCTGCTGCCGCCACCCGCCGTACCCCGCCCGGGAGTTGCCGAACTGACCGTGACCGCCCGCGCGCGGTCCGCGAGATCGGCGTGGCCTGGCTGGACGGCCACCCCGACACCCCACCGGTCGCCGCCTTCAAGAAGTTCCTGCTGAGCAGACGGGGACGGCTGCTGCCGCGGTGACGGGGCCTAGCCCTGCGTTCCCCGGCGGCCGGTCCAGCGCTCCACCGCGCGCTCGATGTCCGCCGGGGAACGGCCGGCGCGGGCGTCCGCCGGCCAGAAGGGCCGGGCGGCCCGGAGCTTGTCCGCGAGTTCGCGGGCGAGCCCCCGGCGCTCGCCCGCCGTGGGGGCGGCGGCGATCCGCCGGGCCCAGCGGACGGTGTCCACCACCGCGGACTTCATGCGCTCGAAGGCCAGGTAGAAGGCGAGCGCGTCCTCCCACCCCACCCGGCACTCCGCGGGTGCCACCCGCTGCCAGGCGGCGACCGTCCGGTCCCGCTCGACGGGCAGGTAGGACATCTTGTGCAGATGGTCCGCCAGGTCGTAGACCGGGTCGCCCCACAGCGCGAGCTCCCAGTCGAGGAAGACCGTGCGATGACGATGGGTGATCACGTTGCGCCGGTGGATGTCCGCGTGCAGGAGGCGGAAGGGCCGCGACCGCAGTGTGCCGGCCCGTTGTTCCAGGAGCGCACACGGGTCTTCCGGCACGCCCAGGTCGCGGTAGAGCTGCCCGGTCGCCTCATCGCCGTCGGCACGGATGGTCCGCACCAGGCGCAGGAGCAGCGCCACGAAACCGGCCGTGTCGCCGTCCGCGGGCCAGTCGGCGGGCACGCCCGGCAGCTTGGCGGCGGGCACCCGCAGCAGCTGGGAGAAGAGGGTGCCGATGTCGCGGAGCACGCCGGCGGGGAGGGCGGTTCCGGCCGGGCAGACCTCGTCGAGGCAGGCCCCCGCGATGAACTCGTGGATCTGGAACGGGGGCTCCGCCTGTGCGTGGAGCAACTGCGGCGCCGAGGTGACGTAGGGGCGGATGGCTTCGAGGACCGCGTGCTCGGGCCACATCGTCAGGTCCATCGTCGGCGCCCCGCCGGACGGGATGCGGACCATCACGGGCCCGTCGGGGGAGTCCACGCGGACATTGCTGTTGTAGTACCCGGAAAGCGCGTCCTGTCGTACGCGCGCTTCCTGATACAAGGCGATCGCGTCCATCCGCCTGTCCACCGCCCTTTCAGGGGCCTGGGTGCGTCGGTCCGTAGCGCAGTCCGGAGCGGATCCGCGCCGGAGTCGTGTCGGGAACATGTCCCCACACCACGCGCGCGGCATTCACCTTCTTCGCCAGACGTGCGATGAGGCCGTCCCGGGTGGCCGGATCGATTCCGGGAGCGGCCACCTGCTTGGAGTACCGGACCGTGTCCACGATGGCCGACTTGATCCGCTCGTGCCACAGGTACGTCTCCAGATCGCGCCGCCAGCCGGCGGTGGTCTCCGGGGGAAGGGCCCGGCGCCATTGGCACAGCAGGTCCTCGCGCTGGCCCTGTGGGTAGTCCATCTTGTGGAGGTGGAGGGCCACTTCGTAGACCGGGTCGCCCCACAGGGCGAGTTCCCAGTCGATGAACCACGTCGAACCGGCGGTCACGATCATGTTCTTGCGGTGCAGATCGGCGTGCAGGACGGCGAACGGCCGCGGGGTCAGGGCTCTCCACCGCTCGTTGACCGGGGCGAGCGGATCCGCCGGGAACCCGAAGTGGTCGAAGACCCTGCCGTACTCCGCCAGGTGGTCCGCGTGGATCGTCCGCGTCAGCTGCGCCAGCCGCTGCCCGAAGACCGGTGAGTTCCCCGACGCGGGCCAGCCGTCCGGGAGTGGCGGCATCTTCCCCTGGGGGATCGCCGCCAGCTGCTCCATGAGCCCGACCGTATCGCCGATCACATGGTCCGGTACGGCGCTTCCCCGTGGGGAGAAGTCGTTGAGGATGTCACCCGCGATGAAGCTCTGGACCTGGAAGCGCGGGGCGTGGGAAACATGGCGGAGCTCCGGCGCGTAGTCCACGTACGGGCGGACGGCGGCCAGCACCTCCTCCTCGCGCCACACCCGTACGTCCATCACGTCGGCGGCCGCGAGCGGAATGCGGACGTTGACCCTGCCGTCGGGGGTGTCCAGCGCGGCGTTGCGGTTGTAGTAGCCCGCCGCCGCGTCGGGCTTCCGGAGAGCCGCGTCGTAGAGCGCGTGCCAGTTCATGCGGCTGCCCCGAGGAACAGGGACAGGATCTCGTCCGTGCGGTGTTCCAGCGCGTCCAGCGTGCCCAGCGGCCGGAGGCCGGCCCGGGCGCGCAGGGCGGCGCCGGCCAGTTGGCCGTCCTCCTCGCCGAGCCGGACGGCTGCCCGGTGGATGGTCATGACCAGGGACGGATAGACGTCGCAGGCCTCGAACTCGGCCACCGCCCGGCGCCACGTCGACAGTGCCTCGCTCCGGTCGCCCTGCTGCAGCAGCAGGAAGGCCCGGTACATGTCCGCGCGCGCCCGCCCGGAGCGGTAGCCGGCCCGGTCGAGGGCCGCGTACGCGCTGAGGAAGGACGAGGAGGCGCGCTCGGGCTGCCCGAGCCGGATCTGCGCCATCGCCATGGCGGTGTACGCCTTGCCGATCTCGTGCTGGGCGCCCAGCTCCCGCTGGACGGTCAGCGCCGCGGCGGCCTCCGCCACGGCCGCCTCCGGGTCGGTGAAGACCAGCAGCTCGGCGCGGTTGGTCCGGATGTTCGCGAGGCCGAACGGATCCTCGGCGCGCCGGTACTCCGCCTCGGCCTCCGCCAGCAGGTCGGCCGCCGCGTCGAAGGAGAGGAGGAACCGGTGGCCGAGGTGCAGCAGCCGCTTCACATCGGCCCGGACGACGGGTTTGTCCGCCCGGCTCATCCCGTACACGGCCTCGGCGAGCTCGAACGCCTCGGCGAAGTCCCCCTGCCACATCCTGATGTCGGCCAGACAGAACCCCGCGGAGACCCGCACGGAACCGGACTGTTCCTCCCACACCTGCTGGAAGATACGGGCCGCCGTGCGGCTCTCGCCGGCGATCCTGCGGGCGTTGGCGGCGGCGAGGGAGAGCCGCGCCGAGACGGCGGTGCCGGCCCTGCGGTCCACCTCGGGAGCCAGCTCGATCACCGCCCGGGCATTGCCCAGCGACAGCAGCGACTCGGCTTCGAGGCAGTCGGCGGCCTCCCGGACGGAACCCTCACCTCCGGGCCGGGCCGCCAGATAGTCCCGCAGGTCCTTCACGATGCCGTCGACCACCTGCCGGCCGCCCATGGCCATCCCGCGGTCGGCGTACTCGTGGATCCGCTCCGCGGTGATCGCTTCCGCGTGCAGACCGTGGTAGACGGCCTCGCGCAGGGGTGACGAACGGGAGACACCGCCACGGTCGGGGCTGCCTTCCAGACGGTCGGCCACCTCCTCCCAGTAGGCGCGCAGCCGGTCGTGGACCGCCCGCTTCACCGCGGGGGAGAGGTGGGACTGCAGCGCGGCCACCATGAGCTGGTGCAGCCGGTACCAGCCCTGGGAGAGCGGATAGGCGAACGAATAGGCGGTGAGCGACTCCCAGGTCAGCAGGTGCGCCGGCAGGTTGAACGCCCGACCGAGTGCTCGAAAGGCCCCGAAGTCGAAGGTGCGGGCCACGCTGAGCAGTTCGAGGATCCGCACCTCGTCCGGCGGCACGTGTTGCAGGAACCGCTGCACGATGTGCTCGGAGGTGATCGTCGTCTCCAGCCGGGCGGGGTTCTGCAGGTAGGTGTCGATGGCGAGGTGCAGATAGAACGGCACGCCCGCGCTGGCCTCGGCGATCGACCGCTGCCTGCCGCCCTCGGTGATCCCCGCGGCGGACAGCAGATCGATCCGGGCGTCCATCGGCAGGCCCTCGACCGGGACGTGCTGGATCACGGCGGCCCAGTCCTCGTCGTACGCCGCCCACTGCAGCGGCTCGCGGCTGGCCACGACGGTGAGTCCGCCCTGCAACTGGCCCAGCAGATCACGCAGCCAGGCATCGGCGCCGAAGCTCTTGCCACCGGGTAACGGCGTGGGGACCAGCGCCTCGTAGGCGTCCACATAGAGCACGAAGGGCCGGTCACCGCTCGCCTCCCGCAGTTCCTCGGCGAGCAAGTACGAAACGGCGTAACCGAGCTCGGCGTTGGAGAGGTTGTCGAGGTCCTGCAGAGTGGGGTCGGACTTGATGTGCTGCTTGCGCTGCCGGTTGGACAGGGCCCGGTCCGTCAGCCGGACCAGCCCCGCCGCCGTTCCGAACACCGGGAACCCCATGGCGTCGTCGAGGATCTTCGACAGGACGTCGCTCTGCTCCGCGAACGGCGTACTGGAACGGTCCATGCGCAGTTGCGGGTGGACGCGCTGCCACAGGACCGCGTACGCGATGTCGAACCGGTCGAACTTCACGCCCTGCGCGCCGAACTCCGTACGCAGCACGGCCAGCGCGTCCTCCTGCTGCCGCAGCGCCGGGACCTGCAGGTCGAGGCGGGCCGTACGGTAGCTCTCTCCGGTCCGGTTCCGCAGCTCCTGCAGCAGCCGCGACTTTCCGATCCCCCCGATTCCCACGACGTTGAAGACCTGCGGGTCCGGGCCGGCGGGCAGCCGGTCCAACGCCGCCTCATAGGCGGCCAGCACCGACTCTCGGTCGAAGAACTGCCGTTGCAGTGCGGAAACCCGTCGGTATCGCGGCCCGATCGGCATGCCGTATCCCCCCGGTCACTGGTGCTGCCGCCAGGGAGGCTACCCGCAACCCGCCGCACCGGCACCCGAGTTGGAGCACCGCTCAGTGCCGCAGCGACGCCCCGAAGCCGGTGGCCAGGGGCATGCGGAGGCCGAGGGGTGGGGGTGCGGCGAGGGCGTCCTTGACGGGGCGGGCGTAGTCGTGGGCGAAGAGGGAGCCGAGGAGGAAGTCGGTGGCCAGTGCGAGGACTTCGGCGCGGTGCTGGTGGAGGGAGTGGCCGTCGGAGTGCACCTCGAAGCGGCAGGTGTCGCGGTTGATCTTCTTGGCGCGCTCGGCGTAGCGGTAGGACAGGTCGGGGGCGTGGCGCTCGTCGTTGGTGCCGTGCACGAGCAGGACCTGACGGCCGACGAGCTGCTTCACCGGGTCGGGTTGCTCGCCGGTGGCGCGGTGGTCGGGCAGCCACGGCGCGATGGCCAGTACGGAGTGGACGGCGGGGTGGCCGGCGGCGTGCAGGGCGGCGCGGGCGCCCATGCCCGTACCGACGAGGCAGACCGGCACGTCGCCGTAGCGGCGCACCACCTCTTCCAGGGCCCAGGTGGCGTCGCGCGCGGGGTGGGCGGCGGAACCGTTCCAGCCGCGGCAGCGGTAGTGCACGACATGGGTGGCCAGCCCCTCGGGGCGGCCCGCCCGGGCCAGCCGGAGAGCGAGGGGGCGTACCGCGAGCGCGGTCACCGGCGACGGTCGGCGGATCCCGGTCGGTCCGCCCCCCGGCAGTAACAGGGCGACCCCGCTGACCGGGCCGGCCCCTCGCCCGCCACCACCCTTCCGCCGGAGCGCTTCGCGCGCCCCTTCTTTGCCGTTCGCTCCCAGCGGTTTTCCCAGCCGGGCCTCGCGCACCGGCAGCGCTTGCTGAGCCATGACCAGAACGATGGCAGAAGGAGACCGGCACGCCACCCTGTGGACGGGTCACTGTTACGTATCGTTCGGTGAGATCTACGCGCGTAGGGGCTACAGTGCCGAAATGACGAGCGAGACCACCACCCTTCCGAGCAGTGAACAGATCCGCCGCGCCCCCAAGGTGCTGCTGCACGATCACCTCGACGGCGGCCTGCGCCCCGCCACGGTCGTCGACCTGGCCCGCGAGACCGGATACAGCGGTCTGCCCGAGACCGATGCCGAGAAGCTGGGCATCTGGTTCCGCGAAGCCGCCGACTCCGGCTCGCTGGAGCGCTACCTGGAGACCTTCGCGCACACCTGCGCCGTCATGCAGACCCGCGACGCACTGGCCCGGGTGGCCGCCGAGTGCGCCGAGGACCTGGCCGCCGACGGCGTGGTCTACGCCGAGGTCCGCTACGCGCCCGAGCAGCACCTGGAGCAGGGGCTGACCCTCGAAGAGGTCGTCGAGGCCGTCAACGAGGGCTTCCGCGAGGGCGAGCGGCGGGCCCGCGAGAACGGCCACCGCATCCGCGTCGGCGCCCTGCTGACCGCCATGCGGCACGCCGCCCGCGCTCTGGAGATCGCCGAACTCGCCAACCGCTACCGCGACTCCGGCGTCGTCGGCTTCGACATCGCGGGCGCCGAGGCCGGCTACCCGCCCACCCGCCACCTCGACGCGTTCGAGTACCTCAAGCGGGAGAACAACCACTTCACCATCCACGCGGGAGAGGCCTTCGGGCTGCCCTCCATCTGGCAGGCGCTCCAGTGGTGCGGCGCCGACCGCCTCGGCCACGGCGTCCGGATCATCGACGACATCGAGGTCGCCGACGACGGCACCGTCAAGCTCGGCCGGCTCGCCTCCTACGTGCGCGACAAGCGGATCCCGCTGGAGATGTGCCCCACCTCCAACCTCCAGACCGGCGCCGCCCCCTCCTACGCCGAGCACCCCATCGGCCTGCTGCGCCGGCTGCAATTCCGCCTCACCGTCAACACCGACAACCGGCTGATGAGCGGTACGAACATGTCCCGGGAATTCGAGCACCTGGTCAAGACATTTCGCTACACGCTCGATGACATGCAGTGGTTTACAGTCAATGCGATGAAATCAGCATTCATTCCTTTCGATGAACGTCTGGCGATGATCAATGACGTCATCAAGCCCGGATACGCGGAACTGCGGGCCGAGTGGCTGTTCCGCACAACGGGCTGAACATCCGCTCCCAGCAGCGCTTCTGACCGTACGTAACGGAGGCGCTGCGAGCATATAGCGCAACGGCCGGTGGAATGTCCACCGGCCGTTTTTTGTTTCCTTGTGGCTGTTTGCGGCGCCGGTTGCCGCATCACTAGGTTGATGGGCCGGTCAAGCCCCCATCAATGAGGACGTAATTCGATGAAGCAGGGAACGATCAAGACTCTCGGTGTCGCCGCGCTCGGTGCCGCCTTTGCCGTCACCGCCGCGGGCGCCGCCTCGGCCGCCCCGGCAGGCGCGGCCGACGCCGCCGGCGGTCTGCTGCACCGCGCCACCGACACCGTCTCGGGGGCCACCAAGAGCGTCAACAGCGGCACCAACGCCAAGCCGGGCAACAACGACATCAAGACGCCCCTGAACTCCAAGGGCAACAAGCTCCTCGGCGGCCTGCCCACCGGCGCCGTCAGCAAGGCCCTCCCGCTGGGCTGAGCCCCGCACACCCCGCCGCCCTCAGGGGCGCGCGGCGCATCGTTCCCGGCCCGTATGCCTCCGCAGGCGTACGGGCCGGTGGCTTGCCGGGGCGCGGTGGCTCATCCGGCGCGGCGGCTCATCGGGCGGTGGGGCTCACCGGGCGGGGGGCGGCCGGGCGTGGTGGGCCTACCAGGCGGCGGCGCCGTGGGCCTTCTCCCCGTGGGCCTTCACCTCCGAGGGGAGGAGTATCCAGAGCGCGAGGTAGACGAGGAACTGCGGGCCGGGAAGCAGACACGACACCAGGAAGATCACGCGCATCGTGGTCGGTGTCGTACCGAAGCGACGGGCCAGGCCCGCGCACACTCCGGCGATCATTCGGTTGTTGCGGGGACGGACCAGTGCGGCGGCCATGAGAGGCGACTCCTTTGCGACTACGTGGGGCGTTTGCCCGATGTCTCAAAGGTAGGTCCGGCTGCCCGAGAGCACGTCAGCCTGTGGTGTGAGGCCGACCCTGGGGATCTTCGGGGTCACAGCCCCGAGGTGCTCGTACCGCCGGCGGAGCCGGCACCGGGCCCCGGGGACGACCGCCAGGTGCACCACCGCCACGCCCAGGGTGCTCAGCAGCACCGAGTCGACATCGGGGACCCGTCCGGGGATCCCTGACTGCAGCAGCTCGATGGCCAGCGCGATCATCGCGCCGGCGAAGACGGTACGGGTGAAGGAGACCAGCGGCGAAACGTTCAGGCGGCCGGCGGAGAGGGGCAGCAGCACACCCAGCGGCGCCAGCAGCAGCACCGAGCCGCCCAGGTGCTGCACGGCCTCCCACGACGCACCGTGCGCCAGCTCGGCCCGGATCGTCGCGAGCGGTTCGAGGTTGGCCGCCGGCACCCAGGGCACGGTCCGGGGACGCAGCGTGAGCCAGCCGACGATCAGCAGATGCGCCACAAGGAGAAGAAGTCCGGTGACGCGCATTCGGGGGGAGGCGGTGGTGCCGTGGCCATGACGCTGCACAAAGCCCAGGACGCCAGGACCGGTGGCTATGGTTCCGCCCTATTGCACCCGGCTTGGGGTGGGGGGGAGCGGGGCGTCGTTCTCGGGGCGGGCGGGGTTGTCGTGCGGGGCGGGCGGCGTGCGGGGCGTGGGGGTGGGGGCTGGGGCGGGGTGCGGTGGCCGGGGTGCGGGCTCGGAGGGGCAGCCGCGGGCCAGTTCGGCCGCGCGCGCGAGGGCCGCATCCCCCCACCCCCGAACCCACCCCCCGCCCCCTCCCCCGAAGGGGGAGAGGGGGAGGGGGCGGGGGAAGCCCCGGCGCGGCGGGCGAAGCCTGTCGCGTGCTGCGCGAAGCCCGTCGCGTGCCGCGCGAAGCCTGTCGCGTGCTGCGCGAAGCCCGTCGGGCGTGCCTCGCGAAGCCCGTCGCGTGCCCCATGAAGCCTGTCGCGAACCTCGCGAAGCCCATCGCGTGCCGCGCGAAGTCCTCAGGTCCTGCCGCTCAGGACCTGGCAGGCCCTGTCCCTCAGCCCCGCCCCGTCAAGGTGTCGCCCCAGCCCGCGTGTTCGGCGATGTCCGGGTTGGAGAGGACGTCGGCGGAGCAGTCGTAGCGGTGGGGGGTGGTGTGGTCGGGGCCGGAGAGGACGGCGGCGTGGGTGCGGCCGAGGGCGGGGCTGGCGCCGAAGGTGCACACCAGTTGGGCCAGGGCGAAGGACGGGAGGTCGTCCGGGGGGAGGCTCAGGCGGAGGGCGTCCGCCGGGTCTCCCGGGTGCGGGCCCTCGACCTTCAGGTCGGCGGGCAGCGCACTGCTGAAGCCCGCCTTCTCCTCGTCGGGGGAGGGCGGCTGCTGCAGGGACCGGAGGAGGGCACGGGCGGTCCGCAGGCGGACGTCGGTGCCGGCCGCGCCCTTGGCGGGTGTGACCGTCCGCTGCACCTGGGCCAGCGCCGAGCCGCACACCAGGTACAGGGTGGCCTGGGTGCCCTCGCCCGGCGCGGCTTCGCCGGCCGGCGCCTTGCAGCTGACCCGCGCGGGCGCCCCGCCCGCGTCCACCGGCACGGACGTACCGCGGATCCCGCAGCCGGTCGCCGCCAGCGTCAGCAGCGCCACCGCCCCGGCGGCACGCCGCCACCCGCGTCCCGCTCGACGCCCGGCCGGGCGCCCCGTCGGGCCCTCGTCCAGGCGCCCCACCGGCTCCCGGTCCAGCCGCCCCACCAGCTGCCCGTCCAGGTGCCCGACCGGCTCCCGGTCCAGGCACCCCACAGGCTCCCCGTCCAAGTGCCCGACCGGCTCCCGGTCCAGGCACCCCACAGGCTCCCCGTCCAAGTGCCCAGCCGAGTACCCCATAGGTCCTCCCCGCCCCGTCATCGCTCGCCCTCCGTGCCGTTGTTGCCGGGGCCCGGCCCGGGCCTGTCGGGGGAGCCGTTGCGTCGGGTGTCGTCGGCCAGGGGGGACGCGTCCATCGGGAGCCGCAGCGTGAAGACCGCGCCGCCCTCGGGGAGGTTGGCCGCGGTGATCTCGCCGCCGTGGATGTGCGCGTTCTCCAGGGCGATGGACAGGCCCAGGCCGCTGCCCTCGGAGCGGGGGCGGGAGGCGCTCGCCTTGTAGAAGCGGTCGAAGACGTGCGGCAGGACTTCTTCGGGGATGCCGGGGCCGTGGTCCCGTACGCGGATCACCAGCCGGCCGCCACCGGGACGGTCGCCGCCCGCCGGCTCTCCGGCCCGCTCGGGCGCGTCGGCGGCCTCTTCCGGCCCGCCCGCGGTACGGCAGGCCCCCGCCGCGCCGGTCCCTGCCGCGGGGCCCTCCTGGTCGGCGCCGTCCGGCGTCTCCGTGCGGGCCGTGCCGTCCGGCTCCTCGCCGGTCGTGTCCTCGGTGCGCACCGACACCCGGACCGGCGAGCCGCCGTGTTTGAGGGCGTTGCCGATCAGATTGGCCAGGATGACGTCGAGCCGCCTCGGGTCCAGCCGGGCCACGATGCCGCGGTCCGCGTCCAGGTCCACCGCGTCCAGCCAGGCGCGGGCGTCGATGCACGCCGTGACCTGGTCCGCGACGTCGACGTCGTCGAGCACCAGCCGGGCCGTCCCCGCGTCGAAGCGGGTGACCTCCATCAGGTTCTCCACCAGGTCGTTCAGCCGCCGGGTTTCGCTCACCACCAGCTGGACCGCGGGCGCGATCATCGGGTCGAGGGACTCGGCCTCCTCCTCCAGCACCTCGGACACCGCGGTGATCGCCGTCAGGGGCGTGCGCAGCTCGTGCGACATGTCCGCGACGAAGCGGCGGGAGGCCGCCTCCCGGGCGCTGAGCTCCTCGACCCGCTGTTCCAGTCGCTCCGCCGTCCGGTTGAACGTCCGGGAGAGATCGGCGAGTTCGTCGGTGCCGGTGACCCGCAGCCGGGTGTCCAGCCGTCCCTCGCCGAGCTGCCGCGCCGCGTGCCCCAGCCGCTGTACGGGCCGCAGTACGGTCGTCGCGGCGGCCTGCGCCAGCAGCGCCGAGCCGACCAGCGCGAGCGCCGTCGCGATCCCCAGCGACCAGGCCAGCGAGTTGAGGTCCTGCCGCTCGGTGGCCAGCGACTTCATCATGTAGCCGGTCGGCCCGCCGCCGATCACCTTCGCCCCGGCGACCAGGTACGGGGTGTCCCCGATCTGCTTGCGCTGCCAGTACAGGTGGTGCGCGTAGCGGTTGGATTCGTCGACCGGACGGACCTCGTTCACCGCCTTGCGCAGCGAGTCCGGCACCGTCGTCAGCGTCAGCAGGTCCTTGTCCGTGGTGGCTGCGCAGGGCTTGCCCGACCGGTCCACGCCGATCAGCAGCACCGCGTAGTTCTGCGGTCCGGCCGCCATCTGCCGTGCCGCGTCCTGCAGTTCGGCGCACCGCGGACGCAGCGGCAGTGACCGCGTGCTGTCCTCCAGCGACTTGCGGAAGTCCTTGAGCACGGCGTTCTGCGTGCGGTCCAGCACGGTGTTGCGGTTCAGCCAGTACGCGATGCCGGACGCGGACACCGCCGCGGTCAGCGCGACCAGTGCGAAGACCACCACCAGCCGCAGCCGCAGGCTCGTCCAGCGCAGCAGTCCCGGCGCCCGGCCGAGGAGCCGCAGCAGCCGGCTGCCCGACCCGGGCGCGGACGCGGGCGCGTCGGGTCCGCCGGCCGGGCCCCGCGCGCTCTCCTGCGCCGTCCCGCCGTCCCTGGTGCCCTTTCTCACTGCGGTGAGTCCAGTCGGTAGCCGACACCGCGGACCGTACGGATCAGCGTCGGCGAGGACGGCACGTCCTCCACCTTCGCCCGCAGTCGCTGCACGCAGGCGTCCACCAGGCGCGAGTCGCCGAGGTAGTCGTGCTCCCACACCAGCCGCAGCAGCTGCTGGCGGGACAGCGCCTGGCCGGGCCGCCGGCTCAGCTCCAGCAGCAACCGCAGCTCGGTCGGTGTCAGTTGCAGGTCCTCGCCGTTCTTGGTGACGGTCATCGCCGACCGGTCGATCACCAGAGAACCGAAGGTCGCCGAGTCACTGGACTCGCGCTCCCCGCGGCGCAGCACGGCCCGGATCCGGGCGTCCAGCACCCGCCCCTGGACCGGTTTGACGACGTAGTCGTCCGCCCCGGACTCCAGCCCCACCACGACGTCGATGTCGTCGTTGCGCGCGGTGAGCAGGATGATGGGCAGCTGGTCCGTACGCCGGATCCGGCGGCACACCTCGAAACCGTCGATGCCCGGCAGCATCACATCCAGCACGATCAGGTCCGGGCGCTGCTCGCGCAGCAGCTTCAGACCGTCCTCGCCCGTCGCCGCGGTCACCACACGGTGACCCTGGCGGGACAGCGAGAGTTCGAGGGCCGTGCGGATGGCGTCGTCGTCCTCGATCAGCAACAGGAAAGGCACGGCAGCCATTCTGGCCCATGGGACGGCGGGACATCGACCAGTGACCCCGGCGTACCCGGGCCGCCGCCTCCGTGAACCGCCCGGCGCACCGAACCTGCCCCTGTGACAGGTCTGTGACAGTCGGCGGACAACGTGATGAAACTGGGTTGGCAGGCTTTGGGGCACCGGGAGAGATCAACACCGATCGCCACCCGGGACACCGAAAACGGACCGAACGAGCCGGCTCTACGACGGGGGGCGCGAGATGACCACACTGCACGGCACCACTTCCAGCGCAGTTATCACGCGACTCCACGACGTCGTGCGGACGCCGGAGAAGTCCGGTGCCGCGGGCCTGCGGGGGTGTGCTCGCGGCATCGGGCGTCAGCGGCCGCCGTACATGGTGGCCATCGACGCGACGACGGTGGAGATCAACGGGGGAACGGGACGGCACGGGGGAAGCGCCGTCCACGGGGGAACAACGGGGGAGCGGAGTACGGGGAGGCCACGGGGGAACGGCGTTCCGCGTCGGAGGCGGCCGAGGCCGAAGCGGCCTTCACCGCCTACGTCCAGGAGCGCCGCGCCTCCCTGTACGCCACCGCCTACCACCTGACCGGCGACCGCTTCGAGGCCGAGGACCTGCTGCAGAGCGCGCTGTTCTCGACGTACAAGGCGTGGGACCGGATCAGTGACAAGGCGGCGCTCGGCGGCTACCTGCGCCGCACCATGACCAACCTGCACATCAGCGCCTGGCGCCGGCGCAAGCTCAACGAGTACCCGACCGAGGAGCTGCCGGAGACCGCCGGCGACGTGGACGCGATGCGCGGCACCGAGCTGCGCGCCGTGCTGTGGCAGGCGCTGGCCCGGCTGCCCGAGACGCAGCGCACCATGCTGGTGCTGCGCTACTACGAGGGCCGCACGGACCCGGAGATCGCGGACATCCTCAACATCAGTGTCGGCACGGTGAAGTCGAGCATCTGGCGCGCGCTGCGACGGCTGCGCGACGACGAGGTGCTCAGCTTCGGCCGTGACGAGGAAGAGTCCTTCGGCGAGCTGGTGGCCTGAAGGAACGGCGCGGCCCGACGGGGAACGGGCCGCGCCACGGGGGGAAACACCCGGGGGCGCCTGAAGGTGGGCGTCCGAGGGGGAAAGGCCCGAGGGGGATCTCGGGGATACGGGGGAACACGGGGGAAGTACGGGGGAATGAGCGGGTTCGGGTGGCCGGGGGGTCTGCCCGAGCCCGCTTCCGTGCGTCCGCGGCCCGCGCGCGGTCAGGCGCCCCGCACCGTCACGACCGGCTCGTGGTGGACCGGGAAGTTCACCGAGTTGGCGATGAAGCACTTCTCGTGGGCGTCGCCGTGCAGTGCCCGGGCCCGTTCGAGATCGTCCGCCGACGCCACCTCGACGCGCGGCCGCAGCACCACCTCCGTGAACTTGCCGCCGCCCTTGCCGTCCTCCGCCATCGTGCCCGCCGCGTCGTCGGTGTACCCGGTCACCACCACGCCGGCCAGGGCGCACAGCGCCAGATAAGACAGCATGTGGCACTGCGCCAGAGAGGCGAGCAGCAACTGCTCGGGGTTCCAGCGGTCGGCCGTCCCGCGGAACGCCGGGTCCGCGGTGCCCGGCAGCGGCGGCAGGCCCTCGGCGCTCACCTCGTGGTCCCGCCCGTACGCCCGGTAGTTGCTGGTCCCCGTGCCGTTGTTACCGGTCCAGGTGACCGTCGTGCGGTAGTGGTGCTCCCTCGGCATCGGTACGTCCTCCCCTGAGTCGCCGGGGCACCCGACGTGCCCGGCCGGTGGTCAGGAGCCTACGGCCGCACGTTCCGCACCCGTGGCACGGGCCGTACCCGCGGCGGAAATACGGGTCAGCGCCTCCGGCCCCGCGCACAGGTGGGCGCCCAGCGCCGTGTGGCGGGCCACCACCGACCGCTCGGCGCGCAGCAGCCGCAGCCCCCGGCGGATCAGGTACGGGACCGGTTTGCGGGCCTCGCGCAGGTCCCGTTGCAGCCGGCGGCGGAAGGTGGTGACCGGATGCCCGCGCAGGCACAGCGCGTCGGCCAGCAGGCCCGCCGCCCGGCACGCCGCGATCACATCGGCGGCGAAGATGCCCTCGGCGATGAACAGCGGGGCACCCCGGAGGTCGAGTTCGGCGGCACCGACCCGGGCGCTGAGGGAGATGTCGTACACCGGGACGTCCGTCCGTCCCGTACGGCACAGCGCCTCGATCGCCGCGACGGCGGCACCGGCGTCCCAGGAGAGCGGCGAGTCCCAGTCCGCGCCGCCGCCGTCCGGCAGTTGGGGCAGCGTGGGGTCCGTCCCCTCCTTGTAGAAGTCGTCGAGACGCAGGACGGGCAGACCGCTCTGGGCGGCCAGTGAGGTCTTGCCGGTGCCGGACGGGCCGGTCAGCAGGACGACGCGGGTGCGGGCACCTTCCGGCTCGACGGGGGTCGAGGGCTCGGGGGAGGGCGGCCGGGTGGCGGAGTCGGTGGTCACGGACAGCCATTGTCCCGCATTGCGCCGTGTGGGCTACCCCTGGCGCGCGAGCTGGCCCGCCCGCCCGCAGCTCAACTACGCTACGCGGTCAGACGATTACCCGACGCCCCTGGAACGCCGCACGCTTCCGACGCATTCCGACGCTTCCGAACCACAGGCAGGTGGCAGATGCCCTCCCACGCACGTCCCAAGCCCAGCCGCGTCCCGCGCACCCTGCTGCGGGCCGGGCTGGTGGTCTCCGCGGCCGGCGCCGCGCTCGCGGGGGCGGTGCGGCGACGGCGGGCGCGGCCCCCGCGTCGGCCCCGCACCACAGTCCGGACCACGGCCCCGGCCGGCCCGGTGCCGACCGGCACGGCACCGACACCGGCGCCACCGCCTCCGCGCTGACCGGCGCGTTGCTGAACTCCGCGTCCGGCGGCGTCGGGCCGCTGAAGAACATCCAGGTGGACCCGCTGGCCAAGACCCCGGTCGACCCGCTCGCCAACGCCGTCGGCACCCAGGTCGCCGACTTCAAGCCGCTCAGCACCACCCTGGTGACCGGCAGCCTCTCGCGCGGCGCGGCGGTCCGCGACGTCCCGCTGGTCAACAAGGTCGAACGGATCCTGCCCGGCTGACCGCGAACTCCCGTCCCCTTCCGGACAGACCACCGCCCCGGGTGCCGCGGCACCCGGGGCGGTCGTGTGTCCGGAAGGGGACGCGCCGGATCAGACACCCATCGGGTGCCAGACCGTCTTCGTCTCCAGGAAGGCCAGCAGCCGGTCCGTGCCCGGGTCGGCGCTCCAGTCCTCCGTGCGCGGGCGCAGCACCCGCTTGAGGTTGTCGGCCGCCGCGGTCTCCAGCTCCTTGGCCAGTCCGGCGTCCGCACCCGCGAGATCGAGCGCGTTGACGTCCTGGTGGGCGGCGAGCGGCGCGGCGATCTCCGCCGTACGGCCCGAGAGGACGTTGACCACACCGCCCGGCAGGTCGGACGTGGCCAGCACCTCGCCCAGCGACAGGGCCGGCAGCGGGGAGTTCTCCGAGGCGACCACCACGACGGTGTTGCCGGTGACGATGGCCGGCGCGATCACCGAGACCAGGCCCAGGAACGACGACTCCTGCGGGGCCAGGGCCGCGACCACACCGGTCGGCTCGGGCGAGGAGAGGTTGAAGTACGGGCCCGCGACCGGGTTGGCGCCGCCGGCGATCTGGGCGACCTTGTCGGACCAGCCCGCGTACCAGACCCAGCGGTCGATCGCCGCGTCCACCTGGGCGGTGGCCTTGGACTTCGAGCGCCCCTCGGCGTCGGCGACCTCGGCGACGAACTGCTCGCGGCGGCCCTCCAGCATCTCGGCGACGCGGTAGAGGATCTGCCCGCGGTTGTACGCCGTGGCGCCCGACCAGCCGCCGAACGCCTTTCGGGCGGCGACCACCGCGTCCCGCGCGTCCTTGCGGGAGGACAGCGGCGCGTTGGCGAGCCAGTTGCCCTTGCTGTCGGTCACCTCGTACACCCGCCCGCTCTCGGACCGGGGGAACTTGCCCCCGACGTACAGCTTGTAGGTCTTGAAGACACTGAGCCTTGCGTCAGACATCGAGGTAAGCCTCCAGACCGTGCCGGCCGCCCTCGCGGCCGAAGCCCGACTCCTTGTAGCCGCCGAACGGCGATGCCGGGTCGAACTTGTTGAACGTGTTGGACCAGATGACACCGGCACGGAGCTTGTTCGCCATCCACAGGATGCGCGAGCCCTTCTCCGTCCAGATGCCCGCGGAGAGGCCGTACGGGGTGTTGTTGGCCTTCTCCACGGCCTCGGCCGGGGTGCGGAAGGTCAGCACGGACAGCACCGGGCCGAAGATCTCCTCCCGGGCGATCCGGTGGGCCTGGGTGACGCCGGTGAAGAGCGTCGGCGCGAACCAGTAGCCGGAGGAGGGGAGTTCACAGGCCGGGGCCCAGCGCTCGGCGCCCTCGGCCTCGCCCGCGTCGGCCAGCTCGGTGATCCGGGCCAGCTGCTCGGCGGAGTTGATCGCGCCGACGTCGGTGTTCTTGTCCAGCGGGTCGCCCACGCGCAGGGTCTGCATCCGCCGCTTGAGCGCGTCCAGCAGCTCGTCCTGGACCGACTCCTGCACCAGGAGGCGGGAGCCGGCGCAGCAGACGTGGCCCTGGTTGAAGAAGATGCCGTTGACGATGCCCTCGACGGCCTGGTCGATGGGGGCGTCGTCGAAGACGATGTTCGCCGCCTTGCCGCCCAGTTCGAGGGTGAGCTTCTTGTCCGTGCCGGCGACCGTACGGGCGATCGCCTTGCCGACCTCGGTGGAGCCGGTGAAGGCCACCTTGTTGACGTCGGGGTGGGCCACCAGCGCCGCGCCCGTCGAGCCGTCTCCGGTGAGGATGTTGACGACGCCCTTGGGCAGGCCCGCCTGGCGGCAGACGTCCGCGAAGAACAGGGCGGACAGCGGGGTGGTCTCGGCCGGCTTCAGCACGACCGTGTTGCCGGTCGCCAGCGCCGGGGCGATCTTCCACGCCAGCATCAGCAGCGGGAAGTTCCACGGGATGACCTGGCCCGCGACGCCCAGGGGGCGCGGGTTCGGGCCGTAGCCGGCGTGGTCGAGCTTGTCGGCCCAGCCCGCGTAGTAGAAGAAGTGCGCGGCGACCAGCGGCAGGTCGGCGTCGCGGGACTCGCGGATCGGCTTGCCGTTGTCCAGCGACTCCAGGACGGCCAGCTCGCGCGAGCGCTCCTGGATGATCCGGGCGATCCGGAACAGGTACTTGGCGCGCTCGGCGCCCGGCAGCGCCGACCACTTCTCGAACGCCTTGCGGGCGGCCCGCACGGCCCGGTCGACGTCGTCCGAGGTCGCCTGGGCGACCTCGGAGAGGACCTCCTCGGACGACGGGGAGACGGTCTTGAAGACCTTGCCGTCGGCCGCCGGGGCGAACTCGCCGTCGATGAAGAGCCCGTAGGACGGCGCGATGTCGACGACCGAGCGGGACTCGGGTGCGGGTGCGTAATCGAAGGTCATGGGTGCCTCAGTCCACCGTGACGTAGTCGGGGCCGGAGTAGCGGCCGGTGCTGAGCTTCTGGCGCTGCATCAGCAGGTCGTTCAGGAGGCTGGAGGCGCCGAAGCGGAACCAGTCGGCGGTCAGCCAGGACTCGCCGAGCGTCTCGTTGACCATCACCAGGTACTTGATCGCGTCCTTGGTGGTGCGGATCCCGCCGGCCGGCTTCACGCCGACCTGCACGCCGGTGGCGGCGTGGAAGTCGCGCACCGCCTCCAGCATCAGCAGCGTGACGGGCGGGGTGGCGTTCACGGCCACCTTGCCGGTGGAGGTCTTGATGAAGTCGGCGCCGGCCAGCATCGACAGCCAGGAGACCCGGCGGACGTTGTCGTAGGTCTGGAGTTCGCCGGTCTCGAAGATGACCTTCAGGTGGGCGGCGGTCCCGTCGGGCCGGGCGCAGGCCTCCTTGACGGCCTTGATCTCCTCGAAGACCTGCAGGTAGCGGCCGGAGAGGAAGGCGCCCCGGTCGATCACCATGTCGATCTCGTCGGCGCCGGCCGCGACCGCGTCCCGGGTGTCGGCCAGCTTGACCGGCAGCGCGGCGCGGCCGGCCGGGAACGCGGTGGCGACGGACGCGACGTGGATGCCGGAGTCGCCGAGCGCCTCCTTGGCCGTCGCGACCATGTCGGGGTAGACGCAGATCGCCGCGACCTTGGGGTGGTGCGGTCGGTGGGGTCCGGGTTGATGCCCTTGGCGCACAGCGCCCGGACCTTGCCCGGGGTGTCCGCGCCTTCGAGGGTCGTCAGGTCGATCATCGTGAGGGCGAGGTCGATGGCGTACGCCTTCGCCGTGGTCTTGATCGAGCGGGTGCCGAGGGTGGCGGCGCGGGCCTCGAGGCCGACCGCGTCGACGCCGGGGAGGCCGTGGAGGAAGCGGCGCAGCGCACCGTCGTCGGCGGTCACGTCCGCCATTGACGCCAGACGCCCCGCGGCTTCCTTGCCGTATGCGGGAACAGTGATGGGCATGGTCACGAGGGGAGCATATCTACGCGCGTAGCGCAATGTCATCCCCCTGGAGGCCGCCATTCCGGCCACTCCGCCTGAATGATGCCGTAACGCAATGTCCGGCATCCGGACGGTCAGGCAGAATCGGCGGCATGACGCGCCAGGACCGGACCACCCCGCCACCGCAGCAGTACGCCGAGCGCAGCTACCGCTCGCCCGCGGCCCTCGTCGGCGGCGTCCTGCTCCTGCTGCTCGGCGGCTGGCTCGGCGCCGACGCCCTGCTGCGCGGCGCCCCGCACGCCAAGCTGACCGCGGTGTTCGCCCTGCTCCTCGGCGTCCCGCTGGTGGCCGCCTTCACCCTGCGGCCGCTGGTGCGGGCCGGCGACGAGCGGCTGACCGTGCGCAACCCGTTCCGCACCATCACGCTGCCCTGGGGCGCGGTCGAGGAACTGCGCGCGTCGTTCTCGACGGAGGTGTTCACCACCGCCGGGAAATTCCAGCTCTGGGCCATCCCGGTCTCCCTGCGGCAGCGCAAGAAGGCGAACCAGCAGGCCCTGCGGGGCGCCGGCGCGGACACCCCCCGGTTCGGCCGGGACGCGGGCGCCGGACCGGCCCCGCGCGCCATGGCCGACCAGGCCCTCGACGAACTGCGCGAGATCAAGGAACGCGTCGCGGGCCGGGCGGACGCCCAGGGCGAGCCGGTGGTCCGCTGGTCGTACGCGATCCTCGCGCCCCTGGTGGCGGGCGCGGTCGGCCTGGTCGTGATGATCGCCCTCTGACGGACCGGGCCGAGGGGCTCGCGCCGGGCGACGGGTGACGGGCGGGCCCGCGCCTACGGGGCGCCTACGCCACGCGTACGCGGAAGGCCCCGCGCCGCTGTGGGCGAGGGGCCTCACCAGCCGTCAGCCGACGGGCCGCGGCGACCGTCAGATCCCGGCCGCCGCCGACACGTCCTCCTTGATGGCGGCCAGGGTGGCGGCCGCCTTCGTACGCGCCGCGTCGAGCGCCTCAGGGGCGGACACCGGCGCGACGACCTCCAGGTAGCACTTCAGCTTGGGCTCGGTGCCGCTGGGGCGCACGACGACGCGGGCGGACTCGATACCGCCCTCCGGGGAGCCGGAGAGGTAGTAGCGCAGCCCGTCGGTCGGCGGGAGGGCCTCGGTGCCCTGGTTCAGGTCGTCCGCCCGGGTCACCGTCAGACCGGCCAGCGCGGCCGGCGGCTGCTCGCGGAGCCTGCGCATCGCGTCGGCGATCAGCGTCAGGTCCTCGACCCGCACCGACAGCTGGTCCGTCGCGTGCACCCCGAACTCCACCGCGAGGTCGTCCAGCAGGTCGGCGAGCGTCCGGCCGGCCCGCTTGAGCTCCGCGGCCAGCTCGGTGACCAGCAGGGCGGCGGTGATGCCGTCCTTGTCGCGGACGCCCTCCGGGTCGACGCAGTAGCCGAGCGCCTCCTCGTAGGCGTACCGCAGACCGTCCACCCGGGCCAGCCACTTGAAGCCGGTCAGGGTCTCCTCGTAGGGCAGCGAGGAGGCGGCGGCGATGCGGGACATCAGCTGCGAGGAGACGATGGTCGTCGCGAACGTGCCGGCCGCCTGCTTGCTGACGAGGTGCGCGGCGAGCAGCGCGCCGACCTCGTCGCCGCGCAGCATCCGCCAGCCCTCGGGGGTGCCGGGGGCCGGGACGGCGACGGCGCAGCGGTCCGCGTCCGGGTCGTTGGCGATCACCAGGTCCACGTCCGCGCCCCGCGCCCGGGCGGTGGCGAACGCGAGGTCCATCGCGCCCGGCTCCTCCGGGTTGGGGAACGCCACCGTCGGGAAGTCCGGGTCCGGCTCGGCCTGCTCCTGGACGACCACGGGGGCCGGGAAGCCGGCCCGGGCGAAGGCGGCGACGAGCACGTCCCGGCCGACGCCGTGCATCGGCGTGTAGACGACGTCGAGGTCCCGGGCCGAGCCGGGCGTCAGCACCGCGTCGGTACGCGCCAGGTAGGCGTCCAGGACCGCGTCGTCGAGGGTCTCCCAGCCGGACTCGGGCCGCGGCACGTCGGCCAGCGAGCGCACCGCGGCGATCTCCGCGGCGATCTCGCCGTCGGCCGGCGGCACGATCTGCGAACCGTCGCCCAGGTACACCTTGTAGCCGTTGTCGCGCGGCGGGTTGTGGCTGGCGGTGACCTCGACGCCGGCCACCGCGCCCAGGTGCCGGATCGCGAAGGCCAGCACGGGGGTGGGCAGCGGACGCGGCAGCAGCGCGGCGCGCAGACCGGCGCCGACCATGACGGCCGCGGTGTCCCGCGCGAAGTCGGCGCTCTTGTGGCGCGCGTCGTAGCCGATGACGACCAGGCCGGAACCCTCGCCCTTCGCCCGGAGGTACGCGGCGAGGCCGGCCGCGGCCCGGATGACCACCGAACGGTTCATCCGCATCGGGCCCGCGCCCAGTTCCCCGCGCAGCCCGGCCGTGCCGAACTGCAGGGTGCCGGCGAACCGGGCCGCCAGCTCGTCGGTGTCCTCGGCCGCGATCAGCTTGGCCAACTCGTCCCGGGTCTCCGGGTCGGGGTCCTCGGCCAGCCAGGCCCGGGCCCGGTCGATCAGCTCCGCGGTTTCGGTAGCCACGTCATGCTCCTGCCTGTGGATGCGGTGGGTGAGGTGGGTGCGGGGCGCCGGCCCGGCCACGGCCGGCCCCTCGGTGGTCCGGCCATGGCGGCGGCGTCCGGCCACGGCCGGGCCCTCGGCCGGGTCTCAGATCTTGCTGAGGACCTGTCCGAGCAGGGTGCCCATCCGGGTCGCGGAGTCGCGGCCGGCCTGCAGGACCTCTTCGTGGTTGAGCGGCTCACCCGTCATGCCGGCGGCGAGGTTGGTCACCAGCGACAGCCCGAGCACCTCCGCACCGGCCTCGCGGGCCGCGATGGCCTCCAGGACGGTGGACATGCCGACCAGGTCGGCGCCCAGGGTCCGGATCATCTTGATCTCGGCCGGGGTCTCGTAGTGCGGGCCGGGGAACTGGGCGTAGACGCCCTCCTCCAGGCTCGGGTCGATCTCCTTGCACAGCGCGCGCAGCCGCGGCGAGTACAGGTCCGTGAGGTCGACGAAGTTCGCGCCGACGATCGGGGAGGTGGCGGTGAGGTTGAGGTGGTCGCTGATGAGGACCGGCTGGCCCGGGCGCATGCCCGCGCGCAGGCCACCGCACCCGTTGGTGAGCACGACGGTCTTGCAGCCGGCGGCGACGGCGGTGCGGACGCCGTGCGCGACGGCGGCGACGCCCCGGCCCTCGTAGTAGTGCGTGCGGCCCAGGAAGACCAGGGCGCGCTTCTCGCCGACCTGGTAGGAGCGGATCTTGCCGCCGTGGCCGGCGACGGCCGGGGGCGGGAAGCCGGGCAGCTCGGTGACGGGGAATTCGTGCTCGGGCGCGCCCAGTGCCTCGGCTGCCGGCGCCCAGCCGGAGCCCATCACCAGGGCGACGTCGTGGGTCTCGGCGCCGGTCAGCTCGCGCAGGCGGGCGGCGGCGGCGTCGGCGGCGCCCTGGGGGTCGCGCGCGATGTCCGGGGTAACAGATGCGTTCACGCGGACGAGGGTAGCCGGTAATCCCCTACGCGCGTAGATGTCACTGCTCACGGTGCTGAGGACGTTGTCTTGTGGCTTTCGACGAACGGTGTGCCGGCGCGCGTCGCCGGCGCGCCCCACAGGCCCGTGCACGGGCCCGTGCACGGGCCCGTCCGCTCAGCAAGGCCGCTTGCGGAGTTCCATGACGTAGTCGTGGGGGGCGCCGGCGGATTCCGCGGCGTCGGCGATCTCGCCCAGGTAGCGGGCGGAGGGGAGGCCGCCCTCGTAGCCGTTGAGGACGTAGATCCAGGCGGTCTCGTCGCCTTCGAGGGTGTGTGCCCGGACCCGCATCCGGCGGTAGATGCCCATGCCGACGCCCTCCCAGCGGTCCATGGACTCCTCGTCCATCGGAGCGATGTCGTAGAGCGCGACGAAGAGCTGGGAGTCCGGGTCCTCGACGACCGTCGCGAGGGCACCCTCCCAGCCCATCTGCTCGCCGCCGAAGGTGAGCCGCCAGCCGCTGAGCCAGCCCGTGCCGCGCAGCGGCGAGTGCGGTGCGCGGCGGGACATCAGCCGCGCGTCGAGGTTGCCGGCGTATGCGGCGTAGAGCGACATGGTTCCGAGGGTACGGGAGGATGCCCGTCGGGCTCGTGGTACCGGAGGTTCGCACAAGGGCGGGGCAGCGCGCGCCGCGGCGCACGTAGGGGCCACACTCCGCCCCCGGGCGCGAGGGACGTTCGGGCGTGCGGGACAATGGAGTACGTGACTCGGATCGTGATCATCGGTGGCGGACCCGGCGGATACGAAGCGGCCCTGGTGGGGGCCTCTCTCGGCGCGGAGGTGACCGTCGTCGACTGCGACGGTCTGGGCGGGGCGTCGGTGCTCACCGACTGCGTGCCGTCGAAGACCCTGATCGCGACGGCCGAGGTGATGACGACCTTCGACTCGTCGTACGAAGAGCTCGGCATCATCGTCGAGGACGACACCCCGTACAACGAGCGGCCGGCCCGCGTCGTGGGCGTTGACCTGGGGAAGGTCAACCGACGGGTGAAGCGGCTCGCGCTCGCCCAGTCGCATGACATCACGGCCTCGGTGACCCGCGCCGGCGGCCGGGTCATGCGCGGCCGCGGCCGGCTGGAGCCGGGCCAGGCGCCGGACGGTTCGCGCAAGGTGACGGTGACCGCGGCGGACGGCACGACCGAGGGCCTGATCGCGGACGCGGTGCTGATCGCCACCGGCGCGCACCCCCGTGAGATCCCGGACGCGCTGCCCGACGGCGAGCGGATCCTGAACTGGACGCAGGTCTACGACCTCGACGAGCTGCCCGAGGAGCTCATCGTGGTCGGGTCGGGTGTCACGGGTGCCGAGTTCGCCGGCGCCTACCAGGCGCTCGGCTCGCGGGTCACGCTGGTCTCGTCCCGGGACCGGGTGCTGCCGGGTGAGGACCCGGACGCGGCCGCGGTCCTGGAGGACGTCTTCCGGCGGCGCGGCATGAACGTCATGGCGCGTTCGCGGGCGCAGTCGGCCAAGCGGGTGGGCGACCGGGTCGAGGTGACGCTGGCCGACGGCCGGACGATCTCCGGTACGCACTGCCTGATGGCGGTCGGTTCGATCCCCAACACCGAGGGCATGGGCCTGGAGGGCGCCGGGGTCAAGCTGAAGGAGTCCGGCCACGTCTGGACGGACAAGGTCTCGCGGACCAGCGCGCCGGGCGTGTACGCGGCGGGTGACTGCACCGGCGTCTTCGCGCTGGCGTCGGTCGCGGCGATGCAGGGCCGGATCGCGATGTACCACTTCCTCGGTGACGCGGTCGCGCCGCTGAACCTCAAGACGGTCTCCGCGAACGTCTTCACCGACCCGGAGATCGCCACGGTCGGCTATTCGCAGGCCGATGTCGACTCCGGGAAGATCGACGCCCGGGTCGTGAAGCTTCCGCTGCTGCGTAATCCGCGGGCGAAGATGCAGGGCATTCGGGACGGTTTCGTGAAGCTGTTCTGCCGTCCCGGTACGGGCATCGTGGTCGGCGGTGTGGTCGTTTCCCCGCGCGCCAGCGAGCTCATCCACCCGATCTCGATCGCGGTCGACAACAATCTGACCGTCGAGCAGATCGCCAGCGCTTTCACTGTGTACCCGTCGCTGTCCGGTTCGATCGCCGAGGTCGCCCGGCAGCTGCACGCGCGGAAGACGGGCAGCGAGTAGGCAGGGCGGCGCCCGGCCGGGCCGCGTGGCGAACAACCGATAAAGCGCCGATATGCGGCCGGCCGACGGCGATTGAAAACTTTGTGCCCTCGGTGAGCACTTGGGATGAAACGTCCCTGCAGTCCGCTCCGGCGAGGGTGGCCACGGGCTCGTCGTCCCGTTCCGTCGCGCTCCGGCCGGCACGCCGGTTGACCAGGCAGCAAGCGGTCCGCGGCGCAAGGGGGTTCGACGCACGCGCGACATATGCACCGCGCATACCACGTCACGCTGCGCCGCGTGAACAACTTCCGTTAATTGGTGCAACCTGCTGAAAACAGACGGTCGTTGGCGTTACTGTCAGTTTCGTGTTCGCTGCAGAACGTCGCCAATTGATCCTTGAAATGGTGCGCGCCAACGGGGCGGTTTCGCTCCGGGAGCTCGCCCGCGTCGTCCAGACCTCCGAAGTGACCGTACGGCGGGACGTGCGGGCGCTGGAGGCAGAGGGACTGCTCGACCGCCGGCACGGCGGCGCGGTCCTCCCGGGAGGCTTTACCCGCGAATCCGGATTCCCGCAGAAATCCCATCTAGCGACCGCGGAGAAAACGGCCATCGCCGATCTCGCGGCCGGTCTCGTCGACGAGGGCGAGGCCATCGTCGTCGGCGCCGGAACGACCACCCAGGAACTGGCCCGCCGGCTCGCCCGGGTGCCCGGGCTGACCGTCGTCACCAACTCCCTGCTGGTCGCCCAGGCGTTGGCGCACGCCAACCGCGTCGAGGTGGTGATGACCGGGGGCACCCTGCGCGGCTCCAACTACGCGCTGGTCGGCAGCGGCGCCGAGCAGTCCCTCCAGGGCCTGCGGGTGTCCCGCGCCTTCCTGTCGGGCAGCGGGCTGACCGCCGAGCGCGGGCTGTCCACGTCCAACATGCTCTCCGCGAGCGTCGACCGGGCGCTGGTGCAGGCGGCGGGGGAGGTGGTGGTGCTCGCCGACCACACCAAGCTCGGTTCCGACACGATGTTCCAGACCGTGCCGACGGACGTGATCACGCGTCTGGTGACGGACGAGCCGCCGGCTCACGACGACCGTGCCGCGACGGAGCTCCAGGCGCTGGCCGACCAGGGCGTCCAGATCGCCGTCGCCGGGGGTACGGGGGCCGGGCAGGGCCCCGGCCAGCCGGGCCTGGACGGCGGGGCGGGTGACCGCCGGGGCCCCCGGCGGGACGTCCCGCTGCCGGGCCAGCGGCGCAGCCACGGGCCGGGCGGGGGAGGGGGCCGCAGCTGCGGTCGGCCCCGTCGCTGTCCGAGGCGCCCGGCCGGGTCGCGGACCTCGCCCCACGGCGGCGCTGAGGGCCGTGGGGCCGGGGTTCCGGCCCGGTCGGCACGCCTGCCGGGTCAGGGCTTCAGGCCGGTCAGGGTCAGGGTCAGCAGCCGGTCGGCGAGTTGCGGGTCGTCCGGGGACTCCTCGACGGCCAGCGCGATGCCGTTGGTCAGCTGCATCAGATCGCTGATGTTCACCTCGGGCCGGACCGCCCCGGCCTGCTGGGCGCGGGCCAGCAGCGCGCCGCCGGCCTCCCGCATCGGCACGCTGCACCGCGCCATCCCCGAGCTCTCGTCCGCCGACGCCGTCATCAGGGCGCGGGACAGTCCGCGGTAGGTGCTGGCGTGGGTGATGATCGCGCGCAGCCAGTCGACCAGCGCGGCGCACGGCTGCGGGGCGTCGGCGAGCTCCCTGGCGTAGCCGAGCAGGGCGTCGACCTCGCTCTGGAAGACCGCGCCCATCAGGGCGGTGCGGTTGGGGAAGTGCCGGTAGAGGGTGCCGATGCCGACGCCGGCGCGGCGCGCGATGTCCTCCAGCGAGGTGTCCGTGCCGTGCTCGGTGAAGGCCGTACGGGCCTCGGTCAGCAGCCGTTCGTAGTTGCGGCGGGCGTCGGCCCGCATCGGTCGCACGTCCGGTGTCCGCACCGCCGCGGTCGCCGGCGGGCCGCCCACCTGCCGCTGCCCTGCCGTCTCGGTCGCCATCGCCGTCCTCCCTCGACCCGGCCGGTTGCGGCCCGGTGGCTCCAGCATGCCATTGCCGGATTGCGGGGTGATCCGGTGCGGTGGGCAAGGAATTCCGGTCCGGGACGGGGGGGCTCCTCCGGGCCGGGTCGGAGGGTGCCTCCGGTTGCCGTCGCACGGCCCGCGCCGGCCCTCCCGCCGCCTTCGCGCGCCCGCCCCCGTGGCCACCCGGCGGCCTGCGCGTGAATCCCCGGCGTACCGCGGTGGTCGCGCGGCCGAACTCCTGCGGGGGCCCGCAACGCCGGGGCGTCAAGGGACATCAAACCTGGCGCAATGAGGTCTTCCGGGCTCTTCCGGAGGACCGCGGAATACGCCGTGGCGGGCCGCCTGGGGAGTGGCGCACGGCGCGGGACGTCTGGGGAAATACGTCATGGGACTGACCAGCCGGTCGCTGTTGTACGCCATGGCCGCGGTCGCCGTGGTCTGTGTGGCGCTCACGCTCTGGCTGTGGCCGCGGTTCGCCGGGCGCGGCCCGCGGGCGCTGCTGGGGCGGCTCGGTTCGATCGTGATGACCCAGCTGGCCGTCGTCTCGGCACTCGGCCTGGCGGTGAACGCCAACTTCCAGTTCTACGCGTCGTGGCACGAACTGCTCGGCCTGTACGACGACGCGCCGGCCGCGGTCGGAAAGTGGGGCGACGGCGGTGCGGCGGGACCGGCCGGCGACCCGTCGAAGGGGCTGGTGCAGACGTCCGGCCCGGACGGCCTGGACAAGGTGCACGGGCTGCCGAAGGGCCGGCCGGAGCTGGTGGGCCGGGTCGAGTCGGTGCGGATCGTCGGGCGGCGGACCCGGGCGGTGGACCCGGCGTACGTCTATCTGCCGCCGCAGTACTTCCAGCCGCAGTACGCCCGCCAGCGCTTCCCCGTCATCGTCGCGCTGAGCGGCTACCCGGGCGGGACGTTCCTGCTGGGGCAGCACCTGCGGCTGCCGCAGACCGCCGCCGCGATGATCCGCTCCGGCCGGATGCAGCCGACCGTCATCGTGATGCTGCGGCCCACGATCGCGCCGCCGCGCGACACCCAGTGCGTCGACGTGCCCGGCGGTCCGCAGGCCGAGACGTTCTTCGCGCGGGACGTGCCGGAGGCGCTGAAGTCGCACTACCGGGTCGGCCACGACCCGGGCGGCTGGGGCGTCCTGGGCTACTCCTCGGGCGGCAGCTGCGCCCTGCAGCTGGCCATGCGGCACGACCGCACGTACACCTCGGCGGCCGCCCTCTCGCCCGACTACAAGGTCAGCAACGACCCGACCACCGGCAACCTCTTCGGTGACGGGCGGGACCGGGCCCGGCGGCGCCAGGAGCACGATCTGATGTGGCGGCTGCGGCACCTGCCCGCGCCGGAGGTGAACGTGCTGATCGGCACGAGCCGCACCGGCGAGAAGAACTACCCGGCCGCGCGGGCCTTCCTGGCCGCGGTGCGCCCGCCGATGAAGGCGGACTCGGTCGTGCTCGACCACGGCAGCCACAACTTCGCCACCTGGCGGCGCGAACTGCCCGCCGCGCTCACCTGGATGAACGAGCAGCTGACGTTCCCGGAGGACGTGGTGGGGAACTCGTAACGGCACGGCACGGACGCGTGAGGGGCTCCCGGCGGTGATGCCGGGAGCCCCTCACGCGTGGTGCGTACCGCTGCCGCGGATCAGTCCTTGATCTCGCAGATCACCGCGCCGGACGTGAGCGCGGCGCCGACCTCGGCGGTCAGGCCCTTGACCGTGCCGGTGCGGTGGGCGTTGATCGGCTGCTCCATCTTCATGGCCTCCAGGACGACGACCAGTTCGCCCTCGGTGACCTGCTGGCCCTCCTCGACGGCGACCTTGACGATGGTGCCCTGCATCGGGGAGGCGAGGGCGTCTCCGGAGGCGGCGCTGCCAGCCTTCTTGGCGGCCTTCCGCTTGGGCTTGGCGCCACCGGCGACCGCGGCCCGGGCCAGCGGCATCCCCAGCGAGGACGGCAGCGAGACCTCCAGGCGCTTGCCGCCGACCTCGACGACGACCGTCTCGCGGGTGTCGGCCTCGGCCTCGTCGGCGCCGGGCGCGGCGAACGGCGGGATCTCGTTGACGAACTCGGTCTCGATCCAGCGGGTGTGTACCGTGAACGGGTCGGCGGAGCCGGTGAGTTCGGGCGCGAAGGCGGGGTCCCGGACGACCGCGCGGTGGAACGGGATGGCGGTGGCCATGCCCTCGACGGTGAACTCCGCCAGGGCGCGGGCGGCCCGCTGCAGGGCCTGCTCGCGGGTGGCGCCGGTGACGACCAGCTTGGCCAGCAGGGAGTCCCAGGCCGGGCCGATGACCGAACCGGACTCGACACCGGCGTCCAGGCGGACACCGGGGCCGGTCGGCGCGTCGAACCGGGTGACCGTGCCGGGCGCGGGGAGGAAGTTGCGGCCCGGGTCCTCGCCGTTGATGCGGAACTCGAAGGAGTGGCCGCGCAGCGCCGGGTCGTCGTAGCCGAGCTCCTCGCCGTCGGCGATCCGGAACATCTCGCGGACCAGGTCGATGCCGGTGACCTCCTCGGTGACCGGGTGCTCGACCTGGAGGCGGGTGTTGACCTCCAGGAAGGAGATGGTGCCGTCCTGGCCGACGAGGAATTCGCAGGTGCCGGCGCCCTCGTAGCCGGCCTCCTTGAGGATGGCCTTGGACGCGCGGTACAGCTCGGCGTTCTGTTCGGCCGTCAGGAACGGCGCGGGGGCCTCCTCCACCAGCTTCTGGTGGCGGCGCTGGAGCGAGCAGTCACGGGTCGAGACCACGACGACGTTGCCGTGCTTGTCGGCCAGGCACTGGGTCTCGACGTGCCGCGGGCGGTCCAGGTAGCGCTCGACGAAGCACTCGCCGCGGCCGAAGGCGGCGACCGCCTCGCGCACCGCCGAGTCGTACAGCTCCGGGACCTCGTCGAGGGTACGGGCGACCTTCAGGCCGCGGCCGCCGCCGCCGAAGGCCGCCTTGATCGCGATCGGCAGGCCGTGCTCCTTGGCGAAGGTGACGACCTCCTCCGCGCCGGAGACCGGGTCGGGGGTGCCGGCGACCAGCGGGGCGCCGGCGCGCTGGGCGATGTGCCGGGCCGCGACCTTGTCGCCGAGGTCGCGGATGGCCTGCGGGGGCGGGCCGATCCAGGTCAGCCCCGCGTCGAGCACCGCCTGCGCGAACTCGGCGTTCTCGGAGAGGAAGCCGTAACCGGGGTGGATGGCGTCCGCGCCCGAATCGGCGGCCGCAGCCAGGACCTTGGCGATGTCCAGGTAGCTGGTGGCAGGAGTGTCACCGCCCAGGGCGTATGCCTCGTCTGCCGCGCGGACGTGCAGTGCGTCCCGGTCGGGGTCGGCATAGACAGCGACGCTGCCGATCCCCGCGTCCCGGCATGCACGGGCAACGCGAACAGCGATTTCGCCACGGTTGGCGATGAGCACCTTGCGCACGATGGGTCCTTCCTTGGCGCTTCGCCGCAACAAAGGGATGCGGCGATTTTAGGGACTGGCGACACCGCGTGCCGACCCGTTCCCTGGGGTGAGCTTTCCCACACGGAGTGTGCTCGGGGCGCCAGTGAGGGACCTAAGTCCCCTGGTATCCCAGGGTAGGCCCGGATTCCCGGGCTCCGGCGCGGGACGCGGTGTGGCCTAGATCTCGAACGTTCCGCATCCAGCGGATCGTCAATTCTTTGTGGAGTCCCTACGAATGGGCGAAGGAAACTTTGCGGGCCGCTCCGTCCGCCGGGCGCGCCGGGAGCGACCGGGAGGCGGTGGCCCGCGCGGCGTCCCGCACCCGCCCGTGCAGAACCCTTGCCCCGGCTATTACCCATTAGTAGCGTGCGCGATGCCCTTCTTGGACTCCGGGCGGCGGCTGTGCGTGCGGCACCGGCATCGGGCCCGGCACTTGGCGGAAGTGGGTGGATGTGGTGGCGCGACGACCGGTGGCCCTGGTCGCGGCGGTGGTACTGGTCCTGGAGGCGGGCGGGATCGTGCTGCTCAACTGGATCCTGAGCATCGTCGTGGACCGGCAGCAGATGTCGCTGGCCGGCCTCGACCCGCGGGCGATGTCCGCCGGCTCCTGGATAGCCGGTGCCGTCTTCGGCCTCTATCTCCTGTTCTGCGCGGGCATCCTGGTCCGCACGGGTGTCCGCGACCGGGCCCCCGGCGGCTTCGCCCGGATCGTCCTCATCAGTGCGGCGGTGGTGCACGGCATCGTCGGCGCCTTCTCCGTCGGCCTGGCCGGCTGGCCCGCGTTCCTCGGGCTGATGGTGGTGCTGGCGCTGCTGGTGCTGACGCTGGTGGCGTACGGGGAGGGGCGGGCCCCCGCGAACGGCGAGGCGGCCGGTGAACCGTCCGCCGGCGGTGCCCCGAACGGACCGCGTCCGGCGGCACCGGGCGCGCTCTGAGTCCCGCGAACTGCCGCCGCCCGGGCGCCCGTCGACGTGCCGCCGGGCGCCGCGACACGCCCGGGTAGGCTCTCCGGGCGGTGTCGTCGACGGGGGATGGTGCGCGGATGCAGGCGCCGGTTGCGGGCGCGGGAGAAGCGGCACAAGAGGTGCGCGGCGGGCGGATCGGCCCGTACGCGGTGCTCCGCCGGCTGGACGACGAGACGCGCGGCCTTCCCGTCCCCGAACGCCGGTTCATCGGGCGGAGCGCGGACGGCGACCGTACGGTCCTCCTCGGCGTGCCGCTGCCGGGGGCCGACCCGGTGCGCTTCCTCGCCGAGGCGGAGGCCTCGCGCTATCTCCTCGGGCCCTGGTCCGCGCCGGCCGCCGAGGTCGCCGCGCCGGGCGGGGCCCCCTGGCACGCCCGCCCGTACGTCCCGGTGATCCCGCTGCCCGGTGCGCTCGCCGTACACGGCGGGCCGCTGCCCGAGCGCACCGTACGGGCGCTCGGTGCGGCCCTGGTGGAAACCCTCGTCATCGGCCACGGACAGGGCCTCGCGCATGCCGGGGTGTCGCCCGGGGCGGTGCTGCTGGCGGCCGACGGGCCCCGGCTCACCTGTTTCGGCGCGGTACGGGCCGCCGCCCCGGACGGCGCCGCGCGCTCCGGGCTGCCCGGGCTGGAGTCCGGCAGCCTGCCGCCCGAACAGGCCGACGGCGGGCCCCCGCAGCCGATGGGTGACGTCTACGCCCTCGGCGCGACGCTGGCGTACGCCGCCACCGGCCATACCGTCCCGGAACGGGAGGAACTACCGGCCGCCCTGCGTTCGGTCCTCACCGCCTGCCTGTCCCGCGACCCGGCGGCCCGGCCGCGCCCCGCCGAGCTGCTGGACGCGCTCGCGCCCCGTACGGCGGAGCCGGCTTCCGGCGGCCCGGCGGACCAGGGCCGGCCCGCGCTCGGGCCCGAGGCCCACGGTGACCCGGCCGGGCGGGCCGCCGCCGCGCTCGGCCCGGGCTGGCTGCCCGGCCGGATCATCGCCGCGCTCGCCCGCCAGTCGGCCGAACTGCTCGCCACGAACGCCCCGGTCCCGCCCGCCGCACCCCAGGACTGACGCCGCCATGCCTTCCCCCCTCACCCATGACGACCCGGCCGCCCTCGGCCCGTACCGCCTCATCGCCCGGCTCGGCAGCGGCGGGATGGGCACCGTCTACCTGGGGCGCTCCCCGGGCGGCCGGACCCTGGCGCTCAAGACGATGCACGCCCGGATCGCCACGCAGGCCGAGTTCCGCACCCGCTTCCGGCTGGAGTCGGACGCCGCCCGGGTCATCGGCGGCCGCCACGGCGCACAGGTCGTCGACGCCGATCCGCTCGCCGAAACCCCCTGGATGGCCACCGAGTACGTGATCGGCCCGCCGCTCGACGAGGCGGTGGCGCTGGCCGGCCCGCTGCCCGAGACGACGGTCCGCGCCCTCGGGGCGGCGCTGTGCGGGGCACTCGGCCAGCTGCACCGCTCCGACGTCGTCCACCGCGACCTCAAGCCGTCGAACATCATGGTCACCGCGTACGGCCCGAAGGTCATCGACTTCGGCATCGCCCGGGCCCTCGGTGACGACCGGCTGACCCACACGGGCGCCGCGGTCGGCACCCCGGCGTTCATGTCGCCGGAGCAGGCCACCGGCCAGGAGCACACCCCGGCCGGTGACGTCTTCGCGCTCGCCGGAGTCCTGGTCTTCGCCGCCACCGGCCGCGGCCCGTTCGGCGACGGCCGGCCCGCCGACCTCCTCTACCGCGTCCGCTACGCCGAACCGGACCTCACCGGCGTCCCCGCCGCCCTGGCCGGCGTCCTCGCCCGCTGCCTGGCCAAGGACCCCGCCGACCGCCCCGACACGGAGCGGCTCGCCACCCAACTCCAGGACGGAACCGGCGACTTCGCCGACCGGCTGCCCGACCCCGTCCTCGCCGAGATCGGCCGGCGGGCGAACGAGGTCTGGCAGGTCGTCCCGCAGCGGCTGCCCGCCCCGCCCGACCAGCCGGCGACCGTCCCGTCCGCCGAGGTGCCCGCCCCGCCCGGCCTCTCCCGCCGGGGGCTGCTGATGGCGGGCGCGGGCTCGGTGCTCGGCGTGGCGGGTGCCGGAGCAGGAGTGTGGGCATGGCTGAGCGGCGGCGCGTCGGCACCGGGGCCGACGGGCCCGTACGAGAAGCCGAAGCCGGGCCCGAGCGTGGGCGCGCTCAAGAAGAAGAAGCTGGACTCGCTGTGGCAGATCCAGACCGGCGGCACGGAGGACGAGGAATCGCCCGAGGCCCCCTTCATGCTGGGTGACGCGGCCGTCCTGCTCGCCCCCACGCAGCTGTACCGCATCGATCCGGCGTCGGGCGCGGTGACGTGGACGGCCGACATCGACGACACCTGGCAGGTCGCCTCGGACGGCAGGAACGTCTACCGGAACGTGCGGGTCGCGCACTACGAGCACGGCAGTGCCTTCCCCAGCACCGTCTCGCGGTTCCTCGCCCGGGTCGACCTCGCCACCGGCAAGGCCGGCAAGCACCTCGCCGAGGTGACGGATCCCCAATTCGGCGGTATCGACAGCCAGTTGCTGGCCGTCGCCGGCGGCACCGCCTACCTGGCGATCTCGCTCGGCAAGGTCAAGGAGTACCTGCGCCAGAACCCCTGGGCGGTGACCGCCGTGGACCTCGCCACGGGACGCCGCCGGTGGACCGAGCGGCTCGCGTTCCGGTCGCAGAAGTCGGACCAGGACCACTTCCTCGCGGCCAGGGTCGTCGGCAACCGGCTGCTGCTCCTGGAGGAGAGCAACGACGGCACGGTCCGGATCGTCGCCCGGGACACCCGTACCGGCAAGGTCGACTGGGACCAGCCGTGGGAGGGCATGGAGCCTGCCGCCGCCCGCCGGCCGCTCACGGCCGACGGCAGCCACCTCTACCTGGGCAGCGGACGACTGCGGGCACTGCGGCTGAGCGACGGCCGGCAGGCGTGGGCGGCGCCCGCCGGAACGGTGCACGGCGTGCCGCTGCTGAAGGACGGTGTGGTGTACGCGGTGCAGCAGGGCCGCGGCCTGGTCGGGACCGATGCCCGCAGCGGGAAGCCGCGCTGGACGGAGAAGGGCGGCGACGGCGCGCAGGCGTCCCTCACCTCCCGCCCCGTCATCGGCACCCGCTGCGCGTACACGTACCACGAGGACGAGGGCGCGCTCCGGGCGATCGACCGCGCCGCGCGCACCACCGCCCGCCTCTACAAGGCCAACGGCGACCGCTTCACCGCGCAGGACCGCGGCAAGGTGATCCTCGCGTCCGGGAAGCACTTCCTCGCCGCCTTCCCCCTCCAGTAGCCCGCCCCGGACCCCGACCGCAGAAAGCTTCCTGCCCATGAACCCCCTCGGCACCGGCGACCCCCTCCGTCTCGGCCCGTACCGCCTGCTCGGCGTGCTCGGCGAAGGCGGCATGGGCAAGGTCTACGTCGGCCAGGACGGCGCCGGGACCATCGCCGCGGTCAAGGTGCTCCGGCCCGAACTCACCCACGAGACCAACCTCGTGCAGCGCTTCGTCCGCGAGGCGCAGGCGGCGCAGGCCGTGACGAGCGGGGGCGTGGCGCGGGTGCTCGGCGCGCAGACCGAGGGCGGCCGGCCGTGGATCGCCACCGAGTTCCTCGCCGGGCCGACCCTCGACGAGGCCGTCGAGGCGTACGGCCCGTTCGACGAACCGGCCGTCCGCGCCCTCGCCGCATCGATCGCCCGGACCCTGACGGACATCCACGCCGCGGGCCTGATCCACCGCGACCTCAAGCCCCCGAACGTCGTCCTGACCTCGACCGGCCCGCGCGTCATCGACTTCGGCATCGCCCGCCCGGAGCACGGCCTCACCCTCACCTCCACCGGACAGGTCCCGGTCACGCCCGGCTACGGCGCGCCCGAACAGGTCCTGGGCCGCCGGGTGGCACCGCCCGCCGACGTGTTCTCCCTCGGCGCGCTCCTCATCTACGCGGCCGGCGGCCGGCGGGCCTTCGACGCCAGCCACATCGCCGCGCTCCAGTACAAGGTCGTCCACGACGAACCCGACCTCACCGGCGTCCCGGAGCCCCTGCGTCCGCTGATCCTCCCGCTCCTCGCCAAGGACCCGGCCGCCCGGCCCACCCCGGCTCAGATCGCCGCGGCCCTCGCACCGCCCAAGGGGGCCGAACGGGCCTGGCGGCGCGGCAAGGTGGCGGACGCGATCAAGGAGCGGGAAACCAGGATCCACGACCTGACCACCGTCGCCGTGGCGCTCACCCCCGGCGCCCCCGGTGCGCCGCCGCCGGTGGTGACGCGGCGCCGGCTGCTCACCGGACTGGCCGTCGGCGGGGTCGTCCTCGCGGGGGCCGGCGGCGCGGCCGCGGCGCTCTGGCCGCGTACCGGGGCCCCGCCCCGCGAGAAGCCCGACCTCTTCGCCTTCCCGCCGGCCGTCAAGACGCCCATGGCGCACGTCCTCGACGCCGACGACGGCGACTACCTCGTCGGCGGCTCACCGAAGCCGCTGTGGGGCCCGATCGACGTGCTCGCCGAGGACACCCCGGCACCGCTGCCGGTACGGGACGTCATCGTCGTCGGCGCGGCCGGCGGCGGCATCGCGGCGTACAACGTCGTGGACGGCAAACGCCGTTGGGCCGCGAAGGGCATCCGGGGCCAGGGCCGCTACCTCTCCCTCTCCGACCGCCTGATCGCCGCGGTCGACACCAAGGGGACGCTGCGCACCTACGTCGCCTCGACGGGCGAACCCCGCTGGACCGCCGACGCCGACGCCGACCAACTCCTCGCCGCGGACGACGAGTCCGTCTACCTCGTCACCAAGGACCACCGGCTCCGCGCCGTGGGCCGCTCGGACGCGAAGGTCCGCTGGACGGTGCGGCTCACCAGCGAATTCCGGGGCACTCTCACCCCGCCGGGTGTCGCCGCCGAGGGCCGGCTGGTGGTCTCCACCGACAAGGGTGACGTACTGGCTTTCGCCACCTCTGATGGGCGCCAGGTCTGGGAACTGCGTAAGCAGTGGGACGGTCTGATCCGGCCGGCAGTTCATGGCTCCACGGTCTACCTCAACGGCAGCACCCTCACGGCCCGGAGACTGGCCGACGGCAAGGAGCTGTGGAAGGTTGAGGCGCGGGACGCGGCATGGCACAAACACCAGGACTGGGGGCCTGCGACCCCGTACGACGGCGATCTGCTCTATGCGACGCATGGAAACTGGGCCCGCAAGATCAAGCGCAGCGACGGAAGTAAGATCATGGAATGCCGTGGAACGGCAGACCTCAGCCGCCCGGTACTCCTTCAGGGGAAGGGCGTCTGGTTCATCGACGAGGACATCTGGAACCAGGTCAACGCGGTGGACCAGCGGAGCGGCTATCCCGTCTGGTCCTTCAAGCTGTCCAAGGCGGACCGCCGCTGGCTGGTGGCCGACGGTAATCGGGTCTTCATCATGAACGGCACATTGCTGTATGCCCTACCGGTGTTCTGAGGTCGGTCCGTCTTTCTGAAACCGCTGAGCTGCGGGATTCAGCAAGTTATTTATCAGGGGGACGCATGACGAAGACACGTGTGAGAGTTGCCGCGGTCGCCTTGGCACTGACCGGCGCTACCTTGACCAGCGGTTTCGCGACGGCGAGCGCTCTTACGCCGACGGCCGCGCGCGGTACTCATGTCGCGCCGACGGGCTGGGGAAGGACCCTGGAGGCGGTGACGGTGCGAAAGGAGCCGTCGTCTCGTTCCACTGCCCTGGCGGTTCTCGGCAAGGGTGTGAAAGTCACCATCTACGAAGGTGCGATCCACGGGAAGTACAAGGCTTGTGGGAAACAAGGAAACCTGTGGCTGCACGTGGCGAAGGACGGCACCAATATTGCGGGGTGGGTCGTCCGCACATGCCTGAAGGCCCCGGGCTGGTAATGCTCGTGGTGCCGGCGGCGCGCCATGAGTAGCTGTTGCCAGCTGCCTCACCGGCCCCTCCCGGTCTGACGTGAGCAGCCGATGGACCGGGCTCCGGAGCGTTCCGACGCCCCGGAGCCCGCGGGCTTGTTACCCCTTCACCGGCGCGTGCTCCCGCAGGACCTCCATGAACGCGCGCATCCATTCCGGGTGGTCGTTCCAGGCGCGGGCGGAGACGATCTTGCCGTCGACGACTGCGGAGGCGTCGACGAAGGTGCCGCCGCCGAGGGCCACGTCGGGGGCGCAGGCGGGGTAGGCGGCGGTGCGGCGGTCCTTGAGGACGCCGAGGGGGGCCAGGGTGATGGCCGCGTGGCAGATGTGGGCGACGGGCTTGTCGGCGTCGAAGAAGTGGGTGACGACGCGGCGGTAGTCGGTGTCATTGCGGAGGTACTCGGGGCCCGGCCGCCGGGCAGGACCAGCGCGGCGTACTCGGCCGGGTCGACCTCGGAGAGCGCCACGTCGGACGGCCAGGAGTGGCCCTCGCGTTCGACGTAGGTGTCGAAGTCGTCGACGAAGTCGTGCACGACGAACCGCAGCTTCTTGCGGGACGGGGCCGCGACGTGGACCTCGTAGCCCTCCTCCAGCAGCCGCTGGTACGGGTAGAAGAACTCCAGGTCTTCGGTGGCGTCACCGGCGACGAGCAGGATCCGGGGCATCTGCGCACTCCTTGGGTGGACGTACCCGGCCCGGTCCGGCCGACCGGGCTTATCGGGTCAATCGGTTCCCCAAGCGGTGACCTGGAATGCGTCGCCGACCGCCAGCTTTCCGGTGGCCGTCACGGAGAACTTCGCGCCCAGGGCGACGCCGCCCTCGGGCACCCGGCGGTAGCCGGCGAGGGTGCGCAGGGGCTCGGGGCCCGCCTTGGTGCCGGTCGCCGGGTCGACGAGGGTGACCGCGCAGCGGATGGCGAGCTTGGTGAAGCCCAGCTCGCCGCCGCCGACCGTGGCCCGCCGGACGCGGTCCTCGGTCTGCGGGACGTCCCAGCCGTCCACCACGATGTTGGGGCGGAAGCGCGTCATCGGGACCGGTGCGCGGCCGGCGGCGATGATACGGGAGTTGAGGTCGTCGAGGGAGGCGCGGGACATGACGTGGACGGCGCTGGAGTCGGCGAAGCCGGAGGTGCCGGGGGTGAGGCCGTCGGTGACCCGGCCGTGCTCCGGCGGTACGCGGACGAGCCGGCTGGGCGCGCCGAGGACCTCGGACAGCCACCCGGCGGCCGCCTCGCCCTGGTCGACGGCCCGGTAGGGCGCGCCGAACATGGTCACGTCCGCCCTGGCGGGCGAGGCGGTGCCGTCCTCGATGCGGTGGTGCAGCGGCTCGGCGCCCGGGGCGGAGAGCGTGAGGTGGGTGCCGTCGGCGCTGACCTCCGGGCGGATCACGGCCAGGCCGGGGTCGGTGCGCTGGCTGCGGAAGACGCCGTCCGCGCCGACGACCAGGAAGCTGCGGTCGTGGGCGAGTCCGGCCTCGGTGAGTTCCATCTCGTCCGCCGGCACACCGGCGCAGCCCTTGACGGGGTAGCTGATCAGTTCGACGACAGTTGCCATAGGGGCAGAGTAGAGGCCGGACGGCCGCCGGGCGTCGGGATCTCCGCGCCCGGTGACGTCAGGCCCCCGGGCCACCGGTCAGGTCTCGGATCCGGTGGTTCAGGTCCACAAGTCGGTGATGCGGACGTCCAGTTCGGCCAGCAGCCGGCGCAGCAGGGGCAGGGACAGGCCGATGACGTTGCCGGGGTCGCCGTCGATGCCGTCGATGAAGGGTGCGGAGCGGCCGTCGAGGGTGAAGGCGCCGGCGACGAAGAGCGGCTCACCGCTCGCGACGTAGGCGGCGATCTCCGCGTCGCTCGGCTCGCCGAAGCGGACCGTGGTCGAGGCGGTGGCGGAGGCCCGGCGGCCGCCCGCCGCGGTGTCGATGACGCAGTGGCCGGTCTGCAGCACGCCGGACCGGCCGCGCATCGACTTCCAGCGGGCGGTGGCATCCTCGGCGTCGGCCGGCTTGCCCAGCGCCCGGCCGTCCAGCTCCAGGACCGAGTCGCAGCCCACGACCAGCGCACCGGCCGCCTCCGGGCGGGCGGCGACCGCGGCGGCCTTGGCCTCGGCCAGGACCCGGGCCAGCTCGGCGGGGGTGTCGGCGCTGACCGCGTCCTCGTCGACGCCGCTGACGATGACCTCCGGTGCCAGTCCGGCCTGGCGCAGCAGGCCCAGCCGGGCGGGGGACTGGGAGGCGAGGACGAGACGGCGGGGGAGCGGCTGTTCGGTCATGCCCGCCATCGTACGGAGCCGGGCCGGGCCGGGAGCGGGCGGACTACTTGCCGAGGACGGCCTGCATGACCTGCTTGGCGATCGGGCCGCCGAGCTTGCCGCCGGCGATCTCGGAGCGCGGGATGTCCATGTCCTTGGGGTCGACGAAGACGGCGACCGCGACCGGGGAGGAGCCGTCGCTCTGCTTGGCGTAGGAGACGAACCAGGCGTAGGGCCGCTCGTCGTTGACGTTCGCGCCGTGCTGGGCGGTGCCGGTCTTGCCGCCGACCGTCACGCCGTCGATCTTGGCCTTGTCGGCGGTGCCCTCCGCGACGGTGTACTCCATCATCTCCTGCACCTTCTTCGCGGTGCCGGCGGAGACGGCCTGGGACATCATCTTCGGCTCGAACTTCTGGATCGTGGTCAGGTCGGGACCGCGCAGCTCGTCGACGATGTGCGGCGTCATCAGCTTGCCGTCGTTGGCGATCGCCGCGGCGACCATCGCCATCTGCATCGGGGTGCTGGTCAGGCTGCCCTGGCCCATGCCGGTGAGCGCGGTCTGCGGCTTGTCGAGCTTGTCCGGGTAGAGGCTCTTGGTGGCCAGCAGGTCGCCGAGCTCCTTGTCGTAGACGTCGGAGTTGAAGCCGAACTTCTCGGCGGTCTCGCGCATCTTGTCCTTCCCGACCTTCAGCGCGGTGTCGAGGAAGACGTTGTTGCAGGACCACTGCATGCCGGTCTTCAGGGATGCCTTGTCGCAGGGCGCACCGGCCACGTCGTTGCCGATCTTGGTGGTGCTGAGCGGCAGCTGGTACGGGGCGGGGGCGCCGGTGTGGGCGTCGATGTCGGTGATCACGCCGTGCTCCAGGGCCGCGGCGGCGGTGACGATCTTGAAGGTGGAGCCGGGGGCGTAGGTCTCGCGCAGCGCCCGGTTGCTGAGCGGCTTGGCCTTGTCGGCGTCCAGTGCCTTGAACTTCCGGCTCTCGGAGTTGGAGATGCCCGCGAACACCGAGGGGTCGTAGGAGGGGGTGGAGGCCAGTGCGAGGACCCGGCCGTTGCGCGGGTCGAGGGCGACCACCGCGCCCTTGGCGTTCAGCTCGGTCAGCCCCTTGTAGGCGGCCTTCTGTGCCTTGGGGTCGATGGTGGTGATGACGTCGCCGCCGCGGGGCTTCTCGCCGGTCAGGATGGCCTGGGCCCGCTTGAGGGCGAGCTTGTCGTCCTTGCCGCTGAGCAGCTTGTTGTAGATGCCTTCGAGGAAGGTGGAGCCCTGGGCCTGGGAGGCGAAGCCGGTGACCGGGGCGTACATCAGGCCGTCGGTGTAGGTCCGCTTGTACTTGAAGTCGCCGGAGGTCGCCACGGAGCCGGTGATCGGCTTGCCGCCCACGATGATGTTGCCGCGCGGGTAGGAGAACGCCTCGATCTTCACGCGGCGGTTGTTCGGGTCATTGGCCAGGTCATCGCCCTGGACGTACTGGACCCAGGTCGCCCGTACCAGCAGAGCCAGCACCAGTACCCCGCAGAAGACGGCTATGTGTCTCAGCGGCCTGTTCATCGCTCTCCCACTCCCCGTCGGCGGCCGACCGGAGGCCGGGCGTCCGAATTGCACTGTCAGGAGGGAAAGATGCGAAAGGCGGGGAGATGGTTGCGGTCGGGAACGGTCGGGGGGTGTGAGCGTTACCTCCCCGGGGCGGCCGTCCGCGGCACCGGCCCGGTTCAGCGATCCGCGAGCATGACCATCAGCAGCACCGCGGTGACGGCCAGCACGATGCCCAGCCGGCGGAGCTTGGCCTGCGCGTCGCGCAGCTCCTCGGGCGGTTCATCGGGCGGATCGGACCACAGCATGTAACGATCCTGTGCCCATGACGCTCGTGGCGCCTGAGTACGCGTACTCAGGCGCCACGGTCCGAGGGACTAGTCAATGCATCATGCATCGATCAGCCGGAGGGGCCGGCCGGCACCAACCGGCCGGTGGGCCGGTCAGCGCGGCCAGTAACTGGTCCGCCAGGCCCGCGGCCCCGGGTGCGGCAGCCGTGACCGCGCCGGGACCGTGGCCGCCGGATCGGCCCATTCGGTCCTGCCCGCCTCGCCGTCCCCGGGCCCGGCGGCAGCGGCCGCCGCGGCCCGGGCCTGCACCACCGCCAGTGCGGCGGCCAGCTCCTCGGGTGTCGGATTGCCCCGTACGACCTTGATCATCGAGACGGCTCCTTTCGCCGGTCTTCGCCGGTCCTCGCCGGTCCTCGCCGTGTACCGGCCGGTCAGAGCGGGATGTTGCCGTGCTTCTTCGGCGGCAGCGACTCGCGCTTGTTGCGCAGCGTGCGCAGCCCCCGGACGATGTGCCGGCGGGTCTCGGACGGCATGATCACCGCGTCGATGTAGCCGCGCTCGGCCGCCACGTACGGGTTGAGCAGCGCGTTCTCGTACTCCTGGATCAGCTCCTGACGCCGCTCCTCCTGCGCCGCGGGCTCCTCGATCGCGGCGAGCGTGCGGCGGTGCAGGATGTTGACCGCGCCCTGGGCGCCCATGACCGCGATCTGCGCGGTCGGCCAGGCCAGGTTCAGGTCGGCGCCCAGGTGCTTGGAGCCCATGACGTCGTACGCGCCGCCGAACGCCTTGCGGGTGATGACGGTGATCAGCGGGACCGTCGCCTCGGCGTAGGCGTAGATCAGCTTGGCGCCGCGCCGGATGATCCCGTCGTACTCCTGGTCCGTGCCCGGCAGGAAGCCCGGCACGTCGACGAAGGTCAGCACCGGGATGTTGTACGCGTCGCAGGTCCGCACGAACCGCGCGGCCTTCTCGCTGGCCTTGATGTCCAGGGTGCCCGCGTACTGCATCGGCTGGTTGGCGACCACGCCGACCGAGTGGCCCTCGACCCGCCCGAAGCCGGTGACGATGTTCGGCGCGAAGAGCGCCTGGGTCTCCAGGAACTCGCCGTCGTCCAGGACGTGCTCGATGGCCGTGAGCATGTCGTACGGCTGGTTGGCCGAGTCCGGGATCAGCGCGTCCAGTTCGCGGTCGGCGTCCGAGGTCTCCAGGTCCGCCTCCTCCGGGAAGACCGGCGGGTCGGAGAGGTTGTTGGACGGCAGGTACGACAGCAGGCCCTTGACGTACTCGATGGCGTCCTTCTCGTCGCCCGCCATGTGGTGCGCCACTCCGGAAGTGGTGTTGTGCGTCCGCGCCCCGCCCAGCTCCTCGAAGCCCACGTCCTCGCCGGTGACCGTCTTGATGACGTCCGGTCCGGTGATGAACATGTGCGAGGTCTGATCGACCATGACGGTGAAGTCGGTGATCGCGGGGAGTAGACCGCGCCGCCCGCGCACGGGCCGACGATCAGGCTGATCTGCGGGATCACGCCCGAGGCATGGGTGTTGCGGCGGAAGATCTCGCCGTACATGCCGAGCGAGACCACGCCCTCCTGGATGCGCGCGCCGCCGGAGTCGTTGATGCCGATGACCGGGCAGCCGGTCTTCAGGGCGAAGTCCATCACCTTGACGATCTTCTCGCCGAAGACCCCGCCGAGGGCCCCGCCGAAGACCGTGAAGTCTTGCGAGAAGACCGCCACCGGGCGGCCGTCGACGGTGCCGTAGCCGGTCACCACGCCGTCGCCGTACGGGCGGCTCTGCTCCATCCCGAAATTGGTCGAACGGTGCCGCGCGAACTCGTCCAGCTCGACGAACGAGCCCTCGTCCAGCAGCAGATCGATGCGCTCACGCGCCGTCAACTTGCCCTTGGCGTGCTGCTTTTCCACCGCGCGGGCGGAACCGGCGTGGGTGGCCTCTTCGATCCGCCGCTGCAGATCCGCCAATTTGCCCGCGGTGGTGTGGATGTTTGCTTCCGGCTCGGACATCGGGATGCGGCTCCTGCTCGTCCTGGACTGGTGCTCGTACTGAGGGTGGTACGTGTGTGGCTACCAATCCGTAGCGTATCGGCGGGACTGCTCAGCGGCACTGCGTCGTTGACCACACCTAGGCTGGTGCCATGACGCCTCAACCACCGGGAAACCGGGACAAAGATGCCGGCCGCTGGAGTGATCTGGGCCGGCCCCGCTGAACGCCACTGCGCTGCGCCGGGCCCTGGTCCGGCCCGACGGCCTGTGGACCGGTCTGGACGTCGTGCCCGCCACCGGCTCCACCAACACCGACCTGGCCGCCCGGGCCGCCAAGGGTGAGGACGAGGGCGCCGTCCTGGTGGCCGAGGAGCAGTCCGCCGGCCGCGGCCGGCTCGACCGCAGCTGGTCGGCGCCCCCGCGCTCCGGCCTCTTCTTCTCCGTCTTCCTCACCCCCCGCGTCCCCCTGGAGCGCTGGGGCTGGCTGCCGCTGCTCGCCGGCGTCGCCACCGCAACGGCCCTGTCCCGCACGGCCGGCGTCGACACCGCACTCAAGTGGCCCAACGACCTGCTCGTCACCGTCCCCAAGGACTCCGACAAGCTCCGTCCAGGGGAGACCTCAATCGGCCAGGAGCGCAAGACCGGCGGCATCCTCGCCGAACGGGCCGGCCCCGGCGTCGTCATCGGCATCGGCCTCAACGTCTCCCTGACCGCCGAGGAACTCCCGGTCCCGACGGCGGGCTCGCTGGCCCTGGCCGGCGCGCAGAACACCGACCGCGACACGCTGCTGCGCGCCGTGCTGCGCTCCCTGGAGCAGTGGTACGGCCGGTGGCAGGACGCCGACGGCGACCCGGTCCGCAGCCGTCTGCAGGAGACCTACGCGGCCGGCTGCGCCACGCTGGGCCGTTCGGTGCGCGCCGAACTGCCGGGCGATCAGGAGATCACCGGTGAGGCGGTCGCGATCGACGGTGACGGGCGGCTGGTGCTGGCCACCGCCGACGCGGTGCAGCAGCCCGTGGGGGCGGGTGACATCATCCATCTGCGCCCGGCGGACGGCTCCTGATGAGCCCCCTCCCGGACCCCGATGTGCGCCCCCTGGTGTGCCCCCGCGCCGGGCGGGCCGACCGGCCCCACCGGGCGGCGTGTCCACACCTCTTCCGTGGTCAGGGCGGACATGTGAGAGTGAGCCAGAGCACACCTGCCGTATCGTTGAGGCGGTCCGCCGGGGAGCGGACCACGGGCGAGCAGTGATCGGAAGGGCAGTGCGCAGGGATCGGACAGGGAGCGGCCGGTGAGTGCCGACGACTCGGGCGTCACCCCGCGCGATGTGGCCACCGAGGGCGATGCCGTACGCGACGTCCCGGCCGGCGACCCCCCGGGGGCCGGCAACGACGGCGACGGCATCGGCGACGAGAACAACATCGCCGTCCGCCTCGAACAGCTCATCCTCGGCGCCGACCGCCGGTACACGCCGTTCCAGGCGGCCCGCAGCGCCGGGGTCTCGATGGACCTCGCGTCCCGCTTCTGGCGGGCCATGGGATTCGCCGACATCGGCCAGGTCAAGGCGCTCACCGAGGCCGATGTGCTGGCCCTGCGCCGGCTCGCCGGCCTGGTCGAGGCCGGCCTGCTCAGCGAGGCGATGGCCATCCAGGTCGCCCGTTCCACGGGCCAGACCACCGCCCGGCTGGCCGACTGGCAGATCGATTCCTTCCTGGAGGGCCTCACCGAGCCCCAGGACTCCGGCCTGACCCGCACCGAGATCACCTACCCGCTGGTCGAGCTGCTCCTCCCCGAGCTGGAGGAGTTCCTGGTCTACGTCTGGCGGCGCCAGCTCGCCGCCGCGACGGGCCGGGTCGTCCGGGCCCAGGACGACGCCGAAATGGTCGACCGGCGGCTGGCCGTGGGCTTCGCGGACCTGGTGGGCTTCACCCGGCTGACCCGGCGCCTGGAGGAGGAGGAACTCGGCGAGCTGGTCGAGGCGTTCGAGACCACCTGCTCGGACCTGGTGGCGGCGCACGGCGGCCGGCTGATCAAGACCCTCGGTGACGAGGTGCTGTTCTCCGCCGACGACGCCGGGGTCGCCGCCGAGATCGGGCTGCGGCTGATCGAGACCATGACCCACGACGAGACCATGCCGGAGCTGCGGGTCGGCATCGCCTTCGGCACGGTCACGACCCGGATGGGCGACGTCTTCGGTACGACCGTCAATCTGGCCAGCCGGCTCACCTCGATAGCGCCGAAGGACACCGTGCTGGTGGACGAGGCGTTCGCCGAGGAGCTGGGCCGGATCGGTGACGCCCCGGTGTCCGAGGCGGACGCCGCGGCCGCGGAGAAGGCCGCCGAGGAGGGCACCGGCGAGCCGCCGCCGTCGTACCGCTTCGCGCTCCAGCCGATGTGGCAGCGCCCGGTGCGCGGACTGGGCGTCGTCGAGCCCTGGCTGCTGACCCGCCGCGGCTGAGCCCGCCGTTCCCCGCCGCGCCCGTTCCGCGGCGCTCGTCCCGGCATGCCCCCTGCGCGCGCTCGGCCCTGTTCCGCGGAGCGCCCGCCTGGCATGATCGCAGCAGTCCGTCAGGTCAACGCTCGTTAACAGGGAGGGCCGGATGCAGGGGCAGGAAGAGGAGCGGCGGTTCGGCGCGGACGGCTGGGTCGCCGTCCGGCGCCACGGTTTCGCGGCGGAACTGGTCATGGACCGGCCCAAGGCGATGAACGCGGTGTCCACGGCCATGGCCGACGCGCTGGCCGAGGCGTGCGCCGAACTGGCCGCGGACCGCTCGGTACGGGCCGTGGTGCTCAGCTCCACCCATGAGCGGGCGTTCTGCGTGGGCGCCGACCTCAAGGAGCGCAATTCCTTCACCGACGCGGATCTGATGCGCCAGCGCCCGCACACCCGCGCCGCCTACACCGGCGTACTGGACCTGCCGGTGCCCACCATCGCCGCGGTGCACGGCTTCGCGCTCGGCGGCGGCTTCGAGCTGGCGCTGGCCTGCGATCTGATCGTCGCGGACGGCACCGCGGTGGTCGGCCTGCCGGAGGTCTCGGTGGGCGTCATCCCGGGCGGCGGCGGGACGCAGCTGCTGCCGCGCCGGGTGGGCGCCGCGCGCGCCGCCGAGCTGGTGTTCACCGCCCGGCGGGTGCCGGCGCCGGAGGCCGCGGAGCTGGGGCTGGTCGACCGGCTGGTCGCGGACGGGCGGGACCGGGCCGAGGCGCTGGAGCTGGCGGCCCGGATCGCCCGTAACTCCCCGGTCGGGCTGCGCGCCGCCAAGCGCGCCCTGCGCCTGGGGCACGGGCTGGACCTGCGGGCCGGACTGGAGGTGGAGGACGGCGCCTGGCGCAGCGTGGCCTTCTCGGGGGACCGCACGGAGGGCGTCGCGGCCTTCAACGAGAAGCGGGATCCGGAGTGGCCCGGGGAGTAGCCCGACAGTAACTCTGCGTAGTCGCATGACTCTCGTTCGTGCCCCTGGCCATCACCAGCCACGACGCGGATAACGCCCAGGTGTTGCTCGCACACTTAAAGGGGGCGAAACGGGTTAAACATTCCTACGCTGTAGTACAGAGCGTGCGCACAGTGACGGAATGTGAGGGTCCGGTGGCGGCTGAGGGCGAGGGCGATGCGAGGCTGCGGGCCGTGGTGGAGCTGGCGCAGGCGATGGCGGCCGCGCACACGCCGCGCGAATCGGCACACGCCGCGGCACAGGGCGTGCGCCAGGCCCTGGCCGGGTCGTTCGCCGCGATCTCGAAATGGGAGCGCGAGCTGGGGCAGCTGCGGGTGCTCGTCAACGTCGGTGAACTCGCCGACGACGAGGAGGAGTTCCCGGACGACGAGAGCTACCCCGTCCATGAGTTCCCGGAGATCGTCGGCTTCCTGCACGAACAGTGGGCCGGCGGCGGCGAACCCAGCGCCTGGGTGGAGACCGCCGACCCGCCGCCCGGCGCCCCGGTGGACTGCGGGGGCGGCGCCGCCAACCGGCAGCGGGTGGCCGCGCTGCGCCGCCGGGGCCGCGGTGCGTGCGTGGTCGCCCCGATCGTGCTGCACGGCCGGGCGTGGGGCGAGCTGTACGTCGCCCGGCCCGCCGGCGCACCGGTCTTCGACCGGGGGGACGCCGACTTCGCGAGCGTGCTGGCCGCCGTCACGGCCGCCGGGATCGCCCAGACCGAGCGGCTGGCCGAGGCCCGCCGGCTGGCCTTCACCGACGCCCTGACCGGCCTGGCCAACCGTCGTGCCGTCGACATGCGGCTGGACGAGGGGCTGGAGCTGCACCGCACCGAGCGGACGGTGGTGAGCCTGGTGGTCTGCGACCTCAACGGGCTCAAGCGGGTCAACGACTCCCGCGGGCACGCGGTCGGCGACCGGCTGCTGGAACGGTTCGGCTCGGTGCTGTCGCTGTGCGGGGCGATGCTGCCCGGCACCCTCGCGGCCCGGCTCGGCGGCGACGAGTTCTGTCTGCTCGCGGTGGGGCCGCCGGCCGACGAGGTGGTCAAGGTGGCCGGTGAACTCTGCGAGCGCGCCGGGGAGTTGGAGCTCGGCGAAGGGGTCGCGGTGGGGGTCGCCTCGACCGGCGACCCGATCGGCCCGGTGCGCAGCGCCCGCCGGCTCTTCCGGCTCGCGGACGCCGCGCAGTACAAGGCCAAGGCGGCGCGGTCGGGCGAGCCGGTGGTCGCCGGCCGGCACGGCGGCAAGGACGACCCGGTGGTCCGCCTCGCGGACGCCCCGGACCGGCGGCCGGGCCCGGAGCGCCGCCGCTTCCGGAGGTGATCCGACGGAGGTGATCCAACAGCCCGGGCCGGGCGGATGCGCGGCCGGGGCGCGAAGATCCGTAAGGGGTGCTTGCGAAACTCGGTGGTGACATTCAGCGATTCAGTCTCTAGGGTGCCTGAATATGGATATGCACACTGTGGTGCTGGGGACGTCCGGCACGACCGCACAGGACGTCATCGCGGTAGCCCGCGGCGCGGCCCGGATCGAGCTGTCCGAGGAGGCCCTCGCCGCCGTCACCGCCTCCCGCGCCTTCATCGACGAACTCGCCGCCAAGCCCGACCCGGTCTACGGCGTCTCCACCGGCTTCGGCGCCCTCGCCGTCCGCCACATCAGCCCCGAGCTGCGCGTCCAGCTCCAGCGCAACATCGTCCGGTCGCACGCGGCCGGCATGGGCCCGCGGGTCGAGCGCGAGGTCGTCCGGGCGCTGATGTTCCTCCGCCTCAAGACCCTGGCCAGCGGCCACACCGGCGTCCGCCCCCTGGTCGTCGAGACCATGACCGCGATACTCAACGCCGGCATCACGCCCGTCGTGCACGAATACGGCTCGCTCGGCTGCTCCGGCGACCTCGCCCCGCTCTCGCACTGCGCGCTGACGCTGATGGGCGAGGGCGACGCCGAGGGCCCGGACGGCGTGGTCCGGCCGGCCGGCGAACTGCTGGCCGCGCACGGCATCGAGCCCGTCGAACTCCGCGAGAAGGAGGGCCTGGCGCTGCTCAACGGCACCGACGGCATGCTCGGCATGCTCGTCATGGCCTGCGCCGACCTCGCCCGGCTGTTCACCTCCGCGGACATCACCGCCGCCCTCTCCCTGGAGGCGCTGCTCGGCACGGACAAGGTCCTCGCCCCGGAGCTGCACGCCATCCGCCCGCACCCCGGCCAGGCCGCCTCGGCCGCCAACATGCACAAGGTGCTGGCGGGTTCGGAGCTCACCGGCCACCACCAGGACGACGCCCCGCGGGTCCAGGACGCCTACTCCATCCGCTGCGCCCCGCAGGTCGCCGGTGCCGGCCGGGACACCCTCGCGCACGCCCGGCTGGTCGCCGACCGCGAGCTGGCCGCCGCGGTCGACAACCCCGTCGTGCTGCCCGACGGCCGGGTCGAGTCCAACGGCAACTTCCACGGCGCCCCGGTCGCCTACGTCCTGGACTTCCTCGCCATCGCCGCGGCCGACCTCGGCTCGATCGCCGAGCGCCGCACCGACCGCCTGCTCGACAAGAACCGCTCGCACGGCCTGCCCGCCTTCCTGGCCGGCGACCCGGGCGTCGACTCGGGCCTGATGATCGCCCAGTACACCCAGGCCGCGCTGGTCAGCGAGCTGAAGCGGCTGGCCGCCCCCGCCTCGGTGGACTCCATCCCGTCCTCGGCCATGCAGGAGGACCACGTCTCGATGGGCTGGTCGGCGGCGCGCAAGCTGCGCACCGCCGTCGACAACCTGACCCGGGTCGTCGCCGTCGAGCTGTTCGCCGCGACCCGCGCCGTCGAACTGCGGGAGGGCCTGACCCCGGCGCCCGCCACCCGCGCGGTGCTGGACGCGGTGCGCGCCGCGGGCATCCAGGGCCCCGGCGAGGACCGCTTCCTGGCGCCGGACCTGGAGGCCGCGTACGCGTTCGTCCGGGACGGGAAGCTGGTGGCGGCCGCGGAGGCGGTCACCGGAGAACTGGCCTGACACGGCGCGGGGCGCCCGGCGCGGGGTCCTTCCCGCACCGGGCGCCCCGTGGCGTTTCCGGGGTCGCCCCGCTCAGAAGGCTCCGCCGTGGCCGCGGCGCACGGAGTAGCTGACCAGGCCCGCCCCGAGGGCGAGACAGGCGGCGCCGCCGATCACGTACGGCGTGGTGTCCGGGGTACCGGTGTCGGCGAGGGAGTGCGCCGGAGCCGTGGCGGCCCCGGGTTCTTGGCCCGGCCGCGGAGCGCCGGCCGCCGCCGGCTTCGCCGGCACGGACTGGGTCCGTACCTCCCGGGCCGTCGTGGAATTCTTCGTTCCGTCCGGCCCCGAGGCGCCGACGATCGCGTGCGCGGAGGGGACGAACCACAGGGCGAACAGCACCGATCCCGCGGCTGCGGCGGTCAGCAGTGGTCGTCGTGCGGTCACGGCGAACGATCCCCCTTGTGGGTTCGGTGAATTGGCCGTTGACCTCAGATGTTAATGACCGCCGCGGGTCGCGGGGAAGTCCGGAGCCGGTCATGCCTAACCTCCGTGCTATGAGCAATGGTGAGACATCACGTTTTGTGCGGCTTCATGTCGAACTGATCATGGAAGTCACCGACGCCGACCTGCTGACCGGCGCCGCCCTCACGCGCATCGACGGCGACCCGTCGTTGCCCGAGGAGGAGCGCCGGCAGTCCCAGGAGACCGTCCGGGAGGAGCCGGCCGAGGCGCTGGCCCAGCTGGTCGACCCGTTCGACCTGGTCGCCGCCGTACCGGGCGCCGAGCTCGCCCAGGCGTCCTGGAGCAGCGAGGAGCTGACCGATTACGACCCGGACGCCGAGTGGGAGGCCGCGGAGTGGGACCTGGCGGACGACACGGAGGGAGCCGGCTGACATCCCGGACCACCCGCCGCCCACCGTCCCGCTCCCTCTCCTTCCTTCCGCCCCATACGGCCCCCGTACGAGATGTTTCGTACGGGGGTCGCCCTTCTGTCCCGACTGCACGGGTTCTGTGATGTTGCACGGGTTCTGTAATGGTTCCAGGCCGAAAGTGTCCTACCCCACACTTTGCGGAGGAATGGAACGGGTGAAACCGAAAAGGCGTTTCAATGGCGTCGGCCGGAATGCCTGCGTCCAGATATGCCTGCGTTCAGTTGGCGCCTCGCTCGGGGAAAACGTGCGAAACCGGTAGCAATGGAGATGCGTGTGATGACGGACAGCAAGCGCCGCAAGGGCCTCATAGCCAGTGCCGCGCTGCTCGGGGGCGTACTCACGCTGGCAGCGTGTGGCGGCAGCAATGCGGCTGACGGAGGCGGTGGCGGTGCGGGCAGCACCCGTCACGAGAATGCCCAGCAGGTGGACGAGGCGGCCGCCAAGGACGCCTCCGACGCCAGGATCACCGTCACGCCCCAGGACGGGGCCACCGACGCGGGCATCAACAGCAATGACTCCAGGGTCACGGTCAGTGGCGGCAAGCTCACCGACGTCACCATGACCGCGGTCGACTCCCAGCGCACCGTCGACGGCACGCTCTCCGCCGACGGCACCTCCTGGCAGCCGAACCAGCCGCTGCAGCGCTCCACCACGTACAAGGTCACCGCCCACGCGGTCGACCCGCAGGGCCGCACGGCGGTGGAGAACACCCGCTTCACCACGGTCGCCCCGGCGCACAGCTTCATCGGGAACTTCACGCCGGAGGACGGTTCGACCGTCGGCGTCGGCATGCCGGTGTCGCTCAACTTCGACAAGCCGGTCAAGAACAAGGCCGCCGTGGAATCCGCGATCAAGGTCTCGTCGAGCAGCAACCAGCAGGTCGTCGGCCACTGGTTCAGCGACACCCGCCTGGACTTCCGCCCCCAGGAGTACTGGAAGGCCCACTCCAAGGTCACCATGACCCTCGGCCTGGACGGCGTCCAGGCGTCCCCGGGCGTCACCGGCATCCAGAACAAGACCGTCAGCTTCACCGTCGGCCACTCGCAGATCAGCACCGTGGACACCAAGAGCCACGAGATGACCGTGGTGCGTGACGGCCGGCCGATCAAGACCATCCCGATCTCGTCCGGCAGCGCCGAGCACCCGACGTACAACGGCCAGATGGTCATCTCCGAGCGCTTCAAGCAGACCCGGATGGACGGCTCGACCGTCGGCTTCAAGAAGAAGGGCGGCAAGGGCGAGTACGACATCCCCGACGTCCCGCACGCCCAGCGCCTGACCTCCTCCGGCACCTTCATCCACGGCAACTACTGGGGCAAGGGCATCTTCGGCACCGCCAACACCAGCCACGGCTGCATAGGCCTGGAGGACGTCAAGGGCGCCGACGACCCGAAGACGGACGGCGCCTGGTTCTTCACCCACTCCCAGACCGGCGACGTCGTCCGGGTGATCAACTCCCCGGACCGCACCATCAAGCCGGACAACGGCCTGAACGGCTGGAACATGGACTGGTCGCAGTGGGTGGCGGGCAGCGCGGTGAAGTGACCCGCCACCGCAGTCGTAGCGGGGCCTGACCAGGTCGGGGGGCTCCTGGCTGGGCCGGGGGGCTCCTGGCTGTGGCTGTGGCTGGGTCGGCGGGCTCCTGACCAGGCCGACGGGCTCCCTGGCTAGGCCGGTGACTGGGCCGGGCTGCCGCCGAAGGGGCTGTCGATCAGATAGCGCCAGTGGCCGTCCGGCCCCCGCCGGGCCACGTCCGTGGCCGTCCCGCGCACCGGGCCGGCCACGGCGCTGTGCGCCCCGCCGCCGTCGCCGCCCTTCCCCTCCCCGTTCCGCTCCCCCTTCCCCTCCCCGGTGCCGAGCTCCCAGTCGACGACGAGGAGCGCGGTGTCGCCGGCGACCCGCACCTGGCGCGGCCGCACGGTGATCGGCAGGCCGAGCGCGAGGAAGGCGGCGTTGGCCCGGCGGATCTCCTCCGGCGTGGTGGCCGGCACGCCGTCCGGCGGCACGAAGACCGCGTCCGGCGCGTACATCTCCTGCACCGCGTCCGGATCCCCCGCGTTGAACCGCGCCGCGAAGACGTACGGCACGTCATGCGCCGTACGCGGCAGCCCGGGCGGCGTGCCCGGCGTGCCCGGCGCGGTCGGGGACGCGGCGGTCGGAGACGTGGTGGTCGGGGACGCGGTGGTCGGAGACGTGGTGCTCGGGGACGCGGCGGCCGGGGCGCGGGCGTCGGGGACATGGCGGGCTGAGCAGAATGGTGGGGCATGGGCACGGTCGTCGCCTCCTCGGTGGTGGTCCGTGCGATCGCGGGCGCAACCCTAGGAGGCCCCCTCGTGACTCACCGAACGGTTCGGCACGTGCCCGGCCTGCCCGACGACGCCCGGGCAGCGGTGCGTGCGCCGTCGCCCGACTGCCCCGTGGAGATCGCGCTCGGCGCGCTCCGCGGCCGCTGGACCACGCTCGTCCTCCGCGAACTGCTGCGCGGCCCGCACACCTACAGCGAGCTCGCCGCCGCCCTCCCCGCGCTCTCCGACAAGGTGCTCACCGACCGCCTCGGCCAGCTCGTCGCCGACGGCGTGGCACACCGCGACCGCACGCCCGGCTGGCCGTCCACCGTCCGCTACGAACTCACCGAGCGCGGCCGCGCGTTGGGCCCCGTCCTGCAGTCCCTCTGGGACTGGGGAGCGGCCACCGCCGGCCACCGGGGCACGGCGCCGCCCGGCACCTCCGTAGAGTGAACGGGTGAGCGAGCGCGGAAACAGAGGGCGCGGCGGGCCGCGGCCCCCGGCGGCCGAAGAGCTGGTCGCCGAGGTGCTGGGCCGGGTCCGTTACGCGCCCGACGGCACCGCGGCCGAGGACGCCATCGAGGCGGGCGCCTCGATCCTGGCCGCCGCCGAGTCCGCACCGCAGGCAGGAGCGCAGGCAGGACCGCCGTCAGGAGCACAGGCAGGACCGCCGGCAGGAGGGAAACCTGGGCCGGAGGCGGGAGCGGAGTCAGGCCCGGAGGCGGGAGCGGAGTCAGGCCCGGAGGCGGGAGCGGAGTCAGGCCCGGAGGCGGTGAGCGCGGCGCTGGTCGCGGCCGCCGTCGCGGCCGTACGGCAGTGCTGGGCGGGCGGCTGGCACCCCGCCGACCTGGAACGCATCGTCCGCCGCGAGGCCGACGGCCCCACCCCCGTCGCGATCGTCGTGGACGCCATCGCGGCCGAGGCCGCCCGGCCGGTCCGCGGCCGCGGTGGCAACACGCCCGGGACCGGTCCCGCCCGCGACCCCCGCTGGCAGGAACAGCTGAGCCGGCTCGGCGCCGACGTCTGGTGGGACGGCGACCGCGGCTACCTGGACGCCCTCGCCCGGCGCGGCCGCACCTCCCGCTTCGAGGCCGCCTACGCCGTCCTGGCGGCGCTGCGCCTGCTCGCCCGACTGCCCCGCATCACCCCGCTGCCGGCGCCCCCGCCACCGGCCGGGCCGCCCGCCGGCTCCCCGTCGGGCACCGCCCGCACCGCCGCCTCCCGGGCGCTCGGCCGGATCCGCGCCCTGCTGGCCAAGGCCGAGGCGACGACCTACGCCGAGGAGGCCGAGGCGCTCTCCGCCAAGGCGCAGGAGCTGATGGCCCGGCACAGCATCGACGAGGCGCTGCTGGCCGGCGGACACGGCACCGCGGGCGGCCCGGCCGGCGGCCCGTCGGCGGTCCGCATCGGCATCGAGGGCCCGTACGAACAGGCCAAGGCGCTGCTCCTGGACGCGGTCGCGGCCGCCAACCGCTGCCAGGCCGTCTGGGCCGCCGAGGCCGGCTTCTCCACGGTCGTCGGCTTCCCGCCCGACCTGGAGGCGGCCGAACTGCTCTACACCTCGCTGCTGTTGCAGGCCACCACGGCCATGAACCGCGCCGGCGACGACCACCACGCCCGCGGCCGCGCCCGCCGTACCCGGGACTTCCGCCAGACCTTCCTCGTGGCGTACGCGGACCGCATCCGCGACCGGCTCGCCGCGGCGACCGCGGCCGCCACGGCAGCCGCCACCGCCGAGTCCGCCACCACCGCCCCGGATCTCCTCCCGGTCCTCGCCGCCCGCGAACTCGCCGTCGAGGAAACCACCGGCGCCCTCTTCCCGGACACCGCCCCGGTCCGCCTCCGCGGCATCCGCGACGCGGCAGGCTGGCACCAGGGACGAGCGGCGGCGGACCGGGCACGGCTGCAGGGGGAGTGAGGGCCACTGCCTCACGCCTGGGCCCCACTCCCGCACACCTGAGACCCACTGCCGCAGGTCCACTGCCTCACGGGGGCATGCTCCGCTCGCGCACGCCCCCCACGCGCACGCCCCTCACACATCCCCCCTCACACACACTCCGGGACGCGCGGCCGGCCACGAAAAACCTGCGCCGTGTGCCACGCGATGTGTTCGCCCGCGACCCGCTCACTCCCGCCCTGCGGACCGATCAGCGTCTGCCCCGTGAGGTCCAGCACCTGCCCCTTCGCCGCGTCGCTCCGCCCGACGAACTCCCGGGAAACGGTGATCCGCCGCCCCGGGTCCAACCCCAGCACCCCCCGGTCGAACAGCTTGTGGTGCAGCGAGCACAGACACAGGCAGTTCGCGAGGTCATCCGGCCCCTGGAACGCCCACCACCGCACATGGGCCGCCTCCAGCCCCACCGGCACCCGCCCCATCGCCCCGTCGAACCCGCAGAAGGCGCAACGGTATTCGTAGGCGATCAGCACCTGCCTGCGCAGCTCCTCCGCCCGTCGCCGGCCGGGCCCCGCACCGCCGCCGGGCAGCACCGCCCCACCACCCGTCTCCAGATCGAGCCCCACCGCGGCCGCGATGTCCCCATGAAGCGACGGCGGAAAATGAACCTCCAGCAACACCTGCGCCAGCCGCCCGAGCAGAGCGGGATCCTCGGACAACGCGGACCGCAACCCGGGCACGAACTGCCCCCGCGCCCCGCTCTCCCGCAACACCTGCACCCCGGTCCCCGGACTCCCCGCCCCGCTGTCCGTCCGGACCTCCCACACCCCGTCACTCACCAGATGGTGAAACGGATACGCCGGCGACGTCTGATGCGCCGGCCCGTAGTCCGCCAGCAGATCCCGCAGATCCTGCTCCACGTCCGAGTACCGCATGACCCCGTCGGGCTGCCGCCGGAACCGCCCCAGCGCGTACAACATCAACAACGGCTTGTGCGGCGCCCGAGCCCCGTTCCGCGACCACTGCCGCAGTTTCCCCACCCGCTCGATCCAGTCCATGCAGCCGACTGTAGGACGCGTCCAACCGCTGCCCCGGAGGCATACACGAGAACTCCGGCGAAGTCGGCCTATGCAGCGGTGAGTTGGCCCCCGTGCGTGTCCCCAGCACACGTCCCCAAGCCCCTCCACGGACGCTAGCCCTGCGCGATGGGGCACGGACGCTAACCCTGCGCGGTGGGCCGCACCACGACCTCGTTCACGTCGACGTCCGCAGGCTGCTCGATGGCGAACGCGATGGCCCGGGCGATCGCGTCGGGCGGGATGGCGAGACGGTCCCGCATCGCCGTGATCTCGGCCCGTACCCGGCTGTTGGTCGACGCCTCGGCGAAGTCGGTCGAGATGGCGCCAGGGGAGACGGTGGTCACCCGCAGCGCCTCGCCCGCTTCCTGGCGCAGCCCCTCGCAGATCGCCCGGACCGCGAACTTGGTACCGGCGTAGACCGCCATGGCCGGCACGATGCGAAAGGCGGCCGTGGAGGCGGTGGTGACGAAGTGCCCGCTGCCCTGCGCCCGGAAGACCGGGAGCGCGGCGCCGATCCCGTGCAGCACCCCCTTCACATTCACATCGACCATGTGATCCCATTCCTCGACCCGTAGATCGTCGAGCGGCGAGATCGTCCCGACCCCGGCATTGCCGACGAGTACGTCGAGCCGCCCGAAGCGCTCAACTGCCAGCGCGACCAAGGCCTTCAGATCCTCCCGCCGGGTCACGTCGGTACGGATCTGCACGGCCACACCCCCCGCCGCCGTAATCCGTCCCACGAGCTCCGCCAGGCGCTCCGACCGGCGCGCCCCCAACACGAGCCGCGCCCCGCGCTCGGCAAGCAGCAATGCTGTCGCCTCCCCGATGCCGCTGCTGGCCCCCGTGATCGCCACGACTTTCCCCTCGATACCGGACATGGTCTCCTCCTCTGCCGTACGGGCCCGGACCCGTTGCCCGACCGCCACGTCAGTCTGAAAGCCCCTCACCCTGGTATCCAGAACGCATTTATTCTGGAACCAGCGGTGCCATGCGAGGGCGAGAGACGATCGGTGCCACGCGAGCGACGAGGGGCGCTGCACGATGGGCGCTGCACGAGAGGCGCTGTACGAGGAGCGCTGCACGAGAGGCGCGGTACGAGGGGCGCTGCACGAAGGGCAGGTGCCGGTAACGGAGAGGCGCCCGTCACGGAGAGGTGCCCGTCACGGAGAGACGCCCGCAACCGAGACGCGCCCACAACCGAGACGCGCCCACAGTCGACACGCGCCCCCAACCGAGACGCGCCCGCAAACCGAGAGGTGCCACACCCATGCCGAAACAGCAGCCCGACCCGCAACGCCGCCAACTCGGCACGTTCCTGCGCACCCGCCGGGAGCGCCTCACACCCGACGAGGTCGGCCTGCCGCGGACCGGCCGCCGGCGAACCCCGGGACTCCGCCGGGAAGAACTCGCCCTGCTCGCCGGTATCAGCGCCACCTGGTACACGTACCTGGAGCAAGGCCGCAAGATCCGCGCCTCCGAACAGGTCCTGCACGCCCTCGCCGCGGCACTACGGCTCGACCGGCACGAGCGTGACCACCTCTTCCACCTCGCCGGTCACACCCCCGCCCCCGAGGCCGGGCACCCCGAACCCCTCACCGCCGAGGCGGCGGCCGTCCCCCTCCTCCTCCAGCCACACCCGGCGTACCTCATCGCCGGCAACTACGACGTGCTCAGCCACAACCAGGCCGCCGCCCAGCTCTTCCCCCACCTCTTCTCCCCTCACCCCACCACCGAAGCCAATCGCCCGCCCAACCTCGTCCGTTGGGTCTTCCTCGAACCCGCGGCCCGCGAGGTCCTGGTCGACTGGGAACCCGAGGCCCGCGCCCTCCTCGCCCGCCTCCGCACCCTCTCCACCCACCACCCCGACGACCCGCGCTACACCCACCTGATAGACGACCTGCACGAACGAAGCCCGGAAGCCCGCACCTGGTGGCCCCACTACGAGCTACAACCCCGCCACAGCGGCCACAAACGCCTCCGCCACCCCACCCGCGGAACGGTCGACTACCACTACACCGCCTTCCACCTGGCAGAACAGCCGGAACAAACCCTCGTGATCTACTTCGACGGCAGCCCAACGACCGACCAGGCACCGCCACCGCCGTAGCGACCGGGCCAGGGGAACCGCTGCTGCTGCTCCTCCTACTACTGCTGGTGCCCTTGCTCAACGGACAAGGCAATTCGGCCTGGCGCCGAACCGGCCAACGAGCCGTCCCCACACACGACTTGCACAGTCCGCAGTGCTCGTCGCAATCCTCGTGAGAGCCGGGCTCCTGGGGCGCTGTCAGCCCGGCCTTGTAGGCTTCCCGCATGCCACCCTCCGTCGAACCGCACGTGCTGGTGAGCGGGAGCCATGTGCGCCGGGCCGTCGCCCACTGCGTCGATACCCTCACCGGCGTCCCCGCGGCCCAATGGCAGGGCAGGGCCGGCAGCTTGGAGTGGACGTGCTGGGAGACCCTGGAACACCTCGCGGACGATCTGCTCACCTACGCACTGCGGTTCGGCCTCGCGCAGCCGATGGACGTCCCACGCGTCCCACTGCGCATCTCCCGTGATCGTCCCGACGGCCCGGCCAATGTCATCTTCGGCGACGAGGACGCGGGACCCGAGGGACTCCTGACCGTAGTGACGGCTTGCGGCGGCCTGCTCGCAGCCGCCGTCGACACCGCGGCTCCCACGACCTTGGCCCCGCATGTCTTCGGCGCCTCCGACCCGGAGGGATTCGCGGCGATGGGTGTCGTCGAGACCCTCGTCCACACCCACGACATCGCCCAGGGCGTGCACCGCGCGTACGAGCCCCCGCAGGACTTGAGCGAGCGAGCTCTCGCACGCCTCTTCCCCGACGTACCCTCCACAGGCACCCCGTGGTCGACCCTGCTGTGGGCCACCGGCCGCCTCGAAACCCCCGGCCACCCCCGCCGAACGGACTGGCGCTGGCACGGCGCACCACGTGGCAGCAACTGACCACGCGTCACGCACACCGCAGCGGTCCCCGGACGCCTGCAAACTGCTCAGCTTGGGAACCCGGCCCTGGCTGAATCGCAGAGGGCATGGCATGGTTCGCCGGCTGTCCGGAAGCCGAGCAACGCCTGGTCGTCGGGGAGCTGGTGCATTCCTGCGTCCAGGCGCGCGCGTCGGAGGAGGACGGCCCAGGAGACCATCGCGCGCTCCTGCATACGCCCGACGTACACACCGGCTGTGATGCTGACCCGATGGCGGCTCCAGATGTCCGGACTCCCGCCGTACGACCTACCCAGAGCGTTTCGGCTGTTGATCGCGCTGCTGGCCATCGCCGACACCCGCCGACGTGAGCGCTACTGCGCTGGCGGGTGTGGGCACGAATGGCATCAGCTGGCTCGCCGTACGGACGAGGGGACGCCTCCTGCTACCTGATCAGCCTTCGGCCGGGGACACGCCGACCGGGCAGCTCACCCCGGGCCCCGCCTCCGCGGGTCGCGTGCCAGGTAACCCCTGGCACGCGAGATGGTCAGTGATGACGGCTACAGCGCGTCGAACGGTGGCACGATGCGGACGACGACGATCAGCTGCGCACGGGGTGCCACCAGGAAGTAGAACCAGCCGCCGGCGGCGTCCATGCGGCGCAGACCGCCCGGTCGGGGACCGTTGCCGAAGCCGCTGAGGTCGACGCCCGTACTTGCCAGATCGACGAGCTGGCCGGTCAGACGTTCCACCTCCGCCACCACGCGAACAGGGATGCCGCCTGCTACATGCTCGTGGTCGGGGTCGTACTCCCAGCGCCAGTCGGCGCTCACCGGGCCGAGAGGCCGATGGCGGCGTGGGCTTCGTCCAGGATCCGGCCGATCTCGGAGGCGGCCTTCCGGGCCTGAGCCGCGTCGCCCGATTCGGCAGCGTCCTCCCAGCGGCGGAGGTCCGCTGCCGCGTCGGGGCGACGCTGGATGTGGACGTAGACGGCCCACTGGGCGATGAACCGCTGGAGCGGTGCCAGATCGGAGCCCTGCCGGGACTGGTCGGCCGCTTGGTCGAGCTCCCGCGTGAAGGCCGGCAACGCCGCCGGCGCGATCTGACTGATGGCCTGCCGGAGCGCGGCAACCGTGGCAGGGGGCTGCGGAATGAGTGGCTGCCCAGCGGCGGAGGTGGTCATGGCTACTCCCATGGGCGTGATTCTGGTCCCGTTGGTCAGCGTATCGGGCATGGGTGCTCTCTCTCCGCTCGAACGAGTGAGGGAGAGGCCGGACGGCCACCGGCCCGGCCCGGACCTGCGGGACCACCTCCGCCTGGAGCTTTCTGCTGCTCGGTGACGTCGGGGGCGGGTGCGATCCCCGTCGGGCACGACCGACCCCAGTTCGTCTCCGACGGTGGCACTCAGTTTGACGCCCGTGCCACCGAGACACGATGGCACGACTTGACGACGAGTAGCCGTGCGGTGGGCTCAGTGCTGGACCGGGCCCACCGCAGTCAAGCCCTGGGACTGTGCAGCGCCGAGTAGCTGTTGTGCGACCCGGTTGTTTCAGCCAGCCTCTGGATCGTCGTCCCCGAGCGTCGTCAGCTGATAGTCGAAGCGCGCCAGATCGAGAGACTTTCCAGTGAGCCGCTCCAGAAACAAAGCCTGAGCAGGACCGATGTCGTGCACGTAATCGACATTCTCCACATTTACTTGAAAAACATCGGCCAGAATCTGTGGAGAAACATCCGGAACCTGAATTTCATTCACAAAAGACTCGTCTTCTTTGCTGAATGCGTAGATTTTCCTGTTGGCCATCATCACTTCTCTACGTGTCGCGACGGATCGCCGGGCTTCGTTTGCTCACCGGTTGTGGCATCGAACTCGCCCAGATGCTTCTTGCCGGTCTTATCGTACATCTCGACCGTGCCGTGCTGAAAATCCCACTCGAAGATTTGCCCCTTCTTGTTTACCCAACGCGGCCTCTTTCCCCCTCCGCTTTGCACGGAAGTTTTTGCGCGTCCCGGTTTCGCGTCTGGGAAAGCCGGCAGACTTCCATTGCGACCGTTTGGAGGCATGATCCGAGTGGCGGGAGGTGGAGATGACCCCCCGCCGCCCTTTCCTTTGGGCCGGGAACTCGCCTCGGCCATCTCGCGTTCAAGGACCTGGGTTACCTCGGTGGTCTCAGCTTCAGCCGCCTCAAGCTCGGGAACCGCTTCCGCTGCTATTTCCAACAAGGATGCGAGTTCGCCAACCACATCGCCAGCGATTGCGGACACCGCAACATCAAGAATCGATTCAACGCTGGCGAATATTGCCGCTGCCTCGGCACTGTCTAGGGCGGCTCCGGCCGCATCGGAACCACCTCCAGTGACAGGAGTCAGAATAACTGCAATCACCCGTGGTGGCGGTAATTGCAATTCCAGCCTCTGTCATCTTGGTCTCGAACTCGCTCCGGGCGTGATCGATGGACGAGGCCAGTTCATCGCAGGCATGAGCCAACGTCACACGCGCTCTTTGCCATAGAAAGAGGCGCCCGTTCTGCCGCGGCGCCGTCTTGCCATATGTTGGCCCAGAAAGTGGCCATGCCGTGGACCGATTCGCTGGAGTTGTTGTCAGTCAGAGCCTTTACGTAGAGGTGAAGATCCCGGCTGATTCTATCCAGCCCTTGAGAAGCCAGGCGGTAGGCATTCGCGGCCGCACGAAGCTTGTCCTGGTGGCCGGACGGCCAGTAGTCATCCAGCGGCGTGTGGGCGAACGGGTGGTCACCAGGACCCACGGCCGACTCAGGATCGGGGTAGATGACGTCCGTAAAAACCGGAGGGAGGCTGTATTGCTTAGGCCCACCTCCTCCAGTCTTGGCGTTGGAGTGGTGATCGGCCTTTAGATAGTTATTGGCCGTGACCACCAGGCACGTTGACGCCTGGCCGACCGCTCGCACGGCTGCAGAGAGCGCAGTGAAGAGCGCCCGCGCGGCACTGTCATACTTCTTTGCGAACTGCTTCGCATACTCATCGTCACCAGCCATACCACCCGCATTTTGCAACGAGGCGTTGAGCTGGCTAGCCGCCGAGTCAAGAAGTTCCTGACCATATGCGAAGCGTAATGAGACCTTATGCAGGTCATCAGGGGTGATTTTGAAGTCTGCACTCATGCCCGCCCCCACATTTTCAAATTCGCAGCCTGCGCAGCGGAGTAGTTACCATGCGCCGTATGCGTAATCTTTTGCAGGTTCCGCAAATCACGATGCAGATTGGCAGATTTGGAGCGCCACTGATCATAGTAGCTTCGGAAATTTATGTGAGCGTCACCGGTCCACGCTTCAGCTATGCTCTTGACCGCGTCGTCCAGAGTTGTCAGCTCTTCTTGAAGGTCGACGCTGGCCGGCCAGACATTCCACTTCCGCCACCACGTGACCGGGGTGCCGCCCGCCACATTGCCGTGGTCTGGGCCGTACTCCCAGCGCCTGTCAGCGCCTCACTGGGGCGGGATGCCGATGGCGGCATGGGTCTTGTCCAGGATCCGGCCGATCTCGGAGGCGGCCGGCCTGAGCCCGCGTCTCCCGACTCGGCGGTGGCCTCCCAGCGGCGGAGTTCCCCTGCCGCGTCGGGTCGACGCTGGATGTGAAGACTGATGGCCTGGCGCAGTGCGGCAATCGTGGAAGGGGGCTGTGGAATGAGTGGTTGCCCAGCGGCGGAGGTGGTCATGGCTACTGTCCTTGGGCGTTCTGCTGTTCCGTGCCTTCCGGCGCAGGCGCGATGCCCGTCGGGCACGACCGACCCCAGTTCGTCTCTGACGGGGCACTTAGCTTGACGCCCGTCCCGCCGATGCCGCAGTACCCGTCCGGGTTTTGGCGTCCGAAAGGTACTGCTGATGTCTCTAATCGCTTGCGACACAGAGATGTCCGACCCCGCCCGAAGCCGCGAGATTGCGTGATCGTGCAGATCTTTGCGGGCTGTTTCCCGAGTCGGGGGTTACAGGCCGGTCGGATGTTGCGAGAGCCAGTCCGTATGACGGTTCCGGAGCTCGTCGCGCTCCTCGGGAGTCGTCAGGATGATGTCCGCACCGCCGTCGTAGGGGTGGTGGATGTGTTGGAGCCCGGTGTCGGTGATGATCACGCCGCTGAGTGCGTCGTGTGCGACTTCCCGAAGGATGCTGTCGAGGCTGCCTCGTTGCCAGGGGCGCCGGTCGGCGTAGAGGTGTGTGTACGTGTGGAACTCGGGATCGGGGTCGGCTTCGTTGGCGATGGTCATCCAGGAGGATCCGGCAGCGTGGACCTTGCGCCGCCGTGTGGGGCGCTCCGGGCCGTTCGGTTCGCTGGACCAGGCCGTGGTTACCACGTACACGTCGGTGCCGGCGAAAAGCTCATCCAGGACCGTGTTGTTCCGGTCCAGGACCACGGCGTATTCGTCCTCTGTCTCCGGGTGGCGCTTCGAGCCGGGGAGGTTGTGGAAGCGCACCCAGCGGTCGCTGTAGGCAGCGCGTAGTTCGTGGGCGATGGGCGGTCCCATGGGCCACTGGCGCTGCCACAGCGTGGTGAGCTCCTCGCGGTCGAGACCGAGGCTCATTCGCCGGCGGGTGCCACGCCTACCGGGCAGCTCACCCCCGTGCCCCCGATCCCGCAGTACCCGCCCGGGTTCTTGTCCAAGTACTGCTGGTGGTACGCCTCCGCCGGGTAGAAGGGGCGGGTGGGGGCGGCGGGGAGGATTTCGGTGGTGATGTCGGTGTAGCCGGAGTTGTGGAGGACGGTGCGGTAGGCGTCGCGGGAGGCTTCGGCGGCCTGTTGTTGGGCGGGGGAGTGGGTGTAGATGGCGGAGCGGTACTGGGTGCCGACGTCGTTGCCCTGGCGGAAGCCCTGGGTGGGGTCGTGGGACTCCCAGAAGAGCTTCAGGAGGGACGTGTAGGGGACCACTGCCGGGTCGTAGACGACGCGGACGGCCTCGGTGTGGCCGGTGTGGCCGCTGCAGACCTCTTCGTAGGTGGGGTTCGGGGTGTGGCCGCCCTGGTAGCCGACGAGGGTGGTCCAGACGCCCGCGGTCTGCCAGAACTTCCGCTCGGCGCCCCAGAAGCAGCCCAGGCCGAAGTCGGCGATCTCCAGGCCCTCCGGGTACGGGCCCAGGAGCGGGTTGCCGAGGACGGTGTGCCGCTCGGGGACGGCGAAGACCGGCTCGGGGCGGCCTTCGAGCGCTTCCTCGGGGGTCGGGAGCTGGTTCTTGAAGCGGGAGAAGAGCATGGGAGCGGCTCCAGGGAGGGCGGGAGGAAGCAGTTCGGGAGGAAGGGAGCAGTTCGGGGGAGGGAGCGGTGGCGGGCAGTTGTCGGCAGTGGTGGCCCTTGCGTCAACGTCGGCGGGCGCGGTCGCATTCCGGGGCGGGCGAGGGGTGCGGGGAGTGCCGGGTGCCTCGCGGCGTCCCCGGGCGGCCGGGGGGCGCCCGGTCGCCGTCGCGGGCGGGGCCGGGCGTCCCGCGGGCGCGTTTCCGGCCTCCCCCGGGCCACCCCGTTTGCGCCTACGGGCGGTCCTGGGGGAAGCCCGTCGATGTGCCGCCCAGTTGTTCCCAGCCGGCGATGGCCAGGGCGCGGTAGGCGGCGTACTCGGCGGCGGGGCTGCGGCCGTACGACCACGGCACGGCGCCCACGTGGCCGTCGACCAGGCGCAGCTGCTCCATGGCCTCGGCGTAGCGCTCGGCGCGTACCAGGAACCAGATCAGCAGGTGCCGGACGTGCGGGGCCATGGGGTGGTCGGCCGGGGCCTCGCGGAGTGCGAAGTGGGCGCCCTCGATGGCGCGCTCGATGACCGCGCTCTGGTACAGGCTGCGGACCATGTTGGCCTCGGGCAGGTGCTCGTAGACCGCGAAGAGCGGGAGGGCCGGGAGGAGGGAGCCGGTGGGTGCGTCGGCCGCGGAGCGTTCGGCGAACGCCTCGGCCTCCGTGCGGGAGCCGTGCCACTTCTGGGACCAGTACGGGAGGGCCGCGAGGTGGGCGCCCATGTGGTGCGGGGCGCGCCGGGCGGCCTCGGACCACAGCTCCTCGTAGTCGGCGGGCCGGTCGTGCAGGCCGCGGGCCACGGCCAGCTCGATGACGTACGGGATCGGGCTGCCCGGTGCCAGCAGGCCGGCCTCCCGGCAGACCGTACGGGCCTCCTCCAGGATCATCCGGAAGTCCTGCGAGCCGGGGTCCCGCAGCGCCTGGACGACGAGGAACTGGGCGTGCGTCTCGGCGCCGCCGGGGTCCTTCGGCGCCTCCGAGCGCCAGGTGCGCAGCCAGATGCCGCCGGTCCGCCGCCCGCCCTCCTGCGCCGGCCCGCCCGCGGCCAGCTCGAACGCGGCCGCGCCGGCCAGCGTCTGCACCCGCTGCCAGCGGCGCTCCCAGTCGTCACCGGTGGACTTCAGCAGCTCGGCCGCCGGGCGCCAGTCGTGCGTACGCCGGACCGCGTCCAGCGCGTCCTCCAGCTCCCGGTCCGGGCCGGGCAGCCGTACGTCGAGCTCCTCCAGCGGGACGAAGCCGTAGCCCGCCATCGGGTCGGAGGCCACCGCGAGCCCCTGCCGGGTCTGCTGGACGGCCCGCCGGCGGCGCATCCAGGGCAGGAAGACGAGGCCGCCCAGCGCGAGCGCGGCGAGGAGAACCAGCAGAGCGTCCATGGGGTGTGTCCTGTGTCCTGTACCTGTGGTGAACGACGGGTGAGGGGGGCTGTGGCTGTGGCTGTGGCGGGGGCGGTTCGGGGGCGTCGGGTGGGGTCGGGCGGGGCGGAGGGGACGTGGCGGGAACCAGTGTGCGACCCCTCGTACGTATCCACTAACAAGCGAACCAGAAAGTTCCGGGAACGCCGGCCGCGCGGCCGACTACCCTCGGCAGGCATGAGCGATCAGCGCGAACAGCGCCACCAGCATTTCGAAACCCTTGCCATCCACGCAGGTCAGGAACCCGACCCCACGACCGGCGCGGTGGTTCCGCCCATCTACCAGGTATCCACTTACAAGCAGGACGGTGTAGGCGGGCTGCGCGGCGGTTACGAATACAGCCGCAGCGCCAACCCGACCCGTACCGCCCTGGAGGAAAACCTCGCGGCGCTCGACGGCGGCCGCCGCGGGCTCGCCTTCGCCTCCGGCCTCGCGGCCGAGGACACCCTGCTGCGCACCCTGCTGGTCCCCGGTGACCACATCATCATCCCCAACGACGCCTATGGCGGAACGTTCCGGCTGATCTCCAAGGTCGTCGAGCGGTGGGGCGTGGAGTGGTCGGTGGCCGACACCTCCGACCCGCGGGCGGTGCGCGAGGCCCTGCGCCCCCGTACGAAGCTGATCTGGGTGGAGACGCCCAGCAACCCGCTGCTCGGCATCAGCGACATCGAGGCGCTGGCCGCCGTCTCGCGGGACGCCGGGGTCCGGCTCGTCGTCGACAACACCTTCGCCAGCCCCTACCTCCAGCAGCCGCTCGCCCTCGGCGCGGACGTGGTGGTCTACTCCACGACCAAGTACATGGGCGGCCACTCGGACGTGGTCGGCGGCGCCCTGGTCGTCAACGACGACACCCTCGGTGAGGAACTCGCCTACCACCAGAACGCGATGGGCGCGGTCGCCGGCCCGTTCGACTCGTGGCTGGTGATGCGCGGCATCAAGACCCTCGCCGTACGGATGGACCGGCACAGCTCCAACGCCGAGCGGATCGCGGAGCTGCTGACCTCGCACAACAAGGTGACCCGGGTCTATTACCCGGGCCTGTCGGAGCACCCGGGGCACGAGGTCGCGGCCAAGCAGATGCGGTCGTTCGGCGGCATGGTGTCGTTCCAGGTCGCGGGCGGCGAGCAGGCCGCCATCGAGGTCTGCAACCGGTCGCAGCTGTTCACCCTCGGTGAGTCGCTGGGCGGCGTCGAGTCGCTGATCGAGCACCCGGGGCGGATGACGCACGCGTCGACGGCCGGCTCGCAGCTGGAGGTCCCCAACGACCTCGTACGCCTCTCGGTCGGCATCGAGTCCGCCGAGGACCTGCTGGCCGACCTGGCGCAGGCGCTGGGCTGACCCCTGCCGACAGCTGCCGCCCGCTGCCTCGTGACGGCCGCTCGCCCGTCACCACCCCTCGACCGGAGGGGTGGTGCGGGACGGCGGCGGGACCCAGGGCTGGGCCGCGGCCGTCCAGGTCAGCGCCGCCACGGCGAGCAGCGCCAGCAGCCAGCCGAGGCGGCGCCGCAGCCGGCGGTGTGCGCGCAGTCGCCGGCCGCGGGCGAGGGCCCGGGCGGCCAGGTCCGGCGGCACGGGCGGCAGCGGCAGCCCGGCCAGCATCCGCCGGGCCTCGGTCTCCTTGCGGTCGGGGACGCCCGGGTCCGGCACGGCGGCCTCGGGGTAGAGGTTCATGGCGCCCCGCCGCCGCGGGCCCGGCCGGCCGGCCGATGGCTGCGGAGCGCGGCGACGGCGTGCCGGCACAGCGTGCGTATCCGCTCGGTGGGCAGGCCGAGTTGGGCCGCGGTCTGCTCCTCGGCCACCCCTTCGTGCAGCCGCAGCACGAGGACCAGGCGCTCCTGCGGGGTCAGCCGGTCCAGCGGCCCGCCGCGCGGCCGTCGGTGCCGCCGGGCGGTGCGGGCGAAACGGTCGGCGAGCTCCCGGCGGGTGCGCTCGTACGGGTCCTCGCCGCGCAGCCGGTCCCAGTCGGCGTACGTCCGGGCCAGCGCGCGGACCAGCAATTCCTCGGCGGCCGGGGCGGGATGGGCGGCGGGCTCGCCGGTCAGGAGGGTGGCGGCGCGGAACAGCCGTCCGGCCGCGCCCGCCACGAACGACTCGAACTCCCGGGCGTGGCGGCGCTGCTGCACCGGCCGCCGCTCTCGCACCGCGCCTCCCGGATGACGGACGCCCGACCCCCTGGGCTCCTATAGCACGGCAGCGCGGCCACCCGGTCAAGAGGCGTGACGACTTACCCGGGTCCGGGCCGGGGCGCGTCACCGGCCGCCGGGCCGCGGAATGTCACCGGCCGGTACGCGGCGGGCCGCCGGCCGGGTCGTAGCGTGCCACCGGCCGGAGCTGCCGGTGGTGTCAGGACGTCGGACCCGTGGGCGTCAGGGACGCGGTGATGTCGGAGAGGGAGACGTTGAAGCGGGTCAGCAGCGTGGTGAACGCCTCGCGCTCCTCGTCGGTCCACTTCTCCGTGACCAGCGCCATCAGCGCACGGCGCGAGGCCCGCACCTCGTCCAGCCGGGCGTGGCCGCGCTCGGACAGTTCGAGCACCACGGCGCGGCCGTCCTCCGGGTGGGTGGCCCGGCTGACGAGCCCGGAGTCGACCAGCGGGGCGACCTGCCGGGTGACCGTCGAGGAGTCGATGCCCATGCCGGCGGCCAGGGCCTTGACGCCCATCGGGCCTTCCTGGTCGAGGCGGTTGAGCAGCAGGTAGGCGGCGCGGTCCATGGAATTGCGCGCCTGCCCCACGCCGCCGAGCCGGCTCTGTTCGGCGCGGCGGGCGAAGACGGCCACTTGGTGCTGCAGCGCGTCGAGGAGAGCGGGGTCGGTGTGGGTCGTCATGTCCGAAGAGGTGGGCATGGCCGGGAGCTCGCTTCGATGGAAGTGCGTATGGATGGGAGGACAGCGTACGCGGACCCGGCGCACGGCGTACCTGCGCCGTCCATTCCGACAACGCGCCGCCCTCCTCGTTGGTGCCCGTGGGCGGGCGGGCCCGCGCACCGTCGAACTGCGAGACTGGCGGTATGGCTGCTCATACGCCTCATCCGCCGCGTCCGTCGCACGAGCCCCGCCCCGACTCCGGACAGCCCGACGCCGAACGACCCCCTGTCACGACCCCCGTCGCGCTCCCGGTCACGATCGAGGACGTCCGGGAGGCGCACAAGATGCTCTCGGGCGTGGCACGGGCCACCGCGATGGAGGGCAGCCGCTATCTGTCCGGGCTGGTCGGCGCGCCCGTTCACCTCAAGTGCGAGAACCTCCAGCGCACCGGTTCGTTCAAGATCCGCGGCGCCTACGTCCGGATCGCCGGGCTCTCCGCGGAGGAACGGGCGGCCGGCGTGGTGGCCGCGAGCGCCGGTAACCACGCCCAGGGGGTGGCCCTCGCGGCGTCCCTGCTCGGCGTGCGGTCCACGGTGTTCATGCCGGTCGGCGCCCCGTTGCCGAAGGTCGCGGCGACCCGCGAATACGGTGCCGAGGTGCGGCTGCACGGCCATGTGGTGGACGAGACGCTGGCCGCCGCCGAGGAGTACGCACGGGAGACCGGTGCGGTCTTCATCCACCCCTTCGACCACCGCGACATCATCGCCGGTCAGGGCACGGTCGGGCTGGAGATCCTGGAGCAGTGCCCGGAGGTGCGCACCATCGTCGTCGGCATCGGCGGCGGCGGGCTGGCCGCGGGGATCGCGCTGGCGGTCAAGGCGCTGCGGCCGGACGTGAAGGTCGTCGGGGTGCAGGCGGCGGGCGCGGCCTGCTACCCGCCGTCGCTGGCGGCCGGGCATCCGGTGGCGATCGAGGGGCTGTCGACGATGGCGGACGGCATCAAGGTCGGCCGGCCCGGCGACGTGCCCTTCGGGATCATCGAGCGGCTGGTGGACGAGGTCCGGACGGTCAGCGAGGACGACCTCTCCAGTGCCCTGCTGCTGTGCCTGGAGCGGGCGAAGCTGGTGGTGGAGCCGGCCGGGGCGAGCCCGGTGGCGGCGCTGCTCGCCGATCCGCGGTCGTTCGAGGGGCCGGTGGTGGCGGTGCTGTCCGGCGGGAACGTCGATCCGCTGCTGATGCAGCGCATCCTGCGGTTCGGCATGGCCGCCGGGGGCCGCTACCTCTCGCTGCGGCTGCGGCTGACGGACCGGCCGGGGGCGCTGGAGAACCTGCTCGGGGTGCTGACGGTGGTGGACGCGAACATCCTCGACGTGGGCCACGTACGGACCGATCCGCGGCTCGGGCTGACCGAGGTCGAGGTGGAACTGCATCTGGAGACCAAGGGCCCGGAACACTGCGGCGAGGTGCGCACGGCACTCGCGGAGGCGGGTTACGTCGTTCTGGAGTGACCGGAGGGGCTGGAGCGAGGCGGGCGCGGGCCGGTCGGGGGCCGGAAGTCGGATCTGCTTATTTGTATCGCGATGTATCGCGTTACGGAGTAGCATCCCGGATGCGGGGTACCGGCGTGCCGTGCGCGCCCTGACGTCCCGCTGCGGACAAATGCCCTGAAGCGGGCTCTGTCCGTCGAACGTAACATTCGACATATTTCGACCTGGAACTCACCCAAGCCATGGGGGTACCCATATGCCAGGCGCCATTTACGCCGAAGGGCTGGTGAAGACCTTCGGCGACGTGAGGGCGCTGGACGGCGTCGACCTGGACGTTCCCGAAGGAACCGTCCTCGGCATGCTTGGCCCGAACGGTGCCGGCAAGACCACCGCCGTACGCGTCCTGACGACCCTGCTCCGACCCGACCGCGGCAAGGCGGAGGTTGCCGGGATCGACGTGCTCGCCCATCCCGACAAGGTACGCCGGTCCATCGGTCTCTCGGGCCAATTCGCCGCTGTGGACGAGTACTTGACCGGCCGGGAGAACCTGACGATGGTCGGGCAGCTCTACCAGATGAGTGGCCGGGACGCCAAGCGCCGGGCCGCCGAGCTGCTGGAGCGCTTCCACCTCAACGATGCGGCGGACCGTACCGCCAAGACCTACTCCGGCGGGATGCGCCGCCGGCTCGACCTCGCGGCCGCGCTGGTCGTCAGCCCCCCGGTGATGTTCATGGACGAGCCGACCACGGGCCTGGACCCGCGCAACCGCCAGGCGCTGTGGGACGTCATCCAGGAGCTCGTCGCGGGCGGTACGACCCTGCTGCTCACCACCCAGTACCTGGAGGAGGCCGACCGCCTCGCGCACGACATCTGCGTCGTCGACCACGGCAAGGTCATCGCCCGCGGCACCTCCGACCAGCTCAAGGCGCGCACCGGCGGCGAGCGCGTCGAGGTCGTGGTGCACGCGCCCGAGCACCTCACCGTCGCCGACGAGGTGCTGCGCGGCTTCGCCAAGGGGGAGGGCACGGTCGAGCCGCACATCCGCAAGCTGACGATCCCGGTCGCCGGCGGCGCCAAGCTGCTCGCCGAGGTGATCCGCGAACTGGACGTCCGCGGTGTGGAGATCGACGACATCGGCCTGCGCCGCCCGACCCTCGACGACGTCTTCATCGCGCTGACCGGGCACACCGCGGAGTCCGCGGACGGCGACGGTGCCGGTGGCGGCGACGGCGGAGGCGGTGCCGCCGGTACGGAACGGAGCGGGACCACGGGCGACGGGCGGCCGGCGAGCGCCGCCGGGCACCGGAAGGAGGGCGTGCGATGACCACGGCGAGTACGGCGGGCACGGCGACCGGGGACGCCGGCGGCAGGCCGCTCGGACCCCCGCCGGCGCGCGGCGGCATCAGCCGGCTGGTGCGCGACTCCCTGGTCGTGGCCAAGCGGAACCTGATCCGGATGGTGCGGATCCCCGAGGTGGTGATCTTCGGGCTGATCCAGCCGATCATGTTCGTGGTGCTGTTCACCTACGTCTTCGGCGGCTCGATCAACATCCCCGGCGCCCCGGTGGGCGACGCCCAGGCGTACCGGGAGTTCCTGATGGCCGGCATCTTCGCCCAGACCGTCACGTTCGCCACGGCGGGCGCCGGCGCCGGGATCGCCGACGACATGCACAAGGGGCTCATCGACCGCTTCCGGTCGCTGCCGATGTCCCGGGGCGCGGTGCTCACCGGCCGGACCCTGGCCGACCTCGTACAGACCGCGCTGACCCTGGTCGTGCTGGCGGTCGTCGCGGTGCTGATCGGCTGGCGCACCCACGAGAACCTCGCCGAGGTCCTGGCCGGCTTCGCCCTGCTGCTCCTGCTCGGCTACGCCTTCTCCTGGATCGGCGCGCTGATCGGCCTCTCGGTGCGCACGCCCGAGGCGGCCACCTCCGGCGGGCTGATCTGGCTCTTCCCGCTGACCTTCATCTCCAACGCGTTCGTGCCGGTCGACGGCATGCCGGCGTTCCTCCAGCACGTCGCGGAGTGGAACCCGTTCAGTGCGACGGTGGCCGCGGCCCGCGAGCTGTTCGGCAACACGATCGACGGGGTGCCCAAGTCGGTGACCGGCGCCTGGCCGATGGAGCACCCGGTGCTGGCCTCGGTGATCTGGTCGATCCTGATCATCGCGGTGTTCCGGACGCTGGCGGTCCGCAAGTACCGCTCGGCGACCGCCTGAGCGGAGCCGGCGGCCCCGGGGCAGGGGCCCGGGAGAGCTCCCCCAGCCGGGGCAGGCCGCACACACGCGAAGCGGCCCGGAGCGCGAGGCTCCGGGCCGCTTCGTGGTGTCTGCGGGCGTCCCGTGGCTCAGCCGGTGTACGGCTTGGCGTCGAGGATCTTCACGCTCGCCTTCTTGCCGTTGGGGAGCTCGTACTCCGCATCGGCGCCGATCTTCTTGCCGTTCACGCCCGTGCCCAGCGGGGACTGCGGGGAGTAGGTCTCGATGTCCGAGCTCGCGTACTCCCGCGAGGCCAGGAGGAACGACAGCGTGTCGTCCGGGTCCCCGTCGAACGCGATGGTGACGACCATGCCGGGAGCGACGACGCCGTTGGCGGCGGGGGCCTCGCCGACCTTCGCGGACTGCAGCAGCTGGGTGAGCTGCCGGACCCGAAGCTCCTGCTTGCCCTGCTCTTCCTTGGCCGCGTGGTACCCGGCGTTCTCCTTCAGGTCACCTTCCTCGCGGGCCGCCTGGATCTTCTCGGTGATCTCGGCGCGTGCGGGACCAGACAGGTACTCCAGCTCGGCCTTGAGCTGGTCATACGCCTCCTGGGTCAGCCAGGTGACGTTCTCGCTGGTCTGGGTCACAGGTGCTCCTCGTCGGTACTGGGGATAAATCAAACGCCCTACCAGGAAGGTTTGCGCCTTCACGGGTGGGCGAAACCACGAGCCTAACAATTCCGGCACAAAACGGGGAAGAGGAAATTCACAGTGACCGCACAGGAACGCATCATCGCTGATCAGAGGCGGTCACGACACGCCATGCCGGAATGGGGCGCGCGAGGCACCCGAGGGGCGGACGGTGGCGGAGGGTAGCCGCGGCGGTACGGATGCACCCCGCGCGTGCCTCGGCCCGCCCCTGGACGGGCAGGGATTCCGGATCCATGACGCGCTACGACACTACGACGCTGCGACGCTGCGACGCTACGAGGACGAGGATACGGACGAGGACGTGCAGCCGACGAGCACCGCGTTGGTCGCGCGCTTCGTCGTCCGTAGCGTGACCTCGGTGTCAACCTGGCTCGTTCGCTGGTCGATGGTGACGTCCTTGCGGCCGACCTCGGAACCGTCCGCCGCCTGCGAGCGCAGGGTGCACACGCCCTTGTCGTCGGCGCCCTTGACGACCTCCAGATGGACCTTGACGGCGTGGTCGGACACCGCGTCCCAGGTGATCACCCGGCCGCTGAGGTCCTGTCCGGAGATGTACGACACGCCGGCCCAGCCGACCGCGCCCAGGAGGCCGGCACCGAGCACCGCCCCGATGATCTTGAGCTTGCGGTCCGCGCGCCGGTCCGCGGAGCGGCCGTAGCGTCCGTCCGGGAGCCCTTCGCGCACCGCGGCCATCGATCCATCCTCCTGGTACGGGGACCTGGAGCCGGCTCGGGAACCCCCCGGGGGGTCCCCGCCCCAGGGAATACAGCGCCCCCTCGCTTCGGTCACTATAGGAGGCATCTTCTCCGGCCCTTAACTGAGGATCGAGTCTTGACTGAGCAGCTGCGTTTGATGGCGGTGCACGCCCACCCCGACGACGAGTCGAGCAAGGGTGCGGCCACCATGGCCAAGTACGTGTCCGAGGGGGTGGACGTGCTGGTCGCCACCTGCACAGGCGGAGAGCGAGGTTCCATCCTCAACCCGAAGCTCCAGGGGGACCCGTACATCGAGGAGCACATCCACGAGGTACGCAGGAAGGAGATGGACGAGGCCCGGGAGATCCTCGGCGTCAAGCAGGAGTGGCTGGGCTTCGTCGACTCCGGGCTGCCCGAGGGCGATCCGCTGCCGCCGCTCCCCGAGGGCTGCTTCGCCCTGCAGGACGTCGACGAGGCGGCCGGGCGGCTGGTCAAGCTGATCCGGGACTTCAAGCCGCAGGTCATCACGACCTACGACGAGAACGGCGGCTACCCGCACCCGGACCACATCATGACGCACAAGATCACGATGGTGGCCTTCGAGGCGGCCGGCGACCCGGAGAAGTACCCGGAGGCCGGTGAGCCCTGGCAGCCGCAGAAGCTCTACTACAACCAGGGCTTCAACAAGCCGCGGACCATCGCGCTGCACGAGGCGCTGCTGGCCCGCGGCATGGAGTCGCCGTACGGCGAGTGGCTGGAGCGCTGGAAGCAGTTCGAGCGCCGCGAGCGCACGCTGACCACCTACATTCCGTGTGACGAGTTCTTCGAGATCCGCGACAAGGCGCTGATCGCGCACGCCACCCAGATCGACCCCGACGGCGGGTGGTTCCGGGTGCCGATGGACATCCAGCGCGAGGTCTGGCCGACGGAGGAGTACGAGCTCGCGAAGTCGCTCGTGGACACTTCCCTCCCCGAGGACGACCTCTTCGCGGGCATCCGCAACAATTGACCCCATGATGAGCGCGACCAGCACCCTCGCCCTGACGCACTTCGTCACCCTTGCCGACAGCTTCGACAAGGACAAGGTGACCCCCGGCGTCCTCGGCTTCATCGTCTTCGCGGTCATCGGCGGCGCCGTGTGGCTGCTGATGAAGTCCATGAACAAGCAGATGAAGAAGGTCAACTTCGAGGAGCAGCCGGAGGAGGGTGAGGCGGGCACCACCGCCTCCGCCGCCCCGGCCGCCGCGAAGCCGAAGACCGGCTGAGGACGGCCGAAGACCGGGCGCGGTCGACGGCCGGTCTCCTGGCAGCGACCGGCTGACCGCCCCGGCGGCTCGCCGGCCCGAGCGGCCGGCGAGTCGTTGCGTGTCTCCATGAGCTGCTCCGGTACGGCCGCGGGCCATGGCCAGGTGGTCGCCCGCGCGCGGGCGGCACCGGAAGCCGGGGCCGCGGGTCGCCGTTCCCGGCGGGCCCGTCAGTCCCCGACCGACGGGCCGGCCAGGACGCCCATGACCTCGCGGGTGTGGCGGTCCGGGACCATGCCGAGCCGCCATGCCTGCCAGCCCGTTTCCGGCTCCACGCCGCGCTCCAGCAGGATGGCGAACGCCTCCGCGCAGTCCTCCAGCTTCGCGTCGCGGGCCGGGTGCTTGTCCCGTATGAGGCGGTCCAGCTCTTCCTGCGCGACGGCCGCGCCCACCACGGAACCGCCCGCCGAGGCGAACGGCAGCAGCGTGCAGCGCAGGAAGCGCGCCCAGTCCTCGCCGCGCCGGTCGCCGTAGCCGGCGAACGTCCCGGCCGCCTCGTCGGCCAGCTCCAGCGCCTGGGCCGCCCGCCCGTTACCGGCGTCGATGATCACCAGCTCCAGGCAGGACCACGCCTCACCGTGCGGCACCCCGATCCGCGCGAAGTCCTTGCGGGCGTCCTGCAGCAGCTGCCGGGCGAAGCCGCTGTTGCGCAGCGAACCGGTCTGCTCGGCCCGCAGATCGCGGGTGACCCGCCCGGAGTGGTGCCGGGCGCAGGCCAGGCCGTAGCCGTCCTGCATCCGGCTGAACATCGTCCGCGAGCGCTCCAATTGCCGCAGTGCCGCGTCCCGTTCGCCGCGCTCCTCCAAGGCCTGCCCGAGGTAGTACATCGTCCACGCCTCACCACGGGGGTCCTCGTGCTGGCGGTGCAGCGGCAGCGCCTGCCGCAGCCGGTCGGCCGCCGGCCCCGGCTCGCCGGCCACCAGCCGGGCCCGGGCCAGCTGGGTCATCGCCCAGGCCGCGCCGCGCTCGTCCTGGGTACGGCCGTACAGCTCCAGCGCCGCGTGCAGCGCCTGCTCGGCCCGCGGCACCTCGCCCGTCCGCAGATACACCTGGCCGAGCTGGAAGTGCGCCCACGCCTGGCCGTGCACGCTCTCGCTCTCCTCGTGCAGCTCCAGGGACTCCCGCAGCATGGCGAGGGCCTCGGCGAGCTGCGCCCGGTCCCGCTCCACGGCCGCCAGGGCGTGCAGCGTCCAGGCGCGGTCGCCGTGCATGTCCGGGCCGGACTGCAGCTCCAGCGCCTCCCGGAGCTTGACCGCGGCCTCCTGGAGGTTGCCCTGCTGCTGGAGGGTGATGCCCAGATCGCGCAACGCCCGCGCGGCGCCCGCCGGATGCTGCGCCTCGAAGTAGAGATCCACCACCGACGACAGGGTCGTCCGCGCCTTGTCCAGCTCGCCGAGCTGCCGGGCCGCCACACCCGTGCGCCACTGCACCGAGCGGACCAGCAGCCCCTGGCCGACGGCCCGGGTGAGCTCGCTCAGCTCCCCGAGGCGGTAGAGGTCACCGCGCAGCAGGCAGTAGTCGGCCAGCGCGCCCAGCAGGTGCGAGACCGTGGCCTGGTCGACGTCCTGGTCGGCGTGGCGCAGCGCGGCCGTGATGAAGCTGGACTCGTCGTCCAGCCACTGCAGGGCCGCGTCCAGGGACGTGAAGCCGTGCGAACCGAAGCGGTCGGCGCGGGTCGAGGTACGGCCGTCGACCAGCCGGATGACCGAGTCGGCGAGCTCCGCATAGCCGCGGATCAGCCGCTCCTGGGCCGCGCCGCGCTCCCCGGGCTCCTCCTCGTCCACCAGCCGGGCGTGCGCGAAGGCGTGCACCAGGGAGTGCAGGCGGTAGCGCTCGCCGCGGACGTGCTCGATGAGGCCGGCCCGGGCCAGGGCCGTCAGCTGCCGTTCGGCCTCGGAGGTCTCGACGCCGAGCAGCGCCGCGGCGGCCGCCGCCCCCAGGCTGGCCCGGCCCACCAGCGCCAGCCGGCGCAGCAGCCGCCGGGCCGGCTCGGGGCGGTCGGCGTAGCCCAGGGCCAGCGCCTGGTCCACCGGCGGGGCCGGGGGACCGGCCGCCAGCGCGGTGGCCAGCTCGGCGGGGGTGCGCGCGCCGAGCGAGGAACCCACCACCCGCAGCGCCAGCGGCAGGCCTCCGCACAGCCCGGAGATCTCGTCGAGCGCCCGGGCGTCGTACGGCTCCGCCGGGGCGTCCGCCGGCCGGGGCCGGGACTCCCGCCCGCCCGCACCGCCCGCGGTCCCCTCGCCGGCCGCCGCGGCGGCGCGCAGCAGCTCCTCGGTGCCCGCGGCGTCCAGCGGCCCCACCGGCAGGTGGTGCACCCACGCCTCCAGGTCCTCGGGAAGCTTCAACGGCTCCCGGGACGTCACCAGCACCAGGCTGTCGGACCGCTCGGGCACCAGCGTGCGCACCTGCTCCGGGTCCGCGGCGTCGTCCAGCAGGACCGTCACCGGCAGGCCCGTCAGATGCTGGTGGTACAGCTCGGTGAGCCGCTTGACGTGCTGCTCCTGGGAGGGGCGCTCGCGGAACAGCAGCTGCTCGCGGGGCGCGCCGAGTCGGTTGAGCAGATGCAGCAGCGCGTCCCGGGTCGGCAGTGGCACCTCGCCCGGGGTGTCGCCGCGCAGGTCCACCACACAGGCGCCGCGGAACTGGTCGCGCAGCTGATGGGTGGCCCGCACCGCCAGCGCCGTACGCCCCGATCCCGGCTCGCCGTGCAGCACCACCACCGTCGGCCGGGTCTCCGTGGACGCGCGGGCCGCCTGCACCCACTGCGCGATCCGGGCCAGCTCGGCCCGCCGGCCGGCGAACGGGCCGTCGGCCTGCGGCAGTTGGGAGAAGGAGTGCTCCAGTACGGACCGCTGCCGGGCCGCCGCGCTCCGGTCGGCGCCGCGCAGCTGCGGCCCCCGGGTGGTCTTCGTGGTCGTCGCGCCGTCCTTCGCGCCGCCGCTCCGGGCCGCCGCCGTCAGCATCCGCTGCTGGTCCAGGAACGGCCGGATGCCCCGCACCTCCAGTGCCGTCAGCCACTGCAGCCGCAGCTGCTCCGCACCGCCGGGCTGCCCCCGCCGCCCCGCCTCACGGTGCGCGGCCGGCCAGTGGCCCGCGGTCAGCTTCACGACCGTCGCCGCCGCGCCCGCCACCAGCACCGCGGCCCCGACCCCCAGCGCCGCGCCGCCGCCCGAGCCGTACGCGAGGTCCGTGCCGAACGCCGCCACCGCCGCGACGCCGGTCGCGACCGCGGGCGTGCCCAGCTCCTTCGGCGCCAGCCGCCGCCCCAGCGACGGCCGGCCGGCGGCCGCCTCGTCCAGCGCCCGGACGTAGGCGGTGTACTCCTCGGCGGCGCTGTCCGCCAGCCCGTCCAGCGCCGCCCGCGCTCTGCCGAGCAGCGCCGCCCCGTCCAGCCGCCCGCCCGAGCGGCGCACCTCCTCCTCGACGGCCCTGGTCAACAGGGCCTCCGCGTCCGCACGATGGTCCTCGCGCAGCGCAGCCAGTGAGACCGGCATGACGTCCCCCTCCGCAGTTACCGCAGTCTCCGGCGTCGATCTTCGCCGTACGCACAGTGTTCCGCCTCCGCGCGGATTCCGGCAGGCTTGTGGATAACTCCCTCCGCTCCCGTCACGGCGGGCCTCGGTGGGAGAGGATGGACCCATGCCGAACCGCCTGGCCCATGAGACTTCCCCGTATCTGCTCCAGCACGCCGACAACCCCGTCGACTGGTGGCCGTGGTCCGCCGAGGCGTTCGACGAGGCCCGCCGGCGCGGTGTGCCGGTGCTGCTGAGCGTCGGCTACAGCTCCTGCCACTGGTGTCACGTCATGGCCCACGAGAGCTTCGAGGACGCGGACACCGCCGCCCTGCTCAACGAGCACTTCGTCGCGGTCAAGGTCGACCGCGAGGAGCGGCCGGACGTGGACGCGGTGTACATGGAGGCCGTGCAGGCCGCCACCGGCCAGGGCGGCTGGCCCATGACCGTCTTCCTCACCCCCGACGCCGAGCCGTTCTACTTCGGCACGTACTTCCCGCCCGAGCCGCGGCACGGCATGCCGTCGTTCGGGCAGATCCTCGAAGGGGTGCGAGCCGCCTGGACGGACCGCCGGGACGAGGTCGGCGAGGTCGCCGGGCGGATCGTGGCCGACCTGGCGGGCCGTTCGCTGACCGAGTCGCTGCCCGCCGACCGCCGCCCGCCCCGGCCCGAGGAGCTGCACGCCGCCCTGATGGGCCTGACCCGCGACTTCGACGCGGTGCGCGGCGGATTCGGCGGAGCGCCCAAGTTCCCGCCGTCCATGGTGCTGGAGTTCCTGCTGCGCCACCACGCCCGCACCGGTTCGGCGGGGGCCCTGGAGATGGTGCAGGCGACCGGCGCGGCGATGGCCCGCGGCGGCATCTACGACCAGCTCGGCGGCGGCTTCGCGCGCTACGCGGTGGACGCCACCTGGACCGTGCCGCACTTCGAGAAGATGCTCTACGACAACGCCCTGCTGTGCCGGACCTACGCGCACCTGTGGCGGACCACCGGCTCGGACCTGGCCCGCCGGATCGCCGTGGAGACCGCCGACTTCATGGTCCGCGAACTCCGCACCGGCCAGGGCGGCTTCGCCTCGGCCCTGGACGCGGACAGCGACGACGGCACGGGCCGGCACGTCGAGGGCGCCTACTACGTATGGACGCCGGAGCAGCTGCGCGCCGTACTGGGGGAGAAAGACGCGGAGTTCGCCGCCACGTACTTCGGCGTCACCGAGGAAGGCACCTTCGAGGAGGGCGCCTCGGTGCTCCAACTCCCCGACACGGACATGCCGGCCGACGCCGAGCGGGTGGTCTCCGTCAAGCAGCGGCTGCTGGCGGCGCGCGAGCAGCGGCCGCGCCCCGGCCGGGACGACAAGGTCGTCGCCGCCTGGAACGGCCTGGCCATCGCCGCGCTCGCCGAGACCGGCGCCTACTTCGACCGCCCCGATCTCGTCCAGGCCGCCACCGACGCCGCCGACCTGCTGGTCCGCGTCCACATGGACTGGCAGGCCCGGCTGCACCGCACCTCCCGCGACGGGGTGCCCGGCGGCAACTCCGGGGTCCTGGAGGACTACGCCGACGTCGCCGAGGGCTTCCTCACCCTCGCCTCGGTCACCGGCGAAGGCGTCTGGGTGGACTTCGCGGGCTTCCTGTTGGACACCGTGCTGCTCCAGTTCACCACCGAGGACGGCGCGCTCTACGACACCGCCGCGGACGCCGAGTCGCTGATCCGCCGCCCCCAGGACCCCACCGACAACGCGTCGCCCTCCGGGTGGACCGCGGCGGCCGGTGCGCTCCTGTCGTACGGCGCGCTGACCGGCAGCGACCTCCACCGGAGCGCGGCGGAACGCGCCCTGGGCATCGTCACGGCGCTCGGTGGCCGGGCCCCGCGCTTCATCGGCTGGGGGCTCGCGGTCGCCGAGGCGGCGCTGGACGGGCCGCGGGAGATCGCGGTCGTCGGTCCGCAGGGCGATCCGGCCACCGCCGCCCTGCACCGCGCCGCGCTGCTCGGCACGGCACCGGGCGCGGTCGTCGCACTGGGCACCCCCGGGACCGAGGAGGCCGACGCGGTGCCGCTCCTCAAGGACCGCCCGCTGGTCGACGGCGAACCCGCCGCCTACGTGTGCCGCCACTTCACCTGTGAGCGGCCCACGACGGACCCCGAGGAGCTGGCGGAGCGCCTCCGGGGGTGACGGCAGGGACCGGGGCCTCCCAGGGGCGGCCCCGGGGCCGGGTCGTTCGGCGCACGCCCCTGGAAACACCGTCCCAAGTCCTAGGACCAATGACCGGTTTGACCTTGACGTGCGCGTCAAGTTTTAGCCTCGGGTCATGACGAACCGCACATACCGCGAAGTCCGCCTGGCCGCCCGTCCCACGGGGCCGGTCACCGATGACCTCTTCGAGATCGTGGAGGTCCCGGTCCCCGAACCCGGGCCCGGCCAGGTGCTGGTCCGCAACACCCACATGGGCCTCGGCGCCGTGATGCGCAGCCTGATGGACGAGCACAACGACGTGCCCATCCCCTCCTACGAGGTCGGGGCGCCGCTGCACGGCCATGCGATCGGCGAGGTCGTGGCCGCCCCCGGTACCGACCTCAACCCCGGTGACCTGGTGGAACACCAACTCGGCTGGCGTGAGTACGCGCTGCTCGATGCCGACGCGGCCACCCGCCTCGATCCGGACCTGATGCCCGACCCCGCCGCGTACCTCTCCCAGGGCGCCACCGCCCTGATGGGCATCGAGCGCGGCGCCGAAGTACGCCCCGGCGACACGGTGTTCGTCACCGGCGCGGCCGGCGGCGTGGGCACCCTGGCCGGCCAGGTCGCCCGCCAGTTCGGCGCGGCCCGGGTCATCGGCAGCACCGGGTCACAGCAGAAGGCCGACCGCCTGATCAAGGAACTGGGCTATGACGCGGTGGTCATCCGCGGCGCCGGCCCCATCGAGGAGCAGCTGCGCGAGGCGGCCCCGGACGGCATCGACGCGGTCTTCGACAACGTCGGCGGCGAGCAGCTGGAGGCCGCCCTCGCCCTCGCCAACCGCGACGCCCGGGTCGCCATCGTGGGCGCCCTGGCCAGCCAGCTCTCCCCGGACGGCACGACCGCCAAGGTGGCGGTCGACAGCCTCTCGCTGCTCATCCGGAGCATCACCCTGCGCGGCATCGCCCTCTACAAGCACCTGGACCTGATCCCCCAGTGGAACCGGCGGTTCGCCGCGGGCCTCCGGGACGGCACCCTCACCTTCCCGCACGCCCGGCTGCAGGGCCTCGAACAGGCGCCCCGGGCGCTGCGCGAGCTCACCGAGGGCCGCCATCTGGGCGCGGTCGTCGTGGAGTTGTGAGGCGGGGGTAGCGGTCCGGGTGCGGACGATGGCCGTGGTCGTCGCCCAACCGGCCGTTGTCAGGGGGCGGTTGTAGCCTGCAGGCGTGACGACCTTGCTGGGGCACCGGCCCCTTGTCCAGGAGGCCGCGGCGCTGCGGTCCGGCGCGGACGACCCCGTCGACGCGGTGCGGCGCACCTGCGACCGCATCGACGCCGTCGATCCGCGGGTGCGGGCGTTCGTGCCCGAGGACGGGCGGCGTACGCGGCTCCTGGAGGCGGCGCGGGAGCTGGCGGCGGCCGGTCCGCCGGGCCCCGCCGGGCGGCCCGCGCTCTACGGCGTACCGGTCGGCATCAAGGACATCGTGCGGGTGGACGGCCTGCCCACCCGCGCCGGATCGGCCCTGCCGCCCGAGGCGCTGGCCGGTGCGCAGGCCGTCGTGGTGGACCGGCTGCGCGCGGCCGGCGCCCTGGTGGCGGGCAAGACCGTCACCGCGGAGTTCGCCGTCACGGCCCCCGGCCCGACCCGCAACCCGCACCACCCCGCCCATACGCCCGGGGTTCCAGCAGCGGTTCGGCGGCCGCGGTCGCCGCCGGCATGGTGCCGCTGGCCCTCGGGACGCAGACCGTCGGCTCGATGATCCGGCCCGCCGCCTACTGCGGCGTGGTCGGCTTCAAGCCCACGTACGGGCGGATACCGCTCGACGGCGTGATCCCCAACGCCCTCAGCTTCGACACCCTGGGGTGGTACGCCACGGACGTGGCGGGCGTCGCGCTGGCCGCCTCGGTGCTGCTCGACGGCTGGCGCGGCGGGCGCGGCGGCCCGGAGCGTCCGGAGCGGGTCCCGGGCCGGCCCTCGCGCCCGGTGCTGGGCGTGCCGGTGGGTCCCTATCTGGAGCGCGCCGGCGAGGAGGCGCTGCGCGCCTTCAAGGAGCAGCGCGAGCTGTTGGGCGCCGCCGGGTACGAGGTCCGCGAGGTCCCGGTGATGGACGATTTCGACGCGGTGGTGGAGCAGTTGTTCACGATGAACCGCTACGAGGTCGCGCGGGCCCACGCCGACTGGTTCGCGCGCTTCGGCGACCGCTACCGCGAGCAGACCACGGCGGCCATCCGGCAGGGACAGGCGATCGGGGACGCCGCCTACGAAGCGGCCCGGACGCGCCGGGCCGCGTTCCGCACACGGCTCGCCGCCGCGTCGGCCGGGGCCGGCATCGACCTGTGGCTCGCCCCGGCGGCCACCGGCCCGGCCCCCGCCGACCTCACCACCACCGGCACCTCGATCATGTGCCTGCCCTGGAGCAACGCCGGTCTGCCGTCCCTCAGCCTGCCTGCCGGACGGGCCGCCGACGGGCTGCCGCTGGGGCTCCAACTCGTCGCCATCGAGGGCGCGGACGAGGCCCTGCTGGAGGCGGCGACCGGCATCGAACGCATCCTGAACGGGGCGGGTGGCGAGGGGGCGAGCGGGCGCTGAACGACAGGACGGGGGACCGCGAGGGAGCGGAGAACCGGGGGAACCCGCCGGGCGAGGGGCAGCGGGCCGTCCCGCCACGGGAGGCGCCGATGCGGATCGGGGACGCCGCGGCGGCCGCGGGGATGACACCAAGGGCGCTGCGCTACTACGAACAGCAGGGCCTGGTGACGGCCCGGAGGACCCCTTCCGGGCACCGGGTCTACGACGCCGAGGACATCCGCCGGCTCCGGGCGGTCCGCGAACTGCGCGAGGCCGGACTGACGGTGGGCGACGTACGGGCCTTCGCGCACCTGCTGCGCACCATGCCGCCCGAGGGCGTGCCCGCGCTGATCCCCAAGGACCCGCGCGCGGAGCGGTGTTCGACGGCGGAAGCGGTGGCCCGGCGCCGGCTCGCGGACCTGGACGACCGCATCGAGCGGCTCTCCCAACTACGGGCGCGGCTCGCGGCACGCCTGGGCGAGCCGGCGGACGGTCCGGGCGCCGCGCCGCCCCCGGAGGCCCCCGCCGCTACGGCGTGAGCCCGCGCGCCAGCACGTCCATCGTCTGGTGGGTCAGCCGGACCAGCTCCTCCAGACCGGGCGTCCGGTCCTCCCCGGGCGTCCCGCCTTCCCCGGGTGCCCCGGCCCCCGCCACCCAGGCCAGCATCGCCTCCTGGAGGGCGGCCAGGACGGCCGCGCTGACGACCCGTAGCTCCAGGTCGTCGGCCGGGCGCCCGGTGCGCTCGGCCAGCACGGCGCAGATCGTGGCGGTGTTCCGGGCGGTGTTCTCCGCCGTGCGGCCGCGGATCGCGGGCACTTCGCGGACCAGCCGGATGCGCTGGACGAGGTCGGTGCGGTCCTCCGGGGACAGGCCGTGCAGGGCCTCGACGGTGACCCGGCGGACCGACTCGACGATCGGCTCGTCGGCGGGCCGGGACCGCAGTCCGGTGGCCAGCACGGTGTCGTACTCGTCGGTGAGCACGAGGTCTTCCTTGGTGGGGAAGTAGCGGAAGACCGTGCTCGGCGAGACGTCGGCGGCCTCGGCGATCCGGTCCACGGGGGTCGCGTCGTAGCCCCGCTCCGCGAAGAGCCGGTACGCGGCCCGCCGGATCGCCTGCCGGGTCTTGACCTTCTTCCGTTCCCGCAGCCCGGGCTTCGGCGTTCCGGTGCGGGTGGCGGAGGTGCGTGCGGAGACCATGCACAGCATTCTCGGGCACCGGTCGTCCGGCGGGCCACGGTCGCGTCCGGGCCCGCGAACCGGCCGGGCCGCCGCCGTTGTCAGTGGTGTCTGTCACTCTGTGAAGCAGGATGATTCACAGAGCGTGAAAAGTGGGGAGGGTGAGCTCCGTGAAATGCCGGTGCTGCGTTGGGGATCCGGTATCTCAGGCGTGATCTCAGGCGTGCGTGTAGGCCACCAGCGAGATGCCGACGTAGTGGACGACGAAGGCGGCGAGCGTGAAGGAGTGGAAGACCTCGTGGAAGCCGAACCAGCGGGGGGAGGGGTTGGGGCGCTTGATGCCGTAGATGACGCCGCCGGCGCTGTAGAGCAGACCGCCGACGACGACGAGCACGAGGACGGCGATCCCGCCGGTGCGCAGGAAGTCGGGGAGGAAGAAGACGGCGGCCCAGCCCATGGCGAGGTAGCAGGGGGTGTAGAGCCAGCGGGGCGCGCCGACCCAGAAGACGCGGAAGGCGATTCCGGCGAGCGCGGCCGCCCAGATCGCCCAGAGGAGTACCTGCCCGCGTGATCCGGGCACGAGCAGCATGGTGAAGGGGGTGTAGGTGCCGGCGATGATCAGGAAGATGTTGGCGTGATCGAGGCGGCGCAGTACGCGGTCCGCGCGCGGGCCCCAATTGCCGCGGTGGTAAAGGGCGCTGACGCCGAACAGCAGGCAGGCGGTCAGGGTGTAGATGGCGCAGGCCAGGCGGCCCCGGGGACTGTCGGCGAAGGCGGTGAGGAACACCCCGGAGAGCAGGGCGGCGGGGAACATCCCGGCATGCAGCCAGCCGCGGAGTTTGGGTTTGAGCGGCGCGGTGGCGGCGGCGACCGCCGCGATCGCGGGGGACGCGGTGGCGGGCCGGTTCTCGGCGGCGTCGGGCGCGGAAGTCATGGCGCAATGCTAGCTACGCGACCGTAGGTTACCGGTTCGTCCACGAGTGGTGACGGTCACGAAGGCGCCCTCTGGACAGATCGGTATTCGGGTCGGATGATCAAATGAGTGCGGACGGCACCGGATGAGCGGTCACGAAGCATCCGGGTCGCGGCCCCCAAGGGGCAACAACCAAAAGAAGCGGATTTTCCCGGCACACCGGGCATATATCCGTCCACACCCTCATCTAGGAGCGATCGTGGCGCGCGACAACGCGGCTCCCACCGTCCCGACCCGTCACCAGGGCCTCATTGCCTGGGTCGACGAAATTGCAGCGATCACCCAGCCCGACCGGGTCGTCTGGTGCGACGGCTCCGAGGCCGAGTACGAGCGGCTCGCCGAGGAGCTCGTCGCCAAGGGGACGTTCAAGAAGCTCGACCCGATCAAGCGCCCCAACTCGTACTACGCCGCTTCCGACCCCTCGGACGTGGCCCGCGTCGAGGACCGCACCTTCATCTGCTCCGAGAAGGAGGCGGACGCCGGCCCGACCAACCACTGGAAGGCCCCCGCCGAGATGCGGGAGATCTTCACCGGCGTGGGCGGCGAGGGCGGCATCTTCCGCGGCGCGATGAAGGGGCGGACGATGTACGTCGTTCCGTTCTGCATGGGCCCGCTGGGTTCGCCGCTGTCCGCCCTCGGCGTGGAGATCACCGACTCCGCGTACGTCGCGGTCTCCATGCGCACCATGACGCGCATGGGGCAGCCGGTCCTCGAGGAACTCGGTGAGGACGGCTTCTTCGTCAAGGCGGTGCACACCCTCGGCGCCCCGCTGGCGGAGGGCGAGGCCGACGTTCCGTGGCCGTGCAACTCCACCAAGTACATCTCGCACTTCCCCGAGGACCGCGAGATCTGGTCCTACGGCTCCGGCTACGGCGGCAACGCCCTGCTCGGCAAGAAGTGCTACGCGCTGCGCATCGCGTCGGTGATGGCCCGTGACGAGGGCTGGCTGGCCGAGCACATGCTGATCCTCAAGCTCACCCCGCCGCAGGGCGAGTCGAAGTACGTGGCCGCCGCCTTCCCGTCCGCCTGCGGCAAGACCAACCTCGCCATGCTGGAGCCCACGATCTCCGGCTGGACGGTCGAGACCATCGGCGACGACATCGCCTGGATGCGCTTCGGTGAGGACGGCCGCCTCTACGCGATCAACCCCGAGGCCGGCTTCTTCGGCGTCGCGCCCGGTACCGGCGAACACACCAACGCCAACGCCATGAAGACCCTGTGGGGCAACTCCGTCTTCACCAACGTCGCGCTGACGGACGACGGCGACGTGTGGTGGGAGGGCATGACCCAGGAGCAGCCCGAGCACCTCACGGACTGGAAGGGCAACGACTGGACCCCCGAGTCCGGGACGCCGGCCGCGCACCCCAACGCCCGGTTCACCGTCCCGGCCGGCCAGTGCCCGATCATCGCGCCCGAGTGGGAGGACCCGCGGGGCGTGCCGATCTCGGCGATCCTCTTCGGTGGCCGCCGGGCCAGCGCCGTACCGCTGGTGACCGAGTCGCTGAGCTGGCAGCACGGCGTCTTCCTCGGCGCGAACGTGGCGTCGGAGAAGACCGCCGCGGCCGAGGGCAAGGTCGGCGAGCTGCGCCGCGACCCGTTCGCCATGCTGCCGTTCTGCGGCTACAACATGGGCGACTACATGGCCCACTGGGTCGACGTGGCCAAGGACAAGGACCAGTCCAAGCTGCCGAAGATCTACTACGTCAACTGGTTCCGCAAGGACGACGCGGGCCGCTTCGTGTGGCCGGGCTTCGGCGAGAACAGCCGGGTGCTCAAGTGGATCGTCGAGCGGCTGGACGGCAAGGCCGAGGGCGTGGAGACCCCCATCGGCGTGCTGCCCGCCAAGGGTTCGCTGGACACCGAGGGGCTCGACCTCAGCGACAGCGACCTCGACTTCCTGCTCACCGTCGACAAGGACGTGTGGCGCGAGGAGGCGGCGCTGGTTCCCGAGCACCTCAACACCTTCGGTGACCACACGCCGAAGGAACTGTGGGACGAGTACCGCGCGTTGGTGCAGCGCCTCGGCTGACCGCCGCCGCTGCCGCTGCCGCCGGGCATCCGGCCGGGGCCCCGCACCGAGGGTGCGGGGCCCCGGCCTTGTTCGCTGCGGAGCACCGGGCCGTGGTGACGGAGCGCGAGGCGGAGGCGGTCGCGGGCGGCCGCCCGGGCGGGCCGGGGCCGATGGGCCGGTGGAGTGAACGGGTCGCGGCGGCCGGGGCGGGGAGCGGTGGCTCCGTAAGCCCCGTCTCAGGCTCCGGCACAAGCCCCTCAGGCGCTGGCCAGGTCCCTTATCGGGCCCGTGTGGGCCTCCATCCGCTCGGCCGCCAGGGCGATCACCGCGGTGTCGCCGCGGGAGGTGGCGACCGCCAGGGCGTTGCCGGCCAGGGTGCGGGCGCGCTGCTGGAGCGCCGCCGCGCGGGACGGGCTGCCGGCGTCCGAGGGCTCGGCGCGCAGCGGGTAGTGGCCGCCGCTCAGCCGCGCGACCTGCTCGGCGATGCGGTCGGCGGCCTCGGCCAGCGCGATGGCGTCCGGGGCCGGTCCGGCGCCGGGATCCCCGGCCGGACGGGCGTCCTGGCGCCGGGCCAGGGCGTGCAGCTCGTCGGTGACGGTGAGCAGCGCGGTCAGCTGTCCGGCGAGCCGGATGTCCAGCTCCTCCTCGCGGGAGCGGTGCGGGATCTCCGGGGCGGCGGCCATGGTGTGGACCGACTTGGTGCGGATCGGTTCGTACATGGGACGGCCTCCTGAAAAATGTCCAGGAAGCCATCCTAGCTTAGACGCTGTCTAAAGTTGTGGGTCGTATAGAAGTCGGCCCGGCTCAGTACTGTCCGTAACCGTCGAGGAAGGTGCCGATCCGGGTCACCGCGTCCGCCAGATCGTCCTTGCTGGGCAGGGTGACCAGCCGGAAGTGGTCCGGCTCGGGCCAGTTGAAGCCGGTGCCGTGCACGATCATGATCTTCTCGGCGCGCAGCAGGTCCAGCACCATCTGCCGGTCGTCCTTGATCTTGTACACCTTGGGGTCCAGCCGCGGGAAGGCGTAGAGCGCGCCCTTCGGCTTCACACAGCTGACGCCGGGGATCTGTGTCAGCAGCTCGTACGCGGTGTCGCGCTGCTCCAGCAGCCGGCCGCCGGGCAGCACCAGGTCGTTGATCGACTGCCGGCCGCCGAGCGCCGTGGCGACCGCGTGCTGGGCCGGCATGTTGGCGCACAGCCGCATGTTGGCGAGGATCGTCAGCCCCTCGATGTACGAGGAGGCGTGCGCCTTGGGGCCGCAGACCGCCAGCCAGCCGCTGCGGTAGCCGGCGACCCGGTACGCCTTGGACAGGCCGTTGAAGGTCAGGGTCAGCAGGTCCGGGGCGAGCGCGGCGAACGGGGTGTGGGTGACCCCGTCGAAGAGGATCTTGTCGTAGATCTCGTCGGCGCAGACGATCAGGTTGTGCCGCCGGGCGATCTCCGCGATGCCCTGGAGCAGCGCGTCGTCGTACACCGCGCCGGTCGGGTTGTTGGGGTTGATGACGACGATGGCCTTGGTGCGGTCGGTGACCTTGCGCTCGATGTCGGCCAGGTCGGGCATCCAGTCGGCCTGCTCGTCGCAGCGGTAGTGCACGGCGGTGCCGCCGGACAGCGAGACCGAGGCGGTCCACAGCGGGTAGTCCGGGGCCGGCACGAGCACCTCGTCGCCGTCGTCCAGCAGCGCCTGCATCGACATCTGGATCAGCTCGGAGACACCGTTGCCCAGGTAGATGTCGTCGACCGAGAGCTCGATGCCCTTGGTCTGGTAGTGCTGCATCACCGCGCGGCGGGCGGACAGCAGGCCCTTCGCGTCGCCGTAGCCGTGCGCCGTCCCGACCGTGCGGAGGATGTCCTCCAGGATCTCGGGCGGGCACTCGAAGCCGAACGCCGCCGGGTTGCCGGTGTTCAGCTTGAGGATGCGGTGACCCGCCGCCTCCAGCCGCATGGCCTCCTCAAGCACCGGGCCACGGATTTCGTAGCAGACGTTGGCGAGCTTCGTTGACTGGATCACCTGCATGTCCGCCACCTTACGGGCGTGTTTCGCCGCCCGCCCGGTGTTTTTCCCCACGTTGATCAGCGCAGGGTGTGGGGTTCCTCACCTTCGGTGACGGCTGTGGCTCCGGGCGGCGCGCCCGACGCCGCCGGCCGGCAGGGCAGCCGGCAGGGTCGCTGCTGATTTCGCGGCGGGGTGCGCGGGCGCACGGTCGTCCCGGTACGCTCCGGGCGCATGCCCACCTCGGCCCCGTTACCTCCCACCGTGCCCGCGCCGGCCGTCACCGCGCCCCCGTCGCACGGCCCGTTCGCGCTCCTCAACGACGAGCCGGTGGCCGAGTCCGGCGCGGATCTGCTCGGCGCCGGACGCGCCGCCCGCCAGCTCGCCGGCCTGCTCGTCGCCTCCCGCGGGTCCACCCCCTTCACCCTCGCCGTCGACGCCGGCTGGGGCATGGGCAAGAGCAGCCTGATGCGGCTGGTCGACGCGGACCTGGCGCACGCCCCCGACGTCCACACGGTCTGGTACAACGCCTGGACCTCGACCGGCGCCGACGCGCTGGAAGGGCTGATCAAGTCCGTCCTGATGCGCTTCGACCGGCGGGTGCTGCGCCGCGGTCTGGCGCGGGTCAGCGAGCGGCGCGCCCTGCTGCGGGCGGCCCGGGCCCTGACCACCGTCGTCGCGGGACCGCTCGGCATGGCCGGTCTCGTCGACGAGCTGTGGAAGGGCCTGTCGGTCAACTCCCAGGCGCGCAACGAGATGCGCGGGGCGATCGGCGAGCTGGTGCAGGAGTGGTCGCAGAACACCGAGTTCCGGCCGCGCCGGCTCCTGGTGGTCTTCATCGACGACCTCGACCGCTGCTCGGAGGAGACGGTGCTCGCGGTCTGCGAGGCGGTGAAGGTCTACCTGGACGTGCCCGGGCTGGCGTTCATGATCGGCTGCGACCGGTCGGCGCTGGGGCCCAACGGGCTGCTGCGCGACCTGTCGCCGGCCGGTTCGGCGTTCCTGGAGAAGATCTTCCAGACCAGCTACCGGATTCCGGCCCCCGACAACCACGGCGTCAAGGACTACATCCGGTGGTGCGCCCGGACCGCCGGCATCGAGCCGCTGCTCGACGACGCCCTGGTGGATCTGCTGGTCCAGCGCTCGGACCGCAACCCGCGCCGCATCAAACGCCTGGTCAACGGCTTCGTGCTGGAAGCGACCCTGAACCCGGTCTGGCGTGACTTCGGCCCCGACGCGGTGATCAGGACGCTGCTGCTGCAGTACTTCTATCCCGACTTCTACCGGATGATGACCGGCCCGTCCGGCACGGTGGACGGCGATGTGGTGGCCGAGTTCCGTACCTACCGCGAGGTGCGGCGCACGCTGCTGTCCGCGGCCGCGGTCCCGCCCCCGGACCACGAACTCACCCGGGTGCGGACCTTCCTCGCCTCGTACGACCTGCTGGCGCCGGCTCCGCTCGGGTCGTCGGGCGAGGCGGTGCTGACCGCGCTGGAGCGTCAACTCCCCACGGAATTCCCCACCTTGGTGATCAATCCGGCGTTCACCTCGCTGGTCGACGAGCTGACCGCCCGCCCGGACGCGGACCGGCTGCTGCAACGGCTGCGCGAGGGCCCGCAGGGGTCGGGCGACGAGCCGACCCGGATGTCCCAGGAGTGGGCCCCGATGTGGCAGAGCCTGCCGGACGTCCGGGCGGACGGCTACGGCGTCGGGTTCGGCCCGCCGCTGGCTTGGCCGGGCGAGGAGCCGTACGCCGGAGTGGGCGGCTACGGGGTGCCGCAGCAGCCGGCGCCGGCGGCCCGGCAGCAGCCCGTCTCCCCGTACCCGCAGCCGGGGCAGCAGGACGGTGGCTACCCGCAGCAGCCGCAACCCGCCTACCCGCCGCAGGTGCAGCAGGCCGGGTATCCGCAGCAGGGCCGCGTGTACCAGGCATCGCAGGGCGGGTATCTGCAGCAGAGCCCGTACCCGTCACTGCCGCCGTTCCACGTCCTGTGGGTCGACGACCAGCCGGAGCGCAAGGCCGCGGTGCGCACGGTGCTGGAGGGCCTCGGGGCGCAGGTGACGCATGTGGAGAACAGCGTCGACGCCGTGCGGGCGCTCCGCACCCACACCCCCGACCTGCTGATCTCCGACATCAGCCGGGGGCGGGACCACACCGCGGGCTTCGTCATGGTGGAACGGCTCAAGGAGGACGGGCAGTACGACGGGCCGGTGGTCTTCTTCACCATCCGCCGGTCCCCGGACCGCGAGGAGCGCGCCACGGCCCTGGGCGCCTCGCTCACCAACAACGAGCAGGAGCTGGGCGACCTGGCCCTGACCGCCGTCCGGGACCGGGCCCGCTCCGAGGCGCACCTATGGAGTGCGCCGCACCGCCCGCCCCGCCAGGACGTCCGTCCGGCGGCCGTCCTCGATGACGAAGCGCCCGTCGATCAGGACGTGCGGGATGCCGACGGGTAGCGTCCGCGGGGCCTCGAACGTCGAGCCCGCCGCCACCGTGTCCGGGTCGAAGAGGACCAGGTCGGCGCGGTAGCCCTCGCGGACGAGGCCGCGGTCGGGCAGCCGCAGCCGGGCCGCCGGACGGCCCGTCAGATGGGCCACGCACTCCTCCAGGGAGAGCACCCCCAACTCCCGGGCGTAGTGGCCGAGGTAGTGCGGGAAGGTGCCGTACGCGCGCGGGTGCGGCTTGTCGCCCTGGAGGATGCCGTCGCTGCCGCCGGTGTGCACCGGGTGCCGCATGATCGCGCGGACGTTCTCCTCGTGGCCGACGTGCTGGAGGATCGTCGAGCCGAGGCGGTCGTCGAGGAGGAGGCGGCGGGCGGTGGCCCAGGGGGCCTCGGCGCGCTCGGCGGCGGCCCGGGCGACGGTCTTGCCGACGCCGGAGGCGAGCGCGGGGTCGGCGACGCCGGAGATCTCGATGGTGTCCCACTCGATCGGTACGCCGTGGCAGCCGTCGGAGCCGAGCTCCTCGACGTGGTGGCGGATGCGCTCGGCGGTCTCGTCGTCGCGGAGCCGGGCGAGGGTGGCCTCCGGGCCGCCCTCGTTGGCCCAACTCGGCAGCATCGCCACGAGGGTCGTGGAGCCGGGGGTGTACGGGTAGGTGTCGAGACTGATGTCCGCGCCCGCCGCGATCGCGTCGTCGAGGAGGGCGAGGAGGTCGGCGGCCCGGCCCTTGTTCACGCCGAAGTTCATGGTGGCGTGGGCGAGATGGAGGGCGCAGCCGGCGGTGCGCGTGAGGTCGATCATCTCCTCGTACGCGTCCAGGGCGCCCGCCCCGTAACTGCGGTGGTGGGGACAGTAGTAGCCGTCGTACGAGGCCACCACCCGGCACAGCTCGGTGAGTTCGGCGTCCTTGGCGTACATGCCGGGGGTGTAGGTGAGGCCGGACGACATGCCGACGGCGCCCTGTTCCAGGCCCTCGGCGACCAGGCGCTTCATGCGGGCGAGCTCGGCCGGGGTCGCGTCCCGGTCGTCCCAGCCGACCGCGTACATCCGGACCGTGCCCTGCGGGACGAGGTAGGCGGCGTTGACCGCGATGCCCTGTCCGTCGAAGCCGTGGTCCAGGCGGTCGAGGTACCCGCCGACCGTCCGCCAGTCGAAGTCGAGGGAGGTGTCCCCGGGGCCGCCGCCGTTCCAGCCGGTGATGGCCTGGCGGACCTGGGCGAGGGTGCGGTCGTCGACCGGTGCGTACGACAGGCCGTCCTGGCCGAGGACTTCGAGGGTGACGCCCTGGGCGGCCTTGGCCTCGTGCGCCGGGTCGCGCAGCAGCGCCAGGTCGCTGTGCGCGTGCATGTCGATGAAGCCGGGGGAGAGGGCGAGGCCGCCGGCGTCCAGGGTGCGGCGGGCGGTGGGGCGGCGGCCGCCGCCCTCGCGCACGACGGCGGCGATCCGGCCGCCGTCGAGCGACACGTCCGCCCGGTAGGAGGCGCCGCCGGTGCCGTCGAGGACGCGTACGTCGCGGATGACCAGGTCCATGGCGGGTCCTCTCGGGGCGGGCGGAAGGGGACAGCAGAGGCCGGGCGGACGCGGGGGTCAGAAGAAGGTGCGGACGAAGTCGACGACCGTGCCGTCCCGTTCGACCAGCGGGATCAGCTGCCACTTGTCGAACGACGTGCACGGGTGGGACAGGCCCAGCCCGACCCAGTCGCCGACCTCGACGTCGCCGGCGCGCTCCGTCGCCAGCCAGGCGTGCTGGTCGGACAGCCCGGTGACGGTGATCCCGTCCGCCGGCCGCTCGCTGCCGTCCCGGCCGGACCGCACGACCTGGGCCCGCGGCAGGTCCAGGTCGTGGGCCGCGTCGCGCTTGCCCGCGTTGAGGAACGCCTGGCCGGGCGTGGGGCGGGAGACGACCTGCGCCCACAGCCGGAAGGCGGGCTGCAGATCGCCCTCGTCCGGGACGCGGTTGAAGGGGGTCAGTCGGCGGTAGTGGCCGTCGTCGTGCGAGACGTACGCGCCCGAGCGCAGCAGCTTGAGGACCGGTGCCGACAGGGCGGGGATCTCCTCGAAGACCTCGGCGACCGCGTCGAACCAGGCGCTGCCGCCGGCGCTGACGATGATCCGGTCCAGGTCGGCGAACCGGCCGGCCTTGTCGAACTCCACGGCCAGGGCCACCAGCCGGCGCAGCCAGGCGTGCACCCGCTCGCCGTCGGCGTCCGGCACCTCGCCCTCGTACCCGGCGACGCCCACCAGCCGGAGGGTGTCCACGCCCGCGATGGCGTCGGCGAGTTCGAGGCACTCGGCCTCGGTGCGGACGCCGGTGCGCGCGCCCTCGCCCGCGCCCAGTTCGATGACCACGTCGACCGGGCGGGTGGCGCCGGCCTCCCGCAGCGCGGCGTCCATCAGCGCGATGCCGGGCAGCGAGTCGACGTAGCAGACGAAGCGGAAGTCGGGGTCGGCGGCCAGCTCACCGGCCAGCCAGCGCAGCGCGGCGGCGTCCACCAGCTCGTTGGCCAGGAAGATCCGCTGGATGCCGTACGTGCGGTAGACCCGGGCCTGGTGCGGGACGGCCGCGGTGATGCCCCAGGCGCCGTGCTCCAGCTGGCGGGCGAAGAGCTGCGGGGCCATACAGGTCTTGCCGTGCGGGGCGAAGGCCAGGCCGTGCCGGGTGGAGTAGGTCTCCAGGGCGGCCAGGTTGTGCTCGACGGCCTCCGCGGAGAGGGCCAGGACGGGGGTGGTGAACCCGCCGTCGAAGAGGTTGCGGCGCTCGGCGGCCAGCTCGCCGACGGTCAGCCCCTCGGCGTCCGGGGGAAGCCCCTTGAAGCGGTGATCGACACGTTCGTCCGCGAGTTCCGCAAGTCCCTGCGCGAGCCGCTCCCCCGTCATGGGGCCTCCTCAAAGATCATGTTGCATGCTCTGCAACGACCATTGCGCATATCGCTGACAGCTGTCTAACATCCGGGCCATCGCCCGGTCAATGGTGGGAAACACGGCGGGGAACGCGGCGGGAAACCGCAGGAAATGGCGGACCTCGCCGGGAAAGAACTCCAGGGACGGCGGGCCGCGCACGGCCCGCCCGGGCCGGCCCAGCGAAGGAGCGCACACGACCGTGACCACGACCCCGGACGTCAGCGGCACCCACGGCCCGGGCGGCACCCCCGCCCCGGCCGCCGAGGTCGTCTGCCTCGGCGAGTCCATGGTCACCTTCCTGCCCGGCCGGCCCGGACGGCTCGCCGACGTCCCCTCCTTCGACCGCGCCATCGGCGGTGCCGAGTCCAACGTCGCCTGCATGCTCGCCGCCGCCGGCCACCGCACGAAGTGGGTCAGCCGGGTCGGCGCCGACGGCTTCGGCGACCACCTCGTCGACACCATCGCCGGGTACGGCGTCGACACCTCCGCGGTGCGCCGCGACCGCGACCGCCCCACCGGCATCTACTTCCGCACCGCCGGCGACCGCGCCACCGACGCCCACGAGGTCGCCTACTACCGCGCCGGTTCCGCGGCCTCCGCCATGTCCGTGACCACCCTGGACACCGGCGCCCTCCAGGACGGCCGGATCCTGCACCTGTCCGGCATCACCGCGGCCCTCTCCGCCGACTGCCTCGACCTGCTGCGCACCCTGACCGCGCGCCGCCCCGGCCGCCGCCCCCTCGTCTCCTTCGACGTCAACCACCGGCCCGGCCTGTGGCGCGGCTCCCCCACGCTCCCGGCTCCGCCCCCACTCTCCGCTTCGTTCGAGCGGGGGCGCCCCCAGGAGCAGGGAGGTACCCCCGTCGGCCCGCGGGTCCTGCTCGACCTCGCGCGCGGGGCCGACCTGGTCTTCGTCGGTGAGGACGAGGCCCGGGACGCCTGGGGTCTGCACGGCGACCGGGCGATCCGCGAGGCCCTGCCCGAGCCGGAGCTCCTCGTGGTCAAGCGGGGTGCGAGCGGGGCCGTCGTCTTCCACGGCGGGGACCGGGCCGAGGGGCACGGCGGCGAACGCCTGGCCGTCCGCGCCCCGGACGTGGACGTCGTCGCCGCCGTCGGCGCCGGTGACGCGTTCGCCGCCGGCTTCCTCTCCGCCACCCTCCGCGGCCTGCCGCTGCGCACCCGCGTCCGCCACGGCCACCTCTTCGCCGCCGCCGCCCTCACCGTCCCCGGCGACCTCGCGGCCCCGCCCGGCCGGGCCCTCGCCGACCGGCTGGCCGCGCTCGACGCGGACGCCTGGGAGAAACTGCACCTCGGCCCCGGCTGGATCGCAGCCACTCAGGAGGCCGTCGAGGAGGTACACACGCCGTGAACGAGCGAAGCGAGAGCGCCGTCGAGAGGTGCGTCCCTGGCGAAGACAGGGCCGAGCGAAGCGGGGCACGAGCATGAGCCAGACCGTCGACCGCGCGCTCAGCATCCTGCCGCTGCTCGCCGAGGGACCCGCCGACCTCGGCCAGGTCGCCGACCGGCTCGGCGTGCACAAGTCCACCGCCCTCCGGCTGCTGCGCACCCTGCACGAACACGGCCTGGTCTACCGGCAGGCCGACCAGCGCTACCGCCTCGGCGCCCGCCTCTTCGCGCTCGCCCAGGAAGCCGTCGAGAACCTCGACGTACGCGAGATCGCCCACCCGCACCTCGTCGCACTCAACGAGCAGTGCGGACACACGGTCCACCTCGCCGTCCACGAGGAGAACGAGGTCCTCTACATCGACAAGGTCGAGAGCCGCTACCCGGTCCGGATGTACTCCCGGATCGGCAAGCCCGTCGCGATCACCGTCGCCGCGGTCGCCAAACTGCTCCTCGCCGACCTCCCGGAAGCCGAGCGCCGCACCCTCGCCTCGACGCTCGACTACCCCCGCTACACGGCCCGTTCGACCCCCGACGCCACGGCCTTCCTCGCCGAACTGGCCAAGGTCCGCGAACAGGGCTGGGCCACCGACCTCGGTGGCCACGAGGAGTCCATCAACTGCGTCGCGGCTCCCGTCCGCGGCGCGGACGGCCGCGTCGTCGCCGCCATGTCGGTCTCCGCACCGAACGTCGTCGTCTCCGCCGAGGAACTCCTCACCCTGCTCCCACTGGTGCGCCGCACCGCCGACGCCATCAGCAGGGAGTACTCCGGCAGTACACCGACCAAGGAAGCATGAGCATGAGCGAGAAGACCGCCCTCACCCCGGCCACCCACACCACCCCGCCCGCGAAGTTCTCCCACGGCGTGAAGAAGGGCAACATCCTCCAGGTCGCGGGTCAGGTCGGCTTCCTCCCCGCGGTCCCGGGCCAGGCCCCCACCCCGGCCGGCCCCACCCTGCGCGAGCAGACCCTGCAGACCTTCGCCAACGTCCGGGCGATCCTCGAAGAGGGCGGCGCGACCTGGGACGACGTGATGATGATGCGCGTCTACCTCACGGACACCGACCACTTCGCCGAGATGAACGAGATCTACAACCAGTACTTCGAGGAGCAGGGCCTCAAGGAGGCCCCGGCCGCCCGCACGACCGTCTACGTCGGTCTGCCCAAGGGCCTGCTCATCGAGATCGACGCGCTCGCCGTCCTGAGCTGAGCGTCCCCCACACCACCAGCAAGCCGTACGTCGTCACGGCGCGGCACACCAGTGCGGTGTGCCGTGCCGCGATCCCTCCTGCCCTGAAAGTCTCATGCACTTACGAGGTCAACGATGTCCCCCTTCGCCCCGCTCGCGGCCGCCACCCCTGCCGAACCACCACCCCACACCGGCGGCATCCTCCCCCTCATCGGCGGCACCGCCGGACTGCTGACCGTCGCCGCGCTCGGCATCGTGCTGCTGCTCTTCCTGATCATCAAGATCAGGCTCCAGCCGTTCGTGGCCCTCCTGGCGGTCTCGGTCGCCGTCGGACTCGGCGCCGGCCTCTCCGTCACCGAACTCTTCGGCACCGTCCAGAAGTCCGACGCCGTCTCGCTCATCGAGTCCGGCATGGGCGGCACCCTCGGCCACGTCGCGATCATCATCGGCCTCGGCACCATGCTCGGGGCGGTGCTCGAAGTCTCCGGCGGCGCCGAGGTGCTGGCCTCCCGCCTGCTCCACCTCTTCGGCGAGCGGCGGGCGCCGCTCGCCATGGGCCTGACCGGCCTGATCTTCGGCATACCGGTCTTCTTCGACGTCGGCATCTTCGTCCTCGCGCCGATCGTCTACGCGGCCGCCAAGCGGGGTGGCAAGTCGATCGTCCTCTACTGCATGCCGCTGCTCGCCGGCCTGTCCATGACCCACGCCTTCCTGCCGCCGCACCCGGGACCGGTGGCGGCGGCGGGCCTGCTCCACGTCGACCTCGGCTGGGTCATCCTCATGGGCATCGTCTGCGGTATCCCCGCCGTGCTCGCCGCCTGGGGCTGGGCCGCCTGGATCGGCCGGCGGATCTTCGTGCCCGTACCGCAGGACATGGTCGAGGCCGCGGCGGAGGCGAAGGCCGCGCTCGCCGAGGAACAGCACAAGGCCGGCGTCACCCCGACGGAGAGGCCGGTCCCGCTCGGCACCGTCCTCGCCATCATCGGCACCCCGCTCGTCCTGATCCTCCTCGCCACCTTCTCCTCCATCGCCCTCGCGCCCTCCACCGCCCGCTCGGTCGTCGAGTTCTTCGGCCACCCCTTCGTCGCCCTGACCCTCGCGCTGCTGCTCGCGTACTACCTGCTCGGCATCCGCCGCGGCTGGTCCCGCAGGTCCCTGGAGACGGTGTCCACCGCCGCCCTGAAGCCGGTCGGCAACATCCTGCTGGTCGTCGGCGCCGGTGGGATCTTCGGCGCGGTCCTCAAGGGCAGCGGCGTCGCCCAGGCGCTCTCCGACACCTTCAAGGGCATCGGCCTGCCGGTGATCGTCCTCGCCTACCTGATCTCCCTCGTCCTGCGCGTGGCCCAGGGCTCGGCGACCGTCGCGATCGTCACCACGGCCGGCATCGTCTGGCCACTGATCGAGGCGGGCCACCACTCGCAGCCCTTCGTCGCACTCGTCATCATGGCGATCTCGGCGGGCTCGATCTTCGCCTCGCACGTGAACGACGGCGGCTTCTGGATGGTCAGCAAGTACTTCGGCATCACCGAACGCGACACGCTGAAGACCTGGACGGTGCTGGAATCCGTCCTCTCCGTCGCGGGGTTCGCGGTGGCGGCGCTGGTGAGCCTGCTGGTGTGACGGGCGCGGGCCGCCGCCTCCCCGCGGTGACGCGGCGAAGCGGCGGCCCGTACCTCCGTGCGGGTCCGCAATCCACCCGCGACTCAACTGCCCTTGCAGTACTGCCCTTCCTTGCCGATCACGCGGTACACGCAGTCCGCGGTCTCCAGCAGCTGGAGCACCGCCTCCCGGTTGCGTGCGGTCTCCTTCGCGATCACCGAGTCCTTCGGGTAGAAGCCGCCGTGCCCGGACGACGGGAACATCTCGAAGGTGTAGGCGAAGATCTTCTGGTCCCCCCACAGCCAGTCGTCGATGGCGCCGTCGGTGATGTAGAGCTCGCTGGACTGCTCCGGGGTGTAGCCGTTGGTGGCGGCCATCTTCTTGCCGAGGGTGGCGAAGGTGTCGTGCTCGTCCTGCGTCATGCCGGGGCCGGTGGGGTCGTTGGTGAACCCGAAGGGCCACAGGACGAGTTCGCTGTACGTGTGGAAGTCGATGGCGGCCTTGATCTGCTGCACACCGCCCACGATGCGGCTGCGCACGAACTTCGAGACGACCTGCACCTCGGGCGCGGAGGCGGGGGAGGGACCGCGGTAGGTCTCGTCGCCCGGGTCGTCGGAGGAGCCGTTGCAGCAGCCCCACTTGAAGTCCCAGTTGCGGTTCAGGTCCGTGCCGACCTCGCTGCTCCCGGCGTTGGGCTGCCGGTTCTTCCGCCAGCTGCGGAACGACCCGGAAGCGATGTCGTACTCCCCGCCGTCCGGGTTGAGGTCCGGCACGATCCAGACCTCCCGCGAATCGAGGATCTTCGTCACGCGCGGATCCGCACCGTACTTCGAGGTCAGCTCATTGAGGAGGTAGAGGGCCATCTCCACGGTGAGGTGTTCCCGGGCGTGCTGATGGGCCGTGAAGAGCACCTCGGGCTCGTTCTCGTCCTTGGTGACGTTCTTGCTGAGCTTGAGGGCGAGGATGTCGCGGCCCTCGTGGGACCTGCCGATGACCTGCTTGGACAGGATCGCCGGGTACTTGGCGACGAGGGCGTCGATCTCCTTCGTGGCCTCGGCGTAGGTGTGGTAGCCGGTGTAGCCGGGCGGGAAGTCCTTGACGCGGGTTCCGGGAGCGGCCGGCGCGGCCCCCGGACTGTCGGGCAACTGCCGCAGTTCGTAACCGAGGTGACGCACGGCGGCGGCCTGGGTCCGGTCGGCCGTGATGACGACGGCCCGGGCGTGCACCTCGTCGATGCTGACGCCGGTCGCCGCGAGCGCGGTACGGGCCGCCGGCGTGGCCGGCCCGGTCACCTCGTACTGATGGGGCTGCCGGTCCTGGGTCCGGCCCCCGCCGTCCGCCGCGGCGGCACCGACGGCGGCTCCGGCCGGAGAGCCCAGGGCCTGTGCGGCGGTGATCGGGGCGGCGAGCGCGAGGGAGAGCAGCGCGGCGAGGACGGTCGACCGTCCGCCGCGTATCCGTGGTCGCATGCGGTCTCCTGTGGGGTGTGAGTCGAAGCGACGCCGCCAGTGTTTGGGGTTGGCATGGGCGGGTCAAGGTGCGGGACGGCCAGATGTGGCGGGGGCGGGAGAGTCCGGGGCGGCCACCGCGGCCGTCAACTTCCCATCGATTTCGGTGGATTGGTTGCCCCGGTGGGGTGTGGCGCTGACAATGCGCACGACAAAACCGAGAGTTCGTGCGGACTCTCGGTGACAGAAGCTGAGAGGACCCCCACATGAACAGACCTCTCGTCGGCACCCTGGCCACGGCCGTGCTGGGAGCCGCAGCCCTGGTGGGCACCGTCGGAACGGCGCAGGCGGCGCCCGGTGCGGCGGCGTCGCACCACGGGCAGCACAAGACCAAGGCGGTGGACTTCGCAGGCACCGTGGCGCTGAGCAACTGCTCCGGCTCGGTGGTGCGGATGCCCACCTCGCAGGCGAACGACCCGGCGCTGGTGATGTCCAACGGCCACTGTCTGGAAAGCGGTATGCCCGGCGCGGGCGAGGTGATCGTCGACCAGCCGTCCAGCCGCCGCTTCACCCTGCTCGACAAGTCGGCGCGCGGCGTGGGCACGATCCGGGCCACCAAGGTCGCCTACGCGACGATGACCGACACCGACGTCACGATCTACCAGACCGGCTCCACGTACGCCCAGATCGAGCAGAAGTACGGGATCAAGCCGCTGGAACTGGCCACCGAACACCCGGCCAAGGGCGCCGGGATCAGTGTGGTCTCCGGCTATTGGAAGAAGATCTACACCTGCAGCATCGACGGGTTCGTACCCACCCTCAAGGAGGGCGACTGGACCTGGAAGGACTCGGTCCGCTACACCCCGGAGTGCAAGACCATAGGTGGCACGTCCGGTTCGCCGGTGGTCGACACCACGACGGGCAAGGTCGCGGCCATCAACAACACGGGCAACGAGGACGGCGAGAAGTGCACCGTCAACAACCCGTGCGAGGTCGACGAGAACGGCAACGTCACGGTGCACCAGGGCACCAACTACGCCGAGGAGACCTACGGGATCCCGAAGTGCTTCGGCGCCGGCAACAAGCTGGACCTGAGCGCCGCGGGCTGTGCGCTGCCGAAGCCGGCGGGCGTGCGGAGGTGACGACCCGGCGGAGTTAGCGCCGCTCCTCCCTGTCGCGGTCCCGGACAGGGCGCCAGGTCCCGTGCACCGTGTGCGCGGGACCTGGCAGTAGGGGGCGGCGGCTCCGGGCGTCCTCAGGGATCCCCTACGGGAGGCCGTGGACGTGGCTGCCCACCTGGTGGGCGAACTCGTTGCCGTTGGCGGCGTCCCAGTTGGTGGACCAGGTCATCGCGCCGCGCAGCCCCGGGTACGTCTTCGCCGGCTTGAACGCGCCGCAGCCCGTGCCCTTGGTCAGGCAGTCGAGCGCGTCGTTGACGACGGACGGGGCGATGTGGCCGCTGCCGGCCGCGCGGTCGGACGCCGGGACGCCGATGCCGACCTGTGACGGGTCCAGGCCGTTCTCCAGCTGGATGCAGGCGAGCGAGGTCAGGAAGTCCACCGAGCCCTGGGCGTAGACCTTGCCGTCACAGCCGTTCATGGCACCGCTGTTGTAGTACTGCATGTTGACGGCGGTCAGGAAGTCCTTGATGCCGAGCGCCGTCTTGAAGTACTCGTTCTGCGGTGACTGCATGTCGATGGTCTGCGGGGCCATGGTCACCACGACGCCGCCGTGCGCGGCGTGCACCGCCTTCAGGGCCTGGGTCATGTACGTCGCGTCGAGGCCGTTCTCCAGGTCGATGTCGACGCCGTCGAAGCCGTACTCGTCCATGAGCGTGCCGACCGAGTCGGCGAAGTTCTTCGCGGAGGCGTCGTCGTTGACCGAGATCGCCCCCTTTCGCCGCCGACCGAGAGGACCACGGACTTGCCGGCCGCCTGCTTGGCCTTGATGTCCGCCTTGAAGTCGTCGACGGAGCCGTAGCCGACGGCCGGGTCGAGGTGGAACGTGACCGCCCCGGGCCGGTCGGTGGCCTCGGCGAACGACACCGCGATGATGTCGTAGGCGTCGTCGACGTCCTTGAGTTTCTGCACCGTGGCGCCGTTGTTGAAGTTCTGCCAGTAGCCGGTGAGGGCGTGCGCGGGGACGGCGGCGGGGTGCGCAGCGGAGCCGGTGGCCGGGGCGGCGGCGGCCGCGGCCGGGTGTCCCACCGAGGCCTGGGCGGTGCCGGCGGCGACGAGACCGGCCGAGGTCAGTGCCGCGGCGGCCAGCCCGGCGAGCAGCCTCCTCCTGACCTTGCGTACGTCCGGAACCGACCGTGCGCCGAACGAACCTGAACCTGCGCGAACCGCATCTGATCGTGCGCGAACCACGACTGCCTCCGTGGGGGAGTGGGGGAAGGTGAGAGCGGTGGTGCGGATGCGCGTTCAGGGGCCCCTGTGCGTGCGTGCCGTACAACGTGGTCCAGACCAATGCTCCTGTCAAGGGCCCTGTCGGAAGCGGGAGTTGCCGTCCTCGCCGTTCGGGGCGGTATGCGCGGATTCCCTCCGGTCGAAGGTCATCGCGGAGGTCATCGCGCGGGTCGTGACGGCGGCGGTGACTCCGACCGTCGCGATGGTCATGACGAGTAGCCCAGAACGTGTTCTCCGGGACGTATCTCTGTGGATAAAGTGCTGAGCGTATGGCGCCGATGGCGCAGAGCTGTGCCGATCCGCGGTCCCGGGACCCCCGGCGGCCGGAGGGAGTGGGGGAGCGACGTGCCGACCGCGATTGCAGTCACCAGCCCTGACCTCACGCTGCCTTCCCCCTTGCGCGCAACTCCGTTCGCGCAGGGAGGTGCCGCCGTCGGCGGGCGAACACCTGCCGCCGTCGTCCTGCCCGCACCGCATCTGGCGCCCCTGGACGACGCGCTGACGGAGACCAGCGCGGTGCTGGAACACCACGGCCACCTCGTCGCGCTGTACTCCTCCGCCTGCCCGCCCGAGCACGTCCGGCGGCTGCACACCCTCCGGGCCGTCCTGGAGAGCGACCGGATCGCCATCGTCCCGGTGTCCCTGCCGCCGCTCGGCGTCGCCCTGCTGGCGCGCCAGCTGCGGCAGTTGTCCCTGTACGACTTCAGCCCCGGTGTGCTGGCCAGCGCGGCCCGGCTGCTGACCCATTACATCCATGCCGGGGCCCTGCTGGGCAGCGTCACCGGCTGGACCGCATCGAGGTCGATCTGCGCGCCCATGTGAAGTCCTGGCTGCCCGGCGCCCACTTCGCCGTCCTGGCGCACCCCGAACCGCAGTTGGTGCACCTGGACCGGCACGCCACCGAGGCCGGGCTGCGGCCGCCCGGATTCGCCACCGAACTCGCGGTCGCCCGCGGCCAGCTCACCACGGACTGGGTCACCGGCGCCCTCGCCCCGGCCTGGCAGGTGCAGGGGGCCTACGAGGCGCGGCTGCCAGCCGAGTCCGCGCGGTGGTGGGGCACCCAGAAGCTGATCGAATTCGCCGCGGGCATCCCGGACCCGGCGATCCTCCGCCAACTGGTCGCGTCGGTACGGCGCGAGGAGTGCGGCTGGTGCGGGCTGGAAGTGCTCGGCGACCGGTGCGCGTTCTGCACGGCACCGCTGGCCAGGGACCGGGCGCCACGGGGCGGCGGCCAGGCCGGGTGCGGCCCCGCGGCCATAGCGGGGCCGGGAGCGGAGGCGGCGAACGCCCCGCGCTCGGCGGCGGACCAGCTCCCGGCCGGGGGCCCGGACCCGCAGGCGCTGCCGGCCCCTGGTCCGGACGGCGAGGCGCCCGCGGCCCGGCCCCGTCCCCGGCTCCCGACCCCTCCGCCACCCCTTCACCCGCCCCGCACCCCGCCCCGGCACCGCAGTCCGGCCCGCCGCCGTCCGCGCCCTGGGCCGAGCGGGGGCTGGCACCGGTGGCGCCGTCGGGCGTGCCCGGCGGCCGGGGATGCCGGACGGATACGGTGGCGCGCCCGCCGGCCGGGGCGTACCGGGGGAGGTGGATGTCCGCGGGCCGGGCCTCCCGAACGGCGTCCCCGGGCCCGGAGTTCCGGGGAACCCCTACGGGTCGGGCCGCCCCGTCCCGGGGAACCCGTACGCGACCGACGTCCCGTGCGCCGCGCCCGGCCGCAACCACCTCCCCGGCCACCCGACTTCGCCGGCGAGCCGGACGTGCCCGGCGCCTCCGGCGTCCCCGGCACCCCACGGACGGTGGCCCGCGCCCGCTGACACCCCGACCGAGCCGGCCACCCCGAACCGCCCCCGCCGCACCGGCCCACCGGCCGACCGCCCCACCGAACCACCGCCGCCGACCTGACCGCCCCGCGCCCCGCCCCCGTCCCGATCGAGGTCCCTCCCCCATGAACTCACGCCAGCGCCGCGGAGTGATCCTGCTGCTCCTGTCGGTTCTCTGTGCGGTCGGCGCGTTCGTCGGCGTGCTGTCGGTGATCAGGAACGTCGAGTCCAAGGTCGGTCCCGAGAAGACCGCGTACCGGCTGAAGACGGACGTCGCGGCCTATAAAGCGCTGGATCCGGGGCAGTTCGAGAAGGTGAAGATGCCGCAGCGCTGGCTGCCGCCCACCGCCGTGACCGATCTGGACCAGGTCAGCGGCAAGATCGCGGTGACCCCGCTGAAGAAGGGGTCGCTGCTCCAGGACGACATGATCGTCGAGCGGCCGGCGCTGAAGGCCGGGCAGCAGGAGATCGCCATCATGATCGACGCCGCGACCGGTGTGGCCGGCAAGATCAACCCCGGTGCCCGGGTGAACATCTACGCCACCTTCGAGGGCAAGCGCCCCGAGGACAAGCCGGTCTCCAAGGTCATCGTGGCCGGCGCCCAGGTCATCGACGTCGGCAAGCTGACGCCCCTGGAGGCCAAGGACCCCGGCGACACGAACGCGGCCAACCGGCAGGCCGGCGAGGCCGTGCCGATCACCTTCGCGCTCAACACCCAGGACGCCAGCGGGTCGCGTACGCCGAGTCGTTCGCCTCCCACGTACGGCTGGCGCTGCTCGCGCCCGGCAGCGAGGCCACCATCCCGCCGAGCCAGCGCACCTACACCCTCGACGGCGACAAGTGACCCGGAGGCCCAGGTGACCATCCGTATCCTTCCGGCGATCGGCGACCCGGACGCCGCCGCGCGGTGACCTCGCTGCTCAACCAGCTGCCGGACGCCGAACCGGCGCCCGCGGTCGCCGACGGCACCGCACTGCTCGACGCCCTGGCCGGGGCCGCGGCACACCCCGCCGCGGACACCGGTCCGGGCCCCGCCGTCGAGGCGCTGCCCGAGGTCGTCCTGGTCCACGAGCGGATCGGGCCGACACCGGCGCTGGAACTGATCCGGGAGATCGCGCTCCGCTTCCCCGCCGTCGGCGTCGTCCTGATCACCACCGACGCCGGGCCCGCGCTGTTCTCCGCGGCGATGGACGCCGGCGCCCGGGGCATCGTCGGACTGCCGCTCGGCTACGACGAGTTGGCCGCCCGGGTACAGGCCGCCGCCCAGTGGGCCGCCGGCGTACGGGTGCACCTGGGGGGAAACCCGGAGGCGCGGCCCGGCCCGGCCGGCCGGCTGGTGACCGTGACCGGCGCCAAGGGCGGGGTCGGCACCACCGTCGCCGCCGTCCAACTGGCGCTGGCCGCCCGGGCCGCGGGCCGCAGCGTCGCGCTGGTCGACCTCGACCTGCAGTCCGGGGACGTCGCCTCCTACCTGGACGTCCAGTTCCGCCGCTCGATCGTCGACCTGGCCGGCATCCAGGACCTGTCCGTACGGGTCCTGCAGGACGCGGTGCACGACCACCACACCGGGCTGGCACTGCTGCTGGCGCCGGAGGAGGGTGAGCGCGGCGAGGAGGTCGACGACCGGGCGGCCCGGCAGATCCTCGGCGCACTGCGCTCCCGCTACGAGGTCGTGGTGGTCGACTGCGGCTCCCAGATGCAGTCGGCGAACGCCGCGGCCGTCGAACTCGCCGACGTCGCCCTGCTCGTGACCACCCGGACGTGGTGGCCGTACGGGCCGCCAAGCGGCAGGTACGGCTGTGGGACCGGCTGCAGATCCGCAAGGCCGAGGACACCACCACGGTCGTCAACCGGCTCACCCGCAGCACCGAGATCCAGCCGCCGGTGGTCGCCAAGGCCACCGGCACCCGGACGGCCCGGGCCCACGTCCCGGCGGCGTACAAGGAACTCCAGCCGTGTGTGGACGCCGGCCGGATGCAGGACCTGGACGCCCGGTCGACGGTCAAGCAGGCGCTCTGGGCGCTCGCCGCTGAGCTGGGGCTGGTCGAGTCACCGGCCGCGCGGCAGGGCCGGGGCAGCCACCGGGCGCGCCCGTCGCTGACGGGGCGCAAGCGCAAGGCGCTCACGACGGGGGCGGCTTCCGGTTCCGGGACGGGTCCGGGTACGGCCTCCGGGGCCCGCGCCGGGTCGGGATCGGGGTCGGGTGCCGGGCGGTTCGGCGTCCGGCGGGGGCAGGCGACGGCGGCCGGCGGGCCCGGGCCGTTCGACCCGGCCGGCCGTACGAGGAGGGCTGAGCGGTGCGGCGCCCGCTGGGCGGCGACGACCGCGGACAGGTCTCCGTGGAGTTCCTGGGACTGCTGCCGCTGATCCTGGTGGTCCTCGTGCTGCTCTGGCAGTTCGTGCTGGTCGGGTACGCCTACTCGCTCGCCGCGCACGCCGCCGACCGGGGCGCGCGGGCGGCCACCGCCACCCGGACGGCGGCGCCGGCGCCTGCCGCACCGCCGCTGAGGACCAGCTGCCGCCCGCCTGGCAGGCGGGCTCCTCGGCCTCCTGCACCACCGAGGCCGGCCTGTGGAAGGCCACCGTCCGGATCAGTGTCCCGGTGCTCTTCCCCGGCGTGGCCAGCTTCCCGGGGCACATCACCGGCTCGGCCGGCGCCGCGAAGGAGGACAGCCGATGAGGACGGTGTGCCGCCCCGGAGCCATGTCCCGTCGCCGTGCCGCCGGGGCCCGGGAGGGTTCCGCAGTCCGCGCGGTCCCGCCCGGCGGCCGCCCCGGCCGCGACCGCGGGCAGGCCTCCATCGAGTTCCTCGGCTTCCTGCCGATCCTGCTGATCGTCGCGCTGGCCGTGGTCCAGCTCGGCCTGGCGGCCTACACCGTCCAGCAGGCCGGCACCGGCGCGCGCGCCGCGGCCCGTACCGCCTCGATGGACCGGGCCGACCGCGAGACCGATCCGCGGTCCGCCGGCCGGGCCGCGATGAGCGGCTGGGTCGCCGACCGCGCGACGATCTCGGTCAGCGAGGGCGGCGACGAGGTCAGCGCCACGGCCCGGGTCACGATCCCCTCGATCATCCCCGGCGTCGACGACTTCGGCTCCGCCAGCCGCAGCGCCACCATGCCCCGCCCCCGACGCCGGCGCGCAGGGCGCGGCCGCGAGCACGTACGAAGGAGCACCCCGCGATGAGCCTGAAAGCCCGGATCGTCGCGCCCGAGCCGGCCGGCGAGCCGCGCCACGACAGCCACCTGGTCGCCACCTACCGCGCCAAGCTGCTGGAGGAGATCGACCTCGCCGAGATGTCGTCGCTGGCCGCGGCCGAGCGCCGGTCCCGGCTGGAGCGCGTCCTCGGCCACATCATCAGCCGCGAGGGCCCGGTGCTCTCCACCGCCGAACGCGCCCAGCTGATCCGCCGGGTGGTCGACGAGGCGCTGGGCCTGGGTGTGCTGGAGCCGCTGCTGGAAGACGCCTCGATCACCGAGATCATGGTCAACGGGCCCGACCAGGTCTACGTCGAACGCGCCGGCCGGGTCGAACTCGTCCCGGTCCGCTTCGCCTCGCACGAACAGCTGATGCAGACCATCGAGCGGATCGTCTCCACCGTCAACCGCCGCGTCGACGAGTCCAATCCGATGGTCGACGCCCGCCTCCCCTCCGGGGAGCGCGTCAACGTCATCATCCCGCCGCTCGCCCTGAACGGCGCCACGCTCACCATCCGCCGCTTCCCGCGCGCCTACACCCTCGCCGAACTCATCGGCAGGGGCACGCTCGACGAGCAGATGCTGATGCTGCTGGCCGGGCTGGTGCGCGCCAAGTTCAACGTGGTGGTCTCCGGTGCCACCGGTGCCGGCAAGACCACCCTGCTCAACGCCCTGTCCGGCCTCATCCCGGAGGGCGAGCGGATCATCACCGTCGAGGACGCCGCCGAACTCCAGCTCCAGCAGACCCACGTCATCCGGCTGGAGGCCCGGCCGCCCAACGTGGAGGGCAAGGGCCGGATCACCATCCGCGACCTCGTACGCAACTCCCTGCGCATGCGCCCCGACCGCATCATCGTCGGTGAGGTGCGCGGCGGGGAGACCCTCGACATGCTCCAGGCGATGTCCACCGGCCACGACGGCTCGCTCGCCACCGTGCACGCCAACAGCGCCGAGGACGCCCTGATGCGGCTGCAGACGCTGGCCTCCATGTCGGACGTCAAGATCCCCTTCGAGGCGCTGCGGGACCAGATCAACAGCGCCGTCGACTGCATCGTCCAGCTCACCCGGCACGCCGACGGCTCCCGCCGGATCAGCGAGATCGCCATCCTCGACTCGCGCGGCCACGAGGACTACCGGATCGCGACGGTCTGCCGGTTCGACGCCGAACCGATGGGCGCCGACCGGATCGTGCACGGCCGCTTCCGCTACTTCCCGCTGCCCCGACGGGTGGCCGAACGCCTCTTCATGGCGAGCGAGCCCACCCCGCCCGCCTTCGGGGTGGCGGCCACCGACGACCAACTCGCCACCGGAAGGCCACCTCATGACCGGCTGGGCCCTGACCACTGCCGCCGGGGGGCTGGACACGGCCTCCACGCACCCCTCGTCCAGCTCACCATCGGGCCACGCTGCTGTGCGCGGTGCTCGCCGTCGCCGGCGTCCGCACCTTCGCGACCGGGCGGGCCCAGCGCCAGGCCGTCGTCGACCGCCTGGCCGACGAGCACGGGCTGCCGGCGACCGGGAAGCGCCGCCGCTTCCCGTCCGTGGACCGCGCCCTGCGCGGCACCCGCTTCGGCCGCCGTCTGGAACTCCGGCTGGCCGCCACCGGCCTGGACGTCACCCCCGGCGAGTTCTTCGTCGGCATGCTCGTCGCGGTCGTCGCCCTGTGGCTGGTCGCCCATGCCGTCCTGGCGCCCTTCTTCGGGCCGATCGCCGCGCTGGTCGCCGTCTGGGCGGCGTTCGCGTTCCTCAACTGGCAGCGCCAGAAACGCATCGAGAAGTTCATCAACCAACTCCCCGAACTCTCCCGGATCCTGGCCAACGCCACCCAGGCCGGACTGGCGCTGCGCACGGCCCTGGGGATGGCCGCCGAGGAACTGGAGGCCCCGGCCGGCGAGGAACTGGCCAAGGTGGCGGCGAAGCTCGCCGTCGGCCACTCCATCGACGAGGCCCTGGGCGAACTCGCCGAACGCCTGCCCTCCCGCGAGCTGGTGGTCCTCGTCACCACCCTCGTCCTGTCGAACCGCGCCGGCGGCACCGTCGTCGGCTCGCTGCGCAACCTCACCACGACGCTGGAGGAGCGCAAGGAGACCCGTCGCGAGGTCCGCACCCAGCTCTCCCAGGTCACCGTCACCGCCTACGTCGTCCCGCTGCTCGGCGTCGGCACCCTGCTGCTGATGAACCGCATCGCCCCCGGCGCCATCGACCGCATGACGTCCTCCTTCCTCGGCCAGCTCGCGGTCGTCGTCGCCTTCGTCCTCTACGGGCTGGGCTTCTTCTTCATCCGCCGACTGTCCAAGATCGACGTCTGAGGACCGGAGGGGAAACCGGATGGGAATCGGAATTCTGCTGGCCGCGGCCTTCGCCCTCTCGGTCGTCGGCATCTGCTGCGGTGTGGCCCTCTACCGCCGCGAGGCCCGGCTGCCGCCCGATCTGGCGCTTTCCCTGGAGGTCGGCGCGACCCGGACGACGGCCGTCGGCTCGGCCGTGGACCGCCTCGGCATGCGCTACGCCCCGCTCGTCCTGCGCCTGATGGGCGACAAGCGCACCGCCCGCATCCGCCGCCGGATCGACCTGGCGGGCAACCCGGGCGGCCTCACCGTCGACCGCTACGCCGCCCGCCGGGCCGTCTACGGCGCCCTCGGCTTCACCGGCGCGCTGGTGATGTTCCTGCGCGGTCAGCCGGTTCTCGGCGTCCTGATGGTGCTCTTCGGCCTCTTCTGGAACGAGGTCGGCATCTGGGCCGCGATCCGCCAGCGCAAGGACACGATCGAGCGGACCCTGCCGGACTTCCTGGACGTGCTCGCGGTCGTCGTGAGCGCCGGGCTGAGTTTCCGCCAGGCACTCGACCGGGTCGCGGACAAATACGAAGGACCGTGGGCCGATGAACTCCGGATCACCCTGCGGCAGATGGACATGGGGGTCAGCCGCCGGGCCGCCTTCGAGGAACTGCGCAAACGCAACGACTCGGAACAGGTCGCCCAGTTCGTCACCGCCCTCCAGCAGGGTGAGGAGCTCGGCTCGCCCATCGTCGACACCCTCATCCAGATCGCCAACGACATGCGCCGGACCGACGCCCAGAACGCCCGCCGGCGCGCTGCCCGGGCCGTTCCCAAGGCCACCATGGTCGTCACCACGTTCATGGTTCCGGCGACGATGATCCTGCTCATCGCGGGTTTCTTCCTCGGCTCGGGCACCAACTTCGGCTCGCTGATGGGAGAGTGAGGGCGCGCCCGCGCGGTGCCGCGGGGAGTGGGTGGGCCGGGCGCACGGCGGTCGCCGGGGTTCCGTGCCGGGCCCGGCCGGATGCGTACGGTGCACCGCCCGCTTTCCCGTCAACGCCTTCGCAACAGCAACGAGTTGTGTCACAGTGGGTGGACCGGCGGTCACCACCGTGCTCGGACGCGGGGAGGCCGGCCGGTCCGCATGGGCATCGGCGCAGGGACGCGGTCCGGAGGGGGAGCGGGGGTGGACGAGGTGCGCAGCACTGGCCGAAACGCGCCGTTGTATCTTCCGCCCGTGTCCCCGAAAGAGGATTGGGTACGGAATCCCTGTCCGGGGAACACCGTTCCGGCGTACTTTTCTGGTGTCATGAGCGCGGCCGACCGCGCCGACACCACGGGGGCAGACCAGCCGGACCAGAGCGGTGCGGCCGCCCATGGAGGGGAAGACGATGGCGAAGCGGTTTTTGGGGAACGACCGGGGACAGACCTCGATCGAGTACCTCGGCATCATCGCGGTGGTCGTGGCGATCGTCCTGGTCCTGTCGACCACGGACTTCGGCAGCCAGATCGCCAACGCCATCGCCAACAAGATCTCCGACGTCGTCGGCATCTAGGGCACCGGGCCGCCACCGCCATGACGGTCGCCGAACCGCGCCGCGGCGCGCGTGACGCCGGGCAGGCCTTCCCGCTCTACCTCGTGGCGGTCGCGGGCCTGCTCTTCCTCGCGCTCGCCTTCTTCGCCGTCGGGCAGGCGGCGGCCACCCGCAACGGTGCCCAGACCGCCGCCGACGCGGCCGCGCTCGCCGCCGGGCAGAAGTACCGCGACCTGCTGGCCAAGGGCGTGCTCGACGGCGTCCGCGACGGCAGTTACGAGAGCGACCAGGCCGCCTGGGAGGACCTGCTGAGCGGGCGCGGTGTCCCCTCCGATGCGGCCTGCGAGAACGCCGACTGGTTCGCCGGACGCAACGACGCCGAGGTCTCCGGCTGCGTTCCGGACTCCTGGCCGACCTCGTTCGCGGTGACCGTCCGGACCCGGAACACCGTGGGGGCTTCGGTCATCCCCGGCACCGCGGGCAAACACGCGTCGGCCGAGGCGACCTCGGTGGTCGGCCCGCGCTGCGCCCCCGCACCGGCCGGGAGCGACGACGGCGGCAAGGGCGGCAAGGACGGCAAGGACGGCAAGGGGGCAAGGGCGGCAAGGACGGGGGAGGGGGCAAGGGCGGCGGCAAGGACGACCCCGGGCCCGCTGTCGTCACGATCACCTGCGACGGCAAGGAATGGACCCTCGGCGCCGGCGACCTGACGCACCTCCCCGACGCCTCCGACCTCTTCTCCGTACGGCTGGCCCACTGACCGCCCACCGACCACCACACCGACCCGCACCGGGCACCCGACGATCGAAGGAAACGCATCCATGAGCATTCGGCGCACCACGAAGGCCGCCAGGGGAGCGGTCGCCATGGCGAGCGCTGTCGGCCTGGCTCTCGTCGTGGCCGGCTGCGGTGGCGGCGGGGACGGCGGCGCGCGGGCGGACGACAAGAAGCCGCCGGCCCGCAGCAGCACGCCCAAGGACGGCGGCCCCGGCACCCCGGCGGCCGACTCCAGCAAGGTGATCGGCGAGATGAAGGGCCCGGACGGCGTCGTGGTCACCCTGAACTCCGTGGTCCGCGACTCCGGGGGCTTCGTCACCGTCAACGGCACGGTCACCAACCACGGCAGCCGCGCCTTCAACGCCATCGACTGGCGCTCCAACGAGACGGAGCTGCGGTCCCGTTCGTCCATCTCGGGCGCCACCCTCGTCGACAAGGCGGGCAAGAAGCGCTATCTGGTGCTGCGGGACACCAACGGCGAGTGCCTGTGCACGACGGGCCTGAGCGGGCTGATGCCGGGCGCGAGCCGCCCGATATTCGCGCAGTTCCCGGCGCCGCCGGCCAAGGTGACCGAGGTCGACTTCCAGTTGCCGACCATGCCGCCGGCGACCGTGCAGATCACGGACTGAGCGGGCCGCCCGATGACCGTGAACCCCGTGTCCGCTTCCCCCGTTCGCGCCGGGCGTCCCGTGGCGCCGTCCCGGCCGCCGTCGCGCTGCTGCTGGCCGCCGCGCTGCCGGCACCCCCCGCCCATGCCGATCCGCCGGGGGTGACCGAGGACTCCAGCCCGCCGGTCCGCATCGACCCCCACGACCCCGATCTGCGGATGGTGCAGGGGGCCAAGCTGGCGCCGGCCAAGGTGCTCAACATCAAGTCGATCGTGGAGACCGACGACGGCTCGGAGCGGCGGCAGGACACCAACGACAACGTGACGTTCGCGCTGCAGGCCGAGGTGCTGTTCGGGAAGGACAGCGCCGAGCTGAGCTCGGACGCGCTGTCCCGGATCGGCGCCATCGCCGACGAGGTCAGGAAGCAGCACGCCACCAGCCTGCGGGTCTTCGGGTTCACCGACAACCTCGGCTCGGCGAGCCACGGCCTGGTGCTGTCCAAGAAGCGGGCCACCGCCGTCCAGGAGGAGCTGGCCAAGGACCTGGGCTCGGAGGTCGGCTTCCAGATCCGCGGCTACGGGGAGCAGTACCCGATCGCGGACAACAGCACCGAGGAAGGCCGCAAGAAGAACCGCAGGGTCGAGGTCAGCTTCCCGCGGGCGGGTTCGTAGCCGCGGGCGGCACGGGCGCCGGGGGCGGGTAGCCGCCCGGCGGAGGGTAGTTGCCCGGGGGCGGGTACGGCGGCGGGAACGCCGGGGCGGGCACCCGGGTGCGCAGGACCAGGGTGCCCACGGCCTTGTCGTGCAGGCACTGCCGGTACGGCCGGTCCCAGAGGCAGAACAGCGCGTCGAGCTGGCTGAGCACCGGCACCGCCCACATCCCCAGGTGCGCGAGGTGCCGCGCCAGGGCCGTCCCGTAGGGCAGCCGGCGGCCGTCGGCCACCCGGACGACGGTCAGGCCGCAGATCAGCTTGCCCACCGTGCCCCCGCAGGTGGCCGTCAGCAGCGGTGAGTAGAGGAACACCATCGCCACCGCCGCCACCAGGGTCAGGTAGAAGGGCGAGTTGTCCGCCGAGCCGCCGACGGTGACGACCACGCCGATGACGGCCGATATGACGGACAGTGCGACGGCGGCGATCACCACGTCGATCACGACGGCGAGCAGCCGCCGGCCCGGGTTGGCGAGGACGGGAGGGGGTGCGTTCATGCCGCGCATGTGATCACTCGGGGACGGGGGACGGCAAGCCGCCCGGAGGGGCCGGCCGGACAATATTGGATCGAGCGATTCAAATCGTGCTACGTTGGTGTCATGGCGCGACCCAGGCAGTTCGACGAGGACCGGGCGCTGGACGCCGCGATGGAAGCGTTCTGGATCACCGGCTACGAGGCGACGTCCACCCAGGACCTCTGTGACGCCACCGGGCTGGGACGCAGCAGCATCTACAACACCTTCAAGAGCAAGCACGACCTGTTCGAACGGGCCCTGGCCCGTTACATGGAGCGCAAGAACGCCGAGATGCACGCGCTGCTGGAGAGCGAGCTGCCGGCCCGGGAGAAGGTCCGCGCGCTGTTCCAGCGGACGATCGACGACGAGTGCGCGGCCGGTGCGGACGGCCGCGGCTGTCTGGTCGTCAACACCTGCATCGAGGTGTCGGCGCACGACCCCTCGGTCGCGGCCGCGCTGGAACGGGACTACGGCGCACGGCTGGCGGCGGTCCGGGCGATGATCGAATCGGGCCAGCGGGCCGGCGACATCACCGCGCGGACGGACGCCGGCACGCTCGCCCACCTCCTCATCGCCACGATCGGCGGGCTGCGGGTCTCGGCCCGCGCCGGGCTCGGCCGCGCGGCGCTGGAGGGCGTGGCGGACGCGGCGATGGGCGGGTTCTGACCGGACGGTGCGGGGCGGTACGGGTCGGGGGTCCGGGCCGCCCCTCCCGCTAGCCCGCCTGGCCGCCCCGTAGGGCCACCAGCACCGCACCCCCCGCGGCGAGTGCGGCGACCGCGAGGCCGAAGGTGGTGGCGGCCGCCGGCAGGCCGATGGCGTCGCTGAGGTAGCCGTCGGCGACCGGCAGGACGCCCGCCAGGAGGTAACCGCCCGCGTTCAGCGCGGCGTTGGCCTCCGCGCGGCGGGCCGCCGGGACCTCGCGGCTCAGCAGGGTCAGCCCGCCCAGCTGGCCCGCTCCCTGGCCCGCCCCGGCCAGCAGCACCGCGACGACCAGCGGCGCCAGGGAGCCGGTGCGGACCGCGGTGACCAGGGCGAGCGTGCCGGTGACGGTGGCCGCCCCGGAAGCCAGCAGGACCGTGCGGACCGCGAAGCGGCGCAGCGCGAACTGCACGCCGGTGGCGGACAGGAACATCGCCAGCGCCAGCCCGCCCGCCAGCGCGCGGTCGGTCGTGCCGAGGAGTCCGGCGAGCAGCGACGGGCCGAGCGACAGGACGAACGCGGTGGCGCTGATGCCCGGGGCGAACGCGGCCAGTCCCAGGGCGAGATGGCGGCGGTTGGCACGCGGGACGGCGGGCAGCCGCACCCAGGCACCCGGCGCGGCGCCGGCCGTCCCGCCGCGCGCCGGCAGCGGCATCCGGACCACCGTCGCCAGCGCCGTGACCAGCAGGACGCCCTCGACGACGAAGACCGTGACGGTCGGCGCGGGCGCGGTCTCCGAGAGCACCCCGGCCAGTACGGGGCCGATCCCCGCGCCCAGCACCATGGCGGTGGAGGCCAGCAGCGGGCCGATCCGGCGGCCGGCGGCCAGGTCGGTGACCGCGGCCATCCCGGCCGAGACGGCGGCGCCGGTGGCCACGCCGGTCAGCAGCCGGGCGACGGCGAGCGCGGCCACCGAGGGCGCGGTGGCGTAGACCAGGCAGGCGACGAGGGCCAGCAGCAGCGCCGGGACCAGCACCGGCTTGCGGCCCAGCCGGTCCGAGGCGACGCCCGCCACCAGCAGCGCGCCCAGCAGGCCGACCACGTACGCGGCGTAGACCAGCGTCAACGTGCCGGAGCTGAAGCCGAGTTGGCGCTGCCAGACCGCGTACAGCGGCATCGCCGCGTTCGACAGCACGAAGATCGCGACCACCGGCCAGGCGGCGAACCACACCTCCCGTACGGGCGGTGGGGCGGTGGCCGCGGCCGGCGCCGGGCTCGCGGCGGGCCTGGTCTCGGGCCGCACGGTGGGTGTTCCGGGCATGGGTGTCCCCTCCTCATCCGGCCTGTACGGGTGGAGTCGTACAAGCAGTACGAAGAGATTCGTACAGCCATTCCGCAGTACGATGCAAGTCGTACTGTGAAAAGGGGCTGTGCAGGGGCGGCGCAGCGCCCGCCCTCAACTGCCGCCCGACCGCCCCGAATCGGAGGAGCGCCGGATGTCGTCCACCCCACGTGCCTGGACCGAGCGAGCACAGCGACCGGTGCCGGCCGGTGCGCCCGAACCGCTGCCGGAACCGGCGCGGGACGCGCTGCGGCTGGAGGTCGTCATGGGCGCGCTGAGCGATCCGCTGCGCATGCACATCGTGCGCACGCTGCTGCTGGAGGCCGAGGAGTTCGACCACACCTGCGGCTGGTTCGGCCTGGACCGGCCCAAGTCCTCGCTCACCCACCACTTCCGCACCCTGCGGGAGGCCGGCCTGATCCGGCAGCGGCAGTACGGGCTGGAGCGGCGCAGCCACGTCCGGGTGGACGACCTCCAGGCGCGCTTCCCCGGCCTGCTGGCGCTGGTGGCCGACTGGCGGCCGTGACCGCGGCCGCGGAGGTCAGCGCCCGGCGGCCTCCGGCGCGGGCGTCGGCTCGACGCGCAGCGGCATCCCCGGACGCAGGCCCCAGTCCGTCATCGCACCGGCCGCCGCCTCCAGGACGTGCCGGGCACGCAACCGCGGGCGGCCCAGCCGGCCCGGCGGCATGGTGCGGACCGCCAGCACCCTGAAGTCCCGGCCCAGATAGGCCACATCGATGGCGAACCGCATCCGGAAGGTGTGCACCCCGCTCGCCGGGGTCAGCAGCAGCGCCCCCTCGATGCCGTCCCGGCCCAGCAGACCGCGGGCGCGGGCCCGGTACGAGGCCGCGATCTCCACCGGCACCGCACGGTCCGCGCCGTACAGCATCCCCGGTCCGTTCCTCCAACGCGCCATGTCCCGCGTTCTATCAGCTCCCGGCGTGCCGGGGGAGGGACCCCCGTAGGGTCGACGCGTGCCAGTGATGCTGATGGTGCTCGCCGCCGCCTACGGGGCCGCGGCCGGGCTGCTCATACCCCGGCCCGCCCACCGGATGGCCGTCGGCCCCGAGGAGGAGTGGCGCGCCACGTGTCCTGGGGGACACCCGATCACCGGGGCGGCCCGCGGCTGGCTGGGGCCGGGGCGCTGCCCGGCCTGCGGGGCGTACGGGCCCGCCGGGGTGCCGACCGCGGCGGTCACCGCGCTGGTCTGCGCGGCCCTGGCGGCGGCCACCGGTCCGCGGCCGGAACTCGCCGCCTGGCTGCTGGCGGCGCCGGCCGCGGTGCTGCTGGTGATCGTCGACTGGCGGGTGCGGCGGCTGCCGGACGTGCTGACCCTGCCGCTGGCCGCCGTCCTCGCGGCGGCACTGGGGCTCGCCGGCCGGTTCACCGGCGACACCGGCGCCTGGTGGCGCGCCCTCCCGGCCGGCCTCGTCCTCGCCGCCTGCTACCTGATCCTGCACCTCGTCAACCCGGCGGGACTCGGGCTGGGTGACGTCAAGCTGGCACTCGGACTGGGGGTCGCCCTTGGGTGGTACGGCTGGCGCACCCTGGTCACGGGCGGTGCGGCCGGGGTGCTGCTGGGCGGGCTCTACGGCGCCGGGCTGCTGATCCTCCGGCGCGGCGCCCGGAAAACCGCCGTGCCACTGGGGCCTTTCCTGATCGCCGGGGCGTTCTGCGGCCTGCTGCCGGCCGCGCTGGCGGCCCGCTGACCCGCCCGCCGGGGCGCCTCGGGGCCCCTGCGCCCGCGCGGGCGCAGGGGCGTACGGCCCGCTCTCCGCCCCCGTCGCCGCGCCGGAGCCACGCCGCCGCGCGCGCCGGTGCACACAGCACCCCTTCCGCGGGGTTATGGTGGAAACCCCCCCTCGGGCCGGTCCGTATCCCCCCACGGACCGGCCCGCTTTTTTTGCGGCCCGTGGGAGGGCGTACGGGCCGCCGCGGAGATGGCCGGAAACCGGCGCTCCGGGCCCGGCCCGGGTCAGCCCCGGCGGGCCCAGATGTTGACCCCGTCCGTGGTGGTGGCGAACTGATCGATCTCGGCGAGCTCGGCGTCCGTGAGGGCCGGGGCGTCGAGGGCCGCGACATTGGACTCCAGCTGGGCGACGCTGCTGGCGCCGATCAGCGCGGAGGTCATCCGCTCGTCACGCAGCACCCAGCCCAGGGCCAACTGGGCCAGCGACTGCCCGCGCCGGCCGGCGATCTCGTTGAGGCCGCGCAGCCGGCGGACGACCTCCTCGGAGAGCAGGTTCGGGTCCAGGGACTTGCCCTGGGAGGCGCGGGAGCCCTCGGGAATGCCGTCGAGGTACTTGTCCGTGAGCATGCCCTGGGCCAGCGGCGCGAAGGAGATGCAGCCCATGCCCTCGTCCTCGAGGGTGTCCAGCAGCAGGTCGTCCTCGGTCCAGCGGTTGATCATCGAGTACGAGGGCTGGTGGATCAGCGGCCGTACGCCCATCTCGCGCAGTATGCGGGCGGCGTCCCGGGTCTGCTCGGCGTTGTAGGAGGAGACGCCGACGTAGAGCGCCTTGCCCTGCTGGACGGCGGAGGCCAGCGCGCCCATCGTCTCTTCCAGCGGGGTGTCCGGATCGAAGCGGTGCGAGTAGAAGATATCGACGTAATCGACACCCATCCGCTTCAGTGACGCATCCAACGACGAGAGGAGATATTTCCGCGAACCCCATTCGCCGTAGGGGCCCGGATGCATCAGATATCCGGCCTTGGTGGAGAGAATCATCTCGTCGCGGTAGCCGCGGAAGTCCTGCGCGAAGATCTTTCCGAAGTTCAGCTCCGCGGAGCCGGGCGGCGGGCCGTAGTTGTTGGCCAGATCGAAGTGGGTGACACCCAGGTCGAAGGCGCGACGCAGGATGGCCCGCTGGGAGCTCAGGGTGCGGTCGTCCCCGAAGTTGTGCCACAGTCCAAGGGAGATAGCGGGGAGTTTGAGTCCGCTGCGGCCCGTTCGCCGGTACTTCATCGAGTCGTAGCGGGAATCCGCGGCGCGGTAGTCGGTGCCAGTCATGCTCATCTCCCTATCACGTACCTGTGACCTACCTGATGGGGCTGTCTCGACAGCCGAGAAGTTAAAGTTGCCCACTTGAGGCGACGGGGCGACCGCGATTGGCACGGAGGGGCTGGACCATACATGCTGCGATCTTCCGGGATGCGCATCCCGTATCCGCCTGCACTGCGGAATCTGGTTTACCGGCTTTACGCGCGGCGGGTGGAGGGTCGCCTGGATCACACCCAGGTGCCCAAGCACATCGGCGTCATCCTCGACGGCAACCGGCGCTGGGCGCGGGCCGACGGGCGGACGACCGAGCAGGGCCACCAGGCGGGCGCGGCCAAGATCGGCGAGCTGCTCGGCTGGTGCGCGGAGACCGATGTGGAGGTCGTCACGCTCTGGCTGCTGTCGACGGACAACCTCGACCGGCCCGAGGCCGAGCTGAAGCCGCTGCTGGGCATCATCGAGAACACCGTGCGGGACCTGGCCGCCGACGGCCGCTGGCGGGTGCACCACGTCGGCAACCGTGACCTGCTGCCCGAGGCCACCCAGACGGTCCTCAAGGAGGCCGAGGCGACCACCCTCGACAACAAGGGCATCCTGGTCAACGTCGCGGTCGGCTACGGCGGCCGGCAGGAGATCGCGGACGCGGTGCGCTCGCTGCTGCTGGAGCACGCCGAGCGCGGCACCTCCTTCGAGGAACTGGCCGAGATCGTCGACATCGACCTGATCTCGGAGCACCTCTACACCCGCGGCCAGCCCGACCCGGACCTGGTGATCCGGACCAGCGGCGAGCAGCGGCTGTCGGGCTTCATGCTCTGGCAGAGCGCCCATTCGGAGTACTACTTCTGCGAGGTCTTCTGGCCGGCGTTCCGGAAGGTCGACTTCCTGCGCGCGCTGCGCGACTACGCGGCCCGGCACCGCCGCTACGGCTTCTAACAGGCAGCGCCGTCCTCGCGACGAAGCCCCCGCCGGACCCGAACGGGCCCCGGCGGGGCTTTTCTGACGTCGTCTTCGCCGGGAACCACCCGGTCGGCCCCGCTCACCCCCCCGTTCCGGCCGGCCCGGCGGAGCGATCACGCGTAACCAAAGGTTCATCGACCGTGCGTCATATGCCGTGGCATGGCGACGGGGGTTCGAGGGAATATCCCATCCAGGTCGGCGTCCGGAACAAGCCATCGGGCGCCGCATCTCAGCGGACGGCATGGGGCCGTCCGCCCGGGAGGCCCTTTGCACATCACGGAGATCCGTGCGCACCGCACGGGCGACGCGAGGGGCCGGCGCTCGGCCCGTGCATCGTGGCCTGAGCCCGGTCCGGTCATCAGATGGCCGGGGGTCCCAAGGACGCTGCCCAGCAGCAGCTGGGCGCACCACGTCCCCGGGAGCACATCGCCCCGCGACGCCGTCGCACCCCAACCTCATCCGAGGGGGTTCGTCCACCCGTGGTGAACAGCAAGCAGCGCCGTGACAACGACCGGCGCACTTATGTCCTCGACACCAGTGTGCTGCTGGCCGATCCAGGCGCCATGGCCCGCTTCGACGAGCACGAGGTCGTGCTGCCGGTCGTGGTGGTCACGGAACTGGAGGCCAAGCGGCACCATCCCGAGCTCGGCTACTTCGCCCGGCAGGCGCTGCGCCGGCTGGACGAGTACCGGGTGCAGCACGGCCGGCTGGACTCGCCCATCCCATCGGAGAGCTCGGCGGGACGCTCCGGGTCGAACTGAACCACTCCGACACCGGCATCCTGCCCCCGGGCTTCCTCAACGGGCACAGCCGGCTGGGTGACAACGACTCGCGGATCCTCGCCGTCGCCCGCAACCTCCAGGCCGAGGGGTTCGACGTCACGGTCGTCTCCAAGGACCTGCCGATGCGCATCAAGGCGTCCTCGGTGGGCCTGCTGGCCGAGGAGTACCGCGCCGAACTCGCCATCACCGACTCCGGGTGGACCGGGATGGCCGAGGTGACCGTCCCCGCCGACCAGGTCGACGACCTGTTCTCCGCCGAGACCGCGTACGTACCGGAGGCGGCCGGGCTGCCCGTGCACACCGGCCTGGTGCTGCAGTCCGAGCGGGGCAAGGCGCTCGGCCGGGTCACCGCGGACGGCACGGTCCGGCTGGTCCGGGGCGACCGGGAGGCGTTCGGCATCCACGGGCGCAGCGCCGAACAGCGGATCGCGCTGGACCTGCTGCTCGACCCGGACGTCGGCATCGTGTCGATGGGCGGGCGGGCCGGCACCGGCAAGTCGGCGCTGGCGCTGTGCGCGGGTCTGGAGGCGGTGCTGGAGCGCCGGCAGCACCGCAAGGTGATGGTGTTCCGCCCGCTGTACGCGGTCGGCGGGCAGGAACTGGGCTATCTGCCGGGCAGCGAGGCGGAGAAGATGAGCCCCTGGGCGCAGGCCGTCTTCGACACGCTGTCCGCGGTGACCACCAAGGACGTCATCGAAGAGGTGGTGGGCCGCGGCATGTTGGAGGTGCTGCCGCTGACCCACATCCGCGGGCGGTCGCTGCACGACGCGTTCGTCATCGTGGACGAGGCCCAGTCCCTGGAGCGCAATGTCCTTTTGACGGTTCTGTCCCGTATCGGGGCCAACTCCCGGGTCGTGCTCACCCATGACGTCGCCCAGCGGGACAACCTCCGGGTCGGGCGCTACGACGGAGTGGTCGCGGTCGTCGAGAAGCTGAAAGGACATCCGCTTTTCGCCCATGTCACCCTGAACCGCTCGGAACGGTCGCCGATTGCGGCACTGGTGACCGAAATGCTGGAGGACGGCAGGGTCTGACCCGTCCGCCCTGGACAACCGCTTGGATCCGGCCAGTTGTCCGGATCTGACCCGCTGTAAAGCGGCGCCGCCCGGCGAAGCGAAGGAGCTTAGCCGGGCGGCGTTCTGCTGCGCGCCGATATCCGAAAATACTCTGGGGTAAACGAGGTGTGAGCTTTCACACCCGGCCGGGAATTGATTCCCGGTGTGTCGTTCGGGCAGAGTCTGGGTCCTGTCAGGCCCCGCATACGGCATCCGCACCCCCAGCGGTGCAGAACAACCGAACTTCATAGTGAGTAGCCGTATGCCGCCCGAGCACCACGCGGACCCCGAGGGGGACGTACCGGGCCAGTGCCTCCCGTGACCAGCCGGTCCCGCCCGCTCAACAGGGCCCGGAACAAGGGGAGGCCAGCGTCAGGGGCACGATTGCGCCCGCGAGGTCACCTAAGCGGGCGACGCTGGAAGGAAATCGTGTGAGCCGGATCTCGGTCCGGGGATTCGCCGTGGCATCCGCCACCGCGGTCACCACCGTCGGCGCCGTCGTCGGCGTCGCTGCAGGGCAGCCCGCCACGGTCAACGCCGAGGCCACCGCTGCCGATGCGACGACCATTGCCGACATCCCCGCGGGCGCCCAGGCCCAGGTGCAGACGGCTTCCCTGACGCAGCAGGCGGACGACGCGTCCACCCAGGCGGACACGTCAGCCCTCAAGTCTGCCCAGGAGGCCGCGCGCAAGGCCGCCGCGGAGACCGCGCAGAGCAAGAAGGACGCCGCGGACCAGCAGGCCAAGAAGGAAGCCGACGCGCGCAAGAAGAAGGAGCTGGCCGCGTCCCGCTCCTCCTCGCGCACCGACCTCGGCGACCTGGTCGGCAAGAGCTCGTACAGCATCGCGGAGACGCAGGCCATCGCGCGCCAGATGATGGCCGGCGACCAGTTCCAGTGCTTCAGCAACATCGTGAGCCACGAGTCCGGCTGGAACTACCGTGCCACCAACGCCGGCTCGGGCGCCTACGGCCTCGTCCAGGCGCTGCCCGGCTCGAAGATGGCCTCCGCGGGCTCCGACTGGCAGACGAACCCGGCGACCCAGATCAAGTGGGGCCTGAACTACATGAACGACCGCTACGGCAGCCCCTGCGGCGCCTGGTCGTTCTGGCAGGCGAACAGCTGGTACTAGGCTCATCGGCCGCACTCAGCGCCTCTCGAAACCCCCGAACGCACCGCGTCGGGGGTTTCGTGCGTCGCGCACGGGTAACGTCGTGCCCGTCAACGTGGCCACGGGAGGGGAAGAGGAAGGCAGATGTCCAGATTGCCTCAGTGGGTCGGTGGCCTCGGCGCCGGTCTGACGCGGCTCTCGCAGCGGCTGGAGGAACAGCGCCGCCGTGCCGAGGCCGCCGCGGCAGAAGCGGGTGACCCGGACGACGAGCTGAGGCGCGGCGAGCACACGGTGACGCCGGTGCCCGCCGGGTCGGCGGCCGCCGGGCCGGTGGCCACGCTCGCCGTGCCCCGTACGCAGCTGCCGGGGGCCGGGGACGGCGTACCGCATCCGGGCACGGCCGCGGAGAGCGCACCGCCGGCCGCCCCGCGGGTGCCGGACTCCGTGCCCGCGCCGCCCTCGTACGCGCCGGCCGTGGCGGCCCGGCCCGATCCGGTCGACGCCGTGCCGTGGGGCGTACGGGTCGCCGCGGAGGCGGGCTGGCGACTGCTGGTGCTGGCCGCCACGCTCTGGGTGCTGGCGCAAGTGATCACCAGCATCCAGCTGGTCGTGCTGTCCTTCATCGCGGCGATGCTGATCACCGCGCTGCTCCAGCCGACGGTCGGCTGGCTGCGGCGGCGCGGGCTGCCGCGCGGGCCGGCCACCGCGCTGACCTTCATCGGCGGCTTCGTGGTCATGGGCCTGGTCGGCTGGTTCGTCGTGTGGCAGGTCCAGGACAACATCGACTCGGTCTCCAGTCGCATCCAGGAGGGCATCAGCGAGCTCAAGGGCTGGCTGCTGAAGAGCCCGTTCCATGTGACCGAGAGTCAGATCAACAGCATCGCCAAGAACCTGCAGGACGCCATCGGCGCCAACACCGAGGCGATCACCTCGGCCGGCCTGGAGGGCGTCACCGTCGTCCTGGAGGTCTTCACCGGCATCCTGCTGGCCATGTTCACCACCCTGTTCCTGCTCTACGACGGGCGGCGGATCTGGGAGTGGGTGCTCAAGCTCGTCCCGGGCGCGGCCCGGGAGGGCGTGGCGGGCGCCGGGCCGCGGGCCTGGCGCACCCTGACCGCCTATGTGCGCGGCACGGTCATCGTGGCGCTCATCGACGCCATCTTCATCGGCATCGGGCTGTACTTCCTCAATGTGCCGCTGGCCGTCCCGCTCGCCGTCTTCATCTTCCTGTTCGCCTTCATCCCGCTGGTCGGCGCGGTCGTCTCGGGTGCGCTGGCGTGCGTGGTCGCGCTGGTCACCCAGGGCGTGTTCACGGGGCTGATGGTGCTGGCGGTGGTGCTGGCCGTGCAGCAGATCGAGGGTCATGTGCTGCAGCCGTTCATCCTGGGCCGGGCGGTCCGGGTCCACCCGCTCGCGGTGATCCTCTCGGTCGCGGCCGGCGGACTGATCGCCGGGATCGGCGGTGCGGTCGTCGCGGTGCCCCTGGTGGCGGTCACCAACACGGCCGTCGGGTATCTGCGGTCGTACTCCCGGGAGCAGGCGGTGCGGATGTCGGTGGCCCGCGCGGTGCCACCGCGATCGGGGTGGCACCGACCCCGCCGCCGGTCCGGCGGACCCGGAGCGACGACGAGGAGGACCGGGGCTAGCACCCGGCAACGCGAGAACCCCGCGGACGACGCAACGTCCGCGGGGTTCTGCGTGTTTCGGGCGCCGTACGGCTACCGGGTCACTCGGCGAGTGCGGCCTCGGCGTCCAGGGTGGCGCCGACGGCCTGCAGGACGGAGGCGATCTTGACCGCCTCCTGGATCGTCTCGCGCTCCACACCGGCCTTGCGCAGCACCTGCTCGTGCGAGTCCAGGCACATGCCGCAGCCGTTGATGGCCGAGACGGCCAGCGACCACAGCTCGAAGTCGACCTTGTCGACGCCCGGGTTGCCGATGACGTTCATCCGCAGGCCGGCGCGCAGGGTGCCGTACTCCGGGTCCGACAGCAGGTGCCGGGTCCGGTAGAAGACGTTGTTCATCGCCATGATGGCGGCGGCCGACTTGGCGGCGGTGTACGCCTCGGCGGAGAGGTTCGCCTTCGCCTCGGGCTCCAGCTCGCGCAGCACCTTCGGCGAACGGGAGGCGATCGCGCAGGCCAGGACCGTGCCCCACAGCTGCTGCTGCGGCAGGTCGCTGTTGCCGATCACCGAACCGAGGTTCAGCTTGAGGTCCTTGGCGTAGTCCGGGACCGCGGACTTCAGGTCATCGAGGGCCATGGGTCTCACTCACCAGCCAGCAGCGAGACCGGGTCCAGGGTGTCCTCGCCCTTGCTCCAGTTGCACGGGCACAGCTCGTCCGTCTGGAGGGCGTCGAGGACCCGCAGGACCTCCTTGGGGTTACGGCCGACGGAGCCGGCGGTCACCATCGTGAACTGGATCTCGTTGTTCTGGTCGACGATGAAGACGGCGCGCTGCGCGAAGCCGTCCTCGCCCTCGATGCCGAGGTCGCGCATGAGCTCGTGCTTCGAGTCGGCGAGCATCGGGAAGGGCAGGTCGGTCAGGTCCGGGTGGTCCTTGCGCCAGGCGTGGTGCACGAACTCGGAGTCACCGGAGAAGCCGAGGACCTGCGCGTCACGGTCGGCGAACTCCTCGTTCAGCTTGCCGAACGCGGCGATCTCGGTCGGGCACACGAAGGTGAAGTCCTTGGGCCACGCGAAGACGATCTTCCACTTGCCCTCGTAGGTCTTGTGGTTGATCTGCTCGAACTCCTTGCCCTTCTCCAGCGAGACACAGGCAGTCAGGTCGAACTCGGGGAACTTGTCACCGACAGTGAGCACGCGCTCTCCTTGTTGCGTAGAAATTCCCTTTTGGGGTCTTTCCTTGAGGCTTGGACGGAACTCACAGTGCCACACGAGGCATTGATCAGGGAAATAGCTAGACTGGTGAATGTTGATCGGAGGTGGTTATCAGTGGTGTCGCCAGCCAGTCAGAACGGACGGCCCCGCCAGCCCAGCCTGGCCCAGCTGCGCGCGTTCGCGGCGGTGGCCGAGCATCTGCATTTCCGCGAGGCGGCGGCCGAGATCGGCATGAGCCAGCCCGCGCTGTCCGGCGCGGTCTCCGCGCTGGAGGAGGCCCTCGGGGTGCAGCTGCTGGAGCGTACGACGCGCAAGGTGCTGCTGTCGCCCGCGGGGGAGCGGGTGGCGGCCCGGGCCCGTACGGTCCTGGAGGCCGTCGGCGATCTGATGGAGGAGGCCGAGGCGGCCCGCGCGCCCTTCACCGGCGTCCTCCGGCTCGGCGTCATCCCGACCGTGGCGCCGTACCTCCTGCCGGCCGTGCTCCGCCTGGTCCACGAGACCTACCCCGACCTCGACCTCCAGGTCCACGAGGAACAGACCGCGTCGCTGCTCGACGGCCTGGCGCACGGACGCCTCGATCTGCTCCTGCTCGCCGTCCCGCTCGGCGTCCCCCAGGTCACCGAACTCCCGCTCTTCGACGAGGACTTCGTGCTCGTCGCGCCCAAGGAGCACTGGCTCGGCGGCCGCGGCGACATCCCCCGCCAGGCGCTCCAGGAACTCGACCTGCTGCTCCTCGACGAGGGCCACTGCCTGCGCGACCAGGCCCTGGACATCTGCCGGGAGGCCGGCCGCGACGAGAACACCCCGGTCACGACGAGCGCGGCGGGCCTCTCCACCCTCGTCCAACTCGTGGCCGGCGGCCTCGGCGTGACCCTGCTGCCGCGCACCGCCCTCCGGGTCGAGACCGGCCGCAACGACCAGCTCACCACCGGCTACTTCGCCGACCCGGCCCCGTCCCGCCGGATCGCCCTGGCCATGCGCACGGGCGCGGCCCGCCAGGAGGAGTTCGAGCAGTTCGCCGAGGCCCTGCGGGGGGCGCTGCGGGGGTTGCCGGTGCGGATCGTGAAGGGGTGAGGGTCAGCTACGGCGAGCCGGCGGCCGGGCGTCGTCCAGCACCTGCCCCACATCCAGCACGACTTCGGCGCCGATCGACTCGGGCAGGGTGACTTTCTCCCCGGCCAGGTGAATTCGGTGCACGGAGTACCCGTCCGCCATGGGTTCGGTGAGTACGTGCACCCGCTCATGCCTGCGGTCGACGATCACGTACACCGGGACCCGCGCGCCGCCGTAGGCGGCCACCTTGGTGCGCAGGTCGTTCGCGTAGTTCCCGGATGTGACCTCAAGCACCATACGGAAGACCGCCGGGTCGCAACACCCGTACTCGACGACGTGATCCTGGAAGTCGGCGTCCACCACGGAGAGGTCGGGAACGGCGAAATCGTCCGGGCCGTCCGGAAGCCACATGCCGAGACCTTCCAGTACCTCCGTCCGGCCGCCGTCCAGCCCCGCCGAGACGAAGGGACGCCGGAGGCGGGAGAGCCCCTTGGCGTGGGCAGGGTCGGGGGGTGGGGTCACGGTGAGGACGCCTCCGAGGATCTCGACGCGGTGGCCCGGGAGCTGCTTCATGAGCTGGTCGGCCTGTTCGAGGAGTGTCAGAGGCTCGCGGCCGTGCGCGTAGGGACCCTCGACAGCTGCTGCGGACATGCATGCCTCCCGTTGGCTTGTGCCGAGGCCATCATCGTAGGCAGAACCGGCCTTACGCGTCCCGTACGGCGGCGTTCACCCGTTCGGGCACGCCACCCTCCTCACTCCGTCCGCAGCCCCTCCGGTCGCATCATGCGCCACAGCGGCGGCAGGCTCAGGGCGGTGACGTGATGATCCCGGCCAGGCAGTGCAGCAGGGTCGACTTGCCGGAGCCGGAGGGGCCCGTCACGACGACGACCTCACCGGGGTGGATCGAGAAGTCCGCGCCGACCAGGGCCGGGGTGCGGCCGTAGGTCTTGTGCAGGCCCTCGGCGGCGAGCAGGGATCCCTCGGGCGTCACGCCCGGACCGCTTCCGCCAGTTTGCCGAGCCGGGCGGCGGTCAGCTCCAGCCAGCGCAGATCGGCCTCCAGATGGAACAGCGCGTGGTCGCAGATCAGTTGGTCGGCGAGGTCGCCGGTGCGCTTGCGCTCGGTCAGTCCGCGCATCAGCCGCAGGTGCTCGGTGCGCTGGGTGTCGAGGAGTTCGGCGGCGTCGCGGTCGGTCAGCAGGGCCAGGACGATCTTGGTGTAGAGCGTCGACTGCAGGTAGGGCTCGGGCTTCTCCGGGCGGGCCAGCCACTGGGCGACATCGGTGACGCCGGCTTCGGTGATCGCGTACCGCTTGCGCTCCGGGCCGGCGCCGGGCTCCACGGCGTCCACCTCGACCAGGCCGTTCTTCAGCAGCCGGGACATCGTGGAGTAGACCTGCCCGTAGTGCAGCGGGCGGTCCTGGCCGAAGTGCTCGTCGAAGGCCCGCTTGAGGTCGTAGCCGTGGCGGGGACCGGACTCCAGAAGGCCCAGCAGCGTATGACCGATTGACATGCCGACCACCTACTCGGGAGTGTACCGGCAGTGTATACGTGGGGTGTATAGGCGGAGGGGGCAGGGGCCGCCGTCGCGACGTGCGGCGTTATCGCTGGTCGTCCGGCTTCTTCGGCGGGCGGCCACGGCGCGGGATCGCCCCCGCGCCCCGGGGCAGCCGCCCCGCCTCGGAGAGCGCCTTGCGGAGCAGGAACTCGATCTGCGCGTTGGCGCTGCGCAGTTCGTCGTCCGCCCAGCGGGCCAGTGCGTCGTGGATCAACGGGTCCAGCCGCAGCAGCACCTGCTTGCGCTGCTGCGGCCGTCGCGCGGGGGCCGTCCGCCTTCGGCGCCGGGCTCCTCCGGGTTTCCGGTGCTCACTGGTACAGCGAGCCCGTGTTCAGTACCGGCTGGGCGGCCCGGTCGCCGCACAGCACCACCATCAGATTGCTGACCATGGCAGCCTTCCGTTCCTCGTCCAGTTCGACGATGCCCTGCTCGCTGATCCGCACCAGCGCCTGCTCCACCATGCCGACCGCGCCCTCGACGATCTGCTGGCGGGCCGCGACCACCGCGCCGGCCTGCTGGCGCTGGAGCATCGCCGAGGCGATCTCGGGAGCGTAGGCGAGGTGACTGAAGCGGGACTCGATGATCCGTACACCGGCCGCCTGGACCCGCGCGGTCAGCTCCAGGGCGAGCTTCTCGGTGATCTCCTCGGCGTTGCCGCGCAGCGACAGGGCGTTCTCGTCGTGCGCGTCATAGGGGTACTCGATCGCGATGTGCCGGACCGCCGCCTCGGCCTGGGTGGCGACGAACTCCAGGAAGTCGTCGACCTCGAACAGTGCCTGGGCGGTGTCCTCCACCTGCCAGACCACGACCGAGGCCAGCTCGATCGGGTTGCCGTAGGCGTCGTTGACCTTCAGGACCGCGGTCTCGTGGTTGCGCACCCGGGTGGAGATGCTGCGGGCCGTGGTCAGCGGGTTGACCCAGCGCAGGCCGTCGGTGCGGATGGTGCCGACGTACCGCCCGAAGAGCTGGATGACCCGGGCCTCGCCGGGCGCGACCATCTTCACGCCGGTCATGCAGAAGAGCGAGCCGAGGAGGATCGCCGCGCCGGCGAGGATCAGCGGTATGCCGACCGCCTTGTTGCCGCCGTCGGCGAGGAAGCCGCCGACGGCGATCGCGCCGACGCCCAGGGCCACGCCGAGCACGGTCAGCAGCAGGGCGAGCCCGCCCGCGATGCTGTGCGCCCTGACCTCGCGGATCTGCGGGCGGGGCATCTCGGGGGCGGTCACGGCGAGGTCGTCGCCGGAGGCGGGGCCGGTGAGGTGGTCGGCCGTGGGTTGGTCGGACATGAAGATCCCCGTTTCTCCCGATGCGGCGCGTGATGTCCGCCGCATTCGATGATTGCGCTGGTCTAGCAAAGTGATAGCAGATTAATGGACGGGAGGCCGGGCCGTCCAGTCCCGGAGCCGGGCCCGATTTACGACAAGTGCGCAGGTGAGCGCCGGGCGACGCAGAAAACCCACCCCATGGTTCCGTCGGGCCGGGTGCTGTTTGTCACGTCAGGAAAAGCCTTGATCGATGAGTATTTGTTGACAGATGCGGTGTTAGCTTCAACAGCTGAGTTAGCTGGGGGCGGAACGACTGGAGTTGTCGAAGCGATGGGCCGAGCGGAAGCGAGACGGGCGCAGCAGGGGAGCGCCCGCCGGGCCAAAACGAAGCAGAAGAAGTCCGGCATACGCCGCCTCTTCACCTGGAAGAAGATCCTCGGAACCTTCCTCGGGGTGTGCCTGCTGGGCATCCTCGGCTTCATCGGGCTGTACCTGTACGTGGACATCCCCAATGACGGCAACAAGCAGGCCCAGCTCCAGAGCAACGTCTACAAGTACGCCGACGGCAAGGTCATGGCCCGGGTCGGCCAGGTCAACCGCGAGAACGTCTCCCTCGACCGGATCCCCTGGGCGGTGCAGCGCACCTTCGTCGCCGCCGAGAACAAGAACTTCTACCACGACTCCGGCGTCGACCTGATGGGCACCGCGCGCGGCATCCTCAACACCCTGATGGGCAAGGGGAAGCAGGGCGGCTCGACGATCACCCAGCAGTACGTCAAGAACTACTACCTGACGCAGGAGCAGACGGTCAGCCGCAAGCTCCAGGAGATCGTCATCTCGCTGAAGGTGGACAACAAGCTGGGCAAGGACAAGATCCTCGCCGGCTACCTCAACACCAGCTACTACGGCCGAGGCGCCTACGGCATCCAGGCCGCCGCCCGCGCCTACTACGGCGTGGACGTCGACAAGCTCACCGTCTCGCAGGGCGCCTACCTCGCCTCGCTGCTCCAGGCGCCGAACCAGTACGACTGGTCCCTCGCGACCAAGGACGGCAAGAAGCGGGTCCAGGAGCGCTGGGCGTACACGCTGAACAACATGGTCGAGATGCACTGGCTCTCGCCGCAGCAGCGCGCCAAGCAGAAGTTCCAGCGGCCGAAGGACCCCAAGCCGCTGCCCGGCGTCAGCGGGCAGACCAGCTACATCGTCGCGGAGGCCAAGCGGGAGCTGATGGCCCAGGGCGTCGACGGCAAGCAGTTCGACGCCGGTGGCTGGACGATCACCCTCGGCATCCAGAAGGACAAGCAGAAGGCGCTGGAGCGGGCGGTCAAGCACAAGCTGACCGCCGACCTGAACCCAAGACCCGCAAGGTCGACGCGGACGCCCAGCTGGGCGCGACCTCGGTCGACCCGAAGACCGGGCACGTCGTGGCGATGTACGGCGGTGCGGGCTATCCCAAGCACTACACCAACAACGCGACCCGCTCCGACTACCAGCCGGCCTCCACGTTCAAGCCGCTGATCCTCGCCTCGGCGATGGAGCACAACGCGACCACGCATGACGGCGTGCCGATCACCCCGAACACGATCTACGACGGCCGCAACCGCCGTCCGGTCGTCGGCGGCACCATCCCCTTCGCGCCGCCCAACGAGGACGAGCGCAACTACGACAAGATCACCGTCCAGACGGCCACCAACAACTCCGTCAACTCGGTCTTCGCACAGATGGGCGCGGACGTCGGCCTGGACAACGTGAAGAAGACCGCGGTCAGCCTCGGCATGGACGGCTCCAAGATGGACGTCAAGCCGGCCATGACCCTGGGCACCATGGGCGCCAGCCCGCTCCAGATGGCCGGCGCGTACGCCACGTTCGACAACCACGGCAAGAAGGTCACGCCCGCGGTGGTGACCAAGGCCGTGCACACCGTCAACGGCGTGGACAACGATCTGCCGCTGAAGGACCCGATCGGCCCGGACGTCCTCAGCCGCCGGACCGCCGACACCCTGACCTCCGTCCTCACCGGCGTGGTCAACGACGGCACCGCCTCGGAGTCCGTCAAGAACACCGCCTACCAGGCGGCCGGCAAGACCGGTACCTCCGACGACAACAAGTCGGCGTGGTTCGTGGGCTACACGCCCAAGCTGGTCACCGCGGTCGGCATGTTCGGCGAGTCGCCCAAGGGCGGTGCCCAGGTGACCCTCAAGGGCACCGGTGGCGGCGGCCGGGTCAACGGCGGCGGCTACCCGGCCAAGGTGTGGGCGGACTACACCCAGAACGCGCTCGGCGGCAACACCGGCGGCGACTTCGACCTGGAGACGGACATGGGCGCCGCGATCCCGCCGACCACCAGCCCGACGCCGACCGCCACCCCGTCGACGACCCCGTCGCCGACCGGCACCCCGAGCAGCACGCCCAGCGGCACCCCGTCGTCCCCGTCCGGCCGGCCGTCGCACACCCGAGCGGCCGCCCGAGCAGCCCGACCACCCCGAGCGACACGGCCTCCCCGCCGGACGGCGGCGTGGACGGCGGTGACACCAGCGGCACCACCAGCGGCGCCGACGGCGGCACCACCGGCAACGACAACGGCGGCACCAAGGGCGCCAACAGCCTGCCCGGCTTCAACTGACGCTGGGCAGCGGTCCGGAACGACAACACCGCGGCCCCCGCCGGATCCGGCGGGGGCCGCGGTGTTGCCGTACGGGCCGGAGCCCGCGGGCCGGGCTCTCAGCGGCGCGGTGTCCCGGCGGCATGGTCAGCTCGAACCAGACCACCTTGCCCATGCTCAGCCGGGTCGCGCCCCAGCGCCGGGCCATCCGGTTGACGAGGTAGAGCCCCCCCGCCCTCGTCCGACGGCCGGGCCTGCCGCAGCCGCGGCAACTGCGGCACGTCGTCCCCGACCTCGCAGCGCAGCACGTCCGTGCGCAGCAGCCGCAGCGTGATCGGCCGCTCGGCGTACCGCACCGCGTTCGTCACCACCTCACTGACCAGCAGCTCCAGCTGATCGGTGAGGTCGTCCAGACCCCAGCGCGCCAGCGCCCGGCGGGCCAGCCGGCGGGCCTGCCCGGCGGTCTGCGCCTTCGGGTCCAGGTACCAGTACGCGACGTCGCTCGGCGCGATCCCGTCGAACCGGGCCGCCAGCAGCGCGATGTCGTCGTCCCGGTCGCCCGGCCCGAGCATGTCCAGCACCTCGTCGCACAGCGGCTCCAGCGGCGGCGGATGCGGGCCCGTCAGCCGGGCCGTCTCCGCCAGCCGCTCCCGCAGCTGCTCGATTCCGGTCCACACGTCCCGGATCCGCGACTCCACCAGACCGTCGGTGTACAGCACGAGCGTGGCCCCGCCGGCGCGTCCAGCTCCACCGCCTCGAAGTCCACCCCGCCGACACCGATCGGCGCGCCCGGCGGCACCCGCAGCACCTCCGCGCCGCCGCGGTGCAGCATCAGCGGCGGCGGATGGCCCGCGTTGGCGATCGTGATCCGGTGCGCGACCGGGTCGTACACCGCGTACAGGCACGTCGCCATCCGGTCCGAACCGAGCCGCTGGGCCTGCTCGTCGAGGTGGTGCAGCACCTCCTGCGGCGGCAGGTCGAGACCGGCCAGGGTCTGCGCGGTGGCGCGCAGTTGGCCCATGATCGCCGCCGAGGTCATCGAATGCCCCATGACGTCACCGACCACCAGCGCCACCCGGCTGCCCGGCAGCGGGATCGCGTCGTACCAGTCACCGCCGACCCGGGCCGTCTCCGCGGCCGGCAGATAGCGGCTGGCCAGCCGCACCCCGGTCGGCTGCGGCAGCGAGTCCGGCAGCATCGTGCGCTGCAGCGCGTCGGCGATGTACGCCTCCCGGCCGTACAGCACCGCCTTGTCGACGCCCAGCGCGGTGTGCGTCGCCAACTGCGCCGCCACCAGCAGATCGTCCGGCTCGAACGCCGGCCGGTCGGGCCGGCGCAGGAACACCGCCGCACCGATCACCCGCCGCCGGCCGCGCAGCGGCGCCAGGATCACCGGTGGCCGCCGGGCAGCCGCGGATCGGGCCCCAGCAGCTCGGGCAGCGCGGTCCGGGCCGCCTGCGCCTCGCCGAACAGCGGCCGCACGCCCCGCAGTACCTCCGCCAGCGGACCGCCGGGCCGCACCTCGGCCAGCTCCGCGGCGCTGCCGCCCATCGCCGGCCCAGATCGGGCTGCGCGGGCAGCACCGGCAGCCGCCCGCCGTTGGTGTCCGGCTCCTCCGGGATCCGGTCGGTGCGCCGCAGCCGCAGCACCACCGGCCCGGTGGGCCGCTCGTCGCCCACCGGCAGCGGATCGCGCAGATACACCAGGATCGCGTCGGCGAAGGTCGGCACCGTCGCCCGGCACAGCCCCAGCACGATCTCGTCGAGGTCGATGCCGCGGGCGATCCGCCGGGTCGCCGCACCGATGAACCGCAGCCGGTCACCGCCCGCCTGCCGGGCCGCCGCGACCTCACCGCTCTCGCCCGGATGCGCCGAGCGCGCCGGGCCGGCGGGCGGCAGCGGAGCGGGCGGCGGACCCGACGGCGGCCCGGCCGGCGCCGGCACCTGCGCACCGGTCGCCTCCCCGGCCGGCGCCCGGCCGGGCACCGCCCCGCCGGCCTCCCCGCCGCGTGGCCGGGACCGTCCGGCGCCGCCGTCCCGCGGCCGCCCGATGCCCTCGCCGCCGGGCCGCGTACGCTCCCGCGGTGCGGCTCCTCGCCCGGATCCGGCGTGCCCGCGCGGCCCACCGCGCCCTGTGCCACCCGCCGCCGCGCCGGGGCCGTCTCGCGCTCCCCGTCCGGTGCGCGCCCGGCCGCCCGCTCGCCGGCATGGCCACCTCCCCGTATGAGTCGGCGCCCCAGGGGTCGCCGCCGTAAGTGTCCGCGCCGCCATAGGCGTTCGCGCCGCTGTACCTGCTCGCGCCACGGTACGCGCCCGCGCCGCCGAAGGTGTCCCCGTACGCCTCCCCGTACGGAATCGCCGCGTCGTCCCGGGCCGCGCCGTGGTCCGCGGGCGGCTCGCGGTCGGCCCGGCCGGCCGGCGGCCCCGCCGGGACGAAGCCGGCCGTGGCGGGGCGCTGCAGGGCGCCGCGCGGGTCCGGGACGGCGCCCAGCGGCGGCGTCCGGCCCGGCCCCGCGCAGGGGACGCCGAGGGCGCGGCGGTCGGGGCCGACCGCCGCGATTCGTGGGAGGTGGGATGCTCCGTCACGCGTGGGATTCCATCCGTCCGGGGCTGCGCGTCCGACGCGCCGCGTTCCGGGCGCGCAGCCCGTACGGGACGCGCCCGACGCGCTGCGTTTCAGGCGCGTCGCAGGTGCAGAAAGAGCTGGATCTCGGGTGGTACGTCCGTGCTCGCCGGGGCGTAGGCGTAGGCGTCCTCCCGACGACGTCGAAACCGGCGTCGTGCACGACCCGGCGCAGGTCGTCCCGCAGGTAACCCGATACCCGGATCGTGTTGCCCAGGAACGGGATCGGGAAGTCGTCCACGTCCGCCTCGACCATCGACAGGGCCAGCAGCCACCGGGTCGTAGCAGATCATGCAGCAGGCCCAGTGCGTAAGGGATTTCCGCACGGGGCAGCATCAACAGCGAGAAATAAGCGGCGACACCGTCGAAGGAGCCGGGGCCGCCGAGCCGGCCGCCGCGCAGATCGGCGATGTCCAGCCGGTGGAACTCCGCGCCCGGGGCGTTGTCCGGGCCAGCTTGACCATGGAGGGGGAGAGATCGATACCGACCACGCGGTGCCCGGCGTCGGAGAGCTGACGGGCGGTCGGCAGGCCCGAACCACACCCGACGTCCAGGACACGGCGCCCGCGGGCAGGGCACCGGCCAGCCAGGTGCCGGAGGCCAGCTGGCCCTCCTTGTGCGGAAAGGCGTCGTTGTAGCGGTCGCCGATGGCGTCGAACGCCTCGGCCTGCCCGGCCCGGTCCAGCGCTAACCGGTTCAGGCCCTCGTACTCGTCGTAGCTCTTCGCGCTCACGACCTCGCCCCTCCTGCGACCGCGGTCAAGTTCGTTTTCCAGTTCTGGAGTTGCGCCTGTGCAGTCTTGCGGAGGACGATCCTACGTTTGAAGACCCGGGCGCAGCAAGGGGGCTCGGACCGGCTCCTCGCCCCGCGGGGAACAGCTTTGCCCAAAGGCGCACCTTTCCACGGTCCGCCCCCTTCACTCCCACTTCCGGTACCCCTTTTCACTTCACTCCCTCACGACCGCAAACGATCCGGTGCGCGGTCCCAGTCCTCCGGGAGCCGGGGGACGTCCCAGGCCGGGTCGGGCCGCCAGTCCTCCCAGCCGTCCGAGTACGGTCCGCGCCAGGCCGAGATCTGTGCGATCGCGGCCCGTCCGGCGGACCGGACCTCCGCGGCCCGCGCGTGCGTCATCAGCCCGTCCCGCTGCGCCTGTGCGAATTCGTCCTCGTCCCGCCACTCCCAGTGCCGGTCCGGATAGACGCAGATGTCGAGGAAATGGTCCTCGGAGTCAATTCCCCCTGACCAACGACGGCGCGGCTGCTCCAGGTTGACGTACCAGTTCTTGAACTGCCAGCCCTGCTCCCAGAAGAGCCAGACCGACCAGGGGTCGCCGGGCCGCGCGAGCTTCAGCACGCCGGTGCCGAACCAGTGGTCGTGGGTGGTCCGGCGCGGTTTGGTGTAGCGGGTCGCGAGCGGCTCGCGGTGCACCGGCGTGCCGTCGGCCAGCACCGGCTTGATGCACGCGGTCCCCGGCGCCATCCACACCGCCAGCAGCTCCTCGGTGTCCTGGACGACGGTCATCGGCCGGCAGATGTGGAAGCGCCCCGGATCGGCGTTGTCGCGGTAGCGCCACAGGATGTGGTCGCCCGGCGCCCAGCGGCCCGCCGCGCCCTCCGCCGCCACCTGCCGCACCCCGGACGTCCCGCGCCGCCGGCCGCCTCGCCTTCCGCCGTGTCCACCATGTCCGCTGTCATGGGCAGATTTTTAGGGGTGCCGTGTGACGCCCGCCGTGACATGAGACGCAGCGGGCGTTACGGGAGCGGTAACGTACCTTCCTTGCGGTGTTACGGGCGGGTCATGGCCATGGCGGCACGGCTACCGGGACATGGTCACGGGTGGGTCATGCGCAGCACGTCCAGCGCCTCGTCCAGCTGCTCCTCGGTGAGCAGCCGCGCTCCACGTACCCCTCGTCCAGGACCACCTGACGGATCGTCCTCCGTTCGGCGAGCGATTTCTTCGCCACCTTCGCCGCCTCTTCGTAACCGAGGTACTTGTTCAGCGGGGTGACCACGGACGGCGACGATTCGGCGTATTCGCGGGCCCGTTCCGCATTGGCCGTGATGCCGTCGACCGTGCGGTCCGCCAGCAGCCGCGCCACATTCCCGAGCAGCCGGATCGATTCGAGGACGTTCCGCGCGATCACCGGGAGCATCACATTGAGCTCGAAATTGCCGGCCGCGCCGGCCGCGGCCACCGTCGCGTCATTCCCGGTGACCTGTGCGGCGACCATCAGCACCGCCTCCGGAATCACCGGATTGACCTTCCCCGGCATGATCGACGAACCGGGCTGGAGGTCCGGCAGATTGATCTCGGCGAGACCGGTGCGCGGCCCCGACGCCATCCACCGCAGGTCATTGGCGATCTTCGTCAGCCCGACCGCGATCGTCCGCAGCTGCCCGCTGGTCTCGACGATGCCGTCCCGCGCGCCCTGCGCCTCGAAATGATTGCGCGCCTCGGTCAGCGGCAGCCCGGTCGCCCGGGCCACTTCCGCGATCACCGCCGCGGAGAATCCCGGCGGCGTATTGATGCCCGTCCCGACGGCCGTACCGCCGAGCGGCAGCTCCGCCAGCCGCGGCACCGCACTCCGCAGCCGCTCCACGCCGTACCGCACCTGGGCGGCGTATCCGCCGAATTCCTGTCCCAGCGTCACCGGCGTGGCATCCATCAAATGCGTCCGCCCCGACTTCACGACGTCCGCGAATTCCTCCGCCTTCCGCTCGAACGCCGCCGCCAGATGCTCCAGCGCCGGAATCAGATCGTTCAGCACCGCCGAAGTGGCCGCGATGTGGATCGACGACGGAAAGACGTCGTTCGACGACTGGCTCGCGTTGACGTGGTCGTTCGGGTGGACGTCCCGCCCCAGCCGCTCGCTCGCGAGGGTGGCGATGACCTCGTTGGTGTTCATGTTCGACGACGTCCCGGAGCCGGTCTGGAACACGTCGACCGGGAAGTGCGCGTCCCACTCGCCGCCGGCGACCGCCGCGGCCGCCTCCTGCACCGCCTCCGCGATGTCCTTGTCCAGTACCCCCAGCCGGGCGTTCACCGTGGCGGCCGCGCCCTTGATCCGTGCCAGCGCCTCGATGTGCGCCCGCTCCAGCCGCTGCCCGGAAACGGGGAAGTTCTCCACCGCCCGCTGCGTCTGCGCCCGCCACTTGGCCCCCGCGGGCACCCGGACCTCGCCCATCGAGTCGTGCTCCACCCGGAAGCCGTCGCCGTCACCCACTGCACTCGTGTCACTCATACCTATGACAGTGCCCGGGGAAGGGGATCTGTTCCCGCCCGACGCCACCGTCCCGCCGGCGGTTCGCTCGGCGGGACGGTGGGGTGCGGCGGGCCGGGTGGGCCGGACGGGTCAGGCGCCCTGGCGGACCGGGATGCTGGTGAACGTCGGGGCCGGGGAGGGGTCCTGGAAGAAGTCGTTGCCCTTGTCGTCGACGACGATGAAGGCGGGGAAGTCCTCGACCTCGATCTTCCAGACGGCCTCCATGCCGAGCTCCTCGTATTCGAGGACCTCGACCTTCTTGATGCAGTCCTGGGCCAGGCGGGCGGCCGGGCCGCCGATGGAGCCGAGGTAGAAGCCACCGTGGGCGGCGCAGGCGTCGGTGACCTGCTGGGAGCGGTTGCCCTTGGCGAGCATGACCTTCGAGCCGCCGGCGGCCTGGAACTGCTCGACGTAGGCGTCCATCCGGCCCGCGGTCGTCGGGCCGAACGAGCCGGAGGCGTAGCCCTCGGGGGTCTTGGCCGGGCCCGCGTAGTAGACCGGGTGGTCCTTGAGGTACTGCGGCATCTCCTCGCCGGCGTCCAGACGCTCCTTGATCTTGGCGTGCGCGATGTCGCGGGCGACGACCAGCGTGCCGGTCAGGGACAGCCGGGTCTTGACCGGGTGCTTGGTCAGCTCGGCGAGGACCTCGTCCATGGGGCGGTTGAGGTCGACGGCGACCGCGTCGAGGTCGGGGCCGGCGCCCTCGGTCAGTTCCTCGTCCGTGGTCTCCGGCAGGAAGCGGGCCGGGTCGGTCTCCAGCTGCTCCAGGAAGACGCCCTCGGCGGTGATCTTGGCGACGGCCTGGCGGTCGGCCGAGCAGGAGACGGCGATGGCGACCGGGCAGGAGGCGCCGTGCCGGGGGAGGCGGACCACGCGGACGTCGTGGCAGAAGTACTTGCCGCCGAACTGCGCGCCGATGCCGATCTTCTGCGTCAGCTCGAAGACCTTGTCCTCCAGCTCCTTGTCGCGGAAGCCGTGGCCGGTGGCGGAGCCCTCGGCGGGCAGCTCGTCCAGGTAGTGCGCGGAGGCGTACTTGGCGGTCTTGAGCGCGTACTCGGCCGAGGTGCCGCCGACGACGATCGCGAGGTGGTACGGCGGGCAGGCGGCCGTACCGAGCGAGCGGATCTTCTGCTCCAGGAACTTCATCATGGAGGCCTCGTTGAGGACCGCCTTGGTCTCCTGGTAGAGGAACGACTTGTTGGCGCTGCCGCCGCCCTTGGCCATGAAGAGGAACTTGTAGGCGCCGCCGTCGGTCGCGTACAGCTCGATCTGCGCCGGGAGGTTGGAGCCGGTGTTCTTCTCCTCCCACATGGTCAGCGGGGCCATCTGCGAGTAGCGCAGGTTCAGCCGGGTGTACGCGTCGAAGATGCCGCGGGAGAGCGCTTCGGAGTCGCCGCCCTCGGTGAGCACGTTCTGGCCGCGCTTGCCCATCACGATCGCGGTGCCGGTGTCCTGGCACATGGGCAGCACGCCGGCGGCCGCGATGTTGGCGTTCTTCAGCAGGTCGAGGGCGACGAACTTGTCGTTGGCCGAGGCCTCGGGGTCGTCGATGATCTTCCGGAGCTGCCCGAGGTGCTCGGGGCGCAGGTAGTGCTGGATGTCATGGATCGCCGCTTCGGCCAGCTTGCGCAGCGCCTCCGGCTCGACCTTGAGGAACGTCCGGCCGTCGGCCTCGAAGGTGCTGACACCTTCCTTCGTGATGAGGCGGTACGGGGTCTTGTCCTCGCCGGTGGGGAGCAGGTCGGTGTAGGCGAATTCCGGCATGGTGGCGGTTCATCCTTACTCGGAGGGGTCTGGCTGGCTTCTACGGCAGCGCCCCAACAGCGTAGAACCCCGGCGCGCGGGCGCGGCTGTGAGGTGAGGCTCAGTCGGCGGCAGGCTCCGGTTCGGGCGGCGGTGCCGACTCCGGTTCGGGCGGATGTGCGGTCCGGTCCTGCGATACCTAGTCGCGATCTATCGCGTTTCGGTACGCTGGGGCGGTGGATGCAGACAACGGGGGACGAGTGGGCCCCGAGACCCCCCAAACGGTGGACCTGACGAAGGCCGGGACCAGGCCCGCGGGCGCGCCCGTGGCCGAGGCGGACATCCGGGCGTCCGACGCGGACCGCGACCGGATCGCCGCGATCCTCCGGGAGGCGCTGGCCGAGGGCCGCCTCGATCCCGAGGAGCACGCCGAGCGGATCGACACGGTCTACCGCGCCAAGACCCTGGGCGAGCTGGAGCCGGTCGTCCGCGACCTGCCGGCGGCCGGCGGCCGTCCGCGGCCGGGACCGGACGCGTCGGCGACCGCGTACGGCACCGGAGCGCCGCAGCCGGACCAGAACCTCGTCGCGATCTTCAGCGCCGCCACCCGCAAGGGGCGCTGGCACGTCCCGGCGCGGATCAACGCCGTGGCGATCTTCGGTTCCGTCGAGATCGACCTGACCGAGGCGGTCTTCCCGCAGCAGCAGGTCCAGATCACCGTCACCTCCCTCTTCGGGAGCGTGGAGATCCGGGTGCCGGAGAACGTCACGCTGCGCAGCAGCGGCTCCGGGATCCTGGGCGCCTTCGAGATCGACACCCATGAGGCGGAGGACGGCGACGCCCCGCAGATCCAGGTCAACGGCTACGCGATCCTGGGCAGCGTGGAGGCCCGGCCCAAGCGCGGGGCGCTGATCGGCGACCTGCGCGACCGGCTGCGCGAGAACCACCGCGAACTGCGCCGGCAGCTCCGCGACGAGCACCGCGAGCGGCACCGCGAGTGGCACGAACGGCATCGCCTGGAGCGGCAGGAGCGCCGGGACCGCTTCCGCAGGAGGCACGACGGCGGCCGCTGAGGTGCGTATGTCCCGGGGTGCGGTGCGACTTTTCGCGTTGTCGCGTGATCTCGTTTCCGCACGATCGCCACGGTGTGCATAAGCGTGCGCACAGCGGGTAGGGCTGGTGCATCGTCTCTCGTACGGCTGCGGGGTGCGGAAAGAGGCCGTGCGCAGCGAGACGGGCAAGGGTGATTTCTCTCGCCGAAGCCGTCGTCAGGAGTAGACCGTGCTGCTACCGCATCAGCCCCTGCAGGATGCCGCTGTCGTTCCGTCCCCGCGAGTGCCTGCGCGCGACGAGGCCGGTCCCTGGCATTCCGAGGCGGTGTGCCGCCGGGACGAAGCCGGGCTGTTCTTCGCCCCGTCGAAGGAGCCGACCGCCGCGCGACTGGCCAGGGAAGAGGCCGCGAAGCGGGTCTGCGCCCGCTGCCCGGTCATGGTCGAGTGCCGGGAACACGCGCTGCTCCAGCCGGAGCCGTACGGCGTCTGGGGCGGGCTCACCGCGGCCGAGCGCCGGGTCGTGCTGACCCGGCGCCGGCGCCGGGAGTCCGAACTGCAGCGTGCGGCCCATATGCCCGCGGCCGGCTGAACAGACCGCGCGTATGGGCCACTTCGCCCCCGCCGGAGCCTCTCCGGCGGGGGCGAAGTGCGTCCGCGGTCGTCCCGGCGGGAGCCGTCAGCTGGGGCGCTCGAAGTCCACGGAGCTGTAGGCGCGCAGCTTCGACAGCCGGTGCTGGGAGTCGATCTGCCGGATCGTGCCGGACTTGGACCGCATCACCAGGGACTGGGTGTAGGCGGTCTCGGCGCGGTAGCGCACGCCGCGCAGCAGCTCGCCGTCGGTGATGCCGGTGGCGACGAAGAAGACGTTGTCGCTGCGGACCAGGTCGTCGATCTCCAGGACCTTGTCCAGGTCGTGACCGGCGTCCAGGGCGCGCTGCCGCTCCTCGTCGTCCTTGGGCCACAGCTTGGCCTGCAGGGTGCCGCCCAGACACTTCATGGCACAGGCCGTGATGATGCCCTCGGGCGTACCGCCGATGCCCAGCAGCAGGTCGACGCCGGTGCCCTCACGCGCCGCCATGATCGCGCCGGCGACGTCGCCGTCGGCGATGAACTTGATCCGGGCGCCCGCCTCCCGGACCTCCTTGACCAGGCCCTCGTGGCGCGGCCGGTCCAGGATGACCACGGTGACGTCCTCGACCGCGGACTTCTTCGCCTTGGCGATCCGCTTGATGTTCACCGCCACCGGGGCGGTGATGTCGACGAAGTCCGCCGCCTCCGGGCCGGTGGCCAGCTTGTCCATGTAGAAGACCGCGGACGGGTCGAACATCGCGCCGCGCTCGGCGACCGCCATCACGGAGACCGCGTTGGCCATGCCCTTGGCGGTCAGCGTCGTACCGTCCACCGGGTCCACGGCCACGTCGCACTCCGGGCCGGTCCCGTCCCCGACGCGTTCGCCGTTGTACAGCATCGGCGCGTGGTCCTTCTCGCCCTCCCCGATGACCACGACCCCGTTCATGGACACGGTGTGGATCAGGGCGCGCATGGCCTTGACCGCCGCGCCGTCCGCGCCGTTCTTGTCACCTCGCCCCACCCAGCGGCCCGACGCCATGGCACCGGCCTCGGTGACCCGGACGAGTTCCAGGGCGAGGTTGCGGTCCGGGGCCTCGGGGCTGACCTCGAGTTGGGACGGGAGATGATGCTCGGTCATCGAGCGCACCTTTCTGTACGGCGACGGCCGCGGAGGAGTGAGGGTGGCTGTGCGGGGGCGCGGGGGACTCCCCCTGAGGTTCACAGTATCTGCACGTCGCCAAAATGAGCAGTGGGCCCTTCGCATGAGCGGCCGGCCGGGGAATGCGCGGCGCGGTGTTTACGCAGGTGACAGGCGTCACCGGGGGCCTGTCGGGGCTGGCGCCGGGATGGGGGACCATAGGGGCGTGGCAGGTATGCGAGGCAGGCAAACGGTGCGGGACATGGTCCTGTCGCTGGCAGTGATCGGCGTCCTGGTCGGGGCGATCTACATCTTCATTCCGCACGACGAGAGCGCGGACGCGGCGAAGAACGCGGTGAAGACGGTCGACTACCGCGTCGAGCTGATCACCGCCCGGCGGGCGGCGCCCTATCCGGTCGCCGCGCCCCAGGGGCTCCCCAAGACCTGGCGCGCCACCTCCGTCTCCTACAAGGTGAGCGACGACGGCAAGGGCGGCGCCTGGCACCTGGGCATGCTCGACCCGGAGGAGCAGTACGCGGCGGTCGAGCAGAGTGACGCGCCGGCGCGGAAGTTCATCCAGGAGGTCACGCTCGGCGCCACCAGGACCGCGGGCAAGCAGGCCGTCGGCAGCAAGAAGTGGGACCGCTACGAGGGCGACAGGTACAAGGCGCTGGTCCGCGAGGAGAAGGGCGTGACCACGGTCGTCACCGGCACCGCTCCGTACGGACGGCTGGCGGACCTGGCGGCCGCGCTGGTGGCGAAGTAGGGCCGACGGACCGAAGCGCGAAGGGGCCGCCGCACCCGGGCTGGGTGCGGCGGCCCCTTGGCGTTTCCGCTACGGCCGTCAGACGGTGGTGACGGCGTCGTCGAAGGTCAGGCGCGGCGAGCGCGGGAAGAAGGCGTCCGGGCCCGGCTTGCCGATGTTGAGGACCAGGAAGGACTTCTGCTTGCCGTCGCCGAAGAACTCCTTGTCGATGCCGGTGAAGTCGAAGCCGGTCATCGGGCCGGCGGCCAGGCCGGCGGCGCGGACGCCGACGATGAAGTAGCCGGCCTGCAGGGTGGCGTTCTGGGTGCCGGCGACCTCGCGGACGGCGGCCTCGGCGAAGAAGGCGTCCTTGATGCCGGGGGCGTGCGGGAAGAGCTCCGGCAGCTTCTCGTGGAAGTCCAGGTCGACGGAGAGGATCGCGGTCAGCGGCGCGGTCAGGGTCTTCGGGCCGTTGGCGCCCATGGCGTGGTTGACCAGGCGCTGCCGGGCCTCGGGGGTGCGGACCAGGGTTATCCGCAGCGGCGACTGGTTGAAGGCGGTCGGGCCGAACTTCACCAGGTCGTAGATCGCCTGGACCTGCTCGTCCGTCACCGGCTCGTCCGTGAACGTGTTGGCGGTCTGGGCCTCACGGAAGAGGAGGTCCTGGGCGGCGGAGTCAAGGGCGAGAGACATAAAGGGCACCTCGGTGGTCAGCTCGGTGTTCAACGGGTCTGCGGCAGCCGCCGCGAATGCGGCGAGTACCACGATGCGGATACCGCAGTCCACATACTGCACGGTTCTCCGTGCTCTCCACTGTAAAGCAGATAGATTAATGTTCAACTAAATCGAGGGCGTTGTGAGCCGGTTCACATGATTCCCGTGGTTCCTGAGAACGGGTGCGCCGTGGACGCCCGTCCGCGCGCGGTGCGCGGACCGGCCTCGCCGCGCCTAGCGCTCCTCGGCCAGCGCCGCGTCCAGGCGCTCCCGGGCGCCGTCCAGCCAGCGGCGGCAGACCTTCGCCAGCGCCTCGCCGCGCTCCCACAGCGCCAGCGACTCCTCCAGCGTCGTCCCGCCCGCCTCCAGGCTGCGGACGACCTCGATCAGCTCGTCCCGCGCCTGCTCGTAGCCGAGCGTGGACTCCACCGGGGGCACCGCGGCCGGCTCCGGTCCGGCGGCGTCCGGACCGGGCTCCGCGGCGGGCTCCGCGCTCTCCGCGGCCCGCGCGCCGGTGTTCGCGCCGGCCGCCGGGCCCTGCTCCGTCTCCGCCACGCCGTCCGTCTCCCGCTCCGTCTTCGCCTGCGCCTTCGCCATGTCTCCCACCCTATTCGGGGTCACTGACAGCGCCCTGGACGCCGCCGACCCGGACCCGGAACTCGCCCGCGGACACCCGGGCCCGCAGCTCCTCGCCGTTCTCGACCTCCCCGGGGGAGCGCACCGCCGCCCCGTCCGCCTTCTGCAGCACCGCATAGCCGCGCTCCAGCGTCGCCCTGGGGGAGAGCGCGACCACCCGCGCGAGGGTGTGCGACAGCTCGGAGTCGGCCCGGTCCAGCAGATGCCCCAGCGTCCGCCGGCCGCGCTCCACCAGGGCCGTGACCTGCTCCTCGCGCTCCTCCACCATCCGCTGCGGACGCTCCATGCACGGCCGCTGCAGCGCCGCCGCCAGCCCCCGCTGCTCCCGCTGCAGGAAGCCCTCGACCGCGCGCAGCGCCCGCTCGCGCAGCTGCTGCACCCGGGCCAGCTCCTCACCCACGTCCGGCACCACCTTCTTCGCCGCGTCCGTCGGCGTCGAGGCGCGCAGATCGGCCACCAGATCCAGCAGCGGGGTGTCCGGCTCGTGCCCGATCGCCGAGACGACCGGTGTCACCGCCGCGCTCACCGCCCGGACCAACTGCTCGTCGGAGAACGGCAGCAGATCCTCCACGCTGCCGCCGCCGCGGGCCACGATGATCACGTCCACCTCGGGCAGCGCGTCCAGCTCCTGCACCGCCGCGATCACCTGCGGCACCGCATGCACGCCCTGCACCGGTACGTTGCGCACCTCGAAGCGGACGGCCGGCCAGCGGTGCCGGGCGTTCTCCAGCACGTCCCGCTCCGCGGCGCTGGCCCGCCCGCAGACCAGCCCGATCAGCTGCGGCAGGAACGGCAGCGGCCGCTTGCGGTCCGCCGCGAACAGCCCCTCCGCCGCCAGCGACTTCTTCAACTGCTCCAGCCGCGCCAGCAGCTCGCCGACCCCGACCGGCCGGATCTCCGCGGCCCGCAGCGACAGCTGACCGCGCGGGGCGTACCACTCCGGTTTGGCGTGCACCACCACCCGGGCGCCCTCGCTGATCACGTCCGCGACCTTGTCGAAGACCTGGCGGTAGCACGTCACGCGCAGCGAGATGTCGTGGGACGGATCGCGCAGCGTCAGGAAGACCACGCCCGCGCCGGGGCGGCGGGAGAGCTGGGTGATCTGCCCCTCGACCCAGACCGCGCCGAGCCGGTCGATCCAGCCGCCGATGAGCCGGGACACCTCGCCGACCGGGATCGGCGTTTCGGGGGACGTGGAGACAGCCATACGAGCGAGCGTAGCGGCGACCACCGACAGTGCCGGCCGCCTCGCCCTCAGCCCGCCGCCCCGCCCTCCCCGGGCCCCGCACCACCGGCCCGCGACCGTCGCCCGTACTGCACCGCCAGCCACACCAGCCCCACCGCCAGCCAGCAGCCGCCCACGGCCCGCGCCGTCGGCGACGCCGCCACGAGCACGGCGACCACCACCGCGAGCCCCAGCAGTGGCACCACCACGTGCCGCAGCACGCCTGGCACCCCGGCCCGCTCCCGCGCCCGGAAGCGGAACCAGCCGATCACCGAGGCGTGCAGCAGCCCGAACGCGGTCAGCGCCCCCACGTTCACGACCGACGACAGCTGGTCCAGCCCGTCGTCCCGGCGCGCCGCCCACACCGCCGCCACCAGCGTCACCACCGCCGCGCCCAGCAGCGCCCGGCGCGGCACCCCGTGGCGGGCGTCCACCTCGGCCATCGCCCCCGGCAGCCGCCGGTCCCGGGCCATCGCGAACAGCAGCCGCCCGGCCGCCGCCTGCCCCGCCAGCGCCGCGAACGCCGCCCCGATCGCCTTGCTGGCCGCCACCAACTGCCCCAGCCACGGCCCGGCGGCCGACTCCGCCGTCGCGTAGAAGGCGGCACCCTGCTCACCCGGTCTGGCCGCCAGCTCGGCCGCGGACACCGGGCGAGCAGCGCCGCGAGATACGTCTGCACGGCGAACAGCACCCCCGCCACCACCAGACAGGCCAGCACCGCCCGCGCCACCCTCGACACGCCACCCGCCGACTCCTCCGCGAACGACGCGATCGCGTCGAAGCCCAGGAACGACAGGACCGCGACCGACACCGCCGCGAGCACCGCCACCGGGGAGAAGGCGCCCGCACCGCGGAACGGCTCGCTCCAGTCCCGCCGCGCCCCCTCCGTGACCAGCACGTACCCGGCCGCGCCGACGAAGACCAGCAGCACCGCGAGCTCCATCGCCAGCACCACGAAGCCGACCACCGCCGCGGTCCGCACGCCCCACAGGTTCAGCAGCGTCGTCACCACCACGGCCAGCGCCGTCCACACCCACTGGTGCACCGACGGCACCAGGGCGTGCAGCGCGATCCCGGAGAACAGATACGCCACCGCCGGGATCAGCAGGTAGTCCAGCATCGCCATCCACCCGGCGACGAACCCGGCGCCGTCCCCCAGCCCCACCCGCGCGTAGGTGTAGACCGAACCGGCCCGCGGCGCGACCCGCACCATCTGGGCGTACGAGTACGCCGTGAACGCCATCGCGGCCGTCGCCACCAGGTAGACCAGGGTGATCGCGCCGTGCGACTTCGCCTGCAGGGTGCCGAAGATCCCGACCGGCGCCATCGGGGCGATGAACAGCAGCCCGTAGACGACCAGGTCCCGGAACGTCAGCGTCCGCCGCAGCGCCGCCGGCCCCGCCTCCTCGCCCGCCCCGGCCCGCCGCCCGACTCCATCCCGGCCTCCTCGGTAGTTCCGACCTCCCAGTCTGGGCCAGCGGCCGATCTTCGGGCGCCGGGCACGGCCCTTACGATGGACGACATGACTTCCCGCCCGTCGCCCACCGCCGCCCCCAGTGGAGACGCTGCGCGTCCCAGTGACACCCAGCCCGCCGGCCGCAAGGTCCTGCTCGCCGCCCCCGTGGCTACTGCGCGGGCGTGGACCGTGCCGTGATCGCCGTCGAGAAAGCCCTGGAGCAGTACGGCGCCCCGTCTACGTGCGCCACGAGATCGTGCACAACAAGTACGTCGTGAAGACCCTGGAGAAGAAGGGCGCGATCTTCGTCGAGCGCACGGAGGAGGTCCCGCCGGGCAACATCGTGATGTTCTCGGCGCACGGCGTCGCCCCCGTCGTCCACGAGGAGGCCAAGCAGGGCCGCCTCGCCACCATCGACGCGACCTGCCCCCTGGTGACCAAGGTCCACAAGGAAGCCGTCCGCTACGCCAGCGAGGACTACGACATCCTCCTGATCGGCCACGAGGGCCACGAAGAGGTCATCGGCACCTCCGGCGAGGCCCCCGACCACATCCAGCTCGTCGACGGTCCCGGCGACGTCGCCAAGGTCGAGGTCCGCGACCCGTCGAAGATCGTCTGGCTCTCCCAGACCACCCTCTCCGTCGACGAGACCATGGAGACCGTCGACGCGCTGAAGGAGAAGTTCCCGCAGCTGATCTCCCCGCCCAGCGACGACATCTGCTACGCCACCCAGAACCGCCAGCTCGCCGTGAAGCAGATGGGCGCCGACGCGGACCTGGTCATCGTGGTCGGCTCCCGCAACTCCTCCAACTCCAAGCGGCTTGTCGAGGTCGCCAAGCTCGCCGGCGCCCGCGAGGCCTACCTCGTGGACTTCGCCAGCGAGATCGACGAGGCCTGGCTGGAGGGCGTGACCACGGTCGGCGTCACCTCCGGCGCCTCCGTCCCGGAGGTCCTGGTCGAGCAGGTCCTGGAATGGCTCGCCGAGCGCGGCTACGGCGACGTCGAGATCGTCAAGGCGGCCGAGGAGTCCATCACCTTCTCGCTGCCCAAGGAACTCCGCCGCGATCTGCGCGCGGAGGCCAAGGCGGCGACCGAGGACACCGACGCCTGACACCCGGTCCCGACGGCGAGCGCGGCCCCGGCGGACGACAGTGCCGCCGGTTCCGCGTTCCCTGGGCGGCCGGGCCCGTCCGCGCCTAGCCTTTTCCCCATGAGGGTCTTCGGTGTGGACATCGGCGGATCGGGCATCAAGGGCGCCCCGGTGGATCTCGAACGCGGCGACCTCGTCGAGGAGCGCCACAAGGTACTGACCCCGCATCCGGCCACCCCGGACGCCGTCGCGGACTGCGTCCGCGAGGTGGTCGCGCACTTCGGCTGGACCGGCCCGGTCGGCGTGACCTTCCCCGGAGTGGTCACCGGCGGCATCACCCGCACCGCCGCCAACGTCGACAGACGATGGATCGGCACCGACGCCGCCGCCCTGATCACCGACCGCCTCGGCGGCGAGGCCGGCGGCTGCGCGGTGACCCTCCTCAACGACGCGGACGCGGCCGGCCTGGCCGAGATGCGCTTCGGCGCCGGCCGCGGCCGGGGCGGCACCGTCATCGTCCTCACCCTCGGCACCGGCATCGGCAGCGCCGTCTTCACCGACGGCCGGCTCCTCGCGAACACCGAGCTCGGCCACCTCGAACTGCACGGCCACGACGCCGAGAAACGCGCCTCCACCAAGGCCAAGGAGGACGAGGAGCTCAGCTGGCAGCGCTGGGCGCGCCGGGTCCAGAAGTACCTCGCCCATGTGGAGATGCTGTTCTCGCCCGAGCTGTTCGTGATCGGCGGCGGGGTGAGCCGCAAGGCCGAGAAGTTCCTGCCGCTGATCGAGGGCATCAGGGCCGAGATCGTGCCGGCTCAGCTTCAGAACAACGCGGGGATCGTGGGGGCTGCGATGGCCGCGTACGCCGCTCGGGCTGGCGCGCCACCTGCCGCGGCCGCGTCCCCGGCCGTGGCCGCGACCGGTCAGCCTTCCGGGCCGCCGCCCGGTCCGCCGGCCCGGGCTCCCCGCTCCGCGGTCGCGTCACCGGTCGGCTGGCCCGACGTCGCGCGCTGACCGCCGCCCGCCGGACGACCGCGATCAGCGCGCAGACCAGCGTGCCCGCGTAGAGCCAGCCGGCGTTCAGCGCGAGGACGGTGAAGACGCCCATCAGCAGCCCGCCGAAACCGTCCCCGCCGCGGTGGATCGGCACCGCCCCGAGCGTGAACGCGATCGGCAGCGTGACCGGCGCGCAGATCAGGTCGTACGGCCGCACCCACACCGCCGCGCCGACGCCCACCAGCAGGAAGAACACGCCGTACGGGGTCTGCGCGCCGCCGAGCAGCAGCTGGTCCAGGCCGGCGAAGGCGAACAGCGCGAGCGTCGCCAGCAGCCAGCAGCCCAGGCCGGTGAGCTTCGCCGCGGGCATCCGGCGCCGCAGGTTCTCCGGCGCCGCGGGCAGCGGACGCTGCGGACGCGCCCGGTAGACGGCCGAGGATTCCATCCCTGCCGGGGGCGGCACGGCCGGCCGCTCACCCACGGGTCCCGCCAGGGCCGCCGGGGTGGGCCCCGGGCGGCCCACGCCTGCGCCGGGCCGCGCGCCGTGGCCCGTACGGGCGCGGGCGCCGCGATCGGGACGGACGCGAAGCCGGAGGCCCGCATCGCGGAGAGGAAGTCGTCGTCGGGGTCGGGGGCCACGGCCTCCGCCGGGCGCGGGAGCCGGGCGTCCTGGTCCGCGGCCGGGCGTCCGGACCACGGCGGGCCGTGCTGGGGGGTGCGCGCTTCGTGTTGCTCCACTCGCCAACGGTAGGCCGCTAAGTGGTATTAACCGGTTACGGGACACGCGCTTTGGCCGAGCTTGGGACTGCGTTCGACACGAGCGGGTGCGGGGCCGGTGCGGGACGGGCCAGGACGGGACCGGGAAGGGGACGCGGCAGCCGGGGCGCCGGCCCGGGCCTGGGGCGGCCGGGCGCCGCCGCCCGCCCCGTAGACTGGTGGATCGGCCCCTCACGAGGCCGTTGCCCACCCCACCGCTCTCCCTTCGGAAGTCGAGTCGCCACCGTGTCGCTCACGATCGGAATCGTCGGTCTGCCGAATGTCGGCAAGTCGACCCTGTTCAACGCCCTGACCAAGAACGACGTGCTGGCGGCCAACTACCCGTTCGCCACCATCGAGCCGAACGTCGGCGTCGTCGGCGTCCCCGACCCCCGCCTGGCCAAGCTCGCCGAGATCTTCGCCTCCCAGAAGGTCCTCCCGGCCACCGTCGACTTCGTCGACATCGCCGGCATCGTCCGCGGCGCCTCCGAGGGCGAGGGCCTGGGCAACAAGTTCCTCGCGAACATCCGCGAGTCCGACGCGATCTGCCAGGTCATCCGCGCCTTCAAGGACGAGAACGTCGTCCACGTCGACGGCAAGGTCTCGCCCAAGGACGACATCGAGACGATCAACACCGAGCTGATCCTCGCCGACCTGCAGACCATCGAGAAGGTCCTGCCGCGCCTGGTGAAGGAGTCGCGGATCAAGAAGGACGTGGCCCCCAAGGTCAAGGCCGTCGAGGAGGCCAAGGCCATCCTGGAGAAGGGCGACACCCTCTTCGCCCACGGCATCGTCCAGGGCAGCGAGCGCAACGAGCTCCTCCACGACCTCCACCTCCTCACCACCAAGCCGTTCCTCTACGTCTTCAACGTCGACGAGGACGAGCTCACCGACGAGGACTTCAAGAACGAGCAGCGCGAGCTGGTCGCCCCCGCCGAGGCGATCTTCCTCAACGCCAAGCTGGAGGCCGACCTCGCCGAGCTGGACGAGGACGAGGCCCTCGAACTCCTCCAGTCCGTCGGCCAGGAGGAGCCCGGCCTCGCCACCCTCGCCCACGTCGGCTTCCGCACCCTCGGCCTGCAGACCTACCTGACGGCCGGCCCCAAGGAAACCCGCGCCTGGACCATCAAGCAGGGCGCCACCGCCCCCGAGGCCGCCGGCGTCATCCACACCGACTTCCAGAAGGGCTTCATCAAGGCCGAGGTCATCTCCTTCGCCGACCTGGTGGAGACCGGCTCGGTCGCCGACGCCCGCTCCGCGGGCAAGGCCCGCATGGAGGGCAAGGAGTATGTGATGCAGGACGGGGATGTGGTGGAGTTCCGCTTCAACGTCTAGCGCCCGCCGCGGCATTGATCGAACGATGCCGAAAGCATGCAGGTGAAGCGGGGTCGGTTCCCTCCGGGGTCCGGCCCCGCCGGCGTGCCTGGCGGCGGGGCCGGGCTGTCCGTCGGTGGTCGGTTCGGCCGCGCGCCGGGGTGTCAGGGCGGGGCCGGCGGGGCGATCCAGCCGAGCGAGCGCTCGACCGCGCGCTTCCAGTCCGCGTACTCCGCCTGCCGCCGCTCGGGGGCCATGTCCGGCAGCCACTGGGCGGCCCGGTGCCAATTGCGGCGCAGGACCTCCAGGTCGGGCCAGTAGCCGGCGGCGAGCCCGGCGGCGTAGGCGGCGCCCAGGGAGACCGTCTCCACGGCCATGGGGCGCACCACGGGCACGTCGAGCACATCGGCCAGGAACTGCATGAGCAGGTTGTCCGACGTCATCCCGCCGTCCACCTTGAGCACCTTCAGGGCGAGCGAGGAGTCGGCGTTCATGGCGTCGACCACCTCCCGGGTCTGCCAGCCGGTGGCCTCCAGCACCGCCCGGGCCAGGTGCCCCTTGGTGATGTACGAGGTGAGGCCGACGATGACCCCGCGGGCGTCGCTGCGCCAGTGCGGCGCGTACAGGCCGGAGAACGCCGGGACGATGTAGCAGCCGCCGTTGTTCTCGACGGTGCGCGCGAGGGTCTCGATCTCGGGGGCGCTGCTGATCAGCCCCAGCCGGTCGCGGAACCACTGGACCAGCGCGCCGGTGACGGCGATCGGGCCTTCGAGCGCGTAGACCGCGGGCTGGTCCTCGATCTTGTAGGCGACGGTGGTGAGCAGCCCGTGCCGGGACCGTACGAGGTCGGTGCCGGTGTTGAGCAGCAGGAAGCTGCCGGTCCCGTAGGTGCACTTCGCCTCGCCCGGGGAGAAGCAGGTCTGCCCGAACAGCGCCGCCTGCTGGTCACCCAGTGCCGCGGCGATACGGACGCCCGGGATGACGGAACGGGCGGTCCCGTAGGTCTCGGCCGAGGGGCGGATCTCCGGGAGCATCGAGCGGGGAACCTCGAAGAACTCCAGCAGCTCCTCGTCCCAGTCGAGGGTGCTGATGTTCATGAGCATGGTGCGGCTGGCGTTGGTGACGTCGGTCAGGTGCAAGCCGCCGGCCGGCCCGCCGGTGAGGTTCCAGATCAGCCAGCTCTCCATCGTGCCGAACAGCACCCCGCCGTCCTCGGCGCGTCGCTGCAGCCCGTCGACGTGGTCGAACAGCCAGCGGATCCGGGGGGCCGAGAAGTACGTGGAAGGGGCCAGGCAGCAGCGCCGGAGGAAGAACTCGTCCCCGGGCCGGCTCCTGAGGTCCTCGACCAGCGAACCCGTGCGGGTGTCCTGCCAGACGATCGCCCTGCCCAGCGGGACGCCGGTACGCGGGTCCCACAGCACGGTCGTCTCGCGCTGGTTGGCGATGCCGACGGCGGCGACCTCATCGGGGCCGACGTCGGCATGGGAGAGCGCCTGCGGCACCACGCGCTGCAGGGTGTGCCAGATCTCGACCGCGTCGTGCTCGACCCACCCGGGCCGGGGGAAGTGCTGCTGGTGCTCCCGCTGGACGACCGACACCAGCCGCCCCTGGTGGTCGAACAGGATGCATCGGGTGGAGGTGGTGCCCTGATCGATGGACATCACATACCGCTCAACCATGATCAGCCTTCCGTTGCGGGGCATGAGGCGGCGGGACTCACCAGCGGGCGGCCCCCAGATCCCTGGAGATCGCCTGGGCGGCGTGGCGGACCTGGCTGACCAGCGCCGACTGGGGAACCCCTTTGGAGTCGCAGATCCGCTCGACCGTCCCGGAGGCGCCGATGGCGCCCACCACGAGGCCGCCGTGGCCCCGGATCGGCGCGGCGACGCCGGCGTCGCCCATGACCATTTCTTGCACTTCGGCGGCCCACCCGAGCTCCCGGACCTCGTTGAGCGCCCGGGTGAGGTGCCCGGGGTCGACCAGGGTGTGGCGGGTGTACGCCTCCAGTCCGGCCTCCACGGCCGGCTCCAGGGGCACACTGCCGAACGCCAGCAGCACCTTGCCGAGCGAGGAGGCGTGCAGGGGCAGCAGCGCGCCCACGTCCAGCGTCTGCAGGGTGTCGTCGGGGCGGAAGACGTGGTGGACGATGAGCACCTTGCCCTCCAGGGGCGCGCCCAGCCGGACCGCCTCCCCGCTGCGGGCGGCGAGCGCGTCGGCCCAGTTGATGGAGCGGGACCGCAGCTCGTTCACGTCGAGGTAGCTGGTGCCCAGGTGCAGCAGCGCCGCCCCGAGCTGGTACTTCCCGGTCGCGGGGTCCTGCTCGACGAAGTCGATGTTCTGCAGGGTGCGCAGGATGCCGTGGGTGGTGCCCTTCGCCAGCCCGAGCGACACGGCCACCTCACCCAGCCCGAGCCGACGGGGCCCACTGGCGAGCAGACGCAGGATTGCCGCCGCCCGTTCGATCGACTGGACCGGGCCGGCCATGAGGCCATCGTAGTCCCGCGGTCGGCATCCGCCGGGGAGACGGCCCTCCGCGGGCGAGCGTTCGGTAATGCCGACCGGTGTTCATTGACCGCCCCCCTCGTGCCTCATAGCGTCCCCCTCAAGCCCGGCGTTCCAGCCGGTACGGGGGCCTCGGAGGAGGCGGCATGACGGCACAGCTTGACGCGGCGGTTCGGGAGGCGTCCGAACATGTCTTTCCGCTGCCGCACATCCCCGAGTCCGTCTCGGTCGTCCGCCGGCGGGCGCGTACGGTCCTGGCCGACTGGAACCTGGCACCGGACCTCGCCGAGGACGCGCTCCTGGTGATCTCGGAGCTCATCACCAACGCGGTCGTCCATGCCCTGCCGCCGGCGGTGCTGCGGCTGTCACGGGTCGTCGACGGGGGCCACGGCCTGCGGGTCGAGGTGACCGACGCCGGGGCCGGGGCGGCCGGCCGGCCGACCGTGGAGCCCTGCCCGGGCGAGCACGGACGCGGGCTCGGCATCGTCACCGCCCTGGCGACCGGGTGCGGCACACGGGTCCACGCGGGCGGCATCACATGGTGGGCGGAACTCCGCGCCGCGTGAACCACCGCCGACCCCCGCAGGCCGGGGCGGCGCACGCCCGAGGACGGCCGTTCCGGCAGCCCGTACCGCGCCGTCCCGGCGCCGGGACGAGGGCGGGCGGCGGCGCGCCGGGTGGAGGGGGATGATCCATTCTCTCCCGGAAAGGGGCCCCGGCGCATCGACTTCCCGGATGATCTTGAACGCGTGCGGCGGCCCTAGCGTGGACGCATGACGCGAAGCGCGAGGGATACGGGCCGGGACCTGGTGTGCGAGGCCGGCGACGGGGCGGAGCTGGCGGTGCGGGACCACGGCGGGGCCGGGACGGCGCTGCTGTTGCTGCACGGGGCCGGACGGACGCTCATGGACTGGGAACGGGTGGCGCCGCTGCTGGCCACCGGGCACCGCGTGCTGGCGCTGGACCTGCGGGGGCACGGGCGGTCGGGGGACGGCGCGGTGCCGTGGACCTTCGAGACGGCCGTCGAGGACGTACGGGCCGTGCTGACGGCGTGCGGGATACCGCGGGCCGTGGTGGTCGGGCACTCCCTGGGCGGGATGGTGGCCGTACGGTGCCTGGAGGCCCTGGCGGACCTCGTGCCCGCGGCGGTGAACCTCGACGGGCACGGGATGGGACGGCCGGAGCAGTACGCCGGGCTGGACCCGGATCGGGTGCGGGAACGGCTCGCCGAGGCACGGCAGTTCGCCGAGGAGGCGGGCGGACGACCCTTCGACGCCGCGGCGTTGGCGGGCGTGATCGGCTATCAGACCGGCATGGCCGCCGAGTTGGGGATTCCCGCCGACGTGATGGAGGCGGGCGTGCGCCGGTCCTTGGCGGAGGCCGGGGACGGGCGGCTCTTCCTGCGGCCCGGGCGGCGGCAGGCCGGGGAGGTGCAGACGGCGATGGCCGGGCTCGACCTGTTCGGTCGGTACCGGAACGTTTCCCGGCCGCTGCTGATCGCCCGGGCGCTGCGCCCCAACCCGCCGGTGCCGGGCGTGCCGTCGTGGTTCGACGACCTGATGGCGGCCTATACGGAGGGCCTGCGGCACGATCTGGCGGAGCTGGCCCGGACGCAGCCGCACGTCACCGTCGCCGGGGTGGACGCGACCCATGCGATGGTGCTGGAACGGCCGGTGGAGATCGCGGAGTTGGTGGCCACGTTCGCAGCGGGACGGTGAACGGGCGCCCGGGGCCCGGAACTTGGGGTTCCGGGCCCTACGGCGGGCCTAGCGCGGGAACAGCTCGAACAGGGTCGCCGGGCGGCCCCGGTGGCGTTCCCCGCCGGTGCGGAGGGTCTGCTCGATGAAGGCGCGGGCGTAGGACTGCGCGTCCTGCCCGTGGCCGCGCAGGCCGTTGATGTACGTACCGTGCGCCGCCAGGGAGGCCACCGCGCGGTCGATGCCGGGGCCGACCTCGGCGGCGTGCGTGGGATACGGCGAGCCCGCCACGGCGACCCAGCGGACGCCGTTCCAGGGGGCGAGGCCGGCGGCGTCGGCGAGCTCCGGGAAGATCCAGCGGTTGCCGGCGTCGCCCGCCGCGTCCAGGACCGCCCGGCCGACCACCCGGTGGTCCGGGGTGTTCCAGTGCCCTCCGGGCCAGGTGTCGTGGTGGTTGAGGGTGATCAGGAGCTCCGGGCGGTGGCGGCGGATGGCCGCGGAGAGGTCGCGGCGCAGCGCCGTTCCGCCGTCGATCGTGCCGTCCCGGTGGTGGTCGAGGAATTCCACGGTGTGGACGCCGACGAGCGCGGCGCCGGCCCGCTGTTCGACCTCCCGCACCCGGGCGCACTCCGCCGGGGCCAGCCCGTCGATACCGGCCTCGCCACGGGTGACCAGGAGGTAGCTGACCTCGCGCCCGGCGGCGGTCCATTCGGCGATGGCCGCGGCGGCACCGTATTCGAGGTCGTCGGGGTGGGCGGCGACGGCGAGGGCCCGCTGCCAGTCCTTGGGCATGGGGGAGAGGTGGGGCTCGGCGGGCATGGGGCGCCTTCCTTCCTGCTCCGGGCCGGTCGTTTCCGTTCCGGGGTGGTCCGGGCCGTTCCCCGGGTGGTCCGGTCCGTTCCCCGGGTGGTCCGGTCCGTTCCCGGGTGGTCCGGAACGGTCGCTTTTCGGTCGCGTTTCGGGGCGGTCGTCCGGCCGTCCCGTCGGGGCGTCGTCGGGCCGCCCGTTTGGCGTGGTCGTCATCGTGCCCGCCCCTGTGGGTGGGCCATGTGGACGATCGTGACATGACGAGGTGGCGCGTGCGGGTGTGACGCCGGAGGTGGGCGAGGCGGAAGATGCGCACGGCCAGTGCGGGCGCGGACGGTCCCCAGGTGGCTGAGCTGGGTTTCATCACAACAGGTGAATATCTGGCCCGAGGTTGCGGTCGACCACGCGCGGTTGCCACGCTGTTGCTGACTGTCAAGCTGTTGGGAGGGGCACGTGCCTTTCGGTGAGCAGCCCGCGTACCTACGCGTCGCCGGTGACCTGCGCCAGAAGATCGTCGACGGCGTGCTGCCGCCGCACACCCGCCTCCCCTCCCAGGCCCGGATCCGCGAGGAGTACGGCGTCTCGGACACCGTCGCCCTGGAGGCCCGCAAGGTCCTGATGGCGGAGGGGCTCGTCGAGGGCCGCTCGGGGTCGGGGACGTACGTGCGCGAGCAGCCCGTGCCGCGGCGGATCGCGCGGGTCGGGTTCCATGCGGTGGGTGGATGTACGCCCTTCCGGCAGGAGCAGACGGACGAGCGGGTGCGCGGCACCTGGGAGTCCAGCAGCGAGCAGGAGGCGGCCAGTTCGGCGGTCGCCGCCCGGCTGCGGATCCCGCCGGGCGGCAGGGTGATGCGGACCCGCTACCTCTTCCGTGCGGAGGGTGAGCCGGCGATGCTCTCGACCTCCTGGGAGCCGCTGGAGGTGACCGGCCGGTCTCCGGTGATGCTGCCCGAGGAGGGGCCGCTGGCCGGGCGCGGCGTCGTCGAGCGGATGGCGGCCATCGACGTCGTGGTGGACAACGTCATCGAGGAGGTCGGCGCGCGCCCCGCGCTGGCCGAGGAGGCCATGGCGCTGGGCGGGGTCCCGGGCCATGCGGTGCTGGTGATCTCGCGGACGTACTTCGCGGGCGGCCGCCCGGTCGAGACGGCCGACGTCATCACCCTCGCGGACCGCTACCGGGTCGCGTACCACCTGCCGGTGAAGTAGGGGGCGGGGGCGGGGCTGGGGGCCTCTGGTTCGCAGGGCCGCTGGCCCCGTTCCATGGAGCCGTCGGCCCTGCCTCGTTAAGTAGCCGACCCCTAGGGCGGGTGCGAACGGATCCCGTAGGGGTTGCGCGCGCCCCCTGTGGGCCCACAACGGGCCGGGAGGAGACGGTATTCCCGAGGGGCGGCACCTCTGAGGGGCGGCATCCCTGAGGGCGGTGTTCCCGACGGGGCGGCATCTCTGGCGGTGGTTTTCCCGACGGGGCGGCACCCCTCAGGGACGGCCTTCCCGACGGGCCGCCGCCCCCGAGGACACGGTCTTCCCGAAGCTCGGTGTTCCCCACGGGACGGTCTTCCCCCGTGCGCGCCCGAGGCTGCGTCCCCTGCGGGATCCGTAGTTACTTTCGGCCTCAAGTCCGGTGTCCGTTTCGTCCTTATGTGTGGGCAAACGTTGGCCGGATCTTGGTGTGGCAAACCTCACAGACCCTCAACTGGGCGGCTGTTTTGGCCGGGTGCGGGAATCCGATCTTCGGATTCGCTCTTACGATGGCGAAGTTTGTGCACGGCACGGGGGAAGACCAGGAGACCAGCACGTGAGCACGACGAAAACCCCGGGTGCGGAGCAGGGTTCGCACTCGCATTACCGTCGGTCCCTCGGGACCATCGCCCTGACCGCCACGGGTCTCGGGTCCATCATCGGTTCCGGCTGGCTCTTCGGGGCCGAGCGGGCCGCCGCCATCGCGGGACCGGCCGCGATCGTCGCCTGGATCATCGGCGCGCTGGTCGCACTCACCATCGCCCTGACCTACTCCGAGCTCGGCGCGATGTTCCCGAAGGCCGGCGGCATGGTCCGTTACGGCCAGTACTCGCACGGCTCGCTCGCCGGCTATCTCGCCGCGTGGGCCAACTGGATCGCCATCGTCTCGGTCATCCCCGGCGAGGCCACCGCCTCCGTCCAGTACATGAGCTCGTGGGACTTCGGCTGGGCGCAGGCGCTCTACGACGGCAAGGAGCTGACCGGCTCCGGCGTCGGGCTCGCCAGCATCCTGCTGATCTTCTACTTCTTCCTCAACTGGTTCGCGATCTCGCTGTTCGCGAAGACCAACACCGCGATCACGGTCTTCAAGGTCGTCGTCCCGGTGCTGACCGCCAGCGCCCTGATGCTGGCGCACTTCGACACCGGCAACATCGTGCACCACGGCGGCTTCACCCCCAACGGCTGGAGCTCGGTCTTCACCGCCGTCGCGGTCTCCGGCATCGTCTGGGCCTACAACGGCTTCCAGTCCCCGCTGAACCTCGCCGCCGAGGCCCGCAACCCCGGCAAGTCGCTGCCCAAGGCCGTCGTTTCGTCGATCATCATCGCGCTGGTCATCTACGTGGCGCTGCAGGTCGCGTTCCTGATGGCGGTCCCCGGCGACAAGCTGGGCGCCACCGGCGGCTGGGCCGGTCTCGGCTTCAACTCCCCGCTCGCCGACCTGGCCGTGGCCTGGGGCCTGAACTGGCTCGCGCTGCTGCTCTACGCGGACGCCTTCGTCTCGCCGTCCGGCACCGGCATGATCTACGCCGCCACCACCTCGCGCATGATCCAGGGCGTGCAGGAGAACGGCCACCTGCCCGGCGTCTTCGGCAAGGTGGACAAGAAGACCGGTGTGCCGCGCCCGGCACTGCTGCTCAACCTCGTGATCGCGTTCCTCTTCCTCGCGGTCTTCCGCGGCTGGGGCTCGCTGGCCGAGATCGTTTCGGTCGCCACGGTCATCTCGTACATCACCGGCCCGGTCGCCGTGATGTCGCTGCGCCGGCTGTCGCCGGACCTCAAGCGCCCGGTCAAGCTGCGCGCCATGCCGGTCATCGCCCCGATCGCGATGATCTTCGGCTCGCTGGTCCTCTACTGGGGCCGCTGGCCGCTGACCGGCAAGGTCATCCTGATCATGGCCGTCGGCCTGCCCGTCTGGGCCTGGTACGAGATCGGCAAGCCGCTCACCCAGGGCCGCAAGCCGTGGGCCGGGCTGCTCCCGCACCTGAAGGCCGGTGCCTGGATGGTGGCGTATCTGCTGGTCATGGCCGCCGTCTCCTACCTGGGCGGCAAGGACTTCGGCGGCAAGGGCTACCTGCCCGAGGGCTGGGACATCCTCCTGGTCGCCGTGATCGCGCTCGCCTTCTACTACTGGGGCGTGCGCAGCGCCTGGCGCAACCCGTCCCTGGTGACGGTCGAGGACGAGCTCGCCGCCGAGAGCCGTGCGGCCGACGAGGCCGGAGAGGCCGACGGGACGGGAGCGGCCGAAGGGACCAAGGCGCCCGTGGGGGCGTAAGGGATCCGCTTCCCTCGGGGTGGCCCGCGCCGGGTCACCCCCTCCCCACCACACGTGCCCGAGTCGTTCGGGCCGCACCGGCCACTCGCGGGCCGCCTCCGGTACGCCGGGGCCCGCGGGTGGCCGGTTCGGTATCTCTTTGTGTAATTCCATATCCGGTGCGTAAAGGTCGGGCGTACGCTCGGGCATATGCGGATTGCGATTTCGGCATCAGCAGACGAGGGGCGCGTCACGGCGCGCTGTGCGGCGGACGGAGGGGCGCAATGACCGACAACGGGGCCGTGCTGCCCTGGCTCGTCATCCGCCAGGACGAAGGCGGCAACCGGTATCGCGTGGGCCGTTATGCCACCCGAGCGGAGGCGGAGCGGGTGGCCGATCGGCTCGATACCCGGGGCAACCAGCGGCTTTACGTGGTCGAGAAGGTCGATCGCGCGGCGACCTGAGGGACGCCGCGCAGAAGCGGGACGAGGACGGGGGACGTAGGCTGCCGCGCATGACGACGGTGCGCGTAGTGGTGGGCGGAGCGGTGTGCGAAGGCGGACGGCTGCTGGCCGCCCGACGCAGCGCACCGCCCGCGCTGGCCGGCCGCTGGGAGCTGCCCGGCGGCAAGGTCGAGGACGGCGAGACGCCCGAGCGGGCGCTGGAGCGCGAGCTGCGCGAGGAGCTCGGCGTCGAGACCGAGATCGGGGACCGCATCCCGGGGGAGTGGGTACTGCGGCCCGGCTACGTCCTCCAGGTGTGGACGGCGCGGCTGGTGTCCGGGGTGCCGCAGCCGCTTGAGGACCACGACGAGCTGCGCTGGCTGCGGCCCGGGAGGAAGAGCAGGTCGACTGGCTGGACCAGGACCGGCCGGCGGTCGCCGAGGCGATGCGACGGCTGGCCGCCACGGCTGCCGGGGTGCCGGGCGTACGCCGCTGAGCGCGGACCGGACCCCGCGCCGTACGCCGCTGGGCGGGCCCCTGAGGGACGCCGCCGAGCGGGCCCCTGAGGGCGTGCGGTCGTCCGTCCGCCGCCCGGTGCGCCCGGCGTAGCGCGGCCCCTCCGCTGCGCACGCATGCCCGCCCACCAGGCCTCTCTCACATCACTGCAGACATATGCGCCATTTGCGGCACAGTGCACGGTTGCGGGCGGTACTCGACCCCCGATATCGGGTATGTCCTGATTGAGCCCTTGAATGCGGGTACTCCGACTGGATGCCTCGGCTGGGATGTGATCGGCGTGAGCGACAGCGCAGCGGAAGGCGCCCCGGCACCCGGCACCGACCACGTCCGCAAGCGCGGCAGGGCCACCGGCTCACCGATCGCCGAATGGAGCTTCCCGGCCGATCCGGGCGCCGTGCGCACCGCCCGCACCGTCGTCCGCCGGGTGCTCAACGACTGGGGCCTGAACGGCGCCGCCGACATGGCCGTACTCCTCGTCAGCGAGCTCGTCACCAACTCCCTGCGCCATGCCACCGGACCGATCGGGGTGCGCATGGTCCTGCTGAGCGCCGGCGAGCTCCTCGTCGAGGTCTCCGATCCGCTGCCCGACCCGCCGCAGGAGCGCACCGCCGCCCCCGACGACGAGGGGGGACGCGGATTGCAGCTGGTCGCCTGCAGTTCGCGGCGCTGGGGGACCCGTCGCGGAAAGAGTGGCAAGACAGTGTGGTTCGAGCTGTCGGTGGCTGGTTAGGAGACAGGTGGGGTCCTGATCGTTGCCATTTCATCGACATTTTGTCGATGGCCTGCGATCGAGACTGTGCTGTGATCGTGAAGACCGTGTTCCGGATAGCCGAGGTGCTGGATACTCAGGGTGGTCCGGTCCGGGCACGATGAGCTGGAGGGGACGGGGCTCGTGAGCGAGATGTCATCTGGCGGGGCAGAACCCGCGCAGGCCGAGGGTCGGGGCGGTGTGGACGGCCCCGGCGACCCAGGTGCCCGCCCGCACGCGCGCGAAACGCAGGGCCCGCCCGTCTGGCAGAGCAGCCGCCCCGGATCGATCTACGACTACATCCGGGTGGCCTCCTTCTCCCTCGGACCCGACGGACGCATCGACCAGTGGAGCGAGCGCGCCGAGCAGATGCTCGGCATCCCGCCCGCTACGCCCTCGGCAAGGACCCCGTAGCGGCCTTCGTACCCAGCGAGTTGCGGGAAACCGGGCGCCGCAAGGTCTCCGAGATCCTCGACGGCCGGGAGTGGACCGGCCTGGTGCCCTACCACCGGAACGAGGACGGACCGGCCGACGGGCTCGCCGAGATCTACGTCATGCCCTCCCGCAACGAGGAGGGCGAACGCGCCGCGGTCTGCGTCGTCGTCGACGTCCGGGCACTGCGCGGCATCGAGACCGACCTCGCCGCCTCGCAGGCCGTTTTCGGTCAATCCCCCATGGGCTTCACCCTGTTCGGCACGGACCTGAAGCTGCTGCGCGTCAACGAACGCTTCGCCACGGTCTTCGGCGGCCCGGCGAGCAAGTACCGCGGCTGCACCCCGTACGACTTCCTGCCCCGCCCGGAGGCCGAGCGGATGACCGTGGCACTGCGCCGCGTCCTGGACACCGGCGAACCGGTCACCGAAATGCAACTGGTCGGCGCGGTACCCGGCGAGGACGAGCGCCGCCGCTGGTCGATCTCGCTCTACCGGCTGCACGGCGCCAGCGGCCGCCCCATCGGCGTCGCCGCGCTCGCCGCCGACGTCACCGGCCGGCGCCGGGCCGAGCGCGAGGCCGCCAACGCCCGCCGCAACCTCGCCCTGCTGAACGAGGCCGGCGCCCGGATAGGCAACTCCCTCGACCTGGAGACCACCGCCCGCACCCTCCTCGACGTCGCCGTCCCCCAGTTCTGCGACCTGGCCTCCGTGGACCTCTACCAGGGCCTGCTCTCCGGCGACGAGGCACCACCCGGCACCAGCGACGGCAGCGCCGAGCTCCGCCGGGTCGCCTTCGCCAGCGCCGTCTCCGACGCCCCGCTCGCCGGGGCCCCTGCTGCGATTCGCAGGACGCACCGGGCCCGGTCGCGGTCGGCGCCGTTCACCGCTACCCGTTCAACTCCCCCTGCGCCGGAGCCCTGCGCACCGCCCGGGCCCAGATCGTCCCCGGCCGGGAGAGCGACGACGGGCCGGGGATGGGCGCCGTGGTGCACTCCACCCTCGCCGTTCCGATGGTCGCCCGGGACACCGTCGTCGGGCTGGTGCAGTTCTCCCGCACGAAGGGCAGCGAACCGTTCGGCGAACGCGACACCGCACTCGCCGTCGAACTCGCCGCGCGCGCCGCGGTCTGCATCGACAACGCCCGCCTCTACCGCCGCGAACACGAACGCGCCCTGATATTGCAGCGCAGTCTGCTGCCGCCGGGCGATCCGGAGGCGGCCGGCCTCGACATCGCCTGCCGCTACCTCCCCGGCACCACCGCCACCGAAGTCGGCGGCGACTGGTTCGACGTCATCGAACTCCCCGGTCACCGCACCGCGTTGGTTGTCGGCGACGTCATGGGCCGCGGACTGCGCGCCGCCGTGGCCATGGGCGAACTCCGCACCGCCGTACGGACGCTGGCCCTGCTGGACCTGGAACCGGCCGAGGTGCTCTCCGCGCTGGACGAGATCGCCCGCGGGCTCGGCGGCGGCGGCGACGGCCGCACCAAGGGCCGGGACCCGCGGGGCCGTTCGGGCGCCGCCGCCTCCGCCCCGGAGCCGAGGCGCTCCGCCCGTACCGCCGACCTCTCCGAGGTCTACCTCGCCACCTGCGTCTACGCCGTCTACGACCCGGTCACCCGGCGCGCCACGTTCGCCAACGCCGGGCACCTGCCGCCCGTGGTCGTCGAGGAGGGCGAGGACGCGCTGCTGCTCGACGTACCGCCGGGGATGCCGCTGGGGGTGGGCGGCGAACCGTTCGAGGAGATCGAGGTCGAACTGCCGGACGGGGCGCTGCTCGCGCTGTACACCGACGGCCTGGTCGAGTCCCGCGAACACCCGCTGGACGAGGGGCTGCAGGCGTTCCGCCGGGCGCTGTCGGGCGCCGACCGCCCGCTGGAGGACGCCTGCGACCACGTGCTCAGCGCCCTGGACACCTCGCACGGCGAGGACGACATCGCGCTGCTGATGGCGCGGGTGCACGGGCTGCCCAAGGACGCGGTGGGCGACTGGAGCCTCGCGCCGGAGGCCCGCTCGGTGGCCCGGGCCCGCGAACTGGCCCGCGACCAGCTGACCGACTGGGGCCTGCAGGACCTGGTCGACACCACGGAACTACTGGTCAGCGAGCTGGTGACCAATGCGCTGCGGCACGGCCACGGCGAGATCCGGGTGCGGCTGCTGCTGGACCGCACGCTGGTCTGCGAGGTCTGGGACGCCGACCTCGCCCAGCCGCGCCGCCGCCGCGCCCGCGACACCGACGAGGGCGGCCGCGGGCTGCAGCTCGTCGGCCTGCTGAGCGAGGGCTGGGGCAGCCGCCGCACCCCGCGCGGCAAGACGGTCTGGTTCGAACTCGCCCTGCCCGACGGCGAATCCACGGCGATCGACCCGACGGAGGCGTTGCTGAGCCTCTTCTGAGGGGCGTACGCACCCCCGGGGCCGGGGCGGGGGGTACGTTCACCGCCACCCGCTCAGGCCGCCCCCTGCGCGTGGGTCGCCGCCCGTACGCGGGCCGCCGCCCGTTCCGCCTCCTGGACGACGTGGGACGGGTCGACGTGGACCAGCCGGCCCCGGTGTTTGCGGAGGTGGCCGTCGACGAAGACCTCGCTGACGTTCGGCGGCTGGCCGTTGAGCACGATCTGGCTGGTCCAGTCGAAGCGCGGGGCGAAGTTGAGCGTGCCGGGGTCCAGGACGACGACGTCGGCGCGCTTGCCCGGTGTCAGCGACCCGACCCGGTCCGCCATGCCGATGCACTCCGCGCCGCCCAGCGTCGCCATCCGCAGCACCGCCGGGATCGTCGGGTGGACCGACGCGTCCTCGTGCCGGGCCCGCTGGAGGCCGACCGCCGCCTTCATCACGTTGAACATGTCCGAGGTGTCGTTGGTGCCGCCGTCGTGCCCCAGCCCGGCCCGTACGCCGTGCCGGTGCAGGGCCGGCAGCGGCATGATGCCGGACGCCAGCCGCATGTTGCTGAGCGGGCAGTGGGCGACCCGGACGTCGTGGGCGCCGGTCAGCGCGATCTCCTCGTCGGTGAGGTGGATCGCGTGGTTCATCAGCAGGTCCGGCCCGAACGCACCGGTCTCGCGCAGCGCGCGGATCGGGTCGTCCTTGCGGTCGCCGCGGTGTTCCAGGACGTGGGAGTTGAGCATCACCCCGAGGTCCCGGGCGAGCTCGTGGAACTGCCTCAGCTCCTTGCGGGCGGACATCCCGGCGTGCACCGACACCTGCGCGGAGGCCAGCGGCAGCGGGTCCAGGAAGTCCTTCTTGACCCGGGGGACGAGGTCGAGGTCGGCGGCGCCCTGGGTGGCGGCGTAGACGAACCGCAGGCCGGCGTCGTCCAGCGCCCGGACGTAGCGCTCGCTGGTGTCGTACGGGATGGGGTGGACCCAGTCGACGAGCGTGGTGACGCCCGCCTGGAGGGCGTCGAGGGCGGCGAGGTGGACGAAGCGGTACATGTCCTGGGCGTCGATCTTCGGCAGGGCGGCGCGGTTGCAGCCGGCCAGCCAGCCGTACAGGTCCTGGGCCGAGCAGCCGCCGCGGATGCTCGACTGCCACAGGTGGTTGTGCAGATCGACGAAGCCGGGCAGAACGAGCTTCCCGCCGGCGTCCATGACCCGGGCGCCGGCGGGCGCGTCGAGCGTCCGGCCGACCGCGGCGACCGCGCCGTCCTGGAGCAGGACGTCGACGCCGTCCTCCAGCGTGCCCAGCGGGCCGTCGCCGAGCTCCGGGTCCATGGTCAGCACCAGGTCGGCGCCGCGCAGCAGGGTGGTCCGCCGGCCGCCCGGCTCCTGACCCGGTGCTCCGGGACCCTCCCGGCCGCGCGCCGGCACCCCTGCCGCGGCCGCCAGCGGCACGCTGCCGAGACCGGCGAGGACCCGGCGCCGGCTCCATTTCGGAAAATTCATTCCGTTTTTATATCGCGTTGACAAGAGCATGCCGAGAGGCGAGATCAAGCCATTTGATACTCCGTCAGAAAGTCTTGACGTAGCGGGAGTTGGGGGGACATGTCGGGTCGCACGGGAGGCGTGTCCGGTCGGGAGGCGGTCATTCGGTGCGGCGCCGGATCTTGTTGCCGAGCCACACCAGCGGGTCGTACTTCCGGTCCGCGGCGCGTTCCTTGAGCGGGATCAGCGCATTGTCGGTGATCTTGATGTGCTCGGGGCAGACCTCGGTGCAGCACTTGGTGATGTTGCAGTAGCCCAGCCCGTGCTCGTCCTGCGCGGTGCGCTTGCGGTCCACCCCGGACTCCGATGCCGCGTCCAGCGGATGCATGTCCAGCTCGGCGATCCGCATCAGGAACCGCGGCCCGGCGAACGCCGCCTTGTTCTCCTCGTGATCACGGACCACATGGCAGGTGTCCTGACACAGGAAGCACTCGATGCACTTGCGGAACTCCTGCGAGCGCCCGACGTCCTCCTGCCGCATGCGGTACTCGCCCGGCCCCAGCTCCGGCGGCGGCACGAACGCCGGGATCTCCCGGGCCTTGGCGTAGTTGAAGGACACATCGGTGACCAGGTCCCGGACCACCGGGAACGCCCGCATCGGCGTCACCGTGATGGTCTCCGTACGGTCGAACACCGACATCCGGGTCATGCACATCAGCCGCGGCCGGCCGTTGATCTCCGCGCTGCACGAACCGCACTTGCCCGCCTTGCAGTTCCAGCGGACCGCGAGGTCCGGGGCCTGGGTGGCCTGCAACCGGTGGATGATGTCGAGTACCACCTCGCCCTCGTGCACCTCGACCGTGAAGTCGGAGAGGCTCCCGCCGTCCGTGTCACCCCGCCACACCCGGAAGTGCGCCTGGTAGGCGCCGGCCGCCGCCGGCTGCTCCGCCACGTGCTGCGCTGTCTGCTGCTCGGTCACCGGGTCAGCTCCTCGTCGGTCAGGTACTTCGCCAGCTCGTCCTTCTCGAACAGCTCCAGCAGGTCGCGGCGGATCGGCGGGGTCTCCCGCCGGGCCAGCCGGATCTGGCCCAGCGACGGGTCCGCGGCCCGGGCGTCGCCCTGCGGATCGGCCAGTTCGCAGACGAGGTTGATGTTGCGCCAGCTCCGGTCCATCGCCGGGTGGTCGTCGCGGGTGTGCCCGCCGCGGCTCTCCTCGCGCTCCAGCGCCGCCCGCGCCACGCACTCGCTGACCAGCAGCATGTTCCGCAGGTCGATGGCCAGGTGCCAGCCGGGGTTGTACTGCCGGTGGCCCTCGACGCCGGCCCGCCGGGCCCGCACCCGCAGATCGGCCAGCCGCTTGAGCGCCTCGAACATCTCGCTCTCCTTGCGGATGATGCCGACCAGGTCGTTCATCGCCTGCTGGAGCTCCTGGTGCAGGGTGTACGGGTTCTCCGCCGGGCCGCGGTCGGCGTCGTCGTCCCGCCCCGCGTCCTCGGCGCTGAACGGACGGAGCGCCTCCGCCTCCGCGGCGTCGATCTGCAGCGGATCGGCCGTCGGCCGCACGGCCAGCCCGCTCACGTACTCGGCCGCGTGCAGTCCCGCCCGGCGGCCGAAGACCAGCAGGTCGGAGAGGGAATTGCCGCCCAGGCGGTTGGAGCCGTGCATGCCGCCGGCCACCTCACCGGCGGCGAACAGGCCCGGCACGCCGGTCGCCGCCGCGGTGTCCGGGTCCACGTCCACCCCGCCCATCACGTAGTGGCAGGTCGGCCCGACCTCCATCGGCTCCGCCGTGATGTCGACGTCCGCCAGCTCCTTGAACTGGTGGTGCATCGACGGCAGCCGGCGCTTGATCACCTCGGCCGGCATCCGGGTCGAGACGTCCAGGAAGACGCCACCGTGCGGGGAGCCGCGGCCCGCCTTGACCTCGGCGTTGATGGCCCGGGCGACCTCGTCGCGGGGCAGCAGCTCGGGCGGGCGGCGGTTGTGGTCCGGGTCCTCGTACCAGCGGTCGCCCTCGTCCTCGGTCTCGGCGTACTTCTCCTTGAAGACGTCCGGGATGTAGTCGAACATGAAGCGCTTGCCGTCGCTGTTGCGCAGCACCCCGCCGTCACCGCGCACCGACTCGGTGACCAGGATGCCCTTGACCGACGGCGGCCAGACCATGCCGGTCGGATGGAACTGCACGAACTCCATGTTGATCAGCGGCGCCCCGGCCAGCAGCGCCAGCGCGTGCCCGTCGCCGGTGTACTCCCAGGAGTTCGACGTCACCTTGAAGGACTTGCCGATGCCGCCGGTGGCCAGCACCACCGCGGGCGCCTCCAGCACGAAGAACCGGCCGGACTCCCGCTCGTAGCAGAAGGTGCCGGACACCTTGCCGGAGCCCGCGGCGGCGCCGCTCTTCGACTCCGTGAGGACCCGGGTGACCGTGCACTCCTGGAAGACCTTCAGCCGGGCGTCGTACGCGCCGAACTCCTTCTCGTCCTCCTGCTGGAGGGAGACGATCTTCTGCTGGAGGGTGCGGATCAGTTCCAGGCCGGTACGGTCGCCGACGTGCGCCAGCCGCGGGTACTCATGGCCGCCGAAGTTGCGCTGGGAGATCCGGCCGTCGGGCGTACGGTCGAACAGCGCGCCCCAGGTCTCCAGTTCCCAGACCCGGTCCGGCGCCTCCCGGGCGTGCAGCTCGGCCATCCGCCAGTGGTTGAGGAACTTGCCGCCGCGCATGGTGTCGCGGAAGTGGACCTGCCAGTTGTCGTGCTCGTTGGCGTTGCCCATGCTGGCCGCGATACCGCCCTCGGCCATCACCGTATGGGCCTTGCCGAACAGGGACTTGCAGATCACGGCCGTCCGCATGCCTGCCTCGCGGGCCTCGATGGCGGCGCGCAGCCCGGCGCCTCCCGCGCCCACCACGACCACGTCCCATGTCTGCCGGTCCACATGCGCCATCGGGGGGCACAACCTTCCTTGGAGAACTGTCGTAGGAACAGGAGTTGTTGAGGGGGAGAGGGGGAGCCGCGGGGCTTGCGGGGACGCCGCGTCAGAAGAAGCGCGGGTCCGCGAACGCCCCGCTGGCCAGCAGGAAGACGTAGAAGTCCGCCAGCGCCACGCTGATCAGCGACGACCAGGCGAGCAGCATGTGCCGCTCGTTGAGCTTGCCGATCCAGCCCCAGAGCCGGTAGCGCACCGGGTGCTTCGAGAAGTGCCGCAGCCGCCCGCCGACGATGTGCCGGCAGGAGTGGCAGGAGAGGGTGTACGCCCAGATCAGCACGATGTTGGCGAGGAACACCAGGGTGCCCAGGCCCATGTGGCCCCAGGCGTAGTGCTCGTCGCGGAAGGTGAGCGCGGTGTCGTAGGTCAGCACGCCGGCCACCAGCACCGCGAAGTAGAAGAAGTAGCGGTGGATGTTCTGCAGGATCAGCGGGAAGCGGGTCTCGCCGGTGTACTTCTTGTGCGGCTCGGCGACCGCGCAGGCCGGTGGCGAGGCCCAGAAACCGCGGTAGTAGGCCTTGCGGTAGTAGTAGCAGGTGAGCCGGAAGCCCAGCGGGAAGATCAGGATCAGCAGGGACGGGGACAGGCCCCACCAGGGCCCGAAGATCTCCCAGTTGGGGCCGCCGTGCATGGTCTGGCAGTTCTGGGCCAGGCACGGCGAGTAGAACGGCGAGACATAGGGCGCGCTGTAGTAGTCGGCGTTCGCGAACGCCCGCCAGGTCGAGTAGACGATGAACGCGAGCAGCCCGGCGGCGGTGATGGCTGGTGCCAGCCACCAGCGGTCGGTCCGCAGGTGGCGGGCCGGGATGGCGGCGCGCGACGGGGTGTGCACGCCGGTCGTGCCCGTTTGTGAGGTGGGTTCGGTGCCAGTGGCCAACGTCGGTCTCCGTGAAGGGCGCTCCGTCGGGGCGCGGCGGGGTGGGATGGGGGCGGACGGGGGTGTGTCCAGGGGGAGGTCTCCTCCTGCGGCCCGGTCCGTCAGGGGGCGTGCCCGTGTCGCGACCCGAGGCCCTCGTCGTCGGCACCGGCCCACAGCGCGGAGTTGTAGGGCGCGTCGGAGATCGTGACCATCTCGGCCTGGACGGCCTGCCCGCGGGCGGCCGGTCCGCAGGCCGCGCTCTGCTTGAGCAGGGCGAGGCTCTGCCGCAGGTGGTCGGTGTCGCTCCGGACCCGGCGGACGTCCAGGCCGCCGCCGAGCCGCACCTCAAGCCTGCCCACCGACCGGACCAGGTCGTCCAGGCTGCGTTCAACCGCCGTCAATTCGTCCTGAAGGGACATAACGTGCCCTCACTTTTGAAGGTGTGCTGGGCGATCTCATGCGCCCGAGAGTGTCGCGCGTCACAGTAGGGGTTGGGAAGGGGTCCGGCGCGATTACGACTCGAACCGGTGCGTTTCGGCACTCATGCGCCGCGGCGGGGGTCGAACGCCATTGCGGGAAACGGCGCATACGGCACCCCGCGCGCCCCCCTCGTGCGCTGGCCTCCACTCCGCCGTACGGGCCTGATGTTGGGCCGGGCGGGTGGCCTTGGCGCGGCAGTCGCCGTGTCGGGATGCCGGTCCGTCCCCGGTCGCCTTCAGTAGGGATGCCATAGATGTGATGAGCCGCAAAGTCGGCCGAACGTGGTGCGCCGGTCCGGCACCAGGCAGTGCTCGGCGCGGCGCGGGCGAGCCCGGAGGTAACCGTCATGACCGACCACGACCACCCCTCAGGCCGCCGCTCGGCGGGCCGCAGACGCCGCTGTGCCGCGCTCGTCGCGGCGGGGGTGCTGCTCCCCCTGCCGGCCCTGGCCGGATGCAGCACCGACGACCGGGAGGCGTCCGCCGAGGCGTCCCAGGACATCGCCCCGGCGCCGCGCGGCGAGCTCAAGGACGGCGGCACCCTGCGCTGGGCCGTCGACGCGATGCCCGGCACCTTCAACGCCTTCCAGGCCGACGCCGACGCCACCACCGCCCGGATCACCGGCGCGGTGCTGCCCAGCATGTTCACCGTCGACGCCGAGGGCACCCCGCAGCGCAACGCCGACTACCTCGACGCCGCCGACGTCAGCGCCCGCGACCCCAAGCAGGTCGTCACGTACAAGATCAACCCCAAGGCGCGGTGGAGCGACGGCAAGCCGATCACCGCCGCGGACTTCATCGCCCAGTGGACCGCGCTGCGCGGCAAGGACAACGCCTTCTGGACCGCCCGCAACGCCGGCTACGACCGGATCGGCAAGGTCGAGCAGGGCGCCGGCGCCCACGAGGTCAAGGTCACCTTCGCCCGCCCCTACGCGGACTGGCGCTCGCTGTTCACCCCGCTCTACCCGCGGAGCGTGATGGGCAGCCCGAACGCCTTCAACGACGGGGTGCGCGAGCAGCTCAAGGTCGGCGCCGGCCCGTTCCTGGTGCGGAAGCGGGACGCCGACGAGGGGTGGGTCGTCCTGGTCCGCAACCCCTCGTGGTGGGGCGCCCGCGCCAAGCTGCAGAAGATCGTGCTGCAGGCGCTGCCCGCGGAGAAGCGGGCCGCGGCGCTGGCCGCGGGCTCCATCGACGTCGCCGCGGTCGACCGGCCCGCCGCCGAGCGGGTCGAGGCGGCCGGGAAGACGGACGGCGGCAACGCGGGCCCGCAGTCGGGCCGGGCCGGCTCCGGCACCAAGGCCGCCGCCGGGAGCAGGGCGCTGCGCGGGTACGTCATCCACAAGGCCCTGGAACCCGCCTACACCCAGCTCGCCCTCAACGGCAGCAGCGGCCCGCTGGCCGACGACCGGGTGCGCCGTGCGGTGGCCCGCGCCATCGACCGGCAGGCCCTCGCCGACACCGTGCTGAAGCCGCTCGACCTGCCGTCCAAGCCGCTCGGCAGCCATCTGCTGATGGCCGGGCAGCCCGGCTACGAGGACCACAGCGACGCGCTCGGCGACCAGGACGCCGGCGCCGCCAAGGCGCTGCTCGCCGACGCCGGCTGGAAGCCCGACGGCGCCGGCCACCAGCAGGCCGGCGAGAAGGCCGGCGCCCCCGCGCCCGGTGGCTGGCTCGGCGCCCGCGACTACGGCGACGAGGACGAGGACGAGCGCTCCGGCGACCGCGCGGACAACGGGTACGACGACGGCGACGCGGGCGGCTACGACCCGGACGCCGACGGTGCCGCCGACGGCCGCAACCCCGGCCGCCCGGTCCCCGCCCAGGCCGTCCGGCCCGCCAAGGGCGACCACGGGGCGGGCGCCCGGCCCGCCGCGGCCGAGGCCCCGCTGTCCTTCACCGGCGCGGTCGGCTCCGAGGTCCAGCAGGCCGCCCTGCTGCGGCAGAGCGCCGCCTTCTACAAGGACGCGGCCGCCGCCGAGAAGAAGAACGCCGACGGCGACACCGGGTCCGACGCCTACGCCAAGTACAAGCGGTACAAGAAGCACGCCGCCCAGGCCCTGAGCGCGGCCGAGGTGATCGAGACCGGACAGGCCCCCGACCTGCCCGGATCCGGCGGCCACCCGGGCTCCCGGCACGCCGCCGTCCCGCGCTCCTACGACGCCCCGCTCACCGCCGTCTCACCGGCCGGCGACAAGGCCGGGCGCGCTCCCGCCCTGAAGAAGGACGGCAAGCCGCTCACCCTGCGCTTCGTGCTCCCCGACGGCGCGGCCTCCGAGCAGCTGCGCACCGTGGGCACCCGGATCGCCGCGATGCTCGCCAAGATCGGCGTGCAGACCTCCCTCCAGCGGGTCTCCGACGCCAGCTACTTCCAGGACCACGTGGCCTCCGGCGACTACGACCTGGCGCTGTACTCCTGGCCCGGCACCGCCTACCCGGCCACCGACGCCCGGCCGATCTACGCCAAGCCGCAGCCCGCGCCGGACGGCTCGCTGACCGTCGAGCAGAACTACACCCGGGTCGGCACCGACCACATCGACCAGCTGTTCGATCAGGCCGCCTCCGAGCTGGACGAGGACGCCGCGCGCACCCTCGTGGAGCAGACCGACGCCCGGATCTGGGCGGCCGCCGGCTCGATCCCGCTCTACCAGCGGCCCGAGCTGGTGGCCACGAAGAAGTCGCTCGCCAACGTCGGCGCCTTCGGTTTCGCCACCCCCCGCTTCCAGGACATCGGCTACCAGAAATAGGACCCCGCGCAAGCCCTTTTTTCGAAGGGAAAGCGCAGGTCAGCGGTGCTGTGTACGGGCTGGGGCGGCCTTTGTCGCCCCGGCCCCGTACCATGGGGTGAGGCCGTGGCGTCTTCATGCCCGGCGGGCGCGCGTACCGGTCCGTACGCGCTGCCATCCACGATTCCGGGAGAAGCACCGCTAGTGCCCACGCGCCACGACATTCGTAACGTCGCCATCGTCGCCCACGTCGACCACGGCAAGACGACCCTCGTCGACGCCATGCTGAAGCAGGCCGGCGCGTTCGCCGAGCACGCCGCCGAGAAGCTCGACGACCGGATGATGGATTCCAACGACCTGGAGCGTGAGAAGGGCATCACGATCCTCGCCAAGAACACGGCGGTGAAGTATCACCCCAAGGACGGCGGGGAGCCCATCACGATCAACATCATCGACACCCCCGGCCACGCCGACTTCGGCGGTGAGGTCGAGCGCGGCCTGTCGATGGTCGACGCGGTCGTCCTGCTGGTCGACGCCTCCGAGGGCCCGCTGCCCCAGACCCGCTTCGTGCTCCGCAAGGCGCTCGCCGCCCGGATGCCGGTCATCCTGTGCATCAACAAGACCGACCGCCCGGACTCCCGCATCGACGAGGTCGTCAACGAGACCTACGACCTCTTCCTCGACCTCGACGCGGACGAGGACCAGATCGAGTTCCCGATCGTCTACGCCTGCGCCCGCGACGGCGTCGCCTCGCTGACCAAGCCGGAGGACGGCACGGTCCCGGCCGACAGCACCAACCTGGAGCCGTTCTTCTCCACGCTGCTGGAGCACGTCCCGGCGCCCGAGTACGACGACGCCGCCCCGCTGCAGGCGCACGTCACCAACCTCGACGCGGACAACTTCCTCGGCCGCATCGCGCTGCTCCGCGTCGAGCAGGGCGAGCTGCGCAAGGGCCAGAACGTCGCCTGGATCAAGCGCGACGGCACCATCTCCAACGTCCGCATCACCGAGCTGATGATGACCGAGGCGCTCACCCGCAAGCCCGCCGAGAAGGCCGGCCCGGGCGACATCTGCGCGGTCGCCGGTATCCCCGACATCATGATCGGCGAGACGCTGGCCGACCCGGAGAACCCGATCGCGCTGCCGCTGATCACGGTCGACGAGCCCGCGATCTCGATGACCATCGGTACCAACACCTCGCCGCTGGTCGGCCGCGGCGGCACCGGCAAGGGCGCGGACGCCAAGGCCGCGGTCAAGGACCGCAAGGTCACCGCCCGCCAGGTCAAGGACCGCCTCGACCGCGAGCTGATCGGTAACGTCTCGCTCCGCGTCCTGGACACCGAGCGCCCCGACGCCTGGGAGGTGCAGGGCCGCGGTGAGCTGGCGCTGGCCATCCTGGTCGAGCAGATGCGCCGCGAGGGCTTCGAGATGACGATCGGCAAGCCGCAGGTCGTCACCAAGCAGGTCGACGGCAAGACCTACGAGCCCGTCGAGCGCATGACCATCGACGTGCCCGAGGAGCACATGGGTGCCGTCACCCAGCTCATGGGCGTCCGCAAGGGCCGGATGGACAACATGTCCAACCACGGCTCCGGCTGGGTCCGCATGGAGTTCGTCGTCCCCTCCCGCGGTCTGATCGGCTTCCGTACGGAGTTCCTGACCAACACCCGCGGCACCGGCATCGCGCACTCCATCCACGAGGGCCACGAGCCGTGGTTCGGCGCGCTGCAGACCCGCAACAACGGCTCCCTGGTCGCCGACCGCTCCGGTTCCGTCACCGCCTTCGCGATGACGAACCTCCAGGAGCGCGGCGTGCTCTTCACCGACCCGGGCACCGAGGTGTACGAGGGCATGATCGTCGGCGAGAACTCCCGCGCCGACGACATGGACGTCAACATCACCAAGGAGAAGAAGCTCACCAACATGCGCTCCTCCTCGGCCGACTCCTTCGAGGCGATCGTGCCGCCGCGGAAGCTGTCGCTGGAGCAGTCGCTGGAGTTCTGCCGCGACGACGAGTGCGTCGAGGTGACCCCGGAGGCCGTGCGCATCCGCAAGGTCGTCCTGGACCAGAAGGAGCGCGGGCGCACGGCGTCGCGCGCGAAGCGGTAACCCGTCTTCCACACGTACTCGGCTCTCCCGCCGCGGTGGTACCTCGGCGGGCGTCGAGTGTCGGGTGCGGTGCCGCTCCTCCGGACTTCGTCCTGCGGCGCGGCCCCTCCCCGTGAGTGGGTGAAGTGAGGCCGGTGGGGGTGCATGTGATCACTTGCGTGCACCCCCACCGGCCTTTTCCTTGCCTCCGATGGCGAGACGGTCGAAGGCGTGGCGGCAATCGGAGTAGCGATGACCGCCGCCGACGTGCGCTACATCCCGGTTTGCGATCTTATGTGGGCTAGGCCTGATCGCGGATCTGAGGAGGCGTCATGCGCGGACGCGGGCGCGTGCAGTGGGGGGCCTGCGCCCTCGCCGCGGCCGTCGCGCTGACGGCCACCGCCTGCGGGGGCGGAGGCGCCGGCCAGGCCGGTGTGGTCAGTGCTTCCTGGGGGGATCCGCAGAACCCGCTGGAGCCGGCGAACACCAATGAGGTCCAGGGCGGGAAGGTCCTGGAGATGCTGTTCCGGGGGCTCAAGCGGTACAACCCGAAGACCGGCGCGGCGGAGAACGTGCTCGCGGAGCGGATCGAGACGCCGGATTCGCAGAACTTCACGGTGACCCTGAAACCGGGCTGGACCTTCAGCAACGGGGAGAAGGTCACCGCCAAGTCCTTTGTCGACGCCTGGAATTACGGGGCGTTCATCGGAAACAAGCAGAAGAACGCGCCGTTCTTCCAGTACATCGACGGCTTCGACCGGGTGCATCCGGAGAACGGGAAGCCCACCGCCCGGACGCTGTTGGGGCTGGTGGTCAAGGACGACAAGACCTTCACCGTCCGGCTGAACCAGAAATTCTCCAGCTGGCCGGACACCCTCGGCTATTCCGCGTTCATGCCGCTGCCCCGGGCGTTCTTCACCGACCATGACGGCTGGCTGCACCAACCGGTGGGGGACGGGCCGTATCTGGTGGACTCCTACGAGAAGGGGTCCGTCATGCGGATGCGGAAATGGGGGAAGTACCCGGGAAGTGATCCGGCGCGCAACGGCGGGATCGATCTCCGGGTCTACACGGACAACAACACCGCGTACACGGATCTGCAGGCGGGGAACCTCGATCTCGTGGACGATGTGCCGGCCTCGCAATTGCGGCACGTGAAGTCGGATCTGGGCGGGAGATACCTCAACCAGCCGGCCGGGATCATTCAGACGCTCACCTTTCCGATGTACCGGAAGGAGTGGTCGCGGCCGGGGTCGGACAAGGTGCGGCGGGGGCTGTCGATGGCCATCGACCGGAAGCAGATCACGAAGGAGATCTTCGAGAACACCCGCACCCCGGCGACCGACTGGACCTCGCCCGTACTGGGCGCCGACGGCGGCTACCGGGCCGGGCTGTGCGGTGCGGCCTGCGAGTTCGACCCGGCCGGGGCACGGCGGCTGATCAAGGAGGGCGGGGGACTGCCGGGCGGCCGGATGACCCTCACGTACAACGCGGACACCGGGTCGCACAAGGACTGGATCGACGCGATCTGCAACAGCATCAACCGGACGCTGGGCAACGACCGGGCCTGTGTGGGCGATCCGGTCGGTACCTTCGCCGACTTCCGGAACAAGATTTCGGCGAAGGCGATGACCGGGCCGTTCCGGGCCGGCTGGCAGATGGACTACCCGCTGATCCAGAACTTCCTGCAGCCGTTGTATTACACCAACGGCTCCGCCAACGACGGAAAGTTCAGCGACCGGCGGTTCGACAAGCTGGTCGACGCGGCGAACGCGGCGACGGACCGGGCAAAGGCCGTGGCGACGTTCCAGGACGCGGAGAAGATCCTCGCGCAGCAGATGCCGGCGATCCCGCTGTGGTACCAGAACGGCAGTGGCGGCTATTCGGAACGGATCAGCCATGTCGCGCTGAATCCGTTCAGCGTGCCGGTCTACAACGCGATCACGGTCAACTGAGCGGAAAAGAGAGGCGGGGCGCGTATGGGACGTTATGTGGTCCGACGGCTGCTGCAGATGATCCCGGTGTTCATCGGCAGCACCTTCCTCATCTTCTTCATGGTGTACGCCCTGGGTGATCCGGTCGCGGCCATGTTCGGCGACCGGGCACCGGACCCCGCCACCGCCGCGCAGATCCGCCGCGACCTCTATCTCGACCAGCCACTGGGAAAGCAGTACCTGCACTACATGGGCCAGATCTTCCAGGGGAATTTCGGCACCGCGTTCAACGGGCAGTCGGTCACCGAACTCATGGCGTCCGCCTTCCCCGTGACGCTCCGGCTGACCCTGGTCGCCATCGTGCTGGAAATGCTGGTGGGCATCACGCTGGGGGTGTTCAGCGGGCTGCGGCGCGGCCGGGGCACCGACACCAGCGTGCTGCTGCTGTCGCTGATCGTGGTCTCCGTCCCGACGTTCGTCAGCGGCTATCTGCTGCAGTTCGTGTTCGGTGTGCGGTGGGCCTGGGCGGCGCCCTCCGTCGCCCCGGAGGCGCCGCTGAACGAACTGCTGCTGCCCGGACTGGTGCTGGCGCTGGTCTCGCTCGCCTACGTGACCCGGCTGACCCGTACCTCCATCGCCGAGAACGTCCGCGCCGACTACGTCCGCACCGCGCACGCCAAGGGCCTGCCCCGACACCGCGTCATCACCCGGCACCTGCTGCGCAATTCGCTGATCCCGGTCGTCACCTTCATCGGCACCGACATCGGCGCCCTGATGGGCGGCGCGATCGTCACCGAACGGATCTTCAACATCCACGGCGTCGGATTCCAGCTCTACCAGGGAATCCTGCGGCAGAACTCGCCGACCGTGGTGGGCTTCGTGACGATCCTGGTGCTGGTCTTCCTGCTCGCCAACCTCCTCGTCGACCTGCTGTACGCCGTCCTCGACCCGAGGATCCGCTATGCCTGATCCCTACGTCCCCAAGGAAGCCATCGGCCACGGCGACGGCGGTACCGCCGCGCTGGCCATCGGCGAGGCGGAGTCGCTGGAGCGCCGCCCGTCCGCCGCACCGCCGTTCGCCGGCCCGCCCGGCGCCCCCGTCGGCAAACCCCGCAGCCTGTGGAGCGACGCCTGGCACGATCTGCGCCGCAACCCGGTCTTCGTGCTCTCCGCGCTGGTCATCGTCTTCCTGGTGGTCATCGCGATCTGGCCGCAGCTGATCGCCACCGGCAACCCCTACCGCGCCGACCTCGCCAAGGCCCAGCAGGGCTCCCAGCCCGGCCACCCCTTCGGCTTCGACACCCAGGGCCGGGACGTCTACACCCGGGTCGTCTACGGCGCCCGGGCCTCCATCACCGTCGGCGTCTGCGCCACCGCCGGCGCGGCCCTGCTCGGCAGCCTGCTCGGCGGGCTGGCCGGGTTCTTCGGCGGCTGGGGCGACACCCTGCTCTCCCGGCTCGCCGACATCTTCTTCGGCATCCCGGTGATCCTCGGCGGCCTGGTCTTCCTCTCCGTCGTCACCAGCACCACCGTCTGGCCGGTGGTCGGCTTCATCGTGCTGCTCGGCTGGCCGCAGGTCTCCCGGATCGCCGCGGCTCGGTCGTCACCGCGAAGCAGAACGACTACGTCCAGGCCGCGCGGGCACTCGGCGCCGGCAACGGGCGGCTGCTGCTGCGGCACATCGCGCCCAACGCGGTGGCGCCCGTCATCGTCGTCGCCACCATCGCGCTCGGGACGTACATCGCGCTGGAGGCGACGCTGTCCTATCTGGGCGCGGGCCTGAAGCCGCCGACCGTCTCCTGGGGCATCGACATCTCCACGGCCTCCGCCTACATCCGCAGCGCCCCGCACATGCTGCTGTGGCCCGCGGGCGCGCTGAGCATCACCGTCCTGGCCTTCATCATGCTCGGCGACGCGGTGCGCGACGCCCTCGACCCCAAGTTGCGCTGAGGAGACGGCAGATGACGAACGACGGGCACGGCGGGGAGGGCGGCGGGACGGCCCTGCTGGACGTACGGGACCTGACGGTGGAGTTCCGGACCCGGGACGGGGTGGCGCACGCCGTGAACGGCGTCAGCTACCGCGTGGCGGCGGGGGAGACCCTGGCGGTGCTCGGCGAGTCCGGCTCCGGCAAGTCCGTCACCGCACAGGCCGTGATGGGCATCCTCGACTCCCCGCCCGGCCGGGTGACCGGCGGGCAGGTGCTCTTCCACGGCCGGGACCTGCTGACGCTGCGCAGGGAGGAGCGGCGCCGGATCCGCGGCGCCAAGATGGCGATGATCTTCCAGGACGCGCTGTCCGCGCTGAACCCGGTCCTCAGCGTCGGGGCCCAGCTCGCGGAGATGTTCCGGGTCCACGAGGGGACGTCCCGCAAGGAGGCCCGCGGCCGGGCCGTGGACCTGATGGAGCGGGTCGGCATCCCCGCCGCCCGGGCGCGGGTGGACGACTACCCGCACCAGTTCTCCGGCGGGATGCGCCAGCGCATCATGATCGCCATGGCGCTGGCCCTCGGCCCGGACCTGATCATCGCGGACGAGCCGACCACCGCGCTGGACGTCACCGTGCAGGCCCAGGTGATGGACCTGCTCGCCGAGCTGCAGCGCGAGCTCACCATGGGACTGATCCTGATCACCCACGACCTCGGGGTGGTCGCGGACGTCGCCGACACCATCGCGGTGATGTACGCGGGCCGGATCGTCGAGACCGCGCCCGTCCACGCCCTCTACCGCGCGCCCGCCCACCCGTACACCCGCGGCCTGCTGGAGTCCATCCCGCGGCTGGACCACAAGGGCCGCCGGCTGCACGCCATCAAGGGCCTGCCGCCCAGCCTGACCGCCATCCCGCCGGGCTGCCCCTTCCACCCGCGCTGCCCGCTGGCCCAGGACATCTGCCGCACCGACCCGCCGCCGCTGTACGACGCCGGACCCGGCCGGGCCAGCGCCTGCCACTTCTGGAAGGAGACCCTCGATGGCGCCCGGTGAACCCCTCCTCGAAGTGCGCGACCTGGTCAAGCACTTCCCGCTCACCCGGGGCGTGCTCTTCCGGAAGCAGATCGGCGCGGTCAAGGCCGTCGACGGGGTCTCCATCGACCTCCGAAAGGGCGAAACGCTCGGCGTGGTCGGCGAATCGGGGTGCGGGAAGTCCACCCTCGCCCGGCTGCTGGTCGGCCTGGAGCGCCCGACGTCCGGCCGGATCCACTACCGCGGCGAGGACATCACCGCCCTCTCCGGCCGCGCCCTCACCTCCGTGCGCCGCAACATCCAGATGGTCTTCCAGGACCCCTACACCTCCCTCAACCCCCGGATGACGGTCGGCGACATCGTCGGCGAACCGTACGAGATCCACCCGGAGGCCGCCCCCAAGGCAGACCGCCGCAGGCGGGTCCAGGAACTCCTCGAAGTCGTCGGGCTCAACCCGGAGTTCGTCAACCGCTACCCGCACCAGTTCTCCGGCGGCCAGCGCCAGCGCATCGGCATCGCCCGCGGCCTGGCACTGCGCCCGGAGATCATCGTCGCCGACGAACCGGTCTCCGCGCTGGACGTCTCCGTCCAGGCCCAAGTGGTCAACCTCCTGGAGCAGTTGCAGGACGAGTTCGACCTCTCCTACGTCTTCATCGCGCACGACCTGTCCGTCGTCCGGCACATCTCCGACCGGATCGCCGTGATGTACCTGGGCCGGATCGCCGAGACCGGCACCGACGAGCAGATCTACGACCACCCCACCCACCCCTACACCCAGGCCCTGCTCTCCGCCGTCCCGGTCCCCGACCCGGAGGCCCGCGCGCACCGCGACCGCATCCTGCTCAGCGGCGACGTCCCCTCACCCGCCGACCCGCCGTCCGGCTGCCCCTTCCGCACCCGCTGCTGGAAGGCCCGCCAGCGCTGCGCCGAGGTCGTCCCGCCGCTCGACGTCCCGCCGGAATTCCGGGAGTCGACCGGACCGGCACACCACGCCTCGGCCTGCCACTTCGCGGAGGAACGGCACGTCGTGCCGAGCGAGTAGCCGGCGCCTCAGGCCCGGACGCCGCCGCGCACGACGGCCAGATACGCGCCGATGGCGTCACGGTTGCGGCACAGGGTCTCGATGCGTTCGGTCATCCGGTCCCGCTCGTGCTCCAGCGTGGCGAGCATCTCCGGGGTCGCGTCCGGGAAGTGGATCGCCCGGGACCGTTCAGACAGGGCAGGATCTGCCGGATGATCCGGGTCGGCAGCCCGGCGTCCAGCAGGCCCCGGATCTGTAGCACCCGGTCGACGGTCGGCTCGTCGTAGGCGCGGTAGCCGTTGGCGCAGCGGTCCGAGACGATCAGCCCCTGCTCCTCGTAATAGCGCAACAGCCGCCGGGGCGTGCCCGTGCGCTGCGAAAGCTCCCCGATCCGCATCGGCCCCCACCTCCTGTGGAAACGACAGCGCCGCCGTGGCGGGGATCATTCCCGCCACGGCGGCGCAGGGCCGTCGCGTCCGCGTTACTCGGAGCTCTCCGACTCCGCCGCGGCCTCCTCGATGGCCGCCAGCGCCGGGTCCAGGACGATGTCCTCGTCACGGGCCGCGGTGGTCGGCTCCTCGGGGAAGTGGCAGGCCGTCAGGTGACCGTCGGCGTTGCCGTCGAGCTGGAGCAGCGGCGGCTCCTCCGTCGCGCACTTCTCCTGCGCCTTCCAGCACCGGGTGCGGAAGCGGCAGCCCGAGGGCGGGTTGACCGGCGAGGGCACGTCACCGGCGAGGCGGATGCGCTCGCGCTCCTCCTCCTCGCTCTCCACGAACTTGGCCTCGGGCACGGCCGAGAGCAGCGCGTGGGTGTACGGGTGGCGCGGCCGGTTGTAGATCTCGTCCCGGCTGCCCACCTCGACGATCTTGCCGAGGTACATGACCGCGACCCGCTCGCTGAAGTGCCGCACGATCGCCAGGTCGTGGGCGATGAACAGGAACGCGATGCCCAGCTCGCGCTGGAGGTCCTGGAGCAGGTTGACGACCTGCGCCTGGATGGACACGTCGAGCGCGGAGACCGGCTCGTCGGCGACGATCAGCTTCGGCTCCAGGGCGAGCGCCCGGGCGACGCCGATGCGCTGCCGCTGGCCGCCGGAGAACTCGTGCGGGAAGCGGTTGTAGTGCTCCGGGTTCAGGCCCACGGTCTCCAGGAGTTCGCGGATCCGCTTCTCCCGGCCACCGGGCGGGTTGATCCCGTTGATCTCCATCGGGCCGCCGATGATCGTGCCGACCGTCTGCCGCGGGTTGAGCGAGGCGTACGGGTCCTGGAAGATCATCTGGATCTCGGAGCGGATCGGCTCCAGCTGCTTGCGGCCGGCGTGGGTGATGTCCTGGCCCTGGTAGGTGATCTTGCCGGAGGTCGGCTCCATCAGCCGGGTGAGCAGCCGTCCGGTGGTGGACTTGCCGCAGCCGGACTCGCCGACCAGGCCGAAGCTCTCCCCGGCGTGCACGGTCAGGTCGACGCCGTCGACGGCCTGCACCGCGCCGACCTTCCGCTTGAACGGGAAGCCGCCGTAGATCGGGAAGTGCTTGGTCAGGCCCTCGGCGGTGAGCAGCGGCTCGCCCTTCGCGGGCACGGCGTCACGGGGCGCGGGGAGGGTGACGTTGTCGGTCATGGTGGTCGCTCCCTAGCCCAGCCGGGGCTTGATCTGCTCGATGAAGAAGGTCTGCTTCTGCTCGGCGCTCAGGTGGCACGCGGCGGCGCGGCCCGGCGCCAGCGGCGGCCGCTCGTCGGTGCAGCTGCTGCCGCCGACCTCGCCGGTGAAGGCGCAGCGGGGGTTGAACGGGCAGCCGGACGGCGGGTTCAGCAGGCTCGGCGGGGAGCCCGGGATCGGGTGCAGTGCCTCGCTGACGTCCGAGGAGAGCCGCGGCATCGAGCTGAGCAGGCCCCAGGTGTACGGGTGCCGGGGCTCGGTGAGGATCTCCTTGACGGAGCCCCGCTCGACCGCCCGGCCCGCGTACATCACCAGGAGCTTGTCCGCCGTGTTGGCGACCACGCCGAGGTCGTGGGTGATCAGGATGATCGCGGAGCCGAACTCCTGCTGGAGGTCCTTGAGCAGGTCGAGGATCTGCGCCTGGACGGTGACGTCGAGGGCGGTGGTCGGCTCGTCGGCGATCAGCAGCTGGGGGTTGCAGACCAGCGCCATGGCGATCATGGCGCGCTGGCGCATACCGCCGGAGAACTGGTGCGGGTAGTCGTCCACCCGCAGGTTGGGCTGCGGGATGCCGACCTTGGTCAGCATCTCGATGGCGCGCTGCCGGCCCTCGCGCTTGCTGGCGCCGGTGTGCTTCATGAACGGCTCGGCGATCTGCCGGCCGACCGTGTAGTACGGCGACAGCGCGGTCAGCGCGTCCTGGAAGATCATCGCCATCTTGTTGCCGCGGAGCTTCTCCAGGGTCCGCTCCTTGGCCCCGGTCAGCTCCTGGCCGTCCAGCATGATCTCGCCACCGATCTCGGTGGCCTTGGGGTTGTGCAGGCCCAGGATCGCCAGGTTGGTCACCGACTTGCCGGAGCCCGACTCGCCGACGATTCCGAGCGTTTCGCCGCGTTCCAGATCGAAGGAGAGACCGTCGACCGCCTTGACGATGCCGTCCTCGGTGGAGAACCGCACGTGCAGATCACGGACGGACAGGAAGGGGTCGGACCCGGCCGGCACGGTGGTGCCTTCGGTCTTGGTGAGTGTGGTCACTTCAGGCTCTCCTAGGACAGGCGCACGCGCGGGTCGATGAAGGCGTACGTCGCATCCACGATGATGTTGAACACCAGGATCAGGGCGGCGCTGAAGACCAGCACGCCCAGGACCATGGGCAGATCAAGGGTGATGACGGAGTCGATCGCGAGCCGGCCGACGCCGGCCAGCTGGAAGGTGAACTCGGTGATCATCGCGCCGCCGAACAGCGAGCTGAGGTCCATGCCGAGGATCGTCACGATCGGGATCAGCGAACCGCGCCAGGCGTAGCGCAGGAAGACGTAACTGCTGGACATGCCCTTGGCCTTGGCCGTCCGGACGTGTTCCTCCTGCAGCTGCTCGATCATCGTCGAGCGGGACATACGGGTGTACTGCGCGGTGAAGATGGTCGCCATCACGACCCACGGGAGCAGCAGGCCCATGAACCAGCCGGCGGGGTCCGAGGTGAAGTTCACGTACTTGGGCGAGTCCATGAGGCCGCTGTACACGAACAGACCGAGCGCGATCGGGCCGAGGATGTAGATCTGCGCCGAGCTCAGCACCATCGAGATCGAGGTGAGCACCTTGTCGATCAGCGAGCCGCGCTTGTAGGCGGCGAGCAGGCCGGTGCCCAGACCGACGGTCAGGAACACCGCGGCACCGCCGATGGCCAGCGAGGCGGTGGTGGGGAGCCGGTCGATCAGGGTGGACCAGACGTCCTGCTTGGTGGCGAAGGAGTAGCCGAAGCAGGGGGCGCTGCAGTGGCCGATGGAGTAGTCCCGGCCGGCGAAGATGCCGACCAGCCAGTCCCAGTACTGGGTGGTCAGCGGCTTGTCGAGGCCGAGGTTCTGGTGGATCAGCGCGATGTTGTCCGCGGTGCAGTTCTTGCCGCAGGACATCGCCGCCGGGTCACCGGCGCCGAAGAACACGAAAAAGGTGAAGGCACTGAGCAGGACGAGGATGACAACAGCGCCGAACGTCCGGCGAAGTAGGAATTGAAGCATGGCAGTTCGCTGCTCTCAGGACGGCGGCGGCAGTGGGCGTGAGGGGTGGCGGACGAAGACCCCGGAGGGCGCGCGTTCCGCCGTGTGCGCGCTCTCCGGAGTGCCTTCGTCAGGCGATTGCCTGCAGGGCAATCACTCCTGTTACTTCTTCAGGAACAGCGTGTTCGGGTCGAGGTAGCTGACATCCAGGTTGTAGCGGATGCCACCGACGTTCGAGCCGTACAGCTGGAGCACCTTGGTGTAGAAGGCCGGCGCGGCCGGGTTGACCTTCTCCACGATGTACTGGTGCAGCTTCTGCCACTCCTCGGTCGCCTTCTTGACGTCGGTGATCTCGGAGATGCGGGCGATCTCGGAGTTCACGTGCTTGTCGTTGACGTGGGAGTAGTTCGAGGCGCCGTCCTGGATCGTGGTGCCGTCGTACGACGGCGGGATCACGGTCGAGGCGTCCGGCCAGTCCTGGCCCCAGCCGGTCATGTAGATGTCGAAGCCGTTGTCGACCTTGCCCATCTGCTCGTACCAGGAGGCCGCGTCGACCTCCTTCTTCTGCACGTTGAAGCCGGCCTTGGTCAGCGCGTCCTCGATGGCGACGGCTTCCTTCTGGCGGGACTCGGTGTTGGAGTAGGCGTAGACGAGCTTCATGCCCGTCTTGCCGGCCTCCTTGAGGAGCTTCTTGGCCTTCTCCGGCTCACCGTTGGGGTGCGAGAGCTTGCCGTAGGGGTCGTAGCCCTTCTTGTAGCCCGCGACGGTCGGGGCGAGCAGACCGCCGGCGATCTCACCGCCGTAGCTGCCGCCGTTGAGGCGGACGAGCTGCTGGTCCGGCAGCGCGTAGGTGATCGCGTCACGGATCCGCTTGTCCTTCAGGCGGTCCATGTTGAAGTTCATCTGCCAGACGTAGGGCTGGTAGCCCTGCACCATGCGCTTGCTGGCGCTGGCGTTGTTCAGCACGTCCTTGGTCAGCGTGGGGTCCACCGCGTTGGTGAAGCTCACCGCGTTCTTGGCCTCACCCTGGTCGGCCATCAGGCGCTTGGTGGAGTCCGACGCCTGGTGGTTGAAGGTGATGTTGAAGCCGTCCGGGTACTGGTGGTGGACCGGGTCGGTCTTCCCGTCCCAGTTCTTGTTGCGCACCAGCTGCATGGACTTGCCGGACTTGAACGACGCGATCTTGTACGGACCGGAGCACACCGGCGCCACGTCGTAGGCGTCCTTGGTGTCCTTGGCGCTGTCCGGGACCACGCTGTAGCCGGGCATCGTCAGCGCGTACGGCAGCTGCGACTGCGGCTTCTTGAAGTGGAAGATGACGGTCTTGTCGTCCGGCGTGTCCAGGACGCTCTTGGGCAGGTGGTCGCCCTTGTACGGACCGTCCGGCAGCGCCTTGCGGTAGGTGGTGCCGGCGCCCGACAGCCAGGTCTGGACGTAGGTCGGGCCGTCGGTGATGAACTTGGCGTACAGACGCTCTATGGAGTGGCGGATGTCCTTCGAGGTGATCGGCTTGCCGTCCTCGAACTTGATGCCGTCCTTGAGCGTGTACTTCCAGGTCTTGCCGCCGTCGGACATCTGGCCGGCGTCGGTGGCGAGGTCACCGACGACCTTGGCGTTGCCCTTGTCGTCCTGCTTGAAGGCGGTCAGCCCGCGGAAGATCAGCTGCGACAGCGCCTTCATGTCGCTGACGTACATCTGACCCGGGTCCAGGTGGTTGTAGCTGTCACGCTGGTACACGCGGATGGTGCCGCCGTTGCGGGCACCCTTGACGGCGACGGCCGGGCCGGTGGAGTCGGCGGCGGTGCCCATCGGGATCGTCTTGGCCTGGGCCGCGGCGTCCGCGTCGGTCTGCGCCTTGTCCTTGTTGTTGTTGCTGCCGCCGCTGCAGCCGGTGAGCGCGAGCGATCCGGCCGCGAGGGCCACGATCGCCGCGCGTGCTCTGCGCGTAGAAAGTGCGTTCATGGGGTTCCAAGCACCTGCCTGTCAGTTGGTGGGTCCAGATGTGCTGTCTGACGCATCCCGGGACAGGCCCGGACGGGTGGGGTGACAGCAAGCCCCCTCAAGCGGACGATCAGCGCCCGGACTTGGGATCGAAGGCGTCGCGTACCGAGTCTCCGAGCAGGTTGAAGCAGAGCACGAAGACCACCATGGCCACGGCGGGGATGAGCAGGAAGGTCGGGTCGTTCTCGTAGAAGCGCGCGCCCGCCTGGAACAGCGCACCCCAGTCCGGGGTGGGCTCGACGATGCCGACGCCCAGGAAGGACAGGCCCGCCTCCGCGGTCACGAAGAGGGGCAGCATGTAGGTGCCCTGCACCAGCACCGGAGTGACGACGTTCGGCAGCAGTTCCTTGCGGATGATCCGCCAGGGTGAGGCGCCGGTGATCTTCGCGGCCTCGACGAACTCCCGCTCGCGCAGGGAGAGCACCTGGCCTCGGAGCAGTCGGGCCAGACCCATCCAGCCCAGGGACCACTGCACGATGATCAGGGCGCAGACCCGCACATAGGTCGGGGTCTCGTCACCCGGCGGCACGAAGAGCGCCACCACGACCGGCATGAAGGCCACGAAGGTCAGCTGGCTCGGGAACGCCAGCAGGAAGTCGATCACGCGGCTGAGGAAATAGTCGGTCTTGCCGCCGATGTAGCCGGCGGTGATGCCGATGATGATGCCGGTGACCACGGTCAGCAGGGTCACCGCGACGGAGATGCCGAGCGACATCCGCATGCCGTAGACCAGCCGCATGAACACATCGCGGCCCAGCTGCGGCTCGATGCCGAACCAATGCTCCGGGGAGATCCCACCGTTGGGGCCGGCCGGATAGCCGAATTCATCGAGGAGATTCGGGTCGTCGCTGCCGTAGAGGGTGTACGGGTCCTTGCCGTACAGCGCACTGATCACCGGGGCCAGTGCCGCGATGACGAAGAAGGCGAGTACGACGATCGCGCAGATCATGCCGGTGCGGTCGCGCTTGAAGCGCGTCCACATCAATTGGCCGGGGGAACGGCCGACGAGCTCACCGCCCTTGCCCTTCTTTTCCTTCTTCAGGCCGCCGGATCCAAGTCCTGGGGTGTCGGACCTGTCAGCGGCGGTCTGGGATGGACTAGTCATCGCGAAGTGCCCCCGCGCCGAGTTCTCTTGGAACGTGAAGCGGTGTCGATTCGCACCGCTGGATGAGCGGACTTTCGCAAGTGATTTATGGCGGAGTCAAGGGGATCGGGTGTGCTCGCGAACAGGTCGTCTACTTCTTGAGCGAAGATTGCGCAGATTGACGCCAGTGCGTGCTTGACAACGGATTGTGATATACGACATGAGGGACAAATGCCCACCAAACGCTTTTACTTGAAGGTAACTTGACTGTCGCAACACCGATATACGGACGCGCCATGATGAACAACGTACGGCCGTGCGGGTGCCGTGTACCGGCCGGGACGCCAGGTGGCGGCCCGGCCGGTTGCCGTTTCGGGGCATTTCGTCCCCGCGGAGCGGCGGCCCGTCGCCGCACCTCGTCCCGGTCTGTTGTGCCCGCGCCGGTAGTGGAGTAGATCTGCGGTGGACGTCGCGTCCCCGCGGCGCCCGAGGCCACCCGGCACACCGACACGGACGGGGGACGGGTCGTGTCCACGGAGCGGGACAGCTTTCTCACCAACGGCAGGCGCCGCACGGCCACTTGGCTCTGCGTACTGCTCGCGCTGTCCGGCGCCGGCTGGATCGTCCGGGACCTCACCGTCGCCGGGCAGGGCGCGGACCTGTGGCGGCACTGGTGCGGCGCGGCCCTCCGCCCGGGCGGGGACACCGTCTGGGCCACCTCGGCCCTGGACCCGCTGCTGGTGCTCGGCGCGCCGGCGGCCGCGGCGGCCGTACGGCGCCGGGCCCCCGCCCCGGCCGTGGCCGCCGGCGCCCTGGGCTCCCTCGCGGCCGGCACCGCCCTGCTGCGGCTGCCGGTGCTGTGGACGGCGGCGGCCCGGCTGCCTGTTCCGGACGACCGGCTGCTGACCTGGACCCGGGCGACCGCCGCGGCTCAGCTCGTGGTGGCGGCGGTGCTGTGCGCGGTGGCGGCCGGTGCGGTCCGGCGGCGCGGGCGCCCGGGCCGGCCCGGCGGACGCCGTAGCGACGCCCTGCCGGAGGTGGCGTCCTCGGCGTACGGGGTCGTGCACGCGGTGCCGTACGGGGCGGACCCCGGCCCGGCGGGCCGCCCGTACAAAGGGCCGGCGGCCGTCGCCGGCCTCCTCCTGGCCGCCGCCGGACTGGCCCTGACGGCCCGGGAGGTCCACCACTGGGTACGGCTCGGCGGCGAGGCGTACGGCAGGCGGCTGACCGGCGGGACGGGCGCCGTACGGGCCCTGCTGGAGCCCCCGGCCGACTGGCAGACGGCGGTGCTGGCAGTGCTGGCGCTGGCCGTCGCGGCGGCCGCGTTCCGCCGGGCCGCCTGGGCCCGGCCCGCGGCGGCCGCCGTCGGGGCACTGCTGGCCGTGCACGGCGCGGTGGCGCTCGCCCTCGCCGTGCGCGCGGGGCAGTTCGGGCGGCTGGCGGTGCTGCCGGGCGGGGCCCAGCTCGGGCTCGCCGCGGCGGCCCTGTCGGCGGCCGCGGGCCCGCTCGTGCTGATCGCCGCGGCCCGGCCCGGCCTGCCGCCGCCCGCCGCGGACCCGGACGAGGTACGCGCCTACGGCTCCGCCCCGGGCGAGGCCCGGCCCCCGCACGCCCCGCCCCCGCCGACCATCCTCCCGCCGGGCTGGTGAACCACGGGGCGGGGCGGGGCGGGTGGGGCGAGCGGGACCTTAGGGGACGGCCGAACAGATCCCGTAGGGGACGCGTGCGCCCCTTCGGGGCCACAACGGGGCGGGGGTGCGGGGGTATTCCCGCGTCAAGGCGCCGACGGCGGAGCGGCGACCTCGGTCAGGTCCGCATCCCCAGTGACCGCTTGAGGAAGTCGACCTGGAGGAGCAGCAGGTTTTCGGTCACCTGTTCCTGGGGCGTCATGTGGGTCACGCCGGACAGCGGCAGGACCTCGTGCGGCCGGCCGGCGGCCAGCAGGGCCGAGGACAGCCGCAGTGAGTGGGCGACGACCACGTTGTCGTCGGCCAGGCCGTGCACGATCAGCATCGGGCGGTGCGGTTCCTTCGCCCCGGCCAGCCCCTCGTCCGTGACCAGCGAGTTCTCCGCGTAGACGGCCGGTTCCTCGTCCGGGTGGCCGAGGTACCGCTCCTGGTAGTGGGTGTCGTACAGCCGGAGGTCGGTCACCGGGGCGCCGACCACCGCGGCATGGAAGACATCGGGCCGGCGCAGCGCGGCCAGCCCCGCCAGATAGCCGCCGAAGGACCAGCCGCGGATCGCCACCCGCCCGAGGTCCAGAGGAAAGGATCCGGCCAGCGCCTGCAGCGCGTGCACCTGGTCGTCCAGGGTGATCTCGGCCAGCCGCCGGGAGACCGCCTTCTCCCAGCCGGGGGAGCGGCCCGGGGTGCCCCGGCCGTCCGCGACGATCACCGCGAACCCCTGGTCGGCGAACCACTGCGACGTCAGGTGCGCGTTGTGCGCGGCGACCACCCGCTGGCCGTGCGGACCGCCGTACGGGTCCAGCAGCACCGGCAGCGGACCGTCGCCCTCCGCGTAGCCGTCGGGCAGCAGCACCGCGCACGGGATCTCCCGTTCGCCGGCCAGGACCAGCCGGGGCCGGGCGGTGAGCGCCGGCTCCTCGGCGTACGAGCCGATCGTGGCGAGGGTCTTCTCGCCGCCGTCCGGATCCAGCCGGACCACGTCCACCTGGGTGCCGGGGCGCTCCAGCGACGTCTGGGAGAGCACCGTCAGCTCGCCGCCGCGCACCGCCGAGGACACCGTCGGGTACGGCCGGTCGCCCACCCGCTCCCAGCCGCCCTGGTCGCCGCTGCCGCGGAACCAGGCGCGGTAGACGCCGATGTCGTGCATGTCGGCGCCGCTCGCGGAGAACAGCACGTCCTCCTCGCCGATGTCCAGCACCGCCCGTACGTGCAGCGGCGCCCCGGTCAGCGGCCGGGCGCCGACGAACAGCTTGCGCGCGCCGCCCTCGTCGGCGATCCGCACCAGCCGGCCGTCCGGCGTCCAGGCCGGCACCCCGGGGAACGGCTCGACCCACGCCTCGTCCTCGTCCTCGTGCACCGTCCGGGTCGCGCCGGTCGCGGTGTCGACCGTCAGGTAGCGCTGGTCGCGCTGGTCCCGGGCCTGGACGAGGAGCAGCGGCGGGCCGGCCGCGGACCAGTGGACGCGGGCGAGATAGGGGTAGCGCGCGCGGTCCCAGTCGATGTCGGTGCGCGAGCCGTCCAGGCCGAACAGGGACAGCGAGACCTCGGCGTTGGCGGTGCCGGCGGCCGGGTACGCGATCCGGGCGGGCTCGCGGTCCGGGTGCGCCGGGTCGGAGATCCACCAGCGGCTCACCGGCGCCTCGTCCACCCGCGCGGCCAGCACCGCGTCGCTGTCCGGGGACCACCAGAAGCCCCGGTACCGCCCCATCTCCTCGGCCGCGATGAACTCCGCGAGGCCCCAGGTCACCTCGGGCCCGTCCGGCTCGGCCAGCACCCGGTCCGCCGCCCCGCCGCCGTCCGCCGTCGTCGCGCCGTCCACGGCGACCACCCGCAGCCGGCCCTCCGCCACGAAGGCGACGTGCCGGCCGTCCGGGGACGGCCGGGGGTCCACCACCGGGCCCGGCACCGGGAGTTCACGCGTGGTCCCGGCCCGCAGCTCGGAGACGAACAGCCGGCCGGAGAGCGGGAACGCCGCCAACTCCACGGCGGCGTCCGTGGCATAGCCCACGATGCCCGCCGAACTCTCCCGGCTGCGCTCGCGGCGGGCCCGCTCCTGCGGGGAGAGGTCCTCCTCGGCACCGGCCAGCAGGGCCTCGGGATCGGCGGCGGTGAACTCCCGCCCCTCGTCCAGGTCCAGCACCCACAGCCGCTGGCTGCGCTCGGTGCCCGAGGGAGAACGGAGGAAGACGATCCGCGCGGCGTCGGGGGAGACGGTGTAGCTGCGCGGGGCGCCCAGGGTGAAGCGCTGCGTACGGGCGTACTGCCGCGGAAACGAAGGCTGTCCGGTCATGGGCCGAGCCTAGGCGAGGTGTCCCCGGATCGGGCCGGTTCGGGAGCGAGGGATTGTCCGGCTCACCGCGTCGCGCTCGTGAAGATCGTGTGCGCCCCCGGTCTGCTTCCGTGCTCCGACTTATGCGCTTGGACGGAAAGTTATGATCCCTTGCGCGTAGTGGGTACGGGGTAAAGAGCCCTTGGCATACCCCGGTGTACGGGTCCGCGGCCGCGGTCCGTGCACCATCAACTCTGTTCGGGCCGTGGATACTTGGAGGTGAGCCGCCGTGGCACTCTCGATTTCGGCGGTGGTGCTGCTGGCGATCATCGTCTTCTTGCTCGTCAAGAAGTCCGGGCTGAAGGCCGTGCATGCCTTCGTCTGTATGTTGCTGGGCTTCTATCTGGCCAGCTCGTCCATCGCACCGTCGGTCAAGCAGCTGACGACGAACGTCGCCAGCATGATCGGCGGCATCAAGTTCTGAGCGGCGGGTCCTGAGCAGCGTGCCGGGCGGCACGTCCTGAGCGGTGCGTTCCGGCCGGTCCCCGGCCGGCGGGGCCCGAGCGTGGGGTGAGGGTGTCGGCGGCGGCTCGTAGGCTTGTCCGCATGACCGCGCACCCTCCCTCCGCCCGTCGTCTCCTGCTGGTCCACGCCCATCCGGACGACGAGTCGATCAACAACGGCGTGACCATGGCCAAGTACGCGGCCGAGGGCGCGCTGGTCACCCTCGTCACCTGCACGCGCGGCGAGGAGGGCGAGGTGATCCCGCCCGAGCTCGCGCATCTCGCGCCGGACCGGGACGACACCCTCGGCCCGCACCGCGACGGTGAGCTGGCCGCCGCCATGGCCGAGCTGGGCGTCACCGACCACCGCTTCCTCGGCGCGCCGGGCCGGTACCGCGACTCCGGCATGATGGGCGCCCCGCAGAACGACCGGCCCGACTCCTTCTGGCAGGCCCCGCTCGACGCGGCGGCCGCCGATCTGGTGGCCGTCATCCGCGAGGTCCGGCCGCAGGTCCTGGTCACCTATGACCCGAACGGCGGATACGGCCACCCCGACCACATCAAGGCGCACCGCGTGGCCATGCGCGGCGCCGAGCTGGCCGCGCAGGCGGATTTCCGGCCGGAGCTGGGCGGCGCGTACGCGATCGGGAAGATTTACTGGAACTGCAACCCCCGTTCCGTGGTCGAGGAGGGCTTCGCGCGGCTGCGGGCGGCCGGGCACAGCTTCCCCGGCGTGGCCACCGTCGACGACGTACCGGGGGTGGTGCCGGACTCCGAGGTCACCGCCTCGATTTCCGGCGGCCCGGAGCACGCCGCCGCCAAGGCCGCGGCGATGCGCGCCCACTACACCCAGATCGCGGTCGACGGGCCGTTCTTCGCGCTCTCCAACGACTTGGGGCAGCCGCTGTTCGGCACGGAGCACTATCGGCTGGTGCACGGCGTTCCGGGGGCGGTGGCCGGGGACCGGGAGGACGACCTCTTCGCGGGTATCGGCGAAATGGTGGGTATGGAGGAGAGTGCCCGGATTGAGGAGGCGGCGGAATGAGCACGGCGAAGGGCGGCAACGGCGGCGCGGCCGCTGACGGCGGCAAGGGCGGCAACGGCGGCAAGGGGGGCGCGGCCGAGGGGCAGCGGTCCCGCGCGGCGTCCGGCGGCGGGTCCGGGGTCCGCGGGGGGTCCGGCGCGCTCGCCGCATCCGCGGCCGGACCGGCACCGCTCACCCCCGGACGGATCGGCATATACGTACTGCTCCTGGTCGCGGGTGTGCTGGTGGCGCTGGCCGGGACGCTGGTGCAAGCCGCCTGGTTCCCGGGCGGATTGGTGCTGGCGCTGGCGGCCGTCGGCGGCCTCTTCTACGGCGGCACCCGGGCGAGTGGCACCACCGCCGGCGCGCTGGTGCCCGGCGCGGCCTGGCTGGTGACGGTGTTCCTGCTGCTGAGCGACGTCCGGCCGGAAGGCGACTTCCTCTTCGGTCCGGGCGCCGGCTCCTACGTCTTCCTGCTGGGCGGCATCCTGGTGGCTGTGATCTGTGCCACCGCGGCCCAGATGCGCACGACGGGCGTCCGGCCCGGCCGAGTTGGCGGATGACGTGGTGCATACCGGGACGAATGCCGCGCGGGTCCGGGTGAACGGCCCCGGCGCGGGGGGTTCGCCCATGGTGGCGGTGTTCGTAAGCTCCCCGGGTGTCCGCCCCGGCGGACAGTATGGTGGTGCGCGCCGTCGCGCCGCCCTGGGGGCACCCTCCGGTCCTGAGGCCGGGGATCATCTCTGACGAGCGGCGGAGCGCCAACCGGGAGAACCTGCTTTGAGTCGTGAATCTGACAGTTCGTCCTCCGGCCCGCGGGGCCGTGGCGGAGCCGCGTACCCGTCAGGGACGCCGCCGTACGGCTCGCCCAGGGGAGACGCCGACGAGGCGCTGGCGCCCGGTGCCGCGGCGCAGCCGGAGGAGCCCAAGACCGAGACCACGCTGACGACGCGGATCAAGATCAACATTCCGGGCTCCCGCCCGATCCCGCCGGTCGTCGTGCGCAAGCCCGTCGGTGAGGAGTCCGGCATGAACGGATCGGCCGCGTCCGGCGGTTCCCGCGGCGCCCCGCGCCCGGCGCGCGGTGCCGAGCGCGGTGCCGAACGCACCGGCAGCACCCCCCGCCCGGAGGCCACCGCGGACGACGCCACCACGGGCGGCCGCGGCGAGAAGACCAGCGACTGGTTCGCGCCGCGCAAGCCGCAGGCCGGGCCGCCCCCGGCGGCCGGCTCGTCGTCGAGCACCGGATCGCACCCCGCGCCGCCCGCCCCGGGCGGTACGACCCCGCCGCGCGGCCCGTCGGGCACCGGTACGCCCCAGCGCCCCGACCTGCCGTACTTCTCCGACGCCCCGGCGGCGCAGGGCGGCGGCTCGCCGTTCGACGAGGGCGCCCGGTCCGGTGGCCCCTCGCCGTTCGACGGCGGGCAGCGGGACGCCGGTTCGCCCTTCGACGGCGGCCCGCGGGACGCCGGTTCGCCGTTCGACGGCGCGGGCCACGGCAGCCCCTCGCCGTTCGACGCGCCCACCGGCGTGCCCCGGGACCACAGCCCCTTCGACGCCCCGGCGGCCGGCCCGAACGGCCCCGCCGGTCCCACCACGGGGCCGGCCACCGGCGACTCGGCGCTCAACCTCCCGCCCGGCTTCAACAGCCCGGCACCGAAGATCGACGACACCGCCGAACTCACCCCGCAGGCCCCCGGTCCGCTGACCGGCCCGGGCAGCGGCCGCGGCGCCGGCGGCGTCTCGGGCGGTCTGCCCGGCTCCCAGGCCGGCCCGGCGTCCGGCGGCCCGAAGGGCGGCACCCGCGGCCAGGCACCCGGCCGTCGCGACCGGGTGTCCGGCGACACCCTGGTCAGCGGCATCCCGGCGACCCCCGACGGCCCGTCGGCCCCCTCGCCGTTCGCCTCCGCACCGGGTGACGGCGACAGCGCGGCCCCCAAGCCGCGGCCCAAGATCCCCGAGCCGATCAACCCGCCCAAGAAGGGCCGCAACAAGCTGGTCCTGGCCGGCGTCGCGGTCGTCGTCCTGGCCGGCGTCGCCTACGGCGCGGGCCTGCTGCTCGACCACGCCGACGTGCCCAACGGCACCACCGCGCTCGGCGTGGACATCGGCGGCACCACCAAGGACGAGGCCGTCAAGAAGCTGGAGTCGGCGCTCAAGGACCGCCGCACCGCGCCGCTCAAGCTCACCGTCGACGGCAAGGCCGAGACCCTGCTGCCCGCCAAGGCGGGCCTGGACATCGACCCGCAGGCGACGGTCCGCAACGCGGCCGGCCGGGACTACAACCCGGTCTCCGTCATCGGCTCGCTGTTCGGTGTCGACCGAACGGCCAAGCCCGCCATGGTCGTCGACGACGAGAAGCTGGCCGTCGCGCTGGAGAACGTCGCCGGTCCCGGCGGCGCCGCCGAGGACGGCGGGATCACCTTCGAGAACGGCAAGGCGGTGCCCCACTACGGCGTCCCGCACAAGGCGATCGACGTCAAGGCGTCCCGCCAGAAGGTCACCGACGCCTACCGCGAGCGGGTCACCAACGGCACCGACACCCCCGTCGTGCTCGCCGCCGGCACCCAGCAGCCGCGGGTGAGCAAGGCCGCGGTGGACCGGGCGATGAAGCAGTACGCCGAGCCCGCGATGTCCGGCCTGGTGACGGTCCGTTCGGGCGCCCACACGGTCTCGTTCAGCCCGCAGAAGTCCATCCCGAAGTTCCTGTCGTTCAAGATCGGCAGCAACGGCGAGCTGGTGCCGTACTACGACCGCACGGCCCTGAAGGAGCTCTACGGCGACACCTTCAACGGCGTGCTGCTCACCAAGGGCGACGGCTCGAAGAAGCCGGTCACCGTCGAGGACGTGGCCAGCGCGGTCGCCAAGGCGCTGCTCGGCCGCACCTCCGCCGAGCGGGTCCAGACCGTCGGCGCGGACGGCTGACCGCGGACCGTACGACCACCGGCCCGAGGCCCCCTGGAGGCACTCCCGGCGCACCGCCCCGGGAGAACCCCTAGGGGGCCTCCCCCATGACAGATGTCATGCCGGAGTGCGTACGTCCGACACTGCCGGACACCGGGGCGCGACCGGGAAGCTGACAGCATGACGACGACAGCGACCAGCACAGCCACCGCCGCCCAGGAGGCGGGCCGGGCACCGGTGGTCAGCTTCCGTCAGGTCAGCAAGAGCTACGGCGCGGTGCGCGCGGTCGCCGACCTGAACCTGGAGCTGCACCCCGGCGAGACCGTCGCCCTCCTCGGCCCGAACGGCGCCGGCAAGTCCTCCACCCTCGACCTGCTGCTCGGCCTGCGCAGTGCGGACGCCGGCACGGTGACCCTCTTCGGCACGACCCGCAGCACGCCATCGAGCAGGGCAGGGTCGGCGCCATGCTGCAGAGCGGCGGCCTGATGGAGGGCGTCAAGGTCCGGGAACTGGTGAAGCTCGCCCGCGATCTGCACCCGCGCGGCTACCCGCTCGACGACATCATGGCCACCGCCGGCATCACCGAGATCGCCGACCGCATGGTCGACAAGCTCTCCGGCGGCCAGGAGCAGCGGGTCCGCTTCGCGCTCGCCACCGCCGGCGCCAACGACCTGATCGTGCTGGACGAGCCGACCACCGGCATGGACGTCTCGGCCCGGCAGACCTTCTGGGGCGCGATGCGCGGGCAGGCCGAGCAGGGCCGAACGGTGCTGTTCGCCACCCACTACCTCGAAGAGGCCGACGCGATCGCCGACCGGGTGATCGTGCTGCACCGCGGCCGGGTGCTGGCCGACGGCACCGCCGCCGAGATCAAGGCCCGGGCCGGCGCCCGTCGCGTCACCTTCGACCTCGACGAGCCGGTCGACCACGACGCGCTGCACGGCCTGCCGCACCTGACCTCGCTGACCGTGTCCCACAGCGGCTCCGCCGCGGGCTCCGGGCGCACCGTCCGGATCCAGTCCCAGGACGCCGACGCCACCGTGCACGCCGTCTACCAACTCGGCCTCTACCCGCACAACCTGGAGGTCGCCGGCCTCGGCCTGGAGCAGGCCTTCATCGCCCTCACCACCGCGTCCGACCAGAGCCCCGCCACCGCCGAGGAGGCGGCCCGATGACCACCCTGATCAAGCTGGAGATCGTCCGCGCGCTGCGCAACAAGAAGTTCATGTTCTTCTCGGTGATCTACCCGCCGGCGCTGTACCTGATCATCGCCGGCGGCGCGGACAGCTCGCCGATCCCCGGCATGAAACTGAACATGGGGCTGTACTTCATGGTGTCCATGGCAGCATTCGGTGCCATGACCGCCGTGCTGCTGGGCAACAGCGAGCGCATCGCCAAGGAGCGCGAGAAGGGGTGGGTGCGGCAGCTGCGGCTGACCGCCCTGCCGGGCCGCGGCTACGTCGCCGCCAAGATGGCCGCCGCCGCGACCGTCAGCCTGCCGTCGATCGTGCTGGTCATGCTCGCCGCCGCCCTCGTCAAGGGCGTCCGGCTGGAGGCCTGGCAGTGGCTGGCGATCGCCGCCGGCACCTGGCTCGGCAGCTTCGTCTTCGCCGCCCTGGGCGTCGCCATCGGCTATCTGGCCACCGGTGACGCGGTCCGCCCGATCGCCATGCTGATCTACTTCGGCCTGGCGTTCCTCGGCGGCCTGTGGATGCCGCTGACGATCCTGCCCCAGTGGGTGCAGGACATCGCCGAATGGCTGCCCACCCACGCGTACACGGCGCTCGGCACCGCCGTCGAGGCCGGCGCCGCGCCACACGTGAAGGACATCGCCCTCCTCGCCGGCTACCTGGTGCTGTTCGCCGGCGGCGCGGCCTGGCTCTACCGGAAGGACACCCGCAGGGCATGAGCGGAGCGGAGACCGACGACAACCCGGTGATGATCGGCGCCCCGCCGCGCACCCGCCGCCAGGCACTGGTGAAGTCCGTATGGATCGCCATCTGGTTCGGGTACCTCGCGGGCCCCGTCGGGAGCCTCGCCGAGGGCGGGATGTCCCCGGCCCACGAGGCGCTGGGCTGGGTCGGTTTCTGTACGTTCGTCGCCGTCTACTTCGCCCTGGTCTTCCGGCACATGGCCCACCGGCCGATGCCCTCGGTCGCGCTCCGGGCGGGCGTGGCCTTCCTCGCGGCACTGGCCGTGCTGCTGTCCTGGACGCTCGGCCCGAACTGGCTGGTGCTCTTCACGTTCGTGTCCGTCGCGGTCGCGGTCACCCAGCCCTTCCGGACGTCCCGGTGGGCCATCCCGGCGCTGACCGCCACCCTCGTCCTGATCGGCACGCGCTACCCGGACGTCCGGTCCTACCTCTTCGCGTACGCCCTGCCCTGCCTGCTCAGCGGGTTCGCGATGGTCGGCGTGCAGCACCTGATCCGTACGACCCAGGAGCTGCGCGCCGCCCGCCAGGAGGTCGCCCGGCTCGCCGCCAACGAAGAGCGGCTGCGGCTCGCCCGCGACCTGCACGACCTCCTCGGCCACTCGCTCTCCCTGATCACGCTCAAGAGCGAGCTGGCCGGCCGGATGCTGCCGGACCGCCCGGACGACGCCGCCCACCAGGTCGCCGACATCGAACGGGTCAGCCGGCAGGCCCTGGTCGACGTGCGGGAGGCGGTCACCGGCTACCGCCGCCCCCGGATCGCCGTCGAGCTGGCCGGGGTCCGGGCCGCGCTGCGCACCGCCGGCATCACCGCCGCCGTCGACCCGGCACTGGACGACGAGCACCGGGGCCTGGCGGCAGACGAGGAGGGCGCCCTGGCCTGGGCGCTGCGCGAGGCCGTCACCAACGTCGTCCGGCACAGCGGCGCCCACCGCTGCGAGCTGCTGCTGACCGAGGAGTGGGAGGCCGACGAGCGGCGCTACCTGTGCCTCGCGGTCATCGACGACGGCATCGGGCCGCCGCGCGGCGGCGGCCACGACGGCAACGGCCTGACCGGCCTGCGCGAGCGCCTGGCCCTGACCGACGGCCGCCTGGAGACCGGCCCGGCCCCGCGCGGCCGCGGCTTCGCGCTGCGCGCGTACGTGCCCCTGGCCGCCCCGGCCCCCTCGCCGCCCGTCACCGAGGCCGCCCCGGAGCCGCTGCCGGGCCAGGCGTAGCCAGCGGCCGTACGCCCGCCCGAAGGCCCCCGCCCACGCTCTAAGCTGACCGGCATGATCAGGGTGTTGCTGGCCGAGGACCAGTCGATGGTCCGGGAGGCGCTGGCCGCGCTGCTGTCGCTGGAGGCGGACCTGGAGGTCGTCGCACAGGCGGCGCGCGGTGACGAGGTGGTGGCCACCGCCCGGGCGCACGACGTGGACGTCGCCCTGCTGGACATCGAGATGCCGGGCCTCACCGGCCTGGACGCGGCGGCCGCGCTGCGCCGCGAACTGCCCGGCGTGAAGATCGTCATCCTCACCACCTTCGGCCGCCCCGGCTATCTGCGCCGCGCCATGGAGGCCGGCGCGGACGCCTTCCTGGTCAAGGACGCCCCGGCGGCCCGGCTCGCGGACGCGGTGCGCCGGGTGCTGCGCGGCGAGCGGGTCATCGACCCGGCGCTGGCGGCGGCCGCGCTGGCCGACGGCGCCAGCCCGCTCACCGAGCGCGAACGGGAGGTGCTGCGGACCGCCGCGGACGGCGCCACCAACGCCGAGATCGCCGCCGCCCTCCACCTGTCCCAGGGCACGGTCCGCAACTACCTCTCCACCGCCATCCAGAAGACCGGCGCCCGCAACCGCGCCGAGGCGGTCCGCACGGCCCGCGACAAGGGCTGGCTGTAAGCATCCCCGGTGCCGGCCGCCGGCCCCGGGGACCTTCGCCCTGTGCGCCGTCGGGCCCCGTCCCGCAGGCTTGAAGTGTTATGCCCCTCAACCGTGTCCCGGAAGGCGGCCGCGGCACCACCGTGGTGCTGATCCTCGTGATCGTCGGCGTCACGGTCCTGGACGCGGTCGACATCGGCCCCGAACTGCACCAGTCCGCCTTCCTGGGCATCGCCCCGCTGTACGCCGCGCTGCGCTGCTCCCTCCGGCGGACCGTCCTGGTCGCGGCGGTCTACCTGGTGTGCCTGACGTACGTCGACCTCTTCACCGTCGCCGACTGGGCCCCGGTCAGCCGGATCACCGCCGTCTTCGGGGCCTGCCTGGCGGCGGCCTTCTCCGTGATGCTGTGCCGCGTCCGCCTCCAGCGGGAGGCGCTGCACGCCCGGACCAGCCTGGTGGCCGACACCGTGCAGCGGGCCATGCTGCGCGAGCTGCCGCTGCGCGCCGGCCCGATCGAGGCGTACGGCTTCTACGTCTCCGCCCAGGAGGGCGCCCGGGTCGGCGGCGACATCTACGAGGCCGTCGACACCCCGCACGGGCTGCGGCTGATGATCGGCGACGTGCAGGGCAAGGGCATGCCGGCGATCGGCGCCGGCCTGGAGGTGCTGGCGGCGTTCCGGGAGGCCGCGCACTACCACGACGCCCTGGAGACGGTGGCCGACCGGATGGAGCAGGCACTGGGCCGCTACAACACGCGCTCGGCCGAGCAGGGCACCGACGAGCGGTTCGTCACCGCGCTGCTGATGGAGGTGCGGGACGGCGGGACCGCGCCGCCGCGCGGCCGGGTGCTCTCCTGCGGCCACATCCCGTACTACCTGATCCGCGACGGCGCGGTGTACGAGCGCCGGGACGGCGAGGGCGGGCTGCCGCTGGGCCTGGGCACGCTCGGCGGCGAACCGCGGCGCGGCGCACCGGTCCGCCCGGAGCCCGGCGACCGCATCCTGCTGTGCACGGACGGCGTGACCGAGGCGCGCGGCCCGGACGGCACCTTCTACCCCCTGGGCGAGCGGCTGGCCGGCTGGACCCGGCTGGAACCGCCCGAGCTGGCCCGCACCCTCCGGGCCGACCTGGAGGGCTTCACCGGCGGCGACCTCAAGGACGACGCCACCGTCCTGATCGTCGGCCGCCGGGCCGAGGCGGCTCAGTTGAGCATCGCGCGGGCCGCCGCGGCCTGACGGCGGATCGCCTCCGCACCGGCCGGGTCGACCGCCGCCACCACCTCGGCGTACTCCGTCAGCTCCGCCGCCCCTTCGAGGAACTCCCCACGCCGGACCAGGAGTTGGGCCCGCTCATGGCGCAATCGCGCGGGATGGCTGGGCAGCAGCAGCGACAGGTCCAGCGCCCACAGCTGCACCGCGCTGTGCTCGGGCCGGGCCTCGGCCCAGGCCCGGATGTTGTTGAGCACCCGCAGCACGATCTCCCGCGGATCGGCCGGGGCCGTCATCGGCCGGGTCAGCTGCCCGCCGGTCGCCCCCGCGACCAGCAGCGCCGCGTCCTCGTCGGTGAGCGGCCGCCCGCCGGCGAACGGATCGGCGAGCACGTGCGCCCCGGCCGGATCGCCGAACCCGACGACGAAATGGCCCGGCAGCGCCACCCCGTACACCGGTGCGCCGGCCCGCCGGGCGACCTCCATCCACACGATCGACAGCAGGATCGGCAGACCCCGGCGGCGCCGCAGCACCTCGTGCAGCAGCGAGGACTCCAGCCGCCGGTAGTCGGCGGGCGAGCCGCCGAAGCCGCAGCGGGTGCCGAGCAGCTCGGCCAGATTGCGGGCCCACGCCCCCGGTCCGCCCGCCGGGGCGTACGGCAGCAGCCCGGCCAGCCGGTCCAGCTCGATCTGGGCCGCGTCCATGCCCGCCTCGTCCAGCCCGGGATCGGCCTCGGCCGCCACCAGCAGACAGAGCAGGGACAGATCGGGCCGCTCCTCGCGGGCGGCCGCGGCGAACCGGCGCCGCCGCGCGGCCCGCGCGTCCGGCTCCGGCCCGGGTTCCTCAGGCGTACGGGATGCCATACCTGACCGGTACCCCGTTCAGTGCCCGCCGGGCAGGGCCCGCCGGTAGTGGTAGCCGTGGTGGTCGGTGAAGCCGAGCCGCTCGTAGAGCGCCAGCGCGCCCGCGTTGTCCGCCTCGACCTGGAGGTACGCCGCGGAGGCGCCCTCGTCCAGCGCCCGTTCGGCGAGCGCCGCCATGACCAGCGAGGCCAGCCCCCGCCGCCGCTCGGCCGGGGCCACCTCCACCGCCGCGAAGCCCGCCCAGCGACCGTCCACGACCAGCCGCCCGATGGCCGCCGTCCCGCCGTCCTCGCCCCGCACCGTCGCGAACCACACCGACGGGCCGCCGGTCAGCACCTTCAGCGCCGCCGTGCCGGGGCCGCCGGCGTCGCCGGTCCGGTTGTAGCGGGCCAGCCAGGCCTCGTCCGGCTCCCGGGACAGCGTGACCCGGGAGAGGTCCGCGTCGGTGTCGGCCAGCGGGGCCAGCGCCGAGATCAGGACCCGGGTGTGCGCTTCGCCCTGCCAGCCGCGCCGCTCCAGCTCGGCGGCGAGCGCCTCGTCGGTGTCCGCGCGCCCGGTGGCGACCACGATCACCGGCGGCAGCCCGCGCGCCGCGTACCACTGCGCGATCCGCTCCAGCGCGGTGTCCAGCGGAACCCGGGATCGCCGATCGGCAGCACGGAATTGCCCCGCCTGCTGAAGCCCACCCGTCGCCCGGCCACCACCCCTCCAGGACGGGCTTCTCCCGGCACCTCCTGCACGCTGGCCCGCAGCGTCCATTCCCCGAGGCGCTCGGTCTCCGTGGCGGGCCAGCCGCGCGCCGCGACCTCCTGGAGCTCGCGCGCGCCGGCGGAGGGGACCTTCCTGCGGGGCCGGGCCGCGGGCACGACCTTGGCGGCGACCAGTGCGGACTCCTCGATCCGTACGCACTCACCGGAGCGGCGTGTGATGCTCAGCACACCCTCGTCCCACGATGTGAGCACCCCGACCGCGTCCGTGAACGCCGCTCCCCCCTCCCGGTCCCCGGTGAGGCGCCGGACGGATACCCTTTTGCCCACGTCAGCACGGGTGATGCGGACCTCCGCGCGACCGCCGGCCAGGAATTCCATCGCTCAAACCGCCCCTCTTGTTCGTCTCGTGCCCGGGAACGGAGATACTAGGTGGCGGGCATCGACGACGCCGCGCTCCCGCGCGCCCTGCGGCGGTACCGCCAATCGGTCCGCCGGCCCTAACGAGGAGGAACGACAGCGTGACCTACGTCATCGCGCAGCCTTGTGTCGACGTCAAGGACAAGGCGTGCATCGAGGAGTGCCCGGTCGACTGCATCTACGAGGGCTCCCGGTCCTTGTACATCCACCCGGACGAATGCGTCGACTGTGGCGCCTGTGAGCCGGTCTGCCCGGTTGAGGCCATCTTCTACGAGGACGACACCCCGGAGGAGTGGAAGGACTACTACAAGGCGAACGTCGAGTTCTTCGACGAGCTGGGCTCGCCCGGTGGCGCCAGCAAGCTCGGCCTGATCGAGCGCGACCACCCCTTCATCGCAGCGCTGCCGCCGCAGAACCAGTAACCGCCCGGGCGGAGGGAGCCGGCCGGCTCCCCCTCCCCGGCGTCTCAGCGGCCGCACGGCGCCGCCCCGGTCCCGTACGGCCCGATCGCCTTGATCGCCGCCGTACGGGACCGAGGCGTTTGCCGCACCGAGGAAAGTGAGCCACCCGTGTCCGCAGTGTCCGAACGCCCACCCGTCGCCCACCACCACCCTTCCACGGCGTCGCTTCGCGACCGTCTGCCGGTCTTCCCCTGGGACAAGCTGGAGCCGTACAAGAAGACGGCCGCAGCCCACCCCGACGGGATCGTCGACCTCTCCGTCGGCACCCCGGTCGACCCGGTCCCCGAGCTGGTCCAGAAGGCGCTGATCGACGCGGCGGACTCCCCGGGCTATCCGACGGTCTGGGGCACCCCGGCCCTGCGTGACGCGATCACCGGCTGGCTGGAGCGCCGGCTGGGCGCCCGCGGGTCACCCACCACCACGTCCTGCCGATCGTCGGCTCCAAGGAGCTGGTGGCCTGGCTGCCGACGCAGCTGGGCCTGGGCCCCGGTGACAAGGTCGCCTACCCGCGCCTGGCCTACCCGACCTACGAGGTCGGCGCCCGCCTGGCCCGCGCCGACCACGAGGTCTACGACGACCCGCGCGACCTGGACCCGGCGCACCTGAAGCTGCTCTGGCTGAACTCGCCGTCCAACCCGACCGGCAGGGTCCTGTCCCAGGACGAGCTGACCGGCATCGTCGCCTGGGCCCGCGAGCACGGCGTGCTCCTCGTCTCCGACGAGTGCTACCTCGAACTGGGCTGGGAGGCCGACCCGGTCTCGGTCCTGCACCCGGACGTCAACGGCGGCTCGTACGAGGGCCTGGTCGCGGTCCACTCGCTCTCCAAGCGCTCCAACCTGGCGGGCTACCGCGCGGCCTTCCTGGCCGGCGACCCGGCCGTCCTCGGCCCGCTGCTGGAGATCCGCAAGCACGGCGGCATGATGACCTCGGCGCCCACCCAGGCGGCGGTGGTGGCGGCGCTCGGCGACGACACGCACGTCCGGGAACAGCGCGAGCGCTACGCCGCCCGCCGCACGGCGCTGCGCGAGGCGCTCCTGCACCACGGCTTCCGCATCGAGCACAGCGAGGCGTCGCTCTACCTGTGGGCGACCCGCGACGAGCCCTGCTGGGACACCGTCGGCGCCCTCGCCGAACGCGGCATCCTGGTCGCCCCCGGCGAGTTCTACGGCGCCGCGGGCGAGCGGTTCGTCCGGATCGCCTTCACGGCCACCGACGAGCGGGTGGCCGCCGCGGTGCGCCGCCTGGCGGGATGAGCCGCGCCGGCTGAACGCACACGCGCGGGGGCCCGGGGAGACACCCTCCCCGGGCCCCCGCGCGTCGTTCGCGCGTCGTTACGCCTCAGCCGCCGAGCGGCAGCCCGCCGAGCAGCCCGCCCGGCGCCTTCCCGCCGACCAGCCCGGTGGCCTTCCCGGCCAGCGCGTCGGGCGCGCCGAGCAGCCCGGCGGCCTTTCCGGCCAGCGCGTCCGGCGCGCCGAGCAGCCCGGTGGCCTTCCGGCCAGCGCGTCCGGCGCCCGGAGCAGACCGCCGGCCGCCTTGGCCGGCAGCGAGTTGGTCGAGACCCCGTCCTTGGCGACCGGGCGCACCACGTCCTCGGCCTTGTTCGCCGCGCCCTGGGTGAGCGGCATGGCCTTCTTGACGACCGGGCCGGCGGTCTCGACCAGCGCCGGGGCGAGCTTCGTCGCCGCCTTGTTGCCGGCCTCGTTCAGCACGCCGACGCCGTGGTGCGTGGCGCGGTCGAGGGTGTCGCCCGTCTTGTGGGAGTCCAGGGGCGCCGTGAGTCCGCCGACCAGGTCGGGTGCCTTGACAGGCAGGGTCGCTGCGCTCGCGGTACCGGCCGCAGCGACCACGGGAGCGGCGCCTGCTGCGACGAGCAGGGCGGCTCGGGCGATCCGACGCGTAACGGGGAGGGACATGGTGCTCCTTTTACGGAGAAGGACTCGGACTTCTGACAGATGTGCTGTGCCATGTCCGCCGGGCGGACGCATTGACTACCGCGTCAGACCCCCGAAGGTTGCGGTGAACTCCGGTAAAGAGTTGGTAACGCATCACATAATCGGGCGTGCCGAAAGAAGGGCGATATGGACACGCCTCCGCGGGTGCGGAAACGTCACGGCCCTTGGCCCGCAAGGGAATTGACGGAAAGGACATTCCTCCGGGCGTCAACTCGCGCCCTTTCCAAGGGAATTACCGCTGTCCGTGCCCTGGGGAACCCTTACGGGCGATACCACAAACTATTGCGCGGTGATGATACGAACGTCGCGCCCGTCCGCCGCGGAACCGCCCGGCCGGTTCTGCCAGCCCTTCCCCGAATCGTCCGCCGTCCACGTCCGGCCGGCGTAAGAGATCTGTTCGATGCGCAGCTCCGCGGAGTGCGCCATCGCCCAGGTCGCCAGCTCCCACCCGCGCCGGGCGCCCTCGGACCCGGGGCGGCGCCCTGCCCGCCCTGTCCCACCGGTACCGTCACCCCGCGGTTGCCGCCCGCGCCACGGCCCCCGGCGGCGTCCGTCCGCGGCAGCACCCCGGCCCGAACTCCCGCACCAGCTTCTCCCGCACCGCCGCGGCACCGCCCGCCCGGCTGTCCTCCGGCCGGCTCTCGGTGCAGGTCATCGCGCCCGGGTCGCGTCCGGTCAGCGCGCCGGTCAGCCGCGCGGCGTTCACCTCGTGCTTCGCGTACGCCTGCGGATAGCCGCTGCGCTGCACCCGTTGCGCGGCGACGGTCAGCGGCAGCCGGGAGTAGCCGGGCACCTTCGCCAGATGCCGGTAGAACTCCCCGGCCGAATAGACCGGATCCATGATCTGCCGCACCGTGCCCCAGTCCTGGGACGGCCGCTGCTGGAAGAGCCCGACCGAGTCCCGGTCGCCGAATTCGATGTTGCGCAGCCCGGACTCCTGCATCGCGGTCGCCAGCGCGATGGTCACCGCACGCTCCGGCAGGCCCCGTGAGGACGCCACCGCCGAGATCGTCGCGGCGTTCGCGGCCTGCTCCGGCGACAGCTCGTACGCCTCCTCGTCCCCCTCGGCGCGCACCGTGCAGTGCGGCGCTCCGGGGCCGCCGGTGATGTACTGCACCAGGAGGTAGCCGGCCAGCCCGAGGAGTACGGCGAAGGCTGCGGCGAAACGCCACAGGCGCGTGCGGCGGACGGCAAAGGCGGGGCGGGCGGACACGAGCCCACCGTACTGGAGTGCTGCCGATAGGGTCGGAACCATGGAGCGCACCACACATCCCCCGGTCCTCGACCTGTCGCTCGACGCCGCCGCGCTCACCGCGCAGCTGGTCGACATCCCCTCCGAGAGCGGCAACGAGAAGGACCTCGCCGACGCGGTCGAGAACGCCCTGCGCGCCCTGCCGCACCTGACCGTCGACCGGTACGGCAACAACGTCGTGGCCCGTACGCAGCTGGGCCGCGACGAGCGGGTGGTGCTCGCCGGACACCTCGACACCGTGCCGATCGCGGACAACGTCCCGTCGCGGCTCGACGAGGACGGCGTCCTGTGGGGCTGCGGCACCTGCGACATGAAGTCCGGTGTCGCCGTCCAGCTGCGGATGGCCGCCACGGCCCCCGCGCCCAACCGGGACCTCACCTTCGTCTTCTACGACAACGAAGAGGTCGCCGCGCACCTCAACGGCCTCGGTCACGTCGCCGACGCCCACCCCGAGTGGCTCGCCGGTGACTTCGCCGTCCTCCTGGAGCCCTCCGACGCCCAGGTGGAGGGCGGCTGCCAGGGCACCCTCCGGGTCCTGCTGCGCACCACCGGGGAGCGCGCGCACTCCGCCCGCAGCTGGATGGGCGCCAACGCGATCCACGCCGCCGCCCCGATCCTGGCCCGGCTCGCCGCCTACGAGCCGCGCCGGCCGGTGATCGACGGCCTGGAATACCGCGAGGGCCTCAACGCCGTCCGCGTCGAGGGCGGGGTCGCCGGCAACGTCGTCCCCGACGCCTGCACGGTCACGGTCAACTTCCGCTACGCCCCCGACCGGACCCCGGAGGAGGCGATCGCCCACGTGCGGGAGGTCTTCGCGGACTGCCCGGTCGACGAGTTCGTCGTCGACGACCACTCCCCGGGCGCGCTGCCCGGGCTGTCGCACCCCGCGGCGAAGGCGTTCATGGCGGCCGTCGGCGGCACCGCGATGCCCAAGTTCGGCTGGACCGACGTCTCCCGTTTCAGCGCCCTGGGTGTCCCGGCCGTCAACTACGGCCCGGGCTACTCGCTGCTCGCGCACAAGAAGGACGAACGGGTCGAGACCGAGCGCATCCTGCACTGCGAGGAGCGGCTGCGCGCCTGGCTCACCGCCTGAGTACCGTGCCGTACCCCCTCGGGACCGGTGGCCGATCCCCGGCGGACCAGCGAAATTCCCCTGCGCTTCAGGCCGTCGGATCTACGCTGAAACGGCAAACGATCGTCAGCGGAGGGAGCATGTCATGGCCAGTCCCGAGGGAGCACCGGCCCCCGGTGAGCAGCGGCTGGGTCGCGTTCTGCGCCGCCACGACCAGGTGCAGGCCGGCACCACCGACCAGCGGCTGCTGGACTCCGCAGGCCCCTCCGAGTGGGTGCACACCGACCCCTGGCGCGTGATGCGCATCCAGTCGGAGTTCGTCGAGGGCTTCGGCGCGCTGGCCGAGCTGGGCCCGGCCGTCAGCGTCTTCGGCTCGGCCCGTACGCCGCGCGACTCCAAGGAGTACGAGATCGGCGTGCGGATCGGGCGGGCGCTGGTGGAGGCGGGCTTCGCGGTGATCACCGGGGGCGGCCCGGGTGCCATGGAGGCCGCCAACAAGGGCGCCCACGAGGCCGGTGGCACCTCCGTCGGACTGGGCATCGAGCTGCCCTTCGAGCAGGGCATGAACCCGTACGTGAACCTCGGCGTCGACTTCCGGTACTTCTTCGTCCGCAAGACGTGTTTTGTGAAGTACGCCCGGGGATTCGTGGTTTTGCCCGGCGGGCTGGGCACCCTCGACGAGCTCTTCGAGGCGCTCACCCTCGTCCAGACCCGCAAGGTCACCCGCTTCCCGATCGTGCTGTTCGGCACCGCCTACTGGGCCGGGCTGGTCGACTGGCTGCGCGACACCCTGATCGCCCAGGGCAAGGCGTCGATGCACGACCTGGAGCTGTTCCACCTCAGCGACGACGTGGACGAGGCGATCGCGCTGGTGACCAAGGAGGTCGGCATCCAGCCCTGAGCGGACCGGATCAGGGTGTCTCCCTGATCCGGCCTGATCAGGGAGGCGCCCCCTAGGCCAGGCCCCGGCGGGCGACCGCCGGGGGCCGGTGGCCGGCGATCGAGGAGACCATGTCGAGGACCTGGCGGGTCTCGGCGACCTCGTGGACCCGGTAGACCTGGGCGCCCAGCCAGGCCGACACCGCCGTGGTCGCGAGGGTGCCCAGCACCCGCTCCTTGACCGGCCGGTCGAGCGTCTCGCCGACGAAGTCCTTGTTGGACAGCGAGACCAGCACCGGCCAGCCGGTGGCGGTCATCTCGTCCAGCCGGCGGGTCGCCTCCAGGCTGTGCCGGGTGTTCTTCCCGAAGTCGTGCCCCGGGTCGATCAGGATCGCGTCCCGCCGCACGCCCAACTCCGCGGCCCGCTCCGCCAGTCCGAGCGTGACCTGCAGGATGTCGGCCATCACGTCGTCGTAGGTGACCCGGTGCGGGCGGTGCGCGGCTCGATCCCGCCGGCGTGGGTGCACACCAGGCCGACGCCGTACCGCGCCGCCACCTCGGCCAACAGCGGATCGACCCCGCCCCAGGCGTCGTTGAGGAGGTCCGCGCCGGCCTCGCAGACCGCCTCGCCGACCTCGTGCCGCCAGGTGTCGACGCTGATCACCACATCGGGGAACCGCTTGCGCACCTCGGCCACGAAACCGACCGTGCGGCGGGCCTCCTCCCCGGCGTCGACCTCCTCGCCGGGGCCCGCCTTGACGCCGCCGATGTCGATGATCGCGGCGCCCTCGGCCACCGCCTGCTCCACCCGCGCCAGCGCGGGCTCGTCACGGAAAGTGGCGCCCTGGTCGTAGAACGAGTCCGGAGTCCGGTTGACGATCGCCATGATCACCCGCTCGTCCGGTCCGAACTCGCGATTACCCAGCCGCAGCATTCCCTGACTTCCTCTCCATGGTCCGGGAGCGACCCTAACTGTCACACCCGCATGGCACGATCGGAGCAGGCACAAGTCCGGGAGTTGGTCGTGTTCTGGTTCTTGCTGATCGCGATGGTCGTGGTGGTCGCCGCGGTCACGCTCGTGGTCGTCGGCGGTGACGGCGGCGGCCTGCGGGACGCCGAGCCGGACCGGCTGTCCGACCCGCTGCCCGTCGACCGCCCGCTGGCCGTGCCGACGTGGACGCCGTCCGGCTGCCGGTGGGCGTGCGCGGCTACCGCATGGACGACGTCGACGGGGTCCTGGACCGGCTGGGTGCCGAGCTGGCCGAGCGGGACTCCCGGATCGCCGAGCTGGAGGCCGCGCTGGCCGGGGCGCACGCCGCGGCGATGGGCGGCCCGGGGCTCATACAGGACGGCCCGGCCGCACCCGGACCGGTGCCGGAGACACGGCCGGGGGCCGGCGGCCGTTCCGGGGACGCGGACGGGACCGGGGCGTCCGGCGGCCCGGAAGAGGGGGAGGACCGATGAGCGGTGTGGTGACGGAGCCGGACGGGATCCCGCGCTGCCCATGGGGCATGGAGTCCGCGCAGATGGCGGACTACCGCGCCTACCACGACACGGAATGGGGCCTGCCGGTCCACGGCGACGACGCGCTCTTCGAGCGGATGAGCCTGGAGGCGTTCCAGTCCGGCCTCTCGTGGATCACGATCCTGCGGCGCCGCCCCGGGTTCCGCGCCGCGTTCGCCGGGTTCGAGATCACGGCGGTGGCGCGGTTCACCGAGGCGGACGCCGAGCGGCTGCTCGCCGACCCCGGCATCATCCGTAACCGCGCCAAGATCGCCGCGACGATCAACAACGCCAAGGTCGCCGCCGCGCTGGCCCCCGGCGAGCTCGACGAGCTGATCTGGTCCTACGCCCCCGACCGGGCCGGCCGCCCGGTGCCGCGCACGGTCGGCGATGTGCAGCCGGTGACCCCGGAGTCCACGGCGCTCGCCAAGGACCTCAAGAAGCGCGGCTTCCGCTTCGTCGGCCCGACCACGGCGTACGCGATGATGCAGGCCTGCGGGCTGGTCAACGACCATCTGGCGGACTGCCACGTCCGGGCGACGGTGGAGGCGGCGGCGGGCTGACCCGGCCCGGCCGGTGGGCGGCCCGTGCGGCGGCCCCGTCCGGCCCGGCCGCCGCGGTCAGCGGCCGAGGAAGACCGGCTTCTCCTTCTTCACGAACGCCTCGACCGCGATGTGGTGGTCCTCCGACGCCCCGGCCCGGCCCTGCAGTTCGTCCTCCTTGCCGAGGGTCTCGGCGAGCGAGTGCCCCGCCCCGTAGGCCAGCGACTCCTTGATCGCGGCGTAGGCGGCGGTCGGCCCCTGGGCCAGCCGGCGGGCGACCGCCGCGGCCTCCTCGGCCAGTTCGGCGGCCGGGACGACCTTGTTGGCGATGCCCAGCTCGTACGCCTCCTGTGCGCTGATCGACCGCGGGAAGAGCAGCAGGTCGGCGGCGCGGCTGTGGCCGATCAGCCGGGGCAGGGTCCAGGAGACCCCGGAGTCCGCGGTCAGCGCGACGCCCGCGAAGGAGGTGTTGAAGGAGGCGGTGTCGGCGACGACGCGGTAGTCCGCGGCCAGCGCGAAGCCCGCCCCGGCGCCCGCGGCGACCCCGTTGACCCCGGCGACCACCGGCTTGGCCATCTCGGTCAGCGCGGTCACGATCGGGTTGTAGTGCTCACGCACGGTGTTCATGGTGCCGCCGGAGCCGGTGGCCCGGTCCTCGGCCAGCAGACCGATGTGCTCCTTGAGGTCCTGCCCGACGCAGAACGCCCGCCCGGTGGCGGTCAGCAGCACCGCCCGGACCGCCGGATCGGCCGCGGCCTCCTGGAGCGTGTCCCGCAGGAGCACCTTCGCCTCGACGTTCAGTGCGTTCATCGCGTCCGGGCGGTTGAGCGTGATCGTCGCGAGTCCGTCGGTCACGTCGTAGAGCACGGTGTCGGCCATAGTTGGGAATCCCCTCCGTCGCGGCTCGGCACTGCCCGGTGGCGGGCAGTCAGCGCTCAGGATGCCGGAGATCATCGGCGGTGCGCATGTGACGTACATCAAAGATCGCGGGCGCGTCGGGAGTCGGCGGGCGGAGAAGTATCGCAGCCCGCTCCCCGAATTGGGTGGGTTTGCGGGTGCGAGTTGCCGAAGGGATGCTGCCCGATGTTGGTCATCGGGTCGTTCGATGCGGGATAATGGCCTGGAAGCAATGTGTTCGATGCCGGTGACACGTGCCTATCCGGGCCGTCGGCTGAGATGAGCTGGTTTCAGGAAGGGGAACGAGCATGGCGGCCATGAAGCCGCGGACGGGTGACGGCCCGCTCGAGGTGACCAAGGAGGGGCGGGGCATCGTCATGCGCGTTCCGCTCGAAGGCGGCGGGCGGCTCGTCGTCGAGCTGACCCCCGACGAAGCCAAGGCCCTCGGAGAGGCCCTGGAGAAGGTCACCGTCTGACAAGGGTGAGACACCGGCGGATGCCCGGGCCCGACTGGGCCCGGTACCCCAGCCGAGACCCCGGCCCCGGCAGGCGGCGCGCAGTGACGGCGCGCCGCGTGCCGGGGCCGTTCGCATGTCCGGGTCGTTGGGATGGCGGGGGCCGCGCGCCGGGGCATGCGCGTGCGGCCGGTCAAGCCGGGGCATGCGTGTGCGGCCGGTGAAAGGGGCCGGTGGCCCGGAGTTCCGTGGGGCGGGCGCTCAGCCGCGCTTGACCGCGCAGAGCAGGCCGTCGCCGACCGGCAGCAGGGACGGCACCAGCGTGGTGCTCTCCCGCACCGCCCGCAGCAGTTCGCGCAGCCGCAGCACCTCCGCGGGCTGCACGGCAGAGTCCACCGTCCGGCCGTCGGCGAAGACGCCCTCGAAGCACACCAGGCCGCCGGGGCGCAGCAGCCGCAACGATTCAGCGAGGTATTCCAGGCACTCCATCAGGTCGCCGTCGCAGAAGACGAGGTCGTACCCGCCGTCCGCCAGCCGCGGCAGGACGTCCAGGGCGCGGCCCGGGATGAAGCGGGCGCGGTTGCCGGCGAAGCCCGCGGCGCGGAACGCCTGCTTGGCGAAGGTCTGCCGCTCGGGCTCGCAGTCCACGGTGGTCAGCACGCCGTCCGGCCGCATGCCGTGCAGGAGGTAGATGCCCGACACGCCCGTGCCGGTGCCGATCTCGGCGACGGCCTTGGCGTCGACGGTGGCGGCGAGCAGCCGCAGGGCCGCGCCGGTGCCGGTGGTCACCGTGCGGATGCCGGCCTCGCGTGCGCGGTCACGGGACCAGCGCAGGGCGGCCTCGGTGGTGCCGTCGATGGTCCCGGCGCCGTACGCCTCGGCGAATGCCAAGCTCGTCTGCCGGTTGCCGGTAATGGCCCTCTCCTGTCCCCGTAGTTGACGCAACCGTGACTGTATCCGCTGCGTGCGGGAACCCGCAGATGGGACCGGGCGTTAAAGAGGGGGAGGAGGAAGACGGGGGGACGCAGTGGTGAAGACCGCGCGAGACACGAATCAAGGCCAGAAGCATGACCAAATGCAGGTCAAATCTGCTTATCCGGAGCTAACGGGCGAGGTGGATATGGTAGGGGCCCTACTGGACACCACCAGAGCCACCAGGGGAGGTGCGGCTGCGACGGGTGACCGAGGAGTGCTGAGGCGCTTCAAAAGGTCGTTCGCCGAGCCGAAATCCGTGACAAACACTGCTGACCGTTTCCGCACTGACTCCGCACGCACCGCGACCTTCGCCGCAGACGCGGATGCGGAGGCGTGGACTCCGCCCACCTGGGAGGAGATCGTCAGCACGCACAGCGCTCGGGTCTATCGCCTCGCCTACCGTCTCTCCGGCAATCAGCACGACGCCGAGGACCTCACCCAGGAGGTGTTCGTCCGCGTCTTCCGCTCGCTGTCGACGTACACCCCCGGCACCTTCGAGGGCTGGCTGCACCGCATCACGACCAACCTCTTCCTGGACATGGTCCGCCGCCGGCAGCGTATCCGCTTCGACGCGCTCGGTGACGACGCGGCCGAGAAGCTCCCCAGCAAGGAGCCCGCGCCGCAGGAGCACTTCGACGACACCCACTTCGACGCGGACGTCCAGCAGGCGCTGGACACCCTCGCGCCCGAGTTCCGCGCCGCCGTCGTGCTGTGCGACATCGAGGGGCTGTCCTACGAGGAGATCGCCGCGACCCTCGGGGTCAAGCTCGGTACGGTCCGCAGCCGGATCCACCGCGGCCGCTCGCACCTGCGCAAGGCCCTCAAGCACCGCGCCCCCGCGCTGCGCGCCGAGGAGCGCGAGCAGCGCCGGGCGCTGGCCGTGGTGCCCACGGGGGAGGTCGGGATCGCGTGAGCCTCAGTGGCGGTCCGTCCCCCGCCGAGCAGCATCTCGGCGACCGCCTCGCGGCCCTGGTCGACGGCGAGTTGGGGCATGACGCGCGCGAGCGGGTGCTCGCGCATCTTGCGACATGCGCGAAGTGCAAGGCGGAGGCCGACGCCCAGCGTCGGCTGAAAAGTGTGTTCGCCCAGGCGGCGCCGCCCGGTCCCTCCGAGGGACTGCTGGCCCGCCTCGTGCAGCTGCCCGGCGGTGACCCCGACGGTCCCGGCAGCCGGTTGGGCAACGGCGCTCTCGGACGTACCGAATTCGCCCGCGGCGGCGGCGCGTTCGGCTACGTCCCCACCGATGAACACTCCCGTCGGGCCATGGCCGCGCTGCCCCCGCAGCCCCGGACGCGCGGCTTCCGTGTCCAGGAGGACGGGCGGCCCGCGCAGCGCCGCCGGTTCGCCTTCGCGGCGGCCGGTGCGGTCTCGCTCGCGGCGTTCGCGCTCGGCGGTGCCCTGCCGCTGGAGGCGGCCGTCGACGCGACCGGCGGACGGACCGACGGCGGCGGCACGGCCGTCACCCCGCTCACCGGCAGCCCCGCGGCGGACGGTGCCGCCCTGCTGCGCGGCGCGGAGTTCGTCCCCACCGCCCGGTCCCGGCCGGCCACCTGGCCGCCGTCCGGTGCGCCGACCCTGGCCCCGGCGCCCAGCGCGATGAGCCTGGACGGTGCCGGCGCCGCGACCGCCTCCCCGTCGGTGTCGTGGACGCCGGACCAGCCCGCCGGCCACTTCGGCCTGTCGCCGCTGATCGCCGCGACCGGCCCGGCCCCGGCGTACCGCCTCTCGCCGCTGGCCGCCGCGGCCGGCGGCGGCCCGGCGCGCAAGAACCCGCCACCGCTTCCCCCGCTGGAGCCGATGCGTCCGCTGCACGGCTCCGCCGCGAACGGCCCCGCCGCCGACCGCCGCTGACCGCCCGCTGCACGGCCCCGGGCGGAACTGGTTGAATCCCCCTGGGGCGGCGCACCCCTGACCGGGCGCGTGCCGCGAGGTGGTGGTGGCCCGCGGGGTCGCGGGCGAAGTAGGGGAGAGCATGGACGACGGTAAGGCCGCCGGGCCGAAGCTGAAGTGGTGGAGCCGCCCGGGAAATCCCCCGAGCCCGGAGCGACCCGCCGAGTCCGGCCCGCCGGCGGTGCCGTCGGATGCCGGGGAGCCGTCCGGGATGCCCGGAATGTCCGACGGGTCCGGTGAAACCGCGGAGCGGGAGCCGGAGGACTGGATCGTGCGGCCACCGGAGCGGCCCGCGGCCGCGCAGGCGGCGGACGCGTCGGAGACCACCACGGTCCCGTCGGCCGAACGCCCCGACAGCGCCGCCGAGTTGACCTCGGCCGCGCCGCCGGCGACCGGGCCGGCCCAGGCCCGTACCGGCGCCGAGCCCACCGCGCCCAGCGGGGCTGCTGTGCCCACCGGGAACGCCGTACCCACCGGGGCCAGTGGGGACGCTGTGCCCACCGGGGACGCCGTGCCCGCCGAGGCCACCGTGCCCGCGCCGCCCGGTGGAGCGCCGTCCGGCGCCGCCACCGTGACCCTCGGTCAGGTCCCCCCGGCCGGGGCGCCCGAGAGCGCCCAGGCGCCGGCCGGCGCGGCGCCTCCCGCGTCCGCTCCCGCCCCCGCCACGGCATCCGTCTCCGCCGAGCCCCCCAGCGCACCGCCGCAGCGTCGGCCGTTGCATGCCGAGGACCCGTACGGCACCCCGCCGTACGGCGGGCCCGGGCCCTGGGCGCCCGCGCCGCCCGTGCAGCGGCCGGTGACGACCCCCGCGCACGGCACCGTGCTCCCGTCGTCCGCCGGGCCGATGCCCCCGTACGGCGCCCCGGCCACCCAGCCCGCCCCGGGTGCCGGCTACCCCGGCCCACAGCAGTCCCCGCCGCCCGCCGCGCCGCCGGGAGCCGCCCGCGCCGACCAGCCGTATCCCGCCGCACCGGACGGGACCGTGCCCGCGCACCCAGGCCCGTCCGCCGGTCTGTCCGCCGGTCCGCCCGCCGGCCCCGCCGCCCGTCGGGCCGCCGAGTCCGGTGTGCCGGTGCAGCCGGACGGCGCGCCCGTGCAGCCGGATCCCTCCGCCCTGCCGCCGGGCCCGGCGCCCGCGCACGACCACCCCGGTGCCCCGCAGGGGGCCTGGCAGCAGTACGACCCGTGGCGCGCGCCCCTGCAGGGCGGCCCCCTGCCGCCGCCCGCCGCCCGGCGGACCCCGCGCGGGGTGCTGGTGGCCGGCGCGGTGGCGCTGGCGCTGCTCGCGGGCGGCGTCGGCGGTGGCATCGGCGCGTACGTCGAGCGGTACGGCGGGATCAACGACATCAAGCTGCCGCAGGCCGCCGGGGACTCCGGCGGCCGCAAGCCGGACAGCGTCGCCGGGATCGCCCGGGCCGCGCTGCCCGGCGTCGTCACGATCCACGTCCGCGGCAACGCCGAGCAGGGCACCGGCACCGGCTTCGTCCTCGACCGCGAGGGCCACATCCTCACCAACAACCACGTCGTCGAACCGGCCGGGTCCGGCGGCGAGATATCGGTCACGTTCAGCGGCGGGCAGACCGCCAAGGCCAAGGTCGTCGGCCAGGACGGCGGCTACGACCTCGCGGTGGTGCAGGTCGAGGGCGTCACCGGCCTGCGGCCGCTGCCGCTCGGCAACTCGGACTCGGTGCAGGTCGGCGACCCGGTCGTGGCCATCGGCGCACCCTTCGACCTGGCCAACACGGTCACCGCCGGGATCATCAGCGCCAAGCAGCGCCCGATCACCGCGGGCGGCCAGAAGGGCGACGGCAGCGACATCTCGTACGTCGACGCGCTGCAGACCGACGCCCCCATCAACCCCGGCAACTCCGGCGGCCCGCTGGTGGACGCCCGGGCCCGCGTCATCGGCATCAACAGCGCCATCCGCGCGGCCGACAGCAATGGCGGGCCGGACGGCGGCGGCCAGGGCGGCAGCATAGGGCTGGGCTTCGCCATACCGATCAACCAGGCCAAGCGGGTGGCCGAGGAGCTGATCAACACCGGCCGGGCGACCCATCCGGTCATCGGCGTCACCCTGGAGATGGAGTACGCCGGCGACGGGGCGCGGGTCAGTGCGCACAGCAAGAACGGCAAAGCGCCGGTCGTCCCGGGCGGGCCCGGGGCCAAGGCGGGCATCCGGCCCGGTGACGTGATCACCCAGGTGGACGGCGCCCCGGTGCACAGCGGTGAGGAGCTGATCGTCAAGATCCGCAGCCACCGGCCGGGCGACACCCTGGCGCTCACCGTCCAAAGGGACGGCAAGGAGCGGTCCGTTCGGCTCAGGCTGGGTTCCTCCACCACGGGCTGATCGTTTGCACGGTGTTGGCACGGTCGACTCCCGTCCGACGTGCGGGGCCAGGTACGGTGAGAGGCGGCCTGGCCCATAGGCCGACGAAGGCCGCGGATGACCCAAGGAGCTGCAAGGTGTTCTTCGACATAGGACCCCTAGAGCTGGTAGCGATCGTGGTCCTGGCGGTGCTCGTCTTCGGTCCGGACAAGCTCCCCAAGGTCATCCAGGACGTGATGGGGGTCATCCGCAAGATCCGGGAGTTCTCCGACAGCGCCAAGCAGGACATCCGCAACGAGCTCGGCCCGGACTTCAAGGACTTCGAGTTCGAGGACCTCAAGCCCAAGAACTTCGTCCGCAAGCACGTCCTGGAGAAGGACGAGTACGGCCTCAAGGACCTCCAGGAGATCCGTAACGGCTTCGATTTCCGCAAGGAGATGGCCGAGGTCACCGACGCCGTGCACAGCCGCGAGAGCGGCTCCGCGGCCGCGCACTCGAACGGCTCAGGGATCTCCCTCTCCAAGGAGTCGCCGGCCTCTTCCGGCGGTCCGGACCTGCTCAAGAAGCCCGCGAACGCGCAGCCGGACGAGCGTCCGCCGTTCGACGCCGACGCCACCTGACACACTCCGGTATGCCCGGGCTGTATTGACCCCTATGGCTATGCTCCGGGTGTCCGGGGTTTGGTCGCCTGAGGGGGGCGGGCCGCCCACGACGCAGGGCAACAAGGAGGCTCCGCTCAGATGGAGACGACGAGTCGGACAGCGGAACAACAGGCGCCCGCCGCGGTCGGCCGGAAGGCCGACGGCTATCTGCTGGCCGCGTTCCCGTGGTACGGCCTCGACGAGGCGTTCACCGGTCCGCGCTGGCTGATGCAGGTCGGCGCGGCCGCGGACGGCACCGTCGAGCACGGCGCGACCGGGCACGGTGAGGAGCCCACCATCAAGGTGGAGTCCCCGCAGGACGAGCGGTTCGCGGTGGTGGTAACGGTCGCCAGCCGCCCCGTACGGCGCAGCGCCGACGGCACCGGCGTACTGGAGGCCACCTCGGTCTCCACGGCCGCCTGGCTCGCCGGGTCCGGCCTGCTCAACCACACCTGGCCGACCCAGATGGACCGCACGCTGCGCCAGGCCTGGCTGGACCAGCAGACGATGCTGGCCTGGGAACTGGCCGACGACCTCGGGGGCGGGGCCTGGAGCGAGCTGATGCTGCCGGTCGACGGCGTCCCGACCTCCTTCGCCTACCGCGAGTCCGAGTACGGCTGGGTCCTGGCCGGCTCGGCGGGCGAAGGCCCGGAGCCGGTACACCTGGGCGCCTATGGGCGGGGGATGAGCGCCTATGGCCTGGGCTTCTCCGTCGTCGAGGACATTCGCTCGTACGCCGGCTGAGCGCGCCGCTGCATGCGGAAGGGGGCGGGCCCGCCGGGGCCCGCCCCCTTCTTCGCATCAACTGGCGCCAATGAGCCCCCGAGGCTCCCGTACGAGCCCGGGGGCACCACTCTCAGAACTTGTTGCGCGGGGTGATCCCCAGGGACATGCCGGCCAGGCCGCGCTGGCGGCCGCCGAGCTTGCCGGCGATCGCGCGGATGGCCGCGCCGGCGGGGGAGTCCGGGTCGGTCAGCACGACCGGCTTGCCCTCGTCGCCGCCCTCGCGGAGCCGGACGTCGATCGGGATGGCGCCGAGCACCGGCACCTGCGTACCGGTGGTCTTCGTCAGGCCCTCGGCGACCCGCTCGCCGCCGCCGGTGCCGAAGACGTCGACCATCTCGTCGCAGTGCGGGCAGGGCAGCCCGGACATGTTCTCGACCACGCCGACGATCTTCTGGTGGGTCTGGACGGCGATGGAGCCCGCGCGCTCGGCGACCTCGGCCGCCGCCTGCTGCGGGGTGGTGACGACCAGGATCTCCGCGTTCGGGACGAGCTGCGCCACCGAGATCGCGATGTCACCGGTGCCCGGCGGCAGGTCCAGGAGCAGCACGTCCAGGTCGCCCCAGTACACGTCGGCGAGGAACTGCTGGAGGGCGCGGTGCAGCATCGGGCCGCGCCAGACGACCGGCGCGTTGCCGGGCGTGAACATGCCGATCGAGATGACCTTCACGCCGTTGGCCGACGGGGGCATGATCATGTTCTCGACCTGGGTGGGCTTGCCGTCGGCGCCCAGCATCCGGGCACGGAGTGGCCGTAGATGTCGGCGTCCACGACGCCGACCTTCAGGCCGTCGGCCGCCATCGCCGCGGCGAGGTTCACCGTCACCGACGACTTGCCGACGCCGCCCTTGCCGGAGGCGACCGCGTAGACCCGGGTCAGCGAGCCGGGCTGGGCGAACGGGACCTCGCGCTCGGCGGTGCCGCCGCGCAGCGACGACGCCAGCTCCTTGCGCTGCTCGTCGCTCATCACCTCCAGGTCGACCCGGACGCCGGTGACGCCCTCGACCCCGGCGACCGCGTCGCGCACGTTGTTGGTGATCGTCTCGCGCATCGGGCAGCCGGAGACGGTGAGGTAGACCACGACCGCCACCGCGCCGTCCGCCGCGATGTCCACCGATTTGACCATCCCCAGTTCGGTGATGGGGCGGTGGATCTCGGGGTCGTTCACCGTCGCGAGCGCGGCGCGGATCGCGTCCTCGCTCGGGGTGCCTGGGGCAGTTTCGTGAGCCATGACCCGATGGTACGGCGCATGAGGCGGCCTCCGGAAAGGCCGTCGGCGGTCGTGTTCGTCACTCCCCGCGGCGGCCCTCCGGCACGGCCTCCAGGTCCCGCAGCAGGTCCTGCAGTTCGGAGCGGATCCAGTCGCGGGTGGCGACCTCGCCCAGCCCCAGCCGCAGCGCCGCGATCTCCCGGGTCAGGTACTCCGTGTCGGCGATCGACCGCTCGTTGCGCTGGCGGTCCTGCTCGTGGGTGACCCGGTCCCGGTCGGCCTGGCGGTTCTGCGCCAGCAGGATCAGCGGCGCCGCGTACGAGGCCTGCAGCGACAGCGCCAGGGTCAGGAAGATGAACGGGTAGCCGTCGAAGCGCAGGTGGTCCGGCGCGGTCACGTTCCAGGTGATCCACAGGATGATGGCGACGGTCATCCAGACGATGAAGCGACCGGTCCCCAGGAACCGGGCGATCTTCTCCGACAGCCGCCCGAACGCCTCCGGGTCGTACTCCGGCAGGAACGTCCGGCGCGGCGTGCGCGGCACGTCCAGCCGCACCCGGGACCGCTCGGCGGTGCCGCGCCGCACCGCCGAGGCGCCGTTCGCCCGGGCGCGTTCGCGCGCGCTCTCCCGCTCCTCAGCGCCCATCCGGTGCCTCCGCCCGGCTCCCGGCGCCGGTCAGGCCGGCCGGCCCGCCGGCGGGCAGCTCGGACTCCCGCCAGTCGTCCGGCAGCAGGTGGTCCAGTACGTCGTCGACGGTCACCGCGCCGAGCAGGGCGCCGCTCTCGTCCACGACCGGCGCGGCGACCATGTTGTACGCCGCCAGATAGCTGGTCACCTCGGTCAGCGCGGTGTCCGGGGGCAGCGGCGGCAGATCGGTGTCGACGATCGAGCTGACGAGGGTGAACGGCGGGTCGCGCAGCAGCCGTTGGAAGTGCACCAGGCCCAGGTACTTGCCGGTCGGGGTCTCATCGGGCGGCCGGCACACGTAGACCTGGGCGGCGAGCGCGGGGGAGAGGTCCGGGTCGCGGACCCGGGCCAGCGCGTCGGCGACCGTGGCGTCCGGGCGCAGCACGATCGGCTCGGTGGTCATCAACCCGCCCGCGGTGCGCTCCTCGTAGGACATCAGCCGCCGCACGTCCGCGGCCTCCTCCGGCCGCATCAGGTCCAGCAGCCGCTCCTTGTCCTCGTCCGGCAGCTCGGAGAGCAGGTCGGCGGCGTCGTCCGGGTCCATCGCCTCCAGGACGTCGGCGACCCGTTCGTCCTTCAGCTTGCCGATGATCTCCAGCTGGTCGTCCTCCGGCAGCTCCTCCAGGACGTCGGCGAGCCGGGCGTCGTCCAGCGCCGCGGCGACCTCACCGCGCCGTTTGGCGGACAGGTGGTGCAGCACGCCGGCGAGGTCGGCCGGCCGCAGCTGCTCGAAGGTGGCCAGCAGGCTCTCCGCGCCCTGGCCGTGCTCCTCCAGCGAGAAGCCGGTCACCGCCGACCACTCGACGGTCAGCGTCTCGCCCTTGCGGCGCAGCGCCCCGCCCCGGCCCTTCCCCTTGCGGACGAAGACCTTCTCGATCTCCCAGTCGCGGCGGGCCGGCAGCCGGGTGATGCCGATGTCGAGGACGGTGGCCTCCTCGTCGGTCTCCACCAGCCGCACCCGCCGGTCCAGCAGCTCGCCGAGCACCAGCGTCTCCGACGTCCGCTGCTCGAACCGCCGCATGTTGATCACTCCGGTGATCACGATCTGCCCGGACTCGATACCGGTCACCCGGGTCATCGGCACGAAGATCCGGCGTCGGCTGATCACCTCGACGACCAGCCCGAGCAGCCGCGGCGGGCGGGCGCCGACCCGCAGCAGCGCGACGAGGTCCCGCAGCCGGCCGACCGGGTCGCCGTTGGGGTCGAAGACGGCACTGCCGGAGAGGTGGGAGACGAAGACCCGGGGAGTCACCACTGCCATGCAGAGCGCCACCCTTTCTCTCCCGTTTTCGCCGGAAACGAGGCATCAATTCGGGTTCAGGCTAACGCGCCCCGGCCCGCGCCGCCCCGGTGGAGGACGCCGTAGGGTGACCGCCACGCATCCCCCCGACGCGCCCGTACGTCCCAGGTACGCTGCCGTACTGCTGTCGAGGTCACCCGCATCAGGAGGCAGAGCCGACGTGAGCGCAATCCCCCGGGGGCCCGTCCCCGACGCCTGCCCGGAGCCCGCCGTACGGGGCGCGCCGCGCTCGCGGGGGCGGTCTGCGCGGCGCTGGCCGCGGGGCTGGCCGGCTGCGGCGCGGACGAGGACCCGGACGCCGGTACCAACGGCGTGGGGAAGCTGCCCCCGGCGAAGATCCAGGCCAGGACGCGGGCCGCCGCCGAACACGCCGACACCGTCCACCTCACCGGCAACGTCGTCAGCAAGAGCCTCACGTACAAGCTCGACATGAGCCTGGCCGAGCACGGCGCCAAGGGCGAACTGACCACCAAGGCGGCCGCCTTCCAGCTGCTGCGGGTCGGCAACGCGCTCTATCTGAAGGCGGACGCGGCCTTCTGGGCGGGCGAGAAGAGCGGCGCCTCCGGTGCGGCGCAGAAACTCGGCGGCAAATACGTCAAGGTGCCCGCCTCCGACCCGGTCTACCGGAAGTTCAGCGGCTTCACCGACAAGGACACCCTGCTCGCCAGCCTGCTCGGGCTGCACGGCAAGCTGACGGCCAAGGACCGCTCCACCGTCGGCGGCGTCCGCACCGTCCGGCTGGCCGCCGGGGCCGGCGCCGGCGGCGTCCTGGACGTCTCCCTGGAGGGCACGCCGTACCCGCTGCGGCTGCAGCGCGCGGGCGGCGCGGGCGTGGTCCGGCTGGGCGACTGGGGCCGGCCGGTGGACCTCAAGCCACCGGCGAAGGACCAGGTCGTCGACTACGGGTCGCGGATCTCCGGCGCGCACTGAGCGGCCGGGTCCGGGGCGCCGCCGGTGGCGTCCGGTCAGCCCTTGCGGCCGCGGCGCAGCAGCTTCGGCAGCGCCGCCGGGATCGGCCGGCGGGTGATCGCGGGGCTCGCCAGCGGCGGCGCGGCGTGCGAGTCCTCGGGCATCAGGCCCGGCCGCTGCACGGCCCGGGCGCCGGCCGGCTCCAGCCGCAGCACTCGGCACTCGCGCGCCCAGCGCTCGGTGAGGGTGTCCGCGTCCGGTGCGTTGAGCCGCTTGCCCTTCAGCTCCTCGACGGCGGACCGCCAGGCGTCGCTCTCCGGTGCGGCCTCGACGACCGTGGCCTGCCAGGCGACCAGCCGGCCGCCTTGTCCTTGCTGCGTACGGTGACCGTCGCCGGGCCGCCGTCGGTCAGCCCGAGGTCCGCCAGCGGCTGCTCACCGCTGCCGTCGCCCACGAGGCAGGCCGCGCCGTCGTGCCAGACGTGCCACAGCGCCCGGGCCGGGCCCGTCGTACCCCGCACCCAGATGAGGCCGGACTTCTTCGTGGCCTCCTCGATGAGCGTCCGATCCTGCAGGGCCTGCGACACGGTCTCCGTCATACGGCTCAGCCTAATGGGCCGGTCCCCAGGCCCCGGGGGCCGCCCGTCCGCTGAGACGGGCGGCCGGACCCCCGGCCGGATCCGCCGCGCACCCGCCGTCACAACCACCCGTTGCGCTTGCTGTGTCCCCCGGGGGGCAACCCCGGACCCCCGGCCGGATCCGCCGCGCACCCGCCGTCACAACCACCCGTTGCGCTTGAAGCCGCGGTGGATGCCGACGCAGATCGCGACGGTGACGACCAGCACCGCCGGGTAGCCGTACTTCCACTTCAGCTCGGGCATGTAGGTGAAGTTCATGCCGTAGATCCCGGCGATCATCGTGGGCACCGCGAAGATCGCCGCCCAGGCCGTGATCTTGCGCATGTCCTCGTTCTGCGCCACCGCCGCCTGCGCGAGGTTGGCCTGCAGGATCGAGTTGAGCAGGTCGTCGAAGGACAGCACCTGCTCGTTGACCCGCGCGAGGTGGTCGGCGACGTCCCGGAAGTACTTCTGGATGTCGGAGTCGACCAGCCGCATCGGCCGCTCGCTGAGCAGCTGCATCGGCCGCAGCAGCGGCGACACCGCGCGCTTGAACTCCAGTACCTCGCGCTTGAGTTGGTAGATCCGCCCGGCGTCGCCGCCCTTCGCGGAGCTCTTGGTGCCGTTGCCCTTGCCGTTGGTGCCCGAGCTGAAGACTTCGATCTCCACCTCGTCGATGTCGTCCTGGACCGCGCCGGCCACCGCCATGTAGCCGTCGACCACCTGGTCGGCGATGGCGTGCAGAACCGCGGACGGCCCCTTGGCCAGCAGCTCCGGGTCGTCCTGCAGCCGGTGCCGGAGCGCCCGCAGCGAGCCCTGGCCGCCGTGCCGCACGGTCACGATGAAGTCCCGGCCGGTGAAGCACATCACCTCGCCGGTCTCCACGACCTCGCTGGTGGCGGTCAGCTCGGCGTGCTCGACGTAGTGGACGGTCTTGAAGACGGTGAACAGCGTGTCGTCGTAGCGCTCCAGCTTGGGCCGCTGGTGGGCGTGCACGGCGTCCTCGACGGCGAGCGGGTGCAGCCCGAACTCCTTGGCGATACCGGCGAATTCGGCCTCGGTGGGCTCGTGCAGCCCGACCCAGATGAAGCCGCCGTCGGCGCGTACGGAGGCCATCGCCTCGGCCGGGGTGACGTGGTCGCTCACCCGGCGGCCCTCGCGGTACACACCGCAGTCGACGATGGCGCTGTTGGTGCAGGCCGGGGCGTTGCTCTCGGAGCGGTACGGGGCGTCGTCGCGGCGCCGGGACGGGCGGACGGCGGCGCGCAGGTCACGGATCATCGACATGGCGGGCTCCTTCACGGGCCGGCCGTCAGCGCGGGCGCGGGGCGTAACGCTGCCCGGAACGTGGACGTACCGGGCGTCATCGGCGGTACGTCCGCAAAGCGGGCGGCGCTCCGTGCGGGATGCTGACGGCGATTCGCAGAACACGGAACAAAGAGGCGAAGGCGCTCTTCCGTCATCTACATCCGGCGCAAAGGTGCTTCCATGGTTTCGCCGATCAGCGGCGGGGTACGGAAGCTCTCGATCAGGAGAGTGGCTGCGCGAGGGGGATGACGGGAGAGCTATCGGTACTGCACGGTCGACTCGGATCCACCGCAGCCCCACCTCCTCCGGCCGGTCCCCGCTGGGGGACGAACGTCATTCCCTGACCAGACGGCAAGGCTATCAGCCGCCTGGAGCTGAACCGCGCCGCTTTGCCTGTTCCATACGAACAACAAAGCTGCCGCGCAGCGCAATCAGGGGCGACGGCGGACCGGCCATATGCTCGCGGCATGTCTGATGTTCTTGAGCTGGTCGAAGCCCGGTTGCGGACGAGCCTGGGCGAGCCGGAGGCGCGTGCCGCCGTCACCTTCCTCGGTACCGACCGTATCGAGGTGCTCCGCTTCGTGGACGACCAGGTGGTGCGCTACGCCACGCTCGGGATGTCCGCCCGGCCGATGGCCGATCCCACCGCGGTGGTCGCGGACCCGCTGAAGGGGCCGCGCGCCGAGCTCGTGCTGTCGGTGAAGGCGGGCCGCGCCGACACCGACAAGGCGCTCCGCCCGCTCGCCGTGCTCGCCGCGTCCCCGCAGGTGGAGGGCGTGGTCGTGGCCCCCGGCGCCTCCCTCGACGTGGGTGAGCCGCTGTGGCCGGGCGCGCCCTTCACCTCGGTCCTGGTGGGCGAGCCGGGCGGGCTCGTCGAGGATCTGGAGCTGGACGCCCCGATGGACCCCGTACGGTTCCTGCCGCTGCTGCCGATGACGCCGAACGAGGCCGCCTGGAAGCGGGTGCACGGCGCCCAGGCCCTCCAGGAGCGCTGGCTGGCGAACGGGATGGACCTGCGGGACCCGCTGCGCGGCGGGGTGCCGCTATCGTGAACGACACGCGAAGAACGTGTAGTTGTGAAGTCTCCCTGGGACGGCGTCCAGGGCTCCCACCGCGGCGCCGCGTGTCATGCGGGTCTGTCGCGGTTCGGTTGACGATTCGGCCACAGCAGTTGCCGCGGCCTGCGCCTCCGTCATGCGGGGACGCGGCGTCCGTCCACCCTGCTTCCCAGGGCGGCCGAGCTGGCCGATCCATTCGGCCGGGAAGCCGCGTGGAGGGCATCGGTCTCGATGTTGTATGCGGAGTTCACGTCGGCGTTGACCGGTCCGTACCCGCACTCCGGGTTCGTGCAGGCGAAGACCGCTTGGCTCTTGCGGTTCCTCGCATCCACGTGCCCGCATGCGGAGCACCGGCGTGAGGTGTTGGCAGCCGGCACAGGAACGAGCAGGCCGCCGCGCTCGCGCGACGTGTACTCCAGCATCTCTTGCAGACGGCCCCAGCCTTCCCGCCGGATGGCAAGGTTCAGGCCGGACTTCTGGGCAACGGCCCTGCCGGGCTGGACGGCGCTCCCTCGCGCGGAGGCCGTCATGGCCGCCACGTGGAGTTTCTCGATCCCGATCAGGCCGTAGCGATCGGCGAGCGTCGTGGTGATTTTGTGTTGCCAGTCCGACCGGCGCCGCTTCTCCCGGGCATGCAGGGCCGCGATCTGCCTGCAAGTGCGTTGCTGTCGTCGCGACACCGGTTTCCCGGGAGGCGCGGATCGCCGTTGCCGGGCCACCTTCCGCTCCAGACGGAGAAGTCGCTCCGCTTCCTTCGGCTGCAGCCACGGCCCGTGCCGGAGATACGGGTGATCCCGATCGGACGTGGCCAGGGGGACCGCCACGCCCCTGTCAATGCCTACTGCCGGGCCAGGATGCGATCCCGGGGCCGGTGAGGTTCGGATGCACTCGCATCGGAAGACGAGGTACCAGCCGTCCGCTTCGCGGACGAGACGGGCGCCCGTAGTCCTACCCTCGGGTGCACCCCTGTCGAGCCCCGGCAGCTCCCGGGAATACCGGAACCGGACGCGTCCGATCAGCGGCAGACTGACCTCGCCCCACTTGCGGTTGAGACGAACGGTTTTCAGCGCACTCGCTTGCGGGACGTCCACCGACAGTTTGGTGCGACTGCGGGCGCGGTAGCGCGGGCGTCCGCGCGAGCCGCCCAAGTGGCTCTGCCACGCCTGGGCGTACTGCTTGAGGACCTGCTGGCACGCCTGCGCTGGTAGCACTGCCAGCCAGGCCAGTTCCCGGCGTCCTTGTCTGATCGCCTCGTCCGCTTCCTTGAACGAAGACCATCTCGACGGGGCGTGGAAGTCGTACCACTCGTGCAGGACGTTCCACAGTGCCCGGGCCGCATGCCCCTGATCGGCAAGTGCGGACGCCTGGGACGGTGTCGGATACATCCGCAGCTTGACCATGCGCCGTGTGACGGGCCGTTTCGCTTCCCCCATGCGGTACAGCATGCCGCGCGACCTCCCTCTCCGGGCGGTGACGGCGACTACACCACTCGAACGAGCGAACGATGACTAGGAGCTCGCAGCCTCGGGCTTCGTACGGGTCGGGTGATCGTCCTTGACGCGGCGGCGGGCCTGGAGGACCGTTGGTCCTTATGAGGGGCGAACCCAGTTGCCCGAAGTGCGGAGGCCGGGTACGGGCGCCCGGTCTCTTCTCCGACACCTGGCAGTGTGCCGTGCACGGCGCCGTGCATCCGCTCCAGCCGGTCGTCCCGCCGAGCGTCGAGGCGCTCGGCGTCGTCGTGCACCGTGCGCAGGTCCCCGTCTGGATGCCCTGGCCGCTGCCGGTCGGCTGGCTGTTCACCGGCGTGGCCTGCGCGGGCGACGACCGCAGCGGCGGCCGGGCGACCGCGGTGGCCTGCTCGGGCCCCGGCCCGCTCGGCGGCCCCCGGTGAACTCCTCCTGGTCGCCGAGGAACTGGGCGTCGGACTCGGCGCGCGCTACGCCGGCATCGACGGCCCCGACCCCGGCCCCCACATGTCCGACGGCAAACCCGCGCACGGCAAGGTGCTGGCCGCCGGCCGCCCCACCCGCTCTGGCACGTCGACGGTGCGCCGCCGGACCGCGCGGTCTTCGCCGGTGAGGCGCGCGGGCTGTGGCTGTGGGCGATCGCCTGGCCCGAGCAGTCCGGGCTGCTGATGTACGACGAACTCGTGCTGACGGACCTGCGCGAGGCGGGCGCCGAGGTGGACCTGCTGCCGTGCGGGGCGCTCTCCCCGCGCATCCTGAGCTGACCGGGCGGGCCGTCCGGCGAGGGGTGCCGCCCGGCGGCGCGGGCCTGGGCGTCCGGCGGCCGGTTATCCTTCTGAGGTCCCCCGTCCGTCCCGCAGCCGTCTGGAGTCCCGCGTCGTGCGCATCGATCTGCACACCCACTCCACGGCTTCCGACGGTACGGACACCCCGGCCGAGCTGGTGCGCGGCGCCGCGGCCGCCGGGCTGGACGTCGTCGCGCTGACCGACCACGACACCGTCGCCGGGCACGCCGAGGCGCGGGCCGCGCTGCCCGAGGGCCTGACGCTGGTCACCGGCGCCGAACTCTCCTGCCGGCTCGACGGCGTGAGCCTCCACATGCTCGCTACCTCTTCGACCCGGAGGAGCCCGAACTCGCCCGCGAGCGGGAGCTGGTCCGCGACGACCGCGTGCCGCGGGCCCGGGCATGATCGACAAGCTGCGCGAGCACGACATCCCGGTCACCTGGGAGCAGGTCGCACGGATCGCCGGCGACGGCGCCGTGGGCCGTCCGCACATCGCCACCGCCCTCATGGAGCTGGGCGTCGTCGACTCGGTGAACGACGCCTTCGCGTCCTGGCTCGCCAGCGACGGCCCGGCCTACGTGGAGAAGCACGAGCTCGACCCGTTCGACGCGATCCGGCTGGTCAAGGCCGCGGGCGGGGTCACCGTCTTCGCGCACCCGCTGGCCGTCAAGCGCGGCGCCTGTGTACCGGAGAGCGCGGTGGCCGAACTCGCCGCGGCCGGCCTGGACGGCATCGAGGTCGACCACATGGACCACGACGCGCCGACCCGCGCCCGGCTGCGCGGGATGGCCGCGACCTCGGCCTGCTGGCCACCGGTTCCAGCGACTACCACGGCAGCCGCAAGACCTGCCGCCTCGGTGAGTACACCACCGACCCGAGATCTACGGGGAGATCGTGCGCCGCGCCAACCGGCGCCTTCCCGGTCCCCGGCGCGGGCGGCTGAGCCCGCCGCGGGCCGCCGGCCGCCGCGTCGTACCGACCGCGCGCTGACCGCCCGCCGGTCCGCGCCGCACCCGCCGCGCGCCGCTCCGGCTCCTCCCTCCTCGCTCTCCCTTCCGTCCTCACTCCCGGGCCCGCGCGCGTCCCGCGCCGGCCCGTGACCGTACCGATCCGTTCGTCCGTACCACCTCTCGCAAGGCCAGCACCATGTTCGACGTCGCCCGTCTTCAGCACCCTTTTCGTCACGCTTTTCGTGATCATGGACCCCCGGGGATCACCCCGATCTTCCTCGCCCTCACCTCCGGCCGGCCGGCCAAGGTCCAGCGCCGGATGGCCTGGCAGGCCGCGGCCGTCGCCTTCGGCGTGATCGCCGTCTTCGGGCTCTTCGGCCGGCAGATCCTGGGCCGGCTGCACATCTCGACGCCCGCGCTGATGATCGCGGGCGGGCTGCTGCTCCTGCTGGTCGCGCTGGACCTGCTGACCGGGAAGTCGGAGGAGCCGACCCAGACCAAGACGTCAATGTGGCGCTGGTGCCGCTGGGCATGCCGCTGCTGGCCGGGCCCGGCGCGATCGTGTCGGTGATCCTCGCGGTGCAGCACGCCCACGGCTTCGCGGCCCAGCTCTCCGTGTGGGCGGCGATCGCGGCGATCCATGTGGTGCTGTATCTGGTGATGCGCTTCTCGCTGGTGATCATCCGCGTGATCAAGGACGGCGGGGTCGTCCTGGTGACCCGGCTGGCGGGCATGATGCTCTCCGCGCTGGCCGTGCAGCAGATCATCAACGGTGTGCTGCAGGTCATTCAGGCGGCCTGAGCGCCCGCCAGGGCCGTACGGGAGGTCCGCCGCCTGTGGACGGCAGAGCCTCCCTCGGCGGCCCTACCTATACGGCAGTGCCCCCGTACGGCGTGTTCCGTACGGGGGCACTGCGGCATCGGTGGCCTCTCGGCGGCCAGGATTAACGGGCGACGGTGTCGGCCGGGCGATGTAGATGCGCTGGCCGGTTGCGGCGGCCTGCTGCACGATCCGGTTGACGGAGGCGGCGTCCACGACGGTGCTGTCCACGGCCGTGCCGTCGACGTCGTCCAGGCGCATGATCTCGAAGCGCATCAGGCTTCTCCTTCGTCGGAATCCTCCTGCGGAGAACGTGAGTGGTGCGGATCACCGGGCCTCGTCGCCCGCCGTTCCGTACAGGTACAACGGACCGCACCCTGCAATCATTCCCTACGCTAAAGAAATTTTTTCGACGGTCTAAATACTCGCAGGTAGAGCGGTTGTGTCCGCCGAGCCGACGCCCGGACAATGGGTCCGGTATGAACGACCTCCAGCCCCCGGGCCCCACCGACCTCGCCGCGCTCGCCGCCGGGATGGCGCGCACCAACGAGCTGCTCGCCCGGGTCCTCACCAAGGTCGGCACGACACCCTCGGTGCACGCCGCCTTCGTCGACGCCGGCTACGTCTACGCCGCCGCCGGGAAGCTCGTCGCCGGCACCGAGGACCGCAAGGGCTTCGAGCTGGACGCCGAGGGGATCATCGAGGCTTCATCGACCGAGCCCGGACGATCTTCCCGGACAGCCGCTGCTGCGGGTCTACTGGTACGACGGCGCCCGCCGCGCCTCCACACCGCCGAGCAGCAGCGGATCGCCGAGCTGCCCGAGTGAAGGTCAGGCTCGGCAACCTCAACGCCAACAACCAGCAGAAGGGTGTCGATTCCCTGATCCGCTCGGACCTGGAGTCGCTGGCCCGCACCGTGCGATCACCGACGCGGTGCTCATCGGCGGTGACGAGGACCTGGTCTCCGCGGTCGAGGCGGCCCAGGGCTACGGCGCCCGGGTCCACCTGTGGGGCATCGAGGCGCCGGCCGGCCGCAACCAGGCCGAACCCCTGCTGTGGGAGGCCGACAGCACCCGCGTCTTCGACCTGGACTTCTGCAAGCCCTACGTCACCCGGCGGACCGGCGTCGAAGGCCCCGAGCAGGCCGGCGGCGAGGGCCCGGCGCCCGGCCGGGAGGACGTCCGCTTCGTCGGGGCGCGGGTCGCCGCCCAGTGGCTCTCGGAGCGCGGCCGGGAATGGGCGGCCGGACTGCTGCCCGGGCACCCGTACCTCCCCGGCCCCGTCGAACCAGGAGCTGCTGACCGCCGCCGAGGCCCTGCTGCACCACTCCCTGCGCGGCCACGCCGACCTGCGCCGGGTGCTGCGGGACGGCTTCTGGGAGCACGTACAGGGACAGCTCTAGAGGGCTCCGGGTCTCAGGGTCCCCGCGGGGCGGCCGAGGGCGGTTCAGGCCCGGGCGAGGAGTCCCTCCAGCCGGTCGAAGAAGCTCGTCCAGCCCGCCTCCGCCTGCTGGTACTGCTCCGGTGTGAGGTTGCCGCCGAGCTGCCGGAAGGCCATCTCCGTCCGGTCCCCGAGATCGCTCAGGGTCACCCTGATCAGCTCACCCTCCGAACTGCTCGGCGCATAGGCGTCGTTGAGCGTGAACTCCAGCGTCTCCGGCGGCACGACCTCCCGGTACACCCCGGAGAACGGCAGCTCGCTGCCGTCCGGGGAGTGCATGACCAAGGACCACGACCGCCCGGCCGGACGTCCATCGTCATTCCGCTCGACCGGCACCGTCAGCTCCCCGCCGAACCAGTACGCGAAGTGCGCGGGCGTGGTCCAGGCCTCGAAGACCAGGTCGCGGCGCGCGTCGAAGGTGCGGGTGAGCGCGATGCCGTGCGGGTCGTCCTGGGGGTTCTCGGTCATGTCGGGCCCTTCGTCGGCAGCCGGTGCCGGACGGGCCGCACGGGCCCGGCCGTTTCCTTTCGATGCTCGCCGAACCATCGGGCGCTGTCCCGGCGACACCCCGGGGCGCTACCCCACCCCGCTCCAGAACCCGGTCAGCGCCTCGGCGGTCTTCTCCGGGCGTTCGACGTTGGGGGAGTGCTCGGCGCCCTCGATGACGGTGCGCCGGGCGGACAGCCGGCGCGCCATGTCGTCGATCGACGGCACCGGCCAGGCGTAGTCCAGCGACCCGGAGACGACGTGCACGGGGAGTCCGGTGCGGGCCAGCGGCGCCACCCGGTCGGGCTCCGCCAGCATCTGCCGGCCGGTCGCGATCAGCTGCTCGGGGACGGTGTTCAGCCAACGGCGGTGCAGGAACGCGCCGATCTCCGGCGGGGTCTCGGCGTCCGCCGCCTCCGGCGGGTCCAGCTCGCGCATCGCCCGCCAGACGTCCTCCATGCCGAGCGAGCCGAGCGCGTCGATCAGCATCCGCACCCGGGCCTGCTGGGACGTCTCGATGGCCGCCGGACCGGAGCTGAGCACGGTGAGTGAACGGAACGGGGCGGCGTCGAGCAGCACCGCGGCCCGGGTGATCAGCCCGCCCAGCGAATGCCCGAGCAGATGCAGCGGACCGTTCCCGGCCCGCTGCACGGCCCGTGCCTGGGCCAGTACGTCGAGCGCCAACTCCCGCTGTGCGTAAGCCCGTTCGTCGCGCGGGCCGGGGACTCGTGCTGGCCGCGGCCGTCCACCGCGACCGCCCGGAACCCGGCCGCGGCGAGCGGCGCCAGCAAGGCGATGAAGTCCTCCTTGCTGCCGGTGAAGCCGGGCACCAGCAGCGCGGTCCCGATCGGCGCACCGTCGGGCCGGGCGTCGTGCACGGCGAACTCGCCGCGGTCGGTGTCGAGTCGGTACGCGCGGGCGCACGGGGGCAGCGTGAGGGTGGGCGGCCTGCTCATGGGGTGAGGTTAACCGGGCCGGGCGGGAAAACCGGGCCGGGACGCCGGACGACCCGGCACCCGCGGGGAGCGGGGCCGGGTCGTCCGGTCGATCGGGCCGTCGGGCGTCAGTCGGCCGGCTGGGCGGCCGCGGCCTTCCGGGTCCGGGTGCGCTTCGGCTTGGCCGGAGCCTCCTCGCCGTCCGCGGCGGCGGGGGCCGCGGCCACGGTCTTCTTGGCGGCAGCGGTCTTCGCCGCCGTCTTGCGCGTCCGCTTCGGCTTGGCCGGCGCCTCCTCCGCGACCTCGACGGACACCGCCGCGGCCGCGGGGGCCTCGGTGGCGGCCGGCTCGGCGGCGGCGGTCTTGCGGGTGCGGGTGCGCTTCGGCTTGGCCGGAGCCTCCTCGGCGCCCTCGGCGGTGGCCACCGCGGCCTCGGCGGCCTCGGTGGTGGTGGCCTTGGCGGCGGTCTTCCGGGTCCGGGTGCGCTTCGGCTTGGCCGGAGCCTCCTCGGCGGCCTCGACGGTGTCCAGCACCGCCTCCGCCGCCGCGGCGGCTTCCGGCGCGGCCGGTTCGGCAGCGGCGGCCTTGCGGGTCCGGGTGCGGGTCCGCTTCGGCTTGGCCGGGGCCTCGGTCACCTCGGCGGCCGGGGCGGCCTCGGCCACCACGTCGGCGGCCTCCGCGGCCTGCGCCGGGGCGGCGCCCGCCACCGGGATCGTCGCCGCGGCCGACCCGCTGCGGGTCCGCCGGCGCCGGCGCGGCTGCCGCGGTCCCGCGGCCTCCTCGGTGCCCTCGGCGGCGTCGAGCGACCCGGTCGCCTTCGCCTCGGAAGCAGCCGGGCCGTCCAGCGGTGTGCCGCCGCGGGTACGGCGGCGCTGCCGCGGTGCACGGGTGCGCTGGGGACGCTCCTCCTCGACGGCCGCGCCCCGGCGGGGACCGCGGCCGCGGCCGCCGGTCTCGCCCAGGTCCTCGAGCTCTTCCGCGGCGAGCCCGGCCCGGGTGCGCTCGGCGCGCGGCAGCACGCCCTTGGTGCCCTCGGGGATGTTGAGCTGCTCGTAGAGGTGCGGCGAGGTGGAGTAGGTCTCCTCCGGCTCGTCGAACGGCAGGTCCAGCGCCTTGTTGATCAGCTTCCAGCGCGGGATGTCGTCCCAGTCGACGAGGGTGATCGCGGTGCCCTTGGCGCCCGCCCGGCCGGTGCGGCCGATGCGGTGCAGGTAGGTCTTCTCGTCCTCGGGCGACTGGTAGTTGACGACGTGGGTCACACCCTCGACGTCGATACCGCGGGCGGCGACGTCGGTGCAGACCAGGACGTCGACCTTGCCGTTGCGGAAGGCGCGCAGCGCCTGCTCGCGGGCGCCCTGGCCGAGGTCGCCGTGGACCGCGCCGGACGCGAAGCCGCGCCGGGCGAGCTGGTCGGCGATGTCGGCGGCGGTCCGCTTCGTCCGGCAGAACAGCATCGCCAGACCGCGGCCCTCGGCCTGCAGGATCCGCGAGACCATCTCCGGCTTGTCCATGGAGTGCGCGCGGTAGACGTGCTGGGTGATGTTGGCGACCGTCGCGCCCTCGTCGTCCGGCGCGGTGGCGCGGATGTGGGTCGGCTGCGACATGTAGCGGCGGGCCAGCGAGATGACCTGGCCGGGCATGGTCGCGGAGAACAGCATGGTCTGCCGCTTGGCCGGCAGCAGCTGGATGATCTTCTCGACGTCCGGCAGGAAGCCCAGGTCGAGCATCTCGTCGGCCTCGTCCAGGACGAGGGTGCGCACCTGCGAGAGGTTCAGCTTCTTCTGGCCCGCGAGGTCCAGCAGCCGGCCGGGCGTGCCGACGACCACGTCGACGCCCTTCTTCAGCGCCTCGACCTGGGGCTCGTAGGCCCGGCCGCCGTAGATCGCCAGCACCCGCACGTTGCGGACCTTGCCGGCGGTGAGCAGGTCGTTGGTGACCTGCTGGCACAGCTCACGGGTGGGGACGACGACGAGGGCCTGCGGCGCCTCGGTCAGCTGCTCGGGCTGCGCCCGGCCCGCCTCGACGTCCGCCGGGACGGTGACCCGCTCGATGAGCGGAAGCCCGAAGCCCAGGGTCTTGCCGGTGCCGGTCTTGGCCTGGCCGATGACGTCGTTGCCGGAGAGGGCGACGGGGAGCGTCAGCTCCTGGATGGGAAAGGGGGAAACGATGCCGACGGCTTCCAGGGCCTCAGCGGTCTCGGGGAAAATCCCGAGGTCTCGGAACGTAGACAGAATCTTGCCTCTTCTGTGAGACGCGGCGTGAGGCGGCGAAGGGGGTCGTACCGCACCGTCGCACGGTTTCGTACGGGGCCGGCCAGATGGGGCCGGTGGCGCGGGACCACTGCCAACGCTCAGGCGCTCCTGCCGCGAGCGGTGTGCCTCCTGCTGTGCGTACGTCTCGTACGCGCCGCGGGGGAGGGCGGTCGGTTTGGAGCCGATCGGGCCACCGACCGGGCATCCGCTTCGTGGAACGACCCACCGAGTACTCGGCAGGTCCAATACCACTGTACCCCGGATACGGCGCCCCCATCCGAAGGCTTGTATGAGTGAGGAATACGTCACGTCCCCGCGCACCGCCCGGACGCCGGTCCGGCGGACTGATCGAACGGGTGAACGGAACTGGCTGACCAGGGCCTTCCCGGACCGCCGAGCGGGCTATTGTGCCGCCATGGGAACGCCTGACAACGCCGCGGCTGACGCGCAAGAACACACCGGGATCGCCGCCCAGGACTGGGCGCAGGCATCCGCCGACCCGCACTACCGGGCCGCCGTGATCGATCTGCTCGGCGCGCTCGCGTACGGCGAGCTGTCCGCCTTCGAGCGCCTGGCGGAGGACGCCAAGCTCGCGCCGACGATGGACGACAAGGCCGAGCTGGCCAAGATGGCCTCGGCCGAGTTCCACCACTTCGAGCGGCTGCGGGAGCGGCTCTCGCAGATCGAGGCCGAGCCGAACGAGGCGATGGAGCCGTTCGCCGCCGCACTGGACGAGTTCCACCGCCAGACCGCGCCGTCGGACTGGCTGGAGGGCCTGGTCAAGGCGTACGTGGGCGACTCGATCGCCAGTGACTTCTACCGCGAGGTCGCGGCACGGCTGGACGCCGACACCCGCGATCTGGTGCTGGCCGTGCTGGACGACACCGGGCACGCCTCCTTCGCCGTGGAGAAGGTGCGGGCGGCCATCGAGGCCGAGCCGCGGGTCGGCGGGCGGCTCGCACTGTGGGCCCGCCGTCTGATGGGCGAGGCGCTCTCGCAGGCCCAGCGGGTCGTCGCGGACCGCGACGCGCTCTCCACGATGCTGGTGGGCGGGGTCGCCGACGGCTTCGACCTGGCCGAGGTGGGCCGGATGTTCTCCCGGATCACCGAGGCGCACACCAAGCGGATGGCGGCGCTGGGCCTGGCGGCCTGACGGTCGGCGTACGAAGAAGACGAAGGAGGGGTAGCCGGGCGCTTCAGGCCGTCCGGTGCCCCTTCAGCGTCGCGGCCGGCCGCCGAAGACGGCTGCGCGGCGGGCGCACCAGGACCGACAGCAGCGCCGCGCTCACGGCGACCGCGGCGAGCATCACCTGGACGGGATGCCCGGGGCCGAGGATCGAGCGGGTCAGCAGCGCGCCGAGCAGGGCCGCGACCGGGCCGGTCGCCAGGGTGAGACCGCGCGCGGGGAAGCGATCGGGCAGCCGTCGCATGGCGAAGACCGCGATGGCGAGGCCGATGGCCACGGCTCCGAGCGCTTCGAAAATCATGCTCTTCCCTCCCACATTCCGTGCAGACTCCGGGCAGCGCGCCGGTGGCGCGCCGCGCCGATCCGTCGGGTGAACAAATCGGTCGTAGGCGGTCGTACCCAAGGGGCAGCGGTAGCAACCCTCGACGCGCCACCCCGCTGCCCGATCAGCGCAGCGGTCCGGGCGCCGGGCGCGACCAGGACGAACGGGAAAAGGCGGCGGCCCGGGGGAACGCGTCCCCCGGGCCGCCGCCCTCGTGCTCCGCGGGCGCCGCGCGCGGCGCCCGTCGATCAGAGCGCGCCGAACCCGACCTTGCGGCCGGCCGGCTCGCCGATCTCCACATAGGCCACCCGGTCCGCCGGGACCAGGATCTTGCGGCCGTGTTCGTCCGCCAGCTTCAGCAGCTCCGACTTGCCGGCCAGCGCGTCGGCAACCGCCCGCTCGACCCTTCGGCAGACTGCCCGCTCTCCAGAACGATCTCGCGGGGTGCGTGCTGCACGCCGATCTTGACCTCCACGGCTTTTGTCCCTCCGACGATCTGGGGGTCCCCCAGCACCGCTGGGGGAGGATGCGCGGTCATCCGCGCCGTACGCAGCACACATTAGCCCGGTACGGGGACGCACAGGACGCCGTGGACCACGCCCGCAGCGAACAGGGTCAGTGCGTGTCGCTGCCGTGCAGCGGGAAGCCGGCGATGCCCTTCCAGGCGAGCGACGTCAGCAGGGCCACCGCGGTGTCCCGCGGGACCGTGCTCCCGGAGGAGAGCCAGTACCGCGCCACCACCTGGGAGACCCCGCCCAGGCCCACCGCGAGCAGCATCGACTCGTCCTGCGACAGGCCGGTGTCCTCGGCGATCACCGCGCTTATGGCCTCGGCGCACTCCAGCGACACCTTGTCCACCCGCTCGCGGACCGCCGGCTCGTTGGTCAGGTCCGACTCGAAGACCAGCCGGAAGGCGCCGCCCGGGTCCTCGACGTACGCGAAGTAGGCGTCCATCGTCGCCGCGACCCGCTGCTTGTTGTCGGTGGTCGACGCGAGCGCCGAACGCACCGAGTGCAGCAGCGCCTCGCAGTGCTGGTCCAGCAGCGCGAGGTAGAGCTCCAGCTTCCCGGGGAAGTGCTGGTAGAGCACCGGCTTGCTGACGCCGGCCCGCTCGGCGATGTCGTCCATGGCCGCGGCGTGGTAGCCCTGTGCGACGAAAACCTCCTGGGCCGCGCCCAGAAGTTGGTTCCGCCGGGCGCGGCGTGGCAGGCGTGTGCCCCGCGGGCGCGCCGCCTCGGTCTGCTCGATGGCGCTCACGCTGCCTCCCAGAAATCGTTCCCTACGCGGCCAGTACAAGGTGGTGCACCGCGCCCGCCATCGTACTTTTGGGTAACCCGGCTGTGCGCGGTCCGGGCCGAGAATTTCTCTCCGGCCCGCCGCGCCAATGCGACATAACGCCCCAGGTCATCGGTATTCGTCTTCGTTCAGCTCGACGACCCGGGCCTGCTCGGCGAGGTCCGCCTCGTTCGCGGTGGTCGGGTCGATGCCGTTCAGCGCCTCGTCGCGCTGCGGTGCGAGATCGGCGTACTGCTCCTGGGCGTCCGCCTCCGGCGCCTCCACGTCCAATTCGGCGGTGTCGCTGTCGTCCACGAAAGTGTCCGGGTCGGTCGGGTCGACACGCATGATCGCTGCCTTTCTCGGTGCTTCCTCGCGTGCTCGCTGGGTCGGCTGGTGCCTGGCAGGAAAGCAGCCGGGGCGGCCGCCCCCCTGCCTACGAGCGTAGGAGAGCGGCCGCGACGGCGCGATGCGGTGTGTGACCGCGAACACACGATCGGGGGTGTGATCGTCTCGTAACATCGACCCCATGTCTTCGACCGAGTCGCCGGACACCGCGACCACCGCCCTCCCGGTGCCCCCGGCCGGCCCTGGTCGGCCCGGCACGGCGGAGACGGTGCGCACCGTGCACCTCCCGGGCCTGACGCTCACCGTAAGGGCGCCGGAGGGGCGGCCCGAAGTGCGCCGCGACGGCGCGGCGGGGGCACCCCGGGACCGCGAGCCCGCGCTCTACGTCCACGGCCTCGGCGGCTCCTCGCGGAACTGGTCGGAGCTGATGCCGCTGCTCGCCGACCGGCTGGACGGCGAGGCGCTGGACCTGCCCGGCTTCGGGCACTCCCCGCCGCCGGGCGACGGCAACTACTCCGTCTCCGCGCAGGCCCGCGCGGTGATCCGGCACCTCGACGCGGCCGGCCGCGGCCCGGTCCACCTCATCGGCAACTCCATGGGCGGCACGACGGCCACCCGCGTGGCGGCCGCCCGGCCGGACCTGGTCCGCTCCCTGACGCTGATCTCGCCGGCCCTGCCCGAGCTGCGGCCGCAGCGCACGGCCGTGCCCACCGCACTGCTCGCCGTCCCCGGCGTGGCCCCCTCTTCGCCCGGCTCACCCAGGACTGGACCGCCGAGCGCCGCACCCGCGAGGTGCTGTCGCTCTGTTACGGCGATCCCGCAAGGGTGACTCCGGAAGGGTTCGACACCGCGGCCGCGGAGTACGCCCGGCGGCTCGAACTCCCTTATTTCTGGGAGGTGATGGAGCGTTCGGCGCGGGCGCTGGTGAACGCGTACACGCTCGGCGGGCAGCACAATTTGTGGCGTCAGGCCGAACGCGTGCTCGCCCCACCCTTCTCGTCTACGGTGGACGCGACCGCCTGGTCTCCCTCCGGATGGCCCGGCGGGCGGCCGCGGCGTTCCGCGGCTCGCGGCTGCTGACACTGCCGGAGGCGGGGCATGTGGCGATGATGGAATACCCGGAGGCGGTGGCGCGCGCCGTCCGCGAGCTGCTCGATGCCAAGATGACCGAAGTGACCGCTGATCCGGGCAGGAGCTGACACGCCCCGTGGGACGTCATAGCCGCCGAGACCGGCCGGAGGCCGAAGACCCCTCGCAGTCCGCGGCGCCGCCCGGCCGCGTTCCGCCGGCCGGCCGGGCACCCGCCCGGGCCCCGGTCCGGGGCGCCGCCGACGCGAGCCGGCCGGGGGCGACACGGTCCGCGGCGGCCACCCCGAACAGCACGAACCGGGCGGTGCCTGGGGCGCGTTCCCGGGGGTGCCGGCGTCCCCGATGACGCCCGGGGCGCCCGGCCGGACCGCGCCCGGGATGCCCGGGCAGGCCGCGCCGCGGATTCCCCGCCCGCGTGCGGAGATGGGCGGCGCACCGCCGATGGCCGTACCGGGCGCCGGGTCCGGCCCGCGGCGGGACTACGTGGACGCCTTCGACGCGCGGTCGTTCCCCCGGCGGTCGGACGGTCCCGGTGACGCATCCGACGTGGACGGCGCCGACGACGATGTGTTCCGGGCCGGTGCGCCCGGCGCCGTCCGTACGCCCGCCGGATCCGTGGCGTACGGCCGGGCGGAGGCGGTCGGCGCACGGGTGCCGGAGCCCGCCGGGCCGGCGGGCCACGCCCCCGACGAGGACTTCGGGGACGACGACTTCCCGGCGGGCGCGGACGCCGCCTTCGACGAGGCGCGGCACGGTGCCCGGAAGGGCGGCAAGGGCCGGGCGTTCACGGGTGCGGCGGCCGCCGCGGTCACCACCGTGCTCGCCGTCGTCATCGCCGGCCAGGTCGCCGAGCAGCACAAGGACGGCGGCGATCCGCAGCCGCGCAGCGGCAACGACCGTACCGACGCGGCCGGTGACGAGGCCTCGCGGTCGCATGCCCGGCCCACCCAGGACGCCAAGCCCGCCGGCTACGACGAGCAGATGGCGCAGGCCTTCCCGCTGGACGCGCACCTCACCGCGAGCGGACGCTTCAAGCCGGTCGGCGGGGCCGCCGCGGCGCCCGGCCACGGCAAGGTGATGCGCTACCGCGTCGACATCGAGGACGGTCTGCCGCTGGACGGCGCGCTGTTCGCCGAGGCGGTGCACAAGACCCTCAACGACGACCGGAGTTGGGCGCACGGCGGGCAGCGGACGTTCCAGCGCGTGGCCTCCGGCCCGGCCGACTTCGTGATCACCCTCGCCAGCCCCGGGACCACCGCGAAGTGGTGCGCCAAGTCCGGTCTCGACACGTACGAGGAGAACGTCTCCTGCGACTCGGCGGCCACCGACCGGGTCATGATCAACGCCTACCGGTGGGCGCAGGGCGCCAAGACCTACGGGCCCGACAAGATGCACGCCTACCGCCAGATGCTGATCAACCACGAGGTCGGCCACCGGCTCGGGCACAACCACGAGGCCTGCACCCGGCAGGGCGCGCTCGCCCCGGTGATGATGCAGCAGACGAAGTTCCTGACCACGGACGGCGTGACCTGCCGGCCCAACTCCTGGCCGTATCCCACCGCGCGCTGAGCGGGTGCGCGGGACGGCCGGGCGGGGTGCGCCGGCCGTTCCGCTGAGACGCGGTGTCTCTCATCGTGAGACACCTTGCCAGGATGCGAACTTCCGTTCCATCATCTGCGCATGCCGCACCGCCACATCACCGACCACGCCGCCATCGAGCTGGCGCTGATCGGCGTGTCCGTGCAGTCCGTGGCCGACATCGACTGTCGCTGAGGCCCACCCGGTTCCGTAGAGGCGCTGCCTCCGGACCGGGGCACTTCCCCGCGTGAACGCGTCCTTTCACGGCATGCCCCCATGTCCGCATGCCGTGAGCACCTCCCGTAACGCATCCGCAGGGGCGGCCTCGTGCGCCCGCATACCCCGGCCGCCGCCCCTGCGGGTGCCCCGCTGCGAAAGGCACCCCCGCCATGGCCGAGCCGGCCCGTTCCCGTCGTCTTCCCCTCCCGCCCGCCAAGTGGCCGCGGCCGCGGCCGTCGTCCTCCTCGCCGGCGGCGTGACCGCCTGCGGGCCCAAGGACAGCAGCGCCGACGGCGGAGCCGGGGCCACCCCGCACAAGGGCGGCACCCTCACCGTCCTCAACTCCGAACCGCAGACCAACTTCGACCCGGCGCGGCTCTACACCTCCGGCGGCGGCAAGGTCCCCAGCCTGGTCTTCCGCACGCTGACCACCCGCAACCGCGAGAACGGCGCGGCCGGCGCCAAGGCCGTACCGGACCTCGCCACCGACACCGGCCGCCCCAGCAAGAACGCCACGGTGTGGACCTACACCCTCAAGGACGGCCTGAAGTTCGAGGACGGCTCCCCGATCACCAGCGCCGACATCAAATACGGCATCGAGCGGTCCTTCGCCCCGGAACTCTCCGGCGGCGCGCCCTATTTGCGGGACTGGCTGGTCGGCGGCGAGAAATACCAGGGCCCGTACAAGGACAAGTCCCGGACGGCCTGAAGTCCATCGAGACGCCCGACGCGAAAACCCTCGTCTTCCACCTCCGCAAGCCCGAGGGTGAATTCCCGCTGCTGGCCACGCAGACCCAGTTCGCCCCGTGCCGCGCAAGAAGGACACCGGCACGAAATACGAGGAACACCCGTCTCCTCAGGCCCGTACAAGGTGGTCAAGAACACCGGGGACGGCGAACACGTCGTTCTCGCGCGCAACGAGAACTGGTCGGAGAAGACCGACAAGGAACGCCACGCCTACCCCGACACCGTCGACGTGCGCTCCGGACTCGACTCCTCGGTCATCAACCAGCGGCTGTCCACCGGCTCGGGCGCGGACGCCGCCGCGGTCACCACCGACACCAATCTCGGACCGGCCGAACTCGCCCAGATCGGCAACGACCAGGAACTCCGGAAGCGGGTCGGCACCGGCCACTTCGGCTACACCACCTACCTCGCCTTCAACCCGAAGGTGAAGCCCTTCGGCAATCCCAAGGTGCGCCAGGCGATTTCCTATGCCATCAACCGGCAGAGCGTCATCAACGCGGCCGGCGGCTCCTCCCTCGCCGAACCCGCCACCACCTTCCTGCCGCCCCAGAAATCCTTCGGCTACACGCCCTACGACTTGTTCCCGGCCGGAAAGACCGGAAATCCGGCAAAGGCCAAGGAACTGCTGAAGGAAGCGGGCTACAAGAACGGGCTCACGCTCACCCTCACCCACTCCACCGCCAAGAACTTCGAGACCAGCCCCGACGTCGCCACCGCCGTCCAGGAAGCGCTTGCGAAGGCCGGCATCACCGTCAAGCTGGCCGGCCTGGAGGACAACGACTACAAGGACAAGACCCACAGCATCAAGGACGAGCCCGGCCTGTTCATCGGCCACTGGGGCGCCGACTGGCCCTCCGGCGGCCCGTTCCTCGCGCCGATCTTCGACGGCCGGCAGATCGTCAAGGACGCCTACAACTTCAACCACGCCCAGCTCGACGACCCCGCCGTCAACCACGAGATCGACGAGATCAACAAGCTCACCGACCTCGACGCGGCGGCCCGGCGCTGGGGCGCCCTGGACAAGAAGATCGGCGAGCAGGCGCTGTCCGTCCCGCTGTTCCACCCCGTCTACAAGCGGCTCTACGGCAAGGACGTCAAGAACATCGTGATCAGCGACTGGGACGGCGTGCTCGACATCTCGCAGGTCGCGGTCAAGTGACACAGCGACGAACCACCCGGGAAACCGGTGTGTGGCGGCGGCTGCGCGCCCGCCCGTCGGCCGTCGCGGCCGCCGCCGTCCTCACCGTCCTCGTCCTGCTCGCCCTCGGCGCGCCGCTGCTCGCGGCGCTCGAAGGCCAGGACGCCACCACGTACCACGACGCACTGATCGACTCGGCCCGCGGCGGCGTGCCCACCGGCGCGTACGGCGGGATCAGCGCCGACCACTGGCTCGGCGTCGAACCGGGCACCGGCCGCGACCTGTTCGTCCGGCTCCTCCACGGCGCGCAGATCTCCCTGCTCGTCGCCCTCGGCGCCACCGCCGTCCAGGTCCTGACCGGCGTCACGATCGGTCTGGCCGCCGGCTTCGGCAGCCGGCTCCTCGACACCGTGCTGTCCCGCCTCACCGACGTCATGGTCGCGCTGCCGATGCTCGTCCTCGGCGTCGCGCTGACCGCCGTCGTCCGGCCGGCTTCCCCCGCCCGCTGCTGCTGATCATCGTCATCGGCCTGCTCAACTGGGGCGGCACCGCACGGGTCGTGCGCGCCCAGACGCTGTCGCTGAAGAAGCTCGACCACGTCGCCGCCGCCCGGCTGGCCGGCTGGCGGCCCGCCCGGGTCGCCCGCCGGGAACTCCTCCCCGCGCTCGCCGCACCCGTGATCACCTACGCCGCGATCCTCTTCCCCACCAACATCGTCGCCGAGGCGTCCCTGTCCTTCCTGGGCATCGGCGTCAAACCGCCCACCGCCTCCTGGGGACAGATGCTCTCCACCGCCACCACCTGGTTCCGCGCCGACCCGCTGTACGTCCTGCTCCCCGCGGCCTGCCTGTTCGTGACCGTCCTCGCCTTCACCGTGCTCGGCGACGCGGTCCGCGCCGCACTCGACCCCCGCGAACGCTCCCGCCTGCGGGTCGGCACCCGCGACGGCTCCCGCGGCACACCGGCGGCCCCCGCCGGACGGACCCCGAAGGGAGCCGCCGCATGACCGGCACCACCGGCTACCTGCTGCGCAAACTCGGCGGCGCGCTGATCGTCCTGTTCCTGCTCTCCGTCCTGGTCTACCTGCTCTTCTACGTCGCGCCCGGCGACCCCGCGAAACTCGCCTGCGGACCGCGCTGCAACGCCGAACAGCTCCACCAGGTACGCGGCCAACTCGGCCTGGACGAACCCCTCCTGGCCCAGTACCTGCACTTCCTCACGGGCCTGGTCACCGGCCGCGACTACTCCACCGGCACCGGCGTGCTGCACTGCCCCGCCCCCTGCTTCGGGCTCTCCTACCAGAACGACCAGCCGGTCACCGCACTGCTCGCGGCCCGACTCCCGGTCACCGCCTCGCTCGCCCTCGGCTCGATGGTGCTGTGGCTGCTGCTCGGCGTCGGCACCGGACTGCTGTCCGCGCTGCGCCGCGGCGGCACCACCGAACGCGTGCTGACCGTACTCACCCTCACCGGCACCGCCACTCCGGTCTTCATCACCGGCCTGTTGCTGCTGATGCTCTTCTGCGCGACCCTGCAGTGGCTGCCGTTCCCGTCCTACGTCCCGCTGACCGAGGACCCCGAGCAGTGGGCCTGGAACCTGCTGCTGCCCTGGACCACGCTGGCCCTGCTGGAGTCCGCCAAATACGCCCGGCTGACCCGCTCCTCGACCCTGGAGACCCTGGCCGAGGACCACATCCGCACCTTCCGCGCCTACGGCCTGCCCGAACGGACGGTCATCGGCCGGCACGCGCTGCGCGGCGCACTCCCACCGGTCATCGCGCTCAACGCCATCGACCTCGGCACGATGTTCGGCGGCGCGATGCTCACCGAGACGCTGTTCGGCCTGCCCGGCATCGGCCAGCTGCTGGTCCACTCCGTCCGCACCGTGGACCTGCCCGTGGTCGTCGGCGCCGTCCTCGGCATCGGCACCGCCGTGGTCCTCGCCAACGCCCTCGCCGACGTCCTCTACGCCCTCGCCGACCGAAGGGTCACCCTGACATGACCGGCACCCTGGTCGAGGTCACCGACCTCGCCGTCACCTTCCCGGCCGGCGCCGGCCCGGCCGGCCGGGCCGGCGTCCGTGCCGTCGACGGGATCTCCTTCTCCCTCGCGCCCGGCCGCGCCCTCGGCATCGTCGGCGAGTCCGGCTCCGGCAAGTCCACCGTCGCCGCCGCCCTGCTCGACCTGCACCGGGGCACCGGCGCCCGGGTCGAGGGCACCGTACGGGTCGACGGGCACGACGTCCTGGCCGCCTCCGAGGCGGAGTTGCGGCGGCTGCGCGGCGGCACCGCGGCCATGATCTTCCAGGACCCGCTGTCCGCCCTCGACCCGTACCACGCCATCGGCGACCAGATCGCCGAGGTCCACCGGGTGCACCGGCCGGACGCCTCCCGCCGCACCGCCCGGGCCCGTGCCGTCGCCGCGCTGGACCGGGTCGGCATCGCGGACGCCGCCCGCCGCGCCCGCTCCCGGCCGCACGAATTCAGCGGCGGGATGCGGCAGCGGGCGCTGCTCGCGATGGCGCTGGCCTGCGAACCCCGGCTGCTGATCGCCGACGAGCCGACCACCGCACTGGACGTCACCGTCCAGGCCCAGATCCTCGACCTGCTGCACGAACTGCGCACCGAGACCGGCACCGGACTGATCCTGGTCACCCACGACCTCGGGGTGGTCGCCGGCGGTGTGGACGAGGTGCTGGTCATGCGCGCCGGACGGGCCGTCGAACACGGCCCCGTCGGCGCGGTGCTCGGCGCGCCCACCGCGCCCTACACCAAGGAACTGCTCGCCGCGGTGCCCCGGGTGGACGCCGTACGGCCCCGGCCCGCCGTCCCGGCACCCCGCACGCCCGGCCCGCCCGCGGGCGAACCGCCGCTCCTCGAAGCGGTCGGGCTGCGCCGGGAGTTCGGCCCGCGCCGGGCCCGCACCACCGCCGTCGACGACGTCTCGCTGACCGTACGGGCCGGCGAAACCCTCGGCCTGGTCGGCGAGTCCGGCAGCGGCAAGACCACGCTCGGCCGGATGCTGGTCCGCCTCCTGGACCCCACCGCCGGCACGCTGCGCTACCGGGGACGCGAGATCGGCTCCCTCGGCGAACGCGCACTGCGCCCGGTCCGGCGGGAGGTGCAGATGGTCTTCCAGGACCCGGCCTCCTCGCTCAACCCCCGCCGCACGATCGGCGAATCGGTGGCCGACCCGCTCCGCGCCGCCGGCGGGCAGGACGGCCCGGCGATCGTCCGGCGCGTCCGCGAGCTGCTGGAACGGGTCGGGCTCGACCCCGACTGGTACCACCGCTATCCGCACGAGCTGAGCGGCGGCCAGCGCCAGCGCGTCGGCATCGCCCGCGCGCTGGCCCCCGGCCCGCGGCTGCTGGTCTGCGACGAACCGGTCTCCGCCCTGGACGTCACCACGCAGGCACAGGTGATGGAGCTGCTCGGCGAACTCCGCCGGGAACTGGGCCTGTCGCTGGTCTTCATCGCCCACGACCTGGCGGTCGTCCGGGCGGTCAGCGACCGGGTCGCGGTGATGCGGTCCGGCCGGATCGTCGAGGAGGGACCGGTCGACTCCGTGTACGAGAACCCCCAACACCCCTACACCCGGGGCTGCTGGCGGCCGTTCCGGTGCTCGATCCGCAGGCCGCGGCGGACCGGCGGATGGTGCGCGCCGCAGCGTAGCGATCACATAGCGCGTCGAAACGCCCCAAGAGGCGGAAAGTTACGTGCTTTCACCCCTTCCGGTGGCGCGACGGACAACCGTCCATCGCGCCACCGGGCCTTTTGCATAGCGTCTTCCTGCAGGTCGACGGCCGTACGGCTGTCGCGTCAGGGAAGCCGACATGGGAGGACGGGGGTGCCGCCGTGCGCATTGGGCTCCTCACCGAAGGTGGCTATCCGTACGCGCCGGGTGAGTCGTACGCCTGGTGCGACCGGCTCGTACGCGGGCTCACCGGCCACGACTTCGAGATCTACGCCCTGCGCGCCGACCCCCGCCGGGAACGCGGCCGGCCCGTCCTGCCCGGGCACGTCCGGGTGCACCACGCCCCCCTCTGGGGCGACCTCCCCGCCGGGCACCGCCGGGCCGCGGACGAGCGCCGCGGCCGCGCGCCCGGACGGCGGGCCCGGCGCCGCTTCGCCGAGCACTTCGGCGACCTGGTGACCGCCGTCGCCTCGACACCCCCCGAAAACGCCCTGACCAGGAAGGCGGACCGTTTCGCCAGCGGTCTCTACGGACTCGCCGAACAGGCCCGCGACGGCGGCGGACTGCCCGCCCTGCTGCGCTCCGAGGACGCCGTGCGCCGACTGGAATCGGTCTGCCACGGCCCCCGGGCCCTGCCCGCCGCGCACGGCGCCCAGGTGGGCGACCTGCTGACGGTCGTCGACCGGCTCGAACGCACCCTGCGCCCGCTGTCGCTGGACTGGTACGGCGACGGGGACACCCCCGGCCTCGACGGCGCCGACCTCTGCCACGCCACCTCCGGCGGCGCGGCCGCCCTCCCCGGCCTGCTGGCCAAGCGCTTCTTCGGTACCCCCCTCCTGGTCACCGAGTACGGCGTACGGCTGCGCGAGCACTACCTCGCGCGCGCCGCGGCACCCTTGAGTGCCCCGGTGCGCGCCCTGCTCGCCGCCTTCCAGGGCGCACTGACCGCCGAGACCTACGCCCAGGCAGCCCTGATCACCCCCGGCAACACCCACGCCCGCCGCTGGCAGGAGCGCTGCGGCGCGGACCGGGAGCGGCTGCGCACGGTCTACCCGGGCATGGACGCCGCGCCGTTCGCCGCCGTCGCGGACGCCGCGGCCGACGACTCCAAGACCCTGGTGTGGGTCGGCGCGGTCGAGCCCGCCAAGGACCTCATCGCGCTGCTGCACGCCTTCGCCGAGGTCCGCCGGTCCGAACCCGACGCCACCTTGCGGATCATCGGCGGCCTCGGCCGGGACCCCCGGGCGGCCGGCTACCTCGCCCACTGCCGGGCGCTGGCCGCCCAGCTCTTCCCCGACGAGGCGGCCGACGCGGTCACCGTCGGCGAGAACCCGGTCAGCTTCGAGGAGATCGGCAGCCCCGACGCGCCCACCCCGGCCGACGCCTACGCCTCCGCCTCCGTAGTGGTGCTCTCCAGCGTCGTCGAGGGTTTCCCGCGCTCCCTGGTGGAGGCGATGTTCTGCGGCCGCGCCACGGTCTCGACCGACGCCGGTGCGGTCTGCGAAGTCATCGGCGGCACCGGGCTGGTGGTCCCGCCGCGCAACCCCCGCGCGCTCGCCGAGGCCTGCGGTGCGCTGCTCGGCGACCCGGACCGCAGGGCGCGGCTGGGCGCGGCCGCCCGGTCCCGGGCGCTCGAATTGTTCACCGTCGAGCAGAACACCGCGGCATTTCGTGGCATCTACCTGGAGCTGATCTCGCACGCCCCGGCCCGCCCGGACGGCGCCCGGGACCGGGACGCGCACGGCGTTCCGCAGCCGTTCGCCCACCCCGCCGAATCGCATGTCCCCGGCCGCTGGGCCGGTACCGGCACGGCCACCCGGCCCGGCCCCGCACCGGCCGGCCGGACGCCGAGCTGGGCGGTGCCATGAGGCGGCGAGGGACGGGGGCGAAGCGGCCCGCGGACCAAGAGGGCGAGAGGCAGCCGGTGGGCGTGACGGAGCGGAAGGGGTGTCGGCAGTGGTGACAGGTGTGCTGGACGTGATGTGCGCGATGGGAGTGGTGGGTGTGGCCCTGGTGACGGGCATGGCCGATGTGGCCCACGCCGGCAACCGGGACGGCCTCCGCCGCCGCGGCCGCCCGCCCCGGGAGCACGCCCCGGGCATCCGTTCCGCAGGCGGTCCCGTAGGCGGCGCCCACGCGCCGGCGGTCCCCGTGAGGGGGGACGAACGATGACCACACCGGACCGCGGCACCCCCGGTGCCCTCCGGAACAGCGCGGCCGACGGCCCCGCGGAGCCCGCCCCCGCGCCCCGCAAGGCCGCCACCGCGCGCGCCGCCCGCCGCGGCCCCGCCGACCCCGTGCGCGCCCTGATGCACCGTCACCAGGCGCTCTGCGCCCACGCCGTCGACCCGCTGGAGATCGCCGCCGGTCTGGAGGCCCACGGCGTCACCGACCGCACCGCCGCCCGCTTCCGGCACCGGGACGTCTTCTCCCTCGCTGAGGAGCTCTACGCCCGCGTACCGCGCGCGGAACCCGGCACGCCGGGCACGGCGGCCCGCCCGGTCCCGAGCGCGGCAGAGCGAGCCCCGGACGGCGCGGCGGGGGAGTGGGGGGCGGACGGCGGGGCGGACCGCGGGGCGGGGGGCCATCCCCTGACGGGGGGCCATCTCCTGGACGACGCGGACGGAACGCCGTACGGCCGCGGGGACGGAACGCCGTACGCCGGCGGGGACGGAACGCCGTACGTGGGCGGCCTGACCGGGCAGTCCTACGGCGGTGGGGCGGCGGGCCCGCCGTACGCCGGCGGGGCGGCGGGGTGGACGTACTCCGAGGGTGCCGGCAGGCCGCGGATCTTCTCCCCCGCCCCCTCCCCCCTCTCCCCCTTCGGGGGAGGGGGCGGGGGGTGGGTTCGGGGGTGGGGGGGACGCTGCGCCGCCTCGCTGCACCTCCTCCCCGGCGCCCTCTGCGCCGCCACGCTCGCCGCCCTCGCCTCCCTGGGCGGCACCGCAACACCCCAGGCCCGTACGGCCGTTGGCGTCACCGGGCTGGTGCTGACCGCCCTCGCCGTCCGGCTGGCCGTACGCTCCGGACCGCTCCGCCCCCGCCACCCCGGCACCGGCCCCCGCGCCGCCACCCTGTGGACCTGCTGGACCGTCGGCTACGCGCTCGGCGGCGACCGGCTGCTCGCCCGACTGCTGCCGGGCGGCCCCGACCCGGCGGCCGCCCACCCCCGCCCCGCCCTCGCCGCCGCCGTCGCCCTCACCCTCGCCGTGCTCCCCGCGGCCGGCTGCGCCCGCTGGTTCGCCGTGCGCGGCCGCCGGGCCCTGGCCGCCAGCCGCGGCCTGGGCGAGTTCGCGGCCCGCATCCGGCCGCTGCTGCTCGGCACCACCTTGCTCTTCCTGACCACGCTGACCGCGCTGCTCCTCGGCGCCCGGGCGGCCCTCGACGCGAGCGACGGCGGCGCCCTCCCGGTGGTGGCCCCCCTCGCCCTCGGGCTGCTGCTCTTCCTCGCCCGGCTGCTCACCGTCCACGGCTTCCCCCGGCCCGCCGCCCGCGGCCTGGCCGCGGGCGCCGCCCTGGAGGCGCTCGCCCCCGCCCTCGCCCTGCTCGCCCGGCTCCCCGGCGCGCCCCCGCTCGACGCCCCGGTCCGGGAGCTGGCCGCCGCCGTCGGACCGGCCGCGGTCCCCGCCCTGGCCTGCACCGCCGCCGCCCTCGGCCTCCTCGCGTACGGCCTGCGGGCGCTCACCGGCGCCTGCGCGCACTCACCGCCCCCGCCCGCCCGCGAAGGCGCCCCGGCCGTGACCCTCCCGACGGCCACCGGCCCGTACCCCCAGCCCGCCCCACCCGGGCGCCCGCACCACGCACCACCGTCGCGGAGGCACCCGGCAACGGCCTCCCCGGCACCTCCGGCCGCTGCGGCCCGCCCGCTGCGGACCACGCCCCCCACGCGGCCCCCGTCCCCACGACGGACGCCGACCCGGCCGGAGCGCACGCACTTCCCACCATCCTCCTTAGGAGCACGACACATGAACGTCCAGCCGACCGAAGCGCGACGGCACCGGGGGGTCGCACGATGAGGGTGCTGCTCATCGGCGCCAACGGCTACCTCGGCCGTTACGTCGCCGACCGCCTGCTCGCCGACCCCGCCGTCCAGCTCACCGCCCTCGGCCGGGGCGACGACGCCGACGTCCGCTTCGACCTGGCCACCGGCAGCCCCGGGGCGCTCACCCGCTTCCTCGACGCGGTCCACCCCGGCGTGGTCATCAACTGCGCCGGCGCCACCCGCGGCGGCGCCCGCGAGCTGACCCGGCACAACACCGTCGCGGTCGCCACCATCTGCGAATCGCTGCGCCGCAGCGGCTGCGGCGCCCGCCTGGTCCACCTCGGCTGCGCCTCCGAGTACGGTCCCTCGCAGCCCGGTTCGTCGACCGCCGAGGACGCCGTACCGCGCCCCGGCGGTCCGTACGGCGTCAGCAAACTGGCCGCCACCGAACTCGTCCTGGGCTCCGGCCTCGACGCGGTCGTGCTCCGGGTCTTCTCACCGGTCGGCCCCGGTACCCCGGCCGGCTCCCCGCTCGGCCGGCTCGCCGAGGCCATGCGCCGTGCCATGCAGTCCGGCGACAACGAACTCAAGCTCGGCGGGCTCGGCGTGCAGCGGGACTTCGTCGACGTCCGCGACGTCGCCCGCGCGGTGCACGCCGCCTCGCTGTCCGCCGCGCAGGGCGTGGTCAACATCGGGACCGGCCGCGCGGTACGGCTGCGCGAGGCCGCCTCGGTGCTCGCCCGGGTCGCCGGCTTCGGCGGCGCGCTGCACGAGCTCGACTCCCCGCCGGCCCGTCTCGTCATCCCCGGCCCGGCGGGCGACCACCCGGTCGGTTCGCCGCCCGCCACCTACCCGTACCCGGACGGCTGCGGCACCTGGCAGCAGGCCGACGTCCGCACCGCCCGCGACCGGCTCGGCTGGCGCCCCGGATCGTCCTGGAGGAGTCCCTCGCCGACATCTGGATGGAGGCCGCGTGTCGCATCTGACCACCCCCGCCGGCCCCACCCGCGCCCCGACCGGCGCCGCCCCGCTCGGCTGGGCGTGCCCGGCTTCGCCCATCCGCTGCTCGCGCCCGCCGAATGGGCCGGACTGCTCGGCTGCGGGCCGGGCCTGGTGCACTGGGCGGTGCTCGACGTGTCCAACGGGCCCGGCGCCCGGCCCGACCCGCACTGCGCCCCGGCCGCCGCCCGCCTGCGTGAGACGGGTGTCCGAGTACTGGGACACCTGGACCTCGGCCGGGGCACCCGCCCCTTCGGCGAGCTGCTCTCCGACGCCCACCGCTACCTGGAGTGGTACCGAGTCGACGGCTTCTGGCTGGACCGCACCCCCACGGACCGGGCCCTGCTGCCCGCCACGCGGCGGATCGCCGCCGCCCTGCGCGTCCTGTGCCCGGACGGCCACCTCGTTCTCGGGCACGGCAGCCACCCGCACCCCGGCTACGCCGAATCCGCCGACCAGCTGGTCACCTTCGCCGGCCGATGGGCGGACTACCGCTGGTCACAGGTGGCGGAGTGGACCGCCGACCACCCTCCGGAGCGGTTCTGTCACCTCGTACACAGCGTGCCGCGGACACACCTGGACGAAGCGCTGCGGATCGCCCGCTGGCAAGGTGCGGGCACCGTGTACCTCACCGACCGCCGGGGCGGGGCCGCCGACGCGGTCGGAACCGCCTGGAATCCCTGCCCGGCTACTGGGACGAATTCGTCTCGCGCATCGGACCGGGTGTCTCGGAATGAAGAAGGGCGTGGCAGTGTTACGGGAAGACAACCAGTCCTCAGATACCGACCAACCCCCTTGATGAGGTCATCCGTGTCGCTGCCACCCCTGGTCGAGCCCGCTTCGGAGCTCACCGTCGACGAGGTCCGCAGGTACTCCCGCCACCTGATCATTCCCGATGTCGGAATGGACGGGCAGAAGCGGCTGAAGAACGCCAAGGTGCTCTGTGTCGGCGCCGGCGGCCTGGGCTCGCCCGCGCTGATGTACCTGGCCGCGGCCGGCGTCGGCACCCTCGGCATCGTGGAGTTCGACGAGGTCGACGAGTCGAACCTGCAGCGCCAGATCATCCACAGCCAGGCGGACATCGGCCGCTCCAAGGCCGCGTCCGCCAAGGACACGGTGCTGGGCATCAACCCGTACGTCACGGTCAACCTCCACGAAGAGCGCCTCGACTCCACGAACGTCATGGAGCTCTTCGCCCAGTACGACCTGATCGTGGACGGCACCGACAACTTCGCCACCCGCTATCTCGTCAACGACGCCTGCGTGCTGCTGAACAAGCCGTACGTCTGGGGCTCGATCTACCGCTTCGACGGTCAGGCCTCGGTCTTCTGGTCCGAGCACGGCCCCTGCTACCGCTGCCTGTACCCGGAGCCCCCGCCGCCGGGCATGGTGCCCTCCTGCGCCGAGGGCGGCGTCCTCGGTGTGCTGTGCGCCTCCATCGGCTCCATCCAGGTCAACGAGGCCATCAAGCTGCTCGCCGGCATCGGCGACCCGCTCGTCGGCCGTCTGATGATCTACGACGCGCTGGAGATGACGTACCGTCAGGTAAAGGTCCGCAAGGACCCCAACTGCGCGGTCTGCGGCGAGAACCCGACCGTCACCGAGCTCATCGACTACGAGGCGTTCTGCGGCGTGGTCTCCGAGGAGGCCCAGGAGGCGGCGGCCGGCTCGACGATCACTCCGCAGCAGCTCAAGGAGTGGATCGACGCCGATGAGAAGATCGACATCATCGACGTCCGCGAGCCGAACGAGTACGAGATCGTCTCCATCCCCGGCGCCCGGCTGATCCCCAAGAACGAGTTCCTGATGGGCACCGCACTCCAGGACCTCCCCAGGACCGCAAGATCGTCCTGCACTGCAAGACGGGCGTCCGCTCCGCCGAGGTGCTCGCCGTCCTGAAGTCCGCGGGCTTCGCCGACGCGGTCCACGTGGGCGGCGGCGTCATCGGCTGGGTCAACACCGTCGAGCCGGAGAAGCCGGTTTACTGATCGAGCCGGCCCACTGATCGAGCCGGTGGGCTGATCACCGCGCCCTGCACAGCGCCGAAGGCGCCGGTCCGTACGTCACGGACCGGCGCCTTCGAGTTACCCGGCTGTGCCCGGCCGCCCCAGGCCGGGGGCGCCCCCGGCGGGTCAGATCTCGCCCTTGCGCGTCAGATACGTGAAGGCCAGCCAGCCCGGCAGGACCGGCAGCCAGAAGACCATCAGCCGGAACAGCAGCACCGCCGGGAACGCGGTGTCGCCGGGCAGGCCCGCGATGGTCAGCGCGGTGATCAGCGCACCTTCGACGGCGCCCACACCGCCCGGTGTCGGAGCGGCCGAACCCAGCGCGTTGCCGGCGAGGAAGGCGACCGCGATGCTCGCGTAACTGATCTTGTCGCCGCCGCCGAACGCCCGGATCGAGGCGTCCAGGCACATCACGTTCGCCGCCGTCAGCAGCAGCATCCCGCCGATGCCGGTGACCAGCTTCCGCGGCCGCTGCAGGATGTCCAGCATCCGCGGCACCACACCGGCGAACAGCGACCGCACCCGCGTCGAGACGAACTTCCGCAGCACCGGCACGGCCGTGACGACCAGCACCAGCACGGCCACGGTCAGCAGCCCGGCGATGACCGTACGGGACGGCGAGATGTCCTGGGTCTGCTCGGTGCCGGTCAGATAGCCGAAGGCCAGCAGCAGCAAGATGTGGCTGCCCAGCCCGAACAGCTGCGAGGCGCCGACGCTCGCCACCGCCAGCCCGGGCCGGACCCCGGCACGCTGCAGGAAGCGGGTGTTGAGCGCCACCCCGCCGATCGCGGCGGGCGCCACCAGCTTCACGAAGTTGCCGGCGATCTGCGCGATCATGGTCCGGACGAACGACACCTTCTCCGTGACGAAACCCAGAAGGCTCATCGCCGCCGCGATGTACGTCGTCGCCGAGAAGAACATCGCCACCAGCACCCACACCCACTGGGCCTCGCTGACGACGTCGCCGAGGTTGAAGTTGGTGAGCTGGGACAGCAGCAGGTACACCGCGAAGGCACCGGCGATCCAGCTGATGAGGATCCGCGGGCTGAGCCGCTCCAGCTTCGCCGGCTCGATCACCGCGGTGGGCCGGATCAGCAGCACCTGCCGGCGGATCTGGGCCAGCAGGTCCTCCTCGCGGGCCTCCTCGCTCGCCTCGTCCAGGGCCCGCTTCTCGGCGTTCTTCTCCGCGTGCCGCTCGGCCCGCAGCGTCCTGCGGTCCTTCGGGGCCGCCTCCCGGGCCTCCCGCGCCTCCTTGGCGGCCTGCGATGCCGCCAGCACCGCCTCCCGCTCCCGCTTGGCACGCTCGCGGGCCAGCTGGCGCAGCGTGGCCCGGGTGGTACGGCTCAGCGCGATCGGCTGGAGCAGCGGCAGGCTGTCCGCGACCGCGTCCGGGCCGAGCACCTCGACGGCCGCCGCCACCGCCCGTTCCGCGCCGACCCGCAGACCCAGCGTGACCAGCAGCTGGGCGATGTCCATCCGCAGTACGAGGTCACCGGCCGCGATCTCCCCGCCGCGCAGCTCGGTCAGCACGATGTTGCCGGAACGATCCACCAGCAGCGCGTCGCCGACCAGCCGCCGGTGCGCGATCCGCCGCGACTGCAGCGCCTCGACCTGCCGCCAGGCGCTGTGCATCAGCGCGTCGGTGATCTCCTCGTCGGCCAGCGAGTCGAAGGTGCGGCCCCCGATGTGCTCGTAGACCAGCATCACCGCGTCCGGGCCGAGCTCGGAGGTGGCGATCAGCTTGGGGGCGTGGGCGCCGGCCGCGATCGCCGCGTACGCCAGCAGCGCCTCCTGCTCCAGGGCCTGGCGCAGCGACTGCAGGCTGCGGCGCTGGTTGATGCCGCGCAGCGACAGCCGGCGCCAGACCCGGTAGAAGAAGCCCTGCGCCTGCTGCTCGCGGTCGACCACGGTGACGTCGATCGGCGGGCCGTCCTCCAGGGTGACGAGGTAGCGGCGGCCGCGGTCGGCGTGCTCGGGGTTGGCGGTGTCCTCCGCGCGCAGCGCGCTGACCGGGCGGAAGCCGACCCGGCGCAGCCCGGCGAGGAGGTTCTGCCCGGTGGGCGGACGTTGGGGGAGCCGACGGCGTAGAGGGTGCCGAACGCCACGGTCCAGCCGATCAGCACCGTCGTGATGATCGCGAACGGTGTGGTGTAGCGGCCGACCAGCACCGCGAACGCGTCGAGCAGCAGCACGCCCCACATCGCGACCCGCCAGCGCGGCCGCCGGGACATGCCCACCGCCGTCATGTAGGCGATCACCGGCGCCAGATAGCTGTGCACCGGCGCGGAGAGCGAGCCGTTCGCCAGCGGCTGGGTCAGCGCCACCCTGATGGAGGCCGGGGCGGACTCGGCCACCCACAGGTCGGTGGCGAGCGACACCCCGTGCGCCAGGACGGCGGCGAGCACACCGTCCGCGATCCGCAGCCCGTCCCGCTTGACCAGCCGCTCGACGGCGAACGCCACCGGCACGATCAGCACCGCGACGCTGGCGGTCAGCCCGGCCAGATTGATCAGCAGCGGGGGAGTGGCCCGCGCACCGGTGCCGATGTCCCGGGCCAGGCCCGCGGTGGTGCCGTGCGCGAACGTGGCCAGACCGAGGACCAGGGCGATGCCGGCCATGCCGAGCAGCAGCCGCAGCAGGTCGGAGGGCCGGTGCACCCGGGCGGGCAGCAGCGGCTCGTCGCCCGAGACCCGGTCGACGTGGAACTCGCCGCACTCGTCGGCGGCCGCCCCGTCGCGGTGCGAACCCGTCCGGGACATGCCGCGGGCCGCGACCGGGCCCGGCTCGGCGCCCTTGCCGTGCTCCACGTGCGCGTCGTCCTCGGCCTGCTGGTGTTGCCGGTCGCTCCTCGGCTCCTCCTCATGTCCCTTGGGTGGTGCGGGCTCCTTGGGCCCTTCCGGCCTCTGGGACGCCCCCGGTCGTTCGGCCTTCTTGATCGTGCTCGCCTTTTCGGTAGCGGAAGCCGTGGCCGGCCTCCGTTGGTGCTTCCCCTCGACGGGCAGCGCTTCAGGGGCGCCCGCCTCCCGTGGAGGCGCCGCGCCCTGCTGCTCGGCCGTCTCTTCTTGATCTCGTATCACCAGTCACCGTCCGGAAGATGGTGGCACGGCCGACCGGTGGAGGGGGGCATCAGGGTGCATTTCGGGGTGACGGGAAGCGGAACCTCTGCCACCGTGCCGGGTCCGGTGGCGGCCGCCGCCGGTGTTCCGAAGGGTGGTGGACCGTGCGTCCGCTCCCATTGTCGGTGCCGTGCGGCAGGATGGACCGAATGAGTGGTACCGGAGACACGGCGCCCGGCGCCGACGCCGGGGAGCTGCCCGCCTATGCCGAGCGGGTGCTCTCCGTCGCCGAGCTGATCCCGGCCGGCCGGGTCATGACGTACGGCGATGTCGCGGAGTATCTGGACGAGGGAGGGCCCGGCAGGTCGGCAGGGTGATGGCGGTCTACGGCGGCGCGGTGCCCTGGTGGCGGGTGGTGCGCGCCGACGGGCGGCTGCTGCCCGGCAGCGAACTGCGCGCCCTGGCCCACTACCGCGACGAGGGCACCCCGCTGCGGGCCGCGTCGCAGGGGAGCGACGACCACATACCCAAGATCGATATGCGGCGCGCCCGTTGGGACGGCCGGCAGGACGAGCGGGACGCCCCATGGGACGACTGAGCCGCCCGGCGCCCGCACCGGCCGCCTCCCGGCCCGGCGGCCCACGGACCGGTCCGCGGCCCGGGCACCGACTGGCGTAGCGTCGGGCACTGCCCTCCCGGCGCCGGACGCCACCACGGCCCCGCCGCCCGGCCCCCGGCCACCCCGGCACCCCGCACGGCGGCGCGCCCCGCACCGCATCCGCACCACGACCAGCACCCTCCTCAGGACCGGCGATCCACGTGAGCTCCTCCTTCTCGGCCGTCCCGCCGACGCAGCCCCGCCGGGCGACGCGGCGGGACGCCTCCGGCGCGTACCGACTGGTCCGCACGCCGCCGGAACGGGTGGACCCTCCCACCTTGGACGCAGCCCAGCGCGCCGTGGTTGACCACCGCGACGGCCCGCTGCTGGTCCTCGCCGGGCCCGGCACCGGCAAGACCACCACCCTCGTCGAAGCCGTCGCCCGCCGGGTCCGGGACGGCGGCGACCCCGAGCGGATCCTCGTCCTCACCTTCAGCCGCAAGGCCGCCGTCGACCTCCGCGACCGCCTCGCACTCCGCCTGCGCACCCTGGACAAGCCGCGCCGCCGCCCCGGGAAACACGGCGACGGGCCGGGGACCCCGCCCGCACCCGCCGGCATCCCGCAGGCCACCACCTTCCACTCCTTCTGCTACGCCCTGGTCCGCGCCCACCAGGACGCCGACCTCTTCGCCGACCCGCTGCGGCTGCTCTCCGGCCCCGAACAGGACCTCGTCGTCCGCGAACTCCTCCAGGGCCAGGCCGACCTCGCCGGCGCGGGCCGGGCCGCGATCAGCTGGCCCGACGACCTCCGCGCCTGCCTGACCACCCGCGGCTTCGCCGACGAGGTCCGCGCCGTGCTCGCCCGCAGCCGCGAACTGGGCCTCGGCCCGGACGCCCTCGGCGCCTTCGCCCGCCGCACCGGCCGCCCCGACTGGCACGCCGCCGCCGGCTTCCTCGCCGAATACCTCGACGTCCTCGACGGCCAGGGCGTCCTCGACTACGCCGAACTCGTCCACCGCGCCGTGCTCCTGGCCGAACGCCCCGATGTCGCCGCCGAACTGGCCACCGCCTACGACGCCGTCTACGTCGACGAGTACCAGGACACCGACGCCGCCCAGGTACGGCTGCTGCGCGCGCTCGCCGGCAACCACACGGCGGCCGCCGCCCCCGGCACCCCCGGCCGCACCCTCGTCGCCCTCGGAGACCCCGACCAGTCGATCTACGCCTTCCGCGGCTCGGACGTCAACGGCATCCTCGACTTCCCCGAAACCTTCCGCCGCGGCGACGGCACCCCGCCCCCGTCGCCGTCCTCGGCACCTCCCGCCGCTCCGGCGCCACCCTGCTCACCGCCACCCGGCAGCTCACCCACCGGATGCCGCTCACCCGACTCCCGGCCGCCAAGGTCCGCGCCCACCGCGAACCCACGCCCCTACGGGACGGCGGCCGCGTCGAGGCGTACACCTACCCCACACCCGGCGCCGAACTGGACAACGTCGCCGACATCCTGCGCCGCGCCCACCTGGAGGACGGCGTGCCCTGGCGCGACATGGCCGTCCTCGTCCGCGCCGGCGGCCGCTCCATCCCCGCCGTCCGCCGCGCCCTCACCTCCGCCGGCGTCCCCCTCGACATCGACGGCGACGAACTCCCGCTGCGCCACGAACCCGCCGTCGCCCCCTGCTCAGCGCCCTCCGCGCCGCGGCCCACGCCGCCCTCGGCCAGGAACCGGACACCCCCGACGCCACCACACCGGGCTGGCTCGACGCCGACACCGCCCTCGACCTGCTCGCCTCCCCCCTCGGCGGCATGGACGCCGCCGACCTGCGCCGCCTCGGCCGCGCCCTGCGCGAGGAGGAACGCGCCGCCGGCACACCCCTGCCGCCCCCCTCCGACGCACTGATCGCCCGGGCCCTCGCCCACCCCCAGCGCCTGGTCGCCCACGACCCCGGCTACGCCCGCGGCGCCCAACGGCTCGGCCTGCTGCTGCGCAAGGCCCGCGAACTCCTCGCCGGCGGCGGCACCGCCGAACAGGCCCTGTGGGAACTGTGGGACGGCACCCCCTGGCCGCAGCGCCTGGAACGCGCCGCCCGCCGCGGCGGCGCCGCCGGCCGCAACGCCGACCGCGACCTCGACGCCGTCGTCGCCCTCTTCGAGACCGCCGCCCGCGCCGAGGAACGCACCGGCGGCCGCGGCGCCCTCAACTTCCTGGAGGAACTCGACGCCCAGGACATCGCCGCCGACACCCTCACCCGCCGCACCGTCCGCCCCGACGCCGTCCGGCTGATGACCGCCCACCGCGCCAAGGGCCTGGAATGGCGGCTGGTCGTCGTCGCCGGCGTCCAGGAAGGACTCTGGCCCGACCTGCGCCGCCGCGGCTCCCTCCTCGAAGCCGACCGGATCGGCCGCGACGGCCTCGCCGAACCCCTCACCCCCGGCGCCCTGCTCGCCGAGGAACGCCGGCTGTTCTACGTGGCCGCGACCCGCGCCCGCGACCGCCTCGTCGTCACCGCCGTCAAGGCCGCCGCCGACGACGGCGACCAGCCCTCCCGGTTCCTCACCGAACTGGGCGTCACCCCCCAGGACGTCACCGGCCGCCCCCGCCGCCCCCTCTCCGTCGCCGCACTGGTCGCCGAACTCCGCGCCACCACCGTCGATCCCGCGGCGAGCCCCGCCCTGCGCGACGCCGCCGCCCAGCGGCTCGCCCGGCTCGCCGCGCTGCACGACGACGACCACCGCCCCCTGGTGCCCGCCGCCCACCCCGACACCTGGTGGGGCATGAACGACCCCACCCACAGCCGGGTCCCGCTGCGCGACCGCGACCTGCCCGTCGTCCTCTCCGGCAGCGCCCTCGACCAGCTCGCCAACACCTGCGCCCTCCAGTGGTTCCTCGGCCGCGAGGTCAAGGCGGACAGCCCCGCCACCGCCGCCCAGGGCTTCGGCAACGTCGTCCACGTCCTCGCCGACGAAGTCGCCTCCGGACGCACCCCCGCCGACCTCACCGTCCTCATGGAACGCCTGGACTCCGTATGGGACGCGCTCGCCTTCGACGCCCCTGGAAGTCCCGCCAGGAGAAGGACCACGCCCGCGCCGCCCTCGAACGCTTCCTGCGCTGGCACGTCATGGAACGCGACGCCCTCGGCCGCGACCCCGTCGCCACCGAGCACCCCTTCGACGTCACCCTCCGGGCCGGCACCTACGAGGTCCGCATCCGCGGCAGCATGGACCACATCGCCACGGACGAACAGGGCAGGGCCTACGTCGTCGACTTCAAGACCGGCAAGCAGAAACCGACCGGCCCCGAGGTCGCCCGCCACCCCCAGCTCGCCGTCTACCAGCTCGCGGTCCGCGAAGGCGCGGTCGACGACGTCTTCGACGGCCGCACCCCCGAACCCGGCGGCGCCGAACTGGTCCACCTGCGCATCGGCGCCCCCCAGAAGGAGGGCGGCGACGCCCTCCCCGCCGTACAGGCCCAGCCGCCGCCGGACGGCGACTGGGTCGGCGACCTCCTCGCCACCGCCGCCGGCCGCGTCCTGGAGGAACGCTTCACGCCGGCCACGGGCACGCACTGCACGCATTGCGCGTTCCGCGCGTCGTGCAGTGCGCAGCCGGAGGGGCGCCACGTTGTGGAGTGACCCCACGTACCTGTCTGCGGCGCCGCGGGTGTTCTCGCCGTTGCGCGCTTTGCGGCGCCCCGCACGTACCTGTCTGTCCCGCCGCGGTTGTTGTTCGCCGTTGCGCCTGCGGCGGGCTGGGTGGTTGTCGGGTGCGGTGACGGGCCTCCGGGGCCGGTTGTGTGGACTGCTGACGCTTTACGTCCACACAACCGGCCCCTCCGGCCCGTCCCCTCCCGTGAGGGGAAAGTTTTGGCCGGTGGGGGTGCACGTAATGCCCACGTGCCCGCAGGCAACAGATCAGGCCCGCCCCCAACCAGCTGAGAAACTCCCCACCACGGGAGGGGCTGGACCGGAGGACGAAGTCTGGAGGGCCGGCACCGCACCCGACAAAACAACGCCCGCCGCCAGGCGCAACGGCGAGCAAGCCCCGCGGCGGGAGAGACGGGTACGTGCGGGGCGCCGCAAAGCGCAACGGCGAACAAGCCCCCCGGCGGGACAGCCAGGTACGTGGGAGGCCCGCCAAGCGCAGCGGATTGTCAGTGGGGACCGTTACCGTCTTTCACGTGGCATCGCGTATCACCGACCCCGAGCAGCTCAAGGAGCTGCTCGGGATTCCGTTCACCCCGGAGCAGACGGCGTGCATCATCGCGCCGCCCGCGCCGCAGGTCATCGTGGCCGGGGCCGGGTCCGGTAAGACCACGGTGATGGCCGCGCGGGTGGTGTGGCTGGTCGGCACGGGGCAGGTCGCCCCCGAGCAGGTGCTCGGGCTGACCTTCACCAACAAGGCCGCCGGCGAGCTCGCCGAGCGGGTCCGCACCGCCCTCGTCCGGGCCGGGGTGACCGACCCGGAGCCCGGGCCCGGGAGCGCCGAGGCCGATCCCGGCGAGCCGCGCATCTCGACGTACCACGCCTTCGCCGGCCAGCTCCTCAAGGACCACGGCCTGCGCATCGGCCTCGAACCCAGCGCCCGGCTGCTCGCCGACGCCACCCGCTTCCAGCTCGCCGCCCGCACCCTGCGCACCGCCCCCGGCCCCTACCCGGCGCTCACCACCTCCCTGCCCTCCCTCGTGGAGGACCTCCTCGCCCTGGACGCCGAGCTCGCCGAGCACCTCGTCGACCCGGCCGAGCTCCGCGCGTACGACACCGGACTGCTCGCCGCCCTCGACGGCGTCAAGCTCACCAACGCCGACCTGCGCAAGGTCCCCGACACCGCCCGCGCCCGGCTGGAGCTCCTCGACCTCGTCACCGCCCACCGCGCCGAGAAGAGCCGCCGCGACCTGCTCGACTTCGGTGATCAGATCGCCCGGTCGGCGACCCTCGCCACCACCCGCCCCGAGGTCGGCCGGATCCTGCGCGACGAATTCCGGGTCGTCCTGCTCGACGAGTACCAGGACACCTCCGTCGCCCAGCGACTGCTGCTCTCCGGACTCTTCGGCGCCGCGAACGGCACCCCCACCGGGCACGCCGTCACCGCCGTCGGCGACCCCTGCCAGGCCATCTACGGCTGGCGCGGCGCCTCCGTCGCCAACCTCGACGACTTCCCCGCCCACTTCCCCTTCGCGGACGGCACCCCCGCCCACCGCTACGCCCTCAGCGAGAACCGCCGCAGCGGCGGCCGCCTCCTCGACCTCGCCAACGGCCTCGCCGCCCCGCTCCGCCGCATGCACGAAGGCGTCGAAGCGCTCCGCCCCGCCCCCGGCGCCGAACGCGACGGCACGGTCCGCTGCGCCCTGCTGCCCACCCACACCGAAGAACTCCGCTGGCTCGCCGACTCCCTCGCCCACCTCGTCCGCACCGGCACCCCGCCCGGCGAGATCGCCGTCCTGTGCCGCACCGCCGGCGACTTCGCCCACATCCAGGGCGAACTCGTCGCCCGCGACATCCCCGTCGAGGTCGTCGGCCTCTCCGGACTGCTGCACCTCCCCGAGATCGCCGACCTCGTCGCCGTCTGCGACGTCCTCCAGGACCCGACCGCCAACGCCTCCCTCGTCCGCCTCCTGACCGGCCCCCGCTGGCGGATCGGCCCCCGCGACCTCGCCCTCCTCGGGCGGCGCGCCCGCACCCTCGTCCACCACGGCGGCCCGTCCGACGACCCCGCACAACGCCTCGCCGAGGCCGTCGAAGGCACCGACCCCGCCGAGACCCTCTCCCTCGCCGACGCCCTCGACACCTTCCTGGAGGCCGACGGCACCGACGACGGCCTGCCGTTCTCCCCCGAGGCCCGGGTGCGCTTCGCCCACCTCGCAGCCGAGCTCCGCGACCTCCGGCGCTCCCTGGGCGACCCCCTCATGGACGTCCTCCACCGGGTGCTCGCCACCACCGGCCTCGAAGTCGAACTCTCCGCGTCCCCGCACGCCCTCGCCGCCCGCCGCCGCGAAACCCTCGGCACCTTCCTCGACATCGCCGCCGGATTCGCTGCCAAACAGGGCGGCGAATCCCTCGACGGCGACGCCACCCTCCTCGCCTTCCTCGGCTTCCTGCGCACCGCCGTCCAGTACGAGAAGGGCCTCGACAGCTCCCTCCCCGGCGGCGACAACACCGTCAAGGTGCTCACCGCCCACAAGTCCAAGGGCCTCGAATGGGACGTCGTCGCCGTCCCCGGCCTCGTCGCCAAGCAGTTCCCCAGCGAACAGTCCCGCGAGTCCTGGACCAGCCGCGCCAAGGTCCTGCCGCACGCCCTCCGCGGCGACGCCGCCACCCTCCCCGACGTCGAGGAATGGACCGCCCGCGGCCTCAAGGACTTCAAGGAGGCGATGAAGCACCACCAGCAGACCGAGGAACTCCGCCTCGGCTACGTCACCTTCACCCGCCCCCGCTCCCTGCTGCTCGGCTCCGGCCACTGGTGGGGCCCCCATCAGAAGCGGCCGCGCGGCCCGTCCGCCTTCCTGGAGGCACTGCGCGAACACTGCGAGGCCGGCCACGGCGAGATCGAGCACTGGGCCGACCCGCCCGAGGAGGACGCCGAGAACCCCACCCTCGCCGAGGCCGCCGCCGAACAGGCCTGGCCGCTGCCGCTCGACCCCGCCGCCCTGACCCGCCGCCGCACCGCGGCGGCCGCGGTGCGCACCCACCTCGCCCGCCATCGGACCGCCCAGCCGCCCGCCGCCGTCGCCCCCTCCGTCCCCGCACCGTCCCCGGCGTACGACCCGGAGTGGCCGCCGGCCCCACCGGAGGAGGAGTGGGAGGACGACCCGTACGGCATGCCGGAGGACGACCCGTACGGGTTGCCGGAGGACGACGAGGCGTACGGCGTGCCCGAGGCCGACCCGTTCGAGGAACCGGACCCGTTCGCGACCGCCGAGGCGGACCCGTTCGACGACATGACGGGTATGGAGGACGTTCCGGGCGTCGAGGACGGCCCCGGTGCGGCCGCCCCGCCCCCGCGGCCCCGTATCGGCGCCCAGCGCACCACCGAACCGGACCTCACCACTCCGGACCCCGCCCACCAGGCCGAGGACGAAGGGGACAACGAGGCCACCGGCCCGCACGCACTGCTCCCCGAGGAGCGCCGCATCCTCGGCTCCTGGGACCGCGACCTGGAGGCGCTCGCCGACGAGCTGCGCCGCTCCCGCGCCACCGTCCGCGAGGTCCCGCTGCCCGCCGCACTCAGCGCCACCCAGCTGCTCCGCCTCGCCGCCGACCCGGACGGCTTCGCCCGCGAGCTGGCCCGCCCCATGCCGCGCCCGCCCCAGCCCGGCGCCCGCCGCGGCACCCGCTTCCACGCCTGGGTCGAGTCCCGCTTCGAAGAGCTCGCCCTGCCGCTGCTCGGCCCCGACGAGCTGCCGGGCGCCGACGAGCCCGACGCCGACCGGATCACCGACGAACACGACCTGGAAGCCCTCAAGGAGGCGTTCGCCCGCACCCCCTACGCCCACCGCACCCCCACCGCGTCGAGGCGCCCTTCCAGCTGATCCTCGCCGGACGGGTGATCCGCGGCCGGATCGACGCCGTCTACAAGGAGCGTGGCCCCGACGGCGACCGCTACGAGATCATCGACTGGAAGACCGGCCGCACCCAGACCGCCGACCCCCTCCAGCTCGCCGTCTACCGCCTCGCCTGGGCCGAACGGCACGGCCTGCCCCCGTCCGCCGTCCGCGCCGCCTTCCTCTACGTCCGCACCGGCGAGATCGTCCGGCCCGCCCGCCTCCCCGGCCGCGCCGGACTCGAACGCATCCTGCGGGGCGAGACCGACGACCGGCGTCCCCCGGAAGGCCGATAGGCTCGGTCGTATGAGCACAACCCCGGACAGCGCCGTCCGCGCGTACCTCGACAGCCACCGCGACGCCTTCCTCGACGACCTCGCCGAGTGGCTGCGCATCCCCTCCGTGTCCGCCGACCCGGACCGCGCCCCCGACGTACGCCGCAGCGCCGAATGGCTCGCCGCCAAGCTCACCGGCACCGGCTTCCCCACCGCCGAGATCTGGGAGACCGAGGGCGACGGCCTGCCCGCCGTCTTCGCCGAATGGCCCTCCGGCGACCCGTCCGCCCCCACCGTGCTCGTCTACGGCCACCACGACGTGCAGCCCGCCGCCCGCGAGGACGGCTGGCACACCGACCCCTTCGCGCCGCAGATCGTCGACGGCAAGCTCTACGCCCGCGGCGCCGCCGACGACAAGGGCCAGGTGTTCTTCCACACCCTCGGCGTCCGCGCCCACCTCGCCGCCGCCGGCCGCACCGCGCCCGCCGTCAACCTCAAGCTGCTCATCGAGGGCGAGGAGGAGTCCGGCTCCCCGAACTTCCCCGCCCTGATCGAGAAGCACGCCGACCGCCTCGCCTGCGACGCCGTGATCGTCTCCGACACCGGCATGTGGTCCAGGGACACCCCCACCGTCTGCACCGGCATGCGCGGACTGACGGACTGCCAGATCGACCTGTACGGCCCCGACCAGGACATCCACTCCGGCTCCTTCGGCGGCGCGGTGCCCAACCCCGCCACCGAGGCCGCCCGGCTGGCCGCCGCCCTCCACGACGCCGACCGCCGGGTCGCCGTCCCCGGCTTCTACGACGGCGTGATCGAACTCACCGACCGCGAACGGGAACTCTTCGCCGAGCTGCCCTTCGACGAGGAGGAATGGCTGCGCACCGCGCACTCCCACGCCACCCTCGGCGAGGCCGGCACCACCACCCTGGAACGCCTCTGGGCCCGTCCCACCGCCGAGGTCAACGGCATCGGCGGCGGCTACCAGGGCCCCGGCGGCAAAACCATCGTGCCGTCCACCGCCCAGCTGAAGCTCTCGTTCCGGCTGGTCGCCGGCCAGGACCCGGCCGCCGTCCAGCAGGCCGTACGCGACTGGGTCGCAGCCCAGCTCCCGCCCGGCATCCGGCACGAGATCACGTTCTGGGGCGCCACCCGGCCCTGCCTCACCCCGCTCGACCACCCCGCGCTCCAGTCCGTCGTCCGTGCCATGGGACGCGCCTTCGGCCAGAAGATCCGCTTCACCCGCGAGGGCGGCTCCGGCCCGGCCGCCGACCTCCAGGACGTCCTCGGCGCCCCGGTCCTCTTCCTCGGCATCTCCGTCCCCTCCGACGGCTGGCACGCGCCGAACGAAAAGGTCGAACTCGACCTGCTGATGAAGGGCGTCGAAACCGCCGCCCACCTGTGGGGCGACCTGGCGGAGACCTGGCAGCGGACCTGACCGCCCCGCGCCCCGCCGCACCGTTCCGCGCCCGTACGCAGCAATCACCCACGCCACAGGGGGAGTTGGAAACAGCAGTGACCACCTGGACCGAGCACACCGCCGACCGGCCGATCACGTTCAGCGCGCCGAGCGGCATCGACCGCTCCGCCCACCACCGCCTCGACGAGGCATGGCTGGCGGCGGCCTGGAGCCACCCGACGACGCGCGTCTTCGTGGTGTCCGGCGGCCAGGCACTGATCGACGACACCCCCGACGGCCGCACCGAACTGATCATGACGCCGTCCTTCGAGGCGCCGCTGACCGAGGCGCACCGCTACTACCTCGGCACCGACGACGAGGGCGTCAGCTACTTCGCCCTCCAGAAGGACAGCCTCCCCGGCCGCATCGACCAGTCCGCGCGCCCGGCCGGCCTGCGCGAGGCGGGCCTCCTGCTGTCCCCCCGCGACGCCGGCCTGCTCGTCCACGCCGTCGCCCTGGAGAACTGGCAGCGGCTGCACCGCTTCTGCTCCCGCTGCGGCGAACGCACCGTGATCGCCGCCGCCGGCCACATCCGCCGCTGCCCCGCCTGCGGCGCCGAGCACTACCCCCGTACCGACCCGGCCGTGATCATGCTCGTCACCGACGAGGAGGACCGCGCCCTGCTCGGCCGCCAGGTCCACTGGCCCGAGGGCCGCTTCTCCACCCTCGCCGGCTTCGTCGAGCCGGGGGAGTCCATCGAGCAGTCGGTGGCCCGTGAGGTCTACGAGGAGGCCGGCGTCGTCGTCGGGGACGTGGAGTACGTGGCCAGCCAGCCCTGGCCCTTCCCCTCCAGCCTGATGCTGGGCTTCATGGCCCGCGCCACCTCCTCCGAGATCCAGGTGGACGGCGAGGAGATCGAAGAGGCCCGCTGGTTCTCCCGCGAGGACCTCCGCGCCGCCTTCGAATCCGGCGAGGTCCTGCCGCCCTACGGCATCTCCATCGCCGCCCGCCTGATCGAGCTCTGGTACGGCAAGCCGCTGCCGAAGCCGTGACGGGGTGCGGCGGGCGAGGCCGCACGCGCGCAGGATGATGCAGGCGCGCAGGTAGCCGCGTGGGCGCGGGATGACGCAGGGGCGCAGAAAGCCGCAGGGGCATGGCAAAGGGCCGTCGTCCGGTTCCATCGATTGCTCGACGGAACCGGACGACGGCCCTTGACGGTGGTGCACGTACACCTCGGTCCCTCACCGGCATCCGAGGTGCACGTCGGTCCCTCACCGGGACCTGGGGTGCACGTCGGTCCGTCACCGGGACCTGGGGTGCACGTCGGTCGCTCCCCGGGCCAGGGGGTGGCGGGCCTCAGGCGGCCCGCCGGGTGGCCGTCAGGCCACGCCCACCTTCTGCTTGACCTGCGCCAGGGACGGGTTCGTCAGCGTCGTACCGTCGGCGAAGAGCACGGTCGGCACCGTCTGGTTGCCGCCGTTGGCCTTCTCCACGAACGCCGCGGACTCCGGGTCCTGCTCGATGTTGATCTCGGTGTACGCGATTCCCTCACGGTCCATCTGGCTCTTCAGCCGACGGCAATAACCGCACCAGGTGGTGCTGTACATCGTCACAGTGCCCGCCATGCGCCCCGCGCTCCTTCGTCAGTCGTGTTCCTCGTACCGCCCACTCGGCGCGGCCATGGGACACAACGCACGAGGTGGGCGAGCAATTCCCGGGGGGCTTCGCCGGGGGCCCGGGGGCTGCCCCTGCCCCGCCCCGCCCCGCCTCGTCCCGCCTAGCCTCGCCCCACCCCTGCCCCACCCCTGCCTCGCCCCACCCCTGGCCCCACCTCTCAGCCGAGCCGAGCCCACAACCTGGTGGGGGCCCCGGGGGCGCCCCCACCCCCACCCCCCCTCCCCTCACCCCCAACAGCAGCGCTCTCAGGCCGGCACCGCTCTCAGGCCGGCAGCGCTCTCAGGCCCGCAGCCCCCTCACGTCGGCCACGCCCGCACGCCTCCGCCGGCCGTCACCTCAGCCCGGCCCCGGCCTCCGACCCCGGCCTCCGACCCCAACCCCCGGCACCCAGCCCCCCGACCCTTGCTCGGCTGCTCGGCTGCTCGGCTGCTCGGTTGCCTGGCCCGGCCGTTGGATCAAGCAAAGCACTCATCGGCGGAACGCGTCGGGGGCTGTCCACAGCGGCGGTGATGCGTACGACAGGGAGCGGAAGGCTGTGGACAGGCTTCCCGGCCATCCCGGTGGACCTGGCAGCATGGCGGGGTGACAGCAGCAACGGACTCCTCTCTCTTCCCGTCGGCCCCGGACTCGGCCGACGGGGTGCTGGACGGGCTCGACCCGGAGCAGCGGGAGGTCGCGACGGCGCTGCACGGTCCGGTGTGTGTGCTGGCCGGTGCCGGTACGGGCAAGACGCGGGCGATCACCCATCGGATCGCGTACGGGGTGCGGGCCGGGATCCTGCAGCCCGCGAGTGTGCTCGCCGTCACGTTCACCGCGCGTGCGGCGGGCGAGATGCGGGGGCGGCTGCGGCAGCTCGGGGCGGGCGGGGTGCAGGCCCGTACGTTCCATTCCGCGGCGCTGCGGCAGCTGCAGTTCTTCTGGCCGAAGGCGGTGGGCGGCGAGCTGCCGCGGCTGCTGGAGCGGAAGGCGCAGCTCGTCGCGGAGGCGGGGGCGCGTTGCCGGATCCGGCTGGACCGCAATGAGCTGCGCGACGTCACGGCCGAGATCGAGTGGTCCAAGGTCACCCAGACCGTGCCGGCCGACTATCCGGCCGCGGTCGCCAAGGCGGGCCGGGAGGCGCCGCGTGACCCGGCCGAGACGGGGCAGATCTATGCCACCTACGAGCAGCTCAAGCGCGACCGGGGCGCCATCGACTTCGAGGATGTGCTGTTGCTCACGGTCGGGGTGCTGCAGGACCGGCACGACATCGCCGAGCAGGTCCGTGCGCAGTATCAGCACTTCGTCGTCGACGAGTACCAGGACGTCAGCCCGCTGCAGCAGCGGCTGCTGGACCTGTGGCTGGGGGACCGCGACAGCCTGTGCGTGGTGGGTGACGCCAGCCAGACGATCTACAGCTTCACCGGCGCCACCCCCGACCACCTCCTGAACTTCCGCACCCGCCATCCGCAGGCCACCGTCGTCCGGCTGGTCCGGGACTACCGTTCCACCCCGCAGGTCGTCCACCTCGCCAACGGCCTGCTCTCGCAGGCCAAGGGGCGCGCGGCCGAGCACCGCCTGGAGCTGGTCTCGCAGCGCGAGTCCGGTCCGGAGCCGGTGTACACGGAGTACGCCGACGAGCCCGCGGAGGCCGAGGGCACCGCCCGCCGGATCCGGGATCTGATCGCGTCGGGGGTGCCGGCCAGTGAGATCGCGGTGCTGTTCCGGGTCAACGCCCAGTCGGAGGTCTACGAGCAGGCGCTGGCGGACGTCGGCGTGCCGTATCAGCTGCGGGGCGCGGAGCGGTTCTTCGAGCGGCCGGAGGTGCGTGAGGCCGGTATCAAGCTGCGCGGCGCGGCCCGTTTCGGGGCGAACGACGCGCTGCTCGACGATGCGCTGGACCTGCCCGCGGAGGTGCGGGCGGTGCTCAGCCACATGGGCTGGACGAGCGAGCCGCCGGCCGGTTCGGGGGCGGTGCGGGATCGCTGGGAGTCGCTGGCGGCACTGGTGCGGCTCGCCGAGGAGTTCGCCCGGGCCCGCTCCGGGGCGTCGCTGGCGGATTTCGTCGCCGAGCTGGACGAACGGGCCAACGCGCAGCACGCGCCGACGGTCGAGGGGGTGACGCTGGCCTCGCTGCATGCCGCGAAGGGCCTGGAGTGGGACGCCGTGTTCCTGGTGGGGCTGACCGAGGGCATGATGCCGATCACGTACGCCCGGACGGACGAGCAGATAGAGGAGGAGCGCCGGCTGCTCTATGTGGGCGTCACCCGTGCGCGGCATCATCTGGCGCTGTCGTGGTCGCTGGCGCGGTCCCCGGGGGGCCGGGCTTCGCGGAGCGCCAGTCGCTTCCTGACCGGGCTGCGGCCAGGTTCGGGGGCGGTGGCCGGGCGCCGTACGCAGGGCGCGGTCCTGCGGGGCGTGGAGCGCGGCGGGGCGGCGGCTGCGGTGCCGCGGCGCCCCCGGCACCGCGCTCCGGCCCGGTGCCGGGTGTGCAACCGGACGCTGACGGACGCGGGCGAGATGAAGCTGATGCGGTGTGAGGACTGCCCGGCCGAGCTCGACGAGGCGCTGTACGAGCGGCTGCACGCGTGGCGGGCGGAGGAGGCGGCCCGGTCCCGGCAGCCGGCCTACTGCATCTTCACGGACAAGACGCTGATGGCCATTGCCGAGGCGGTGCCGGGAACCGAAGCGGAGCTCGCGGTCATCTCGGGTGTGGGGCGGCGCAAGTTCGACCGCTACGGCAGTGACGTGCTGGCGATCTGTGCCGGCGAGGAGCTCACAGGAGCCTCGGGCGACGGGTCCGCGGGCGCCGCGGAAAACTCGTCGGAAAAATAGTTTGCGCGCGCGGAGCGCATCCCCATAGCCTTCGGAAGCAACGGAGACAACGGAACTTTCCGAGATCCGATGGATCCGTGCTGTACTTGAACGCCCTGGAACGGGTTATCCCGTTCCACCGAGACGCCGAGAGGAGGCGAGCCCAGTGATCAGCTTCATCGAGACCAACAAAATGACCGATCGTTCGGTCGTCGCCACCTGCACGCTCGGCTCCTCGCTCCGTGGCACCGGTCTGTCCGGCTTCGGCCGCCTCTCCGGTACCGAGGTCGCGCGCCCCGAGTCCCTCGCTGTGCTGACCCGCAGTGAGCGCACCGCGCGACCGACCGAGGCACCTGCGGCAGTAGCAGTCGCGGCCAAGGCGAATGCCTTTGCCTTCGCGGCGGCGGCCAACGGTGCCGAATCCCGGAAGCAGTACCAGACGCAGCATGACATGTGGGCCTACCGCGGCCTCGAACCCTGGAGAGATCCAGCCTGATCGGCAGATCAGGTCGGCACCTTCCAGGGCCGCGGAACCCACACCGGGATCCGCGGCCCTTTTGTTTGCCCCACACGCCCGCCACCAGCGGGCCGAACAGACGAGGAACACACACCGTGCAACTGCAGACGCACACCCCGTCCGTAGCCACCGACCTGATCCCTCCGCCCGACCTCCAGGAGAACTCCTTGCTGCCCCTCACCGAGCTCGACGACGAGATCGACCGCCTCGGCGCCGCCGTACCGTGCCGCACCTACGACCCGGAGGTCTTCTTCGCGGAGTCCCCGGCCGACGTCGAGTACGCCAAGACGCTGTGCCAGTCCTGTCCGGTGCGTGAGGCCTGCCTCGCCGGTGCCAAGGACCGCCGTGAGCCCTGGGGTGTCTGGGGTGGCGAGCTCTTCGTCCAGGGCGTCGTGGTGCCGCGGAAGCGTCCGCGTGGCCGTCCGCGCAAGAACCCGGTCGCGGCATGAACACCACCGGCACAGGAACGATCGACCGTCCCGTCACACGGGATCCCAAGAAGCAGGACCACACGATGAACCCGATCTTCACCGACACCCCCGTCCCCGCGAACGCCGACGCCATCGAGTCGCGTCAGAACAGGAACCTCGCCATGCAACTCATCCCAGAAGCCCTGGCCCGTGCGCATATGCATGAACGCCTGCGGGAGGCCGAGTCCGAACGCAGGGGGCACCGGCTCGCCGCCGCGCGGCGGATGCAGCGGCGTGCCGAGCGCGCGTCGCTCCGGGCCCGCCGGGCGCTGGCCATCGCCGTGATGCAGTAAGGCGCCGGGCAGGTCCGGGCGGCCGGCAGGGCAGCGCTGACACCACCTTCCACGGGGTCCGTCCGACAGGGCGGGCCCCGTGGTGCGTTGCGCCCCGGTTCACGTGGTTGGCGGGGATATCGTCGGATGGTGAACCAGAAGACGCATCACGAGGCGGAGTTGGCCGACGGGCAGACGGTGTGTGCCGGCTGCGGCGCCGTCGCCGAGGACACACCGCCGACCTGGACCTGCTCCGTGGAGAACGGCGAGCGCCGTTACTTCTGCGACCGCTGCGCCCGGGAGAACATCCGGGCCATCGAGGGACGCCTGGACTCCAGCTGGTGGTGAGGTACGGCCGGCGGGAGCTCAGGCGGTGGTCTCTTCGACGGCCTCCTCGTCGATGTCCGTACCGGGGTCGGCCGGGTCCTCGTCCGGGCCGGGGGCGGTGCCGGTGAGGTCGGCGCCGGCCGGCTCGTGTTCGGGGACGAAGCCGGGCATCCATGCCTCCAGCTCGTCCCGCAGCCGTACGGTCGCGCCGAGCTGGCACAGCACGCCGATGGTGCTCAAGGTCACACGGTGGATCAGCAGGTACGCGGGCGGCAGGTTGAGCTGCTTGCCCAACTGGTGGGCGGGGGAGCGCGGATCGCCGACCCGGGCGGCCTGCCGGCGCATCCAGCCGCGGGTGAAGGTGAACGCGTCGACCTGCGCGGGCTCGATGATCGGCAGCAGATACTCCAGCACCGCGTCGGGGTCCAGCTCGATGGACTCCTTGACGAAGCCCTCCTCGCACAGCATCTGGTAGACCGCGTCCGCCTCGCCGTCCAGGGTCATCCGCAGCGAGGCGCCGATCGTGGCCGGCAGTCCGTCGGGCAGCCGGTCGACGGTGCCGAAGTCCAGCACGCCCAGCCGCCATTCCCCGGCAGGCCCGTCGGGGGAGTCGCCGGCCAGCAGCCGGAAGTTGCCCGGGTGCGGGTCGGCGTGCAGCAGCCCGGTGCGGGCCGGGCCGGAGAACAGGAAGCGGGCCAGCAGCTGGCCGGCGCGGTTCCGCTGCTCGTCCGTGCCGTCCGCGATCACCTCGGACAGCGGTACGCCGTCCATCCACTCCGTCACCAGCACCTGGTCGCGCTGGTGCACCACGGCCGGCACGACCACGTCCGGGTCGTCGGCGAACTCCTCGGCATGGGCCCGCTGGGCCTCCGCCTCCAGGGAGTAGTCCAGCTCCTCGGAGACCCGGTCGCGCAACTCGCTGATCAGCGGTTTGATGTCCATCCCGGGCACGAGCGGGCCCAGCAGCCGGGCGAACCGGCTCAGCTGCGCCAGGTCCGACAGCAGTGCCTTGCCGGCGCCGGGGTACTGCACCTTGACGGCCACCTCGCGGCCGTCGTGCCAGACGGCGCGGTGCACCTGGCCGATGGAGGCCGCCGCGGCGGGTTTGTCCTCGAACTCCTCGAAGAGCTCCCGCCAGTCCTCGCCGAGCCGCTCCGCGAGTACGGCGTGGACGGTGCTCGTCGGCATCGGCGGTGCCGCTTCCTGAAGCTTCGTCAGGGCGGCGCGGTACGGGCCGGCGATCTCCTCGGGGAGGGCCGACTCGAACACGGACAGCGCCTGCCCGAACTTCATCGCTCCGCCCTTCAGCTCACCGAGGACCTTGAAGAGCTGTTCCGCGGTGCGCTGTTGGAGCTCCCGGCCGACGATCTCGGCGGATCTGCCGCCGATCCGTTTGCCCAGGCCCCAGGTGGCGCGGCCGGCGAACCCCAGTGGCAGCGCGGCCAGCTTGGCGGTGCGGGTGACCGCCTTGCGGGGAAGATCAGACATGCGCCCCTCCAACTCACACTGTCCCCCAACCGGGGTTACTCCGTCATTGTGGCGTGTCATGGCCGAGGATCCGAGGCGCCTGCCGCACACAGCGAAGCGGCTGCCCCGCAGCCGCACTCCGGATGCGGTTCGATCCGCACCGTGCGCACGCCCGCACACGGCAGCGCCAGCTCCATCCGTGCCCCCGTGCACGGCGGGAGGTCCCCGTCGAGGAACGCCAGCGCCTGGACGGCGGCGAGCCCGGCGACCGTGGTGGCCAGCGCGGTGTCGCAGGCCGGCACCGCCGGGGCGGCCCGGCCCGACCGCCACTGGGCGAGCAGCCGCGGCCAGGCCGGCTCCGCGTCCGTGCGGCGCAGTTCGTCGCAGCGGGCGCAGGCCGTACCGCCGGGCAGTACCAGCGGACCCACCACACCCGTGCCCTCGATCACGCCCGCGTAAAGGTGCGGGATGCCGGCGCTCAGCAGCGGCTCGGACAGCACGGGGTCGGGGGCGTAGGCGCCGAGCCCGTCGCGTGGGGCGAGCACCACCAGGGACAGGCCGGGTTCGCCGGATTCGCTGACCGGGACGCCCGTCGGCCGCTGCCGCCGGGTCCACGGGGAGGCGTGGTGGACCAGCCGCTCCACGGCCTCCTTGCGCGGTTCGCCGATCCGCTCGGCGGGCAGGCCGCCGGGCGCCACGTCCCACGGCGCGACCTTGCCGCCGTCGAACACCTCGACCCGGCCGATGCCGGCGGCCGCGAGCTGCGCGGCCACCGCCGCGCCCACCTTCCCCAGCCCCTTGACCCGCGCCCGGACCGCCCGCCGCGCCCCCATCCGCCCCAGGGCGCCGGCCGGCTCCGGATGCTGTACCGACAGGGAGGCCAGATCGGCCCGCAGCCGTTCATGGGCGGGCCGGTCGGCGCGTACGGAGTCGGCCGCCGGGCCGCCCGCGGTGGGCGCCTCCAGCAGTCCGGCCGCACCGAGGCGCCCGACCACACCCCGCACATGATCCGGCGGGAGGTCCAGTAACGCGGCCTCGTCGATGAGTTGCCGCATGGTGCGGGTGCCGTCGATCAGGGTGAGGAAACTGCCGGTGGCCGTGTCGAGCGGCCCCAGCACCATCGCATGGGCCGGCGCCACGCCGAACCGCACTGTTTCCCGGTCCCGCCAGCCGCGCCGCAGCGCGGGCTTGAGCATCGGATGCATGTCATCCGCCCCCGTCCTTCGTCGTCCGGCCTTCAGCATGCGCCCTGTCGCGAATCGGGGCCGAAGTTATCCACAGGCCGGGGAAGGATTTGTCATACAAGCAGTGCCCGCCATGGAGTGGTTCGCCGGCGAACCGGACCGCGGGTCGGGACTTCCCGCCGGGCCAGCGGGTAACGTCGGGCGCGTGCCCGCCGACCCTTCCGCCCACGGCTCCGGGGAGACCCCCCTGCGCCGCGCCGCTGACGCCTCGCGCGGGGCTTCCCCGACCCCGAAGGCCCGCGGCTCGGGCACCAGCGCCGTCGAGGTGCGCCGCAGTTCCCGGCGGCGCAGGACGGTCTCCGCGTACCGCGAGGGGGACCGCACGGTCGTGCTGATCCCGGCCCGGATGTCCGAGGCCGAGGAGCAGCGCTGGGTGACGGTGATGCTGGACAAGCTCGCCGCCCAGGAGAGCAAGCGGATGCTCGGCGACCGCGAGCTCGCCGAGCGCGCCGGGCGGCTGTCGGAGCAGTTCCTCGGCGGCCGGGCCCGGCCCGCGTCGGTGCGCTGGGTGACCAACCAGAACACCCGCTGGGGATCGTGCACCCCGGCGGAGGGCAGCATCCGCCTGTCGCACCGCCTCCAGGGCATGCCGGAGTACGTCATCGACTACGTCCTGCTGCACGAGCTCGCGCATCTGCTCGTCCCCGGCCACGGCCCGGAGTTCTGGCGGCTGCTGGAGTCCTATCCGCGTACGGAACGGGCCCGCGGCTACCTCGAAGGAGTGGTCGCGGCCGACCGGCTGCCGCATCTGCCCGCCGCCCGCCGGGAATAGCGCCCCGGCGGGCGATATCCGCGCGCGCCCCGGCATCGCCCGCTGTCACCGCCAGCGGTTAGCCTTGGCCGCCCAGGATGTCACTGCGGGAGCGGGGGACGGGCGTTACGTATGGCCAGGGAATTCCAGCGGGGCCACAAGGCCAGGATCGGTGATCTCACGGCGGGGACGGACCTGTACGTCGGCGTGCAGATCGGCGGGCCCGGCCTGACCTTCGACATCAGCTGTTTCGGCCTGGACGCCGACGAACGGCTCTCCGACGACCGGTATTTCGTCTTCTTCAACCAGCCGAAGTCGCCCGAGGAGGCCATCCAGCTGCTCGGCGCGCAGGCCGGCGACGACGAGTCCTTCCGGGTCACCCTCGACAAGATCCCGTCGCACATCCGGAAGTTGTCGTTCACCGCCGCGCTCGACGGCCCGGGCCAGGTCTCCCGGATCGGCCCCGGCTACCTCAGGATCGTGGCCGGCGGCGAAGAGGTCGCCCGCTACTCCTTCACGGGCAGCGAGTTCAGCACCGAACGCGCCGTCATGCTCGGCGACTTCTACTTCAAGGACGTGTGGCGGTTCGCCGCGGTCGGCCAGGGCTTCGACGGTGGTCTGGAGGCGCTGCTGAAGAACTTCGGCGGAGAGGTCGCCGAAGAGGCGGAGGCGCCGCAGGCCGAGGCACCGGCGCAGGGTGCGCCCGGTTTCGCCCCGCCGTCCGGTCCCGCCGCCCCGGCGCCGTCCTTCGGCGCACCGGCCGCGGCCCCCGTGCCCGAACAGCCCGCCCCGTCCTTCGGTCCGCCCCAGGGCGCGGCCCCCGCCGCGCCGCCGGCCGCCCCGCAGCCGCCGCCCGCGCCGCAGGCCCCGCAGCCCGCGCACCCGCAGGTCCACAACGCGCCCACGATCGCCGCGCCGCTCGCCCCGCCCGCCGGCCCGGGTGTGCCGCCCGGTGTGCCCGCGCCGCCTCCCGCCCCCTACGGCCAGCCGGCGCCCGGCCAGCATCCGTACGGCCCGCCGCAGCCGCCGCCCGCCGGCTTCCCCGGTCAGCCGGCCCCGCCGGCGCCCCCGTACGGCGGCCAGGACCAGTTCCCCGGGCAGCCCGCCCCCTACGGCCAGCCCGGCATGCAGCCGCCGGGCGCCCCGTACGGCGGCGGGCAGGCACCGGCCGTCCCCCAGGGCGGCGGCCCCGGCCTCGGCGTCGTCCTGGAGAAGTACAAGGAAGCCCCCACCGGGCAGCGCTGGACGCCCCAGAACGGCAAGCTGATCCGCGCCGACCTCGGCGTCGACGGACAGCCGGTGCTCGCCCGCCAGGGCAGCATGGTGCTCTACCAGGGCAAGGTGGACTTCAGCTACAAGGGCGCCGGCTTCCGCGGCCGCATCGTTGGCAACGCCACCGGCCAGGAGATGCAACTGATGCGCTGCACGGGCCAGGGCCAGGTGTTCTTCGCGGAGAACAGCGCCCATGTCCACCCCATCGAGCTGCAGGGCGACGCGATCTGCGTGTCCGCCGAGTCCGTCCTCGCCTTCGATGAGTCGCTGCAGTACGAGGTCCGCCGGATCGAGGGCCACGGCATCCCCGGCGGCGCCCTGTTCACCATGCAGTTCCAGGGCACCGGCACCCTCGTCGTCACGACCCACGGCACCCCCGTCGTGCTGCCGGTCACCCCGACCACCTTCGCCGACGCCAACGCCGTCGTGGCCTGGTCCGCCGGCTCCCAGGTGATCATCTCCAGTCAGGTGAGCCTGCGCCGGCACGCCTATCCGGGCCACTCCGGCGAGACCGTGAACCTCCAGTTCCGCGGTGCGCCCGGCAATTTCATCGTCGTCCAGCCCTACGAGGTCTGAGGGAGCCCGCACGTCATGAACCAGCAGCAGCTGTCGGGCTACGTCCCGACCCCGCCCGCCGCCCGGATGGAGAACCACGGCAGCTCCATGGTGAAGATCGCCATGCAGAGCGGCCAGGATGTCTTCGCCCGCACCGGCTCGATGATCGCCTACGAGGGCTTCGTCCAGTACGAGCCCAACCCGCCCGCCGTCCGCCAGATGGCCTCCCAGTGGCTCACCGGCGAGGGCGCGCCCCTGATGAAGTGCTCCGGCGACGGCCTGCTCTACCTCGCCGACTACGGCGCCGACGTGGTCTGCATCAACCTCAACGGCGACTCGCTCTCCGTCAACGGCACCAACCTCCTCGCCTTCGACGCCCACCTCCAGTGGGGCGTGCAGCGCGTCAAGGGCATGGCGAAGTTCGCCGGCCAGGGCCTGTTCAACGTCGGGATCTCCGGCACCGGCTGGGTCGCGCTGACCTCCCGGGGCACGCCCGTCGTCGTCGACTGCGGCCGCGGCGAGGACGAGACCTACGTCGACCCGGACGCCCTGGTCGCCTGGTCGACGCACCTGAAGATGAAGGGCAAGCGCAGCTTCAAGGCGTCCTCGATGATCGGCCGCGGCAGCGGCGAGGCGTACCAACTCGGCTTCTCCGGCCAGGGGTTCGTCGTCGTCCAGCCCAGCGAGGACAGCACCGACCGGCTCCGGGCCCGGGGCTGAGGGGGAGGACCGAACACGCCATGCAGAGTCCGCTTTTCGCCTTCACCGAGGCACAGACCCAGGACCGCTACGCCCTGCAGAACAGCCAGCTGCTGCGGGTCGCCCTCACCGGCCACGACGACGTCCTCGCCCGTAAGGGCAGCATGGTCGCCTATCAGGGGCTGCTGGAATTCGACGGCAACTACACCACGCCCGGCCAGCAGCGGGCCCGCGCCCACTCCGGCGAGGGCCTCGACCTGATGCGGGTCTCCGGGCAGGGCACCGTCTATCTGGCCAACCTCGCCCAGTACGTGCACGTCGTCGACGTCGACCACGACGGCCTGACCGTCGACAGCGCCTACGTCCTGGCGCTGGACTCCGGCCTCCACTGGGAGGTCGTCTCGGTCGACAGCCAGTACGGCATCGCCGGCACCGGCAAGTACCAGCTCAACATCACCGGGCAGGGCAAGGTCGCCCTGATGACCTCCGGCCAGCCGCTGATGCTGCAGGTCACGCCCGACAAGTACGTCAACGCCGACGCCGACGCGGTGGTCGCCTGGTCCGCGTCACTGCGCGTCCAGATGCAGGCGCAGACGCACTCCTCGGGCGTCTGGCGGCGGCGCGGCAGCACCGGCGAGGGCTGGGAGCTGAGCTTCCTCGGGCAGGGGTACGCGCTGGTCCAGCCCAGCGAGCTGCTGCCGCCGCAGAACGCGGTCATCGGCTCGGGTCTGGCCGCCCAGTTCGGGATGGGCCAGCAGGGCGCCCGGGGCGTCAACCAGGGCAACATCTTCACCAACTGACGCCCCGGCGGACGACGATCCGGCGCCCGACCCCAGGGGCGGGCGCCGGCCGGAACGGTCCTTGACGGTCCGTCAGAGCAGCGCGCGGGCGCGCTCCACCAGGCGCACCACCGAGGTGTCGGCGACGGCGGGCACCTCGTCGTAGCCGAACCACCGCAGGTCCAGCGACTCGTCGCTGATCTCGGCCACCGCGCCCTCGGGCGCCACCGCCGCGTACTGGACGTCCAGATGCACCGCGCAGGGCGTCCGATGGCGGTCCAGCCGCACCGGGCCGCCGGGCAGGAGGGTGAGCCCGCGCGCGATGCCGGACTCCTCCCGCGCCTCACGCAGCGCCGCGTCCGCCAGCGAGGCGTCCTCCGGCTCGCAGTGGCCGCCCATCTGCAGCCACATCTCCAGCTTGCGGTGGAGGGTGAGCAGCACCCGGCCGCCCGCCGGGTCGATCACCAGCGCACTCGCGGTGAGGTGCCCGTCCTTGCAGGGCTTCCACATGCCGTCCCGATGGGCGGCGAGGTGGTCGAGGTAGGCAAGCCGCAGCTGCTCCTGATCGGGCGAGGGCGCGGGCCACTCCTTGAGCACCCGCGCCGCGTCGGCGTGCAGACTCACCGGTCGCCGTCACCCTTGCCCTCGCCGGGGGCGGCGTCCGGGCCGTCGCCCTTCTCGGGGGAGGCGCCCGGTTCGGTCTTCCCACCGCCGGCGGCCTCGCCGAGCATCTTGTCGAGCTCGGAGAAGTCCATCTGCTCGTGGTGGACGAAACCGTCCGGGTCGTCGAGGTCGGCCGCCGTCGGCAGCATGTCCGGGTGCTCCCACAGGCCGTCCCGGCCGTCCAGGCCGCGGGCGTCGGTGAGCGACGCCCACAGCCGCGAGGCGTCCCGCAGCCGGCGCGGACGCAGCTGCAGACCGATCAGCGTGGAGAACGTCTGCTCGGCCGGGCCACCGCTGGCCCGGCGCCGCCGCAGCGTCTCGCGGAGCCGGTCCGCCGACGGCAGATGCGGCTTGGCGGCGGAGTGCACCACCGCGTCCACCCAGCCCTCGACGAGCGCCAGCGCGGTCTCCAGACGGGCCAGCGCGGCCTTCTGCTCCGGGGTGTCCTCGGGCTGGAACATGCCCTGCTGGAGGGCGTTCTGCAGCTCCTCGGGGTGCTGCGGATCGATCTGCCCGACCACGTCCTCCAGCTTGGTCGTGTCGACCTTGATGCCGCGCGCATAGCCCTCGACGGCACCGAAGAGATGCGAGCGCAGCCACGGCACATGGGCGAAGAGCCGCTGGTGGGCGGCCTCCCGCAGGGCCAGGTAGAGCCGCACCTCCTCCTCGGGCACGCCGAGGCCCTCACCGAAGGAGGCGACGTTCTTCGGCAGCAGCGCCGCCTTGCCGGCCGGGCCCAGCGGCAGACCGACGTCCGTGGAACCCACGACCTCGCTCGCCAGGACGCCCAGCGCCTGCCCGATCTGGGTGCCGAACATCGCGCCGCCCATGGAGCGCATCATCCCGAGCAGCGGGCCCGCCATGGCCTGCATCTCCCCGGGCAGCACCTCGCCCATCGCCGACCCGACGCGCTCGGCGAGCGGATTGACCAGGTCCTTCCACACCGGCAGGGTCTCCTCGACCCACTCGGCGCGGCTCCAGGCCACCACCGAAGCGGAGCCCGACGGCAGGGACGTCACCCCGTCCAGCCACAGGTCCGCCAGCCGCACGGCCTCCTCGACGGCGGTCCGCTCGCCCGGCGCGACGCTCGCGTCCTTGCTGCCGTCCTCGGCGCCCTGCGCGACCGTCTGGCGCGCGATGTCCTTGGCCATGTCCCAGTTCACCGGGCCGCCCTCGTAGGAGAGCATCTGGCCCAGCCGCTGGAAGGCGGCGCCCAGGTCGCCGGGGTTCATCTCGCCGCCGGGGCCGCCCATGCCGCCGAAGAGCGCCGCGAACGGATTGTCCGCGCCGCCGCTCCCGCCGCCGAACCCGAACGGGTTCGCGGGGCCCTGGCTACCTCCCTGGCCGCCCTTCTGCTTGCCGTTGTCGCCGTCCTCCGGCTCCTCCGGCGGAAGGCCGAATCCGAATGGGGTGTCACTCACGGGTTTCCTCGGCTCGTAGGGCCGCCGGCCAGGTGACCGACGGCGACTGCCCGACATCACCTCCAGCGTAGACACCCGGACCGCTTCGGGGCTCGGTGCTTCGCTGTCCCGGTGGCTGGGGCAGGATGGACGCCACCTGGTGCGACCGCGTCAGCACGCGCCCGCACTGAAGACAACCGCTGGAGACGCCCGGTGAGTTCCCCAGATCCGACCGTTCGCGCAGCGCGAAACGCTGCCGCCCCGACCGAGAAGACGGACGACGCCCCCGGTGGCGCCGCGGACCGTCCGCTGCGCCGGCCCGTCGTCGCCGTCACCGGAGCCGCCTCCGGGGTCGGCGCGCTGCTCACCCGTGCCCTCGTCGCATCCGACGAGGTCAAGGAGGTGGTGGCGATCGACGAGCGGCGCGGCGACATCGCCGAGGCGCAGTGGCACGTCCTGGACGTCCGCGATCCGGCCATCGCGGACAAACTGCGCGGCGCGGACGTCGTCGTCCACCTGGCGCTCGACCTCGACCTGGAGACCGACGCCACCGCCCGCACCGCCTACAACGTGCGCGGCACCCAGACCGTGCTCACCGCCGCCGCGGCCGCCGGCATCCACCGGGTGGTGCTGTGCACCTCCGCCATGGTCTACGGGGCACTGCCCGACAACGACGTGCCGCTGGCCGAGGACGCCGAGCTGCGGGCCACGGCGGACGCCACCGGCGTCGGCGACCTCCTGGAGATCGAGCACCTGGCCCGCCGCGCGCCCCGCGCCCACCCCGGCCTGAACGTCACCGTGCTGCGCCCCGCCGTCCTGGTCGGCGGCACCGACACCGCGCTGACCCGGTACTTCGAATCGCCCCGCCTGCTGGTCGTCGCCGGATCGCGGCCCGCCTGGCAGTTCTGCCACGTCGAGGACCTGGTCAGCGCGCTGGAGTACGCCGCGCTGGAGAAGGTCGACGGCGAGCTGGCGGTGGGCTGCGACGGCTGGCTGGAACAGGAGGAGGTCGAGGAGCTCTCCGGTATCCGGCGCATGGAGCTGCCCTCCTCCGTGGCGCTGGGCGCCGCGGCCCGGCTGCACCGGATCGGGCTGACGCCGTCGCCGGCCGGGGACCTCGCGTACACCATGCACCCCTGGGTGGTCAGCGGCAGCCGGCTGCACGACGCGGGCTGGCGGCCGCAGTGGACGAACGAGCAGGTGCTCGCGGAGCTCCTCGAGGAGGTCGCGGGACGGCACACCGTCGCCGGCCGCCGGCTGGGCCGCAAGGACGCCACCGCCGCGGGGGCGGCCGGCGCCACCGTCGCCCTGCTGGGCACCGCCGCGCTGGTACGGCGCGCCCGCAAGGCCCGCCGCCGTATCTGACGGCGACGTCGGACCGGCCCGCGTACTGGAGGAGTCTCCATACCGGTGCCGGGACGACCGGCGGATCCGGCCATTCCCCGGTGCACCCCGGGTACGGCACGATGGGGGTATGTCTGGCACGCCCCTTCCCTCGACGCCCGGCCGCGACCACCCCGGTGAGCGCGCCGCGGCGGACCCGATCCGGCTCCTGGCGATCCGCGACACCCCGCTGTCCGTGGACGAGGTGTTCGCCGCCGTGGGCGATGCGGCGGCCGGCGGGACCGCGCTGTTCGTCGGCACGGTCCGCTCGCACGACAACGGCGCCGACGTCGACGCCCTGGGCTACTCCGCGCACCCGACCGCCGAGGCGGAGATGCGCCGGATCGCCGAGAAGGTGATCGCCGACTACCCGGTACGGGCACTGGCCGCCGTCCACCGGGTGGGCGATCTGCGGATCGGGGACCTGGCGGTGGTCGTCGCGGTGTCCTGCCCGCACCGGGGCGAGGCGTTCGACGCCTGCCGCAAGTTGATCGACGACCTCAAGCACGAGGTTCCCATCTGGAAACACCAATCGTTTGTGGATGGAACCGAGGAGTGGGTAGGCGCCTCTTAAGGAGCGCGAGGGTCCGGTCGTCCTCGAACGCGCGGGCGAACCGGTGCCGTGGATTCCGGTTGCGTAACCCGCCCCCTCGCGTGAGCGTTGACCTGGCAGATGGTTAATCTGCTTATTCGTCGATCGCGGTCGTGCAAGGGGTAGGGAGGTAGCTGATGGGTGCGCTCCTCTGGTTGCTGATTCCGGTGGGTGCCGGGCTGGTCGCCGCGGCGTGGAGCAGCTGGGCCCTGCGGAACCGCAAGACCGGGGACGTGGCGGAACTCGCGGGCTACGCCCGGTTCCGCGACGCGATGGAGAAGCAGCATTCCGTCCCCGACCCCGCGCCGACCGCCTCGGACTCGGCCTGAGGCCCCTCACCCGTACGCAGTAGCAAGCGCCGCCGAGCCCGCGGCCCCTGCGCACGGACGCGCGTTCGCTCTCGTACGGACGGCCCCGCGGGCCGGTTGTCATACTCGTCCCGTACTGTCGTTCCATGCCACGCCGCACCGCGACGCTGCTCGCCTCGATCCTGATGCTGATCGCGCTGCTCTGCGCGGGAGTGCTGATCCCCGTGCCGTACTCCGAGATGTCGCCCGGCCCGACGGTCAACACGCTCGGTGAGCACAACGGCGAGCCGGTGCTGCAGATAGCCGGGCGCAAGACGTACCAGACGACCGGTCACCTCAACATGACCACGGTCCGGGTCACCGGCCCCGACTACCGGATGAACCTCCTCGAGGCGGTCTACGGCTGGCTCGACCACGACAACGCCGTGGTCCCGCACAAGACGCTCTACCCCGAGGGACAGACGGCCGAGCAGGCCGACCAGGAGAACGCCGAGGAGTTCACCCAGTCCCAGGAGAGCGCCAAGACCGCCGCGCTGGGCCAACTGCACATCCCGGTCGCCACCCAGACCGTGGTCGCCTCCGTCGCCAAGGACAAGCCGGCCGACGGACGGCTGCACGCCGGCGACGTGATCAAGGCCGTGGACGGCACCGCGGTCAAGCAGACCGGCGACGTCGCCAAGCTCGTCACCCAGCACAAGCCGGGCGAGAAGGCCGTCTTCACGGTCATCCCCGCCAAGGAGGCGGCCGCGGCGGAGAAGCAGGGCAGGAAGCCCGCGACGGGCGCGCGGCAGATCACCATCCCGACGCAGAAGGCGGACGACGGCCGGGCCATCGTGGGCATCCAGGCCGGCGTCGACCACATCTTCCCGTTCCCGATCGACGTCAAGCTGGCCGACGTGGGCGGGCCGAGCGCCGGGCTGATGTTCGCGCTGGGCATCGTCGACAAGCTCACCCCGGGCAACATGACCGGCGGCCGGTTCGTGGCCGGCACGGGCACGATCGACGACAACGGCAAGGTCGGCCCGATCGGCGGCATTTCGATGAAGACGGTCGGCGCCCGCGACAAGGGCGCGGAGTTCTTCCTGACGCCCAAGGACAACTGCGCCACCGCCGCCAAGGACATCCCGGCGGGCCTGCGCCTGGTCAAGGTCGGCACGATAGGCGACGCCGTCAAGGCACTGCAGAAGATCAGCAAGGGCCAGACCGCCGGCCTGCCGAGCTGCAGCCCGGCAGGCCGGTCGTAGGGCGTTACGCCCCGGGCCGCCCCTCGGGTCAGCCCTCGAAGGTCGCGGCGAGCGCCTCGGCCAGGCCGGGCACCAGCGCCGAGCCGGTGAGCACCTCGGACGCGGAGTCCTTCGCGCGCAGCCGCAGCGCGGACTCGCGCCGGCCGTCGCGCAGCACGGCCACCGTCATCCGGACCTCCTCACGGTCCGGGTGCCGGGCGACCCACTTGGCGAGCTGCGCCTCGTCCATGCCCTCGGGCTCGGCGTCCTCGGCGGACGGCGGCAGCATCAGCCGTTCCACGGTCAGCGCGCAGCCGGTGACGGCGTCCGGCCAGGCGATGGTGGCGAGGAACTCGTCCAGCGGCACGTCCGCGGGGATCTCGTCCTGCTCCACGGGGGTCAGGGAAGCGGTGGTGGTGTCGTCGATGCCGAGCTGCTCGGCGAGCGAGGGCTCCTGTGCGCGCAGCTTGGCGGTGTCGACGAGGGCGAACAGCCGGGCGGGCTGGTCCCAGCCGAGCCCGGCGCTGTACTCGTCGATCTCGAGCACCGCGCGGGTCAGCGGGTCGGCGGCGAGGGGGGTGCCGGCGGCGGGAGAGCCGGGGATGTCAGTCATGCTCAACATCGTGCCTTGTCCACCCCCGAAATCGGGAACCGGGTAAAGCCTTCGTAAGTTGCATCACTGGGTCCTACTATCGCCGGGCCTGCTCCACACGACAGCGATACTTCGAGGTGCGCACCTTGGCTTTCCAGATGCCGGACCGCGGCGGAGGCCCGTCCGGGCCACGGATCAGAGTCGGCCGACCGTCGCGGCGGATCCGGACCCTGCTCATGACCTTGGGCGTGCTGGCCGTGCTGGCCATGCTCTTCGTGATGTTCGCGGGGTTCTGGACCGACTGGCTCTGGTACCGCTCGGTCCATTACTCCTCGGTCTTCACCACGACCCTGTGGACCAAGATCGGTCTGTTCTTCGCCTTCGGCGTCGTGATGGCGGTGGCCGTCGGCGTCAACATCTGGCTGGCGCACCGGCTGCGCCCGCCGCTCAGCGCGATGTCCATGGAGCAGCAGAGCCTGGACCGCTACCGCATGGGGGTCGCGCCCTTCAAGAAGTGGGCGCTGATCGCGATCGCGGCCGTGGTCGGTCTGATCGCCGGCGCGTCCGCTTCCGGTGAGTGGCAGACGTGGCTCCAGTGGGTCAACGGCGTGCCGTTCGGCAAGAAGGACCCGCAGTTCGGCATGGACGTCGCGTTCTACGCGTTCGATCTGCCGTGGTACCGCTTCCTGTTGAGCTTCGGCTTCGCCGCCGCGGTGCTGTCCCTGGTCGCCGCGGCGCTGACGCACTACCTCTACGGCGGGCTGCGGCTGACCAGCCCCGGCTCGCGGGCGACCGCCGCCGCCACCGGCCATCTGTCGGTGCTGCTGGGCATCTTCGTGTCGCTGAAGGCGATCGCGTACTGGCTCGACCGGTACGGCCTCGCGGTGAAGTCCAGCGGCCTGAAGTCGGCCGACAACTGGACGGGTCTGCGGTACGTCGACGCCAACGCCTATCTGCCGGCGAAGACGATCCTGTTCTTCATCGCGGCGATCTGCGCGGTGCTGTTCTTCGCGACCCTGTGGCGGCGTACGTGGCAGCTGCCGGTGATCGGCTTCGGTCTGATGGTGCTCTCCGCGATCCTGATCGGCGGGCTGTATCCGGCGATCGTGCAGAAGTTCCAGGTCCAGCCCAACGAGCAGGCCAAGGAAGCGCCGTACATCAAGCAGAACATCAAGGCGACCCGGGACGCGTACGACATCCAGGACTCGCAGGTCACGCCGTACAAGGGCAATTACAAGCCCACCGGCAAGGACGACAGCCAGCGGCTGCGCGACGACGCCGACGCCTCGGCCAGCATGCGGCTCCTGGACCCGAACGTGGTCTCGCCGGCCTTCCAGCAACAGCAGCAGGTCAAGGGGTACTACCAGTTCCCCTCCACGCTCGACGTCGACCGGTACAAGGACCAGGACGGCGCCGAGCAGGACACCGTCATCGGTCTGCGTGAGCTGAACATCGCCGGCATCCCCGAGCGCAACTGGATCAACGACCACTTCAAGTACACCCACGGCTACGGCGCGGTCGCCGCCAAGGGCACCGAGACCGCCGAGGGCGGCGGTCCCAAGTACACCGAGTCCGACCTGCCCGCCCAGGGGCAGCTCAGCGCGAAGCCGTACCAGCAGCGGGTGTACTACGGCGAGAAGACCTCGCAGTACTCCATCGTCGGCGGTCCGCAGAAGGAGCTGGACTACTCCGAGGACGGCAGCGAGAAGAGCTACAGCTACCAGGGCGGCAGCGGCGTCAGCCTCGCCAACCCGGTCAACCGCGCGGCCTACGCCGTGGCCTTCGGGGAGCCGCAGATCCTCTACTCCGGCGCGATCGGCGACGGCTCGCGGATCCTGTACAACCGCACGCCGAAGGAGCGCGTCGAGTCCGTCGCGCCCTGGCTGACCATCGACGGCGACGCCTATCCGGCGGTCATCGACGGCCGGATCAAGTGGATCGTGGACGCCTACACCACCAGCAACGGCTATCCGTACGCCTCGCGCACCACGCTCGGGGACACCACGGCCGATTCGCTCACCGACGGCCAGCGGGCGGTGGTGGCCCAGCAGAACCAGGTCAACTACATCCGCAACTCCGTCAAGGCGACGGTGGACGCCTACGACGGCTCGGTCAAGCTCTACCAGTGGGACGAGAAGGACCCGGTCCTCAAGACCTGGATGAAGTCGTTCCCCGGCACGGTCGAGAAGAAGAGCGCGATCAGCCCGGCGCTGAAGGAGCACCTGCGCTATCCGCAGGACCTGTTCAAGGTGCAGCGCCAGCTGCTGACCACGTACCACGTCACGGACCCGGGGACGTTCTACACCGGCTCCGAGCGCTGGCAGATCCCCAGCGACCCGACCACCAAGTCGGGCAACGCGGTACCGCCGTACTACCTGAGCATGAAGATGCCGGACCAGAAGGACCGGTCCTTCTCGCTGACGACCACCTTCACGCCCAACAAGCGGGAGAACCTGGGCGCGTTCATGGCGGTCGACGCCAATGCGACCAGCGGTGACTACGGCAAGATCAGACTGCTGAAGCTGCCGTCGGAGACACCGGTGCCCGGCCCGCAGCTGGTGCAGTCGAAGTTCAACTCCGACCCGGTCATCGCCAACGAGCTCAACATCCTCAAGAAGTTCGGCGACTCGGAGATCGAGTACGGCAATCTGCTGACCGTGCCCCTGGACGGCGGACTGCTCTACGTCGAACCGGTGTATCTGCGCGGTGCCAACACCAACTACCCGTTGCTGAAGAAGGTGTTGGTGAGCTACGGCGACAACAAGCCGGTCCTGGAGGACTCCCTGAAGGACGCGCTGGACGTGGTCTTCGGCAAGAAGGCGGCCAGCTCCGGGACGGAGAACCCGCCGGGCGGCGAGACGGGCAAGCAGAAGCCGTCCGACCAGACCGTGCAGCAGGCGCTGTCCGACGCCGAGAAGGCGTACGAGGAGGGCGAGAAGGCCCTCGGACAGCGTGACCTGGCCGGGTACGACGAGGCGAAGAAGAAGCTCAAGGCGGCGCTGGACCGGGCCGCCGAGGCCGCCCGGAAGGGCGGCAAGCCGGGCAGCTGACCTCCCGGCGGAGCACAGGGCCCCGCCGGCAGCCGGTACGCACCGGCTGCCGGCGGGGCCGCGCCGCTTCCGGGGGCCGCGCGGTGGCCCCGCGGGACCGTGGTAGATTGAGGGCACAACGACGCGGGGTGGAGCAGCTCGGTAGCTCGCTGGGCTCATAACCCAGAGGTCGCAGGTTCAAATCCTGTCCCCGCTACTGAAGGTCGAAGGCCTGGATCCTCAAAGGATCCGGGCCTTCGTCATGTGTTCACACCGATCCGGAAAGAAAGCCGGGTCGCGCGCCTCGTGTGGGGAACCTGTGTGCTTGAGTTTGACATGTCGTCGTGTCGGGAAGTCGACAAACCGCTGAAGTGACCTCACTGGCTGCGGTATACCAGGTGTACGCGGGTTACGGGTGATGCGACGATGGGTCTTATGGGGGACAAGGCAAGGTTGTTGGAGACGGACCGGTTTGTACCAGCGCCCGACGACGGGCGCGAATCCGAGCTGCAGATCGACGCGATGGAGGCCGCGGAGGCCGCCGAGGCGTCCGATGCCGTGACCGAGTCCGGCCACCGCCGGGCCGCCGAGGCGGGCGACCCGGCCGCGATGAGCGCCCTGGGCGCGATGCTGCTGCGCCGCGGTGACCTCGACGGCGCCGAGCCGCATCTGCGGTCCGCGGCCGCCACCGGCGACCGCGCCGCGGCCAACAACCTCGGCGTCCTGCTCCACCAGCGCGGCTACGGCGAGGAGGCGGCCGGCTGGTGGCGGATCGCCGCCGTCGCCGGTTCCGCCGCCGCCGCGCACGCCCTCGGCCGCCACTACCGCGAGCGCGGCGACGAGCCGGCCGCCGAGTACTGGCTGCGCCAGTCCGCCGAGTCTGGCCACTGCCTGGGTGCGTACGCCCTCGCCGACCTGCTCGAACACCGCGGTGACGACGGCGCCGAGCGCTGGTTCCGGGCGGCCGCCGAGCGCGGCCACCGCGAGGCCGCGTACCGCCTCGCCCGGCTCATCGAGGACGGCCGGGACGCCGACCGCCGGGCGGTGCCCGCGTACGGCGAGCTGACCCAGCAGGAGGAGGCCGAGCAGTGGTACCGCCAGGCCGCCGCCCGCGGCCACCGCAGGGCCGCGCTGCAGCTCGGCGCGCTCCTGGAGGACCGCGGCGACATCCAGGAGGCGGGCCGCTGGTACCTCTCCGCCGCCAAGGACGGTGAGGCGCGCGCCGCCTGCGCGCTGGGCTACCTGCTGCGCGACGCCGGTGACGAGGAGAGCGCCGCGGAGTGGTGGCGGCGGGCCGCCCAGGACGGCGACGGCAACGCCGCCAACGCGCTGGGTGCGCTCCACGCCGACCGGGGTGAACTGCAGACCGCCGAGCGCTGGTACCGCGCCGCCCTGGACGCCGGGGACGTCAACGGCGCCTACAACATCGGGCTGCTCTGCGCCGAGCAGGGCCGTCCGGACCGCGGCGAGCAGTGGTACCGCCGGGCCGCGTACGCCGGGCACCGGGAGGCCGCCAACGCGCTGGCGATCCTGCTGCTGCAGCGCGGCGACGCCTCGGGGGCCGAGCCCTGGTTCTCCAAGGCGGCCGAGGCGGGCAGCGTGGACGCCGCGTTCAACCTCGGCATCCTCTACGCGAGTCGCGGCGACGACCGGACCGCGCACACCTGGTACGAGCGGGCGGCCGCGGCCGGGCACACCGACGCGGCGCTCCAGGTCGCCATCGTGCAGCTGCGCGAGGGCCGGCTGCCGGACGCCGAGCGCAATCTGCGCTGCGCGGCCGGCGGCGGCAGCGCCGAGGCGGCCTTCCGGCTCGCCGACCTGCTGGACCGCCAGGCCTCGGCGGCCGGTGCGGGGCAGGCGGACGGCGACCGTACGGCCGAGGACGAGAGCACGCAGTGGTACGAGCGGGCGGCCCGGCAGGGGCACCGCCGCGCCCAGGTCCGGGTTGGCATGTTCGCGGCGGCTCGGGGGGACGTCGTCGAGGCCGCCGACTGGTACCGCACGGCGGCCGAGGCGGGCAGCCGGAACGGCGCGTTCAATCTCGGGCTGCTGCTGGCCCGTGAGGGGAGCCTGCCCGAGGCGGCGCTGTGGTGGCAGCGTGCCGCCGAGGCCGGGCACGGCCGGGCCGCGCTGCGGCTGGCACTGCTCGCGGCCCGCCGCGGTGCCCTCGCCGAGGCGCAGCGCTGGTGCGCGCACGCCGTCGAGATGGGGCCGCCGGAGGTCGCCGAGCGGGCGGCCCGGCTGCGTACGGCGCTCCAGGACGAGCTGACGGCGTAGCGACGGGGCGGTGGACCGGTGCGGACGGCCTGGTGAAAGGAATTTGCACCGGTCGTCGGGCGGGGGTTAGAGTAAGGGCACAACGACGCGGGGTGGAGCAGCTCGGTAGCTCGCTGGGCTCATAACCCAGAGGTCGCAGGTTCAAATCCTGTCCCCGCTACTGAAAGACGAAGGCCCGGATTCCCAGGAATCCGGGCCTTCGTCGTCTGTGTTTCCGTCCGGTGTGTCCGTCCGGTGGGCGGCCACCGGCAGAGCCGGCGGCCGCTCGGCGCGTCAGGACGAGGTGCCGCTGCAGTTGGGGCAGATGCCCCGGTACGTCACGGTGACCTCGGAGACCTGGAAGCCGTACCGCTCCGGCTCGGGGAGGGCGGTGAGCGGGTCGCCGTGGAGGTGCACGTCACGGATCGTGCCGCACCGCGAACAGACCAGGTGCTGGTGGTCGTGGTGGGCGTTCGGGTCGTAGCGCTTGGCGCGGCCGTCCGTGCTCACCTCGATGACCTCGCCGAGCGAGACCAGCTCGCCCAGGGTGTTGTACACCGTGGCGCGGGAGATCTCGGGAAGCCGGCCGGCCGCCAGGGCGTGCACCTCGTCGGCGGTGTAGTGGACGTGGTCCCCGTCGAGGACCTCGGCGACGACGCGTCGCTGCGCGGTCAGCCGCCAGCCGCGTCCCCGGAGTCGTTCCAGCAGGTCACTCATGCCAATCACCTATCAGTCAGATAGTGCAAGGGTACCAGCGGCCGTCCATCGCCGGATCAGGTATGAGTTTCGGGTTCTTCTTGACTTAGACATTGTCCAATGTAGGATCGGGTACGGCGCAAGCCCAGGGCAGGTGTAGAGACGTTTCAGGAGGCGCACGTGTCGGTAGAGAGCACCACCGGACCGCTGACCACGGAGGCCGGCGCTCCGGTCGCGGACAACCAGAACAGCGAGACGGCGGGCATCGGCGGCCCCGGCCTGATCCAGGACCAGCTCCTGATCGAGAAGCTCGCGCACTTCAACCGCGAGCGCATCCCGGAGCGCATCGTGCACGCCCGCGGCGCCGGCGCGTACGGCACGTTCACGGTCACCGCCGACGCGACGCCGTACACGCGCGCCGCGTTCCTCTCCGAGATCGGCAAGCAGACCGAGGTCTTCCTGCGGTTCTCCACCGTCGCGGGCAACCTCGGCGCGGCCGACGCGGTGCGCGACCCCCGTGGCTTCGCGCTGAAGTTCTACACGGAGGAGGGGAATTACGACCTCGTCGGGAACAACACCCCGGTCTTCTTCATCAAGGACGCCATCAAGTTCCCCGACTTCATCCACACCCAGAAGCGCGACCCGTACACCGGCTCGCAGGAGGCGGACAACGTCTGGGACTTCTGGGGTCTGAGCCCGGAGTCCACCCACCAGGTGACCTGGCTGTTCGGCGACCGCGGCATCCCGGCCTCGTACCGCCACATGGACGGCTTCGGCTCGCACACCTTCCAGTGGAACAACGCCGCCGGTGAGGTCTTCTGGGTCAAGTACCACTTCAAGACCGACCAGGGCATCGAGAACCTCACCCAGGACGAGGCCAACAAGCTCGCCGGTGAGGACCCGGACAGCCACCAGCGGGACCTGCGCGAGTCGATCGAGCGCGGGGACTTCCCGACCTGGACCGTCGGTGTGCAGATCATGCCCGCCGCCGAGGCCGCGAACTACCGCTTCAACCCGTTCGACCTGACCAAGGTGTGGCCGCACGCGGACTACCCGGTCATCGAGATCGGCAAGCTGGAGCTGAACCGCAACCCGGAGAACATCTTCGCCGAGGTCGAGCAGTCGGTCTTCTCCCCGCACCACTTCGTGCCGGGCATCGGCCCGTCCCCCGACAAGATGCTCCAGGGGCGGCTCTTCGCGTACGGCGACGCGCACCGCTACCGCGTCGGCATCAACGCCGACCACCTGCCGGTCAACCGCCCGCACGCCACCGAGGCGCGCAGCCACGGCCGGGACGGCGCGCTCTACGACGGCCGCCACGGCCGGCAGAAGAACTACGAGCCCAACAGCTTCGGCGGTCCCGCCCAGACCGGTCTGCCGCTGTGGCAGCCGGCTCCGGTCGCCGGGTCCACGGGTGAGCAGGCGGCGCCCTCGCACGCCGAGGACAACGACTTCGTCCAGGCCGGCAACCTCTACCGCCTGATGTCGGAGGACGAGAAGGGGCGCCTGATCGACAACCTGGCGGGCTTCCTCGCCAAGGTCTCCCGCGACGACATCGCCGCGCGGGCGATCGAGAACTTCCGCAACGCGGACGCGGACTACGGCAAGCGGCTGGAGGCCGCGGTCCAGGCCCTGCGCGGCTGATCACCGAACGGCCCCTCGGGGCCGCTCGGCGGCCGCTTGCCGTAACAGCCGAAGAGGCCGGACGCCAAGGGGCTCCGGCCTCTTCGTGCACCCGGCGCCAGGGGCCGGACGCCTCATCAGAGGACAGTTGACGAGGAGTCAGGCCGGGACGGCGCCGGCCCGTACGCCGGCCGTCGACCAGCAGCGGATGATGTCGCGGACGGAGACCACGCCGACCGGTCCGTGGTCGTTCAGCACGATCAGATGGCGGAAGCCGCCGCGCACCATGGCGTCCGCGGCGTCGTCGAGGGTCCAGTCCGGAGCGGCGAAGACCACGTCCGGGGTGGTGTGGGTCTGCACGGTTTCCCGGTCGGGATTCTCGCCCGCGCCGAGGGAGTTGAGGATGTCGCGCTCGGTCAGGATGCCGATGCCGCTGTTGTCGCTGTCGAGGACCACGGCCGAGCCGATGCGGCGGGCCGCCATCAGCTGGGCCGCCTGGCGGAGGGTGTGAGCGGGCCCGATGGTGAGGAGCACCGTGCTCATGGCGTCTTTGACGTACATGGGCATGGAGTGGAGCCACCTCCTTGGTGAATGCGCCTTGCGAACGGATTCACAAGTTCACAAACTTGGGGATTCTCATGTTCACATGCCGTCGCGCGCGGTAACAAGGGGCAAGTGCTGGACGGATGTCCGAACACCCGCCCCTGGAGGCGCTGCGTCACAGGTCAGCGCGGTGTGCGGCGGGGAAAAGCCGTCAGAAAAACGGACGTTCCCGGCGGGTCAGTGGGCGGCGTCGCCGAGATAGCTCAGCAGGTCCTCGTGCAGCAGGCCGTTGGAGGCCGCCGCATTGCCGCTGTGCGGGCCCGGCTTGCCGTCCAGCCCGGTGAACTGCCCGCCGGCCTCGTTGACCACCACCGCGCAGGCCGCCATGTCCCAGAGCGACAGCTCCGGCTCCGCGCAGATGTCCACCGCACCCTCGGCGACCAGCATGTACGGCCAGAAGTCGCCGTACGCCCGGGTGCGCCAGCAGTCCCGGCTCAGGTCGAGGAATCCGGACAGCTTGCCGCGCTCCTCCCACCCCGTGAGCGAGGAGTACGCGAACGACGCGTCCTGGACGCGGCCGACCTTCGACACCTGCAGCCGGCTCGCGGAGGTCAGGCTGCGGCCGGTGAACGCCCCCAGGCCCTCCGCCGCCCACCAGCGGCGGTTCAGCGCCGGCGCGGAGACGATGCCGACGACCGGGCGGTCACCGCCCTCGCCGCGCTCCATCAGCGCGATCAGCGTCGCCCAGACCGGCACGCCGCGGACGTAGTTCTTGGTGCCGTCGATCGGATCGATGATCCAGCGGCGCGGTCCGGCGCCCTCGCTGCCGAACTCCTCGCCGAGCACCGCGTCGCGCGGCCGGGCCCGCTGGAGCTGGCCGCGGATGAGCTCCTCGGCGGCCTTGTCGGCCTCGCTCACCGGGGTCATGTCCGGTTTGGTCTCGACCTTCAGGTCGAGCGCCTTGAAGCGCTCCATGGTGGCGGCGTCCGCGGCGTCGGCGAGGACGTGACCGAGGCGAAGATCATCGTGATAGTCGGGCATGTGCGAACAGTATCCATTGGTATACCTGCGGGCCACACGGCCATGCCCGGCGGGCGTGTGTCGCCCTCCGTCCGGCGGGTGCGGACCCGGCCGCGCCCCCGCGGACCCCGGCGGCGCACCGCTCACGGGACGCGCCGGCGAGGACGCTGCGACGCCCCTTGACAGCCCCTGACGCCGCCTCAATTCTGTGCGAAAACCGGCCACCTGGGCCGGCGGCCGGGGAGGCGACGGATGCCCGCAGCGCGTGACTCCTTGCTGGACGCCGCCTACACGGCGCTGACCGCCCGGGCCTGGTCGGACATCCGGATGGTCGAGGTGGCGGCCGCGGCCGGGGTGTCCCGGCAGACGCTCTACAACGAGTTCGGCAGCAAGGAGGGGCTCGCCCGGGCCCTGGTGCGCCGGGAGACCGACCACTACCTCGCCGGGGTCGCCAGGGCGCTCGCCCGGGGCGGCACCGGGAGCTCCCGGACGCGCCGCGACGGGGCCGCCCGGGTGGTGGCCGCGGCCGCCTGGACGCTCCGGACCGCACGGGTGAACCCCCTGGTCAGGGCGGCTCTCACGGGATGTTGGGGGGACCGGCTGCCGCCCCTTTCGCCGGCCGCCGGCCCGGCGCCCGCCGAGCTGGTCGGCCGGTTCTGCGCCCAGGCGGTCGCGGCCCTGGAGCCCGACTGGCCCGCGGAGGAACTGCCCGCCCTGGGCACCGCCTGCGAGACCGCGGCCCGGCTGACGCTGTCCTGTGTGGTGGCCCCGCCCGCCCCGGCTCCCCCGGAGGCGGCGCCGCCGGGACGCGTACCGGCTCAGCGGGCGCGGCGGGACCAGGAGGCCGAGGTGGTGTCGCGGCTCGTACGGGGGGCGTTCGGGCGGCTGGCCGGGGACGGTACGCAGACCGCGGCCGGCCGCGGCTGACGGCCCGTCACGAAAACCGCCGGGTCAGTGGGCGCTGCCCGACAGCTGGAGGCCGACGATGCCCACGATGACCAGGGTGATGGAGACGATCTTCAGGGTGGAGACCACGTCACCGAGGAAGACCATGCCGTAGACCGCCGTCCCGGCCGCGCCGAGGCCGGTCCACACCGCGTACGCCGGACCCACGTCGAGCTTGCGCAGGGCGAGGGTCAGCAGTCCGAAGCTGGCGAGCGCGAAGGAGGCGAAGGCGATGGTCGGCAGGAGGCGGGTGAAACCGTGCGAGAGCTTCAGGCAGACCGCGAAGCCGGTCTCCAGCAGCCCCGCCACCACGACCAGCAGCCACGCCATGTCCCATTGCCTCCGTCAGCCGGACGAGTGACGACGGGACTTCAGCTCCGCTCCGCTGGGCCCCGCCTGGCGGTCAGCGGCCGGTGACCGTGCGCCGGCCCTGGTGTGATTATGCAGTTGTTCCGGGCGGAGGGCAGCGAACTCCGGGAGATCAGTCGCCCTCGCGTCGTTCCCGGGTGGACAGCAGCCGGCGCAGCGAGTGCAGCCGGGCCGGATCGGCGTGGCCGTCGGCGACCCACTGATCCAGGGCGCAGTCCTGCTCGTCGTGGCTGCAGGCGCGCGGGCAGTCGACGGTGCCCGGCTCCAGGTCGGGGAAGGCGTGGATGACCCGGGACGGGTCGATGTGGGCCAGCCCGAAGGAGCGGACGCCGGGGGTGTCGATGACCCAGCCCGCGTCACCGGGCAGCGGCAGCGCCAGCGCGGAGGTCGTGGTGTGCCGGCCGCGGCCGGTGACCGCGTTGACGTTGCCGGTGGCCCGGCGGCGCTCCGGGACCAGCGCGTTGACCAGGGTCGTCTTGCCGACGCCGGAGTGCCCGACGAACGCCGTCATCCGGCCCTTGAGCGTCTCGCGGACCTGCTCGGCGGCGCTGCCGTCGGCGAGTTCGTCGCGGTTGGTGACGATGGCGGGGACGCCGAGCGTGCCGTACGACTCCAGCAGCGCGTCGGCGGACGCCAGGTCGGACTTGGTCAGCACCAGCAGCGGGTCCAGGCCCGCGTCGTAGGCGGCGACCAGGCAGCGGTCGATGAGCCGGGGACGCGGCTCGGGGTCGGCGAGCGCGGTGACGATGGCGAGCTGGTCGGCGTTGGCGACCACCACCCGCTCGTACGGGTCGTCGTCGTCGGCCGTCCGGCGCAGCGTGGACGTGCGCGGCTCGACCCGGACGATCCGGGCGAGGGTGTCCTTGGCGCCGCTCAGATCACCGACGACGGCGACCCGGTCGCCGACCACCGCGCTCTTGCGGCCCAGTTCGCGGGCCTTCATCGCGGTGACCGTGCGGCCCTCGATGAGGCAGGTCAGCCGGCCCCGGTCGACGGTCAGGACCAGGCCCTCGGCCGCGTCCTCGTGCTTGGGGCGGATGTTCGTACGGGGCCGGTTGCCCTTGCGGTTGGGGCGGACGCGGACGTCGTCCTCATCGGGGTTCTTGCCGTAGCGGCGCATGGCGGCCGGTCCCTCAGGCTCTCCGGGCCGGGCCGGGCGACGCGCTGAGCATGTCCGTCCACAGCGCGGGGAAGTCGGGCAGGGTCTTGGCCGTGGTGGCGACGTTCTCCACCTCCACGCCCTCGACCGCGAGGCCGATGACCGCGGCGGCGGTGGCCAGCCGGTGGTCGTCGTAGGTGTGGAAGATCCCGCCGTGCAGCGGGCGCGGCCGGATGTGCAGCCCGTCCGCGGTCTCGGTGACGTCGCCGCCGAGCTCGTTGAGCTCCTTGGTGAGCGCGGCCAGCCGGTCGGTCTCGTGCAGCCGCAGGTGGGCCACGCCGCGCAGCGTGGAGGGGGAGTCGGCGAGCGCGGCGACCGCGGCGATGCCGGGGGTCAGCTCGCCGACCTCGCTCAGATCGACGTCGATGCCGTGGATGCGGCCGCTGCCGGTGAAGGTCAGGCCCTGGTCGGTCAGCTCGCAGAAGCCGCCCATGGTGGTGAAGATCTCACGCAGCGCGTCACCGGGCTGGGTGGTGTGCTCGGGCCAGTCCGGGATGGTGACCCGCCCGCCGGTGACCAGGGCGGCGGCCAGGAACGGCTGGGCGTTGGACAGGTCGGGCTCGACGACCAGGTCGCGGCCGAGCAGTGCGCCCGGGGTGACCCGCCAGACGTTGGGCTCGCCGCCCGCCTCCGGGGTGTCCACCTGCGCGCCGACGCTGCGCAGCATGTCGACGGTCATCCGGATGTGCGGCATCGACGGCAGGGCCGCGCCGACGTGCCGGACCTCGACGCCCTGGTTGAAGCGCGGCGCGGACAGCAGCAGGGCGCTGACGAACTGCGAGGACGAGGAGGCGTCGATCTCCACCGCGCCGCCCTCCAGGGCGCCGCTGCCGAAGACCGTCATCGGGAGCGCGCCGCGGTTGTCGTCGTCGATCCGGGCGCCCAGGGCGCGCAGCGCGTCGATCACGCCGCCGAGCGGGCGCTCGTAGGAGCGCGGGTCGCCGTCGAAGCGGACCGGGCCGTCGGCGAGCGCGGCGACCGGCGGCAGGAAGCGCATGACCGTTCCGGCATTGCCGACGTCGACGACGGCCGGGCCGTGCAGACCGGCCGGGATGATCCGCCAGGCCTCACCGCCGCCGGGCCGGTCCCCGGCGTCCGCGGAGCCGGCGGAGCTGGAGGAGGCGGTCTCCTCGATGCCGACGCCCATGGTGCGCAGCGCCTCGGCCATCAGGAGGGTGTCGCGGGAGCGCAGCGGGCGGCGCAGCCAGCCGGGCTCGGAGGAGAGGGCGGCCAGCACCAGGCCGCGGTTGGTGACCGATTTGGAGCCGGGCACGGTGACGGTTGCATCGACGGCCCCGGGTGCGACGGGGGCGGGCCACAGGGCGGGATGTGCGGGGCTCTCGGTCATGCCCTTACTTTAATGGCTGGGCAAGGGTGCCGATCTTGATCAAAAGTGGCGCAACCCATCCGAAACATGGCACTGGTAATGCGCTCGCGTGCCGGAAGCGCGGAGAGGGTGGACGTACGGACCGCGCACGGCGGACGTACGAGGCGCGGCGGACATACCGGGCGGGAGTACGGGGCGTGCCGTCGTTGACGGCCGGGGTCCGCCGGCGCCCTCAGAGGCCGAGCAGCCAGCGTCCGCCGCCCATCAGGGAGCACAGCGTCACCACGTGGAAGAGGCCGAGCCACAGCGCCGCCGGGACGTGGGTCAGCCGCGCCAGCTGGTCCGGGTCGGAGTCCACGGCTCCACCCCGGCGCCGCTTGCCCATCAGCTCGAAGGGCGGCCGCACCCCGCCCAGCAGCAGGAACCACACCGCCGCGTACCCGAAACCGGCCTGCACGTCCGGTGTGGTCAGCCAGGAGACCAGCAGGAACGCGGCGCCGGCCAGGACGACGGTGAGCACGCCGTAGGCGTTGCGGATCATGACCAGCATCGCCAGCAGCAGGGCGGTCGCGCCCCACAGCAGGGCCGTGATGTGACCGGCCGCCAGGAGGGCGGCACCGGCCAGGCCGAGCAGGGACGGTGCCACGTAACCGGCCGCGGCGGTCAGCACCATGCCGAGACCGGTCGGTTTGCCGCGGGAAACGGTCAGTCCCGAGGTGTCGGAGTGCAGCCGGATGCCGTCCAGGCGGCGCCCGCTGACCAGTGCGATCAGGCCGTGCCCGCCCTCGTGCGCGATGGTGATCGCATTGCGCGAGAGCCGCCACGCGGTGTGCGGGACGACGACGGCCAGGGCGAGCACCGCCGTGGCGATCACCAGCCAGAGCGACGGGGCGGGCTGGGTCCCGGTGACCCGGCCCCATATGTCGGTGAGGTGGTCGGTCTCCATGTCTCCCCTTCGTGTGGCATGGCAGTGTGGCATGCATGTGCGGGAGGTATGCAGCGAGTCGTCGCCCCGAGGACCTGGTCGGCCTGTTCGGGGTGCAGCAGTGGGAGCCCGAGGAGACGCTGGCACCCAGTTGGAACGTGGCGCCGACGGCCACCGTGCACGCGGTGCTGGAGCGTCCGCTCAAAGGCGAGGGCGTCCCTGACGGGCCGGTGCGCCAGCTGCGGCCGCTGAAGTGGGGGCTGGTCCCGTCGTGGTCGACATCACCCGACGGCGCGGCAAGGATGATCAACGCGCGCTCGGAAACGGTCCACGAGAAGCCGTCGTTCCGGCGGGCCTTCGCGACCCGGCGCTGTCTGATCCCCGGTGACGGCTACTTCGAGTGGGTCACCGACGCGGCCGAGCGGGAGCTGGAGGAGCAGGGCCGGAAGAAGCGGCCCCGCAAGCAGCCGTACTTCGTGACGCCCGCGGACGGCTCCGTGATGGCGATGGCCGGGCTGTACGAGTTCTGGCGGGACCGCACGCTCCCCGGCGACCACCCGCTGGCCTGGTGGGTGACCTGCACGGTCGTCACCACCGCCGCCGAGACCACCCCGCTGGCCGGGGCGGACGGCGGCGCCGGCCCGCAGTCGCTGGCCGAGATCCACCCCAGGATGCCGCTGGTGCTGCCCCCGGACCGCTGGGACGCCTGGCTGGACCCGGGCCGGACCGACCCCGACGAGCTGCGGGAGCTGCTGGCGCCCCCGCCGCCCGGCCTGATGCGCGCCCATCCCGTACCGACCGACGTCAGCAACGTCCGCAACAACGGGCCCGAGCTGGTCACCGAGCTCGACGGGCCGGAGGTCGGCACGCTGTTCTGAGCCGGTGCGCGCCCGGTGGGGCCCGGCCCGGTGGCCGTCCGGCGGGCGTGGGGCGGTGCCGTTCGCGTCCCGGCGCGGGCAGGATGGGCATATGAGCACAGGGGCGAAGGAGACCGAGACGGTCGGGACGCCGGCGGGCGAGGCCCGGATCACCTGGTACCGCGCGGCGACGCCGGCGCGGGCCGTGGTGGCGGTGAGCCACGGCGCCGGCGGTGGTATCGAGGCGCGCGACCTGCGGGCCCTGGCGGCCGCGCTGCCGGCCCGCGGTTACCCGGTGGCGCTGGTCGAGCAGCCGTGGCGGGTGGCCGGCAAGAAGGTGGCGCCGGCGCCGAAGACCCTGGACGCGGCGTGGACGGCGCTGTGGCCCGCGCTGGAGAAGCCGGGACTGCCGGTGGTCGCCGGCGGCCGGAGCGCGGGCGCCCGGGTGGCCTGCCGTACGGCCCGCGAGCTGGGCGCCGAGGCCGTACTGGCACTGAGCTTCCCGCTGCACCCCCGGGCAGGCCGGAGAAGTCCCGGGTGGACGAGCTGACCGGCGCCGGGGTGCCGACGCTGGTCGTGCAGGGCGGCCGGGACCCCTTCGGCCGGCCCGACGAGTTCCCGCCGGGCACCGAGCTGGCCGAAGTGCCGCACGGCGACCACGGGTTCGCGGTCCCGAAGAAGGCCGGGGTCGGCGAGGCCGCGACGATGACCGGGCTCACCGACGCCGTACTCGCCTGGCTGGACGGGCTCTTCGGCTGAGCACCGCCGCGGGTGCCGGCAGCGGCCCGGGTACCCGCGGGGGTCCGCCGGCGCCGGGGCTCAGTCGCCCTGCCCGCGCGGCCGGGCCCGTACGTGCACCCGCTCGCCCTGCCGCCCGAAGAGGCTCAGCACCTCGACCGGTGTCCCGTCGGCGGGCCCGAACCAGTGCGGCAGCCGGGTGTCGAACTCCGCCGCCTCCCCGGCCCGCAGCACCACATCGCGGTCGGCCAGCAGCAGTCGCAGCCGTCCGGAGAGTACGTACAGCCACTCGTAGCCCTCGTGGACCCGCTGCTCCGGCGGGCCGGCGACGGCATCGATCACCAGCTTGAACGCCTGCAACGCGCCCGGCTGGCGGGTCAGCGGCACCACCGTCATACGGCCGCGCCGCTGCGGCACCGCGCGGATCCTGGGGTCGCCCACCTCCGGCGCGCCCACCAGCTCGTCCAGCGGCACCTGGTGCGCCTGGGCCAGCGGCAGCAGCAGTTCGAGGGTGGCCCGGCGGCCGCCGGACTCCAGGCGCGAGAGGGTGCTCACCGAGATGCCGGTCGCCTCGGACAGCGCGGCCAGGGTCACCCCGCGCTCCTGCCGGATCCGCCGCAGCCGCGGCCCCACCTCGGCGAGGACCCGGTCGTAGACCTGGTCCGGCGCCGGGGCGCGGTCGGGGGCGGCGCCGGTCGCCGGGGCGTGCGCGGTGCGGTCCGGCGGGGTGCCGGCGGTGTCGTCGTCCACGCTCCCATTGCCGAACCGGCAACCGCATTTGTCAACCCCGGGAAGCGAAACCGCCGGAAGAAGATCGCGCGGAGCGGGAATGCCCGGGCCGGGGCGGCTGTTGTCGCATCCGTACGGACGCGCGTACGTACCAGCGAAGCACGAGGAATGGGAGTCCGCCGCATGGGAATCGCTTGCCCGGCCCGCCCGGCCGCTGACCTGCCGTGGTCGCAGATGCAGGTGGCACAGCCCGCCCTGGCTGGAGCGGCGGCGGTACCGGATCGTCGTCTATTCTCCGAATCGAGTGGGTCCGCTTCCGGATCCGTGACGGTGTTGGAGGAGGTGGGTCCGGTCACCGGTACCGACGCAGGGACCGACGGCTCGGCCGAGGAGATGTCCGACCGCCGGCAGGAGAGTGCGGCCGAGCGCAACGCGCGCTTCGAGCGGGACGCGCTCACCTTCCTGGACCAGATGTACTCCGCCGCCCTGCGCATGACGCGCAACCCGGCCGATGCGGAGGACCTCGTCCAGGAGACGTACGCGAAGGCGTACGCGTCGTTCCACCAGTTCCGCGAGGGCACCAACCTCAAGGCGTGGCTGTACCGCATCCTCACGAACACCTTCATCAACTCCTACCGCAAGAAGCAGCGCGAGCCGCAGCGCAGCGCCGCGGAGGAGATCGAGGACTGGCAGCTGGCGCGCGCCGAGTCGCACATGTCGACGGGGCTGCGCTCCGCCGAGTCCCAGGCGCTGGACCACCTCCCCGACTCGGACGTGAAGGCCGCCCTGCAGGCCATCCCGGAGGAATTCCGCATCGCGGTCTACCTCGCCGATGTCGAGGGGTTTGCGTACAAGGAGATCGCGGACATCATGGGGACACCCATCGGCACGGTGATGTCCCGTCTGCACCGCGGCCGCCGCCAACTGCGCGGCATGCTGGAGGATTACGCCCGCGAACGCGGGCTGGTTCCGGCGGGTGCGGCCACTGCGGACCCGCAGGCCGCGCGGACGTCGGAGTCGCACGACCGGAAAGGCTCGGGATCATGAGCTGCGGAGAGCCGCACGAGAAGGACTGCTCAGAGGTCCTTGACCACCTCTACGAGTATCTCGACCGGGAGATGCCCGCCGGGGAGTGCGCGGAATTCCAGGTGCATCTCGACGAATGCTCCCCGTGCCTGGAGAAGTACGGCCTGGAGCAGGCCGTCAAGAAGCTCGTCAAGCGCTGCTGCGGCCATGACGACGTCCCCAGCGATCTGCGCTCCAAGGTCATGGGCCGGATCGACCTCATCCGGGCCGGCGAGGCCGTGCCCGAGGTGAGCGTCCTGGACCAGGCCCGGCACGAACAGGCCCAGCGGGAGCAGCAGGCGCGTGCGGCGGAGGCCGGCAACGGCGGCTCCGGCCCGGCGGCCGACACCCGTACCGCCGAGGCCTGAGGCCGTCGCCCGGCAGGGCCTCCCGGGCGACCGGCGCATGACCGGCACCGCCCGCCACGTTGCACGGACCGCGGCCGCGCGGGGCGAAGACCGCGGCACATCACCCCAATGAGTGAGGGGCGGGGCGATTCCTCCCGCCCGATCCGCTGATGCGCCTTCCCGGGCGCGCCAACCCCTCTATTCTCACCGACCCGAGCGCGCTGCGGACGCGGCGTGCCGAGGGCCGTCCCCGCTCCCCGAAACGGGGCGGAGCCGGCGGGCACGGTGAGGAGGGCGCGATGCGGGAGCTTCCGGCGGCCGCGCGAGGGTACATCGGCGGGACGGCCCTGGCCGCCGCGCTGTGCACCGCTCGGGCCTTGACGCTGGGCCCGGGCGCCCCCTGGGGCACCGCCCTCGCCCTGGCCGCCCTGTACGCACTGTGCGAACGGATCCCCTGCTGCCCGCTCGTCGGCCGCCGGCTGCCCGAACGGACGCGGTCCGTCGGCGGTACGGGCTGGACCAGCCCCCTGGTCCTCGCCGGCGTCTTCCTGCTGCCGCCGCCGCTGGCCGCGCTGGCCGCCGTCCCCGGGGCACTGCTCGCCCCGGTCCGTTCCCGGGCGGCCACCGCCCGCCGGATCTGGCACGCCGCCGAGCAGGCCCTCGCCTGCGGCGCGGCCGCCGCGGCCTTCCAAGCCCTGGACCACCCCGCGCTGTCGGCCCCGCGGTTCCCCCTCCTGCTGCTGCCGGCCCTGGCCGCCGCGGCCGTCTACTGCGCGGTGCTCGCGGCGCTGGACGGCGGCATCCTGATCGCCGCCGAACGGCACCCGGTGCGCACCGCCTGGCGCGGGCCGCTCGCCCAGGCCCGGTACCTCGTGCACGGCCTGGCCGGGCTGATGATGGCCGTCCTGTGGCGCAGCTCGTACGGACCGCCGGCGGCGCTGCTGGTGCTGCTGCCGATGTGCCTCTCGTGCTGGGTCTTCGACCGCTGCCACCGCGAACGCGCCGCCCACCAGGCCACCATCCGGGCGCTCGTCCAGGCCGTGGACATCAAGGACCGCTACACCCGCGGGCACGGCGAACGGGTCGGCCGCGCCTCGGTGATGATCGCCCGCGAGCTGGGCATGGCGGAGGACCGGACCGAGGCGCTCCGGTTCGCCGGCATCCTGCACGACGTCGGCAAACTCGGCGTACCCACCCGGCTGTTGCGCAAGGACGGGCCGCTGACCTCGGAGGAGCGCCGGGTGATCGAACTGCACCCGGAGTACGGGCACGAGATCGTCCGCGGCATCGGCTTCCTGGGGGAGGCGCGGGCGGCGATCCTGCACCACCACGAGCGGCTGGACGGGCGCGGCTACCCGTACGGTCTCCGCGGCCACCAGATCCCGGAGTTCGCCAGGGTGGTGGCGGTCGCGGACGCCTTCGATGCGATGACCTCCACCCGGTCCTACCGCCGGGCCCGGCCGGTGCCGGTGGCCGTCGCCGAGCTGCGCAAATGCGCCGGCACGCAGTTCGACCCGCGGATGGTGCGGGCGCTGGCGGCGGCGCTGCACCGGTACGGCTGGGACCCGGACCTGGTCACCGCGGCCGACGACGGGCCGGGCGCGACCCGGAGCGGAAACGTCACACCTTCGCGGACCGAGGGCCGTGCCGGGGACCCCCGGGGCACGGCGGTCCCCGCCCCGGAAGGCCGCGGTGACCGGCCGGCCGGCGCGGTGCCCGAGCCGGTGCCCGGAGCCGCCGGGCCGGCCGGGTGGGGCGGTGGTCCGCGATGACCGGCGCCCGTGCGGAACCCCGGATGCCCGGCGGACCGGCCCCCCGGCGTCCGACGGCCGGCCCACCGCCGTACCGGCCGGCACGCGGAGGGCCGCCCGCCACCGAGGCGGCCGCGCCGTCGTCGTCGCCGTCCACACCGCCGCCGCCGCGCTGGCCTGCTGGTCCCTCGGACGGACCCTGTGGGCCGGGCTCGACCGGCCGGCGATCGCGCTGGCCTTCGGGGTGCTGATCGCGGCCGGCGAGCTGGCCGCCTGCGGCCCCGCCCCCGCCACCGGGCCGGGACGGGCGCCGGACGACCGCACGGCGGCCCCGCTGGGCGCGGCCGGGGCGCTGGCGTACGCGCTGCTCGGCGAGGCGGGCGGCCGGCCGACGACGCACGGCGTCCCGCAGACCGTCGCCGTCGTCCTGGCGGCCGCCCTGATCGGCGCCGTCCCGCAGGTCGCGCGCGGCCGGCGCACCGCGCCGGACCGGCTCGCCCGCCGGGTGCTGACCACGGGATTCGCCGCCACCTGCTTCCAACCCCTCTACACCACCGGCACCTTGGGCGGCTGGGTGGCGAACGGGCCGGCCTACCCGTTCTTCCTGATCGGCCTGCTGGCGCTGACCACGCTGTGTGACGCGGTGCTCGCCGCCACCCTGGCGCACGCCCGCACCGGCTGGCCGTACGGGCCGCTGCTGTGCGACGAGTTGCGGGCGCTGCCCGGCATGGGCACCGCCGTCTGCGCCACCGGCGTGGTGATCGCGCTCGCCACCGCGGTCGTGGGCCTGTGGGCGCTGCCGGTGTTCTGTCTGCCGCTGCTGCTGACCCAGCTCGCCTTCGGCCGGTTCGCGGCGGTGCGCAGTACGTACCGCCAGACCATCGCCTCGCTGGCCCGCGCCACCGAGATCGCCGGGTACACCCCGCACGGCCACGCCCGCCGGGTGGCCGCGCTCAGCCGCGCGGTGGGCCGCGAACTGGGCCTGACCGAACCGGACTTGGACGTGCTGGAGTACGCCGCGCTGATGCACGACATCGGTCAGCTCTCCCTCCTGGACCCGGTGCCGGACGGTGCCACCGCCCCGCTGCCGCCCGCCGAACAGCGCCGGATCGCCCTGCTGGGCGGCGCCGTCGTCCGGCAGACCGGGGTGCCCGCCGAGGTCGCGACGATCGTCGAGCGGCAGGCCGACCCGTACCCGGACCAGCCGGTCACCGCGCGCATCGTCCGGACCGTCAACGCCTACGACGACCTGGCGGGCGGCGCCGGCGGGCCGGGCGGCCGGCTGCGCGCCCTGGAGCGGCTGCGACTGGCCACCGCGCAGGACCACGAGCCCCGCGTCGTCGAGGCGCTCGCCCGGGTCCTGGCCCGCGGCGGCCGGGAGGTGTGAGAAGGACCGCACCGGGGCGGCCCGGCCCCCGTGCCGCCCCATGGTTCCCTCCGCTTGCGGAATTCCGCCCGAAGTGCCAGAACCCATGGGTAATGAGCGGCCTCCGAGACGGGCATGGTTGGATGCGATGGAAGCCCCTGTGAGGAGAGTCCCAGGGGATTCAGGGGGTCGGTGAGGGGCATCAGCCGCAGGGGAGCAGCAAACCGGGCTGAGCTCGACGGCAATCTGTGGCAGGTTGTCGAGTGGGCCCCCGGAAGGGCCCCGGGAGCCGCCCGGGAGACCACCTGGCGGCAACGAGAGCAACCAGCAGGCGGGAATCGTGAGGATCTTCGGCAAGGTACGGCACCGGCCCTCCGCCTCGTGGCGGCAGGCGACCGACCGCGCTTTCACGCTGATCGGTGACGGCCGTTACGAGGACGCGGGGGCGTTGCTGACCCGGGCCGCGGACATGGAGCCGTGGCTGTCGGAGTCCTGGTTCAACCTCGCGCTGCTGCACAAGTTCCGGCACGACTGGGAGCAGGCCCGGGCCGCCGGGCTGCGCGCGGTGGCGCTGCTCGACCGCGAGACCGGTGCGCCCGACTGGTGGAACGTCGGCATCGCCGCCACCGCCCTCCAGGACTGGCCGCTGGCCCGCCGGGCCTGGCAGGCGTACGGCCTGAAGGTCCCCGGTGAGGGCTCGCCGTCCGGCGAACCGCTCGGCATGGCCCTGGGCAGCGCCGCGGTCCGGCTCTCCCCGGAGGGCGAGGCCGAGGTGGTCTGGGGCCGCCGGCTGGACCCGGCCCGCATCGAGGTGCTGTCGATCCCGCTGCCGTCCTCCGGGCGGCGCTGGGGCGAGGTCGTGCTGCACGACGGCGTCCCGCACGGCGAGCGGACGACGTCCGACGGGCAGGCGTACCCGGTCTTCGACGAGATCGAGCTGTGGGCGCCCTCCCCGGTCCCCACCTGGGTGGTGCTCCTGGAGGCCGCCACCGAGGCCGACCGGGACGCCCTGGAGCGGCTGGCGGCCGACGCCGGCTTCGCCGCCGAGGACTGGTCGTCCTCCGTCCGCCTGCTGTGCCGTACGTGCTCGGAGAGCCGGATGCCCAGCGACGAGGGCGACGGCGAGCACCTGGACCCGCACGACCACAGCGAACCGGGCCACCCCGGCCCGCTGGGCCACCGCACCGCGGGCTCGGGCTCGCTGTGGGTGCCGGAGCGCGAATGCGGTATCGCGGCGCCGTCCGCGCTGGTCCGCGGGCTGCTCGACGGCTGGGTCGCGGACAGCCCGGACACCCGCGAATGGCGTGATCTCGAAGAGGTCTGCTGAGCGCCGGGCCGTCCCCGTAGGCTGTACGACGTCCCATCAGGGTTTTGAGGAAGGCGTACGGCGGAGATGGCCCAGCAGGACAGTGATCAGCAGGACAGCGTCGAGTTCATCGTCGACACGGAGGACTGCGAGGAGCGCGAGACCGCCCACCGGGAGCGCGGCACCTCCCGCCCGATCACCGTGGTCGGTAACCCGGTGCTCCACAAGGAGTGCAAGGACGTCACGGAGTTCGACGACAGCCTGGCCCAGCTGATCGACGACATGTTCGCCAGCCAGCGCACCGCCGAGGGCGTGGGCCTGGCCGCCAACCAGATCGGTGTGGACCTGAAGGTCTTCGTCTACGACTGCCTGGACGACGAGGGCGTCCGGCACGTCGGCGCGGTCTGCAACCCCGTCCTGGACGAGCTGCCCGCCGAGCGCCGGGTGCTGGACGACTCCAACGAGGGCTGCCTGTCCGTGCCCGGCGCGTACGCCGAGCTGGCCCGCCCCGACTACGCCGTGGTCCGCGGCCAGAACGCCAAGGGCGAGCCGATCGCCGTGCAGGGCACCGGCTACTTCGCGCGCTGCCTGCAGCACGAGACCGACCACCTCTACGGCTACCTCTACATCGACCGGCTCTCCAAGCGGGACCGCAAGGACGCGCTGCGGCAGATGGCCGAGCGGGAGCCGCGCTACCCCGTCGTCGCCAACGACTGAGCGGACGCGAGACGACCGGCGCGCGGGCGCCCGTCCCCGGTGGGGGCGGGCGCCCGCGCGCGTCCACGAGGCGCCCGGCGGGCCGTCCGCGGCCGGCTACGAGGCGTTCTGGTAGGCGCTCCAGACCTTCGGCGGGAGGGACGTCCCCAGCCCGGTGCGGGGGCCGCCGACGCCTTGCAGGCCCAGCAGGTCGGGCGCGCCGGGCTGGTTGCGGAACATGGTGACGGCGGTGGTCGGCTCGTCACCGGTGCCGGGCGTGGCGCCGGGGCGGACGCCGCCCCAGTTCCCGCCGGTGCCGGGCCCGGTGCCGACCGGGGCGGGCGGCGGGCTGCCGATGAACCACGCCGACTTCATCCGGTCACCCGGCTCGGTACGGCCGGCCGCCACCGGCGGCCCGGCCGGCTTGGCGTCCGGCAGGCCCATCGTGCGCCAGCCCACGCCCTGCAGGGCGCCGGTCACCTGCTGGGCGACCCCGGCGTCGAGGACCTGCTGGGGCACCGCCCGCTCGAAGCCGGGAACCTTGCGGCCGTCGTGCGTCATGGCGGACACCGCGTACGGATCGGCGTGCAGCCCGCCGTTGGCGAACGTGGTGTAGGCGCTGGCCATCCGTATCGCGCTGGGCGCCGAGGTGCCGAGCGGGAAGGTCTGCTCCAGGCGCGCCATGCTCTCCTTGCGCAGCCCGGCGGCCACCGCGAGATCCCGGATGCGGGCCAGCCCGATCCGCTGCCCGGCCTGGACGAACGGCGCGCTCTCGGCCTTCACCAGGGCGCTGCCGAGGTCCGCGGCGGCCTGGCCCGGCCGCCAGTCCACCGGGACGGTCCGGCCGGCCCCCTCGGGGCGGTCGGAGGGCTGCGGGGTGGCGTCGACCTGCTGCTGGAGGGCGGCGGCGAGCACGAACGGTTTGAAGGCCGAGCCGGCCGGGACCGCCGTGGTGTCCGCGTTGTTGCTGAAGTGCCGGGTGGCGTCGGCACCGCCGTAGAGGGCGACGATCGCGCCGTCCCGGGGGCGCACCGAGGCCGCCCCGAATTCCACGAAGGTGTCGGCGGTCCGCTCCTTCGGGTCGAGGTTCTCCCGGCGGACGGTGTTCACGGCCGCCTCCAGGCGGCGGGTGCGGTTCTTGTCGAAGGTGGTGTGGACGCGGTAGCCGCCGCGGGCCAGGTCCTTGTCGGTGAGCCCGGTGTCGGCCTTGATGAATTTGTTGGCGATGTCGACGAGATAGCCGATCTGGCCGGCCTGGCTGGTGGGCTTGGACGGCGGCCGGGGCTCGGGGAAGGTGCGGTATTTCGCCCGTTCCTCCTCGCTCATCTTTCCGGTGGCGACCTGCCGGTCGAGGATCCACCGCCAACGCGCCACCGCCCGCCGGTGATTGGCCTTGCTCAGCCCGGGTCGTACTGGTCGGCGCCCTTCAGCGTGGCCGCGAGCAGGGCGCCCTGGCTGGGGCTGAGGTCCTTGGCGTCGATGCCGTAGTACGCGTGGGCGGCGGCCTGGATGCCGTACGAACCGCGGCCGAACCAGCTGGTGTTGAGATATCCGCGGAGGATGTCCCGCTTGGACTTCTGGTTGCTCACCTTCAGCGCGATGATGAATTCCCGCAGCTTGCGGGTGACCGTCTGGTCCTGCGAGAGATAGGTGTTCTTCACGTACTGCTGGGTGATGGTGGAGCCGCCCTGGGTCTCCTCGCCGGAGACCATGTTCACCACGGCCCGGCCGATTCCCTGGAGGGATATCCCGGGGTCGCTGTAGAACGTGGCGTTCTCCGCGGAGATCACCGCGTTCTCGACCGAGTCGGGGACCTTGTCGAGGGTGACGTTCTGCCGGTTGACGGCGCCCACGCTCACCATCTGGCTGCCGTCCGCCCAGTAGTAGACGGTGGCCTCCTTGCCGGCGAGCTCGTTCTCGTCCGGTATGTCGATCTTCGCGTACACGAACGCGAACAGCCCCGCCAGGGAGAGGATGCCGAACGAGAGGGTGCCGAGCCACAGCCGCCATGACGGCAGCCATCGGCGCAGCCCCTCCCGTCCCCGGCGCGGATAGTCGATGAACCGGCGACGCCCCTTCGTGCCCTTCATACCCGGATAGATGTGGCGGCCCCGGCCCCGGTTGCCGAGGTAACAGAACGCTCACAATCGCAGGTGACCGGGGCCAACGGGCGCCGCCGGCAGCGGCGTCGGGGCCCGGCCTAGAAGTCGTCGTCGAAGGAGACCGAGCCCTCGACGGCGACCTGGTAGGCGGAGGCCCGGCGCTCGAAGAAGTTGGTCAGCTCCTGGACGTTCTGCAGCTCCATGAAGGAGAACGGGTTCTCCGAGCCGTACACGGGCGCGAAGCCGAGCCGCTGCAGCCGCTGGTCCGCGACGCACTGCAGGTACGCGCGCATCGACTCGGTGTTCATCCCCGGCAGGCCGTCGCCGCACAGGTCACGGCCGAACTGCAGCTCGGCCTCGACGGCCTCCTTGAGCATCTCGGTGACCTGCAGCTCCAGCTTGTCGTCGAAGAGGTCGGGCTCCTCCTCGCGGACCGTGTCCACCACCGAGAACGCGAACTCCATGTGCATGGACTCGTCGCGGAAGACCCAGTTGGTGCCGGTGGCCAGGCCGTGCAGCAGCCCGCGCGAACGGAACCAGTAGACGTAGGCGAACGCGCCGTAAAAGAACAGGCCCTCGATGCAGGCCGCGAAGCAGATGAGGTTGAGGAGGAAGCGACGGCGGTCGGCCTTGGACTCCAGCCGGTCGATGCTCTCGACCGAGTCCATCCACTTGAAGCAGAACTGGGCCTTCTCCCGGATGGACGGGATGTTCTCCACCGCGGCGAAGGCGGCGGCGCGGTCCTCCGGGTCGGGCAGATAGGTGTCCAGCAGCGTCAGGTAGAACTGGACGTGCACCGCCTCCTCGAAGAGCTGACGGCTCAGATACAGCCGCGCCTCGGGGGAGTTGATGTGCTTGTACAGCGTCAGGACCAGGTTGTTGGCCACGATCGAGTCACCGGTCGCGAAGAACGCGACCAGCCGGCCGATCATGTGCTGCTCGCCCGGGGAGAGCTTGGCGAGGTCGGCCACGTCGGAGTGGAGGTCGACCTCCTCCACGGTCCAGGTGTTCTTGATCGCGTCGCGGTACCGGTCGTAGAACTCCGGGTACCGCATGGGACGCAGGGTGAGTTCGAAGCCCGGGTCGAGCAGGTTCTTGTTCGTGTTGGCGTCGGTCGACATTACTGGCAGGCCTCGCAGGACTCGGGGTTCTCAAGGGAGCAGGCGACCGCCTCGGGGTCGGCCACCGGCAGTTGCGGCGTTTGCTGGGCGGGCACGGACGCGGCGCGCGCCGACTGCGCGATCCGGGTCGCCGGGCGCGACCGCAGGTAGTACGTGGTCTTGATGCCGCGCTTCCAGGCGTACGCGTACATCGAGCTGAGCTTGCCGATGGTCGGCGACGCCATGAAGAGGTTCAGCGACTGGCTCTGGTCGAGGTACGGCGTACGGGCCGCGGCCATGTCGATCAGGGCCCGCTGCGGGACCTCCCAGGCCGTGCGGTAGAGCGCGCGGATCCGCTCGGGGATCCACGCCACGTCCTGCACCGAGCCGTTCGCCTCGCGCAGCGCGTCCCGGGTCCGCGCGTCCCACAGGCCCAGGGCCTTGAGCTCCTCGATCAGGTACGCGTTGACCTGCAGGAACTCGCCGCTCAGCGTCTCGCGCTTGAAGAGGTTGGACACCTGCGGCTCGATGCACTCGTACACGCCGGCGATGGAGGCGATGGTCGCGGTCGGCGCGATCGCGAGGAGGAGGGAGTTGCGCATCCCGGTCTTCGCGATCCGGGCGCGCAGCGCGGCCCAGCGGTCCGCCCAGCGCGGCTCGGCGTCCGGGTAGTGGTCGGGGTGCAGCACGCCGCGGGCGGTACGGGTCGCGGACCAGGCCGGGTGCGGGCCGTGCCGCTCGGCGAGGTCGGCGGACGCCTCGTAGGCGGCGAGCATGATCCGCTCGGAGATCCGGGTGGACAGCTACTTCGCCTCGGGGGAGTCGAAGGCCAGCCGCAGCCGGAAGAAGACGTCCTGGAGGCCCATCAGGCCCAGACCGACCGGGCGCCAGCGGGAGTTGGAGGCGCCGGCCTGCTCGGTCGGGTAGAAGTTGATGTCCACGACGCGGTCGAGGAAGGTGACGGCCGTACGGACCGTGGCGTCCAGCCGCTCCCAGTCCATCGCCTCCTCCCAGCCGCCGGCGTCGTTGCCCAGGTGGGCGGCGAGGTTGACCGACCCGAGGTTGCAGACCGCGGTCTCGCCGTCGTCGGTCACCTCCAGGATCTCCGTGCACAGGTTGGAGGAGTGCACGACCTTGCCGGGCTCGGCGGTCTGGTTGGCGGTGCGGTTGGCGGCGTCCTTGAACGTCATCCAGCCGTTGCCGGTCTGCGCCAGGGTGCGCATCATGCGGGAGTACAGCACCCGGGCGGGGATCTGCTTGAGCGCCCGGCCCTCGGCCTCGGCCTTGCGGTACGCGGCGTCGAACTCCTCGCCCCACAGGTCCACCAGCTCGGGGACGTCGGAGGGCGAGAACAGCGACCAGTCGGTGTCCGCCTCCACCCGGCGCATGAACTCGTCCGGGATCCAGTGCGCGATGTTCAGGTTGTGCGTCCGGCGGGCTTCCTCGCCGGTGTTGTCGCGGAGCTCCAGGAACTCCTCGATGTCCGCGTGCCAGGTCTCCAGGTAGACGCAGGCCGCGCCCTTGCGCCGGCCGCCCTGGTTCACCGCCGCGACCGAGGCGTCCAGCGTGCGCAGGAACGGCACGATGCCGTTGGAGTGCCCGTTGGTGCCGCGGATCAGCGAACCGCGGGCCCGGATCCGGGAGTACGACAGCCCGATGCCGCCGGCGTGCTTGGAGAGCCGGGCGACCTGGTGGTAGCGGTCGTAGATCGAGTCGAGCTCGTCCAGCGGGGAGTCCAGCAGGTAGCAGGACGACATCTGGGGGTGGCGGGTGCCGGAGTTGAAGAGGGTGGGGGAGGAGGGGAGGTACGACAGCGAGCTGGTGAGGCGGTACAGCTCGGCGACGTCGTCCAGGGCCCGCTCGCTGTGGTCTTCCGCGAGGCCGCAGGCCACCCGCAGCAGGAAGTGCTGGGGCGTCTCGATCACCTGACGGGTGGTGGGGTGCCGCAGCAGGTAGCGGGAGTGCAGGGTGCGCAGGCCGAAGTAGCCGAACCGGTCGTCCGCGCCGTCCGCGAGCGCCCGCTCGACCAGCGCGTCCAGCCGCGCCGCGTGCGCCCGGACGAACTCCGCGGTCCCGTCGGCGATCAGGCCCTCGCGGTGCCCGACCTCGATGGAGGCGGAGAAGGCGACCGCCCCCTGTTCGGCCGCCTCCTCCGAGATCGTGAGGGTGAGCAGCCGCGCGGCGAGCTTGGAGTACTCCGGCTCGTCACCGATCAGGCCGGCCGCGGCCTCGGTGGCCAGCGCGCGCAACTCGGCCTCGTCGGAACCCGCGTGCCGGCCGCGCAGGGCGGCGGCGGCCACCTTGCCGGGGTCGGTCGCGGTCAGGTCCGCGGTCAGGTCGGTGAGGGTGCGCAGCAGGGCGACGCCCGGGCCGTCGGAGGCGGCCGGCGTGGCCACCGCGGGCGGCACGACCTCGGCGGCTGACGCGGGTTCCGTTGGCGCGATGGTCACGTGATGCTCTCCCTCACTCGGCGGGGGCCGGGAGGGGCGGGGCGCGACGGGCGCACGCGGGCATGCGGCACCCCGTCAGGTCAGGGGTGCGCGGGCACACCGCGCGGCGTCCATCGGCCCATCCCTCGGGGCCCGGACGTATCGACGTCCGCACCGATGGCGGTGCGGGCGTGCCGTCGGCAGGTCCTCGGACTTCCGGGCGCACGGCGGCCCGTCAACAAGTGCGGGCGGGTGCGCGCGTACACCGTTGCGGGACAGTCCCGGATTCCCACCGGGTTCCCCTGCGGCGACAGCGAGGACGAGCATACATGTGGGGGTGACCCCTCGGGCGCACCCCCACATCTAGTGTGTCGCGAGTGATCAACGAGTGATCGGGCGGTGCCTGTCAGTGGCCTCGGCTATCGTCGGTTGTACGGTCCTTGCTCGAAACCGAGCCGCTCAAGGACCGGGTGAACCGACCGGGTGCACGAAAAGGGCCGCCGCCTCCCGGAGGAGGCGGCGGCCCGTTGCTTCGGACGCGGTGGGTCAGTGCCCCGCCGGAGCCCCCGCCGTCGCCGGCGGGAGGTCGGCCACGACGCCCTCGTCGCCCGCGTCGGCGGTGTAGTCCGCCGGGCTCGTCTCGTCCGTGCCGTCGGGGGCCTTGAAGGCCCGCAGGACGAAGGTGAGGACGACCGCGACGACGATGTTCAGGACGATCGCGGTCAGGCCGATGTAGCCGATCTCACCGATGCCGGGGATCTCCGCGCTGGAGCCGCCGAAGTGCTTCTGGGTGGGGCTGGCCACGCCGTACGCCGCGAGCGTGCCGTAGAGCATGCCGACCGCCCAGCCGGTCAGCAGCGCCCAGCGGTGGAACCAGCGGGTGAACAGGCCGCCGACCAGGGACGGCATGGTCTGCAGGATCCAGATCCCGCCCAGCAGCTGGAAATTGATCGCGACGGTCTTGTCCATGGTGAGGACGAAGACCAGGGCGCCGACCTTGACCAGCAGGGAGACCAGCTTGGCGACCTTGTGCTCCTGCTCGGGCGTGGCGTCCTGCCTGAGGAAGTCCTTGTAGACGTTCCGGGTGAAGAGGTTGGCGGCCGCGATGGACATGATGGCCGCCGGGACGAGGGCGCCGATGCCGATCGCGGCGAACGCGACGCCGGTGAACCAGCTGGGGAACATGTCCTCGAACAGCTGGGGGATGGCGAGTTGCGGGTTGCCCTGGATGTCCGTGCCGGCCTTGATCGCCATGAAGCCGAGCAGCGCCAGCAGGCCCAGCATCAGCGAGTAGACCGGCAGGATCGTGGTGTTGCGGCGGATCACGTTGCGGCTGCGCGAGGACAGCGTCGCGGTGATCGAGTGCGGGTACATGAACAGCGCCAGGGCCGAACCGAGCGCCAACGTGGCGTACGCCCACTGGGCGTTGGGGCCGCTGGTCAGTTCGCCGCGCGGTTTGCCGGGGACGGCGCCGGGCTGCGCGAGCGCCTTGCCCGCCGCGTGGAAGATGGCGTCGAAGCCGCCCAGTTTGATCGGGATGTAGATGATCGCCACGCCGATGACGAGGTAGATCAGGCCGTCCTTGACGAACGCGATCAGGGCGGGCGCGCGCAGGCCGGAGGAGTAGGTGTAGGCCGCCAGGACCGCGAAGGCGATCAGCAGCGGGAGGTCCTTGACGAACCAGTTGGTGTGCTCGCCGCCGCCGACGCCCATGACGTCCAGCACCGCCTGGATGCCCACCAGTTGGAGCGCGATGTACGGCATCGTGGCGAGGATGCCGGTGAGCGCCACCGCCAGCGACAGGCCCTTGGAGCCGAAGCGGCCGCGGACGAAGTCGGAGGTGGTGACGTAGCCGTGCTTGTGCGAGACCGACCAGAGGCGGGGCAGGAAGAGGAAGATGAACGGGTAGACCAGGATCGTGTACGGCACGGCGAAGAAGCCGGAGGCGCCCGCCGCGTAGACCGCCGCCGGGACGGCCACGAAGGTGTACGCGGTGTAGAGGTCACCGCCGAGCAGGAACCATGTGATCCAGGTGCCGAAGCTGCGGCCGCCCAGGCCCCATTCGTCCAGGTTGGCGGACTGCTCGGCCTTGCGCCAGCGGGCGGCCAGGAAGCCCATGACCGTCACGGCCAGGAAGAAGAACACGAAGACGGCGAGGGCCACGCCGTTGACGCCGTGGGTCTGGGAGGCGGCCAGCCGGACGGTCGCCGGGGCCGCGGTCACGAGGGCGCTCACCGGCCACCGTCCTTACGGAGGCGCTGCTCACGCCGGACGAGCTTGTACGCGACGGTGGTCAGCACCGTCGAGATCAGCACCCACAGCATCTGGTACCAGTAGAAGAACGGGATCCCGATCAGCGTCGGCTCGATCCTGGCGTACGAACTCACCCACAGCATCGAGACGAACGGAGCCAGCAGGCACAGTCCGGCCACTATGCGCGTCGGGGTGACGACCTGTCTTCCGGTCGGTGATTCGGCTGGCTCTGGCATCAGCGTGGCTCCGTCCCTGACTGTCTCCTGTGCAATCGGCTGGAAATCTATGGCAGGGCCGTGGCGCGCGTCACTAGGTGTCCGCATATCGGTATGGCAACTCCGCGCGGAGGAACGGCGGCGGGCGGCGGGAGTTGACCGCCCGCCGGCGCCGTTCGGTCCGCGGGGAGTACCCCGTCCGTAGGGCGTGTTCAGCCCGTAAGGCGGGCCCGGTCCGGGGGGAGTTGCTCAGTCCGTGGGGCGCTGCAGCCTGGCGACGAACTTGTAGCGGTCCCCGCGGTAGACCGAGCGCACCCACTCCACCGGCTGCCCCTGGGCGTCGAGGGAGTGGCGGGAGAGCATCAGCATCGGCAGGCCGACGTCGGTGCCCAGCAGTCCGGCCTCGCGCGGGGTGGCGAGCGAGGTCTCGATGGTCTCCTCGGCCTCGGCCGGCCGGACGTCGTAGACCTCGGCCAGCGCGGTGTACAGCGAGGTGTACTTGACCAGGTTGCGGCGGAGCGCGGGGAAGCGCTTGGCCGACAGGTGGGTGGTCTCGATCGCCATCGGCTCACCGCTGGCCAGCCGCAGCCGTTCGATGCGCAGCACCCGCCCGCCCGGCGCGATGTCCAGCAGCCCGGCCAGCCGGTCGTCGGCGGTGACATACCCGATGTCCAGCAGCTGGGAGGTCGGTTCCAGCCCCTGGGCGCGCATGTCCTCCGTGTAGGAGGTCAGTTGCAGGGCCTGGGAAACCTTGGGCTTGGCGACGAACGTGCCCTTGCCCTGGATGCGTTCCAGCCGGCCCTCGACGACCAGTTCCTGGAGCGCCTGGCGGACGGTGGTCCGCGAGGTGTCGAACTCCGCGGCGAGGGTGCGCTCGGGCGGGACCGGGGTGCCGGGCGGCAGGGTTTCGGTGATCTCCAGCAAGTGCCGCTTGAGGCGGTAGTACTTGGGCACCCGCGCGGTCCGCGTGCCGCCGCCGCTCTCGGCGCTGCCGCCCTCGGTCTCCATGACCCGCCTCTCCGACCCCTGTCCTGCTGCCGTCACCGGCTCCTCCGTACGTAGCGGCTCACATCGTGGCACGGAAGGGTTCCCCGCGCCCTCTCGCAGGTCCCGGCCCGCCAGATGTCGGTCCGGTAACGGACCTGACAGCGACTCTTATACACCCTTGACACCCCAAAAGGTCTAGGCCAAGCTGCGGGAACTGGTCTAAACCATTAAAGACCACACCCGGCCTTTAGGGGAGAGCGCAATGAAGCGTGGGCTCATAGCAGCGACGGCGGTCGCGGGAATGCTGGTGAGTGTCGCTGCCTGTGGGTCCAGCGACGGCGGGAAGACGGGGGCGGACGGCTTCAAGGGCCAGAAGCTGACCGTATGGGTGATGAGCGGGTCGAACCCGGAACAGTGGACCAAACAGGTCTCCGAGGAATTCAAGAAGAAGACCGGCGCCACCGTCGAGTTCAAGGTCCAGCAGTGGAACGGCATTCAGCAGAAGCTGAGCACCGCCCTTTCCGAGGACACCCCGCCGGACGTCGTCGAAATCGGCAACACCCAGACCGCCGCCTACGCCAAGGCGGGCGCCCTGGCCGACCTCGGTGACCTCAAGAAGGAGATCGGCGCCGACTGGAACGACGCGTTCAACAAGGCGTCGATCGTGGACGGAAAGCAGTACGCACTGCCCTGGTACGCCGGGAACCGCGTGGTGATGTACAACAAGAAGATCTGGGCGAAGGCCGGTATCAAGGGCATCCCGAAGACCCGCTCCGAGCTCTTCAAGGACTTCGACACCATCAAGCAGAAGACCGACGCCGAACCGCTCTACCTGCCCGGCCAGAACTGGTACTTCTTCGACGGGCTGACCCTCGGCACCGGCGCCGAACTGGTGAAGAAGCAGGGCGGCAAGTGGGTCTCCAACCTCGGCGACCCCAAGGTCTCCAAGGCCATGGACATCTACCGGCAGTACCAGTCCTTCAGCACCGCCCCGAAGAACAAGGACGAGGCCACCCCGCAGCAGGCCGAGGTCTTCGCCAAGGGCAAGACCGGCGCCGTCATCGCCATGGGCTACGAGGCCGCCACCGCCGTCAAGGCCAACCCGGACATCAAGCAGGACATCGGATTCTTCACCATTCCCGGTGAGACCGCGGACAAGCCCGAGGGAGTGTTCCTCGGCGGCTCCAACTTCGCGGTGGCCGGAATGGGCAAGAACCAGGAACTCGCCAAGGAATTCCTGAAGGTCGCCCTCTCCAAGGAGAACGACGGGCAGATGGTCAAGGAGGTCGGCTGGACCCCGAAGTCCCCCGACCTGGCCGGCGCCGCCAAGGAGAATCCGGCCGCCGCGGCCGCCGCCCCCGCGGCACAGAAGTCCGGCGGCACCACTCCGCTCATTCCGCAGTGGGCCGCCGTGGAGAACGTCCCGAATCCCCTCAAGAACTACATGACGGCCGTGCTGAACGGTAAGTCCCCGGCCGACGCCGCCAAGGACATCGAGTCCGAGATCAACGCGCGGCTCGCCAAGCAGTAACCACACCGGCTGCGTACGGGGCCGGCCGTCCCCGGCCCCGTACGCGCGTCAGCGGGTGCACACCGGCCTTCACGGCAACACGGCGACAACAAAGGGGGAGCAGGGGCCCATGGCAGCGCAGCACGACGCCGCGGTGGAGAAGACCGCGCCGCGCACCGGCAAGGGGGCAGCCCCGCCCGACCGCGGCACCGGCGGCACACGGCCCGCCCGCCGCACTCCTCGTCCTCCCGCCCGCCGCACTCCTCGTCCTCCCACCCCCCACACTCCTCGTCCTCCCACCCGCCACACCCCGTATCTCCTCCTGCTGCCCGCCCTGCTCGCGACCGCCGTCTTCCTCGGCTGGCCGCTGGTCCGCAACCTCCTGATCTCCTTCCAGAACCTCAACATGAAGGAGCTGATCCAGCACCTCACCGACTGGCGCGGGATCGGCAACTACCAGGAGGTCCTGGGCAGCGAGCAGTTCTGGCGGGTCACCCTCCGGACCGTCGTCTTCACCGCGGTCAACGTCGTCCTGATCATGGTCCTGGGCGTACTGATCGGCCTGCTGCTGGCCCGGCTCGGCAAGAGGATGCGGCTGACCCTGTCGCTCGCGCTGGTCCTGGCCTGGGCGATGCCGGTGGTCGCCGCCACCACCGTCTTCCAGTGGCTCTTCGACTCCCGCTACGGCGTCGTCAACTGGCTGCTCGACACACTCGGCTGGCACGCCATGGCCCACTACGACTGGGTCGGCACCCAGCTGTCGACCTTCTTCGTGATCACCGTGCTGATCGTCTGGCAGTCCCTGCCGTTCGTGGCCCTCAACCTCTACGCCGCCACCACGACCATCCCCCGGGAGCTCTACGAAGCCGCCCGGATGGACGGGGCCGGCACCTGGAAGGTCTTCACCTCCGTCACCTTCCCCTTCCTCAAGCCGTTCTTCCTGGCCACCACGTTCCTGGAGATCATCTGGGTCTTCAAGGCGTTCCCGCAGATCTTCGCGATCAACCAGGGCGGCCCGGACCGGCTCACCGAAACCCTGCCGATCTACGCCTTCACCGAGGGCGTCGGCAACCTCCACTTCGGCATGGGCGCCGCGATCTCCCTGCTGACCATCGCCGTGCTGCTCGTGCTGACCGCGTACTACCTGCGCCTGACGCTCAAGCAGGAACAGCAAGAGGAGAACGAGCTGTGAAGCGCACGGCCCTTTCGACAGCCGGCCGCATCTGGCCCAACGCCACGGCGGCCCTGCTCGCCCTCGGCTTCGCCTTCCCCGTCTACTGGATGTTCAGCACGGCCTTCAAACCGACCCGGGACATCATCACCGAGGACCCGGTGTGGTTCCCCTTCCACGGCACCGTCGAGCACTTCGCGACGGCCGTGAACGCCCCCCATTTCTGGGCCCTGGCCGGCAACTCGGCCGTCGTGACCGTCCTGGCCGTCGGGCTGTCCCTGGTCATCGCGCTCTGCGGGGCGTTCGCCCTCACCCGGATGCGCTTCAAGGGCCGCCGCGGCATCCTGCTGACCTTCATGGTCGCCCAGATGGCGCCCTGGGAGGTCATGGTGATCTCCATCTACCTGATCGTCCGGGACGCCGACCTGCTCAACAGCCTGGTACCGCTCACCTGCTTCTACACGCTGATGGTGCTGCCCTTCACCCTGCTGACGCTGCGCGGCTACGTCGCCGCGGTGCCCAGGGAACTGGAGGAGTCCGCGATGGTCGACGGCTGCTCCCGGCGGCAGGCGTTCCGCAAGGTCGTCTTCCCGCTGCTGGCACCCGGCCTGATGGCCACCTCGCTCTTCGGCTTCATCACCGCCTGGAACGAGTTCCCCCTGGTGCTGGTCCTCAACAAGGAGCCGGACGCGGGCACCTTGCCGCTGTGGCTCTCGCAGTTCCAGAGCCAGTTCGGCGACGACTGGGGCGCCACCATGGCCGCCGCCTCCCTCTTCGCCGTCCCGATCCTCGTCCTCTTCCTGTTCCTGCAACGCAAGGCGGTCGGCGGTCTCACCTCCGGCGCAGTGAAGGGATAACGCACGCCATGCCACCACTCGTCCGCCCGGTACGCCCCACCGACACCCTCACCCGCGACGCGCTCGCCGTCCTCCAGCCCGGCTTCACCGGCACCACCGCCCCCGACTGGCTGCTGCGCCGGCTCGACGAGGGCCTCACCTCGGTCGGCCTGTTCGGCCGCAATGTCGAGGACCCCGGCCAACTCGCCGCCCTGACCGCCCGGTTGCGCCGGGAACGCGAGGACGTCCTGGTCGCCGTCGACGAGGAGGGCGGCGACGTCACCCGCCTCGAAGTGCGCGGCGGCTCCTCCTTCCCCGGCAACCACGCGCTCGGCGCCGTCGACGACCCGGCCCTGACCCGCGCGGTCGCCCGGGAACTCGGCCGCCGGCTGGCCGAATGCGGCATCACCCTCAACTGGGCACCGTCCGCCGACGTCAACTCCAACCCGGACAACCCGGTCATCGGCGTCCGCTCCTTCGGCGCCGACCCGCGGCTGGTCGCCCGGCACACCGCCGCCTACGTGGAGGGCCTGCAGTCCGCCGGCGTGGCCGCCTGCACCAAGCACTTCCCCGGCCACGGCGACACCGCCGTCGACTCCCACCTCGACCTGCCGCGGATCGCCGCCGACCTGCCCACCCTCCGGGAACGCGAACTCGTCCCGTTCCACGCCGCGATCGCGGCCGGCACCCGCGCCGTGATGAGCGCGCACATCCTGCTGCCCGCCCTGGACGGCGAACGCCCCGCCACGCTCAGCCCGGCCGCCCTGCACGGCCTGCTGCGCGCCCCCGCCACCGAGGGCGGTCTCGGCTTCGACGGCCTGATCGTCACCGACGGCATGGAGATGCAGGCCATCTCCGCCACCTACGGCATCGAATGCGGCAGCGTGCTCGCCCTCGCGGCCGGCGCGGACGCGATCTGCGTGGGCGGCGGACTGGCCGACGAGGACACCGTGCTGCGGCTGCGCGACGCCCTGGTGGCGGCCGTGCGCGACGGCGAACTGCCGGAGGAGCGGCTGGCCGATGCCGCGGCACGGGTGCGCGCCCTGGCCCGCTGGACCCAGGCCGCGGACGCGGGGGAGGGGGCCGCGGGGGAGGGGGCCGCGGGGGAGGGGCCGCGCCCGCACCGGGCATCGGCCTCACCGCCGCCCGGCGTGCCCTGCGCCGCACCACCGGCGAGCGGCCCTACGCACCGCTGACCGCCGCCGCGTACGTCGCGGCCTTCACCCCGCTCGCCAACATCGCGGTCGGCGACGAGACGCCGTGGGGTGTGGCCGCCGAACTGGCCCGCCTGCTGCCGGGCACCGGCACCGGCACCTACACCGCGGACGTCGCCGCCGCGGCCGGCACCCCGGCCCTGGTCGAGGGCCTGCTCACCGCGGCCGCCGGCCGCCGGATCGTGGCCGTCGTCCGCGACGTCCACCGCCATCCCTGGATGGCCGACGCGCTGGCCGCCCTCCTGGCCGCCCGCCCCGACTCCGCCGTCGTCGAAATGGGCGTCCCCCAGGCCCCGCCCCAAGGCGCCCTGCACCTCGCCACCCACGGCGCCGCCCGGGTCTGCGGCCAGGCCGCGGCCGAGGCCCTCACCGGGCGCCGCTGAGGCCCGGGCCGGCTGAGGCCCGGACCGGCTGGGACCCGGACCGGCTGGGACCCGGACCGGCTGGGACCCGGACCGGCTGGGGCCCGGACCGGCTGGGACCCGGACCGGCCGAGACCCCGGGACCCGCCGAGAGACGAAACCGGCCGGGGCGCTCCCGTAGGAACGCCCCGGCCGGATCACCGGCGGGCGCCGGCCCGCCGGAAGGATCAGAGGCCCTGCCACTCCGGCTTCGCCGCGTACGTGGCGCGGAAGTAGTCGGCGAGCTTCAGCTTGCCGGCCGCGGCCTCGTCGACGACGACCGTGGCGTGCGGGTGCAACTGGAGCGCGGAGGCCGGGACCAGCGCGGCCACCGGGCCCTCCACCGCACGGGCCACCGCGTCCGCCTTGCCCTCGCCGGTGGCCAGCAGCACCAGGTGCCGGGCCTCCAGGATCGTGCCGATGCCCTGGGTGATGACGTGGTGCGGGACCTCGTCGAGGCTGTCGAAGAACCGGGCGTTGTCCTCCCGGGTCTGCCGGGTCAGCGTCTTGATGCGGGTCCGCGACGCCAGCGAGGAGCAGGGCTCGTTGAAGCCGATGTGCCCGTCGGTGCCGATGCCCAGCAGCTGGAGGTCCACCCCGCCGGCCTCACCCAGCGCCCGGTCGTACGCCTCACAGGCGGCCGGCACGTCCTCGGCCGTGCCGTCCGGACCCAGGAACGCGCCCTCGTCCAGACCGAGCGGCTCGACCACCTCGCGCAGCACCACCGAGCGGTAGGACTCGGGGTGCCCGGCCGGCAGTCCGACGTACTCGTCGAGCTGGCAGATCCGGGTCCGCGAGGCGTCCACCTCGCCGGCCCGCACCTTCGCCGCAAGCGCCTGGTAGATGGGCAGCGGGGTCGAGCCGGTGGCCACCCCCAGCAGCGCATGGGGCTTGCGCCGCACCAGGGTGGCGATGGCCTCCGCGATCAGCTCGCCGCCTGCCGTGGCGTCCGGAACGATGACAACTTCCACGCTTGGCCTGCCGTTCTGGAGAAGGGTCTATGGAGAGGTGGTATAGACCAATCTATCAGAGGGCGGCCGCCCGGACCGGGTGGCGGCGCGGAACGGCGGCCGGCGGCTTTCCGTCGGTACGGTGACGACCCGGTGAGGCGGCGTCAGAGCAGCCCGCCGCCCGTCGCGTCGATCCACTGCCCGGTCACCCACCGGCTGTCGTCCGAGGCCAGGAAGGCCACGATGTCAGCGATCTCCGCGCCGCCCGCGACCCGGCCCAGCGGCGACAGCCCGCGCAGCCGCTCCCGGGCCGCGGCGTTGCTCTCACCCCGCAGCCAGCCGGCGTTCATGTCGGTGTCCACCGCCCCGGGCGCCACCGCATTGACCGTGATGCCCCGCGGCCCCAGGTCCTTGGCGAGGGTCGAGGTGAAGACGTCGACCGCCCCCTTGGACATGGCGTACGCGATCAGCTCCGGCTTCGCGGCGCCGCGGGTCAGACCGGTGGAGACATTCACGATCCGCCCGCCGTCACGCAGCCGGGACAGCCCCCGCTGCACCAGGAAGAACGGCGCCTTGGTGTTGACCGCGAAGAGCCGGTCGAAGTCCTCCTCGGCGAGCTCGCCGATCCCCTTGAGCGTCCCGTCCACCGCCTTGTTGATCCCGGCGTTGTTGACCAGGACGTCCAGCCCGGCGGCCTGCTCGTCGAACGCGGCCCACAGCGCCTCCGCGTCGCCCGGCACGCCCAGTTCGGCCCGGACGGTGAAGGCCGTGCCGCCCGCGGCCTCGATCGCCGCGACCGTCTCCTTCGCCGCCGCCTCGTCGTGGCCGTAGTGGACGGCCACCCGGGCGCCGTCCCGCCCCAGCCGTTCCGAGATCGCCCGGCCGATCCCCCTGCCGCCGCCGGTGACCAGTGCCGTCCTGCCGCTGAGTGCACCCATGGAACGTGCCCCTCCCCATCCGTGTCCGGCGCCCCCGCCGCGCGGGCGCGCCCCTCCGTCCGCCGGGCGACATTTTGTATCGCTCGGTCCAGAACGAAGGTAGCATGCATCCCGGGTTGTGCCGTACGGAAACGTGGATCTTCGAGCCGGGCCGCCACCGGCCCCGGAAACACCCGCGGGCCGCCACCGGCCCCGGAAACACCCGCGGGCCGCGGCGCCGGGACAGGACCCTCAACCTGTCATCGGCACCGCAGCCCGGAGCTGACATCGGCCGGCCCCGCTGTGCGGACGGTGGGCTCCCCTGTGTGCGGTGGGGTCGCCGTCCCGTCCTGGGGTCGGTCGATCGGAGGCCTCCGCGCAGTCAGGGCAGAGAGCGCTTCTGGCCTCGTTCCGCCCTCCTGTGCGGGGAGAGCGGAGGTCTTTGCTGAATTCTGGACTAGACCATTCTCACTTGTCCATGCCCTTGCGGGGAGAACAGTCATACCGTACGCCGGTAGGCTCCAAGACGTGCCCTCCATGAACGATCTCGTACGACAGCACACCGCTCTGAGCGACTCCGACCTCGAGTGGCTCCACATGCTGGTCTCGGAGTGGCAGCTGCTCTCCGACCTGTCCTTCGCCGATCTCGTCCTCTGGGTCCCGACGCTCGACGGTACCCGTTACGTCTCGGTCGCCCAGATGCGTCCCAACACCGGACCCACCTCCTACCAGGACGACATGGTCGGCCACCTGGTGCCCCGGGGACGCCGGCCGATGCTGGATTCCGCTTTGGACGAGGGCCGCATCGTACGCGAGGGCGACCCGGAGTGGCGAGAGGAAGTTCCGGTCCGGGTCGAGTCCATCCCGGTACGGCGCGAGGGCCGGGTGCTCGGCGTGATCGCCCGGAACACCAACCTGCTGACCGTACGCACCCCCAGCCGGCTGGAGCTCACCTACCTCCAGAGCGCCTCCGACCTCGCCCAGATGATCGCTGCCGGAACGTTTCCCTTCCCCGGCCAGCAGGTCGACATGGACGCCTCCCCGCGCGCCGGCGACGGGCTGATCCGGCTCGACGCGGACGGCGTCGTCCAGTACGCCAGCCCCAACGCGCTCTCCGCCTACCACCGGCTCGGTCTCGCCGCGGACCTCGTGGGCCACCACCTCGGCCAGGCCACCGCCGAACTGGCCCCGGCCCGCGGCCCGGTGGACGAGGCACTGGTCAAGCTCGCCAGCGGCTGGGCGCCCCGGGAATTCGAGGTCGAGGGCAATGACGGCGTGATTCAATTGCGCGCCATTCCGCTCAAACCGAAGGGCACGCATATCGGATCCCTGGTGCTACTGCGGGACGTCACCGAACTGCGCCGCCGCGAACGGGAACTGATCACCAAGGACGCCACCATCCGGGAAATCCACCACCGGGTGAAGAACAATTTGCAGACAGTGGCCGCGCTGCTACGCCTGCAGTCCCGCCGGATGGATTCCGAGCAGGGCCGCGAGGCGCTCAACGAGGCCGTGCGCAGGGTCGGTTCGATCGCGATCGTGCACGAGACGCTGTCCCAGAACCTGGACGAACGGGTCGAGTTCGACGAGATCGCCGACCGGGTGCTGGCCATGGTCGCGGAGATCTCCCCGGGCAAGGTGACCACCCGCCGCACCGGGCGCTTCGGCATCCTCGACGCCGAGGTGGCCACCCCGCTGTCGATGGTCCTCACCGAAATCCTGCAGAACGCCCTGGAGCACGCCTTCGACCAGGCCGAGCACGGCATCGTCGAGGTGGGCGCGGTGCGCGGCGGCAGCCGTACCGACCCCCGGCTGATCGTCACCGTCCAGGACAACGGCCGCGGCCTGCCCGAGGACTTCGACCCGCAGCGCGCCGGAAACCTGGGGCTGCAGATCGTACGGACCCTGGTGGAGGGGGAGTTGGGCGGCACCTTCGACATGGTGCGGGCTCCCGAGCGCGGCACCCGGGTCCTCCTCGACATCCCGGTACGGCCGGAGAAGTAGCACTAGGCGGGACCGGGGGAGGCCCCCGAGGGGAAAGCCCCGAGGGGGAAGCCCCGCCGGCCGTGGCGCGGTGGGCCGGCCCGGGCCCGCCGCCGGTCCCGGAAACGGCAACAAGTGCCGGAAACAGCAACAAGGCCGGAAACAGCAACAAGCCCCGGACCAATCGGTCCGGGGCTCAAAGCTATTGCGATGCGATAACGACCGGGCTTCTCAGCGCCGTGAGTGCATCGGGGGTACTGCGCGCTGCGGCTCGGGGGCCACGGGGCGGCTGGCTCAGGCGCTGGCGTTGCGCGCCCGGTTGCGAGCTGCACGGCGCTTCATCGCGCGGCGCTCGTCCTCGCTCAGACCACCCCAGACGCCGGAGTCCTGGCCGGACTCAAGCGCCCACTGCAGGCACTGCTCCATGACGGGGCAGCGGCGGCAGACGGCCTTGGCTTCCTCGATCTGCAGCAGCGCAGGACCGGTGTTGCCGATAGGGAAGAAGAGCTCGGGGTCTTCCTCGCGGCAAACGGCGCGGTGACGCCAGTCCATGGCTGCTCCATCTCCTCGTGTGACGGGATCGTTGCTTGTGAATGTGAACGCTTTCACGAATCCCCCCGCAAGGGAAGGGCCGAACTCCAGTTGTGAACTGGTGCGGTCCTGGGAATGAGGAGGAGGATTCGGGCTCTCAAGGGGGCCGGTAAAGCGGCCGTCCCGATCGCCATGAAGAGACTCGCAAACCTCGGCTGCGGATACAACCCCTTCCGGAAACTTTTTTTTGATTCCTTGGTGTCGCCTCGGTCACAGCCGTCATTCCAGGGGGTGGGAACCAGCCTAAACGTTCGAGTGAAAGGACTTTGGGCCCTACTGCTCACACAATCACACGCAGTGCACGGCGAACGCCTGTGAACGTCACACTCGTGCGCAGGCCCAGGTGGTCACCGTCCATCTGGAAGGGCAGCGGCACCTGCGAATGCAAGGTGAAGTTCGTGAGGTCGTGAAGTGAGAGCGCGTGCTTGCCATGGGGGCCGCGCTCCGGGGTTGACGTGAGCAGCTGCGTGGCATAACGGGCCACCGCCGAGGGCGACAGCTTGCTCAGTGCGAACAGATCGAGGGCCGTGTCGAACGAAGCGTCCGGGGACGGATAGATCGGACGGTTGCCCAGGTAGGACCACGGAGCGGTGTTGCAGATTATGGCCAGCGCGAGGTTCTCGACGATCTCCGCCGTACCCTCCGCGCCGTCCTCGCCGCCCGGGCGTTCGAGGGTGATGACCCCCTGCCGGCGGTTCGCCTCTCCCAGGAACTGCCGTACGACCTGTCGCATGTACAGGGCATGCGTCGAACGCTTGCCGCGTTCCCGCTGCTGCTCGACCCGGCCGACGACCCCGGCGTCGAAACCGAAGCCCGCGCAGAAGGTGAACCAGCGCTCCGGTACGCCCTCGTCCTCCGTACCCGGGGTGCCCGCGGCGAGACCCAGGCCGATGGTGCGCTCGCTGCCGTCGCGCAGCGCGTCCAGGAGGGCGCCGGTGGCCTCCACGACGTCGTTGGGCAGCCCGAGGGCGCGGGCGAAGACATTGGTGGAGCCGCCGGGGACCACGGCCAGCCGGGGTGCGACTCGGGATCGGGGCCGTTCGCCAGCAGACCGTTGACGACCTCGTTGACCGTGCCGTCCCCGCCCAGCGCCACGACCAGCTCGGTCTCCCCGCCCTCGGTGGCCTGCCGGGCCAGATCCCGGGCGTGCCCGCGGTACCGGGTCTCGGCGACCTCCAGCTTCAGGTCGCTGGCGAGGGCATGGGTGAGGACCTCGCGGGTGCGCGCACTGGTGGTGGTAGCAGCGGGATTGACCACGAGGAGAGCGCGCATGTGCAGCAGCGTACCTACCTGCTGGTACCGGGCTCACGCCCCGTCCGCGTCCAGGGCGTTCCGGGGCGCGGGGGCCGCCGGCGCTACCCTGCTGGGGTGAGCAGTCAGCAGAAGCAGTCCGTGAAGCGCGCCGCCGGCGCCCCCGCCGCGACCGCACCGGCCGGCCCGCGGCCCGCCCGGCTGAGCGCCGCCGCGGCCCTCACCGGGATCGAGGGCCTGGCCCTGGCCGCCCTCGGCGCCTACATGCTGTTCATGGGGCTCACGGGCTCGCCGGACAGCCCGCAGCAGGCGGAGATGGGCGGGGTGACCGTGCTCGCGCTGGCGGTGCTGCCGCTGGTCGCCGCGCGCGGACTGTGGCTGCGCCGCCGCTGGAGCCGGGGCCCCTCCCTGATCACCCAGATCGTCGCCCTGCCGGTGGCGTGGACGCTGGTGCACGGCGGCGGCACGCTGGTCGCGGGCGGCGTCGCGCTGGCGCTGGTCGCGCTGGTCGTCCTCGTCCTGCTGGTCAATCCGACGGCTACGGAGGCGTTGGGGATCGGTCCGCGGGAGTAGGGGCTTCCCCACGTACTTGGCCGTCCCGCCGCGGTAGTTTCTCGCCGTTGTGTGCTTGCGGCGCCCCGTGCGTATCTGTCTTTCCCGCCGCGGTTGTTCTCGCGGTTGCTCCCCCAGCTAACGCTGGGAGGTGCCCCAGCGGCGGGCCGGGTGTTGTGGGGTGCGGTGACGGGCCTCCGGGGCCTTGTACGTGGACTGCTTCGCTTTACGTCCACGTACAAGGCCCCTCCGGCCCGCCCCCTCCCGTAGGGGATGTGGGGGAGGCCGGGTGGGGGTGGACGTAACGGGGGTGATCGCGGGCGGGCCACAGGGTGTGAAGAGGCCCCGTAGGGGAGAGGCGAACGGATTCCCTAGGGGGTCCGAGCGCCCCCTACGGGGCCTCAACGGGGTGGGGTGGGAGGGTATTCCCGTGGCTACCGTGGGTCACTCCTCCACGAGGAGCTTGTCGCGGAGTTGGGCCAGGGTGCGGGCCAGCAGGCGGGAGACGTGCATCTGGGAGATGCCGACCTCCTGGGCGATCTGGGACTGGGTCATGTTGCCGAAGAAGCGGAGGAGGAGGATCTTCTTCTCGCGCGGCGGGAGGTCCTCCAGCAGCGGCTTGAGGGACTCGCGGTACTCGACCCCCTCCAGCGCCTCGTCCTCCGCGCCGAGGGTGTCGGCGACGGCCGGCGACTCGTCGTCGGTGTCCGGGACGTCCAGGGAGAGCGTGCTGTAGGCGTTGGCCGACTCCAGGCCCTCCAGGACCTCTTCCTCGGAGATCGACAGGTGCTCGGCCAGCTCGTGCACCGTGGGCGCCCGGCCGTGCCGCTGGGAGAGCTCGGCGGTCGCCGTCGTCAGGGACAGCCGCAGCTCCTGGAGGCGACGCGGGACGCGGACCGCCCAGCCCTTGTCGCGGAAGTGCCGCTTGATCTCGCCGACGACCGTGGGCGTGGCGTACGTGGAGAACTCCACGCCGCGCTCCGGGTCGAACCGGTCCACCGACTTGATCAGGCCGATGGTGGCGACCTGGGTCAGGTCGTCGAGGGGCTCGCCGCGGTTGCGGAACCGTCGGGCCAGGTGCTCGACGAGCGGGAGGTGCATGCGGACGAGGGTGTTGCGCAGCTCCGCGCGCTCCGGTGAGCCGTCGGGCAGCTTGCGCAGCTCGTAGAACATCGCCCGGGCGCCGTTGCGGTCCTGTGGCTCCTGGGAATGCTGTGGTTCCTGCAGCGTGTCGTCGGGAGCCGGCGCATCATGCCGATGCGCCTGCTGCCCCTGCTGCTCGCTCTGGTCCATGTGGTCCGCCCGCTCTGCCTGCTCCGCCGCGTCCAACCGGCCGCCGTGGTCGTCTACGCCCACCGGATGCGGCCGGGCCTGCTGACCGGGGATGGTCGCACTGGACGCCATCCGCCCGCCGCGTTCGAGATCTTTCACGGGGCCCCCTGTTCGGTCATGACGGTCCGGGACCGGCGCCGCGCTCCTTGTACAGACTGATGGTGACCGTACGGTCCTCGGCGACGGTGGAATCGACCTTGCCGGCCAGTGCGGAGAGCACCGTCCAGGCGAAGGTGTCGCGCTCCGGGGCGCGGCCGTCGGTCGTCGGGGCGGACACGGTCACCTGCAGTGCGTCGTCGATCAGGCGGAAGACGCAGCTCAGCACACTGCCGGAGACGGCCTGTTGCAGCAGGATCGCGCAGGCCTCGTCGACCGCGATGCGCAGATCCTCGATCTCGTCGAGGGTGAAGTCCAAGCGGGCTGCGAGCCCGGCCGTGGCCGTACGCAGCACGGACAGGTAGGCACCCGCAGCGGGCAGACGGACTTCCACGAAGTCCTGAGTCCCGGGCTCGCCTGCGATCTGGGACACCCTCACCTCCAAGGTGGCACAAGCTGGTTGAGCTGGAATACGCGATATTCGCGTGGTTGGGGATATTTCGCGCCGGTCCTTTCTCCCCTCCGACGAAAGGAGAACGATCCGGCGCGGCACATGGTTCGGCTGTGACGCTATCGCGATCTGCGGGCCGATGTCGCCCGGAAGAGGCACGACCGCTCTCCGGGCGGCGAACGGCCCGCATCACCGGACCTCCCCGCTGTCACTGATTGTAAATCCACGGGTACGGACAGTGGCTAGGGGTGTGCACCGCCAAATCGTGGGCGATTACCCTCCGTTGACGCGTGACGCGCCCGCGAGGTTGTGCAGTGCCTCTCCAGTGAGCCGGAAGACCGTCCATTCGTCCATGGGTCGGGCACCGATCGACCGGTAAAAACCGATGGATGGTTCATTCCAATCCAGGACTGACCACTCGAAACGCTCATACCCGCGGGCCACGCAGATCTCCGCGAGGGCGGCCAGCAGCGCCTTGCCGTGGCCACCGCCGCGCGCCTCGGGACGCACGTAGAGGTCCTCCAGATAGACACCGTGCGTGCCCGTCCAGGTCGAGAAGTTCCGGAACCACAGGGCAAAGCCCACCGGAGCGCCATCGGCCTCGGCGATCAGCGCGAAGGCCGCCGGCTGCGACCCGAAGAGCGCCTCCTTCAGCTGCGGCTCGGTGGCCCGGGCGGCTTCGGGGACACGTTCGTAGGCGGCCAGCTCGCCGATCATGGCGAGGAGGACGGGGACGTCGTCGGGGGTCGCTTCGCGGATCATTCTTGAAGGCTAAACGGACGCCGGGGAACACCTCACGCCGTTTTTCCCACACCCCGCTCTCACCTCAGACCAGTACCTGGTCGACGAAACACCAGCGCCAGGAGTCGCCCGGCTCGAAGGTCCGCATCACCGGGTGCCCGGTCTCCTGGAAATGCCCCGTCGCATGCCGGTACGGCGAGGAATCGCAGCAGCCGACGTGCCCGCAGACCAGGCACAGCCGCAGCTGTACGGGATGGCTGCCGACCGCCTCGCACTCCCGGCAGGTGGCGCTCAGCGGCGTCGGTTCGGCGCGCGGAAGTCCGGCCACGTGCGTGCACTCGCTCATGATGGCCAGGTTAGATCGCCGGGACGGTCGGCGTCGGGGCGAGGGGACGGAACGGGCAGATGGCTGTGATGTCGCTGTTCTTGCTGGTCGCGGGGAGCGCGGCGGTCGCCGGGCTGGCGCGCCGGACGCCGGTGCCGGCACCCCTGCTGCTCGTGGCCGCCGGGCTCGCCGCGTCGTACATCCCCGGCCTGCCGAACTACACCCTCGATCCGCACATCGTGCTGCCGCTGGTGCTGCCCCCGCTGCTGCACACCGCGGCGCTGGACAGCTCCTATCTGGACCTGCGGGCCAATCTGCGGCCGGTGGCGCTGCTGTCGGTGGGCTACGTGCTGTTCGCGACGCTGGTGGTCGGGTACGCGGTCTACCTCCTCGTCCCGGACCTGCCGCTGACCTCGGCGCTGGTCCTGGGGGCGGTCGTCGCCCCGCCGGACGCCGTCGCGGCCACCGCCATCGCCCGCCGGCTCGGGCTGCCGCACCGGATCACCACGATCCTGCAGGGCGAATCGCTGGTCAACGACGCCACCGCGATCACCGCCTACAAGGTCGCGGTGGCCGCGGCCGTCGGCGCCGGCGCCACCTGGAGCGACGGGATCAAGGAGTTCGCCCTGGCGTCCCTGGGCGGCATCGGCATCGGGGTCGTCCTGATGGTGCCGCTGCACTGGCTGCGTGTGCGGCTGCGGGAGTCCGCGCTGCTGGAGAACACCCTCTCGCTGCTCATCCCGTTCGTCGCCTACGCGGCGGCCGAGCAGGTCGGCGCCTCCGGGGTGCTCGCCGTCGTCGTGGTGGGCCTCTACCTGGGGCACCGGTCCTGGCAGGTCGACTTCGAGACCCGGCTCCAGGAGGACGCCGTCTGGAAGGTGATCTCCTTCCTGTTGGAGTCCGCGGTCTTCGCGCTGATCGGGCTCCAGCTGCCGGTCGTGGCGCGCGGCCTGGGGGCGTACGGTGCGGGCCCGGCGCTGGCGTACGCGGCGGTGGTCTTCGTCGTCGTGGTCGGGGCCCGCTTCGTCTGGGTCTTCCCCGCGACCTTCCTGCCGCGGCTGCTGTCCGCCCGGATCCGCGCCCGCGAGCCCGGGGTGAACTGGACCGCGCCGGTGATCGTCGGCTGGGCCGGGATGCGCGGGGTGGTGTCGCTGGCCATCGCGTTCTCGGTGCCGGCCACCGTGCAGGACGGCGGGCCCTTCCCGGGGCGTGACCTGGTGCTCTTCCTGACCTTCACCACCGTCATCGGCACCCTCGTGATCCAGGGCCTGACACTGCCCGTACTGATCCGCGCCCTGCGGCTGCCCGGCCGGGACACGCAGGCCGAGACGCTGGCCGAGGCGCAGGCCCAGAACGAGGCGTCCCGGGCCGCCGAGGAACGCCTCACGGAACTGCTCAGGGACGAGCGCAACGCGCTGCCCGGCCCCCTCTCGGACCGGCTGCGCACCGTCATGGAACGGCGCCGCGACTCCGTGTGGGAGCGGCTCGGCGCGGTCAACGAGGTGACCGGGGAGTCCGCCGACGAGACCTACCGGCGGCTGGCCCGGGAAATGATCGACACCGAGCGGCGGGTCTTCGTCCGGCTGCGGGACGCCCGGCGGATCGACGACGAGATGCTGCGCACGCTGCTGCGCCGGCTCGACCTGGAGGAGGCCACGGCGTACCGGGAGGGCACCTCCTGACGCCGGCCGGCACGCGGCCTCACGGCGCGCCGGTGATCACCGCGGCGACCGTGCTGCCGGCCGGGAACGCGCCCTCCTCGGCCAGCGTGGTCAGTCCGTACAGCAGCTTCGCGACGTAGATCCGCTCCAGCGGCAGGTCGTGCCGCCGCTCGAAGGCGTCCGCGAACGCGTCCAGTTCGGGCGTGCGGCGGGCGTAACCGCCGCAGTGGAAGCGGTCCGCCAGCCGCCAGTCGCCGCGCGGCCCGCCGAACGCGGCCCGCTGCAGCTCCTCGACCGTCCCCTGGAGGAAGTGCGGGCGGCCGCCCTTCAGCACGGCGACGCCGAGAGCCCGCCGGTCCGGGCCCAGTCCCGCGGCGAGACCGGCCAGGGTGCCGCCCGTGCCGCAGGCCACCCCGACCGTGTCCGCCACACCGCGCAGCTCCCGGCCCAGCTCCGTACAGCCTTGTGCGGCAAGGGCGTTGCTGCCGCCCTCCGGGAGGACGTGGAACGCGCCGAACCGGTCGTGCAGGGCGGCCAGCACCGCGGGGTCGGACGTGCGGCGGTAGCTGTCCCGGTCGAGGAAGTGCAGCCGCATCCCGTCGGCGGCGCAGCGGGCCAGCGACGGATTGAGCGGGGCACCGGCCAGCTCGTCACCGCGGACCACACCGATGGTGCCGAACCCCAGCAGCCGGCCGGCCGCCGCGGTCGCCCGCAGATGGTTGGAGTAGGCCCCGCCGAACGTCAGCAACGTCCGCGCGCCCGCCGCGGCGGCCGCCCGCAGATTCGGCTCCAGCTTGCGCCACTTGTTTCCCGGCAGATCCGGGTGGATCAGATCGTCCCGCTTGAGCACCAACCGCCCCGCGCCGGGCGAACGCCCCGTCCTCGACCTCCTGGAGGGGGGAGGGCAGGCGGGGGTGGAGGGCCCGGAGGCCGGGCAGCGGGTCGGGGGCGGGGCCGGTCACAGGGCCCATTGTCGCTTGGGGGTGCGACACCGGCCCGGCCCCCCTGCTCGTACCGGCCGGGCACGCCGCTCGTGCCGGCCGGGCCCCGCCGGCCGGTCACTTCAGGCGGGCGGCGATGCGGTCGCGTAGGGAGGCCATGGTGAAGCCGTGGGGTCGATCTTGCCCGGTTGCCATTCCAGGTGGCCGATCACGGAGCGCTCGGTCCAGCCGTGGGCCCGGCAGACGGCCGCAGCGGCCTTTTCCAGGGCCGCCATCTGGGCCTCGGGCCAGGGGTCGTCGCCGTCGCCGAGGTTCTCGCACTCGAAGCCGTAGAAGACGCGGTTGCCGTCGGTGTTGCTCTCGTTGTCCGGGGGCAGCCGCTTCTCCGCGATCACCGCGCGCAGGACGTCATCGTCGCCCAGGCCCGCGTGATTGGCGCGGCCGTGGCCCACCAGGTGCACCGTGCCGTCCTTGGTGATCACGCCGTGGCAGAGCGGCCCCGGCAGGTCGGGCCGGCCGTCGTAGCAGAGCTTGACGGTGCGCTCGGCCCCGGACGTCGCGGTGTGGTGCACCATCACGCCGTGCACCGGACCCCACGGCCCCTTGCTGTTGCGGTTGTGCGTCTCCCAGCCGTCGACCTCGACGACCCGCACGCCCTCGGCCTTGAGCGCCGCGAGGAAGCGGGCGGCGGACAGCGGTTCGGACATGGCCACTCCGATACGGAACACGGCGGCCGCCGTCCGCGCACCGCCTGCTGTTTCGCTTGTACGGGATGGCGGCACGCAGGTGGAGGGGAACGCAAAAAAACGGATCGGTCGTTCGGTGGTTGTACGAGCGGTTTCGGCCGGGGCGGCGCGCCGCACCGGGCGGGCACCGCCTCCCGTGCCCCGCCGCTCGCGTTCGGCTCCGCGCCGTCCGCCGTCCGCCGACCCCCGGCCGCCGTCCGTTACCCGTGCAGGAACGCGTCGCCGTGTGCGCTGATGTGTGCTTCGAGGGCGGTGAGGGCCGACTGGGTCGCCTCGGGCGTACCGCTGCCCCGCTTCTCGGCGTAGTACGCGGCGCCCAGCTTCTTCAGCAGGTCGCCGCCGGCCCGGTGCTGCTGCACCTCTTCGACCTTCTGCTTGCCCTGGTTGAGCGCGCTCTGCGCCTGCTCCTTGGCGCGGTCCAGAAACCCTGACATCTGCCACCTCCGTGCGGTCCGTGTCGTAAGGGATCAACGGCGCGGACGGCCGTGGGGTTCCCGTGCCAGGCTGGGGGCGTGGGCGAACGGCGCGACACGGATGAGCCAGCCGGCGTAGTGGCCGGCGTCCTCGACGTGCCCGGGGCACCCCGGGGTACCGGGAGCGGGCGTCGCGGGTGGCCGGTGCGGTGCTGTGGACCACCACCACCGGGCCGTCGGCGCCCCGTACTCCCCGACGGCTGCACGGACCTGATCTGGAGTGCGGGCCGGCTGCTGGTGGCGGGTCCGGACACCGGGCCGTACCACCCCGGTGGTGTGCCACCCGGTACCGGCTGGACCGGGCTGCGGTTCGCGCCGGGCCAGGGCCCCGCCGTCTTCGGCGTCCCGGCGCACGAACTGCGCGACCGGCGCGTCCCGTTGGCGGACCTGTGGCCCGCGGCGCAGGTACGGGAGCTGACCGAGCGGGCGGCGGAGCAGGCGGCGGCTCCGGTGGCGACGGGGGGGCCGGGTGCTGGAGGAGGCCGCCGGGGGGCGGCTGCGGCAGGCCGCGGCGGCGCCCGGGGGTGACGCCCGGACCGCCGCCGTCGCCGCGGCGCTGGCCCGCGGCCGGCCGGTGGCCGAGGTCGCCCGGGCGGTCGCGCTCGGCGAACGCCAGCTGCACCGGCTGAGCCTGGACGCGTTCGGCTACGGTCCCAAGACGCTCGCCCGGGTGCTCCGCTTCGTGCGCGCCCTGGACCTGGCGCGCACCGGGATGCCGTACGCACAGGTCGCGGTGCGCGCGGGATACGCGGACCAGGCCCACCTCGCCCGCGAGGTGAAGTCGCTGGCGGGGGCCCCGATGGGGGTGCTGCTCGGCTCGGGTTAGCGTGTGCGCATGGACTACCAGGCCGTTCTCGAGGAGGTAGCGGCCCACGCCAGGCCGTACGTGGGACAGGGACAGGTCGCCGACTACATACCGGCGCTGGAGCGGGTGTCCGCGGACCGGTTCGGGATCGCGGTCGCCGACATACACGGCGCGGTGTACGGGGTCGGCGACTGGGAGGTCCCGTTCTCCGTGCAGTCCATCTCCAAGGCGTTCTCGCTGGCGCTGGTGATGGCCCAGAGCCACGGCAGCCAGGGCGGCGACGGCAACCACGGTGCTCCCGGCAACCACGGCGCTCCGGGCGGCAACGGCGCTCCCGGCGGTCCGGGCGCGGACGACATCTGGAAGCGGGTCGGCCGCGAGCCGTCGGGCACGCCGTTCAATTCGCTGGTCCAGCTGGAGGCGGAGAACGGCATTCCGCGCAATCCGTTCATCAACGCGGGCGCGCTGGTCGTCACCGACCGGCTGCAGACCCTCACCGGCGACGCCAGCACCTCGATGCTGCACTTCCTGCGGGAGGAGAGCGGCAACCCCGATCTGGCCTTCGACCAGGCGGTGGCCGACTCCGAGGCCGAGCACGGCGACCGCAACGCCGCCCTCGCGCACTTCATGGCGTCCTTCGGCAACCTGGAGAACCCGGTCCCCAGCGTCATCCAGCACTACTTCTGGCAGTGCTCCATCGAGATGAGCTGCCGCGACCTGGCCGTGGCCGGCGGCTTCCTGGCCCGCCACGGACTGCGCGCCGACGGCAGCCGGCTGCTGGACGCCCGGGAGGCCAAGCGGATCAACGCGGTGATGCTGACCTGCGGCACGTACGACGCGGCCGGGGAGTTCGCCTACCGGGTCGGGCTGCCCGCCAAGAGCGGCGTCGGCGGCGGCATCATCGCCGTGATCCCGGGCCGCTGCACGCTCTGCGTCTGGAGCCCGGCCCTGGACGCCCGCGGCAACTCCGTCGCGGGCGCCGCGGCGCTGGACCACTTCACCACGCTGACCGGCTGGTCGGTGTTCTGACCAGCGGGCGGATCGCGGGCCCCGGCCCGGCTCCGGGCACCGGCCGGCCGGGCCGGCTGCCGTTGTGGCCCCGACCCGCTGGCGCATCGTAAGGGTAGGAGGTGGACCGCCATGGAGCACGAGATCCGCGCCGAGTACGAGGAAGGTCTGCTGCCGCACGAGGACACGCCGGTCAAGCTCTGGCACATGACGCGCATCGGCACCACCACCGCGATGTGCGGACGGGACCTGGCTCCGGCCGCCGCCACCCAGTCGGCCGAATCCTGGGGCACACCGAAGGCCGAGCCGTTCTGCTTCCTGTGCGGCGCGCAGTACCTGCGGGAGCAGCCCGGGCACTAGCGGGCGGCTGGGGCCCCTACACCTCCGGCCCGTCGCCCGGCTGCTGCGGCAGCGGTGCGAACAGGTCCACCCCGTGGCCGTCCGGGTCCTGGACGACGGCGTAGCGCTGGCCCCAGAAGGCGTCCCACGGCGGCTTCTCGCCCCGGTAGCCGGCGGCGGTGAGGTCGGCGTAGAGCGCGTCGACGCCGGCCGGTCCGTCGCACTCGAAGGCCAGCCCCCTCGGGGTGCCGGCCGGCGGTGGCGTCCAGTCCGGGTCGACGGCGCGGGCGGTCGCGTACGAGTCCCACATCAGCCGCAGGCCGCCGGGCAGCTCGGCCTCGGCGTGCGGGGCGGTGTCCGATCCGGGCGGGATCACCAGGCCCAGCCGTCGGTAGAAGGCGAGGGCGGCGGCCATGTCGGCGACCACCATGCCGAAGGCGGCGCAGCGCGGGGAGCCGGGGAAGGGGGAGGAACAGTCGTCATGCGGCGAGCGTAGGGAGGCCGCCGGGCCGGGGTCTTGAACGAATCGGACGCCGGCCGGCGAGCCCTACGGCCGAAGCCTCCCGGCCGGCCGCCACCCCTCAGGGGCAGCGGATGATCTGCCCCGCGTACGAGAGGTTGCCGCCGAAGGCGAACAGCAGCACCGGGGCGCCGGCGGGGATCTCGCGGCGTTCGACCAGCTTGGACAGGGCCAGCGGGACGGACGCGGCGGAGGTGTTGCCGGAGTCGACGACGTCCTTGGCGACCACCGCGTTGACCGCGCCGAGCCGCTCCGCGACCGGCTCGATGATCCGCAGGTTCGCCTGGTGGAGCACCACCCCGGCGAGGTCGGCGGGCGCGATCCCGGACCGTTCGCAGACCTGGCGGGCGATGGCCGGCAGCTGGGTCGTCGCCCAGCGGTAGACGGTCTGGCCCTCCTGGGAGAACCGGCCGGGCTCGCCCTCGATGCGGACCGCACCGCCCATTTCGGGCACCGAGCCCCACAGCACCGGCCCGATCTCCGGCTCGTCCGCCGCGGTGACGACCGCGGCGCCCGCCCCGTCGCCGGCCAGCACGCAGGTCGTCCGGTCCGTCCAGTCGATCACATTGGTGAACTTCTCCGCGCCGATGACCAGGGCCGTGGTCGCGGAGCCGGCCCGGATGGCCTGGTCGGCCAGCGCCAGCGCGTGCGTGAAGCCGGAGCAGACGACGTTGACGTCCATCGTGGCGGGCGAGCCGAGGCCGAGCCGGGCGGCGACCCGGGCCGCGGCGTTCGGGCTGCGGTCGACGGCCGTGCAGGTGGCGACCAGCACCAGGTCGACGTCGGCGGGGGCGACCCCGCCGGCGGCCAGGGCCTTCGCCGCCGCGGCGGCCGCCATCGCGTCCACGGTCTCGTCCGGGGCCGCGACGTGCCGGGTGCGGATGCCGACCCGGCTGCGGATCCAGGCGTCGTCGGTCTCGACCATCGCGGCGAGGTCGTCGTTGGTGAGCACGCGGGAGGGCTGGTAATGGCCGAGAGCCAGGACGCGTGACCCGGTCATGAGGTCTCCCTGTACGTGGAGCGTTGATACGCGGATCGTGGGCACGCCGACGGTCGGGGCGCGGGCGGCCGGTGTGGACGGCCGGTGCGCGGACTGTCGGTACGTGGAGGTTCGTTTCCGCACCAGTCTCACCCGCCGGCGCCGGCCGGCGGGTGAGCGATCCGCCAATGTTCCGGCGCCAGAACTGGAGACTGGTGCCAGAACCGGGACGTCTGGGCAGGTCCGGGAGGCCGGGGCGGTCCCGGGACGACGCCGCGGGTCCGCCGGTCAGCCGCGGGCGGCCGCGCCGTCCAGGGCCCGGAAGCGGCGCAGCCGGAGGCTGTTGCCGACCACGAAGACCGAAGAGAAGGCCATCGCGGCACCGGCGATCATCGGGTTGAGCAGCCCGGCCGCGGCCAGCGGCAGCGCGGCGACGTTGTAGCCGAACGCCCAGAACAGGTTGGTGCGGATGGTGCCCAGGGTGGCCCGGGCCAGCCGGATCGCGTCGGCGGCGGTGCGCAGATCGCCGCGGACGAGGGTGAGGTCGCCGGCCTCGATGGCGGCGTCCGTGCCGGTGCCCATGGCCAGGCCCAGGTCGGCGCGGGCCAGGGCGGCCGCGTCGTTGACGCCGTCACCGACCATGGCGACCGAACGGCCCTCGGCCTGCAGCCGTGCGACCACCGCCACCTTGTCCTCGGGCAGCACCTCCGCGATCACCTCGTCGATGCCGACCTCGGCGGCGACCGACTCCGCGACCGCCCGGTGGTCGCCGGTCAGCAGCACCGGCGTCAGGCCCAGCGCCCGCAGCCGGCGGACCGCCTCCGCGCTGGTGGGCCGGACCGCGTCGGCGACCACCAGCACCGCCCGCGCCGCGCCGTCCCAGCCGACGGTGACGGCGGTACGGCCCCGCGCCTCGGCCGCGGCCTTCGCGGCGGCCAGCCCGTCCGGCAGCCCCGGGGACCATTCGGCCAGCAGCTGGGTGCGGCCCACCAGGACGGTGTGCCCCTCCACGACCCCGCGCACGCCGAGGCCGGGGACGCCGGTGAACTCCTCCGGGGTGGGCAGGGCCCCGACGCGGGCCGCGGCGCCGGCGGCGACGGCCCGGGCGATCGGGTGCTCGGAGGCGTGCTCCAGCGCACCGGCCAGCCGCAGCGCCTCGGTCTCCGTCACGCCCTCGGCGAGGTGCACCTCGCCGAGCGTCATCACGCCCGTGGTGACCGTGCCGGTCTTGTCCAGCACGATGGTGTCCACCGCGCGGGTCGACTCCAGCACCTCGGGCCCCTTCAGCAGGATGCCCAGCTGGGCGCCGCGCCCCGTGCCGACCATCAGCGCGGTCGGGGTGGCGAGTCCCAGGGCGCACGGGCAGGCGATGATCAGGACGGCGACCGCCGCGGTGAAGGCGGCCACCGCGCCCGCGCCGGTGGCGAGCCAGTAGCCGAGCGTGCCGGCGGCGAGCGCGATCACGACCGGGACGAACACGGCGGAGATCCGGTCGGCCAGCCGCTGCGCCGCGGCCTTCCCGTTCTGCGCCTCCTCCACCAGCCGCGCCATCCGGGCCAGCTGGGTGTCGGCACCGACCCGGGTGGCCTCGACGACCAGCCGGCCGCCCGCGTTGACCGTCGCGCCCGTGACGGTGTCGCCGGGGGAGACCTCGACCGGGACGGACTCGCCGGTGAGCATCGACGCGTCCACGGCGGAGGCACCCTCCACCACCTTCCCGTCGGTGGCGATCTTCTCGCCGGGCCGTACGACGAACCGGTCGCCGACGCTCAGCTCCGCCACCGCGACGCGCACCTCCCGGCCGTCCCGCAGGACCGCGACGTCCTTGGCGCCGAGCTCCATCAGGGCGCGCAGCGCCGCCCCGGCCTTCCGCTTGGACCGCGCCTCGAAATAGCGCCCGGCCAGGAGGAACGTGGTGACGCCGGCCGCGGCCTCCAGATAGATGGCGCTGCTGCCGCCGGTGCGGGTGACGGTGAGCGTGAAGGGGTGGGTCATCCCGGGCATCCCGGCGTCACCGAAGAACAGCGCCCACACCGACCAGCCGAGCGCCGCCAGGGTGCCCATCGAGATCAGGGTGTCCATCGTGGCGGCGCCGTGCCGCAGGTTCGTCCAGGCCGCCCGGTGGAACGGCCAGGCGCCGTAGGCCACCACCGGGGCGGCCAGGGTGAGCGAGAGCCACTGCCAGTTGGTGAACTGCAGCGGCGGCACCATCGCCATCAGGACCACCGGGACGGACAGCGCGAGCGAGACCAGCAGGCGGTGGCGGAGCAGGGCGAGGGCGTCGTCGGGCTCCCCGTCCGCCCCCGCCGGCCGCCCGTCCGGGCCCTCGGCCGGCGGCTCGGCGGCCGCCGGGGGCTCGGGGACCGTGGCGGTGTAGCCGGTCCGCTCCACGGTGGCGATCAGGTCCGCGGCGGTGACGGCGCTGCCCTCCGCGACCGCGACCCGCGCCTTCTCGGTGGCGTAGTTGACGGTGGCGGTGACCCCCTCCATGCGGTTGAGCTTCTTCTCGATGCGGGCGGCGCAGGACGCGCAGGTCATCCCGCCGATCTCCAGCTCGACGCCGTGCTCTCCGATCGCGGTGGTCATAGCTGCTCCTCGGTGTGCTGCGACTGCGTACCACGCCTGCGCGTTCCCCGTACCGAACGTTATACCCCCCTAGGGTATTCCGCCCCAGCGTATCCCCTCACGCCGCGCCCCCGTCCGCCGGGTTCCCGCCCGCGGCGCTCCCGTCCCCCGGGGCGCCGTCCGGCCCGTCCCCGTCCACCGACCGGCTCACCCGCTCGCCCATCGCCCGCAGGAACGCGGACAGCTCCGCCGGTTCGTGCACCGTGAACGGGCACCCCAGCAGCGCCAGCCGCATCGCCAGCCACTCCAGCGAATCGGGCGCGCTGTGCCAGCGGCACGACCCCTCGTCCAGCGGCACGACCTCGCCCGCCGCCGGCCCGCCCAGCCGCGCGGTCACCTCCCCGGCCGGTGCGTACACCGTGGCCACCGCCCGGTGCGCCGGGGCCATCCCCTGCATCCGCTCCCGCACGTACGCCCCCGCGTCGGCGGCCGGCAGCTCGCGCGGCGGGGTCCGCACGCCGGTGGCGAACGGCTCGCTCAGCCGGTCCACCCGGAAGATCCGCCAGTCCTCCCGGTCGTTGTCGTACGCGACCAGGTACCAGCGCCGGCCCGCCGCCACCAGCCGGTGCGGCTCCACCAGGCGCTTGCTCCGCTCCCCGGCGCCCGCCCGGTAGGCGAAGCGCAGCCGCTCGTGGTTGGCGATCGCCGCGGCGAGCACCGTCAGATGCTCCGGATCGACAGTCGGACCGTCCCCGGCCGGCATCGGGACGGTGGCCGTGCCCAGCGTGCCCACCCGGCGCCGCAGCCGGGCCGGCAGCACCTGCTCCAGCTTGGCCAGCGCCCGTACGGACGCCTCCTCGATGCCCGCGATGGTGTGGCCGGCCGCCGACCGCAGGCCCACCGCGATGGCCACCGCCTCCTCGTCGTCCAGCAGCAGCGGCGGCATCGCGGTCCCCGCCGCCAGCCGGTACCCGCCCACCGCACCCATCGTGGCGTGCACCGGATACCCCAGGTCCCGCAGCCGCTCGACGTCCCGCCGGATCGTACGGGAGGTCACCCCCAGCCGCTCCGCCAGCTCCGGCCCGGGCCATTCGCGTGGGGTCTGCAGCAGGGACAGCAGATTCAGCAGACGTGCCGATGTCTCACTCATGCCCCGATGATGCCGGAGGTAGTAGGACGGGCTCTGTCCTACATCGGCCCTAGTGTCGTCGAAGACGTCCACGCACCACCGCTCGCGGACGCCCGCACCACCGACCACGGACCCGGAGTACGCCATGCCCACGCCCGTCCCCGCCGCGCCCGACCGCAGACGCTGGACCGCGCTCGCCATCGTCCTCACGGCCGCCTTCATGGACCTGGTCGACGCGACCATCGTCAACATCGCGCTGCCGAGCATCCAGCAGGACACCGGCGCCACCTTCAGCGCCCTGCAGTGGGTGACCGCCGGCTACGCCCTGGCGTTCGCGCTCGGTCTGATCACCGGCGGCCGGCTCGGCGACATCCACGGCCGCAAGCGGCTGTTCCTGCTCGGCATGGCCGGCTTCACGCTCGCGTCCGCGCTGTGCGGCTGCGCCGCCGGCCCGGGCATGCTGATCGGCGCACGGGTGCTCCAGGGCGCGATGGCCGCGCTGATGGTGCCGCAGGTGCTCGCGATCATCCACGTCACCTTCCCCGCGCACGAACGCGGCAAGGTCTTCGGGATGTTCGGCGCGGTGATCGGCCTGGGCGCGGTCTGCGGGCCGCTGATCGGCGCGCTGCTCACCCAGGGCGACCTCTTCGGCCTGGAATGGCGCCCGATCTTCCTGATCAACCTCCCGGTCGGCGTCGCCGGCATCCTGCTCGGCCGCCGCTTCATCACCGAGTCCCGCTCCCCGGGCGCGCTCCGCCTCGACCTGGTCGGCACCGCCCTCGCCACCGTCGGCCTGCTGATGCTGCTCTACCCGCTCACCCAGGCCGGGAGTCCGGCTGGCCGCTGTGGGGCTTCGTCTCGATGGGCGCCGCCCCGCTCGTCCTGGCCGCCTTCGTCCGCTACGAGCGCGCCAAGGCCCGCAAGGACGGCTCACCGCTCGTCGAACTCTCCCTCTTCCGGGTGCGGTCCTTCGCGGCGGGCGCCGCCGTCCAGCTCACCTTCGGCGCGGTCAGCGGCCTGTTCTTCCTGATCTGGACGCTCTTCATGCAACTGGGGCTGGGCTGGGGCCCGCTGCACGCCGGGCTGACCGGGGTGCCGTTCTCGCTCGCCTGCTCGGTCGCGGCCGGGATGTCGGTGCAGAAGCTGGTGCCGCGCTTCGGCCGCGCGGTCCTGCAGGCCGGCGCGCTGATCATGCTGTCCGGCGCCCTGCTCTACATCTGGGAGGCCGACCACTACGGCACCGCCCTCACGTCCTGGCAGATGGCGCCGGCGATGCTGCTGATGGGCGCCGGCATGGGCCTGATCGTCGCGCCGGTCACCGACGTGGCGATCTCCGAGGTGCCGGCCGCGCACTCCGGTTCGGCGTCCGGCATCTTCAACACCACGGGCCAACTGGGCATGGCGCTCGGCCTGGGGCTCTCGTCGGTGGCGTTCTTCGGGGTCGTCGGCGGGACGGGGAGTCCGGCGGTGCGGCCGCGCCCGGTGCCGCGCACCCCGCGTTCATCGCGGCCACCACCCACGCCCTGTGGTGGGTCGCGGCCGGCCTGGTCCTCGTCCTGGCCCTGCTGTTCCTGCTCCCGCGCCGGGCCCGCACCCCGCAGGCGGAGCCGCAGGACGCACCGGAGCCCGCGGCGGAGGAGCGCCCGCAGCCGGTCCCGGTCTCCTGACGACGCACGGCCCGGGGGCGGCGTCCGCGGGGAGCAAAAACACCCGCTTTGGCATACCGTTCGCCGGCGCCCGCAGGCCATACTGGCCGGGTGTCGATGATCAGCAACCTCCGCAAGGCCGTCCGGCTGCCGCAGCCGCGTACGCGCGGGGTGGACCTCAGCCACCCCGCGCGCTCGCCGTTGGGCACCGCGGTGGTCAACTGCGCGGTGTACGTCGACGGCGTGCGGCAGGACGGCAACCAGCCGGCCGATGTGGCGATACGCCGGGTACGGGAGTCCGGCAGGGGATTCGTCTGGATCGGGCTGCATGAGCCCTCCGAGAAGGAATTCGCCGGAATTGTCGACCTGTTCGGGCTGCATCCGCTCGCCGTCGAGGACGCCGTGTACGCCCACCAGCGCCCCAAGCTGGAGCACTACGACGACTCGCTGTTCACCGTGCTGAAGACGGTCCGCTACGTCGAGCACGACCGGCTCACCGACAGCAGCGAGGTGGTGGAGACCGGCGAGATCATGGTCTTCACCGGCATCGACTTCGTGATCACCGTCCGGCACGGCGGGCACGGCTCGCTCGGGCCGCTGCGCGAGCAACTGGAGCGGGTGCCCGAGCAGTTGGCGCTCGGCCCGTCCGTCGTCCTGCACGCCGTCGCCGACCTCGTCGTGGACGACTACCTCGACGTCACGGCCGCCGTCCAGGACGACATCGACGACGTCGAGAGCGAGGTCTTCTCGGAACGCGGCAGCGGCGGCGCCGGCCGGATCTACCAGCTCAAGCGCGAGCTGCTGGAACTCAAGCGCGCGGTGGCCCCGTTGGACCGGCCGATGCGGGAGCTGGCGTCCCGCCCGATGCGGGAGGTCGACCCGCAGATCAAGACGTACTTCCGGGACGTCGCCGACCACCTCGCCCGGGTCACCGAGCAGATCACGGCCTTCGACGAACTGCTCAACTCCATACTCCAGGCCCATCTCGCCCAGGTCACCGTCGCGCAGAACGAGGACATGCGCAAGATCAGCGCCTGGGTCGCCATCCTCGCCGTACCGACCATGGTCTGCGGCATCTACGGCATGAACTTCGAGTACATGCCGGAAAAGCACTGGACGTTCGGCTATCCGCTGGTGATGGCCCTGACCGTGGTCATCTGCTGGGGGATCCACCGCGGGTTCAAACGAAACGGGTGGCTCTAACCGGGGCGCCCGGGGCAGGCATCCCCGGCAGCGCGCCCCCGGACCGCGCCCCGCTGGTCATCCCCGGCCACGGGAAAACCTTGCCGCGCCGCCCCGCCCGTCGGCCACGGGAATACCCTCCCGCCCCGCCCCGTTGTGGCCCCGTAGGGGGCGCTCGCATCCCCTACGGGATTCGGCGGCGAGTTCCGCGGGCCCCGTTCAGTGCCCCGCCACGTACCGGTGCCGGGCCGCGCCCCAGGCGGCCGCGATCTGCGGGAGCAGCAGGGCCAGCAGGACCGTCAGCGGGACCGTCCAGCTGCCGGAGGCGTCGTGTACGGCGCCCAGGACGGCCGGGCCGGTGGCGGCGAGCACGTAGCCGAAGCACTGCGCCATGCTGGAGAGCTGGGCGGTGTGCCGGGCGTCCGGGGCCCGCTGGACGATGAACAGCAGCGCCAGGCTGATCGCCGCGCCCTGGCCGAGCCCCAGCAGCACCATCCAGACGTACGCCCCGCCGACCGGCGCGGTCAGCACGCCGGTGAACGCCGCCGCGCACAGCAGCGCGCCCAGGGTGGCCAGCGTGCCGGCCGACAGCCGGCGGCCGACGATCACCGGCGCGAGGAACGACCCCGCGATGCCCAGCAGCGAGGAGAACGACAGCATCCAGCCGGCGTCGCCCGCGCTCGTCCCGGCGTCGGTGAGGATCGTCGGCAGCCAGGCGGCGGCCGCGTAGTAACTCAGCGACTGCAGGCCCATGTACGCGGTGACCTGCCAGGCCAGCGCGGAGCGCCACAGTCCGCGCACCGGCCGGGCGGCCTCCCGGGCCGCGGCCGCCGTCACCCGGGTACGGCTGCGCACCTGCGGCAGCCAGCAGACCAGGGCGACCAGCGCGAGCGCGCCCCAACACCCCAGCGTCGCCTGCCAGTTCAGGCCGGCGGCGTGCTGGACCGGGACCGTGACACCGGCCGCGAGCGCCGCGCCGCCGAAGAGCGACATCGAGTACAGACCGGTCATCAGCCCGGCCCGGGCCGGGAAGTCCCGCTTGATCAGGCCGGCAGCAGGACGTTGGCCACCGCGATCCCGGCCCCGATCACGACTGTCCCGGCGAACAGCGCCACCACCGAGTCCAGCAGTCGCAACGCGGTCCCCAGGCAGATCAGCGCCATCGTGCCGAGCAGCGACCGCTCCATGCCGAACCGGCGCCCCAGCCGCGGCGCGACCGGGGCCAGCAGCCCGAAGCAGAGCAGCGGCAGCGCGGTGAGCAGGCTCGTCGCGGCGGCCGACATCCCGCTGTCGTCCCGGATCGTGCCGGCGAGCGGGGAGACCGCGACCAGCGCGGGACGCAGGTTCAGCGCCAGCAGGACGACGCCGGCACCGAGGTGGAGGGCGCGGCGGCCGGTGGCTCCGGGGCCCGCGGCCGGCGGCGCGGGCGGCGCCGGGGCGGTGCGGGTGGCGGTCCGGTCGGTGGTCACTGCGGGGCGTCCTCCGTGCGGTCCGGGCCCGCGCCGGTGCCGTCGCGCAGGGCCGCCATGCCCTCGCTCAGATGCGCCAGCGCCGCCCGCTCGGCGGCCTCCGCGTCGCCCGCTTCGATGGCGTCGACGATGGCCTCGTGCGCGTCGTACTGGTTGCGGACGGAATCGGGGACCGGGGCGCCGACGACCGACTGGAGCGTGGCCCGCAGGGCGTCGCTGAGGTGGTCGTAGAGGTCGGCGAGGACGCTGTTGTGGGCCGCGGCGGCGATGGTGCGGTGGAAGTCCAGGTCCGCGTCGATGAAGGCGGGCAGGTCGCCGCCGCGCCAGGCCCGGTCGCGCTCGGCGAGGGCGGCGCGCAGCGCGGCGAGGTCCTCGTCGGTGCGGCGCAGTGCGGCGTACCGCGCGGCGTCCCGCTCCAGCGAGGCGCGCACCTCGAACGTCTCCAGGTCGCCGGCCCGCCGCAGCCGGCGCTGTACGGCGGCGCCGAAGCCGCTGCTGGCGCGGACGTAGGTCCCGTCGCCCTGGCGCGGCTCCAGCATCCCGGTGTGGACCAGGGCGCGCACCGCCTCGCGGACGGTGTTGCGTCCCACGTCGAGCTGCTCGACGAGCACGGGCTCGGCGGGGATCTTCGTCCCGACCGGCCACTCGCCGCCGGCGATCAGGCCCTCCATCTGCTCGATGACCAGGTCCACCAGGTTCGTCCGGGCGGTGCTGCGCAGCGGCATCGACGGCGTCCTTCCCCTCACGACCGGAGCGCGGTCCGGCCCCATTCCACCGGTGATGGGAACATCCCATGTTTGTGGGTGTCAAATGAGGACCATGCGATCGACGGGGGCGAGCCCGCCGGCCGGTGCCCTGGCGGGGGCGGGGGCAGTGCCCGGTGACCGGCGGGGTGGCGGTGGGCGGGGTGGGCGCGGAGGAAGGACCGGGTGACCGCGGCGGGGCCCGGGCACGAAAAATGCGGTGGGGCTCAGGAAGAGCCCCACCGCACGGGCGGCGCAGGAACTGCGAGGGCTGGTGGGGATACGAGGGCCGGCCGCCAGGTTCCGGTACTCGTCAGCCCCAGGCCGGGTGCGCGGACCGTCCATCGTGAGCACGGTACGGTCCGCCGGCCACCGCCGAACTCGTGGTGCGAGGCGGCGTCAGGAGGCCTTGCCGAAGTGGACGCCCGCCAGGCCGTTGGCCCACAGCTGCTCCACCTGGGCGCGCTCGTTCGCGTCCGGCTGGGTGTTCTGGCAGGACGTGCCGGGGCCGCCGCCGGACATCAGCTCGCTGCACGGACCCTCGTAGTGGTCCGGCAGGCCCAGCACATGGCCGGTCTCGTGGGCGGCCACGCGGGTGGAGTTGTACTCCTGGTTCTGCTGGTAGTCCAGGAACACATAGCCCTTGCCGTGGCCGTCGGTGCTGGCGTACGACCCCCGCGGGTCGTTGCCCTCGCGGTACTGGAAGTCGCCGCCGCTGCCCTCCTGCAGCTGCACGTTCTTGACGGCGCTGTTCCAGATCGACGCGGTCTCGGCTATCTGGCTCTTGAAGGTCGGTGCGGCACTCGCGTCATAGGTCACGGTGACCGATTCCGCGTGCGGGTGGGCCTTGAGCTTGGCCCGTGCCGACTTCATCACGGCCTCGAAGAATGCCTTGGTGTCCGCCTTCTCGGCCGCCGAGCCGTTGTAGGCGGCGATCGAGGCCGGGGTGCTGAGGTGGGAGGAGTGGGTGGAGGAGGGGGAAGCTGCCGAAACCGGCGCCGCGGCTGCGAGCGCGGCAGCGAGGCCCAGACCGAGCGCCGCCGACAGCGCCGTCTTGGGAGATCTCATGTGGGGGCTCCTTCATCTCCGAGGGCCGTACGGTCGCCGTGTGGGGCGGCGACCGGGGCCCTGCGGATTTCTTGGTGCCGTTGAGTCTGGACGGACTTCACCCGCAAGGCGGAGATGTTAGGTGGGGATAGCTTGGCCCAATACCCTCGCGAAAAAGTCGAGTTCCGGCGGGTTTGAGAGCCTGGTGTGACGGATGCTCTCGTCGTTATGCTCCCGGCGTGGAGCTAGAGGTACGGCATCTTCGCGCACTGTGCGCCATCGCGGACTCCGGCAGCGTACGCAAGGCGGCCCGGCAACTCGGCATGACCCAGCCCTCCTTGACGACACAGCTCCACCGCATCGAGAAGGCCCTCGGTGGCCAGCTCTTCTTCCGCGAACCGACCGGCAGCCGGCCCACCCCGCTGGGCCATGCGGTGCTGTGCCGGGCCCGGCCGATAGTGGCCGAAATGCGGGCGCTTGTCGACGAGGTCGCATCGGTCTCGCACCGCGCACAGGGCGCCCGGCTGCACATCGGCAGCACCAACAGCCCCGCGGTCGCCGGCTGGCTGCGCCGGCTACGGGTCCGGCTGCCCGAAACGGACACGACCATACGTACCGATGTGTCCGCCAACGCCCTGCTGCACATGGTCGTCACGGGCCAGCTCGACGCCGCGTTCGTGCACGAGGTCGAGGGTGCCCCGCTGCGTGTCCCGGACGGTCTGGTCGCGCACGAACTCATCGCCCGCGAGCCGCAGTTCATCGCCCTGGCCGACAGTCATCCGGCGGCCGCGCAGGACGTCGTTCGGGTCGCCGACCTCGCCGAGGACCAGTGGATGGTCGACCCGACGGTGGACGGCGAATGGGCCGGTTTGCGCCGTATATGGGCGGCGGCCGGAATCAACCCCCGGGTCGTGCACGGCGATTACCTCACCGCCGTGGACCTGGTCACGGCCGGCGAGGTGGTCACCCCCTGCCAGCCGACCGCCCGCTCCCGGCACGGCATGGCCATCCGCCCCCTGTACGGCGACCCGCTGGCGGTCCGGCTCTTCATGGCCTGCCGCCAGGACGGCACCCCGGCCGGCACCCCGGACGAGCTGTTCGCCGACCTGACCGCCGCGTACATGGAGATCGCCTGGGCGAGCGACGCCTACCGCGCCTGGCTCGCCCGGCACGACCCGCCGCTGCCGGTGGCCACATAGCGGGCCTCCCCGGGCGTCACACCCCGGCGCCCGCCGGTTCGTCCACCCGCCGGATCTCCGCGGTCAGCGTCCACGCGTCCCCGCGCACCCCCAGGAAGCGCTCGGCCCACCCGGCCGCCTCCTGCTGCGAGCCGGCCCGGATCAGCACGTATCCGCCGATCGCCGCCCCGGCCTCGTGGAACGGCCCGTCGGCCATGGTGATCCGCCCACCCGACAGCTGCAGCCGGGTGCCCTGTGCGCTCGTCGCCAGCCCCGCGGTGTCCAGCAGCACGCCGGCCGCGGTCATCTCGTCGAGGAGCGCGCCCATCCGCTCCATCAGCTCCGCGCCGGGCCCGTCGGCGGGCATCGCGTTCTCGTCGGTCCTGAGCGGCATCATGAAGCGCATGGCGGCCTCCCGTGTCCGTGTCGCGTCGCCCCTGCGGCGCCCGCCCGGCCGCTTTCCGGTGGCCGGATCGCACCCCTTACCAACCCGGCGAACGGCCCCATCGGTGGCCGACACCACCCGGAATGCGCATGTGGGGCAAAGAAGACCGCACCCGCCGCCGCCGGCCCGCGCGGGGCGGGTGGTGGCGGGACGGGTGCGGTCGTGCGACGCGGGCCGGGTTCCGCCGCGCGGGGGGGGAGCCGGCCGGGCCGTGAGTCAGGCCTTCTTGGTCTCCCAGAAGATGTTGGCGACCTGCTCGATGAGGTCGAGGGCCTTCTGGCCGGTCGCCGGGTCGTTGGAACCCTTGGCCGCGCTGAGGGCCTTGAGGGTGTCGTTCACGAGCTGGTGCAGCTCGGGGTGCTTCTCGAAGTGCGGGGGCTTGAAGTAGTCGCTCCACAGCACCGAGATGTGGTGCTTGGCCAGCTCCGCGCGCTGCTCCTTGATCAGGATGGCGCGGGTGCGGAAGTCCGGGTCCTCGTTGGCCTGGTACTTCTCCTGGACGGCCTTGACCGACTCGGCCTCGATGCGGGCCTGGGCCGGGTCGTAGACGCCGCAGGGCAGGTCGCAGTGGGCGCTGACCTTGACCTTGGGCGCGAACAGGCGGGAGAGCATGTGCAGTCCTTCCTCGTGATCGTCTTCTCAGGTGCGAGATTACTCGGTGCGGGAAGGCTTTTCTCGGGTGGCCCGGGGGTCTTAGGGCAAAAGTCCGGTGTCGGGCCGGGACTGTTGGAGGATGGACCCGAGCGAAGCGAGATGGGGGTGCCCCGGACGAGTCCGGGGGAGGGACGGACCGGGGCTGGACCGGGAGGTAAGGGATGCCGGAGCGGGTGGACGAGCGTGGGCCGGAGCAGGGCGAGGGCGCGGAGCCGGGGCAGGAGCGGGTCGGGCTGCTCCGTGCGTTCGGGCTGGCCGAGGTCTACAACCCGTCAATGGTGCCCACGCTGCACCCCGGTGACCAGCTGGTGGTGCAGTACGGCGCGGTGGTGCGGCCCGGTGACGTGGTCGTGCTGCGGCATCCGTTCCGGCAGGACCTGCTGATCGTCAAGCGGGCGGTGCGGCGGCAGGACGGCGGCTGGTGGGTCCAGGGGGACAATCCGTTCGTCGAGAACGACAGCCGGGAATTCGGTGTCGTTCCGGACGAACTGGTCATCGCCCGCGCCTGGCTGCGGCTGCGGTCGCCGCGCGGGGTTCAGCGGTCGCTGCCCGCACTGCTCTCCTGGGCGGCCTCCGCGGTCCGCCCGGTGCGTGCCGAGCGCTCGCTCTCCAGGCGCTTGCGGGCGCGGTAGGCGGCGACGTTGGCGCGGGTGGCGCAGCGGTCGGAGCAGTAGCGCCGGGAGCGGTTGGTCGAGGTGTCCAGGTAGACGTGGCGGCAGGGGGCCGCCTCGCAGATGCCCAGCCGGTCCACGCCCAGTTCGGTGAGGTGGAAGGCCAGGCCCATGCAGGCGGTCGCGGTGAAGCCGGCCGTCGCGTTGGCGGCCTGGTCGGCGATGTGCATGTGCCAGTTGGGCCGCCCGTCCTCGTCCCGGTACTCGTGGCCGGAAATCTGCGGGCTGACCGGGAACTCCATCATCAGCGCGTTGAGCAGGTCCACCGCCAGGACCTCGTCGCCGGCGGCGGCCGCCTCGAAGACCGCGCGCAGCCGGGCGCGCACCGTCCGCAGCCGGGTGACGTCGCTGTCGGTCGCCCGCCGGGCCGCCTGCTGGGCGGGGCCGAAGAGCTCGCGCACGGCCTCGACCGAGGTCAGGCTGTCGCTGCCGCGCTCGGGCTGCTCGGTGTTGACCAGTCGCACGGCATAGTCCGAGTAATAGGCCAGTTCCACTTGTAGTCCTTACGGGCGGCGGATAGGGTCCGGTGGTGTGGGCGCGGTAATGGGCAGACCCACTACTAGGGTATTACGGCCTGGAGGGGAAGCAATGACCGAGACCGTCGTCGGTGCCGATTGGCAGGCGTGGCAGGAGAGTTGGGACCGGCAGCAGGAGTGGTACCTCCCGGACCGTGAGGAGCGGTTCCGGGTGATGCTCGACATGGTCGAGGCGCTGGTGGGTCCCGCGCCCCGGGTGCTCGACCTCGCGTGCGGTACGGGCAGTATCACCGACCGGCTGCTGAAGCGTTTCCCGGACGCCGAGAGTGTGGGCGTCGACCTGGATCCCGCGCTGCTGGCCATCGCGGAAGGGTACTTCGAGAACGAGCGCCGGGTCAGGTTCGTACGGGCCGATCTGAAGGACCCCGACTGGACGGCGAAACTGCCGCACGACTCCTACGACGCGGTCCTCACCGCCACCGCGCTGCACTGGCTGCACACCGAGGACCTGCGGGCCCTCTACGGCCAGCTCGGCGCGCTGGTGCGGGACGGCGGGGTGTTCCTCAACGCCGACCGCATGCCGGAGGGCTCCACCCCGCGGATCAACGCCGCCGAGCGGGCCTTCCGGCACGGCCGGATGGACGAGGCCAAGGCCGCCGGCGCGGTCGACTGGGCCGAGTGGTGGCAGCTGGCCGCCGCCGACCCGCGGCTGGCCGGACCGACCGCCGAGCGCTTCGAGATCTACGGCGAGCACGCCGACGGCGACACCCCTCGGCGTCCTGGCACGCGGCGGCCCTGCGGGACTCGGGCTTCGCGGAGGCCCGGGCGGTGTGGTCCTCGCCGACCGACGCGCTGGTGCTGGGGCTCAAGTAGCGCCGCCCGTACACAGCGGTGGTGGGCCGCCCCCTCGGGGAGCGGCCCACCACGTCGTACCGGACCTCCGGCCGGAACGCCCTACAGCACCTTCGACAGGAACGACTTCGTCCGCTCGTGCTGCGGGTTGCCCAGGACCTCGCGCGGGTGGCCGGACTCGACGACCACGCCGTTGTCCATGAAGACAGCGAGTCGCCGACCTCGCGGGCGAAGCCCATCTCGTGGGTGACGACGATCATCGTCATGCCGTCGCCGCCAGGTCCTTCATGACGTCCAGGACGTCACCCACCAGCTCCGGTCGAGTGCCGAGGTCGGCTCGTCGAAGAGCATCAGCTTCGGCTCCATGGCCAGCGCCCGGGCGATCGCCACCCGCTGCTGCTGGCCGCCGGAGAGCTGGGAGGGGTAGTTCCCGGCCTTGTCGGCCAGCCCGACCCGGTCCAGGAGCTTGCCCGCGCGCTCCCGGGCCGCGGCCTTGGACTCGCCCTTGACCTGGACCGGCGCCTCCATGACGTTCTCGATCGCGGTCATGTGCGGGAAGAGGTTGAAGCGCTGGAAGACCATGCCGATGTCGCGACGGCGGGCGGCGACCTCGCGGTCGCGCAGCTCGTAGAGCTTGCCGTTGTGCTCGCGGTAGCCGACCAGTTCGCCGTCGACGGACAGCCGGCCGGCGTTGATCTTCTCCAGGTGGTTGATGCACCGCAGGAACGTCGACTTGCCGGAACCGGACGGACCGATCAGGCAGAAGACCTCCTGGGGCGCGACCTCCAGGTCGATGCCCTTGAGGATGTGCGCCGCGCCGAAGGACTTGTGGACGCCCTCGGCCTTGACCATCGGGCCGCCGCTGCTGCCGGCGGCCTTCGTCGTCAGCTTGCTGGTCATCCGACACCTCCGGCGGAGCGGTTGAAGCCGCCGGACAGCCGCGCCTTGGCGCGCTGGAGCGGAGTGGGCGGGAGCTGGCGGCTGGAGCCCCGTGCGTAGTAGCGCTCCAGGTAGTACTGGCCGATGCTCAGCACCGTGGTGGCGATCAGGTACCAGGTCGCGGCGAGGATCAGCATCTCGACCACGACACCGGAGTCCCGGCCGACGTTCTGCGCGGCCTGCAGGAGGTCGTAGTACTGCACGGCGATGACCAGCGAGGAGGTCTTCAGCATGTTGATGACCTCGTTGCCGGTCGGCGGCACGATCACCCGCATCGCCTGCGGCACGATGATCCGGCGCAGCGTCCGGCCGTGGCTCATGCCCAGCGCGTGCGCCGCCTCGGTCTGGCCCTCGTCGACGGCGTTCAGACCGGCCCGGCAGATCTCGGCCATGTACGCGGCCTCGTTGAGGCCGAGGCCGAGCAGGGCGCACAGGAACGGGGTCATGAAGTCCGACCACTCGTCCTTGTAGATCGGCATGATGTCGATGTACTGGAAGACCAGGCCCAGGTTGAACCAGAGGAACAGCTGGACGTACACCGGCGTGCCGCGGAAGAACCAGACGTAGAACCACGCGACGGTCGACGTCACCGGGTTCTTGGACTGGCGCATCACGGCCAGGATCACGCCGAGCACGATGCCGATGATCATCGACAGGACGGTGATCAGCAGGGTGTTGCGCAGGCCCTTGAGGATGTCCCCGTTGAACATGTACTGGGGGATGGCGCCCCAGTTGACGTTCCCGGAGGCGAAGGCCCGGAACAGCAGCGCGACCAGCCCGATGACGACGAGCGCCGCGACCCAGCGCCCGTAGTGGCGGACCGGGATGGCCTTGATGGACTCGGGCGGGGGCGGAGCGTCCGCCGGCGGCTGGGCCGGCTTGTCGACGTCAACTGACACGGAGGTTGCCTTTCAGCATTCGGCGGGAGGGCCGGAGGGGACGGGACGGCTGCCGGCGGCTCAGCTGCCGCCGTTGAGCTTCACTTCCTTGACCGCCGCGTCCTTGACGTCCCACTTGTCCAGGACCTTGGCGTACGAGCGATTCTTGATCGCGAGTTCCACGGCCGCCTTGAGGGCGTCGCGGAGCTTCTCCTGGCCCTTGGGGACCGCGATGCCGTACGGAGCCGCCTTGAGGGGCGCACCGCCGACCATCTGGAAGTCCTTGCCGTGCCCGGAGACCTTCACCGCGTACGCCGCGACCGGGTAGTCGCTGGAGACGGCGTCCACACCGGCGGTACGCAGCCGGGTCTGCGCCTCGGAGTCGTTGTCGAACGCCTCGATGGAGATCGGCTCCTCGCCGTTCTTCTGGCAGGCCTTCGACTTGTCCTTGGCCAGGTCGTGCGAGACCGTGCCGCGCTGTACCGCGATCTTCTTGCCGCACAGCGTTTCCCAGCCGTCGACGCCGTTGGTCTTGCCCTTCTGGGTGTACAGCGAGACGCCGACGTTGAGGTAGTCGATGAAGTCGACGCCCTGGCCGATCTTCTTGCCGGTGTTGCTGTCGATGCCCTCCTGGCGCTCCTTGGTGTCCGTCATCGCCGACATCGCGATGTCGTAGCGCTTGGACTTCAGGCCGCCCATGAGGGTGTCGAAGGTGGCGTTGTTGAAGTTGAGCTTGATGCCCAGCTCCTTGCTCATCGCCGCCGCGAGGTCCGGGTCGATGCCCTTGACCAGGCCGTTCGAGCGGAATTCCACCGGCTTGTAGGTGATGTCCGACCCGACCTGGAGGAAGCCCTTTTCCTGCACGTCCTTGGGCAGCAGCTTGAACAGCGGCGCATGAACGTTCCGGCTCTTCTGCGCCTCGCGCCGGGCGACCGCGGCGTCGGTCTGGTCGCCGCAGGCGCTGAGCACCATCAGCGAGGCGACGACCGCGGCCGCGGCGGCCACGGCTTTACGGTGCCTGCCGGCGGCCGGGCGGCGCGTGGTGCTTGCGGTCATGCTGATCCTCCTGCGGGTGGAGAAGCCGACGTGACAAAGACGTGACGAAGGGGCCGTGCACACCCTTCGAGCGTCGCGACCTCGGTTGGTGACGGAATCTTGCCATCCGGACTCCGGTATTCGGACTGTCGTACAGGTCAAAATCGGATAACGGACGGGGAAGTGGAGGTGACGGCCCTGTGGCAGATGTGAAACCAGCGCCCAGTGGAAGCGAGGGGCGTTAAGTTCGCTCCAGGCGTCTCGGAATCCGGACAGCAGGCTCGCGGCTCTTCTGCCTTTTTCGTCCATTTCGCCGTTATTGTCGGGCCTCTGAACCCGAGGGTAATGAATCTGACTCGTCGGGGCCCGCGCCCGTCGGGTAGAAAGGTGCGTTACACCCCTCATCCGGGGCTCAGGGCGCGTGTGCGGCGCGCCCGGCGTCCGTACCTCCCCCCGCGCGGCGGCCAACCGTCACGCAGGGCGCGGACGCGGTGCCCGCCCACCCCTTAACCAGGGAGTGGTCACCCTCAGCAGATTTACGAATAAAAGGGGTAAGACAAGTGGCAGCGGAGATCGTCAATCCCGCCAGCGACGGCAATACCGGCGCGGACGAAGGCACGGGCACGGCGCCCGACGGCACCTTCGATCCGGCATTCGCGCTGCATCGCGGCGGCAAGATGGCCATTCAGGCAACCGTCCCGGTGCGCGACAGGGACGACCTGTCCCTCGCGTACACGCCGGGCGTCGCCAAGGTGTGCAGCGCCATCGCCGAGCAGCCCGAGCTCGTGCACGACTACACCTGGAAGTCCCAGGTCGTCGCGGTCGTCACGGACGGCACCGCGGTGCTGGGCCTGGGTGACATCGGCCCGGAGGCCTCCCTCCCCGTGATGGAGGGCAAGGCCATCCTGTTCAAGCAGTTCGGCGGTGTGGACGCGGTGCCGATCGCGCTCGCCACCACCGACACCGACGAGATCGTCGAGACCGTCGTCCGGCTGGCCCCGTCCTTCGGCGGCGTCAACCTGGAGGACATCTCGGCGCCGCGGTGCTTCGAGATCGAGCGCCGGCTCCAGGACGCCCTGGACATCCCGGTCTTCCACGACGACCAGCACGGCACGGCCGTCGTCACGCTCGCCGCGCTGCGCAACGCCGCGAAGCTCACCGACCGCTCGCTGGGGCAGCTGCGCGCGGTCATCTCCGGCGCCGGCGCGGCCGGGGTCGCCATCGCCAAGATCCTCATCGAAGCGGGCATCGGCGACGTCGCGGTCTGCGACCGCAAGGGCGTGGTCTCCGCGGACCGCGAGGACCTCACCGACGTCAAGCGCGAGCTGGCCGGCTTCACCAACAAGGCCAAGCTGACCGGGTCGCTGGAGCAGGCGCTGGACGGCGCCGACGTCTTCATCGGCGTCTCCGGCGGCACGGTGCCGGAGGCGGCGGTGGCGAAGATGGCGAAGAACTCGCTGATCTTCGCGATGGCCAACCCCAACCCGGAGATCCACCCGACGTCGCGCACAAGTACGCGGCCGTGGTGGCCACCGGCCGCAGCGACTTCCCCAACCAGATCAACAACGTGCTCGCCTTCCCCGGTATCTTCGCCGGCGCCATGCAGGTGCGCGCGTCGCGGATCACGGAGGGCATGAAGCTCGCCGCCGCCGAGGCGCTGGCCGCCGTCGTCGCCGACGAACTGAGCGCCGACCGGGTCATCCCCTCGCCGTTCGACGAGCGGGTCGCCCCGGCCGTCACCGCCGCCGTGGCGGCCGCCGCCCGCGCCGAGGGCGTGGCGCGCCGCTGAACCCCGGGCGGGCCTTCCCGCCCCCCTGCGACGGGCCGGGCCCGCACCTCCCTCAGGGTGCGGGCCCGGCCCGTCGCGGTGTGCGTCCTGATGAGGTGCGCGGCCGTTGTGCCGGTTTGCGGCCGGGTGGCGCGGTGCGTGTCACACCCGTGCGCGGTACCGCGGGGCCCGCCCGCGGCCTACGTTGGGATCATGTTTGCTGCCTATGCCGCCCGCATCGACCGTGACCAGCCGCTGAACGGCCTCGAGTTGGGGGACCGCCCGGCCCCGACGTACGCCCCGGCTGGACGACCGTCAACGTCAAGGCCGCCTCGCTCAACCACCACGACCTGTGGACGCTGCGCGGGGTGGGCATCACCGAGGACACGCTGCCGATGACCCTCGGCTGCGACGCCGCCGGGATCGACGCGGACGGCAACGAGGTCGTCCTGCACTCCGTCATCGGCCAGACCGGTCACGGCGTCGGCCCCAAGGAGAAGCCCTCCATCCTCACCGAGCGGTACCAGGGCACCTTCGCCGAGCAGGTCACCGTCCCCACCTGGAACGTGCTGCCCAAGCCGAAGGAGCTCTCCTTCGAGGAGGCCGCCTGTCTGCCGACCGCCTGGCTGACCGCGTACCGGATGCTCTTCACCAACGGGGGCGTACGGCCCGGGGACAGCGTGCTGGTGCAGGGCGCGGGCGGCGGCGTGGCGACCGCCGCGATCGTGCTGGGCGCCGCGGCCGGACTGCGGGTCTTCGCCACCAGCCGGGACGAGGCCAAGCGCAAGCGCGCCCTGGAACTCGGCGCCGAGGCGGTGTTCGCCAGCGGGGAACGGCTGCCGCAGCGGGTGGACGCGGTGATCGAGACCGTCGGCGCCGCCACCTGGTCCCACTCCGTCAAGTCGCTGCGCCCCGGCGGGACGCTCGTCATCTCCGGCGCGACCAGCGGTTTCACCCCCAAGAGCGGGGAGCTCAACCGGATCTTCTTCCTGGAGCTGAAGGTCGTCGGCTCGACGATGGGCAGCAAGGAGGAACTGGCCGGCCTGCTCAGCTTCTGCGCCGCGAAGGGGATCCGCCCGGTGATCGACTCGACCCTGCCGCTCGACCGCGCCCGCGAGGGCTTCACGAAGATGGCGGAGGGCGACTTGTTCGGCAAGATCGTCCTCACGGTGTGAATTTTCGCCCACGTACCCGTCTGCGGCGCCGCGGGGCTCGCTCGCCGTTGCGCTTTGCGGCGCCCCGCACGTACCCGTCTCTCCCGCCGCGGGGCTTGCTCGCCGTTGCGCCTGGCGGCGGGCGTGGTGTTTTCGGGTGCGGTGCCGGCCCTCCAGACTTCGTCCTCCGGTCCAGCCCCTCCCGTGGTAGGGAGTTTCTCGTGGGGCTGACCTGGTCTGTTGCCTGCGCGCACGTGGACGTCACGTGCACCCCCACCGGCCCCAACTTTCCCCCTCCGGGAGGGGACGGGCCGGAGGGGCCGGTTGTGTGGACGTAAAGCGTCAGCAGTCCACACGACCGGTCCCGGAGGTCCGTCACCGCACCCAACAACACCCAGCCCGCCGCAGGCGCAACGGCGAACAACAACCGCGGCGGAACAGACGGGTACGTGGGAGGCGCCGCAAAGCGCACAACGGCGAGACGACCCGCGGCGGGAGAGACGGCTACGTGCGGGGCGCCGCAAAGCGCAACCGTCACGGCGCTGCAGCCGAGTACGTGGGCGGTGGAAGAGCAAGGCGCAGAAGGTGGGCCAAGCGGTCGGCGCGGGAGTGGCCCAGGGCGCGCCAGGGGCCGGCCGCAAGGCGGTCCGTCAGGCGCTCGATCGCCCCGTGCTCCTCGCGGCCGCGTTCCGTCGCGGTGCCGTCCGGGGCGATCCAGCCGCGCGCGGCGAGGCGATGGCGGGCGTCGCTCCATTCCCGTGCGCTCCAGCCGCGCCCGGCGAACTCGGTGTCGGTCGCGGCCCCGATCGCCGTGACCGACACCAGGGCTTCGCACGGGTCCAGCCCGCACGTCAGCAGCGCCGCCACATGGCCGTCGCCACGGTGCTCCCGGATGACGGTGGCCGCCTGCCAGAGGACCAGGTGGGGGGCCTCCGGCCAGGGCAGGTCGCGGTTGGCGGCGGCCAGCGGGCGGCCGGCCGGACCGGCGTTCTCGGCGGCCTGGCGGGCGAGCCGGGCCGCCTCCGTGAGCTGCGCGGTGTCCAGCCGGCCGTGGATGAGGGCGGTCAGTGCGCGGTCCATGGCCAGCAGCCGGGCATCCAGCACCTTGGCCGGTTCGGCGACCGTCCAGATCTGCGGGACGTGCCGGGCGACCAGGCGCGGGCTGAAGGTGTAGTACGTGGCGGTCACCAGCTCGGGTCCGGCGGCGCCGAGGGGAGCCGTCCGCCAGGCGAAGTAGCTGGGCCAGCGGGAGGCGACGTCGTATCCGAGGTCCGCCGCGACCTGACGGGCCTCGGGCGCGACGTACAGCATGGCGTGCAGTGGCTCCAGCAGATGCCACATCCGGCGGGCGACCGAAAGGTATTCCGACATCGCGTTACCTCATGGGCTACGGGTGCGCGCAGACAGGGAGTTGACCGGGGCCGGTCCGGAGGGGCCGGGGCGCGGCCGCCGGCCGGCGGCGTGGGGAGGGGTCCGTCGGAACCCCGTGCCGGACGAAAAGCCGTGCGAAATAGTGACTTCCCCGATTACGGCGCGTGAATCCAGCGCGCAGAAGGCAACTCTCTGTAGTTGTCGGTGAGTTGAGGACGTACTGCGGGCCTGGTGGGCCCGGTGGGTGGCGGTGTGCGGCGGGGGTCGCTTTCGGCCGTGGGTGGTAAGTGGGCGGCGGCGGGCTCCCGGGGCCGGTGTTCCGGCAAGCCTGGGCGCGCCGCCGCCGTGGGACTCGGGTGGGCGTCGGCGGGCTACCGCTCCGGGGCCGTGGTGGGCGGGTGCTGGTCCGGGTGCCGGAGCAGGGCGCCGATGTGGGCGGCGGCGGCCGACAGGCGGCGGCGCGACTCGCTGAACTGCTCCGGCGTGACGCCGTGGTCGCGGGCGGCGTCCCGCAGGTCGTCGCGGAAGCGGTCCAGCAGCCGGTCGAAGTCGCGGGCCGGGTCACCGCTGACCGGCTCCTTCGCCCACGCGGGGGCGGGGGGCGCCGCGGACGCGGTGGGCTCCTGGGGGTGCTCGGTGTCCTCCTTGGCGAGGTCGATCCGTTCGACCGTCACCTCGGCGCCGTCGCCGGGGGCGGCCGGTCCGGCGGGGCGGTCCCCGGCGGGCCGTTCGCCGGTGAACCGGCCGACCTCGCGGGACATCTCGGAGAGCGCCTCCCGGATCGCGCCCGACCAGTCGCCCGTCCGCACCGCGCCCTGGGCCTGGTCCTGGACGTGCTTGATGACCCGCTGGATCTCCTCGCGCGCGAAGACCTGTGCCTCCCGGGCCTGCTTACGGGCGCGCTGGGCGTCCTGCCGGGCCCGCTTGCTCTCCTCCTTGGCCCGCCGGGCCTGTTCCTTCCACTCCTCCTTGGCGCGCCGGAACTCCTCCTTCGCCTGCCGCCAGGCCTCCTTGTCGCCGAACGCGGCGTCGAAATAGTCCGAGGCCTCCGGGAACGGCCGTCCGGCGCCGCCGCGTCCGGCGCCCCCCGGGGTGCCGTTCTTCGCGCCGCCACGCCCGCCCCCCGCGGACGCGCCCGCGCGGGCCTGCTGGGCGGCCTCGCGCATCTCGCGGCGCAGGTCGCGCGCCGAGCCGTTCACGTCCTCGCGGATGTCGGAGGCCAGCGCGGCGACCGACTCCCTTATCTCCATTTCCAGATCGGCCAGTTCGCCGCCGCGGTCGGCGAGCTCGGCCCGTCCGGCGTCGGTGATCGAATAGACCTTGCGGCCGCCCTCGGTCGCGTGCGTCACCAGGCCCTCGGCCTCCAGCTTGGCCAGCCGCGGGTAGACCGTGCCGGCGGAGGGGGCGTAGAGGCCCTGGAAGCGCTCCTCCAGGAGGCGGATGATCTCGTAGCCGTGCCGCGGGGCCTCGTCCAGCAGCTTGAGGAGATACAGGCGCAGGCGGCCATGGGCGAAGACGGGGGGCATGCTCAGAGCACCTTCTTCTCGGCGGGCGGGTCGGCGGGGGAGTCCTCGTAGGCGGGGCGGCGCAGCAGGGCCAGTCCGCCGGAGATCGTGGTGACCTTGAGGCGGCCGGTGCCCGCGCCCAGCGAGCCGGTGATCCTCTTGGCGCCCCACTGGCCGCTGACCCGGAGGTCGTCGAAGGCGTTGGAGACCGTGCCGGTCGTGGTGTTGGCATCGACCCTGGCGTCGGCCGGGTCGGGCAGCCGGATGGCGACCTCGCCGGAGACCGTGGTGAGGGTGATGTCGGCGCCCTTGCCGGGGTCGAGGTCCAGGACCATGTCGCCGCTGACGGAGTCCGCGCGCACCGCCTCGCCCGCGCCGTCGATCACCGTCAGATCGCCCGAGACGGAGTTGAACCGCAGGTCCCCCTGGAGCGACTGCACCTCGACGTCGCCGGAGACCGTGTCGGCCCGCACCCGCCGGTCAGGCCGACCAGCGTGATGTCGCCGGAGATTCCGCGGACGTCCGTGCGCCCCGAGATCCCGGAGACCACCGCGCTGGCGCCGATCACCCCGACCTCGACCCGGGTGCCGGCCGGCACCGCCACCGAGACCACCGCGCTGCGCTGCCACCCCTTGCGGTCGAGGAACTTCATGAACCCCTTCCAGGGCAGGTCCTCGTACGCGACGGAGAGGGTGCCGTCGTCGAAGGAGACGGACAGGGGCGGGCCGTTCAGCTCGCTGACCTCCAGGCGCGGGGGGCTGCCGTCGGAGGTGCCGACGACGTTGACCGTGCCGCCCACCAGGCGGACGTTGAGCCCGCGGACGGAGTCCGGGATCTCCAGCGTGCGTGGGGCGGTCACCTCGATCGGGTTCTGCGACCACGCGGTCCGGGCTGACATTCCTGGCCTCCCCTGGATAGCCGTGCAACGCAACATATCGCGTCCTCAACAGACACGATATATCGCGGCTTCGGGAAGTCAAGCGGCCCCGACCCTGACCCGTCCCCTACTCGCCCCCTACGTCATCCCTGGTCTTCGACCCTGGTCATCGACCCGGTTCTTCGTCCCTTCGGCGTCCTCGCGCCGTACGGTCATGGCGGTCGTGCCCGTGCCGTACGGCGCCCCCGCCCCGCTGCTCCTCGCCGCTCCTCCTGCTCGTCCGCTACTCGTCGTCCTCGTCGTCCAGCCGCGCCAGCCAGGTGGCCAGCCGCTCCACCGGAACCTCGAAGTCCGGGTTCAGGTCGACGAACGTGCGCAGCTGATCGGCCACCCACGCGAGGGTGACCTCCTCCTCGCCGCGCCGGTTCTCCAGCTCCTCGATGCCACGGTCAGTGAAATACACGCGCTCTCCACCAGGGGTCATGGGTCATTCCCGGCCAGGATAGGCAGGCCCACGGACCTCTCGCGCCCCAGCCGCCCGGGGGCTAGCCTGATCACCTGTCAGCGGTCCTGCGGCAATCGGGGAATTGCCGTCCAGGGGGAGCGGAGGCCGTGATGCAAGATCGCGCACAGCGCATCGAACTGCCCGACGGGACGGAGGTCTGGGCCCGGGTCTCCCGGCTGGACGCCCCCGGGCTCGACGGGACGGACCCCCTGCACGGGGACGAGGACGGGGACTTCGAGGACGTCGGCGCCTGGGACGCGCTGGGCGCCCGGGTCGAGGGGCTCCGCGAGGTCATCGGCGGGGTCGCCGCCAGCGTCCGCCAGGCCACCGCACGGGTCGCGCCGCACGAGACCAGCGTGACCTTCGGCGTGGAACTGTCCGCGAAACCGGGCAAGGCGATCGCCCTGCTCGCCGACGGGGAGGCCAAGGCCAACCTCTCCGTCACCCTCACCTGGCGGCAGGACCGGCAGGACGGCCGGGACCGGCAGGACCACGACGGGGGCGCGCCGGCGGGCGCACCGCAGGCGGAACCTCCGGCCGGCCGCCGGGAGCCCGATGACGCGGGCCGCTGATGGCGGCCGCCGAGCAACGCACCGGTGACCGCGCCCGGTACGCCCAGCTCCTGGAGCACGCCGGCCGCACCACCGTCGCCCTGCGCGCGGCGCCGGGCGCGGCCGACGCCCGGCTGTGGGGCAGCGGGGTGCTGATCGCCCCTGGATGGGTGCTGACCTGCGCACACGTCCTCGCGGCGAGCGACGGGCGGCGCCGCGAAACCGGTCCGGAGGGGGTCTTCGGGGTGGCGTTCGGCGGCCGGGTGGAGCCCGCGCGCCTGGTGTACGACCTGAGCCGGCCCGCCCCGGAGGCAGGCCCCGGCGCGGCCCGCGCCGATCTCGCCCTGGTGCGGCTGCTCGACCCGGAGGCCGACCATCCGTGCGCCTGGCTGAGCGACCAGCCGGCGACGCTCCTGGAGGACGCCTACATCTTCCGCGGGCACGACCGGTCGGGCGGGGCGGACGGTCCGGACGTGCCGGGGGGCCGCGACCGGCCGGACGGACCCGAGCGGCCCGCCGCCGGGAAACGCGTACTACGTGAGTCGGCGGTGCGCGGGCCGGCCGGGGCGCCGGGCCCGTCGGCCGCCGTGGACCCGTTCATCGCCGTCCGCTTCGGTGCCCGGGACGCCCGGGGGCTCCAGTTCGGCAGCGATGTCCGGGTCAGCCCCGGGGCGTCCGGCGGGCCGCTGATCGACTGTGACCGCGGCGAGGTCGTCGGCATCGTCAAGGGCCGCCACCAGCAGGACCACGTCGGCCTCGCGGTGCCGGTCACCGCGCTGCGCGGGCTGGGCCCGGAGCATCTGGTGGCCGGCGCCGAAGGGCTCGGGCCCGAGCCGTACCACGCGCTGATGGGGCTGCACGACCGCTGGCACTGGACCGGACAGGACCTCGCCCGGGCCGGCGGGCCCACCTGGTTCGACGCCCAGCACGCCGTCATGGCGGGCCGCGGCCGCCTCTGGGGCGTCCAGGAACGGCTGCAGGCCCTGGACCTGCTCGCCCGGCTGCCGGCACCGCGCGACCCGCTGCTCGTCGAGGCGGCGGTCGACGAGGCGCTGGAGCGCGGTGCACGGCCCGGCGCCTGGTCGCTGCGCACCTGGCGGGACGGGCACGGCGCGCTCTATCAGGGCAGCGACCCGTACACGGAGCTGCGCGCCTTCGTGCACTACCTGCGGATCGTGGCCCAGCGGACCGCCGACGAGGTGCGGGACGTACCGGGCGAGGAGGCCGCCGCGGTCCGCGAAGGGACCGCCAGGCTCGCGGAGTTCGTCCAGGCCAAGGCGGTCGTCCTGCAGCCGCAGGACCGCCGCCGGATCGGCCCGGTGCGCCGCCGCCCGCGCTCCGTCCTCGTCGAGTTCGAGCCGCTCTTCTACGACGAGAACGGCCATGAGCTCTACAACTGGTCGGTCAGCGAGGGCTACGGCCGGGGGCAGTGGCTGCGGGTGGACGTCCAGGAGTCGGCCGGCGGGGTGCCGTTCGAGGAGGCGCGCGAGCAGGTGCTGCGCGGGCTCGGCGGCCGGCTGCTGCGGGCCGACGGGGACGCCGGGCCGGGCGCCCGGGTGCGCCTGGAGGTCGCCGTCCCCGAAGGGCGCTGGCACACCGCCGCCGGCCGGTGGGAGGTCGCCGCGTCGACCCGGCGCACCGCCCGGCGGCGGCCGGTGGGTCCCGGCCGTGCCGTGGTCCTGCGGGACCAGGGCCGGCGCGAGGAGGTCGATCCGGCCTGGCTGCGCCGCTGGCAGGGCATGACCGCCGCCCCCGCGCTGACGGCGTTGCGGATCCCGCCCACGGGCGCCGGCGTGCGCCCCGGTGGCTCCGCCGAAACGATCTGGCGGCTGTTGGAGACGGCGGAGGACGGGGCGCTGCCCGCACTGTGCCGGACGGTCGCCGACGGGTTCGGCCGGGACGCGGTCGGGGTGGCCCTGGACACCGGCTTCCCGGCCGGGCTGTGGCCGGCCCGCGGCCACGGCGAGGACCGGGAGTGCGACGCCGGCTGCGAGGAATTCCACCGCGGCGTACGGGAGTTGCTCCAGGGCTCGGGTGGTCTGGTCCGGCTCCCCGAACTCGTCCGGCAGCTGCGCGCCAAGGCCGCCGAGGCGGCGGAGGAGGGCAGTCACTGGGCCCGGGACCTGATCCTCCTCTACGACGACCCGGAGGACCCGCTGCCCCCGCTCTTCCCGGACCGGCCCCAGGTGTCCCCGGGGTGAGCGGGGGAGCGCACGACCGCGTGCGCCGGGCGGCTGATGCCGTGCCCCGGTTCCGTGCCCCCGCCCGGCGCGCAGCGCCCCGCCCGCGACCCGCGAGACCGGAAACCGCCCCGTGCGCTTCCGTAGGGATGGGTACTGTCATAGCTTCGTGGAAGACTTGTTCGTGGACGATGTGGCGCAACGACCCGACAGCGGACGGCAGTTCGGCGTGGCCGGGGTGCGTGCGCGTGACGATGTGAGCGGGACGACGTGAGGCGCGCCGCGCGGTGGGCGCGATGACGTGACCGAAGGTACCGACCCGGTCCGGCGACGAGGAGTTCCGACGTGAGCGACTGGCTCATCTACCGTGGCGCGGGAGCACCGCACGACGGCATTGAGCACCTTCCGCCGCCACCCCCTTGGCGTGATTTCGACGGCGGCCCCCTCGTGGCGCCGCCGGCCGCACTCGACCCCGCCTCCGAGCGCAGGCTCGGCGTGCAGTACCGCGAGGCCAGCCACCACCGCCCCGGCGAGACCGAGCGCGAGCTGGTCAACGCCGCGCTCTACCTGCGCCGGCCGCTGCTGGTGACCGGCGCCCCGGGCAGCGGCAAGAGCACCCTCGCGCATTCGGTCGCGTACGAACTCGGCCTCGGCCGGGTGCTCAGCTGGCCGGTGGTCAGCCGCAGCACGCTCCGCGACGGCCTGTACGACTACGACGCCATCGGCCGGCTCCAGGACCTCCAGATCGCCCGCGCCGCCCCGTCGCCCGCCGCGGACGGCGCCGCCGGAGGGCCGGCGACGAGGACGGCACCGGCGAACCGGGCGGCGGGATCGGCCGCTACATCCGCCTCGGCCCGCTGGGCACGGCCCTGTTGCCGGCCGCCCGGCCCCGGGTGCTGCTCGTCGACGAGCTCGACAAGAGCGACATCGACCTGCCCAACGACCTCCTCAACGTCCTGGAGGAAGGGGAGTTCCGGATTCCGGAGCTGGAGCGGCTGGCCGGATCCGCGCCCGAGGTGGAGGTGCTCACCGACGACGGTGCACGGGTGACGGTCCGCGGCGGCCGGGTGCGCTGCCACGCCTTCCCTTCATCGTCCTCACCAGCAACGGGGAGCGCGACTTCCCGGCGCCCCTGCTGCGCCGCTGCATCCACCTCCACATCCCGGCGCCCGACAAGGAGCGGCTGGCCGCCATGGTGCGGGCCCACTTCGGCGAGGGCGCGGCCGAGCGCTACGCATCCGTGATCGACCGCTTCCTGGACCGCGAGCCCGGTGACGTGCGCGCCGTCGACCAGCTCTTCAACGCCATCCACCTCACCCAGAAGGCCGGCTGGACGGACCAGGACGAGGAGGAGACCCGGCGGCGACTGACGGCGGAGCTGATGCGGCCGCTCGATCGGACGAGGTGAGTGCGGTGCCCCTCGGGGAGCCCGGTCCAGGTCCCCTCGACGAGCTCGTCGCCCGGCTGACCGCGGCGGGACTGCCGCCCGATGCCCGCGGCATGGCCGACGCCCTCTGGCTCGCCCAGTGGATCACCCCGGATCCGTCCCGTGCCGACGGGACGGACGGGGACGGCGGGACGGGAGGGGCCGACGGCGCCGACGGGGCCGGAGAGGCCCGTGCCGACGGCCGTCCCGACCGTGCGGATCCGGCCACTTTCCGGGTGGGTCCTCCCGCGTCACCGGGTCTGACGGGCGCGAAGGGAGCATCGTCCGAGGGCGACGGCTCCCCGGACCCGGCAGCCGACGGGGCCGCGTCCGCCGCCGCCCTCCGGGAGGCGGCCCGGCGCCGCGTCGCGGAGCTGCTGCCCGCCCGGCACGAGCACGGCACCGACCCGGACCACCACCGCCTCGGCGAGGTCGCGGTCCCGATCGCCTCCGCGTTCCCCGGACTCCTGCCGCTGCAGCGCGCCCTGCGGCCGGTCCAGCGGTACCGCCCGCCGGCCGCGCCGGTCCGCCGCAAGCTGGACGAGCGGGCCACCGCCGAACTCTCCGCGCACGCCGAGATGGTCATCCCGGTACTGCGCGGGGTGCACCGCCGCACGGCCGGGCTCCGGCTGCTGATGGACGGCTCGTCCTCGATGGCCGTATGGGAGCAGATGCTGCACGACCTGCGCCAGGTCTGCGAGCGGGTGGGCGCCTTCCGGGACGTCACGGTCCACTACCTCCATCCGCACGGCGCGGACGTCGGCGTCGCCGCGACCCCGGCCCCGGCCGTCCGCTGCGCCCCGCCGACCAGCTGCACGACCCGACGGGCCACCACCTCACCCTCGTCGTCAGCGACTGCGCCGGCCCCCTCTGGCGCGACGGCCGGATGCAGCGGCTGCTCTACCGCTGGGCGGCCGACGCCCCGCTCGCCGTGGTCCAGCCGCTGCCGCAGCGGATGTGGGGGCGGACGCTGCTGCCCGCCGTCGCCGGCACCCTGGTCCGGCGCCAGGGCCCGTACCAAGCCCTCGACTTCCGGCCCGCCCGGCGCCGTCGCCGGCCCGCTCCGCCACCGGGCACGGAGACCGAGCCGCCGCGCGAGCGGGCCGTCCCGGTGCTCGCCGCCACCCCGTCCGCGCTGGGCTCCTGGGCCCGGCTGGCCGCCGCGGAGCCCGGTCTCTCGCTGCGCGGCGCGGCCTCCGTCGTCCGCGCCGACCACGGCGCCGAACCGCGCTCCGGGCCGCCGCCCGCGCCCGGGAGCGGCGAACCCTCCCGGATGGTCCGGGAGTTCGACCAGCAGGCGTCGCCGGCCGCCCGGCTGCTCGCGGTGCACCTCTCCGCCGTGCCGCTCGCGCTGCCCGTCATCCAGCTCGTCCAGCGCGCGATGCTGCCCCAGACCGGGCCGGCCGAGCTGGCCGAGGTGCTGCTGAGCGGACTGGTCGTGCAGGTGCCGCCGGAGGACTTCCCGCCGGGGGAGCGCAGCCCGGGCGCCGGCCTCCCGGAGGAGCGGCTCGCGGCGACCGGCCCCTGGTACGACTTCGTGCCCGGTGTACGGGACGCACTGCTCGCCCGGCTGAGCGCGGGTGAGGCTGCGCTGGTGCTCAAGCACTGCTCGCTCTACATCGAGCGCACCTTCGGCCGCAGCGCGCGCAATTTTCCGGCGGTCGCGGTGGCCATGCTCTCCGGCAGCGGCCGGGAGCCGGAGACCGGACAGCGGGCGGTGCCCGAACCGTTCGCCCGGGTCTCCGAACGCGTCCTGCGCCGCTTCGAACCGGCGCTGCGCCCGCCCGACCGGCGGCCGTACGCCTCCGACGGACCGGCGGCGGACGGCGCCGCCCTCCTGGAGCGCTACGAACAGGACCGCGCCGTCCGCGACCTGATCGCGGCGGTCCGGCTGCTGCGGGCCGCCGCGGAACGCCTCCCGCCGGCCGGCACGGACCTCGCCCGGGCGCTGCTGCACGCCTGGGCGGAATGGCGCCAGCCGGACGCCCTGGAGGAGGCGGAACGGGCGGTGCGCGCGGCGGAACGCGCCCTGGGGGCGGCGGCCCCCGCGGACACCGCGGAAGGCGACGGCTCTCGGGACGGCACCGGGGGCGACGACGCCGCTGCGGCCGAGCGGACCCGGGTGCTGATCGTGCTCGGCCGGGTCGCCCACGCCCGCGCCCGGGAGCGCCGTGCCGCCGGTGACCCGGCCGGGGAGCGCACCGCGCTCGCCGAGGCCGCCCGCCGACTGGACGCCGCCTGCGGGCTGATGAGCCTGCTCGACCCCCGGGTCCTGGAGAGCATGGTGCTGCGCACCGAGGTCCTGCGCCGGCTGGCCGCCCTGCCGGAGACGGCCGTCCCGGAGCCCGCCGCGACCCCGTCGTCGGCCGGCAGCACCGGTCCGGACGGTCCCCCGGCACAGCCGCTCCCCCCGGACCCGCTCGACGAGGCGGAGCGCTCCCTCACCACACTCCTCGACCACTGGCCCAGCGGGGAGCAGGTCCCCGGCGAGGTCTACGCCGCCCGCGGCGGGGTGCTGCTCGACCAGGCCCGCCGGGCCGCCGCCGGCCGGCCCGAAGCGCCCGGCGCGGCCCGTCCCGCCGAGGTGCTCGCGGTGCGCGCCGCCGACGACCTCGACACCGCCACCGTCCTGCTGCGCCGCCGCGGCGGCGACGCCGACCGCCTGGTGTGCGAGACACTGCTCGACCTGGCGGCGGCCCGCCGGCTGGGCGGCGGCGCGGGGCTGCCGTCGGTGCTCCCCACCCTGGAGCGGGCCCGGGCGCTCGCGCGGTCCCTCGGCGACGCGGCGCTGGAGGCCGACAGCCTGCGCCGGATCGCCGCGGCCCAGCGCGCCGTTCATACCCGTACCGGCGCGCTCGCGGCCCTGGACGCGGCGATCGACGCGCTCGCCGCCGCGCTCCGGCTGACCGCCCCGGACACCCCCGCGCACAGCTCGCTGCTCGCCGAACGGGGTGCCGCGCTGCTGCTGCGGGCCCGCCAGGAGCCGGCCGAGGAGCCCGGCCGGCGGCTGGCCGACGAGGCGGTGCACGTCCTGCGCGAGGCGCTGGCCAGGGTCGCGCCGCAGGACCCCGATCTCGGCAGTCACCGGCTGCTGTTCGGGCGGGCGCTGCGGCTGCGCCACGAGCGCCGGCCCTCGGTCGCCGATCTGCACGAGGCCGACTGGATCCTGGAACTGGCCGCCCGGGGCGCCGGGGTGCCGGACGTAGTGTGTGCCGAGGCGTGGATCGAGGTCGGGGACGTGCAGCTGCTGCTGGACCGCCGGTTCGGCTCCCGCGAGCGCCACGACCGCGCCGCGGCCTGCTACCGCCGCGCCGCCGAGGCCGCCGGCCGGGCCGGCAGCGCCCTGCTGGCCGCCCGCGCCCACCACCGCCGGGGCGAGGTCCTCGAAGTCACCGCCGGCCCCCGCTCCGCGCTCCAGGCCTACCGCGAGAGCTGGGAACACTGGCAGCGCACCGCCGCCGACCCCGGCCCCGAGGCGCAGCGCACCCGCGCCCGCATGCGCGCCCTCGAATCCCCCGCCTGAGCCCCCGGCACCCCCGGCCGGCCGCCCGGCCGCCGCCGCCCGCACGTGTTTCCGTGGACAGGAGTCCGGGAACACCCCCGTCCAGCCGGCCAGAGGAGAGCAGCGTGGCGAACACCCCCCGCACCGAACCGGCTGCGGCCGCCCCGCCCGGGCCGTCGGCCGAGCCGCTGCCGGATTTCGCGGCGGTCGATGTGGGTGCGTTGTCCGAGCTGACGTCCCATCCGGTGCTCCGGGAAGTGGCGGGCCTGCTGCTCCGCAATTGGCTGCCGGAGGACGAGGCGGTGGCCTATTACGACGACGGCCCTTCCCATGTGGGCCTGCGGCGCTCTCCCCGCAACGATTGATTCTGGGCAATAGGTTAAAGAATTCAGCCAGTTATCGATCGGAATTGATTGCTTTTTCCGGGCTGAGCCAGACATGGAGCAGCGGGCGTCGACGGGTGTCCAGGGAACCGCGACCCAGGCAGGGGGGCGGCGTCGTGGTGCGCAGAACCGACCGGGGCACCGCGGCCCCCTTCCGGCAATTCGTGCTCAAGCTGCACAGCCGGTGCAATCTGGCCTGCACGTACTGCTACCTCTACACCGGTCCGGACCGCAGCTGGCAGAGCCGGCCGCTGACCGTCCGGCCGGACACCGTGCGCCAGACCGCCCACCGGATCGCCGAACACGTCAGCGCCCACCACCTCCCCGACATCCGCATCGATCTGCACGGTGGGGAGCCGCTGCTCACCGGGCCGGGCCCGCTCCTGGAACAGGCGCAGGCCATCCGCGCGGCGGTGCCCGCGTACTGCGCGGTGAGCTTCGGTGTCCAGACCAACGGCACCCTCCTCACCGCCGCCGGCCTGAACACCCTGGCCGACGCGGGATTCCTGGTCGGGCTCAGCCTGGACGGCGGCACCGCCGGGCTGAACCACCGCCGGGTCGACCACGCGGGCCGGCCCTCCTGGCCCGCAGCCGCCCGTGCGGCCCGGCTGCTGGCCGCCCGGCCCGACGCGTTCGCCGGCATCCTCTGCACCATCGACCCCGCCACCGACCCCGGGCAGGTCCACCGGAGCCTTCGCGCCCTGTCCCCGCCGATGCTCGACTTCCTGCTGCCGCACGCCAACTGGTCCAGCCCGCCGGCCCCGCCGCCCCGCCCCGCGGGCCCCACACCGTACGGTGACTGGCTCTGCACGGTCTTCGACCTGTGGTGGGACGAGCCGGCGCCCGGGCCCCGGATACGGCTCTTCACCGAGATCATCGGGCTGCTCCTGGGGCGGCCCAGCTCCACCGAGGCGGTCGGACTGTCGCCCGTGGTCGCCCTGGTGGTGGACACCGACGGCGCCATCGAGCAGGTGGACTCGCTCAAGTCCGCGTACGACGGCGCCGCCGCCACCGGTCTGGACGTCTTCCGGCACAGCTTCGACCAGGCCCTCGCCCACCCCGGTCTGGCGGCCCGGCAACAGGGCCTGGCCGGCCTCGGCGAGCAGTGCCGGGCCTGCCCGCTGGTGACGGTCTGCGGGGGCGGCAACTACGCCCACCGCTACCGCGACGCCGACAGCGGCTTCCGCAACCCGTCCGTCTACTGCGCCGACCTGGAGCGGCTGATCCGCCACGTCGCAAGCCGGATGAACGCCGCGCTGACACCCAACTGGCGGCGTGCCGACATGACCTGACGCACAGTCGGCGAATCGGTGCACACTTGGGTTATCGTGCCAGCCAGCTCGCGCATGCTCGACGCACCGCTTATCGCAGGGAGACGGTCGCATGGCTGATCAGACCGGTTCCGCCGGCTCCGCAGACCACGTCACGATCAGTTATGCGGGCTTCGCCAGGCCCTGGGCCGCCTGGCTCTCGCACCAGCTGGAGCAGCTGAACTACCGCACGACCCTGCTGCGCTGGGACCCCCGGGCGGACACCGCGCTGGCCGAGGAACTGTCCGGCCTGCTGCAGGCCGAGGGCCGGCTCCTGATGGTGCTGGACGACTGGTACTTCCGGCTGGGCCCCAAGACCCAGGACGAATGGACCACCGCACTGCGCGAGGTGGTGCAGCCGCACGCCGACCGGTTCGCGGCGGTGAGCGTCGCGACCCAGAGCCTGCCCGCCACGGCCTCCCTGCTGCGGCCCGCCGACCTCCGGGACCTCGACGCCCGCGAGGCCAACCGCCGGGTACTGAACCGGCTCGGCGTCACCGCCACGCTCCCGCCGGGGCACGAGCCGGGCCCCGGAGCACCGCGCTTCCCGAACGACCCGCCCGAGGTCTGGAACATTCCCCGCCGCAACAACCGCTTCACCGGCCGGGACAACGTCCTCGAAGAACTCCACAACAGGCTGGCCGGCTCCGGAGCCGCCGGTTCCGACCCGCCGCAGGAGACCCGGATCGCGCTGTACGGCATCTCCGGCGTCGGCAAGAGCCAGATCGCGGCCGAGTACGCGCACCGGTTCGGCAACGACTACGACGTGGTGTGGTGGATCAGCGCCACCCACCGCGGCGCGGCGCGCGAGCAGCTCGCCGAGCTGGCCTCCCGGCTCGGCCTGCCGGTCGGCCAGGAGATCGGCGACCGGATCAGGGCGGTGCACGAGGCACTGCGCACCGGACGCCCCTACCGCCGCTGGCTGCTGATCTTCGACAGCGCCGACGACATGGAGCAGATCGAGGACCTCGTCCCGGACGGCCGGGGCCATGTCCTGATCACCACGCTCACCCGTGACTGGTCCGGCTCCGGCAGCGCCCAGGAGATCGAGGTGCTGCCCTTCACCCGGGTCGAGAGCGTCGCCTACGCCCGGCGCCGCGCCCCGCGGCTGACGCCCAGGGACGCCGACGACCTGGCGGACGCGGTGCAGGACCTGCCCCTGCTGCTGGCGCAGACCGCGGCCTGGCTGGACGCCAACCCGATGCCGCCCAGGGAGTACATCGAACTGATCCGGCGGGGCGAGCCCAGTCTCGTCGGGATCCGCATCTCCACCGACTACCCGATGGCCTTCCAGACCAGTTGGGCCATAACCCTCAACACCCTCCGGGAACGCAGCCCGGCCGCGGTCGAACTCCTCAAACTGTTCGCCTTCTTCGCGCCGGACGCCATCCCGGTGCCCAAACTGGCCAAGGCCCGCCGCGGCGACCTGCCCGAGCACCTGGCCGATCTCGCCGCCGAACCGATCAGCTGGAACACCGCGCTCCGCCGGCTGACCGAGTCCACCGCGGTACGCCTCGACTACCAGAACTCCCAGGACTCCGACCCGGCCGTCGAAACCGCGCAGATGCACCGGCTCTACCACCGCTTCCTGCGCAGCGACATGTCCGAGGACGAACGCGACAAGCTGTCCGCGACGGCCTGCCGGGTGCTGGTCTCGGCCGATCCCCAGAACCCGTTCGACACCCGCGAGTGGGACCGCTACGCCGAGCTCATCCCGCACCTGGAGCCGGCCGGCGCGCTGGACAGCGCCGAACCCGCGGTCCAGGGCCTGGTCATCAACTGCGTCGAATACCTCCGGGTGCGCGGCGAGTACCGCATGGGCCTGCGGCTGTGCGAACAGTTCATGTTCCGCTGGAAGAACCGGCTCGCGCCCACCCACCGCACCATGCTCGTGCTGACCCACCAGCACGCCAACATGCTGCGCCGGCTGGGCCGGTACCGCGAGGCGGAGGCGGTCGGCAGCGCGATCGTGGACGAGCTGGAGACCGAACGCGGCGAGGCCGATGCCGATCTGCTGCGGGCCAAGGACGGCCTGGCCGGCACGCTGATGACCCTCGGCGCCTACGAACGGGCCTGCGCCCTCTTCGAGGAGGTCGCCGGCCGGTACACCGAGTTGCTCGGCCCGGAAGCACCGCGCGCGGTCGCCTCCCGCAACAACCTCGCCATCGCCCTGGGCCTGCTCGGGCGCTACGAGAAGGCGCTGGTCCTGCTCCGCGAGGTGGTCACGATCCGCGAGCGCGAGCTGCGCGCCCGCCACCACCTCACGCTCGGCACCGGCACCCTCTACGCCCGGATGCTGCGGCTGACCGGACGGTACCGCGACGCCCTCTCCCGCCAGGAGCTGAACGCCCGGCTGCACCGCCAGGTCATGGGACGCCACACCCCGCAGAGCCTCCGGGCCGAGCACAACCTCGCCCTGTGCATGCGCCGTATGGGCGAGACCGCGCAGGCCGAGGCACTGCTGCCGGACGTGGTCGAACGCAGCAAGCGGGTCCTGGGCGCACGGCACCCGGACACCCTCATGATGATGGCCGATCACGCCACGTTCCTGCGCGAACACGGCGACCTCGGACGGGCCCGGGACCTGGCCGAGGAGGTGGCCGAACGCTACCGCGCCCTGGTCGGGGCCAGCACCCGTACGCCCTGGGCACGCTGGGCAACGTCGGGCTCGTCCGGTCGGAATTCGGCGAGCACGCCCAGGCCCTGGCCCTCGCGGCGGAAGCGCTCGCCGGGATGACCGCGGCGGTGGGCCCGGACCACCCCTGGACCCTGGGATGCGCCCTGAACGCGGCCGCGGCCCGCAACCGCGCCGACGACGAGGAAGGCGCCGTCGAGCTCGGCCAGGACATCGTGCGGCGGGCCACGGAAGTGCTCGGCGACACCCATCCGCTGACCCTGTCCGCCAAGACCGCGCTCGCCGACGACCTGCGGGCCCTGCGCCGCGCCAGGGACGCCGCGAAACTGGAGCAGGAGGCCGTCCAGCAGCTCATCGAGACCCTGGGCGCCGAACACCCCCACACCGTCTCGGCCCGGCGCCGGCGCCGGCCGTACTGGGACTTCGAGCCCCAGCCCGTCTGACCGGAGCAGGCGGAAGGGCCCGCCCCCGAGGGGACGGGCCCTTCCGCTGCTGCCTGTCGGTCCGGTGACGCCTACGCGTCGAAGACCTCCGCGACCAGCTGGGCCTGCTCGGCCTGGTGGCGCTTGGCGGAGCCGACGGCCGGGGACGAGGAGTGCGGGCGCGAGATGCGCCGCAGCCGCTCGCCGTGCGGGACGTCGGCACCGACCGCCAGGTCGAGGTGGTCGATCAGGTTGAGGCCGAGGAACGGCCAGGCACCCTGGTTCGCCGGCTCTTCCTGCGCCCACAGGTACTTCTCGGCGTTCGGGAACTTGGCGATCTCCGCCTGGAGCTCCTTGCCGGGCAGCGGGTAGAGCCGCTCGATGCGGACGATCGCGGTGTCGTCCGCGCCCCGCTTCTGCCGCTCGGCGTCCAGGTCGTAGTAGACCTTGCCGGAGCAGAAGACGACCTTGCGGACGTTCTCGGGCTTGACCGTGGAGTCGCCGATCACCGGACGGAAGCCGCCCGAGGTGAACTCCTCCGTCTTCGACGCCGCGGCCTTCAGACGCAGCATCGACTTCGGGGTGAAGACGATGAGCGGCTTGTGGTGCGGGTTGTGCACCTGCCAGCGCAGCAGGTGGAAGTAGTTGGAGGGCAGCGTCGGCATCGCCACGGTCATGTTGTTCTGCGCGCAGAGCTGCAGGAACCGCTCGATCCGGGCCGAGGAGTGGTCCGGGCCCTGGCCCTCGTAGCCGTGCGGCAGGAGGAGGGTGACGCCGGAGGTCTGGCCCCACTTCTGCTCGGCCGAGGAGATGAACTCGTCGACGACGGTCTGCGCGCCGTTGACGAAGTCACCGAACTGGGCCTCCCACATGACCAGCGCCTCGGGGCGGGCCAGCGAGTAGCCGTACTCGAAGCCCATCGCCGCGTACTCGCTCAGCAGCGAGTCGTAGACGTTGAAGCGGGCCTGGTCCTCGGAGAGGTAGAGCAGCGGGGTGTAGTCCTCGCCGGTCTCGCGGTCGATGAGCACCGCGTGCCGCTGGCCGAACGTGCCGCGGCGGGAGTCCTGGCCGGCGAGCCGGACCGGGGTGCCCTCCATCAGCAGCGAACCGACGGCGAGGGTCTCGCCCATGCCCCAGTCGATCGCGTTGTCCTCGACCTGGGCCGCGCGGCGCTGCAGCTGGGGCAGCAGACGCGGGTGCACGGTGATGTGCTCGGGGATGTTGACCTGCGACTCGGCGATCCGCTTGACGACCTCCTGGGAGATCGCGGTGTCGACGAAGACCGGGAACTCCGCCTTGGGCTGCGGCACCTCGGGGGCGGCCGGAGCCGTCGTGGCGTCGCGGACCTCGGTGAAGACCTTCTCCAGCTGTCCCTGGAAGTCCTGGAGCGCCTGCTCCGCCTCTTCGAGGGTGATGTCGCCACGGCCGATCAGCGACTCGGTGTAGAGCTTGCGCACCGAGCGCTTCTTGTCGATCAGGTCGTACATCAGCGGCTGGGTGAAGGCCGGGTTGTCCGACTCGTTGTGGCCGCGGCGGCGGTAGCAGATGAGGTCGATGACCACGTCCTTGTTGAACGCCTGGCGGAACTCGAAGGCCAGACGGGCGACGCGGACGACGGCCTCGGGGTCGTCACCGTTCACGTGGAAGATCGGCGCCTCGATCATGCGGGCCACGTCGGTGGCGTACATGGAGGAGCGCGACGACTCCGGGGCGGCGGTGAAGCCGACCTGGTTGTTGATGACGACGTGCACCGTGCCGCCGGTGCGGTAGCCGCGCAGCTGCGACATGTTCAGCGTCTCGGCGACCACGCCCTGGCCGGCGAACGCCGCGTCACCGTGCAGCTGGATCGGCAGGACGGTGAAGTCCGTGCCGCCCTTGTTGATGATGTCCTGCTTGGCGCGCGCGACACCCTCGACGACCGGGTCCACGGCCTCCAGGTGGGAGGGGTTGGCGGTCAGCGAGACCTTGATCTGCTCGCCGTCCAGGCCGGTGAAGGTGCCCTCGGCGCCCAGGTGGTACTTCACGTCGCCGGAGCCGTGCATCGACTTCGGGTCGAGGTTGCCCTCGAACTCGCGGAAGATCTGCGCGTAGGACTTGCCGACGATGTTGGCGAGGACGTTGAGGCGGCCGCGGTGGGCCATGCCGATGACGACCTCGTCCAGCCGCGACTCGGCCGCGGAGTCGATGACCGCGTCCAGCAGCGGGATGACGGACTCGCCGCCCTCCAGCGAGAAGCGCTTCTGGCCGACGTACTTGGTCTGCAGGAACGTCTCGAACGCCTCGGCGGAGTTCAGCCGGCGCAGGATGCGCAGCTGCTCCTCGCGCTCGGGCGACTTGTGCTGACGCTCGACCCGGTCCTGGATCCACTTGCGCTGCTTGGGGTCCTGGATGTGCATGAACTCGATGCCGGTGGTGCGGCAGTACGAGTCGCGCAGCACGCCCAGGATGTCGCGCAGCTTCATCATGGACTTGCCGGAGAAGCCGCCGACCGCGAACTCCCGCTCCAGGTCCCACAGGGTGAGGCCGTGCTCGGTGATGTCCAGGTCGGGGTGCTTGCGCTGGTGGTACTCCAGCGGGTCGGTGTCGGCCATGACGTGGCCGCGGACCCGGTAGGAGTGGATCAGCTCGAAGACCCGTGCGGCCTTGGTGACGTCGTCGTCGTGCGACGCGTCGATGTCGCGCATCCAGCGGATCGGCTCGTACGGGATCCGCAGCGACTTGAAGATCTCGTCGTAGAAGTCGTTCTCGCCGAGCAGCAGCTGGCTCATGATGCGCAGGAACTCGCCGGAGGCGGCGCCCTGGATCACGCGGTGGTCATAGGTGCTGGTCAGCGTCATGACCTTGGAGATGCCCATCTTGTTCAGGGCGTCCTGCGAGGTGCCCTGGAACTCGGCGGGGTAGTCCATCGCGCCGACGCCCATGATCATCGACTGGCCGGGCATCAGGCGCGGCACGGAGTGGACCGTACCGATGCCGCCGGGGTTGGTCAGCGACGCGGTGACTCCGGTGAAGTCGTCCATCGTCAGCTTGTTGTCCCGGGCCCGGCGGACGATGTCCTCGTAGGCCTGCCAGAACTCGAAGAACGAGAGCGTCTCGGCCTTCTTGATGGCGGCGACGACCAGCTGGCGCTCGCCGTTCGGCTTCACCAGGTCGATGGCCAGGCCGAGGTTGACGTGCTCGGGCTTGACCAGGGTCGGCTTGCCGTCCTTCTGCGCGAAGGAGTAGTTCATCGACGGCATGGCCTTGAGGGCCTGCACCATCGCGTACCCGATGAGGTGGGTGAAGGAGACCTTCCCGCCCCGGGCGCGCTTGAGGTGGTTGTTGATGACGATGCGGTTGTCGAAGAGCAGCTTCACCGGGACCGCGCGGACGGACGTGGCCGTCGGCAGCTCCAGGGAGGCGTTCATGTTCTTCGCAACGGCGGCCGACGGGCCGCGCAGGGTGACGAACTCGGGACCGGCGGCCGGGGCCTCGCCGTCGGCCGCCACAGTGCGCGCGGCGCCAGCCGCTCCGGTGGAGCCGGTGCTTGCACCGGACGGCTTCGGCGCGGGCTTCGCGGCGGCGGCCTTGGCCTCGGCGGCCTTGGCCGGCGCGGGCTTGGCGGGGGCCGGGGCGCTCGCGGCCGGGGTGGCCGGCGCGGCGGCGGGCTTCGGCCCGTCCGCGGCCGGGGCCGCGGGGGACGACTGGGCCGGGGCGGCCCCGGCGGGGGCGGGGGCCTCCGCCGGCGTGCTCGGCGCGGTGGCGCCGCCCGGCTTGTAGTCGGCGAAGAAGTCCCACCAGGCTCGGTCTACCGAGTTCGGGTCCTGGAGGTACTGCTGGTAGATCTCATCGACGAGCCACTCATTGGGGCCGAAGGCAGCAGCAGGGCTCTTGCCCTGCCCCGCTTGATCGGCCTCGTTAGAGATGCTCGAAGTGTTGGGGGACTGTAGCGACACGGCGGCAACCGCCCTCTTCCGCTTCCTAAGGTGGTGGACAGCGGGAATAAAGGCTACGCCTCTTGTGACCTTTGGTGCAGTCCGGGAGGGCCACTCGTCGCGCACGTCACATTCACCGAAGGGTTTCAGGGCATGACTTGGCGGGAAACACACGAAGTTTGCCCGCGTGCGGGTAGCACTCACCGGCGTCGCACCCACGGGGTGAGTGCTCCTACCACCGACCCTACGCCAGCGACCGTCCGTACGGTCGTCAGCTCCGTGATGACTCCTGCCCCGGAAGAGTGACCCGGATTCGGCAACCCCGTGCCGATTCGGCCACGCCGATCCGGCCGCCGTGCAGGTCCACCGCCCAGCGGGCGATCGCCAGGCCCAGGCCCGTACCGCCGTCCGTCCCCGGGCCCGAGGGGCCGGGACCGCCGCGGTTGAAGCGCTCGAAGACCCGGTAGCGCTCCGACTCCGGGATGCCGGGGCCCTCGTCCTGCACCTCCAGCTCCAGGCCCCCCGGGCTCTCGCCGCGCCGGGCACGCACGGTGACCCGGCCGTGCCGGGGACTGTGCTTGATCGCGTTGTCGATGAGATTCGCCACGACCTGGTGCAGCCGCTCCGCGTCCGCGTACGCGGTCAGCTCCGGCGGCGAGACGTCGAGGTGCAGATGGACGTCCGTACGGGTGTGGGTGCCGGAGCCGGTCACCCCGGAGAGGGTGGAGGCGCCGCGGCTCATGTTGGCCTCCTTGAGCACCCCGGACAGATACGGCCAGACCTCGAAGCGCCGGGTGTGCAGCGGCACCACGCCGTTGTCCAGCCGCGACAGGTCGAGGAGGTGCTCGACCAGGCGGCCCAGCCGCTCGGTCTGCTTCAGGGCGGTCCGCATCGTCTCGGGGTCGGGCTCGCAGACGCCGTCGACGACGTTCTCCAGCACGGCCCGCAGCGCGGCGATCGGCGTGCGCAGCTCGTGCGAGACATTGGCCACCAGCTCCTTGCGGTGGGTGTCCACCGCTTCGAGGTCGGCCGCCATCCGGTTGAAGGCGTCGGCCAGGTCGCCGAACTCGTCGCGGCGGTCCGCGCGCACCCGGCGGGTGTAGTCACCGTGCGCCATCGCGCGGGTGACGTCCGTCATCTCGCCGAGCGGGGCGGTCAGGCTGTTCGCCACGAACTGGGTGATCAGCAGCGAGGCGATGATCGAGAAGATCGTGATCACCCGCAGCTCGGTCGCCGAGTGCATCGCGACGAACACGAGCAGGGTGGTGATGATCACCGAGACGCTGACCAGTGCGCCGAGCGCGGCCTTGACGGAGCGGTACGGGTCCAGCGGGCGCAGCGCCTCCCAGACCCGTTTTCCCAGCTCACGGACGGGGGTCCGCCACCACCGGCGTTTCGGCAGCGGCCAGGAACGCAGGCGCCAGGGGCTCATGCCGGCGGGGTCTCCAGGGCGTAGCCGACGCCGTGGACCGTACGGATCCGCTCGGCGCCGATCTTGCGGCGGAGTGCCTTGATGTGGCTGTCGACCGTACGGGTCCCGGAGGCGTCCGCCCAGTCCCACACCTCGGCCAGCAGCTGCTCGCGGGAGAGCACCGCGCGCGGGGTGTTCGCCAGGCAGACCAGCAGGTCGAACTCGGTCGGGGTCAGATGGACGTCGCTCCCGCGGACCCGGACCCGGCGCTGGGCGTGGTCGATCTCCAGCTCACCCAGTCGGAGGATGCCGCTGCGCGGGGTGTGCGCGGCCAGCGCGGCGCGCTCGACCCGGCGGAGCAGGACGTGCACCCGGGCGGCCAGCTCGCGCATGGAGAACGGCTTGGTCATGTAGTCGTCGGCGCCGACGCCGAGGCCGACCAGCATGTCCGTCTCGTCGTCCCGGGCGGTGAGCATCATCACCGGAACGGGGCGCTGGGCCTGGACCCGGCGGCAGACCTCCAGGCCGTCGAAGCCCGGCAGCATCACGTCCAGGACCAGCAGGTCGGGCTGCCAGGCCTCGGCGGTGTCCACCGCGGCCGGGCCGTCGGTGGCCGTCTGCACCTGGAAGCCCTCGGCGCGCAGTCTGGCCGCGATGGCTTCGACGATCGTGGGGTCGTCCTCCACCACCAGCACCCGGCGCTGGGCGCCCGGTGTGGCAGCGGCGGCGCCGCCCTGCGTTTGTCTGAGTCTGGTCCATCGCCCGCCCCTGCATGTTCCTGCGTGGTCGCGTCTTGCTGGGCAGCAGCGTACGGGCATGGTGTGACTGTCGGCTACGCACCCTTCCGAGCGAGGTGGACCACGTCGGGGACTCCTCGGACAACCGGGATCTCTTCCGTACGCACCCCCTGGAAACCGGCATTTCGCAACGCTTCCTCGAACGCCGGGGAGGGCTGCGCGGACCAGACGGCGAGTACCCCGCCCGGGGTGAGCCGGTCCCGGCAGGCGGCGAGGCCGGCGGGGGAGTAGAGGCCGTTGTTGTCCTCGGTGACGGTCCAGTCGGGGCCGTTGTCGATGTCGAGGCAGAGGGCGTCGTAGCGGACGGTATCGGCGCCGGCGGCGGAGGTCGGGTCGGTCCCCGTCCGGTCGGGGGACGCTTCGTCGGCGGGCGTCCCTTGGGCGTGCGGGCCGGCGGGGGTGCGGAGGTGGGCGACGAGGTCGGTGTGCAGGATCTCGCTGCGCGGGTCGGCCAGCGCCGCGGCCGAGATCGCGGACAGCGGGCCGGTCCGGTGCCAGTCGATGACCGCGGCCTCGCGTTCGACGACCGTGATCCGGCCCCAGCGCGGCTGCTCGGCCGCCCGGGCCAGCGAGAAGCCGACGCCCAGGCCGCCGATGAGGACGGCGGGCCGCTGCCGGCCGGCCGGCAGCTCGTGCAGCGCGGCGTCGACCAGCAGGCGCTCGGAGCGGCCGTCGGAGGTGTCCATCAGGAAGCAGCCGTTGGCGATGATCTCGTGGACGACGGGCGGGCCGCCCGGGGACCCGGCCCGTTCCCGCAGGACCACCTCGCCGTACGGGCCCTCGCGGCGGTCGAGCGTGCGTGGCGGCCCGGGGAGGTCGGACGGGGTCTGCGGCGGGGTAACGGGAGCAGCCATGCGGCCATGGTGGCCAAGAGGGGGCGTGGTGGTCCAACGGCTTATGGGGAGTCGTGGGGGCGAGGGAACGCGGCGTACGGGCGGGGTGGGGCGGCGGTCCGCGGTGGTCCCGGGGGCGGTGGCGCGGGTGGGTGGAGCGAGGCCCGATCGGGACCGGAGCGTCCCGTGACGGTTGCCTCGTGTGAGGCATCTCACTCTCACAGCTTCTTCATGGGTTGAGCGTGCAGGCTGGTCCGCGACGTTGTGCAGGGCGAGCGGACGTTGTGCACGGCGGAGCACTCACGCACGGCCCAGGAACCCCGGGCGTGGCTCGGTGGATGCGTCAGGACGGAAGGGGCCTCGGACCGTGAGCAGGCTGGGAACCGTCGGGGGAATGCAGGGGGAGCGGACGTCGGGCGGCCGGGCACCGGCCGGGAGCACCGGAGCGGACGGACCACCCGCCCTCCTGCCGGGCATCCCACGGCAGGGCACCGGCCGGGACACCGCGGCACCCGTGACCGTGGCGGATCCGGAGCCGGAGCCCGCTCCGCCGCGCGCCCGCCCGCGGCCCTGGCGGCTGCTGCTCGGCACCCCCTTCTCCGTCGGCTACGGCCTGCTGCTCGTGGCCACCTCGCTCTTCGCCGAGCACGCCGACCCGACCCTGGTCTCCCAGCTGCTCCAGGGCTCCAGCACGGACGTGGTGCACCTCGCGCAGGCCCCGCTGCTGGTGCTGGTCGCCAGCGCGCTCTGGGTCGCCGGCGGCCTGACCTCCGGTTACGCCCTCGGATTCCTGGTCGTACTGCCCGCGCTGGAACGGCGGATCGGGGGGCTGCGCACCGCCGCGGTCTTCTTCGGCGGGCATGCGCTGGCCACCCTCGCCACGGAGGTGCCGGTCGCCTTCACCGTCGCCGCCGGCGGGCTGCCGGAGAGCTCGCTGCACCGCCTCGACTACGGCATCAGCTTCGGCGTGATGACCTGCATCGGCGCGCTGGCCGGGGTGTTGCCGGCCTGGCTGCGCTGGCCGCTGCTGGGCGGCGCCGGCTGGCTCGCCGGCACCGCCCTGCTCGCCTACACCGACCCGATGACGGACTGGGGCCATCTGCTCTCGCTCCTCCTGGGCGTGGCGAGCTGGCCAGTGCTCCGCCGCTGGCTGGTCGTCCGGACCGGCCCCACCCCGCTCCTCGGCGACCTGGGCCACCCGGCCCTGCGGGCACATCCTGAACCGCGGGGAGTGTCCACGCCCTGAACGGCGGGGCGTGCCCGCACCCCGAATCGCGGGGCGCGGGCACCGCACCCTGAGCCGCGGTGCCCGCGCCCGCGCCGCACTCCGGGAGTGCGCGTCCGCGCCGAAGGAGATACGCCGCCTGCCGGGGCGCGCCTACGCACCGGCGCGCCGTGCGGCTACGGCACCGCCTGCCGCGCGGGCCCGGCCCGCCGTGGGCCAACTACGGCCGTACGGTGGACCGGTAGGTCTGCGCGATGGCGTAGGCGCAGCCGCCCAGCAGGGCGACGCCGGACAGGACGCCGCTGACGAACGGCACCCACACCACCGCGCGGGTCGCGGCCATTCCGAGTCCGGCCACGCCGAGCGCGGTGAGCGCCGTGCCCGGGACGGCGACCGAGCGCCGCTGCCAGACCGCGGCCAGCGCCATGAAGTGCAGCCCGACGATGAGCGCGATCCAGGCCACGGAGGTCTCGTCGGGGGCGCCCGCCCCGCGCAGCGCGACCCGGCCGCCGATCAGCAGCACCGCCTCGGCCGCCACCACGACCCCGAACTTCCCGCGGAACCAGTCCGCCCGGGGAGCCCCGTCCGCGTCCACCACGGGCCCGCCCCGGCGGCCCGCCAGCAGCGCCAGCGCCAGCAGGCCCGCGAAGGTGAGCACCGCGACCACGCGCAGGGTGACGCCGACGGCGGGGCTCAGTGGAGCGTGCGCGTTGGCGACCACGAAGACCGTCCCGAACAGTGCACCGATGAACACCCCGGACATCCGCTGCAACATGCCGCGAACCTAGCAGTCCTGACGTTTCGTGAGGAGCGTCCGGGCCGGCGGCGAGAGGCCGTTGCGGTGGCCGTGGCTGCTGGTCCGGTCGCGGCCGGCCCGGCCGTCGCGGCGGCGAACTGCCGCCCTACCCCAGCCACATGAGCATCGCGTCCCCCTTCTCCGCCGCCGCGCCGAAGAACGGCCGCAGGAGTGCGTAGTAATCGGTGACGTAGTCCAGCGACTCCCCCGCTCCCACACGATCGTCGGGTAGACCTCCGCCTTGGCCAGGTCCTCCGGGCCGACGCCGGCCGTCAGGCTCGACGCGGGTATCTCCGCGAGCGCCTCGGCCGCGGCCCGCACCCGCTCGGGGGTGAGGTAGCGCGGCGGGCCGTAGCCCCAGTCCTCGGCGTCCGGGACGGCTTCCTCGCCGTGCACGACGTCCACCGGGAATCCCGCGCGGCGCAGCAGGAATCCCAGCGCGTCCCAGCTCTTGTCGACGTCCAGGCAGCGCGCCCGCTCCGGCTCCGGCGCCGCCGCGGCCTCCGCCTCGCGCCGCCGGGCGACGAGCGCCAGCCCCCACTCCGGATCGCCGAGGACACGGGTGAGTTCGGCAGGTGTCACACGTGCGTACTCTCCGATCATGCTCATGTGACCGAGGCTACGGGCGACCACTGACAACGCCCCCGGCCTCGCCGCCCGGCAGAGCCCGGACCGCGGCCTGGAAGAATGGAGTCCCTTTCCGGGCGCCGCCGCGTACCGCGCCCGCCGGCCGCAGGAGTACCCGCATCGTGTCCCGAGACCGCACCGCCCGCCCGCTGCCCGACCCCGTCGCACCCGGCCGACAGAGCGCCGACCTGGGCCTGACGGCCGCCGACCGCGGCCTGACCGCCGACTGCGGCAGCTGCTTCGGGCTCTGCTGCGTCGCGCTGCCGTTCGCGCGCTCGGCGGACTTCGCGATCGACAAGGACGCCGGCCGGCCGTGCCCCAACCTCCAGGGCGACTTCCGCTGCGGCATCCACCGCGACCTGCGAAACCGCGGCTTCTCCGGCTGCACCGTCTTCGACTGCTTCGGCGCCGGGCAGAAGGTCTCCCAGGTCACCTTCGGCGGCGAGGACTGGCGGCAGGCGCCCGGTACGGCGCGGCAGATGTTCGACGTCTTCCCCGTCATGCGGCAGCTGCACGAACTCCTCTGGTACCTGTCCGAGGCGCTGACCCTGCCTGCGGCCCGCCCGGTCCACGACGACCTGCGCGCCGCGCTGGAGAAGACCGAGGCCCTCACCCGCGGCAGCGCGGAGGAGCTCGGCGCGCTGGACATGCCCGCCCACCGGGCCGAGGTCAACGTCCTGCTGCTGCGCACCAGCGAGCTCGTCCGGGCCCGGGTGCCCGGCCGGAAGAAGGAGCGGCGCGGCGCCGACCTGATGGGTGCCCGCCTCAGGGGTGCGGGGCTCCAGGGCGCCAACCTCCGCGGGGCGTACCTGATCGCCGCCGACCTCACCGGGGCGGACCTGCGGCGGGCCGACCTGATCGGCGCCGACCTGCGGGACGCCGACCTCAGCGGCGCCGATCTGACGGACGCCCTCTTCCTGACCCAGTCCCAACTGAACGCGGCCAAGGGCGATGCCGCCACCAAGCTCCCGTCCGGCCTGACCCGCCCCGGCCACTGGCGGCCCGCCGTCTGATCGCTCACAGCGAACGCGCGACGGGGAACATCTCCCCGACTCCCGGCATTGAGTGGGTAAAGCTCAACTTGCTTGCCGAAGGGGAGATCATGGCTTCGACGTCCACACCGCTCACTCTGCCCGTGCTGCCCCTCGATGACGAGGTCGTGCTCCCCGGAATGGTGGTGCCCCTGGACCTGTCCGACACGGAGGTGCGCGCCGCGGTCGAGGCCGCGCAGGCCGCCGCCTCCTCGGGCAACAAACCGCGGGTGCTCCTTGTGCCCCGGGTCGACGGGAACTACGCCGGCATCGGCACGCTCGGGCGGATCGAGCAGGTCGGGCGGCTGTCCGACGGCGATCCCGGCGCGCTGATCCGGGGCCTTGGCCGGGTGCGCATCGGCTCCGGCACGACCGGCCCCGGTGCCGCGCTGTGGGTGGAGGGCACCGCGGTGGAGGAGCAGGTTCCTGATCCGCTGCCAGGTGCCGTCACCGAACTCGTCACGGAATACAAGGCGCTGGCCACCAGCTGGCTGCGCAAGCGCGGTGCCTGGCAGGTCGTCGACCGGGTCCAGGGCATCGAGGACGTCGGGACGCTGGCGGACAACTCCGGCTACTCGCCGTTCCTGACCGTCGAGCAGAAGGTCCACCTGCTGGAGACCACCGACCCGGTCGCCCGGCTGAAGCTCGCCACCGAGGCGCTGCGCGACCACCTCGCCGAGCAGGACGTCGCCGAGTCCATCGCCAAGGACGTCCAGGAGGGCGTCGACAAGCAGCAGCGGGAATTCCTGCTGCGGCGCCAGCTGGAGGCGGTCCGCAAGGAGCTCGCCGAGCTCAACGGCGACCCCGAGGACGAGGGCGACGACTACCGCGCCCGGGTCGAGGCCGCCGATCTGCCCGAGGACGTCCGCAAGGCCGCCCTCAAGGAGGTCGACAAGCTGGAGCGGGCCAGCGACCAGAGCCCCGAGGGCTCCTGGATCCGCACCTGGCTCGACACCGTCCTCGAACTGCCCTGGAACGAACGGACCGAGGACGCCTACGACATCGCCGGCGCCAAGGAGGTCCTGGACGCCGACCACGCGGGCCTGGCGGACGTGAAGGAACGGATCACGGAATACCTGGCCGTCAGGAAGCGGCGGGCCGAGCGGGGGCTCGGCCTGATAGGCGGGCGGCGCGGCGGCGCCGTCCTCGCGCTGGTCGGGCCGCCCGGTGTCGGCAAGACCTCGTTGGGCGAGTCCGTGGCGCGCGCCATGGGCCGCAAGTTCGTCCGGGTCGCGCTCGGCGGCGTCCGGGACGAGGCGGAGATCCGCGGCCACCGCCGTACGTACGTCGGCGCGCTGCCGGGCCGGATCGTCCGGGCGATCAAGGAAGCCGGTTCGATGAACCCGGTCGTCCTGCTCGACGAGATCGACAAGGTGGGCTCCGACTTCCGGGGCGACCCGGCCGCCGCCCTCCTGGAGGTCCTGGACCCGGCGCAGAACCACACCTTCCGCGACCACTACCTGGAGGTCGAACTCGACCTGAGCGACGTGGTCTTCCTGGCCACCGCCAACGTCCTGGAAGCCATCCCCGAGCCGCTGCTCGACCGCATGGAGCTGGTCCGGCTCGACGGCTACACCGAGGACGAGAAGGTCGTCATCGCCCGGGACCACCTGCTGCCGCGCCAGCTGGAACGGGCCGGTCTGGAGCCCGGCGAGGTGACGCTGGAGGAGGACGCGCTGCGCAAGCTGGCGGGCGAGTACACCCGCGAGGCGGGCGTGCGGAATCTGGAGCGGTCGATCGCCCGGCTGCTCCGCAAGATCGCCGCCCAGCACGAACTCGGCGCGCAGGAGCTGCCGTTCGGCGTCGGCGCGGACCAGCTGCGCCCGCTGATCGGACGGCCGCACCACACCCCCGAGTCGGCCCAGGACCCGGCCGAGCGGCGGACGGCCGTGCCGGGCGTGGTGACTGGTCTCGCGGTCACCGGTGCGGGCGGTGACGTCCTCTACGTGGAGGCGTCGCTGGCCGATCCGGAAACCGGGGCCTCCGGTCTGACGCTGACCGGCCAGCTCGGTGACGTGATGAAGGAGTCCGCGCACATCGCGCTGTCGTTCCTGCGGTCGCACGGCGCGGAGTTGGAGCTTCCGGTCGGTGACCTGAAGGAGCGAGGGGTGCATCTGCACGTACCGGCCGGTGCCGTTCCCAAGGACGGGCCGAGCGCGGGCGTGACGATGACGACGGCGCTGGCCTCGCTGCTGTCGGGCCGGCAGGTCCGGCCGGACGTGGCGATGACCGGTGAGGTCTCGCTGACCGGGCGGGTGCTGCCGATCGGCGGCGTCAAGCAGAAGCTGCTCGCGGCGCACCGCGCGGGGATCACCACCGTGATCATCCCCAAGCGCAACGAGCCGGACCTGGACGACGTGCCCGCCGAGGTCCTGGCGGCCCTGGAGGTCCACCCGGTCTCGGACGTCCGCCAGGTGCTGGAGCTCGCCCTGACCCCGGCCCACAACGGCGCGGCACCGGAGGTTCCGGTCGCGGCGTGACGGAGGCGACCGGAGCGCAAGACCCCTCCCGCGGTAGGCGGGAGGGGTCCCGGGCGCGGGCGGGCGCGTCCGCCCGCCGGGCCACCGGCGGCCGCGCTAGCCGTTGGCCAGTGCCTGCAGCCGGTCCATCGCGCCGTTGAAGCGGTTGTGGTCACCGACCGTGGGGCCGGTCGAGGTGTACTGCCAGATGGTGTGGAAGCCCCAGCCGGCCGGGAGTTCGCCGACCGAGGAGCCGTAGCGCGGGACCCACAGCGGGTTGATCGCGCCGAAGGCGGACGAATTGCCGGTGCACTGCTTCCACCAGCTGGTGGAGGTGTAGATGACCGCGTCCCGGCCGGTGCGCGCCTTGTAGGTGGCGAACCAGTCCTTCATCCAGTTGACCAGGCCGGCCGCGCTGAGTCCGTAACAGGTCGCGCCGTAGGGGTTGTACTCCATGTCCAGCGCGCCGGGCAGCGTCTTGCCGTCCTTGGACCAGCCGCCGCCGTGGTCGACGAAGTAGTTGGCCTGGGCGGCGCCGCTGGAGGTGTTGGGCGTCGCGAAGTGGTAGCCGCCGCGGATCATGCCGGCGTTGTAGGAGCCGTTGTACTGCTGCGCGAAGTACGGATTGGTGTAGCTGGTGGACTCCGTCGCCTTGACATAGGCGAACCGGACGCCGCTGTTCCAGAGCGTCGACCAGGCGACGTTGCCGTTGTGGCTGCTGACGTCCACCCCCTCGACGGACGACGCGAGCGAGCCGGCCGGCGGGGTGCCGATGCCGGCCGCGGTGCCCTCGTGCTTGGCGATCTGCGAGCCGGCCCAGTCCTGGCCGGGGTGGGCCGGCTCGGGCGCGCGCCGCACGGCCGTGGCGCCGGCCGTGGCGGGCAGTGCCAGGAGCAGGGCGAGGAGGGTGAGGAGGGCCCCGGTCACGGTCGCGAGCGAGCGTGCGGGGCGATGGGGGGAGCCGGATCTGAGCACGGACATACGTGTCTCCGGAGATCTCGGTGTGACCTGAGGGGGGATGGGTGCGGATCTGAGGGGGGTGATCTGCCGGCATGGCGTGGGCGCGGCTGACACGGAGGTGCGGCGTGCGGGACGCGCGGCGGAACCTTTGGCGAACGGCCCGCCGTTTGGTGTGGCCATGCCATAAATGACGATACGCGCGTAGACCGGCGTGACAAAAGAGGGTCCCTGGGCTGCCGTTGGTCTAATCCTGCGAAATACTGGCCGAGCTGCGGCTTCGGCCGACGGGGGCGGAAACTTTCAGACCAGGAAATGCGGGAAGGGGCGCTGACGTGCACAACACCGGGGCCGACGGAGCGACGACGGACGGCGAGCCGGTCGGTGTGGACCACGTATTCCTCGCCCTGGAGCGCGAATTGGCGGTGTTCCTCCGCCGGGCCCGGGCCTCGTCCGGCGAACTGGCCCGGGAGGTGCACCCCGACCTGGAGCCGTCCGCCTACGGCCTGCTGGTCCGGCTGGCCGACGCCGGCGCGCAGCGGGCCACCGATCTCGCCGGCTTCTTCGGCGTCGGCAAGGCCACGATGAGCCGTCAGCTGCACGCCCTGGAACAGCTGGGCCTGGTCGCCCGGGCGCCGGACCCGGCCGACGGCCGCGCCGTCCTGGTGCGCCTCACCGACGAGGGCCGGGAGCGCTTCACCCGCGTCCGCAACGCCCGCCGTGCCCAGTACGCCCGGCGCCTCGCCGCCTGGGACCGCCACGAGGTGGCTGAACTCGCCCGGCTGCTGCACCGCTTGAACGCGGAGCAAGAGGGCGAGGAGGGGTGAAAGCCGCGTCGTGACCGGGGGCACCGCGAAAGGGTGATGCCGAAAGGTCCCGGACCGGCAGGAGTTGTCACGGCATGACGAAAACCACCGCGGCGTCGTCCCGGGCCTTGCCCCGCGGGTGGGCCGCGCACTCCGGATCCGCTGCCTCCGCGGCCCGCACCCGGTCGATGAGGGCCTGCGGCCCCTCCGTGCCCACCAGGCCCGCGCAGTCCGCCCAGGAGCCCGCCCCGAAGACCTCGACCCAGCGGCCCGCGCCGTCACTGAGGGCGGTCAGTGAACGCACCGCGGCCCGCGGGGTGGTGCCGGTGACCGCGCGGGCCGCCACCGCCGGATCCGCGGCCGCCGTGAAGAAACCGCCCTCCGCGTTGCGCAGCGCCTCGACGGCACGCACGTACTCCCGGCCCGCCGCGGCCCGTTCCGCCGACCCGCGGGGCAGTGCCCGTACGGCGGCGCGCCGGGCCTTGACCGCAGGTGGCAGTTGGTCCAGCCGCGGGTCCAGTACGGGGCGCACCGACCCGTCGGCGTGCTCCAGGAGGAGCACCGAATCGGACAGCACGAGGTGCTCGACGGTGTCCGCGGACCACCTTGCGGCCACGACAGTTGCCTGCGGAGTGCGGGCGTGAGAAAGGTCACAGGTGCCCCGGTGAACGGCGGCCGTCCGGGAGATGGCCTCAGCGAGCGCCTCAGCGAGCGTCATATCCCGGTGTGAAACCGACAGTTCGAGCATTGCGCCGCCGAGCCGCGCGGTGAACCACGGCACCGTGTGACGGCATCCGTAGTCCTCGTCGGGCGGGGTCACGCCGTCCAGCAGGACCAGGACTCCGCCCTGGCCGGAGGCCGGCAGGGCTACCGACGCGTAGTCCTCGTTGGGGCGTTGGGGGTCGCCCGGCTCGGTGGCGAGTTCGATGCGCATGCCGGTCAGTCTGCCGGAGGGTGCGGATTTCGCCGGGTGACCGGTCACGCGGCGCGACGGATGGCGTACGGGCAGGTCAGAGCCGTGCGGAAGGTACGGACCGGCGCTCCGGAGGCGTGCGGGCGCGCATCCTGCCAGGACGGGGACGCATCTCCAAACCCGTCCGGGGGTTGCGCGGGGTTGCGGCGAAAATCGTTGCCGCGCGGAAGTTGATGGTCAAACTCCGATTGATGTTCACTCGTTCAGGTGGCCGGGCATGTGTTGCCGAGCCACTGCGCGGGGCCGGTGGAATGGTCATTGCCCGGATCACGGGGGGCCAGGACATTCGTCGCGACGCGCAGAGCCGGACTGTTCCCCCTCGCGGAAGTATGCGCTGCTGCGGAGTGCGCGCAGGTCCGCCCGCGAGCGGAGAGCGAGCCGGGTCCGCGACGCCACACGGCGTGGGCAGGCGAGACAGGAATGCGAGCAGCGGTGCGGAAGATGCGGCTTCGGGGCGGCGCAGGGAAGCCGGGTTCACCGGCCGGTTCGGTCTCCGGACCGGTGACGGGTTCGGGTCCTGGCAAGAGCTCCGGTTCCGGTAAGGGACCGGGCGCGGCCGGCGGTGACGACCTCGCGGGGCAGCGTCCCGCACGGGTGCGCAACCGGCTGGTCGGAGCGGTGGCCGTGGTCGCCGTCGCGGTCCTCGGGGCCGGCGCCCCCGGTCTGCTCGGCACGGCGGACGACGCCAACAACAGCCAGCACCTGGTCGACCTGGCCGAACTCAACGCCCGCGCCATCGCACTGGCGCACTCCCTCGCCGACGAGCGCGACGGGATGACCGGCTACGCCGCCGCGGGCCACAACGGCCGTACGGGCACGGGCGACAACGGCACGGGCACGGGTTCCGGAAACGGCACCGTCAACGGGACCGGCAACGGCGCGGGCACCGGCACGGTCAACGGCACCGGCACCGGCGGCACGACCGGAACCGGCGGAACCGCCTCAACCGGCGGAACCGGCACGACCGGTGGAAGCGGAACAAACGGCACCACCACGGCCGGAACCGGCACCGGAAGCGGAACCGGCACCCACCTCCCCGGCGTCAACGGCACCCGGGCCCACACCGCCGCGGCCGGCGCCGCCGTCACCAGCGGCCCCGGCGCCGACAACGCCGCCGTCGCCCGCCCCCAGCGCGCCCGCGTGGACCGGCAGATCGACGACCTGCGCACCGAGGCGCAGGACGCCTCGGGCGACAGCGCGGTCTACGTGACCGCCGCCAAACTGCTCAAGACCCTCCCGCAAACCCGTCAAAAGGCGCTGGCCCGGACGGAATCGGCCGAGCAGGTCTACCGCGCGTACACCGACATCATCCAGGCACTCGGGGCGATCAGCGACGACATCGCCCGCGGGCTGCCCGCCCGGGCGGACTCCGGCGACGCCGACACCCGGGCGCTGCCCGCGCTCGCCCGCGCCACCGACCAGGCCGCCGCCACCCGCGCCCTGCTGCTCGCCGGGCTCAACGCGGGCGGCAGCCAGCCCACGCTGACCGGTCTCGCACAGGTCGCCCGGGTCCGTGAGCAGGGCGCGCTGGGCGACTTCCGGGAGAGTGCGGGCCAGGGCGCCCGGGACCGCTACGACCGCACGGTCAACGGCACGGACGTCAGCACCGCCGAGCGCTACCTGACCCGGCTCACCGACCAGCCGCGCCTGGACGCCGCCGATCTGCGGCTCAGCCGCCAGCGGGTGGAGAACGCCCTCACCACCCGGATCGGGCTGATGCGGGGCGTCGAATCGGCCATGGCCACCGCCGACGTCCAGCGTCTCGGCCAGCTGCGCGACGACGACGTCACCGAGCTGGAGATCCGGATCGGCCTGGAGGGCCTCTGCCTGCTGCTGGCCGTCGGCGCCGGCATCTGGGCCGCGCGCTCGATGACCCAGCCGCTGGCCGCGCTGCGGATCGGCGCCCGCCGGGTCGCCGCCGACCCGGCGCACGAGGACCCCATCACGTACAAGGGCCGCAACGACGAATTCGCCGCCGCCGTACGGTCGGTGAACGCGCTGCACACCCAGGTGGGCGAGCTGTCGCGGCGCACCACCGAACTGGAGGGCGAGCGCAAGCGGCTGATAAGCGGCCGGCAGCGGCTGGTCGCCGAGCGCGAGGTGCTCCAGGAGCAGGGCGAGGCCCTCAAGGAGGAGATCGCCGACCTCACCGAGCGGCTCAAGGCCGCCCACACCGGCGTACAGGGCCGGTTCGTCAACCTCGCGCTGCGCACCCTGGGCCTGGTGGAGCGCCAGCTCGGGGTCATCGAGGGGCTGGAGGAGACCGAGCAGGACCCGGAGCGGCTGGACACCCTCTTCAAGCTGGACCACTTCGCCGCGCGGATGCGCCGCAACAGCGAGAACCTCCTGGTCCTGGCGGGCGCCGAACAGCACGGCAACAACCACCCGGGCCCGGTCCCGCTGCTGGACGTGCTGCGCGCCGCGGTCAGTGAGATCGAACGCTACGAGCGGGTGCGCATCCAGTCGCTGCCGCCGCACTGCCAGGTCGCCGGCTTCGCCGCGGACGACCTGAGCCACCTGGTCGCCGAACTCCTGGAGAACGCCACCGCCTTCTCGCCGCCGGACGCCCATGTCGAGCTGTCCGGCTGGCTGCTGGAGAGCGGCGAGGTGATGCTCTCGGTCCAGGACGAGGGCATCGGGATGACCGCGGAGCGGATGGCCGAGCTCAACGAGCGGCTGACGGACGCGGAGGCGGCCTCGACCGCCGAGAACATCGACGAGGCGCTGGGCCTCGGGCTCTACGTGGTCGTACGGCTGGCCGCCCGGCACGGTGTCCGGGTCCAGCTGCGGGACGCCAAGCAGGGCGGGGTCACCGCCGTCATCGTGCTGCCCGGCTCGATCCTGCCGACCCGGCCCGGCCCGGCGTCCGCGCTGTCCGTCCCGCACGACGCGCACGGCCCGGGGCTGCCCGGCTCGGTGGCCGAGGCGAACTCCAACGCCCTTCAGACGCGGGTGGCGCGGGTGGACCCGGCGGTGGGCCGCGGCGGGGCGGCGGCCGTGCCGGCACCGGAACCGGCCGCCGATCCGGCACCCGGCCAGGACGGTCCGGCCGGCGGCCCGCAGGGCGACCTGTTCGTCGCTGCCGCGGAGCGCGCGCTCGACGCGGCCGGGATACCGGTCGGCGGAACCGCCGAGCACGCCCGGCCGCCGGAGGACGCGCCGGCCGGGCCCGCGCCGGCCGCCGCCCCGGCCGCGGAGGACCCGTACGCCATCGGCCCGGACCAGCACGCCCGCGCCGAGGCGGCCACCCCGGCCACGGACCCGGCGCCCACGAACGCCGCACCCGCGGAGGAGGCGCCTTCCCGCGCGGCGTCCGAGGACCCGGCGCCGGCGGCCGCCCCGGAGAAGCAGCGGACCAGCTTGGGGCTGCCCAAGCGCACGCCCAAGATCGTGGCGCAGCAGCAGGCGCCCACCGCCCCGCGCAAGAGCGGTGCGGCCAACGCCGAGGCGCTGCGGCGCCGGCTCGGTGGATTCCAGCAGGGGGCGCGGACCGGCCGGCGTGACGTGGCGGCCGAACTCGCGGAAGGCACGACCGAACAGACCAGCCCACAGAACGACACCGACGGAGCGGGGGCCCCGGAAGAGAGCCACATTGTCGAGGAGGCACGCGAGTGAAGGCGCAAGCGCCCACTGCTTACGGACAAGGACTGAGCAGCCAGGCCCGCAATCTCCACTGGTTGCTGAGCAACTTGGTGGAGGAGGTGCCGGGCATCGGCTCGGTCGCGGTGGTCTCCTCCGACGGCCTGCTGCTGCTCAGCTCCGACCCTGACCGGGCGGACGAGACCGCACGCCCCGGCGACGCCGGTGGGCCCCGCGGGTCCAGCGCCGACCTGGCCACCATCGTGTCCGGACTCGGCAGCCTCACCCAGGGTGCCGCGAAGCTGATGAACGGCGGGTCCGTCAAGCAGACGATGATCACGATGGACGAGGCCAGCGTGTTCGTGATGTCGATCAGCGACGGTTCGCTGCTCGGCGTGCACGCCGCACCGGACTGCGACATGAGCGCCATCGCCTATCACATGGCGCTGTTCGTCGGCCGGGCCGGCCACGTCCTCACCCCCGAACTCCGCACCGAACTCCGCAAGTCGATGGAGAGCGCCCAGTGAGTAAGTCCCCCAAACTCCCCGTGCGCGGCGGGGATCGCAAACCCTCGCGCGTGCGGCCGTATTCGCTCACCGGCGGCCGGACGCGATTCGGCCACGTGCTGCTCGTCGAGACCTTCGTGGCCGCGCTGGAAGCCCCCGAAGAGCGGCGCGAGCTCACGTCCGGCGGCTGGGGCGACCGGGTGATGCCGGAGATGCGGGCGATCGTCGAGCTCTGCCGCCGGATGCGCTCGGTGGCGGAGATCTCCGCCCTCCTCAAGATGCCGCTGGGCGTGGTCCGCGTCCTGCTCAGCGACCTCGCCGACCAGGGAAAGATTCGCGTCTACGGCACCGGGCACGGCACCGGCCGGCCCGACCGCGCGCTGCTCGAAAGGGTGCTGAGTGGACTTCACAGGCTCTGACACGATATCGGCCGGGCCGACGACGACCGCCGGTTCCGTGGGTCAGGCCGGCCCGGTGGCCACGGCCGCCGACGCGGGGCTGCAGAGCTGGCAGACGGACCGGTCGCGGGCGCCGATCGCCACCAAGATCGTGGTGGCCGGCGGCTTCGGTGTCGGCAAGACCACGTTCGTCGGTTCGGTCTCGGAGATCACCCCGCTGCAGACCGAGGCGGTGATGACCCAGGCCAGCGAGGGCACCGACGACCTGACCGCCACCCCGGAGAAGACCACGACCACGGTCGCGATGGACTTCGGGCGGATCACCCTCGACCAGGAACTGGTCCTGTACCTGTTCGGCACGCCCGGACAGCAGCGGTTCTGGTTCATGTGGGACGACCTGGTGCGCGGCGCGATCGGCGCGATCGTGATGGCCGACACCCGGCGGCTGGAGGACTGCTTCCCGGCGCTGGACTACTTCGAGAGCTGCGGACTGCCCTACATCGTCGCGGTCAACCACTTCGAGGGCACCGACAGCTACCAGGCCGAGGACGTGCGCGAGGCGCTGACCGTACCGGAACAGGTACCGATCGTGATCATGGACGCGCGCCAGCGGACCACCGTGATCCAGTCGCTGCTCGCCCTGGTCGGCCACGCCCTGGAAGCCACGCCGGAGTAACGGCCGGTCCTCCCACGGACCGGTTCTCCCACGGACCGGTTCTCCTACGGGCCCGCCCCCACGGGCCCGTCCCCTGAGGGGCCACCCCTCGTACGACCCCCACCCCTCACCCCGAACATCGCAGTAGCAGAGAAGAGCGCCGCCATGCGGAAGATACTCATCATCGGAGCCGGCCAGTCCGGTCTCCAGCTCGCCCTTGGCCTGCAGTCCAAGGGCTACGAGGTCACCCTCATGTCCAACCGCACCGCCGACGAGATCCGCTCCGGCCGGGTCATGTCGACGCAGTGCATGTTCCACACCGCCCTCCAGCACGAGCGCGACCTCGGCATCAACTTCTGGGAGAGCCAGGCCCCGCGCATCGAGGGCCTCGGCGTCTCCGTCGCCGCCCCCGGCAGCCACGAGGGACCCGACGGCACCCAGCGCGCCATCGACTGGGTCGGCACGCTCGACGGCTACGCCCAGTCCGTCGACCAGCGGGTGAAGATGGCCGGCTGGATGGAGACCTTCGCGCAGCGCGGCGGCCAGCTCGTCATCCACGGCGCCGCCGTCTCCGACCTGGACTTCTTCGCGAGCCGCTACGACCTGACGATGGTCTCGGCCGGCAAGGGCGAGCTGGTGTCCATGTTCGGCCGGGACGCCTCCCGTTCGCCGTACGACACCCCGCAGCGGGCACTGGCCGTCGCCTACGTGCACGGCATGGGCCCCCGCCCCGAGCACCCCGACTTCGAGGCGGTGCGCTGCAACGTCGTCCCCGGTGTCGGCGAGCTCTTCGTGATGCCGACGCTCACCACCTCCGGCCGCGCCGACATCCTCTTCTGGGAGGGCATCCCCGGCGGCCCGCTGGACGTCTTCGGGCAGGTCAAGGACCCCGCCGAGCACCTGGCCGTCACGCTGGACCTGATGAAGACGTTCCTGCCGTGGGAGTACGACCGCTGCACCAAGGTCGAACTGACCGACGCCAACGGCACGCTGGCCGGCCGCTACGCGCCCACCGTGCGCAACCCGATCGGCCGGCTGCCCTCCGGCGGCCTGGTCCTGGGCGTCGCCGACGTGGTCGTCGCCAACGACCCGATCACCGGCCAGGGCTCCAACTCGGCCTCCAAGTGCGCCGCCGCCTACCTCTCCTCCATCGTGGAGCGCGGTGCGGAGCCGTTCGACGAGGCGTGGATGCAGGCCACGTTCGACCGCTACTGGGACACCGCCCAGCACGTCACCAAGTGGACCAACGCGATGCTGGCCCCGCCGCCGGAGCACGTCCTGAACATCCTCGGCGCGGCCGGCCAGCTCCAGCCCGTCGCCGACCGCTTCGCCAACGGCTTCAACGACCCGTCCGACTTCGAGAACTTCTTCTTCGAACCGGACAAGGCCGCGGCGTATCTCGCTTCGCTCGGCTGATTCCCACGTTCCGCTGCGCTTTGCGGCGCCTCCCACGTACCTGTCTGTCCCGCCGCGGTTGTTGTTCGCCGTTGCGCCTGCGGCGGGCTGGGTGGTTGGTGGGTGCGGTGACGGGCCTCCGGGGCCGGTTGTGTGGACTGCTGACGCTTTACGTCCACACACCAGGCCCCTCCGGCCCGTCCCCTCCCGTGAGGGGGAAAGTTGAGGACGGTGGGGGTGCACGTAATGCCCACGTACGCGCGGGCAACGGATTACGCCCGCCCCCGACCAGCTAAGAACTCCCCCTCACGGGAGGGGCTGGACCGGAGGACGAAGTCTGGAGGGCCGGCACCGCACCCGACAACACCACGCCCGCCGCCAGGCGCAACGGCGAGACGACCCGCGGCGGGAGAGACGGGTACGTGCGGGGCGCCGCAAAGCGCGCAACGGCGACCAAGCCCCGCGGCGGGACGGCGAGGTACGTGCGGGGCGCCGCAAAGCGCGCAACGGCGAGACGACCCGCGGCGGGACGGCCAGGTACGTAGGAGGCGCGGCAAAGCGCAGCGGAACGTGGGAGGCTTACCCCTTGCTCCAGGGCCACTTGAGGCCCCTGGGCGTCACCTCGCCCTCCGAGACGTATTCGTATTTCCACCCCCGTGGCAAGCCCAGGCGCCCCACCCGTCCCGGGACCCGTCGATAGACATGCACCGTCGGGGCCGTCCGTCGTCGTTCGGCACCGGGACCTCGTAGGTCTTCGGGGGCTGGCCGGTCATGCCGACCAGGACGGGCAGCACCCGGCCGTCCAGGGCCCGCCCACGAAGGGCGTGTTCTCGCTTCGCACGCCCCCAGTCTCACATCACGGGGATCGCCGTGCAGGTCACAGCAGGTGGGTGGCGTCACTCACGACCGGCAGGATGCGGCGGGCCAGGTCGCCGACCGGGCCTTCGGAGGACTCCATCCGCAGCGCTCCCCGGGTCACCCGTGCGGTCTGCGGGTCGCGTGCCGCGGTCGCGGTGAGCAGGGCGACGAAGTGGTCGACCAGCCAGTCGCGCAGCTCGTCGAGCGGCGGCCGCTTGCCCTCGTCGAGCCAGATCAGCGAGGCGCCCTCGACGGCGGTGATCCACATCCGGACCGTCATCCGCAGCCGCAGGCCCGGTTCCGGCTCGCCCAGGTGGCGCAGGATCTGGTCGGCCGCGGCGCGCCGCACCTCGTCCACGATCGCGCTCGTACGGGAGGTCTCCACGACGCTGCCGCCCTGGAGCAGCGCGCTGAAGCCGGCGTCGTGCTCGTCGACGAACGCCAGATAGCGGTCCAGCGCACGGGACAGCCGCTGGGTGAGCGGCCCGGTCTCCGGCTCGGCGAAGCAGCGCTCCAGGATGTCCGCGGCACTGCGCAGCGCGGCCTCGTACAACTGCTGCTTGCCGCCGGGGAAGTAGCGGTAGACGAGCGGCCGCGAGACCTGGGCTGCGGTGGCCACGTCGTCCAGCGACACGTCCTCCGGCGCGTGCTGCGCGAACAGCCCGAGGGCCGCCGCGAGCAGTTGGCTGCGGCGCTGCTCGACGCTCAGCCTGCGGTAGGCGGGTCGGGGTACTGCTGGGGCGGTGCCGCTGCCGTTCATGGGCAGCAGCGTAACCGCCCCGGATTTCCACTCGTACAGGTGCTCGCCCCCGACGGTCGCCGCGGGCGGCCGCTTCAGGCCAGCAGGCCCGAGCTGCGCCACAGCCGGCGGCCCACGCCGCGCAGTACGCCGATCTCGTCGAGGAAGTCGGTCAGCCGCTGCGCGCCGGACTGCATCACCTCGCGGCGGTGGCCGCTGGCCTTCACCTGGGCCACCGCCTCCCGCTTGTCCAGCCCGACATTGCGGTACACGTCCGGATTGACGAAGGCGACGGAGAACACCCGGGCCGCCTCGCCGCAGCTGAGGCGGGTCAACTCCCGCTCCCAGCGGGGTGCGGTGGCCATCTGGCGGCGCAGTTCCTCGCGGGCGTAGCGGACGTGCCGGGCCTCCTCGACGACGTGGATCCGGGTCACCCCGCGCACCAGGCTCTGCACCCGCTCGTCCGGGAAGGTCAGCCGCTGCATCCAGTCCAGGATCTCCTCGCCGAGCAGGGTGCAGGCGAACGAACCCGGGGTGGTGGAGACCGTCTTGAGGATGCGGGCGAGGTTGTGGTTGAGCCGCGAGACCGGGTACGTGGGCGCCCCGCCGTGCTGGATCATGCGCGCGAACATCTTGGAGTGCCGGCACTCGTCGGCGATCTCGGTGAGGGCGTAGCGGACGTGGGCGCTGGTCACCGGCTTGTCGTAGATGTGCCGGACCAGCAGCTGCATCAGGATGATCTCGAACCAGATGCCCAGGGAGGCGAGCGAGGCGGCCTCGTGGCGGGCGAGGTCCTGCTGCTGCTCCAGCGACATCTTCTTCCACAGGGGCGTGCCGTAGAGCGAGACCAGCTCCGGCGGCCAGAACCACTTGCCCTCTTCGAGTGGCGCGTCCCAGTCGAGTTCGGTGTCGGGGTCGAAGGAGTGCTTGGCCGAGGAGTCGAGCAGTCGCTCGGCGACCTGTTCCCGGTCCTTGAGCAGACCGAGGGCGTCGCGGAGGACTTCGGTGTCCGTCACGGTCGGTGCGGTGGGCGCGCTCGTCATGGCTGTGGCTACCTCGCTAGTGGCGTGTTACCCGCGGTCAGCTCTTATGAGACTGCTTGTCAGCAAGCTCGTCAATCCCTCCCGCACGACTTATTGACCCGCCGGTAAGAAACGTGTGAGCCTGCCAACCACCGCCCATGACATGGCGGTTGGCGAGCGGAGGAGGCGTCCGTGTCCACCCGAGACCTGTACGTGCGCAACCCGGGCGACGACCTGTGGGCGGTGCCGGCGACCGGCGCGGCCCGCTTCAACTGGGACTACGACGACGGGCGTGACCGGCTGCTCGCGCTCTACCAGAAGGGCAAGGACAAGCAGTGGGACGCCACCCTGCGGATCGACTGGGACCTGGAGGTCGACCCCAAGGACCCGCTCGGCACCCCTGACGAGTCGATGTCCCTGTACGGCACGAAGTACTGGGACAAGATGACCGAGAAGGACCGCGGCGATCTGCGCCAGCACTACACCGCCTGGCAGTTCAGCCAATTCCTGCACGGCGAACAGGGCGCCATGGTCTGCGCGGCCCGGATCGTGGAATCCGTTCCGGACCTCGACGCGAAGTTCTATTCGGCGACCCAGACCATGGACGAGGCCCGGCACGCCGAGATCTACAGCCGGTTCCTCCAGGAGAAGATCGGGATGCTCTACCCGATCAACGACAATCTCCAGGCACTGCTCGCCGACACCCTCAGGGATTCCCGCTGGGACATGCCCTACCTCGGTATGCAGGTGCTGATCGAGGGCCTGGCACTGGCCGCCTTCGGCATGATCCGGGACACCACCGACAAGCCGCTGCCCAAGCAGATCCTGGCCTACGTCATGCAGGACGAGGCCCGTCACGTGGCCTTCGGCCGGATGGCGCTGCGCGACTACTACAAGCAGCTCACCGACGCCGAACTGCGCGAACGCGAGGAATTCGTCATCGAGGGCTGTTATTTGATGCGCGACCGGCTGCGCGGCCTCGAAGTCCTGGAGAACTTCGGCATTCCGCCCAAGGAGGCCGCCGAATACACCGAACGCTCCGAATTCCTGCACCTCTTCCGGAAACTGCTGTTCAGCCGGATCGTCCCGTGCGTCAAGGACATCGGACTGTGGGGCGAACGGCTCCAGCGCGCCTATGTGGACCTGGGCGTCTTCGAGCTGGGCGACGCCAACCTCGATCTGCTGATGGCCCAGGACGAGGAACTCGCCGAGAAACTGGACGCCGAGCGGTTCGCCGCCGAGGAGGCGGCCCGAACGGCCGAGGTCGCGGCGGCCATCGCGGAGGGCGAGGCGGCCGGCTGACCGGGGCGGCCCGCACGGCCCCGGGGCCGAGTGGCAGGATCCCGGCATGGACACGGACGACCGCCGGCGGGCCGCCCGCACCGCCCTCGAAGGGCTGGCGTACGGCGACGCCTTCGGGGAGCGCTTCTTCCGCATCTTCCGCCGGCCGGACGAGGCCCGCCGGCTGATCGCCACCCGCACGATCCCGCCCGAGCCGCACTGGCACTGGACCGACGACACCGCCATGGCGCTCGACCTGCTCGCCGTACTGGAGGAGTACGGCGAGGTGGCGGAGCGGCCGCTGGTCATGGGGGTCCCCCCTGCTCCTTAAGAGCTTGGGGGAGGTTCGCCGCCACCTACCGGGCCGACCCCGGGCGCGGCTACGGCTCCGGCATGCACGCGCTGCTGCCCCGCGTCGCCGCCACCCCGGACCAGTGGGAGGAGCTGGCGGGCCTGCTCTTCGGCGGCGAGGGCAGCCTCGGCAACGGCGCCGCCATGCGCGTGGCCCCGCTCGGCGCCTGGTTCCACGACGACCTGGACCGCGTCGTCGACCAGGCCGCGCGCTCCGCCCGGGTCACCCACGCGCACCCCGAAGGCATCGCCGGCGCGGTCGCGGTGGCGGTCGCGGCCGCGCTCTCCGCCCGCGGCGACGTGCCGTCCCTCACCGCCGTCGCCGACCGCACCCCCGACGGCCCGGTCCGCCAGGGCCTGCTCCGCGCCGCCGCCCTGCCGCCCGGCACCACCCCCGAACAGGCCGCCGCCGCACTGGGCAGCGGCCGACGCATCCGCGCCGACGACACCGTCCCGTTCGCCCTGTGGTGCGCGGCCGTGCCCGGAGCCCGGCAGGAGCAGGGCGGTACTCCCGTCCCCGGCGACCTGGAATCCGCCCTCTGGACCACCGCCGCCGGCTTCGGCGACGTGGACACCACCTGCGCCATCACGGGCGGTGTGGTGGCGGCCCGTACGGGGGTGGCGGCGCTGCCGGAGGAGTGGCGGGCGCGCCGGGAACCGCTGCCAGGAAACTGAGCACCCGCCGGGCGGGTTCGCCGTCCGTGTTCTCCGGCAGGGAATGGTGGGTGGCGCCCGCCACGGTCTCGATCCGCACGCCCGGCAGCGCCCGTGCGGCGCCGGCCGCGACCCGCCGGAGGTCGTGCGCCCGGCTGCGCCCCGCCAGCAGCACCAGCACCGGCAGCCCGGCCGCCACCGGCCCGGACAGGTCCGGCCGCGGTCCGGTCACCACCTTCGCGCCCCGGAAGGCGACCGCGCCCACCCCCATCAGCCGTACCAACTCCGGGGCCGGCGGCGCGCCCCCGGTCTCCCACGCCAGGAACCGGCGGGTGCTCCGCTCCCCGGGCCGTACGAAAAGCGGTACCGCCCGTGCCAGATAGGACGGCCGGAAGGGGCGAAACACCCGGTCGGGTCGAGCAGCACCAGCCGGTCCACCCGGCGCGGCGCCCGGGCCGCGTAACTCAGCGCGACCCAGCCGCCGTACGAGTGCCCGAGCAGCGTGGCCGAGGTCAGCCCGAGGCCGTCCCACACCCCGTCGAGCCAGGCCATCAGGTCCGCCGGCCGCCGCACCGCGCGGCCGCCGGGCACGCTCAGTCCCGGGGTGCCCATCTGGTCCACCGCGTAGACCCGGTGCGTGCCGGCGAGCGCCGGGGCGAGCGCGTACCAGACGGCCGAGGTGGTCCCGCCGCCGTGCAGCAGCACCAGCGGCGGGCCGTCGGCGGGCCCGCAGGCGTGGACGCGGGTGGTGCCGAACTCCGAGGTCAGGTCGAGCCGTTCCACGGCGCCCGGCCAGCGCGCCATGGCCTGCGCGTAGGCGGCGGGGAAGGCGGTGGGGTCGGGGGCTGCCATAGCCGTCCTCTCGGTCACCGAGCGCCCGGACCGTCGTGCCGGCCACCGTGCTCAGTGTCTCGCTGGGCAAGTATCTCGTTGAACGAGATATTAGGGTACGGTGCGGGAAAGGAAAGGCGGTCGGGCATGGCGCAGCGGCAGGAACCCGCGGGGATGGAGCTGATCCATCTGCTGCGCGAGGTGACCCTCCAACTCGACCTGGCGGGCGCGCAGTTCGCGGGCCGCAACGGTCTGCACCCCACCGACCTACGGGCGCTGATCGGCCTGCTGGACGCGGCCCGGGCCGGCGTCCCCTCGACCCCCGGCCGGCTCGGCGCGCACCTCGGCCTGAACTCCGCCGGCACCACCGCGCTCGTCGACCGCCTGGAGCGGCTCGGCCTGATCCGCCGGGTCCGGGACACGCAGGACCGGCGCCGGGTCCTGCTGGAGGTGGACGAGCGCGCGGTCGCCCTGGGCCAGTCGTTCTTCGGCCCGCTGATCGACCGCACGCTCGCCCTGCTCGACACCTTCGACCCCGGCGAACGGGCCGCGATCCGCCGGTTCCTGGACGGCGTCCGCGAGGCGGCACAGAGCCCGTAGGGAAGCCTCCGCTAGCGGCGGCCCGAGCGGGCCAGCCAGCGGCCCTCGTGGCGGGAGACCTCGATCGGGCGCCCGAAGCAGGCCGTCATCCGCTCCCCGGTCAGCACCTCGTCCACCGGCCCGCGCGCCTGCACCCGGCCGTCCCGCAGCAGCAGCGCATGGCCGATGGCCGGGGACAGCTCCTCCAGGTGATGGGTGACCGTCACCGTCGCCAACTCCGGCCGCCCGGTGGCGAGCCGGTGCAGGGCGTCGATCAGGTCCTCCCGGGACGGGAGGTCCAGCGCGTTGAACGGCTCGTCGAGCAGCAGCAGCGACGGGTCGGCCATCAGCGCCCGGGCGATCAGCAGCCGGGCCCGCTGCCCGCCCGAACACACGCCGTACGGCCGGACCGCCAGCTCCTTGCAGTCCAGCTCGGTGAGGAGAGCGTGGGCGCGCTCGCGGGTGGCGTCGTCGTACTTGCGCCACAGCGGCTGCACGGTCCCGGTCGCGCCGGTCAGCACGACCGTGTGCCCGGTGGCGTCCTGCGGAACCTTCTGGGCGCTGGAGACCAGCCCGATCACCGCCCGCAGTTCCCGCACGTCCACCGAGCCGAGCCGGTGCCCGAGCACCTCGACGCTGCCGACCGTCGGGAACATCAGCGCACCGATGAGACGCAGCACGGTGGTCTTGCCGGCCCCGTTCGCGCCGAGCAGCGCCCAGTGCTCACCGGACCGCACGGTCCAGTCGATGGCGTCGAGGATGACCTGTCCGGTGGTGTAGCGGCGGACGCCGACGCCCTCCAGGGCGGCGATCACGCGCGCCGCCCCCGGGGCCGAGGGGTCCGAAGGCTGGGTGGGAGTCATCGCCGCAGACTAGCTGTGCACACCACCTTTTTGTGCGGGCGTCCGGGGTGTGGACCGGGGGAGCGCGGGCCGGACGGGGCGGAGCCCACACTCTCAGACCAGGCCCAACAGCCCCCGCACGCGCGCGTACTTCGCGGTCAGCCGCTCCCGGGTCGCCGCGTCCAGCACGGCCAGCCGGGCCGGATCGGCGTTGTGCGCGAGGTCCGCCTCCTTGACCAGCAGCGCACCGGGCGTGGCCAGGATGCGCGCGGTGTACTCCTCGACCGGCTCGCCCGGCCGCTTGGTGACCGCCAGCACCATCGCCTTGGTCGCACCGGTCAGCGCCGCACCGGCCAGCCACTCCTCGCTCAGCGCCGCGTCCTCGACCGCGTCGTGCAGCCAGGCCGCCGCGATCTGCTCGTCGCTGCCGCCCCGTTCGCGTACGCCCGCGGCCACCGCGGCCAGGTGCTCGGCATACGGGCGGCCCGCCTTGTCGGTCTGCCCCTCGTGCGCGCGCCGGGCCAGCGCCTCCACTTCGGGCAGCGACAGGGCGGGCGGGACGGGGCAGCAGAGGGGGAGGGCGAGGGGGAGGGAGTCGGGTCAGCCATACGGCCATTGTGGCGCGGGCCCGGCCCGGCCACCGTGGTCCGCCGCCGTCACCGCCACCGCCACCGTCACCGCGCCGCCGTCACCGCGCCACCGCCATCACCGCCCGGGCGATCGGCGCCGCGTTCCCCCCGCCGCTGATGTCCGCGCGCTCGGCCGCCGCGTCCTCGACCACCACGGCCACCGCGACCGTCGGTTCGTAGGTGTCCTTGGTCCGCGCCCAGGAGATGAACCAGGCGTACGGCGTGCCCTCGTTGTGCACCCCGTGCTGGGCGGTGCCCGTCTTGCCGCCGACGGTGAGGCCCTTGACGGCGGCGCGCCGCCCGCTGCCGTGGGCGACCACGTCGATCATCATCTCCTGGAGCTGCTCGGCGGTGGCCGGGTTGATCACCTGGCGGGTGGGCGGATGCGGGCCGGCCGCGACCATCACCCCGTCCGCGTCGGTCACCTGGTCGACGAGGTACGGCTGGGTCAGCTGCCCCCCGTCGGCGACCGCCGCCGCGACCATCGCCATCTGGAGCGGGGTGGCCGCGGTGTCGTACTGCCCGATGGCCGACAGCGCGACCTGCGCCGGATCCATCCGGGTGTCGAAATGGCTGGGCGCGACCGGCGACGGAACGCGCAGCCGGCGGTCGTTGAAGCCGAACCGCCGCGCCATCGCGGCCATCCCGCGCAGCCCGACCTCGTCGCCCAGCCGCGCGAACACGGTGTTGCAGGAGGCCCGGAACGCCTCCTTCAGCGAGGCGTCCGCACAGTCCTTCGCGGCATTGCCGAGCCGGGTGGCGGTGCCCGGCAGGAGGTACGGATCCGGCGAGTCCGTCGGCGCGTCGATGTCGGTGACCCGGCCGCTCTCCAGCGCGGCGGCCGCGGTGACGACCTTGAAGGTCGACCCGGGCGGATACGTCTGCGCCAGCGCCCGGTTGAGCATCGGGCGCTCCGCGGCGGCGTTCAGACGGCGCCAGGCATCGTCGACCGCGGGCCCGTTGCCGGACAGCACCCCCGGTTCGTACGACGGGGAGCTGACCAGCGCCAGGATCCGCCCGGTGCGCGGCTCGATCGCGGCCACCGCGCCCTTCCGGCCGTCCAGCCCGGCGAACGCGGCGCGCTGCATCCGCGGATCGATGGTGGTGTGGACCTGGCCGCCGGGCTGGTGGGTCCGGGTCAGCCGGTCCCACCAGGGGAAGGTGGCGAGCCGCGGGTCGGTGCCGGCGAGCACGGGGTCCTCGGCGCGTTCCAGCAGCGAGGTCCCGTAGGTCTGCGAGGAGTAGCCGGTGACCGGTGCGTAGAGCGGCCCGTCGGCGTACGCGCGCTCGTAGCGCAGCCGGCCGCCGCTGTCCCGCGAGCCGGTGACCGGCCGGCCCGCGACGAGCACGGGGCCCCGCGGCTGCGCGTACCGGGCGATCGCCGCCCGCCGGTTGGCCGGGCTGGCGCCGTAGCGCTCCGCTTCGTAGACCTGCACCCGGGCGGCGTTGACCAGCAGCGCGAGGAGGAGCAGGAAGGAGAACGCGGCGGTGTGCCGGATACCGCGGATCAACGCCCGGCCTCCGGGGCGGGCGCGCCGCCGGCCGCGTCCCGGGCCCGCACCGGCGTCATGAACCCCACCACCCAGCTCCCGCCCCCGGCCGGCTGCCGGCCCGGCGGCCGCGGCGCCCGCGCCCGGTCGCTGACCTTCAGCAGCAGCGCGACGATGATCCAGTTGGTGACCACCGACGACCCGCCCTGGGCGAGGAACGGCATCGCCATCCCGGTCAGCGGGATCAGCCCCATCACCCCGCCCGCGATGACGAACACCTGGATCGCCGGCAGCGCCGCCAGCCCCACGGCCAGCAGGCTGCCGAACGGATCGGGCTGCCCCAGCGCGGCCCGGTAACCGCGGCCCACCAGCAGCGCGTACAGCACGAACAGCGCCGACAGCCCGGCCAGCCCGAGCTCCTCACCGCACGTCGCCAGGATGAAGTCGGACTTCATGGCGAAGCCGATCAGATACGAGTGACCCTGCCCGAGCCCGGTGCCGAACACCCCGCCCGCGGCGAACGCGAACAGCGACTGGGCGAGCTGCCCGGCCCCCTTCCCGGCCGCGATCCCGGCGAACGGATGCTGCCAGTCCTCGACCCGGGTGTGCACATGCGGCTCCAACGTCCCCACCGCGGCCGCCCCGACGGCCGCGAGCAGCAGCCCGACCGCGATCCAGCCGGTCCGCCCGGTCGCCACGTACAGCAGCACCACGAAGATCCCGAAGAACAGCAGCGAGGTGCCCAGGTCGCGTTCGAGGACCAGCACCGCCACGCTGACCAGCCAGACCGCCACGACCGGTCCCAGCACCCGCCCGGCCGGCAGCCGCAGCCGCCCCACCGTGCGGCCGGTGTGCGCCAGCGCGCCGCCGTTGGCGGCCAGGTACGCCGCGAAGAACACGGTGATCAGCACCTTGGCGAACTCACCGGGCTGCAGGGAGAAACCGGCCAGCCGGATCCAGATCTTCGCCCCGTTCACGGCGGGGAACAGGATCGGCGCGACCATCAGCAGCAGCGCGAGCGCCGCGCACACATACGCGTACCGCTGCAGCACGCGGTGGTCGCGCAGCAGCAGCACCACCGCGATGCACAGCGCCACCCCTACCGTCGACCACATCAGCTGGGCGGGCGCGGCCCGGTCCCCGGGCGTCTCCAGATCGAGCCGGAAGATCAGCACCAGCCCGAGCCCGTTGAGCAGCACGGCCGTGGGCAGCAGCAGCGGATCGGCGTACGGCGCGCGGAAGCGCACGACGAGATGCGCGAGCAGCGCCAGCCCACCGAGCCCCGCGCCGTACCGGACCGCGCCACCCGGCACCGCATGCCAACGGGCCAGGCCGACGACGACGTACCCGCAGACGCTGATCAGCACGGCGCCTACGAGGAGGGCCAGTTCGATCCCGCGCTGCTTGGCACGCGGCGGCAGGGCGGGCGAAGGGTCCGCCGGATGCCGTCCGGCGGCGACCGCCCTTGCCCTCGCCGTCATGCCTGGCAACGTAGCAAGCGGTGGCCGCTATTTCCGTTATGTCGGATGTGGCGGCCGGAGGGTCCGCACGTCCGGCCGGGGGTGCATGTCCGGTCGTCCGCTGAGGTGCCGTTGATCAGCACCAGCGGGGGTCCGCCCCCTCGCTCACGATCCCGCGCTCCGAAGACCAGGCATACGAGGCGTCGCTGAGCTTGTACCAGACCGGGTTCCCCTTGACGCGCTGCCCGTTGACCTGGCAGACGATCCCCACCACGGTCCCGTACCGCCTCGACCCGACGGGCCGGTACCGGTTGCTCGGCCCCGTCCGCACCACCAGCCCCTCCTTGGCCACCACCCGCCCCATGGGTCGGGCCGGACTGCCGGGGTTGTCGTCCGCCGCCGCCACGACCGGGGCCGCCAGGCTCACCGACCCCGCGGCGACGGCCCCTCCCAGCACCCCGGAAACGACCCAGAGTCCCACCCGGCCGACCTTCCCCCGCCATGAAGTCGAATGCCGCGAAGGCCAAAGCCGCGAGGGCCAATGCCGCGAAGGCGAATGCCGCGAAGGCGAATGCCCTGAAGGTGAGTGGAGTGAAGACGAATACCGCGAAGGTGAGTGCCACGAGTGCGAACGCTGCCGAAACATGCGCTTCCTCCCACGGAGAAATGACCCCGAGTAAGACCCCGAGTGAGACCCCGAGCAGGACCCGATCAGGACACGAGCAAGACCCGAGCAAGATTCGAGCAAGACCCCGAGAACCTCTCCCTCACGCTAAGGAGACCCCATAGCGTCCGCAACCGCTCACGCTACGTAGCGTGAATGCCTCCCCATTGCCCGTCGGCGCGACAGCAAAGCCCACGCATTCCGCCACCGACGAACACCCCCGAAATGCATCGGCCAACCACCCGCCCATCCGCTTGGCTTCCCCCATGCCGACCGAAGACCGCGAAACCGCCGGAGACCGCGACCGCGAAACCACCGCAGACCGCGAAGCCACCGAAGCCACCGAAATCACCGAAGACAGCGAAACGGTCGAAGCCAGCGAAGCGGACCAAGGCAAGGAGGCCGCCGATGCCAGGAAAACGGTCCAAGGCGAGGAGGCCGCCGAAGCCGGAGAAGCCGTCCCCGCCGGCCCGGCGAAACTGCTCCGCCGCATGTACGAGATCTTCAACACTCAGCAGGTCGACGACTTCACCCGCGCCGCATTCCACCCGGACGTCGACTGGCCGAACGTCGCCGAAGGCACGCGCCTGCACGGCATCGACGCCGTCCTCGCCTACTGGAAGCGTCAGTTCGCCGTCGCCCACCCCCTCGTACGGATGGAGGGCATGACCGCGGAGCCCGACGGCCGCATCGCCGTCCGCGTACGCCCCGGCCTCCGGGACGCCACCGGCGACCACTGGTCCGACACCCTCCTCCACCACGTCTACGCCTTCCGCGACGGCAAGGTGGCCCACATGGAAGTCCGCCGGGACACGGAGGCGTAGGGGGTGGGGACGGAAACCGGCACGAGGACGGGAACGAGGGCGGGAACGAGGACGGGGGCACCGCCTGACGCCCCCCGCCCACCCCTAAGGGAAGAATCACGGCGTCCTCAGGGTTCTCCCAGGGGCTTCCCGGGTTGTTCCGCGAACGCACCCAATGACAGTTTGTAAACTCCTCTCGAACGAACAGACCGAAAAGCAGAAGGCCGAGCTCGTCACGCTGAAGCGGACGACCGAACACACCGGTCGACGGCATGGACCCGCGCCATGACCGCCGCGAGCGAGGGGCTATGGCGTACGTCACCTCCGAGCACGCCGAGTGGAGGGTCCGCGCTGCTGCGGCCGCCCCGTGCGGCCGGGCGCGCGGGTGACCGTCCCCCTCGACGAAAGGCAGTATTAGCGTCATGACGACTCTCCGTTCCCGGATCATCGCCTGGGCCGGCCGTATGTATCTGTCGAGAACGCGCAAGAAGGGATTCGATCTGTCTCGAATGTCTTTCTTGCCCGAGTCCGTCCTGATGCCGCTGCGCCGCGAGGGGCTCGACCCCGTAGGTGATTTGGCGGCCGTCCGCGAACGCGAGCCCATCAGCAAGCTCCCGGTGCCGATAGCCGCCAACGTGTGGCTGGTGACGGGTTACGACGAGGTCAAGGCCGTGCTCGGAAAGGCCAACGCCTTCAGCTCGGACTTCACCAATCTCGTCGGCAAGGCGGGAGCCGGCGCCGAACAGAACCCGGGCGGCCTGGGATTCGCGGACCCGCCGGTCCACACCCGCCTCCGCCGCCTCCTCACGCCCGAATTCACCATGCGCCGCCTCGGCCGGCTCACCCCGCGCATCCACGAAATCGTCGAAGAACGCCTCGACGCGATGGAAGCCGCGGGCAAAAACGGCGACCCGGTCGACATCGTCCACGCCTTCGCCCTGCCCATTCCTTCCCTCGTCATCTGCGAACTCCTCGGAGTTCCCTACGAGGACCGCGAGGATTTCGAGCGCCTCAGCGCCGCCCGCTTCGACCTTTTCAGCGGAGCGAACGCGTCCTTCGGCGCCATATCCGAATCCCTTTCCTACTTCCGGGACATCGTCAAGAAGCAGCGGGAAAACCCGGGTGACGGTCTCCTCGGCATGATCGTCAAGGAACACGGCGACACGGTCAGCGACGAAGAACTCGCGGGCCTGGCCGACGGCGTCCTCACCGGCGGCTTCGAAACCACCGCCAGCATGCTGGCGCTCGGCGCCCTGGTCCTGCTCCAGGACCCGAAGCACTTCGCCGCCCTCAACGACGGCGACGACGCGGTCGACCGCTACGTCGAGGAACTCCTGCGCTATCTCACCGTCGTCCAGGTCGCCTTCCCGCGCTTCGCCCGCGAGGACCTGGAAATCGCCGGCGTCCAGATCGCCGCCGGCGACGTCGTCCTCTGCTCCCTCAGCGGCGCCGACCGCGACGGCAACCTGGGCCCGGACATGGAAATGTTCGACCCGTCCCGCAACGTCCCCTCCCACCTGGCCTTCGGCTACGGAATCCACCGCTGCGTAGGCGCCGAACTCGCCCGCATGGAACTCCGCACCGCCTACCCGGCCCTGGCCCGCCGCTTCCCCCACATGCGCCTCGCCACCACCCCCGAAACCCTCGACTTCCGCAAACTCTCCATCGTCTACGGCGTCGAATCCCTGCCGGTCTACCTCAACGGCTGACCCCCAACTCCCCACGGCCATCGGGCACTTGACGGCCAGACAAGTGCCCGCCACTGCCTTGCGGCCGCCCTGCCGGTGGAGACGCTGCACACCTCATCGGCGGCCTGCCGGCGGGAAGCACGCGAGAGAGACACGCCCCGGGCCGAGGCGCTGCCGCCCGGCGGACCGCCTGACGACACCCGACGAGGCCCGGAACCAGATGCGCGAGATGTGGATCACCAGCTGAGGCACAACGGCCGCCCGAACGTCGGGCGGCCCCGGCGCTCACAGGAGAAGCGGCTCCGGCACGGACCTGACGACGGAGCCGCATTCGGCTGATCTCCGACCGGCTGATCTCCGGCCCGCGTCGATCACCGCCCCGCGGCCGGCGGCAGAAAAGCAAAAAACCGGACCCGTGAAAACCAGGTCCGGCTCTTCATACATCTGCACTCAAGCAGATCAGCAGCCTGATCAAGCTGCTTTCCGCGGAGTGCCCCCGGCAGGATTCGAACCTGCGCACACGGCTCCGGAGGCCGTTGCTCTATCCCCTGAGCTACGGGGCGTTGCCGCTGTGTTCTGCGGCGACGGGTAGAACCCTACCAGCTCCGATGGGGTGTTCATGAACAGGTTTGGGGAGGGGGCCAAGGGCGGGTCTTTCGCTTCCGGGTGGGCGGGTCTTTCGCTTCTGGCTCCGCCCGTGGGGAGGGGCCTTAGCGCATCGGGGCGGGGTGGCGGTGATGGTCGCGGAAAGGTCCCTCACACGGGGGCGGAAGTGGGCAAAACCGGGACGGCGCCGCAGGTGGGCCCCTAGTCTCATGGTGTGCCTGGCTTGTCCGGTCGGATCCTTGTGGTGGACGACAACAAGGTGATCCGGCAGTTGATCAGGGTCAACCTTGAGCTGGAGGGCTTCGAGGTCGTGACCGCGGCTGATGGTGCCGAATGTCTGGACGTCGTGCACCACGTGAGACCGGATGTCGTGACCCTCGACGTCGTGATGCCGCGGCTCAACGGTCTGCGCACCGCGGCCCGCCTGCGGTCCGATCCGCGGACCTGGGACATCCCGATCGCCATCGTCAGCGCCTGTACGGAGGGCGAGGTGGACAACGGCGAATGGGTGGGGGTGGACGCGTTTCTCGCGAAGCCGTTCGAGCCGACGGAGCTGGTGCGGACGGTGGGGAAGCTGGTGCGTGAGGGGCGGCAGCGGGAGCGTGGGTCGGGGGCGGCTCCCGGGGGGCGGCTTGAGATCGGGCCCGAGGGTGGGGGCGGAGAGTCGGAGCACGGAGCCGGGGACGGGCCCGAGGGGGAGGGTGCGCCGGCCGGTGGGCATGTTGCTGCGGGGGAGAGTGCGCCGTCGTCTTCCCGTGGGCATGTCGGTACGGGTGGGGAGCACGGGGCGGGATAGGTGAGCCGTGCGGGTGCCTCGTTGCCCAGGAGTGACTGGCGTCCGGGCCCGCAGGGCGTACGCGCTTGGTGTCCACACAGCGAAACCGGTCGCGTCGATGACTCCGTTCTCCCATACGCTTGTCCCGTGACCCCCGCTGAGCTCTCCCGTACCGTCCTGCGCTCCGTGCGTGGTGCCGTTGAGGATCGGGAGCTCTCCGTGCCGGTGCCGGCGCGGATCGTGGTGCGGCCGCCGAAGCGGCCCGGGTCCGGGGACTACGCGTCGAGTGTTGCACTGCAGCTCGCGGGCCCCGCGGGACGGCCGGCCCGGGAGGTCGCCGAGATCCTGCGGAAGCGGCTGGCGGGGAGCCCGGGGATCGACCGGGTCGAGATCGCCGGGCCGGGATTTCTGAACTTCACGTTGGGGGACGGGGCGCCCGCCGACCTCGTGCGCCAGATCCTGACGCAGGGCGCGGCTTACGGCACCCATGCGACGCCTTACGGCACCCACGCGACGCCTTACGGCACTCATGCGACCGCTCACGGCACCGATGCGTTCGTCGCGTCTCCCTCTTCGTCCGCCACCTGTCCTTCGGGCGCTGTGGATCATTACCGCGTCTACGGATCCGGCGGTGCCCGCGACACCGTCGTTGCCGAGGCGCTGGCGCGGATCGATGCGGCGGTGGGGGCCAGCGGCGTCCACTCGCCCCTCCAGCCGCGGCCCGGCGAGCCGGGCAGTGCCTACGAGCCCGATGAGCTGGCCGTGCTGGTCGCTCGGCTCGGGAGCGACGAAGCGCGGTGGGTGCTGCTGCGGCCCGCCGCCCATGATCCGGTGCGGGTGCCCGAGCGACCGGTGCAGCGGGAGGGGAATCCGCGGTTCCTGGTGCAGTACGCGTACGCGCGGGTGCGGGCGCTGGTCCGGAACGCCGATGACCTGGGGTTCGCGTCCCGGCCCGGGCAGGTCGAAGGGAACGAGCCGACCCCCGGCCCCGCCAACCCCGCCGCCCGGCCCGCCGCCCTTCCTGACCTGCTCAGGGATCTGCACACCCTGCTCGCCACCTACCCGTCCGCCCTTGAGGTCGCCGCGCGGCTGCGGGCGCCGGATCGGGTGGTGCGGCATCTGGAGGCGACGGCGGAGGCGTTCTTCCGGTGGCACGACGTGTGTCCGCCGCTGCCCGTCGGAGAGCAGAAACCCTTGGCCGTGCACCGTGCCCGGCTGGCCCTTGCCGAGGCCGTCGGGACGGTGCTCGCCAACGGCCTGCGCCTGCTCGGCATCTCCGCACCCGAACACCTCTGAGCTTGTGAATTCTTGAGGGGAACTACCTGTTATGAGCCGTTCCGCGCATCCCGCCGGGCCCCGGCACGCCGACGTCCTTCCCGAGGGGCACTACGCCGGGCCGCCCGCCGACCTCAACACCCTTGACCCGCACGTCTGGTCGCGTACGGTCCGGCGCAATGCCGACGGCGCGGTGACCGTCGGCGGGCTGGACGTCCGTGCGCTGGCCGAGGAGTTCGGTACGCCGGCGTACTTCCTGGACGAGGAGGACTTCCGGGCGCGCAGCCGGGCCTGGCGCGACGCCTTCGGGCCGGACGCCGACGTGTTCTACGCGGGGAAGGCGTTCCTGTCCCGGGCCGTCGTGCGGTGGCTGCACGAGGAGGGCCTCAACCTCGATGTGTGTTCGGGGGGTGAGCTCGCCACCGCCCTCTCGGCGGGCATGCCGGCCGAGCGGATCGCGCTGCACGGGAACAACAAGAGCACCGAGGAGATCACCCGGGCCGTGGAGGCCGGGGTGGGGCGGATCGTGCTCGACTCGTTCCAGGAGATCGTGCGGGTCGCGCACATCGCCGAGAAGCTCGGCAAGCGGCAGCGGGTGCAGATCCGGGTGACGGTCGGTGTCGAGGCGCATACGCACGAGTTCATCGCGACCGCGCACGAGGACCAGAAGTTCGGCATCGCGCTGGCCGGCGGGCAGGCCGCGGAGGCCGTGCGGCGGGCGCTGAAGCTGGACGGGCTCGAACTGATCGGGATCCACAGCCACATCGGGTCGCAGATCTTCGACATGGCGGGCTTCGAGGTGTCCGCGCGGCGGGTGGTGCAGCTGCTGACCGAGGTGCGCGACGAGCACGGGATCGAGCTGCCGGAGATCGACCTCGGCGGCGGGCTCGGGATCGCGTACACCTCCGAGGACGATCCGCGCGAGCCGCACGAGATCGCCAAGGCGCTGAACGAGATCGTGACGAAGGAGTGCGAGGCGGCGGGGCTTGCCGTGCCGCGGCTGTCGGTCGAGCCGGGCCGGGCGATCGTGGGGCCGACGGCCTTCACGCTCTACGAGGTCGGCACGGTCAAGGAGCTGGAGGGGCTGCGGACGTACGTGTCCGTGGACGGCGGGATGTCGGACAACATCCGCACCGCCCTGTACGACGCGGAGTACAGCGTGGCCCTGGTCTCCCGGACCTCGGACGCCGAACCGATGCTGTCGCGGGTGGTCGGCAAGCACTGCGAGAGCGGGGACATCGTCGTCCGCGACGCCTTCCTGCCGGCCGACGTCGCGCCGGGTGACCTGCTCGCGGTGCCGGCGACCGGCGCGTACTGCCGGTCCATGGCGAGCAACTACAACCACGCGCTGCGGCCGCCGGTCGTGGCCGTGAAGGACAGTGCGGCCCGGGTGATCGTCCGGCGGGAGACGGAGGAAGATCTCCTGCGCCTGGATGTCGGGTAGGGCCGGATCACCGGGGTCCGGCCCCGGATGAAATAAATGTCTCGGTATCCGGACGACGGACGGAAACTGACGTCCGGTGCGTGAGACTGGTGCATGGGTCTTGTGCATGAACCGTATGAGCAAGACGGAAATCGCTGATCGATGAGAAGCAGGGGTCGAATGATGCGTACGCGTCCGCTGAAGGTGGCGCTGCTGGGCTGTGGTGTTGTCGGCTCAGAGGTGACGCGCATCATGACGACGCACGCGGACGACCTCGCGGCCCGGATCGGCGCGCCCGTCGAGCTGGCCGGGATCGCGGTCCGCCGCCCGGACCGGGTGCGCGAGGGCGTACCGGCCGAGCTGATCACCACCGACGCCACCGCGCTGGTCAAACGGGGCGACATCGACGTCGTCATCGAGGTCATCGGCGGCATCGAGCCCGCCCGGACACTGATCACCACCGCCTTCGAGCACGGCGCGAGCGTGGTCTCCGCCAACAAGGCGCTGGTGGCCGCGGACGGCGCGGCGCTGCACGCGGCGGCCGAGTCCAACGGCGCGGACCTGTACTACGAGGCCGCCGTCGCCGGCGCGATCCCGCTGGTCCGGCCGCTGCGCGAGTCGCTCGCCGGCGACAAGATCAACCGGGTCATGGGCATCGTCAACGGCACCACCAACTTCATCCTCGACCGGATGGCGTCGACCGGCGCCGGGTACAGCGAGGCGCTGGACGAGGCGACCGCCCTCGGTTACGCCGAGGCCGACCCGACCGCCGACGTGGAGGGCTTCGACGCCGCCGCCAAGGCCGCGATCCTCGCCGGGATCGCCTTCCACACCCGCGTCACCATCGACGACGTGCACCGCGAGGGCCTGACCGAGGTCACCGCCGCCGACATCGCCTCCGCCCAGCGCATGGGCTGCACGGTCAAGCTGCTGGCCATCTGTGAGCGGGCGGCGGACGGGGCGTCGGTGACCGCCCGGGTGCACCCGGCGATGATCCCGCTGACGCATCCGCTGGCCTCCGTCCGGGAGGCGTACAACGCGGTCTTCGTGGAGGCCGACGCGGCCGGCCAGCTGATGTTCTACGGGCCCGGCGCGGGCGGTGCGCCGACCGCCTCCGCGGTGCTCGGCGACCTGGTCGCGGTCTGCCGCAACAAGCTCGCCGGCGCCACCGGCCCCGGGGAGTCGGCGTACACCGCGCTGCCGGTCAGCCCGATGGGCGAGGTCGTCACGCGCTACCACATCAGTCTCGACGTGGCCGACAAGCCCGGCGTTCTCGCGCAGGTGGCAACGGTCTTCGCCGAACACGGCGTATCGATCGATACGGTCCGCCAGCAGGGCAAGGATGGCGAGGCCTCCCTCGTCGTCGTCACCCACCGGGCCGCCGACGCGGCCCTGTCGTCGACCGTCGGGGCGCTGCGCGAGCTGGACACCGTACGCGGCGTCGCCAGCATCATGCGGGTCGAAGGGGAGTAAAGGAACCCATGTCTGCCAATCCCACCGTGACCACCACCAGCCGTCAGTGGCGCGGCATCATCGAGGAATACCGCGACCGGCTGCCGGTCAGCGACACGACCGAGGTCGTCACCCTCCGCGAGGGCGGCACACCGCTGGTGCCGGCCCAGGTGCTCTCCGAGCGCACCGGCTGTGAGGTGCATCTCAAGGTCGAGGGTGCCAACCCCACCGGTTCCTTCAAGGACCGCGGCATGACGATGGCCATCACCCGCGCCAAGGAGGAGGGCGCCAAGGCGGTCATCTGCGCCTCGACCGGCAACACCTCCGCCTCGGCCGCCGCGTACGCGGTGCGGGCCGGCATGGTCTGCGCGGTGCTCGTCCCGCAGGGCAAGATCGCGCTCGGCAAGATGGGCCAGGCGCTGGTGCACGGCGCGAAGATCCTGCAGATCGATGGCAATTTCGACGACTGCCTGACGCTGGCCCGCGGCCTGTCCGACAACTACCCGGTCGCACTTGTGAACTCCGTCAACCCGGTGCGCATCGAGGGCCAGAAGACCGCCGCCTTCGAAATCGTCGACATGCTCGACGACGCGCCGGACATCCACGTGCTGCCGGTCGGCAACGCCGGCAACATCACCGCGTACTGGAAGGGCTACCAGGAGTACGCGGCCGACGGCATCGCCTCCCGCACCCCGCGGATGTGGGGCTTCCAGGCCTCCGGCTCCGCGCCGATCGTGCGCGGCGAGCCCGTCAAGGACCCGCACACCATCGCCACCGCGATCCGCATCGGCAACCCCGCCTCGTGGGCGCAGGCGGAGCGCGCACGGGACGAGTCGGGCGGCTTCATCGACGAGGTGACCGACCGTCAAATCCTGGCCGCCTACCGCCTGTTGGCCGCGCAGGAGGGCGTGTTCGTGGAGCCCGCCTCGGCCGCTTCGGTGGCCGGTCTGCTCAAGGCCGCCGAGGAGGGCAAGGTCGACCCGGGCCAGCGCATCGTCTGCACGGTCACCGGCAACGGCCTGAAGGACCCGGACTGGGCGGTCGCCGGTGCGCCGCAGCCGGTCACGGTCCCGATCGACGCGGACGCGGCGGCCGAGCGGCTCGGCCTCGCCTAGGACGCGGCCGTACGGGCCCGGCGGCCCGTACGGCGACCGGTGACCGGACGCCGCCGTCCGGTCACCACCCCGCACAGCAAACTGTGCAAAGACTGCAAAGCCCGAGGGCGCAGCCATCGGGGCACGGGAAGGCGCGCGACACGCATCGTGCGCCTCCTGTGCGCCCTATGTCGCGACAGAACCTTCCTTCGATAGGCTGGCAGCCAACTCCCCTCCCCACGGCATAACGCAGTGGTGTTCAGGGCAGGTCAGAACAGACCCCGCGAGCCGGCCGGGCACCTCGGTGCCGCGGCGCTCCGGGTCAGTACCGCAGCATCAATCAAGGAGAGTCATCGAGCGATGGCCGGTCCCGCGTTCCGCGCCGCCGCCGTCCGGGTGCGCACCCCCGCTACCAGCGCCAATCTCGGTCCCGGCTTCGATGCCCTGGGTCTTTCCCTGGGCCTGTACGACGATGTCGTGGTGCGCGTCGCCGACTCCGGGCTGCATATCGACATCGCAGGTGAGGGCGCCGACACCCTGCCGCGCGACGAGAGCCACCTGCTCGTCCGGTCGATGCGTACCGCCTTCGAGCTGCTCGGCGGACAGCCGCGCGGCCTGGAAATCGTCTGCGCCAACCGCATCCCGCACGGCCGCGGCCTGGGCTCCTCGTCGGCCGCCATCTGCGCCGGCATCGTCGCCGCCGCGCGGTGACGATAGGCGGCGAGCAGAAGCTCGACGACACCGCGCTGCTGGAGCTGGCCACCGAGATCGAGGGCCACCCCGACAACGTCGCCGCCTGTCTGCTCGGCGGCTTCACGCTCGCCTGGATGGACACCGGCACCGCACGGGCGATCCGGATGGATCCGGTCGATTCCATCGTTCCGGTGGTCTTCGTGCCCGGGAAGCCGGTGCTCACCGAGACCGCCCGCGGACTGCTGCCGCGCACCGTCCCGCACGTGGACGCCGCGGCCAACGCCGGCCGCGCCGCACTGCTCGTCGAGGCCCTGACCAGGCGCCCCGAGCTGCTGCTCGCCGCGACCGAGGACCGACTCCACCAGGAGTACCGTGCGCCGGCGATGCCGGAGAGCGTGGCCCTGGTGAACCGACTGCGCGCGGACGGCGTCCCCGCAGTCGTGTCCGGTGCGGGCCCGACGGTGCTCGCGCTGGTCGACGACGCGGCGGCCGAGAAGGTCGCGGCACTGGCGGGAGAGGGGTGGGCGGCGAACCGGCTGACCCTCGACGCGACAGGGACCGGTGTCCTGCCGCTCGCCGGGTGATCACGCAGCTGATCGACGATTGCCGGTCTTTGAGAGGGGGAATGTTTGTTGGATCCGGTAGTGTTAACCTCAAGTGAGTACGAGCCGCCGCAGTGGCGCTGTGCTTCGTGTCCCCCATCGGGACCACCTTTCTTCCGGGAGCCTCCCAAACTGCTTGGAGCAGTTGCCTGAAGCAGAAGCGAGCATGCTCCGGAATCGGCGTGACGACATGAGTCACTCTGCATCTCTTCGCGCCGGAATCATGAACTGATCTCTCCGCCACTTCCGGCGGGACCACCGCCCCGGCCCGGTCCACGAGACCTGAGGACCCAGCCGGACAGCACAACCGGTCGCCGAGCCAGACAGGCCGACGCCCGCTCCAGGGAAGGACCCTTCGTGAGCGACACCACCGATCTGATGGGCGCGCGCACCGATGGCAGTGCCACCACGCCCGCCACGGACGCTCCCGCCGCGCCTGCCACCACCCGGCGCCGCCGTTCCGGCACCGGCCTTGAGGGCATGGTCCTGGCCGAGCTGCAGCAGGTGGCCTCCGGCCTCGGTATCAAGGGCACCGCGCGGATGCGCAAGAGCCAGCTGATCGAGGTCATCAAGGAGCGCCAGGCCGGAGGCTCGGGCACGGCGGCCAAGGCCGACGCAGCCACCGAGGCCGACGCCAAGCCCAAGCGCCGTACGACCTCCAAGGCCCGCACCGGCGAGGAGGCCGCCGAGCCGGCCGCCAAGGCCGACAAGACCGAGCGCACCGCCAAGGACAAGGCGGACAAGGCCGGCGCCCAGCAGCAGATCGACATCCCCGGCCAGCCGGTCAGCGACGAGCAGCCGGCCGGTGAGCGGCGCCGTCGCCGGGCCACCGCCGCCGCGGGCGCCCCCGAGCAGGCGGGCGACCTCAAGACCGACACCAAGGTCGAGGCGAAGACCGACACCAAGACGGAGGCGCGCACCGACACCGCCACCGCCCCGCAGGAGACCGGCGAGGGCCGGCCCGCCAAGGGCGGCGAGCGCCAGGAGCGCGGCGACCGCCAGGACCGGGGCCAGAAGGGCGACCGCGGTGACCGCCGCCAGCGCGACCGCGGTGACCGTGGTGACCGCGGTGACCGCCGCAAGGGCGACGCCGGCGACGGCGGCCAGGGCGGCCAGCGCCAGGGCCGGGACCGGGACCGCCGGGACGACGACGACGACTTCGAGGGCGGCCGGCGCGGCCGTCGCGGCCGCTACCGCGACCGCCGGGGCCGCCGCGGTGGCCGCGAGGACTTCGGCAACGAGCCGCAGATCGCCGAGGACGACGTCCTGATCCCGGTCGCGGGCATCCTGGACATCCTCGACAACTACGCGTTCATCCGGACCTCGGGCTACCTGCCCGGCCCGAACGACGTCTACGTCTCGCTCGCCCAGGTCCGCAAGAACGGCCTGCGCAAGGGTGACCACGTCACCGGCGCGGTCCGGCAGCCCAAGGACGGCGAGCGGCGCGAGAAGTTCAACGCGCTGGTCCGGCTCGACACCGTCAACAGCATGGCGCCCGAACAGGGCCGCGGGCGGCCGGACTTCGGCAAGCTGACGCCCCTTTACCCGCAGGAGCGGCTGCGCCTGGAGGGTGAGTCCGGTGCGCTGACGACCCGGATCATCGACCTGGTCTCGCCCATCGGCAAGGGCCAGCGCGGTCTGATCGTGGCCCCGCCGAAGACCGGCAAGACCATGATCATGCAGGCCATCGCCAACGCGATCACCCGCAACAACCCCGAGTGCCACCTGATGGTCGTCCTCGTCGACGAGCGTCCCGAAGAGGTCACCGACATGCAGCGGTCGGTCAAGGGCGAGGTCATCTCCTCGACCTTCGACCGCCCGGCCGAGGACCACACCACCGTCGCCGAGCTCGCCATCGAGCGGGCCAAGCGCCTGGTGGAGCTGGGCCACGACGTCGTCGTCCTGCTGGACTCGATCACCCGTCTGGGCCGGGCGTACAACCTCGCCGCCCCGGCCTCGGGCCGCATCCTGTCCGGTGGTGTCGACTCCACCGCCCTCTACCCGCCGAAGAAGTTCTTCGGTGCGGCGCGCAACATCGAGGACGGCGGCTCGCTGACCATCCTGGCCACCGCGCTGGTCGAGACCGGCTCGCGGATGGACGAGGTGATCTTCGAGGAGTTCAAGGGCACCGGCAACATGGAGCTCAAGCTCGACCGGAAGCTCGCCGACAAGCGCATCTTCCCGGCGGTGGACGTGGACGCGTCCGGCACCCGTAAGGAAGAGATCCTGATGGGCAGCGACGAGCTGGCCATCGTCTGGAAGCTCCGCCGGGTGCTGCACGCCCTGGACCAGCAGCAGGCCATCGAGCTGCTGCTGGACAAGATGAAGCAGACGAAGTCCAATGCGGAGTTCCTGCTGCAGATCCAGAAGACGACGCCGACCGCGGGCAACGGCAACGACTGACGCCCCGGAGCGCTCCGGCGCCGTCCGCACCGCCCCCCTCGCCCTTACGGGTGAGGGGGGCGTTGTGCTGGGTGGCCCGAACGGCGTCCGGTGCCGGCGGCCCCGGGCCGGCGGCCCCGGGCCGGCGCCGCGGCCGGTGAGCTGTGACCCGCGCCGCGAGCGGAGAGCCGGCGAAGTGCCCGATCTGAGACGTTCCGCACAGATCGCCGCCGGAGGCAACGTTCCGGCCAGAACGGAAACCGGGACGAAAGGCCAGGTGAGGACGGCGGAGCCGGCGCACGGCCGGACACCGCCGGTGGCGATTTCTAAGAATTCGCTCATCACTTGCTGTGCAACCCTTCCCGTCAGCCTCCCGTCTGACAGGGCGCGACGGGCCGTGACAGCAAGCAGCACGGTGACGGCGAGGGGTAGCGACGCGAACAAGGACTGAGGAGCAGATGGCGGACAGCAGCGGGACCGTGACGACGGCCGAAAGCCGTGCCCGCGGCATACGTGCCACGGGCCGTCGGCGAAAGGGCCCGACCCGGCGCCGCCGGGCACTCACCATCACGCTGTGCGCGCTGGTCAGCGTCGTACTGCTCGGTGGTGCCGGACTCGGCTACGTCTACTTCAAGCTCAACGGCAATCTGAAGGGCGTCGACATCAACGCCGCCCTCGGCCACGACCGGCCCCAGAACGTCGACGACGGCTCGATGGACATCCTCGTGATGGGCTCCGACTCCCGGGCCGGCAAGAACGGCGAGTACGGCAAGGACGAGGGCGGCGCGCGGTCGGACACCGCGATGGTCGTGCACGTCTTCAAGGGCCACAAGAAGGCCAGCGTCGTCAGCATCCCCCGGGACACCCTGATCAGCCGGCCCGACTGCACCACCAAGGACGGCAAGAACGTCCCCGGTGAGCAGCGGGCGATGTTCAACACCGCCTTCGAGGTCGGCGGCCCGGCGTGCGCCGTGAAGACCGTCGAGTCGATCAGCGGGATCCGGATGGACCACTTCATCGAGGTCGACTTCACCGGCTTCAAGAAGCTCATCGACGCGCTGGGCGGCGTCGACATCACCACCACCAAGGCGATCAACGACCGCAACAGCCACCTGCACCTGCAGCCCGGCCACCACACGCTCGACGGCGAGCAGTCGCTCGGCCTGGTCCGCACCCGGCACGGCGTGCCCGGCGGTGACGGCAGCGACCTGGGCCGCATCCAGCTCCAGCAGACGTTCCTGAAGGCCCTGATGAACCAGGTCAAGAACGTCGGCGTGCTCACCAACCCCACCAAGCTCTACGACGTCGCCGACACGGCCACCAAGGCCATCACCACCGACACCGACCTCAACTCGGTCAGTGAACTGACCGGCCTGGCCAAGAGCCTGGGCTCCATCGGGTCCGAGAACATCGACATGGTGACGCTGCCGGTGACCTACGACACCGCCAACCCCGACCGCGTGGTGCCGCTGACCCGGCAGGGCAAGAAGGTCTGGGACGCGCTGCGCAACGACCGGGACATCCCGAAGTCCGCGATCAAGGGCTCGGCCGGTGACCAGGGCGGCACGGGCAAGTACGTGAAGTAGCCGGAGGGCGTGGTTCCGGGGTCCGCGCGGCCCCGGAACCGGGCGGGGAATAGTTGCGCAGGTACCCCGGTTTTGGGAGATACGGCTAGTCCTGGCAGACTGGACCGTCGGCCCCGGTTCACGTGACGCAACCCGCGACACGACCCGGTGCACTCCCGAACCTAGGAGAATCCCTTGAAGCGCGACATCCACCCGGAGTACGTCGAGACCCAGGTCAGCTGCACCTGTGGCGCGTCCTTCACCACCCGCAGCACCGTTGCCGGCGGCAGCATCCGCGCCGACATCTGCTCCGAGTGCCACCCGTTCTACACCGGTAAGCAGAAGATCCTGGACACGGGCGGTCGTGTGGCCCGCTTCGAGGCCCGCTTCGGCAAGAACGCCGGGTCCGCCAAGAAGTAGCGACCCACAAGGCGCCGGTCTCCGGTCGCCCCTGTCCAGGGGTGGCCGGACCGGCGCCTTTTTTGGCGGGGGACGCCCCCCCCGGGTAGAGACAGTCAGCCAGCCAGCAGAGGAACCCCACGATGTTCGAGGCGGTCGAAGAACTGATCGGTGAGCACGCCGATCTCGAAAAGCGGCTGGCCGACCCCGCGGTCCACGCCGACCAGCGCGAAGCCATGCGGCTCAACAAGCGCTACGCCGAGCTGACCCCGATCATCGCGACGTACCGCGACTGGAAGCAGACCGGCGAGGACATCGAGACCGCCCGTGAACTCGCGGCGGACGACCCGGACTTCGCCGACGAGGTCAAGGAGCTCGACGCCCGCCGCGAGGAGCTGACCGAGAAGCTGCGGCTGCTGCTCGTCCCGCGCGACCCGAGCGACGACAAGGACGTCATCCTTGAGGTCAAGGCCGGCGAGGGCGGCGAGGAGTCCGCGCTGTTCGCCGGCGACCTGCTGCGGATGTACCTGCGCTACGCCGAGCGGGTCGGCTGGAAGACCGAGATCCTCGACGCCAACGAGTCCGACCTCGGCGGCTACAAGGACGTCCAGGTCGCCGTGAAGACCAAGGGCGGCAACGGTGCGGTCGAGCCCGGCCAGGGCGTCTGGGCGCGGCTGAAGTACGAGGGCGGGGTGCACCGCGTCCAGCGCGTGCCCGCCACCGAGTCGCAGGGCCGGATCCACACCTCCGCGGCCGGCGTGCTGGTCACGCCCGAGGCCGAGGAGGTCGAGGTCGAGATCGTTGCCAACGACCTGCGGATCGACGTCTACCGCTCGTCCGGGCCCGGCGGCCAGTCCGTCAACACCACCGACTCCGCGGTGCGCATCACCCACCTGCCCACCGGCATCGTCGTCTCCTGCCAGAACGAGAAGAGCCAGCTCCAGAACAAGGAGCAGGCGATGCGCATCCTGCGCTCCCGGCTGCTGGCCGCCGCCCAGGAGGAGGCCGAGCGCGAGGCGTCGGACGCCCGGCGCAGCCAGGTCCGCACGGTCGACCGCTCCGAGCGCATCCGCACGTACAACTTCCCCGAAAACCGCATTTCGGACCACCGCGTCGGCTTCAAGGCGTACAACTTGGACCAGGTGCTCGACGGCGAGCTCGACCCGGTCATCCAGGCGTGCGTCGACGCCGATTCGGCCGCCAAGCTCGCCGCCGCCCAGTAAGCCCGCTCGACCCGTCCGCACGGCTGGAGGACCCCCGTGAACCTGCTGCTCGCCGAGGTGGCCCAGGCCACCCAGCGGCTGGCCGACGCCGGCGTGCCCTCACCCCGCTTCGACGCCGAGGAGCTCGCCGCACACGTGCACGGCGTCAAGCGGAGCCAGCTGCACACGGTCCCCGACGCGGACTTCGACGCCCGCTACTGGGAGGCCGTCGCCCGCCGCGAGGCCCGTGAGCCGCTCCAGCACATCACCGGCCGGGCCTTCTTCCGCTACCTCGAACTCCACGTCGGGCCAGGGGTGTTCGTGCCCCGGCCGGAGACCGAGTCGGTGGTCGGCTGGGCGATAGACGCCGTGCGGGCCATGGACGTCGTCGAGCCGCTCATCGTCGACCTGTGCACCGGCTCCGGGGCGATCGCACTCGCCCTGGCCCAGGAGGTGCCGCGCTCCCGGGTGCACGCCGTGGAGCTGTCCGAGGAGGCCCTGGCCTACGCCAGCAAGAACGTCGAGGGGTCCCGCGTCGTTCTCCATCACGGCGACGCGCTGACCGCGCTTCCCGAGCTGGACGGCCAGGTCGACCTGGTCGTCTCCAACCCGCCGTACATCCCGCTGACCGAGTGGGAGTACGTCGCACCCGAGGCACGCGACCACGACCCCGAGCTCGCGCTGTTCTCGGGCCAGGACGGCCTGGACACCATCCGCGGCATCGAGCGGACCGCACACCGCCTGCTGCGGCCCGGCGGCGTGGTCGTCATCGAGCACGCGGACACCCAGGGCGGGCAGGTGCCGTGGATCTTCACCGAGGAGCGGGGCTGGGCCGACGCGGCCGACCACCCCGACCTCAACAACAGGCCCCGTTTCGCCACCGCGCGCCGGGCGATGCCATGACGCCCACCGCCTTGATGAACCCCCCAACCGTTCGGCACCAGGAGGACCGCTAATGGCACGGCGATACGACTGCAGCGACGCGACCGACCGCGCGACCGGTCTGCGTGAGGCCGCCTCGGCCGTCCGCCGCGGTGAGCTGGTCGTGCTGCCGACCGACACCGTCTACGGCATCGGCGCGGACGCCTTCAGCGCGGAGGCCGTGGGCGACCTGCTGGAGGCCAAGGGCCGCGGCCGCGGAATGCCCTCCCCGGTCCTCGTCGGCTCGCCCAACACGCTGCACGGCCTGGTCACCGACTTCTCCGAGCTGGCCTGGGAGCTCGTCGACGCCTTCTGGCCCGGCGCGCTCACCCTCGTCGCCCGGCACCAGCCGTCGCTGACCTGGGACCTCGGCGAGACCGGCGGCACGGTCGCGGTCCGTATGCCGCTGCACCCGGTCGCGATCGAGCTGCTGACCGACGTCGGCCCGATGGCCGTCTCCAGCGCCAACCTCACCGGCCACCCCTCCCCGCAGGACTGCGACGCCGCACAGGAGATGCTGGGCGACGCGGTGTCGGTCTACCTCGACGGCGGCCCGACGCCCGCCGCCGTGCCGTCCTCGATCGTCGACGTCACCGGCAAGATCCCGGTGCTGCTGCGCGAGGGCGCGCTCGGCGCCGACGAGCTGCGCAAGGTGGTACCCGAGCTCAAGGTGGCCAATTGATGGCGCCCCTGGGGCGTGGCATAGCGGGACCAGGCGACGACACCGACCCCCCGGTACCTCCTCCGCCCCTTTTCCGGATCCTCCACGTCAGCACCGGCAACGTCTGCCGCTCGCCCATCACCGAGCGGCTGCACCGCCATGCCCTGGAGCGGCGGCTCGGCGGCGCCCACTGCGGCGGGCTGATCGTGGAGAGCGCCGGCACCTGGGGCCATGAGGGCGCCCCGATGGAGGCGCACGCCGCCACGGTGCTGACCGACTACGGCGCGGACCCGGCCGGCTTCATCGGCCGGGAACTCCTCGACGAGCACGTCATCCGCGCCGACCTGGTCCTGACCGCGACCCGCGACCACCGCGCGCAGGTCATCTCGATGGGCCACTCCGCAGGGCTGCGCACCTTCACCCTCAAGGAGTTCAACCGGCTGGTGCGGGCCATAGACCCCGCCACGCTGCCCGAACCCGACCCGGACCTGCCGGACGGCGGGCTGGTCGAGCGGGCCCGGGCGCTGGTCGGCGCGGCCGCCGCGCTGCGCGGCTGGCTGCTCGCGCCCAACCCGGAGTCCGACGAGGTCTACGACCCCTACGGCGCCCCCATCACGTTCTTCCGCTCCATCGGCGACGAGATCAACCAGGCCCTCGACCCGGTCGTCACCGCCCTCACCGGGCTCCCCGCGCGCGCCTGACCCGGTGCCGCTCCGGCGGGCCGTGGCGGGCCCCCGGGCCGGCCGCGCCCCCGGGCGGCCCGCACACCGCGCCCGATCCTGCCGCCGCGCCTACATTGGGACTACGTCCCGACGAGGCCCGGAGCACGCCATGCCCGCCACCACCGCGTCACCCCGCAGCGAGACCCCGGCCGAGCACGCGCCGGCCGCTGAGACCGGCGGCGAGGCCGCTGCCGCCACCGCCGACGAGACGCTCCAGGACCGGGCCCGGGCCGCCGCCCGCGAGGGGGTCACACACCCCGCCGGTGCCCCGGACTTCGGCGCGCTGCTGCGGCAGGACCCGGAGATCGCCGGCGTCCTGCTCGGCGAGAGCGCCCGGCAGAGCGACGGACTGCAGCTCATCGCCGCGGAGAACTTCACCTCACCGGCGGTCCTGGCGGCCCTCGGCTCCCCGCTGGGCAACAAGTACGCCGAGGGGTACCCGGGCGCGCGGCACCACGGCGGCTGCGAGATCGTCGATCTCGCCGAGCGGATCGCCGTGGAGCGCGCCAAGGCCCTTTTCGGCGCCGAACACGCCAACGTCCAGGCCCACTCCGGGTCTTCGGCCGTTCTGGCCGCCTACGCCGCCCTGCTGCGCCCCGGAGACACCGTCCTCGCCATGTCCCTGCCGCACGGCGGACACCTCACCCACGGATCGCCCGCCAACTTCTCCGGCCGCTGGTTCGACTTCGCCGGCTACGGCGTCGACGAGGAGACCGGACTGCTGGACTACGACGCGATCCGCGAGCTGGCCCGGGACCGCCGTCCCAAGGCGATCGTCTGCGGCTCGATCTCCTACCCCCGGCACCTCGACTACGCCGCCTTCCGCGACATCGCCGACGAGACCGGCGCCTACCTGATCGCGGACGTCGCGCACCCGATGGGGCTGATCGCCGGGGGAGTGGCGCCGAGCCCCGTGCCGTACGCGCACGTGGTGTGCGGCACCACCCACAAGGTGCTGCGCGGGCCGCGCGGCGGGATGCTGCTGTGCGGCGCCAAACTGGCCGAGCGGATCGACCGTGCGGTGTTCCCCTTCACCCAGGGGGGTGCGCAGATGAACGCGGTCGCCGCCAAGGCCGTCGCCTTCGCGGAGGCCGCCACCCCGGCGTTCGGCGCGTACGTCCGTCAGGTCGTCGCCAATGCCCGGGCGCTCGCCGCGGCGCTCGCCGACCAGGGCCTGACGATCACCACCGGGGGCACCGACACCCATCTGATCACCGCCGACCCCACGCCGCTGGGGCTGGACGCCCGGACCGCCCGGGGCCGGCTGGCGGCCGCCGGGATCGTGCTGGACACCTGCGCGCTGCCGTGCGCACAGGGCGCCGCGACCCGCCGTACGGGGCTGCGGCTGGGCACCGCCGCGGTCACCACCCAGGGGATGGCCGAGGCGGAGATGACGCAGGTCGCGGGGCTGATCGCGGCGGCGCTGCGGGAGGACGGCACGGCCCGCCGGGAGATCGTCGCCCTGGTCCACCGATTTCCGCCCTATCCCACCCACGGGTGACGGCCGGAACCGCGCGCTGACACCCGGCGTCTTCTCCTGTATTCACGGCCAGGGGGCGGACCCGCATAGGGTGTGGGGCTGTGATGGCCAGCTATACCTCTGGGGCAGCCCGTGCGTGAATACCTGCTGACGCTGTGCGTCACGGCCGCGATCACCTATCTGCTGACCGGGCCGGTGCGGAAATTCGCGATCGCGGCCGGCGCGATGCCGGAGATCCGCGCGCGTGACGTGCACCGCGAGCCGACACCGCGGCTCGGCGGCATCGCCATGTTCGGCGGGCTGTGCGCCGGTCTGCTGGTGGCCTCGCACCTGACCAACCTCAAGAGCGTCTTCGAGAACTCCGACGAGCCGCGGGCGCTGCTGTCCGGCGCCGCGCTGATCTGGATCCTCGGCGTGCTCGACGACAAGTGGGGCGTGGACGCGCTGGTCAAGCTGGGCGGCCAGATGATCGCCGCGGGCGTCATGGTGCTGCAGGGCCTGACGATCCTGTGGATCCCGATCCCGGGCGTCGGCACGGTCTCGCTCACGCCGATGCAGGGCACGCTGCTGACCGTCGCCCTGGTCGTGATCACCATCAACGCGGTGAACTTCGTCGACGGCCTGGACGGGCTGGCCTCCGGCATGGTGTGCATCGCCGCCGCGGCGTTCTTCATGTACGCGTACCGGATGTGGTTCGGCTACGGCATCGAGGCCGCCGCGCCCGCGACGCTGTTCTCGGTCGTCCTGATGGGCATGTGCCTGGGCTTCCTGCCGCACAACATGCACCCGGCGCGGATCTTCATGGGCGACTCCGGATCGATGCTGATCGGCCTGGTGATGGCGGCCGGCGCGGTGTCGGTGACCGGCCAGGTCGACCCGGACCTGCTCAACCAGAAGGCGGGCGGTCTGCGCGAGGCCACCCACGCGATGGTGCCGGTCTACATTCCGCTGCTGCTGCCGCTGACCGTCATCGCGGTGCCGGTCGCCGACCTGATCCTGGCCATCGTGCGGCGCACCTGGAAGGGACAGTCGCCGTTCGCCGCGGACCGCGGGCACCTGCACCACAGGCTGCTGGAGATCGGCCACTCGCACAGCCGCGCGGTGCTGATCATGTACTTCTGGTCGGCGCTGATCGCGTTCGGCGCGGTGGCCTACTCGGCGAACAACGCCAGCATGTGGATTGTGCTGGGCATCGTGCTGCTCAGCGCGGTGGGTCTGGTGCTGCTCCTGCTGCCGCGCTTCACGCCGCGGGCGCCGCGCTGGGCGGAGCGGATGGTGCCGCCGCGTTACCGCAGGGTGGTCCGTACGGTGCTGGCGCCGGCGGCCGACGACGCGGACGGGACGACGGTCGACGGGGTGCCGGCGGAGGAGCCGGAGCCGGTTCCGGCGGGGATCAACGGGGCCACCGCGATCGGCGACCGGTCACGCTTCGTGGACCGGCGCAAGGCGGGCAGTCACCGCTGAACCCGGGCCGGGATCGCTCGAACGGGCACCGAAAACCGGGACGGTTGACTCCATACCAGACAAAAAACCGGCTGTCAGTGCACCAACGCGCGGGTTCACGCTCAAGTGTGACAGGGTCCACACGAACCAGGTAAAGACCTCATCAAATAGTTTGTGATACCGTTCACGAAACCCGGCGACAGAGCCGAAGGACCGTAGTGCGACGGTCCTTTGGCCTCAGGTTCCGCCTCAGGCCGGGTCTACGCTCGTCCCTGACGAACACACCCCCACCCCATGCCGGAGCGCCGCCATGCAGTCGAATGACGCCCGACTACTCCTTCACGCCGTTGTGCCCACGCTTGCCGCCGGCGTCGTCGCCGTTGCCGTGAGCGCTGGGGTCGCGGGTGCGACAGGAGCGATCGGCGCTGTCGTCGGCACCGTACTCGTGATGCTCGTCATGGGTGCCGGCCTGGTGGTCCTGCAGAAGACTGCGAAGAACATGCCGCAGCTGTTCCAGATGATGGGCCTGCTGCTTTACACGACGCAGATCCTGTTCGTGCTCGTCTTCCTGATCGCCTTCAAGGACACAACGCTCTTTGACACAAAGGCGTTTGCGTTCACCCTGCTCGGCACCACCCTTGTGTGGATCGCGGCGCAGACCCGCGGTCACATGAAGGCAAAGATTCTGTACGTGGATCCCGACTCCGCCCAGGGGAAGAAGGCGGAGACGGCGGGGTCGCCGAAGTGACACGTAGGGCCGAGATAAATGCCCTCATGCGGGCCTGCTATCGTCCGGTGCCAACTGCGGCACAGTTGGCGCAGGCGGCTGAGCTCCCGAGTCCTACGGGACGGAACGGGAAGTTCTCGCGGCCGATGCCTGCGATACGGCCCGGCCCAGCGCCGGCCAGCCGCCCCCTAATCCGTAAGACCAGTCCAGTGCCGCTCCGTGGCTCAACGCCGCGCCGACACAACGAGGTTGCCGTACCCATGCGCCACGCTGAAGGAGCTCGCGGTGAGTGCTGAAACGATGCTCGCCTTCGAGACCGACTGCCACATCTTTTCCGGGTGCGGCTTCGACGCTCCCGGGCTTCATAACTTCGTCTTCAAGCCGCTCTTCACCGTCGGTGGCTTCGAGTTCAACAAGCCGATGCTGCTGGCGCTGCTCAGCACGGGCGTCGTCGTGTGGTTCTTCTGGGCCGCATTCGGCCGGGCCAAGGTTGTTCCCGGAAAGCTGCAGATGATCGGCGAGGCGGGCTACGACTTTGTGCGTCGCGGGCTCGTCTATGACGCGCTGGGGAAGAAGGAGGGCGAGAAATACGTCCCCTTCATGGTCTCGCTGTTCTTCTTCGTGTGGATCATGAACCTGTGGTCGATCATTCCGATCGCCTCGTTCCCGGTGACCTCGATCATCGCGTTCCCCGCGGGCCTGGCCCTGATGGTCTACGTCCTCTGGGTCTACCTGACCTTCAAGAAGCACGGCTTCATCGGCGCCTGGAAGAACATCACCGGCTACGACAAGTCCCTCGGCTGGGTCCTGCCGCTGCTGATGGTCATCGAGTTCTTCTCGAACCTGATCATCCGCCCTTCACCCACGCGGTCCGGCTCTTCGCCAACATGTTCGCGGGTCACCTGCTGATCCTGATGTTCACCATCGCCAGCTGGTACCTGCTGAACGGCATCGGCTTCGTCTACGCCGGCGCCTCGTTCGTCATGACCATCGTGATGACGGCGTTCGAGCTGTTCATCCAGGCTGTCCAGGCGTACGTCTTCGTACTCCTGGCCTGCAACTACGTTCAGGGCGCGCTCGCCGAGCACCACTGAGCCCCCTGCCTCCCAGCCCAACAGCTGTCCGGTGGCCAACCCCCACCGGTACGTGAAATGAGAAGGAAGTAACGGCATGTCCGCTGCTCTCGAACTGGTCAACCTCGCCGCCGCCGGTGACACCGCCAAGTCCGCCCTGGTCGGCAACATCGCCTCGGTCGGTTACGGCCTGGCCGCCATCGGCCCCGGCGTCGGCGTCGGCATCATCTTCGGTAACGGCACCCAGGCCCTGGCCCGCCAGCCCGAGGCCGCCGGCCTGATCCGCACCAACCAGATCATGGGTTTCGCCTTCTGTGAGGCGCTCGCCCTCATCGGCATCGTCATGGGCTTCGTTTACAAGTAAACGAAACCCTCGACATCCATTCTGACGGAAGGCACTGATGTGAACGCCCTGGTCACCATGGCGGCGGAGGTTCCCGAGAACCCCCTGATCCCGCCGATTCCAGAGCTGGTCATCGGCCTGATCGCTTTCTTCATCGTCTTCGGCATCCTCGCCAAGAAGCTCCTCCCGAACATCAACAAGGTTCTGGACGAGCGCCGGAAGCAGATCGAAGGCCGGATGGAGGAAGCCGAAGCGCTTCAGGCCGAGGCCCAGCAGGTGCTCGCGGACTACCGGGCACAGCTGGCCGACGCCCGCCACGAGGCCGCGCGTCTGCGCCAGGAGGCGCAGGAGCAGGGCGCGACCCTCATCGCGGAGATGCGCGCCGAGGGCCAGCGGCAGCGTGAGGAGATCATCGCTGCCGGTCACGCCCAGATCGAGGCGGACCGCAAGCAGGCCGCGCAGTCGCTGCGTCAGGACGTGGGCAAGCTCGCCACCGACCTGGCCGGCAAGCTCGTCGGCGAGTCCCTCGAGGACCACGCCCGGCAGAGCCGGACCATCGACCGCTTCCTCGACGAGATCGAGGCCAAGGCGGCGTCGGACGCGACGAAGGCTGAGGCCGGCCGATGAACGGAGCGAGCCGCGAGGCACTCGCCTCCGCACGCGAGCAGCTCGACGCGCTGACGGACAACCCTTCCGTCGACGCCGCGAAGCTCGCCGAGGAGCTGGCTGCCGTCACCGCTCTGCTCGACCGCGAGGTGTCGCTGCGTCGGGTCCTGACCGACCCGGCGCAGGCCGGCGAGGCCCGGGCCGAACTGGCCGGACGACTGCTCGGCAGCCGGATCGGCGGCCCGGCCACCGACCTGGTGACCGGCATGGTCCGCGCGCGCTGGTCGCGCTCGCGTGACCTGGCGGACGCGCTCGAGGAGCTGGCCTTCAGCGCCGACCTCGTCGCCGCCCAGCGGGCCGGTGCCCTCGACGACGTCGAGGACGAGCTGTTCCGGTTCGGCCGGATCGTCGGCGCCAACCCCGAGCTGCGCCGTGCCCTGACCGACCGGAACGCGGCGGCGTCGGCCAAGACGGAGCTGCTGCGTTCGCTGCTGGGCGGCCGGGCCAACCCGGTCACCGAGCGCGTCGTGATCCGTCTTGTCGTACAGCCGCGGGGCCGTAGCCTGGAAGCGGGGCTCGACGCCCTCTCCAAGCTGGCGGCGCACCGCCGGGACCGGATGGTCGCGGTGGTCACCTCCGCGGTGCCCCTCAGCGAAGGACAGCGGGAGCGGCTGAACGCCTCCCTGACCGCGCTGTACGGCCGGCAGATCCACCTGAACCTCGACGTGGACCCCGAGGTCCTCGGCGGCGTCCAGGTACGGATCGGCGACGAGGTCATCAACGGGACCATCGCGGAGCGCCTCGACGAGGCGACCCGGCGGATGGCCGGCTGACCCAGCCACCAACTCAAGAGCTGCACAACCGGCGGCCAGACGCCGGACCAGCCGGCCGGACCGAGAGGTCCGGCTGCGGTCCGGAAGAAGCCCCGGGGACCAGCACCAGCATGACGGCGGCCCGAGTTGGGCCGTAAGCGGAAAGCCCCTGGGGACAACCCCAGACCCCGCAAGTAACTTCGGGCCCAACAAGGAGAGCAGGGAACCCAGATGGCGGAGCTCACGATCCGGCCGGAGGAGATCCGGGACGCGCTGGAGAACTTCGTCCAGGCGTACAAGCCGGACGCGGCCTCGCGCGAGGAGGTCGGCACGGTTAGCGATGCCGGTGACGGCATCGCACACGTCGAGGGGCTGCCCTCGACGATGGCGAACGAGCTGCTGAAGTTCGAGGACGGCACGCTCGGTCTTGCGCTGAACCTTGAAGAGCGCGAGATCGGTGCGGTCATCCTCGGTGAGTTCAGCGGCATCGAGCAGGGCCAGTCGGTGCAGCGCACCGGCGAGGTGCTCTCGGTCGCCGTGGGCGAGGGCTACCTCGGCCGCGTCGTCGACCCGCTGGGCAACCCGATCGACGGCCTCGGCGAGATCGAGACCGACGGCCGCCGCGCCCTGGAGCTGCAGGCCCCGGGCGTCATGGTCCGTAAGTCGGTGCACGAGCCGATGGAGACCGGCTACAAGGCCGTCGACTCGATGGTGCCGATCGGCCGCGGCCAGCGTCAGCTGATCATCGGTGACCGCCAGACCGGCAAGACCGCCCTGGCCGTCGACACGATCATCAACCAGCGCGACAACTGGCGCTCGGGCGACCCCAAGAAGCAGGTCCGCTGCATCTACGTCGCCATCGGCCAGAAGGGCTCCACCATCGCGTCCGTGCGCGGCGCGCTGGAGGAGGCCGGCGCCCTGGAGTACACCACCATCGTCGCCGCCCCGGCGTCCGACCCGGCGGGCTTCAAGTACCTCGCGCCCTACACCGGCTCGGCCATCGGCCAGCACTGGATGTACCAGGGCAAGCACGTCCTGATCATCTTCGACGACCTTTCGAAGCAGGCCGACGCCTACCGCGCCGTGTCCCTGCTCCTGCGCCGTCCGCCGGGCCGCGAGGCCTACCCGGGCGACGTCTTCTACCTGCACTCGCGTCTGCTGGAGCGCTGCGCCAAGCTCTCCGACGACATGGGCGCCGGCTCGATGACCGGTCTCCCGATCGTCGAGACCAAGGCGAACGACGTGTCGGCGTTCATCCCGACCAACGTCATCTCCATCACCGACGGCCAGTGCTTCCTGGAGTCGGACCTGTTCAACGCCAACCAGCGTCCGGCGCTGAACGTCGGTATCTCCGTCTCCCGCGTCGGTGGTTCCGCCCAGCACAAGGCCATGCGCCAGGTCTCCGGCCGGCTCCGCGTGGACCTCGCCCAGTACCGCGAGCTGGAGGCGTTCGCCGCCTTCGGTTCCGACCTGGACGCGGCCTCCAAGGCGCAGCTGGAGCGCGGTAAGCGCATGACCGAGCTGCTCCGGCAGAGCCAGTACAACCCGTACCCGGTCGAGGACCAGGTCGTCTCCATCTGGGCCGGCACCAACGGCAAGATGGACGACGTCCCGGTCGAGGACATCCGCCGCTTCGAGCGCGAGCTCCTCGACCACCTCCGCCTGGAGAAGAAGGACCTCCTGACCAGCATCCGCGAGGGCGCCAAGATGTCCGACGACACCATCGGGGCGATCTCCGAGGCCGTCGACGGCTTCAAGCGGCAGTTCGAGACCTCGGACGGCAAGCTGCTCGGCGAGGACACCACGGCCGGTTCGAGCAAGTGACGACGGAAGGGACCTGATCCATGGGAGCCATGCTCCGGGTCTACAAGCGTCGCATCCGCTCCGTCACCGCGACCAAGAAGATCACCAAGGCGATGGAGATGATCGCCGCCTCGCGCGTCGTCAAGGCGCAGCGCCAGGTGGCGGCGTCGACGCCGTACGCGAGTGAACTGACCCGCGCGGTGACAGCGGTTGCCACCGGTTCGAACACCCAGCACGCGCTGACGACCGAGGCGGAGAGCCCGGCCCGGGCCGCACTGCTGCTCATCACGAGCGACCGCGGTCTGGCCGGCGGTTACTCCTCCAACGTCATCAAGGCCGCGGAGCAGCTCACCGAGCGGCTCAAGGCCGAGGGCAAGGAGGTCGACGCCTACATCGTCGGGCGCAAGGGTGTGTCGTACTACAGCTTCCGCGAGCGCAAGGTCGTGGAGTCGTGGACCGGTTTCACCGACAACCCGACGTACGCGGACGCCAAGGCGATCGCCGCACCGCTGATCGAGGCCGTGCAGAAGGACACCGCCGAGGGCGGCGTGGACGAACTCCACATCGTCTTCACGGAGTTCGTCTCGATGATGACGCAGACGGCGCTCGACGACCGGCTGCTGCCGCTGTCCCTGGACAAGGCGGCCGCAGAGTCGGCGGAGTCGTCCAAGGGCGAGATCCTTCCGCTGTTCGAGTTCGAGCCGTCGGCCGAGGACGTCCTCGACGCCCTGCTGCCGCGGTATGTCGAGTCGCGGATCTACAACGCCCTGCTGCAGGCCGCCGCCTCCAAGCACGCCGCCACCCGGCGTGCGATGAAGTCGGCGACCGACAACGCAGAAGAGCTCATCAAGTCGCTCTCGCGGCTTGCCAACGCGGCCCGCCAGGCCGAAATCACCCAGGAAATCAGCGAGATCGTCGGTGGCAGTGCCGCACTGGCCGACGCGACCGCGGGGAGTGACTGACAACTATGACCACCACTGTTGAGACGGCCGCGGCGACGGGCCGCGTCGCCCGTGTCATCGGCCCGGTCGTCGACGTGGAGTTCCCCGTCGACGCGATGCCGGACATCTACAACGCACTGACCGTCGAGGTCGCGGACCCGGCCGAGGCCGGTGTCAAGAAGACCCTGACCCTCGAGGTCGCCCAGCACCTGGGCGAGGGCCTGGTCCGTGCGATCTCCATGCAGCCCACCGACGGTCTGGTCCGCCAGGCCCCGGTGACCGACACGGGCAACGGCATCACCGTCCCGGTCGGCGACATCACCAAGGGCAAGGTGTTCAACACCCTCGGTGAGATCCTGAACAAGCCGGAGGCCGAGTCCGAGGTCACCGAGCGCTGGGCGATCCACCGCAAGGCGCCGTCCTTCGACCAGCTCGAGTCGAAGACCGAGATGTTCGAGACCGGCGTCAAGGTCATCGACCTGCTGACCCCGTACGTCAAGGGCGGCAAGATCGGTCTGTTCGGTGGTGCCGGTGTCGGCAAGACCGTTCTGATCCAGGAAATGATCTACCGCGTGGCCAACAACCACGACGGTGTGTCGGTGTTCGCCGGTGTCGGCGAGCGCACCCGTGAGGGCAACGACCTCATCGAGGAGATGCAGGACTCCGGCGTCATCGACAAGACCGCGCTGGTCTTCGGTCAGATGGACGAGCCGCCGGGCACCCGTCTCCGCGTCGCGCTGGCCGGTCTGACCATGGCGGAGTACTTCCGCGATGTGCAGAAGCAGGACGTGCTGTTCTTCATCGACAACATCTTCCGCTTCACCCAGGCCGGTTCCGAGGTCTCGACCCTGCTCGGCCGGATGCCCTCCGCAGTGGGTTACCAGCCGAACCTGGCCGACGAGATGGGTCTCCTCCAGGAGCGCATCACCTCGACCCGTGGTCACTCGATCACCTCGATGCAGGCGATCTACGTCCCCGCGGACGACCTGACCGACCCGGCGCCGGCGACGACCTTCGCGCACCTCGACGCGACGACGGTTCTCTCCCGGCCGATCTCGGAGAAGGGCATCTACCCGGCGGTCGACCCGCTGGACTCGACGTCCCGGATCCTGGACCCGCGGTACATCACGCAGGAGCACTACGACTGCGCCTCGCGCGTCAAGACGATCCTGCAGAAGTACAAGGACCTCCAGGACATCATCTCCATCCTGGGTATCGACGAGCTCGGTGAAGAGGACAAGCTCACCGTCTACCGCGCCCGTCGTATCGAGCGGTTCCTGTCGCAGAACACCCACGTGGCGAAGCAGTTCACCGGTGTCGACGGCTCGGACGTCTCGCTGGACGAGTCGATCCACGCCTTCAACGCGATCGCGGACGGCGAGTACGACCACTTCCCCGAGCAGGCCTTCTTCATGTGCGGTGGCATCGAGGACCTGGAGAAGAACGCCAAGGAGCTGGGCGTCTCCTGACCCCGGCACCGGTCCCGGGGGCGGCCCTGGCCGCCCCCGGCCCGTACGACCACTAGTATTTGACCCAACATCTGCCACGCCAGGCAGGTGGAGACCCGAGGAGCCATCGTGGCTGAGCTGCACGTCGAGTTGGTCGCCGCGGACCGTCAGGTCTGGTCCGGCGAGGCCAGCCTGGTCGTCGCGCGCACCTCGTCGGGCGACATCGGCGTCATGCCCGGACACCAGCCGCTGCTCGGCGTGCTGCAGTCGGGCCCGGTGACGATTCGTACGACCGGCGAGAGCGGGGACGGCACCGTCGTCGCCGCCGTGCACGGCGGCTTCATCTCGTTCGCCGACAACAAGCTGTCCCTGCTCGCAGAGGTGGCCGAGCTGTCGGACGAGATCGATGTCCAGCGCGCGGAGCGGGCCCTGGAGCGAGCGAAGTCGGACGCTGACGCGGCCGCCGAGCGTCGCGCCGATGTCCGGCTGCGTGCGGTGACGGGCGTTCACTGAGCCCCGTCACCGACGAGATCGATCCTCAGCCGCGGGCTGCCCGGAATTCTCCGGAGCGGCCCGCGGCTGAGGCAATGCAGGTGCGTTTCCCTCCCCCGGGTTCCGTCCGGGGACACCCAACGAGGCGAGGAGGTCGGTCGAGATGGTCCTCGCTCTGCTTGTGAGCGGCGCGGTCGTGGTGCTGGTGCTGCTGGGGCTGTTCGTCTTCGGACTGAGGCGGCGGCTCATCCAGCGGTCCGGCGGCACCTTCGACTGCAGTCTGCGCTGGAACGTGCCGGAGAACGAGCCCAGCGGCAAGGGCTGGATCTACGGCGTGGCGCGCTACAACGGCGACCGGATCGAGTGGTTCCGGGTCTTCTCGTACGCGCCCCGGCCCCGCCGCCTGCTGGAGCGCTCCGCCATCGAGGTGCTGGAGCGTCGCACCCCGCAGGGTGAGGAGGAGCTCGCCCTGCTCTCCGACTCCATCGTGCTGGCCTGCCGGCACCGCGGCACCCGCCTGGAACTGGCGATGAGCGAGGACGCGCTCACGGGTTTCCTGGCATGGCTGGAGGCGGCCCCGCCGGGCCAACGAGTCAATGTGGCCTGAGTAGGGCGTCTCGTTGAGTGGGGGTGCCCCCGGACGGAGTCTGGGGGAGAGTCAATGTGGCCTGAGTAGAGGGTCTCGTTGGGTGGGGGTGCCCCCGGACGGAGTCTGGGGGAGGGGCCATGTGGCCTGAGGGCTGATGCGGGTTTCGAGGGGTGCGGGGGCCGGGCCCCGGGTCCCCTAGGGCGGGGGCGCACGGATCCCGTAAGGGTCGCGCGGGCCCCCTGCGGGGCCACAACGCGAGGGTGGGGGAGGGTATTCCCCAGGGTGCTCCTACGGCCCGCTCCTACGGCCCCGTTCCTAAGGCCCGTCGACTCCCAACTCCTGAGCCAGGACTGCCGCTTGGACCCGGCTGCGGAGGTCGAGTTTGGCCAGCAGGCGGCTGACGTGGGTTTTGACGGTGGCCTCGGCCATCGCCAGCCGTAAGGCGATGTCGGCGTTGGAGAGGCCGCGGCCCAGGCAGCCCAGTACCTCCCGTTCGCGCGGCGTCAGTGCGTCCAGGACCGCCGGATCGGGGGCGTCCGCGTCCCGTGCCGCCCGCGCCGCCGTCCGCGGGCTGGCGAATTCCGCGATCAGCCGGCGGGTGACCGCGGGGGCGATCAGGCCCTCGCCGGACGCCACCGTGCGCACCGCGGTCAGCAGCGCACCCGCGTCGCTGTCCTTCAGCAGGAAGCCGGCGGCACCCGCCCGCAGCGCGCCGAAGACGTATTCGTCCAGGTCGAAGGTGGTCAGCACCAGGACGTCCGCCAGCTTCTCGGCGACCACTTGGCGGGTGGCGGAGACCCCGTCCAGCCGCGGCATCTGAATGTCCATCAGAACGAGGTCGGGCCGCAGTTCCCGGGCCTGCCGCACCGCCTCCTCCCCGTCCTCCGCCTCCCCGACGACCTCGATGTCGGGGGCGGAGCGCAGGATGAGGACCAGCCCGGCCCGTACGGCGGACTGGTCCTCGGCGACGAGAACCCGGATCGGCTGCGCGTCGGCGCCTGTCATCGTTGCTCTTCCTCCTCGGCCGCGGGCAGCGCTGCCCGCACCAGCCAGACTCTGCCGGCCGGCCCGCTCTCCGGGCCGGCCTCGAATGCCCCGCCGAGCAGGGCGGTCCGCTCGCGCATCCCGACCAGTCCGGTGCCCGACCCCGGGGCGCGGGGTCCGGGCCGGTCGGCGAACGGGCTGCGGACGGTGACGGTGAGCGCCCCGCCGCGGTCGTGGGCGATCCGCACCCGGACCTCGCCGGGCGCGGCGTGTTTGAGCGCGTTGGTCAGCGACTCCTGGACGATGCGGTAGACCGCCAGCTCGACCGGGGCGGCGGTGCGCGGGCCGGGCCCGGTGCCGTCCGGGTGGCGGGCGTCGTCCAGGGCGAAGGTCAGCCCGCTGCTCGCGCCGTTCGTGCGGGCCTGGGCGATCAGCGCGTCCAGCCCGTCGAGGGTGGGGGTCGCGGCCGGCTCCTCGGCGTACTCGGCGGTGGCCTTCGGGTCGCGCAACAGGCCGATCAGCCGCCGCATTTCGGACAGCCCCTGCACGCTGTTCTCCCGGATGACGCCGAGCGCCTCGCGGGTCGCCGACGGGTCGTCGATGGACTGGGCGGCGGTGGCGTGGATCGCGATCGCGGACAGGTGGTTGGCGACCATGTCGTGGAGTTCCCGGGCCATCCGCGCGCGTTCGCCCGCGACCGCCTGGGTGCGGTCCATCTCGGCCAGCAGCGCGGTCTGCTCGGCCCGCAGCCGGGCGGACTCGGCGTCGTCGCGGTGGTTGCGGATGATCAGGCCGGTCCAGGCGGGCGCGATGGTGATCAGCGCGATGCCGATGACGACCATCACGACCTGCGGGTTCTGCCACGCCGCGGTCAGTGCGACGGCCGCCACGACCGTCACCAGCACCGAGTACAGCGGGATCCGGCGGGCCGCGGCGGCCCGGCCGTAGAGCACCGCCGCGTAGACGACGTCGGTGAACATCAGGACGGTGGCGACGAGCGTGCCGGCGCAGATGTCCAGCGCCAGGGCGGGCACCGCGATGCCCAGGGCCGCCAACGGGGCGGTCCGGCGCAGCAGTTCCGCTCCGGACATCGTGGTGAGCGCGACGAGGGTGAACGCGGGCGGCAGTCCCAGCTGCGGTGGTCCGCCGTGCAGGTCCATCGCCCACAGCAGCAGTCCGCCGAGCAGCCCACCGCCCGCGATGAGCACATCGAGTCGGTGCGGCCGGCCGAGGGCGGCGGGGGAGCTGGCGGTCACCCCTCCATCAAACACGGCGGCGGCGCCCGCTGCCTCCACGTCGCGGTCATCCCCGCGTTCCGCGCGCTACATCGAAAGATGCAGTCCGGGATCGTCGCAGGTGACGACGTTTCGGGCGGCGGCCGCTGGGAGGCTTGAGGTATTCGGTGGAAGATCCTGAGAGGAGGCGGCCGTGGTCGTCGCGCTGATCATCGCCTGTGAAGTCGGCTTCTGGGTGCTGCTGGCGGGGGGCCTGGCCCTGCGCTACCTGGCCCGGATGCCGCGCACCGGGGCGGCGGTGCTCCTGATGGAGCCGCTGCTGGAGCTGGTGCTGCTGATCGTCACCGCGATCGACCTGAAGAACGGTGCCTCCGCCGACTGGAAGCACGGACTGGCCGCGCTCTACATCGGCTACACGGTCGCCTACGGGCACTACACGATCAAGTGGGTCGACGGGCACTTCGCCCACCGCTTCGCGGGCGGCCCGCGGCCCCCGAAGCGTTACGGCATGGACCGCGCGAAGCACGAGGGGATGCTGTGGCTGCGCACGGTGGTGTGGGTGGCCGTCGCGATCGGGCTGCTGCAGGTGGCGATCTGGTACGTCGGCACGGACGGCGACACCGCGTCGCTGCGCGGCTGGCAGGGCTCCTCGCTGCGCATCCTGATGATCCACGGCGTGATCGCCCTGACCTACCTCATCTGGCCGAAGAAGGCCCCGAAGGACACCCCCGCCGCCCCCACGGAAGCGGCACCCGCTCCGCAGCAGAAGACCCTGCGCTGACGGGCGCCGCCGCCCGGTCCCGGCTCCGCCGGCCCGCCGCCGCGCGATCGAGCGTTCGCCGCCCGCTCGTCAGCGTTCGCCTTCCGTGCCAGGGTTCGTCGCCGCTCGTCAGCGTTCGCCGCCCGGTACCCACAGGACGTCGCCGATCTCCTTGTTGGCCGTGCGAGCCAGGATGAAGAGGAGGTCGGAGAGGCGGTTGAGGTAGGTGGCGGTGAGGGGGTTCATGGTGTCGCCGTGTTCCTCGAAGGCGGCCCAGGTCGAGCGTTCGGCGCGGCGGACGACCGTGCAGGCCTGGTGCAGCAGGGCCGCGCCGGGGGTGCCACCCGGGAGGATGAAGCTGCGCAGCTTGTCGAGTTCGGCCAGGAAGCGGTCGCAGTCGGCCTCCAGCTTGTCGATGTAGCTCTGCTCGACGCGCAGCGGGGGGAATTCGGGGTTCTCGGCCACCGGCGTCGACAGGTCCGCACCCACGTCGAACAGGTCGTTCTGCACGCGGGTGAGGACCTTGACGACCTCGGCGTCGAGCCGGCCCAGGGCGATGGCGGTACCGATCACCGCATTCGCCTCATTGGCGTCGGCATACGCCGCGATCCGCGAATCGGTCTTGGCGGTGCGGCTCATGTCGCCCAGGGCCGTGGTGCCCTTGTCGCCGGTGCGGGTGTAGATGCGCGTCAGATTCACCATACGGGCGAGACTACGCCGCGGCCTTCCGGAAGGCGCGGGTGCCGAGCACCACGGAGAGCGCGGTGAGGGCGAACGCGACCAGCACGCCGTACAGGACCGCCGAGGACGCGTAGTCGCCGACGAACGCCGCCCGTACCGCGTCCACGAGGTAGCGGAACGGCATGACGTGCGACAGGACGTCCAGCCACGCCGGCGCCAGCGTCATCGGCAGCATCAGCCCGGACAGCAGCATCGAGGGCATGGTGACGGAGTTGATCACCGGCCCGAATTCCTGTGGCGTGTTCACCTTCAGCGCCAGCGCGTACGACAGCGAGGCCAGGGACACGGTCAGGACGGCGACGAACACGAAGCCGATGAGGATGCCGGGCAGCGGCGCCCGCAGTCCCAGCACCAGCGCCGCCAGCACCAGCAGCACCGCCTGGAACACGAACAGTACGGCGTCCCGCAGCACCCGCCCCAGCAGCAGCGCCGACCGGCTCACCGCCGTCACCCGCATCCGCTCGACGACGCCGTACTGCTTCTCGACGATGATGCCGAAGCCGCAGAACGAGGCGCCGAACAGGCCGAGTTGGAGCAGCAGGCCGGGCACCAGCACCTGCCAGGAGCTGCCGGCCGAGGACAGCGGCAGCCCGGTCAGCAGCGGCCCGAAGAAGAGCAGGTACAGCAGCGGCATCAGCACGCCGAAGAGCATCTGGAGCTTCGAACGCAGGGTCTGCCGGGCGTAGCGGCCGAAGACCAGTGCGGTGTCGGACAGCAGAGGGGACATGGGGGTCGGCTCCTAGACGGCGAGGGGAGTGGTGTCCCGGGTTGCGGGACCGCGGCCGGTGATGGCGAGGAAGGTGTCCTGGAGGGACGCGTCGGGGGAGCCGCCGTGGGCGCGCTTGAGGGCGTCCGGCGTGCCGTCGGCGACCACCACTCCCTTGTCGACGATCACCAGCCGGTCGGCGAGCGCATCGGCCTCGTCGAGGTAGTGGGTGGTCAGGAAGACGGTCGTGCCGTGCTCGGATCGGATCCGGCGGACCAGGTCCCAGAGGTCGGCGCGGCTGCCCGGATCGAGGCCGGTGGTCGGCTCGTCGAGGAAGAGGACCTCGGGGCGGTGGGTCAGGCCCATGGCGACGTCCAGCCGGCGCCGCTGGCCGCCGGAGAGGGCCGCGGTCCTCCGGTCCAGGAGCTCGGTCAGGCCCAGCTCGGCGGCCAACTCCTCGGCGCGGTCCCGGGCTTCGGCCTTGCCCAGGCGGTAGAGGCGGGCCTGGGTGACGAGTTCCTCGCGGACCGAGACGTTCGGGTCGACGCCGCCGGACTGGGCGACGTATCCGCAGGCGCGGCGCACCCCGGCCGGGTCGCGGGCCAGATCGCAGCCGGCGACGGTCGCGGTGCCGCCGGTGGGTGCGAGGAGGGTGGTGAGCATCCGCAGGGTGGTGGTCTTGCCGGCGCCGTTGGGGCGAGGAAGCCGAGGATCTCGCCGCGCTCGACGGTGAGGTCGATGCCGCGGACGGCCTCGACGGGGCCGCGCTTGGTGGAGAAGGTCCGGGCGAGTCCGGACGCGCTGAGTACGGGCATGCCGCAAGAAAAACAGAGAGACTGAAAAATTGCAACGTCCCCAAAATTTCAGTGAGCCCAGGCAGGGGTAGCCTGGGGGCATGGCAGAGGGACTCAGGGAGCGGAAGAAGCGGCAGACCCGCCAGTACATCTCGGACGTGGCGACCGGTCTCTTCCTGGAGCGCGGCTTCGACGCGGTGACCATCGCGGAGATCGCCGAGGCCGCCGACGTCTCCGTCAACACCGTGTACAACTACTTCCCGGCGAAGGAGGACCTCTTCTTCGACCGCAGCAAGGGCGTCGTCGACCGGCTGTCGCGGTTCGTACGGGCCCGGCGCGCAGGGGAGTCCGCCGCCCTCGCGGTCCTGCGGGAGCTGCGCGAAGAGGTGGAGGGCGTTTCGCCCAAGGTGGGCCTCATCGAGGGCTATGAGCGCTTCATGAAGGTCGTCCACAGCTCGCCGTCCCTCCAGGCCCGCCTGTGGTACATGCAGCGCGAGCAGTCCGAGGACCTGGAGGCCACCCTCCGGGAGGAGACCGGTGCGGCGGACGGCGACCCGATGCCCGCCCTGATGGCCGGCCAGATCAACTGGGTGCACCAGACGTTGATGACGACCATCGCCCAGGAGATGATCGCCGGCCGCGAGCCGGCGGTGGTCTCGCGCGAGGCGCTGGTCCTGCTGGACGAGATGGAGGAGCTGCTGAGCGAGCGGGTCCTCAACTACGGGGTGCGGGGCGCCGGCTGAGCGCGGTGGCCCCGCGGTGCCCGGCCCGCCGGCCTCTCCGGGGCGTCCCCCTCGTGTGATGTCCGTCATGCGCATCGAACGCCGCGGTCCGTAGGGCCTTGTTGAGGGGGCGGCCGGGTGGCGGGTGGGAGTGACTCGCATCTCTTACCCACCAAAGGATCGCCAACGACCGCTAACGTCAGCCGAAGACCGACAGACTTTCAAATGCACAGGGTGTGAGGGGACAGCAGTGGCAAAGAAGCTCGCCGTCATCGGCGCCGGACTGATGGGGTCCGGTATCGCGCAGGTCTCCGCCCAGGCGGGCTGGGACGTGGTGCTCCGCGATGTGACGGATGAGGCCCTGGCCCGCGCAAGGGCGGCATCGAGGCCTCGTACGAGAAGTTCGTCGCCAAGGGGAAGCTGGCCGCGGCCGACGCCGAGCAGGCGCTGGCCCGCATCACCACCACGACCGACCTGGAAGCCGTCGCCGACGCGGACATCGTCGTCGAGGCGGTCTTCGAGCGGATCGACGTCAAGCGCGAGATCTTCCAGACGCTGGACAAGCTGGTCAAGGACGAGGCGGTGCTGGCCTCCAACACCTCCGCCATCCCGATCACCAAGATCGCCGCGGCCACCTCCCGCCCCGAGCGGGTCGTCGGGACGCACTTCTTCTCGCCGGTGCCGATGATGCAGCTCTGCGAGCTGGTCCGCGGCTACAAGACCAGCGACGAAACCCTCGCCACGGCCCGGGAGTTCGCCGAGTCCGTCGGCAAGACCTGCGTCGTCGTCAACCGCGATGTGGCCGGCTTCGTCACCACCCGGCTGATCTCGGCGCTGGTCGTCGAGGCCGCCAAGCTCTACGAGTCCGGCGTGGCCAGCGCCGAGGACATCGACACCGCCTGCAAGCTGGGCTTCGGCCACGCGATGGGCCCGCTGGCCACCGCGGACCTGACCGGCATCGACATCCTGCTGCACGCCACCGACAACATCTACACCGAGTCCCAGGACGAGAAGTTCGCGCCGCCGGAGATCATGCGACGCATGGTCGACGCGGGCGATATCGGACGCAAGAGTGGGCAGGGCTTCTACGAGCACTGATGCCGTGTCAGGTCATTGGGCCTGATGGGGTCACCCCATGGGGTGAATTCGGTATCGGTTCGCTTACAGGCGGCAACTTCGCCGCATGAGAGGCAGTCAGATCTGTAGACGTCCATGCATGAACCCATGACACAGGGGAGCGCATATGCACATCAGGGGCGACCACGCCGAGCTGGTCGTCGAGGGCCGCCTCGACGTCCGCAGCGCGGCGGACGCCCGGACGGCGCTGCACACGGCCGTCGACTCCGGTCGGGGTGACCTGGTGCTGGACCTCACCGCGCTGGATTCCTGGGACGCCACCGGCCTCGGTGTGATCATGGGCGCACACCGCAGGGCCGGCCGGGTCAACCGGCGGCTGGTACTGCGCGGGGTGCCGCCCCAGATGCAGCGCCTGCTGGTCGCCACCCGGCTCCACCGCATCCTCGCCATCGAGGGCGGCATCGAAGCCGAATCGCTTCCTCGGGTGTGACAGCCCGGGCACGAGAGGGGGCGCGCAGGAGGGACGGGGACCTGCGCGCCTTTTCCGGAAGCCCTGCGCTCCCGAAAGGGCGCGCACAGAACGCGCCATAACGGTTGAACCGGGAGTTTTGGGGCAGTGCCCGCCCCCGCCGGTGCAAGGCCCCGCGCTCCGGGTCTAAGGTTCGGTTCCCGCCCGTATGCCATCATCCGCGGCGGACACCGGACCGGACGTGACGGCGGGGGACCACCTGCCGCAGCAGACGCGCGGACGGCCGGAGCGACTTCGGCACGGTACACGTGGGAGCTTGCAGCATGGACCCGAACACTCACCGGGGACCTGAGGAATACGGCGAGCAGGGCACTCCTGCCGATCCGCCGGCCCCGCGTTCGGCGGCGCGCAGAGCGGCCCCCGCGGCCCGGCCCGCGTCGTCCGGCTCGTCTCGGGCAACTACCTCGTCACCGTCAACCCCGTCGACGGCAGCGAGATAGAGCCCTGCCCGCCCGGGGAACGCCCCGCCGAACCCGTCCGGCTCAGCGCCCAGGAGCGCGCCGCGGCCGCCCGCGCCGCCGCACCCCGGTGCCCCCGGGGCCGCCCGGATCCGCCGGCCACGGCACCACGCTCGAAGAGCGCACCGAGGACGTCGAGCGCCTGGTCCGGCTGCTCTCCCGCGGCCGCTCGGTACGCCTCACCGGCCCGGCCGGCTCCGGCCGCACCCGTCTGCTGGACGCCGTCGCCACCGCCTGCGCCGACCTCGCCCCCGACGGCGTGGTCCGGCTCTCCGGCTACCACCGCACCGCAGCCGACCTGCTGCACGCCCTGTTCGCCGCGGTCCACCACGCCCCGCAGCACCGCCCGGACCGGCCCGAGCTGCTGCGCCTGGTCGCCGAGATCGGCGCCATCGTCGTCCTCGACGACCTCGAATTCGGCGGCGCCGCGCTCGACGAACTGCTCGACGCCACCCCCGAGTGCGCCTTCCTGATCGCCACCACCCCCGACGTCGCCGCGCCCAGCGCCGGCTCGCACCTCGAAGAGGTCTTCCTCGGCGGCATCGGCCGGGCCGGCTGCGTACGGATACTGGAGCGCGCCGTGGACCGGCCGCTCACGACGACGAGGCGGCCTGGGCCGCCGACCTGTGGTTCGAGTCCGAGGGGCTGCCGCTGCGGTTCGTCCAGGCCGCCGCCCTGCTCCGGCAGCACGACCGGCACCGCAACCGCGCCGGCGCCCTCGACGACGGCTACGGCCTCTTCCCGGCCGAGCAGCCCGGGACCACGGACAGCGGCCAGGACGGCTCCGACGCGGACGGCGCCGACGGGACAGACGGCACCGAGACCCGGCTGCCCTCCCTCGGCGAGGCCGCCGCGCCCGCTCCGCTGCTCGCCGAGGGGCTGAGCGACGCCGCCCGGGAGACCCTGCGGTTCGCCGTCGCGCTCGGCGGCGAACTGCCGCACCAGGCCCACCTGCCGGCCCTCACCGAGGACACCACGCCGACGCCGCCCTCGGCGAGCTGCTGGCCTGCGGACTGATCACCCCCGTCGGCAGCCACTACCGGCTCGCCGCCACCGTCCAGGACCAGCTCACCACGGCCGGTTATGCCGAGGGCGGCACCGCCCGGGCGCACACCGCCGCGCAGCACTACGCCTGGTGGGCCGGCCACCCCTCGGTCACCCCCGAGCGGGCCGCCGCCGAGTCCGACGCCGCGCTGGCCGCGATGGCCGTACTGACCGGCAGCCGGGAGAGCGGCCACGCCAGCGCGGCCGTGCTGCTGGCCCGTACCGCGCCCCCGCCTTCGCCGCCGCGCTGCACTGGAGCGCCTGGGAACGCGCCCTGCGGCACGGCCAGGAGGCCGCCCGGCTGGCCGGCGAGGTCGCCGAGGAGGCGTACTTCCACCACGAGCTGGGCGTCCTCGCGCTGTGCACCGGCAGCCTCGACCGGGCCCGCGCCGAACTGGAGGCGTCCATCGGGCTGCGCGGGGTGCTCTCCGACCGCAACGGCGCGGTGGCCGGACGGCGCGCGCTGGCGCTGGTCACCGACCGGGCCCGGGTCGCCTCCGCGGCCACCACGGCCGTCCCGCAGCTCCCGCCGGCCGGCCCCGGCGGCAAGCAGTCCGCCGGGCCCCGCGGTGACGGACCGGCCTCGCCCGACGCGGTGTCGACCGCCAAGCTGCGGGTGCCGCCCGCCGCCGAGGCGGCCTCGGCGACCGTGATCTCCCGCGGCGTCTCCTCGACGGCGGCCACGACGGCCCTCCCGGCCACCGCGGACACCGGCGGCGGCAAGGGCGTCAAGGCACTGCTCGGTGCCCGCCGCAACCTCGTCGCGGCCGGCGCCGGCGCCCTGCTGGTGGCCGTCTTCGGCACCGTCATCACCCTCGGCATGACCTCCGGCGGCGAGGACGCCCCCGACAACAAGGTCAGCACCGAGCAGTCCACCGACGGCGGCAGCAGCCCCGACCTGCCCGCCACGGACCCCACCACCGGACTGCCGCCCACCGGCCACCGCGCCACCCAGCCCGGCCGGACCGGCCGCCCGGCAGCCCGGCCCCGTCGACCAGCGCGCCGCCACCACCGGCGAGCCCACCGACCCCGGCACCGGCTCGGCCGACCCGACCGCCGACCCCACCACCCGACCGGAGGGCCCACCACGCCCACCAGCCGGCCGACCCGGCCCACCCACCGGCCGACGAGCGAGCCGACCGGCCCGACGCCGACCGACCCCACCCCGACGACCACCGACCCCACCCCGACGACCGACCCGACGACCGAGAAGCCTCCCAGAGCAGCGCCGCCTCCGCCTCCGCGCCCGCGGGCAACACCCCGGCGGGCACGGACGGCAGCGGCACGGCCTCGGACGGCACGGCCTCGTCCACGGGCACGCAGAGCGCCCCGACCGCGTAACAGCCCCATACGACACACGGCGCGACGGCCCGGTACCGAGAGGACCGGGCCGTCGCGCCGTGTGCCGTATGAGGTGGTGTCGCCGGAGCCGGGTCAGAACAGCCGGAGCTTGTCGTCCTCGATGCCGCGCAGGGCGTCGTAGTCCAGCACCACGCAGCCGATGCCGCGGTCGGTGGCCAGTACCCGCGCCTGCGGCTTGATCTCCTGCGCCGCGAAGACGCCCTTCACCGGCGCCAGGTGCGGGTCGCGGTTGAGGAGTTCGAGATAGCGGGTGAGCTGCTCGACCCCGTCGATCTCGCCGCGCCGCTTGATCTCGACGGCGACGGTCTGCCCATCGGCGTCCCGGCACAAGATATCCACCGGACCGATGGCAGTGGGTATTCACGCCGAATCAGCGAATAGCCCTCGCCAAGGGTTTCGATCCGGTCCGCGAGGAGTTCCTGGAGGTGCGCCTCCACACCGTCCTTGATCAGGCCCGGGTCGACGCCCAGCTCGTGCGAGGAGTCGTGCATGACCTCTTCGAGGGTGATGATGAGCTTCTCGCCCCCCTTGTTCTCCACGTCCACACGGCCCCGTCGCCCTCCTTGAGGGTGCAGGGCGGGGACATCCAGTTGAGGGGTTTGTAAGCCCGGTCGTCCGCGTGGATGGAGACCGAACCGTCCGCCTTCACCAGGATGAGGCGCGGGGCGGAAGGGAGATGGGCGGTGAGCCGGCCCGCGTAGTCCACGGAGCAGCGGGCGATGACGAGACGCATGGTGCGCCACGCTACTCGACGGAGGGCCGGCTACGCGATTCGCCCTGGACCGGGGTGCCTTTACGGGGGAAACCCCCGCACCCCAGGCGCTCACCATTGGCCGGTTGTATGTGCAATCTCCTGGTGCGGGCCTCTTGCGCGGCATACCGTTGAAGCGGGGGGTCGTGAGGCGAACACGCTCCGTCGCGGAACCCCTTGTCCCAGCCCTAGGCCCCGTCCGTCCCGGCGGGGCCGCGAGAGGAGAACCTCATGTCGCTCGACGTCTCACCGGCCCTCCTCGAACAGGCCGAGCGAGGCGAGGTCGACGAAGCCGCTTTTGTCGACTGCGTCCGGAACTCCCTCCCCTACGCATGGGGGATGATCAGCTCCCTGGTGGCCCAGCTGAAGGTGGACGGCGGAGAGTTCGCCGACAACCAGACGCCGCCGCCGGACGAGCAGGCGCGCGGTCAGCTGCTGCGCGCACTGGCGAGTGACGCGATCCGTGGTTCGCTGGAGCGCCACTTCGGGGTGCGCCTCGCCTTCCAGAACTGCCACCGGGTGGCGGTCTTCCCGCTCGACCCGGCGGTGGACGACCGGCTGGCCCGGTTCACCTCCGTCCGGGGTCAGCTGCTCAACCAGTCGCCCGAACTCCGCGACTGCTGAACGGAGTTGCTGCCGCTGAGTGCGCGGGGTTGGGCGCGCTCCGGGAACGGTGCGCCAGCGGCAGCACCACCGCATGACGACGGCACCCGTACGCCGTCGCCCAGGGATCACACCAGTTGCGGCAGGACCTCCGAGCCCAGCCGGCGGACGTTCTCCTCTGTCGCCGCGAGATCGCCGGAGCCCTCGACGAGCAGCGCGAAGCGGGTGATGCCGGTGCGCTCCGACGTCGCCGCCAGGCGGTCCGCGCACCACCGCGGCGGGCCGACCGGATGCAGCTCGCACAGCAACTCCGTGTACGCCAGCGGATCGCGCATCGACCGGTAGCGGCCGTCGACCGTCACATGCGCGCCCAGCCCCTGGCGCAGCCAGCCGGGCATCGCCTTCATCAGGGTCTCCGTCGCGGCCTCGCGGGCATCGGCGATCTGCACCACACCCGCCGAGACGTGTGCGGCCGCAGCGATCTCCTCCGGCTCCCGGCCGGCCTCGCGCGCGGCCGCCCGCCACAGCGCGATCATCTCCGCCTTCTCCTCGTCCCCGCAGTGCATGCCCAGCAGCATGGGCAGCCCGCGCGCGGCGGCCATCCGCACGGACGACGGGGAGGTGCAGGCCACCACCACGGGCGGGCCCGGCGGCCCGGCCCCCGGTTCGTCCGGATCGATCAGCGCCTGGTCCGGCCGCGGCACCACCGCCACCTCGCGGAAGGCGTACCGCTCGCCCCGCGCCCCGACCCGGGGCTCGCGCAGCCAGCGCAGCAGCAGATCGAGCGACTCGGGGAAGCCGTGGTCGTACGCGGCGAGCCCGGAGCCGAAGACCTCCAGATCCACCCAGGGGCCGCCCCGGCCGACGCCGAGCGTGAACCGCCCCTCGGACGTCAGGTGCAGCAGCGCCGCGGACTCGCCGAGCGCCACCGGATGCTGGGTCGGCAGCACGCTCACCGCCGTCCCGACGCCGATCCGGCGGGTCCGGCCCAGCAGCAGCGCGGCCAGCGTCACCGCATTGGGGCAGACGCCGTAGGGTACGAAGTGGTGTTCCGCCAGCCAGACCGCATCGAGCCCGGCCTCCTCCGCGACCACGGCGGAACGCACCGCCCGGTGCAGTGCTTCCCCCTGTCCCTGACCGGGGAATTGAGCGGCCAGGATGAAAGCTCCCACACGCATCGCTCTCTGCCTCCTCGCAGCCGACGCGGCTTCCCCCCTTACAGGCAACAACGCCTGACACGTGCCAAGGGCACGGCCTCGCCGGGAATTTCCCGATGATCACAGAAACCTGCCGCCCGGAACGCGCCGTGCCGCGTGCCGCGTACGCTGGTGACAGCCCGTGACCCCGTTCTCCCCTTTATGAGGTGTGCCCGTGTCCCCGCGTCGAAACCGCCAGCGCGGCGGTGCGAAGCCCATCGACCGCACGGGCGGCGACCGTTACGGCCTCGAACGGACCGAGGAGTGGCGCGGCGAGGACTGGGTCGTACGGCAGGTCGGGGGCGGCGGCGCGGCCAAGCACTACCGCTGCCCCGGCTGCGACCAGGAGATCCCGCCCGGCGTGCCGCACGTCGTCGCCTGGCCGCAGGACGGCGGCGTCGACGACCGCCGGCACTGGCACCGGGCCTGCTGGAACGCACGGGACCGCCGGAGCGCGCGGCTCCAGCGGTCCCGAAATGCGCCTCGCTACTGAGGCCTCGCCCGGTTCCCCGGGCCCTGGTCGTCCCTAGACGTCGCGCTGGGCGATGGCGGCGTAGGCACCGCCCAGCACCACCGCGGTGACCCCGGCCAGGATCCACAGCGGGGTCCAGCCCGACGGGCCGCTGGGCAGGAACGGGATGTCGTAGAGCGTCGCCAGCGCGCTGGGCACCGAGTACTCGATGAGCGCCCGCTGGAGCTCCTTCACGCTCTCGCCCTGCAGGAACAGCGCCAGCAGCATCGGCAGCAGCACCAGGCCCATCATGGCGCTGATGGCACCCGCGGAGTGCCGCAGCAGCGTGCCCACGCCCAGCGCCAGCAGACCGAGCAGCGCGACGTACAGACCCGCGCCCACGGTGGCGCGCAGCCACTGGTCGGTGGTCGGCGCCGGGCCGTTGAGCATCCCGAAGTCGAGCAGGGCGACCAGCGTGGTGGCGATCGTGGTGATCACCAGCGCCAGCCCGAAGAACACGACCGCCTTCGCGGTCAGCACCCGCACCCGGCTGGGGCAGGCGGTCAGCGTCGTACGGATCATGCCGGTGCCGTACTCCGAGGAGATCGACAGCACGCCCAGGGTGATCACGCAGAGGCTGCCGAGCAGGACACCGACGAACCCGACGGCGAGCAGCGGGTCCATCTCGCGCTCCGAGCCCGCGGCGAGGGTGGCGAGCAGACCGATGCCGACGATCAGCAGCAGCATCACGCCCAGCGTCCAGATCGTCGAGCGCACCGAGCGGATCTTCGTCCACTCCGAGGCCAGCGCATGGCCGAGGTGGGCCGGCCGCACCGGGATGGACGAGACATAACCGCCCGCGCCCATGGGGGCGGGCGCCGCGACCGGCGGCTGCGCCGGCGGATGGCCCTGCGGCGCGGGCGCCTGCACGGGCGGCTGGGCCTGGAGCATCATCGTGCCCCCTCGGTGGCGGGGGGCTGCGCCTGCGGAGCCTGGGCGGGCGGCTGGGGCTGGGCCTGCGGGGGCTGGGCCTGGAGCATCATCGTGCCGGCGTCCTTGCCCTTGCCCGGCCCGTGCGCGGCGAGCGGCCGCGGCTCGGGCATCGGCTGCGCCTGGAGCATCATCGTGCCGCCCTCCTTGGCCGGGGGCGGGGCGGGGGCCTGGGCCTGAGCCTGGGCCTGGGCCTGAAGCATCATCGTGCCCGCGTCCTTGGCGGGCGCGGGCTGCTCCGGGGCCGGCGGTGCGGCGGGCGGCACGGGCGGTACCGGCGGCTGTGCGGCGGCTTCCTGCGGGGCGCGCTCAGGCTGGGGCTGCGGCTGCTGAGGGCTGGTCATCGGGCGTCCTCGGTGTGGGGCACGGGCTGGTCGGCGGGGGCGGCGGGCGGCATCGGCGCGGCGGGCGGCTGCCCGTAAGGGTGGGGCGCGTACGGTGCGGGTGCCCCGTACGGGTGACCCTGAGCCGGCGCGGGCGGCGGGTACCCCGGCCCGGGAACGGCGCCGGCCGCCTGCTGGGCGTACGGGTTGGGCATCTGGCCGGGAACGCCCGGCCGCCGTACCCCGGCGCGTACCCCGCCGGAACCTCCTGCAGACCGGCTCGCGGGTCGCTGGTCGAGCGGTAGTCCACGGCGCCCTGCGTCATCCGCATGTACGCCTCTTCCAGGGACGCCTGGTGCGGCGACAGCTCCCACAGCCGGACGTCGGCCTCATGGGCGAGGTCACTGATCCGCGGCAGCGGCAGCCCCGTCACCCGCAGCGCACCGTCCGGCTCCGGCGTGGCCTGACCGCCCGCCTCGCCGATCGCGGCGGTCAGCTTCTCGCGCTGCTCCGGCTCGGAGTCGGGCGTCCGAACCCGGGCGAAATCGGCCGAGTTGGCCGAGATGAAGTCCTTGACCGACATGTCCGCGAGCAGCTGCCCGCGGCCGATCACGATCAAGTGCTCGGCGGTCAGCGCCATTTCGCTCATCAGGTGCGAGGAGACGAAGACGGTGCGCCCCTCGGACGCGAGCTGCTTCATCAGGTTCCTGACCCAGAGGATGCCCTCCGGGTCCAGGCCGTTGACCGGCTCGTCGAAGAGCAGCACCTGCGGATCGCCGAGCAGCGCCGAGGCGATGCCGAGCCGCTGGCCCATGCCCAGCGAGAAGCCCTTGGAACGTCGCCCGGCGACGTCCTGGAGACCGACCACGCCCAGCACCTCGTCGACCCGCCGGGCCGGAATGCCGGACAGCTGCGCCAGCGACAGCAGGTGCGCGCGTGCGCTGCGCCCGCCGTGCACGGCCTTGGCGTCGAGCAGCGCGCCCACCTGGCGCGGCGCGTTCGGGAGGCTGCGGAACGGGCGGCCGGCGATGGTGGCGGTCCCCGACGTCGGTGCGTCGAGCCCCAGAATCATCCGCATGGTCGTCGACTTCCCGGACCCGTTGGGCCCCAGGAAGCCGGTCACCGTGCCCGGCCGCACCTGGAACGACAGGTTGTACACGGCCGTCTTGGCGCCATAGCGCTTCGTCAGGCCGACTGCCTCGATCATTCTCCGCCCCTCGCAAGATGGTCGGGGCAGAGGCGCCCTCGTGCCCCCGTGAGGATTAGGAGGCTATCGGTGCGTTGACGGTTCCCGTAATCCGCCCACGTAGCCGTCTCTCCCGCCGCGGTTGTTGCTCGCCGTTGCGCTTTGCGGCGCGCCGCACGTACCTGGCCGTCCCGCCGCGGGGCTTGTTCGCCGTTGCTCCCCCAGCTAACGCTGGGAGGTGCCCCCAGCGGCGGGCGTTTGTGTTTTGGGTGCGGTGCCGGCCCTCCAGACTTCGTCCTCCGGTCCAGCCCCTCCCGTGAGTGGGAGGTAAGAGCTGGGGGGGGCGGGCCCGGTCTGTTGCTTGCGCGCCCGTGGGTGTTACGTACACCCCCACCGTCCTTAACTTTCCCCCCGCGGGAGGGGACGGGCCGGAGGACGAAGTCTGGAGGACCGGCACCGCACCCGACAACCACCCAGCCCGCCGCAGGCGCAACGGCGAACAACACCCGCGGCGGGACGGCCGACAACGTGCGGGGCGCCGCAAAGCGCACAACGGCGAGACGACCCGCGGCGGGAGAGACGGGTACGTGCGCGGCGCCGCAAAGCGCGCAACGGCGAGCAACACCCACGGCGCTGCAGCCGAGTACGTGGGAAGAAAGCCAAGCGCAGCGTCACGCATCGCGGCGCTTCAACACCACGTACCCCCGATGAGCGCCACCACCGTCCAAGCGATCATGATCCCCAGCCCGCCCCACGGCCCGTAGGGCACGTCTTCGCCCGCGCGGGGGACCACCTGCATGATCTTCGAGCCGGCCTGGTCGGGCAGGAAGCGGCCGATCTTCCGGGTGGCGGAGACGTTGCCGAGGATGTTGGAGATCAGGAAGAAGAACGGCATCAGGATGCCCAGCGAGAGCATCGGACTGCGCAGCATCGTGGCGACCGCCATCGAGAAGAGGGCGATCAGGGTCATATAGAGGCCGCCGCCGATCACGGCGCGCAGCACACCGGGGTCGCCGAGGTGGGCGCGCAGATTGCCCAGCATCGCCTGGCCCGCGAAGAACGTCACGAAGCTGGTGGCCAGGCCGACGACGAAGACCAGCGCGGTGGCGACCAGGAGTTTGCAGAACAGGAACGTGCCGCGCTGCGGTACCGCGGCGAGCGAGGCGCGGATCATGCCGGTGCTGTACTCGTTGGAGACCACCAGCACGCCGAAGACGATCATCGCGAGCTGGCCCAGTCCCATACCGGCGAAGCTGATGTTGGTGGCGTCGAACGACAACCGGTCCCGGGCCGGCATGGAGCTGAAGTCGTGGTTGGCCAGGGTGCAGATCAGCATGCCCAGCCCGATGGTGACCAGGACGGCGATGGCCAGCGTCCACACCGTCGACCGCACCGATCTGATCTTGGTCCACTCGGACCGGATGACCTGCCCGACCGCCGCCATGGTCAGCTCCTCTTCCTCTGCCAGTCCGTGCCCCAGCCGGTCGGCTGCGGCTCGCCCGGCCGTGCCCCGGCCGGCTGGGGGGCTGCCGGGACGGCGGTGGTCGGCACCGGCACCGGCTCGCCGTTGTGCGCGTGGTACTCCACCGATCCGGCCGTCAGCCGCATGAACGCCTCCTCCAGGGAGGCCTGCTGGGGGCTCAGCTCGTGCAGGGTCAGGTGGTGGGCCGCGGCCAGTTCGCCGAGCCGCTCGGCCGGCACCCCGTCGATCTCCAGCGCCCCGCCGCCGGCCGCCGCCGCGTGGATGCCTTCGGCGCGCAGCACGTCGAGCAGCTTCTGCTGTTCCGGGGAGCGCATCCGGACGTACGAGCGCGAGTTCTGGTGGATGAAGTCCTTCATGGACGTGTCCGCCATCAGCCGGCCCTGGCCGATGACCACCAGGTGGTCGGCGGTCAGTGCCATCTCGCTCATCAGGTGGGAGGAGACGAAGACCGTACGGCCCTGGGCCGCGAGGTGCTTCATCAGGTTGCGGATCCAGTGGATGCCCTCGGGGTCGAGGCCGTTGACCGGCTCGTCGAAGAGCAGCACCTGCGGATCGCCGAGCAGGGCGGCCGCGATGCCCAGCCGCTGGCCCATGCCGAGCGAGAAGCCCTTCGCGCGCTTCCTGGCGACCGAGCTGAGCCCGACCATTTCGAGCACCTCGCCGACCCGGCCGCGCGGGATGCCGTTGCTCTGCGCCAGGCACAGCAGGTGGTTGGCGGCGCTCCGGCCGCCGTGCACCGCCTTGGCCTCCAGCAGCGCGCCGATGTACGTCAGGGGGTCTTCGAGCTGGCGGTAGTGCTTGCCGTCGATCCGGACCGTGCCCGACGTCGGGTTGTCGAGGTCCAGCATCATCCGCATGGTGGTCGACTTGCCCGCGCCGTTGGGGCCGAGGAAGCCGGTGATGATGCCGGGCCGCACCGTGAAGGTGAGGTGGTCCACCGCGACCTTGTCGCCGTAGTGCTTGGTCAGCCCCTCAAGCTCGATCATGTACAGCACGCTAGGCGCGCCTGGGCGGCCCGGCCACCGGGGCGGGGCCGGCTGGCTGACCCCCTGTACGACCGGGCCCCCGCCACCGCCTCAGAGGGCGGTACGGGGGCTCGATCGAAACGGGCGAGAACCTTCCGACGGGTGGTTCAGCGCGTCTGCTGGGCCGGGACGCCGCGGGAGACCGCCTCGTCGTCGCCGGGGGCGCCGGCCGCGGCGACCGCCGCACCGGTCAGCGTGGCCAGCATCTCGCGGACGTTGGTCAGCTGGGCGTTGATGGAGTCGCGGCGGTTGGTCAGCGCCGCCAGCTCGCGCTCGGATTCGCTGCGGATACGGTCCGCCTTGGCGTTGGCGTCCGCCACGATGTCCTCGGCCTGGCGCTGCGCGGTCTCCACCGTCTGGCGGGCCCGGCGCTCGGCGTCCGTACGCAGCTTCTCGGCCTCCAGGCGGAGCTGCTCGGCGCGGTGCTCGATCTCGGCGAGGCGCTTCTCGGCCTTGGCCTGACGGGAGGCGAGGTCGCGCTCGGACTGCTCGCGGCGCTTGGCGAGGTTGGTCTCGAAGTCCGCGGCGGCCTGGGCGGCCTTGGCGCGGGTCTCCTCGAAGAGGGAGTCCGCTTCCTCCCGCTTGGACTGGGCGTCCTTCTGGGCCTCGGCGCGCAGCGTGGACGCCTCGCCCTTGGCCTTCTCGACGATCCGGGCGCCCTCGTCCTCCGCCTTCGCCTTGCGCTCGGCGGCGAACGCCTCCGCGTCGTTGCGGACCTGCTGGGCGGCCGACTCGGCCAGCTCGCGGTGCTGCTCGGCGGCCCGGCGGGCCTCCTCGCGCAGGTCCTTGGCCTCCTCCTCGGCGAGCCGGAGGATCTTCTCGACGCGCGCTCCGAGGCCCGCGTAGGACGGTTCGGCGTCATTGACCTGCGCCTGGGCGTTCTGCGTCTCGAGGTGGAGTTCCTCGATCCGCTTTTCCAGCGACGTGATGCGGGCCAGCGCGCCGTCGCGGTCGGCGACGAGCTTCGTGATGCGGTCATCCACCTGACCGCGGTCGTACCCACGCCGCACGAGCTCGAAGCCGAAGGGGGAGGAAGTGTCGCTCATGGGGTTCCTGTCGAAGAGACCGGTGAGGTGATAAGGAGAATCCTAGGGGTCACAACGGCGTGTCATCGAGTCATTGCCCGTTTGATCTGGAGAATGTCCCCTCATTTGAGTGGCTACCCTTCAGACTGCTTGCCACTCGAACGAGTTGCTCCGGCGCCCGCGCCCGCTTTCACCCCGTTGCCCTTGTTTTCGCCGCCTCCGCCAGGTGCCTCGAAGGACTCCAAAGCCTCCAGAACGTCCTGAACGCGGGAGATTTCGGCGTTGATGTCCTCCCGCCGGCGGACCAGGGTCTCCAGCTCGCGCTTGCCCTCGTCCACGATGCGGACGGCCTCCTCCCGGGCCTCCTCGCGCATCCGCTCCGCGTCGCGCACCGCCTCGGACTTCTTGTTCTCGGCCTCCTTGATCAGGCTCTCGGCCTTCTTGACCGCCGCGATCCGGACCTTGCTCGCCTCGCTGTTGGCGTCCGCCATCATCCGGTCGGCCTTCTCCTCGGCCTCCACCTGCTGCGCGGTGGCCTGCGCGATGAGCTTGTCGACCCGCTCGCCGGCGTTCTTCATGGTCTCCGCCGACTCCCGGCGGGCCCGGTCGTGCAGCTCCTCGACCTCGGACTCGATCCGCTGCCGCAGCTCCTCGGCGCGCTCCCTTATGGCGGTGGCGTCCCCACGGGCCTCCTCCAGCAGCGCGTTGGCGTCCGTACGGGACTTCTCCACCCGGGCGTTGCCGTCCGCGGTCGCCTCCGCGACGAGCCGGTCGGCCTCCTTGCGGGCCGCCCCGACCATGGTGTCGGCCTGCTCCTCGGCCTGGGTGGCGACCTTCAGCGCCTCCTCCTGGGCCTTGGCGATGAGCTGGTCGGCCTGCTCCGCGGCGTCCCCGCGGCGCTTGGCGGCGTCCTTGCGGGCCTCGTCGAGCAGCCGGTCGGTCTCCTCCTGGGCCTCCGCGCGCATCCGCTCCGCGGCCGCCTCCGCGTCCTCCTTGATTTTGGCCGATTCGTTACGGGTGCGGCCGGCGTGCTCCTGCGCGGCGGTGACCGTCTCGGCCGCCTCGGCCCGCAGCCGGTCCGCCTCCGCGGTGGCGGTGGCGATCATCCGGTCCGCCTGCTCGCGGGCGTCGGCCCGGGTACGGTCCGCCTCCCGCTCGGCGTCCGCGGTGGTCTCCGCGGCCTCGGCACGCAGCCGCTGCGCCTCCGTCGCGGCCTCCGACACCAGCGTGTCGGCCTGCTCCGCGGCGTCCGCACGGGCCTTGTTGGCGTCCGCGCGGGCCTGGTCGCCGGTGCGCTCGGCGTCCCGGCGGGCCTGCTCCAGCACCTCGGCCGCCTCGGACCGCAGCTGCTCGGACCGCTCGGTCGCCGCGGCCACCAGGGACTGCGCCTGCTGCTCGCCCTCCGCGCGCAGCCGCTCGGCGGCCTCCTGGGCCTCCTGGACCGTACGGTCCGCGTCCTCCTGCGCCGAAGACGTCAGCTCGGTCGCCTCGGTGACGATCCGTTCGGCCTCCGAACGGGCCTCGGTGATCAGGCGGTCGGCCTGCTCCGCGGCGTCCGACCGCATCCGGTTCGCGTCCTCGCGCGCCTCGGCACGGGTCCGCGCGGCGTCCTGCTCGCCGGCCGCCAGCGCGTCCGACGCGTCGGTGCGCAGCTGCTGTGCCTTCGCGGTGGCGTCCGTGACCAGCTTCTCGGCCTGTGCGGTCGCCTCAGAGACCAGCCGGTCGGCCTGCTCGGCGGCCTCCGTACGCGCCGCGTTGGCGTCCCGGCGGGCCTCGTCGAGCACCCCGGCCGCCTCCGTGCGCAGCCGCTCGGCCTCCTCGATGGCCTCCGCGACGGCCCGCTCGGCAAGCGTCCTGGCGGCCTCCGACGCCTCCTGCGCCTCCTGCCGGATGCGCGCCGCGTCCTCCGACGCCCGCTCCCGCTCGTCGTAGGCGTCCTTGCGGACCCGGTCGGCCTCCTCCTGGGCCTCCGACTTCGTGCGCTCCGCGGCGTGTTCGGCCGCCGACCGCAGTCCGGCGATCTCCTCGGCGGCCTGCTCGTGCAGCCCCGCGACCGAGTCCCGGACCTGCTGCGCGGTCTGCTCGGCCGTCGCCACCAGCTCGCCGGCCCGCCGGTCCGCCTCCTCGACCAGCCGCTCGGCCTCCTCCTGAGCCTCGGTCACCCGCGTACGGGCCGAGGCCAGCAGCTCCTCGCTCTGCTCGCGGGCCGCGGTGCGCTCCTGGTGGGCCTCCTCGCGGGCCTCGCCCAGCAGTTGCTCGGCCTCCCGGCGCCGCCGCGCGGCCTCCTCCTGCGCCTCGGCCAGCGCCTGCGCCGCCTCGGCGCCGGTGCGCTCCGCGGCGGCCGCGGCCTCCGCGCGCACCCGGTCCGCGGTCTCCTGCGCCTCCGACTTGAGCCGTTCGGCCTCGGCCGCCGCCTCGCTGCGCAGCCGTACGGCCACCGACTCGCCCTCGGCGCGCGCCGCCGAGGCGTCCGCGGCGGCCTCCGTGCGCAGCCGCTCGGCCTCCTCCTCGGCCTCCTGCTGGAGCGTGCGGCGACGCTCGGCGGCCTCCGACGTGAGCCGGGCGGCCTCCTCCTGCGTCTCGCGGCGCAGCCGTTCGGCCTCCGCGCGGGCCTCGCGCAGCGACTCCTCGGCGGCCGTGACCCGCTCCTCGGCCTCGGTACGCAGCCGGTCCAGCTCCGCCTGGGCGTCGGTGCGCAGCTGCTCGGCGGCCTCCTCGGCCTCCTCGCGCAGCTTCGCGGCGCTCTTCTCGGCCGTCGACGTCAGCTCCTCGGCGGCCTGGGTGCCCTCCAGCAGCAGCTGTTCGGCCTCCGAACGCGCCCGCTCCAGCGCGTCCTCCGCCTGCCGGCGCAGCGCCGAGGCCCGCTCGATGGCCTCCGTCCGCACCCGTTCGCTCTCCGCGACGGCACCCGAACGGGTCTCCTCGGCATCGGACTTGGCCTTGACCAGCAGCTCCTCGGCGGTACCGGCCGCCTCCTCGATCTGCTGGACCGCCTCGCGCCGGGCCTCGCCGCGGATCCGCTCGCCCTCGGCGACCGCGTCGGCCCGCAGCTGCTCCGCCTCACCGCGCAGCCGCCGCGCCTCCTCCTGGAGTTCGGCGGTCTTGGCGCGGTACTCCTTGGTGTCGTCCTTCGCCGCGCCCTTGAGCTGCGCCGCGGTGTCGTGCGCCTCCTCGCGCAGCCGGTCGGCCTCGGCCTCGGCCTCCTTGCGCAGCCGGTCGGCCTCCTCGGCGGCGGCCTTGGTCGCGGCCTTGGCGTCTTCGGACGCCTTGGTCAGCATCTCCTCGGCGGACCGGGCGGCTTTCGCCAGCTGCGCCGCGGAGTCCTCCGCCGCCTTCGACCGCGCGGCCTCCTGCGCCTCGGCGAGCAGCCGCTCGGTCTCCGTACGGGCGTCGACGCGCAGTTGCTCGGCCTCGGCCTTGAGCGCCTCGGCCTCCTTGGTGGCCTCACCGACCAGCCGGGCGATCTCCGCCTTGGCCGTACGGGTGCGCTGCTCGTTCTCCGACTCGGCGGCCGACAGCCGCTTTCCGGCGTTCTGCTGCGCCTCCTCGACCAGCTTCTCGGCCTCGGCGCGCGCCTCGCGCAGCGCCGTGTCCGCCTCCTGCAGCCGGGCCTCGGCGGTACGGGTCAGCTCGGTGGCCTGACGGCGCGCCTCCTCCGCCTCGGTGCCGGCCGTGGTGCGCAGCCGCTCGGCCTGATCCGTGGCCTCCTGGGCCTGGTTGGACGCGGCGGTCAGCAGCCGCTCGGCGTCCGTACGGGCGCGGCGCAGCAGGGATTCGGCTTCGGCGCGGGCCGCTTCGGCCTCCGAACCGAGCCGGGCCCGGGCCTGCTCGATGAGCCGCTGGGCCTCGGCGCGCGCGGACGCCAGGGCCGATTCGGCCTCCGCCCGGGACTCCTCCATCAGCCGGCGGGCCTGCGACTCCGTACGGGCGCGCAGCTGTTCGGCCCAGGCGACGTTCTCGTTGACGTGCGATTCGACGGTCTGCCGGCGCTCGTTGAGCTCCTCGTCGAGCCGCTGGCGGCGACTGACCGCCTCGGCGTGCAGCTCGGCCTCCAGCCGGGCCTGCCGCTCGGCCTGCTCCTGCAGCACCCGCTGGGTCTGTGCCCGTGCCTCGCGCAGCTCCCGCTCGGCGTCCGACCGCAGCTGATCGGCCTGGATCTGCGCGTTGCGCAGCAGTTGTTCGGCCTGGTGGCTGACGTTGTCGTAGGCAGGACGGGTCGCGAGGTTGCGACGCGCCTCGTGCAGCTTGGCGCGCAGCACCTCGACCTGGTAGCCGAGGTCGTCGGCGTGCTGGACGGCCTTGTCCCGCTCGGTCTTCAGCCGCTCCATCTCGGCTTCGAACTGCGAGAGGTGGTCGCCCTCAGCCCACTTACGCTCCTGGCGCTCGTTGCCCCGCACTGCGCGGTCCCATCCGTCCCCTGGTCATGGTGGCGGCCGGCTCCGGTCCTGCGGTGCTCGTCCCGTACACGTCACGTCGTACTCGACTGGCACCCGTTGGAGCTGACCCTTCTCCGAAGAAATGGTGTCAGATCATCGGCAGAGTATGGACCGAGCCCCACTCCCGTACCCCGGCCGAAGCTGCACTCTACCGGCCGGGGAACGTGAAGGTCAGTGGTCCGTGCTGGCGGGGGGTGCGGCGGTGACGAGTTCGGTGAGTACGCCGTGGCAGTCCTTGGGGTGCAGGAAGGTGATCCGCGAGCCCATCGAACCCGTCCGGGGCTGGTCGTAGAGCACCCGGACGCCCTTGCCGCGGATGGCCTCGGATTCACCGTCGACGTCCGCGGTGCCGAAGGCGATGTGGTGTACGCCCTCGCCGTTCTTGGCCAGCCATTTGCCCACCGCGGAGTCCTCGCGGGTGGGCTCCAGGAGCTGGAGGTAGGAGGCCCCGCCGTCCGAGGTCTCGTTGATCTTCAGCATGGCTTCCCGGACGCCCTGCTCCTCGTTGACCTCGGTGTGGAACACCTCGAAGCCGTACGTGGCACGGTAGAACTCGACAGTCTTGTCGAGGTCGAAACAGGCGATCCCGATGTGGTCGATTCGCGTCAGCATGGTTCCAGTGCACCCCTCTCACGACTGGTTACGCAACGTGCGCGCGATCACACCTGCTGGCCGGTGACCCGACGGGTACCGCTCAGTACATTGACGGGAACCCTCGTTAACTTCCCTGCAAAGGAAGGCCGCATCGCATGTCTGAAACCAACGGCACGAACGGCACCACCTCAGTAATCGTGGCGGGAGCCCGTACCCCGATGGGGCGGCTTCTCGGATCCCTGCGGACCTTCTCAGGCGCCGATCTGGGCGGCTTCGCCATCAAGGCGGCGCTGGACCGGGCGGGCATCGGCGGTGACCAGGTGCAGTACGTGATCATGGGCCAGGTGCTGCAGGCCGGGGCGGGGCAGATCCCGGCGCGCCAGGCCGCCGTCAAGGCCGGCATCCCGATGAACGTCCCCGCGCTCACCGTCAACAAGGTGTGCCTCTCCGGTCTGGACGCGATCGCGCTGGCCGACCAGCTGATCCGTGCGGGTGAGTTCGACGTCGTCGTCGCCGGCGGCCAGGAGTCCATGAGCAACGCGCCGCACCTCCTCCCCAAGTCCCGGGAGGGCTACAAGTACGGCGCCGTCGAGATGCTCGACGCGATGGCCCACGACGGCCTGACCGACTCGTTCGAGGGCATCGCCATGGGCGAGTCGACCGAGAAGCACAACACCCGGCTCGGCATCGCCCGGCCGGAGCAGGACGAGATCGCCGCGGCCTCCCACCAGCGGGCCGCCGCGGCCCAGAAGAACGGCCTCTTCGAGGCCGAGATCACCCCCGTGGAGATCCCGCAGCGCAAGGGCGAGCCGGTCGTCTTCAGCAAGGACGAGGGCATCCGGGCGGAGACCACCGTGGAGTCGCTGGGCAAGCTGCGCCCGGCGTTCGCCAAGGACGGCACGATCACCGCCGGCACGTCCTCGCAGATCTCCGACGGTGCGGCCGCCGTCGTCGTGATGAGCAAGGCCAAGGCCCAGGAACTCGGCCTGGAGTGGATCGCGGAGATCGGCGCGCACGGCAACGTCGCCGGCCCCGACAACTCGCTGCAGTCCCAGCCGTCCAACGCCATCAACCACGCCCTGGGCAAGGAGGGCCTGACCGTCGCCGACCTCGACCTGATCGAGATCAACGAGGCGTTCGCGGCGGTCGCCGTGCAGTCAATGAAGGATCTGGGGGTCTCCCCGGAAAAGGTGAATGTCAACGGCGGCGCGATTGCCCTGGGTCACCCGATCGGGATGTCCGGCGCCCGCATCGTGCTGCACCTGGCCCTGGAACTGCGCCGGCGCGGCGGCGGAACCGGCGCGGCCGCGCTGTGCGGTGGCGGCGGTCAGGGCGACGCGCTGATCATCCGCGTACCGGGTAAGTAAGCGACAGCCCGTACGCGCGTGCGTACAGGCTGGCCAATCGCGTACCAGCGAGCCGAAGGAGCCGAGCAGCGATGGTGGACGTCCCCCAGCTGGTGGAACAGGCACGGCAGGGCCGGCCGAGGGCGGTGGCCCGACTGATCTCCCTCGTGGAGGGGGCGGCGCCGGAGCTGCGCGAGGTGATGGCGGCGCTGGCACCGCTCACCGGCAACGCCTACGTGGTCGGGCTTACCGGCTCACCGGGCGTGGGCAAGTCCACCACCACCTCGGCCCTGGTCACCGCGTACCGCAAGACGGGCAAGCGGGTCGGCGTGCTCGCCGTCGACCCGTCCTCGCCGTTCTCCGGGGGCGCGCTGCTCGGCGACCGGGTCCGGATGAGCGAGCACGCCTCCGACCCCGGCGTCTACATCCGCTCGATGGCCACCCGCGGCCATCTGGGCGGACTGGCCTGGGCCGCACCGCAGGCCATCCGGGTCCTCGACGGGGCCGGCTGCGACGTGATCCTGGTCGAGACCGTCGGGGTCGGCCAGTCCGAGGTGGAGATCGCCTCCCAGGCGGACACCTCCGTGGTGCTGCTCGCGCCGGGCATGGGCGACGGTATCCAGGCGGCCAAGGCCGGAATCCTGGAGATCGGCGACGTCTACGTGGTCAACAAGGCCGACCGGGACGGCGCCGACGCCACCGCCCGGGAGCTCAACCACATGCTGGGCCTCGGCGAATCCCGGGCGCCCGGCGACTGGCGGCCGCCCATCGTGAAGACGGTCGCCGCCCGCTCCGAGGGCGTCGACGAGGTCGTCGAAGCGCTGGAGAAGCACCGGGCCTGGATGGAGGAGCACGGCGTGCTGGCCGAACGGCGCCGCGCCCGGGCCGCCCACGAGGTCGAGACGATCGCGGTCACGGCGCTGCGTGAGCGGATCGGCGACCTGAGCGGCGACCGCCGGCTGGAGGCCCTGGCCGAGCGGATAGTGGCGGGCGAGACGGATCCGTATCGGGCGGCGGACGAGTTGGTGGACGGCGTCACGAATGGCGGCTGACGCCGGGGCGCCCACGTACCTGGCTTTGCCGCCGTGGTGGTTGCTCGCCGTTGCGCGCTTTGCGGCGCCCCGCACGTACTTGGCCGTCCCGCCATGGGGCGTCTCGCCGTTGCGCCTGCGGCGGGCTGGGTCTTGTTGGGTGCGGTGACGGACCTCCGGGGCCGGTTGTGTGGACTGCTGACGCTTTACGTCCACACAACCGGCCCCTCCGGCCCGTCCCCTCCCGTTGGGGGAAAGACAACGGTGGTGGGGGTGGCGGCCGGTTATTCGGGTCAGTCGTCCCCGTTGTCGTCGTGCGCGGGGGCGGTGTTCAGGGTGCCGGTGTGCGGGTCGATGAGGAGCTTGTGCTCGGTGCCGTCCTTGGTGACGGTCTCGACCTCCCAGACGGCCTTGGCGCGGTGGTCGTCGTCCAGTTCGACGGAGGTGACCGTGCCGTGTTCCGCGGCGGCCTTGCGGGCGGCGGTGGCGGCGTCCGTGCGGGCGTGGTTCAGGGCGGTCCGCTCCCCGGTGTGATCGTCGTCGTCCTCGCGGTCGACGTGCTGGTTCAGCACCCGTGCGGTCCGCGCGTCGAGGGTGACCTCGTGCCACTTTCCGTCCTTGCCCAGCACATCCGCGTCCCAGACCAGACCCGGGCGGTCCTGGTCGAGGTCCAGGCCGGAGACCTTGCCGGGGACGGCCTTCAGGGCGGCGGCCGCGGCCTGGGGAGCGCTCACCCGGGCGGCGCCGGCCTCGTGGAGGTCCTCGGTGTCCTGGGGGCTGTGGCCCGCGGCCGGCGCGCCGTTGCCGGAGCCGCTGCCGCTGACCGCGACGGCGGTGACCGTACCGCCCGCCAGCAGGGCGGCCGCGGCGGCGGTGGCGATGGCGAGGTGGCGCTTCATGTGCTCTCCTCCGTGGTTGCTCGGACCCGGTCATCCGGGTCAACGTCGTGCCGCCACAGTGGCCGAACGCACCTGAAGCCGAGCTGAAGGCAGCTGAAGGACGCTTCAGGTTCCGGATGGCAGGCTTGGCCGCTATGCGGCTCTTGATCGTGGAGGACGAACAGCGGCTGGCCCGGTCGCTGGCCAGGGGCCTGCGGGCCGAGGGATACGCGGTCGACGTGGTGCACGACGGCCTCGAAGGGCTGCAACGCGCCGGCGAGGACGCCTACGACCTGGTCGTGCTGGACATCATGCTGCCCGGCATGAACGGCTACCGCGTCTGCGCCGCACTGCGGGCGGCCGGGAACGAGGTGCCGATCCTGATGCTGACCGCCAAGGACGGCGAGTACGACGAGGCCGAGGGGCTGGACACCGGTGCCGACGACTACCTGACCAAGCCGTTCTCGTATGTGGTGCTGGTGGCCCGGGTGAAGGCGCTGCTGCGGCGGCGGGGGCGGGGCGCCCCGCCGGTGCTGCGGGTGGGGACGCTCGTCGTCGACCAGGGGGCGCGCCGGGTCGAGCGGGACGGTACCGAGGTCGCGCTGACCGCGAAGGAGTTCGCCGTCCTGGAGCAGCTGGCCCTGCGGGCGGGGGAGGTGGTGTCCAAGGCGGAGATCCTGGAGCACGTGTGGGACTTCGCCTACGACGGTGACGTCAACATCATCGAGGTGTACGTGAGCGCGCTGCGGCGCAAGCTCGGCGCCGGGCACATCGTGACGGTGCGCGGTGCGGGATACCGGCTGGTGGCCGGTGCGTAGGGCGCGGGGCCGGGTCCTGGGTTCGGTACGGGCCCGGGCGGCGGCCGGCGCGACCGCGGTGGTGGCGCTGGCGCTGATCGCGGCCGGTACGGCGGTGCTGCTGGTGCTGCGCGGCAATCTGCAGGACCAGGCCGGGCTGCAGGCGGAGGTCGCGGCGCGCGAGGTGGCCGCGCAGATCGCCACCGGTACGGCGTACCCGAAGCTCGATCTGCCGGACGGCGAGGACCATCCGGTGGTGGTCACCGACGACGACGGGCGGGTGCTGGCGGCGGGCGAGGACGTCCGGGCCGTCGACGGCAGGCCGGTCAAGGGCGGGCCGGCAGCGGGCGACGCGGGTGCCGCCGGGACCGGCCGGTCGGGTGACGGTGACGACGATGACGGGGACGACGACCGGGGCGGGCCGCGGCCCGGTGAGGTCGACGACGACGTGCGGTACCGGGACGGGACCGCCGACGTCGACGGCACGGTGGCGGCCTACCGGTTCGCGGCGGTCGAGGCCGAGGACGGCCGGGGCGAGAAGGCCGTGGTGCGGGCGGGGTCGGCGCTGGCGCCGGAGCGTGCCGCGGTCGGCTCGGTACGGACCGCCATGCTGATCGGGCTGCCGCTGCTGCTCGTGGTGGTGGCGGGGGTGACCTGGCTGGTCACCCGGCGGGCGCTGCGGCCGGTGGAGGGCATCCGGTCGGAGATGGCGGCGATCACGGCCAGTACGGACCTGAGCCGGCGGGTGCCGGTGCCGTCGTCCCGGGACGAGATCGGCCGGCTGGCGCGCACCACCAACGAGACGCTGGCCGCGCTGGAGACGAGCGTCGAGCGGCAGCGGCGGTTCGTCGCGGACGCCTCGCACGAGCTGCGCAGTCCGATCGCCAGCCTGCGCACCCAGCTGGAAGTGGGGGTGGCGCACCCCGAGTTGCTGGACGTCCCGGGCGCGGTGGCGGACACCGTGCGGCTGCAGCGGCTGGCGGCGGACCTGCTGCTGCTGGCGCGGCTGGACGCGGGGGAGCGGCCGGCCGCGGCCCGGGTGGACCTCGCGGCGCTGGTGCGGGAGGAGCTCTCGCAGCGGGCCGGGGACCGGATTCCGGCCACCGCCGGTGAGCTCGCGGGCGTCGAAGTGGCCGGGTCGCGCGGTCAGTTGGGGCGGGTGCTGGGGAATCTGCTGGACAACGCGCAGCGGCATGCGGCGGGGGAGGTGCGGGTCGCGGTGGTGCGCGAGGGGGAGTGGGCCGTGCTGCGGGTCGAGGACGACGGGTCCGGGGTGCCGGAGGCGGACCGGGAGCGGATCTTCGAGCGGTTCGTCCGGCTCGACGACGCGCGGGCACGGGACGACGGCGGGGCCGGGCTGGGACTGGCCATCGCCCGGGACGTGGCGGTCCGGCACGGTGGCACGCTGGCCGTACGGGACCGGGCGGTCTTCGAGCTGCGGCTGCCGGCGGCCGGCTGAGCCGGTGCGGCCGCGGCCCCGGCGGGGCCGCGGCCGGGCGGTCAGATCGTGCCGCGCTGGACGCGGAGGTGTTCGGCCACCGGGGTGAGGGAGGCCCGCAGCGCCTGCAGGTCATCGGGGGAGAACAGGTCGATGAAGTGCTTGCGGACCGAGGCGACGTGGTGCGGGGCGACCCGGCGCATGGTGTCCCAGCCCTCCTCCGTCAGCACCGCGTAGAGGCCACGGCGGTCCGATTCGCAACTCTCGCGGCGTACCAGGCCGGCGTTCTCCATCCGGGTGATCTGGTGGGAGAGACGGCTCTTGGACTGCAGGGTGCTGGCGGCCAGGTCGCTCATCCGGAGCCGGTGGTCCTCGGCCTCGGAGAGGTTGACGAGGATCTCGTAATCGTTGTTCGTCAGGCCGAACGGTTGCAGATCGCGCTCCAGTTGGTGCATCAGCAGTCTGCTGACGTCCAGATGAGTGCGCCAAGCACGCTGCTCCTGGTCGGTCAGCCAGGGAGTGTCGCTGTCGGTCGTCATGGATGAATTCTACCTGTTAAAAGTTGAATAGTGAATTAATCCCCGTTGGGGTGACGACGACCGGCCGGGGCCGGGTGTGGGTCAGACGTTCGAGGTCACCGTCCGCAGACTACCGCTCACAGCCCGAAGCGGCGCTGGAGGCTCCCGAGGTTGCCGGGCAGCTGGGGCAGTTGTGAGCCACTTTGCGGAACGTGTCCGCCACCGCCCGGAACGCCCTCTTCCACCGGGACCGCGCCGGTCGCCACCTCCGGCATCAGCTGCTCCGTCGACTGCAGCAGGACCGTGCCGGCCCCCACGAACTCGAACTGGTGCTCCTCGCCCGAGGCCCCTCCGATACCGGTGTGCGCGCGCAGCCCGCCGAGGAATCCCCGCAGGTACTGGTGGTCGTAGTGGTGGCACGGCGAGGGGCAGTCGGCCCAGCCGACGAGCGCCTGCGGGTCCACCCGGATCGGCGGCTCCATGAACACCACCGGCCCGTTGGACGCCGCCACGAACTTGCCCGTCCCGATCAGCGTGAGGAAGCCCGGAATGATCGACTGCTTCAGCGACAGAGATGGCTGAAACGCGAGCAGATTGCCGGAGCGAATAGTGAGGTTGCCCTCATCGAGATCGTAGGAATTCACGTCGAAGGCACGGTCCGCGAGCAGCATCTTTCCCCGGCCCTCGGCGACGACCCAGTCCGCGGCGTGCAGTGGCGAATGGAAACTTCCGGCGATCAGCCGGTCCAGCCGGCCGTGCCCGATGCCCTGGAAGTCGATCTGCCCGTAGTAGGCGATCATCTTCCCCTTCTGCAGGAACCACTGGCCGTTCAGATCGACGCTGAAGGCGTACGGATTGACGTTGTCATCGGCGGGGAGCGAGGCGACGTCGTGGACAACGGGACCGGTCACAGCTTCTCCTCCGACGCCTGGACGTAGACGGTGCCCTGGCCCGACAGCTCCAGCTGGAAGGCCTCGCCCGAACCGCGGCCGACCATGTCGCGCCAGCCGAGCGCGGTGGACAGTTTGTTGCGGACCTCGCCGCGGTGCGCGACGTACGCCTGGGGGTCGACGTGGACCGGGCGCTGCGGGGTGATCGGCAGCTCCAGCACGCCGCCGTGGGCCATCACCGCGGCCGAGCCGACCCCTGCGAGCGTCGTCGTGAACAGGCCCTGGCCGGTGACCTGACCGCGGACCATGCCCATCACACCGCCCTGCGCGCCCATGAACATCGTGCCCTGCTGGAGCGAGCCGTCGAAGGCCAGCAGCCGGTCGGCCTCGACGTAGAGCGTCTCGCCGGTCAGGTCCACGACGTGGACGTGATGACCGCCGTGCCCGAACATGACCGTGCCACTGCCTTCCACGGTCATCAGCGGGGTCGCCTCACCGGCGATCCGGCGGCCGATCATCGAGCCGATCCCGCCCTGGCCGCCCTGGATGTTGGGCGTGAACGAGACCTCCCCGCGGTACGCGAGCATCGCCCCGCGCTGGCTGAACATCCGCTGGCCGGGCGTGATCGTGGCCTGCACCATGCGGGAGTTGAGCGCCGTGAACGGCATCAGACCTCACCGCCCACGGTGTTGCGCTCGCTGGGCTGGACGTAGACCAGGCCCTCGCCCTCGAAGCGGATCTGGAACGCCTCGCCCGAGCCCTCTCCCATGAACGTGCGGAAATTCACGCCCGACTGGAAATGCTGCTTCAGATCGCCGGTGTGCGCCACATAGGCGCCCGGGTCGACCTGGAGCGGGTACTGCTTGGTGACCCGCAGCACCACCGCGGGGCCGTCCGAGGTGATCGCCGCCTGGCCGCTGCCCTCGACGGTGGTGGTGAACAGGCCGTTGCCCTGGGAGGCGCCGCGCAGGCCGGTGAACGTCGTGCCCGTGCGCAGCGCCGCGTCCGTGCAGAGCAGGTTGCTGGCCTCCACGTACAGCTTCTCGCCGTGCAGCCGCACCAGATTGATCTCGCTGGCGCGATCGGCGAAATAGCAGGTGCCGTGGCCCTTCACCTCCATCACGGCCATCTGCTCACCCGTGAGCCGCCGGGTGACCATGCCGCGCAGACCCTCGCCGCCGCCGGTCATCTTCTTGAAGGACATCTGGCCGTCGTACGCGACCATCGCCCCGTTTTTCGCCTTGACGGCATCGCCCGTCATGTCGACGGCGAGCACCTTGCTCCCCTGGAGCCGAAACTGAGCCACGCGTCAGACGGTAATGGTCACCGGCCGCGCGGGGCAGGTCCTTTGCCCCTGACATCGCCCGGAGATCTCCCTGACGCCGGACCGGGGCCCGCTCGCCGGCCCCCTGCCGGCCGGCCCGGCGTGGTCCGGCTCACGTCCCCCGGCGCGGTGATCGCGGGCGCGGCTGTAACAATGGGGCGACGCTTGTGAACCCTTGCACAAGCCCGCCCGTCGCCCGACCTCCACCCCCAGAAGACGGCGCTGCGCGCCGACCGCCCATCTGCCACCCGAACGAGGTTCCCGTGGACATCAAGACCGCCGCCGCCCTGCACCGCCTGCGCCTGGCCTCCGTTCCGGAGGCCATCTCCTTCCCCGCGCTGCTGATCTTCGGTACCGGTTTCCGGCTCGCCTTCGACTACGACGCCCTGGTGATGCCGCTCGGCCTGATCCACGGCCTGCTGTTCATCACCTACGTGGTGCTGCTGCTGGACGTGTGGAACCGCACCAAGTGGCCCTTCAAGCGCGTCGCGTTCTTCTTCCTGCTGGCGATCCTCCCGTTCGGCGGCCTCTACGGCGACCGGGTGCTCAAGCGCGAGGAGGAGGCCGGCGTGATCGCCGCCCGGGCCCGCAAGGAAGGGGTCGTCAACGCATGATCGTCGCCTTCTCCGTGAGCCCGCTGGGCGTCGGCGAGGACGTCGGCGAGTACGTCGCCGACGCGGTCCGGGTCGTTCGCGAGTCCGGCCTGCCGAACCGCACGGACGCGATGTTCACGTCCATCGAGGGCGAGTGGGACGAGGTCATGGCCGTCGTCAAACGAGCCGTCGCGGCCGTCGAGGCCCGCGCCGGACGGGTCTCGCTGGTCCTCAAGGCGGACATCCGCCCGGGGGTCACGGACGGCCTGACGTCGAAGGTCGAAACGGTCGAGCGGTTCCTCTCCGAGGGCTGATTCCCACGTACCTGTCTGTTCCGCCGCGGGTCGCTGCGCTTTGCGGCGCCGCCCACGTACCTCGCTGTCCCGCCGCGGTTGTTGTTCGCCGTTGCGCCTGCGGCGGGCTGGGTGGTTGTTGGGTGCGGTGACGGGCCTGCGGGGCCGGTTGTGTGGACTGCTGACGCTTTACGTCCACACAACCGGCCCCTCCGGCCCGTCCCCTCCCGTGAGGGGAAAGTGAAGGACGGTGGGGGTGCACGTAATGCCCACCCGCGCGCAGGCAACGGACGACGCCCGCCCCCAACCAGCTGAGAAACTCCCCACTCACGGGAGGGGCTGGACCGGAGGACGAAGTCTGGAGGGCCGGCACCGCACCCGAAACACCACGCCCGCCGCCAGGCGCAACGGCGAGCAAGACCCGCGGCGGGAGAGACGGGTACGTGCGGGGCGCCGCAAAGCGCAACGGCGAGCAACAACCGCGGCGGGACAGACGGGTACGTGGGCGTCAACCAAGCAACGCCAGGCCCAGTGCCGTCTGCTCGTAGAGCACTTCGTGGCCGTGGCGGTGGGAGGTCAGGAGGCCCGCGGCGCGGAGGACGGAGAGGTGGGCCGAGACGGAGGACGGGGCGAGGCCGAGGCGGTGGGACAGTGCAGTCGTGGTGGACGGCGCGTCGAGCGCGGCCAGGACGGCCGCCCGCTTCGGCCCCAGCAGCCGGGCCAGTGCGGGCCCGGCGTCCGGCTCGGACCACAGGCCGCCGATCCCGCGGGCCGGGTAGATGACGGTCGGCTGCCACGGCGGATCGAAGCCGCTCACCACGTCCGGCCAGGCGAAGACGCTGGGCAGCAGCAGCACCCCGCGGCCGTCCAGGTCCTGGGTCTGCAGGAAGTCGGTGCGGGTCCGGACCGTGAGGGTGTCGCCCGACCACGTCAGCCGGGGATGCAGATCGGCGAACAGCCGCCGCAGTCCGCCGTCCGCCAACTGGCGTGAGCGGTAGGCGATCTCGGCCTCCAGCAGGGCCCGCAGCCGGGCCAGTCCGGGGCGAGCAGCGCGTGCCAGGCCCGTTCGGTGACGTCGGCCAGCTCCTGCACGGCGCGGGCCGGATCCGCCAGTGCCGCCCGGCCGCGCGGGGACTCGGCCCCGCCGGGCGTGCAGGCCAGCGACTTGGCCATCTCGGCCCGTGCCAGCTCCGGGTCGGTGGCCCGCAGCCGCGCCAGTTCCTCGGCGAACCCGGTCGTCGGGGTGTCCGGGGGCCGTCCCAGGAAGTCCGGGGTGTAGCCCGGTGGCGAGGCCGGCATGAACAGCCACAGCGGTGTCAGGTCCAGCCCGGCCAGCGCCGTGCGCATCCGCCGTAACCACGGCGCGTGGTAGCCGTGCCGGTCGGTGCGGCGCAGGGTCCGTACCGCCTCGTGCGTCTCGCACAGCGGCGAGATGGCGAACCGGATGCGCAGCAGGTCGTCGGCGCCGAAGTGCAGATGCAGCGGCATGACCGCGGTACCCCCCGGGGATTCGGCTGGGGCCGAAAGATTACGGGACGGGGGCGGCGCGCGGCAGTCTGCCGCCATGTCCGCGACCACCGGGCCCGTTCCGCCGGGCCGTACTCCCGCACGCCCCGAGGAGGGGCCCGAGGACGGTGGCGGCCCTGCCGCTGCCGGCCGCCCGGCCCGTTACCGTGCCGTCTTCGCCGTCCCGGAATTCCGTGCGGTCTTCGCCGCGCACCTGCTGTCCTCCCTCGGCGTGGTCGTCTGCGAGATCGCGCTGTCCGTGCTGGTCTTCCGGCGCACCGACTCCCCGCTGCTGAGCGCCCTGACCTTCGCGCTCGGGCTGCTGCCGTACGTCCTCGGCGGGACGCTGCTGTCCGCCGTCGCCGACCGGTACCCGGCCCGCCGGGTGCTGGTGGTCTGCGATCTGCTGTGCGCGCTGGCGGCGGCCGGGATGGTCCTGCCCGGCACGCCGGTCGCCGTGCTGCTCGTCCTGCGCTGCCTGATCGCCGCCGTCGCGCCGGTCTTCGCCGGCACGCGTGCCGCCACGCTCGGCGACATCCTCGGCGAGGGCGATCTGTTCGTCCTGGGCCGGTCGGTGATCCGCATCGTGAACCAGAGCGCCCAACTGGTGGGCTTCGGTGTCGGAGGGCTGCTGGTGGCCGTGGTGACGCCCGGGGCGGTGCTCGCCCTCACGGCCGTCACCTTCCTCGGGTCGGCGCTGCTGCTGCGCCTCGGCACCCGGGCCCGCCCGGCCCGGGACGGCGGCGGCGCGGCGGCCGGGCGCGGAGCCCTGCTGGGCGCGTCGCTGGGCGGCGTACGGCGGCTGCTGGCGAACCGCAGGGTGCGCGCGCTGCTGCTCCTGACCTGGCTGCCGCCGGCCTTCGTGGTCGTCCCCGAGGCGCTGCTCGTCCCCTACGCCGACCTGCTCGGCGCCGGGCCGGGCGGTGCGGGGCTGCTGATGTGCAGCATGCCGATCGGCGCCGTGGTGGCGGAGAGCCTGGTCGGCTCGCTCCTGGGGCCGCGGGCCCGGTCCCGGCTCACCTTTCCCATGGGTGTCTTCGCCGTCCTGCCGTCCCTCGGTTTCGCCGCGCAGCCCTCGCTGGGCTGGGCGGTGCTGCTCCTCGTCCTGACGGGTACCGGCATCTCGTACAACTTCGGGGTGGACCGGTGGTTCGTCGCCGCGGTCCCCGAGGAGTTGCTGGGGCAGGGGATGACGGTGGTGCAGGCGGGGCGGATGACGGCGATGGGCCTGGCGATGGGTGCGGCCGGTCTCGCGGCGGAGTACGCGCCACTGCGGGCGGTGATGCCGGCGGCGGGGGCCCTCGGCGTGCTCTGCGTCCTCGCCGTGATCCGCGAGGTACGGCGGACCGCCGGGCGGGACCGCCGGCCCGGACCGCTGCATGAGACCGAAAACTGAGACAAGGCTGACCACAATATGACCGCCGGGTAGGGTCGGAGACGTGCCGAAGCCGCTCAGCCTTGCTTTCGACCCCATCGCGCGCGCCGACGAACTGTGGCGCCAGAGGTGGGGAGCCGTGCCGTCGATGGGCGCGATCACGTCGATCATGCGCGCCCATCAGATCCTGCTGTCCGAGGTGGACGCGGTGGTCAAGCCGTACGGACTGACCTTCGCCCGCTACGAGGCGCTGGTGCTGCTGACCTTCTCCAAGGCCGGTGAACTGCCGATGTCCAAGATCGGCGAGCGGCTCATGGTGCATCCGACCTCGGTGACGAACACCGTCGACCGGCTGGTGAAGTCCGGCCTGGTCGCCAAGCGGCCCAACCCGAACGACGGGCGGGGCACCCTCGCCTCCATCACGGACAAGGGCCGCGAGGTCTGCGACGCCGCGACCCGGGACCTGATGGCCATGGATTTCGGACTCGGCGCGTACGACGACGAGGAGTGCGCGGAGATCTTCGCGATGCTGCGGCCGCTGCGGGTGACGGCGGGGGATTTCAAGGACGCGGACTGAGGCCGGGGAGTACGGTCGCTGCGGGTCAGCGCGCTTGTGCCCCGCGTCCGCGGGGGTGGTCCGCGAAGGGTCCTCACCTGGTAACGGGCGGTTGCGTGCTCCCCGCGTCCGCGGGGATTTTCTGGGCGGTTACGCTCGTATCCATGAAATCCAGCGTGCTGACCCGCTATCGGGTGATGGCCTACGTCACCGCCGTGATGTTGCTGGCGCTCTGCGCCTGCATGATCGCCAAGTACGGCTTCGGGATGGGCAAGGACCTCACCCTGGTCGTCTCCCAGGTCCACGGCGTGCTCTACATCATCTACCTGATCTTCGCCTTCGACCTGGGCTCCAAGGCCAAGTGGCCGTTCGGCAAGCTGCTGTGGGTGCTGGTCGCCGGCACGATCCCGACCGCGGCGTTCTTCGTCGAGCGCCAGGTGGTGCGCGAGGTCGAGCCGCTGCTCGCCGAGAGCGCCCCGGAGCCGGTCAAGGTCTGACCCCGCTCCGTCACGCGCCCGTCCCGCACCGGTACGGGCGCGTTTTCGCGTTCCCGCCTCTTCCCCGGCCCGCTACGGGGTGTGACAACCGCGACCCACGGGGCGCTCCCGTCGACAATTACTAGGACGTCCTAGTAAATTCGATCGTATGGACGCTGACGCGATCGAGGAAGGCCGCCGTCGCTGGCAGGCCCGGTATGACGCTGCCCGCAAGCGGGACGCGGACTTCACCACGCTCTCGGGCGATCCGTCGAGCCGGTGTACGGGCCCCGGCCCGGGGACTCCGTCGAGGGCTTCGAGCGGATCGGATGGCCGGGCGAGTACCCCTTCACCCGGGGTCTGTACCCGACCGGCTACCGCGGCCGCACCTGGACCATCCGCCAGTTCGCGGGCTTCGGCAACGCCGAGCAGACGAACGAGCGCTACAAGATGATCCTGGGCAACGGCGGGGGCGGGCTCTCGGTCGCCTTCGACATGCCGACGCTCATGGGCCGGGACTCCGACGATCCGCGCTCGCTGGGCGAGGTCGGCCACTGCGGCGTGGCCATCGACTCCGCCGCCGACATGGAGGTCCTCTTCAAGGACATCCCGCTCGGCGACGTCACGACGTCGATGACGATCAGCGGCCCGGCCGTGCCGGTCTTCTGCATGTACCTCGTCGCCGCCGAGCGGCAGGGGGTGGATCCGGGGGTGCTCAACGGGACCCTCCAGACCGACATCTTCAAGGAGTACATCGCCCAGAAGGAGTGGCTCTTCCAGCCGGAGCCGCATCTGCGCCTCATCGGCGACCTGATGGAGCACTGCGCGCACGGCATTCCCGCGTACAAGCCGCTCTCGGTGTCCGGCTACCACATCCGTGAGGCCGGGGCGACGGCCGCGCAGGAGCTGGCGTACACCCTCGCGGACGGCTTCGGGTACGTCGAACTGGGGCTCAGCCGCGGCCTGGACGTCAACACCTTCGCGCCGGGGCTTTCGTTCTTCTTCGACGCCCATGTCGATTTCTTCGAGGAAATCGCCAAATTCCGCGCGGCACGCCGGATCTGGGCCCGCTGGATGCGCGAGGTGTACGGCGCGACGAGCGAAAAGGCGCAGTGGCTCCGCTTCCACACCCAGACGGCCGGTGTTTCGCTGACCGCTCAGCAGCCGTACAACAACGTCGTACGGACCGCGGTCGAGGCCCTGGCGGCGGTGCTGGGCGGCACCAACTCCCTCCACACCAACGCCCTGGACGAAACCCTCGCGCTGCCGAGTGAGCAGGCCGCGGAGATCGCGCTGCGGACGCAGCAGGTGCTGATGGAGGAGACCGGGGTCGCCAATGTGGCGGATCCGCTGGGCGGTTCGTGGTTCATCGAGCAGCTGACGGACCGCATCGAGGCGGACGCGGAGAAGATCTTCGACCAGATCAAGGAACGGGGCCGGCGGGCGCATCCCGACGGGCAGCACCCCATCGGCCCGATGACCTCCGGAATTCTGCGCGGTATCGAGGACGGCTGGTTCACCGGCGAAATCGCCGAATCCGCGTTCCGTTACCAGCAGGCGCTGGAAAAGGGCGACAAGAGGGTCGTGGGCGTCAATTGCCACGAGGGTTCGGTCACCGGTGACCTGGAGATCCTCCGGGTCAGCCACGAGGTCGAACGCGAACAGGTCCGCGTCCTCGCCGCCCGCAAGGCCGCCCGCGACGACGCCCGGGTGTCCGCCTCGCTCAAGGCGCTGCTGGCCGCCGCGCGGGACGGCAGCAACATGATCGAGCCGATGCTCGACGCGGTACGCGCCGAGGCCACCCTGGGCGAGATCTGTGGCGCCCTGCGCGACGAGTGGGGCATCTACACGGAGCCGGCGGGCTTCTGAGCGGGTCTCCCCGCCGCCAGGCGGTTTTCCCGTCCCGTTGAGCCGGCCGACGCCACCGTCGGCCGGCTCAACGCGTCAGTACGAGCCCGAGCACCGGACCGACGGAGGGCGGGCGCGGGCGGGGGAGTGGTTCAGCGCGGAAGCAGGAAGGCGAGGAGCGGGCTGACGACGAGCATGCCGACGGCGGACAGCGCCACGACGCCGAGCGTGATCGCACGGGTTGCGGTGCCCTTGGTCTCGCGCCAGGTCTCCCTCAGGCCGCGCCCGCTCCGGCCGAGGTCGGTGAGCAGCCAGAACAGGGCGAAGGCCGCGGGGAGAAGGCAGGCGAACGCTCCCACGAAACTTTGCAGGGCCTGAGTCGTGTTGACCAGCTCGGTGTCGTGGTCACCGATGCCGCTGGCCGGGAGTTCCACGCCCGCCGGCAGGGATTTCCCCAGGCCGCTCATTTCGGCTCGGGGGTCATTCGCTTTTCCGGTGTCCGCACGGAAGGTTCCGGTGCAGGTGTAATCGGTGTAGGAATGGCCTTTGCGGGAGTGGTGGTAAACGGAAGTGCAGTGCGCGACGGTCAAATGTCCGGGCGTGCCCCTGACGCCCGCAGAAGCCAATCCCGACCAGGCGGTCCAGGCGCCGAAAAGCAATGCTCCGATCATCACGAGCACGGTCGCGCATCGGCCCAGAAAGCGTTTTACGGGGGTGGCACCTGAAATTGGGGCATAGTGGATATTTCCTTTCGTGCTCGCCGACGCGGTCGAGCCAGTTGCGGTAACTCTCCGGTGAGGGGCGGAAGTTACACCGAACGTAAAAAAGATCTTCACCTTTCCCCCACTTAAGCTGGCCGTGGGCCTCGGCTACCGTACGTTACGGTTGACGTCTTCTTTACGCTCTCAAGTCAATGCCATTTCGAGGGGGAGTCGTGGCGGGTGCCGGTTATGACGTCGATCCGGGAGTTCTGAAGACGCAGGGTGGCGTCTTCCGGGAAATTGGCTCCGGATTCGGTGAGGCCGCCAAGAAGCTGAAAGCCGCGTGCGGGGGCGATCCCGCGGAGGCGTGGGGGAAGGACGACTTCCTCGACATGTTCAACAATTTCTACGCGCCGGTGGCCGAGGGGCTCTGCGACTCCATGCCGCACCTCGGTGAGGAGATCACCAAGATCGGCGAAAAGCTGGAAGCGATGGGCGCGCACTACGACTCCACCGAGCAGGACCAGCACGACCACATGGCCGCATACGCGGCCCAGCGACCGCACTTCGCCGGCTGACGCCCTTTCGGTTACGCCTCTTTCCCGCTCGTCCGCATCAACAAGACCGTTTTCCGGGGGACACCTCACGTGGCCGTTACGCTGCCTACCGAACTCGACTGGATCCTCGATCTGCTGGGCTTCCAATGGCCCAATGTCGACGAGGACAAGATGCGGGACGCCGCGGAGGGCTGGAGCAACTTCGCCGCCGCCGCCCGCCAGTACCAGTCGCAGGGTGTCACCGCCTCCAACGCCGTGCACGGCGCCAACTCCGGTGAGGCGGTCGAGGCGTTCGACAAGACCTGGAAGAAGTACGGCGGTGACGGCGGCTTCCTGGAAGAGGCCGCCGACGCGGCGGACGCCCTCGCCATCGTGTTGCAGGTGGTCGCCACGATCGTCCTGGTGATGAAAATCGCGGTGATCGTCCAACTCATCGCGCTGGCGGTCGAGTTCGTCGCCGCACAGGCGGCGGCTCCGGTCACCCTGGGGGCTTCCGAGGCCGGGGCGGCCGCGGCCACGGTGACGACCCGGGTCCTCGTCCGCCGGATCATCACCGAGGCGAAGCAGAAGATCGTCCAGGCCGTGAAGGACGCCCTCGCCCAGAAGGTGGAGAAGAAGGTCGGCGAGATGCTCAAGGAGCTCGCCATGGACTTCGCCAAGGACGCGGCCAAGGGCCTCGGCGGGAACATCGCGACCCAGGGCATCAAGGCGCACTTCGGGGCGCAGGACGGGTTCGACTGGGCGGAGGCCGGTAAGGCGGGGCTGAAGCCGCTGGTGAACCTCGACGGCAAGGGGCTGGGTCTCGCCGGCGACAAGGTCAAGGACCTCAGCCAGGCCGGTACCGGCCTGTACCACATGGGGCAGGGCGTCGGGAAAGTCGCGCAGGGCGACTTCGCCGAGGGCGGCAAGCAGATCTGGGACGGACGCGAGGAGACGGCCAAGGGCGTCCGGGAACTCCACGGCGTCCGCTACAAGGACAAGGAGCCGGCGGCCGAGGGGAAACCTCTTCCGAGGGTGGGGCGTCCGAGGGCGGTTCCGGCTCCTCGTCCGGCGAGGGGTCCGGGTCGTCCGGGTCCGGCAGCTCGACCGCCTCCTCCGGAGAAGGGGGCTCCAGCACCGCCTCCGCGGGAACCGGTGAGTCCACCGCCTCCTCCGACGGTGCCGCCGCCGCGTCGGCCCGTACCGCGGCTCCCACTCCTCCCCCCGCCCCCACCACCGAGAGCGGCCGCGCCGAGGCCGCGCAGGCGCGTAACGCCTTCGGGTGAAAGGAACCACCACCATGAGCAGCGGAAACGGATTCGCCCACCCCGGTGAGCGGGAGTACCCCGTGGAGGACCGGGACCTCGCGGAGGAGCAGAACGAGCACCTCACCAGGTCCTTGCGGGCGGTGCGGGACAACGCGGCCGCTCCGGCCGAGGCCCAGGACCTCGCGCGCAAGGTGCTCGGTGGCCGGCTGGAGCTCAAGGACGTACTGGACGACCCGTCCGGGTACCGGGCGCTGACCGACGGGCTCGCCGGGATGCGGGAGAGCTGGCGGTCGATGTCGCCGGAGGACCGGCAGGCGGTGCGGGCGCGGATCGAGGACAAGGCCGAGGAGGCGGAGGCCGACGGGGTCGGCGCCACGTACCGGCCTCGGTGACCCTCCTCAGAGCGGTGGCACCGGCATCCGCAGCCGGAACAGTGCGCCGCCGCCCGGTGCCCGTTCCGCCGTGAGGTCGGCCGCGTGGGCGTGGGCGATCTGGCGGGCCATGGCGAGGCCCAGGCCCGAGCCGGGGAGGGCGCGGGCGGCGTGGGCGCGGTAGAAGCGGTCGAAGACGTGCGGGAGGTCCTCGGGGCGATGCCCGGACCGTGGTCGCGGACCGTCAGGTTCAACTCACCATCGGCGTAGTCGAGTTCGGCCTCCACCGGTCCGCCCGGCGGGGAGAACTTGGCGGCGTTGTCGAGGAGGTTGGAGAGCAGCCGGGTCAGGCGGGAGGGGACGCCGGGGACGGTGACCGGGGCCGCCTCGGGGGCGAGGCGGAGGGTGAAGGTGGTCTCCGGCCAGTGTTCGCGGGCGGTGGCCACCGCGTGTTCCAGGAGGGCGGCCGGGCGGACCCGTTCGACCAGGGGCTGGGGCTCCTCGTCCCGGGCGAGTTCGATCAGGTCGTTGACGAGGGTGGTGACCTCGCGCAGCTGCCGGCCCAGGGCCGCCGAGGCGCGGTCGCGCTGGGCGTCGGTCAGGCGGTCGGCGCGGGCGAGCAGTTCGGCGTTGGTACGGAGCGCGGTCAGCGGCGTCCGTAGTTCGTGGGAGGCGTCGGCGACCAGGCGGCGCTGTGCGGTGACGGACTGCTCCAGGGCGGCGAGCATGGTGTTGAAGGTGGCGGCGAGGCGGGTGAGTTCGTCCTCGCGGTCGGTCGGGCCGGCCGGCAGCGCGATGCGGTGGCGGGGGTCGCGGGTGGCGGCGATGCGTTCCGCGGTGGCGGTGAGGCGGGCGACCGGCGCCAGGCCGGCCCGGGAGACCGCGTAGCCGAGCGCGGCGGCGAGCAGGATGCCGGCGCCGCCGACCGCGGACAGCGCCCAGGCGGCGTGCTGTACCCCGCGTTGGACGGTGTCCGAGCGGAGCGCCACCTGGAGCGCCTCGTGCCGGCCGTGCGGCACGGTGTACATCCGGACGGGCTGTCCGTCGACCGTGAGGTCGCGGTAGTACGGCGCCTGCCGGCCGGTGGCGACCTTGCGGGTGGCGTCGGAGACCGGCAGGACGGGGTAGCCGCCGCGCGGGTCCTTCGCCGGGTCGGCGGGGACGATCTGGAAGCAGGGCACGGCCTGGTAGCGGCAGGAGGCGTCGCTCACGGTCGGGCCCCAGTCGCGGGTCTCGTGGATCTTCTGGGTGGCCGTCTGGGCGAGGCCGAGGTCAAGCTGGCGGGTCATCTGGTAGTGGATGATCAGGAAGGCGGCGGCGCAGACACCGACCGCCACCAGAGCGACCGCGGCGGACGCGGCCAGGGCCAGGCGGGTGCGGAGGGGGTGGTGGTGGCGTCGCCATGGGGCCGCGTCCGGAGTGCCCGCCCCCTGGCCGCCGCCCGCATCCCCCGGCCCGTTCGTCCCCGGCCCGTGCGTCCCTGTCCGGTCCACCCCTGTCCCGTGCGTCCCCGCGCCGTTCGCCCGCGCGCCCTGCTCCCCGCTCATCGGCTCTCCGGAGGCCCAGGCGGTAGCCGATGCCGTGCACGGTGTGGACCAGGCGGGGCTCGCCGCCGGCCTCCAGTTTGCGGCGGAGGTAACCGACGTACACCGCGAGGGAGTTGGAGTCCGGGCCGAAGTCGCGGCCCCAGACGCGCTCCAGGATCATCTCGCGGGGCAGCACCTGGCCCGGGTGCAGCAGGAGCAGCTCCAGCAGCGCCCATTCGGTACGGCTGAACTCCAGCGGGCGGCCGGCGCGGTGGCCGGTGCGGGTCACCGGGTCGACGACCAGGTCCTCGAAGGAGAGCCGGGTGTCCTCGACGGCGGGCGCGGCGGCCCGGCGGAGCAGGGCCCGTAGCCGGGCCAGCAGTTCGTCCAGGGCGAAGGGCTTGACCAGGTAGTCGTCGGCGCCGGCGTCCAGTCCGTCGACCCGTTCGCTGACCGAGTCCAGCGCGGTCAGCACGAGGATGGGCGTGCGGTCGTCCAGCGCGCGCAGCCGGCGGCAGACCGCGAGCCCGTCCAGCACCGGCATCATCACGTCCAGGACGATGGCGTCCGGCTGCCAGGCGGCGACCTCCGAGAGCGCGGCCAGCCCGTCGGCGGCACCGCGGACCGCGTAGCCCTCCACGGACAGGCCGTCCTCCACGGCGGCACGCACCTCCGGTTCGTCGTCGACGACGAGGATCTTGGGGGCCGGGGCGGGCCCGGGTGGGGACGACGGCATGGACATAGGCTGCCAAACACCTCTCTTAGAAGCTTCTTAGGGCACATGGCGAGCGTGGCGGCCATGCGCACACCACTCTCTGTCGTGATCGGTGCGGGTGGCACCGGCGGTCACATCTACCCCGGCCTCGCCCTCGCCGACGCGCTCCGCAGGGCCGTGCCCGATGCCGTGATCTCGTTCGTCGGGACCGAACGCGGCCTGGAGACACGGCTGATACCGCAGGCCGGGTACCGGCTGCACACCGTCGACATGATCCCCTTCGACCGCTCGCTCGGCGCCCGACGCTATCTGCTGCCGGCCGCGCTCCTGAAGTCGGGCGCCCAGTGCCGGGCGATCCTCAAAGAGCAGAAAGCCCAGGTCGCGGTCGGTATGGGCGGCTATCCGAGCGCACCTGTGATCGTCGGGGCGCGGCTGGCGGGGCTGCCCAGCCTGGTCCACGAATCCAACGCGGTGCCCGGCCGGGCGAACCGGTTCGCGGCCCGCCTGACCCCGCACCTCGCCCTCGCCTTCGACCGCAGCCGGCCGCATCTGGCGGGCGGGGAGCGGGCCGAGACGGTCGGGATGCCGCTGGTGGGCCCGCTGGCCGGGCTGGACCGTACGGGGCTGCGGCCGGCCGCCCGGCGGGCGCTGGGCGTCCCGGACGGGGCCCGTCTGCTGCTGGTCAACGGCGGCAGCCTGGGCGCGGCCCGGCTGACCGAGGCGGCGGTGGGACTCGCCGCCCGGTACCGGACGCGTACCGATCTGCGGCTGCTGATCAAGACCGGCCCCGCCGCCCTGGAGGAGACCCGGGCCCTGCTGGCGGCGAACGGCGGGGCGGCGGTCGCCGAGGCCGTGCCCTATCTGGACCGGATGGACCTGGCGTACGCCGCGGCGGACCTCGTGGTGTGCCGGGCCGGTTCGGCGACCGTCGCCGAGCTGGCCACGATCGGGATGCCGGCGGTGCTGGTGCCGTATCCGCACGCGCCCGGCGACCACCAGACGCACAACGCGCGGGTGCTCTCCGACGCCGGGGCCGCGGTGCTGCTGTCCGACGGGGAGACCACGGCGGAGCGGCTGGACGCGCTGGTCACCCCGCTGCTCACGGACCCCGACCGGCTGGCCGCGATGGGCGCGGCCGCCGACCCCGGCACCCATGCGTACGCCGCGGACCTGCTGGCCGCCAAGACCCTGGCGCTGGCCGCCCGCCACCACCTGACCACGCCCCCGGACGTCAACCCCTCCCTGAAGGAGTCAGCATGAGCAGCAACAACAGCAGCAGCAACAGCAACAGCAGCAGTACTGGACGGCAGTGGGCCGGGCGGCGGGTCCTGGTCACCGGGGCCGAGGGCTTCATCGGTTCTGCCCTCGTCGACCTGCTCGTCGAGGCCGGCGCCGAGGTACGCGCCCTGGTCCACTACAAGCCGTACGCGGAAAAGGGCAATCTGGCGCGCTATCTGACGCCGGGCGGGCCGGTGGAGATGGTCGCGGGCGACGTGCGGGACGCGGGCCGGGTGGCGGACGCGGTCGCCGGCTGCGACACGGTCTTCCATCTGGCCGCGCTGATCGGGATCCCGTACAGCTACGACTCGCCGGGCGCGTACGTGCAGACCAATGTGGTGGGCACGGAGAACGTGGCGGAGGCCTGCCAGCGGCACGCGGTGCGACGGCTGGTGCACACCTCCACCAGTGAGGTCTACGGGACCGCACGGACCGCGCCGATCGCCGAGGACCACCCGCTGCAGCCGCAGTCGCCGTACTCCGCCTCGAAGATCGGCGCGGACATGATGGCGCTGTCGCACTGGCACGCCTTCGAGCTGCCGGTGACGGTGGTCCGGCCGTTCAACACCTACGGGCCCCGGCAGTCCGCGCGGGCCGTGATCCCCACGATCCTGGCCCAACTGCACGCGGGCGCCCGGCAGATCAGGCTCGGCTCGCTCACCCCGACCCGGGACTTCACCTACGTCACGGACACCGCGGCCGGGTTCCTGGCACTGGCCGACTGCGACCGGGCGCTGGGGCAGGTGGTCAACCTCGGCACCGGGCGGGAGATCGCGATCGGCGCGCTCGCCGAGGCGCTGATCGCGGCCTCGGGGCGGGACGCGGAGGTGGTGGTCGATCCGGCGCGGCTGCGGCCCTCCGGCAGCGAGGTGGAGCGGCTGCTTTCGGACAACTCCCGGGCGCGGGAATGGGCGGGTTGGCAGCCGGAGGTCTCCCTGGAGGAGGGGCTGAAGCGGACCTCGGAATGGGTCGCCGAGCATCTGCACCTCTTCGCGGCCGACCGTTACCAGGTCTGATCCGCGTCCCGCTGCCGGCCGGCGTTCCTCTGCTACCGGGGCCTGCCCTAGGAGTCGCCGTGTTCCCCGGCCCCGGCGGGCCGGCCGGTCCGCCCGTCCGGGTCGGTCCGCCCGTCCGGCCCGGTCTGCCCGTCCAGGCCGGCCAGCCCGCCGAGGAAGAGGGCGGTGAAGTCCCGGCCCCAGTCGGCGTCCACGGGTTCGCCGCTGACCAGGGTGCGGTGCACGATCGCGCCGGCGATCACGTCGAAGATCAGGTCCATGGTGCGGGCGGCGGTCCGCGCGCCGTCCTCGCCGGGGGCGTCGGCCGGCAGTTCGCCGCGTTCCTGGGCGCGCGCCCGGCCCAGCAGGACCAGGCGCTTCTGGCGCTCGACGATGGCCGAGCGGATCCGTTCGTGCAGCGCCTCGTCGGTGGTGGACTCGGCGACCACAGCCATCAGGGCCGTCTTGGTCTCCGGCCGGGCGAGCAGCGCGCCGAACTGCAGCACCACGCCCTCGATGTCGGCCCGCAGGCAGCCCCGGTCGGGGAGTTCGAGCTCGTCGAAGAGGACCGCCACGGCGTCCACGACGAGCTCGTTCTTGTTCGCCCAGCGGCGGTAGAGCGTCGTCTTGGCGACTCCGGCGCGGGTCGCCACCGCGCTCATGGTCAGCCCTCCCCAGCCGAGGTCGACGAGTGCGGCACGGGTGGCGCCGAGGATCGCGTGGTCGGTCTCGGCGCTGCGCGGGCGGCCCGTGCGGCCCTTCCTCGGACTGGGGGAGTGGTGCATGCGGGCGACCATACCGGCCAGTACGGGGCGGGGCGGGGCGCCTCGTGAGGGAGATCACGGAGCGCGGGGCCGGAACCGGTTGTTGCGCAGGGGCGACGGCGAGTTACGCTACGACCCGTAGCGTAAGACTGGCATCCCTCCTCCGGATGAGAAGCCGTCTTGAGCGACAACCACCGGCCTGGGTGGGGACCCGAGGCCGCACGTACGGCCGTTGAGGCCGATCGCAGTACCGCGCACCACCCCGGCTGTCCGGCAGCCGGAAACGCTGACCACGTCGACCGACCGCACCGCTTTCCGGATCGCTTTCCGGAACGGGCCGCCCAGGGGGGAGGATGGACCCATGCAGCCACGCAATATGTCCATGAGCGGAGTCGTCGACCTCGCAGCGGTGAAGGCGGCCGGGGAAGCGAAGCAGAAGGCCGAACAGGCGCGCGCCGAGGCCGCCCGTACGGGCCGGGCGCCGGCCGGCGGGGCCCGCCTGGTGTACGACGTCGACGAGGCCGGGTTCCAGCAGGACGTCCTGCAGCGCTCCACCGAGGTCCCGGTGGTCATCGACTTCTGGGCCGAGTGGTGCGAGCCGTGCAAGCAGCTGGGTCCGCTGCTGGAGCGCCTCGCGAACGAGTACGCCGGCGCCTTCGTCCTGGCGAAGATCGACGTCGACGCCAACCAGATGCTGTTCCAGCAGTTCGGGGTGCAGGGCATCCCGGCGGTCTTCGCGGTGGTCGCCGGACAGCCGATCCCGCTGTTCCAGGGCGCGGCCCCGGAGGCGCAGATCCGGCAGGTGCTGGACCAGCTGGTGCAGGCCGCCGAGCAGCAGTTCGGCATCGTCGGCGCCCAGGTCGACCCGCAGGCCGCGGCCGAGGAGACGGCCCCCGCCGCGCCCGCGCCGGGTCCGTACGACGCGGTGCTGGAGGCCGCCAGTCAGGCGCTGGACGCCGGTGATCTGGGCGGCGCCATCCAGGCGTACAAGAACGTCCTCTCCGACGACCCGGCCAACCCGGAGGCCAAGCTCGGTCTCGCGCAGGCCGAACTCCTGCACCGGGTGCAGGACCTGGATCCGCAGGCGGTGCGCAAGGAGGCCGCGGACAACCCGGCCGACGTGCCGGCGCAGATCCGCGCTGCGGACCTGGACCTGGTCGGCGGGCACGTCGAGGACGCCTTCGGCCGGCTGGTCGAGACGGTGCGGCGGACCGCCGGGGACGACCGGGAGGCCGCGCGGCTCCGGCTGTTGGAGCTGTTCGAGGTCATCGGTGCGGAGGATCCGCGGGTGACGGCGGCGCGTACCGCGCTCGCCCGGGTGCTGTTCTGACCCGCTGTCCTACGAGGCGTCCGGTTCTGACCAGGCGTCCGCTTCTGACCTGTACGCCCTTCGCACGTTGACCAAACAAACGAAGCAGCGGCCACGTTTTACCTAAACTTGGTAAACGTGGCCGCTGTTACTTGGAGTAAGTCGAAGCGACCCCCTTGCGGCACTGTGTCCGCAATTGCGCGATGTCTCTTCGCGGTGAGTGGCGACCGTGTGTGTCGGGGTGATGTCGGTCGGTCGTCGCGTGGTTATCAGCCCGTTACCCGCAAGTAACGAGCCCCTTGTGCACGGGCCGTGAATGGACCACGATCGGCCACGCTCGGTCCATTCCCGCAGCCCGGCATCCGGTCGGCGCGACGGGGCACTTGGGTCCCCACCGAGTGGTCGGCGGCAGTGGCGCCGGCCGTGGACAGGGGGTCTCTGCCCCTTCGGCAGAGCCTGTCCAGGAGGTTGCGCGAGAGCGTGGCCAGTGGTTGTCGCTCGGGGGTGATCGCCGGTATTCGGAAACACGATGTGCCTCCGAGGACAGGCGCTCTCCTTCCCGAGGACGTAGCACTTCTCCCATCCCAGGTACCGCCGCCCCAACTCGGGCGGCAGATACCGGAGATGTACGTCCGAGAAGGAGGAAAGTCATGGAGTCCCTGGCTCGTGGCGGGACCAGATGGAAGCGGTTCGCCGTCGTCATGGTGCCGAGCGTGGCGGCGACCGCCGCGATCGGTGTCGCCCTGTCGCAGGGTGCCCTTGCGGCGTCGTTCAGCGTGTCCGGCCAGCAGTTCAAGGTCACGACGGACCGTCTGGACGGCACCGGCTTCGTCCAGTACGGAGCCATTGACGCCCAGAAGGGCGGCAAGGCTGTCCCGGTGGCGGTCTCGGCGTTCTCCAACGCCAAGATCAAGAACCTGTGCCAGTCGGTGGTCGTTCCGGTCCCGGTCTTCGGCGATGTGTCGCTGAAGCTGTCGGCCGGTGGTGGCAGCACGCCGGTGGAGGCGAAGAACCTCTACATCGACCTGGACCAGCTGGACGCGGACGCGACCTTCAACAACATCAACATTGGTGTTGCTGCGGGATCGACGTCCAAGGGCCCCGGCATTCAGAAGGGTGACAAGACCGACCCGGGCTCGTTCGCCCAGGAGGCCGACTCGGCCGTGCTCACCCACGTCAAGCAGACGGCGTGGGCCACGACGGCCGGCACCTTCAAGCTCAGCGGCCTGAAGATGAGCGTCGCCAAGGGCAAGAACGAGTGCTACTGACGCACTGAGCGTACGGGCGCGGGGCCTTGAGCCAGTGCGGCGGCCCACGCCGTTCCCCGTGCCCGTACGCCGGGTAGCGCTTGGTAGACAACTCAGCTCAGAACCACCGATTTGCCAGTCCCGAGGAGCTGTACGACATGAGCGCCGAAACGCGACCACGGCTGATCGAGTCCGTCGGCCGGAAGCGGATTTCGTTCCGGGAATGGCGCGGACACCGCCCGTTCTGGGGCGGCATGCTGACTCTGCTGGCCGGCCTCCCGATCATGTACATCCCTTACGCGAATCTCACGATCGGGTCCCTGACCGTCCGCATGGCCACCACCGCCGGCGCCGGCTCGCTGATCATCGGCGTACTGCTGGTCGTGCTCGGTCTGACCATGTGGTTCCAGCCGGCCTCGCGGGTCTTCGCCGGTGTGGCGGCGATCCTGCTGGCCCTGGTCTCGCTGGTCGTCTCGAACTTCGGTGCCTTCCTGATCGGCTTCCTGCTGGGGCTGATCGGCGGTGCTCTGGGAGTCGCCTGGGCGCCGGGCGGGCCGGAGAAGAGCGGGGACGACGCGGAGGAACCGGTCCGCAACGTCGCCGGGCCGGTGGTCGCGACGGACCCCGCCCGTGGGTCGGGCAACGGACTGGACGACCTGTCAGGAACGAGCCCGATCAATGGAACGAACGGGAGGCACCGTGCCGGGTGACGAGCTGCATGAGGAGAACGCAGCCGCCGGGGCGAGAACCGGGCCGAGGCACGCGGCACCGAAAAAGCCGCTGCTGACTCGGCTCCACGTGCCCGCGGGCAAGGCGATCGCGATCGCCGCCATGCCGTCCGCCGTCCTCATGGGCATGGGGCTGACGCCCCAGATGGCGATCGCCAAGCCGGCGCCGCCCAAGAGCCCCTTCAAGGACGGGCCGTGCGTCACTGCTCCGGACAAGGTGGACGGACAGGACGGCAAGAAGGCCAAGGACGGCGCGAAGGACCAGAAGGACGGCGGACAGGCGAAGGACGACAGCACGTCGTCCGCCAAGCCCTCCGCGGATCCCTCTGCCTCGCCGTCGCCCTCGGCCGGCAAGCAAGCGGACCAGACACCCGAGGCCACGCCGTCCGGCTCCGCCTCGAAGACCGACGAGCCCTCGGGCTCCGCGACCCCGTCGCCGTCGGCCTCCGAGGAGAAGAAGGACGACGGGGGGCTGCTGGGCGGGATCGGCGATGCGCTCGGCGGTCTCCTCGGCGGCGGCTCGTCGGACGACGACAAGGCGTCCGCCTCGCCGAGCCCCACGCCGTCGGCCTCGGCGTCGCAGGAGTCCACGTCCGGCGATGCGGCCAAGGACACCGCGTCCGCCACGGACAAGGCCACCAACCCGGTCAAGGACACCGTCGACGGCCTCACGGGCGGCGCCAAGAAGGCCGGTGACGCCCTCCAGAACGGGTCGAAGACGGTCAACGACACCGTGCACGGCGCGGTGGGCACGGCCGACAACGCCCTGCCCGGCGGCGGTCTGGACGGCAAGGACGCGGACGGCAAGAAGTCGTACCCCTGTGTCGTCGAGAACAAGCAGAAGGGCAAGGACGAGCAGACGCCCGTCACGCTGCCCGACGACCCCTGGCACCTGGAGTCCAGCGGTCTGACCCTGCGCGGTCTCGACTACGAGGGCGTCGTCAACGTCACCACGCAGAACGGCCACACCAAGCAGGCCCTGAAGTTCACCGCGGACAGCGTGGACATCGGCGACCTGCACCAGATCGTGGACGACAAGGCGTCCGGCAAGCACTACCACGTCCGGTCGACCCCGCACTCCAAGTCCACGATCCGCGGCGGCAAGGTGACCATGTACACCGAGCGGCTGCAGGCCAACCTCTTCGGGCTGATCCCGATCGTCTTCGATCCGGAGCACCCGCCGCCGCTCAACATCCCGTACGCGTACTTCACCAAGGTGAAGCTCGACCAGGCGGGCCAGTTCGGCGGCAACCTCACCGTCCCGGGCATGAACGTGTCCATCGAGGACTGACCGGGCACACCACCCGGCCGGAGCTTTCCGGGAGCCGCGGAAACGGCGGTGGGCCGCCCCCCTAGGGGGCGGCCCACCGCCGTTTCGTCGTACGGGGCGTCAGCCGCGCCCGCCGCCGAGGTGATGCACCCGGACCATGTTGGTGGTGCCGGGGACGCCGGGGGGCGAACCGGCGGTGATGATCATGGTGTCGCCCTCGCTGTAGCGCTGGAGCTTGAGCAGCTCGGCGTCCACCAGGTCGACCATGGCGTCGGTGTTGTCGACGTGCTCCACCACGAAGCTGTCCACGCCCCAGCTCAGCGTGAGCTGGTTGCGGGTGGAGACGTCGGTGGTGAAGGCCAGGATGGGCTGGGCCGCGCGGTAGCGGGACAGCCGGCGGGCGGTGTCACCGGACTTGGTGAAGGCCACCAGCGCCTTGCCGTTGAGGAAGTCGGCCATCTCGCAGGCCGCACGGGCCACCGCACCGCCCTGCGTGCGCGGCTTCTTGCCGGGCACCAGCGGCTGCAGGCCCTTGGAGAGCAGCTCCTCCTCGGCCGCCTCGACGATCTTCGACATCGTCTTGACGGTCTCGATCGGGTACTGGCCGACCGAGGACTCCGCGGAGAGCATGACCGCGTCGGCGCCGTCGAGGATGGCGTTGGCGACGTCGGACGCCTCGGCGCGGGTCGGCCGGGAGTTGGTGATCATCGACTCCATCATCTGGGTCGCGACGATCACCGGCTTGGCGTTCCGCCGGCACAGCTCCACCAGGCGCTTCTGCACCATCGGGACCTTCTCCAGCGGGTACTCCACCGCCAGGTCACCACGGGCGACCATGACGGCGTCGAAGGCCATCACGACCTCCTCCATGTTGGCCACCGCCTGCGGCTTCTCCACCTTGGCGATGACCGGCACCCGGCGGCCCACCTCGTCCATGACGCGGTGCACGTCCTGGACGTCCTTGGCGTCCCGGACGAAGGACAGCGCGACCATGTCGCAGCCCATCCGCAGGGCGAACTTCAGGTCCTCGATGTCCTTCTCGGACAGCGCGGGGACGTTCACCGCGGCGCCGGGCAGGTTGATGCCCTTGTGGTCGGAGATGACCCCGCCCTCGATGACGATGGTGCGCACCTGCGGGCCGTCGACCTCGATGACCTGGAGGGCGACGTTGCCGTCGTTGATCAGGACCGGGTCGCCCTTGGAGACGTCACCGGGCAGGCCCTTGTAGGTGGTGCCGCAGATGGTCTTGTCGCCGGGGACGTCCTCGGTGGTGATGACGAACTCGTCGCCGCGCACCAGCTCCACCGGGCCGTCGGCGAAGGTCTCCAGGCGGATCTTGGGGCCCTGGAGGTCGGCCAGCACGCCGATGGCGCGGCCGGTCTCCTCCTGGGCCTTGCGGAGTCGGTGGTACCGCTCCTCGTGCTCCGAGTGGGTCCCGTGGCTCATGTTGAAACGGGCCACATTCATACCGGCCTCGATCAGCGTCTTCAGCTGCTCGAAGGAGTCGACGGCGGGGCCCAGGGTGCAGACGATTTTGGAACGGCGCATGGCTTGGATCCTATCGGTTTGTTTCAGAGCGGAATATTCCGGTAGGCGAAAACACCAACGTCTAGGCGTTGACCAGGGCGTATGTCTGCTGGGCGATCTCCAGTTCCTCGTCGGTGGGCACCACGGCGACCGCGACCCGGGAGTGGTCCGGCGAGATCAGCCGCGGTTCGCCGGAGCGTACGGCGTTCAGCGAGGCGTCCACGACCAGGCCCATCTCCGCAAGGCCCGCCACGGCGGCCTCGCGCACCGGGGCGGCGTTCTCCCCGACGCCCGCGGTGAAGGCCACCGCGTCGACCTTGCCGAGCACCGCGCTGTAGGCGCCGATGTACTTCTTCAGCCGGTGGATGTAGATGTCGAAGGCGAGCCGGGCCCGCTCGTCGCCCTCGTCGATCCGGCGGCGGATCTCCCGCATGTCGTTGTCACCGCACAGGCCGACCAGCCCGCTCTTCTTGTTGAGCAGCGCGTCGATCTCGTCCGTCGACATCCCCGCCACCCGCTTGAGGTGGAAGGTCACCGCCGGGTCGATGTCGCCGGACCGGGTGCCCATGACCAGCCCCTCCAGCGGCGTCAGGCCCATCGAGGTGTCCACGCAGCGGCCGCCGGCCACCGCCGAGGCGGAGGCGCCGTTGCCCAGGTGCAGCACGATGACGTTGACCTCGGAGGGGTCCTTGCCCAGCAGCTCGGCGGTCTTGCGGGAGACGTACGCGTGCGAGGTGCCGTGGAAGCCGTAGCGGCGGATCCGGTGGGCGTCGGCGGTCTCCACGTCGATGGCGTAACGGGCCGCGTGCTCCGGCATCGTGGTGTGGAAGGCGGTGTCGAAGACGGCGACCTGCGGCAGGTCGGGGCGGAGTGCGCGGGCGGTCCGGATGCCGGTGATGTTCGCCGGGTTGTGCAGCGGGGCGACCGGCACCAGCCGCTCGATCTCCGTCAGGACCGCGTCGTCGATCACGGTCGGCGCGGTGAACTTCAGCCCGCCGTGCACCACCCGGTGCCCGATCGCGGCCAGCTCGGGGGATTCCAGGCCGAGCCCGTCGGCGGCCAGCTCCGCGGCGACGGCCTTCAGCGCGGCCTCGTGGTCGGCTATCGCGCCCTCGGTCTCGCGCTTCTCGCCGCCGGCCGCCAGCGGCGTGTGGATGTGACGAGACGTCTCTCCCCCGCAAGCGGGAGGTGCCCCCACCCCGATCCGCTCGACGAGCCCGACGGCGAGCCGGGTGCCGGCCGCCATGTCGAGCAGCTGGTACTTCACCGACGAGGAGCCGGAGTTGAGGACGAGGACGCGGGTGGCAGTGGCAGACATCTGGTGCTTTCCGGTGGGTGGCGGGGAGGGGCTTGGCGGGGTCAGGCGGTGGGTCCGGCGCCGGGCCGGGCACCCTGCGCCTGGATGGCGGTGATGGCGACGGTGTTGACGATGTCCTGGACCAGCGCACCGCGCGAGAGGTCGTTGACCGGCTTGCGCAGGCCCTGCAGGACCGGGCCGACGGCGACCGCGCCGGCCGAGCGCTGCACGGCCTTGTAGGTGTTGTTGCCGGTGTTGAGGTCCGGGAAGATCAGCACGGTCGCCTTGCCGGCCACGTCGGACTCCGGGAGCTTGGTCTGCGCGACCGCCGCGTCCACCGCCGCGTCGTACTGGATCGGGCCCTCGACCTTGAGGTCCGGGCGGAGTTCGCGGACCAGCTCGGTGGCCTTGCGGACCTTGTCGACGTCCGCGCCGGAGCCCGAGGTGCCGGTGGAGTACGACAGCATCGCGATCCGCGGCTCGACGCCGAACTGGGCCGCGGTGGTGGCCGACTGGATGGCGATGTCGGCCAGCTGCTCGGCGTTCGGGTCCGGGTTGACCGCGCAGTCGCCGTAGACCAGCACCCGGTCGGCCAGGCACATGAAGAACACCGACGAGACGATCTGCGCGTTCGGCTTGGTCTTGATGACCTCGAAGGCCGGGCGGATGGTCGCCGCAGTGGAGTGCACCGCACCGGAGACCATGCCGTCGGCCAGGCCCTCCTGGACCATCAGCGTGCCGAAGTAGGAGACGTCGGCGACCACGTCGTAGGCCAGCTCGTAGCTGACGCCCTTGTGGGCGCGGACCTTGGCGTACAGCTCGGCGAACCGCTCGCGGAGCTCGGAGGTCTGGGGGTCGATGATCTGGGCGGCCGCCAGGTCGATGGCCAGGTCGGCGGCGCGCTTGCGGATCGCCTCCTCCTCGCCCAGCAGCGTCAGGTCGCACACGTCGCGGCGCAGCAGCACATCGGCGGCGCGCAGCACCCGCTCCTCGGTGCCCTCGGGGAGGACCACCCGGCGGCGGCCGGAGCGGGACCGCTCGATCAACTCGTGCTCGAACATCATCGGGGTGACCCGGCCGGAGCGGGCCACCGAGATCCGGTTGGTCAGCTCGACGGTGTCCACGTGCCGCTCGAAGAGGCCCAGCGCGGTCTCCGCCTTGCGCGGGGAGGCGGCGTTGAGCTTGCCCTCGATGGCGAACAGCTCGCCGGCGGTCGGGAAGGAGCCGCCCGGTACGGAGATCACCGGGGTGCCGGGGGCGAGCCGGCCGGCCAGCGCCATGATGTCGGGGCCGGGCCGCTCGTCGAGGGTGAGCAGCACACCGGCGATCGGCGGGGCCCCGGCGCTGTGCGCGGCGAGCGAGCCGATGACCAGGTCGGCCCGGTCCCCGGGGGTCACCACGAGGCAGCCGGGGGTGAGGGCCTTGAGGAAGGTCGGCAGCATGGCGCCGCCGAAGACGAAGTCGCGGGCGTCCCGGGCCAGGCCGGAGTCGTCGCCCAGGAGTATCTCGGCGCCGAGGGTGTGCACGATCTGGGCGACGGTCGGCGCGGAGAGCGAGCCGTCCTCGGGAAGCGCGTAGCAAGGCACCGGCAGGCGGGCGGCGAGCCGCTCGACGACCGCCTCGCGCAGCTCGGGGGCCACCCGGTTGACGACCACGGCGACCACATCGCACCCGTGCGTCTCGAACGCCCGGTAGGCGTTGTGGGCCTCGGCGCGGACCGACTCGGCTTCCTGGCCCTGGCCGCCGACGACGGCGATCAGCGAGGCGCCGAATTCGTTGGCGAGCCGGGCGTTGAGGCTCAGCTCGTCCGGGAGGCTGGTGTCGGCGTAGTCCGAGCCGAGGACCAGGACGTACTCGTAGTCGCGGGCGACCGCGTGGAAGCGGTCGACGAGCTGCGAGACCAGCTCGTCGGTGCCGCGCTCGGCCTGGAGCGTGGCGGCCTCGTCGTAGGCCATGCCGTACCCGGTGTCGGGGGACTGGGAGAGCCGGTAGCGGGCCCGCAGCAGGTCGAAGAGGCGGTCCGGTCCGTCGTGGACCAGCGGGCGGAAGACCCCCACCCGGTCGACGTGGCGGGTCAGGAGCTCCATGACTCCCAGCTCGACGACCTGGCGGCCGTCGCCGCGGTCGATACCGGTCACGTATACGCTGCGCGTCACGCGTGCTCTCCAATCCATTCCGTGGTCGCAAGGTCAAAATTGGCCGTTATGGTGGGCTTGCCCCTCTTGACAATACCTGCGCGTGTGGCTAGGTCGCTCTTCCAGTTTCCCTTGAGAGGGCCGGGCGGGGACAGTAGGGGTGGGGTCGATGTGTGAGGCCGGGACCCGTCGGGCCCGTGAAACAATCGGACCGGCTCAGGAACCCACAGCGAGCACAGGAGACACAGCACGATGCGTATCGGAGTCCTCACCGCAGGCGGCGACTGCCCCGGCCTGAACGCTGTGATCCGGTCCGTCGTCCACCGCGCCCTCACCGGCCACGGCGACGAGGTCATAGGTTTCGAGGACGGCTTCGCCGGCCTGCTCGACGGCCGCTTCCGCAAGCTGGACCTGGAGGCGGTCAGCGGCATCCTCGCCCGCGGCGGCACCATCCTCGGCTCCTCCCGTCTGGAGCGCGCCCGACTGCAAGAGGCCTGCGAGGACGCCAAGGACCACTCCAAGGACTACGGCATCGACGTCCTGATCCCGATCGGCGGCGAGGGCACCCTCACCGCGGCCCGGATGCTGTCGGACGCCGGGCTGCCCGTTGTCGGCGTCCCCAAGACCATCGACAACGACATCTCCTCCACCGACCGCACCTTCGGCTTCGACACCGCCGTCGGCGTGGCGACCGAGGCCATCGACCGCCTCAAGACCACCGCGGAGTCCCACCAGCGGGTCATGGTCGTCGAGGTGATGGGCCGGCACGCCGGCTGGATCGCGCTGGAGTCCGGGATGGCCGGCGGCGCCCACGCCATCTGCCTGCCCGAGCGCCCCTTCGACCCGGCCGACCTGTGCACGATGGTCGAGGAGCGGTTCTCCCGCGGCAAGAAGTTCGCGGTCATCTGCGTCGCCGAGGGCGCACACCCGGCGCCGGGTTCCATGGACTACGGCAAGGGCGCCATCGACCAGTTCGGCCACGAGCGCTTCCAGGGCATCGGCACCGCCCTCGCCCGCGAACTGGAGCACCGCCTCGGCAAGGAGGCCCGGCCGGTCATCCTCGGTCACGTCCAGCGCGGCGGCACCCCGACCGCGTACGACCGGGTGCTGGCCACCCGCTTCGGCTGGCACGCCGTCGAGGCCGCGCACCGCGGTGACTTCGGCAGGATGACCGCACTGCGCGGCACGGACATCACGATGGTGCCGCTGGCCGACGCGATCACCGAGCTCAAGACCGTGCCGGGGTGGCGGATGGACGAGGCCGAGTCGGTCTTCTGAGCCGGCCCCCCCCGCACCGCGGCGAAACCACCACGGCGGCGAACCCGCACACGGCGGCGCAACCAACACGGCGGCGCAACCAACACGGCGGCGCGCCTCCCCCGGCAGGGGAAGGCGCGCCGCCGTTGCGTGTGCCGCCGGGTTCGGCCGCCGCCTCACTCGGCGCCGATCGCCTCCAGCGTGTTCAGCCGGGCCGCCCGGCGGGCCGGCCACAGCGCCGCCAGGACGCCGACCACCAGCGCGATCAGCAGGAACAGCGCCAGCCTGCCCCAGGGCAGCACCATCTCGTACGTCGGGAACGACGAGCCGACCAGGCTGCCGCCGGCCCAGGCCAGGAAGATCCCGACCCCGATGCCGAGCACCGCGCCGAACAGCGAGATGACCACCGACTCCAGCCGCACCATCTGCTTGATGCCGGTCCGCGCCAGGCCGATCGCCCGCAGCAGTCCGATCTCCCGGGTCCGCTCGAACACCGACATCGCCAGGGTGTTGACCACACCGACCACCGCGATGATCACGGCCATGCCCAGCAGTCCGTACACCATGTTGACGACGGTGTCGATCTTGCCGGCGTCCTCCTTGCGCAGGTCGTCGCGGGTCTGGACCTTCAGCAGCGGACTGTCGCCGAGCGCGTGCCGGATCTCCTTGGTCAGCGCGGGGGACGCCCCGTCCGCCGCCTTCACCAGCAGGTCGTCGTTCTTCACGAGGGACAGGTGCGGGTCGACCAGCGAGACATCGGCGAAGGACTCCCCGAGGATCTCGTTGTCCTGATAGACGGCGGCGACCTTCAGCCGGGTCGGCCGCTTCTTGGCGTCTTCGGGGCCTTCGCCGAACCGGGCGCTCACCGTGTCGCCGGCGTGCCAGCCGTGCAGCTTGGCGCCCGTCTTCGAGATCGCGATCCCGCCGGCCCGGACGGCGTCCAGCGAGCCCTCGGTGAACGTGATCCGGGTGACCTTGTCGATCTGGGTGAGGTCGGTGCCGCGGAGGTAGCCGAAGCTGCCCTCGCCGCTGCCGCCGGTGCTGAAGCCCGTGCCGCGCAGCGGCGCTGCCGCCTCGACGCCCGGGACCTTCGCCACCTTCTTCGACAGCTCGGGGTCCAGACCGACGAACGTCGAGGTGTTGATCCGGTAGTCCGCGGTCAGCCCGTCGGCCGCCATCTTGTCCATGCCGAGCTGTGCCGAGTGGCCCACCACGGTCATGCCGGTGATCAGGGTGAGCCCGATCATCAGCGCGGACCCGGTCGCCGCGGTGCGGCGCGGATTGCGCAGCGCGTTCTCCTTGGCCAGCTTTCCGGCGACCCCGAACAGCCGGGTGGTGACCAGCCCGGCCAGCGAGACCAGCGGCCGGGACAGCAGCGGCGCCAGCACGATCACGCCGGTCAGGGTCAGCGCCGAACCGGCCATGGCGATCGGCACGTCGTCCCCGCTGTTCAGGGTGGAGACGTACAGCATCACCGCCACGCCCAGGCCGGTGAGCAGCAGACCGAGGGTGTTGCGGACGACCAGGCTGCGGGGCGCGGGCGGCGCCTCGACGGTGGTCAGCGCCTCCACCGGCGCGATCCGGGCCGCCTTGCGGGACGGCAGCCAGGCGGCGAGCACGGTCACCACGACGCCCACGGCCAGCGAGGCCAGCACCGTGGTGGGGGCGATGACCACCGGACCGTCCGGGAAGCCCGCGCCGTTGGCGTTCAGCACCGTCCGCATGCCCACCGCGATCCCCAGCCCCAGCGCGAAGCCGACGACCGAGGAGACCAGGCCCAGCAGCGCCGCCTCGGCGAGCACCGAGCGCACCACCTGGCGGCGCGAGGCACCCACCGCGCGCAGCAGCGCGATCTCCCGGCTGCGCTGCGAGATCAGCATGGTGAAGGTGTTGGCGATGATGAACACCCCGACGAACAGGGCGATTCCGGCGAAGGTCAGCAGGGTCGTGCTCAGTGCCTTGTTCTGCAGGGCGATCATCTGGGCCTGCTGGGCCGCGAGGGTGCTGCCGCTGGTCGCCTCGGCGCGGTCCTTCGGCAGCAGCTCACGGACCTTGGCGGTCAGGGCCTGCTGGTCGGTGCCGGGCGTGGCCGACACGATCAGTTCGTCGAACTGTCCGGGGTGCAGGTAGAGCCGCTGTGCGGTGGCGGTGTCGAAGAGCGCCAGGCTGCCGCCCGCGGTCACCTGCGGGTCGTCGCTGTGCACGATGCCGACCAGCTTCTTCTTCAGCAGCGGCCCGTCGGTGGCGAACCGTACGGTGTCGCCGAGCGTGACCCCGGCCGCCTCGGCGGTGGACTCGGCCAGCGCGATCTCGCCGCCGTTCGCCGGGCCGCGGCCCCGCACGAGCGGGTAGCGGGGGTCCGTGCCGTCCTTGCCCGGGCGGTAGTTGACCGCGAGGTTCTGCCAGCCGTTGCCGACCGGCTGGTCGTCGCGGCCGGCCAGGGTGGCCTGGCCGGTGACGTCCGGCCGTACCGCGGCCACGCCCGGCAGCGCGCGGATCCGGTCCGCCAGCCGGTCGTCGAGGGCGGTGGCCCGCTTGCCGTCCTTGCCGGCTTGGACGGCTACGGGCCCATGGGGGTCGTCGTTGATGGCCTGGACGGAGACGGCCACGTCCTTGAGGTTCTTGGTGGAGGCGTTCTTGACGGCCTCGCCGACGGTGTCGCTGAAGATCAGGGTGCCGGCGACGAAGGCGACGCCGAGCAGCACCGCGAGGGCGGTCATCAGCAAACGGGCTTTGTGCGCAAGGACATTGCGCAGTGCGGTACGCAGCATGGTGGTGGTGTCAGTCCTGGGTCCGGGGCTCGGGATACATGAGGTGCGGGCGGGCCCGCGTCGGCTGGTCCGGCCCTCGGCTAGCTGGTCCGGCCCTTGGCGTCGAACAGCCGCATCCGGTCGAGCACCGCGTCCGCGGTCGGCTCGTGCAGCTCCTCGACGATCCGGCCGTCGGCCAGGAAGACCACCCGGTCCGCGTAGCCGGCCGCGACCGGGTCGTGGGTGACCATCACCACCGTCTGCTCCATCGCCCGCACCGACTCGCGCAGGAAGCCCAGGACTTCGGCGCCGGAGCGGGAGTCGAGGTTGCCGGTCGGCTCGTCGGCGAAGATGATCTCCGGCCGGGCGGCCAGCGCCCGGGCCACCGCGACCCGCTGCTGCTGGCCGCCGGAGAGCTGGGCCGGCCGGTGCGCCAGCCGTCCGCCCAGCCCGACGGTCTCGATGACCGCGCTGATCCACTCCCGGTCGGGCTTGCGGCCCGCGATGTCCATGGGGAGGGTGATGTTCTCCAGCGCGGTGAGCGTGGGCAGCAGGTTGAACGCCTGGAAGATGAAGCCGATCTTGTCGCGGCGCAGCCGGGTCAGCTGCTTGTCGTTGAGCGACCCCAGCTCCACGTCCCCGATCCGGGCCGAACCGCCGGAGATCTTGTCCAGGCCCGCCATGCAGTGCATCAGCGTGGACTTGCCGGAGCCGGACGGGCCCATGATCGCGGTGAACCGGGCCTTGCCGAAGTCCACGGAGACGGAGTCCAGCGCCACCACCCGGGTTTCCCCCTGGCCGTAGACCTTGCTCAGGTCGGTGGCGCGGGCGGCGACGGCGCCGGCGGCGCGGGTGGGTGCGGACGAGCCGGGAAGGCCCGGGAAGGCGGCCGGGTGGGACACGGGACTCCTGGAAGGGGACGGGAAATTCGACCTCCCCATTCTCGAAGGCGCAGGTCAGCCTGGTCGTCGGCCCCAGGGACGGAAAGCCGGACCGATCGGAAGGGTGACACCGGCCCCCGGAGTCCATCTCTGGGGGGACGGCCGTACGACCTGGGACCGACGGGATCCCTCAGGGTCGTGCGCGCGCTGCCGGGCGGGGCGCGCGGTCAGGGCAGATCGCCGATGCGTGCCCAGAACTCGGCGAGGATGCCGTCGAGGAAGGCGCGACCCGCCTCGCCCGACTCCCCGGTCCCGTCGCCGCCGCCCCAATTGAGCGTAGCCGCCATCGACGCCTGGTAGTCGGCGTGCAGCGCCTGCAGGACCTCCTGGATCCGCTGCTTGGACACCGGGACGAGCTTGCCGACCGGCCGGACGTACGCCTGCCAGCGGGTGGTGGCCGCGCTGGTCAGCAGCTCGGAGAGCTTGGCGTCCTGGCCGGTGAAGCGGAGCAGCGCGGGCAGCGGCAGGTCCAGCGTCTCGGCCAGCGCGGCGGCCTGCCGCTCGCTGCCGCCCCACTTCCCGCCCGCCTCCAGACGCTCGTACCCGGCCTGGTCCATGCCGATCCGCAGGGCGAGCGCGTCCGGTGCCAGACCGGCCGCGAGGCGGTACTCGCGCAGGGTGCCGGGGGCGCCGAGCAGTTCGCCGGGCGCGCACCACAGGGCACCGGCGAGCGCGGTCAGTTCGGATTCCGTAGGAGCGCTTTCGCCCAATTCCCAGGACGCCACCGTGGCCGGGGAGACCGGAATTCCATAAGCGGCGCGAATTCCGTAGGCGACATGGGCGGGGGTCATGCCGAGGGCCTCGCGGAGCCGGCGGGCGGCGGTGGCGTCGAAAGGGGGCCTGCGCGGCTCCCCGGCGTGCGTGTTCACCGGCATACGGTAAGTGACGATGTGGCTTCGCACCTATCGTGTGGAAACCCAAGGATGAAAGTCGTAGGAACCTCCTAGCCGGTCGGTTTTTCGCTGTCGGGGCGTGAAGATTTCCGGTCGATGGGTCGCTCACCAGCGTCGACCGGCCCACCTCTCCTTCACTACCCTTCACGGCGCCGCCCAGCGCGAAACCCCCGCCGAGTCGCCGGGAAATGAGGACGTACAGCAGCACGACCGGTGTCGAGTAAAGGAGGGAGAATGCCGCGAGTTCGCCGAACGCGATGGCCCCGTAATTGCCGAAGAAATTGAAAATGCTGACCGACGCGGGCAGTTGCTCCGGGGAGAGCAGCAGCATGAACGGCACGAAGAAATTGCCCCACATCATGATGAAGGTGTAGATGGCGACCACCGCGAGTCCGGGCCCCATCAGCGGCAGGATCACCCGCAGCAGGGTCTGCCACCACGACGCGCCGTCGGTCCACGCCGCCTCCTCCAGGGCCCGCGGCACCCCGTCCATGAAGTTCTTCATCAGCCAGACAGCGAACGGGAGTTGGGCGGCGGCCAGGAACAGTGCGGTGCCGTAGCGGGTGTCGATCAGGTTGATCTGCACGAACAGCCCGTACACCGGCACCATCACCGCGGTGATCGGCAGACACGTCGAGAACAGGATGGTCAGCAGGTACGGGCGGGCGAAGCGGGAGCGGAAGCGGGACAGCGGATAGGCGGCCAGCGCCGCGCAGACCACCGTGAGCAGGGTGGCGCCGCCGCAGATCAGCAGGCTGTTGAGCATCGGCGTGAAGGTGATCTCGTCGGTCAGCACCGCCGAGAAGTTCCCCAGCGTCGGGGGCGCCGGCGGCCGCACCCGCAGCGTGGCGTGCGCGTCCAGCGACGCCAGCACCAGCCACAGCAGCGGAACGGCGAACGCCACCGCGACGAGCAGCAGTCCGGCATCGGCGGCCAGCCGGCGGACGACCCGCCGGGGGAGGGGCAGCGGCACCGCGTCAGACCTCCTCGCGCATCAGGCGCAGCCAGCCGGCCGCGAACACCGCGCCCACCAGCAGCAACAGCAGTGCCACCGCGGTGCCGTAGCCGATCAGCGACTTCAGGAACGCCTGGTCGTACATGAACACCGGCAGCGTCTGGCTGCGGTTGCCCGGGCCGCCCCGGGTCATCGCCCAGATCAGCCCGAAGACGGAGAGCGTCTGCAGGGTGTTGAGCATCAGGTTCGTGCCGATGGAACGGCGGATCATCGGCAGCGTGATGTGCCACAGCCGGCGCAGCCCGCCCGCGCCGTCCACCTCGGCGGACTCGGTGACCTCCGGCGGGATCCCGGACAGCGCCGCGGAGTAGATCAGCATCGAGAACGCCGTACCGCGCCAGACGTTGGCGAACGACACCGCCAGGATCGGCAGCGTGAACAGCCAGTTCTGGGTGGGCAGATGGAGCCAGGACAGCACCGCGTTCAGGGTGCCGCGCCGCTCGAAGAACGTGTACAGCAGGAAGCCGGCGACGATCTCCGGGAGCACCCAGGCGGTGATCACCACGGCACCGGTCAGCACCCGCACGGGACGCGAGGCGCGCCGCATCAGACCGGCCAGCGCCAGGCCGAGGGTGTTCTGCCCGAGGATCGAGGAGAGCACCGTGAACACCAGCGTCAGCACCACCGCGTTGCGGAAGCCCGGATCGCCGAACGCCTGCCGGAAGTTGGCCAGGCCCACGAAGGACGCCGACTCCTGACCGGTCAGCTGGGTGTCGGTGAAGGCCAGGTAGACGCAGTAGGCGATCGGGCCGGCCAGGAAGAGCATCAGCAGGACGGTGGCCGGGAGCAGCGGCGACCAGCGCAGCAGCCGGGTGCGGACCGGGACGGCCCGCGGCGTGCGGGCGGGCGCGGCGGTCCGGGCGCCGGCGACGGTGCCGGTCACGGCCGGGCGACGGTCCGGCCGTCCACGATCGACCCGAGGCCCTCGTCGTAGTCCTTGGCCGCCTCGGCAGGCGAGGAGTCATCGGCGGTGACCGCCTCCATCGCCTCCCCGATCGCCGCCGCGACCTTCGGGTACTCGGGCAGCGCCGGACGGAAGCGGCTGACCTTCACCAGCGAGGTGAAGAAGCCGATGCCGGGGACGGACTTCAGATAGCGCGGATCGGTCGCGACGTCCTTGCGCACCGAGATCTGCGCGCCCCGTACGCACCACTCCAGCGCGTTCGCCTTCGACTGGAAGGTCTGGATCAACTTCCAGGCCAGGTCGGGCTGTTGGGCCCGCCGCGGCACCGACCAGGTCCAGCCGCCGGCCAGGCTCACCGTGCCGGGCGGGCCACCGTGCTGGGTGGGGAACGGCGTCTGGCCCAGCGTCGTCGACCACTGCGGCCAGGGGTTGCCGCCGCCGGTCTTCTGCCACTGCTGGCCCAGCCACGAGCCGTCCAGGTCGATCGCCAGCTTCTCCTCGGGGAGCAGTTCGGCGGCCACATTGGTCTGGATGTTGGGGCTGAGCGCGTCGGAGACCTCGGGGCCGAGCCCCTCCTTGTAGACGGTGTCGATGAAGGCCAGGCTGTCCCGGAAGCCCTTGCTGCCGGTGACCCACTTCTTGGCCGCCGGGTCGTACAGCGGGTCCCGCCCCGTGCCGTACAGCAGCATCTCGAAGCCCTGCATCACGGCCGCCTCGCCGGCGCCCTTGCCGGTGAAGACGTTCAGCGGGATCACCCCGGGGACCTTCTTCTTGATGGTCCGGGCCGCGGCCAGCACCTCGTCCCAGCTCCTCGGCCGCCAGTTCGCCGGCAACCCGGCCCGGTGGAAGATCTTCTTGTTGAACCACAGCCCGCGGGTGTCCGTACCGTCCGGGACGCCGTACGTCCTCCCGTCCGGCCCCGGGCCGCGGCCTTCGCGGCCGGCTCGAACTGCCGCCAGTCGGCCCACGACGTCACCTGCGCGTCCAGCGGCCGCAGCAGCCCCGCCTTGATGTCGGAGTTGACCAGGAAGGTGTCCTCGTAGACCAGGTCGGGGGCGGTCCTGGGGGAGCGCATCATCTGCTGGATCTTGGCGTAGTAGTCGTTCTCCGACGCCTGGATCGGGATCAGCCGGACCTTCTTGCCCGCGTTGTTCTTCTCGAACTGCCGGGCCACCAGGCGGATGTAGTCGTCCCGCACCGTGACCTTGGCGTTGGTGTCCTTGATGAAGGCCACCTTGACGGTGTCCTTGTCGCTGCCGGACCCGCTGCCGCAGCCGGTGAGCGTCCCGGCGGCGACGGCGGCGGCGACGAGCAGAATCAGCGGAGCGGTGGGACGCACGGCAGACCTCCTGCGGGACCACGGCCAACTCACGGTCAACTCACTGTGGGGTGCTGCCCGCTGAACGTAAGTCACCGATCACAGCGGGTCAATGGCCCGACCAGCGGTAGCGCAATTCGGGCCGGCCGACCTGGCCGTACTGCGGCGCGCGGGCCGCCCGGCCGCCGTCCACCAGATGCTCCAGATAGCGGCGCGCGGTGATCCGGGAAATGCCCACGTCGGCGGCGGCCTCGGCGGCGGTCAGCCCGCGCTCGGCGGCCCGCAGCACATCGGTCACCGCCCGCAGGGTGGCCGCGGTCAGCCCCTTGGGCAGCGCGGCCGGCCGCGGGGCGCGCAGCGCGGCGATCGCCCGGTCCACCTCGTCCTGCCCGCTGGCCTCCCCGCTCGTGGCGCGGAACTCGGCGTACCGGGTGAGCCGGTCCCGCAGCGTGGCGAAGGTGAACGGCTTCAGCACGTACTGCACCACGCCCAGCGAGACGCCCTCCCGGACCATCGCCAGATCGCGGGCCGAGGTGACCGCGATGATGTCGGCCCCGTGCCCGGCCGCGCGCAGCGTCCGCACCAGCTGCAGCCCGTGCCCGTCGGGCAGATACAGGTCCAGCAGCAGCAGATCGACCGGGTGCTGGTCGAGGTGGCGGCGGGCGTCGCCCATGGAGTGCGCGGTGCCGGACACGGTGAAGCCGGGCACCCGCCCGACGTACAGGGCGTGCGCGTCGGCGGCCACCGGATCGTCCTCGACGACCAGCACCCGGATGTCCAAGGGGCTCACCGCCACCCACCTCCCTCGGCCGGGCCGGCCGGCCCGCATGCCCTGCTCATGCCGACGCTCCCGTCCGCAGCGGCAGGCGCACGGTGAACCGCGCGCCGCCCTCCGCCGCCCGTTCCAGGGTCACGGTGCCGCCGTTGCGCCGCACCGCCTGCCGCACCAGAGCCAGCCCCAGTCCGCGGCCGGCCGCGCCCTGCTTGGTGCTCCAGCCCCGCCGGAAGATCTCCTCGGCGGTCTCCGCGGCCACCCCCGGCCCGTTGTCCGCCACCCGCAGCAGCAGCTCGCCGCCGTCCGCGCGGGCGGTGACCCGCACCCGCGGCGGCGCGACCGGGGCGTGCTCCGGGCCCGGGGCCGCCGCGTCGATGGCGTTGTCGAGGAGGTTGCCCAGCACCGTCACCAGGTCCCGGGTCGGCAGCCCGGGCGGCAGTACCCCGTCGTCGATCCGGCTGTCCGGTGTCAGGGTCAGCTCCACCCCGCGCTCGTTGGCCTGGGCGGCCTTGCCCAGCAGCAGCGCGGCCAGCACCGGTTCGGCGACCGCCCCGACGACCTGGTCGGTCAGCGCCTGCGCCAGTTCCAGCTCGGCGGTGGCGAACGTCACCGCCTCCTCGGCCCGGCCCAGCTCGATCAGCGAGACCACGGTGTGCAGCCGGTTGGCGGCCTCGTGCGCCTGCGACCGCAGCGCCTCGGCGAAGCCCCGCACCGAGTCCAACTCGCCGGAGAGCGCCTGGAGTTCGGTGTGGTCCCGCAGGGTGACGACGCTGCCGCGCTGCTCGCCGCCGGAGACCGGCGCGGAGTTGACCACCAGCACCCGGTCGCGGGTCAGATGCAGCTCGTCGACCCGCGGCCCGGGCTCCCGCAGCGCCTCGGTCAGCGGCTCCGGCAGCCCCAGCTCGGTCACCGCCCGGCCCACCGCGTCCCCGGACAGGCCCAGCAGCTCCCGCCCGCCGTCGTTGATCAGCGCGACCCGGCGCCGCCCGTCCAGCATCAGCAGCCCCTCGCGCACGGCGTGCAGCGCCGCCTGGTGGTAGTCGTGCATCCGGCCGAGCTCCTGGGCGTTCATGCCGTGGGTGTGGCGGCGCAGCCGGGCGTTGATCACGTACGTGCCGGCACCGCCCAGCACCAGCGCCGCCGCGGCCACCCCGACCACCGCGAGCACCTGCTCGCGCAGCTGCCGGCTGATCGTCTTGATCGTGATCCCCGAGCTGACCAGCGCGGTGATCCGGCCGCCGGCCCGCGGATCGCGGACCGGGGCGACCACCCGTACGGACGGGCCGAGCACCCCCAGGTGCGTCTCCGGGAAGATCCGGCCGTGCAGTGCCGGGCCGATGTGCCCCAGGTACTTCCGCCCGATCGCGGACGGCTCCGGATGCGTCCAGCGGGTCCCGTCCGGAGCCATCACGACCACGAAGTCCACCCCCGCGTCGCGCCGCAGCCGCTCGGTGTACGGCTGGAGCGCGGCCGTCGGGTGCTTGGTGCGGGCCGCCGCCACCACGGCCGGGGAATCGGCCACGGCGGTCGCGGCCGCGGTCGCCTGCCGCTGCGCCGTCTCCTCCGCCTGCCGCCCGGCACTGAGGTACGCGAACCCGGCGCAGCCCACGACGACCACCGCGACCAGCACCACCTGCATGGCGAAGAGCTGGCCGGCCAGGCTGCGGGGGCCGCGCAGCCGGCCGGGCCACCGGGGCCCGCGGGGTCGGGGGAGTCGCATACGGAACAGTCTGCCGGGTCACTTTTACGTGAACGAAATGTACGTAAGGGTGACGGGCGCCACAGTGGGCCTGCATAGTCGCCGGGACTCATCGTGCGCCGAGCCTCCCCAGTGCCTGAACGGCCTGGGTGGTGCCCCAGATCAGGCGCAGGACCGTAGACCCGAGGAGGCAGCCGTGGCTGCACAGACCCCGCCGTCCGGGGCAACCACCGAGGAAGCCGCGCCGGCGAAGCGGGACCGGACCCACTTCCTCTACATCGCCGTGATCGGGGCGGTGCTCCTCGGCATCATCGTGGGCTTCGCCGCCCCCGGTGTCGCCGTCGAGCTCAAGCCGCTCGGTACCGGGTTCGTGAACCTGATCAAGATGATGATCTCGCCGATCATCTTCTGCACCATCGTGCTGGGCGTCGGCTCGGTCCGTAAGGCCGCCAAGGTCGGCGCGGTGGGCGGACTGGCCCTCGGCTACTTCATGGTGATGTCGACCGTCGCGCTGGCCATCGGCCTGGTCGTCGGGAACGTCCTGGAGCCCGGCTCCGGGCTGCACCTGACCGAATCCGTGCGGCACGCGGGCCACGCGCAGGCCTCGGGCAGCGCCGAATCGCTGCCCGAGTTCCTGCTCGGCATGATCCCCACCACGCTGGTCTCCGCCTTCACCCAGGGCGAGGTGCTGCAGACGCTGCTGGTGGCGCTGCTGGTCGGCTTCGGACTGCAGGCGCTGGGCTCGGCGGGCGAGCCGGTGCTGCGCGGCGTCGGCCACCTGCAGAAGCTGGTCTTCCGGGTGCTGGCCATGATCATGTGGGCGGCGCCGGTGGGTGCCTTCGGCGCGATCGCGGCGGTGGTCGGCGAGACCGGCCTGGACGCGCTGAAGTCGCTGGCCATCATCATGGTCGGCTTCTACGTCACCTGTCTGCTGTTCGTGATCGTGGTGCTCGGCGCGCTGCTCCGGCTGGTCGCCGGGGTCAACATCTTCCTGCTGCTGAAGTACCTCGCCCGGGAGTTCCTGCTGATCCTGTCGACGTCCTCCTCGGAGTCGGCGCTGCCCCGGCTGATCGCGAAGATGGAGCACCTGGGCGTCAGCAAGCCGGTGGTCGGCATCACCGTCCCGACCGGCTACAGCTTCAACCTCGACGGCACCGCGATCTACCTGACGATGTCCTCGCTGTTCGTGGCCGAGGCGATGGGCAAGCCGCTCGCGCTCGGACAGCAGATCTCGCTGCTGGTCTTCATGATCATCGCGTCCAAGGGGGCCGCCGGTGTCACCGGCGCGGGCCTGGCCACGCTGGCCGGCGGCCTGCAGTCGCACCGCCCCGAACTGGTCGACGGCGTCGGCCTGATCGTCGGCATCGACCGCTTCATGAGCGAGGCCCGGGCGCTGACCAACTTCGCCGGCAACGCGGTCGCCACCGTGCTCGTCGGGACCTGGACCAAGGAGATCGACCGGGCCCGGGCGGCCGAGGTGCTGGCCGGCCGGATCCCGTTCGACGAGAAGACGCTGTCCGTCGACGCGCACGGCCCGGCCGCGGACCCGGCGCCGCCCGCCGCGGTCGCCGGCCCCCGGGACGGCGGGGCGAAGGAGTCCGCCACGGTCTGATCCACGGCCGCAGCAGGGGAGAAGGGGCGGACGCCGGTCGCGGCGTCCGCCCCTTCGGCCGTCAGCGGGAACGCCTACGCCGGCTGGAGCCAGATCGTGGCCAGCGGCGGCAGCACCAGCGGGACGGAGCTGGTCCGCCCGTTCCAGGGCACCGTTTCGGTCTTCAGCGGATCGGGGTTGGCCACGCCGCTGCCGCCGTAGCGCGCCGCGTCGGTGTTGAGCACCTCGCGCCAGACCGGGACGTCGTCCGGGACGCCGATCCGGTACCCGTGCCGGACGACCGGCGAGAAGTTGGTGACCGACACCAGCGGGGCACCGTCGGCGGCGAAACGGAGGAACGAGAAGACGTTGTCCTCGCTCGCGTCGCCGTCGATCCACTGGAAGCCGGCCGGTTCGGTGTCCCGCTCCCACAGCGCCGGGGTCGCGGCGTAGTGCCGGTTCAGCTCCCGGACCAGATCGCGGACGCCCCGGTGGTCCGGTTCTGCCTCGTACGACGGGTCGAGCAGCCACCAGTCCGGGCCGTGGCGTTCCGCCCACTCCGCGCCCTGGGCGAACTCCTGCCCCATGAAGAGGAGTTGCTTGCCCGGGTGCGCCCACATGAAGCCCAGGTACGCCCGGTGGTTGGCGCGCTGCTGCCACCAGTCCCCGGGCATCTTCGACACCAGTGCCTGCTTGCCGTGCACCACCTCGTCGTGCGAGATCGGCAGCACGTAGTTCTCGGAGTAGGCGTAGATCATCGAGAAGGTCATCTCGCCGTGGTGGTACTTGCGGTGCACCGGCTCCTTGGAGACGTAGCCGAGCGAGTCGTGCATCCAGCCCATGTTCCACTTCAGGCCGAAGCCCAGACCGCCGAAGCCGCCGGGCCCGACGTGGTGGGTGGCGCGGGTGACGCCGTCCCAGGCGGTGGACTCCTCGGCGATGGTGACGACGCCGGGGCAGCGCCGGTAGACCGTGGCGTTCATCTCCTGGAGGAAGGCCACCGCGTCGAGGTTCTCCCGGCCGCCGTTGACGTTCGGGGTCCAGCCGCCGTCCTCGCGGGAGTAGTCGAGGTAGAGCATCGAGGCGACCGCGTCCACCCGCAGTCCGTCGATGTGGAACTCCTCGCACCAGTACACCGCGTTGGCCACCAGGAAGTTACGGACCTCGGTGCGGCCGTAGTCGAATTCCAGGGTGCCCCAGTCGGGGTGCGCGGCCCGGGACGGGTCCTGCGGCTCGTACAACGGCCGCCCGTCGAACTCCGCCAGCGCCCAGTCGTCGCGCGGGAAGTGTGCCGGCACCCAGTCCATCAGCACGCCGATGCCCGCCCGGTGCAGGGCGTCGATCAGGAACTTGAAGTCGTCCGGCGTGCCCATCCTGGCCGTCGGCGCGTAGAAGCCGGTCACCTGATAGCCCCAGGACCCGCCGAAGGGGTGCTCGGCGACCGGCATGAACTCGACGTGGGTGAAGCCCAGGTCCTTGACGTAGGCCGGCAGCTGGGCGGCGAGCTGCCGGTAGGTGAGACCGGGGCGCCAGGACGCCAGGTGCACCTCGTAGACGGAGAACGGCGCCTGGTGGACCGGACGTTGGGAGCGCCGCGCCATCCAGTCGTCGTCCTGCCAGCGGTGGCGCGAGGTGTGCACGACCGAGGCGGTGGCCGGCGGGCACTCGGTCCGGCGGGCCATCGGGTCGGCGCGCACCGTCCGCGAGCCGTCCGGCCGGGTGATCTCGAACTTGTACAGCTCGCCCTCGCCGAGGTCCGGCAGGAACAGCTCCCAGACACCGGAGGAACCCAGCGACCGCATCGGATGGCCGGTGCCGTCCCAGCAGTTGAAGTTGCCGACGACGCGGACGCCCTGCGCGTTGGGCGCCCAGACCGTGCAGCGGGTGCCGGTCACGCCCTGGTGGTCCATGACGTGGGCGCCCAGCGCCCGCCAGAGCTGCTCGTGCCGGCCCTCGCTGAACAGGTGCAGGTCGAGTTCGCCCAGCGTGGGCAGGAAGCGGTACGGGTCGTGCACGGTCGCGGTGCTCTCGCCGTAGTCGACCAGCAGCCGGTACTCCGGGACGGTGCGCAGCGGCAGCACGCCGGCGAACAGCCCGTCGCCCTCGGAGTGCAGCTCGGCGCGCAGCCCGTCCGCCAGGACGGTGACACCGCTCGCGAACGGCCGAAGGGTACGGATGAGCAGCCCGCCGCGCACGGGGTGGGCGCCGAGCAGCGCGTGCGGGTCGTGGTGCGCGCCGGCCAGCAGCCGGCCGCGGTCCTCGTCCGACAGCGGGGTGGCGGCCCGTACGCCGCGGCCGCCGGTGCCGGGCCGCGCCGCGGCGGCCGCGGTCCCGGGTGGCCGGGCGGGCCGGTCGCCGGGTGCGGCGGCCGCTTCCCGGGGCGCGGGCGGACGGGTGCCGGACGCCGGGGCGCCGCGGCTGCCGGGGGCCGCGGTCCCGGGGCCGGGGGCGGCGGGCCCGGTCGCGCTCGCGGCGGCCCCGTCCGGTGTGGACGCGGGGTCGGGAGGGGTGGGGCGGGACGGCGGTGGGGCGGCGGTCACGGGCGGGGCCTCCTCGGGGGGGGGCGGTGCGTCGGCGGTGCGTCGGGGGTCGCGTCGTCGGCTCGGGGCGGGCGGGTCAGGGCGGGCCGGATCCGTCCACGCCCACGGCCGGTTCGCCGCCCGCCGCCAGCCGCCGGACCGCGGCCATCGGGACGGACAGCCAGTCGGGCCGGTGCCGGGCCTCGTAGAGCACCTCGTAGACCGCCTTGTCGGTCTCGTAGGCCCGCATCAGCTCGGGCGCGGAGCGCGGATCGAGCCCGCCGGCCTCGGCATAGCCCAGGCAGTACGCGGCCCGGGTGCGCCGGGCCCACTCCAGCGCCCAGGGGTCCGCGCCGGCCGGCCCGCTGCGCGCCGCGTAGTCGAAGGAGCGCAGCATGGCCGCGACGTCCCGCACCGCGGGCTGCAGCTTGCGCCGCTCGGCCAGCGGACGGGCCGGTTCGCCCTCGAAGTCGATCAGCGACCAGCGGCCCTCGTCGGCGGAGCGCAGCGTCTGGCCCAGGTGCAGGTCGCCGTGGATGCGCTGGGCGGCCCAGCTGCGGCCGTCGTGCCCGACCGCGGCCAGCGCGTCGAAGGCGGTGCGCAGCCGGGCGCGGTAGGGCTGGAGCACGGGTACCGCCCGGGCGGTGGCCTCCAGCCGCTCGATCATCTGGGCCGCGATCACGTCGAGCTGCGGGCGGCGCAGCTCGGTGGTCGGCAGCGTCTGGGCCAGCGCGGTGTGCACCTCGGCGGTGGCGTGCCCGAGCGCCCGGGCCGAACCGGTGAAGTCGGCGCGGACGGCGAGCGCGTTGAGCGCCAGCTGCCAGCCGTCCGCCGAGCCCGGCAGGAACGGCTGGAGCACGCCCAGCGTGGTCGCCTCGCCGTTCTCCTCGGCGACCGCCGACTCGAACCACGCGGCGGGTGCCGGGACCCGGGCGCACTTGGCGTCCGCCAGTGCCCGGGGCAGTTCCAGATCGGGGTTGATGCCCGGCTCGATCCGCCGGAAGACCTTCAGGATGAACGAATTCCCGTACACGATCGAGGAGTTGGACTGCTCGACGGCGATCGGCCGGGCCGGTAGTCCGGAGGGGATGTCCGCGTCGGGTTCGCGGCAGAAGCGCAGGGCCCCGAGCCGCCCGGGGACCCGCAGCCGTTCCAGCAGCAGCCCGCAGAGCCGGTTGTCCAGCAGTGCGTCGTAGACCACCCGGCCGCGCAGCGGGCCGCCGCCGGGCCGGCCGATCACCGCCCGTGCCAGCTGGGGCGGCGGCGCCGGATGCACCCCGAGCAGCAGCTGGTAGCGGTCCCGCCGGCCGGTGTGCGGCTCGGCGGGGAGCTCTGCTGGGCCCGGACCAGCAGCTGCAGCAGGCCGGGCGAGGTGCCGTCGCCGGCGCACGGCAGCAGCTCGGTCGCGGACAGCAGGGCGAAGCCGGTGAGAAGCCGCCCCTTGCCGGCGAACCAGCGCTGGCGGGGTACCCATTCGGCGAGCAGCGGTGCCAGCGAGGAGAGCAGATCGGGGGCGGTGACGAGCGGACGGTGGTCAGGGGTGTTACGGGTGGCACGGGTCGGGGCGGTGTCCGACATGGCGTCGCGTCCTTTCCCCGGGCACACGACAGGTAGGGCAAAGTGTCCCGGAATGCGGCCTTCACTGTGCGGTGGCGCGGTGGCGGTACCCCCGGACGGAGGGTGTGAAGATCCTCCCGGCGGGGGTGTCGGGATCGCGGCAGCGGTCGTGCCGGTGCGCGTGTCCGCTGCGCGGTGGTCCCCCTCGAACCGGGGACCACCGAGGGCTCACCCGGCCCGTGCGGTAGTAAGGAGACTGCCCGAGCGAAAGGTCAAAAAACGCCCGTACGCGGGATGCGGCCGCGTACGGGCGGGATGCTCGGTGCCCGTGCCCGGTCAGGGCCGGGGCACTAGGTGGCGTTTCTGCGCAGCCGGAACCAGTAGAAGCCGTGGCCCGCGAGGGTGAGCAGGTACGGCAGTTCCCCGATGGCCGGGAAGCGGACGCCGCCGATGAGTTCCACCGGATGGCGGCCGCTGAACGCCCGCAGGTCCAGCTCGGTCGGCTGGGCGAAGCGGGAGAAGTTGTGGACGCACAGCACCAGGTCGTCGTCGGCGCCGCCGGTGCCCGGCGAGGCCCGCAGGAAGGCCAGCACCGCCGGGTTGGTGGAGGACAGCTCGGTGTAGCTGCCGAGACCGAACGCCGGGTTCTGCTTGCGGATCTCGATCATCCGGCGGGTCCAGTGCAGCAGCGAGGACGGCGAACTCATCGCGGCCTCGACGTTGGTGACCTGGTAGCCGTAGACCGGGTCCATGATGGTCGGCAGGAACAGCCGGCCCGGGTCGCAGGAGGAGAATCCGGCGTTGCGGTCCGGGGTCCACTGCATCGGGGTGCGCACCGCGTCCCGGTCGCCGAGCCAGATGTTGTCGCCCATCCCGATCTCGTCGCCGTAGTAGAGGATCGGCGAACCGGGCAGCGACAGCAGCAGGGCGGTGAACAGCTCGATCTGGTTGCGGTCGTTGTCGAGCAGCGGGGCCAGCCGGCGGCGGATGCCGATGTTGGCCCGCATCCGCGGGTCCTTGGCGTACTCCGCGTACATGTAGTCCCGCTCTTCGTCCGTGACCATTTCGAGGGTCAGCTCGTCGTGGTTGCGGAGGAAGATGCCCCACTGGCAGCCGGACGGGATCGCCGGGGTCTTGGCGAGGATCTCCGAGACCGGATAGCGCGATTCGCGGCGCACCGCCATGAAGATGCGCGGCATGACCGGGAAGTGGAACGCCATGTGGCATTCGTCGCCGCCGACCCGTAGTCACCGAAGTAGTCGACGACGTCCTCCGGCCACTGGTTGGCCTCGGCCAGCAGCACGGTGTCCGGGTACTGCTTGTCGATCTCGGCCCGGACCCGCTTGAGGAAGGCGTGCGAGGCCGGCAGGTTCTCGCAGTTGGTGCCCTCCTCGGCGTAGAGGTACGGCACCGCGTCGAGCCGGAAGCCGTCGATGCCCAGGTCCAGCCAGAACCGCAGTGCGGAGATCATCTCCTCCTGGACCGCCGGGTTCTCGTAGTTGAGGTCCGGCTGGTGGGAGAAGAAACGGTGCCAGTAGTACTGCTTGCGGACCGGGTCGAAGGTCCAGTTGGAGGCCTCGGTGTCGACGAAGATGATCCGGGCGTCGCCGTACTGCTTGTCGTCGTCCGCCCAGACGTAATAGTCGCCGTACGGGCCGTTCGGATCGCTGCGCGACTCCTGGAACCACGGGTGCTGGTCGCTGGTGTGGTTCATCACCATGTCGATGATGACCCGCATGCCGCGGTGGTGCGCGGCGTCCACGAATTCCACGAAGTCCGCCAGATCACCGAATTCGGGGAGCACCGCGGTGTAGTCGGCGACGTCGTAACCGCCGTCCCGCAGCGGCGATTTGAAGAACGGGGGCAGCCAGAGGCAGTCCACGCCCAGCCACTGCAGGTAGTCGAGTTTCGCGGTGAGGCCCTTGAGGTCACCGATGCCGTCGCCGTTGCTGTCCTGGAACGAGCGCACCAGGACTTCGTAGAAGACGGCCCGTTTGAACCAGTCGGGATCGCGGTCCTTCGCCGGGGTGTCCTCGAACGTGTCGGGGACAGGCTCATTGACGATCAATTGGGTGACCCTCCGATCGGTGAGGACGGTCGCAGCGACAGCACATGGGCGGGCGCGAGCGAGCGGCCCGGCTCCAGGCGCACATAGTTGTCCCTGCCCCAGTGGTAGGTATCGCCGGTGAGCTCGTCGCGCACCGGAAAGGACTCGTGCCGGCCGAGGCCGAGTTCCGGCATGTCCAACGACACCGTCGCCTCGTGGGTGTGGTGCGGGTCGAGGTTGACCACCGTGAGCACCGTGTCGGTCCCGTCACCGTGCCCCGCGCGCTTGGAGAACGCGAGCACGGCGTCGTTGTCCACGGGGTGGAAGTGCAGATTGCGGAGCTGCTGCAGGGCAGGGTGCCGGCGGCGGATGCGGTTGAGGGCGGTGATCAGCGGGGCGATGGTCCGCCCCTGCTTCGCCGCCGCATCCCAGTCGCGCGGCCTGAGTTGGTACTTCTCCGAGTCGAGGTACTCCTCGCTGCCGGGGCGTACCGGGGTCGACTCGCAGAGCTCGTATCCGGCGTACACGCCCCAGGTGGGGGACAGGGTGGCGGCCAGCACGGCGCGGATCTCGAAGGCGGGGCGGCCGCCCTCCTGGAGGTAGGCGTGCAGGATGTCCGGGGTGTTGACGAAGAAGTTGGGCCGCAGATAGGCGGCGGATTCGCCGGACAGCTCGGTGAGGTACTCGGTCAGCTCCTGCTTGGTGTTGCGCCAGGTGAAGTACGTGTACGACTGCTGGAAGCCGATCTGCGCCAGGGTGTGCACCATGGCCGGGCGGGTGAACGCCTCGGCGAGGAAGAGCACGTCCGGATCGGTGCGGTTGATGTCGCCGATGATCTTCTCCCAGAAGGCCACCGGTTTGGTGTGCGGATTGTCCACCCGGAAGATCCGTACGCCCTTGCCCATCCAGAAGCGCAGCAGCCGTTCGGTCTCGCGGACCAGGCCGCGGAAGTCGGCGTCGAAGGCGAGCGGATAGATGTCCTGGTACTTCTTCGGCGGGTTCTCGGCGTACGCGATCGAGCCGTCGGAGCGGTGGTGGAACCACTGCGGGTGCAGGGTGACCCAGGGGTGGTCCGGCGAGCACTGCAGCGCGAAGTCCAGGGCGACCTCCATCCGCAGGTCACGGGCGGTGCGCACGAAGTGTTCGAAGTCCTCGAAGGTGCCCAGGTCGGGGTGGAGCGCATCGTGCCCACCGGCCGCCGAGCCGATCGCCCAGGGGGAGCCGACGTCGTCCGGGCCGGCCGACAGGGCGTTGTTGGGGCCCTTGCGGAAGGAGGTGCCGATGGGGTGGACGGGCGGGAGGTAGACGACGTCGAAGCCCATGGCGGCCACGGCCGGCAGGCGTTCGGCGGCGGTGCGCAGGGTGCCGCTGACGGCCGTGCCGTTCGGGGTGACCACCGCGCCCTCGGAGCGCGGGAAGAGTTCGTACCACGAGCCGTACAGGGCCCGGCGGCGCTCGACGACCAGCGGCATCGGGCGCGAGACCGTGAGCAGTTCGCGCAGCGGGTGGCGGCCCAGGGCCTCGATGACCTGCGGGGCGAGCGCGGCGGCGAGCCGGGTGGCGGCGGGCAGTTTCGGGTCGCGCAGGGCGTCCACGGCGGCCAGCACCGCCTCCCGGCCGTCGCTCTTGGGGACGTCGGCGGCCGCCCGCTCGTGCAGCTCGGCGCCCTCGGCGAGGACCAGCTCGGTGTCGATGCCCGCCGGGATCTTGACCGCGGCGTGCTTGCGCCAGGTGGCCAGCGGGTCCGACCAGGCCTCGACGGTGAAGGTCCAGCGGCCCTCGACGTCCGGGGTGACCTCGGCGCTCCAGTGGTCGGTGCCGGGCGCCCGTTCCTGCATCGGTGTCCAGGGTCCGCAGCGGCCGGCGGGATTACGCAGCACCACATTGGCCGCGACCGCGTCATGACCCTCGCGGAAGACCGTGGCCGAGACCTCGAAGGTCTCGCCCACCACGGCCTTCGCCGGGCGGCGGCCGCAATCGATCTGCGGGCGGATGTCCAGAACAGGGATGCGACCGATCATGGGCTCACCTGGGGCTTGTGATGCTTTGCGGGGTTTTGTCCTTTGTATCCGCTCCACGGGAGGGGGACCGGGTGCGGGCATGGGGGCTCCTGTCCGCTTCACCCGGCTGGCGGAGAACACGGCCGGCCGGGGCGTACTCGATGAGCCTTCCCTCGACCGGAGGACATGAACTCCGGCGGAATGTGAACTACTGGTACGTAACCAGCGGCCCGGTGCGGCCTCGCGGACACACGGCCACCCCGGTACGGAAGGCTGCGGGGCTGGGCGGACACGATCGGCGTTCGCCTCCTCAACTCAGGTGTGATCACAGCGGAGTTGCGGTGTGCGGAAGTACCGGTGTCGCGCCGCGGCCGGTCGGCGCCACACCGCAGCCTCTCTCCAGGAGGGATCTCGTACAAGAGCGCATGAGGGGGTGGAATCGGCCATATCGGAAAACGCGCGGGTAGGTAGCCGCCCGGGATCCGCTGAGGCGCTCAACTCCCTTGCTTCTGGCGGTGGTTGGGGCGACGTTCGAGGTGTGGCCGACGCGCGGGCCACCCGGATGGGGGAGCGGTGGGGGTCACCGCCGCGTCAGCGGTCCCGGCGGTGCGCGACGGCCTTCCTGACCAGGCGGCCGTCGGCGAAGCACAGCTCGTACGCCGCGTCGGGGTCGGCGTCGACGCCGTAGTACGTGCAGGACCAGCCGCGGGGCGGTGCGGGGGTGCCGTCCGGGGGTGCGTCCAGCCGGAAGAACGGCACCAGGTCGGCCACCCGGGTGCGCGGCATGCCCGGGCGCAGCCGGTCGTAGTCCGCCCGGTCCAGGATCGTCCAGTCGGTGCTGACCAGGGCGAAGACGCCCATCAGCACCAGCAGTGCGGCGGTCACCGCGAGCGGGACGGCCACCGTCTGGCGCAGCCGCCGCCGCACCTGGCGCCGGGCCCGGTCCAACTCCCGGGCGGCGGCGGTCGGTTGGGGCGCGGCGTCGGAGCCGGCGAACGGGCCGCCGGCGAGGGGGAGGTGGGCGGTGACCGTGAAGCCGCCGTCGGGGGCCGGGCCGGTGCGCAGGGTGCCGCCGGCCAGCCGTACCCGCTCGTCCAGGCCGACCAGTCCGCTGCCGCCGGAGACCGCCGCCGGGGCGGGGCCGGGCGGCGGCGCGGCATTGGTGACGGTGACCCGAAGCTGCCCCTCCGCCCGCTCGATCCGCACCCGGACGGCCGCGCCCGGGGCGTGCTTGGCGGCGTTGGTGAGCGCCTCCTGGACCAGCCGGTGCACGGCGGGTCCGGTCATGCCGGGCAGACCGGCCGCATCCCCGCCCGGCTGCTCCGCCCCGCCCGGCCGTTCCGCGCCGCCGAGCGGTCCGGCGCCGTCGGGCTGCTCCAGCGTCACCGTCATCCCCGACGCCCGGGCACGCGCCACCAGCCCCGCCACGCTCCCGTCCGCGGGCCGCCGCGGCGCGCCCTCGTCGTCCGTCCGCAGCACGCCGATGATCTCCCGCAGCCGCTCGGTCGCCGCACCGGCCGCCGCCCGCAGCTCACCGGCCGCCGCCCGGCGGTCCGCGTCCAGCCCCGGGTCCAGCTCCAGCGCGCCGGCCCGCAGCGCGATCAGCGCCAGCTCGTGGCCGAGCGAGTCGTGCATGTCGCCGGCGATCCGGGCCCGTTCGCGCAGCCGGGTGCGGTCGGCGACCGCCTGCTGCTCGCGCTCCATCCGGTCGGCCAGCCGCCAGCCGGTGCGGACGAGTTCGCCGTACTGGCGGCGGTAGCGGCCCAGCAGCCAGGGCAGCACCACGTTCAGCAGCAGCGCCAGCAGGAAGGTGAACCACGGCCACAGGGTGCGGGTGACCAGCGCGCACACCGGAACGCCGGCCAGCGCGACACCGGTGAAGAACCACAGCGCGGGCCGGGCCCGGGCCGGCCGGACCCCGGCGAGATAGCCGAGCACGGCCAGCGCCAGGGCGTACGCACCGGTGAACAGCTGCACCGACAGCACCAGGCTCGGCACGACCGGCACCGCGACCGCCACCAGCGGCGCCCGTCGGCGGACGAGCACGGCCAGCGCGAGCAGCGGAAAGCCGGCCAGGGTCGCCCAGCGCCGGGGCCCCGGGGGGTCGTCGAGGGTGCAGAGCGGCGGGACGCACAGCAGCAGCCACAGCACGAGGCCGGGGAGCCGGGCGCGCAGCCGTCCCGCGTCCGCGCGCCGCGTCCAGGACCACAGTGCGGCCGGGGACGGCAGGCGCCTCACTGGGCGGGGACCAGACCGGCCTCGTAGGCGAGGATCGCGGCCTGGACGCGGTTCTTGAGGCCCAGCCGGGCGAGGACCGCGCTGACGTAGGCCTTGACGGTGCCCTCGACCAGGAACAGCCGGCGGGCGATCTCCGCGTTGGACAGCCCGGCGCCGACCAGACCGAGCACCTCGCGCTCGCGCGGGGTCAGCCCGGCGACCCGCGCCCGGGCGGCCGCACCCCGGCCCAACTGCCCCTCCCCCAGCTGGGAGATGACCCGCCGGGCGACGGACGGGGCCAGGCAGGCGCCGCCCTCCGCGACGGCCCGGACCCCGGCGATCAGCTCCCGCGGATCGCCGGTCTTGAGCAGGAAGCCGGCGGCGCCCGCGCCGAGCGCGCCGGCGATGTGGTCGTCCTCGGAGAAGGTGGTCAGCATGACCACCGCGGTCTGCGGGAGAGCGGCGGCGAGTTCGGCGGCCGCGGCCAGGCCGTCCAGGCGCGGCATGCGGATGTCGAGGAGGCAGACGTCGGGGCGGTGCCGCAGCGCGAGGTCGACCGCCGTGCGGCCGTCGCCGGCCTCCGCGACCACCTCGATGCCGGGTTCGGTGGCGAGGATCGCGCGCACCCCGGCCCGCAGTACGGCCTCGTCGTCGGCCAGCAGCACCCTGATCGTCTCGCCCATCCGGACCCCCGCTCCGCCCCGTTGCGCGCGCCGACCGCCCCGTGACGCGCGAAGGCGGTGTCCGGAGGGTCTCCGGACACCGCCCGCTTCGGGGTCACGTTACCCCGGGCCGATCAGTGTGCATCGGCCGGTTGTGTCACTTGACGGCGACGCCGGTCCAGGCCGCCTCGACGCCCTTGACCTCGGCGCTGTCCTTGCCGTAGAGGTCGGTCGCGGCCTTGACGGTGGCCTCGCGGGCCGCCTTGTAGTCGGTGTTCGAGGTCATGTACTCGGTCAGGGCCTTGAACCAGATCTTCTCGGCCTTGTCCCGGCCGATGCCCTCGACCTTCTTGCCGTCCGCCGTCGGGCTGTCGTACTTGACGCCACCGATCTCCTTCGCGCCGCTGCCCTCGGACAGCAGGTAGAAGAAGTGGTTGGCGACGCCCGAGGAGTAGTGCGGGTCGAGGTTGCCGGTGTTGGAGTCCCAGTTGTCCTGCGACTGACCGTCCTTGGACGGCTTGTCCATGTAGCGCAGCGGCTTGCCGTCACCGTTGATGTCGATCTTCTCGCCGATGAGGTAGTCGCCCGGGTCCTTGTCGTTCTTGGCGTAGAACTCGACCGAGGTCCCGAAGATGTCGGAGGTGCCCTCGTTGAGGCCGCCGGACTCGCCGCTGTAGGTGAGGTTGGCGGTGGCGGAGGTGACACCGTGCGACATCTCGTGCGCCGCGACGTCGATGGCGGTGAGCGGCTTCTTGTTGCCCTCGCCGTCGCCGTACGTCATGCAGAAGCAGCTGTCGTCCCAGAACGCGTTGACGTAGCTGTTGCCGTAGTGGACGCGGGACGAGGCGCCCTTGCCGTCGCCCTTGATGCCGCTGCGGCCGTGCACGTTCTTGTAGTAGTCCCAGGTCTCGGCCGCGCCGTAGTGGGCGTCGACGGCCGCGGTCTGCGGGTCGTCGGCCTTGCCGGTGCCCCAGGCGTCGTCGTCGTCCGTGAAGGCCTTGCCGTCACCGGACTCGCTGTTCCCCAGGTTGGTGGTCTTGTGGCCACCGCGCCCGTCGTCGGTCAGCGTGAAGCCGCTGCCTTCCTTCTTGGTGCCCAGCTCGACGCTGCCGCTGTACTCGCTCTCGCCCTTGCCGGTGTGGATCTCGTCGTACTGGAACAGCTTCTTGCCGGTGTTGGCGTCGGTGATGACGTGCATCCGGCTGGGGGTGCCGTCCTTCTGGACGCCCTTGACGACGGTGTCGTAGGCCAGGACCGGCGTGCCGGAGGCGGCCCAGACGACCTTCTTCGGGGTCTGCGGGGTCGCGGCCTGGTTGGCGGCGAGCGACTTCACCGCGGTGCCCGGGCCGACTTCGCGGCGGCCTGCGGGGCGATCTTGGCGGTGGTGGAGGCCACCTTGATGCTCTTCTGCGTCGACTTGGTGGTCGACTTGATGGCGCCGCCCTTGGCGGTGTGCACGACCAGGTCGCCGCCCAGCACCGGAAGCCCGGCGAAGGTGCGGTCGTAGCGGGTGTGCGTGGTGCCGTCGGCGTCCTTGATGACGTCCTTGACGACCAGCTTCTCCTGGCCGCCGAGGCCGAGCGCCTTCGCGGTCTGCGCCTTGGTGCCGTCCGCGTCGCGCAGCAGTTCCGCGCGGTGCGAGGCGCTGAGCTGGAGGGGGGAACCGTCCTTGTGGGGGCCGGTGCCGGCGAGGCGCCGGCCGTTCCGACGGTGATGCCCGCTGCCAGCAGGGCGGCGGCCGCAAGGGCGCCACCGGTGATACGGGTCTTGCGGGATATGTGGGGGGCCACGCGTGCTCCTTCAACTTTGCCAAGTGGTGGGGGTGCAAAGCGATGCGGGTGTGACTCGCGTCGGGAAGACTGCCAGCTGAACGCGTGCATGTCAGGAGCCTGTTCACAGGTTGGCTGAAAATCGTCCGCACAGAGGTGCTCGGTGTTCGCATAACGGAGGAGGGCGCCGCCCCCGGAATTCCGGGGACGACGCCCAAGTGCCCTGCTCACCAGGTCAGTTGCCGGTCCTTCCGGCCACCTTCCCGGCTATGTCACATCGAAGTGACAGCTGAGTGCCGACGCCGGATCAGAACGTCAGCTTCCAGCCGTTGATGTAACCGGAGTCCTGCGAGTAGACGTCCTGGACGCGCAGCTTCCAGGTGCCGCTCGCCGCCTTCGAGGAGGCGTTGACGGTGTACGTGGTGTTCACGTTCGCCGCCGAGTCGTACGGGTTGGAGTTCTTCAGCCGGTAGGCCGTGCCGTCCGGGGCGATCAGGTCGATGACCAGGTCACCGCGGTAGGTGTGGACGATGTCCACGCCGACCTTCAGCGTGCTGGAGGCGTTGCCGCTGCGGCTGACGTTGATCGGCGAGGTGACCGCCGCGCCCGCGTCCGGGATCTGCACGTCGTCGGAGTTCTCGAAGACGCTGCCGCCGCCGGTCGCGTTGACCGTCCAGGTGAAGGAGGTGGTTCCGGTCTTCTTCGCGGAGTCGGTGACCGTCACCGTCACGTTGGACGTGCCGGCCGTGGTCGGCGTCCCGGAGATCAGACCGGTGCTCGCGTTGATCGACAGCCCGGCGGGCAGCCCGCTCGCCGCGTACGACAGTGCGCCCGCGGTGCCGCTGGTGGCCTTGATCTGCAGGCTCGCGGCCTGGCCCACGGTGCTGGTCTGGTTGCCCGGGTTGGTGACGGTGACCCCGCCGCCATCCGGGACGCGGGACCCGACGTTGACCGCCGCCCAGGTGTTGGCGACCGTGTTGTACGTCGCGCTGCCCTGGCCGAACAGGTCCGCTGCCGCCTTCAGCGTGGCGGTGCGGGCGTCGGCGTAGTTGGTGGTGGCGGTCATGTACTGGCTGAGCGCCTTGAACCACACCTTCTCGGCGTTGGCCCGGCCGATGCCCGGTACCGGCAGGTTGTCGAAGGTCGGGCTGTCGTAGTGGACGCCGCCGATGTCCTTCGGGCCGCTGCCCTCGGACAGCAGGTAGAAGAAGTGGTTGGCGACGCCGGACGAGTAGTGCACGTCCTTGTTGCCGACGCCGCTCGACCAGTAGTCCGCGGAGGCGCCGTCCTTGCTGGGCTTGTCCATGTAGCGCAGCGGGGTGCCGTCGCCGTTGATGTTGATCTTCTCGCCGATGAGGTAGTCACCGGGGTCGGACGGGTTGTTGGCGTAGAACTCCACGGCCGTGCCGAAGATGTCCGAGGTGGCCTCGTTCAGACCGCCGGACTCGCCGCTGTAGTTGAGGCCCGCGGTGTTCGAGGTGACGCCGTGCGACATCTCGTGGCCCGCCACGTCGAGGGAGGTCAGCGGGTCCGCATTGCCGCTGCCGTCGCCGTACGTCATGCAGAAGCAGCCGTCGTCCCAGAAGGCGTTGACGTAGCTGTTGCCGTAGTGGACGCGGGAGTAGGCACCCACGCCGTCGCCCTTGATGCCGCTGCGGCCGTGCACGTTCTTGTAGTAGTCCCAGGTCTCCTGGGCGCCGTAGGCGGCGTCCACGCCCGCGGTCTGGGCGTTCTGCGGCGTACCGTCGCCCAGGTGTCGTCCGCGTCGGTGAAGAGCGAACCGGTGCCGGACGACCCGTGCTTGAGGTCGTAGGTCTTGTGGTTGCCGCGGGTGGCGTCGGTCATCGAGAAGTTCGGCGCCGAACCCGACGTGCCGATGGTGACCTTGCCGCTGTACTCGCTGTTGCCGATACCGGTCTCGATGCCCTGGTAGCGGTAGATCTCGGCGCCGGTGGTGGCGTCCGTGATGACGTGCAGCTGGTTGGGCGTGCCGTCGTCCTGCAGCCCGCCGACCACGGTCTCGTAGGCCAGCCGCGACTTGCCGTCGGCGACCCAGATCACCTTGCGGGGCGCCTTCGCGGCGGCGGTCTTCTTCGAGCCCAGCGACTGTGCCGACTTGACGGCCTTCGCCGCGGCGGTGGCCGGGGCCACCTTGGCGGTGGTGCTCACGGCCTTCAGCTGCGAACGGACGGCCTTGGTGACGCCCTTGAGCTTGCCGGCCTTGGTCTCGTGCACGACGAGATCGCCGCCGAGCACCGGCAGTCCGGCGTAGGTGCGCTCGTAGCGGGTGTGGACCGTGCCGTTGGCGTCCTTCGAGACGTCCTTGACGACCAGCTTCTCCTTGGCGCCGAGCTTGAGCTCGCGGGCCGTCTCGGCGGTGGTGGCGCCGGCCGCCCGTATCAGCTCCGCACGCTGGGACGGGGACAGCTTGGCCGGCAGTGCGCCGGGATCGGGTACGGCGTGCGCGGTGCCGGGCCGCGCGGTGGCCGCCGTGCCGGTGCCGGCCTGGACTCCGACGGCCAGCATCGCGGTGACGGCGACCAGTGCGCCGGTCGCGACGGCGCGTCCATGGGGGGTGCGTCTCACACTGACTCCTTCTGCGGTGGCCGCTACGTGACGGCGCGGCCGAGGGGGACCGGGCGGCCCATCGGCCGTCCGGGCAGATCGAGGCAGAACACTTGGAGCGTGTGGGGGGAGACGTACGCGAGAGGTGCGACGTACTGGTGGAACGGGTCGTGCAGGGGAAGCCGGCTGCCGCAGGGCGTGGTGCTGTGGGGACCGTGCGGCGGCTGCGGGGAAGAGTCCCACCGTGGATGGCTGGTTGTCAGGGTCCGTTCAAGTAATTGGCCGGAAAACGTCCGTTGCGCGAAATCGACGTCCGGAATCCGGACGACGGGTGAGCCCCGTCACGGCCGTTCCCCGTGCCAGGACCGCCAGAGCGCCGCATACGCACCGCCGTTCGCCACCAGCTCGTCATGGGTGCCGACTTCGGCCAGCCGGCCGGCCTCCATGACGGCGACCCGGTCCGCGTCGTGCGCGGTGTGCAGCCGGTGCGCGACGGCGATGACCGTACGGCCGGCGAGGACCGCGGCCAGCGCCCGCTCGGTGTGCCGCGCGGTACGCGGATCGAGCAGTGCCGTCGCCTCGTCCAGGATCACCGTGTGCGGATCCGCCAACACCACGCGCGCCAGGGCGAGTTGCTGGGACCGCGCGCCGTCGAGGCGGTGGCCGCCCGGGCCCAGCTCGGTGTCCAGACCGGCCGGCAGCTCCCCGGCCCAGTCGGCCCCGACGGCCGCCAGCGCCGCCCGCAGTTCGCCGTCCCCGGCGCCGGGCGCGGCCAGCCGGAGGTTGTCGCGGACGCTGCCCAGGAACACGTGGTGCTCCTGGGTGACCAGGACCACGTGCCGCCGCAGCACCTCCGGATCCAGCCCGGCGACCGGCACCCCGCCGACCGTCACCGACCCGCGGCGCGGCGCCTCGATGCCGGCCAGCAGCCGCCCCAGCGTGGACTTCCCGGCCCCGGAGGGACCCACCAGCGCCAGCCGCTCACCGGGGCGGACGGTGAGGGTGACGCCGTGCAGGACGTCGCCCGCGTCCCGGTCCGCCGCCTCCCCGGCCGGCCCGTCACCGCCGGTGGGGTAGGCGTAGTGGACGGCACGGACCTCGACCCGGTCACCGGCCGGCACCGGTCCGGCGCCGGCGGCCGCCGCCCGTCGCGCGGGACCGCGCCCAGCCCCTCGACGCGGGCGAACGCGGCGCCACTGCTTTGCAGTTGCTCCATCCACAGCAGGATCGTGTCCAGCGGCTCGGACAGCTGCCGCAGATACAGCGCCGCGGCGACCACCGCGCCCAGACGGACCCCGCCCGACCCCATCAGGGCCCCGCCGGCCAGCAGCACACCGGCCACCGGCAGGACGTGGGCGAAGTCCACCGCGGGCAGCAGCACACTGCGCAGGAACAGCGTCCGCAGCCGCGTCCGGCGGCACTCCGCGATCGCCCGCTCGCTCGCCGCCCACCGGCGCTCCTGCAGGCCCAGCGCCTCCACCGTCCGGGCCCCCGTGGCGGTGGCGGCCAGCAGCTCGGCCAGTTCCGAGGTCGCCGCGCCCTCCGCGAGATAGGCCCGGTGCGCCCGGCGCAGATACCAGCGGACCGCCAGCAGTCCGCCGAGCAGCCCCAGCGCGCACAGCCCGAGCAGCGGGCCGGCCACCACCACGGCACCGAGCAGGAACAGCGCCTGCACGGCCGCGACCGAGACCTCCGGCGCGGCGTCCCGCAGCGTCCGCCCGACCGAGGTGACGTCCGTCGTGCCGCGGGCCGTCAGATCACCGGTCCCGGCCCGCTCCACGACCGCGGCGGGCAGCGCCAGCGCCCGGTCGACGTACCTCTCGCGGATCCGCGCCGCGGCCCGTTCCCCGAAGCGGTGGCCGACGTACCGGGCCTGCCGGGCCAGCAGCAGCTGGGCCACCGCGCACACCAGGATGACCAGCGCCAGCCGGTCCACCGCGGCCACCCCGCCGCCGTCCCGGACCGTGTCCACGATCCGGCCCAGCAGCCACGGACCGGCCAGCCCGGCACCGGCCGCCAGCGCGTTCAGCACCAGCATCAGCGCGAACGCCCGGCCGTCCCGGCGCACCAGCCGCAGCGCGGCCCGCCGGGTCGCGGGCGGATCGGCGACGGGGAGCCGGCGGGCGGTGGGTGGTGTGGCGGGTGCCGCCGGTGACGTCATGACGTGGCTCCTCCGGCCCGGTCGTCCTCGCTCGCTTCCTCGCGCCCGTTCTCGCGGTAGCTCTCGTGCTCGTCGTCGTCCTCGTCGTCGCCCTCGTCCTGGTCGCGGGAGACCAGGCGGCGGTACTCCGGTACGTCGTCGAGGAGCTGGCGGTGGCCGCCGGTCGCGCTGACCTTGCCGTCGACCAGGAAGCACACCACGTCGGCGTGGTCGAGCAGCAGCGGGGAGGCGGTGGTGACGACCGTCGTACGGCCCGCGCGGGCGGCGTGCAGCCGGGTCGCGACCGCCGCCTCGGTATGGGCGTCCACGGCCGAGGTCGGCTCGACCGCGAGCAGCACCTCCGGGTCGGCCAGCAGCGCCCGCACCAGGCGCAGCCGCTGCCGCTGGCCGCCGGAGAGGTTGCGGCCCTGCGCCGCGACCGGCGAGTCCAGCCCGTCCGGCAGCGCCCGGACGATGTCCTCGGCCAGGGCCGTGCGCAGGGCCCGGCCGATCGCCGCGTCGGTGCGGTCCCGGCGTCCGCTCACCACCTCGCGCAGGGTGCCGGCGAACAGGTCCGCCTCGTTGTCCGCGACCAGGATGCGTTCACGGACCCGGGGCAGCGGGATCTGGTCCAGCCGGACCGCGCCCCAGGCCGCCGCGGAGTCGGCGAACCGGCCCAGGCGGTCGACCACCGCCGCCGACTCGGCCGGCCGGGCGGCGACCAGCGCGGTCAGCAGCCCGGGTACCACCTCGACGCCCGACTCCGGATCGCGCAGCACGGCCACCCGCTCGGGGCCGTTCACGACCGTGCCGTCGTCCGCTGCGGCGTCGGTGGCGTCAGCTGCGTCGGTGGCGTCGTGCGGATCCGCCGCGTCCGCCGGCAGGTGCAGGAACCGTACGACCCGGCGGGCGGCGACCAGGCCGCGGGTGAGGTCGTGGCCGCCCTCGATGAAGAACGACACCGGGACCACCAGGGCCGCCGTATAGCCGTAGACCGCCACCAACTCGCCCGTGGTGAGGTCGCCTTGGGCCGCCATCCGGGCCGCGAGCCAGGTGACGGCGGCCAGGAACAGGGTCGGCAGGCCCACCCCGAGCGCCTGGATCCAGCTCGTCACCGCCCCGACCCGGTAGCCCTCACTGCGCAGCTCCTGCGACGCGCGCCGGTAGCGGCCGGCGAACACCTCCTTGCCGCCCAGGCCGCCGAGCACCCGCAACCCGGCGACCAGATCGCCCAGTTGGGCCGCCAGACCGCTCTGCCGCTCGCGGTAGTGGGTCTCCGCGCCCTGCAGCCGGCCCAGCAGCGGACCGACCGCCACCGCCAGCAGCGGTACGCCCAGCAGCACCACCGCGGCGAGCAGCGGCGAGACGGCCAGCAGCAGCACGGCGACGACCCCGTACGCCAGCACCCCACCGACGCCCGGCCCGGTCATCGTCAGGGTCTGACTGATCACCGCGACGTCGCCGATCCCGATGGTGACGACCTCCCCGGCCGTCACCTGCCGGGGCAGCGCCGCGCCCAGCCGCAGGGTGTGCGCCATGACCGCCCGGACCGTGCGGAACGTGGCGTCCATCCGGATCCTGGTCATCGTGCGGTGCCGCATCACGCCCAGCCAGGCGTTCAGCCCGCCGACGGCCAGCAGCACCGCCACCCATCCGGCCAGCGCCGCGGGCCGCCCCGGCGCCAGCCCCTCGTCGATCGCCCGGGAGAGCACGTACGGCGGCACCATCAGCCCCGCATTCCACAGGCTCCCGTACGTCGCGCCCGCCGCGACCCGCCCGCGCTGGCTCGCCACCAGCCACCACAGATACCGCCCGGCACTGCGCGGCACCTTCGCCGACTGCGTCATGTCGCCCCCGTCCCGTCCGCCTAGTCTAGGTCGGCGACTTGACCGTCACTCATGGGGCAATGCCTGGCGTCGCCGCCATGAACTCCGCCTCGACGAGCGCCACTCCTCTGCCGGCGCCGGGCTACGAGCTCGGTGCGGCGACGTACCCGGGTCCGCAACCTCCGCGATCTGCTCGCCTCCGGGGTCACCGTCGAGGACACACCGGCCGGCCGGCACACGCCGTCCAGCGCACGCCGCCCGGACCGCGCCGCCTAGACCAGGCTGTCCCGCCACGCCTGGTGCAGGGCGGCGAACCGGCCGCGGTCCTTGACGAGTCGGTCCGGGGGGCCGTCCTCGACGATCCGGCCGTCGGCCATGACCAGGACCCGGTCGGCGATCTCGACGGTGGACAGGCGGTGCGCGATGACCACGGCCGTACGGCCCCGCAGGACGGTGTCCATGGCGCGCTGGACCGCGCGTTCACCGGGGATGTCCAGGGAGCTGGTCGCCTCGTCGAGGATCAGCACGGCAGGGTCGGCGAGCAGCGCCCGGGCGAAGCCGACGAGCTGGCGCTGGCCGGCGGATATCCGGCCGCCCCGCTTGCGCACGTCGGTGTCGTAGCCGTCCGGCAGGGCGGTGATGAAGTCATGGGCGCCGATGGCCTTCGCGGCGCTCTCGATCTCCGCGCGGGTGGCGTCCGGGCGGCCGAGGGCGATGTTGTCGGCGACCGTGCCGGAGAACAGGAACGCCTCCTGGGTGACCATCACGACGGCGCGGCGCAGCTCCGCCGTGGACAGCTCGCGCAGCTCGACGCCGTCGAGCAGGACCCGGCCCTCGGTCGGGTCGTAGAAGCGGGCCAGCAGCTTGGCGAGGGTGGACTTGCCGGCGCCGGTGGCGCCCACCACGGCGACCGTCGAACCCGCCGCGAGGGTCAGGTCGAAGCGGGGCAGCACCTCGCCGCCGGTCCGGTAGGCGAAGCGGACCTCGCGGAACGCCACCTCGCGGCCCGGCCGGCCGGACGCGACGGCCGGCAGCCCGGCGGGGGCGGACGGTTCCGGGACCGACGGGCGCTGGGCGAGCAGACCGGCGATCTTCTGCAGCGAAGCGGCGGCGCTCTCATAGGCGTTGAGGAACATGCCGAGGCGGTCGATGGGGTCGTAGAGCCGGCGCAGATAGAGCACCGCGGCCGCCAGCACGCCCAGCGCCAGGCCGCCCGTGGCCACGCGGTACGCGCCCCACAGGACGATCGCGGCGACCGCGACGTTGGCGGCCAGGCGGGAGAGGACGACATAGCGCGCCATCTCCAGGAACGCGTCGCCGTTGACGCGCTCGTGGCGGTGGTTGAGCTTGGCGAATGCCGCGTCGTTGGACCGCTCGCGGCGGAACGCCTGCACCGGGCGGATGCCGTTGAGGGTCTCGGTGAACTGCACGATGACGCCCGCCATCGCCGTCGACTTTGCGCTGTAGACGCGGTGGGAGCGGCGTCGGTACGCGCGCACCTGGAGCGCCAGCGGGGCGGCGGAGACGAGCGCGGCCAGGCCGAAGCCCCCGTCCAGGAAGAGCAGGGTCACGGTGATGTAGACCGTCGACAGGGCGATGGTGATCAGTTCCTGGATGCCCTCGTCGAGGAGTTCGCGCAGCGACTCGACGTCGGTGGTGGCCCGGGATATCAGCCGGCCGGAGGTGTAGCGCTCGTGGAAGTCCAGGCTGAGCGCCTGGCCGTGCCGGAAGATCCGGCCCCGCAGGTCCACCAGGACGTCCTGGCTGATCAGGGCGGAGAGCCGGATGAAGCCCCACTGCAGCCCGCCGGACGCCGCGGCGCACAGCACGGCCACCACCGCCACGGCCACCAGCGGCCCGTGGTCGCCCGCCCGCAGCGCCGGCACCGCCCGGTCCAGTGCGTAGGCGACCAGCAGCGGGCCGGCCTGCACGGCGGCCTGCTGGAGGAGCAGCAGGACGGCGACCACACCGACGCGGCGGCGGTGCGGCGCCAGCAAGGAGGCGAGCAGCGAACGGGCGGCGTTCCGGGGAGCGGGCAGCCGGTCCCGTTCGAAGGCGTCATCGGCCTTTGGCGGCTGCCCCGGGGAGTGGTCCGGGTCGGTGGGGAGCTGCCGCGCCGCGCCGGGGTCGGGCTCGGGGGCGTCGGACGGGCGGCCGGTCGTGGTGGTGGTCATCGGGCGGCCTCTTCCTCGCCGGACATCAAGGTGGCGTATTCGGCGTTGTCCCGGAGGAGTTCGTGGTGGGTGCCGACGGCGGCGATCCGGCCGCCGGAGAGCAGTGCCACGCGGTCGGCGAGCAGGACCGTGGACGGGCGGTGGGCGACGACCAGGGCCGTGGTCGTCGCCAGGACCTGGCGCAGCGCCGCCTCCACCAGGGCCTCGGTGTGCACGTCGAGGGCGGAGAGCGGATCGTCGAGGATCAGGAAGCGGGGCCGGCCGACCACCGCGCGGGCCAGCGCCAGCCGCTGCCGCTGTCCGCCGGACAGGCTCAGGCCCTGCTCGCCGACCGGGGTCGCGCCGCCCTGCGGCAGCGCGTCGACGAACCCGTCGGCCTGCGCCACCCGCAACGCCCGCCGCAGATCCTCCTCTTGGGCGTCGGCCGTGCCCATGAGGACGTTCTCGGCGGCGGTCGCGGAGAACAGCGTGGGTTCCTCGAAGGCCACCGCGACCAGCGAGCGGACCTCGTCGCGGCCGATCGCCGCCAGATCGCGGCCATCGAGGGTGATCCGGCGGCGGTCGGGTCGTACAGCCGCGGCACCAGCGCCGTGAGCGTGGTCTTGCCGCTGCCGGTCGCGCCGACCAGGGCCATCGTCTCGCCGGGCCGGATGTGCAGGGTGACGTCCTGGAGGGTGGGCGGGGTGTCCGGCGGGGCATCGGGGTAGCGGAACTCCACCCGGAGAAGACCAGACCGCCGGATGCCGACCGGGGCCGCTCCCCGCCCGCCCGCTCGCCGCCGGCCGGCGGTACGTCGCGCACCTCCGGCTCGCCCGCCACCGGCGCGTCGCTCGTCACCGCCGCGTCCGCCACCGGCGCGTCGCGCACCTCCGGTTCGTCCATCACCTCGAAGTACCGGTCGGTGGCCGTGGCCGCCTCGTTGCTCATGGCCAGCAGGAAGCCGATCGACTCCACCGGCCAGCGCAGCGCCAGCGCCGTCGACAGGAACGCGACGAGCGTGCCCGCGGACAGCACGCCGTCGGCCACCTGGACCGCGCCGAGCACCAGCGCGGCGCCGAGCGCGCACTCCGGGAGGGTGGTGTTCAGCCCCCATATCCAGGCCAGCAGCCGCGCCTTGCGCAGCTCGGAGGCGCGCAGCCGGCCGGTCAGCTCCTTGAAGGCCCGGGCCTGGCTGCGGTGGCGCCCGAAGCCCTTGATGATCCGGATGCCGAGCACCGACTCCTCGACCACGGTGGTCAGATCGCCGATCTGGTCCTGGACGACGCGGGCCGCCCGCCCGTACTTCGCCTCGAAGACCGAGCACAGCACCAACAGGGGCAGCAGCGGCGACAGCAGCACCAGCCCCAGCGACCAGCGCTGGGCCACCAGAAGCACCCCGCCCACCAGGATGGTCACGCCGTTGACCAGCAGGAACGTCAGGGGGAAGGTGAGGAACATGCGCAGCATCTGCAGGTCGGTGGTGCCCCGCGACAGCAGCTGGCCCGACGGCCAGCGGTCGTGGAAGGCGACCGGAAGCCGCTGCAGCCGGCGGTAGAGCGCCGCGCGCATCGCCGCCTCCACCCCGAGAGCGGGCGCGCCACCAGCCAGCGCCGCAGCCCGAACAGCAGCGCCTCGGCGAGCCCGAGCAGCAGCAGGAAGCCGCCGCCCAGCCACACCCGCCCGTGTCACCCGCCGCGACCGGCCCGTCCACCAGCCACTTGAGCACCAGCGGGATGACGAGGCTGACGCAGGAGGCCACCACCGCCACGAACGCGGCCGTGAACAGCCGCGCCCGCACCGGCCGCACGAACGGCCACAGGCGCAACAGCGAGCGCACCGCGGAGCGTGGGGATAAGGACGTCGGGTCGGTCGGGTTCGTCGCGTACGTGGTATCAGCCATCACTCGCGAGAGTAAGGCGCACCACTGACAACGCTCAGCTGGATTTCGGCGGGCCGCGGCCGGCACCCGTCAGTTCACGCCGCGCCGGCCCCCGCGCCGCCCGGCACCGGCCCGCACCGCCCCGGCCTCAGCCCGGCACCGCCCGGAACAGCACCACCGACCGCCCCTCCAGCGTGCGCGTGCCACCCGCCGGGCAGGGCGGTTCGCCGGCGGTGGGCTGCTCCTCGCGGGCGGTGTCCACGAGGAGTTCGTAGGTCTGCGCCCAGGGCGGACCGGGGAGGGTGATCTCGCGGGGGCGGGCGGCGGCGTGCAGGACGGCGAGGAAGCTGTCGTCGACGATGCGGACGCCCCGTTCGTCGCGCTGGGAGATGTCGTTCCCGGAGAGGTACATGCCGAGCGTCGCCCCCGGGGTGTACCAGTCCTGTTCGGTCATCTCCGTGCCGTCCGCGGTGAACCAGGCCAGATCACGCAGCCCGCCCTGTTCGTGCGGCCGCCCGGAGAAGAACGCCCGGCGGCGCAGTACGGGGTGGGCGCGGCGCAGCGTGATCAGCCGGGCGGTGAGGTCGGCCAGCGGCCGCCAGCGGGGGTCCTCCAGGAGCGACCAGTCCAGCCAGCCGGTGGGGTTGTCCTGGCAGTAGGCGTTGTTGTTGCCGTGCTGGGTGCGGCCCATCTCGTCGCCGGCCACCAGCATCGGCACGCCGGTGGACAGCAGCAGGGTGGTCAGGAAGTTGCGCAGCTGGCGGTGGCGCAGCGCGGTGACCTCGGGGTCGTCGGTCTCGCCCTCGGCGCCGCAGTTCCAGGACCGGTTGTCGTTGTTGCCGTCCCGGTTGTTCTCGCCGTTGTCGCCGTTCCGTTTGTGCTCGTAGGTGACCAGGTCGCGCAGGGTGAAGCCGTCGTGCGCGGTGATGAAGTTGACCGACGCGTACGGGCGGCGGCCGCCCCAGGCGTAGAGGTCGCTGGAGCCGGAGAGCCGGTAGCCCAGGTCGCGCACGTCGTGCTGGGCGCCGCGCCAGAAGTCGCGGACGGTGTCGCGGTAGCGGTCGTTCCACTCCGTCCACAGGGGTGGGAAGGCGCCGACCTGATAGCCCCCGGAGCCGACGTCCCACGGCTCGGCGATCAGCTTGACCCGGCGCAGCACGGGGTCCTGGGCGATCACGGCGAGGAACGGGGAGAGCATGTCGACGTCGTGCATCGAGCGGGCCAGCGCGGCCGCCAGGTCGAAGCGGAAGCCGTCCACGCCCATCTCGGTGACCCAGTACCGCAGGGAGTCCGTGATCAGCCGCAGCACGTGCGGCTGGACGACGTGCAGGGTGTTGCCGCAGCCGGTGTAGTCGGCGTAGCGGCGGGCGTCGCCGGCCAGCCGGTAGTAGCCGCGGTTGTCGATGCCCCGCAGGGAGAGCGTCGGGCCCATTTCGCCGGCCTCCGCGGTGTGGTTGTAGACCACGTCGAGGATCACCTCGATGCCCGCGTCGTGCAGCGCCCGCACCATCCGCTTGAACTCGCCGACCTGCTGCCCGCGGGTCCCGGTGGCGGCGTAGCCGGCGTGCGGCGCGAAATAGCCGATGGAGTTGTAGCCCCAGTAGTTGCGCAGCCCCCGGCGCACCAGGTGGTCCTCATGGGCGAACTGGTGGACCGGCAGCAGCTCGACCGCCGTGACGCCGAGCCGGACCAGGTGGTCCAGCGCGGCGGGGTGCGCCAGCCCCGCGTACGTGCCGCGCAGCCGCTCCGGAATACCGGGGTGACGCATCGTGAAACCGCGTACGTGCAGCTCGTAGAGGACCGAATCCGGCCACGGGGTCTTCGGGCGGCGGTCGTCGCGCCACTCGTCGTCGCCCTCCTCACCGGCGTCCTCGCCGACCACGACGCCCTTGGGGACGAACGGCGCGGAGTCCCGGTTGTCGCGGACCGTGTCGGCGAGGTGCTGGTCCGGCCAGTCCCGGACGTGCCCGTAGAGCTGGGCCGGCAGCGCGGTCCCGGGGCCGGCCGGTTCCGTACGGCGGCCGAAGTCGCCGTCGACGGCCCTGGCGTACGGGTCGAGCAGCAGCTTCGCCGGATTCCAGCGGGCGCCGGACCAGGGGTCCCAGCGGCCGTGCACCCGGTAGCCGTACCGCCGGCCGGGGCGCACACCGGGCAGGAAGCCGTGCCAGATCTCGTGGGTCAGCTCGGTCAGCGGATGGCGGGTCTCCCGTTCCTCCTCGTCGAACAGGCACAGCTCCACGGCCTCGGCACCGCCCGCCCACAGGGCGAAGTTGGTGCCGGCGACCCCGTCGGGGCCGGTGCGGTAGCGCGCCCCAGGGGGGTGGGGGCGCCGGGGCGGATGTCCGCGGGCGGGGCGAGGGGCTCGTCCGCCACCGCCTCTTGTTCGGGTGCGCTCGACACGTGCCGGCCTCCTGCGGCTCATGGCTCGGTCGGGCGGTGCCCGCGCACGGAGTCCCGGCCGCGCGTACGTTCCCGCCCTCCCCGTTGTTCTTCCCGCAACCGGCCGTTGCCTCACGTTTCCCCGCGCGGGGGCTCGGCGCGCCGCCCCCGGAGCCCTCCGTGGCGGGACAAACGGATGGATCCGCACGCGACATACCCCCGTCACTCCCCACCATCATTCACAATTCGGTATATGACCGCCCATCAGCAGGAACGTGCAGGGGGACGAGCGAAGCACCACCGGAACGTCCGCGCCCGCGTCGCCCGCGCCGTCGTGGCCTGGCTCGCCGGGACGGTGGCACTGGCCGGCTGCGGGGACACCGAGGCGCTCATCGGCGGCGCCCCGCGCACCCCGGAGGAGGCGATCAGGATCGTCCCGGAGAACGGCGCGCGCGGCGTACGGGCCAACCGGCGGTTCGAGGTCCGGGTGCCGGAGGGGCGGCTGGAGCGGGTGCACGTCACCCGCACCGCGGGAGCCGGCCGGCAGCCGGTGGTCGGCCGGATCTCACCGGACGGCATGGTCTGGCGCCCCGTCGCCGGCCCGCTCCGGCCCGGCACGACGTACACCGTCGACGCGGTCGCCCTGGACGGCGCCGGCCACCGCGCCACCCGCCGCACCACCTTCACCACCGCCCCGCCGGTCCACCGCGTCACCGGCTCGTTCTCACCGCAGGGCGACGCCACGGTCGGCACCGGCCTGATCTTCTCGATGGTCTTCAACCGCCCGATCGCCGACCGCGCGGCCGTCGAGCGCGCCGTCCGGGTGAGCGCCCAGCCCCGCGTCGAGGTCGCCGCCCACTGGTTCGGCCGCCGCCGCCTCGACTTCCGCCCCCGCGACCGCTGGCGGCCGGGCACCAGGATCACGGTGGAGCTCCGGCTGCGCGGTGTGAAGGCCGCACCGAGCGCCTACGGGACGCAGCGCCGGACCGTCCACTACCGGGTGGGCCGCGACCAGGTCAGCTTCATCGACGCCGCGCGGCACACGATGACGGTGCGCCGGGACGGACGGACCGTCGCGGTGCTGCCGGTCACCGCGGGCGACGCCGAGAACCCCACGTACAATGGGCGGATGGTCATCCTGGAGCGGCACTCGCTGACGCGGATGGACGGCGGCACGGTCGGCTTCGGCGGCGAGTACGACATCCCCGACGTGCCGCACGCCATGCGCCTGACCAGGTCCGGGACCTTTCTGCACGGCAACTACTGGGCGCGGCCCGAGGTCTTCGGTGGCCTCAACACCAGCCACGGCTGCGTCGGCCTCAAGGACATCAAGGGCGGCGGCCCGCACACCCCGGCCGGCTGGTTCTTCGCCCAGTCGATCGTCGGGGACACCGTGATCGTCCAGAACTCACCGGAGCGGCTGGTCGCACCGGACAACGGCCTGGGCGGCTGGAACCTGTCCTGGGAGCAGTGGCGGTCCGGCTCCGCGCTGCACTGACCGGCTCCGCGCTGCACTGACCGGCGCCGGAGGCTCCGCGACCGCGCCGGAGCGGCTCCGGCGGGCGTGCCCGGCCCCCGCTCCCGCTCACCCCCGCACTTGGGACTAAACGGTGACATCCGCGGGGAGTTCACATGTCAGTGCGGTGTGGTTATCTAACGCCAGGCGCGCGGTCCTCCGCGTCGCGCGCGGGGGAGTGCGGGCCGTACGAGGGGAAATGGGGCCAGTGGTGAACGTCCAGCCGAATCCGGGGGTGCCGGCGCGCCGGCACCGGGGGCCGCGCGCCGGCGGCGCACCGCTCGCGTTGCTGCTCGGCGCGACGCTGATGCTGGTGAGCGCGTGCGGTGGCGACGACGGAGACGACGGGAAGCCGGCCGGCAAGGCCGGCGGCGACAAGGCGGCCTCGCAGGCCGCGGTGACGATAGCCCCAAGGACGGCGCGGACGGCGTGGCCACCAGTGGCGCGCTGAAGGTGACCGCCGGCAAGGGCCGGCTCAAGACCGTCAAGGTCACCGACGGCAAGGGCAACGCGGTCGACGGGAAGATATCCGGCGACGGCGCGCTGTGGCAGCCGAGCGGTCATCTGGGCGCCTCGACGAAGTACACCGTCGACGCGGTCGCGGTGGACGGCCGGGGCCGGGAGGCCGCCGAGCACTCCACGTTCACCACCCTCGTCCCGAAGAACACCTTCATCGGCCAGTACAGCCCGGAGAACGGCCAGCAGGTCGGCGTCGGCATGCCGGTCTCGATCCGCTTCACCCGCGGCATCACCCGTCCCGAGGCGGTGGCGGACGCCATCAAGGTCACCGCCAGCCCGTCGGTCCCGATCGAGGGCCACTGGTTCGGCAACGACCGGCTGGACTTCCGCCCGGAGAAGTACTGGGCGCCCGGCACCAAGGTCACCCTCAAGCTCGACCTCGACGGCGTCGAGGGCCGCCCCGGTGTCTACGGCACCCAGGCCAAGCAGGTCTCCTTCACCGTCGGCCGCAGCCAGGTCAGCACGGTCGACGCGGAGAAGAAGACGATGACCGTGGTCCGCGACGGCAAGAAGATCAAGACCGTCCCGATCACCGCGGGCGCGCCCGGTACGGAGACGTACAACGGCACGATGGTGGTCAGCGAGAAGCACCTGGTGACGCGGATGAACGGCGACACGGTCGGCTTCGGCGGCGAGTACGACATCAAGGACGTCCCGCACGCCATGCGGCTGAGCAACTCCGGGACGTTCATCCACGGCAACTACTGGTCCGGCCGGCCGACGTTCGGCACCCGTAACGCCAGCCACGGCTGCGTCGGCCTGTTCGACCAGCGCGGCGGCGGCGACGGCTCCACCCCGGCGGCGTGGTTCTTCCGGAATTCCCTCGTCGGCGATGTCGTCATCGTCAAGAACTCGCACGACGAAACGATCCAGCCGGACAACGGCTTCAGCGACTGGAACCTCTCCTGGGAGAAGTGGAAGGCCGGCCAGTAGGGCGCCGGTGGCGAGCGGGCGGGGGAGCGGCGGGAAACGGCCGGAAGGCGACCGGGGCCGGGCACTGTGACGGAGCGCACCGGTCCGCCCGCCGTTAACGCGTACTAACCTTCCGGCATGACTGTGAATCTTGAGGTCGCCGAGGGTGTCGGCACCATCCGCCTGGACCGCCCGCCGATGAACGCACTCGACATCGCCACCCAGGACCGGCTGCGCGAGCTGGCCGAGGAGGTCACCCGCCGCGACGACGTGCGCGCGGTCGTCGTCTGGGGCGGCGAGAAGGTCTTCGCGGCCGGCGCGGACATCAAGGAGATGCAGGTCATGGACCACGCGGCGATGGTCGTGCGGTCCAAGGCGCTGCAGGACGCGTTCACCGCCGTGGCCCGGATCCCCAAGCCGGTGGTCGCCGCGGTCACCGGCTACGCGCTCGGCGGCGGCTGCGAGTTGGCGCTCTGCGCCGACTTCCGGATCGCCGCCGACAACGCCAAGCTCGGCCAGCCGGAGATCCTGCTCGGCCTGATCCCGGGCGCCGGCGGCACCCAGCGGCTGGCGCGGCTGGTGGGCCCGTCCAAGGCCAAGGACCTGATCTTCACCGGCCGCCAGGTGAAGGCCGAGGAGGCGCTCGCCATCGGACTGGTCGACCGGGTGGTGCCGGCCGCCGAGGTCTACGAGCAGGCGCACGCCTGGGCGGCGCGGCTGGCGGCCGGACCGGCGCTGGCGCTGCGGGCCGCGAAGGAGTCCGTCGACGCCGGACTGGAGACCGACATCGACACCGGCCTGACGATCGAACGGAACTGGTTCGCCGGGCTGTTCGCGACCGAGGACCGGGAGATCGGGATGCGCAGCTTCGTCGAGGAGGGCCCCGGCAAGGCCAAGTTCCTCTGATACGCGCGGTGTTGACGGGACACAGGAGGTTTGGCCGGGACCCGATGCCCCGTGTGGGCGAATCGCGGAAAACGTAACTCCGGCTCACACAGGCCCTGTTGACGCATCGGATTGATCATTCGTATGCCCGGTGTCGTCGCAGGTCAGTGGCGGGATCCCGGAACCTCTGCTGCCGCTGGCATATGTCTCCGCCGGGGTCCGGAGCCGTCGTTTCCGGGCGACGGATTCCGTCGGTTCCGCCCCCGTGACCGTCAAGTAGCAGCCATGATGGGGGGCATGGCGGGCCTCGAAGGTATGGAGCAGCCGCGGCCGCGGAGCGATCCGGCCGCCGCGCGGTGGGGCATCCCCGGTGCGGACCGGACCCCGGCGCCGGCTCCCGGCAGACCGGGTGCGGTAACCGTCGACCTGGTGGCCGAGCCGACCCTCGGCGAGGTCCGGCTGCCGTCCCGTCCGCAGTCCGCGGGTATCGCCCGCCGGCTGACCGCCGCCGTCCTCCTGAAACAGTGGTCCCTGACGCCCCAGCTCGCCGAGCAGGCCGTGCTGCTGGTCTCCGAGCTCGTCGGCAACGCCGTACGCCACACCGGCGCCCGGACCCTGGCGCTGCGGATGCTGCGCCGCCGTGGCTGGATCCGCATCGAGGTGCGCGATCCGTCCCGCGGGCTGCCCTGTCTCATGCCCGTCCAGGACCTGGACATCAGCGGGCGCGGACTGTTCCTCGTCGACACGCTCTCCGACCGGTGGGGCGTGGACCTGCTGCCGCGCGGCAAGACCACCTGGTTCGAGATGCGGGTCGGCGACCGCTGAACGCCCCCTCCGGCCGGTGCTCCGGTCGCGCGGTGGCGGTCCGTAGGATGGGCTGTTCCTGCGCGCGACCGGTACGGAGAGGAGGGACATGCACCAGCTGCGGCGATCGGCCGGCCTGATGCTGCTGCTCCTCCTCGCGGTGACCTTCGGTCCGCTGCTGTGCCGGACCGGCCTCGAAGCGGTGGCCCCGGCCGGCCGTACGGCAGCGCCGGCGGCCGTGGCGACGGCCGTGACCGCGACCGACGGGCGGCCCGGTGCGAAGCCGGTGGCCGCCGCTCCGGCCGCCCCGCTGACGGCCCCTCCGGTCGCCGCCGACGCGGGGAAGCGGTGCTCGGACCGGCATGCGCCCGGCCCCGACGAGTCCGCGCCGCTGCCCACCCCGCACCGCGGTGAGCCGTTGGCTCCCGCGCCGACCGCCGGCGCCGGGCCGCTCGCCGCCGACGCGCCCGCCCAGTTCGCGCTGGCCCGTCCGCCGACGGGCCGCGCCCCCGCCACCGACCCCACCGCGCTCCTGCCCGTACTGCGGATATAGGCCGCCGGCCACTCGCACCCGGCCGAATTCCCTCTCCGTACGTCAGGAGCTTCCGCATGCCCGCAAACGCTTCCCCCACCCGCAAACTGGCCGCCATCGGCGCGGTCCTGGCCCTCGTCGTGGCGCTGGTCGCCATCGGCGTCGCCGTCGGCAGGACCATCGAGGGCGACCGCGACACCGCCCGCGGCGGCGCGCCCGAGGCCGCCGCCTCGCCCCGGTCCGAGGAGGACCCCGACCAGCAGAAGATGTTCGACGACCTCGCCCGGCGGACCAGCCGGCGCACCGCCGGCGACCCACTGGCCGTCGGCAAGAAGGACGCCCCGGTCGTCCTGGTCGAATACGCCGACTACCAGTGCTCGTTCTGCGGCCGCTTCACCCGTGAGACCCAGCCCGAGCTGATCAAGAAGTATGTCGACGCGGGCACCCTGCGCATCGAGTTCCGCAACTTCCCGGTCTTCGGCGCCGACTCCGAGCGGGCCGCCCGTGCCTCCTGGGCGGCCGGCCGGCAGGGCCGGTTCTGGCAGCTGCACGACACGCTGTACGCCAAGACCCGCAAGGGCGCGGCGCTGGCCGAGGACAAGCTCGTCGAACTGGCCGAGGAGAGCGGGGTGCCGGACCTCGACAGGTTCCGCAGCGACCTGAAGAGCGCGGACGCCGAGCGGGCGCTGAAGAAGGACCAGGACGAGGGCTACCGGCTCGGGGTGCAGTCCACGCCGTCCTTCCTGATCAACGGCCGGCCGGTGGCCGGGGCCCAGCCCACCGAGGTCTTCGCGCAGGCGATCCAGGACGCCGTGGCGCGGGCCGGCAAGGGCGGTGCGGGGGCCGGGAAGTGACCGACATCGGCTACCTCGCGGCGTTCCTCGGCGGGGTGCTGGCGCTGATCAGCCCCTGCAGCGCACTGCTGCTGCCGGCGTTCTTCGCCTACTCGCTCACCGGCACCGGCCGGCTGCTGGCCCGCACCGGGGTGTTCTACCTGGGGCTGGCCACCACGCTCGTACCGCTCGGCGCGGCGAGTACGGCGGCCAGCCGGCTGTTCAACGGCCACCGCGACCTGCTCATCACCCTCGGCGGCTGGACGGTCATCGCGATGGGGCTCGCCCAGATCCTCGGCCTGGGTTTCGCCTCCCGCCGCGCGCAGGCCGCGGCGGCCCGGATCACCCCGCGGTCGGCGGTCACCACCTTCCTCCTCGGCTGCGTCTACGGCCTGGCGGGCTTCTGCGCAGGCCCGATCCTCGGCGCGGTGCTGACCGTGACGGCGGTCAGCGGCTCGCCGGTGTACGGCGCCTCGATGCTGGCGGTCTACGCCCTGGGCATGGCGCTGCCGCTGTTCGTGCTGGCGCTGTTCTGGGACCGCTTCCGGCTCGGGTCCCGCGGCTGGCTGCGCGGCCGGGAGTTCACCCTGGGGCGGCTGCGGCTGCACACCACGTCGGTGGTGTCCGGGGTGTTCTTCCTCGGCATCGGCGTGCTCTTCCTGTGCTTCAACGGGACCAGCGCGCTGCCCGGCATCCTCGACGCCGACGCCGAATTCCGGGTCGAGGAATGGGCGGCCCGGCTCGGGAACGGCGTGCCGGACTACGCCCTGATCGCGGTGGCCGCCCTGGCCGTCGCCGCGCTGCTGGGGCGGATCGCCCTCCGGCCGGAGAAGCGACCGGAGGACGGGGACGGCGAGGCACCGCCCCCGGCGGGCCGGTAGCCGGACACGCCCCCGCTGCTCCCGGCCCGCCGCGGCGGTGGCCCCTTGCGCGTCTCTCGTGCGGCGGGGCTGCCGCCGCGGCCGGGCGTCAGGCGCTCAAGGGGCGGCGCCAGCGGGGATGCGGGCGGGCGAACCGGCGGATGTGCGGGCTGTGCGCATCCGCCCGGCGCCGGCGGTCGTTGCAGAGCAGGCACTTGCCGTAGCCCGGCGGGAGGGGTCCTCCGGGTCGCCGTAGAGCGGGTCGACCGCGCCGTGCGGATGCAGGGCGCAGCCGGTCGGGCCGGTCTCGGCGCCCAGCGAACTGGCGGCGGTCAGTGCTTGCCGGAGGACGTCGACGAGTTGGTCCGCGTCGTGCCGGTTGGGCGCGGACTGGAGGGCGGTGGTCAGGTCGGAGGCGGTGGTCAGCGCGGTCTGGAGTTCGCGCAGGTGTGCGTAACCCATGCCTTGGAGCGTAGGCGGACCCACTGACAGTTGATCTTCCGATCGCACTTCGCGGCTTCCCATGCCCGCATCCATGCCCGCCCACGCCCACGATTTAGCACCGTAAGGGTGACCGTCCCCTTGCGGGTGCATGACGGGCGGGGTAAAGCGCCGGCGGCCGGGCCGGCCGCCGGCTTCGCGACTACGGCGCCACCGGCAGTGCCCGCTTGTGGGCCGTGAGGCGGTAGCGGCGGGCGATGGCCTCGAAGGCGGGGGTGGGGACCGGGTTGCCTTCCAGGAAGTCGTCGATCTGGTCGTAGGTCACGCCGAGGGCGTCCTCGTCCGGCTTGCCCGGGTCGAGGGTCTCCAGGTCGGCGGTCGGCACCTTCGTGACGAGCTCCCGCGGGGCGCCCAGCGCCGCCGCCACCGCGCGCACCCGGCGCTTGGTGAGACCGGTCAGCGGCACGACGTCGGCCGCGCCGTCGCCGAACTTGGTGAAGAAGCCGGAGACCGCCTCGGCCGCGTGGTCGGTGCCCACGACCAGTCCGTCGTGGGCGCCCGCGACCGCGTACTGCGCGATCATGCGCTGCCGTGCCTTGATGTTGCCCTGCACGAAGTCCTGGTGGTGCGCGTCGCGGAAGACCAGCCCGCCGTCCACCGCGGCCTGCAGCGCCGCGTCGCTCGCCGGGCGGACATCGACGGTCAGCTCCCGGTCGGCGCGGATGAACTCCAGCGCGCGCTGGGCGTCCTTCTCGTCCGCCTGGACGCCGTAGGGCAGCCGCATCGCGTAGAACGTCGCCTCGTACCCCTCGGCCCGGGCCCGCTCCACGGCGAGCTGGCACAGCCGGCCGGTGGTGGTCGAGTCGACGCCGCCGCTGATGCCCAGGACCAGCGAGCGCAGGCCCGAGGAGGTCAGCTGCTCCGTGAGGAAGGCCACCCGGCGCTCGATCTCCTGCTCGGCGTCGAAGGACGCGGTCACCTGGAGATCCCGGGCGATCTCCTGCTGCAGGGCCATGGACGCCGGGTCGGTCACGGCTGCTCCTTTTCCGCTCGGATTCGTTTCCGTACGCGCGCGCATTTCGTTCCTGCGCGAGGGGTCCCGTACGGAAGGGATGTGGGCCTGGTCACGCCATGCGCGCTTCGGTCACCGGTTGTTGCCTTTCGGCGTACGAAACGTGGCGCGAGGTCGCGCTGTGTTCGTCGCCGGCATACGGACGGTGGCCGTGAGCGCGCTTTCGCGTGCCGTAGGAAACTTTATGCCGGGTGCGCCCACTTCTTCAGAGCGGTCCTGCTCGAAAAGTTCGCGACGTCCTTGTCCAGCGGGTGGTCGGTGTACTGGTGGATGCGCCACTTCGCCTTGATCCGCGGGTGCCCGGCGGTGACGTAATCGGCGATCCACAGGCCGTCGGCCGCGTAGGACGTGGTGTCGTGGTGGAGCCAGAATTCGCGGTTGCAGTAGAGCATCACACGGTGCTTGGGGCGGAGCTTCTTCACCTCGACCAGGAACTGGTCCTTCTGCGCATTGCTGGCGTGCGTCCCGTCTCCGGTGCTCTCCCAGTCGCAGGCCAGGATGTCGCCCGGGACCGAGGCGCACTTCGCCACGAAATACCGCGCCTGGGCGGAGATGTTGCCCGGCCACAGGAAGTGGTAGAAACCCACCACGCAGCCCGCTTTACGGGCCCTCACGGCCTGGGTGTTCTGGTGCGGATTGATGTAGGAGCGGCCTTCGGTCGCCTTGACGAAAACGAAGTCCAGCCCCTCGGTGGAATACGAGGTGTTGTAGGAGCTGACATCGACACCGTGCAGCATGAGTGGCCTCCTGCCGATCGGACCTGCGGATGCGAAGCGCCAACTGCTCGAAACGTCAACTGCGTTGCCACGAGTGCCGTGCTGTGCCGTGCGGTTCCCTGCCTGCCGTGCCCGTGCCGTCCCCGTGCCGTGTGTGTTCCGCGTTCGTGCGCGCCCCGCGTTCTCGGTCTTCCCGTTTTTGAGTCTTCCCGTTCCTGACCGGACGTACGTTCCCCACGGGCCGTCAGTTCACCGCGGATCGGAGGATGACGGCCCGGCGGGCGGGTGCGGGAGGAGGGGGACCGTCAGCGGCGCAGTGCGCGGCGCAGGACGGCGCGGGCCCGGCGCCGGGCGCGGCCGATGACGCGGTGGGCCGCGCGGCGGATCCGGGTGGAGCGCAGCTCCTCGAAGAGGAGCTGGTAGCGCTCGGAGATCGGTTCGGGGTCGTAACGGCGGGCGCTCTCCCGCGCGGCCTCGGCCATCGTCCGGCGGCGCACCGGGTCCTCGATGAGGCCGAGCAGTCCGGTGGCGAGCGCCCGGCCGTCGCCGGGCGGCACCAGCAGGCCGTCCCTGCCGTCGTCGATGATCTCGGCCGGTCCCAGCGGGCAGTTGGTGCTGACGACCGGCACACCGCAGCGCATCGCCTCGACGAGCGTCATGCCGAACGACTCGGCGTCCGAGGCGGAGGCCACGATCGACGCCTTGGCGAACTCCGCCTCGATCGGCGAGCGCGGCCCGGTCAGTTCGGCGCGTTCGGTCAGCCCGAGCCCGTCGATCAGCCCCTGGAGCGCGGCGCGTTCGGCGCCACCGCCGTGTATCCGCAGCCGCCAGTCGGGGTGCTTGGCGGAGACCGCGGAGAACGCCTCGATCAGCAGGTCGAAGCGCTTGCCGCGGACCAGCCGGCCGGCCGCCGCTATCACCTTCGCGGTGCCGTCGGAGGGCGCGACGGGCGGTGCGGGCACGATGTTGGGTACCGCCAGGACCCGTACGCCGGGCAGCGGCATCCGGGCGCGGTAGACCGCCGCGTCCGCCTCGGTGGTGGTGACCAGCGCGTCCAAGTGCCGGTAGTGGCGGGCGAGTTCGGCGCGCAGTCGCTTGCTGTGCGCGTCGTGGCGCAGGTGTTCCTGGGCGATCCGCAGGGCGCGGCGGGGGCCGAAGCGCGCCAGGTAGACGTTGATGCCGGGGCGGGTGCCGATCAGGACGTCGGCGTCGGTGGTGCGCAGGTACTCCGCGGCACGGACGTCGACGAGCCGGCTGTACTGGTGGTGCCGCTTCTCGGCGAGCGGGAAGTCCTCGGCGGGCTCGCCGAACCGCGGGTCCGCCATGTCGTCGCTGCCCACCCGGGTGTCCACCAGGGGTACCAGCCGCACCCGGGGGTCGAGGGTGAACCGCGGGACCTCCCGGTGGCGCAGCATCGAGACGATCTCGACCTCGACGCCGGGCCGGCCGGCGAGCGCGGCGGCGAGGTTGAAGGTGGTGCGGATGGTGCCGCCGATGGCGTACGCGTTGTGCAGCAGGAGGGTGATCTTCATCCGGAGTGGTGTCTTCCCGAGGTCTGCCCAGTCGTGGGGACCGGCGGGTCCCGCACCACGGCCGGCCGCCGCGGCCGGCCCGTCCGGCACGGGGGCCACCGTGTCGGCAAGGGGTAAGCCGACTGCGTGGCAGGGGTGAGAGGCCGGTAAGAACCACGGGTGAGAGCCGGGTAAGAAACCCGCCGCCGGGCCGGCCGCCCGCCGCCGCCCCGCCGTGGCCTTGGCAGACTTGCCGGGTGACCCATTCCGTACTGCTGGCCGAGGACGACCGCCCCATCCGCACCGCCCTGGAGCGTGCCCTGACCCTGGAGGGGTACCGGGTCACCGCGGTCGCCGACGGGATCCAGGCGCTGGCCGCCGCGCACCGCGAGCGGCCGGACGTGATCCTGCTGGACGTGATGATGCCGGGCATCGACGGGCTGCAGGTGTGCCAGGTGCTGCGGGCCGAGCAGGACCGCACCCCGATCCTGATGCTGACCGCCCGGGTCGAGACCGCGGACCGGATCGCCGGTCTGGACGCCGGGGCGGACGACTACGTGGTCAAGCCGTTCGAGGTCGAGGAGGTCTTCGCCCGGCTGCGGGCGCTGCTGCGGCGGACCACGGCGGGCGGGGCCGAGGCGGCGGTGGGCGGCGCTGCCGGGGCGGCTCCCGGGCCGGGCGGGGACGAAGCGGCCGGCGGGTACGACGTGCGGGCGGCGGACAGCGGGGTCGTGGAGGCCGCGGACCTGCGGATCGACGGGCCCTCGCGCCGCGCCTGGCGCGGGGACCGGGAGCTGGAGCTGACCCGGACCGAGTTCGAGCTGCTGGAGCTGCTCGCCCGGAACGCCGGGATCGTCCTGGACCACTCGACGATCTACGACCGGATCTGGGGCTACGACTTCGGGCCGGGCTCCAAGAACCTCGCGGTGTACGTCGGCTACCTGCGGCGCAAGGTCGACGTCCCGGGCAGCCGCCCGCTGATCCACACGGTACGGGGCGTCGGCTACGTCCTGCGGGAGGACTGACGTGCCCGCGCGGCTGCGGGCCTGGTTCCGGTCCCGGGCCGGCGCCTGGCGGGACCGCGGGCGGACGGCCTGGCTGCGCACCCGCCGGCCGGCCAGTCTGCGGACCGCCTTCGCGGTGGCGTTCGCGACCGGGGCCGCGGTGGTCACCGTGCTCGTGGGGTTCCTCAGCTACGACGCGGCGGCGCGGCTGGTGCGGGTGGACGAGAGGTCGGTGTTCTCCGAGGTCGTCCGAGATCTGCGCACCCAGGTGCAGGAGAAGGAGTTCGGGCCGGCCGACTACGCGACCTCCGACCCGGACCACGACGGGCCGCGCGACGACCTGACCCGGCCGACCCGTACCGATGTGCAGATCCTGGGTGCCGGCGGCCGGATCGTGGAGCTGGGGCGCCCGGCCCTGCCGGCCGGTGCCGCCGAGCGGCGGATCGCCACCGATCCGCAGGCCGGCCGGTACGCGAAGCGGGAGGCGGACATCGGCGACGACGAGTACCACGTCGCGACCGTCGCGCTCGGTGACGGCCGCGGGGCGGTGCAGGTCGCCCAGAAGTTCAGCGAGACCGAGGACCTGCTGTCGGCGCTGCAGCAGCGCACCGTCCTGCTGGCGGCGGTGGTCATCGCGCTGGCCGGCACGGTCGGCTGGTGGCTGGCGCGCCGGATCACCGGGCGGCTGGTGCGCCTGACGTCGGTCGCGGAGAGCGTCGCCGAGCACGGGCGGCTGGACGTGCCGGTGCCGGTGGCCGGCCGGGACGAGGTCGCCCGGCTGGGGCGGGCCTTCGACGACATGCTGGGGCGGCTGGCCAGCGCCGTCCAGGACCAGCAGCGCCTCGTGCAGGACGCCGGGCACGAGCTGCGCACCCCGCTGACCTCGCTGCGCACCAACATCTCGCTGCTGAAGCGGTTCGAGGACCTGCCGCCGGACGCCCGCGAGGAGCTGCTCGCCGACCTGGCGGGTGAGGCCCGGGAGCTCAGCGATCTGGTCAACGAGCTGGTCGGGCTGGCGGCCGGGCAGCGCGACGACGACCCGCTGTCGGAGGTGAGCCTGGCGGAGGTCGCGGAGAAGGCGGCCGCGTCGGCCCGCCGCCGCACCGGCCGTGAGATCACCGTACGGACCCTCCGCCCGGCGGTCGCCTGGGGGCGGCCGGCCGCGCTGAACCGGGCGATCGGCAATCTGCTGGAGAACGCCGCCAAATTCGACGCGGGCGGCATCGAACCGATCGAGGTGCGGGTCACCGGCGCCCGGATCGAGGTCCTCGACCGGGGCCCGGGGATCGCCGAGGCCGACCTCACCCGGGTCTTCGACCGCTTCTACCGCTCGGCGGCCGCCCGTGGGCTCCCGGGCTCGGGTCTCGGCCTGGCCATCGTCCGGGAGATCGCCACCGCCCACGGCGGCCACGCCTTCGCGGCCGCCCGCCCCGGCGGCGGCGCCGTCCTGGGCTTCACGGTCGGCCGGGGATACGCCCACTGACCGGGCCCGGGCCGGTGGGCCGGCCCCGTCCCTCAGCGGGCCTCGCCCTGGGCCACCTCCACCGACGCATGCAGGTCCGCCGCGGCGTCCAGGGCGGCCGCCGCGGAGAACGTGACGCAGCTGAGCAGGGCCGCGGCGACGAGCCGGCGGCCGCGGAAGCCGGACCGTGTCCGGGGGCGGCCGGCGGCCGGTCCGGAGCCGAGCAGCGCGGCGACCCGGCGCGGCACCGGGCCGGTGGTCGCGGCGAGGACCGTACGGGGGCGGTTCGGTGCCGGGGCGTGCGGGCCGGCGGCCAGAGCGGCGCGGCCGATGGCGCGGGCGGTCACCCGGCGGTCGCCGACCCGGGCGGCGGCCGCCTCGTCCGCCCAGCGCTCCAGGGCGTACGCCAGCGGCGCCCGCAGGCCGTGGAGCAGCGGATGGCAGACCTCGGCGAGCGCGGCGGCGAGCAGGAAGAGGTGGTGCCGGGCGGCCAGATGGGCGCGCTCGTGGGCGAACAGCGCCTCGCGCTCGGCGGCGGGCAGCGCCCGCAGCATCCCGGCGGTGACCACGACCCGGCCCGGCCGCCCCGGGAGGGCGTACGCGTCGGGTTCGGCGTCCGGCAGCACGCACAGATCGCCGGAGACCGGGTGCGGTGCGGTGGCGCGCCGGGCCGTGCGCAGTTCGGTGCGGTGGCGGCGGGCGCGGTACGCGGCGGCGAGGGCGCAGGCGGCCAGCAGGACGCCGGCGGCCCCGGCGGCGGGGAGCATGACGGCCGGATCGCCGTCGGCCAGCGGGAGGGAGAGGTGGCCGAGGGCGGCGACCGGCGGCAGCCGCAGTGCCCCGGCGGCCGCCAGCAGGCCGAGCGCGGCGGTCGTGCAGCCGGCGAGCAGGGCGGCGCAGCCGGTCAGCAGCCAGGCCGCGGCGCGCGGCGGCAGCGACTCGGCCAGCCGGCGGGCGGCGGGCACCGCGAGCAGCGGCATCAGCAGCGGGATCCAGACGGCGATGATCACGGGGCGGCCCCCGGGGCGGGCGGTGTCCCCTGTGGGGCGTCCCCGGCGCTCTCCAGCAGGGAGCGCAGCAACTGCTCGTCCTCGCGGGTGAGCTGGGAGACGAAGCGGGCGAGCGCGGTGCCGCGGTCGTGCTGTTTGTCGAGCTCGCTGCGCATCCGCCGGGCGGTCAGCCCCGCGGAGTCCTGTATCGGGGAGTACACGAAGCCGCGGCCCGCCCGGGAGCGGGACACCGCGCCCTTGTCGTGCAGCCGGGACAGGATCGTCGTGACGGTCGTACGGGCCAGCCGGCCGCCGAGGGCGCTCTGCACCTCGGCCGGGCTGAGCGGTCTCTCGGCCGTCCAGAGCGCGGCGAGCACGCTCGCCTCCAGCTCACCGGAGGGGCGCCGCTGCACGGGTGGTGTCTCCGACATGGGAACGCCCTTCACCTGCTCGTCGTCTACAGTTCCGTAGACCGTCTACGTGACTGTAGTCGGTCGGGCCGGTCGCACGGCAGGCCCGCAACCCATTATGGGAGGGGCCACCGACATGGCCGTAGCCGCGGCGTTCGCGCAGGTCACAGCCGCGACGGGCATGGGCCAGGCGGTCGACGTGCTCGACGCCGGCTCGCTGCTCGCCGCGTTCGGGGCGCTCGGCGTCGCCGTCGTCCTGTTCGCCGAGACCGGACTGCTGGTCGGGTTCTTCCTGCCCGGCGACTCCCTGCTCTTCACCGCCGGGCTGCTCTGCGCCCCGGGCGCCGGCGGCGCTGTGCACCTCGCCCTGCCCCAGGTGCTCCTCGCCGCCGCGGCCGGCACGCTCGCCGGCTCCCAGACCGGCTACTGGCTGGGCCGGCGCGGCGGCCGCGCCCTGCTGGCCCGCAGCCGCGCCCGCAAACTGCACGAGGCCGCCGCCCGCGCCGAGGAGTACCTCGCCCGCTACGGCCACGCCAAGGCCATCGTCCTCGCCCGCTTCGTGCCGATCGTGCGCACCGTCCTGAACCCGCTGGCCGGGGCCCTGCACGTGCCCGCCCGCACCTTCACCCTCTGGCAGATCACCGGCGGACTGGTCTGGACGCTCGGCCTCACCCTCGCCGGATACGCCCTCGGCTCGTCCGTCCCGAACGTCGACCGCTATCTGCTGCCGCTGGTGGCCCTCGTGGTGGCGGTGTCGCTGACCCCGATCGCCCTGGAGGTGCTGCGCGCCCGCCGGCGCCCGGCGACGGCCGATCCGGAGGAGCAGCACCCGTGACCCCCCTCGCCCTCGGCGGAGCCTCCCTCGACGGCGCCGCCTACACCTGGATCACCGGCCTCGCGCACCGCGCCCCGCACGGCCTGAACACCGCTGTCGCCGCCTGGAGCGACTACGGCCTGGCGCTCTTCGCCGTGCTGATGCTGCTCGCCTGGTGGCGGGCGCGCCGCCGTGGGCCCGGCGCGATGGCCACGGCCCTGGCCGCCCCCGCGACCGTGGTGGTCGCCTACGCCGCCAACGACCTGGTCAAGAGCCTCTTCGACGAGCAGCGGCCGTGCCGGACGCTGCACACCCTCACCGTGGAGGCCTGCCCCGGGCCCGGCGACTGGTCCTTCCCCAGCAACCACTCCGCCATCGCCGCGGCCGCCGCGGTCGCGCTCCTCCTGTGCGACCGGCAGCTCGGCCGGATCGCCGCCGTGGCTGCCGTCCTGATGGCGGCCTCCCGGGTCTGGATCGGCGCCCACTACCCGCACGACGCCGCCGTCGGCCTGCTCACCGGCGGCCTGGTGGCCTGGGCCCTCACCCCGCTCGCCCACCGCGCGGCCCCCGCCGTCGCCCGGCTCCGCGCCACCCGGCTGCGCCCCCTGGTGGCCGCGCGGTGACCGCGCCGGAAGGGCAGCCGGGGACCGGGCCCGGGCCGGCCCCGAACCCCCGGCGGGCCGGGAACCACGGCCGGAACTGGGCCCCGGCTCCGTCCCCCGGCCGGGCAACGGCACGCTCCTCGCCCTGGCCGCGGTCTGCGCGGTGCTCTTCGCCGCCGCCGCGGTCACCGTCTCCGTACGCCACGGCACCCCGCTCGCCCCCGAACAGGACACCGTCCACTGGGCCGCCGCCCACCACGGCGAGCCGGTGCGGTCACTGGCGCGGGCCCTGACCGCCACCGGCACCGGCCTCGTCCCCTACCTGATGGCCGTCCTCGCCGGTCTGCTGGCCGGCCGCGGCGCGACCGGCCGCCTCCTGGCCGTGACCTGCACCGTGGTCGTCCTCGCCGTCGGCCAGGCGGTCCGCTACGGCCTGATGGAACTGCTCGCCCGGGCCCGCCCACCGGTCGCCGACTGGGCCGGGCACGCCACCGGATACGCGTTCCCCTCCGGCCACGCCACCACCTCCGCCCTCGCGGCCGGCCTGCTCGCCTGGGGCCTGGCGCACCGCTGCGGCCCCGCCGTCGCCCGCACCTGGTGCGCGGTCCTCGCCGTCTGGGCCGCCGGGGTCGGCGTCACCCGGGTCTACCTGGGCGTCCACTGGCTCGGCGACGTCGTCGGCGGCTGGCTGCTGGCCGCCACCTGGCTCACCCTCGCCCTGCTCCTGGAACCGGCCGCCTTCCGCCGCCGGGCGCCCCGGGCGCACCCCGGGGCAACGCAGCCCAGGGGTGGGCATTCCCATGAATAGCTGACGATCCGACCAGGTCTTCCCCAAGGCGGCATGGACGCCGCCCGCGCGGAGCACCACTGTCCTGGGCACCGGGACCGCAAGGATCCCGCCACCGCCCACGGCACGCACCACCGCACCGCACCGCCAGGGGGAGATCGCCATGAACCAGCCGTTCGACGCCCGGCTCCCGCGCCCGGCAGCCGACCAGGAGACCGTCGCCGGGGCCCCGCGGGGCCGCTGCCCGGCCGCCGCCGTCAAGGACCCCACCCCGTGCGAGGGACCGAAGGACGCCGCCACCATCGTCGACCGCCACGGCCGCGAGGTGGCCGGCTGCGTGCACCACTGCGCCCGCCTGCTGGCCGGCCTCGAAGGCGCCCGCGTGCACCCGTTCGTCCCGGCGCGGCACGCCCTGGAGATCTACTCCGGGCCCGCGAACTCCCGCCGTTCGCCTGGGAGATCGGCAGGTAGCCGCGCCGGTACGGACGTTTTTCAGGCCCTCGCCGTCAGCACTCGATGATGTTGACGGCGAGGCCGCCGCGGGCCGTCTCCTTGTACTTGACGGACATGTCGGCGCCGGTGTCCTTCATGGTCTTGATGACCTTGTCGAGGGAGACGTGGTGCCGGCCGTCGCCGCGCAGCGCCATGCGGGCGGCGGTGACGGCCTTGACGGCGGCCATGCCGTTGCGCTCGATGCACGGGATCTGGACCAGGCCGCCGACCGGGTCGCAGGTCAGGCCGAGGTTGTGCTCCATGCCGATCTCGGCGGCGTTCTCCACCTGCTCGGGGGAGCCGCCCAGGACCTCGGCCAGGCCGCCGGCGGCCATGGAGCAGGCCGAGCCGACCTCGCCCTGGCAGCCGACCTCGGCGCCGGAGATGGAGGCGTTCTCCTTGAAGAGCATGCCGATGGCGCCGGCGGCGAGCAGGAAGCGCACCACACCCTCCTCGTCGGCACCGGGCACGAAGTTGATGTAGTAGTGCAGCACGGCCGGGATGATGCCGGCGGCGCCGTTCGTCGGCGCGGTCACGACCCGGCCGCCGGCGGCGTTCTCCTCGTTGACGGCCATCGCGTAGAGGGTGATCCACTCCATGGCGCGGGCGGTGGCGTCGCCCTCGGCACGCAGCTTGCGGGCCGAGCCGGCCGCCCGCCGGCGCACCTTCAGGCCGCCCGGCAGGATGCCCTCACGGGACATGCCGCGCGTCACGCAGGCCTGCATCACCCGCCAGATCTCCAGCAGGCCCTCGCGGATCTCGTCCTCGGTGCGCCAGGCCTTCTCGTTCTCCAGCATCAGGGCGGAGATGGACAGGCCGGTCTGCTCGGCCAGGCGCAGCAGCTCGTCGCCGGTGCGGAAGGGGTACTTCAGGACCGTGTCGTCCGGGACGATCGGGTTCTCGCCCTCCACCGCGTCCTCATCGACGACGAAGCCGCCGCCCACCGAGTAGTACGTCTTGCCGAGCAGCTCGGTGCCGTCCGCGTCGTAGGCCCAGATCGTCATGCCGTTGGCGTGGTACGGCAGGGTCTTGCGGCGGTGCAGGACCAGGTCCTCGTCGAAGTCGAAGGCGATCTCGTGGGTGCCGAGCAGGCTGATCCGCCCGGACTCCTTGATCGCCGCGACGCGGTCGTCGGCGGTCTCGACGTCGACGGTGCGGGGGGAGTCGCCCGCCAGACCGAGCAGGACGGCCTTGGGGGTGCCGTGGCCGTGGCCGGTGGCGCCCAGCGAGCCGAAGAGCTCGGCGCGGACCCGGGTCGTGCGGGCGAGCAGACCGTCCTTCTTGAGCCGGCCGGCGAACATCCGGGCGGCGCGCATCGGGCCGACGGTGTGGGAGCTGGAGGGACCTATGCCGATGGAGAAGAGGTCGAAGACGGAGATGGCCACGGGGGCGGACTCCCTTGTCTGCTCGTGGTGGACGGTGGAGCTATGGGACAGGAGGTACGTTTCTGCGCCGAATGTCGAGCGTAACGCGGACCCGGCGCGGTGCCGTCAGACGGAAACCGTCGGGCGGTCGTCGGCGGGTGTAACAGGAGGTGTCGGGGTCACCGCGGGTGCCGGGCCGGCCACCGTGGCGGCCGGCGGGCCGGTCAGACCGGTCGTACGGGCCCGCACGCCGGCCCGTACGGCCCAGAAGTAGAAGGCCGGCGCGGAGAGCGCGACCAGGGCGATGTCCAGGCCGTCGGGGATGACGCCGCGCCCGCCGAAGTCCGGGCTGCCCAGCGCGGACAGCGCGGGCCAGCCACAGCAGGAAGGCGATCATCCACCAGGCCGGGGCGAACTGCCGCCGCAGCCGTGCCGCGCCGAGCGACCCGGCCTGTGGCGCAGCACCAGCACCGCGATCGGCACGGAGAGCAGCGTCAGCGCGGTCACCTTGCCGGTGTCCGGCCACTTCGACCAGTACAGCGCGCAGGCCGCGAAGGCGAAGGTGACCGGGCAGAGGACCCGGCGGCCGGCAGCCGGAACGGACGGGGCAGCTCCGGCGCGGTCCGGCGCAGCACCCCCACCGCGATCGGGCCGATCAGGTACGAGATGACCATGGCCGCCGAGACCACCCCGGCCAGCGCCTGCCAGCTGCGCCCGACGGTCAGCAGCAACAGGACGGAGAAGCCGAGGTTGAGCCACATCGCCGGGCGGGCGGTGCCGTACCGCGGGTGCACGGCCGCCAGCCTCCGCGGGAAGAAGCCGGTCTCCGCCAGGTTGGTGACCATGTACGCGGCCGAGGCCACGTTGGCGATGTTGGAGCCGGCCGGCGAGATGAACGCGCCGAACTGCAGCATCGTGACCACCCAGTGCAGCATCAGCAGCTTGGCGAGGTCGGCGAACGGCGAGCTCAGGTTCACGCCCTGCCAGCCGCCGGACCGGGCCAGCTGCTCGGGCGGCACCGCCCCCAGGTACGCGGTCTGCAGTGCCAGGTAGATCACCAGGCCCAGGGCGAGCGCACCGACCAGGGCGACCGGATGGCCCGGCCGGGGTTCCGGGCGGCGCCGCCGAGGTTGACCACGGCCTGGAAGCCGTTGAACGCGAAGACCACGCCGCAGGTGGTGACGGCGGTGAGCACGGCCGGCCACCCGTACGGGGCGAAGCCGCCCTGTGCGGTGAAGTTCGAGGTGTGGAAGCCGGAGGCGGCCAGCGCCGCCACGGCGGCCACCGGGATGGCGAACTTCACCACGGTGAGCACGGTGTTCGCGCGGGCCAGCAGCTGCACCGACCAGTAGCAGGTCAGCCAGAGCGCGACGGTCAGGGCCAGCGCCACGGCCATGCCGGACGCCGAGAGCTGGTGGCCGGCCGGTCCGACCAGCCCCTTCGCCCAGCCGAAGCCCCAGGACGTCATGTACTGGGTGGCGGCGATCGACTCGATCGGGATGAGCGAGGCGACCGCGATCCACACCGCCCAGCCGGTGACGAAGCCGAGCACCGGACCGTGCGAGAGGTGGCCGTAGCGGGCCATTCCGCCGGGGATCGGGTAGGCCGCGCCGACCTCCGCGTAGGACATCGCGATCATGCCGATGAAGACGGCACCGATCACCCAGGCGACCAGCGCCGCCGGGCCCGCCACCTGGGCGGCGGCACCGGCGCCGAAGAGCCAGCCGGAGCCGAAGATCGAGCCGATGCCGATCATGATGAGGGCGAAGAGGCTGAGCCCCTTCCGGTCGCCCCGCGCTCATGTCCATGGGGTGGTGTCGTCCGTCCTGCTGTCGAAAATGCCCCCTCGCCGTTGAAGGCCGCTGCGGAAATGCAGCTGACACCTTATTTCGCGCGAATCACCGTGAATCACCGGTTCCGCTGTGCGGGCGCGCGAGGGCGAGGAAAGGGGAGGGAAATCCGGGCATGCAGACCGTGAGCCCGGGACCAACGGCCCCGGGCTCACGGCCCGTTGGGCCTCCGTCCGCCGCTGCGCGACGGGCCGGAGGATCACCGCATGAGACGCGTCACAGCGACGGGTTAGAGCGGGTACTTCTCCGCGAGCGCGGTGACCCGGGCCTTGAGGGCCTCGGCGTCGTAGTCGGGCTTGAGGGCCTGGGCGATGACGTCGGCGACCTCGCGGAAGTCCTCGGCCGTGAAGCCGGGGTGGCCAGGGCCGGGGTGCCGATCCGCAGACCCGAGGTCACCATCGGGGGCCGGGGGTCGTTGGGGATGGCGTTGCGGTTGACGGTGATGCCGACCTCGTGGAGGCGGTCCTCGGCCTGCTGGCCGTCGAGCTGGCTGTTGCGCAGGTCGACCAGGACGAGGTGGACGTCGGTGCCGCCGGACAGGACCGACACACCGTGCTCGGTGACGTCGTCCTGGACCAGGCGCTCGGCGAGGATCTTGGCGCCTTCCAGCGTGCGCTGCTGGCGCTCCTTGAACTCGTCGGACGCGGCGACCTTGAAGGAGACCGCCTTCGCCGCGATGACGTGCTCCAGCGGGCCGCCCTGCTGACCGGGGAAGACGGCGGAGTTGATCTTCTTGGAGATCTCGGGGGTGGCGGAGAGGATGACGCCGCCGCGGGACCGCCGAGGGTCTTGTGGGTGGTGGTGGTCACCACGTGGGCGTGCGGGACGGGCGAGGGGTGCAGCCCGGCCGCGACCAGACCCGCGAAGTTGCGCCATGTCGACCATGAGGTACGCGCCGACCTCGTCCGCGATACGGCGAAGGCGGCGAAGTCGAGCTGGCGGGGGTAGGCGGACCAGCCGGCGACGATGAGCTTGGGCCGGTGCTCCTTGGCCAGGCGCTCGACCTCGTCCATGTCGACCAGGTTGGTCTTCTCGTCGACGTGGTAGGGCACGACGTGGTAGAGCTTGCCGCTGAAGTTGATCTTCATGCCGTGGGTCAGGTGCCCGCCGTGGGCGAGGTTGAGACCCAGGATGGTGTCGCCCGGCTTGAGCAGGGCGAACATGGCGGCCGCGTTGGCCTGGGCGCCGGAGTGGGGCTGGACGTTGGCGTAAGGCGCGTCGAAGAGGGCCTTGATGCGGTCGATGGCGATCTGTTCGACGACGTCGACGTGCTCGCAGCCGCCGTAGTAGCGGCGGCCGGGGTAGCCCTCGGCGTACTTGTTGGTGAGGACGGAGCCCTGGGCCTCCATGACCGCGACGGGAGCGAAGTTCTCCGAGGCGATCATTTCGAGGGTGGACTGCTGGCGGTGCAGCTCGGCGTCGACGGCCGCGGCGACGTCGGGGTCGAGCTCGTGCAGGGAGCTGTTCAGAAGCGACATGAGTCTTTCCTGGAGGGGTCGGAGGGCACAGAGCACTTCCGGGCGGGGTGGCTCACTCGGTGATGAACGCGGCGTACTCGTCGGCCGTCAGCAGCTCGCGCGGGCTCGTCGCTCATCTTCACCTTGAACAGCCAACCGCCCTCGAACGGGGCGGAGTTCACCAGCGAGGGTCGTTGACGACGTCCTCGTTGATCTCCACGATCTCGCCGTGCACGGGCGCGTAGAGATCGCTGACCGACTTGGTCGACTCCAGCTCACCGCAGCTCTCGCCCGCCGTGACCGTGGAGCCGACCTCAGGGAGCTGCACGTAGACGACGTCGCCGAGCGCGTTCGCCGCGTGCTCCGTGATGCCGACCGTCGAGACGCCTTCCTCGGCGGCCGACAGCCACTCGTGCTCCTTGCTGTAGCGCAGCTGCTGGGGGTTGCTCATGGCTCGATTCTCCTGTACGCGAGGGTGTGATCGTGAATGGGGGCACCTCCCCGGACGAAGTCCGGGGGGAGCGTCTTGCACAGTGAGACGCGCGGTGGCGCGCCGCCGCCCGGTCCGCCGGGACGAACCGTTACTTCTGCCGCTTGTAGAAGGGCAGCGCGATGACCTCGTACGGCTCATGGCTTCCACGGATGTCCACGTGGACACCCTCGGTGCCCGGTGTGGCGTAGGCCGCCTCGACGTACGCGATGGCGATCGGCTTGCCGAGCGTGGGGGAGGGGGCGCCCGAGGTGACCTCGCCGATCACCGTGCCGTCGGCGGAGACGACCGGGTAGCCCGCGCGCGGGACCCGACGGCCCTGGGCGATCAGCCCGACCAGCTTGCGCGGCGGGGCGGCCTCGGCGCGTTCGGCGGCCACCTCCAGCGCGGCACGGCCGACGAAGTCGCCGTTGTTGGTCGTCTTCTCGAACTTCACGACCCGGCCCAGGCCCGCGTCGAACGGGGTGGTGGCGGTGGTGAGCTCGTGCCCGTACAGCGGCATGCCCGCCTCCAGGCGCAGGGTGTCCCGGCAGGACAGCCCGCACGGCACCAGGCCCACGTCCTTGCCGGCCTCGGTCAGCGCCTCCCAGAGGGCGACCGCGTCGGCCGGCCGGACGAACAGCTCGAAGCCGTCCTCGCCGGTGTAGCCGGTACGGGCGATCAGCGCCTCGACGCCGGCGACCGTGCCGGGCAGGCCGGCGTAGTACTTCAGCCCGTCCAGATCGGCGTCCGTCACCTTCTTGAGGATGCCGGGGGACTCCGGGCCCTGCACCGCGAGCAGCGCGTAGGCGTCCCGGTCGTCGCGGACCACGGCGTCGAAGCCGCCGCCCCGGGCGGTCAGCGCGTCCAGCACGACCTGGGCGTTGGAGGCGTTGGCGACGACCATGTACTCCTGGTCCGCCAGTCGGTAGACGATCAGGTCGTCGAGGATGCCGCCCTCGGCGTTGCAGATCATGGTGTACCGGGCGCGGCCGGTCTTCACCCCGCCGATGTTGCCGACCAGGGCGAAGTCGAGGAGGTCGGCGGCCTGCGGGCCGGTGACGGTGATCTCGCCCATGTGGGAGAGGTCGAAGAGGCCGGCGCGGCTGCGGACCGCGACGTGTTCGTCGCGCTCGCTGCCGTAGCGCAGTGGCATGTCCCAGCCGGCGAAGTCGGTCATGGTCGCGCCGAGTGCCCGATGCGTGGCATCGAGCGCCGTGCGGCGGGGGGCATCAGTCATGGTTCTGGGCTCCCAGGCAGGGGTGACAAGACGTTCTCCCCATCTGTCATCGGAACCTGAGAGGTTCACCGGGAGCCCGCGAACGGGCCCGGTTTGCACCTTGGGTGGAGCCGCCCGTGGGCCGGGCCGGACTCGCTTTTCAGATCTGCCTCGCCGCGCGGTATAGGGGCCTGAGAGATTCAAGGGAGGACTTGCTCCTTCGGCGCCCCGCCGTGGCGGCCGGGGACTCTCCCGCGCGGATTCAAGCGGCCGGTATGGAGTTGGCGGTGCACGGGTGAACCGAGATGTGCACGTGGCGCGCACATCATTGCACGGGATCGCCGAATACAGGAGGCCTGGTCGTCGCACCGCGCCCGACGTGGGCGGATCGCGCAATCACCTTGATGGTCATTACCTTTTCTTGACACTCTGCGGGTAGGGAACCGGCCTCGGGCCGGACCGTGACCCGGACGGGGAGGGTGATCACGATGCACAGGGACGCGGCACTCGCGGCCACATCGGAGGCCGGACCCGAAGAGCCGGTGACGGTCCGCGCCGCCGAGGCGGTGACGGTCCGCGCCGCCGCGCCCCGGGCCCGGCGCCCGGCGCGCCCGGTCGTCCGGCCGGGGCGCGGCGCGCGGGTGGTGGACCTGCGCGGCGCCGGCCGGTCCCGGGCCGCCGCCGAGCTGCGGTTCCCGCCCGGTGACCTGGTGGTCGTCTCCGGTCTGCCGGGCAGCGGCAAGAGCACCCTGATGCACCGCGTCGTGCCGCCGCTGGACGGCGGCGGGGCCGAGGTGCACCGGATCGACTCCCAGGACGTCCGCGAACGCTGGGAGCGCGGCCGGCTGCGCCGGCTGCCCTACGGCCTGTACCGCCCGCTGGTCCGGGCCGCGCACTACCTGGCGCTCGGCAGGGCGCTGCGCTCCGGCCGCAGCGTGGTGGTGCACGACTGCGGGACGCTGGCGTGGGTGCGCCGCTGGATCGCCCGGGCGGCCGGCCGCGGCGGCCGCGGGCTGCACCTCGTGCTGCTCGACGTGGCACCGGAGGTGGCCCGGGCCGGCCAGGAGGCGCGCGGCCGCGGGGTGTCGGGGTACGCCTTCGCCCGGCACCGCCGGGCGGTGGCCGGGCTGGTCGGCGGCGCGGAGGCGGCCCGGCTGCCGCGGGGATTCGCCTCGGCCGTGCTGCTGGACCGCCGCGCGGCGAGCGCCCTGGAAACCGTCACCTTCCGCTGACCGGCGCCGCCCCTCCGCCCGCGCCGCCGCTCGCCGCGGCGGGACCCGGCACCGTACGCGCGGCCGCGGCCTTCTCTCGTCTAGGGTCATGGGCCAGAAAGCGCGGAATGCGGTGTGGAACACGGGTGGATGAGATGAACTTTCCGGAGCAGGGGATACCGCAGCTGGCCTGGCCGGCGAACGAGCTCGAAGAGGTGCTGGCCGCCTCGGTCGGCCATCCCGGCGCCGGCGGCCGGATCGTCGAGGTCCTGGGCCGCAGCCGGGTGTGGGTGCCGCTGCCCAACGGCGGCGGCCCGGACGGTGCGGGCCTCGGTACCGCGGGCTGGACCTGCCCACCGTCGACATCGGCGGGCTGGCCTACGTGCCGGTCTACAGCTCCGAGCAGGAGTTCCTGCGGGTCGTCGGCTCGCACATGTCCTTCACCGTCGCCCCGGCCGTGGAGTTCGCCCGCGGACTGCCGCCGAAGATCGGGATCGTGGTGAACCCGGACGGGACGGTCGGCGTCCCGGTACCGCCGCCCGCGGTGGCCGAATTGTGCCGTTCGGGACGTCAGGAACCGGACAGCGGCGGGCTGCCGAGCGGCGGCCGGGTGCGGCTCTTCGAACCGGACTGGCAGGACGAGCCGGTGGACTTCCTGGCCGCCGCCGGACTGGAGTTCTCCGGCGTCGGAATTGTCCTGACTGCCCGGCGTGTCCTGGCCAGTGTCGAAGGCGACACGCCCGCGCTGTTCGTCGGTGTCCAGGTCGCCACGGTCCCCGAGGCGCTGCACGACGGATCGGCCCGCGACGTGGTGCTCGCGGGCCTCGGGCGAGCCCTCGGCGCGGTGCCGGTGCCCTGGCCCGTCCAGCTCGTCATGCTCGACCTCGCCCAGGGCGACCCGGTCGCCGACTGGATGCTGGAGCGGGTACGGCCCTTCTACTCGCGCGAGCACTCCTAGGGTTCGCCGTTGTCGCGGAGGCCGCGGCCTTCCGGCCCTGGACCATCGGCAAGCCCTAAGCTGGTTGGATGACGCGGGCGCACCCACACGTGCCCTGCCGGGAGAAGGGACGGACCACGTGAGTGCGGGTGCGCATCAGGGGCCGGCGGCGGCCGGACAGCTGGAGCAGCTGCTGCAGCAGGTCTCGCCCGGCCGTTACGACGCCTACGAGGCGCTGCTGCACGCACTCGCCGCGGGCCAGGTCTGGATGCTGCTCTGGCACGGCCGGGCCGGTTCGCCCGACGCGCAGTACGGCAACATGGAGGTCGACGGCCTCGGTTACGCCCCCTGCGTGACCTCCGCGCCCGAACTCGCCGCCTCCGGCTGGAACCGCGACCACGAGGTCGTCGGTGGCGTGGAGATCGCCGCCGCGCTCTTCCCCGACCGCTGGGGACTGTGGCTGAATCCGCACTCTCCCGGCGGCGGAGTCGGCATTCCGTGGCTGGATCTGCGCCGGATCGCCGGCGCCTCGACCGGCTGCCCGCCGGCCCGCTGCGGATCTCCGATCCGGTCATCAACATCCCGCAGTTCTACGCGCTGCTGGCGCAGAACGCCCATCGCACGCCCGCCGTACGGTCGTTGCGCCGCGCCTGGGTGCAGCCCGCGCTCGGCGCCCCGTATCTGGCGATCGGTCTGGATCTGTATGACACCGGCCCGCAGGCGGTGGATTCCGCCCGGTTGATGATCCAGCAGTCGATCGGTGCCGTTCCGGACGGATTGCCGGTCTCCACGGTCGCGATGAACGACGAGTACGACCCGGTCGCCATGTGGATGCGGGCCGCCGCGCGGCCGTTCTTCGACCGTGACGGCTACACCCAGCAGCCGGCCCAGCCGCCGGCACCCTCGTACGGCTACGGCTACCCGCGCCCTTACTGACAGTCCCGCCCGTCGCCCGACCACCACCGTCGGAGCGTGTCGCTCCGGCAGGGTTCTTGTGGTGAATTCGCCCCGTACGCCCCGCGGTTGAGGCGCCCTCCCGCGGGTCTTCGCTCCGCTCAGCCCGAACTTGTGTCCGTATAACGGAAAGTCGTGGAGCACATCACAGTTGCGCATCCTTTCCTTGTCAGGGCTGGTGACTGATCGCGAAGGGGATGAAGACTCCGGAAACAACAAGGGCCTCGGTCCTTTGTGCGAGCGTCATTCCGGTCGGCATCGGGTGAACCGCTTCCTTCCGCAAGGTGAACTCCCATGAGGATCACCGGACTTGCTCCGCAGTGCACCAATTGACGTGAACCAGGCCGCTACCGCGGCGGGCAGGGGCCGGCCACCGTCGGCCGAGAGGGGTCAAAGGCACCGTGACCGCACCGATCGAGACCACCGGGGCGGCTGCCGAGGCGCAGCCGGAAGCGGTGCTGGAGGGCGTGGCGAGCAAGCGCATCGAAGGGCGCTCGCTCGGCCAGATCGCATGGCTGCGCTTCCGGCGGGACAAGGTCGCGGTGGCGGGTGCCATCGTTGTCATCCTGCTGATCGCCGTCGCGGCGCTCTCCCGCCCGCTGCAGGCCCTGCTCGGGCTGGACCCCAACGCGCCCAACGAGTCGCTGATCGACCCCAACACCACGCTGCCCAAGGGGGACTTCGGCGGGATGAGCGGGGACCACCTGCTCGGCGTGGACCCGAAGTTCGGCCGCGATCTGCTCGCCCGGGTCCTGGAGGGCTCCTGGGTGTCGCTGATCGTGGCGTTCGGCGCCACGCTGTTGTCGGTCGCCATCGGCACCGTGCTCGGCGTGATCGCCGGCTTCTACCGCGGGCGGGTGGACGCCTTCATCAGCCGCATGATGGACGTCTTCCTGGCGTTCCCGCTGCTGCTGTTCGCCATCGCGATCTCCGCCTCGCTGCAGGGCGGCGCCTTCGGCCTGGAGGGCCTGCCGCTGCACATCTCGGTGCTGATCTTCGTGATCGGCTTCTTCAACTGGCCGTACATGGGACGGATCGTGCGCGCGCAGACGCTGTCGCTGCGCGAGCGGGAATTCGTGGACGCCGCCCGGGGCATGGGCGCGCGCGGACCGTTCATCCTCTTCCGGGAGCTGCTGCCCAACCTGGTGGGCCCCATCATCGTCTACTCGACGCTGCTGATCCCCTCCAACATCCTCTTCGAGGCCGCGCTGAGCTTCCTGGGCGTCGGCATCCAGCCGCCCCAGGCCTCATGGGGCGGCATGCTCAACCAGGCGGTCAAGTACTACGAGGTCGACCCTCAGTACATGATCGTCCCCGGCCTCGCGATCTTCGTCACCGTGCTCGCGTTCAACCTGCTCGGTGACGGTCTGCGGGACGCGCTGGACCCGCGCAGCCGCTGACGGCACCGCGGGCAACCCGCCCCAGCCGCCACCGCGCTTTGTGTTGTGACGTTTCTCGACGAACGAAGACCGTACGAAGACCGAACGAAGGGGACACCGACCACCATGCGAAGGTCAGTTCCGGTCGCGACCATAGCGGCCATCACCAGTGCGGGCCTTTTGCTGGCCGGCTGCAGCGGGGGCAAGGGCTCCTCGGAAGGCTCGGGCGAGGCCAACGCCGCCACCAAGGGCGTCGTCAACGCCTCGGACGCGAAGGGCGGCACGGTCACCTACGCGATGAGCGACGCCCCCGAGTCGTTCGACCCGGGCAACACCTACTACGCCTTCATCTACAACTTCAGCCGGCTCTACGCGCGCCCGCTGACCACCTTCAAGCCGGGCCCCGGCCCCAAGGGCAACCAGCTGGTCCCGGACCTCGCGGAGTCGATGGGCAAGCCCAGCGACGGCGGCAAGACCTGGACGTACAAGCTCCGCAAGGGCATCAAGTACGACGACGGCTCCACCGTCACCTCGCAGGACGTCAAGTACGCCGTGGAGCGCTCCAACTTCGCGCGTGACGTGCTCTCGCTGGGCCCGAACTACTTCCAGCAGTTCCTCAAGGACAACGACGGCGGCGGCTACAAGGGTCCCTACAAGGACAAGAGCAAGGCCGGTCTGAAGTCCATCGAGACCCCCGACGACCAGACGGTCGTCTTCCACCTCAAGAAGCCGTTCGCCGAGTTCGACTACCTGGTCAGCGCCCCGCAGACCGCGCCGGTCCCGCAGGCCAAGGACAAGGGCGCGGACTACACCAAGTCCGTGCTGTCCACCGGCTCGTACAAGTTCCAGAGCTACCAGGAGGGCAAGCAGCTCACCCTGGTCCGCAACCCGCAGTGGTCGGCGAAGACCGACCCGCTGCGCAAGCAGCTCCCGGACAAGATCGTGCTGAACCTGAAGGTCGCCCAGTCGACGATCGACAAGGACCTCCAGTCCGGCAACACCCTGGTCGACCTGGCCGGCCGCGGCGTCGACGGCCAGACGCAGGCCCAGCTGCTGACCAACTCCGACGAGAAGGCCAACACCGACAACGCGCTCGGCCAGCGCCTCGTCTACACGGCGATCAACACCAAGGTGAAACCGTTCGACAACCTCGAGTGCCGCAAGGCGATCGAGTACGCGATCGACAAGAAGGCCGTCCAGACCGCGCTCGGCGGCCCGATCCGCGGTGAGCTGGCCTCCACGGTCCTGCCGACCGACATCGCCGGCTACCAGAAGTACGACCTGTACCCGCAGAAGTACAACGGCGACAAGCTCGACCTGGCCGAGGCCAAGAAGCACTGGGACAAGTGCGGCGCCGGCAAGACCACGACCACGATCCTGGCCCGCAACGACCGCCAGGACGAGGTCGACGCGGCCACCTCGGTCATCGAGTCACTCAAGAAGATCGGCGTCACCGCCAAGATCCAGTCGTACCCGACGAGCAAGTACTTCTCGGACTACGCCGGTGTGCCGGAGTTCAACAAGAAGAACAACGTCGGCCTGATCATGATGCAGTGGGGCTCCGACTTCCCCACCGGCTACGGCTACCTGCAGCAGATCCTGAACGGCAAGGCGATCAGCAAGTCCGGCAACACCAACCTGTCCGAGCTGGACGACCCGGAGATCAACAAGCTGCTCGAAACGGCCATCGCCAACACCGACAAGGCGGCCCGCGAGAAGGCGTACGCCGAGATCGACAAGAAGACGATGGAGCAGGCGGCGCTGGTCCCGCTCACCTACTTCAAGGTCCTGATGTACCGCTCGCCCAAGGCCACCAACCTGGTGTCCACCTCGGCCTTCAGCGGTCAGTACGACTACCTCAACATCGGCGTCAAGAAGTAGCAGCCCTGGAAGGCAGGTGAAGGCATTGGTGTCCGCGGGCCGGTTCCGGCCGGCCCGCGGCGCCGACGCCGCATCCCCGTGTTCTCGTACATCATCCGCAGGTTGATCAGCGCAGTGATCCTGCTGCTGATCGTCAGCGCGGTCACTTTCGGCATCTTCTTCCTGCTGCCGAAACTGGCCGGGCAGAGCACCGACCAGCTTGCCCAGCAGTACATCGGAAAGGCCCCCACGGCCGCGGACATCGCCGCGGTGAAGCAGAACCTCGGCCTGGACAAGCCCGTGTACGAGCAGTACTGGGACTTCCTCAAGGGCATCTTCGTCGGCGTCGACTACAAGTTCGGCCCGGAAGCGGCCAAGTGCCACGTGCCGTGCTTCGGTTACTCGTTCAAGACCCACATCGAGGTCTGGCCGGAGATCCAGTCCCGGCTCCCGGTGACCCTTTCGCTGGCCGCCGGCGCGGCGGTGCTCTGGGTCGTCTCCGGCGTCGCCACCGGCGTGCTCTCCGCGCTGCGCCCCGGTTCGTTCTTCGACCGTGCGGCGATGGGCGTGGCGCTGGCCGGCGTCTCCCTCCCGATGTTCTTCACCGGCGCGCTGGCCCTGGCCCTGTTCACCTACCAGTGGCCGATCTTCGAACGCAGCGACTACGTACCGCTGCTGGACAACCCGTTCCTCTGGGCCCGCACCCTGGTGCTGCCCTGGGTCACCCTGGCCTTCCTCTACTCCGCGCTCTACGCCCGGCTCACCCGGGCCGGCATGCTGGAGACGCTGCCGAGGACTTCATCCGCACCGCCCGCGCCAAGGGCCTGCAGGAGCGCAAGGTGGTCGTCCGGCACGGTCTGCGCGCCGCGCTCACCCCGATCATCACCGTCTTCGGCATGGACCTCGGCCTGCTGCTCGGCGGCGCGCTCATCACCGAACAGGTCTTCTCGCTCAAGGGAGTCGGCGCCTTCGCCGTCGAGGCGATCAACGCCAACGACCTGCCGAACATCCTCGGCGTCACCCTGCTCGCCGCGTTCTTCATCGTCATTTGCAACCTGGTGGTGGACGTTCTGTACGCCGCCGTCGACCCGCGGGTGAGGCTCTCGTGACCGACTCCTCCGAGGACAGGACCGCCACCGCGGCGGCCACCCCGACAACGGCACCGCAGACGTCCGCCTTCCTCGACGTGCGCGACCTGAAGGTGCACTTCCCCACCGACGACGGCCTGGTGAAGTCCGTCGACGGGCTGACCTTCAGCCTGGAGAAGGGCAAGACGCTCGGCATCGTCGGCGAGTCCGGCTCCGGCAAGTCCGTGACCTCGCTCGCCGTGATGGGCCTGCACCGCGCCTCGCGCCAGCAGCGCAACAAGGTCCGGATGTCCGGCGAGATCTGGCTGGACGGCAAGGAGCTGGTCTCCGCCGACCCGGACGAGGTGCGCCGGCTGCGCGGCCGCGAGATGGCCATGATCTTCCAGGACCCGCTGTCCGCGCTGCACCCGTTCTACTCGGTCGGCAAGCAGATCACGGAGGCCTACCGGGTCCACAACGACGTGGACAAGAAGACCGCGCGCAAGCGGGCGATCGAGATGCTCGACCGGGTCGGCATCCCGCAGCCCGACAAGCGGGTCGACGATCATCCGCACCAGTTCTCCGGCGGTATGCGCCAGCGCGCGATGATCGCGATGGCGCTGGTCAACAACCCCGAGCTGCTGATCGCGGACGAGCCGACCACCGCCCTGGACGTCACCGTCCAGGCGCAGATCCTGGACCTGATCCGCGATCTGCAGAAGGAGTTCGGCTCGGCGGTCATCATCATCACCCACGACCTGGGCGTGGTCGCCGAGCTCGCCGACGACCTGCTGGTGATGTACGGCGGCCGGTGCGTCGAGCGCGGCCCGGCCGAGAAGGTCTTCTACGAGCCCCAGCACCCCTACACCTGGGGGCTGCTCGGCTCCATGCCGCGCATCGACCGCGCGCAGACCGAGCGGCTGATCCCGGTCAAGGGCTCCCCGCCCAGCCTGATCAACGTCCCGTCCGGCTGTGCCTTCAACCCCCGCTGCCCGTACGCGGACGTCCCGAAGGACAACCTCACCCGTACGGTCCGCCCCGAGCTGCGCGAGGCGGGCAGTGGGGGCACCCCCGCCAATGGGGGCGTAGCCGGCGGGGGAGGACACTTCTCCGCCTGCCACATGGCGCCGGAGGAGCGGAAGCGTATCTGGACCGAAGAGATTGCGCCGAAGCTGTGACCGAGACGACTGACGACGAGAACACCACGATCCCGCTCCAGAAGTCGCCGGACGCGGCACCGGCCGGGCCCGGCGACGACGCCGAGCCGCTACTGCGGGTGCGCGGGCTGGTCCGGCACTTCCCGATCACCAAGGGCCTGCTCAAGCGGCAGGTCGGTGCCGTGCAGGCGGTCGACGGCATCGACTTCGACGTACGGCCCGGGGAGACCCTCGGCGTGGTCGGCGAGTCCGGCTGCGGCAAGTCGACGATGGGCCGGCTGATCACCCGGCTCGACGAGCCCACCGGCGGCTCGATCGAGTTCCAGGGCACCGACATCACCCATCTGTCGCCGGGCAGGCTGCGGCCGATGCGCCGCGACGTCCAGATGATCTTCCAGGACCCGTACGGTTCGCTGAACCCGCGGCACACCATCGGCGGCATCGTCTCCACCCCGTTCCGCCTCCAGGGCGTCGAGCCGGAGGGCGGGGTGAAGAAGGAGGTGCAGCGGCTGCTGGAGCTGGTGGGCCTGAGCCCCGAGCACTACAACCGCTATCCGCACGAGTTCTCCGGCGGGCAGCGGCAGCGCATCGGCATCGCCCGGGCGCTGGCGCTCAAGCCCAAGCTGGTGGTCGCCGACGAGCCGGTCTCCGCGCTGGACGTGTCGATCCAGGCGCAGGTCGTCAACCTGATGGACGACCTCCAGGAGGAGCTGGGCCTGACCTACGTCATCATCGCCCACGACCTCTCGGTCATCCGGCACGTCTCGGACCGGATCGCGGTGATGTACCTCGGCAAGATCGTGGAGCTGGCCGACCGCACCGCGCTCTACGAGACGCCGATGCACCCGTACACCAAGGCGCTGCTGTCCGCGGTGCCGGTGCCCGATCCCAAGCGGCGCACCCAGCGGGACCGGATCCTGCTCAAGGGCGACGTGCCCTCGCCGATCAACCCGCCCTCCGGCTGCCGGTTCCGGACCCGCTGCTGGAAGGCGACCGAGGTGTGCGCCACCACCGAGCCGCCGCTGGTCGCGCTGCAAACCGGGCACCAAGTGGCCTGCCACCACCCGGAGAACGCGGAGGGTGCCGCGCCCGTACCTGGCAACGAGCTGACAGGTCAGGCATCAAGTGACAAGTAACTCCTGACGAGTTGGCAAAGTCGCGGGTGGAACGCGGCGGGAGGGTGCAGAGTCAGCACAGTTGTTCGAGCTCGGCTCGGTCTTCATCCGGACATCCGAAGGGATGGCTCATGGCACTCTCCCGCACCGCGCGCCGCACCTCCCGCTGGCTGGCCCTGGCCACCGCGGTGGCCTCGGTCGCCACCATCGCCGCCGCCCCCGCGGCGACCCCCGGCGCGCCCGGCGTCGGCGATCCGTACTTCCCCGAAATGGGCAACGGCGGCTTCGACGCCCTGCACTACGACCTCGGCGTCAGCTACCACCCCGACAGCGGCCGGCTCGACGGCCGCACCACGCTCACCGCCCGGGCCACCCAGAACCTCTCCGCCTTCGACCTCGACCTGCAGAAGCTGACGGTCGACTCGGTGCGGGTGAACGGGCGGCGGGCGCACTTCGCGAGATCCGGCGACGAGATAACCATCCACCCGGACTTCGCGCTGCGCCGCGGCGGGAAGTTCACCGTCACGGTCGCCTACCACGGCGTCCCCAAGCCGCTGAACGGCCCGATCGTCTTCGGCTCGGACTACGGCTGGATGAAGACCAAGGACGGGGTGTTCGTCGGCTGCGAGCCGAACGCCGCCTCGACGTGGTTCCCCTCCAGCGACCACCCGAGCGACAAGGCCACCTACGACATCCGGATCGACGCCCCCAAGGGCCTGACCGGGGTCTCCAACGGCCGGCTGATCAACTCCGGGGAGGCGCACGGCCGCTCGTACGCCCACTGGCGGGAGTCCCGTCCGATGGCGACCTACCTCGCCACCGCCACCATCGGGAAGTTCGATGTCCGTACCGGGACCACCCCCGGCGGCATCCCGGTCTACGTGGCCACCGACCCGACCCTGCCCACCGGCAAGGTGGATGTCTACGGCATCACCTCGGAGGCCACCGACTACTGGTCGAAGGTCTTCGGGCCGTACCCCTTCGAGGAGACCGGCGCGATCGTCGACGACATGCCGCAGGCCGGGTTCTCCCTGGAGGTGCAGTCCAAGCCGGTCTACTCGGGGGTGCGCAGCGAGGGCACCATCGTCCACGAGCTGGCCCACCAGTGGTTCGGCGACTCGGTGTCCGTGCGGCAGTGGAAGGACATCTGGCTCAACGAGGGCTTCGCCACCTACTCGCAGTGGCTGTGGGGCGAGCACCGCGGCACGACGAGCGCCCACGACGCCTTCCGCAAGGCGTACGACGCCATCCCGGCCGACGACGGCTTCTGGAAGCAGAAGATCGCCGATCCGCAGCGCGACACGATGTTCTCCGACGCGGTCTACGAACGCGGCGCGATGACGCTCCAGGCGCTCCGCGAACGCATCGGTGACCAGGCGTTCTTCAAGCTGCTGCCGGCCTGGACCGCGGCCCACCGCTACGGCAACGCGCACACCGCCCAGTTCGTCGCGCTGGCGGAGAAGATCTCCGGGCAGAAGCTGGGGGACTTCTTCAACACCTGGCTGTACACGGAGAGCAAGCCGGAGCTGTCCGGCAAGTAGGCCGCCGGTACCGGGCGGGTCAGTCGGCGTCCGGCCGGCTGCCCGGCCGGGGGCGGAGCTGCTGGGGCGCGGCAGGTGCAGCCCCAGGTAGACCGCGCCCATGCGCAGGGCGAACACCACCCCCGCCGAGATCGCCGCGGCGGGGGTGGGCCGGGCGCCGAGGTGGTGCAGCAGGAGGAGGCAGCCGGCACCGGCCAGGGCGGCGATGGCGTAGACGTCCTCGCGCAGCAGCAGCGGCGGGAATTCGCCGCACAGCACGTCCCGGATGACCTCGCCGGTGACGCCGGTGAGCACCGCCAGGATGATCACGGCGAGCGGGGTGGCGCCCGCCGCGATGGCGGCCCGGGCGCCGATCACGGTGACCACGGACAGTCCGACCGCGTCGACCACCAGCAGCGACTTCCGGGGCAGCGTCCAGAACCGGAGATAGACGATGGTGCCGACGCCGACGCAGATGATCACGGTGAGCAGCACCCAGTCGTGCGTCCAGTACAGCGGCCGCCGGTCGAGGATGAGGTCGCGCAGCGTGCCGCCGGAGATGGACGCGGCGAAGGCGAGCACCAGGCCGCCGAAGGGGTCCATGTTGGCGCGGTAGGCGGCCAGCACCCCGCTCGCCGCGAAGGCCGCGACGCCGGCCAGGTAGAGGACGTGAAGCATGGCGTCATCATCGCAGGGACGGAACGACGCTCTCCGCTTGCGTCCGGGAAAGCTGACCCTACCGGTCGGTAATTTATCCGTGTACGGTGCCGCCATGGCTCTGGTCACCTCAGGCAACAGTGAGTTCGACCGCGACACCGCGGTCACCCGCCGCGCAACCGGCATCTACGAAGCCCAGCTCTCGGCGGGCTGGACGATCATCCAGGCGGTCAACGGCGGCTACCTCCTCGCCCTCATGGGCCGCGCCCTCGGCGACGCCCTGCCGCACCCCGACCCGCTGTCGGTCACCGCGCACTACCTCACCGCCTCCGTTCCCGGCCCGGCCGTCATCCGCACCGAAGTGGTGCGCACCGGCCGCACCATGTCGACCGGGACCGCGACCCTCGTCCAGTTCGCGGAGGACGGCAGCGAGGTCGAGCGGCTGCGGGTGCTCGCCGCGTACGGCGATCTCGGCGCGCTGCCGGACGACGTCCGCACGACGGCCAAACCGCCCGCCATCCCGCCGTACGAGCACTGCCTGGGCGCCGACAGCGCCCCCGGCGGGGCGCCGGCCATCCCCGGCAGCACCGCCATCGCCGGGCGGCTCGACCTCCGGCTGGACCCGGCGACCGCGGGCTGGGCCATCGGCGCGCCGTCCGGCCGGGGCGAGATGCGCGCCTGGTTCGGGCTGGCCGACGGGCGGGACCCCGACCCGCTGTCCCTCCTGCTGACCGTCGACGCGCTGCCGCCCACCGCGTTCGAGATGGGGCTCTCCGGCTGGGTCCCCACCGTCGAGCTGACCGTCCACGTCCGGCACCGCCCGGCACCGGGGCCGCTGCGGGTCGCCATCACCACCCGCAATCTGGCCGGCGGGTTCCTTGAGGAGGACGCGGAGGTGTGGGATGCGGAGGACCGGCTGGTGGCGCAATCACGCCAACTGGCGCGGGCCCTCGGGGTGGAGTGATCCGGCACGTCGGCGCGGCCGGGCCCGCGAGGTACCGTGCGGCCCCCTCTGGAACGGACTTTCCGCAGGTGGCCACCGGTGCGAGAGGGCGGAGAGTGACGCAAAAGTGCGCGCGGGGGCGGTGCGGCCCGTGTCAGACTGATCGACATGGGGGACGTACCGCTCACGATGGAGGACGGGACCGTCGTCTGGCTGCGCGCGCAGGCGCCGGCGGCCACCGACGGCCCGCCGGGCGCGGCGCCCGGGCAACCCACCGCCGCTGACGGCGAGTTGGAGCTGCCGGACGCGTTCGGCTCCGCGCAGCCGGTCAGTGTCGACGGCCGGATGGGCCGGGCGCTGACCCGCGGCGGAGAGGTCCTGGAGGAGGCGCTGCGGCCGCTCGGCGGGGTGCTCGGCCAGATCCACCGCTCGATCTCGGCCGGCAGTCACCGCCCGGACGAGGTCACCGTGGAGTTCGGGGTCACCCTCGGCTCGGATCTGCGCCTCGGGGTCTTCACCGGCAACGGCGAGGCCAGCTTCAAGGTCTCCGCCACCTGGAACCTCGCCGGTGACCGCGCCGGCGACCGCGACGCCCAGCGCGACCGCGGCGATGACGACGGCACGGGCACCCCGGACACCCCGGCCGGCCCCGGCACCTCGGGCGGTGCGGCGCCATGATCGCCGGCGCAGGTCCGGACACCCCGCTCCAGCTGTCCTTCGCCTCCGTACGGGACGGCGAACGGGCCGTCGGCGCGGGCGTCCTGGTCGCCGAGCGGCTGATCCTGACCTGCGCCCACGTCGTCAACAGCGCCCTGGGCAGGGCGCGTTTCTCCCAGGACACCCCGGGACCCGGCGAGACCGTCACGGTCCGGCTGCCGCACGTCGCGTCCGGGGTGGACCTCACCGCCCGGGTCGTCCGCGAGATGTGGACCCCGCCGCGCGCCACGGCCACCGGACCCGGCCCGGCCGACCCCGGGCGGGTGCCGTACCACGGCGACCTCGCGGTGCTGGAGCTCACCGACGCCCCGCCCCCGGGCGCCGAGCCCGCACCGTTCCTCCAGCACCACTACGCCGGGGAAACCATCGCGTTATGGGCCAGCGGCAATCCGCTGCCCACGGTCCGGGCCGTGCCCCGGGTCTCGGCGCCGCCCTGGATCGCGCTGGACGTGCTCGGCGGCACCCAGGTCACCGAGGGCTTCAGCGGCGGCCCGCTCTGGGACCGCGAACGGCAGGCCGTGGTCGGCCTGGTCGTCGCCGTCCACCGCGCCCCCGAGGGCGCCGGGGACCAGCCCGCGACGATGTACGCCATCAGCGTGCCCGCCATCGAGGCCGAGCTCCCCACCCTCCCGCCCTCCGCGGTGCCCACCGCCCGCCGCGGCGTCCAGCAACTGCTCACCGCGCTGGAACGGGTCGTCAAGGGCCGCGAGGCGGTGGACTGCGAGCGGCGGCTCGCCGCCCGGCTCGGCCGGGCCTCGGCGGGCCCGGCGGCCGATCTGGAACGGCTGGTCGGTCTCGCGGTGAGCGTCCGCCGCGGCCTCCCCGAACTCCTCGACGTGGTCCGCGACCAGGAGCCCCTCGGGCCACCCGACCCGTACGACCTCCCTCACCGCACCGGCCCCTACGGCACCCGCGAGGACTGGGAGCGGCTGCGCCGCGCGGCCCGTACGGTCCGGCCCGGCGAATACCTGACCACCCGTCAGCGCCGGGACCTGGCCGGCCTGCTGGCGCACTGCACCCGCACCGACCCCCGTGCCCTCCTCGCCCGGGTGCTGCCGCACGCCCCCGAACTCCCCGCCGTCACCGGCCTCGCCGACGCCGTCGACGCCCTGGAGGGCTTCGGCTCCACCACCGGCGCCCCGGTGCCGCCGCTGCTCCAGGGGGTGGTGCGGATCAGCGTCGAGGAGCGGGCGGCCGGGCCGTATCCGGCCGACGACCTGGATGCCTGGGTGGAGCGGGTGGCCGCCCGGTCCGGCGTCGACGAGGCGGCGATCAGCCAGTTCCGGGCCGATGTGACGGCCGCCGCGGCCCCCGCGCCGGTGGCCGCGCCCGGGCCGGCGGCCACCGCCGTCCGCGGCCCGGCCCTCGCCCCGCGCGTCCAGGTGGAGCTGCTGCCGGCCCCCACCGGCCGCCGCTTCACGTACCAGATCTGGACCTTCGCCGACGGCCTCCCGCACCGGCTCGCGCTGGTCCGGGACACCGAGGCGGGCAGCGAGCAGGTGGTCGACGACATCCGCCGGGTGCTGCGCACCGAGGTGCGGGAGGACCCGGAGACCGCCCTGGTGGAGTACTTCCTCCCGTCCGCCTGGCTGGGCCTCGACGTCGACGCCTGGGAATCACCGGACAGCGACGAGGACGGGCCGTTCGCCCCGGGTATCACCCGCCGCGTCGTGGTCCGCACCACCGAGCGCTCACGGGAGAGCTACGCCGGCTGGAAGCAGCGCACCGCCGCCCTGCCGCACGCCAAGCGGCTGGTCCTCGACCACCGGCACACCGACCGCAAGGTCGCCCGCGCCCAGCTGGAGGTCCACCGCGACGCCGGCACGGTGATCGTCTGCTGCCCGCCGAACCACCACGGCACGCTGCTGCGCCAATGCGTCCAGGCGGGCGTGCACACCGTCCTGTGGCACCGCGCCGACCACGGCGAGCACCTCGCCCAGGACCTGCTGGCCCTGGTGGACGGCGCGGACCACACCGAGGTCCCCGAGGTCGTCCGGCTCGAACGGGCCAAGGCGATGGCCGAACCCGAGAGCTCCACCCACCACGGCCGCAAACTGTCCCTGCTCTACGACGCCCCGGACCACCGGCCCCCGCAACTCGCCCCCGACGCCTGGGTACTGACCCAGCCATGAGCACCCCGGAGCGACCGGCACACCCCGCGGGGCGGGAGAGCCGGGGCGCGGACGCAGCAAGGAACGAGGAGAACGCGCGGTGACCGGACAGAGCACGACAGACGGGTACGACGACCCCGCGGAGCGGCCGGAGGACTGGTGGGTCTTCCGCGGCCCCGCGGGGCTGCCCGCCCCACCGCCCTGGCGGCACCTGACCGCCGCCCGCGGCACCGCACCCCGCGCGCCCTACCTCCTGGAGCGCAACGAGATCTCCGTCGTCAACGCCGCCCTGCACCTGCACCGCCCGCTGCTGGTCACCGGCCGCCCCGGCGCCGGCAAGAGCTCGCTGGCCCGCGCGGTGGCCGAGGAACTGGGCCTCGGCGAGGTGCTCCGCTGGTCGGTCAACAGCCGCTCCACCCTCCAGGACGCCCTCTACCGCTACGACGCGGTGGGCCGGCTCCGCGAGGCGTCGCTGCGCCGCGAACGCGAGGCGGCCCGCGGCTCCGCGCGCCGTCCCCGGGCCCGCCGCACCACCGGCGCCGGCGACATCGGCCAGTACCTGCGCCTCGGCCCGCTGGGCAGCGCCCTGGCCGCCGACCGCCCCCGGGTCCTGCTCGTCGACGAGCTCGACAAGGCCGACCTCGACCTGCCCAACGACCTGCTGGTGGTGCTGGAGGAGGGCGAGTTCGAGATCCCGGAGCTGGCCCGGCTGCCCGAGCACCAGCAGGAGGTGCAGGTCCGCCTGAGCGGGAGCCGGGAGCGGGTGACGGTCCGGCGCGGGGTGGTGCGCTGCGCCCACTTCCCGATCGTCATCATGACCAGCAACGGCGAACGGGACTTCCCGCCGGCCTTCATGCGCCGCTGCGTACGGCTCGACCTGCCCGAACCGACCGGCGACCGGCTGCGGAAGATCATCGAGCACAACCTGGGCGAGGAGGCCGTCGCCGCCGCCGAGGACCTCATCGAGGTCTTCCACCAGCGCGCGAAGACCCAGACCCTGGCCACCGACCAGCTGCTGGCCGCCGTCCATCTGCGGATCAGCGGCGCCGACCTCGGCAAGGAAGAGCTGCTCGCCGCCGTCCTGCACCGCCTCGACGAACCGCTGTCGCCATGATGGACCGACTGCACCGGACGCTGGCGGCCGCCGGGTACGACCTCGCGGCCACCGAACTCCTCGACGTGCTGTGGCTGGCACGGGCGATGGAGGGGGAGGGGCGTGCGGCGACCGGGCCGCGGCGGGGCGAGCCGGGGGATCGGGAGCGGGCGGCCGGAGAGCCGGGAGGGCCCGGGGAGTCGGGCGAACCCGGGACGCCGGGGGCCGCTGACGAGGGTGCCGGGGTGACGCGTCCGACGAAGCGGCCGGTGGCGGCCGGACCGCGGCGGGCACCACCGCCCCGGAGCGGCCCGCCGGGCCCGCGGACCCTGACGGCCCCTCCGACCCGCCCCGCCGCGCCCTCTACGCCATGGGCAGCCAGGGCGGCGGGCCGGACGGCGGCGGGCCCGGCCCGCGCGGGTGCCCGGCGGGCGGGCGCTGCCCGACGCCCGCCAACTGGGCGGCGCGCTGCGCCCGTTGCGGCGGACCCGGGCGCACCCGCACCGCAGGGTCCCCGACGTCGAGGCGACCGTCCGGCTCACCGCCGAGACCGGCTTCCTCGACGTCGTCTCCCGGCCCGACCGGGAACGGCACTGGTCGGCCGAGCTGTGGGTGGACACCTCCGCGGCCATGCAGGTGTGGGGCTCGCTCGCCGCCGAGCTGCGGACGCTGCTCGTCCGGAGCGCGGTGTTCCGTTCCGTCCGGGTACGGGCGATCGACCCCCGCGGCCCGCTGCCCCGCCGCCGCTCCGGGGGCACGACGGTCACCTTCGTCCTCACCGACGGTACGGACCCCGGCTGGCGCGGACCGCAGGCCCTACCGGCCCTGACCGCGTACGGACGGGCGGACCGGTGGCCGTGATCAACCCCCTCCCGCGCCGGCTGTGGCGCGGTACGGCCCTCGACGCCCGCCCCCAACTCCTCTCCGCGCCGGGTGAGTTCGACCCGCCCGGACGGCTGGTGGTGTGTGACCCGCTCAGCGGTGAGCGCGACCCGGAGGCGGCGGGGCTGTTCGCGCTGCCCGTGCTGCACCCCACCGCGTCCGCACTGGAGCAGTGGGTCGGACTGCTCACCCGCCCCGGGGTGCCGCACCTGATCGACACCGCCCTGCTGTCCGGGACACCGCAGCCCGCCCCGCCGTCCCCGCCCCACGGCAGCGCCGAGGAACTGCTCACCCACTTCCGCGGCGCGTTCTCCCCGGAGGCCTACCGCCTCGCCGTCCGCCTCTCCGCGATCCGCCCGCTGACCACGCCGCTGATGCAGCTGGTGCGGGCGGCCACGATGCGCGACGCGAGCCCCACCCATGTCGCGGAGATCCTGCTCGGCGGCCTGCTGGAGCGCACGGACCGGACCGCGGAGGCGACCGCCGTCCGGGCCCTGGACCGGGCCCTGGGCGCGCCCGCGCCGGGCCGGCCGGTCCAGCCGGTCTACGACTTCCGGCCGGGCGTGCGCGAGTTGCTGTTCAGCGGGCTCGGCACCGAACAGGCCGTGGAGGTCGTCGAGGCCGTCGGCCGTTCCCTGGAGCCGTACATGGGACGGCTGCCGGACTTCCCCGTTCTGATGGGCGACGACGAGGGCGAGCTGCGGCTGGACGCCTCGGCGCGCGCGTTCGCCGTCCTCGCCAGCCCGGTGCTGGAGCGGATGGGCGGCGCGGTGCCGGGCCCGCGCGCCGGTAGCGGCCCGGAGCCGCGCCGCGCGCTGCCGCCCGCCGTGCCGTCCGCGGAGTTGCGCTTCACGGTCCTGGGACCGGTACGGGCCCGGCGCGGGGAGACCCCCCTCGCGCTCGGTTCCCCGCAGCAGCGCGCCCTGCTCGCCGCGTTGCTGCTCCGCCGGGGGCACCGGGCCACCGCGTCCGAACTCGTCGCCGGCCTCTGGGGGGACGAGCCCCCGCCCGCGGCGCTCGCCGCGCTGCGCACGTACGCCGCGCGGCTGCGCCGGGCGCTCGGCGAGGACGGAGAGCTCCTGGTCGGCGCGGGCGATGGCTATGCGCTGTGCGGCCCCGACGGCAGCCCGCCCGCCCTCGATCTGGACGAGGCGGAGCGGCTGATCGCGCGGGCGCGTGCCGCCCGGGACCCGGCGGAGGCCCGCCGACTGCGTGACGCCGCCCTGGAGTTGTGGGACGGCGAGCCGCTCGCCGGGCTGCCCGGGCCGTACGCGGCGGCGCAGCGGGCCCGGCTCGCGCGGTGGCGGAGCGAGCTCCTGGTGGAGGAGCACCCCCCGGCGACGGCCGGGGCGCCTTCGGTGGTGTCGCCGGGGCGGTCCGCGCTGCGGATGCTCGACGACCGGCTCACCCCGGACGCGCGCCGGGCCCTGCGGCTGCTCGCCGTACCGGAGGCGCCGGACCTCTCGGCCGGTGCCGCGGCGGCCCTGCTCGACGTCCCGGGGGAACGCGGCCGGGCGCTGCTGGCAGGGCTGCTGACGGCCGGCGCGCTCACGGAGACGGCCCCCGGCCGCTACGGCCATGCCGGCCAACTACGCCCGCTCGTACGCGAGTTGAGATCGGAGCTGTCCGAGGAGGAGCGTACCGGGGCGCTCTCCCGGCTGCTGACCTGGTACGTCGCCCTGGGCGGCAGGTGCACACTCTCCGCTCCCCCGGCGGGCGGCTGACGCAGGACCTCGTCCGTGCCCCGGCGGCCGGTGTGCAGGACCTCCAGGACGCCGCCCGCGCCCTGGCCGTGTGGACCGAGGAGACGCCGCCGGCGCTCGCGCTCGTCCGGCAGGCCGTGGCGGACGCCCCGAAGTTGGTCCGGAGCGCCGCGGATCTGCTGCTGCTCGCGCAGGTGACGGCGGACTGCGGGGCACACGCCGCCGCGTTCGAACCGGCCGCGGCCGCGGTGGCGGCCCGGGCGGCCATGGACGGCGACGCCCGCGCCGAGGCCCGGGCCCGGGTCGCGCTCGCCGAGTGCGCGGCCGCCGTCGGGCGGTTTGCCCGCGCCGAACGGGAGGCCCGGGAAGCAGTGCGCCTCGCCCGGGCGGCGAACGACCCCCTCGCGCTCTTCCGTGCCCCGCTGGCGGCCGGGTTGATCGCCCTCCACCAACACCGGCACGACGACGCCGAGCGGCACCTCACCGCGGCCTGGGAGCGCTGCCGCGGCCGGGGTGACCGGCTGGGCGAGGCCACCGTGCTCGGCGCACTCGCCCGGGTCTGGGCGGCGACCGGCAGCAGCGACGCCGTCCTGTTCGCCGAGCGGGGTGTGGGCCTGCACCGCGCCTCCGGCGACGGCTCCCCGGGCCTCGCGCACGCCCGGTACGCCCTGGCCGAGGCGCTGTCGGCGGCCGGCCGGCACGCCGATGCGCTGCGCGAACTCTTCCAGGCGCTGCCGCTCTTCGAGGAGGACCGCCAGCGCCTGTGGGCGGGCCGCACCCGTGGCCGGATGGCCGCGGAGATGGTCGCGCTGATCCGGCCCGGCGACGCGGTGGCCGCGGCGCAGGACGCCGCCGGGCGGCTGCTGGTGCCGGGCGGTGAGCGGTGGCGCGCCGATGCGCTGACCGTGCTGGGGCAGGCCGAGTCCGCGCTGGGGCGCAGACAGAGCGCCCAGGGGTACTGGCGCGAAGCGCTCGCCGTCTACGAGGAGTTCGGCGCCCCGGAGGCCGCCGAGGTGCGCGCCCTGGTGGGGAGAGGGCGTCCGTGGCGGTGCGGCCGGGGACGGGCGGGGCGCGTGCCGCGGCCGTGTCGCGCACCGCGGACGCCGCGAGCACCGGCACGGCCCTGCGTGAGCTCACCGCGGCCGTCCGCACCCTCCGCGACCAGCTCCGGCTCCGGCTCCAGGGCGCCGACGGTGGCCGGGGGGAGCCGGGCCGGGGCGATCCGGCCGGTTCCTCCGGGGGCCGGGGCCTCGAAGAGCTCGAAACGCTCGAAGAGTTCGAAGCGCTTGAAGAGCTCGAAGTGCTCGAAGCGGAACTCGCGGGTCATATCGCTGACTTCGAGCGGACGAGCCGGGTGCGGCGGGCCGAGCTCAGCCGGCTGCGGGCAGAGCTGGAGTCGGCGATATCCGCCGCGGCACCGGGGGAGCGGGGTGCCGGCGCGGCGGATGCGGCCGGCGTGGTCCGCGACCTCAGCCGTCGTCTCGCGCCGTAGCCGGGCCGCCCGGACGCAGGAAGTCCGCCAGCGCCGCGGCGAGTTCAGCGGGCGCGTCCTCCTGGACGAGATGGCCCGCGCCCTCGATGAGGTGCAGCCGCGCGCCGGGATGCGGGCCGCCAGCTCCTGCCCCTTCGCGGCCGGGATCCAGGTGTCCTCGGCACCCCAGCAGATCAGGGTCGGCAGGTCGAGTTCGCCGTAACGGCCCTGGATCTCGTCGGTGAACCGCTGGTCGTTCTGCTGGATCTGCCGGTAGAACGCCGGTTGCCCGGCGTCCGTGCACCACGGCTCCACCAGCCGGTCGAGGACCTCCGGACGCAGGCCCGGGCGGCTCGCGGAGGAGACGTACGCCCGCACCAGCGCCCGGTGCAGCTCCGGCGGCAGCTGCCCGAAGACGCCGGGGTGGGCGCCCAGCAGCCGATAGGTGGGCGAGCCCCAGGGCGCCAGGGCCACGGGGTCGACCAGCGCCAGCCGGGCGTACCGCGCACCGTGCAGCAGATGGGCCCGCAGCGCGACGCAGCCGCCGATGTCATGGGCGACCACGGCCGGCCGGGACGCCCCCCGGTCCAGCTCCCAGTGCGCCAGCAGCTCGCCGAACACCCGGGCCTGCGCGGCGAGCGAGACGTCCTGGCCGTCCCGCTGCGCGGAGGCGCCGTATCCGGGCATGTCCCAGACGTACACCCGGTGGTGGGCGGCGAGCGCCCGCGCGATGCCGCGCCAGACGTACGACGAGAACGGCGTGCCGTGCAGCAGCACCACCGGCGGTGCGCCGGCCGACCGCTCCCCGAGGGCGGCCCACCGCACCTCGTCCCCCGACGCCGTGCGGAACGTACGATCCAGCAGCCACCGTGTCATGACCGTAAGGGTATTTACTCCTTACGGCCGTGTCGAGGGGACGGGCGAGCCCGGTGGCCGGGCATGCGCCCCCGCGCCGGGCGTGCGCCCCGGGGGCGCCTCGTAGAATCAGGGCACCATGGTTTACCTCGACCACGCCGCCACCACCCCGATGCTCCCGGAGGCGGTGCAGGCGATGACCGCCCAGCTGACCGTCACGGGGAACGCGTCCTCGCTGCACGCCGACGGCCGGCGGGCCCGCCGCACCGTTGAGGAGGCGCGGGAATCCCTCGCCGCCTCGCTCGGCGCACGTCCGAGTGAGATCGTCTTCACGGCGGGCGGCACCGAGGCCGACAACCTCGCGGTCAAGGGCCTGTACTGGTCCCGCCGGGCGGCCGACCCGGCCCGCGACCGGGTGCTCGCCAGCCCCGTGGAGCACCATGCCGTCCTCGATGCCGTGGAGTGGCTCGCCGAGCAGGAGGGCGCCCGCGTCGAGTGGCTGCCGGTCGACGCGTACGGCCGGGTGCACGCCGAGGCGCTGCGCGAGGCGATCGTCCGCAACCCCGCCGATGTCGCGCTGGCCACCGTCATGTGGGCCAACAACGAGATCGGCACCATCCAGCCGGTCCGTGAACTCGCCGAGGTGGCAAGGGAGTTCGACATCCCGCTGCACGCCGACGCGGTGCAGGCGGTGGGCCAGCTGGAGGTCGACTTCGCCGCCTCCGGACTGGCCGCGATGACGGTCTCCGGACACAAGATCGGCGGCCCGTACGGCATCGGCGCGCTGCTGCTGGGCCGCGAGTACGCCCCGGTGCCGGTGCTGCACGGCGGCGGCCAGGAGCGGCACGTCCGCTCCGGCACCCTCGACACCCCCGCCATCGCGGCCTTCGCCGCCGCCGCCCGGCACGCCGTGGCGCATCGCGCGGACTTCGCCCGGGACATCGGCGCGCTGCGCGACGACCTGGTCAAGGCGGTGCGGGCGGCCGCTCCGGACGCCGTCCTCGGCGGCGACCCGGACCCGGCCGGCCGGCTCCCGGCCAACGCGCACTTCTCCTTCCCCGGCTGCGAGGGCGACTCCCTGCTGCTCCTCCTGGACGCCCAGGGCATCGCCTGCTCCACGGGCTCCGCCTGCACCGCCGGCGTCGCCCAGCCCAGCCACGTCCTGCTGGCCACGGGCATGTCCCCCGACCTGGCCCGCGGCACGCTGCGCTTCTCCCTGGGGCACACCTCCACCGCGGAGGACGTGGCGGCGCTGGCACAGGCCATCGGCCCGGTGGTCGAACGCGCCCGGAGCGCGGGGCTGAGCTAAGGCGTCCCTTCCGGGCGGGTTCCGGCCGGTGTCCGGCCGCCCGGACGAGGCGCAGATAGCGGTCCCAGTCCCAGTGGGGCCGGGGTCGGTGTGGTCCGTGCCCGGCACCTCCACATGGCCGACGATGTGTTCCCGGTCGGCCGGGAAGCCGTAGCGGCGGCAGATGTCGGCGGTCAGCCGGGCCGAGGACTCGTACATGGCGTCGGTGAAGCCCTCCGGGCGGTCGACGAAGCCCTCGTGCTCGATGCCGATGCTCCGCTCGTTGAAGCCGCGGTTCCCGGCGTGGAACGCCACGTCCAGCTCCCGCACCATCTGGGCGATGTGCCCGTCCTTGCGGACGACGTAGTGGGCCGCCGCCTCGTGGTCGGCGTTCCGGAACACCCGCAGCGCGGTGGCGTAGCTGCCCTGGACGACGTGGATGACCACCCGGTCGACGGGGTAGTCGGCGGGCCGGTCCGCCCGGCGGTAGTTCGCCCCGGACGCCGCCACCCACTGGGCGCCCCGGTAGTCGACCTCGCCGGCCCGCCGCGGCAGGTCGTTCCCCGGCAGCTGCCACCACCAGTGCCGCAGCTCGTCCCACCCGGTCGCCACCACGGCTCCGGCGGCCACCGCCCCGCCGCCCGCCAGCCACAGCGCCCGCCGCCGGGTGACCCCCGCCCCGCCGCCCCGCCGCCCGTCCCGCGGGACGTCCCGCCGCTGGTCGTCCCGGACCTCCGGCCGCTGGTCGTCCCGGCCCTCCGGCCCCCCGTCCCGCTGTTCCGCCGCCTCGTCCCGCTGCCCCGCGGCCGGCTCCCCGGCCCTGCTCTTCCCCATGCGCTGCTTAACGCTTTCCGCACTGTCGGCGGTTCCGTCTACTCTGGACGGGCTATGACTGATGACGCCCCCCGCCGCCTCCGCGTACTCGCCGCCATGTCCGGCGGTGTCGACTCCGCCGTCGCCGCCGCCCGCGCCGCCGAGGCCGGCCACGACGTGACCGGTGTGCATCTCGCCCTCTCCGAGAACCCGAAGTCCTTCCGCACCGGCGCCCGCGGGTGCTGCACGATCGAGGACTCGCACGACGCCCGCCGCGCCGCCGACGTCATCGGCATCCCTTCTACGTCTGGGATCTCGCCGAGCGCTTCCGCGAGGACGTCGTCGACGACTTCATCGCGGAGTACGAGGCCGGACGCACCCCGAACCCCTGCCTGCGCTGCAACGAGAAGATCAAGTTCGCCGCGCTGCTGGACAAGGCGCTGGCCCTCGGCTTCGACGCGGTGTGCACCGGCCACTACGCCACGGTCGTGGTGCGGCCGGACGGCAGCCGCGAGCTGCACCGCGCCTCCGACATGGCCAAGGACCAGTCCTACGTCCTCGGCGTCCTCGACGACCGCCAGCTGGCGCACGCCCTGTTCCCGCTCGGCGACACGGAGACGACCAAGGCGGAGATCCGCGAGGAGGCCGCCCGGCGCGGACTGTTCGTCGCCAAGAAGCCGGACAGCCACGACATCTGCTTCATCGCCGACGGCGACACCCAGGGCTTCCTCGCCAAGCGCCTCGGCACGGCCCCCGGCGACATCGTCGACGAGGCCGGCAACCGCCTCGGCAGCCACGAGGGCGCGTACGGCTTCACGATCGGCCAGCGCAAGGGCCTGCGGATCGGCCACCCGGCCCCGGACGGCAAGCCGCGCTACGTCCTCGACATCTCCCCGGTCGACAACACCGTCACGGTCGGCCCCGTCGAGTCCCTCGACGTCACCGGCCTCACCGCGATCCGCCCCCGCTGGTGCGGCCGCCCGCCGACGGCCGGCCCCGCCACGTACACCGCGCAGCTGCGCGCCCACGGCGGCGAGACCGAGGTCACCGCGGAGCTGATCGACGGCACCGAGCTCCGGGTGAGCTTCACCGAGCCGGTCCGCGGCGTCGCCCCCGGCCAGGCCATCGTCCTCTACGACGGCACCCGCGTCGTCGGCTCCGCCACGATCGCCACGACGGAGCGGCGGGCCCGGGCGCAGGAGGCCGCTCAGTAGGTGTAGAGGGCCGTGGTGTCGAGGGCGAGGTCAAACGGTTCGCCGATCGGCACCGGCTTGCCGAAGTCGGTCTCCAGCGACGCGCGGTAGTGCTCCCCCTCAGGCAGCGAGTAGAGCAGGCACTTGCCCTCTATGGGATTCACGATGAGGTAGTACGGAATTCCCGCCTGGGCGTACTTCTTCACCTTCTTGTCGGTGTCGTTCTCGGGATTGGATTCCGAGACGACCTCGCCGACGAGGATGACTTCGTCGGCGGGGGACTGCTTGAGCCGGGTGCCGCGGTAGGAGGCGGCGGCCACGGAGAAATCCGGCCGGAGGAGCGTTTTGCCGTGCCACCCTTCGTGGACGGTGTCCACGCGGGTCATGACGGACCACTCGCGTCGAATTCCTCGAATCGCCGCATCTCCTCGGTCTGCACCGGGCCCTCCCTCTGCACTGTCATGGGTGTGCCCTCCCCAGCCCACGTGGTTCACAGGCAGGAGACGCTGACCACCACGATGCGTTCCCCACGCACGTCCGTGAGATAGCTCAGCATGAGATATCGCCCCCCGGGCGTCTTCCCGTGCTCGACCCGAAGCCCCGGCGACGGCCCTTGGTAGGCAGCGCCTTCCAAGTAGACCATCGAGTTGACGACGGCGAGCTCGGCACAGATCCGTTCGGTCTCTGCTCTGACCGGTGGCGGCAGGCTGTCACCGTAGTCGTCGGGCTCGTACTCCCACGTCCACGTGCTCACCCGGCCTCCAGCGCCTCGACCTCACACTGCGCGGTGCGCACGATGCTCCCGATCAGTCGAACGGCGGCCTGTCTTTCGTTCCCTGCCTCGCTGGACTCCAGCACCTGCTCCGCCGCGTGGAATCGGGCTGCTCGGACCGGATCACGCTCGATGGCGACGAAGATGGCCCAGCGCCGGTAGAACATGCGGATCGGCGCCGTGCTGCCGTCCTGGCCCGCCCTGTCGAACGCCTGCTGCATCTCCTCGACCAGCTCCGGGAGCTTGGCGGGGGCCAGGGCGGCGACTGCTGCGCGCAGTGCCGGGAGCGTCAGATCAGGCATCGGCATGAGGGGACCGTCGCTGTGCACTGGTTGGCTGCTCATGCGGAACTCGTCTCCTCGCTCTGCCGGGCGTCCCAGCCTACTCGCGCGCCTACCACAGCTGCCGGGAATCCTGACGGCACCCGTGGCGCGGTTCGTGTCATGCGGCACACCGCACCTCCGGCGAGCCGGAGCGACAGCCCCGGCAGCGCCCGGGCCGGTCGGCGCGGAAGGCGTGGTCGCAGCCGTCGCAGTTCTGGAGGGGGATGACGGGCGGGCGTGACCGGTCGGGGTGTGGGGGCGGGGCCGTGCGGGTCGGTGGTCGCAGGGCGGCGAGCCGGTGGGCGAGGAGACGGGCCGGGCGGCGGGTGAGGCGTGCGGGGAGGCCGCTGGTCAGGGCTTCGGTGATCTCCTGTGGGGCCGCCCCGCGGTCGAGCCAGTCCGTGACGGCCGGGGCGAGGGCCGCGATCTCCCGCTCGGAGAGGAGGAGGCGGCGGTCGCGGTGGGGGAGGCGGGTGAGGAGGTCGGTGGCCTCGGGGGCGGCTTCCGGCATCGGCTGCGGGGGCTCGGCGGGCTCCGGTACGGGGTGCGGCCCGCCCTCCGTCTCCTGGTCGTTCGTCGGCTCCTCCGGCGCCGCACCCGGCAGGTCGTAGGCGAAGGTCCGGGTGATGATCCGGCCGCCCGGCCCGCGCTCGATACGGCGCTCCAGCCAGCCCTCGTCCTCCAGCTCGCGTAACGCGTCGGCGATGGCTTTCTTGCCCTCGGCGAAGTGCGTACAGAGGGCGGCGATGGTGATGGGCGCGCCATCGGGGAGGGACAGGATGTACGCGGCGACGCCGACCGTGACCGCGCTACCGGCGCGCTGCGCAAGGCGGTTGGCGAGGACGGTGAAGTGGGAGGTCTGGCGCCTGCGGATGTGGATGACGCCGCTGGAGGCGCACGGGGGCGCGGGCGAGGGCGCGTTAGACTGCGCTGAAGTCATCGGGAAGCTCTTCTCTTCCTGGTGATCAGGCCCTCGGGTCGGGATTGCCGTCCCGCCGAGGGCCGTTCCATGTGCGGTTGTTGTGGTGGTCTGACTGCGGCGAGCGTAACCGCATTCCGGACGCTTCCGCGCCCAAGTCACCCAATGGGGTGAGGAGTTGGGTGACGAGGGCGGCGGTAGGTGGGTGGGGTTCTCTCCCCGGGTTCTTTGGTAGTCGGCCGGGTCACCGGCGGCCGGTGGGGCGGAGCCTGGTGCCGCCCCACCGGTGTCCGCTCAGACGGCTTCCGGTGCGACCTGCGCGTACGCGAGGAAGGACGCCCAGGCGGCCGGGGTGACGGTGAGGTGGGGGAGCGCGGTGTCCTTGGAGTCGCGGATGTGGATCGTGTGGGGGCAGGTGGCGACCTCGACGCAGGCTTCACCCTGTCCGCCGCTGTAACTCGACTTCCGCCAGGCGACGGCGATTTCGATGCAGGCTTCGCCGTCACCACCGCTGTAACTGCTCTTGAACCATGCCAGTTCGGTGTTCATTCTCGTGCTTCTCCCGTCAGCAGACGCTGAATGAAGGCTCGCGACGCTTCGGCGTCATGGGCCTGCGATCGGATTGTCCCGTACCGGTGACTCAGCACGCTGACGTCGTCGGGATCTGTCAGGAAGTAGCTCCCCTGCTGACCCTCGACGTAGCCGACTGTGTGGTGGTCCCGCGTCTCCAACAGGGTCATTGGGCCGTCTGCGCCGGCGTGGTTTTGCCGGGAGAGCGGCATGATCTGGATCTGGACGTTGTGAAGCTCCCCGAGCTGGAGGAGGTTCCTCAACTCGCCTTCCCAGACTCGTTGTCCACCGATCTTCCGCATGATCACGGGTTCCTCCAGGACGAAGGTGATCCGGCACGGAGGCTTACGCGTCAGCAGCTCCTGTGTGAGCAGCCTGGCCTGAACGACTTTTTCGATCTCGTCGTCGTCCAGGCTCGGGCGGCGGGACCGGAACACCGCCCGCGCATAATCCTCCGTCTGCAACAGTCCGTGCAGGAAGTGCGTCGAGTAGACATGCAGCGCCAGCGCCTCCGCCTGGAGGTTCACGTACTCCTCCGCCCACGCCGGATGATGCTTCTCCGCGACGTCGGGGATCAGTACGCGCAGCACGCCGTTCGCGCCGAGCGCCTGGTCCACCGCGTCGACGTAACCCGGCTTCGGTGGTCGCTCGCCGCGTTCGACCATCGCGATGAGGGACTCGGAGTACGGGATGAGGCCGGCCAGCTCACGGCGTGTCATCTCGCGTTGTTCACGCAGGAAGCGGGACTGCTTCCCGAAGATCCTGAGGGTGACGGGGGGTTCGTCGTTGTGGGGCATCGCACACCTCGCACAGTTGCCGCGTGGTGACGCACAGTCGCGCCGTTCCTGTGGCCAGGCTAGATGCGTGCGCAGATGCTTGTCCGCATGATGAACGAACCACCAGGATCCGAACTTTCCGAGCGTTCGGGTCTGTCCGATGCTGCCGAGGGCGATGGCCCACGGATGAGGCTGCTGCCCTGGACCACGCCGGACGACCGGTCCTGTTTCCTGATCACCGACGGTGCGGGCGGACCGGTGTCCGACCTCGCCGACAGCATCGAGGAGATGCAGCTGGACATCGGCGAGGAGCTGCTGCGCCACGCGCGGGCGATGCATGCCGATCCGAAGGTGCCGGACCGTGAATTCCGCTATCTCTCGCGACGGCTTGCCGAGGCGCTGGACGATGCGCTGCGCGTCGCCCGCAACTGACCGCGGCACTCTCCGGGTACTGCGCCGGGCCTCGGCGTGGAGGTCAACTGGCGCCGGTCCCGAGGGGGTGGGTTTTCCCCCACTGACAAATGTCACGGTGAAGGCAGGACAGACGGGGCTGTCGGCCGGGTGGGGCCGTGCGGGAAGCTGAGGGCGTTGCGGAGGACGGTGGCGCGGAGGGCGGCACCGGGGACGCCGTCAGCTGGTCACAGTCTCAACCGGGGGGAATACACCGTGAGTCGGAAGCAGTCCGTCACCGAGGGCAAGGCGGGGGAGCCGGGCACGCCGGAGAACGCGGGGAAGGCCGTGCTGCGGAGCTTCGTTCCGCTGATCGTGGACGCGGGGGTCCCGATCGCCTCGTACTACGTCCTCAAGGACGGCCTCGGGCTCAGCACGGTGGCGGCGCTGGGCTGGAGCAGTGTGGTGCCGGCGCTGCGGACCGTGTGGGACCTGGTCGCCAGCCGCCGGGTCAACGGCATGGCGCTGCTGATCCTCGTGGTCAACGTGGTCGGGCTGGCGATGACCGCGGTGGCCGGTGACGCGCGGCTGATGATGGCCAAGGACAGCGCGGTGAGCAGCACCATCGGGATCGTCATCCTGCTCTCCGTGCGGTCGAAGCGGCCGCTGATGACGGCGGGCCTCAAGCCCTTCGTGACGAAGGGCAGTGCGGCCGGGGACGCCGCCTGGGACCGGCTGCTGGCGGAATCCGCGGCGTTCCGGCGGGCCGAGCGGCGGTTCTCGGTGATCTGGGGGCCACGCTGCTGACCGAGTGCGTGCTCAAGGTGGTCGGCGCGTACACCCTGCCGGTGGACACCATGGTCTGGCTGGGGACGGTGATGACGGTCGTGGCCATTCTGGTGGCGATGTTCGTCGGCGGCGGCAGCTGCGCGGACCCGATGGAGAAGATGGTCGCGGCCGAGGTCGCGCGCACGGCGGAGGGGGACCGACCGGGGGACGGGTCCGGGCCGGGCGCGGTCGCCGCGGGGGCGGAGCCGGTGGGGGCCGGAGGCTGACGTTCCGGGCGGCGCGGGGGAAGGGTGGTGACGCGGTCACCACCCTTCTTCTGTGGAAAACGCGCTGGCCAGCGACGTTGCCGGTGGTCCGGTAGGCACGCGGAGGGCGAAGGTGTGTGCCGGGCACACCTGGGCGCCGGGGGGAGCGGGACCGCAGGGTGGACTCCACGAACCGGATGAAGGGGGAGTCCGATGGGAGCCCGGTCCACCGTCCTTGCCCGAGCGGGCGAGGTGCCCGAAGCCACTACGTATGGAACAGCGGAGCCGGCGGCGCCCGTCGCCGCCGTGGTCGACGCCGTCGCGTTCGGCCGCGGCCGTGCGCGACGGGCGGCCCGGTCCGCCTACGCACTGCCCGAGCGGGCGTCGGACGCGCTGGTCGACGAGCTGGGCGGAATGCTCTTCGCCTCGCTGGCCCGAAGTGACCAGCGGCGCAAGGGCGAACAGTACCTGCGCGGCCTGCTGGCCGCGCAGGGCCGCAAGTCGATCCGCAACATCGCCTCCTTCGTCGGCGGCCGCACCGCCGAGCAGAGCCTGCACCACTTCATCAGCTCCTCCACCTGGCACTGGCGGCCGATGCGCGCGGCGCTGGCCCGCTACGTCGACCAGGTGCTGCGCCCGGAGGCCTGGGTGGTGCGGCCGATCGTCATCCCCAAGGCCGGGCACCACTCCGTCGGCGTCGAGCGGCGCTACATCCCCTGGCTCGGCCAGGTCGTCAACGGCCAGCAGGCGCTGGGGGCCTGGGCCGCCACCGCGCACGCCGCCGTCCCGGTCGACTGGCAGCTGCTTGGGTCCGGTGACCAGGACGGCGGCGCACCGGACGAGCGGCTCGCGGCGACCCCGGTGGGAGCCGCCGCGGCAACGGTCACCGGGATCGGCGGTGGCTGGGGCCTCAGCGCCCGGCCGGTGGTCCTGGACCTCCCCGGCGCCGAACTCCCCGAGGCCGTCCAGCGGTTCGCGGAGACCAGGCTGTCACTGGTGGCCGTCGCCTCCGGGACCACCCGGGTCGTGCCGGCCGATCCGGCGCTGCCGGGCCTGGGTGGCCGGGAGTTCTCCGCCCAGCAGCTGCTGCACATGGTCCGCACCCTGCGCCGGCCGGTCGACTGGTACGACCCGCTGGCCGGGGCGGTGCGCCGCACCCAGGTCGCCGGCGTCCGGGTGCAGCTCGCCGGGGTGCCGGGGAACCGGCCGTTCCTGCTGGCCGGTGAGTGGGACGCGGCGCGCGGCTGGCCCGGCCACTACTGGCTGAGCGATCTGCGCGGGGTCACCCCCGGCCGGGTGCTGCGGCTGGGCAAACTGGCGCTGCGGGTGGACCGGGACGTCGTCGAAGTCTCCTCGCAGGTGGGCCTGATGGACTTCGAGGGCCGGTCGTACGAGGGCTGGCACCGGCACACCACACTCGCCTCGGCCGCGCACGCGGTCCGCATCCTCAGCGGTGCGGAGAGCGTGCAGCGGGCCGGGTGAGCGGCGATCCGGTCCCGGCCCGGGCCTCAGGGCAGCGGGCGGTGGACCGGTGGCGGTGCTGCGGGCCGTCGTCGTACGGGCGGAGCGCGCCGCGCACCCGCTGGAGCCGCAGGGCGAGCTGGATCTCCAGGGTCTGCGCGGGTTTCTGCCAGTCCGGCCGAGGAGTTCGGTGATCCGCTCCAGGCGCCGGGAGACGGTGTTGGGGTGGACGTGCAGCGCCTCGGCCGCGTACGTCGGGCTGCCGCCGGCGTCGAAGTACGCCTCCAGGGTCTGCACGAGCTGGGTGAACCGCTGCGCGTCGTAGGTGAGCACCGGGCCGATGGCGTCCTCGATGAAGCCGGAGACGTCCCGCACGTCACCCAGCAGTACGCCCAGGAAACCCAGGTCGCGGGCGGAGGCGGTGGTGCCGTGGCAGTCCAGCGCGGCCAGCGCGTCCAGACATCGCATCGCCTCCTGGAACGCCGGGCGCACCGGCTCCAGACCGGTGAACGGGCCCGCGGCGCCGACCGTGACGGGGTGGTCGAGCAGTGGCGTGAGCGCGTCGGAGACCGCCTTGGCGGCGGCGCCCGCGTCCTCGCCCGGCAGCAGCAGCGAGATCACCCCGTCCCGGATGCTGCGCAGCCCGCCCATCCGGTAGGTGTACGACGAGGCCCAGATCAGCGCCCGGCCCTGGGCGCCGCCCTCGGGCCGGGCCACCACCACGACGTGCGGCCGGCCCAGGTCGATGGAGAGCCGGCGGGCCCGCTCCTGGAGCTGCTCGGTCTGGCCGTGCGGGACGGTGAGCAGATCGTCGAAGAAGGCGTCGCGGATCTGGCTCTCGGCGATGGTCGTGCTGCGCAGCATCAGCTGCATGACGGCGGCGGTGCGGGCGGTCTGCTCCAGCAGCCGCTGATCGACCTCGGCGGTGCCGGACGGCCGGACCACGAGCGTGCCCAGGTCCTCGGCGCCGGCCGCGACCGGGGCGACCCAGGTGCCGTCCGGCAGCCGGGCCGGCCGGTGGTGGTGGTGCGCGTCGAGGGCGGCCCGGGCCAGCACCTCGGGCTCCGGGCCGGGCCGTTCGCCGGCCGGGGCGAGGGTGGCCCGTCCGGCCCGACGACCAGCACCGCGGCCTCCAGCTCCTCGCCGGCCAGCTGGGCCAGGGCGTGCAGATCGCCGCCCTCCAGCAGCAGTCCGGTCAGCCGGGCCTGGGCGTCCTGGCCGCGTAACGCCTCGGCCAGGCCGGACTTGGCCGCGGACACCGCGAGTTCGAGCTCGGCGATCTCGGCCTGGACGGTGTTGAGGGTGCGGGACTTCTCGATCGCCACCGCCGCCAGGTCGGCGAGCGAGGTCATCAGCGCGATCTCGTCCGGGGGTGAAGTGCCGGACCTTGCGGTCGGCGCAGTACAGCACCCCGAGGAACGAGTCGGCGTGCCGCAGCGGGACCGCCAGGACCGCGCGCAGCCCCTCGGCGCGCACCACCCCGTCGATGAGCTCGGAGTGCGCGATGCGCTCGTCGGAGAGGTAGTCCGGGCTCCAGAACGGGGCCGAGCCGCCCTGGACGTCCGAGGTCAGCCCGGACGCGCCGGGCACCGGCATGCCCTCGGTCAGCGCGGTGGTCTGGCCGTCCGCGGTGTGTACGTAGAAGTCGCCGCCGGGTCGCCGTCCGTCTCGGTCGGGAAGCTGATGTAGGACATGTCCACGTGCAGCAGCAGCCGGGCCCGCCGGGTGATCACCTTCAGCAGCGCGTGGAGCGTGTACGGGAGGGTGAGGTCGCGGGCGGTCTCGACCAGGGCGTTGAGGCCGGCCTCGCGCTGTTCGCGTGCTGGAAGAGGCCTGGACCCGTAACCCGAGATCGCGGGCGCGGGAGAGCTGGGCGAGGTGTTCGGCCGGGGCGCCGGCGGTCCGGGCCTCATGGACGAGGGCGTCGAAGGCGCTGGGCGGGGCTTCCTGTGCGAGCAGTTCGAGGACGGCGACCACTTCGGCAGCCGTCTCAGGACGCGAAATCACAAACAACCCCCCGCATGGCGAATCCCCCTTCGCGCCTGGGTCGAACGTAGAGGGTGGGACCGGGGCAGTCAACGTTGGACTGAGCCAATGGCTCGAAGGGAGACGTTTACCCGGCGGACCTGGAACAAATCCGTCCGGTCGAGGGTGTTCAGGACACCGGCCGGGCCCCGGAGTGTGTTGTCTGGTGACCTTCTGGCCAAAGGTCTGCGTGGGACAGAGTGTTCACCGGTGCGGCAAGAGAGTCGTACCGCCACAATGTCAACGGCACGGGGGACAAAGATGCGTGCAGCAGTACAGGACTACACCCGCTCGCTCGAACGCAGTGAGCGCGCCCGCACCCACCCGGACCGGCCGAACGTCTTCACCCTCCGCGGCCGCGAATGGGACCTCCTCGACGAGGTCTTCGCCCCCAACTACGCGCCCTCCAGCGGAGTTTCGCTGGAATTCCTCGGCTGCTTCGAGGAGGTGCAGCTGCCCCGCCGCGGCTCCCTGCTGGAAATCGGGTCGGGCACCGGCATCGTCGCGGTGATGGCGGCGCTGATGGGCTGCGACCGGGTGGTGGCCACCGACATCAACCCGCAGGCCGTGCGCAACACCGCCCGCAACGCCCGCCGGCACGGCGTCGACGACCGGCTGCGCGCCGTCTACAGCGACCTCTTCGCGGCCCTGCCCCCGCACGAGCGCTTCGACATGGTCTTCTGGCACTCCAACTACGTGCTCGCACCGACCGATTACCGCTATCGCACCGCCCAGGAATGCGCCTACGTCGACCCCGCTACGAGGCCCACCGCCGGTACCTCGCCGAGGCGCCCGGTGGACCACACCGGGCGGCAGCGCCTACCTCCACTTCAGCAGCCGCGGGGACCTGGACGCGCTGTACGGCCTGGCCGAGGAAACCGGCCGGAAACTGCTCACCCGGCGCCGGCGGGAGATCCAGGACGGCCCGGACACCGTCGAGCACCTGCTCCTCCAGGTGGTGGCCGCCTGATGCGCATCCTCCTGGTCGACAACTACGACTCCTTTCACCTACAACCTCGTCCACCAGATAGCCGGCGTCACCGGCGAACAGCCCGTGGTGATCCGCAACGACGACCCGGACTGGCGCCCCGCGATGCTCGACGACTTCGACGCCGTCGTGTCTCTCGCCCGGGCCCGGAACCCCGGAACGCGCCGGCGACTTCGGCATCTGCCGCGAGATCGTGCAGACCTGCGAACTGCCGCTGCTCGGCATCTGCCTGGGCCACCAGGGCCTGGCCCACTGGCACGGCGGCACCGTCCGCCGCGCCCCGAGCCCCGGCACGGCCGCACCTCCCCCGTACTCCACGACGGCACCGGACTGTTCGCCGGCATCCCTCGCCCACCGAGGTGGTGCGCTACCACTCGCTGACCGTCACGGACCTGCCCGCCGAACTGGAGGCGACCGCCCGGACCCCGGACGGGGGTGCTGATGGCGCTGCGCCACCGCCCACCGCCCCCTGTGGGCGTCCAGTTTCCACCCCGAGTCCATCTGCACCGCGGACGGCCACCGGCTGATCCGCAACTTCGTCGAACTGGCCCGGGCCCACCGGCCGGCCCGGCCCACGGCCGTCGCTCGCCCCCGCGGCCCCGGCGGCCGCGGCCGACGCCCGCCCGCCGCGCCCGCCTGGAGGTCCTGGTCGAGACCGTGCCCACCCGCGCGGCCGACGAGGTGGTCTTCGACGCGCTCTTCCGCGGCGGGCCGTACGCCTACTGGCTGGACGCCTCCCGCCAGGACGCCGGCCGCGGCGGTTCTCCGTCATGGGGGACGCCGCCGGCCCGCTCGCCCGGGTCGCGCACGCCGACGTTCACCACCACCACGGTCACCGTCACCGGCGCGGGCCCCACCACGGTCAGCCACCAGCCGTTCCTGGAGTGGCTGGACCGCGACCTGCGCGGCCTGGACGTCCAACGGCCCGCGCTGCCCTGCGACTTCGCGCTGGGATGGGTCGGCTACCTCGCTACGAACTCAAGGCGCAGTGCGGCGGCGAGCGGGCGCACCGCTCGACGGAACCGGACGCCACCATGGTCTTCGCCGACCGCGCCGTCGTCCTCGACCATCTGCACGGCACCACCTATCTGCTGGCCCTCGCCGAGGACGGGGACACGGACGCCGCCCGCACCTGGCTCGCGGACACCGCCCGGCGGATCACCGCACTGGCCGGCCGCACCCCGCCCCGCCGGCCGCCCCGCAGCCACTGCGTGACCTGCGGCTGCGGCACGACCGGGCCGCGGTACCTCCGGCTCATCGAGGAGTGCCAGGAGGAGATCGCCGCCGGCGAGACCTACGAGGTGTGCCTGACCAACATGGCCGAGGCGGACGGAGACCTCGACCCCTGGGACGCCTACCGGACGCTGCGGCGGGTCAGCCCGGCGCCGTTCGGAGCGCTGCTCGCCTTCGGCGGGACGGCGTACTGAGCACCTCGCCGGAACGGTTCCTCCGCATCGGCGCGGACCGGATCGCCGAATCCCGGCCCATCAAGGGCACCCGGCCGCGCGGCGCCACCCCCGCCGAGGACGCGGCGCTCCGCGACCAGCTGCGGGCCGACGAGAAGGACCGCTCGGAGAACCTGATGATCGTCGACCTGGTCCGCAACGACCTGGGCCGCTGCGCCGAACCGGGCAGCGTACGGGCCGACGACCTCTTCCGTGTGGAGAGCTACGAGACCGTGCAACCAGCTCGTCAGCACCGTCCGCGCCCGGCTCCGCCCGGAACGCTCGGCGGTGGACTGCGTCCGGGCCGCCTTCCCCGGCGGATCGATGACCGGTGCGCCCAAGATCCGCACGATGCGGATCATCGACCGGCTGGAGGGCGGGCCGCGCGGCGTCTACTCCGGGGCGATCGGCTACTTCTCGCTCTCCGGCGCGGCCGACCTGAGCATCGTCATCCGCACCGTCGTGCTCACCCCGGGCCGGGTCCGCTACGGCACCGGCGGCGCGATCGTCGCGCTGTCCTGCCCCGAGGCGGAGTTCGAGGAGACCGCGGTCAAGTCGGCGCCCCTGCTGGCCCTGACCGGTACGGACTTCCCCGACCGCCGGCCGGCACCGCAGCCCCCTGACCACGCCACCGGTCAGCCGACCGGGCCGCCCAGGAGCTTGCCGACCCGTTCGCGCAGCTCCTCCCAGGCGGCCCGGCGGTCGGCCAGCCAGGCCGCTCCAACTCGCCCGCCAACTGCCGCAGGCAGATCCCGAACTCGGTGAGCACGGCGAGGTCGAGGCGGGCCGAGACATGCCGGCCGGAGAGCGTGTCACCGCTCAGCAGCGCCCGCCGGGACACCGCCTCCAGCGTCCGCCGCGTCAGCGCGCTGGTCACGCCCCAGGCCACCAGCCCGTCGGCGTAGCGGGTGTCCGGCCCGGCCGGACCGTGCGCCTCGGTGGCGGTCCACACCAGCCGCGGCGGCCGGGCACCCGCCGCGGCCAGCGCGCGCCAGCGGTCCTGGGCCAGCCCGCGCTCGTACGCGTGGTAGACCAGCCGGGCGTGGGCGAGCGCGGTACGGCCCATCGGCGGGCGGCCGGCCGGCGCACCGGCCGCGGCGAGCCGGGCGTCGACCGCGGCGTCCAGCGGGGCGACCGGCAGCGAGACGGCCGTGTGGACGCCGTCGAGCCGCAGCCCGGCCCGGCGGGCCCGATCCAGACCGGTGAACAGGGCCTCCTGGACCTGTTCGTAGCGGTGCAGGAGAAGACCGGCGTGACGTCCACGCCGATGCCCTCGCCGACCAGCTCGCCGATCGCGTCCAGCGACTCGTCGGTGGCCGGCAGCTTCAGCAGCAGATTGGGCCGGTCCACCGCCCACCACGCGGCCCGGGCCTCCGCGGCCAGGGCGCGCTCGACGACCGGCACCGGGTCGGCGGACACCAGACCGGACCGGCCGCCGCTCGCCCGGTAGCGGCGCAGGAAGACGTCACAGCCCCAGCGGGCGTCGACGGCCAGCAACCGGCGGGCCGCCTCGTCGGGGCGGCTGCCGCGCTCGGTGAAGTCGTCGAGCTGGGCCCGGTAGGCCGGCCCGGCCACCGCGTCGAGGAGGTCATGGCCCGACGTGGTCAGCCCGGACAGCGGCCGTTTCGACGCCATTCTGGCCAGTTCGCCCGACGCCAGCAGGTCCCGTTCCAGGCCGTCGAGCCAGAGCGAAACGCCCTCACCGCACAGGCGTTGAAGGCCGTCGCGGGTGTGCTGTCGCATCGTCATGGGCTCGGCTCTCCCTTCACGGCAACGCACGAGGGCAAGCGGCCGGGCGTTCCGGGGGATCGGGGACGGGGGACGGACGAAGGAGCGGCGGGGAGGGGCGGGAGGGAGCGGCGGGGTCAGGGGGAACGGCGGTGCGCGGCAGGGACCGGGGGAGGACGGCAACGGGTACCGCCACCGGTCTGCTTCGACGATAGGGCGCAGGTGAGCGGCCCGGCAGCGGACCTTCGGCTACTTCGTCAGGTGCCGTGCGGCGCCGGCGAGCAGCGCCGTCAGTACCGCGGCGGACCCGGCCAGCATCCCGAACAGCGCGGTGAACGCGCCCCGTTCGACCAGCGGGGCGGCCAGCGCCACGCCCGCGGCGCAGGCCAGCACACCGGACATGGCCAGCACCGACGCGGCGGTACCGCGGGCGCCGGGCGCCAGCAGCCGGGGTGCCCAGGTCTGCAGGGTGGTGTGCAGCGGTCCCCAGGCCAGGCCCAGCAGGACGGCCGCGGCGAACACCACCGGCACGGCCGGACGCACGCCAGCAGCACCGTCGCCAGCAGCCCCGCCGCGCCGCCCGCCGCGAGCAGCACCCGCGGCCGGCCGTGCCGGGCAGGTGCCGCACCGCGACCGAACCGGCGCAGACGCTCGCGCCGTAGACGACCGTGACCAGCAGCCCGGCCCGGTCGCCGGCGCCGACCGCGGTCAGTGTGGGAGCGAGCAGCGCGGGCACCCCGAGGAGCACCAGCCCCTCGGCCACGCCGAGCCCGGCCAGTGTCCACAGCCCGCGGGTCCGCAGCAGACGCAGCGACCGCGACTGTGGGCCGCGCGGCCGTACGGGAGCGGAGGCGGCCATCGGCGGCAGCGCGCGGGTGTGCCGGGCCAGCACCGCGGCGAGCAGGGCGACCACCGCGAACACCGCCCGCCAGCTGGTGAACCGGGCCGCGAGACCGGCCAGCAGCGGGGCGCCGACGGCGACCGCGGAGGTCAGGGTCATCATCCGGGCATAGGCGCGCCGGCGGTCGGCGAAGGAGCCCAGGGCGTCGTGGTAGAGCCCGGCGCAGGGCGCGACCGCGGCGAAGCCGGCGCCGCAGGCGGCCCGGGCGGCGACCCACAGTCGCGGATCGCCGGCCACCGCGGCCACCGCGGCGGACAGCGCGGCCACCGCCAGCCCCCAGCGCAGCGCCCGGCGCGGGCCGAACCGGTCGGAGAGCCGGCCCCAGAGCGGCAGCGCCAGGCCCTGGCCGAGGGAGTAGGCGCCGATCGCGGCCGTGACGGTGGCCAGGTCCGTGTGCAGCGCGGCGGCGAGCACCCCGAGCAGGGGCGCGGTGAGGTGCCAGTCGGCGTTGCCGACGGCGGCCGCGAGATGGAGGGACGGCAGCCCGGCAGCGGTACGGCGCGTGGGCGCGGTGCCGGGCGCGGTGCCGGGCGCGGTCCCGGGTGCGGGCCCGGGTGCGGGCCGCGCGGCGGCGGGCGCGGCCTGCGGGGAGAGCTGCGTGCTGGTGGACACTACGCGGCCTCACGGCCCTCGCCGGCGCCGGGGACGTCGTGGAGCAGCACGTGCCGGGTCAGCTCCACCCGGGAGCCGATGTCCAGCTTGGTGAAGGTGTGCCGTAAGTGGGTGTCGACGGTGTGCGGCGAGATGCCCAGCCGCCGGGCGGCCGCGCGGTTGGTGAGTCCCTCCGCGACCAGCCGGGCGACCCGCAGCTCGGCCCGGGTGAGGCTGTCCCACCCGAAGGCGCGGGTGCCGGTGCGCCAGGTGCTGGAAAACGACTGAGTGGACATCGAGAAATCCCGTCCGTGAATGCGGCGGCCCGGTGAATTCAGGGGTTCGGTAGATCGATTGCCGGGAATTCACCGGAGGCGCGAGAACGACTGATCCACCGCCGAGTCTCGGCGCGGACGGGAAGCTGCGACAACGCGGGCGCGCCCACTCCGTCAAGTGGGCGCGACTAGGTCAACTCCGCGGTTGTCCGGGCTTTCCTGCGAGGTCAGCCGGACAGCGCCGCCAGCCGGGGGAAGAGGGCGAGGGCGTTGGTGCGCCCGACGGCCGCCCGCTCTTCCGCGTCCCAGCCGTCGTATTCCGCGAAACCCGCGGTGTTCTCCGCGGTGTGCGCGGCCGGCATGAACGGGAAATCGCTGCCGTAGAGGATCCGCTGCGGATCGGCCAGCTTCCGCAGCGCCGGCAGGGCGAATTCATTGGCGGACATCGCGATGTCGTAATAGAGCCGGCGCAGGGTGCCGATGACGTCCGCGGGCGCCCGCTCGGTGAGGTACCGGCCGATGGTCGGCCCGTACGTCAGCCGCTGCGCGAGGAACGGCAGGGTGCCGCCCGCGTGCGACACGATCATCTTCAGCTCCGGCAGCCGGTCCAGCACGCCGTTGAACAGCAGGCTGGCCACCGTCCGCGTGGTCTCGAAGGTGAACTCGTAGAGCGACGGCGGCAGATCGAAGGTCGCCAGGTCCCGGGTGGGCGGGGTCCCGGGGTGTACGTGCACCGGCACCCCGCGCTCGGCCAGCTCGGCCAGCACCGGCTCGAACGCCGGGTCGCCGAGGTAGCGCCCCTGGTAGCTGGTCAGCACCCCGGCGCCGTCCAGCTTCAACTCGTCCACTGCGTAGGCGAGTTCGTCCTTGGCGGCGGCCGGGTCGGACAGCGGCAGCACCGCGAAGGCCGCGAACCGGTCCGGGTGCGCCTCGATCAGCCCGGCGAAGTACTCGTTGACCGTACGGGCCATCCGGCGGGCCGCGGACGGGTCCTCGTCGCCGTCGAGGAAGGTCACGCCGGGTGCGGTGATCGACAGCACCGCGGTGGCTATCCCGTTGCGGTCCATCACCGCGAGGCTTTCCTCCGGCGTCCAGGTCGGATAGTCGACCCCGGGATCGCCACCCGGTTCCCCAGTGCTTTCGCGTAGGCCGGCGGAATCGCGTGGTGGTGGACGTCGATCAGCGGCGGCAGGCGGTTCATATGCGGTTCCTCTCCCTTACGGTGTGCGGGCCACGGCGTCAGACGTACGTCGCGCCGTACTTCTCGACGATCCGCATCGCGTTCGCCACGTCGTTCTCGTACTGCTCCGGTGGGGGCGGCGGGGTGTCCTCGTCCGCCGGGGTCCCGACCTCGGCGAAGAACTGCTCGACCCCGCCCGGGAGGAACATGATCAGCATCTTGCAGGGCTGGTCGGAGACGTTCTTGAAGCCGTGCACGGTGCCGTGCGGCACGAAGACGAACGACCCCGCCTCGGCGGTCAGTTTCCGGTCGCCGTTGAGCAGCTCCAGCTCCCCTTCGAGGAGGTAGAACGCCTCGTCCTCCTTGTGGTGGATGTGCGGCGGCGGCCCGCCACCGGGCGGCACGATGCCCTCCATCAGGCCCAGCGCCCCGTTCGTGGAGTGCACATCGGCCTTGATGGTGTAGCGGTCGCCGAAGACCCAGCGGCTCAGACCCGCGCCCGGCGGTACGTAGATGGCCCGCGGCGCCCGCGGATGCGAAAAGCTCATGATGCCCTTCCCGGTGAGGGGTGTCCGTTCCCGATCCCGTGGGATGCCTAGGCGCTGACGCCGCCGTCGAGGACCAGGTCGTGGCCGACCGCGAAGCCGGACTCCGCCGCGGCCAGCCACAGCACCGCCGCGCTGCACTCGTCCAGCGTCCCGGCGCGGCCCAGCGGCAGCCCGTTCGCCATCCGCTCGGCCCGCTGCGCCTCGGTCTCGCCGGGCAGCAGCGGCCACAGCGGGGTGTCGATCGGGCCGGGGCTGACCGCGTTGATCCGGATGCCGTCGGCGATGTACTCCTTCGCCGCGGTACGGGTCAGCTGGGAGACCGCGGCCTTGGTCGCCGAGTAGGCGCCGAGCCCCGGCAGCGTCACATGCCCCAGGTTGGAGGCGTTGTTGACGATGACCCCGCCGCCGTGCTCCTTCATGAAGCCGATTTCGTGCTTCATCGACAGGAAGACACTGGTGAGGTTGGTGGCCAGGATCCGCGCGAACTCCTCGTCCGGGACGTCCGCGAGCGGGCCCGCCGTGAACGTACCGGCGTTGTTGAACGCGATGTCCAGCGCGCCGTGCCGCTCGGCCGTGGTCGCCACGACCCGCGCCACGTCGGCCGGTACGGACACGTCCGCCACCACCGCCGACGCGGTACCGCCTTCGCTCTCGATCAGCTTCACGGTCTGCTCGATCGTCGCGGCCGTCCGCCCGGTGACCACCACCGTGGCCCCTTCCCGGGCGAAGGCCAGCGCCGTGTTGCGGCCGATGCCCGAACCGCCACCGGTGACCAGGGCGACCTTCCCGGCGAAACGCGCTGCCATGGGGAACTCCTCACGTCGTCATGCGGGTCGGCGCCGCAACTGATGCGCCCCCGACCCGACTTGGCTGGTCCGGTCCGGCCACGGGGCCGGACCGGCACCCCCGACAGTGGCCGGTTTCCAGCCGCCGGACATCCCCGGAACACGTGATGCGGAGCGCCCCCGCCCGGCGGGACGCTGGCCCTGAGTCCACCCCTCGCGCACGAGCGGGTTCCGCAACGTCCCCTGCCTGACCGGGAGTTCCGCATGACCGACATCGCCGACACCCACCTCCGGGCACGTCCCGGGGCCGGCGGCCGGGAAGGACCCGCCGCCCGGCCCCCTGGGCGGTCTTCTTCCTGCTCGCCGTCATCCAGTTCATGGTCATCCTGGACGGCAGCATGGTCGTCTCGGCCATCCCGTCCATCCAGCGCGACCTGGACTTCTCGCCGTCCTCCATCGCCTGGGTGCTGGACGCCTACATGCTGGCGTACGGCGGCTTCCTGCTGGTCGGCGGCAAGGCCGCGGACAGCTTCGGGCGCCGCCGGCTGTTCTGCGCCGGCCTGGTGCTCTTCACCATCGCCTCGCTCGCCTGCGCACTGTCCGCCGACTCCTGGCAGCTGATCGCCGCCCGGGTCGCCCAGGGCCTGGGCGCCGCGCTGGTCTCACCGGCCGCGTTCGCGCTGGTCACCGACCTCTTCGAGGAGGGCCCGGTACGCAACCGGGCGATGGTGCTGTGGGGCGGCATGAACGGCGTCGGCGGCGCGGCCGGGGTACTGCTCGGCGGTCTCTTCTCCGCCGTCGCCTGGCAGCTCGCCTTCCTGATCAACATCCCGGTCGGCGCGCTCGTCCTCCTCCTGGCGCTGCGCAAGCTCCCCAAGGGCCGCCCACCGCCACCGGCGGCATCGACCTGACCGGCGCGCTGGCCTGCACCGGCGGCCTGACCCTGGTCATCTACGCGGCGGTCCGCGGCGGCGCCCAGGGCTGGCTGGCGCCCACCACCCTCCTCGAACTCGGCGGCGCCGTCGTCCTGTTCGCCGCGTTCGCGCTGCGCCAACGCACCGCCCGCACCCCGCTCGTCCCCCGCGTCCTGTTCCGGATGCCGAACGTCGTCCTGGGCAACGCCGCCAACCTGCTCGCCGGCGCGATCCTGCTCGGCGGCTTCACCGTGGCCAGCCTCTACCTCCAGCAGGCGCGCGGCCTCGGCCCCGTACCGGCCGCGGCCCTGCTCGTCCCGCCGAACGTCGCCGCGCTGATCGCCTCCCAGCTCTCCGGCCGGCTGATCACCCGGATCGGCGCGGTCACCACCCTGCTGGTCACCCTGCTGGTGCAGGCCGCCGCGGCCGCCTGGTGGGCCCTGGCCCTGGACGCCCACGCCCGCTCCTGACCGCGTTCGTCCTGCCCTCCATGGTGTGGTGCGCGGCGCTCGGCGCGGCCCTGCCGTCCCTGTACGTGGTGTGCACCGGCGGCCTCACCGAGGACGTCGCGGGCAGCGCGTCGGGCTGGGTGCAGACGACGATGGCGGCCGGCAACGCGATCGGCGCCGCGGTGCTCACCGCGGTCGCCGCCGAGCACACCGCGTCCCTGGCGTCCCCCACCGGCGCCGCCGCCCTCACCTCCGGCTACGCCACGGCCCTGTGGGTGGCCGCCGGACTCGCGGTGGCCGGCACGCTGTTGACGGTCCGCCTGCGGCTGCGGCGCGAGGCGCCGGCGACGGCCTGACGTATCCGTCACGGGGGAGGGGGCGCCACGGCGTTCCCTCCCCCGTCGGGCTCACACCGACCCCGCCCACCTGGCGCCAGGTGGGCGATACCGTCCGCTCCCTCGGCCGCGCGTCACTTCGCGATGCGGGCCTCGATGCCGTCGAGCAGGAAGTCGAGGCCGAGCCGGAAGGTGTGGTCGGCGTCCAGGTGGGCGGCATCGCGCACCACCGTGGCCAGCGCGGGGAACCGGCCGGTGGCGAAGGTCCGCTCCAGATAGGGCCCGAGTGAGGCCTGCCAACGCTTCTCGTCCATCCCGGTGGCCCGCTCGGCCCGCCGCTCGGCGATCTCCCGACGCACCGCGCCGATCACGTACGCGTCGACCGCGGTGACCACCGGCATGATGTCGTCCACGTCGACGGCGCCCAGGGCGGCCACCACGGCCTCCCCCCTGGCCAGCGCGTGCGGCCCGAGCTGCGGTCGCCCACCGAGCAGATCGGCGAGCCATTCGTGCTCGTGAGCGGCCTGCCGGGTGGTTTCGGCGAGCGACCGCAGCACTTCCCGCCAGCCGTCGCCGACCGGCCGGATCTCGGCGTGGACCGCGTCGACCATCAGGTCGAGCAGTTCCTCCTTGCCGGCGAGGTAGCTGTACAGCCGCATCGGCCCGACGCCCAGCACGCCGGCGACCTTGCGCAGCGACACCGCCTCCAGGCCGTCCGCGTCGGCCAATTGGATCGCGGCTCGCACGATCCGCTCCCGGTTCAGCGGGGCCGGCACGGGTCGATTCGGTGGCTCCGGCCTCTCCCACACCAACATGCCGCTCACGATACATCGTATTGATCGATACAGTGTATCGGTCAATATGGTGTATCGAAGGGGAGGCGACCATGACCATCGCCATCGTCGGAGCCGGCCTCGGCGGCCTGGCTCTCGCCCGTGTGCTGCACGTGAACGGCATGGATTCCGTCGTGTACGAACGTGAATCGTCACGCGGCGCGCGCGGCCAGGGCGGCATGCTCGACATCCACTCCGGCCAGCGGGCGCTGCGCGAGGCCGGCCTGATGGACCAGTTCCACGCGATCGCCCGTGGTGAAGGCCAGGACATGCGCCTCCTGGAGCCGGACGGCACCCTGCTGCTCCAGGAGGACACGCCCGACGACGCCCCGCTCGACCGACCCGAGGTCGACCGCGCCGATCTGCGCGACCTGCTGCTGGATTCCCTGCCCGAAGGCGTGGTGCGCTGGGGGCACGCGTTCACCTCCGCCGGCGACGGCCGGCTGCACTTCGCCGACGGCGGCAGTGCGACGTATGACCTGCTGGTCGGCGCGGACGGCGCGAACTCCCGGGTCCGCCCGCTGCTCACCGACGCCCGCCCGGCGCACATCGGCCAGAACGTCGTCGAGGTCGGCATCCCCGACATCGACCGCACGCACCCCGACCTCGCGGCGATGGTCGGGCGCGGCACCTACTGGGTACTCGGCGACGGGATATCCCTGGCGGCGCAGCGCAACGGCGACGGCCGCGTCCGCATCGGCATCAGCTTCCACCACACCGCCGAGGACTGGTTCGCCACCAGCGGGATCCCGTTCGACGACCCGGCCGCCGCCCGGGCGCGGCTGATCGAACTGCTCCCCGGCTGGGACGCACGGTTCACCGCGCTGATCGCGGCCTGCGACGACACGGTCGTACCGCGGTCGATCACCACGCTGCCGGTCGGCCTGACCTGGCCGTCGGCGCCGGACGTCACACTGCTCGGCGACGCCGCGCACCTGATGCCGCCGGTGGGCGAGGGCGCCAACATGGCGCTGCTCGACGGCGCCCTGCTCGGTCTCGCGCTGGCCGCGCACCCGGACGACTTTCCCGCGGCCGTCAAGGAGTACGAACGCGAGATGTTCGAGCGCACCGGTGCCGCCGCCCGGATGTCCGCGGACATCCACGCATTGCTGACGTCGCCGGACGCCGCCCGGAAGATGCTCGCGTTCTTCCAACCTGGCTGAACGCGGCCGGATCCAACGGGGCGCGCCCCGGCGCGCTGCGGGCGTTCAAGACCGCCTCCCTGAGGCGCTCGACGGCTCGCCGCCGTGTTGCGGCCGGTGACGCCGGAGCAGTACGCGGCAGTCGACCGCCTTGGAGAAGTCGCCCGCCCGTTCCGCCGCTGCCGCCGCGCGGAGCAACTCGGCGCAGGTGGCACAACCGTCGGCCGGTCCGGCCTGCGGCGCGGTCACGTACGGTCCGCCCTTCCGTGCGGATGCCCGGCGATGACCGCGTTGCAGCTCCGGACCGCCAGGCGGTGCCCGTCCGCACGGGCCTTCTCCCGTTCCCGCGCGAGCGCCTGGCACACATCGCATGCCGTTACGGGCACGGGTTCGAGCTCGGGCCCTGCCGGGGCCACGGGGTGGGGACTGTGTACTCCGCCATCCGAATCCTCACTCTGTGTTGCCGTTCGGTCACCAGGATGGGGTGAAGGTCGGTACCGTGGAAGGGATTTCGGCGCCCAACCTGGGTGTTGGTCAGGGAGGGGTATGTACGCGTTACTGACCTGTGTGGAGGCCGTCGGTTCGGTTGCGACCAGGACTTTGGTCAGGGGGAGTCATGGATGACGAGCAGGACCCCCGGCAGCGCTTCGCGGAGGAGTGCCGCAGCGCCCGTGATCTGTTCCCGGAACGGCGGCTGAACCAGACGGAGTTGGCCCGCATGGTCCGGGTGTCCAAGTCCACGATCAGCCGGGTGGAGATCTGCGAGGGCCCGATCCCACCGGACCTGCCACCGCTGCTGGACCAGGTCTTCTCGACGGACGGCCTGTTCAAGCGGCTCTATGAGCAGATCGCGGCGGGGTCGTTCCCGGCTCACTCACGGCGGCGGATGATGCTGGAGCCGCGGGCGAGAGCGATTGCGGAGTGGTCCGCGACGCTGGTCCCCGGGCTGCTTCAGACGGGCGCCTACGCGCGGGCGCTGTTCAGTGCCGGTGACCCGAGGGCCACCGAGCGAGAGTTGGTGCACAAGGTGGGGTCCCGGCTTGCGCGCCAGGACATCCTGCGCGGCAGTTCCCCACCGGATCTTTCCGTCGTCGTCTGCGAGTCGGTGCTCCGGCGCAACGTGGGCGGGGCAAAGGTCATGCGGGACCAGCTTGCGGCTCTGCTGTGGTACGGCAGTCAGCCCACCACGGTCCTGCAGGTTCTCCCGTTCAGCGCAAACGCACCGGAGCTGTTGGACGGCTCGCTGTCGATACTGACGATGCCGGACGGCGCAACCGTTCTCTACACGGAAGGCGTGCGGTCCGGCTCCATCCTCGAAGAGCCCGCCACGGTACGGCACTTGTCGCGGTCCTACGATGTGGTGAGGGCGTCAGCGCTCTCCCGTGACGCATCCGCCGACCTGATTCGCGAGCTAATGGAGGCATCGTGACCGTGCCCAGGCGCCACCGATGGGTCAAGTCCAGCTACAGCACCTCGGACGGTGGCAACTGCCTGGAATGGTCGCCGGTCCACGCCCATGCCCACCGCCAAGTGCCCGTCCGGGACAGCAAGGCCCCGAAGGCCCGTCGCTGATGTTCGGGGCGACCGCCTGGGCCGCGTTCATCTCCCGTGTGCGGCAAGGGGAGTTCAGCGCATGACCGCCATCGCCGTCACCGGGCACATGGACCTCAGTGAGGGCACCGTGCCGCAAGTGCGGGAAGCCATACGGGTTTTGCTGCGGGAGCACGCTCGCGGAGAGCTGGTCGGGGTTTCCTGTCTCGCGCGGGGGGCCGACACGGTGTTCGCCGAGGCGGTCGTCGAGGCCGGGGGGCGGCTGGTGGCCGTCGTTCCCTCGCTGGACTATCGGGAGGCGGAGGTCACGGCCGATCACGCGGCCGCGTTCGATCGGCTGGCGGCGGCCGCCGAGGTGGTGACCATGCCGTACGACGTGGCCGACCGGCAGGCGTACGAGGCGGCCAACGCGGAGTTGCTGAAGCGGGCCGAGCGGCTGGTGGCGGTGTGGGACGGTACGCCGCCCAGCGGCAAGGGGGGCGGCACCGCGGACGTCGTGGAACAGGCCCGGGCGCTCGGGCTGCCGGTGGACGTCGTCTGGCCGGAGGGGGCCGAGCGCGCGTAGCGAACGGATCGGACGGAACGAACGGCACGGACGGAACGAACGGCACGGAGACGCAGGCCCTGCGGAACGCTGTCCGCGGGGCCTGCGTCGTGACGGGCCGGCGTTCGTCCCTACGCCGTGCCCGCCTCCACCGGCTCGGTGTGAGCCGGGGTCGGTGCCGCGACCGTGGCCGCACTCGGTGTGCGCGACCGGAGCCAGCTGCGGGTGCCCAGGACCGTGGCCAGGAGGACCAGGACGGCGCAGGCGAGGGTGACGGCGCGGACGTCGAAGGTGTCGATGACCCGGCCGCCGTACCAGGATCCGAGGGTGGCGCCGACCTGGAGGGCGGAGACGTTGACCGTGACCGCCAGGGTGGGGGCCTCGGCGGCGGCGCTCAGGACGCGGCCCTGGAGGGCCGGCAGGATCGCGAAGGTGGCGACGGCGAAGAGGAAGAAGAACGCCCAGGCGAGGGCCGTGACGGGGGCGACGACCCAGAACAGTGCGCTGGTCACCGTGAGCGCGGCGAGGGTGCCGGCGAGGGTCGGGAGGAGGGCGCGGTCGGCGAGGCGGCCGCCGATCCAGTTGCCGAGGATCGAGCCGATGCCGTAGACGACCAGCATCACCGGGACGGAGGCCGCCGGGAATCCGCCGACCTGGGTGGCCAGCGGCACCATGTACGTCACCACGGTGAAGAAGCCGCCGGTGGCCAGCGCGGTGGTCAGGATGCCGATGCGGATCTCCTTCTTGGTGAAGACCCGCAGCTCGTCGCGGACGGAGGTGGGGGTGCCCTCCGCACCGCCGGGGATGAGCACCGCGAGCAGCACGACGCAGACCAGGGACAGCGCCGCGGTCGTACGGAACGGGGCCTGCCAGCCGAACTGCTGGCCGATCAGGGTGCCCAGCGGGACGCCGAGGACCGAGGCGAGGTTGAAGCCGAGCAGCACCTTGGAGACGGCCGAACCGGCCTTCTCCGGCGGCACCAGGCTGGCCGCGACGACGAAGCTCGCGGCCGCGAACGTGCCGTGCGAGAGGGCGGCGACGATCCGGCCGGCCACCAGCACGGCGTAGTTCGGGGCGAAGGCCGCGATCACGTTGCCGACCGTGGCGGTGACCATCAGGGCGAGCAGCAGGCTGCGGCGGGACATCCGGGTGGTCAGGCCGGTGACCAGGGGGCCACCGAAGACCACCGTCGCGGCATAGGCCGTGATGACCAGACCCGCGGTCGGGATGGACACGCCCAGCCCGGCGGAGAGGTCTTCGATCACCCCGCCGGGCAGCAGCTCGCCGGTGCCGATGACGAAGAGCGACATGGTGAGGGCGAAGAACTTCAGGAACATCAGGGATCTCTCTCTGGGCCGGGGCCCGTGAGGAAGGAGAGCGGGGGAGGGGCGGTCAGCCGGTGGGGGCCGGCGGGGTGGGGAGGGCGTCGAGGTCGAAGCCGAAGTGCGTGCGGTAGGCCGCGAACACCGCCTCGTCGTCGGCGAGTTCCTCCTTGGTGCGGGTGCCGTCGACGACCTGGACGAGCTTGCGGCCGCTGAGGGTGACCCGGCCCCGCGGGGTGGGGCGGGTGCAGAACAGCTGGGTGAGGAACGGCGAGTCGTCGGCGCTGCGGAACCACCACAGGGTGGGCCGGAAGTCGTCCACCGTGCGCGGGCGGGTCTCGAACCGGTACTGGTGGGAGCCGTTGCGGTAGACGTCGAGGTCGCCGTCGGCGGCCTCGCGGAGCTCGAAGGTGCCCTGCGGGTCCTCCTGCGGCGCACGGGAGTCGAGGCGGAGCGGGTGGCGGAAGCCGCGGCCGTAGCCGACGTCGACCAGCCACCGCTCGGGGGAGTCCTCGGCGATCACCCGGAGGATCAAGTGGCCCATGAGCGGGCCGAGTTCGCCGTCCTCCACGACGCGGCCGGACATGACGGTGACGTCGTAGCCGAGGGCGCGCAGGACCTCGGAGAACGCGCCGTTGAGCTCGTAGCAGCCGCCGCCGCGCCGCTGTTCGGTGATCTTGGGTACGGCGTCCGCGCCCATGTTGATGGGCAGCCGGAGGTTGAAGTCGATGTTCTCGAACGGGATGGAGAGGACGTGCCGCTCGTGCAGTTCGTGCAGGGCGGCGACGGTCGGGCGCTCGGGCCGCTTGGTGCCCATGCGGTGCAGATAGGCGTCGACCGCCTCGGGGGTCAGCATGACGGGGCTCCTCGGGATCGCGAAGGGAGGGGTGGGGCGGCCCGGCGGTCCGGGGTGACCGGCCGGGTCGGGCGGATCGGCAGCGATCAGCAGCGGACCAGGGCCAGCCCCGCCGCCATGCCGCCGCCGAAGCCGGCCAGCAGCGCCAGGTCGCCGGGGCGTACCGCGCCGGAGGCGACGGCGGCGTCGAGGGTGACGGGGACGGAGGCGGCGCCGGTGTTGCCGTAGTCGGCCACGGTCGTGTGCAGCCGGGCGTTGGGCAGCCCGAGGGCGTCCGTCAGCTCGTCGAGCATGATCGCGTTGGCCTGGTGGGGTACGAGGTGGTCGATCTGGTCCGGCCGGACGCCGGCCCGGCGCAGCATCTCGTGCACGGCCGGCGGGACGTGCTCGGCGACGAACTCGCGCACCGCACGCCCGTTCATCCGGAAGTAGTGGGAGCCGTCCGCGAGGGTCTCCGCCGAGGCCGGGCGGCGGCTGCCGCCGGCGGCCACCTCGATCAGGTCCCGGTAGGCGGGGAAGGTGGCGAGGTGGGTGGCGAGCACGCCGCGGCCGGCGTCGGTGGGTCCCAGCACCACGGCGCCCGCACCGTCGCCGAACAGCACCGTCGTCCGGCGGTCGGTGCGGTCCAGGATCCGCGAGTAGATGTCCGCGCCGATCACCAGCGCATGGCCGCCGGAGGCCAGCAGGGTGCGCTGCACGACGGACAGCGCGAAGACGAAACCGCTGCACACCGCGTTGAGGTCGAAGGCGGCGGTGGCCGGGGTCGCTCCGATCAGATCGGCGACGACGGCGGCGGTCGGCGGCTGGGGGGTGTCGGGGGTGGAGGTCGCCACGACGACCAGCGACAGATCGCGGGCGCTGATGCCGGCGTTCTTGAGCGCGGCCCGGCCGGCCGCGGCGGCCAGGTCGCTGGTCGCCTCGTCGGGCTTGGCCCAGCGCCGGGCGCGGATACCGGTCTTGCGCACGATCCAGGCGTCGTCCACCCCTGCGGGCTCGCCGGCCTCGTCGTTGCCGACCACATGGCCCGGGAGATACGAGCCGGTGCCCAGCACGCCGACCGGCGACTGTCCGCCGGGCGGGCGGCCGTGCGCTGTCGTTGCCAATGTCATCTCGCATCCTTCGTCGGGTGAGAAGAACGTGCGGTGATTTCCCGGTCAACGATGGCGAGGCCGCTGAATGAGCGTCAATTTGCCGCGTATTACTTTGTCAACTGGCCGGTACTTCGTCATTTCCCGGGCCGGAAACGGACGCTGTGCGACAGGACTCACTTGACTGAGTCCCGGAATCTGCATTGGTGTTCGACTATTACCCGCCACAGACTTCCCGGTGCGTGGCTATCTGCTGCCGCTCATTAATCGGGAGGAATGAAGTGCGTAGTCTGGAACGCCTGCATTCGTTGCCGGCGGAACAACAGCCGGATTGGCCGGACACCGGAGCGCTGGAGACCGTGCGCGAGGAACTCGCGCGGGCCGAACCGCTGGTGCGCGCCGCGGAGGTGCGCGAACTGCGCGGGCTGCTCGCCCGGGCCGCGGCCGGTGAACTCCAGGTGATACAGACCGGCGACTGTGCCGAGGACCCGGCCGAGAGCACCCCCGGCGACGTCGCGCGCAAGACCGCGCTGCTGGACATGCTCGCCGGCACCATGAAGCTCAACACCGACAAGCCGGTCATCCGGGTCGGCCGGATCGCCGGGCAGTACGGCAAGCCCCGCTCCCGGCCCACCGAGGTCGTCGGCGGCGTCGAACTGCCCGTCTACCGCGGCCACATGGTCAACAGCCCGGAGCCCGACCCGGAGCTGCGCCGCCCGGACCCGGGCCGGCTGCTCTCCGGGCTGAGCGCCGCCCGGCAGGTCACCGAGCAGCTCGGCTGGACCGGCGCGGCCCGCCGGCGCGGCGTCGAGGCACCGGTGTGGACCAGCCACGAGGCGCTGCTGCTCGACTACGAACTGGCCATGGTCCGCGCGCAGGAGGACGGCGGACTGCTGCTGACCTCGGCGCACTGGCCGTGGATCGGCGAGCGCACCCGCCAGGTCGACGGCGCCCACGTCGCACTGCTCGCCGCCGTCGAGAACCCGGTGGCCTGCAAGGTCGGCCCGAGCATGACGCCGGACGGGATCCGTCAGCTGTGCGAGCGCCTCGACCCGCACCGCGAACCGGGCCGGCTCACCCTGATCGCCCGGATGGGCGCCGACGCGGTCCGCGCCGAACTGCCCGGGCTGGTCCGTGCGGTACGCGCGGCCGGACACCCGGTGATCTGGCTGACCGACCCGATGCACGGCAATACCGTCACCGGCCCGGTCGGGCTGAAGACCCGCTGCGTGGAAACCGTCATCCGCGAGGTGACGGAATTCCAGAGCGCGGTGTCCGAAGCGGGCGGCGTGGACGGCGGACTGCATCTGGAAACCACCCCGGACCAGGTCACCGAATGCGGCGTCGGGGCGGACGGGTTCCCCGGAATAGGGGAGAAGTACACGACGCTTTGCGACCCCCGGCTCAATCCGTCCCAGGCGGTCGCGGTGGCCGCCGCCTGGCGGGGCTGACCGGCCCCGGAATTTCGCGTCGCAGCACGCAATGGAGGTAGCGAGAACATGTCAGGTATGGAAGGCAAGGTCGCCCTCGTCACGGGGGCGGCCGGCGGGATAGGCGCGGCGGTCGTACGGTCCCTCGGTGAGCGCGGCGCGGCGGTGGCCGCCGTCGACCGCGACGCGGAGCGACTGGCCGATGTGGTCGACAAGCTCCGGGCCGACGGCCTTGAGGCGGCGGCGTTCCCCGCGGACGTCACCTCCAGCGCCGAGGTCGAGGCGGTGGTGGACCGCGTCGAATACACCCTCGGCCCGCTGGACTTCCTCGTCAACGCCGCCGGTGTGCTGCGGCTCTCGGAGGCCCGCGCGCTCACCGACGAGGACTGGGCGGTCACCTTCGCGGTCAACACCACCGGCGTCTTCTTCGTCTCCCGCGCCGTGGTCAACCGCATGATCGGCCGCGGCAGCGGCGGCGCCCTGGTCACCGTCGCGTCCAACGCGGCCGGCACCGCACGGGTGGAGATGGCCGCCTACGCCGCCTCCAAGGCCGCCGCCACCATGTTCACCAAGTGCCTGGGGCTGGAGGTGGCCAAGGAGGGCATCCGCTGCAACCTGGTCGCCCCCGGCTCCACCGAGACCCCGATGCTCAGCTCGATGTGGCACGACGAGTCCGGGCCACGCGGCACCATCGACGGCCACCCCGACGCCTACCGGGTCGGCATCCCGCTGGGCAAGATCGCCCGCCCCGAGGACGTGGCGGACGCGGTGGCCTTCCTGCTCTCCGACCAGGCCGCCCACATCACCATGCACGACCTCACGGTCGACGGCGGCGCCACGCTCGGCGTCTGACCGTGGGCCCCAGAGCCCCTGGAGGAACCATGGCGGGGATCCCCCCGATCGAGCCCTACCCGATGCCCGGCCCGGGCGACCTGCCCGGCAACACCGTCGACTGGACCGCCGACCCGGACCGGGCCGTGCTGCTCGTCCACGACATGCAGCGCTACTTCCTGCGGCCGCTGCCCGCGACCGTACGCGACGCGCTGGTGGGCAACGCCGCGCTGCTCCGCGACCGCGCCGCCGAACTGGGCATACCGGTCGCCTACACCGCCCAGCCCGGCGGGATGACCGAGGAACAGCGCGGCCTGCTCAAGGACTTCTGGGGCCCGGGCATGACCCCCGGCCCCGAGGACCGCACCGTGGTCGCCCCGCTCGCACCCCGGCCCGGCGACTGGGTGTTCACCAAGTGGCGCTACAGCGCCTTCCACAAGTCCGACCTGCTCGCCCGGATCCGGGAGACGGGCCGCGACCAGCTCCTGATCTGCGGGGTGTACGCGCACGTCGGAGTCCTGATGAGCGCCGTCGAGGCGTTCACCCACGACATCCAGCCGTTCCTCGCCGCCGACGCGGTCGCCGACTTCTCGGCCGCCGACCACCGGATGGCCCTGGACTACGCGGCCCGGCGCTGCGCCGCCGTCGCCACCACCAAGGAACTCCTCACCCACCTCGACGGGGGCACCGATGACCGACGACCTGCTGGCCCGCGTACTGGCCTCGCCACCACCGGCGTTCGCGCTGCTGCACCGCCCCGAGGCGACCGGCCGCGGCCTGCTGGAGGTGATCCGCGGCACCGCGTCCACCGTGGACACCCTGGCCGGCATCCCGCTGCCGGACCGGCCCGCGGAGGGCGGCCGGGACGACGCCGGGCCCGGCACGAGGTGCTCGCCCTCATCCCCTACCGCCAGCTCGCCGAGCGCGGCTTCGACGCCCCTGACGACGACGCCCCGCTGATCACCCTCACCGTCGAGGAACAGGACACGGTGCCGGTCGCCGAGGCGCTGGCCCGCATCCCCGACGTCCCGATCACGCTGTCCGGCGGGGCGTTCGACGTCGACGACGACGCCTACGCGGCCACCGTGCGCCGGGTCATCGCCGAGGAGATCGGCACCGGCGAGGGCGCCAACTTCGTCATCAAGCGGTCCTTCGTCACCGACATCACCGACTACGGGCCGCACAGCGCGCTGACCTTCTTCCGGCGGCTGCTGGAGCGCGAGGCCGGGGCGTACTGGACGTTCCTGGTGCACACCGGCGGGCGGACGTTCGTCGGCGCCTCACCGGAGCGGCACATCAGCGTGCACGACGGCAAGGCCGTGATGAACCCGATCAGCGGCACCTACCGCTACCCGCCCGCCGGGCCCACCCTGCCCGAGGTCATGGACTTCCTCGCCGACCGCAAGGAAGCCGACGAGCTGTACATGGTCGTCGACGAAGAGCTGAAGATGATGGCCCGCATCTGCGAGTCCGGCGGCCGGGTCGTCGGGCCGTACCTGCGGGAGATGGCCCGGCTCGCGCACACCGAGTACTTCATCGAGGGCCACACCACCCGCGACGTGCGGGAGATCCTGCACGAGACGCTGTTCGCGCCCACCGTCACCGGCAGCCCCCTGGAGAGCGCGGCCCGGGTGGTGGCCCGCTACGAGCCGGCCGGCCGCGGCTACTACAGCGGCGTCGCCGCCCTGATCGGACGGGACGCGGCCGGCGGCCGCACGCTCGACTCGGCGATCCTCATCCGGACCGCGGAGCTCGACCCGCGCGGCCGGGTCCGGATCGGCGTCGGCGCCACCCTCGTACGCCACTCCGACCCGCTCTCCGAGGTCGCCGAGACCCGCGCCAAGGCCGCCGGGCTGCTGTCCGCACTCGCGGAACCGGGGCGCGGGCGGTTCGGCGGACACGCCACCGTGCGGGCGGCGCTGGCCGAACGCAACGCCACCATCGCCGGGTTCTGGCTCGCCGCCGAGGAGGACCGGACCGGCCGGGCGGTCGCCGGGCTCAGCGGCCGGCGGGTGCTGGTCGTCGACGCCGAGGACACCTTCACCTCGATGATCGACCACCAGCTGCGCTCCATGGGCCTCACGGTGACCGTACGCCGCTTCGACGAGCCGTACTCCTTCGACGGGTACGACCTGGTGGTGATGGGGCCCGGCCCGGGCGATCCGCGGGAGACCGGCCACCCCAAGATCGCCCACCTGCGGACCGCGATCAGCCAACTCCTCGACGAGCGGCGGCCGTTCCTCGCGGTCTGCCTGAGCCACCAGGTGCTCAGCACCCTGCTCGGCCTCGACCTGGTCCGCCGCGCGGTCCCCAACCAGGGCGTCCAGCGGACCGTCGACCTCTTCGGCGACCGGGTGCGGGTCGGGTTCTACAACACCTTCGCCGCGCACAGCACCGAGGACAAGGCGGAGACCCCGGCCGGGGTGATCGAGATCAGCCGGGATCCGGAAACCGGCGAGGTGCACGCGCTGCGCGGACCCGGATTCGCGTCGATGCAGTTCCATTCGGAATCCGTGCTGACCGAGGACGGCGTCCGCATCGTCAGCGGACTGCTCGCCGAAATCCTGGCGCAGCGGGAGGCGATCGTCCGGTGAAAGCGGTCATCGCCTGGTGGGACCTCGCGGAATCCGACCAGACCCCGCGAACGCTACGGGAATTCCTGCGGGACGAGGCGGTCGAACGCTTTTCCCGGTGGCCCGGGCTCCGGATGAAATTCTGGATCTCGGACGCCGGGGGCGGCGGCTGGGGCGCGGTCTTCCTGTGGGAATCGGAGGCGGCCGCGAGCCGGCCGCTGCCCACCCGGGCCGCCGAACTCATCGGCTACCCACCCACCGTGGTGCACCGCTTCCACGTCGAGGCGGCCACCGAGGGGAGCACACCATCCCCGATCTGACCGGGCTGGGACTCGCCTTCGCACGGTGACCGGCCGGGAACCGCCGGACACCGGAACGCCCCGGATCCAGCACCCACGGAAATTCAGCGAACCCGGAAAACAGCCGCGGCGCCGGGCCGGAAGAAATCCTTCCGGGCTCCGCGCCGCGGCCTTTCCGGCCCGGCCACCCGCGGCATCTGACGGAGTACCGGGCTTTTGACGGAGTGCCGTTGCCGCCGTTGTCCGAAAAGGCGGCCGGCAACCAGAGTTCATGCCACGGCATCCCGCCGGCTGCCGCCGGCCCAGCGGAAACAGGAGAAGCACAATGCCCGCACGATTCGACGGCAAGGTCGCGCTCGTCGCCGGTGGCGACGACGCCATCGGCCGGGCCGGCGCGCTCGCCTTCGCCCGCCAGGGCGCGACCGTCGTGGTCGCCGGACCGGACGCCCGGAACCTGGACGCCACGGTCGCCACCATCCGCCGGGCCGGCGGCCGCGCCGAGCGGGTGGTGGCCGATGTGACCCGCGGCGGACCCGAGGCCGCCGAGCGGATGGTCGCGGTCGCGGTGGAGCGCTGCGGCGGACTCGACATCGCCTTCAACAACGTCACCGTCACCGGCCCGGCCCGCCCGGTCGCCGAGACCTGCGAGACCGTCTGGACCGAACTGCTCGCCCACAACCTCACCGGCGTGTGGACGTCCATGAAGCACGAGATCGCCTACATGAAGGAGCACCGCGGCGGGGTCATCGTCAACACCGCCTGCAACCTCCTCAGCAACGGCCTGCGCCCCGGCCTCGGCGCCTACGCCGCCTCCAAGGCCGCCCTGACCACCCTGACCCGCGCGGCCGCCGGCGAGTACATCTCCGAGGGCATCCGCATCAACGCCATCAGCCCCGGCCCGGTCGACGGACCCGTCGCCGGGCCCCGCCCGGCCGGCCCCGGCCACGCCACCGCCGACGAGATCGCCGACTCCGTGGTCTGGCTCTGCTCGGACGAGTCCTCGTACGTCGTCGGCCACGACCTCGTCCTCGACCGGAAGCGAGCCGCCTGATGACCACCGCACCCACCGCCCCCGCCCCCGCGCCCGCCGGGACCACCGCCCCCCTGGAGTGGACCGCCCTCGACCGCCGCGCCGTGGACACCGCCCGCGCGCTCGCCGTCGACGCCGTCGAACGCGCCGGCCACGGCCACCCCGGCACCGCCATGAGCCTGGCCCCGGCCGCCCACCTGCTCTTCCAGCGGCTGCTGCGGCACGACCCCGCCGACCCGCAGTGGGCCGGCCGGGACCGCTTCGTCCTCTCCTGCGGCCACGCCAGCCTCACCCTCTACATCCAGCTCTACCTCTCCGGTTACGGGCTGACGCTGGACGACCTCAAGTCCCTGCGCACCGCGGGCAGTCTGACCCCGCCCACCCCGAATTCGGTCACACCCCGGGCGTGGAGACCACCACCGGGCCGCTCGGCCAGGGCCTGGGCAACGCCGTCGGCATGGCCATGGCCGCCCGCCGCGAACGCGGCCTGTTCGACCCCGACGCCCCCGAGGGCACCAGCCCCTTCGACCACACCATCTGGGCGTTCGTCTCCGACGGCGACCTCGCCGAGGGCCTCAGCCACGAGGCCGGCTCGCTCGCCGGCCACCAGCGCCTCGGCAACCTCGTCGTCCTCTACGACGACAACCGCATCTCCATCGAGGACGACACCCGCATCGCCCAGTCCGAGGACGCCCTCGCCCGGTTCGCCGCCTACGGCTGGCACGTCCAGCACGTCGACTGGACCAGCGGCGACGGCTACTACGAGGACGTGCCCGCCCTCCACCGGGCGCTCGTCGCCGCCCGCGCGGAGACCGGCCGCCCCTCGCTCGTCGCGCTGCGCACCCTCATCGGCTGGCCCTCACCGGGCAAGCAGAACACCGGCAAGATCCACGGCGCCGCACTCGGCGCCGACGAGGCGGCCGCCACCAAGGCCGCCATGGGGCTCGACCCCGCGCGCTCCTTCCACGTCCCCGCCGAGGTGCTCGAACGGACCCGCCAGGCCGGCGTCCGCGGCCGGGCCCTGCGTGCGGAGTGGGAACGGCGCCACCAGGACTGGCGGTCCGCATTCCCCCGGCGGGCCGCCGCTCACGACCGGATCGCCGCCCGCACCCTGCCCGACGGCTGGCGGGCGGCGCTCCCGGAGTTCGCCCCCGGTCAGGAGATGGCCACCCGCAAGGCGTCCGGCGCGGTGCTCGCCGCGCTCGCCGACACCCTGCCGGAGCTGTGGGGCGGCTCGGCCGACCTCGCCGAGTCCAACAACACCACCATGCCCGGCCAACCCTCCTTCGTGCCCGAGGAGTTCGCCACCGACGCGTTCCCCGGCCACCGCTACGGCCGCACCCTGCACTTCGGCATCCGCGAACACGCCATGGGGGCGGTCCTCAACGGCATCGCCCTGCACGGCGGCACCCGCCCCTACGGCGGCACCTTCCTGGTGTTCTCCGACTACATGCGCCCCGCCGTCCGGCTCGCCGCCATGATGGGGCTGCCCGTCACCTACGTCTGGACCCACGACTCCATCGGGCTCGGCGAGGACGGGCCCACCCACCAGCCCGTGGAACACCTCTGGTCGCTGCGCGGCATCCCCGGCCTCGACGTCGTCCGCCCCGCCGACGCCAACGAGACCGCGATCGCCTGGCGCACCGTCCTCACGCACACCGACCGGCCCGCCGGCCTCTGCCTGACCCGGCAGAACCTGCCCGTCCTCGACCGCTCGCCCGGCACCGGCCTGGCCCCGGCCGACGGCGTGGCCCGGGGCGGCTACGTCCTCGCCGAGGCCCGCACCCCCGACGGCACCCCCGCCACCCCGGACGTCGTCCTCATCGGCACCGGCAGCGAGGTGCACATCGCCCTCGAAGCCCAACGGCTGCTGCACGACGAGGGAATCGCCGCCCGCGTGGTCTCCCTGCCCTGCCTGGAGTGGTTCCGCGCGCAGGGCCAGGAGTACCGCGACCAGGTGCTGCCGCCGGACGTCCCGGCCCGGATCTCCGTCGAGGCCGGCTCGGTCCTCGGCTGGCACGCCCTGGTCGGCGACGCCGGAACCGCCCTGGGCCTGGACCAGTTCGGCGCCTCGGCGCCCTACCAGGCGCTGTACGAGCAGTACGGACTGACCGCCACCCGGGTCGCCGCGGCCGCCCGCGCCTCGCTCGCCCGGGTCCGGGACCGCCACCGGGAGCACACCCGATGAAGGTCACCGTCCCCGGCTCCAAGAGCATCACCAACCGGGCCCTGCTGCTGGCCGCGGCCGCCGACGGCCGCTCCACCCTGCACGCCCCGCTGGTCAGCGACGACACGGTGGCCTTCCGCGACGCGCTGACCGGCCTCGGCACCACGATCACGGCCGGGCCCGGCGACGCCACCTGGGAGGTCACCGGCACCGGCCGCGGCCCGGCCGGCGGCCACCGCGTCCGGTGCGCCGACGCCGGCACCGCCGCCCGCTTCCTGCCGCCGTTCGCCGCCACCGGCACCGGCCGTTACGCCTTCGACGGCAGCGCCCAGCTGCGGGCCCGCCCGCTGCGCCCGCTGACCGACGCACTGCGCGCGCTCGGCGCCCGGATCACCACGGCGCCCGGCGGCGGCCTCCCGCTGACCGTGGACGCCGCCGGCCTGGACGGCGGCGAACTGACCCTGGACGGCTCGCTCAGCAGCCAGTACCTCAGCGGCCTGCTGCTCGCCGCGCCGCTGCTGCGCGCCCCGCTGACCCTGCGCACGACCGGGCTGGTCAGCCGGCCCTACCTCGACCTGACGCTGGCCCTGATGCGGCACTTCGGTGTCCCCGCCGAGACCGGCCCGGACGGCGCGCTGACCGTACGCCCCGGCCGCTACCGCGCCACCGACCTGCACATCGAACCGGACGCCTCCACTGCCTCGTACTTCTTCGCGGCGGCCGCCGTCACCGGCAGCCGGATCACCGTCCCCGGCCTCGGCCGGCACAGCCTCCAGGGCGATCTGCGGTTCGTTACGGCGCTGCGCCGCACCGGCGCGGCGGTCGAGATCGGCGCGCACGCCACCACGGTCACCGGCACCGGCCCGCCGCGCGGCGGTTTCGCCCTCGACATGGGCGACATCTCCGACACGTTCATGACGCTGGCCGCGATCGCCCCGCTCGCCGACGCCCCGCTCACCCTGTACGGCATCGGCCACGCCCGGCTCAAGGAGTCCGACCGCATCGACGCGGTCGCCGGCAACCTCCGGGCGCTCGGCATCACCGTCGAGACCGGCCCGGACCGGATCACCGTGCACCCCGGCACCCCGCGCCCGGCCACCGTCGCCTGCCACCGCGACCACCGGATCGCCATGGCCTTCTCCGTGCTGGCCCTGCGCGCCCCCGGCATCACGCTCGACGACCCCGGCTGCGTCAGCAAGACCTTCCCCGGCTTCCACACCGCACTGCGGCGCTGCTTCCCGGCGCACGCACCCGCCGTGTGACCACCGCCGCGGCACTGCAACGCGCGCACAACTACGCAATGAAAGGCATGACATGGCGAAGATACTCATCGCCGGCGGCGGCGTGGGCGGCCTCGCGGCGGCACTGGCCACCGCCCGGCACGGACACCGGGTGACCGTCCTGGAACGCCGGGACTCCTTCACCGAACTCGGCGCCGGCATCCAGCTCGGCCCCAACGCCTTCCACGCCCTGGACCGGCTCGGCGTCGGCGACGCGGTCCGCGAACGGGCCGTCTTCATCGACGCGTTGCGCTTCATGGACGGCACCACCGACCGCGAGGTCCGGTCGATGCCGCTCACCGGCGCCTACCGCACCCGCTTCCGCAACCCCTACGCCGTGGTCCACCGCACCTGCCTGTACGAACCGCTGCTGGCCGCCTGCCGGGCCACCGAGGGCATCGAACTGCGCACCGACAGCCCGGTCGTCCGCTACGAGCAGGACGCCGGCTCGGTCACCGCCGTGCTCGCCGGCGGCGAACGGCTCACCGCAGACGCCCTCATCGGCGCCGACGGGATCCGCTCCACCGTCCGCGGCCAGCTCCTCGGCGACGGCGACCCCCGGGTCTCCGGCCACACCATCTACCGCTCCGTCATTCCCATGGCCAAGGTTCCCGAGGACCTGCGCTGGAACACCGTCACGCTGTGGGCCGGACCCAAGTGGCACTTCGTCCACTACCCCGTCGGCGGCGGTGAGTTCCTCAACCTCGCCGCCACCCGCGACGACGGCGCGACCGAGGCGGTGGCCGGTGTCCCCGCCGACCGCGACCGGGTGCTGGCCGAATTCCCGGACCTCGGCAGCACCGCCCGCCGGCTGCTGGAGCTGGGCGAGAACTGGAAGGCCTGGGTGCTGTGCGACCGCGACCCGGCCGACCGCTGGACCGACGGCCGGGTGGCCCTCCTCGGCGACGCCGCGCACCCGATGCTCCAGTACGCCGCCCAGGGCGCCTGCCAGGCCCTGGAGGACGCGGTGGTCCTCGGCGCACTCCTCGACGGCCCGGCCGCCGACGTCGTCCAGCGCCTGGAGAAGTACCACGCGGTCCGGAACGAACGCACCGCCAGGACCCAGCTGGTGGCCCGGGAGATGGGCCGGCAGCTCTACCACCCGGCCGGCGAGGCCGCCCGCGAGCGCAACGCCATGCTCGCCGCGATGACCGTGGACGACCTGTACGACACCGTCCAATGGCTGCACGGCGAACGGGACTTCGGCGCCGGAGCGGACCGTTGAGCAGGTTGCGCTGGCTGACGGCGGGGGAGTCGCACGGCCCCGCGCTGGTGGCGACGCTGGAGGGCCTTCCGGCGGGCGTACCGATCACCACCGGCGTCGTGGCGGACGCCCTGGCGCGCCGGCGGCTGGGCTACGGCCGCGGCGCGCGCATGGCCTTCGAACGGGACGAGGTCACGTTCCTGGGCGGCGTGCGGCACGGCCGCTCACTGGGCTCGCCGGTGGCGATCATGGTCGGCAACACCGAGTGGCCCAAGTGGGAGCGGGTGATGGCGGCCGACCCGGTGGACGCGGCGGAGCTCGCGTCCCTGGCCCGTAACACCCCGCTGACCCGCCCCCGCCCCGGTCACGCCGACCTCGCCGGCATGCAGAAGTACGGCTTCGACGAGGCCCGCCCGATCCTGGAGCGCGCCTCGGCCCGGGAGACCGCGGCCCGGGTGGCGCTGGGCGCGGTGGCCCGTTCCTTCCTGACGGAGACCGCCGGCATCGAGATCGTCTCGCACGTCGTCGAGCTGGCGGCGGCCAAGGCGCCCCACGGCGTCCGCCCCAGGCCCTCCGACGCGGAGAGGCTGGACGCGGACCCGGTGCGCTGCCTGGACGCGGACGCCTCGAAGGCGATGGTCGCGGAGATCGACCAGGCCCACAGGGACGGCGACACCCTGGGGGGAGTGGTCGAGGTGCTGGCGTACGGGGTGCCGGTGGGCCTGGGCTCGCACGTCCACTGGGACCGCCGTCTGGACGCCCGGCTCGCCGCCGCGCTCATGGGCATCCAGGCGATCAAGGGCGTGGAGGTCGGTGACGGCTTCGACCTGGCGCGGGTGCCGGGTTCGCGGGCGCACGACGAGATCGTGCCCACCGGTCACGGCATCCGCCGCGCCTCGGGCCGCTCCGGTGGCACCGAGGGCGGGCTGTCGACGGGCGAGCCGGTGCGGGTGCGGGCGGCGATGAAGCCGATCGCGACCGTGCCGCGGGCGCTGGCGACGGTGGACCTGCGCACCGGCGAGCCGGCCCGGGCCCACCACCAGCGCTCCGACGTCTGCGCGGTGCCGGCCGCCGGGATCGTCGCCGAGGCCATGGTCGCCCTCGTCCTCGCCGACGCAATAGTGGAGAAATTCGGGGGCGACAGCGTGGCCGAGACCCGCCGCAACGTCCGGGGCTTCCTCGACGGCCTGGCGATCACCTGACCCGTCCACCGAGGTGGCCGGGGCAGCGGTGTCAACCGGCGGGCCGCCCCCTGGGGGTGGCCGTGGGACCGGTCCGGGAAGCGTGCGCGGTGTGGCGTGCGTGACATCACGGCCCGGACCGGGCGGTAGCCGTCCCGGGACGCCGTGCGCGCCGAGTATGGTCGGCCGGCACGGGGTCAGCGGTGGGGCCTTCGCGGCCACGAACGGAACGGAAGTCCATATGTCGACTGTTCAGTCTGAGGTCAGGTCCGGCGCGCAGCAGGCCGGGCCGGCATCCCTGTACGCCGAGCTGGTGCGGCGGAACCCGGGTGAGGCCGAGTTCCACCAGGCGGCCCTGGAGGTGCTGGAGACGCTGTCGCCCGTACTGGCCGCCCGGCCGGAGTTCGCCGAGGCGAAGATCCTGGAGCGGATCTGTGAGCCCGAGCGGCAGATCATGTTCCGGGTGCCCTGGCAGGACGACGCCGGCACGGTCCACGTCAACCGCGGCTTCCGGGTGGAGTTCAACAGCGCCCTCGGCCCCTACAAGGGCGGGCTGCGCTTCCACGCGTCGGTGAACCTCGGGATCGTGAAGTTCCTCGGCTTCGAGCAGATCTTCAAGAACGCCCTGACCGGCCTGAACATCGGCGGCGGCAAGGGCGGCAGCGACTTCGACCCGCACGGGAGGTCGGACGCCGAGGTGATGCGGTTCTGCCAGTCGTTCATGACCGAACTGCACCGCCACCTCGGCGAGCACACCGACGTACCGGCCGGTGACATCGGCGTCGGCGGCCGGGAGATCGGCTACCTCTTCGGCCAGTACCGGCGGATCACCAACCGCTGGGAGGCCGGGTGCTCACCGGCAAGGGCCTGTCCTGGGGCGGTTCCAAGGCCCGTACGGAGGCCACCGGTTACGGCAACGTGCTGTTCACCCAGGAGATGCTCAAGCAGCGCGGTGAGGAGCTGGACGGCCAGCAGGTCGTGGTGTCCGGTTCCGGCAACGTCGCGGTGTACACCATCGAGAAGGCACAGGCGCTGGGCGCCAACGTGGTGACCGCCTCGGACTCCGGCGGCTACGTCGTCGACGAGAAGGGCATCGACCTGGCGCTGCTGCGGCAGATCAAGGAGGTCGAGCGCGGCCGGATCAGCGCGTACGCCGAGCGGCGCGGGGTGTCGGCCCGGTACGTGCCCGGCGGCCGGGTGTGGGACGTCGCCTGTGACGTCGCGCTGCCGTCGGCGACCCAGAACGAGCTGGACGCCGAGGCGGCCCGGATCCTGGTCCGCAACGGCGTCAAGGCGGTGTCCGAGGGCGCGAACATGCCGACCACACCGGACGCGGTGGCGCTCTTCAAGGAGGCCGGGGTGGCCTTCGGTCCCGGCAAGGCCGCCAACGCGGGCGGCGTGGCGACCAGCGCGCTGGAGATGCGGCAGAACTCCGCGCGGGACACCTGGTCCTTCGAGCGGACCGAGGGCGAGCTGGCGGCGATCATGCGCGGCATCCACCGCACCTGCTACGAGACCGCCGAACGGTTCGGGCGGCCCGGCGACTACGTCGCGGGCGCCAACATCGCGGGCTTCGAGCGGGTCGCGGACGCGATGCTCGACCAGGGCCTGATCTGATCGCGGGCGGCGGGGCGCGCGCCGGTGCGGCGGCCGCCCCGCCGCCGCCGGCTCGTAAGGTGGCCGGCATGAACATCTGCGTCTTCTGCTCCGCCGCCGACCTCGACGACCGCTACGTCACCCCGGCCCGCCGGTTCGCCGAGCTGATCGGCAAGGGCGGGCACGCGCTGGTGTGGGGCGGTTCGGACACCGGGCTGATGAAGGTCATGGCCGACGGGGTGCAGGAGGCCGGCGGGAAGCTGATCGGGATCTCCGTGGAGTTCCTGGCGCACAAGGCGCGCGCGGGCGCCGACGAGATGGTCGTCACCAAGGACCTCGCCGAGCGCAAGGCGGAGATGCTGGCCCGCGCCGACGCCATCGTCATCATGGTCGGCGGCACGGGCACCCTCGACGAGGCCACCGAGATCCTGGAGCTGCGCAAGCACGGGCTGCACCACAAGCCCGTCGTGCTGCTGAACACCGCCGGTTTCTACGACGGGTTGCACGAGCAGTTCCGGCGCATGGAGGACGAGGGTTTCCTGCCGCTTCCCCTCACCGACCTGGTGTTCTTCGCGGCGGACGGGGTCGGCGCGCTGGCCTACCTGGAGGAGAAGGCGGGCTACCCGGCCTGAAGCCGCCACCCCGCCGCCCGGTGGGCCGGCTCGTTAGGATCGGGCCCATGGGTACGCACTTGATCACGGGCGCAGGGTCGGGCATCGGAGCGGCGGTCGCACGGCGGCTGGCAGAGCGCGGCGAGGAGCTGTGGCTGCTGGCGCGCAACGCGGTCCGCGCGAAGGAGCTGGCCGCGCAGTTCCCCACGGCCCGGGTGATCGTGGGCGACCTGGCCAACCCGGAGAAGCTGTCCTTCGCGCTCGGCCAGCAGTCACTGCCGGACCGGATCGACTCCCTCCAGCACATCGCGGGCGTCATCGAACTGGGCGCGGTCGGCGACCTGCCGGCCAAGGCGTGGCAGCGGCAGCTCGCCGCCAACCTGGTGGCGCCGGCCGAGCTGACCCGGCTGCTGCTGCCGCTGGTGCGGCTCGCCAAGGGCCATGTGGTCTTCGTCAACTCCGGTGCCGGACTGAACGCGCACGCCAACTGGAGCGCGTACGCGGCGAGCAAGCACGGCCTGAAGGCGCTGGCCGACTCCCTGCGGGCGGAGGAGCACGGCAACGGCGTGCGGGTGACCTCGGTCTACCCGGGGCGCACGGCCACGCCGATGCAGGAGAGCACCCACCAGCAGGAGGGCAAGGCGTACGACCCGTCCCGCTGGATCGACCCGGAGTCGGTGGCCGCGACGATCCTCGCCGCCGTGGACCTGCCGCGGGACGCGGAGATCAACGACGTCACGGTGCGCCCGGGGCGCTGAGGACCGTGGCCCACGGGCCACCCGGAGGACCGCCGCGGCGACGTACGCTGCAAGAGTGACCACTGAAGCGAAGTCGACCGCGGCGGCGGGGTGCGGGTTCCGGGAGATCCGGGGGCTCGTGACCGAACTGAGCCGCCGGCTGGACGCCCATCAGCGCAGCCGGATCGCCGAGCTGGACCTGACGCCGACGCAGGCCAAGGCGCTGGAGGAGCTCGGCGAGCCGAAGACCGCGCGGGAGCTGGCCGGGGTGCTGTGTTGCGAACCGCCCAATGTCACCTATGTCATCTCCAAGCTGGAGAAACAGGGCATGGTGGTGCGGGAGCCGCATCCGCTGGACGGCCGGGCCAAGCAGCTCGTACTGACCGAGGCGGGGCGGGAGTTGCGGCTGGACCTGCTGCGCCGGATGGGCACGGAGTCGCCGCTGGACCACCTCTCCCACGAGGAGCGGGCCGCGTTGCGCGATGACCTGCTGAAGGCCCTGGGGCGGGGCGACTGACACCTGCGCCCGTCCGGCGTCGGCGGTTCCGTATGCCTTTCGTAAAGTTATAGCTGTAATCATTGCGAGGATGACGGTTACAGCTTTAACTGTATTGCATGATCACTGAGAAGGCGACGGCGCGCGGCTCGGCGCGCGAGACGTCCGAGACGCCGGCCGCGCACGTAGCGTCGGCGACGTCGGCGACACCGGCGGCCCGTGGCGGGCTCCAACTCCTCGTCCTGGCGCTCGGGTTCGTGATGGCCAGCCTGGACACCGGCATCATGAACGTCGCGGCGCACGACCTGCGTGCCCGCCTCGGCCTGACCATGGCCGGCCTCACCTGGGTCGTCGACGGCTATGTCCTCGCCTTCGCCGCGCTGCTGCTGCTCGCCGGCTCGCTGGCCAAGCGGTTCGGTGCCCGCCGGATCTACCTCATCGGGCTCGCCGCGTTCACCGCCGCCTCCCTGCTCGGCGCCGTGGCACCGGACGGCACCGTCCTGGTGGCGGCCCGCTTCGCCCAGGGCGTCGGCGCCGCGCTGTTCATGCCCAGCTCGCTGTCGCTGCTGATGAACGCCTTCCCCGAACCGGCCCGCCGGGCCAGGATCCTCGGCGTCTGGTCGGCGATCGTCTCCACCTCGGTGGGGCTCGCCCCGACCATCGGCGGCCTCCTCGTCGGCACCCTGGGCTGGCGCTCCATCTTCCTGGTCAACCTCCCCATCGGCGCCGCGGGACTGCTGCTCACCCGCCGGGTGATCGCGGCGACCCCGGCCCGCGGTTCGGCGCTCGGCGGCACCGGTCACGTCCTCGGGCTGCTCGCCCTCGGATCGCTCAGCTACGCCCTCATCGAAGGGCCGGACCAGGGCTGGTCCGCGCCGCTCGTGCTGGGCGCCTTCGCGGTCACCGTGGCCGCGGTGGCCGGATTCGCCGTCCGGGAGCGGACCGCCCGTACGCCCGTCCTGCCGGTCGCGCTCTTCTCGGACAGCCGGTTCTCCGCGGCCAACGTGGTCGGCTTCCTCTTCAACTTCGCCTTCTACGGCGCCCTGTTCGTCCTCGGACTGTTCCTCCAGACGGCCCGCGGTGCGAGCGCGGTGACCGCCGGCTTCCAGATGCTCCCGGCCGTCCTGATCCTGCCGTTCGGCAACATGCTCTACGCCCGGATCGGGCACCGCCTCGGCAACCGGACCGCGCTCACCGCCTCGCTGGCCCTCTCCGCCGCCGGATATGTCGTGCTTTTCCTGATCGTCCGTCCCGGACTGCCGTACTGGGTCCTCGCGGTGGTGCTCGCCGCCACCAACATCGGCAGCGGGATCAGCTCCCCGGCGCTGACCGGCGTCCTGATGGAGGCCGCCGGCCGGGAGCACGCCGACATCGGCAGCGCCACCCTCAACGCCAACCGCCAGATCGGCTCGCTGGTCGGCATCGCCGGGATGGGCGCGGCGCTCACCGCCGCCGGCGGCGGCTATCCGGGCGCGCAGGCCGTCTTCACCCTCACGGCCGGGGCGCTGGCGGTGGCCGCGGTGACCGGCTGGCTGGGCGTGCGCGGGCGGCGGTGACCGGCCGCACTGCCGCGGCGGGTGCCCGGCGGCGGGCCCGGGGTACGCACCCCGGGCCCGCCGCCGCATACCCTTCCGGGGTGAGCGAGAACAGCACGTACGAGTGGGCGACGGGCGCGGCGACCGGGATCGGGTCGATGCCCGGCGGGGACGCGCGGGAGGCGGCCAAGACCGTCACCGGGTCGCTGGAGACCTTCCCGTATCTGCCGGAGCTCCCGGCGCGGGGTCCCGGCGCCGACATGATCGGACGCACCCTGGGGATGCTCGTCGAGGTCTACGGCCATGTGGAGCCCAGCGGCTGGCGGATCAGCGACCGGCCCGGCCGGGACACCCGGCGGGCGCATTCCTGGCTCGGCGAGGACCTCGACGCCCTGGAGGAGTTCACCCAGGGCTACGAAGGCCCGCTGAAGGTCTCCGCGGTCGGGCCCTGGACGCTCGCCACCGCCCTGGAACTGCGCAACGGCGAGGCCGCCCTCAGCGACCCCGGTGCCTGCCGGGACCTCGCGGCGTCGCTGGCGGAGGGGCTGCGCGGGCATCTCGCGGACGTCCGGCGCCGGATCCCGGGCGCCGAGGTCGTCCTCCAGCTCGACGAGCCGTCGCTGACCGCGGTGCTCCAGGGGCGGGTGAAGACGGCGAGCGGGTACCGGACGCACCGGGCCGTGGACCGGGCGGTGGTCGAGGGCGCGCTGCGCGATCTCGTGGCAGTGGCGCAGGGCGGACCGGTGGTCGTCCACTCGTGCGCGCCCGGGGTGCCGTTCGGACTGCTGCGGCGGGCCGGCGTCACGGGCATCTCGTTCGATTTCGCACTGCTCACCGAGCGTGAGGAGGAGGCGATCGGAGAGGCGGTCGAGGGCGGTACGGCGCTGTTCGCGGGCGTGGTGCCGGGCGTGGACGGTCGATTGTCAGACCCTGCCGGTAGCGTCATGGGTGTCAGGACGCTCTGGCGCAGGTTGGGGCTGGCACCGGGGACTCTCAGCGGGTCCGTGGTCGTCACCCCGTCGTGCGGGCTCGCGGGCGCTTCGCCCGCTTATGCCCGTTCGGTGCTCGCCCATTGCGTCCGGGCGGCGAGGTCGCTCGCAGACAACCCTGAGTGACCGCACTCAAGGACCACGGGAGGACAAGACGGTGGCTGGCGAACAGCACGCAGCGCAATCCAAGGTGCCCGCAGCGGCGCGGGAGAAGCACGCGCAGCTCGCTGAGCAGATCGAGGAGCACCGCTTCCGCTACTACGTGAAGGACGCTCCGGTCATCAGCGACGCCGAGTTCGACCGGCTGCTGCGCTCCCTGGAGGCCCTGGAGAACGATCACCCCGAGCTGCGCACCCCGGATTCCCCGACCCAGAAGGTCGCCGGTGCGTACGCGACGGAATTCACCGAGGTCGAGCACCGCGAGCGGATGCTCTCGCTGGACAACGCCTTCGACCAGGAGGAGTTGGCGGCCTGGGCGGAGCGGCTCGCCGGCGAGCTGGGCGGCGCCCCCAAGGGTGCGGGCTACCACTTCCTGTGCGAGCTCAAGGTCGACGGCCTCGCCGTCAACCTCACCTACGAGCACGGCCGGCTGACCCGCGCCGCCACCCGTGGCGACGGCCGCACCGGCGAGGACATCACCCCCAATGTCCGGACGATCGCCGACATTCCCAACCGCCTGACGGGCGACCGGATTCCGGCCCTGGTCGAGGTGCGCGGCGAGGTCTACTTCCCCCTGGAGAAGTTCCTCCAGCTCAACGAGCGCCTGGTGGCCGACGGCAAGCCGCCGTTCGCCAACCCCCGCAACGCCGCGGCCGGTTCGCTGCGCCAGAAGGACCCCAAGATCACGGCCAGCCGCCCGCTCCACATGGTCGTCCACGGCCTCGGCGCCCGCGACGGCCTGGAGATCGACCGGCTCTCGGAGGCGTACGGCCTGCTCAAGGAGTGGGGCCTGCCGACGGCCACGCACAACAGGGTCGTCGACTCCCTCGACGCGGTGCGGGAGTTCATCGCCCACTACGGCGATCCCGAGACCCGCCGCACGGCCGTGGAGCACGAGATCGACGGCGTGGTCGTCAAGCTGGACGAGATCCGGCTCCAGGGGCGGCTGGGCTCGACCTCGCGCGCCCCGCGCTGGGCGATCGCCTGGAAGTACCCCCCGGAGGAGGTCAACACCAAGCTGGTGGACATCCGGGTCGGCGTCGGCCGCACCGGCCGGGTCACGCCGTACGCGGTCGTCGAGCCGGTCACGGTCGCCGGGTCCGAGGTGGAGTTCGCGACCCTGCACAACCAGGACGTGGTCAAGGCCAAGGGGGTGCTGATCGGGGACACCGTCGTGATCCGCAAGGCCGGCGACGTCATCCCCGAGATCCTCGGCCCGGTGGTCGATCTGCGGGACGGCGGCGAGCGGGAGTTCGTGATGCCGGCCGAGTGCCCCGAGTGCGGCACGGCCCTGCAGCCCGCCAAGGAAGGGGACATCGACCTCCGCTGCCCCAACACCCGCTCCTGCCCCGCGCAGATCCGTGAGCGGCTGTTCTATCTCGCCGGCCGCAAATGCCTGGACATCGAGAATTTCGGATATGTCGCCGCCACGGCCCTCAGTCAGCCGCTGGAGCCGGCCGAGGCGCCGCTGAAGGACGAGGGTGATCTGTTCGGGCTCTCCGTCGAGCAGCTGCTGCCCATCAAGTCGTACGTCCTCGCCCCCGATTCCGGGCTGCCCAAGCGGGACCCGAAGACCGGCGAGGAGAAGGTCGTCACGTTCTTCGCCAACCAGAAGGGCGAGCCGAAGAAGAACACCCTCGCGATGCTGGAGAACATCCAGGCCGCCAAGGAGCGCCCGCTGGCCCGCATCCTGACCGGTCTGTCGATCCGGCACGTGGGCCCGGTGGCGGCCGAGGCGCTGGCCCGCGAGTTCCGCTCGATCGACCGCATCCGGGACGCGGAAGAGGCCGAACTGGCCGCCGTGGACGGCGTCGGGCCCACCATCGCCGCGTCGTTGAAGCAGTGGTTCGCCGAGGACTGGCACCGCGAGATCATCGAGAAGTGGCGGGCCGCCGGCGTCCGAATGGAGGAGGAGCAAACGGGTGACGAGGGCCCACGCCCCCTCGAAGGCGTCACCGTCGTCGTAACGGGCACACTTCAGTCACACACAAGAGATGGCGCGAAAGAGGCCCTCCAGAACCTCGGAGCGAAGGTGACCGGTTCCGTTTCGAAGAAGACCGGTTTCGTGGTGGTGGGCGACAACCCCGGTTCGAAGTACGACAAGGCGATGCAGTTGAAGGTCCCGGTCCTGGACGATGACGGCTTCGCGGTGCTGCTGGAACAGGGTCCCGAAGCGGCACGAGCGGTAGCTGTCACTCCGCCTGAGGAGGAGTGAGGTGTCACCCCATCGGCGCATACCAGATTGATCCAGGATGCCGGGTCGCATTCGGGCAACCGTCGCCGATCGCTGCCCGCGGCGGCCTTCCGCGGCCTACTGTTGAGGAGTGCGCCTGCCGTGGCGCGGGCACAGCCGGCTGTGAGAGGGATCGGAATGAAACCGACCGACAGCGCCGCTCCGGCGTCGCGGCTCCGGCAGCTCGTCGTGCCCGCGTTGCCCGCGGCCATCGTCACCGTGGCGAGCCTCGCGCTCGCCACGGGCGTGTTCCGGACTCTGGGCGTAGGTGACGCGCTGTTCCCCGGAGGCTCGGTGGGATGGTCGCTGGCGATCCTGACCGGCGTCATCGTCGGCCATCTGGTCGCCCTCGGCCGCGACCGCTGGTGGGGCGGCACGGGCTCCGGCGCGGCGCTCGCCCTCGCCGTCCTGCTGCTGTACGGCTGGGTCCCGGCCACCCTCGTCAGCCTCTCCGTCGTCGTGCTGGTCGGCGCCGCCCGCCGGAACCGCTGGCGGCAGGCCGTGGTGCACGGCGCCGTCGACGTTCTCGGCATCGGCGCCGCGGCGCTCGGCCTGGCCGCGTTCGGCGTGGTCTCCACCGTCCGCCAGCCGTGGACCCCGCTCGCCTGGGACCTCTCCGTCCTCCCCGAGGTCGTCGTCACCGCGGGCGGCTACCTCTTCGTCAGCCGCGGCCTGCTGTGGCTCAGCCTCACCCCGCGCAGCGGCCAGCTCCCCGCCATTCCGCGCACCGCGGTCGTCCGCCAGGCCCTGGTCGGCATCGCGCTGCTCGGCATCGCCCCGCTGATCGCCGTCTGCGCGGTCAACGCCCCGCTGCTGCTGCCGCTGTTCGCGGTCCCGCTGATCGCGCTGGACTCCACCCTCTGGATAGCCCGGGCCCGCGCCGAGGAGCAGCTGCGCGACCCGCTCACCGGCCTGCCCAACCGCCAGTGGCTGCTGGAGCGCACCTGGACCGCGCTGGACGAGGCCGAGCGGATCGGCGCCCGCTCGGCCCTGGTCCTCATCGACCTGGACCGCTTCCGTTCCGTCAACGACACCCTCGGCCACCTCGCCGGCGACCGCCTGCTGCTGCAGATCGCCGACCGGCTGCGGCACGCCCTGCCGCGCGGCGCCGAGGCGGCCCGGCTCGGCGGTGACGAGTTCGCCGTCCTGCTGCCCACCACCGACTCCCTCACCAGCTCCCAGCGGGTGGCCCGCAATCTGGTCGCCGCCCTCAGTTCGCCGCTCGACCTCGACGGACTGACCCTCGTGCTCGAAGCCAGCGCGGGGGTCGCCGTCTTTCCCGACCACGCCCTGGACGCCGAAGGGCTGCTGCGCCGCGCCGACGTGGCGATGTACCAGGCCAAGCGGGACCGCAGCGGCGTCGAGCTCTACGAGGCCAAGCGCGACGGCAACACCCCCGACCGGCTCGGCCTGCTGGGCGATCTGCGGCGCGCCCTGGACGCCGGCGACGTCGAGCTGCACTACCAGCCCAAGGTGGGATTCGACGGACATGTCGCCGGACTGGAGGCGCTGGTCCGCTGGGTGCACCCCGACCGCGGCCGGGTGCCGCCCGACGAGTTCATCGCGATCGCCGAGTCCTCCGGCCTGATGCCCCGGCTCACCGAATACGTGCTGGAGACGGCGCTCGCCCAGGTGGCGCGCTGGCGCGCGATGGGCCTGGAGGTCCCGGTCGCGGTCAACGTCTCCCCCCGCGACGTGCACTCCCCGGGCTTCGCCGGCGCCGTCGCGGCCCGGCTCGCCCGACATCGGGTCCCACCGGGCGCCCTCCAACTGGAGATAACCGAGCACGTCCTGCTGGAGGATCCACAGCGGGCCGCCGACACGCTCGCCGGGCTCACCGCCCACGGCGTGAAGATGTCGCTGGACGACTTCGGCACCGGCTACTCCTCCCTCGTCCACCTCCGCCGCCTCCCGGTCAGCGAGCTGAAGATCGACCGCTCGTTCGTGGCCCGGCTGGCCGTCGACACGGAGGACGCCGAGATCGTCCGCTGCACCCTCGACCTGGCCCATTCGCTCGGCCTGCTGGTCGTCGCCGAGGGCGTGGAGGACGACGAGACCTGGGAACGGCTGCGCGACCTCGGCTGCGACGCCGTCCAGGGCTGGCTGGTGGCGGCCGCGATGCCGCCCGACGAGACCACGGCCTGGCTGAGGGCCCGCGGTGAGCACGGCTGGCACCGCGAATCGGAGACGGCCGCCCTGGCGGCGGAGAAGGCCGCCGAGCGCCCTTCGGGACAGGTCCTGAACTGACCCGGCCACCGGCCGTCCCATGTCCCCGCTCCGAAACCGGCGAAGCCGAGAACGAAGCCGAAGCCGAGAACGCCGGCGAAGCCGAAGCCGGCAACGAAGCCGAAGCCGGCAACGAAGCCGAAGCCGGCAGCCAAGCCGACGCCGACCCTGACAGCGAAGCCGAAGCCGAAGCCGAACCCGACAGCGCAGCCGAGAACGAGAGCCCACCGGAAGCCGAGAGCCCACCCGGACCCGCGGAAAGCGGCGAACCGGAAGCCGACGGCGACCCGTCCGACGGGCCCGATCAGGCCCCCGGGCCCCGCTGACCGGGGCGCGCCCGCCCGCACGGGCCGCGCCCCGGCGAAACGGTTTCGCGGCCGCTGACCCGTACGCCATAGGATTGGGCCGGAAAAGTTCACCGGAGTGCTCGCCGAGATCACTCCACCTGGAACACTCCGCCCAGAACACTCCGCCAAGAACACCAGAGGATCTCTGCATGCCTGGCATCACGCGCGAGGAGGTCGCCCACCTCGCCCGGCTGGCACGTCTGGAGCTGAAGGACGAAGAGCTCGACCACTTCGCCACCCAGCTCGACGACATCATCGGCGCGGTCGCCCGCGTCTCCGAGGTCGCCGACCAAGACGTTCCGCCGACCTCCCACCCGCTGCCCCTGACCAACGTCATGCGGCCGGACGAGGTCCGTCCGTCGCTGACCCCCGAGCAGGCGCTCTCCGGCGCCCCGGCCCAGGAGCAGCAGCGTTTCAAGGTGCCGCAGATCCTGGGGGAGGAGTGACCGACATGGCCGACCTGATCAAGCTCACCGCCGCCGAGATCGCGGACAAGATCGCCTCCGGCGAGGTCACCGCCGTCGAGGTGACCGAGGCCCACCTGGCCCGCATCGAGGCCGTCGACGAGAAGGTGCACGCCTTCCTCCACATCGACCGCGAGGGCGCGCTCGCGCAGGCCCGTGCCGTCGACGAGAAGCGTGCCCGCGGCGAGGAGCTCGGCCCGCTGGCCGGCGTCCCGCTCGCGCTCAAGGACATCTTCACCACCGAGGGCGTCCCGACCACCGTCGGTTCCAAGATCCTCGAAGGCTGGATCCCGCCGTACGACGCCACGGTCACCAAGAAGCTCAAGGCCGCCGGCGTCGTCATCCTCGGCAAGACCAACATGGACGAGTTCGCCATGGGGTCCTCCACCGAGAACAGCGCCTACGGCCCGACCGGCAACCCCTGGGACCTGACCAAGATCCCCGGCGGCTCCGGCGGCGGCTCCTCCGCCGCCCTCGCCTCCTTCGCGGCCCCGCTCGCCATCGGCACGGACACCGGCGGCTCCATCCGCCAGCCCGCCGCCGTCACCGGCACGGTCGGCGTCAAGCCCACCTACGGCGGCGTCTCCCGCTACGGCATGGTCGCCTTCTCGTCCTCCCTCGACCAGGGCGGGCCCTGCGCCCGTACGGTCCTGGACGCCGCGCTGCTGCACGAGGTGATCGCCGGGCACGACCCGATGGACTCCACCTCCATCGACGCCCCCGTCCCGCCGGTCGTCGAGGCGGCCCGCAACGGCAGCGTCGAGGGCATGCGGGTCGGCGTCGTCAAGCAGTTCCGCGGCGAGGGCTACCAGGCCGGCGTGCTGCAGCGGTTCGACGAGTCGGTCGCGCTGATGAAGGAGCTGGGCGCCGAGATCGTCGAGCTGGACTGTCCGTCCTTCGACCTCGCGCTCGCGGCGTACTACCTGATCGCGCCGTCCGAGTGCTCCTCCAACCTGGCCCGCTTCGACGCCATGCGCTACGGCCTGCGGGTCGGCGACGACGGCACGAAGTCCGCCGAGGACGTCACCGCCCTGACCCGCGAGGCCGGCTTCGGCCCCGAGGTCAAGCGCCGGATCATGCTCGGCACCTACGCGCTGAGCTCCGGCTACTACGACGCGTACTACGGCTCCGCCCAGAAGGTGCGGACGCTGATCACCCGCGACTTCGAGAAGGCCTTCGAGCAGGTCGACGTGATCGTCTCGCCGACGACGCCGACCACCGCCTTCCCGATCGGCGAGCGTGCCGACGACCCGATGGCGATGTACCTCGCCGACGTGTGCACGCTCCCCGTCAACCTGGCAGGCAACGCAGCCATGTCGCTGCCCTGTGGTCTGGCGCCCGAGGACGGGCTGCCGGTGGGCCTGCAGATCGTCGCCCCCGCCATGAAGGACGACCGGCTCTACAAGGTCGGCGCCGCGGTCGAGGCCGCGTTCACCGCCAAGTGGGGTCACCCGCTGCTTGAGGAGGCACCGTCACTGTGAGTGGAAAGCTCGCCAAGGCCAAGGGCTTCAAGAAGTCCAAGCCCGGTACGTACCTGTCCATCGGCACCACGCTGTTCGGCGCGGTGAGCGTCGTCAAGCAGGCGAAGAAGGCGCGGGTGGAGCAGGACACGCTCCAGCTGGTCGACGCCGTCGTCTCCGCCGCCGCCATCGTCACCGGCGTCGCCCTGCTCATCCGCGAACTGCGCCGTCTGGGCGACGACGACGTCCTCGCGGACTGACCGGCGCCGGACCCTGAGAGGTTAGTTTCACCGTGACTGTCACCGACCTGGTGTCGTACGAGGACGCGCTGGCCGCCTACGACCCCGTCATGGGGCTCGAGGTCCACGTCGAACTCGGCACCAAGACCAAGATGTTCTGCGGGTGTTCCACCGCCCTCGGCGCCGACGCCAACGCGCAGACCTGCCCCACCTGCCTCGGCCTGCCCGGCTCGCTCCCGGTCGTGAACGCGACCGGTGTCGAGTCGGCCATCAAGATCGGCCTGGCGCTCAACTGCACGATCGCGGACTGGTGCCGCTTCGCCCGGAAGAACTACTTCTATCCGGACATGCCGAAGAACTTCCAGACCTCCCAGTACGACGAGCCGATCGCCTTCGACGGCTACCTCGACGTACAGCTGGAGGACGGCGAGGTCTTCCGGGTGCACATCGAGCGCGCCCACATGGAGGAGGACACCGGCAAGTCGACGCACGTCGGCGGCGCCACCGGCCGCATCCACGGCGCCCGGCACTCCCTCCTGGACTACAACCGCGCCGGCATCCCGCTCATCGAGATCGTCACCAAGCCCATCGAGGGCGCGGGCGAGCGGGCCCCCGAGGTCGCCAAGGCGTACGTCGCCGAACTCCGCGAGCTCATCAAGGCGCTCGGCGTCTCCGAGGCCCGCATGGAGCAGGGCCAGATGCGCTGCGACGTGAACCTCTCGCTGCGCCCCAACGGCACCGAGAAGTTCGGCACGCGTTCGGAGACCAAGAACGTCAACTCCCTGCGCTCCGTGGAGCGGGCGGCCCGCTTCGAGATCCAGCGGCACGCCGCGGTGCTCTCCTCCGGCGGCAAGATCGTCCAGGAGACCCGGCACTTCCACGAGGAGGACGGCTCCACGACGCCCGGCCGGATCAAGGAGGAGGCGGAGGACTACCGCTACTTCCCCGAGCCGGACCTGGTCCCGGTGGCCCCCTCCCGCGAGTGGGTCGAGGAACTGCGCGCGACCCTGCCCGAGCTGCCGCGGGTGCGCCGCAACCGCCTCCGCGAGGAGTGGGGCATCAGCGAGCACGACATGCAGTCGATCCTCAACGCGGGTGCGGTCGACCTGATCGTCGCCACCGTCGAGGCCGGTGCGGACGCCGCCGCGGCCCGTAAGTGGTGGATGGGCGAACTGGCCCGCCGCGCCAACGAGGACGGCGTGGAGCTCGCGGCCCTGCCGATCACGCCGGTGCAGGTCGCCCGGCTTGCCGAGCTGGTCGCCAAGGGAGACCTGAACGACAAGCTGGCCCGTCAGGTCATCGAGGGCGTGCTCGCGGGTGAGGGTGACCCGGACACCGTCGTCGAGAAGCGCGGCCTGAAGGTCGTCTCCGACGAGGGCGCCCTGGGCACCGCCGTCGACGAGGCGATCGCCGCCAACGCCGCCATCGCCGACAAGATCCGCGGCGGCAAGGTGGCCGCGGCGGGCGCCCTGGTCGGCGCGGTCATGAAGGCCACCCGCGGCCAGGCCGACGCGGCGCGGGTCCGCGAACTGATCCTGGAGAAGCTGGGCGTCGAGGGCTGATCCCGCTCGCCCTGGTTGCCTGCTTCAGCGGCCGTCCTTCCACGGAGGGGCGGCCGCTTCGCGTACGTACCACCGGGGCGTGAGGGCTTCGCCCTGGGCCCGGACCAACTCCGGGAACAGGTACCGGAGTTGATCGCGGGCTGAGATCGGGCGGGCGCTCGGCCCCCGTCGCGTAAGGACAGGGACCGGACGCGGTCCGTCCTGCCCCGTCAGAGGGCGTGGTGTGCGCCGGTCTGCTCGGGCGGGGTGTCCTTGTGGCTGATCGCCAGGTAGCCCACGAGCAGCACGATCGGCACCGTGAGCGCGAGCGTGGCCGGCCCCGTCCCCCAGCCGAGGCCACCGCGAGCGGTGGAGACGCCCATCCAGTCGGCGAAGGAGGCCCCCAGCGGGCGGGTCAGCACGTACGCCCCCCAGAAGGCGGCGACGGCGTTCAGCCCGAGGAACCGCTCGGACAGCGCGGGTACCGCGATGAGCGCGGCGAACAGCACGCCGGAGGGGAGGTATCCCAGGTGGAAGGTGCCCGCGGTGAGGTCGCCCACCGCGGTGCCGAGCGCGAAGGTGGCGAGCACCGTCGCCCAGTAGAACGTTTCCCGGCGACGGGTGCGGACGCTGTGGATCGAGAGCGTCCCCTCGGCCCGGTACCAGGCCGTCAGGAGGGCCGCCAGCGCGACGGTGAAGGCGACCGCCGAGACCGTGTAGGGGATGCCGGCCATGACGTGCACGACGTCGGCGGCCATCGTGCCGAACACGCTGACCATGACGATCGCGGTCCAGTACGTCCACGGCCGGTAGCGGGTGGCCCGGAACTGGAGGACCAGGAACAGCAGGAAGCCGGCCAGTCCGAGGCAGCCCGCCGGTATCGGCCCGAGCGTCCGGCCGAGGTAGTCCGAGGCCGTCTCGCCCATGCCGGTGGTGAGGATCTTCACTCCCCAGAACAGGGCCGTGACCTGCGGCACCTTGCTCCAGCCGGGGTTCTGTCCCGCGTGCGGCAGGGGCTCGTGACCCCGCCCTTCCCCCGTGGTGGGCAGGGTCGTCGCCCCACCGGTCGACTGCGCCATCGTGCCGTCCGCCCTTCCGGCGCGATACGTCGCGCCTTGGCAACCCACTGCATTTTGGGCACTGTTCAGCGGTCCACGCGCGGTCGGTGGTCGCTGCCCAGCGATCTATCGTCTACAGGACTGTAGACGAAGCGAGTGCACGTCACGCACGGCGGGGGTCGGTGGTCTGCCACGTACCCGGCCGGGGCGGTCGCGGGCCGCTGCTCGTGGCCGCGCTCGCCGACGCGTGGGGCATCGGCGAGCGCGGACCCGGGAAGGCCGTGTGGCGCTGTTCCGGGGCGATGGCGAGGGCGAGGGGCGGAGCCCGGGCTACGGCAGGGCGTGAACGTGCGGCCCGACCGCGTTCGACCACGCATTACCGCTCGCCGCGTCCCAGTTCGTGGACCAGGTCATGGCGCCGCGTACGCCCGGATACGTCCGGGACGGCTTGAACGAGCCGCAGCCTGTGCCCTTGGTGAGGCAGTCCAGGGCGGCGTTCACGACGCTCGGGGCGACGTAGCCGCTGCCCGCGCCCCGGGTGGAGGCGGGCAGGCCCAGGCCCACCTGGGACGGGTCGAGGCCGCCTTCGAGCTGGATGCAGGCCAGCGCGGTGAGGAAATCGACGCTGCCCTGGGAGTAGACCTTGCCGTCGCACCCCAGCATCGAACCGCTGTTGTAGTACTGCATGTTGACGACGGTGAGGATGTCCTTCACGTTCAGTGCCGTCTGGAAGTAGCCGCCGGACGTCGACTGCATGTCGATGGTCTGCGGCGCCATGGTGAGCACGAGTTTCCCGCCCGCCTTCTGGGAGAGCGAGCGCAACGCCTGCGTCATGTACGTCGGATTGAGGCCGTTTTCGAGGTCGATGTCGACGCCGTTGAAGCCGTACTGCCGCATCAGCGCGTACACGCTGTCGGCGAAGTTGGCCGCCGAGGCGGAGTCGCTGACGGAGACAGTCCCCTTCTCGCCGCCGACGGAGAGGATGACGGACTTGCCGGCCGCCTGCTTGGCCTTGATGTCGGCCTTGAACTGGTCGACGGTGTAGCCGCCGAGGCCCGCCGAGTCGAGGTTGAAGGTGACCGCGCCGGGCGTGGTCGTCGCGTCGGCGAAGGCGACCGCGATGATGTCGTACTGGTTCGGCACATCGCTGATCTTCTGGACCGTCGCGCCGTTGTTGAAGTTCTGCCAGTAGCCGGTGACCGCGTGCTTGGGGACGGACGGGTCGGTGCCGCCACCGGAGGGGGAGGTCGTGGCGGTGATCTCGGCCGAACGGGCCGACTCGCCGGCCGCGTTGGTGGCGGAGACCTGGAAGCGGTAGCTGGTGGAGGGGGAGAGCCCGGTCACCGTCGCCGAACTGCCGCCCGTGGTGGCCGACTTCGCCCCGTCGCGATAAACGGTGTAGCCCGTGGCACCGGAGACCGGGTTCCAGGAGAGCGTGACCGAGGAGGAGGTCACGGATCCTGCCGTCAGGCCACCGGGCGCCGCCGGGACCTGCGGTCCGGGATCGGTGCCGCCCCCGCCGTCCGGCCCCAGCACGCTGAAGTCGTCGGCGTAGTAGGCCGGTTGTCCGTACCAGCCGTGGGTGAAGACGGTGACGGAGGTGGTGCTGGGACCCGTGGTGAAGTTGGTCGCGAGCTGCTGCCACCCGGTGGCCGACGGTGTCCAGGTGGAGACGTCCGTCGTTCCGGTGCCGGACGCTCCCAGGTAGACGTACGAACCCTGGACGTACGCGCTCAGCCGGTACGTCGCGTTGGGCTTGACGGCCACGGTCTGGGAGCAGGTCGCGTTGTCCGAGGCGGTGGGGGTCGCCTTGAGCGCCGCGGCGCCGCCGTGCACGGGGGCGCCGACGGAGACCCCGCTCCCCGCCGAGCAACTCCAATTGCTCAGCCCGGACTCGTAGCCGGCGTTCTTGGCGACGTTGACGTCGACGGTGGGGGAGGCGGCCGTTGCGTCAGCGGGGGCGGTCGTGGTCAGGGTGGCCGCCGCGGTGGCGAAGGCCGTCAGGACGGCCGCGATCAGGCGTCTGTGACGGGATGGTCTGGTGCGGGCGCGTGCTGCGATACGGGGCATACCTGTCTCCTGTGCCGAAGGGGGAAACCCGAGGACTGCACGAGACGGTGGCCACCGCTGACGAGGGGCCGTTCCCGACCCTGCGCACAGAATGGTTCAGACCAATACGCCGGTCAAGGGGTGCGACACGGACGGACGGGCCCGGGCGGTGCGGCTGTGGGCGGCCGGGGAGGGGGTGGGATCGAGTGCGAGGCGGCCGCCAGTTATGCGGGTCGAATCCCCTCCCCACGCAAACGGCAAGGTAATTGAAGCCGAAAAGAACCCCGGTCCGGTTCCCTGCCCCGGCCTTTCACTTGCCCTGCCGCCCCCGTGTCCAACACTCCGTTGTCAGTGCCGTATGCCAAAGTATGTTCGGCAGTTGAGCAGGGAATCGGGGGAGGGGCTCGGTCCGTTATGTCTTTGATCGATGAGGTGGCGGCGATTCATGCCGGTCAACCAGATCCGGCCGCGCTTGTGGGCGAATTCCGGCGCACGCATGTCTTGATTCCGACGGTCGACGACACGCTTCTCTCCACTGAATTGGACGGCATCCGCTGGCTGTACGCCTTCACCGACGAGGAGGCGCTGTCCCGCTTCGCGCTGGGGCGCGGCACGGAGCCCGGCGCGGAGTGGCGGTACGTGACCGTGTCCGGCGCTCGCGTCCTTGACGTGCTGATTCCCGCCATCGAGGGCCCTACGGGGGTGGCCCTGGACGCGGGTGGCGAGCAGGGTGCGCTCTTCCCGCCGGTGGCCGGAATCGTGCCCTACGAGGCAGCCATCGACGTCACCGTCGTATCGGACGACGACGCACCTGGCGGCATACCTGAGGGCATATCTGACGGTATATCGGACGTTTCGCGCGAGGGGGAGCGCAAATGGGCCTGATGAGCGGAGACGGCTACCAACTCGAACCGGAGGCGTTCGAGCAACTCACCAAGGGAATCAGGGCGGCAACGGCAGAGCTCAAGGAACTCGGCTTCGATGTGGAGGCCCAACTGGGCCGCGGTTTCGACCGATTGTCCCTGGACAACATGGAATGCGGCGATGACGGCCTGGCCGCCGTCCTGGACTCCTTCTGCGACCGCTGGGGCTGGGGCGTCCGCACCCTGATGCAGGACGCCAACGAATTCTCCAAGAAGCTCGGTATCACGGCCGGCCTTTACTACGAGCAGGAGCAGTACTTCTCGGACGCCCTGAAGCAGACCGTGAACGCGGCGATGGGGGACCCGAACCTGACCGCGGAGCAGTTGCACAAGAGGTCCTGGGGCAAGGTCATCGGAGACAACCCGATCTCCCAGGTGGCCAACGCCGACTTCGACCCGAACTCCAAGGCGTCGCGGGACTCGCGCAAACAGATGCTGGAAGCGGGCGACCGGTTGTTCCAGGACGCACAGTCGGTCCCGGACCGCATCAAGTACGGCGGGGAGGACGTGGAGGTCACCACGGACTTTCACGAGGCGGGGAAGCCGCAGGGCCAGCAGGGACACGGGGGTAACGGCAAGTGAGCATCTTCGGTGATGCCATCGACGCGGTCGGCGAGGGCGCGAGCAAGATCACGGGTGCCATCGAGCGCGGCGCGGGGGAGGTGGTCGAGAAAGGTGCCGAGCTGACCGGGGACGCGCTGGAAACGGTCGGCCTGGACGATGCGGCGCATGCGGTCCGTAGTGGCGGCGCGAAGGTGGCCGGCGCCCTCGGGGCACACGTCGACGAACGCCAGCTCGGCGAGACCGAGGATCCCAAGGAACTCATCCACGGTGACCCGGGCAAGATCGCCGAGACCGCGTCCCACCTCAAGGACTTCTCCGCCGCGTTCGACCGGGTGGCGAACGGCATGCGCAAGCTGGGCTCGGGCCAGCACTGGAGCGGCAAGGCGGCCGATGCCTTCCGTGAGGCGTTCGACATGCACCCCAAGCAGTGGATGCACGCCGCCGACGCCTGCGACGACGCCTCCAAGGCGCTGACGTCGTACGTGGAGACGGTGATCTGGGCGCAGCACAAGGCCGCCGAGGCGATCGAGAAGTACCACCACGCCCAGGAGGCCACCCGCCGTTCCTTCGAGGCGTACAAGGCGAAGGTCGACAAGTACAACTCCCAGGCGGATGCCTACAACGCCGCCGTCGAGCAGGGCCAGGACCCCGGCCCCATGCCCCAGGAACCGACCGTCGAGGTCGACCCGGGCGCCGAGGGCCGCGAGGCGGCACAGGACATGCTCAAGGAGGCCCGCAGCCAGCGCAACGAAGCCGCCGAGCACGCCCGCGACGCCCTCAAGGCCGCCTTGGCGCACGCGCCCGAGAAGCCGGCACTGACCCAACTGGCGGGCGCTGCCCTCAAGGACGGCAGCCAGGCGGTCGTCCTTGAGCACCTGCACATAGCCGGCGGTGCTCTGAAGGCCGGGGCCGACACCCTCAAGCTGGGCCGCAAGATCAATCCGCTGGACCCGTACAACGTCACGCACCCCTTCCAGTTCGCCGACAACACCGCCATGACCCTCATGGGATTGGCCCAGGCGCCCCTCCACCCGGTGGAGACGGCCAAGGGGATGCTGGGCTCGGGCTGGGGCAGCGATCCCTTCGATGCCTATGGTTCTGCGTTGGTGAACGTCCTCGGAGGAAAAGGCGCAGGAGGGCTCGGCAAGACTGCGGCCAAGGCGGGCGCGAAGGAGGCCGCCGAAAATGCGGCCCGCACCGCGGCCAAGGAGGGCGGCAAGCGCACCGTCCGGGACCGTCTGCGTACGGCTTGGTGCAAGACGTTCGGCAGCGACCCCATCGACATGGCCACTGGCCGCATGCACCTGCCGCAAACGGACATCACCCTCCCCGGCAGCCTCCCGCTCTCCTTCTCCCGCACCTTCGAGTCGTCCTACCGCACCGGCCGCTGGTTCGGCCCGAGCTGGATGTCCACGGTCGACCAGCGCCTGGAGATCGACTCCGAGGGCGTCATCCTCATCGGCGAAGAGGGCAACTTCCTCCTCTACCCGCACCCGGCGGTCGGCGTCCCCACCCGCCCCGTCGAGGGCGACGGCGCCCCGCTGGAACTCACCCCCGACGGCGACTATTTGTTGGTGGACCCGGTGACGGGCCTACGCCGCTACTTCACCACCTACACCGACCACCTCGCCGTCCTCGACGAGATCACCGACCGGCACGGCAACCACCACACCTTCGACTACACCGAAGACGGCACCCCGCTCGCCATCACCCACAGCGCCGGCTACCGCCTCCTCCTCACCACAGAGGAGGGCCGCATCACCGCCCTCCACCTGGCCGGCGCCGCCCCCGACGGCAGCGACCAACTCCTGGTCACCTACGGCTACGACGAGCTCGGCAACCTCACCACCGTCACCAACTCCTCCGGCCTCCCCCTCCACTTCACCTACGACGAGTCCGGCCGCATCACCTCCTGGACCGACACCAACAACAGCAGCTACCACTACGTCTACGACGACGCCGACCGCTGCATCACCCAGGGCGGCATCGAGGGCCACCTCCGCGGCGACTTCACCTGGGGCGACCCCGACCCGGAAACCGGCCTGCGCACCAACCACCACCGCAACTCCCTCGGCCAGGTCACCACCTACCAGGTCAACGACCACCACCACATCGTCGCCACCACGGACCCCACCGGCGCCACCACCCGCACGGTGCGGGATGCGGGGCACCGCATCCTGTCCACAACCGACCCCTTGGGCCGCACCACTCACCTCTCGTACGACGACGCCGGCCGCCCGGTGACCGTCACCCTCCCGGACGGCTCCACGTCCACCACGACCTACGACACCGACGGCAACCCGGTCGCGGTCACCGGGCCCGACGGCACCACCTGGACCCACACCTACGACGCCACCGGCAACCGAACCGCGTCGACAGACCCCACCGGCGCCACCACCACCTACACCCACGACGCCCACGGCAACCTCGCCTCCGTCACCGACGCCCTCGGCAACACCACCCACCTCTACTGCAACAAGGCCGGCCTACCCCTCTCCGTCACCGACCCCCTCGGCGCGGTGACCCACTACCGCCGCGACGCCTTCGGCCGCACCACCTCCATCACGGACCCATTGGGCGAAACCACCCACATGCTCTGGTCCGTCGAAGGAAAGTTGCTGGCCCGAATAGACCCCACCGGCGCCACCGAGGAATGGACCTACGACGGCGAAGGCAACCGCACCTCCCACACCGACGCCATCGGCCAGACGACCACGTTCGAGTACGGCCACTTCGACCTCCTCACGGCCCGCACCGACCCCGACGGCGTCCGCTACGAGTTCACCCACGACACCGAACTCCGCCTCACCCAGGTCACCAACCCCAGGCCCTGACCTGGAACTACGCCTACGACGCAGCAGGCCGCCTGACGTCCGAGTCGGACTTCGACGACCGGGTGCTCACCTACACCCACGACCCCGCCGGCCAACTCACCACCCGCACCAACGCCCTCGGCGAGGTCACCACCTACACCCGCGACACCCTCGGGCGCATCACGGAGAAGGACGCCGCGGGTCTGCTGACGACCTACCTCCACGACCCCTCCGGCAACCTCCACCAGGCCACCAACCCCGACGCGACGGTCACCTACACCCGCGACATCCTCGGCCGCATCACCGCCGAATCCGTGAACGGCCGCACCATGACGTTCACCTACGACGTCCTGGGCCGCCGCACCAGCCGCACCACCCCCACCGGCCACACCACCACCTACACCTACGACGCCGCCGGCAACCGCACCGCCATGGACATCGCCGGCCACGTCCTCACCTTCGACCACGACGCCGCCGGCCAAGAGCTCACCCGCACCATCGGCGACAACCTCACCCTCTCCCACACCTGGGACCCCACCGGCCGCCTCACCACCCAGTCCCTCACCACAGTCGGCACCGGCACCGCCCAAACCCCCCCACACCGCCGCCGCAGAGGTGGACCAGGTCCTCTCCCGCTCCTACACCTACCGCCCCGACGGCCACCTCACCGCGATCGACGACTCCCACACCGGCCGCCGCACCTTCGACCTCGACCGCGCCGGCCGAGTCACCGCCGTCCACGCCACCGACTGGACCGAGACCTACGCCTACGACCCGCCGGCAACCAAACCCACGCCACCTGGCCCGACCACCACCCCAACCCGTCGGCCCGAGGCGAAAGGTCCTACGAGGGCACCAACATCACGCGAGCCGGCCGCATCCGCTACGAACACGACGCACTGGGGCGCGTCACCCTCCGCCAGAAGACTCGTGTTTCTCGGAAGCCGGACACGTGGCGATACACCTGGAACACCGAAGGTCGACTTGCCAGTGTCATTACGCCAGACGGAACCATCTGGCGATATCTCTACGACCCATTCGGCCGCCGCATCGCTAAGCGGCGCTGCGAAGCTGAAGACGGCTCAGCCGCTGAACAAACTGACTTTGCATGGGACGGATCTGCCCTAACTGAGCAGACTACGTGTTTTCCGGGCAAATCGAGAGGGATTGCCCTGACGTGGGACCTCAAGGGCCTGGTGCCGATTGCTCAGAGTGAACGAAAAATCCTTGCGGAGGGCCTCCATTCCTCGCCTGTGCGCGTGGCAGACAAAAGGTTCTTCGCTGTCATTGCCGACCTTGTCGGGGCGCCCTGTGAGCTGGTCGATGAGCGGGGGGATATTGCCTGGCAAGTTCGAAGAACCGTCTGGGGTGGCACCACCTGGGCGTCCGATAGCACCGCGTACACGCCGCTACGTTACCCAGGTCAGTCCTACGAACCTGAGACGGGACTGCACTACAACTACTTCCGGCACTACGACCCGGAGACGGGGCGCTACGTCACGCCGGACCCGCTGGGTCTCGCCCCAGCAGCCAACCCATCGACGTACGTTCGCAACCCGCACAGTTCGATCGACCCGCTTGGTCTGTCACCGTGTCCTTCGCATCTGTTCCGCGGAACCACGAGAGGCTTTGAGGGTAGCCCAGGCGTGCAGCGATATGGCATCACGCCGACGTCTTCTGACCCCGGCGTCGCCACCGTGTTCGCGACGCAGTCGGAGCGGTTCGGCGACGCTGTTGTTGAAATCTATCCGCGTGGCGCGTTGGACGGGGTGCCTGTGCATCAGGGGTATATCGCGCGGGAAGCGGAATGGCCGGTCGAGCTGAGTCCAGCGGAGCTGTCGTCCCGGGCCTCTGTACAGGTGCCCTCGTCGGTTTCCCGGGAGATCCTCTCCGAAATGGGGATTCACGTCCCGCGCAAGATTGGCAACGGAGATATTGATCCCCTACTCGAATACGATGTGCCTAAACTTTCCCCGGAACAGATCGCGCACTTTGTCGAGGAGGCTCACCGACGTGCAGGATGACGTGTGGGAGAAGGCTTCGCTGAGCATCGAATCAATCGAGTCTGTCACACCGGGGCCGCCCGGAACGGCAGGGGGCGAGGCGGTGTGCGTGGTGCGCTGCATCGACGGGACGGCACGGCTGGGCATGGTCTTTCGTCACTGCGGTTCCGGGAGTGACGTCAGTGCGACTGAGCCACGGCTCACGCTGACTGCCATCGAGTGGTATGGCAAGCAGGTTGAGCAACTCGATACCGTTCACTCCGGCAAGGTCACGCTCGCCGGATCAGGAGTGGCCACACTGGCCAAGCGGGATGTCTTGGACTCAGCTCCTGGCGTCACCACCAGGTGAGTCAAGGGGCAAGTTGCCTCTGGGCGACGTGGATGGGCGCCTCGTTGCACGTCCTGCCGGCTGGATGAGTGATGCCCGTCGGGACTGCGTGCTTGCCGTCGGTTCATGCGCACCTCTTGTGCAGGCGAGTCGGTCAATCTTGCCGTGGTTAGTCGTATCAAGGCAGGGGCAGGGATGGCGCCTCAGCTCGGGCGCTATCGTCCGCGAGGCCTGGGGTGCCTGGCGGCCAGCGGCTGACGCCGACCGAAGTGCACGGGCGCGCAAGCGTGAGGTGTGCGGGAGGAATCTTCGGTAACGCACTCCTCATGCGCCCTGTTTGTGGGGAACCCCACAAACAGGGCAAAGGATCTTTTCCGGGTGTCAGGCTGCTCTGATGGGGCTCGCTGACGTGCCAAACCGGCGCGTGGGGGCCCTACGTCCCCGTTCATAGCGCTCGGCACCGCCCGTACCCGGGAGATTTCGACGCACAACCCGGGAAGCGATCGACTTCGTGACCGCTCTGGCTCGGTGGTGTCTCAGGCGCCGCATCGTGGTGATCGTTCTTTGGCTTGCCGTCTTTGTGGGCGTGGGTGTGGCCGCGGGGGTGAGCGGGACCGCGTACTCCACTGACTATGAGGTGCCGGGGACTGAGTCAGGGCGGGCGACTGCGCTGATGGAGAAGGCGTTCCCGGGGGAGACAGGGGACAGCGACACCATCGTGTGGCACACCGATCACGGGACGGTGCGGGCCGGTGCGGTGGAGAAGACCATGCGGCAGACCCTGGAGAGGGTCGACGGGCTGCCCGGGGTTGCCGAGGTGCGCAGTCCGTATGGGAAGCACGACAGGGGAGCGCAATCCCAGGGGGCGCGGCAGATCAGTCAGGACGGGCGGACCGCCTATGCCTCGCTCCAGTTCGCGCGGTCGACCGATGAGCTGGACGCCGGGCAGGTGCGGAAGGTCGTCGAGGTCGCGCGGTCCGCTGGTGGCGAGGGGCTGCAGGTCGAGTTGGGTGGGGCCGGGATCGCGGTGACCGAGGCGCCGCGCGCGCAGTTGCCGGAGGTCATCGGACTGGGGGCGGCGGCCGTGGTGCTGTTCCTCGCGTTCGGGTCGCTGGCCGCGACCTTCCTGCCGATCGTCACCGCGGTCGCGGCGGTCGGCACCGCCTCGGCCGGGATCGCGCTGCTCAGTCATGCCATGACCGTGGCCGACTTCGCGCCGATGCTCGGGAGCCTGATCGGGCTCGGGGTGGGGATCGATTACGCGTTGTTCATCGTGACCAGACATCGGAAGGGGCTCAGGGCGGGACTGCCGGTCGAGGCAGCGGCCGAGCGGGCCGTGGCGGTGTCCGGGCGGGCGGTGGTCTTCGCCGGGGCGACCGTGTGCATCGCGTTGCTGGGCATGTTCATCCTGCGCCTCAGCTTCCTCAACGGGGTGGCGCTGGCGGCTTCGCTCACCGTCGTGCTGACCGTCGCCGCGTCCGTGACCCTGTTGCCGGCGCTGCTCGGCCTGATCGGGATGCGGGCGCTGGGCCGAAGGGAGCGGCGGAGGCTCGCCGAGGACGGGCCACGGCCCAAACCGTCCGCCGGCGTCGCCGCTCGTTGGTCCGGCTTCGTCGAGCGGCGCCCCAAGCTGCTGGGCGTCCTCGCAGCCGCCGTGATGCTCACCCTCGCGCTGCCCACGTTCGGGCTCCACCTCGGGACCTCCGACCAGGGCAACGGTCCGGCCACCTCGACGACCCGTAAGGCGTACGACCTGATGGCGCGGGGCGGGCCCGGTGACGGGCGGGGCGGCGGGTTCGGGCCCGGGGCGAACGGGCCGTTGACGCTGGTCGGCACGTTGGACGGCGCCAAGGACCGGATCGCCTTCGACAAGCTGCCGCGCCAATTGCGGACCACCCCCGGGGTGGCCGAGGTCAGTGGGCCGGAATTCGACGGGAGCCGTAGCACCGGGGTGCTGACCGTCATCCCGGACAGTTCGCCGCAATCCCGGCAGACTTCTGATCTGGTCGCCAGGCTGCGCGCCGACGTCCTGCCGGCGGCCGAGCGCGGCACCAGCATGCGGGTGGCGGTCGGCGGGGTCACCGCGAGTTACGACGACTTCGCGTCGGTCATCGTCGGCAAGCTGCCGCTGTTCGTCGGCGTGGTCATCGGGCTCGGGTCGGTCCTGTTGCTGCTGGCCTTCCGGTCGCTCGCGGTGCCGCTCAAGGCGGCGCTGATGAACGTCGCGGCCGTCGCCGCCTCGTTCGGGGTCGTGGTCGCGATCTTCCAGTGGGGCTGGGGGAGCGAGCAGCTGGGGCTGGGCAGCGCCGGGCCGATCGAACCGTTCCTGCCGGTGATCATGGTGTCGGTGCTCTTCGGGCTGTCCATGGACTACCAGGTGTTCCTGGTGTCCCGGATGTACGAGGAGTGGCAGCTGACCAGGGACAACCGCCGGGCGGTGCGGGTCGGCCTGGCCGAGACCAGCCGGGTGATCAACTCGGCGGCGGTCATCATGATCGCGGTCTTCGCGGCCTTCATCCTGAGCGGCGACCGGACCATCGCGATGTTCGGCATCGGGCTGGCCTCCGCGGTCGCCCTGGACGCGTTCGTGCTGCGTACGCTGCTGGTCCCGGCGCTGATGCACATGCTGGGCGGCGCCAACTGGTGGCTGCCCTCCTGGCTGGAGCGGTGGCTGCCCCGGATCGGCATCGAACCGCCGCCGGAGAAGGTGGGCGGGGCACCGGAGCCGTCCGACGCGGCGGGGCCGCCCGGGCCGCGGGACGGCGACCGGCCGCTGGTGGGGGCCTAGAAAGCGCTCCTGGAGCCCCGGCCGAGCCCGTCCTCCGCCGTTCTCATCTCACTCTCAGACGCGGCCCCTACGGTCGCGCCCATGGGTACGACCAGGACGACCGACAAGACCGACACGACCGCATCGACCGCAGCGACCGACTCGATCGACTCGGCCGAGAAGCGAACCGACGACGAGACGGTGCCGGCCCAGGCGGCCGCGACGGAGGGAGCGAAGGCACCTGCCGCGAGCCCGGAGACCACGGACGCCGCCGAGCGCGACGCCGGGGAAACCGAGGACACCGACGGCGTTGACCTGGACCTGGACGAGGACCTGGACGCCACCGCACGGCGCACCACCGCCGGCGTGGCCGCCGGTGCCGGTGCCGTCGTCGCCGCCGGGCTCGGGCTCGCCTCCGTCACCGGGACCTGGCTCGGCACGCTGATGGCCGAGCGGCAGACGCTGATGGGGCAGATCAACCTCCAGGCCGGTAAGGCCACCGACCAGATCTCCGCCATGTACGGGACGCCCTGGCACACCACGGCCCTCGTCAACGGGGTCTTCGCCGTATTGGCGGCGCTGGTCGCCGCTGTCGTCCTCACCCGGCCGCGTGCCACCTGGGTGCGGGCCGTCGCCTGGGGCGGGCTGGCCCTCGGCGTGCTCGGGCTGCTGATCTCCGCGGGCATGTACCTCGACCTGTTCGGGAGCATGCCCACCATCCCTAAGGGCACCCGGCCCGGCGCCTAAGGCAGCGGGGCCTTACCGGGGACCCAGCAGCGACTCATCCGCGTCCGGGATACGTACGGGCGGTGCCGCGCGCGCCGCCCGTACGGCCTTTCCCGGGCGCCACCCGTATTTCCTAAGCACCCCGCACCCGAAGATCGGGCACTCTCCCCATGTGGCGGACCCCCCTGGGACGCGAGGCTTGAGCACGTCACAGCACGTCGACGAGCCCGCACCACCGGGCGTCGACGAGCCCGCACCGGTGGGCGTCAACCAGCCCACGCCACAAGGGAGAACGAGATGTACCACTTCGAACTGGAGCTCCGGGTCCGGCAGGACGAACTGCGCCGCGAGGCCGTCCGGCAGCGTCTGGCCCGCGAGGCGATCGACGGCCGGCGTGCCGCGCGCCGGCCGCCGCCCGCTCCGGCAGCGACGAACCCGAAGGGCGGGTGAGTGCCGGACGGGACCGGCGGTGGCGGGTACGCCGTGCCACCGCCTGACCGGGCCCGGCCGGTCCCGCACGAGGAAGCCCCGTAAAGCCCCGTGGAGGAAGCCCCGTGGACGAAACCCCGTGATGCAGCCCCGGCATCAAGCCCCCTGCCGGAATGTCAGACCCTGTGCGATGCTCAAGCGCGTGGAGACCAGGTCCGTCAGTCCCGTGTTCGTCGGGCGAGCCACCGAGCTCGCCGCGCTCGATGACGCGCTCGCCCGCGTCGCGGCGTCCGGCGAGCCGCAGGCCCTGCTGATCGGGGCGAGGCCGGGGTCGGGAAGACCCGGCTGCTCGAGGAGTTCGGCGAGGCCGCGCGGGCCCGGGGTGCGCTGGTCGCGCTCGGCGGCTGTATCGAGATCGGCTCGGAGGGTCTGCCCTTCGCGCCCTTCTCGGCGATCCTGCGCACGCTCAACTGGCATCTGCGTGACGAGCTCGCCGCCGCCGTCGCCGGTCAGGAGGGGGAACTCTCCCGCATTCTGCCCGAATTGGGGGAAACACCTGGCGAGGCGCATGGTGACGAGATCGGCCGGGCCCGGCTCTTCGAGCTGACCGCCCGCCTCCTGGAGCGCCTCGCCGCGGAGCGCACGCTCGTCATCGTCATCGAGGACCTCCACTGGGCCGACCGCTCCACCCGCGAACTCCTCGCCTACCTCCTGCGGGCCCTGCACGACGCCGGCGTCCTGCTGGTGGCGACATACCGCTCCGACGACATCCACCGCCGCCACCCGCTGCGCCCGTTCCTCGCCGAGATCGACCGGATGCGCACGGTCCGGCGGGTCGAGCTGGACCGCTTCAACCGCGAGGAGGTCCGCTCCCAGCTCGCCGGCATCAACGGCAGCGCACCGGAGGAGGGCACCCTCGACCGGGTCTTCCGGCGCTCCGAGGGCAATGCCTTCTTCGTCGAGGAGCTGGCCCGCAGCCTCGCCGACGGCTGTCTGCACGGCCTCAGCGACCCGCTGCGCGATCTGCTGCTGGTGCGCGTCGAGGCGCTGCCCGAGGACACCCAGCGGGTGGTCCGTACGGCCGCCGAGGGCGGCTCCACGGTCGAACACGAACTCCTCTCCGCCGTCTGCCAGATGCCCGAGGACGACCTCATCGAGGCGCTGCGGGCCGCCGTCGGCAGCAACACCCTCGTCCCCACCGGCGACGGCACGGGCTACCGCTTCCGGCACGCCCTGGTCCGCGAGGCCGTCGTCGACGACCTGCTGCCCGGCGAGCGCACCCGCCTCAACCGCCGCTACGCCCAGGCGCTGGAGGCCAACCCCTCCCTGGTCCGTGCCGATGCCTGCGCGACCCGGCTGGCCAGCTACTGGTACAAGGCCCATGACGCGGCCAAGGCGCTGCCCGCCGTCCTCGCCGCCTCCGTGCAGGCCCGCCGCCGCCATGCGTACGCCGAGCAACTGCGGCTGCTGGACCGGGCCCTGGAGCTGTGGGACGACGCCCCGCCCGAGGTCCGCCAGGGAGTGCGCCCGGTCGACTACGCCGAGGCGTACCCGGCCTGTGGTTGCGACGACGATTCCCTGCGCTTCCTGGATCTGCTCGCCGAGATCGCGGTGGCCGCCCGGTTGTCCGGCGACGGCGAACGCGCCTTCACGATCACCAAGCGCGCCCTGCGCTCCCTCCGCGAGGAGAACGACCCCCTCCGCACGGCATGGTTCCTGGTGCAGCGTTCCCGGCTCTGCCAGGGCACCGGCCGCGGCAACGGCTGGGAGGACCTCGGCAGGGCCCAGGAGCTGATGCGCGGCCTGCCGCCGTCGTCCGTGCACGCCGAGGTGACGGCCGCCGTCGCCAGCTGGGCGGTGCTGCACGAACCGGGCCCGGGCACCTTCGCCACCGCCGAACGCGCCGTGGAACTCGCCCAGTTGGTCGGTGACGAAGAGGCCGAGCTGAATTCCCGGCTGACCCTGGCCGGGCTGCGCACCGACTCCGGCGAGGTCGACGAGGGCCTCGCCGACCTCCGGGCCGCCCTCGACCGCGCCGTCGAGCGCGGCTACTTCACCGCCATCGGCCGCGGCCACGTCAACCTCCCCTCCTTCCTGGAGGGCGTCGGCCGCTCCCGGGAGGCCGTCGAGGTCACCGAGCAGGGCATCGAACTCACCACCCGCTACGGCCTCAAGGACAAGACCTGCTGGGTGATGGCCAACCGCGCCGAATCGCTCCAGTCGCTGGGCCGCTGGGAGGAGGCGCTCCAGGCCGCGGACGACTCCCGCCGGCTCGCCCAGAGCGCCCGCTCGATCGCCCTGGCCGCCAACCGCCGCACGGACCTCGCCCTCGGTACGGGCGACTTCGACGCCGCCGAGCGCGAACTGGCCGTCGCCGCGAGCACTACGGCACCCACGACCCCCAGCCGCAGCACGCCATCCCGCTCGCCCAGCACGCCCTGCGGATCGCCGCCCACCAGGGCCGCATCCTGGACGCCCGGGCCGTCCTCGGGGAAACCCTGGACGCCGGACTGCCGCCCGGTATCCAGCGCTACGCCTGGCCGCTGCTGTGGTGGGCCACCGCCGCCGAGTCGGACGCCCGCGGACTGCCGGCCGCCGGGCCCGGCCGGGCCGCCGTCCTCGCCCGCATCCGCGACGCCGCCAAGAAGCTGGCCCGGGCCTGCCCGATATGGGAGGCGTACGCGGTCGCCGTCGAGGCCGAGCTCCGCCGTGCCGAGGGCCGCGAGACCCCGGACCACTGGGCGGCGGCGGTCGCCGCCTTCAAGCCGCTGGAGCGCCCGTACGAGCTCGCCCGGGCCTGCTACCGCTGGGCGGAGTCACTGCTGCACGGCACGGAGCGGGCCACCGCCGGGCTGGACGGCCGCACCCCGCGCGAGGCCGCCGTCCTGCTGCTCGGCCAGGCGCACACCGCCGCCACGGCCATGGGCGCCCGCCCGCTCGCCGCGGAACTCGCCCTGCTCGCCCAGCGCGCCCGCATCCCGCTGCCCGGACTGATACCGGCCACCGCGGACGCGGCGGCCTCCGGCGCCGGCGGGGACGGCGGCACCACCGGGCAGACCCAGGACGCCGAAACCCCGCCGCCTCCCTCGGTCTGACCCCGCGCGAGCGCGACGTCCTGCGCCTGGTCGCCGACGGCCGCAGCAACCGCCAGATAGCCGACGCCCTGTTCATCTCGCCCAAGACGGCCAGCGTCCACGTCTCCAACATCCTCGCCAAACTGGGCGTCTCCGGCCGCGGCGAGGCCGGCGCGGTGGCCCACCGCCTCCGGCTGTTCGGCGAACCGGCGGCGCGCTAGGTACCGTCGGGAGTGGTGTCGTCCCGGCCCTCCTGCCGCGGCGCCCGGACGACCACCGTCCCCGAGGAGAGGTCTATCGGCCCCTCCCAGGGGTGATCGCCGTCGCCCACGTCGTCGAGCACGAGCGACATCCGCTGCCGCTCCTCGTCGGTGTGCTTGCGGCCCGGCGCGAACAGTTCTTCCACGATGTTGAACACGGTGCCTGCCCCCTCTTCGGCGTGACGCGCACCCGTCCCCTGCCACCCGAGTCTAGGCAGGATGCACGAAAAGGGGACCAGAAGGATCAGCTCACCTTGAGGCGGAGAATCCGGTCATCTCCCTTACGGGGCGTGCCGCGGCCGTCGGTGTTGCTGGTGACCAGCCACAACGTGCCGTCACCGGCCGCCACGACCGTCCGCAGCCGCCCGTAGGTGCCCTTGAGGAACGCCTGCGGGGCGGCCACCGGCTTCGTCCCGTTCAGCGGGATGCGCCACAGCCGCTCACCGCGCAGCGACGCCATCCAGAGGGAGCCCTTGGCGTACGCGATGCCGCTGGGCGAGGCATCGTCGGTCTTCCACACCTCGACCGGATCGACGTAATCCGGGCCGCCCTGACCGGACTTGGCCTTGCCCTCGATCTCCGGCCAGCCGTAGTTCTTCCCCGGCTCGATCAGATTGAGCTCGTCCCAGGTGTGCTGCCCGAACTCCGAGGCCCACAACCGGTGGTCGGAATCCCAGGCCAGCCCCTGCACATTGCGGTGGCCGTAGTCGTACACCACCGAATCGGCCGAGGGGTTGCCGTGCGCCGGCTCGCCGTCCGGCGTCATCCGCAGGATCTTGCCGCCCAGCGAGCTCTTGTCCTGCGCCAGCCCGGTGTCGCCGGTCTCGCCGGTGCCGGCGTAGAGCATCTTGTCCGGGCCGAACGCGATCCGCCCGCCGTTGTGGATCTCGCCCTTGGGGATGCCCCGCAGGATGGTGTCGGGCGCGCCCAACTGGTCGCCCGGCGGGCGCTTGTCGTCGTAGATCATGCGGGCGATGCGGTTGTCGGACGCGGTGGTGAAGTACGCGTACACCTGGCGGTCGGTGCCGAAGTCCGAGGACACCGCGAGGCCGAGCAGCCCGCCCTCGCCGCCCGGGGCCACGCCCGGCACCGAGCCCAGCTCGGTGCTCTTCCCGCTGTCCGCGGCGATCCGGACGATCTTGCCGGTGTCCCGCGAGCCGACGAGCAGGTCCCCGCCCGGCAGCACCGCCACGCCCCACGGGGATTTCAGCCCGGTGGCCAGCGTTTTCGTCACCTTCACCGAGCCCTTGGCGGGCGGCGCGGCGGGCGACGGGGTGGCGCCCGGCGAGGTGGCACCGGCCGAGGCGCCGGGACTCTTCGCCGTGGCGGAGCCACCCCCGCCGGGGGCTGCGCGCCACCGTTCGAGCAGCCCGCTGCCAGGAGCAGCGAAGCGGCGGCCAACACGGCGGTCTGGGAACGGCGTTGCACGGCAGGGGTCCTCTCGTCGTCCGGGCGAGCACAAGAACACCACATCGGGCCGCCGGACGCGGCGAACCGGCCCGCACGCCCGGCGGACCGGGCCTGCCGGCGGCCTACCAGGACTGCCGGGCCGGCGGCAGCGCGGCGATCTCCGCCAGGTCCTCGCGGCTGAGCACCAGGTCGGCCGCCTTGGCGTTCTGCGCGGCCCAGCGCTCCTTCTTCGTACCGGGCACAGGGACGACATGCCGGCCCTGGGCCAGCACCCACGCCAGCGCCACCTGCCCCGGCGTCGCGCCGTACCGGGCGCCGACCCGCCGCAGCCCGGCCACCAGCGGCTGGTTCGCCGCCATCATCTCCGCCGTGAAGCGCGGATGGCGGGCCCGCAGGTCCTCCCGCTCGAAGCCCTGCCCCGGGTGAGCGTGCCGGTCAGATAGCCGTTGCCCAGCGGCATCGCCGCCAGGAAGCCCACCCCGCGCGATTCGCACCACGGCAGCAGCGCCTCCAGCGCCTGGCGCGACCACACCGACAGCTCGGCCTGCACGCTGCTGACCGGGAACACCTGCTGGATGCGCTCCAGTTGGGCCAGCGTGCCGTCGTGCGTCCGGGACCGCGGCCGGGCCCCGGCCGGCCGCCGCTCCGTACGGGCCGTGCGGGGCTGCCGCACCGCCCGGGCGCCCACCGCGCACAGCCCCAGCGACCGCACCTTCCCGGCCGCGACCAGTTCCGCCATCGCCCCCCAGGTCTCCTCGACGGGCACCTCGGGGTCGGCCCGGTGCAGCTGGTAGAGGTCGATCCGGTCCGTCTGCAGCCGGCGCAGCGAGGCGTCACAGGCGCGTTTGACGTATCCGGGCCGCCCGTTGGCGACGATGTGCTGCTCGCCCACCAGCAGCCCGACCTTGGTCGAGACGAACGCGTCCCGGCGTCGCTCCTTCAAAGCCCGCCCCACCAACAGCTCGTTGGTGAACGGCCCGTACATGTCGGCGGTGTCCAGCAGGCTGCAGCCACGGTCCAGCGCGGTGTGCACGGCCCGCAAGGACCCCTCCCCGTTGCGCTGCGACTCGGTGTACCCCCAGCTCATCGGCATACAGCCGAGACCCACGGCGCCCACTTCCAGAGCCGCCGCACCGATTGTCCTGCGCTCCACCTGGTTGTGCCTCCGTCCCCTCGCCCCGATCAAGGGCACGGACCAAACTAACGTCTGAGCAGAACATCCCTTCGCATAGCCTCGGGCCATGGCAACCGCAGACCAGCGCAGCGAACCGAACGACGTCTGGCTACCGATCCCACCCGACGAGATCGAGGGCCTGCCCGGCGGCCTCCACTACGTCCACTGGGACGCCGGCCCCGAGTACCCGGCCGATCCGGCCCGGTGCGTCTTCTACGCCGTCCCCTACATGAAGGGCACGGAGGTCAGCCTGCGGCCGCTGGCCGGCATGAAGCGGTTGCGGGTGGTGCAGACCCTCACCGCAGGGATCGAGCACATGCTGCCCGGGCTGCCGCAGATGCCGGCCGGGGCCCAGCTGTGCAACGCCCGCGGACTGCACGACGCCAGCACCGCCGAACTCGCGCTCACCCTGATTCTGGCCGCGCTGCGCGACGTCCCCGGCTTCGTCCGGTCCCAGGACGCGGGGGAGTGGCGGCCGGGCTTCCGGCCTGCCCTCGCCGACAAGTCGGTCCTCATTGTGGGCTATGGTTCGATCGGCAGTGCCATCGAGGACCGGCTCACGCCTTTCGAATGTGCGCGGGTGGTGCGCGTCGCACGCACCGCGCGTGACACTGTGCGCGGCCCCGTGCACCCACTCTCCGACCTGTCCGCCCTCCTGCCCGACGCGGACGTCGTCGTCCTCGCCACTCCGCTCACCGACGAGACCCGTGGCCTGGTCGGACGCGATTTCCTGGCGCGGATGAAGGAGGGCGCACTCCTCGTGAACATCGCGCGCGGCGCCATCGTCGACACCGAGGCACTGCTCGCCGAGCTCGAATCCGGGCGGCTGCGCGCGGCGCTCGACGTCACCGAGCCCGAACCCCTGCCCGCCGGGCATCCGCTGTGGCACGCTCCGGGCGTGCTCATCACTCCACACGTCGGTGGCCCCAGCTCTGCCTTCCTGCCTCGTGCGAAGCGGCTGCTGCGGGACCAGTTGACGCTTTTCGCGGCCGGCGAACCCCTGCGGAACGTCGTCGCGACCGCCGGCTGACCGGGGCGCGGATGGCGCTACGGGGCCGTACGACTGCGGTGGGTATTCACCACCCCGTGCTCCGTCACGCTCCGTAGATACCCTATGTCGCTGAGTGACGGAACTGGTGTATCGTCCGAGCGGGGACGGCGCCGGGACAGCCGCGGCGCGATGCGACATCCGGAACGCGAGGGGGGCGACGGGCGATGTACGACCGATGGACGATCCGCACAATGCGGGATCCACGAGCGCCCGCGGAGAAGCGGCGGGACCACCGGGCGTCCCACGCGAGGCGCCGGACGGCACGGGACCACGGGAGAGTCCGGTGAGCGCCCCCGGGGCGATGCTCTCCAGGCCACCGACGCCGGCCGGCAGTCCGCCGAGCCCGGTGCCACAGGTCGTCCTGGCCGTGGTCTGCGGCGGCTACGCCCTCGGTGCCGCCTTCGGCTGGGGGTCCACCGAAGTCGCCCTGTTCATGGGGGACTTCGGCCTCAGCTTCGCGGCCCTGGTCGCGGCCGTCTCCTGCGGTGTGTACGCCCGCCGGCACCGCAGCCGGTTCCGGCCGGCCTGGATGCTGTTCGCCGCCTCCTCGGGGATGGCCGGCATCGGCAACGGCGTATGGGGCTGGTACGAGGTCGTCCTGGGCGAGACCGTGCCCAGTCCGTCGCCGGCCGACTTCTGCTTCCTGCTGTTCGCGCCGCCGGCCATCGTCGGCCTGCTGGTGCTCGCCAAGCGCCCGGTGAGCCGGGCCGGCTGGGTCTGCCTGGGCCTGGACTCCTGGCTGATCGCCGGCTCGCTGCTCACCCTCTCCTGGAGCCTCGCGCTCGCGCACACCGCCCACTTCCAGGGCCGCAGCGTGGCGCAGAGCGCCCTGTCGCTGGCCTATCCGCTGCTGGACATCGTGCTCGTCAGCATGGTCCTGGTCCTGCACTTCCGGCGCTCCTCGGTGCACCGCTCGGCCGTCAACACCGCCATCGCCGCGCTCGCGCTGACGGTGCTGTGCGACGCCCTGTTCAGCTCCCCGCTGCTGCGCGAGCACTACCGCTCCGGGCAGATCCTGGACGCCGGGTGGTTCGCCGGGTCGATGCTGCTCGCGTACGCGCCCTGGGTCGCCCGCAGGGCCGAGGAGGAGGAGCCGGAGGAGCTCGCCGAGCCCGCCGCCGTCCGCCTCCCGCACGGCAGCCGTCCGCTCGCCGGCTCGCTCGCCGCGCTCACCCCGTATCTGGCCGCCGCGGTCTGCACCCTGGGCATCCTCACCAACGTTCTCGACGGGCGGCGGATCGACCGCGTGGTCCTCTTCACCGGCTGCACGGTCGTGCTCGCCCTGGTCGTTCGCCAGGGGATCATGCTGCTCGACAACATCACCCTGACCCACGAACTCGCCCAGAAGGAGAACCACTTCCGCTCCCTGGTGCAGGGCTCCAGCGACGTCATCATGATCGCCGCGCCCTCCGGCGTGCTGCGCTACGTCAGCCCGGCCGCCGCCGGCGTCTACGGCCGCGACGCGGAGGAGCTGATCGGCTCCGAACTCGCGACCCTGATCCACCCCGAGGACCTCGGCCGGGTGGTGCACGAGGTCCGCCGGTTCCTCGCCGCCGATCCGCAGGACGAGCCGACCACCCGCATCGAATGCCGCTTCCGGGCGGGCGGACAGCGCTCCGGCGTCGACGGCTGGCTGAACGTCGAGTCCACGGTCAACCGCCACCACGGCGGCCTGATCTTCAACTCCCGCGACGTCACCGAACGCGTCCGGCTCCAGGCCCAGCTCCAGCACAACGCCTCGCACGACGCGCTCACCGATCTGCCCAACCGCGCGCTGTTCACCGAACGCGTCACCCAGGCCGTCACCGGCCGGCGGGCCAGCGACCACGACACCGCCGTGCTCTACATCGACCTCGACGGCTTCAAGCAGGTCAACGACACCATCGGCCACCAGGCCGGCGACGAACTGCTGATCCAGGCCGCCCGCCGGCTCGCCGACTCGGTCCGCGCCGGCGACATAGCGGCCCGGCTGGGCGGCGACGAATTCGCCGCGCTGATCACCGGCGACGGCACCCGCGACCGCGCGGCCCGCGAGTTCCGCATCCACGAGATCGCCGACCGGCTGCGCATCAAGCTCTCCGAGCCGTACCGCATCGACGGCCGGGACGTCCGCGTGGCGGCCAGCATCGGCGTCGCCTTCGCCGAACCGGGCGTCACCCCCGCCGGCCTGCTCCGCAACGCCGACCTCGCGATGTACCGCGCCAAGCAGGCCGGCAAGGGCCGCGTCGAGCTCTACGCCCCCCAGATGCAGGACGAGGTCGCGCACCGTGCCGAGCTCGCCTCCAAGCTCCGCACGGCCCTCAACGAGGGCGAATTCGCGCTGCTGCACCAGCCCGTCGTCGACCTGGCCACCGGGCGGGTCACCGCGGTCGCCGCGCACGCCCGCTGGCGCTCCGCCGAGGGCATCCTGTTCACCCCCGCCGAATTCCTCCGGGTCGGGGACCGCGGCCGGTACACCGACGGCGGCGACCGTGCCGCGGAGCTCGACCGCTGGCAGCTGGAGGAGGCCGTCCGGCAGGCCGCCGCGCGCCACCGCGCCGGCCACCAGGTCCCGGTCGCGGTCCGGCTCTCCGCCCGCCGGCTGCTGGACCGCGCGCTGTCGCCCAAGGGCGTCGAAGCGCTCCTCACCCGGCACGGCCTGCCCGCCCGGGAACTCGTCCTGGAACTGTCCGAAAGTGACTCCCGGATCCCGCTGGACGACCTGGAGCGCCGGTTGGTCGCCCTGCGCCGGCTCGGCGTACGGATCGCCCTCGACGGCTTCGGCAGCGGATACGCCGCGATCACCGCGCTGCGCCGGCTGCCCGTCGACGTCCTGCGGCTGGACCGCGGCCTGGTCGACGGCGTGGTGGAGTCCTCCCGGCTGCACAAGATCACCGCCGGGCTGCTGCGGATCGCCGGCGATCTGGGCATGCAGACCGTCGCGGACGGCGTCGACCTGCCCGAACAGGTCCTCGCACTGCGCTCCATGGGCTGCACGCACGGCATGGGCCTGGCCTTCTCCGGACCGCTCGACGAGCACCGGCTGCGCCGGGCGCTGACCCGTACCGGTTACCCCGTTCCCGACCACGCGGGCCAGGGCCGCGCGGTGGTGCTCAGCGGCAGCGGAGTGCCCGCCCGACGTGGGGGTCTGGCCGGTCCGGAGGCCATGGTGCATCCCCCATTGCGCTCAAATAGTGAGACCTCCGTCCCACCCACTTGACACTCGGTGCACGAGAGGGGGAGGGTCAGTGCCATGCGCACCCGAATTCTCGTACTTGGAAAGCGCGTCGGCTGAAGCTGGGCCCCCTACGCCACCCAGCAGACCGCACCGACGCGCTCCCCTCGCTTGCCACCCGGCACGAGGGGTTTTTTGTTGCACAGCAACCTCACAAATCCCGTCAAAACCCTCAGCTTCGAGAAGAGACGCAGATGACCGAGCAGGCCTCCGGGGCCCACCATCCGCAGCCGCGGGCCCGTAACGCCGGCGGACCGCAGCCGACCGCCACCGTCGAGCACGTCACGGGCGCGCAGTCCCTCATCCGTGCGCTGGAGGAGGTCGGGGCCGACACCGTGTTCGGCATCCCCGGCGGTGCGATCCTGCCGGCGTACGACCCGATGATGGACTCCTCGAAGGTCCGGCACATCCTCGTCCGCCACGAACAGGGCGCCGGACACGCCGCCACGGGATACGCGCAGGCCACCGGCAAGGTCGGGGTCTGCATGGCCACCTCGGGCCCGGGGGCCACCAACCTCGTCACCCCGATCGCGGACGCCCACATGGACTCCGTCCCGCTGGTCGCGATCACCGGTCAGGTGGCGTCGAAGGCGATCGGCACGGACGCCTTCCAGGAGGCGGACATCTGCGGCATCACGATGCCGATCACCAAGCACAACTTCCTGGTCACCGACCCGGCCGAGATCCCCAAGACGATCGCCGAGGCGTTCCACATCGCGTCCACCGGCCGTCCCGGCCCGGTCCTGGTCGACATCGCCAAGGACGCCCTGCAGGCGCAGACCACGTTCAGCTGGCCGCCGCACACCGACCTGCCCGGCTACCGCCCGGTGACCAAGCCGCACGCCAAGCAGATCCGCGAGGCCGCCCGGCTGATCGCCGAGTCCAAGCGCCCGGTGCTCTACGTCGGCGGCGGCGTCCTCAAGGCCGGTGCCACCGCCGAGCTGAAGGTGCTCGCCGAGCTGACCGGCGCCCCGGTCACCACCACCCTGATGGCGCTGGGCGCCTTCCCCGACAGCCACCCGCAGCACGTCGGCATGCCCGGCATGCACGGCTCGGTCACCGCGGTCACCGCGCTGCAGAAGGCCGACCTGCTGATCACCCTCGGCGCCCGCTTCGACGACCGGGTCACCGGCAAGCTGGACTCCTTCGCGCCGTACGCCAAGGTCGTGCACGCCGACATCGACCCGGCGGAGATCGGCAAGAACCGCGCCGCGGACGTGCCGATCGTCGGTGACGCCCGCGAGGTCATCGCCGACCTGATCGTGGCCGTCCAGGCCGAGCACGACGCCGGCCACAAGGGCGACTACAGCGCCTGGTGGAAGGACCTCAACCGCTGGCGGGAGACCTACCCGCTGGGCTACGACCTGCCGGACGACGGCAGCCTGTCCCCGCAGCAGGTCATCGAGCGGATCGGCAGGCTCGCCCCCGCCGACACCATCTACGCCGCCGGCGTCGGCCAGCACCAGATGTGGGCCGCCCACTTCATCAAGTACGAGCAGCCCGCCACCTGGCTCAACTCCGGCGGCGCCGGGACCATGGGCTACGCCGTGCCGGCCGCGATGGGCGCCAAGGCCGGCCAGCCGGACCGCACGGTCTGGGCGATCGACGGTGACGGCTGCTTCCAGATGACCAACCAGGAACTGGTCACCTGCGCGCTGAACAACATCCCGATCAAGGTCGCGATCATCAACAACGGCGCGCTGGGCATGGTCCGCCAGTGGCAGACCCTCTTCTACAACCAGCGCTACTCCAACACCGTGCTGCACAGCGGTCCCGAAGCGGACGGTAAGCAGCCCTCGGCGGGCACCCGCATCCCGGACTTCGTCAAGCTCTCCGAGGCCATGGGCTGCGTCGCCCTGCGCTGCGAGGACCCGGCCGACCTCGACAAGGTCATCGAAGAGGCCAATGCCATCAACGACCGCCCGGTCGTGATCGACTTCATCGTCCACGAGGACGCCCAGGTGTGGCCGATGGTCGCCGCCGGCACCTCCAACGACGAGGTCATGGCCGCCCGCGGCGTGCGTCCCGACTTCGGCGACAACGAAGACGACTGAGACGACGAAGAGCGAAAGAGAGAAGACCATGTCCAAGCACACGCTCTCCGTCCTGGTGGAGAACACCCCCGGCATCCTCGCCCGGATCGCCGCGCTGTTCTCCCGCCGCGGCTTCAACATCGACTCGCTCGCCGTCGGGGTCACCGAGCACCCCGACATCTCCCGCATCACCATCGTGGTCAGCGTCGAGTCGCTGCCGCTGGAGCAGGTCACCAAGCAGCTCAACAAGCTCGTCAACGTCCTGAAGATCGTCGAGCTGGAGCCCGGCTCCGCGATCCAGCGCGAACTGGTCCTGGTGAAGGTCCGCGCGGACAACGAGACCCGCTCGCAGATCGTCGAGATCGTCCAGCTCTTCCGCGCCAAGACCGTGGACGTCTCGCCCGAGGCCGTCACCATCGAGGCCACCGGATCCAGTGAAAAGCTGGAGGCCATGCTGAAGATGCTGGAGCCGTTCGGCATCAAGGAACTGGTGCAGTCCGGCACGATCGCCATAGGCCGGGGCGCCCGTTCCATCACGGACCGCTCGCTGCGCGCGCTGGACCGTTCGGCCTGACCGCCCCCGTCCGCCGCGGCCGACCGGACCGTATGGCGAGACCCACCGACCTTCCTCACCCCGCCCGACGTACTGTGTGGGCACCCCGCTAGATCCAAGGAGAAACCCGAAGTGGCCGAGCTGTTCTACGACGACGACGCCGACCTGTCCATCATCCAGAACCGCAAGGTCGCGGTGATCGGCTACGGAAGCCAGGGCCACGCCCACGCGCTGTCCCTGCGCGACTCGGGCGTCGACGTGCGCGTCGGTCTGCACGAGGGCTCCAAGTCCAAGGCCAAGGCCGAGGAGCAGGGCCTGCGCGTGGTCACCCCGCCGAGGCGGCCGCCGAGGCCGACGTCATCATGATCCTGGTGCCGGACCCGATCCAGGCCAAGGTCTACGAGGAGTCCATCAAGGACAACCTGAAGGACGGCGACGCGCTGTTCTTCGGCCACGGCTTCAACATCCGGTTCGGCTTCATCAAGGCCCCGGCCGGCGTGGACGTCTGCATGGTCGCCCCCAAGGGCCCGGGCCACCTGGTGCGCCGCCAGTACGAAGAGGGCCGCGGCGTGCCGTGCATCGCGGCCGTCGAGCAGGACGCCTCCGGCAACGCCTTCGCGCTGGCGCTGTCCTACGCCAAGGGCATCGGCGGCACCCGCGCCGGCGTCATCAAGACCACCTTTACCGAGGAGACCGAGACCGACCTGTTCGGTGAGCAGGCCGTGCTCTGCGGTGGCGCCTCGGCGCTGGTCAAGGCCGGCTTCGAGACCCTGGTCGAGGCGGGCTACCAGCCGGAGATCGCGTACTTCGAGTGCCTGCACGAGCTGAAGCTCATCGTGGACCTCATGTACGAGGGCGGCCTGGAGAAGATGCGCTGGTCGGTCTCCGAGACGGCCGAGTGGGGCGACTACGTCACCGGCCCGCGGGTGATCACCGACGCCACCAAGGCCGAGATGAAGAAGGTCCTCACCGAGATCCAGGACGGCACCTTCGCCAACAACTGGATGGCGGAGTACAACGCCGGTCTGCCGAAGTACAACGAGTACAAGAAGGCCGACGAGGGCCACCTGCTGGAGACCACCGGCAAGCAGCTGCGGAAGCTGATGAGCTGGGTCGACGACGAGGCGTAAGGACTGTGGACAGGGGGTCGCGAAACACTCGCGGCCCCCTCGTCCGTATGACCGGCCGCGTACCGCCGCGGCGCCTTGTCCACCGCGTAGAACCACGCACGGGTGATCCTTCCGCAACGGCACAGGACGCGCCCCCCACCGCCACTACACTGCCCATCACAAGCGCGTTCAGGCTCACAATGTCGTGCGTCTTCCACGCGGCTTTCCCCCTTCACCGCCTTCGGCCGTCGGGACGGCCGTCCGCGAAGGACTAGTGAGGACTGAAGACCACGTGAGCTCGAAACCTGTCGTACTGATCGCCGAAGAGCTGTCGCCCGCCACCGTCGACGCCCTCGGCCCGGACTTCGAGATCCGGCACTGCAACGGCGCGGACCGCGCCGAGCTGCTCCCCGCCATCGTCGACGTCGACGCCGTCCTGGTGCGCAGCGCCACGAAGATCGACGCCGAGGCGATCGCCGCCGCCAAGAAGCTGAAGGTCGTCGCCCGCGCCGGCGTGGGCCTGGACAACGTCGACGTCTCCGCCGCCACCAAGGCCGGCGTGATGGTCGTCAACGCCCCGACCTCCAACATCGTCACCGCCGCCGAGCTCGCCTGCGGCCTGCTGGTCGCCACCGCGCGGAACATCCCGCAGGCCAACACCGCGCTCAAGAACGGCGAGTGGAAGCGCAGCAAGTACACCGGCGTCGAGCTCAGCGAGAAGACCCTCGGCGTGGTCGGCCTCGGCCGGATCGGCGTCCTGGTCGCCCAGCGGATGTCGGCGTTCGGCATGAAGGTCGTCGCCTACGACCCGTACGTCCAGCCGGCCCGCGCCGCGCAGATGGGCGTCAAGCTGCTGACCCTGGACGAGCTGCTGGAGGTCGCCGACTTCATCACCGTCCACCTCCCCAAGACGCCGGAGACCATCGGCCTGATCGGCGACGAGGCGCTGCACAAGGTCAAGCCGTCGGTCCGGATCGTCAACGCCGCGCGCGGCGGGATCGTCGACGAGGTGGCGCTGGCCAGCGCGCTCAAGGAGGGCCGGGTGGCCGGCGCGGGCCTGGACGTGTACGCCGTCGAGCCCTGCACCGACTCCCCGCTGTTCGAGTTCGACCAGGTCGTGTGCACCCCGCACCTGGGCGCGTCGACGGGTGAGGCGCAGGAGAAGGCCGGTATCGCGGTCGCCAAGTCGGTGCGGCTGGCGCTGGCCGGCGAGCTGGTGCCGGACGCGGTCAACGTCCAGGGCGGCGTGATCGCCGAGGACGTCAAGCCCGGGCTGCCGCTGGCCGAGCGGCTGGGCCGGATCTTCACCGCGCTGGCCGGCGAGGTGGCGATGCGGCTCGACGTCGAGGTGTACGGTGAGATCACCCAGCACGACGTCAAGGTGCTCGAACTCTCCGCGCTGAAGGGCGTGTTCGAGGACGTGGTGGACGAGACGGTGTCCTACGTCAACGCCCCGCTGTTCGCGCAGGAGCGCGGCGTCGAGGTGCGGCTGACGACCAGCAGCGAGTCGCCCGAGCACCGCAACGTGGTCACCGTGCGCGGCACGCTCGCCGGCGGCGAGGAGGTGTCGATCTCTGGCACGCTCGCCGGCCACAAGAACGTCCAGAAGATCGTGGCGGTCGGCGACCACTCGATCGACCTCACGCTCGCCGACCACATGGCGTTCATGCGCTACACCGACCGCCCCGGCGTCGTCGGCACGGTCGGCCGCATCCTGGGCGAGGCGGGCATCAACATCGGCGGCATGCAGGTCTCCCGGGCCGATGTCGGCGGCGAGGCACTGGTCGTGCTGACCGTCGACGACACCATTCCGGCGAACGTGCTCAACGACATCTCCGAGGAGATCGGCGCGACGTCCGTACGCGCGGTGAACCTCGGTCACTGACCGAACGGTCTTCGCAGGTCAACGGGCCCGGCTCCCGCTTCGGCGGGGTCCGGGCCCGTTCGCGTGCCGGCATCGTACGGACGCCCCGCGGATGCGGCCCGTGCGGCCGACCGGTCAGGCATTCACCCGAATGGCGTAGTGAGGGGTGGGGCCGGGGGAGCCGCGTGGGGGCTCCCGGGGCCGACCGGCCCGGCACCCCCGTGGCCTTTCGAGTCGCAAGCCGGAAGCGGACGTCGCGCAATGGGAACTGTGCGTGCCGCACCGGCGCGTGCGGAAGGAGCGAGACCCATGAACGCACCTCTGGGAGACACCCCGCAGACGCTGACCGGCCTCCACGTGGTCGACGAGAACGGCGCGAAGGTGGGCACGGTGCAGCAGGTCTACCGGGATGACGCCACCAACGAGCCCGAGTGGATCACCGTGCGCACCGGCCTCTTCGGGATGAAGGAGACGTTCATCCCGCTCGCCGGGGCCCGCCGGACCGGCGACGAACTGCACGTTCCGCACGCCAAGGAGACCATCAAGAAGGCCCCGAGGATCGACGCCGAAGCGCACCTCGACCCGTCCGAGGAGACCGAGCTGTACCGCCACTACGGGCTGATCCGGCCGGTCGCCACGGAGCCCGCCCGCGGCGAGCCGGGCGGCACGGAGGCGGCGGGGCCCACCGGGCCGCGCGCCGGAACGGACACCGGGGGCTCGCCGCGGACGCCGGCCGAGCGCAACAAGCTGTTCGACCGGCCGATGGCCGGGGCCGGAGCGGGGGAGCGCACCCGCGAGGGCCGGCCGGACGCCGACGCCCGACGCGACACCGAGCAGACGCCCGAGGCCACACCCCCTGAGGAGCGGGGGAAGGGGGGCGCGGAGGGAGCCGGTGGCGAGAGGGGTCGGTGATCGGCGCGCAGGCGGGTGCACGGGCGTGTGCCTGGACCGCAGGTACGTGTGCATGGACGTACGTATAAGACATCCGTCTGGTACGAGCGTATGCCGGCGATTAGGCTGCCGTCATGGGACACCGTGAAGATCTTCTGGAAGGCGCCAAGCGCTGCCTGCTGGAGAAGGGGTACGCGCGCACCACCGCCCGCGACATCGTGGCCGCCTCCGGCGCCAACCTCGCCTCCATCGGCTACCACTACGGCTCCAAGGACGCCCTGATGCGCCAGGCGGTGATCGCGTCCAGCGAGGAGTGGGGCGCGAGCATGGCCGAGGCGCCGGCCGCCGCGGAGGGCGCGCGGACCTCCGCCGATCCGCTGGAGCGGTTCGCCGAGACGTGGGACCGGGTGCTCCAACACATCGCCACGGAACCGGAGTTCATCGCCGCCCAGGTCGAGGTGCTGGGACTGCTCCCGCGCGACGAGGGCCTGCGGGAGGCGATCGGGGCCGTACTGCCGGAGGGCGGCGAGGGCCTGGTCGCCATCTTCGAGGGCGTCCCCGACACGGAGGTCGACGCCGAGGCGGCCCGCATCGTCGGCTCCTTCTATCAGGCCCTCCTCACCGGCCTGATGGTCCAGTCCCTGGTCACCCCGGACGCGCTTCCTACGGGGCACGACTTGGCGGCGGCGCTGCGGCGGGTCACCAGCGGGCGGGTGCTCTGAGCTCTTCTTCCCACGCCCGGCCCCTCCGGCCCGTCCCCTCCCGTTGGGGGAGGGGAAAGGGCGGGTGGGGGTGGACGCCGGTGGGTCAGAAGGGTGACGCCGCCGGGAGGACGTGTTCGGACGAGCGGTCCGTGCTGAGGCACAGTGAGCAGACCATGGCGTCGTGGGCCGGGCAGGCGGCCAGGTCGGGGCGCTCGAACTCCTGCCGGCAGACGTGGCACGGGTAGCTCGTGGCGCTCGGGTTGCCGTCCGCGTCCAGCAGCGGCTCGTCGATCCCGTCGTCGGAACGCCGCAGGTAGTAACGGCCCTTGGTGACCGCCGCCATCAGCGGCGTGAGGACGAAGGCGAGCACCGCGGCGGCCACCGGTGAGTACGGCTGGAGGGCGTCGCCCAACGCGTGGAAGTACATCGCGATGGACAGGCCGGAGGCCGCGGTGAAGGCCACCACCCCCACCGGGTTGACCGCGTGGAGCATGCCGCGGCGGAACTCCGGGATCTTCGGGGAGAGTTTCAGCAGGTACTTGTTGACGAGGATGTCGGTGGCGACGGTGACGACCCAGGCGATGGCGCAGTTGGAGTAGAAGCCCAGGATCCCGTTGAGGAAGCTGAACATGTCTGCCTCCATCAGGATCAGCGCGAACGCCAGGTTGGCCAGGACGAAGACCATCCGTCCCGGGTAGCGCTTGGTGACCCGGGTGACGGAGTTCGTCCACGCCAGCGAGCCGGAGTAGGCGTTGGTCACATTGATCTTGATCTGGCTGATCACGACGAGGACCACGGCCAGCGGCACCACCAGCCAGGAGGGCAGCATCGCGGCGAACGCACCGGTGAACTGCCGGATCGGCTCGGTGGCCGCGGCCGGCCCGGCCTTCGCGAGGATGTAGACGGCCAGGAACAGCCCGATGGCCTGCTTCACCGCACCCAGCACGACCCAGCCGGGCCCGGCCATGATCACGGCCGCCCACCAAGTGCGCTTGTTCTCCTCCGTCTTGGGCGGCATGAAGCGCAGATAGTCGATCTGCTCGCCGATCTGCGCGATCAGCGACAGGCAGACGCCCGCGCCCAGCAGTACGGAGGCGGTGTTGATCCCGCCGTGGCCGTCGGTCCCGGCGTACGACACGAAGCGGTGCACGGTGCCCGGGTCGGTGGCGACCAGGTAGACCAACGGCCCCACCATCAGCAGCAGCCACAGCGGCGTCGTCCAGACCTGGAGCTTGCTCAGCGCCTTCATGCCGTAGATGACCAGCGGTATCACCAGGAGCGTGGCGACCAGATAGCCCAGCCACAGCGGCAGCCCGAGGCCCAGCCGCAGCCCCTGGGCCATGATCGAGCCCTCCAGCGCGAAGAAGATGAAGGTGAAGCTGGCGAAGATGACGCTGGTGAGCACCGACCCGTAGTAGCCGAAGCCCGCACCACGGGTGATCAGGTCCAGATCGATGTTGTAGCGGGCCCCGTAGTAGGCGAGCGGGAAACCGGTGACGAAGATGACCACGGCCGCGACCAGGATCGCGGTCAGTGCGTTGCCGGTTCCGTGGGTGAGCCCGATCCCGGCGCCGATCGAGAAGTCCGCCATGTACGCGATCCCGCCCAGCGCGGTGGTCGCCACCACGGCCGGCGTCCACCGGCGGTAACTACGCGGCGCGAACCGGAGGGTGTAGTCCTCCAGGGTCTCGGCTGCGCTTTCCCCTGCGGTTGGCCTGGGGCGTACGTCGTCGGGTGCCCCGCCGTGCGCTGTCTCTTCGTTGCGTTCCGCAACGGCCTCGCTCATGCCACGTCTCCTCCGGCGCCGGGGCCATTTCTTCTGGCCGGACGCTAGGAAGGGAGTGTTTCGGCGGGGGGCTTGTCCGGTGAACCGGGTGTTTCTTCGCCCACGTACCTGTCTGCGGCGTCGCGGGTCGTCTCGCCGTTGCGCTTTGCGGCGCCCCGCACGTACCTGTCTGTCCCGCCGTGGTTGTTGTTCGCCGTTGCGCCTGCGGCGGGCTGGGTTGTGGTGGGTGCGGTGACGGGCCTCCGGGGCCGGTTGTGTGGACTGCTGACGCTTTACGTCCACACAACCGGCCCCTCCGGCCCGTCCCCTCCCGTGAGGGGGGAAGGAAACGGTGGTGGGGGTGCACGTAATGCCCACGTGCTCGCAGGCAGCAGACCAGATCCGCCCCCAACCAGCTTTGAAACTCCCACTCACGGGAGGGGCTGGACCGGAGGACGAAGTCTGGAGGGCCGGCACCGCACCCGACACACCACGCCCGCCGCCAGGCGCTACGGCGAACAAGCCCCGCGGCGGGACGGCCAACTACGTGCGGGGCGCCGCAAAGCGCAACGGCGAGCGAGCCCCGCGGCGCCGCAGACAGGGACGTGGGAGGCGTTACAACCTCGCCACCTTGAGGGCCATATGGAGAAGCAACCGGTGCTCCCCGTCGTCCAGGTCGAGACCCGTGAGCTTTTCGACGCGGCCGAGGCGGTAGTAGAGGGTCTGGCGGTGGATGCCCAGGGCCTGGGCCGTGCGGCTCGCCTGGCCCGCGCAGTCGAGGAACACCTCGGCGGTGCGGGCGAGTTCGGCGTGTGCGGGGGTGAGCAGGGGGCCGATCACGGGGTCGGGATCGGTGACCGGCAGGGCGGTCAGCATGCGGTACGAGCCGATGGTGTCCCACTGGGCGACCGGGCCCAGCCGGGGCTCGGCGCGGGCCGCGCGGGCCGCGGCGAGGGCCTCTTGCCAGGACGTGGGGAGTTCGGCCGGTTCCCGGGTGGCACCGCCGATGCCGGCCGCGCCCGGGCGGGGTGGTGCGGAGCGAGCGGAAGAACGGGAACCCCCGGGGCCGGAGGGGGCCGCGGTGGCCGGGGCGCTCCCCGCCCGCGGGGAGCGCAGCAGGTGTTCCGCCACCGTACGGGCGGGGGCCGCCCCGCCCGTAGCACGCAGGCGGACCAGCGCGGCCAGGACGGGCGGGCCGGGCGGGCCCGTCGGACCGCCGGGGGAGCGCAGTGCGCACGCCGCGAGCAGACCGGGCAGGCTCGGCAGGGGGGCCGCATCGGTGTCCGAGGTGTCCCAGGGCGTCACCGCCACCAGGGCGAGCGGCAGACCGGGCGTGAAGCGCAGCGTGTCGCGGAGCGCGTCGCGCAGGGCGGTCGCCGCGGCCGGCCGGCCGGTGGCCGGGCCGGTCAGCAACTCCCGTAGCAGATCGCCGAGTTCGGAGCCGGCGCGGGCCTCGTCGGCCAGCAGTGCGCCGATCCGGGCGGCGGTCTCCATCGCCTGGGCGATCCGCGGGTCGGGCGGGGTGCCGTGGCCGCCCAGGGCCAGGTCGGTGAGGTGCCCGTCGTCGAGCAGCCAGACGTACCCGTGCACCACGCCCCGGTGGCGTACGGGGAGGCAGATCCGGCCGCGGAAGACGCCGGCGGCCGGGTCCGGCGGGATCCGCAGCGGCGTCGTGGCCCGGGCGATCCCGAACGCCTCGAACCAGGCCCGGACCGCCGCCGAGGAGCGGCGCTGGAGGATCGACCGGGTCCGCACCGGGTCCATGACCTCGTCGTCCTCGCCCTCGTGCGCGCCGAACGCGATCAGCCCGAAGTCCCGGTCCTCCAGCGTCGCCGGTGCGCCGAGCGCCGCCGAGATCTCGTCCACGAGCTGCTGGTAGTCGCCCCGCATCCGCCGTTCGGCTCCTCTCCTGTCGCAGTGGTCGTCCCTGTTCCCATTCTCATACATCTGTCTGAGATCCCGGCCACGAAGGCGTGACAGCTGTCGATGGCCGCGAAGTGGCGCGATCCTTAAATTTCAGGTGGCTCAATCTTGCCGACGCGTCCGCCCTGCCTGGCGCCGCCCGGTACTTGTCACCCTGAATGTGGAGGTGCCCCATGCTGGGTCCCGTGCTCCTCGCCGCAGCGCGCAGCGACAGCATCCGACGCGTCGTCGCGGCCGCTCCGGTCACCCGCCCCGTGGTGGAACGGTTCGTCGCCGGCGAGCGTCTGGACGAGGCCATGGCCGCGGTGCGCAACCTGGCCGCGCGCGGACTGGAGGTCACGCTCGACCACCTCGGCGAGGACATCACGGACCCGACGGAGGCGCTGCGCAACCGCGACGCCTACCTCCGGCTGGCCGAGGCCCTCAAGGAGCACGGGCTCGGTGTGAAGGCCGAGATGTCGGTGAAGCTGTCCGCTTTCGGCCAGGCGCTGCCGGGCGGCCACGAGCTGGCCCTGCAGAACGTCACTCCGGTGGTCGAGGCGGCCGCCGAGGCCGGGACGACCGTCACCCTCGACATGGAGGACCACACCACGGTCGACTCGACCCTGGTGATCCTCGCCGAGCTGCGCGAGCGGTTCCCCCAGACGGGCGCGGTGCTGCAGTCCTACCTCTTCCGTACCGAGGACGACTGCCGGGCGCTCGCCGGGGAAGGCTCCCGGGTGCGACTGGTCAAGGGCGCGTACAAGGAGCCCGCGACCGTTGCCTTCCAGGACAAGCGGGAGGTCGACCGGGCCTATGTGCGCTGCTTGAAGATCCTCATGGCCGGCCGGGGCTACCCCATGATCGGGTCGCACGACCCGCGGATGGTGGCCATCGCCCAGGAGCTGGCGCACCGCAACGGCCGCAAGCCGGCGGACTACGAATTCCAGATGCTCTACGGCATCCGCGAGGCGGAGCAGCGCCGGCTGGTAGCCGAGGGGAATCGTATGCGGGTGTACATCCCGTACGGCACCGATTGGTACGGATACTTCATGCGCCGGCTCGCCGAGCGCCCCGCGAACCTGGCCTTCTTCCTGCGGTCGCTCGCGACCCGGGGATGACGGCGGCCCGGGGCTGACCCCCCGGCCCCTTACGTACGTACGAACCGACCACCGAAGGAGAAACGGCCGCCATGGACGCTGTGACCCAGGTCCCCGTACCGGTGAACGAGCCGGTCCACACCTACGCCCCCGGCAGCGCCGAGCGTTCCCGTCTGGAGGCCAAGCTCAAGGAGCTGGCCGGCAACCCGCGGGAGCTGCCGATGACCATCGGCGGCGAGCGCCGGATGGGCGGCGGCGAGCGCTTCGACGTCGTCCAGCCGCACAACCACGGAGCCCGGCTCGGCACGTACGGCAACGCCACGGTCAAGGACGCCCAGGACGCGGTGGACGCCGCGCTGGCCGCCGCCCCCGCCTGGCGCGCGATGTCCTTCGACGACCGCGCCGCGATCATCCTCCGGGCCGCCGAGCTGCTCTCCGGCCCCTGGCGCGAGACGCTGGCCGCCGCCACCATGCTCGGCCAGTCCAAGACCGCCCAGCAGGCCGAGATCGACACGCCGTGCGAGCTGATCGACTTCTGGCGCTTCAACGTGCACTTCGCGCGCCAGATCCTCGCCGAGCAGCCCCCGGCGAACTCCCCAGGCGTCTGGAACCGCTCGGACCACCGTCCTCTTGAGGGCTTCGTCTACGCGATCACGCCGTTCAACTTCACCGCGATCGCCGGCAACCTCCCGACCGCCCCCGCCCTCATGGGCAACGTGGTCGTGTGGAAGCCCTCGCCGACCCAGACCTTCGCGGCCGTGCTGCTGATGGAGCTGCTGGAGGAGGCCGGGCTGCCCAAGGGCGTGATCAACCTGGTCACCGGTGACGGCAAGGACGTCTCCGAGGTCGCGCTGGCCCACCCGGACCTCGCGGGCATCCACTTCACCGGGTCGACCAAGACCTTCCAGTACCTGTGGAAGACGGTCGGCGCGAACATCGAGAACTACAAGACCTACCCGCGTCTGGTCGGCGAGACCGGCGGCAAGGACTTCATCGTCGCCCACCCCTCGGCCGACCGCGCCGTGCTGAAGACCGCCATGACCCGTGGCGCCTTCGAGTTCCAGGGCCAGAAGTGTTCCGCGGCCTCCCGCGCCTACGTCCCGGCCTCCCTCTGGAACGCCGGCTTCAAGGAGGAGTTCGCCGCCGAGGTCGAGTCGCTCGCCATGGGTGACGTCACCGACCTGTCGCACTTCATGGGTGCCGTCATCGACGAGCGGTCCTTCGCCAAGAACAAGGCGGCGATCGACCGCGCCAAGGCCGACCCGACCATCGAGGTCGTGGCCGGCGGCACGTACGACGACAGCGAGGGCTACTTCGTCCGCCCGACGGTCCTGGCCTCCACCGACCCGGACAACGAGATCTTCAAGGACGAGTACTTCGGCCCGATCCTCGGCGTCTTCGTCTACGACGACGCGGACTACGACGAGATGCTCACCCAGATGGAGTCCGCCTCGGCGTACGGCCTGACCGGTTGCGTCATCGCCCAGGACCGCGCCGCGGCGGCCGCCACCTGCGAGAAGCTCCGCTTCGCCGCGGGCAACTTCTACATCAACGACAAGCCCACCGGCGCCGTCGTCGGCCAGCAGCCCTTCGGCGGCGGCCGCGCCTCCGGCACCAACGACAAGGCCGGCGCCAAGCAGAACCTGATGCGCTGGACCTCCACCCGCTCCATCAAGGAAACCCTGGTCCCCCCGACGGACTACCGCTACCCGCACATGGGCTGACACCCACGGGTACGACCACGGCCCGGCTCCCCGTCCCGGGGGCCGGGCCGTCGGCTTCGGCTCAGGTACGGGCGTTCCGCGGCGGCCCGGTGATCGCCTCACCGATGACGAATCCCTTGGCGGGGCCTTCGGGGATGATCGCTTCCGCGCCGTACGGCACCCGGTTCTCACCGGCGTAGGCCGCCTCCTCGGGAGAGGGAGAAGTGAGCACGGTGACGGTGCCATGGCCGTCGTAATCGTCGATGAGGACGTAGACGGGAATGCCGGCGCGGGCGTAGGCGCGGCGCTTGCGGACGCGGTCGCGCTGGAGTCCGTCGTTGCCCGGCGAGACGACCTCGATGATCAACTGCACGGCCTCAGCCTTGATGCCGACACCGTCGTCCGTCACGTGCTCCTCGGAGTCCTTCGGTACGACGAAGCCGTCGGGGATCCAGAGCTTGCGGCCGTGAATCACGTTCATGTCCTGGCGTGCGGCGTATTCACTGTCCGACAGGAACACGACCAGTTCATCGCGCAGAAGATTTGCGATCTGCCCGTGTGAGTAGCGACCGGTGGGCGACACCTCGATGAACCCCTCGATGATCTCGGCGTGGAAGCCCTCGGGGAGTTCCATGGCTTTCCATGCCTGCCACAGGACCTCGTCCAGATCGGGGCCGGGCATCGTGGCCTCCGGCGTCGCGGTCACGGGAGCCTCCTGTGCGAGCGCGGTCATGGTGCAGCACCTCCTCCTAAGTGTGGGCGGGCTCGGCCTGGTGGCACAAGCGACACCCGCGACGCTAGGCACGTGAGACAGCCGCTGAGCTGCGTATGTGCAGGGATCACTCGTTCGAGTACACGGAATCCGTCTCAGATAGTAGGAAGCCCAAGTAATTGTGCAGACATCACGGCCAGGCTGTCCTAGCTTTGTAGGAGCCGAACGTAACGCTCCATCGAGCGACTGCGGATGTGGCCCGGTGCGTGTGCGCAGGTGACCCCTGTTGCGCCGGAGCCCCCGCCCTTTCCGGCCCGCTTCTGGATCGACGCATCCCATCCGTTCTCGGGGCTTTGGCATTGGAGACGTGAATCATGGCCGAGACCGCTGTCCGCAGGACCCGCCACTCCGCGCGTACGACCAACGACGCCGACCGCAGGAACGCCGCGGCCGCCCTCCAGCGTGCCCTCGACCGCCGGGACAACGGCGGCTCCACCGGACACTGAGATGCACCGCGTGCATGGCGCGGGCCGGGCATCGGTACCGTGTCGCTGCTGGTGGCGGCTCCGGTGCTCCGTCGCCCGGCTGATCTGCCCTTCGTGACACCACAGGGGCGCCCGGTGCGGGCGCCCCTGCGTGAGTGCGTACGCGAGGTGGGTGCGCTCAGTGGGAGCGGGCCACCTCGAAGTGGTCGATGCACTCGCCGGATTCGGCGAGGGCGGTGACCGTCATCCGCGGGCGGTGGCCCGGGGTGACCCCGACCGCGAGGAACGAGTAGCCGGTGTAGCGGACCCGGGACCACTCCACGGTGTCCTTGGTCTTCACCTGGCCCTTCGACCAGTGGTACGTGTCGACGTGGTCGAGGTCCTTGACGTGGCCCTCGTAGCTGTCGGGCACCGGGAAGTCGTAGAGGGACCTGCCCGCGCCGCCGGCCGTCACGTAGACGATGCCCTCGCGCGCGGCGTCGACGGACTCGCCGATCGGCATCTTCTTCGCGACCCGGCCGCCCTTGATGGCGTCGGTCCGCTCGTAGACGTGGTTGTGGCCGTTGATGACCAGGTCCACCTGGTGCTTCTCGAAGAGCGGCAGCCAGGCGTCGCGCACCCCGCCGTCGGAGGCGTGCGAGCCCTCGGTGTAGCCCTGGTTGGCGGGGATCTCGTAGGAGACGTCGTTGGCGTCGAGGGCGACGACGGCGACGTTGCCGTAGGCGAAGGAGTAGACCCCCGGGGCGTTCTCGGCGTCGGGGCCGTTGCCGGGCAGCGACCAGCGGGCGTTCTGGCCGCCGTAGCCGTGGGGCGAGTACCACGCCTCCATGTCGTGGTCTGCGCGAGGAACTGGTCCCAGACCCGGGCGTCGTAGGTGTCGTGGTCCGAGCCCTGGCCGTCCGGGTCCGCGTAGCAGATGTCGCCCGCGTGCAGGTGGAAGGACGGGTTCTGACCCAGGATCAACTGGTCGTTGCTACCGCTGGGAGGTGCCCCCAGCGCGTGGTAGCTGACGCCCTGGTCGCCGAAGGCGGTGAAGACGAACTGGTCGACGGCCGGCGGCTTGGCGGTGAGCGCGGGGGTGTGCAGCGGCCGCACCTCGGCCTCGATCTTGCGGCCCAGGTCCCAGGGCTTCAGCCCCACCTGGCGGCGACGGAGGACGCCAGCAGGGTGGGGGAGGTGGCCTGTGCCGAACCGGCCAGCAGGCCGGAGCCCGCCACCGCCACCGCCCCCGCGGTGACGGCCGAGGTGCGCAGCAGCCCCCGGCGGGTCAGCTTGGTGCGGAGGTAGTCGTGCTGCTCGGGCATGGTCATCCGGGCCGCGAGCTGTTCCGGTATACCGACGCGCGGGGTGTGCGAGGGCGGGGGCGTGGACGCCCGGGGGGTACCAGTCATGTGGCCGAATTCGGCAGCATGATCCGACTGTTACGGGTCGTCCGGATGAACGACAGCTGACCGACTTCCCCGCGTGTCCGCATGGCGGACGTTACGTGTCAATCAATGGGACGAAGAGTAGGGTCCAAACATGTCTCGCAGCATTCGCCTCGCAGTGATCCCCGGTGACGGCATCGGCCAGGAAGTCGTGGCCCAGGGCCTCAAGGTCCTGACCGCCGTCCTGCCGCAGGACGTCAAGCTGGAAACCAAGGAGTACGACCTCGGGGCCAGGCGCTGGCACGCCACCGGCGAGACCCTGCCGGACGCGGAGCTGGAGTCGCTCAAGCAGCACGACGCGATCCTGCTCGGCGCGATCGGCGACCCGTCCGTCCCCTCCGGCGTGCTGGAGCGCGGGCTGCTGCTCAAGCTCCGCTTCGCCTTCGACCACTTCGTCAACCTGCGCCCGTCGAAGCTCTTCCCGAACACGAGCACGCCGCTGGCCGGCCGCCCGGACATCGACTTCGTCGTCGTCCGCGAGGGCACCGAGGGCCCGTACACCGGCAACGGCGGCAGCCTGCGCACCGGCACCCCCGCCGAGGTCGCCACCGAGGTCAGCGTGAACACCGCCTACGGTGTCGAGCGGGTGGTCCGGGACGCGTTCGAGCGGGCCAACGCCCGCCCCCGCAAGAAGCTGACGCTGGTCCACAAGAACAACGTGCTGGTCTACGCCGGCCACATGTGGAAGAACATCTTCGACAAGGTCGGCCAGGAGTACCCCGAGGTCACCACCGACTACCTGCACGTCGACGCGGCGACGATCTTCTTCGTCACCCAGCCCGAGCGGTTCGACGTGATCGTCACCGACAACCTCTTCGGCGACATTCTCACCGACCTCGCCGCGGCCGTCACCGGCGGCATCGGCCTGGCGGCCTCCGGCAACATCAACCCGACCGGTGAGTTCCCGTCGATGTTCGAGCCGGTGCACGGCTCGGCGCCGGACATCGCCGGCACCGGCAAGGCCGACCCGACCGCCACGATCCTCTCCGTCGCGCTGCTGCTGCGCCACCTCGGCTACGAGGCCGAGGCCGCCCGCATCGAGACGGCCGTCGCGACCGACCTGGAGGCCCGGGACGGCACCGCCCGCAGCACGGACGAGATCGGCGACGCGCTCGCCGCACGCGTAGCGGGCTGAGGCCCGCAGCGCACGCAGCAACCCACCGACAGCGCCGGGCCCCCACGGGGTTCCGGCGCTGTCCGCATTCCCGGCCGCCGGCCGCCCGCCGGTCGACCCTGTGCTAACGCCGGGCGGGATGCGACCATCGGACCCGGAGACCGCAGACGCGGGTACGGCGGCGGACACCCCCGAGCGATAATCGGAAGAGGGGCCGCCGTCCGCGGGGAAACTCGGACGTCCCAGTAACGACCGGTACGCCAAGATCCCGCCGTACGCGGCCACCGCCAACCGCCCGGCGCGGACCACGCAGTGAAGGACATGCATACATGACGACGCCCACGATCGAGCTCAAGCCCTCCTCGCACCCGCTGTCCGACGCGGAGCGGGAGAAGATCCTGGCCGCCCCGGGCTTCGGGCGCCACTTCACCGACCACATGGTGACGATCAAGTGGACCGAGGGCCGCGGTTGGCACGACGGACAGCTCGTGCCGTACGGGCCGCTCTCCCTCGACCCGGCGACCAACGTCCTGCACTACGCGCAGGAGATCTTCGAGGGCCTCAAGGCGTACCGCCAGCCCGACGGCTCCGTCGCGTCCTTCCGCCCGGACGCCAACGCCCGCCGTTTCCAGGCGTCGGCGCGCCGGCTGGCGATGCCGGAGCTGCCGGTCGAGACCTTCATCGAGGCCTGTGACCTGCTGGTCCAGCAGGACAAGGACTGGGTGCCGGCGCACGGCGGCGAGGAGTCGCTCTACCTGCGCCCGTTCATGATCGCGACGGAGGTCGGGCTGGGCGTGAAGCCGGCCAACGAGTACCTCTTCGTGGTCATCGCCTCGCCGGCCGGCGCCTACTTCCCCGGTGGCGTCAAGCCGGTCTCCATCTGGCTCTCCGAGGACCGGGTGCGCGCGGTGCCCGGCGGCGTGGGCGACGCCAAGACCGGCGGCAACTACGCCGCGTCGCTGCTGGCCCAGGCCGAGGCCGCGGTGCACGGCTGCGACCAGGTCGCCTACCTCGACGCGGTGGAGCACAAGTGGGTCGAGGAACTCGGCGGGATGAACCTGTACTTCGTGTACGGAGACAAGATCGTCACCCCGACGCTCACCGGCTCGCTGCTCGCCGGCATCACCCGTGACTCGCTGCTGTCCGTCGCCCGCGACCTGGGCTTCGAGGCGGAGGAGAGCCGGGTCTCCATCGACCAGTGGCAGGCCGACACCGCGAACGGAACCCTCACCGAGGTCTTCGCCTGCGGTACGGCCGCGGTGATCACCCCGGTCGGCACGGTCAAACGCGACGGCGCCGAGTGGACCCAGTCCGACGGCGAGCCCGGCAAGGTCACGCTGAAGCTGCGCGAGATGCTGCTGGACATCCAGCGCGGCATCGCCGAGGACACCCACGGCTGGATGCACCCCCTGGGCTGACCCCGGCGGCGGGACCGGCAACGGCCGGCGCCCGCCCGGTACGACCGAGGCCGCCCCCGACGGTGCGTCGGGGGCGGCCTCGGTCGTACCGGGCGGGGTCAGCCGACCTCCGCGGGGGCCTCCGGCGCGGGGGCCTCCGGTGCGGTGCCCGGCGGGGGAGTGGCGACGGTCCGCAGCGCGGGGACCGGGCGCGGCCGGCGGGCGGTGAGCAGCAGGTAGGCGAGCCCGGCGACGGCCGCGGCCAGCAGGAAGCTGATGTCGATGCCGCCGGTGTGGGCCAGCAGCGGGCCCTGGTAGAACGGCGTGTCCACGCCCAGCAGGCCGACGGCCGAGCCCAGTGCCCAGGCGACGGTGGCCTGGACGTTCCAGCCGGCCTTGTACCAGTACACGCCGCCGCGGGTGCCCCGGTTGTAGACCTGCAGCGAATCCGAGTCGTAGTTGCCGCGGCAGCGCGCGAAGCCCATGACCGTGATGACCGCCCAGGGCGTGCCGATCGCGGTCATCAGCAGCACGAAGGACGTCATGGCGTCCTGTGCGGCCCACAGGAAGTGGCCGGCGTAGACCAGCGCGGTCGAGACGCCCGCGACCACGTACGTGGCCTGGGTGCGGGTCGCCCGGGGCAGGATCGCGTCGAGGTCGAGTCCCATGCTGTAGAGCATCAGACCGGAGTTGCCCACCGAGCCGGCGGAGGCGTTGAGCAGCAGGAAGACCAGGTACCAGGCCGGGGCGCCGGCCACCAGCGGGCCCGCGTAGTCGTCGCCCGCGCCGACCGCCAGCGCGCTGAAGGTACCGAACAGCTGCGGCACCAGCAGGCCGATCACCAGGCCGAGGTAGGTGGCGGCGAACACCTTCTTCGAGGAGTGGCGGCGCGGCGAGATGTAGCGGCTGTAGTCGCCGAGCAGGGTGATGAAGGCGATCGGGCCGCTCAGCCCGGCGGAGACCGCGGAGAGCAGCCAGGTCTGCCAGTAGCCGCCCAGCGCGTACGGGACGCCGTGCACCGGGCCGGTGGTGAAGTGGTGCGCGTAGGCGAAGACGCCGACCACGAGCAGGATCGTCAGGCCGATGGAGAGCACCTTGCTCATCCGCAGCAGGACCTTGTAGCCGTAGACCGCGCCCACGGCGGTACAGCCCGCCAGGACGGCGTAGACGACGGCGTACGAGGCGCCGCCGGTCGGCAGGCCCAGCAGGCGGTGCAGACAGCCGACCATGGCGTCGCCGCCCACCCACAGGGTGAGCGCGGTGTAGCCGAGCGAGAGCAGCAGGCCGATGACCGAGCCGATCAGCCGGCCGCGCACGCCGAAGTGGGCGCCGCTGCTGGTCGAGAGGTTGGTCGCGCTGCGCAGCGAGACCAGGGCGAGCGGTGCGGTCAGCACGGCGCCGACCAGGGTGCCGGCGGCCAGCGAGCTGACCGACCCCCAGAAGCCGAGGCCGAACGAGACCGGGAGCCAGCCGAAGATCACCACGCCGAGGGCGAGGTTCGATCCGAGGAGGATCGAGATGAGATCTCGGGGACCGCTGGTGCGCTCCTCGTCCGGGATGGTGTCGACTCCGTGTTGTTCGATCGGCATGAGGCTCCCCTGAGAGGCCGGACAGCAGTGTGTGAGCAGTGCTCTGCGTGCAGTGCTCCGTCATGTGGACAGTGCTCGGAGTGAGCGAGGACTCGCGCTGCGGATGCGCCGCGAGATCATTTAGAGCGGTGCTCTATTCACCGCTTATTTAGAACAGCGCTCAATGTGACTCATCCCCATGCCATAGGTCAATGCTTTCGTGTTGACTACTTTCATGGTTAGAGTGATGCTCTAATCGAGCTGGAAGGTGGGACGGATGCGGTTGACCCCGACGGAACGCGACCGGCTGCTGCTGTTCGGCGCAGCCGAGCTGGCGCGGACGCGCCGGGCCCGCGGACTGAAGCTGAATGTGCCCGAGGCGACCGCGTTGATCGCGGACACAGTCTGCGAGGCGGCGCGGGACGGGCGCCGCCTCGCTCAAGCCATCGAGGCGGCACGCAGCGTGCTCGGTCCGGACGACGTCCTGCCGGGCGTGGCCGACGTGGTCACCGAGGTGCACGTGGAGGCCGTCTTCGACGACGGCTCCCGGCTCGCGGTGGTCACCGACCCGATCGGCGCCGCGGCGGGGGAGCGCGACGGTACCGCGGCCCCGGCGCCCGGCGCCGTGCTCCCCGGCCCGGCCGACCCGGAGCCGGCGCCCGCGGTGGTGCTGACCGTGCGCAACACCGCGGAGGTGCCGATCAGCGTCACGTCCCACTTCCACTTCTTCGAGGCCAACCCCGGCTGGAGTTCGACCGCGCGGCCGGCTACGGCATGCGGCTGTGCGTGCCGGCCGGCTCGTCGGTCCGGTTCGACCCCGGCGGCGCCTCGGAGGTCGGTCTGGTGCCGATCGGCGGCGACCGGATCGCGATCGGCTTCGCCGGTCTCGTGGACGGCCCGCTGGACGCACCGGGCGCGAAGGAAGAAGCGCTGCGGCGGGCCGCCGCCTGCGGCTACCTGGGAGCGGAGGAGCAGGCATGAGCATCGATCCCCACGAGTACGCGTCGGTGCACGGCCCGCGCGCCGGCGACCGGGTCGTCCTCGGCGACTCGGGCCTGGTCGTCCGGGTCGAGTCGGACGCCCAGAAGCCCGGTGACGAGTTCCTGGCCGGCTTCGGCAAGACCGCCAGGGACGGGCTGCTGCTCAAGGCCGCCGCGGTCCGCGAGACCTGCGACGTGGTGATCAGCAACGTCCTGGTCATCGACGCGGTCCAGGGCATCCGCAAGGTGTCCATCGGCATCCGCGAGGGCCGCATCCACGCCATCGGCCGGGCCGGCAACCCCGACACCCTCGACGGCGTCGACGTCGTCGTCGGCACCGGCACCTCGATCGTCTCCGGCGAGGGCATGATCGCCACCGCCGGCGCCGTGGACACCCACGTCCACCTGCTCTCGCCGCGCGTCATGGAGGCCTCGCTGGCCTCCGGTGTGACCACGATCATCGGCCAGGAATTCGGCCCCGTGTGGGGCGTCGGCGTCAACTCCCCCTGGGCGCTGGGCCATGCGTTCAACGCCTTCGACGCCTGGCCGGTCAACATCGGCTTCCTCGGCCGCGGTTCCTCCTCCGGCGACGCCCCGCTCGTCGAGGCGCTCGCCGAGGGCGGCGCCTGCGGCTTCAAGGTGCACGAGGACATGGGCGCGCACGCCCGCGCCCTGGACACCGCGCTGCGGGTAGCCGAGGACCACGACGTCCAGGTCGCGCTGCACAGCGACGGCCTGAACGAATGCCTCACCGTCGAGGACACCCTGCGCGTCCTGGACGGCCGCACCATCCACGCCTTCCACATCGAGGGCTGCGGCGGCGGGCACGTCCCCAACGTCCTGAAGATGGCCGGCGTCCCCAACGTCATCGGCTCCTCGACCAACCCCACCCTCCCCTTCGGGCGGGACGCGGTCGCCGAGCACTACGGCATGATCGTCTCGGTCCACGACCTGAAGACCGACCTGCCCGGCGACGCCGCGATGGCCCGCGACCGCATCCGCGCCGGGACCATGGGCGCGGAGGACGTCCTGCACGACCTCGGCGCGATCGGCATCACCTCCTCCGACGCCCAGGGCATGGGCCGGGCCGGCGAGACCGTACGCCGCACCTTCGCGATGGCCGGCAAGATGAAGGCCGAGCTCGGGCCGATCGAGGGCGACGGCCCGCACGACGACAACGCCCGCGTGCTGCGCTACATCGCCAAGCTCACCATCAACCCCGCCATCGCCCACGGCCTCTCGCACGAGATCGGGTCGATCGAGGTCGGCAAGATGGCCGACATCGTGCTCTGGACGCCGCAGTTCTTCGGCGCCAAGCCGCAGCTGGTGCTGAAGTCCGGCTTCCCGGCCTACGGCGTCACCGGCGACCCCAACGCCGCCACCGACACCTGCGAACCCCTCGTGCTGGGCCCGCAGTTCGGGGCGCACGGCGCGACGCCCGCGGAGATCTCCGTCGCCTTCGTCGCGGGCGCCGCGGTAGACCAGGGCAACGACAAGATGCCCACCCGCCGCCGCCGGGTCGCGGTCCGCGGTACCCGCGGCATCGGCCCGGGCAGCCTCGTCCACAACTCCCGGGTCGGACAGGTCCAGGTCGACGCGCGCAGCGGACTGGTCACCCTCGACGGCGACCCGATGCGCTCCGAGCCGGCCGACACCGTCTCGCTCTCGCGCCTGTACTTCCTCTGACCCACCGCTTTCCGACCACACCGGTGTCCGTTGACCGCACCGGCTCCCTCCCAAGGACCCCACATGAACACTCCCGTCGCCGACGGCTTCGCCATGCCCCCGGAGTGGGCACCGCACGAGCGCACCTGGATGGCCTGGCCCGGCCCCAACTTCACCTTCGGTGAGGAGGGCGGCGAGACGCTGGCCGAGGCCCGCCGGGCGTGGGCCGCGGTCGCCCGTGCGGTGCGGCGGTACGAGCCGGTCACCGTCGTCGCCGGCCCCGGCCAGCTGGCCGGCGCCCGCGAGCTGCTCGGCGACGACATCGAGCTGGTCGAACGGCCGCTGAACGACGCCTGGATGCGCGACATCGGCCCGACCTTCCTCACCGACGGCAAGGGCAACCTCGCCGCCACCGACTGGGTCTTCAACGGCTGGGGCGCCCAGGAGTGGGCCCGCTGGGACCTCGACGAGAAGATCGCCGAGCAGGTCGGCGCGCTGGCCGGGGCCCGCCGCTACGCCACCCCTCTGGTCAACGAGGGCGGCGGCATCCACGTCGACGGCGAGGGCACGGTCCTGCTCACCGAGACCGTCCAGCTCGACCCGGGCCGCAACCCCGACCACACCAAGGAAGAGGTCGAGGCGGAGATCCACGCCCACCTCGGCACCACCAAGGCGATCTGGCTGCCCCGCGGCCTCGCCGCCGACTACGGCCAGTTCGGCACCCGCGGCCACGTCGACATCGTCGCCGCCTTCGCCCGCCCCGGCGTCGTCATGGTCCACACCCAGCCGGACCCGGACCATCCCGACCACGCCATCTGCAACGAGATCGTCAAGCTGCTGAGCGCCGCCACCGACGCCAAGGGCCGTCAGCTGGAGGTGGTGGAGATCCCCGCGCCGACCGTCATCGAGGAGGACGGCGAGCTGGTGGACTACTCGTACATCAACCATCTGCAGTGCAACGACGGCATCGTGCTGTGCGCCTTCGACGACCCGCGGGACGAGGAGGCGGCCGCGATCTTCCGCCGGCTGTTCCCCGGGCGGACCGTGACGCTCGTGGACGCCCGTACGATCTTCGCAGCGGGTGGCGGTATCCACTGCATCACCCAGCAGCAGCCGAAGGCCTGATCCCCCAGGCCCCGACCAGCCGACCCGGAGGTCCCCGTGCCCGGTCCCGTGCGCCGTCCCCGGCGCCGGCTCAACCAGCCCCGCGAGCAGGTCCTGGCCGCGGCGATGGCCACCATCGCCGCGGAGGGCCTGGACCGGCTGACCATGGCGGGCCTGGGCCGCGAGGTCGGCATGAGCAGCGGCCACATCCTGTACTACTTCGGGACCAAGGACGAGCTGCTGCTGCAGACCCTCCAGTGGAGCGAGGAGCAGCTCGGCGCCGAGCGCCGGGCCGCCCTCTCCCGCCGCGTCCCGGCCCGCGAGCGGCTGGACGCACTGATCGACCTCTACCTCCCCCAGGGCCACCGCGACCCGCGCTGGACCCTCTGGCTGGAGGTCTGGAACCGCTCCCAGAACGCCGACGACGAGACCCGCGAACGCCAGCTGGAACTCGAACTCGCCTGGCACCGCGACCTGGTGGCGCTCCTCGTCGAGGGCGCGTCCAAGGGCGAGTTCCGCCCCGTCGACGCCGAACGCTTCGCCACCCGCACCCGCGCCCTGCTCGACGGCTTCGGCACCCACCTCGTCGTCGGCCTGCCCGGCACCGACCGGGAACAGGTCCGCGACCACATACGGGACTTCCTGGACGAATCCCTCAGCGTCCCGCGTCCGTAGCCGACCGCGCACGTCGACCCGCGGCCGGCCACGCGCGCCGCCCCGCGACCACAACGCACGCAAATACGCCCGATCGTTGCCGTGCGCTCCCTTGCCGAAGGCCGACCGGTCCGCGACCGTGATCGGCTATGGGACGAGAGCAATGGAAGAAGATCTGGGTCGGCTCGGCCGGCAACATGGTCGAGTGGTTCGACTGGTTCGTGTACGCCAGCTTCGCGGTGTACTTCGCGGATGCGTTCTTCCCCAAGGGGAATGACACGGCGAACCTCATGAACACCATGGGGATCTTCGCCGTCGGCTTCTTCATGCGGCCGGTCGGCGGCTGGCTGCTCGGCCGGATCGGCGACCGCAAGGGCCGCAAGGCCGCCCTGACGCTCACCGTCACCCTGATGTCCGCCTCGGCGATCCTGATCGCGATCGCGCCCACGTACGCCGCCGCCGGCTACGGCGGGGTCGCCGTACTGCTCCTCGCCCGGATGCTGCAGGGCCTCTCGGTCGGCGGGGAGTACGCGGCCAGCGCCACCTACCTGACCGAGGCGTCCGCCGAAGGGCAGCGCGGTTTCGCCTCCAGCTTCCAGTACGTGTCGATGACCGCGGGCCAGCTGCTGGGCCTCGGGCTGCAGATCGTGCTCCAGCGCACCCTGTCCGAGGACGCGCTGCACAGCTGGGCCTGGCGGATCCCGTTCATCGTCGGCGCGCTGGGCGCCGGGATCGTCTTCTACCTGCGGCGCAACATGCTGGAGACGGAGGTCTACGCCCACGACGAGGGCGCCCAGGCCGACCCCGAGCGCGGCACGATCAAGGCGCTGCTGGCCCACAAGCGCGAGGCGTTCCTGGTCATCGCCCTCACCATGGGCGGCACCGTCGCCTACTACACGTACACGACCTACCTGACCAAGTACCTCTCGCAGAGCGCCGGCATGGCCAAGCCGACCGCCTCGCTGGTCAGCTTCTGCGCGCTGTTCCTCTTCATGTGCCTGCAGCCGTTCGCCGGCAAGCTGTCGGACCGGATCGGGCGGCGGCCGCTGCTGATCACCTTCGCGGTCGGGTCGACCTTCCTGACCGTGCCGATCATGATGCTGCTCAAGCACGCCGGCAGCTTCTGGCCGGCGCTCGGGCTGTCGCTGCTGGCGCTGGTCGTGGTCACCGGCTACACCTCGATCAACGCCTGTGTGAAGGCCGAGCTGTTCCCCACCGGCATCCGCGCCCTGGGCGTCGCCCTGCCCTACGCGATCGCCAACGCGCTGTTCGGCGGCACCGCGGAGTACGTCGCCCTGTGGTTCAAGAACGGCGGCATCGAGTCCGGCTACTACTGGTACGTGGCGGGCTGCGCCGCGGTCTCGCTGATCGTCTACATCACCATGCGGGAGACCCGGACCATCGATCTGCACCGGGTCGGCACCGGGGCACCCTCCGGTGCCGCGCGGACGCCGGGCCGGCAGCCCGTCGCCGACTGAGCCCACGCCCGCCCGGCCACGGCCTCCCCTGCCCGGGGGAGGCCGTTCCCGTCTCCGGGGGATCCGCGCCCCGGCCCCCGGCGGCTTGGCTGGAGACATGAAGAAAGCCAGGCACCTCCTCATACCGCTGCTGCTGACGGGGCTGCTGACCTCGGGCGCCACGGCCCCGTCCGCAGCGATGGCCCGGCCCGCCGAGGGCCGGCCGGCCGCCGCCCGTGAGGCCGCCCGCCCGGCCGCCGACGACCTCTCCGCCCGGCTCTCGGCCATACCCGGCATGCGGGTGGTCAAGGAGAACCCCGCCCCGGCCGGCTACCGCGCGCTGGAACTGCGCTACCGCCAGCCCGTCGACCACCGGCACCCCGACCGGGGCAGCTTCGAGCAGCGGCTGTTCCTGCTGCACCGCGCCACCGACCGGCCGATGGTGCTGTACACCAACGGCTACGACCTCGACTACCAGGACCCCGGCCTGCGCACCGAGCCGACCGAGATCCTCGACAGCAACCAGATCAGCGTCGAGCACCGCTACTTCGGCACCTCCACGCCCCACCCCACCGACTGGTCGAAGCTCGACATCTGGCAGGCGGCGAGCGACCACCACCGGATCGTGCAGGCCCTCAAGACGGTCTACCGCGCCGCCTGGATCTCCACCGGTGGCAGCAAGAGCGGTATGGCCGCCCTCTACCACCGGCGCTTCTACCCGCACGACGTGGCCGGCTCGGTGGTGTACTCGGCGCCCAACATCACCGACGTCCGGGACGGCGCCGCCGAGGACCGCTTCCTGGAGCGGGTCGGCAGCCCCGCCTGCCGCCGTGCGCTCACCGCGGTCCAGCGCGAGCTGCTGGGAGCCCGCAGGACGGAGACGGCGGGCCGTATCGCCCGCTCCGCCGCCGCCCACGGCGACACCCTGCACATCGTCGGCAGCGCCGACCGGCTGCTGGAATTCACCACGCTGATGCTGCCGGAGCGCTTCTGGATGGGGCAGGGCGAGGCGGGCTGCCGCCGCATCCCCGGGCGCTCCGCGACCGGTGCGGCGCTCTACACCTGGTTCGACGGGGTGATGGGCCTCCAGGGCTACACCGACCCTTACGTCTCCCTGGTCACCGCGTCCTTCTACCAGCTGGGCACCCAGCTCGGCATGACCGCGCGGGCCGCCCCGCAGCTGGCCGGAATGCTGCGCTACCCCGGAATCCAGCAGATCCGCACCCTCGTACCGCGGCACATCCCGATGCGCTTCCAGCCGCGGGCCATGCCCGACATCGACCGCTGGGTGCGGCACCACGGCAGCGAGCTGCTCTTCGTCTACGGCGAGAACGACCCCACCCGGGCGGAACCGTTCCGTACCGGCCCCGGCAGCCGTGACGCCCACGTCTACCTGGCCCCGCACACAGGCCACCTCGTGCGGTTCGCCCAGCTGTCGCCGGGGACCGCGCCCGGGCCACCGCCGCGCTCCGCCGCTGGGCCGCCGTGGACACGCCGCCCGCATAGTGAGACCGTCGGGTGCACGGTGCGTCCGATATGGCACACTGCGGACCGTGCTCTCGTTCGCCATGATTATTGGCAGCAGGCGCGCCGGTCCGCAGTGACCGCCCCGTACGACCCGAGTACGGCGCGGCCACCGTCGTCCCAGACCCGCGCGCAGACCTCTCGCACCCGCGAGAGGTTTTTTCGTTTCCGGCCCACACCCCACCGGAGGCGGAGCGCGAGGGAGCATGGAGGGGCGGTGGCACCGGTTATTCCGGTAGACCGAGAACCCGACAGGAGCCAGACCGCATGACGGACGCACCTCAAGCCTCCCCGTCGCCCGCCCCCCGTCCCGCCGGCGCGGTGCCCGACGACTTCCACGTCTTCGACACCACCCTCCGCGACGGTGCGCAGCGCGAGGGCATCAACCTCACCGTCGCCGACAAGCTGACCATCGCCCGGCACCTCGACGAGTACGGCGTGGGCTTCATCGAGGGCGGCTGGCCCGGCGCCAACCCCCGGGACACCGAGTTCTTCCAGCGCGCCCGCGAGGAGATCGACTTCCGGCACGCCCAGCTGGTCGCGTTCGGCGCCACCCGCAAGGCCGGCGTCCGCGTCGAGGACGACGCCCAGGTCGCCGCCCTGCTGGCCTCCGGGGCCCCGATCATCACGCTGGTCGCCAAGTCCCACGTCGGACACGTCGAACTGGCGCTGCGCACCACCCCGGAGGAGAACCTCGCGATGGTCCGGGACACCGTCGCCTACCTCCGGTCCCAGGGCCGCCGGGTCTTCCTCGACTGCGAGCACTTCTTCGACGGGTACGCGCTGGACCCGGTCTACGCCAAGCAGGTCGTCCGCACGGCCGGCGAGGCCGGTGCGGATGTCGTGGTGCTCTGCGACACCAACGGCGGGATGCTTCCCGCGCAGGTCACCGCGGTCGTCCGGACCGTCCTCGCGGACACCGGCGTCCGGCTCGGCATCCACGCCCAGGACGACACCGGCTGCGCGGTCGCCAACACCCTCGCCGCGGTGGACGCAGGCGCCACGCACGTCCAGTGCACCGCCAACGGCTACGGCGAGCGGGTCGGCAACTCCAACCTCTTCCCGGTCGTCGCCGCGCTGCAGCTCAAGTACGGCCGCCAGGTGCTGCCCGAGGGCAAGCTCGCCGAGACCACCCGGATCTCGCACGCCATCGCCGAGGTCGTCAACCTCACCCCCTCCACCCACCAGCCCTACGTCGGTGTCTCCGCCTTCGCCCACAAGGCCGGTCTGCACGCCTCCGCGATCAAGGTGGACCCGGACCTCTACCAGCACATCGATCCGGCACTGGTCGGCAACACGATGCGGATGCTGGTCTCCGACATGGCCGGCCGCGCCTCCATCGAGCTCAAGGGCAAGGAACTGGGCATCGACCTGGGCGGCGACCGCGCGCTGGTCGGCCGGGTCGTCGAGCGCGTCAAGGAACGCGAACTGGCCGGCTACACGTACGAGGCGGCCGACGCCTCCTTCGAACTGCTGCTGCGCGAGGAGGTCCGCGGCAAGTCCCTGCGCTACTTCACCGTCGAGTCCTGGCGGGCGATCGTCGAGGACCGCCCCGACGGCACGCACGCCAACGAGGCGACCGTGAAGCTGTGGGCCAAGGGTGAGCGGATCGTCGCCACCGCGGAGGGCAACGGCCCGGTCAACGCCCTCGACCGCGCGCTGCGGGTGGGCCTGGAGCGGATCTATCCGCAGCTCGCCCACATGGAACTCGTCGACTACAAGGTCCGCATCCTGGAAGGCGCCCTCGGCACCGGCTCCATCACCCGCGTCCTGGTCTCCACCAGCGACGGCCGCGGCGAATGGTCCACGGTCGGCGTAGCGGAAAACGTCATCGCGGCGTCCTGGCAGGCACTGGACGACGCGTACGCGTACGGGTTGCTGCGGGCCGGGGTCGAGCCGCAGGAGTAACCCCCCACGTACTTGGCCGTCCCGCCGCGGTTGTTGTTCGCCGTTGCGCGCTTGGCGGCGCCTCCCACGTACTTGGCCGTCCCGCCGCGGTTGTTGTTCGCCGTTGCGCCTGCGGCGGGCTGGGTTGTGGTGGGTGCGGTGACGGGCCTCCGGGGCCGGTTGTGTGGACTGCTGACGCTTTACGCTCCGCTGCGCTCCGCCTTCGCTCTTTATTGAGCCCTTGGAAGCGAAGCCCACACAACCGGCCCCTCCGGCCCGTCCCCTCCCGTGAGGGGGAAGGAAACGGTGGTGGGGGTGCACGTAATGCCCACGTGCTCGCAGGCAGCAGACCAGGCCCGCCCCCAACCAGCTTGGAAACTCCCCCTCACGGGAGGGGCTGGACCGGAGGACGAAGTCTGGAGGGCCGGCACCGCACCCGACACACCACGCCCGCCGCCAGGCGCAACGGCGAGCAAGCCCCGCGACGCCGCAGACGGGTACGTGCGGGGCGCCGCAAAGCGCAAAGGCGAGCAACAACCGCGGCGGGACAGACGGGTACGTGGTAGGCACCGCAAGAACGTGGGGATGCTACAAGCGTGCTCAAGCGCAGAGGCTTTCTCACGTTGTCCGCCGTGAGCGCCTGCGGGCTCGCGGGGCCGGTCGCGTACGGGGCCGAGGACCCGTACGCCCCGTTACGGCGCCGCTGGTGCGAGCTCTCACTCGGGACCGGGTTCGACCCGGACGCCCCGCCGTACGCGGCCGTACTGCGGGAGACCGGCGCACTCGCCGCCGGGTTCCTGGCGAGCATGCGGCCGGCCGCGGGCTCGTTGTGGCCGGACTGCCCGTACGACCCGCCCTCCGGCATCACCCAGAGCTACGGCCGGCTGAACACGATGGCCCAGGCCTGCGCCCAGCCCGGGACCGGGCACACCGGTGACCCGGACCTCGCCGACGCCGTCCGCCGAGGACTCGCGCATCTGGACGACACCGTCTACCACCCCGGTACCACCCGCTACGGCAACTGGTGGGAGTGGCAGATCGGCAGTCCGAGGCTTCTCCTCGACACGCTGGTGTTCGTGGCGGAGCGGCTGCCGGGCGGGCTGACCGAGGAACTGCGCGGGCGCTGCCTCGCCGCCGTCGACCACTTCGTGCCGGACACGATGCTCGGCGACTACACCGGCACCAGCACCGGCGCCAACCGCGTCGACCTGTGCCGGGTGGTCGCCCTGCGCGGCATCCTCGGCCGGGCGCCCGCCAAGATCGCACTGGCCCGGGACGCCCTCTCGCCGGTGTTCCCGTACGTCAGCGAGGGCGACGGGCTCTACGCCGACGGCTCGTTCGTGCAGCACACCTGGGTCGCCTACTCCGGTACCTACGGCTACGTCCTGCTGGACGGGCTGGGGCGGCTGTTCGCGCTGCTCGACGGGTCGGAGTGGGAGGTCACCGATCCGGGGCGGCAGATCATCTCGGACAGCGTGGCGCACGCGTACGCGCCGCTGCTGCACAACGGGTTGATGATGGACAGCGTCAACGGCCGTGCGATCAGCCGCGGTTACCTCCGGAACGACGAGCGGCGGGTGCTGCGCAGCGACCACTACCACGGGCATGCGCTGATCGCCGCCATCGCGCTGCTCGGTGAGAGCGCGAGCGCCGCCGAACGGGACCGCTGGCACGCGATGGTCAAGGGCTGGATCGCCCGCGACCGCACCCTGCCGGTCCTCACCGACCGGCAGTACGGCGTCGCCGACCTCGCCCGGCTGCGGAAGATCGCCGACGGGCCGGGGCCGGCCGCCGCCGAGCCCGTCGGCCACCGGCTCTTCGCGGCCATGGACCGCGCCGTGCACCGCCGCCCCGGCTGGGCCGCGAACGTGGCGATGTGCTCGGACCGGATCACGTACTACGAGAACGGCAACGGCGAGAACCGCCGCGGCTGGCACACCGGTGCGGGGATGACGTACTGGTGGGGTGCGGACTTCGGCGGGGACCAGTACACCGATGCCTTCTGGCCGACCGTCGATCCGTACCGGCTGCCCGGCACCACCGTCTCCACCAAGCCGCTCGCGGACAACGAAGGCGGCGGCTGGGGCGAGCCGAAGCCCGACGTCCGGTGGGTCGGGGGGACCACCGACGGGGAATTCGCCGCCCTCGGGCAGCATCTGCGGGGGCTGTCCTCGACGCTGAGCGCCCGGAAGTCCTGGTTCGCGCTCGCGGACTGCGTCGTCTGTCTGGGCGCCGGGATCACCGCGCGGGACGGCGTGGCGGTCGAGACCGTCGTCGACAACCGGTGCCTGGGGGAGTACGGCACGGCCGCGCTCACCGTCGACGGCGTACGGCAGCCCGGCACGCTCGGCCGCCGTACCGCCTTCCGCCGCGTCCGCTGGGCCCACCTCGCCGGGCACGGCGGCTACGTCTTCCCCGGCGGCATCCCCCTGCACGCGCTGCGTGAGGCCCGCACCGGTTCCTGGCACGACATCAACACCACCTCGTCGCCGGAACCGTTCACCAGGCGGTATGTCACGTTGTGGTGCGATCACGGGCTCGATCCGGCTGATGCCCGTTATGCGTATCTCCTGATGCCGGGAGCCTCCACGCGGGCCGTCGCGGCGCGGGCCGCCGACCCGCACTGGCTGACCGTGCTCGCCAACGACGCGTGCCGTCAGGCGATCGCCGTCCACCCGCTCGGCGTAACGGCCGCGAACTTCTGGCGGGCGGGGAGCGCCGGGCCGCTGTGCAGCAGTGGCCCGGTGAGCGTGCTGGTGCGTAAGGCGCCGGGCGGACGGACCGCCCGGCTGTGCGTCGCGGCCCCCGCGCGGACCGGTGATCCGGTGGAGATCACCTGGTCGCGGCCGGTGCGGGCGGTGCTCGACCACGACCCGTCGATCGAGGTGCTGGCGAGCGGACCGGGCCTGCGGCTGCGGGTCCGCCCCGGTACGGTCTGCGCCACCCACCGCTGCACGGTCCGACTGCGCTGACCTGCGCCGGGGCCCGCTCCGCCGAGCCTTGGGGCCGCCGCTCGTCCGGGCCCGCGGACCACCGGTCACCACAACATCACTCGGCGGCCGTTTGTCGGGCCCATACAGAGGAACCGGGGGCCGGCCACCCGAACGGAGGGCGGGACGCGGGCCGCGTACAGGAGGGTTCTGTACTGCCTGCCCACCAAAACGCATGTGACGTTGTACGAAACCGACATCGGTGTGCGGCGCCCCGCACACGTACCGTCGATACATGACCACTGTCGAAGATCTGCCCGCCGGCGCCAACGACGCCCGCGGGCGCGTCGCCGAGCTGCACGCCATCCGTGAGCAGGTCCGGCGCGGACCCAGCGAGCGGGCGACCGAGGCCCAGCGTGCCAAGGGCAAGCTGACGGCGCGCGAGCGGATCGAGCTGCTGCTGGACGAGGACTCGTTCAACGAGGTCGAGCCGCTCCGCCGGCACCGGGCGACGGGCTTCGGTCTGGAGGCGAAGAAGCCGTACACCGACGGTGTGATCACCGGGTGGGGCACGGTCCACGGCCGTACGGTGTTCGTCTACGCACACGACTTCCGGATCTTCGGCGGCGCGCTCGGCGAGGCGCACGCCACGAAGATCCACAAGATCATGGACATGGCCATCCAGGCCGGTGCCCCGCTGGTGTCGCTCAACGACGGCGCCGGCGCCCGCATCCAGGAGGGCGTCTCGGCGCTGGCCGGCTACGGCGGCATCTTCCAGCGCAACACCAAGGCCTCCGGGGTCATCCCGCAGATCTCGGTCATGCTCGGCCCGTGCGCGGGCGGCGCGGCCTACTCCCCGGCCCTGACGGACTTCGTGTTCATGGTCCGCGAGACCTCCCAGATGTTCATCACCGGCCCGGACGTGGTCCGTGCGGTGACCGGCGAGGAGATCACCCAGAACGGCCTGGGCGGCGCCGATGTGCACGCCGAGACGTCCGGTGTCTGCCACTTCGCCTACGACGACGAGCAGACCTGCCTGGAGGAGGTCCGCTACCTCCTCTCCCTGCTGCCGGCGAACAACCGTGAGAACCCGCCGGCGGTGCCGTGCGAGGACCCGGCCGACCGCTCCGGCGACGCGCTGCTGGACCTGGTGCCGGCCGACGGCAACCGCCCGTACGACATGCGCAAGGTCATCGAGGAGATCGTCGACGACGGCGAGTACCTGGAGGTCCACGAGCGCTGGGCGACCAACATCATCTGCGCGCTGAGCCGCTTCGACGGCAAGGTGGTCGGCATCATCGCCAACCAGCCGCAGTCGCTGGCCGGTGTGCTGGACATCGAGGCGTCCGAGAAGGCCGCCCGCTTCGTCCAGATGTGCGACGCCTTCAACATCCCGATCGTCACCCTGCTCGACGTGCCCGGCTTCCTGCCCGGCGTCGACCAGGAGCACGGCGGCATCATCCGGCACGGCGCCAAGCTGCTGTACGCGTACTGCAACGCCACCGTGCCGCGCATCTCCATCGTGCTGCGCAAGGCCTACGGCGGCGCCTACATCGTCATGGACTCCCAGTCCATCGGCGCCGACCTGACCTACGCCTGGCCGACCAACGAGATCGCGGTGATGGGCGCGGAGGGCGCCGCCAACGTCATCTTCCGCAAGCAGATCGCCGAGGCCGACGACTCCGAGGCCATGCGCACCCGCATGGTCAAGGAGTACAAGTCCGAGCTGATGCACCCGTACTACGCGGCCGAGCGCGGTCTGGTCGACGACGTCATCGACCCCACCGACACCCGCCGGACGCTCATCCGGGCCCTGGACATGCTGCGCACCAAGCACGCCGACCTCCCGGCCCGCAAGCACGGCAACCCGCCCCAGTAGCCATCCCGCACCCGCGACTCACCGACGACGCGACGACGGAGAAGAAGACACCGTGAATCCTGCCCACCGCACCGACCCGATCCGCGTGGAGAAGGGCCAGGCCAGCGAGGAAGAGCTCGCCGCCCTGACCGCCGTCCTGCTGGCCCGCGCCGCGCACCGCCCGGCCGCCGCCCCGGCCGGCCCGCGCGCCACCGCCGCCCGCTGGCGCCGCCTGGAGCGCCAGACCGGCTTCCACGGCGCGACCAGCTGGCAGCGCTGAGAGAACACCCACGGAAGGGCCCCGCGGCACGGCTGCGGGGCCCTTCCTGTTCCCTTTTCAACTTCCTTGTGAGCAAAGGTAGTTGACGTCGCATCAGTACCACGGCGTCCGGGGGTTCCGATTCGGTAGCCGACGTCCGAATCAAGGCGTAGGTTCGCCCCAATCCTGCGGAGCAGAGCTGGTCAAGGGGAGATCCCCGTGCTGGCATGCGCTCGTCATCCCCACTCCTGGTGTTCCCGCCCCGCGGGCCTAGGACGACCGGAAGGAAGAGCCCATGCTCAGCACGCTCAGTGCTGGTGCCGCAGTGGCATCGTTGCTCCTCGCCGGATCGGCATCCCCCACCCCAGCGCGGTTCGGCGACGACCCGCCGTCCGGCAAGATCACCATTACCGTCGCCACGGTCAACGGATCGGGCTGCAGACCCGGCAGCGCCGCGGTGGCCATCGCCCCCGACAACACCGCCTTCACCGTCACCTACAGCGAGTACCTCGCCCAGGCGGGCGGCACCAGCAAGCCCACCGACGCCCGCAAGAACTGCCAGATCGCCCTCAACGTCCACGTCCCGCAGGGCTTCACCTACGCGATCGCCCGCGCCGACTACCGCGGTTACGCCTCGCTGGCCCCCGGCGCCAAGGGCCTGGAGCAGGCGAACTACTACTTCCAGGGCCAGCAGCAGACGGCCCGCAAGAGCCACAGCTTCGCCGGCCCCTACGACAACAACTGGCAGTCCTCGGACGAGACCGACATCGACGCCCTCGTCTACGCGCCCTGCGGCGAGGAGCGCTACTTCAACATCAACACCGAGCTGAGGGTGGACGGCAAGTCGGCCGACCCCAAGGCCACCAGCTTCATGGCCATGGACTCCACCGACGGCAGCATCAACACCGTGTACCACTTCGCCTGGAAGGAGTGCCCGGCACGTAAGTAGCCGCGCGCGGCTCGTGCCGCGGACACGCCGAAGGCCCCCGCATCACGCGATGTGGGGGCCTTCCGGCTGGTGCGGCGTACGGGCACGGGGGGCCGGTACGCGGCGGTGCTAGCGCAGGCGCGCCATCAGGGCGTGCTCGACGAGCGTGATGAGCGCGCTCTTGGCCTCGCTGCGGTGCCGGGCGTCCGTGGTGATGATGGGGGCGTCCGGGCCGATCTGGAGGGCCTCACGGACCTCGTCGGGCGTGTAGGGCTGGTGCCCGTCGAAGCCGTTGAGGGCGATGACGAACGGCAGGCCGCTGTTCTCGAAGTAGTCGACGGCCGGGAAGCAGTCGGCGAGGCGGCGGGTGTCCACCAGGACGACGGCGCCGATGGCACCGCGGACCAGGTCGTCCCACATGAACCAGAAGCGGTCCTGGCCCGGCGTACCGAAGAGGTACAGGATCAGGTCCTGGTCCAGCGTGATCCGGCCGAAGTCCATCGCCACGGTCGTGGTCGTCTTGTCCGGCGCGTGCGTGAGGTCGTCGATCCCCGCGGAGGCGGAGGTCATCACGGCTTCGGTACGCAGCGGATTGATCTCTGAGACGGCCCCGACGAACGTGGTCTTGCCCACGCCGAAGCCGCCCGCCACCACGATCTTCGCGGAGGTGGTGGAGCGGGCTGCACCGCTAGAGCTTGCGAAGTCCACTGAGCACCCTTTCGAGCAGTGTCACATCTGGCTGTCCGCCGGCGGTCTCGTCCCCGCCGGGCTGATGGATGGCGACGAGCCCGGCCTCCGCCAGGTCGGCGACGAGGATTCGGGCGACGCCGAGGGGGATGGAGAGGAGGGCCGAGATCTCGGCCACCGATTTGATCTCGCGGCAGAGGTGGCAGATGCGCTGGTGCTCCGGCAGCTGGCCCTGCAGCTTGGCCGGGTCGGCGGTCGTGCTGACCAGCGCCTCGATGGCGAGCTGGTAGCGCGGCCGGGTCCGGCCACCGGTCATGGCGTACGGGCGCACGAGCGGGTTGTTCGCCCCGGTGGGGGCGGGCTCGGGCTTCCGCGGCGGCTGCACCGGCTGGATGCGCGGTGGCTGCGGCTGGTCGTACACCGACGGCTCGTACGGCTGGGAGTCGTACGGCCCCGGCTGCGATGGCTGGGGCCGCTGCGACCGGCGGCTCGGCGCAGACGGGAAGTTGAAGCGGTTGTGATGGGTCTCGCCCACAGGCCCGGACTCCTGCCCGGAACCGTACGGGTATCCGCTAGGGGGCGTTGCCACGTCTCCTCCTTCAACTTGCCTGTCTGACGCCGGTCGCGCCACCGAACCATAAGACGCGGCGGCGGGAAACGCACTGCCTGTTTGCTAGTTGAGAAGACTGCCCTGGAGTTCTGCGCGCAGGTCGGGCGTGAGCACCGTGCCCGCGCGGTCGACCAGCAGGGCCATCTCGTAGCCGACCAGACCGATGTCGCACTCGGGGTGCGCGAGCACGGCCAGCGACGATCCGTCGGAGACGGACATGATGAAGAGGAAGCCACGCTCCATCTCCACCACGGTCTGGTTGACGCTCCCGCCCTCGAAGATGCGGGACGCGCCGGAGGTCAGCGAGGTCAGCCCGGAGGCCACCGCCGCCAACTGGTCGGCGCGGTCACGGGGGAAGCCCTCGGACATCGCGAGAAGGAGTCCGTCCGCGGAGACCACGACCGTGTGGGACACCCCGGGGGTGTTGTCCACGAAGTTGGTGATCAACCAGTTCAGATTCTGCGCCGCCTGGCTCATCGGGCTCACACTAACGCTCCTGATCGTAGGTGCTGCCGGGGCCGAAGCCCTGTTGGTCATTCTGGGGGACCCCGGAGGGGTCCGTGCCGACATTGCGTCCCTGCTGGACTCCGCGGCGCAGGTTGCTCAACCTGCCGCGGACGTCCTCCGGGGCGCGGGAGACCTGGGGGCCGCCCTGCGGGGTCTGCTCCGCGGCACCCTCGACCAGGTTGGCCTTGGGCACCCGACGGGGAAGACCGGAGGCTGTGACTCCGCCCGCCTTCGGCTCGCGCAGCCGCTCCGCCCGCTCCCAGCGCTCGTCGTTCGAGCTGCGCCAGTCGGAGCCGTCCTGGCCGGTCTCCGGCGCGCTCCGCGGCTGCTGAAACTGCTCTGCCTGCTGGTCGCGGCCTCCGCGGCGCGGAAGGCCGGCGTCCGTCAGCGAGTGCGAGTCGCTCGGTGTGGGGCCCGGACGCTCGAATGGTACGCGCTCGGGCGCGTCAGCGGGAGCGGCAGTTGTATTCCGGTCAGATTCCGCTTCGGTCCCGAAGTAGCCCTCGAATGCGTGGCGTTCGGACCATTCGTCCGGCTGTACCGGTTCGTGCGAGACGTATGGCTGCTGGCCGGTGGTCTCCGGGAAGCCCAGATCACCGAACGCCTGGCTGCCGTGCGACCGGTCGTCGTAGAGCGGTTGATCAGCTTCCGGATAGCCCGGGGCGGGGTGGCCCTGGTAGCCGGTGGCGGACGTCGCCGGGTCGCGGAAGAGCGGATTGCCGACCTCCGGCCCCTCGGCCGGGCGCTCGCCACCGGTGGTCTGTGCCTCCAGCGCGGCCCGGCGCTCCTCGCGCATCAGCGAGCGGCCGACCATGTCCAGGTCCGCGGCGTCCGTGCGGGCGTAGCGGCTGTCGTCGAAGCCCAGCTCGGCGGCGGTGCGCTGGTGGCCCTCGTAGGCCCCCTGCTGGTGCTCGGGGACGATCCGGGAGACCGTGAAGTCGTCCTCGAACTGCTCGTCGCCGCCACCACCGTGGGTGATCGCCTCGGGCAGCATGACCAGGGACGTGGTGCCCGCCTGCTCGCCGGAGGGGCGCAGCTGCACCCGGATCCCGTGCCGGTCGGCCAGCCGGCCGACCACGAACAGGCCCATGCGCTGGGAGATCGCGGCGTCCACGCTCGGCGGGTTCGCCAGCTTGTGGTTGATGTCCGCGAAGTCCTCGGGGGTGAGCCCGATGCCCTTGTCGTGGATCTCGATCATCACCCGGCCGTCGGGCAGCCGGGTCGCGGTCACCCGCACCTTGGTCTGCGGCGAGGAGAAGGTGGTGGCGTTCTCCAGCAGCTCGGAGAGCAGGTGCACGAGGTCGGTCACGGCGGTGCCGTGGATCTCGCTCTCCGGCACCCCGGTGAGGTCTATTCGCTCGTACGACTCGACCTCACTGATCGCCGCCCGCAGGACGTCGACCAGCGGCACCGGCTGGTTCCAGCGGCGGCCCGGCTCCTCGCCGGCGAGGATGAGGAGGTTCTCGCCGTTGCGGCGCATACGGGTCGCGAGGTGGTCGAGCCGGAAGAGGCTCTCCAGCTGGTCCGGGTCCGCCTCGTTGTTCTCCAGGTCGGTGATCAGCTCCAGCTGACGCTCGATCAGGCCCTGGTTGCGGCTGGAGAGGTTGGTGAAGATCGCGTTGACGTTGCCCCGCAGCAGCGCCTGCTCGGCGGCCAGCCGGACGGCCTCGCGGTGCACCTGGTCGAAGGCCCGGGCGACCTCACCGATCTCGTCGGTGGTGGCGATCGGGATCGGGGTGACGCGGGTGTCGACCCGGCCGGGGGCGGTCCGGGAGAGCTGGTCGACCAGCATCGGCAGCCGCTGCTCGGCGACGCCGAAGGCGGCGTTGCGCAGCTGGCGCATGTTGCGGCTCATCCGGCGGGCCATCAGACCGGCCACGACGAACGCGATGATCAGCGCGGCGAGCACGATCGCGGAGTCGACGAAGGTGGACTGCTTGGCGTCCGCGGAGATCTGCGCGGCCTCGTTCACGGCCTTGTCGGCCAGGTCCTTCTCGATGGACCGGTACATGTTGAACTTGCCGGTTGCGGCCGCGAAGTAGCTGTCGGAGGTGATGCCCTTCAGGCTCAGCGTCTCCGGCGCCGCGCCGGTCCCGATCCAGGTGGACATCTGGTCGATCGACGGCGGGGTGCGGAACGGCCGGTTCGCGGCCTGTGCCTGTTCCTTTGCCTGTGCGATCTTCTGCTGCGCCGCCTGCTTCAGCGCGGCGGCGTCCTTCTGCAGCCGCTCGACGTCCTCCGGGGTGCCGCCGGAGGTGTACTCGCCGATGGCGATGCCCTCCAGGTAGCGGTACGACGCGAAGGCGGTCAGCTGGAGCTTGTGCTCCTTGCCGCCCTGCGGCGTCGCCGGGTCGACCAGCAGGTGGGTGCCGATCGAGCGCTCCAGCGACTCGGCCGCCTTGGCCAGCGCCACGGCGTAGACGGTGCGGCCGTACGAGGTGATGTTGCCGGTGCCCAGGCCGAGCTCGTTGGCGAACTCCATCAGCGGGTGCTGGACCTCGACGTAGCCCTCCTCGGTCTGCACACCGTGCAGCTTCGAGGTGTACGCGGCCTGGCGCAGCTGCTGGAGCTTGGGCTCGACCTTCTCGAACGAGGCGAGCCGGCGCTTCAGGCCCGGCTTGTCCGGCATGGCCTTGGCGGCCTTGTGGAACGCGTCCGCGGCGGAGTCGGTGGCGTCCCGGGCCTCCTGGACGGTCGGGTCGTTCTTCTTGCCCTCCAGCAGCGGCGCCGCGGTGCGGTCCCGCTCGTCGATCAGGGCGGTGCTGTAGGAGAGCGCGGCACGCACGAGCTTCGCGGTGTTCTCCGCGTCCTGCGCCTCCTGCCAGGTGGCGAAGGAGGTGTTCACCCGCAGGCCGCCCAGAACCAGGGCGAGCAGCACGGGGATCAGCAGGATCGCGTTCAGCCGGGTGGCCACCCGCCAGTTGCGCGGGGAGTACTTGCTACCGGTGACCGGAGGCTTCGCGACCGTGTCCTCGGGCGCGTCGGAAGCCGGTACGCCACCTCTCGGTGGCGGGGTGAAGTTGCCCCGCCGCGGTTCCTGCGGCTCGGGGCTAGACGTGCTTCGCCTCACTCGACCAACAACCTCTCGGCGGCCGGCACTACCTGCTGTGCCGTTTCTTCTGGGCGTTCCTACTCCGGAGTTCAGCGAATTTCAGCACGTCAGGGCGGTGCGTTCCAAACACTGAGCAAAGCTGGAGCAGGCCCGGAAGGCCCTCAGATAAAAGGGGCGTTAAGGGCGAGGTGCAGCAAAAGACAAGCGATCCGTGAGCGCAGCGAAGCCGGGCATGCGCGTGCGGTGTCGAAACCTCGGGGATTCACTGTCGAAACGTTATGAAGCGAATTTGTGGGCGTGTCGAAGGACACAGATCCCTTCGCGGATGGTGGGGCGCAGCCCTGGGCAGGGCTGCGCCACCCATGAGAATCAACTGCCGGGCCGTCCACTACTGATGACGAACCGGAGCGCCGGCCGGTTCCTACTGGAGCCGGGCCATCAGCGCGTGCTCGACGAGCGTGATGAGCGCGCTCTTGGCCTCGCTGCGGTGCCGGGCGTCGGTCGTGATGATCGGGGTGTTGGGACCGATCTGTAGCGCCTCACGCACTTCGTCGGGCGTGTAGGGCTGGTGCCCCTCGAAGCCGTTGAGGGCGACGACGAACGGCAGGCCGCTGTTCTCGAAGTAGTCGACGGCCGGGAAGCAGTCGGCCAGGCGGCGGGTGTCCACCAGCACGACCGCGCCGATGGCACCGCGGACCAGGTCGTCCCACATGAACCAGAAGCGGTCCTGGCCCGGCGTACCGAAGAGGTACAGGATCAGGTCCTGGTCCAGCGTGATCCGGCCGAAGTCCATCGCCACGGTCGTCGTGGTCTTGTCCTGCACGTGGCTGAGGTCGTCGATCCCCGCCGACGCGGAGGTCATGACGGCCTCCGTGCGCAGCGGGTTGATCTCCGAGACCGCGCCGACGAACGTGGTCTTGCCCACGCCGAAGCCGCCCGCCACCACGATCTTCGCGGACGTGGTGGCGCGGGCCGGGCTCGCGGCGAAGCCGCCGTCAGAGCTTGCGAAGTCCACTGAGCACCCTCTCCAGCAAGGTCACGTCCGGCGTACCGCCGGCCTCGCCGCTGCCACCGGGCTGGTGGATCGCCACCATCCCGGCCTCTGCCAGGTCCGCGACGAGGATCCGCGCCACGCCCAGCGGGATGTGCAGCAGCGCGGAGACCTCGGCGACCGACTTCACCTCACGGCACAGGTGGCAGATCCGCTGGTGCTCGGGCAGCAGCCCGGGCAGCTGGGCGGGGTCGGCGGTCGTGCTGACCAGCGCCTCGATGGCGAGCTGGTAGCGCGGCCGGGTCCGGCCTCCGGTCATGGCGTACGGGCGCACCAGCGGCTGGTCACCTTCGCTCCCGTACGGCGCTTGGCTGTAGGCGCCGTACGGGCCGGGCGAGGCAGGTGGCGGGGTCATGGGGTCCTCCGGACGGGACAGCGCGCGCTGTCGTCGGGTTGGGCCGGTGGGGGGTGCGGCACGAATGGGTGGTGTGGTGCTGGACGGGGCGGCGCTGCGGACGCCGTCAGTTCAGCAGACTGCCCTGGAGTTCTGCGCGCAGGTCGGGCGTGAGCACCGTGCCCGCGCGGTCGACCAGCAGGGCCATCTCGTAGCCGACCAGACCGATGTCGCACTCGGGGTGCGCGAGCACGGCCAGCGACGATCCGTCGGAGACGGACATGATGAAGAGGAAGCCACGCTCCATCTCCACCACGGTCTGGTTGACGCTCCCGCCCTCGAAGATGCGGGACGCGCCGGAGGTCAGCGAGGTCAGCCCGGAGGCCACCGCCGCCAACTGGTCGGCGCGGTCACGGGGGAAGCCCTCGGACATCGCGAGGAGCAGCCCGTCCGCGGAGACCACCACCGTGTGGGACACCCCGGGGGTGTTGTCCACGAAGTTGGTGATCAACCAGTTCAGATTCTGCGCCGCCTGGCTCATCGGACTCAACTAACGCTCCTGCTGGTGAGTGGGATCGACAATGCCGTGGTTGCCGGTGGACGACGTCCCGGCCTGCCGGCCCTGCTGGATACCGCGACGGAGATTGGTCAGCCGGCCACGCACATCACCCGGCGCGCGGGAGACCTGCGGACCGCTCTGGGCGGGCTGCTGCTGTTGGGCGGTGCCCGCGACGAGGTTGGCGCGCGGGACCCGGCGCGGCAGCCCGGAGGTGGTGATACCGCCCGAGGCCGGCTGACGGATCTGCTCCGCCTGCCGCCAGGTCTCGTCGTTCGGCGAACTGCGCCACTGCGCCGTGGCGTCGGCCCGCTCCGGGTTGCGTGCGGCGTTGCCCTGCGGCTCGGCGGGCGCGCCCGGGGCCGCCGCGGATCCGCGGCGCGGCAGCCGCGGCGCCTCCGGCTCCTCGGTGGGGCCCTGCGGCGGCACACCGGCAGCGGCTGCCGCCGGGTGGCTGAACCAGTTGGACTCGATCGTGTCGAAGATCGGCGTACGGCCGTCACCGGGACCGGCGTCGGCGGCGCCGAGCACGTCCGGCTCGGGCGCGCGGCCGTCCTGCGGCCCGGCCGCCGGGAACTGGCCGGTGCTCTGCGGGTCGTCGGCGTAACCGGCCCGGCCCGCGTCCGGCTGCCGCAGCTGACGGGCGTCGAGCTGCCCGGTCTCGTACGGGTCGGCCTCGGCGGCGGGCCGCGGGAAGCGGTCCGCCGGGTACTCGCCGGTGTCGTAGCGGTCCGCGGGGTACTCGCCGGTGTCGTAACGGTCCGTCGGGTACTGGCCCGTGTCGTACTGACCCGTGTCGTAGCGGTCCGGCTCGCGTTCCGGGGCCTTCGCCGCGGGCGGCGGGGCGTTGAAGTCCGGGCGGGCGAACTCGGCGGTGTCACCGGGGCCGCCGGCCGGCGCGGGCCGCTCGAAGCTTCCGGTGGTCTCCGGCTCCTCGTGGCCGCGCGGCCGGTCCTGCGCCTCGCGGGGCGTCAGCGGCCAGTCGTCCTGACCGCCGCGCTCGCGGCGGGCACCCCAGCTCGTACCGCCCGGCTGCTGCTGACCGCCGAAGGCGTCCTGGCCACCGCGGCCGCCGCCGGCCGGCGTACCGCCCGGCAGTTCGGCCGCCGGACCGCGGGCCGGCAGCTCCGCGCGCTCCTCGCGGCGGGGCGCACCGGTGGGCGGGGCGACGGTCGCCGCGGGCCCGTTGTCCGCACCGCGGGTGGGCAGCGCGGGGCGCGCACCGCCGGAGCGCGCGGCGGGCGGACGGGCGTCGCCGCCCGCGGCCGGGGCACCGGGTGCGGCGCCGGCGGGCGCGGGGCGTCCGGAGGGGGCGCCGAAGGCGTTCGGGGCGCCACCGGGACCGCCGCGGCCGGGCAGCGCGGGACGGCCGCCGGCGCCCGGGCCGGAACCGACCTGGCCGCGCGGCTGGAGGCCGGCGAGCCGGCTGGCCGGCGCACCGCCGACCTCGCCGGACGGGCTCTTGGCGGTGCTCGGCGCCGGCTTCTTGCCGCCCTGGGCGACGTCGACCGGCAGCATGACCAGTGCGGTGGTGCCGCCGGAGTCGGACGGCCGGAGCTGGATGCGGATGCCGTGCCGCAGGGACAGCCGGCCGACCACGAACAGACCCATCCGGCGGGAGACCGAGACGTCCACGGTCGGCGGGCTGGCCAGCCGCTCGTTGATCGCCGAGAGGTCCTCGGGGGACAGGCCGATGCCGGTGTCGTGGATCTCGACCAGGACGCGGCCGTCGGGCAGCGCGTGGCCGGTGACCTTGACCTTGGTCTGCGGGGAGGAGAACGAGGTGGCGTTCTCCAGCAGCTCGGCGAGCAGGTGCACGAGGTCGTTGACGACCCGGCCGGCGACCTCGGTCTGCGGGACGGCGTTGAGCTCGATGCGCTCGTACTGCTCCACCTCGGAGGCGGCGGCACGGAGCACGTCGACCAGCGGCACCGGGCGGGTCCACCGGCGGCCCGGCTCCTCACCCGCGAGGACCAGGAGGTTCTCGCCGTTACGGCGCATACGGGTCGCGAGGTGGTCGAGCTTGAAGAGCGAGGAGAGCTGGTCCGGGTCGGCCTCGCGGGACTCCAGTTCGGAGATCAGCGACAGCTGACGCTGGATCAGACCCTGGGAACGGCGCGAGAGGTTGGTGAACATCGCGTTGACGTTGCCCCGCAGCAGTGCCTGCTCGGAGGCGAGGCGGACCGCCTCGCGGTGCACGTCGTCGAAGGCCGCGGCCACCCGGCCGATCTCGTCCCGGCTGTGCACACCGACCGACTCGACGGAGGTGTCCACGTCCTGCGGGTCGGACTCGGAGAGCTGCTTGACCAGCTCGGGCAGCCGGTCCTGGGCGACCTTCTGGGCGGTGTCCTGCAGCCGGCGCAGCGAGCGGACCATGGAGCGGGCCACGACGAACGCGCCGACCAGCGAGACGCCGAGGACGAGCAGGATCAGCGCACCGTTGATGAGGGCGTCCTGCGTGGCCTCGTCGCGGGCCTCGCGGGACTTCTGCTCCATCTCCGACAGCAGCGTGGTCTCGATCCGCGACATCTCGTCGATCTTGACGGTGTCGGAGTCGTACCAGTCGAGGTAGCGGTAGTCCTGGCTGCGGATGCCGGAGGCGCTGGCGAAGGCGCGGTGCGAGAAGGCGGACGCCGCCTTGATCTCGTCGTTGTTGCCGTCCAGGCCGCGGGTGAGCGCGCCGGCGTTGTTGGCGTAGATCTGCGAGAACCGGTCCCGGGCGGCCTTCTCGCTGATCTCGGCGTTGTGGCCGGCCTGCCGGTCGTTGGCGGACAGCTCCGGGCCGCCCTTGTGGGCGAGGCCGGCACTGATCAGGGCGCGCTGGATCGACGCGTACTCCTTGGCCGACGAGAACGCCGCCAGCGCACGGGTACTGCGGATCATTTCCGGGTTGCTGGTGGCCTGCGCCATGTCCTGGGAGAGCGACAGCAGCGAGTTGATCAGCTGGTTGTAGCTGGTGACGGTCCGCGCGGTGTTGCCGTCGTCCTTGTAGGCGTTGGCGCGGATCTCGTTGAGGGTGTTGAGCTGGCGGCCGATCTCCAGGATGGTCGCCCGGACGCCGGCCATCGTGGCGTCCTGGCCCTGGATGTCGCCGGTGGCCTGGTTGAAGGACAGCTTGGCGCGGTCGGTCGCCTCACGGGGGGCGACGACGTTCGCGTCGTCCTTGGCGTTGCCGCTGCCGGCCAGCGGACCGGCCGACTTGTCCCGCTCGACCTGCAGCGCGTCGGCGAGCTCGGTCGCCTGCCGGGTCATCTCGGTGAGCATCTGCATCTTGTCGAGCTGGTCGATGTTCTCCAGCTGCGTGGCGATGCGCATGCCGCCGAGCGTGGTGGCGGCGACCACGGGCAGCGCGAGCAGGGAGACCAGTCGGGTGCTGATGCGCCAGTTGCGCAGCGCTATTCGCGAACCGGGGCCGGTCGCGGCCTTGGGCGCACCGGTGTCCGCGGCATCACCGCCCGGCGCCTGGCCGCCGCGGTCGGACGACGTCAGGCCGCCCGCCGGGTTGTTGCGGTCGCGCTGGGCGAGGAGGCGCGGTCGGTTCCGCCGCGCAGCTCCGGTTCCGCCGCAGCGCTGCCATCCCTCTTGAAACGTCCCTGCACTAGCGTCGCAACCTCTGGACCAGGCGTCCCACCTCGGCGGGACGGTGTCGAGTCGTATAGGGGACCGTGAATCCCCCATGGGCGGTCGTGAATGACCGGCGGGCTGCCCCCTCTGGCCGAGAGAGCGGCACCACCGCGCGGCGCCACCTTGCGCCCTGCGCGCCGGCTGAAACGTGCGGCGGTCCGTGGAATTCCAGCACAGTGCCGGATCTCCAACAAGAGCGGAGCGGGTGGCTGTGACGTGGATGACGCAATGTACGGACCACGTCACGAGTTGTAGAAGAAGGCGCTGGAGATATCGGACTTTTGCCCGCGAGTCGCACGCCTCTGCCGGCTGTCCCAGGTGCGGTGATCGGGAGCGGAACGTGCGCTTCAATCCGTCATTGTCCGATTCGCCCAGGGTTGTTGATCATGGGAAATGCGGCTTTTGTCGCACGGCTCGTGAGCAAACTCACAGGAAGATCGTTGAGTTCCCCAGCACTTCGGAGGGAATAGCGCGCATAGCCTGACGCTTTACACAGTTGCCGAAACCGACAAGACAGGTTTCCGCAACGGCTTTTCCACCGGCCGATCACCACCTTTCGACCACACGAGGCGTACCGAAGTGAAGACGACGATGATGTTCCGCAACATAGCCAACCCGCGGCGCACCACCCTGGCCCACCTCAAGGACGCCGACGAGCTCGGCACCCCCCTCCCCGAGGCCCCGGAGCACACCGTCGATCTCCCCGCGCAGACCGCCAACCCCCGGCGCACCGTCCTGATGGACGCCCCCGAGCAGGCCGTCACCGCGTAATCACGCGGCCGAGGGGCAGCGGCCGCGGACCGCCGCGGCGCCCATGGGTGAGCGCGCGCCCAAAAAGGGGCGATAGCCTGGAGTGTCAACTCCGGTCAATGATCACTGAGGGGCAGCGGCACCCGTGCGCATCGCCAGATTCTCCATCGACGGCAACGTCGGCTTCGGCGTCCTCGAAGGCGACGAACTCGACGTCATCAAGGGTCATCCCTTCGCGGAATTCGAGCGCTCGGGCCAGAAGGTTCCCCTCGACAAGGTCCGGCTGCTGCCTCCCGTCCTGCCCAACAAGGTCGTCTGCGTGGGCCGCAACTACGCCGAACACGCCGCCGAGCTGGGCAACGCCGTCCCGGACGTGCCCGTCACCTTCTTCAAGCCGTCCACCTCGGTGATCGGCCCCGGTGACCCATCGCCTACCCCTCCTTCTCCCAGGAGGTGCACCACGAGGCGGAGCTCGCCGTCGTCATCGGGCGGATGTGCCGCGAGGTGCCCCGCGAACGCGCCAAGGACGTCATCCTCGGCTACACCTGCGCCAACGACGTCACCGCGCGCGACGTCCAGCAGCGCGAGAAGCAGTGGGCCCGGGCCAAGGGCTTCGACAGCTCCTGCCCGCTCGGCCCCTGGGTCGAGACCGGGCTGGCCCCGCCGACGTCGCCGCGGGCCTCGCGATCCAGTGCACGGTCAACGGCGAACAGCGCCAGCTCGGCCGGACCAGCGACATGATCCGCCCGATCGAGGACCTGATCGTGCACATCACCGAGGCCATGACCCTGCTCCCCGGCGACGTCATCCTCACGGGCACCCCGGCCGGGGTCGGCCCCCTGAACGTCGGCGACGAGGTCGCCGTCACCATCGAAGGCATCGGCACTCTCACCAACAAGGTGATCAAGCGTGGCTAACGCGACCCCCGTCCGCGTCCGTTTCTGTCCCTCCCCGACCGGTAACCCCATGTCGGCCTGATCCGCACCGCCCTGTTCAACTGGGCCTACGCGCGGCACCACAAGGGCACCCTGGTCTTCCGGATCGAGGACACCGACGCGGCCCGCGACTCCGAGGAGTCCTACAACCAGCTGCTGGACTCCTTCCACTGGCTCGGCTTCGACTGGGACGAGGGCCCCGAGGTCGGCGGCCCGCACGCGCCGTACCGCCAGTCCCAGCGGATGGACCGCTACAAGGACATCGCCGAGAAGCTGCTCGCCGCCGGCCACGCGTACCCCTGCTACTGCACCACCGAGGAGCTCGACGAGCGCCGCGAGGCCGCCCGCAAGGCCGGCCGGCCCTCCGGTTACGACGGCACCTGCCGCGAGCTGACCGCCGAGCAGAAGGCCGCGTACGAGGCCGAGGGCCGCACCTCGATCATCCGCTTCCGGATGCCCGACGAGCCGATCACCTTCACCGACCTGGTCCGCGGCGAGCTGACCTTCACCCCGGACAACGTCCCGGACTACGGCATCGTGCGCGCCAACGGCGCGCCGCTGTACACCCTCGTCAACCCGGTCGACGACGCCCTGATGGGCATCACCCACGTCCTGCGCGGCGAGGACCTGCTCTCCTCCACCCCCCGCCAGATCGCCCTGTACAAGGCGCTGATCGAGCTGGGCATCGCCTCGTCGATCCCCGAGTTCGGTCACCTGCCGTACGTCATGGGCGAGGGCAACAAGAAGCTCTCCAAGCGCGACCCGCAGGCCTCGCTCAACCTCTACCGCGAGCGCGGCTTCCTGCCGAGGGCCTGCTCAACTACCTCGCGCTGCTCGGCTGGTCGTTCTCCGCCGACCAGGACATCTTCTCGGTGCCCGAGCTGATCGAGAAGTTCGACATCACGGACGTCAACGCCAACCCGGCCCGCTTCGACCTGAAGAAGGCCGAGGCGATCAACGCCGACCACATCCGGCAGCTGGACGTCGAGGACTTCATCAAGCGGTGCGAGCCCTGGCTGGCGGCCCCGTTCGCCAACTGGGAGCCGGCGGACTTCGACGAGGCCGCCTGGCGCGCGATCGCCCCGCACGCCCAGACCCGCCTCACCGTCCTGTCCGACATCACCGCCAACGTCGACTTCCTGTTCCGCAAGGAGCCGGTGGAGGATGAGGCGTCCTGGACCAAGGCGATGAAGGGCGACCCGGTCGCCCTGCTCACCACCGCCCGGGCCAAGCTCGCCGCCGCCGACTGGAACGCCGGCCCCGAGCCCCTCAAGGAGGCCGTCCTGGCCGCCGGTGAGGAGCACGGCCTCAAGCTCGGCAAGGCCCAGGCCCCCGTCCGGGTGGCCGTCACCGGCCGCACGGTCGGCCTGCCGCTCTTCGAGTCCCTCGAAGTCCTCGGCAAGGAGCGCACCCTCGCCCGCATCGACGCCGCGCTGGCCAAGCTCGCCGGCTGACCCATGACGGGTGCCCGAGGGCCCGGAAGCCGCACCGGCTTCCGGGCCCTCGGCATATTCCCTCCCTGACCCGCCCAGGAGCGTTAGATTGCCGTCATGGCCCTCCGCGCCGTCCTGTGGGACATCGACGACACCCTCTTCGACTACACCGGCTCGGACCGCGCCGGTGCGCTGCGGCACCTGCGCGCCGAAGGACTGCTGGCCGCGTACGGCGGGGAGGAGGCGGCGCTGACGCGCTGGCGCGCGGCGATGGAGACCGAGTTCGCCCGCTTCCTCGCCGGTGAGCTGGGATTCCTCGACCACCGCAGGGAGCGGGCCCGGACGTTCCTGGGCGTGGCACTGAGCGACGACGAAGCGGACGCCTGGTTCGCGCGGTACATCACGCACTACGAGGCGTCCTGGGTGCTCTTCCCGGACTCCGAGCCCGCGCTGACGGCGCTGGCGCCCCTGGTGCGACAGGCCGTGCTGTCGAACTCCTCGGTAGCCAACCAGGAACGCAAACTGGCCACGCTGGGCATCCGCACCCACTTCGAGGCGGTGCTGTGCGCGGACGAGCTGGGACACGCCAAGCCCGCGGCGGAGGCCTTCCACGGCGCCTGTGCCGCGCTTGGCCTCGGGCCCGAAGAGGTGGTCTACGTCGGCGACCGGCTCGACATCGATGCGCTCGGCGCCCGGGACGCCGGGCTGGGCGCCGTCTGGCTGGACCGCACGGGCGCCGGCGGGGAGCTGCCGGCCGGGGTGCGGCGGATCGTGAGCCTGGCGGAGCTGCCCGAGCTGCTGCACGGAGTTATCGGTTTTGGAGCCCCGTCCACGATCAGGTAATGTTCTTCCTGCGCCGCCCGAGAGGGCCGAGAGGCCCGGCCGGGAAGCGTAAGTCAAATACCACCCCCGCAGGGGGTTGTGCTTTGATGGCCTATGGTGTAATTGGCAGCACGACTGATTCTGGTTCAGTTAGTCTAGGTTCGAGTCCTGGTAGGCCAGCTCGCAGAGCTCATCTGCAAAGCCCCCGTTGTGTAGCGGCCTAGCACGCTGCCCTCTCAAGGCAGTAGCGCCGGTTCGAATCCGGTCGGGGGTACAGATCCATCCCGTAGATCATCAGGGTCGCTCCCGATGGTATTGCGGTGACAACATCCGGCTCCGGCCGGATGGGATCGCTAGGGCCCCGTTGTGTAGCGGCCTAGCACGCCGCCCTCTCAAGGCGGTAGCGCCGGTTCGAATCCGGTCGGGGGTACTGGTCTAAACCACCATGGGCTATGGTGTAATTGGCAGCACGAGTGATTCTGGTTCATTTAGTCTAGGTTCGAGTCCTGGTAGCCCAGCGCAGCGTGTCCTCGTGACAGGCTCAACTGCAAGAAGACTTGCCCCCGTTGTGTAGCGGCCTAGCACGCCGCCCTCTCAAGGCGGTAGCGCCGGTTCGAATCCGGTCGGGGGTACGTAAGAGGGAAGGCCCTCCGCGTCATGCGGGGGGCCTTCTCGCTGTTCCGGTGGGCCAACGGCCCGTTCCGAAGTGCCCGTTGGGCTCCTCGTTGGCCTTGAGGCCGCGACATCGTCGCGGCGGCCACTCCGCCGCGCTCCCGCGCTCCCCGGTCGCCTACCCCTTGCGCTCCCTCTTGGGGAGTGGCACTATCCAATTATGGATAGCGACGCTATCCAGCATCAGGTGTGACCAAGGGGGCTGTGATGAGCGGCAAGCCGGTGCAGGGACGGATGACGGCGGACGGTACCGGGGAGGTGGTGGTCTTCCTCGTCGGGATGCGGATCAACGACTGGCGGGCGGTGCGCAGTTGGCTGCCCGTGCTCCGGGCGATGACGCCCATGATCAAGGAGCTGGCGCGCGACCCGGAGCGGGGCATGCTCGGCTACCGCTTCCTGCCCGGACTGCGGAACGTCGCGGTCCTGCAGTACTGGGAGTCGAAGGAGAAGCTGCTGGCCTACGCGAGCGACCAGGGCGGTGCGCACCGCCCGGCCTGGGCCGCCTTCAACCGGCGGGCGCGGGCGGGGCGGGGGCACGTCGGCATCTGGCACGAGACCTACGCCGTCCCGGCGGGCTCGTACGAGAACATCTACGCGAACATGCCGCCCTACGGGCTGGGGGCGGCCCGCGGGGTGGTGCCGGTCGCCCGCCGCGGGGAGCGGGCGGCCGAGCGGCTGGCGGCCTGAGCCGGCGCACGGCCGCCCGGCCCCGGCCCCGGACGGAGTTCGCCGTACGGGAGCGGGGCCGGGCCGCGTGGTTCGGGCCGGGGGCCGGCCGCGTCGCTCAGCCGTTGCGGCGCAGGCCCTCGGAGAGCCGGGCGGCCGCGTCGATGACCGCCTGGGCGTGCATCCGGCCCGGGTGGCGGGTCAGCCGCTCGATCGGTCCGGAGACCGAGACGGCGGCCACCACACGGTTCGAGGGGCCGCGTACGGGCGCGGAGACCGAGGCCACGCCGGGCTCGCGCTCACCGATCGACTGGGCCCAGCCGCGGCGCCGTACGCCCGACAGGGCCGTCGCCGTGAAGCGGGCGCCCTGGAGGCCGCGGTGCAGCCGCTCGGGCTCCTCCCAGGCCATCAGGATCTGCGCGGCCGAGCCGGCCTTCATCGGGAGCGTGGAGCCGACCGGGACGGTGTCCCGCAGTCCGGACAGCCGCTCGGCCGCTGCCACGCAGATCCGCATGTCGCCCTGCCGGCGATAGAGCTGGGCGCTCTCGCCCGTCACGTCGCGCAGGTGGGTCAGTACCGGTCCGGCCGTGGCCAGCAGACGGTCCTCGCCGGCCGCCGCGGCCAGCTCGGAGAGCCGTGGGCCCAGGATGAACCGGCCCTGCATGTCCCTCGCCACCATCCGGTGGTGTTCCAGTGCCACGGCCAGCCGGTGGGCCGTGGGTCGTGCAAGCCCTGTCGCCGCGACCAGCCCGGCGAGGGTGGCCGGACCGGACTCCAGGGCACTCAAAACCAGAGCTGCCTTGTCGAGAACGCCGACGCCGCTAGAGTTGTCCATGCAACGATACTCACGTCTCACACTGTGAAACGCAAGTTCAATTTTCCAGGGAAGTCGTCAGTCTGTAGGTGTGGGCCCTCGACCAGGGCCCGGCGTAAGGCCCGGCAGGGGGAGTTCTGCGGGCGATCGCGCATGGACGAGCAAGGCCGGCACAGCGGCCGGCCGGAGGGAAAGCGATGGGACGGACACTCGCGGAGAAGGTCTGGGACGACCACGTCGTCCGGCGCGCGGAAGGCGAGCCCGACCTCCTCTTCATTGATCTGCACCTGCTGCACGAGGTCACCAGCCCGCAGGCGTTCGACGGCCTCCGCAAGGCCGGCCGCCAGGTGCGCCGGACGGACCTGACCATCGCCACCGAGGATCACAACACCCCGACCCTCGACATCGACAAGCCGATCGCCGACCCGGTCTCGCGCACCCAGCTGGAGACGCTGCGCAAGAACTGCGCCGAGTTCGGCGTCCGGCTGCACCCGCTCGGCGACGTCGAGCAGGGTGTCGTCCACGTCGTGGGCCCCCAGCTGGGACTGACCCAGCCGGGTACCACCGTGGTCTGCGGTGACAGCCACACGTCCACCCACGGCGCCTTCGGCGCGCTGGCGTTCGGTATCGGCACCAGTCAGGTCGAGCACGTGCTGGCCACCCAGACGCTGCCGCTGGCCCCGTTCAAGACGATGGCGATCACCGTCGACGGCGAGCTGCCGGAGGGCGTGACCGCCAAGGACCTGATCCTGGCGATCATCGCCCGGATCGGCACCGGCGGCGGCCAGGGATACGTCATCGAATACCGCGGTCCGGCCATCGAGAAGCTCTCGATGGAGGCCCGGATGACCATCTGCAACATGTCGATCGAGGCGGGCGCCCGGGCCGGCATGATCGCCCCGGACCAGACCACCTTCGACTACCTCCAGGGCCGCGACCACGCCCCCCAGGGCGCGGACTGGGACGCCGCGGTCGAGTACTGGAAGACGCTGCGCACCGACGATGACGCGGTCTTCGACGCCGAGGTGCGCATCGACGCCGCCGCGCTGGCGCCGTTCGTCACCTGGGGCACCAACCCGGGCCAGGGCGCCCCGCTTTCGGCGCAGGTCCCCGACCCGGCTTCGTACGAGGACGCCTCGGAGCGACTGGCCGCCGAAAAGGCCCTGGAGTACATGGGGTTGACGGCGGGTCAGCCGCTGCGCGAGATCACCGTGGACACCGTCTTCGTAGGTTCCTGCACCAACGGCCGCATCGAGGACCTGCGCTCCGCGGCGTCGATCCTGGAGGGCCGTAAGGTCGCAGACGGCGTACGGATGCTGATCGTTCCCGGCTCGGTCCGGGTCTCCCTGGAAGCGGTCGCCGAGGGGCTGGACAAGGTCTTCACCGCGGCGGGCGCCGAATGGCGGCACGCGGGCTGCTCGATGTGCCTGGGCATGAACCCCGACCAGCTGGCGCCCGGTGAGCGCTCGGCGTCCACCTCCAACCGCAACTTCGAGGGCCGCCAGGGCAAGGGCGGTCGTACGCACCTGGTCTCGCCGCAGGTGGCCGCCGCAACGGCGGTTCTCGGCCATCTGGCCTCACCGGCCGACCTGTCCGACGTCGCCACGCCCGCGGGAGTCTGAACCATGGAAGCTTTCACCACCCACACCGGCCGGGCCGTCCCGCTGCGCCGCAGCAACGTCGACACCGACCAGATCATCCCGGCCCACTGGCTGAAGAAGGTCACCCGCGACGGCTTCGAGGACGGGCTGTTCGAGGCCTGGCGCAAGGACCCGGAGTTCGTCCTCAACAAGCCGCAGTACAAAGGCGCCACGGTGCTGGTCGCCGGCCCCGACTTCGGCACCGGATCCTCGCGTGAGCACGCCGTCTGGGCGCTGCAGAACTACGGCTTCAAGGCCGTCATCTCCTCGCGGTTCGCGGACATCTTCCGCGGCAACTCCCTCAAGAACGGCCTGCTGACGGTGGTCCTGCCGCAGGAGACGGTGGACCGGCTGCAGAAGCTGGTGGAGGCCGACCCGGCCGCCGAGGTGACCGTCGACCTCGTGGACCGGCAGGTCCGGGCGGAGGGCATCAGCGCGGACTTCGAGCTGGACGAGAACGCCCGTTGGCGCCTGCTGGAGGGGCTGGACGACATCAGCCTCACCCTTCGGGAGGAGTCATCAATCGTGGCGTACGAGGCGAATCGCCCGTCGTTCAAGCCGCGTACGATCGAGGTCTGACCTCGGGTTTTTGGCTCAAAGCGTTATTGCGTACGATGCGCCCCCTGTGCAGTTGGCAGGGGGCGCATCGGCTTGTGAAGACACCTGTTGAGGCCCCGTGAAGCGACAACTCGCCGCAGATGGCACAATTAGCGCATGGAACGCGACGACCAACTCCAGCTCTACGGCGTCGTCGCCGACCGACTCAAGGACGCACACGCAAGAGTGCGGACACTGCAAGTCCCGGAGGGCGTACGGATGGCGCTGACCCGGAAGCTGCTCGTCATCACGGCCGCGGCTAAACACGATCTTGCGGACGCGGCACGGCGTCTGGAGTGGTTCATGGAAGACCTCGACGAAGGTCGTTATCCCGAAGATGTGCACGCCGACGGAAGTCCGTGAAGGTCGAGTTCGTTGCGGCACAAGGGTGATTAGCCCGTTTCGTGTTTGATTTGCGGTATATATCTGCCTAACGTGCGAAAAAGCTTGGAAACTTTCCTTCCAGCAATGTCTCCGAAGGGGAAGACGTGAACAAGGCGCAGCTCGTAGAAGCCATTGCCGACAAGCTCGGCGGCCGCCAGAACGCCGCGGACGCGGTCGACGCCGTACTCGACGCGATCGTCCGTGCAGTGGTCACCGGTGACCGCGTTTCGGTCACCGGATTCGGCTCGTTCGAGAAGGTCGACCGTCCGGCCCGTTACGCCCGCAACCCGCAGACGGGTGAGCGGGTGCGGGTCAAGAAGACCTCGGTGCCGCGCTTCCGCGCCGGTCAGGGCTTCAAGGACCTGGTGAGCGGCTCGAAGAAGCTCCCCAAGGGCGGCGAGGTCTCCGTCAAGAAGGCCCCCAAGGGCAGCCTCACCGGTGGCGCGGCCATCAAGAAGGCGGCCGCGAAGAAGGCCACCGCCAAGAAGGCCGCCGCGAAGAAGGCGGCTCCGGCGAAGAAGGCCGCGGCGAAGAAGGCCACCACCGCGAAGAAGGTCACCGCCAAGAAGACGACGGCGAAGAAGGCCCCCGCCAAGGCCGCCGCCAAGAAGGCGACCCCGGCCAAGAAGACCACCGCGAAGAAGGCGACGGCCAAGAAGACCGCGCCCGCGAAGAAGGCGACGGCGAAGAAGGCTCCCGCCAAGAAGGCCACCGCGCGCAAGACCACCGCGAAGAAGACCACCGCCCGCAAGCGGTGACCAACAGCAGCGGCGACGCCATGCGTCGGGCCGGTCTCCCTCCGGGGAGCCCGGCCCGCGGTGTTTGTGGGCCCAGGCCGCCGTCTAGGCTCTCTGCCATGCAGGCCACCGCGTACACGTACGACCCCCAGACCCGCTCCGGCAGCGTGCTGCTCGACGACGGCACCCCGCTGCCCTTCGACGCGGCCGCCTTCGACGCCGGCGGGCTGCTGCTGCTCCGGCCCGGTCAGCGGGTGCGCATCGAGGTCACCGGCGAAGACGACGCCCGGCACATCGACCTGATCACGCTCCAGACGCTCTGACCTGCGGCGGCACCGGCCCGGACGGGTCCACGGCGGCCCCCGCGGCCGTCCGCGCCACCAGCGGCGCCTGCCGAGCCGTGTACGGGCCCACACCAAGCTTCAGCGCGGCCAGCAGATCCTCGCCGGTGTCCACGTCCCGGCGCACCGACGGCACGTCCGGCGCGGTGATCTCTCGCGCGCCGGACGCCAGATGACGGGCCCGCGAGGCACCCCCGAATGCCGGTGCCAATTCCACCCCGGAACTCGCGGTCAGAAGTGTTGTCCCGAAATGCGCCGCATCCGCGAGAAATGCACGGGGAAATAGCGCGGCGGAATGGAGCACCCGGGCCAGCTCGGCCGGGCGCAGCGCGGGGAGATCCGCGTTCAGCGCGGCCACCGGCGCGCCCGGACGACCCGCCCGGACCGCCGCCGCGCCGTGCGCCAGCGCCGCGTTCAGCCCGCCCGCCGGAGTGTCGGGCACGATCCGCGCCCCCAGCGCCGCGAGCCGCTCCGCGGCCGACCGGTCGTCCGTGACAACCACCACATCGTGCACATCGCCGCAGGCCAGCGCCGCTGTCACGGTGTCCAGGGCGAAGGCCAGGGCCAGCCGCGGCCGGAACTCCTCCCCGGCGGCCCGGGCAAGCCTGCTCTTGGCCCGCACCAGCGGTTTCAGCGGCACCACCAGGCTCCAGGCCGCCGCCGCCTCGCCGTCCGCTCCGTCTCTTCGCATCCGCGCCATTCTCACCCGCCGCCGACGCCCCGGGGGAGCGCCGGGGTTACGGTGTCCTCGACATAGCGGGTACCTGGGGCGACACTTGTGCGGCTGCCGGCCCGTAGCAGCTACGCAGGTCCCACAAGGAGGGTGTCCCAGTGTCCCGCCGCAGAATCGGCTTCTGGTACCGCTTGGCCGCGGTCATCTGCAAACCGCCGCTCTTGGTTCTGTTCAAGCGGGACTGGCAGGGAATGGAGCACATTCCGGCCGACGGTGGATTTATCACCGCGGTCAACCACAACTCCTATCTCGACCCGCTCTCCTATGCGCACTATCAGTACAACACCGGGCGGGTCCCCCGATTCCTCGCCAAGGCCGGACTCTTCAAGAGCGGCTTTGTCGGCCTGATGATGCGCGGCACCGGACAGATCCCGGTCTACCGGGAAACCACCGACGCCGCCAACGCGTTCCGCGCCGCCGTCACCGCCATCCACAAGGGCGAATGCGTCGCCTTCTACCCCGAGGGCACCCTCACCCGGGACCCCGAGCTCTGGCCGATGCAGGGCAAGACCGGTGCCGCGCGGGTGGCGCTGCTGACCAAGGCCCCGGTCATCCCGGTCGCCCAGTGGGGCGCCAACGACGCGATGCCGCCGTACGCCAAGGAGAAGAAGCTCCAGCTCCTCCCGCGCAAGACGCTGCGGGTGAAGGCGGGGCCGCCGGTCGACCTGAGCGCCTACTACGACCAGGAACCCACCGCCGAGGTGCTGCGCGCCGTCACCGACCTCATCATGAGCGCGATCACCGAGCAGCTGGCTCAGCTGCGCGGCGAGCCCGCACCGACCGCACCGTACGACTGGCGCAAGGCCATCGCCCAGGAACGCCGGGCCGCCCGCGAGGCCGCCAAGGCCGTCGCTGAGCCGGCCGCCGCCACCGAAGGCGCGATCGCCCCGCAGCAGGCCCGAAGCACCCAGCAGGCACAGGAGGATGAAGGCAAGTGACGCGCTGCGCCGTCTACGGCACGGGGTCCTGGGGCACCGCATTCGCGATGGTGCTCGCCGACGCGGGATGCGAGGTGACCCTGTGGGGGCGCCGCGCGGCCCTGGTCGACGCCATCAACAACGGCCGTACGAACCCCGACTACCTGCCGGGCGTCGAGCTCCCCGAGGCCGTACGGGCCACCACCGACCCGGCACGGGCGGCCCGCGACGCGGAGTTCACCGTCCTGGCCGTGCCGTCCCAGACGCTGCGCGGAAACCTCGCCGAATGGGCGCCCCTGCTGCCCGCCGACACGATCCTGGTCTCCCTGATGAAGGGCGTCGAACTGGGCACGGCCAAGCGGATGAGCGAGGTCATCGAGGAGGTCGCCAAGGCCCCCGCCGAGCGGGTCGCGGTGCTCACCGGCCCCAACCTCGCCAAGGAGGTCGCGGCCCGGCAGCCCGCCGCCGCGGTCGTCGCCTGCGCCGACGAGGCGGTCGCCCGCCGGGTGCAGACCGCCTGCCACACCGCGTACTTCCGCCCGTACACCAACACCGACGTGGTGGGCTGCGAACTGGGCGGTGCGGTCAAGAACGTCATCGCCCTCGCCGTCGGCATCGCCACCGGCATGGGCCTGGGCGACAACGCCAAGGCCTCGCTGATCACCCGCGGGCTCGCCGAGACCACCCGGCTCGGCCTCGCCATGGGCGCCGACGCGCACACCTTCGCCGGCCTCGCCGGCATGGGCGACCTCGTCGCCACCTGCTCCTCGCCGCTGTCCCGCAACAACACCTTCGGCACCAACCTCGGCCGCGGTATGACGCTCCAGGAGACCATCGCGGTCACCAAGCAGACCGCCGAGGGCGTCAAGTCCTGCGAATCCGTTCTGGATCTGGCCCGCAGGCACGGCGTCGACATGCCGCTCACCGAGACGGTCGTGTCCATCGTGCACGACGGCAAGCCGCCCCTGGTGGCCCTCAAGGAGCTGATGGCGCGCAGCGCCAAGTCCGAGCGGCACTGAAGTACGGCACCAAAGAGCGGCACCGAACCGGGACGAAAACCCGGCCGTCCGCGGCGGGCGCCGGCGCCACACCACCAACGGCGGCCGCCGCACTGACGCCGCGCCGGTCAGCAGGTACCCTCAACGCGATATGAGCAGCCAGACCTCCTCCCACAAGCCCCGCGTCGCCGTCGTGTTCGGCGGGCGCAGCTCCGAGCACGCCATCTCCGTGGTCACCGCCGGAGCCGTACTGCGCGCCATCGACCGCGACAAGTACGACGTGCTGCCCATCGGCATCACCACCGACGGCCGCTGGGCGCTCACCGCCGACGACCCCGAGCGGATGGCCATCGCGGACCGGCGGCTGCCCAGCGTGGCCGAGCTCGCCGAGTCCACCGAGGGCGGAGTGGTGCTCCCCGTCGACCCGTCCAACCGGGAGGTGGTCTACACCGAGCCCGGTTCGGTGCCCAAGGCGCTCGGCGAGGTCGACGTGGTCTTCCCCGTCCTGCACGGCCCGTACGGCGAGGACGGCACCCTGCAGGGCCTCCTGGAGCTCTCCGGCGTCCCCTACGTCGGCTCGGGCGTGCTGGCCTCCGCGGTCGGCCAGGACAAGGACTACATGAAGCGGGTGTTCACCTCCTTCGGGCTGCCGGTCGGCCCCTACGAGGTCATCCGTCCCCGGGAGTGGGAGAAGACCGCTCCGAATGGAGAAAAGGGCGCGGCGGCCCGCAAGAAGATCGTGGACTTCGCCGCCGAACACGGCTGGCCGCTCTTCGTGAAGCCCGCCCGGGCCGGCTCGTCCATGGGCATCAGCAAGGTCGACGGCCTGGAGGGCCTGGACGAGGCCATCGAGGAGGCCCGCCGGCACGACCCCAAGATCCTCGTGGAATCGCTGCTGAGCGGCCGCGAGATCGAGTGCGGGGTGCTGGAGTTCGCGGACGGGCCGCGGGCCAGCGTGCCGGCCGAGATCCCGCCGGTCACCGCGCACGACTTCTACGACTTCGAGGCCAAGTACATCGACTCGGCCGCCGGTATCGTGCCGGCACCGCTGACCGCCGAGCAGACCGCCGAGGTCCAGGAACTGGCCGTCGCGGCCTTCGAGGCGGCGTCCTGCGAGGGCCTGGTCCGCGCGGACTTCTTCCTGCAGGACAACGGCGAGTTCGTGATCAACGAGATCAACACGCTCCCCGGCTTCACGCCCATCTCGATGTACCCGCGGATGTGGCAGGAGAGCGGAGTGAGCTACCCGGAGCTGATCGACCGCCTCCTGGAGGCGGCGCTGCAGCGCTCGACCGGCCTGCGCTAGCCCGCGGCCGGCCGGCGCCGGGCGGGCTAGATGCCCGCGGGGATGGTCTTCTTCACCGCGCCCGCGAGGTCGGGGAGCACGTTGACCTCGGGGGCGTACTTCCCGGGCACGGTCACCTCGACGTACACCTTGCGCAGCACGGTCGTGAAGCGGTAGCCGTCGTCCTGTTTCTCGAAGAGCCACCGGACGCCGTTGACTTCCGCCGCCTCCGGGTTGGGGTTGTAATGTTCACTCCCGTGTCTCAGGACGTCCGGCTTCGGCACCCCGCAGCGCAGTTGCACGGCGGGGTCGCCCCAGACGGCGGTGAAGTCGGAGACGGGCTCGGCGGTCCGCCGCTTCAGTCCGTCGACGGTCCGCGGCAGTTCCTCGTGGAGTGCCCGGCAGTGCCGCGCCGCCTCGCCCCGGGGGGACGGGACGGCCACGTCCTCGGAAGAAGAACAGCTCACCGCGGCGAATGCCACGGTGAGCAGGGGAAGGGCCAGGATCGGGCGGCACCGGCGACGCGAAGAGATCACCCGGCCGAGCATACGGGGGAGCTAGAGATGAACGACCGGGCAGGTGAGGGTGCGCGTGATGCCCTCCACTTGCTGGACCTTCGCCACCACCATGCGGCCCAGCTCATCGACGGTGTCGGCCTGTGCGCGCACGATCACGTCGTAGGGACCGGTGACGTCCTCGGCCTGCAGCACGCCGGGGATCTTCGAGATCACCTCCGCGACGGCCGAGGCCTTGCCGACCTCGGTCTGGATCAGGATGTAGGCCTGTACCACGGGACCTCCAGGGCGGCTACGAGGATCATGGGGGAAGAAGGGACGCCACGGTACCGCGTCACCGTGCGGAGCGGGGAGACCCGCGCGGTGAACACGGCAGGTGCGGCGCAACCGTCAGCCACGTACGGACCGTCCGTACAACGGTCCGTACACATGAGAAGGGCAACAGCATGAAGGGCACCGTGGGCGAGCTGGGGGAGTTCGGTCTGATCAGGGAGCTCACCTCCCGGCTCACGTCCACTCCGGCGGTACGGATCGGGCCGGGGGACGACGCCGCGGTGGTCACCGCGCCGGACCGGAGGGTGGTCGCCAGCACCGACGTCCTCCTGGAGGGCCGGCACTTCCGCCGTGACTGGTCCACCGCCTACGACGTCGGCCGCAAGGCCGCCGCACAGAACCTCGCCGACATCGCGGCGATGGGCGCGGTGCCCACCGCGATCCTGCTGGGCCTGGTCGTGCCCGCGGAACTCCCCGCGACCTGGCCGACCGAGCTGATGGACGGGCTGCGCGACGAGTGCCAGGTGGCCGGCGCCGCCGTCGTCGGCGGGGACGTGGTCCGCGGCGACACCATCACCGTCGCCATCACCGCCCTCGGCGACCTGCGCAACCAGGAGCCGGTCACCCGGGCCGGCGCCCAGCCCGGCGACGTGGTCGCGGTGACCGGCTGGCTCGGCTGGTCCGCCGCCGGGCACGCGGTCCTCTCCCGCGGCTTCCGCTCGCCGCGCGCCTTCGTGGAGGCGCACCGCCGCCCCGAACCGCCGTACCACGCCGGCCCGCGGCCGCCGGGCTCGGCGCCACCGCCATGACCGACGTCAGCGACGGGCTCGTCGCCGACCTCGGGCACATCGCGGAGGCCAGCAAGGTCCGGATCGACCTGCGGTCCGCGGCGATCGACATCCCCACGCAGATGTCCGACATCGGCACCGCGGTCGGCGTGGACCCGATGCAGTGGGTGCTCAACGGCGGTGAGGACCACGCGATCGTGGCCACCTTCCCGCCGGACGTGAAGCTGCCCGCCCGGTGGAAGGTCATCGGCGAGGTCCTCAACCCCTCCGCGCTGCCGCAGGTGACGGTGGACGGCGCCCCCTGGGCGAAGGGCGGCTGGGACCACTTCGGGGACAACGCCGACGCCGAGTAGCCCCTTGGCGGCGGGTAGATTCGCCGGCATGCACATCCCTCCACGCGTCCTGACCGTCGCCGGGTCCGACTCCGGCGGCGGCGCGGGCATCCAGGCCGACCTGAAGACGATGCTGGCGCTGGGCACCCACGGCATGAGCGTGCTCACCGCCGTCACCGCCCAGAACTCCCTGGGCGTGCAGGGCGCGTGGGACCTGCCCGCCGAGGCCGTACGCGCCCAGTTCCGCAGCGTCGTCGACGACATCGGCGTGCAGGCCGTCAAGACCGGCATGCTCTCCTCGGCGGAACTCGTCGAGACCGTCGCCGACCTGCTCGCCGGGCTGGACGTCCCGGTCGTCGTCGACCCCGTGGGCGTCTCCAAACACGGTGACGCACTGCTCGCCGCGAGCGCCCTGGACGCGGTGCGCATCAAACTCCTGCCGACGGCCACCGTCGCCACCCCAACCTCGACGAGGTGGCCCAGCTCACCGGCGTGACCGTCCACGGGGAGGCCGACATGCGCCGGGCGGCCGCCGCCGTCCTGGACTTCGGGCCGCGCTGGGCGCTGATCAAGGGCGGCCACCTCACGGCCACGGACGAGGGCGGTGACAGCGCCGTCGATCTGCTCACCAACGGCACCGAGGAGCACTGGCTGCGCGCCCCGCGCCACGACAACCGGCACACCCACGGCACCGGCTGCACCCTCGCCAGCGCGCTCGCCGCGCAACTGGCCAAGGGCGACCCCGTTCCGCGGGCCGCCGCCGCGGCGAAGGAGTACGTCACCGGCGCGATCGCGGCCGGCTTCCGGCTCGGCGCCGGCATCGGGCCGGTCGACCACGGCTGGCGGCTGCGCGACGGGCGCTGAACCGCCCGCCCGCGGCAGCGCCGGAACGGCAAAAAGCCGGTCCACCCATGGGTGGACCGGCTTCCCAGGCAACCGGCTGGCTGCGCTACGACTAAGGCGTCAGCGCGAGACCTTGCCGGCCTTGATGCACGAGGTGCAGGCGTTCAGCTTCTTCGGCGTGCGCCCGATCACTGCACGCACCGTCTGGATGTTGGGGTTCCAACGACGGTTGGTACGGCGATGCGAGTGCGAGACACTCTTGCCGAAGCCCGGCCCCTTGCCGCAGACGTCGCAGTTGGCAGCCACGGGTCACTCCAAAGACTTCAGATGCACTTACGGTGAAATCCCGACGGGCCGAGTGCATTGCCCGACCGGCGACCGTCAGGAGAGGAAATGGCCCGATTCTCATCGGGCAACCGGAGCAGCATACAACGACCGCTCCCGTAGAACGAAACTACCACGCACCCTCCGGCCCCCGCCCCGGCCTCCCCACCGGCGCGCGGCTACTGTGCGGTGCAGCCCGTGACCCAGGAGGACGATGTGCCGTACCCGCTCGACGCCGCCGCGGTCCGCTCCTGGTGCGGGCTGGCGCTGGAGGCGCTCGGCCGGGAACGCGAGCGGATCGACGCGATCAACGTCTACCCGGTGGCCGACGGGGACACCGGCACCAACCTCTATCTGACGCTGGAGTCCGCGGCCCGGGCGGTCGAGGCCGCCTTCGACGGCCACGCCTCCGCGGGCACCGCCCCCGGCCTCGCCGACGCGATCGGCGCGATGGCACACGGCGCTCTGATAGGAGCGCGCGGGAACTCCGGCACCATCCTGGCGCAGCTGCTGCGCGGGATGACCGACGTCCTGGCGGCCGGCGGCGGGACGGACGGCACGGACACCGCGACCGGTGACCGCTCGGCCGAGGCGCTGCGCCGGGCCCTGCGCCGGGCCGCCGCCTCCACGTACGAGGCCGTCGCCCACCCGTGGAGGGCACCGTCCTGACCGTCGCCACCGCCGCCGCCGACGCCGCGGAACGCGCCGCCGGCGGGGCCGGGGACGCCGCTGCGGTCGCCCGCGCCGCCCACGAAGGCGCCCGTACGGCCCTGCAGGAGACCCCCGGGCAGCTGGCGGTCCTAGGCAAGGCGGGCGTCGTGGACGCCGGCGGCTGCGGGCTCGTCGCGCTGCTGGGCGCGCTCGCCGACGCGCTCTCCGGAGAGGTCACCGCCACCCCCGTCGCCGTACGGGCCGACGCCCCGCTCCCCGAGGCCGCCGGCTGCGACGTGGCCGCCCACATGGCGGCCGACGCCTGCGGAGAACCCGGTGGGCCCGCCTTCGAGGTGATCTACCTGCTGGAGGCGCCGGACGAGGCCGTGGCAAGACTGCGCACCCGGCTCGACGGACTCGGCGACTCCCTGGTGGTGGTCGGCGGCGACGGGCTGTGGCACGTCCACGTCCACGTCGACGACGCGGGCGCCGCCGTGGAGGCCGGCATCGAGGCCGGCCGCCCGTACCGGATCCGCATCACGCACTTCGGCGGTGCCGGCCGCACCAAGGAGCCGGCCCTGGCAGCGCGGGCCGTGGTCGCGGTGGTGCCGGGCGCCGGGCTCGCCGGTCTGTGCACCGGGGCCGGCGCGACCGCCGTCACCGTACGCCCCGGGGAGCCGCCGGCCAGCGGCGAACTGGTGCAGGCGATCCGGCAGGCCCACGCCCGCGAGGTCATGCTGCTGCCCAACGACCCCGAACTCCGGCACACCGCCGCGGCCGCCGCCGAACAGGCCCGCACCGAAGGCGTCCGGGTCGCGGTGATCCCCACCCGCGCCGCCGTCCAGGGCATCGCCGCGCTGGCCGTGCACGAGCCGGACCGCAGTTTCGACGAGGACGCGGTCGCCATGACCTCCGCCGCCGGCGCCACCCGCTACGCCGAGCTCGCCCTCGCCGAACGCCAGTCGTGGACCATGGCGGGCGTCTGCCAGGCCGGCGACGTCCTCGGGCTGATCGACGGCGACGTCGCGGTGATCGGCTCGGACCTCACCGTCACCGCCATGACCGTGCTGGACCGGATGCTGTCCGCGGGCGGGGAAATGGTGACCCTGGTCCTCGGCGCGGGGGCGCCCGCCGACCTCGCCGAGCGGCTGGAACGGCACGTCCGCGAGCGGCACCTCGCCGTCGACACGGTCGTCTACGACGGCGGCCAGCGCACCGCCCCGCTGCTCATCGGCGTGGAGTGACGGCGCCCCGGCGGCCGGGACCGGCGCAATTGTCAGAGGCGTGGTGTGCAATAGACGCGTGGCTGCGCTTGACGAACCCCTGAAGAAAATCCTCGGCGGCACCACCGCGAAGGTGCTGGCCGAGCATCTCGACCTGCACACGGTCGGTGACCTGCTGCACCACTACCGCGCCGCTACGCCGAGCGCGGCGAGCTGACCCGCCTCGCCGACCTCCCGCTGGACGAACACGTCACGGTCGTCGCCCGGGTCGCCGACGCCCGGGTGCACAAGTTCAACGCCGGCCGGGGACAGCGCCTGGAGGTGACCCTCACGGACGGCAGCGGCCGGCTCCAGCTGGTCTTCTTCGGCAAGGGCATCCACAAGCCGCACAAGGAACTGCTGCCCGGACGCCGCGCGATGTTCGCCGGCAAGGTCTCGGTCTTCAACCGCAAACTCCAGCTGGCCCACCCCGAATACGCGCTCCTGGACGGCGACACCGACGGCGACGCCGTGGACGCCTTCGCCCATCAGCTCATCCCGATCTACCCGGCCTGCCAGCAAATGGCGTCCTGGAAGATCACCAAGGCGGTCGACGCGGTGCTGCCCAGCGCCCAGGACGCCGTCGACCCGCTGCCCGAGGCACTGCGCGAGGGCCGGTCACTGGTCCCGCTCACCGAGGCGCTGCTGAAGATCCACCGCCCCGACAGCAAGGCCGACATCGCCGGTGCGCGGGACCGGCTGAAGTGGGACGAGGCGTTCGTGATGCAGGTCGCGCTGGCCCGCAGACGCCTGACCGACACCCAACTCCCGGCGGTTCCCCGGCAGTTGGTCAAGGGCGGCATCCTCGACGCGTTCGACGCCGAGCTGCCGTTCACGCTCACCGAAGGCCAGCAGAAGGTCAGCCGGGAGATCTTCGACGACCTGGCGACCGAACACCCCATGCACCGCCTCCTCCAGGGCGAGGTCGGCTCCGGCAAGGCCCAGCCGCTGGACGCCCTGGTGCTCACCCCGGGCGGCTTCCGGCCCATGGGGGAGATGGCCGTCGGCACCGAAGTGGTGGTGCCCAGCGGCGAGCGCGCCGTGGTGGACGGCGTCTTCCCGCAGGGCGAGCGCGAGGTGTGGCGACTGGTGCTGTCGGACGGCTCCACCGTCGAGTGCGACGACGAGCACCTGTGGATCGTCGGGTCCCGCGAGACGGGCGAGCGGGTGCTGACGACCCGCGAGCTACGGGCCGACCTGCTGCGCGCCGACGGCCGGCCCAAGTGGTCCATCGCGCCCGCCACACCGGTGGACCTCGACGACGGCGGGGAGCGGCCGCTCGACCCGTACCGCCTGGGCCGGTCCCTGCCCGAGGACGGCCTGCCATCCGCCTACCGCAACGCCCCCGTCAAGGACCGGCGGGCCGTGCTGCGCGGTCTGCTGGACGCCGGGGGAGAAGCTTCCGGCACCGGGGACGTGTTCCGCGCCGCGTCCGGCCCGCTGGCCGCCGACCTCGCCTGGCTGGTGCGCTCCCTGGGCGGCACGGCCCACCCGCAGGACACCGGGACGGGCATGTACGACGTCCATGTCGCGCTGCCGGAGGAGGGGGCCGGTGACGCCCCGGGCTTCCGGCGCTCCCTCCGTGCGATCGAGCACGTGGGCCGCAAGCCCGTCCAGTGCATCAGCGTCGCGCACCCCTCCCACGCCTACGTGACCGACCACTTCACCGTCACGCACAACACCATGGTCGCGCTGCGCGCCATGCTCGGAGTCGTCGACAGCGGCGGCCAGGCCGCGATGCTGGCGCCCACCGAGGTGCTCGCCCAGCAGCACCACCGCTCGATCACCGAGATGATGGGGGAGCTGGCCGAGGGCGGGATGCTCGGTGGCGCCGAACAGGGCACCAAGGTGGTGCTGTTGACCGGTTCCATGGGCGCCGCGGCCCGCCGGCAGGCGCTGCTCGACCTGGTCACCGGCGAGGCCGGCATCGTCGTCGGCACGCATGCGCTGATCGAGGACAAGGTGCAGTTCCACGACCTGGGACTGGTGGTCGTCGACGAACAGCACCGCTTCGGCGTCGAGCAGCGCGACGCCCTGCGCGGCAAGGGCAAACAGCCGCCGCACCTGTTGGTGATGACCGCGACCCCGATCCCGCGGACGGTCGCGATGACCGTCTTCGGCGATCTGGAGACCTCCGTCCTCGACCAACTCCCCGCCGGACGCTCGCCGATCGCCAGCCACGTGGTGCCCGCGAAGGACAAACCGCACTTCCTCGCACGCACGTGGGAGCGGGTCCGCGAAGAGGTCGAGGCCGGGCACCAGGCGTACGTGGTCTGCCCGCGGATCGGCGACGAGGAGGACGCGCCCAAGCCGGGGAAGAAGGGCACGTCCGGGGGCAACGGCGCGGCGGAAGCGGCGGGTTCGCCGGAGGACATCGCCGAGAAGCGCCCGCCGCTCGCGGTGCTCGACATCGCCGACCAGCTCACCAAGGGCCCGCTCGCCGGCCTCCGGGTGGCGGTGCTGCACGGCAGGATGGCGCCGGACGACAAGGACGAGGTGATGCGCTCGTTCGCGGCCGGCGAGCTGGACGTACTGGTCGCGACGACGGTCATCGAGGTCGGGGTGAACGTCCCCAACGCCACCGTCATGGTGATCATGGACGCGGACCGGTTCGGCGTCTCCCAGCTGCACCAGCTGCGCGGCCGGGTCGGCCGTGGATCGGCGCCCGGCCTGTGCCTGCTGGTCAGCGAGATGCCCGAGGCCAGCCCGGCGCGGGCCCGGCTCGCGGCGGTGGCCGGCACCCTCGACGGCTTCGAGCTCTCCCGGATCGACCTGGAACAGCGGCGCGAGGGCGACGTCCTGGGCCAGGCGCAGTCCGGCGTCCGTTCCTCGCTGCGGATGCTCACGGTCATCGACGACGAGGAGATCATCGCCGCCGCCCGCGAGGAGGCCACCGCGCTGGTCGGCGACGACCCCGAGCTGACCGGCTATCCGGAGCTGCGGATCGCGCTGTCCGCCCTGCTGGACGAGGAACGGGAGCAGTATCTGGACAAGGGCTGAGCGAGCCGGGACCGAGGGCCACGCCGTCCGTGCGCCGCCCGCGGCCGGGTGAGAACGATCACGGTCCGGGGTGCCGCCGGGACGCCTCCGGCGGGCGCCCGCCGCCGGGCGACGGAATATCGTGGAGGACGGAGCCCGCGCGGCTCCGCCCAGCACCCCTGCACCCCGCACGACGTAAGGACGGGCCCATGACCCGCGTGATCGCCGGTACGGCCGGCGGCCGCCGCCTGGCCGTACCACCCGGCAACGGCACCCGCCCGACCTCCGACCGGGCACGCGAGGGCATGTTCTCCACCTGGGAGTCGCTGGACGGCCCGCTGACCGGCGCCCGGGTGCTCGATCTGTACGGCGGCTCCGGCGCGGTCGGCCTGGAGGCGCTCTCCCGCGGCGCGGCACACGTCCTGCTGGTGGAGGCCGACGCCCGCGCCGTCCGCACCATCCGCGACAACGTCCGCACGGTCGGCCTCCCGGGCGTCGAGGTGCGGCCCGGCAAGGCCGAGCAGACCGCCGCCGCCCGGCCCCCGGCGAGCCGTACGACATCGTCTTCCTGGACCCGCCGTACGCGGTGAGCGACGCCGAGCTGTGCGAGATCCTGCTCACACTCCGTGGTCAGGGGTGGCTGACCGACGATGCACTCGTCACCGTGGAACGGAGCACCAGAGGCGGCGCGTTCCCGTGGCCGGACGGCTTCACCGCGATCAAGGCCCGTCGCTACGGCGAGGGGACGCTTTGGTACGGTCGCGCCGCTTCGACGTCCGCCGAACCGACGTCAGCAAGCGTGTCATGACCGCATCGGAGAGCGAGGAACCCGCGTTGCGCCGCGCCGTCTGTCCGGGGTCGTTCGACCCCATCACCAATGGGCACCTGGACATCATCGCCCGTGCCTCCAAGCTGTACGACGTGGTCCATGTGGCCGTGATGATCAACCAGTCCAAGCAGGGGCTGTTCACGGTCGACGAGCGGATCGACCTGATCCGCCGGGCCACCGCCGAGTACGGCAACGTCCAGGTCGAGTCCTTCCACGGCCTGCTCGTCGACTTCTGCAAGCAGCGCGACATCCCCGCGATCGTCAAGGGCCTGCGCGCGGTCAGCGACTTCGACTACGAGCTGCAGATGGCCCAGATGAACAACGGCCTCTCCGGTGTGGAGACCCTGTTCGTCCCCACCAACCCCACCTACAGTTTCCTCTCCTCCAGCCTCGTCAAGGAGGTCGCCGCCTGGGGTGGCGACGTCTCCCACCTGGTCCCGCCGTTCGTGCTCGACGCGCTCACCGAGCGGCTGCGCAAGAAGAGCTGATCACCGCCCCGGCGCACCCGCCGCGGGCACTTCCTGACGCACCGTCAGTTGGTGTCGGGCGGAGGGCCGGTGGACGTACAGTCGTCCCGTTCCGTCGTTCCAACCCTCAGAGAGTGGCGAGTCCAAGGTGGACGTGCAGAAGAAGCTCGACGACATCGTCGCGACCGTCGCCGGCGCCCGGTCCATGCCCATGTCGGCCTCGTGCGTGGTCAACCGCGCCGAGCTGCTCGCCATGCTGGAAGAGGTGCGCGCCGCGCTGCCCGGATCGCTCGCCCAGGCGCAGGAGCTGCTCGGCGGCCGGGAGCAGATGGTCGAGGAGGCGCGCGCCGAGGCGGAGCGGATCATCGAGTCCGCGCACGCCCATCGCGGTTCGCTGATCTCCGACACCGAGGTCGCCCGGCAGTCGCAGGAGGAGGCGGACCGGATCCTCGCCGAGGCCACCCGGGAGGCCGCCGAGATCCGCGCCGAGGCCGACGACTACGTCGACTCCAAGCTCGCCAACTTCGAGGTCGTCCTCACCAAGACCATCGGATCCGTCGACCGCGGCCGAGAGAAGCTGCTCGGCCGGGGTCCCGGGCTCGACGAGCAGGGCTACGAGGACGCCGAGGCCCCCGAGCGCAGCGCCGACCCGGAGACCCTCAGGCAGCGCGCGGACGCCTATGTGGACACCAAGTTCGGCGCCTTCCAGGCCGTGCTGACCAAGACGCTGGAGGCGGTCGGCCGGGGCCGCGACAAGCTCCAGGGCGCCCGGGCGATCGACGAACTCGGCGTGCACCTGGCGGCCCAGGGCGACCCGCAGACCGCACAGCCGCAGGCCGACGCGGAGTACCTGGCCGAGCTGGCCGGCATCGGCGCCGACCGCGAACCGCCGACGCCCGTGGTCCCGCAGGAGCAGCCCCTGGAGCATCAGCAGCCGCTCCAGCCCCAGCAGCAGGGCTACTACACCGACCCGGCCGCCTACCCCCAGCAGGACGTCTACGGCTACCAGCAGCCCCAGCAGCCCGCCGCGTACGCCCAGCACCAGGACCCGTACGCCTACGACTGGCAGCAGCAGTCCCAGCAGCCCGGCTACGACCCGAACGCCTACCTCCAGCCCCAGGTCCCCCAGCAGCCCCAGCACGCCCCGCACGCGCCCGCCCAGCCCGCCGCCCTGGACGAAACCAGCCTCTTCGACACCAGCATGATCAACCTCGATCAACTTCGCCAATACGAAGAGGGCCGCCAGTAGGGGGCGTCCCCTCGGCGAGCCCGGCTGCGGCGGTGCCGGGCGCTGCGGGCGGCCTCGGCCGGTCCGGGAGTCCTCCGACGGGGTCGCCGAGGTGGTGGCGGCCCGCGAACGGCAGAACGACCCCGCCCGCGCTCCGCACCCGCGCTCCGCACCCGCGCTCCGCTCCGCCCCCGCGCTCCGCACCCGCGCTCCGCTCCGCCCCGCGCTCCGCACCCGCGCTCCGCTCCGCCCCCGCGCTCCGCACCCGCGCTCCGCTCCGCCCCCGCGCTCCGCACCCGCGCTCCGCTCCGCCCTCGCGCGGCGGAATAACCCCGCCCTCCACCTGGTTGTGGCCCGCAGGGGGGCCTCGCGTCCCCTACGGGATCTGTTCCCCCGACCCCTAGGTGCCCGGGATTACCTGGGTATGCGTAGGTGCACGGGATACGGGAGTACGGGATACGGGAGTACGCGTTTACGGCCCCACGCCTCGCCCCCCAGTGACCGCCCCACCGCCCCACCGCCCGGAGGGTGACCTGCGCGCCTCGCCCCCGCGCCTCGCCCCCGCCTACGCGGCCGCCAGACGTTCGGCAAGCGGTCCGTCCTCAGCCGGAACGGCTCCCGGGCCCGGCCTGCGCGTGGCTGTACGAGCCGTCCCCGTACGGGGCCCGGTGTGCGGCCCGTACGTGTCCAGCCCGCCCGCGGCCCGGGTGTGGCCGGGGAGAGCGGGTGCGGATTGGGCCTATCGGGGTGCTTCCAGTATCCTGGCTCTTCGGTCGCGCGTATTTCCGCGATCTCTGCTGCCCGGATTTCCCATCGAAGCACGGGCGGCGCGAAAACCCCGTAGAAAGCAGGAAGCCATCAACGCCCGCCTCGACCACCGCGCCCCTCTCGTGTTCGACACGCGTGAGCTGGGCCGGCGTCCCGGTGCGCTCAAGAGGGTCTCCCGCTCCGTCGAGGCCCCCGGGACCTCGGCAACGAGGTCATCGGTGTGCCCGAGGGCGCCCCGATCGAGCTCGACCTCCGCCTCGAATCGGTCATGGACGGGGTGCTCGTCACGGGCACCGCCCGTGCAGCGGTCAAGGGGGAGTGCGTAAGGTGTCTGGAGCCGCTGGAGCGAGAGCTCGACAGCGACTTCCAGGAGTTGTTCGCCTACCCCGACGCCGATGCCAGGGTCCATGACAAGGACGCGGGCGACGACGCCGAGGATGAGGAGGACACCCTCTTCATCGAGGACGACCTGTTCGACCTCGAACCCGTGCTGCGCGATGCGGTGGTGCTCGCACTGCCGATGCAGCCGGTGTGCCAGGACGACTGCCCGGGCCTGTGCTCCGATTGCGGAGTGCGGCTCGCGGACGACCCGGACCACCACCACGACGCCGTCGACATCCGTTGGGCGGCACTGCAGGGACTCGCCGAAACCAGCAAGGACGGCGAGAAGGACAACGCACCCCGCGACGGCGGGGATGAACCTCAGGAGAAGTAGCCGTGGCTGTTCCGAAGCGGAAGATGTCGCGCAGCAACACGCGCCACCGCCGGTCGCAGTGGAAGGCTGCGGTCCCCACCCTGGTGGCGTGCGAGCGCTGCCACGAGCCCAAGCAGCAGCACATCGCGTGCCCCGCTTGCGGCACCTACAACAAGCGCCAGGTCCTCGAGGTCTGAGCGGCTGGTGACAGGCACTGTGTCTAGCCCCAAGAAGGCGGAAGACGCCCATTCGGCATCCCGCAAGCGCGGGGAGGAAACGACTCCGGCGGACACAGCCTCGTCCCACACGCTTCTGGAAGGGCGGCTCGGGTACCAGCTCGAGTCCGCCCTTCTGGTGCGTGCGCTGACGCACCGCTCGTTCGCATACGAGAACGGCGGTCTGCCCACCAACGAGCGGCTGGAGTTCCTCGGGGACTCGGTGCTCGGCCTGGTGGTCACGGACACGCTGTACCGCATCCACCCCGACCTGCCCGAAGGCCAGTTGGCCAAGTTGCGGGCCGCGGTGGTCAACTCGCGTGCGCTCGCCGAGGTGGGGCGCGGCCTCGACCTCGGTGCCTTCATCCGCCTCGGACGCGGCGAAGAGGGCACGGGCGGCCGGGACAAGGCCTCCATCCTCGCCGACACGCTCGAAGCGGTGATCGGCGCGGTCTACCTCGACCAGGGTCTCGACGCGGCCGCCGAGCTGGTGCACCGGCTCTTCGACCCGCTCATCGAGAAGTCCTCCAGCCTGGGCGCGGGCCTGGACTGGAAGACCAGCCTCCAGGAACTCACCGCGACCGAGGGTCTCGGCGTCCCGGAGTACCTGGTCACCGAGACCGGCCCGGACCACGAGAAGACCTTTACTGCTGCCGCCCGCGTCGGTGGTGTCTCGTACGGCACCGGCACCGGCCGCAGCAAGAAGGAAGCCGAGCAACAGGCGGCGGAGTCCGCGTGGCGTGCCATTCGCGCCGCCGCGGACGAGGCGGCCAAGACGGCGGCCTCCGGCGACGCGGCGTCGCCGGGCCCGGACGGATCGGCTCCCACCACCGCCGACGACGGCTCGTCGTCGGCACACTGAAGCACCTCTCCTGACCCCGTCCGGGGCGACCATGCGTCGCCCCGGCCGGGGTCAGAAGTCTTTTCCCCCGGCCGCCGAAGTGCTTCCGCCGCGGCCTTCCCCTCCTTCCCACCCGTCGTCGTTTCCGAGGAGTCCGCCGTGCCCGAGCTGCCCGAGGTCGAGGTCGTCCGCCGCGGACTGGAGCGCTGGGTCGACGGCCGCACCATCGACGACGTCGAGGTGCGGCACCCGCGGGCGATCCGCCGGCACACGGCGGGGGCGGAGGACTTCGCGGCCCGCCTCACGGGGCTGCGCCTGGGGGCCGCGCGCCGCCGCGGCAAGTACCTCTGGATCCCGGTGACCGGCGGCACCCCGGCAGCGCAGACCGCCGCCGAGGGCATCGCGCCGCTCGTCACCCCCGACGTGACCCACGGTCTGGCGGTCCTCGCCCACCTCGGCATGAGCGGCCAGCTGCTGGTCCAGCCGCACGACGCGCCGGACGAGAAGCACCTGCGCATCCGGCTGCGGTTCGCCGACGACCTGGGGACCGAGCTCCGCTTCGTCGACCAGCGCACCTTCGGCGGCCTGTCGCTGCACGACACGGTGCCCGGCGACCCCGACCAGCTGCCCGACGTCATCGCGCACATCGCCCGCGACCCGCTCGACCCGGCCTTCGACGACGCCGCCTTCCACGACGCGCTGCGCCGCCGCCGGACCACCGTCAAGCGGGCGCTGCTCGACCAGACCCTGATCAGCGGTGTGGGCAACATCTACGCCGACGAGGCGCTCTGGCGCAGCAAGCTGCACTACGAGCGGCCGACCGCCACCTTCACCCGCCCGCGCACCGCCGAGCTGCTCGGGCACGTACGGGACGTGATGCGCGCCGCGCTGGCCGTCGGCGGCACCAGCTTCGACAGCCTCTACGTCAACGTCAACGGCGAGTCCGGCTACTTCGAGCGCTCGCTGGACGCCTATGGCCGCGAGGACGAGCCCTGCCGCCGCTGCGGTACGGCGATCCGCCGCCGGCCGTGGATGAACCGCTCCAGCTACTTCTGCCCGCGCTGCCAGCGGCCGCCGCGCCCCTGAACGGGTCCGGGTTCCTCCCCGGAAAGTCGTTGAGGCCGGCGGCTCAGCGCGCGGTGTGCTCGGCGTCGTAGCGCTCCCGTGCCTGGAGCACCTGCGGCATGCGGTCCTCCACCAGGTCGATCAGCGCCCGGAGTTGGCGGGCGACCTGGTGCCCCAGCGGGGTCAGCGCGTAGTCCACCCGCGGCGGGTTGGTCTGCTGTGCCTCGCGGTGCACCAGCCCGTCGCGCTCCAGTGCGTGCAGGGTCTGCGACAGCATCTTCTCGCTCACCCCGTCGACCCGGCGTCGCAGTTCGTTGAACCGGAACGTCCCGTCGAGCAGCGCGCCCAGCGTCAGGCTGCCCCAGCGGTCGGTGATGTGCTTGAGCGTGTCGCGGGAGGGGCAGTTGCGTGCGAACACGTCGTAGGCCAGGTCGTCCGGACAGCCGCCGGTGGCCTCGCCGTTCGTCCGGTCCGCGGTCTCGGTCGTCGCCATCTTCACACCATACTCCGCGATAGCGCTAACTGCTGGTGAGCGCTATCTGTGACGTCTGCGCTATCTCGTGGGTTGCACTTTCGAAAAGTTAGTGCTTTTCTCGGTGTAGACGCCCCGGCGACGACCGCCCGGGGCCCCGTCCCCCGAGGAGACTCCGTGACCACCCCTGCTCTGCCCGCGCCCGTCGTCTCGATCGCGTACCACTCCGGTTTCGGTCACACCGCCGTCCTGGCCGAGGCCGTCCGGGCCGGCGCCGCCGAGGCGGGTGCCACCGTCCACCTGATCAACGTCGACGGGATCACCGAGGCCCAGTGGGAGCAGCTCGACGCCTCCGACGCGATCGTCTTCGGCTCGCCGACCTACATGGGGACCGCCTCCGGCGCGTTCCACGTCTTCGCCGAGGCGACCTCCGCGCGCTGGGCGACCCGCGCCTGGCAGGACAAGCTCGCGGCGGGCTTCACCAACTCCGCCTCCAAGAGCGGCGACAAGCTGCACACCCTGCAGTTCTTCACGGTGCTCGCGGCCCAGCACGGCATGACCTGGGTCGGCCTCAACCTGCTCCCGGGCTGGAACTCCTCCACCGCCTCCGAGAACGACCTGAACCGGCTGGGCTTCTTCCTGGGTGCCGCCGCCCAGTCGAACAACGACCAGGGCCCCGAGGGTGTCCACAAGGCCGACATCGGCACCGCCGAACACCTCGGCCGCCGTATCGCCGAGCAGGCCCGGGTCACCCTCGCGGGCCGCGCCGCGCTGTCCGCCTGACCGGCACGGACCCGGCGCATCGGGCCTCCGCGGGCCCGGCCGCCACGGCGCGTGACGGGCCGCCGGCCGGCAGCGGGGCCGCTGACCGGCACCTCGGTCAGCGGCCCCGCGCGGTCACCGGCCCGTCCCCGGAACGTACGGCTACCAGCCCTTCCCCAGAACGGCTGCAGCACGGAGGCGAAACCCGACAGCACCGCGAGGATGCCGCCGATCGTCGCCAGGGCGGACGTCGCGTTGGGGAACAGTTCCCTCGCCAGCTGGCGCCACCGTTCCCGCACGACGACCAGCTTGAACTTCTGCCACTTGTGCTGACGGAGATGGCAGCCCATCAGGACGCCCTTGCTGTTGTTGCGGCACGTCCCCTCCCGCCCCGAGGCGCCACACCACGCCGGGACGCGGAAGAAGAAGTACACCGTGCTCAGCGCCGAGAGGGTCAGCAGCACCCCCGGTCCGAACGCCGAGGTCGGCCAGGCCGCGATGAGCACCGCGAAGACCGCCCATCCCCAGTACTTCCCCAGTCCCTTCATGGACGGCGAAGTTACCGGGGGCCTCGGTGGCATATGCAGGGCGCATGAACGGCGCACCAAAGCGCCCGCCGGGGGCGCGGGGGCAGGTCAGGAGCCGCTCAGGCGCAGGTCAGCGGCCGGTCCCCGCGGAGGCCGGTCAGCGCGTGGGTCAGAAGCCGAAATCCTGGGTCCACCACGGCCCGCCGGGGCCGAAGTGGGCGCCGACGCCGAGGGTCTTGTACTCGCAGTTGAGGATGTTCGCGCGGTGGCCGGGGCTGTGCATCCAGGTGTCCATGACGGCCTGGGCGGTGGCCTGGCCGCGGGCGATGTTCTCGCCGCCGAGGCCGCTGATGCCCCGGGCCTCGGCGCGGTCCCAGGGGGTGTGGCCGTCGGGGTCGGTGTGGTCGAAGAAGTTGCGGCGGGCCATGTCGTCGCTGAACCGCTGGGCGAGGGAGGCCAGTTCCGGATCGGCGGTCACGGGGGAGCACCCGGCCTTGGACCGCTCCTGGTTGACCAGGGCCAGCACCTGGGCCTCGGCCGACGACTCGCTGCCGGTGTCGCCGGCGGCCGACGCGGCGGGGTGCGGGGTCGTGGCGGAGGCGGAGGCCGACGGGTGGCCGGTGGGTGCGGCGGAGCCGGAAGGCGAATCGGCCTTTCGGGTGGGGGATTTGGCGGGGTGGTGCGGCGAGGGGGAGGTCGTCGGGGTGGTGGGGCCGGTGCTGCCGGGGACCGCGGAGCGGGCGCTGCCACGGCTGGCCGGGAGGGTGGCGCGATCGGTGGGGGTGGCCGAGAGGCCCCCAGCGGCGCGGTGGTCTCCGGCAGGGCGCCGGCCCGTACCCGCTCGCCGGGCCCGTCGCCCGGACCGCCGTCGAACTGGCCGCCGCCCGGGATCAGTCCGGAGGCGACCGCGACGGCCCCCATCGCCATCGCCGCGGAGATGCCGAGCAGGCCGGTGCGCACCGGTGCCGCGCCCCGGGGCGGGCCGCACGGTGCGAGCGGTGCGGCACCGGGCCGGCCTGGCCGGCGGCCGGACCCGTTGCCGTCGGGGCGTCAACAGGCCGTGGGCCGGGGGCTGCCGGCGTGGGGTTCGCAAGACGTCGATGGCGGCCCATCCGCTGTCTTCCTTCCGTCCTCAGCGTCAACACGCTCACCCGTAAGGGTGAGTTTCGCTGTCGGGGGACTGTACGCCATGGCGCATGGGGCCGAAGTGTCCGTTGAGCAATTGGCCAGTTAACGTGCACACATGGAAGAAGAGGTGCGGGTGACCGCATGGGTACGGGGGCGGGTGCAGGGTGTGGGGTTCCGCTGGTTCACCCGTGCGAACGCCCTGCGAATCGGTGAACTCAGCGGATTCGCGAGCAATCTCGAAGACGGCCGCGTCCAGGTGGTCGCCGAGGGGTCAAAGGACCGTTGCGATCAGTTGCTCGACTGGCTGCGGACCGGTGACACGCCCGGGCGAGTAGACGGAGTCACTGAGATATGGGCCACGCCGCGGGGCGGTTACGACGGCTTCGAGATCCGCTGATACCGGCCACCGGAAGCGGCCGTACGGCCGATATCCGCGATCTTGGCGGTGCGTCTTCGTCAGCTGCTTACGGCGGATAAGGCCTGGTGGTTGCCAACTCGGCCGACCCGTGCAAGGCTGCCGCTGTACGGATGATCTCTACGCCCCCGCGGGACCTTTCTGGGGAGTCGGCGCAGCGCCCTCGCGGCCGCGCACTCTCAGGTGCCCGAGGATACGGGGTGTGATCGTGTTGACCGTCTAACCGTTTGGTGAGACTCTGGAATCCCCGCGCACCTTAGCTGTTTGGCATTGAGTACACCAGAGAATGACAAGCCGCGGGTGCGAATCCCTCACGACCCACACCGCTTCGGTCGGTCACTCATTGTGGAGGACCATCCATCATGGCAAAGGCGCTTCTCGGTTACGTCGGCGGCTCCGACCCCCGAGTCCTCTCCGAGATGCGACGGCTTCAGCAGCGCGTCCAAGACCTTGAATCCGAGCTTATCCGGATGCAGGCCGAAAACGACATGCTGTCCGCTGCCGCACGTCGCGACGACTCGATGCTCGACATCGACGTACCCCAGGCGGAGCCCGCGCTCACCTGACCCGACGAGGGCCGGTAGGGCTGCTTGCCAGCCGCTTGAGGCACCGCTCTCTTCAAGATCTGCAAGGGACGCTTCGGCGTCCCTTCGTCGTTTCCCGGTTCTTCGGTCGTTTCCCGGATCTTTGCGCGGCCGGTCGTCCGTCGTCCGGCACTTCTCGTGATGGATACCGTCCGCGATCAATGCGGCCTGTGATCGATACGGCCGCTCCGGCCGGCCCGCCCCTCCCTTACCGCATGATGTGCCCTTCGCTTTCCGCGGTGAAACCGAAAATGAACGGCGCGGTATCCGCAGGTGCCGGGGGTGCGTACCGGGGGCGGGGGCCGGCGGCGGAATGTTGGGGTGGCCCGTCAAGGGGCGGCCGGTAGAGTCCAACGGCGTGCACCTCAAGAGTCTGACCCTGCGAGGCTTCAAGTCCTTCGCCTCCGCCACGACACTCCGGTTCGAACCGGGAATCACCTGTGTCGTGGGCCCCAACGGTTCCGGCAAGTCCAATGTCGTGGACGCGTTGTCGTGGGTCATGGGGGAGCAGGGCGCGAAGTCGCTGCGCGGCGGGAAGATGGAGGACGTCATCTTCGCCGGGACGACCGGGCGGCCGCCGCTCGGCCGGGCCGAGGTTTCGCTCACCATCGACAACTCCGACGGTGCACTGCCGATCGAGTACGCCGAAGTCACCCTGACCCGGATCATGTTCCGCAATGGCGGAAGCGAGTACCAGATCAACGGGGACACCTGCCGGCTGCTCGACATCCAGGAATTGCTCTCCGATTCCGGTATCGGCCGGGAGATGCACGTCATCGTCGGACAGGGCCAGCTCGATTCCGTTCTGCACGCCGATCCGATGGGCCGCCGGGCCTTCATCGAGGAGGCGGCCGGCGTCCTCAAGCACCGCAAGCGCAAGGAAAAGGCGCTGCGGAAGCTGGAGGCGATGAAGGCCAATCTCGCCCGCGTCCAGGACCTGACCGACGAGCTGCGGCGGCAGCTCAAACCGCTCGGGCGGCAGGCCGCGGTCGCCCGGCGCGCCGCCGTCATCCAGGCCGATCTGCGGGACGCCCGGTTGCGGCTGCTCGCCGACGACCTGGTCACGCAGCGCGCCGCGCTCCAGGCGGAGATCGCCGACGAGGTGGCGCTCAAGGAGCGCAAGCAGGCCGCCGAGGAGCGGCTGCGCACCGCCCAGCGCCGGGAAGCGGCCCTGGAGGAGGAGGTCCGCGCGCTCACCCCGCGGGTGCAGCGCGCCCAGCAGACCTGGTACGAGCTGTCGCAGCTCGCCGAGCGGGTGCGCGGCACGATCTCGCTGGCCGAGGCGCGGGTCAAGAGCGCCACCGCGGCCCCGCCCGAGGAGCGGACCGGGCGCGACCCGGACGACATGGAGCGGGAGGCGGCCCGGATCCGCGAGCAGGAGGCGGAGTTGGCGGCCGCGCTGGAGGCGGCGACCCGGGCGCTGGAGGACACCGTCGAGCACCGTGCCGCGCTGGAACGCCAGTTGGCGGACGAGGAGCGGCGGCTGCGGGACCTGGCCCGGGCCCTCGCCGACCGCCGCGAGGGCCTGGCCCGGCTCAGCGGGCAGGTCACCGCGGCCCGCGGCCGTGCCGCGTCGGCCCAGGCGGAGATCGGCCGGCTCGCCGAGGCCAGGGACGACGCCCGGCAGCGGGCGGCCGCGGCCCAGGAGGAGTACGAGCAGCTCAAGGCCGAGGTCGAGGGGCTGGACGCGGACGACGAGGAGAGCGCGGGCCGGCACGAGGCGGCCCGCCGGGAGCTGGCCGAGGCGGACGCCGCACTGACCGCCGCCCGGGAGGCGCTGACCGCGGCCGAGCGCAAGCGCGCCGCGACCGCCGCCCGGCACGACGCGCTCGCCCTCGGGCTGCGCCGCAAGGACGGCACCGGCGCCCTGCTGGCCGCGTCCGAGCAGCTCAGCGGGGTGCTCGGGCCGGCCGCCGAACTGCTGACCGTCACGCCCGGCTTCGAGATTCCGGTGGCCGCCGCGCTCGGTGCGGCGGCGGACGCGGTCGCGGTCAGCGACCCGGCCACCGCCGCCGACGCCATCCGGCTGCTGCGCAAGCAGGATGCGGGGCGGGCGGCGATGGTGCTGGGGGCCGGCGGAACGGTGCCGGCGCAGGGCAGGGCGGCTGACGCCCCGGCCGCCGTGCACCGGGTACCCGGGCCGCGCGCGGAGCCCGTACCGGCCGGTCAACTGGTGCAGGGGCCGCCGGATTTGACGGCCGCGGTGGCCCGGCTGCTGCGGGATGTCGTGGTCGTCGGGACGCTGGAGGACGCCGAGGACCTGGTGGCCGCGCGGCCGGAGCTGCTGGCCGTGACGGGTGAGGGCGATCTGCTCGGGGCGCACTTCGCGCACGGGGGCTCGGCCGGTGCGCCGAGTCTGCTGGAGGTGCAGACCTCCGTCGACGAGGCGGCCGCCGAGCTGGAGGCGCTGGCGGCGCGCTGTGAACTGCTGGCCGAGGAGCAGCGGGCCGCGGACGGGCGGCGGGCCGAGTGCGCGGCGCTGGTCGAGGAGCTGGCCGAGCGGCGGCGGGCCGCGGACCGGGAGAAGTCCAAGGTCGCCGGGGACCTGGGGCGGCTCGGCGGGCAGGCCCGGGCGGCCGCCGGCGAGGCCGAGCGGGCCGCCGCGGCGGCCTCCCGCGCGCAGGAGGCGCTGGTCCGGGCCACCGAGGAGGCCGAGGAGCTGGCCGAGCGGCTGGTGGTGGCCGAGGAGGAGCCGGGCGTCGGCGACGAGGAGCCCGACACCTCCGTACGGGACCGGCTGGCGGCGGACGGGGCCAACGCCCGGCAGACGGAGATGGAGGCCCGGCTCCAGGCGCGTACGCACGAGGAGCGGGTCAAGGCGCTGGCCGGGCGGGCGGACGCACTGGACCGGGGGGCGCGGGCTGAGCGGGAGGCGCGGGCGCGGGCCGAGCGGCGGCGCGCCCGGCTGCGGCACGAGGCGGCGGTGGCCGGGGCGGTGGCGTCCGGGGCGCGGCAGCTGCTGGCGCACGTCGAGGTGTCGGTGGTCCGGGCCGAGGACGAGCGGGCCGCCGCGGAGCGGGCCAAGGCCGAGCGGGAGCAGGCGCTGGTGGCCGAGCGGAACGCGGCCCGGGACCTGAAGTCCGAACTCGACAAGCTGACCGACTCGGTGCACCGGGGCGAGGTGCTCGGCGCCGAGAAGCGGCTGCGGATCGAGCAGCTGGAGACCCGGGCGCTGGAGGAGCTGGGGGTGGAGCCGGCCGCGCTGCAGTCCGAGTACGGCCCGGACCAGCTCGTGCCGCCGTCGCCGCCGGCGGAGGGCGAGACGCTGCCGGACGACCCGGAGCACCCCCGTAACCAGCCGGTGCCCTACGTGCGGGCCGAGCAGGAGAAGCGGCTGCGGGCCGCCGAGCGGGCGTATCAGCAGCTCGGGAAGGTGAACCCGCTGGCGTTGGAGGAGTTCGCGGCGCTGGAGGAGCGCCACCAGTTCCTCAGCGAGCAGCTTGAAGACTTGAAGAAGACCCGGGCCGACCTGTTGCGGGTGGTCAAGGAGGTCGACGAGCGGGTGGAGCAGGTCTTCACCGAGGCGTACCACGACACCGCCCGGGAGTTCGAGGGCGTCTTCGCGCGGCTCTTCCCCGGGGGCGAGGGGCGGCTGGTGCTCACCGACCCGGACGACATGCTGGCGACCGGCGTGGACGTCGAGGCCCGGCCGCCGGGCAAGAAGGTCAAGCGGCTGTCGCTGCTGTCGGGCGGCGAGCGGTCGCTGACCGCGGTGGCCCTGCTGGTGTCGATCTTCAAGGCGCGGCCGAGCCCGTTCTACGTCATGGACGAGGTCGAGGCGGCGCTGGACGACACCAATCTCCAGCGGCTGATCCGGATCATGGAGGAGCTGCAGGAGAGCTCCCAGCTCATCGTCATCACGCATCAGAAGCGCACGATGGAGGTCGCGGACGCCCTGTACGGGGTATCCATGCAAGGGGACGGCGTCTCGAAGGTCATCAGCCAGCGGCTGCATTGATCGCAGCGCGTGTCCGACGCGGCATCAGTTCCTGATCAATTCACAAGTTGAATGAACCCTCCCCTGAACCGCGGGGAAACAAATCCATCTCGGCCTATTGACTTCGAAACTTGAAGGCATAGTCTCTGCAACGTTGCTTTTACCTTCAAGTGGTGGGTACCCCCAACCTATGCACCACTAGAAGGGCCAGCCCCCTACGCCCGGCAGCGCAGCCGGGCCACTGGAGTTCACGTTGACCAGCACCGCGCAGCCGACGGTTCCGGAAGGCCGCAAGGCCCACCCCGAACACCTCGGCCATGTCATCTTCATCACCGCGGCTGCCGCGATGGGCGGCTTTCTCTTCGGCTACGACAGTTCCGTGATCAACGGCGCCGTCGAGGCGATCCGCAGCCGCTACGACGTCGGGTCCGCCGTCCTGGCCCAGGTGATCGCCGTCGCCCTGATCGGCTGCGCGATCGGAGCCGCCACCGCCGGCCGGATCGCCGACCGGATAGGACGCATCCGGGTGATGCAGATCGCCTCGGTGCTGTTCACCGTCAGCGCCGTGGGATCCGCCCTGCCGTTCGCGCTGTGGGACCTCGCCCTCTGGCGGATCATCGGTGGCTTCGCGATCGGTATGGCCTCGGTCATCGGCCCGGCCTACATCGCCGAGGTCTCGCCGCCCGCCTACCGCGGCCGCCTCGGATCCTTCCAGCAGGCCGCCATCGTCATCGGCATCGCCATCTCCCAGCTCGTCAACTGGGGCATCCTCAACCTCGCCGACGGCAAGCAGCGCGGCACCATCGCCGGCCTGGAGGCCTGGCAGTGGATGCTCGGCGTGATGGTCATCCCGGCCGTCCTCTACGGCCTGCTGTCCTTCGCGATCCCCGAGTCGCCGCGTTACCTGATCTCCATCGGCAAGATGACCCGGGCCAAGGAGGTGCTGGCCGAGGTCGAGGGCCACACCGTCAATCTCGACACCCGGCTCACCGAGATCCAGGACGCGATGCGCCGCGAGCACAAGTCGAGCTTCAAGGACCTGCTCGGCAGCAAGATGGGCTTCCTGCCGATCGTCTGGGTCGGCATCGGCCTCTCGGTCTTCCAGCAGCTGGTCGGCATCAACGTGGCGTTCTACTACTCCTCGACGCTGTGGCAGTCCGTCGGCATCAACCCCGAGAGCTCGTTCTTCTACAGCTTCACCACGTCGATCATCAACATCATCGGCACCGTGATCGCGATGATCTTCGTCGACAAGATCGGCCGCCGCCCGCTGGCACTGATCGGCTCGGTCGGTATGGCCGTCGCGCTCGGCCTGGAGGCCTGGGCCTTCTCCGCCAAGACCGCGGCCGGCACCCTGCCGACCACCGAAGGCACCGTGGCCCTGATCGCCGCCCACGTCTTCGTGCTCTTCTTCGCCCTCTCCTGGGGCGTCGTGGTCTGGGTCTTCCTCGGCGAGATGTTCCCGAACAAGATCCGCGCCGCCGCGCTGGGCGTCGCCGCCTCCGCGCAGTGGATCGCCAACTGGGCCATCACGGCCAGCTTCCCGAGCCTGTCCGACTGGAACCTCTCGGGTACCTACGTGATCTACATGTTCTTCGCCCTGCTCTCGATCCCCTTCGTGCTCAAGTTCGTGAAGGAGACGAAGGGCAAGGCGTTGGAGGAGATGGGCTAACCCCCCCGCCAGCCCACTCCTCAGTGCAAGCTGTTGCCCCGGACCGACAGGCGGTCCGGGGCATCAGCTTTTCCGTTCCCCGGCCCTTCGCCCGTCGTGCGGAACGCCCGCCGGTACGCCGCCGGCCCAGCAGCCACATCTGCGGCGCCCCGCACGTACCCGTCTTTCCCGCCGCGGGTCGTCTCGCCGTTGCGCCTGGCGGCGGGCGTTTGTGTGTTGGGTGCGGTGCCGGCCCTCCAGACTTCGTCCTCCGGTCCAGCCCCTCCCGTGAGTGGGAGGTGAGAGGCCGGTGGGGGCGAGCGTTGCCTGTTGCCTGCGGGCACGTGGGCATTACGTGCACCCCCACCGGCCCCAACTTTCCCCCAACGGGAGGGGACGGGCCGGAGGACGAAGTCTGGAGGACCGGCACCGCACCCGACAATCACCTAGCCCGCCGCAGGCGCAACGGCGAGCAAGCCCCGCGGCGGGAAAGACGGGTACGTACGGGGCGCCGCAAAGCGCAACGGCGAGACGACCCGCGGCGCCGCAGACAGGTACGTGGGCGGCGCCGCAAAGCGCAACGGCGAGCAAGCCCCGCGGCGGGAAAGACGGGTACGTACGGGGCGCCGCAAAGCGCAACGGCGAGCAAGACCCGCGGCGCCGCAGACGGGTACGTACGGGGCGCCGCAAAGCGCAACGGCGAGCAAGACCCGCGGCGCCGCAGACAGGTACGTGGGCAGAGGCGCCTACGGCGCAAGCCGCGTCAGCACCCGCTCCGCGAACAGGTGAAGTGAGCGCCACCCCTCGTCCACCGGCATGCCGCCGCACAGGGGGTGGAGGATCAACGGGCCCTGGGCGCCTGCCTGTTGGGCGAGGGTGAGGCACTCGTCAGGGGTGACGACGCGGTAGACGCCCTCCTTGCGCAGCGCCTCCGCGTCCGTCGCGGCCGAACGCACCGCGGAGCGGATGTCCGCGGACTGCCAGGAGGCGTAGGTCCGCGCCTCGTGCAGCAGATGGCCGCCGTACTCGGCCCAGGTGCGGTCCGGGTCCTCGGAGACGTGCAGCAGGCAGGTCCGCTCGGGGGGTTGCAGCACCCAGCCGTCGGTGCCGTGGACGGCGCGCTGCTCGTGGTAGTACGCCTCCAGCGAGGGCAGGCGGGCGCTGGGGAAGAAGGGGAGGCCCAGCCGGGCGGCGCGCCGGGCCGCGGCGCGCGAGCTGCCGCCGACCAGCAGCAGCGGGTGCGGCCGGGTGAACGGGCGCGGGGTGACCCGCACCGTACGCCCCCGGTAGCTGAACGGTTCGCCGGTCCAGGCGGACAGCAGGGTGCCGAGCACCTCGTCCTGGAGCGCGCCGCGGCCGGCCCAGTCCCTGCCGTGGGCCGCGTACTCCTCGGGCCGGTAGCCGATGCCCGCGACGGTGACCAGCCGGCCGCCGCTGAGCAGGTCGAGCGAGGCGAGGTCCTCGGCGAGCCGGAGCGGGTCGTGCAGCGGGGTGATCAGCGCGGAGACCGTCACCCCGATCCGGCGGGTGGCGCCGAAGACGGCGCCCGCGAAGGTGAGCGGCGAGGGCATCCAGCCGTTGTCCGTGGCGTGGTGCTCCTCGGTCTGGATCATGGTGATGCCGCGGTCGTCGGCGAAGGCGGCCATCTCGACGGCGGCCCGGTAGCGGGCGGTGAGCGAGGCGGCGGTGGGCGCCGGGTCGACGAGGTTGACGCGCAGGACCGTGACGGGCCGGGCGGGCGGTGCGGCCGGCGTGGGCCGGGCACCGGGCGTGGCATCGGGCGTGAGATCGGACAGGGCACCGGACATGGCACCGGACATGGCAACGTCCCCTTCGCCAAGGACGGTTGGCGAAGGGGACGTTAGCTGACGCGGCGTCAGGTAGCCAGAGGGCGGGGGCCCCGGAGCGGGGCGGCTCAGCTCACCTCGACCGGCTGCCGGGCCTCGGCGGCGGCGGCCGGGACGGACTCCTTCGCCGCCGGGAGGACCGCGAAGACCACCGCGGCGATCGCGATCGTGGCCGCCCAGCCCAGGCCGTTCTCGCCGATCCAGGTCGTGGCCAGCGGGCCGGTGAACCACTGGACCTTGGTGAAGGACAGGCCCGCCACCAGCGCGATCGCCCAGGCGGCCATGGCCTGCCAGCAGAAGCCGCCGGTGTACCAGTAGCGGCTGGTGCGGCCGGTGTCCATCAGGCCGGCGGAGTCATAGCGCACCGCGAGCTTGCGGCGGCGGAACATGTCGACCGCGTAGACCCCGATCCAGGCGGAGAAGGAGACCGCGAGCAGCGTCAGGAAGGCGATGAACTGCCCGATGAAGTCCTTGGCCACCAGCATCATGAACAGCCCGCCGATCAGGCTGATGGCGGCGTTGATGCTGACCGCCAGGGCGCGCGGCAGCTTGACGCCCATGGTCTGCGCGGTGAAGCCGGCCGAGTACATCGACAGGCTGTTGATCAGCATCATGCCGATCAGCGCGGTGATCAGGTACGGGATCGCGATGGCCCGCGGCAGGACCTGGCCGAGGAAGGACATCGGGTCGGTGTTCTGGCTGGCCAGCTCCGGGTTGGAGACCGCCATCACGCCGCCCATGAGCACCATCGGGATCAGCACCAGCGCCGCGCCGGAGATGGTCGTGCCGACGATCTTCTTGCCGGACGCGGAGTGCGGGAGGTAGCGCGCGAAGTCCGGGCCGGTGGGGACCCAGCTGATGCCGCCGGCGGCGATGGTGCCGATGCCCGCGATCATCAGGGTGGTCGAGCCCGGCGACTTGTGGAGGATCGAGCTCCACGGCGCGGTGGCGACCAGGTAGACCAGCACGACCACGCTGATCGCGCTGAACAGGTACGTCGAGTACTTGTTGCACACGTTCAGCGCCTTGCGGCCCATGCCGCTCACCAGGAACGTACAGGCGACGAAGGCCAGCAGGGTCACGACCACCAGGGCGTTGTTGGCCTTGATGCCGAACACCAGGTGCAGCACGGTCAGGATGGCGTACGCGCCGGTGACCGCGTTGATCGTCTCCCAGCCGAAGCGGGCGACCCACAGGATCGCGCCCGGGAAGTAGTTGCCCCGCACGCCGAAGGCGGCCCGCGAGAGCATCGCGCCCGGGGCGCCGCCCCACTTGCCGGAGACCGACAGTAGACCGACCATGCCGAACGAGACGGCGGAGGCGATCGCGGCGACGATCAGCACCTGCCAGAAGTTCAGGCTGTTGTTGATCACCAGCGAGGCCCCCATGGTGAGCAACAGCACGCTGATGTTGGCGGCGACCCAGGTCGGGAAGAGTTCGCGGACGCGCCCTCGGCGCTCGTGATCCGGGACGGGCTCGATGCCGCGGGTCTCGACGGCGCCTTCGGTTTCGGTACGGGACGTGGACGTGGTGCTGGTGCCCATAGGTGCAGCTATCTCCGTGCGGGGATCTGGGGGGCACCCCCGGGGGAGGAGGTGCAGGCAGCGGCTGTGGTACCTGGCCAGAGCCTTGGTTGCCAGGACTCTACGCGCGTTGCGCGGCCGTCCACCATCGTACTTTGATCCAACTTCTGCCACTTTGCACCGTTGGACCCCTCAACGAGGACGAGTGTGACCCACACTCGTCGAAGGGTCCAGTCGGGCCCCCGCGACCAGGCCCCGGGCCGGTCCGGGCCGGAGCCGGAAACCGGCGCGTGAGGGTCCCGCCCACGGGGCGTGGCTGATACTGGAGGGGTTATGGAATACGTCATCCTTGCTGTAGTCATCGCCGTGGTCGTGCTCGGCGCGATCAGCGGGCTCGTCGTCAGCGGCCGCAAGAAGAAGCAGCTGCCGCCGCCCCCGCCGGCCACCCCCCAGCCCTCCGTCACCGCGCCCCCCGCCGAACCGCACGTCGGCGAGGAGGCCGAAGCCCCCAGCGACGAAGAACGTCGCACCGTCGAGGACGTCACGCTGCCCACCGCCGAGGCCCCCGCGGCCGAGGCACCGGCCGCCGAGCCCGAGGCGCCCGCCGCGCCCGCCGTCGAGGTCCCCGAGCCCACCGCCGGCCGGCTGGTCCGGCTGCGCGCCCGGCTCTCCCGCTCGCAGAACACCCTCGGCAAGGGCCTGCTCAACCTGCTCTCCCGCGAGCACCTCGACGAGGACACCTGGGAGGAGATCGAGGACACCCTCCTCACCGCCGACGTCGGCGTCGCCCCCACCCAGGAGCTCGTCGAGCGGCTGCGCGAGCGGGTCAAGGTGCTCGGCACCCGCACCCCCGACGACCTGCGCGAACTCCTCCGCGAGGAACTGCTCACGCTGATCGGCCCGGACCTCGACCGGACCGTCCACACCGCCAACGGCATCGGCAACGGCGGCGACGAGATCCCCGGCGTCGTGATGGTCGTCGGCGTCAACGGCACCGGCAAGACCACCACCACGGGCAAGCTCGCCCGCGTCCTGGTCGCCGACGGCAAGTCCGTCGTCCTCGGCGCCGCCGACACCTTCCGCGCCGCCGCCGCCGACCAGCTGCAGACCTGGGGCGAGCGGGTCGGCGCCCGTACGGTCCGCGGGCCCGAGGGCGGCGACCCCGCGTCGATCGCCTTCGACGCGGTCAAGGAGGGCATCGCCGAGGCCGCCGACGTCGTCCTGATCGACACCGCCGGCCGGCTGCACACCAAGACCGGCCTGATGGACGAGCTCGGCAAGGTCAAGCGGGTCGTCGAGAAGCACGGCCCGGTCGGCGAGGTGCTGCTCGTCCTGGACGCCACCACCGGCCAGAACGGCCTGGTCCAGGCCCGGGTCTTCGCCGAGGTCGTGGACATCACCGGCGTCGTCCTCACCAAGCTCGACGGCACGGCCAAGGGCGGCATCATCATCGCCGTCCAGCGCGAGCTCGGCGTCCCGGTCAAGCTGGTCGGCCTGGGCGAGGGCGCGGACGACCTGGCGCCGTTCGAGCCGAAGGCGTTCGTGGATGCGCTTATCGGCGACTAGCGCGCCCGTCCGCGCGGACCTCGCAGCGCCCCGGAACGCGGGCCCGGCTCCACGGCCGGCCGCACCGGGGCGCTCCGCATGTCCGGTCCGCACCGGACGCCGGTACGCGCCGGCCGCCGCGGCTCAGCCGTACAGCGGCGCGCGGTGGCACACATAGGCCAGCGTGCCCAGCACCAGCCGGGCCTGCGGGGGCCGGCCCGCGGTCTCCAGGGCCGGCGGGCGCAGCCAGCGCATCGGGCCCCGCCCGCCGTGGTCGGACGGCGGCGCGGTGACATGGGTCCCGGGGCCGAGCGCCCGCAGATCGAGCGCGGCGTCGTCCCAGCCCGTCCGGTAGAGCAGATCGGGCAGCTCGGCGGCCGCACCCGGGGCGACGAAGAACAGCGCCCGGCCGGTCGGGGTCAGCGCGACCGGGCCGAGCGGCAGCCCCATCCGCTCCAGCCGCGCCAGCGCGTGGCGGCCCGCGGCCTCCGGCACGTCGAGCACGTCGAAGGACCGGCCCACCGGCAGCAGGACCGCGGCCCCGGGGTCTCCGCCCAGGCCGCCGCGGCCTTCTCCAGCGTCGCCCCGGCCGCCAGCTCCCCGGCGAACTCCAGCGGATGGGCACCGGGCGCGGGGCAGTCGCGGGCGCCGCACGAACAGTCCGGACGGCCGCCGGCGGCGCGGGCCGCCCGGGCGCCGGGGACGACGTCCCAGCCCCACAGCCCGGTGTACTCCGCCACCGCCGTGATCTCGGTCGAGCGGGCGCGGCGCCGGGAGGCGGAACGCATCTCCCGGATGCCGCCGATCGTGAAGCCCATACCCCCTCCAACGGGTGGTGCCTGGCAGTGGTTACGAGTCGGTGGGTTGACGACGGGCGCCCTTCACGCTCCGTCCACGGCCCGCGGGGCCGGTGGTGTGCCGGGGTGCGCCGGGTGGTGCGGAGTGCCGCGGGAGCCGCTGCGTGCTTCGTTCCGCCCGGACGTGCTCGACCTGTGTCAAGTCAATCGCGAGAGCAGCGCCCGGAGTTCATTCGAAGGGGTGGCGAATGGTGGCGTTTCCGCGATCGCCCTCGCGGGGGGCGTGATCGTAGGATTACTTTCAGTGCTTGAACCCCGAAGAGGCATCGTTCGCACGGGTATGCCGGTGGCAACGCACCGGTCGAGCACAGGCCAAAAGGTGTGGCCGGAATCGGTGATCGGGTAGATGTACCCCGGACAGGCGTCGCAACGGGCCGCCGCCTGCGGGCGGTTCGCATGACGGCACCAGGCACCACGCAACGCACCAAGCACGCACCAGGCACCAAGCAGTAATCGGGATGGGGGCTTCCAGTGGGCGGCAACGGCGGCACGGGCGGCACCGACGCCGTCAAGAAGCCCAACGCGCAGTTGGGTTCGTGGTTCATGCGCAGCGGCTGGTCCAAGGGCGAGCTCGCCCGCCAGGTCAACCGCCGCGCACGGCAGATGGGCGCCCACCACATCAGCACCGACACCTCCCGGGTGCGCCGGTGGCTCGACGGCGAGCAGCCGCGCGAGCCCATCCCCCGGATCCTGTCCGAGCTGTTCTCCGAGCGCTTCGGCTGCGTCGTCGGCATCGAGGAGCTGGGCCTGCGCTCCGCGCACCAGTCCCCGTCCGTCTCCGGTGTGGACCTGCCCTGGGCCGGCACCCAGACGGTCAACCTCATCAGCGAGTTCTCCCGCAGCGACCTGATGCTCGCCCGCCGCGGCTTCCTCGGCACCTCGCTCATGCTCGCCGCCGGCCCCAGCCTCATCGAGCCGATGCAGCGCTGGCTGGTGCCGGTCCCGGCCTCCCCGGGCGCCGCCGACCCGCAGACCGACCGCGCCAGGCGCCCGGTCCGGCTCTCCAAGCCCGAGCTGGACCTGCTGGAGTCGACGACCGCGATGTTCCGCCAGTGGGACGCCCAGTGCGGCGGCGGACTGCGGCGCAAGGCCGTCGTCGGCCAGCTCCACGAGGTCACCGACCTCCTCCAGGAGACGCATCCGGAGCCGGTCACCAAGCGGCTCTTCAAGGTCGCCGCCGAGCTCGCCGAGCTGGCCGGCTGGATGAGCTACGACATCGGGCTGCAGCCGACCGCGCAGAAGTACTTCGTGCTGGCGCTGCACGCCGCCAAGGAGGCCGGCGACCGTCCGCTGGGGTCGTACATCCTCTCCAGCATGAGCCGCCAGATGATCCACCTCGGTCGGCCCGACGACGCCCTGGAGCTCATCCACCTCGCCCAGTACGGCAGCCGGGAGACCGCCACCCCGCGCACCCAGGCCATGTTGTATGCGATGGAGGCCCGCGCCTACGCCGGGATGGGGCAGCCGAGCAAGGTCAAGCGGGCCGTGCGGATGGCCGAGGACACCTTCTCCGACGTCACGCCCGGCGAGCCCGAGCCGGACTGGATCCGGTTCTTCTCCGAGGCCGAGCTGAACGCCGAGAACGCCCACTCCTACCGCGACCTGGCCTACGTCGCCGGCCGCAGCCCCACGTACGCCTCGCTCGCCGAGCCCGTCATGGAGCGGGCGGTGGAGCTGTTCGGCAAGGACCCCGAGCACCAGCGGTCGTACGCGCTCAATCTCATCGGGATGGCGACCGTGCGGCTGCTGCAGAAGGAGCCGGTGGCCTGCGCGGAGATGGCGCAGAAGGCCATCCCGTTCGCCCGGCAGGTCCGCTCGGAGCGGGTCAACACCCGGCTGCGGAAGACCGTGGACACCGCCGCCCGGGAATTCGGTGGGGTCGCCGAGGTCATCCGGCTCAGCGACGACCTCGCCCGCTCCCTCCCGGAAACCGCGGCGGCCGGCTGACCGGCCCCGCCCCCGGAACGCCGGCCGCGGCTGCCGCCCCGTACACCCCGACTCGGCTCCCCCCTGCCAGGTCACGCGGCGGCGGACCGCGGCCGGTCTGCCTTTGCGCCGTGACCGGCGCAGCTCCCGCGGAGGGGATTGCCCGTGGTGGGGGCCGCTCGGGGGAGGGGTGTGGGCGTGGCGTGTTTCTTGCGGCTGAACGGGTGAATGTGGGGCCGATCGCGGAGTTCACCGGGGCGTAACACTGCGGCGGTCTTCGTCACTGCGGTGAAACACCGGCAAGGTTTGGCCGAAACCACCCTGCGACAACCTCATCGCGAAGTCGGCCCACCAGAAACACGCCCGCACGGGCCGCATCGACGACGAGGAGACGCCGATGCCCCCAGGCATCCTGACGATCGCGGCAGACAAAGTGACACTGAGCCCGGCCAACACCGGGTTCATGCTGGTCTGCTCCGCACTGGTGATGATCATGACCCCGGGCTCGCCTTCTTCTACGGCGGCATGGTCCGGGTCAAGAGCGTGCTCAACATGCTGATGATGAGTTTCATCAGCCTGGGCATCGTCACGATCCTGTGGGTCCTGTACGGCTTCGGCCTCGCCTTCGGCAACGACGCCGGCGGTTTCCTCGGCTGGAACGGCTCGTTCGCCGGCCTCAGCGGCATCGGCCTGACCCAGCTGTGGGGGCCACCACCATCCCGATCTACGTCTTCGCGGTCTTCCAGCTGATGTTCGCGATCATCACGCCCGCGCTGATCAGCGGTGCGCTCGCGGACCGGGTGAAGTTCACCGCCTGGGCGCTGTTCATCGCCCTGTGGGTCACCCTCGTCTACTTCCCCGTCGCCCACTGGGTCTGGGCCGACGGCGGCTGGCTGTTCAACCTCGGCGTGATCGACTTCGCCGGCGGCACGGCCGTCCACATCAACGCCGGTGCCGCGGCGCTCGGCGTCATCCTCGTGGTCGGCAAGCGGATCGGCTTCAAGAAGGACCCGATGCGGCCGCACAGCCTGCCGCTGGTGATGCTCGGCGCGGGCCTGCTGTGGTTCGGCTGGTTCGGCTTCAACGCCGGCTCCTGGCTCGGCAACGACGACGGCGTCGGCGCGGTCGCCTTCGTCAACACCCAGGTCGCCACCGCCGCCGCGATGCTCGGCTGGCTCGCGTACGAAAAGCTCCGGCACGGCTCCTTCACGACCCTCGGCGCGGCCTCCGGCGCGGTCGCCGGCCTGGTCGCCATCACCCCGGCCTGCGGCTGCGTCAGCCCGCTCGGTGCCATCGCGGTCGGCGTGATCGCGGGTGTGCTGTGCGCGATGGCCGTCAACCTGAAGTACAAGTTCGGCTACGACGACTCCCTCGACGTGATCGGCGTCCACCTCGTCGGCGGCGTCGCCGGCTCCCTGCTGATCGGCCTGTTCGCCACCGGCGGGGTGCAGAGCAAGGCGAAGGGCCTGTTCTACGGCGGCGGCTTCGAACAGCTCGGCAAGCAGACCGTCGGAGTGGTCTGCGTACTCCTCTACTCCCTCGTGGTCAGCTACGTCCTTGCCAAGGTCATCGACCTGGTGATGGGCTTCCGGGTCAGCGAGGACGAGGAGATCTCCGGTATCGACCAGGCCGCGCACGCGGAGACCGCGTACGACTTCACCGGCGCGGGCGGCGGTACCGCGGCCCGCAAGGGACCGGCACTCGGCGAGGCCCTGACGAAGAAGGTGGACGCGTGAAGCTCATCACGGCAGTAATCAAGCCGCACCGGCTGGACGAGGTGAAGAACGCCCTGCAGGCCTTCGGGGTGCACGGGCTGACCGTCACCGAGGCCAGCGGCTACGGCCGGCAGCGCGGGCACACGGAGGTGTACCGCGGCGCCGAGTACACCGTCGACCTGGTGCCCAAGATCCGGATCGAGGTGCTCGTCGAGGACGCGGACGCCGAGGAACTCGTCGACATCGTCGTCAAGGCGGCCCGCACCGGGAAGATCGGCGACGGCAAGGTGTGGAGCGTCCCGGTCGACGACGCGGTGCGCGTCCGCACCGGCGAGCGGGGGCCGGACGCGCTCTGACGCACCCGGGACGGACGGCCGTCCGCCGCCCGTGCGGCGGACGGCCGCCCGCCCGGCCGCGGCCCGGACCGGGCATGCGGGCGGGCCGGGAACGCGCAGGGCGGCGGCCAGGGCGTACGGCGGGGGCCACGGGGCAGGCGGGGGACAACACGACCAAGGAGCGCGGGAGTTGACCGACAGCGTCGAGGACACGGCAGGAACGCCAGCGGCAGCCGGCCGGAACGAGGGGCCCGCGGACGGCGGCGGCTACCCCGCGGCCCGGGTACGGCTCCTCCAGGACGAGAAGACCACCGGACCCGACCGCCGCGCCGCGCTCGCCCGGCTCACCGACGAGTGGCTGGCCGGCCTGCTGAACCGGCACGCCAGCGCCGCCGGCCTGTCCGGCACCGCACTGGTCGCGATCGGCGGCTACGGCCGCGGCGAACTCTCCCCCCGCAGCGACCTCGACCTCCTCCTGCTCCACGACGGACGCGCCGACCCGCGCGCCCTGGCCGCCCTCGCCGACCGGCTCTGGTACCCGGTCTGGGACCTGGGCATGGACCTCGACCACTCCGTCCGCACCCCCGCCGAGGCCCGCCGGGCCGCCCGCGACGACCTCAAGGTGCAGCTGGGCCTGCTCGACGCCCGCCACCTGGCCGGCGACCCGGAACTGAGCACCCGGCTGCGCTCCACGGCGTACGCCGACTGGCGCGAGAGCGCCCCCAAGCGGCTGCCGGAGCTGCACGCCCTGTGCCAGGAGCGCGCCGAGCGCCAGGGCGAACTGCAGTACCTCCTCGAACCGGACCTCAAGGAGGCCAGGGGCGGGCTGCGCGACGCCACCGCGCTCCGGGCGGTCGCCGCCTCCTGGCTCGCCGACGCACCCCGCGGCGGCCTGGAAGCCGCCCGCACCCTCCTCCTCGACACCCGCGACGCGCTGCACCTCACCACCGGGCGCGCCACCGACCGGCTCTCCCTCCAGGAACAGGACCAGGTCGCCGCCGCCCTCGGTGTGCTCGACGCGGACGCCCTGCTCCGCCAGACCTACGAAGCCGCCCGCACCATCTCCTACGCCGCCGACGTCACCTGGCGCGAGGTCGGCCGGGTGCTGCGCGCCCGCGCCGTCAAACCCGTCCTGCGCGGCCTGCTGACCGGCCGCACCGCCGCCAAGGGGGAGCGCTCACCGCTCGCCGAGGGCGTCGTCGAACTCGACGGGGAAGCGGTGCTGGCCCGCACCGCCCGGCCCGAACGGGACCCGGTGCTGGTCCTGCGCGCCGCGGCCGCCGCCGCCCAGGCCGGACTGCCGCTGGCCACCGCCGCGATCCGCCGCTGCGCGAGCGCCCTCGCCACCCGGCCGCTGCCCGAGCCCTGGCCCGCCGAGGCGCTGGAACAGCTGGTCACGCTGCTCGGCGCGGGCGCGCCCACGGTGCCCGTATGGGAGGCGCTGGAGGCCGAGGGCGTCATCCCCCGGCTGCTGCCCGACTGGGAGCGGGTCCGCTGCCGCCCGCAGCGCAACCCCGTCCACACCTGGACCGTCGACCGCCACCTGGTCGAGACCGCCGTACGGGCCGCCGCGCTCACCCGCCGGGTGCACCGCCCCGACCTGCTGCTGGTCGCCGCGCTGCTGCACGACATCGGCAAGGGCTGGCCCGGCGACCACTCGGTGGCCGGCGAGACCATCGCCCGCGACATGGCCGCCCGGCTCGGCTTCGACGCCCGCGACACCACGGTGATCGCCACCCTCGTCCGCCACCACCTGCTGCTCGTCGAGACCGCCACCCGGCGCGACCTCGACGACCCGGAGACCGTCGGCGCGGTCGCCGACGCGGTCGGCACCACCCGCACCCTGGAACTCCTGCACGCCCTCACCGAGGCCGACGCGCTGGCCACCGGGCCCGCCGCCTGGAGCGCCTGGCGCGGCGGACTCGTCGCCGACCTGGTCAAACGGGTCGCGGCACGGCTCGCCGGGGAACCCGAGGCGGAACAGCGCGGTGCCGACGGGCCGACCGCGGAACAGGAACGGCTGGCCATGGAGGCCGGACGCACCGGCGGCCCGGTCCTCGCGCTGCGCACCCGCGCCGAGGCCCCCGCCGAGCACGCGCCCGAAACGGACGGCCGGGAACCGGTCGGCGTCGAGCTGCTGATCGCCGTCCCCGACCAGCCGGGCGTGCTGCCCGCCGCCGCCGGGGTGCTGGCCCTGCACCGGCTCGCCGTGCGCGCCGCCGACCTGCAGCTCCTGGACCCGATCGGCGACGGCCCGGTGCTGCTGCTCAGCTGGCGGGTGGCCGCCGAATACGGCTCGCTGCCCGAGGCCGACCGGCTCCGCGCCGACCTGGTCCGCGCCCTGGACGGCTCTCTCGACGTCCCGGGCCGGCTCGCCGAACGCGAACGTGCCTACGCCCGCCGCGCCCGCGCCGTACACGCCCCGCCACCACGGGTCACCGTCGCCACCGGCAGCTCCCGCACCGCCACCGTCATCGAGGTCCGCGCCCACGACGCCCACGGCCTGCTGCACCGCATCGGCCGCGCCCTGGAAACCGCCCGGGTGGCCGTCCGCAGCGCCCACATCAGCACCCTGGGCGCGGACGCGGTCGACGCCTTCTACGTCACCAGCACCGACGGCGCGCCCCTGACCGACGCGGCGGCCCACGAGGTCGCGGCGGCGGTGGAGGCGGCGCTGCAGTAGCCGTACGGGCCCGTACGGGGGAGCGGGCGGGCCCGGCCGCCCCGGAACGGGGCGGTAAACAGGGCAGGAACGGTTCGCTTGCCGAGCCCGATACCCTAGAAGCCGACTGACTGCACCCCGCCCCCGACCCCGAGGATCGACGACCGCCGTGTTCGATACGCTTTCCGACCGCTTGGCGAGTACTTTCAAAAACCTCCGGGGCAAGGGACGCCTGAGCGAGGCGGACATCGACGCCACGGCGCGCGAGATCCGCATCGCGCTGCTCGAGGCGGACGTCGCCCTCCCCGTCGTCCGGGCCTTCATCAAGCAGATCAAGGAGCGCGCCCTCGGCTCCGAGGTCTCCCAGGCCCTGAACCCGGCCCAGCAGGTCATCAAGATCGTCAACGAGGAGCTCGTCGGCATCCTCGGCGGCGAGACCCGCCGGCTCCGCTTCGCCAAGCAGCCGCCGACCGTGATCATGCTCGCCGGTCTGCAGGGTGCCGGTAAGACCACCCTCGCCGGAAAGCTCGGCCGCTGGCTCAAGGGACAGGGCCACGCCCCGCTGCTGGTCGCCTGTGACCTCCAGCGCCCCAACGCCGTCAACCAGCTCCAGGTCGTCTCCGAGCGCGCCGGCGTCGCCTTCTACGGCCCCGAGCCGGGCAACGGCGTCGGCGACCCGGTCCAGGTCGCCAAGGACTCGATCGAGTACGCGCGGACCAAGCAGCACGACGTCGTGATCGTCGACACCGCCGGCCGCCTCGGCATCGACGCCGAGATGATGCAGCAGGCCGCCGACATCCGCGACGCGGTCGGCCCGGACGAGGTCCTCTTCGTCGTCGACGCGATGATCGGCCAGGACGCGGTCAACACCGCCGAGGCGTTCCGCGACGGCGTCGGCTTCGACGGCGTGGTGCTCTCCAAGCTGGACGGCGACGCCCGCGGTGGTGCCGCGCTCTCCATCGCGCACGTCACCGGCAAGCAGATCATGTTCGCCTCCAACGGCGAGAAGCTGGACGACTTCGACGCGTTCCACCCGGACCGCATGGCGTCCCGCATCCTCGGCATGGGCGACATGCTCAGCCTGATCGAGAAGGCCGAGCAGACCTTCAGCCAGCAAGAGGCCGAGAAGATGGCGGCCAAGCTGGCGAAGGGCCCCAAGGAGTTCACGCTCGACGACTTCCTGGCCCAGATGGAGCAGGTCCGCAAGATGGGCTCCATCTCCAAGCTGCTCGGCATGCTGCCGGGCATGGGCCAGATGAAGGACCAGATCAACAACCTCGACGAGCGCGAGGTCGACCGCACCGCCGCCGTCATCAAGTCCATGACGCCGGCCGAGCGCCAGGACCCGACGATCATCAACGGCTCCCGCCGTGCCCGTATCGCCCGCGGTTCCGGCGTCGACGTCAGCACGGTCAAGAACCTGGTCGAGCGGTTCTTCGACGCCCGCAAGATGATGTCGAAGATGGCCCAGGGCGGCATGCCCGGGATGCCGGGCATGCCGGGGATGCCCGGCATGGGGGCGGCGCTCGGAAGAAGAAGCAGGTCAAGCAGGCCAAGGGCAAGCGCAAGAGCGGCAACCCGATGAAGCGCAAGGCCGACGAGCAGGCCGCGGCCGCCCGCCGCGAGGCCGCCCAGGCCGGCAATCCGCTCGGTCTGCCGCAGGCCGACCAGGACCCGAAGAACTTCGAACTCCCCGAGGAATTCAAGAAGTTCATGGGCTGACCGGCCCTCGGCACCCCGCCGTACGCACCGCGAGCCCCCGGCCACACCTCGTGGCCGGGGGCTCGCGGTGCATCGACCGCGGTCCCGGGCGCCGGCTACCGCGTCCGCGCGATCAGATAGCGGAAGACGTTCGGCATCCACACCGTCCCGTCCGGACGCTGATGCGGATGCAGCGCCTCCGCGAGCTCCTTCTCCACCTGGCGCTGCTCGGCCACCCGCAGCGCCGCGTCGAACACGCCCGTCGACAGCAGCCCGCGCACCGCGCTCGTCAGGTCCGCGTACCCGAACGGGCAGGCCACCCGGCCCGAACCGTCCGGCCGCAGCCCGGCCCGCTCCGCCAGCTCCTCCAGATCGTCCCGGCCGCTGGGCTGCCACCTCGCGGGACCGGCCGCCCGGTCACCGCCCGCCTCGGCCAGCCGCTGCGCCACCCGCAGCACCCCGGCCGTGGCGCACCGCTCCACCGGCCCCCAGCCGCCCAGCACCACCGCGCTGCCGCGCTCCGCGAGCCCCGACGCCGCGGTCAGCGACGCCGCCAGCCCCTCGACGGTGCTCACACACCCCACCGGATGGAAGGCGGTGACCACGTTGAACGCGGTGTCCCCGGACGCCGCCGCCTCCAGGCCGCCGCTGACCACCTGGGTGTGCTCCGGCAGGCCGTCCGGCGTGAGCCGCTCGCGCGCCAGCTCCAGCCGCGACTCGTCCGCGTCCACCCCGCTGACCTGCGCCCCACGGGCCGCCGCCAGCAGCAGCGCCAGACCGGAACCGCAGCCGAGCCCCAGCAGCCGGGTGCCCGGCCCGATGCCCAGCCGGTCGTACGCGGCTTCGTAGAGGGGTACCAGCATCCCTTCCTGGATCTCGGCCCAGTCACGGGCGCGCGCCCGTGACCCGGCCGGTAGGGGCGGGCCCTCACAGCGCAGGGATGCAGAGTCCGGAAGCTGGTGCCGTACGAGCGTGGGTGACATCGATAGCGCCCCTATTCGCCGAGAACCGAACCTGTGCCGTACCGATCGCCCCCGTCATCACGCGTGGTGCGCCCCCGCAACCCAGACAACTGCGCATCCGTCCGGGCGTCCAGGGGGTGCGCCGGGGTTGTCTCCCGCGCGCCCCCGTATGCGCCGGGGCCGCTCCCTGAAGCGCCGTTCCAGGGTGCCCCGGCCGGCGCCGTTCCGCCACGCCAGCGTTCCCGGCGGGGTCGCCTCCGCACCTCCGCGCGCCCTCGCGGGGCGCCCGCGCGCGGCCCTACGGTGGGGCGCGGGCCGGTGCGGGGACGCACAGGTAGGCCCCGTACCATCGCCGCGGCGCTCTCCGCGGCGGCCGGCCGTCGTTACGCCGTGCGGCGTACCCGGATGCGCCCGGAGACGGACCGCGGGCAGTCCGCGGGCACCTTCGGTGCATACGCGGGGGTACGTCCCGGCTTGCGGCCCGATGGGCGGCTTCTGCGTAGATCGGCGTAGGCGCCCTCACGCACGGCGCATGCCCGGAAACTGACTGGTACGTGCAAATTATTTGGGATGGCCCGGAATCGGAACACTGGGCGTCCCTGGCTCGTTGTTACGACGTGAGCACGACACCGCCTGTTCTCGCCGCCGAGCTGGCGCTCGCGTGGGCCGACATTCAACGGCACCACCCCGAGCTGCCGGACCTGGCCGCGCCCGAGTCCCTGATCGGAGAGTCCTCGTCCGCCTGCGGCGCCGAACTCTCCTTCGAACGGCTGCTCCATGAGGCAGTCCACGGCATCGCCGCCGCCCGCGGCGTCCGCGACACCTCCCGGGCAGGCCGCTACCACAACCGCCGATTCCTGGCGATCGCCGAGGAACTGGGCCTGGACCACGCCGACGAGCCGCACCCCAGCAGCGGCTTCTCGCTGGTCACGCTCAACCCCGAAGCCAGACGGCGGTACCGCCCGACCATCGAACGGCTCGGCAGAGCCCTCAAGGCGCATTCGGCCGCGACCGCCACCGACACCGCCCGCAGCTTCCGGGGCCCGGCCGCCCGGCACGGCTCCTCCGGAGGCGGCGTCCGCGTCAAGGCCGTCTGCGACTGCGGGCGCAACGTCCGGGTCGTTCCGTCCGTCCTCGCACAGGCGCCGATCGTCTGCGGCGGCTGCGGCAAGCCCTTCCGGATCCCCGAGGTGGCCGCGGTCGGCTGACCCAACCGCGTGTGGCACAATGGCTAGCTGTACTCGACAGTCGCACAGGACCCCTCTCTCCTCCGGCTGACGCGTCCATCGGGCATTCGGGTACCGCAACCCCACGCGGCAGCTCGCCGTGCCCAACCACGTCAAATCCAGGAGAACCCACTCCCGTGGCAGTCAAGATCAAGCTGAAGCGTCTGGGCAAGATCCGTTCGCCTCACTACCGCATCGTCGTTGCCGACTCCCGTACCCGCCGTGACGGCCGGGCCATCGAGGAGATCGGCCTGTACCACCCGGTGCAGAACCCCTCGCGCATCGAGGTCGACTCCGACCGTGCGCAGTACTGGCTGAGCGTCGGCGCCCAGCCGACCGAGCCGGTTCTCGCCATCCTGAAGAAGACCGGCGACTGGCAGAAGTTCAAGGGCGAGCCCGCCCCGGCGCCGCTGCTGGTGGCCGAGCCGAAGGCCGACAAGCGCGCCCTCTTCGAGGCCGCCGCCAAGGCTTCCGGTGACGAGCCGAAGGGTGAGGCCATCACCCCGAAGGCGAAGAAGACTGACAAGAAGGCGGACGAGGCTGCGGCCGAGTCCACCTCCGAGTCCTCCGAGGCCTGAGCATGCTCGAGGAAGCCCTCGAGCACCTCGTCAAGGGCATCGTCGACAACCCCGATGACGTGCAGGTAGCCTCGCGCACCCTGCGTCGCGGCGGGTGCTGGAGGTCCGGGTCCACCCCGACGACCTCGGCAAGGTGATCGGCCGCAACGGCCGCACCGCCCGCGCGCTGCGGACCGTCGTCGGCGCCATCGGCGGCCGCGGCATCCGCGTCGACCTCGTCGACGTGGACCAGGTCCGCTGACACGTTGAACACCGGCTCGGGCCGGGGAGGGCTTCGGCCCGCCCCGGCCCGTAGTCGTCGTCAAGGGAGAAACAAGCGTGCAGTTGGTAGTGGCGCGGATCGGCCGCGCCCACGGCATCAAGGGTGAGGTCACCGTCGAGGTGCGCACCGACGAGCCGGAGCTCAGGCTCGCGCCCGGCGCCGTCCTGGCCACCGACCCGTCCTCCGTGGGACCGCTGACCATCGCGACCGGCCGGGTCCACAGCGGCCGGCTGCTGCTGCGCTTCGAAGGCGTCACCGACCGCACCGCCGCCGAGGCGCTGCGCAACACCCTCCTGATCGCCGAGGTCGACCCCGACGAGGTCCCCGAGGACCCGGAGGAGTTCTACGACCACCAGCTGATCGACCTCGACGTGGTCACCCGCGACGGCACCACCGTGGGCCGGATCTCCGAGATCTCCCACCTGCCCTACCAGGACCTGCTGGTCGTCGAACGCCCCGACGGCAGCGAGGTCCTGATCCCGTTCGTCGCCGAGATCGTCCCGGAGATCGACCTGGAGGAGCAGCGGGCCGTCATCGAACCGCCGGCCGGCCTCCTCGACGACAGCCAGGCGGAGATCGCGACCGGCCGCGAGGACAGCTGATGCGGCTCGACGTCGTCACGATCTTCCCCGAATACCTCGAACCGCTGAACGTCTCCCTGGTCGGCAAGGCACGCGCCCGCGGCCAGCTCGACGTGCGGGTCCACGACCTGCGGCAGTGGACGCACGACAAGCACCACACCGTCGACGACACCCCCTACGGCGGCGGGCCCGGCATGGTCATGAAGCCCGAACCGTGGGGCGAGGCGCTGGACGCCGTCCTGGCCTCCGGCGAGGGCGCGCCGGTCATCGTCGTCCCCACCCCCAGCGGTGTGCCGTTCACCCAGCAGCTCGCCGTGGAACTCTCCACCAAGCCCTGGCTGGTCTTCACCCCCGCCCGCTATGAAGGCATCGACCGCCGCGTCATCGAGGAATACGGCGACCGCGTCGACGTCCGCGAGGTGTCCATCGGCGACTACGTCCTGGCCGGCGGCGAGGCCCCGGTCCTGGTCATGGTCGAGGCGGTGGCCCGGCTGCTCCCCGGCGTCCTCGGCAACGCCGCCTCCCACCAGGACGACTCCTTCGCCCCCGGCCCGATGGCCGACCTCCTGGAGGGGCCCGTCTACACCAAGCCCCCCGAGTGGCGCGACCGTACGATCCCCGAGGTGCTGCTCAGCGGCCACCACGGCAAGATCGCCCGCTGGCGCCGGGACCAGGCGTTCCGCCGAACCGTCCGCAACCGCCCCGATCTGATCGAGCGCGCGGACCCCGCCGCGTTCGACAAACACGACCGCGCGATCCTCGCCGCCCTGGGCTGGGCGCCCGGGGAGGACGGCCGATTTGGGCGGACGACCGAGGCCGTGGAAGAATAGGCCGCTGTTGTGTGCGTCCGGCGCGCGCCCCTGCCACAGGGGGAACGACGCCCGCCCGACGGAACAGCATCCGAAGCATCCTTTATCGATATTCCGTTGATGACCTGTGGCATCAGCGAAGAAAGCAGTGGGTCATGCACCTTCTCGACTCCGTCGACTCCGCGTCGCTGCGCAGCGACATCCCGGCCTTCCGCCCGGGTGACACGATCAACGTCCACGTCCGCGTCATCGAGGGCAACCGCTCCCGTGTGCAGCAGTTCAAGGGCGTCGTCATCCGCCGCCAGGGCTCGGGCGTCCGCGAGACCTTCACGGTCCGCAAGGTCAGCTTCTCCGTCGGCGTCGAGCGCACCTTCCCGGTGCACACCCCGATCGTCGAGAAGATCGAGGTCGTGACCCGCGGTGACGTCCGTCGCGCCAAGCTGTACTACCTCCGCGAGCTGCGCGGCAAGGCCGCCAAGATCAAGGAGAAGCGCGAGAGCTGAGCCGCGCGGCCCCGGAGCGCGAATTTTTGCGCCCCGGCAACGCAAAGCCCCTCTCGCGCCGGGTGTCCGGATCCGGCCGGATAGGCTCAGGGCCCGATGGACACCGACGCACATCTCACGGAGCGCGACCCTCTCCCACCCCCGACGCGGGGCGGAGCAGGGGTCGCGCTCCGCGCGTTTCACCGCCCGCCTCGCCGGGCTGCGCCACCGGCCGGTCACCCTGCTCGCGCTCTGCCTGGCCTTCGTCCTGCTGCTGAGTTCCTTCGTCGCGCAACCGTTCCTGATCCCCAGCTCGTCCATGGAGAACACCCTCCAGATCGGGGATCGAGTGCTGGTCAACAAGCTGGCGTACCGTTTCGGCAGCGAGCCCGCGCGGGGCGACGTGGTGGTGTTCGACGGCATCGGGTCGTTCGTTCACAGGGAGCAGGGGGAGAATCCCGTCACGGGTCTGCTGCGCGGCGCCGGAGCGGCGCTGGGCCTGGCCCGCCCCGCCGACACCGACTACGTCAAGCGCGTGATCGGCATCGGCGGCGACCATGTGACCTGCTGCGACAAACGGGGGCAGATCGAAGTGAACGGTGAGCCCGTCGACGAGGGCTATCTCCACCCGGGGGACGCGCCGTCCTCGGTGGAGTTCGACATCGTGGTGCCGGAAGGGAAGCTCTGGGTCATGGGGGACCACCGCGCACGCTCCAGCGATTCCCGCGACCACCTCGGCGAACCGGGTGGTGGCACGGTGCCGGTCGACGAGGTCATCGGCCGGGCGGACCTGATCACCTGGCCGGTGAGCCGCTGGCGCACGATCGACACACCGGGCTCCTTCGCCCGGATACCGGCCCCGGCAGGCCCCCATGGGTAGCCGCGGACGTCCCCGGCACGGGCGCCAGGGCGGCAACGAGACCGGACGCGGCACCGGCGTCGCACCCGACGCGGGCAGCGGTGCGTACGGCGACCGGGACGGCGCGTACGGCGACACCGCGGCGCCCGGGGAGGCCCCGGCGGGCGGACGTGGCGGAGGTGCCACGCCGCGGCGCTCGGCGACCGGCGGGCGGGCCGAACGGCGCCGTCAGGCCAAGCGCATCAAGCGCCGCAGGCAGCGCTCGTACCTCAAGGAAATCCCCATCCTGGTGGGCGTGGCGCTGGCCATCGCCCTCGTACTGAAGACGTTCCTCGTCCAGGCCTTCGTCATCCCGTCCGGCTCCATGGAGCAGACGATCAGGATCGGCGACCGGTGCTGGTCGACAAGCTCACCCCCTGGTTCGGCTCCAAGCCGGAGCGCGGCGACGTCGTGGTCTTCAAGGACCCCGGAGGCTGGCTCAAGGGCGAGCAGCACCAGCCCACGGACGACGGAGGCGCCTTCCAGCCGGTCAAGGACGCCCTGACCTTCATCGGGCTGCTGCCGTCGGCCGACGAGCAGGACCTGATCAAGCGGGTCGTGGCGGTCGGCGGCGACACCGTCAAATGCTGTGACAAGCAGGGCCGGGTGACGGTCAACGGCAGCCCGCTCACCGAGCCGTACGTCCATCCGGGCAATCCGCCGTCCCAGATCAAGTTCACCGTCAACGTCCCCACCGGGCGGATCTTCGTGATGGGCGACCACCGTTCGGACTCCGCGGATTCGCGCTTCCACCTGGACGAGCCGTACCGTGGCACGGTCTCGGAGGACAACGTCGTGGGCCGGGCAGTGGTGATCGCCTGGCCGTTCAGCCACTGGCGGCGCCTGGAAGAACCGGACACGTTCGGGACGGTGCGCGACGCGCCGGGCGCCAAGGCGTCCGCGGCGGGCGTGCCGCATAGGCTGTCACCCGAGAGTTTGACCGTACTCCCGACCCCTGCGGAACTCCCGCTCGTTATGGGAGTGGTGGGCCTGCACCGGTTGACGGGTGGGCGAGTGCGTGGAGTAAGGAGCAGACGTGGGGGACTTGGCGGTCGGCGCGCGGTCCGGAACCGGAGAGCCCGAAGAGCCGGCACGACGCGGTGAGACCCCGCAGCCGGCGGCGAGTTCCGTGCCCCAGTCACCAACACAGTCACGAGCGGAGTCAGAGCCGTCCCGGCCGGAGTCACCGGCCGCCGCACGGACGCGGTCGCAGGGCCCGGTGGCCCTGGACAAGCCGGACGGTGCCGGCGCGCCGGACGGACCAGCGGGTGAGGAGACCGTCGGCAGCATGAAGAAGGGCAAGAAGCCGCGCGCCTTCTGGAAAGAGCTGCCGATTCTGATCGGGATCGCCCTGCTCCTCGCGCTGCTGATCAAGACGTTCCTGGTGCAGGCGTTCTCCATCCCGTCCGACTCGATGCAGGACACCCTGCAGCGCGGGGACCGGGTGCTGGTCGACAAGCTGACGCCCTGGTTCGGCGCGAAACCGCAGCGCGGTGAGGTCGTCGTCTTCCACGACCCGGGCGGCTGGCTGAACGAAACGCCGACCCCCGAGCCCAACCCCGTGCAGAAGGTCCTCAGCTTCATCGGGCTGATGCCCTCGGCCGAGGAGAAGGACCTGATCAAGCGGGTCATCGCGGTCGGCGGCGACACCGTCGAGTGCCACGGCAGCGGCCCCGTCAAGGTCAACGGCAAGGCGCTCAAGGAGAGCTCGTACATCTTCCCCGGCGCCACCCCGTGCGGTGACCGCGCCTTCGGCCCGATCCACGTCCCCAAGGGCCGTATCTGGGTGATGGGCGACCACCGCGACGACTCCCTCGACTCCCGCTACCACCAGAACCTCAAGGGCCGCGGCACGGTCTCCGAGGACGAGGTCGTCGGCCGCGCCTTCACCATCGCCTGGCCGGTCAACCGCTGGGCGACCCTGCCGGTCCCGGACACCTTCGACCAGCCCGGCCTCGACAAGGCCATGGCGGCGGCCCCGGCGGCCCTCGGGCTGGCCGGTGCGGTACCGCTGGTGCTGTGGCGGCGGCGGAGGCAGGCCGCGGGCCTGACCGTGGGGGCGGTCGGTGATGCCGGTGCGACCACGGGGGCAGGCCCGGAGGGCGGCCGAGAGTAGCGCGTGAAGTGTGGCCGGGTGGTGCCTGTGGGTGCCACCCGGTGGTGACTGCCCGGGCGAGTCCCGGGCAGTCGGCGTTTTGGGGGGTCTGGTGGGGGCTTCTGCGGGCTTCTCGTGCGCCGTATTGCCGGGGCTGGTGGGGGCTTCTCCCGGGACGGGGCCTCTGGGGTGGTTGGCTTGGTGGGGGTGGGAGCGTCCACGGAAACGGGATCATGGGCCCGGCCCCAGGTACTGACCGCGGGGCGTAACCCCAGGTAAGGTGCCGTCCCGGATCTTCGACGCGGGCCGGGCCTGCGGGGTGGGAGCGCTGGGATGAGCAGCAGTACGGAACGCAGGACCGACGGACACAGCCGGACGGCGGGCAGTGTGCTGTCCGGTCTCGCGGTGGCCGCCGGCTGTGTGCTGTTCCTCGGCGGCTTCGTATGGGCGGCCCTGACCTACCGCCCCTATACGGTGCCGACCGATTCGATGTCACCGACGATCGCGGCCGGGGCCCGGGTCATCGCCGAGAAGGTGGACGGCTCCGAGATACGCCGCGGCGACATCGTCGTCTTCAAGGACTCCACCTGGGGCGACCTGCCGATGGTCAAGCGCGTCGTCGGCGTCGGCGGCGACAAGGTCGCCTGCTGCACCAAGCAGGGTCGGCTGACCGTGAACGGCACCCCCATCGAGGAACCGTATCTGCAGGGCAGCGGCCCCGCCTCGCCCGTCGGCTTCAAGGCCAAGGTGCCCACCGGCCAGCTCTTCCTGCTCGGCGACCACCGCAGCGACTCCCTCGACTCCCGCGTCCACCTCACCGACGGCGACCACGGGTCGGTGCCGCGCGGCGCCGTCGCCGCCCGGGTCGACGCCCGCGCCTGGCCGCTCGGCAGCGTCGGCATGATGCAGCGCCCGGCCGCCTTCTCGGACCTCCCCGGCGGCACCTCCCAGCCGGGCCCCATCCAGCCCATCGCCCTCTCCGTGGTGGCCGGGGCGGTCCTCATCCTCGGCGGCGCGGCCTACGGCCCGATCGCCCGCCGCAAGGGACGCAAACGTGCCTGAGCGGCTGACCCCGGAACACGGGCCCAGGACGGAGGCCGAGCCGGCCGTCGCGGTGCGCCAGGTCTCCCGCGTCATCCTCCTCGACCCCGACGACCGGATCCTGCTCCTCCACGGCTTCGAACCGGACGACCCGACCGAAACCTGGTGGTTCACCCCTGGCGGCGGCCTGGAAGGCGAGGAGACCCGCGAGGAAGCCGCCCGCCGGGAACTCGCCGAGGAGACCGGCATCACCGACGTCGTCCTCGGCCCCGTCCTGTGGAAGCGGCGCTGCGCCTTCCCCTTCGACGGACGACGCTGGGAGCAGGACGAGTGGTACTACCTGGCGAGAACCGACCGGACTGCCACCCATACGGAAGGGCAGACGGCCCTGGAACGACGCAGCGTCTCGGGACTGAAGTGGTGGACTTCGGAGGAACTCTCCGCCTCGCATGAGACGGTGTACCCGACCAGACTCGCCGAGCTGCTGCGCACACTGCTCGACGAAGGGCCCCCGAGTGCGCCGGTGCTCCTGGAGACCGAGCGGGCCTGACGCACAATAGGGGGACGCACGGCTGAAGGGGATCTGCCATGAGCGCCGAGGACCTCGAAAAGTACGAGACCGAGATGGAGCTGAAGCTCTACCGGGAGTACCGCGACGTCGTCGGGCTGTTCAAATATGTGATCGAGACCGAGCGTCGCTTCTACCTCACCAATGACTACGAAATGCAGGTGCACTCCGTCCAGGGCGAGGTCTTCTTCGAGGTCTCGATGGCGGATGCCTGGGTTTGGGACATGTACCGGCCGGCTCGATTCGTCAAGCAGGTGCGCGTCCTCACATTCAAGGACGTGAACATCGAAGAGCTCAACAAGAGCGATCTGGAGCTTCCCGGCAGCTGATCGGCGCGCTCGACGCAGTCGACGACCGGTGCTCTCGGCGCGGCCGCGCGGGCTGGGCGCGCGGCCGCCTTCACTCGCCCGGGTGAGCGAGTTATCCACAACCGGCCGGTTGTCCACCAAGATCCAATAGGTTCGGGCGGGGGCGTCACAGTCGGTGCCGGAGGTGGTACCGATGAACGCCACGCACGCCCGGCACCCGGCCGGACACGACACCCAGACCCCGCCCACGCCCCGCCCGCTCCGCGCGCCACACGCGACCCCGGCGCTGCCAGGGGCCCTCCCGGCACCCGCGAAACCCAAGACGGCACCCGCGAAACCCAAGACGACCGCACCGCCACCGCGGCCCGGGACGACCCGAAAGCGGCGTCCCCCGGCAACGACCGAACCCTCGGCAACGACCGCGCATCCACGCACCGACGTCCGGCGACGCGCCCTCGGCCGCTACGGCGAAGACCTCGCCGCCCGGCTCCTCATCAAGGCCGGCATGCGGATCCTGGCCCGTAACTGGCGCTGCCAGGAGGGCGAGATCGACCTCGTCGCCATCGACGGCGACGCCCTGGTGATCTGCGAGGTCAAAACCCGCCGCGCCGGCCGGTACGAACACCCCATGGCCGCCGTCCGCCCCGAGAAGACCGCCCGCCTCCGCATGCTGGCCGAACGCTGGATGGAACGCCACGGCGGCCCACCGCCCGGCGGCGTCCGGATCGACGTCATCGGAGTCGTCCTGCCCGCCCGCGGCGCCCCGTCCGTCGAGCATGTGCGGGGGGTGGCCTGAATGGGATTCGCCCGTACGTGCTCGGTCGCCCTGGTCGGCGTCGAAGGAGTCGTCGTCGAGGTCCAGGCCGACCTCGAACCCGGCGTCGCCGCCTTCACCCTTGTCGGGCTCCCCGACAAGAGCCTCATCGAACCATGGGACGCATTTTGTCAACGCCTGATCCCTTGGGAGCCCTGGAAGGCACGCTGGCAGGCACCGAGTCACGTGACCCGGTGACTACCTCGTTGCGAAGCGAGGTGCCCCACCCCACCTAGTTGCACAACTAGCTGACCTCCCCTGAGGAGCCGCTGTGCGGCTGCCTGAGAGCCGTTGAGCTTGTCAGGGATAACGGGTGCCTGGACATGCGTGCAGAGCCGAGAAGCGCCCACAGAGAGCCGTGCGCGGACACAGACGGATCTATGCGGGAACGTGACTAGAGGCTTGATCACTCTTGTCCCGGGGTCTGTACGCCCGTAGCTTGCTGCGGACTGCGACCGGAGGGGGTAACCGTGAAGTTGACCAAGATCGCTGGAGAAGACCCGGACTGTGACAGTGGCGACTGCGCCAACGTCTTCACGACTGATCAGCCCAACACCATTGCCATACAGGGGTACTTGACCGATCGCACGACGCCTGAAGGTGAAGCGGTCGTGACGATCCCTGAACACGTTCTGAGGGAGGCCGCACGTGCTCTTGGATGGTGAACCCTGGGCAGCGATGTTCCAGGACTTCAAGCGCTCCGCGTGGCGCTTCGAGGTGCAGCCGACGTACACCATGCCCGCCGAGGCTGACAGCCTGGCCCGCTTCCTGCGAGGCGAGCCGAAGCCCGAAGGCCACAACGCCAAGTGGCACGTGACCGTCCGAGACGCCATCAAGGCCGGGAAGACCTTCGGCCGTGTCAGGGTCGTACGTCAGCCGCTCACGGACTACCAGCGGTATCAGTTCGCGTGGGGCATCCCCGGCAACATCAAGGCCGGGGAAGACATCCGAGTTCTTGACCTCACGGACAGGGACCTTGACCTACCGGATCAAGATTTCTGGATGTTCGACGAGACCACCGTGGTCCACCTGAACTACCGCCCGGACGGCACACAGATCAATCGGGAACTGATCGAATCCCCGGACCTCAAGAAGTACCTCGGCTGGCGTGACCTGGCCCTAGAGAACGCTGTCCCATTCGGTGAGTATCGAGCCTGAGAGTCAAGAACGAGAACGGAAGGACTTGGCGGAGACCCTGAGGGGACTTCGCCAAGCCTCCGGCCTCAGTGGTGAGCGTTTGGCTGTCCGCTGCCACCTGAGCCAAACGAAAATCTCCCGGATCGAGACCCGAAGGCACATTCCGACCGTTCTCGAAGTTCAGCAGATCCTGACAGCCTTGGAAGTCCCCGAGGAAGTCGCACAAGAGATACTTAAACTCGCTCGCAGAGCGAATGTTGATTACGCATCTTGGCGGGCCTATGCCCGCGTAGGTCTCTATCACAAGCAAGCAGAGTTGAAGGCGCTCGAAGCGTCGTCACGGGAAATGCGGCACTTCCTGCCAGCGATCCCCACAGGGCTCTTGCATGTCCGCGCATACGCGGAACAGACCCTTTCCAAGACCGTGAAGAGCGACCCTGCACGCGATGTTGCCAGGGCCGTACAGGCCCGCATGGATCGCCAGGCCGTCTTGGATGACCTATCCCGAAACTTCACCTTCATACTCACGGAGCAGGCCGTGAGATGGCGTCGGGCAACTCCGGAAGTCATGGCCGCACAGTGCGAACACATGGCACGCGTCTCGGAGAAACCGAACGTTGAGATTGCAATCATTCCCAACGCTGCCGAAGTTTCAGCGACACCGATGAACATCTTTGTCATCTACGATGATCGGCTTGTTACGGTCGAACTGTTCTCCGGTGAAGTCGTACTGCGTGATCCTCGGGACATCTCCCACCACCTTGGCCTGTTCGATCTCTTCCTATCTCATGCCCTCAGAGGCGAGGAAGCAAGCACCTTTCTGCGGAGCGCAGCAGACGACTTTATGCAACAACGTGACTGAGGGACCTAAGCGGTTCTGAGTGGGGCAAGAATGGACCCCGGAAGCATTGAAGCCGGGGAGGACAGATGGCAGCCACAACCGAAACCGATACGTGGGAATACTTCACTTACGTGCCTTCCGGTTCGCAGTGCGCTGCGTGCCTCAAGGAGATCAAGCCCCTTGAGTTGGCGCGCCGGGGAAACATGGAACGTGCCTCTGGACCGCCCGTGGTGATCTACCGGCACGCTGACAGGTGCCCCAGGTAATGGGCATTGCAGAAAAGCCGTTCACAGACTCTCACGATGATTCCCCGAGGGATGGTGGACGGAGTACGGCGGACGGCTGGACGTGGCCTCTGGCGTGGTGTTCATCCCGAGAGGCCAGAAGCTTCCGCCGTGCCCTTTCCCATGCTCCATTTGCCGGGACAAGGGGCGTCAGACGAGATGAGCCACGACGGCATCAATCATGAGATAACCGGGTGCCCTAAGTGTGACGCTGCGGCACATCAAGAGGCTGTGGAAGAACAGCAAAAGACAGAGCCTGTCGCCTCAGTTGGTTTGGTCATCGCAGTGGCTTTGATTTGTCTCGTGGTGGTCGGACTGTGGGCTGGTGCGATGTCTGTCCTATCGCTCCTGGGGTGACTTCCGGCTTATGAAACTCCCGCTCCTCCCGTGACGGCGGCGGTGCCGGGCGGTGGGGGCGGGTTTCTCAATCCGCAGGTTTTCTGCGGGCTATCGACACGCAGAGCGGCGTGGTCCCAAACAGAAGAGGAGGTTGGTGGATGAGCGCTGAAGCGGTAGACACGATCGAGACGCGGTTGCGTGATGCCGAAGGCTGGCCCGGTATCCCGTTCCGGCACCCGGCCGACATGGAGGCGGACGGCGGGAAGCACGATGGCGGCCCCATGCCGCCCGAAGCACCTCGTGACCCCGCACCGCAGGGAGGCGACGGCAAGTAGCTGTACTCGACCGTAGAGGGACTGGCGAGCAACAACACCTCGGCGCGTCGGCAAGGCCGCATTTGTCGGCGCCCCATAGACTCGCCATGAATGGTTTGAGTCGAGATGAGCCCCACTGGTTCCCCTTCCTGGCCGGTGGGGCTTTTCGTATGGTCACACCCGGTGAGCCATCTCAACAGCTTCCCTCAGAGCCTCGACAGCATTTCGCAGTCGCCACCGAAACGGCTTATGCCCTTCTAGGGCTTCTCGACGCTCACCGGTCACGGCGTGAATCTCGGCAACGAACTCTTCGATATCAGAGAGCTGACCCGACATGGGAAACGGGTTAGGCATGAGCTAGTCCTTTCTCCTCGCGTACGTACGCGCGAGGGCATGAGTGCGGGCGGGCATCGTGTGCGCTGCGCCCGATCTGAATTACGTGTTAGGCTGTGACCACAGCAGGAAAGAGAAACCACAGGTCAGCGGTAAGAAGAGAGCCCCAACGGGCAGTCGGAAATGGCTGCCGGAAGGGGCTTTCAGTGTTTTCCCAGACCCGTACACTTTTTGGATCGCTAAGGCCGGGCGGGTGGGATTGGATCGGGTTAGGGGGTGCACCCCACCCTGAGTTTGGTAACCGGAACTCAGAGCGTCAAGCTTGTTGCTTTCAGTGACGATTGGACTTGCGAAGCGAAAGAGCTTCGAGCCAAAGAACAAGCGAAGATGAGTAAACGAACAACGTGTTTAGTGTGTTGTTCATCACGAGTCGAACCAATCAAGAATCGTATTGAGCTTCACCGAATGATGATGAGCTTTCAACGCATTGCAATGCGTTGTCACTGAGATGACTTCGTAGACGTTGTTCGCATGCAGCACACGACAGTGATGGTCAATCGACACATGGGCAGGCAGGTACACCACGGCCGTCTCAGTGCCCTTGTCGTCAGCCCCTGGCCCTTCCTTGCCCCCGGTTATCTCCACGCGGCCCTTCACCATGACCGTGAAGGCGTCGTTCCAATCAGGCTCTTTGTTGCCCCACCGGTCCGTGACCCATGCGGGCCGGGAGACGGCTACCCGGTCGCAGTAGAGCCCCGTCATGGAGCCTCCCCGGGGAATGCAGGATGGTTTTCGGGCCCCCGGAGCCGATTGGTGGAGCGCCGGGGACTCTCTCCTGAAGTCTTAATGCGGTGGTGGTATTCGCAGAGAGCCTGAAGGTTGTCCAAGCTGTGTTTATCTCCCCGTCGAATGTGGTCCACTTGGTTTGCCCGCAGTCCACAGAGCGAGCCTGTGTCGGCTCGCACCCACTGGCAAACTCCCGAGTCACGTCTCAGCACCAAGGACCTACGTTGCGGCCAGTCGGCTGGCAGACGCTGTTTCCGATGCGAGGGGCGGTCGTACCAACCTGTCTTAGTCGGCATAAGTGAAACCTCCCCAGTACGCGCGATCCTTCCAAGTAATCCCGCTGCCCACGTGAACCGACTTCACCGGAGAACGGTTCATCGCAAAGTCAATCTGCTTCTTTTCGTCGAGAGTGAGCTGTAGACCTGCCACAGCATTGGAGCTGCGGCGGTACGAGTAGTCACCCATAGATTCCGACGTAATTCCCATCGGGTTGTTGAAGCACCGCAGCACGACTTGACGGCAGATGATCTGAATGGACTTTGGAACATTCCTGCCGATTGGCCAACCGTCCGGGAAACCTGCATAAGCGCTGACTACCGCCGACGCATCCTCGATCAGGGCCCGAACTCGATCCCTGTCAGACTCCATCACTGGCGCATCTAGCCTGCGCTCGATCTCTTCGAGTGTTGTTAGGTTCAACTGAACTCCAGACATAAAAAGGGGCACCCTGCGAAGGGTGCCCGCATCATCTTGAGAGGCTTAGCTAGCCCACTCGGCCCTAACTCCCTTTGGGCGGGTTCGGGACATCGGGCTTCTCCCAAACAACCTTGGCCTTAACAATGCCCTTGGTCGGCTTGGACTCATCGAAGGTATGGTCGTCCTTCTTGGTGTCCAGGCCCGGGAAGCGAACGACCTTTCCGCCATACAGGTGGAGAGTGTCGATGTAGTCCGCGCGGAACTTCTCAGACTGACCATCACGGAACCCGGTGAACTGAGAAGCGAAGGTAGCGAACTGCGAATTACCCGCAACGATGTCAACACTGTCCGGCATGGCCGTGGTCGAGAGAACAGTAAATCCGGCCAGCTCGGCAATCACGCCGTTCTGAGTGGCGCCGCCCTTACCGAAAGCCGAAGCATCGGCAATGGCCGGATGCTCCAGAAGGTGACGCTTCACCTTCGGAGAGACGACCACATAACGCGTCTCTGGAATATCGTTCTCGTCAAGCGCAAGCATCATGTCCAGGATGCCGCTGTAAAGCACCTGCGGAACATTCACGCTCTCCCCGTAGGCGGTGATGTCAGCGAGCGGCGTAGCGGCGGCGGCGATAACGCCACCCATGAACTTGTCAGTCTCGCGAGCAAGAGCCTTGACCATCTCCTGATTGATCGGAGACTCAAGCGCACCGGCAGCCTGAGTCACCTCCGCATTCTCCAGCAGAATCTGAAGATACTTGGCCTCACTGATCACGAGACTCTGATCTACGGTCTCCGGGCGCTCCGGAGTCATGCCCTTACTTACATCATAGTCGCCCACGGTCGGACGAAGAAGGGAGTTGATATGGACAACATCACCCTTCTTGGAAATGCCACCCTCATACTGTCGATTAGTGACAGTCGGAGATGCCCAGACGAGCTGGGGATCAAACTGCGTAAGAAGCTCGCTATCCCAGAGTTCCGGAACAAAGCTATGAGTACCAGGATTCTGGTATGCCATGGTTGCCATTAGGTCTATCTCCTAGTTGTTGTTACTTGCGCTTGCGGGCATCGAGCGAAAGGCGACGCCCGTCGGGGTAAGGGTTCGTGGCATCGCCGCCACCTCGAAGATTCTCGGCCGGGGCCTTCTGGAGATTGCGTGCACCAGTGGCAGAAGCCAGCTTTGAAGCCTGTACACGCATCTCATCTTCGGTGCCTCGAATGAAGTCCGCGAGATCAGGGGGCAGGCCAGCCTCATCCAGAATCTGAGCCTTCAGTTTCTCGACTTCCTGAGCGGCCTTCTCCTGCTTCATTGCCTCAAGCTCAGTACGTACGGCTTCAAGCTCCTGAGCCACCTTCTGAAACTCTTCAGTCGATACCTGAGGAGTCTCATCCGGAGATTCCGGAGCATCACCCTCGGGAACGCCCTGCGTGGCGTTCTGAGCGCCGTTCTCGGCCTCGATGGACTCCTGGTCGCCCTGAGTCGTTTCAGGCTCCCCTGTGGGCCCCTGGGGATTCTTGAGCGGCTTAGCCATTCTTGATGGTCTCCTTCTGTCGGAACACGTCGGCCGCGACGACTTCGCCAAAGGTCACGGTGTCCATCGGATGGGCCAGCACCTCGGACAGAGGGATGGAGAGAGCCGCGGACCATCGGACGAACGAATCTACGCCCGGCATGTTCTGGCCGTTCTCCCAATTCGAGATGGAGTCACGGCAGACACCCACGCGGTGGGCAACCTCAGCCTTAGTCATGTGAAGGTCCTCGCGTCGAGCCTTCATCACCTTCGGATCAAACATTTTCGTTCCTTACGTCAACGAGAAAGGGCGGCCCTCCGAAGAGGCCGCCCAATCAGATACATGGAGTGCGGTCCACTTCACCTCACCGGTGAACCAACGGTGTCCCCACTTGTCGGAGCGCAGTGGAGGCCACTGCGTCCGTTCTTCCTGAACCACGGTGAACGGCTACCGTGCCCGGTCGCCTACCCGAATCGACCGGGAAACTTTTCTCCCCCACTTGGTTATAGGTGTCACGTGACCTAGTTCGTGACGGTCAGAGAATACTTTCTTTTCCCCTCACTTATAAGGAGGTGTCCAAAGCCTGATTTTGCAGCAGTCAGAGCATGATTTGTGACCGATCTAACATTTTCGACAGTGAGCGATCGGCCCACTAGTCGCCGAAGAGTCGATCCGTGTTCGTGACCGTGTACGGTCAAGCATTCTTGTTCTTGGTTAAGCTTAGGCGGTAGAGATGCAAGTAACCCCCGGTCGAAGTAACCGGGGGTCTTCTGCGGTGAGATCTTGAGCCATCTGAGAGCCATCAAGCTCGAAGATGGAACTTACTCCCGGATCGCCGAAGGGCTCACTATTCAAGGCTCTAGACTTCCAAGGTCTAGAGCTCCAAGGTTATGGGTGCACTGTGCTGCACCCCAGCGCTCAGCGCTTACGCTTTCGCTCCTCGGCCTCCAAGGCTTCGGACCGCTCGAAGATGTCATCCCACTCGTGGCCGTGGCCGCATTCGGGCACGGTGAGCCAGAACTCATCCGGAACACCTTCGCCGTTGTTCGAGCTTGCTCGGTACAGCCATCCAGCTTCCTCGGCCCACTCGATGTCGCCCTGAACGGCTCGTCGCTTCTTGCCGACCGCCGCGGCATAGACGGTGATCCGCTGCTTGGCTTTCTTGCCTGTGCTCCAGTCCGAGAAGCGGGACACGGCCCATAGCGTCCCTAGGCGCGAAGGTGGCGTGATGTCTGGGCAGCCCATGACGTGCCTTTCCCACTCCGACTTAGGGACGGGCCGAACCTTGCTCTTTGCCGGGGTCGGCTGCTCAGTCTTCTCGGAAGCGTTCAACTCGCAGTCGGGGGAGTGGTGCGGTGCGGGTGCTCCACAGTCTTCACATTCGGACTCCGGGGCCTCTTGGGCAGGCTCAGGCCATTCCGGGGCGTCTACCACTAGACGCGCGTCCTTATGGCCCACTCCGCCGTAGCCAGCAATCTCCGGACAGGCAAGGACATCCCTTCTCTCAGTTCCTTCAACCGTTATCCGAGGCTTCCGGATCATCGTGTGCGTGTCACCGCACGGGCACTTAGTCACTCGCCGGTCTCCAAGTCCAGGTACTCAATGAGAGCCGCTATCTCAGGCTCCTTGATCTCATTCAGAAACTTCACGATGGTTTCGCGGGCATCTTCTTGACCCCACGCGAACCCACGTAGGAAGTCGGCGGATGCATCGCCGTGGTTCATGCTGCCTGCTCCATCGAATAGCTCTTGATCTTCTTCTTTACGTCCTCGGGCCAGTCAAGGTGAACGATCGGGACGTTTGAGTTTGTGGCCGACCACTCGACCTTGACGCCAAGGTGGCGGAGCAGCTTTCCGCGTTCGTCCCAATCCATGCCCGGCCACACCTGCCCGTACGTCTTTCCCGTCGGTATCTCGTCCCACCGGTCCGGCCGCTGAGGTAGCGCAGACAACCGTTCAAACTCCTTACTGAGCGATTCCAACGAACCTTCTGCCTGCTTCCGCAATGCCGGAGCGTGGAACCTTCCGCCGGGCTTCAGGTTGCTCATGTGGTAGGCAATGGACTCTTCAACCTCGGCAAGTTCCGTCGTGTGATCCTCGCCGGGGACGAACACCTTCTCGGTGACCTCTACTTCCGATGCCTGACTCAGGAAGGAGTCGTCAATGATTTCGTGGATCAGGTCTTGCCGGACGGTGACGTACTGGCACCGCTGAGCGGTGTTCACGAGGGAGCCGCATCGGTAGCGGGTCGGCGACTTGTGGCCGCCGCGCTGGACGTACATCGGCTCGCCGCAGGCGCAGAACAACACCCGGAGCATGGGGCTGCCGCCGTAGCGGTTGCCAGCCTTGCCGTTCCGGTTGGAGTCCAGGGCGGCCTGGAGCCGGTCGAACTTCTCTTGCGTGACGATCGGGGAGCCTGCCGTACAGGCTTGCCATCCTTGTAGACCAGGTACTCAGCCTTGATGGTCTTGCCGGTCGCGGGGTCCTTCGTCTCGTCGCGTCGGACCATGTAGCCGAGAAGCCGCTTCGAGCGGAGGAGCCGGAGCAGGTTCACTCCGGACCACTTGCCGGGCGGGCAGTCGCACGGGGCCTCGGCCCTGCAATCCTCGGTGTGCTTCTTGAGCTTGCACGTCTCGGCGTGGGTGGCCTTGCACTCCTCGGTGTGCTTCTGTGCGGGCTTCTTGCCGTTGGCAATGCGCTGAGCGTCGGAGGGCAGTGGAATCCCGGCCTTGTTCATCATCGAGACGTAGGACGTGGCGGAGTTTCCCGCTAGGACCCACTCAACGGCGCCGCTTATGACCTTGACGGGGGCCATGCCTGCTGCGGTCCCCAGCGAGGCCAGTTCCCTGGACTCCGTCCAGGGCTGCAACCACAGGTGGCCGTCCTCTCCCATCTCGGGGCGGTAGCCGTAGGGCCAGGGCCCACCACGCCACCGGCCGAGGCTGAACACCTTCTCGAAACCCTGCTGCACGCGGTGCTGGATCGTCAGCCGCTCAAACTCTGCGAACGCTGCCAGGATGTTGGCCACCAGGCGGCCGACGGCAGAGCTTAGGTCGATCTTGTCGTCTATACAGACGAGCTGTACGTCATGCTCCTCGGACCACTCGCAGAGGTTCGCGAAGTCCTTCATGGAGCGGCTGAGGCGGTCGAGCTTCCAAGAGACGATGATGTCGTACTTCTCGGGAGTCTTGAGCCACGGGCCCAGCTCAGGGCGGTCCCACGGGCTGATCTTCGCGGACACACCATCGTCTACGGCCCAACCAGCTATCTCGTGGTCGAAGAGGTCAGCCCAACCTTCGATCTTCTCTATCTGCCGTTCGATCGACGTTGACTGATCGTTGCGGGCAGACAGGCGGACGACACCCAGGACGCGGGCCATGCGCGGTTCTCTCCTCTTACTACTGCACCCCCTTAGACGGGCTCCTCTTCGACCTTCCGTGATGGCTGGCACGGATCAGAAGGGACGGAAGTCCTGACTAGGCGGTGATGTGTGTCAAAGCGATTCCCACGCTGAATCCCGCGACCGAGTGCGCGCCGCCGTCGTCAATTCCGGCGCCGAATGGCCACAGAAGAAGCTCACCGTCGGCCTCAGCCCGGCCTCCGTCCCCAAGGGTGGCAGCGGCTTCGACCTGGCCGTCGCCTGCGCCGTCCTGGGCGCCGCCGAGCGCCTCGACCCCCGCGAACTCACCGACCTCATGATGATCGGCGAACTGGGACTGGACGGCCGGGTCCGGCCCGTACGCGGCGTCCTCCCCGCCGTCCTGGCCGCCGCCGACGCCGGATACCGCCAGGTCGTCGTCCCCGAACGGACCGCCGCCGAAGCCTCCCTCGTCCCCGGCATCTCCGTCCTCGGCGTCCGCAGCCTGCGCCAGCTCATCGCCGTCCTCGCCGACGAACCGGTACCCGAAGAGGAAGACCGCCTGGAGGAAGGACGCCCCGACCCGCTGCTGGCGGGCCTGGTCGTGCCCGGCACGGGCACCGGCGCCGGCCTGCCACGCGGCGACCACGTCCCCGACCTCGCCGACGTCGCAGGTCAGCACACCGCCCGCCGCGCCCTGGAGGTGGCCGCCGCCGGACGCCACCACATCTTCTTCAAGGGCCCGCCGGGCGCCGGCAAAACCATGCTCGCCGAGCGCCTCCCCGGACTGCTGCCACCCCTCACCCCCAAGGAATCGCTGGAGGTCACCGCCGTCCACTCCGTCGCCGGCACGCTCCCACCGGGACAGCCGCTGGTCGACCGGCCGCCCTACTGCGCCCCGCACCACTCCGCGACCATGGCCTCCCTGGTCGGCGGCGGCACCGGACTGCCCCGCCCCGGCGCGGTATCGCTCGCCCATCACGGAGTCCTCTTCGTGGACGAGGCCGCCGAATGCAGCCCCAGCGTCCTCGACGCGCTGCGTCAGCCCCTGGAATCCGGCCATGTCGTCGTCGCCCGGGCCGCCGGCATGATCCGCATGCCGGCCCGCTTCCTCCTGGCCCTCGCCGCCAACCCCTGCCCCTGTGGACGGCACGGCACCGTCAGCGGCGGCTGCGAATGCCGCCCCTCCTCCATCCGCCGCTACCGCGCCCGCCTCTCCGGCCCCCTGATGGACCGGGTCGACCTCCGCATCGCCGTGGAACCGGTCGCCCGTTCCGAGCTCATCGCCCTGAGCCGGGGCACCGAATCCAGTGCGACCGTGGCCGACCGCGTACGGGCCGCCCGCGAACGCGCCGCGGCCCGCCTCGCCGGCACCCCCTGGCACACCAACAGCGAAGTACCCGGCCACGAACTCCGCACCCGCTGGCAGGCCCACCCCGGCGCCCTCGCCCAAGCGGAACGCGACCTCGAATGCGGTCTCCTCACCGCCCGCGGACTCGACCGCGTCCTCCGCGTCGCCTGGACCGCCGCCGACCTGGCCGGCCGTGACCGCCCCACCAGCGAAGACGTCAACTGGGCCCTGGAACTCCGCACAGGCGTACGACGCGGCGCCCTGACAACCGTGGGCAGCGACTCCCGCGGCGCTGCCCACGACACCGCACCCACCCGCCCACCAGCCACCCGGAACCAGGACTGACCGACCCATGACCGGACTCGACGAATGGGGCTTCGCCACTCCCGGCCCCGCCCCCGACACCGAACAACCGCCCCCAGGCAGCAAGCCCGCCGCGAACCCCGACGACCGGAATCACCAGACACCCGCCGACGCCACCGGCGGTCCATCACCCCGCCCCACGACCCCACCGGACCACACCCACCCACCCGGCCACCCACGCACTCCCCACCCGCCCACTCACCACCCGCCCTACGAACCACACCGCAACGCCCGCGCCGCCCTCACCCGCATTCTCGAACCAGGCGACGAAACCGCCGGCCGCTGGCTGAACGACATGGGCCCGGTCGCCCTGCTGCACGCGCTCACCGACGACGACGCGGCCCCGCCCCCGCGCGCCGGCCGGACCAAGCTCGCCGGCCTCCGGCTGCGCGCCGCACGGGCCCGCCCCGCCGAGGACCTCGCCGCCGTCGCCGCACTCGGCGGCCGGTTCCTCTGCCCCGGCGACGAGGAGTGGCCCAGCCAGCTCGACGACCTCGGCGACGCCCGCCCCATCGGCCTCTGGGTGCGCGGCAGGGCCCACCTCCGGCTCTGGGCGCTGCGCTCGGTCGCCGTCGTGGGCGCCCGGGCCTGCACCGAATACGGGGCCCACCTCGCCACCACCCTCAGCGCCGGGCTCGCCGAGCGCGGCTGGGCCGTCGCATCCGGGGCCGCGTACGGCGTCGACGGCGCGGCCCACCGCGGCGCGTTGGCCGCCAACGGCGCCACCATCGCCGTACTCGCCTGCGGCGTCGACTACGCCTACCCGCGCGGCCACACCGAGTTGATCGACCGCCTCACCGAACAGGGCCTGGTCATCGCCGAGTTACCACCCGGCGACCACCCCACCCGCAGCCGCTTCGTCCAGCGCAACCGCGTGATCGCCGCCCTCACCCGGGGCACCGTCGTCGTGGAGGCCGAACTCCGCAGCGGCTCGCTCGTCACCGCCCGCCGCGCGCTCGCCCTCGGGCGCTTCACGATGGGCATGCCCGGCCCCGTCACCAGCGGTCTGTCCGCCGGAGTGCACCAACTCCTGCGCGGCGAGGCCGCCCTGGTCACCGACGCCGACGAGGTCATCGAACTCGTCGGCAGCATCGGCGACCTCGCCCCCGAGCGGCGTGGACCGACCCACCTCCGCGACCTCCTCGATCCCGTCGCAACCCGCGTACTGGAGGCACTGCCCGCGCGCGGAAGCGCGGGCACCGGTCATCTCGCGCGGGAAGCCGGCACGACCCGCGACATCGCCCACAACAAACTCTTCGAGCTGCTGTCCCTCGGATTCGTTCAAAGGTGCGGTGACGGCTGGGAGTTGGCCCGACGCGCCGAGACGACCGATGGTTCCCGGCGAGGCGGTACTTGACCTGGAGCGAACGGGTGAAAGGGTGAGGGGAATGACCGCAGAATCCAGGTTTGCCATGCTTCGGGACCCGTGTCCGGCCCACGGCGCGACAGCGATAGTGCGCGACGGGCACAGGGCATCACGCCCACCCGGTCGCCGCGTCCACCCCCACGGCTCGCCACCGGCGCACGCCCGGCATCGCACACACGCGTCGACACGCCGTACGAGGTAACCCTGAGGTGCGGGCAGCGGAACGTATCTGCGCACGCCCGAACTCGCCCTCCTCGCGGACCGCAACGCTCCGGTCACGCTACGCTCACACCCAATTCATCCCTCACACATCCATCCACCCGCGTCTCGGCAGAACGGCTCAAGGCGACGAATGCCCCAGCACACCTCCGGGTCTGACCGTGCGGCAGTACCACCTGCCGCACGCGGCAGCGTGCGCCCCGCCCCGCCCACCTCACTCGACGAGCTGTGGCGCTCCTACAAGACATCCGGCGACGCACGGTTGCGGGAACAGCTGATCCTGCACTACTCACCGCTCGTCAAGTACGTCGCCGGCCGCGTCAGCGTCGGCCTGCCACCCAACGTCGAACAGGCCGACTTCGTCTCCTCCGGAGTGTTCGGACTGATCGACGCCATCGAGAAGTTCGACCCCGAACGCTCCATCAAGTTCGAGACCTACGCCATCACGCGCATCCGGGGCGCCATGATCGACGAATTGCGCGCCCTGGACTGGATCCCCCGCTCCGTACGCCAGAAGGCCCGCGCCGTCGAGCGCGCCTACGCCACTCTCGAAGCGCAACTGCGCCGTACCCCGACCGAGGCCGAGGTCGCCGAGGAGATGGGTATCGCCCTGGAGGAGCTGCACGGCGTGTTCAGCCAGCTGTCCCTGGCGAACGTGGTGGCCCTCGAAGAGCTGCTGCACGTCGGTGGCGAGGGCGGCGAACGGCTCAGCCTGATGGACACCCTCGAGGACACCGCCGCCGAGAACCCCGTCGAGATCGCCGAGGACCGCGAACTCCGGCGACTGCTCGCCCGCGCCATCAACACCTTGCCCGAACGCGAGAAGACCGTGGTCACCCTCTACTACTACGAGGGCCTCACCCTCGCCGAGATCGGCAACGTCCTCGGGGTCACGGAGAGCAGGGTCAGCCAGATCCACACCAAGTCCGTACTGCAGCTCAGAGCCAAGCTCGCCGACGTCGGCCGCTGAGTCCTCCTGCGTGGGGCCCGTTGCCGAGTCGCGGGCCGAGGCGCCCGCCGAGTCGCCACGGCACCCGATCGCTCGCCCGTTCCGGGACGCCGTGTCGCCATGCGGAGTGCCACGCCGGGCACGCCATCCGTAGAGTGGTGACGTGCCCAGGATTCGAGCGGCCTCCGTGGCCGAGCACCGGACGATGCAGCGCGGCGCCCTGTTGGACGCCGCTCGCACCTTGCTGTCGGAAGGCGGAACCGAAGCGCTGACCTTCCCCGCCCTCGCTGAGCGCACCGGACTCGCGCGGTCCTCCGTGTACGAGTACTTCCGCTCGCGCGCAGCCGTCGTCGAGGAGCTGTGCGCGGTCGACTTTCCTGTATGGGCCGCCGAGGTGGAGGCGGCGATGGAGCGCGCCGCCACCCCCGAGCAGAAGATCGAGGCGTACGTCCGGCGACAGCTCGCCCTGGTCGGCGACCGGCGCCACCGTGCGGTCGTCGCCATCTCCGCCGGCGAGCTGGACGCCGGCGCGCGCGAGAAGATCCGCGCGGCACACGGCGGCCTCATCGCCATGATCGTCGAAGCCCTCGCCGCCCTCGGCCACGAACAGCCCCGACTCGCCGCGATGCTCCTCCAGGGCGTCGTCGACGCCGCCGTACGCCGCATCGAACTGGGCGCCGCAGAGGACCCGACCGACATCACAGAGGCAGCCGTGGCCATGGCCCTTCGCGGCATCCACGGCTAGGGCCCTTCGCGGGCATCTACGGCGAGCACCCGGCAGGACTTGCTTGCGCGGCTTACCTCGCTTGGGGACCTTGCGGGTCTTGGGACTTTGCCAACCTGGGAGTTTGCTGGCCAGGGAGCTTGTCGACTTGGTGACTTTGCTGGGTGGGGGGCCTTGACCGTGAGCCCTGGCGGGACCGGCCGCAGCTCCTGACCAGCTCTCTTCCCTCTCTTCCCCCGGGGGCCCTCCCCCCGCCCCGCCCGCCCCTCCTCCCTCCCCACCCCACCCCGCATCCCAGCCCTCACCCCCACATCCCAGCGCCTCACCTGCCCCCACTCGTCGCCCGCACCCCGCACGCCGCACCCGGAACCCCACACCCGGAACCCCGAACCCGGCACCCCGCCGCCTGGGCTGACCGGCACGGCGGCCTGAGGGACCCGGTGGGACTCCATGTGTCAGGCACTCAAGAAGTCACGCTTTCAAGGTGCACCGGGTGAACCAGGCAACCGCCCGGCACGCGCCTCACCCCTGCTGCTCCCCGCGCCCACCCCCTCGCATCGGCCGACCTCTCCCCGAGCGATCAGCACGAAGTCGACCCAGCGCCCACAACGCCGCCACTGCCAGCCCGACCGCACCCATCACGGCAGCTCCCGTCGGTGCCGCCCCCGTCTCCCGAGCCACGGGTGTCGCACCCATCGGGCTCGCTGCCTTCACCGGCTGGTGCGGGCGCTGCTCCCCAGGCTCCGCACTGATGCCCGGCGGCACCGGCACACCGAACACCGGCAGCAGGCGTGAGGGGCCTCCATTGCGCATGCTCGGCGGCAATAGGGACAGCGGATCCAGGTAGGTCTTGCCGCGGCGCAGCCCCCAGTGGAGGCAGGGCGCTCGGCAGTGGAAAGGCCCTCGCTGGAGTACGGCAACCGGCTGGCCCGCCGTGACCCGCTGGCCCTTCCGGACAGTGGCGCGCACGGGTTCGTACGTCGTGCGTAAGGGAGGGCGGCCGGAGCGGGACACTTCGATGGTCAGCACCCCGCGGCCGGCCACGGTCCCGGCGTACGCCACTCGGCCCGGCGCGGCGGCCCGTACCGTCGCGCCGGCGGAGGAGGCCAGGTCCACACCACGGTGTCCGGCCGCCCAGGGTGCCGGCGGTGGCTCCCAGCCGCGTAACACCGTGGGGCGTATCCCTTCCGCCCCCGTCACCGGCCAGGCCCGTTCACCTGCAGCGGGCGGCATGCCACCGGACTCAGCACCCCCAACCCCGGCACCCCCAACCCCGGCACCCCCAACCCCGGCGCCACCGGCCTCGGCGCCACCGGCCCCGGCACCACCGGCCCCGGCCTCGGTCGCGTCCCCGGTGCCACCTCGCTCCAGGTCTGCGGACCGTGACTGCCGCCCCTCACCCGGAGAAGCCCTCGCCACCTGGCCCACTACCGGCACCTCACGCACCTCACGCACCTCCGCCACCCCGGGCCTCAGCTCCTCGGCCGCCGCGTGCGCGAGCGGTGAGGTGGTCAAGGCCAGTCCCAGAGCCAGCGCCGGGGCCAGCAGGGCTCTGGTCACGCGGGCCGGAAAGAAGCAGCTCGGCCCGTGGGCAGCCGGGTCGCCGAGCGGAGGCGAGCACGGAGACGAGCACAGGGACGGGGGCAGGCGTAAGAGCCGGTGGCCGGTCAGCGACGCCGCGGTGGTGAGTCGCCCGGCGCGCGGTCGATCTTGCCGTCCCTCACGCCGTCGAACGTGCAGTTGCCACGCCGGAGGCCTTAGCCCCAGCCTCAGCCCCCACTCTTGCTGTTCTTGCTGCTCTTGCTGTCGTTGCTGTCGCATGGATCGAAGGTGACGCAGTCCGGCCCGGCGTGGGGATCTTGGTCCGGAACTGTGGATAACGGGCCGGTTGTGGACAACTGCCTCACCCGGACGGGTGTCGGTCTCACCCGGTCAGGGCTCGAAATGATGCGTGTCGCCCGGTGCATCAGCCGTCCCGTACACTTCTGGTGGCGATCCGGGTCACCGGGTCGACTTCGCACGCCCCGCCGTCAGTGCACCAGTCCCGTTCGGGCAGCACGTCGGCCGCGCTCCTCGGTCCTCGGACGGCTCCGCAAGGTGTCTTCCCCGGCAGGCGCGTCGGGGCGTCAGGCACCGCGGCCGACCGGCCGCAGTGGAACCGAGAACAACAAGGAGTACGGCCATGGCCGTCGTCACGATGCGGGAGCTGCTGGAGAGCGGCGTCCACTTCGGGCACCAGACCCGCCGCTGGAACCCGAAGATGAAGCGCTTCATCTTCACCGAGCGCAACGGCATCTACATCATCGACCTGCTCCAGTCGCTGTCGTACATCGACCGCGCCTACGAGTTCGTCAAGGAGACCGTCGCACACGGCGGCTCCGTCATGTTCGTCGGTACGAAGAAGCAGGCCCAGGAGGCCATTGCCGAGCAGGCGACCCGCGTGGGCATGCCCTACGTGAACCAGCGCTGGCTCGGCGGCATGCTGACCAACTTCTCGACCGTCTACAAGCGCCTGCAGCGCCTCAAGGAGCTCGAGCAGATCGACTTCGAGGATGTGGCCGCGTCCGGCCTCACCAAGAAGGAGCTCCTGGTCCTCTCGCGTGAGAAGGCCAAGCTGGAGAAGACCCTGGGCGGTATCCGCGAGATGCAGAAGGTGCCCAGCGCCGTCTGGATCGTGGACACCAAGAAGGAGCACATCGCCGTCGGCGAGGCGCGCAAGCTCAACATCCCGGTCGTCGCGATCCTCGACACCAACTGCGACCCGGACGAGGTCGACTACAAGATCCCGGGCAACGACGACGCGATCCGCTCCGTCACCCTGCTCACCCGCGTGATCGCCGACGCCGTCGCCGAGGGCCTCATCGCCCGCTCCGGCGCCGCCACCGGCGACCAGAAGCCCGGCGACAAGGCTGCCGCCGAGCCGCTGGCCGAGTGGGAGCGCGACCTGCTTGAGGGCGAGAAGAAGGCCGACGAGGCGGAGAAGCCCGCCGAGGCCCCGGTCGCCGACGCCCCGGTCGCCGAGGCCGAGAAGCCGGCTGCGGACGCCGAGCAGGCCTGACCTCAGGACCGGTTGACGACGGCGGGGGAGTGCGCCACGAGCGCCGCCCCCGCCGTCCACCCGTAGATCTTTCGACTTCGAGATTTCGAGAAGAGATTCACAGACCATGGCGAACTACACCGCCGCCGACGTCAAGAAGCTCCGCGAGCTCACCGGCGCCGGCATGATGGACTGCAAGAAGGCCCTGGACGAGGCCGAGGGCATCGTCGACAAGGCCGTCGAGGCGCTGCGCATCAAGGGCCAGAAGGGTGTCGCCAAGCGCGAGGGCCGCTCCGCCGAGAACGGCGCGGTGGTCTCTCTGATCGCGGACGACAACACCTCCGGCGTCATCGTCGAGCTCAAGTGCGAGACGGACTTCGTCGCCAAGGGCGAGAAGTTCCAGGCCGTCGCCAAGGCGATCGCCGAGCACGTCGCGAAGACCGCCCCGGCCGACGTCGAGGCCCTGCTCGCCTCCGAGATCGAGGCCGGCAAGACCGTCCAGGCGTTCGTCGACGAGGCCAACGCCAACCTGGGCGAGAAGATCGTCCTGGACCGCTTCGCGCAGTTCTCCGGCGGCTACGTGACCGCGTACATGCACCGCACCATGCCGGACCTGCCGCCGCAGATCGGTGTCCTCGTCGAGCTCGACAAGGAGAACGCCGAGGTCGCCAAGGGCGTCGCCCAGCACATCGCCGCCTTCGCGCCGAAGTACCTCGCCCGCGAGGACGTCCCGGCCGAGGTCGTCGAGGCCGAGCGCCGCGTCGCCGAGGAGACCACCCGCCAGGAGGGCAAGCCCGAGGCCGCCCTTCCGAAGATCGTCGAGGGTCGCCTCAACGGCTTCTTCAAGGACGCGACGCTGCTCGGCCAGCCGTACGCGCTCGACAACAAGAAGTCCGTCGAGAAGGTCCTCCAGGAGGCCGGTGTCACCCTGAAGCGCTTCTCGCGCATCAAGGTCGGCATCTGAGAGCCTGCCGCAAGGCAGCGAATGACCTACGACCCCGCTAGGGTCGTACGCAGTCGGCCGCTCACCGGCCGGCCGCAGATGTGACGAGGAGGCCATTGCCGCACAGGGATCTGGACCAGACCCACGGCAATGGCCTTCTTCGTATGTGCACGAGGAGAGCTCAATGAATCACGGTGCCGACAGCGCGCACACAGACCATGCCGCCAAGGACGGCAGGCGGCGCTTCCTGCTGAAGCTGTCCGGCGAGGCGTTCGCCGGCGGCGGCGGACTGGGCGTCGACCCCGACGTCGTGCACGCGATGGCCCGCGAGATCGCCGCCGTGGTGCGCGACGGGTACGAGATCGCCATCGTGATCGGCGGCGGCAACTTCTTCCGCGGTGCCGAACTCCAGCAGCGCGGCATGGACCGGGCCCGGTCCGACTACATGGGCATGCTCGGCACGGTGATGAACTGCCTGGCCCTCCAGGACTTCCTGGAGAAGGAGGGCATCGACTCCCGCGTCCAGACCGCGATCACCATGGGCCAGGTCGCCGAGCCCTACATTCCGCTGCGCGCGGTGCGCCACCTGGAGAAGGGCCGGGTCGTCATCTTCGGCGCCGGCATGGGCATGCCGTACTTCTCCACCGACACCACCGCTGCCCAGCGCGCCCTGGAGATCGACGCCGAGGCCATGCTGATGGGCAAGAACGGCGTGGACGGGGTCTACGACTCCGACCCCAAGATCAACCCGGACGCGGTCAAGTTCGACGCCCTCGAATACGGTGAGGTCATCACCCGTGACCTGAAGGTCGCGGACGCCACCGCCATCACGCTGTGCCGGGACAACAAGCTCCCGATCCTCGTGTTCGAACTGCTCGCCGAGGGCAACATCGCGCGTGCGGTGAAGGGTGAGAAGATCGGCACGCTCGTCAGCGATCAGGACACCCGGGCCTGACGGCCCCAACTGCCGCCCTTCCGTACGGGCATCGGTCCGTACGGGCGGCAACCACCGGCCGGGGTAAGACCTCGGTACGGGGATGGACAACCGCCTGCCGGTCGGACACCGTGCAGGAGTAGACGCGCGGCAGGGGCGAGGCTCTGCTTCTTACCGAAAAGACCAGGAGCAAGTGGTGATCGAAGAGATCCTCCTCGAAGCCGAGGAGAAGATGGAGAAGGCCGTCGTGGTCGCCAAGGAGGACTTCGCCGCGATCCGCACCGGGCGTGCGCACCCGGCGATGTTCAACAAGATCGTGGCGGACTACTACGGCGCCATGACGCCGATCAACCAGCTGGCGTCGTTCTCGGTTCCCGAGCCGCGGATGGCCGTCGTGACCCCGTTCGACAAGAGCGCCCTGCGCAACATCGAGCAGGCGATCCGCGACTCCGACCTCGGCGTCAACCCGAGCAACGACGGCAACATCATCCGGGTGACCTTCCCCGAGCTGACCGAGGAACGCCGCAAGGAGTTCATCAAGGTCGCCAAGAACAAGGGCGAGGACGCGAAGATCTCGATCCGCAGCGTCCGCCGCAAGGCCAAGGAGTCCCTGGACAAGCTGGTCAAGGACAAGGAGAGCGGCGAGGACGAGGTGCGCCGCGCCGAGAAGGAGCTCGACGACACCACCGCGAAGTACGTCGCGCAGGTGGACGAGCTGCTCAAGCACAAGGAATCCGAGCTCCTCGAGGTCTGATGAACGAGTCATCCTGGGGGCCCCGCCCGGCGCCGGTCAATGGGGACCGCCCGAATACGGACCGGCCCCCTCGCTTCGCGGGGTGGCGCCGTCCGCCTCGGCGGGTCCCGTGCACGACTGGGGCGAAGCGGCGCAGACTCGGCCCATGCCCATCGTGCCCGAGCCAGGCGGACACCAGGACGACGACCGGGAACATCGGCACATCCGGGATAACCGGGATCACCCGGACGACCGGGGGGCTGCTCCACGGAGCGGCCCCCTGTTCCGCGACGACCAGCCGCAGGAGCCCATGCCCACCTCCGTCCCCGGGTCCGACCGTTCGCCGGACTCAGAGAAGCCCAAGAAGAAGAGCGCGGGGCGCAATCTGCGCGCCGCGATAGGGGTCGGTGTCGGTCTCGGCGCGGTCATCCTCGCCTCGCTCTTCGTCTACAAGCCGGTCTTCGTCGGCGTGATCGCGATCGCCGTCGTCGTCGGACTGTGGGAGCTGACCTCGCGGCTGGCGGAACGCAAGGACGTCAGGGTGCCGCTGGTGCCGCTCGCCGTCGGCGGCACCGCCATGGTCGTCGCCGGGTACGTGCGCGGAGCCGAGGGTGCCTGGGTGGCGATGGCGCTCACCGCGCTCGCCGTCCTCGTGTGGCGGATGACCGAGGCCCCCGAGAACTATCTGCGGGACGTCACCGCCGGTGTCTTCGCGGCGTTCTACGTGCCGTTCCTCGCGACGTTCGTGGCGCTGATGCTCGCGGCCGACGACGGGCCGCAACGCGTGCTGACGTTCCTGCTGCTCACCGTCGTCAGCGACACCGGCGCGTACGCGGTCGGCTGGCGGTTCGGCAAGCACAAGCTCGCCCCGCGCATCAGCCCGGGCAAGACCCGCGAGGGACTCGTCGGCGCGCTGCTCTTCGCGATGGTGGCCGGCGCGCTGTGCATGGAATTCCTGATCAAGCACGGCGCGTGGTGGCAGGGCCTGCTGCTCGGCCTCGCGGTCGCGGCCAGCGCCACCCTCGGCGACCTCGGCGAATCCATGATCAAGCGGGACCTGGGCATCAAGGACATGGGCACCTTGCTCCCCGGTCACGGCGGCATCATGGACCGCCTGGACTCCCTCCTGCCGACGGCGCCCCTCGTCTGGCTGCTCTTCGTGGTCTTCGTCGGAGCGGGTTGAGCCCGACGGCGCCACCCGGCCCCTGAGCCGACGAGAACAAGCCGGAGCAGCGGGAGAAGCCTGAGCCCCCTGCCAGCGGATTGCGCTGGCAGGGGGCTTTTGCGTGGGGGTGCGCGGGTGGGATCGGCCGTGAGGTGGGTTCCGCCGGCCGCCCTTCCCGGCCGCCTCACTCGTCGATCTTCCGCTGCCGTTTCGGCGGTCGGCCGACTCGCCTCCAGATCACTGTCATCCCCAGCCCGAGCACCACCAGGGCCACGACGACGATGAGGATCTTGATGGCGAAATCCATCAGCAGATGGTGGGCGAGAGCGGACGCCGCCAGGTAACGATCGGACGCCTCCAGGGGGAGGTCAGGCGCCTCCAGGGCGAGCCCGGTCACCGTCGGCCGTCCCGCCGCCGGTCCCGGCCGGCCCCGTCCTCCAGCCGCCGGGCGGCCATGCGGAGTGCGGCCCGTACGGCGGGATCGGCATAACGGCGCGCCTCGTCGAGCCGGCCCCTGCGCTTGAGGAACACGGCGATGCCGAAGACCACCAGGGCAAGCACCACGATGCCGCCCGCGATCACGCCGAACCGGATGAGCATGAGGTTGAGATACGTCTCCACCGGAGCCTCCCGTTTTCTATCACGACTGTGACACAAAACAATTTATCACGGCCGTGATACAACGTGATACAAAGAGGTCATGCCCAAGGTCGTGGATCCGGACGCCCGCCGCCGCGAGGTCGTCGACGCCCTGTTCCGAGTCGTCGTACGGGACGGTCTGCAGCGCACCTCGCTGCGTGCCGTCGCCGACGAGGCCGGACTCAACATCGGCTCGCTGCGCCACTACTTCGCCAGCCAGCAGGAGCTGATGGACTTCGCCATGCAGTCGATGCTCGACGGTCTCACCGACCGGTTGCTCCGCCACGTCGAGGACATCGGAGACTTGAGCCGGCATCCCCCCGCGGAACGCCTCCGCCTCGCGGCCGGGCTGCTGGCCGAACTCCTTCCGCTCGACGAACGCCGCCGCGCGGAGGTCACCGTCTTCCTCGACTTCAACGCGGCGGCCCGCACCAACCCGGCTTTCAAGGACCTCTCCGACCAGGCCGCCGCCGGCGCCCGACGACTGGTCCGCCGCGTGCTGACCCGCCTCGACGAGTCCGGCACCCTGCGCCCGGGCCGCGACCTGGACATCGAGACCGAGCGCCTGACCGCCCTCCTCGACGGCCTGGGCCTCGGCGCCGTCCGCAACCCCGACGTCCTGAGCCCGCAGAGGTGCAGCGCCGTACTGGCGGCCCACCTGGGGGACTTGGCGGGGGAGGGATAAGGGGCGGGCGGTCCCGGAGTCGATCGTTCGGGTCTCGGCATCGTTCCGGTCGAGGCCGCCCGTGCGTGCGGTCTCGGCATCGTTCCGGTCGGGGCCGCCCGTGCGCGAAGGCGGGGCCTCGTGCCGAAAGCCGGGCGGTAAGTCGGCCCCGTTGGCTGAGAGTTACCTGTCGACGGGGTCGAATTGCAGAATGGGGCTATCCCGTTCAAGGGAGGCGGGATGGCCGTGATGTGGACTTGGATCTGGAACTGGCCCGAAATTGTCCTGACACCGAAGAAGCGGAACGTGCGGCGCACTCACTCCTGAATGCTGCGGCACGCGTCCGCCGGGGCCGGAGTGGGAGTGATGGCACGCCGCAGCTCAGCCGGCGAGCCGTCCGGCTGAGCTCAAAGTCGTGACGGAGCTGCCGAACGGCGGGGGAGCACAGCGCTTTGGCGCGATCTGCGCCCACCCCTTACCGGCTGCCGATCCGTACCAGTCGTGCTTCGATGGTGGGAGCGGCTGCCGTGCCCGTATCGGTGGCCCACTGTCAGGCGTCGACCGCCAGCCGTTGACACGGCGCCGGAGTTCGTTTCGCTGGAGTCCTGGAACAGGACCAGCGGGCGACCACGTATTTCCTTCTCACTCCCTCCTCGTAGAAGTGTCGAGAGGAGCACTCCCATGCGCAAAAACCACCGTCGATGCCGTCTTTTGACGGCATCGACAGTTCTTGTAGCCGGGTGCGTCATGCTCTTTCCTGATGGCGCAGTCGCGCAGCCGGCCACAGACAGTGCCCCGGCACAGATATCGGGAACCTTCCAACTCATCAACGCGCAGACCGGCAAGTGCGCGACGGTCGCGGGCGGTGTCTCCACCGACAACAACGTGCGGCTCGTCCAGTTCAATTGCGATTCACACCCCTCGCGTCGCTGGATCGTTACCAACAGCAACGGCCGGTCCAACCAGGTCGTCAACGAACAGACCCGCAAGTGCGCCACTGTGGCCGGCGGTGTCTCCACCGACAACAACGTCGAGCTCGTCCAGTTCAATTGCGATACGCACCCGTCGCGGCGCTGGATCATCACCAACCAGAGCGGCAATTCGTTCCAGCTCGTCAATGCGCAGACCGGCAAGTGCATGACGGTCGCGGGCGGTGTCTCCACCGACAACAACGTCGCGCTCGTCCAGTTCACCTGCGACACCCACCCGTCGCGCCGCTGGATCCTGCGGAGGGTCGGCGGGAACATCGACTGAAACGTGGTGCCGTCGGCCTCTCCAAGCGCCGAGCCAGAAGGACACGGCTGGCCGCTGCCGCCGCACCATCGTGGGGCTCAGCATCCGGCTGTGGGCCGCCGTCGGGGCATGCCGGACCGACCACGGGCCGATCAGCGACCATGACCGACCAACGACCATGACCGACCACGAGACCAGATCACCGGCGCCCTGACGACGTGACGACGTGACGACATGACGACTGAGAGTGGCAGGCCCGCCACTCCTCCTGCATGGACTTCCCGGGCGGTCTGCGACACAGGGCAGATCACGCCCGCACCCACAGAGCACGCATCTCACCATTGCGGGAACGCTGCTCGTCGGTCGGCCTCTGAGCGGTAGGGCGGTAGGGCTGTAGGGCGGTACGGCGTTAGGGCGGTGCCAGGCCCTTGCGTCGAGCAGGTCTCGGCCGCAGGCCAACGGGAAAGTCTCCGGGATCGACTGCGAGCGCAAAAGGTACGCGCCGCCCGCTGTCGGCGGGCGGCGCGTCGAGGGGTGGGTCCCGGTCTCTTTCGTTCACTCACGGGCAGCAGGCACGAGATCGTCCCCCGCCCAACGACGCTCGCGGGGGCTGCTCTCAGCGCCTGTGGAACTCGTCGTGGTAGTAGCCGTGGGCCTTGACGTCGGAATTGATGCACGTGTTCCCGAAGGCCGGGTTCAGAAGAGTGATGAAGTTGAGGGAGTTTCCGCAGACGTTGATCGGGATGTGGATCGGCACCTGGATGTTGTTGCCGGAGAGGACGCCCGGGAGCGAACCGCGCCACCGCTTGCATGGGCGTCGGCCGAGGCCACGCCGGCCATGCCTGTGACGGCCACCCCGGCAGCGACGGTCGCCACGAGTGCCTTCGCAATATGCGACATGCTCTCTAGTCCTTTCACGTATGACCTCAGATCACGCTCCCCGCCCATGGGCCACGGCCGGGGTTCTGATCAACGCGCGGCTGACCGATATGTCACACAATGCCCCCTGGGTGGCTTAATGTTCATGCGGCCCATTGGCCGCGACCGGGCCGCGCAAGGCGGGTCGACGAAGAAAGGGCACCCAGGGTGACCGTTCCCTCACCGCTCTCACCTGGGCCGGGTCGGATGATCTGCGACACTGGATCCACCATGCCTGCACCCGGAGAACTCACTTTCGTCGCGCCGCGCGGGGCCAAGAAGCCCCCGCGGCACCTTGCCGACCTCAGCCCCGTCGAGCGCCGCGAGGCGGTGGCCGCGATCGGTGAGAAGCCGTTTCGCGCCAAGCAGCTGTCGCAGCACTACTTCGCCCGCTATGCGCACGACCCGGCGCAGTGGACCGACATCCCGGCGGCGGCCCGCGAGAAGCTGGCGAGCGAGCTGTTGCCGGACCTGATGACGGTCGTACGGCACATCTCGTGCGACGACGACACCACCCGTAAGACGCTGTGGAAACTGCACGACGGGACGCTCGTCGAGTCCGTTCTGATGCGCTACCCGGACCGGGTCACGATGTGCATCTCCTCGCAGGCCGGGTGCGGGATGAACTGCCCGTTCTGCGCGACCGGCCAGGCCGGCCTGGACCGTAATCTCTCGACCGCGGAGATCGTGCACCAGATCGTCGACGGGATGCGGGCACTGCGCGACGGTGAGGTGCCGGGTGGTCCGGCGCGGCTGTCCAACATCGTCTTCATGGGCATGGGCGAGCCCCTGGCCAACTACAAGCGGGTGGTCGGCGCCATCCGCCGGCTGACCGACCCGGAGCCCGATGGACTGGGCCTGTCCCAGCGTGGCATCACCGTCTCCACGGTCGGCCTGGTCCCGGCGATGCTGCGGTTCGCCGACGAGGGCTTCAAGTGCCGGCTCGCCGTCTCGCTGCACGCCCCGGACGACGAACTGCGCGACACGCTCGTGCCCGTCAACACGCGCTGGAAGGTCCGCGAGGTGCTGGACGCGGCGTGGGAGTACGCCGAGAAGTCCGGCCGCCGGATCTCCATCGAGTACGCACTGATCCGCGACATCAACGACCAGGCATGGCGCGGTGACCTGCTTGGACGGCTGCTGAAGGGCAAGCGGGTCCATGTGAACCTCATTCCGCTCAACCCGACGCCCGGGTCGAAGTGGACCGCCTCGCGCCCCGAGGACGAGCGGGCGTTCGTCCAGGCCATCGAGGCGCACGGGGTTCCGGTGACCGTCCGGGACACCCGCGGCCAGGAGATCGACGGCGCCTGCGGGCAGCTCGCCGCCTCGGAACGCTGAGCGCCCGCTGGTACTGTGTGATCGAACAAATGCACATTCCGACAGGGGAGCGCCACAGCGCTGAGAGTGCGGAAGCGTCGTAGACCTACGGTGCCCGCAGACCCTTGAACCTCGCCCGGGTCATTCCGGGTAGGAAGTTCGGTCGTCACTCATGCTGTTGCGCCCTGCCCGGCGTCCCCCTCCGTACGTCCCCGACGTCGAGAGCCGAGGACACCGGGCGGGCCGCGTCTCTTCCTGGCCAGCCAGGAGGAAATCAGTGAGCACCACCAGCAGGATCACCGCGACAGCGCTCGCCGCCGCGGTCGGCATGACCGGGCTTGCCGCATGCGGCAGCTCGGGCGGCGGGAGCGCGGACGCCAAGACCGTCACGCTCGTCAGCCATGACTCGTTCGCCGTCTCCAAGTCCGTCCTGGCCGCCTTCGAGAAGGAGAGCGGTTATAAGGTCAACTTCGTCAAGGGCGGGGATGCCGGCAAGGCCGTCAACCAGGCGATCCTGTCCAAGGACAACCCCCAGGGCGACGTCTTCTTCGGTATCGACAACACTCTCCTTTCGCGGGGACTGAACGAGGGGCTGTTCACCCCCTACAAGGCCAAGGGCCTGGACAACGTCCCGGCCGCCCTGCAGCTCGACAAGGGCCGGCACCGCGTCACCCCGCTCGACTACGGCGACATCTGCGTCAACTACGACCGCGCCTACTTCACCAAGCACAAGATCGCGCCGCCGACCACCCTCGACGATCTGACCAAGCCGCAGTACAAGAACCTGCTCGTCACGGAGAACTCCGCCACCTCCTCTCCGGGGCTCGCCTTCCAGCTCGCCACCATCGCCAAGTACGGGAACGCCGGCTGGCAGAACTACTGGAAGAAGCTCAAGGCCAACGGCGTCGAGGTCGTCGACGGCTGGGAGCAGGCGTACAACGACCGCTTCTCGGGCTCTGCCGCAGGCGCGGGCAAGGGTGACAAGCCGCTGGTCGTCTCCTACGCATCCAGCCCGCCGGCCGAGGTCCTCGGTAAGAAGCCCGCCCCAAGGAGGCCCCGACCGGGGTGGCGACCGGCACCTGCTTCCGGCAGATCGAATTCGGCGGTCTGCTCAAGGGCGCGAAGAACGAGAAGGCGGCAAGGCGCTCCTGGACTTCCTCCTGAGCAAGAAGTTCCAGGAGGACGAACCGCTGGAGATGTTCGTCAATCCGGCGCGCGAGGACGCCAAGGTGCCCGCGCTGTTCACCAAGTACGGCACCAAGATCGACAAGCCGACGACGCTGCCGCCGGAGACGATCACCAAGAACCGGGAACAGTGGATCAAGCAGTGGTCCTCGCTCGTTCTGAAGTAGCCCAGACCCGGCGACGCGTGCGCCCCGCGCGGGGAACGGCGGTGCGGCTCGGCCTGATGGCGGTGCCGCTCGCCTTCTTCGCGCTGTTCTTCGCCTATCCGGTGGCCGCGATCGTCGGACGGGGACTGAAGGACGGCGGACAGTGGCAGCTCGGCCGGCTCGGCGCCGTACTGACCGACCCGGACATCGTCCACGTGCTGTGGTTCACCGTCTGGCAGGCGGCGGCCTCCACCGGCCTGACGCTGCTGATCGCACTGCCCGGCGCCTACGTCTTCGCGCGTTTCGACTTCCCCGGCAAACAGCTGTTGCGTGCGGTGGTGGCGGTGCCGTTCGTGCTGCCGACCGTCGTCGTCGGCTCCGCCTTCCTGGCCCTCGTCGGCCGTGGAGGGCTGCTGGACGAACTCTGGGGCCTGCGCCTGGACACCTCGGTGTGGGCGATCCTGCTCGCGCACGTCTTCTTCAACTACGCGGTGGTCGTACGGACCGTCGGCGGGCTGTGGGGGCAACTCGATCCGCGCCAGGAAGAGGCCGCGCGGGTACTGGGCGCCGGGCGGTTCGCGGCCTGGCGCAGGGTGACGCTGCCCGCACTGGGACCGGCCGTCGCGGCGGCCGCACTGATGGTCTTCCTCTTCACCTTCACCTCTTTCGGCGTCGTCCAGATCCTGGGTGGCCCCACCTTCTCGACGCTGGAGGTGGAGATCTACCGGCAGACCGCGGACTTCCTGGAACTGCCGACAGCCGCGGTCCTCACCGTGATCCAGTTCGCGGCCGTACTGGGCGTCCTCGCGCTGCACGCCTGGACGGTGCGCCGGCGGGAATCCGCGCTCCGGCTCGTGGACGCCTCGCAGGCCGCCCGTCGACCGCGCGGCCGTGGCCAATGGGCACTGCTGTGGGGCAACCTCCTGATCATCACCGTGCTGCTCGTCGTCCCGCTGGTCGTGCTCGTCGAGCGGTCGTTCGCCGGCCCTGACGGCTACGGAACGATCTTCTACGACTCCCTGCGCTCCGCCGCGTCCGCCAACAGCACCTTCGTCGTCGCCCCGCTCGATGCCTTGTGGAACTCCCTCGCCTACGGCGCCGCGGCGACGCTGATCGCCTTGGTGATCGGCGGACTGGCGGCCGCCGCCCTGACACTGCCTCGGCTCCGCAGGAGCCCGTCCGGGAGGACCCCCACGGTCAACCGGTTCGTCCGGGGCTTCGACGCCCTGCTGATGCTGCCCCTCGGTGTCTCCGCGGTGACCGTCGGCTTCGGCTTTCTGATCACCCTCGACAAGCCACCCCTGGACCTGCGTGCTTCCTGGTGGCTGGTCCCGCTCGCCCAGGCGCTGGTGGGGGTGCCGTTCGTGGTCCGGACGATGCTGCCCGTCCTGAGGGCGGTCGACGGACGACTGCGTGAGGCCGCCGCCGTCCTTGGTGCCTCGCCATGGCAGGTATGGCGAGAGGTCGATCTTCCGATGGTGCGGCGGGCGATGCTGATCGCCGCGGGGTTCGCCTTCGCCGTGTCGCTCGGCGAGTTCGGCGCGACGGTGTTCATCGCACGGCCGGACCACCCGACGCTTCCGGTGGCCGTGGCACGGCTGCTGGGGCGGGCCGGAGAGCTCAACTACGGGCAGGCGATGGCCCTGTCCACCATCCTGATGGTGGTCTGCGCCGGCGCCCTGCTGGTCCTGGAGCGCATCCGCATCAACCACCCCGGGGAGTTCTAGATGACGGCACGGGCTGAGACCACTGCGCCGGCCCTGTTGCGGCTGGACGGCGTGACCATCCGCTTCGGTTCCGCCGATCGCCCCGCCCTGGACTCGGTGGATCTGGATGTCGCCGCGCACAAGATCGTCTGCGTCCTGGGCCCGAGCGGCAGCGGCAAGTCCACCCTGCTGCGGGTGGTCGCCGGTCTTCAGCAGGCCGATGCGGGTCGGGTGCTGCTGGAAGGGCGGGACCAGACGGGAGTACCCACGCACCGGCGCGGGGTCGGCCTGATGTTCCAGGACCACCAGCTCTTCCCGCAGCGGGACGTCGCAGGCAATGTCGCCTTCGGGCTGCGGATGCGACGCACCGCGCGCACCGACCGGGACCGTACGGTCGCCGAACTGCTCGACCTCGTCGGGCTCCCGGGCGCCCAGCGGCGCGCCGTGGCGTCCCTGTCCGGCGGTGAGCAGCAGCGGGTCGCCCTGGCCCGTGCGCTCGCCCCGCGCCCCCGCCTGCTGATGCTGGACGAACCCCTCGGACAGCTCGACCGCGGCCTGCGCGAACGGCTGGTCGTCGAACTGCGCCGCCTCTTCCAGGAGTTGGGAACGACCGTACTGGCCGTCACCCACGACCAGGGTGAGGCCTTCGCGCTCGCTGACCGGGTCGTGGTGATGCAGGAGGGGCGGATCGCCCAGACCGGGACTCCGCTGGAGGTCTGGCAGCGCCCGGCCTCGGAATTCGTCGCCCGCTTCCTCGGCTTCGACAACGTGGTCGAAGCAACGGTGCAGGGCGAGGCCGCGGTCACCGCGTGGGGCAAGGTGCCGATCCCGAACGGGACCCCGGACGGGCCGTGCCGGCTGCTCGTACGTCCGGCCGGTGTGCGGCTGATGCCGGCGCCCGAGGGCCTGCCCTGTAGGGTCGCGGCCCGCACCTTCCGCGGTACCCATGTCGCCCTGCTGCTCCAGCCGTCCGGCGGACCGCAGTTGGAGGCTGCCTGCGCCCTGCGCGAGGCGCCGGAGGTGGGAGAGCGCGTGGGAATCGCGTTCACCGCACAGGACGTCGTGGTCCTGGACGCTACGGAACAGGACGCTTCGAACCCGGCGGAATAACTGGCGGGTGCGGCGTGGCTGGCTGCTGCGGAGTAACGGTGCCGGTGCTTGCGCCTCTGTCATAGCCATGGCTTGCTCCTTGAGCTGGTCGTCGTCTGTCGTTCAGGGGTGGTTTGTTGGTCATACGAGGGGAAGGGTGTCCGGCCGGCGGCCCTGTGGGACCACCAGGCCCAACTCGTAGGCGAGGATGACCGCTTGAGCCCGGTCACGTAGACCCATCTTGGTGAACAGCCGGTTGATATGTGTCTTGACGGTGTGGTCGGTGATCGTCAGTCGTTCGGCGATCTCCGCGTTGGAAAGCCCCTGGGCGATCTGGACGAGCACCTCCACCTCCCGGCCGGTCAGCTCCTCGACCGTGCGCACGGGAACCGGCGCCGCCCGCTGCTTGACGAAGGCCGCGATGAGCCGCTTTGTCAGCTCCGGCGCCAGCAGTGCATTCCCTTCCGCCACCACCCTTACGGCATGCAGGAGTTCGGGGAACGTCGCATCCTTCAACAGGAAGCCACTGGCCCCGGCGGCGAGCGCGTCATAGACGTACTCGTCGAGGCCGAACGTCGTCAGCATGAGTGCTTTGGTAGCGCCGCCGGACGCCCGGGTGATCTCTCGAGCGGCCTCGATCCCGTTCTTGTGCGGCATACGGATGTCCAGTAGCGCCAGGTCGGGCCGCTGCTCCGCGGCGACACGCACCGCCTGGACCCCGTCCTCGGCCTCACCGACCACCTCGATGTCGTCCTGAGTGTCCAGCAGATTGACGAATGCGGTGCGGACGACCGCCTGGTCGTCGGCGACGATTGCTCTGATCACCAAGGGATTTCCGCTTCTATGAGAAAGCCGCCGTCGGGTCCGGGCCCGGCGGTGAGCTTCCCGCCGAGCAGCGCTGCCCGCTCCTGCATGCCGACCAGTCCGTGGCCGGTGTGGGCCGACCCCACCGGACCCGGTCCGTCGTCCGCGATGCGCACCGCCAGCCGGTCGGAGCAGTAGCCGATCTCCACCACCGTATGAGCGCCGGGAGCATGCCGACGCGCGTTGGTCAGCCCCTCCTGCACGATGCGGTATGCGGACAGCTCCCAGGAGGTGGGCAGCGCGACGCGTTCACCGCTGATGCGCAGCTCGACCTCACCGCCCACCGAGCGGTGCTGTGTTATGAGGTCGTCCAGCGCGTCGAGGGTCGGCAGGGGAGCCGTGCCGGCCTTGTCATCGGGCCCGGTCCGCAGGATGCCCAGCAGTCGGCGCAGCTCCGCCATCGATGAGCGGGCGGAGGCGGCGATCTGCTGAAAACCGTCGCGGGCCTGCGGGGAGAGACCTGGTGTGGTGTAGGTGGCGCTCTCGGCCTGGACCGCGATCATCGAGACCGAGTGCGAGATGACATCGTGGAGTTCGCGAGCGATCGCCGCCCGCTCGGTCTCGGCGGCCTGCCGCCGCTCCATCTCGATCAACCGGGCCTGTGCCGCGGTGCGCTCCCGATGCGTTTCCTCCCGCGCGCGTACCGCATCGCCCATGGATACCGCCGCCAGGATCGCCACGGTCAGCACGAACCACTCGGCGTACAGCCTGGGGGAGTAGGCGGGCCATCCCCATGTCGCGATGTGCCACTGGTTCACGATCAGTGAGAGAACCGATCCGGCGACGACAACGGCCGCGGGGTGTGCGACTCTGCGACGCCCGAGGGTGTAGCAGCCGATCAACCCGCTTACGGCGGCCGCGATATAGAGGTCGCTGCCGGCCGCGAAGCTGACCAGGACCGCTACGACCGCGAGCACCGCGATGGCCGGGCACGAACGGCGCCAGGCCAGAGCCGCGGCGGACGCCAGCACGGCGAGCGCGATCACCAGCGAGTGCCGCGGCACGACCATCAGTTCCGCGGCAGCGGACGCGGTCAGCGCTCCGCCGGTGATCCCGGGGTATGAGGGCGACGCGATCCATGCGCGCAGCCGCTGCTGGAGAGATTTGCTCATGCCGACATTTTTCAAAATCGCGCTGTGCCGCAGCGTCGCCGCACGGGTTGATCTCTCGACTGCATGTCATGCCACGGGTTGATGCCGAGGTTCGGTTGCTCGGTTGACGCTCCGCGAGCGCGCACTCCGTAGCCTCGTAATCACGCAAGGACGGAGGGATGATGGGCTACCAATACCCCTTATATGTAAGGCAGTTGTCGACATTGTGGCTTGCGACGCCGACCAGGCGCGGGCTGCATGATGTACGGCGCGCGGGCTCGCCCGCGGAGACATGGGAAGGGAGCGTCAGCGCGATCGCTGCCCTCCGCCCGGCACGCGTCGCGGACGCGCGGCACGAGCGGGTGTCGTTGGGGTCGGCTGCAGGTCCGAGGCGATGCGGGACAGTGAGGCCGGTCGTGTGGGCGACGGCTGCAGTCGGCGTGCGGTCTCGGACTACCTCAACGGCACGCCGACCGAACCCTGATGTCGTGCGAATGATCAGGGAGAAAGGGGGTGCCTGGGGCAGGTCGGAGTGGGACTGGGCCGGGACTGGGGCCCGCTCCTACGGCAATGGGGCGCGCTTACTGGCCACGGGGCGAACGGGCTATTGGCTGAGCTCGGCGCTGGGCTGCTCGTCCCTCGCCGCGCGCGGTGCCTGTTCGTGGCCGGGAGACGGCACGGCACCGCCAGGGAGAGCCCCGTCCGCCGCCCCGGCCGAGCCCGCACCCGGCGACCCCATCTTCCTCTCCGCTCCTGTGCCGGATCGTGCGCCCGACGCCATCGCAGCGTCGGAACCGTCCGGCTCGGGCTCGCCGAACCAGGCGACGGCGACCGCCCCGGCCACGGCTACTACAAAACCGAGGACAGCGACCCAGGCGAATCCCGGACGGGAGGAATCACCGAGCCAGAGGACGCCGAGGATGCCGGGGACCACGGTCTCGCCCACCACGAGCGCCGCCGTGGCGCCGTTCACCGAACCGATCTGCAGGGCGACGGTGTGCAGATACATGCCGCCGAGGCCCGCGACGAGGATCGCGTACAGAGCGGGGTCCGCGAGCATGGACGGCAGATGGAAAGGGTCCGCGCCGTTCAGCACCCGTACTCCGACGCCGAGGGCACCGAAGCCCAGGCCGGAGAGCAGACCGGCGAGGATCGCGGCCCGTCCGCCCATCAGGCGCACGATCAGAGTGCCGCCTCCCATGAGGAGGACGGAGGCGGCGAGCAGCCACCAGTGGGTGGCGATCGGAGTATGGCCGCTGCCTTCCGGGCCTGCGGCCGTGGCGAGCAACACCAGCGCGGAACAGACCACACCGATGGAACCCCACTCGGCCTTGCTGAGCCGGATGCCGAGGAGCTTGATGCTCAGAACGGCGGTGATCACGAGGTTCGCGCTGATCACGGTCTGGGACAGGAACAGCGGCAGCAGCCGGGCAGCCAGCGCGCCGAGCCCGAAACCGATGAAGTCCAGCACGGTTCCCACCATGAATTCCCAGGTCACGGCAGCTTTGGCGGTCGAGGAGAGGCTGGGGCCGCCGTGCTGGGTGACGCCCGCGGTGGAGGCCTTGGCCGCCTCCTGGCGTGCGGATTTACGGGAGCCGACCGCCTGTAGGACCGAACCCGTGCCGTAGCAGGCCGAGGCCGCCACGGCCGTCAGAAGGCCGATGATCACCGAGAGCTCCGTTCGCCCGCTGTCTGCATTACCTGTTCATTACCTGGCTTGGCAGACGTGCATTTCGGGAGGGGAGTTGCCTCAGCGGGCAAACGGATCACTCGTCGTCGGCAGGAGCGCGCCCATTCGTCTCTCAGAAGGCCGGGTGGAAGAGGGCCCCCTGGCTCAGGAAGTGGCCTCGCCCCTCAGGCGGACGAGCGCGTCCGGGACCTCGTCCACCGAGTCGACCAGCGCGATCCGGGTAGCCATGGGGCGGTCCACGGCGAGGGCCTGGAGCAGGGGCCAGGTGGGCAGCTTCTCGGTCCAGTGCGCGCGGTTCACCAGCACCATCGGGGTCGGCTCGCCCCGTGACTGGTAGTAGTTCGGGGTCGCATTGTCGAAGATTTCCTGGACGGTTCCGGCTGCGCCGGGCAGGAACACGACGCCGGCGTTCGAGCGTGCCAGCAGGCCGTCCTCGCGCACCGCGTTGACGAAGTATTTGGCGATGTGGGACGCAAAGGCATTGGGCGGTTCGTGTCCGTAGAACCAGGTCGGGATACCGACCGAGGAGCCGCCGCCCGGCCGGCTCCGGCGTACGTCGAAGGCGGCACGTGCCCAGTCGGTGATCGAGGGGCCGAAGTGCGGGGCCTTGGAAAGGATCTCCAGCGCGGAGTCCAGCATCTCGTCCTCGAAGGGCGCGGCATACGCGCCGAGGTTCGCGGCCTCCATGGCTCCCGGGCCGCCACCCGTCGCCACGGTCAGGCCGTCGCGGGCGAGTCGGCGACCAAGCCGGGCCGCCCCTGCATAGGCTGCGGACCCGCGCTCCAGCGCATGTCCGCCCATGATGCCCACCACCTGTGCGCCCGCGAGGTGTTCGTCGAGGGCGTCGGAGACCGCGTCGTCGTGGATGCTGCGGAGCATCGAGGCGAAGATGTCGCCGTCCGATTTGGTGTCCTGGTACCAGTGATAGGTGAGAGCGTCCGGGGTGGCGTCGTAGCCCGCGTCGACCAGTCCTTCGAAGAGCGCCTCCGGCCCGTACAAACTGCCCCGGTAAGGATCGAAGGGCAGGTCCGGTATGGGCGGGAAGACCAAGGCGCCACCGGCACGGACCTTGGCCGCCGCGTCCGGCTCCATGGCGCAGCCGAGAAACACCGATTCCGCGGTGTCCGTGCTGAGGAGCGCGAACGTACGGTCCATCAGGTCGATCGACTGGATGCGGTAGCCCGCGAGGCTGCCGGTGGAGGCGACCTGGTCGAACTCCTTCAGTGACTCGATCTCACGGTCGTGCTCGGGGTGACGGTCGGACGCTGGGGACTCTGAATTCCAGTGCACGCCCGCCATGTTAGGGCCGCAGGGATTCCACCAGGGGGCGGAGATTACGGTCGGCGGCCGCGGAGTCCAGGGCGGCGCGCAGGGCGCCGTCGTAGGTCGGCCGCGCCTTCTTCTGCAGCTTGCGGCCTTCCTCGGTGATCACGCTGTACACGCCGCGCCGGTCGTCGGGGCACAGATCCCGGCGGGTGAAGCCGGAGGACTCCAGACGCGAGGCCAGCCGGCTCACCGAGCTCTGGTTGAGACCGATGAGATCGGCGAGTTCCTGCATCCGCAGCTCGCCGTCGTCCGCCTCGGCCAGCCGGGCCAGTGCGCGGTACTCCGACAGCCCGATGCTGTGGTGCTGCTGCAGGGCCCTTGCCAGTTCCTGTTCGACGCGCGTGTGCAGTGTTCCGAGCCGGTCCCAGTGCTCCGCGTCCATCGCCATCCGCCTCTTCTGCCTTTTCCCGCTGGGCTCTTGACAGCAGCGTACATGCACCTGAAACTTATGTATGTGCATGCAAGTGATGTATACACATGGAACTAGGGGAGGATGGCGATGATGACGGGGAATGTGGCTACGGAGGCTCGGAGTGCGACCGAGATCGAGCGGATCGCCACCGTGCCGGACTGGTGCGAGCCGTACAAGATCTCGCAGGCCATCAGGGCGGGCGGATTGATCCACGTCTCGGGGCAAGCGGGGTTCGACGAGCAGGGGCGGACCGTCTCGGACGACTTCCTGGAACAAGGTCGGCAGGCGTTCGCGAACGTCGAGCGAGTCCTGGCCGCGGCGGGTGCTTCGCTGGCCGACGTCGTAAAGGTCGGCATCTTCGTGACGGACATGGCGGCTCACCTCGAGCATGTCATCGCGCTGCGCGAGGAGTTCCTGTCCGAGCCCTATCCCGCCGACACGCTGCTGGAAGTGTCCGCACTGGCCCAACCGGACTGGCGAATAGAGGTGGAGGTCACGGCGCTGGACCGCCGCTGACCGGGGGTGGCTGAGGTGGGAACGGCCCGCTGTCTCCCCACCACGGGGCAACGTGATTCGAGTCGGAGCGGCGTATTCACCGGAGCGGCGTGCTCAGGCGAGACCGCCATACGGCCAGATGCGGCGACCCCGCCCAGAGGCTGGGCCCCTCACCGCACACATCACCCCACACCCCACCACGCCACACACCGCCCAACTCCCCACCTCCCAGCCCCAGCTGAACCACAGCACAACCCGCAGCTCACCTGTCGACTCACTGCAGAGCCCACCCGCCAGCTCCATGCATCAACGGCCTCAATGCAGGGCCCAATGCAGGGCCCAATGCAGGGCTCAACGCAGGGCCCAATGCAGGGCTCAACGCAGGCCTCAACGCAGGCCTCAACGCATCAACGGCAGCGTCGCCATCTCGGCCACGGTCCACGTCAGTGGGCCCAGGACGATCAGGAGGACCAGGGTGCGGAGGGCGGCGGCGCGGTGGAGGACGGAGGCGGAGGCGCCCAAGCGGCGGAGGGCGGCCGTGGTCCGGGCTCGGGCGGATCGGGATTCCAGAGCGGCGGTCAGGGCGCTGGCGATGACGCAGGCGAGGACGACCGTTGCGCCCACGCCGGTGAGGGGGCCGAACGGACGGGAGGGAATGGAGCCGTAGACCTTGGCGGCGACGTAGGCAGCGGAGGCGACCGCGCACATCACACCGAGCGGGCGGCCGAGGCGGTGGGACTCCTCCTGGAGGACGCGCCCGGAGAGGAGGCGCAGGGCGCCGGGCCGGCCGGCGCACAGGAGGCGGCCGCACAAGTGCACCAGGCCGGGGCCGGCCAGGACGAGGCCCAGGGCCGACAGGGCCCAGCCGCCCAGTACGCCCGGGGGCTGCCGATCAGCCGGCCAGGCAGGGGGAGCAGTCCGCCGTGAGCCCTGGAGGCGGGGCTGGCGTAGGCCTCGATCGCCAGGCCGGCAGCGGCCAGTGCGATGCCCCAAGGGAGGCCGGACGGCGGGGCGGTCCGGGGGCGGGGCTCGGCGTCCTGTGACCCGGCGTCGACGCGGGGGCGCAGGGAAACGGCGGTCGCGGCGGACGCCGTGAGCGGGACGAGGGCCAGCAGGAGGAGCGCTCCCGCGAGCGGCAGGGGGTGGCCGGCGCCCAGGAGGTCGGCGTCGATGCCGAGGGAGCGGGCGGTGTCCGCGCCGCCGAGGTCACCGCGGAGGCGCAGGAAGACGAGCAGCGAGAGGAGGGCGCCGAGGAAGCAGGTCAGCGCGGTGGATGCGGTGGCGAGGAGGGTGAGACGGAGGGGGCCCAGGCCGGCGGCGGTCATGCCGCGCTGGAGACGGGCGGCCGGATCGGTGCGGGCCGTGGAGACCGCGAGCTGGGCGGTGGCGGCGAGCGGGGCGGCGCACCACAGCAGCCGTACGACGGATTCCTCGGCCGCGGCCGGGTGGCCGGCGGCGTGGCCGAGGGTGGACAGCATGAGGAAGCCGGTGCCGGCCGCGGCGGTGGTCACGAGGAGGCGGCGCAGCAGGACGAGGGGGTGAGAGCCGCGGGCTAGACGGAGAGCGAGCACGCTGCCCTGCTTTCCTCGTCGGAGGAGCCGGCGCCGGACGGGGCGGCGGTCGACTGGCGGCCGTCGAGAAGTGCGACGGACCGGTCGGCGAGCGTGCCGATGTCCGGGTCGTGGGTGGTGAGGACCACGGTGATCTGGTGCGAGCGGGCCGCGGTGGTCAGGGTGCGCAGGACCTGGGTGCCGTCGGCGTGGTGCAGGGGGCGGTCGGCTCGTCGGCGAACAGCACCTGAGGGGTGGTGGCGAGGGCGCGGGCGATGGCGACGCGCTGGCGCTGGGACTGGTCGAGCTGGGCGGGGCGGCGGCGGGCGCACATGCCGACGTCGAGGCGGTCGAGCCATTCGATCGCGGTGTGCTTCGCGGAGCGGGCGCCGGTGCCGCGCAGCAGCAGGGGGAGGGCGGCGTTCTCCCAGGCGGTGAGTTCGGGAACGAGGTGGGGTTCGGTGTCGATCCAGCCGAACCGGTCGAGACGCAGCCGTTCGCGGCTGGGGGAGGAGAGGGTGTGCACGGGGGCGCTGTTGAACCAGACCTCGCCCTCGGTCGGGACGAGTTGACCGGAGAGGCACTTCAGGAGGGTGGTCTTGCCGCTGCCGCGCGGGCCGTTGACGGCGAGGATCTCCCCTTCGCGGACGCCGAGGGAGATTCCGGCGAGGGCGGTGGTCCCACCGTACGTGTGGTGCAGGCCGCGGGCCCAGAGAACGTCGTTGTCAGGCGGGGCCACCATCTGCGCACCTCTTGCTCGTTCGCGTCGATTCGTTCCCCCGAGCGGGTGAACGACCATGGAGGGTATCGGTCACTAGCACGGTAAGGATTGCTGACCCCCGGTATTCGCCGCTTGGCAGCACAACGGCCCAGATTCACTCGTATGGCTTGAAGTGAGTGAATCTGAGCCGCTGGGTGTTCAGTTGTGTATCTGTGAGCTCCGCATCAGCGAAACAGGAGGTGACGCGATGATCAGAGCTTGGTCCAGGCCTCGGTGAGGACCGCGCGCAGGATCTGCTCGATCTCGTCGAAGACCGACTGGTCGGCGATCAGCGGCGGGGCCAGCTGGATGACCGGGTCGCCACGGTCGTCGGCGCGGCAGTAGAGACCGTTGTCGTACAGGGCCTTGGAGAGGAAGCCGTACAGGACGCGCTCGGTCTCCTCCTCGTTGAACGACTCCTTGGTGGCCTTGTCCTTGACGAGCTCGATGCCGTAGAAGAAGCCGTTGCCGCGGACGTCGCCGACGATCGGCAGGTCGTGCAGCTTCTGCAGGGTGCTCAGGAAGTTGCCCTCGTTGTCGAGGACGTGCTTGTTGAGACCCTCACGCTCGAAGATGTCGAGGTTGGCGACACCGACGGCCGCGGAGACCGGGTGGCCGCCGAAGGTGTAGCCGTGCAGGAAGGTGTTGTCGCCCTTGTAGAACGGCTCGGCCAGGCGGTCGGAGATGATGCAGGCGCCGATCGGGGAGTAGCCCGAGGTCATGCCCTTGGCGCAGGTGATCATGTCCGGGACGTAGCCGAACTTGTCGCAGGCGAACGTCGTGCCCAGGCGGCCGAAGGCGCAGATGACCTCGTCGGAGACGAGCAGCACGTCGTACTGGTCACAGATCTCGCGGACCCGCTGGAAGTAGCCGGGCGGCGGCGGGAAGCAGCCACCGGCGTTCTGCACCGGCTCCAGGAAGACCGCGGCGACGGTCTCGGGGCCCTCGAAGAGGATCTGCTGCTCGATCTGGTCGGCGGCCCAGCGGCCGAAGGCCTCGGGGTCGTCGCCGTGGATCGGGGCGCGGTAGATGTTGGTGTTCGGCACCTTGTGCGCGCCGGGGACCAGCGGCTCGAAGGGGGCCTTCAGGCCGGGCAGTCCGGTGATGGACAGGGCGCCCTGCGGGGTGCCGTGGTAGGCGACCGCACGCGAGATGACCTTGTGCTTCATCGGCTTGCCGGTGAGCTTGAAGTACTGCTTGGCCAGCTTCCAGGCGGTCTCGACGGCCTCGCCGCCACCGGTGGTGAAGAAGACCTTGTTGAGGTCAGCGGGGGCCTCGTTGGCCAGGCGCTCGGCGAGCTCCACGGCCTTGGGGTGGGCGTAGGACCATACGGGGAAGAAGGCGAGCTCCTGCGCCTGCTTGTAGGCGGTCTCGGCGAGCTCGACCCGGCCGTGTCCGGCGTTGACCACAAAGAGGCCGGCGAGGCCGTCGATGTAGCGCTTGCCCTTGTCGTCGTAGATGTTGGTGCCCTCACCGCGCACGATCGTGGGCACGGGCGAGTTCTCGTACGACGACATGCGGGTGAAGTGCATCCACAGGTGGTCGTACGCCGTCTTGGAGAGGTCGGCGCTCATTGCTATCTCGTTCCCCAGGTGTAGGTCTGCTTCCGGAGCTTGAGGTACACGAAGCTCTCGGTGGATCGAACGCCGGGAAGCGTGCGGATCCGCTTGTTGATCATTTCCAGAAGGTGGTCGTCGTCCTCGCAGACGATCTCGATGATGAGATCGAAGGAGCCTGCCGTCATGACGACGTACTCGACCTCCTCCATGGTCGTCAGGGCGTCGGCCACGGGGTCGAGGTCACCCTCGACGTTGATGCCGACCATTGCCTGCCGGCGGAAACCGACCGTGAGGGGGTCGGTGACCGCGACGATCTGCATCACGCCTTGGTCGAGCAGTTTCTGTACGCGCTGGCGCACGGCCGCCTCGGACAGGCCTACGGCCTTGCCGATCGCGGCGTACGGACGGCGCCCGTCCTCCTGGAGCTGCTCGATGATCGCCAGGGAGACGGAGTCGATCGACGGAGTGCCGTTTCTGTCACGAGTGGCCACGTCCCTCACTGTGCACGAGCCTCGACAGTCTTGCAACCCCAAATCGATGAAATTCGTTGTGTTGCGATCAGAATTTCACTGATTCCGTTGTTCCCGAGTGGCGGGTGTGTTGAAAACGTGGGTTCCGCAGCTAGGGTGGTGCCAAACCACCGGACAGTGGTTCCCACCCACCGGACACATCTGACTGAAGGGGGCGCACAGTGACCACCGCACTGCGTCGTCTGCGCAACTACATCGACGGGGAGTTCCGGGACGCCGCCGACGGGCGGACCACGGAGGTGGTCAATCCCGCGACGGGTGAGGCGTACGCCACCGCCCCTCTCTCGGGTGCCGCCGACGTGGACGCGGCGATGGCCGCGGCCGCGGCTGCATTTCCCGTATGGCGTGACCTGATCCCCGCCGAGCGGCAGAAGGTCCTGCTCAAGATCGCGGACCGCTTCGAGGAGCGCGCCGAGGAGCTGATCGCCGCCGAGTCCGAGAACTGCGGCAAGCCGATCGCGCTCGTCCGCTCCGAGGAAATCCCGCCGATGGTGGACCAGATCCGCTTCTTCGCGGGTGCCGCCCGGATGCTGGAGGGCCGTTCGGCCGGCGAGTACATGGACGGCTTCACGTCCATCATCCGCCGCGAGCCGGTGGGCGTCTGCGCCCAGGTCGCGCCGTGGAACTACCCGATGATGATGGCCGTCTGGAAGTTCGCCCCGGCCCTGGCCGCGGGCAACGCCGTCGTCATCAAGCCGTCCGACACCACGCCGGCCTCGACGGTGCTGATCGCCGACATCATCGGCAGCGTGCTGGACGAGCTGGGTCACCCCCGCGGCGTGTTCAACGTCATCTGCGGTGACCGCGAGACCGGCCGCCTGATGGTCGAGCACGAGGTCCCGGCGATGGCCTCGATCACCGGCTCGGTGCGCGCCGGTATGCAGGTCGCCGAGTCCGCTTCCAAGGACCTCAAGCGGGTCCACCTGGAGCTGGGCGGCAAGGCCCCGGTCGTCGTCTTCGAGGACACCGACATCGCCAAGGCCGTCGAGGACATCGCGGTCGCCGGCTACTTCAACGCCGGCCAGGACTGTACGGCCGCCACCCGCGTGCTCGTCCAGGAGTCCATCCACGACGAGTTCGTCGCCGCGCTCGCCAAGAAGGCCGCGGAGACCAAGACCGGTGCGATCGACGACGAGGACGTGCTCTACGGCCCGCTGAACAACGCCAACCAGCTCAAGCAGGTCAAGGGCTTCATCGAGCGGCTGCCCGCGCACGCCAAGATCGAGGCGGGCGGCGAGCAGGTCGGCGAGAAGGGCTACTTCTTCGCCCCGACTGTCGTCTCCGGCCTCAAGCAGGACGATGAGATCGTCCAGCACGAGGTGTTCGGCCCGGTCATCACCGTCCAGTCCTTCTCCGACGAGAAGCAGGCGGTGGAGTGGGCCAACGGCGTCGAGTACGCGCTGGCGTCCTCGGTGTGGACCAAGGACCACGCCCGCGCCATGCGGCTGTCCAAGAGCCTCGACTTCGGCTGTGTGTGGATCAACACCCACATCCCGCTGGTCGCCGAGATGCCGCACGGCGGATTCAAGAAGTCCGGTTACGGCAAGGACCTGTCGGCCTACGGCTTCGACGACTACACCCGGATCAAGCACGTGATGACCTCGCTCAACGACTGAGCGGACCGGCCGGTTCGACCGGCCGACCCGGGGGATCCCCACCGTCGAGCGGCACGGAACGCTCGACACACCGTCGCGGGCGGAGGCCCGGCAACTGACGCTCTGTCGCTTGCCGCCTCCGCCCGCGGCGCGTGAGAGTGCTCGCCATGGCTGATCTTTCACGGCGGACGCTGCTCCGGGGCATGGGCGGAACGGGTGTGGTGGGGGCGCTGGCCGCTCTGACGGGATGCGGGGTGCCGCCCGCGTACGTCGAGGCCGCGGACCGCGGCGGTCCAGACCGTTCCGGGCGGGACCGGAAGATCGTCTTCGCCAACTGGCCGCTCTACATCGACGTCGACGACCACGACAAGGAGCGGCGCCCCACCCTCGACGCGTTCCAGCGGCGCACCGGGATCTCCGTCACGTACACCGAGGAGATCAACGACAACGACGAGTTCTTCGGCAAGATCAGCCCGGCGTTGATGAACCACCAGAGCACCGGCCGCGACCTGATCGTCATCAGTGACTGGATGTGCGCGCGGTTCGTCCGGCTCGGGTGGGTGCAGAGGATGGACCGCGCCGCGCAGCCGCACGTCGCCAAGTACCTCGACCCGCTGCTGCGCACTCCGCACTTCGACCCCGGCCGGCTGCACTCGGTGCCCTGGCAGTCCGGGATCACCGGCATCGCCTACAACCGGAAGAAGCTCGGCCGGGAGATCAAGCACACCTCGGACCTCTGGAAGCCCGACCTGCGCGGCCGGGTCACCCTGCTCTCCGGGCTCGACGAGGCGTTCGCCCTGCTCATGCAGGGGAACGGCGCCGACATCACCCGCTGGACGGCGGACGACTTCTACCGGATGACCGACCAGCTCCGCGGCCTGGTCCGCAAGGGCCACATCCGGCGCTTCACCGGCAACGACTACATCAAGGACCTCGACTCGGGCGACGTGCTCGCCGCCCAGGCCTACTCGGGCGATGTGATCCAGCTCCAGGCGGACAACCCGGACATCGAGTTCGTGGTGCCCCAGGAGGGCGCCGAACTGTGGGCGGAGAGCCTGATGATCCCCAACCTCGCCGATCACAAGCGCAACGCGGAGCGACTGATCGACTACTACTACGAGCCGGCGGTCGCCGCGGATCTGGCCGCCTGGGTCAATTACGTCTGCCCGGTGCCGGCCGCGCGCGACGTCCTGGCCTCCTCCAAGGACAAGGAGCGGGCCGCGCTCGCCGAGGACCCGCTGATCTTCCCCGACGACGCGATGCGCAAGCGGCTGGCCACGGCCCGGGACATCACGTCCAAGGAGCGGACCGAGTTCGCGAAGGAGTGGAACGGGATCGTGGGGCTGTAGTGAGGGGTGCGGGGCGGCGGGGCACGTCTAGAGCGGGGGGATGTCGTTCTGGCCGGCTCCGACGGGGACCTGGTGGCCCGGCGGGAGGTCGTGGGCGGGCTGGCCCTTGAGGCTGGTGCCGGTGGCCTGGGCGGAGAAGGTTCGGCCGGCCGGGAGCATGGCCGTGTACTGGGTGTGCCCGGTGTGGACCGCTTTGCGTTCCTTCTTGGCCGGGGAGGTGGCGATCTCGATCGTGTCGCCCTCCTCGGCGCCGGTCAGCTTGCCCCAGACCGTGCGGCAGCCGGGGCTGTAGCGGACCGAGACCTGCATGCTGCCGGCCATCTCCCGGGCCAGGGTGACCGCGCCCCGGTCGCAGTGGGTGTCCTTGGGGTCGAGGCCGTCGCAGTCGATCATCGTGCAGGTCGGCGGCTCGGTCGCGGCCGTGACGGCGGACGGGGTGCGGACGGGGCCGGCCCCGCCGCCGCGGTCGTCGTCCGGGTCGCCGCCCGCGAGCAGCGGGATCGTCACGGTCAGCACGGTGGTCACCGCGGCCACGATCACCGAACCGATCAGCGTCTCGGGGCCGTGCCGCTTCAGCCAGGAGCGCGCGTCGGGCGTGGCCGTACGCGTGCCCGCTCCCGAGTCGTCCGTCCCGCCGTGGGGGTCCTCCGCATCGCCTCGTGAGCCGGGCATGCGACCTCCTGCACTGTGTGACACCTCGCCAGGAGGGCAGGATAGGGCGTTTGGCCGGATATGACGCGGACGGATCCGGTCGTTGTGTCGGCGATGACGGCGGCGTTCCCGTCGGGAAACGCCGCCGGTCAGCGGGCCGTCGTGGTGCCGTCGACGGGCGGTGGCGCCGGTCAGCCGCGCCAGGAGGCGGTGTACGCGTCGATCTCGGTGGCCAGCCGGGCCTTGGCCGGGGCGTCCATGAACGAGGCCTCGACGGCGTTCTTGGCCAGGGCGGCCAGCCCGGCGGTGTCCAGGTCCAACAGCTGGCCGGCGACGGCGTATTCGGTGTTGAGGTCGGTGCCGAACATCGGCGGGTCGTCGCTGTTGATGGTGACCAGGACGCCCGCGTCGACCATTTCCTTGATCGGGTGCTCGTCCAGGGTGCGGACCGCGCGGGTGGCGATGTTGGAGGTGGGGCAGACCTCCAACGGGATGCGGTGCTCGGCGAGATGGGCGAGCAGCGCGGGGTCCTGGGTCGCGCTGGTGCCGTGCCCGATGCGCTCGGCGCGGAGGTCGCGGAGCGCGTCCCAGATCGTGCCGGGGCCGGTGGTCTCGCCGGCGTGCGGTACGGAGTGCAGCCCGGCGGCGATCGCGCGGTCGAAGTACGGCTTGAACTGCGGGCGCGGGACGCCGATTTCGGGTCCGCCGAGGCCGAACGACACCAGCCCCTCGGGCCGCAGGTCGCAGGCGATCCGGGCGGTCTCCTCGGCGGCCTCCAGACCGGCCTCGCCGGGGATGTCGAAGCACCAGCGCAGCACCACGCCCAGCTCGGACTCCGCGGCCTTCCGGGCGTCCTCGATGGCCTCGACGAACGCGGCGTCGGGGATGCCGCGGCGGGTGGAGCTGAACGGCGTGATGGTGAGCTCGGCGTAGCGGATCTGCTGGCGCGCCATGTCGCGGGCGACCTCGTACGTCAGCAGCCGGACGTCCTCGGCGTCGCGGATCAGGTCCACGACGGAGAGGTAGACCTCGATGAAGTGCGCGAAGTCGCGGAAGGTGAAGTAGTCGGCCAGCGCTTCGGGGTCGGTGGGGACCGCGGAGTCCGGGTGCCGGGCGGCCAGCTCGGAGACGATCCGCGGCGAGGCCGAGCCGACGTGGTGGACGTGCAGCTCCGCCTTGGGCAGGCCCGCGATGAAGGCATCGAGATCGGACAACGGATCCTCCTGGTCAGGGATGGGCGGGATGAGCGGAACGGCCTGGTCGGCCCCGTCATAACGGCCTGGTCGGCCCCGTCATGCTATGCGGGGCGATGACGGGGCAGGGGGCGGCCCTTGTGAGCGGACGGCCCCCCGGCTCCGAGCGGACGCCCCCGGCTCCGAGCGGGCACCCTCCCGCTACGCCGCCCCGTCCTCCCGCAGTCGCTGACGGGCCTCCATCAGGGCGAAGCCCAGCAGATTCAGCCCGCGCCAGCGCGCCGGGTCCGGGGCGCGCTCGTCGTCGGCGGCCAGGCCGATGCCCCATATACGGTCCAGCGGGCTGGCCTCGACCAGGACCCGGGAGTTCGTGCCCAGCAGGAATTCCCGCAGGGCGGGGTCCTGGCCGAATTTGTGCAGGCTGCCCTCGACGACCAGGGCGAATCGATGGCGCCGCCAGGTCTCCTCGTCGAAGCCCCGGACCTTCCGGCCGGCGTCCTTGGCCTGCTTGGGGTGGCCGGCCGCGACGGCCTGCCGCTCCGCCTCGGCGTCGCCGAAGAGCCGGGCCTTGCCGGCCATCATCCAGTGCTCGGCGGTGGCGTAGGTGGTCCCGTCGACCGTGAAGGGGGCGGGCCACCACTGGCTGAAGCAGCTCGGGCTCAGGCCGCCGTCGCGGCGCGGGCGGTGGCCCCAGAAGAAGACGTATTTCGGACGCGTGCCGGCGGACGTCTCCCGGCGCAGTTCCTCGACCGAGCGCGGCCCGTCCGCGGCGCGCCCGTCCATGATCCCCCGGCGATCCCCGGGGCCTGCCCCTGGTCGCTCCCCGTGCTGTCGTGCATCATGCCGGGATTCTGTCAGCGGGCACTGACAACGTGTCGGGGTGTACACCACAGAAATCGCAGAATTCGTCGCGTAACCAAAAGGCAACAACGGAATCCCTTGTTGAGGCTGTTCTACTCTGTCAAGATCGGCCATCGATTCCGGAAATAGCTACGCCAGGCAGTGCCGCGGAGCGGCCCCGGCGGCCGGCGGAGGAGAGCACCATGGATCACCGATTCGACGTCACCGAGCGATTCGCCCAGGGCGCGCAATTCATTGCGGGCGGCCTCCGGAGCGGCACCTCCGGCCGGAGCCAGGACGTCGTGGACCCGGCGACCGGCGAGACGGTGTACCGCTACGAACTCGCAGGTACGGCCGATGTCGACGCGGCCGTCGAGGCGGCCGGACGGGCCTTCCCGGAGTGGGCGGGGGCCACGCCCGGCGAGCGCTCCGACACCCTCCACCGCTTCGCCGCCGCGCTCGCCGAGGACGCCGCCGATCTCGCCTTCGCCGAATCGCTGAACTGCGGAAAGCCGATCAAGCTCAGCAATGAGTTCGATGTGCCGGGTTCGATCGACAATGCCGCATTCTTCGCCGGTGCGGCCCGCCATCTGGAGGGCAAGGCGGCCGGCGAATACAGCGCCGACCACACCTCCGTGATCCGCCGCGAGCCCATCGGCGTCGTCGGCTCCATCGCGCCCTGGAACTATCCGCTCCAGATGGCCGCCTGGAAGGTGCTCCCGGCCATCGCCGCGGGCAACACCATCGTCCTGAAGCCCGCCGAGATCACCCCGCTGACCTCGCTGCTCTTCGCCCAGGCCGCCCAGCGCGCGGGGCTGCCCGACGGCGTGCTCAACATCGTCTCCGGGGCCGGCCGGGACGCCGGTGAGCACCTGGTGGGCCACCGCACCGTCGCCATGACCTCCTTCACCGGCTCGACCGCCGTCGGCAAGCGCGTCGCCGAGATCGCCACCGGCACGGTCAAGCGCCTCCACCTCGAACTCGGCGGCAAGGCCCCGTTCGTCGTGTTCGACGACGCGGACCTGGAGGCGGCCGTCCACGGAGCGGTCGCCGGCGCGCTGATCAACACCGGCCAGGACTGCACCGCCGCCACCCGCGCCTACGTCCAGCGCCCGCTCTACGACGCCTTCGTCAGCGGCGTCGCCGACCTGATGGCGACCGTACGGCTCGGCGACCCCTTCGACCCGTCCACCGACCTGGGCCCGCTGATCTCGCACACCCAGCGCGACCGGGTGGCCGCCTTCGTCGACCGGGCGCGCGACTACGCCACCGTCGTCACCGGCGGCGAGGCCCCCCAGGGCGAGCTGGCCAAGGGCGCGTACTACCTGCCCACGCTGATCGCCGGCGCCGCCCAGGACAGCGAGGTCGTGCAGTCCGAGCTCTTCGGCCCGGTGCTGGTCGTGCTGCCCTTCGACGGCGACGACGAGGGCATCGCGCTGGCCAACGACACCCCCTACGGGCTGGCCGCCTCCGCCTGGAGCCGGGACGTCTACCGCACCGGCCGCGCCACCCGCGAGATCAAGGCGGGCTGCGTCTGGGTCAACGACCACATCCCGATCATCAGCGAGATGCCGCACGGCGGCGCCAAGGCGTCCGGCTTCGGCAAGGACATGTCGGCCTACTCCTTCGAGGAGTACACCCAGGTCAAGCACGTGATGTACGACAACACCGCGGTCGCCAGGAAGGACTGGCACCGCACGATCTTCGGGGACCGCACCTGACGGGACCACCGGGGGCCGCGACGGCCCCCGGACCGGTCCCCGGTCGACTCCCCGGAGCGAGCCCCCACCTCGCCCCGCCCGTTCCCCGCCCCTACGGGCTCACCCCGCGGCCAGCCGGCCGCACGGCACCGTCATCGCCGGCCGAGCGCCGGGCTCACCCCCCTGAAAGGGCACCGCGCATGGAGCACCACCAGCAGCCCGAACCCCTGTCCGCGGTCGAACTCGCCGCCATGCGCCGGAGCGCGACCAACGGCCGGCTCGCCATGACCCGCCGCTCGCTGCTGCGCGCGGCCGGTGCCATGGCGGCCGTCACCGGCGGCCTGGGCGCCCTGGGGGCCTGCGGCATCCCGCCCGCCGGCCGTACCGACGCCGTGGCGTCCCAGGACCACTCCCGGAAGGAGAAGCGGCTCAACTTCTCCAACTGGACCGAGTACATGGACGTCAGCGACGACGGCAAGCACCATCCGACGCTGGACCGTTTCACCCGGCGCACCGGCATCGCCGTCAAATACACCGAGGACATCAACGACAACGACGAGTTCTTCGGCAAGGTCCAGGCACAGCTGGCGGCCGGCCAGGACACCGGCCGCGACCTGATCGTGCTCACCGACTGGATGTGCGCGCGGATGATCTCCCTCGGCTGGATCCAGGAACTGGACCCGGCCAACCTGCCGCACGCCTACGCCAACCTCTCGGCGCAGTTCCGCAACCCCGCCTGGGACCCCGGCCGGGCGCACTCCTACGTGTGGCAGGGCATCCCCGCGATCATCGCGTACAACAAGAAGGCCACCGGCGGCCGGAAGGTCGACTCGGTCAGCCAGCTGCTGGAGGACCCGCAGCTCAAGGGCCGGGTCGGCTTCCTCTCCGAGATGCGCGACTCCATAGGGCTGACCCTCCTGGACATGGGCAAGAAGCCCGAGGAGGTCACCGCGGACGACTACGACGCGGCGATCGCCCGGCTCCAGAAGGGCGTCGACTCCAAGCAGATCCGCCGCTTCACCGGCAACGACTACACCACGGACCTGGACAAGGGCGACCTCGCCGCGTGCGTGGCCTGGGCCGGCGACATCGTCCAGCTGCAGAACGACAACCCGGACATCGAGTACGTCGTCCCCAAGAGCGGCTACATGACGTCCACCGACAACCTGATGGTGCCGAACAAGGCCCGCCACAAGGAAAACGCCGAACGGCTCATCGACTACTTCTACGAGCCGAAGGTGGCGGCGCAGCTCGCGGCGTACATCAACTACGTCTGCCCGGTCGACGGCGTCCGCGAGGAACTCGCCAAGATCGACAAGAAGGCGGCGGACAACCCGCTGATCCTGCCGGACAAGGAGATGGCCACCAGGTCCCACTCCTTCCGCGCGCTGACCGCCAAGGAGAACAAGGCGTTCAGCCAGAAGTTCTCCGACCTCACCGGCGCCTGACCCCACCACGCACCGGGCCCGCCCCCCCCGAGCCGTTTCGCCCACCGACCCCCGGGACGACCGACATGACCAAGACCGCGACCCCGCAGAGCAGCGGCGGCGACGTCCGCCTCCAAGGGATAAGCAAGACCTACGGCTCCTTCACCGCCGTCCATCCGCTCGACCTGACCGTCCCCGCGGGCTCCTTCTTCGCGCTGCTGGGCGCCTCCGGCTGCGGCAAGACCACCACCCTGCGGATGATCGCCGGCCTGGAGGAGCCCACCACCGGGACCGTCGAACTCGCGGGCCAGGACGTCACCGTCCTGCCGCCCTACAAGCGCCAGGTCAACACCGTCTTCCAGAACTACGCGCTCTTCCCGCACCTCGACATCTACGAGAACGTCGCCTTCGGACTGCGCCGCCGCGGCATCAAGTCCGTCAAGAAGCAGGTCGAGGAGATGCTCGACCTGGTCCAGCTCGGCCCGATGGCCCGCCGCAAGCCGCAGCAGCTCTCCGGCGGCCAGCAGCAGCGCGTCGCGGTCGCCCGCGCGCTGATCAACCACCCCCAGGTACTGCTCCTCGACGAGCCGCTGGGCGCCCTCGACCTCAAGCTGCGCCGCCAGATGCAGCTGGAGCTCAAGCGCATCCAGACCGAGGTCGGCATCACCTTCGTGCACGTCACCCACGACCAGGAGGAGGCCATGACGATGGCCGACACCGTGGCCGTGATGAACGGCGGCCGGGTCGAGCAGCTCGGCGCCCCCGCCGACCTCTACGAGAACCCCGGCACCACCTTCGTCGCCAACTTCCTGGGCACCTCCAACCTCATCGAGGCCGAGGTCGTCGAGGCCGGCGGCGACGAGCTGCTGCTCAAGGCCGCGGACGCCAAGCTCCGGCTGCCCGCCGCCCGATGTAGCGCCTCGGCCCGTACGGGCGAGAAGGTGCTGGCCGGCGTACGGCCCGAGAAGGTCGCCCTGCGGCACGCCGACGACGCCGGGTCCATCACCGAGGGCCACAACCGGCTGCCCGGCCGCATCAAGGACGCCAGCTTCATCGGCGTCTCCACCCAGTACGTCGTCGACGTACCGGGCCTGGGCGAACTCGCCGTCTACGAGCAGAACATCGAGCGCGACGGCCGGCTCGTCCCCGGCGCGGAGATCGTGCTGCACTGGAGCCCGGCGCACACCTTCGGACTGGACGCCACCCAGGACATCCAGGCCGGCGCGGACCTCGACGAGGAGGCCGCGTGACCACCACCGAAACCCCCGCACCAGCGGAGGAGCAGACCGCCGCACCCCTGGAGGTGCGCAAGACCCCGGCCCGCAAACGGCTGGTCCCCTACTGGCTGCTGCTGCCCGGCATCCTGTGGCTGATCGTCTTCTTCGCCGCCCCGCTCGTCTACCAGGCGTCGACCTCCATCCAGACCGGCTCCCTCGAAGAGGGCTTCAAGGTCACCTGGCACTTCGCCACCTACTGGGACGCGCTCGGCGAATACTGGCCGCAGTTCGTCCGCTCGGTCGGCTACGCCGCCATCGCCACCGCGCTCTGCCTGCTCCTGGGTTACCCGCTGGCTTACCTCATCGCCTTCAAGGCGGGCCGCTGGCGCAACGTCGTGATGATCCTGGTCATCGCCCCGTTCTTCACCAGCTTCCTGATCCGCACGCTGGCCTGGAAGACGATCCTGGCCGACGGCGGACCGGTCGTCGCCGCCCTGAACTCGCTGCACCTCCTCGACGTCACCAGCGCGCTGGGCATCACCGAGGGACACCGGGTGCTGGCCACCCCGCTCGCGGTGGTCTGCGGACTGACGTACAACTTCCTGCCATTCATGGTCCTGCCGCTCTACACCTCGCTGGAGCGCATCGACCCACGGCTGCACGAGGCGGCCGGCGACCTCTACGCCCGCCCGGCCACCACCTTCCGCCGGGTGACCTTCCCGCTGTCGATGCCCGGCGTCGTCGCGGGCACCCTGCTCACCTTCATCCCGGCCGCCGGTGACTACATCAACGCCGAACTGCTGGGCTCCACCGACCAGAAGATGATCGGCAACGTCATCCAGTCGCAGTTCCTGCGGGTCCTGGACTACCCGACCGCCGCCGCGCTCTCCTTCATCCTCATGGCGGCCATCCTCGCGATGGTCACGATCTACATCCGCAAGTCCGGGACGGAGGATCTGGTCTGATGGCGGCATCGAGCACCACGGCCGGGACCACGGCAACCACGGCGCCCACGAACGGCCGCACGCCCAACAGGGGCCTGCGCTGGCTGCGCCGCAACATCATCACCCTCGCGGGGCTGGGCACCCTGGGCTACCTCATCCTGCCCAACCTCGTCGTGATGGTCTTCTCGTTCAACAAGCCCAACGGCCGCTTCAACTACCAGTGGCAGCGGTTCTCCACGGACGCCTGGACCGATCCGTGCGGGGTCGCCGACCTGTGCGGCTCACTGGGACTGAGCCTGCAGATCGCGGTGTGGGCCACGGTCGGCGCGACCGTCCTCGGCACCATGATCGCGTTCGCGCTGGCCCGTTACCGCTTCCGCGCCCGGGCCGGCGTCAACACCCTGATCTTCTTGCCGATGGCCATGCCCGAGGTCGTCATGGCCGCCTCGCTGGCCACCCTCTTCCTCAACATGGGCATCCAGTTCGGCTTCTGGACGATCCTCATCGCGCACATCATGTTCTGCCTGAGTTTCGTCGTCACCGCCGTCAAGGCCCGCGTGATGAGCATGGACCCGCGGCTCGAACAGGCCGCCCAGGACCTCTACGCCTCGCCCACGCAGACGTTCCTGCGGGTGACGCTGCCGATCGCCGCGCCCGGCATCGCGGCCGGTGCCCTGCTCTCCTTCGCGCTCTCCTTCGACGACTTCATCATCACCAACTTCAACGCCGGCTCCACCGTGACCTTCCCCATGTTCGTCTGGGGATCGGCACAGCGGGGCACACCCGTTCAGATCAATGTCATCGGTACGGCGATGTTCCTGGTCGCCGTGGCGTGCGTAGTGGTCGGCCAACTGGCCGGCAAACGCCGTAAGAGGAGCTAGAGGAGCTGAGAACCATGGCACGAGCTGCCATGAACGCCCCGTCCCCCGTCCACGCGCTCGCGGACGCCGCCCCCACGCCCTTCTGGCTGGACGACCCGGCCCGCCCCGCCGCGCAGCCCGCCCTCGTCGGCGACGAGAACTGCGACCTGCTGGTCGTCGGCGGCGGCTACTCCGGACTGTGGACCGCGCTGCTCGCCAAGGAGCGCGACCCGCAGCGCGACGTCGTGCTCGTCGAAGGCGCCGAGATCGGCTGGGCCGCCTCCGGGCGCAACGGCGGCTTCTGCGCCGCCTCCCTCACCCACGGCCTGGGCAACGGACTGGCCCGCTGGCCCGGCGAACTCGCCACGCTCGAAGAACTCGGGATCCGCAACCTCGACGCCATCGGGGAGGCGGTGGCCCGCTACGGCATCGACTGCGACTTCGAGCGCACCGGCGAGATCGACATCGCCACCGAGCCGTACCAGATCGCCGAGCTCAAGGAGGCCGCCGAGGACGCCGCGAAGCTCGGCCTGGACCGGCACACCTTCCTCGACGAGGACGAGCTCCGCGCCGAGGTCGACTCACCGACCTTCCGGGCCGGCCTGTGGGACCGCGACGGCGTCGCCATGGTCAACCCGGCCAAGCTCGCCTGGGGCCTGAAGGAGGCGTGCCTGGGCCTCGGCGTGCGCATCTACGAGCGCACCCGCGCCACCGCGCTCGCCTCCGAGGGCGTGGGCATGGCCGTCCGCACCCCGTACGGCCGGGTCTTCGCCCGCCATGTCGCGCTCGGTACCAACGCCTTCCCGTCGCTGGTCAAGCGGGTGCGCCCGTACATCGTCCCGGTCTACGACCACGCCCTGATGACCGAGCCGCTGACCGACGAGCAACTGGCCGCCATCGGCTGGAAGAACCGCCAGGGCCTCTCCGACTCCAACAACCACTTCCACTACTTCCGCATCACCGCCGACAACCGCATCCTGTGGGGCGGCTACGACATCGTCTACCGCTACCGCGGCGGTGTCCGCGCCGAGTACGACCATCACCCGGAGACGTACGAGAAGCTCGCCCGGCACTTCTTCCGCTGCTTCCCGCAGTTGGAGGGCCTGCGCTTCACCCACACCTGGGGCGGCGCGATCGACACCTGCGCCCGCTTCTCGGCGTTCTTCGGCACCGCGCACGCCGGCCGGGTCGCCTACGCCGCCGGCTACACCGGTCTCGGCGTGGGCGCCACCCGCTTCGGCGCCGACGTGATGCTGGACCTGCTCGCCGGCGAACGCACCGAGCGCACGGAGCTGGAGATGGTCCGCAGCAAGCCGTTGCCCTTCCCGCCCGAGCCGCTGCGCTGGGCCGGCATCGGCATCACCCAGTGGTCGATGACCCGCGCCGACACCCACGGCGGACGCCGCAACCTGTGGCTGAAGGCGATGGACAAGGTGGGGCTGGGCTTCGACAGCTGAGTCCGCCGCCTGAGGCGGACGAGGGGTCACGGGAGCGGGCGGAGGACTTCCGCCCGCTCCTTCGTGTCCGCCTCCCGGTGTGCCCGTATCGTCGCGCGTTCCTTCGGGTGTTCCTCGGGTCTTCCGCGGGTGTTCCGTACCTTCGCGTGCCCCTCGGAGGGGGCGGGCGGGGCTACGGGAGCGGAGGGGGCGAAGGGGAAGTGGGGGCCGTGACGGGCGCGGCGGAGGCGGTGGCCTCCGGCGCCCAGCGGTCGCAGACGGCCCACCAGAGCGCGAGCACCACGCCCGCCAGGCACCAGCTGCCGAGGACGTCCAGCGGCCAGTGATAGCCACGGCGCACCAGCCCCACACCGACACCGAGGTTGAGCAGCACGGCCGTAGTGGCCACCGCCACCGGGAGCACTCCCCGGGCCCCGCGGCCGGCCCGGCCCGCACCGGGACCCCGCCCGCGGATCAGCAGCAGCGCGGCCACCCCGTAGGCGACCGCCGCCGTGGCGGCATGGCCCGACGGATAGAAACCGTCCGGCCCACCGCCGGCCATCCGCGGCGGACCCGGCCGGGCGAGCCACAGCTTGAGCGGGACGACGAGCACGGGGACCGCGGCGAGCGCGAGCCCGGCGGCCAGCGGCGGCAACCACCACCGCCCGGCCGGGCCGCCGGTCGCCCCGTCCCCCCGTCGTGACCGCCACCCGACCCACCCCACCACCATCAACAGCCCCACCATCCCCAGCAACACCGGCAAGGCCACGACCGTGTTGCCGAGATCGGCGAAGAACTCGGCGACCCAGGAGGGGATGTGGCGGGCACCGGCGATGCCCCGCCCGAGCCGCTCGTCGTACGTGCGCAGTGGACCGTGCGCCGCCACCTGCCAGGTGAGGGCGGCGAACAGCAGCGCGCAGAGGAGCAGCACGGACCGGGGGGTGAACAGGCCCGGAAAAGGGTTCGGCCGCCTCGGAACAGGGGGGGTGGTTCCGAGGCGGCCGCGCTGACCGGTGTCCCGCGCGCCCCGGGGGGTATGGGGCGGGCGGACATCCGATCGGTGAGGATTCCCGGAGCCCCTCTCACGAGGGGGACCGGCTTTGTGCGCGAGGGCACGGCCTGGCCGGAGCCGGGGAAGCGCCGACCGGGCGTCGCCCGCAGTCCCCTGCGGGCGGGGTGTTTCTCTCATCTGCAGAAACCGTACGGCACGGGGAGCGGACCGGACAGCCGCATCACTCGCCCGCCATCGCCCCCGCACATCTTCTTCACTCGGCACCTCCGGCCACCCGCGTCCGCCCGGAACGCGGTGATCAGGCCGGGGTGCTGACCGATCGCGGCCACCTGCGGAAACGGGAAGCGGCCCGCAGACAGGCTGCGGGCCGCTCACTCCTGGCGGGATCGGCTCCCGGGCGGATCAGATCTTCGCGAACGCCGCCTCGAGGATGTCCAGACCCTCGTTGAGCAGGTCCTCGCCGATGACCAGCGGCGGCAGGAAGCGCAGCACGTTGCCGTACGTACCGGTCGTCAGGACGAGCAGGCCCTCCTGGTGGCAGGCCTTGGCGAGCGCGCCGGTGGCCTCCGGGTTGGGCTCCTTCGAACCGGACTTGACCAGCTCGATCGCGATCATGGCGCCGCGGCCGCGGACCTCGCCGATGATGTCGTACTTCTCCTGCATCGCGACGAGGCGGGCCTTCATGACCTCCTCGATGCGCTTGGCCTTGCCGTTGAGGTCCTGCTCGCGCATGGTCTCGATCGAGCCGAGCGCCGCGGCGCAGGCCACCGGGTTACCGCCGTAGGTGCCGCCCAGGCCGCCCGCGTGCGCGGCGTCCATGATCTCCGCGCGACCGGTCACGGCCGCCAGCGGCAGACCGCCGGCGATGCCCTTCGCGGTGGTGATCAGGTCGGGCACGATGCCCTCGTCCTCGCACGCGAACCACTGGCCCGTACGGCAGAAGCCGGACTGGATCTCGTCCGCGACGAAGACGATGCCGTTCTCCTTCGCGAAGTTCGCGATGGCGGGCAGGAAGCCCTTGGCCGGCTCGATGAAGCCGCCCTCGCCGAGCACCGGCTCGATGATGATCGCCGCGACGTTCTCGGCGCCGATCTGCTTGGTGATCTGCGAGATGGCCTGCTCCGCGGCCTCCTGCGCACAGTTCTCCGGGCCGGTCAGCCAGCGGAAGGGGTAGGCCAGCGGCACCCGGTAGACCTCGGGCGCGAACGGGCCGAAGCCGTGCTTGTACGGCATGTTCTTGGCGGTGAGCGCCATCGTCAGGTTCGTCCGGCCGTGGTACCCGTGGTCGAAGACGACCACGGCCTGCCGCTTGGTGTACGCCCGCGCGATCTTGACGGCGTTCTCGACCGCCTCCGCACCGGAGTTGAACAGCGCCGACTTCTTCTCGTGGTCGCCCGGGGTCAGCTCGGCCAGCGCCTCACAGACCTCGATGTACGGCTCGTACGGCGTCACCATCACACAGGTGTGGGTGAAGTCGGCGAGCTGCGCGGTGGCCCGGCGGACGACCGCCTCCGCGCTGTTGCCGACCGAGGTCACCGCGATGCCCGAGCCGAAGTCGATCAGGGAGTTGCCGTCCACGTCCTCCAGCACGCCGCCGCCCGCACGCTTCACGAAGACGGGCAGCACGGCGCCGACACCACTGGCGACCGTGGCCTGCTTACGGGCCCACAGCTCCTGCGACTTCGGGCCGGGGATCGCGGTGACGACGCGACGCTCCTGGGGAAGGGCGGGGCCTCCGGACAGTTCGCTCATGGCAGTCTCCTGGATGGAACGGGAACGGACAGACGTCTTGAGTCTTGTTCTCGCAGGCTAGGGGCGGGGGAGCGGGTCTGGCATGTTCCGTTCGGGAGAAGTGCGCGTGTTGCGTTGTCCGCACCGGACATAGCGACGGCTCCCGGCCAGTAGATTGAGCGCCGGCGCGCCCGGCAGCGGCGCCCACCAGCGCGGGCATGACAATGACAACGCGGCACCGCCGGCCACCGGCACCGCCGCACCGGCACACCAGGCCACGGCTCAAGGGGGACAAGGGGCACCGGATGGACACCGAGGGCACGCACGACGCACGTCACACCGCTCCCCAGCCGTCGGGCGGAGCGCACCGCACCGAACCCACCGTGCCGCGTCCCGCGGCCCCGCCCACCGCACCGCCACCGCCCTCCGCCCCGCCGGCGGTACCGGCCGTGCCCACCCTCCCGCCGACCGGCGGCCCGGGCACGCCCGAGCCACCGGTCCTGAGCTGGCTCCGCATGCCACGCCCGGCGGCGGCACCCGGCGTGTGGACGTACGGACACCGCCCTCGCCCCGCGGAGGAGCCGGACCGGGTGCCGGGGCGCCAGCTGGTCAGCGGGGCGGTGATCTCGTTTTTGTGCGGGTGGTTGTTGTGGTCGTTGTTGTGGAATGGGTACTTGGGGCCTTACTGGTACTGGCCTCTGCAAGTCCTCAGGCCCGACTCGTGGGCAGCCGCGCGAACATCTGGCGACCGCACCGCCTTCTTGGTGGTCACCAACGCTTACTACGGCCTGTGGATCCTCGGCATCGCGTTCCTCTTCGGCCGTCTCGGCCGCTGGCCCGAGCTCGGCCGCCGCTTGTTCGGGCCCGTCTTCCGTCGCCTCCGCACCCCCGCCGTCGCCCCCAAGCCCCAACCCGCCTCCGACCCCGCGGAGTGGCCCGAGCTGCGGGCGCACGGTGCGCCGGACGCGGCCGAGAAGCTGGCTGCCGAGGCGCGTGCCGGGCGGATGAACGACGTGGATGTGGCCAGGATCGAACGGGCCTGGCGGTCGGTCCGGTCCGGAAAGAACTCCCTGGCGACGTTCACCGACACCGTGCTGCGACACGGCGCGGCCGCCTGTGCGCACCCCTCGGGCCGCCGTGACCTGCCCCGCCGTACCGCCGCGCACGATCTGCTCGCCCGCCAAGTTCGTCTCGGCACCGCCGCCGACCACCCTCGCAACCCGTACCAGCACCGCGGTGTCGGCTGCGCCCTTGAGCCCGGTGTGCTGGGCACGTCCCTGCTGGCCGTCGGCCCCGCCGGGAGCGGGAAGACCACCCGGGTCGTGAAGCCGGTCGTGGAGTCGATGTGTCTGCAGGCGCTGGCCGGGCAGTGCGCCGTGATCGCCGTCGGACCGGCAGGTTCCGACCTTGGGCCCGACGAGGCGTTCGATGTGGTGGTCAGGGTCGGCCGCCCGGACCCGGACTGCGACCTCGATCTCTACGGCGGCACCACGGACCCCGACGAGGCGGCGGGCATCCTCGCCGAGGCGTTGGTCGGGGACCTCGCCGACCAGCTGCCCGGCGGGGACAGCCGGCGGGCCGCGACCGCACTGGCCCAGCTGCTCGGCCCCTTCCGGGCCGCCCACGACCGCTTCCCGACGGTTCCCGAGTTGCGCGCGCTCCTGGACGCGGCGCCCGAGGCGATCACCGCCCTGCGCACCGCTCTGGAGGAGGCCGAGGCCCCCACCCTGCTGCGTGAACTGGACGCCCGGGCCCGCCAGGCCGAGCGCCCCGGCGACGCCGCCGTCCTCCTCGCCGACCGCCTCGCCCTCCTGGACCGGCCCGCCTTCGCCGCGTTCTTCGACCCGACGGGGCGCACCCGCCAGGTCTCGCTGCACGCCCTCGACCATCCGCTGCGGGTCCGCATCGAACTGCCCGAGCGCGGCCATGCGGAGGCCTCGCGGATCCTCGCCCGGCTGGTGCTGGCGCAGTTCACCGAGTGCGCGGTGGCCCGCAGCGACCGCTCGCTGTTCGCCTGCCTGGTGCTGGACGAGGCCGGGCACACCATCACCGCCGAGGCGCTCCGTGGTCTCCAGCGGCTGCGCTCGGCGAACGCGGGAGTGGTGCTCACCCTGCGCTCCCTCGACGACGTCCCGGACGCGCTGCGCGGCACGCTGCTCGGCACGGTCGGCTGCCGGATGGCGTTCGCGGGCGTCACGACCTGGGACGGGGCGCGGTTCGCCGAGGTCTGGGGCAAGGAGTGGGTGGAGACCCGTGATGTGACGGACCGTCAGATCATCGCGGAGAGCGCCGCGGGGAAGGCGTTCCACATCTTCCGTCACCTGGTCACCGGCAAGGCCGCCACCGCCAAGGCCGTCACCGTCCGAACCGTGGAACGGGAACGCTGGTCCGCCTCCGACCTCGCCAACTCCGTCCCCGCGGGCCACGCGGTGCTGTCCGTGACGAGCGTGACCGGGGAACACGCCCCACCCGTCCTCGTGGACCTTCGCCCCTGACCCCTGCGCCGCCCGCACCCCAGTCCCCCCGATTCCTCCGCTGAGGCAGAATCGGGGGTGGCCGTTCGTACGGGGCGGCGTAAAGAATGGGTCGTGGGCCGGTTGTCGGGTGGTCGACGATCGGTTGTCCGCTCAGGTTCGCCGACGTCACCGAAGTCATCGAAGGTCTTATGCCGCACACGCTCGCTTCTCTGGTCAACCACACCGCGCTCAAGCTGACCGTGCTCGCGGGCGAGGAGCGGCTGGACGTGCCGGTGCGCTGGGCGCATGCCAGTGAGCTGATCGATCCGGTGCCGTACATGGAGGGCGGCGAGCTGCTGCTGATCACGGCGCTGAAGCTGGACGCGGAGGATCCGGAGGCCACCCGCAGGTACGTGCGGCGGGTGGCGGAGGCCGGGGTGGTCGGGCTGGGCTTCGCGGTCGGGGTGAATTACGAGGACGTGCCGGAGCCGCTGGTGGCGGCGGCGCGGGAGCAGGGGCTGCCGCTGCTGGGCGTGCCGCGCCGGACGCCGTTCATCGCGATCAGCAAGGCCGTGTCGGCGGCGGTGGCCGCCGATCAGTACCGCGCCGTGACCGCGGGCTTCGAGGCGCAGCGGGAGCTGACCCGGGCGGCGCTCAGCGCCGAGGGCCCGGCCGAACTGCTGGCCCGGCTGGCCGCGCACCTGGACGGCTGGGCGGCGCTGTACGACGCGTCGGGGGCCGTCGTGGCGGCCGCCCCCGACTGGGCGGCGCGGCGGGCGGCGCGGCTCGCGGAGGACGTGGCGCGGCTCCGGGAGCGGCCCGCCCCGGCGAGCTCGGTGGTGAGCGACGCCGAGGGCGACGACCGGGTCGAGCTGCAGTCGCTGGGCACCGGCCGGCGGGCCCGCGGGGTGCTCGCGGTGGGCACCGGCGCGCCGCTCGGGACGGCCGAGCGGTACGCGGTGCACTCCGCGGTCGCGCTGCTGACGCTGACCACCGAGCGGTCCCGGGCGCTGCAGGACGCCGAGCAGCGGCTGGGTGCCGCGGTGCTGAAGATGCTGCTGGCGGGCGAGCCCGATCATGCACGGGCGGTGGCCGGGCGGCTCTACGGCGGGCTGCTCGACGCGCCGTTCCGGATGGTGGTCGCGGAAGCGGTGGCGGGGGAGGAGGGCGGCGGAGCGGCCGGCTCCTCGACCGCCGGTGCGTCGCGAGGCACGGCAGGGACGTCGCGGGGGCCGGCCGGTACGTCGCGGGGCACGGCAAGCACTCGGGCCACCGGTACGGGCGGGGCGTTGGACGTGCTGGCCGATGCCATGGATTCGGCGGCCGCGCGGACCGGTGAGGCGGTGCTCGCGGTGCCGGACGGCGGCCGGCTGATCGTGCTGGTCGCGGACGGCGGCGCGGCGGCGGACGCCTGTGCGTCGTACGCGGCGCAGGCCGAGGCCCGGGCCGGTGCGCAGGCCCGCACGCGGGGCCGGGCGGGACGTGCCGAACCGGGCGGGGGCGGCGACGGACTGGCCGTCGGGCTGTCCGCGCCGACCGGGCCGGCGGCCGCCGCGAACGCGTACCGGCAGGCCGAGCAGGCGCTGTCGGTGGCCCGGCGGCGCGGCCGGGTGCTGGTCGAGCACGAGGACGTGGCCGCCGGGTCCGTCCTCCCGCTGCTCGCCGACGACGCGGTCCGGGCGTTCGCCGACGGGCTGCTGCGGGCGCTGCGGGACCACGACGCGACCGGCCGCGGTGACCTGGTGGCCTCGCTGCGGGCCTGGCTCGCCCGGCACGGCCAGTGGGACGCGGCCGCCGCCGACCTGGGCGTCCACCGGCACACGCTGCGCTACCGGATGCGGCGGGTGGAGGAGATCCTGGGGCGGTCGCTGGACGACGCGGACGTGCGGATGGAGCTGTGGCTGGCGCTGAAGGCCACGTCGTCGTCACCGTCCTCGTCCTCGCCATCGTCATCGCCTTCGTCGCCGTCCTCGCAGGGCGGGGAGTGAGCGGAGGGCCCCGAACAGGGCGGGGAGTGAGCGGAGGGCCCTCGACGGCCCGAGCGCCCTCGACGCCCTGGCGCCCCCAGCACCCCCAGCACCCTCGCGGCCCCGACGCCCGCCCCGTCCCGCCCACCGCCCCCCATGGCCCCCACGCCCCACACCCCCTCCACCACGGAGAGCCCAGCCCCCTGATTACGCCGCTTCGGACAAACGCCATCGTGGCGGCGCGCCCCTACCGTGGGGGCAGCAGTCACACCGCAGAGCCGCTCGCTGAGCCATGCGCACCACCCACCACGTCTGAAGGGCCGGGTTCCACTGTGCCGATCCCCACTGATGCAGCCCCCACCGCCTTCTGGCTCGCCGGCCGCGAGGCCACCGGCGAGGCCACCTTCGATGTCACCTCCCCCTGGGACGGACGTCTCGTCGGCACGGTGAGCGTGCCCACCGAGGACCAGGTCGAGGAGGCCATCGCGGCCTCCGTCGCGGTCCAGGAGGAGTTCGCGGCGACCCCCGCCCACGTACGGGCGGCCGCGCTGGACCACGTGCAGCGCCGGCTCGTCGAGCGCACGGAGGAGATCGCGCGGCTGATCTCCGCGGAGAACGGCAAGCCCATCAAGTGGGCGCGCGGCGAGGTCGGCCGGGCGATCTCCGTGTTCCGCTTCGCGGCCGAGGAGGCCCGTCGCTTCAACGGCGGCGAGGCACAGCGGCTGGACACCGACGCGGGCGGCGCCGGCCGGCTCGCGCTGACCCGCCGCTTCCCGCGCGGCACGGTCCTCGGCATCGCGCCGTTCAACTTCCCGCTCAACCTCTGCGCCCACAAGATCGCCCCGGCCATCGCCGCCGGCGCCCCGATCATCCTCAAGCCGGCCCCGGCCACCCCGCTGTCCGGTCTGATCCTCGGTGAGCTGCTCGCCGAGACCGACCTGCCGGCCGGTTCCTGGTCGATCCTCCCGGTGCCCAACGAGCGCATGGAGGCGCTGGTCCAGGACGAGCGGCTGCCGGTCGTCTCCTTCACCGGCTCCGAGAAGGTCGGCTACGCGATCCTCGACTCGGTGCCGCGCAAGCACTGCACCCTGGAGCTCGGCGGCAACGGCGCGGCCGTCGTCCTGCCCGACTGGTCCTCCGAGGAGGACCTGGACTGGGCCGCGCAGCGGATCGCGATCTTCTCCAACTACCAGGGCGGCCAGTCCTGCATCTCCGTGCAGCGGGTGATCGCGGACGCCTCGGTGTACGACCGGCTGGTGCCCAAGATCGTGGCGGCCGTCGAGGCACAGGTCACCGGCGACCCGACGGACGACGCGACCGAGGTCGGCCCGCTGGTGAACGAGGACGCCGCCAAGCGCGTCGAGGCCTGGGTCGACGAGGCCGTGCAGGGCGGCGCGAAGCTGCTCGCCGGCGGCAAGCGCGACGGCGCCTCCTACGCGCCGACCGTGCTGGAGGGCGTGCCCGCGGGCGCCACCCTCGCCTGCGAGGAGGTCTTCGGCCCGGTGCTCACCCTCACCAAGGTCGACGGCGTCGACGCGGCCTTCGCGGCGGTCAACGACTCCAAGTACGGCCTGCAGGCGGGCGTGTTCACCCACGACGCCAAGACCGCCTTCCGCGCCCACCGGGTGCTGGAGGTCGGCGGCGTGGTCATCGGCGACGTGCCGTCCTACCGCGCCGACCAGATGCCGTACGGCGGCGTCAAGCAGTCCGGCGTGGGCCGCGAGGGCGTCCGGTTCGCCATGGACGACTACACCTACGAGCGGGTGCTGGTCCTCACCGGCCTCGCCCTGTAGGACCCGGTGCCCCTCCGGGGGCACCACCGGCGTCCCCCCGACGCCCCCGACCAGGTCGGGACCGGTGGACAGCGACGGCCTTCCCTCGGGCCGAATCACCGTCCCGACCCCGGCCGGCGCACCCCCCGGCGCCGGCCCCTCGACGCGGCGCGCTCCGGCACCCTGTTTCCGGAGCGCGCCGCGTCCCCCGTTCTCCGGCACCGTTCCCCCGTCGTGCCGGATCTTGACCGTACGGCGCGGACCGCCCCGGCGCCTCCTGTCCCAGGTGGAGTCGCGGCCGTGTCCCAGGGGGAGACCCGCGGGTACGTACAACCAGCGTGGTATGCGCACACCCCCCGAAGGGCCGATGACGGCGGGCCGGACCGCGGGCGTGCCGGGGCGCAGGCCTCCCATGGCCGGGAGGCGCCGTTGCGGCCCGCAGCGGCCGGTACCTCCAGTGGTGCAAGCCGCGCGGATCGGGTAACTCTCACAAGTAGCGCTGTCCAGCGGCCGACCGGCCGCCGGCGCTGAACTCCCGACCCCGCGGCGAGGTGAGCTCCTGATGACCGCTCCATCCATCCGCAACGTTTCCGAGCGCGAAGCACGCCAGGTCGCCGAGGCGGCCCGCGAGCAGGACTGGCGCAAGCCGAGCTTCGCCAAGGAACTGTTCCTGGGGCGCTTCCGGCTCGACCTCATCCATCCGCACCCCACGCCCGCCGTGGACGACGTGCGCCGCGGTGAGAAGTTCCTCGCCACCCTGCGGGACTTCTGCGAGACGGAGATCGACGGCGCGCGGATCGAGCGCGAGGGCAGGATTCCGGACGAGACGGTGCGCGGGCTCAAGGAACTCGGCGCGCTCGGGATGAAGATCGACCCCAAATACGGCGGCCTCGGGCTCACCCAGGTCTACTACAACCGGGCACTGTCCCTGGTCGGCACGGCCAGCCCCGCCATCGGCGCGCTGCTCTCCGCCCACCAGTCGATCGGCGTACCGCAGCCGCTGAAGCTGTTCGGCACCCCGCAGCAGAAGGAGACCTTCCTGCCGCGGCTGGCCCGTACGGACATCTCGGCGTTCCTGCTGACCGAACCGGACGTCGGCTCGGACCCGGCCCGGCTGGCGACCACGGCCGTTCCGGAAGGCGACGAGTACGTCCTCGACGGGGTCAAGCTGTGGACCACCAACGGCGTGGTCGCCGACCTGCTCGTGGTGATGGCGCGGGTGCCCGCCTCCGAGGGCCACAAGGGCGGCATCACCGCCTTCGTCGTCGAGGCCGACGCGCCCGGCATCACCGTCGAGAACCGCAACTCCTTCATGGGCCTGCGTGGCCTGGAGAACGGCGTCACCCGCTTCCACCGGGTCCGGGTGCCCGCGGCGAACCGCATCGGCCCCGAGGGCGCCGGCCTGAAGATCGCCCTGACCACGCTCAACACCGGACGGCTCTCGCTGCCCGCGATGTGCGTCGGCTCCGGCAAGTGGTGCCTGAAGGTCGCCCGGGAGTGGTCCGCGGCCCGCGAGCAGTGGGGCCGGCCGATCGCCAAGCACGAGGCCGTCGGCGCCAAGATCTCCTTCATCGCCGCGACCACCTTCGCCCTGGAAGCGGTCGTCGACCTGTCCTCCCAGATGGCCGACGAGAACCGCAACGACATCCGCATCGAGGCCGCCCTCGCCAAGCTCTACGGCTCCGAGATGGGCTGGCTGATGGCCGACGAGCTCGTCCAGATCCGCGGCGGCCGCGGCTTCGAGACCGCCCCCTCGCTCGCCGCCCGCGGCGAACGCGCGGTCCCCGCCGAGCAGATGCTGCGCGACATGCGGATCAACCGGATCTTCGAGGGCTCCACCGAGATCATGCACCTGCTGATCGCGCGGGAGGCGGTGGACGCCCACCTGTCCGTCGCCGGTGACCTCATCGACCCCGACAAGTCCCTCGCCGACAAGGGCCGGGCGGCCGCCAAGGCCGGCGGGTTCTACGCCCGCTGGCTGCCCAAGCTCGTCGCCGGTCCCGGCCAACTCCCGAGTACGTACCAGGAGTTCGGCATCCTCGCCGGGCACCTGCGGTACGTCGAGCGGACCTCGCGCAAGCTCGCCCGGTCCACGTTCTACGCGATGTCCCGCTGGCAGGGCCGGATGGAGACCAAGCAGGGCTTCCTCGGCCGGATCGTCGACATCGGCGCCGAACTCTTCGCGATGAGCGCCGCCTGCGTCCGCGCCGAGCACCTGCGCGAGACCGCTGACCACGGCCGCGAGGCGCAGCAGCTGGCCGACGCGTTCTGCCGGCAGGCGCGGATCCGGATCGAGGAGCTCTTCGGCCGGCTGTGGACCAACACCGACGAGCTCGACCGCAAGGTCGTCTCCGGGTCCTCGACGGCAGCTACGGCTGGCTGGAGGAGGGCATCGTCGACCCCAGCGGCGACGGCCCGTGGATCGCCGACGCCACCCCCGGCCCGAGCGCCAAGGACAACGTCCACCGCCCCATCCGCTGACCCACCCCCGGGCCCGGTCCGCCGATGATCGGCCGGACCGGGCCCGCCGTGTGCCCTCCGTGCCCACGGCACCCCCGCGACCGGCCACAATGGACCCCATGACGGACTCCCTCGCCCATCCGCACCTGCGCTTCGAGCCGGCCGCCGGCGACCCCGACGGCCCGGCCGGGCCCCGCTCCCTGGTGATCCTCGGCTCGACCGGCTCGATCGGCACCCAGGCGATCGACATCGTGCTGCGCAACCCCGACCGCTTCCGGGTGACCGCGCTCTCCGCGGCCGGCGGCCGGACCGAGCTGCTCGCCGAGCAGGCGCACCGGTTGCGGGTGGACACCGTCGCGGTGGCCCGCGAGGACGCGGCCCCCGTGCTGCGCGCCGCGCTCGCCGACCGCTACGGCCCGGGCGAGAAGCTCCCCGAGGTCCTGGCCGGCCCCGACGCCGCCACCGAACTCGCCGCCTCCCCCTGCCACACCGTCCTCAACGGCATCACCGGCTCCATCGGCCTCGCCCCGACCCTGGCCGCCCTCAAGGCGGGCCGGGTGCTGGCGCTGGCCAACAAGGAGTCGCTGATCGTCGGCGGCCCGCTGGTCAAGGCCGTCGCCCGGCCGGGCCAGATCATCCCCGTCGACTCCGAGCACTCCGCGCTCTTCCAGGCGCTGACCGGCGGCGACCGCGCCGAGGTCCGCAAGCTCGTGGTCACCGCGTCCGGCGGCCCGTTCCGGGGCCGTACGAGGGCCGAGCTGGCCGGGTCACCCCCGAGCAGGCGCTGGCCCACCCCACCTGGTCCATGGGCCCGGTCGTCACGATCAACTCCGCGACCCTGGTCAACAAGGGCCTGGAGGTCATCGAGGCGCATCTGCTCTTCGACGTCCCCTTCGACGCGATCGAGGTCGTCGTCCACCCGCAGTCCTTCATCCACTCGATGGTGGAGTTCACCGACGGCTCCACCCTCGCCCAGGCCAGCCCGCCCGACATGCGGATGCCGATCGCGCTGGGCCTGGGCTGGCCCGACCGGGTCCCGGACGCCGCCCCCGGCGTCGACTGGACCACGGCGCAGACCTGGAGTTCTTCCCGCTGGACGCCGAGGCCTTCCCGTCCGTACCGCTCGCCTGCCACGTCGGCTCCCTGGGCGGCACCGCACCGGCCGTCTTCAACGCCGCGAACGAGGAATGCGTGGACGCTTTCCTCAAGGGCGGGCTGCCGTTCACAGGGATTGTGGATACCGTCGCCGATGTGGTCGCCGAACACGGCACGCCCGCCCGGGGAACTTCCCTGACCGTCGCGGACGTCCTGGAGGCGGAGACCTGGGCGCGCGCCCGCGCCCGCGAACTGGCCGCCCGTGCGGCACGGACACCCTCGGAGGCTCGCGCATGACGACCTGGATGACCATCCTCGGCATAGTCGTCTTCGTCGTCGGCCTGCTGTTCTCCATCGCCTGGCACGAACTCGGCCACCTCTCCACGGCCAAGATGTTCGGCATCCGCGTGCCGCAGTACATGGTGGGCTTCGGGCCGACGATCTTCTCCCGCAGGAAGGGCGACACCGAGTACGGCATCAAGGCCATCCCGCTCGGCGGCTACATCCGCATGATCGGGATGTTCCCGCCCGGGGACGACGGGAAGCTGCAGGCCCGCTCCACCTCGCCGTTCCGCGGCATGATCGAGGACGCCCGCTCGGCGGCCTTCGAGGAGCTGCAGCCCGGCGACGAGAAGCGGCTCTTCTACACCCGCAAGCCCTGGAAGCGCATCATCGTGATGTTCGCCGGGCCGTTCATGAACCTGATCCTCGCGGTCGTGATCTTCATGAGCGTCCTGATGGGCTTCGGCATCAACACCCAGACCACCCAGGTCGGCTCCGTCTCCGACTGCGTGATCTCGGCCGCCGCCAAGACCGACAAGTGCCCGTCCGGCGCCAAGGACTCCCCGGCCAAGGCCGCCGGCCTGCGCGCCGGCGACAAGATCGTCACGTTCAACGGCCACGACGTCCCCGACTGGGGCGCCCTCCAGCAGCAGATCCGGGACACCACCGGACCCGCGACGCTGGTCGTCGAGCGGCACGGCGTCCGCAGGACCCTGCACGCCGACCTGATCAAGAACAAGGTCGCCAAGACCGACGGGCACGGCGGCTACGTCCCCGGCCAGTTCGTCACCGCCGGCTTCCTCGGCTTCACCCCGGCCAGCGGCGTGGTCCAGCAGTCCTTCGGCCAGTCCGTCGACCGCATGGGCAACATGGTCGAGCAGGGCGTGTCCTCCCTGGTCGCCCTGCCCGGCAAGGTCCCGGACCTGTGGAACGCGGCCTTCAACGGCGGCGAGCGCAAGCAGGACTCCCCGATGGGCGTGGTCGGCGCCGCGAGGGTCGGCGGCGAGGTCTTCTCGCTGCACATCCCGCCGGAGCAGCGGGTCGCGACCATGCTCTTCCTGGTCGCCGGGTTCAACCTCTCGCTGTTCCTGTTCAACATGCTGCCGCTGCTCCCGCTCGACGGCGGCACATCGCCGGCGCCGTGTGGGAGTCCATCCGCCGGGCCTTCGCCAAGATCGTCCGCCGGCCGGACCCCGGCCCCTTCGACGTGGCCAAGCTCATGCCGGTCGCCTACGTCGTCGCCGGGATCTTCATCTGCTTCACGCTGCTGGTGCTCGTGGCGGACGTGGTGAACCCGGTGAAGCTCACCTGAACCGGACATCCGTGACGGCCGGACCCGCAGCGACCGTATGGGCGTGCCCGGCCGCCTCCGTTAGTGGGGGCGCACGGCCTCGATGTGCCCCGGGCGATGCCGGTGCCGTAATCTCGGAGGCCGGAGCCCGCCGACGCGGGGCCTTGATCCACACCTTGGGGTTGCTCGCCAGATGACTGCCATTTCACTGGGAATGCCGGACGTACCGACCAAGCTGGCCGACCGCCGGGTCAGCCGCAAGATCCACGTCGGTACGGTCGCCGTGGGCGGAGACGCACCGGTCTCGGTGCAGTCGATGACGACCACGCGTACCTCCGACATCGGCGCGACGCTGCAGCAGATCGCCGAGCTGACCGCCTCCGGCTGCCAGATCGTCCGGGTCGCCTGCCCGACGCAGGACGACGCCGACGCGCTGCCCGTGATCGCCAAGAAGTCCCAGATCCCGGTCATCGCGGACATCCACTTCCAGCCGAAATACGTCTTCGCCGCCATCGACGCCGGCTGCGCCGCGGTCCGGGTCAACCCCGGCAACATCAAGCAGTTCGACGACAAGGTCAAGGAGATCGCCAAGGCGGCCTCCGACGCCGGCACCCCGATCCGGATCGGCGTCAACGCCGGCTCCCTCGACCGCCGCCTGCTGCAGAAGTACGGCAAGGCCACCCCCGAGGCGCTGGTCGAGTCCGCGCTGTGGGAGGCGTCCCTCTTCGAGGAGCACGGCTTCCGCGACATCAAGATCTCGGTCAAGCACAACGACCCGGTCGTGATGGTCAACGCCTACCGCCAGCTCGCCGCCCAGTGCGACTACCCCCTCCACCTCGGCGTCACCGAGGCCGGCCCCGCCTTCCAGGGCACCATCAAGTCCGCGGTCGCCTTCGGCGCGCTGCTCAGCGAGGGCATCGGCGACACCATCCGGGTCTCGCTCTCGGCGCCGCCCGCCGAGGAGGTCAAGGTCGGCATCTCCATCCTGGAGTCGCTCAACCTCCGCCAGCGCCGCCTGGAGATCGTCTCCTGCCCGTCCTGCGGCCGCGCCCAGGTCGACGTCTACAAGCTCGCCGACGAGGTCACCGCGGGCCTGGAGGGCATGGAGGTGCCGCTGCGGGTCGCCGTCATGGGCTGCGTTGTCAACGGCCCCGGCGAGGCCCGCGAGGCCGACCTCGGCGTCGCCTCCGGCAACGGCAAGGGCCAGATCTTCGTCAAGGGCGAGGTCATCAAGACCGTCCCCGAGTCGAAGATCGTCGAGACCCTCATCGAAGAGGCCATGAAGATCGCCGAGCAGATGGAGAAGGACGGCGTCGCCTCCGGCGAACCGGTCGTCACCGCCGCCGGCTGACCCGCCCCGCAGCGCCCCAGAGCCCCGCCGCCCACCCGGGCCCGGGGCTCACGGCTGCCCGGACCGGCCCCGCGGGCAGCGCACAGGGTGCCTCGCGCGGGCGCGAGGTAAAGTGCCAAGACCTGCTCCCGCCTGGCCTCCCAGGCCCGTAACGGTGAGGCAAACCGAGACGTGCTGACGACCACCACCATCAAGGTCCTCGAACCAGGGGACCTCGACGATGCGCTCGCGGTCCTCGACCGCGACCCGGTCGCCAACGCCTTCGTCGCCGCCCGCGTCCAGGTCGCCGGACTCGACCCCTGGCGGCTGGGCGGCGAGATGTGGGGCTGGTACGTCGGCGGCCGGCTGGAATCGCTCTGCTACGCCGGCGCCAACCTCGTCCCCGTCTGCGCCACCTCCGAGGCGGTCCGCGGCTTCGCCGAGCGCGCCCGCCGCCAGGCCGGCGGTGCTCCTCCATCGTCGGCCCGGCCGGCCCGACCGCCGAACTCTGGTCGCTGCTGGAGCCGCACTGGGGCCCGGCCCGCGAGCTCCGCGCCCACCAGCCGCTGATGGTCACCACCTCGCAGTCCGCCGAGATCGCCCCCGACCCGTACGTCCGGCGGATCCGCAAGAACGAGATGGACCTGATCATGCCGGCCTGCGTCGCCATGTTCACCGAAGAGGTCGGCATCTCCCCGATGGCCGGCGACGGCGGGCTGCTCTACCAGGCCCGGGTCGCCGAACTCGTCGGCTCCGGCCGCTCCTTCGCCCGCATCGAGGACGGCAAGGTCATCTTCAAGGCGGAGATCGGCGCCGCCACTACGCGCGCCTGCCAGATCCAGGGCGTCTGGGTCGACCCCGCGCACCGCGGCAAGGGCCTGTCCGAGACCGGTATGGCCGCCGTCCTCCGCTACGCCCTCAGCGACGTCGCCCCCGTCGTCAGCCTCTACGTCAACGACTTCAACACCGCCGCCCGGGCCGCCTACCGACGGGTGGGCTTCGAGGAAGTCGGCGCGTTCATGAGCGTACTGTTCTGACCCCCGGCCTTGTACGCTCCGACCATGGATGACGTCGCGGTCGGCCCCCTCGATCTCGCCGCCCGCGTGGACGACGCGCTCGCGGTGCAGGCGCTCGCCTTCGGCCTCAGCGAGGAGGAGATCGCCGTCCGCCGGCACATCGTCCTGCGCCACCTCGACTGCCCCGGCGCCCGGGCCCTGGGCGCCACCACCCCCGCCGGCCGGCTCGTCGGCTTCATCTACGGCATGCCCAACGACCGCGCCCACTGGTGGTCCACGGTCGTGGAGCCGTATCTGCGCAGCGAGGGCCTCGACCACTGGCTCGACGACTCCTTCACCATCACCGAGCTGCACGTCCACCCCGCCTACCAGCACCGCGGCCTCGGCCGGGCACTGATCACCCGGATCACCGACGGCGCCGGCGAACCCCGCTCCATCCTCTCCGCCATCGACGTCGAGAGCCCGGCCCGTAAGCTCTACCGCTCCCTCGGCTACCACGACCTGGCCCGCCGCGTCCTCTTCCCCAGCGCCCCCACCCCCTACGCCGTCATGGGCGCCCCCTTGCCCCTGAAGCGCCCCTGATCCGGGGCCCACAGGCAAGCCCCCACTCACCGTTTTCCTGCCCCCAACGGGAGGGGACGGGCCGGAGGGGCCGGTTGTGTGGACGTAAAGCGCCAGCAGTCCACACAACCGGCCCCGGAGGCCCGTCACCGCACCCGACAACCACCCGCACGCCGCAGGCGCAACGGCGAGCACACCCGCGGCGCCGCAGACAGGTACGTGGGAGGCACCGCACACCGCGGGCCGTATCCCATTTCCGCGGGACACACCCGGCCCGCTAACCTCCAGGGAGTCACCTTTCTTACGCAGGAGAAACTCCCATGGCCAACGCCGCACAGGTCCAGCGCATGTCCCGCTTGATGATCAAGACACTGCGCGACGACCCGGCCGACGCCGAGACCGCCAGCCACAAGCTGCTCGTCCGCGCCGGGTACGTCCGCCGCTCCTCCGCCGGCATCTGGACGTGGCTGCCGCTGGGCATGAAGGTCCTGGAGAACGTCTCCCGCGTCGTCCGCGAGGAGATGGACGCGATCGGCGGCCAGGAAGTCCTGCTGCCGGCGCTGCTGCCCAAGGAGCCCTACGAGACCAGCGGCCGCTGGGAGGAGTACGGCGACCTGCTCTTCCGCCTCAAGGACCGCAAGGGCGCCGACTACCTCCTCGGCCCCACCCACGAAGAGATCTTCACCCTCACGGTCAAGGACCAGTGCACGTCCTACAAGGACCTGCCGGTGATCCTCTACCAGATCCAGATCAAGTACCGCGACGAGGCCCGCCCCCGCTCCGGCGTGCTGCGCGCCGCGAGTTCCACATGAAGGACTCGTACAGCTTCGACACCACCGACGAGGGCCTGGCGCAGTCCTACGCGCTGCACCGCGAGGCGTACCAGAAGATCTTCCAGCGCCTGGGCCTGGACTACCGCATCGTCTCCGCCGTCTCCGGCGCGATGGGCGGCTCCGCCTCCGAGGAGTTCCTGGCCCCCGCCGCGGCCGGTGAGGACACCTTCGTCGACTGCCCGGCCTGCGACTACGCCGCCAACACCGAGGCCGTCACGGTCAAGGTCCAGCCGGCCGACGGTTCCGCCCACGGCCCCGTCGAGGAGCTGGACACCCCCGACACCCCGACCATCGAGTCGCTCGCCGAGTTCCTCGGCGTACCGGCCTCCGCGACGCTCAAGAACCTCCTGGTCAAGGTCGACGGCGAGATCGTCGCGGTGGGCGTGCCCGGCGACCGCGAGGTCGACCTCGGCAAGCTGGGCGAGCACCTCGCGCCGGCCACCGTCGAGCTGGTCACCGCCGAGGACTTCACCGACCGCCCGGAGCTGGTCCGCGGCTACGTCGGCCCGCAGGGCCTGGCCGGCAAGGCGTTCCGCTACATCGCCGACCCCCGCGTCGCCCCCGGCACGGCCTGGGTCACCGGCGCCAACAAGGAGGGCAAGCACGCCCGCAACGTCGTCGTGGGCCGGGACTTCGAGGTCGACGACTACCTCGACGTGGTCGTCGTCGAGCCCGGCGACCCCTGCCCGAAGTGCGGCACCGGCCTGAAGATCGACCGCGCCATCGAGATCGGCCACATCTTCCAGCTCGGCCGCAAGTACGCGGACGCCTTCGAGCTCGACGTGCTCGGCCAGAACGGCAAGCCGACCCGGGTCACCATGGGCTCGTACGGCATCGGCGTCTCCCGTGCGGTGGCCGCGCTGGCCGAGCAGACCCACGACGAGAAGGGCCTGTGCTGGCCCCGCGAGGTCGCCCCGGCCGATGTGCACGTCGTCGCGGCGGGCAAGGCCCAGCAGACCGAGCTCGCGCTGGCGATCGGCGACCGGCTCGGCGACGCCGGCCTGCGCGTCCTGGTCGACGACCGGGCCGGGGTCTCGCCGGGCGTGAAGTTCACCGACGCCGAACTGCTGGGCGTGCCGACCATCGTGGTCGCCGGCCGGCGCGCCGGTGAGGGCGTCGTCGAGGTCAAGGACCGCCGCACCGGCGAGCGCGAGGAGCTGACGGTCGAGGAGGCCGTCGCCCGGCTCAGCGCCTGATCCACCGGGTACGCCTGGGACGAAACCGCTGCGGCGCCACCGGTCCTCCGACCGGCGGCGCCGCAGCGCAGGTATGAGGGGCCTACAGCCAGGCCGCGAACTCCAGCAGCAGCTCGCCGCGCTGGCGGTCGCCCACGGCCGCCTCCCGCACCCCGGCGTCCACCGCCCGGTACAGCGTCCAGTCGCGCAGCCGGTCCCGGTCCACTTCCAGGGAGTCGGCCAGCTTGGCCACCCGGCGGCGGACCGCGGCGGCCGCCCCCGACCCGGCCACCAGGTCCTCGAAGCGGTCCAGCACCAGCGCCGCCAGGTCGTACGCCCGCTCGCCGACCACCGGCGACGGGCCGATCGCCAGCCACGGCGCCCGCTCACCGGCCAGCACCTTGCCCTGGCGGAACGCCCCGTGCAGCAGGAACCGCTCCGCCGAAGCGGCCGGCAGACCACGGCGCAGCTCCTGGGCCTCCGCCACCAGCGGACCGGCCGCCCGGGTCAGCCCACCCGCCGTCCCCAGCGCCTCCGCGTCCGCCTCGGCACGCCCGGCCAGGGTCTCGAACGGGTGCTCGGCCGGCGGCTCCACCCACAGGCGCCGGACCGTACCGGACGCCTCCAGCAGGGCCTTGGCCTCCGGCAGCGAGCGCAGCGACACCCCGCTCTGCAACCGCTCCAGCAACAGCGCACCGCTCGCCGCGTCGGCCCGCAGCAGCCGCACCGCACCCCAGCCGTCCCAGGTCGCGAGCGCCGCCGCCTCGTGCCCGGCGCGGCGGCCCGGAGCCGGCAACTTCAGCGCCGCCGGCGTACCGTCCGCCTGCCGTACGAGCGCCAGCAGACTGCTGCGGCCACCGGGGGCGTGCACCCGTTCCAGCGTCAGCTCCCAGTCGTCGAGCCGCTGCTGAACCAGCGTCGGCAGCGCGTCGAGCCACTGCCGTACCGGGCTTTCCGGGTCGCCGCTCACCGAACTCACCAAACGCTGCGGTGGTTCGATGGGTGCCGTTGCCATGCCTGCGCTGTCCCTTTCCTCAAGCCTTCCCGGGGCGGTGACCGCCGGTCGTTCAGAGCGCGCCCGCGGGGGCGCTCGCGGAGCCGGACGGAGCGGCGCCCGAGGCCCGCTCCGTGAGCCCAGGGAAGGCTACGCCGCCGCCGCGCCAGCGCACCGCCCGCACCGCCGCCTCGCGCAGCGCGGCGGCCGCCTCCCGCCGCCGGGCCCGGCCGCCGGCCCGTACGAGGTCCGCGTAGACGGCGGCCAGCCGGTCCTCCAGCTCCGCCGCCAGCCGCACCGCGGCGGCCGGGTCGGGCACCGGGAACGGCAGTTCGTACGCGGCCGCCGCGGCCTCGGGCGTGCCGCCCAGCGCCAGCACCTCGCGGCGCAGCGCGTCCCGGCGGGCGCGGTGGGCGTCGTAGGCGGCCTGGGCCTCGGTGCGCCGGTCGTGGGAGATACGGCCGCCGACCACGCCGTAGCCGTAGACCGCGGCGTGCTCGGCGGCCAGCGCGGCCTGCACGGCGGTCAGCTCCGCGCGGCTCTCGTCGCTCCGCTCGTCGCTCCGCTCGTCGCTCTTCTTCCGTGAGGTCATCGGGGCGGCTCCGTCAGCAGATAGGCGTGCGCCGCGCCGGCCGCGGCCACCGAGGCGAGCAGCCGGGCCAGTTCGGGCGGCGCGGTCAGCAGCGCGGTGGTCCGGTTGTCGGCGAGCTTGCGTTCCGCGGCGGCCAGGGCGCCCTGCGCGGCCTTCTCGTCCCGGGCACCGGGGGCGCGGCGGCCCGGTGCGGGCGGCCCCGGCGGGCGGAGCCGGCGGGGGAGGGGGAGGCGCCACCGGTCGTGAACGCCTGGACGTGCCGGGCCACTTCGGAGCGCAGCGGGCGCAGCCGCGGCTCCAGAGCCGGGTGCGCGGTGAGCGTCGCGTCGTAGCGCGCCAGCAGCGCCGTACTGTCGTGGGCCGCGGCCGTGCGTAGCCGGTCGGCGGCGGAGGAGTGCTCGTCCCGTTCGGGGGAGACGTCCTCGGAGCAGCCGGCGAGCAGCGCCGCGCCCCCCAGGGCGGCGCCGGCCAGCAGGGTCCTTCTGCGTGTGAGCGCCACTTTCGGCACGTTGCACTTCCCGGGGTCTTCCGTTGTGATCACCGCAGGCGAGAGTATCCGTGACCACCCACCGAATCGTCAGTACCCCGCCGGAACCGATAGGCTTTGACCCGACACGCGATCCACCCACAACAGCACACGCGGCCGAGGAGTCACCCGGATGAGCACCACCCAGAGCGAGAGGCTGCGCGGACTGCTTGAACCGCTCGTCGCCGCCCGAGACCTGGATCTGGAAGAGATCGAGGTGACACCGGCCGGGAAGCGCCGGGTGCTGCGGATCGTGGTCGATTCCGACGAGGGCGTCCAGCTGGACGAGTGCGCCGAGCTGAGCCGCGAGGCGTCCCAGGTCCTGGACGACACCGACGCGATGGGCGGCGCGCCCTACACCCTCGAGGTGACGTCCCCGGGCGCCGACCGCCCGCTGACCGAGCTGCGCCACTACCGCCGCGCCCTCGGCCGCCTCATCAAGGCCCAACTCACCGACGCGGCAGGGTCCGGGGAGCTGGTCGCCCGGATCACCGGCGTCGACGAGGACGGCCTCGATCTGGAGGTTCCGGGCGTGAAGGGGCGCAAGCCGACGGCCCGCCGGGTCTTGTTCGACGAGATCGCCAAGGCGCGCGTCGAGCTGGAATTCAGCCGTAAGCCGGAGAAGGCGGACAAGCGCGACGCGCAGCACGAAGAGAAGATCGACGAGAACAAGGAGGAGGCGTAGCCGTGGACATCGACATGAGTGCCCTGCGGGGGCTGGTGCGGGAGAAGGAGATCTCGTTCGACCTGCTGGTCGAGGCGATCGAGTCGGCCCTCCTCATCGCTTACCACCGCACCGAGGGCAGCCGCCGGCGGGCGCGGGTGGAGCTGGACCGCAACACCGGCCATGTGACGGTGTGGGCGAAGGAGGACCCCGAGGACCTGGAGGAGGGTGCCGAGCCGCGCGAGTTCGACGACACCCCGTCGGGCTTCGGCCGGATCGCGGCGACCACCGCCAAGCAGGTCATCCTGCAGCGGCTGCGGGACGCCGAGGAGGAGATCACGTTCGGTGAGTACGCCGGGCGGGAGGGCGACGTCGTCACCGGCGTGGTCCAGCAGGGCAAGGACCCCAAGAACGTCCTGGTCGACATCGGCAAGCTGGAGGCCATCCTGCCGGTGCAGGAGCAGGTCCCCGGTGAGGAGTACACCCACGGCACCCGGCTGCGGTCGTACGTCGTCCGGGTGGTCAAGGGCGTGCGCGGCCCTTCGGTGACGCTGTCGCGCACCCACCCCAACCTGGTGAAGAAGCTCTTCGCCATGGAGGTGCCGGAGATCGCGGACGGGTCGGTGGAGATCGCCGCCATCGCCCGTGAGGCCGGGCACCGCACGAAGATCGCCGTGCGCTCGACGCGGTCGGGGCTGAACGCCAAGGGTGCGTGCATCGGCCCCATGGGCGGGCGGGTGCGGGCCGTGATGGCCGAGCTCAACGGCGAGAAGATCGACATCGTGGACTGGTCGGACGACCCCGCCGAGCTGGTCGCCAACGCGCTGTCGCCGGCCCGGGTCAGCAAGGTCGAGGTCGTGGACCTGGCGGCGCGCTCCGCCCGGGTCACCGTCCCCGACTACCAGCTGTCACTGGCCATCGGCAAGGAGGGGCAGAACGCCCGTCTCGCGGCCCGGCTCACCGGATGGCGGATCGACATCCGGCCGGACACCGAGCACGCCTCGCAGGCCGGGGATCACACGTCGTAGCCGCCGGAGCCGCGGCCCACGGAAAAATTGGTGGCGCCGCGGCACCCCGACGGGAATTCTGAGCAGCCGTTCGGCCTTTACCCCATCGGGGTGCGGTCGGCGCGGGGAGGTAGACTTAAGCAGTGTCTGGCCGGACGCATGCCCGCGCATGCCCTGAGCGCACATGTCTGGGATGCCGGGAGCGGGCGGTCAAGGGCGATTTGCTGCGCATCGTGGAGATCGAGGGCGAGTGTGCCCCTGATCCTCGCGGTACGCTGCCCGGCCGGGGTGCATACGTGCACCCGACACTGGTCTGCCTCGACCTGGCGGTCCGCCGCCGGGCGTTTCCCCGGGCCTTTCGGGGCCGGGGGCCGTTCGACACGACGGACGTGCGTCGGTTCCTCGAACGGCGCGCCGGTTGAAGCCGCCCATTGCAATAACGCACAGCAAGATGCACAGCGCACGGAAAACCGTGCGGTCAGGTACCTCGCGAGTCGGAAGTAGGTCGAGATTGCGATGAGCACTCGATGAGTACGCGATGAGTACGCCCATGAAGTAGCGACGGTCCGGTGGACACCCCGGACCTAGAAGGAGCGAAGTGGCTAAGGTCCGGGTATACGAACTCGCCAAGGAGTTCGGCGTGGAGAGCAAGGTCGTCATGGCCAAGCTCCAAGAACTTGGTGAATTCGTCCGTTCGGCGTCCTCGACGATCGAGGCGCCGGTTGTTCGCAAGTTGACCGACGCTTTCCAGGCAGGCAGCGGCAACGGCCGCGCCGCCGGGAAGCCCGCGGCGCCGCGCAAGTCGGCCCCCGCGAAGCCGTCGGCGCCCTCTCCGGCGCAGGCGGCTCGTCCTGCTGCCCCGAAGCCGGGTGCCCCCAAGCCGGGCCCCGCGGCCCCGGCTCCGGCCGCCTCCGAGGCGCCGGCCCCCGCGGCCCCCAAGAGCACCACCCCCGCTCCCGGCCCGCGCCCCGCCCCGGCGCGCCCGGCAGCACCCAAGCCCGCTCCGGCCGCGCCCGCGCAGCCCGAGTTCCAGGCACCCCCGGCCGCCCCGTCGGCCCCCCGTCCCGGTGCCACCCCCGGCCCGCGCCCGGCCCGTCCGGCGCCCGGTCCCGGTCAGGGTGGTCAGGGCCGTGGCAACGCCCCGCGCCCCGGCGCCGAGCGTCCGGCCGCGCGTCCCGGCGGTCGTCCGTCCGGCCCGCGTCCGGGTAACAACCCCTTCACCTCCGGTGGCTCCACGGGCATGGCCCGTCCGCAGGCCCCCCGTCCCGGTGGCGCGCCGCGTCCCGGTGGCCAGGGTGGCCCCGGTGGCCCGCGTCCGCAGGGCGGCGGCCAGGGCGGCCCCCGTCCCCAGGGCCAGGGCGGCGCGCGTCCGACCCCCGGTGGCATGCCCCGTCCGCAGGGTGCCGCGCCCGGCGCGGGCCCGCGTCCCGGCGGCGGTAACCGCCCGAACCCGGGCATGATGCCGCAGCGTCCGGCTGCCGGCCCGCGTCCCGGCCCCGGTGGCGGCGGGCGCGGTCCCGGCGGTGCCGGTCGTCCCGGCGGCGGTGGCGGTCGTCCGGGCGGTGGCGGCGGCTTCGCCGGCCGTCCCGGTGGCGGCGGCGGTCGTCCCGGTGCCGGCGGTGGCTTCGCCGGTCGTCCCGGTGGCGGTGGCCCCGGCGGTGGCGGCGGCGGCTTCGGCGGTCGTCCCGGCTTCGCTGGTCGTCCCGGCGGTCCCGGTGGCCGTGGTGGCACGCAGGGTGCGTTCGGCCGTCCCGGCGGTCCGGCGCGTCGCGGCCGCAAGTCGAAGCGGCAGCGCCGTCAGGAGTACGAGGCCATGCAGGCCCCGTCGGTCGGCGGCATCATGCTGCCGCGCGGCAACGGCGCGACGGTTCGGCTGTCGCGCGGTGCCTCGCTGACGGACTTCGCGGAGAAGATCAACGCCAACCCGGCGTCGCTGGTCCAGGTCATGCTGAACCTCGGCGAGATGGTCACCGCGACCCAGTCGGTCTCCGACGAGACGCTCCAGCTGCTCGCCGACGAGATGAACTACGTCGTCGAGATCGTCAGCCCGGAGGAGGAGGACCGCGAGCTGCTCGAGTCCTTCGACATCGAGTTCGGCGAGAACGAGGGCGGCGAGGAGATGCTCGTCTCCCGTCCGCCGGTGGTGACCGTCATGGGTCACGTCGACCACGGTAAGACCCGACTGCTCGACGCGATCCGCAAGACGAACGTCATCGCGGGCGAGGCCGGCGGCATCACCCAGCACATCGGTGCCTACCAGGTCGCGACCGAGGTCAACGAAGAAGAGCGGCGCATCACCTTCATCGACACCCCCGGTCACGAGGCGTTCACCGCCATGCGTGCCCGTGGTGCCAAGTCGACCGACATCGCGATCCTCGTGGTGGCGGCCAACGACGGTGTCATGCCGCAGACGATCGAGGCCCTGAACCACGCCAAGGCGGCCGACGTGCCGATCGTGGTCGCGGTCAACAAGATCGACGTCGAGGGCGCCGACCCGACCAAGGTGCGCGGTCAGCTGACCGAGTACGGCCTGGTGGCCGAGGAGTACGGCGGCGACACCATGTTCGTCGACATCTCCGCCAAGCAGGGCCAGAACATCGAGTCCCTGCTGGAGGCCGTGGTCCTCACCGCGGACGCCGCGCTCGACCTGCGGGCCAACGCCGAGCAGGACGCGCAGGGTATTGCGATCGAGGCCCACCTCGACCGCGGCCGCGGCGCCGTGGCCACCGTCCTCGTCCAGCGCGGTACCCTCCGCGTCGGCGACACGATGGTCGCCGGTGACGCGTACGGCCGAGTCCGTGCGATGTTCGACGACAAGGGCAACAACGTCGAGGAAGCGGGTCCGTCGACCCCCGTCCTGGTCCTGGGTCTCACCAACGTCCCGGGTGCCGGCGACAACTTCCTGGTCGTCGACGAGGACCGCACGGCCCGCCAGATCGCCGAGAAGCGCGCGGCGCGCGAGCGCAACGCGGCCTTCGCCAAGCGCACCCGCAGGGTCTCCCTGGAGGACCTGGACAAGGTGCTCAAGGCCGGCGAGGTCCAGCAGCTCAACCTCATCATCAAGGGTGACGCTTCTGGTTCCGTCGAGGCCCTGGAGTCCTCGCTGCTCCAGCTCGACGTCGGCGAAGAGGTCGACATCCGGGTGCTGCACCGCGGCGTCGGTGCGGTCACGGAGACCGACATCAACCTGGCGTCCGGCTCCGACGCGATCGTCATCGGCTTCAACGTGCGGGCCGAGGGCCGCGCCACGCAGATGGCCGAGCGCGAGGGCGTCGACGTCCGGTACTACTCGGTCATCTACCAGGCGATCGAGGAGATCGAGGCGGCCCTCAAGGGCATGCTCAAGCCGGAGTACGAAGAGGTCGAGCTCGGTACGGCGGAGATCCGCGAGGTCTTCAAGTCGTCCAAGCTGGGCAACATCGCGGGTGTTCTCATCCGCTCCGGCGAGGTCAAGCGCAACACCAAGGCGCGCCTCATCCGCGACGGCAAGGTGGTCGCGGAGAACCTCAACATCGACGGTCTGCGTCGCTTCAAGGACGACGTCACCGAGATCCGCGAAGGGTTCGAGGGCGGTATCAACCTCGGCAACTTCAACGACATCAAGGTCGACGACGTCATCGCGACGTACGAGATGCGAGAGAAGCCGCGCGGCTGATCACGCACTGACCTTTCGGGGCCGGTCGGCGGAAGAAACTCCGTCGATCGGCCCCGGCCGTTGCGTGTACGGTTCGAACTGACACGTACGCCCCCGGCCCATGCCGGGAGGTACCCCCAAGGCCCCACGGGTGGCTTGACCCGGCTTGCATGTACGTAGGGACGCTGTCCTTCGACCTGCTTCTCGGCGACGTACGGTCGCTGAAGGAGAAGCGCTCCGTCGTCCGCCCGATCGTCTCCGAACTCCACCGCAAATTCGCGGTGAGCGTGGCGGAGGTCGGGGACCAGGATCTGTACCGCAGGGCCACCATCGGCCTGGCGGTGGTGTCCGGGGACGTCGGGCATCTCACCGATGTCATGGACCGTTGCGAGCGCCTGGTCGCCGCACGGCCCGAAGTGGAGCTGCTGTCGGTACGCCGACGGCTGCACGGCGACGACGACTGACCTGATGACGGGGCAGGTCGCCGCCGGTGGAAGCACAATTGTGGAAGACAAGAAGGAGACGGACCAGTGGCCGACAATGCGCGGGCGAAGAAGCTGGCGGACCTCATCCGGGAGGTGGTCGCCCAGAAGCTGCAGCGCGGCATCAAGGACCCGCGGCTCGGCTCGCACGTGACCATCACGGACACCCGGGTCACCGGCGACCTGCGGGAGGCTACGGTCTTCTACACGGTCTACGGCGACGACGAGGACCGGGCCAGCGCCGCCGCCGGACTGGAGAGCGCCAAGGGCATGCTGCGCTCCGCGGTCGGTGCCGCGGCCGGCACGAAGTTCACGCCGACCCTGGCGTTCGTCGCGGACGCCCTGCCGGAGAACGCCAAGACCATCGAGGACCTGCTCGACAAGGCACGGGCCTCGGACGCCAAGGTCCGTGAGGCCTCCTCGGGCGCCCGGTACGCCGGCGAGGCCGATCCGTACCGCAAGCCCGGCGACGACGAGGATGACGAGGGCACCGCGTAAGAATGAAGCGTGAGAGCAACAAGCCGGGCGGCCTGGTCATCGTCGACAAGCCGGCCGGCTTCACTTCGCACGACGTGGTGGCGAAGATGCGCGGTATGGCCCGCACCCGCCGGGTCGGCCATGCCGGCACCCTCGACCCGATGGCCACCGGCGTGCTCGTCCTGGGCCTGGAGCGGGCCACCAAGCTCCTCGGCCACCTGGCGCTGACGGAGAAGGAGTACGTCGGTACCGTCCGGCTGGGCCAGACCACGATCACCGATGACGCCGAGGGCGAGATCACCGCGTCCAAGGCGGCGCACGGCCTGGCCCGCGAGGACATCGACGCCCGGGTCGCGCAGCTGTCCGGCGCGATCATGCAGGTGCCGTCCAAGGTCAGCGCCATCAAGATCAACGGCAAGCGGTCGTACTCCCGGGTGCGCGAGGGCGAGGACGTGCAGATCCCGGCCCGCCCGGTCACCGTCTCCTCGTTCGTGGTGCACTCCGCGCACGAGACCGAGGCGGAGGACGGCACGCCGGTGACCGACCTGCTGGTCTCCGTCGAGTGCTCCTCCGGGACGTACATCCGTGCCCTGGCCCGCGACCTGGGCGCCGGGCTCGGCGTCGGCGGCCATCTGACCGCACTGCGCCGCACCCGCGTCGGGCCGTACAAGCTGGACCAGGCGCACACCCTGGAGCAGCTCCAGGCGGCGGTGGACGCCCCCGAGGGCGGCGGGCTGCCGATCATGCCGGTCGGTGAGGCGGCGGACGCGGCCTTCACCCGCTGGGACGTCACCGAGGCACAGGCCCGGCTGCTGCTCAATGGCGCACGGATCGCGATGCCGCGCTTCGAGGCCGACGGGCCGGTCGCGGCCTTCGGGCCCGATGGGCGGTTCCTGGCGCTGGTGGAGAACCAGGGCGGGAAGGCCAAGAGCCTGGCGGTCTTCGCCATCTGACCGCTGGGGACGGACCGGAAACCCCGCTTCGGGGAGGTGGTGGAACGCGGGCCGCCCGGCAGGCACGGGTGCCGGTCCGCGCTCCACCATCCCCCTCCGCTTGATCTCTATCCAGGGCACCTCGGGCATTCACTCATTCGGCGAGGCGCTCGGAGTGAAGCAAGGCGCGGACGGGGGCGCGTTCGCCGCACCCCCTGCCAGGACGATCACGGCCTGCTTACCGTCGGGGGACGGTACCGGCGGGAAGGATCGGCAATGGCGTTGCTGGATGCCGATGCGGACTCCGCACTGGTGCGGATCCGTGATCTGGCAGGTCACACCCGTGGCACGGGATTCCTCGCGGACCACGAGGGCACGGTGGTCACCAGTCATGAGGCCGTGGACGGCGCGGCCGGACTGGTGCTCCAGCCCATGCGGCCCGTCACGGCCACCGGCGGGGCGGCCACCGCCTGGACCCGCCCGGTGGAGCCGAGCGACATCACGCCCCTCCCCGGAAGCGGGCTCGCGCTCATCAGGACCACCGGCTTCCGCCCGGACCGGCTCCGCCCGCTGCCGATCGGCACGGCCCGGCCGGACGCGGGCGCCCCGGCCCGGCTCTGGACGGGCGGCTGGCTGGACGGCACGGTCGTCGGCCCCGCCTCCGGCGTCACGTACACCGCCGGCGACCGTGTCCATCCCCTTGACCACACCCTGGAGTTGGCGCTGTGCGCGGGCGGCCGGGAGGCGCTGCGGCTGGGCGGGCCCGCGATCGGCGGGCCGGTGCTGGACGGCCGGACCGGTGTGGTGCTCGGCGTCCTCGGCAGCGCGCTGCACGCCGGCCGCCGGGCCGGCGGCCTCGCCGTCCCGCTGCGCGCGATCGCCGAGGCCGCGCCCAGGGCCCACTGGCCGCCCTGCTGGCACGCAACGCCACGACCGTCCCCGCGTACGGCAGCGAACTGAACCCCGCCGGGGTACTGCGGCTCACGGCCCTCTCCGCGAGCCCGTCCGCCCCCGCCCGGCCGCTCCCCGAACCAGTCGAACGCCCTGACGTCCAGGGGGAGTTGACCCGCTTCACGGAGGCGGAGGCGTACCGGGCGTCCGGGGCGCGCGTGCTGGCCCTGGTGGGCGGCCCGGGCACCGGGCGGAGCACCGAGCTGGCCCGGCTCGCGGCGCGCCGGGCGGCCGGCGCGCCACCGGCCCCCACCGTCCGGCTGCGCGGCGCCGACCTGCGGGCCGGTGACGAGGGCGTACGCGCCGCGGTGGGGCGCGCGCTGCGCTCCGCGGGCCGGGACCTCGTCGCCTCGGGTCGTACGGCGGGCGACCCGACGGACGCCACCCCCGAGACCGTCGCCGCACTCGCCGCCGGCACCGGCCGGCCGCTGCTGGTGCTCCTCGACGGCCCGGAGGAGATGCCGCCCGCGCTGGCCCGGCACGAGCGGCTGGCCGAATGGACCGCCGCGACGGTCCACTGGCTGCGCACCGCCCGCGTCCAGCTCGTCATCGCCTGCCGCCCCGCCCACTGGGAACGGGCCGGAGCGCTCTTCCCGCCCGGGCTGCTGCACCGGCCGCGACCGGGCGGTGCGGCGCCCTCCCTCCCCGATTGCGTGGCGGTCGGCGACCTCCCCAAGACGGCGGCGGAGCGCGCCCGGGAACGCTACGGCCTGCCGCCCGGCGCCCCCGCCGCCCCGGACGCCCGCCACCCGCTGACGCTGCGGCTGCTGGCGGAGGTACGGGAGGAGCTGGCCGGGGGAGGGGCGGGGCCGGGGCGGAACGCGGGAACGGTGAGCCGGGCGGGGCGCTGCTCGGCGCACCGGACCGCCACCAGGTCTTCGACGCCTACCTGGACCTGATGTCCCTGCGGATCGCCGTACGCATCGCCGCCGGGTACCGGCCCGCGCCGCGCGGCATCGCCGTGCGCCGGCTGGCCACCCAGGTCGCGGGCCAGGTGCACGAGGCCGCCCGCCGCTGCCTCGCCTCAGTGGAGGGCGCGTTGGACCGTCCGTCCTTCGAGGAGGTCTTCCCGGCCCGGGCCGGCTGGTCCGCCGCGGCGCTCGCCGAGGGCCTGCTGGTACCGGCCGGCCCCGGATTCCGCTTCGCCCACGACGAGTTCGGCGAATGGCTGCAGGGCGCCCACGTCGATCTCGACCTGCTGACCGTCCCGGGCCACCGCCCGGCCCCGGTCGTCGAGGCACTCCTCCGGCTCGCCCGACAGGCGGGCCGGGTCCAACTCGCCTTCCGGCTCGCCGAGTTGGTGCCGATGGCGACGGCGGCTGGCGAAGGGCCGCTCCGGGCCACCTACGGGGACGGCTTGCTCCAGGCTCGGCGCGAGGACGTACCGCAGGCGCAGCCCGCGCTCCTCTCTTACGACGGTGACGCCGGCGATTCCAGCGACTGCGGCGGCTCCGGCGATTGTGGTGGCTCCGACGATTGCGGTGGCTCCGGCGATTGCGGTGGCTGCCATGGGCCGTCGCCGGATGTTCCGGATCTTCGGGATGTTCAGGATGTCCGGGATCTTCTGGGGGATCCGGATGGCGGGGCCGGGCCGGGCGTTCCGGGAGGGGGGCCGGACACGGAGCGGGGGCGGAGCCGGATGTGCTGGGGGAGGGGGCGGCGGTTGCGTCCCCACGGCCCGTGGACGGGCCCCGGTGGGCCCGGCAGCTGCTCACCGGCGTACTGCTCGCGGTCCCCGACGCCGGGCCGTACACCGGCGTGCTGCGGCTGCTGGCCGACCGGATCACCGAACGGTCGCTGCGGGCGGGCGGTTTCGCGCACACGGGGCTGGACGCGTTCGGGCCGTGGTTCTGGGAGCGGCTGGCACTGGCGGACGAGGACCGGCTGGACCTGCTGCGCCGGCTGGTGCCGGCTGACGGGCGGGGGCCGGCGGCGCGGTGGGCACACCGGCGCGCTTTCTGGACGCCGCGGCCGAGCTGCTGCGCGCCGACCCGCAGCGCGTCCAGCCCCTGTTCTGCGCATGGTTCGACGACAACCGCCTGCTGGGCGCCGGACTGCCGGGCCGCCCGGCCCCCGACTCCGTACCTCCGCCCCGGGGTTCCACGCCTCCGCCTCCCGGCTCAACACCCCTGCTGGATTCGTCCGTACCGGCGCCGCGCGAGATCACCGTCGCGGCCGCCGCGCAGGCCCTCCTGTACGCCCACCGCCGGCGGGCACCCGACGCGCTCACCGAGGCGCTGGTGGCGGCCGCACACCCCAGGGGCGACGAGCTGCTCGGCGCGCTCGCCGAGGACGAGCCGTCGACGATCTGCCGGGCCGTCGCCCGCTGGGCCCAGGACCCCTGCCCCCGCCGCCGGGCGGCCGCCGCGTCGTACGGCCTGCGTGCCGCGCCCCACGCCCGTACGGAGGCCGATCGCGCCCTGCTCCGCGAGGCGGCCCTCGCCCTGCTCTCCGGGCCTCAGGGCACACCGCACGGGACGCCGTCCGAAGCGACGGACGAAGCGACGGACGAAGCGACGGACGAACCGACGCTCGCAGCGACGCGCGCGGCGAAGGGCGAAGCGACGGGCGAAGTGCCGGGCGAAGCGGAGGGCGAACCGTTCGCCGAACCCTGCGTGGGTTCGGCGCTGGCGCTCCTGGTGGGCGACCCGGTCAGCCGCCCCCGCTATCTGGCCCGGGCGCTGGCCCGTTTCGTCGCGGGAGACCCGCAGCTGCCGCCCACGGCGTTCGCGGGTGCCCTCGCCGAGCACCCCGTGCCGGTGCTGGCCGCCTTCCGGGCCCGGCTCACCGGCGGCGAAGGGCCACCGGTCGCCGCCGCGCTGCTGCGGCTGCTCGCCGGGCTCGACGCGCCCGGGCCCGCCACCCGTGCCGCCTCGCTCGTCCGCGACTACGCCCGGTGCAGCCCGGACCGCGCCGCGCGGCCGGTCGCGGAGTTCGTCGCCCATCGCCTGGAGCGCGGACCGGCCGCCCGCGCCGCGCTGCGCCAGTTGGCCGGTGAGCTGATCACCGGCTGCCCGGCGCCGGTCCGGTGCGCACTGGCCGATGTACTGGCGGAGGCCGGTTCCGGCGCCTCGGAAGCGCTGCGCGGCGACCTGCTGGAGGCCCTGCTGGCGCAGGAGGAACAGGAGCGGGGCCCGTACGGTCTGGCCCAGGGCGAGCACGGTGCCGCCGCCGACACCAGCGTCCTGGAAGCGCTGCTCCGGGCGGCCGCCGAGGGCTGCGAACGGCGGCCCGCGGAGCGCACCCGTGACCTGGTGCGGCGCACCGGCGTGCTGCTGGCCCGTACGCCGGGCGGCGCGGCCCGCTACGAGCGGCGGCTGGCGGAGCTGGGCCGCCGCCTGCCCGGCTTCGCCCGCCGGCTCCGGGAGGGGGCGGCGGATCCGGCGGGGTCCGCCGCGACGAGGGGAGCCCGCGCCCGTACGCCGGCGGCCGGGAGCCGGAGCGGGTGACCGGGCCGGAGGCCGCGGCCGGGGCGCGTACCGGAAAACGGACCGGGGGCACGGACCGGCGGCAGGGGCCGGCGGCACGGACCGGCGGCACGAACCGGGGGCACGGACCGGGGTCAGGGTCCCGACCCCCACCCCGACCCCGCCCGGCCTTGAGCCCGACCTCAGATGCCGTCGGTCAGGCGTGCGCGATCAGGTGTCCGTGGGACGGAGACCGGGTACCCGGCCCGGGTGCGGGGCCGGCGTGGTGCCGCCGTGAAGATCCACCGGGCGGTCGCCGGCGACCCTTCGCGCGAAGCACCACCCGGGGCATGGCAGTCTTAGACCTGCGCCATGCCGACGTGGCGCAGTGGACTGACAAGAGTTCGGGCGAGGAGCGGGCAGAGTGCAGCGCTGGCGTGGCTTGGAGGACATCCCCGAGGGCTGGGGACGCAGCGTCGTCACCATCGGCTCGTACGACGGTGTGCACCGCGGCCACCAACTGATCATCGGCAAGGCCGTCGCGCGCGCCCGCGAGCTGGGGATCCCGGCGGTGGTCGTCACCTTCGACCCGCACCCCAGCGAGGTTGTACGGCCCGGGACCCACCCGCCGCTGCTGGCGCCGCACCACCGGCGTGCGGAGCTGATGACCGCGCTCGGTGTGGACGCGGTCCTGGTGCTGCCGTTCACCAAGGAGTTCTCGAAGCTGTCGCCGGCCGACTTCGTGGTCAAGGTGCTGGTCGACAAGCTGCACGCACAGGTCGTCGTCGAGGGCCCCAACTTCCGCTTCGGCCACAAGGCGACCGGCAACGTCGAGACCCTCGCCGAACTCGGGACCACCTACGACTACACCGTCGAGGTCGTTGACCTCTTCGAGCGCGGGGAGGCGGGCGGCGGCGAGCCGTTCTCCTCCACGCTCGCCCGCCGGCTGGTCGCCGGCGGCGACGTGACCGGTGCGCGGGAGGTCCTGGGGCGGCCGCACCGCGTCGAGGGCGTCGTCGTCCGTGGCGCCCAGCGGGGCCGTGAACTGGGCTTCCCGACGGCCAACGTCGAAACCCTGCCGCACACGGCGATCCCGGCCGACGGCGTCTACGCGGGGCTGCTGCAGGTCGAGGGCGAGGCGATGCCGGCGGCCATCTCGGTCGGCACCAACCCGCAGTTCGACGGCAAGGTGCGCACGGTCGAGGCGTACGCGATCGACCGCGTCGGGCTGGACCTGTACGGGCTGCACGTGGGGGTGGACTTCCTCGCCTACATCCGCGGCCAGGAGAAGTTCGACACCCTCGACGCCCTGCTGGACCGGATGGCGGTCGACGTGAAACTGGCCCGCGGCCTCATCGCCGACGCGGGCTGACGACGGGACGTGCCCCAACCGGCCGCGGCCGGTTGGGGCCTGAGGGTCGGAGATGTGACGGCCTGGGGCCTGAGTGCCTGGTTGCCTGACTGCCTGACTGCCTGAGGCCTGACGGCTGACTGCCTGAGGCCTGACTGCCTGAGGCCTGACGGCCTGGCGGGAGCTTCCCCGTTGACGGGAGCCTTCCCCACCGGCACAAGTCTTCCCCGCCGATGCAAGCGTTCCCCGCCGCTTTCCCGTTTCCCGCCGAACCAGTTTTTCCCCGCCGCCCACCCCCCTTCGGGGGGTGGGCGGGTGTAGTGCTGCGGTTGCGGCTGTGACTGTGGCTGTGGCTGCCGTGTTCCGTGGGCGGGCGTTGCGCTCAGGTGTTGTGTGCCCTGGGCGGGCGTTGCGCTCAGGTGTTGTGTTCCCCGGGCGGGCGTTGCGCTCAGGTGTTGTGTTCCCCGGGCGGGCGTAGCGCTCGGGTGTCGTGCCGCCGTGAACGTCAACTCGGCCGGAATCAGGCGGAGTTCGACCGGGAAGGGTTCACTCGTTCGGGTCGGCGTGAGGTACGGGCGTGACGGCCCTCGCAGGGCCTCGGCCCGCGCGACGTAGATGACCTTCACGATGACCGTCACGTGACCTTCACGACGCTCAAGACGTCCACGGGAGCCAACCGGCGTCGCCTACCGGGCCGGCACACCGAATCTCGCACACGGGTCGGGGCCCGGCACCCACAAGGTGCCGGGCCCCGACCCGTATCGCTCTGCGCCTGCGCGCCCGTCAGCCCGTGCTACTGCGGAGGCGGCTGCTGCTGCCAGCCCGGGGCCAGGCCGGACTGGTCCGGCTGGGGGGCGTCCGGGGCGGGCTGTTGCTGCTGCCAGTGGGCCGGCGGCTGGCCGGGCTGCTGGGTCCAGCCGCCCTGCTGCGGCGGGTAGCCGGCCGGCGGCTGGCCCTGCTGCGGGTGCTGTTGCGGCTGCCCCTGCTGCGGCTGCCCTGTTGCGGCTGGCCCTGCTGGGCGGCGTACTGCTGCTGTTGCTGGGCGTACGGATCGCCGCCCATCTGCTGCTGCGGGTACATCCCCTGCGCCTGCTGGGCCCGCGCGAAGTCCTCGGCCACCAGAGCGGAGAGGTTGAAGTACGCCTCGCGGGTCTTGGGCCGCATCATGTCGAGGTCGACCTCGGCACCGGCGGCGAGGTGTTCGTCGAAGGGGACGACCACGACGCCGCGGCAGCGGGTCTCGAAGTGCGACACGATGTCGTCGATCTTGATCATCTTGCCGGTCTCGCGGACACCGGAGATGACCGTGATGCCGCGCTGCACCAAGTCGGCGTAGCCGTGCGCGGAGAGCCAGTCCAGGGTCGTACTGGCGCTGCTCGCACCGTCCACGGACGGGGTGGAGATGATGATCAACTGGTCGGCGAGGTCGAGGACTCCGCGCATCGCGCTGTAGAGCAGACCGGTACCCGAGTCGGTGAGGATGATCGGGTACTGCTTGCCGAGGACGTCGATCGCCCGCCGGTAGTCGTCGTCGTTGAACGTCGTCGAGACGGCCGGGTCGACGTCATTGGCGAGGATCTCCAGACCCGACGGGGCCTGCGAGGTGAACCGGCGGATGTCCATGTAGCTGTGCAGATGCGGGATCGACTGCACCAGGTCACGGATGGTCGCGCCGGTCTCGCGGCGCACCCGTCGGCCGAGCGTGCCGGCGTCCGGGTTGGCGTCGATCGCGAGGATCTTGTCCTGCCGCTCGGAGGCGAGCGTGGAGCCCAGCGCCGTGGTGGTCGTCGTCTTGCCGACGCCGCCCTTGAGGCTGATCACCGCGATCCGGTAGCAGGACATCACCGGCGTACGGATCAGCTCCAGCTTGCGCTGCCGCTCCTCCTGCTCCTTCTTCGCGCCCAGCTTGAACTTCGACGGCTGCGCGTTGGCGCCCGGCTTGCGCTTCTTGGGCTGGTTGCGCAGCAGCCGGTCGGAGGTCAGCTCGACCGCCGCGCTGTAACCGAGCGGTGCGCCCGGAGCCGCCCGCTGCGGCTGCTGCTGACCGGGCTGCGAGTACGTCGCGTAGTTCGCCGCGGCGTTGGGGTCCGCCTGCTGGCCGGGCAGCGGCTGATACGGCGCCTGCTGTGCCTGCTGCGCCTGCTGTGCCTGCTGCGCTTGCTGGGCCTGGTGCGCCTGCTGTGCCTGGTGCGCCTGTTGCTGGGCCTGGGCGGCCTGTTGGGCTTGGGCGGCCTGCTGCGCCTGTGCGGCCTGCTGGGCCGCCTGGTGCTGGTCGTACCCGGGCTGCTGCTGGCCCTGCTGGGGATAGCCCTGCGCCGCGGTCTGCGGGTAGCCGTAAGCGGGCTGCTGCGCGGCCGCGTTGGGGTGCTGCTGCGGCTGGCCCTGCTGTGGGTAGCCGTACGCGGGCTGCGGATAGCCGTAGGCGCCCTGCGCTTGCGCGGGCTGGCCCTGCTGGGGGTACCCGGCCTGCTGGGGGTGCTGCGCCTGCTGCGGGTAACCGGCCTGCTGCTGCGGCTGCTGCTGGGCCGGCATCTGCTGCTGGCCCAGCTGCGGCACGCCCTGCTGCGGCTGCTGACCGTGCTGGGCCGGCGGCTGCTGACCGGCCTGGGCCATGCGCGGGTCGGCGGGCTGGAACTCCGGCGGCAGCGGCGGCAGTCCACCCTGGCCGGGAACGGCCTGACCGGGGACGCCCTGCCCGGGCACCCCCTGCCCGGGAACGGCCTGGCCCGGGACGCCCTGCTGCTGACCGTCCGTCGCGGCGCCCCACGGAGCGCCCTGCTGCGGGACACCCTGCTGCTGCGGAGCGCCCTGCGGTACGGCCTGCTGCGGCTGCTGACCCTGCTGGGCGGGCGGCTGCTGCTGGCCCTGCACGGGTGCGCCCTGCGGATGTGCCTGCTGCGGCACCGGCGGCTGGCCCGCCTGCGCGCCCTGAGCGGCGGCATCGGGAACGTGCTGGACCGGCTGGGCGGGCGGCTGCTGCTGGACCGGGGGAGCGGCCTCCGCGGCCGGGGCGGCGCCCTCGGCAGGGGAGTTGGGGGCCATGGCATCCGGCTGCGGTGCCGGGGCGGCGGCCGCGTTCACCGTCTCGGGTGACGCCTCGGGCTCCGGCTCGCTGTCGTCATCGTCGTCCCAGAGGGAGGCCGACGGGTCGACGCCCGTGCCGGAACGCTTGTTGCCGCCGTCGGACGCGTCGTTCGCGGCCGGCGCGGGCTCCGCGGGGGCCTCCGGCGCGGCGCCGTCCGCGCCCTGCGGACGCAGCGTCGGGAAACCGGGCGGTGCGGCGTCCACGGCCGGTGCGCCCTGCTGCGGAAGGCCCGGCACCGGTGCGCCCTGGGCCGGCCCGGTCAGCGGCTGACCGGTTGGCGGGCCGGGCGGCGTCGCGGCCGGCGGAGTGGTGGGCGAAGGCGCAGGAGAAGCCGCGGCACCCGCGCCGCCGCTGGTGTCGTTGCTCGCGTACCAGGCCGGCGCGGCAAAGTCGATCTTGAACTCGCCGGTCAGGTCGAACTCGGACTGGTCGTCGTCAGGATCGTTTCCGTCCGGCCGGAAAGCCTCCTGCTCGTTCACTGTGCCTCCTGGTGTACTGCAACGCACCTGAACGGCAGGACCGGATACAGGCGGATAGTTCGGGTGTAACGGAAGTGGGAACACACCACCCGGGGTTGCGCCAACACTAACTGTCTCCATCCCCGTATCGACTGCCGTCGCGCTGTGCTCCTGCGGCTCTCCCACACAGCCTAATCAAGAGTCGGCCCATAACGGCAGTCGGTGCCATGTCGTCTTCAAGCCCTTCGGCACACCTACGGGCGCACCCGGCGATTACGCCTGGATGCGCCCGTGCGGCCGTGCCGGAGGTGATTGTTCAGGTATCAGTCCATACGACGCGGGCCGCCCAGCAGGTTGGTCTCCGCCTCCGTGGGCTGGGTCATGACGAACTGGTGACCACCGTCACGGCGGCACCACAGCATGGCGTTGTCGCTGAGCGTCGGCAGCACCGCGCCGACCTGCTCCGGCAGCCGCATGATGCGCGTCACGACCTCCGCCTCCTCCGGCGACAGCCGCTGCAGCCCGACGAGGTCGGCACGGCTGAGCATCTGCGGCGACCGCGGCCCGAGGAACGGCAGCACGGTCAGCACCGACTGCCAGGGGCTCGGGGCGAGCTGATTGCGCGGCGGCCGGGCACCCATGTCCCGTACGACCAGCACGGGGCTGGAAACCGACGGACCCTGGGGCGCGATCTGGCGGACGTCATGGACGGACACGCACTGCTGGCCGCCGCCCGCGCTCTGCGCCATCTGGCCCCAGGCGGGCGGCCGGGCGGTCTCGACCGCGACCCGGGCGCCGGTGGCGACCGTACGCAGCGCCAGCACCTGCGCCATCCACATGCTGCCGACGAGGACGACCTCCAGCGGGGTCGGGCGCAGCAGGCTGAGCACGGCGGGCTGGTTCTGCGGGTCGATGCCGATGATCACGCCGTCGTCGCCGACCGGCAGGGTCAGCGCGGCCAGCGACTCGGCGGTCAGCACGTGCGGGCTGCGCCGCGGGCCGCGCAGGCCGTAACCGGGCCGGGGCTTGGGCCCGGTCGGCCCGCTCTGCTCCTCCTCCGGACGCGGCTGGTGCGACAGCCGGCGGCCGTCACCGCCGCTGATGCCCGCCGACAAGGGGGGATTGCGCCAGCCGTCGCTGCTGGTGTTGACGCGGGGCTGATACGTGGGCGAGGCCATCAGCGGGTACCTCCGAGGGGGAGCGTGGCCAGCAGGCCGGGCAGCTGTTCACGGTCGAGGCGGACCAGCCCGACCTTCGCGGAACCGGAACGGCGCTCCAACTCGTCCTGGGCGGCCGAGAGTTCGTTCTCGCTGCGGGTGGAGAGGCGGATGTAACCCGAGATGGCCGGGGCGCGGCCGCCGCCGTGCGTGGCGGTCAGCGCGAAGGTGCTGGCCATCGCCCTGGTGCTGGTCAGCAGCTGGGTGACGGCCGCCAACGGCGCACCGCCCTGGCCCAGTTGGGGCCACCGGCCGATCCAGTACGTGGAGTGCCAGCGGTCGTCGCAGCGCATCGCCCGGGTCGTCTCCTGGGTGCGCCGGACCGCCCGGCCGTCCCGGCCCATGGCGCCGTTGGCCGCCCGCGGGCTGACGCACACGGCCGTGCCGATCGAGGCCGTGACCTCGCGCTCGTTGAGCACCCTGGCCCGCACGCCGTGCGCGGTCAGCCGGCTGACGAGCTGGTCCGCGGCGCGCAGCAGCGAGCGCTCGGCGCCCTCCAGGCCGCCGCCGCGGGCCTCGATGGCCTCCGAGCACAGCTCCGGGTCGAGCTTGAGGGCGATCCAGGTCAGCTGGACGGCCGGGGTCTGCGACTGCGCCTGCAGCGGGGCGTACGAGCGGGACGCCACGGCCTGTTCGGGCAGGTGCGGTGCCGGCGCGGGCTGGGTGTACTGCACGAACTGGACGGACTCCAGGTGGATGTCCTCGATGTCCAGGGCGGTGTGCAGCACCTCCAGGGGCAGCATGTGGCTGCCGCGCTGCGGCCGCAGCGGCTCGTCGCGCGCGTCCACCTGGACGATGGCCGTCAGGAACGTACCGTCGCCGACGAAACCGATGGCCCGCTGATCGGCCTCGGTCGTGTACTCGTAGGTGCGCAGCGCCGGTTCGCACTCCACCACGGGGGCGATCGCCGGGTCGACGCCCTGGGTGGCCGCGAGCGCGGTGGTGCTGTTCTTGCCGCGGCGCTTCATCGCGCGCACGGTCGTGATCCATTCCGGCAGCGGGATCTTGCGCCGCCGGCCGAGCGCGAAGACGACCAGTACGGCCGCGACGACGATGGCCGCGGTCAGCGCGGCCGGGTGGATCGACCAGCCCACCAGCACCAGCGCGGCGGCGAGTTCGATGATGGCCAGCTGCTGGACGCGGACACCGCCGATCGTGCCGGCCTGTTGGCGCAGCCGCGGCGCCACCGGACCCGCCGGGCGGGCCGCGGAACCCCGGCCGCCATTTCCTCTGTTGCCCGAAGCTGTGCCGTTTTGGCCAGCATTTCCCGCATATTGCGGTGCCCCGGAAGGCTGTTGCTGCTGTTGCCGCCCATTGCGGCGTCGAGCCCTGGTGGCGCTGGACATCCCCCGGCCTGCTCCTCTACTGGTGATGTGGGCCTCTAGGCGTATCGACCGCCGCCGAGACTGGTGCGTTGGAAGGTGGCACCCGTACCGTACGGGTCGATCGACACACGGCATAGTAGAGGGCGCTACGGCGTGAGTGCCGGGGGCGGTTCGATGTGGATCCAACAGGCGGGGAGAGAAAGCAACAATGGCATCACGTCGGGACGAGCTGAATGCGTATTCGTTTGCTCGAAAGCGCACGAATGCGGCATTTCTGAAGCCGCTGCCCAACGGCTCGATCGAGAGCGCCCCCAAGCCGCTCAAGGCGGTGGTGCCCAGCGTCATCATGGGTGTCCTGATGCTCGTGGGATTCGGCGCCTGCGGCATTCTCAAGCCGGTGGCACCGTCGGGGTGGGACGAGGTCGGCAAGAACGTCATCGTCGGGGATGAATCCACCACCCGCTATATCGTCCTGAACACCAAGGACGCCAATGGCAATAAGCAGAAACTCCTGCACCCCATCCTGAACCTCGCCTCCGCCCGGCTGCTTCTCGACCCGAAGTTCCAGGTCGTCAAGGTCAAGGAATCCGAACTCGACGGCAAGATCCCGCACGGCCCCGCCATCGGCATCCCGTTCGCCCCCGACCGGCTGCCCAGCGCGGACGACGCGGACAAGCCGAAGACCTGGGCGGTCTGCAACCGCCCCGGCACCAGCGGCGCCGACAGCAAGCCGCAGCAGGCCGTGTTCGTCCTGGCCGGCAAGGACAAGCAGCTCGTCGACGACACCCGCAAGGGCAAACTCGACTTCCACCAGGCGCTGTACGTCGAGGACCCCGACGGCAAGAAGTGGCTGGTCGACCACAACGGCATGGCCTTCGAGTTCAACTCCACGGCCCTCGGGTGGCAGCCGAAGGGCGGCAAGGAGCAGGGCGACAACGACCTGCGCCGCATCATCTTCGGCGCCCAGGCCCAGCCGCAGAAGGTCTCCCAGCAGTTCATGGACACTCTGCTGAAGGTCCCCAGCGCCATCGGCATCTCCATGCCGACGGTCTCGGGGGCGGGCAGCCCGACCACCGACAAGGAGGTCCCGGCGGAGGCCAGGACCGTGGGCTCGATCCTTGAGGACAGCGACGGACAGAAGTACGTCGTGGAGAAGGACGGCGTCGAGCAGGTCTCGAACTTCGTCGCCAAACTGCTGATGGAGGGCGCGAACGCGCAGCAGCTGAACTCCAACGGCGAGGCGCTGAAGGCCGTACAGGTCGCCGCCGGCTCGTTCCGCCCGAAGCCGGACGAGACCGGTAACGGCTACTCGACGTTCCTGGGCAAGGTGGCCGGCTTCACCTCGCCGTGGCCGACCGACACCGTCAGCGCGGCCAACGACTTCGCCCACGGCTCCCAGACCAGCGGCCTGGGCGGTCCCACCGACCACGGTGTCTCCTGCAGCGTCTACAAGGGCACCACCACCAAGTACCCGGGCGGCGAGGAGAAGCAGCTCGGCTACCCGAACGGCGTCCCGGACATGCAGACCTGGGTCGGCGACGACTACCCCGCCAAGATCGCCTCGGGCGCCAGCTCGTACGTCACCCCCGGCAGCGGCCTGCTCTACACGGAGGTCGCCACCCCAAGGTCAAGAGCGGAAGCCTGTTCCTGGTCACCGACACCGGGCTGCGCTACTTCATCCCGCGGACCAACGACAGCGCCACCCAGGCCGGCAGTGACAAGCAGGAGGTCGACCAGGCGCGGATCCACCTCGGGTACGGCGGCACGCACCCCCCGCTGATCCTGAAGGCCTGGTCCACCCTGCTCTCCAACGGGCCGGCGCTGGACATCCGCAGCGCGAAGCAGCCTCAGTCGTCGTGACGTTGTCGGTCGCTTCTGTGTAGTTCGCCGTGAGGCGAGAGAAGGCCGCGCCGAATTCCCCCGGAAACGGGCATTCGGCGCGGCCTTTTGCGGTGGTGCGGATTCCGGGTCGCTGCCGGGCCGTGCAATTCACGGTGCCGGTCTGCGGACTTCTCGGTGTGATCTTCGTCGTTCCCCGGCCGTATCGGCCCTTCGACCGATAGCATCGGATCTGTCCGTTTCCCTGAACGTCGTTTGGGAGACGGGGAGTTGACAATGTTGTGATCCCGTCACAACAGTCTCCCCCCTGTTGGGAACGGGCATATGGAGTGGTTAGAGTAGTCAAAGGCGTCAGCAGGTGATGCCAACCGCGTGGGTCCCCGTTGGCGGCACGGCGCGGTACGACGTACGAGTCTCATGGGGGACGTTGACTATGGCTGGTCAGCAGTACACAACCACCGAGGAGGAGATGGTCGCGTTCAGCGGCAAGATCGCCTCGGTCAATCAGTCGATCCAGGGTGAGATCTCCCGCCTGAACACGGTCGTCGACACCATCACCTCGGGGTGGAAGGGTGCTGCGGCTTCCTCGTACAACCAGCTCCAGTCGCAGGTGAACGAGGACGCCAACCGTCTCAACCAGCTTCTGGGTGAGATCAAGGAAGCGATCGACGAGACCACGAAGAACTACTCCGCCTCCGAAGAGGAGCAGGCGCAGTCGATCTCGCACATCTCCGCCTCGGCTTCCCCGTTCGGATGATGGGGCCGCGCCGCTGACCCGCGGCGCCCGGCCTACTCGCCGCAGCCCGTGCCGGCCATCGCGCCGGCCCGCTGTGGTCTGTGACTCGACCAGCAGCATCAACTCCTGAGGAGACACCATGTCAGGCCAGATCCTCGTTAATTTTGCGACGATCCAGCAGGCCAGCTCCGACGTGCGCGGTACGGCCAACAACATCCGCCAGCAGCTCGACGACCTCGAGGCCGGCGTCAAGAAGATCGCCGCCAGCTGGGAAGGTGCCGCGCAGGAGGGCTACCAGGCCCGCCAGCGCGAGTGGGACCAGCGCGCTGCCTCCCTGCACTCCACGCTGGAGGCCATCGCCAAGGCTCTGGACACCGCTGCCCAGAACTACCAGTCCACCGAGCACAAGAACGCCGGTATCTGGGGCCAGTGACCGCAGGTCGGCACAGCTACGGATGGCGATCGGCTGAGCAGCCCCGACGGCTCGCACAGTGATCAATGAGGGCGAGCGCGCTGCATCAGTGCGCTCGCCCTTCTGCCGTCCACCGCACCTCCGACTCCTCCCCCCACTTCTCTCACTTCTTCCCTCTCACACCTCCCCCCACTCTCACCCCTCGATTCGTTCCCGCCCCTTTCGCCACACATGGAGAGCAGACAACCCGTGGGATCTCGCGCCATTGGTCACCGAGCCGGGCACCGTCGACGAGCGGCGGGCGCCCTGGTCACGGCGGCCTGCTTCGTCGGCCTGTCCTGCGCCACCGCCGCGCCGGCGATGGCGGACACGAACGTTCCGCTCAACAGTGGTGAGTGCAAGTTCGGCGCCGACGACATCAAAGAGACCCCTTGGTCGCTGCAGCGTCTGCTGACCAATCAGATGTGGGCCAAGACCAGGGGCAAGGGCGTCCGGGTCGCGGTGATCGACACCGGGATCGACGCGGGCAACGCGCAGATCAGGCCCAACATCAGCGGTGGCAAATCCTTCGTCGGAGGAAAGCCCACCGAGGACACGGTCGGCCACGGCACCAAGGTCGCGGGCATCATCGCCGCGCGCCAGAGGGCCGGCTCCGGCTTCTTCGGAATTGCGCCCGAGGCGAAGGTCATTCCCCTGCAGCAGACCAGCGACAAAAAGGCGGGCAATGCTGCCAGCCTGGCCGACGCGATCGATTACGCGGTGTCGCAAAAGGTCGACATCATCAACATTTCGCAGGGCACGTCGGCCAGCCCGGCCAGGCTGGAACTCCTCAAGACCGCAATCCGGAAAGCGGCCAGCAACAACATTCTGATCGTGGCCTCGGCGGGCAACGACGGCGCCAGCGGCGTGGAGAAGAACATGTACCCCGCCGCCTTCCAGGAGTTCGACAACGTCCTGTCCGTCGCCGCCTCGGACCGCAACAACGAGCGGGCCCCCTTCTCCCAGCCCGGCAGCTGGGTCGACATCGCCGCACCCGGCGTCGACATGGTCTCCACCGTCCCCAACGGCGGTAACTGCGTCGACCAGGGCACCAGCTTCGCGGCACCGTACGCGGCGGGCGCCGCTGCCCTCCTGATCGCCAAGCACAAGGACGAGGGCCAGCGTTGGACACCTCAAGAGGTGATCTGGCACCTGGAGCAGACCGCCGAGCGGGTGCGCAGCAAGGCGGACCACAACATCGGCTGGGGCGTCGTCGACCCGGTGGCCGCCCTCAAGGACGACACCAAGCCCACCGCCGAACCCCAGCCGGACAAGCCCTCCAACGCGGCTGACGGCTCCAACATCCAGCCGGCCGCCATCACCATCGGTGAGTCACCTGGGGAACGGCGCGCCCGCATCGCCATCTACATTGTCGGCGGCGGACTCCTGGCCGTCGCCGCGGTCGTCGGCTCCTCGATCGCCATCCGCGACTGGCGCCGCAAGACCGGACTGACAACACACGGGGAGGCCAAGCATGGCTAGCAAGGAATACGGCGTTGATCTCGACGCCCTCGACCAGGTCGTGAAGGAGCTGAACCAGGTCCTGAAGGACATGGGCGGCCCGAAGGACAAGGCGAAGAACCAGACTTACTTGCCGGATGGGGCGCTCGGGAAGGGCTTTGAAGAGCGCGACCGGATGCACAAGGCCCACAACGAGATGAAGGATTTCATCCAACAGCAGATCGTCGACAAGATCGAAGGCATGATCGACGAGTTCGGCAAGAAGTCCAAGCAGACGAAGGACGCCTACGAGGACGCCGAGCATGACAACAGCATGCACTGACGGTGGCAGTAGTTCGGTTGACCTGTAGGTGAGAGAGAAGGGGGTCCACTAATGGGTGGAGACGCGGGCGGTGTGCCCACGGGTGGAAACACCTGGGAAACGTTCACGACTAGGTTCAATCAGCACGACCTCGACGGTCTCAAGGGAATGCTGGACGGTGCCGACGTCCACCAGGTGCGCTCCGTAGCACAGCACTGGCAGGACCTGCACGACCAGTTGGTCGGGCCGGGCGAAGGCGGCGGCGGCATCCAGAAGCGGTTCGAAGATGCCGTGAAGAAGGTGCTGGAGACCTGGCACGGCGACACGGCAGAGAAGTTCGCCAAGCAGGCCCAGAAGATCAGCAACAACTTCAGGGTCGGCGCCCCCTACGCCACGCACACGGCGCAGGTCATGGGACAGACGGCTCAAGATCTGCAGAAGGCCATCGACAAGGTCAAGCCGATCGACGACGGCTGGAACTGGAGCGATGACGTCTGGGGTGAGATGCCCTGGTCGGACCAGATCGACGACGACGATCTGAACGACGCGCTGAAGACCGGTGTGAGCACCCAGGGGATCCTTGACGCGAACAAGGACAATCTTTCCGGCCACCAGAAGAAGCGGCTCGAGGCCGCTGTGGCCATGGAGAACCTCGGCACGGCCTATGTGGTGCGGGCGTCGTCTCTGAAGCCGCCGGGGATGGGCCCGGGAAGTGGTTTTGACGACAAGGTCCCCGAACAAAAGGACCCCACGAATGGCCTGGGCACTATGCCTATGCCCATGCCTGGCATGGGCGGGCCGGGAGGAGGCGGCGGCGGGGGCGGCGTGAAGATCCCCACCCGCGGCATGAAGGGCGGCAGCACTCCCAAGATGCCGACCTCTCCCAGCATCAACACCCCGAATACGCCGAAGACGCCTGGCATTAGCGGTGGTCTCGGTTCGATGAAGCCGAAGACCCCCAACGTCAACACCGGCCTGGACGGTCTCGGTGGTGGCGGCGGTGGCGCCGGGGTGAAGATCCCCGGTGGCGGCGGTGCCGGTGGCCTGAACGGCGGTGCCGGTGGCGGAGTCCACATGCCCGGTGGCGGCGGCGGTGGCGCCGGCGTCAACATCCCCGGCGGGGGCGGCCTCGGCATGGCTGGTGGAACCGGTGGTATGGCCGGTCGTGGTGCAGGCGGCGTCAAGGGCGGTGCCGGCGGCCTCAAGGGCGGCACGGCGGGCGCTGGTGGCGCGGCAGGTGCCCGCACCGGCCGTGCAGGTATGCCCGGCATGGGCGGCGCCCACGGTGGTGCCGCGGGCAAGGGCATGGGTGGCAAGCCGGGCGTCAGCACCGGTGGAGCCATGGCCCGGCAGAAGGGCGGCATCGTCGGCGGTGCGGCTGGCGGTAAGAGCAGTACCGGAGGCCAAGGCGGTTCCGGGCTGCACCGCAGCCGCGGAGGAACCGCCGCGGGTAGCAATTCGGGCTCCGGTCGCCGCCCGGCAGGCATGATGGGCGGCGCACATGGTGCGCACGGTGGCAAGGGCGAAGGCAAGGGGAACGACTCCAGCCGTCCCGACTACCTCGTGGAAGACGAGGAGACCTGGACGACGGAGCGTAATGTGGCTCCCCGGGTCATCGAGTAGGACCGGCCGGACAAGCAATCGGTAGAGACGCTTGGGGCCCGCAGCTCTCGGGCTGCGGGCCCCAACTCTGTGAGGAAGGGTGTTATGGCATGAGCTTCACGCGGACGCTGCGTGCGGTGGGCGGCGCGGTAGTGGCGGGGGCACTGCTCTTCGGCACCGCTCCGGTTGCTTCAGCGGACCAGATCAGAAACGACCAGTGGCCGTTGCAAAAGTTCGACGCTGAGTCGATCTGGAAGATTTCAACGGGCAAGGGCGTTACTGTCGCCGTAATCGATGGGCCGGTGGCTGGAAATCATCCTGATCTCACAGGCTCGGTTCTGCCAGGCAAAAACTTCGTGACTGGCGGCCGCGGAGACCAGGGCTCTGGCGATGAAGGGGATCATGGCACGGCGATGGCGTCGCTGATTGCCGGACATGGTCACGGGCCTGGTGGATCCGAGGGCGTAAAGGGCCTGGCTCCTGATGCCAAGATCCTTCCGGTTGCAATCAACCTCGCGACTCATGATGACATCCCAAAGTTGGGAGAAGAGACAAAGTATGCCGAAGCCCTGAAGTATGCCGTCGACCATGGTGCGAAGGTCGTCAACATGTCGTTCGGTACTGGCAAATCGGAGGCCACTGCCGAGGAGCAGCAAGCCATCGACTATGCCCGCAAACATGATGTGCTCCTAGTTGCGGCCTCGGGCAACGAAGGAGTGGGGTCTTCTCAGGACCCGGCTTCGGCTCCAGGCGTTCTCGCAGTGGGAGCAGTCGACGACCATGGCTACGTCTGGGACAAGTCGAACTACGGGTCTTACCTCAGGCTCATTGCCCCTGGCGTGCATATCAGGTCCGCAAGTCCCGTCGTGGACGTCAAGGGCAAGTATCGCCTGGCCAATGGCACCTCCGACTCCGCCGCCTACGTCTCCGCTGCCGCCGCGCTTCTTCGCTCCAAGTTCCCGGACCTGACTGCAGGTCAGGTGGCGAACCGTCTGATCAAGACAGCCGGAATCCCGGTGGATAAGCAAGATATGAAGCTTCCGGACACGCGCTACGGCTTTGGCTTCATCAAGCCCTACAGTGCCCTGACCAAGGATGTACCCGCCGGTTCGAAGAACGGTCCGTTCCCGGCGCTGAAGAGCGGCGGGTCTTCCGATCCCTCCAGTGCGGCTGGTAACAATGAGGCCGGCCCGAAGATCCAAAGTGACAAGGGCCTGAGCATGCCCTTCATCATCCTCGTGGCGGTCGTCGGGCTGGTCGTCCTCGTCATCGTCCTGGTCATTGTTCTCGTGGCCAAGAAGAAGCGTCGTAACGGCCCGCCGCCCGGTGGTCCCGGTGGTTTTGGTGGTCCGGGTGGGCCCGGCGGTCCCGGTGGGTTTGTGCCGCATCCGCCGAACCCGAACAACTCGTACCAGCAGCAGCCCGGTGGGCCCGGGGCCTACCCGCCGGCGCCGCCCACGCAGCCGCCTGGTCGGTAAGGCTCTGAGGTAGGTACAAGAGCGGAAAGCAACGGAAGTGTATTTGGGGTCCGTGGCCTTCGGGTCGCGGGCCCCATGTGTTTTCTGTAGCGGGAGATGAGTTCCGGTCCGGGCGGGGCGGAAACGGCTGCAGGGCCGCTGCGGGCCCGGGGGGTTCCGGGACGCAGCGGCCCTGCAGGACGACAGGACGGGCTTGTCGTTGAATTCGAAGGCGCGGGCTCAGTGGCGAGGGCTCAGCCGAAGACGTCCTCGACGCTGCCGCTCACCGTTTCCCTGACGGCATCCGTGGCGCCCTGGTGGCGGGTGGCGGCGCCGCCGGTGCGCTGGTCGGCGTGGCGTTGGGCCGCGTTGAGGCCGCGGTCGGTGAGGTCCTGGCGGGCGTGGTCGACGTAGGTCTTCGGGTCGGTGAGGTCTTGGGCGCCTTCCTTGATGCCGTCGACGTATTCACCAGCCTTTTCCTTGCCGATGTCGGCCGTTTCGCCCCAGTCGATACCGTCGCGGGCGCCGAAGTGGCTTTCGATGCCCTGCTGGGCGACGTTCTGGGCCATTTCGGTGCCGGCTTCCGTGGCCTTTTCCTTGGCCGCGTCGACAACCTTTTCCTTGACGGTGTCCTTGACCGTGTCCTTGACCGTCTTCTTGGCGTAGTCCATCGCCAGCTTGCGGGCTTCCTTGGACACGGCCTTCTTCGCCATCTTCTTGATGGCGTCCATGGTGGCGTGCTCCATGGCCTTGGTGGCCGCCTCCATGACCTCGCGTTTGATCTTGTCGAGGATCTGGCGGACGATCAGGCGGGTCGCCTGCGTGGCGCCGGCGGCGCCGAGTTCGGAGAGGCCGAGGGTGAAGGGCGCGGCGGCCTGTGCGGCGATGAGTTCCGCGGCCAGCATCACGAGCTGGACGATGACCGCGATCTTGCCGGCGAGAACGGCGATGGCCGCGGCGTCGAAGGCGACGGCGATGACTTCCGCCGCCGCGGCGGCATCGCGGAGGTAATTGTCCCCGCTGTTACCGCCGCCGGAGAAGGAGCCCCATTCGTTGGTGAAGCCCTCGACCGCTTCGCCGGAGTTGGCGGAGACGACTTCATTGGCTGCCGAAGTACCCGAGGAAGCTGCTTGGTTGACGGACTCGGCGAAGTTACGCCAGACCTGGGCGCATTCGTGGAGCTTGTCCTCGTCGGCGTCCGGCCAGCTGTAGCCGAGCAGGTCCAGGACCCAGGTGACCTCGCCTGGCAGCGTCAATGACACAGTGATCGTCCCCCGTGCAGTGGTAGCCGATTGCGGAGAGCAATGGAAAGAGTGGGAAGTGAGAGGTGGGAATCGGGCTGAGGGGGTGGGAGGTGGTGCGGGAGGAGATTTCACGCCCTCGGCCCGGGTTGCGCGCCCCGAAGTAAGTGCGGTGGCGGGGCGTCAGATGACCGGGCGGCCGACGGCGCTGATGGTGTGGATGCCCTGCTGGTCGGACTCGGTGTACGTCTGGGCCATGTGCTGGAGCTTGTCGCCGATGCCTTCGAGGCGCTCGCCCAGGGAGTCCATGGACTCGAACATTCCGTCCCGGATGGGCGTGTAGATCGTTTCGAAGATGTCGCCGAAGTCGCAGTTCTCCCAGGGGCTGCCGAGGTCCTCCAGGTCGGCCTTCAGCTTCTTCGACGCCTTGGAGAAATCGCCACCGATGTGGACGAATGCGTTGCCCTGCGTGCGCAGGACATCCGGATCGACGTCAAATTCGTTGCCTGCCACCACAACCCCCGTTTTTCGGCGCGTCCGCTCTGACTCTTAGCGTCTGACTCTTGGCGCGAGTTTAGCGTTCCCAGGTTAGGTGAACCGAACGCAGGCCTGTCAAGGCGGGTGATCCTGCGGTGGATTCAAGGGAATGTCTTTACTCGGCGCCGTGGAGGTTCCGTGAAAATTGGCCTGTCTATGGCATTGGTGGCACATGCCGCATAGCGGCATAGCGGTATAGCGGCATTGTGAGGGAGGGGAGGGGGCGTCGGCCTGCGTCCCAGGGGCCTGGGGAGCGAGGGCGTGGGGGAGCGGGGGCGAGAGGGTGGCTGACTGCTCGGCCAGGCCCGGGGCAGCCTCACGCACGTACCGCACCAGGTGGCCTGCCAGCCGGCTGCTGTCGCCCCGCTGTTGAATAAGATCCACTTTGCGCGCATGTCCACTACAGGGGGACTGGGATCGTGGCGGAACAATTCAGCGCTGCCGCAGGAGCTTTAGGACAGTTCACCCAAAGCTTCAGACCAGCGTGAGCTCCGACCGGAGTGGCGAGAAGGTGCGTGCGATATGCAGCAGAGAGCCTCGCCGACGTCCTGAAGATACGCAAGCCGGCCAAGAAGGTGTCCAAGGTGGAGCGGTACAATCCGCTGACCTGGAAGCACCTCAAGGAGGCTGGTGAAGCGGAGGAGTTCGCCATCTCCCGGAGCGCCAGGACGACGCACGAGGCGATCGAGCACGGTGTCGAGAAGAACGAGCAGGCGTTGAGCGGCGAGACGTTGAGCGGCGAGCGGCTCCCAGTCCGGGTTCCGGCGGCAGTGGGCAGGGTGGCGCGGATGCTCCCGGCAGCCACCACTCGTCGCACCCGTCGTCGCCACCGGACTTCGACCCGTCGCCCACCACACAGGACCCGCACAGGACCCGCTCAGCCGCTCTCGCGAACCGGCAGTCGAGAAGAACCCGCGGCTGGTCGTGCGCCCGGCGGCGGTCCAGCAGTCCCGCCATCCCGACAACCCCTTCGGCTGACGCCCCACGTCGGCTGACGCCCGCCCGACGAGAGGAGCCGCGCCGTATGAAGCCGGAGTACCGCGACTGCTTCCTGTCGTTTCTCCAGCCGGGCGAACGGCTGGTCATCGCCTGTGACTACTTCGCCAACGCTGCGCTGCCCTCCGTCCCCGCCGAGCTGCGCGCTCCGACCGTTCCGCAAGCTCCGTCGGCGATCGAGGAGCGGGTACGGGGTGTGCTGGGCGGCGCAATCGGCGCGGTGGCCCGTCCGCTGGGAGCGGTGACCAACAGCCGGCTGGCCAACAGCCGCCTGACCAACAGCCGCCTGGCCAACAGTCCGTTGGCCCGAGCCATTGGGCGGGTCGGCGACCGGGTGGAGCGCACGGTGGATGCTCTGGACCACGTCGCCGACCACGCCGTCGAGAAGGCGATCTGGGGCACTGTCATGGACGGCGGCTGGAACAGCACGGCCGGCCGCTTCCTCGTCGACCTGACGAACGCCGGGGTACCCCACGGCGGCAGGCGATGACCGACAGCCGGTTGATCCTGCTCGTGGACCGCAACACGAGTTGGCGCGACACCACACCGCGGTGGGACTTCGGGTGGCGGTGCCTCGTACGGACATCGCTCGGATCAATCCGCACCCCAAGGCCGTGGGCGGCCGGGGACGGTTCGACGTCGGCTTCACCGACGGTTCATGGATCGCCCTTGGCAGCGCGGTACGCACGCATATGGAGGCATTCGTCAGTGCATGGAACCGAGGTGCATGAACCGCTCATGGACGCACCCCGCAAGGAAGAGCCCGAGCCCGGCAAGGGAAAGCCCGAGCCCGGCAAGGAAGAGCCGGAACCCGGCAAGGGAAAGCCCGTTTCCGAGGACGGCAAACCGGTTTCCCGGGACGACAAGCCCGTTTCCGAGGACGGCGAGCTCGTTTCCGATGAGGGAGAGATCTCGCCCGGCGGGGGAGAGACCTCGTCCGGCCAGGGAGAGATCTCGCCCGACGAGGGAGAGACCTCGTCCGACCAGGGGGAGACCCCGTCCGACACGGAAGAGGCCCCGTCCGACGACGAAGAGCTCGCTCCCGACGGAGAAGAGGGCGACTCCGACAGCGAAGAGGCCGAGTCCGAGAATCGCGTGGGGCTGACCCCACGTCAGGCGCGGCGGATACGCATCGTCCTGGCCTCGGTGCTCATGGCCACTATGGCGGTGGTGCTCGTGGTGCGCCTGGCCTCGCGTACGTCGGTGCTCGTGGTCGGGGTGTACGGAGCCGCGCTGGTGCTCTGCGGGGTGGTGATCGAACTCAGCCGGCACGGGCGTACCCGGCTCGGCACCTGGCTGTTGGGCATCGGTCTGGCGGCCGCACTGGCCGCGGACTGGCTCCTGCTGCCGTAAGTACGGAGCCCTGGAGGAACCTGGCGCACCCCCCGAGCGGGCTCGGGGGATGCGTACGGGGATACGCGGGGGACGCGCGAGAGGAGCGGACGGGGCCCAGCGCCCGGAACCATGGCACTCCCGGAACCATGACCCCGGGAACCATGGCACCCCCGGGCCCCCGGGCCCCGGAACGTCCGCGCCCCGGAACCCCGTCCCACTCCTCCCCTCAGAACAACCCGTGCCACATCTGCTCGATCACCAGCGACCACCAGTTGCCGGGGTCGTCCAGTGCCCAGGAGTCGATCGCCGCGATCTGCTCCTGGAAGGCCGCCACCGCCGTGCCCGCCGTTGCCGGGTCCAGGCCCTGCATCTCCTGGCGGGTGGTGGTGAGGAGGGCCAGGGAGCGGAGGTAGGCGGAGGCGGTGCGGTTGACGAAGCGGCCGCCGCCGGAGGAGGGCTGGACGGCCCAGACGGTGCCGATCAGGTTCTGGTTGGCCTCCGGGGCGGTGCACTGGACGGCGATGGTGTAGAGGCCGTCGGTGCCGATCCGGACGTAGCCGGCCAGCGTTTCGAGCGTCTGCTCCTTGGCCTGCGTGCCGATCTCCCGGAGGTGGGTCGCCACGTCGGGGAACAGCCCGCCGGCGGGCGGGGCGTCGGGGCGGTCGGCCGTGAAGAAGTACGGGACCTGGGACGGGAGTCCGGCCCAGACCAGGGTGTTCCTGGTGGCTTCGGGCAGCTGGGTCGCGGCCAGGTCGTCGGCGTCCGGGCGGCGGATGCCCTCGGGGCCGTAGACCTCCACCAGGTGCTTGCCGAGGGCCACGTCCCGCATCTGCGGCGCCGGCTCGACGCGCTCCGGCACCGGCACCCGGTGCGGCCGCGGCGGCGGCTGCTGGCCCGCCAGTTGGTGCATCATCTCGACGTGCCGCAGCAGCCCCGCGACGCCCTCGGCGCGCTCCTCGGGGCGCATGCCGTAGCCCTCGGTGCAGGAGAACGAGGCGTTGGGGAACGCACGGAGGACGAAGTCGCCCGGGTAGCCGCCGGGCAGCAGGGCCGGGCGCAGGTCGGTGTGGACCGCGCGGACGGCCGCGGGGTCCACGCCCAGCCGCCGCAGCTCCTCGTACAGCTGGTACTCCGCGGGCGGCAGGCCGGGGGCCGAGACGCGGGCGAGGCTGGTCTCCTCGCCGGTCGCGGGGTCGTCGAAGGTGGCGACGGCGGTGTTACCGGGGCCGGTGACCGGCGGCCGGGCGGGTTCCGCCGGGGCCGCGCCGCCGCCGTGCTTCTGCTGGTACATCCGCACGACCTCGTCGACCGGTACGGACGGCCAGACCGTCAGCTCGCCGGAGGCCCGGTCGACCACGCCGCAGGCGGTACCGATCTCGGCGGGCGGGCGGCGCTGCCCGGTCTCCGGGTCGACCTCCGGGGGCGGCGGTACGGCCCACACCACCCAGCCGAGGTCGAACTCCTGCATGGCGACCTCACGCGGCGGGCCCTGGTGTCCCTCGGGGTTGAGCCAGCGGGCGGCGGTGGCGTGTGCCTGCGCCTGGGTGATCACGAGTGGTCTCCTTCGAGGCCGTGGGAAGCGTCGGCGTCAGTGGTGCCGGCGCGCTGGGCCGGCACGGTGGGGGCGGCGGGGGCGGCCGCGAGGATCTGCCGGGCGGTCACGCCGCGCTCGGTGGCGATGACGAGCACACCGTCCGCGGAGAGGTCGGCGCCGGTGATCGGGGTGTCGGACACCAGCGCGGCCACCACCTCCTGGGTCGCCCGGGCCCAGACCCGCAGGTAGTCGGCGCCCCGGCTGAGCCCGAAGGGCGCCTCGGCCCGCTCGTCCTCCGTGGGGCGCAGCACCTGCGCGGGGTCGGCGTCGAGGAACTCCGGGGTCCGAAGGTCGTGCAGGAGGATCGCCTGGCCGCCGGGCCGGGGGCGACGTCCGGCGCGCCCGCCCCGTCCGCGCCCTCTGTGGTGTCCGGCTCGGGTCCGGTGCCGTCCGTGGGGGACGACACCGTACGGGAGCCGGGAGTGTCCTCGGGGACGACCAGGGCGACGACGGGACGCGGGCCCGCGCCCTCCTGGGGGAGGGTGCCGGTCGTCACCGCGCGGACGCCGGGCAGCGGTGCGCTCCAGAGCGTCCGCCACGGCAGCCGGAAGCCGCGGGTGTGCAGCGCCTCGGCGTACGGCGTCAGCCCGTCCTCGACGAACGCGGTCTCCAGGAAGGCCGCCCGCATCTCGGCCGGAGCCTGCGAGCGGGTGAGCAGCGGAGCCGTGCGCAGGTACGTACGGGCCGGTGCGCCCAGCGCTTCCAGCGGGACGGCCTCGATGGCGGCCCGCAGGACCACCGGGTCGGCGTGCGCGAACAGGCCCGGGTCGGTGAGGAGTTGGGGCAGCAGACCGGCTTCGAGGGTGTGCGCCGCGAGGTGGTCGCGCAGGTACGGATCGGCCTGCGCCCAGTCCTGCTGGGGGACCGCCTCCAGCAGCGCCATGGCGATCCTGGTCTGGGCGTCCCGGACGTCGGGCAGGCCGGCGCGGATCTCCTCGGCGAGGGCGGGGTGCATCAGGCGGAGCAGCGACCGGCCGGGCCCGGCACCGGGGGCGTCCGTGGCCCCTCGCCGTCCGCCGCCGAGCCGTCCGCCGCGTCGTCGTCCGCCCCGGCCTCGACCGGCTGGATGAACGGGGCGGCCAGCAGCATGCCGTCGGCGATGTCCTGGCTCATGTCCCGTCCGGCGACGGCGCTCGCCAGGGGACCAGCAGCTGGACCGGCAGGCCCTCGCCCTCGGCGAACGCCAGCGGGGCCAGCATCAGCCGCAGGGTCTGCGGGTCGGCGCCCAGCCGGCGGGCGTGCACATCGAGTGCCTCGCCCACGCTGCCGGGCAGCAGGTCGGGGTCCGCCGGGTCGAAGCCCTCGGGCTGCATGATCAGCGACTGCACCGCCAGCTGGACGGTGAGCCGGCTGCCCGCCGCGCGTCCGGCCAGCGCCTCGGCGAGCGCCCGGCGGGCCGACGGGTCGGTGGTGTACGGGAGTTCCGGGGCGCCGGTGCCCGGGTCGAGCGCGGTCTCGGCGTGCAGCACCAGTCCTGCGGGGTCGGCCCACTCGGGCGCGTCGAGATCGATGACCTGGACCTGCCCGGACGGCAGCGCCCGGCGAGCTCCGCGGCCAGTTCCCGCGGGACGTCGGCGAGCAGCTGAACCGTTTCGACGGCGGCGAGCGGGGCGAGCACCTCCCGTACGAGGCGGGCCGGCTCCTGGGCGGCGCGCACCGGGCCGGCCCGGTCGACGTCCGGCACCACGACCGTCACCGTCTCCTCGCGCGCGGCGAGTTCGGTGAAGACGTCCTCGGTGCGGCCGGCCCGCAGGCCGAAGTGGTCGGCGATGAGCCACAGCACCTGCGCGGCGGTACGGCCCTCGGGGCCCGGTACGGCCGGCGGCGGCAGGTCCGGCGGCACCGTGGCCGGGTCCAGCTCGTCCAGCGGCAGCTGCTTGCGGTAGTCGGGATCGCACATCATCAGGAAGCCGGTGATCAGGCGGGACCGCCCGCTGCCCGGGTTTCCGGTGAGCACGATGACGCGCGGCGCACCGGGCCAGCGCATGCGCCAGGCCGACAGGGCGCGCAGCACGGCGGTGCGGCCGCCGATGTACGGATGCGGAGCGTATCCGGCCGTTCGGGCGTTTCCTTCATCTGAGGCGCTCATGGCTTCCTCGTCCCCCATCAATCCCGCCCTCCACCTTCGTGGATTCCTGCGTTGTACCGGCTTACCGGTTCGATCCTATGATCCGGGCCGCGTGTGCGGGACGCCGCGGGTCCGGCTGTGCCGGAACTGGAACACGCAGGCCGGAGCGGGTGCACGGGCGGCATGCCAGGGGCGCGTGGGGCGCCGGTGAGGGCGGGGGCTCCTGCGGCCTCATCCGCCGGGTGCGTCCGCCGGTTGTGGAGAAATCGGGAGTGCTGGAAATGTCCTGTGGAGAAAGAAGCAGATCAATGCCCGAAATTCCCGGGTATTGATCTGCTTCGTTCGCTCCGCGCACCCCGGGTGCTTTGCGTGACGCCGCAATACGGCACGACGCCGCAATACGGCGCAAGCCCGCACACGCACGCCCAAGCCCTTGGAAGATCCCGGTAATTCGCTCCGGGGCCGGTCAGGGACGGCGGCGGCGAACCGATCAGCCGCGGTGGCCGCGACCGCCGCCGCGCCGCGAGCCGGTGACGATGTTGCCCGACGGCCCGTCGCGCTCGGCGCGCTCCTGGTCTTCCTTCTCTTCCTGTTCCTTCTGCCAGGCGGCGAACTTCTCGCGCGACTCCTCGCGCTCGGCCATGGTCTGGTCCTCCGCGGCCCGCCGCATCTCGGTCAGCCGGTCACCGATGGCGTCCATGTAGCCCGGCGTCTGGATGGCGTCCTTCATGCCGATGCGGCCGGACAGCACCTCCTGGGCCATCTCCTGGAGCTTGCCGCCGACGTTGGGGTTTTCCGCGAGGACCTTCAGCGCCTTGCGCAGCCGATGCGCCTGCTCCGGATCCTGGGCGACGTCCATCAGGTCCTCGTCCTGGATCTGCCGCTCGTTGCTCATCCCTGCCCCCTCGACGTGATGGCACAGCAACCACGCGTGCTGCACCGGCGTCCAGAGTCTAATGACGGATGTGAACGCGTCGTCAAGGCGGGGGTTGTCGGTATTGCCGCATATTGCTCCGTATCCATTCCGCGGCCGGGCGCCCGGCCGGTTCACAGTGGGCTTCGGGGCTATTGCGGGTGTGCTAGACCTGAGGCGATGTTGGCAGGCAGCTGTCATTCAATTCGGGGAGAAATGATGTCCGACGAAGTCCGGCTCAGTACGGAGGAGTTGCACAAGCTCGGTGCCTCCTTCGGGATACGCGCGGAAGAACTGAGCCGGCAGTTGGCCGCATTCAGACGGCGGGCCGATGCCGAGGCGCTGCGGGACGGATTCGGCAGCGACGAGGCCGCCCGGCCGTTCCGCGAGCTCTACGAGCAGGCCGAGCACGCCCTGGTCCAGCTGCAGGAGCGGCTCGCCGAGGTCAGCAGCGGTATCAAGGAGACCGTCACCAACACGGAGGCGGCCGAGGACGAGCTGGTCGACACCCTGCGGAGCGTCGAGAAGATGCGGAGCGCCAAGTGAGCGGACGACGCAACCCCGAGGCCCTGCACGAAGCGGCGGCCGGCTGGCGGGAGATGGGCAAGCACCTCGACGGCATGGTCCGGGACCTGGACCGGCACGTCGGCACCGCGGCCGCGGCCAACTGGCACGGCCCGGCGGGCGAGGGGTTCGCCGCGGAGTGGCACCGCCTCAAGCGGTCCGTGGACGAGGCGCTGCCGGCCTTCGAACTGGCCGCGGCCGACCTGGAGAACGCCGCCGCGCAGCACCCCGACGACCACAAGGACGACCAGGACCACGGCGCCCCGCAGGCGCACAGCGCCTCGGGCGGCGGCCAGGGCTCGTCCGGCCCCCAGGTCGCCTACGGCTTCATGGCGCTCGGCCAGCTCGCCAACGGCCTCGGCGGCGCGTTCGGCAAGCGCGGCGGCAAGGGCGGCGGCCAGAGCTCGGTCCCGCAGCTACGGCACACCTGGGAGACCTCCACGGCCGCCCACGGGCCGGACCCGTTCGGACCGGCCCGGGACGGCGAGGCCGCGACCCGCGGCGGCGAGGGCCTCGCCAAGGGCGTACGGACCCAGCCGGCCGGCCCGGAGCCGGCGCCGGGCGCGGAGCGGGACCCAAGGCCGCGCCGGCCCCGTCCGCCGGCTCCACCACCTCCGGCGCGTCCGGCAAGAAGGACGCGCCGGCCCCGGCGGAGAAGAAGCCCGCGGAACCGGCCGCCCCCGATACCACCCAGCACGGCGCGTTCGGCTGACCGACCGGCCGCGCCGCCCGCAGCGGCCCGGCCGTAGCGCGCACCCCACACGAAACGGCGGTGGGGCGCCCCTCCCAGAGGGACGCCCCACCGCCGTTGCCGTGCTCGCCGGTTACCCGCCGTGGGCCGGCAGCCAGCCCGTCTGGACCAGCTGCGCACCCCGCTTGCGCGTGATGAACGTGGCCCGGCCGGGAGTCAGCTGCTGGCCCTTGATGTTGCCCATCAGCGGGCCCTCCGCCGGGTCGGCCGAAAGGATCAGACCCTGCGCACCGAGCTCCTTCGTACGCTGCATCACGGGCTCGAACGACGACCGTCCGGCGCCCGAGGAGCTGCGCGCGATGATCAGGCGCAGACCCAGGTCACGGGCGAACGGCAGGTACTCCAGCAGCGGTTGCAGCGGGTTGCCGCTGCTGGTCGCCACCAGGTCGTAGTCGTCCACGATCACGAACGCGTCCGGCAGGTCGTACCAGCTGCGGTTGCGCAGCTGCTCCGGCGTGACGTCCGGCCCGGGCATCCGGCGGCCCAGCGAACCGGCCAGTCCGCTGATGACCTCCTGCAGCTGCGGGCCCGCGGCGCAGTACTTGTACAGATGGCTCTCGGGGACCTCGCCGAGCAGCGCGCGCCGGTAGTCGGAGACCACCATCAGCGCCTTGTCCGACGGGTACCGCTCGGCGATCTGCTTGGTCAGCAGGCGCAGCAGCGACGACTTGCCGGACTCGCTCTCGCCGTAGATGACCAGCAGCGGGTCGGTCTCGAAGTCGATGAACGCCGGCGACAGCGTGGTCTCGTCGACACCGATCGCGATGCCGTGCTCCGGGTAGTCGCTGCCCTTGGGCAGCTCGGCGGCGTGGAGCATCGTCGGCAGCATCCGCACCTTGGGGGCGGGCGCGCCCTGCCAGTGCTCCTTGACCGTCGACACCAGGTTGGCGATGCCGTCGCTGATCGTCTCCGGGTCGCTCATCCCGTCCAGACGCGGCAGCGCCGAGAGGAAGTCGAGCTTCTCCGGGGACAGACCACGGCCCGGCTTGCCCATCGGGACGTTCTCCGCGCGCTTGCGGTCGAACTCCGACTCCATCGGGTCACCCAGGCGCAGCTCGACGCGGTTGAGGAGCTGGTCGCGCAGCGCCGGGCGGACCTCGGTGTAGCGGGCGGCGCCGAGGACCAGGTGGACACCGAAACCGAGACCGCGCGCGGCGATGTCCAGGATCACCGGGTCGAGCTGCTCGTAATCGGTCTTGAAGGTTCCCCAGCCGTCGATGATCAGGAAGACGTCGCCCCACTTCTCGTCGGGGAAGGCGCCCGCGGCCCGCCGCTGGCGGTAGGTCGCGATCGAGTCGATGCTGTTCTGCCGGAAGAACTCCTCGCGCTGGTTGAGGATGCCGACGACCTCGGCGACCGTACGGCGGACCTTCTCCGCGTCCAGACGTGAGGCGACCCGCCGACGTGCGGCAGGTCCTCCATCGTGAGCATGCCGCCGCCACCGAAGTCGAGGCAGTAGAACTGCACCTCGGCCGGGGTGTGGGTGAGCGCGAACGCCGCGATCGCGGAACGGATCAGGGTCGACTTGCCGGACTGCGGACCACCGACGACCAGACCGTGACCGGCACCGGCGGAGAAGTCCAGGTACATCACGTCACGACGCTGCTCGAACGGCTTGTCCACCAGCGCGACCGGCACCACGAGCTTGCCGAGCGCGGTGTACTCCGCCGCGTGCACGCCCCGCTCGGGCGTGACCGCGAGCGCCGGCAGCAGCTGGTTGACGGTCGGCGCCTCCTCCAGCGGGGGCAGCCACACCTGGTGCGCCGGCGGGCCCTGGCCCTGCATCCGCTGGACCATGACGTCGAGCACGGTGTCGGCGAGCGCGTCGTCGATCTCCGGCTCCGTCGCCTCGACGACGGGCTCCTCGATGATCTGCTCGATGACCGGGGCCGCGGTGAACGGCACCGGCATCCGCATCGACCGGCCGCCGCTGCCGCCCCGGCCGCCGCCGCCCGGACCGCGGTAGGTACCGGACACGTACGCGGCCTTGAACTGCACCATCGTCTCGGTGTCGTACTTCAGGATGCCGGAACCGGGGACGTTCGGCAGGTGGTAGGCGTCCGGTACACCGATCGCGGTCCGCGACTCGGCCGCGGAGAACGTCCGCAGACCCAGCCGGTAGGACAGGAAGGTGTCCAGACCGCGCAGCTTGCCCTCTTCCAGACGCTGCGAGGCGAGCAGCATGTGCACACCCATCGAACGGCCGATACGGCCGATCTGGATGAACATCTCGATGAAGTCCGGCTTGGCGGCGAGCAGCTCGGAGAACTCGTCGATGATCATCACCAGCGAGGGCAGCGGGTCCAGCGGGGCACCCGCGGCACGCGCCTTCTCGTAGTCGGTGATGTTGGCGTAGTTGCCCGCGGAGCGCAGCAGCTCCTGGCGGCGCTGGAGTTCACCGGTGATCGAGTCGCGCATGCGGTCGATCAGCGTGACGTCCTCACCGAGGTTGGTGATGACCGCCGCGACGTGCGGCATCTCCGACATGCCGGTGAAGGTGGCGCCACCCTTGAAGTCCGCGAGGATGAAGTTCAGCGTCTCGGAGGAGTGCGTGACCGCCAGCGCCAGCACCAGCGTGCGCAGCACCTCGGACTTACCGGAACCGGTCGCACCGACACAGAGGCCGTGCGGGCCCATGCCCTGCTGGGAGGCTTCCTTGATGTCCAGCATGACGGGCTGGCCGTCGCGGTCGACGCCGATCGGGACGCGCAGCCGCTCGGCCAGCGTCCGCGGCCGCCAGGTGCGCGAGACGTCCAGGGACCCGGCGTCACCGATGTTGAGCAGGTCGGTGAAGTCCAGGGCGGACAGCAGCGGTTCCTCACCGTCGGCACCGGAGCCCGCCCGCAGCGGAGCCAGCTGACGCGCCAGCGCCTCGGACTCGGCGATCGAGAGGGTGTCGCAGACACCGTGGTAGACCGCGCCGCTGGCCGACTCCAGCACCAGCTTGCCCGGCCACACCTGGACGGCCAGACCACCGCGGATCTCGTCCAGGTCGCCCGGGACGACCTCGATGATGGTGACGCCCTGCAGGCCCTCGGCCCCGGCGATCACCGAGTCCATCGGCACCTCGCCGCCGTCCAGCACGATCACCACGTGCGGGGTGTCGGTGACCGGGGTGCCCTGCGGGTTGAACCGCCCGCGGCCCTCCAGCTCGTCCGCCAGCAGCTCCTCGACCTCGCCGAGGTCACCGACGACCAGCCGGCGGCTGCCCGCGCCGTCCGTGGTCTTGTCCTGCACCTGCGGCAGCCACTTCGTCCACTCCCACTCCGCCTGCGCACCGGGCGCCGCGACGACGGCCACGACCAGGTCCTCGGGGGAGTGCAGGGTGCACAGCTGCGAGAGGATGGAACGGGCCGAGCCGTAGACGGTGTCCGGGTCACCGGAGATCGTCAGGTGGTAGAAGGCGCGCAGCGAGACCGCGAGCGGCAGGTTGTCCAACTGCCCGTGCTTGTCGAGGAATTCCTTCATCGCGTGCGCGGTGAGCGGCTCCAGCTCGTCGACCGGGGCGGTCTCCGGAGCCCGCAGGGGGGTGGCCAGCTGCTGCGGCCCGAGCCCGAGACGCACCTGCCCGAAGTCGGGGTCGGAAGCCCGGCGTTCCCAGACGCGTTTGCCCTCCGCGACGATCGACCACAACTGGCTCGGATCGGGGTGGGTGAAAAGCTGTGCATCCCGCTGCTTACGTGCGGTACGCCGTACCTCTTTCCGCTTCTGCGCAAGGTACTTGAGGTAATCCTGGCGCTCCTGGACCATTTGTCCGGAAGGGCCTTGGCGGGCCTTGACGATCTGCATGATCGCCATTGCCAGCGTGGACGCCACCATAAAGCCACCCATGATTTTCATGAACGGCTGGTTGCCCATGAACAGGAATCCCGCGGAGGACGCCATACCCATCATGGGCATAAACGTCATGAAGAGGTTCTCCTGCTCACCTTCGCGGGGCAGCTCAGGCGGAGCCTCAAGTGTCACCTCCTCCGAGGGGACTTCAGGTGGCAGCGCGCGGGGCGGGCGCTTGACGATGACAACGCTCACCGAGGCATCAGTCCTTCATGCATCTCGCAGTCTCGGACCGCCCCCGTTGGATTCGACGGTCCCCCGAGCCAAGTCCTTGGCCCGAACCAGGCGTTGATCCTACTGTTAAGCGTCAAGACTCGGGGTGGGTGGGGCAGCCGCTGAATTGGACGGTACGCTGACGCCTCGCGAGCGTGCCACGGCCCCGCAGAGACGGCTCTATATATACGGCGCGCGAAGCGACAAAACGCCCAACGGATAGGGGGAACCGCCAGGTGAGCACGAGCACTGGCACCGGCTTTTGCCGGGTCACAGTCGCCGCGCCGGACGCACGGATCGACGTGGCACTGCCGGAGGACGTCGCACTCGTCGACATCTACCCGGAGATCCTGCGGCTCTCCGGACAGTCCCAGGCGGAGGGCGCACCCACCGGCTACCACCTCGTACGCCGCGACGGAACGGTCCTCGACGCCGGGCAGTCGCTCGCGCAGCAGCAGATCCTCGACGGCGACCTCCTGCTCCTGAAGCCGTTCGCCGAATCGCTGCCGCTCCCGGTCTTCGACGACGTCTCCGACGCCGTCGCCTCCGCGGTCAAGCGCAACCGCAGCCGCTGGAGCGACGACCTCATGCACACCCTCGGCCTCAGCGCCGGTGTGCTGCTGCTCGTCATGATGGCGTTCGCCCTGTGGTTCTCGAACCCGATGAACCGCGACATGCACCGCCTGCCCGGCATCATCGCCGGCGTCGTCGGCATCGTCCTGGTCGCCCTCGCCGGCGTCCGCGCCCGGGTCTACGACGACCACGGCTCCTCCATCGCCCTGGGCCTGTCCGCGCTGCCGCACCTGCTCATCGCCGGCTCCGGCATCTTCCCGGTCGACGACGGCGCCGGCCCCGGCCGGCTGCACCTCCTCGTCGGCTGCGTGACCGTACTCATCGCATCCGTCCTCCTGGTGGTGCTGCTGCCGCGCGGTGACGCCCCCTTCGTCGCGGCCGCCTTCCTCTCCGCCATCGGCACCCTCGCGGTCTTCGCCGCGATCCTCACCGACGCCCAGCCCCGCGAGGTCGCCGCCGTCACCGCCGTCGTCGCCATCGCCATGGTCGCCTGGCTCCCCGGCCTCTCCGCCCGCTTCGCCCGGCTGCCCATCGGCTACCGCTCCCCGGACCAGATCGCCAAGGGCTCCCTGGACAACGGCGGCGAGACCGAGTCCGTCGACTTCATCAAGATCGGCAACCAGGCCAAGCGCGGCCACGAACTGCTGCTCGGCCTCGTCGCCGGCTGCTCCGCCCTCGTCGTCGGCTCCGCCGGTATCGTCCTCGGCTTCTCCGACAACATGTGGGCCCAGCTGCTCGCCCTGGCCGCCGGCATCACGATCATGCTGCGCGCCCGGCTCTTCGACTACACCGCGCAGGTCGCCTGCCTGACCATCGCCGGCATCCTGACCATCGTCCTGCTCATCCTGGGCATCGCGCTGCACCCGCCGCAGGACATCTTCGTGGACCTCCTGCAGTACCAGGACGCGGGCCCGCTCAACATCCGCACCGTCTGGTTCTCCACCAGCATCGCGGTCGGCGCGGCCGTCCTCGTCGGCGTCGGCCTGGTCGTCCCCCGCAAGGGCGTCACCCCCTTCTGGGGCCGGATCTTCGACATCTTCGACGGCCTCGTGCTGCTGTCCCTGGTGCCGCTGTGCCTGGCGGTCCTCGACGTCTACAACACCGTGCGCGGCCTCACCGGCAACTAGCGCCGCCCCCGCTCACGGCCACGGCCCCCCGACCACCCGGTCGGGGGCCGTTTGCCAGCTGGTACGCTGTGTGACGGCCCGGCCGAGTCATCCAAGGATTCCCTGTGAAGCAGACCAGGGACGCTCGACGGCCCAGACCCCAAGGAGTACCGCGTGTCGCTCGACGCCGCTACGAAGAAGCAGATCATGGCCGAGTTCGCCACCAAGGAGGGTGACACCGGCTCCCCCGAGGTCCAGGTCGCGCTGCTCTCCCGCCGCATCTCGGACCTGACCGAGCACCTCAAGACCCACAAGCACGACCACCACTCCCGCCGTGGTCTGCTGCTGCTGGTCGGCCAGCGTCGCCGCCTGCTGCAGTACCTGGCGAAGAAGGACATCACGCGCTTCCGCGCGCTGGTCGAGCGCCTGGGCATCCGCCGCGGCGCGGCGGGCGCCAAGTAAGACGCCGTAAAGGGAGCGGTTCCCACCGGGGACCGCTCCCTTTGCCATACGCACCGGATGTCCGTGCCACCACATGGCGGACGGAAGCTTTGTACTCTGGTGCCATATCGCAAAAGTGAACGCGGTAGGAGCGCCTCCTGGCCGCCGGTCCTCGGTAGTGGCCCCGGACGATCCATGGACACCATGCGCCATCACTCCGGGTGCTTCGATCGAAGACCGGCCCGCACCGGCGCTCCACCGAAGACGGTCTGCCGCCATACGGGCAGCAGACGCAGACGAGGAGATATTCCTGGTGGAGAACGAGACCCACTACGCCGAAGCCGTGATCGACAACGGCTCCTTCGGCACCCGCACCATTCGCTTCGAGACGGGCCGCCTGGCCAAGCAGGCCGCCGGCTCCGCCGTCGCGTACCTGGACGACGACACCATGGTGCTGTCGGCCACCACCGCTTCGAAGAACCCGAAGGACCAGCTGGACTTCTTCCCGCTGACCGTCGACGTCGAGGAGCGGATGTACTCGGCCGGGAAGATCCCCGGCTCCTTCTTCCGTCGTGAGGGCCGCCCCTCCGAGGACGCCATCCTCACCTGTCGCCTGATCGACCGCCCGCTGCGCCCGTCCTTCAAGAAGGGCCTGCGCAACGAGATCCAGATCGTCGAGACGATCATGGCGCTCAACCCCGACCACCTCTACGACGTGGTCGCCATCAACGCCGCCTCCTGCTCCACGCAGCTGGCCGGCCTGCCCTTCTCCGGCCCCATCGGCGGCACCCGCGTCGCCCTCATCAAGGGCCAGTGGGTCGCCTTCCCGACGCACACCGAGCTCGAGGACGCGGTCTTCGACATGGTCGTGGCCGGCCGGGTCCTCCCGGACGGCGACGTCGCGATCATGATGGTCGAGGCTGAGGCCACCGACCAGACCATCCAGCTGGTCAAGGACGGCGCCGAGGCCCCCACCGAGGAGGTCGTCGCCGCCGGCCTGGAGGCCGCCAAGCCGTTCATCAAGGTCCTGTGCAAGGCCCAGTCGGACCTGGCCGCCAAGGCCGCCAAGCCGACCGGCGAGTTCCCGATCTTCCTCGACTACCAGGACGACGTCCTGGAGGCCCTCACCAAGGCCGTCAAGGACGAGCTCGCCCAGGCGCTGACCATCGCCGGCAAGCAGGAGCGCGAGACCGAGCTGGACCGCGTCAAGGGTCTGGCCGCCGAGAAGCTGCTGCCGGAGTTCGAGGGCCGCGAGAAGGAGATCTCCGCCGCGTACCGCTCGCTGACCAAGACCCTGGTCCGTGAGCGCGTCATCAAGGAGAAGAAGCGCATCGACGGCCGCGGCGTCACGGACATCCGTACGCTCGCCGCCGAGGTCGAGGCGATCCCGCGGGTGCACGGCTCCGCCCTGTTCGAGCGTGGCGAGACCCAGATCCTGGGCGTCACCACCCTCAACATGCTCCGCATGGAGCAGCAGCTGGACACCCTCTCCCCGGTGACCCGCAAGCGCTACATGCACAACTACAACTTCCCGCCGTACTCCACCGGCGAGACCGGCCGCGTCGGCTCCCCGAAGCGCCGCGAGATCGGCCACGGCGCGCTCGCCGAGCGCGCGCTGATGCCGGTCCTGCCGACCCGCGAGGAGTTCCCCTACGCGATCCGCCAGGTGTCCGAGGCCCTCGGCTCCAACGGCTCGACGTCCATGGGCTCGGTCTGCGCCTCCACCATGTCGCTGCTGAACGCCGGTGTGCCGCTCAAGGCCCCGGTCGCCGGTATCGCCATGGGCCTGATCTCCCAGGAGATCGACGGCGAGACCCACTACGTCACCCTCACCGACATCCTCGGTGCGGAGGACGCCTTCGGCGACATGGACTTCAAGGTCGCCGGCACCAAGCAGTTCGTCACCGCCCTCCAGCTCGACACCAAGCTGGACGGCATCCCGGCGTCCGTCCTGGCCGCGGCCCTCAAGCAGGCCCGCGACGCCCGTCTGCACATCCTCGACGTGATGATGGAGGCGATCGACACCCCGGACGAGATGTCCCCGAACGCCCCGCGGATCATCACCGTCAAGATCCCCGTGGACAAGATCGGCGAGGTCATCGGCCCCAAGGGCAAGATGATCAACCAGATCCAGGAGGACACCGGCGCCGAGATCACGATCGAGGACGACGGCACCATCTACATCGGTGCCGCCGACGGCCCGGCCGCCGAGGCCGCCCGCGCCACGATCAACGGCATCGCCAACCCGACCATGCCGGAGGTCGGCGAGCGCTACCTGGGCACGGTCGTCAAGACCACCACCTTCGGTGCGTTCGTCTCCCTGCTCCCGGGCAAGGACGGCCTGCTGCACATCTCGCAGATCCGCAAGCTCGCCGGTGGCAAGCGCGTGGAGAACGTCGAGGACGTGCTCGGCGTCGGCGCCAAGGTCCAGGTCGAGATCGCCGAGATCGACCAGCGCGGCAAGCTCTCCCTCATCCCCGTGATCGAGGAAGAGGACGCCGCCAAGGAAGACAAGAAGGACGACGCCGACAAGTGACGTCCCGTACGCACACGACGACGGCCCGCACCTCCACGGAGGGGCGGGCCGTCGCCCGTACCCAAACGCTTCTCAAGGGCACCGCGGGCGCCGGCACGGTCCGCCGCACCACCCTGCCCGGCGGCCTGCGCATCGTCACCGAGACGCTGCCCTCGGTCCGCTCCGTCACCTTCGGCATCTGGGCGCACGTCGGCTCCCGCGACGAGACCCCGGCCCTGAACGGCGCCACCCACTACCTCGAACACCTGCTGTTCAAGGGCACCGAGCAGCGCAGCGCACTGGACATCTCCTCGGCCATCGACGCGGTCGGCGGCGAGATGAACGCCTTCACCGCGAAGGAATACACCTGCTACTACGCGCGGGTGCTCGACACCGACCTGCCGCTCGCCATCGACGTGGTGTGCGACATGCTCACCGGGTCGCTGATCGAGGCCGAGGACGTGGACGCCGAACGCGGCGTCATCCTCGAAGAGATCGCGATGACCGAGGACGACCCGGGCGACTGCGTGCACGACCTGTTCGCCCACACCATGCTCGGTGACACCCCGCTCGGCCGCCCCGTCCTGGGCACCGTCGACACCGTCAACGCCCTCACCGCCGAGCGCATCCGCCGTTTCTACAAGAAGCACTACGACCCCACCCACCTCGTCGTCACCGCGGCCGGCAACATCGACCACGCCAAGGTCGTCCGCCAGGTCCGCCGCGCCTTCGAGCAGGCCGGGGCGCTCGACCGGACGGACGCCACCCCGGTCGCACCGCGCTCCGGATCCCGCGCCATCCGCACCGCCGGCCGCGTCGAACTGCTCAACCGCAGGACCGAACAGGCCCACGTGGTCCTCGGCGTCCCCGGCATGGCCCGCACCGACGACCGCCGCTGGGCCATGGGCGTACTGAACACCGCCCTCGGCGGCGGCATGTCCTCCCGCCTCTTCCAGGAGATCCGGGAGAAGCGGGGCCTCGCCTACAGCGTGTACTCCTACACCTCGGGCTTCGCCGACTGCGGCCTGTTCGGCGTCTACGCGGGCTGCCGCCCCAACCAGGTGGACGACGTCCTCAAGATCTGCCGCGACGAACTCGACCAGGTCGCCGCGCACGGCCTCAGCGACGACGAGATCCACCGCGCGATCGGCCAGCTGCGCGGCTCCACCGTCCTCGGCCTGGAGGACACCGGCGCCCTGATGCACCGCATCGGCAAGAGCGAGCTGTGCTGGGGCGAGCAGATGTCGGTCGACGACATGCTCGCCCGGATAGCGGCCGTCACCCCCGACGAGGTGCGCGAGGTGGCCCGCGAGATCCTGGGCCGGCGCCCCTCGCTGTCCGTCATCGGCCCGCTGAAGGACCGGCAGGCGGCGCGCCTGGACGACATCGTCGCCTAGCGCCGCACCCTTGGAACGGGGTCGCCCGTCGCCGTACCACCGACAGAAAGACAGGAAACGATGAGCAAGCTGCGCGTGGCCGTACTCGGAGCCCGGGGCCGCATCGGCTCCGAGGCCGTACGGGCCGTCGAGGCCGCCGAGGACATGGAGCTGGTCGCCGCCCTGGGCCGCGGCGACAAGCTGGAGACGCTGGTCGAGAACGACACCCAGGTCGTGGTCGAGCTGACCAACCCCGCCTCGGTGATGGGCAACCTCGACTACTGCGTCCGGCACGGCATCCACGCCGTCGTCGGCACCACCGGCTGGACCGAGGACCGCCTCGCGCAGCTGCGCACCTCGCTCGCCGCGGCACCGCAGGCGGGCGTGCTGATCGCTCCGAACTTCTCCATCGGCGCGGTGCTGACCATGCGGTTCGCCCAGCAGGCGGCCCGGTTCTTCGAGTCCGTCGAGGTCGTCGAGCTGCACCACCCGAACAAGGCCGACGCGCCCTCCGGCACCGCGGCGCGCACCGCCCAGCTGATCGCGAAGGCCCGTGAGGAGGCCGGCTGCGCCCCGCAGCCGGACGCCACCGCCACCGCGCTGGACGGTGCCCGCGGCGCGGACGTCGACGGCATCCCGGTCCACTCGGTCCGCCTGCGCGGCCTGTTGGCCCACCAGGAGGTCCTCCTCGGCGGCGAGGGCGAGACCCTCACCATCCGCCACGACTCCCTCCACCACAGCAGCTTCATGCCCGGCATCCTGCTCGGCGTCCGCCGCGTGGTGACCACCCCGGGCCTGACGGTGGGCCTGGAAAACTTCCTCGATCTGGGCTGAGGCCGGCAGTCATGGGCGGAAAGTTCACCTACTTCTTCCTCGCCACCGTTCTGGTCCTCGTCTTCGGCGTGGTGGCCATGGAGGGCGTACTGCTCCTGCTGACCGGCGAGCCGGCCGCCATGGGCATGGGCGCGGTGGCCTTCGTGCTGCCCTGCCTCGGCGGCTGGTTCCTCTGGCACAACACCCGCTTCGCGCGCAACGCCCACCGGCTCGCGGCCGTACTGGAGGCGGAGGGCGGCCTCCCGGCCGACGAACTGAAGCGGACCCCCGGCGGCCGCATCGACCGGGACTCCGCCGACGAGGTCTTCACCCGCCGCCAGGCCGAAACCGAAGCCGCCCCCGGCGACTGGCGCACCTGGTTCCGCCTGGCCGTCGCCTACCACGACGCCCGCGACACCCCCCGCGCCCGCAAGGCCATGCAACGCGCGATCACCCTGTACGAGGCCGGCGCACCGGCCTAGCCACGCACCGGCGATACACGAAACGAGGAGGGGCAGGCCGGGGCAGGTCGTGCGGGCCCGGGCCGGCCGGGCGACGAACACCGGCCGCCCCGCCCTGGCCCTCCCCGCAGCCGCTCACACGGGCCCGGCCCTGCAACGACCCACCGCGACCTGCCCCTTTCCGGCACCGGAAGCGCTGGACCCCTCGCCCCGCCGCCACCCGTAGCATTCCGCTACCGGCCGCCCCGGCGTAGCCCCATACCGCGCCGGGACACCCGCCGGGGCACCGCCCGCCGGGACACGGGGCGGGACACCGCCCCGCCGGGGCATCCCCTTCGCTGGGGCACCGCCCGCCGAAACACCCGTCGGAGCACCGCCCGTCGGGGCATCCCCTCGCTGGGGCACCGCCCCGCCGGGCACCGCCCCGCTGGGGCACCGCCCACCGGCGCATCGCCCCGCTGGGGCACCGCCCCGCTGGGGCACCGCCCCGCTGGGGCACCGCCCCGCTGGGGCACCGCCCACCGGCGCATCTCCCCGCTGGGGCACCGCCCGTCGGGGCATCTCCCCGCTGGAGCACCGCCCGCCGGGGCATCCCCCCGCTGGAGCACCGCCGTCGGGACACCCCCGTTGGGACACCCCCGCCGGAACACCTTCCGTCGGGACACCCCCCGTCAGGACACCCCCGACGAAATACCCCCCGCCGGGGCACCCCCGCCGGAATACCCTCCGCCCCCCACCGGTTGCGGCCCGCAGGGGGCGTTTGCGTCCCCTAGGGAATCTGTTCCCCCGCCCCCTAAGGCCCGCCCTCCGCCCCCTACCGCCCGGCCCCTACCCCCGCCGGTACTCCGCCGCCCAGGCCTCCAGCACGTCCGCGGCGCGTTCGAAGGATTCCGGGCGGCCGAGGAAGTCGCCGTTGTGGTCCGTGACCAGGGTCCGCAAGGGTTCGCCCTGGCGCCGCTCGACGAGGAGGGCCTGGCCCTGCACGGTCCGCGGCAGGCCGAGCCAGCGCACCGGCTGCTGGACCGTACGGACCGAAGCGATCGCGCTCCACGGTTCCGTGGCCGTCCGCAGCAGGTTCACCTGGCGCAGGCCCCGGGCGCTGACCCACACACCCACCCGCAGCAGCCGCAGCGCGAGCGCGATGAACAGGGCGCCGATCGCCGCCACCGCGGCCGCCCCGGGCAGCGAGCCGGCCATCGCGATGATCATCGCGGACAGGAACACGAACGACGCGAGCAGCAGAAACACCGCCGCCGCCCCCACCCGCCACGGTCCGGGGCGGTAGGGACGGCGCCAGTGGTCGGGCTCGTCATATGGGAGTGCGGCCTGTTCGGCGGCACCGTTGTCGAGATGGCGGTCGGCCGTCAGAAAGGGCAGGGGCACGGCTGATCCTCACTGGTGGCTGCTCGGCACGCGGGGGCGTACCGATGGAAGCTGTGACCGGTGAGGCTATCGGGACCGGCGGGGCGGAACCACTTGGTCCGCCCCGGCCCCTGACGATCAGCGGTGGGCGGCCTCGGACTGATGCACCCGGTTGGAGGCCGAGCTGTCCTGCTGCAGTGCGGGAACACCGAACAGCAGCGCGCCGGCCAGGCCGCCCACTACTGTCAGTGTGATCAGTGACTGGCCGACGAGCTGGCTACGTGAGAGACGCGCACGCGGCGGGGGAGTGACATTGCTGCGGAACCGGTCTGCCTCTGCGACGAAGGCGAACGGGACGGGCTCGCGCCGGCGGAACATGAGGGGGCTCTCCTAGGAACCTCGTAGTGGGCACTGTCACAGGGATAGACGTCTGCGCCGCCCGTTTGGTGCCCGTTTTCCAAGACTTCTGTGAAAAATATCAACTGCCGCGCGCCGCGCTGCTATAGAGCGTCCCTTTTGCGGCTAACGCGGCATCACGCCGCATTTCCTGGACTGTCAGTGGCGGGTCGTAGGCTGGTCGCGCACGAGGATCGAACGGAAGGAACCGCCGGTGTCGCACACCCCCGCCGAGAGCGCTGAGAGCCCCGAGGCTGCAGCCGTCAGCTTCCGGAGCGAGGTGACGGTCGAGCTGGTCAAGCACAGCGCCGCGGACAGCGACGTGCTCTGGGCGGCCCGGGTCTCCACGGCCGGCGAGCAGTCCCTCGAGGAGCTCCAGAAGGACCCCGAGCGCTCCAAGGGCCTGATCAACTTCCTCATGCGCGACCGGCACGGCAGCCCGTTCGAGCACAACTCCATGACCTTCTTCATCAGCGCGCCGATCTTCGTCTTCCGCGAGTTCATGCGCCACCGCGTCGGCTGGTCGTACAACGAGGAGTCCGGCCGCTACCGCCAGCTGGAGCCGGTCTTCTACGTTCCCGCAGAGTCCCGCAAGCTCGTCCAGCAGGGCCGCCCGGGCAAGTACGAATTCGTCGAGGGCACCCCCGCGCAGTACGAGCTCACCGGCCGCGTCATGGAGGACTCCTACCGCCAGGCGTATGCCGCCTATCAGGAGATGCTCGCCGCCGGCGTCGCCCGCGAGGTCGCCCGCGCGGTCCTCCCCGTCGGTCTGTACTCCTCGATGTACGCGACCTGCAACGCCCGGTCCCTGATGCACTTCCTCGGCCTGCGGACGCAGCACGAGCAGGCGAAGGTGCCCTCCTTCCCGCAGCGCGAGATCGAGATGGTCGGTGAGCAGATGGAGGCCCACTGGGCCAAGCTCATGCCGCTCACGTACGGCGCATTCAATGCGAACGGCCGGATCGCGCCGTAAGGCCCAGGCCGCCGGCCGGACGCCGGGGTGCACGGAGCAGACGTGCGAGGTGTCCGGATTGCGGCATTTTGAGAAGTTCATCTACGCTGAACAGACGGACCCGGCACTGCTTGAACCCCCGAGCAGGCAGTGCCGGAGTCCACATCCCTGCTCCCCAGAGGCGCATCCCACGGTGAGCTACGAGTAGCGTGGGACCCATGGCTCCGACTTCCACACCGCAGACCCCCTTCGGGCGGGTGCTGACCGCCATGGTCACGCCGTTCACGGCGGATGGCGCTCTCGATCTCGACGGCGCGCAGCGGCTCGCCGCCCATCTGGTGGACGCCGGCAACGACGGCCTCGTCGTCAACGGCACCACCGGTGAGTCCCCGACCACCAGTGACGCGGAGAAAGCCCAGCTGGTACGGGCCGTGGTCGATGCGGTCGGCGACCGTGCCTTCGTCGTCGCCGGAGCCGGCACGAACGACACCCACCACAGCCTGGAGCTGGCCCGCGCCGCCCAGGACGCCGGCGCCCACGGCCTGCTCGCCGTGACGCCGTACTACAGCAAGCCCCCGCAGGAGGGCCTGCTGCGCCACTTCACGGCCATCGCGGACGCCACCGACCTGCCGGTGATGCTCTACGACATCCCCGGCCGCAGCGGCGTCCCGATCAACACCGAGACCATCGTCCGGCTCGCCGAGCACCCCCGGATCGTCGCCAACAAGGACGCCAAGGGCGACCTCGGCCGCGCCAGCTGGGCCATCGCCCGCTCCGGCCTCGCCTGGTACAGCGGCGACGACATGCTCAACCTCCCGCTGCTCTCCGTCGGAGCCGTCGGTTTCGTCTCCGTGGTCGGCCACGTCGTCACCCCCGAGCTGCGCGCCCTCCTGGACGCCCACCTCAACGGCGACGTCACCAAGGCCACCGAGATCCACCAGAAGCTGCTGCCCGTCTTCACCGGCATGTTCCGCACCCAGGGCGTCATCACGACCAAGGCCGCCCTCGGGCTCCAGGGTCTGCCCGCCGGACCGCTGCGCCTGCCGCTCGTCGAGCTCTCCCCCGAGGAGACCGAGCAGCTCACGCGCGATCTCGCCGCCGGCGGGGTACAGCTCTGATCAAAGACTTCACAACTGAATACGGACCAACAACCGCCTTATAGCAAGTGCACGAATGTCATGCGCGCCACGTGCCTCTACGGCAGCGTGGCGTGTGTGGTGAGGAGAGTCTTTTGAGTCATCCGCATCCTGAGCTCGGCGCCCCGCCGAAGCTTCCCAAGGGCGGCCTGCGCGTCACCCCCCTCGGCGGCCTGGGTGAGATCGGCCGCAACATGACGGTCTTCGAATACGGCGGCCGGCTGCTGATCGTCGACTGCGGAGTGCTCTTCCCCGAGGAGGAGCAGCCCGGAATCGACCTGATCCTGCCGGACTTCTCGTCCATCAGGGACCGCCTCGACGACATCGACGGCATCGTGCTCACGCACGGCCACGAGGACCACATCGGCGGCGTCCCCTACCTCCTGCGCGAGAAGCCGGACATCCCCCTCATCGGCTCCAAGCTGACCCTCGCCCTGATCGAGGCCAAGCTCCAGGAGCACCGCATCCGCCCGTACACGCTCGAGGTCGCCGAGGGCGAGCGCGAGCGTCTGGGCCCCTTCGACTGCGAGTTCGTCGCGGTCAACCACTCCATCCCGGACGCCCTGGCCGTGGCCATCCGCACCCCCGCGGGCATGGTCGTGCACACCGGCGACTTCAAGATGGACCAGCTCCCGCTGGACCGCCGCCTGACCGACCTCCCGGCCTTCGCCCGGCTCGGCGAGGAAGGCATCGACCTCCTCCTCGTGGACTCCACGAACGCCGAGGTCCCCGGCTTCGTCCCGCCGGAGCGCGACATCTCCAATGTGCTGCGCCAGGTGTTCGCCAACGCCCAGAAGCGCATCATCGTCGCCAGCTTCGCCAGCCATGTGCACCGCATCCAGCAGATCCTCGACGCGGCGCACGAGTACGGCCGCCGGGTCGCCTTCGTCGGCCGCTCGATGGTCCGCAACATGGGCATCGCCCGTGAGCTGGGCTATCTGCGGGTCCCGGCCGGTCTGGTCGTCGACGTCAAGACCCTCGACGACCTCCCGGACGACGAGGTCGTGCTGGTGTGCACCGGCTCCCAGGGCGAGCCCATGGCGGCGCTCTCCCGCATGGCAAACCGCGACCACCAGATCCGCATCGTCCAGGGCGACACCGTCATCCTGGCCTCGTCCCTGATCCCCGGGAACGAGAATGCGGTCTACCGCGTCATCAACGGCCTCACCCGCTGGGGCGCCAACGTCGTCCACAAGGGCAACGCCAAGGTCCACGTCTCGGGCCACGCCTCGGCCGGCGAACTGCTGTACTTCTACAACATCTGCAAGCCCCGGAACCTCATGCCGGTGCACGGCGAGTGGCGCCATCTGCGCGCCAACGCCGAACTGGGCGCCCTGACCGGCGTTCCCAAGGACCGCATCGTCATCGCCGAGGACGGTGTCGCGGTCGACCTGATCGACGGCGTCGCCAAGATCGCCGGCAAGGTCCAGGCCGGTTACGTCTACGTCGACGGGCTGTCGGTCGGCGATGTCACCGAGACCTCCCTCAAGGACCGCCGCATCCTCGGCGACGAGGGCATCATCTCGGTCTTCGTGGTCGTGGACTCCAGCACCGGCAAGATCGTCGGTGGCCCGGACCTGCACGCCCGTGGCTCCGGCATCGACGACGCGTCCCTCGCGGCCGTCGTACCCAAGATCGACGAGGCGCTGGCCAAGTCCGCCCAGGACGGCATCGCCGAGCCCCACCAGCTCCAGCAGCTGGTCCGCCGCGCGGTCGGCAAGTGGGTCTCGGACAACTACCGCCGCCGCCCGATGATCCTCCCTGTGGTCGTCGAGGTCTGACGCGCCGGCACGTAGGCCGTACGAAGGTCCTCAAGTCGGAGCGGGGCGCCCGGATTTGCATCCGGGCGCCCCGCTCCAGTAGGTTTACGGCTCCGCCTGGACGGGAAGCGCCGCACGCCTCGTGCGTAGGACGCCTCTCACCACGGAGCGGAATTCCGGCCCAGAGCAATCTGATAAAGTCGGATCAGCCGAAAGGCAAACCCCCTCCGACGGGAAATCGGACCGAATTCGAACCGGAAACGGCAAGGAATCGGATCTGATAGAGTCGGAACCGCGAAGAAGCCGAAAGGCCGAAACGCACCGGCGAAAATCAGGACCGCGAGGATCTGATAGAGTCGGAAACGCAAGACCGAAGGGAAGCGCCCGGAGAGCCTGGTGAAACAGGCACAAAGGAAGCGTCCGTTCCTTGAGAACTCAACAGCGTGCCAAAAGTCAACGCCAGATATGTTGATACCCCGTCTACCGGACCGGATGGTCTGGTGACGAGGTTCCTTTGAAGAAAAACACAGCGAGGACGCTGTGAACCGAGGGATTATTCCTCCCTCTGGTTCCGCTCAACGCGAGTGTTCACCGGGAGTACCCGGAAGCATTCACGGAGAGTTTGATCCTGGCTCAGGACGAACGCTGGCGGCGTGCTTAACACATGCAAGTCGAACGATGAACCTCCTTCGGGAGGGGATTAGTGGCGAACGGGTGAGTAACACGTGGGCAATCTGCCCTTCACTCTGGGACAAGCCCTGGAAACGGGGTCTAATACCGGATACGACACGGGGTCGCATGACCTCCGTGTGGAAAGCTCCGGCGGTGAAGGATGAGCCCGCGGCCTATCAGCTTGTTGGTGGGGTGATGGCCTACCAAGGCGACGACGGGTAGCCGGCCTGAGAGGGCGACCGGCCACACTGGGACTGAGACACGGCCCAGACTCCTACGGGAGGCAGCAGTGGGGAATATTGCACAATGGGCGAAAGCCTGATGCAGCGACGCCGCGTGAGGGATGACGGCCTTCGGGTTGTAAACCTCTTTCAGCAGGGAAGAAGCGAAAGTGACGGTACCTGCAGAAGAAGCGCCGGCTAACTACGTGCCAGCAGCCGCGGTAATACGTAGGGCGCAAGCGTTGTCCGGAATTATTGGGCGTAAAGAGCTCGTAGGCGGCTTGTCGCGTCGGATGTGAAAGCCCGGGGCTTAACCCCGGGTCTGCATTCGATACGGGCAGGCTAGAGTTCGGTAGGGGAGATCGGAATTCCTGGTGTAGCGGTGAAATGCGCAGATATCAGGAGGAACACCGGTGGCGAAGGCGGATCTCTGGGCCGATACTGACGCTGAGGAGCGAAAGCGTGGGGAGCGAACAGGATTAGATACCCTGGTAGTCCACGCCGTAAACGTTGGGAACTAGGTGTGGGCGACATTCCACGTCGTCCGTGCCGCAGCTAACGCATTAAGTTCCCCGCCTGGGGAGTACGGCCGCAAGGCTAAAACTCAAAGGAATTGACGGGGGCCCGCACAAGCAGCGGAGCATGTGGCTTAATTCGACGCAACGCGAAGAACCTTACCAAGGCTTGACATACACCGGAAAACCCTGGAGACAGGGTCCCCCTTGTGGTCGGTGTACAGGTGGTGCATGGCTGTCGTCAGCTCGTGTCGTGAGATGTTGGGTTAAGTCCCGCAACGAGCGCAACCCTTGTTCTGTGTTGCCAGCATGCCTTTCGGGGTGATGGGGACTCACAGGAGACTGCCGGGGTCAACTCGGAGGAAGGTGGGGACGACGTCAAGTCATCATGCCCCTTATGTCTTGGGCTGCACACGTGCTACAATGGCCGGTACAATGAGCTGCGATACCGCGAGGTGGAGCGAATCTCAAAAAGCCGGTCTCAGTTCGGATTGGGGTCTGCAACTCGACCCCATGAAGTCGGAGTTGCTAGTAATCGCAGATCAGCATTGCTGCGGTGAATACGTTCCCGGGCCTTGTACACACCGCCCGTCACGTCACGAAAGTCGGTAACACCCGAAGCCGGTGGCCCAACCCCTTGTGGGAGGGAATCGTCGAAGGTGGGACTGGCGATTGGGACGAAGTCGTAACAAGGTAGCCGTACCGGAAGGTGCGGCTGGATCACCTCCTTTCTAAGGAGCACTTCTTACTCGGACTTGTCCGGGTCAGAGGCCAGTACATCAGCGAGTGTCTGATGCTGGTTGCTCATGGGTGGAACGTTGACTACTCGGCACACTTGAGAGAACGAGCGTTAGTACTGCTTCGGCGTGGAACGCGGTTCGTTGGTCAAGGGTGTCGGGCACGCTGTTGGGTATCTGAGGGTACGGACTGTGAGTCCGGACCTTCGCGATGCCGGCCCCAGTGAACTCAGCCTTCGGGTTGGGGTGGTGGGTGGCTGGTCGTTGCTTGAGAACTGCACAGTGGACGCGAGCATCTGTGGCCAAGTTTTTAAGGGCGCACGGTGGATGCCTTGGCACCAGGAACCGATGAAGGACGTGGGAGGCCGCGATAGGCCCCGGGGAGCTGTCAACCGAGCTTTGATCCGGGGGTGTCCGAATGGGGAAACCCGGCAGTCGTCATGGGCTGTCACCCGCTGCTGAACACATAGGCAGTGTGGAGGGAACGCGGGGAAGTGAAACATCTCAGTACCCGCAGGAAGAGAAAACAACCGTGATTCCGGGAGTAGTGGCGAGCGAAACTGGATGAGGCCAAACCAGTCACGTGTGATACCCGGCAGGGGTTGCGTGGTTGGGGTTGTGGGATCTCTTTTCTGCAGTCTGCCGGCTGTGGGACGAGTCAGAAACCGTTGATGTAGGCGAAGGACATGCGAAAGGTCCGGCGTAGAGGGTAAGACCCCCGTAGCTGAAACGTCAACGGCTCGTTTAAGAGACACCCAAGTAGCACGGGGCCCGAGAAATCCCGTGTGAATCTGGCGGGACCACCCGTTAAGCCTAAATATTCCCTGGTGACCGATAGCGGATAGTACCGTGAGGGAATGGTGAAAAGTACCGCGGGAGCGGAGTGAAATAGTACCTGAAACCGTGTGCCTACAAGCCGTGGGAGCGTCGGAACAAGGCTTGCCTTGTTCTCGTGACTGCGTGCCTTTTGAAGAATGAGCCTGCGAGTTTGCGGTATGTTGCGAGGTTAACCCGTGTGGGGAAGCCGTAGCGAAAGCGAGTCCGAATAGGGCGTTGAGTAGCGTGCCCAAGACCCGAAGCGGAGTGATCTAGCCATGGGCAGGTTGAAGCGGAGGTAAGACTTCGTGGAGGACCGAACCCACCAGGGTTGAAAACCTGGGGGATGACCTGTGGTTAGGGGTGAAAGGCCAATCAAACTCCGTGATAGCTGGTTCTCCCCGAAATGCATTTAGGTGCAGCGTCGTGTGTTTCTTGCCGGAGGTAGAGCACTGGATAGGCGATGGGCCCTACCGGGTTACTGACCTTAGCCAAACTCCGAATGCCGGTAAGTGAGAGCGCGGCAGTGAGACTGTGGGGGATAAGCTCCATGGTCGAGAGGGAAACAGCCCAGAGCATCGACTAAGGCCCCTAAGCGTGTGCTAAGTGGGAAAGGATGTGGAGTCGCAGAGACAACCAGGAGGTTGGCTTAGAAGCAGCCACCCTTGAAAGAGTGCGTAATAGCTCACTGGTCAAGTGATTCCGCGCCGACAATGTAGCGGGGCTCAAGCACACCGCCGAAGTCATGTCATTGCAGCATTAGGACCAACGTCTGCTGTGATGGGTAGGGGAGCGTCGTGTGCCGGGTGAAGCAGCCGTGGAAACGAGTTGTGGACGGTTCACGAGTGAGAATGCAGGCATGAGTAGCGATACACACGTGGGAAACGTGTGCGCCGATTGACTAAGGGTTCCTGGGTCAAGCTGATCTGCCCAGGGTAAGTCGGGACCTAAGGCGAGGCCGACAGGCGTAGTCGATGGACAACCGGTTGATATTCCGGTACCCGCTTTGAAGCGCCAAACATTGAATCAGGCGATGCTAAGTCCGTGAAGCCGCCCTGAGCTCTTCGGAGCGTAGGGGAGTGGTGGAGCCGACGAACCAGACTTGTAGTAGGTGAGTGATGGGGTGACGCAGGAAGGTAGTCCAGCCCGGGCGGTGGTTGTCCCGGGGTAAGGGTGTAGGCCGTGTGGTAGGCAAATCCGTCACACGTTAAGGCTGAGACCTGATGCCGAGCCGATTGTGGTGAAGTGGATGATCCTATGCTGTCGAGAAAAGCCTCTAGCGAGTTTCATGGCGGCCCGTACCCTAAACCGACTCAGGTGGTCAGGTAGAGAATACCGAGGCGTTCGGGTGAACTATGGTTAAGGAACTCGGCAAAATGCCCCCGTAACTTCGGGAGAAGGGGGGCCATTGCTGGTGATGGAATTTTCTTCCTGAGCTGGTGGTGGCCGCAGAGACCAGCGAGAAGCGACTGTTTACTAAAAACACAGGTCCGTGCGAAGCCGTAAGGCGATGTATACGGACTGACGCCTGCCCGGTGCTGGAACGTTAAGGGGACCGGTTAGTCATGATTCGTCATGGCGAAGCTGAGAACTTAAGCGCCAGTAAACGGCGGTGGTAACTATAACCATCCTAAGGTAGCGAAATTCCTTGTCGGGTAAGTTCCGACCTGCACGAATGGCGTAACGACTTCTCGACTGTCTCAACCATAGGCCCGGTGAAATTGCATTACGAGTAAAGATGCTCGTTTCGCGCAGCAGGACGGAAAGACCCCGGGACCTTTACTATAGCTTGATATTGGTGTTCGGTTCGGCTTGTGTAGGATAGGTGGGAGACTTTGAAGCATCAACGCCAGTTGGTGTGGAGTCATTGTTGAAATACCACTCTGGTCGTGCTGGATGTCTAACCTGGGTCCGTGATCCGGATCAGGGACAGTGTCTGGTGGGTAGTTTAACTGGGGCGGTTGCCTCCTAAAGGGTAACGGAGGCGCCCAAAGGTTCCCTCAGCCTGGTTGGCAATCAGGTGTTGAGTGTAAGTGCACAAGGGAGCTTGACTGTGAGACTGACGGGTCGAGCAGGTACGAAAGTAGGGACTAGTGATCCGGCGGTGGCTTGTGGAAGCGCCGTCGCTCAACGGATAAAAGGTACCCCGGGGATAACAGGCTGATCTTCCCCAAGAGTCCATATCGACGGGATGGTTTGGCACCTCGATGTCGGCTCGTCGCATCCTGGGGCTGGAGTCGGTCCCAAGGGTTGGGCTGTTCGCCCATTAAAGCGGTACGCGAGCTGGGTTTAGAACGTCGTGAGACAGTTCGGTCCCTATCCGCTGTGCGCGTAGGAGTCTTGAGAAGGGCTGTCCCTAGTACGAGAGGACCGGGACGGACGAACCTCTGGTGTGCCAGTTGTCCTGCCAAGGGCATGGCTGGTTGGCTACGTTCGGAAAGGATAACCGCTGAAAGCATCTAAGCGGGAAGCCTGCTTCGAGATGAGGGCTCCCACCTCCTTGAGAGGGTAAGGCTCCCAGTAGACGACTGGGTTGATAGGCCAGATATGGAAGCCGGGTAACCGGTGGAGTTGACTGGTACTAATAGGCCGAGGGCTTGTCCTCAGTTGCTCGCGTCCACTGTGTAGGTTCTGAAGTAACGACCGTTGAGTCATGCTCCGGTTGGTTAACTTCATAGTGTTTCGGTGGTCATAGCGTTAGGGAAACGCCCGGTTACATTCCGAACCCGGAAGCTAAGCCTTTCAGCGCCGATGGTACTGCAGGGGGGACCCTGTGGGAGAGTAGGACGCCGCCGAACAATTCTTCAGCTCCGGTCCCTGAACCCTCGTGGTTCAGGGACCGGAGCTTTTTTGTTCCGATTTTCGGGTGGTGGACGTAACTCGACGTTCACTTCATCTGACAAGGATCCGCCTCATGCGGACTGTGGGAACGCTCAAGTCGGCCGGCGTGCGGGCCGGGGATGAGGTCGTGGTGCCGGCGTACGGTAACGCCGAAGTGGCCCGGGCCGTCGTGGAGTTGGGTGCGGTGCCGGTGTACGCCGAGGTGGATGCGGACAGCTACTGCCTGGACCCGGCGTCGGTGGCCGACGTGGTGTCCAGTCAGACGGTGGCGGTCGTCGCGGTCCACAAGTTCGGGCGGCCGGCGGATGTCGGACGGCTGCGTGAAGTGGCGCAGCGGCACGGGCTGTTGGTGCTGGTGGAGGACGAGGCCGGGGCGGATCCGGCGGGTACGGAGCTGCGGCGGGCGCATGCGGCGTACCTGGACGACCGGCTCAACGGGGTCCGGACGCCGGCGCCGGCGTCGGGGCATCTGTACGCGCAGTACGTGGTGCGGGTGCCGGGGAACGGCCGGCCGGACCGGGACGCGTTCGCACGGACCTTGCGGGCCAAGGGGGTTGGGTGCCGGGTGCCGGTCCAGGCGCCGGTGTACCGGCTGCCGGGGTTGCGGCGGGACGTGTTCCTGCCGGAGACCGAGCGGGCGGTGGACGAGACCCTGTCACTGCCGGTGCACGCCGGGATGTCGCGGCGGGAGCTGCAGAAGATGGTCAGTGCCTGCAATGCGCTGGGGGGATTGCTGCAGCCGGCGTTTTAGCTGCGGGCCGGGGATGGTTCGTGAACGCCGCGGAGTTGGGGTAATATTCTTTCTGTTGCCGGCCCCAATAGCTCAGTCGGCAGAGCGTCTCCATGGTAAGGAGAAGGTCTACGGTTCGATTCCGTATTGGGGCTCAAGAAACAAAGGCCCCCGCCTCATGGCGGGGGCCTTTGTCGTATGGGGCGGCGGGTGAGGGGGTCTCAGTTCGTGCTCAGTTCCGTGCGGCCTCGATATAGGCCAGGCCGTGGGCGCCGGAAATGCCGGTGCGCTCGGGGGCGAGAGTGGCCACCGTCCGCAGGGTGCCCAGGTCGATGACGGTGATGGTGCTGGAGGCGTTTCCGGAGACGTAGGCGTGACGGCCGTCGGGGGAGGAGGCCACGGTGAGGGGGAAGCGGCCCACCTCGACCTCGCCGATCGGGGTGAAGGTTTCCGGGGCGTGGACGGTGAGGATGCCGGGTTCGGGGTCCGGGCGCAGGGCACCGGTGAGCAGTGTGCCGTCGGTGGTGACGTGGACGGGCATGACGTGGCCCTTGGTGGGCAGGGTGCGGACGGTTTCGTCGGTGGCGGTGTCGATGATGTGGAGGGCCGGTTCGGCCGGGTTCCGGGGGGTGACGTCGGCCTTGGGGGTCGCGACGATCAGGTGGCGGCCGTCGGGGGTGAGGGCCAGGCCTCGCTGCCGGGGACCGGGATGCGGTTGATGAAGACGCCGCGGTCGAGGTCGAGGACGGAGACGTACGGGGCCTCCTTGTTGGTGGTGTAGCCGTGCCGGCCGTCGGGGGTGAGGACGAGCCAGTGCGGGCCGGGTGCCATGGCGGGGATGCGGCCGAGGCGGGCGTGGGTGCGGGTGTCGAGGACGACCACGCCGCCGGGCTCGGTGTCGGTGGCCTCGACGCTGACGTAGAGGCGGCACCGGCGGCGGTCCAGGGCCAGGCCGTGCGGGCCGTGGTCGGGGCGGAGGTCGAGGGTCGTGACGACGGTGTGGGTGTCCACGTCGATGACGGTGAGCTCGTGGGAGCGGCCTTCGTTGGCGTCGTAGTAGCCCGAGCGGTAGGTGCTGGTGCAGTACAGCAGCCGGTGGTCCGGGTCGTAGCAGAGTTCGTGGGGTTGCGGGGGGACGTTGAGGACGTCGAGCAGCTCATGGCTGGTGGCGTCGAAGAAGGTGACGGTGGAGCCGGTCTGGCTGACGGCGGCGAGCTGATCCCCGGTGGTGGTGGTCATGGGGCGATCGTGCGCGGGCCCGGGGGAGGACTCCAGTGCAGGGCGGTCAGGGGAGCCCTGCACCGCGCGCAAGGTCGCTGGTGGCCCTGGGCGGGTGTCTGTGGGGGTGTGGGGCGGGTCACAGCGGTGGTGGCCCGCCCCGGGGTCAGCCGGCCTGGGGCTGGGGCTCGGGGACGCGCATGGCGAGGATGGCCATGTCGTCGGAGGCCGGTTCGGCGGCGAAGCGTTCCACGGCGCGCAGGACGCGGGCGGCGACGGCGCCGGCGGTCAGGCCGGTGCAGGTCGTCAGGACGTCGGTGAGACCGTCGTCGCCGAGCATGCGGGCGCCCTCGCGGCGCTCCGTGACGCCGTCGGTGACGCACAGCAGGACGTCGCCCGGGTCGAGGGTGACGGTCTGCTCGTAGAGATCGAGGTCGTCCATGACGCCCAGCAGGGGCTGGGGTTCGGCGGCCGGTTCGACCGTGCCGTCCTGGCGCAGCCGGAGCGGCAGGGGGTGGCCGGCGCAGACCACCTTGAGGAGCGCGCTGCCGTCGTCCTGGGGCCAGAGCTCGCCGTAAAGGAGGGTCAGGAAGCGGCTGCGGGCTCCTTCGTCGAGGATCGCGGCGTTGAGCCGCTCCAGGACGGCGGGGCCGCCGAAGCCCTCGCGGGCGAGCAGGCGGAGGGCGTGCCGGGCGAGGCCGGTGACGGCGGCGGCTTCCGGGCCGGTGCCGCAGACGTCGCCGATGGCGAAGCCGTAGGCGCCGTCGCGGATCGGGAAGAGGTCGTAGAAGTCGCCGCCGACCTCGTTGCCCTCGCCGGCCGCGCGGTAGATGACCTCGACCTCGACGCCGGCGATGTCGGGCAGCTCCGGGGGGAGCAGGCTGCGCTGGAGGGACTGGCTGATGGCCGTGCGCTCGGAGTAGAGGCGGGCGTTGTCCAGGGCGAGGGCGGCCCGGCGGGAGAGGTCCTCGGCGAGTTCGAGGATCTCCTGGCGGAAGTGTTCCTCGGTGGGCTTGCCGAGGGTGAGCATGCCGATCACGCGGTTACGGGCGACGAGGGGCAGCACGACGGTCTCGCCGCCGACCGCGGAGGCGGTGGCGAGGGTGGCGCCGGGGCCGCTGGAGGGGCGGGCGGCGTTGCCCAGGCCCAGGCTGCGCATGGAGGTGCGCAGCGCGGCGTCGTGGGCGGCGTCGCTGGGGCGGTCCAGACGCGGGCGCCGGGGGTGGTGACCGGCTCGGGCGGGTCGACCTTCATCAGGAGGGTCTTCAGTCCGTCGATGCGGTCCTCGTCCTCGTGCAGGACGTACGACAGCTCCGGTTCGGAGGCCTGGTCGGCGACGGTGTAGACCGCGCACCACGTGGCGAGGGTGGGGACCGTCATCTGGGCCATCAGGGCCAGGGTCTGGTCGCGGTCGAGGGTGCCGGCCAGCAGGTCGGACGCCTCGACGAGGAAGGACAGCGAACCGCGGCGGAGCTTTTCGAGCTCGGTCAGGCGGGCGCGTTCGACGGCGAGGGCGATGCGGTCGGCGGCGAACTGGAGGCGGAGGGCCTCTTCGTTGGTGTAGCGGCCGGGGTTCTCGGCGGCCACGCCGAGGGAGCCGGTCAGCCGTCCTTCGACCTTGAGGGGGACGGTGACGACGGAGCGCATGCCCGTGCCGCTGAGCAGGGGGACGGCGCCGGGGACGGCGGTGAGGTCCTCGTGGACGGCGGGCATCCGGGCGGAGCCGTAGCGTCCGGAGCCCGCCTCGACGGGGACGCGGGCGAAGCGCTGGCGGGCGGAGGGCAGGCCGGTGGAGGCGCGGACCTCGAGTTCGGTCTCGTCGTCGGTGGCGAGGAGGAGGTAGGCGGCGTCGCCGTCGAGCATGTCGCGGGCGCGCTCGACCGTGCGCTGGAGCAGGCCGTCGAGGTCGTCGGGGGCCGGGGAGCCGATGAAGACCTCGAACGGGTCGGAGGGGTGGGCCGCCGACGGGGCGCCCTGGCCGGGCTGCGGGGCGGTGTCGCCGACGGGGGCGCGCTGGGGGCTCTGGAGGATCGCGCGTTCGTGGTCGCGGACCAGCAGGCAGACCGTGGAGGCCTCGCCGTCGGCGTCGCGGACGCGCAGGTGGGAGGCGTAGACCGGGACGACCCGGCCGTCGGCGCCGCGCATGCCGTAGGAGCCCTCCCAGCGGGAGAGCTGGAGTGCCTCGGCGATGCCGGTGCCGGTGCCGGGGGTGTGCGGCCAGGCGGCGAAGTCGGTGAGGGGTTTGCCGACGACCTGTTCGGGGTCGTAGGCGAAGAGGTCCTGGGCGTCCTCGTTCCAGAAGCTGATGCAGCCGCCGCGGTCGATCTGGATCACCGCGACGCGGACCCGGCTGTCGGTGACCGGGAGGGCGTCGACGGGGAGGGCGGGGCCGGCGGAGCGGGTGCCGGCGGGGCGCTCGGGGAGGTCGAGCTGGAACCAGACGTATTTCTGGGCGGCGCTGTATTCGACACCCCAGCGGGCGGCCAGGGCGCCGCACAGGAGCAGGCCGCGGCCGCCCTCGCGGTCCGGGTGGACGATGACCTGTCCGGCGTTCTGGAGCGGAATTTCCCGTTCGGGGTAACGATCTGCGACGGAAATCTTCACGCCGACGTCGTTACGTTGACACAGGACGTCCGCGGCGGTGCCGGCGTGCACGACGGCGTTGGTGACCAGCTCGCTGGTGAGGACGACGGCGTCGTCGATGATGTCGGCGCAGCCCCAGCCCTGGAGGGTGTCACGGACGAACGCACGGGCGGTGGCGACCGAGCGCCCGACCGGTTCGAAGGTTGCGGCGGCCCGCGCGGTGATCACTGGTCTCCTCATGCGTGTGTCGGTGATCTGCTCCCCCATGGTCGCGGCGCCCCTCCGGAAATACCTGGTCTGCTCGTGCCACCGCCCGTACGCGAGGTCACGGGGCCGGTGGACAGCCGTATGCCAGGTTACTTACCTTCGCCGCGGCCGAGGATGCCGGTCACGTGTGTTTCCGCCCCAATCGTGCCGTGGGACGGTGTGCGATGCTGCCGAACTGTTATGGCCTGGTTGGGCCATGGTGAAACACTGGGCAAGTATCAAGAGAAAGCCCGGGTAGAACGGTCGACCCTGCGGGAGGGACACGGTGGAGTCTGGCGCAGCGGCGCGGGGCGCAAGCACGCGCGCGAAAGGCGGACGATCCCGGAGCAACGGGACGACCGAGGTGGATACGGCTGCGCTGAATCGGCTGTTGGTCGCTCTGGTTGCCATGCGGGACGGGAACTTCCGCAAGCGGCTCACGGTTTCCGGCGACGGCGTCATGTCGGAGATCGCGGCGGTCTTCAACGAGGTCGCGGACCGCAATCTGCATCTGACCGGCGAGCTGGCGCGGGTGCGCCGGGTCGTCGGACGTGAGGGAAAACTCACCGAGCGGCTGGAGGTCGGCGCCGCCGAAGGCTCCTGGGCCGCGGCCATCGACGCCTCGAACGCGCTGGTCGACGACCTGGTGCGGCCGGTTTCCGAGGTCGGCCGGGTGCTCTCGGCGGTGTCCGAGGGCGATCTGGAACAGCGGATGGATCTCCGCTCGCGCAGTTCGGACAGTTCTTCGGAGCATCCCCTGCGCGGTGAATTCTTGAAGGTCGGCCGGACGGTCAACGGGCTGGTGGACCAGCTCTCCGCCTTCACCGACGAGGTCACGCGGGTGGCCAGTGAGGTCGGTACGGAGGGCAAGCTCGGCGGCCAGGCCCGGGTGCGCGGAATGTCGGGTTCGTGGAAGGACCTCACGGAATCCGTCAACACCATGGCGTCCCGGCTGACCGCACAGGTCCGGGACATCGCGCTGGTCACCACGGCCGTCGCCAAGGGCGATCTGTCGCGCAAGGTGACCGTCCATGTCGCCGGCGAGATGCTGGAGCTGAAGAACACCGTCAACACGATGGTGGACCAGCTGTCGTCGTTCGCCTCCGAGGTGACCCGGGTCGCCCGCGAGGTCGGTACGGAGGGCGAGCTCGGCGGTCAGGCCCAGGTCCCCGGTGTGGCCGGGTGTGGAAGGACCTGACGGATTCGGTCAATCTCATGGCCGGCAACCTCACCGCTCAGGTGCGCGGGATCGCCCAGGTCACCACGGCCGTCGCCAATGGTGACCTGTCGCAGAAGGTGACGGTCAGCGCACGCGGCGAGGTTGCCCAGCTCGCCGACACGATCAACACCATGACCGAAACGCTGCGCACCTTCGCCGACGAAGTGACGCGGGTGGCGAACGAGGTCGGGGCCGAGGGGCAGCTCGGCGGGCAGGCGCAGGTGCCGGGTGCGGCGGGGACGTGGAAGGACCTCACCGATTCGGTGAACAACGCCTTCCGCAACCTGACGGCCCAGGTGCGGGACATCGCGCAGGTGACGACGGCGGTCGCCAACGGCGATCTGTCGCAGAAGGTCACCGTCGATGTGGCCGGGGAAATGCTGGAGTTGAAGAACACCGTCAACACGATGGTGGACCAGCTCTCCGCGTTCGGTGCCGAAGTGACCCGGGTGGCGCGGGAGATCGGCGTCGAGGGTGAGCTGGGCGGCCAGGCGGCGGTGCCCGGGGCGGCGGGGACGTGGAAGGACCTCACGGACTCCGTCAACACCGCGTTCCGCAACCTCACCGGTCAGGTGCGCAACATCGCGCAGGTGACGACGGCGGTCGCCAACGGCGATCTGTCGCAGAAGGTCACCGTCGACGTCTCCGGCGAGATGCTCCAGCTGAAGAACACCGTGAACACCATGGTGGATCAGCTGTCGTCGTTCGCCGACCAGGTCACGCGGATGGCCAGGGACGTGGGCACGGAGGGCCGGCTGGGCGGTCAGGCCCGGGTCGACGGCGTCAGCGGCACCTGGAAGGAGCTCACCGACTCCGTCAACTTCATGGCGGGGAACCTCACCTCGCAGGTGCGGCAGATCGCCCAGGTGACGACGGCGGTGGCGCGCGGTGACCTGTCGCAGAAGATCGACGTGGACGCGCGCGGCGAGATCCTGGAGCTGAAGAGCACCATCAACACGATGGTCGACCAGCTCTCCGCGTTCGCCGAGCAGGTCACCCGGGTCGCCCGGGAGGTCGGTACGGACGGCCGGCTGGGCGGTCAGGCACAGGTGCCCGGCGTGGCCGGCGTCTGGCGCGATCTGACCGACTCCGTGAACGGCATGGCCGGCAACCTCACGGCCCAGGTCCGCAACATCGCCCAGGTCGCCACGGCCGTCGCGCGCGGTGACCTGTCGCAGAAGATCGACGTGGACGCCCGGGGCGAGATCCTGGAGCTGAAGAACACCCTCAACACCATGGTCGACCAGCTCTCCTCCTTCGCGGAGCAGGTCACCCGGGTCGCCCGCGAGGTGGGCACCGAGGGCATCCTGGGCGGTCAGGCCGAGGTGCAGGGCGTCAGCGGCACCTGGAAGGACCTCACCCAGTCCGTCAACTTCATGGCGAACAACCTGACGTCGCAGGTGCGCAACATCGGCGAGGTGACGACCGCGGTCGCCCGCGGTGACCTGTCGAAGAAGATCACCGTCGATGCCAAGGGCGAGATCCTCGAACTGGTCACGACCGTCAACACGATGGTCGACCAGCTGTCGCTGTTCGCGGAGCAGGTGACCCGGGTCGCCCGTGAGGTCGGTACGGAGGGCCAACTGGGCGGCCAGGCCCGGGTTCCGGGCGTCACCGGCATCTGGAAGGACCTCAGCGACAACGTCAACCTGATGGCCAACAACCTGACCATCCAGGTGCGGAACATCTCGCAGGTCTCCGCGGCGGTCGCCAACGGCGACCTCACGAAGAAGGTCACGGTCGAGGCGCGCGGCGAGGTCGCGCAGCTCGCCGACACGGTCAACACGATGGTCACGACGCTGTCGTCGTTCGCCGACGAGGTCACGCGGGTGGCCCGCGAGGTGGGCACCGACGGCATCCTGGGCGGGCAGGCCCGCGTCCCCGGCGTCGCCGGGACGTGGAAGGACCTCACCGAGTCCGTGAACTCCATGGCCAACAACCTGACCGGCCAGGTCCGCAACATCGCGATGGTCACCACCGCCATCGCCAAGGGTGATCTGACCAAGAAGATCGACATCGACGCGCGCGGCGAGATCCTCGCGCTGAAGACCACCATCAACACCATGGTCGACCAACTGTCGTCCTTCGCCGAGCAGGTCACCAGAGTGGCCCGCGAGGTGGGTACGGAGGGCCAGCTGGGCGGTCAGGCGCAGGTGCGGGGCGTGGCCGGCACCTGGCGGGACCTGACCGAATCCGTGAACGAGATGGCCGGAAACCTGACCCGGCAGGTGCGCGCCATCGCCGCGGTCGCCGCGGCGGTCACCCTCGGCGACCACAACGTCCGGATCGACGTGGACGCGGCCGGCGAGATCCTGGAGCTCCAGGACAACGTCAACACCATGATCGCCACGCTCCGCGAGACCACCCTCGCCAACGAGGAGCAGGACTGGCTCAAGGGCAACCTCGCCCGGATCTCCGGTCTGATGCAGGGCCGGCGCGACCTCAAGGACGTCGCCACGCTCATCATGAGCGAGCTGTCGCCCGCGGTCTCCGCGCAGCACGGCGCGTTCTTCCTGGCGGCGCAGCCGGACAGCCAGGAGATCGGCGCGGACGGCGGTGAGTCGGGCGAGTACGAGCTGCGGCTGATGGGCTCGTACGGCTACACCGGGGGCAACATGCCCACCACCTTCAAGCCCGGTGAGACGCTGATCGGCACGGCCGCCGAGGAGAAGCGCACGATCCTCGTGGAGAACGTGCCCTCCGGCTACCTCAAGATCGCCTCGGGACTGGGCGAGGCGCCGCCGGCGAACGTGATCGTGCTGCCGGTCCTGTTCGAGGACAAGGTGCTCGGCGTGATCGAGCTGGCGTCGTTCCAGCCGTTCACCCAGATCCAGAAGGACTTCCTCAGCCAGATCGCCGAGATGATCGCGACCAGCGTCAACACCATCTCGGTCAACACCAAGACCGAGGTACTGCTCAAGCAGTCGCAGGAGCTGACCGAGCAACTCAAGGAGCGCTCGGGCGAGTTGGAGAGCCGGCAGAAGGCGCTGGAGCTGTCCAACTCCGAACTGGAGGAGAAGGCCGAGCAACTGCGGGCGCAGAACCGCGACATCGAGGTGAAGAACACCGAGATCGAGGAGGCCCGGCAGGTCCTGGAGGAGCGCGCCGAGCAGCTCGCGGTCTCGATGCGCTACAAGTCGGAATTCCTGGCCAACATGTCGCACGAGCTGCGCACGCCGCTCAACTCGCTGCTGATCCTGGCCAAGTTGCTGGCCGACAACGCCGAGGGGAACCTCTCCCCGAAGCAGGTCGAGTTCTCCGAGACGATCCACGGCGCGGGCAGCGACCTGCTCCAGCTGATCAACGACATCCTGGACCTGTCGAAGGTCGAGGCCGGCAAGATGGACGTCAGCCCGACCCGGATCGCGCTGGTCCAGCTCGTCGACTACGTCGAGGCCACCTTCCGGCCGCTGACCGCGGAGAAGGGACTCGACTTCTCCGTACGGGTCTCGCCGGAGCTGCCGGCCACGCTGCACACCGACGAGCAGCGGCTGCTGCAGGTGCTGCGCAACCTGCTGTCCAACGCGGTGAAGTTCACCGACACCGGCGCGGTCGAGCTGGTCATCCGGCCGGCCGGCGCGGACGTGCCGGTGGCCATCCGCGAACAGCTGCTGGAACACGGTTCGCTGCGCGACCCGGACGCCGAGATGATCGCGTTCTCCGTGACCGACACCGGCATCGGCATCGCGTCCAGCAAGATGCGGGTCATCTTCGAGGCGTTCAAGCAGGCGGACGGCACGACCAGCCGCAAGTACGGCGGTACGGGGCTGGGCCTGTCCATCAGCCGGGAGATCGCCCGCCTGCTGGGCGGCGAGATCCACGCCCAGAGCGAGCCCAACCGCGGCTCCACCTTCACGCTCTACCTGCCGCACAACCCAGGCGGACTGCCGCCGCAGGGCTACCCGCAACTGGTCGCCGGCGGCCTGGCGATGGACGCGGAGGCACGCGAGACGGAGGCCGGGGCCCAGGAGGCGGAGGAGCCGCCGCGCCGCGAGTTCGGCGGCGGAAGCCTCAACCGGCGCCGTCGGCGGGCGATTTCCGGGTCCCAGCGGCGGTTCGCGCTGCCCGGCCAGCAGCCGTCCGGCCCGCCGCAGCCGGCCCCGCAGGCGCCCGCGCAGCCGGAGCGGCCGGCCGCCGAGGAGCCCTGGCTGGGCAACGGCCAGGACCTCGTCGAGCCGGGCTTCGAGGGCGGCTTCCACGGCGAGAAGGTGCTGATCGTCGACGACGACATCCGCAACGTCTTCGCGCTCACCAGCGTCCTGGAACAGCACGGGCTGTCGGTGCTGTACGCGGAGAACGGCCGGGAGGGCATCGAGGTCCTGGAGCAGCACGACGACATCGTGCTGGTACTGATGGACATCATGATGCCGGAGATGGACGGCTACGCGACCACCGCGGCGATCCGCCGGATGCCGCAGTTCGCCGGGCTGCCCATCATCGCGCTGACCGCGAAGGCCATGAAGGGCGACCGGGAGAAGAGCATCGACTCCGGGGCCTCCGACTACGTGACCAAGCCGGTGGACACCGACCATCTGCTGCTGGTCATGGAGCAATGGATGCGCGCGGAGTGAGGGGGCGTCCAGTATGGACCCGGAATGAGGATCATCGCGTGCTGACGGAGTGTGGCGGCGGACGTGTGGAGGCCCCGGATCCGGGGAACCTTCTCGTCTCTGTCTGCGTTTCTGCTAAGTGCACAGTGACATCGCGGTGACAGGGTGTGGCGACAGGCGGGGTGCAGCTACCATGACCGGCACAAGGACGGGCGGCATGACGGAGTCGTCCCCTGGGGCGGCGTCCGGTTCACTGCCGGGGCGAGGAGGACGGGCCATGGTGCAGAAGGCCAAGATCCTCCTGGTCGATGACCGGCCGGAGAATCTGCTGGCGCTGGAGGCGATCCTCTCCGCGCTCGATCAGACACTGGTGCGGGCATCGTCCGGGGAGGAAGCGCTCAAAGCACTGCTCACGGACGATTTCGCGGTGATTCTGCTGGATGTGCAGATGCCGGGCATGGACGGCTTCGAGACCGCCGCGCACATCAAACGGCGTGAGCGCACCCGTGACATCCCGATCATCTTCCTCACGGCCATCAACCACGGCCCGCACCACACCTTCCGCGGCTACGCGGCCGGCGCGGTGGACTACATCTCCAAGCCGTTCGACCCGTGGGTGCTGCGCGCGAAGGTCTCGGTCTTCGTCGAGCTGTACATGAAGAACTGCCAACTGCGCGAGCAGGCCTCCCTGCTGAGGCTGCAGCTGGAGGGCGGCCGGCCCAGCGCCGACGAGGCGAGGGAGTCCGCGGGGCTGCTCGCCGAGCTGTCCGCGCGGCTGGCGGCGGTCGAGGAGCAGGCGGAGGCGCTGTCCAAACAGCTGGACGAGACCGCGGACGCCGCGGCGGTGGCCACCGCGGCCCATCTGGAGCGCAAACTCACCGGGCTGCGCCGTGCGCTGGACGCCCTGGAGCCGGGGGCCGGGACCCCCGCGGGATGAGCGCGGGGCGGCCGCCGGGCAGCTGACGCCCCTTCATGAGACGGGCGCGCGACACGGATGGGTGAAGGGCCGTGCGCTCGTGTCATGCCCGCGATCGCCTGTAATCTCGTCGCCATGGCCTCACGTACGTCCGGCAAGGGAACCCAGAGCACGGCGGGCCCCTCGAAGCAGCGCGCCGGACAATCCGGGGGCGCGGCCAAGAAGACCGCAGCGAAGAAGGCGCCCGGGAAACCGCCCGCCAAGAAGGCCGCGGCGAAGAAGGCCCCGGCCAAGAAGGCCCCGGCCAGGAAGGCGCCCGCCAAGAAGGCCCCGCCCAGACCGGCACCGTCTCCGACCGGCGGGGTGTACCGCCTGGTCCGTGCCTGCTGGCTGGGGATCGCCCACGCCATCGGGGCGGTCTTCCGCGGCATGGGCCGCGGCGCGAAGAACCTCGACCCGGCGCACCGCAAGGACGGCCTGGCGCTCGGCCTGCTCGGTCTGGCACTGGTCATCGCGGCCGGCACCTGGTCCAACCTCTCGGGTCCGGTCGGCGATCTCGTCGAGCTGCTGGTGACCGGCGCGTTCGGCCGCCTCGACCTGGTCGTCCCGATACTGCTCGGCGGCATCGCGGTGCGGCTCATCCGGCACCCGGAGCAGCCGGAGGCCAACGGACGGATCGTCATCGGACTGTCGGCGCTGGTCGTCGGCGTCCTCGGGCAGGTCGCGATGGCCTGCGGCTCGCCGGGGCGCGGCGACGGCTTCGCGGCCATACAGGACGCCGGCGGCTACCTCGGGTGGGTCGCCTCCAAGCCGCTGATCTTCACCGTCGGCCAGACCCTGGCCGTGGCGCTGCTGGCGCTGCTGACCGTCTTCGGTCTGCTGGTGGTCACCGCGACCCCGGTCAACGCGATCCCGCAGCGGCTGCGGGCGCTCGGCGTGCGGCTGGGCGTGGTGCACCCCGTGGAGGACGTGGCGGGCTTCGACGAGGGCGAGGAGTACGCCGAGGACTGGCGCGAGCAGCCCGCGCGCGGCGCCCGTCGCCGTACCGCCGCGGCGTCCGCGCCGGACGACCCGGACGACATGGAGGAGGCGGCGCTGGCCAAGCGCCGCCGGCCGCGCCGGAGCTCCGTACAGCCCGCCGCGGACCGGCCGATGGACGCGGTGGACGTGGCCGCCGCGGCCGCCGCGGCGCTGGACGGTGCGGTGCTGCACGGGGTCCAGCCCTCCCCGCTCGTGGCCGGGCTCAGCAGCGGCATCTCCACCGAGCACCGCGAGCACGAGGGCACGGAGACCTCGGGGAGAGCGGTACGGTCCCGCCGGCCCGCGGCGCCGGGCCGAAGCCGGAGCCGGCACCCGCCGAGGAGCCGTCCACCGCGTCCGTACCGGACTTCACCAAGGCCCCGCCCGAGCCGTCCGGCGAGCTGCCGCCGCGCGCCGAGCAGCTCCAGCTGTCCGGGGACATCACCTATGCGCTGCCGTCGCTGGACCTGCTCTCCCGGGGCGGGCCGGGCAAGACCCGCAGTGCCGCCAACGACGCCATAGTGACCGCGCTGACCACGGTCTTCCAGGAATTCAAGGTCGACGCCGCGGTCACCGGATTCACCCGCGGCCCGACGGTCACCCGCTACGAGGTCGAGCTGGGCCCGGCCGTCAAGGTCGAGAAGATCACCGCGCTGGCGAAGAACATCGCGTACGCGGTGGCCAGTCCCGACGTCCGGATCATCAGCCCGATCCCGGGCAAGTCCGCGGTCGGCATCGAGATCCCCAACACCGACCGCGAGATGGTCAACCTCGGCGACGTGCTGCGGCTCGCCGACTCCGCCGAGGACGACGACCCGATGCTGGTGGCCTTCGGCAAGGACGTCGAGGGCGGGTACGTCATGCACTCGCTGGCCAAGATGCCGCACATGCTGGTCGCGGGCGCCACCGGCTCCGGCAAGTCGTCCTGCATCAACTGCCTGATCACCTCGGTGATGATGCGCGCCACCCCGGAGGACGTCCGGATGGTGCTGGTCGACCCCAAGCGGGTCGAGCTGACCGCCTACGAGGGCATCCCGCACCTGATCACGCCGATCATCACCAACCCCAAGCGGGCCGCCGAGGCGCTGCAGTGGGTGGTGCGCGAGATGGACCTGCGCTACGACGACCTGGCGGCCTACGGTTTCCGGCACATCGACGACTTCAACGAGGCGGTGCGCGACGGCAGGATCAGTTCGCCCGAGGGCAGCGAGCGGGAGCTGGCGCCCTACCCGTACCTGCTGGTGATCGTCGACGAGCTGGCGGACCTGATGATGGTCGCGCCGCGCGACGTGGAGGACTCCATCGTCCGCATCACCCAGCTCGCCCGGGCCGCCGGCATCCATCTGGTGCTCGCCACCCAGCGGCCTTCCGTCGACGTCGTGACCGGCCTGATCAAGGCCAATGTGCCCTCCCGGCTCGCGTTCGCCACGTCCTCGCTGGCCGACAGCCGGGTCATCCTCGACCAGCCGGGCGCCGAGAAGCTGATCGGCAAGGGCGACGGACTGTTCCTGCCGATGGGGGCGAACAAGCCGACCCGTATGCAGGGCGCGTTCGTCACCGAGGCCGAGGTCCACGCCGTGGTCCAGCACTGCAAGGACCAGATGGCCCCGGTCTTCCGGGACGACGTCACGGTGGGCAGCAAGCAGAAGAAGGAGATCGACGAGGACATCGGCGATGACCTCGACCTGCTGTGTCAGGCCGCTGAGCTGGTGGTTTCCACCCAGTTCGGGTCGACGTCGATGCTCCAGCGCAAGCTGCGGGTGGGCTTCGCGAAGGCCGGCCGGCTGATGGACCTGATGGAGTCGCGGAACGTCGTCGGGCCCAGCGAGGGCTCGAAGGCTCGTGACGTTCTTGTGAAACCTGACGAGCTGGACGGAGTGCTGGCGGTGATCCGGGGGGAGGCTACGGAGTAGCACAGACATCCGGGTCACCCGTACGGAAGAAGCAAGCAACCGTTTCTCCTGCCGACACGTCAAGTTGAGGGAGGCGAGGGAGCGATGCTTCATGATCAACCCGCATGGCACCCCACGGGGCGTTCTGATGGCGTACAAACCCGGCTCTCCCGCTTGCCCGACCCTTTCGCCCCACCCCTAGACTGAACTTCCAGCAGGTGGCTACACGCTCGAAAGGCGCCGCCCGTGTCCATCGGCAACTCCCCCGAAGCAGACCGGCCTTCCGTCGGTCGCGCCCTCCAGCAGGCCCGTATCGCCGCGGGACTGACCGTCGAAGAGGTCAGTACGACGACACGGGTGCGCATCCCCATCGTGCACGCGATCGAGCAGGACGACTTCTCGCGCTGCGGCGGTGACGTCTACGCCCGGGGGCACATCAGAGCGCTCGCCCGCGCCGTCTCGCTCGACCCCGGCCCGCTGATCGCGCATTTCGACGCCGAGCACGGCGGCCGGCCGACGCCGACCGATCTGGCCGCCCCGATCTACGAGGCCGACCGGATCCGCTCCGAGCCGCGCCGCCCGAACTGGACGGCGGCGATGGTCGCGGCGATCGTCGCCGTGGTCGGTTTCGCCGGCTTCACGCTCTTCACCGGCGGCGACAAGAGCGACAACAGTCCGCTCGCCTCCGATTCGCACGCCAAGCCCGCGCCGGCGCCCACCCGTCATCCCTCGACGATCAAGCCACCGCTGCCGGAGCCGTCCGACAGCGCGGTCGCCGGGCTGCCGAAGGACAAGGTGACGATCAAGGTCACCGCCAAGGACGGCCAGAGCTGGGTCTCCGCGAAGGACGCCAACGGCAAGCTGCTGGAGGACAGCCTGCTCAAGCAGGGCGAGTCCAAGACGATCACCGACAAGAAGCGGATCGACCTGGTCCTCGGCAACGCGCCGGTCGTACAGCTGTACGTCAACGGCAAAGAGGTCAAGCAGATCGGTGAGAAGGGGCCCGTCGAGCGGCTCAGCTACACGCCGGGGGATCCCCAGGCGGGCTGAGCGCCGCGTTCCTGAAGTGCGTCCGCCGCCGGGCCCGGGGCTCCTGGACCGGGCGGCGGAGACCTGCGCGAAGGGGGTGTCCGGGACGAAGTAGGCTGAGCCCTATGCCCGAACGCCGTACCGTCGCCCTTGTCACCCTTGGCTGCGCCCGTAACGAGGTGGACTCGGAGGAGCTCGCAGGCCGCCTGGCGGCGGACGGCTGGGAGCTGGTCGAGGAAGCCGCCGATGCCGATGTCGCCGTCGTCAACACCTGTGGGTTCGTCGAGGCCGCCAAGAAGGACTCCGTCGACGCCCTGCTGGAAGCCAATGATCTGAAGGACCACGGCAGAACCCAGGCCGTGGTCGCCGTCGGCTGCATGGCCGAGCGCTACGGCAAGGAGCTCGCCGAGGCGCTGCCCGAGGCCGACGGCGTGCTCGGCTTCGACGACTACTCCGACATCTCCGACCGGCTGCAGACCATCCTCAGCGGCGGCGTCCACGCCTCGCACACCCCGCGCGACCGCCGCAAGCTGCTGCCGATCAGCCCGGCCGAGCGGCAGGGTTCCGCGGGGGTCGCGCTGCCCGGTCACGCCCAGGCCGCCGAGGCACCGGCCGCCCCGCCCGAGGACCTGCCGGAGGGCATCGCGCCCGCCTCCGGGCCGCGCGCCCCGCTGCGCCGCCGGCTCGGCAGCAGCCCGGTGGCCTCGGTGAAGCTGGCCTCCGGCTGCGACCGGCGCTGCACGTTCTGCGCCATCCCGTCCTTCCGCGGCTCCTTCATCTCCCGCCGGCCCTCCGACGTGCTCGGCGAGACCCGCTGGCTGGCCGAGCAGGGCGTCAAGGAGATCATGCTGGTCTCCGAGAACAACACCTCCTACGGCAAGGACCTCGGCGACATCCGCCTGCTGGAGACGCTGCTGCCCGAGCTGGCGGCCGTCGACGGCATCGAGCGGATCCGGGTCAGCTATCTGCAGCCGGCCGAAATGCGACCGGGTCTGATCGACGTCCTGACCGGGACGGACAAGGTCGCGCCGTACTTCGATCTTTCCTTCCAGCACTCGGCGCCCGGTGTGCTGCGGGCGATGCGGCGCTTCGGCGACACCGACCGCTTCCTGGAGCTGCTGGAGCAGATCCGCACGAAGGCGCCGCAGGCCGGTGTCCGGTCCAACTTCATCGTGGGCTTCCCCGGGGAGAGCGAGGGCGATCTGGCGGAGCTGGAGCGCTTCCTCACCGGGGCCCGGCTCGACGCCATCGGCGTCTTCGGCTACTCCGACGAGGACGGCACCGAGGCCGCGTCGTACGAGAACAAGCTCGATCCTGACGAGGTCGCCGAGCGGCTGGCGCGGGTGTCGCGGCTGGCCGAGGAGCTCACCGCGCAGCGCGCCGAGGAGCGGATCGGCGAGACGGTGCGGGTGCTGGTCGACCGGGACGACGAGGAGGACGGTCTCGTCGGGCGGGCCGCGCACCAGGCGCCGGAGACCGACGGTGTCACCCTGCTCTCGACCGGCCAGGAGCTGTCGCCCGGTCGTATGGTCGAAGCAAAGGTGGTGGCGAGCGAAGGCGTGGACCTGGTGGCGGAGGTGCTGTCGGTGGACGGCACGTCGTGTACCGAGGAGGCGGCCAGATGACCGGAGTCCCGGCTTCCGCAGCTGGTGGCCCGCGCACGGCGCCGGCCGTCCGGCCGGCCGGGCTGTGGAACATCGCCAACGTCCTGACGATGCTGCGGCTGGTGCTGGTCCCCGCCTTCGTGGTGCTGCTGATGCACGACAACGGGACCGACCGGGCCTGGCGCGCCTTCGCCTGGGCCGCCTTCGCGATCGCCATGATCACCGATGTCTTCGACGGGCATCTGGCGCGCACGTACAACCTGGTCACCGACTTCGGCAAGATCGCCGACCCGATCGCGGACAAGGCGATCATGGGCGCCGCGCTGGTCTGCCTGTCGGTGCTCGGGGACCTGCCCTGGTGGGTGACGGGCGTGATCCTCTTCCGCGAGCTCGGCATCACGCTGATGCGCTTCTGGGTGATCAAGCACGGGGTGATTCCGGCCAGTCGTGGCGGCAAGATCAAGACATTGGCGCAGGGCACCGCGGTCGGCATGTACGTCCTGGTGCTGACCGGGCCCCTGGCGACCTTCCGCTGGTGGGTGATGGCGGCGGCCGTGGTGCTGACCGTCGCGACCGGACTCGACTACGTCCGGCAGGCCGTCGTGCTGCGCCGGGCCGGGCTGGCGCGGGAGCGGGCCGCCCGGGCCGAACAGGACACCGCCCGGTGACCGGGCCGGGTTCTGCCGCGGCCGGGGCGCTGGAGCTGCTCGCGGGTCGGGGGCAGAGCCTGGCCGTGGCGGAGTCGCTGACCGGCGGCCTGGTGGCCGGCACGCTGACCGCGGTCCCCGGGGCCTCGCGGTCGCTGCGCGGTTCGATCACCGCGTACGCCACCGACCTCAAGCGGGACATACTGGGCGTCGACGGCGCCCTGCTGGCCGCGCGCGGGGCCGTGGACGGTGAGGTCGCCCGCCAGATGGCGGCCGGGGTGCGGCGGGCGCTGGGCGCCGACTGGGGCATCGCCACCACGGGCGTCGCCGGACCGGACCCGCAGGACGGGCAGCCGGTGGGCACCGTTTTCGTCGCGGTGCAGGGGCCGGGCGGTGCCGGCGAGGTGCGCCGGCTGGCGCTCACCGGTGATCGCGACCGGATCCGCCGGGACACCATTGACGCGGTGCTCGCACTGTTGTTGAGCGAACTGACAGAAAATGCGCGGGCACAGGATACGGAACAACACGGGGGGAATGGATGTTTGCAGCCATGAGTGAACACGTACTCGCTCCCGGCACGGCCGCGGCCCGAGGCGGTACGGTGGGGCGAGAAGGATCCGGATCCGAGGTCCGAGGAGGGAGCCAGCGATGATTCTGCTTCGTCGCCTGCTGGGTGACGTTCTGCGCCGACAGCGTCAGCGCCAGGGCCGAACCCTGCGCGAGGTCTCGTCCTCCGCCCGGGTGTCGCTCGGCTATTTGTCCGAGGTCGAGAGGGGGCAGAAGGAGGCGTCCTCCGAGCTGCTCTCGGCGATCTGTGACGCGCTGGACGTGCGCATGTCCGAGCTGATGCGGGAGGTCAGCGACGAGCTGGCGCTCGCCGAGCTGGCCGCTTCCGCGGCCGCGAGCGACGCGGTGCCGGCACCGGTGCGGCCGAAGCTCAATTCGGTGTCCGTCGCGTCCCTGGCCGGAGTACCGGAGGAGCGCGTGACGATCAAGTCCCCGGCCGACGTCGTGGATGTCGTCGCGGCCTGACACACCTGTTCACAGGCGTTCCGGAGCCCCGGCGGGCAGCAGCCCGCCGGGGCTCCGCGCTGTCCGGGGGTTGCGGCGGATCGCCCCGACCCGCTCGGAACGTGCGATTCATTTGTACGATGGCTAAATCGGACAAATGGTCCGAATTGGTGTCGGGATCGTCGCCCGCGGGATGCGCTCACCTGGATCGATCACCCGGACCGGTCGTCATCGGTCACCCGGACCGGTCATCCGGACGGTGCACGGCCCGATCGGGTGCGGTCAGGCTCGATCCCCGTTCGAACAGGAGTATCTGGATGTCTGTCGTCAAGAGCACGCTGTCCGACGAAGCCCGCGGCATTGTGGGGAACGCCCTGCAGGGCGCCCTCGTCGACCTGGTGGACCTCTCCCTCGTCGCCAAGCAGGTCCACTGGAACGTCGTCGGCCCGCGCTTCCGCTCCGTGCACCTCCAGCTCGACGAAGTGGTCGCCAGCGCACGGACGCACATGGACACGGTGGCCGAGCGGGCGGCCGCGATCGGGGTGTCCCCCGACGGCCGGGCCGCCACCGTCTCCAAGACCAGCGGCATCAACGAGGTGCAGGACGGCTGGATCAAGGACGGCGACGTCGTGCGGGCCATGGTGAACGCCCTGGGCGCGGTCATCGGCCGGATGCGCGAGCGGATCATCGCCACCGACGAGCCGGACCCGGTCACCCAGGACATCCTGATCGGCCTCACCGCCGACCTGGAGAAGCACCACTGGATGTTCCAGGCCGAGGCCCACTGACGGTGCCCGTGGTGGCTCCGCGCGCCGCAAACGCGCCGGTGCGCTCTCCCCGCCGACGGCGGGCCCGTCTAGCGTCGGCCGGAGGAGGCAGCCATGGCGTGGCGTGGAACCACGGCCCGCGGACCGGCCGGCCGGCTCCCGGAGGGTGAGTCGGCCGTCCGCCGTCCGCGGGCCGTCCCGGGGCGCCGGATATCCGCGGCCCTCGTCGGCGGGTTGTGGTGGTGTGCCGTGCTCCGGCTGGCGTTCTGGCCGCAGACGGCGGGCCTGGTCGAGGGTGCCGTGGTGCTCGGCGGCTGGGGTCTGAGCCTGTTGCCGGTGCACTGCGTGCCATGGACGGGACGGAACGAGTCCCGGCGCCGGCGGGCCGTGCTCCGGCGGGCCCGGATGATGTTCACCACGGCATGGCGACGCCGCCGTTCGGGCGGAGGATCTGGCCGGTCGTGAAGGACGAGGCGTCCGACGCGAGGTACAGCACGGCGTGCGCGACGTCCGCCGGCTCTCCCACCCGTCCCAGCGGCGACATCCGGATCATCGGTGCCTCCGCCCGCTGCTGCGCCTCCGCGGTGGGGCGGTCGGTCATCGGGGTGCGTATCCAGCCGGGTGCGACGGCGTTGACGCGGATGCCGTGCCGGCCGACCTCGGAGGCCAGCGTCCTGGTCAGCTGCACGACGGCGGCCTTGGCGGCCCCGTAGCAGAGCAGGCCCGGTGCGCCGGTGTCGATCGCGCCGGAGGCCATGGTCACGAGGGAGCCCCGGGTGCCGGTGGCGATCATGGCCCGGGCGGCCTCCTGGCAGCCGTACAGCACCCCCTTGAAGTTGGTGTTCCACACCCGGTCCAGATCCGCGTCCGCGGTCTCCAGAACGGGGGCGGAGTGCATGATTCCGGCGATGTTCGCCATCACGTCGAGCCGGCCGGAGGCCGCGCGGGCCGCCTCGACGACGGCGGCCACCTCGGCCCGGTGGGTGACGTCGACGCGGTGGGCGTACGCGGTGCCGCCGGACGCGGTGAGTGCCGCGGCGGTCGCCCGCGCGCCCCGTTCGTCGAGGTCCGCGCAGTGCACCGTGGCGCCGGCCTCGGCGAGGAGCGCCGCGGTGGCACGGCCTATTCCGTTCGCCGCGCCGGTCACGATCGCGGTGCGGCCCGTGAGGTCGTACGCGGGCAAGGGCATGCGGGGAGGGTAGGCCTGAGCTGACGGGTCGTCAATTCCCTGTGGGGTCGGGCTGGCAGCGGGGGCACCAGTAGGTGACGCGTTCCTCGGCCGCGGGGTCCTGGTCGGCGGAGCGGACCGGCGTACCGCAGCGCAGGCAGGGGCGGCCGGCCCGGCCGTAGACCCACAGCCGGCGGTCCGGGCGGGCGCTGGGCGTGGTGGTACGCGCCGGGCGCCGCTTGTTCGCCTCCAGCAGCTTCTTGGCGAGCGCCGGCGCCCGCTCCGGCGCGGGCAGCTCCCCGACGGGCAGCCAGGGCGAGGCGCGCAGCAGGAAGCACAGCTCCGACTTGAAGACGTTGCCGATGCCGGCCAGATTGCGCTGGTCGAGCAGGGCCTCGCCGAGCGGCCTTTGCGGCGCGTCGAGCAGCCGGCGCAGCGCCTCGGCGGCATCCCAGTCGGGGCCCAGCAGATCGGGCCCCAGATGGCCGACGACCCGCGGCTCCTCGGCGGTCGGCAGCAGATCGAGGACCGGGAGGCGGTAGCCGACCGCGGTGTGCTCCGCCGTGCCGAGGACCGCCCGGATCTGATGGGCCGGCCCGCCCCGCCAGCGCTCGGCGGGACCGTAGATCTGCCAGGCGCCGTCCATCCGCAGATGGGAGTGGAGGGTGAGGCCGCCCTCGAAGCGGGTCAGCAGATGCTTGCCGCGGGGGACCACCGCCAGGACCCCGCGGCCGGTCAGATCCACCGTCGCCAGCCGGGGCACCCGCAGGTCGCAGCGGGTCAGCGGCCGGCCGGCCAGCGCTTCGTGCAGCCGCTGCGCCAGCCGCCAGACCGTGTCACCTTCGGGCATGCCCCCATCATGCCGGTCCGCCGGCGCCGTCAGCCGCGCAGCCGCAGCCCCCGCGGCGTCGGGTGGAAGCCGGCGGACTCCAGGGCGGCGGCGAACGGGGAGGTCAGGGCGGCGGTGCCGTTGATGCGCTCGGTGGTGATCGTGCCCAGCGCGCCGGCGCGGGCGGCGTCGACGAGCGCCTCCACCGCCGTCCGCAGCCGCGGATCCGTCGCACCCCCGGACGGGTCCTGGCCCAGCGGCCACATCAGCAGGGTCTTGCCGCCGCGCTCCATGTAGAGCGTCAGCTCACCGTCGACCAGGACCACCACGGAGCCCGCCTTCCGGCCGGGCTTGTGCGTCGAGCCCTCGGGCGGATCGGGCCAGGACAGGGCGGCGCCGTAGGCATTGGCCGGATCGGCGGCGGCCAGCACCACGGCCCGCGGCGGACCGCCGCGCCGCTGCGGACCGCCGTCCGCCAGCGCGTCGTCGACGGTGCGCTCCCGCTGGGTGTTCACCGCGCGCAGCCGGTCCACCGCACCGTCCATCGCGAACTGGGCGGCGCCCAGCCCCTCGACGACATAGCCGCGGCGGGCCTGGCCGGACTCCTCGAACGCGGCCAGGACGCGGTACGCGGCGGAGAAACCGCCCTCGACCCCCTCGGCCGCGACCGCCCCGCGGGTGACGATGCCGTGCCGGTCCAGGAGCGTACGGGCCAGGGCGTGCGCGCGGTGGGTGGGGTCCGGCTCGGGAGTGGGCAGCAGCGACCAGCGGCCGCCGACGGTCGGCGGACCCGACCGGGACGCCGTGGGGCGGACGCCGCCGTGCCCCGCGGCCATGGCCAGCGATCCGTACCGCCCGCGCGGAACGGCGCGCCGGGCGCGGTGCGCCGTCGAACCGGCCGTACGGCCCGAGCCGAGCAGCGCCCGCAGCGGGGCGAGGGTGTCATTGGTCAGCCGGCCCGACCAGGCCAGGTCCCAGAGCGCATCGGCCAGTTGGGGATCGGTCACCTCGGGGTGGGTGGTGGCCCGGACCTCGTCGGCGAGCTGGCGGAAGAACAGGCCGTACCCGGGGGCGAGCGCGGCCAGCAGCGACTCGTGGAGGGCGCTCGGCTCCAACGGGAGCGGCGGCGGCAGCAGCAGCGGAGCCGCGTCGGCGAGATGCAGCGAGAGCCAGCCGTCCTTGCCGGGCAGCGCACCGGCGCCGGCCCACAACACCTCGCCGGTGGCGGTCAGTTCGTCCAGCATCGCCGGGGTGTAGCCGCCGACGCGGGACGGCAGCACCAGCTTCTCCAGGGCCGACGCCGGCACCGGCGCGCCCTGCAGCTGCTCCACGGCGCGCACCAGCCCGTCGATCCCGCGCAGGCTGTGCGACGCGCCGCCGGACGGCGCCGGCTGGCCGCTCACCGGGGCCGGACGCGGCGCGGAGACGTGCTGCCACTGGGGCAGGAACGCGGCGAGCGCCGCCGGAGGCACCGGCTCCAGCTCCTCGCGCAGCGCGGCCAGTGAACGGCGGCGCAGCCTGCGCAGCACCTGGGCGTCGCACCACTCCTGGCCGATGCCCGCCGGATGGAACTCGCCCTGCACCACCCGGCCGGCGGCGGCGAGGCGGTGCAGCGCGCCGTCCGTGACGGCGGTGCCCAGCCCGAAGCGGGCCGCCGCCTGCTCGGAGGTGAACGGCCCGTGCGTACGGGCGAAGCGGGACAGCAGATCGCCGAGCGGATCCTTGACCGGTTCCGTGAAGGATTCCGGGACGCCGACCGGCAGTGCCGTGCCCAGGGCGTCCCGCAGCCGGCCGGCGTCCTCGACCGCGGCCCAGTGGTCGGCGCCGGCGATCCGGACCGAGATGGCGCGCCGGGCGGCGGCCAGCTCCCGCGGCCACGCCGGATCCGCGCCGCGCTCGACCAGCTCGGCGTCGGTCAGCGGCCCCAGCAGCCGCAGGACGTCGGCCACCCCCTCGGCGTCCTTGACCCGGCGGTCCTCCGAAAGCCACTGCAGCTCGCGCTCCAGCTCGGCCAGCACCTCGGCGTCCAGCAGCTCGCGCAGCTCGGCCTGGCCCAGCAGCTCGGCCAGCAGCCGCGAGTCCAGCGACAGCGCGGCGGCCCGCCGCTCGGCGAGCGGAGAGTCGCCCTCGTACAGGAACTGGGCGACGTAGCCGAACAGCAGCGAGCGGGCGAACGGGGACGGCTCGGGGGTCGTGACCTCCACCAGGCGGACCCGGCGGGCCTCGATGTCGCCCATCAGCTCCGTCAGACCGGGCACGTCGAAGACGTCCTGCAGGCATTCGCGGACGGCCTCCAGCACGATCGGGAAGGACCCGAACTCACTGGCCACCTGGAGGAGTTGGGCCGCGCGCTGCCGCTGCTGCCACAGCGGGGTGCGCTTGCCGGGATTGCGGCGCGGCAGCAGCAGGGCGCGGGCGGCGCACTCGCGGAACCGGGAGGCGAACAGCGCCGAGCCGCCCACCTGGTCCGTGACGAGCTGATCGACGTCGCCCGGATCGAAGGCGACATCGGCGGCCCCCACCGGGGACTGCTCCGGGTCGTACTCCGCGCCGCGCGCACCCAGCCCCGGATCGTCGGCCGCGCCGAACCCGCCGTCCCCGTCGAGGAGGTCGAGGCCCATCAGGTCGGCGTCCGGCAGCCGCAGCACGATGCCGTCGTCGGCGTGCATCACCTGGGCGTCCAGGCCGTAGCGCTCGGCCAGCCGGGAGCCCAGGGCCAGCGCCCAGGGGGCGTGCACCTGCGCGCCGAACGGGGAGTGGATGACCACCCGCCAGTCGCCGAGCTCGTCGCGGAACCGCTCGACGACGATCGTGCGGTCGTCGGGGACATGGCCGCAGGCCTGCCGCTGCTCGGCGAGATAGCCCAGCACGTTGGAGACCGCCCAGTCGTCCAGCCCGGCCGCCCTCAGCCGGCCCCCGGCCTCCTCCGGGTCGGCGGCCCCGATCTCCCTGAGGAACGCGCCCAGCGCCCGCCCCAGCTCCAGGGGACGGCCCAGCTGGTCGCCCTTCCAGAACGGCAGCCGGCCGGGCACGCCGGGGGCCGGCGTGACCAGCACCCGGTCCCGGGTGATGTCCTCGATCCGCCACGACGTCGTACCGAGCGTGAAGACGTCGCCGACCCGGGATTCGTAGACCATCTCCTCGTCGAGCTCGCCCACCCGGCGACCCCCGCCCCCCTTGCCGGAGTCACCGCCGGCCAGGAACACCCCGAACAGGCCGCGGTCCGGGATCGTGCCGCCGGACGTCACGGCCAGCCGCTGGGCCCCGGGCCGGCCCGTGACCGTCTGGGCGACCCGGTCCCACACCAGGCGCGGCCGCAGCTCGGCGAACGCGTCCGAGGGATAGCGGCCCGCGAGCATGTCCAGCACGGACCGGAACGCCGACTCCGGAAGCGCGGCGAACGGGGCCGCGCGCCGCACGACGGCCAGCAGCTCCTCCACGTCCCAGGTGTCCATCGCCGCCATCGCCACGACCTGCTGGGCCAGCACGTCCAGCGGATTGGCGGGCACCCGCAGCGCCTCGATGGCGCCGGTCCGCATCCGCTCCGTCACCACGGCCGCCTGCACCAGGTCGCCGCGGTACTTCGGGAAGACGATGCCCGTCGAGACCGCCCCGACCTGATGGCCGGCCCGGCCCACCCGCTGCAGACCGGACGCGACCGACGGCGGCGACTCCACCTGCACCACCAGGTCGACCGCGCCCATGTCGATGCCCAGCTCCAGACTGGACGTGGCGACCACGGCCGGCAGCCGGCCCGCCTTCAGGTCCTCCTCCACCTGGGCGCGCTGCTCCTTGGACACCGAGCCGTGGTGCGCCCGTGCCAGCAGCGGCGGCGCGCCCTTCGCGGCGCCGGCCTCGGCCATCAGCTCCGCGGGGGAGTGGTGCTCGGGCAGCGCCGTCCCCGTCGTCCGCTCGTAGGCGATCTCGTTCAGGCGGTTGCACAGCCGCTCCGCCAGGCGGCGCGAGTTGGCGAAGACGATCGTGGAGCGGTGCGCCTGCACCAGATCGGCGATCCGCTCCTCGACCTGCGGCCAGATGGACGGCTTCTCACCGGCCTCGCCCTCCCGGACCGGGGCGCTGCCCAACTCGCCCATGTCCTCCACCGGGACGACCACCGTCAGGTCGAAGCGCTTCCCCGACGGCGGCTGGACGATCTCCACCCGGCGCTGCGGCGACAGATAGCGGGCCACCTCCTCCACCGGGCGCACCGTCGCCGACAGCCCGATCCGGCGCGCCGGACGGTCCAGGAGCTCGTCCAGTCGCTCCAGGGACAGCGCCAGATGCGCCCCGCGCTTCGTGCCGGCGACCGCGTGCACCTCGTCCACGATCACCGTCTCGACGCCCGCCAGCGCCTCCCGCGCCGAGGACGTCAGCATCAGGAACAGCGACTCGGGCGTCGTGATGAGGATGTCCGGCGGGCGGTTGGCGATCGCCCGGCGCTCCGCAGGAGGCGTGTCCCCGGAACGGATCCCGACCCTGATGTCCGGCTCCGGCAGGCCCAGCCGGACCGACTCCTGCCGGATGCCCGTCAGCGGGCTGCGCAGATTGCGCTCCACATCGACGGCCAGCGCCTTCAGCGGTGACACGTACAGCACCCGGCAGCGCTTCCGCGGCTCCGCGGGCGGCGGCGCGCTCGCCAGCGCGTCCAGCGACGCCAGGAACGCGGCGAGTGTCTTGCCGGAGCCCGTCGGCGCCACCACCAGGACGTCCGAGCCCGCGCCGATCGCCCGCCAGGCGCCCTCCTGCGCGGCGGTGGGCGCGCGGAACGCCCCGGCGAACCATCCGCGGGTCGCCGGCGAGAACGAGTCGAGCGCTGACTTGGCCATGTTCCCCATCGTGCACCGGACCACTGACAACGCGGCCCCGCCCGGGCGTCGGCGGACCGCCCCCGCCCGCCGTCCGCCCCTCGGACCCCCAGGTCACGGGCGTACGGAGCGGACGCAGAATGGAGACATGATCACGGTCAGCGGCGACGGCGCGGCCGCGGACGGCGCACCCGGCGCGGACGTCACGCCGCGGGCGCGCGGGGAGTGGGCCCGGCACTGGCGCTACCCCGGCCTGCCCGGCCTCGATCTGCTGCGCGCCCGGTACGTACGGCACGCCTTCCCCGCCACGCCCACGCCGGCTACGTCGTCTGCGCGGTCACCTCCGGCATCGAGGAGGTCGGCCTCCAGCAGGGCACCGTCCGGGCCGGCCACGGCGGCATCATCATGATCAACCCCGAGGTCGCCCACACCGCGCGGGCCGGCGCCCCCGAAGGCTGGACCTACGCCACCCTCTACCCGTCGTCCGAGATCGTCGGCGAGATAGCCGATGAGACCACGGCCCTGCGCGGTACCCCGGCCTTCACCGAAACCGTCGCCGACGCCCCCCTGCTCGCCCGCATGATCACCGACGTCCACCGGGCCGCCGAGGCGGGCAACGCGCTCGCCGCCGACAGCCTGCTGCGCCTCACCGTCGCCCGGCTGCTGCGCCGCTACGGAGGCCCCCTCCCGGCCCGCACCCCGCGCAGCGCGGGTACCCGCAACGCGGCCCGCGCCCGTGCCGTACTGGAGGAACGGATGGCCGACCCGCCCTCCCTGGAACAGCTGGCACACGACCTCGGCACCAGCCCGTTCGCCCTGCTGCGGGCCTTCAAGGCCGCCTACGGGATGCCCCCGCACGCCTGGCTCACCGACGCCCGGGTCCGCCGGGCCCGCAGCCTCCTGGAGGCCGGCCGCCCGCCCGCCGACACCGCCGTCGCGGTCGGCTTCACCGACCAGCCGCACCTGAACCGCCACTTCACCCGGATCGTCGGGGTACCGCCCGGCGCGTACCGCAAAGAACGCGCCCTCTGAGCGGCTCGCACCCGGCAGGAGGCGCAAGAACGTACAAGACCACCGGGAGTGCCCCCGCCTACGGTCCCGGACGTGGCAGAACAGACAGACATACGCACCACCGAGGAGGCCGCGCCGCCGGAACCGGCACGGCCCGCCAAATCCGACTCCGCCGTCATCAGGGACGCCCTCGGCGTCGGCATCGCCGTCGGCCTCTCCGGGTTCGCGTTCGGCGTGACCTCGGCCGGCGCCGGCCTCAGCCTGCTCCAGACCTGCGCGCTGAGCCTGCTCGTGTTCACCGGCGCCTCGCAGTTCGCCCTGGTCGGCGCGCTCGCCGCGGGCGGCAACCCGCTCACCGCCGCGGCCGGAGCCTTCTTCCTCGGCGTGCGCAACGCCTTCTACGGACTGCGGCTCTCCGCCGTCCTCGGCTACCGGGCGACGGCCCGGCCCTTCGCCGCCCACTGGGTCATCGACGAAACCACCGCCGTCACCCTGGCCCAGCCCGACCGCCGCAGCGCCCGGCTCGGCTTCACCGTCACCGGCCTGAGCCTGTACGCCCTGTGGAACCTCACCACCCTCATCGGCGCCCTCGGGGCCGAGGCGCTCGGCGACACCGAAGCCTGGGGCCTGGACGCCGCCAGCCCCGCGGTCTTCCTGGCGCTGCTCGCCCCGATGCTGCGGAGCACCGTCGAGCGGGTGGCGGCCGGCCTCGCCGTCGTCCTGGTGATGACCACGCTGCCGCTGCTGCCCACCGGAGTGCCGGTCCTGCTCTCGGCGCTCGCCGCCCCCGCCGTCCTCGTCGTACAGGGCCGCCGCCAACGGGCGCAGGGCACCGGGAACGACACGACACCCACGGCGGACGGCCACGCGCACGACCGCCCCGCCACCGAGGAGAAGCGGGCATGAACGTCTGGATCGCCATCGCCGCCACCGCCGTCGGCTGCTACCTGGTCAAGTACCTCGGCCTCTCGGCGCCCGCCGGCGTCCTGGAGCGCCCGCTCGTCAAACGGCTGGCCGCGCTGCTCCCGGTGGCCCTGCTGGCCGCGCTCACCGCACAGCAGACCTTCAGCGACGGCCACCACCTGGTGCTCGACGCCAAGGCCGCAGGAGTGGCCGCCGCGGCCGTCGCCCTCGTCCTGCGCGCGCCGTTCCTGCTGGTCGTCGGCGTCGCCGTGGCGGTCACGGCAGGCGTACGGGCGCTGGGCGGCTGACGCCCCACTCCCGCCGACGCCCCGCCCCGGTGGATGCCCTCCCCGGCGCGGCTGAGACCGAAGCAGCAGCGGGCGGCCCCCGAGGGAGGGGCCGCCCGCATGCTCACCCAAGAGGTCCGGGCCGGGGGGACGACCGGCCCGGACCAGCCGCTCAGTCCCGCCGCTCAGTCCAGCCGCCGCCCGTACGCCCGCAAGGTCCGCAGCGCCTTCAGCGTCACCATCGGGCGGCTCTCCAGCGCCGTTCCCGGCGCCCAGATCCGCCAGTTCACCGGCCAGCCGCCGTCCTCCTCCTGGAGCGCCAGGAGGTGGTCCAGCGCCCGGTCCATCTCCTCATCGGAGAACCAGCCGCGGGCCAGGGAACCGGGCGACGGCGCATAGTCGTAGGCGAAGTGATGCTCCCCGGGGGCGTACCCCGGCGCCACCGGGACATCCGCCGCCCGCCCCGGATCCAGCAGCACCAGACCCTCCTCCCGCACCACCCGCCCCAGCCGCTCGGCCGCCGCGGCGGCCCGCGGCCGGTCCGGCGCCCCGTCCAGGAACGCCAGCGCCGCCTCCACCTCGTACGGATGGGTCCCCTTCAGCGACTCCACCGCCGCCCAGCAGTAGTCCGTCGCCCGGAAGAGCCAGGCGTGCCACACCTCGTTGCGGTGCAGCGTGCCCACCACCGGGCCGGTCGCCAGGAGGGCGCTCGGCGGATCGTCGACCACCGGGATCCACGGTGCGGCCGGGTAACCGCGCTGGGAGGGGTGCAGCGCGGGCAGCGCTCCCTCGGGAGTCGAGATCTTCGTCAGATAGCGGCAGATCCGCTCCACCTGACGGCCGTCACAGCGCCCGATCAGATCCAGGACCTTCAGGGCGTGCGCGGTGTGCAGCGGCTGGCTCACGGGTCCGCGCAGATCGGGCTCCAGGGCGTGGCCGAAGCCGTCGTCGTCGTTGCGGTACGCGGCGAGCGCGGTCTCCACCGGGTCCGCCCCGCCGCCGAGGAAGTCGTACTCGAAGAGCCGCTGCTCGAGCACCCGGGCGGTCAGCCAGAGGAATCGCTCCGCACGCGCCAGAGGGGTCGAAGGAGGGCTTGCGTTTTCGGCCATGGCCCGACCGTAGGGCCGAATTCCTCCGGCGGCACCGGGTCGCGCACCCCTGCCAGCCCAGGGCGGGATACTGGAGGCATGCGGTTGACGGTCTTCTGGCAGCGGATGGCGGATCATTTCGGCGCGGCGTACGCCGACTCCTTCGCGCGTGATCACGTGATGTCGGGCCTCGGCGGCCGGACCGTCCAGGAAGCACTGGACGCCGGGTGGAGCGCCAAAGAGGTGTGGCGGGTGGTCTGCACCGTCATGGACGTGCCGCCCGAGAGGCGCTGAAGCGGCTGATCCCGAACGTGGACGGAGTTGTCCGCGCGGTGCGCGACACTTGGCCTCGTGCCTGTGTCTGAAGAGATCACCAGCAACGACGTCCCCCGCCCCGAGGACCGGCCGGACGCCCGGTCCGACGCCCGGATGCCGCGCTGGCTGCCGCGCGCCATGGTGCTCGCGCTCGCCCTCGTGGCCTGCTTCCAGCTCGCCACCTGGGGATTCCACCAGCTCATCTCGCTGCTGCTGAACGTGCTGATCGCGTTCTTCCTGGCGCTCGCCGTCGAACCGGCCGTCTCCTGGATGGCGGCCCGCGGAATGCGGCGCGGTTTGGCCACCGGCCTGGTCTTCCTCGGCATCCTCGTCGCCGCGGCAGGCTTCTTCACGCTGCTGGGCTCCATGCTCGCCGGCCAGATAGTCACCATGGTCGAGGAATTCCCGCAGTACCTCGACTCCGTCATCAGCTGGATCAACAGCACCCTGCACACCCACCTCTCCCGGGTCGAGGTGCAGAACAACCTGCTCCGGTCCGACTGGCTGCAGAAGTACGTCCAGGACAGCGCCAACAACGTGCTCGCCGTCTCCGCGACGGTGCTGGGCAGCCTGTTCAACCTCCTGACCGTCGCCCTCTTCTCGTTCTACTTCGCCGCCGACGGCCCCGGCTGCGCCGCGCGCTGTGCTCCGTCCTCCCGCCCCGCCGCCAGGAGGAGGTGCTGCGCGCCTGGGAGATCGCCGTCGCCAAGACCGGCGGTTACCTCTACTCGCGCGGCCTGATGGCGCTCATCTCCGGCCTCGCCCACTACGTCCTGCTGGAGCTCATGGGCGTGCCGTACGCCCCCGCGCTGGGCATGTGGGTGGGCCTGGTCTCCCAGTTCATCCCCACCATCGGCACGTACCTCGCGGGCGCGCTGCCGATCCTGATCGCCTTCACCGTCGACCCCTGGCACGCCCTGTGGGTCTTCGCCTTCGTCGTGATCTACCAGCAGTTCGAGAACTACCTCCTCCAGCCGCGGATCACCGCCAAGACGGTGGACATCCACCCCGCCGTCGCCTTCGGATCGGTCGTCGCCGGCACGGCTCTCATGGGCGCGGTGGGCGCACTGATCGCCATCCCGGCCACGGCCACCCTGCAGGCCTTCCTCGGCGCGTACGTCAAGCGCTACGCCGTTCCCGACGACCTCCGGGTCCACGGCAAGGCCCGCCGCCGACGCGCCGCCGACATCCTCGCCCGGGTGCGCCACGCCGCCGATCGCGAGGACGCCCGGCACCGCGGGAAGGACGCGGCGGAGCAGGACACCTCAGCCCAGCAGGACGCCGCCCGGCAGGGCACGCCGGACGCGGACTGACGCCGAGGACTGCGCCCGGACGCTGCCGGAAGGCCCGACGCGCGCGGACACGGCGCGGCGTGGCGCTTGACACGAAAATCGAACAGCTATTCTCATGAGAGATCCGGCCCGTGATTTCGGGGATTCCGCGAAGTTATCCACAGGCCGGAGCCGGGTCCGGGCGCATTGTCAGTGGCAGGCGTTAGCGTCATGGACGTGAAGCGATCGACTCAAGCAAATCGGGTGGAACCCATGGCAGGCACTGACCGCGAGAAGGCGCTGGACGCCGCGCTCGCACAGATTGAACGGCAATTCGGCAAGGGCGCAGTGATGCGCATGGGGGAGCGGTCGAAGGAGCCCATCGAGGTCATCCCCACCGGATCCACCGCCCTCGACGTCGCCCTGGGCGTCGGCGGCCTCCCCCGAGGCCGCGTCATCGAGGTCTACGGCCCGGAATCCTCCGGTAAGACGACCCTGACCCTGCACGCGGTCGCGAACGCCCAGCGGGCCGGCGGCTCCGTCGCGTTCATCGACGCCGAGCACGCCCTCGACCCCGAGTACGCCAAGAAGCTCGGTGTGGACACCGACGCCCTGATCCTCTCCCAGCCGGACAACGGCGAGCAGGCCCTGGAGATCACGGACATGCTGGTCCGCTCCGGCGCGCTCGACCTCATCGTGATCGACTCCGTCGCCGCCCTAGTGCCGCGGGCCGAGATCGAGGGCGAGATGGGCGACTCCCACGTCGGCCTCCAGGCCCGGCTGATGAGCCAGGCCCTGCGCAAGATCACCAGCGCGCTCAACCAGTCCAAGACCACGGCGATCTTCATCAACCAGCTCCGCGAGAAGATCGGCGTGATGTTCGGCTCGCCGGAGACCACGACCGGTGGCCGGGCCCTGAAGTTCTACGCCTCGGTGCGCCTGGACATCCGCCGCATCGAAACCCTCAAGGACGGCACCGAGGCCGTGGGTAACCGCACCCGCGTCAAGGTCGTCAAGAACAAGGTCTCGCCGCCCTTCAAGCAGGCCGAGTTCGACATCCTCTACGGCCAGGGCATCAGCCGCGAGGGCGGCCTGATCGACATGGGCGTGGAGCACGGCTTCATCCGCAAGTCCGGCGCTTGGTACACCTACGAGGGCGACCAGCTCGGACAGGGCAAGGAGAACGCCCGCAACTTCCTCAAGGACAACCCGGATCTCGCCAACGAGATCGAGAAGAAGATCAAGGAGAAGCTCGGCATCGGCGTCAAGCCGCAGGACCCGGCGACGGAGCCCGGCGCGGACGCCGCGGGCGCGACGACCGACGCGGCCCCGGCGGCTCCGGCCGCGGCGACGAAGAGCGCCAAGGGTTCCAAGGCCGCAGCGGCCAAGAGCTAGCCCGCCATGACACGGCGAACGGAATGGCCGGACAGCGCGGACGGGATCAGCAGCGCTGCCGGTGACGCCGAGACCCGTAGCGGCCGCAGGGGCGGACGTGGCCGTGGCCGTGAGAACGGCGGTGGTTCCGCCCTCGCCTTCGGTGAGGGCGAACCCGCCTCGTCGAGGGCCGAGGCGGGACCACCGCGTACGCCCGAGGAGCAGGCGCGGGCCATCTGCCTGCGCCTGCTCACCGGGAGTCCGCGTACCCGGAAACAGCTGGAGGATGCCCTGCGCCGGCGCGGCATCCCCGAGGAGGCCGCACAGGAGGTGCTGTCCAGCTTCGAGGACGTCGGGCTGATCGACGACGCGGCCTTCGCCGACGCCTGGGTGGAGTCCCGCCACCACGGGCGCGGCCTGGCCCGGCGGGCCCTGGCCCGGGAGCTGCGGACGAAGGGCGTGGACTCGGCACTGATCGATGAGGCGGTCGGCCGCCTCGATTCCGAGCAGGAGGAGTCCACCGCCCGCGAACTGGTCGACCGCAAGCTGCGCACGACCAGGGGCCTGGACCGCGAGAAACGCCTCCGCCGCCTGGCGGGAATGCTGGCTCGCAAGGGCTACCCCGAGGGTCTGGCCCTCCGCGTGGTCAGACAGGCCCTGGAGGAAGAGGGCGAGGACCCTGACCTCCTGGAAGAGCATCTGCCGGGGGACTGACCGGGACCGGTACGAGGGCTACGTCTGTCCTGCCCTTGAGCCGAGGCGGGTGCTCTCCTTGAGCCGAGGGCGGGTGAGCTCCTTGCGCTGAGGTGGGTGAGCTCCTTGAGTCGAGGAGGATGCCCTCCTTGAGTCGAGAGGGGCCCCTTGAGTCCAGGCGGGGGTTCCCTTGAGCCGAGGTGGGTGTGCGGCGGGGACGGCCGGGCTCCGGATGTGGTTGGCGCTAAGGGGGGCACGGGCTTTGGCACCGTCCACGGCCGGCGTTCCGGGACGGTCTGCGTCCGGCACCGCCGGCGGCCGGGCTCCGGCGTGGTCAGCGGTCAGCGGTCAGCGTTCGGACTCCGGCAACGTCGGCGTCCTGGGGCGGTCAGGGCTGGGCGGAAGCGGGGCGGGGGAGTGGGGTGGGTGGGGGCGGGGGCGGGGCCCCGGGGGGAGAGGAAACCCCACTCCGCCCTGAGGGGAGAGGAAACCCCACCCCGCCCTGGGGAGGAAGCCCCACCCCCCATGGCCCACCTCACCGTGGTTTCTCGCCCCCGACCGGCAGGCCCGCTGCGCGCCAGGCCTGGAAGCCGCCGGTGAGGTCGGTGGCTCGGTGGAGGCCCAGCTGGCGGAGGGAGAGGGCGGCGAGGCTGGAGGCGTAGCCCTCGTTGCAGATCACCACGACGGGCAGATCGTGGTGGGTCGCTTCCGGCGCGCGGTGCGCACCGGTGGGGTCCAGACGCCACTCCAGTTCGTTGCGTTCCACGATCAGGGCGCCGGGGATGATGCCGTCGCGGTCGCGTAGTTCCGCGTAACGGATGTCGACGAGCAGGCCGCCCGCCTGCTGGACGGCGGCGGCCTCCTCCGGGTCGACCCGTCGGCCCAGTTGGCGGCGGGCATCGGCGAGGAGGGCGTCGATGGCGCTCATGTCCACTCCTCCGGGCGCTCGACCTCTTCCAGCCGGAGTACCTGGCCGGTGCGGCTGTAGCGGCGCATCAGCGGCAGCGGCGGGTAGTAGGCGTGCACGGAGACCGCGTGGGTGTCCGGTGAGGTGTTGAGGACCTGGTGGACGTGGTGCGGGCCGAAGGCCCGGCCGCGGCCGTCGCGGAGTGTGCGTTCCCGGTCGACGCCGTCGGCGAGTTCCAGGGTTTTCCAGCCCTCGGTGGGCAGTTGGGCGGCGAGCGACTGCTCCGTCAGCTCGCCCGTCGCCGTGGCGAAGGCACCGTGTGAGCCGCCGTGGTCGTGCCAGCCGGTGCCGGTGCCGGGCGGCCAGCCGATCAGCCAGGCCTCACTGCCGCCCGGCCCGTCCAGCCGGATCCACGTCCGCCCTTCCGGGTCGAGCGGCAGCGAGGCGATGAGCGCCGGGTCCGCGGCGGTACGGCGGACGAAGTCGAGGAGTGCGGAGGCGCTGGGCCCACCGTCCTTGCCGGCGGTGTCATTGCCGGGGGCGTGCGGGCGCGCGGGAGTACGTACGTCGGGCACGGAAACCGTCCTGAGTGATCGCGAAGAGGCGCGGCTGCCGGAGAGGGGCAGGCGGCCGCGCGGGAAGAAAATGCGGATCAACAGGACGGACGACACATGCAGCCCGCATAGCGGACCAGGTCCAGATGGACCCTCCGCCAGAACCGCGAGCTGTGGTCAGTCATTCTCGGAGTGAAACACGCTGGTTCGTAACGGGTCAACTGGACGCGACAGCCGACGAGGCAACGGGACGGATCAACGGAGCAGGCCAGCGGAGCAGGCCAACTGGGCGGATCAACTGGACGGGCCAGCGGAGCAGGCCAGCGGAACAGGCCAACGGGACAGATCAACTGGGCGGGTCCGACGGGAGGTCGGGGCCGGGCTCTGTGTCGGTGCTCAGCCAGCGGCTTCCCGGGGAGCCCGCTCCAGCGTCCACGCCGGTGCCCGCCGCGTGGTCCCCTGCGCTCGTTCCCGGGTCGGCGCCGGCGCCGCTGCCCGGCTCGCCCCAGTTCCAGCCCAGTCCTCGTCCGCCCCTCCCTCTTCGTCCCTCTCTTCGTCCTCGTACCGCTCCCGGCCCCCCTCGTCAGCCCCAGACCCCTCGCCAGCCCCGGCATCCTCACCAACCCCAGCACCAACCCCAGCACCAATCCCCTCACCCTCGCCAACCCCAGCACCCTCCCCAGCCCGTGCACGCTCCCGTGCACCCTCCCGGGCGTCACCCCCAGCCCCGTCAGCGCCCCCGGCACCCGCACCACCCCCGGCAAGCCTCGCGTCCCCGGCAAGCCCCGCGTCCCCCGCAAGCCCCGAAAACCCCGCGCCCCCCAGGCCCCCGCCCGCCCATACGCCCCAGGGATCCCTGGGATCCCCGGACCCCCGACGCGTCGTCAGGTGTGCCGCCCGTACCGCCTCCGCGCAGGCGTGGAGTTCCGTCGGGCGGATGCCGGGGGCGAGGGCGGTGACCAGGTGGCCGTCGGGGCGTACGAGGAGGACGGTGTGGGCGGCGGCGCCCGGGTAGGACTCGGTGACCAGGACCTCGGCGGGCATCGGGAGCGCCGCGGCGGCGCTGCTCAGCCGGGGCATGAGGCCCGCCGACTGCCAGTGCCGGCGGTCCCAGACGGTGGTGCCGGGCGCCACCAGCACCACCAGCAGCCCGCGCCCGAGGCGGGTCCGCAGCCGTACCACCGAACCGTCCGGCGCGGTCACCGGGACGTCCGTCACCGGCGCTCCCGGTGGCGTCTCGACGAGCGGTCCGCCGGTGTGCGCGGCGGGCGGTGCCAGCGGCGTGCGGGCGTACACCGGTGGGCGCCCAGCGGGCCGCGGCCCAGGTGGCCGTCGGTCAGCAGCGTGCTGCGGCCGCGTGCGGCGCCGGGCAGGACGGTGCGCCAGCGGGCCGAGCGGCCGTCCCGCAGCAGCGGCAGTGCCTGGTCGGCGGCGCGCAGCCGGGCCGCGACCGCGCCCCGCCGTTCGGCCTGGTAGCTGTCGAGCAGCGTCTCGGTGGCGCCGTGGTGCCAGGCCAGCCCCAGCTTCCAGGCGAGGTTCTCGGCGTCCCGCAGCCCCTCGTCCAGGCCCTGGGTGCCGAGCGCGCCCAGCAGGTGTGCGGCGTCCCCGGCGAGGAAGGCGCGGCCCTGCCGCCAGCAGCGGGCCAGCCGGTGGTGGACGGTGTGCACGCCGGTGTCGAGGAGTTCGTACGGGGGGACCGGCCGGCCGTGGCCGGAGTGCCGGGCGCCGTCCCCGTCCGTGCCGGTGCCGTCGCCGGCCTCGACCGGGTACTCGGTGGTCCAGCCGGCCAGCGAGTCGCGGATCCGGGCGACCAGGGCGTCCGGGGTGACCAGTTCGCGGCCCGGGGGCAGCAGCCAGTCCAGCCGCCAGACACCGTCGGCCAGCGGGCGGGCGGAGACCTCGCTGCCCGGGGCGCCGCCCTGCCGGGGCGGTGAGCGGTGCAGCAGGGCCTCGCCGGGCCAGGGGAGTTCGCAGCGCAGCGCGGCCACCGCGTGCCGCTCGACGGCCGTACGGCCGGGGAAGCGGATGTCCAGGAGCTTGCGCACGGTCGACCGGGGGCCGTCGCAGCCGATGAGGTAACTCCCGCGCCACCACGTCCCGTTGGGGCCGCGGGTGCGGGCGCTGATGCCGTGCTCGTCCTGTTCGAGGTCGGTCAGCCGGCTGCCGGTAACGACCTCGGCGAGCTTCTCCCGCTCCAGTGCCGCGCGCAGCGCGCGGGTGAGGGCGTGCTGGGGGAGGTGGACCGGGAGGTGGCGGCGGGCCCGGCCGCGCCGTCCGTGGGGTGCGGGGCGAAGGCGACGCGTTCCACCAGGCGCCGGCGGCGCATGATCCGCCAGGCCGTCCAGCGGGTGCCGGCGGACTCCAGGGTGGCGGCGCAGCCGAGCCGGCCGACGAACGCCGCGGTGTCCTCGCGGAGGACGGCGGTGCGGGCGGGCCGGGTGTCCTCCTCGCCGGTGGTCTCGTCGAGGACGATGGAGGGGACGCCGAGCCGGGCGAGGGCGAGTGCGAGGGAGAGACCGACCGGCCCGCCCCCGGCGACGATCACCGGGTCCACGGCGCCGCTCCCCGAGGCCGCTGGTACGTACGGGACGTGCGGGAACTGGCAGTTGGAGCCCGGTGCGTGATCACACAGCGTATGCAACCCACTGCGGCCGCTCGCGTCAAGTGACGGAGGCGGTGGCGCCGTTGCCACCGCCTCCGGACGGTTCCGTACCGGCCGCGCGGGCCGTCGTACCGTCAGTCCTTCGCGTCCGCCGGGACGTCGGCCGGGGGTGCGGTCTCCAGGGCGTCGGTGGCGGTCACCGGCTCGCCGGCCGCCGCCACGCCGATCCCGGTCTTCGCCCGCCGGCCGCGCCGCTCGATCCAGTTGGCGAGGGCGGACAGCGCCAGGCACATCGCGACGTAGAGGGAGCCGGTGACGATGATGAACGGGACGTAGGTGTCCTCACCGTTGACGAGGATGTTGGTGCTCATCAGACGGGCGGTGTAGAGCAGTTCCTCGAACGTGATGATGTAGCCGAGGGAGGTGTCCTTCAGCGTCACCACGAGCTGGCTGATGATCGTCGGCAGCATCGCGCGGACGGCCTGCGGGATCAGCACGGTCGTCATGACCTGGGTCTTGCTCATGCCCAGGGCGTAGGCGGCCTCACGCTGGCCCTTGGGCACGGAGTCGATACCGGCCCGCAGCACCTCGGCCTGGACCGAGCCGTTGTAGACGGTCAGCCCGATGACCAGGGCCCAGAACTGCGGCTGGTCACCGCTCAGGCCGAGCGCGTCGCGGTTGGTGAGCAGCAGGACCCAGATCACGTAGATGGTGATCAGCAGCGGGACGGCGCGGAAGAGTTCGATGAACCCGGTCGCCAGCCAGCGCACGGGCTTGTGGTCCGACAGCCGCCCGACCGCCAGCAGGATGCCGAGGACCAGGGAGAGCACCGCGGCGACCGCGAAGACCTCGAGGGTCGTCAGCAGGCCGTTGCGGATGTTGGTGCGCACCCCCGCGTTGTTGAAGATGTCCCACCGCTCGGGCTCGAACTGGCCCGTCGCGTTGAGCCGCATCACCACGAACCCGATCAGGGCGAGTACCGCGAGCCCACCGAGGACGGTGTAGACGCGGTTGCGCATCTTCGCCTTCGGCCCGGGACGTCGTAGAGAACGCTGGCCCCACTCATGCCGTTACCTCACTTCGTTCCGCCCCGCGTGCGCGCGGCCCCCACGTGCTGTCGTTCCGCTCCCGGCCTTCGGCCGGGGGGACCCCCATGTCGCGTCCGTTCACCGGGCGACCCCCATCCGGCGCTCCAGCAGCCGGAAGGCGCCGCTGATGGCGAAGGTGATGACGAGGTAGGCGAGCGCGACCCACAGGAAGATCCAGGCGATCGCATACCCTGGTCGCTGAGCAGCTTGGCGAAGCCGAACAGCTCGGTGACGCTGAACGCACCCGCGATGGCGGAGTTCTTCGTGAGTGCGATGAAGATGCTGCTCAGCGGCGGCAGCACGGTGCGGGTGGCCTGCGGCAGGACGATCAGCCGCAGGGTCTGCGAGAACGTCATCCCGAGGCTGCGCGCGGCCTCCGCCTGGCCCAGCGGCACGGTGTTGATGCCGGAGCGCACCGCTTCGCACACGAACGAGGAGGTGTAGAAGCCCAGCGCCAGCATGGCCAGCACGAAGGGGCTCAGTCCCTTGAAGAGCACCTGGGGCACGACGAACATCGCGATCAGGAAGAGCAGCGTCAGCGGGGTGTTGCGCAGCAGCGTGACCCAGGCCGTTCCGAACGCGCGCAGCGGCGGGATCGGAGAGACCCGGAATCCGGCTATGAGGACGCCGAGCACCAGGGCGATCACCGCGCTCGCCGCGGTGATCGCCAGGGTTCCGAGGAACCCGTCACGGAACGCGGGCAGATGATCGAGGAGTACGTTCATGGGTCTCCGCGGTAGCGGTCATCGGGTCGACGGCGGGCAGGGAAGAGACGGGGTGAAGACAGCGCGCCCCGCACACCCGGCCACGGCGGGCGTACGGGGCGGCGCGGTCAGGAGAAGCGGTCCGGCGCCTCAGTACCGCGGCAGCGGCGTCTTCGGGGCGACGTAGGCCGACCCGGACTTGCCGAGGGTGCCTTGGTACGCCTTCTTGTAGTCGCCGTTCTTGATGTGGTTCTCCAGCGCGGTGGTGATCGCGTCGCGCAGGGCCTTGTCGTTCTTGTCCATGCCGACGCCGTAGGGCTCCTTGGTGAACGGCTTGTTCACCACGCGGAGCTTCGTCGGGCGCTGGGCCGCGTAGCCCTTGAGGATCGCGTCGTCGGTGGTGACCGCGTCGACGTCGCCGTCGATCAGCTTCTTGACGCAGTCCGAGTACTTGCCCAGTTCCAGGGTCTTGGCGCCGTACTTCGGCTTCTTGATCTCCTGGAGCGGGGTGGACCCGGTAATCGAGCAGACCGTCTTGCCGCGGAGCGCGTCCGGGCCGGTGATGGCCTTGTCGTCCTTGCGCACCAGGAGGTCCGCACCCGCGGTGTAGTACGGGCCCGCGAAGCCGACCTGCTTCTTGCGCTCGTCGTTGATCGTGTAGGTGCCGACGTAGTAGTCGACGTCGTGCCCGGAGATCTTGGTCTCACGGACGTTGGAGTCGACCGTGCTGAACTTGATCTGCTTCTCCGAGAAGCCCAGGTCGGCCGCGACCATCTTGGCGATCTCGATGTCGAAGCCGGAGTACTTGCCCGACGAGGGGTCCTGGTAGCCCAGGAACGGCTGGTCGGCCTTGACGCCGATGACGATCTGGCCCTTCTGCTGGGCCTTCTTCAGCACCGCCGAGTTGACCTTGACGTCCTTGGCGACCTTGTACGTGCCGCTGTAGACCTCGCCGCCGGCCGGCTTGTCGCCGGCCGTTCCCGACTCGCCGCCGCAGGCGGTCGCCGTGGCCGCCAGCGCGAGCACCACCGCACCGGCCGCGGCCGTCTTGAGCATCCTCATGGTGAACATCCTTTGGTTCAGCAAGTGTTGGCAATAATGGTGGCCCAACTGCGGCCTCAGTGGTGGAGGATCTTCGACAGGAAGTCCTTGGCGCGGTCGCTGCGCGGGTTGTTGAAGAACTGGTTCGGCTCGGCCTCTTCGATGATGCGGCCGTCCGCCATGAAGACCACTCGGTTCGCCGCGGAGCGCGCGAAGCCCATCTCATGGGTGACCACGACCATCGTCATGCCGTCCGGGCGAGCTGCTGCATCACGTCCAGCACCTCGTTGATCATCTCCGGGTCCAGCGCGGAGGTCGGCTCGTCGAACAGCATCACCTTCGGGTCCATGGCCAGCGCGCGGGCGATCGCCACCCGCTGCTGCTGCCCGCCGGAGAGCTGTGCGGGTACTTGTCCGCCTGGGTGCCGACACCGACCCGGTCCAGCAGGGCGCGGGCCTTCTGCTCGGCGGCCGCCTTGTCCGCTTTGCGGACCTTGGTCTGGCCCAGCATCACGTTCTCCAGCACCGTCTTGTGTGCGAAGAGGTTGAACGACTGGAAGACCATGCCGACGTCCGCGCGGAGCCGGGCCAGTTCGCGACCCTCCTGCGGCAGCGGCTTGCCGTCGATGGTGATGCTGCCGGAGTCGATGGTCTCCAGGCGGTTGATCGTGCGGCAGAGCGTCGACTTGCCGGAGCCCGAGGGCCCGATCACGACGACGACCTCGCCCCGGTTGATCGTCAGGTCGATGTCCTGGAGCACGTGCAGCGCGCCGAAGTGCTTGTTCACGTTGTCCAGCACGACCAGCTGGTCACCCGCCGGCGTGGAACCCTCGGCGTTCTTGGTCACCGATACTTCACTCATCGGCGTACAGCTCCGTCCTCCTCGGTTGGGGAGGACCCTAGTGACGGCTCGCGACCAGCGTCATTACATCTGAGGGGAACTTGAGCATAACGATCCGGTCGCAGCGGGCCACTCACGGTGAAGGGGTGGGGGAGGGGGTGGCCGGCCGGGTTCCGTCGTGGCGCGGTGCCACCGGCGTACCGGCTGGGTAACGGATGGCGGCCGGGAGGTGGCCTGCTCTTGACGCGCGCACCCGCCATCGCCGTAGATGCCCTGTGGCCTGTCCGCACGCACCCGGGAAGGAGGCCCGATGAGACTGCTGCTGGTCGAGGACGACGATCACGTCGCCGCGGCGCTGGCCGCCGTGCTCGCCAAGCACGGCCTGTCCGTCGTCCACGCGCGCAGCGGTGAGGAGGCGCTCAAGGCCCTGCTGCCCGATGCCGCCGAGCCCTTCGCGGTGGTGCTGCTCGACCTCGGGCTGCCCGACCAGGACGGTTTCGAGGTGTGCGGCCGGATCCGCAAGATCAGCGCCACCCCGGTCATCATGGTCACCGCGCGCTCCGACGTGCGCTCGCGCATACACGGCCTCAACCTGGGCGCGGACGACTACGTGGTCAAGCCGTACGACACCGGAGAGCTGCTGGCCCGCATCCACGCGGTGAGCCGGCGGAACGCGGTGCCGCCGGCCGGCGGTGCGGAGCAGCCGGCCGAGGAGGGCGTGCCCGAGGCGCCGCTGCGGCTCGGCGCGGTGACCGTCGAACTCCCCACCCGCCAGGTGTCCGTGGACGGCACCGCGGTGCCGCTGACCCGCAAGGAGTTCGACCTGCTGGCGCTGCTCGCCCAGCGGCCCGGGGTGGTCTTCCGCCGGGAGCAGATCATCAGCGAGGTGTGGCGGACGAGTTGGGAGGGCACCGGCCGGACCCTGGAGGTGCACATCGCCTCGCTCCGCGCCAAACTGCGCATGCCCGCCCTGATCGAGACCGTGCGCGGCGTCGGCTACCGCCTGGTCGTGCCGGCCGCCCCGGCCGCCCCGGCTCCCTGAAGGCCGCCGCGGGCCCGTGCGCACCCGACTCCTTCCGCTCCTCATCGTCCTGATGGCCGGTGTGCTGCTCGCGCTCGGCATCCCGCTCGGCGTCATCACCGCCGGCGTGGAGCAGCAGAAGGTGGTCGTCGACCGGATCGACGACGCCGCCCGGTTCGCCTCGCTCGCCCAGTTCGTCACCGCCCGCCCCGATGCCGACGCCGGGCACAAGACGCCCGAGGAGGACGAGCGGCGCGCCACCCTCCGCACGGAGCTGGCGCGCTACTACGGCCTGTACGGGATCCGGGCCGGCGTCTTCTACCGCGACCGCTCCCAGATGGCCGCCGCCCCCGAGGACATGCCGGTGCCCGGCGACGGGGAGGGCGCCCGGGCCTTCAGCGAGGCACTGGCCGGCCGCCGCAGCCACGACCCGCACCAGATCTGGCCGTGGGACGACGACGGCCGCATCCCGGTCGCCTCACCGGTGATCCGCGACGGCGACGTGGTCGCGGTGGTCATGACCGATTCGCCCACCGGGCAGATGCGCGCCCGGATCCTGCACGGCTGGCTGCTGATCGCGGCCGGCGAGTGCGCGGCGATGCTCGTCGCGGTCGGCGCGGCCTTCCGGCTCACCGGCTGGGTGCTGCGGCCCGTACGGGTCCTGGACGCGGCCAGCCACGACATCGCCACCGGCCGGATGAAGTCCCGGGTCGCCAGCACCGCCGGACCGCCCGAACTGCGCCGGCTGGCCCGCTCCTTCAACGAGATGGCCGACCACGTCGAGGAGGTGCTGGAACAGCAGCGCGCCTTCGTCGCGGACGCCTCCCACCAGCTGCGCAACCCGCTGTCCGCGCTGCTGCTGCGGATCGAGCTGCTGGCCCTCGAACTCCCCGAAGGCAACGAGGAGATCGCCTCGGTGCGCACCGAGGGCAAGCGGCTGGCCCGGGTCCTGGAGGATCTGCTCGACCTCGCCCTCGCCGAGCACACCGCCGCCGACCTCCAGCTCACCGACGTGGCCGCGCTGGCCGCCGAGCGCGTCGACTCCTGGCGCCCGATGGCCGACGACAAGGGCGTCCGGCTGACCTACGAGGGGCAGCCCGCGGTCACCGGCTGGGCCGATCCGGTCGCCCTCTCCAGTGCCCTGGACGCCGTCGTCGACAACGCCCTGAAGTTCACCCCGGCCGGCCGGCCGGTGACCGTACGCGTGGCACCGGACGGCGAGCAGGTGCGGATCATCGTGGCCGACCGCGGCCCGGGGCTGACCGAGGACGAACTGGCGCGGGTCGGTGACCGCTTCTGGCGCAGCAGCCGCCACCAGAACGTCTCGGGCTCCGGGCTCGGCCTGTCGATCACCCGTGCCCTGCTCACCGCGGGCGGCGCCACCATCGCCTACGCCCCGCACCCGCCGAACGGGCTGGAGGTCACCGTGACCCTGCCGCGCACCGCGCCCTGAACAGGCGGGCCGGTCGGCGCCGTGTGCTACCGTCGAAGGACGTTGCAGTTGTGGTACCCATGAACGTTGTGTGCGCCCGGAGGCTGGTAGCCCCGGGCGTTCCTGTTTTCCGGAGCTTTCCGGGCCGTTTCCGGTGTGGGGCGATCATCGCGGCGAAGGGGACCGCACGGTGCGGTTCCCGGTTTGCCCCATGAATGGAGAAAAACATGGCTTCCGGCACCGTCAAGTGGTTCAACTCGGAAAAGGGCTTCGGCTTCATCGAGCAGGACGGCGGCGGCCCCGACGTCTTCGCCCACTACTCGAACATCCAGGCTCAGGGCTTCCGTGAGCTCCTGGAGGGCCAGAAGGTCTCGTTCGACGTGACCCAGGGCCCGAAGGGCCCGCAGGCGGAGAACATCATCCCCGCCTGACGCCCCGCGCGTCCGCCCTGGCCTGCGACGGCACCGTCCGTCGCAGGCCAGGGCGCTTTTTTGGGCCAGGGCGCGCTTCGGGGGTGCCGGAGGGCCTCAGGGCTTCACGGACACGTAGTAGCGCCGGGCGCCCTCGTGCAGCTGCAGCGGATCGGTGAACACCGCCGTCCGCAGGTCCACCTTCTGCGCGGCATGCACCTGACGCCCGATCCAGTCCCGGCTGTCGATCACCGTCCGGGTGATGCCCTGGGTCAGCGCCGCGTCCTCCCGGTCCGTCGTGACCAGCAGGTTCGCCACCGCGATCGTCTTCACCGCCTGCCCGTCCTGGGCCGCGGATAGGCGTCGGCGGGCATCACCGCCGCCCGGTAGTAGCGGGTGCGCTCGCCCTGCCGGTGCAGGCCCTCCGTGAGGTCACCGAGCTGCACCAGCCGTACGGGGAACCGCTCCGCGAGCCGCTGGACCGCCGTCGTCGGCAGTCCGCCCGACCAGAAGAAGGCGTCCAGCTTCCCCTGCTCCAGCAGCTTCGGCATCCGGTCGATGCCCACACGCACGGGCTTGATGTCCCGGTCGAAGTCGAGTCCGGCCGCCTCCAGCAGCCGCCGGGTGATCAACTGCACGCCCGAGCCGTCGGTCCCGACGCCCACCCGTAGGTGCCGCAGGTCCTTGGTCGAGCGCACCGCCGACCGCTTGGGCACCACCAGCTGCATGTAGTCGTCGTACAGCCGCGCACAGGCCCGCAGCCGGTCCGCGCCCGGTTCGCCCCGGAACTGGTAGGTGGCGACCGCGTCAGCCGTGGCGATGCTGAACTCCGCGCGCCCGGATACCAGTTGGCGCAGATTGTCGATCGACCCCTCGCTGCGGACCAGCCGCAGCCGTAGGTCCGGCATGTCGTGCGCCAGGTCCTGCTGCAGCAGCTCGCCGTAGCGCGCGTACACCCCCGTCGGCACGCCCGTCGCCATCGTCACCTGGCCGCTCGGCGCGGGTGTGCTCCCCATGGACAGCAGCCACCACAGCGCCAGCCCGAGCACGACCAGCGCCGCGACGCCTGCCTGGGACGCCCGGTGACCCGGGCGGGGGAGTGCGGTGACCATGGGCGGGATCCTGCCAGGTGCGGGGCGTCGGCGGGAGGGGGCCGGGGCTCCGGTCGACTACGCTCCGCTCGGCCCGTGATCCTTTACGGCGGGCCGCCGGTGGGCGCGCGGGACGCGGAACGGGGGACGAGACATGGGCGACGGGGCACTCATCGCGGCCGTACGGAGCGGGGACGTGGCGGCGGTGGACGCGCTGCTCGATGCCGGTGCCGATCCGGACACCGTCGACGGGGCCGGCACGCCCGCACTCTGTCTGGCGGTGGATGCCTTCGACCTGCCGGTGGTGGAGCTGCTGAGCGGGGCGGCGCGGTTGGACCGGGTGGCCCCCGACGGCCGCACCGCCCTGCTGCGGGCGGTCGACCGCGGGGCGTACGAGATCACGGAAGCGCTCGTCTGCCGCGGCGCGCAGCTCTGGCACAAGGACGGCGCGGGGCGCGACGCCCTGGCGCTGGCCCGCTACTGGCACGAGACGGGAGCCGTGGACGAGTTGCGGCGCAGGAGCGGGCGGACCGGGAGAACTGGGGGGACCGGGAGGAGCGGGCCGGCGGAGCCGGTCCGGCGCAGGACCGTCCGGGGCGCGTTCGGGACGACCTGTGAGGAGCTGTCGCTGGGCGGGCGGCGGGTCCGCACCGGGCACACCGCGATCCTCACCGTGCTGGAGCCGCGGTACGGGGTCCGGCCCGCCTTCGAGGAGTTGCTGTCCCGCGCCCTGGCCGAACCGGACGTCGATCACGAGGTGTGGTGGGCGACGACGTCCGCGGCCCAGCAGCGGCACGATCCGGCCGTCCGGGAGGCGGCGGCCGCCCTACGGGACCGGCCGGATGCGCGGGAGCGGTACTTCGGGGCGGAAGTACTGCGGCTGATCGACCTCTTCGAAGGGAGCGATTCCGAGGAGGGCGACTTCGCGGGGAGTGACGTCGAGGGTGCGTGACGAGGCCCCGCCCGCCGGTCAGGGGCGGGCGCGGACGGGCCTCCCGGCCCGCGGGGAGAAGGCTTCTCCGGCTGGCCCTTACCCTTGAGGAATGACCAGCAGCACCGACCTCAGCCACGTCGTGGGCGTGCCGAAGACCTATGAGATCCGCACCTACGGGTGCCAGATGAACGTCCACGACTCCGAGCGGCTGTCCGGGCTGCTGGAGGAGGCCGGGTACGTCCGTGCGCCCAAGGGGGGCGAGGAGGCCGACGTCGTCGTCTTCAACACCTGCGCGGTGCGGGAGAACGCCGACAACCGCCTCTACGGCAACCTCGGCCAGCTCGCCCCCAAGAAGGCGGCGCACCCCGGCATGCAGATCGCCGTGGGCGGCTGCCTCGCGCAGAAGGACCGCGACACCATCGTCAAGAAGGCCCCCTGGGTCGACGTGGTCTTCGGGACGCACAACATTGGCAAGCTGCCGGTCCTGCTGGAGCGGGCCCGCGTCCAGGAAGAGGCGCAGGTTGAGATCGCCGAGGCGCTGGAGGCGTTCCCCTCCACGCTGCCGACCCGCCGCGAGAGCGCGTACGCGGCCTGGGTGTCGATCTCCGTCGGCTGCAACAACACCTGCACCTTCTGTATCGTCCCGGCGCTGCGCGGCAAGGAGAAGGACCGCCGGCCCGGCGACATCCTCGCCGAGGTCGAGGCGCTGGTCGCCGAGGGCGTCAGCGAGATCACCCTGCTCGGGCAGAACGTCAACGCCTACGGCTCCGACATCGGCGACCGCGAGGCCTTCAGCAAGCTGCTGCGCGCCTGCGGGAACATCGAGGGCCTGGAGCGGGTGCGTTTCACCTCCCCGCACCCGCGCGACTTCACCGACGACGTGATCGCCGCCATGGCCGAGACGCCCAACGTGATGCCGCAGCTGCACATGCCGCTGCAGTCCGGCTCCGACCAGGTCCTCAAGGCCATGCGCCGCTCGTACCGCCAGGAGCGGTTCCTCGGCATCATCGAGAAGGTGCGCGCCGCCATGCCGGACGCCGCGATCTCGACGGACATCATCGTCGGCTTCCCGGGCGAGACCGAGGAGGACTTCGAGCAGACCCTGCACACGGTCCGCGAGTCCCGCTTCGCCCAGGCGTTCACGTTCCAGTACTCCAAGCGCCCCGGCACCCCCGCGGCCGAGATGGACGGCCAGATCCCCAAGGCCGTCGTCCAGGAGCGCTACGAGCGGCTGGTCGCCCTCCAGGAGGAGATCTCCTGGGAGGAGAACAAGAAGCAGGTCGGCCGCACCCGCGACGTCATGGTCGCCGAGGGCGAGGGCCGCAAGGACGACGCGACCCACCGCCTCTCCGGCCGGGCGCCGGACAACCGCCTGGTGCACTTCACCCGGCCCGAGGAGCCGGTCCGCCCCGGCGACGTGGTGACCGTCGAGGTGACCTACGCCGCTCCGCACCACCTCCTCGCGGAGGGCCCGGCGAAGGCGGTCCGCCGCACCCGCGCCGGCGACGCCTGGGAGAAGCGCACCGCCGCCCCGGCCGAGAAGCCCAAGGGCGTCCTGCTGGGCCTGCCCACCATCGGTGCCCCGGCCCCGAGCCCGGCGCCCACCGCGGGCTGCGGCTGCGACTGACCGCGAAGACGGCGGGCCGGGGGCGTTACGCTGCGTGGCATGCTCGTAGCCGCCGCCATCTGCCCCTGCCCGCCGCTGCTCGTCCCGGAGGTCGCCGCCGGGGCCGCGCCCGAGCTGGAACCGCTGCGCGCCGCCTGCCTCGACGCGATCGGCGTGCTCGCCGCGGCCCGCCCGGACCGGCTGGTCGTCGTCGGCCCCGCCGACGAGGTCACCCGCGGCCCGCACCCCGAGGGTGCCGTCGGATCGTTCCGCGGCTTCGGGGTGCCGCTCGACGTGACGCTGGGCGCCGCGGAGGCCGCCGCCGAGCGGCCGCTCCCGCCGTCCCTCTCCATCGGCGCCTGGCTGCTCTCCCGTGCGGACTGGGCCGACGCCCCCGTGGAGGGCCTGGGCCTGGACCCGGCGCAGCCCGCCGAGCGGGCCCTGGCGGCCGGCCGGGAGGTCGCCACCCGCGCGCCCCGGGTCGCCCTGCTGGTGATGGGCGACGGCAGCGCCTGCCGGACGGTCAAGGCGCCCGGCTACCTCGACGACCGTGCCGAGCCCTTCGACGCCGCGGTGGCCCGCGCGCTGGACGCCGCCGACGTCGCCGCGCTGAGCGCGCTGGACGCCCAGCTCGCCGCCGCCCTCCAGGCCTCCGGACGGGCCGGCTGGCAGCTCCTGGCGGGCGCCGCCGAGGGCGCGGGGCTGGGAGGCCGGCTGCTGCGCGAGGAGGCCCCGTACGGCGTGGGGTACTTCGTCGCCACCTGGTCGTAGCCGCTGCGGCGGGTAAGCCACTACGGCCGGGTAAGCCGCTGCGGCGGTGAGCCACTACGGCCGGTCGGTCGGTCACCGGCAGCCCGGTGGCGCGGCCCGCCCTCCTGAGGGGCCTGAGGGGTCGGGCCGGCGACGCCCGCCCCGTAGTGGACACGACACGACGGCCGCGAGGTGGTGAGCCACCCCGCGGCCGTCGTGCGCTGCCCGTCTTTCCGACGCGCGTGAATCACTCCGGCGTCATTTCCGTGCGCCCTCGCCGGACTCGCTGTCCGCCGCGGCCCGGACCGACTGCTGCCGGGGAATCCCGGCGCCCTCCGCGGTCTGCTCCGCCGCGCCGTGCGCTTCCCCGTCGGCGGCCTGCTCGGCGGCCGGTCCGGGTGCCGTCTCAGCGGCCTCTTCGGCGGCCGTCTCGGCGGTCTCCGCACGCTGTCCGTCACCCGTCCCGTCATCGGACACCTCCGGGGCCGCCGCTTCCGCCGCGTCGTCCGCCACGCCTTCGGCCACCGCGTCCGCCGCGGACCCGTCGCCGGCCGCGGCCTCCTCGGCGCCCGCGGACTCCTCGGCCTTCCCGGCCTCCCCGGCCCCCCGGGCTTCGTCGGCGCCCTCGGCCTCCGCCGAAGCGGCCGACTTCGCCGGCTCCTCCGCCTCGGCCGTCACCGACGTTGCGGCGCTCTCCTCCGTCAACGCTTCGGACTTACGGCGGCGAAACCGCGAAAACACGCCCATAACTGCTCCTACGCTCTTCATGTGGGCGAAATCCCCTGCCGCCCGGAGCGGACCGTCGCGCCGCCCACGGGCGCCGGTGCTGCACCGGTTCTCTCGGGACCTCGCAACAGGCAACGACCTCATCGGTGGCCCGTCACGTCGCTCGTTCGAGATGGGTCCGCGATGTTTGGGAGACTGACGTGGTGAACACCGCCGTCCCCGCTCCGCGGGTCATCGCCGTCGTCGGCCCCACCGCGGCCGGAAAGTCCGATCTGGGCGTCGCGCTCGCCCGACACCTGGGTGGCGAGGTCATCAACGCCGACTCCATGCAGCTGTACCGCGGCATGGACATCGGGACCGCCAAGCTCACGCCCGAGGAGCAGCAGGGCGTACCGCACCACCTCCTGGACGTCTGGGAGGTCACCCGCGCCGCCAACGTCGCCGAGTACCAGCGGCTGGCCCGCGCCGAGATCGACCGGCTGCTCGCGGAGGGCCGCACCCCGGTCCTCGTCGGCGGCTCCGGCCTGTACGTACGCGGCGCCATCGACGCCCTGGAGTTCCCCGGCACCGACCCTGCGGTGCGCGCCCGCCTGGAGGCCGAACTGGCCGAACTGGGCAGCGGCGCCCTGCACGCCCGGCTGGCCACCGCCGACCCGGAGGCCGCCCGCGCCATCCTGCCCGGGAACGGCCGCCGCATCGTGCGCGCCCTGGAGGTCATCGAGATCACCGGCCGCCCCTTCACCGCCAACCTCCCCGGTCACGAGGCGGTCTACGACACCGTGCAGATCGGGGTCGACGTCGCGCGCCCCGAACTCGACGAGCGGATCGCCCGGCGGGTCGACCGGATGTGGGAGGCCGGCCTCGTCGACGAGGTGCGCCGCCTGGAGGCCGAAGGGCTGCGGGAGGGCCTGACCGCTTCCCGGGCGCTCGGTTACCAGCAGGTGCTCGCGCAGCTGGCGGGGGAGTGCACGGAAGCGCAGGCGCGTGACGAGACGGTGCGCGCCACCAAGCGCTTCGCGCGCCGTCAGGACTCGTGGTTCCGCCGGGACCCGCGCGTCCACTGGCTCAGCGGTGCGGCCGAGCACCTGGCGGAACTCCCTGAGCAGGCGCTGGCCTTGCTCGAACGACCGGTCACAGCCTGATCACGTCATGGCATCGGGACGCTCCGGCCGTCATCCGGGCCCCTGAGGGCGTGTCATCATCGACCTTCGATCGAGGCGTGCATGCGGCAGTGGGGAGGGCACGTGGCAATGGAGGCCGGCCCTCGCAACCGAGCCCAGCAGCCGGACAACGGCGCTGACACGGACACCGACACGAACACCGACACGGCACCGCTGACCGTCGACGGCCCGCACGGCGACCTGTCCCACGACGGCTTCGCCGAGGACGGTCCGTCCGACGGCGACGCCCTCGGCAGCGACCCGCTCACCCCGTCCGACCCCCTGGGGACCTCGGTACCCCTGGGTCACCCCGATGCCCTGGACGCCACCGGGGCGCTGGACGACGCCGACGGGCCGGACGCCGCCGACGGGTCCGGTGAGGGCGGCGAGTCCTTCCGTGAGCTGCGTCCGCCGCGCCGGCTGCGGCTGTGGCAGCTCGCACCGATCGTCGGGCTGGCGGCCCTCGGCTCGCTGATGTTCGCCTTCCCGCTGGCCTTCGAGTTCGGCGGCGACGGCGGCGCGGTGATCGCGATGCTCGGCCTGCTGCTCTGCTGCTGCGCGGCCGGCTGGGGCATGATGGCCGCCCGCCGCGTCGGCCACACCTGGCCAGGACTCCCCGCCCGCGGCTCCGGCCGCCGCGCCAGCTGGCGGGTGGTGCTCCTGTACGCGCTGGTGGTGGCCGTCCCCGCGGCCCTGGCCATCTGGCGCGTGGCACGACTGCGCTGACGCGCTCCGGCCCGGGCGGCGGTGAGCCCGTCCCTCTCCCGGTGGCGGTGAATCCGTTCCCCTCCGGGTGGGCGAGAACCCGCCCCTCTCCTGGCGGCGGTGAACCCGTCCCTTTCCGGGCGGCGGTGAGCCCGTCCCTCTCCGGGTGGGGGAGAATCCGCCCCTCTCCGGCTGCACGGCGCCCCTGTCCCGGCTGCGTGGCGTCCCTGCCTCGGCTGCACGGCGTCCCTCTGACGGCTGCGCGGAATGCCACGTGTCTCTCCTGGTCTCTCCCGGCTGCTCGGAATGACGCGCTCCTCTTCTCCCCTGCCGCTTTTTCCCCGCCGCCCACCCCCCTTCGGGGGGTGGGCGGGTCAGGAGCGCACCCCCCGGGCGGGTCAGGAGCGCACCCCCCGGGCGGGTCAGGAGCGCACCCCCCCGAGCGCACCCCTCCGAGCAGACCCCCTCCGAGCAGCTCCCTCCACCCCGCCCCCGACCACCCCGCCCCCGACCACCCCTGTCACCCCCGCCCCGTACGATGCAAGGGTGACCAGTACGCAGCGGGTGCCGTTCCTCAAGGGGCACGGCACCGAGAACGACTTCGTGATCGTCCCCGACCCGGACGGCCGGCTCGACCTGCCCGCGGCCGCGGTCGCCCGGATCTGCGACCGGCGGGCCGGCCTGGGCGGTGACGGCGTGCTGCGCGCCGTACGGGCCGCCGCGCACCCGGAGGCGCGCGATCAGGCCGACGAGGCCGAGTGGTTCATGGACTACCGCAACGGCGACGGCTCGATCGCCGAGATGTGCGGCAACGGCGTCCGGGTCTTCGCGCGCTACCTCCTCCACGCCGGCCTGGTCGAGGCCGGCGACCTCGCCATCGCCACCCGAGCCGGCGTGCGCCGCGTCCACGTCGCCAAGACCGGCGACGTCACGGTCTCCATGGGGCGCGCCGAGCTGCCCGAGGAAGGCGTCGTGGTCACGCTCGGCGGCCGCAGCTGGCCGGCCCGCAACGTCAACATGGGCAATCCGCACGCGGTCGCGTTCGTCGAGGACCTGGCCCACGCCGGGGACCTGCTGGCCGTACCGCCGTTCAGCCCCGCCGCGGTTTATCCCGACGGCGTCAACATCGAGTTCGTGGTCGACCGCGGCCCCGGCACGTGGCGATGCGGGTCCACGAGCGCGGCTCGGGCGAGACCCGGTCCTGCGGCACCGGCGCCTGCGCGGTGGCCGTCGCGGCCGCCCGGAGGGACGGTCTGGACCCGGCGACGACCGGAACCCCCGTCACGTACACGGTCGATGTGCTCGGCGGCAGCCTGAGGATCACCGAGCTGACGGACGGCACGGTCGAGATGACCGGACCGGCCGAGATCGTCGCCGAGGGCACCTTCGACCCCTCCTGGCTGGCCGCCGCGCTGGCCTGACTCGGCCCACGGCAGGGAGGTCGGGCGGGGACGCTCCCCGGCCCCTCTGCAAAAACGATTCAGGCCAAAAGATTCGCTCGAACGGGTGATCCGTATCACTCTGAGCGAGAGGTGGACAGCGCTGCGTGATGGGCTCGATAGCATCAAGCACCGGCCCGGGACGCCGGAACTGGCGCGTCCCACCGCCGGTCGACGCTGCCGGAGGTGCCCATGAGCGCAGAGGCCACGAACCCTGGTAACCCTGGAGCAGCGGGCCGCGGGCGCGGCCGCCGCCGACTGGAGCTCAGAGGGCTGCGCCGCATCGGCCGCGCCGCACTCGGCCCGGCCCCCCGCGACGGCCTCCCGCACGCCCTGGAACACGTCGCCAAGGTGCACCGCCGCCACCACCCCGACGCCGACCTGGACACCCTCGCCCGGGCCTATCTGCTCGCCGAGTCCTCGCACCGCGGGCAGCTGCGCAAAAGCGGCGAGCCGTACATCACCCACCCGTTGGCCGTGACCCTGATCCTCGCCGAACTGGGCGCGGAGACCACGACGTTGACCGCCTCGTTGCTCCACGACACCGTCGAGGACACCGATCTGACGCTGGATCAGGTACGGGAACGGTTCGGCGCCGAGGTCTGCTACCTGGTCGACGGCGTCACCAAGTTGGAGAAGGTCGACTACGGCGCCGCCGCCGAGCCGGAGACCTTCCGCAAGATGCTGGTGGCGACCGGCAACGACGTCCGGGTGATGTCCATCAAGCTCGCCGACCGGCTGCACAACATGCGGACCCTCGGCGTGATGCGGCCCGAGAAACAGGCCCGGATCGCCAAGGTGACCCGCGACGTGCTGATCCCGCTGGCCGAACGCCTCGGCGTCCAGGCGCTGAAGGCCGAGCTGGAGGACCTGGTCTTCGCGATCCTGCATCCCGAGGAGTACGCCACCACCCAGGCCCTCGTCCTGGAGTACGCCGGCCGGCCCGACCCGCTCGCCGACATCGCGGAGCGGATGCGCACGGTCCTGGCCGAGGCCGGCATCGACGCCGAAGTCCTCGTCCGGCCACGGCACTTGGTCTCCGTGCACCGCGTACGGCTGGCCCGCCGCGAGCTGACCGGCGCCGACCTGGGACGGCTGCTGGTGCTGGTGGCCGAGGACGCCGACTGCTACGCCGTCCTCGGTGAGCTGCACACCTGCTTCACGCCGGTGGTCTCCGAGTTCAAGGACTTCATCGCAACGCCGAAGTTCAACCTCTACCAGTCGCTGCACACCGCCGTCACCGGCCCCTCCGGGGAAATCGGCGAGACCCTGATCCGCACCCACCAGATGCACCGGGTCGCCGAGGCCGGCGTGATCGCGCTGGGCAACCCGTACGCCCCCACGGACGGGCCCGACGCCCCCGAGGGCGAGCGGGCCGACCCGACCCGCCCCGGGTGGCTCTCCCGCCTGCTGGAGTGGCAGCGCACCACCCCCGACCCGGACACCTTCTGGACCTCGCTGCGCGACGATCTCGCCCAGGACCGGGAGATCACGGTCTTCTGCGCGGACGCGCCCTCGGACGGGGCGGAGGCCACGGACGGGGCGGCCGGCGAGGCCATCGGCCTGCCCGCCGGCGCCAGTTGTGTGGACGCGGCGTACGAACGGCACGGCGAGCGGGCGCACTGTTGCATCGGCGCGCGCGTCAACGGCCGGCTCGCCACCCTCGCCACCGTCCTGCACGACGGCGACAGCCTGCAGCTCCTGATGGCCCCGGACTCCGCCGCCGGCCCCTCGCCGGAATGGCTCGACCACGCCCGTACGCCCGCCGCGCGGCTCGCCATCGCCCGCTGGCTGTCCGGGCCCCAGGGGCCCGCCGTCGGCCCGCAGGGACCCGCCGAGACCCCTTCCGGCCCCTCGTCCGCCGGCCGGCCCGCCCCCTGCGACGAGCACCCCGCGGGGGCCCGCGCCACGCCCGGCTCGGTCCTCGCGGTCGCGGACCTGCCCGGCGCCGCGGTCCGGCTGGCCGGCTGCTGCACACCGGTGCCGCCGGACACCGTCACCGGCTTCGCCGTACGGGGCGGTGCGGTCACCGTGCACCGCGCCCTGTGCCCCGTCGTGGCCCGGATGGCGGCCACCGGACGGCAGCCGGTCGGGGTGCGCTGGCGGGGCGCGGGACAGGGCGCCCACGGCTGCCGGGTCACCCTCATGGCCGAGGCCTTCAGCCGGCCGCACCTCCTCGCCGACCTCACCGAGGCGATCGCCGCCCAGGGCGCCGCCGTGGTGTCCGCCGCCGTCGAACCCCCGCACGAACAGCGCGTGCGCCACACGTACACGCTGCACCTGCCGAACGCCGCCGGGCTGCCGTCCCTGATGCGTGCCATGCGGCAAGTGCCCGGCGTCTTCGACGTGTTGCGGGCCGGACGGGTCCGGCAGACCGCGGCGATGCGCCCCTGAGGGCGGACCGGCCACGGATGGTGACGGCCCGTCGGACGGCTGTGGGCCGTCCGGAGGACGCCCTGCGGGACAGGCGCACGGGGCACCGCCCGTTCGGGTGCCGTTTGACGGCTCGCCCACGGCGGAGGCGGCCGCGTTGGTAGCCGTAGTTCATGTCCCTTCGCTCACGCCGACCGTCCCGCGACCCCGACCGCACCGTCCCCGCGCCGCACCGTGCCCGAACCGGCCGGTTCCGGCGCTCCGGCCGCCGGGCCGCCGCACTCGGGCTGGCCGCCGTCGCCACCCTCGGCGTGGCCGAGCCGCAGCCCCTCGGGGCACAGGGCCTGGGCGACCGGCTCTTCCCCATGCTCGGCAACACCGGCTACGACGTCACGTCCTACGACGTCTCCCTGGACTACTCCGGCCACAACGACCGGCCGATGAACGCCACCACGGAGATCACCGCGCACGCCACCACCGAGCTCGACCAGCTCAACCTCGACTTCGCCCGCGGCACGGTGCGGTCCGTGAAGGTCGGCGGGCTGCCCGCCCGGTACGAGCAGCACGGCGAGGACCTGGTGGTCATCCCGTCGGTCCACGTCTCCCGGGGTCAGCAGGTCAAGATCTCCGTCCAGCACACCAGCGACCCCCGCGGCAAGACCGACGGCGGCTGGCTCCGCACCACCGACGGGCTGGCGATGGCCAACCAGGCGGACGCCGCCCACCGCGTCTTCCCCTGCAACGACCACCCCTCCGACAAGGCGTTCTTCACCTTCCGCATCACCGCGCCCCAGGAGCTGACCGCGGTCGCCAACGGCCTGCCCCTGGGGGCGTCCGGCACCCGCGCGGCACGCCGTACCTGGACGTACCGCACCGCCCACCCCATGGCCACCGAACTCGCTCAAGTCTCCATCGGGAAGTCCAGCGTGCTGTTCAAACACGGACCGCACGACCTGCCGATCCGCGACGTGGTCCCGACCGCGCACCGCGCGGTGCTCGCCAAGTGGCTGGCCAAGACGCCGGAGCAGGTCGCCTGGATGGAGCGCAAGGTCGGGCCCTACCCCTTCGAGGCGTACGGGGTGCTGATCGCCAACGCCCACACCGGCTTCGAGCTGGAGACCCAGACCCTCTCGCTCTTCGAGAAGGACCTGTTCACGGCCGAGCACCTGCCGGCCTGGTACGTGGAGTCCGTGATGGTGCACGAACTGTCACACCAGTGGTTCGGCGACAGCGTCAGCCCGCGCCGCTGGTCCGACGTCTGGCTCAACGAGGCGCACGCGACCTGGTACGAGGCGCTCTACGCCCAGGAGAAGGGCGACAGCCGGGCCAGCCTGGAGACCCGGATGCACCGGGCGTACCAGCAGTCCGACGGGTGGCGGGCCGAGGGCGGGCCGCCCGCCGCGCCCAAGGCCCCCAGCCCCGGCCAGAAGATCAGCATCTTCCGCCCCATCGTCTACGACGGCGGCGCCCTCGTCCTCTACGCCCTGCGGCAGAAAATGGGCCCGGCGGCCTTCGACCGGCTCGAACGCGAATGGGTGGCCCACCACAAGGACGGCGTGGCCGACACCGCCGACTTCACCGCGCTGGCCTCCAAGATCTCCGGGCAGAACCTCACCGGCTTCTTCCAGGAGTGGCTCTACGGCGCCCACACCCCGCCGATGCCCGGCCACCCGAAGTGGCGGCCCGGCGTGGCCGGTGACCTGGGCGAGCCGGTGAAGCCGGGGCAGCCCACGACGGGCGGACAGCCCGGCAAAACCGGCCAGCCGGTGAAGCCCGCCGGAAAACCCGCCGCGCCCGGAAAACCCGCGTGACGGCCCTACCGGGCCGTGCGACCATCATCGGGTCGGCGCCGGCAGCCCGGGAATCTCCGGGGCGTGTCGTACGTTGACACCTACGACAGTCCCGGTGGGGCCGGCCAACTGGTCCCCGTGAGGGCTTCCCAACGACACAAAGGATCAAATGACCTCCTCTTCTTCCCTTCCGCAGGACCGGCAGCGCCTCGCCGAGAGCCTTCGGGCCGACGCCCTGATGGAAGAGGACGTCGCCTGGAGCCACGAGATCGACGGGGAGCGCGACGGCGACCAGTACGACCGCTCGGACCGTGCGGCCCTGCGCCGCGTCGCGGGCCTCTCCACCGAGCTCGAGGACATCACCGAGGTCGAGTACCGCCAGCTCCGTCTGGAGCGCGTGGTGCTCGTCGGTGTGTGGACCTCCGGGACGGTGCAGGACGCGGAGAACTCCCTCGCCGAGCTCGCGGCGCTGGCCGAGACGGCCGGCGCGATGGTGCTCGACGGCGTCATCCAGCGCCGCGACAAGCCGGACCCGGCCACGTACATCGGCTCGGGCAAGGCCCTGGAGCTGCGCGACATCGTGCAGGAATCCGGCGCCGACACCGTGGTGTGTGACGGTGAGCTCTCCCCGGGCCAGCTGATCCACCTCGAGGACGTCGTCAAGGTCAAGGTGGTCGACCGGACCGCCCTGATCCTCGACATCTTCGCCCAGCACGCCAAGTCCCGCGAGGGCAAGGCGCAGGTCTCGCTGGCGCAGATGCAGTACATGCTCCCCAGGCTCCGCGGCTGGGGCCAGTCGCTGTCCCGGCAGATGGGTGGCGGTGGCTCCGGTTCGGCGGGCGGCGGTATGGCCACCCGTGGTCCCGGTGAGACCAAGATCGAGACGGACCGGCGGCGGATCCGCGAGCGGATGGCGAAGCTGCGCCGGGAGATCGCGGAGATGAAGACCGGCCGGGACATCAAGCGCCAGGAACGCCGGCGCCACAAGGTCCCCTCGGTCGCCATCGCCGGCTACACCAACGCCGGTAAGTCCTCGCTGCTCAACCGCCTCACCGGCGCCGGCGTGCTGGTGGAGAACGCCCTGTTCGCCACCCTGGACCCGACCGTCCGGCGGGCCGAGACGCCCAGCGGACGGCTCTACACCCTCGCCGACACCGTCGGCTTCGTCCGGCACCTGCCGCACCACCTCGTCGAGGCGTTCCGCTCCACGATGGAGGAGGTCGGCGACTCCGACCTGATCCTGCATGTGGTCGACGGCTCGCACCCGGTGCCGGAGGAGCAGCTGGCCGCCGTCCGCGAGGTGATCCGGGACGTCGGTGCCACGGACGTGCCCGAGATCGTGGTCGTGAACAAGGCCGACGCGGCCGACCCGCTGGTCCTCCAGCGGCTGCTGCGCCAGGAGAAGCACGCGATCGCGGTCTCGGCCCGTACGGGCCAGGGCCTCGCGGAGCTGCTGACCCTGCTCGACGAGGAGCTGCCCCGGCCGCGGGTCGAGATCGAGGTGCTGGTGCCCTACACCCAGGGCGCCCTGGTCTCGCGGGCGCACGCCGAGGGCGAGGTCCTCTCCGAGGAGCACACCGCCGAGGGCACGGTCCTCAAGGCGCGGGTGCACGAGGAACTGGCCGCCGAGTTCCGCCCGTTCGTACCGGCGGCGTAAGAGCCGGCACGTACGGCCCGCAGATACGCAAAAGGCCCGCTCCGGGAGACCGGAGCGGGCCTTCGCCGTAGTGGTGGCGGCCCGGCGGGACGGTGCCGGGCACCGCCCCACCTCAGCGGATCACTGCTTGTTCGCCCACTTCTTGCTCATGTTGTCGAAGATGGCCTTGGCCTCCGGGCCCAGGTGCGGGCCGGCCGACCAGCGGGCCGGGCGCGGACCCATCGACATGTTGGACACCAGCACCGGCTTGCCGTCGGCACCCTTGATGAACCAGGGGCCACCGGAGGAGCCACCGGTCATGGTGCAGCCGATCCGGTACATGGTCGGCTTGTTGGCGTCCATCGACAGCCGGGTCGGCTTGTCGGTGCAGCTCTGCTGCGCGGCACCGTCGAACGGCGCCTCGGCCGGGTAGCCCTGCGCGGTCAGGCTGGGGATCTTGGCCATCGCCGGGGCGTTGAAGTCGACCTGGTACGCGCCGCCGGCCATCTCCTCCAGCGACTTGCCGCCGGTGCTCTCCTCCGGCTTCACGTGCATCAGCGCGAAGTCGTACGGGGCCATCGGCACGCCCGGAACGGCGCCGCCGTCCTTGATCCACTCGCTGGACGTCGCCATGTCGTCGGCCCACCACTTGCCCGACGGGACGCGCTCCTCGAAGGGCTTGTTCTTCAACTGGCCGGCGGTGCCACCGGTCTTGTTGAAGTTCGGCACGAACATCATGTTGCGGTACCAGCCGCCGTTCTTGCCGGCGTGCACACAGTGCGCGGCGGTCCACACCAGGTTGGACTTACCGGGGTGTGCCGGGTCCTTGACGACCGTGGCGGAACAGCGCGACTCGCCCTCGGGGGTGCTGAACAGCAGCAGACCCACACCGGGAGCGGTGGCGGTGTACGGGGTCTTGACGGCCTGGGCGGGGACGGCGGCCGGCTCAGGATCCGTCTTGCCCTGGTCCTCCGAGATGTCCTCGGGCTTGCTGGGGTCCTTGGGCGGCTTGACCTTCTCGATCTTGTCGGGGTTCCAGAAGTTCTTGATGATCGGGTTGATGAACTCCCCGGCCTCCCGGAGCCACTTGTCCCGGTCCCAGTTCTTCCACTCGCCGTTCTTCCACTTGTCCAGGTCGACGCCGTGTTCCTTGAGCTTGTCCTGGATGTCCTTGGGATCTTGATCGCACCCCCACCCGTGGTGTCCGCCGCGGACTGACTGGGCTTGGCGTCCGCGTTGTCGCTGTCCGGCCCGCAGCCGGTGGCGGTGAGCGCCACTACAGCGGTGAGCGCGGCGGCGGCCAGGACGTTGGATCTGTGAGCGCGGAGCGCTCTCCTCCCGGGGCGGCGGCGGGCGACGGGCGGGAGTATGGGTCGCATGGGTGGGATCCCCCTGATGAATCGAGTGGTGTGGCTTTGAGCGGAGTCGCTCGGTTCCGGAAGTTGTCATGAACCTCAAGATCCGAGCGCAAGACCCCACTATGCCGGTGACGATGGGGACGGCGGTACTCGGGTCCCCGGTTCCAGCCCGTCAAGGATCTTGCTCCGGGCCGTGATCCGGCGTCGCCGCCGTCGTTGGTACGTACGGGGGACGGCCGGGCTGCCCGCCGGCCCGCTCGGTATGCAGCAGCTCACCAAGCAGGAGGACACAACTGCCGTGGCGTTGACCGAAACCGTGCCGGCGGCCGCGCCGCCGGCCCACGAGGGGATCCTGCGCCGACAGTCCCTGCGTGAGTCCGCAGCCCGTACGTACGCGCGCTCGCTGCCCATCGTCCCGGTGCGCGCCCGCGGGCTGACCATCGAGGGCGCCGACGGCCGGCGCTACCTCGACTGCCTCTCCGGCGCCGGCACCCTTGCCCTCGGCCACAACCACCCGGTCGTGCTGGAAGCGATCCGCACGGTCCTCGACTCCGGCGCCCCGCTGCACGTCCTCGACCTGGCCACCCCCGTCAAGGACGCCTTCACCACCGAGCTGTTCGCCACGCTGCCCAGGGAATTGGCCGAAAGGGGGCGGATCCAGTTCTGCGGTCCGGCCGGTACGGACGCCGTCGAGGCAGCCTTCAAACTCGTCCGCACCGCCACCGGCCGGGACGGCCTGATGGCCTTCTCCGGCGCCTACCACGGCATGACCGCCGAGGCGCTCGCCGCCTCCGGGGTGCCCGGGACACCAGCGTGGCCCGGCTGCCCTACCCCTACGACTACCGCTGCCCGTTCGGCACCGGCGGGGAGCGCGGCGCCGAACTCGCCGCCCGCTGGACCCAGAACCTCCTCGACGACCACAAGAGCGGGGTGCCCCGCCCGGCCGGGATGATCCTGGAACCCGTCCAGGGCGAAGGCGGGGTGATCCCCGCCCCGGACGGCTGGCTGCGGCGGATGCGGGAGCTCACCGCGGCCCGGCAGATCCCGCTGATCGTGGACGAGGTCCAGACCGGCGTCGGCCGCACCGGCACCTTCTGGGCGATCGAGCACAGCGGCATCGTCCCCGACGTGCTCGTCCTGTCGAAGGCGATCGGCGGCAGCCTGCCGCTGGCCGTGATCGTCTACCGCGAGGAACTCGACGCCTGGCAGCCCGGCGCGCACGCCGGCACCTTCCGCGGCAACCAGCTCGCCATGGCCGCGGGCCGCGCCACCCTCGCGTACGTCCGCGCCAACGGCCTCGCCGAACGCGCCGGGGAACTCGGCGCCCGGATGCTCGACCGGCTCCGCGCCCTGGCCGGCACCCACGACTGCATCGGCGACGTCCGCGGCCGCGGACTGATGCTCGGCCTCGAACTCGTCGACCCCGGCGGCGACCCCGACCCCGGCGGCGCCCGCCCCGCCCCCCGCACCTCGCCGCCGCCGTCCAGCAGGCCTGCCTGGACCGCGGCCTGATCGTCGAGCTGGGCGGCCGGCACTCCGCCGTCGTCCGGCTGCTGCCACCCCTGACCATCACCGACGAACAGGCGGACGCGATCCTCGACCGCCTCGCCGACGCCATCACGGCGGCGGTCCGCACCAACCCCGGGCCGACGGGCTCGTCCCCCACGACACTGTGAGGCACCACCCCATGAACGAACGCCCCGGCCCCGACGGCACCCCGCCCGCCGAGCGCCACCCCGACCGGCAGCACGGCGCCGGAACGATCGAGTCCGTCCCCCGCCAGCAGCGGCGCGCCCCGGAGGACGCCTGCCACCAGCCGACCCACGAGGGCCCGGACCGGGCCGCCGGTCCGCTCACCGCGCCCGCCCCCTACGACCGCGTCCCCGGCGAGCGTGACCCGCTCGACCATCCGGACCCGGCGGTCGCCGCGGACGCCGCCGGCATCGAGCACCTGCTGCGCTGCTGGCTGCGGGAGAACGGCAGCCCGCGGCCGGCCGGCGGCCGGCTCCGCCTTCCGCTGCCGGCCAGCGCCACCGCCCTGCACATCCCCGTCCGCTACTGGTCGCCCACCGGCTGGCACCGCCTGGGCGCGCCCGGCCTCGAAGGCGCCCCGGCCGGCGCCGCCCCGCTGGACGCCGTCACGCTCGCCGCGCTGCTGCGCCGCGAGGCCGCGCACGGCGGCGACCGGCGGGCCTCGGACGGCGGCGAACACCGCGTCGCCGACGGAGGGGAGCGCACGGCCCCGGAGAGCGAGCCGACCCCGGACGGCGACGGCGCCGAACTCCTCGGCAGGGTCGCCAATTCCGTCCGGAACGTCGCCGCCTTCCTCGCCGACCGGCGGGCCCGGCCCGCCGACGACCACGACGCGCTCTTCCTCGAAGCCGAACAGTCCCTGCTCCTCGGCCATCCACTGCACCCCGCCCCCAAGAGCCGGGAAGGGCTCAGCGACGCCGAGACCCGGGCCTACTCGCCCGAACTGCGCGGCGCCTTCCCGCTGCACTGGATCGCCGTGCACCACTCCGTCGTCGCCACCGACTCCGCCTGGACCGAACGCGGCAAGCCGGTCCCGGCGGAACGGCTCACCGCGCGCCTCGCCGGCGAGGGCCTGCAACTCCCGGACGAGACCGTGCCGTTGCCGCTGCACCCCTGGCAGGCCCGGGAGCTGGCCGGGCGCCCCGACCTCAGCGCCCTCCTCGATGCCGGACTGCTGCACGACCTGGGCCCGCACGGCCCGCTCTGGCACCCCACCTCCTCCGTCCGCACCGTCCACCGCCCCGACGCGGAGGCCATGCTCAAGCTCTCCCTCGGGCTGCGCATCACCAACTCCCGCCGGGAGAACCTCCGCAAGGAACTGGTCCGCGGCGTCGAGGTGCACCGGCTGCTGCGCACCGGACTCGGCGAGCAGTGGCAGGCCGCCCACCCCTGCTTCGACATCGTCCGCGACCCGGCCTACCTCGCCGTCGACGGCCCCGACGGCGAACCCGTCCAGGGCCTGGACGTCGTCATCCGCCACAACCCCTTCACCCGCACCGACGACGCCGTCTGCATCGCCGGTCTCACCTCGCCCCGCCCCTGGCCGGGCCACGCGGGCGTCCGCTCCCGCCTCGAAGACCTCGTCGGCACCCTCGCCGCCCGCACCGGACGCCCCACCGGCGCCGTCGCCACGGAGTGGTTCCTGCGCTACCTCGAAGCGGTCGTCCGGCCCCTGCTGTGGCTCGACGGCACGGCCGGGATCGTCCTGGAGGCCCACCAGCAGAACACCCTCGTGCTGCTGGACCCCGACGGCTGGCCCACCGGCGGCCGTTACCGCGACAACCAGGGCTACTACTTCCGCACCTCCCGCCGCGCCGACCTCGAACGGCGGCTGCCCGGCATCGGCGCCGTGAGCGACACCTTCGTCGCCGACGACGTCGTCGACGAACGCTTCGCCTACTACCTGGGCATCAACAACGTCCTCGGCCTCATCGGGGCCTTCGGGTCCCAGCACCTGGCCCGCGAGGAGATCCTGCTCGCCGCCTTCCGGAGGTTCCTCGCCGACGCCGCCACGGCCCCCGAAGGACACCGCTCCCCGCTCCCCGAGCAGCTGCTGGCCGCCCGCACCCTGCGCTGCAAGGCCAACCTCGCGACCCGGCTGCACGGCCTGGACGAACTCGTCGGTCCCGTCGAAACCCAGTCCGTCTACGTCACCCTGCCCAACCCCCTCGTTCCGTAGGACGCCGATCCGTCCGACCGCAGCCCCCGCCCACCGTCCCCGGCGCCGACGCCCCGCGACCCACAAGGCCACGCGGCATCCGGCCACGAGAGGAGAGCGTCGCCGTGCCATCCACCGATTCCGGCATCGACTCCAGCGCCGACCAGGCCGTCCGCCACCCGCGCACGGCGGAACGCACCACCCGGGGCACCGGCGGCCCCGGGCGGCGGCCGTCCCCCGCCGGCCCGCTCCTCGACGACCTGGCGGCCTGGGGAGCGGCCCGCACACCCGCCGGGCCGTTCCAGCTCGTCCCCGTCCGGCCCGACCGCGACCTGGAGCGGATCACCGCCTGGATGAACGACCCTGCCGTCTCGGCCTTCTGGGAGCTGGCCGGGCCGCCGGAGACCACCGCCGCCCACCTGCGCGGCCAGCTCGACGGGGACGGCCGGAGCGTGCCCTGCCTGGGCGTGCTCGACGGCGTACCGATGAGCTACTGGGAGATCTACCGCGCCGATCTCGACCCGCTCGCCCAGCACTACCCGGCACGCCCCCACGACACCGGGATCCACCTCCTCCTCGGCCGCGCCCACGACCGCGGCCGCGGCCTGGGCAGCACCCTGCTGCGCGCCACCGCCGACCTCGTGCTCGACCGCCGCCCGGACTGCGCGCGGGTCCTCGCCGAGCCCGACCTGCGCAACACCGCGTCCGTCGCGGCCTTCCTGACCGCCGGCTTCCGCTACGCCGACGAGATCGAACTCCCCGAAAAACGCGCGGCGTTGATGGTCCGCGACCGCGCCCACCGCCACCTGCTCTGACCCCGGGGCCGTCCGTCGACGGCCCCGCACCGGTCCGCCGTCCACCCCGCCGCTCCGGTTGTCCCCGTACGAGCCGGGGCGGTCCCGCTTCGAGGAGTCCCACCTTGCCTCCTGAGCCCCAGCCTTCGCAGCACGCCTGGCAGCACGCCGCCCGCCGGCTCTTCGCCAAGATCCTGGCGGAATTCGCCTACGAGGAAGTCCTCGCCCCCGAGCCCGACGGCACCGGCCCGGACGGCGTCCCCCGCTACCGGCTCCCGGTCTCCGACGGGCTCACCTACCGCTTCCGGGCCCGCCGCGGCGCCTACGGCCACTGGCGCGTCGACCCCGACTCGATCACCCCGACACCGACCCCTTCCACTTCCTCACGCACGCCCACGACACCGTCCTGGGGCTGTCCGGCGACACCACCGGCCACCTCATCCGGGAGCTGACCGCCACCCTGGCCGCCGACACCCGGCTCGACGCCACCGCGCTCAGCGCCGCCGACCTCGCCGACCTGGACTACGCCGCCCTCGAAGGCCACCAGACCGGCCACCCCTGGCTCGTCGCCAACAAAGGCCGGCTCGGCTTCTCGGCCACCGACGCGGCGACCTGGGCCCCCGAAGCGCGCACCGCCCGGCGCCTGCCCTGGCTCGCCGCGCACCACGGCATCGCCCATTACCGCGGTATCCCCACGCTGGCCACCCCCGATCGTCTCTACGGCGAGGAACTCACCCCCGCCACCCGCCACGCCTTCGCCCGCGCCATCGCCGACGAGGGCCGCGACCCCGCCGACTACCTCTTCCTCCCCGTCCACCCCTGGCAGTGGGACGAGACCATCGCCCCGCTCTTCGCCCCGCAACTCGCGGACAGATCCATCATCGCGCTGCCCACTGACAACGACCTCCGGCTGCCGCAGCAGTCGATCCGCACCTTCCTCAACATCAGCCGGCCCAAGGCCCGTACGGTCAAGCTGCCACTGTCCATCCTCAACACCCTGGTCTGGCGCGGACTGCCCACCGAGCGCACCCTCGCCGCGCCCGCGGTCACCCGCTGGGTCCACGGCCTGCGCGACGCCGACCCCTACCTGCGCGACGAGACCCGGGTGATCCTGCTCGGCGAGATTGCCTCGGTCACCGTCGAGCACCCCCTCTACGACCGGCTGCCCGGCGTCCCGTACCAGTTCAAGGAGCTACTCGGCTGCATCTGGCGGGAGCCGCTGCACGGCTGCCTCGACCCCGGCGAACGGGGCCGCACCCTGGCGGCCCTGCTGCAGACCGACCCGCAGGGCCGCGCGCTGACCGCCGAGCTGGTGCACCGCTCCGGCCTGGCCCCCCGCGACTGGCTGGCCCGCCTCTTCGCCGCGCTGCTCCCCCCGCTGCTGCACTTCCTCTACCAGTACGGCACCGTTTTCTCCCCGCACGGCGAGAACGCCATCGTGGTCTTCGACGAAAACGACGTCCCCACCCGCCTCGCGGTCAAGGACTTCGTCGACGACGTCAACACCAGCGCCCAGCCGCTGCCGGAGCACGACTCCATGCCGGAGGACGTGCGCACGGTCCTGCTCACCGAACCGCCCGGGTTCCTCACCCAGTTCATCCACTCCGGCCTGTTCGTCGGCGTCTTCCGCTACCTCGCCCCGTTGTGCGCGGACCAACTCGGCGTTCCCGAGCAGGAGTTCTGGTCACTCGTACGGGCGGAGATCCTCCGCCACCACGAGCGCTTCCCCGGCCTGAAGGAGCGGTACGAGACGTTCGACCTGCTCACCCCGCGGATCGAGCGGCTGTGCCTGAACCGCAACCGTCTGCATGTGGACGGCTACCGCGACCGCCACGAGCGCCCGCACGCCGCCGTGCACGGCACCGTCCCCAACCCCCTCCACCATCCGTGACCCGGCGCGGTGTCAGTGGTCCCGCGTAGGCTTGCAGCGCTATGACGAAGCCCTCCCTCCCCGATCTGCTCCACGCCGCCGTCACCGCCGTCGGCGGCACCGAGCGCCCCGGCCAGGTGGCGATGGCCGAGGCCGTCGCCGAGGCCGTCGACGACAGCTCCCACCTGCTGGTCCAGGCCGGCACCGGCACCGGAAAGTCCCTCGGCTATCTGGTGCCGGCGCTCGCCCACGGCGAGCGGGTGGTGGTCGCCACGGCCACCCTCGCGCTCCAGCGCCAGCTGGTGGAGCGCGATCTTCCGCGGACGGTCGACGCGCTGCACCCCCAGCTGCGCCGCCGCCCCGAGTTCGCCATGCTCAAGGGCCGCTCGAACTACCTGTGCCTGCACCGCCTCCACGAAGGCGCCCCGCAGGAAGAGGAGGACGGCCTCTTCGACGTCTTCGAGCAGGCCACACCCACCAGCAAGCTCGGCAAGGACCTGCTGCGGCTGCGGGACTGGGCGGACGAGACCGAGACCGGCGACCGCGACGCCCTCACGCCCGGCGTCTCGGACCGGGCCTGGGGCCAGGTCTCGGTCTCCTCCCGGGAGTGCCTGGGCGCCTCGAAGTGCGCGTACGGCGCGCAGTGCTTCGCCGAGGCCGCCCGGGAGCGCGCCAAGCTGGCCGACGTGGTCGTCACCAACCACGCGCTGCTGGCCATCGACGCGATCGAGGGCGCCCCGGTCCTCCCGCAGCACGAGGTCCTGATCATCGACGAGGCCCATGAGCTGGTCTCCCGGGTCACCGGCGTCGCCACCGGCGAGCTCACCCCCGGCCAGGTCAACCGCGCCGTGCGCCGGGCCGCCAAGCTCGTCAACGAAAAGGCCGCCGACCAGCTGCAGACCGCCGCCGAGACCTTCGAGCGCCTGATGGAGCTGGCCCTGCCGGGCCGCCTGGAGGAGATCCCCGAGGACCTGGGCTACTGCCTCATGGCGCTGCGCGACGCGGCCCGGGAGGTCATCTCGGCGCTCGGCTCGACCCGCGACAAATCGGTCCAGGACGAGGACGCCGTCCGCAAGCAGGCGCTCGCCTCGGTGGAGAACGTCCACGCCGTCGCCGAGCGCATTGCCAACGGCTCCGAATACGACGTGGTCTGGTATGAACGCCACGACCGCTTCGGCGCGTCCCTGCGGGTGGCGCCGCTGTCCGTCTCGGGGCTGCTGCGCGAGAAGCTCTTCGAGGACCGTTCGGTGGTCCTCACCTCCGCCACGCTCAAGCTGGGCGGCGACTTCAACGGCGTCGCGGCCTCCCTGGGCTCTCCCCGGAGGGCACCCAGCGCGAGGACGCACCCCCGTGGAAGGGCCTCGACGTCGGCTCGCCCTTCGACTACTCGAAGCAGGGCATCCTCTACGTCGCCAAGCACCTCGCCCAGCCGGGCCGGGAGGGCAGCCGCGGCGACATGCTCGACGAGCTCGCCGAGCTGATCGAGGCCGCCGGCGGGCGCACCCTGGGCCTGTTCTCGTCCATGCGGGCCGCCCAGGCCGCCGCCGAGGAGCTGCGCGGCCGACTGGACATGCCGATCCTGCTCCAGGGCGAGGAGACCCTCGGCGAGCTGATCCGGACCTTCGCCGCCGACGCCCGGACCTGCCTGTTCGGCACGCTCTCCCTCTGGCAGGGCGTCGACGTGCCGGGGCCGAACTGCCAGCTGGTGGTGATGGACCGGGTGCCGTTCCCGCGCCCGGACGATCCGCTGATGAGCGCCCGGCAGAAGGCCGTCGAGGAGGCCGGAGGCAACGGCTTCATGGCCGTGGCGGCCACCCATGCCGCGCTGCTGATGGCGCAGGGCGCCGGCCGCCTGGTCCGTGCCACGGGCGACCGCGGAGTGGTGGCCGTATTGGACCCGCGGGTCGAGCGGGCCCGCTACGGCTCGTTCCTGCGCGCCTCGATGCCCGACTTCTGGTACACCACCGACCGCAACCAGGTCCGCCGCTCCCTGGCGGCCATCGACGCGGCCGCCAAGGCGGCGGGGGAGAAGCCGGAGCAGTAACGGGCGCGCGAGCCAGGGGTACGGAGCCCTGCTGCAGGTACCGGCCCGGGGTGGGTCCGATACGCGCAGCTCCGATACGCACAGCAGGGCTCCGGGACCGGCGCAGTGGTCCCGGAGCCCGGTCGAGAGGGGTGGGTCAGACCCGCCGCAGTACGGCCACCACCTTGCCGAGGATGGTCGCCTCGTCACCGGGAATCGGCTGGTACGCGGAGTTGTGCGGCAGCAGCCACACATGGCCGTCCTCGCGCTTGAAGCGCTTCACGGTGGCCTCGCCGTCCAGCATGGCGGCGACGATGTCACCGTTCTCGGCGACCGGCTGGCGGCGGACCGTGACCCAGTCGCCGTCGCAGATCGCGGCTTCGATCATGGAGTCGCCGACGACCTTCAGGACGAACAGCTCACCGTCGCCGACGAGCTGGCGGGGGAGCGGGAAGACGTCCTCGACCGACTCCTCCGCGAGGATCGGGCCACCGGCGGCGATCCGGCCGACCAGCGGGACGTAGGACGCGGCCGGCTTGCCGGCGGTCTCCGTCGCGGCGCTGGTGGCCGTCTGGTCCGAACCGCGGACCTCGTACGCCCGCGGGCGGTGCGGGTCGCGTCGCAGGAAGCCCTTGCGCTCGAGGGCCATGAGCTGGTGGGCGACGGACGAGGTGCTGGACAGCCCGACGGCCTGGCCGATCTCCCGCATGGACGGTGGATAGCCGCGCCGCTGCACAGAATCCCGGATCACCTCGATCACCCTGCGCTGGCGGTCCGTGAGCCCCGAACTGTCCGCGCGGATTCCTGGTGGCCGGCCGGGAAGCGATCGGGCGGGCTTCTGCTCTTCGGAGTCCAACGTGGCGTCTTCCATCGGAGGCCGCGGTGCCTTTTGCGGATGTTCGAACCGGCTCTGGGAGTGGCTCTGTGCGGTGATGGTCGCGCTGTCTGCGGTGGTGGTCACGTCGGCCCCTCTCGAAATGTTCTCCCTAGTTAGCCAACGGTAGTTGCTTTCGAAAGGTTGCGCCAAACACACGTTCGAGTGAAATATTCGCTGATTGGCTGACCCGATCAAGTGGCTGGGTGTATGGCCGAGCGACGAATTTTCGCGCGCAACGGAGGGGCCGTGCGGTCGGCCCGATTGTGTCATCCCCGCCCCGCCGCACCCCCTGGTGGGTGGCGTCCCGTACCCTCGTGGGCGGCCGTCCGGCCCGCCCCCCTCGCGACACGCGGTAGGCGGATGTAAGCGGGCCGACACCACATCTAGTGGTTAGATGCGATCGGCCGCCCACAAGTTGTGGTCCCTGGTCCTTCGGGGCGCGGGGATCGCCTATGCTTGGGGCTGCTCCGAGGGCCCATGGGGACCGGCGGAGGTTATTCGTCGTGCGCCGGGATCATTGGCGTACGTACGTCCGTATAGCGAGGGTGAGGAGGGTCGAGCCATGCACTGCCCCTTCTGCAGGCACCCCGACAGCCGGGTGGTCGACAGCCGGACGACGGACGACGGGACGGCGATCCGCCGGCGCCGCCAGTGCCCTGACTGCTCCCGCCGTTTCACGACCGTTGAGACGGCGTCCCTGATGGTGATCAAGCGGAGCGGGGTCACCGAGCCCTTCAGCCGTGACAAGGTCATCGCCGGGGTGCGGAAGGCGTGCCAGGGCCGCCCGGTCACCGAGGACGCGCTCGCCAAGCTCGGCCAGCGGGTCGAGGAAGCGGTGCGTGCGACCGGCAGCGCCGAGCTGTCCACCCATGACGTCGGGCTCGCCATACTGGGCCCGCTGCAGGAACTCGACCTCGTCGCGTACCTGCGCTTCGCGTCCGTTTACCGGGCTTTTGATTCGCTCGAGGACTTCGAGGCGGCCATTGCCGAGCTGCGGGAGCAGCGCGAGCAGGGCCCGCCCGGCCCGGGCTGCGGGAGTGACGGGGAGGCCGACGCGGCCGTTCCCGTGCCCGCCACCGCCGCCGACTGAGCTCGGCGCGCATCCAGACCTGTATCGGGGCGAGAGCAGGGCGCCCCGGTAGCAGAAAGACAAACACCGTGCCACGGAATGCGTGCGCACATATGGGCGTTTGCCCGTATACAGGGAGGCGGAATGACAGAGACGACGAGCGGCCCGGCACGAGGCTCCCGCGCCAAGGGCAGCAAGGCGAGCAAGGGTCTGCGTATCGAGCGCATTCACACCACGCCCGGCGTGCATCCGTACGACGAGGTGGAATGGTCGAGCCGTGACGTCGTCATGACCAATTGGCGCGACGGCTCGGTCAATTTCGAGCAGCGTGGCGTCGAGTTCCCCGAATTCTGGTCGGTGAACGCGGTCAACATCGTCACGAGCAAGTACTTCCGCGGCGCGGTGGGCTCCCCGAGCCGGGAGTCGAGCCTCAAGCAGCTGATCGACCGCGTGGTCAAGACCTACCGCAAGAGCGGCGAGGAGAACGGATACTTCGCCTCCCCGGCGGACGCCGAGATCTTCGAGCACGAGCTGGCGTACGCCCTGCTGCACCAGGTCTTCAGCTTCAACTCCCCGGTGTGGTTCAACGTCGGCACCAAGCAGCCGCAGCAGGTCAGCGCCTGCTTCATCCTGTCCGTGGACGACTCCATGGAGTCGATCCTGGACTGGTACAAGGAAGAGGGGATGATCTTCAAGGGCGGTTCCGGTGCCGGTCTGAACCTCTCCCGCATCCGCTCCTCCAAGGAACTGCTCTCCTCCGGTGGCAACGCCTCCGGCCCGGTCTCCTTCATGCGCGGCGCCGACGCCTCCGCCGGAACGATCAAGTCCGGTGGCGCCACCCGCCGCGCGGCCAAGATGGTCGTGCTCGACGTCGACCACCCGGACGTCGAGGCCTTCATCGAGACCAAGGTGAAGGAGGAGGAGAAGATCCGCGCGCTGCGCGACGCGGGCTTCGACATGGACCTGGGCGGCGACGACATCACGTCCGTCCAGTACCAGAACGCCAACAACTCGGTCCGCGTGAACGACGAGTTCATGAAGGCCGTCGAGTCCGGCTCGAAGTTCGGCCTGCGCGGCCGCCTGACCGGTGAGGTCATCGAGGAGATCGACGCCAAGGGCCTGTTCCGCAAGATGGCGGAGGCCGCCTGGGCGTGCGCCGACCCCGGCATCCAGTACGACGACACCATCAACCACTGGCACACCTCGCCGGAGACGGGCCGGATCACCGCCTCCAACCCGTGCAGCGAGTACATGCACCTGGACAACTCCTCGTGCAACCTCGCCTCGCTCAACCTCCTGAAGTTCCTGCGCGACGACGACCTGGGCAACCAGTCCTTCGACGCCGAGCGCTTCGCCAAGGTCGTCGAGCTGGTCATCACCGCGATGGACATCTCCATCTGCTTCGCCGATTTCCCCACCCAGAAGATCGGTGAGACCACCCGCGCCTACCGCCAGCTGGGCATCGGCTACGCCAACCTGGGCGCCCTGCTGATGGCCACCGGCCACGCCTACGACTCCGACGGCGGCCGCGCGCTTGCCGGTGCCATCACCTCCCTGATGACCGGCACCTCCTACCGCCGCTCCGCCGAACTGGCCGCGGTCGTCGGCCCGTACGACGGCTACGCCCGGAACGCCGACGCCCACAAGCGCGTCATGAAGCAGCACTCGGACGCCAACGGCGCCGCGGTGCGCATGGACGACCTGGACACCCCGGTCTGGGCCGCGGCCACCGAGGCCTGGCAGGACGTGCTGCGCCTCGGCGAGAAGAACGGCTTCCGCAACGCCCAGGCGTCCGTGCTGGCCCCGACCGGCACGATCGGCCTGATGATGGACTGCGACACCACGGGTGTCGAGCCGGACCTGGCGCTGGTCAAGTTCAAGAAGCTGGTCGGCGGCGGCTCCATGCAGATCGTGAACAACACGGTCCCCAAGGCGCTCAAGCGGCTCGGCTACCAGCCCGAGCAGGTCGAGGCGATCGTCGCGCACATCGCCGACCACGGCAATGTCGTCAACGCCCCGGGCCTCAAGACGGAGCACTACGAGGTCTTCGACTGCGCCATGGGCGAGCGCTCCATCTCCCCGATGGGCCACGTCCGCATGATGGCCGCCGCCCAGCCGTTCCTCTCCGGTGCCATCTCCAAGACGGTCAACGTCCCTGAGACGGCCACCGTGGAGGAGATCGAGGACGTCTACTTCCAGGGCTGGAAGCTCGGCCTGAAGGCGCTGGCGATCTACCGCGACAACTGCAAGGTCGGCCAGCCGCTCTCCGCCAAGAAGAAGGAGGAGGAGAAGAAGGCCGCGGTCGAGCCGGTCGCCGAGAAGGTCGTCGAGTACCGCCCGGTCCGCAGGCGCCTCCCTAAGGGCCGTCCGGGGATCACCACCTCCTTCACGGTCGGCGGTGCCGAGGGCTACATGACCGCCAACTCCTACCCGGACGACGGTCTTGGCGAGGTCTTCCTGAAGATGTCCAAGCAGGGCTCGACCCTCGCGGGCATGATGGACGCCTTCTCCATCGCGGTGTCGGTCGGCCTCCAGTACGGCGTCCCGTTGGAGACCTACGTTTCGAAGTTCACCAACATGCGCTTCGAGCCGGCCGGTATGACCGACGACCCGGACGTGCGGATGGCGCAGTCGATCGTCGACTACATCTTCCGCCGCCTGGCGCTGGACTTCCTGCCGTTCGAGACCCGCTCGGCGCTCGGCATCCACTCCGTGGAGGAGCGCACGCGCCACCTGGAGACCGGCTCGTACGAGCCGTCCGAGGACGAGGTCGACGTCGAGGGCCTGGCCCAGTCGGCGCCGCGCCAGATCGACCCGCCGAAGGAGTCCACCCCGGCGGTGAAGATCGTCGAGGAGGCCGCCGCCTCGGCTCCCAAGCAGGCGCACACCAACGCCGAACTGGTCGAGATGCAGCTCGGCATCAACGCCGACGCCCCGCTGTGCTTCTCCTGCGGCACGAAGATGCAGCGCGCCGGAAGCTGCTACCTGTGCGAGGGTTGCGGGTCGACCAGCGGCTGCAGCTGAGCCTGTGACGGGCCGCCCCGGAGAGGTCTCCGGGGCGGCCCGTACGGCCCGCGCGGCGGGCCGGCAGGGCTCAAGGATGTACGGAGGGGACCGGTCGAGCGCCGGTCCCCTCCGGCGTGTTCGGGGCACCGTCGCGGCCGGTCGTCCGGGGGCGGAGCAGAGCGTGCAGGGCCGCGGCGGCCAGCTGGACCACGGCGATGCCGGCCAGGAGGAGGGCCGGCGGCAGTGCGGCCGACGCGCCGACGAGCGTCGCGCCCACGGCTGCCGCGGTGAACTTCAGCCCCCCCCAGGGTGAAGACCTGCGCCCGGGTCCGCGGTGGCGCGTGCGCGGCGCGGATGCGCAGCGTGGCGGTCAGCAACGGGCCGTCGCACACGCCCGCGAGAGCGAAGAGGGCCAGGCCGGCCATCGGGGACGGGACCAGCGCGGCGGCGGCCAGCAGCAGGCCGGTCCCGCACAGCGCGACGGTGGCGAGGCGGTGATCCGGGAGGGGTGGCTGCCGGCGCGCCACCAGCAGCGAGCCGAGGAGCGCCCCGATGGCGAACGCCGTCAACAGGGCGCCGCCTGCCCCCGGGTGTCCCCGGTGGGCGGCGAGCAGCACCGTAGTGGTGGTGAGCCCACCGAGGCCGCCGAACGCCAGACAGGTCGCCGCCGTGATGGCGCGCAGCTCACGGGTGCGCCATACGGCCGCGAGTCCGGCCATGAGGTCCGCGCGCAGCGTGGTGGCCGGTGCGGCGCCGGGCGCCGGCTGTTCCTTGTGCCCGAACGGCAGCCCGCCGGCCAGCACCGCCCCCAGGGCCGCGGCGCCCCCGAGGAGCAGGGTGGCCGCGCCCGGTGAGGCCAGTGCGGCCACCGCGCTGACCACGGCGGGTCCGGCCACCGAGGCGGCGTTGTAGACCGTCGCGTCCAGGGCGTAGGCCCGGTCGCGCGGTCCGCCCGTCGGCAGCAGAACGGCGATCAGGCTGGACAGGCCCCCGGAGACGACCGGGCCGCAAGCGCCGCCGGCCAGGGCGACGCCCAGCGTCACCGGCAGCGGGGCCCGCCCGAGGAGCTGCGACAGCGCGGCGATGGACGCGGCGAAACCGCCCAGCGCCCCGAGGTGGCACAGTCGCAGGCGGCGTACCCGGGGAGCGAGGGCGCCCACCAGGGGAGCCGCGACCACATGTGGCGCCATCCAGGCCGTGAGGACGAACGCGCCCTGCGCCGCGCTCCCGGTTCGGTCCACCGCCAGCAGGACGACCGCCACGGCCATCCCTTCATCGGCGAGGCGGGCGAAGAAGGCGGTGGCCAGATAGAGCGGTAATCCTCTGCGTCCTCCCGGGGTGGCGGGCTGCCGCGGCATACGCATCTCCAGGTTTCCGGTGAGCGGACCTTGGCCCCAAGAATGCGATGTAACGGCTTATTGACACAAGCCGTTACTCTGGAGAGGCGTGAGCGGGACCATGGGTATGCGCCAGGAGCGCGGGGAGCGGGGAGTCCGTGACGGCTGAGGCGGCGGAGGTGCGGCGTGGGTTCCGGCCCGCGGACCGGCTGAAGGATCTGGTGAACGCGGTGCGTGCCGATCCTGGGATCTCCCGGGAGGCGTTGGCCGGGTTGCTCGCGCGCCACGGTGAACGCCCGGAGGACCTCACCGAGCAGGCGTTCACCAGGGAAGACGCCGAGGGGCTGCGGGCGGCCGCGGACCGGCTCGGCGCTCTCCTCGCCGAGCCCGACGTCGACCGGGCCGCCCACGCCATCAATGCGCTGCTGGCCGAATGCGGGGCCCGTCCGCACCTCTCGCGGCACGACGGGCACACCTGGCATCTGCACATCGACCGGGGGGACGACGCGACCTGGGCCGAGTGGTTCATGGCCTCAAGTGCCCTGGCGCTGGCGCAGATCCTCACCGAATACGGCCGGATCCCCTGGGGGGAATGCGCCGCTCCGGGGTGCACCACGCTCTATCTGGGCCTCGGCCCCGGGAGCGCTCGCCGCTATTGCTCGACCGCCTGCGCGTCACGGGCTCGGGTCGCGGCGCACCGCCGCCGCAAGAGGGAGGGCGGATAGCCGCGCCCTCCATGGGGAGCGGCCCTACGGCGTTGGTCCCGTTCCAGTGGGTGCCGCAGGAACGCCTCGGTCAGTGCCCCATCAGCCGGGCGAAGTCGGCCGGTTCGGTGTCGAAGCCGCGGAGTGCGGCGTTGAAGTGCCAGCTGCCCGTCTCGTCCCGGGTGAACTCCGCGACCGTCGTCGCGGTCGACTGCGCGACCTCGGCGAAGCCGTGCGAGGCCAGGTCGGTGTAGCCCTGGCGGATGCGTACGGCCGCGTTGGCGACGTCGCCGAAGGTGATGCGGTCGTCGCCCTGTTGGATGGCCACACCGACGACCACCCGTACGTAGGTCTCGGACAGCCGGTCCAGTTCGAGCGTCATGATCTCGTCCCAGCCGAAACCCTGGCCGGTCCGGCTGTCGCGGTTGAGGTTGATGGTCCCGTCGGGTGACCTGCTGTCGAAGTGCACCAGGTAGGCCGGGTCGCCGTGGGGTGCGTCGGCCGTGTAGGGCGCCGCGACGATGTCGAGGTCATGGTCCGGCGTGCCCATCGGGCTCGGATCCCATTTGAGCGCTACTTCGACCTTCTCGATCCCTTTGTTGAGCGTGCTCACCGGGCTTCCCTTCCCTCGTCCCCCGGGGTGCGGCGCCGCCGACGCGGTCGCGCGGACGGTCCCCCGGGACTTCCCGTTGGTGACCATCGTGCCACGCCCCGTGCCCGAGGGCGCCGGGGAACTTCCCCTGGTCAGAGGTGACTTGATGGCATTCCGGTTGGCTGGAAAGTGCCCTTGGGGCCTCGGGGCGGGTGATGCGTATGCGCCTCAGGTTGCCTTCTGGCTCCAGAGGTGGTGCAGATGGGCGTCGAGGACGTCCAGGGCGGCGGCGGGGGAAAGGTGGCCGATCAGGACGTGGGTGGTGAGGCCGTCGGTGAGGGCGAGGAGTGCGTGTGCCGCCCGCTCCGGTGCTCCGGTTTCGGAGGCCTCGGAGATCAGTCGCGTGAACACCGCCTGCAGACCGGCGTAGTTGTTGCGCAGGATTTCGGCCAGCGAGGGGCTGACGGCGGCCTGGGCCACGAAGGCGAGCCAGACCCGGGCCTCGGCCCGGTGCTCGTCCCGGAGCAGTGCGACCTCGGTCGTGGCGTGGCCCAACGCGGTGCGTGCCGACTGTGCGGGCGAGGCGGTGAGCCGTGCCGCGACCCGCGCGCCGAGCCGCTCGCCGATGTGGCCGAGCGCGAAGACCAGCATCTCCTCCTTGGTGCGGAAGCAGCGCTGGACGGCTCCCATGGACACGTCGGCGCGCGCCGCGACATCGCGCAGCGTCACCCCCTCCAGCCCGCTCTCGTCGGCGAGTTGGCACACCGCCTCGGCGATCTGCCGACGTCGGCTCTCGTGGTCCACCTGCTTGGGCATTCTCTGCGCTCCGGTTTATTCGATGCGGGCGTATCGCTGGCAAGGTTACGATGCCGAACCGATGCAGATGCATCGGAAAGACGAGGTGGTCCGGCACCCGCGGCGGAACGTACGGCGTCCGGGCCCGGGCGCCGAAAGGGGAGAAATGCACAGCGTGTTGTGGAAGCTGACGGCCGCTGCCCAGGCGGCGGCGGTGCGCGACGGAGACGTGTCGGCGGTGGAGCTGGTCGATGCCCATCTGGCACGGATCGGTGAGGTCAACCCGGCCGTCAACGCCGTCACTCAGCTGCTCGCCGAACGTGCCCGGACCGAGGCGGCGGCGGTCGACCGCAAGCGCGCCGAGGGGGTGGAACCGGGGCCGCTGGCCGGGGTGCCGTTCACGGTGAAGGAGAGCACCGCCATCGAGGGCGTACCGACGACCTTCGGCGCGGAGCGCTTCCGTGACCTCGTCGCTCGCGCCGATGCACCCCCGGTGGCAAGGCTGCGCGCGGCGGGCGGCATCCCCATCGGGCACAGCAATATGCCGACGCTCATCCTGGCCGGTGTCCACACCCGGAGCGAGCTGTTCGGGGACACCGCGAACCCCTGGTGCGGGGCGGTCACCCCGGGTGGCACGAGTGGTGGTGACGGCGCGGCCGTGGCGAGCGGAATGGCTCCGCTCGGCCTCGGCAACGACTCCGGAGGGTCGGTGCGCATCCCGGCGTCCTTCTGTGGAGTGGCCGGACTCAAGCCCACCTACGGGCGGTTCGCCGCCGATCACCGCATCGGACCCGATGATCCGCCCCTCGCGGCCCAGCTCCTCGTGACCGACGGGCCGTTGGCCCGGACGGTCGGCGATCTCCGGCTCGCCTACGAGGTACTGGCAGGAGCCGATCCCCGCGACCCGAGGGCGGTACCGGTGCCCCTGTACGGCGAGCCGCTGGGACGGCCCGTCAAGGTGGCGATGGTGACCGACCCGGGCGGGCACGGTGTGCATCCCTCGGTGCGCGAGGCGGTGGAGAGCGCCGCGGACGCGCTCCGGGACGCCGGGTACGAGGTGAGCGAGGTGGCCGATGTGCCGCGGCTGGACGAGGCCCTGGAGGCGTACGCCCGTATGACGCGCACCGAGTTCGCCACCACCTGGCCGGTGGTCAAGCCGCTGCTCGGCGAGGGCGGGCACCGCTACATCGAGCGGGGCATGGCCGAGGTCGCTCCTGTGGGGCTGACCGAGTACCTGCGGCTGACCGGTGTGCGGATGGGCATCCAACGGGCCTGGGCGCAGTTCCTGGAGGTGTATCCGCTGGTCCTGGGCCCGGTGTTCACCGATCCGCCGTTCGCGCCGGGCGAGGAGGTGCGGGACGACGAGGGCTATCGGCGGGTGCAGAGCGCCATGCGGCTGTGCACGGCCACCAGCTTCGTGGGGGTGCCCGCGGTCGCCGTGCCCACCGGAGTAATCGAGGGGCTCCCGTATGGCGTGCAGCTGATCGGCCGCTCCTACCGGGAGGACCTGTGTCTGGAGGCGGCCGAGGCGGTGGAGCGGCGGCTGGGTGTACTGACGCCCATCGATCCCCGCCCGTAAGGAAGTTCGGGGTGGTACGCACAGTGATCCGGATCGGCCCCCGGGCCGTACGATGGCGCGGTGCTGGTCAAGTGGATTCGCCTCACCGTAGTGGACCGTCGAGGGTTCGAGCGGGGGCAGCGGAAATGGGCGGGGCTGCTGGGTGAACCGGGGTTTCGTGGACAGGGCGGCGGATGGAGCCGGGGCCGGCCGGACGTGGCGCATCTGGTCGCCTTCTGGGAGAGCCGGGCGTTCTACGACTCCTTCATGGCCCGCTCGCACGACCGGCTCGCGGCCGCCCAGACCGGCACCTACAAGGATGCCCAAGTCCGGCTCTTCGAGCACGAATTCGATGTGAAGGTGGGCTTCCGTCCCGCGTTCGGCGATGTGGACGTGCTGCGGCTGGCGCACTGCCAGGTGCGCCAGGAACGCGTGGACCACTTCATGCTGATGCAGGAGAAGGTCTGGAATCCGGCGATGGCGGGCTCCCCGGGGATGCTCCGGGGATGCTGGGGCGGGCACCCGGGGAGGAGTTCCTGGTCCTCTCGATGTGGCAGTCGGCGGCGGAACGCGGGAAGTACCGGCCCGAACGGGTGGAGCGGCTGGCGCTGCGGGCTCAGATAGCCGCGGACGTCCGGGCGATCGCGGGGGACGTGGTGCAGCTCGAACCGTCCTGGACGGTGTGACCGGATCGGTCCGCCCCGCCCGCAGGGTCAGGAGCCCGCGTCCGGAGTGGCCCCCACGGTGTCGCCGCCGGCGAACACCCCCGCGCGTGCGGCGGCCAGTGTCGCCGCCACGGCCTGGTCGGCGAGTGTGAGGTCGACCGGCTCCCGGGTGATGAACAGGCGGAAGAAGAGCGGCGCGGAGACGGACCGGACGAGCGCGCCGGCATCCAGCGGCGCGGCCAACTCACCGCGCTCGGCCGCACGTTCCACGAGGGCCTCGCAGCGCGTGAACCGCTCGGCGTAATAGGCGCGCAGTGCCTCCGCGGCCCGTTCCGACTGGAAGCCGGCGGCGATCATCGCGGAGCCCGACGCGGCCACCGCGGGATCGGTGAAGGAGGCGACGACCTCATGGGCGAGCGCCCGCAGATCGCCTTCCAGCGATCCGGTGTCCGGTGGGGTCCAGCTGTCCTCGCCCGCCAGGTCGAGGGCGTCCGCGACCAGGCCCTCGACGTCCTTCCAGCGGCGGTACAGCGTGGTCTTGTGCACGCCGGAGTGCTCGGCGACATATTCGACCGTCAGGCCGGGGTAGCCGTGCTCGGTGAGGCCGGCCAGCACGGCGTCGCGGACCGCGGCGCGGGTGCGGGCGGTCCGGCCGCCGGGGCGGCGGGTGCCGGGGCGGAGGGCTCGGCGCTGCCGGCCTGATCGCGCGCGGATTCTCCAGTCAATTGCAACTCCAGTTGCGTTAGGTGGGTGTGCTGTGCCATCATGAGCGTAACGCAACGAGGGTTGCGTTTGTCGGGGGAGGTTGTATGCCCACTCAGATCTCATTGCACGACATCACCAAGTCCCATGGCGAGCGCCTGCTGCTCGACGGCGTCTCACTTCGGTGCGCCCGGCGAACGCGTCGGGATAGTGGGGGAGAACGGCGCCGGGAAGTCGACGCTGCTGCGCCTGATCGCGGGTGTCGAGCAGCCGGACGGCGGCCATGTCGTGCTGACCGCTGACGGCGGTATCGGATACCTCGGACAGACCCCCGATCTCCCGCCGGACCGCACCGTCCAGGACGCGATCGACGCAGCCCTGGCCGACCTCAGGGACCTGGAGCGCCGGCTCCGCACTCTGGAGAGCGGACTCGGCGACGCCCCGGCCGCCCGGCTCGACGAATACGGCGATCTGCTCACGCTGTTCGAGCTGCGCGGCGGTTATGAGGCCGACGCCCGCGTCGAGGCGGCCCTGCACGCCCTCGGGCTGGAAGGGCTGGGCCACGACCGGCTGCTGGGCAGTCTCTCCGGCGGCGAGCAGGCCCGTCTGGGCCTCGCCTGTCTCATCGCCGCGGCCCCCGAGGTGATGCTCCTCGACGAACCGACCAACCACCTCGACGCCGCCGCGCTCGACTGGCTGGAAGGCGCCCTGCTCGCCCACCGGGGCACGCTCCTTGCCGTCTCGCACGACCGGCTCTTCCTCCAGCGGATCGCCACCGCGATCGTCGAGGTCGACGCCGACCGTCGGGGACTCGTCCGCTACGGCGACGGCTACGGCACCTTCGTGGCGACCAAGGCCACCGCCCGCCGGCGCTGGGAGCAGGAGTACGCCACATGGTGCGGAGAGATCGCCCACCTCACCGATTTCGCAGCCGGCACGGCGCACGGCGTCGCCCCGGGCCGGGCCATCAAGGACGGCAACAAGATGGCGTACGACCGGGCCAAGGGCCGGGTCCAGGCATCGGTGTCCAGCAGAGTGCGCAACGCCCAGGAGAGGCTGCGCAGACTCAGGGAAGACCCGGTCCCCAAGCCGCCGGAACCGCTCCACTTCCGGGCGGCCCCGGGCCTCGGCAGCGCCGAGGGCACCCTCGTCGAGCTCGACGGCGTACGGGTCGGGGACCGGCTCGCCGTGGACTCCCTCAGTGTCACGGCGGGGGAGCGGCTGCTCATCCACGGCCCCAACGGCGCCGGCAAGACCACCCTGCTCAGGGTCCTGGCCGGGCTCACGGCACCGGACAGCGGCACGGTGCTGCGCCGCGGACGGATCGGCTTCCTCGCCCAGGAAATACCGGTCTCCCGCCCGGCCGAGCCGCTGCTCGACGCCTTCCGCCGGGGCCTGGCCGGCCATCCGGAAGAGCTGGCCGATCTGCTGCTGTCCTTCGGGCTGTTCGGCGAACGCGATCTCCAGGTGCCTGTCGGTGCACTCTCGGCCGGTCAGCGGCGTCGCCTCGCGCTGGCCCGGCTGCTGGCCCGCCCGGCCGACCTGCTGCTGCTCGACGAACCCACCAACCACCTGGCCCTCGACCTGGTCGAGGAGCTCGAAGCGGCACTGGCGGCCTGGCCCGGTGCGCTGGTCATGGTCACCCACGACCGACTGCTCCGCCGACGCTTCGGCGGCCGCCCCTTCGAAATGCGCAACGGCCGCCCGGCCCTGGTCGCCGCCTGAGCCTGCTGCCTGCCGCGGCCACCGCCGCGATCGGTGCGGGGCCGAGCCGAAGGCGGCGCCGTCCGCCTCCCGCCCGGCCGTGTTTCGCGTCCGCGTTTCCCGTCCGTGCGCATGCCGTATGCACCGGCGGGCGTCCATGCCGACCCGATCGACGGGCGAGCCGGGACCGGCCATCGAGTCCGGATCGGCTCATCGAGTCCGGACTGGCGCATCGATTCCGGACCGGCCCACCGAGTTCGGACCAGCCCAATGAGGCCGGACGCCGCCACCACCGCCGCCACAACCGCCGCCACCGCCACCGGCGGCGACCGCCGGCGCCGGCGCGGCCGTGTCCTCGGCTCCCCGCGCGCCGGGCCACACCGACACCGAACGCCCCGGACACTGCCGCGACGACTGCCGCGACGACAGCGGCGACGGGCCGCGTGCGGCATGTACAGGGCAGGCGTTTTAGGCTGGCCGCATGGCTCGCCCCCGACGCATCGTGCTCCTCCGGCATGGCGAGTCGGAGGGGAACATCGACGACTCCATCTACGAGCGGGAACCGGATCACGCCCTCTCCCTCACCAAGACGGGGCGGCGGCAGGCGGAGGAGGCCGGTGGCCCGCTCCGCGAGTTGTTCGGCGAGGAGCGGGTCTCCGCCTACGTCTCGCCCTACCGGCGCACCCACCAGACCTTCCGCGAGCTCGCCCTCGACCCGGGGAGGGTCCGCGTGCGCGAGGAGCCGCGGCTGCGCGAGCAGGACTGGGGGAACTGGCAGGACCGCGACGACGTACGGCTGCAGAAGGCGTACCGGGACGCGTACGGCCACTTCTTCTACCGCTTCGCCCAGGGCGAGTCCGGTGCGGACGTCTACGACCGGGTCGGGGCGTTCCTGGAGAGCCTGTGGCGCAGCTTCGAGGACCCGAACCATCCGCCGAACGTCCTGATCGTCACGCACGGTCTCACCATGCGGCTGTTCTGCATGCGCTGGTTCCACTGGACCGTCGCCGAATTCGAGTCGCTGTCCAACCCGGGCAACGCCGAATGGCGCACCCTGCTGCTCGGTCCGGACGGCCGCTACACCCTCGACCGGCCCTTCGAGCGCTGGTGTGAACCTGAGCCTTATGGCATCACCGGTTAAAGTGCACACCGATGACCCCCGACCACCGTGACGCAGACCGCTGTGCGCGGGCTCTGGCGAGCCTGCGCGGACTGTCCGTGGGCGATGCCCTCGGATCCCAGTTCTTCGTCCCCGCCCACTATCCCGCCCTCAAGCGCCGCGAGCTGCCGCCCACCCCGTGGCAGTGGACCGACGACACGGAGATGGCCTGCTCCGTCCTGGCCGTGCTCGTCGCGCACGGCCGGATCGACCAGGACGCCCTGGCCGCCTCCTTCGCCGACCACCACGACTTCGACCGCGGCTACGGCCCGGCCGTCAATCGCCTGCTCCGGCTGATCCGCGAGGGCGGCGACTGGCGCGAGCTGTCGTCGGCGCTCTTCAACGGCCAGGGGTCCTGGGGCAACGGTGCCGCCATGCGCATCGCCCCCTGGGCGCGTGGTACGCCGACGACCCCGAGCAGGCCACGCACCAGGCGGAGATCTCCGCCTACACCACCCACCAGCACCGCGAGGCCGTGGTCGGCGCCATGGCCGTGGCCGCGGCGGCCGCCCTGGTCGCCGACCCGAGCCGGCGGACCGGCCCCGAGGAGCTGCTCGACGGGGTGCTGGAACTGATCCCGCGCAGCGCCGTACAGGCCGGACTCCGCCGGGCCCGGGACATGCTCGACTACGCCGACTCCGGCACCGTCGCCGCCGTCCTGGGTTGCGGCCGGCGCACCAGCGCCCATGACACCGTGCCCTTCACCCTGTGGGCGGCCGCCCGCCATCTCGGCAACTACGAGAAGGCCTTCTGGACCACCGTGCGGGCCGGTGGCGATGTCGACACCACCTGCGGCATCGTCGGCGGGATCGTCGCCGCCGCCCCCGCCGGCGCGCCCCCTGCGGCATGGCTGGAGGGCACCGAGCCCCTCCCGTCCTGGGCCCCCACCCTCGAAGACTGACCGCACCCACTGCGCTGACCGCACCCACTGCACTGGCCGCTCCTACTGCACTGACCGCACCCACTGCACGGACCGCACGCCGACCCACACCTGCCCCGCGACGCCGCACCACCGTGACGCCGCGCCCCGGTGCCCCGTGAGCTGATCCGCCCCGGTACCCGGCTGAGCTCCGGACGCGGCCGCCGGCGCCAACGCGCGGCGCGAACCCACCACTTCGCCCTGCCCGCCCGCGTCCGAGAGAGCGAACGGCAACGATCCGCCGGGCCCGGAAGGCCGCACACCGGCGGCTCACGTACCCATCGGTAGGGTCACCCGCCCGATCCGTCCGCTCCCGCACCGCCGCGGATTGCGGCCAGGTGTGGATCCGATGCGGAACGCTCGGCCGAATAGGCGTAATCTGGCTGGCGCCATGCCGTACGAGCCCCCCACCCATACCGTCGAGCGATCATTGCGCGCCACGACGGGCGCCAAGATCGTTGCAGGGATCGACGAGGTCGGACGCGGAGCCTGGGCCGGACCGGTCAGCGTCTGCGCGGCCATCACCGGACTCCGCCGACCGCCCGACGGACTCACCGATTCCAAGCTGCTGACCCACAAGCGCCGCGCCGAACTGTGCGCCGTGCTCGGTCAGTGGGTCACCGCGTACGCCCTGGGGCACTCCTCGCCGCAGGAGATCGACGAGCTGGGGATGACCGCGGCGCTTCGGCTCGCGGCCGTACGCGCCCTGGAGGCGCTACCGGTCCGTCCGGACGCGATCATCCTCGACGGCAAGCACAACTACCTGGGCACGCCGTGGCAGGTCCGCACGGTCATCAAGGGGGACCAGTCCTGCATCGCGGTTGCCGCCGCGTCCGTGCTCGCCAAGGTGCAGCGCGACGCGATGATGGCCGAAGTGGGCCTGGAATACGCCGACTTCGACTTCGCGGCCAACGCCGGCTACCCGTCGCCGACCCATCGCATCGCCCTGGAGGAGTACGGACCCACGCCGCACCACCGAGTGTCGTGGTCCTACATGGACGCGCTGCCCCGGTGGCGGCATCTGAAGAAGGTGCGCATCACCCCCGAAGCAGCCGCTCTGGAAGCCGGCGGCCAACTCGGCTTCGACTTCTGAGCGGTGCGGGCATCAATTCGGTACCCGATGACGTGTCCCGCACTTACGTTTGATAGACATCCCTTTATGCCTCTCATCCCCGAGGAGCCTCAGATTCACGAGAGTGTCCCGGGTCCCCGCGCAACTCCGGCCGCCGGCCGTACCGCGCCGACCCCCCGTCCTGTCCCTGGCCCCGGTCCCCGCCCCGCGCCGCCGCGCGGTGCTCCCGCGGCCAGTGCCCGTCCGGGCAAGCCCGGACCCGCTGCCCCGCCGCGTGGGCCTGTCGCCGCTCCGCCGGCGCAGCGCACCGGCTCCCCGCAGCCCCCGGTCGGCACGACCGGCACGGCCGGAGCGCAGCTCCAGCTGATTCCGGCGCCCGCCGCCGGGGCCATCGACGCCGCCGACGAAGCCGTCGACCTGCTGCTGGACTCGGGGCGTGCCCCGGGTGAAATCCTGGTGCTCACCACGGGTGAGACCCACCCGTGGGCCGCGCACGAACTGTCCTTCGGCGAGGCGTCCTACTGGGCCCAACACGACGCCGTGGACGACGTGTTCTACGCGGACGCCGGGGCCGAGCGTGCCACCGGCCGCCCCGTCGTGGTCGTCGCCGTCAACGGCGGCACGGACGAGGTCGCCGCGCGGGCGCTGCCGTCGGCGATGGCCCGCGCCGGAACGCTGTTGATCGTCTGCGGCGACCCGCAGCAGATCAACACCGCCCTCGGCGCCGGCGTCTGACCGCTCCGGCTCGCGGCAGCCCGTCGGCCCCAAGGCCGTCGGGCTCGCCTGCGTTCCCGCACGGCCCCAGCCGCGCTCCCGGGTACGAGTCTCGCGTCCTTCCACGGCTCGCGCCTTGTCGTACGGCAAGTTTTCCGCGTACGGCCGGTGTTTTCGTGCGGTCTTGCGCTCCCGTACGGCGCGAGGTGATCTCAGCGTGCCGCCGTGTGCCGGTGGGCCTCCGGTGCCCCGCCACCGGTGCTCCGTGGTGCCGGCCGGCCCTGCGCGACGACCGTGGCCGTACGGGATGTGTCCGGGCGCGGTGCCGTGCTGCGGCGCGCCGCGGCGAAGCCCACTCCCGCAGGACGGGCTTCCGTGCCCCGCTTTTCCTTGGCCGAAGGGCCGGGACGGCGGCCGCCCCGGCCCTCGCCCAGGACTTGCCAGCGCTCGGGGGTCAGCGCGATGTACGCGCCGCAGCGCAGACCGTGCAGCGTGCAGGCGTCGCGCAGCCCCCACATCCACGCTCCGTCGGTCTCCGTCCAACGGGGGTCCCCGTCACGGCAGTAGAGCAGCACAGCCGTCCGGACCGGGGCGCGCAACCGGAGGTCGTGTGGGATCACCCGGCGCAGATGCACCAGCAGGGCATTACGGAATTCCCATCCGTCGGGGGCGGCCGCGGGCTCGGTGAACGACGCGCTGGCCGTCACCCGACCCTGCGGATCGAGCACCGCCACGATCGCCGTCGACGTCCCCGGACGATGCCGCTCGTGCAGACCGGCGACGACCTCACGGGGATTGCGCAGCAGGGGTATACCTGCCGAGGCCCACTCGGCGGGCTCCAGCATCCGGCCCAGCCGGGCGGCGGGATCGGTCAATGAGGGCGGCGAAAGGCGCGGCGGCGGGACGAAGTCGAAGGTCACGGGTCCTCCCTTCGTCCACGCGTCAGCGCATCGGCCGGAGTCCTGGCGTCCGAGTGCCAGGGCATGACCGAGCGTGACCGCGGAACGGCCGGTACGGGGAAGCACCTCCAATTCTTGCGGTCGTACAGGCATGCGGGCAACGAGCAATTCCCTCAGGAGACTGGAATCGCGCCATGTGTGGCGAATGTTCCCTGCTGTCGCACCCGTGAGCCGGCCCCGGCCCCAGGCGTCGGCAGCGGACCCCCGACGACCACGGTTCCACCGGGCGGCCGTTGATCACGTCCGGACCTTCACCTACGCCTGCACGGCGAGGACCAGCGGAAACACCCCCTCGGCTCCAGCCTGGCGCAGCAGACGGGCGGCCACCGCCAGCGTCCAGCCGGTGTCGGCGTAGTCGTCCACCAGGAGCACCGGACCGCCCACGGACGCGAGGCTCTGCGCCAGCTGCGGCGGTACGCCGAGTGAGCCGTGCAGCGCGCGCAGCCGCTGGGCGCTGTTGCTGCGCGGAATCCTGGTGTCGGCGCCGTCCTCCTCCGATGCCACCACGCCCAGGAACGGCATCCGGCCGACCGCCGCGATCCGCTCGGCCAGCGAGCGGATCAGCTGGGGCCTGGTGCGCGAGGAGAGGCAGACCACCCCCACCGGGCGGGCCGGGGCGTCCGCCTCCCCGGAGGCCCAACCGCCGGGCCCCTTCGCCCAGTCGGCGAGGACCGTGACCACCGCGGAGGCCACATCGTCCGGAACCAGACCGTCCGGTGCCTGTGCCGCGAGCATCGGTCGCAGCCGATTGCCCCAGCCGATGTCGGAGAGCCGGCCCAGGGCCCGGCCGGTCGCGGCCAGCTCGCCCGCCGGAATGCGCCCCTTGAGGTCGAGGCCGACGGCCGGCAGCCCCGTCGGCCACATCCGCCGCGGCTCCACCTCCACGCCCGGACGCCCCAGCTCACCGCGCGCGGCATCCAGCGACGCGGCCGACACCTCGGCGGTGAACCGCGCCCCGGCGCAGTTGTCGCACCGTCCGCAGGCGGCCGCTGCCTCGTCGTCCAACTGCCGCCGCAGGAACTCCATCCGGCAGCCGGTCGTGGTCGCGTAGTCGCGCATCGCCTGCTGCTCGGCCTCGCGCTGCCGCGTCACCCACGCATAGCGCTCCGTGTCGTACGCCCAGGGCCGGCCCGTGGAGATCCAGCCGCCCTTGACGCGCTGCACGGCGCCGTCCACGTCGAGCACCTTGAGCATGATCTCCAGGCGCGAGCGGCGCAGTTCGACCTGCGGTTCCAGGGCCGGCAGTGACACCGGCCGGCCGGCGGTGGCCAGCACGTCCAGGGTCTGGCGCACCTGTTCCTCGGGAGGAAAGGCCAGCGAGGCGAAATACTTCCAGATCGCCTCGTCCTCCCGGCCGGGCAGCAGCAGCACCTCGGCGTGCTCGACGCCACGGCCGGCCCGGCCCACCTGCTGGTAGTACGCGATCGGTGACGACGGCGAGCCCAGATGCACCACGAATCCCAGATCGGGCTTGTCGAAGCCCATGCCCAGCGCGGAGGTGGCGACCAGCGCCTTGACGCGGTTGGCGAGCAGATCGTCCTCGGCCTGCTGGCGGTCGGCGTTCTCGGTCTTGCCGGTGTACGACGCGACCGTGTGCCCGCGGTGACGCAGGAAGGCGGTGACTTCTTCGGCGGCGGCGACGGTGAGGGTGTAGATGATCCCCGAACCCGGGAGCTCGTGCAGATGGTCCGCGAGCCAGGCCAGCCGGTGTGCGGCGTCCGGCAGCGGCAGCACACCCAGACTCAGGCTCTCCCGGTCCAGCGGACCGCGCAGCACCAGCGCCTCGGCCGTCCCCTCACCCGTCCCGAGCTGTTCGGCGACATCGGCGGTCACCCGCGCGTTCGCCGTCGCGGTGGTGGCGAGCACGGGCACGCCCGGCGGAAGATCGGCGAGCATCGTGCGCAGCCGCCGGTAGTCGGGGCGGAAGTCGTGGCCCCAGTCGGAGATGCAGTGCGCTTCGTCGACCACCAGCAGCCCCGTCGCCGCCGCGAGCTTGGGCAGTACCTGATCACGGAAATCGGGATTGTTGAGCCGCTCGGGGCTCACCAGCAGGACATCCACCTCACCCGCCGCCACCTCGGCCTGGACGGTGTCCCACTCCTCGGTGTTGGCCGAATTGATCGTGCGCGCGCGGATCCCGGCCCGAGCCGCCGCGTCCACCTGATTGCGCATCAGGGCGAGCAGCGGAGAGACGATCACGGTCGGTCCGCTGCCGCGCTCGCGCAGCAGCGCGGTCGCGACGAAATAGACCGCCGACTTGCCCCAGCCCGTGCGCTGCACGACCAGCGCGCGACGACGCTCGGCGACCAGGGCCTCGATCGCCCGCCACTGGTCCTCGCGCAGCCGGGCCGTACCGCCGGGATCGCCGACGAGCCGGGTCAGGACGGCATCGGCTGCGGCACGCAGATCTTCGTTGCTCATGCCCCCATGCAACCCGATGCCACTGACAATGCGCGAACCCCCGCCCGAGCCTGTGGATAACTCGTCACCCAGAGTTATCCACAGGGGTCGCGGCGCAGCGGCCGATCGCGAGATCTTCGAGTCATGAATCCGCAGAGCGAACCGCGAAAGCGCAAGACCGACCCCAACTCGCCGATTTCTCCGGAGACTTCCGAGACGTCCCCGCCCTCCTCCGGCGCACCCACCCCTCCGAATCCTTCGACCGCCTCAACCCCGTCCACGTCAACCACGCCGCCCACGGCACCCACCCAGCCCACCCCTTCCCACTCCCCGACGTCCTCGACACCCTTCAACCCTCGCCCCCTCCCACCCCCTCGATCCCGGGTCCGAGTCCCTCTCCGGAGTCCTCCCACGCGCCGGCCGATCCCCGGCCCACCGACCCTGCAGACCCCAGCGAGACCTCCCGCCACGCCGGAGCACCCGACGCCCAGCACCTCTCCGTACCGACACCTGCCGAAGCACTTCCGGAGCCGTCAGAGGAGTCCCAGGTCACCCTGCGGGGCCCGGCCGAGCTGGCCGACGCGCTGCCGTATTTGATGGGCTTCTATCCGGACGACAGCGTGGTCCTGGTCGCGCTGCACGGTGAGCGAGGACGGTTCGGCGGCCGGGTCCGGCTCGGTATTCCGGCGGACCGGACGCAGTGGACCGACGTCGCCGACCAGCTCGCCGAATGCCTGATCCCGGCCGGTCAGGACGCGTCCACGCGGCCCACGGCGATCATCGTCTACCTCTGTCAGGAGCCCGCGGCGGGCGAGAACGGCCGCGACGTCAGGGACCGGCTCCAGCCGTTCGCCCAGCGGCTGCGCACGGCCTGCGGAGCGCTCGATGTCCCCGTCCTCGAAGCCCTCTGCCTCTCCAACGGCCGCTTCTGGTCCTACTGCTGCCCCGACTTCCGGTGTTGCCCCGCGGACGGCACCCAGATGGTGATGCCGGGCACGTCGGTCATGGCCGCGGCGGCCGCCTACGCCGGAATGCAGGTGCGCGGTTCCCTCAAGGAGATGGAGGCCAGGCTGCGGCCACGCACCGGGCAGCGGGCCGCCGAACAGGAAAGGGCCCTGGACGCGGCGGCCCAGGCACTGCTGCCCCGGATGCTCCGGCCGGACGGCGCGGCGGTCGTTCGGAAGGACACCCTCGAACTGGCCGCCGCAATGATCCACCGCTTCCGCCAGGACACCCCCGCGGGCAGCAACCGGGCCCGGGACGCCTGCGACGACGCACTGATCACCAACGCCGAGGCGGCCAGCCTCATCCTCGGGCTCCAGGACCGGGTCACCCGTGACCGGGCGGCGGAGTGGATGGACGGCACGGCCGCCGCCCCCGCCCTCCGCCTGTGGCGGGCCCTCGCCCGGCGCTGCGCCGGAAGCTACGCCGAGCACGCCACGGCACCGCTCACCCTGGCCGGATGGGTCAGCTGGTCAACGGAGGACGGTCCCTCGGCGCGGGTGGCCCTCGGGTGCGCCCTCTCGCTCGACCCCGACTACACCTTCGCCCAGTTGCTGCACCGCGCGATCAACGAGGGGCTCGACCCTGAGCCACTGCGCCGGTGCCTGCGCGAGCAACACGAGGAGGCGGTGAGCACCGCGAGCTGCGCGCCCACCTCCGGTGCGAAGCGATCCCGGTCCGCCAAGCGCCCGGCGCCCGGCCGTGCCGCGCCCTCCGGGCGTCCTCGGGGACCGCGCGGCGGTACGGGCCCCGGGGCGCGTACGACCGGGGGACGTGGCGGGCGGCGGAGTGGTCATGACGACCGGAGCCGACGGTGACCGCCCGGTCGTCGTGCGGCCGGCGTGACCTGGGCGCCGGCCGGAGCGTTCACCTGTATGGCGCAGGCCGTACGAAGCCCCGACGTCACCAGGGAGCGCAGAGCGTGCCAGGCATCGTCCCCCCTACCCGAGCTGCCCGCCGGCCATCCCAAGAGCGGCGTCCGGCGCCGCCCCGGGCCCCTCAACCGCAGCCCGTCCACGCCTCGCTGGTCTGCGTGGCACTGCCGGCCCTGGCGGTGTCCCCCGCATCGGGACAGCTGACCGGCCAGGGCCTGGAGGGCTTCTACCGGGACGGACGGCGGGTCCTGTCCCACTGCGAGCTGCGGGTCGCGGGCGGTGAACCGCTGGTCGTCCAGGGCCGGATGACCGCCGCCGACCGGGCCAGGTTCGTCGGCACGATCCGCAGAACCGGTGAGCGGGGCCCGGACCCGGACATCCGCATGGAGCGGCTGCGGACGGCCGACGGTACCGAGCGGATCACCTTCCTGAGCAGCGCGAACCGGCCCGTCAGGCTGCCGGTGGAGATCCGGCTGCAGACCGACCTGGCGGAGCTCGGAGCCGTCGCCGTCGGCCTCCCGGGCCCCGAGCTGCGCGCCGCCGTCCACGGCTCCGGCCTCCGCTGGTCCGGGCCGGGAGTCCACGCGGTGGTGACCGCCGATCCGCCGCCCGAGGACGCCCTGGCGTCGGCCGGGCTGCTGCGCTGGGATCTCGAACTCCCGGCCGGCGGCCGCCGCACCATCGAGCTGCGCGCCGCACTGGAGCAGACGACCACCGGACCGGGCAGCGGCCCCGCCGGGCACCGTCGCGCCGGGAACGCCCGCATCCCCGGCCCGCGGAGCGGCACGTTCGCACCACGCACGCGTGTAGACCGGCCGCCCCGCCCCTGGCTCGCCACCCGGCTGGAGTGCGACGACCACCGGGCCGACGCCCTCATGGCGGCCGGCCTGGACGATCTGTACGGCCTGGCGATGCGGGACCCGGCGACGCCCGCGGACGTCTATCTCGCGGGCGGCTTCCCGTGGCGCTGCGGGCTGGCACCGGCCGAGGCGCTGTGGGCCGCCAGAATGCTGCTGCCCTTGGGCACCCGGCTCGCCGCGGGCACCCTACGGGCGCTCGCCCGTAGCCAACAGGCCGCACCAGGGCCGGATTTCGGCCGAATTCCGGGAGCCCTGCGGGACGCGGGACCGCACGCCCCGCCGAGCTGCACGGGTATCGAGGCGACCCTGCTGTTCCCCGCCGTGCTCGCGGAGGCGCGCCGCTGGGGACTGCCCGAGCCGGAGACCGCACGGCTGCTGCCGGCCGCGGAACGGTGTCTGAGATGGCTGCGGATCGTCTCCGACCCGGTGGGCCGCGCCCGCAGCGGCTACATCCCCGATCCGGCGCCCGACGGGCCGTACCGCTGCGAGACCCAGGCCCACGCCCATCGGGCCGCCCTCCTGGGCGCGGATCTCCTCGACGCCTGCGGCTCCACCGACGCCGTGGCCCTTCGCGAGTGGGCCGCGGACCTGCGCACCCGGTTCCGCCAGGACTTCTGGTTGGAGGACCGGGCCGGCGGCCGCCCCGCCGCGCTGCTCACCGCCGACGGCCGGCCCGTCCCGTACCTCGGTTCCACCGCCGCTCACCTCCTCGACCCCGGCCTGCTCGGCGGTGGTGCCCTCGCCCCCGGCCTGCTGGACGGGGCCCAGACGGACCAGCTGGCCAGACTGCTGAGCGGGCCTTCCATGGACTCCGGGTGGGGGCTGCGCGGACTGGGTGCCAAGGAGAGCGGCTACAACCCCTTCGGCCACCGCAGCGGTGCGGTGCGCGTCCACGAGTCGGCGATCGCCGCCGCCGGACTGGCCGCGGCCGGCCACGAGCGCGCCGCCGCAGCCCTGACCCGGGGCGTCCTCGACGCGGCGGAGAGCTTCGGGCACCGCCTCCCGGAGATGTACGCGGGGAGCAGCGCACGGCCGACGGAGCCCCCGTGCCGCACCCGGCGGCCTGCCGCCCGGCAGCGGTGTCGGCGGCCGGCGCGGTGCACATACTGATCGCCCTTGCCGGACTGCGCCCCGATGTCCCGGCCGGCACGGTGTCCGTGCGGCCGCTCGGCACGACCCCGCTCGGCGCGATGCAGCTCACCGGGCTGAGCGTCGCCGAGCAGCCGTTCGCCGTACGGATCAGCAGACTCGGCATGGGCATGGTGGAAGCGGCCGCGGAGGGTCTGCAACTGCGTTCGTGAGGTACTGCGGGCCTGTTTATCGTCAGGCGGACGACTATGATCACGCCATGCCTCCCTACGACCCGTCGGCCTTCCCGCCTTTCGCTGTCACCGTCGACCTGGTCGTGCTCACCGTGCGCCGCCACGCCCTCTGCGCGCTGGCCGTGCGCCGCGGTGAGCCGCCGTTCCAGGGCCGCTGGGCGCTGCCCGGCGGATTCGTCCGGGCCGACGAGGACCTCGAGGCAGCGGCCGCCCGGGAGCTGGCCGAGGAGACCGGTCTGCACGCCCAGACCCCGACGGGTCCGACGCCCGCGTACGGCGCCCATCTGGAACAGCTCGCCACATATGGCGATCCGAAGCGGGATCCCCGGATGCGGGTCGTCAGCGTCGCGCATCTGGTCCTCGCACCGGACCTGCCCGCTCCCACGGCCGGCGGTGACGCCCGGAGCGCCCGCTGGGCGCCGGTCGAGACCCTGCTGGAGCCGGACGACACCCATGCCCGCGAGGGCGAGCTGGCGGCCCCGCTCGCCTTCGACCATGCCCAGATCCTCACCGACGGGGTGGAGCGGGCCCGCTCGAAGATCGAGTACTCCTCGCTCGCCACGGCCTTCTGCCCGCCGGAGTTCACGGTGGGGGAGCTGCGCCGGGTCTACGAAGCCGTGTGGGGGGTCGCCCTGGACCCCCGGAACTTCCACCGGAAGGTGACCGGCACCCCGGGATTCCTGGTGCCGACGGGCGGCACCACGACGCGTCAGGGCGGCCGCCCCGCGCAGCTCTTCCGGGCCGGCGGCGCGACGCTGCTCAACCCGCCGATGCTGCGCCCCGAGGTCTGAGCACGGCCTTCGGCCTTCCCGGTGAGGACGGCCACGGGCCGCTGTTCCCTCCTGTGCCCGCGCACTGCAGAAACCGACACGATTGAACAATTACGAGAAAATAGGACATATTCCGATACCTTGTCCGGGTCGGGCCGCTTGTGTCGCCCGTGGCCGGCGCCCGGTCGCTCACTGCCTGCGGCTCGCTTCTCCCGGCGGGCGACTCCTGCGGCCAGCGGGTCCCGGTCGCGCTCCGGCCTGCATCGCGGCCTGCGTCGCGCCCGCTCAGGTCACTCGCGTCGACGGCTTCGCCGTCGGGTGCGCCCCTCGATGTCGTCGCCCCGGGTGAGCATCTCAACTCACCTGCCGAGTAACGCCGGTGGCGCGGAGAGGCGCGTGATTTGAGATGCGGAACGGGTCGTCATCCGGTGTGGTAAATGCCTGTTGATGCCGCTGTTCCGCGTGTGAAATTCCTTGATTTCACGGAGTGGTTGCGCGGTGGCCGTCAAGTGGCGGTCCGGAATCGACCGCGACATATCGGTCGTGAGAAGTGGCTCGGCTCAATCCGTAGGCAGCGCGCCGTTGTTGCGGTCAACCGGCTCTGGCCTGCGGAGATGTCGTCATGACGCGCTCCGACTCTCCGTTCCGGTCGAGTAAGGCGCCTGTTTTGGCGCCCTGTTGTTACGCATGCTGTTCGTAACTCGCCCTGGGCGGCGCATTTCCTTCCGATAAAGCGTCAATTCAGAGATGGGGGGCGATCACCCTTTCGTGTGCTTTTCACCAAAGACCTCAAGGGTGTTCAGGGTGTCGCCGACAAAGGATGCGTGAGTACCCTTGCGCACACCATGATGACCGCGGCTCGCCCCGGCGACACCGGCCTCGCAGGCCCGGGCGAGCTTGACCGCTACCCCTACGCCAACGCCGCCAACGCCGCGAACACCGGCAACACGGCCGGCCCGGAGCGTGCCGAGCGCGTTCCGCAGGTCTGGGACGGCTCCGAGGCCGAGATCGGCCGGGTCGGCCGGCGCGCGGCCGGCAGCCGCGGCCGCGGCCTGCACGGCCAACTCGTCCAACAGCTCGGCCAGATGATCGTCTCCGGTGATCTCGGCGCCGACCGTCCGCTCGTCCCCGAGGAGATCGGCCAGCGCTTCGAGGTCTCCCGCACCGTCGTCCGTGAGTCACTGCGCGTCCTCGAGGCCAAGGGGCTCGTGAGCGCGCGCCCCAACGTGGGCACCCGGGTGCGTCCGGTCAGCGACTGGAACCTCCTCGACCCCGACATCATCGAGTGGCGCGCCTACGGCCCGCAGCGTGACGACCAGCGCCGGGAGCTGTGCGAGCTGCGCTGGACGATCGAGCCGCTGGCCGCCCGCCTCGCCGCCGGGCATAGCCGGGAGGACATCCAGCAGCGGCTGGCCGACATGGTCGAGATCATGGGCCACTCCGCGGCCCAGGGCGACACCATGACCTTCTCCCGCGCCGACGCCGAGTTCCACTCCCTGCTGCTCCAGCTCGCCGGCAACCGCATGCTGGAGCATCTCTCCGGCATCGTCTCCGCCGCCCTGCACGTCTCCGGCGGATCCGCCGGCGGCTGTGAGCGGCCGGTCGAGACGTCCGTGGGCCAGCACATGCGGGTGGTCGACGCCATCGGCGCCGGCGATGCCACGGCGGCCGAATCCGCGATGCGCCAGCTCCTCGCCGCCCATGGCGAGGCGGCCGGCCAGGGCTCCGGGACGCCCGTGGACCACGTCGTCCCCGCGCCCCGCGAGCACTGAAGGCCGTACCCGACCGCGTACGGAACGTAGGCGCCGCGCGGCCCCGTGCCCTGCGTACCCCTGGGCGGGGCACGCCGTACGCGGCGAAGGCGCACTCGCTCGCCGGATCCGGGGCGTCGACCGGATCCGGCGGCAGATCTCGGGAGGATTGCATGTCATATGACAGGGAATGGGTCGTTATGGGGTGTGACTCGGGCCACGCAGATTGGGCGTAACGCTCTCCCGGGAAGCGCGATGACTTAAGAGGTGATAGCCGAGGAGGGAATACGAGCGGCGTTCGTGACGCTGTTCAACTCCCCGGTTGCCCCTGCGCCGTCGGTCCATCCCCACCGGCGGTCGTCGGCTCCGATCCACACTGGACGGGGTCGGAAGCCGTTTCCATCGTTCCGAGAGGTTGTTCGTGTCGGCCAGCACATCCCGTACGCTCCCGCCGGAGATCGCCGAGTCCGAGTCTGTGATGGCGCTCATCGAGCGGGGAAAGGCAGATGGGCAGATCGCCGGCGATGACGTGCGTCGGGCCTTCGAGGCTGACCAGATTCCGCCAACCCAGTGGAAGAACGTTCTGCGCAGCCTCAACCAGATCCTCGACGAGGAGGGTGTGACGCTGATGGTCAGTGCCGCAGAGGCGCCCAAGCGCACCCGCAAGAGCGTCGCAGCGAAGAGTCCGGCGAAGCGCACCGCCACCAAGACCGTCGCGGCCAAGACCGCCACGGTCAAGAAGACCACCGCCGCCGCCCCCGCCCCCGTGGCGGACCCGGCCGGTGAGTCCGAGTCCGCGCCTGCGAAGAAGGCAGCGGCGAAGAAGACGACCGCCAAGAAGACGGTCGCGAAGAAGACCACGGCCAAGAAGGCCACCGCGAAGAAGACCGCGTCCAAGAAGGACGTCGACGAGCTGCTCGACGACGAGGTGACCGAGGAGACCCCGACGCCCGGCAAGGGCGAGGGCCCCGAGGGTGCCGACACTCCGGAGAACGCCGGCTTCGTCCTGTCCGACGATGACGAGGACGACGCCCCCGCTCAGCAGGTCGCCGCGGCCGGCGCCACCGCCGACCCGGTCAAGGACTACCTCAAGCAGATCGGTAAGGTCCCCCTCCTCAACGCCGAGCAGGAGGTCGAGCTCGCCAAGCGCATCGAGGCGGGCCTGTTCGCCGAGGACAAGCTCGCGAACTCCGACAAGCTCGCGCCGAAGCTCAAGCGTGAGCTGGAGATCATCGCCGAGGACGGCCGCCGGGCGAAGAACCACCTTCTGGAGGCCAACCTCCGTCTGGTGGTCTCCCTGGCCAAGCGCTACACCGGCCGCGGCATGCTCTTCCTGGACCTGATCCAGGAGGGCAACCTCGGTCTGATCCGTGCGGTCGAGAAGTTCGACTACACCAAGGGCTACAAGTTCTCGACCTACGCGACGTGGTGGATCCGTCAGGCCATCACCCGCGCCATGGCCGACCAGGCCCGTACGATCCGTATCCCCGTCCACATGGTCGAGGTCATCAACAAGCTGGCCCGCGTCCAGCGCCAGATGCTCCAGGACCTGGGCCGCGAGCCCACCCCGGAGGAGCTGGCCAAGGAACTCGACATGACCCCGAGAAGGTCATCGAGGTCCAGAAGTACGGCCGCGAGCCGATCTCGCTGCACACCCCGCTGGGCGAGGACGGCGACAGCGAGTTCGGTGACCTGATCGAGGACTCCGAGGCGGTCGTGCCCGCCGATGCAGTGAGTTTCACGCTCCTGCAGGAGCAGCTGCACTCGGTTCTGGACACACTCTCGGAGCGGGAGGCCGGCGTCGTGTCCATGCGCTTCGGTCTCACCGACGGCCAGCCGAAGACGCTGGACGAGATCGGCAAGGTCTACGGCGTCACGCGTGAGCGGATCCGTCAGATCGAGTCGAAGACGATGTCGAAGCTGCGTCACCCGTCGCGCTCCCAGGTGCTGCGGGACTACCTCGACTAGTCGAACCGCCCGGCCCGTACAGCGCCGTGAGCCCGGTCTCTCCAATGGGGAGGGGCCGGGCTCGCCGCCGTCCGGGTGCGCGGCGCAGCCGTTTGGGTCACTCTGGGTGGGCGACAGCTGTCCCACAGTCAGGAGTCCGTATGCGTCCGACCGCAGGCGCCGTTCTCGGAGCCCTCGCACTGGTCCTCACCCTGCCGGTGCCGGCGGCCGCGGACGAGTCGGTGATCGGCGGGAAGCCCGCGCAACTGTCCCAGAGTCCCTGGGCGGTGGCGCTGGCCTCCCACCAGCGCTTCGGGGCCCAGCGCTCCGGTCAGTTCTGCGGTGGGGTGCTGGTGGGGCACTCCACGGTCGTGACGGCCGCGCACTGCCTGGGCAAGGAGGTGCTGGGCGTCCCCTGGCAGCAGGTCCGGGACCTGCGCATCGTGATCGGGCGCGACAACCTCACCGGCGGCGGGGGGCAGGAGGTCAAGCCCGCGAAGGTCTGGGTGAACCCCCGCTATGACAGCTGGACCAATGAGGGCGACATGGCCGTCCTCACGCTCCCGAGGCCGGTACGGAACCGGACCATCCCGATAGCGGGGCGGAATGACCGGGCCTACCGGCCGGGCAGCCGGGCCACGGTCTACGGGTGGGGAGACACCACGGGCGAGGGCCGCTACGCGTCACGGCTGCGCTCGGCGCACGTCAACGTGCTGCGCGACGCGGTCTGTGCCCGCGCCTATCCGGGCACCGCGGACGGAACGTATCGGTCCCGTTCCATGCTGTGCGCGGGGGAGCCGGACGGCGGGCGGGACGCCTGCCAGGGCGACAGCGGCGGACCGCTGGTCGTCCACGGGCGCCTGGTGGGGCTGGTGTCCTGGGGGACCGGCTGCGGTCAGGCGGGGAGGCCGGGGGTCTACACCCGGGCCTCGGCGTTGCTTCCGGCGGTCTCGGCACATGGTGCGGGCTGAGCCGCCGCGGGGAGCCGGCAGAAAACCGGGGCGTGCCAACGAGTGCGGGCGGCCCCCCGGTGGTGCCGGGGTGACCGCCCGCCGCACGGCGCAGGGCCGCTGCTCGCTCGTCGTGGATGCGAAGTGTCAGCGTTCCTCATCGGACGCGGACGCCGGAGAAGCGTTCAGCCGCTCCGTCTCGTCCTGTATTTCCGCGGCGATCTTCTTGAGTTCTGGCTCGAACTTGCGACCGTGGTGGGCGCAGAAGAGCAGTTCTCCGCCGGACATCAGGACGACGCGCAGGTATGCCTGGGCGCCGCAGCGGTCGCAGCGGTCAGCGGCCGTCAGCGGGCTCGCGGGTGTCAGAACAGTAGTCACGTCGCCTCTTCTCTAGCTCGACGAGCTGTCGTACCAGGGTCAACATCCAACCAGGCCGAAAACGTTCCCGCTCGTGCCTTTTCCTCGAAAAAAATTCTTCGAGGGGGCCGGGTGCTGCCGGGTGGCGGCGAATGAGCCGTATTGCTTGGTGGTCTGATTCACGTTGGGTGCTGGGTCTGTCCCCCCGGCTGGCTTGCCGGTTGTTGATGAGGACGTGCCCGGAGCCTAAATGGTTCATGCCTCGAAGGGAACGTGATGTGCACGTCACTCGGACGTCACCCCAACGAGCGATCGAACGCACGAGCGAAATTCTACTACCATGAGCATGCTTACGGGTGGCGTCACATCGGCTCTACCAGGCCTCGGTACCCTCTGACCGGCGACACCGCCACAACCGAGTCCGCGGAATGCGGACTGCCAGAAATTCAGCGAGGAGCGAACCGCGTGACCGCCGAGATGTCCGTGCCGTCCACCGCAGTGCTGACCGGGGCAGACCGGGACGGTTCCAACTACACCGCGCGGCATCTGCTCGTCCTGGAGGGCCTCGAAGCGGTCCGCAAGCGCCCCGGCATGTACATCGGCTCCACGGACAGCCGCGGTCTGATGCACTGCCTCTGGGAGATCATCGACAACTCCGTCGATGAGGCGCTCGGCGGCTACTGCGACCACATCGAGGTGGTCCTCCACGACGACGGGTCCGTGGAGGTGCGCGACAACGGCCGCGGCATCCCCGTGGACGTCGAGCCCAAGACCGGGCTGAGCGGCGTCGAGGTCGTGATGACCAAGCTGCACGCCGGCGGAAAGTTCGGCGGCGGTTCGTACGCGGCCTCCGGCGGTCTGCACGGCGTCGGCGCCTCGGTCGTCAACGCCCTCTCCGCCCGGCTCGACGTCGAGGTCGACCGCAACAGCAAGACGCACGCGATCAGCTTCCGCCGCGGCGTCCCCGGCATCTTCACGGAATCGGGCCCGGACGCCCCGTTCGACCCGGCCAACGGCCTGCACAAGGGCAAGCGGATCCCCAAGACCAAGACCGGCACCCGCGTCCGTTACTGGGCCGACCGGCAGATCTTCCTCAAGGACGCCAAGCTCTCCCTGGAGACGCTGTACGCCCGCGCCCGCCAGACCGCCTTCCTCGTCCCGGGCCTCACCCTGGTCGTCCGCGACGAGCGCGGCCTCGACGGCGCCGGCAAGACCGAGGAGACCTTCCACTACGACGGCGGCATCAGCGAGTTCTGCGAGTACCTGGCGCAGGACAAGGCGGTGTGCGACGTCCTGCGGCTCAGCGGGCAGGGCACGTTCAAGGAGACCGTGCCGGTCCTCGACGACCGCGGCCACATGACCCCCACCGAAGTCACCCGGGAACTGGGCGTCGACATCGCGCTGCGCTGGGGCACGGGCTACGACGCCACGCTCCGGTCGTTCGTCAACATCATCGCCACCCCCAAGGGCGGCACCCACGTCTCCGGCTTCGAGCGCGCGGTCACCAAGACGGTCAACGAGGTCCTGCGGTCGAGCAAGCTGCTCCGCGTCGCGGAGGACGACGTCGTCAAGGACGACGCCATGGAGGGCCTGACGGCGGTCGTGACCGTACGCCTCGCCGAGCCGCAGTTCGAGGGCCAGACCAAGGAGGTGCTCGGCACCTCGGCCGCCTCCCGGATCGTCGCCCAGGTGGTGAGCCGGGAGCTGAAGGCGTTCCTGACGTCCACCAAGCGGGACGCCAAGCAGCAGGCGCGCGCCGTTCTGGAGAAGGTCGTCGCGGCTGCCCGCACCCGCATCGCCGCGCGCCAGCACAAGGAGGCGCAGCGGCGGAAGACGGCGCTGGAGTCCTCCTCGCTGCCGGCCAAGCTCGCGGACTGCCGCAGTGACGACGTCGACCGCAGCGAGCTGTTCATCGTCGAGGGCGACTCCGCGCTGGGCACCGCCAAGCTGGCCCGGAATTCCGAGTTCCAGGCGCTGCTGCCGATCCGCGGCAAGATCCTGAACGTCCAGAAGTCGTCGGTCTCGGACATGCTCAAGAACGCCGAGTGCGGCGCCATCATCCAGGTCATAGGGGCCGGTTCCGGCCGTACCTTCGACATCGACGCGGCCCGCTACGGCAAGGTCATCTTCCTGGCCGACGCCGATGTCGACGGCGCCCACATCCGCATCCTGCTGCTGACCCTGTTCCAGCGCTACATGCGCCCGATGGTCGAGCAGGGCCGGGTCTTCGCCGCCGTGCCGCCGCTGCACCGCATCGAGCTGACCAACCCCAAGAAGGGGCAGGACAAGTACATCTACACCTACTCGGACAACGAGCTGCGCCAGACCCTGCTGGAGCTCCAGCGCAAGAACGTCCGCTACAAGGACAGCATCCAGCGCTACAAGGGCCTGGGTGAGATGGACGCCGACCAGCTCGCCGAGACGACCATGGACCCGCGCCACCGCACCCTGCGCCGGATCAACATCAGCGACCTGGAGGCGGCGGAGAAGACCTTCGATCTCCTGATGGGCAACGAAGTCGCCCCCCGCAAGGAGTTCATCACCAACTCCGCGGCCACTCTGGACCGTTCCCGGATCGACACCTGAGCGGTCGCTGAGCCCGGGCGGGCGTCTCTCCACCCCAGGTGGAGCGGCGCCCGCCGCGCTTTCCACCCGGGCCCCACCCTGGCTCCGATCCGCGCGGCGGCCACTCTCCGTAGCGTCGGGGACGTCGGAAAATCCCGTCTCCCGGAGGCTCAGGTCATGAGCGGCCTGCTCAACATCGTGGCGATCGCCGCGGCTGTCGTGTTCGTGTTCATCAAGCAGTTCAGCGCCCAGCGCATCACGTCCGAGGGCAAGAAGTGGTGGCTGATCCCCGCCGTCCTGGCCTTCCTGGCGCTGCGCGACCCCGGCCTCCTGGACCCCGCCCACCGGACCGCGTCCGCCGTCCTGCTGGCCGTCGGGCTCCTGATAGGGCTGGGCTGCGGTGCGGGCTGGGCCTGGACGACGCGCATCTGGACGGACGCGGACGGGGTGGTGTGGACCAAGGGCAGCTGGGCGGCGGCCGGCGTGTGGCTCTGCGCCATGGTGCTGCGCGGCGGCCTGATGGCCATCGCCGGGGCCATGGGCGTCCATCAGGGCACCCCGGCGATCATGCTCTCGGTCGCCGGCATGCTGCTGACCCGGACCGGGGTCACCACCTGGCGGGCCCAGGCCTTCCAGCGGACGTACGGTGTTCCTGTCGCGGGCTGAGGCCCCGGCGCGCCCGATACCGCCACCCACCGACCGAGGACCGTACGTGCTGCCCCTGCCTTGACGAGCTGGCCCCTGCGGGAGTCGCTGTCCCGGGAAGGCATGAGCGGCGCCCGGTTGTGGATCGGCCGGTCGGTGCGCGTCCTGGTCGTCGCGGGGCTGACGTGGTCCACGGTGGCCGGGCCGCACTTCCGGGGCTGGGCACTGGTGGCGGCGCTCGCGGGGGTCGCCACCACGCTCGTGGCGTTCCGCGCCTTCTTCCGCGTGACGCGCGAGCGCCTTCTCTGGCCGTCCGTCGGCCTGTTGCTCGTCCTGGAGGCCGCGGCCTTCGGCTTCTCCTTCGCCGGTGCCCGGACGCCGGCGATCGTCCTGTGGTGCGCCTGCGCCATCACCGCGATGGAGCGGCTGCCGCTGGCCGTCGGCGTGCTGTGCTCGTCGGCCGCGCTCGCCGCTTACGCCGTGATGAACACCGACAGCTGGCTGACGACCATCACGACCACCGCGGGCCTGGCCCTGGCCGGCTACGTCATCCGCCTCGACGCCGAGGCGCGCGGCAACGCCCAGCGGCTGCTGGCCCAGGAGCGGGCGGCCCGCAAGGCCGAGGCGGAGTCGGCGGCACTGGCCGAACGGGGCCGGATCGCGCGGGAGATCCACGACGTCCTCGCCCACAGCCTGAGCGCCCAGTTGGTGCATCTGGAGGCGGTGCGGCAACTGATCCAGCGCAGTCCCGACCTGGAGGCGGACCGCGCACAGCTCCTGGAGCGGGTCGTGGCGTGCCGGGGGATGGCCCGGGAAGGGCTTGACGGCACCCGTGAGGCGCTTTCCGCCCTCCGCGGGGAGATGATCCCGGTCGAGGACCTCCTGCGCCGCCTGACGGCCGCTGAGGGCGCTCGGCTGGACGTGACGGGCGAGCCCCGCGTGCTGCCGGCCGAGGCGGGCCTCACGGTCCGCAGGGTCGCCCAGGAGGCGCTCACGAACGTGCGCAAGCACGCCCCGGGGGCGCGGGTGCGCGTGCGGCTGGACTACGGGGCGGACGACGTGGGGCTCGAAGTGCGGGACGACGGGGGCCGCGGACGGTCCGCCGAACTCTCCGCGAGCGGTTCCGGGTACGGTCTGCTCGGGATGCGGGAGCGTGCCGAACTCCTCGGCGGAACGCTGGAGTCCGGCCCTGACGAGGAGGGCTTCGTGGTGCGGTTGCGGGTGCCCGCATGACGGCACGTACGGTGACGCGGGTCGTGGTCGCCGATGATCAGACAGTGGTGCGCGAGGGAATCGTGATGCTGCTGGGGCTGCTGCCGGGCATCGAGGTCGTCGGTTCGGCGCCGGACGGCGAGGAGGCGGTCCAACTGGTCGCCCGTTACGCCCCGGACGTCGTCCTGATGGACCTGCGCATGCCCCGCTGCGACGGGGTCGAGGCCACCCGCCGGATCCGCGCGGAGCACCCCGGCACCCAGGTCGTGGTGCTCACCACCTACGCCGACGACGACTCGCTCTTCCCCGCCCTGCAGGCCGGCGCCCGCGGCTATCTGACCAAGGACGCGGACGGTGACGAGATCGTCCGTGCCATCGACGACGTGCTTTCCGGTGAGGCGGGCCTGTCGCCGAAGATCCAGCGCCGTCTCCTGGAGCGCTTCACCGAGCCCGCCCACACCGTGCCGCAGCCGCCGGCGGAGCCCCCGGACGGGCTGACCGCGCGCGAGGTGGAGGTGTTGCGGCTGGTCGCCGAGGGGTTGTCGAATCCGGAGATCGCCCGCACCCTGCACGTTTCCACGGCGACCGTGAAGACCCACATCAACAATCTCTTCGCCAAGGCGGGGCTGCGCGACCGGGCTCAGGCGATCCACTACGCGTACCGCCACGGGCTCGCACAGCCGCCCGGGTAGTTCCTGGTGGTCCATCACCTGATGGGGTGAAGGGTCCGCAAGCGTGCGTCCGGGATCTTCCTTTCTGTCCACCCTTGGGCGGCACGGACAACCAACCCGTGCACCAAGGAGAGTTCGGTGGACAAGCACGACGGCCGCTCGGCCGGTGAGCCCGGGGCCGTACGGCTCGACGACCCCTGGTATGACGCCCTCGCCCCCGGGTGGGCAGAGCCTGCCGGTGCGGTCGAAGCGGCGGGCCACGAAGGGGATACCGAGGAGCCGCTGACCGTAGGAGGGCCGCGGGACAGCGGGATTCCCCCGGGCGAGATCTATCTGGCGGTGCACCGAAGTGGGGCGTTCCAGGAGGTGCGCCGCCGTTACCGGAGCTTCGTCGTCCCGGCCACCCTTGCCTTCCTGATCTGGTACCTCGCCTATGTGGTGGCGGCGATCGCCGCGCCGGGGCTCATGGCCCGTCCGCTCGTCGGCGCCTTCAACGTGGCGATGGCCGCCGGGCTCGGCCAGTTCGCCACAACGTTTCTCCTCGCCTGGGCCTACATGCGGCACGCACGGCTGCGGCGGGACCGCGCGGCGCTGGAGATCCGCTGGGAAACCCAGGAACTGACCGGGGGGAACGCACGGTGACCGGCGGCCACGAGACCCTCGCCCTGACTCTGGTCAGCGCCTTCATCGCGCTCACTCTGGCGATCACCCTCTGGGCGGGACGCCGCAGACGTGGCTCCGCGGAGGAGTTCTACGCCGGCGGGAGGCTCTTCTCCCCCATGGAGAATGGTTTCGCCATCGCGGGTGACTACATGTCCGCCGCGTCCTTCCTCGGCATCACCGGGCTGATCGCCCTCTTCGGCTACGACGGGCTGCTGTATTCGGTCGGCTTCCTCGTCGCCTGGCTGCTCGTGCTCTTCCTGGTGGCCGAACTCGTCCGGAACTGCGGGCGGTTCACCGTTGCCGACGTCGTCGCGGCACGGATGCGGGAGCGCCCCGTGCGGATCGCGGTCGGCGCGGCCTCTGTCACCGTGTCCGTGCTCTATCTGGTGGCGCAGATGGTCGGTGCCGGCAGTCTGGTGGCGCTGCTGCTCGGCGGCGCCGGACCGCAGGCCCGTACCTGGATGGTGATCGGCGTGGGCGCCCTTATGGTGGTCTACGTCGCCTTCGGCGGAATGCGGGCCACCACCTGGATCCAGGTGGTCAAAGCGGTGCTCCTCCTGGGCGGGGCCGTGGCCCTGACCGTCCTGGTGGTGATCCGGTTCCACGGGGACCTCGGCGCACTGCTGACCACCGCCGCCGAACGCAGCGGCCACGGAAGGGCGTTCCTCGCGCCGGGTCTCAAATACGGCGGTGACTGGACCGCGCGGCTGGACTTCCTCAGCCTCGGACTGGCGCTCGTCCTGGGGACGGCGGGGCTGCCGCACATCCTGTCGCGGTTCTACACCGTGCCCACGGCGCGGGCCGCCCGCCGTTCCGTCGGCTGGTCCATCGGGCTGATCGGCGGCTTCTACCTGATGACCGTCGTGCTCGGCTTCGGGGCCGCCGCCGTGGTGGGCAGCGATGCGGTCCGGGCCTCCAACCCGGCGGGCAACACTGCCGTTCCACTGCTCGCCGTCGACCTGGGAGGCGGGGCTGGCTCCACCGGAGGAACAGTTCTCTTCGCCGTGGTGGCCGCGGTCGCCTTCGCCACCATCCTGGCCGTGGTCGCCGGCATCACCCTCGCCTCGTCGGCCTCCGTGGCCCACGACCTGTACGCCTCGCTGCGCCGCCCGCGCGGCACGGTACGGGACGCACAGCGACGCGAGGTGGCCGTGGCACGGCTCGCCGCGGTCGCGGTCGGAGCCGTCGCCATCGCCCTGGCGCTGCTCGCCCAGGACCTGAACATCGCCTTCCTGGTGGGCCTGGCCTTCGCGGTCGCCGCCTCGGCCAATGTGCCGGCCCTGCTCTACGCCCTGTTCTGGCGCCGTTTCACGACACGGGGTGCCGTCTGGTCCGTCTACGGCGGGCTGGTCCCCGCGCTCACCCTGGTGGTCCTCTCACCTGTGGTCTCCGGAGGCCCGGAATCCCTCTTCCCCCACCTGGACTTCGCCGTCTTCCCGCTGTCCAATCCGGGGGCGGTCTCGATCCCCTTGGGATTCCTGATGGGCTGGCTGGGCACCCTGCTCTCCCCGGAGGCCGCCGATCCGGCCCGGCACGCGGAGACGGAGGTACGGGCGCTCACCGGGGCGGGCGCGGTCTAGGGCCTGTCCGATGGGTCAGGGTCGGAAAGGCCCTAGCCTCCGCCAGGGGTCAGACCCATTCGTAGCGGTGTTCCGGGCGGCCCGTCTCGCCGTACCGGAGGGTGAGGCGGATCCGGCCGGCGCGTTCCAGGAGCTTCAGATAGCGCTGGGCGGTCTGCCGGCTCAGTCCGGCCCGGTGTGCGACGTCCTGGGCCGAGAGTGGCGTGTCCGCGGAGCGCAGCACCGTGCGCACGCGGTCGGCGGTGGCGGTGGAGTGCCCCTTGGGCAGCTCGGCGGGCCCGGCGTTGGCGGCGCCCAACGCACCGAAGAGCCGGTCCACTTCGGACTGCTCGGCCTGTCCGCCGCCGGCGAAGGTGCGGTGCAGCGCCGCATAGCCCTCCAGCTTGGAGCGCAGGCCCGCGAAGGTGAACGGCTTGACCAGGTACTGGAGCGCGCCGTGCCGCATCGCGGCCTGTACGGTCGCGATGTCGCGGGCCGCCGTCACCATGATCACGTCGGTGAAGAGGCCACGACGCCGTAGTTCGCCGACCAGTTGGAGGCCGGTCCGGTCGGGCAGGTAGTGGTCCAGCAGGATCAGTTCGACGGGGTGCGTCTCCAGGGCGACCAGGGCCTCCGCCGCCGTATGTGCGACACAACTGACCCGGAAACCCTGCACCTTGGCGACGTACGCGGCGTTGATCCGCGCGACCTGTGCATCGTCGTCCACGATCAGTACGTCGATCACCGGCCGGCCTCCGTGGCGTCCTCGGCGCAGTGCGCGCCCCCGGGGCCACCGGCCGCCCCGGGAAGCTCCTCGGAGAGAGCATCGGGCACCGTGACGGTGAACACGGCGCCGCCTCCTGGTCGTTCGTCCACCACGGCGCCACCCCCGTAGCGCTCGGCGAGCCGACGGACGAGTGCGAGTCCGATGCCGCGCTGCCCGTGGGCGGGCGGCTCCTTGGTGGTCCAGCCCTCGGTGAAGATCTCGTCCCGGCGCTCCTCGGGCACGCCCGGCCCGTTGTCGGCGACCCGCACGACGGCGGTCCGTCCCTCGGCCCGTACCTCCACCTCCACCTGGGCATCGGGCGCGCCGGCGGTGGCGTCCAGGGCGTTGTCGACGAGATTGCCGAGGACGGTGACCAGGCTGTGCGGGTCGATCAGGCGGTCGGGCAGCCGGGTGCCGGACGCGATCCGCAGGGACACGCCCCGTTCGGTGGCGACGGTGGCCTTGCCCACCAGAAGGGCGGCCAGCAACGGGTCGTGGATGCGCTCGGTGACCTGCTCCGCGGTGGCCCGGTGGACGCCCACCACGCGGGTCACGAATTCCACGGCCTCCTCGTGCAGACCCAGTTCGAGCAGGCCCAGGAGGGTGTGCAGCCGGTTGGCGTGCTCGTGGTCCTGCGCCCGGAGGGCGTCGATGAGACCGCGGGTGCCGTCGAGTTCGCGGCCCAGCCGCTCCAGCTCCGTGCGGTCGCGCAGGGTGACCACCGCGCCGCCGTCGTCGGTCGGCATACGGTTCGCCACCAGCACCCGGTGTCCGCTGACCGCCAGCAGGTCGGCGCCCGAGACGCGGCCGGCCAGCACATCGGTCGTCCGGCCCGGAGGAAGGGCGGCCTCCAGGGGGCGGCCGGTGTCCTCGGCGCGCAGATCGAGGAGGCGCTGCGCCTCGTCGTTCATCAGGCGGATCCGGCCCTGCCCGTCGAGCGCGAGGAAGCCCTCCCGGATGCCGTGCAGCATCGCCTCCCGCTCGGCGAGCAGCGCGGAGATGTCGGAGAAGGCCAGGTCATGGGTGCGGCGCTGGAGACGGCGGGAGACGAGATAGGCGGCCAGTGCGCCGACGGCCAGCGCCCCGCCCGCGTACGCGAGCAGTTGGGGCACGGTGGACAGCAGCCGCTCCCGCACGCTCTCGTACGCGATGCCGACCGAGACCGCGCCGACGACCTTGCCGTGCTCGTCCCGCAACGGGACCTTGCCGCGCGCGGAGCGGCCGAGGGTGCCCTCGTCGATCTGCATGACCTCACGGCCGGAGAGCGCGGCGCTCGGATCGGTGGAGACGTGGCGCCCGATCTCGTCCGGATCGGTGTGGGACCAGCGCACCCCACGCTTGTCCATGATCACGACGTACTCGGCGCCGGTGGCCGCGCGGATCCGTTCCGCCTCGTTCTGGACGGGGCCGTGGGGGCTCGGGCGGGACGTCTCCAGCGCGTCGTCGAGGCGCGGTTCGGCGGCGGTGGTCTGGGCGATCGCGAGCGCGCGGCGCATCGCCTGGTCGTCCAGCTGGGCGCTGAGCGGGGCGAGGAACAGGCCGGTCGCCAGCGCGGTGACCCCCGTGGCGATGGCCAGCTGCATCATCAGCACCTGGGAGAAGACGCGCCGCGGCCAGCCCAGCCGGGGGCGCGTCAGGCGCGGTCCGGCCGTGGTGCGTGCCTTGGCAGCGCCGAGCGGGGCGGTCGCTCTGCGCGGGGCGGAGGCGCCGGCGGGAAACGGTGCGGGGCCCGAGGGCTCTGCGGCGCTCGGGCGCGGAACCGACGCTTCCTTCTCGCCCATACGGACGAACAGTAAGCGGGCCGACCGCCGGGCCGGTAATCCCTGCGGCGAGGAATTCGGAGGGTGTCCGGGTGGCCACGCGCGGCGTGCCGGCGGGGCCGCGACGGGAGCGGCGGCGCGGGCTGTGGACGGCGAAGGACGGGTTCGGGGGAGTTATCCACAGGCCTTTCGGTCGCGGAGCGTGAGCACCTACTCTCGCAGAGTCGTCACGGTCCGTGGCGGTGTCGGAGTCGCCGCAGCCATGTCGTGGGCCGTGTCGGCGTCGGTGAAGCCGTGAAGGAGTCAGGCCAGATCTGCGGCGGTGAGCGAGGTGACCGCCATCCGCGACGGGGGAAGGAGGGGTGCCCCGCAGCTGGCCGGCGCGGGAGCGCCGTCGGTGCGTTGTTCGACGGTCACCCGCCAGGTCCGGCCGTCCGTGTGCGCGACCGTGACGGCCCAGGACGGTCCCGCACTGCCGGCAGGCGTGGCGGCGGGTGCGGGCGGCAGGGTCTCGACCCGTACGACGTCGAGGGCATCCGCGCGGTCCTCGTGGATCCGGGCACGGATCGCGAGGTCGGCCGCCTGGGCGGGGCGGTCCCAGGCCGAACGGCCACGGCAGTGGTCCAAGGCGATCCGTCCACTGCGCGCCGCCTCCACGGCGGACTTGACCAGATGCGCCGAGGCACGGCCGTAGGCGTAACCGTAAGGAAGGAGAAAAAGGGTGGGGGAGAAGCGATGGCCGCCCAGGTGGGTGACCTCCCAGGTGTCGATTCCGGCGGCGGAGAGTTCCGCGGCCAGGGGTCGGCCGAGCAGGGCGCAACAACGGTCCCGCTTGCCGTTGGTGCAGACGAGGACCAGCGGGTCGCCGGAGTGTGGTTCCCAGGTGCCGTGGTGTTCGCCCGCGCCGAGGGCGGCGAAGTCCAGGCCGAGGGCGGCGCCGGGATCGGTGACGGTGGTTGTGCGCACCCAGGAGCGCCCCGGCGCGGTGTGCGCGAGGAAGAGCCGGCGGCGGGAGACACCGTGGCAGTCGGCATGGCGGCCCGGGCGCCGAATCAGGGCGATGCGTACGTCGGTCCCGTCCGCCGCGGCGTTCAGGGCCCGGCCGAGTCCTGGATCGAGGTGGCTGTCCGTGAGCGCCTTGGCTCCCCAGGGGCCGGTCTGCTCGATGAGCAGCCAGGTGCGGGCGGTGGCCGAGGTCCCGGCGAGCGGTTCGGCCGCGTTACGGGAGGCGGTGGCGCAGGTACTCACGAAGGCGAGCCTAACCTCATGGTTCGGGCGTCGGGCACGCCGGATCGCTCATGGGCCTGCGCGGAAGGCGCGGGAAACAGGAATTGGCTTCGCGTCATTGCGGCGACGCGGGATCGCTCACGGACCACCGGCGAGGGAACGACCGGCCACTCGCTCCCCATCGCCGCAGGAACGCCGGACCGCCCAGGCCCGCTCGGGGCGGGTGGGCGAGAGGGCTCGGACCCACTCACGGCCGACGCGCAGGCCCGCTTGTGCCCGCTCATGGACGGAGCTCAAGGCGGCTTGGGCTTGCTCACGGCAGACGCACACGATGGCTTGGACCCACTCACGGCCGACGCGCGGGCCCGCTTGTGCTCGCTCATGGAGGGCGCCCAAGGCGGCTTGGGCTCGCTCACGGCAGCGGCTGCGGGGGGCGTGGGCCGTGGTACTGGCCGCTGGGGCGCATGCGCAGCGGGCGCTCGTCGAATTCCTCCAGGGCGTGCGCGACCCAGCCGGCGGTGCGCGCGAGGGCGAAGACCGTTTCACCCGCCTCGGGAGGCATGCCCGCAGCGACGGTCAGCACGGAGAGTGCCAGGTCGACGTTGGCGTGCAGCTCCGTGTGGCGTGCGGTGGTGGTGACGACCTCGCGGGCGGCCTGCAGAGCGGGGGCGGCCTGCGGTACGTCCGCCAGCAGCCGGAAGAGGACGCCGGCGCGCGGGTCCTCACCCGGGTAGAGGGGGTGGCCCAGGCCTGGTACCCGGCGACCGGCCCGCAGATGGTCGGCCACGACGGCGGCCGCGCTGCCCCGGTCCAGGACCTCCAGCAGCATCCTGTGCACCAGCCCGCTAGCGGCGCCGTGCAGCGGACCGTCCAGCGCCCCCAGACCCGCCGAGACGATCGCGTACGGATGGGCGCGGGCGGAGGCCGCGACCCGGACCGCGAGCGTGGAGGCGGCGAGGTCGTGGTCGATGAGCAGGACCAGCGCGGCGTCCAGGACGCGCAGCGATGCAACGTCGGCCGGCTCCGCGGTCAGCCGGGACCAGAGCCGGGGGGCGAGCGGTCCGCCGGTGGAGGGTTCGTCACCCAGCGCCGGGAGGGCGTCGACCAGGGTCGGGATGAGGCTGCGGGCGGTGCCGAGGACGGCGTCCTCGGAGAGGTCGAACCGCAGCGGATCGGCGGCCGCGGCGGCGATCACCGCGACCCGCAGCTGGTCCATCGGCCCGCTGTGCGGCGGCAGCGCCCGTACGGCGCGGCGGGCCGCGGTCCGGGCGTCCTGCGGGGCGGTGAAGCGGATGCCGTGGCGCAGCACGCCGGTCCACAGCCACTCCGCGACCTCCTCGTAGCTGTAGTGGGCGGCGAGCTCCGCGGTGTCCACGCCACGGAAGTAGCAGTGGTCGCGGTCGATCAGTGTGATGCCGGTGCGGATCCCCAACTCGGCGCCGGCGGCGGGCGGTTCGCGGCGGCCGCTGCGGCGGGCCAGCATGTCGACCTCCTTCGGGTCGAAGGTGCTGCCGCGGCTGCCCGGTTCCCGGTGGCTGGTCAGCTGACCGCGGCTGACATACGCATAGACCGTCTCGGGCTTCACGCCGAGCCGGTCGGCCGCCTCCCGCGTGCTCAGCCGTCGCTCACCGGTGTCCTGCGCCGTGTCGTGATCCGCCATGGGATCACCGTATCCAGCCCGTCCGTACCCGGACTCATCCATGTCCAGGACCCTCCTGCATTGACCCATACATTGATTCAATCAATATTGACGAGTATTGAGTCAAGCATAGATAGTCGAATCAATATTGGGGGAGGAAGAACGAGGAGAGCTGTCATGCCGATCGCCGAGGCGAACGCACCCATCGAGGCACCCCGCGGGCTCGCGGGCGTCATCGTCACCGAGACCCAACTCGGCGACGTCCGGGGGCGCGAGGGCTTCTACCACTACCGCCAGTACTCCGCCGTCGAACTGGCCCGGACCCGCACGTTCGAGGACGTCTGGTACCTGATGTTCCACGGCGCGCTGCCCGACGCGGCCCAGCTGGCGGCCTTCAAGGCCGAGACGGCCGCGCTCCGCCCGCTGCCCGCGGCGGTACGCGAGGCACTGCCCGCCCTGGCCCGGGCCGGAGCGCTCGCGGGCCCGCTCGCCGGGCTGCGCACCGCGCTGTCGCTGCTCGGCGCGAGTGCCGGATTCCGGCCGCTGTACGACATCGACGCCGACCGCCGGCGGGCCGACGCGCTCGCCACCGTCGCCGCCGTACCGACCCTGCTGACCGCGCTGCACCGGCTCGGCCAGGGGCAGCAGCCCGTGGAGCCGCGGCCGGATCTGGGGCACGCCGCCAACTACCTCTACATGCTCACCGGCGAAGAGCCGGATCCGCGCCGGGTCCGGGCGATAGAGGCCTATCTGATCTCCACGATCGACCACGGCTTCAACGCCTCGACGTTCACCGCCCGCGTCATCACCTCCACCGGTGCCGACCTCGCGGCCTGCCTCGTCGGAGCCGTCGGCGCGCTCTCCGGGCCGTTGCACGGCGGAGCGCCCAGCCGGGCGCTGGACACGCTCGACGCGATCGGCGCGCCGGACCGGATCGACTCCTGGATCCGCGAACGGGTCCTGCGCGGTGAGCGGATCATGGGGTTCGGGCATCCCGTCTACCGCACCGAAGATCCGCGCTCACGGATGCTGCGGGGGATCGCCGAGGAGTTCGGCGGCCCGCTGGTGGAGTTCGCCGTCCAGGTGGAGGCGCGGGCCGAGGCGCTCCTCGCCGAGCTCAAGCCGGGCCGCGAGCTGCACATCAACGTGGAGTTCTACGCGGGCGTCGTGATGGAGCTGTGCGGGCTGCCGCGTGAGATGTTCACGCCCACCTTCTGCGCGGCCAGGGTGGTCGGCTGGAGCGCCAACATCCTGGAACAGGCGGAGGATTCGAAGATCATCCGGCCGGCGGCCCGGTACGTCGGCCCGCCCCCGCCGCAGCCGCTGCCGGAGGTGGTGGCCGGCTAGCCAGTACCCCAGCACCCCAGCACCATGGGGTCCTAGCCGGCGGCCCCGTTCCAGGCCGGCACCGCACCACAGGCCTGGAGCGGGGCCGCCGGCACCGGATCCCGCACGGTGCCTCGGCATCGGACGCCGCACGGCACGGCGGCCCCGGACCCTGCACGGCGCCTCGGCGCGGATACAGGCACTGTGCATAGGCACTGCGCGGCAGCACGTGCTTCGGTGCCGGGCGGCAGCACGTGCTTCGGCACCGGGTGGGAGTACGTGCTTCGGCATCAGGCCGCGGTGCCAGGCCGCGGCGCCGGGCCTGGCTCCGAACCAGGCTCCTGCCTGGCACGGGACCGGGCTCCCGCCTGGCGCCTGACCAGACCCTGACAGGGCGGCCGACCAGGCCCCGGCAGGCCCTGTTCAGGCACCTGACCGGCCCTGGCCCGGCGCCGGCCGGGTCGGCCTCGCCCCGTGGTCCCGGACCGCCCGTGGGCCCGCCCCCCCCGTACCGGACGAGGCGCTCGGCCCGAGCGGTGTGCAGCCGGTGGTCCGTTACGATCGACAGCTCGTCCGCCGCCGGCCGTGCGGCCCGCCACCCGCACCATGGAGGCGCCTTCTGGCCACGCAACAGATCCCGGTCGTCGTACTCGCGGGGTTCCTCGGTTCGGGCAAGACGACCCTGCTCAACCACCTGCTCCGGGCCGGCGACGGACTCGTATCGGCGCGATCGTCAATGACTTCGGCAGCATCGAGATCGACGCCATGACCGTTGCCGGGCAGGTGGACTCGATGGTCTCGCTCGGCAACGGCTGTCTGTGCTGCGCGGTCGACACCAGCGAACTGGACACGTATCTGGAGCGGCTGGCCCGTCCGTCCGCCCGTATCGACGTCATCGTCATCGAGGCGAGCGGCCTGGCCGAGCCGCAGGAACTCATCCGGATGATCCTCGCCAGCGACAACGACCGGATCGTCTACGGCGGGCTGATCGAGGTCGTGGACGCCGCCGAGTTCGAGTCCACCCGGGCCCGACATCCTGAGCTGGACCGGCACGTCGGTATCGCTGACATCGTGGTGCTCAACAAGGCCGACCGGATCGACGACGCGGCGCTCCGGGCGCTCCGGGACACCCTGGCGGAGCTGGCGCCGGGCCGGCCGGTGATCTGTACGGCGTACGGCCGGATCGACCCCGAGCTGTTCTTCGACCGCGGGCCGGGGGAGGACCACGACGCGGCCGTGCGCCAGTTGTCCTTCGAGGACCTGCTGCGTGAGGCCGCGGCCGGTGGCGAGCACCATCGAGCCCACCGCGACGAGCACCCCCGAAACCACCGCGAGAACGACTACCGCGACTCCAAGCACCCCAACGGCCACCCCGGCCCCAGCGACCCCAACGGCTACCCCGGCCCCAGCGACCCGAACGACCCCAACAACCACCACAACCACCACGACCCCAACGACCCCAACGACCGCTCCGCGAACGGTCGTTGCGACCACGACGACTGTGGTGCAGACAGTGGCCACGACCACTCGGGGCACCTTCACGCCGCCTACCAGAGCGTGGAGTTCAGCTCGGCCGAGTCGATGCACCCGCGCCGGCTCATGGACTTCCTCGACAGTCGGCCGGCCGGGCTCTACCGCATCAAGGGCTTCGTCCACTTCGACGTCCCCGAGAACCGGCAGAAGTTCACCGTGCACGCCGTCGGCGACTTCCTGCGTTTCTACCCCGAGCCCTGGCCGAGGGGCGAGGAGCGGAGCACCCAGCTCGTCCTCATCGGCAGCGGAATCGACGCCCCGGCGCTCCGCAAGGAGCTGGACAACTGCCGGGAGACCGGGCCGCCGGAGGCCGATGTGAACAGCATGTGGGGCGTGCTGCGGTACGTGGCCTCCCGCGACGGAGACGAGTCGGGGGACGAGTAGGCAAGTGGACAGGTAGGCAAGTAGACAGGTGGACGGGTAGGGAGATGCGTAACGCCGCCGGGCCGGTTCCGCACCGGCCCGACGGCGTTCATTCTTCAGAGAAGGCCAGGCCCGCTCAGAGGCCCGCTCAGGGCCCGCTCACAGAGGCAGACGCTTGCTCACAGAGACCCGCTCACAGAGACCCGCTCTGAGGCCCCCTCACAGAGGCCCGCTCACACCGGTCCCGCCAGCGCGGCCACCGGCTTCGTCAGGGCCACTCCCGAGCCGTCCCGGCGCGGGTCCGGCTCCGGCAGCGGTACCGGCGCGCCCTTGGCGTCCGCCGCCCGCACCGGCGCCGTGCCGGCCCACGCCTGGATCAGGCAGTCCTCGCCCTTCAGGAACCGCTGGCAGCGCACGCCACCGGTGGCCCGGCCCTTGCGCGGGTACTGGTCGAACGGGGTGATCTTGGCCGTGGCGACCGAGTCGTCCAGGGTGCCGTGCGAACCGGCGACGGTGAAGACCATGGCGTCGGCCGCCGGATCGACCGCAGAGAACGAGATCACCTTCGCGCCCTCGCCCAGCTTGACCCCGGCCATACCGCCGCGGGCCGGCCCTGCGGCCGTACCTGCGACGCCGGATAGCGCAGCAGCTGCGCCTCGCTGGTGATGAAGACCAGGTCCTCCTCACCGGTGCGCAGCTCGGCCGCGCCCACGATGCGGTCGCCCTCCCTGAGGGTGATGACCTCCAACTCCTCCTTGTGGGCGGGTAGTCGGGCACCACCCGCTTGACCACGCCCTGTTCCGTACCGAGCGCGAGGCCCGGCGAGGACTCGTCCAGGGTGGTGAGGCAGACCAGCTCCTCGCCGTCCTGGAGCGTCAGGAACTCCGCGAGCGGTGCGCCGCCCGCGAGGCTCGGCGCCGCCGCGGTCTCCGGGAGCTGCGGCAGATCGATCACCGCGAGCCGGAGCAGCCGGCCCAGGGACGTCACCACGCCCACCTCGCCGCGGGTGGTCGCCGGCACCGCCGAGACGATCACGTCGTGCTTGACCCGCTTGGCGTCGACGTCGAACGGCACCTCGCCGGTGACCGTACGCGCCAGCAGGCCCGTCGAGGACAGCAGCACCCGGCACGGGTCGTCGGCGACCTCCAGCGGCACCGCGCCGACCGTGGTGCCCGCCGACTCCAGCAGGACCGTGCGCCGGTCCGTGCCGTACTTCTTGGCGACCGAGGCCAGCTCGCCGGAGACCAGCTTGCGCAGCTCGGCGTCCGACTCCAGGATCCGGGTCAGCTTCTCGATCTCGTCCTGCAGCCGGTCCCGCTCCGACTCCAGCTCGATCCGGTCGAACTTGGTCAGCCGGCGCAGCGGGGTGTCGAGGATGTACTGGGTCTGGACGTCGCTCAGCGAGAAGCGCTCGATCAGCCGCTCCTTGGCCTGCGCGCTGTTCTCGCTGGAGCGGATCAGGCGGATCACCTCGTCGATGTCCACCAGGGCCGTCAGCAGGCCCTCGACCAGGTGCAGCCGGTCGCGGCGCTTGCTGCGGCGGAACTCGCTGCGGCGGCGCACCACGTCGAAGCGGTGGTCGACGTAGACCTCCAGCAGCTCCTTCAGGCCCAGCGTCAGCGGCTGGCCGTCCACCAGCGCGACGTTGTTGATGCCGAAGGACTCCTCCATCGGCGTCAGCTTGTAGAGCTGCTCCAGGACGGCTTCGGGATTGAAGCCGTTCTTGACCTCGATCACCAGACGCAGGCCGTGCTCGCGGTCGGTGAGGTCCTTGACGTCCGCGATGCCCTGGAGCCTCTTCGAACCGACCAGGTCCTTGATCTTGGAGATGACCTTTTCCGGGCCGACCGTGAAGGGGAGTTCGGTGACGACCAGCCCTTGCGGCGCGCGGTGACGTTCTCCACCGTGACCGTGGCACGGATCTTGAACGTGCCGCGGCCCTTCTCGTAGGCGTCGCGGATGCCGCCGAGGCCCACGATCCGGCCGCCGGTCGGCAGGTCCGGGCCCGGGACGAAGCGCATCAGGGTGTCGAGGTCGGCGTTCGGGTGCTTGATCAGGTGGCGGGCCGCGGCGATGACCTCGCCGAGGTTGTGCGGCGGCATGTTCGTCGCCATACCGACGGCGATGCCGGAGGTGCCGTTGACGAGGAGGTTCGGATAAGCGGCGGGGAGGGCGACCGGCTCCCGCTCCTGGCCGTCGTAGTTCGGCGAGAAGTCGACGGTGTCCTCGTCGATCGACTCGGTCATCAGGGACGTCGCGGACGCCATCCGGCATTCCGTGTACCGCATCGCGGCCGGCGGGTCGTCGTTGCCGAGCGAACCGAAGTTGCCGTGGCCGTCGACCAGCGGCAGCCGCATGGAGAACGGCTGCGCCATGCGGACCAGCGCGTCGTAGATGGACGCGTCGCCGTGCGGGTGGAGCTTACCCATCACCTCGCCGACGACCCGGGCGCACTTCACATAGCCGCGGTCGGGGCGCAGGCCCATCTCGTTCATCTGGTAGAGGATGCGGCGGTGCACGGGCTTGAGGCCGTCGCGGGCGTCCGGCAGGGCGCGCGAGTAGATGACCGAATACGCGTACTCGAGGAAGGAACCCTGCATCTCGTCGACGACGTCGATGTCGAGGATCCTCTCCTCGAAGTCGTCCGGCGGCGGGTCTTCGTGCTGCGGCGGGCCATCGCGGCTGCGGCTCCTTCTGCTGCGTCTACTGCCGAGGTCGGGGACGGCGCCGGAGCGTCGTCGGTCAATCAGCCGGGTCGATCAGCTGGGGGATCAACCGGCGAGTATCTCTGAGTCTGACGCGGACCATTGTGGACCGCCCCACTGACAACGCCGACCGCGACTCCCCCTTCCGCCCCCGCGGCGGCCCGCGGGCGGCCCCCACGACGGCCGGCGGCGGCCCCACGACGGCCCGGCGCGGGCCCTCGTTCGGGGGCGGTCCTGCGGGAACTTCGCCAGATGCCGACGCGGTTTGCATACAGTGACAGAACTTCCTCGCAAGCGATCGAAGGGACGTACATGCCCATGGTCACACGGCCACAGAACAAGCCGGCTCCGGCGGCCTGACAGCGACCGAGCACCGGCTGGCCAACGGCCTGCGCGTGGTGCTCTCCGAAGACCACCTGACCCCGGTCGCAGCGGTCTGCCTCTGGTACGACGTCGGCTCCCGCCACGAGGTCAAGGCCGTACGGGCCTGGCTCACCTCTTCGAGCACCTGATGTTCCAGGGTTCCGCGCAGGTGAAGGGGAACGGCCACTTCGAGCTGGTGCAGGGCGCCGGCGGTTCGCTCAACGGCACCACGAGCTTCGAGCGCACCAACTACTTCGAGACCATGCCCGCCCACGAGCTGGAGCTCGCGCTCTGGCTGGAGGCGGACCGCATGGGCTCGCTGCTGACCGCGCTCGACGAGGAATCCCTGGAGAACCAGCGCGACGTCGTCAAGAACGAGCGCCGCCAGCGCTACGACAACGTCCCCTACGGCACGGCCTTCGAGAAGCTGACGGCCATGGCGTACCCCGAGGGCCACCCGTACCACCACACCCCCATCGGGTCGATGGCCGATCTGGACGCCGCCTCCCTGGAGGACGCCCGGGCGTTCTTCCGTACGTACTACGCGCCCAACAACGCCGTCCTGTCGGTCGTCGGCGACATCGACCCGGCCCGGACGCTCGCCTGGATCGAGAAGTACTTCGGCTCGATCCCCTCCCACGACGGCAAGCAGCCGCCCCGGGACGGCACCCTGCCCGACGTGGTCGGCACCGAGCTGCGCGAGGTCGTCGAGGAGGAGGTGCCCTCCCGCGCCCTGATGGCGGCCTACCGCCTGCCGCACGACGGCACCCGTGAGGCGGACGCCGCCGACCTCGCGCTGACCGTCCTGGGCGGCGGCGAGTCCTCCCGCCTGTACAACCGGCTGGTGCGCCGCGACCGCAGCGCCGTGGCCGCCGGCTTCGGCCTGCTGCGGCTGGCCGGTGCGCCCTCCCTGGCTGGCTGGACGTGAAGACGTCCGCCGGGGTGGAGGTGCCCGCCATCGAGCGCGCGGTCGACGACGAGCTGGCGCGGTTCGCCGCCGAGGGCCCACCCCGGAGGAGATGGAACGGGCGCAGGCCCAGCTGGAGCGCGAATGGCTGGACCGCCTGGCGACGGTCAGCGGCCGCGCCGACGAACTGTGCCGCTTCGCCGTCCTGTTCGGCGACCCGCAGCTCGCGCTGACCGCCGTGCAGCGGGTCCTGGACATCACCCCCGAGGAGGTGCAGGCGGTCGCCAAGGGCCCGGTTGCGCCCCGACAACCGCGCGGTGCTCGTCTACGAGCCCACCGAGCCGGCCGGCAACGCCGCCGAGGAAGGGAGACGGAGCAGTGAGCGACGCCACCCGTCAGGATTCCGCAGGAGCACCATGCAGTTCCACCCGCAGCCCCAGAGCGGCGCGCCCAAGCCGTGGGCCTTCCCGCCCCCGAGCGCAGCCAACTGCCCAACGGCCTCACGCTCCTGACCAGCCACCGCCCCGGCCAGCAGGTCGTCGCGGTCGAGATCAAACCTCGTCGCCCCGCTGGACGCCGAGCCCGAGGCCTGGACGGCGTCGCCACGATCATGGCGCGCGCCCTGTCCGAGGGCACCGACAAGTACGACGCGGAGGGCTTCGCCGCCGAGCTGGAGCGCTGCGGCGCCACCCTGGACGCGCACGCCGACCACCCCGGCGTACGCGTCTCCCTGGAGGTCCCGGCGTCCCGGCTGACCCGCGCGCTCGGCCTGCTCGCCGACGCGCTGCGCGCCCCCGCGTTCCCGGAGAGTGAGATCGAGCGGCTGGTCCGCAACCGCCTCGACGAGATCCCGCACGAGCTCGCCAACCCGCCCGGCGCGCGGCGATGGCGCTCTCCAAGGAGCTGTTCCCGGCCACCGCGCGGATCTCCCGCCCCCGTCAGGGCACCGAGGAGACCGTCGCGCGGATCGACGCCGCGGCCGTGCGCGCCTTCTACGACGCGCACGTCCGGCCCGCCACGGCCACCGCCGTGATCGTCGGTGACTTCACCGGCGTCGACCTGGCCGCGGCGCTCGCCGACACCCTCGGCGCCTGGAGCGGTTCGGCCGCCGAGCCGGTCAAGGCCACCCCGATCGCCCGGACGACACCGGCCGCGTGGTGATCGTGGACCGCCCCGGCGCCGTCCAGACCCAGCTGCTCCTCGGCCGGATCGGCGCCGACCGGCACGACCGCGTGTGCCGCCCAGGTGCTCGGCACGTACTGCCTGGGCGGCACCCTCACCTCCCGGCTGGACCGCGTCCTGCGCGAGGAGAAGGGCTACACCTACGGCGTGCGCGCCTTCGGCCAGGTGCTGCGCTCCACGCGCCCCCACCTTCCCGAGGGCACCACCGGCGCGGCGCTGCTCGCCATCAGCGGCTCGGTGGACACCGCCTCCACCGGGCCCGCGCTGGAGGACCTCTGGAAGGTGCTGCGGACCCTCGCGGCGGAGGGGCTGACGGACGAGGAGCGGGACGTCGCGGTGCAGAACCTCGTCGGGTGGCGCCGCTCAAGTACGAGACCGCGGCGGCCGTCGCGGGCACCCTCGCCGACCAGGTGGAGCAGCAGCTCCCGGACGACTTCCAGGCGCAGTTGTACCTCCGGCTCGCGGAGACCGGCACGGTGGAGGCGACCGCCGCCGCCGTCAACGCCTTCCCGGTGGACCGCCTGGTGACCGTCCTGGTGGGCGACGCCGCGCAGATCACCGAGCCCGTCAAGGCGCTGGGCATCGGAGAGGTGAAGGTCGTCAGCGGCTGATTCCCGCAGGGCGCATGACGATGCGTCACGACCGATCGGCTCCCGCGGTGTTCGCTCACCGCGGGAGCCGTCGCATGTCCGCCGCTTGTCCGCCGCTTGTCGGTCGGAGTCCGTGCTTGTCCGCCCGAGTCCGTCGGATGTCCGTCGTATGTCCGGTTTGTAAGGGCTCGTTGGGCGGAACTTGTGGGATCCCGCACAAAATCGCGGTTCCGTTTGGCTCCGCAAAGCGGCCCCGATTAGCGTCGGTCCGGCTGTTCGTCACAACTCCGCCACAACAGTGGCACCGGACAGTCATCGCCGAGTCCCCGTACGGCGCGAGCCAGGGGAGCCGGGGACCCACGTCCCTGGGGTGAATCGGGCCCCTCTCCGGAGGAGCCCGTAGGAGACCTTCCTGCTCCGAACCCGTCAGCTAACCCGGTAGGCGAGAAGGAAGGAAAGGACAAGCCAGCACATGGCGTTCACCCGTGCCACCGGGAAGCACCGCCGGGCCAGCCGCAGCGCCCGGACGACCCGCAAGCTCGCCGGCATAGCCACCCTCGCCACCTCCGGCGTCGTCGGCACGCTGGCCTCGCCGGCGCTGGCCGCCACCGACGCGGCGCGCACGCAGGACACCGGCCTCACCCAGGCCGTGGTGCTCGGTGACGAACTCGCCCACCGCCTGGAGGTCCAGGCCGACGCCCAGCAGGCCGCCGCCGAGACCGCCGCCGTGCAGGCGAAGGCCGAGGCCGAGGCCAAGAAGCGCGTGGCGGAGGCCGAGCGGCACGCCGAGGCGGCCAGGAAGAAGGCCAAGGCCGAGCGCGCGGCCAAGGAGCGGGCCGCCCGGGACGCCGAGCGCATGCGCCTGAACGCCTTCGTCGCCCCCGTCGCCGACTCCTACGTCTCCACCGGCTACAAGGCGTCCAGCAGCCTGTGGTCCTCCGGAAGCCACACCGGTATCGACTTCCACGCCGCCACCGGGACCTCCGTCCACGCGGTCGGCGCGGGCACCGTCGTCGAGGCCGGCTGGGGCGGCTCGTACGGCAACAACATCGTGATCAAGATGCACGACGGCACGTACACCCAGTACGGCCACCTGTCGTCGATCGGCGTCTCGGTCGGCCAGACCGTCACCCCCGGCCAGCAGATCGGCCTCTCCGGGGCCACCGGCAACGTCACCGGCCCGCATCTGCACTTCGAGGCCCGCACCGGCCCGGACTACGGCTCCGACATCGACCCGATCGCGTATCTGCGGTCGCACGGCGTCAACGTCTGAGCCGGCGTCCGGCCGCCCCGCCCACACCCCCGGCGCACGCCTCCACATCACCCGCGCCCGCTGGCCAAAAAATATCGCCGAATACGCGGAGTCCGTCGGAAAAACCGTGCCGGTCGAATAGAGTCTCGGAAAAGCCGCCGACCGGCGGCGTTTTCCGGGGATTACGGCGGAGGCACGATCGATGCGAGGCCATATTTCCGCGCATGCGGTGTGCACGGCGATTCGCGAGGACATCATCTCCGGTGCGCTGGCGCCGGGGAGCCGGCTGATCGAGGAGATCCTGGCGGCGCGCTACGGCGTCTCCAGAGTGCCGGTCCGCGAAGCGCTGCGCACCCTGCAGTCGGAGGGCTTCGTCACCACCCGCCACCACGCGGGCGCCTGTGTCGCCGAGCCCACCGAGCAGGAGGCCGCCGACCTGCTCGACATCCGCGCCCTGCTGGAGCCGCTGGGTGCGGCCCGCGCGGCCGCCCGGCGCACCCCCGCCCATCTGAAGGTGCTGCGCGGCCTGGTACGGCTCGGCCGCGAGCGGGCCCGCCACGGCAACCCCGCCGACCTGCGCCAACTCGACGGCTGGTTCCACGAGACGCTGGCCCAGGCGGCCGGCAGTCCCAGCCTGACCGCACTGCTGACCCAGCTGCGCCGCAAGATCGAGTGGATGTATGCGGTGGAGCCGCCGCCGCGGGCCGGTGAGGCGTGGGACGACCACGGCGCGGTGCTGGACGCGGTGGCCCGGGGCGACGCGGAACGGGCCCGCGCCCTGATGGCGGCGCACATCGAGCGGTCGCTCCCGGTGTACCGGTTGCGGCGCCCCGCCACACCCGACGTGAGCGACACGAAACGGCCCGTCAACACAGCGCGCGCCCGTTCTTAACAATCGGGCCGTATACAAAGGGGTGCGGAAATTCCGGGGCGGCGATTGCGTCGCGTCCGGCTTTGATTTCGAATATCGGCGCGCTTTCGCATGTCCTTGCGCGCGTGCGTTCCGGTCCGCATATCCCACGGCGCGTTTCCCCGTGCCGGCCTCCCCGCATATTGGTCCCAGGCCGCGAAAATTCCGCGGCAGCGGGCGTGACATTTGCGCGGGGAGGGGGCGGTCATTCCCCCGGAACGGCATTTCTCCGGCACGCAAAACGGCCCCGCCGCGGCGCCTTTTCAGGTCACCGTTGCGGGGCCGCCGTGCGAAGGGGTGTCCGGGGGACTCAGACGGTCTCGGGCAGCTCTTCGAGACCCTCGGCGACGAGCTTGGCCAGACGGTCGAGGGCCACCTCGGCGCCCTCGGCGTCCGAGGCCAGCACGATCTCCTCGCCGCCCTGGGCGCCCAGGCCCAGGACCGCGAGCATGGAGGCCGCGTTGACCGGGTTGCCATCGGCCTTGGCGATCGTCATCGGGACACCGGAGGCGGTGGCCGCCCGGACGAAGATCGACGCGGGGCGGGCGTGCAGGCCCTCGGCCCAACCGACATTGACGCGGCGCTCAGCCATGGTGTTGCCCTTCAAAGTCGTGACTGTTGTCTAGACCATTCTCTCACGCTGCCGGGAGTGCTCCCAGCTGCTCCCCCTGACCCCGAGATTACGCGCGCCGGGCCGGTTGTCGGTGGCCGGTCGTACGCTGTCCGCATGCAGAAGCCGTCGGACCACGCATACCCGGCCCACTGGGAAGCCGACGTGGTGCTGCGCGACGGCGGCACGGCGCGGATCCGCCCCATCACCCCCGACGACGCCGAGCGGCTGGTCTCCTTCTACGAACAGGTCTCGGACGAGTCCAAGTACTACCGCTTCTTCGCGCCCTACCCGCGCCTGTCCGACCGCGATGTGCACCGCTTCACCCACCACGATTACGTCGACCGGGTCGGGCTCGCGGCCACGGTGGGCGGCGAGTTCATCGCCACCGTCCGCTACGACCGGATCAACGACCAGGGGCTGCCCGCCAAGAGCCCCGAGGACGACCAGGCCGAGGTCGCCTTCCTGGTGCAGGACGCCCATCAGGGGCGCGGAGTGGCCTCCGCCCTTCTGGAGCACGTCGCGGCCGTCGCCCGCGAGCGCGGCATCCGGCGGTTCGCCGCCGAGGTGCTGCCCGCCAACACCAAGATGATCAAGGTGTTCACGGACGCCGGGTACACCCAGAAGCGCACCTTCGAAGACGGCGTGGTGCGGCTGGAGTTCGACCTCGAACCGACCGAGCAGTCCATGGCCGTGATGCGCAGCCGCGAGCAGCGCGCCGAGGCCCGCTCCGTCCAGCGGCTGCTCGCCCCCGGCTCGGTCGCCGTCATCGGTACCGGCCGCGCCCCCGGTGGCATCGGCCGCACGGCCCTGCGCCACATCCTCGACGCCGGCTTCACCGGCCGGCTGCACGCCGTCAACCACGCCTTCCCCGACGACCTGCGGCGGCTCGACCCCGAAGGCGTACCGGCGGTCCGCGCGCTCCGGGAGATCCCCGACCCGGTCGACCTCGCGGTCGTCGCCGTCCCCGCGGAGCGCGTCCCCGAAGTGATCCGCGACTGCGGCGAACACGGCGTCCAGGGCGTGCTGATCCTCTCCTCCGGTTACGCCGAGGCGGGCCCCGAGGGCAGGGAGCGCCAGCGCGCCGTGCTCCACCAGGCCCGCTCGTACGGCATGCGGATCATCGGGCCGAACGCCTTCGGCCTGATCAACACCGCCGCCGACGTCCGGCTGAACGCCTCCCTCGCCCCGCAGATGCCCGGCACCGGCCACATCGGACTGTTCACCCAGTCCGGAGCCATCGGCATCGCCCTGCTCAGCGGACTGCACGCCCGCGGCCCGGGACGGCGGGATCGCCGGCATCTCCGCCTTCGTCTCGGCCGGCAACCGCGCCGACGTCTCCGGCAACGACCTCCTCCAGTACTGGTACGAGGACCCGGACACGGACGTCGTGATCCTCTACCTGGAGTCGATCGGCAACCCCCGCAAGTTCGCCCGCCTGGCCCGCCGCACCGCCGCCGTCAAACCGGTCGTGGTCGCCCGGGGCGCCCGGCACAACGGCACCGCCCCGCCGGGCCACGCCGTGCCCACCGTCCGCGTCCCCGACAGCACGGTCGCCGCCCTGATGCGCCAGGCCGGCGTGATCCGCGTCGACACCGTCACCGAGCTGATCGACGCCGGGCTGCTGCTGGCCTCCCAGCCGCTGCCGGCCGGCCCGCGCATCGCCATCCTCGGCAACTCCGAGTCCCTGGCCCTGCTCGCCTACGACGCCTGTCTGACCGAGCGGCTGCGGCCGCTGCGCCCCCGGGTGCTGCCCTCCGCCGCGACACCGGACGACTTCCGCGCCGCGCTCGACGAGACGCTCTCCGCCGACGGCTGCGACGCGGTGATCGTCACGGCCATCCCCTGGGTGGGGGAGGAGGACGGCGCCTCCCCGGGCGCGAGCGAGGGCGCCGCGCTCGCCGCGGCACTGCGCACGGCCGCGGCGGCCCACCCGGAGAAGCCGGTCACGGTCGTCCACCTCGCCATGGACGCCCTGGCCGAGACCCTCGCCGCCCCGTCGCCCACCCCCGACTCCCCGGCCGCGGATCGGCCCGTCCCGCCGGCCCCCGCCCAACCCGACCCGCCGGCCAGCGCCGCCCCCACCTCACCGACGGCGGCGGCCCCGCCCGCCACCCCGGCCCCCGTACCCGCCGCCCGTCCGCCGTTCCCGCCGGGCCCGCCCCGGGGGCCCGCGCCGCGGCCCAGACGCCCCCGCTCCGTGCCACCGAGGCCGCCGCCCGCCCCGCCGCGCCGCCCCGCTGCGCATCCCCGCCTACCCCGCCGCCGAGCGGGCCGTACGGGCGCTCGCCGAGGCCGTCCGCTACGCCGCCTGGCGCCGGGAGGCGGCCGACCCCGGCCGGGTGCCCGAGTACGACGACATCCAGGAGCCCGCGGCCGGTGCCGACATCGAGCGGCTCCTCGACCGGTTCGGCGCCGACGTCCCCGACGGCCGCTCGGTGCGGGTGCCGGACGACGACGCCGCGGCCCTGCTCGCCCGCTACGGCATCCACACCCGCCCCGTGCTGCCCGCCCCCGACCCCGACGCCGCCGTGCGCGCCGCCGCCCGCCTCGGCTACCCGGTGGCCCTCAAGACCACCGCGCCCCACCTCCGGCACCGCGCCGACCTCGGCGGAGTCCGCCTGGACATCGCCGGCGAGGCCGAACTCCGCCGGGTCTACGCCGAATTGACCGATTTCCTCGGCTCGCCCGAAGAACTCCGGCCGGTCGTCCAGTCCATGGTGCCGCGCGGTGTCGACACGGTCATCCGCGCCGCCATCGACCCGGCCGCCGGCGCCGTGCTCTCCTTCGGCCTGGCCGGTGCCCCCTCCCAGCTGCTCGGCGACGTCGCCCACCGTCTCATCCCCGCCACCGACCGTGAGGTCGCCGAGCAGATCCGGTCGATCCGCGCGGCCCCGCTGCTCTTCGGCTGGCGCGGCTCCCAGCCGGTGGACACCGCCGCCCTCGCCGAGCTGCTGCTCCGGGTCTCCCGGCTCGTCGACGACCACCCCGAGGTGGTGGGGTGGACCTCGAACCGGTCGTCGTCGCCCCGCGCGGTCTGTCCGTCCTGGGCGCCGCCGTCCGCCTGGCCCGGCCGCCGGCCACCACCGACCTGGGCCCCGCCGCCTGCCCTCCTACTGAGCCGCCCGGACCGCACGCACCCCGCCCCACGGGGGCTCTGGTGCCTGCTGCGCCCCGTAGGATGGACCCCATGGCTAAGACCGGTACGACGACCCAGGGGCTGCGCGCGGCGATCGAGCGCAGTGGCTATTACCCGACGCTCGTGGCCGAGGCGGTGCAGGCCGCGGTCGGTGGTGAGCCGGTGGTGTCGTACCTCGTCCACCAGGAGACGACCTTCGACGCCAACGAGGTCCGCCGCCACGTCACCGTCCTCGTCCTGACCGGCACCCGCTTCATCGTCAGCCACACCGACGAGCAGGCCGCCGACGCCACCTCCCCGTCGCCGTACGCCACCACCTCCACCGAGTCCGTCAAGCTCGGCCGGATCTCCTCCGTGGTGCTCAGCCGCGTGGTCGCCAACCCGGAGTCGTACACCCCCGGCCAGCTGCCCCGCGAGGTCGTCCTGACCATCGGATGGGGCGCGGTGGCCCGGCTGGACCTGGAGCCCGCCGCCTGCGGCGACCCCAACTGCGAGGCGGACCACGGCTACACCGGCTCCTCCACCGCCGACGACCTCTCGCTGCGGGTCAGTGAGGCCGGCGACGGCCCCGACTCGGTGCGCGAGACGCTCGCCTTCGCCCAGGCGCTCTCCGAGGCCACCGCGGCCACCACCACCCCCCGCTGATGTCGACGTCGCCCCCGCCTGGCCGGAACCCGAACCGCTCGACCCGCTGGGCGCCCCGGTCCCGCAGTACGGCACCGGCTCGCTCGCCGATCTGCTGCCGACCCTCCCGCCGGCCTCGGCATGACCGAGCTCGCCACCGGCATGGACCTCGCGCCCGCCGACGGGCCTGTGTCTTCCTGATCGACGGCCTCGGCTGGGACCTGCTCCGCGCGCACCCGGAGGAGCACCGTTCCTCACCTCCCTCCTGGGGACGTCGTTCAACGGCAGCGGCCGTCCGCTCACCGCCGTTTCCCCTCGACCACCGCGACCCTCGCTCGCCTCGGTGGGCACGGGCCTGCCGCCCGGCGTCCACGGCCTGCCGGGCTACACCTGCCAGGACCCGGCCACCGGTGAGCTGATGAACCAGCTGCGCTGGTACCCGTGGACCGACCCGTACACCTGGCAGCCGTACCCGACGGTCTTCCAGCTCGCGGACGCCGCGGGCATCCACACCTGCCAGGTCTCCGCGCCGGACTTCCAGCACACCCCGCTCACCAAGATCGCGCTCAGCGGCGGCTCCTTCCACGGCCGTTCTCCGGCGAGGAGCGGATGGACCTGGCCGCCGAGCAGCTGGCGCCGCCGACCGCTCGCTGGTCTACACGTACTACTCCGAGGTCGACGGCAAGGGCCACCGCTACGGCGTCAACTCCGACGCCTGGCGCGGGCAGTTGATGTACGTCGACCGGCTGGCCCAGCGACTGGCCGAGCAACTTCCGCCACGCAGCGCGCTCTACATCACCGCCGACCACGGCATGATCGACATCCCGTTCGGCCCGGAGTCCCGGATCGACTTCGACGAGGACTGGGAACTCCGCGCCGGTGTCCGCCTGTTGGCGGCGAGGGCCGGGCCCGGCACGTCTACGCCCATCCGGGCGCGGCCGCCGATGTGCTCGCCGTCTGGCGCGAGGTGGTCGGCGACCAGATGTGGTCGCCAGTCGCGAAGAGGCCATCGCCGCCGGGTGGTTCGGGCCGTACGTCGACGACCGGGTGCGCGACCGGATCGGCGACGTGGTCGCGCCGCGCACGCCGACATGGTGATCATCGCGACCGAACGGGAGCCCCGGGAGTCGGAGATGGTCGGATGCACGGTCGATGACCTCCATGGAGCAGCTGGTGCCGCTCCTGGAAGTCCGCACCTGACCGCAGCCCGCCCGCGACCCCGCCCGTCACCTCCCCCCTGCCCTCCGCCCGTTGGCCCCGCGCGGGCCGTGCCCTCCCCGGGCGGGCGACGACTCCGACCCGAAAGGCCCTCCCCCGACCCATGTCCGAATTGGTTTTTTTTCTCCGGAACGATGGATTGCGGGAAGAGCACCCTGGCGCTGCAGATCGGGCACAACCGCGCCGCGCGGGGCCTGGAAGGGGTCATCTTCACCCGTGACGACCGGCCGGCGAGGGTCGGCTCTCCTCGCGGCTGGGCCTGGTCACCGACGCCGTCGAGGTCGAAGAGGGCATGGACCTGTACGCCTACCTCGTCGCGCACATCTCCCGCGGCGCCGGCGGACTACGTGATCGTGGACGAGGCCCAGTCCTCGCCCCGGCCAGATCGACCAGTTGGCCCGGGTCGTCGACGACCTCGACCTGGACGTCTTCGCGTTCGGCATCACCACCGACTTCCGCACCCGGCTGTTCCCCGGCTCCCAGCGCTGATCGAACTCGCCGACCGCATCGAGGCGTTGCAGGTCGAGGCGCTGTGCTGGTGCGGCGCCCGGGCCACGCACAACGCCCGCACGGTGACGGCGCGATGGTCGTCGAGGGCGCCCAGGTCGTGGTCGGCGACGTCCGCCAGACGACCGCGGAAGTGGTTACGAGGTGCTCTGCCGCCGCCACCACCTGCGCCGGATGACCAGCGCCACGGCCCGTGCGGCGCGCTCTCCCCGGACGTCCTGCCGGTCGCCCCGACGCCCCAGGACGTGACGGGCTGATCCCTCGCCCGGGGCGGCCCCTGCCAGACTCCTCCCATGAACAGCGATCTTCTCTCGGGCAAACTTCTCTCCGGCAAAATCGTCCTGGTCACGGGGGCGAGCAGTGGGATCGGCGCCGCGCGGCGCGGGTGTTCTCCGCCGAGGGGGCGACGGTCGTCCTGGTCGCCCGCCGCGAAGAACGGCTCGCCGAACTGGCGGGCGCCCTGCGGGCCGAGGGCGCCGAGGCCGCGTACGTTGCCGCCGACGTGTCCGTGCCGAGGACGCCGCCCGGGCGGTGGACTTCGCCGTCTCGACGTACGGGCGGCTGGACGCGGCGTTCAACAACGCCGGCATCGGCGCGAACCGCACCCCGCTCCACCTGATGTCCGACGACGTGTACGACGCCATCATGGACACCAATGTGCGCGGCGTCTGGAACTGCCTGCGCCACGAGATAGCCGCGATGCTCCCGCAGGGCGCCGGCACCATCGTCAACAACAGCAGTGTGGCCGGTCTGATCGCGATCCCCCGCCGCCCCCTACATCGCCTCCAAGCACGCGGTGGTGGGGCTCACCCGGGCCGCGGCGGACGAGTACGCCCGCCAGGCATCAGGGTGAACGCGGTGGCGCCCGGCACCACCCGCAGCGAGATCACCACCGACTGGTTCGCCCGCAACCCCGGCCTGGAGGAGATGGCCAACTCCGCGACGCCGCAAGGCCGTACCGCGGCCCCGGAGGAGATCGCGGCGGCCGCGGCATGGCTGCTCAGCGACCGCTGCCCGTTCCTGACCGGACGGTGCTGCCGGTGGACGGCGGACTGGTCAACCAGTGAGCCGTCCCGCCCCGAGCCCTGGCAGGCCGCTCCGCTCAGCCCCGCGCGGAAGACGGTCCGGCCGCCCTGGGTGCCGGTGACGAGGACGGTGAGGCGGCCTGAGGGGGTGCGGGGCAGCAATTGCGCCTCGATCCAGCACGGTTCGTCGAACTCGACATAGCGTGCGTAGGAGCTGATGACCGTCTCCGGGTGAAGCGGGCCGGTGCGGCGGTGGCGTGAGCGGCCTGATAGGCGGCTTCGAGCAGGGCGAGGCCCGGGACATGATCGACGGGATGGTCGAACAGCAGCGTGTTGCCGGTGTCGTTGCGCAGTTGCCAGCGCGCGGGCGGCCGCCGGGGCGAGCATCACCTCGGCCGCACTGGACCGGCCCACCAGCTCCGGGGCGACCGGGGCGGGGAGCGGCCAGGAGCCCCAGCCGACGCCGAGGTGCTCGCCGCGCAGGCGTCGGTACACCGCGGGCGAGGACCAGACGAACTCCGACTCCGCCCTGCGCGACGGTGACGTCGTCCTGATGGATCCGGACGACCATGCCGAGGGCGCTGGCGCAGCGGCCGGTGCGGCGGGTCTGGGTGACGGCGACCTCGATGCCGAGTTCCGTGGGCCCACTGGCCGAAACGCGGAATTTCGGATTCGCCGTGAAACTCAGGTCGTGCAGAATCATGTGGTGAGAAAGTGGGACGCCATATTCCGCGTGAGCGATCGTCAGTCCGCTCTGCCGGAAGGTTTGCGCCAGCACTCTCGGGTCGCATCGCCCGTCGCCGTGGCGGCCGGCCATCGCCCGGTGAGCGAGAATGCGCCGGGGCCGCAACGGTTCCAGCCAGTGATGAATACCCGCCCTGAGTCCTGGAGATGGGCATATTCACGTGGAACTCCGGTGGGCTCGACGGCGCTTGCACCGCTCTGAGCATCGAGAACGCGGAGTGCGGGCCCGGAGACCCTCGGTCGTGGGGCAACGGGCGTATGCGGATGGCGGCTTCGGGCATGGGGGTCCCCTGTATGCGACGCATGTGAAGGAAGTTGCGCGCTGATAAAATACCGGGTCCGCGGTCTTTTTCTGTGCTGCGGTAAAGACTGCGGCAAACACCTGGGTCACGGAGACGCGAGTTGGCGAAACAGGAGCGGGCGATCCGCACACGCAAGGCCTCCTGGTGGCCGCCGCGGAGATCTTCAATGAGTACGGCTACGAAGCCGCCACCATTGCCGCCATCATCGAGCGGGCCAAGCTCACCCGTGGTGCGCTGTACTTCCACTTCACCTCCAAGAGGAGCTCGCCCGCGGTGTCCTCGGCGAGGCGGTGACCACCGAGGGGCTGGTGCCGCAGGCGCTCAAGCTCCAGGAATGGACATCTCACTGCTGCTGCTCACCGCCTGCCCGGGAGCCCCTGTTGAGTGCTTCGATCCGGCTGTCCGTCGACTCCAAGGCGCGCAGCCTCTTCGGCACCCGCTGGCCCGACTGGATCATGCTGGGCGCGAACTGCTCATCGACCGGGGAGGGGGGAACTGCTGCCGCACGTCGATCCGACCGACACGGCCGGCTGTTCGTCGGCGCCTGGACCGGCGTGCAGCTCGTCGCGGAGGCCATGCCGCACGGTCCCGACCTCTCCACCGAGTCTCCCGGCTCCTGGAGCTCTTCCTGCCCAACGTCGCCGTTCCCGGGTGCTGGCGAGGCTGGACACCTCACCGTTCCGCGCCGAGCGGCTCTTCGAGGCGGGGAAGGCCACGGCGGTCTCCTGAGCCGGGCGGACGCCTGGGCGAGACGCAGGGGTGGCGCAATTAAAAAGACCGCACGGTACTTTTTGGTCTGCCCGCTCAGCGCTGCTGGACGATCGTAAAGACCGCGCCCTCGCTGTCGGCGACCGTTGCCGCGCGGCCGTGGCGGACTCGTGGGCCGGCTCCAGTACGTGGCCGCCCAGTTCGGTGACGCGGCGGGCCGCGGCGTCCGTGTCGGGGACCGCGAAGTACGTCATCCAATGGGGGCCGCGGTCGCGGAGCGGCGCGTTGCCCACGCGTGGATGCCGGCCACCGGACGGCCCTTGAGGCGCAGGGTCAGATAGTCGGCGCCCGAGCCGGTGCCGTCGGCGGGAGCCGGCTCGGCCTCGAAGCCGAAGACGTGCTCGTAGAACGGGCTGACGGTGCCGGTCTCCTGGGTGACCAGCTCGTTCCACACCGGGGTGCCGGGCTCGCCGGTGACCGCGGTGCCCATCATCGTCCGGCCCTGCCAGATCCCGAAGATCGCCCCCTGCGGGTCGGAGGCGATCGCCATCCGGCCCGCGTCATGGTCCGCGTCCAGCGGGCCGACGCCCACCGTCCCGCCGCAGCAACGGACCTGCTCGGCGGTCACATCGGCGTCGTCGGTGGCGAGGTAGGTGGTCCAGGCGACCGGCAGATGACGGTCGGGCGCCAGCTCGCCGACCCCGGCGACCTCCCGGCCGTCGAGGAAGGCCCGCGCGTACGGACCGAAGTGCTGCGGCCCCGGCGGAACTCCCAGCCGAACAGCGCGCCGTAGAACTCCTGCGTCGCGTAAGACTGTGGGCCAGGAGGCTCACCCAGCAGGGCGCGCCGGGCATCCGCCGAGTCGCTGCCTCGGTCGTCATCGTCACTCTCCTCGGAGCATCGGGGGCTGACCATGGGGGTACGGGCGCGGGTCCCGAGCAGATGCTCGCACCCTGTGTCCTGGTGTGCGCCCCGGCCGCGCCGTCCACGGCGCGTTCGCAAAGGAGAATGCCCGTTTTGATGTTTCGAGTCCGTTTCGGAGCCGTTACTGCAGAGCGTAACTCCGTCATACGGAGGGTGCGCACCCGCCTTCTGTACGTAGTCGCCGCTACGCAAGGATGAGTCCCATGAATGTCATCATCACCGCTACCGAACTCGCGAGCGAGCTGGCGCAGTCCGCTCCTCCGGTGGTCCTGGACGTCCGCTACCAGCTCGGGGGTCCGCCCGGCCGCCCCGAGTACGAGGCCGGCCATGTGCCCGGCGCGGTCTACGTCGACCTCGACGCCGAGCTGGCTGCGCCGCCCGGCCCGGCCGGCCGGCACCCGCTCCCCGATCTCGGCGTCTTCGCCAAGGCGATGCAGGCCGCCGGGTCCGCGCGGACCGCCCGGTGGTCGTCTACGACGGCGGACAGGGCTGGGCGGCCGCCCGCGCCTGGTGGCTGCTGCGCTGGAGCGGCCACCAGGACGTACGGGTACTGGACGGCGGGCTGGCCGCCTGGCGGGCCGCGGCGGCGAGCTGAGCACCGCCCAACCGGCTCCGAACCGGGCGACTTCACGCCGGTGCCGGGCGCGCTGCCGCTGCTGACCGCGGACGAGGCGGCCGCCCTGGCCCGCCGCGGCGTCCTGCTGGACGCCCGGGCCGGCGAGCGCTACCGGGGCGAGGTGGAGCCGCTCGACCGGGTCGCCGGCCACATCCCCGGTGCGGTGTCCGCGCCGACGACCGAGAACGTCGCCGAGGGCGGCACGGTCTTCCGGGACCGCGCCGAGCTGGCCGAGCGGTTCGCGGCGCTGGGCGCCACCCCGGACGCGGAGGTCGGCGTCTACTGCGGCTCCGGGTCTCCGCGGCCCACACAGTGCTGGCGCTGGCGCACGCGGGTATCCCCGCGGCTCTGTACGGTTCCTGGAGCGAATGGTCCGCCGACCCGCCCGGCCGGTCGCCACCGGCCCGCAGCCCGGCTGAGCCCCGCCACGGGCCGTACCCGGCCCCGTACGCGGCCGTCCGCCCGGCCCCTGAGCGGGACCGGGCGGACGGACGGGGTCACAAGGCGGCGGCCGCTACTCCGGCTTCTTCCGCCGGGTGCCGAAGACGATCTCGTCCCAGCTGGGCACCGCGGCCCGGCGGCCGGGCCGGACGCCGTCCGCCTCGGCCTGCCGGTCCGTCGTCCCGGTCAGCCGGTCGCGGTGGCCGGCCACCGCCCGCGGCATCAGCACATCGGCGTACGCGGAACCCGCGCCCGCGCTCGCCGCCGGGGCCGGCGGCTCCTCGACCTCGGCCTCGGACTCCTCGTCGGCCTGCGGCGCCTTGGCGCTCTCCGGTACGACCATGTCGCCGCGGAAGCTCGGCACCGCCTCCAGCAGGCTGGTCAGCGAATCCCGCTCCCGCTCGCCGGTGGCCTCCTCCGCGCCCCGGGCGTCGTCCTCGGTGCCGGCCTGCGCACCGCGCTCACCGCGCTCGGGGTGCCGGTCCAGCGTGCGGTCCAGCGGTCGGTCGCGCGGCAGCCGGGCGATCCGCGGCACGAACGGGAAGCTGGGCTCGGGCGTGTCGTCGGCTTCGCCGATCAGTGCCCGGGCCTCGTCGTCCACGGCCTGGACGAGCCGGCGCGCGGGTCGTAGGTCCAGCTCGCCGAGTGCGGTTCGGCGGCGACCCGGTAGACCAGCAGCACCTCCCAGGTGCCGTCGTCCCGGCGCCAGGAGTCCCACTGGACGCTGTCCTTGTCGGCGCCGCGCAGCAGCAGCCGCTCCGCGACCGCCTCGCCGAGCTGCGGGCCGGTGTTCTCACCGGGCCGGCGCACCGGCGTCTTGCGGGCCCGCTCGGCCATGAAGGCGCGCTCGGCCAGCACCGGGCCCTCGAAGCGGCGCACCCGGTCGACGGGGATGCCGGCCAGCTGCGCGACCTCTTCGGCGGAGGCACCGGCTCTTATCCGGGCCTGGATGTCCCGCGGCCGCAGGTGGCTCTCGACCTCGATCTCGATCTGGCCCAGCCGCGCGCGGTCGTTGCGGACGGCGGCGCGCAGCCGCTCGTCGATCGGAAGCGTGTACTCGGTGCTGTCCGCAGCTTTGAGCACCAGCCGTGTGCCGTCGTTGGAGACGGCCACGACACGCAGTTCGGGCATGGGGACCTCCCGGGTGGTGCCTGCCGACGTCACGTGCGTCGCTGCTTCCGCTAGTCGAGTGTGGCCTGCCCGGGTGCAGCCTGCCACAACATTGCCGAGTTGCCCGGCGTGTCGAGGCTTGGCCCTCGAACGCCGTTATGACACGGTTACCAGTTCGCAACGCTCAGTGACCATGCCGCTTGCCCTGTCGCCGATCACCCGTGCCGAGCGGCGGCGCCCCGGGGTGAGTGCCGCCATCTGGCCCCTCCCATGGGTTCCGGGCAGCCGGACGGGAACCGGGCCAGGGTTCGTCACAGTACTCCATTCGGACCACCGAGGTGGACCGCCGCGCCGCCGAACTTTGGGGGAACAGCGGTGGTCGGTCACCTTGTCGATCTCTCGACCTGACGCACGGGTGGCGAGTTTCACATATTCCCCAGATTCGGAACCTTTGACTCCGCCAATTGGTCACTTCTCCGTGCAAGATGGATCGAAGGGGCTATCAAAGGTTGGAGATGGACGAAGAAACCGAAACAGGCACGAAGAAGAAGGAGAAGCGGATAGACCTGAGCGTCGCTCAGGTGTCCGGCAGTGCACTCGCCGCGGCCGTCGCCGCGTATCTCGCCGGTCAACTCGGTGTGTACGGAACCATCATCGGCGCGGGTCTGGTCAGTGTCGTGGCCACGACCGGCGGGTCGATATTCCAGCACCTCTTCCGGCGTACCGGCGAGCAGATCAAGGAAGCTTCGGTCAGCACCCGGCCGAGGCCGCGCCGCTCCTCCTCCCGCACTCGATCCACCACCCGGCAGACAGGGCGGCCCGACCCCACGATGGTGCTGCCCACCTTCGACAAGCAGGGCACGGAGGACCACATCACCTCCGTCGCCGCCGAGCCCGCCGGGCCCGACGCGGCCCGTACGCAGGTGATCCCCCGGGCCGTGCAGGCCCTCCGGCGCGATCCCGCGAACGCCCACCCCCTGGACCGGACCCAAATGGTGCCGCGCCTCGACGAGCGCGCCATGGCACCGGTGGGGCCGCCCGCCCGCCCGGATGCCGTCCCGCGCCCGGCCGGGTCGCGCGTCGGCCGGCCCGAGGAGGTCAGCGCCACCACGTACGGCACGCGGCTGCGCGGCTGGAAGCGGCCGGCGCTCGGCGCGCTCGCGGTGTTCGCCCTCGCCATGGGCGGGGTGACCGCCACCGAGATGCTGACCGGGCAGACCCCGAGCGGCCAGCAGGGCACCACGCTCGGCAACCTCACCGAGACCGGGAGCACCGGCCGGCACCAGCCCGTCACCCCGCAGTCGCCCGGCCCGGGCCACACCCCGGGGACGGCGGCCGGCACGGCAACGGCGGTGCGACCCCGGACCCGGGCAGGTCCGGCGACACCGACAACGGCCGGGGCACCGACCACGGCACCCCGTCGCCGAGCCCCAGCCCGTCCGACGGCGGCAAGACCTCGCCGGACCCGGAGGACTCGCCGTCCACGAACCCGTCCCCGAGCGGTTCGGCGGACAGCGGCGGCACCGGCAGCGACGACGCGACCGGCGGGCACCAGGGGGGTCAGCAGAGCGGGCCGGAGCCCGAGGCCGAGGCGCCCGCACCGGGAGCCTCCTGAACCGGCCGCGCCCCGCGTCGGGTGCTCCGGGTCAGTCCCCGAGCACCCGGCGCAGGTACGCGTTGCCGAACCGGCGGTCCGGGTCCAGCCGGTCCCGGACGGCGGTGAACTCGCCGAACCGCGGATAGGCGTCGGCGAGGTACGCCGCGTCGCGGGTGTGCAGCTTGCCCCAGTGCGGGCGGCCCTCGTGCGCGGTCATGATCCGCTCGGCGGCCGCGAAGTACGCCTCGTGGGGCGTGCCGCGGTACATGTGCACGGCGACGTAGACGGTGTCCCGGCCGGAGGCGGTGGACAGCGGGAGGTCGTCGGCCGGCGCGGTGCGCACCTCCACCGGGAAGCTGATCTTGAACTCCGAGCGCTCCACCAGCGCCTTCAGCTCGCCCAGCGCCGCGACCGCGGCCGCCCGGGGCAGTGCGTACTCCATCTCCACGAACCGCACCCGGCGCGGTGAGGTGAACACCTTGTAGGGATGTCGGTGTACGTACGGGCCGACAGGGCGCGGCTGGAGATCCTGGCGATGCCCGGTATGGCGGCCGGCAGCGCGCGCCCGACGGCGCAGGCGACCTGGAAGACGCCGTTGGACAGCAGCTCGTCCTCGACCCAGCCGCTGATCCGGCCGGGCGGGGCCGCGGGACCCTGGCTGCGGTTGTTGCGCTTGGTGTTGCAGTTGCCGGTGTGCGGGAACCAGTAGAACTCGAAGTGCTCGTTCTCGGCGACCAGTTCGTCGAACCGTCCGGTCACCTCGTCGAACGGCATCGGCTCCTCACGGGCGGTCAGCAGGAACTCCGGCTCCACGGCGAAGGTGAGCTCGGTGATCACGCCGAGCGCGCCCAGGCCCAGCCGGGCCGCGGCGAAGACGTCGGGGTTCTCCTTGGCGGAACAGGTCAGCACCGAGCCGTCGGCGGTGACCAGCTCCAGGCCGGTGATCTGGGCGGCCAGCGACGCCGAGTCCCGGCCGGTGCCGTGGGTGCCGGTGCTGACCGCCCCGGAGACGGTCTGTTCCATGATGTCGCCCATGTTGGTCAGCGACAGCCCGTGCGCGGACAGCGTCTCGTTGAGGCGCTTGAGGGGCGTTCCGGCGGCCACCGTGACCGTGCCGGCCGCGCGGTCCACCGCGCGCACGCCGGTCAGCCGCTCGGGACGGACCAGCAGCCCGTCGGTGGCGGCCGCCGGGGTGAAGGAGTGGCCCGTACCGGCCGCCTTGACCGTCAGCCCGTCCGCGGCGGCGGCGCGGACCGCGGCCGCCAGCTCCTCGGTGCTCGCCGGGGCCACCGTCCGGGCGGGGCGGGCGGTGACGTTGCCCGCCCAGTTGCGCCACGGGGCGGCGGTGGAGCCGCGCCCTCCCGAGCCGTCGACGGCGTTGCTGACTGCCATGGTGACGTCCCCTCCCTCACGCGGGCCGGCCGGTCGGCCGCCGTTGGTGTGAGCGCATGATGTCAGTCACCCCGGGGTCCTCCACAGGGGGTGAGCGGAATTACGCGATCAAGGAATCGGCCGTAATCACCCGGCTCCGGGACATCTCGTACCGCCGGTAACCCCCGGGGTCGCGCGACTCACGCGACGGGCTGCCCACCCTGCCGTTCCGCGGCCGCGGTGCCGCCCTCCGGCAGACCCGCCGCGACCGGGGCTGCCGTGGCCGCCGGCTGCCGCGGACGGAGCCGGCGGTAACCCGCGAACGCCACCAGCGCGGCCAGTACGCCCGACGCGCCCGGCACCAGATAGCCGCGCTCCGCACCGGCGGCGTCCACCACCCAGCCGGCCGCCGACGAACCCAGCGCCACCCCCACGGCCAGACCGGTGCTGGTCCACGTCATGCCCTCGGTCAGCTTCGACTGCGGGACGTGCTCCTCGACCAGAGCCATCGTCGTCACCATCGTCGGCGCGATGGACAGCCCCGCCACGAACAGCGCGACCGCCAGCAGCGGCAGCGAACCCACCAGCTGCAGCGGCACCATGCTCACCGCCATCGCGCACACCCCGATCACCCAGCGGCGCGACGGATGGCCCTTGAGGTGCAGCAGCCCGAAGACGGCACCGGCCACACACGAACCGAGCGCATACACGGCCAGCACCAGACTGGCCGCCGTCTTGTGCCCGTCCTGCTCCGCGAAGGCCACCGTCACCACGTCGATCGCCCCGAAGATCGCGCCGGTCGCCACGAACGTCCCCACCAGCACCTGCAGCCCCGGCGAACGCAGCGCCGAGCCGCTGGCCTGCTGCCCCCGCGGATGCGGCACCGGCTCCGTCGCCCGCTGCGCCGTCAGCCAGAACACCCCCGCCGCCAGGAAGCCGCCCGCGAGCAGCGGTCCGGCCTCCGGGAACCACGCGGTGGACAGCCCGATCGACAGGATCGGCCCGACGATGAAGCACATCTCGTCGACGATCGACTCCCACGAGTACGCGGTGTGCAGCTCCCGCGGGGAACCCCGGTACAGCTCCGCCCAGCGCGCCCGGACCATCGACCCGACGCTCGGCACGCACCCCGCACACGCCGCGAAGACGAACAGCACCCAGTCCGGCCAGCGCTGCTGGGCACTGAGCAGCAGACCCGCGACCGCGGCGAGCGACACCAGCGTCGCCGGGCGCAGCACCCGGCGCTGGCCGTGCCGGTCCACCAGCCGGGAGATCTGCGGACCGAGCACCGCCGCGGACAGCGCGAGGGTCGCCGACAGCGCGCCCGCCAGGCCGTACCGCCCGGTCAGCTGGGAGACCATCGTGACGACACCGATGCTCAGCATCGACAGCGGCATCCGGCCCAGCAGCCCGGCGGCGGAGAAGGACTTGGTGCCGGGGCGGCCGAAGATGGCGCGGTAGGACTGGGCAACGGGGGCGCTCCGCCGGATGAGGACCGAAGATCGGTAAGGAATGTATGTGGCCGATACAGCTTACGGGCGGTGCGGAGCCCGACGCCTCCGGTTTTTCGGACCGATCCCGCCGCGCTCGCCGGCCGTCCGCGTACCGGGACCTGCCCGCCGCACCCCGGGCGAGGGTGGCAGGATCGATGCCATGCCCGAACAGCGTGATCCCCGCCCCTACGACGCCCTGCTGCTGCTCTCCTTCGGCGGCCCCGAAGGCCCCGACGACGTCGTCCCGTTCCTGGAGAACGTCACCCGCGGCCGCGGCATCCCCCGCGAGCGCCTCAAGGAGGTGGGGCAGCACTACTTCCTGTTCGGCGGCGTCAGCCCGATCAACGCCCAGAACCGCGAGCTGCTCGACGCACTGCGCAAGGACTTCGCCGAGAACGGCCTGGAACTGCCGGTCTACTGGGGCAACCGCAACTGGGCGCCCTACCTGACCGACACCCTGCGCCAGATGGTGGGCGACGGCCACCGCCGCATCGCCGTCCTGGCGACCAGCGCCTACGCCTCGTACTCGGGCTGCCGCCAGTACCGCGAGAACCTCGCCGACGCGCTCGCCGCCCTCCAGGCCGAGGGGCTGCCGGTCCCGCAGGTCGACAAGCTGCGGCACTACTTCAACCACCCCGGCTTCGTCCGGCCGATGGTCGACGGGGTGCTGGCGTCCCTCGCCGCGCTGCCGGACGACGTCCGCGACGGCGCCCACCTCGCGTTCACCACGCACTCCATCCCCACCGCCGCCGCCGACACCTCCGGCACTCCGGACGACCACACCGAGGACGGTGCGGGCGGCGCCTACGTGGCCCAGCACCTCGACGTGGCACGGGTGATCGCCGACGCGGTCCGCGCGGAGACCGGCGTGGACCACCCCTGGCAGCTCGTCTACCAGTCCCGCAGCGGCGCCCCGCACATCCCCTGGCTGGAGCCCGACATCTGCGACCACCTGGAGGAGCGGCACGCCGCCGGCGTCCCGGCCGTGGTCATGGCCCCCATCGGCTTCGTCTCGGACCACATGGAGGTCAAGTACGACCTCGACACCGAGGCCACCGCCAAGGCCGCCGAACTGGGACTGCCCGTCGCCCGGTCCGCGACCGTGGGCGCCGACCCCCGGTTCGCCGCCGCCGTCCGCGAGCTCCTCCTGGAGCGCGCCGCCACCGAACGCGGCCGCACGCCCGAGCGCTGCGCCCTCGGTGCCCTCGGCCCCTCCCACGACCTGTGCCCGGTCGGCTGCTGCCCGGCCCGCGCCCCGCGCCCGGCCGCGGCCGGCGCCGACTGGCCGGGCCCGGTCGCCCAGGCCCCCGCGTAAACCCGAACACCGCGGCGGCGTACGCCCGGCGGTCCGCCCCGATTGCCGTACGCCGCCCGCCGCCGCCCGACCGCCGCTCGTCCGAGCAAGGAGCACCGTGCCCGACCCGACGCAGACCGACGCGCTGTACGACGACCTTCTGGAGCTGGCCCTGGAGGCCGCCCGCCGCGCCGGGGCGCTGCTGCGCGACGGCCGGCCCGCCGATCTCGGTGTGGCCGCCACGAAGACCAGCCCGATCGACGTCGTCACCGAGATGGACCTCGCCTCCGAGAAGCTGATCACCGGCTTCCTCGGGGAGCACCGCCCCGACGACGGCTTCCTGGGGAGGAGGGCGCCAGTACCGAGGGGACCAGCGGCATCCGCTGGGTCATCGACCCCGTCGACGGCACCGTCAACTACCTCTACGACCTGCCCTCCTGGGCGGTGTCCATCGCCGCCGAGAAGGACGGCGAGGTGGTCGTCGGGGTCGTCGCCGCCCCGATGCGCGGCGAGACCTGTCACGCCGTCCTGGGCCGGGGCGCGTACAACAACGGCGAGCCGATCCGGCACCGGCCCGCGCCGCAGCTCTCCCAGGCGCTGCTCGGCACCGGCTTCGGCTACCTGGCCGACCGCCGCGCCGCCCAGGCCGAGGTGGTGCGCACCCTGTTGCCGCAGGTCCGCGACATCCGGCGGGGCGGATCGGCCGCCATCGACCTGTGCGATGTGGCCTGCGGCCGGCTGGACGCCTACTACGAGCGCGGGCTGAACCCCTGGGACCTGGCGGCCGGTGTGCTGATCGCCCGTGAGGCCGGGGCCCGCACCGGTGGCCGCCCCGGACAGCCGGCCTCCCACGAGCTGACCCTCGCCGCCTCGCCGGAGCTCTTCGCGCAGCTCCAGCCGCTGCTGGACGAGCTCGGCGCCTGGCACGACTGACCCGCGCCGCGCCACCGCCCGGGCACGACCGCGCCCCGGCACCCTGTCCCGGGTGCCGGGGCGCGATCCCCGTACGCCGTCGCGGTCAGGCGGTGCTGACCGCTCCATAACGCACACCGTGCTCGTTCGCCAGCCGCTGGAGGTCCTCGAGCTCGGCCTGCTCGACCTCGACGAGGAAGTCATCGCCCGCGCGGCGGGCCCGGTCCAGATCGGCTTCGGTGTTCTCTATGCGCTGCAAAATGCCTGCGGTGAACGCGTCCATGTGCGCCCCCTCGTCGTGGGTCGGTGGCACGGGGGTGTGCCGACGGTGGGTCGATCACGGCGTGGTCCCTGCGGAATGGATCAGTTCATGGCACGTGGATCGCCAGAGTAAAAACAGGGCGTGATCGCGGGTGTGCAGTCGTCCTCCCCACCCGCAACCTCAGGGAAACCTCAACCCGCCCAGGAATCCTGCCGATCGGGCGCAGCGGCCCCGGGCCCCAGCCCCCGCCCTCCCGCCTTACTGCCGGTTTATGGCTCTTCGGGGCAGGATGGAAGGGCTCAGAGTGATTGTTGTGCCCGCCCGAAAGGGCCATGAGGAAGGACTAGCGACGTGCGTGTTCTCGTCGTCGAGGACGAGCAGCTGCTCGCCGATGCGGTGGCCACCGGACTACGCCGGGAGGCCATGGCCGTCGACGTGGTCTACGACGGCGCCGCCGCCCTCGAACGGATCGCGGTCAACGACTACGACGTCGTCGTGCTCGACCGTGACCTCCCGGTCGTCCACGGCGACGACGTCTGCCGCAAGATCGTCGAGCTGGGGATGCCCACCCGCGTCCTGATGCTCACCGCCTCCGGGGACGTCAGCGACCGCGTCGAGGGCCTGGAGATCGGCGCGGACGACTACCTCCCCAAGCCGTTCGCCTTCACCGAGCTGACCGCCCGGGTGCGCGCCCTGGGCCGCCGTACGACCGTCGCGCTGCCGCCCGTCCTGGAGCGGGCCGGGATCAAGCTCGACCCGAACCGCCGCGAGGTCTTCCGCGACGGCAAGGAGGTCCAGCTCGCCCCGAAGGAGTTCGCGGTGCTGGAGGTGCTGATGCGCAGCGAGGGCACCGTGGTCTCGGCCGAGCAGCTCCTGGAGAAGGCCTGGGACGAGAACACCGACCCGTTCACCAACGTCGTGCGGGTCACGGTCATGACGCTGCGCCGCAAGCTCGGCGAGCCCGCGGTGATCGTCACCGTCCCCGGCTCGGGATACCGGATCTGACCGGCGATGCCTTCCCTGCCCTCGTTCTCCAAGCCGGCCGCCCCACCGCAGCCCATCCCGCCCAAACCCGCCTGGGACCCCCGCCCGCCGGTCAACGTCCGGCCCTTCCCGTGGCTCCGGCCGACGATCCGGATACGGCTGACGCTGCTGTACGGCGGGATGTTCCTGATGGCCGGCATCGTGCTGCTGACCATCATCTACATGCTCGCCGCGGACGCCCTGCACAGCGGCAGCGCGCTGCCGCTGAAGATCCTCGGCGGCAAGTTCGAGTCCACCAGCGACATCTGTGACCTGCCCACCCAGACCTCCGGACCGCTGCTCCAGCAGGCCGTCGAGCAGTGCCTCCAGCAGCAGCGCGCACTGGCGCTCAACAGCCTGCTGAACCGTTCGTTGCTGGCGTTGCTGGGGTTGACGGTGGTGGCGTTCGCGTTCGGTTATGCGATGGCGGGGCGGGTGCTGTCGCCGTTGGGGCGGATCACGCGGACCGCGCAGCGGGTGGCGGGGTCGGATCTGCACCGGCGGATCGAGTTGGGGGGTCCGGACGACGAGCTCAAGGAGCTGGCGGACACCTTCGACGAGATGCTGGACCGGCTGGACCGTGCGTTCGAGTCGCAGCGGCGGTTCGTGGCCAATGCCTCGCACGAGCTGCGGACGCCGTTGGCGATCAACCGGACACTGCTGGAGGTGCAGCTGGCCGATCCGGACGCCTCGCCGGAGCTGGCGCAGCTGGGCAAGACGCTGCTGGCCACCAATGAGCGCAGTGAGCAGTTGGTGGAGGGGTTGTTGCTGCTGGCGCGCAGTGAGAACAAGGTCGTGGACAAGAAGCCGGTGGATCTGTCGGAGGTCGCCGCGCAGGCCGTGGACCAGATCCGTGAGGAGGCGCAGGCCAAGGGTGTGGTGCTGCGGGGGGTGCGGCAGCAGGTCTTCGTGCAGGGCAATGGTGTGCTGCTGGAGCGGATCGCGCTGAATCTGGTGCAGAACGCGGTGCGCTACAACGTGCCCGAGGGGTGGGTGGAGGTGAGTACGGAGCCGCAGCCGGGGTGTGCGGTGCTGGTGGTCACCAACACCGGGCCGGTGGTCCCCGCCTATGAGGTGGAGAATCTCTTCGAGCCGTTCCGCCGGCTGCGCACCGAGCGCACCGGCAGCGACAAGGGCGTCGGCCTGGGCCTGTCCATCGTCCGCTCGGTCGTCCGCGCGCACGACGGCACCATCACGGCGGAACCCCGCGAGGGCGGCGGTCTCGTGATGCGGGTGGTGCTGCCGCTGTGAGGCCCTCGAAAAGGCGGCTGTGCGGCCGCTGGAGCCGTCCGCCACCGCCCTGACCAGCAGCAGGGCCCCGGTGGGTAGGATCGCCCGTCTCGCGGCCGTACACCGCGGAGGTCCGCCGGCGGGGCCGGTTTGACGAAAAGGGGGGCGGGGAGCGATCCTTCGCCACGTTCGCTTTGCGCGGAATTGGACCGGTCCACCCATCGGTCATCGCGTGTGTGATCGCTCACAGACGCGAATTTCCAGCCATCTACGCTCCGTGATCAAAAGCCCTGGTGGAATGCCGGGGAAGTCCGGGTTTCCCGGGCCCCGAATCACGGGAAGTACAGGTGATGGGCTGCGCGAGGTGCGACATTCGGACCGTGTACGGTCCTGATCGCCATCCAAACCGATCACCTCTTCAGGGGTGCGGTTGGGTGTCGATTGAGTAACAGACCTTGATGTGAGGCAAAATCTCCGCCTCAGGTCGGGCACAAGTCCGGCCTCTCACGCGTTACGAGCGCTGAGACACCGCAGACACCCAGAGGGGAGAGCGAAAATGGCTACGGATTACGACACTCCACGCAAGACCGATGACGACCTCAACGAGGACAGCATCGAGGAGCTGAAGTCGCGGCGGAACGACAAGTCCGCCTCGGCCGTCGACGTCGACGAGTTCGAGCAGGCCGAGGGCCTGGAGCTCCCCGGCGCCGACCTGTCCAACGAAGAGCTCGCGGTGCGCGTGCTGCCCAAGCAGCAGGACGAGTTCACCTGCATGAGCTGCTTCCTGGTGCACCACCGCAGCCAGCTCGCCGCGGAGGACAAGAACGGCAACCCGATCTGCCGCGACTGCGCGGCCTGAGCCGGTCTACGCCGTGGCTGGCGTGAACCCGTTCCGCAAGCGTCCCGAGGGCGGCCAAGGTCCGGCGGCCGGCGCACGATCACGCGACGAAACCGCGCCCGTGCCCGCCGACCCGACCGCCCCGGTATGGCGCGGCCGGGCACGGGCGACGATCGCCGCCATCGCCGACCGGATCATCGAGCTCGCCCCGCGGATCCAGGTCCGCGACCTCGCCACCCTGCGCGCCCAGTTCCCCGGACTGACCCCCGAGGAACTCGCCGACAAGCTCGTCGCGGGCGCCTGTGCGGGGACCGCCACCGTCGGAGCGGGCGTGGGCGCGGCAGCCATGCTGCCCGTGCCGCCCGCCATGCCGGCCGAGCTGGCCACCGAGATCACCGGCGTCGCCGTGATCGAGCTCAAGCTCATCGCCGAGCTGCACGAGGTCTACGGCCTGCGGCCGGCCGGGAACCTCCGCCAGCGCGGGATGGCCTGCCTGACGTCGTGGACGGAGGAGCGGGGCATCGACATCGCGAGACCGGCCTCGCTGAACGCCGCGCTCGGCGGGCAGATGAAGCGCGAGCTGCGCCAGCAGATCATGAAGCGCACGCTGCGCAACCTCCCCAGCCTCACCCCGTTCATGGTGGGCGCCGCCGTCGGCGGGTTCATGAACCGCCGCGACACCAGAAAAGTTGCGGAAAAAATCCGTAAGGACCTGCGGGCCAGGCAGGTGCCCTGGGACGCGCTGCCCGACGCCCTCCCGGCGTCCCCGCCGCCCGGACCGGCCCCGCTCCCGCCCGGCGACTGAGGCGGACCGCTGAAGGGGACCGGAAGCCCTCGGCCCGGTGAGCCGGGCCCGCCGGTCAGGTGCGTACGGCCGTCAGTGCCGCCACCAGACGCTCCGGGTCCCGCGTCGACAGATAGGCGTACGGCGTCGGGTCGTCCGGGTCCGTGATCTCCACCCGCACCGCGGTCGGCACATAGCTGCGCAGCAGCATGAACGCCCGCGCATCGGCCTTGTGCGTCCGCCAGGCCAGCGCCTCCGGCGCGTCCAGCGCCACCGCCTCGCCCAGCGCCGACGCCGGGATCTTCGCGTCACCGGCGATCAGCGCACCGCCCACCACCCGGATCCGCACCGACCCGTACGCGCTCACCGCCACGGCGGACAGCGCCGCCCCGCCGATCAGCCCGCCGAGCATCGGCAGCGTTCCCACCGGGAGCAGCATCAGGGCACAGGCGACGCCGATCAGCCCGGCGATCACCCACCAGGAGCGGGGCGCGGTGAGACGTTCTTCGTACGACTGCATGGCCCCAGCTTGGCACGGCGGCGCGGGCCCCTTATCCGCGCGGGTAGGGTCTGCACTCGTGAGTGGAACTGACGAACCCAGGGCGGGCCGGCTGACGCCACCGACGGACGCCGTCGCTCCGGTCCGGCACGCCGAGGCGCCGGCACCCGGAGAGCTCCTCGGCGCGCACTACGACCGTTGCTTCGGCTGTGGCACCGGCCAGCCGCACGGTCTGCACCTGGAGGCGCGGGCCGGCGAGGGCGTGAGCGTCCAGGCCGAGTTCACGGTCAAGGAGGCCCACCAGGGCGCCCCGGGCCTGGCCCACGGCGGGGTGCTGGCCACCGCGCTCGACGAGACGCTCGGCTCGCTGAACTGGCTGCTGCGGGTGATCGCGGTGACCGGCCGGCTGGAGACCGACTTCGTGCGGCCGGTGCCGCTCGGCACGGTGCTGCACCTGGACGCGCAGGTCACCGCGGTGCACGGGCGGAAGATCTACTCGACGGCGGTGGGACGCATAGACGGCCCGGACGGCCCGGTCGCGGTGCGCGCCGACGCCGTCTTCATCGAGGTGAAGGTCGACCACTTCATCGAGAACGGAAGGACCGAGGAGATCCAGGCGGCGATGGCCGACCCGGACCAGGTCAAGCGCGCGCGAGCCTTCGAGGTGAACCCGTGAGTGAGGTACGCAACCCCGTCGACGTACTGCTGCGGCGGCTCGACCCGGAGGTGCCCGTCCCGGCGTACGGGCATCCGGGCGACGCCGGCGTCGATCTGGTGACCACCGAGGCGGCCGAGCTGGCGCCGGGGGAGCGCACGGTGCTGCCCACCGGCGTGGCGATCGCGCTGCCCGACGGCTACGCGGCGTTCGTGCACCCGCGCTCCGGGCTCGCCGCGCGCTGCGGACTGGCGCTCGTGAATGCCCCCGGGACGGTGGATGCCGGGTACCGTGGAGAGATCAAGGTGATCGTGGTCAATCTGGACCCTCGGGAGACCGTGCGGTTCGAGAGGTTCGACCGGATCGCCCAACTTGTCGTCCAGCAGGTCGAGAAGGTGCGCTTCCACGAGGTGGCGGAACTTCCCGGCTCGGCGCGGGCCGAGGGGGGATTCGGTTCCACCGGCGGTCATGCGGCGGTGGGCGGCTCCACGGGCGGGAATGAATACGCAGCGGTCGGTGCCGACCGGGAAGGACAGTGACGTGTTCGGACGTCGCAAGAAGAACAAGACTCCTGAGGAGTCGGCAGCGGGACTCGTCGAGGAGACGGTGACCGGCGCGTCGGCCGAGGAGGAGAGCGACGAGGGGCAGAGCCGGGTCAATCTTCCGCCCGCGCCGCGCCCCGACGGGCCGTGGGACTCCTCCGAGGTCACCAACCCCGGCGAGGGCCGGGTCGACCTCGGCGGGCTGTTCGTGCCCGGGGTCGAGGGCATGGAGCTGCGGGTGGAGGTCGCCGGTGACGCGATCGTCGCCGCGACGGTGGTGCTGCAGGACAGCGCCGTACAGCTGCAGGCGTTCGCCGCTCCCCGCAACGAGGGCATCTGGGGCGAGGTCCGCGAGGAGATCGCGGCCGGCATCACCCAGCAGGGCGGGGTCATCGACGAGGTCGAGGGCCCGCTGGGCTGGGAGCTGCGCGCTCAGGTGCCGGTCCAGCTGCCGGACGGCACGAACGGCGTGCAGGTCGTGCGGTTCGTGGGCGTGGACGGCCCGCGGTGGTTCCTGCGCGGCGTGATCTCCGGCCAGGGCGCGGTGCAGCCGCAGGCCGCGGGCGTGCTGGAGCACATCTTCCGGGACACCGTGATCGTCCGCGGCGAAGGCCCGATGGCGCCGCGCGACCCGATCGTCCTGAAGCTGCCGGACGACGCCCAGATGGTGCCGGACGGCGTGCAGCAGGAGCAGGTCGAGCAGTCCCGCTTCGGCGGCGGCGTGGAGCGCCTGGAGCGCGGACCGGAGATCACCGAGATCCGCTGACCCACGATCCGGCCGACGGAGCCCGCAAGGGCACCCGGACCGGCCGGATCACGACGGTCATACGGGCCCGCACCCCTGGGAGGGGGTGCGGGCCCTCCGCGTTTGTGCAGGTCAGGACGAGCGGCGTATGAGATCCGTCAACGGGGCGCTAATGGCCGTAAGGGAGGCGTCAACGCCGGTCAGGAGCGGTCATGCGGGCGGTTTGCTCTAGGGGTCCGAACTCCCCTCTCCTCTAGGAGCACACGATGGCCGACGTGGCCTTCGTCGTCGTCACGCTCGCGGTCTTCGCGCTGGTGGCCCTCGTCGCCAAGGGGGTGGCGAAGCTGTGACCGTCGAGAACACTGTCGGCCTGATCGTCGCCGTCGCCCTGCTGGGATACCTCGTCCTCGCCCTCGTCTTCCCGGAGAGGTTCTGAGGTGATCACCGCTGCCCCCGTGACGGGCTCGATGAGCCCCGTCCTCGCCGGCGTGCTCCAGCTGACGGCGCTCGTCGCGGCGCTGGCCCTGGCGTACCGCCCCCTCGGTGACCACATGGCCGCCGTCTACAGCTCCCCGCGGCACCTCCGCGCCGAGAAGATCCTCTACCGCTGCATCGGTGCCAACCCGGACGCCCAGATGCGCTGGCCCGCCTACCTGCGCGGGGTCCTGGCCTTCTCCGCGGTGGGGGTGCTCTTCCTCTACCTCCTGCAGCGCCTCCAGGGCGGTCTGCCGCTGTCCCTCGGGTTCGCGTCGATCAGTCCCGACCAGGCGTTCAACACCGCCGCGTCGTTCGTCGCCAACACCAACTGGCAGTCCTACAGCGGCGAGCAGGCCATGGGCCACGTCGTGCAGACCGTCGGCCTCGCGGTGCAGAACTTCGTGTCCGCGGCCACCGGCATGGCCGTCGCGATCGCCCTGGTCCGCGGCTTCGCCAGGTCCCGCACCGGCGAACTCGGAAACTTCTGGGCCGACCTGGTCCGCGGCACCGTCCGCGTCCTCATACCGATCTCCGTCATCGGCGCCGTCGTCCTGGTCGCCTGCGGCGCGATCCAGAACTTCTCCGGCATCCACGAGGTCGGGCAGTTCTTGGGCGGCGGGCACCAGCAGACCAACGGCGGAGCGGTCGCCTCCCAGGAGGTCATCAAGGAACTGGGCACCAACGGGGGCGGCTACTTCAACGCCAACTCCGCCCACCCCTTCGAGAACCCCGACGCCTTCACCAACCTCTTCGAGATCTTCCTGATCCTGGTCATCCCGTTCGCGCTGACCCGGACCTTCGGCAAGCTCGTCGGCAACGTGTGGCAGGGGTACGCCGTCCTCGCCACGATGGGCGTCATCTGGCTCGGCTTCACCGCCCTGATGATGTGGACCGAGTTCGCGCACGGCGGTCCGGCCCTGCAGGCCGCGGGCGCCGCCATGGAGGGCAAGGAGACCCGCTTCGGCGTCGGCGCCTCGTCGATCTTCTCGGTGGCCACCACCCTCACCTCCACCGGAGCGGTCGACTCCTTCCACTCCTCCTTCACCGCCTTCGGCGGCGGCCTCCAACTGCTGGGCATGATGCTGGGCGAGATCGCCCCCGGCGGCGTCGGCTCCGGTCTCTACGGCATGCTGATCATGGCCGTCATCGCGGTGTTCATCGCCGGCCTGATGGTGGGCCGCACGCCCGAGTACCTCGGCAAGAAGATCGGCACCCGCGAGATCAAGCTCGCCGCCTGCTACATCCTCGTCACCCCGACGCTGGTCCTCGGCTTCACCGCCGCCTCGATGGTGCTGCCCGACGCACTGGGCTCGATGCTCAACACCAAGGCCCTGGGCGCCGGCTCGCACGGCTTCTCCGAGGTCCTGTACGCCTTCACCTCCGGCGCCAACAACAACGGCTCCGCCTTCGCCGGCCTGAACGCCAACACGCCCTGGTACAACACCACGATCGGGCTGGCCATGCTGCTCGGCCGCTTCCTGCCGATGGTGTTCGTCCTCGCGCTGGCCGGCTCGCTCGCCGAGCAGAAGCCCGTCCCGGAGACCGCCGGGACCCTGCGCACCGAGAAGCCGCTCTTCGCCGGGCTGCTCGTCGGCACCATCCTGATCATCACCGGTCTGACCTACTTCCCGGCGCTGGCACTCGGCCCGCTGGCGGAGGGCCTGTCATGACCGCCCCCGCCAAGCCTGAGGAGCCCGGCTCCATGACCACCACCCCGACAGCCACCCCGACCCGCGCCCCGCACCAGGACCTCCCCGGCGGGCACCAGCCCGGCGGCGGCCGCGTCGGCGGCGGCCTCTTCGACCCCAAGCAGCTGGTCAAGTCCCTGCCGGACGCGCTGCGCAAGCTCGATCCGCGGGTGATGGTCAAGTCCCCCGTGATGTTCGTGGTCGAGGTCGGCTCCGTCCTCACCACGCTCTTCGCCTGTCTGTCCCCCGGGGACTGGTTCGGCTGGGCGATCGCCGTCTGGCTGTGGCTGACCGTGATCTTCGCCAATCTGGCCGAGGCGGTCGCCGAGGGCCGCGGCAAGGCGCAGGCCGACACCCTGCGCAAGGCCAAGACCGACACCGTGGCGCGTCGGCTGAGCGGCGGCGTGGAGGAGCAGGTCGCCGGCACCGAGCTGCGCATCGGCGACCTCGTCGTCTGCGAGGCCGGCGACATCATCCCCGGTGACGGCGATGTCGTCGAAGGCGTCGCGTCCGTCGACGAGTCCGCCATCACCGGCGAATCGGCCCCGGTCATCCGCGAGTCCGGCGGTGACCGGTCGGCCGTCACCGGCGGGACGAAGGTGCTCTCCGACCGCATCGTCATCAAGATCACCACAAAGCCCGGTGAGACCTTCATCGACCGGATGATCAACCTCGTCGAGGGCGCCGCACGGCAGAAGACCCCCAACGAGATCGCGCTGAACATCCTGCTCGCCTCGCTGACCATCGTCTTCCTGCTGGCCGTCGTCACCCTCCAGCCGTTCGCGATCTACGCGGGCGCCGAACAGCCCATGATCGTGCTGCTCGCGCTGCTGGTCTGCCTGATCCCGACGACCATCGGCGCCCTGCTGTCCGCGATCGGCATCGCGGGCATGGACCGGCTGGTGCAGCGCAACGTCCTGGCGATGTCCGGACGGGCCGTCGAGGCCGCGGGGGACGTCTCGACGCTGCTGCTCGACAAGACCGGCACCATCACCCTCGGCAACCGCCAGGCCGCCGAGTTCGTGCCCGTACGCGGCACGACGGAGGCCGAGGTCGCGGACGCCGCCCAGCTCTCCTCGCTGGCCGACGAGACCCCCGAGGGCCGCTCGATCGTCGTCCTCGCCAAGGAGAAGTACGGGCTGCGCGAACGTCACCAGGGTGAGCTGGAACGCGCCGAGTGGATCGCCTTCACCGCGCAGACCCGCATGTCCGGGGTGGACGTGGACGGGCGCAAGATCCGCAAGGGCGCGACCGGTTCGGTCCTCGCCTGGGTCAAGGAGCGCGGCGGCGAGGTCGCCGAGGACGCCCAGCAGCTCACCGACGCGATCTCCCAGGCCGGCGGCACCCCACTGCTGGTGGCCCTGGAGGACGAGCGCGGGCCGCGCGTCCTGGGCGTCATCCACCTCAAGGACGTCGTCAAGGAGGGCATGCGGGAGCGGTTCGACGAGCTGCGCCGCATGGGCATCAAGACTGTCATGATCACGGGCGACAACCCGCTGACGGCCAAGGCCATCGCCGACGAGGCCGGCGTGGACGACTTCCTCGCCGAGGCCACGCCCGAGGACAAGATGGCGCTCATCAAGCGCGAACAGGCGGGCGGCAAGCTCGTCGCGATGACCGGTGACGGCACCAACGACGCCCCGGCGCTGGCCCAGGCGGACGTCGGCGTGGCGATGAACACCGGTACGTCGGCCGCCAAGGAGGCCGGCAACATGGTCGACCTCGACTCCAACCCGACCAAGCTCATCGAGATCGTCGAGATCGGCAAACAGCTCCTGATCACCCGGGGCGCGCTGACCACCTTCTCGATCGCCAACGACGTCGCCAAGTACTTCGCCATCATCCCGGCGATGTTCGCGGTGGCCTACCCGGGCCTGGACACCCTCAACATCATGCGGCTGTCCAGCCCCAACTCCGCCATCCTGTCGGCGATCATCTTCAACGCGCTGATCATCATCGCGCTGGTGCCGCTCGCCCTCAAGGGCGTGCAGTACCGCCCGGTCAGCGCCGACCGGATGCTCCGCCGCAACCTGACCGTCTACGGCCTCGGCGGCCTGATCGCCCCCTTCCTCGGCATCAAACTCATCGACCTGCTCATCTCCCTCATCCCCGGTCTGCACTGATGCGGAAAGCGTGGTAACCGCCATGAACAACTCGGTACGCAACACCGCCCGGTTGATCGGCGCCGGCCTGCGCGCCCTGCTCGTCCTGACCGTGGTGTGCGGCGTCATCTATCCGCTTGTGGTCACCGGCGTGGCCCAGGCGGCCTTCTCCGACCAGGCCAACGGGTCAGAGGTCCGTTCGCACGGCAAGGCCGTCGGCTCCTCGCTCCTCGGCCAGCGCTACGACAAGGGCACCGACAAACAGGGCAACCCGATCCCCGACCTGCGGTTCTTTCAGCCGCGTCCCTCCGCGGGACTCGGCAGCAACCGGGCCAACGGCGTCAACACCCAGTACGACCTGCAGGTCTCCGGCGCCTCCAACCTGGGCGCCAACAACACCGACCTGCTCAAGGCGGTCCGGGAACGCAAGAAGTGGGTCGCCGAGACCTACGGCGTCCCCGAGTCGAAGGTCCCCGCGGACGCGGTCACCTCGTCCGGCTCGGGCCTCGACCCGGACATCTCCCCGGCGTACGCACAACTCCAGGCCGCCCGCGTCGCCAAGGAGAACCACCTCCCGGCAACCACGGTGCGCCGGCTCGTCACCCGGCACACGGAGGGCCGCACCCTCGGCTTCCTCGGCGAACCGCGGGTGAACGTACTGGAATTGAACGTCGCACTGCGGGACCTGGCGCGGGGGCAGGGGGAGAAGGGCTGAACAGGGGCTGAGCGGAACGACGGCGGCGCCGAACGAGGGCCTTGCCGAACGACGGATGGCGGGCGGCCTCCGGGGAGCTTCTCCCCGGGGGCCGCTTTCTGTTTTCAGGTAGTTGAACGTGCCCTGCACGCCGGGCAGTTGTGACGCACGGCGGACCCGCCGCACCTCTGCGTCGGCTTCCTGTCGCACGCCTTGACGAGGCATCGGCTTGGTTCTACCTTCCCCAGCCATGACACGCGTTCACATCAACGCCTGTCATTCATGTACGAGAACAGCTCCTCGTTCCTCCCCTTGAGCATCTCGGCAGGAAGGCACCCACCCCCCATGCGCAGAACGTTCACCCTCGTCGCCGGCGCGCTGGCCGGCGCCCTGACCGTGAGCCTCCTCATGGGCGCCCCGTCCACCGCGGCCCCGGCGGCCCCGAAACCGTCCGCGGCGGCACCGGCCACCTTCACCCACCCCGGCGTCCTCGTCGGCACGCGCCAACTCGACTACGTCCGCAGCAAGGTCAACTCCGGCGCTCAGCCCTGGAAGAGTGCCTTCGACGCGATGATGGCGAGCCCCTACGCCTCGCTCTCCCGCGCCCCCAAGCCCCGCGCCACCGTCGAATGCGGCCCGTACTCCAAGCCCAACCACGGCTGCACCGACGAACGAGAGGACGCCCTCGCCGCCTACACCCTCTCGCTGGCCTGGTACCTCACCCGCGACGGCAGGTACGCCGACAAGGCGATCCAGATCATGGACGCCTGGTCCGCCACCCTCAAGGAGCACACCAACAGCAACGCCCCACTACAGACCGGCTGGGCGGGCTCCTCCTGGCCGCGCGCCGCCGAGATCATCCGTTACACCTACGACGGCTGGCCCAAGAACCGCATCGACCGCTTCGCCGGAATGCTGCGCACCGTCTACCTCCCCGAGGTCATCAACGGCTCGCACAGCAACGGGAACTGGGAACTGAGCATGATGGAGGCCGCCGTCGGCATCTCCGTCTTCCTGGAGGACAAGACCTCGTACGACAAGGCCCTCGCCACCTTCCGCGCCCGCGTGCCCGCGTACATCTACCTCAGGTCCGACGGCGAGCTGCCCAGGACCACACCGGGCAGCGGCCTGAACACCCGCGACAAGATCATCAAGTACTGGCAGGGCCAGTCCACCTTCGTCGACGGCCTCACCCAGGAAACCTGCCGCGACTTCACCCACACCGGATACGGCCTGTCGGCCATCTCCCACATCGCCGAGACCACCCGTTTGCAGGGCCAGGACCTCTACCCCGAGGTCGCCGAACGGCTGCGCCAGGCGCTCGGCTTCCAGGCCACCTACGAACTCGGCACCACCCCGCCGTCCTGGCTGTGCGGCGGCACCGTCAAACGTGGCCTGGGGCCCGTCACCGAGGTCGGCTACAACGCCCTGCACAACCGCCTGCACCACGCCATGCCGAACACGCAGAAGCTCACCGAACAGCAGCGCCCGGCAGGCTCCAACAACCTCTTCGTGGCCTGGGAGACCTTGACCCACGCCGAGAACCCGAACTGACCGTATTTGTTTGGGCGTTGGCGCCTGCGGCCTCGTCCGGGGCCCCGCCCGAGGTCCCGTCCGAGGCCCCGTCCGAGAGTTATCCACAGGCGTTGCCTGCCGAACTGCGCGGTACGCATACTGACGCCATCGGCAGGCACCGCCGAGGGTGCCCGGCCGGCGCGGCGGACCGATGCCGCAAGGGGACTGGGGGAACGGATCATGCACAGCGGGGAAGCACATCGCGACCGGACACGGGTGGCGCTGCGGACACATCGGCTACGTCGGGCACATCCCACGCGCCCGGGGGAGGTGAGGCGAGCGGTGACGCCACGTCGATGGTCATCGTCGAGGACCTGCACCGCAGTTACGGCAGTGCGGGCAGCGACGCCGGTGCCGTGCACGCGCTCCGCGGGGTGTCCTGCCGCGTCCCGCGCGGCGAACTGGTGGCCCTGCGCGGCCGTTCCGGATCCGGCAAGACGACGCTCCTCAATCTCATCGGCGGCCTGGACACTCCGGACGCCGGACGCATCACCGTCGACGGCACCCCGCTCGCCGAGCTCGGTGAGACCGGACTGCTGGAAATGCGTCGCGACCGCATCGGCTTCGTCTTCCAGTCGTTCGGGCTGATACCGATCCTGAGCGCCGCCGAGAACGTCGGAGTGCCCTTGCGGCTCCGCGAGGTCCCGGCACGTGAGCGAGAAGAACGGGTCGCGCTGCTGCTGTCACTGGTCGGCCTCGCCGACCACGCCCGGCAGCGCCCGGGCGAACTCTCCGGCGGCCAGCAACAACGCGTCGCGATAGCCCGCGCGCTGGCCAATCGCCCGGCCCTGCTCATAGCCGACGAGCCCACCGGCCAACTCGACGCGGAAACCGGCCTGGAGGTGATGGAACTGCTGCGCGCCGTCGTCCGCAGCGAGGGCGTCACGGCCCTGGTCGCCACCCACGACAACACCCTCCTGGGCCTGGCCGACCGCGTCCTCACGCTCAACGACGGACTGATCACGGAAGAGGGCGCGCCCAGCCGAGAGGGCGAGCCGAGCCAGGCGGGCCGGCGCGGCTAGGCGGTTCGTCGGGATCGCGAGGGCGTAGTGGAAGGACTGGTCATGGCCCGCCCCCGCGCACCCAGCCGGACGCGCGCATGGCCGCCCCTTCCCGACCGACGCGCGCATGGCCGCCCCTTCCCGAGTCGCTTCGGGCTGGGCGGCCACTACGGACGGCTCGGGGCGCCACGGTGAACAGCGGCAGGTCCGGGCGGCTTCAGGGGTCCGCAGTACACGGCCTGGTGGGGCGTCAGATCAGCGCGACCGTGAACAGTACGAACGCGAGCACGATGATGGCTACGCGGACGTAGTGGAAGCGGTCCCAACGGCCCACCTGCTGCTTCCAGTCGGCGGGTACGCCCTCCTTCGACCAGGTCGCGACGCGTGAGTTGATCGGGACGAGCAGCAGGATCGACATCACCACGCTCAGTACGAGCAGCACCGTGCCCACGGCGATGAGTGAGGTGCCCCGGTCGCCCCAGGTCAGTGCGGACCACGCCGCGCCGAGGACGACCGAGCCGATATACCAGAACGGCATGACCCGGCCGAGGACGCGCGCCCCGTCGCTCCGGGCGTCGAGTCCGCCGTCGTTCGGGAGCCGGTCGAGGATCTGGTTGACGAAGACCGCCACCGCGAACTCCACAGGTTCCGAGTTCGATGCTGGAGATGTCGTTGCTCTTTTGTCTAGCGACGCTAGCATCACGTCATGTCGGTACGTGAACGCAAGGAACGCGAGCGGGTCCACCGCCACAGGCTGATCGTCTCCACGGCCCGCGAGCTGGCCGAGGCGCACGAATGGGATGCCGTCACCACGCGGCGCCTCGCCGAGCAGATCGAGTACAGCCAGCCCGTGCTCTACAGCCACTTCCGGGGCAAGAATCCCGCCCTGTACGACGCGATGTTCCGCCTCGACAACGGTCTCCCGTTCGCCGACGAGGCCACGCCCGCGCCGCTGCGTGAGGCGTTCCAGGCCCTGGTGGATCCGCTCGTCCACCATGCGCACCCCGACGAACCGGGCTGTTCGTCGCGACGTTCTGGGCCGCGCTGCACGGACTGGTCACGCTCACCCGCGCCGGGCGCCTGCCCGCCGACCGGGCCCCCGACCGCCTCACCCTCCTGGTCGACCGCTTCGTCCCGCGGTGACGGCGATACGGCGATACCGCGATACGGCGGAACCTGGCCGGCCTCCGCCCTTGCCCTCCGGCAACGGCGGTGCGTCGGCCCGGCCCCGCACGCCGTTGCCGGAAGTTGTCGCTACCAGACGTCGCCGTCGCGCCAGTCGCAGGTGAGGTCGGAGCCGAGGTCCAAGGCGGTGGCGGGGGTCGGCAGGACGTAGAGGAAGTCGTCCTCGTCGGCGGTGCGCTGGATGCCGGACGGGGTGAGGGTCCAGGAGCGGCCGCGCCACTGCTGCCAGCCCGGGCGGCGTAGAAGGCGGCGGCCTCGTCGGAGGCGCCGAGCGCGCCGAGGTCGTAGGCCGCGCGGATGACTCGTTCCAGCGCGGCCATCATGGCCGCCCCGTGGCCCCGGCCGCGCCGGTCCGCGCGTACGCCGACCCCCTCGACGTACCCGCAGCGCAGGGCTCGGCCGCCGTGCAGCAGCCGGCGCTGGATGACGGAGGCGTGGCCGACGAGTTCGCCGTCCTCGTAGGCCAGGGCGTGCAGACCGCCGAGCGCGTGGTCCCAGTCCTCCTCGGTCATGTCGTCGAAGACGCCGTAGAGGAGGGCGCGTACCGCCTTGAGCGTGGCGGCGTCCAGGTCGGCGTGTGTGCGACCCGCACCGCGGGCATGCGGCCCGCCGTCAGATCTTCTGCCGGTGCGGGGGAGTGGCCGGTGCTGGTGCCGGTGGTGGGCTCGGGTGCGGGCGCGGCGTCCGTCATGAGGGGCATCGTCGCAGTCGGTCGGGACGTCCGGCGAGGTGTTTTCGCCGTCCGGAAGCACTGCGCCGGAAGCACCGGTCGGAAGCACCGGTCCGGAAGCACCGGGCCGGGTGCCCAGCCCCCTGCTGGACCGGTTACGGGCGCCCGTATCAGAGTCGCGTCAAGACCGGGGGTGAAGTCGTCAACTGCGGCTTTTGTTCCCTTGTGGGGTCGATAGGGTCGCAGCAGGCCAGCCCGGTGGGGGCGGCCTTCACGTAAGACAATGGGGCCATGGCACGCGGCAAGCTACGGATCTATCTCGGGGCGGCGCCCGGCGTCGGCAAGACCTACGCGATGCTGTCCGAGGCGCACCGGCGCGTGGAGCGGGGCACGGACGTCGCGGTGGCGTTCGTCGAGCACCACGGGCGGCCCCGTACGGAGGTCATGCTGCACGGCCTGGAGCAGATCCAGCGCCGCGAGCTGACGTACCGCGGCTCGGTCTTCACCGAAATGGACGTGGACGCGGCGCTGGAACGCAAGCCCGCCGTGGCCGTGGTCGACGAGTTGGCCCACACCAACGTGCCCGGTTCGCGCAACGCCAAGCGCTGGCAGGACATCGAGGAGCTGCTGGAAGCCGGCATCGATGTCATCTCGACGGTGAACATCCAGCACCTGGAGTCGCTCGGGGACGTCGTCGAGTCCATAACGGGCGTCCGGCAGCGCGAGACCGTGCCCGACGAGGTGGTGCGGCGGGCCGACCAGATCGAACTGGTCGACATGTCGCCCCAGGCGATCCGGCGCCGGATGGCGCACGGGAACATCTACCAGCCCGACAAGGTGGACGCCGCCCTGTCGAACTACTTCCGGCCGGGCAACCTCACGGCGCTGCGCGAGCTGGCGCTCCTCTGGGTCGCCGACCGCGTCGACGAGTACCTCCAGGAGTACCGCGCGGAGCACTCGATCCGGTCGACCTGGCAGGCCCGCGAGCGGATCGTGGTCGGCCTGACCGGGGCCCCGAGGGCCGTACGCTCATCCGCCGCGCCGCCCGGATGGCGGCCAAGGGCTCGGGCAGCGAGGTGCTCGCCGTCTACATAGCCCGCAGCGACGGGCTGACCTCCGCCTCGCCCAAGGAACTCGCCGTCCAGCGGACCCTGGTGGAGGACCTCGGCGGCACGTTCCACCACGTCATCGGGGACGACATACCGAGTGCGCTGCTGGGTTGCGTTCGCGCGCGGGGTGAACGCCACGCAGATCGTGCTGGGATCGAGCCGCCGCAAGACCTGGCAGTACGTCTTCGGGCCCGGGGTGGGGGCGACCGTCGCCCGTGAATCGGGGCCGGACCTCGACGTGCACATCGTCACCCACGAGGAGGTCGCCAAGGGCCGTGGGCTGCCGGTGGCGCGCGGTGCGCGGCTGGGGCGGGCCCGGATCATCGCCGGCTGGCTGGTCGGCGTGGTCGGCCCGGCGCTGCTCTCGCTGCTGCTGTCCGGCCTCGCCAACGGCCCCGGGCTGGCCAACGACGTCCTGCTGTTCCTCTTCCTGACCGTCGTCGCGGCGCTGCTCGGCGGGCAGCTGCCGGCGCTGGCGTCCGCGGCGGTCGGCTCGCTGCTGCTGAACTTCTACTTCACGCCCCCGACCCACACCCTCACCATCAGCGACCCGCAGAACATCGTCGCCATCGCGATCTTCTTCGCGGTCGCGGTGTCGGTCGCCTCGGTGGTGGACCTCGCGGCCCGCCGCACCCACCAGGCGGCCCGGCTGCGTGCCGAGTCGGAGATCCTGTCCTTCCTCGCCGGCAGCGTGCTGCGCGGCGGACGACGCTGAACGCCCTGCTGGAGCGGGTCCGGGAGACCTTCGGCATGGACACCGTGGCGCTGCTGGAGCGGCGCAGCGACGTCGACCCGTGGACCTGCGCGGGCCGGGCCGGCGGCTCCGACAAGGGCGAGCCGCTGCAGCGCCCGGAGGACGCGGACGTCGACATGCCGGTGGGGGACCACATGGCGCTGGCGCTGACCGGGCGGGTGCTGCCCGCCGAGGACCGCCGGGTGCTGGCCGCCTTCGCCGCCCAGGCCGCCGTCGTCCTCGACCGGCAGCGGCTGGTCGGCGAGGCGGAACGGGCCCGGGAGCTGGCCGAGGGCAATCGCATCCGGACGGCGCTGCTGGCCGCGGTCAGCCACGACCTGCGGACGCCGCTGGCGAGCATCAAGGCCTCGGTCACCTCCCTGCGCTCGGACGACGTGGCCTGGTCGCCGGAGGACGAGGCGGAGCTGCTGGCGGGCATCGAGGCGGGCGCGGACCGGCTGGACCACCTGGTGGGCAACCCTCCTGGACATGTCCCGGCTGCAGACCGGCACGGTCACCCCGCTGATCCGCGAGCTCGACCTCGACGAGGTCGTGCCGATGGCGCTCGGCGGCGTGCCGGAGAGCAGCGTCACCCTGGACATCCCGGAAGAGCTGCCGATGGTCGCGGTCGACCCCGGACTGCTGGAACGTTCGGTCGCCAATCTCGTCGAGAACGCCGTGAAGTACAGCCCGGACGGCGAGGCGGTGCTGGTCGCGGCCAGCGCGCTCGGCGACCGGGTGGAGCTGCGGATCGCCGACCGCGGTCCGGGCGTGCCGGACAGCGCCAAGGACCGGATCTTCGAGCCGTTCCAGCGCTACGGCGACGTCCCGCGCGGCGCCGGCGTGGGGCTGGGGCTCGCCGTGGCCCGGGGCTTCGCGGAGGCGATGGGCGGCACGCTGGCCGCGGAGGACACCCCGGGAGGCGGTATGACGATGGTCCTCACGCTCCGGGCCGCGGGCGGCCGGCCGCCGGTCCGGCCCGACCTCCCGGCCCAGGCCACGACATGAGCCGGACCCCACCGCTGCTCCCCACCCCACGTCCCGCGGGCCGCCCCGCGGGGAAACGCCCCGACCCCGCCCCGCCGGGACACGACACCACACCACGAGGAGATCGCCAGTGAACCGGTGCTTGTGGTCGATGACGAGCCGCAGATCGTCCGCGCCCTCGTGATCAACCTGAAGGCGCGCAAGTACGAGGTCGACGCCGCCCCCGACGGGGGCCACCGCCCTCAAGCTCGCCGCCGCCCGCCACCCCGACGTCATCGTCCTGGACCTCGGCCTGCCCGACATGGACGGCGTCGAAGTGATCAGGGGCTGCGGGGCTGGACCCGGGTACCGATCCTGGTGCTCTCCGCCCGGCAGACCTCCGACGAGAAGGTGGAGGCGCTGGACGCGGGCGCGGACGACTACGTCACCAAGCCCTTCGGTATGGACGAGTTGCTGGCCCGGCTGCGGGCGGCGGTGCGCCGGGCCGAGCCGACCGGGCCGGCCGACACCGCCGTGGTCGTGGAGACCCAGGGCTTTCACCGTCGACCTCGCCGCGAAGAAGGTCAACCGCGGCGGCCGGGACATCCGGCTGACCCCCACCGAATGGCACCTCCTGGAGGTCCTGGTCCGCAACGCGGGCCGGCTGGTCAGCCAGAAGCAGCTGCTCCAGGAGGTCTGGGGCCCGTCCTACGGCACCGAGACGAACTACCTGCGGGTCTACATGGCCCAGCTCCGCCGCAAGCTGGAGAGCGACCCCTCGCACCCGAAGCACTTCATCACCGAGCCGGGGATGGGGTACCGCTTCGAGCAGTGAGCCGGGCGGGGCGGACGGGGCCGGGCGCCCGCGGTGGGATCTCCCTGTGGACGCCGTGATCCGCGGACCCGGGCACCGGTACGCTGGCGTTATGAGTGCTGGGACCCGACCCGAGAAGCCGGCCGGTCGCTTTCGCCGGATGCTCGACAGGCTGTCCTCCTCCGAGGAGGAGCTGCAGTCCGCCGAGTTGCAGCAGGACGCCGAGGACGCGGGGTGCACCCGCATCTGCGACTGCGACGACCGCCAGATAGTCAAGGTCACCGGCACCCTGCGGCATGTCACGCTGCGACCGCGCGCCGGTGTGCCCGCGCTGGAGGCGGAGCTGTTCGACGGCTCCGCCGCGCTCGACGTGGTGTGGCTCGGCCGCCGCTCCATCGTCGGGATCGAGCCGGCCGTAAGCTCATCGCCTCGGGCCGGATCTCGCTGAGTCACGGACGCCGGGTGCTCTTCAATCCGAAGTACGAACTCCGACCGCTCGGACAGGAGTAGCCGGTGACGTCTTACGACCGACCGACCACCGATCCGCACGCCGCCGCCGGCGCCACCCCCGGCGCCGACCCCGCCCCCACCGCCCCGGCCCCGCCGGACGACGGGCGGAGCCGGCCGGGAGGTGACCGAGGCGGCGCTGTTCGAGGCGTTCGGCGGTGTGCGGGGCCTGGTGGAGACGGTGCTCCCCGGCCTGCTCTTCGTCGCGATCTTCACGGTCAACAAGGACCTGCACGTCTCGGCGATCGCCGCGCTGGCCGTCTCGCTGGTGCTGGCGGCCGTCCGCCTGGCCCGCAGGGACACCGTCAAGCACGCCTTCGG